>OZ241987.1:0-4702358 GCA_965204395.1 Dehalococcoidia bacterium
GAAGGTCCACGGGTCGGTGAAGTAGATGCTGCCGTCCGATTTCACTACCACGTCGTTGGGGCGGTTCAGCTGCCGGCCCTGGAACTGATTGGCCAGCACCGTCGTCGAGCCATCGTGCTCCAGCCTGCTGATGCGACGCCCATCGTGCTCGGCGGCGATGAGCCGTCCTTGCTGATCGCGGGTCAGGCCGTTGTGTCGGTTGACGGGCTCCGCGTCGATGGTGACGCCCGAACCTGGCGTATATCGCATCCGACGGTTGTTGTGGATGTCGCTGAACAGCAGGTAGCCGCCGTCGCTCCACCACAGGGGGCCTTCGGCTGGGCCTTCACCGCCACCGTATCCTGAACCATGTTCTTCGATGGGTGCGTCGGCGTCGATTATCGCGTCAAGGGCGGAGGAAAGTTTCTCGATTGGCATGGTTGCGCCTCCTGATGGAGTCCGAAGCAATGGCTCGGACGATGGAATGGATTGGGCGTTGCCATCGCCATTGTAGGCGGCAGTTGGGCGCCGTGCAATGGCGGATTAACCGAAAGTCGCGGGTGCAGCGCGAGGCGAAACAAGCCCTGTTTGAGGTTCAATATACTCCCGTATTTGAGCACATTTTATAAAACAGACCAATTAATGCACCACTGGATTAACCAGATCCACCAAGGCGACTGTCTGACCCTGCTGGCCCAGATGCCGGACGCCACGGCTGATCTGGTCGTAACTTCGCCGCCCTACAACCTGCTCAACAGCAGCGGCAACGGCATGAAAAACGGCAACGGCGGCAAATGGTCCCGCGCCGCTTTGATGCAAGGGTACGCGACCCATTCCGACGCCATGCCCCACGATGTTTATGTCGACTGGCAGCGCGAGTGCCTGCGCGAAATGATGCGCGTCCTTACGCCGGAGGGCGCAATTTTCTACAACCATAAGTGGCGGGTGCAAAAGGGCTTGCTCCAGGACCGCACCGATATTGTCGACGGCTTTCCGGTGCGGCAGATAATCATCTGGCAGCGTTCCGGTGGATTCAACCACAACCCGGGATATTTTCTGCCCACCTACGAGGTCGTCTATCTCATCGCCAAGCCGGGTTTCCGGCTCGCGCCCAAGGCGGGCGGCATCGGCGACGTGTGGAGAATCCGCCAGGATCGCGGCAACCCTCATCCCGCGTCGTTCCCGGTGGATCTAGCTCGACGCGCCATCGCGGCAAGCACTGCCGAAATAGTCCTGGATCCGTTCATTGGCAGCGGTACCACCGCCGTCGCCGCTCTGTTGGAGGGACGACAGTTCATCGGCATCGACGTGTCGGAAGACTATTGCGAATTGGCCCGGCAACGGGTGGATGCAGTGGCGTCGGAATTGGCGAAAACTTCAGACTCCTCCGAGATTCCATCGGCACTCGAGGTCAGAGCCATGCTGCAATCCACGGCTCAGCCTGCCGAGGTTCCAAATCCCGACCGTTAGCACCACCGATGGTACAATCACCGGGCGTTTCTCCATGAAATGACCTGATCCCCAGACAGAGAGGTATTCCCGGTGCCTGACCAAGAATTCGACGTATTGATTATCGGCGGCGGCATGGCCGGCCTTACCGCTGGCATCTACGCTTCCCGCTACGGCCTGCACACCGCCATCGTCGAGCAGATGATGGCCGGCGCCCAGATCATCAACCTGGAAAAAATCGAGAACTTTCCCGGCTTCCCGCAGGGCATCGCCGGCTACGAACTTGGCCCCGCCACCCAGGAACAGGCGATGAATGCCGGCGTCGAGGTGTTGATGGACACCGTTACCGGTGTTTCGGTGGACGGCGACCACCTGGTGGTGTCCGGCGACATGGGTGGCAGCTATCGCGGCAAGGCCGTAATCATGGCGGCGGGTTCCTCCCTCCGTTCCCTGGGCATCCCCGGGGAGGAGGAATTCGAAGGGCGCGGTGTTTCCCACTGCGCCACCTGCGACGGCCCGCTGTACATGGGGCAGACCGTGGCCGTAGTGGGTGGCGGCGACTCCGCAGCCGACGAAGCCCTTACTCTCACTGAATATACGGACCGCGTCATTCTGTTCGTCCGTGGCGAATCCTTGGGCGCACAACAGGTATTACAGGACCGGATCGCGTCCAATCCCAAGATAGAAGTGCGCCACCAAACCGAAGTGGTGGAAATCGTTGGCGAAGACACCGTAACGGGCGTCAGGGTCCGAGGCGCCGACGGCGAGACCGTTGAACCTGTAAGCGGACTTTTCATCTACATTGGCCTCGATCCCAACTCCGCGGCGGTGGCCGACCTAGTCCCACTCGACAACGCCGGTCATATCCCCGTGGGCTTGTCCATGGACACCCCGCAACCGGGCCTGTACGCGGCCGGCGACATTCGCCAGCAGTCTGCTGCTCAGTTGGTCGCTTCGGCCGGGGACGGCGCGACCGCGGCCATTGCCGCTTTCCGCTACATTAACGGCAAAGACTGGTAAAGAGTTCTGGAAACGCCCGATTCATTGCCCACAACGGCGAGTTGTCCCATGCAGATCACCGACCACGTCTACAGCACACACATCTCGGAGGACCCGAACCTCTACGGCGCTATGCACCCGGGCGGCACTCAGATCTACTTCGTGGGCGACCCGTCCGACCGAATGGTCATGATCGACTCAGGTGAACCGTACCGGCATTGGCGGCATCAAATCCTGGAATACTGGGACGAACTCGGAAACCCCGAAATCGACGCCATCCTGATCACCCACGGGCACGGAGATCACATCGGCGGACTAGACCGGCTGCAGGAGGCGTTCAATTGCCCGGTACGGTGCCATCCCAAGCTCGCGCCCAGGCTGCAGCACATTCTGGGTGGCAACTCGGTTTCCGCCCTCACCGCGCGGGAGGTCATCAACGCCGGTGGGGGTGTCAACCTGCGTCCCCTGTTCACGCCGGGACATGAGGAAGACCATGTCTGCTATTTTCTGCGACCGGACCGGGTGCTGTTCAGCGGCGACAACCTCCTCGGCAACTCGTCGTCCAGCGTGCGCAACCTGAAACAGTACATGAACTCACTCAGCCGAATGGCCCGGACGCGTCCCGTCGTGGTCTGCCCGGGGCATGGCAACACCATCATGCGCGGCGAGCAGAGGATCCAGCAACAGATCGCCCACCGGCAGGGGCGTGAGGATCAGGTGCTCGCCGCCCTGGGCGACGGCGCTACCACCGTGGGCGAAATCGTAGGCGCCGTTTACCCCAGAAATCTGCGGAAATCCCTGCGGGACGCCGCCGGCCGGAACGTCCGCACCCACCTCGAAAAGCTCCGCGAGGAGGGCCGGGTCAGCGAACGGGAAGCCACCTACACCTTGCCTGAATAAGGCAGGCCATGCGCGACCGCGGCCCATTCATTTTCAGCGCCGCGGGGCCGACTGGGACGCTGGGCTGCGGCTTGGCCCTGTTCTTCCTCGGGGTTTTCCTGCTGACTCCCTTGGCGGTGTTTCTGATCAAGGGCGTGGGTTGGTTGCTGGTGGCATTTGGAGTAGTTGTGTGCGCTCTGGCAGTGTGGTCATGGATCCGTCGCAGGTGATCCTGAAACGATAGCCAGTCGCCTACCCAACGCCCCCGCGTGGAGGATTACTCCTCCATCAAACCGGATCCGTCGCGTTGCAGCAGTTCGATTCGCACGTCGTCCGGCCCGCGCACGAAGGCAATGCGCACGCCCGGGCGTATGGTGCGAGGCTCGGTGTAAATCTCCGCGCCTTTCCTCCTCAGGTCTTCCACCGCTCCATCGATGTCATCCACCCGGAACCCAAAGTGGTCGAGTCCCAGATGAGGGTCGCGGGGACTCAAGTCGATGTGCTCTTCCGGCGGCACGGAGGCAATGAAGATCGCCAGGCCGTTGACGTCCAAATCGACCCTGGGCACTCCATCGCTCTGAACGAGGCGCAACACCTTGGCGTTGAACATGGTCTCGAAGAAATTGGCCATGCCCTCCGGGTCCTTGGTACGGACGTGAATGTGGTCGTAAGTGTAGGTGTAAACGGGCGTGCTTGTGCTCATCGTGTGAGCCTCCTTGTTTCATAATCGGGCCGCAATCGTACTACATGGGACACCCTTATCACATCGATCTGTTTGCGTCTGACACAAGGGTAGTGCACACGACGACATTGACAGTGTCGCGCCCCCCACTACAATCACCTCAACTCGAACTGCCGGAGGCCCATCGTGCCCGAAAACTACACTGAAGAAGAACTACTTGACTTGGCGCGAAGGTACAGCTTCCGCAGCCGCATGGACCGCAGCGGCGTCACCGGGCCGATATTCGTGTGGGGCCGAGGCTCGGTGGTCTGCGACATCAATGGCAAGGAGTACCTGGATTTCAACTCCGGCCAGATGTGCGCCGCGCTGGGTCACAACCACCCTCGGATCGTGCAGGCCCTCCAGGAGAGTTCAGAGTCGCTGATCCACAGTCACATGACCATGTTCAACGACCGGGAGATTATCCTCGCCAGCCGGCTGGCGGAAATCACTCCGCCGGGACTCAACCGCAGCATGTTCCTCACCTCGGGCAGCGATTCTAACGAGGCCGCCATGGCTATCGCCAAACGCTACACCGGCGGGTACGAAGTCGCCAGCCCGGTGGTGAGCTTCCACGGAATGAGCGACGCCGCCCGCGCTGTGACGTTCTCGGGGTGGCACGGCGGATACGGACCATTCGCACCGGGCAACTACGCGATCCTGGCCCCCTACCGTTACCGCTGCACCTTCTGCCAGGAGCGGCCAGCGTGTGACTACGCATGCCTGGACACCAGTTTTGAACTGCTGGACGCGCAATCCGACGGGCGCATGGCGGCGGTCATCACCGAGCCCCTGTTCAGCGCCGGCGGAGTGATAGAACCGCCCCCAGGCTGGTTGCAGGAACTCAAGCTACGGTGCGAACGACGCGGCATGCTGCTGATCCTGGACGAGGCCCAGACAGGGCTGGCTAAGCTGGGATCGATGTGGGCATCCGAACAAGAGGGTGTCGTCCCGGATATTTTCACCATCTCCAAGCACTTCGGCGGAGGCATCGCCATCAGCGCGACCATCACCACCGACGAAATCGAGGAGAAAGCGGTGGAGACCGGATTGGTGGTCGCTCATTCCCACTCCAATGACCCGTTGACCTGCAACGCCGCCATCGCCAGCCTCGACATCATCCTGGAGGAGAACCTGGTGGACGTGGCCGCCCGCATCGGCCGGTATTGGCGAGGGCATCTCGAGGAAATGCAACAACGCCACGAACTGATCGGCGACGTGCGAGGGCGCGGGCTACTCCAGGGGATTGAGTTCGTGACCGATCGGGAGACGAAACAACCGGCTTACAACGAGGGTCAGCGTATCGGGCGCGCCTGCCTGGAAAACGGCCTGATCATGAGCGTACGCCGCCGCGGGTCGGCTCTGCGGTTCGTGCCCCCATTCACCACCACCGAGGACCAGATGGACCTGGCCGCCGACATCCTGGATCACGCGATATCGTCGGTCTCGTAACGGAACGGGCTTTCGTTCCGTCAGCGTTCCCAGGCACGGACGATGCCGCTAATGTGCGACGTGTCGTTGTACAGGTGCATCACGGCGTTGTCGGGATAGGTGTAGATCACCGTCAGCGAGCAGTTGGACATGGCGAACTTCCAGTTGGCTTCCAGCGGCAATCCCAACAACGATACGATACCCGCTCTAAGGCTCCCGCCGTGTCCTACAATCAACGCGCTTTGATCCATGTGGGCGTCCCTGACCTGCTGGACGATCCCGGCCAGACGGACGCTGGTTTCCCGTATCGTTTCCCCACCGGGCGGGGCGAAGTCCAGATCGTTGGCCATGGATAGCTCGTATAGCTCCGGGTATTTCTCCCGGTATTCGTCCTCGGTCAGACCCTCGAACACGCCCTTGTTGTACTCGCGGAGTTCCTGCGTGAAAGTGACCGGCACATCCCGCTCCCCCAAGACGACCTTGGCGGTTTCGGCAGCGCGAGACAGGTCCGACGAATAGGCCGCGTTGATGGGTATGGTCGCGAGGCGGCGGGCCAACATGCGCGCCTGCTCGCGGCCCCGCTCGGATAGCGACACGTCGGTGTGTCCTTGAATCCGGCCCGCGACATTCCATTCGGTTTCTCCGTGGCGGGTGATATAGATGATTCCCATGCCAATTCCTCAGTTGCTCTGATCGCGTTTCACCGATTCAGCTATTGCATCCGTCAACCGGACGCAGTCTTCCACCGGCCGCAGGCCGATGCGAATACAGTCGGGCAGTCCGAACGAGGTGCAGTCCCGAACGAACAACCCCTGACCTGCCAATCTGCCCCGCAATGCGGCGGCGTCGCCAACCTGGGCCAGCAAGAAGTTGGCTGCGGTCGGGTAACACCGGATGCCCAGCGACTCCAGTCGTTCGATGACGCAATTGCAGGATGCCGCCACCGCTTGCCTCGCCTTCTCCAGGTAGACTTCATCCGCAAGCGCGACCATACCCGCAACTTGCGCCAATCCATTCACGCTCCAGTCGGGTTGCAACGCTGCCAAACGAGCGATCACCGACGGCGGGGCGATCGCGTAACCCAGCCGCAAAGCGGTGAGAGCGTAATCCTTGGTCATGGAGCGCAGCGCGACCACCGAGTCCAAGCGCGCCGCCAACTCAACGACGCTACCTTCCTTCCAATGGTCGGAGAGATTGATGTACGCCTCATCGACCACCAGCAAGCCCCCAAAGTCCGCAACCGCCTTCGCCATCGCTTCGATTTCGACGCGGCCGATCAGCGCTCCGGTCGGATTGTTGGGGTTGCAAATGAACGTCAACGTCGGTTTTTCTGAGGAGATGAGGCTCACGGCGGTTTCGGTGTCCCAGTAAAACCCGCCATTTCCTCGCGCGGCCTCCAGAGTATGTACTCTCCCGCCCGATATGCGGACCGCACCGTCGTACTCACCGTAGGTTGGAGTGAGCAGCAGCGCCGATTTGGAGCAGCCCGCCCTTGGCTGCTGGATGTACGCTCGCGTCAGCAGGTGGATGATCTCGGTCGAACCGTTGCCCACGATGACGTTTTCAACGGCCACGCCATCCGCTGCGTGATGGACGGCAACGGTCTCGGTAAGCTCGAGGCAGTGGGGGTCGGGATATGCTGCCAGATTTACGCCGGCGATGGCATCCCACACTCCGTCCGGCGGCCCCAGCGGGCTCACGCTGGCGGAAAAATCGAGGCAGTCCTCCAAGCGGAGGCCCAACGCCCTTAGCTCGGCTTCCTTGATGCCGCCATGGACGGGCCGGGATAGTGGACCCGGGTTGACTGCGTTAGCTCCCATTACCAAGGGGTTAGCGGTTGGCCCGTATGACTGCCAACACCGGGTCGCCGAAGATCCGATCCAACTCGACCTCGAAGCCGGGTATAGTGGCCGTCGTCAACGTGTCGCCTCGGCTCAGCACGGCGCGTTCCGCGTATTCGGCGCCGGACAGTTCCAGGACGGTGATGGTGTCGTTCACGGGGTCCACCAGCCAATACTCGGGAATTCCTGCTTCAGCATAGATCGCACGCTTCATCACGAGATCGCGGTTTCGGTCGCTGGAAAGCGTCTCAACCACCAGATCAGGCGGCCCTTCGACCATCCCGCGCCGTATCAAATGCAGGTTCTGGGTCCGCAGGTAAACAATGTCCGGTGTGGGAGCATACCGATCGCTGAGCGCAAGGCCGATTGTGGTGAATGCTAGGCCAGGGATGGGTTCGATGGAATTGGCCCAGTTATTGATCATCCTGACCAGAAAATCAATCAGAAATTGGTGCTCAGGAGCGGCCGGCGGCATTTGATAAAACTCTCCGTTGATCAGTTCGCACACCCCGCCTTCCACCTCGTCCGTGTCTCGATATTCGGTGAGCGTCATCCTCGTACCGGATTGCACTGTAGTCATCTCAGCCCCTCTTGGCCTCGGTTACTGCGCTGTCATTCTACCACCACGGCCAGAACATCCATCGAATCCAGATTACACCGACGGCAACGGCAGCGGCCAGCGCGGCGGTGGCGTAAAGCGCGCGCGTCGCCGTGGCAATGTGCCCCGGTGTCGGTTCGGGTGCCGGATCGCCCAGGCTGTAGTGCCCAACTTTCTCCAACGTAACGCCCAGCCCACCGGCCATGGTCGCCATAGTCCATCCGGCGTTGGGCGATTCCGTTCTTCCCCGATGGGCAATCATGATGGTCCAAGCGCGCCCTGCGACCATGCCGGGGAGCAAAGCCGTAGAAACCCACAGCAGGCCAGCAGCGAACCGGGCGGGGATAAGATTGATGAGGTCGTCCAGTCTCGCCGACGCCTTGCCCAGGTATTCGTATCGGCCGTGGTAGCCCACCATGCTGTCCAGCGTGTTGATGGCGCGGTACGCCACGGCACCTGGCAGGCCAAACATGGCGAATGCCAACAACGGACCGACCACACTGTCAGTGATGTTTTCGGCCACCGATTCGATTGCTCCTGCGGCCATCTGACCGACAGTTAGCTGGGAGGTGTCCCGGCTCACCAAGGCGGACATCTGTTGACGGGCGACGGTGATGTCTCCTGCTGACAGTATCCGCCCGATGTCGGCAGCGACGCGGTGAAGCATACGCACCGAGAAAGTGGTTTTGAGCAGCATCGCCACGACCACAAGATACGCAAGCGGATGGAGTTGCATCAGTCCGTACGCCGCTGCCCACGCTGCCGCTCCCCACATCGCGGGGACCAACAGAGCCATCACGACGCCCGCCGCGAGTTGCATTAAACGTGAGGCCTTCGGACCAGGAGCGATGCGATCGGCCAACGCGACAGTTTGGCCGATCCAGACGGTGGGATGTAGCCGATTGGGCGGTTCGCCCAGCGTTAGGTCCAATAGCAGCGCCAACAGCAGGACCAGCACGTCCAGCGGAACGGGGAGAGTGGTCAGGGTGTGCGCCAACTCGTCCATTTCAGTAGGTCGAGTAAGAGAACCAGCCAGCCTCAAAACCGATGGGCCAGCGCATATCGGTCAGAATCCCTCCACCGTAGCCCATCGTGAACCCCATTCCGCCCAATTCCACGCGCCACAACAGGATAAGGAGCAAAACCAGGGCCAGCACCTCCATGATTTCGTTTGCCGCGCCGTAGCAATCACCGGTCAACCCTCCTCCCAAGCGCCTCGAAGCCCACCAGCCCAGCAGCAACGAAACCACCGAGACCACGACCAGAATCAAGATTCCCGCCAACCCCAACAAGAACCATACTACGGCAGCCACGGTAAGCAGGGCAAAGACGGTCGCCAGCCAAGGCCGGCCATGTGTCGCAAACGCGCTTCCGATCCCTTGCTGCCGGCCGTAGGGGAAAACGGTCAGCAGCAGCGTCATCGCCCACCGCGAAACGATTGGGAAAAACAATAATCCGCTCAGGCCGGGCACCATGGTCAACAGAGAAAGCAACGCTGAGTATTTGACCAGCAACACGCTGACGCAACCGGCTACCGCGAACGAGCCCACGCGAGAATCACGCATGATCTCCAGCCGCCGTTCCACCGTGTGGCCTCCCCACATGGCGTCACAAAAGTCCATTAGGCCGTCCAGATGAAGAAATCGATTTGCCGCGGCCATCGCCATCACCAACAGCGCTGCCAGAACCGGCGTGAACATCGGGACTCCCAATGCCAGGGTCCAAAGCAATACAAGAGCCACCAGCAGTAAACCGTACAGCAGCCCCACAATGGGGTACCAACCGCGGGACCGGGAGATTTCGATGTCGGTAGCGGAAGCCAACCCAACCGGCAGAATGGTCAGGAAAGAGAGCGCCACCAACAGCGGCGCGTAGGCGGCGCGAAACACTATTGATATGGACGACTAGTCGTCGCGATCAGAGACGCCGGCCTCGGCGAACGTCGCCATTTCCGCAAGCACCTTTGCCGAAGCCTCTACGATGTGCATGGACAGGGCGGCGCCGGTGCCCTCGCCAAGACGCATGTCCATGTTCAGCAAAGGCGACAATCCCATGGCCTGCAGGCCGACATTGTGGCCCGGCTCCACGGAGCGGTGGGCGGCGATGTATCGTTTGGCAATCTGTGGGCATAGCCGCCATGCGATCAAGGCGGCCGCGCCGCTGATGAAGCCGTCCACGATGACGGCGCAGTTGCGCGCCGCGGCGCCGAGCATAACGCCGGCCAGCACGCCGATTTCGTAGCCGCCCACTTTGGTCAGCACGTCCAGGCCGTCCTCGCCGTCCGGTTGGTTGACGTCCAGGGCACGCCGGATGGTAGCGACCTTGCCCTCCAGAGCAGCGTCATCGACACCCGTGCCTCGGCCCGTCACGGCAGCGACATCGGCACCGGTGATGACGGCGGTGATGGCGGCAGACGGAGTGGTGTTCCCGATGCCCATGTCGCCGCCGGCAATCAGGTTGGCTCCTGCATCGGCGCTGGCGTTGGCGGCGTTGATTCCAATCTCCAAGCAGCGGATGGCGGCGTCGCGGCTCATGGCGGGACCGACGGCGATGTTGCCGGCACCGTACCCGACCTTGGCGATGGTGAGGCCAGGATGTGGGTCCAGGTCGACCGCCACGCCCGCGTCGATTACGGTTATGTCCGCGCCAGCATGTCCCGCCAGGGCATTGATGGCCGCTCCGCCAGCAAGGAAATTGAACACCATCTGGGGAGTGACTTCAGCCGGATACGCCGAGACGCCCTCGGAGGCGACGCCGTGATCCCCGGCCACCACGATGACTGCCTTGCCGGTGATTTGGGGAATGGGTTCCGCAAAGATTCCGGCCAGTTGGATGGACAAAGCTTCCAAGCGGCCAAGGCTGCCGGGCGGCTTGGTGAGCACACCCTGCCGGGCCTCGGCTGCAGCGACGGCTTCGGCATCCAGCGGGCCGATGGCGGCAATGGTCTGGTCAACCAGCGATGAGATTGTCATGGTGTCTCCGAGCCGTCGTAGAGATACGCGCGATTCCGGCGAAGGCGGTTGACGTCAGAATTCGATGCCCGGCTGCGCTTTGATGCCGGCGTCGTACGGGTGCTTGACCACGTTCATCTCGGTGACGAGGTCGGCGTATTCCACCAGCGCTTCGGGAGCATGGCGGCCGGTGATGATGACGTGCTGCATCTCCGGACGAGCCTTGAGAGCCGCAACCACATCTTCGACCGGCAGCCAACCGTAGTGCATGGGGTATGTGAATTCATCGAGGATCACGAGGTCGTGCTCACCGCTGGCGATGACCTCTTTGGCATCCTCCCACAGAGCTCGGGCCAGGTCGGCGCTGGCTTCCAGGTCCTGGGACCGCCAGGTGAAACCGTCGCCCATCGCGCGAACGGTGATGCCCATCTTCTGGGCGGCCCGCTGCTCGCCGAAGTTGGCGGTGGTGTGCTTGATGAACTGGAGCATGATCACGTTCATTTCGCGGCCCCAGGACCGCATCAGTACGCCCAT
Source organism: Dehalococcoidia bacterium (assembly GCA_965204395.1). Classification (GTDB taxonomy): domain Bacteria; phylum Chloroflexota; class Dehalococcoidia; order Lucifugimonadales; family UBA3495; genus Bin87. The sequence continues at coordinate 11,383 of OZ241987.1, forward strand.
CGCGGCGGTGGTTTTGCCCTTGCCGTTTCCGGTGTTGACGATGACCAGCCCCTTGTTGATTCGAGGGCCGCGCACGGACTGGGGGCCGTGGCGGGTTTCTTGCGTTGTCATGAGTGTCGTACTCCTCCTAACCGTTTCAAGAGGTGGTGCCGCTGCCGGCATCACGGAAGATTGTCGAAAATGCGCTGGCGAACATTGAACACGAAGCCGGGCAATACATCGCCACCGCCGACGGTTTCGGGATCGGCCAAGACTTCGGGTTCCGCACCGGGGCTGAACACGGAGACGGTGCGGTCAACGGGATGTATGACCCAGACCAAGCGAGCGCTGCCATCCAGGTAACGACGGACTTTGTCCGCCAGTTGTGGGCCTCGGTTGGATGGCGAGACGATCTCGACAACAAAATCGGGGACAACCCTTGCGTATGGCGGTGTCCGCGCCTCTTCGGGCAGGGCGTTCCATCGCTCGTCGGACATCCACCAAGCGTCGGGACCCAAGCGGGATCCGTCCGGGAGTACGAACAAGGAGGTGGAGCCACCGTACTTGCCACCATGCTCCCTACCCCAAATCCCAACTTCGACCACTACCTCGGCTTCATACCAGTCGCCGGGCAATCCCGTAGGAGCCATAATTTTCAGTTCTCCCTTAGCGGTGACTTCGAAATCACCGAGAGTCTCCCCGTTGCGTTGTGCAAAGTCCTCAAGCCAAGAGTCGAGGTCGGGATCGTCAAGGGACTGGCCGAACTCCGCCAGTGGTATCAGCAGGTACCCACGGAACCACTCGGATGGAGCCAAGTCATCGGAGGTTCCGGTTGATCCGGTTGGCTTCTGAGTGCGGGTAGTGGTCATCGCGACGCCTCGTCTTTGGTGGCGGCGCAGGTATCTACGAACCGTTTGGCGAGGCCAGGGCGGCTGCCCAGGTGGACGTGAATGTAAGAGGCCCAGACGCTGCCCTTTCGGAATCCTTCGGGTCGACCGTGCTGGTTCACCACGCGATAGGCGGCGGATTCTTCGCCCGGCGGGTCCTGAAGCACCGACCAGTGGAATTCGTGGCCACGCACCTGCTCGCCGGCGCGGAGCAGTGGGCCCTCGGCGCAGGCTTCGACCTCACGATAGCCGAGGTGCAAACGCCTACCTTCCATGGAAGACACCACCGGAATTGCGCCAACCATGGGGAATTGGCGACCGTCCAGGTCCGACAGGCTTTGACCAAGGTACATCAGCCCGCCGCACTCGCCATAGACTGGAACATCCCTTTGAATCGCCGACCGGATTGAATCGAGCATACTGTGGTTGCGGGAAAGGTCCTCCGCGAACAGTTCGGGGAAGCCTCCGCCCAGGTAGACTCCTCCAACGGCGTCCGGCAGCGTCGAATCATCCAGAGGCGAGAATGGAATGACCTCTGCGCCCCACGCCGAAAGCAGGTCAAGCGAATCCTGGTAATAGAAGGAAAAAGCGCGGTCCCGGGCCACGGCGATAACGGTACGTGCGGGCTGGCGCACATCGGGAAACACTCCCGAGCCCGCATCGGATGGTCGGCCGGCGGTCTCAGCAATACGAGCGATCGCGTTGAGGTCGATGGTCTGCTCGATTTGTGCGTTGAGGGCGTCGTACCAATCGCTGAGCACCGTGCCCTCTACGGTGGGTATCAACCCGAGATGACGCTCCGGCTGCACCAGGTCATCGCGGCGGGGCAGCCAGCCCACCACGGGCAATCCGGTGGTGGCCTCGATCTGCGGCTGGCAGAATTCCAGGTGCCGTTCGCTGCCTACGCCGTTCAGAATCACGCCGGCGATGCGCAGTTGGGGGTCGAACTGTTGGTAGCCCAAGACCTCGGCGGCAACGCTCCGAGCCACTTTGCCGGCGTCGGCAATCAGGATCACGGGGGCGTCCAACAACTTGGCCAGCTCGGCGGTCGAACCATCCTCATCAAGAGACGAATGGCCGTCGAAGACACCCATGACACCTTCCACGACGGCGATGTCAGCAGCGCCGGCCGCACGGTGGAACAATTCGGCGACGACGGGATGGGGCAGCATCCAGGTGTCCAGGTTCCGCGACGGCACGCCGCTGGCGATGGTGTGGTAGGTGGGATCGATGTAGTCGGGGCCGGCCTTGAATGGCTGCACGCGCAGACCCCGACGGGCCAACGCGCCCATCACGCCGCTGGCGATGGTGGTTTTGCCGACTCCGGAACGGACGCCGGCTATGACAACGGCTGAGGTCATCGTGGCACCTGTGGTTGAGGGCCGAGATCAGTCGGGAAGCTTCGGTTACGGGTGGTCGCCGGCCCCACCGAATTCGTCGACGGACAGCGCGATTTTGCTGGGGTATTTGCCCAACAGCCCCATGAAAAACTCGTGGCGCGGGGGGTTGGTAGCGTCTTCGTCCGATTTACGCAGGTAGATGCGCATGGCGGGGTTGCCGTCGCCGTCGCGCATCCAGAGTTGGTAGGACGGCAGACCCTGATCGTTGGTGGTGTGGATGAATTCGGCCTCGCGGATCTTGGACATGTCCAGGTGCATGTGGGTTCCGCCCGGCACCATGAGGGTGACGATGCGACCATCCGGAGTGAACCGGAGGTCGTCGAAGTCCATGTAGACCTCGGCGGAGGCCGCGGTGCTTTCGAGCATCACCACGACTTCGTTGAAGCCGATGCCATCAACGCCGTCGCGACACTCTTCGAGGATATTCTGCAGGGTGGATACGGTAGGTTCTGCCATGAGCGGCGCTCCTGATTGGCGAGATTGGTAGCGCTGGGGTTCAAACTACGTGCCGATTATAACAGTGGCGACGGGCGGCGACCGTCCCGAGCTTTACCGTCCGGCGATTTTCGGAATGCGCGCCCCGGAGGATCGGTGGAGGAGGTAACCGGCCCACCGGAGCAGCGCAAGAAGAAAGTCAATAGCGGGTTATCGACGCGACAAAGAAAAACCCGCCTGCTGGTCTGCAGTCGGGTAACGATGGTGGGCCGGTATTTGAGGAAACCCCGGTATGTGCCGGGATACGCCCGCCCACCCGTTCCACGAAGTGCAGCTGGGACACACCCGCTGGCAGGCCTCCTGGCTTATGGCTGCTAGCGACGCTCCTCCGCCTTCCCATCCGTATCTACGCGGACAGTGGCAGTAACCGGGGATTGCGCGTCAATCCCCTTTGGAGGGCATCTCGCCAATTACAGTGGCGGGACCGCACCGGATTTACACCGGATTTCCTTTTCAGCTCGCCGCGTCCGCGAAGTCGCGGATCTGAGCGAGCCACCTGCGGGAGTCGATAGATTCGATTGTTAACGATTCAACGTTAGCAACATCCTGATTCTTTGTCAACCAAGCCTCTTTGTGACTCAGACACAGGTGGGCTGGAGCAGTTGAGACGCTGCGCGATCACGCGTGCTCGCCGGCGACGGTGCCCCGGGAAGCGAATCCAAACCGGATCTGCTCCGCTCCAGGTCGCGGGTCACATGCAAGGGGCGTCTGATCTTTGTTGTTTCGAGTTCGTTTGTTGTTTCGAGTTCGCTGATTGGTCTTGCTGATGGGCTATCGGGTCCTTTGATCGGGGGTCTGTGGGATGGGTGTCTGCCAGAGGTGAACGGCGGTCGTTGTCAGCCCCACGGCCGGGGGTTTTACGCAAGGTATTTTGACCACTCAAAATTGGCAGACAGCGCGTGGGTTGGAGGGATTCCCTCCGCTCCGGTCCTCTCACAGAATGGAGAGAGAGGCGCGTGCGCGGTACGCCCAGCGTGTGGATTGACGCTGGCCCCGCTGCAACCACGCCGGTTAGTTGTTGACCTGACGCTGATCCTGGCGGAGACGGTTTTGCGATTTGGTTTCTGACGGGTTGGCCGTGTACGACCTGGTTCACCTCTGGGCAGGACTGGATAGGATGTTCTTACTCGAGTGATTTCATTATGGGCTCATGCGTTCGGGTTTGTCAAGGGGCGCTTCGCAGCCTACGTCGTGTGATGCCAGCCGTGGGACGCGGTCGCTCGGCACGCAGTTTCACCATCGATCAGCGAGCGATTGCGATGAGGGTTTCATCGGGATTCGAAGCGTTGGACTATGGTTGTGACATGGGGATACAGCGGCAACCGTTCCTTGCCGTCCCACCACCGGAAGGACTCCAACTCGTGGTCGTTAATCCTGGGCTCACCCCCGGCAAACACCAACACCACTTTGTGGTCGTTGAAGCTTCCCTCGTTGGTGTAATCAAACAGGCGCTCGGCGCGGTAGGCCTTCATGCCCAACTCTTCGGTAAGTTCGCGGCATGCCGCAGTGAGCGCGGCTTCTCCCCGTTCCATGGCGCCGCCAGGGAGGGAATATCTATCGTGACCCTTGTCTCGGACCACCAGATACCTGCCGTCCTTAACCACAAGGGCGGTGGCTCGTTGCCGCTTCCGTTCCGTCGACGACTGTGAACGACTGCCTACGCTTCGAGACGTGTAATCTCTTTCCGGTTTGGCGCGAGCTTCCTTGATCTCCGCCCAAATCCTCAAAGCCTTTCGATCACCTCCGAAGGCCAACTCCTCCGGCTTTATTCTTTGGGGGTTGCGCCACCTAACATCCAGGCATTCCCTGCGCTGAAATCGCAGCCTGCCTCCGACCCGTTGCCCGACAAACACTTTTATAGGACGAGCGTTGCCGGTGTACAACCGGTGGGTGATCCGCACGACGATGCCCGTTTCCTCTCTGGTCTCCCGATAGGCTGCGTGCCGACTGCTTTCGCCTCGGTCGACCAGCCCACCGGGGAGAGACCACTTCCCTTTCCTATTGCCGTATCCCCGCTGGACGAAAAGCACTTCGCCCTGATCGTTTTCTACCAGACAGAAAGCGACGTCTCGCATTCCCAATCTCCTCCCGAGCATGCCCACAATTCAGGTACAGTTGGACCACGTTGGTCGAATTTTTATAGCGTATCGGAGACATGCGCACAAACCGATAATTCACGGATATTCGGTCGTGCAGCGCCATTTGCCCGCCGTCGAAGCCAACGGGTTTTCTTGACGTTCTCAACGGCAATCGGGTAGAGTGCGAATACTATTGCAATTGTCCGGGAAAGGGAGGCACGAATATGACGATACTGCAGGATCGCCCTACCGCCGAGATGGAAGAGGCGGTCCAGAATGGTTTCGACCTCTCGTGGCTGCAACAGTTGAAGCAGCAGATTCCCGGCGCCGCGGATGAGTTGGCGAACGACCCGACCCTGGCCGAACACACGCCGGAACTGCTGAACGAATCTCCCAACCAGACCCAGCGCACTAGGGGAGCCATTCCCCGCGAGGGCGTTCCCCAGTATTCGGCCTACACGTTCCGCGACAAGAAGGAAGTTTGGGGATATAACCTGACCAAGTTGTACCAGGAAGCGGTATCCCGGCAGTGGTCATCGGCCACCGACATCCCGTGGGACACCCTGCGGCCGTTGCCCGATGACATCGAGGCGGCGCAGTGCCAGTTGGCGACGTTCTTCGCCCAGGTGGAGTTCGTGGCGGCCGACGTCCCGGGACGTTTCATCGCCCAGATGTCGCCGGACTACCACGAGGTCCGCATGTTCCTCCTGACGCAGGTGATGGACGAGTCCCGGCACATGGAGGTTTTCCGCAAGAGGGCGCTGGCCAACGGCGGCGGCCTGATGCGGATGATCGACTCCGTGAGCGACGTTACCGGCGGCAGCACCGACAACGCCCGCGAGTTCACCGAGATGTCCAGCCGTCTGCACATCGTCGGCGAGGGGAACGTGCTAACCCTGTTCCGGCTGGGCGAGTTGATGGCGTACAACGACGCTGAGAAAGCCATCTACCGGCGGGCCGCGCAGGACGAGGCGCGCCACGTAGCCTTTGGCGTACTTCACGCCCGCTACATGAACGAGTGCACTCCGGAGCGGCGCGAGGAAATTCACGCCTACCTGGACGAGGCGGAAGACCGGCAGGCCACCGGCAACGGCGGCGAGAACCCGGCCGCCCGCAGCGCGAACCTGACCGCCGACTCGCTGGCGATCCTATTGGGAGGCGGCGCTGACAAGGCCGATGAGGGCAAGAAAATCCTCGCCGCCATCCGGCAACGCCAGGTCAAGGAGTACTTCCAGCGGTTGAAGTCCTGTGGTTTTGACGACCGCATCGAGAATGGACGGGTCAACCCGGCCCTGCTGGAAGCCTACAAGGCGGCCGCTTAGCCAGATCAGCAGCGGGATCAGCAATATCGATGGCCCGTCGTGTCGCATCCGGCGGGCCATTTGCATACGGTGAGGCACCATGACCACAACGAATGACGGCCAGAATCCCGAACCCACCGACCAACCGGCGCAGGTGGATGACAGCGACCCCACCGGGCGTTACCGCTCATCGGCGGCGGAGCAGGTGCAGCAGAACGTGGAGGACAACGCTGACGCCGAGTCGCCCGCCGAACCCGCCGCTGACGACCAGCCGGAACCTGAAGTGGTCCTTTCGCCCGTCGAGCAGTTCCCATGGATGAAAGACACGCGCCAGTGGGGAGTGCGCGCGCCCCTGACGCCCCACGGATTGACGATTGAATCGATCGCCACTGGGGTTTACGGCGAGATTCCCGATGAAAGTAGGGAGATGACCCGGATGCCCCGGGGGTCGTACGCGACGCCCGGCATACCAAGGCTCGACAACTACTCGGTGAACCGCAAGGACGAGCTATGGTCGGACAACGCGGCTACCCTGTACGAGGAAGCCATCCAACGCCGGTGGAACGCGATGCAGGACATCGCATGGGACGAACTGCCCGAGTTGCCGGAGGAGATGGAGCTGGCGTGGTGTCAGTTGTGTACCGAATTGGGGCAGCACGCCACCGCAGAGATTGACACCATCGGGCAGTGGCTGCACCGAATGAACTACGCCTACATCGAGCCGAAGATGTTCCTGGCGACCCAGGAGTTCGATTCGGCGCGCCATTTCGAGGTGATGCGGCACCGGGCCCTGTGTAACGGCGGTGCGCTGGGCCTCGAATCGCCGGGCATGATGAGTCGCCGCATGGTAGAGACACGGGCGGGCTGGCCGGAAGTATCCGTCTCCCTGTACATCGCACGGGGCACGCTGACCATGCTGTTGTACCGGTTCGGCGCGCACTTCGCGACCAACCCGGTGGACCGGCGGATATTCGGGCTATGCCTGCAGGACAAGGCGCGGCACATGGCCTACGGGCTGGCAATGCTGAAACTCACCGTCGCGGTGAAAGGCGCGGACTTCGGCGTGTCGCTCCGGCGCATCCTTGGATCCATAGAGAAGGACATGGCCGGCGAAATGAAGGACCCGGTGCTCTGGGAGGCCATGGCGATCATCGCCGGCGGTTCCATACAGGGCATGGCCGACGGCAAGGCTGCGGTTGACCGGTTGCGGTCGGACTACGTCCGCCAATACGTGCGGCGTTTGCAATACACCGGCATTGACAAACAGGAAAGCGCGCTACACCCGGACCTGGCGGCGGTGTTGCAGTAACACATCGCCTCACAAACACTCCAAAATTGCTATTGGGCGGGATAGAAACCCGCCCTTGTTTTCTGGAGAGGTGGCGTAGAATATGCAGCCGCCATGCTGATCTCGTCCGCGAATCTGCTCCCCGACGACGTTGCCGCCTTCCTGAGGCTGGCGGTGCTGTGCCTCATATCCGCAGGCGTGGCGATGTGGGTGAGCGGCTGGTTCCAAGCCGTGGTGGCGACGGTGTTCGGAGACCCGGCGCCGAGAGCCCAGGGCCGACTTAGCGGCAACCCGCTGCGAAACCTGGACGCGGTGGGCCTCGCGGTGGCAACGGTGTCCGGCCTTGGGTGGGGAAGGCCGCTGCCGGGCGAACCGGGACGCCAGGGCCGCTGGCCTTCAGTGGCGATTGCGGCGGCGGGACCGCTGGGCAACATCACCGTGGCGTTCCTGCTGGCCGCGCCGGTCAAGGCGGGTTGGCTGTCGTGGACATTCCCATCGCCGGACAGCCTGACCCTGGTGATGACGGGCGGGTTGCGGCCGGGCATCTCCGACGTGGTCGGCCTGCTGATCATCTACAACCTGCTGCATGCGGTGTTCCAACTGCTGCCGCTGTCGCCGCTGTCTGGGTATCGGGTGCTGGCGGTTTTCCTGCCGGAAGGCGCGGGAGAAACCCACCGCAGGTTCCAGCGGTTCGCGCCAATCCTGCTGGTGGCGCTGATAGCGGCCGACTTTGTGCTACGACCGGGGATATTGTGGGCGACAGTGCTGCCGGCGGCACAGTGGCTGGCGGGTTTGGCAACCGGATTCTAGCGGCCTCAGGACGTGGGGCCGAAGCGTTCCGTCCTGATTACGGGTTCGGGAACGCCGATTGAGAGCAGGGCGTCGGCGACAGATTCGACGAACCCAGTGGGGCCGCAGACGTAGCACAATGGGCCATGCTCAGACTCGCCGCCCTGCCGAGAGTCCGGTAGCGTGGCGAGACAATCCGACAGCATGGAGGCATCGACGCGCCGTTGGTATCCCGTCCAACCTGCCGGGTGGCGACGGGTGAGGGTGTATCGCACCTCGGTCGCCGATGCACGTTGGCACACCGAGTCAAGCCACCCCCGATAGATTATGTCCTCCTGGGAGCGGGCGGAGTACAGGAGCAGCGTTGGCAAAGAAGGCGCGACGGTTTCTCGATGCGCCAAGATGGAGCGCAATGGCACTATTCCAGAACCGCCGGCGATCAGCAGCAGCGGCCCGCCCATCTCGGGTGTCCATGTGAACGGCCCGCCGATGGGTCCGCGCACCTCCAGCGCATCGCCGGGCTCCACCACCTCGTGAAAATATGGCGACACCTCGCCGTCAGGGATCAGTTCGACGGTGAGATCAATCATGCCCAACGGGTCGGATGGGGCCGAGGCGATTGAATAGGAACGCTGGGCCTGGTAGCCGTCGGGCGCGGTGAGTCGGACGTCGTAGTGCTGGCCGGCCAGGAACGAGCGTGGTTCGTTGAGGCGCAGCGTGAACGTCCGGGCGCGGTAGGTTTCCACGGTAACGCGCTCTACCAAGGCGGTCTGCCAAGGTGTAAGAGCAGGGGCAGGTGTGAAACCTGCCCCGGTGTGTATGGCATCTTGATGCATCTCAGAACGCCGCTTCTGGATTCCAGCACGCCAGAGGCACATCTACGACTTTCGCCGGAATGACGCGAGGGATTAGTCGCCCCAGTAGCGCTGTTCTTTCCAGGGGTCGCCGTACATGTGGTAGCCGTATTGCTCCCAAAAGCCCGGTTGATCCTGCGGCATGAAGCGGATACCGCGCAGCCACTTTGCCGACTTCCAGAAGTACAGGTGCGGGATCACCAGTCGGGCGGGCCCGCCGTGCTCGGGCGCGATGGGTTGGCCGTCGAACTCAAAGGCGACCATGCCTCGACCCTCGACGACGTCCCAGGTGGGCACGTTGGTGGTGTAGCCGCCGTAGGAGAAAGCCATCAGGTAGGGAGCGGGATCGCTGACGCCGGCGGCGATGAGCAGGTCGTCGATGGTCACGCCTTTCCAGGTGGTGTCCAGCTTGCTCCACTTGGTCACGCAGTGGATGTCGGTGAAGATTTCGGTCTCCGGCAGAGCGCGGAACTGCTCCCAGCTCCACTCGCCCAGGGGTTCGCCATCCACGCCGACCAGGGTGAACGTCCATTGGTCCAGCGGGACGCGCTGAGTTGGGCCGGCGGTGAGCACTGGAAACCCGCGCTCCAGGTACTGGCCGGGTGGGATGGGGCGTGGTGGCGCCTCGCGACGCCGTCCGAAAAATCCACGGGAGACCATATTCGTTGAACTCCTTAGCAGCGCAGGGTACGTATTATGCGGTAGAACGGTAGCCAAATCGTCCGGGCGTGTCAAACGCAGACAAACATCCTCGCCAACTGTACCGCGAAGCCAATCTATTTCCACAGCGGCTTGCGCATGATCCAGAATATGTTGACGCCGGCCACGGCAAAGGCTGCGACCCAGAGCAGCGTGCCCAACGTCGGGTTGAATGCCAAACCGACGCCGAGGCCGAAGTAGAAGATCACCATCGCCGCCAGGAATAACAGCGCGTGAATACCTATTCCGATTGTTTTGCGGACGACACTCAAAACAAGCCTCCTGGCCTGTGGCGCTGGCAAATGCTTCCAACCCGCACCACATCCGCTACCAATAATACGCCCGAAAGTAGTGGCCAGACGCACCACCGACTCGCGGCAAGTGTCGATATTCCGTTGTGGCGAGCAGCGAGTGTCAGGAATCCGAGGGCGACGTCTCCGCATCTGCAGGGCAATCGCATTTGGAATTTAGATGCCCGTGACTCCGGCGCAAGTCGAAGATGCGCCTGCGGTGTGCCGGAGTCCAGAGGCTGCCGAATAAAGCGAGCGACCACGAAACTGCCGATTTCAGGCACTGGATACCGGCTTTCGCCGGTATGACGGTGGCCGGGAGAGCCTTATCCAAGGGCCACAATTGAAATGCGATTGCCCTGTCCGCATCCGCCGCTGGCGAGACGGCAACGGGTGACCAGTGTCTCCATTCGCTTGCCCATGCCGGGGCGCGTGGTTACAATCAGCGCACTGTGTTTTTCCCTGAATCGAAGGACAACCGCTAGTGCAAGCTGCCACGCCGGCCGCGCCCGAAGCGCCTGGATTGAAAAACAACCGGGCGTTCGTGCTGGGCAGCCTTTCAGTGGGACACGGCCTGTCCCACATGTTCGACCAGGGTCTGCCGCTGCTGATCACCGAGATCGCGGCAGCGATGGGGTTGACCAACTTCATGACGGCGACGCTGTTCGCGGTGCGGCAGACGGGGTCGAGCGCGATCAGCCTGGGCGGGGGACCCCTGACCGACGCCCTGAAATCGTACTGGGGGCTGATCCTCACGGCGTGCATGCTGGGGCACGCGGTTACCTACGCGGCCATGGGCGGCTCGCCCAACTTCGTGGTAGTGGCGTTGATCGTGCTGTTCGTGTCGGTGCCCGGCTCGCTGTGGCACCTGCCCTCGACGGCGGCGATCTCGCAGCGGTTCCCGGACCGCCGGGGCTTCGCGATATCCATGAGCGGCTTCGGGTCGAACCTAGGCAACGTCACGGGTCCGGTGGTGGCTGGAGCGTTGCTCACGGCGGGGTTCCTCACCTGGCGGCACGTGTTCTTCATCTACGCCGGGATGGCGATCTTTATGGCGATGCTGGTGTGGTGGTCGCTGCGCGGGTTGGGACGCGGAGAGGGGACGACGCAAGGCGGGGACCTGGCGACGCGGTTCATGTACGCGGCAGGGATGCTGAAGCACCGCGTGGTGATGGGCCTGATCCTGGCGGCGCTACTGCGGGGCATCGGGTTGAACGCGCTGTTCAACTGGACGCCGTTCTACCTGCGGGAAACGCTGGGCATGAGCACCCTTGAGGCCGGGGTCCACTATGCGCTGATGACCGGAATGGGGATCGTATCCGCGCCGGTGCTGGGCTGGATGTCGGATAAATTCGGCCGGAAGGCGGTGATGGCGCCCGGTTTCCTAGTTGCAGCGCTGCTGTCCCTGGCGGTGGTGAGCGTGGGCGGCACCTGGTTATTGATCCCGGTGATGGCGGGGTTGGGGCTGTTCAGCTTCGCGCTGCACCAGATCATCCAGGCCACGGTGCTGGACTACGCGGGTCAGGGCCGGGAGGCGACGTCCATAGGCCTGCTGTTCGGGATCAACGGCGTGATCGGCATCGGGTCGCCGTTCCTCGCCTCGGCGTTGATCGAATACACCGGCGGCTACGGAGTGGTGTACTACTACGCGGGGGTCTTGACGCTGATCACGGCGGCGATAATCGCGGTGCTGCCGCTAAGAAGGCCGGATGGCGTCGGGGCTACGCTCTAGCGCGCGCTCCAAAAGAATTCAAATCCCCGCTAAAGCAGACGATCCAACGCTCTTGCAACTACCGCATCATATCCGGCGCGGGTGGGGTTGGAGAAGGCACAAATTTGGGGGTTGCCAAGCGCCAAGACCGTACACAATAAGGTTAGTTAAGCAGTCCGCAGTCATTGTGGCGATCCAGTACAAGGTCGTGCATATGCCGCGACTAACGCAGGCCCAAGGCGAGGCGAACTGAAGAGTTTTCGCGGAAATGAGGCATCAGGCGGTGGAGACGTAAAATGCCCATTGATTTACAGACCTTGTGACAGAGAGGCTCCAGACGGTGTAGATTTAGGTCATAACGTCGTCTGCGCTTACCTGCGACCCGTTCTGGGTCTCCGACATCGTAGCCACGCCCAAGGGCCTCTATCTCCGATTACCCTATCAGGGTGACTACTTTGCTCGCTGCCTTCCTTCACGTACGATTGCCTCGATGTGGTTCATAGTTACTGCTTTGATGAGCCCCATGTGTTCCTGCGATTTAGCAATCCCTTCGGATTCGAGGATGGACCCTTGCGGAAACTGAACGGGCCTCCATAACCTTGGGTACCCAGAAATCATACCGGCCAGCGTCCAGTTGCTTGTTCCGTTTATGGGAAAGGCGAGTGCTCCGCCAGAGTAGCCGGCGTTTGTGTAACCCGAGCAATATAACTCACCTTGCTGCCCGACAAACCCTGATTGGCCGACATAAAACAGTGCCAGAGTTGGGAATGGTACGGGATGGCCGTTTATTTCTGATATATGCTCCAAAACGTGCACGTTTCTGCCGACATCCACTATGTCGGGAAAACCGAGCGCTAAGCCAGGCGTTCCAAGAGCCAACCCAGCGATACCTTGAGTTAAAGCGCTGGTGAGATAATCGGGACGTAACTTTGCTGGACATCTCAACACCGCTACGTCTAACAACTCGTCGAAGGCCACTACTTCAGCGTTACTGAATTTCCACTGGTTATCTCGACGCACCAACGGCCGATTTTCACGCTCGAAAACGTGATAGGCGGTAGTGATGTATTCCTGTCCGTCGACGTCAATCACCGTCCCGCTGCCTATGGGCTCCGCGTTTGCGGGCGAAGAACCTGTCCCTAACCAGAGAACACTGGATGTTACCTCAGCCGGCGGAGCGATGTTCTGTATAACCAACGTTCTTTTCCTAACTTCGACGAAGTTCCGATGTCTCGGGATCCACCATTGGCAAAGTTCTTGGTGATTGCGGGTACCAACAACGAGAAAACGGTTTTGTATCCAAGCGTTCTCAGATCCACCGTTACGTCAATCAGTCCCAGCGTCTCTAGATCATAAAATGGCAGACTTTATAATGTGGCGTGTCAGTCTTGGTGGACCTATCGACCCACAATGGCAACCGTAACAACCGAGTTGAGCGTAAAAAACGGCTCCCGCTTGAGAGCCGTTCAGATAATCGATTTGGCACCGGCGGAAGGAATCGAACCCACACCTTCGGTTTTGGAGACCGATGCGCTACCACTACACCACGCCGGTGCGTGTCATTTATTGTAGCAATACGGCGCGCGCTAGACAACTGCGCGCGCCGGAATCGATGGGGAACCGGTCGCTGAGCTAGACAACCTCGGGGGCCGCGTGGGCCACGGCGTTGCGGCCGATGTGGTTCAGGTATTCCTGGATGTTGAGCACCTGGATGGTGTTGGTGGTGCCCGTAACCCCGGTCATGAAGCCGTGGACCAGGGTTACCACGTCGCGCTCGGACACCATGCCCGTGGCCATTGCGGCGTCCACCAGCATGGTGACCAGCTTGGCGACATCGGGCTCGGCGGGTATGACGCCCTTGGGATTGAGACCCCACGCCATGCAGACCCGACGCTGTACGGCCGCGTCGTGGGAGAAGACCAGGATGTCGTTCTCCGGGCGGAAGCGGGCCATCTCAAACGCAGCCCGGCCCGTGCTGGTGATCACGATGGGCTTGGCGTTCAGCGACTTGGTCAGCTGATTCGCGCCCCAGGTCACCGCCTGGGTCTGGTTGGACTGGGGAAACTCGGTGTAGTAGTCGTACATGGTTTCGGCCTGGACGATGGCGGCGTCGGCGATCCGCACGGCCTCCACCGGGTAGGCGCCCACCGCGATCTCGTCGGACAGCAGGATCGAATCGCAGCCGTCCAGCACGGCGTTGGCGATGTCCGAAACTTCCGCACGGGTGGGCGTGGGTGAGTTGACCATGGAGCGGAGCATCTGGGTGGCAACGGAGGAGATGCGGCCGGCCCGGTTAGCGCGGGTGACCATGTCCTTCTGGATGACCGGCACCTCCTCCATGGGCATCTCGACGCCCAGGTCGCCGCGGGCCACCATGATTCCGTCAACCTCGATCAGGATGTCGTCCAGGTTCTGGATGCACTCGCGTCGCTCGAGCTTTGCCATCACGGGAGCCTGGCTGTTCAACTGGTTCAGGTAGGCGCGAGCGTAGCGCACGTCCTCGCCGGAGCGGACGAAAGACAGCGCAACCCAGTCCACCTCCTGCTCCACGCCGAACTGCAACGCGATCTTGTCGCTTTCGGTGATGACGGGCATGTCGATGGGAACGTCGGGCAGGTTGACGCCCTTGAAGGACGAGAGGTTCCCGCCGTTGCGCACCTGGGTCTTGATCTCCAGGTCGTCGCCAACCTCCAGGACTTCGAGGCATACGGTGCCGTCGGACAGGTACACCAGGTGGCCGGGTCGAAGGTTGGCGAGGATCGACGGCTCCGGGAACGGCAGTCGGTCGGGGGCCTCGGAGCTGGAATCGTTGACTATGGAGATGCGGTCGCCGAAGTTGAGCTGGATGGCCTCCGCCATGTGGCCCAGGCGGAACTTGTTGCCGCCCAGGTCCTGCAGCACCGCAACAGGGCGATTGTGCCGGTCGGATGCGGCGCGAACGTTGGCGATGACCTCCGCATGCTCCTCCAGGGTGCCGTGGGAAAAGTTGAGCCGGGCCACATCCATGCCGGCGGCGACCAGCCGGTCCAGCGTTTCCGGAGACCGGGAGGCCGGTCCAATAGTGGCGATTATCTTAGTCTTGCGCATGACCGATCTCCCTCTCCGAGCGCTGCTTCAAGTCTCAATATTGTGTGTTACAACTGCATTATAGCGATTATCCTGCCGCGCAACAGCGGCATCGGGATATGCAAAAGGGCGGGTTTTTGGACCCGCCCCAATCAGGTTGGATGCTCCGCTCAGCGGCCCTGGCGGCTTTCCGCGTAAGCCTGGGAGGCCCGTTCCAAGCCGGCGCGACGGTTGACCTGCAACGTGTCGCGCAGATCCGACGCCCATTGCTGGGAGGTCTGGATGCCGGTCAGGGTGCCCTGGAACTGGGGCATGACGTAGCGCGCCATCAGTTCGTAGGATCGATGGAGCTTGTCGCGAGGCGCCCAGTCCTCGACGCGGACCAGCATGCCGCCGAATCCGCCAGAAAGTTCCTGCAGCTCGTTGATGCGCTGGATGCAGTCGTCGGGCGTGCCCACGATCCACTGCTTATTGTCGGTCATGAAGTCCACGATCTGGTTGCGGGGCACGTCGGGCACCTCGTGGCCCAGGGTGTTGCCGAAATACTCGGTGACGACGCGGGCAGAACCCTCGCGGATGTCCTCCTGAGCTTCCTTCTTCGACTCGGCCAGGTGGACGCCCACGGACAGCCGCCACTCTGACCGCTTGACCGTCTGGCCGTGTTCGGCGGCGGTCTCCTCTGCGATGGCCCATTGGTCCTTGAGGCTGGTGGAGCGCACCATGTCGCGCGGGACACTGAGGGAGATGACGCCGGCGCCATACTTGCCGGCGGTGGTAACGCCGGCCGGCGACTGCACTGAGGCGACGACCAGCGGGAACGGCTGCTGGTACGGCCGCAACTGGAGGTGGGCGTCGTGGAGTTCGAACCAGTCCGACGTGTAGGTGTAGGGCTCAGGGCTGTCCATCAGGCGCTTGATGGCGCCCAGGGACTCGTCCATCATCTCACGCTGACGGGCCGGGTCGATGCCGAGCATGTAGGCGTCGGAGGCCAACGCTCCGGGTCCCACGCCCAGCATCACGCGGCCGCGGGTGAGGTGGTCGAGGAGCACCATGCGGTTGGCGACCATGTACGGGTGGTGGTAGGGGAGGCTGACCACACCGGTGCCCAGGCGCAGGTTGCGCGTGCGCTCGGCGGCGGTGGCCATGAACACCTCTGGGGACGCGATGGTCTCCCAGCCGGCGCTGTGGTGCTCGCCGATCCAGGCCTCGTCGAAGCCTAGGTGGTCGAGCCATTGGAGCAGTTCGAGGTCGCGTTCCAGCGCCAGGGTCGGGTTCTCGCCGACCCGGTGGAACGGAGCCATGAACACACCGAATTTCATACGCGCCGGAGCGGCCATTGGGAGCCTCCTTGGTTGGTCACAGGTTCCGAGGGAATGCGCAATTCTAACATGCGGGGCATGGCTCGCAACCGGACGGAAGGCTGAGATTTTGAGGCTGCGCCGAGAGACTCCAGGCGGGAAATGCCTCGCCAACCTGGGAGAACCGAAAGCTCGCCGACAAGCGATGGAGTATTACCGGGGGAGCGTTGGGACGAACCGCGGGCTCGGCGAGTTACAGGCCCATGACCCATCGCTTTCCAAATAACGAATGAAAGAGTCAAACCTCTCTGACAAGGGGAACAAAAGGCGGAACCGGAGTTTCGCGGTCGGTTCCGGTTTGGCGTGCGGGATGATTCTCGATTTGGCGAACCGATCAGCTAAACCAGCCCAGCCACTTGTTGCCCAGGAGTCCCATGTAGGTTACGACGATCCCTGTGCCCAGGATTACAGCCAGCCACTGATCGGCCCTCCTGCCTTCCGCGTGTGGCAGGCGCACTGCGTAATCTTCGTTCTCATCTTGTATATGTTCCAGCCACTTCTGGCCGCGCTCGTTGTGCAAATCTCGGATGTTGACCATCAGGAAAACTATAACCGGAGCAATCAGCATGGCGAAAAGGTCAATCAAGAAATTGGGCCAGCCCTCGGTTTCCTGGGGACGGGAGAACAGTACCAGGAATATGGTAATACCACCGAAGATGATCAGGGAGAAGAGTTCGCCCAGGACGATGGCCGATTGCCTGGAGCGAACCAGAGCGTCCAGGTCGGCTTCAGCGTCAACGAGCATCTGCCAGTCCCCACCCTCAACCGGCGTCGGGGCAGATGGAGGGTCGGGTTGCGCTTCAATGAACGACGGCCCATCCGCCATCTCAACCTGATTTTTCTCCTGATACACTCTCCTGATATAAGTGCGGGCCTGCTCATAGGCTTGTTTGAGGGATCGGGCGTCGTTAGTTTCGTCGATTCTCAGGACGCAAGCAAGGATGCCTGGGTCGATCACGCCGCGCCTGGAGAGGAAATGCAGTTTTCTGAACGCCGCGAAAAGCCGGTTTTCCTCGGCATCGCTCCGAGCGACTATCCGCCCGATGCGAAAAGCCAGCAGCAACGTGAAAACGGTTGCAGCCATACCAACCACGCCAAAGTATTCAACTACCCCCCAGTGCCACTGGTCCAGTCCGATAAACAAAAAGATACCGTCCCGGAAATATACAAAAGTCCCACATATCCCCAAGGTAAAAATCAAACCGCGGAAACCCCAGTGGAGCTCCGCCTCGGAGTTAATGAAAAGGTTAGACACGATGATAATCAACACGCCAACGATGAAATAATCCGTCTGCTTAATCCCAAAGTCCGGGAAGAATATAGCGAGCAACGCCAATGCGAAAATGGGCATAACATATATGATAGCGTTCACACCCAAGTTGTTGCTGATGACATTAGCGGTGCGAAATAGTATATCTCCCACGCCGGCAGACAAAAATCCTCCAACAAACCAAAGCAACAGAAGATCGGAATTCTCGCCTAGTCTCATGCCGACCATGAAACTGATAATTGCGCAAATGAGTTGAGTCAGCAAGAGAGCAGATACGGTTGCGAATATATCCAGTTGTTTATCTGAATAACGGTCAGACAGCTCGGTATTTTCCAGTCTGTTTCCTAAACTATCGGCCCATTTGTGCATCGTGGCATGGTGAGAACCTACTAAAAAGGCTGCCAGGAAAGCCACCCCAATACCAATATAAAATTGAAGATAGGCAGCTTGAATATAATGCCAACCAGCGAACGCAAACCCAACGAAACACAGCAGCACCATCAAAGCGGTCCAGCCGCTATCCCGCTTATAGTCGTCATCACTCTTATAGATCACAGCCATGGTGACGATGAATATAATTGGCCACACCGTGTATATGATGGTTACGATAGGCAGAGATATAACCGTTGCGTACCCTACAGCAAAGGCGAGAACCACGTAGTCGAATTTACCGAGGACACCATATAAAATAGCCCAACCCCCGAAATTGCGGCCGCTCCCGTCATGAGCCCGCAAGCCCAGACCTATTGAAGCAGTGATCTGTCCACGCGCTTCTGAGCCACCCGTCGTGAACAAATGCGCAATCAACCGGTGGTAGCGTAAGATCAAAAACAGCAGACATCCAACTACTCCACCCATCCTCCATCCGGCATTGAAAGAGAACGGATTCTTGTAGCCAACGCGGTCGCTGGCTCCGCCGGAGTCGCCGCTGAGGCCAAGGAGGTCAGATACTCCGGGTATATCAAGATCAGAGACGACGAGTCCAACCGGAGCCAAAGACCAAACCAATGCGGTCGCGAGCATACAGCCCGCCGCGAGCAGGTTATTGGCGCGATCTTGGCCCTGTGAGGATGAAGGTCTGAGAAATGGGGCCGTCCTGCGAAGCCACAGCCCCGATCTGGTGGTCGGTTCGTACGCCATGGCCCGTTACCTCCATGATGTAACAACGACCGAACTATATCACAGCGTTCGAGTCTCGACTGGAGCCGCACGACACTTCGAGATGCTGCCCACTAAATTCAGAATATCTCTTAACGGCTAAACGCCCACCATCCCACTAAACGCCCACCATCCCGCTGCGCCGCTCCACAATCACCGTATCACGCCAGACACCGTGTAGCATCGCCACGCGTTTGCGTCGCCCCATGATGCGAAAACCGCAGGCCAGATGGATGGCTATGCTCGACAGGTTTTCGGGGAATATGCTGCTCTGCAACGTCCAGAATCCGGACGCCTCGGACTCCGCCACGAACGCGGCCAGCAGCAGTTTGCCGATGCCCTTGCCGCGGTAAGCTTCGTCAACGTAGATGCTGTGCTCCGCGACGCCGGCGTAGCATGCTCGAGCGGAGACGGGAGAGAGGGCGGCGAATGCGACGACGGAATCCCCAATCCGTGCCACCAAGCGACATTCGGAGCGATGGTTCCCGTCCCACGTTTGCCAGTCGGGAACGTCGGTCTCGAATGTGGCGTTGCCCGTGGCGATACCCTCCGCGTAGATGCGCTGCACGGGCGGCCAGTCCTCCGGCAGCATCGGCCTGATGGCGATGTCGCTGGCGGCTGGCATCAAACGACCTACTAACGAACACCGCGCTGTCGGGTAGTTACGGGAGCATCAACAGGACCGCGTGGGGGACGATTACCGAGACCGGATTTGCGGCGTGAGCAGTCCTACCTGCAAGGATGGAGGCAGGTTGTTTCGGGTGACCTGCATGCGTCCCTGGGGCTGCAATGAGCCGTCGGCCACGCCCAGTTCACGCAGGAACGCCGCGGGATCCGCCGGTTGGATTTCCGATGACTCTCCGGGCGCGCGGTAATGCATGGGAACCAGCCAGCGGGCATCCAGTTGTTGTGCCGTCTGATTGATGGCGCGATGGGACAACAGGCTGTGTTCCTCGCCACCGGCCGGCGCGAGCACCACGTCGGCGGGTCCGATCAGGTCGATCTGCTGGGCCGAAAGCGGTTTAGTGATGTTTCCCAGGTGACAGATGCCGATGCCGTCGATGGAGATGGTGTACGCAACGTTGCGCCTGCTGCGGGGAGCGCCTTCTGGCAGGGCCGTCATCACCGCGCGAATGGTGATGCCCTGAAACTCGTACTCGCCGGGCGTGTCGAAAACGCGGGGGTCTCCGCTGAGATCCGCCGGGTTGTTGTGCATTACGTCATCGTGGCTGACCGTTACCGCGATTATGTCAACGATCTGGCGCGGATCAATCTGCATGCCCAAGCCCGCGTTGGCGGCGTACGGGTCGGTGACGATGGACATCCCGGTCGTGGTGGACCGGAGACGAAAAGAGGCATGTCCAAGCCAGTAGATATCCATGACGGGGAATGACTAGAGTTACGCCTGCGTGCCGTCGGCGGCGTCAGCGGTTCCGTGGCGCTCCGGTCATCCAGTCCAGCAGGACCCATCCCGCCGGAACCACCAAGCTGGCGGCAATCAATTTGACCAGATCGCCCGGGATGAACGGGAGCAGGCCGCACTGCCACACATCGGCGCAACCCCAGGCGCTGGCAGCGTCCGCAGGCAGGAAGTAATTCAGCTGGATGAGGCCCGGGACGTAGAGCACCGCGTTGCCCAGGAGCATGGCCAGCAGCACCCATGGTCTCCGGTTCCAGCCCCACTGGCAGAGATAACCGACCAGCGCCGAGGCGGGAATGAACCCGACAATGTAGCCGCCCGAGGGCAGCAGCCAGA
The DNA here is from genome assembly GCA_965204395.1 of Dehalococcoidia bacterium. GTDB lineage: Bacteria > Chloroflexota > Dehalococcoidia > Lucifugimonadales > UBA3495 > Bin87. The sequence goes on from OZ241987.1 coordinate 31,762, forward strand.
ACCATCCCGACGCGCCTCCCGCGAAGAAGGGCAGGAAGGCTCCCTCGATTGTGTACAGCGCCAACGCCAGGCCGCCGCGCCATCCGCCCAGCAGAGCGCCCACGACCAGCACGGCGAAAGTCTGCCCGGTAATGGGTACCGGCGTGAACCCCAGGGGAATCTTGATCTGTGCGAACAGCGCGACCAACAGGCTGCCCGCAATGATCAGCACGATGTCACGGAAGATGCCCGCCGTTCTCCCCGCATCGGGAATTACGACGTCAGCCAGGGTGCCAGGCAAGGGCAGAGCCGATTCGGGCGCTGACGAAACACGGTAACGCATGGTGGGTACATCCTAAACCAACCGCCAAAATGATGTCCACGCCGCCGGGTGCGCGATACGGACGATTCCGCGCGACAGGCGCGCTTGCCCGCGTTTGGCGGCCGATGTTATCGTGTAATCCCATGACTACACCGATCAGCAACGACGACATCGTTACCCTGTTCAACAACATGGCAGCCATGTTGGAGATCAAGGGCGACTCCGTTTTCAAGATTCGCGCCTACCAGCGGGCTGCCAACACCATCGACCAACTGTCCTGGTCGTTGGCTACCGCGGCCGCCAACGGCGAGGACCTGCGAAAAATCCCCGGCATCGGCAAAGCCATCAGCGAAAAGGTGCAGGAATACGTCGCCACCGGGCACGTCGCAGCCTACGACCGTCTGGCAGAAGAACTGCCGCCCAACGTGCTGGAGCTGCTGGAAGTACCCGGAATGGGTCCGAAGACCGTCAAGGCAGTCGTGGATGAGTTGGGCATTTCGTCCGTCGCGGAGTTGGAACAGGCCGCCCTGGACGGCCGGCTGGCGCAACTGCCCAGAATGGGAAAGCGTTCGGCCGAGAATATCCTGCGTCACATCCACGCCCAGCGTATGCGCTCCGACCGGACGCCCCTGGGCATCGCGGCGGAAACCTGCGCGGCCATCACGGAGCAACTGTTCGAGGCTTGCCCCGGCCTGGTGAGCATCACGCCGGCGGGATCGTTGCGCCGCTGGGAGGAGACCATTGGCGACCTGGATCTGATCGCCATATCCGACGACCCGGCCGAAACGGGCCCAGCGTTGGCCGCCTTGCCGTCGGTGCGGGAAACCCTGGTGCAGGGCGACGCGAAGACGTCGGTGGTGGTGGATCCCGGCATTCAGATTGACCTGAGGATCGGCGAACCGGATGCGTTGGGGGCCATGCTCCAATATTTCACCGGCAGTCAGCAGCACAACATCCGGCTGCGGGACTACGCCAACCGCCGGGGCCTTTCGTTGAACGAGTACGGCATCACCGTGATCGAAAGCGGAATTACCGAGAAGTTCCCCGACGAGGAATCTTTCTACGACCGCCTCGGCTTGCCTTGGATTGCTCCCGAACTGCGGCGCGGCGCGGACGAGTTGGACGCGGCCCGCAACGGGGAGTTGCCCAACCTCATCACCGTCGACGACCTGCGCGGAGACCTCCACCTGCACAGCGACTGGAGCGACGGCAAGTTCCCGCTGGAAGAGATGGTGGCGGCCGTGGCAGGAATGGGCTACGAGTACATGGCGCTGACCGACCACTCGCAAGGTCTCGGCGTCGCCAACGGCCTGACGCCTGACCGCTTGGCTCGCCAGATCGAAATACTGAAGGCGCTGCAGGACCGCTATGACATGGTCATCCTGTGCGGGTCCGAAGTGGACATTCGAGCCGACGGAGCGATGGATTTCCCCGACGAAGTGCTGGGGATGCTGGACTGGGTGATTGCCTCAGTCCACAACGCCATGAGCCAGGACCGGGTGACAATGACGAATCGCATCACCCGCGCCATGGAGAACCCCCACGTGAACGTCATCGGCCACGCCTCCGCGCGCCTGCTAGGGCAACGGGACCCGGTGGACTTTGACATTGAGGCCCTCTTGCAGACCGCCCGGGACACCGGCACCGCAATGGAGATCAACGCCGCTCCGGAACGTCTGGACCTCAAGGACACCCACGCCGCCCGCGCTCGGGAACTGGGCGTGCCGCTGGTTATCAACACCGACTCGCACCACATCGACAGCCTGAGCAACCAGCGATACGGCGTGGCCGTGGCGCGTCGCGCCTGGTGCGGGCCCGAACACGTGCTGAACGCCTATCCGGCGTCCGAGTTCCTGGGATGGCTGAGGACGCCAAAGGCAGAGCGCGCGGCCCGGTTCGATGCGATGGTGGCCGGCCAGCGAGCCGGATCCGCGGCATGACCATCACGGACATCTCGTTTCCGGTCCACGACCTGGAAGGCTTGCCTTACGACGGCGCCGTAGCCTCAGGATCCCTCGATTCGTTTCATACCGGCGTCATCGTTGAGTTGCGCCACCGGGCCGGCAAGGATGAATCGTGGCACATCGCACTGCTCCAAGCCATGGGTCAATGGAGCCTGACCCACGAGAGCGTCGCCGGGCGCAACTGGCGTTACGTGATCGGCGGCGAGGCGTTGGACGGCTTGACCCTGGCGCAGCGGCTGTGCCTTGAAATCCCCGATGCAATCCCGCCGTTCGAGTTGGAGTCACTGTTGTTTCACGGGCGGTGGCCCGAGCCCATGAGCGCAGAGCGGTTGCGTCAGTTGATCGGACCCTATCGCTACACGGCGTTGCTCAATTTCAGGTTTGGGATCGTGGTGGAGGAGGCCCTGCAACTGGTCGCCGAGGAATCGATTCGGAAAAGTCGATTGGCGCGTTGCTACCAGGACAGCGATGACGTGATCGAGGATGCGTATCGCCATCTGTACGGTGATACTCAAACCAATCTGATTGCAGAATTCCTGCGCGTTAATGACGCGGCGTCGGAGAGCACGCAGGAATCCATGCCTATGAACGTTTGGCAGGAATTCACCTACTGGCTTTTCAAGCGTCGTGTGCGCAAGTGGCACCCCGCCCGAGTTGCCAGCGACACCCGGCGCGGACTGGAACGGCTACGGGAACTCCACGATGAGGGTGAGGGGGATGGAAGCCATTATTTTGTCGGAGCCGATTTCGATCCGCCATTGGCGCTGATGGGCCGACCGTGACGTAACACGGTCACGAAAACGTCAGGGGCGACTCTTCAGTCGCCCCTCACTTTCGCAGTGGATTATTCGACTCTTGTCTAGAGGCCGTAAACCCGCCGATAGCTGAGGCTCATGCGCTTGCGCTCTGTGTCAATGCTCAGGATTTGCACCTTGATCAGCTGACCCTGGTAAACGATTTCCTTGGGGTGCTCCATGCGGCGCGCCGAAAGCTCCGAAATATGCACCAAGCCCTCCACCCAGTCCTCCAGCTTGACGAAAGCGCCGAAGTCCATCAGGCGCGTTACCGTGCCGTCCACGATGTCGCCAACGTGGTAGCGTTCCGGCACCGAGTCCCACGGCTCAGGCTGCGTGCGCTTCAGGCTTAGCGAAATCTTGCTGTTTTCCCGGTCGACCCGCAGAACCTTCAAAGTGAGGTTGTCGCCGATGCTGACAACTTCCTCTGGGGATTTGACCATGGCCCAAGAAAGCTCGGAGATGGGAACCAGTCCCTCAGCGTCGCCGAGATCAACGAAGGCCCCGAATCCGCGCATGGAGCGTACGGTACCTTGAACGATCTGGCCCTCCTGGAGTTCTTCCAAGAGCCGTTCCTTCGCGGCGTTTCGAATCTGACGCCAGATTCGGCGTTCAGTCAGGACCAGCTTTTCTCTCTGGGAGTCCAATTCCAGGATGTTGAACCTGGCATCCTCGCCAATTCGAGCGTCCAGATGCTCGATCCTTCCTTCCTTGGGCACGGGCGCCATCTGGGAGAACGGTACGAATCCGCGTACGCCGTTCCAGTCGACTACCAGTCCGCCCTTGTTGTGCTGCACCACTTTGGCCTCCAATTCGGAGTCTTTCTGGTGCAGATCGATCAGGTCTTCCCAGACCTGCTTCTCCTGAGCCTGGTCGTAGGAAAATACTGCCATACCGCCCGGGCCCCGGTTGTTGACGTGAATCACCATCACGCGTGTACCCGGAAGCATTTGCTCACGCTTCTCGTCGGTCAACGTCCTCATTTCTTGTGGCGGGACGATCCCTTCGGTTTTGAGGCCGGCGCTGATGACCATACCTTCCTCATCAATGCGCACTATTTCCCCGGTCACCAAATCGCCTCTGCGGTACTCCCTCGGCGAGAATGCCGATTCGGGGAGTTCCGACATATCGGTGACTGCGTACGGGTCCTGGGCTACCATCAGTTCTGTTGCTCCTTAATCTTACTACCGGCGAATCGGCTGGATTTCAGCTGCTGGAAAGTTATCTACTATGCCGTAGGTCGCTTAACTTACAATTCGCCTGCCTAATAATACTTATAACGGTCTCAAATTGCAACCGCGATTCACGGGTTCGATGATCGTGTCGCGCCAGTTTACGCTTATAGACAATTGAACGGAGACGATGCTAACCTTTTTTGAACGATTTTTAGTAACCGCAAAACCACGGCAATATTCTCGATGACGCCAAAGCCCGTGGTTGATTTTGGGACGGCGCTATGACTCAACCTGCCAATTCGATTCCCCGGGCCTATGACGCGGGGGCCGTGGAAGAACGCATCTATCAAAACTGGTGGGACTCGGGTTACTTCGTACCCAAGGTCGATAATGACCAGCAGCCTTTCTGCATCGTGATGCCACCGCCCAACGTTACCGGCGAGTTGCACTTGGGCCACGCCCTCACCGCCAGCTTACAGGACGCGTTGACGCGCTGGCACCGCATGCGCGGCGACCCGACGCTGTGGCTGCCCGGCAAGGATCACGCCGGCATCGCCACCCAATGGGTCGTTGAGCGTTCCCTGGCCGAGGAGGGAACCAACCGCCACGACCTTGGCCGGGAGGCATTCGAGGCACGGGTCTGGCAATGGGTGGATCGGTATGGAAACACCATCGACGCTCAGCACCGTCGTCTTGGCGCGTCCTGCGACTGGTCCCGCCTCAGGTTCACCCTGGACCCCGGGCCGGCCAAGGCCGTACGCACCACCTTTGTCGACCTGTTCGAGAAGGGCCTGATCTACCGCCACGAGCGCATCATCAACTGGTGCCCCAGGTGCGCCACCGCGTTGTCCGACCTGGAAGTGGACTACGAGGAACGGGACGGAAAGCTTTACTACATTCGATACCCCCTGGCAGATGACCCCGACGACTTCGTTACGGTTGCCACCACCCGGCCGGAGTCCATGCTGGGCGATACCGGCGTGGCGGTTCATCCCGACGACGAGCGCTATAGCGGCAAAGTCGGCCAGATGGTCGTGCTCCCCATCGTGGGTCGAGAGATTCCCGTGGTCGGCGACACCGCCATCGAGATGGAGTTCGGCACCGGCGCTCTGAAAGTTACTCCCGGCCACGACGTGGTGGACTTTGAGATCGGCGAACGCCACGGCCTGTCCATCGTCAACGTGATCGGGTTCGACGGCAACATGACCGCCGACGCTGGGCCAAAATATGCCGGTATGGAGCGGTTCGCCGCCAGGGCGGCCGTCGCCGAGGAATTGGAGCAACTGGGTCTGCTGGAACGAGTGGAGGACTATCACCATTCGGTGGGCCAATGCCAACGGTGCAGCGAGGTCGTCGAGCCGCTGATCAGCCTGCAGTGGTTCCTGAACGTCGGCCGGCACACCGACCCCAACAGCATCGCAGGGAAGGCCCATGCCGCCGTGGTCAATGGCGACATCGAGATCGTGCCGGAACGGTTCGCCCGGGTGTATCTCAACTGGCTGGAAAACATACGGGACTGGTGCATCAGTCGGCAGTTGTGGTGGGGCCACCGCATCCCGGTCTGGTATTGCGGGAACTGTGGAGCCTATGCGGCGCACATCGAGGACCCCACAGCGTGCCCAGGGTGCGGCAGCACCAACATCGAGCAGGAGAGCGACGTGCTGGACACCTGGTTCAGCAGCGGGTTGTGGCCCCATTCCACCCTGGGCTGGCCCGATGGGGAATCGGACGACCTGTCCCATTTCTACCCCAACTCCGTCCTGGAAACGGGCTACGACATCCTGTTCTTCTGGGTGGCCCGGATGATCATGCTGGGCATAGAGAACACCGGGGACGTGCCGTTCCGCTCGGTGTACCTGCACGGCATGGTGCTGGACGCCGAGGGCCAGAAGATGAGCAAGACCAGGGGCAACACCCTGGACCCGCTGGACCTGCTGGAACAGTACGGCACCGACGCTCTGCGTTTCGCATTGACCACGGGCACCGCCCCGGGCAACAACCTCCGCCTCAGCAACGACAAGCTGGAGTCGGCCCGCAATTTCGCCAACAAGATATGGAACGCCGCCCGCTTCGTGATAACGGCGGTGGAAGGCAGGGATGATCTGGCCGGCTGGCACGACTCGATTACGCCCCAGCATCGGGAGGACCGTTGGATCATCGGGCGCATGGACGCGTTGACCGTGGCCGTGAACGCATGCCTCGCGGAGTTCGAACTGGGTGAGGCGCAGCAACGACTCTACGATTTCGTTTGGAATGATTTCTGCGACTGGTACATCGAGATGGCGAAAATCCGGCTGCGGGAGGGTGATGCCACCGCGGCGGTGACGCTGGTCCACGTGCTCGAAAGGTCGCTGCGCCTCCTGCACCCTTTCATGCCCTTCGTGACGGAGGAAATCTGGCAAAACCTGGTGGCCCGCGTACCGGCTCCGGCGAATGGGTTGTCATCGTCGATCATGATCTCCGAATACCCCCAGGCCGATACCGTCCGTTCCGCTCCGGATGCCGAATCAGAAATGGACGTGGTCATGCAGACCATTCGGGCCGTGCGCAACATGCGGGCGCAGTTCAGGATTCCCGCCGGTCAAAAACTGGAAGCCGCAATTGAAACCAACGGCATGCAAACCGTCGTAGAACAGGAACGAGAAGCGATCCGCGTGCTGGCGCGGGTAGAACCTCTCGATGTCGTCAGCGCCGCAGAAACGGATAGCGCGGCCGGCGTCAGCCTGGTGGTGAACCCGTTGGTGGTACGCCTCCCGCTGGCCGGCATCGTGAATCTGGATGCTGAATCCGAACGGTTGAGTAAAGAGCTGGAGGAAACCCGTCGCAACGAGGCGAGAGTGCAGCAGTTACTTTCCAACGACAACTTCGTGTCGAAAGCTCGTCCCGAGGTGGTGGAAAAAGAACGCGAAAGGCTGCATGGCCTGTCTGAACAAAGACAGCGCATTGAGGAAATCATCGCGCAATTAGCGGCCTAACGCAAGATTGCCATAATCCGCACGCTGGATACGAAGCACGTCGGGCGAAACTTTGGCATCGTTTGGAACTACAAAGAACTGTTGCCATTAAGAGGAGCCCATAGATGAGACGTTCGATGATCCGACTTGTTGTGCTAGGCTTGGCTATCGTTTTGATGTTGGGCGCTGTAGCGGCTTGTGGTGGAGATGAGCCTGAGCCGGAACCGACTGCGGACATCCAGGCCACCATTGACGCTGCGGTCCAGGCTGCGACCCCAACGGAGACTCCGACACCTGAACCGACCGAAACCCCTGAGCCGACGCCGGAACCGACACCCAACATCGCCGCCACCGTCGCCGCCGCCATTGCGGCCGCTGCTCCGCCCACGGCCGTCCCTGCGCCGACACCCACCGCCACACCCGTCCCGGCGGAGCCCACGGCCACTCCCGCTCCTACCAACACGCCGGTTCCCACCCATACGCCGACTCCCCTGCCAGAGCAATCCAGTGGACCGCCGTGTATCATCGCGGGAACCGTTAAATTCGGAAACTCTCTCGCGCCGGCGGGGATTCCCGTGTTCGCGCGCAGTCAGATCGGAGACATCATAGTCGAAACGCAAACCAACGAGGACGGAGAGTACGTTCTCACCATCACCAATTTCGATTTGCGGTTTGACCTGTTCGTGGCCGGCAACGACACCAACCAGGACACGCCGATCACCTCCCGAGGTTGCCGGGTAATCAGGAACTTGAGCCCGTAGGGTAGGACTCCGACAACATGACGATCAGTTCCGCGCTGGGCATCATCGGCTACCCCATCGGCCATTCGATTTCGCCGGTGTTCCAGCAGGCGGCGCTGGATAATCTCAGCATCGGAGCGGAATACCGCGCGTACGAGGTTGACCCGGCCGAGGTTGGAGCATTCGTAGACTCTCTCCGCTCCGATGGGGCCAACGGCATCAACGTGACCGTCCCCCATAAGGAAGCGGTGATGCCGTTCCTGGACGAGATCGACGAGTGGGCGGCCGAAGCGGGCGCGGTGAACACCATAGTCAACCGTTCGGGTCATCTGGTGGGCTACAACACCGACGGCTACGGATTCCTACGGGCCCTCCGCGAATCCGGAGAGTTTGAACCGGCTGGGAAAAATGCGTTGATACTGGGCGCCGGCGGCTCAGCCCGCGGCGTGGTGCAGGCTTTGCTGCGTGCCGACATAGGTTCGTTGGCAATTGCGAACCGAACCTTGATCCGCGCCCAAACGCTGGCAGATCTTGCCAAAGCCCGTGGGGTCTCTGCTCAGGCCACCCCACTGCCGTCGCCCGTGGCGGGAGAAGCGGCGCGTGTGGCAGACCTGATCGTAAATTGCACTTCGCTGGGCATGCGGCACGGGCCGGATGAAAACGCCTCCCCACTGCGCGACGAGGAAATCCCGGCGACCGCCCTGGTTTACGACCTCGTGTATAATCCGATGCTGACCCCTTTGCTGAGGGCGGCTGAACGGGCTGGAGCAAAAACCTTGGGCGGAATTTCCATGCTGGTGTACCAGGGGGCGGCGTCCTTTGAAATCTGGCTCGAACGGCCGGCTCCGGTTGGAGTCATGATGGATGCGGCGTTGGCGGCGATGCGCCAACGCGAAGCCGCCGCTTAAGCCAAAACGCAATTCCGGTGGCCAGAATCGCCGGGCCTAGGTGTCCCGGATGCCCACATCGCCATAGGAGTAACGATCCCGATGATTAGGTGGTTCACGGCCGGCGAGTCGCACGGACAGGGCTTGATGATAATCGTGGAGGGCGTGCCTGCCTACCTGTCGCTGGATGAGGAATATATCGCCCACCATCTGGGCCGTCGCCAACGGGGCTACGGGCGCGGGGGCCGTCAGCAGATCGAGCGCGACCACGCCCACATTCAGACCGGCGTGCGCCACGGGTACACCCTGGGAAGTCCAATCGGGATGCTGCTGGAGAACCGCGACTGGGTCAACTGGCAGGACGCCATGGCCGTGGAATACATCGAGAACCCATCGCAAGAGGGACGCAACGCCCGGGTTACCCGCATCCGCCCGGGACACGCCGACCTCCCCGGCGCGATGAAGTATGGCTTCCACGACGTGCGCAATTCGCTGGAACGCGCCTCGGCCCGCGAGACCGCCGGCCGGGTAGCGGCCGGCGCGGTGGCGATGCGTCTGCTGGAGGAGTTCGGGATCGTACTGCACAGCCACGTGATCTCCATCGGGAAGGTCCATGCCAACCCGCCGGAACACGACGCCATCGACTGGGATGAGGTCGAGGAATCACCGGTGCATTGCGCGGACTCCGCCGCCGCCGACCTGATGATGGCCGAGGTGGACGCCGCGCGCGAGGTCGGCGATACGGTTGGCGGCACCGTCGAGGTGATCGCCGAGAACGTGCCCATCGGCCTGGGTTCGCACGTGCATTGGGACCGCAAGATCGACGCCAAGATCGCCCAGGCCCTCATGAGCATCAACGCGGTCAAGGCCGTCAGCATCGGCCCCGGCTGGGAACTCATGGACGCCTGGGGTTCGGAGTTCCAGGACGTTATCGAACCGGTGACTGACCCCGATCGACCCTGGCAGCGCAAGACCAACCGGGCCGGGGGCACCGAGGGAGGCATGACCAGCGGCCCTCCGTTGGTGGCGCGGTTCGTCATCAAGCCCATCGCGACCCTGCACAACCCGCTGCCCTCGGTCGATCTGGACACGGGAGAACCGGTGCAGGCCCATTTCGAGCGCAGCGACGTTTGCCAGGCGCCTCCCGCCGGCGTGATCGGGGAGGCAATGGTCGCGCTCGTGCTGGCCGACGCGTTCATGGAGAAATTCGGCGGCGACAGCATTCCCGAGACTCGCCGGAACTTTGAGGGCTACCAGGCTACGGTGGGACCGCGGCTGCGGTACAGCTAACGGACGATCGGCATGAGACTAGCCTCGCTCATTCTAGACCGTTTCAGAGTCCTGTCCGGCAGGCCCGCAAGGTCTCCCGAGGAAAGTCTCCACGTGAACACCGAGTTGATGCGGCATCGCCGGGAATTGGCCCGCTTCGAAAACCAGGCCGGACAGAACCTAACGGTGCAAACCACCATCGACATGGCGCGCACGCAGACCTGGACCGGCGGCGGATAAAGCCAAGCCTTCCCGCAACGTCGTCATCGCGCCGCACCGCCAGCCGGCGGTCTTATGTCACTCCAGGAACCCGCCGCCGAGCGCCCTCGCATCCTGCTCACCGGCGCCACCGGTTACATTGGCGGGCGACTGCTGCCGCGTCTCGAGTCTGACGGCCAACACATCCGCTGCCTGGCCCGAAGGCCGGAAAACCTGACCGGCAAGGTGGCCGACAGCACCGAGGTGGTTCGGGGCGATCTCAATAACCGCGACTCCCTGGATCAGGCGATGCGCGGGATCGACGTGGCATACTACCTCGTGCATTCCCTGGGTTCATCGGGCAATTTCGAGGCTGAGGAGGCTGCGTCCGCCCAGAATTTCGCCGACGCCGCCCGCATTGCCGGCGTCGGTCGAGTCATCTACCTCGGAGGCCTGGGCGGAGCCGATCCCGCCGCGTCGCCGCACCTGCGCAGTCGGCGTCGGGTGGGCGAAATCCTGCGAACCTCCGGCGCGGAGGTGATCGAGTTCAGAGCCTCCATCGTAATAGGCTCGGGCAGCGTATCCTTCGAGATGGTGCGGGCCCTTGTGGAACGTCTGCCCATCATGATCACCCCGCGCTGGGTGTCCGTGCCCGCCCAACCCATAGCCGTCAACGACCTGTTGGCGTACCTCGAATCCGCGCTGGCGATGGAGGTGACAGGCAACCGGGTGTTCGAGATCGGCGGAGCGGACGTCGTGTCCTACGGCGGGTTGATGCGCGAATATGCCCGGCAGCGCGGCCTGCGCCGTAGGATGATCGCGGTACCGGTGCTGACTCCCCGGCTGTCGAGCCTCTGGCTTGGGCTGGTCACCCCGGTGTACGCCCGCATCGGCCGCAAGTTGATCGACAGCCTGCGCAACGCCAGCGTGGTGGAAACGCCGCCGCCCGCCGAGACGTTCGACATCCAACCCGCCGGTGTCGGGGAGGCGATTGCCGCCGCGCTCCGCAACGAGGACAGCGAGTTCGCTGCAACGCGTTGGTCGGATGCCCTTTCATCATCGGGCCCTCCAACCCAGAACCGCACGGTCCGTTTCGGTTCGAGATTGGTCGACACACGAACCGTGGTGGTACCGGCGCCTACCCAATCCGCTTTCAGACCGATCAGCAAAATCGGCGGCGATACCGGGTGGTATTGCGCCAACTATCTCTGGAGCATCCGCGGATTTCTTGATCTGCTCACCGGCGGCGTGGGGCTGCGGAGGGGTCGTCGGGATCCCGACCATCTGGCCATAGGCGATACCGTCGACTGGTGGCGGGTGGAAAGTTACGAGCCGGGCCGGCGGGTCAAGCTGCATGCCGAGATGCGGCTGCCGGGTCGCGCGTGGCTGGAATTCGAGGTGTCGCCCCACGACCAGGGATCGGAGATCCGGCAGACCGCCGAGTTCGACCCCATCGGGCTGGCCGGTTTACTATACTGGTATGGTCTCTGGCCGCTACATTCCTATGTGTTCCGGGGCATGATCCGCGGAATCGCCGCTAAGGCCGCGAGGGACGCACGCGAAACGCATTGACAGACCTGCTTTCCGAGGAACTGTTTCCATGAAATATGGCGTAACCCTGCTGCCCACGTCTTACGGATCTTTCCGCCGCCACGTCCGCCTGGCAGAGTCAGTCGGGTTCGATTACATCGGCGTGGCCGACTCCCAGTCGCTCTTCCGGGAGCTAGTAGTGTCCCTGACCGTTGCAGCCATGGATACGCAGCGAGTCCATCTTGGCCCGTCCGTAACCAACCCGTTGACCAGGCATCCCGCGGTGCTGGCGTCCGCCATCGCGTCGCTGAACGAACTGTCCGGCGGACGCGCATTCTTGGGCATCGGCACCGGCGACTCGGCGATTCTGAATCTGGGGTTGCGTCCGGCGCGACTGGCAACTTTGAGGGAGTACATCGGCGCGCTGCGCTCGTTCATGGTCGGCGAACCCGCGGAGTACCTGGGCAGGGAGGGGCACGTCAGTTGGAGCAAGCAGCCGGCCCCGATCATGATGTCCGCCGAGGGACCGCGCACCCTGCGCATCGCCGGCGAGATCGCCGACCGCGCCATGATCCACACCGGGCTTACACCGGAGATCCTGGAGGACACCATCGCTCACGTCCGCGCCGGCGAATGGAACGCGGGCAAGCCCCTGGGGAGCACACAGGTCTGGGCTTTCGCCAAGTGCAACATCGCCGACGACCACGACGCCGCCATCGACGAAATCAAGATGGCCCTGGCCGCCAGCGCCCACCACGCTTTCCGGTTCACGTTGGAGGGCAAGCACGTTCCCGAGGACCTGCACGAGGCGATGATGGCCATACAGGGCGAGTACGTGCCGGCCGAACACGAGCAGGTCGGAGATACCCGCAACGCCGCCATCACCGACGAGTTCGGGGTCACCGACTACCTGGCCGACCGGTTCGCCGTCGTCGGTACACCGGAGGAATGTCGCGCCAAGGTTTCGCAGATCGCGTCGTCCGGCGTGGACGTGTTGCAAATCACCGCCATCAGCCACGACCCGGGGGACATCATCCGCAGGTTCGGCGACGACGTGATCGCGCACGCGTCGTAACGATCTAGCAACTGCAACAACAAAACGGGGGCGACTCTTACATCGCCCCCGCGTGCATGGCTATGGGATGAAAACTACGGGAACAGGATCTCCCCGGTCTCGGCGTCCTCAACGGTGATGGCGGTCACCGGGCAATTCTCGGCCGCTTCGATGATGGTCTCCTCCGGGTCGCCGGCCGCATCCTTGACGTAGGACTGGCGGTCTTCGTTGAGTCCGAAGGTGTTGGTGGCGAATGTCTCGCACATGGCGTTGCCCACGCAAACGTTGTAGTCCACGGTGATCTTCAACTGTCGGGCCATTGGGGTAACCTCCTCGTGGTTTTGGGTTGGTACGTCAGTAATGGCGGTCAGCAGCGGCGGCTTTGCGGTGTGATGCTATTGCATGCTGACGGGTAGTTTCAACAGGGTTCGCTGACCGACGCTGGGGACATATTCCAGCCGGTCGGGGTCAGTTTCAAGCTCGAAACCCTCAAAACGCCGGGCCAACTCGGCGAACGCCTCCTGCCCCTCCAGGCGGGCCAGCGTCGCTCCAAGACAATGATGCACGCCGCTCCCGAAAGCAACGTGGGGATTCGGGTTGCGCGTTATGTCCAGACCATCTGGTTGTTCGAACACATCCGGATCCCGGTTGGCCGACGAAATGACCCAGCGGACCCGGTCGTCTTTCCCGACTACCTGCCCATCGCCCATATCGACGTCCTGCGTGGCTATGCGCTGAATAGACTTCAGCGGCGAGTCGTAGCGCAACACCTCCTCGACGGCATCTACAATGCGGCCGTCCGGGTCGGTTCGCAGCAGATCAAACTGGTCTGAATGCTGTGCGAACGCCAGCACGCCGTTGGAGATCAGATCATTGGTGGTCTCGTGTCCGGCCACTAGCAGCAGCAACGCGTTGGCCAGAACCTCGTCCCGGGTGTAAGCCCCCATGATCTCGCCCTTGCAGATCACCGACAGCAGGTCGTCCCCAGGATCGCGCACCCGCTCGGTCACGATGGGCGCGAGGTAGTCCGTTACTGCCTGCACGCCCGCGGCGAAATCGCGGATGCGGCCGGGATCGTTGCCGTCGAACCCGCACATCTGGCTGCACAGTTCCTTGACGAACCCCCGGTCGCTGGGCGGAATGTCCATCAGGCCGGCGATGATGCTGTATGTGAGCGGCGTTGCGAAATCGTGCATCACGTCCATGCGGCCGGCGCCCTGGAGATCGTCCAGCAGGTCGTTCACGGTTTGGCGCACCAGCGGTCGCCAAGTTTCCATGGCCTTGGGAGTGAAATACCCGTGGACCACCTTGCGCTTTTCTCTGTGCTTCGCGCCGTCGTTCTGGGTGAATCGGGCGGCCATCCAGTTTCGCACCGCGGCGAACAGCTCCATGTCCTCTTCGGGAATGGTTGGCGCCGGCGGCCGATTGTCGCGCAGTGCGACCTCCGACGAGAAGTATTCAGGGTGTCGCGCCGTCCACACCAGGCGTTCGTAACTGGTCACCACCCACATCTGGTACTGCTCGTTCCAGTGCACCGGAGCCTCTGACCGCAGCGCTCCGAAATAACCGTAAGGGTCGCGAATCGCGTCGGGCGAAAACAGATCATCGTGAGCGAAAGCAGGCATGGATAACCCCTGTGGAAACTGGGAGGTGCCCGGTCAAATTATCACACGCATTGGTATAATTCAAACGTAGTATACGATTTCCGGGAGCGGACTCCCTCCACTATTATCACATCTACCCGGTTGTTTTCACGCACGGCAAAAAGGGGTCGCGGCCATGCCGGAAGTCTCGATGAACATCACCTTGCAAAGCGAGTATCGGGGCGATCATTGGGCATGCCGCTCGCCCCAGCTAGGGTTCACCGTGTACGGAAAAACGCGCGCCGACGCAGAGCACGAGGTGAACCACGCCGTGGGAGCGTTGCTGCACAGCTTTCACGGTGACCTGGACCGCATCACCCGCTACCTTACACGCTATGAGGTGGCTCATAGCATCGATGCTGATCCCGGCTCTGAAGTTACTGATTCCGACGGCCAAACCCGCCTTGTCCGAATCGAGGTGCCTATTGCAGCCTGACATCAATCTCAGTCCGCAAGAAGAGGTCGCCATTCTCGCACGCCTCGGCATGAACCAAATCGATAGCGCAGGATCATACGCCATATACATCAGCGCCGACGACCGGCGCATTTTGTTGCACTTTGAGCATCAATGGGATCGTCCTTTCAACGACTTGGCAATTGAACTGGCGCGCCACGGGTTTACCCGGACAGAAGTCGAAGCCGCTCGCGAATCCCTCTACACCGATCACTAGCCCGCTGCCACAAACACCAAAAGACGCAGGCCCGCCTTTTGCAAGGCGGGCCACTTTTTGGAACCGCATGGGGTCAGAAACTGCGGCTACTTGGCGCTGGTCACCGACACCGGCAGGCTCTCCACGGCGCGGAAGGTCAGCACACGGTCGTACTGGACGTCTTCCACCGGAATTTCCAGCTCGACGTTGTCGAAGCGGTTCGCCAGGTTGCGGAAAATTTCCTGCCCTTCCAGCCTCGCCAACGTCGCGCCCAGACAGTGGTGGATGCCACTGCCGAAGGCCACGTGCTGGTTCGGGTACCGCTCGATGTCGAAGTCATCGGCCCGGTCGAACACCTTGGGATCGCGGTTGGCGCCAGGGATGAACCAACGGACGCGGTCGTTCTTGTTGATCTGCTGGCCGTTGAGCTCGATATCGTCCATGGCAATGCGCTGGATGGAACGCACCGGCGAGTCGTAGCGCAGACACTCCTCGGTGGCGCGGACCGTCTTGCCCTCGGGGTCGGACTTGAGGATCGCCCACTGATCGGGATGCTGGGTGAACGCCAGCGTGCCGTTGCAGATCAGGTTGATGGTGGTCTCGTGTCCGGCGGACAAGAGCAGCATGATGTTGTTGATGGTCATATCGCGGGTAAAGATTCCCTTGCGCTCGCCCTCGCACACCACCATCATCAGGTCCAGCGAGTCGAACTTCTCAGGATTCTGCATCCGATCCTCGACCATGGGCGCGATGAAGTCCTGGAGGTTCTGCACCGCCTGGGTCAGCGGGCGCATCCGGTCGGGACCCTCACGGTTGAGGAAGCGCAGGTCCTTGGCCAATTCCCGGAGCCTGGGTCGCTCGCTGTCGGGAATGCCCAGCATGCGGGCGATCACCAGCAGAGGCAACGGAGTGGCCAGGTCGGCCATCACGTCCATCCGCCCCTTCTCTTCCACCGCGTCCAGCAACTCGTCAATCGCGGACTGCACCAACGGCCGCCACATCTCGATGGACTTGGGCGTGAAGTACCCGTGCATCACGCGGCGCATGTCCACGTGGTCGGAACCCGACATCTCAGGATTGTACCGCCTCTGGTCATGCTGAATGAACCTGGATACCTGCCACTTCTTGATGAAGTTGTACAGTTCCATGTCGTCTTCATCGATGGCCGGGTTGGGCGGCTTGGTGTCTCGCGCGTACACGCTGGACGAGAACGCCTCGGGATGGCGGGTGACCCACACCAAGTGCTCCCACGACGTGATCATCCAGACGTCCAGCCCTTCGTTGTAATAGACGGGCTGGTGTTCGCGGAGCCGATTGTAAAAATCGTACGGCTGGTAGATCGCTTCCGGCGAAAATGGGTTGTCGTTGAAGGTGCTGACCATTGGTTGTAGCCTCCGGTTTGGAAATGGTACGCGAACCGGACATGACGTGCCCGGAGCATTTCGATTCTCGGATTATAACCGATTTTCCGCCCGCGTACAGCGCAGGAGGGGCGGGTTCGTGACCCGCCCCTCCCGGTTGACGACGTATCTGCTAACCCGGCGCTAACGCGCGTTGGTCACCGTCACCGGCAGGCTCTCCAACGCCCGCAGGCCGATCAACTGGTCGTATTCCAGATCAGCGATGGGCACTTCCAGTTCCAGGCTGTCGAAGCGGTTGGCAAGGTTGCGGAAGATCTCCTGACCCTCCAGTCGGGCCAGCGTCGCGCCGAGGCAGTGGTGAACACCGCTGCCGAAAGCCACGTGCTGGTTGGGGTACCGCTCGATGTCGAAATCGTCAGCCCGGTCGAACACCTTAGGGTCACGGTTGGCGCCGGAAATGAACCACCGGACGCGATCGTTCTTGTTGATGCGCTGCCCGTTCAACTCCATATCGTCCATCGCGATCCGTTGGATGGACTTGACCGGCGAGTCGTAGCGCAGGCACTCCTCGGTGGCGCGCACGGTCTTGCCCTCGGGGTCGGACCTCAGGTTTGCCCACTGTTCCGGATGCTGTGTGAACGCCAGGGTGCCGTTACAGATCAGGTTGATCGTGGTTTCATGGCCGGCGGACAGCAGGAGCATCACGTTGTTGATGACCTGGTCCCGGTCGAATATGCCCCGGCGCTCGCCCTCGGCTACCACGGAAATCAGGTCGTCCCTGGGATTTTCCACTCGCTCTGCAACCAGCGGCCCCAGGTAGTCCTGGAGATTGTGGACCGATTCCGACAGAGGGCCCATCCGGTCGGGGCCCGTGCGGTTCAGGTGGCGCAGGTCCTTGGCGAGTTTTCGCATGATGGGTCGGTCGCTGTCGGGGATGCCCAACATGCGCGCAATCACCAGCAGCGGCAACGGTGTCGCCAGGTCGGCCATCACGTCCATGCGCCCTTTTTCCTGCACGGCGTCCAGCAATTCATCGATCGCCGACTGCACCAGTGGCCGCCACATCTCCATGGACTTGGGGGTGAAGTACCCGTGCATCACACGGCGCATGTCGATGTGGTCGGGGCCGGATATCTCGGGGTTGTAGCGTTTCTGGTCGTGCTGGATGAACCTGGAGACCTGCCAATTGCGGATGAAATTGTAGATTTCCATGTCGTCTTCGTCGATGGGCGGGTTCGGCGGCCGAACGTCCCTGGCGAAAACGCTGGATGAGAACACCTCCGGGTGGCGGGTTACCCACACCAGGTGCTCCCACGAGGTGACCATCCACACCTCGTACTGTTCGTTGTAATGAACCGGCTCCCAATCCCGCAGACGGGCGAAGAAATCGTACGGCTGGTACATCGCCTCTAGAGAGAAGGGATCATCGTTGATTGTGCTTACCATAGCGGCAACCTCCAGATAGAAGGGTAATGCGTCGGGTAATCGTCGGTTAACGACGGCTTTCGGATTGTCGCATTATAACCAACGCCCTACGCGTCGCACAATGCCCAGCCCATCGCCGATTTTTCAACACGTTGCCATCAAAAAGGGGCGGGTTCATCACCCGCCCCTCTGCTTGCGAGAAGCTTTGATCCTGACGCGGTCTTACGACAGGTTCACCGGCAGCGTCTCCAGCGTGCGGAAGGTGATGCTGGAGGTGTAGCTGAGGTCGTCCGGGTCGCAGCCCATGTTCAGGTTCGGGAACCGCTCGGCGATGGCCTTGAACGCCTCCTGACCCTCGAGGCGGGCCAGCGTCGCGCCCAGGCAGTGGTGGATGCCGCTGCCGAAGGCCACGTGCGGGTTGGGGTACCGCTCGATGTCAAAGTCATCGGGCCGGTCGAACACCTCTGGGTCGCGGTTGGCGGAGGTAACGAACCAGCGCATCCGCTCGTCCTTCTGGATGGTCTTGCCGCCCAGCTCAACGTCCTCGCCGGCGATGCGGGTGATGGACTTGACCGGCGCGTCGTACCGCAGGCATTCCTCGGTGGCGCGGATCATCTTGCCCGCCGGGTCGGTCTTGAACAGCTCCCACTGGTCGGGGTGCGTCATGAACGCCCGGGTGCCGTTGCAAATCAGGTTGATGGTGGTCTCGTGTCCGGCCAGCAGCAGCAGGATGGCGTTGGCTACCACCTGCTCCTCGTCCATTATCTGCTGACCGGCCGCGTTGGTCATGCGGGCGGCGTCGGTCATCCGGTCGAGCAGGTCGCCGTTGGGGTTCTTGAGCCGCTCTTTCACCATGGGCCGCAGGTAGTCCTGCAGCTCGGTGATGCCCTCGGTCAGCGGCTGCATCCGGTCGGCGTTGCCGCGACCGATGAACAGCAGCTTCTCAGCCAGCGAGCGGATGAACTGCCGGTCGTAGGTCTCGATGCCCATCATGGCGGCGATGACCAGCAGCGGCAGTGGGGTGGCGTAGTCTCGCATCACGTCCATGTGGCCGCGCTCTTCCGCCTCGTCCAGCAGCTGATTAATGGCGGACTGCACCAGCGGGCGCCAGAGTTCCATGGCCTTCGGGGTGAAGTAGCCGTGGATCACCTTGCGCATGTCGGTGTGGTCCGGGCCGCCGTGCTCGGCGATGTGCGCGTGCGAGCTGACCGCCCGACGGTCGGTCTGGATGAACCACTGGCTGAAGAAGTTCCGCACGTCCTCATAGAGGCCCATATCGGACTCGTCGATGGAGGGATACGGAGGCAGCGGGTCGCGGTAGAACACCTCCGAGGAGAATGCCTCGGGCCGGCGGGTCACCCAAACCAGATCCTTGTACTTGGTGATGACCCACAGCTTGTAGGGGTCGTTCCAGTGGACCGGGTCCTGTTCCCGCATCCGCCCGAAATAGGTATAGGGGTCTTGAACGACCTCAGGCGAAAACAGGTCTTCATTGAACGTGGTAACCATATGGGCCCTCCCGTAGCGTTTCACGGCATGCTGGGCCGCCGGCGCTTTTCAGCCAGCAGCAGACGTTGCTGATTTGCCGAATTTTAGCAATCGTCCCGTATCAGGTCAATCTCAATCGGAATTATATTGTAACACCGGCTGCATTACTCGCCGAAATATATCATTGCGACGAAATACGTAAGGCCTGAACGATTCGTAGACGATGCTATGGGCCCGATGCGGATGCCATCCCATGTACGCCTGGTTGGGATACCCCGCCGCGCGTTATCGTCAAGTTCTCGCTTGCGCCCAGACGCCTCGCGC
This sequence comes from Dehalococcoidia bacterium, assembly GCA_965204395.1. Lineage (GTDB taxonomy): Bacteria > Chloroflexota > Dehalococcoidia > Lucifugimonadales > UBA3495 > Bin87. Next base: position 51,519 of record OZ241987.1, read on the forward strand.
TGATCCCAGTGAATCCGCAACCCCTTGCTATAATTCGCCTATTCGCCCAACTCGTGCGCGTTGGAGGACCAAAATGAGCGCGACCCAACCCCAATCCGATAGCGTGGGAATCATCCTCGCAGCCGGCCATGGCCGGCGCATGCGCTCACGAATCCCCAAACCCCTCCATACAGCAGCCGGCAAGGAACTCATCCGGTACCCAGTGGAGTTGCTCGCCGAATGCGGAATTGAAACCATTGTCGTGGTGGTCTCACCTGAAAACCACGGCGCGATATCCGAGGTGCTGGGCGACCAGGTCCGCTATGCCATCCAGCCCCGCGCAGAGGGCACCGCTCATGCTGTGTCCTGCGGGTTGGCTGCTTTGGACGCAACCCCTGGAATGGTGGCAGTAATGGCGTCGGACACGCCCTTGGTGCGGAGAAAAACTTTCCGGAAACTCGTCGACACCCACTGCGCCAACCCGACGACCCATATGACCATCCTAACCGCTCCTGACACATTCGGGCCTGACCTGGGCCACATCGTACGAACCACGCCCAGTGATGGCGTGTCGGTCGGACCAGTCTCTGCCATCGTGGAGGCTCGGGACCGCGACGGCGACGATTACCGGCCCGCCGAGGTCAACACCGGAGTCTATTGTTTCAACGGGCCGTGGCTGCAAAAAAACCTAGCTGACGTTCCCAGGGCGTCATCCGGCGAGTACTACCTGACTGCATTGGCGAGCATGGCCGCGCAGAACGGGGAGGACGTTTTTGCGGCTCCCTTCGCCTGGCCGGACGAGGCCATGGGCGTCAACGATCGCCAGCAACTTTCCGCCGTTGAGGCGGTGCTAAGGGATCGCATCAACTCCCATTGGATGCTGGCAGGGGTGACTATCGTCGATCCCGCCACTACCTATATCGACGCAGCCGTGACCATCGGCCCCGACACAGTGATCCAGCCCAACACCATGCTGGTGGGCCAAACCATTGTCGGCTCGGAATGCGAGATCGGTCCCAACTCCGTCATACGCGATTCGGTAATCGCGGACCGGTGCCACATCATGGCTTCCGTGATTGAAGAATCGTCCGTGCATGCCGACGTTAGCATCGGTCCCTACAGCCACCTGCGGCCCCAGGCGGTAATCGAAGCCGGCGTCCACCTCGGCAACTATGTCGAGGTGAAAAACAGTCGCGTCGGCTCCGGTTCGGCAGCCGGACATTTCTGCTATTTGGGCGACGCGGACATCGGCGCCGGGGTTAACATCGGCGCGGGCGCCATCACCTGCAACTACGACGGCGTGGACAAACACCAGACCACTGTGGGAGATCACGCTTTCATCGGATGCGATACCATGCTGGTGGCACCGGTGACCGTGGGACCGCAAGCCCTGACGGGAGCAGGCTCGGTGGTTACCCGCGACGTGCCGGCGGCTGGACGAGTCGTCGGTGTTCCTGCTAGACTACTAGTACCGAAAGACGAGGAGTGATATTGACCCGTTTCCGCCCGGTTCGTTAAACGATATGTTGATCCGACCGGCAAAGGGCCACCACTTTGGATACTGATAGTAGCTTACCGCCGTTATTGTTCCTCGCCGCATCATTGCTGACCTTCGGTTGGGTCAGCATAGTAGTTGCCAGTCGGAGGCGCAGGCCCGGGCTGGTCGCGTTGCTCGGCTACTCCCCATCGCCGGGCTTGGGCGCTATCCGTGTCCTCTCCGCAGGTATCGCCGGAGTATCGCTGGGCTTGGTGATCCTCAGGATGATGCCAACATGGCCCAGCGCCTTGACTCTGCTGGCTGCCATCGTCGTCACAGCCGTTGCCCTGTTCGCCATCCAGATAATTACGGATCGTTGGAGCGCCCTCTATCCCAACGCCGCCCGTCGCGTTGCTCGGCCCAGGCAGTGGTTCCAAAACCGGGCGCCTGCCTCCACCGACCGCACCACAACGCCGATTGATTGGGAGTTCAACCTGCCGCCGACAGCTGGACACGCCGGCACTAATGGCTTGGATGACGACGATTACCAGGAAGCCGATGCTCTTACGCCGGCTGATATTCTGAACCTGGACCAGCACGACATCGACATGGTTCGTTCCATCAGCCGCATGGATGACCGCGACGTGCTGGACATCATGGTCCCCCGGCTGGACATGGACGCCATCGCGCTGACATCGTCGCTGGACGAGGTGGTCAACGCGTTCGTGTCAACCAAGCACACCAGGTTGCCCGTCTATCGGAACTCGATGGACGACGTCGTTGGGATAGTTCACATCAGCGACGTCCTGCCAGCCCTGGCAGATGACAAGACAGCGGTCCAACTGGAAGACCTGGTGCGCGCGCCCGAGTTCGTGGCCGAAAACATGGCCGTGGACGACCTGCTTCATCTGATGCGTTCCAAGTCGCTCCAAATGGCCATCGTCGTGGACGAATACGGCGGCGTCGAAGGCCTGGTTACCCTCGAAGACGTCCTGGAGGAGATCGTCGGCGAGATCGATGATGAGTTCGCTGCCGTCGATGATCCCGACGCGCCCACCTTGGCCGATGACGGCTCATGGATCGTCAACGCCACCACTCCGGTGGAAGACGTCAGCCGCCTGGTGGGCGTTCAACTCAACGGCCACGATGTCAACACCATCGGTGGGTTCGTCTACACCGAGCTCGGTCGCATGCCCACGGTCGGAGACGCCATCTCCCACCACGACGTGTGCATAGAAGTGCTGCAGGTCAGGGGGCGCCGGATTCAGCAGCTCCGGTTGTCGCTTGCCCCCAACGGTGTTCCATCCGGGGAAGAAACCGGCGCAATCGAAACTCGCAGCTAGCTACTCACGCCAGGGCAATCGCATTTGGAACTTAGACGCCCGTCACTCCGGCGCAAGCTGGAGTCCAGAGGGCGCCGAATGAAGCGAGCGACCACGAAACTGCCGATTTCAGGCACTGGATACCGGCTTGCGCCGGTATGACGGTGGCCGGGAGAGCCTTATCCAAGGGCCGACAATTGAAATGCGACTGCCCTGCTACTCACGCCCGATTATTTGACACCGACCAATTCGCCGCTCAACACGAGGAAGTGGTCGAACAATCCCGGCGGCACAGGGACGGTCAGATGTATGGTTGACCGATCGCTGCCGCTAAGGTGCAGTTCGTCGGAGGGAATGACATCGATGTGCGTTGCCGCGTACAGATAGACCTCCGAACCGTTGTCGACGAATATCAGGATGTCATCACCGTCGTCGAGCAGCGCGGGGGCATCCCGCAAACCGCCGAAGTTGCTGGCGCCCTTACCCCCCTCGCCAAAGAACCACAGCGCTCCCCGTTCGCCCGGGTTCGCCTGCACCACGTCGACCTGCGTAGGGTCCTGGCCCTTGCCGGTGTTGAGGATCGATGCTCCGGTCAGGCTCGCTCGGCTCATCCTCACGTTTATGCCAAGCTCGGGCACGATCAGACGCTGAGCCGGAGGCAACGTGCCCAGGGGATGGCCGTCGGACGCTCCCAGCGGCGTGAAACCCAACTGTCCCACCGAGTCGTCGTAGGTTCCAGGGGGCAGGGCAAGCGTTGAAACTATCCTGCCGCTATCCGGCGCTGGCGGCGCCTCGCGGGACGGCAGTTGCGCCAGGTCTCCCCGTTTGGCCTCGTAATTGTCCACACTGGATTTCAGCCAGTACAGGTTCCCGTAGTAAGCCAGACCCACAATCACCAATATGATGCCAGTTATCAGCAACCCGAAACCCGCCCAACGCAGCCCATAGTGCTGCGCCTGGGTGCGTATCTGCATGTAATCAAGTCCGATTTCCATATCTTCGCCTTATCTGTTCCGTGAGTTTGACCCAGTCGCCAATGAGCGCCACGTTGACATTCGCCGGTAACCCGGCGGTCGACTCGCGAACGCCGGTCAAAAGGGCACCGACTCGATCAGTGCCGCCCTGAGCGAATGGGCTCGTTCACGAAAATGTCCCCGTTGCGGATCTTTATGTTGTAACCGCACCCGGGGTTAATGCATGTCCAAGCTTTATAGTGGACCGGCGCCCCCTGCGCTCCATAGTCCGACAAGGGGACCAGCGCTCCTATGTTGCACTGCTGACAGACCGGAAACTCCATCGCTTCCACCAAGATGACCTCCCTAACCCGGCATTCTTCAGGTGTGATTCCTGAGTCTACCGTTTGCTACCCGGATTTTTCCCTCACCTCAACGAACGATTTTGAGAGTTTTAAAAAAGGGGGCGAACCATGTTCCGCCCCCAATCTGCCCGTGTCATGGCGCCTGTATGTTTATTCCAAGTAATCCCGGAGCTTCTTGGACCGGGACGGATGCCGCAGCTTTCTGATGGCCTTGGCCTCAATCTGCCGGATGCGCTCGCGGGTTACACCGAACTCCCTACCGACCTCTTCCAGCGTGCGCGTGCGCCCGTCCTCCAGGCCGAACCGCAGTTTCAACACGCGGCTTTCCCGGTCGGTCAGCGAGTTCAGGACCTCCTGCACCTGCTCCCGCAGTAGCTGGGCCGATGCGGCGTCCGCGGGCGCCAACGTGGTGCGGTCCTCGATGAAGTCGCCCAGGAACGAGTCCTCTTCCTCGCCGATCGGGGTTTCCAGGGACACCGGTTCCTGGGAGATCTTCTGAATTTCCTCCACCTTCTCCGGAGTCATTTCCATGGCTTCCGCCAACTCCTCGGTGGTGGGTTCGCGTCCCTTCTCCTGGAGCAGCCGGCGGTGGTGGCGCATCAGCTTGTTGATGGTCTCCACCATGTGCACCGGGATGCGGATGGTGCGGGCCTGGTCGGCGATGGCCCGGGTGATCGCCTGGCGAATCCACCAGGTGGCGTAGGTGCTGAACTTGTATCCCTTGCGGTAGTCGAACTTCTCCACCGCGCGGATCAGGCCGATGTTGCCCTCCTGGATCATGTCCAGCAGCGCCATGCCGCGCCCGATATATTTCTTGGCTACGCTCACCACCAACCGGAGGTTTGCCTCGGTCAGATGAGTCTGAGCGCGCTCGCCGTTCCGCTTGGTCTGGTCGAAATACATCGCGGCTTCAAAGTTCTCTCGCTCCACCAGGTCGCTCAGACCGGGCTCCCGCAGCAGTTGCGTGAGCAGCAGCAGCGAACAATGTTCGTCCTCGGCGACCAATGGCAGCACGTCCAATCCCTGCTCAGGGTTGTAAAAGCCGCCGACCCCGTCCGGATGCAACTCGGCCCAGATGGGAACGTAGGCGGTCACCACCTCAACGACCCTGGGAGGCAGCACCCAGGAGTCCAGGGAAAGCTGCACGATGCGCTGGTAGGCCACGTCCTCGCCAATGTCCAGGTCGCGGGCAACCTGCTCGATCATCGCCGGGGCGACCTCGGCGTCGATCGCCTTCCGCAACTCCGGGGACTCCTTGACCTCGGCCAGGCTCATGAACTCGGGAAGTTCGAGATAACGCGCCAGCGAACGCACCAGCGGAGCGGCGTTGGCCATGCGGGCCAGCAGCACCATGGCCGCTTCCCACGCGTCCGCTTCCAGGGGCACGCTGTCGCCATCGTCCAGGAAATCGACCTGCGTTTCCTCGCCGGCAGATCGTTCAGCCAACTCCTGCTCCAGCTTGAGCAGGTGGTTGAGCCCTTCCAGCTCACGGGCCAGGCGACGCTCGTCGGCGGACGTCAGGAGGTCAACCCGTCCAATCTCCCGGAGATACATCCGCACCGGGTCGTCAAGGGCGTCGGTGCTGTCGGAGGTGTCCACCTCGGCCCAGTCGCGCTCCTCCCGTTCCATGTCGCGAGCGGAGGGCCCGTCCAGTTCGGGCAGGACCGTCCGAACCGCGGCGGCGCGCCGGATTTGCCATTCATCCTCTGCGGAATCCTGGTCGTCCACGACTACGGGAGAGACAGTCTCCTCCTCTTCATCGGCGGAGTCCTCGTCGTCGTCCCGGTCGGCAGCCGTAGCGATGGCCGAGGATATGGAGATACCCTCGCCGTCGTCAAATTCTTGCTCATCGTCGTCAACGATAACGTTACGTCGATTGCTAATGATGGTCATAGACCCTCCGTCAGGTGTGGTTCGGTGCAGTCGGCTTCAGCAGCCGGTCAATCTCACCGATTCGGATATTGTTGTGGAGCAGCTGCTGCGCCATTGGAGATTCAATGTCCTCCATGATCTCCGGCAAACTGGACAACTGCCTGATTTCGTTATTGAGATGTTCCTTTTCTAGGGCCAGGCTCATCTGGTGCCAGGCTTTGTCGCGTTTCGCCTGCGTGGATAGCCTCAGTTCTCGGCTGCGCAGCGATTCGAGGTGCGCCTGTAACTCCGGCGGCACCGGATTCTCCCGGGCCTCCTGGCCGGAAATTACGCTGCGATAAATTTCCCGGTTTTCTGAACGGCTGAACCATTCCTCGGACGGAGCCGTCTCAAAGCCTTCCAGCGGCTCCGTCCCATACTGCAAGAGGAATGCCAGCAGCGCTTCCTCAATGGCGTCGTAGTCTCGTACCGGCGGGGGTGTAGCTTCATCAGCAGTCGCGGGAACCGATTGCCCCCTCTGCTCTCGGGCCATCTGGCGCCTGATGTCTTCCAACGCCCGGCGCAGCGTATCGTTGTTCACACCCAACCGGGCGGCCAGCCGGTCCACGTACAGATCGCTGCGCACCGCGTCCGGAATCTGCGCCACGAACCTCAGCATGGTGTTCGCCACCCAGGAACGCCCGTCCGGGCTATCCATGTCGGCACGGCCCGACAGGGAGTCCAGCAGATAGTCGAACAGTTCCTGCGCCTGTGCCAGGAACTCCGGCCATGCGCCCGGATCCCGCCTGATGAAATCGTCCGGGTCCTGTCCCGCTGGCAGTTCCGCCACACGCAGTTCCATCGCGTCCGGCTGTTGGAGCATGGAAACCGAGGTGTTTTGCCGGTTGCGGCGTTGAAACACGCCCCATGATGATTCCAGGCTCCGCAGCGTCGCGTTGCGCCCCGCCGGGTCGCCGTCCAAAGCCATCGTCACGTTGGTGGTCAGCCGCCGCACCAGGTCAACCTGCCGGTCGGTGAGCGCGGTACCCATTGACGCCACCACGTTGTCGTAGCCATGTTGATGGGCCATGATGGCATCCATGTAGCCTTCGACGATCACGGCGCCGTGCTGGCGTATCGGCTCTTTGGCGAGGTGCATTGCGTACAGGATTCGCGACTTGTCAAACACCGGCGTGCGCGGCGTGTTCAGGTATTTCGGCGTGGCCTCCTCGTCCAATGCCCGGCTGCCGAACCCGGCGACTCGGGCTTCCCAGTCCCGTATTGGGATCATCAGCCGGCCGCGAAACAGATCGTAGTGCCGGCCGTCGTCGGTTTCGCGAGCCAATCCGGCCTGGGCGATCAATTCGCTCGGATGTCCAGCCTGCGTGAGGTGCGCCAACAGCCGATTGTCGCGGGGAGGGCTGTACCCGATTTCGAATGTCTGGATGGATCTTTCACTGATCCCGCGCCGTTCCAGGTATTCGCGGACGAACCCGGCTTCGGGAGTCGCCAGCATTTGCTGGAAGAAACGGCGCGCCTCATCGTTGATCTCAAATAGTTGCCGCCCGTTGCTCCGCGATTCTTCGTTGTTGACCAGGGTCACGCCCACCCGTGCGGCCAGGCGTTGCAGGGCTTCCCGGAATTCGACCCGCTCCGCCTTCATGACGAAGGAGAAGGCATCGCCGCCCTCGGCGCAGGCCCCGAAACATCGCCACGATTGCCGGTCCGGAAATACAAAAAAGGAGGGCGTCCGCTCTTGATGGAACGGGCAATTGGCCTTTAGAGAACTTCCCGACCGCTGCAGGTTGACGTAGCTGGAGATGACTTCGACGATGTCCAGTCTGCTTTTTACGTCGTCGATCTGCGTCATATCAGTAAAAAATGAAAAATACAGTCACATTTAGCCAAAGTCATTATACCACATCTCCCCAGCCACGTCCCGCTTGTTGTGTGCGACTTATCGCCGTGTTGGCGGCTTCAACGCCATCCGGTAGGGACCGATGCCCTCCACCTCCATCCCCGACCAGTGCGTTAAATTCAAAAGCCGCTGCCTGACTGGAGGCAGCGGCTTGAAGGTCAGTGGTTCTGCCGGATGCTAGTTGTCGGCGGCGACAGCCATGTCGACGTTGGCGATCCTGGCGGAGATGGCTTCCTTCATCTTGCGGACGCGGCCCAGGTCGGGATAGATGTTGCCTTCGGCCTTCTTGTCGAAGATCTTCTCGCCATCCACGAACACTTCCATGATTCCCTGCCCGCGCGGGGAAATGGTGATGGATGCGTCAGCGCCATAAGCACGGAAAAACTCGTTCGCCATCCACGTGGCGGTAGCGTGGTGCTGTCAAGGCACGCAATAGGTTATCTCAATCTGAACCTTTCCTTCCATGATTACTCCTAAATTTGGGGTTTCTGGCAATAGCCTTTGCGCATTTTATCACAAAGTCACGCGCTTTCCAAACCGACCAATTCCGGGGAGCGCTGAACTCCGTCCTGTTTGGCATCGCTCGCTATGTCAGGCGGCCGCCATAAATCCCACTCCTCGCCGTGTTTCCACGGATCGCAAAACCCCTGACCACACGCTCACGCGCACCCGCTTGTAATTGCGTGGTGAAAGGACGGAAAGGTCGTTTTCCCGCTCATTTCCTCTCATTTTCGCTAATTCCAGTAGGGCATTGGGCGGGTCGTGGGGCTGAATGGGGGCAGAGAGAAGGGTTTTGATGGCGGTTTTAGCGGTATTGGCGGGCAGGTGAGCAGATTTGGAGGAGGGATGTTCGCGGTGTTGGGAAGTGAGCATTGGATCGGCTGTGGCGGGACGGGGTGGCGGGTTGGATTTGGGCGTTGGATAATATGGTACGGATGGGGGAAGGGTTAGAGCAAGGCGGAAGTGTCGCCGGGCGGGAGGTGTCTGAACTGGAGTTTTTTGGGGAATTGGGGATTATGGGGGGCGATGGTGCGTCCATTTGCCACAAAAGGCAGGTGATTCACAAAAAGTTGTGCGTTTTGGCGCCGACAGGAATGACTGAGCTACCTGAATGGGGCGGCGAGGGCGCTGGCAGTGACTGGTTGCGCAAAGCCGGTACGCGTGAGGGATTGCCATCTTGTTGACACCACAATGGGCGGGTGATACGCTCTTTGAGTCTATTCGCTATGATGGGGAGTAGTAGGCGGTGTATGGCCGTTTAGAGAGCCGACGGTTGGTGAAAGTCGGTGGCCGGAACCCTCGAACTCGCCCCTGAGCGCCTCGCCTGAAACGCATGGCAAATCGCGTGTGTAGGGAGAGCGGGTCGGCTCCGATAAAGGCTGTGTACAGAGCGTTTCGCGTACGAGACCACGCCGGTCCCGACACGAGAAAGAAGGGTGGTACCGCGGGAATTCAGCCCGTCCCTTCATGGGTCGGGGCTTTTTTATGCCCCGGCAACACGCAAATCCGGTAAACGATCAGGAGTGGCCAACATGGAAATGACCGGCGCCGAAATCATCTGCGAAAGTCTGCTGCGCGAAGGCGTGGACACGATATTCGGATTGCCCGGCGGAGCTGTATTGCCCTTCTACGGGGCCCTTTCCGGGTACCCGAAACTTCGTCACATCCTGGTACGCCACGAGCAGGCCGCAGCCATGGCCGCCGATGGATACGCACGCGCCACCGGCAAGGTCGGAGTGTGCTCCGCCACGTCGGGGCCCGGCGCGACCAACCTGGTAACCGGCCTCGCCTCCGCCCAGATGGACTCGGTGCCCATCGTATGCATCACCGGACAGGTGCCCCGCCCGGCCATTGGCCGCGACGCCTTTCAGGAAACCGACATCACCGGCATCACCCTCCCGGTCACCAAGCACAACTACCTGGTCATGGACGTGGCCGACGTTGCCCCAGCCATCAAGGAGGCTTTCCACATCGCCCGCACCGGCCGTCCGGGCCCGGTGCTGATCGACGTGCCGAAGGACGTCCTCGCCGGCGACAAGGTCGAGTTCGAATGGCCCGAGACCATCGACCTCCCCGGCTACTACCCGCCCGGCGACCCGGACCCGCAGCAGGTGGCCGCCGCCGCCCGCCTGATCAATGAATCGCAACGCCCGGTGATCCTCGCCGGCCACGGCGTGCTGATCTCCCGGGCCTGGGACGAGTTGCGCATTCTGGCCGAAAAGGCCCAGATCCCCGTCATCACCACCCTGCTCGGCATCGGCTCGCTGCCCACCGACCACGTACTGCACATGGGTATGCCGGGGATGCACGGCATGGCCTACGCCAGCCTCGCCATCGACCGGTCCGACCTGGTGATCGCCCTGGGAGCGCGTTTCGACGACCGCGTCACCGGTCGGCTCTCCGACTTCGCCCCGGGCGCCAAGAAAATTCACTTTGACGTCGACCCCACCGAATTCAACAAGAACGTGGTCGCCGACGCGCCGGTGCTTTGCGATCTGAAGGCCGGGCTCCGCGCCCTGATCAACCAGGTCCATTCCAACGTCCATCTGGACTGGATCAAGGAGTGCGACCAACTCCGGGCCGAGCACCCCTCGCTGTTCATTCGCAAGTCCGACGTGCTCCTTCCCCAGCAGGTACTGAAGGAACTTTCCGACGAGACCAACGGCGAGTCCATCATCGTAACCGGCGTAGGCCAGCACCAGATGTGGGCGGCGCAGCACTACGGCTATCGCGAGCCCAACTCCCTGATTACCTCCGGCGGCAGCGGCGCAATGGGGTTCGAAGTCCCCGCCGCCCTGGGCGCCAAGGTGGGCCGTCCCGACAAGACCGTATGGTCCATCGCCGGCGACGGCGGGTTCCAGATGACCCTGTGCGACCTCGCCACCGCCGTGGAAAACAACATCGACGTCAAGTACGCCATCCTGAACAACGGCTCGCTCGGGATGGTTCGCCAATGGCAGGACTTCTTCTACGAAAAGGACTTCTTCGCCACCATCTACAGCGGCAACCCCGATTTCGTGAAACTGGCCGAGGCTTACGGCATCCGGGGCATCCGGGTCACCAAGCAGGAAGAAGTGGCCGGCGCTATCCAGGAAGCCATGGAAACGCCCGGCCCCGTGGTGGTGGACTTCGTGGTGAAGGAGGACGAGTTCGTGTACCCGATGATTCCCGCTGGCGAATCGGTCCACGAAATGATGGAAGAGCCCGAGCCCGAGGGGGTTGGAATTGAAACCGCATAACCCTGAACAGCACACAATCATCGCGCTGGTGCAGGACCGGCCGGGCGTCCTCACCAGGGTCGCCAGCCTGTTCCGCCGGCGCGGGTTCAACATCGCCAGCCTGGCGGTGGGCGCCAGCGAGCAGCCGGGTCTCTCGCGACTGACGTTCGTGGTCACCGGCGACCAGTACACCGTAGAGCAGGCTACGCGCCACCTCGACAAGCTGATCGACGTGGTCAAGGTATCCAACATCTCCGCCGAAGACGTGGTGGCCCGGGAGTTGGCGCTGATCAAGGTTCGCGCCACTCCGTCCAACCGCAGCGAAATCCTGGAGATGGCCAACCTGTTCCGCGCCAAGATCGTGGACGTAGGCGCCCGATCGCTGGTCGTTGAGATCACCGGCGAAGAGGACAAGATCGACGCCCTCTACGACCTGCTCCGTCCGTTCGGGATCCTCGAACTCATGCGGACCGGACGCGTCGCCATGGTGCGCGGCAAGGCCGCCGGCAGGATCAGCGACGACGTGGGCGCGGACGCGGTGATCATGGGCCGCAACGGCGCGGTGGCCGAACTGGCCGGCGCCGTTCCGGGACACTACGAAGGGGTGTAACCAAATTCGCCTCGGCGGTACCAGACCGCGCCGGGCAGACAGGAAGGATGAGCAAGAATGGCAGTTAATATCTACACCGAAAAAGACGCCGATATGTCCTACCTCGAGGGTAAGACCGTCGGGATGATCGGCTACGGAAGCCAGGGCCACGCCCACGCGCTGAACCTGCACGACAGCGGGGTCAAGGTGATGGTCGGCCTGTACGAAGGCAGCGCCAGCCGCCAGGTCGCGCGGGATGCTGGGCTGGCCGTCGGCAGCGTCGCCGAGGTCGCCCAGGAAGCCGACGTGATGATGGTGGCGATTCCCGACCACGTTCAGAAGGACGTGTACCGGGACGAAATCGAGCCCAACCTGGGCGCGGGCAAGGCCCTGATGTTCGCCCACGGGTTCACCATCCACTACCAGTTCGTGGTGCCGCCGCCGTCGGTGGACGTGATGATGATCGCCCCCAAGGCTCCGGGCCACCGGATGCGCGAGCATTTCGTGGAGCAGGGTATCGGCGTGCCGTGCCTGCTGGCCATCCACCAGGACGCCACCGGCAACGCCAAGAACATCGGCCTGGCCTATGCCGCCGGCATCGGCTGCGCCCGCGCCGGTGTGCTGGAAACCACCTTCAAGGACGAGACCGAGAGCGACCTGTTCGGCGAGCAGTCGGTGTTGTGCGGCGGCGTTACCGCCCTGATCAACCTGGCCTTCGAGACGCTGGTCGAGCGCGGCTATCCGCCCGAAATCGCCTACTTCGAGTGCCTGCACGAATTGAAGATGATCGTTGACCTGATCCAGCAGGGCGGGTTCAACTACATGCGCTACTCGGTCAGCGACACCGCAGAATACGGCGACCTGACCCGCGGCACCCGCGTGGTTGACGACCACGTTCGCGATAACATGCACCGGGTGCTCGACGACATCCAGAGCGGTTCCTTCGCCCAGGAATGGATGGCGGAGTGCGACGAGGGACGCCACAACTTCCTGCGCCTGCGCCAGGAAGCGCGCACCAGCCGGATCCACGAGGTCGGCCGTGGCCTGCGTGAAATGATGCCGTGGATGAACCCACGCGAAATCGAGTAATTGAAACTCCATAGTCGATGCGATGGCGCGATGCCGTCTCACGACTGCTGAAACGGAGGAGGGTACGCATGAGTATGGAGGTACTGTGCAGAGCAGTTCACCATCGCAGTCTGGTCTTGGCGGGGCTGGCTGCGGTGGACTGCGTGTGCCTGCCGAACCTTTCCCATCACGGCGTAAGCAACTAACCCGCTCTGACTAGGAGCGCTGACCCTTTCGGAGGGAAAGGAAAATCATGGCTTCACAAGTAAAGTTTCTCGATACCACGCTGCGCGACGGCGAACAGTCGGCCGGTATCGGCATGACCGTTGACGAAAAGATGCAGATCGCCCGCCAACTGGCCCGCATGAAGGTGGACATCATCGAGGCCGGTTTTGCCGCCAGTTCACCCGGCGATTTTGAGGCGGTCTCCCGCATCGCCAACGAGGTTGAGGGGCCCATCATCTGCTCCCTGTCCCGGGCCGTCGCCGGCGACGTGGATGCCGCATGGAACGCAATCAAGGGCGCCCAGAAGCCCCGCATCCACGTGTTCCTATCCTCCTCCGAGATCCACCAGATGCACCAGCTCCGGAAGGATCGGGAAGACGTGATGAGCATGGCCGTGGAGATGGTAAGCCGCGCCAAGGGCTACTGCGACGACGTCGAATTCTCGCCCATGGACGCCACCCGCACCAACCGGGAATACCTCTACCGGATGCTGGAAGAGGTCATCAAGTGCGGCGCGACCACCATCAACATCGCCGACACGGTGGGCTACGCCATTCCGTCCGACTTCCAGACCATGCTGAACGACATCCAGCAGAACGTCAGCGGCATCGAGAACGTGACCCTGTCCGTCCACTGCCACAACGACCTAGGCTTGGCCGTGTCCAACAGCCTGGCCGCCATCGAGGTTGGCGCCCGGCAAGTCGAGGGCTGCATCAACGGCATCGGCGAACGGGCCGGCAACGCCTCTCTGGAAGAGATCATCATGGCGCTGGACACCCGCAAGGACTTCTTCGGTGTCGACCTGAACGTGGACACCACGCAGATCTACCCCAGCAGCCGGCTGGTCAGCCGCATCACCGGCATGAACGTGCAGGCCAACAAGGCCATCGTCGGCGAGAACGCGTTCCGCCACGCCTCAGGCATCCACCAGGACGGCGTACTGAAGGACCGCTCCACCTACGAGGTGATGAAGCCCGAGCGCGTGGGGCTTCCGCCCGACGTGCAATTGGTGCTGGGCAAGCTCAGTGGACGCGCCGGTTTGCAGGCACGCCTGGAGACGTTGGGCTACTCGCTGGACCGCGAGGAGGTCACCGGCGTTTACCAGCGTTTCCTGGAACTGGCTGACAAGAAGCCGGAGATCACCGACCGCGACCTGGAAATCCTGATGGACGAGGAGAACCGGTCAGCCACGGAACCGGTCAGCTATTCGCTGGAGACGGTGCACTTCACCAGCGGCGACAAGGACATTCCCACCGCCACCGTGCGTCTCATCGGTCCTGACGGCGAGACCTATACCGATGCCTCCACGGGCAACGGCCCGGTGGACGCGGTGTGCCGCGCCATTGACCGGGTGATCGGCAATACCGCCCGGATCGAAGACTTCCAGGTGCAGGCCGTTACCGAAGGCCGAGACTCGGTGGGTTCGGTAACGATGCGCGTTGAGAACTCCGGCCGCATTTTCACCGGACGCGGCGCAAATACCGACATCATCGTCGCCAGCGCCCAGGCATATCTCAGCGCCATGAACCGGATGCTGGCCGCCGATGAGGAAGCCGCGTTGCCCGCCGTCGGCACCACGCCGGACTAATCCTAATTCCGAAACGGCCGGAACGCGTAGGGGCAGGTTTGAAACCTGCCCCTACAATCGTTTACTGACCTCCGGATCACAGCAACGGCATCTGGAACGACTGGTCTTCGGGCGTCGCGTTCTTGCCCAGATGGGTCGCCGCGTAGCCTTTTTGACGCAAATGCGCGGCCAAATCGGGGAAGCCGAAAACGGTGTACACCCTCTTGGGTTGCACTGCCTGGACGTACGCAACCAGATTGTTGAAGTCGGCGTGGTCGCTGTAGGGAAGGCTGGAATCGCCGGGCCGACCGCGACCCCACGGTTTGACTCCCTTGCCGGCCGCCCATCCCGTCAGTTCAAGGTAGCGCGCCGAACGACCCTGGGGAATATGCTGGCTGATCTGCTCCCGGGATTTCCGGCCCGGCGGAAAAACTAACACCTCGCCGTCGCGAAAATCGCCGTCAAAAACGCGATATTCACCGGGGAAACTAACCCCGGCCGATTCGTACCGTTGAACGATGTCGTACACAGTCTCCTCGCAAACCACCGGTAACCCAGCGGTGAGCAGGTGGTGTAGCGCCTCCTGCGCCTTGCCCAGCCGCCAGCCCAACACCACCGGGATGGCACCCTGTTCGAGCCATTGGCCTATGACCCGCACCGCGGTAGCGATGGCCTCCTCCTGCGGCGGGAATACATAGTCGGGCTGGCCGTAGGTGCTTTCAATCACCAGCGTGTCGCATGGAATGGCCTCAGCGGGCTCATTGATGGGCGACGGTTGTATGCGCAGATCGCCGGTGTAGAGGAGACGTTCGCCGGTGCGGCGATCCGTAACCAGAGCCTGCGCGGATCCGAGGCAATGGCCGGCCGGGTACAGGCTGATTGAGTAATCGGCTGTTTCCAGCGGTTCCCCATACTCCAGTTCAACGGGTTGGGACCGCTGGTAGTAATCGCCCAGCAGGATGCGCGTCCCCCGCGTCAAAACCGGACTGCTGTGTCGTGCGATGTGGTCGGAATGGGCGTGGGAAACTACGGACGTGTCGCGCTTGCGCAGGGAGTCTAGCCAGAGGTCCAGTTGGGGCAGATACACGCCCCGTTCGAATACCACATCCACCTGAAAAACCCGGCCGCCGGTTGCGGCGCGCCGAGTATAGCATGAGGGTCAGCGGTGTAATGACAGTAGGGTTCGGCATCAGATTCTGGTATGTGTAGGGGCGACACGGTTGGTGGTGAGGTGGCTTGCTTTGAGCGAATGGAATCAGCGCCAGTCGGGACGACGACTCCGTGCGCTGTCCAAGTTCACCGACAGCGGCCAGGCCTTTTTGGCGACCACGTTCAGCGTATCGTCCCGCCGGGACACGGTACCCTCCACAACCACCAGGGTATGACGCAGCGCCCCCTTGAGACGTTCCCACTCCGCCGGCCACACGGCCAGGGGGACCAGGCCGAACTCATCCTCCAAGGTCAGGAACACCGCTGCCGCCAACGGCCTTTGCCGTCGCACGACCCGTCCCGCCACGCGCACCGTATCGCCGTCTTTTGTCCCCAGCAAGTCGTCGCTGGTGAACACGTCGGTGAGTTCGTGGCGCACCAGTTCCATCACGTGGCCGTCGGGGCAGAGACCCATCATGGCGTATTCGTCCAGCATCCGGTCGGCACGGTCGCGTGCCGCCAATGTCCCCGGCGCATCCGACACCACCATTGGCAACGCCAGCTGACCCCGACGCACGCCGGACAAATAGCCGGCGCCCACCTGCCAAAGAGCTGTGCTGCGGTCTCTGAAGTCGCTGAGGCTGTCCATTCCGCCGGCCCGGGTCAGGTTCTCCAGCGCCTCCCGGGACAAACCGGACCGGGCCAGCACGTCGGACAGTCCGGCGAAGGGGCGAGCCTCGCGCGCCGCCAGCATTATCGAACCCAGGCGCGAGTCAATACCCTTTACGAAAGTCAACCCGAGGCGCAGGGTATCGTTGCCCTCGGCGGTGCAGAGCAACTCAGACCGGTTGACATCGGGATGTGCAACGCGCAGGCGGAGGCGGCGGGCGTCCTGCTTCAGGGTGTCCAGGTCCCAGAACCCCATGGGCTGCTGGTTGAACAGGGCAACGAAGAACTCCAGAGGATGGTAGCGGCGCAACCAGGCCATCTGATAGGCGGTGAAGGCGAAGGCCAGGGCGTGCCCCTCCGGGAACATGTAGTGCGGATTGAATTTGCCGAATATGGTCTCGGCCGCGCGTTGGGGTACTCCGCGCTCGGATGCGCCTTTGAGGAACATCTCGCGGTAGAATGCCACCAAGGCCTCACCGTTGCGCCGTCCGAAGGCGCGACGCATCCGGTCCGCCTCAGCGGCGGTGAATCCGCCCACGTCCATGCCCAGTTGCACCACCTGGTCCTGGAACATTATGACGCCCTTTGAGCGGCCCAACGCATCTCGCTCCAGCGGGTGGTCGTAGTGCCAGGGTATACCCTCGCGGCGACGCAGAAACTCAGCCACGCCATCGTTGGCGCCCACGCCGGGGCGCACGGCGGCCACCTCCAAGGCCAGGTCATAGATGTCCCTGGGACGCATCCGCACGATGGTCTGCATCTGCGCGGCGGATTCGACCTGGAACACACCGACGGTGTCGCCCCGGCCCAGGTCCTCGAAGACGCCGTCATCGCGATAGTTGATGCGGCTCAAATCGGGTTCGGTACCGCTGCGGTCGCGCACCAGGCGCACCGCCTCCTGCATCTGCGACAGCGCGCCCAACGCCAGCAGGTCGATTTTCAGGACGCCGGCGTCGTCAACGCTGTCCTTGTCCCAATGGGCCACGTAGCGGCCATCTATGGCCGACGGCTGGATCGGCATCAGGTCGGTGAGCGGCGTGGAACTGACCAGCATTCCACCGGGATGCTGGGCGAGCCCTTTGGGAAACCTCGCCAGTTGCTCCGACAAAACCAGCAGGTCGCGCCAGCCGGGGCGGTTAGCCCGGGCCAGCAGGGTCGGCGCATGGGGCAGCTCCGAAACTGAATCGGTTTCCAGGTCCTTTGCCAATGCGTCGACCTCATCGGGCGGCAGGCCCAGGGCCTTGCCCAGATCCCGCACGATACCCCGCGCCTTGTAGGTGGCAAACATGCCGGCCAGGGCGGCGTGGTCCCACCCCCACTCATCAATGATCCGCAGGATGAGCCGTTCCCGAATATCCCGGGGAAAGTCCAGGTCGATGTCCGGCAGCGTGGTGGCTTCTGCGGACAGGAACCGGTCCAGCGAGAGGCCGTACTCCACGGGATCAACGTGGGACAGCCCAATCAAGTATCCGACCAACATGGACACCGACGACCCGCGTCCCCGGCCCGGCGGCAGCCATTCCAGCGGAGTCTCCAGGTGTCCCCAGCCCAGTTCCAGCATGCACTCGCGGGCCAACTCCACGATGCGGTGATAGACCAGGAAGAATCCGGCCAGATCGTGCCGGCGAATCAGGTCAAACTCCTCATCCAGCCGCGCTCGCACCTTCTGATCGATGCGCCCGTAGCGTCGCCCGGCCGACTCCTCGCAGAGGCGTTCCAGCCACGTTTGGGCGTTGTACCCCGGCGGAACCGGGCAGTCAGGGTAGGCGTAACGCCCTTGCAGATATTCAGGCAGTTTGAAATCCGAGCAGCGTTCGGCGATGAGCAGGGTGTTCCGGGTCGCCTTGGGATGAGACCGGAAAAGCTGAGTCATGGTGGCGGGCGATTTCAGGTAAAACTGCCCGTTGACCTTGAGCCGTTCCCTGACGTCCGACAGTGAGGCGTTCAGGCGCACTGCGGTAAGCGCGTCGTGCAGGTGGGACCGGTACGGGTCGTGATACCACACCTCATTGGTCGCGACGGTCTCAACGCCGCAACGCTCCGCCAATTCGCGCAACCGCTTGTTACGGGTGATGTCGCCGTACGCCAGGTGCTGCTGCAATTCCATGAAGGCGCTACCCCAAGTCAACCGGTTGCGGTACCTTTCGGCCAGAGACTCCGCCCTAGCCCAATCGCCGTTCTGGATCAAATCAGCCAGGACACTGCCGGGCGCGCCCAGCAGGGCGATCAGCCCGCCGGCATGGGGTTCCAGGAACCGACCGTCCAGCACGGGATCGGTGCGACCACCGGTTATGTGGGCCAGGGAAATCAGGCGGGACAGGTTGGCATAACCCTCGCCGGTCTCGGCAATGAAGGTAACCGGGCCGTCGCCCTCGGGCTCGCGCACAATGAGGTCCACGCCGATGATGGGATGAACGCCGGCGGTGAGGCACTGCTCGCTGAACTCCAGCGCGCCGCACAGGTTGGACACGTCGGTCAAACCCAGGGCTGGGTAACCGTAGGCAAGGGCCGTGGTCACCATATCCGCGGTTGACGATGCCCCCGCGCCGAAGGAGTACCAGGAATGGGTGCGCAGTTCGATGTACTCGGTGAGCATGCCCAATCAGTAACCCTGCCGGAACCAGCCGCCGGCGATCAAATCGTGGTACACCGTCACTAACCCGCCGTCAGACAGAGCCAGACGCCAGTAACGTCGGCGCACCGGGTCGCTGGTCCACCACTCGGTGTCCACCTCCCACAGGTCGACCACCCGGTCCACGGCACGCCCGGTTGCCGGGTCGGCCCACACGCGTCGCGGTGTATCGCCGGTGAGACTCACCTTCACCGGCGACGGGATGGAAAGCGGGACCAAAGACGATGCGAACGCCCACCGTCGCTCCGGCAGCGGGGATCCCGGGATCATCCGGACCAAACGCTCCACGCCGTCGATCTCCGGAGGCACTCGTCTCGGCGGTCGCGACCAGAGAGTGGACTGCTGACCGGTTTCCGGGGAAAAGTCAGAGAGCGTCAGGGAGAGGTCCACCAATGCTTCGCCGGGCCAACGGCCTGCGCCCAGCGTGTCTCTCGCGCCCAACCCGGCCAGGAACATCCTGATCAGCGTCTCCGATGATGCAGCAGGCTCGCGGAAATCGCGCTCGAATCGCCACACTCCGCCGGAGAGCAGACTGCCCTCCAGGGCTGCATGCCCGACCCTGCGACCTCGCAAGTAACCAGATCGCCACAGCCTTTCCGACAGCGCGCCGAGACCCGCCTCCATACCCGACACGGTGTCCACCGGGAAAGGAAATTCCAGATGTTCCGTCAGAGTCTCCGGCAGACGGGTTGGGATGATCGGCTCGGGATCAATACCGTTGGCGAGTTTCCAGACCCGTATTCCGTCCCGGCCCAGAAATTCAGATAGGGAGGACGCTGGGAGCGCCGCCACGTCGCCCAACGTGCTGAATCCGAAGCCGGAAAGTCGCGCCACGGAGTCCCGATTCAACGGCAGCCAGGATACGGGCAGCGGGGCCAGCCAGGCGGGTACGTCACCCGGAACCTGTAGCCATCCGCCGGCACAGGCGCGAGCGGCGGCGCACCGGGCCGGGAACTTGCCAGCGCCAATTCCCAAACGGGGGGACAACCGTTCATCACAGGCGGAGAGGATTGCGCCGGCCATCCACTCAATGCCGCCGTACATATCGGCCATCCCGATCAGGTCGAGATAGAACACGCCGAGCCCGCCAACCTCTACTTGAGGGACTGTATCGCACAGCCCGGCCAACAGGGTGTCGTTGATCTCCGACAGGTAGATCGGGTCGGCCGGCTGAGTCACGGCCCCGGAGCATTGGGACAGCGCCTCCGAAACGGTTTGTCCTTCTACGACTCCCACAGCCTCGTTGGAAGCGTCCAGCACCAGGTGGCGACCCCGGTCTGAAACGGTGACGATCAGGGGGAGCCCGGTCAGTTCCGGCTGGCGGAGCAGTTCGGCCTTCACGGGCAGGTGCGTGACCAGCAAGCAGCCCGTTATTCGAACATCGGTGCATATTGTCATGCCCGCGATATTACGCGAACATCGGTTCATCAAACCACAACGCGGTGTCACCAACCCCGACTGACCGCCAAAACCGCTGGCAGAAAGCCGAGTTCTCAAGTGCTGCTTTGGGATGAGTATGCCCTTATGTCAATCCAGATCGCAGATTGTTTTGGTGGCTGTGCTACGATGGCCGAAGACCCCGGAAACTTGGACTCGCATTAGAAAGGCCATCGTCATGTGCGGAAGAATCAGTCTGTTTGCCGAGTTGGGCGACCTGGCGTCGCAGTTCAGATTCGCCCTGGGACAGACCAACGACGACTACCGACCGTCCTGGAACATCGCGCCCACGGCTCCAATCCTGGTTGTGCGAGGGGATGCCCACGAACGGCTGGCATCCGTGATGAGTTGGGGGTTCACCTTCCGCAACCGCTCCGGTGGTGGGTCGTCGCGGCCTCTGTTCAACGCTCGCAGTGAAACCCTGGCGCAGCGACCGGCGTTCCGCACGGCCTTTGCAGAGCGGCGCTGCCTAGTACCGGCCAACGGATTCTATGAATGGCGATCAGACGGCGGCAAGAAAGCCCCCATGTGGATCCACCGGGCCGACGAACGGCCTTTCGCGTTCGCCGGCATCCACAACACCCGGCCCAGCGAAGCCGCTTCGGTCATCACCTGCGAGCCGAACTCACTGATGTCGGCTATCCACAACCGGATGCCGGTGATACTGTCGGACGACCACTATGACGAGTGGCTGAACCCCGACGCCGACCCTGAAACCCTCAACATCCTGCTGACATCCCAAGAGTGGCCGGACATGACGGCGTGGGAAGTACCGAACGCAGTGAACCGGGCCGGAAACGACGGGCCGCAACTCATCGAGCAGGTGGACTCGGCAACTCCCCGATTGCTTTAGCGGGGTTTGCCTATAAACGAACGGACGGAGCCTCGGTTATCAACGACTGACCGCTGCGACCGCCTCTTCACGAGTGGCACAGATGTTGACTATCCGGTCAAAACCGCTGATCCGGAACACATCATTCACCGAGCTTTTGAGCGAGCAAAGGGCGAGCTTTGCCTTCTGTTCGTCCAAAGCCTGGGCAAACCCCAGTATCACACGGAGACCTCCACTACTCATGTAATCGAGGGACTCCATGTCCATTATCACGGCACGATCGTCAGGGTCTGCCGCCAAATTTAAGTCATCCCGAAACATGGCCGCGTCCGCACTGTTTATTCGCCCTGCCGGCTTCACTATCAAAATCCCATCGGCTCGTTCATAACTAACTGGCATCAGGTTATCTCCGCATCAGCGACAAATCCATCAACTGCTTCCGGCAATACATGAGATACACCGACAACACCCTCTCACTCAACTGATTGTAATTGCATCGGAAGAATGTTGCGAGAGCGGAGGGCGCAGGATGCAGAAATATAGCTACGACAAGTCCGCGGCCAAGATGTCCACCGAAAAGTACATGTTTACCGGCGGGTGATCCCAGGCCGTTCGGGCGCCGCATGGTACGGGGGCAACTCTCTGGCGAATGCCTACGAGACCAGTTGCCAGTAGCGACGGCCCTCGGCCCGGACCACCCGGCCGAATCCCCCGTGGTGGCAGATCGCCATGATGGCGTCCTCGGACTCGGCTCGCTCGATCATGGCGGTGCGGGTGGCGATTCCCTGGTCAGCGTCCATGTCGAAACTGAATCGCCAGCCGGTTTCGGTGATTTGGGCCGGGCCGTGGAACACGTCGCCCATGATGTAGGCTCGCTGCCCGCCGGATACGACGGCCAAGCTCATTGATCCGGGAGTATGACCAGGCGTGGGGATGGCGGTGATTTCGTCGGTCAGCGGGCGCTCGCCGTCCAGCAAGTCCAGGACGCCCAGCTCGTCGAGAGGGCCTAGAGTCTGTTCCCAGTGGGGCGGGAAAAGCGCCATGACCTCGGGTACCTGGAAGACTTCCCAGTCGGCGCGGTGGGCCACGTAGCGGGCGTTGGGGAATGTGGCGCGGGCCGGTACGCTCGGTTCGTGCGTGATGTTCCAGCCAACATGATCAAAGTGCAGGTGGCTGAAGAACACGGTGTTTATGTCGGCCGGGCTAACGCCGACGGATTCCAATTCCTGAAGCAGACGCCCTTCGACCCCGCCCACCATGGCGTCAAGTGAGTGTGGGTTGGTGGCCGCCCCACCCAGCCCGGTGTCCACCAGGATGGTCTGGCCCTGGGAACGAATCAGGTAACACTCAAAGTGGGCCAGGAGATGATCGCCGCTGAAGCCGCTCGGATAGCGCTCCTGGTAGGGAACCCACGCTCCGGCTGGAACATCAGGAAAGACATCGCTCAATGGCAACGTGGCTTCGTGGTCGTTCAGAGACAGGATTTCCACGTTGCCGACGGTCAATCTGGCTTCTGGCATGGGGGTCTCCTCCTGCGTGGAATAGAGAAAGTCTCAATGAAACCTGTTGTTTCGATGGAATCCGGGCGTTGTTTGATTGGCTATGGACGGCGATGGCTCAACTCCAGACCTCGGCAGCTATGGAAATGGCGTTCAGTGCCGCCGGATAGCCCGCGTATCCTCCCGTTTGGATCAGCATCTCCACCACTTCCTGGTTGGTGAAGCCGACACGGGGCCCGGCCCGCAGGAAATTCCTCAGCTGCCCATCGGCTCTGATCGCAGTCAGCGCGGCCGTGGTGCACACCACCCTGGATTTCAGGTCCAGGCCGGGGCGGAAGAAGATCTCCCCAAACCCGTATTGGTAGGTGAGCACTCGCAGGTCCGGAGCCAAGTCCATCAGCGCGCTGTTGTAACCACCTTGTCCCTCAGCGCCGAAAAGCTGTTCCCGGAGTTCGCGCCCACGCGCCTCCATTTCCTCGAGGCTGAGCTCAGGAACCTCAGTCTGCGGCGCCTCGATGCCTCTCTCTTCGAAAGCCTGGTGCACCACTTCCAGGGAGTTCACCGCCGAGGGGAAGCCTGCGTAGAGAGAGCAATGTATCGGCACTTCCTGGATCTCTTCCGCGCCCAACCCCATGTTCAGCGCGCTGTGGACGTAGGTCTGAAACTGCGAAAGGCGCTGGAGCGAGGTCAGGACCGACAGGGTCGCGAGCATCTTGTAACGTATGTCCAGCCCGGGCCGAGACCACACCGCTCCGAAAATGGATTCCCCGGTGTAGTTTCTCAGGCCCGGAATTGAGGCCGTTGCCCGGGGCCGATCCCGTCCCGGGTAGGTGCCGTGTTGCAGCCGTTCCCGTATCTCGTTGCCCTTGCGCCTCAGTTCCTCACGATTGTCCATAGCTTGACTCCATTGATGTTTGCGACTGTCTCAGAGGGCGGCCGTAGGACCGACCCCCAATTCTCTGTAGGATGGAATCCAAGCCCCATCCCAATAACTAGCCCACTCGCGGGAGATGATCCGCGAGGTCGTTTTCCGTACGGAACGGCCCCCATTCACGCGGGATGTTGAGCAACCGGTCTTCCAAGTGATCCACACTGTTCTGCCCACAGTAGGCCATGGCGCGGTTGAACTCCTCGCGGAGAATCTCCAGCACGTGATGCACGCCCTCGGCCCCGTTCATCGCCAGGCCCCAGTACAGGGGCCGACCGATGGCAACGGCAGTTGCGCCCAATGCCAACGCCTTGAGTACGTCGCTGCCGCGTCGCACTCCCGAATCGACGTACACCTCCACTTTCCCGCCGGTGGCCGCAACGACCTCCGGCACCATTTCGATGCTGGAAAAGGTGCTGTCAAACCGGCGTCCGCCGTGGGTGGACACCAGGATGCCGTTGACGCCGTGTTCCACCGCCAGGCGCGCGTCCTCGGCGACGCGGAGACCCTTCAACACCAGGGGTAGATCGGTGAGGCTCCGCAGCCAATCCAACTCCCGCCAGGTGAGGGCCGGGCCTTGCGGGATTTCCCAGGGCGGCTGGTCGCCGGGGGTGTCGGCATCGGAAACGCGGTTTTGCCGTTCGCGGTAGTTGCCGTACTGGCCCGGGCGCTCATAGCGGTTGCGGATATCCCGTTCCTTGGGGGTGGGAAACGGAGCGTCGATAGTGAGCACAATGGCCCGGAAACCGGAGGCTTCTGCGCGCTTGACCAGGTTCTCCGTGAGGTCGTAACTGCGGTGAGAGAGTTGGAACCACAGTGGCCCGGTGGCCGCTTCGGCAATCTCTTCCATGCTGCAATTGGAATTGGTGCTGCACATCATCAGGGTGTTGGACATGCCGGCGGCGCGCGCGGTGGCGCACTCCGCCTCCGGGTGCGCGTTGCTGTGCGCATCGGTGGGACAGATCATCACCGGGAAGCTGATGTCCGTCCCAAGGACGCTGGTCGAGATCTTGCGCTCCGTGGTGTCCCGCATGAACCGCGGCCTCAACGCGAGGGACTCGAAGGCGGAGCGGTTCCGCGCGGTGGCAAACTCGTCCATCGCGCCGGCTTCTATGAACTCCCAGTAGTTGTGGGGCAGGACCTGTTTGGCCCGTTCTTCATAGTCGTAGAGGCTGACCGGGTCCATTCGCACGGTGGGACTCCTCATTAACTGAGCGATATTTTCAGACCGTCACGGTAACGAAGCTTGGATCGCTGCCGATAGACCGTGAAAACCGATGATTGCGGCACAGTAGCACGCCGTTTGACGCGTTTCAATCCGGGGCGTGCCCTCACGCGTACCCGCTTGTAATTACGTGGTGAAAGGACGGAAAGGTCGATTTCCCGCTCATTTTCTCTCATTTCCGCCAATTCCAGTAGGGCATGGGGCAGGTGGTGGGGCTGATTGGGGGCCGAGTGAAGAGTTTAGGCGGCGGTTTTGGTGGTATTGGCGGGCAGGTGAGCGCATTTGGGGGAGGGAGGTTCCCGGTGTTGGAAGTGGGCATTGGGACGGCTCTCGCGGGCCTGGATGGCGGGTTGGAATTGGGGCGTTGGGTAATATGGTAGGGATGGGGGAAGGGTTGGAGCAAGGCGGAAGTGTCGTCGGGCGGTGGTGTCTGAACTGGGCGTTTTGGCGCCGACAGGAATGACTGTGCTACCTGAATTGGGGCGGCATGGGCGCCGGCAGTGACAGGTTGCGCAAGGCGGGTACGCGTGAGGGGGCGTGCCGCGCATTAGGGGATTCTGGTACGCCTTTTTATGCGTATTGGAAGCTTCTCGCCGCGTTCCCGCAGTTTGTGGCGGCGTTAGCCCGGTGTTAGACTGCCCGGCGACAAACATCACCAATTTTGCGCCGTTTACGGCTCTCGGAGGAAAGCATGGCTACCCAATCCGAATCCACGCTCCAGGACCTGCAAAGGACCGCGCTGGAAAATCTCTGGGTGTACCTGAGGGAACCCAGTGACATGGCGGAGAAGGGCGAGCCTCAGATTTTCGTGGAAGGCAAGGGCTGCCAGGTCACCGACTCCGTGGGCAACACCTACATCGACGCCATGTCGGGCCTCTGGCTGAAGAACGTCGGCTACGGCCAGTCGGAGATCGCGGACGCGGCCTACGAGCAGATGCTCAAGATCACCTACATGCCCATGGGCACCACCACCGAACCCACGGTGCGGCTGTCCGAGAAAGTCGCGTCCATGATGCCCGGCGATCTTTCGCGCTGCTTCTTCACCAGCGGCGGTTCCGAGTCGGTGGAAACGGCATTGAAACTGTCCCGCGCCTATTTCAAGCGCATCGGGGAACCCAATCGCACGAAGTTCATCAGCCGCAGGGACTCCTACCACGGCGCCACCATGGGCGCGATGGCCCTCGGTGGCAACTATCTCTACCCCAGAGAAGACTACGAACCCCTGATGCCCAACACGTTCCACGCTCCGCAGCCCAACTTCT
This sequence comes from Dehalococcoidia bacterium, assembly GCA_965204395.1. Taxonomy (GTDB): domain Bacteria; phylum Chloroflexota; class Dehalococcoidia; order Lucifugimonadales; family UBA3495; genus Bin87. The sequence continues at coordinate 77,684 of OZ241987.1, forward strand.
ACCATTGCGAGTTCGACAGCGCATCGCCCGAGGAATGTGGTCAACGGTGCGTGGACGCCATCGAGAACATCATCAAGTTCCAGGGGCCGGACACCGTGGCGGCGGTAATCGCCGAGCCTATCTCCAGCCCCATGGGGGCGGTGGTACCACCCGATAACTATTGGCCCCTGCTTCGGGAGGTTTGCGACAGGTACGGCTGCCTGTTGATTGCCGACGAGGTCATCACCGGGTTTGGACGCACCGGCAAATGGTTCGCCTGCGAGCACTGGGACATCGTGCCCGACATGATGACGGTGGCGAAGGGCATCACCAGCGGGTATATCCCCATGGGTGGAACCATCCTCCGCAAGCCCATCGCCGACGCTTTCGTGGGCAGCCCCCGGGCGGCATTCCGGCACGTGATCACCTTTGGCGGCCACCCCGTAGCCGCGGCAGCTTCCCTGAAGAACCTGGAGATCATGGAACGTGAGGGGATGGTAGAGAATTCGGCCCGGATGGGACGGTACCTGCTGGACGGCCTGGAAGAATTGAAGCAGAAGCACTCCATCATCGGCAACGTCCGTGGTCTGGGTCTCATGTGCGGCATGGAGTTGGTGAAAGATCGCGAGACCAAGGAGCATTTCCCGGCGGATTCCGGGCTGGGCCCCAGGCTGACCCAGGGCTTTGCCGACCAGGGTCTGTTCCTGCGCGGCGGCGACCTCATGAACATCATGCCCCCGCTGTGCGTCACGCCCGGCGAGATAGAGCAGATCGTGTCAACGATGGACAGCGTGATCGGCCACGTCGCTTCGGACCTGGGAGCCGCATAACGGGCGCGCGCCACTACCATGTCACAGTGCACGACGCATCCGATCGTCTGCCACCAGTAGTGACATTCCAGGGATGCGCTGCGGCAGGGCTGTGTTAAAATTCGGTCATGTCGCTGGACTCGTTCCATCCCCTGATTCAACGCTGGTTCCGTAGCCGGTTCGAAGCGCCCACGGAGGCGCAGGCCGCCGGGTGGCCGGCCATTGCCCAGGGACGGCACACGCTCATCGCCGCTCCCACGGGGTCCGGCAAAACTCTCACCGCCTTTCTGACGTGTATCGACCAGTTAGTGCGGCAGGGGATGGAGTCGGGCCTGCCTGAAGGGACGCAGGTGGTGTACGTTTCTCCCCTGAAAGCCCTGTCCAACGACATCCAGAAGAACCTGGCGACTCCTCTGGAAGAGATCGCCGCACTGGCCGATGAGACCGGCTCTCCGATTCCGCACATAACCACCGCGGTACGCACCGGGGACACTCCGGCATCCGAACGGCAGAAGATGGCCAAGAGGCCGCCCCACATCCTCATCACCACGCCGGAGTCGCTGTACATCCTGCTGACCTCGGAGAGCGGGCGGCGCGGCCTGAAACACGTCAGGACGCTGATACTGGACGAGATTCACGCGGTGGCCGACGACAAGCGGGGCGCACACCTGACCCTGTCGGTAGAGCGCCTGTGCCAGCTTTCCGAGGAGCCCATCACCCGCATCGGGTTGTCCGCCACTCAACGGCCATTGTCTGAGATGGCCCGCTTTCTGGTGGGCAACCGACACATCGACGCCGACGGCAATCCCGATTGCGTCGTGGTGGACACAGGCAGCCGCCGAAAGATTGACCTTTCCGTGGAATTGCCGGAGCAGGAACTGGGTCCCATCGCCACCCACGAGATCTGGGGCGAGACCCTGGACGCCATCGCCGGATGCACCGAGTCCCACGCCATCACGCTGGTTTTTGTCAACACCCGCCGGCTGGTGGAGCGGGTATCCCACCAGCTTTCGACCCGGTTGGGCGAGGAGGCGGTGGTCGCCCACCACGGTAGTCTGGCCCGCGCCACCCGGTGGGCCGCTGAGCAAAAGCTGAAAAACGGTCAGGTCAAGGTCTGCGTCGCCACGGCTTCGCTGGAACTGGGCATCGATATCGGCGAGATCGACCTGGTGTGCCAGATCGGCTCTCCCCGTTCCATTGGGTTGCTGGTGCAGCGCGTCGGGCGGTCGGGACACACGGTCGGGGGTGTGCCCAAGGGCAAGCTGTTCCCACTGACCAGGGATGAAATGCTCGAGTGCGCCGCCCTGTCCCGGGCGTTGCTGCACGGCAATCTGGACACATTCGAGATCCCGTCCTGGCCGCTGGACGTGATGGCCCAGCAGATGGTGGCCGCCTGCGCCTCCGAAGAATGGGACGAAGACGGACTGTTCGAACTGTGCCGTCGGGCTTACCCATACCGGGACCTGCCCCGCCATAAATTCGACCAGGTGGTCGAGTCTCTTTCCCAGGGATTCGCCCCTCGCCTGGGACGGAACGGCGCCCACCTGCACCGCGATGGCATTAACCATCAATTGAAGGGACGCCGTGGCGCGCGCATCGCCGCCCTGACCAGCGGCGGCGCCATTCCCGACAACGCCGACTACGATGTGGTGCTGGATCCGGACGGCACTTTCGTCGGCACGGTCAACGAGGACTTTGCCATCGAGAGCCTGGCTGGGGACATCTTCCTGCTGGGCAACACACCCTGGAAAATTCGCCGTGTGGAGAGCGGGCGGGTTCGGGTTGAGGATGCCCAGGGCAATCTGCCGACCATCCCCTTCTGGCTGGGCGAAGCGCCCGGCCGCACGTGGGAACTCTCCGATGAGATCACGCAACTGCGGGATGGCATTGACCGGCTCCTGGACAATCCGCCGGACGCCGAAGCGTGGCTAGTATCCGAAACCAGTGTCTCTCCGGAGGTAGCCCGCCAACTGGTAGCCTACCTTGTAGAGGGCAAACGGGTGCTGGGTGTGGTGCCTACCGCCAACCGGGTGGTGGCCGAGCGGTTTTTCGACGAGAGCGGCGGCATGCAACTGGTCATTCACGCCCCCTTCGGCGCGGCCATCAACCGGGCCTGGGGCATGGCCCTGCGCAAACGCATCTGCCGCACGTTCGATTTCGAGCTACAGGCCTCGGCGACGGACGACGGGTTGAACTTTTCCCTGGGGCCCAGTATGGGCTTCCCTCTGGGCGACATCTTCAACTATCTTTCGCCCAATACTGTCGACGAGGTCCTGACCCAGGCGGTGTTTCAGGCCCCGTTGTTCGGGACTCGCTGGCGTTGGAACGCCTCCCGCTTCCTGGCCTTGCTGCGCCACTCAGGGGGCAAGAAGGTGCCGGCTCCTTTGCAAAGGATGCGGTCGGACGACCTGCTGGCCGCCGTGTTCCCCGCACAGGTCCAATGCCAGGACAACGCCGCGCCCGGGGACATCGACCCGCCGGACCATCCGTTGGTGTTTGAAACCACCCGCGACTGCCTCAACGAGGCCATGAGCCTGGAGGGACTGAAGAGTGTCCTGGGGTCCATCCGCTCCGGCGAGATCGAGGTGTTCGCCCGGGACACGGTGCAGCCTTCCGTGTTCGCCCACCAGATTCTCAACGCCATGCCCTATGCCTTCCTGGACGATGCGCCATTGGAGGAAAGGCGAGCCCGGGCCGTGTCTCTGCGCCGCGCGCTCCCCGAGGACTCCCGCGACCTGTCCGCGTTGGACCCCGAGGCCATCCGCACGGAGTCGGCATACGCATGGCCCGCCATCCGCGACGCCGACGAACTTCACGACGCTCTGCTGACCCTTGGTGTGGCACGGCCGGAAGAGCTGGTGTCCCGCACTGAGATGGCGTCCCGGGAGATGATCCTCCAGTGGTTCGAGGAGTTGTCCCGGGCAGGACGGATGATGAGCGTCACCCCATCTGAACACACAACCCTCTGGTTGGCCGCTGAACATGCGGCCCTGGTCTCAGCCGCTTATCCGGGCGCCGCCGTATCAGGCGTGGATGAAATCCAGCCCGAGGATGCAGTATTGCACTTGGTGCGCGGATGGGCTGAATGCTCTGGCCCATTCACCGCGATGGAAATGGCAGAGCTGCTATGCCTGTCGCCGTTTGACGTCGAAACCGCGATGGCAACGCTGGAAAACGAAGGGTTGGTTTTGCGGGGCAGTTTCCGCCTCGGCGTTGATGAGGAGGAATTCTGCGACCGGCGGATCCTGGCTCGCATTCACCGCGCCACCGTGGGCCGCCTGCGGCAGGAAATCGAGCCAGTTCCGCAAGCGTCCTTCATGCGATTCCTGTTCCGGTGGCAGTATGCGGCCACCGGGTGGCAAACCGCCGGCGAGGGCGGATTGCTGGACGTCATCGACAAATTGCAGGGATTCGAGACCGCCGCCGCCGCATGGGAACCCGAACTACTGGCGCGCCGCGTTTCGGATTACCGCCCAGATCTGCTGGACCGGCTGTGCACCGGCGGCGAGGTCGCGTGGGGGCGATTATCACGAGGAAGCAACGTGGCATCGGGCACGGGCCCAGGACAACGGGCTGCTGCCCTAACACGAGCGACCAATATCACCCTGGCACTGCGCGAGTCGCTGGACTGGCTGTTGGATCCCGCCGCCGAGAGTCCTGACAACCTGACGGGAGCGATGGCGGAGATAGTGGAAGTCCTGTCCACCCGGGGCGCCTGCTTCCAGACTGATCTGATTGCCCACACGCGGCGTCTGCCATCGGACGTGGAGGAAGCCCTTTGGATGCTGGTCGCCAACGGGCTGGTGACGTCGGACAGCATCGTCCCGCTCCGCGCTCGCATCAACGGGAAACCCAATCGCGGCAGGCCGGACCGCAAACGCGGGAACCGCGACGCTGGGCCTGTGTCAGCTCGCTTGCGTTCTCCCCGCAGCGACAGCCAGCCGCCGGCGTCGAACCGGCCGCGTTCGCAACGCCAATTGAGCGCAGGCCGTTGGTCCCTGCTTGAAGTTTTCGATCCAGTGGAGGATCCCACGGAAGCAAAAGCCATGCAGCTGCTGCACCGCTATGGCGTGGTTTTTCCTGAACTACTGGCCAGGGAGCGGATGGCTTCCCGCTGGCGCGACCTGGTGCGTGTGTACCGTCGCCTGGAGGCCAGGGGAGAAATCAGGGGCGGGCGGTTTGTGGCCGGGTTCGTCGGTGAGCAGTTCGCCTTGCCCGATGTCGTCAGCGCCCTGCGGGATGCTCACCGCGCTCCCACCTCCGGCGCCCTGGACGTCATATCCGCGTGCGATCCATTGAACCTGGTTGGCATCGTCACCCCCGGCGACAGGGTCCCGGCCCAACAGGGCAACCGGGTCGTGTTCCGCGACGGCGTTCCGGTGGCGTCGCTGGAAAAGGGTATGGTCGTCAATCGTTCCAACGCCGACGCCGACACATTGACCGCCGCCACAAATCTTCTGTTCGGAAACATCGCGCCTCCGCAGCGGGAACAGCATCGCCCGCCCTTGGACATTCATGGCGGTTCCGCTCAACCGACCTGGCCGTTGCCGGACCACCCAGTTCCCGAATCCGTCCCGGCCGCACGGATCAATCTCAATTGAATTCCAGGCGGGCGCACGCACCGCTGCGAGTGGCCGATGCGGCGTTTGCCAGGAGGTCCACGCCCAAGCTGGCGGAATGATCGCCCAACTGCAAGAACACTTGCCCAAGGCGGCTCCGCCTCAGGCGGACTGGCGGATGGCTTGCCCGACATCCTGGTCTTCACCGCCTTACCGGAATCCAAATGGCAGAAGCTCTGGTCCAATAATCCCCGGGAACGGCTGAACCAAGAGATCCGACCTCGTACCGACGTGGTGGGCGCCTTCCCCAACCGGGCCGCAACCCGTCGTCTGGTCGGCGTCCGCCTCTGGCGGATTGGCCGAGTAACACGACGAATGGGCCGCAGACCCCGTAGCCCATCGCCACCACTATAGACAAAAAAGCTTTACATCCAACACGGATACTTGACTGGACGTAACCCTTGATGATGTTGGAATGGCATCAGGCGCCTGGTTGCGCCGTTCGAACGCGGCGATCTTGACGAGCAACCTGCCCTCGCCGGTTGTGAGTCCCGGAAAACCGTTGGTTGACGGCTTAGTTTGGTTGACCTGTTCTCAGTGATGTGTGGAGAGGATACGCTGTTATCGGCCTTTTGGCGGCCTCATTGATCGGGCGGTTGCCTGGGGTAGTTCACGGTGCGTATCAAGACGTTTAGGGCGTCCTTGTTGGGGTCGTTCGCTTTCCCCGGCAGGTCGATGGTTTCCAGTCGTTACATTTTCGGCCCATGTCACAGAGTCCCCATGCACCCGGCGCAGCTACAGCCGAAAGTGTGCTCCATCGGGTGCCCGGTCAGACTGGCCAACCCGTCCCAATATCGCTCCTCCGGGTTGCCCACGTCGCCCGACCAATAGCGCTCCACTATTTCGAGTTGGTCAGAGAACAGCTCCCTGACTTCGGCAATTCCGGGATCGGCGCCCTCTGCAACCATCTTATTCTTCAGGTGGTACAGCCGGCGCATCCGCGCCATGAACTCATCCTGGCCCACGGCCTCCAGCAACTCTCGACCCATCCAGTATCCCAGATAGTGGTGGCACAGGCGGTTGCCCCGGTCGCTGCTGGAGGGGTTCATCTCTTCCAGGTGTTGGATGTTGCGGGCCGTGCAGTCGCCGCGTTGGATGACGTTCAGCACGTTGGCGGGCACGTCGGACCGGTCCCGTCCGTCCATCCGATAGATGTACTCGAAGCCTGCCTTGATCGGCGTATGGTTGAGCCATGACTTTATCTCGCTGCCGTAGTAATCGTGGCCGATCTCGTGGATTACCACGGACGGGAGCATGGGGCGGTCGGTAGCGTATTGGCGAGCGAACCGCTGCAGATTCTCCCGGTCCCCACGAAGGCCGTAAGCGAAGTCGTAGCGGGTGCCCTGCGAACCGGGGACGCTGGTCGCCTGGTCGCTGATCACGAAGATCAGGTGGGGCTTGGGCAAGGGGACCTGCATAGTGCTTTCCAACAGTTCCGCGATACGCACCAACTCCGGCATCGTTTCGGGACTCCCATCGCTGTGGGTTCGCACGATGCTGATCTTGAGCTCCGGAGTGAGCGTCGTCTGCCCGACGTGGACCTCGATATCAGCGTAGCCGGGGTTTAGCATCCGCTCGACTTCGTCGGCTTCCCGAATGGTACCCACGGCCGTCACCATGGTCGTGAGATCGTCGGTAATGCCGTCGGCCAGCTCTGGGTGCTCCAGCAGAGTTTCAAATCTGCCGTCGTCCGCGTATCGCGCCAGCCTATGGAGCGCCAACAACGCCAGGGAGTCATCGAATTCCAGGGTTTGCAGGAAGGGCATGCCGAGTATCGCAAGGGTGGATGCTTCGTCTCTGCGGGCCATCCAGCGAATTCCATAAATGGCGGTGGCTTCCGCATCGGTGAGGTCATGGTCCGTAACCCACGGCTTTTTCAGCAGAGCCTTGAACGTGTCGGGATAGTGGTTGGCGGCGTCCACCAGCATCTGGGCGGTCTCACGTTCCCTGTCGTCAATGCCGTCGGCGATCCAGGGCAGGGATTCCAGTTGGTTGGCAAACTGCGATTGCAGCCTAGAAGCGCGTGCTAAGCCGTGGAGGGGACTGCGCGGTATCGGCGTCGGCTTGGGGCGCGGCGTGAACGTAGTCGGCGACGTGTCGGTCGGAGTCGGCGCCGGGTGCGGCGTGAACGTGGGAGACGGCGTGTTGGTCGGCGTTGGCTTGGCTTCCGGTGTGGACGTGGCCAACGGGGCGTTGGTCGGTTCGAGAGTGTTCGTCGGTGGAACCGCCGTGGCAGCAGGCGGCTGCACCGACGTGGGGGTTGGTGGCCCGGTGGTGTCCGTTGGCAGCGGCACTGCCCTTGGCTCAGTCGTATCGGTAGGCGGTGGGACGATTGCTTTTGCCGTGGGTGCCGTGACGGGAACCTCTGCCGACTGCGACTGAAGTGTGGTGCAAGCCAAGGTCGCCAGCAACAACATCAGAGCCGACAGCACGGCGACAAGTATCTTTGGCGGGTTCATGTGTTCTCCCCTCCAGACATCCGGGTCCGTACTGTCGCCGGATCCATCAGGGCGCAACCTGGTACTCCAGCTACGCCACTTTCCGGTGACGGCTGCTAAGCAAGCGTGGGCATGCCCTATCAGAATCTTCGCTCCCGATATTCTGCTGCCAGAACTGCGCCCCCGTAGATGTCTTCCAGCGATTCAAAAACATCAGGGAAGTCTTTAATGATTGCCAGCCCTGCACCAACGTTGGCCATGCAATCGCCAATGTCCTGTCTCCCTGATAGCATGGTGCTGACAATATCGCCCGCTGCGTACAGTGCATCGGGGTCCACGGTGTCCTTTGCCTTGATGACGACATCTTTGACGGAAAGGAATTGTCCGTAGTACGTGGAAGGCTGAGTGGCGGCCCGGAAGCTACGCAGTGTCTGTAGCCTGTCCTGACTGTAGACTACCGCATCGGCTTCACACATCCACATCCGAACCCGGTATCCATGTTGGCTGCCGGGTAAAGCGCGGGCGGACTCGATCAGCTTCTCACCGGAGTCGCGCTCTGTATCATCCACGCCGTCGGCGACCCAGGATAGCTGCTTGGTCCGATTCGCCAACGCCGGTTTGTGTTCTTCTAACCAGGCTCGGTGCAAGAATCCCGCCAAATTTATTGGCGTGGGGACCACCGGTGCCGGACCTGAGCACGCGCCGCCCCGGTCGGCGACGGTCATACGCCGCCAGCGTGGGTTCTGTGGCCAGGTGTAGTGGCCGCTGAGTGTCTCAACGTCGTTGACCACGTTCCCACCCGACAACACCGTGAACGCGTGAAAATCTCCCTGCCCCAGCCGCCGTACCGTATACTCCACTCGCCCACCCACAACCACGAGGTTCCGGGCGTCCTCGTCAACATAGACGAATGCCGTCTTCCAGTCTTTAGCAGGATTGCTCACCGCCCGATCATAGTCCTGGTCCAGATTGACGTACCCGATGCGGTAGTGCGTCGCCCCCGGTACATAGTCCCATGAGATCACCACCTCGCCCGAGTTGGTTCCGTCCCTGACCCTGATGTTGCCAGTGGCCGGAACGCCAATTTGGGTCTCCGACTGCGCGGCGGCAGGACGCTCCGGTGAGCCCGAGACCAACAGCGTGCATACTGAGGCGACCAGCACTGCCACCAAAAACACCCTGCCGCGTCGGCGCTGGTACCGAAATCGTGCGATCACACGGTGGGCCATGAAATTGGTCATCACTTTCGCTACTCACTGGCCGGCAATCGTTTCATTCACCAATCGCAACACTATCTAGGGTTTCACTCATCGTAGGCATTGACGCCTCCCGGCCTCCAGCGAGGCCATGAAGTCTCCTCGTCATCTCTTATGACACCCATCCCTGTCCTCTACAGTGCGGACAGGCCGATCGGACCCTGTGGCGCCGCTCGGCCGCAGTGGTCGCTTCTATCCGGCTGCCGCATACCAGACACCGTTCCGCAGTGGAAACATCCTCAGGTACGGCCTCGGACCAGTCGAAAACGTGGGTCATGTCGATGTTGGCCAGCCGATCCTTGACCCTGCGCAGGCTGTCCGGACGGCCGCACTGCTCTGGCTGGCCGTCCAGGATGCCATCGAGGGTGGCGTAAAAAAGAGAGCGGCGGTCGCAGTCAGCCTTCGGATCCAATGGGATGATGGCCAGGACGAAAACTGGTCCTACGGTACTGCCCTGATGAACGGCGTAGATCTCGCCGATGTCCCGGACGTAGGAGATCCTCCAGAGACCCTCCCAACCCTTCAACCGCCAGTGCGCGCCATAGTCGCACTCCTCGCTCCGCAATCGGCGCTCATCGTCTGCGTAATACGCCTCAAGAGTCGGGTACATGGCCTTGCCGGCGCTCATATCCACCCCATCTCTTCCTAATCAAATCAAGCAACTGGCAATCCCGGTCAGCGCAGCCTTCGCAGGCGCTGGCGGGCCAGCCATGCGGTCCCGCGGGCGGGATTGCATGGCAAATTTTCTTGGCAAACAGCCCACACTAATTTACGCGACGATCCGTATGATATGCATAATAATCATGCCAAATATCATACGAATGCTGTACGATCCTCTACGTGAACGATGAGGATATGGCGGAGGCCCTGGATGACCCTCGGCATCGGTTCCTGCTCGGACACTACCGGGAAGCCCCGCACATCGACCTTCCGGCAGACGGGTGTGATTTCTTGATTTTTGCGGCCACAAATGGTAGGTCCGCGACCCTTGTACAGTGCCATCACTTGGCGACTTCCCTCGTGCCCAGCGCCCACCGCCAGCATGCTCGGTTGCCGCCCCTCGGTGGGGCGGTTGATGTGCAGTTTCCCAGGATCTCGTTGCGAGCGCATTGCGTCGGCGCTACCATTCCGGCGCGGCAACGTCAAACTCCAACCCGAAGGTACTGGACGCGATCATCTATGTCGCCGATCACGGCTGCCGGTGATGAGGATTGCGGCGCCGCTTCGAACACTGGCATTCGGTCCAAAACAGAACGCACCGCTGGTTTAGGAATGCAGTGCTGGACCGGGTGCTTGAACGTCCGTGGCGGGAACGGATCGCGCCCATCAATCCGGGAGCCGTAGCGCTGGGCAGCATCATGGTGAAGGTGCATCCCGGCGGCAAGAGTGCGCTCAACAAAACGGAGCCCTTTCTATCGGCAAGTAACGTGGCGGCTGGACCACCAAGGTTCATGCGGTCGCCGCCGATGCTCTCACCACCATGACCTTCTCCCTTCACTCCGGGCGGGTTCATGATCCCTCGGAAGGGCTTGAGTTGCTGATGCGTCTGGGCCACAGCCGCCCGGGAGCGAACCTGTCGATGGATCGGCTCTATGAGGGCAATGAGACCCGCCTACCGGCCTTGGACGTGAGGTACGTGCCCATGCTTCCACCGTTGGATAGACGTGTCGACCCTTAGTCCGATGCCCGGCGGAAGGGCAAGAAACGGACGGATTACCGGGACGCGTCGCTACTCCGATCAGAAAATAAGCTCGCGCGTACGTCCGCTTGGGACGGATTGTTGACCGTACTGTGGATAATGCGGCTGGCCCCATGATCGCCGATGCTATTGAGCCATAGGTTAGAATTATGTCAACCCAAATCGGGGCGTTCACCAATGACTGCACCTTCCCGGAAACGTCGTCTGCTATTCAAAAATCGTAGATTCCTCCCGCTCCTGACACTGGCCATCGTGCTGGTGCTCATCGGCGGAGTCGGCTGGCACCAGCCTACGTGGTCAGCTGATGAAGGTCAGCTGGGTGATCCGGTCGGACTGACCGCGAGCAGCGGTCCCGGCGTCGGCCAGGTCTCATTGCGTTGGACGCCCGCTGCCAACGCGACAATACACAAGGCGCTATCGATCAGAATTGACGGGACCGATTACAGGTGGCACGACGCCGGGCATGGCGAAGCGGTAATCAGCTCTCTGGAGATCGGTCGGGAGTACCATTTCACGGTAGTCGCGGGACGGGTCCAGCCTGACGGTATTTCCGTGCTATGGTCAGGTTTTGCCAACTGGGTCACCGCAACCGCAGCGATAACACCCGCGGCTGCCGATCCCATGCCCGTAAGCGCTGGATACACCCATAGCTGCAAGCTGGCATCGGACGAGACCGCGGTGTGCTGGGGTGGTCGTGGCGAGGTCGACCGCGGGCAAGCCAAACCACCCCAAGGACGGTTCACTGCCATCAGTGCCGGGGGACGGCATACCTGCGCGATAGAATCGGAAGGCGCAGTGGCCTGCTGGGGGGACGACAGCGAGGGACAATCAACGCCACCGACGGGCGAATTTACCTCCATAGATGCAGGCCGCGCTCACACCTGCGGGATCAGCGCAGATAGGACTGCGGCCTGTTGGGGCAGCAACGAGTATCAGCAGTTGGCAGTCCCGGCCGGCGTGTTCACCGCAATCAGCTCGGGCGAAGAGCACGTATGTGGACTGAGGGTCACCGGCGCGGCCGAGTGCTGGGGAGACAACTTTTACGGACAATCTGTTCCACCGAGCGGTAAATTTAAATCGATCAGCGCCGGCTTTACGCATTCTTGTGCGGTGAATTTGGCGGGGCACGTCCTTTGTTGGGGAGTTGGGGTGGCCGCACAAGTGCAGGGATCCATTTGGCAGAGTGATCTGATATCGGTCAGCGCCGGTCGTCAGCACACTTGCGCGCTGCGGTCGGGGGGAGAAGTTGTCTGCTGGGGAAGGTACAGCCTGGATAGTCGTGAAGATTCGCCCGCAGGAACCTTCCAGCAGATCAGCGCTGGCGAGGCGCATACCTGCGGCTTGCTCACGGATGGAAACGTCGTTTGCTGGGGGAACAACCGGTATGGTCAGACTGAGCTTCCTCCACCAGCAGCTCGCGGATCATCCGACGCCTTTTCCCAGCTGGAGCTTGCCAAATATCATGCCTGCGGCCTCCGCGCCGATGGATCGGTGGTCTGCTGGGGCGATGAGGACTTCGCGGATCAAGCGCCAACGCTTGCGGGTCCCTTCGAAAAGATACAGCTCAGGAACGAATACGGTTGCGGACTTCGTACTGACGGAACCGTGGCCTGCTGGGGGTACAACCACATAAATCGCACACCATTGCCGGAGGGAGCGTTTTCCGCCATACATATGCGGGACAGTTACGCCTGCGGCCTTCGTGTGAACGGTACCGTTGCCTGCTGGTGGGATGTCAACTGGATAAGTTACGAAGTGCACCCGCGAGGAGTCTTTTCGAGAATATATCTCGGTGGAGGGAGAGGTAACGAATACGCCTGCGGGTTGCGGCTGGATAATACGATCGACTGTTGGGGAGAGGATTGGAGCGGCCAGTCATCGCCGCCAACCGGGACATTTGCGGAGTTGGCCCTGGCGTGGGATCGCGGTTGCGGTTTGCGGACCGATGGGTCCATCGCCTGCTGGGGCGGCAACGGAGACAGTCGCACGAACCCGCCGGGAGGAACATTTTCCACCTTGCGCGTTACAGATGACTACGGTTGCGGTTTGAAGATCGATGGCACAGTTTCCTGCTGGGGAGAGGGCGCGCCCGTTGACTTGCCTGCTCCACCTGGACCATACGTGTCGATGCACCTCGCCGACGATTTCGCCTGCGGACTCCGCCACGATGGGTCCATCGGCTGCTGGGGCGCCAACGACCACGGACAAGCCAGGCCTCCCGAGGGCGATTTTTCCGCCATACGACTTGACGACGATTACGCATGCGGATTGCGCACCGACGGCTCGATCTCCTGTTGGGGTGATAATCAGCACGGCCGGGCCACCCCTCCAGACGGCGCGTTTACCGAAGTGCGTCTGGCCTATACTTACGCATGTGGCTTGCGCACGGATGGAGCCGCGGTCTGCTGGGGAGATAACGAGCACGGTCAGATATCGCCGCCGTAGCCTTGCCGTATTGGGTGGGGTCGTCGAACTAGGCAGTTGGTGGTAAGTAGTCGCGATGAGTGTGCTGTGGGCGGTGTCGGGGGATGACCGCATCGCATCGCCGTTATGACCTTTCGGATCGGGTTTGGGAACGGTTTCGGCCCCATTTACCCGGGGGGCTGGCAAGATAGGTCACCTGGCCCAGGACAATCGCCGGTTTCTGGACGCGGTGTTGTGGATCTTGCGCACGGGACACCCGTATCAAGCACGGGCAGGCTCTGGCGGCGTATGCTCATCCGCAAGAGGCGGACCGGTGCCGCTGATCCTGACCCAGGGCGCCATGGCGGACTGTACCCGGGTCCTGCCGCTGATCGTCCGCCAGAGGCGGACCGCCCAATACCTGTTGGCGGATAAAGGCTACGACACCAACTCTATCGTGGCTGAGGCCGTGGCCCAGGGGATGGAGCCGGTGATACCGCCCAGGAGCCACCGTAAGGAACCCAGGTACTACGCCGGAACATATACCGCCTGCGTCATTTGGTTGAGAATACATTCTTGAACTGCAAACAATGGCGAGGTGTGGCGACCCGGTATGCCAAAAAGAGCCGGTTCGTTCCTCGCGATTTGTCGGATTCGAGCATTTGTCCTCTGGACCAAGTTATCTTGACGACACCGCCTAAATTGGGAAAGCAATTGCAACACACCCTCTCACCGAGCAAAACTCCAGACACGTGATTATATGGTGAGCGATCCGTGTTGTCGTTGTGAGTTTATTTTCGTATCTGTAGAATAATGGCTACCGGGACTATTTCAGTCCCGAATATTGAGAGCAAACTAAGTAGGGTGGCTAATGGATAATTTCGATCGGCTTGTGCAGGAAAACGAGGCTTTCCGAGAGCGGCTTTCGCGTATGAGCGAGGCCAGCATCCGCATCAACGAGAGCCTGGATTTTGACAGCGTCCTACAGGAAGTGGTGGACAGCGCTTGCCTGCTCACCAACGCACGGTATGGAGCCATCACGGTGCTCGATGAGGCCGGGCAATTCCAGGACGTGGCCACCTCCGGCCTTACGCCGGAGCAACACCGGCAACTGTGGGAATTGTCGGAAGGACCGGCGCTGCGGGAATACTTCAGTTACGTGGCCAGGCCGGTCCGGTTCTCGGATCTGTCAGCCTACGCAAGCTCGCTGGGAATCCCCGGCCTGGTCTGGCCCACCCCGCTGAGCTCAGTGTCGTCAATCCTGGCGACGCCGATCCGCCATCAGGGGGAACCGGTGGGCGCCATCTACGTGGGGCACGAGGAGCATGAGTTCACCCAGGAAGACGAAGACACCCTGGTCATGTTCGCCTCTCAGGCCGCGCAGGTCATCGGCAACGCCCGCCGGTACAGGGACGAGCAACGTGCCAGGTCCGAACTGGAAACCCTGATCAATACTGCTCCGGTGGGGGTGGCGGTGTTTGACGCGCGTACCGGCGCGCCGGTGTCGTTCAACCGGGAGGCAGTAAGGATCCTCCAGCCGCTCCAGTCGCCCGATCATCCTCCCGAGCACATCATCGAATTCCTGACCATGCGCAGGGCAGACGGGCGCCGGGTATCGCTGAGAGAGTTTCCCCTGGCCACGCTGCTGAGTTCCGCAGAGATGGTGCGGGCCGAGGAGATTGCGTTTGAGATGCCCGACGGCAGGAGCGTCACCACCCTGGTCAACGTCACGCCCATACCATCCGAGGAGGGCGACGTGGAGTCGGTGGTGGTCACCCTGCAGGATCTGACGCCGCTGGAAGAGTTGGAACAACTGCGCGCCGAGTTTCTGGGCATGGTGAGCCACGAACTGCGCCGGCCACTGGCCTCCATCAGGGGTTCCGCATCCACCCTGCTGGACGCTGCAGATCTGGACCAGGCCGAATCCCGGGAGTTTCACCGCATCATACTGGAGCAGGCCGACCACATGCGCGGACTGATCAGCGATCTTCTCGATGTGGCGCGCATCGATACGGGCACGCTGCCGGTAGATGCCCGGCCGGGATCGATCATCGACCTGGTTGACGAGGCGCGCAATTCGTTCTTCAGCGGAGGAGGGCAAAACAACATCACCATCGACATTCCCCTGGAACTTCCGCAGGTCATGGCCGACCGGCGGCGCATTGTCCAGGTGTTGGGCAACCTTTTGAACAACGCGTCCCGCCACTCACCCGAGTCAACCAACATCCATGTCGCGTGCGTACAGGATGGCATGCACGTGGCGGTGTCGGTCTCCGATCAGGGCAGAGGCATATCGGCCGACCATCTGCGCCGGTTGTTTCAGAAATACTCTCGGACCGACCGCAACGACGACGGACAGCATATTGAGAGTTCGGGCCTGGGGTTGGCTATCTGCAAGGGAATCGTCGAGGCTCACGGGGGCCGCATCTGGGCGGAGAGCGAGGGACAGGACAGGGGAGCCCGCTTCACCTTCACCGTTCCGGCGGTAGAAGCGGTGGCCCCGGTCAGCACGCTGCCCGCGGTACCTGCGCGATTCCGGTTCGGCACGGAGAGGGTGCGGGTCCTGGCGGTGGACGACGACCCGCAGATGCTGAGGTACGTCAGACAGGCGTTGTCGAGCGAGGGCTACGCTCCGACCGTTACCGGCGACCCGGCCGAGGTCCTTCGGCTGGTGGCGGAGACGCGGCCGCACCTGGTTCTCCTGGACATGGTGCTGCCCGGATCGGACGGGATCGCGCTGATGGAGGAAATCAATTCCCTGGTGGACGTGCCGGTGATCTTCCTGTCCGCTTACGGCCAGGACCAGATCATCGCCAGGGCTTTTGACAACGGCGCCGCCGATTATGTGGTCAAACCCTTCTCATCCACGGAGTTGGCGGCGAGGATCAGGGCAGCTTTGCGCAAGCGTAGTGCTGAAGCAAGCGAAACTTCGGAATTCTTTGAAATGGGCGAACTGGCCATCAACTATCCCGAACGCACCGTTGCAATCGCAGGGCAGCCGCTGCAACTTACCGCCACCGAGTTCGGCCTGCTCGCAGAGCTCTCCGCCAACGCGGGGCGAGTAGTCACCCACGAGCAGCTATTGGTGAGGGTGTGGGGCACCGACGGCACCGGGGATTCCAGGCCCATGAGGACAATCGTCAAGAACCTGCGCCGCAAATTGGGCGACGACGCGGACAATCCGCGGTACGTTATCACGGAACGCCGCGTCGGCTACCGGATGCCCAAACCCGAGCCGGATTCCTGATGATGTCGTGGGCCGGCTTCCGTTGCCTGGGCTCGATTTAGTTCAGTTCCAACGCAATCCTCCGGGCGACGTTTGATTGGTCGCCCTTGCGACCCCCATCACATCCAAGATGCGCGTGAATCAAGGCGCGCTGGGCTTCACTCACCGTTCGCCACGTTGCTCGCGTTGCGCTTGCGAAGCAATTCCAAGTGCCTGCTTTGTCTGTATCGCTATAGCCCATCCGGGTTGGGCTGCTCGTAGTCCCTTTCGGGTGACGTAAATGTGATCGTTGGGTCGATCTAACCACGCAGCATCGCCCAATTGGGTTCCTGATGTGGCTTGGCGTGCTCAATCGATCGGTGGTTGCCGGAATATTCATGCAATTAACACGTTTTATGGCTTTATTTTCACGGTAAATTCATAAAGTTGCGCTATCGTGGTTGGCGTGGCCAGGTTAAGGTGTTCGCTCCGATAAATCTGCGAGCATCGCCACACCTCACAGCCACACATATATAACCCTTTCTCCGGCAGCGTGATCGCGGCGCTCATAACTGGCGCGGTTGCTGTCGGAGATATAAACGACCGACCCGCACCCGTTTCATGCGGACGCGGGGACCATATGGAGCTAATCATGATGGCCACAATAACGGCTTGGTCGAATGCTATCCGTCTGTCTCTCGTCATCTCGTTCGTGTCATTGATTCCGCTTGTCGTGGCGTTAGCCAATTACGACACCGTCCATGGGTCGGTGCCCAACCCATCCCGCGGGTTTGATCTCATGGCAGACCACGATAACGCCCGTGGTGTCTGGTCCGGTAATTCCACCATGTGGGTGGTGGACAACGACGACGACCAGTTGATCGCGTACAGTATGTCCACGGGCGCACGCCAGGCCGACAAGGACATCGACCTGACCGGCTCCAACTCTAAACCGCAGGGCATCTGGTCGGACGGTTCCATAATCTGGGTGGTGGACTGGGACGATACCAAGCTCTACGCCTACAACCTGGACTCCGGCGCAAGGATGGAGAACCGGGACATTGACCTGACCGGCAGCAACGACGGTCCGCGGGGCGTCTGGGGCAGGTTCGGCATCATCATGGTGGTTGATAAGGACGACGACCATGTCTACGCGTACAACCAGACCAGCGGGCAGCGCCTGACGGACTATGAGTTCGACCTGGCCGCAGGCAACGACAACCCGTGGGGACTGTGGGGCGGGGACAACGTCATATGGGTCACCGACGCCAGCGATGACAGCGTTTATGCCTACGACCAGGTGGTGCGCACCCCCAAACCGCTCCTCAACCTCCGCCTTTCCCTGGAGAACCGGGACCCACGCGGCGTCACGGGCAACAAGAGCCTCATGTGGGTGGTTGACGACGAGGACAAACACGTCTTTGCCATGCGGTACAAGGACTTCCGGCATCCCGACGACGAAATCGACATCAGCGGGGTGGTCACGCCCAAAGGCATCTGGACCGACGGCACGACCATGTACGTGGTGGACACCGGAACCGGAGGCGGCCCCGGGTTGGTTGCCTATAACGTTAGTGACGGATCCCGTAATTCAGGCAAGGACGTTGACCTGAGCCACACCGGCGACACGCCGGTTTCCATCTGGTCGGACGGTTCACAAGTTTGGGTGCAAGTCGAGGAGCACAAATCGGTCAAGGTGTATTCCCTGAGCGCCGGCACCGAGATCTCCAGGAATTTCCCAATCATCCTGAGGCATGAGAACGGGGACGCCGCCGGCATCTGGTGCGACGGCGACACCATGTGGGTTTCAGATTCCGGCGACGACAAAATCTACGCCTACAGTTTCGCCAACGGACTGGATCAGACCGACAAGGACTTCGACCTCGATTCCGAAAACACGGACCCGGGCCAGATCTGGGGCGACGGCGAAACCCTGTGGGTCATGGACGCCACGGACAAGCACGTCTACGCCTACAACCTGTCCACGGGCGCTCGCCGGGAGGGAAAAGAGTTTCGGCCCGTGCCGGACAACAACCACCTCAACGGAGCCATCACGGGCCACGGCCTGCGCTTCTGGGTGGTGGACACCCAGGACGACCACCTGTACGCCTACGGCAAGGCGAACACGTCGCCGTCGTTCAGCACTAACTCGGCGGTTTTCGAAATACACCACACGCTGACCGGACGCAACCTGATCGGGCCCATGCCGGAGGTGACGGAGGTTGACGAAGGGGACACGCTGACCTACTCGATCTCGGGCACCGACAGCAACCGATTCACCGTGGATTCCGGCACCGGGGAGCTGTACACGAAAAGCGACGCCGGAAGTTTCACCGCCGGCGCCGAGCTGTCGATCAAGGTATCCGTAAGCGACGGGAAGAACCTCCTGGACGGCGTCAGTTCCAGCAATGACGACACGGTGAATGTGACCGTCAGGGTGCTGCATAACGCCGATCCGGAATTCGTCACCGCGGACGGCTCGGTGTTCACGGTCAGCGAGGATGCCAGCGCCGGGGATACCGTCGCCGAGTTGGACGTCACCGACCTGGATGGCGACACCCCGTCCTATACGTTGACCCATGAAAATGGGTCCGGCCACACCCCCTTTACCATCAGCGGCAACCAGATCCAAATCGCAACCGGCGAAAGCCTGGATTACGAGAGCCAGGATTCGTACCAACTTGCGCTGGAGATCTCGGACGGTAAAGACAAAGACGGCAATTCCGACTCCACGATCGACGACAGCATCACGGTGGAAATCCAGGTCACCAACGCCGACGAAAGCGGCGAGGTCGCCCTGGGCAGCGCCCAACCGCAGGTCGACGCGGCGATCTCTGCCTCCCTCACCGACCCGGACGGTGTGAACCTGGCGGACGGCAACCAGGTCAATTGGGTGGTCGAACGGAGCGCTGACCGCGAATCAACAAGCTGGACTGAGGTATCTGACACCGACACCTCCAGCGCGACCTTCAATTACACGCCGGTAACGGCGGACGTGGGGAATTACTTCCGGATCACCGCGAAATACTGGGACAACGAATCGGATACCAATCAGAAGACGGCGCAGGTGATTTCCGCGAACACCGTGCTGGCCGCGCCGCCGTCCAACCTGCCGCCCACATTCAACGAGAGCGCGCCGATCACTCGTTCCTTTCCGGAAGACGCCGAAATCGGCGCCAACGTGGGGTCGCCCGTGCTGGCGACCGACCCGGAAAACGACACTCTGAGATACGGTTACAACACTTTGGGCACCAGCCGATTCCAGGTGAATTCCGTGACCGGCCAAATCAACATGAACTCCAACCTCTTGCTGAGTTACGAACTCAGACCCACTGCTTACATCAGGGTTTTGGTCCGGGATAGCAAGGATCAGTACGGCAATGCAGACACCGAATGGGATGCATCCGTCCTGGTCCAAATCAACCTGACCAACGTGGAAGAGCCTGGCGAGGTGGAACTGAGTTCGGACAACCCCCAGGTTGCCGAGGAACTGGCCGCCTCGCTCACCGACCCGGACGGTTCCATCGCCAATCTAACCTGGCAATGGCAGACCGCCGACAGCGCCCAGGCAACCACGTGGACGGATATCACCGACGCCACGTCGGAAACATACACTCCCATTACTGCCGACGTCGGCAAGTTCGTCAGGGCCCAGGCTTCCTATGACGACGGCGAGGGCACGGGCAAGCAGGCTCACGCCGTCGCCAGCCAGGCGGTGCAGGAACGGGCTCCCAATGGAGCGCCGGATTTCGTCGAGGGCAGCGCGGCAACCCGCTCCCTGGCCGAAGACGCGGTTGCCGGCGCCTGGGTCGGCGACGCCGTTACGGCCACCGACCCGGAGAGCGACGCACTGACCTACTCCCTGGCCAGGGGGGACGACTCAGACCGGTTCGCCATCAACGCCGCCACGGGCCGGCTCGAGGTCGCTTCAGGCGCGACCCTTGACTACGAAACCGATCCCTCGCTCACCGTGGTGGTGCAGGTCTCCGACGGGCTGGACACCGACCACAACCAGGACGCTGCCATCGACGACACCATCACCGTCACCGTCAATCTCACCAACGTGGACGAGGCGGGACGGGTGCTGTTGTCGCCGCTGGAGCCCGAGGTGGACACGGAGATCACGGCCACGCTGAACGATCCCGATGGCAGCGTAAGCGCGAGCAATTGGCAGTGGGCGAAATCGTCGGACGGCGGCGGCACCTGGACGGATATCGCCGATGCTACCTCCGACACCTACACCCCAACGTCCGACGAAGCTGAAATGCACCTGCGGGCCACGGTTTCCTACACCGACGGTGAGGGACCAGGCAAGAGCGCGTCTCGGGTGTCGACGGATGCGGTGGAGCCCGCCGTAACGGAAACCATCCAACCGGACCCACCCGGGACGCCCACAGATCTGCAGGGGATTGACACCAGTCTCGCATCGCTAGTCCTGGCCGGCATACCCTTTTCCTTTGACAGCGATACCCTCTATTACGAAGTCAGCACCCCTATCTCGGATCGCCGCACCAGGGTAATGTGTGAATTTTCACCGTCATTGACCGAGATTTTCACGGTCTTTGACCACCTTGGGAGCGCGGTGATTTAGCTAATATCAGGTTGTAGTTGGCGGGTCAATCACCTCCTTGATTGCTGAGCAGGGCGCGGTGTGGGGACAGCCGTTCCCGGTAGCTGGTGCCCTCGATGACGATCTGGTAGCTGGCATTGGCCAGCCGGTCCAGGGCGCTGTTACCGAGGATGGGATCATCGAAGAGGCTGAGCCATTCGTCCACGGCACGGTTGCTGGTGATGATGAAGCTGGAGGACCGGTGCCGGTTGAGGATGAGGTCATACAGATCCGCCGACTGTTGGGCGGTGAGGCGGTGGAGACCCAGGTCATCCAGGATGAGCAGGTCTGGGGTGAGGAAGGACCGGAAAGCGCGGTCGACGGAGTTGTCCACTCTGGCCTGAGCCATGGCCCTGAAGAAGTCGTCGGCGTGGCTGAAACGCACGGTGTGTCCGGCGCGGATGGCCGAGTAGCCCAGGGCCTGGGCCAGAAAGCTCTTGCCGACGCCGGCGGGTCCCACCAGGAGCACGTGCTCGTGCTTGTCCAGAAATTCCAGGGAGAAGACGGCGTCCAAGAGCCGGCGGTCCAGGGTGATCGACGCCGACCAGTCGAAGTCCTCCAGCCGGCAGGTCTCCTGGAAGCCGGCACCATTGAGGCGCACTTCGATGCGCCGGTGGGCGCGGCGGTTGACCTCGTCGCTGAGGATGATCTCCAGGAAGGAGGCGTAGTCCAGTTGTTCACGACGGGCCAGGGCGATGCGCTCAGGCAGGGTGGTGGCCATTTGTCCCAGGCGGAGTTGCTTGAGCAAAGGGGTGAGTTCGGTTACACGTGTCATGGGTATAATCTCCTCAGGCCGACTTCCGGCGGTACGGGTCGCTTTGGGCAAAGACGGACCCGGGCCGAGCGAAGCGGCCGGTTAGCAGGGGCAGCGGCAGTTGCGGCGTGGTTTCCTCTTCCAGAGCCTGGACCAGGATGCGCTCCACGCGGTAGACGTCGATGAGGTCGACGTCCAGGGCCCGCTGGCAGGCGGCGTCCAGGCGCTGGGCGGTGTAGCGCTCGCCCAGACCCAGCAGCTTATGTCCCTGCCTGATCTTGGACCAGGGGTGGTCGCCTTCGAAAAGGCGTTCGGCGAATTCGCCCACTGCGGTTCCCAGTTTGGCGGCGTCGCGCTTGAGCCCGTCCGGAGCCCTGGTGGTGTAGGGGGCGACCCTGGGAGGATAGTCGGCGACGTCGGTGGAGCGGCCGCCCACCGGCTGTCTGGGATGGGTCTTGATCAGCTGACCGCGGTGGTAGATGCGCACCAGCTTGCTGTCCACCCTGACCTCCACCTTCAGGCCTGGCCGGCAGAGGTGATAAGGCACCGAGTAGAGTGCATCGAGGCACTTGATGTGATGGTCCTGATGGACGGTGTTGGTACGCCAGTTGGCGATCTCGTAGGGGATGCCGTCCCAGGGGATCAGGGCGTGTCGCTCCTCATCCTGGAAGACCACCAGGGGTTTCTTTCTGGTGGTGCCGTGGATGCGCATGCCGGCCACTTCCAGGCACCATTTCGGTGCGGCGGCGCGCACGTGGGTGAAGTCGTCGAAATCGGCTCCCTTGTAGAAGCGCTCCCTGGCGTAGGGCACCTTGCGCTCGACTTTGGGCTTGTCCTGGGGATGGCCCTTGCGGGCCGGGTCGGGGATGAATCCCCGGTGCTGGGCGTACTCCAGGAAACCCCTGGTAAGAATGGGATTGAGCGGATCCGTGCCCACCACCGCGGCGGGGAAATTGTCGATGACCAGGTACTTGGGCATGCCGCCGAAGAAAGCCCACGCTGCCTCCAGGCCGGCGATCACGTCCGGAAGCTTGTGCTGCATCATGGGCCAGACGAAACAGTGGCGGGAGTGGCACATCACGATGACCATGGCCCACACCGCCTTGCGCTTGCCGGTGGCTGGGTCGGTGATCATGCCCAGCCGTCCGAAGTCGGCCTCAGCCACCTCCCCCGGCGGGGTGTCCGCCATCCGCACCGTGGTCTTGCTGCGACGCCGCCAGTTGCGGTTGATGATGAAACGCCGCAGCGACGGGTACGATACCCGACAGCCCCGCATGCCCAGCAACTCGTGGATGCGGGTCATCTGCAGCCGGTCTTTGGTGATCCATTGGTAGATCTGGTCCGCCCACGGCTCCAACTGGTCCTGCCGTGGCGTCGCCGCCTGCCGCGGTCCCGACAGACTGATCGTCGCCAGTCGGCTCAGTTGATCCTCGCTGGGTGGCGGTCCTACCTGGGCGATGCCCTCAGCCTGAGCCGCCGCTAGATACTTCCGTACCGTATTGCGGGACAGCCCGGTCCCAAAGGCAATCCGCCCGGGGACCTCCCCCGCCTGCCAGCGGCGGATGATCTCTTTTATCTCCATCCTGGAAACCTCCCGGTACGCCATCGCTGCACCTCAACATCAGAGTGCAACAATGGTCGCCGATCTGGCTCCCAAGGTGGTCAAAGACCATGAAAATCTCGGTCAAAGACCGTGAACATTTCACGATTTAGATGATCAAAGTTGGTGAAAATTGACAAATGGCCGCGCCAACTGCCGAATCGGGGGTTTCGGTTTCGATCATCCCCTCCGACAGCAGACCTTCCAGCAACGGACACCAGGTCGATCTGAGCGTGGGCATCAACTACATCGTCGTAACGGTGACCCACGACGAAAGCAGCGAGTTGAGGGTCTACGTGGTGCAGGTAACCCGGGAGCCGTTGGCGCTGACTCCGCAAGAGGATTGTCCGCAAAACATCGTTGATCAGGCGCCGGTCCATTGTGGCTCCACCAGGTTTGCGGACTATCGGATTGAGAGCAACGGGAGTTACAGCATCGACTGGAGCAAATGGGACGACTCCCGTTCCAATGTCACCGGATACACCGTGACCATCGAAGAGTACATGCACCGGACCTACCACCAGAACGGACAGAGAGTGAGCGAAGCCGATCTGCAGAACGTCTATGAGAGTTGTGAATTCAGCAACGGCAGTTGGGCTTGTGAAGGCCCGTTGGTCGACGTTTACCACGTGGACGGCGCGGGACAACCCACGCAGACCCGCACGGTACTGAGCAATACCCAACAGACGGAGCTGAGCGGCACGCTTGGGTTCACCGGCGTGAGGGACGCCCAGGAAACCTTTCACCGTTGGAGCGGGGACGCTCACGATGCCAACAACGAACCCACCGCCGTAACGTACACCACCATAACGTCTGAGGTTGACCGCTACCGGTTCGTACCCCACACGGCGAACGGCGACCTGAAAACCAAGAAAATCACGATCGCCGGCCTGGTCTTTGCAAATCCCTTCGCCCCGTAGCGAGCGGGCCGCACCGGCCAGGCTGTCGAAATCCACAACGCGCCGGGGCGCAGGTTGAGTAAATCGTCAACCCGTTCCGGCGCACCCATCAGAGTCTGCCGGATTTCGGATCGGTCATCGCGAGGGGCATGGCGACGCCGCAATCTCGTCGGCGCAAAGAACCCGGAGCGGTTAGCCGTCCAAACCGCCACGAGATTGCCATCCCCCCGCATCGCGCGCAGGGTCGCAACGACAGGATCCTGGAGGCCGCGCACGGCGGTTACGCCCACCGGAGATCATCGTCAGCCGAACGCCGCGGCGACGAGAGCGCGGCGAAAACGAACAAAAAGCCGGTTCTCGATGGGGTGTTTTTGACATCTCAACCACCCTTTTTTGAGGGCTCAACCACCCCTTTTTGAGGTGTCGATTTGCAGCCCGGCGGCGGCGATTTGGCATCCGCCGCGGCGGCGTCTGATCCAATGAACTGCGATGCCCGGGCCACGTCACCGGCAACGACTCCGGTCCGGTGGTCGGGCGCGAGGGCTTTGACCCGGACGGCGGCATGGCGACCAAAACGAACAAAAAGCCGGTTCTCAATAGGGTGTTTCAGGGGTCTCAACCCACGTTTTTCGAGGGCTCAACCACCCCTTTTTGGGGTGTCGATTTGCAGCCCGGCGGCGGCGATTTGGCACCGGCGCGACGGCGTCCGATCCAGTCATCCACGATGACCCGGCCACGTCGGCGGCGACGACTGCGGTCCGGTGAACGGGCACGAGGGCTTTGACCCGGACCGCGGCATGGCGGCAAAATCGAACAAAAAGCCGGTTCTCAATGGGGCGTTTCAGGGGTCTCAACCACCCTTTTTTGAGGGCTCAACCACCCCTTTTGGGGGTGTCGATTTGCGGGCTTGCGGCGGCGGTTTGGCACCGGCGCGACGGCGTCCGATCCAGTCATCCACGATGACCCGGCCACATCGCCGGCGACGACTGCTGACCGGTGAACGGGCGAGAGGGCTTTGACCGGGACCGCGGAAGGGCGGCAAAAACGAACAAAAAGCCGGTTCTCAATGGGGCGTTTCAGGGGTCTCAATCACCCTTACCAGGCCGCAACGCGCCGTTTGGTCGGCGTCCGCCTCTGGCGGACTGGCCGAGCAGCACCACGAATGGGCCGAAGGCCCCCCGCTATCTCACCTTTACCGACGAC
Organism: Dehalococcoidia bacterium; assembly: GCA_965204395.1. Classification (GTDB taxonomy): domain Bacteria; phylum Chloroflexota; class Dehalococcoidia; order Lucifugimonadales; family UBA3495; genus Bin87. The sequence continues at coordinate 103,157 of OZ241987.1, forward strand.
CTCGACACCAAGACCCTGCCGACAGGCGATGTCCTGGAGGCAGCTGCCTGAACATCATCAACAAGGATGACACCTTTCACACCAGTTGACGGGACTTGACCCCCTCCGGGTCCGACGGAGCGATTCTCCGAGTGAGCCTGAACTGACGACGGAGTATTGATGATCTCTTTACCGATACGATCAGGCCGTTCAGGTGGGTATCCCCATCTTAACGCATAACTCACATGAATACCACTCTGATAGCTCGAATAAATTACGTAAAAATCATGGTAAATCCATTGACTGTGATAAAATTCCTGATGTGTGTGTTCGCCGACGCGCGACTCGTTCTGCATGGGTGCAGTCAGGACTGCGTGACCGGTTAAGGTGAATCCAATCACAAGATCGACACTCTGGATCGTGAGTGCGTATTTCAGGGACGCCTTTTGTCAGCTGACGATACGTGCTAAAGCGTCTAAAAATTTGACATCCTCGACAGAAGCCAGTCGGACTACGCAGGACCGATCGATTTGAATCAATGGGTTCGGCGGAATAATAGATGCAGAACTGTACATGATTGTGGAGCCGATCATGCCCGGCTCATCACGGGCGACTAACCTGACCAGCAGGGCTGCAAGATGGCCAGTTTTCTCGTGATCGCTGCGCTGTCCGCATGGTGGTGTGGGCGTGGTGGGTTGTGGCCGCGCTGGACCCTGATGGGCCTGATCAACCCGCACGACCGACGGCGACAGCGTTGTGTCACGGATCGTTCAACGGATTTGGGACTGCCTTGGAATTCGCAGGTCGTTGCACCTCGATACCGGAGGCCAGTGTTCGAGAGTAATTGCGCGATCGACCACCGTTATTCGCGGGAAATGGGAGGAACAAAATAGTGCGAGCAATATCCTGGAAGCTGATCATATCTACAATTTTTGTCATGGCTCTGATGGTGGCATGTGGCGCGGATGCGGTCCCGACACCGGAACCAGCGTTCCAGACGAACACGCCGGCCGTTGCAAACACGCTTGCCACGCCGACAACGGCACCCGCGGAACCGGCTCCGACGTTGATGGGCCAAGCAGCTGGCAAGCCCTTCGTTATCGGCGTGATGGAGTCCGTTACCGGGCCGGGCGAAACCTACGGGAATGTAGCGGTGCGGGCCAAGCAGATGGCCGTGGATGAAATCAACGAGGCAGGGGGCATCAACGGGCGCGAACTGAACCTCATTGTCGAGGATTCCAAGTGCTCCGCCCAGGACGCCATCACGGCCTACAAAAAGCTGACCGACGTGGACGGAGTGAAGATCATCCTGGGCACGTCGTGCAGCGGAGCCATGCTTGGCGCGGCTCCCCTGGCTGAAGCTGGTGGGGTGGTGTTGTTCTCGGGGTTGGCGACGAACCCCGACATCGCCCACGCGGGCGACTACATCTTCCGCACGTCCATGAGCGACCAGCAGCGGGGGCTGGAAACCGGCAACGTGATGTGGCACGACGGCGTCCGCACGCTGGGGACGATCACCGAGGCAACCGATTACGCCGAGGGTATCCGCAGGACCACCGTTGAGCAGTTCCAAAAGCTGGGCGGGACAGTGGTAGCCGAGGAGCGCTATGCCTCAGACATCACCGACTTCCGGACGTATCTCACCAAACTGGTGAGCACCAATCCCGACGCTGTTCACCTGGCCGCGCAGTCGGAATTCACTGGCGGAACGATCATCAAACAGCTGAGAGAGCTGGGTTACGAGGACGCCATTTATACGGAAGACGTGGGCGCCGGAACGACGGCCTTGGAGATTGCCGGTGAAGCTGCCACGGGGGTGAAGGCCATCCTGGCCGACATTGACCCGTCCAACGAACGCGGACAGCAGGTACTGGAAAAATTCAGGGAGCGCTACGACTACCTGACCCTTTCGTGGTACGTGGGATCGGCATACGACAACGTTTACATAACGGCGGAATGTTTGAGCCGAATTGACGACGACCAGAACGCCGATGCGTTCCGGGACTGCCTGTATGGAATCACGTGGAGCGGCGCGATCGGCGATGGTTACAGCTTCGACGAGAACGGCGAGGTTGTCGGCCTGGCGAACGTGGTGGTCGAAATCCTGCCCGTTCCGGAACGGACCGAGGAGAACAATGGCTACCGGGTGCTTGGTCCGGCTCCGCAATGATTCGGCGACTCCATCGATGGGCCAACCAGAGAGTCAGCCACAGGGATTTCGCAGACGCAGACCGGACTAACTTCCGAATTCTGGCTAGCCGGTCGGTAAGGTAACGTGGTTGAATCGGCGTGGCGGCGGTGCGGTCGCTGGATTCCCTCAGTATTTCCTTGAGGGAGGAGGTTCGGCTCCCAGCAGTTCTTGCCTTGCGATTGACCAAACTCGGTTCAATGCCTGTTGTGCGGCCGAACAATCAGCGCCGATCACTTTGATCCCGAGGCCGTTGCCATCTGGCAGCATCGATGCGCCGGAGCGTGCATTGGAGACGCAAGCCAGTGTGATCCTCGTGAGATCGAGGAGCCGACGGGCGGCGGTTTGGTCGCATACGATTAGCATCGAACCGAGCGTCAAGCCGCGGTTGTCCTCGTTTTCGCTGAACGCTGCGCTCAACTGACCGATGCCGTTGGGCGCAGATTCCTGCGGCGAGAGATGGAAGGCTTCTCGGAAAACCGCCCGTTGATTGTCCCGATACACGGCGAGGCGATTCCGGACGCTGCGATATTGGAACGATTCCCTCATTGCCACCCGCCCGGGAGTGATGATGTCCCACCAAAGCAATGTGCCTCCGGGTTCTACCGTGATGCAAAAGTCCTGCTCCAGGCTAGAGTTGCTGAAGGGAATGAGTGGGTCGGGGAGGTACTCCAGATAACCGCCGGCGGCCACGTTTAGAACTACGCGCTGCTCGGCCTTGCCTCGCTCCATCGTGTAAATCTTGGTCGCGCTCTGCGTGGTGACATGGGCCCTGGCGCCGCGGCCGACCTCGATCCTGACTTCCTGGCGGTCGCCGGCGAACAACCCGCCGGTAGGGTTGGAGAGGAAGACGTGGGCCAAGTCGGGAACTGCATCGTCCGGGTAAAGCGCCCGTTGGACAATCAGCGGCGGCCGAGTGCGGGCATGCGCGAGGCGAGTTCGCCCATCCCGACGCTCCAGAGAGAGTTCGGCCAGCCCATGCGTCGTCGGACGCCGGGTTTCAGCAGGTGGCAGGAGGGTCGCCGATTGCATCGAGGATGTAGTCCAGCACTACTTCCAGCCCCTCGCCGGCGCGGCAATTGGTGAATGCGTAGGGGCGGTCTCCACGAACCACGCTGAGGTCGCGGCGCATCACGTCCAAGTCGGCGCCCACGTGTGGAGCCAGGTCGGTCTTGTTCACCACCAGTAGATCGGTTTGGGTGATACCCTGGCCCCGCTTGCGGGGAATCTTGTCGCCGGCCGCCACGTCGATGACGTAGATCTGGTATTCCGCCAAAGCCGGGCTAAATGTGAGAGTGAGGTTGTCGCCGCCGCTTTCGATAAGCACGATGTCGGAGTCTGGATACGCCTCGGTCAGTTCTTCCGCCGCCAGCAGGTTAAGGCTGGGGTCTTCGCGCACCGCCGTGTGGGGGCAAGCGCCGGTGGCGACACCGCGGATGCGGTCGGTGTCGAACACGCCGGACAGCGTCCTGATCACGTGGTCGGCGTCCTCCCGGGTGAAGATGTCGTTGGTGATTACGACCGGATGCCGGTTACGATCCATCAGTAACGGGACCAGCCTTTCCACCAGCGTGGTCTTGCCGGACCCGACCGGTCCACCTATACCTACTCTGGGTACATTTCGCATGTTGTGATCTCCGTGTTTACCGATGCGGCTCAACTGGCGAACATACGCACATCGTCGTGCTCGTGCAGCATGGACGCGATGTCTGCCTGTGGCGTGAACGATGTCATTTCGCGCCAATCGCGAGCGCCTATATCCGTGGCCGATCTCGCCACCGGATCCTGTATCGAATGAAGGATGCGCTGGGCCTCCGAATGGGTAAGCGGCAGCAACCGTTGCGCCGCCCCAAGCACACCTACCGCGAAACTGTGGCAGTACATCAACAGAGCGTTCTGTGCCGGTATGCCGAAGGCGCACGTCGCGATTCCCAGCGCCACCGCGCTCGTGCCCGGCGTTTCATGGGTCAGGGCCATTTGCCGGAAATCGGCGCAGATGGATGATTCGGTATCTCCCGCCAACAGAGGGGCAGTTTCGTCGAGGATGCGCCGCCCGGCGTGGCAGGAGGCATGGCGCAGTTCTTCGGGCAGTTTCATCGCGTGCAGATGCCAATCGATGTCACCGAGGGTTGCTAGGTCTCCGTTCTGCGCCGCGCGGTGAGCATTGAGGAGAGCAACGCCGTCGCACGGCAGGATCGACCATGTCAGCAGGTTATGCAGGCATTGCTGTACGTCGGCGGCGTTTTGGACCCAACCGCGCGCCACCATGCTCTCCAGCCCGTGCGAGTGGGCGTACATACCAGAAGGGAAGAAGGAATCTGCCAATTGCAGTGCCGCTAGGAAACTGCTGTGAGGGTGGTCGTTCCGCATGGTCGGGCCGGTTATACGAGGAAGTGCAACTGAGCCAGGCTCAGGCGCTCCGCCGGCGGGACGGTGGCGATCTCGCCGTCGACACGAACTGCGTAGGTGTCGGGGTCGACTTCTATCACGGGCATCGCGTCGTTACGTACCATCTGCCGCTTGGTTATGGTGCGGCAGCCGCGAACCGGTTCGACCCGTCGGGTGAGTCCCAGGTCGCGATGTATTCCCGCCTCATGCGCCGCCTGGGACACGAAGGTCAGCGACGTCCTGGACACTGCCTTGCCCATGCCGCCGAACATGGGCCGGTAAAACGATGGCTCGGCTGTGGGTATGGAACCGTTGGGATCGCCCATTACCGCCCAGCAGATCATGCCACCCTTGATGATCATCTTGGGCTTGGCTCCGAAGTTGCCCAGGGGCCACAGAACGATGTCGGCCAGTTTGCCGGGTTCCAGCGAACCGACCAAGTGGGATATGCCGTGGGTGATGGCCGGGTTGATGGTCAGCTTGGCAAGGTAGCGCAGCACGCGGAAATTATCGTGGTCGGGCGAATCCTCGGGCAGCTTACCCTTGAACTGCCGCATCTTGTCGGCGGTCTGGAACAGGCGGGTGAAATTCTCGCCGACGCGGCCCATGGCCTGGGAGTCGGAGGCATACATGCTGATGACGCCAAGGTCGTGGAGGACGTCCTCGGCGGCCATCGTTTCGGGACGGATACGGCTTTCGGCGAAGGCCACGTCCTCGGGCACCCGTGGGCTGAGGTGATGGCAGACCATCAGCATGTCCATGTGCTCGGTCAGGGTGTTGACTGTGTAGGGCCGCGTGGGGTTGGTGGAGGACGGCAGAACGTTCAGCTCGGACGCGATGCGGATGATGTCGGGCGCATGTCCGCCGCCGGCGCCCTCGGTGTGATAGGTGTGGATGGCACGCCCACCGATAGCGGCGATGGTGTCCTCAACGAACCCGGCCTCGTTGAGCGTGTCGGTGTGGATGGCAACCGGCACGTCGAAACGGTCCGCGACGGCCAGACAGGTATCGATGGCGGCGGGCGTGGTGCCCCAGTCCTCGTGGAGCTTGAGGCCGCTGACGCCGGCCGCGATCTGCTCCTCCAAAGGAGCGGGATGGCTGGCGTTGCCCTTGCCCAGCAGTCCCCAGTTGACCGGCAGCGGCTCCGCGGCCTCCAACATGCGGGCGATGTTCCACGGGCCGGGCGTGCAGGTAGTGGCGTTGGTGCCGTCCGCCGGGCCGGTGCCACCTCCGATCATGGTGGTGATGCCGTTGGACAGGGCGTGATACACCTGCTGCGGGGCGATCATGTGGATGTGGGAGTCCACCCCGCCAGGCGTGGCGATCAGGTGCTCGCCGGCGATTACTTCCGTGCCGGGGCCTACGACCATGTCGGGATGCACGCCGTCCATCACGTTGGGGTTCCCGGACTTGCCGACCGCGACTATCAGGCCGTGGCGCACGCCGATGTCCGCCTTGATGATCCCCTGCATGGGATCCATGATGATGGCGTTGGTGATGACTAGGTCGAGGGTGCCGTTGCGGTTCGTGATCTCCGACGCTTGCCCCATGCCGTCGCGGGCCGACTTGCCGCCGCCGAACACCAACTCGTCGCCGTGAGTCAGCAGGTCGCGTTCAATCTGGCAGACCAGAGATGTATCGGCCAGGCGGAACCGGTCTCCCACGGTGGGGCCGTAGAGTTCCACGTACTGCCGTCGGCTGATTCTGGCCATACTATGCCTCGTCGCTTGTTAAGGATGACGTTTCGGACGGCTGGTCCAGAAAACTCCGGCGTCTCAGTGCGTCCAGGGCTGCGTCGCGCACAGCGGGCGAGTCCAGACTGCCTTCGGTGAGGCCGTTGAGACCTCGCGCACGGCGCGTGCCACCGATAGCGACCAGCGGCACGTCCTTGCGGTCCCCGGGTTCGAAACGCACGGCGGTGCCGGCGGGCACATCCAATCGCATCCCAAACGCGGTCTCCCGGTCGAAGCGCAACGCGCGGTTCACCTCGAAGAAGTGGAAGTGAGACCCCACTTGAATGGCACGGTCTCCGGTGTTCCAGACCGACACGGTGCGTGTGGGACGGCCGGCGTTTATCTCGATGGGCTCGTCGGCGATGATGTAGTGCGCGGTTGGGTTGCTCATGGGCGCTCTGCCTGCCTTCACACGATGGGGTCGTGGACCGATACCAGCTTGGTGCCGTCGGGGAAAGTGGCCTCCACCTGCACGAGGTCGACCAGATCCGGAACGCCTTCCATCACGTCGTCGCGACTCAACACCTGGCGGCCCAGTTCCATCACCTCGGCGACGGTCCTGCCATCGCGCGCGCCTTCGAGGATGGACTCGGTGATCAGGGCGACGGACTCCGGAACGTTGAGCTTCAACCCGCGACCCTGCCGTTTGCGGGCCAGGTCGGCGGCGACGTAGATCAGAAGTTTCTCTGATTCGCGAGGAGTTAACATCATGGCGCGTTGCCTCGGGTCTTACAGGGTGGAGAGGTACCGGGACACTTCGTAGTCGGTGACTTCCGAACGGTATTCGTCCCACTCCAGTTTCTTGTTCTCGATGAGGCTGTTGAAAACGTGGTCGCCGAGAGCCTCATACAGCAGTTCGCTGGTTTCGGACAGGCTGATGGCCTCGCCCAGGCTGGACGGCAACGTGCGGATACCCAGCGACTGCCGGCGCTGGGGCGACATCTCCTGCACGTTACCCACTACCGGAGCCGGCACCTCGTATTGTTCCTCGATGCCCTTGAGGCCGGCCGCCAACATCGCGCTGAACGCCAGGTACGGGTTGCACGACGGGTCGGGAGCCCGGTACTCGATGCGGATGGATGACTCCTCGCCGCGCTCGTAGCTGGGGACGCGGATGAGATCGGAGCGGTTGACGTAGGTCCATGAAACGTAAACCGGCGCCTCGTAGCCTGGGATGAGGCGTTTGTAGGAGTTGACCCACTGGTTGGTCACCAAGGTTATCTCCGGTGCGTGGGTGATCAGCCCGGCGATGAACTGCTTGCCGAGCAAAGAGAGATAACGCTCGTCGTCCGCGTCGTAGAAGCGGTTTTCGTCGCCGGCGAACAGGGACTGGTGTAAGTGAAGGCCGGAGCCGTTGACGCGAGACATGGGCTTGGGCATGAACGTGGCGTACACGTTCTGGAGTTGGGCCAGTTCCTTGACCACCAACTTGGCCGTCATCAGGTTGTCGGCCATGGTCAGGGCATCGGTGTATTCGAGGTCGATCTCGTGCTGGCTGGGCGCGCCCTCGTGGTGCGAGTACTTGACCGGGATGCCCATCTCAGCGAGGTTGAGGACAGTGTCGCGGCGGAGGTCGGAGGCCGGATAACTGGAGAGCTGGTCGAAATAGCCGTCGAGGTCCAGCAGTTCCGGAGCGGTGGAGTTCTTCAGGTAGAAGAATTCCAGTTCCGCGCCCACGTTGTAGGTGAACCCCAATTCAGCGGCTTTGTCCAGGTTGCGCTTGAGGACCTGGCGCGGGTCTCCGATGAAGGTCTGGCCACGGGGTTGCCGGATATCGCAGAACATGCGGGCCACGGCATTCTGACGGGGACGCCAGGGCAGCAGCGTAAACGTCTTGGGATCCGGGTGGGCCCTCATGTCGCTCTCGTGGTGGCGGGCGAACCCGTCGATGGCGGATCCATCGAAGCCCACGCCGCGCTCCAGCGCGTCCTCCAGATCGTCCACTGACACGGCGAAACCCTTGAGCTTGCCCAGTATGTCCGTGAACCACAGGCGGATGAACTTGACGTCGTTTTCCCGCGCGGTTCGCAGGACAAAGTCCCGTGCGGTGGATGTCTCAGTAGTCATGGCTATTCCTCACGTATGCGCATTTTCCGACGGTACTCACACCGCGACGTATTCGCGGACGAGATTGTGGTCCAGGTCCCGGGCAGTGCCTTCCAGAACGATGACCCCTTTTTCCATCACGTAGCAGTAGTCAGCGATACCCAGGGCGAAGTCCAGGAACTGCTCGACTAGCAGGATCGTGGTCTCACTGCGCTCCCGCAGGCTATGCAGGAGTTCTTCGATCTCCTGGACGATGGACGGTTGGATGCCCTCAGTGGGTTCATCCAGCAACAGAAGCGTGGGCCTGCGGACCAAGGCTCGGGCCAGCGCGAGCTGCTGCTGCTGGCCTCCGCTGAGGGTGCCGGCGGCTTTCCTGGGGTTGATCTTCAGAGCAGGGAACAGTTCGTACATCTCATCGACGGCTTGCGACCGACCCTTCTTGCCATCGAAAGCCTCCAGACCCATGAGGAGGTTCTCGTTCACCGTCAGGTACGGGAAAATGTGGCGACCCTGCGGCACGTACCCGCACCCCGCCTTGGCCCTCCGGTGGGGCGCCCAGCGGGTCAGGTCGGACTGGCCCAGGTGAATCCGGCCTGACCGGGGATTCAACAGGCCCATGATGGTCTTGAGCAGCGTGGTCTTGCCCACGCCATTGCGGCCCATGAGGCACACCACCTGTCCCTCCGGCACGTCCAGTGCGACGTTGGTCAGCACCATGCTCTGCCCGTAACCTACGGACAGGTCCTTGATGGACAGCAGGGGTTCCGTTCGGCGCATAATCATGGCTCGGCTCAGTCAGCGGCCACCGGGGCCGGGTCTTCCGCCTGGCGTCGGCCGTTCAATCGGGCCGCTTCTGGACGCTGCGTCCGGCTGTTGCCCAGGTAGGCGCGAACCACCTCGGGATCTTGCTGGACATCTTCCATGGCGCCCTCGCTGAGCACCTTGCCCAGGTGCAGCACGGTAACCGTCTGCGCGAACTGGCGCACAAAGTCCATGTCGTGTTCCACCACCAGGATGGACCGGTCGCCACCGATGGATTGCAGCAACTCGCCGGTACGGTCGCGCTCGCGACGGGTCATTCCGGCGACCGGCTCGTCGAGCAGCAGAAGCTTGGGTTCCTGCGCCAGGAGCATGCCTATCTCGAGCCATTGCTTCTCGCCGTGGGACAGGCCGCCGGCCACGTCCCTGGCGCGATGGGACAGGCCCACCCGCTCCAGCGTGTCCATGATGCGGTCGCCGTCGCTCCGCCGCAGTTTCCCCAGCAAACCGGTGATCCGGCTGCGAAAACCGAGCATCACCTCAAGATTCTGGTAAACGGTCAGACTGGAATATACGGAAGGGGTCTGGAACTTCCGGCCCACGCCCAGACGAACCATGTGGTGCTCCTGCCGCCGGCTGAGGTCGATCGTTTCGTCGAAGATGATGCGACCTCTGGTGGGTTTGGACTTACCTGTGATCACGTCGATCAACGTCGTCTTGCCGGCGCCGTTGGGTCCGATGAGGAAGCGCATCTCGCCATAGCCGACAGAGAAATCCAACTCGTCAAGCACGGTGAAACCATCAAAGCTCACCGTCAGGCCCTCCACCGATAGGATGGGCCGGTCCGAGCCCGGTACCGGGCCGGACCCATTGCCTCCGGGAGCTGCGGTTTGATGCGGCCGGTTGTTCTTCATTGTCAGGCTCCGGGTCGTGCTCCGGGAATGCGCTCACGTATCACGCTGCGAATCTGCTCACGCGATAGCCACCAGGGGCGTTGCCAGCCCTCGCCACGCAGCAGGCCCATGATTCCCGCCGGGAACAGCAGCACCGCGCCGATGAACAACAGACCGAGGAAGTACTGCCACACGGCGGGGAAGGACTCGCTCAATCCGCTCTTGGCTCCGTTGACCACGATGGCGCCGATGATCGCGCCGAGCAGCACGCCGCGTCCGCCCACCGCCACCCAGATGGCAATCTCGATGGAGGGGACGATGCCCATCATCGAAGGGGAGATGATTCCCACTTGCGGGGTGAAAAGCGCGCCGGCCACGCCGGCGATTCCGGCCGATAGCGAGAACACGATCGTTTTCAACACCGCCGGGTCATAGCCGGAAAACCGGACTCGATTCTCGTCGTCGCGCATGGCAACCAGCAGGCGGCCCAGACGCGATGAGATCAGCCACCAGCACAGCAGATACGCAACGACGAGCGCGGCGACGCTGACGTAGTACAGGATCATCTGCATCGATGGAGCATTCAGGGAATGGCCGAATATCGAGGTGTAATTGGTGATTCCGTTGGTGCCGCCGGTGTAAGCCTGTTGACCGATGAACAGGATGCTGACGATCAGCGCCAACGCCTGGGTGATCAGCGCGAAGTACACGCCCGTAATGCGGCTGCGGAACACCAGATAGCCGATCCCGCCGGCCAGCGCTGCCGGCACTATGAAGGTCATCGGTATGGCGAACCACGCATATTTGAAGGGCGCCCAGAAGATGGGCAACTCGGTGAGGCCGCTCCAGAACATGAAGTCGGGCAGTTTGCCGCCGGCTGATTCCAGCTTCAGGTACATCGCCATGGCGTAGCCGCCCAGGCCGAAAAACACACCGTGCCCCAGGCTGAGCATGCCGGCGTATCCCCAGATCAGGTTCAGGGACAGGGCCAGAATGGCGAAGGTCAGGAACTTACCCAACAGGGCGACTCGAAAGTCCGAGAGTACGGTGGGCGCGAGCAATAGCACCGCGAGCATGATTGCCGGGCCGAACCACGTCCCGATGGCGGGATGTATCCGGGCGGGCGCAGAGACGATTCGGACGGCGTCCATGATTGATGACCTAGTCGTCATGGTCCGGCTACCGTCCCTTGGCCCGCATCAAGCCGGCGGGCCGCCATTGCAGGAACAGGATCACCATGGCGAACACCAGCACCTTGCCTACCACGGCGGTGGTGCCGAACTCGAAAAGGGTGTTCAGCATCCCGATGATCAGCGCGGCCAGGATGGTGCCGGGAACCTGTCCGAGGCCGCCAAGGATGACGACAATGAATGCGTCCACGATGTAGAAAGTTCCCAGTGATGGGCCTATGGGTCCGATGAGTGTGAGGGCACAGCCGGCGACACCGGCCAGGCCGGAACCCAGGGCGAAGGTGAAACTGTCCACACGGCGGGTTGATACGCCCAAGCTGGAAGCCATCTCCCGGTTCTGCATCACGCCGCGCATCCTGCGCCCCTCGCTGGAACGGTACATGTACCAGTACAGGCCGCCTATGCAAGCGGTGACCAGGCCGAGGATAAATATTCGTTTCATGGGGAGGACGAGGTCAGAGGACACGGTAACCGCGCCGCCCAACCAGGATGGAGCCACGACCTGCACGTTGGGAGCGCCGAAAATCGAACGGGCCAATTGCTGGAGGAACAGGCCGACTCCCCACGTCGCGAGCAGCGTGTCGAGCGGACGGCGGTAAAGGAAGCGGATCAGGGCGTTCTCCACCAGGTAACCGGCCGCTCCTGCAATCACGAAAGACGCGGGTATGGCGATCAGGAAGGTGATGCTCGACTGGGCGTCGCCGGTGAATCGAAGGGCGGCCTGCTGCAGCGCGTACGTGGTGTATGCGCCGATCATGATGAACTCGCCGTGGGCCAGGTTGATGACGTTCATCAACCCGAAAGACAGGGAGAGGCCCAGCGCGATCAGCAGCAGGATGGAACTCAGGCTGAGCCCGTTGAACAGTTGTAGCGCCCAAACTTCCATATTGTGGCCGTAGAGGAGTTTGAGGTTTCGGAGGCGGGTGCGTGGACGGCGTTCTGCCGATATGGCCGGACGCCATCCACGGTTATTGACGTTCGGGGCGGCTCGATTGCGGACCGCCCCGAGTAGTGGTTGCTGTTACTGGGCCAGTTCCCGCAGGCCGGCAGCCCACGCGTAGGTGTCCAGGTAGGGGTCCGGTACGACGGGCGCGCCGGAGTTCCAGATCTCATCGATCTGCCCGTCATCGCGCACGCTGCCGATGCGGACGGTCTTGGAGACGTGCTGGTTCTCGTTGTGGATGGTCACCAATCCACCGGGAGCGGCGAACTGGATGCCCTTGGCGGCCTCCTTCACGGCGGCGACATCGGTGGTCCCTGCCTTTTCCACGGCGGCTTTCCACAGGTAAACGCCGAAGTAGCCAGCCTCAATGGGATCGTCGGTTACGCGGTTCTCGCCATACTTGGCCTTGAATGCTGAGACGAACTTGACGTTTTCGGGAGTGTCGGTGGTCTGGAAGTAGTTCCAGGCAACCAGGTGTCCCGCGATGTTGTCGGCGCCGATGCCTGTGATCTCTTCCTCGGCGACGCTAACTGAGATGGTGGGAAGATCCTCGGCGGTGATGCCGGCGTCCTTGAGTTGCTTGAAGAACGCCACGTTAGAGTCGCCGTTCAGCGTGTTGAACACCACGTCGGGCTCGGCGGCCCTGATTTTGGCGATAACGGTGCTGTACTCGGTGTGGCCCAGCGGGGTGTACTCCTCGCCCACGGCCTCGATGCCTGCTGCCTCCAACTGCTTGTTGATGATCAGGTTGGACGTCCGTGGGAAAACGTAATCGGAACCAAGCAGGTAGAACTTGGTCTTGCCCTCGCCCAGCAGGTATTCAACCGCCGGCACGATCTGCTGGTTGGTCGTCGCGCCCGTGTAGAAGATGTTGGGAGAGGTCTCCAACCCTTCGTACTGGACCGGGTAGAACAGCAGGCCGTTGTTGGCTTCGAATACAGGCAGCATCGCCTTTCGGCTGGCGCTGGTCCATCCGCCGAATACCACGGCAACCTCGTCTTCCTGGAGCAGTTTGCGCGCCTTTTCGGCGAAGGTCGGCCAGTCGGAGGCTCCGTCTTCGATCACAACCTCCAACTGCTTACCCATCACGCCGCCGCTGGCATTGATCTCTTCAATGGCGAGCAGTTCGGCGTCATGCACCGCCGTTTCGCTGATCGACATGGTGCCAGACAGCGAGTGCAGGATACCTACCTTGATGGTGTCGGACTCGGGAGCGGCGGGCGCCGCGCTTTGCTGGGCTGCCGGAGCCGCCGTCGCGGCTGGCGCGGGTGGCGGCTCGGAGCCGCAGGCGGCCAGCATGAGAGACATTAAAACGGCGGCCACGCCAACCAGCGCGAACCGCATCAGTGCGGGCAGTTTTGCTAAACCGGTAAGTGACATCGGGGGTGTTTCCTCCTCTGGAGATTTTCTATCAAAGTCAGATTTCCGCCATTTCCATAGCACGGGTCTGTCGGGTACCTGACGTTGTTGCTGACATAAACGGTAGTGCCGTCGTGTTACTGCCAAATTGCAGATTTGTGACTTTGGGGTTGCGTCGGTGTGAATTCCGCGTAACGAGACCACCTTTTGCGCGGTGCTTATGTTGTTCTTGGCGAAAGGGCACTCGATGCTCAGCCGACAACTTCTAGCGCTTCAACAACCAAAGAGGCGCCACCCCAAGCAGAGCGGTGCCTACTAAATCGAAGCCAAGGTGAAACCCGCATTGGGGTTGGGTAGAATTGGCGAAAATTGAGGTGTTCGGCGAGCTAATCGGAGTGGGGGTTGCAGTTGGGCACGACGGAGACGGGGACGCTGCTGGAACGGTGGCGGATGGATAAGGCTGCGGTACGACGGCGGATGTATCGGGCGCGTGGGACATTTTGGCTCAAGGTGGATCCTTTTTTTGATAATGGCCAATCCAAAGGTAAAAACTTAGTTGCAGAGAAGAGCATTATCGGATTCGGAATACTCCACATACTCCGAGAAATAGGGAAAACTGCGTGGGGTGGTCCCGGTTCAACTCGAAGCTGCCGGCCGGTTTGATCCCGTCCTTCTGGGCTAACGCAGTTTTGAACATGGCGTTGTCCGGCAGCTCCGGTTGCACCAAATAATCTTCTTCGTTGAAGCTTGCTGATACATACTCGAAATGACCGTCCAGAAGAGATGCGAGCAGCAAGCGTCCCAGTTCCGCCGCGTCCTGATGCTGCAATCCTTGGCCATCGTTGGATAACCAATCGGGCAACTTGTCCATGATGTCGAGTGCTACGGTACGGCAGTAATCCACGATAGGTGGCCAGTGGAAGACGTTAAAGGTGATCTCATCTCCGACGGAATGGCTGGGATTGGTGCCTTCCATTTCGTAAGCCATCGGGGATCTTGGTCTCCTCTGCGTTCGTTTGATTCTCCACACTTATCCGTCAAAAGCTCTGGTGGCAGAGCGTTTTCTCAGCGCAACCCGCCCGCCCATCAGCTGTGTCCCGATTGCCACCCGAAGGGATTATGCGTAATGAGGTGGCGAACTCGTTCACGAAAGTCAGCTTCATACTAGGCAGTGTCGTCAAATTGGGCAGTTGGTGGTAAGTTGTTGCGGTAGGTGAGCGGTGGGAGGTGTCGGGAGATGACCGCATCGCATTGTCGGCATGACCTTTCGGATCGGGTTTGGGAACCTTTGCGGCCTCACTTGCCCGGGGAAGCTGGCAAGAGAGGTCGACCAGCCCAGAGCCTGCCCCGTGCCGCGACACGGGGACAATAGCCGGTTTCTGGACGCGGTCTCCTGGGTCCTGCGCACGGGAGCGCCCCCGTATCAAGTACGGGGCAGGCTCGGGTGGGATCTGCCACCGGACTACGGGGACTGGAAGAACACCCATCGGCGGTTTTGGCGCTGGCGGGACCGAGACGTCTGGGCCCAACTTCCGGAGATGGTGATTGACGATCCCGACTTTGAGTGGTTGATGATCGACGCCAGCTACATCAAGGTGCATCCCCACGGGGCTGGGGCTCGTGGCGGCTACCAGGCCATGAACCGCACTAAAGGGGGCTGAACAGCAAACTGCACCTGGCCGTGGATGCCCATCCGCCAGAGGCGGACCGGTACGACTGGTTCTGACCGAGGGTACCGCTGCGGACTGTACCCAGGCCCCGTTCCTGACCGCAGACCTGGACGCCCAATACCTGCTGGCCGACCGAGGCTACGACACCAACGCCATCGTGGCTGAGGCTGTGGCCCAGGGTATGGAGCCGGTGATACCGCCCAGGAGCCTCCGTAACGAACCCAGGCACTACGACCGGGATCTATACCGACTACGTCATTTGGTTGAGCATGCATTCTTGAACTTCAAACAGTGGCGAGGCGTGGCAACTCGGTATGCCAAAAGAGCGGCTTCGTTCCTCGCCATTTGCCAGATTAGAGCCCTTGCCCTCTGGACCAAGTTATTTTGACGACACTGCCTAGTCTGTTCAAAAGCCAGCGTCTTGGGACCACCTTCCGCCAATGCCCCGGACCATTGGCCAATAGTGTGGGCATCCCGTTCCAAGGCTCGGCCTACCGCCGCCGCCCATCCCCCGTGTCAAGCACGGGGCAGGCTCTGGGTCAGCAGTCATCCGCCACAGGCGGACGTGCTACCTCCCTCTTTCCCGAGACATCGGCGCCCGCCACATCCGCCGCCGCACGTCGCCCTCCTCCAGCTGCCACCGTTCCAGCAACACTACCCGCCCCCCTTGTCCACGACAACCCTTCCGATTTCCCGACCAACTGCCTCAGTTACTCCTCATTCTACCCGTCACTGATGCGGGTTTCACCTTGGCTTTGGTTTAGGCTGCGGGAGTTAGGGATCGGGGTATAACTATCGCTCCTGATCGGGCGTTAGTCCACGGTCTCGACGGTAACGGATTGGACTTCGTAATCACCAATATCAGATGCGCCCACGACTAGTAGACCAACCGCTTTGAAATGATGGGAATCCGTCTTCACGCTTTGCTTTAGACTGACTTCGCTGGAGAACCAGGACGAAGCCAGCCACTCATCATTTCAAACATTTCGGACCACTAGCTGCCGACGCCAAGAACCGCCGCCTGATTCCCACCGAACTGACACTGTGACGGGGAGAAAGTCAGGGCAACCCTACGGGGATCTGGCTACTGTCCGACTCTCCTGAACTTGGGCAGGGTTATCTCGTCGTTGACCGCCTCAAAGACTACCTCCACTTCCATGCCGATCTCGATGTCGTCCGCCTCACAGTCCACCAGATTGCTGATAAGGTGGACCCCCTCCTCCAGCTCAACTTCCACCACGCCCCAGGGGAGACGCTCCCGGAAGGCCGGGTTCACCGGCTGGCGGGTTATGACGTAGGTGTAGACCCTGCCCTTCCCCGGCGACTCCACCCACTCCAGGTTGGACGAAGCGCACTCCGGGCAGTTGGGTCTTGGCGGATGGTGGAAGGAACGGCAGTCCAGGCAACGCCGCAGCACCAGTCGGCGCTGCCGGCACTGGTCCCAGAATTCCTGGTTGTCCAGGTTGGGCACCGGCAGGGGAAAATTAGCGGTAGTCACAGCTCACTCACCTCCTCAGTATCAGGGCGCCCGAGCCGTCGCCACTGTCAACCAGACCCAACTCCGCGCCATGCACCTGGGCCGGCGACTGTCCCCGCAACTGACGCACCACTTCGATGATCTGGTTCATGCCCTGAAGGTAGGCCTCGGATAGATGCCCGCCGGAAGTGTTGACCGGCAGTTCTCCGCCCACTCCAATCCTGCCCCCTTCGACGAAGGGCCCGCCCTCGCCGCGCTGGCAGAAACCGTAGTCCTCCAGCTTGGTGATAATCACCGGGCTGAAGTGGTCGTAGAAGCCCACCACGTCAATGTCCTGCGGGGTGACCCCGGCCTCACCGAACAACTCGGGGGCCAACAGGGCTCCGCCGCTTTCCTCCCAGGAACGCCCGTGCCCGCCCATACCGGCCAGCAGCGTTTGGGCAGCGCTGGTTATGTACACCGGCGGCTGTTTCAGGTTCGCTGCCCTTTCCGCCGAGGTGATGACGAAAGCGTTGGCCCCGTCGGCCTCCAGCGCGCAGTCCAGTATGTGCAGGGGGTCGAAGAACATTCTGGAGGTCAGGTAGTCCTCCATGGTGATGGGCCGACCGTGCATGATGGCCTTGGGATTGAGGCAGGCGTGATTTCGGAAGGCCACCGCCACCTCGCCGAAATGCTCCATCTTGGTGCCGAACTCGTGCATGTGGCGACGCGCCCGCAGTGCGCTGGATTGCCCCGGCACCAACAGGCCGTAAGGCTCGGTGAATGCGGAGCTGCCCAGGCCCCGGCGGGTGGTGACGGTGCCGGACCCGTAGCGTTGCCCGGAGCGGCCGTTGACTGAACGATACACCAGCACGTTGTTGACCACGCCCTGGGCAACGGCCATCGCCGACTGTATGACCAGGCCGCAGGCGGCCCCGCCCAGCGGCCCCAATTCGCCGTAGTACCGCAGGTAGGGAATACCCAGGCAGGCGGCCAATTCCCCCTGGGGTGTGGAGTCGGCGGTAAACTTCACGATGCCGTCAATATCCTGGGGAACCAGACCCGCGTCGGCGATGGCGCAGTTGGCCGCCTCCACTGCCATGTTCAACTCGGTCCTGCCGGAGTCCCGGTTGTAGACCGTCTCTCCCACGCCAACGATAGCGCATTTGTCCTTCAAGGTGCTCATGTACGGCCCTCCGGTCTTGGCCAAACACCCGCCGCCGCAAGGAAAGGAATGGTGGTGGTTATCGGCGGTGGGCGGGGCGCGAATTGGGCTGTGGCCTCTCCCTGGTAGTCCCGGGCTGGTAAACCAACAGCTTTGAATTGATGGTTGAGTAATTGGTACGCTGACGGGAGAGCAGCGATGCCCGAATATTCCTGTGCAATCAGGCTAACCTCGACTAACCGTCATTTCAAAGATGTTCGACTACTAAACTAAAGCCAGGGTGAAATGTGCAGATGGTGGGGGTCAAACGACGGAGCCGGGTCGTTCTCCAAGTACGAATGAGAGGGATTCACGGGCTTAACCCAGCTGATCATCATCGCCACTTGAATGTATATCACACCTTGGCTTTAGTTTAGCATTGTCTCAGATCAAACCGCCGGTGTTCGCATAACTCTGTTCCGTAAGCCATCATGGTTGCAACAGCTGCGAGATACTGCCCGCAACAAAATCTCCCGAAATGTCGCACCGCTGACCAGCATCGCCGGCAAGTCCCACGGCAACGCATCGGCGAACCTGTTCTGGGCGGTCGTCATACTGATGCCCCGCCCTGGTTCGCGCAACGATCATTACGTAAATCAAATGGCGGACGCGCTGATGCAGGCAACAGGGAGACAATATCGGCGTGGCGGAGTCGTCCTGCGCCAATCTGTTTTCTGGGGCTCCGGTAGCGATTCTACATGTGCCGGCCGATTGCGCGGGGCCTCTCAACGTGGCCCGACACCTCGCCGTCATTCGACTCGCAGCCCCGTCGATACGGCTGCGGCATGGATCCCTCAAACAGGCTTGCGGAACGTGCCAGGCTAGACGTGGCCCTGGCGGCCTCTGCGATGCCAGCTTATGACGATCCGAATCCGCCGCATGGCCCAGACCGCCGCTCCCACCCATGAGATCGAGCGCCAGGGCCGCTGGAAGCAGGGCGGCGGCATGGTCGGACGCTACAACCGCAGCGAGTCCGCCGGTTCGGCGCTACGGTATCTGTAGATACCGTTTTGAACGACTTTTGTTTTCGGGCAGTTCCTCCCACGTCGGCGTGAAGAGGATTCAGATGAATGCTGAGCTAACTCGTTTTGCAATCTTCCTGTAAATAGCGGGTGGGGCCGAGGGCAGTCGGGCAACGGCAAACCCTCGGCGGGATACACCCGGCCGAGGGTTGCCAACGGGAGCCAGCCTAGAGACGCGCCTCAGGCCGGGGTGCGCCTACTGTCGCGGCTGGATCCACTCGTAGCCGTTAATGTTCCGCAGGTCTCTAGTCACCACGTGCTCGCTCCACTCCTCGATCCTGGGGCCCACAGGCCACACGGCATCAATCAAGTAAAGCCCAACCATGGTGTAGGCGTTATCGAACAAGAAAGTGCCCAGCTCCCCTTGCAACCGCTCCATATCTCTGGGGTCTACGGCGGCCTCAATCCGGGGGACAATCTCCTCGATGAAGGAGTGAGTCGACCCCAGGCTAAAGGACCCTTTGGTGGTGAGACTTGTGCTAACATTTGGCGCGATAGCATACGCCCCCGCGGCGTGGCAGGTGGCGCCCTGGTAGGTACGGGCCACGACCTGAGGCCTGAAGGTGCCGTAAGGGATGCGCTGGAACTTCACATCTATGCCCACGTCACCCCACATGGAGGCGACGGCCTCGCACGCCTCCGTCTCGGCCGGGGCACCGCGGATGGAGGTGGTAAGGGTGATGGTGAAGCCATCGGGATAGCCCGCCTCGGCCAGCAGTTGCTTTGCCCTTGCCGGGTCAAACTCCCAGCGCCTGTCTCCTAGCTGGTGCTCGAAGTTGCCCCAGAACCATATCACCTCGGGCCGGCCATATCCCCTCAGTATGGTGTCGATGATGGTCTCCCGGTCGATCGCGATGGACAGGGCCTGTCGTACCTTCACCGCCCGCTTCCACTCCTCAGAGTCTAGGTCGGCACTCCCCGAGACCCAGGGCAACTCAGGGTCGAAGGCGGGCCGCTGGTCGGGAGTGCCGGCTCCTACGAGATAGCCGCCGTAGAAATTCAGGCCGTACTCCATGCCACCAGGCACCGATAATAACTTGGCCCCCTCCACCTTCTCCACTACGGGGATGGATTCGAAGGCCATGATGAAGGTGTCCAGGTTGCCGGTCTGGAAGCCGGCCAGCCGGGAGGACTCCTCGGGGATTTCGAAGAAGACCAGCTCGGCGAACTCGGGGGTCTTGCGCCAGTGGTCCTCCACTGCCCGCATCTTCCAGAACTGCCCGGTGCGGGCCTCCACGATTTCCCAGGACCCCGTGAGCGCTGGGTCCAGGCTGGCTTCCTCGACCCCTAGTTCCTCGCTCTGTCTCTTGCTGGCCACCCAGTTGGCGACTCCACTGGGGTTAACAATCCAGCGCTGGAGCTGCACGCTTTCGGCAAGGGGAATCCCGGTATCCACCACCACGGTGTACCGGTCCGGCGTCTCCACGGACCCTCCCTCGGCCAGCCAGAAATCCCTGAAATTGCTATTCCTGGCGTGCTTCTCGTTCTCGGCCCAGCCTTCTGTATAGGACCAGACCACGTCCTCGGCGGTCATCTCTCCGTATCCCTTGTGGAACTGGACTCCCCTCGGTATCTTGAAGGTCCAGCTTATAAGGTCGTCGGAGATGCTCCAGGACTCGGCCAACCAGGGCTGAATTTGCCGGTTGATGTCGATCGTTAGAAGGGGTTCTCCCAGGGGAGCGGTCGAACTGACGAAGAGGCCGGGGTTTACCGACCGACTGGGGTGACCCTCCATATTTCCCAGCTCCTTCAGGCCCACGTTGAGGGAGCCCGACGGTTGGATAGTCATCGTCTGGGACGTGACTTCGGCCCCGGTCGGCATGGCCGTAGGCGCAATCTGAGCCTGTGGGGGCGCTGTGCCGTCGCTGCTGCTTGCGGCTGGTTCCTCCGGCGCAGGGGCGGAGCTTCCGCAGGCTACTATGACCGCCAGAGCGAATGTTGCCAGAACCATCGGCCAGAAGGTTCCCTTGAAAGTGTCATAGCGAAACATAACCCTTACCTCCCGAAACTTTTACAGGACTGGTTATTCCATACGAAAACCGCGGACAAGGTTTAGGCAAAGGGAACGGGTCCGGGAAATGTGATACCTGATTGCTTAGGATGTTCTGAGCGAGGCCCATTTTGGCTTGGAGGGTGTTTGGCGGAGCGGCACGTGGGGCAAAAACCACGGGCCGGGCCGGGCCTGTTGCAGCGGGCACTACGTCCCCAGTTTCCCTTCGCCGCCAGCAGGTTGCCCAGGCCAGACAACGGCGCCAGCCGCTCCGTGTCCTTCGCCAGCATCCCGGTAGCGCGCTTTGCCGTACAGCACAGCTCCAGGAACGGTTCCCGGCGGGTCTTGCGCTTCTGGCTTTGGTATTCCAGATCGGCAAAGGTTGGCTGGTCCATTCGGTACTATCCCTTCAGCGGGTTTCGTCTTTGGCTGTTTATACTATCACGATATCACGCACATCAATAGAGCATTACTTATGATAATCGTAGTATATCACTATAAGATAGGCGGTTTACGGTATTTGTTACTTCCTAGTGGTCTGCGTCCGGATGTTTGCACGGACCTACTTTCAACGAACGCCATCGGCAACAGCGGCGCCGGCAAGTCCCACGTCGCCCTGGGCTTGGGACTGGCCGCCTGCCAAAGGGGAATGTTGGTTGATAGACGACAATTAGTCCTGCCGCGCATTGCCTCACCAAAGAATGATGCTCCTATAGATGTCAAGCTGGGCAGTTGACTGACCCGATTGATCTGGGCAGTGCTGGGAAGACCTCCCGAGCAACGTAGCGTTTGAGGCAACGAATGACCTCATTCTTGCTCATTCCTTCGCTGGTGCGCCGGAGCATATAGGTCCTGGTCCTGGGATCGTGGCGAAGCCTGACGCAAACGATGCGATAGAGGGCCGCATTAGCCTGGCGGTCGCCGCCGCGATTGAGTCGATGCCGGTTTGTCTTGCCGGAGGACGCAGGTATGGGGTTCACCCCACACAAGGATGCGAAGGCTGCCTCAGAATGAAGGCGTTCAGGGTTGCTCCCAGCGGCGGTCAGGAGAGCCGCCGCGGTGTCGGGCCCTACGCCAAAGATATTGACCAGCGCCGGTGCCGCCGCCCGAGTAAGGCACTTCAGGTGGGCCTCCAGGTCGTGGATCTCCGTGCTGAGTTGACGGTAGCGGCAGGCCAGCGAGCGAAGAGCGTACTTGGCCGCCGCTTTGGGGCCGTCCATGCTACCAGGGCGGAATCTGGCGCACCGCGTAGCGAGAGCGTTGGCGGCGAGCCCATCAAGGGATTCACGAAGCTCGGCCGGGGCTGTGAGGATAAGGGCTTTCATCTGGTTGATGGCCTGGGTGCGGGCTTTCATCGCCGAGTCCTTGGTACTCTTGAGCATGCGGATCATTTCAACTTCTCCCTGGCCCGACTTGGGAGTAGCGTCGGCTACACCGGCGAGCACCGCCCGTGCCGCCGTTTCCGCATCGGTGGGATCGCTCTTCCCCTTACGACGGCGCACCGACCGGTCAGGACGATTGACCTCGACGACGGTATGACCCCGACCAGTTAAGAAGCGGGCAACCCCAGCGCCGTAGGAACCGGTGCCTTCGATCCCGAACGCCCGGACCCGTCCCAAGTTCCGGGACCAGCGTTCGAGCTCAGCATAGCCGTACGTAGTTGCCAGTGCGCGATGTTCACCCAAGCGTACGCCTAGCTGGTCAATGGCCACCGCCACATGCTGGTCTTGGTGAGTATCAACTCCGATGACCACCTGAACAACGCCATTGCCTTCGCGACCAAAGGCCTCTGTCATCTCTACCTCCTGAAAGATGGCGTGCCGGCCAGGTGAGCGGACAAAACTGCGATGGGGCTTGAAGCCAGGCTCCTATAAGGTCACTGCTCGCCAGGACCGTCGACGCGGTCTGGGCCACCTCGACGCCGGGCCGACAGATCATTCTGAAGGCATTTTCGCCAGTTACCGAAAGGGTCAGGTCCGAGCCGAGATGACCTGGCATATCATCGCAGTTACCGAAACTTTAGCACCTGGAAACCGCTCCAATTAACGCCATTTCCGACAGTCCATCGTGTTCCGCCAAGGCTTCATCAGTCGTAGCGTAAACCAGCTTTTTGGCCATGATGCCGCGCCACTTCTTCGCCCGGCGTTGCAGGTCCGTAACTGCGCATCGGTGAAACGGTCCGGGTGTCAAGGGCGTCGGGATGTTGTGCCGCTATTGCGGAGGAAAACCGTACCACCGGGACGGTGTTTGATTGCGACGACATCGGTTGGGATTTGGTCGAAATGGTTTAGGATTTGGCCGACCGACCGGCCAAGGGGAGCTGGGGACGGGAGCGCGCTAAGCGTCGGCCGGTTCTTCCGGAGGAGATTAGGCAGCGTTTTGCCAGCTGCCCTTGAGACGGTAGCTGTCGCCGTTCATCTCGATGATGTGGACGTGGTGGGTGAGGCGGTCCAGCAAAGCGCCGGTGAGGCGTTCGGAGCCGAAGACCTGGGTCCACTCGTCGAAGGGCAGGTTGGTGGTGACCAGGATGGAGCCGCGTTCGTAGCGCTGGCTGAAGACTTCGAAGAGCAGTTCGGCCCCGGTGGTTGACAGTGGCACGAAGCCCAGTTCGTCGATGATGAGGAGCTTGAGCCGGGCCGGTTGGCGTTGCAGGTTGAGCAGTCGGCGGTCATCCTTGGCCTCCATGAGTTCGTGGACCAGCGCTGCGGCGGTGGTGAAGCCCACGGACATACCCTTCTGGCAGGCGGCCACTCCCTAACCCAGGGCGACGTGGGTCTTGCCGGCGCCACTGTCGCCCATGGCGATGACGTCCTCACGACGCTCGATGTACTCGCACCGGGCCAGATGCATGACCAGTGGCTGGTTCACCGAGGGGATGGCCAGAAAGTCGAAGGTGTCCCGGCCCTTGATGGCAGGGAAGCGGGCGGCGCGGATCCGGCGCTGCACCAGGCGCTGGTGGCGGTCGATGAGTTCCAGTTCGGAAAGCCGCAGCAGGTAGTCGGGGTGGCTGGCGCCTTGGACGGGCAGAGGTCGGCCAGCTTGCGGTACTGACGCAGGAAAGCGGGGAGTTTCAGTTCCCTGAGGTGGTGATCAAGGAGCAATGTGGACTTGCTGCTCATGCCGCCTTCCTCGACAACAGTGTCATGTAGTCGCTGGGCCGGGTGGTCTTGACGCTGACTTGGGGCAGGTAGGGATAGAGGTCCAGATCCAATCGGGGCGGACGGCCGTCAATCCGGCACAGCCGCGGGGCGTCCTTCACGGCGTGGTGGACTTCTGGGTGGGGGAAGTGCTCCAGCAGCCTGAGTACCTGGACAACTCCCGCTTGCCGCCCTTGCCCATGCGAGCTTCCATCAAGCGGCGCAGGGTCTGGTACTCGCCGGGCAACTCCCATCCCTGCGGCGGCGCGGCCTGGTCCAGCGCGCCGGTCTTCCGCTCCAGCAGCGGCAGGTAGTGGATGGGGTCGAAGATGAAATCATCCCTCTCGTAGGAGCGGGGATGTCGGGCCATGACCTCAGCGCCGCAACTGATCACCACCTCGTCCACGTAGCCCTTCACCAGCACATCCCGGCGTCCGTAGGCCACCGGCACCGAGTAGTCCTTGGTGCGGTACCGCACCAAGGACAACGAACTGACCCGGCTGGCCTGTTTGTCGCAGGCGTCGTAGGGCGCCGCGGGCAGGGGCAGCAGAGCGTCCAGGCCCCGCTCCATCCGCTGGCTAATGGTCTCAGTGTCTCCCCTGAGCACGGCGTCCATCCGATCCAGGCACTTCTGCTCCAGGTGGACATTCAACGCCGCGAAATCATCGGCCCGAGGAACCGGCACCAGGTAATTGCGCCGGGCATAGCCCACCATGCCCTTCCACCTTCCCCTTGTCATTGCCCTTGCCGGGTCGGCCGAACCGGTCCTCAAACAGGTAGTAGGACTGCAACTCGGTGAAAGCGCGGGTGCGCTGCCTACGGCCGTCGCCCAGTATTCTTGCCACCGCCAGTTTCGTATGTCGTTGTCCAGCGATTCTGTCAGTTTAAATGGAAAGGGAATTTGTCAGTCGGAGCGGCTGGCGGCTGGTTGATGTGATCGGCTGGCGCCACGGTTGATGGGCCGATTGGTCGGCTGGGTCGGGGAATGGGCGTACTTGCGGACGGTGTTGCGGTGTACGCCTAGTTGGCGCGAGATCGCGCGCAGGGATAAGCCCTGAGCCTTGGCCTGCTGCACGGCCTTCCAGAGGGCCAGTTGTCGCGGGGTGAGTTCCCGGCGTGCCGGGGGTTCACCGTGATTGTTGTCGACCGCCGGTTCCTCGACGACGGGATCGGGTTCCAGGATGGCCAGGTTCCGGAGCTGGGTTTGGCTGACACGGTGGTTGCCCAGGCGTTTCACGATGCGGCCGATTTCTGGAGTGGGAGCCAGAGCGCCATGGGAAGCGCGCAGCGCCCCGCGTCGGGTCGGCGCAGGCCGACTGGGGATGATCTCGCCTTCGTGGCGCACCTGGAGGCGGCCGTCGGTGTGTTCCAGGACCTCCACCTGCACACCGGCGTAGCTGGGACGTTCCTGGCTGGGCAGCAGTTGCAGGGTGCGCCAGTTGTACTGGACCGTGTTGTCCTTGGCCACCTTGCGGGTGTGCTTGATGCAGAGGATTTCATCCAGAGGCCGATCTCCGTGCCACGGACGGTAGGCCGGCTCGTCCAGTTCAGCCGGTACGGCGAACTGGAGGTTGTAGCGGGGCAGGAAATCCCGCAGTACGGCGTTGGCTTGGTCGATGGTCCTGGCTCCGGCGAGACGCAGTTCGGTCACCAGCCGGTCCTGGAAGGTTCCGGCGGCGCGCTCCACCCGGCCCTTGGCCTGGGGAGAGCGGGCGAAGATCATCTGTATGCCCAGTTCCGCCATGGCCTTGCTGAAGTGGGTGGCTTCCACCGGCGGTTGGATATGCCTGGGCCTGCCGGAAAACTTGAACACGCCGTGGCGGTCGCCGTAGAGGGCTACGGGCCGGCCCCAGCGTTCAATCAAGCCCTGCATCAGGATGAAGTAGCTGCGGGTGTCCTCCTCGGGGCTAAACACCGCGTTGACCACGGCGCTGGTGGCGTCGTCCACCGCCAGCAGCAGGGTGAATTGCGGACCGCCATCGCCCAGCCACCGGTGGAAACTTCCGTCAATCTGCACCAGCATCCCAGCCTGGGGCATACGTTGCCTTCGCACCCGGTGCTTGGGCGGACGCCGGTGGCGCGGGCTGGAGATGCCCGCCCGGGTCAGGATGCGCCGCACCGTGGGCCGGCTCAGGTCGATGCCCTCCCGTTCCTTGAGCAACTCGGTGAGGTGGGTGTGGTTGGCGCCGGCGTAGGTGGTGCTGGCCAACTGCACCACCGCGTTGGCCTCGTCGTCGGAGACGGTGTTGCGCGGTTTACGGCCCCGGTTCCCGTGAGCAAGTGCGGCGGCGCCTTCCCTCCGGTAGGCCGCCAGAAGTCGCCAGGCATGGCGTTCACTCACCCCCAGGATCTCGGCGGCCTGGGCTACCGGTAGCTGGTGTTCCAATACTGAGTTGAGCACGTGGAGTCTCGTCTGTTCTAACTGGTTCAATGTCAGTTCCTTCATGGGACTGACATTTTCCTTGACCAGTTAGCCACTGACCGAATCGTAGACCATCCACATTTCGTATTGTCGTAAAGTATGCTCAGGGGTACGCCGCCCAGGAACGAGAATGCGGCCACGTGGCCGTCCAGAAAGGCCTCGGTGGTCTCGGCCCGATAGGCCTTGATGAAGCAGCCGTCGCTGTGGGGCAGGTCCAGCACGATGCAATGCACCTTCTGCTCCACGCCGCCGATCACCGCCATCGCCTCGCCGAAATCGCACTGGGCATGGCCCGGCGGGTGGGACAGCGGCACGAACATCTCCTGCGTCCGCCGCCGGTGCTCCCTCACGTAGTCCTTGACTATCGTGTACTGACCGGTGAACTCGTACTCGTCCCGGAGCCGATCAAAGATGCGCTTGGCCGTGTGGCGCTGCTTCCTGGGAACCCGGGCATCTCCTTCCAGGATGGCGTCAATCACCCCGGTGTAGGGCTCATCCTGAGCTTGTCGAAGGGTTGGGTCCCCTTGGCGGGCTCTGGCGTCGGTACCCAGGCGGAACCGAATAGGCCAGCATCTTGCGTACCGTGTCCCGGTGCAGACCGAACACCCGGGAGGCTTCCCGAACGCTCATCCCCTCCGCCAGGTAGGCGCGGCGAACACGCCCGTACAACTCCACTTGGTACATCCATTTCATCCACCAAAGGCTGCTGAACAACCTTATGGAGGATGGCGGACGGTACGGTTTTCCTCCGCCACAATCCGACGATGGAGGCGCCCACGCGGTCGAATTTACCGCCGCCGTTTACAAATCGGCGAGGCGTTAGCCTATCATGATTGGGGTAGCGTTAGCTTCGTGCTTCCTCCTCTACGCGCATCTGTGACGGTCATAATAGACATGGTTTGCGGCCATTCAGTTGCCCACCTATCGGTGGATTCGGGTTTACGCGCCGCTCAATCTCTGGACCAGGAACTTCTCATCTGCGGCGCCGATTCTATAGATGGCGACGATCAGGTTGCCGCCCACGACGAATACCATGTAGCCGAGCAGGCACATGGCATGCCACATATACCCAAGGTTCAAACGGTCCAACGCCTCCTTCCGGGTGAATCCCAGGGTTGCGTAATCGATTTCCCAGGAGGTCAGCAGGTTGTGGTCCGGCAGCACCGCCGGCAGGTCCGGAGACACGTAGATCGCCAGGATGGCGATGATCCCCAGGCTGGTGGTCACAACGCCCACAATCACCGTGGTGGACAGCAGGAACTGGCGATCCCGTTCGCTGGGGTTTATCTCCGGGTCGCGCAGCACGAGCAGGACACTGAAAACGGCCGCGATCACGGGCATGAGCACCGCCAGTTGGATCACCACCGACGTGTTGGAAATCACGAATATGACGCCGTAAACGAAGCCGACCGGCGGGAGAACCACCCACACCGCCCGCCGCAGGGGATTGGCAGAACCCCTCTCGCTTGCATATTGCCATCGCCAGAGCAACCGCCAAGTCCAGCCGGCCGACCACGCCAGGAGCAGATTCGTCAAGAGCGCCAACAAGTGGGGAAAATGAGTGCCCACCAAGCCCGGGATCGCGTAGAACCCGTAGTGGTCAGTTCCCAACGGCGCGAATTGCAGCAGCGGGGTGGACAAAACGAAAAACAGTGAAATGCGGAATAGTTGATTGTGTCTCCACCCGTCTTCGGGCACGACGAATCTCTGCAAAAAGACCAGAACGATGGCGAATCCAGTGAGCAACTCCGGTGTCCAACCGTAATCGGCCGCGGCGTAGGCCAGACACGTGCCGACGCCGGCGATAACAGCAACCAGCGCCAGAAACTTGAAGAAATCAATCGGGAACGAAGGTCGGAACTCTGCGATCCGGTCTGTAGGTTTGGAGCCGGTTCCGTCGTCAGCTACGGGGCTGTCGCCGGAGGCCATCGGTTGCGTTTCCGGCGCCTCCACGCCATTTCCGGTTCCATTGCCGTTGCTGAACTTCAGGGCAGTCTGGAGATCGGGCGCGAGTCCGGCCAGCAGCACCAGGCCCGCAATCTCCATGGATGACAGGTTCAGGGCTTGCCCAAAGACGATCAAGCGACGCAGCGCGGGTCGGGTGACGCCTGACTCCCAACGTGAAACCGTGGCGTGGCTGTACCGCTCCGCGTACTCCAAATCCACGGATCCCATTCGCTTCAAAAGCTGTTCCTGCGTCAGTCCCCGCCGACCGTCCTCGCCAACGAAGGACGCGCGATAGCTCTTCATAACGAAGCCCACCTGCGCTGCCTGGGACTGCTGAACGTCGCGCTGAGACGTCATACGAACACCGTGGTTGCCGTCGAATCAGATTAGCCAGTTGCGCGCATCGGCCAGAGCTTCAGGAAGTGGAGCCTGGTATATGTCGCGTACGATGTTGCGACCCCAACCGCCGGTGCAATGCGTTGGCGTCATCCTCATGGAAATCATGAGTTTATGGTTCGAACCACCGGACCATCGTCGCGACGTTGCCCATTCGCCTTCCAGCGGATCGCCCAAGCCGGCCAGGGTGTCCCTGACGCCGTAGACCGCCTACGTCGCACCCGCGACGCTGATGCAACGTTCGCAAAGCAACAAATATCGTCTCCACATCCGTCGGCCGTGTTCCCCGTCAGAGGCCGCTATCTCGGCTGTAGGTATCAACGCCTGTTGATGGATCTCCCCAAGGTGGGAGACGACCCAACCCTTCCAGGCAACGGTGCTATGCCGTAACAATCTCATTCAATATCCGCGTATTGTAGCGAAATAATTTAGCATGCACGTGATTATTTCGTATAATATATGTGTTTATTATGTGAGTTTTCGTCCATTTATGCAGCATACATCCAATTTTAGGGGCCGTTTAGTGTTCTCCCGGGTGAGCCCGAGCGGGCTGCATGCGAATTCTTTCGCCGGGTAATTCTCACCCGATCCACCGGGTAACGCCTCATCCGGCGCCGGTATCCGAATGATTTGGTGCACATTGCCGGTAGGGGTCGTGGCCTGAGACCGAACTCCGTCGCTCTAAGGCTGCCCGAGATCGTGTGCGTCGTGTGTGCATCTGCACATGTTGTGCAATTCAAGTACATTGACAATCGCAGTCGCGGGCCTAACCAGTGCACATGCCCCATTATCGCCCGTAATTGCCGTACGAAATGAGAGAGTCATTGTCAAAAACGACTGATTGCACAGACTTGCGCGGCAGGACAGCCTAGCGTACGGGCCCAAACGTCACCACCCGGGCAGAAAAGTGGATCCCCACCGCACATCATGACGGGGAGGGCGCTTTTGATCACGGGTCACCCGATAGAAGGCTCCGTATGCGCCTATTCACCCCGAGCCTCGTCCTTCGTGCAAAAACGCGAACCGGTCTTGTCGCGGCATTGCTGTTGGCCATCGTCGCGTCACTGGCCTGGCTTGCCACGTCCGTTCCGGATACCCAGGCCCAGGCAAGCGGGCGACTCGTGGGCAACTGGGAGCAGAACCGAAACGGCTATTTCGAGTTGGACAAAGATGAACAGGGATTCGGCCAGGTATTCACCACCGGCAGCAGTCGGGGCGCATATTATCTGGACAGCGTGGTCCTGAGGATCGAGCAGGGGCATGAAAGTCGGTATATCGACCTGGAGGGCGCCATCTATACCGTGGAATCGGACGGTTCTCGCGGCGACCGGCTCTTTGGCCTCCTACGCCCCGACAAGTACATCAATCACGCGAACTTCCGATTGGAGGCGGGTTCGGGCACGCTGCTGCTGCCGGACACCTCCTACATGATGGTGATCCGGTGCAACGAAGGTTGCGCCAATGACAACTACCTGCAGTTCGCCAAAACGGCCTCTGAGGATGAGGATATGGACAGCCTGGAGAACTGGAGCATCGCGGACAATTTGGTCCTGGCGTCTGAGGGTTGGGAACCTGGAAATATCGGTTCTACGTCTGATTCGAATGCACTGGTGATGAGGGTCGTGGGGCGGTTCGCCAGCAAACCCTACATCAAGGAAGATGGGGTCTCCGTGGCGTCAACACCCGCCACCGGCAACACCTACGGGGCCGGTGAGACCATCTCGTTCAGCGTGAAATTCAACGACAAAGTGGAGGTGGATACCACCAACGGCGTCCCGCAAATCACCGTGCGCATCGGGGGCGCCGTTGCTCCGGTCCGCGAACAGGCCGTGGATTATGTCGGTGGTTCGGGTAGCAGCACCCTGGTGTTTGAGTACGTGGCGCAGTCCGGCGACGAGGACACCAACGGGATTCGCGTGTATGCGCAGAGCGTGGACCTGAACGGCGCGACCATCAAGCACATCTCCAACCGGCGAGACGCTTTTCTCGATTTCGAAGGGGTCGAAAACGGAGACGCCCTGTCGGGCCACAGGATCGACGGCAGCGTCGCCACACCCGTGGTGACACTCACCGCCCTCTCGTTGAGCGGAGTCATCATTTCGCCCAACTTCAGTTCTGAAATGACCGGATACGTCGCGCTGGTGGCCGAGGACTTCGGCGTGACAACCGTGGCCGCGACTCCCGAGACGGACGGTTCCGCGACCATCCAACCCGCTGACGCCGATGCGAATACCGACGGGCACCAGGTGGCCCTGGACGATGGGCCCAACGAAATCACGATAGCGGTAACCAAAGCCGGCCACATTCCAAACACGTACACGGTGATGGTGACTCGAGATCCCCGGGAGCTGGCGACCATCACCGGTTTTTCGGTCGCCACCAGGCCGTTACAAGGTCCCGTTTACATGGAAGGTGAAACTATCACAATCGAGGTGGCGTTCGATAACGCGGTGGTCGTGGACACTGCCAATGGCAGGCCCGCCCTGACGGTGGATTTCAGGGTCCACCTCAATGACGGCAATTTCACCCGTCGGGTCAGAGATTTCAACTACGTGCGAGGTTCGGGCAGCGACACGCTGGCGTTCGAGCACATCGTGAAATCAAATGACAAGGGGTACGGCAGGTTTTCACAAATAGACGCCATGAGGATTCAGGAAAATCGCCTGTTACTGAACGGAGGCACTATCCGGCACGCGGAAAACGGGCGAGACGCGGACCTCAGCTTTCCCGAGCAGATCTTCGACACACACAAAATCCACGGACTCCAGACGAGATCCATAGCCAAGCTCAGCGCCCTGGCCGTGTCCGGGGTGGACCTGGACCCGGCTTTCGACGCCGACCAGATCATCTATACCGGAACGATCGTCAACCCCGGAGCAGTAGCCGCGGTTACCGTGACGGCGACGCCCGGAGGCACGGCGTCGGCTGCCATCGTGCCGGCGGACTCCGATACCGGCGCCGACGGCCACCAGGTTGAACTGGTCGAGGGCATCAATGAAATCACGGTCACGACCACCGAGTCCGACCGCGGCCACCGCAACTACAACCTTACCGTGACCCGTATCAGAGTGCCGGAGATCACGGGGCTGGCTGTGGTCAGCGACCCGGGCAGCGACGGCACCTACGCGACGGGCGATGCCATCGACGTTGAGGTGACCTTCGACATCGGAGTGGAGGTGAACACCATTTCCGGCACTCCCACGCTGGCCCTGTCCATCGGCAACGCCACCCGCGCCGCGTCCTATGCGTCCACCGCCGCTGACGGTCGCGTGCTGACCTTCGCCTACACCGTGGCCTCGGGCGACAGCGACCAGGACGGAGTGTCCATCGCGGCAGACGCGCTGGCGCTCAACGGCGGCACGATCAAAAAGCAGGACAGCGACGTTGACGCCCACCTGGAGCACAGCGCTCTGTCGGACCGGAGCGGACACGTGGTCAACAAGATCCCGAGGATCGTGGCAGATGGCCTGTCGGTCACGTCGACTCCGTTGGCCGCCTCGGGCACCTACGGCGTCGGCGAGACCATCCAGATCAGCGTAACCTTTGATTCCGACGTGGTGGTGGACACCGCGGGCGGAACACCGTACCTGAACCTGACCGTTGGAGATCCCAACAACGGCTTCCGGACCAGAAGCATGAACTACGCGGACGGGTCGGGCACGCCGACGCTGGCATTTGAATACGTGGTGCGGCCTGCCGATCGGGACAACAACGGCTTCAACGTGGGGAAGAACCAGTTGCGCCTCAACGGCGGTACGATCCGGCACGCCACCACCGGGCAGGACGCCAACCTCAACCATGCCAGGCCCGACTGGACGGGTGGCAGCCTGCTCCGGAAAGTCGACGGCCGGATCCAGCCGCCGAAAGCCGAACTGACCGCGCTGTCCCTCAGCGGGGTCGTGTTCACGCCGGCCTTCGTCGCCACCACCACCGGCTACACAGCCACGGTCCCGATCAGCCTCGCCGAGACCACCATCACGGCCACACCGGAGACGGGCGCGACCGCCGATATACAACCTGAGGACGCAGACGGAAACGCCACCGGCCATCAGGTCGCACTCGCCGAAGGCGATACCACGATATCCATCACTGTGACCAAGTCGGGCGAGACCACCGTCACCTACACCGCAACGATCACCCGGTCGGCAACGCCGGTGATCACGGGGCTGTCGGTGGCGAGTGATCCGGGCACCGATGGCACCTACGCCACCGGCGATGCCATTGATGTAGAGGTAACCTTCGACATGGAGGTTGCGGTTGACACCACCAACGGCACCCCCACACTGTCCCTCACCATCGGCGACAACACCCGCGACGCCTCGTATTCGTCAACCGCGGCCGGCGACCTGGCGCTCACCTTCTCCTACACGGTGACCTCGGATGACAGCGACCAGGACGGCATCTCCATCGCGGCAGACTCCCTGGCCCTCAACGGCGGGACCATCAAGAAACTGAACAGCGACGTTGACGCTGCCCTCGCACACGACGCTCTGACGAACCAGAGCGGGCACGTGGTCAACAAGATACCGAAGATCGTAACCGGTGGCCTTGCGATCACCTCGACACCCGTGGCCGCCACCGGCACCTACGGGTTGGGCGAGACCATTCGGATCAGCGTGACATTCGATTCCGACGTGGTCGTGGACACCACCGGCGGCACGCCGTACCTGAACCTGTCGGCAGGGGACCCGCGCAACGGTTTCCGCACCCGGCGCATGAACTACACCAGCGGCTCGGACACTGCCACGCTGCTGTTCGAATACGTGGTCGTGGCCGCCGACCGGGACAACAACGGCTTCATCGTGGAAGCCAACGAACTGCGACTCGGCGGCGGCACCATACGACACGCCACCACCGGAAAGGACGCCGACCTTGACCACGTCAAGCCGACCTGGCCCAACGGCAGTACGACCAGGAAAATCGACGGCCGCCTCCTGCCCCCGAAAGCCGAACTCACCGCCCTGTCCTTCAGCGGGGTCACACTGTCCCCGGCCTTTGCTGCCGATACCACCACCTACACCGCGACGGTTTCGGGCGGCGTTGAGGAGACCACTATCACCGCCGCCCCCGAGACGGGCGCGGTGGCGGCCATCGTGCCCGAGGACGCCGACGGCAACGTCACCGGCCATCAGGTCGAACTGGCCGAGGGCTACACCGTAATCACCATCACCATCACCAAATCCGGCGAGACCACCACCACTTACACCGTCACCATCACCCGCTCCGTGGAACCGGAAATCACCGGCATGGCGGTAGTCAGTGATCCGGGCAACGATAACACTTACGCCACCGGCGATGCCATTGACGTCGAGGTGACCTTCGACGTTGCGGTGGTGGTGGACACCACGAGCGGCACACCCTCGTTGGCTTTGACCATAGGCGACGCTACCCGAGATGCCTCGTATTCGTCAACCGCGGCCGGCGACCGTGTGATGACCTTCTCCTACACCGTGATCTCGGACGACAGCGACCAGGACGGAATCTCCATCGCGGCAGATTCGCTCACGCTCAACGGCGGCGCCATCAAAAAACTGAACAGCGACGTTGACGCTGCCCTGGCACACGACGCTCTGACGAATCAGAGCGGACACGTGGTGAACAAGATACCGAAGATCGTAACCGGTGGCCTTGCGATCACCTCGACGCCTGTGGCCGCCACCGGCACCTATGGGCTGGGCGAGACCATCCGGATCAGTGTGACCTTTGATTCCGACGTGGTGGTGGACACCACCGGCGGCACGCCGTACCTGAACCTGTCAGCAGGGGACCCGCGCAACGGTTTCCGCACCCGGCGCATGAACTACACCAGTGGGTCGGACACTGCCACGCTGCTGTTCGAATACGTGATCGTGGCCGCCGACCGGGACAACAACGGCTTCATCGTGGAAGCCAACGAACTCCGCCTCGGCGGCGGCGCCATACGGCACGCCACCACCGGAAAGGACGCCGACCTTGACCACGTCAAGCCGACCTGGCCCAACGGCAGTACCACCAGGAAAATCGACGGCCGCCTCCTGCCCCCGAAAGCCGAACTCACCGCCCTGTCGTTCAGCGGGGTCACACTGTCCCCGGCCTTTGCGGCAGATACCACCACCTACACCGCCACGGTGTCGGGCAGCGTTTCGGAAACCACAATCACCGCCGCGCCGGAGACGGGGGCGGTCGCAGCCATCGTACCCGAGGACGCCGACGGCAACGCCACCGGCCACCAGGTCGAACTGGCCGAGGGTGACACCGTCATCACCATTACCATAACCAAATCCGGCGAGAGCACGACCACCTACACCGTGACCATCACCCGTTCCGTGGAACCCAAGATCGTGGGGGTGGTCGTTGTCAGCGACCCGGGCACCGACGACACCTACGCCACCGGCGATTCCATTGACGTCGAGGTGACCTTTGATATTGAGGTCGCGGTTGACACCACCAACGGCACCCCCACCCTGTCCCTCACCATCGCCGACCACAACCGCGACGCCTCGTATTCGTCAACCTCGGCCGGCGACCTGGCACTCACCTTCACCTACACCGTGGCTTCGGACGACAGCGACCAGGACGGCATCTCCATCGCGGCAGACTCCCTGGCCCTCAACGGCGGAACCATCAGGAAACTGAACAGCGACGTTGACGCTGCCCTCGCACACGACGCGTTGCCCAACCAGAGCGGGCACGTGGTCAACAAGATCCCCAAGATCGTGCCCGGCGGCCTGTCGGTCACCTCGACACCTGTGGCCGCCGCCGGAACCTACGGGCTCGGCGAGACCATCCGGATCAGCATGGGGTTTGATTCCGATGTAGTCGTGGACACCACCAACGGCACACCGTATTTGACCCTGACGACCGGAGATTCCAACAACGGGTTCCGGGACAGACGCATGAACTACGCCGGCGGGTCCGGCACCGATACGCTGCTGTTCGCATACGTGGTCAAGGCGGCGGACCGCGATGACAACGGCTTCAAGGTCAACCGGAACGCATTGAAACGCAACGGCGGGATCATCAAACACGCTACGACCGGAAAGGAAGCCAGCGTCCGCCACGGCAGGGCCGATTGGCCGGACGCCGACCTGTACCTGAAAATTGACGGGAGGCTGCTGCCCCCGAAGGCCGAGCTCACCGCCCTGTCGTTCAGCGGGGTCACACTTTCCCCGGCTTTTGCGGCAGATACCACCACCTACACCGCGACGGTGTCGGGCAGCGTTTCGGAAACCACCATCACCGCTGCGCCGGAGACGGGAGCCGTAGCGGCCATCGTACCCGAGGACGCGGACGGCAACGCAACCGGCCACCAGGTCGAGTTGGCCGAGGGCGACACCGTAATCACCATCACCATCACCAAATCCGGCGAGACCACCACCACCTACACCGCGACCATCACTCGTTCCGTGGAACCGGAAATCACCGGCATGGCGGTCGTCAGTGACCCGGGCAGCGACGGCACCTACGCGACGGGTGATGCCATAGACGTCGAAGTGACCTTCGACACTGAGGTCGCGGTTGACACGACGAGCGGCACACCCTCGTTGGCTTTGACCATCGGCGACGCTACCCGAGACGCCTCGTATTCGTCAACCGCGGCCGGCAACCGCGTGCTGACCTTCTCCTACACCGTGATCTCGGACGACAGCGACCAGAACGGCATCTCCATCGCGGCAGACTCGCTGGCCCTCAACGGCGGGACCATCAAGAAACTGAACGACGACGTTGACGCCGACCTCGATCACGACGCGTTGCCCAACCAGAGCCGGCACGTGGTCAACAAGATCCCGAAGATCGTTCCCGGCGGCCTGTCGGTCACTTCGACGCCCCTGGCCGCCGCCGGAACCTACGGGTTGGGCGAGACCATCCGGATCAGCGTGGAGTTTGATTCCGACGTGGTGGTGGACACCACCAACGGCACGCCGTACCTGAACCTGACGACCGGAGATTCCAACAACGGCTTCCGAAACCGACGCATGGGTTACGCCGGTGGGTCCGGCACGGACACGCTCGCCTTCGAATACGTGGTCGTGGCCTCCGACCGGGACAACAACGGCTTCAGGGTGACCCGGGACGAGTTGAAGCGCAACGGCGGGACCATCAAACACGCCACGACCGGTAAGGAAGCCAGCGTCCGCCACGGCAGGACCAACTGGCCGGACGGCAACCTGTACCTGAAGATTGACGGCCGGATAGCCCCGACGCTATCCACCCTGGCCAATCTTTCCCTGTCGGGGATTACCTTCTCCCCCGCTTTCGCCGCCGGGACCACCGAGTACGAGGCCACGGTGGCAAGCACGCTAACCGAGACCACCGTATCCGCAACCGTGGACATGGACTCCACGGTGGTCATGCTGCCCCCCGACTCCGACGGAAATACCGCCGGACACCAGGTGGGGTTGAGCGTGGGGGCCAATGAGATAACGGTCACCGTGGATTCGGACACCACGTTGCCCCAAACCTACACGGTGACGGTTACCCGCAGAGCCGGCCCGCCCACCATCACCGGCTTGTCCATCACATCGGAGCCGGACATAGGGGTCGGCACCTATGGACCCGGCGAGACCATCTCCTTCGAAGCGACGTTTGATAGCGAGGTTGAGGTGGACACGTCTGGCGGCACGCCGAGACTGAAAATGCGGATTGGCGACAGCGCCAACGGTTACCGGAACGAATATCTGGACTACGCTGAGGGATCGGGCGCCACCGTCCTGGAGTTTGAGTACGTCGTGCAGGTGTCCGACCGGGACAACAACGGAATTTTCGTGGAAGCCAATGCCATCCAGCTGAACGGCGGCGCCATACGGGACGCCACGACGGGCGAGGATGCCGACCTGCGCCATGCCAAGCCGGGGCAGGACGGCGGATTTCCCGATCACAAGGTGGACGGGAGCCTGATTCCGACCACTCCCATACCCACCAACCTCACCGCCACGGCCGGCAATCAAAAGGTCACGCTGGCGTGGGACACCCCCGACGCGGACGACGACATCGACCGCCACGAGTACCGATACAAGACCGGCGCGGACGATTATCCGGAAACGTGGACCGAGATCGCCGACAGCGCGCCGGAGGAGGACAACGAGGACGGCCTGACCATCAGCGGTTTGACCAACGGCGTGACCTATACCTTCCAGGTGAGGGCGGTCGGCTCGCTGGGCATCGGACAATCGTCAAACGAAGCCAGCGCGGTGCCGGGACAGGGACAGGGCATCTGCGACCGCACCCGGGAAGTGCAGGTCGCCATCATGAATGGGATCTCCGGCGTGAGCGAGTGCACGGGCGTCACCGCGACGCATCTGGCCGCAATCACGAGCGTTTTCGTGTACGGCGTCTCGGCCGGTCTGAAGGCCGGAGATTTCGCCGGCCTGTCCGCCGCGACGCTCATTATCATCAGCGACAGCGCCCAGTTGACGGAATTGCCCAACGGGATCTTCGATGGCCTCTCATCGGTTTCCCAAATTTCCCTTCGCCGCACTCAGATCGCGCAATTGCAGGCCGACACGTTTGACGGGCTGACCACTCTGAGATATGTCCAACTGGAAGAAAACCTGCTTACGGCCCTGCCCGACGATATTTTCGACCCTGTGCCCGACCTGACGGCTTTGGAACTGGGCAAGAACCAAATCGCTGAACTGCCCGATGGTGTCTTCGACTCCCTGACGTCCCTGACCACTCTGTGGTTGAACGACAACCGGATCACCGAACTGCCCGATGGCATCTTTGACGAGGTTTCGGCGGTTACCGACCTGCGTCTGGATGGCAACCAGCTTCCCGAGATACCCGAAGGCGCGCTGGACAGCATGACGGAACTGCTGGACCTCCGGTTGGACCGGAACCAACTGACGGCGTTGCCCGACGGAATTTTCATCGGCAAGGGGTCCCTGGCGGGCCTCCAGCTGCAGGACAACTCAATCACCCCCTTGCCGATACCGGTTTCGCTGGCCCAAACCGGGAGTCTCGAGTTCAAAGCCGTGATGCCCACGGGCGCGCCGTTCGATGTCACGCTCCCCATAGACGTAACCAACGGCGCCGTCACCGGCGATGCGAGCACCGTTGCGATCGCCATCGGTGAGACCGAAAGCGATCCCGTAGCCGTAACGCGGGCAGCCGACGCGCAAAGCAGCGTGCAGGCCGACATTGGAGCCTCTCCGGATCTGCCGGAAGACCACTCGGGATACATCCTTTCCAAATCGGCCGACCTGCCGCTGACTGTAACCAGGGGCGGCGTGTCCGGCGTTGCCATCAGCAGCGACCCGGGCATCCACGGCACCTACGCCACCGGCGACGTGATCCAGGTGGCAGCGACTTTCGACGTTCCGGTGGCCGTGGACACGTCCGGCGGCACTCCGAGCATGGTGCTCACGATAGGTTCCGCGAGCCGCTCGGCATCCTATTCTTCCATCGACGCCACCAAAATGGCGCTGACCTTTGAGTACACCGTCGTGTCCGGCGACAGCGACCAGAACGGCGTTTCGGTGATTGCCAACGCGCTGGCGCTCAACGGCGGCGCCATCACCCTGGAAGGCGCCACCACGGATGCCTTGATCGACCACGCGGCGCTCAGCGATCAGGGTGGACACCTGGTGAACAAGGTGCCGATGATCGTCTCCAACGGCATTTATATAACCTCAACCCCGCAATCCGCCGCCGACACCTACGGGGCGACCGAGACCATCACCTTCGCCGTCACCTTCGATTCCGACGTGGTAGTGGACACAGATGGGGGAACCCCTCGCCTGAAGGTACGCTTCCAAAGCTCCGGCGACGCGGCCCAGGACAAGAATTTCACCTACGTCAGAGGGTCCGGCGGCGGGACGCTGGAGTTCGAATACGCCGTGCAAGAGGGCGACATGGACGATGATGGGTTGAGCGTCCTCGCCAACCAGTTGAGTCGGCGCGGAGCAACCATCAGGCACATTTCCACGGGGAAGGATGCCGACATAACCTATTCACCAATCGGGCAGGGCGGCAATTTCCCCGGCCACAAGGTGGATGGTTCCATCGCGTCCACCTTGGTCAAACTGTGCGGGGCGTGGATGGACGCGCGGAAACAACACTTCAACGCAGCTCAGTTGCGCCTGTGCTGGGATCTCGGCGTTGCGATACCCACCGGCAGAGACGTCGTGATCGAGTTCAGGAAAAAGGAGTATTGGGATTCCGACGCAACCTACACGGAATGGCAGGAGATCGCCCGCGGCCACAATTACACCGCATGCTCCACCAATCCCGGCACCTGTTTGCAGCACACGTTGCTTGATTTGGTTCGAGGCGTCCCGGCAATGTACCAAATGCGTATCCGGAAAGGGAGCAGCGTAGTGGCGACCTCCGGCCCCATGATCGGGCAGGCCCCCAACTACGATGACTCGGCGCTGAACGCGTGGTTTGGAGGGTGCTTCCAATTGGGCGGTTTCGTCAACTGCGGAATCCCCACCGGCGATTTTTGGGTCGACTTGGAGTTCACGGACCCGGAGACCACCAACCTGACGACAGAACGGGTGCAGGGCTTCCACACGTCCGACCTGGTGGTGACGAACGGTTCGGTTACGTCCGTAGCGCCTATCAAGGGTGGCCAGTACCAGGTCGTCATCCAGCCCACGACGCTCGGCGAACCCGTGACCATCCACCTGCCCGCCAACCGGGTCAAGGGCGTGGGCGAGGGAGTGTCGGCAATCGGCGGCAACAATTTCACCCGCGACAACACCGCGACGGATACCGTGACCATCCAGACCGCCGTCCCCTGACCCGGCGCGAGAGTACATGGCGGGACCGTATTGCTCGGTGCCGCTTTCTACCCCGGCCGAGTTTGAGTTTTTGGGTTGGCTACATCGCCGCTGTGCTGGCGGGACGTCGTCCCAAAACGTAGCGCGCGGCCAGTCAATCCCATACCCAACCACGCGCCGCCAGTATGGTTTCAGCCGGGATCTCACTCAATCGCCGTCTTAATCCTGGCGCATTGCGGTCAAATTAATTTAGAGCTGCCGTTCTCACCTTCCAACTGCGGCGTCCTGATGTTGGCCTGTCAATAACATCTGCTTCCGGATGCCGGACCTTGCAATTCTCCAAGAAATCCCCTCTCTGCCCTTTCCAATTGCCGATGACACTTGCCCTTTGCCCCTACGCTTCGCCCATCTTTACCATTTAACAATACTCCAAATCCAACGGCCACCCAGGCCCCGAGCCGTCCCAATGCCCACATCCAAACACCGAACGCCCAAATCCTCTCGAATGCCCGCCAAAACCACCAATATCGCCCCCAAACCCCCCAAACCGCCACCATTTACCCCCATATCACACATCTCAGCCCTGCTCAAATGAACAGAAATGGGCGGATATGAGCGGGATTTCGCCAAAATAGCCGCTATCCCGACCTCACACCCAATCCTTCCGCAGGTCCGCCTCTGGCGGTTCCATCCCGTTTATCCCTTTTATATCCATGTAAAAAACTCCCGTCCGAGGCAATCCCATGACCCTTTCCCAGATCCGCCGCCGCGTCAACGTCCTCAAGCGTAAGTTCGCCCGCGAACTCGCCATCATCAAGCTCCGCCGCATCTCCGAATCCGTCAGCGACGACTGGGATCCCGACCAACCTCCCGAGCCCGCCGACGTCATTGAGCGCGTCGCCAAAGCCGGCTTCCGACTTCCCACCTTCATCAGACTCCGCCGCTACCTGGACGACACCATACGCCAGGGCGACGTCCCCGAGTCTGAGGCCATGGTCCTCAACCCGCTCCCTTGGGCCAACAAAGACCGCTACCGCGCATTCCTCCGCTGGGACCTACCCGCGCCTGCACGCTAGCCGTGCCCTCAACCCGGTTCGGACCGATTATCGAAATGCCCTGCTTCCGGATTCAGTGAGCATGTGGATGAAACGCGCAATCACATTCTCGACAGCACGCGCACGTTAATTTGCATGTGGTCGTCGGTAATGCACAAAACCAATCGCCAAGTCATTGATTTAGCACTTTTTGTACCGGAACATGTCCGTTTTCGTTCGTTGTACAGATTCACGAAGCGCGTTGCGTTATGTTTAGTGGCTGCTGGGCTGCTGGACTAATTCAGTGACTTTGCGGTTGCGGCGCGTTGGCGTTTCCTGCCAACGCGCCGTCTGTGCGCGGGTCGCGGGTCCGCGCCCGGCATTATGCAACGAACGGAGGGAAGCAACAGCCGTGCCATTGAGAAAAAACATATTGATCTTCTTTGCCGTGTGCGCGGCCTCGGTGGTCATCGCCACGGTATCGCCATTGACCTTGGCTCAGGAGCGGTCAACGAACAACCCACCGCAGTTTCTGCCGCTCACCCTGCAACTGACGATTCCGGAAAATGCGCCGGTCTATCACCAGGTTCTGGCCATTGACGACGACCCTGAAGATTCCGTCAACAGGGACAGCTACTCCATCATTGGCGGGCCGGACCAAGGATTCTTCTCGATGACCGAAACGGGTTTGATCACCGCCGCAGTGAGGCCCGATTTCGAACACCCCCAGGACTCCGACGGCGACAACACCTACACCATTGAGATATTTGTGACCAGCGGCACATCCGACCGGGAGCGGGGCACGACGGCAGAGTTTGCGCTCACAGTGTCGGACGTTCCCGACGCAAGTCCTGAACCCGTCAACAATCTGAGAATCACCAGGGAGAGCGCCTCGTGCGTACGGTTCGCCTGGGAACCGC
Organism: Dehalococcoidia bacterium; assembly: GCA_965204395.1. Lineage (GTDB taxonomy): Bacteria > Chloroflexota > Dehalococcoidia > Lucifugimonadales > UBA3495 > Bin87. The sequence continues at coordinate 145,535 of OZ241987.1, forward strand.
CAACATCCGACGGGGACTCGCCGCTGGAGGGATATCTGTACCAATCTTTCGTTGTCGCCGCAGGAGGGGATTGGCTGAACGGGCTTTCCGGAGTTACTGAAGACCTTTACGCGGAGCGTTGCAATTTAGACCCCGGCCAAACACTGTTGATCAACGTATGGGCCTACAACGGGGACGGAGACGGATCCGAAACGCAAATCTACGGTCACTCCGACGACTGCGGTGGCAACCGCCAGGACAGTTGCGCGTTGACGCCAGGCTCGAGATTAAACGGACGGATCAACCTTCAACCGGACCGGGACTGGTTCGCAGTGACCCTGCAAGCCAACACCAGGTACCAGATCGACGTAAGGGGCTGGGGGTGGCCGGAGCGGGGAGGGACTCTCGATGATCCCAGGCTCAAGGTCTTTGACTCGACGGGCGGTCTTATCGACGGCGAAGAGGACGACGACAGCGGCGCCCAGAAAAACGCCCGGCTCTTTTTCACGCCAACGTTGACCGGCACGTATCACCTCCAGGTGACCGGAAATGGCGAGGACAACCTCGGCACCTACACGGTGTCGGCGATTCGCGTCCCCGACAACCAGGAACCGAAGATATATTTCGGCGACGTCAGCGTCACCGTGCCCGAAGGAAAGCGCCTGGAAATAACCCTTTACGCCGGCGACTATGACGTCGAAGACGCCATCACCCGGTGGGAACTGCACGGCGCCGACGCTGGACACTTTTCCGTTGACAACTTTGGCAATCTCGAATTGGCAAGTTGCCTCAATTTCGAGGTCCCCCAGGATTCCGACACCGACAACGTCTACGAGTTTCAGGTATGGGTGTTCAGCGGGGACGGGGAACGGGAACTATCCTCCAGCGTCGCTGCTGCCGTAACGGTGACTGATGCGGAGGGCGAGGTGCCTGGCCCTCCGGTGAATGTTCGCATCATCAATGAGGGACTGAACTCGGTGCGAGTGGCCTGGGAGGCGCCCACCGAGAACGAGGGGCCGGAAGTCACCGGTTACCTCCAGGAGTATTGGCAGCCTGTCAATGGGTTTACACAACTCGGGGATGACAGAAGGCCCGTGCTGACCGCGAATCTTCGCTTCCTGGTACCGGACACACCGGTCAACGTGAGTGTCTCGGCGCTCAACGACGACGGTCTCGGGTGCGGGAGCCCGTGGCTTCAGGGACGCACCGACGACTGCGGGAAGGGAAGCGACGCCTGCCCCCTGGAACTGGAAGAAACCAAAGAAGCCAGGATTAACGTCAAACCCCGGTGGGATTACGATTTTTTCCACATTGACCTGGAAGGCGGTGTTCAGTACCGGATTGATGTAAAAGGCAGAGCTCCCGCCGACCCCGGCGGAACCCTTGACGACCCGCGGGTCCTGATGTTCGACAGCGACCTGAACCGAATCACTGAAGCGGCCGACGAAGACTCGGGGGAGGGCAACAACGCCCGGCTCGATTTCACGCCTGATGCCGACGGGTTGTATTACGTAAGAGTCAGAGCGAAGGAAGCCGATGACACCGGCACGTACACCGTAACCGTTTCGGACACCACCAGCTCAACCCCGTGACCCGCGCTCCGAATCGACCAATACGTACCGGGTTCGCCGGAGCGATCTTGCGCACCCGTCCCGGCACGGCTGCCAGCGCTATGGGACAACGTGACCGAAAGCTTCAGGCTCTGGAACTCGCGGTATGAGAACCGCGCGTACCGATCCTAACCATGGCAGGCGTCGTCGCAATGGTCGCTCGGTGGCACATCCAGCACCGGATTGGTATCGAAAAACCCCACCGGCTTCAAACTGAACCCGCAGTATGCCACCGGCGAAATCGGCCAGTCCTCAGGGCGGGGCACATGGTGGTAACCCAGCGTGTACCACAGCACTACGTCAGTGTCCTCCACGTTCCGGTTGTTCCTGGTGTATTGGGGTAGTCCGGCCCCGCCGGGATGCTGGTTGGGATAGGGCCCCGTGGCCGAAACTTCATCGCGGTGATAGGGCGTCACCCACAGGTGCTTGGTCATGAACCCCGCGCGCTTGATTATGCTGGCCTCCGGATGAGCGAACGGCAAAATGTTCTCCCCTGGCATCAACTTGTAGCTCACCGGTTGACCCAGCGCGTTATTGGTCGACGAATTGGAAACTACCCAATACCGTCCGCTCATCGGATCGACCACACGTTGCGCTTCATGCTCGGTTCCCAACAGCGTCTTCTCCGCGTAGAAAGCGTTACCGTGGAGGTTGTCCGGACCCGGCGGCTCGGCGACGGTATTCACCTCGTACACCGAGTTATCCTCGCCGTCCACGCACATGTCCATTCGAAAATTGAAGAAATGCTGGTGGATGTGCGCGTTTAGCTGCGGCGCGACGATGGTGCCGTACTTCGGATTTTCGCTCACGTCAACGGCGGCGGTGTTGATGATGCCGGTCAGCTTGATCTCCATTTGGATCGTGCCGTCCTGGTAGAAATACCAGAAGAATCCGTACTCGTAGTTGCCCACCGTGGCGACGCTGGAAATCACCAGACGCCGCGACCGCCGCACTTCGGTCTGGCCGATGCGCCAATCGGTGTGTTTCCAAAGGATCCCGTAGTCCTCCTCGTGCATGCACACCGCGTTGGGTATCGTGAACGGCTCTCCTCTCCCGGTGTTCATCACCGCGTCGAAGTAGTAAATCTCGCCCAGGCAGTCGCACCCGAGGGTCAGCGAATTGGTCAACGAACCGATACCGTACTCGCCCGCGTCGAATGCGTTCTTCCGGTAGTGGTCCTTGCTCGGGTCTCCGTAAGGAACCACCATGTCCGACAGCGCGGCCCGGTACAGTATCGGCCGCACGCGCCCCTGGTCTTCGTATCCAACGGTGTGGATCACCAGCCCTTCCCGGGGCGTGAACCCCACCCGCAGATGCCACTTCTGCCACACCACGCTCCAGCCATCCACGGTGAAACTCGGCCCGTCCGGCTGCGTGATCTCCAGAGGCTTCAGATCGTCGCGGAACTTCCCGACGAACTCGGCGCCGTAGTTGCCGTCGTCCGGCGGCAGAGGCACCAGGCCATAGTCGTCCACCCGAACCACTTCCATGCTGTTGAGGTCCACCACGGCGGTCACGCCCTCAATGGGTCGCGCGTACCCATTGTCGGTGGGACTCGAGCGCACAAAGTTGCGGCACAGCACCAGTCGTCGCCCTTCCTCATCCTCGAACCCGTAGTTTCCCGCCGACCAGGGGTCCACCATCACCAGACTGGAGTCGGTGATGCCGCGCTTCTTGATCGCCTCCTGGAAACGGGAATCCGCCTGCACTGCAGCCTCGCACTCCATGAACTCGTCAAACATCACCCTGGGCTGCACGCCGGGAATGTGCTCCCACGAAACCAGCCGCTCATCATCAAGCGAGACCACCGCCTCGTACGTAGCGGCAGCGTCATTGTCCAGCACCACCAGGAAGGCCTCACGCGGGACCGGATCGCCCGTCCGAAAGCCCCGCACGACCTCCTTCTCCGGTTCCCGCAGGACCACCGTCTCAAACCGTGTCCTGGGACCCAAGTCGCGCTCCTTCTTCAGAATCAACGTCGCTTTCGAGATTTCCCCACTGGTTAGCGGATCTAACGGGTGGGAGACCTCCGAACGACTGGGCGCTTGCGATTGTTGCTTGGCGGATATCGTCATCGCGACCACCTCCTGATTGATCCATGTTGGCTGCATTTGTTCCGGATATCGGACGCTAACAGTGCGCTGTCGGCACGGTCAAGGGAAACGCCGAACCTCGTATTTCCATATTCGAAATATCCGACCAGAATCCCCGATTTCGAAGTGTGATTGACCCCTACACCAGTCCACGGGACAAGGTGACATATCCAGGGGCCCGTCAAATACACACGTTTCTTTTGTCGTGCGTCTCCGATGCTACGGTTTCCTGTCACATCTGGCGTGCCATATGCCTGAATGCTACACTGACGCCCATCAAAACGCTCAAAACGTAGGAGGCTAACATGGTTGATCTCACATCTTCGACAAGTCTTGAGCAATTTGGCTTGTCGGTCGGCACGCCATCTATCCGCTCCGTCGGTCCGCTGGCATTCGGACCCGAAGGGCTCCTCTTCATCGCGGACAACGTCGGCGCGTCCATTTTCGCCGTCGACGCAGGCGACGACGGCGCCGGCGAGACTCAGGACGTGAACTTGGAAAACCTCGACGCCTCGCTGGCCTCGTATCTCGGCTGTTCCCGCGACGACGTCGCCATCAGAGACATGGCGGTGCATCCCGACTCCAGCAACGTTTACCTCTCCGTCATGCGCGGCAGTGGCGACGACGCCGTTCCTGTAATAATTAGGATAACCAGCGATGGCTCCATCGGAGACGTTCCCCTGGAGAACATCCCCCATTCCCGCTACGAGATCACCGACGCGGCGGACGAGGACGACCCCCGCTTGGTCACCCGAATGAAGCTCCGCACCGTCACAGTCACCGACATGTCCTACGTCGACGGCCTGTTGCTGGTTGCCGGCACGTCCAACGAGGAGTTCACCTCCACCTTGCGACGCATCCCATTCCCCTTTACAGGCGAGGCCAAGGCCAATTCGTTGGAGATATTCCACGTGTCCCACGGCCAGTACGAAACGGCGGCGCCCATTCGCGCGTTCGTACCCTACCAGGACAATACCAGCATCTTGGCCAGCTACACCTGCACGCCCGTCGTGCAATTCACCATGTCCGACCTCGACGCCAACAAGCATGTGATGGGCAAGACCGTGGCCGAACTTGGTTCCCACAACCACCCCATCGATCTGATTTCGTATCAGCACGACGGCGGTGAGTACCTGCTGGTCTGTAACGATCGGCACCCGGTGTTCAAGGTCGCCTGCAAGGACATCGACGTGCAGGGTCCCTTGACGGAACCCGACGACTCTCTGGACGCGTCGCCGGCGGATCCGGTGACACCCGGCGTCGGCGTTCCGCGCCAGTTGCTGCCCCATCCCGGCGTGAAGCGCATGGCCAACCTCAACGGTAGCGCGGTTCTGATGCTCCATCAGGAAGACGATGGCGCTCACCTGCGCACCTACGCCACCGCGTCGCTGTGATTTCAGATCGCCGGTTGCATCTCAAGTGGGTAGCGCGCCAGGGCCGCGACTGCCTGAAAATAGCCGGTTGGACCAACTCTGAACTGCTCGATTTGGCAGGGCAAGACGCCGGGAGATTGTTCCGGCGTCTTGCCCTCTACACCACCGATGTGCTCGATGAGGCTGGGGACCAGCCGAGCGTTCCCGCCGTCGCCGGTCGCTTCGAAGTGGAACGTGATGGCGTCTTCTTCGTTCCACGTTTCGCATTCGCCGACGGCGTCAGCTATTCGCTGCTAATCCACGCACCCGACGAAGGTTGCCCAGAAACTTGGACAATCCAACGACTATCCAGAGCAGTTGCTCACTCAGCCAGGGTGCTGGCGATCTACCCCACCACTGAGATCCTGCCGCTGAATCTCCTCCGGGTATATGTGCACTTTTCTGACCGCATGAGCGAAGGATTCGCCGCGCGGGCCATCAGGGTCATCCGTGAGGACACCGGCGAAACACTGGAAAACGTGTTTCTACCGCCCGAGCCGGAGTTGTGGGATGCCGAACGGCGTCGCTTGACCATGCTCCTGGACCCGGGCCGGATTAAACGCGGCCTAGTTCCAAACCTGGAATGGGGCTACCCATTGGTGGAAGGATCCACGGTCAGCATCGCCATTGACCTTGCGTTCCGGGATGCTGCCGGTCAGCCCCTTAAGGAGGCAACGCGCCGATCCTTCACCGTTGGACCCGCATTGCGAACCAGGATCGACCCTCGGCGTTGGCAGTTAACCGCGCCCTTGGCAGGCTCCCGCACTCCATTACTGGCGAATTTCGACCGCCCTCTCGACCACGGGCTGCTGCTGCACAGCCTGTCGATCCAGGGTCCCAACGGCGACACGACGGATGGTACGGCCGACATAGGACCTTGCGAACAAAGTTGGAGTTTCACGCCTGCTGTCCCATGGGCATCGGGCGAGCATAACCTGGTCGTAGAGCCTCGCCTGGAAGACGTAGCCGGCAATACCACCGTCCGCGTCTTCGACCGCGACATTTCCCGGCCAGAAGATATTCCTGGCACGAACGCACCGACTTGCATCCCTTTCTCGGTCACCTACGGCAGCCAGTGACTATGCCGCGGCTCTGATCCAACTATCCGAGGCTGCGGAGCAGAACCGGCGCATTCGCCGGCCCCGTTCGCCTAATACCTTGTTTACCGCCGCCCGACCGGCGCCGATCCCTACTCGGGGCCGATTCAACGGTAGCCAGTTCGGAGGCGTGTCTCAGCGCCAAAACCCGACGGAACCACAAGGATAGTTCCACCTGGGTAACCACTCCCGTCGCCCTGCTCATGCGGCGACACAATAATAGATTGCATCGGACAACGGAATAATAGCGTTGCATAATAATAGTTATTCCGTATGTTGACTTTACAGAACCCGTTGGCTAGACTACGCCACCGATTCATAAGTCGGCATTTGCGCCGTCTTATCAGCACTTAACATCCCTCACTACCTGTTACGGGTACGGTTATCGTAATACCGTACCTGCCGTTCCGTTGCGACAGCGTAACTGCCTGGAGGTGGTCCGATGAAATGGTTCAGGATCAGTCGTAACAGTACGATCACCCTCATGATCGCAGCACTTTTGCTGATTCCGATCATCGCGTGCGGCACAGCCGGCGAATCGGAACCCGCGACCGAACAGTCCGGAGCCGCACCACAAGCCGCTGCTCAGCAGGCCGCTCCGGCGCAACCCGCGGCCACTGCACCGCCGGCCGCTGCAGCGCCGTCGGGTTCAGGACAGTCCGCTCCCGCCCAGGCCGCACAAACCGCTCCCACCGCCATGCCTCAAGCCGCGCCGTCCGACTCCGGGGCGCAGGCGGTCGAACCCATGGGTACGCTGAACACCGGCCTGAAGGAAATGGGGCCGTTCTTCCTGCACCCCAGCACGCTGGGTAACCCCCAGATCTTCGTGCACGGAACCGCTCCCATCGGCGAGGGGCTGCTTCAGCAGGACCTCCAACGGGAAGTCAGCGGCCTCTTGGCAGAGTCATGGGAAGTCTCCGAAGACTACCTGACCTGGACGTTCCGGCTGAACAAGGGGGTGATGTTCCATAAAGGCTACGGGGAAATGACCTCGGAGGACGTGCTGTGGACGATGCGCCAGTGGGGGTTGAGTAAGCACCCACGCGCCGGTCAGCTGACCACGTTCTGGGAAGACCGTCCTGGCACCGAAATCGTCGACCCCTACACCCTGAAGGTCAACACCGGCGAACCCGTGGTTGAGGTCATCGCGCAGCGCTGGCACATGACCCCCGGCGGCGGCTCCACGTTCATCGCCAGCCGGAAGCAGACCGAAGAGCTGGGTGCCGATGAGGCCAGCACGCAAATCGCCGCCACCGGACCCTGGGAAATAGTCGACCATCGTACCGGAGAGTTCTGGAAGATGGAGGCGGTGCGCGACCACTGGCGCCACACGCCCGAATTCGCCGAGTTCGTGATGTGGGAGATCCCCGAGGAAGCCTCCCGGTTGGCCGGTTTCCAGACCGGTAAACTGGATACCTTCCTGATGTCCTTCGATACCATCCCCAGCGTCCTCGAGGTCGAAGGCGCCCAGCTAATGACGGTGCCCAACGCCGTTGAAATGGGTCTTCGCATTTACGGCAACTGGTATCCCATCGAAGGCATCGAGACGCGCTCTGGTTACGATCCGGAACTGCCGTGGGTCTCCCCGACCGATGACGTAACCACCCCAGAGTGGGAGCAGGCCGCCAAGGTCCGCCGAGCGCTGGTGACCGCCATCGACCGGCAAGCGCTGGTGGACACCATCCTGTCGGGGTACGGACACACCAACACGCCGATGCGGAATTACACCGGATTCGAGCACTACCTGGACGGACGGGACTGGGAATTCAACCCCGACCGCGCCCGGGAATTACTGGAGGAAGCCGGTTACCCCGATGGGTTCAGCATCACCCTGACGCCGTCCCTCCGTGGCGCACCCGCCGAAGTGGAAGGCTGCGAGGCCATCTCGCAAATGTGGGGAGACATCGGTCTGGACGTGAACTTCCAGCGGGTGCCCTACGGCACGTTGCGTCCGCAACTGGTGGGGCGCACCTACCAGGGCGCGACCTGCCACGCCGGTTCGCCCCTGCCCACGCCGGCTACCGGATTCGGAAGCTACCTGAGCGCCAACCCCTTCAACCGGGGGCTGGAACACGGGTGGGTCGAAGCCAAGATGATCGAAGCTCAGTCAGCCGTCGACCCGGTTGAGCGGGAAGCCCTGGAGCGCGAGATTGGTCAGTTCCTGTTCGACAACGCGCTCACCGACATCAACTACTACACCATCGACGCCGTGTGGCCCGTGGGCCCGCGCATCGAACCCTGGACAGAGTACGTACGGACCACCGACGTGCGCCAGATCAACGGGTACGAGTACATCCGTCACAAGCGATAAAGAATGAATGAAGGGTCAACGCACAGAAGCACGTAGAGCGAGGTGTTTATGCGTTACATAGCCCGGAAATCGAGCATTGCGGCCCTTCTTGCGGCTTCGCTGCTACTGGCAACCATCGTGGCGTGCGGCGGCGCAGCCCCTACGGAGGCTCCATCAACAGACCAATCGGGATCGACAGCACCACAGCAACCAGCGGCGCAACAGGAAGCGCCGGCCCAGCCCGCAGCCACGGAACCCGCCGTCCAGTCTGCTCCCGCTCTGTCGGCGCCCGCCCAGGAGGGTTCGGGCCAGACTTCCGGCCAGGTGGCTTCTGAGCAAGCCGTCCCCACCGCCGTTCCCCAGTCAGCTTCCGCTACGGGAAACACGGCCACGGCCGCCGAACCCGAGGGCACATTGAATACCGGCCTGAAGGAAACAGGGCCTTTCTTCCTGCATCCCAGCACGTTGGGCAACCCGCAGATATTCGTCCACGGGACGGCGCCCATCGGCGAGGGTCTGCTGCAGAAGGACATCAACCGCGAAGTGAGTGGCCTCCTGGCCAAATCCTGGGAGATTTCCGAGGACTTCCTGACGTGGACTTTCGTGCTCAACGAAGGCGTCCAGTTCCACAAGGGGTATGGAGAAATGACTGCTGAAGACGTGGTCTGGTCCATGCGCCAATGGGGATTGAGCAAGCATCCGCGGGCCGGTCAGCTAGCCGTTTTCTGGGAAGAAAGGGGCGGTTCCGAAATCATCGACGACTATACTTTCAAGGTCCATACCGGTGAACCCTTCGTTGAAGTTATAGCCCGACAGTGGTTCATGACCCCTGGCGGCGGTTCCACCTTCATCGCGAGCAAGAAGCAGACCGACGAATTAGGCGCAGAGGCCGCCAGCTCGCAAATGGCGGCAACCGGTCCCTGGGAGATCGCGGATCACCGCACGGGTGAATTCTGGCGGATGGATGCGGTACGGAACCACTGGCGTCATACCCCGGCGTTCGCAGAGTTCGTTATGTGGGAAATTCCGGAAGAAGCCTCCCGCGTGGCCGGCTTCCAGACCGGAAATCTGGACACGTTCCTGATGGCTTTCGACACCATTCCCGCCGTTCTGGAAGTGCCAGGCGCGCAGTTGATGAAGGTCCCCAATGCCATCGAAATGGGCCTGCGTATCTACGGCAACTGGTATCCCGTTGAGGGTGTTGAAACGCGACCGGGTTACGACCCTGAACTGCCGTGGGTTTCCCCCACCGACGACATAACCGCGCCGGAATGGGAACGGGCTCGCAAAGTTCGTCTGGCGATGGTCACAGCCATCGACCGGCAAGGCTTGGTGGACACCATCCTGTCCGGTTACGGGCACATCAAGACATCCATGAGGAATTACTCCGGCTTCGAACATTACCTTGACGGAAGGGACTGGGAATTCAGCCGGGAACGCGCTATCGAGTTGCTGGAGGAAGCCGGCTATCCGGACGGGTTCAGCATCACGTTGACACCATCCCTGCGCGGCGCACCTGCCGAGGTGGAAGGGTGTGAGGCCATCGCCCAGATGTGGCATGACATCGGATTGGACGTGGACTTCCAACGAGTACCCTACACGACCCTCCGGCCTCAGTTGGTGGGACGCACCTACCAGGGCGCTACCTGCCACGCCGGCACCCCGCCGCCCACACCCGCCACCGGATATGGCAGCTACATCAGTGCCAACCCGTTCAATCGCGGATTGGAGCACCAGTGGTCTGAAGACAAAATGCTGGAAGCACAGGCAGCCGTTGACCCGGTGGAGCGGGAAATGCTGGAGCGGGAAATCGGACAGTGGTTGTTCGACCACGTACTGACCGACATCAACTACTACACCATCGACGCCATCTGGCCTGTTGGCCCTCGCATCGAGCCCTGGACGGAGCACGTGCGAACCACCGACGTGCGCCAGATCAACGGCTACGAGTACATCCGGCCTCGGCAGTAGGGGGTTCAGGGCCAATTACCGGGACCTGAAAGTTTGAGGTGTCTATGCACAATTTCGCTGGAAAACCTACCATCGTGGCTCTGATTGCGCTATCACTCCTGCTGGCCTTGATCGTTGCCTGCGGCGGCGCCGCGCCCGAAGCGGCGCCAACGACTACGGACCAAGCGCAACCTGCTGCGCAGCAAGCTACACAGGAACAGCAGGCTCCGGCACAGCAACCTGCCGGTCAACAAGCGTCTGGACAACAGGCTGCCCAGCAACAGCAGGCGCCACAACAACAGCAGGCGGCTCCGCAACAGACGGGCCCCACCAAGGTTCCCATCGCGACCGTTGCTCCCACTCAGGAAGCCCCGGCGGCGGTGGTCATTGACAAACCCGAAGGCATCCTGACCGGTGGGCAGAAAGAGTTGGGGCCGTTCATCGGGCACCCCAACCTGGCCGGAAACCCCCAGATCTACGTCATGAGCACCGCTCCCATTACGGAGTCGCTGTTCACCGTCAATAGCGATCTGGAGGTTGTGCCCTTCTTGGCCCGGGAATGGGAAGTGTCCGAGGACTCCTTGACTTGGACCTTCTACATCGAGGAGGGGGTGCAATTCCATAAAGGTTACGGGGAAATGACGGCAGAGGACGTGCTGTGGAGCATGCAGCAGTTCGCCGATAGCGCCAAGCACCCGCGCGCCTCTAATATTCGCGGAGTGTTCGTGTCCGAAGAAGGTCACGCCAAAGTCATCGACGACTACACCCTCGAGATCAACACTGGCACGCCCTGGTCGGAAGTCCCGGTCAACGAGATGCTGACCAGCCCGGCGGGCTCGGCCACCTGGATCGTCAGCAAGCGCCAGACCGAAGAGTTGGGCGCCGAAGCAGCCAGTGGCGACATCGCCGCCACCGGCTCTTGGGAATTGGTGGAGGCCCGCACCGGCGAGTTCTGGCGCATGGCCGCCGTTGAGGACCACTGGCGCAAGACTCCTCACTTCGCCGAGCTCGTTTTCCGCGAAATACCGGAGGAATCGTCCCGCATAGCCGGTTTCCAGACCGGCAACCTCGACACCACCCTCATCGCTTTCGACTCGTTGGCGTTGATCGAGGAGGTCGAGGGCGCCGAGTTGATGCGTCTCCCCGGTGGCGGTGAGGCCGCGGTGACCTTCTACGGACAGTACTATGTGGGCATCGGCACCGAGGACCAGCAGCCCGGCTACGATCCGGACCTTCCTTGGGTCTCAGCCGATCCTGACCTGGATTCCGAAGAATGGAAGAACGCGGCCAAAGTCCGTACGGCTCTGTCCATCGCCATCGACCGGCAGGGCATCGTGGACACCCTGCTCCACGGGTACGGTGGCCCGGCAGTGCTGTGGGACTTCGGACGTTACGAGGACACTTGGCTGCCGCCGGAACTGCGCTGGGAATACAACCCCGAAAAAGCCAAGCAGCTACTGGCTGAGGCCGGCTACCCCGACGGGTTCAGCATAACCCTCACGCCATCGTTGCGCGGCGCCCCGGTGGAGGTGGAGGCTTGCGAAGCCATCGCCACCATGTGGGCCGACATCGGTCTCGACGTGAAGTTCCAGAGCCTACCGTACTCCACGTTGCGCCCGAGCCTCATCGCCCGGAACTACCAGGGCTCCACCTGCCACGCCGGTAGCATCCGTTTGGAGCCCGGACAGGGTTACTCCGGCATGCTGTCGCAGTTGCACTACAGCGCCGTCTGGAATCGTGGAGTTGAACACCCGTGGCTGGATGAAAAGGTCTCTGCGCACATGGCCGAAGTGGACTCGGTAAAGCGTCGGGAACTGGCTATCGAGATAGCTACGTTCCTGTTCGAAAACGCCGTAACTGCCGTCGGTCTCTACAACTTCGACGTGGTCTGGCCGGTTGGTCCCAAAATCCAGCCGTGGCCGGAAGGCGTAAGATACCGGGACATCCGCAACATCAACGGTTACGAATTCATCCAACCGCGATAACCCTCACAACGAGAGCAGGATAGACAGGCGAAATTAATATGGTGTGGAACAAGCCAGGAATTTCGGTCGTAGCACGCACCCTGTTTGGGTTGCCGCTAGCGGCAGTGCTCGGAGTTTTAGGAATGGCTATCGCATCGGCGATGTCGGTATTCTTCGGAGTATCGGGCCTGTCTACCCTGCTCACCCTTCTGATGATCGGTGCCGGTATCGGCGCCGGCATCGGGGCGGGAGTCATGATGCTGAGGATCGACGCGATCCCACCCTGGCCCATGCTGCTCGGGGTGGCTCTGGTCTTGGCGATCCTTAGCGCGGTCGGCGGTTGGGTTGGTTTCCAAATCGGCGACCGTATCTCAGCCATCGAAGACGCCAACTGCGTGGGCGTGTGTGGCTACCTGTTCAAGCCTCGAACGTACATCGCCCTCGGCGCAACCATAGTGCCGAACTGCATCGCGTTGGCGTTCAACATCATTCATGAGGGAAAGGCAGGACGCTCTACCCCGACCAGGCTGCGGGTCACCAGAGCCACTCGTGCAACTGGCGAGGTCGAGCGTCCCTAGCTGGACCAGAGGTCGTGCGGGAATTCTAACTCGCGCATACCCATCTGGATGGGCCCTTACTCGGTGGCAACAATCTCCTAAACCACGAATCAATGTAGAGCCGCGAATCGCAGACGGAACCGGATCGGGAGGGAGTGCAATATGCAGCGGTATTTGGTGCGGCGTATCCTTTTGGCGGTGGTCACCCTGCTCGCTGTATCGCTGATCATCTTCGTGATGAGTCGCGCGGCAGGAGACCCTCGGCATGTCTACCTCGATGACTACTCCACCCAGGAAGACTGGGACCGGCTGACTGAAACCCTGGGACTGGACAAACCCTATTACCACCAGTACGGGATCTTCCTGGGCAGCGCGCTCAAGGGCGACTTCGGCGAATCCATCAAAGAGGGCCGGCCCTCTATGGACGTGATCATCGAACGCATCCCTGCCACGTTGCAGCTGGGGCTGGCCGCTTTCACTTTCTCCGTAGTAGTGGGAGTGCCTCTGGGGATACTTTCGGCGGTGAGACGGGGAACATTCCTCGATATGGCCGGCAAAGTGATCGCATTGATCGGCCAGTCCGCGCCCGTATTCTGGCTGGGGCTGATGCTGGTGTTCCTGTTTGCGGTGCGACTGGATTGGCTCCCACCCTACGGGAGGCAGGAGATAGCCAGCATCGTTCTCCCTGCCGTCGCGTTGGGTTGGTTCTATGCAGCGGCGAACCTGCGGTTGCTTAGATCCGCCATGCTCAACGTGCTGGACTCTGAGTACGTCAAGTTGGCCCGTGCCAAGGGGGTGTCCAACAACGTTGTTATCTGGAAACACTCGTTGCGCAACGCTTTGATCCCGGTGTTGACCTTCGCTGGAATCACGTTGGGCAGCCTCGTAACCGGTTCGCTGGTGGTGGAAACCGTATTCGCCTGGCCTGGACTTGGCCAACTGGCGATTCAGGCCTTGGCCGGCAACGACTATCCGCTGCTGCAGGCCGTGGTGATCGTGTTCACTCTGATGTATGTCTCAGCGGCCTTGTTGGTGGACATTATGTATGCGTACATTGATCCCAGGATCAGGTACGCCTAGGGGAGGGAAGCATCGTGGCAGCAGACGCAACTCTGGTCGTTCAGCCGTCGCCGATACCTGTCCGTATTGCCAGGAGGGCCTGGCAATTCCGGCGGTGGCCATTGATTCCAATGTTCATCCTGGCCGTTTTCATCGTCACGGGTATATTTGCTCCGCTCATTGCTCCCCACGACCCGGAGCGCGGCGGGCTACGTGAACGCAATCTCCCGCCGGCGTGGGAGGAAGGCGGCACCACCAAATTCCTGCTGGGAACCGATCACCTGGGCCGCGACATGCTGAGCCGCGTCATCTTCGGCGCACGCATCTCATTGGTGGTCTGCGCAGTAACCCTCGGCGTGGGCATGGGCATCGGCGTCGCCAGCGGCATGGCCGCCGGATGGTACGGGGGCTGGATCGACGAGTTCCTCATGCGGATCGTGGACATCAAGCTCGCCATACCAACCATTTTGTTAGCGTTGGTGTTGGTATTAGCGTTGGGTCAATCGTTCTTAATTATCGTGGTGGTTCTCGCCATCGCGGTCTGGCCTCGCTTCGCCAGAAACGTGCGAGGCGAGGTGCTGCAACTGAAAACCATGGACTTCGTGGCGTTGGCCCAGGTGGCCGGCGCATCGACGCCTCGAATTTTGTTCATCCACATTTTCCCGGGTCTAATCAACACCCTCATCGTGCTGGCGACCCTGGAGATCGGCATCGTGATCCTTCTGGAATCCACCCTCAGCTTCTTGGGCGCGGGCGTTCCGCCGCCAACACCGGCGTGGGGATCTATGGTCTCCGACGGCCGCGACCGGCTGGCGGTAGCGTGGTGGATCTCCACCATGCCCGGTTTGGCCATCATGCTCACGGTGTTGTCAATGAACCTGTTTGGCGACTGGCTCAGGGACCGTTTGGACCCCCGTTTGAGGCAATTGGGATAACCCTTCCCGGTAGCAAACCAGGATAACTCTGAAATGCCCACACGCATGAACAGGCGGAAGAATGAGTACCAATGCTGCAATAAATGAAAACCCGGTTGTGTTGCAGGTCGACGGACTGAAGACCTATTTCTCAACCCGGTGGGGCACCGTCAAAGCGGTCGATGGCGTCAGCTTCGATCTGAGGAAAGGCGAGACACTGGGCATCGTAGGGGAGTCGGGTTCGGGGAAATCCGTCACCATGCTGTCAGTGATGCGCCTGATCCCCACCCCTCCCGGCGAAATCGTTGACGGACGCATCCTGCTGGAAGGACAGGACTTGGTGCCTCTGTCCGACAAGGAAATGAGCGAAATCCGCGGCAGTCAGATCGCGCTGATCATCCAGGACCCGATGACTTCTCTCAACCCCGTATTCTCCATCGGCAATCAGGTAGGCGAGGCCATCAAGATCCACCAGGACATCCCAAAGCGCACGGTGGTTCAACAGGTCTTGGACGTACTCAGGAAGGTCAACATCCCCGCTGCTGAAACCCGGGTCAGGGACTACCCCCACCAGATGAGCGGCGGCATGCGCCAGCGCGTGGTGGGCGCCATCGGCATATCCTGCGAACCAATGGTGTTGATCGCCGACGAGCCCACCACGTCCCTCGACGTCACCATCCAGGCGCAGTACCTCAAACTCCTGAAGGAACTCCAGGAAGCTTCCGACATCGCCCTCATTTTCATCACCCACGACTTCGGCATCGTCGCCAAGATGTGCGACCGCGTCGCCGTGATGTACGCGGGCAAGATCGTGGAAATGGGCGACGTCCGGTCGATATTCAACAACCCGTCTCATCCCTATACCGAGGCGTTGCTGTCGTCGGTACCCAAGCTCGAAGAGGACGTCGATCGGTTGTACTCCATTGAAGGCCAACCTCCGACGCTTCACGACTTGCCCCCCGGCTGCCCGTTCGCGCCCCGGTGTCAATATGTAATGGAAAAATGTTCCCAGGTCTATCCGCCCGAGTTCAACGTAACGGATGGACACCACGCGGCTTGCTGGAGGCTCGAATGACCACGTTGGATGCCAGGCCGATCGCGGACACTAATCATAACAATAACGAGGTTCTGCTGGAGGCCGAAGGCCTGAAAAAATACTTCCCGGTCACCAAGGGCCTGCTGATCTCCAAAACCACCGGGTACATCAAAGCGGTGGACGGGGTGTCTTTCCAGATCCGCGCCGGCGAAACCCTCGGCATCGTGGGAGAGTCTGGATGCGGGAAGAGCACCACGGCCAAGATGCTGCTGCAGCTCGAAGAACCCACGGAAGGAATCATCCGCTACCAGGGCAAGACTATCCATGATGCCACCTCCGAAGAACGCCGGGCCTACCGCAGTTCCGTCCAGGCGGTCTTCCAGGACCCCTGGAGCTCACTGAACCCCAGGATGCGCGTCCGGGATCTCATCGCGGAGCCCATGGTCATCAACCTGGACCTCAGCAGGCGGGAGATGCAGGACCGCGTCGCCAAACTGCTGGAGGACGTCGGCCTGAGTGGCTATCACGCCAACCTGTACCCCCATGAGTTCAGCGGCGGGCAGCGTCAGCGTTTGGCCATTGCCCGGGCGTTGTCGGTGGAGCCACGCGTAATAGTGCTCGACGAGCCCGTCTCGGCTCTGGACGTTTCAATTCGCGCCCAGATAATGAACCTGCTCAAAGACCTCCAAACCGAATACAACGTCAGCTACCTGTTGATCGCCCACCACCTCGCCACCGTCCGGTACATGTGTGACTGGGTAGCCGTGATGTATCTCGGGCAAATCGTCGAGTTCGGTCCGACTCGCGAGCTATTCGACAACGCATCGCATCCCTACACCAAGGCGCTGATGAACGCGGCGCTGCCCTCGCACCCGGACATCGAGCAGGAGGAAATGATCCTCACCGGCGAGGTTCCATCGCCGTTGAACCCGCCCGAAGGATGCCGCTTCCATCCCCGCTGCCCGTTCGTCATCGACCAGTGTTCCACCGTCGTTCCCCACGTAACCGAACTGGTGCCCGGACACGTGGTGTCCTGCCACCTCTACTGATCGTTGGCGTCCGGGAAACCGACCCGTAACCATCCACCGACCTGACCGGCAACGATTCCTGGAGCGTGAGTACCAGAGTACTCGCTAGTCATAGGAATCGTTAGCCGGTTTTTCGGCTACGAATAGTCCCCAACCTATTTTCCGCGCGTTCGCGGAGTCGACCCAAAACGACAGCGACTCGACGGTACTATCGATGATCTCGGCTCCAATCCGTGGCAGCAGCGCGTCCCGTTGCTCCACCAACCGGTCACGCACCCAGGCGTACGAACGACCAACGTATCGCGACCAGTCCTCCTCCCATACGATGGTCAGACCGAGACCGGACAGCGCGACTCGGTAGTCTTCAAAATCCCACATATCCGGCGATTTGACCCGGTCGTAAATCCTAGCCCGGTCCTCGTCCGGTGTGTCCCTCGCAACTGTGATGTCGGTAAATATCAAACTGCCCTGAGCCTTCAGAACCCGCCGGCATTCACTCAGCACCGCTGTTTTGTCCGCCGCGTGCAGAAAAGCCTCCTGGCTCCAAACCACGTCGTATGACGCGTCGGCATACTGCAATCGGTGAAAGTCTCCGTACTCGAAGGCCAGCAGGTGATCGAGGTTCGCCTCACGACTCCGGCTGCGGGCCAGTTCCAATTCCTTTTGGCTTATGTTAACGCCGGTCACCTGACAACCAAAATTGGCCGCCAGGTAGCGCGCCGTCGATCCATACCCGCACCCCAGGTCGAGCACCCCCACCCCCGGTTCCAACCGAACCGCGTTCGCCATGATTTCGTTGGTGTGCTCCATCGCCTCCGGATGCGGGCATTCTTGGCTGCACGGCACACCCAGGTGCAGGTTGTCGCCCCAGATCGTCCGGTAAATCTCGTCCGCCGGGCCGTCGTAATAAGCTTGGGTCGTGGACACTACGGACGCCACATTTCTGTCCCTCAAAAGCAAGTCCCCCGTGATGGTTTTGGAGCCGGATTGAATCCCCAGCGCGCCATATTCGTCCCCGCGACATGTATATTATGGGCAATCGGCCATTCGGGTCAGCCTACCCCTACGGAGGAGCGAGGGCAATGAGTCTGGAAGACATCGAACGCAGGCTTCGCGCCTTGGAAGACGTGGAGGAGATCAAGCGCCTCAAAGCCCGCTATTGCGCCTACTGCGACGACAACTATGACGCGGATAGCATCGCCAGCCTGTTCATCGAAGATGCAGTGTGGGACGGGGGCATGCGTGGTAAAGCCGAAGGGCGTGCAGCAATCCGGGAATTCTTTGTCAACGCTCCCAACAGATTGCCCTTCGCCATCCACATGGTCATGAACCCCATCATCGAAGTGAACGGGGACACCGCCACCGGCATCTGGTACCTATTCCAGCCATGCACCTACGCCGACGGCGATCAAGCAGTGTGGGGCTCGGCTAGATACGACGAGGAATACGTCCGAGTCGATGGCGTATGGATGTTCAAACACCTGAAGCTTACGTCCCATTTCTGGACCCCATTCGACCAGGGATGGGTCGAAGCCCAGTTTGTATAGGAGTGCCCCAATGGGTCAAATGGATGGAATGGTCGCAATCGTTACCGGGGCCAGCCGGGGCCTCGGTAGGGCCGTAGCCAAAGAGTTCGCCAGCGAAGGCGCCAGCGTCGTTATCTGCGCTCGCAGCCAGTCCCCCACCGGCTTGGCCGGCACGCTCCAGGACACTGCCAACGACATCCGGGACGCCGGCGGCGACGTTTTGGCCGTTGACTGCGACGTAACCGATGAGTCGCAAGTCAATGACATGGTCCGCCAGGCGATTGAACGTTACGGCAAAATCGACGCGCTGTTTAACAACGCTGGCGCCATGGTACTCGGCGAGACCATCCTGGACATCGACGCCCCTCGCTGGGAACAACTCATGCGAATCAACGTCAACGGCCCCTACCTGTGCAGCCGCGCCGTGCTCCCGACCATGATGGCGCAGCGACGGGGCAGCATCATCAACATCGGTTCCCGCATGGCAACCGACCCGGCGCAGGGCGGCGGCGTCCTATACAGCGCCAGCAAAGCCGCCGTCCACATGTTCAGCTACTGCCTTGCCGACGAAGTGCGGGACTACAACATCGCCGTCAACATCCTCAGCCCCGGCGGGCTGCGCAGCGAAGGTTCCGCCGCCATCCCCTGGACCCAGCGCGATTGGCACGAACGGGTAGACCCCAGCGCCATCGGTCCTCTCGCGGTCTTCCTCGCGTTGCAGGACGCCAGCACCTTCACCGGTCAATTGGCGTCCCGGTTCGAATTTGGCGTTACCTGGGGTCCAGGCATCCCGCAGCCTACCGCCTGATACCAGCCCACGCTCCGCGCCGCAGGGCCATTCGATTATTGCTCGGCAGATAGGTAGTCCGCTCATCCTGAGCCTGTCGAAGGACGAGCGGACGGTGATCCAAAAAACGTTTTGGCGTTGTTCATTGCTTCCAGTTGAAATAATCGACAGGCCTTGGCCCGCGCTGCCGCCGTCTTGTATTCAGCGTAGCGGGAACGCATACTTGCCGAGCGCGGCATGTATCATGCGATAGACAATCAGTGATCCGCACTAACGGTTCGAATCGCATCAATTTCAGGGGGATGGGTATGGCAATCTTGGTAACCGGCGGCGTCGGTTTTGTCGGCGCAAATATCGTCAAGAACTTGGCCCAACGAGGGCACGATGTGGTCAGCCTCGACGTTCTGCCCACCGACGATTTGATGGCAAATTTTCTCGGGGAGTTGTCCGGTCGGGTTCAGTTCATCAACGGGAGCATCCTCGATGTGCCCACCCTGGACGCCATACGATCCGAGCATGACATCCAGAAGGTCGTCCACGCCGCCGTATTCACGGTGAACCGCACCGATCTGGAGACCGCCCGCAGCAAGGACATCCTGGACATCAACCTCGAGGGCACCGGCAACCTGCTGGAGTTTGCGCGCCTCGCCGGCGTCGGGCGGTTCGTGTACATCAGCTCCGGCGCCGCCTACGGCCTCACTCGCGATCCGGACCAAACTTACAACGAAGACGACGCGCCCCAACCTAGCAATCTGTACGGCATCACCAAGTTCGCCAGCGAGTTGCTGACGCGACGTTATGGTGAGTTGCACGGATTTGAAACCGTGAGTCTGCGCCTCAGCACTCCCTACGGCCCAATGGAACGCGTCACCGGCCATCGCGGCAACATGTCAACCCCGTACCAATGGACGGGCCAACTGCTCCGGGGCGAACCCATCGAAACCAACGACTCCGACCACGGCCGCGACTACACGTACGTTCTGGACACCGCCGATGCCGTTTCCACGGTTGTTGACGCCGAACGCCTTCCCCACGATCTGTACAACGTGACCAACGGAATGCCGGTTACGGAAGGCCAGATCCAACGCACCCTATCCGAACTGTTCCCCGAAACTCAACTGGTGCCACCCGCTGCGCCCGACCCGGGTGCAAGCTCCCTGGGTCCGACGCGAGGACCGCTGTCCGGTTACCGCCTGTGGCATGACTTGGGATGGACGCCGCAATACGATCTGGCGGCAGGGTTGACCCACTACGTCCAATGGCGCCGGGAGTCAGAGTTCCTGGATTAGCGAGCGTCTAGTAGCGTTCCAAGCAGTTATTCCAGTGCGCAGCGCTTGCGCAGGGAGGAATCGACCGTGCTGAAGTCTAAAACTGGTCTGGGCGCCATGACCGGCGAGCGGTATATCTCCAGCCTCCGCGACGGTCGCGAGGTCTGGCTGGATGGTGCCAAAGTCCAGGACGTTCCCAGACATCCCGCGTTATCCGGCATGGTCCACGAACTGGCCCGCATCTACGACCTCCAACACTCGGACCGGTACCGGGACGAAATGACATTCGTCTCGCCCGACACCGGCAACCGGTGCAGCCTGTCGTGGCTCCTGCCCCGCCGCGCCGAAGACCTCAAGCGCCAGCGGCGCAACAGCGAAATCTGGAACGAGGAATCCTGGGGTCAACTCGGCCGTAGCCCCGACATCCTCGCGCCCCACATCATCAGCCTCGTCGCCATCCGAGACGCCCTCGGCCAGGTGAAACACCCCAAGTGCGACTTCGCGGAGAACATCACCAACTACCACCGCTACTGCATGGAAAACGACCTGTTCCTCACCCATGCTCTCGGCGACCCCCAGGTGGACCGCAGCCAGCAGCCCCAGAACGAGACCCGCGCCGACGGCGAAACCGAAGTCGCACTACACGTTGTCGAAGAAACCAACGAGGGAGTCATCGTCCACGGGGCGAAGCAACTCGCCACCGCCGCACCCATCAGCAACGAGACCTACGTATCGTTGTCAGCCACCTTTATGCGCCGTTCCGACCCACGGTTCATACTCGCTTTCGCCATCCCCACCGACGCGCCTGGTATGAAAATTCTCTGCCGGGAACCCGTGTCGCAATGGGTGGGCAGCTACGGCCATCCCCTCGGTGCAGCCTACGACGAGCAGGACGCAATGCTGTTTTTTGACCACGTCCTGGTGCCGTGGGATCGGATTTTCATGCTCTACGACTCCGGCCCGTTGCTGCAACGCCTGGGCTCCGAGGCCAACTTCCGCGGGTGGAGCAATCTGTGTCGCATTCACCAACGCATGAAGCTCATGACCGCCGTCGCCACCCTCATCGCCGAATCCATCGGTGTGATCGAATACCGCGAGGTGGCCGCCAAGCTGGGCGAAATGGCGATGCACACCGAAATGTGGCGGCACGCCATGGACGGAGTAGAGCACAACGCCTACCCGGCAGACAACGGTCTGATGTCGTTGGGATCAACCTCCGGCATGAACATCTACTTCGCGCAGATGTCGGCTCGCATGGTGGAACTGCTGCGGGAAATCTCCGGCTCAGGCATGATCATGCAGCCCAGCGAGGCCGATCTCGCCAACTCCGAACTGAGGCCTTACCTGAATCGGTACATGCCGGGCAAAGGCGTTGGCGTGGAGTACAAATCCCGCCTGTTCCGCTTGGCACACGACCTCGCCGTATCATCCTTCGGCATGCGCCAGGAAATCTACGAATACTGGCACGGCGGCGATCCCAACCGCAACCGCATCAACCTCCTGCGCAACTACGACCAATCGGACATCACCGATCGCATCAAAGCGCTCATTGCCCAACCGCTCCGATCATAAAACACCATCGACCTCCGGGGTGAACCAAAATAACGGCGGTGAACTCCGAGGGTTGACCGTGGCCCGGCTGCGGGGTTGATTGTCCCGCCGTTAGCCAAGCACCTATCTTGTTCCAGTTATTTGAAGCGAAAACGGGCTGCCGCCCGTATCATTAATTGAAGCCTTCGTTATCGCGCCGGCGGGCTACGGGCGCACCATAATTCGCAATACTGAACTTGCCGGGCTCGATACCCCTGCACTCGGGCCACGGCCCCGATACGCCGGAACCAGCCGTGGATTCATATACCACTCGGAGATATACCCATGTCAATTCAATACAGTCGCGAAGATGGAATCCTGGATATACAGTTGGACGGAAGAATAGACCACCCCGCCGCCACAGACCTTGTGAATGACCTGGAGGCGGTCATAACGTCGGAGGACCGCGCCGTTGTCCTCAGCTTGCGACGGCTCGAATACATCAACAGCGCCGGCATGCGAGCTATTCTGGATGTGTTCCGGAAACTGGAACGCCAGGATGCCAAGTTCGCCATCTATTCCCCCATCGGTCCGGTTAAGGAAGTGTTCCAGATCAGCGGGTTTAGTCGCGTCATGGCGATCCATGAAACCAGGGACGGCGCGGTTACCGCAGTAACTGATTAGCCAACTCCCCCAATCTGGCTACCCCGCGCCAATAAGACCAAACGAAACGCGGGACGCCATTCCCACCGTCCTGGATGAGGATTGCGCCCCGCGCAGTTCTTATCGATAGTCCTTAGCCCCAGGTAGCAAACCCCATCGCGCACCCCGTCCCGGCCGGGGATCGGTAGCACGGCACGTAATCCACCACGTCCATGTCCAGGTGCTCCGTAGCGCCTGTCACCACGATCCAGTTCCGGATCTCCGAACTGCCCGAGTTGATCTTCTCCCTCGGCAGCGCCATCAGTTGGTCCACGCTCTTTGCTTCCATGCCCGCCAGCGCCTGTTGGTCCAACTCCTCGTCCACCACGAAGTGGCTGAGCCCACCGGACGCCAGGATGCCTACGCGAATGTCCTTGTCCCACGACTCGATGGCGTCGCGCAGGGCCTGGCCCAGGTTGAAGCAACGCTTGGGCGTCGGCTGGTTGGGCGGGTAGTAGGTATTGAGCATCACGGGCACAGTGGGGATGATGCGTTCGGTCATAATGCGGTTGTACACGTACCCGAAGGCATGCCCGATACCGCCTTGTTCACCGCGCCCACGGGTTGGGTCAAGGAACTTGGAACTGCCCACGTCGAACTCTGCATCCATCAGACTGTTGATGATATGCAGACCCAGCGCGGAGTCGGTGGGCACGTGCTGATCCTCGGTGTTGTAGCCAATCAGCGGACGGTTTCCGGTGGACGGCCCGGCCTCGTGGCCGGTCACCTTGACCTCATCGCCCCAATAGACGCAGAACGCCGGCATGTTGTCGTCCAGCAGGTACTCGTGCTGGTCGTCGCCCACCATCACCAGCACGTCCAGATTGGCGTCGTAGAGCTTCCTGGACAGATGGGTGATGGCCTTCTGGTTCTGCTCGTGGCGTTGCTCGAACTTGGCCGGCGTGATCTCTTTCGCGATGCGCTCTGTATCGGTGCGGGCCAGGAGGTCCTCAAAGTTGGAGACGATGCCGTCCGTGCCGATGAGTTCAAGATGTCCCTTGTCGCGCTCCCCCCGTCCGGCCCAACCGTCCGCGGGGGTGCTGAGCTGCGGGCTGTGGGAAGATGCCAGGCCCAATACTAGTTCTGCCATTGTCCGGCTCCTGTGTTCAGTGGTTAGTTGCTGTTGGCGGGTATTCTAACGCATTCGAGGGAATCAATAACTGATGCCGTACACCCGCATCGCTGTGTCGTGGAACAGCGCCGCCCGTTCGCTCGCCGTGTATCCGGCGGAAAGACGCTTGAACGCGTTGAATAGCACGTTGTACGAATACGACGGTTTGTCCACCGGAAAGTTGCTCTCAAACATGCACCGCTCCGGGCCGAACTGCTCGATGCAGTAGTTCATCAGCGGCCCCAGCGTACCCGCAAGTTCTTCGGACCCTATGGGCGTTTCGCGCTCGTCCCAACGGTAGCCATATCTAACCTGTCCGACACCTCCCAGCTTTATCACCACGTTGGGACACTGCGCGACTTCCGCGACCCCTGCCCGCCACGCTGGCAGAACCTCGTCGTCCCGATTGGCGTACGGACCCACCCGGACCAGTCCGCCGATATGGTTGAGCACAATGGTCAGATCGGGAACCGCTCTCGCCAGCGCCGCCAGATCCGGCAACTGCGGATGATAGAGCGAGTTCTCCAGTACCAGTCCCATATCAGCCATCACCCTTGCGCCTGCCCGGTAACCCTCCGAAGTCAGGGTGCCTTGAATGTCTCGGTTCACCAGTTCCGGACTCTCATCCCAGCCCGTCGAGTGTCTGACTCCCTTGAACCGGCCCGGGCTCGCGGCCCGCATCGCCTCCAGCACCGGCCTGACTCCATCGCCCAGCTTCAGGTCAGCATGCCCGATGATGGCCGCCGCCGCCAGCGTCGGACCGTGATCTCCGCTGGCGCTCGCTTCAGCAATCGTCTCAATGTATTCCACCTCGCCCACGGGCCGCATTTCCTCCGGCCCGTCCTGCCGGTATTCGCACCGCACCTCGATGAACACCGTCGAGCGCACGTTATGTCCGCTCCCTACGTCCCCCGTCAGTTCCGGAAGCAGGTACCGCTGGTATGCCGGCGGTTCGGGCCGCGAAACCCAGAAATGATGGTGTGTGTCACAAATCGGCAGCTCCGGCTCCAGCGTTTCCTCAATAGTTTGCGCCAGCCAGTCTTCCCCTTTTAGAACCATGTCGCTCACCTCTACAGCATTACGTCGCCGGAAAATTGCATTCACTCGGGATTGTATCGGATTGAGCCCATGTTTTCGTCGGTGGTGTGCGTGCATCCCCGCCCAACAAAGTTTCCGCAGACCAGCCTGTTCATCAGTAACTGCTCAGACTCGAGGAGACCGTCAGGAACTCAAACCGTCATACCGGCGGAAGCCGGTATCCATGTAACCTGTCGACAGGCATCCGTGAGTAGGACGAGGTTTTTCTGGATTCCGGTTCAAAACCTGCCCCGTACCTGATACGGGGTCCACAATGATGGGCTGAATTTGGAAATCGCTCAGTAAGTCTGAACTGTTACGTTCATCGGCATCCTTCACCAACCGCGGCCCGGTTTGCGGTACTATAGGGCACCGAGTTTCACCAACGTCCTTATGTGAGACTGGTGCTGACAATCCGGCGAGGAGACGAAAACATGGCTGATAAACAGATCCTGTGCGCGTTCGGCGTCGACTTGGACGCGGTCGGTGGCTGGTTGGGTTCCTACGGCGGCGAGGACTCACCCGACGACATCTCCCGCGGTCTGTTCGCCGGCGAGGTTGGCACTCCCCGCCTGCTGAAACTGTTCGAGCGACTCGACATCAAGACCAGTTGGTTCATCCCTGGCCACTCCATCGAAACCTTTCCGGACGAGTGCCGCATGATCGTGGAGCAGGGCCACGAAATCGGCATGCACGGTTACTCTCACGAAAACCCCATCTCCATGTCGCCGGAGCAGGAAGAGGCGGTGCTGTTGCGCTGCATCGACTTGATCACCGACCTCTCCGGCAAACGTCCCCGGGGCTACGTCGCCCCCTGGTGGGAGTTCAGCCACGTCACCAACGAACTTCTGCTCAAGCACGGCATCAAGTACGACCACAGCCTGATGCACAAGGACTTCGAGTGCTATTACGTCCGCGTCGGCGACCGCTGGACCAAGATCGACTACGCCATGCCCGCCGACTATTGGATGCACGCCTTGGAGCGCGGCCAGGAAACCGACCTCGTAGAGATCCCGGCCAACTGGTACCTGGACGACCTCCCGCCCATGATGTTCATCAAAAAGTCCCCCAACAGCCACGGATTCGTGAACCCAAGGGACATTGAGTCAATGTGGCGGGACCAGTTCGATTGGGTCTATCGCGAGTACGATGAGGCCGTCTTCCCCATCACCATCCACCCGGACGTCAGCGGCCGGCCCCAAGTGTTGCTCATGCTGGAACGTCTTACCGAGTACATCCGCTCCCACGACGGCGCCCGCTTTGTAACCCTCGAGGAAATGGCCGACGATTTCCTCGCCAAGCACCCTCGCCAAAAGTCGTGAATTCCTCAGCGCCGATCCCATTCCCTACTCCCAGGAGACGCGTATGCGCACCATTGACTTCCACGCCCATCTCACGCCCCAGTGTTTCTGGCGCGCCACGGAAGGATCGGGCGACTGGCACTCGCTGAAGCGGGAAAACGACGCCCGAGGACGCGAAATCCTCGTAGTGGGCGACCGCCGCGGCCAACTGCCTCCCAAGTCCAGTTGGACGCCCGAACAGCGCCTGTCCGACATGGATTCTCTGGGCGTGGACATGCACGTCGTGTCCCCATACTCCGGCTTCTACAACTACGAGCTTGATACCGACTTGGCCGTCGCCACCTCCCGCGAGTCCAACGACGAGATCAGCCAGATGATGCAATCCTGGCCCGACCGGTTCGCCGGCTTGGCCACCCTGCCCATGCAGGACGTCCCCGCGGCCGTTGCCGAGCTGGAGCGGGTGATGGTGGACCTCAATTTCAAGGGCGCGGTCATCGACGACAAGATCAACGACAAGCTCCTGGACGAGCCTGAATTCATGCCGTTTTGGAAAGCCGCCGAGCAGTTAGGCGCGTTCATCCTGTTCCACCAGGGCGGCGACACCATCGTGGACCGCCGCATTCAGCGTTACCACCTGCCCAACTCGGTGGGAAATCTCGCCGACCGCACCATCACCTTCGCCTCGCTCGTCATGGGTGGCGTCATGGACGCCTGCCCCGACCTCCGCATCTGCCTGTCCCACGGTGGCGGGTTCGCGTGCTACGGCGCCGGCCGCATGGATCGGGGCTGGGAGCGCATCCCCCCGTCTGATCGTCTCGCCGCACAGCCGCCCAGCCAGTATCTGAGTAAGTTCTACTACGATTGCATCGTCTACACCGAGCAGTCCCTGCGGTTCCTGATCGACTCGGTGGGGATCGACCGTGTTGTGTTCGGCACCGACTGGCCTTACGACATGGCCCAGGACTGGCCCGTCTCCTGGATCCTGAGCATGGAAAGCCTGACCCAGGATGAAAAAGACGCGATCCTGTGGAAAAACCTCGAAAACCTGTTGGGACTCTGACCGCCGGTCTTACCCCCTCTATCCGGAGTGCGATTGATGAGAGTTATAGATGTGCATGCCCACCTGGCTCCCCAAGTCCTGTGGAAGGCTTTTGAGCAGGGCCAGGACTGGCATGGCATGAACCACGAGGCCCGCGGCGACCAGGAGTTCATCGTGGGCAACGGCAAACGAATCCTGATCAACTCCCCAAAAATCCGGTACACGCCCGAGCAGCGCCTGGCCGACATGGACGCGGAGGGAACGGACGTTCAGGTCGTTTCCATCCACACCCCGCTGTTCCCATACCACTGGGACGCTACGGCGGCCGTTCAGGCGTCCCGGGAGGTAAACGACGAAATAGCGGGCATGACGAAGCAATGGCCGGATCGTTTCGCCGGACTTGCCACCCTCCCGCTGCAGGACGTTGGCGCCTCCATCCAGGAACTGGAAAGGGCGGTCAACGGTCTTGGCCTCAAAGGCGCGGAACTGGACATGGTGGTCAATGGCCTCAACTGGGACGAACCCCGATTCTTGCCCCTGTTCAAGGCCGCCGAGGGACTGGGCGCCCTGCTGTTCTTCCATCCGCAACCCCAGGACAACGTCGTCGCCGTCGAGCGCACTCTGCGCTACGGCATACCCAACAGCGTCGGCGTAGTCCTGGAAGACGCGCTCGTAGTCGCCACCCTGATCTGCGGCGGCATCCTCGAAGAATGTCCCAACCTTAGAGTTTGCATCGCCCACGGCGGCGGCGGCGCGTGCTTCGCAATGGGCCGCATCGATCACGGCTGGCAGGTCCGCACCGAAGCCCGCGCGAACATACTCAAACCACCCAGCGCCTACCAGAACCAGATTTACTACGATTTCCTCACCAGCAGCGAGGCCGGTCTGCGTTTCCTAATCGACACCGTCGGCGCAGACCACGTCGTCGTCGGCAGCGACTGGCCCTTCGTCGGCTGGGACCCGTCCCCCGGCGGATGGCTGGAGGGATTGCAAAGCCTCTCCCAAGAGGAAAAAGAAAAGATCTCCTGGCGCAACTTGGAAACCATGCTGGGCATCTGATCGAGGTCATCATGTGAACCACGCGGCCCACTGCCGAACCCATTGCTCCACCATTGATTTGGACGAACCCCTATGACCCAACCTGACGCCAGCAACAGCATCCCGTGGCGCGAATGGAGCGAGGACGCCTTCGACGCCGCCCGTTCTGAGGGTAAGCCGGTACTCCTCACCCTCGGAGCCACCTGGTGCCACTGGTGCCACGTCATGGATCAGACTTCCTACGCCGACGACCGCGTCATCCGTCTGGTCAACGCCGGATTCATCCCCGTACGCGTCGACGTCGACCAACGCCCCGACATCTCGCTCCGCTACAACCAGGGCACCTACCCGTCTGTCGCATTCCTCACCGGCGACGGTGAATTCCTCGCCGGCCGCCCCTACACTCCTGCGGACGAGATGGCCGTCCTCTTGGAGCAAATATCCAGTGGCGAATTCGTGCCCGAAACAGCCTCGGCAGCGCAAACCGCAGCGCGGTCGCCGCACGCTGGTGCTCGCTCCTCGTCAGATGCTGTCCTGGCCCGATTGCTCGACCTCTACGACGACCGTTTCGGGGGGTTTGGCGTCGAACCCAAGCAACCCCCGTGGGAAGCCCTGTCCTTCCTCGCCGCCCGTTACGGCACCACCGGAGGCCGCCAAACCCTCGGAATGATCGAGACCACCCTGCAGGGGATGTGGCACGGGATCTACGACCAAAAAGATCAGGGATTCTTCCGCTATTCCGTCAGCCGCGACTGGAAGGTGCCGCACTACGAGAAGATGCTGGTCTCCAACGCCAACCTGCTGCTGGCATACCTCAGCGCCTACCAGATTACTCGCCGCTCCATGTACAAGGCTGCCGCAGAGGGGACCCTTGGGTACCTGCGATCCACCCTTTTCGACCCCGACGCGCGCTTGTTCTTCGCCAGCCAGGACGCTGATGAACCGTTCTACCAATCGTCCTGGGAAGCGCGTGATGAGTCGACCGATCCGCCCATTGATCGGACGTTGTACGCCGGCTGGAATGCCTTCGCCGCCCACGCCCTGATCGAGTCCGGAAACGTACTCGGACGCGCGGCATACGGCCGGATGAGTTCCGAAATTCTCGAGAAGCTATGGCGAGAAAGCTGGACCGATTCGGGAGGACTGGCCCGCCGCGTCGGCGTATCCCACGACTCCACGCCCGTCCTCATCGACCAGGTATATTTCCTCAAGGCGTGGCTGGCCCTGTATCAGTCCACGGGCCTGCCTGAGCCATTGGACCGTGCGATTCAGGTCGCCGACACGACCCAACGGCTATTCGGCGCTCCGGATGGCGGCTGTTACGACACCACCGCGCCCCAGTCCTTCGAGTCCAGGTTCCTGCGTCGGGAACAACCCGTGCTGGACAACAGCGCTTGGGCGGAAGCGTTGTTGGTCCTGTCCCACCTGACTGGCGGCGATCAGTACCATCGACGCGCCGAGGCCGCGTTGGATATTTTCCAGTCGGTTGTGCCCGGCAAGAGTTACCTCGGCGACCACGCGACCCGTCGCATGGAGGAGGATGAGGAGGCTCTATTCCTCCCGGCCGGCGCTGCCTGGGGACGCGCCAAGGACTTCTTGATCCAGGGGCCAGTCAGCCTGGTATTGGTCGGCGACTCGTCCAACCCCGCCTACCACCGTCTCCATCGCGCCGCGCTGCGAATGCATGCGCCCCACCGGATCGTCCAGCCGTTGGACGTCAGACGCGACGTTGATAGGATTACCATTTTGGGATTCCCGCCGAACGAAAGCCCCGCCCTGTACGCCTGCATGGGCAACCGGTGTCTCGCCCCAATCACAACGCCCGAAGGCGTCCGGGCAATGGCACGCTCTCACGCTTGGACGAGCCTGTAGCCCGACCTCGGCGGGCCAAGGCAACGTGCCCCGAGCTATCGAGGTCTCAACTTCCTCGACGGACGACGTTCGGCCGCAACCGGAATCGAAACGTCGTCCGCGGCAATCAGCAGTAGGTCACTACCCCAGGCCAGCCGGGTTCGACCAGCGTCGCTAGTCCACGCGACGAACCGGTCGAAACTGTCTGAAAAAGGGTACCGCGTCGGACGGGCCTAGTCCTCGGTGATGTCCTCGCCCGAGTCCACTCGGAAACCGATGCCCAACTTCACCTGATACCAATTGGCCTGGCCATCATCAATGGTGCCTCTGATTTCCCGCACCTCAAACCAGTCCAGGTTTCGGATGGTTTGGGCCGCGCGCGCGATGGCTCCGTCTATTGCTTCCTGCACGTTCGCGTTGGACGATCCCACCAGTTCCACTATCTTATAGGTGCTTCCAGTAGCCATATTTCACTCCGTTTGATTTGTTGGATTGTAAATCCATTATTTTCGGTCACGGCGACGATGTATGATAAGGGCCGCGCGCACGCACGGCAACAATTCCCAGCCGTCAGTTTTGGCAAAGAAGTGGTCCAGTTGCCACTCGATTCCTCGTCGATTGGTTCTAAATGCCCTCGGGTTATGCCTATCCACTGCCAAAATAACCCATGAAAAACAGCGAATCACGCATCCTCACCACCCACACCGGCAGCCTCCCCCGACCATCCGGCTTGGTTTCAATGCTGGGCGCCGTGTTTCGCGGCGGGCCCGTGGATCCAACCACTCTCGATGCCGAAGCTCACGAGGCCGTCGCACACGAAGTCTCGGAGCAGCTCAACGCCCGAGTCGGCGTCATCGACACCAAGACCAACTACGTGGAACACCCTCGTCTCATCGCCGACCATTTGCATCAGGCCGTCGCCGCAACCGGCGGGGATCCCACCCGCGTGCCGGCCGGCGCCCATTGCGGATTCGTCACGTCAGCCGGCTCCAACTATGTAGAACCCGGCATCCTCTGGATGAAACTCCGGGCCATGCGCGGGGGCGCGGACCTCGCCAGCCGCGAACTGTTCTAACCTGTTTCAGTCAACTCCTGGGAAAAAACTGGGCCGACGCGCAATAGTCGTTGGCCCAGTGCGTCGGTCCACTGGCTACCCTGTTTCGAGTCAGGGTGTCTGGTTGTAGGCCGGCGGGCCGTAGGTGATCGGCCCACTGTACACCCACGGGCCGTTGCGTGGATTGGTGTCACCCGACTTCATCCACACGTACGACGCGCGTATCCGGAAATTGTAGGATTCCCCATCCACCGGCCCTGCGCCGGTGCAATATTCAATAACGTCCACCGTCAGCGCAGCGCTGTTGAGGGTATCGTTGCCCACCCCAAAGTCGCGGTACTTGCTTTGGGAACACCAACCGCTTAGCTGGCCGTCGGCTCGTTTGTATTCAACGTCGTAGCGATACTGTGGCACCGTGTTGCCTTCGGCGTCTCGCTTCGACTTCTTGTTGTTGAAATTGCGTACCGGCCTAAAATCCGAGTTGTTGGGATAGTATGGATCCGGTCGGTCCCATGTGAGAGTGAACCCGCCACTCGACCGCACTTTGGCGTCGAAGTCTGTGAGAGGTCCAGGCGCGCCGGACATGACGAAGTAGTCGTCAGATGGTTCGCTTTCGCCCAGCACATTCCTGGCGATGATCCTCACGTAGTACCGCCCGTGCCCCGCCAATCTATTTATCAAATGCGATCCGGCCGCCGGGTTCGATGACACGGCGTTATCACCGGACTCATAGCTGGCTCCGGTACGCCATTGGATCAGGTAGTCGTCAGGCGGTGTTCCGCCGCTCGGCAAATCCCAGAATACCAGGAGCGATTCCTTGCCGCCTACGGCTTCAATTCCCGTCGGCTTGTCGGGAGGGCCGCCGCTGGGATCGTACGTCAGAGCGTCACTGTACGCCCACGGCCCGTTGCGCACGTTGGTGTCACCCGAGATTTTCCAAACGTACGCCGCCCGGATCCGGAATTTGTAACTCTCACCCATCACCGGCTCGTAGTCTTCACAGAATTTGAGATATTTCAGCCGGTGCGGCACCGGATCCAGGTTGTTATTGCGTCCCGGCACATCCCTAAAACTGCCCTGCGAACACCAGGATCCCGCCGGATCGCCCTCGAGCCTGTACTCCACGTCATAGCGGAATTGCGGCACGGTGTTGCCGTCGGCGTCGCGGATGGGTGTCTTGGTCTTGAAATTGCGCACGGGCCGGAAATCCGAATTATTGGGATAGTAGGGTTCCGGTCGGTCCCAGGCGACGTCGAAGCCACCGCCGGCCCTCACCTCCACGTTCAAATCGGCGGGTTTGTGGGGCGCGCCCGACATCACGAAGTACTCCGCAGATGGTTCGCTTTCACCCAGCCCATTCCTGGCGATGATCCTCACGTAGTACCGCCCGTGCCCCGCCAATCCATTTATCACATGCGATCCGGCCGACGGTTTGGACGACACCGCGTTGTCACCAGACTCATAGTTGGCTCCCGTACGCCATTGGATCAGATAGTCATCAGGCGGCGTGCCCCTGCTCGGAGAATCCCAAAACACCCGGATGGAGTCCCGACCGCCCACCGCTTGCACTTCAACGGGCATCTCGGGCGGTCCAATCGGTGATGCCGTTATCTCCGCTGGGACGCCATCCAAACCTGCGGACGACTGTGCAGTCACTCTGAACCTATAATTTGTTGCATTACGCAAACCCGGTATCGTCGCGCTGGTGGGCGACGTTACGGGCACTTCCAAACGTCGCGTTGAGTCGTACTCCTGCGAACCTGATTTCCACTCCACCACGTACCCGCTCAGCTCAACCTCGCTGTTCTCGGGAACACCCCAGGTGAGCGCCATGGTTTGGTCACCTGGGAAGCCGCGCAACGACGATGGCTTACCCGGCTGGCCGGGCACGCTGACAGCCTCGGCCGCGCGGCTGTGTCCGTGTTCGTCCACGGTGCTATCCGTCGACCCGCTGTTCACCGCGACCACGCGGATGTGGTGTTCCACCCCGTTCGTTAGCTCTGTAATGGTGTGGGATAAGTCCGACGTTTCTGCTATCAAAGCCTGACGCGACGAATGGTAATCCTGGTCCGCCGTACGCCATTGCACAACGTAGTGCGTAACCGCAGGCGACGCTTCATAGAGATGAGGTTCCCACGTGACCTTCAATCCCCCGTCCTGTCTGATCACCGTCACGTCCCGTGGCTTGCGCGAATCACACCCGCCGTCGCGCCACGGATTGCGCCCCGCCGCGTCTGCGTGTGTCAGCGCCCAGTTCGCTTCCCCGGTCGAGCAATACCCGCCGAACATGTCCCGCATCAGGTACGTGATCGTGCGTTTTTGGTTGGCGGTTCGGATGTCGGCCCATACCGCGTTGAGATCGATCTCGCCATCGCCGTCGTCATAGTGACTATCGAACCAGCTGGGGATATTCCCCCTGACTACCTCTTTGACGACATTTCGGCTTGCGGGATCCGGCTTCGCATCATGGGCAATTCGGCTGCAATCTGCGAGGTATCCCAGCTTTAGGCCCGATTTGTCGCGTGTAACGTACGCCAACACATCGGCATATATTTCACTCACGGAGCAGCTTCCCTGGACCCGGTGATTGAAGTAAAGCCATCCCACTCCGACCGCGTCCTGGACGTTGGGAACCCGCGTATCCAGGGTGAAATGGTGGGCGAGCTCATGCAGCACAATGGCGTCCGTACGTAATCCAGACACCGTGAAGCCGAAGCGTAGTCCCCTCGCGAGGCCGCGAAATCCATCTCTCCCCCCGATGTAATAGACATACCAGCCGGGTGCCTTGCGCTCCTGTACCCTCACGGGCAGCGGACGGTTGCTCCACGCTTGGCGCACCCAAGGGTAGTCGCCCTCGTATTCCTCGACCACGTTTTTGCTGATGTGGGCTTTGACCGCCTCCGACGTAACTAGCCCAGACTGGCGAGCGGGGGGAGAATCGCCCCCTTCGCTAAACGCCACTATCGTCCCGCCGCTTTCGCTCCACGTCCCGTCGATTAGTGGTCGCGCCTCGTTCCCGCCAGTTCGCGCAGCAGAGTCTTGACGGGCGACGCGGTCTTTTAACAGCAATTCGCTTGAATTTGACGAACTCGTACCGCTGTAAGACGCCACAGGCGACCCTGCAATCTCGAACAACACGGTATAGTCGTCTTCGGTATTGATGCTCCACCCGGAGGCGCCGTTTGAGTCCAACCCGTTGCCATCCACGAATCCCGCATAGTAGAACGTAGTCTCGGATACATCTGCGGTGTTTTCGATTACCAGGTAGTAAGTCGTGTCAGGGTCGAGCACGGCGTTCACGGGCGCGCTGAAAGCGTTCACAGCGCTGTCGGTAAACGAAGCGGGATTGGTGAGGGTGTATAAAATCTCGTTGGGGAAACCGTCGTCGTCCGCCGAGTAGATGTTCACCTGCGGCTCATCATCAGCGCCTACGTCCTTGACCCAGGCCTCGACGGTGGAAATCGAATACCCGTCCCCATGGGAGCCCGTAGTGAACTGCACCACTTGGACGTAGACGATCCCGTCTTCGGGCCCCACGGGTTCCCAGCCTTCAGGCGCCGTCACTTGCCCGAGGTTGCTCACTAACGTTATCGAATTCGATCCCGTCAGTTCCTGCCCGGATGGGTCAGCCACCGGGAAAACCGGGCCAGCTTCAACCTTCGGCTTCCTTGACGCTTCGGCAAACACAAAAGGATTCCCTGAGTCGTCAGATGACTCCAGCGGCGCCACAAAAACGATAGACAGCAGGGCGATGGTGACGCAGGCCCCCGCCAAAGCGGCAAAAATTATTCGTCGATAGGTCAACCAGTAAAGCGCAGACAATCTCATCGTATATCTCCGTTGGCGCTGGCTATAGCCGCCTCGAATCGCTCATATCCGCCGTAGGTCAAAACGGAATTCCCGGTCCGCCCATTCGCTCTTGGGAAACGCCGAAGCAACCCAACCATCGGATAACTGCGCCGACGATCCCAATTTCTCAGAGGCACGTTCCGTCGACGCGCCATTCTGATCACGATGGCGACCTACGCCGCCGGCCCGGACCCGCCGTCATTACCGGACGTTACCCAGTACAATTCGATAAGTCTGTGTCCTTCGGCTAATTGACACAGCTTGCTTGCTACGTGCGCAAAAAAACTGAATGCCCACGGGCTGCTGAAGCAACGCGCGCAAGGTGATTGGGGGTATGAGGCACATCATGTGGCACATGTGCGCGAAACCAAAGCTCTGCCCTTCGCAAACCCTGTTCAACCGACGTTTGGTTATCTCTGTACCGGTCGATTACAACGCCTCGCGAAAAACGGACAAGAAACCGAAGCGTGTACATTCTGACGAACGGAATGAACGGCATAGTTTGGGATCACGAATTACTGTGGCAATTCGCCACGTCGCACGGCTTGGGCCGACGAGCCTTCCTCGGCCTCCTGGCCTCCAGCGGGGGCGGCCGCGGTGCTCGCCGCGTGCGGAGTTGACCCGGCGGGCCCGGACGCCGACCCCCGCCTTACGGACCCTGATGCTCCCCCACCGCCAGCCGGCCCTTGGTTCAAAAATCCCGAGCCGTTCATCACTCGAGACGACAAAGGTCTCGAATCCCGGTTGGAGAGTTTGGACGGCCTGACCACCCCCAACCGATTGTTTTTCGTTCGCAACAACTCCGTCAACTGGGATGTTGATACTGCCGACTGGACCTTGTCGGTCGAAGGCGACGCCATATCCGACCCACTGCAACTCACCTACCAGGACATCAGAAACCTGCCCACCTACACGCTCATCTCCTACTTGGAATGCGCCGGTAATCACCGCGCCATGTTCGACCTGGGTCAACGGTCAGCCCGCATCCGGAACCCAATGGATGACGGGAGCCGTCGGCAATGTCGAATGGGTCGGCGCCTCGCTCCGCGACGTACTAACCCCGGCCGGCATTCGCGACAGTGCTCACAACCGCCCACGATGGCGCCGGAAACACCCAACCCGACGCGGTACCGTTAAACGAGAAGGGCTACCTGTTCAACCAACCTCTCCCCCATCCCATCCACGTCGAATGACCTCGTCTCCGCTGTTCCTTGACAACCCGTACCCCCAAGTTACAATCGCGTTGAATGGTCGGTATTTGCGATCGAAAAGGAGAAAATGAAATGCCGTTTTACACGAGAGGCGATGTCACCATCCATTATTCCGACGTCGGATCCGGTTTCCCGATCCTGGCGACCCCGGGCGGTGGGCTGAACTCCATCATGGCCGGTTGGCCCAACCAGGTCTTCAACGCCGTCGATGCGTTCAAGGATCACTTCCGCGTCATTACCATGGACCAGCGCAATGCCAACGGCGGCCAATCCACTGGCCCGGTGCAGGTGGAAGACCCTTGGGGTGCCTTCGCCGACGACCAACTGGGACTCATGGATCATCTGGGTATCCGCGAGTTCGGCTTTATTGGCTTCTGCATCGGCGGCCCCTTCGCGATGACCCTCATCAAGAAAGCCCCTGATCGCGTCGCCGCCGCCGTGCTGTGCCAGCCGGTCGGCCATGCCGCCGCAACTCCGGATTCCATGTACGATTCCGGAAAGGACGTCTGGGCTCCCGCGCTCATGGCCAACCGCCCCGAACTCACCATGGATACCATCGAACAATACCTGCACAATTTGTACAGAATCCAACCGGACTTCATGTACAGCGTATCCCGGGACTTTGCCCGTGAGTGTCAGACGCCCCTTCTGGTCATGCCCGATGACACGCCGTCCCACTCGCTGGAAGCCGCGATGGCCATGGCGGAACTGGCCCCCAACGCCCAGGCAACCGTCTACCCTTGGAAGGAAGATCCGGACATCAAGGCCCAGACCGTCAACCAGGTCATTGAGTTCCTCAAGGCTCACCAGCCCGTTGCAGTCTAATCCCGCTACGTCCCTCATCCGGTTAGTTTCCCCCACCGCACAAACGAGAGCGCCCCGCCCTGGTCTGGTGGGGCGTCTCACGTTGGTCAGTTACCAAATTTATTAAGTGGGGGCCGAAATCACCTTGATTGACGCCCGGTGCGTTGACGCATCCGGCCAGTCCGCATACACTTACCAAGCTTATGGCACGCCTTTTTGACCTCCACATCCACACCACCAAGGGCAGCGCCGATTCCAGCTTGACGCCCGACGAACTCATCCTCGAAGCCGAACGCCTCGGTTTGCGCGGGCTCTGCATCACCGAGCACTCCGGCCCCTGGGATCGCCACGAGTTCGCTGACTTCGCCGCCCTGCACAACGTCGTCCTCATCCGCGCCATGGAGGCCGACACCGACATGGGACACATCCTGTGCTTCGGCGTCGATCGGTACCAGAGCGGATTCAACCGCGCCGAAGAACTCAGCAAGGCCGCCCATGCCGTGGGTGGATACGTCGTTTCCGCCCATCCTTTCCGCGGCGTTCTTGCGAAACACCACCGCGCCCGCCCTCTACTATATCCCGACCCCAACGAACCCATTCCCACCGAACCCGAAACCGCCATGCAGCACCCGGTGTTCCAGTTGGCCGACGCGGTTGAGATCGCCAACGGCGGGACGTCCGATGAGGAGAACCTGCTTGCGGCCGAGGTGGCTCACCGGTTGAGCCTGCCCGTTACCGGCGGCAGCGACGCCCACAGCACTCACGGGTTGGGCAAGTTCGTTACCGAGTTCCCCGACGAAATATTCGACGAAAGCCAATTCATCGCGGCGTTGCACCGCGGCGACTTCCACCCGGTCGAGGGACTTCGTCAGGGGTCTCTTCGTCCCTACCGCCTGCGCACCACGTAGCCGCCGGCCGGCCAACCATGACGCAGGCATCCGTCTTCCGCGGAATCAGGCTCGACCCATTTGAGCACGAGTTCGTCTCCATCGACCTCGAAACTACCGGCCTCAATGCCAACTCCGACACCATCATTGAGTTAGGCGCCGTCCGATTCCGAGGTGATCAAATCCTCGACCGTTACCAGACCTTCGTCAACCCCGGTCGCAGAATCCCCCCATTCATCCAGCAACTCACTTCCATCACGCCCGCCCAGATCGAACGGGCTCCCACCTTCAACCAGGTCGCCGACCAGTTCGCGGACTTCATCGGCGACGCGCCCATCGTCGGCCACAACGTCGCTTTCGACATCGGGTTCTTGCGTTCACACCACCTCCCTCTCGCCAACCCGAATTACAACACCTGGGATTTGGCATCCATATTCCTGCCCACCCTGCCCGAGTACAACCTGTCGGCATTGGCCACCCGCCTTGGCCTCGACCACAGCCAAGCCCATCGCGCCAGCGCTGACGCCGAAATCACTGCTCAGGTATTTCACCGGTTGCTGAAAATCGGCAGCGACCATCCCGCCACCAAGGTGGCGTTCATCGCCCGCGCCGCCCGCGCCGCCAATGCTCCGGTCGCCGACCTGCTGGAGGGCTTGATACCCCACGCGCCCGGCGCCAATGCCACCCTATCGGGTTCTCCAGCCGGGAGCGCGTCGGGCGTCCGGCTGGACCATCTCGCCGATCAGGCATCAGCCGATTCCAACGACGGCCCGCCCACCAAGGTCATCAGCAGTCCCCTTACCGAGCAGCAGATCGAAAGCCTACTTGACCCCGACGGAATATTCGCCAAATCCTTCCCCAATTTCGAGACGCGCCCCGAGCAGGCCGAGATGCTCAAGGCCGTCACCCGCGCCATCTACCAAGGCCGAAAGCTGATCGTCGAGGGCGGCACCGGCATCGGCAAGAGCATCGCCTACCTCCTCCCCGCCGTGATGTACGCCGCCACCAACGGCCAGCGCGTCGTCGTGTCCACCAACACCATCAACCTGCAGGAACAGTTGATGGAAAAGGACATACCGGAGGTCAGGCGCATCCTGGAAGAGGCCGGCATCCTGGAACCGGGTGCATTTCGCGCCGCCCAGCTCAAGGGCCGTTCCAACTATGTCTGCCTCCACCGTTGGAACAACTTGGGCGCCTCGGATTCCATCAACGAAGACGAAGCCCGCGTCATCGGCAAAACCGCAATCTGGCTCGACGAGACCCAAACCGGCGACCGCACCAATCTGAACCTCAACCTGCAGGATTGGACCGCTTGGTCCCGCATCTGTGCTGACGCGGTCGAAGGCTGTCCCGCTTTCCGAGGCGGCGCGCCCTGTTTCCTGCGCCAGGCCCGCGATCAGGCCGAGTCCGCCCACATTCTGGTGATCAACCACGCCCTGCTTCTCGCCGATCTCGCCGTCGGCGGCACCGTGTTGCAGGACTACCAGCGCCTCATCATCGATGAAGCCCACCATCTGGAAGAAGAAGCAAGTCGCCAGATGGGCTTCGAAATCGGCGCCAACACCCTCACCCAGGAGTTGGAGGCGGTCTATCGCATAATCAGCCATTTGAACGCTGCTGCCGCCCGACTGGGCGAAACCCTGGAGGCGCCCCGCGCCCGCGAATCCGTCGCCGACGCCACAGCCGCTTGCAACCAGGTCGGCCAGGCATGGCAACGTCTTTGGGAAACCCTCGAAGAGCTGTATCGCAACGCCACCCGGCCATCGGACTCCGGCCGGCCCGACAACGACCGTCAACCGCTCACCCTTGACCAGGGCCTTCGCCAGTCCCGGCCATGGAGCGCAGCATCAATCGAATGGGAATCCGTCTCGGCGTTCATGCACGAATGTGTCAACACCTTGACGGCTCTGCAACGAGCCGTCGTCGATGGATTGTTTTATTTGTCCGATGACGGCCCGGCCGCCGAACTCGCCAGCGCTGCGGAGATATTGACCGAAATCGATTCCAACCTGGCGTCCATATTCGGCCGCTACGAAGAAGATCGTATCCAGTGGCTCGACTATGTCCGTCGGAACTTGACCCTCCACTCCACGCCGCTGGACGTCGGGCCCATCCTGGCCGATCGGCTTTTCGCAGCCAAGGAGTCTGTGGTCCTCACCAGCGCTACCCTCGCCACCGATTCGCGGTTCGATTTCTTGCGTAATCGCGTCGGTTTCCCCGAAGACTGCGACGAACTGCTGGTCGATAGTCCCTTCAACTATCGCCGCAATACCCTCCTCTTGGTGCCCGACGATCTGCCCGACCCCCGGCGGGGAGCCGACCACGCCAACGGCACGGCCGAGGTCATCTTGAACATGGCCCGCTCTCTCGACGGGCATATCCTCGCCCTGTTCACCTCCCACAGCGCCCTCCGAGACGCATCCTATCGCGTGCGCGGCCGACTGCGCGCCGAGGGTATCTCCGTTTTGGCTCAGGGTATCGACGGCACCCCGCGCCAGTTGATCGACCGGTTGCAGTCCGACCCACGCTCAGTACTCCTTGGTACCGCCAGTTTCTGGGAGGGCGTGGACCTCGAATCGGGCGTCCTCAGAGGACTCCTGGTCTGCCGCCTCCCCTTCCCCGTCCCCAACGACCCCGTCGTCAAAGCCCGTGGCAACCTTTACAACAACCCCTTCAACGAATACCAGGTGCCCAACGCCGTCCTGCGTTTTCGCCAGGGGTTCGGCCGCTTGATCCGCAGCAAGACAGACCGCGGAGCCGTGGTGATACTGGACCGCCGCATACAGACCGCCAACTACGGTGATCGCTTCCTCAACGCCCTGCCCAGCTGCACGTTCCAGGCGTCCAACGTATCAAGTGTGGGTCGCCAAGCGGCCCAATGGCTCGGTTTGTCCCGCTCCGCCTGACCCGTGTACCTGGAGATTGACCAGCCTTTCGATCTGGCCGAAAGCCTGGAGAGCGGTCAGGCCCACCGCTGGCGTCGTCTGGGCGACGGCTGGTACTCCGGCGTCCTCGGCGACCGCCTGCTCCACCTCCGTCAGGAACCGCACGGACTGGAATACCGCGAAACCTCGGTCACCGGGGCTCCATCCCAAACGGAGACCGAGCGCCTTTTGCGCGCCTACTTCCGCCTCGACGACGACATCGCCCAAATTTACGATGAAATCTGCCGTGACCGCAGGGTCGCCGCCATGGTTAGCAGATATCCCGGCCTCCGCATCCTGCGCCAGGAACCTTGGGAATGTACCGTCGCATTCATCTGCTCCGCCACCTCCAACATCCCGCGCATCCACCAGAACATGGAGTCAATGGCCGATCATCTCGGCCAATCCCTGGAGCTTGACGGCGAGGTCCGGCACACCTTCCCGTCCGCCGAGCAACTGGCGACAGCCGGCGAAGCCGCCCTGCGCGACCTTGGGTTGGGTTTCCGTGCTCCCTACGTCATCTCGGCAGCCCATCAGGTCGTGGACGGCAGCCTGGATCTGTACGAGCTGATTACGCTGCCCTACCCCGAAACCAAGGCCCGCCTCATGGATTGCTACGGCATCGGCGCGAAAATCGCCGACTGCATCGCCGTTTTCTCTCTGGAAAAACTCGAGGCGTTCCCCGTGGACGTATGGGTACGCCGGGCCCTTGCCGAGTGGTACTTCCCCATGCAGAAAAAGCCGCCCGATCGGGCAATGGTTGAGTGGGCGCAATCGTATTTTGGCAGATATGCCGGATATTCGCAGCAGTACCTCTTCCATGGTCGCCGTATGCAGCGGTAACCCGGCAGAGTCGGCAGAGCGTAAGGCGGCGGCGCGTGTTTTGAAATCGACGAGGGTATTTACCCCCCAACGCGATCACCCGCAACGAAAAAAGGGGCGACATCGGTGTCGCCCCCACAAGTCCCGTATGAAAGCGGGTTCAGTGCCCGCAGCCGCAGAATCCCCCGTGCGAATGTCCTACCGGCGCTGGCATCTGGGACGCGCCCAGATCGGCCATGTCGCTGGCAAACCCATCGCCCTTGCTAACCGCGGCGAACACCGAGATTGCGCGCTTGGCCGGTTGCTCGCAGCGTGGGCAATCGGCTCCGGTGGCGGACATGGGCTGCAATTTTTCAAACATGTACCCACAGGTGGGGCACGAGTACTCATATATCGGCATGATAGAAACTCCCGGGTCGATTGGTACTGCCGAATATACCGCCCAAACGCCAAAAGCGTCAAGCCAACACCTTCCGACGCACATGTCCACCGGGTACCGAACGACCCCAACTGAGCAGCGCCGTAGCGTTCTCTCATACCTGCGATGTGTCCACTCCTCAAGTCGTGCGCTGACCCACGGACCCGTGGCAATATCTGCGGATAGCCAATCACTTGAGGGGATCCTGTGCCCGGACTGCATATCGTCGAAAGTTCTTTGTGCATCCCGTTCCAATGACCGCGACGCCGAAGTTTTGCCCACAGGCAACATCTTGGAAGCGGAAGCCAAACCAACACCAACGAGAATGATGTAGATTACACTATCGGCGAGACGTAAACCCCCGTGTTCGCGCTTCCCCACTGGCTCGCCGGGACCCTTCGGACCCGGGCGTACATGGCGCAACCAAATCGCCTGAGCCACCAAAAGACCGTCTAAAATAGTTGTGTGTCCCCGCCCATGCCGTCAAAGATGCGCCTCCGGCATACTGACAACGATGCGCGCAAGCGCCCGCCTTCGAGGGTCCGCCTACGGAGGATCCGCCTATGGCACGAGGGACTGTGAAAATCCCATCCCACGCGAAGTTCAATTGGTGAACGTCCGTCTGGATGCCAACTCGACGCCTCACCAACGTATGAAAACCAGCCCACACCATTAGTGCCGCGGCATGCCCACCATCTCAATCTTCGCCCTGGCCGGGGTCGCTACCATTCGCTTGACAACGTGTCACGCCTCCGCCAAAATACCGAGACGGAGTCTCATTTTGACCAGCCTCACCCTGAAACACGCCGGCCATCATCACCCCAAGCCGCGCTCGGCAGCCATAGTTGACGATATCGTCGCTCACCTCTCCAGCATGGGCTACCGCGATACTGAGCCTCGCCGCCTCGTGATCGGCGCGGCCGCAGCCCAAAGCCGGCCGTT
The DNA here is from genome assembly GCA_965204395.1 of Dehalococcoidia bacterium. Taxonomy (GTDB): domain Bacteria; phylum Chloroflexota; class Dehalococcoidia; order Lucifugimonadales; family UBA3495; genus Bin87. The sequence goes on from OZ241987.1 coordinate 188,665, forward strand.
CACTGCCGAGGACCTCTGTGCCGCTCTTCCTTGCGTGGGCCGCGCTACCGTTTTTCGCGGACTCCGGCTGCTGGTGGAAACCAATCAGGTCTGCCGCGTCCTCCTGGAAGACCGCGAACTACGTTACCAGCTTAGCCACCAGGGGCACCACCACCACATGCTATGCGCCGTCTGCGGCGCATCTGCCGATCTGTCGGATTGCGATGTTGAGGAAACCCTGCGAGCCTCTGCGACTGCCGCCGGATTTCAAATGAGCGGACACTGGCTGGAGATTTACGGGCGTTGCGCCTCGTGTGCCGCTACATAATCGCAACCTCTGCCTGATAGCGAGACATCTACCGCTTTTTATTTTTGCTTGATTTATTGATATTGGATGTCAAAAAAGCCGGTTGTTGATACCGACGATCACTGTACCTCGCTTATGGATACTCCGTACCCGAAACGCGAACCAAAAAACCAGAGGAGACATCCTGAATGATTCTCACCGCAATTCCGCGTGTCTCGGTGTTAAAGTTGCCCCTGAACGCGGCCACCAGCCTGCCGACGCTTGTCGTCATGGTGTTGCTGGTAGCTGCGCTCTTTTTGACCGCCTGCGGTGGCGACGAGTCCGCGCTCCCTCCGGCAGACTCGGCCGCCTCCGCAGGTACGGCCGACACCACAGGCTCCGGTTCGGCCCCGGCCGCCGTCCCCAGCCAGGCGGACTCCGGCCAAACCACCCGGTCATCCGCCACTCCTCAATCCACGGGCGCATCGGCGCCGCCAACCACCGCACAATCGACCGACCCAATCAATGTGGTCGCCGGCAACGCCGTGCTCGCTGATCTCGTCGCCAACGTCGGGGGCGACCGGGTGTCTATCGACATCTTGGTGCCGGCCGGCGCTGACGCCCACTCTTGGAACAGCACTCCCCAGGACAGTGTTCGAATTTCCCAGGCGCAGCTCATCGTCAGCAATGGCGCTGGTTTGTCTGAACAGGTCGCAAGCCTGATTGACAACGCCGCGTCGGCTGACGCCGTCCAGGTCGTGGCCTCCAAGGGATTGAAACCCCAGGAACTCGTCGAACTGCCATTCCCTGAGGATGACCACGGTCACGGAGAGTCTGACCATGGAGTGGAAGCCCATGGCCGTCTGCTCATCGGCGATGGAGACGGTTCGGGCCTTACTATCATCGATCTTGAGTCCGGCGAGGTTCACCAGAACGCCATCGACCTAGGTTCCCGCGCCGGCCGCATCTATCCCAGCTCCTCAGGCCGTTTCGCCATCGCCGTTTCCTCCGACGCCAACACCGCCCACATCATCGACGGTGGCATATATTTGGAAGAGCACGGCGATCATTTCGATGAGGTGGAAACCGCGGTACGCAGCATGGACATCGATCTCAGCGGAGACCGGCCCGTGCACCTGTATGTCAGCGGTGAACGCAGCGTCATTTTCTACGACGGATCGGGAGACGTCGTCATCATTGATGAGCATGAACTCGAACACGACGGCGACGGATATACCCCAATAGTATTCAATGCTGGCCCCCAGCATGGCGGCGCCGTTCCCCTGGAGCACGATCTCATCGCCACTACCATCAAGCATCCTGAGTATCTGGGCAATCCTGAAGCCCGACGGCCAATAGGTGCGGACATCCGCGATCTTGATGGCAATGTGCTCTATTCAGCCGAAGGATGCCCTGATCTCCACGGCGATGCCGGCAACGGGCATATGGCGGTCTTCGGGTGCACCGGCGGCGTGTTGGCCGTCGAAGCCCACGACGGGGATTACGACCACGTCTTCGTACCCGCCCCAGCCGGGTCCCCCCAGGACTTCAGACTCACCTCCGTATTCGGGTACCCTGGCCTGCACCACTTTTTCGCGTTGGGTTCGTCGGTGGGCCTGTACATCGTGGAGCCCGAAGATGGCGTGATGGAGCAGTTCATCCCGGCTTCAGACGATCTGATGCCCATTCAGGTCGCCTTCAGCTATGACGGCGAACTTCTGCTGGTCCTGATGTCCGACGGAGAGCTGCGGTCGTACGACGCCCACGACGGCGATCTGTTGGAATCCGCGTCTGGTTTCCTGTCGGATGAGATTGACCCTGGCTTCTGGGCGCGTCCGCACATTGCCACCGCGCCCGGGCACATCTTCATAACCGACTCGGCCGCCGGCGAGGTTATCGCTCTGGATGCCGATCATCTGGAGGTGGTGGACCACTGGGACGTGGACGGCAAACCCACAAAAATCGCGTTCGTCGGAATCCTCAAAGCCGGCGATCACGAGGAAGAAGGCCACGACGATCAACACGGCCACGACCACGGTGAAGGTGACCCTCACTTCTGGCTCAATCCTCGCATGGTGGTTCATTACGTCAACCAGATCGCCAACGGCCTCATCGCCGCCGACCCCGACAACGCCCGTGTGTATCTGGAAAACGCCGACGCCTACATCGAAAAGTTGGAGGCGTTGGACTCCTACATAACCGATACTCTGGCGGGCATCCCCGGCGAGCGGCGGGTTATCGTCACCTTCCACGACGCTTTTGGGTACTTTGGTACCCGATACGAATTTGATGTTCAGGCTTTCGTGGGTGGCCACGGTGGTGACGTTTCACCCGACGATATCTCCAGGGTGCTTGACTTGGTCGATGACCAGGGTTTGCAAGGCGTTTTTGCCGAGCCACAGTTTACGGCCGACGCGTTGGAACAGGTCGCCAGGGACGCCGGCATCGGCGTCGGAATCCTGCGCTCTCTGCCCGACGCCACCCATCGCGATTACATCGGCATGATGCAGGCCAACGCCGACGCCCTCGCCGGGTTGCTCAAATAACCGCACTGAGACCCGCATCGGGGACGGACCACAACCGTCCCCTTTTTTATGTCTGGTCAATCGGCAGGAATGATTCACTGACATGATCGATTTGCTCATAGAACCCATGCAATACGGATTTATGCAGCGCGCGCTGTTGGTGTCGGCCCTTGCTGCCACCGCCTGCGGAGTTGTCGGGACGTTCGTCGTGTTGCGCGGAATGGCGTTCATGGGTGATGCCATCGCACACTCAGCCCTCACCGGTATGGCGGTCGCGTTTCTGGCCGGAGTAAACATTACCTTGGGCGCTCTGATTTGGGCGGTACCGGCATCTCTCGGGATCTCCTTCGCGTCCCGGCGTACTGGCGTCCGCTTGGATGCGGTTATCGGTGTCTTGTTCGCCGGCGGCTTCGCGGTGGGTGTAATATTGATCAACGTCTCCGCGAATTACGCCGGTGATCTGATGGCCATCCTGTTTGGCAACGTCCTGGGTGCCTCTTGGTTGGACGTGTTGGCGGTTGGCTGCCTGGCGGGCGGAGTGATAATCGTGGTGGCTCTACTGTACAAAGAGCTGGTTTTCATGACCTACGACCCTGCAGTCGCCGAGGCGTCAGGAATCCCGGTGCGGTTCCTGGAGTACCTCCTTCCGCTCCTGGTGGGCCTCACCACGGTGGCGTCCTTGAAAACCGTCGGCAACGTCATGGTAATGTCGCTATTGGTGGTTCCCGCCGTAACCGGGAGCCTGTTGGCTCGCCGGCTTGCCACCATGATACTGGCGACGATCGCGGTTGCCCTTACCGCAATAGTAATCGGCCTGTATGTGTCATTCCATGCCGACCTCCCCACCGGTCCATCCATCGTCGTAGTGTCCGTGGCACAGTTGCTCGTGGTGGTTGCGATCTCGCCCCGCCGCCGGTCCCTTTGGGCGCGGTTGCGCCGTCGCTCTGGGGCGTCTGGCCACCAGACGTACTGAGCCCCAACGTGTCCCCCGGACATGACCGCGCATTGCGGTATCGAACTTCGCTCCACCGCTGGAGTGGAGGACGCCGGTGGATGGCGCCGGCCGTACTTTTCACGTTGTCGTTCGTTTTTCTTGCATGCACGTCGAATCCCCCGTCGCAGTATGCGCATGTTGGGCAGTTCGTGGGGAGCTACGAGGAGATCATCGAGCTACCGGACCCTGTCGCGCCGGGATTTTCGGATGCGGACTTCGTCCAGTTGTTGCGTCCGGACGATATTCCCCCCATCTATTCGCCGGTGTTCGTACCGGCATCTGCCGTCAACCTGCCCGACGACGAATTGGTAGTCGGACTAGCCATCGATAACGATGCCCGGGCCTATCCGACTGGCATCCTCTTTTCCAGGGAAATCGTCAACGATGTAGTCGGCGGTGTTCCCGTGCTCGTAACTTGGTGCCCCAGGTGCTACACCGCCCTGGTTCACGAACGCCGCATCCATGGCAGCGTCCCCGTATTCGGCAACCATGGCGCCCTGTACAAAGGTGCCATGACCTGGTTCGACCACGAGACCGGCAGCGTGTGGTCCCAACCTTTAGGAACAGCTATGGCCGGACCCCGGGTCGGTGCCGCCTTATCGTTGATACCATCTCAAATAACCACCTGGAGCGACTGGCGCGCATCCCAGCCCGAAACCACGGTGTTGGTAGTCGACACACCGTCCCAACCGTTCCGCGGCCGCCGACCCGGACCCGATCATGTGGTTGGCGTAGTAATAGGGGCCGCATCGGCAGCCATTCCCTACGACGAGATACTTCCCGGTCACAGCGTCAATGTAGAGGTGGGAGACGCCCACGTAGAAATTTGGCGCGATCCAGGGTCCCAATCAGTTCGGGCCATGATCCTAGATAATGCCGCGAACCACCAAGCGGAAGTTCCAGTATTGATCGCTTACCGCTCTGCCTGGCTCAAATTCTATCCCGGCAGCGTGGTCAAACCTCCGCGCGAACTTGCACAATAGCTCCCTTGGAGTCTCATGACACCCCGTCCATCACACCCCACCGGGCGCCCAAGCGTAAACCACTCCGGTTTTCCACCTGCGGAACAACAAACAATCCCAATAGATAGGGGCAAATAATATACTGATTTGTTTTTTGGTATTCGGAAAGTATAGGTCTCAGTCGCTGCTCTGACAGCCCGCTCGGTTTGGGTTTCATACACTAATTTTGGTGCCCAACCACCAATTTCCACCTACGGACTTTCGAACAATACTCTCAACATTATCTCCGCACTTGATACGCCACACTGACGCCATCGTGCCCCGACTACCACCAGCCCACGAGTACCGTTCCCAGGAGCGCCGATCAGTCGATGGGCAATATCCTCAAACGGATCGCCGATACGACCGCGTCCAATTTGGTCGGAGCGTCGAGCTTCCGTCGGAAATGGCGGATGTGATTGAGCACGGTGTGCGGGCTGATGTTTAGCTCATGCGCGATGCGCGGCGTATCCCATCCCATCGCAACCAGCCGCAGCACTTCCAGCTCGCGGCTGGTCAATCTCGGTGCGTTCGCGCCATCGCCACCGTTGGGTCTCCTGCTCGATGCGGACGCTGATACAGATCCTGCGGGTTCGGTCTGCCTGGCGTCGCTTTCAACATCGGGTCTGGTCCCTGTTGCGGCATCCGTAAACAGGTGCAGGACTAACTGGGCTTTCCCGCCGACCCCCCCAACTATAATCGGCGTCATGGAAACCAGTTTTCGGTCACCCGATGAGCAGACGATGTGCATTTGCGTTTGGGATGGCAAGCGACCCGCCTGCAACGCCGTTATTGAAGGACATTCTTCGTGGTGGTCTTCTTCGTGTCCTCCTACTAAGTCTAAGCCCGAAAATAATTCGTGACAGCGACGCCCTATCGCTTCATCACTGGAATATCCCAGAATACGCTCGGCCGCTTGGTTCCAGAAAACGATGGTTTGGTCCAGGGAAACGGCGTAAACTCCGAACGTCGCTGTTGCCAGTTGAGCGAAAATGCTGTCTATTGTCAAAGACATTCAACCTGACCGAGTTGATCCGTTAGCGCTGGAGGAGCCAACCCAACGGATTGACATATTGACTTAGACTCTGACCACTGCTGGCCCCAAAGTATGTGCGTGTTCCAGACACTGTTGGGTAGATTACTACCCTCATAAAGAGCAGTCTATAACACGTGAATGTTATCACAACACTCTCTGAAGATTCGGTCCACCATCTCGAGAATGGCGTGTCGACGTAGACCCGGATTGCACTGTTTTGAAAATTTTCCTCCGGCTCCGTTCACGCCTAACCTACCAAAGAATCCTCATTCTTTCAGCATATTCTCCACGGCAATTAATACATCCGGGCCGCCCGGTTGACAAGCCCTTTCCTTTTCAGTAAATTCCGTTGGGCTGTCGTGCGAGGAATTTCGTGCGGCAGTCCATATCTTGCGACTGTGTCCAGTTGGCAAATTGGCACGGAGGTACATCGAGTTGAAAAAAGCCGTCTCTTTACGCACCACCTTGTTTGGAGTTCTCGCTCTTGCTCTGACCGCCGCGTTGGCGTGTGGTGCTCCCACCGAGCAAGCCGCCCCCAGCGCCCCTGCCGCCGGAGCGCAGCCTGCACAGCAGCAACAAGCAGCGCCCCAGGCAACTACCGCGCCGGCTCAGCCGCAGGCCGCGGCTCCCCAACCCACCGCCGCGTTGGCCCAGCCGGCCGGCATGTCGGACGCCCGCGCCGGTGGCGCAGCGCCTACGTCCACTCCCGAACCTACAGCAGCTCCGGCAATGGAACTTGGTGCGCCCGTACAGGCTGACCTCCGCGTCGCCATCACCCCGCCGTACGCCGAAAACCTTTTGGGATGGCGCGTTGGCGGCACCAACCAGGGCATCCTCCAGCCAATGCAGGAAGCCCTCTTCCAGCGCCACTATGAGACTTGGGAAGCCGTTCCCATGCTGGCCGAGTCCTGGTCGGTCTCTCCCGACGGCAAGGAGTGGACCATCAAGCTGCGGGAGAACGTCCCGTTCCATCACGAGGAAGACACCTTCGGCGTTTCTGACTTCGTGTTCAGCTTCCAACTCTGGTCTCACCCTGAAGCCAAGACGGGTTTCGGCGCCTTCTGGGATCAGATTCTTGGTCCCGAAGGGGACGATGTGAAGAGTTTCTCGACTGAACCATTGGGACAGGCCGCCACGGTCACCGAGGTCAGCGACAGCGAAATGGTCTGGAACATGAACCGACCCGAGCTGTGGATTCCCTTCTACGCCTCCGAGGCAACGACCGACCCTCTGATCTATAGCTTGGACTACTGGAACAAAGTCGGCGAGACCGAATACGGCCTCAACCCGGTCGGCACCGGGCCATGGGAGTTCGTCAGCTACGAGTCCGGCGTCAAGATTGCGTACGAGCGGGCATTCGACGACCACTGGCGGATCGACCCTGACTTCGACACCCTCACGTACTTCTTCGCCGAGGAAGACCTGACCCGCGTCGCCATGCTGCGGGCCAAGGAAGCCGATATCGCTGAAATCCCGCGCGAGTTGCAGGGTGAAATCATCGATGCCGGTTTTGCCATCACTCAGAGCACCCTGCCTGCCTTCATGGTATGGATCGGCATCGGCGGACAGTACCTCGAAGATCGGTACGATCCCAACGACCCCAACACCAACGTACTGGTGCGTCGAGCCATGAACCACGCCATCGATCGGGACGCCCTGAACGAAGCCTTCTTCGACAACAAGATGGAGCTCATGGCCAACACCGGTTGGCATCCCACCGACCCGTCCTATGATCCGTCCTGGGAAATTCCAGCCTACGATCCCGACCTGGCCCGTCAGCTTCTGGCTGAAGCCGGTTACTCAGAGGACGCCGGGCCCAGCATCGAGTTCATGGCTGGCAAACTGGTCGGCGTACCCGAACTGACCGAAATCGCTGTGCCGATGATCTCTTGGCTCGAAGAAGTCGGTTTCGACGTCGACGCTCAAATCGGCGAATTCCAACCAATCCGCACCCGCTACAAGGCTCGCGAGATGAACGGCGTCCTGTGGACCCACCGCACGGGCTTCTGGCCTGCGGGTCGCAATATGCGCGTTTACTTCGTCAGCCCCGCCCTTGCCGGAGCGGTCTACATGTACGAAGACCCGTACACCGAGGACCTGTTCAGCAAGTGGCAGAGCAGCGTGGACGAGGCCGAGCGACTCCAGCTCATGAAAGACGCCGGTCATTACATGTACGACCAGAGTGCTACCATGCCTCTTGGTTTCCTCTTCGCGGAGTTCGGCATCAACCCAGAGGTGATCGCCGAATACTCGGTCAACAACAGCTACTTCGGTGGCATGAAAGGGCACGAGTACACCAAGGTCGTGCGCCAGTAATTCCAATCGCGGGGCGGCCGCTTGGTCGCCCCGTAACTAAACCTGACTCCCTGAAACTGCGAAGGCTTCCATGCAGCGCTTCATAATGCTCCGCGTCGCCCAGTCCATCGTGGCGCTACTGGTCATCTCCGCCATAGTCTTCGCATTGGCCCGAGTCACCGGCGACCCCGTGGCGATTTTGTTGCCCGAAGACGCCAGCCCATTGGTGGTCGAACAAATTCGGACCAAATGGGGACTTGACCAGCCCATCTACGTCCAGTACGCCAAGTACATCGGCAACTTCGTCACCGGCGATTTCGGTGAAGCATGGGCATACGGCGGCACTCCTATCACAGAGTTGATCGTCGACAAACTGCCCAACACCATCATACTGGCCGCCTTTGCCTGGGTTGTCAGCGCGGCCATCGCCCTCCCAATTGGGGTGTTGGTGGCAGTCAAAAAAGACAGTGCCTTCGACTGGATAGGTAAGATCGTCGCCTTGATCGGACAATCCGCTCCGTCATTCGCCATCGGCCTGATTTTGATGTGGGTTTTTGCGGTGATTCTCGGGTGGTTGCCAACATCAGGCAATGAAGCAGGGTTCAAATCTATCCTCCTGCCCGGCATAGCCCTCGGTTACTATAATGTCGCTGCGGTGATGCGCCTCACCCGTTCGTCGATGTTGGAAGTTCTGGATACCGAGTACGTCAAACTCGCCCGCATCAAGGGCATGCCCGAGTGGAAGGTCATCTGGAAGCACTGCTTCCGAAACGCCTTGATCGTCCCATTCACTTATATGGGGCTCATCGGCGCCGTATTGTTGACCGGGTCTGTGGTAATCGAGACCGTATTCGTCTGGCCGGGGTTGGGCAGTCTTGCCATTGACGCCATTCGAAACCGCGACTTCCCGGTGATTCAGGCGGTGGTGATCCTGTTTGCAACCTTCTACATCTTCATCAACCTGCTGGTCGATGTGATGTACGCGTACCTCAATCCGCGAATTCGCTACAACTAGTCCACCCACCATCTCTAAGCGCAGTACCCCACGAGGACCGGATCAATGACCACATCCGCAGCACAACCGGGAGCAACAGCATCTGCCGCTGAAGTCCTGACCGAACGGCAGCGCAGCCGGGTTGGCCAGATTTTTTTCGACATCAAGCAGTACCCCATCATCCCGCTCTTGATCCTGGTGGTAATGCTGATTGTCCCGGCCATTTTCGCCAACCTGATCTCTCCCCATGACCCCGTCGACGTCAATCTTCGTGATCGCTTGATGCCTCCCGCCTGGATGGAGGGCGGCAGTTGGGAATACGTGCTCGGCACTGACCGTCAGGGCTTCGACATCCTGAGCCGCATCATCCACGGCGCGCGGATTTCGTTGTCCATCTCCCTGCTCGCTATTGCCTTGGGCGGCGGTGTGGGTACAGTTCTGGGCCTCATCGCTGCTTATCGCGGCGGCTGGGTCGACAACCTCATCATGCGGATCGTCGACATCAAGCTGGCGTTCCCGTCCATACTTTTGGCGTTGGTGCTGGTGGCCGTAAGCGGCCCGGGCTTCCAGACCGTGGTACTGGTCATCGCTCTCCTGTTGTGGGCGAGATTCGCCCGCATGGTGCGCGGCGAAGCCCTCGCCATCAAACAGCAGGATTTCATCGCTCGCGCCCAGGTTGCCGGCGCATCGCCCATGCGGATCATGGTCCGCCACATATTCCCCAACGTCGTCAACACCGTCGTCGTTCTGGCCACCCTGGAGGTTGGCCACGTCATCATCCTTGAGTCCACGCTCAGCTTCCTGGGAGCCGGTCTGGTCAAACCCACGCCGGCGTGGGGACTCATGGTTGCCGACGGGCGTGCGTTGATCGTGACCGCGTGGTGGCTGTTCTTCTTCCCGACCCTGGCCATCGTCCTCACTGTGCTATCTATGAACCTGTTGGGAGACTGGTTGCGCGACCGCTTGGATCCCAAGCTCCGCAACGTCTAGGGTTGCGCCCGTAATCTGCATGTTCAACGGCGGGGTGTTGAAACGCATCCCGCCAACCTTTTGCCTGAACTACATAGCGACTAATGAGCCAAAACCCAAGCAACTCATCACCGTCCGCCGAGACGCCTCCGGAACTCCCACAGGACCAAACGGAAACCGACGCCCTGTTGCCCGATTGGGCCCATGAGGTCCCGCGCCGGCGTCGGTTCATATCCCGCCGCAACATCCTGATCGCGGTGGTCGGAGTGTTGGTGCTCGGAATCGTCGTCTGGTTGAACTTTCCGTTCATACCCGACCCGATCAAGTTGGCCCGCCAGCCCGACGTGGTCATTGGTTCAGTATCGTCCGGGGACAATTGGACCATGGCCCGCAGAAACCTCGGTCAGACCGGATTCGTCACCGACGTGGTTTCCGAACCTACGGGAACTCTGGCCTGGAGTGTCGACCTCGGACCGCCTACCCTGGCCGCGCCCGTCGTGGCAGATGGACGAATCTACGCGGGCGGCCACTTCCGCATAATCGTATTGGACTCAGATACCGGCGCCGAGCTGGAGTCGATGCCGGCCACAGGTCCCATTGGCAACTCGTTGACGTTGGCCGACGGCACGCTCTACTACTCTATGCCCGACCGCCGGCTGGTCGCCCGCGACGCTGCGAGCCAGGAAATTCGCTGGGAGTACGAAATGTCGGACTCCACGGGCGGCCCGGTGTCCGTTGCCAACGGCATCGTCTATGCGGGCGCTTTGGACGGCATCACCTACGCCGTAAACGCGACCACCGGTGAACTGATCTGGCGGCACGAAACCCTGGGAGAGGCACGATCCCCCGCGACCGTTACCGGCAAGATCGCCCACGTGGCTTCGGCAGACCGCAGCCTGTACGCACTGGACGCTCGGACCGGTCAGGAACGGGCGCGCTTCCGAACCTCAGCAGCCTTGGTCGCCGCCCCGGTAACCGCTAATGGTTTGACCTACTTCGTCTCTGGTAGGCAGTTGTACGCCATGGAATCGGATGCGCTCGAATACCCAGGCCAATACGCTGTAACCCGCACCTGGTCCCAACTTTGGCTGTGGGGGTTCCCATTGCCATCACCACCATCCCAGCCAGGGGACCGGTGGCGCGTCGGCCCGGACTATCCTGAGGGAACATCCAGCCGAGAAAAGCGCACCGAGGGCATCATCTCCGCTCCCGCCGTCGCCGGCGACCGTCTGTACATCGGCGACACCCTGGGCAAGCTATACGGCGTGGACGCGATCACCGGCGAGGAACAGTGGCAGTTCCAGGCCGAGGATGGAATCGTCGCCTCCCCGGTGGCAGTGGGCGACCTCGTGGCCTTCGGCGACAAATCAGGCTGGTTCTACGGCTTGAACCGGCACAACGGCACGGAAATCTGGCGCCTCCAACTCTCGGACTCGATTCGCGTCAGCCCCGTATATGCGGAAGGCCGCCTCCTGGTTAGAACCGAAGACGGCCAACTCCACTCTATCCAGTAGTCGGGAACTACTGGGCGGTATAACCCCCGTCAATCACCAACTCGCTGCCTGTCATAAACGACGCCTCGTCTGAGGCGAGGAACAGCACCCCGTTGGCGATATCGTCCACGGTGCCGATCCGCCCGATGGGCGTGTTGTTGATGCGCATCTGCCGCAACTCCGGATCCGACATCATCCGCTCGGTCATGGCGGTGTCGATGTAGCCCGGATGCACCGAGTTGCACCGGATGCCGTCCTCTGCGTATTGCACCGCGGTGGCCTTGGTCAGAAGACGCACCGCCCCCTTGGAGCTTGCGTAAGCCGACCCAGCGCCGGAGCCGGGGCTGAGTCCAACCAACCCGGCAATTGAAGATATGTTGATGATTGAACCGCCTCCAGCGGTACGCATCGCTGGAATCGCGGCGCGGGTGCCCAGGAAAACGCCTTTGCCGTTCACGTCCATGATCTGGTCCCACACCTCGGTGGGCGCTTCATGGATGCGTGGGGCGTTCAGGCCACCCACATTGGTGCTGCCGATGCCAGCATTGTTGACCAGGATGTCCAGCTTGCCGTAGCGGCTCACCGCCTCCGTCACCGCGTCGGCCCACTGGTCGGCGTCGGTAACGTCCAGGTGCACGAAGGTTGCCTGCCCGCCCAGCTCACGGATCTCCGCCTCCAGTTTCATCCCTTCATCATCGAGGATGTCGCCGATCACTACGGCAGCCCCTTCGCTGACGAATAGCTTGGCTTCCGCCGCGCCCTGACCCCGCGCGCCTCCGCTGATCAACGCTACCTTGCCTTCCAGTCGCATTGTGAACCTCCCTGAATTCGTCATTGATTGCGCCGCACATGGTATCGCATCACCGGAACGATTGCGACGCTATTCTCTGGGATGGTGACCATCAGCCGCGGTGTTCGGCGTTGGCACCCGCTATAATCAACGATGGCATGACCTAAATGCTGGCCGCCGCAGGGAGCGACTTATGACGACTTTCACTCAAACCAACGCCAAACCGCCGGACTCCGAGCAGTGGGAGCCGTACCCCCACCTGGAAAAAGAAGAAAAGGATATGCAGCAAGGCCCTCCCGAGCATGACCTGACCGCCAAGTTGCGCTCCGCGCTTACCCCTGGCCGCCACTACCCCGTCCATCCCACTATCCTCATTGGCAGCGAAATCCCGATTTACTACGGCGACCGCGACCCGGTCACCCGCCGGTTTCCCAATATACGCCCCGACATCCTCATCGCCCTCAACGTGGACAGCTACGCCATTCGCCGCCGCGTGGGATACGACCCGATACAGAACGGCAAGCCGCCCGATGTGGCGGTGGAGATTGCCTCACCCAGCACCCACCGCATCGATTCGGGCCGCAAGCGCGACACCTATCAGATGCTAGGTGTCCCCGAATACTGGCGCTTTGACCCCACCGGCGGCGAGATGTTAGGACAGGCCGTAATCGGCGAGCGTCTCGTTGATGGGCAATACCAACGGCTGCCCTTGTTAGAGTACGGTGGCATCGTCGTAGGCTCCACCAGCCCTCTGCTGAACCTGAACTTCCGCTACCAGGGGAATGAGCTGTTCACCGTCCACGACCCAGAAAGCGGCCGGGAATACGAACACCCGGAGCAGGTCAAAGAGCGCATCGAACAGGAAAACGCCCGCCTGCGAGAAGAAATACGGCGCCTGCGGGGCGACTGATCTGCCAAGCTTTTGCCGACCAGTCGGCCCCGCCTACCCGCTCTCAGTTCATACTGAGCCTGTCAAAAGAAGCCTTACCCCAGCGTCGTCGTCAGCACCCACATGGGCCGCTCGCCCACCGCATAGGTGCCTAACGCGGTCATCGCCCCCGTATCGCCGTCGATGCTGTAGGAAGCAAGCTGTCCCGTTGCCGACCCGGCGGCGTAAACGTACCGGCCCGACGGATCCAGGCTGAAGGCGCTGGGTACCGCCTCGGTCGCCGCGTGGTCCGACGGAGTCAGTCGCCCCTCACCGTCCACCGTAAAGCTGGCGATGCTGTTGTGGCCCCGGTTGGGCACAAACAGCATGCTCCCATCAGGCGAGAACTGGATCTGCGAGCAGGTGTTGCGCTCCGTAACCCCGGCCGGCAGGGTCGACACCGTCTCCAGCGGCGTGAGCGCTCCGTCTCCCCCAATGGTGTAGGACGACACGCTGCACCCCTGTTCATTTGAGAAATACACGATGTCCAGGGATGGGTGATACGTCAGATGCCGCGGCCCGATCATGTCATCCTGGGCCAGCGTGGCTGGGTCGTTGGCCGTCAGCGCGCCGCTGGACTCGTCGAAGCGGTACTGGTAAATGATGTTGGGCGCCGGAATGTTCTTCGGCGGCTCCAGCACGTTGTCGTTCTGCCTCGCGATGTGCGGAACGTAGGCGAAACGGTTGGACCGGTCGGTCTGGATGGAGTGCGCGCCCGTGTCGGCGTCGAGCACGCAGGTGGCCGCGCCCCCCACGCTGCCATCGTCGCCCAGGGGGTGCACCGCGGCCTTGCCGTCCGCGTAGTAGGACGACAGCAGGAACCGTCCCGTGCGGTCGGTGGACAGGAAAGACGGCTGGCCTGGCGGCGTTACCGAACCCGTCTGCGTCAATGCGCCGGTCTGCTGGTCGATGCTGTGGCTGGTGATTTCGGGTACCTCCCGGTGTCCCGCGTACAGGGTTTGTTTATCGGGGCTGATCGCCAGCAACGAAGGCCCGCCCGAAACGGCTTCCTCACCTACCAGGCTCAACGAGCCGCTGGCCTCATCCATGGTGAATATCGATACCTTGTTATCGTCCTGCGCCGCTACATACACATAGGTTGCCATGTCGTATTCCTCCTGTTCAATCGAACAAAGTGAGATTGTTAAACGGCAAGGGCGGGTTCCGTACCCGCCCTTACATATCAGCGCACCAACTCCTCCGCCATCCGCTCCAATTGCTGCCCCATCTCCTCCTCGCTGTCCGAGTGGTTGGGCCAGACGCACACCCGCAGCGCCCCGGCGTTCAGGAAATCGTCCACGGTTTGCCGCGTGGTTTCCGGCGGCTGGCCAAACACCGATATGGTCAACGACTGCGGATCGCGGCCCCGTTCCGCCGCCAGCGCGTCCAACTGGTTGCGGCTGTCCTCGATCTGGGTTGGCGAAGTGCGGTTGGGCAGCCAGCCGTCGCCGTAACGGGCCACGCGCCTCAGCACGTTGCGCGCGTTGCCGCCCAGCAGGATGGGCGGGTTGGGCTGCTGCACCGGCTTGGGGTACATGTACACCGGCGGGAAGTTGTAATACTTGCCGTGGAATTCCGCCTGTTCCTGCGTCCACAGCTCCTTGAGCGCGCCGATCGCTTCCTCGGTCTGAGTCCAGCGATGATCGAAGTCGCCTCCCATCATCTCGGTCTCCTCGCGGTTCCAGCCCGCTCCGATGCCGAAAACAAACCGCCCGTTGCTGTGGCGATCGAGCACCGAAATCTGCTTGGCCAGGATCAGTGGGTTGCGCTCAGGGACGAGCGTGATGCCGGTGCACAGCTTGATCCGATCCGTAACCGCCGCCGCCATCGCCAGCGACATGTATGGATCCGAAAAGTGCCGGTAGGTCCAGGGTATCTCGCCGCCAGTGGCCGGGAACGGGCTGGCGCTGGTTACGGGCAGAATCGGGTGCTCGTGATACCAGATGGACTCAAACCCCAGTTCCTCGGCCTTCTTGGCGATGAAAGCCGGGTCCAGGGTATAGGCAGGCAGGGGCACAATTATTCCTACTGACATTGCGTTGCTCCTTCACGCCAGGGCGCGGTGGTATGTTCGTATCTGTTTGCGTCGGTTTGGAGCGAGTTTAGCAGATGGACCGTGCGCTGGCACCGCTCCCAATCTAAACCACGTGTCTATTCGCTGTCGTTGCGGAGTAGGCCCCGGGCCAACTCCCTTGCCTCGTCCAGGCTATCAACGAACCGGTCGTCAGGAACGCGCCGAAAAACGTTCAGCGACCTGAGGTTTCGAGCCACGTCGCCCGAGAGATTGAGCACTATACATTCCGTGTTGGCCGCGGCGGCCGAGTCAATGAGCCGCTCCATCACCAGGGCCCCGCTGTCGTCCATCTCCACGGTGTTGGAAAAATCGAAAATCACGATCTCGTGCTGCTCGATGTCCGCTCCAACCAGCCAGGCCAGTTGGTTGGCGGACGCAAAGGAAAATTGGCCCCGCAGGTCCACCAGGCCCACCCGCGCCTCGAATATATCCGCGGCGTCCGAGCCGGAGTCATCATCCAGAAACTCGCTGTCCAACAATGGCACCGAGATTACGCTCCCCAATTCACGACGCTCCGATTCCCGGGCCCGCGCGAATGCCGCTACGATCAGGCCCAGCACGATTGCCGTAATCAAATCCACGAACACGGTCAGCAACAGCGTGAGCAGCATCACCAGCAGGTAATCTCGCCGCACGTGGCGAACACGCTTGATGAGCCGCCAGTCGATGATGTCCCAGCCTGCTTTGATCAGAACTCCTGACAGCGCGGCTAACGGTATCGGCTCGGCGATTCTGCCCAAGCCCAGCACCAGACCCAGCAACACCGCGGCGCATATCACACCGGAGACCTGGCTATTGCCCCCGGCTCGTATGTTGACAGTGGTTCCAGTCGCTGCCCCGGCTCCGGGCAGTGCCCCCAACAATCCCGCTGCCACGTTGCCGATGCCCTGGCCCACAAGTTCCTGATTCGGTTTGTGCCGGGTGCGGGTCAGCGAATCCGCCACCAGCGAGGCCACCATGCCGTTGACCGAGCCTATCAACGCCAGCGTTAACGCCGGCTGCACCGCGTGCAACAGCACGTCGAGTGTCGGCTCCGGCAGATGCAGCAAGGGGAAACCCTGCGGGAGTGTGCCGATGACCGGAGCGTCTTTCAGCCAAAACATTGCCATCACGGTTCCGATCACCAGCGCTGGCAGGGGCCCCGGCACGAACCGCCCCAGTTGTCGGGGCCAAAGCACGCAGATCGCCAGAGACGTCAGCCCTACTGCGACCGCGTGAAGGTTGGCCGCCAACGCCGCCGACGGCCATGCGCGAAAAATACCGAAGAGCCCGCCCGGTTCAGGCGCTGCCCCCAAGAAGGGCAGTGTTTGAATGATGATGATGATCACGCCGATGCCGGAAGTGAATCCCGCGATCATGGAATACGGCGTGTAGGTTATGAATCGACCAATCCGCAGGATGCCCAGGGCAACCTGCATCAGCCCGGCCAACATCACAATGGTCAACGCCTCGGACACGGTGTCGGCGTGTTCGGCCAGCACCACCATCATCGCCACCGCCATCGCCGCGGCAGGGTAAGCTATTCGAGCCGGCGTTCCTCCGAACACAGACGTGCAGAAGCCAACTACGATGGCGCCGTACATGCCGGCGATGGCCCCCAGCCCAGTGGCCACGCCGTACGCCAGGGCCATCGGCAACACGGTCGCCGCCGTGGTCACCCCTCCGAAGATATCGCCGGACAGCTTTCGGAAGCCGTAGTTCAAACGCATCGGGGTATCCCCAGATGGCTCGGAAACACCTGGGAAGATCCAGCTACTGGCTGGTCCGAATCCATTCGGCGACCCGCTCGCCGATCATAATCGTCGTGCAGTTGGTGTTGGCGCGAATGACGTCGGGCATTACGGATGCGTCCGCCACCCGCAGATTTTCGATCCCATGCACGCGACAATACTGGTCCACCACTGCCATCGCATCGCTGTCCGGCCCCATTTTGCAGGTGCCGGAAAGATGCTGGCCGATGCACACTTCCCGAAGCATCCAGTCGTCCAGCGCCTCGTCCGAGACCAGGTCTTCCGCGGTCGGCGAAATCAGCCCGTCGTAGATTCCGCCGAACTGCTCATGATCCAGTAGGCGCAGCACTATGCGTACCGCCTCGCGCATCCGTTCCCGGTCCCAGTCAGCTTCCAGGTACCGGCAATCGATGTGCGGCTGCACGTCGGGGTCAGTGGTTTGCAGCGTGAGCTCTCCCGCGCTCTCCGCCAACTCCATCATGCAGGTGAGGCGGATGCCCTCGTTGTCGAAGGGATCGCCGCCCAATGGCGTGGAGAAAGACGACGGGAAAATCTGCATGTCGTTCCGCGCATCGGACCCGCCGGCCGTGTACCGCAGCACCGTTTGGATGCGCGGCGCATCGGGATCGAGCGGGAAACCCTCCTTCACTTTCACCCGCACCGGAACCAGCGGATGGTCGCGCAAATTTTTTCCCACCCCGGGCAGATCCTTGACCACCGGTATCCCCAGGTCCCTCAACTCGGCCGACGGCCCGACTCCCGATAGCAATAGCAGCTGCGGCGACGCGATGGCGCCGGCGCACAGGACAATCTGCTCCGCCTCGATGTGGAACGTCTCGCCTCCGCTCTCCACCTCAACGCCTACCGCTCGCGGTGAGCCTGTCGAACCGGGCGATCCCGTCGACCCATCCTCAAACAGGATGCGCCGCACCCGCACGTTGGCCCGAATCGTCAGGTTGAGCCGGTGCCGGTTGGGGTTCACGTACGTCAGCGCGGTGCTCATCCGAACCCCGTTGGGATTGTTCATCGGGAACGGCCCAACGCCCGTCGAATCGGGATGGTTGTGGTCGTAAACTTCCGCGTACCCGATGTCGGTGCAGGCGTTGTGGAAGGCTTCCTGCAACGGCAGCCAATTCTCACGCCGGTGACGTCGAACCGGGATTGGTCCGTCGAAGCCGTGGAAGTCGTCGTTGATGTCCGTGTCGGTCTCTTGCCTACGGAAATACGGCAGGACGTTGATGTAGCTCCACTCGTCGTTGCCCCACGACGCCCAGTTGTCGTAATCCTCAGGTACGCCGCGCAGGAAAACCTGCCCGTTGATGGCGCTGGTGCCACCCACCACGCGGCCCCGCGGCACGTTGACGGGTTCCGTCTGCCTCGGCGTGCCAGTACCCACGAATGACCAGTTATGGGGTGCGCCCATCTCCGATGCGCGGGGAGCGTACCCAAACTTCAGGTCGTCGGGCGTCTGCTCCAGATCAGGGTAGTCCGGCCCCGCTTCCAACAGCAGCACCGATCGGTCGGGGTCTTCGGACAAGCGCGTGGCCATCGTCCCGCCGGCCGAACCGGCGCCGATTACGATAACGTCGTACTTCATGCGATTGCTC
Organism: Dehalococcoidia bacterium; assembly: GCA_965204395.1. Taxonomy (GTDB): domain Bacteria; phylum Chloroflexota; class Dehalococcoidia; order Lucifugimonadales; family UBA3495; genus Bin87. The sequence continues at coordinate 207,366 of OZ241987.1, forward strand.
CTGGACAAAATCTAAAAGCGCGATTCACCCGCGTAGGGGCGAATAATCATTCGCCCTTACAATCCACTCAAAAATTCGTCTGTCGTCATTACCGTGCCCTGGCGTGGATACACCTTCTCGGTGAGCACCCGATGTACCTCGGGATCTCCATCGGAGCAGGCATCGGATACCACGATGAACGAATAGTTTATGTCCACCGCCCAACGCACCGACGACAGCACGCATCCGCTGGTGGCGACACCCATGATCACCAGGTTGTCCCGTCCCATCTCGCGCAGGGTGACATCGAGGGCCGTTGTGGAAAACGGCCCAGGGCGTACCTTGGTGATGACCAGTTCCCCCTCCGCCGGAGCGACGCCCTCGTGCAACTCCACGTCCGGCGCGTACTCTGCGAAAGGGCCGCCGCGATGCACCACGTAAATCACTGGGATGCCGGCTCCCCGAGCGCCATCCAGCACCCTCGCCGCATTCCCAACCACCGCGTCCGGTTCTGATGCCACGTTATTGACTATCCGCTGTTGATAATCCATGATCAGCACGGCGGTGCGGCCCACGTCAATTTTCGTTGCTTGTTGCGTCATGACGTTCCTCCCTGAACAAACGGTACTGTCAACCCTCGATTTACCGGCATTATACCGCCGCCGCGCCGCGGAGACGCTGTACGCAGAGTACAATGGCGGCCATTGTTAGATGCGCGGCGTGTATGTTGCATTGTCGGACTCAATGAGCAAGTTGTTCCTTTCAATCGCTGCCGTTTACGTGATTGCCGCCGTGGCCGCCGGTGTCGCTGCGATAGCGACTACTCTTTGGGCGTATAATCTCGACGAGAGGATGGTATCGGACACGGTCACGGCCGGTATCATCAACACCGCCGCCGCTGTCGCCGCGATGGGATTCTTCGGAGGCTTCGACATGCTTTTCACTGTCTGGCAGTTCCTGAGAAATCAAGAAGCCGAAAGGGCCCGAAATCTGGAACGCGAAGAGGAACGTAATCTGCGTGAACAGGAACGCAAAGCCCGTGAAGAAGAACGTGAAGCACTGCGAGCCGAACGGGAAGAAATCATGGGGATGCTGCGGGCCGAACACCAACGCAACCAGGAACTTCACGCTCGCGTGATGGAACTCTCCGAACTGGCCATCCAACGAGCCAACGGGAACGAGCCCAACGGAAACACGGCCAACTAAAGGGGCGAATGATCATTCGCCCCTGATTGCATTTCGGATGGCGCCGAACGTCACAGATTCAGCGGGTGCTCCTCGTAGTCCTTGACCTTGTCGTACACCTGGATGCGATGGCGGTTGGCCTCCAGCACGAAGATCCGGTCGTTCTCGTCCACGCGCACTGACACCGGCCTACGGAACCGCCACTCCGGCTCCAGGTTCACCCGACGCCGCGCCTTGACGATGTCGGGGTTGGCGTCGATGTAGGTCTGGGTCCACGGCGACGGTTGTTGCGCGTCGCCCACCAGCGAGGTAATGAACCGTCCGTCGGGCGCGTACACCTGCAAACGGTGATTCCCCCAGTCAGTAACGTAAACGTCACCTTCCGAGTCAACCGCGACGCCCGTCGGCCCGTGCAGGTCGCCCACGCCGGAGCGGGGCGCCGCCTCAAACTTCAGCAGGAAGTTGCCGTCCGCGTCGAATTTCTGCACTCGGTTGTTCTTCCAGTCAGCGACGTAAACGTTGCCGGCGTCGTCCACGCACAGGCCCCAGGGGAGGTTGAACTCGCCGTCGCCGTCGCCATGGCTGCCAAAGCTGCTGATGTGCTTGCCCTTGTGGGTGAACTTCTGCACGCGATGGTTCTGGCTGTCGACCACCAGCACGCTGCCATCGGCGTCAAAAGCCATACCGCACGGCCCATGCAACTCGCCATCGCCGTCGCCGGAATCTCCCCAACTGCGGACAAACCCGCCTTCAGGATCGAACACCGACACGCGGTTCAGGAAGTCGTCCGAGGCGTACACATTACCTTCGTCGTCTAGCGCGATCGAGCGAGGCCAGACGAATTGCCCGTCGCCGCGCCCAAACGCTCCGAACTGTCCCAGGAACTGGTGATCCAGCGTCACCCTGCTGATGCGCTGTCCCAACTCCTCGGCTCCCCGGCTGATCACGTACACCGTTTCGTTGTCGGCAAGCGCGAAGTCTTGCGGAGACCAGAACCCCTGGCCGGACATCCCGTACATCCCGATGCAGTAACTGTAGTCAAAGACTCGGCCCGCGGCCACTGTGGTAAGCATGGTAGCCCTCCTTGATCCCCTCGGTCGGCGTCCTACACGAAGTCCAGCTTCTCGAAGTTGCCGCCGACGATGGGTACGGCGTCCAGACCCAGCCAGTTCTCGATCACGGTGGAGTACAGGCCACGGAAGTCATAGTTGGGCTCAAGGTCGCCCTGGGTGAGGTCCTCAGGCCGCAAGGACGGGTAGGTGCTGTAATGGCCGCCCTTGACCTGGTTGCCGATGACGAACGCAGCGCCGCCGGCCCCATGGTCGGTGCCGGTGCCATTGTCCTTGACCCGCCGACCGAACTCGGTGAACAGCACCATGATCAGGTTGTCCCCCGCGTCATGCTCGGCCAGGTCATCGAAGAAGTCGCTGATGGCGCGGGACATGTCGATCCACAGCTTGGTGTGCATAGGCGGCTGGTTGAAGTGCGAGTCAAAGCTGCCGTGCTGCGTGTAGAACATCTGGGTGCCCAGGTCTGCCATGTAAACCTGCGCGATATCCCGCAGGTACTTGGCGATGGGCGTATCGGCGTACTCGACGGTGGAGGTGTACTGCTCCGGCGCGCTCCGGATGATGTCCGCGCCCTTGAGCGCGTCCCTGCCGGTCTGTCCCAGGTAGTCCATCGTTGGTCCCGTGCCCACGGTGGGCGAATACATCCGCGCGAATCGGTCTAGGATCTTGTTGTGCTCTTCCTCAGCGGACACGCCCGGTACGCTAGACAGCACGCCGTATGACTCCAGGCTGGACACCGACGTCACGGGCGTGCCGCGCAGGGCCAGCGCCCTGGGCAGCCCCTGGCCGAAGTTCACGCCCTTCAGGACATTCTCGCCCCTGGGATCCAAGTCGCGGATCACGCGGCCGGCCCACCCCTCGGTTCCCACGATGTCCGGCTCACAGGTGTGCCAGATGTCCATGGAGCGGAAGTGCGACCGCGGGGAGTTCTCGTAGCCAATGCCGTGGATGATGGCCATCTTGCCGTCATCCCACAGTTTCTTGATCGGCCCCATGTTGGGATTGAACCCAATCTGGTCATCGATGGGCAGCACCTGGTCCGCCGGAATGCCCACCTTGGGACGAGCGTCGTAGTAGTGCTCGTTGGTGTAGGGGATGATGGTGTTCAGGTAGTCGTTGGCCCCTGTCATCTGGAGCACCACCACCACCGGGTCTTTCTTCGTCGTCGCCATTCTGTTCCTCCCGACTACATATACGCCCCTCTCCCCTTGTGGGAGAGGGTTAGGGTGAAGGGTATATTTACGCAAACTGGAAGTCGCGGGACGCGGCGATCAAAGCCAGCATCACACCAATTCGTTTTTCGGACTCTGCGACGTCTGCCTCTGTATCCCACCGCAACTCGCCGCCCTCTCTGGCTTCGTCCAGCAGTTCGCCGCGCGTGAGGTCGCCAACTTCCAGCGGACCTACCATCTCGAGGCATGCATCCACCATGTCATCGGCGCCCAACGCTCCTCGGCTCTGCAGGTTCGACACTATCGCCTTGACGCCCGGCAGCGAAGTATCGCCCAGCAATCCGGCGGCAAAGTTGACCCGTCGCACCAGCGCGCCGCCGTCAATCCACTCGCTGCCGGTGTGCCAACTCTCCACGCTGGGGGGATTCAACAGCTCTTGCCCCTGGTAGGCGCACTCGAACGCCAGCGAGTTGAAGCCGGGACGAGGCGCGCTGAAATTCCCCGCCAACCGCGCCGTGCTGATCACCAACTCGGCGGGACTCTTGACCCGGCTGAACCGCGCTTCCTTGAAGAAGTCCGAGTTGAACAGCGTCCGCAGCATCGCCCGTATGTCGCCGTCCGACTCGTCATAGGCCGCCACCAATTGGTCGATGGCGTCGGGGTCGTTGGGCGGCGTGATGTTCCAGCTCGGAACCTGCGGCTCGTCGGCCACGAAGAAGTTGTACAGGTGCCGGGACAGGAACCGCGCCGTCGCCGGTTGGTTCGCCACGATGTCCACGATGTCCTGGCCGTCGAAGTTGCCGGTGTGCCCCAGGAACGTCTTTTCACCGTCGTCATGGTCCTCGGGTCGGTACTCGAAGCTCCAGTAGAAACGACCCAACGGATTGCGCGGAATCTTCGGGCCGATGGTCCAGCCAGTAAAGGCCCGCGACGCCTCCTTGATGTCATCCTCTGAGTAATTGCCGACGCCCATGGAGAACAGTTCCAGCAACTCGCGGCCCCAGTTCTCGTTGATGGCGCCCATGTGGTTGCCGTTGTTGTCCAGCCAGAAAATCATGGCCGGATTTTTTGCCAGTTCCACCAGGATGTCGCGGAACTTGCCCAGGCCCACGCGGCGGAACATCGCGATCTGCTGCGTCAGTTCCGGCGGGTTATCGACCTTGGAGTTGCCGGTGGCGAAAAGCTGGTGCCAGAACAGCGCCATCTTCTCTTCCAGCGGCCGCTCGGTGTTGATCATGCGGTAGACCCACTCGGCCTGGTTCAGCGGCGGCCCCAACGCCCCCTCGTAGCCAGGCATATAACGGAAAAGCAAGTCGTCGTCCACAGGATCGAACCGCTCAGGATTGAGCAGGTCATCGACCGACGCTTCGTAACCCCGTTCCGCCATTTGCTGAAGTTCATCGTGGCTGCCGCCGAATGCGGCCCGCCGCATCAGATGGCCCATCAGTGCGATGTCTTCTCGATTAGCCATCGGTTCACCCCCTCTCAAAGACTGGTCATCATGCCTTTTGCGACATGACACATTCCGTCAACTGTGTGTCTCAATGCTACGGAATGGGTTGCCAAGTGTCAAGAAAATTGGTCGTGTTGGCCTACCCCTCTACCCGCCGTTTCCAGTAGTAGTACACGAAGCAATCCGTGGGGTTCTGGGGGACAAATAACGGCATAGCCGACACCAGTTCCCAGCCCAGTGCGCCCTGCTCGTTCATGAACTCCTCGCTCACCGCATCCACGTTCATCCCGTTGCCCACGAAACCACCCGACCGTATGGGCATTTTGTCAACTCGGTATTCCCATTTCATATCTGCAAATCCTTTGGCGCCGCCGCCGACAATGTAGGGGCGGGTTTGAAACCCGCCCGCTCTACGAACCGATGTAGAGGCCTTCTACTGGCCCGACTTGACCCAGTCGGCGCACCGCTCGCCAATCATTATGGTGGTGCAGTTGGTGTTGGCCCGTATCACGTTGGGCATGACGGACGCGTCCGCCACTTTGATGTTCTCCAACCCGTGGATGTTCAGGTTGGGATCGACCACTGCCATCGGATCACTCGCCGGCCCCATCTTGCACGTGCCCGACGCATGCGTCGTGTTGAACACCGTTCGCCGCATCCAGTCGTCCAACGCCTCGTCCGACGCCAGGTCCTCCGGCGCCGGCTGTTGAATCTCCTCTACTATAGGCCCGAAGGCGTTGTTCTCCAGCAGCGCCACGCTGATGCGCACCGCCTCCCGCAGCCGTTCCCGGTCCCTTTCCGGCTCAAGGTAACGGTAGTTCAGAGACGGTTGCACGTGAGGATCGTTGGCGGACAATCGCACCTCGCCCGCCCCGTCGGCCAGTTCCAGGATGCACTGGATCCGCACGCCGCCTGGCTCGAAAGGATCCGCTCCGCCGATGGGCGTTGAGAACGACGACGCCGTGATCTGCATATCGTTGCGGTCGGGCGAACCTGTAGCCGTATAACGCAGCGCCGTCTGCGTACGCGGTGCCAGCGGGTCCTGCTCGTGGTCGTCCCGCACCTTGCAGATCACCGCCACGATGGGATGATCACGCAGGTTTTGTCCCACCCCCGGCAGTTCGTGAACCACGGGCACACCCATCTCTCGCAGGTGGTCGGCCGGCCCGACGCCCGACAGCATCAGGATCTGCGGCGACGCCATCGCCCCCGCGCTCAGCACGATCTGTCCCGCCTCGACCTGGAACACCTCGCCTCCGCTTTCCACCTCAACGCCCACCGCTCGTGGTGAGCCTGTCGAACCATCCTCGAACAAAATCCGTCGCACTACCACATTGGGCCGCACCGTCAGATTCAGCCGATGCCGCACCTCCCGCAGGAAAGTCAGCGCCGTGCTCATCCGGACGCCTTCAGGGTTGTTCATCGGGATCGGCCCAACGCCGCCCGAATCGGGGTGGTTCATGTCCTCGTCTGCCGGATATCCCGCCTCAAGGCAGGACTGCACGAATGCCTGCTGGAAGGGCAGCCACGTCTCCCGCGCAAACCTCCGCACCGGTATTGGCCCCTCGGAGCCATGAAAGTCGTCGCTAATGTCCATGTCCGTTTCCATCTTGCGGAAATACGGCAGCACATCCACGAATCCCCAGCCGTCGTTGCCTTCGGATGCCCAGCTGTCGTAGTCCTCGGGCACCCCGCGCAGCAGCACCTGCCCGTTGATCGCGCTGGTGCCCCCAACCACCTTGCCTCGCGGCGCTGGCAACATCTCGGTCTGCTCCGGCGAACCCTGCGCCCACCACGTCCAGTTGTGCGGCGCGCCCTGGGCCGAAGCGTCGGGCTTGTAGCCGTACTTCAGATCGTCGGGATAGTGCTCGTACTCGGGATAATCGGGGCCGGCCTCCAGCAGCAGAACCGAGCGGTTCGGGTCTTCAGCCAACCGGGATGCCACCACGCATCCGCCGGAACCCGCTCCGATAACAACAACGTCGTACTTCATACCGTCACCTGTCACCGTGTTAGTCGTACATAATCATCAAACTCGGGCAAGGATAAAGCACGGAGTTGGCCTTGAAAAGTCCGCTACACCCACCACTCCCTCAGGGCATTTCGATTCTCCAGGAAATCTCCTCTCGCTGCCCTTTCCCACTGCCAATGACACTTCCCCCTTTCCCCCACCCTTCACCCATCTTTACCATAGTTAACGGGCGCCTCAAATCTGTCCCGCCGCCATCCCCCGAGCCGTCCCAATGCCTACATCCAAACACCAAACCCCCAAACGCCGCTCCCCCAAATCTTGTCACCCGCCCGCCAAAACCACCAATATCACCCCCAAACCCGCCCAATCCGCCCCCATTTGCCCCCACAACCCACTCCAACACCCTACTCAAATGACCGGAAATGAGCGGGAATGAGCGGGATTTCGCCAAAATCTCCACCATCCCACCCCAATCCCCCATCCTGCACATCCCCTTCATCCATGAAAATTCCCCCCGCCGAGGTAATCCATGACCCTTTCCCAAATCCGCCGTCGCATCAACGCCCTCAAGCGCAGGTTCGCCACCGAACTCACCATCATCAAGCTCCGACGCATCGCCGAAGCCGTCTCCAACCACTGGGATCCCGATCAACCTCCCGAACCGGCCGACGTCATCGAGCGCTTCGTCAAAGCCGGCTGCCGCCTCCCCACCTTCGGTAACCTCCGCCACTGCCTGGACAATGCCCGACGTCAGGGTGACGTCCCTCACCCTGAAGACATCGTCATCAACCTGCTTCCCTGGATTGACGGCGAACGCTACCACAAATTCCTCCGCTGGGACCTTCCCGCCCCGGCGCGCTAGCCGTGCCCTCAACCCGGTTTACACCGACCATCGAAATGCCCTGACCACTCCCGATCTGCTGATGACGCAGCCGAAGCCACACTCTATAATCCGGTATATCGTGCGCTGCGTCGCGCCAGGGAGGACGCTATGAATTTCGGTATGTTCACCGACTTCCACGTCGGCGAAAACAAGACCCAGGCGGAGGCCTTTGACGAGTCCTTCACCCAGATCGACGACGCCGAGGCAATGGGTTTCGACACAGTGTGGCTGGCGGAGCACCATTTCAGCCCCGAGCGCGCCGTTCTCGCGTCGCCAATGGTAATCGCCAGCGCCATCGCTGCCCGCACTCAGCGCATCCGCACGGGCTTGGCAGTGCAGGTGCTGCCGTTGACCAACCCCCTGCGCGTCGCCGAGGAAGCCGCCACCGTCGACCACATCAGCAAGGGCCGGTTCGAGTTCGGAATCGGGCGCAGCGGCCTGACCAAGTATTACGAGGGCTACAACGTCCCCTATTCCGAAAGCCGCCCCCGTTTCCTCGAAGCGCTGGAAATCATCATGAAGGCGTGGAACAGCGACGAATTCTCCCACGACGGCGAGTTCCACAGCTATCAGGACGTAACGGTGGTGCCCAAGCCCTTCCAGCAGCCTTATCCGCCGGTGCGCGTGGCCGTGGCCGGGGAGGACACCTTCCCCCTCATCGGTGGGTTGGGCCATCCCATCTTCGTCAGCGCCAACACCGGCAAGGCCCAGCTTCAGGAACGCCTCGCCTCCTACCTGTCCGCTCGCGCCGACAGCGGGCATACCGACACCGCCGACATTGCCATCCGCATACCCGTGTATTGCGCCGAGACCACCGAACGCGCGCACGCGGAGCCTGAGGCCAGCGCCATGTCCGCCATCCAGTACGCCGCCAGCGAGTTGGTCAAGACCGCCGCCAGCGAGGAAACTGCCGAGCGGATCCGCCGCACGGCTCAAACCCCTTACGAGGACGTGCTGCGCCAACGAGTGGTTTTCGGCAGTCCCCAGGAGATCGTCGAGCGGTTCCAGGGCTACCAGGAGGACTTCGGAGTCACCGGCGTGGTCATGGAGGTGAACTACGGCGGCCGCATTCCCTACGACCGCGTCAAGAACTCCCTGCGCCTCATCAGCGAACAGGTGATGCCCCAGTTCAAATAGATGTGTGCAACCTCACCAGATGACTGCGCGTGCGGCACGGTGCCCACTGGGACTTGACTCAAAATGGATCCGTTCAATCGGACCGTCGTCATCGCCCTTGCGACTGTGGTCTTCGTCGCCTGTGGAGCGCACGATCCGATCATGGTCTCTAGCGCCGAATTCGCCGACGAATGGCCGTTCCATGCTACGGAAGCAACGCTTTACTGCGAAGGTCCGCGTGCGATATGGGCGGAAATCAGGGGCCAGTACTACGCATTGAACCCCCTCGCGCCTCAATGGGTGGCGGAACAACATCCCGACATCACCCTGAACGATCTCGATACCGTTTGGCGGGACAATCCTGATCGACCCGGCGCTAAGGCGGATCTCGGTCCGGTTATGGACCGTGCTCTCGCGATCTGCGATGGTTAAGTGCGCATGGCGACGCCGCTCCAATGGCGGGTTCCCCATCGTCAACAATGTCGAAGGGCGGGTTTGAAACCCGCCCCGTTTGCGTGCTTATTGTGAACGGAGCTAGTGCGCCGCGCCCACCAACGCTGCTTGGGCCGCCAATTCCTCATCCCACGGTCCCGGCATTCGACCCTTCTCGGTCCCGCCGATCATGTAGCCACTCTCATCGTGGCCCCACTGCTCGCGCGGCATCTCATACGAGAGCTCAATGCCGTTCCCATCGGGGTCGCGGATGTAGATGCCAATGGCATGCCCGTGGTCGGACACTCGGTCAATCTGAATGCCCTTCTCCTTGACGCGATGATACAGTTCGGCAAGGTCGTCCAAGGTCTCCATGTACCAGGCCATGTGGTTCAGGCCCACCTGCCCGCCCTGCGGCCCCAACGCGTCCTCACCCACCTGCGTCAGCGCGATCTCGTGCGAGTTCCCCAGGTCGGCGGACATAAAGGCGGCGCGCCCGGGAAAGAACCCATACGTGTGCAAGCCCAGCAGGTCCTCATACCACTCGCGTGAGCGTTCCGCATTGCGGACGAAGATATTGACGTGTCCCAGACTTCTCGGTGTATAACCCATAATCTCCTCCTATTTCCACAACGAATTCGATTTTGAGTTGCACCATCATAGCAAGCGAGTTGGCATAAATAAAGGTTCCGTTCAAGGGGAATCGGGCGTCTCTGTCGTTTTTCAAGGTCGGCGAACCTGTCCAATTAGCGTGTCGAGTTTTTCAAGAACCTCATTCACCGTTTTTGCGGGTAGCGGACATACGACATGAGCGTTTCGTGCCCTCCAGTCCAAACTCTTTACGTGGTCAGCCAGGACCACCCCAAAGACGTTCAATCCAGGTGGGATATCTACTTCGAATGGGTAACCTTTCGCCTGACTAGTAATGGGACAAACAATCGCTAGGCCGACTGTGTCGTTATATGCGCTAGGTGACAAAACAAGGGCAGGGCGTCGCCCTGCCTGCTCCGAACCCGATTGAGGATTGAAGTTGATGATAATTGCATCCCCACGTTTGGGCACACCCGGGTCGGGAATTACCATACTTCCCGACCTACTGCCGGCCCTGTGTCAACTTCACCGTGTCGGTTGTCTTCAGTCACCCCTGCCAACAGATCGTCCAATCGCATGCGACGCGTTTTGGTTGGACAGATGATGATTGAAGCACCCAAGATAGACACATCAACCGGTGAGTCTGGACCCAAACCGAGTTCGGTTGCAAAGTCGCTTGGAATGCGTACGGTCAGGTCATCGTCCAATTTTCTAGTGCGAACCTCCATGGGTAATATCCTCCTTAGGCGTAGGCGCGAGTGTATTACCGGCTCCGTAGCCTGTCAAATCATTATACACGCAGTAAAAGTGGACTGTTTTAGATGGAAATTCCTGAAACAGCCCACTTCCCATCTCCTTATTGCAAAGCCTGCGAACCCAATCCTTAGTACCGCTTACCCAATCTCTCCGCTCAGGCTGTAGATCTGACCCGGCTGGCCTCCCGGCGGCAGCCCCAGCGGCAGGTGAACATTGAGCAGGAAGGGACGCTTTTCGTCCTCAACCACACGCAGCCCGCGCTCTATCGCCTCGCCGATGGTTGCCTCGTCGGTGGCGTCTGCCGCCTCCACGCCGTAACCCTCGGCCAGCTTGACCGGATCGATGTTGTCCAGCACAACGCCGCGATACTCGCCGGTGTCTTTCATCTGCGCGCCGGCGTTGTACCACGAGTTGGCCACGATACCGTACGCGCCGTTGTTGGAGATCACGTACATCACCGGCACGCTGTGGCTCGCCGCCGTCCACAATGCGTGATCGGAGTAGTAAAGCGACCCATCGCCCACCAGGCCGACCACCGGCTTATCTGGTGCGCCCAGCTTGGCCCCGATGGCCGCCCCCGCTCCGTACCCTTCTGACCCACCGGCGGGACGGATGTACTGGTTGTTGCCGGCATCGCCCGTATTGTCCAATATGTCCTGCGCCACGGCGAACTGCTCAATGGTCACTAGGCCCCCGCCGCGACGCTCCAACGCCGCGTCCAGCGCATCGCCCAAAACCACCGGGCGTACCCGTCCCTCCTGAGCCGGAATGTTCTGGGCGTTGGCGCGAGTGCGGGCCCGCAGCGATGCCACCTCCTCACGAGCCCAACCACGCCGGTCCGACATGTCATCTCCACTGGTCGCGTCCAGCAGGCTTTGCGCGGTGCGCTTCTCGTCGGCCAGCACGGCCAAATCCAGGCCAGGGATGTTCTCCAGGTTCTCAGCGTCCGCTCCGATGGCGATGGTGCGCTGGGCGTTGAACAACGCCGTGTAGTCGCTGGCGTTGCCGGCTCCGTTGTGCGTCACACCAACACACAGGATCAGGTCGGGGTCGATGTCGCCGGCCTGCTCGAGCCGCCGCCCGCCGGCATGCAGCGGGTGCTTGATCGGAAACGCCCGAGGATCACCCACCACCGGCACGCCGAATCGTTCGGCCAGTGCGGTCACCTCGGCAATTGCTCCGCTCTTCCAGATCCCATCGCCCACATACATCATCGGCCGCTGAGCATCCCGCAAGGCGCTTGCGATTGCCTCCACGTCCGAATCCGACGGGTAACCGGCGCGGAACTCGGGGATGCCGCCATCGATGATGTTGGCGGTGTGTTCTTGGGGCCCCAACAGCCGGTCGTACACGGCGAGGTGTACCGGCCCCACTGGCGGCGTCATCGCGACCCGCAACGCACGCTCCACAGCGGCGGGCAATCCCTCCGGCTCGATCACCGTCCAGTTGGCTTTCATCATGGGCGCGGCGATGGCGGTCGGACCGGCGTTGTGGCTCACGTCCAGGCTGATCTTGCCGGCGAAGCTGCCCGTGTCGCCCGCGAACGTGATCACCACCACGGGCAGGCTTCCCGTCCAGATGTTGATCAACTGCCCCATCGCCTGCGCCAGCCCGGCGCCCAGGTGCACCACCATCACGCCGGGAGTAAGACTGCCCTGCGTGTACCCACCGGCCATGGCGGTCACCGCGCCCTCGTGCAGGCCCAGGATGCCGTGGATGTCGGAGCGCGCGTGCAGAGCATCAAAGAACAGCGCCTCGCGGGAGCCGGAATTGTTGAACACATACTTGACGCCCGACGCCACGAGCTGTTCCACCATAAGTCGGGACGCGCTGGCGGTCATCTGCCTGGTCTGCATAACGAATCTCCTTCACATGTCTGAATAAATCAATGGAGGCATAGTAAGCCGCCACCCCGTCGATGTCCACCGTGAGCGTTCCCTAACTGCGGATCATCCGAATCGCCCAAATCCCCTCTCCCTCGCTGGAAGAGGGTAGGTGTCAAAGTGCCAAATCCCCTCTCCTTCGCTGGAAGAAGGTAGGTGCTAAAGCGCCAAATCCCCTCTCCCTCGATGGGAGAGGGCTAGGGTGAGGGTGACCAAGCACGATCAAGAGATCAGGATCCGAGCCGGTCATTCCCTTGCCTCTAACGTCCGCGCGCCAATCCTTCCCGTAGTGCATCCCCAACCACCTCGCCAAAACGGCCCACAATCGCCGCTGCCCCTTCCTCCGCAATCCGCCAATCCCGCGACTGAATTTCCGTCACCGATTGACCCGCCAAGCGCCGCCCGTAATCCCCTACGAATCTCCGCAGGGCGTCGTCATCTCCACCGCCGGCCATCTGGCGGAATAGACGAAACATCGGGTCGGTGCGCGCCGCGTTCCAGGCATCTTCAAAAGTCAACCCTTCTGGATGACTGTCCAGCAGCAAAGCCACGCCAAAATCGATCAGCCTAATCCGCCCGTCAGGACGCACGATGATGTGTGAGCGGCCGTTGGGATCGGAAATCGTCGCGTCGTTATAACACACGCCGGCCTCATGCAGACGCGACAGCGCGTCCGCTAATGACTCGCCCACCAACCGCATACGTTCGGGGGTAGCATTCTCCTCCGAAAGATCAGTGAGGAACTCACCACCCACGAACTCTTCGGTCAAGAACCCGTCGATTGTTGCCATCTGCAACGGCCCAACGCCCAGGCCGCCGGCGATCTCAGCAATCGCGGCCTCCCGGCTGCTCTGGCACGGTTTGATCACGACGCTGGTGTTCCCGTCCCCGATAATCGCAACCCGCCCGCGGGTTCGCCCATCGTACCGTACAGTGACCCCGTCCGATTCGGGCCCGTAAACAACCGGATACGCGCCGGGAAACAGCCCGTACACCGAAAACCGCTCGAGCTTGTCGTCCTCGATGAGCAGACGCCACAGATCTACGTCCGTTCGCGCCAAAGGCCACAGAGGCCATAACCGTTGGGGACAATCACCCCGCGCAACCGCCTCGTCCCGCAGGGAGATGCTGAACGGATCCAAAGCTGGCAGGGAAGAGATTACTCCCCTGATAGTCGCCAGTTGCTCTTCGGAGTAAAGGATACGCGGCGCTACGCCAACTCAATCAGTATCGGCCAACGTGAAAATGCGCGGGTCAGCAACTTCAGGAATCAACGCCCGCACACGTACTACGGCATCCGGATTGATCGGCCCATACACGTGCGGATAAATCTCTCCCGACCGCGCGGGCTCCCTGATGACCGGCGAGTCTTCACCCAGTCGCTCCGTGTCCACGTCCAGCGCCAGCAGGTCCTCGCGCCCCGCAAACAGCCGCGCCGCAACCCTCAGCATCTGCTCCTCATCGCCGCTGGCGTGAATGAACCCCTCCTCAGCCAGCGAGGGTGCCACGTATTCGCCGGCCGCCAACCCCGCCTCCCAGTCCGAGCGAAACGCCAAATGGTAAATGATGTCAGCCATCGGCTACCGGCACGCCGCCCGCACCGCCCGCGAAATCGCCGCCAATCGTGGATTGTTCGTCGCGCTCGCCCGGAAGCCGTTGGTGATGTATGCCACTGCCAGACCCATCGACTGGTCCGCCCAGCCGACCGACGTACCCGCGCCGCCGTGCCCAAACGTTCCGACGCCGTTGGTGGGTGTGACTCCCATCCGGTTGTCGTCCAGCACCAACCCCAGCGAACGACGCATCCGCGTGCCCAGCGAGAAGTCGTTGGCCTCCAACTGCAGCCGCGTACCCTCCGCCACCGTTTCCGGTTTCATGACGCGCACACCATCGAGTTCCCCGCCGTTCCCCAACATCGCGTAGAACCGCGCCAGCCCCCGAGCGGCAAAGATACCCCCGCCGGCAGGATGCACGGCCTGGTGAACCTCGGGCCGGTTGTACGGACGGATCATGCCGGGTCGGTCGCAGTCCTCCATCGCATGGATGCGGGACACTCGATGCTCCAGTTCCGACGGCAGACCCACGTACCCGTCAACGATACCCAGGGGATCCAATATCTCATCCCGCAGGAACACGCCGATGTGCCGCCCATCGATCCGCTGCACCAACTCGCCGATCACCCACCCGAAATTGCGCGGGTGATACGCCATGATCTGCCCGGCCGGGTAATCGGGGATGATGTCCTCCATGCACTTGACCACGTAGTCCCAGTCCTGCCAGCGTTCCCAGGATAGCTCCGGTGGCGTCTCCGGAAACCCGCCCCGGTGCGTCAGGATATGCCGGATGGTCACCCCGCCCTTGTTGTGCTTGGCAAACCCGGGCCAGTACTGGGCCACCGTGTCGTCCCAATCCAGTTGGCCCCGTTCCCACAGTATATGCAGACACGCCGCCGCCAATGGCTTGGTGGATGAGTACAGGATGAACATCGTATCGCCGTCAACCGGCGTGCCGGCCGCATCGTCGGCCAGCCCGCCCCAGATGTCCACCGCGAGCTTGCCGTGCCGGTAGACGGCCAGCCCTGCGCCGGGATGCAAGCCCCTGTCAATTTGCTGGTAAAACAGCTTCTCCAGTTCCTCAACGGCTGCCGGGTCCATCCCGACTTGCTCTTGAACAGTGGCGGTAGTCATCAATTGTCCCCTTCAGTCTGCAAACGTGGTATCCAGATTGGCCGACAGGTCAAAAAAATGCTGCAGGCTCTGGTTGTACCTGAAAAAAAGGTCCGCCCGCAGTTGGTCGCCGGTGGCGTTGTTGGAAATCTCGTGGATCATGTCCAGGCTTACCAGGGTCTGGCCCGCCTCGGCTCCACCGTTGTCCTTGATGTTTTCCAGCATCGTCCGCCAGGCATCCGGCTCCATTTCGACGAAGAAATCAACATTGATCAGATCGTACTCGGTGCCGGTCCGTACCGACTTGCACTGGAATGCCTCAAACGTGATTACGTAAACCTCGTCGGCTACTTTCACGCCCATATCGGCGTCCACAGTGCCGAACTGGCGATAACCAGGGTCCTCGTTGACCAAACCGCGCAGGGCCTCAAACCAGGCCAGCGAGGGAAATGCGATAGCGTCATCAGCCATTCAGATCTAGTCTCCCGGGACAAACGGCCGGCGTAACGCCGGCCCTATTCATTGAAATAAGGATCGCCGCTCTTTTCAGCGGAGGAGAAGGGTGCCATCTGGCGCAGGTAGTGGTCAGGGTCCGATCCGGGAGACGCTTTGCCCAGCGCGTCGTCCACCATTTTGTAGTAGCGCGGATCTAGGTTCCGGTATTCGTCAGCCTCGGTGCGCCCCTGGGAAAACGATGACATAATCCGCTCCATCCCACCGCCCCCGCAGTGGGAGCAGTTCACGGCCCGCGCTGCCGACGCCACCTTGAAAAAGAAGCTGCTGACCCGGTGGCAGGCCTGGCAGCGGTATTCGTAAATGGGCATAGTAACTGTAACGTCCGCGTGTCCATCGGTCTGGTCCGGAGTGATTCCAGCCAGCGCACGCGACACCGCGAAGGATGGTATCCGAACGCCCCGGCGGTGTCAAAAAACCTAACCCGGCGACACACCCTCATCAAACGCCGAGGAGTGTCGCTTGATGTCGATCACCGGCGATCCGTCCTGCGCGTCCAGTTCCGTCACATCCACGATGCCCTCGCCGCTCACTTCATCCACGCGTACCCTCACGATGCGCGCGACAGTGGCCGCAATAAAATTGGGCCGGTACTGGCTCCGCGTCGCGAACACCCCACGAATCGGGTTTGCCGGGTTGTGTCCCGGGTGAAGTTGTAACTCGTAACCTCTTGCGACCGCCCGGTGCAAAGCGAATAGCGTCAGCACCCGGTCCCCGGGCTCTAGCCCCATCAAGCCGTCCGCAAACTCGGGAAATACGACTATCGCAGACGGTTCGCTACGCATCTCGTCCGACGGCGCGTAACTCGTAAAGCGGCTCCGCACGTAACCGATTGGAACGAGGTCAATCGGCTCCCGCGCCACATCCGACATCGCCGTTAGTCAGCCGCCACCGCCGATGCGCCCACGGCGGACAGCGATCCTAACCAGTTCAACACCGCCTCGCCGGCCTCAGGCATCATGTTCGTCAGCGAGTGATTCCCGCCCTCCAGCACCCGGTACTCGGCGCGCGGACTGTTCACGGCAGCAGTGATCATATCCTGCGGCACGTCCAGCAGTCGCGTATGTGTTTCCAGCGAGCCCGACAGCACGAACAACGGCACCCGGATATTCGGCGCGTGCTGGATTATGTTATACCGCTCCAACGGACCGTGCTTGTCCAGGTACGCCGCCGCTGAGAACATCTCCTTGATCGGAAAGTCCACGTAGAACAGGTCCAGAGCCCGGCCTTCCGCCTCCATCCGGTCTGCGGTCTCCAGGTTGTTCCGGAACTCCTCGGCGTCCTCTGATCCCAGGTAATAGGAGCACGACAACCGCACCGGCGAAACGGGAATCACCGCCGCAACGCGAGGATCGCTCTCAACCGCAGCGTAGTAAGCGACCTTAACGGCCCCCATGCTGTGGCCCAGTATCCCAATGCGCCGGTATCCGAGGCCGGACAGGTAGTCGAGCCCCGCTCGAAGGTCCTGCCGGCCCGTGTCCAGGATCTCGTAGGCATTGCCTTCGGCGACACCGGTCTGCCGGTCCACCCATACCGTGTCGTGTCCCCGCGTGTTCAGCGTCAGCGCAGCATAGCCCTGGTTCCGCAGGTCGTTGGCCATGTTGGCAGTTGCCGCCGTGTAGAAGGCCCGCCCGGATCCATGGATGCACAGGACGGCGTCTATCGGCCCGGGCGGTTTGGCGTCCGGAGATGGCTCAAAAAAGGCCCCGTCCAGTTCCACTCCGTCGGGGGCGGTGAGGCGAATCAGGTCAACCAGCATGGCGGCGTCCTCCATCGTTGGGATTGCTAATGTCCGAATATTACCTTTGTTGCAACAGGAATGCCACCAGCGCATCCACGTCCGAGTTTGACAAGACGATGGGGTTCATCACGTTCGACATCAGGTTGCAATCAGTCCCTTCCACCGTGTAGGCGCAGGAATCGACGATGGACTCCCGCAGGTATTGCTCTGCGTTATAACCGGCTATGCGACCCTCAGCCACCGCCGCAATGCCGTTCAGATCAGGCCCGAGCACCCCCTGCGCAACACCCTCAATGGCGTGACATGCTGAACAACCCCCGCCGCCCACGAACAACTCACGCCCCGCCGCAATAGTCTCCGCATTGACAACCGCCGCTGCCCCGGCCGTGGGTCGCATTTGCGCTGTTTCTGCAGGGGCCGGCGGTGGTGCCGTGGGAGACACGGGACTCGAATCGCCGCCGTTGCATCCGACAACGGCGGCGACAATGCCTAACAGGGCTACCAGCGCCAGCGTCGTGCGGCGCATCGGGCTGCCTACTGCAAGCTCAACAGGTATTCCACCAGGGTGTCTATGTCCTCATCGGATAGCGCGGGCAGCACGCCGGCCATGGTGGACAGCATCAGGTTGCCGTCATAATCCTGGTCAAGTCCATCCGCGGTTCCGGCCGCGTACTTGTCTGGCTCCAGGATGGATTCCCGAATGTACTCCTCTGCCGAATAACCCGGAATCCGGTTGGCGGCGGCGGATCCTATCCCGTCCAGCGGCGGACCCAGCACACCCTGCGCAACGCCGGTGATCGTGTGACAAGACGCGCAGGCTGCGGCGCCAACGAACAACGCCTGCCCGGGCGATGAAGCCGCGGTTGCCGCGCCGCCCGGCGGCGCCGGCTGCGGGCATTCCCCAACCTTGCATGGTTCCGGAATCACCAGCGGCTCATAGTGGTGCTCTTCCTCAGCCGCATGATGCACAAAGGGTTCCTGCCTGTTCTCCGAGAACGCCCTCGGTGTCGGCCGGAAAACGCCGAACAGCAACACCAGCGCCAGCGCGACAATCAATCCCAGCACCAGTCCCGCCACGAATATCTGCCAGAGCAGCTCGTGTTCGAACTTCAGGTGCATGAAGAACGCCACCACGCAGAAGAACTTGATCACCGACAGGATCACCAGCGGCGCAATCACGACGCCGGAGCCTTGCAGACCCTCCGGAACGATGATCAGGAACTCGACCAGCGTAACGATCCCTAGGAAGATCGCCAGTATGCCGTACTGTTTCAGGCCGCCATGCACTCCCTCCGGAACGCGCCCGAAGAAGAACCGCCCAATGCCGGGATCTTCGTGTCCGCCGTGCTCTTCGTGGGGCAGGGCGCCTTCGTGTCCGGGGTTACTGCTCATCGCGTGGGTGCCTCCTCGGAACCTCTAAACCTTGTGTCGTACCAGGGTTCAAAGCCGATCTACATGATCGCGCCGCTGATCCATTGCCACCCCTGCGCCGCGGCATGCGGCACATCGGGACCCGCGTCGAAGCCGCCGATCAGGTACAGCAGGGTGAAAATCACGATCCAGACGATATCAACGAAGTGCCAGTACAAACCGGCGATGTCCACATCCTCACCGGACGGCCTCCCGGCGGGATTGCGCCACGCGATGATCGTCAGGCATAGCAGCCAGAACAGACCCAGCGTAACGTGTGCTCCGTGGAACCCAGTCAGAGTGAAGAAAGTGCTGCTGAAAAGGTTGGTCTCGTACCGCAACCCTTCAACGCGGAAGAGATTGAACTCATAAACCTGGAATCCGATGAACGTCCCGCCCAAAATGATGGTCGCTATCAACCATTGAATGAGGCGTTTCTGGTTACCGTTACGGGCCGCCGCGACCCCCATCACCATGGCGAACGAGCTCATCAGCAAGACGAACGTGCTGACGGTCGTTATCGGAACGTCGATGATGTCCTTCGGGTACGGCCCTACGATGCTCTGGCCCCGGTACACCATGTAGGTGGCAATCAGGGAACCGAAGAACAGGCAGTCCGAACCCAGGAAGACCCACATCAGGAGTTTCCGGTGGGTGATTCCGGTAGTGGTCTCCTCCTCGTGAGCGGGAGGGTGCGCCGCCGGTTCGTGTTCCGGCGGAGCGTGGGTGGTATCTACGTGGGCCAACGGGCGCCTCCTGCTTGCAACGGTTTAGAGCGTAGCCACAAACGGTTCCGGGCGGATGCGGTCAGGGATCAGTGATGCCCTTCGGCTTCGTGATGCTCCGCCGCCGGCGGTTCGTTCGACCAGGCAATCACGCCGATGACCGTAATCAGGCCACCGATGATGCTCACCGGGAACCGGATGTAGTCCCAGCCCACATCGATCAGGAACCCGCCGGCCAGCCAGACCACGCCGAAGGACGTTACCAGCGGCCAATACGACGGACTGGGTAGGTGAACGGTCGAGGGATCGATGTGAGGCTCGCCCTGGACAGTCTCGCCCCGAGCGGCAGCCTCGCGCTTGGTGATCCAGTAGGCATCCTGGCCCCTCACCACCGGTATTTCCGCGAAGTTGTACACCGGCGGAGGCGACGAGATGCTCCACTCCAGCGTGGGCGCGTCCCAGGGATCGTGCCCCGCCTCTTCTCCCTTCTTGATGCTCCGGAAGAAGTTGTGGATGAACACCAGGATGCTGATGACGATCACAAAGTACCCGATGGTCGCCAGCAGGTTCATCCCTTCCCAGCCAAACCCCTCCGCGTACGTGTAGATGCGGCGCGGCATTCCGTTCAATCCGGCGTAGTGCATGGGGAAGAACGTCAGGTTCATGCCAATGAACATCAACCAGAAATGTATCTTGCCCAACATCTCGTCGTACATCTTCCCGGTGATCTTCGGGTACCAGTAATAGATGCCCGCGAAGATCCCGAATATCGCGCCACCGAACAGCACGTAATGGATGTGCGCAACGATGTAATAGGTGTCCTGCTGTTGGAAGTCGGACGGCGATACCGCGTGCGACACTCCGGATAGCCCGCCCACGATGAACAACGCCACGAACCCGATCGCCATCAGCATCGGCGTCCTCAAATCGATGGAACCCTGCCACATGGTGCCGATCCAGTTGAAGATCTTCACGCCGGTGGGCACCGCGATCAGCATCGTAGTAATCGTGAACACGGAGTTTGCAATAGGACCCAGGCCCACCGTGAACATGTGGTGGCTCCAGACCGCCCAACTCATGATGGCGATGACGATGCCGGAGAAAACCACCACCGGGTAACCGAACAGCGGCTTACGACTGAACGTCGGTATGATCTCCGAGACCACGCCCATCGCCGGCAGGATCAGGATGTACACCTCGGGGTGTCCGAAGAGCCAGAACAGGTGCTGCCACAGGATCGGGTCGCCGCCAGCGGCGGTGTTGAAGAAGTTGGCGCCGAACTGCCGGTCTGCGGTCAACTCGATCAGGGCAACGGTGATAATGGGAAAAGCCAGCACCAGCAATATGCTCGTCACCAGCGTCATCCACACGAAAACCGGCATCCGCATCAGCGACATGCCCGGCGCCCGCATGTTTATGATCGTAACTACGAAGTTGAAACCCGCTGCCAACGAGGCGATACCCAGCACCTGCAGGCTCAGCGCCCAGAAGTCCAGCCCCTTGGAAGCGCTGAATGGCGCCGCCGTCAGGTTCGCGTAGGAGAACCATCCGGCGTCAGGCACCTGCCCGATCAGGAAGCCCCCGTGCATCAATAGCGCGCCGAACAGGAATGTCCAGTAGGAAAAGGCATTCAAGCGGGGGAATGCAACGTCCCGCGCGCCAATCATTAGCGGTATCAGGAAGTTGAAGAACGTCGCGCCGAACGGCATGATCACCATGAAAATCATGGTCGTGCCGTGCATCGTGAACATCGCATTGAACCAGTCCGCCGACACCATCGACGCGTCCGACGTGACCAACTGCATGCGCATGATCCCGGCTTCTATACCGCCGATGATGAAGAAGAAGAACGCGGAGAACCCGTACAACGCGCCGATTCGTTTGTGGTCGACCGTGGTCAACCAGCTCCACAAACCGGTATACGTAGTCGGCCGGGGTATCACGCCGGTGATGGTTACCATCGCTTTAATCCCTCCGCTTCAGCGCGGTCCTAAAGGCCGTGGCCATGCGTTAGCGGTGTTCCTTTGTTCCTTGATTATTGTAACCCACGCCTATTTCTGGGCCATCAGGTATTCCACCAAGTCGCTCAGTTCGTCCTCTGTCAGGTCCGCCCGGTGGTCGATTCTCGTCTGGTAGATCGCCGCCAGCTCCGACATCCGGTTGCCCGGTTTGATGGCGTCAGGATCGCGGATCCACTGGCGCAGGGTTTCCCGGTTCAGGTCAACCAGGCCGGACCCAATCGTGGTGCGCGCTCCCAGGTCCGTCAGATTCGGAGCGGCAAACGCCGTCGGCGGTTCGTTGCCAGTGCGCACGTCCTCCAGCCGTTCCTCGGCAGACTTCTTCTGCCACTCGGTGTAAGCGATGTACGTCTCCATCCTGGCGTGCTGCACGCCCTCCCCGACCTCATCTACCGCGTCAGCAGCGCCGACCGTATGGCACGTAACACACTGCCCGGCTCCCAGGAAAACCAACTGCCCGCTTTGAGCCGCCGCCGGATTGTCGGCTTGCGACAAGTCCACAGGGGCCCCCCATCCATCTACCCACGCGTCGTACTCCACATCGGGCAGCGCGTGGACGCGGAACTTCATCTGAGCGTGAGCTGTGCCGCAGAACTCGGCGCATTGCCCATAGTACATGCCGGCGTCCTCCGCCAGGAACCACATCTGGTTGTCCTTGGTTGGCACCACGTCCTGCTTGCCCGCCAGTTTGGGAATCCAGAAGCTGTGAATCACGTCGTCGCTCTTCAGCGTCATGATAACCGGGCGGTCCACCGGAATCCGCATCTCGTTTGCGGTGGTGATCAACTCCGCGCCCTCAACGTCGGGCTTGGCGTCTTCGTACCGGAACTCCCACCACCACTGGTGTCCCACTGCCTCAACGTGCAGCGGTTCTTTGCCTGCCTCCCGTGCCAACGCGACCGCTGCGCCCGGTTCCAACTTGAAAAGCACAATCACGGACCAAATACCCAGACCCAGAATCAGGATCGTCGGAACGATGGTCCACGCTATCTCCAGCGGGGTGTGTCCATGGGTCTGTGGCGGCAGCGGATCCCCGGGCTTGCGGCGGTACCGGATGGCCGCGTACAGCAGAGCGCCCTCCACAAGGACGAACACGGCCACCATAGTCCAGAGCAACACATTAAAGAGAAGTAGTTGCTCCCTGGCCACCGGACCGTTCACGCCAAACGTGGATTGATGCGCGTCGGCGTCGCATCCGATGGCAGCCAGCGCCAGGAACGCGCCAAGCAGTAACAAAGCAACCAGCGAACGCCGGTTGGTGCGACGAGGGTGGGAATCGGAGGGGCTGCTCACCGAAGTGCCACGGTTTGGCCTTTGATTAATTGCCGTTTTGGAGTTGTTCGGTGAGTCTTTCTCAGAGAAGGGCAGCAGCCCCATCGTGAACCCCCGGATACGGCGAATTCTTAGCGGCTCGCCGTATGTGCAAAATTTCACTAGCGGCGGTAACCATAGCATACGCCCCTATGCCTGTCAATTTGACATCAACCACCGCACGCAATGCTAGGCGAGGCAAAATATTCGCCAATCAGTGTACGGTCACAACTCTTAGGTGGTCCAATATCCGCCGATCTGAAGTGACCAGCGCGCACCCGTTTTCGATCGCAGTCGCGACGATCAGGCGGTCCGCAGGATCTGGATGGAATGGCTCCGGGAGACTATACGCCCGCACCACGATTACCGGATTTAGCCGCACCAATTCCACCGCCGGACGGTCGAGCGCGGTCCGCATCCAGGTAAGAGCATTCACGCCTAATTCCACCCGTCCCTTCATCGTCAACATGGATAATGCCCAGCAAGAGATAACTCTGATGCCAATCGTACCTGACAGGTTCTCAGCTTCGATGATTTCGCGCTGGGATGCCGTCAATTGCCCCGTTCGGTTTTCCCACCAGGGCCAAACATGGGTGTCGAGTACGATCAATTGAGGGCTTCCCACTCCTCAGGGGGACAGGCCGGCTCAAATGGATCATCGTATCGTATGACCGTACCCTCTAATGGGAACTCCGGCGGCCACGGCCGGTCGTCCTCGGTCGTGGTCGCCACCGTCACCTCAACCTCAACCCCTTCCGTGAAGGGAACATCTTCCAGAACTATCTTCCCGCCCTTGCCAACTATCGTGGTGGTCTTGTGAGTGGTCATAACCCACCACCTCGATCAACTATTGGATACTAAATCGCTACCGTCAGATTAGACCTTACCACGCTGTCCACCATCACCGCCACGAATAACAGCGCCAGGTACGCCAGCGAGTACAGGTACGTTGCCTTGGCCCGGCCCCGCGTGTCGTCGCGCCAAAGCCGCCAGGCCAGCCAGATGAATGGCGCCCCCAAAGCCGCTGCCGACGCCAGGTATATCAACCCGACCTCCGGTAACAGCGCGAACATCAACGTGAGACCCGTCAACGCAATCGAATAAAGGAATATGTGCAAGGTCGTCTGCCTTCTCGAAGACACCACCGGCAACATCGGCACCCCTGCCTGCTCGTAGTCTCCCTGAATCAACAGCGACAGCGCCCAGAAGTGCGGAGGAGTCCAGAAAAATACGATCGCGAAGAGGTACACCGCCGGCAGGTCCAGGCTGCCCGTAACGGCTACCCACCCGACCATTGGCGGCACCGCTCCGGCCGCGCCCCCGATCACTATGTTGTTCGGCGTCGTTCGTTTCAGCCACAGCGTATAGACGAACACGTAGAACAGGCTGGCCGCCAGAGTCAAAATGGCAGCCAACGGATTCACCAGCGTCGCCAGTAGCGCAAACGCCGCAGCGTTCAACCCCACACCAAACGCCAGGGCGTAACGCGGCGACACTCGGTTCCCCGCCACCGGCCGCGCCTGCGTTCTACGCATCTCCCGGTCAATGTCGCGGTCCAGGTGCTGGTTGATGGCGTTGGCCCCTCCCGATGCCAGGGCTCCTCCAATCCAAACCCACGCCAGCATCGTCAGCGACGGCAACCCCTGCTCCGCCAGGAACATCCCGCCCGCCGCAGTCACCAGCAGCAGCGAGATGATTTTCGGCTTGGTCAGCGCCAGGTAATCGCGGGCGATTGATCCAACGGATTGCCGCTGGCTGCCAACGGCGTTGAGCACCATCGCGGCCGGGTCCGATCCCTCGGCGTCTGGTTGAATGTCTGGCGCATTGCCTGCCATGCTAATCGTTCGGCTCCGGTGCTCGCGCTCCCCACATCGTGCGGGCATCCAGGTACGCGACCATCGCCATCCCCACGGCGGCGGCCCACACCGCAGTGGCCGCGGTCAGGTGCAATGCCCGCCAGTGCGCCTGGAAGTCCAGCCAGATCGTCGCCGCGCCCACCACCACCTGCGCGACGAAAGCCAGCAGCGTCAAACCCGCCAGCCACCGTAGCGTATTGTCGGCTCCTCGCGTCGCCCAACAGCGCCAGACCGCGTACAAAAGCAGTACCCCCAACACCAAAACCACGTACCGGTGGAACATGTGAATCGCCGTAAGGTGGTGCATCGGAAACGCCGATCCTTGGCATAACGGCCAGGTCACACACGCGCCCGTCGCGCCCATCGCGGTCACTATGGCGCCCGATATGATCACCAAGTAAACGCCTACCGTCCCGGCAATCGCCCACTTGTGATATCCGTCGCCAGCTACCTGTCCCGCCTTGATGATCGGCGTGCGATACGATGCCACCATCAGGATCAGGCACACCGCAAGCATCGCCTCCGCCGTCCCCAGGTGCAGCGCCACTATCTCGCCGGGCAGATGCGTCAACACCGTGACTCCGCCCAGAAGACCCTGCACTAGCAAAAGCGGAACCGAAATCGCCCCGGGCACCCACACCCAGCGGTCGTGCCGGTATCGCATCAGCGCTACTATCGCCGTTGCCAGCACCAGCGGCCCCACGATTACCGACGCGACAAAACGGTGCGTGTATTCGATGATCGCCGTGTATTCCAGCGGCGGCAGAACCTTGCCGTAACAAAGAGGCCAGTCGGGACAGCCCAGACCGGACTCCGTAACCCGCACCACTCCGCCGATGATCACCAGGATGAAAACGCTCACTGCCGTAGCGGTCGACAACCCCTGTAACCAGGTGATGCGCCGTCGAGTACGGCCGGGTTGTCCGGTCATGCCAATCGCAGTCATGCAGGTTCGCAACGGCCCGCCGGATACCCCTTGCATTTCCGGGCCTCGAGCAGCGCCACCGTTAATGATAAAGCACGTCGGTTTGATTTGCTACAATCGCGCCGCCCTCCTTGCCGGGCCATCGCGCTGCTCTGAAGCCCGGTCATCAAGCCCTCGTCCAAAGCTTTGCTGCCGGACACACCATTGCGCGCTCGTCCCCCATTGATCTGCCCAATCGCCTGAATCCCATGCGTCCATGAAGCCGCTCCAATTTCACTATGACCGGCGAAACCCACGAGCCGTCGGCCCTTGGGTTCTTGGATTCATACTACTGGCTGCACTGCTGGGTTGTGGAGCCGAACAACAATCAAACGCCCCGGGCCACGGGGACGGTTACGCTCTGTACCCCAAGCTTCCCCACGTAACCGGCCACATCGACCGGGTCGACCCCCAACCGGACAATCCCCGCTACTTCAGCTTGCTCTTGATTACAGACGCCAACCGCAAGCAGTGGGAGTTCACCTCCGGCGGATGGGTCGGCGTCTCGGTCGGCCACCTCAAGGACCACCAGATCCAGGGCACCACCGTCACGGTCTGGTACGAAGAACGCTCCGACGGTCTGTTGCTGGCCCGTTTCGTAGGCGACTAGACTGGACGTTGCCCCGCGCCGGATTCCCGCTCCGCTGCTTGCGGCCCGACCACGCCTGTGTTCCGGCCATTTGACCCTGCGCCATCCATGCCTGGGCCATCCCCGACATCTTGCTCCGGTGTTGTGGCCTGTGCGGCCGGCGTCGATTGCGTAGCTTCCGGTTCCCTACGACCCGGAAAGATCAGCCTGAGCACCACGAATACAAACCGCAGCGCAAATTCCAAGACTACCAGATACACCAGATAGTACGCGATGGTCTCCCGGTGTTGGTTGATTTCATTCAGAGTGTCCAGCGACGACTGTATGTTGAAAAACGTGGTGTCGATTATGAACACGCCCAAAACCGCAAAGGGCAGGATCTTGGCCAGATCTCGCGACAACTCCTCGTTGTAGTACGCCGACACCCGGATCGCGCTTACCGTCGCAATCGCGATCAACAGAATGTTTGACAGATCTCGGTCTTCGGACAGGAACACCAGGATCAGAGTCAGCACCGCAAACCAGAAGAAGGCGAACGCCGGAAACAGCACGACGTACCGCACCGCATACCACACCAGGAAAATCAGGTCCCACGCCACCGCGTCGCGCATCTGATCATTCTTCGACAGGTCCAGCCCGAACATATCCCGCGCAGCCACAAACCTGTAGAACTTGAACACAAACACCGCGTAGGCCGCCATGCCCAGCACCACCACCAAAACCGGCCAAAGCTGTTGCAAACCGGCGTCCAACGACAATCCGTTAGGGAAAATCAACCCAATGCCGTCCGGTCCCATCTCGTAACCATCCCTGTATTAGCAGTTATAGAGCGACCAATTCCCGCAGCCGGTATCTGGTGTGAACGGCAACCGAGTATGGTGCTTGGCGAGAACCGTTATCCACCATCCAACGGTGATTCTGCGGTCAGTAGATGCGGAAATCCAAAGGGTCAAATCGCAACCCTTGAAAGGGTAAAAAGAGTATAGGTAGCCGCCGCAACTAGGGTCAAGCAACCCCCTGGCCGTACAGGGCAATCGCATTTCAATTGTCGGTCCTTGGATAAGGCTCTCCCGACCACCGTCATACCGGCGAAAGTCGCAGATGTCCGCCGTAGGCGGATGCCGGTATCCAATGCCTGAAATCGGCTGTTTTGCGACCGTTGTCTTCATCCTGCGGCCGCTGGACTCCGGCTTTCGCCGGAGTATCCGTGTTGGATGTCAAGGGTTTGGTTGGTTTTGGTTTCAGGGAGCGGTAGCGTTAGAGGGTTGCCAGGGTGTGCCCCGACGAGCGACGGCGTGGAGTTGCAGCAGCAGCTTGCGCATCACCGCCACCAGGGCCACCTTCCCCGCCTTGCCCCGCTGGCGCAGTCCCTGGTGAAAGCGCCGCAATGGGCCCTCCACTCGCACCGAGGACAGGGCCGCCATGTACAGGGCCTGGCGCACCTCGCCCCGTCCACCGCGAATGGCTCGGTAGCCTCGCTGCTGACCGCTGTCCCGAGACCAGGGCGCCAGACCCACCAGGGAGCACAGTCCCTTGCCGTCGCCCCGGCCCAACTCGGGCAGATGGGACACCAGGGTGGCGGCAGTCAACTCCCCCACGCCGGGGACGCTGCGGTAGAGTTCGGCTTGCTGGGACAGCACCTCGCTGCTGCCCAATGCTTCCCGGTATTCCTGGTCGAGACGGGCGATCTCTTCATCCAGCCAGGCGATGTGGCGTCGGGTGGAAGCCTGGGCCCGGGCGTTCCAGGCCCGATCCAGTCGGTTCAGTTCCTGGACCCGCTGATTGACCAGTTGCCGTCGCCGGCGCAGCAGCGCCTGCACCTCGGCGCGCTGGGGTTCATCCTCAGCCTCCGGTGGCGGGTCCGCAGACGCCGTAAAAACCCGTCCGTAGTGGGACAGCGCTTGCGCGTCGATACGATCAGTCTTGGCCTGGCGTCCGCTGGCCTGGGCAAAGGCTCGCACCTTGATCGGATGGACCGGCTGCACCCTCACACCCGACCGGCGCAGACCCTGCACCATGGGTTCCTGGTAACCACCGGTGGGCTCGCACACCACCAGCGCCGGCCCCTGGGACATCACCCATGCCACCAGTTCCGATATGCCCCCATCGTCGTTGCTGAAGGACCGCGCCGCGCCACCGTCCACCGATGCGTCCAAGCCGGTTTTGCCCACGTCAATCCCCACCACCACGTTGGTCATCGTTGTACTCATTGTTGTAATACTCATTGTTGTTGCCCATCCTGTTTGCCGGTAGGTATGATTGCGCTGCGGTCCTCCCCACTTGCTGATGCGGGCCCCAGGCCCCGGTATCCGTTCGGAGGGCCGAGTTGGTGGCGTGAGGGGTGTCCTACTCCGGCTCGGCGCCGTCAGGCCCAATGGCCTGACCCGCCCAATGACGGTCGACGCGCCCCTCACACCTGCTGCGCAGATTGGCCTATCTGCCCAGCAAGCGCAACATACAAGTGACGAGTCTGTAAATTCCAAATGCGATTGCCCTGGTCCGGTAGCTGACAAGCAAGGCCGGCCCGCGAATCACAGTGCCCAAGCTGGGCTTTGCGCATCTCAAGCGGCGTAGGCGAGGGAGTCCACCATTCGGTGGTACAGGGTGGCGGGGAGTTCCTGAGCGTAGGGGCTGGTTGCGGACAGTGAAAAACCCTCCGACGCCAGCCACAGGTGGCGTCGCGCCAGGGCGATGGCATCCACGAAGGTCGGCGATGGTTTGTCGTACCAGGCGGCGGTACGCTGGGAGATGGGATGCTGTTTCTGCAAGGCGTGGGCGGCCAGGGTGGTCCAGGAGAAGAGGCCCAGCAGGATGGGCGTGGTGCGGGCGATGGCCAGGTCCGACCACTGACGCTGGGTCTCCATACCCAGATGGGTGCGCGCTTCCTGGAAGGTGACCTTCCGCCAGAGGCGGACCAACGCAGGACAAACCACTCCAGGATCTGGGTCGGGTCTGCGGTTGGGTCGGTGCAAAGCAGGGCCTGGGGATCGAGGGTGGCCTCGGGATCTCGTACCAGCACCCAGCGGATGGTGACGGGCGGTTTGCCCGAGCTGTACCAGACGGCAGTCTGGGAGGTGAGCTCCACGGTGCGAGTGGTGCCGTCGTACCAGGACACTTCAGCGCTGATCCACGGCACGTCAGCCTGGTCGAGCAGTGTTTTCAGCGACGGTCGCCGGGGGCCTTTCAGGGCAGACCGGCCTTTCTGACCGGACGGCCGTGGCGGCACTGGGGCGTAGAGGGCAGCGTCCA
This sequence comes from Dehalococcoidia bacterium, assembly GCA_965204395.1. Lineage (GTDB taxonomy): Bacteria > Chloroflexota > Dehalococcoidia > Lucifugimonadales > UBA3495 > Bin87. The sequence continues at coordinate 236,900 of OZ241987.1, forward strand.
GGCGCAATCGGGCGATGAGGGTTACCGGCTCGCGCAGGGACTGGCAGCAGTGGAGCAGATCCAACACGGCATAGCCGTTGTCTCCCACCAGGATCAGTTGACGCTGGGGCAGCCAGCGGCGTCCGCCTCAGGCGGACATGACCATCTGCCGAGCCCAGTCGGTGATCCTCTTGTGCCGGCGTCCCTGTTGCTGGTGGTAGCGAGAGGAAGGCGCCAGCACGGTGAGCACCGGCAAGGCCCAATGGCGTCCCGCCCAAGGGACATGGCCCAGCCACATCAGGGAGATCCAGCGCAGGCCACTGGCCTTGACCAGTTGATGGCGACTGGAACGCACCGCGTCCCGGTAGATGCCCCGAGCCCTGATCTTGGCGCCCCGACGCCGTTCCAGGGTTTCGTCGATGCCGAAGATCAACGGACCGTCGCTCCGATCCAGGTACCGAAGCAGCAGCAAGAGCAAGATGCGGGCTGCCTCGCGGGGCGACCACACCGCCCGATTGAGCACCTCGTGATAGCGGGAGTAGTCGTCCCGGTCGCTGCGCCCCATGACACGGAGGGCCGCGGCCACGGTGCGCTGACCGGTGGCCAGAATCGCGCCCACCATCAGGAGCTGGGCTTTCTGCCAGGTCGGGTTGGTGAACAGCGTTGCGAAGGGAGCGAGTATCGGTACAATGGCATCGGGCAGGGTAAGCATGGTCGGGCCTTTCCGTCGAAAGTGGGGTCAGGCCAGCTTACCCTGTCTTTATACTTTTTCTAAATTTTGCGCAAAGTCCAGCTTGTCTCACGCGTACCCGGTTTGGTGGCGTTGAATGGGGAAGAGGTTGTCCGGTGGGTCGGGTGTGGCGAGGTAGTATTCGTAACCCAAGTGCAGGATGCCCAGCTTCCCGCGGGAGCACACCTGTCGCCGGAAGGTTTGGGACACTCGCATTCCCGCCAATATCAGCAGGCAGCAGGCCAACAGCAATCCCACCAGCAACCGTTGCAGCCGATCGGTGGTGGTGACCGTGCTTCGGTTCAGCCCGAAGCGCTGCTTGCCATCCTTGAAGTACTGCTCCGGCTGCATCCGCTTCCGGTACATCCGCACTGCTTTACGCGGGTCGGTGAGCGACGTGGCCAGGTACCAGGGTTCCCGATGGCCTCTGGCCCAATAAAGCACCAGGTTGATCACCACGGCGCCATCGGAGCGGTAGAGGGTTTGAGGCCAGAACAGGATGCGGCCCTTGCGCAGGGGATAGTCCCGCAACCGACCACGATAGTGGGCGCTCTGGACCACCACGTCGCCCTTGAGGCGGACTACGTAGTCCACTGGGTAGCCGGTGTGGTTGGGCATCTGTTGCAAGAAGTGGATCAGGCTGGCCCGTCCGAAGCCCCGGTCAGCCAGCAGCAGGGGCCGGATGTGGTTGGGCAGGTGTCGCAACAACCGTCCGATGAAAAACTCCTCCACTCGGTTCTGGGACGGGTCCAGCTCTTCCGGCGTGGAAACCCAACTGAGCAGCGGCAACCCCCGACCCCGAAAACAGACCGCAGCGAACAGACCGTTGCGCCCCTGACCCAGATCAGACCAGTCAATCATGATCGGCGTCAGTCCCCGAAGCCGAGTTGCCTGACAGATGGGTCCCAGCAGCGCCGTCTGCACCGCCACGGTGTCAAAGCCGGTGTTGGACAGAAAGCGAAAGAGCCTTTTCTTACGCTGGTGGTGCGAGTAGGGTACCTGAACCTGCCACGAGCGCACCAACACAGAGATGGCAAGGGTGCGACGCTGGAGAATTGCCGCAGTGAGCAGAGCCAGATTGGTGCGGCGGGTGGCACGGAACTCCGGCAACGAGTGATTCAGAAAGGTGGCGATGCGGTGATACCATGGCATGGTCGGCCTCCCCAGGTGGCAACGGTGCTTCGTAACCCGTTCCTTACCCGGAGAGACCGACCTTTTTCAACCCCTCAACTCAAACTGGGTACGCGTGAGCCAGCTTGTATCTTGACGGTGAAACGGTAGCGTGGTGGACAACGGTGCGGCAGACCGGCAGGGCCCTGGTCCGTGGAGGCCGATCGAAAGCATGGGTCGCCGCACTGTCTCCTAAAGAGCCCGAACAGTTGCCTGGGTTAGCCAAGCCCGCATAGTGCAAGAACGGGCCATTATTTGATCGGGGGGTGCTTCATGAGTGCAGAGGCTATTTACGTGGGCATTGACGTGTCTCAGGAACGGCTGGACGTGGCGGTGCGGCCCGCTGGCGACAGTTGGGGAGTGGGTTACGACCAGCCCGGGTTGGAGCAGTTGGCCGCTGAGTTGGCGGAGTTGGGTCCAGCAGCGGTGGTTTTGGAAGCCACCGGCAACCTGGAGGTTCCGGCGGTGGCGACGCTGGCGTCGGCGGGTCTGCCGGTGGTGGTGGTCAATCCCCGGCAGGTGCGGGACTTTGCCAAAGCCACCGGCCGGTTGGCCAAGACCGATGCCCTGGATGCCCAGGTGTTGGCCCATTTCGCTGAGGCGGTGCGTCCGGCCCAACGTCCGCTGCCCGATGCTCAAACCCAGGAACTGGCCGCGCTGACCACTCGGCGCAACCAGGTGATCACCATGCTGGTTGCCGAGAAGAACCGCCTGGGCCGGGCCACGGCTGGGGTACGTCCCAGCATTCAGGCCCACATCGCCTGGCTGGAGCGGGAACTGGACGACCTGGAACAGGGTCTGAGACAGAGCATCAGGCGAAGTCCATTGTGGCGTGAGCGGGATGACCTGCTGCGTTCCGTTCCGGGCGTTGGGGAACAACTTTCCCTGACCCTGATGGCGTACCTTCCGGAACTGGGCGCCCTGGATCGCAAGCAGATCGCGGCCCTGGTGGGCGTGGCGCCCATCAACCGGGACAGCGGCAGAATGCGGGGCCGGCGGTCGGTTTGGGGTGGCCGTGCCCGGGTGCGCGCTGTCCTTTACATGGGCGCCCTGGTGGGCAGTCGGCACAACCCAGTGATCCGGGACCTGTACCAGTCCGCCTCTGGCGGACTGGCAAGCCGAAGAAGCTCGCGCTCACTGCGTGCATGCGCAAACTGCTGACCATTCTCAACGCCATGGTCAAGAGCGGCCAGCGCTGGAACCCGACCACTGTCACCCCTTGACAGCCAAGACAGTTGCTTTCAATTCACCAGGAAATCCCCTCTCTGCCCCTTCCCACTGCCAATGACACTTCCCCCTTTCCTTCACCCTTCACCCATCTTTACCATAGTTACCTGGCGCCTCAAATCTCTCCCGCCGCCATCCCGACAGCCATCCCAATGCCCACATCCAAACACCACACCGAACTCCCAAACACCGCTCCCCCCAATCCTCTCTCTGGCCCGCCAAAACCACCAATATCGCCCCCAAAACCGCCCTCGCCGCCCCCATTCGCCCCCACAACCCACCCCAACGCCCTACTCAAATGAACAGAAATGAGCGGTAATGAGCGGGATATCGAAAAAATCGCCGCAACTTCATCACAATACCCAATCCTGCCCATCCCGTTTATCCCCTTTATCCATGTAAATACTCTCCCGTCAGAGGTAACCCCATGACTCTCTCCCAAATCCGCCGCCGCATCAACGCCCTCAAGCGCAGGTTCGCCACCGAACTCACCATCATCGAGCTCCGCCGCATCGCCGAAACCGTCTCCGACGACTGGGACCCCGACCAACCTCCAGAACCAGCCGGCGTCATCGCGCGTATCGCCAAAGCCGGCTTCCGACTGCCCACCTTCATGAGACTCCGCCGCTACCTCGACGACACCATACGCCAGGGCGACGTCCCTGAGCCTGAATCAATCGTCCTCAACCTGCTCCCTTGGGCCGGCAAAGACCGTTACCGTGCATTCCTCCGCTGGGACCTGCCCGCCCCGGCGCGCTAGTCATGCCCTCAACCCGGTTTACACCGACGATCGAAATGCCCTGCCCTCCGAACTCCCAAGCTGGGCTTTCCGCATTTCAAGCGGCGTAAGCGAGGGAGTCCACCATTCGTCGGTACAGAGCGACGGGGAATTCCTGCGTGTCGGGGTTGCCGGCCGACAGTGAGAAATCTTCCGATGCCAGCCAGAGGTGCCGACGCACCAGGGCGATGGCGTCCACGAAAGTTGGCGATGGTTTGTCGTACCAAGCGGCGGTGCGCGGGGTCATCGAATGTTGTTTTTGCAACGAATGGGCGGCCAGGGTGGTCCAGGAGAAGAGGCCCAGCAGCGCGGGCGTGGTGCGGGCGATGGCCAAGTCGGACCACTGGCGCTGGGTCTCCATGCCCAGGTGGGTTCGCGCCTCCTGAAAGGTGACTTCGAGTTGCCAGCGCAGGACAAACCACTCCCGGATCTGGGTCGGGTTCGCCAACGGGTCGGTGCAGAGGAGGGCTTGGGGATCGAAAGCGCCTTCGGGATCTCGGACCAGCACCCAGCGAATGGTCACCGCCGGTTTGCCCGAGCTGTACCAGACCGCGGTTTGGGAGGTAAGTTCCAGCGTGCGGATGGTGCCGTCGTACCACGCCACGGCGGCGACGGTCCAGGCCACATGGTCCTGGTCCAGGATGGTTTTCAGCGACGGTCGCCGCTGGCCTTTCAGGGCTGACCGGCCTTTCTGACCTGGCGGCCGAGGCGGCGCTGGCGCGTAGAGAGCGGCGTCCAAGCGCAGTCTGGCGATGAGGGTAACGGGTTCACGAAGGGATTGGCAGCAGTGGAGCAGATCCAGCACGGCGTAGCCGTTATCCCCCACCAGCACGAGAGTCCGGTGGGGCAGCCAGCGACGCAGCTGAATGACCATTTGCCGGGCCCAATCGGTGAGCTTCTTGTGCCGGCGTCCCTGCTGCTGGTAGTACCGAGAGGAAGGGGCCAGCACCGTGAGCACCGGCAGCGCCCAGTGGCGTCCCGCCCACGGCACGTGGCCCAGCCACATCAGGGAGATCCAGCGCAGGCCACTGGCCTTGACCAGTTGATGGCGGCTGGAACGCACCGCGTCCCGGTAGATGCCTCGTGCTTTGATCTTAGCGCCCCGACGCCGCTCCAGGGTTTCGTCGATGCCGAAGACCAAGGGGCCGTCGCCCCGATCCAGATGCTGGAGCAAAAGCAAGAGCAGGACGCGGGCCACCGCGCGGGACGACCACACCGCCCGATTGAGCACCTCGTGGTAGCGGGCGTAGTCGCGCTGGTCGCTGCGGCCCATGACGCGCAGCGCTGCTGCCACGGTGCGTTGACCTGTGGCCAGGATCGCGCCCACCAGCAGGAGTTGAGCCTTCTGCCAAGTGGGGTTGGTGAACAGAATTGCGAAGGGGGAGAGTATCGGTACAATGGCATTGGGCAGGGTGTGCATGGCTGGACCTTCAGTGACGTTTGGGTCAGGCCAGCTTACCCTGTCCTTTTACTTTTCTAAGAATGCGTAAAGTCTAGCCAAGGTTGCCCGTCGCCCCCGTCTTGCCCTAAACTTGCGACCACTACTGTTATTCGGGTTTTCAATACCCCACTGGAGGCTTACCGATGCCCCTGCCGACCCCGTTGCAAGGCATTCGCGTCGTCGATTTCACCTGGGTGCGCGCCGGGCCATGGGCCGCGCGTTGGCTGGGCACCCTCGGCGCGGAAGTCATCAAGGTCGAATGGCCGCTGAACCTCGACACCCTGCGCCAGAACCGCTTCACCGTTCCTCCCGGAGTCGAGCCCGGCCCCAACTCCACCGGCCAGTTCGCCGACACCAACGCCAACAAGCGTGGCATCAGCGTCAACACCCGTACCGAAGAAGGTCTGGACTACGTCAAGCGGCTGATCTCCGTTTCAGACGTGGTCATCGAGAACTTCAGCAGCCGCATCATGCAGCGCTGGGGCCTCGGCTACGAGCAACTCAAGAAAATCCGGCCCGACATCATCTACGTGTCCATGGCTGGCTTCGGTCACACGGGCCGCTACCACTGGTACGGCACCATGGGCCCGGCCGCTCAGGCTCTCAGCGGATTGACCCACCTGTCCGGCCTGCCTGGCGCACCGCCCGCCGGCTGGGGCTGGTCCTATCTCGACGACACCGGCGGCATGTACGGCGCGATCAGCGCACTCACCGCGCTGCGCCACCGCTCCGCCACCGGCAAGGGCCAGCACGTTGACCTCTCCCAGATGATCACCGGCATCACCCTCACCGGCCCCGCGTTCCTGGACAAGACTGTCAACGGACGCAAGGCACGCCGCGAGGGTTTCCCGCCCGGTAACCGCACCGTGTGGCCCGGCGCCGAGGTGGTCAACAACTACCGCGGCCCCATCGCCGCCCCCCACAACGCCTACCGGACCGACCCGTGCGGCTACAACGACTGGGCCGTTATCGCCTGTCTGTCCGACGACGAGTGGCACTCGTTGGTCAAGCTCATGGGCAGTCCCGACTGGGCCGACGACCGCTTCGACACCATCGACGGCCGCCTGGACCGCCAGGAGGAGATGGACGAGCACATCGAGAAGTGGACCAAGACGATGGGCAAGTACGAGCTCACCGAAAAGTGTCAGGCCGCCGGCATCCGCGCCATGGCCGTTCAGAGCAGCCAGGACCGCGTGGACAACGACCCACAACTCCGCCACCGCGACATGTACGTCCCCATGGATCATCCCATGCTCGGCCCCTGGAAGTTCCAGAACGCACCGTTCAAGATGTCCAAGTCCCCGGCCCGTATCGCCAACCCACCTCCTCTGATCGGCCAGCATAACCGCGAGGTACTGGAAGACTTGCTCGGCGCGACCCACGAAGAGGTGCTCGACGGCTACGAGAACGGCATCTTCTGGCCCAACACCATGGACCGCTATCCCTACATCGAGGAGGCCCTGCGATGACATCCGCCAACGGCAACCAACAGGACGGAATGGACATCGGTGACGCCCGTCCCGCCGACCTCAGCTTGCCAGGAGCCTTGGACGGCCTCCGCGTGCTTGAAATCTGCGACGAAAGAGGCCAGTTCTGCGGCAAGCTCATGGCCGACAACGGCGCCGACCTCATCAAGATCGAACCGCCCGGAGGCGAGGCCTGTCGCAGTTTCGGCCCGTTCATGGACGACGTGCCCCACCGCGAGCGCAGCCTGTCATTCTGGCACTACAACACCTCCAAGCGCGGCATCACCTTGAACTTGGAGACCCATCAAGGGCAGGACATCTTCAAGCGACTCGCCGCCTCCGCTGACATAGTGCTGGAAAGCCGCAAGCCCGGCTACCTCGATTCCTTGGGCCTCGGCTACGACACTCTGTCCGCCGACAACCCCGCCCTGATCATGTGCTCGCTGACCCCCTACGGCCAGACCGGCCCCTGGCGCGACTACGTCAGCAGCGACATCACCCAGATGGCCGGCGGCGGCCAGATGGCATCCTCCGGCTATGACGACGTAGACGTGCCCAACCCACCCCCCATCGCGCCCGGCGGCGGAAACTCGTGGCACATCGGCGCCCACTATGCCTATATCGGGCTCATGGCTGCCCTCTACTACCGCTTCCTCACTGGCGAGGGCCAGTACATCGACGCCTCCATCCACGAAGCCTGTGCCCTCACCACTGAAGGCGCAATTGCCATCTACCTGTCCACCGGAGAGGTCGTACAGCGACATACCGGACGCCACGCCGCCCCCGATATGTCCCCCGCCATCCAGTTCCCCACCGGCGACGGCGGTTGGCTCAACACCACTCGCTCCGGCACCAACCTGACTCCCGCGCGCCTCAAGTTGCTTGCCGATTGGTTCGACCAATCCGGCATGGCCGAAGACCTCGGCGACGAGCGCTATCAGAACCCCGAGGTCATCGCCGCCGAGAACGACCACATCGTGGACGTGATGAAGAACTTCTTCATGAACTCCACGCTCATGGACTCATTCCACGGCGGACAGCAGCGCGATTTTCCCTGGGGCGCCATCCGCAGCATGGACGAAATCGTCGGCGACGACCATCTGACCGACCGCGAATTCTTCAAAGAGATCGAGCACCCCGAACTCGGCCGCACCTTCACCTACCCGGGTCCGGCCATGCTGTATAACGGCTCGCCGTGGCGCATCAGCCGCCGCGCCCCCCTCATCGGCGAGCACAACTCCGAGATCCTCCAGGGCGAACTCGGCCTAACCAACTCCCAAATGCTCCTCTACGCCGAGGGCGGCATCATCTAATGGACGACCCGAGGCACGTTCCGCTGTACTCAGTACCGGAATGTGCCCGGTATCTCGGTCTGCCCGTGTCAACGGTGCGCCGTTGGTTGGCGACCTCTGATTCAAAGGATTCAGAGGACGAAAAACCTCTGGTGCAAGCGGCAGGGTCCGATCCCACGGCCCTCTCCTTCACCAACTTGGTGGAAATCTTTGTCCTGTCGTCTCTGCGTCGGAATCGCGAAACGCCAACCAAAGAACTGCTGACAAACGTCCTGAACGCAAAGCACGGCAGTTTTGCGTCGGAGCGACACTATTCTGCAAAGGCGGACTTCTGCACCAATCGCATCGAGTACGACAGCGATGGAGTGCCGATACGGTTCTATCCGTTCACCCGTGGATTCGGTCGAGAAGACCCTAAACTGGTCGCGATTGATCCGGGGGTCAAATTCGGGCGACCAGTGATCACTGGCACAGGTGTAACCACGCGCACAATCGCCAAATTTGTCAAAGCCGGAGAGCCACTTATGGAACTGGCTGAAGACTTCCGCATTGAGCTGGCGAAAATCGAAGAAGCCGTGCGGTATGAAATGGCCACCTGATATCACTTTATTTGTCGACGAGAACTTGGGCACGGTTGTTTTTCCAGATACTCTGCGGGACGCCGGTATCCCTGTTGAAATATTGCTTGACCACCATAACGTGGGGACAAAGGATATAGACTGGATACCGTTGGCCGCACGAAGGGGTTGGGTGATAATCACCCACGACCGAGATATCCGGTACAACCAACCGGAACGCGACGCGGTTATGCTTCACGGCGGGCGCGTGATTATTCTTCGGGCCAGCGGGACCCGGCAGGAAATGGCCCAGATATTCTTGAGCCTGCGCGATCAGATCATCGAGTTCTTGCGCAACAACCCCGCGCCCTTCATCGCCCGGCTTTACCGCGACCGCATCGAATTATGGTTGAGTCGGGACGATTGGACCCCTTGACCGGCTGCCCTCTACCCCACAAACAAGTCCTCCGGCAAGAACGCCGACACCGTATAGTTCGGCACGTCCACCACGTTGCTCACCTTCAGGTCCACGCCTACGCTGCAAATCACGTAGGCCTGGTTGCGGCTGAACCCCCGCTCCTGCAGCAGGTCGATCATGTTCAGAATGGCGTTGCGGCAGGCCAGCGTCACATTTTCCCCGTCGTTCACTCCGTCGTCGGTAACCGGCATCCCCATGGTCGCGATGAACCGTCGCGGCGCGGCCCACTCGGGCGCGATGTAGTAGTCCTCCCTACTGAACCGCGGCCATCGTATGTTGTGCCGTTCCGCCTCGCCCTTCAACACCCGAAACCGAACCGTGCAGGTCGCCCCCATCTCCACCGCCGTCACGCACACCTCGCCGTCGCCCTGCGCAAAGTGGCCGTCCCCCGTCGAGAACAGCGCGCCGTCCACGGCAACGGGCAGCATCAGCTTGGCGCCCGTGGAAAGCTGCTTGACGTCAAAGTTGCCGCCATTCTCCCGTGGCGGCAGCGTGCGGATCCCGTGGGTCGCGCCAACGCCCGACTCCGGAACCGCGCCGCCCACGTCCGGCGGCAGGGCGACACCACCGCGCTCGGCCAGTTCAGCCTCCCGTCGCGTCCACGCTTCCAGCTGCGCGTGGGATGGCGCGACACCCGACACCCCCATAAACGAAGCCCCCGGCACCCGCACTCCCGGTATCCGTTCGGACGTGGCGTACCCGTCGGCTATGTTCCAGTGCACCATGAAAGGCTCTGTGAACACATCCCGCAGGAAACCAAACCCTGGGAAAATGACGCTGAACGCATAAGGCTGCGGCTGGATGTCCACGAACTCCACCTCCAGCAGGTCGCCCGGCTCCGCGCCCTTCACCGCCACCGGCCCCGTCAGCGGGTGAATCACGCCGGCGTCCATGCCCGCGAAGTCCGCCTCGGTCACGCCCGGACGCATCTGCCCGTCGAAGGCGTCCCGCGTCTCCATCACCACCTCCTCGCCCTCGTCAACTTCCACCACCGGCGAAATGTCCGGATGCCACCGGTTATGCCCTGTGTTAGACTCCTCGCGAAGGGGCTTGCTGCGGTCGATCGTGATGCTCTGCATGGGTGCCCTCCCTGCCGCGTTTAGCGCCGTAGCCGTGTTTGGCGGGATGCTAACCGCACCCCTCATAAGTGTCAAGAAATCCCACTATTGAGAGGAGTAGCCGCCATGTCCTCTGCGACCACCAGCCCCGACGTAATCGCCGCTAACCTCGCCGCCGTTGAGGCGCACTTCCACTCCGAGGCCACCAACGAAGTCGAAGCGGCCCTCGATCTCTACACCGACGACGTGGTCTGGGAAGCGCCCGCCCGCGGCCTCCGATTCGAGGGCAAGCGCGCCGTCGCCGACAACTACACCCAGATGTTCGCCAAGATGGAGGACGTGGAGTTCGAAACTCTCCAGCGCTTCGCCACCGAGGACCGCGTAGTCGACGACAGCGTCGTGCGCTTCCGGCTCACTGGCGAAGGCTACCTGCCCCTCCAGCCGGGTACCCAGGTCGAAATGCGCCTCGTACACATCTTCGAAATGCGTGGCGGCCTCATCAGCAAGGAAATCGGCTACGAAATGTGGCGGCAGGCGTCCTGACGACAGTCTCTCAAAACTTCCTCTCCCTTGGTGGGAGAGGGTTGGGGTAAGGGGGATTTTCGACGGCGCTCGCTGGCCCCTGGTGGCTCGGGCACCACGGCTATGCAGCCCACGCATTTCGACTACGACACCGTTGACCGTATCCCGGAGCCGCCTCAATCCTCAGAATGCCCAGCGAGGTTACGGTCGGCGACCCTGAGTTCGCGGCATCGGCGATTTCCATTCCGGCCCGGCCCGCCTCAACGATTGTCCCAACGTGAATGTTAATCCTGGAATCCGCCGGTGTGCACTATCTCCCCATCGGCGACAACCCTGCCGAAGTCAGCCCCTGAACTGCGTCAAAACGTAAGGGCGACCCATGGGTCGCCCTCGGTAGCGCACCCCACCTGATCGCAGACTACCCCACCGGCACCTCGTGCGACCACGTGAACCCCTGGTCCGGCTCGTCGATCAGCCTCCATTGCGGCAGCATGAACCCTTCTTGCACCGGCTGGAACACTGCTTCCACCCGCTTGCCGATTCCAACGTTCTCTTCCTTCTCCATGTTGAATTCCGCGTCCACCAGGTTCCCGGTGATGCGCAGCCCGTCGAACTCTTCGGGCTGACCGCGCTGCTCGTCCAACTCCACCAGCACGATGGCGAACGGCACCAGGTCCCGGAAGCTGGGGATCACCGTGTGCGCCACCACCTGATATGAATAAATGGTGCCCTTGCCAGACACCTGCTGCCACTCCCAGTTGATCGACGTGCACCACGGGCACGCCGGCCCCGGCTCGCCGCGCAGCAGTCCGCAGTCGGCGCATTTCTTGACCACCAAGCGACCCTCTCCGGCCGCCTCAAAGTAACCCTTGTATTCTGAATCGTTCTCCGGAATGCCCAGGGTGATTCCCCGGTACGTGTAATTTGGCATTGTTTGTCTCCAACCTTTCCGCTCGTCCCGAACTGCCGTAGGTCCGCTTCTGGCGGGTCGAAGGACGATTTTCAACTGCGTTCACGCGCTGCCTACTTAGGCGATAACCACCGCCGTGCGGCGTCTAGTTGAGCACGTTGCCCATGATCAGGGAACTGCCGACCGCCGGCGTACCCCAACCCATGTTCATGCTGATCTTGGCGTCCTGCACCTGTCGGCAGCCACCCTCGGCATAGTCATAGGTGTGGTCACCTTCCAGCGCGCCGGGACAATAGTCGTCAACCGTCCCACGCAACTGCCGCACGTTCTCGATCACCATGTTCATGCCGTGGGTGTAACCCTCGCACAGATGACCGCCGCTCAGGTTGTTGGGACGCTTGCCGCCCAGGTTGATAATCCCGCTGGTGACATAGTCCTTCCCTTCGCCCTTCTCGCACCACCCGTAGTCCTCAAACTGCAGCAGCACCGTGTACGTGAACGCGTCGTAGCAACCCGTGATGTCAACGTCCTCGTGCTTCACGCCCGCCAACTCAAACACGCGAGGGCCCACGTAATGGCCGGCCACCCGGGTGATCGGTCCGTGCTGATAGTGGAAGTCGCCACCGGGCTTGGTGCCGCGACCCTGCACTCCCTTGATGTAGATGGGCTTGTGCTTCAGGTCCCTGGCCCGTTCGGCGGAAGTGACAATGACGCAGGTGGCATTGTCCGTCTCCAGGCAGCAGTCCAGCAGGTGCGCCACCGGGCGGATGATCCACCGGGAGTTCATTACGTCGTCCACGGTAACCCGGTGCTTCATCAAAGCCTTGGGGTTGTTTGACGCGTGGATTGAGTGCGCCACCTTGATCGCCGCCAGGTCTTCGGACTTCACGCCGTACTCGGCCATGTGCCGTGTGAACGTGTAAGCAAACTGCTGCACCGCGCTGATCAACCCGTATGGCCGCTTCATCAGGTCCAGCCCGCCGATGGGAGCCGATGCTCGTGCCCCCGTCCCACCAATGCGCACGTTGGAGTACCCGTTCATCGACCTGAATATGGCCACCACGTCGCACATACCGGCCTCTATCGCCCCGATGGCCAGACCCACCAACGCCTCCGTGGACGATCCACCCCCGGAGCAGTCCATGTAGAAGTTGGGGCGAATCCCCAGGTCATACTGAATCGACGTGGACGGCGTGGAGTCTCCGCCGTGATAGCTCAGCATCCCGTCCACTTGGTCGGGCGTCAATCCAGCGTCGTTCATCGCGTTGCGTATTGCCTCGGCGCCTAGGGCACGGGTGGTCCGCCCCGAGGCTCGGCTGTACTCGGTCTCTCCGACTCCTACGATGCAATACTTGTCTCGCGGGTTACCTGCCATATCGTTCCCTCCGGTTGGCTGGTTGCGCGGTGTCCGGGCCAATCCACTCGGCGCGGCGGCGTTACGCTATCACGGCGCCAAAAAACGGGCAACGGTATCGGTTGCCGCGTCGTTTGCGATCCTTAATCCTGCTTTCCAGTAACGCTCATGTTGAGCTTGCCGAACCGTTGGCGGCGAACATCCCATCATCCTCTTCCGGTTCGCCGGCGTCGGGCGCGTCGGTGATGGTGACGGATACCCCGTTATCTTCGGCCAATTGTCGGTAAGCGTTTGATATCGAATATCCGGCCACGACGGCCCGGGTTGGCAGGCCGGTCAGTCTAGCAAGCAAATCGGCACGGTCTGCGGCTCGCATGATGTCACGCTCACCGATACCGGACGACACCTCCACGGCCAACCGGCATTCTTCCCGGGTATTTCGGTCAAGTCCGCGTACCACTACGTCCAGAGCCATCAGGGCCCGGCGGTCGCTCTCGGTGAGGAGGCCGGTGTCGATGGCGTCGTCGATCTCATCGGCCAACGCCGATTTATCGATTACCCGGATGCGCCGGAGCAGGTGTCCGAAATGGCCGGCGGCGATGTCGCGGAACCTGCGCTCAGCTTCGTCGCCAAGCAGACGGTTCAGTTGCCTCTCGTGGCGTTCCAGCCAGTGTTCGTGACGCTGCGATATTTGAGCGACAGCCTTGACCTGCTCGGTGAGCGCATCCATTCGCTCGGTCATTGCTCGTATTTCTTCGGTCAGCGCGTCAAAACGTCCGGATTGCGCCCGCACCTCCGCCGGGAGCCGACGAAACTCCTCGCCCAATATCTGCTGCCGCAATCGCTCCCGGTATTCCGGGTTGCGTTCCAACAGAGCCATCAGATCGTCGAAGGTGTTGATTTCCTCAGTAGCCATGTTGTTTCTGCCATCACTGGATTCCCGAGGGGTCGATCACGTGTAAACAACCTGCATCGCCCGCCGCACGTCCTCGATGGTCTCCCTGGCGATCTCCCGCTCCCGCTCCGTGCCATCCTTCAGCACGTCCCGCACGTAGTCGGAATGCTCCTCGTACCACGCCCGCCGTTCCCGGATCGGCTCCAGGAATCGGTTGATGGCGTCCGTCAGCTTCTCCTTCACCTCTCCGTCGCTCACCGTCCCGGCTTCGTACCGCTCCTTGAGTTCCGCCACCTCATCCTGGTCATCGTTGAACGCGTCGTGATACAGGAACGCCGGATTGTATTCCACCACGCCGGGATCAGTGGCCCGCAACCTGGGGTTCTGCCCGGTGATGTCCGACACCATGCGACGAACCCGCTGCTGGACCGTTTCAGGATCGTCCGCCAAGTACACTGCGTTGTTCAGGCTCTTGCTCATCTTGGCCTGCCCGTCTGTTCCCACCAGGCGAGGCACCCGTCCTACTCGTGCTCGCGGCACCGGGAAAACCTCGCCGTAAAGCCGGTTGAACCGCCGCGCCACGTTCCGCGTGTATTCGATGTGCGCCACCTGGTCCTCGCCAACCGGCACCAGGTGCGCCTTGGGCAGCAAAATGTCCGCGGCCTGGCTGATCGGATAGTTGAAGAACCCCAGCGTGACGTTCTGGTTCTCCGCTTCCAGTTGCGCCGTCTCCGCCCGCAGCGTCGGGTTCCTCTGGTGCTGGTTCAGCGGCATCAGCATCGAGAAGTACATGGTCAACTCGGCGTGCTCCGGCACGTAGCTCTGAATCACGAACGCCGACTTTTCCGGGTCCAGCCCCACCGCCAGCCAGTCCGTCGCCACCTCGATCACCGACCGCTGGATCAACCCGATGTCGTCCAGGTGGTCGCCCATCGCCTGGTAGTCGGCAATCAGGAAAAAGCACTCGTACTCATGCTGCATCTGGATCCAGTTCTCCAGCGCTCCCAGGTAATGCCCCAGATGAAGTTGCCCGGTGGGCCGCATGCCAGTGAGAATGCGTTGCTGCTCAGCCATGGTCCAGAATCCTCTCGAATAATCCAACTAAATTTCAATGCGTTACTGCGTTACAAAGATAACTTGAAAGCTACCGATAGCAAAATGCCGGCAACCCCGAGCCAGAACCAGGAGATAGTTCGATACAAAACCCTCAGGAAAAACCGGGACGTTCTGGTGGGGTCCGTCCGTTCTGCCAATTCGTGAAACGCCGCGCCCGCAAACCCAATTCCTACCACGAAAACCGCATACAGCAGCGCCACGCTCACGTGGGACTTCCCTTTCGCCAATGTAGCCATGTTGCGATCAGGGCAGCGGCAACACCGGCCAGTATTATCGCCCCGATCGGCACCAGCCAGTTGTACTGGTACTCGCAGGCCGCGACGGTATAGGGCGGCGTGGTGCAGATGTGGTTGAGGAAAAACTCTTTCATGGTCAGTCCTCCCCATACTCAAGCCCGGTGAGCGAGTGCGCGCGGCGCACAGTCCGCTTGTCCAATCCGCCTCGAGCCTCACGATGCCGTTCAAGATATTCTAGCACTCGGTCCGCCGCCATTCCCTTGCACTCCCCACACAACAACTCCCCGGAGCGGCATCGCTTCTGCAACGCCAGGTATTCCTTCGCTTCCACAGTGGCGTCAAAAGCATGCAGGCTGGATACGCTGCAAACCCGCGGGTCGGGATTGCCGCCCAGTTCCCGCTGCTCATCCAACGTCCGCCGCCCGCCCGTGTACGCCCGCCCAACCCGTCGCCTTACATCTCCGGCCTCATCCCCATAGGTGATGCGACCCTGCGGGACCTCGTTGGTCATCACCTCCACAGCGCTGCCCGTACTCGGATCGTCGAACGTCGTCAGGTTCCGCATCATCCGCAGGTATAGCGCCGACGGTTTAGTGAACCCGAACCGCTCCGCGATGTTCCGCGCCATCCGCACGTACACGTCGCCGCCGATCCCATCGATCACCAGCGTCCGGCACGGCCCGCCCAGGTCCGCTTGTTGCACGTGAAGAATGTCAGCCAACCGCAGCAAGGGCAGGAACGTGTCGGTGACGCTGCTGCTCAGGCGCAGGCGCAACGCTGAATTCAGCACGCTCAACGGCGTCGCCTCCCCCAAGGCAAATGCCGTCTCCACGACTGCTGACCTGTCCAACTGTAGGTATGCATCGGTGCGCTCCAGATCCAACCCGGCGGCTGCAAGCGTCAGCAACCTCTCCAACATCTCGTTCCGCGCGTCCTCTCGCGAATCGCACTCATCCCGAAAACTCAACGAAACTTCCGCGCCCAACGACTGGAAATAAATCAGCAGGCTACCCAACGCGCCATGTCCCAAGTGCATCGGCCCGTCTATGGGCATGGCAGCGATCACCTTGCACCGGTGCCCGTCCACCAACGCCTGCATGAAAAGATCGGCGTCCCGGCTGCCCACAATCTGCCCGGTGAGAATGTATGGGTGCGCCGATCTGAACCATTGCGCAAACCTTTGCCGCTGCTCTGGATACGCCTCGTTTAGGCCCGTAACCCGAAGCTCCTTGATCAGCTCGTTCTCCCGCGCCAGCGGTTGATCGCCCGTCCGCACCACCAGCGAAGGTATGGCGATATCCGCCTCCTCCGTCCGCGTCTCGGGAGATTCAGCGTCCAATATCTGCCCATGCAGCCGACTGAGCCGTTGCGCGATGTCATTGAGCGTCCGCTCCTGAGCCTCCCGCGCGTTGGACAGCAGCAGCCGAGCGATGTCTTCCGCCGTCTCCGCTGACAGTCCCAACTGCCTTGCTTTCCGTCGCGCCCCTACGAACAGGTTCTCCTCCACCGCCGGCTTGTGGATCGTATCGCTCTCCAGGTACTTCTCGGCGGCCACGTTCCGCGACGCCTCGACCCGATCGTGCGTCAGCTCAAGGATCCGCTCGTGGCTGCCGGCGATGATCGCCCGCTGCCTTCCCCGGTACTCCGCGTAAGGCAGTCCACCAGCCGGCATCTCCGACCTCACCAGCGCCGGATCCTCACCCTCCAGCAACCGCTCCACGCCGAGCCGGATTTCCTCCACCTCCGCAAGCCGTCGCCAGTCTACCGGCACCAGCGTGGCATCCTGATCATCCAGCCACGCTGTCAGCAACGGCATCCGCGTGTCGTACATCTCCACCGCCGCCGGAATCGACAGCCGATCCCGCAGCCCCAGCGCCGGCGCCAGGCATTCCCGCCGATATGCGGATAGGTAACTCTCCCGCTGACGGCCCGCTGCTGGCACATCCTCCAGGTGGTCCGCGTGCCGTTCAACGCTCAACAGATCCAGTTGCGCGGCATGCCAGAGCAGCCTCCCATTCGTTCCGCCTGCACTGCCGCCCCAGCCTCCCAAGATAGCTCCCGATACGGCGACCACGAAATACTCCTCGGCGCCCGCCCCCATGAGCCACGCAGACGCAACGGCAACCGACGTCTCCACCCTGTTGGTGTCATCCCAACGTCCGGCCAAGTGAAACAACGCCGCCGCATTGACCACCACCGGGTCCGCGTCGTCAGCGCCCTCTGTGAGCAACTCCGCCGCCGTCGCCGCGATCCTGCGCGCCGCCGGCAACCCGTGGGCATCCGGATGCCCGGTGTAGATCCCCGGCAGCGAAGCGGCCAACCGGTGGGCGTCGGGCGTGTACTGCGGTGCGGTTGTCATTGCCGGACATCACGGGCAATCGTCTCGGATTACCACATGATACCAGCAATGTTGGCAGTGGAACGATGCCCGCCGTGCGCGTCAGGAGTTCAACCGTTCCAGGAACCGCGCAATCGCCGCGTTGCACGCCTCAGGTTGTTCCAGCGTCACGAAATGGCCGGAGCTCGGAACCACCACAACCTCCGCATCCTGCAACTCCCTGCCTAGGTACTCGGCGTACCTCACCGGCGTCATCACGTCGTCGGCTCCCACTATCACCAGCGACGGCAACGAGATCTCCTTAACACGCTCCATCACGTCAAACTTGTCGCAGCACGACAGGTCGTTGTGCTCCACCATCGGACCCGACTGCAACGCCCGCTCCGCCAACTGTGGGGCCAACTCTTTGTTGATCGCCTCGTAATACCCGTGAGTTTCCGAGCGCCATTGGGCATCGTCCAGGCACCGGTTCAGGTAGTCGGGATGCACTCGCAGACGCGCCCCCGTTCCGATCAGCACCAGCCCGCCCAGGTCCTCGGGGAACCGCAGCGCGTAGTCCAGCGCAATCGCACCGCCCATCGAGTGCCCGAACAGCACGAACGGCGGGTATCCTCGACCCGTCGCATACTCCCGCAGCCAGTCCGCGTACCCGCCGATGCTGTCCCTTGGCTCGCCGTCGGGATGCCCCGGCAGGTTCACCGCGTCGGCATCGGCGAACGCCTCCCTTTGATAGTGATAGGTCAACTCATTCTGGCCCGAGCCATGCACCATGACTAACTGCATGGAATTTAACCCTCAATACTCTGGGTGAGATAACACACGAAGGGGCGCGGTTCAGCGTCCCTCCACTGATTGTTTGTTTACCAACTACAGGAGCGGCGCCTGCCCATTCGTGGGAGTTTCGGGCTCGTCACCATCGTCATCGTCATCCTCATCTGAATCGACAGGCAACTCAGCCTCATCCACGCCGTCGGGCATGTCGGCCTCATCCAATTCCGATTCTTCTTCATCGTATTGGCTATCGGCCACCGCCGCCACGGCTTCAGCCTCCGCCAGCGCGGAACCCGCGGGCTCCGTGCCATTCTGCCGCGTCGGGTCATCCTGGCTGTAGTCGTTGGCACGGAAGCAGTAGATGGACACCACGCTGTCATCCCCGCTGCGCTCCCGCCAGATGATCACGCCCTTGGTCTGGCGCGTGTTCACCACCTTGACTTCAGACAAGTCTATGCGTACCACCTGCCCTTGAGCAGAGATTATGAAGACTTCGTGGCCTTCCTCCTCGTTCATCTCCGCGGACGTAACCACTTTCGCATCCACCACCGGACCGGTCGGTTTGTCGCCTTGGTCCACGGCAAAAGTCTTGACGCCCATGCCGCCCCGGTTGGTCTCACGGTACACTGCCTCGCCCTTACTGTTGTAAAGCGGCGTGGCCTTGCCGTAGCCCTTTTCGCTCACCACCAGCAGGTACTCGTCTTCCGGGTCGTTCACCACGTCCATCGCCACCACCCGATCCCTACCGTGAAACTCGTCCTTGAACTTCATGCCAATGACGCCGGCGGCGTTCCGGTTCCGCTCGGGAATGCTGCTGACGGGACACAGCAGGGCCTGCCCCTGCTCGGTCACCAGTATGATCGACGCGTCGCTCGCCACGGGCCGGACTGCGATCATCTCGTCGCCGTCCTGTATCTTCATCGCGATCAGCCCGGACTTCCGCAGGTTCTTCAACTGCCCTGGACGTAGCGCGTTCACCCGCCCCTGCCGCGTCGCAAATATGTAAAGGCTGTTGTACTCGTCGCGGCTCGCCGGCAGCATCGTTTGCACCTGCTCGCCGGGCTGCAGCGGTATCAGGTTTACCAGCAAAGTCCCCCTGGCCGTTCGCCCGGTGTCGTTCGGCGTCTCGTACACGTTCAACGGATACACCCGGCCCTTGTTGGTGAAGAACAGCAGTTGGTCGTGGGTATTCACCACCGCGATCTGCATCACCGCGTCGTCATCACGGTTGTTCGCTCCACGCACTCCCTTGCCGCCGCGCCGCTGGTTGCGGTACGTATTGATCGGCACCCGCTTGATGTAGCCTCTCTGGCTCAGCGTCACCACCACGTCCTCTTGCACGATAAACTGCTCGATGGACTGTTCCTGCAGCTCCTCGGCAATGATCACGGTGCGCCTTTCATTGGCGTGCTTGCGCTTCACCTCGCGGGTTTCCTTCTTGATTTCATTGCGGATTTTCTGCGGGTTCTGCAGCAAATCCTCCAGTTGTGCGATCGTCGCCAGCAGGTCGTTGTACTCCTCGTCCAGTTTCTGCCGTTCCAGCGCGGCGAGACGCCGAAGCTGCATATCCAGGATGGCCTGCGCCTGAACCTCGGTCAGGTCAAACGCCTGCACCAGGTTGTTCCTCGCCGTTTCCACATCCTCGCTGTTGCGGATGGTTTCGATGATCGCGTCAATTGCGTCGAGCGCCTTTAGCAAACCCTCCACAATGTGTGCGCGGTCCCGCGCCCGTCCCAGTTGATACTCCGTTCTGCGCCGGATTACCTCTTCCCGGTGCAGGATGAAGTTCCGGATCAGGTCCTTGAGCGACAATTCCTGCGGCTGCCCCTCCACCAACGCCAGCATGATGGCGTTGAATGACGACCGGAGCGCCGTGCGCTTGTACAGGTTGTTCAGGATCACCGTCGCCTGGGCATTTCGAGAAAGCTCGATCACCACCCGAATGCCGCGTCGGTCCGATTCGTCGCGTATGTCGGAGATGCCCACCAGGGTCTTATCCCTGACCAGACCAGCAATTTTCTCAACCAGCGTCGCCTTGTTTACCTGGAACGGCAACTCGCTGACTATGATGCGCTGTCGGTTGTTCCGCATCTCCTCAATCTCGGTCACCGCCTCCATCACCACGCGACCGCGCCCGGTGGCGTACATGTCCCGAATCCCGGACACGCCCCGGATTCGTGCCGAGGTGGGGAAGTCCGGCCCCGGCACAATCGCCATCAGTTGATCCACGTCGCAGTTCGGATGGTCAATCACATGGCACACCGCCTCGCAGATCTCACCCAGGTTATGCGGCGGCATGTTGGTCGCCATCCCCACCGCGATACCCGACGAACCGTTGACTAGCAGGTTGGGCATCCGCGACGGCAGAACCTGAGGCTCCTTGATGGAGTCGTCGAAGTTGTCCGAGAAATCCACCGTCTGCTGGTCGATGTCCGCCAGCATTTCATCCGCGATTGCGGTCAGCCTCGCCTCGGTATAGCGCATGGCCGCCGGAGGGTCCCCGTCAATGCTGCCAAAGTTGCCCTGCCCGTCGATCAGCGGCGTACGCATCGTGAACGGCTGCGCCATCCGCACCAGCGCGTCATACACCGACCCGTCCCCGTGAGGGTGGAACTTGCCCAACACCTCGCCCACGATCCGCGCGCTCTTGCGATACTGGCTTCCCGGGCGGATCCCCATGTCGTGCATGGCATACAGGATGCGCCTCTGCACCGGCTTCAACCCGTCCCGCACGTCCGGCAACGCCCGGGACACAATGACCGACATGGCGTACGAGAGATACGATTCACGCATCTCGTCCTGAATGGGACGCGGACTGAAATCGCCTCCGGTCTGCGGTGGGGGTGGCGGTGCTGTGGTCATATTCTGTTGTCTCCTGTGGCGGAGAAATCTTCCGCCCGTTCAACCAATCCCAAGAATAAATTGTTGAAACTGGCCGGTACTTCCTCGGCGCGTTCCGGCAGGAACTGCACGCCGATTACCCAACTGTGTTCTTTGCTTTCCAATCCTTCGATTATGCCGTCGTCCAGTTGATACGCGATGGACATCAACCGTTCCGCCCGCTGTGGTTCCCGTAGCCCCATGCGACAGTTCCAGGCCGCCGAGTTTACCCGAAACATGCCGGCGCTCCCGATGATGGCCGCCATCTTGGACCCGGGCGAAAGATAAATCTGTCGCCTCCCTTGCCTGTCGGTAGTTGGTGAATCCCCACCCGTGAAACGCGCAAGTTCATCGTTCCCCGGAGCCTCCCCACCGAAGGCGGCGTTCAGCAGGTACATGCCTTTGCCCGTCAACAGGATGGGCATATCGGACGCCAACGCCGCGTGTAATAACGGCGCGGCGCCAGCGTTGGCACTATCACAATCGAAACCCGCGTCAGGAACCAGCAACCCGCCTGCTCCCTCGAGCCCCTCCACCCCTGCCGATGGGCTAATTACGTTCGCATGTCCGCCCGCCTGTTCAACCGCGCGGATACCTGGATCTGGATGGCGGCCGTTGCGGTGCGCGGCCAGGATGGCGATGGTGGGCAAGAGAAATTCTAATACTTATGGATGCCCTTTTATTATACAAAAATTTGCTGCATCCTGCCCGTCACGCGCCTGCCGCTTTTCGCCAAACTCATTCCGAACCCCCGGGTTCGTATGCCAATCCCAACTCGATCGCGACGTTGAGCAACCGACGATCAACCGTCCACAACTCGGTGGCGACGCTGAGAGCTGTCGACACTAAAAGGTGAACATCGATAAATCCGATACCTCGTCCCATAATCTGGTGCTGTTCTATGAGGTAGATGGCATCGGAATGGCTGGCTATGGGCGCCGTGGGCAGCCGATTCAGCACACGCATGGTGTCAGTTCGCCTGGTGATATGCCCGCACGCCAACTCTCCTATCACCATCGGGTGGATCAACACTTGCTCATTACGCAGCAACTCAACCAGGTGAGGATCTGGGGAACGCCAGTGGTCCACCCACACCGACGTGTCCACTAGGATCATGCTGGTTTGCTTCTTCGGCGCGGTATATCCTCAAGGTCGGGCATCGTTCCGCCCATTCTGGCTAATCTTCTGGCGGCCTCACGTTCGACTAACGCCTTGAGGGCTGCGTTCACCAATTTGGTAGTGCCTTCGATACCGGTGAGCCATTTGGCGTCTTCCAACAACTCATCGTCCAGATTGACCGTCGTTCGCATACGACCTCCCGCCCTGATGGCACCCTCATCAGTTGAGGATACGCGTCATATTATACACCAATTGATGCGTTATAGTGATGCGCCCGAGCTCCAATCCTCCAACACCAGCCGCGCTACCTTTCGTCCCATCCGCACCGAGTAATTCGTCCCTCGGTCCTCCGGATAAATTTGCGTCGTGTTCGCCAGGTACAGCGACTTCAACGGCGTCCGATGATCCGGAATCCGTTCCCCGTAGTTGGTCCCAATGATCGGCTGCGCGCCGTCCACCCGGTGGTGGTGGTATTCCAGGATCCACTCTCGCGCAAAGTCGGCGTTCAATTTCCGAAGGTGTGGCACGAACTCCTCCAGCAATTCCTCCGGTTCCTTGCGATACAACTCGCTGCTCCGGTCCGGATAATTGGTCAGGTACACGATGTGGTTGCCACCATATAGGTTCCTGTCGATCATGTTCGTGTGTTCGATCACTCCCACGAACGGCAGCGACCGATCCGCCACATTGAGCCAGTATTTCGAAGTTAGCGGCCGGTCCAACACGAGGATCATCAGCACCGCCGAAAGGTACTGCGCCGACTCAAGAATCTCCCGGTAATCATCCGGCAGCTCCGGCGCCAACCGCGTGAACACGTAAGACGGAGTGGTCGCGATCACCGCGTCGTACTCGTGATCCCGCTCCTCTCCTCCGTGCGGCGCGGCGGCAAAACCCACCGCCTTGCCATCCTCCACATTGATGCGCCGCACACCCACTCCAATGTGCACCTTCCCGCCCTGCTCTTCCACGCGTTCGCCGCATACGTCAAACACTGCGCCGAAGCTGCACATCGGATACCCCAACCGCTCCTTCTGCATCCGTTTGCGAGACGCCACCCGCAGGTAGATCTTCCCCCACAACCAGGTCATGCTCACCTTGTCGTAGTGGTCGCCAAACTTGCCCCGTAACATCGGTTCCCAGATCACCCGGTAAGCGGCGTCGCCCATGTGCTTTCGCGTCCATTCCGCCGCCGTTACCCCTTCATATTTCCGCCAGTTCCCGGTCTTTTGTAGCAAAAACGTCCACAGCCCCAAACGGATTCTCTGCGCAAACGGCAGCGGCGAAAACTTCAGTAGGTCCATCGGCGTCGCGAAATCCCAGATTCGCCCTCCATGGAACAGCCCGACTTTGGACTCCAGCCACTCCATCGAATCACCCAGGCCCAACTCGTTGATCAACTCCACCATATCGGTGTCGCTCACGAAAAGGTGGTGATAGCCCCGCTCCAACTGCCCGCCACCAACCTCGAAAGTGGACGCCTGCCCGCCCAGAAACGGCGCCGCCTCGAAGACCTCCGCGAAATGGCCCCGCTTGGTCAACTCATAGGCCGCCGCCAATCCCGCCGCGCCACCGCCGATGATCCCTACCCGCATCGCCTAGTCATCCTCCGCGGCGCGCACACCCGGATCCATCCCGCGGTCCACCCCGTCACTCCCTCGGCCCATTTCGTCATTCCCGCGAAAGCGGGAATCCATTGTACTGTGCCCATCAATCGAGTTCGGTTCCTCTACATCTTCCCGCCCTTCCGGCAACGACGCCAAACCGCGCAGCGACACGTTGTGCCACAGGAGCAGCACGATGCCCGCCACGTTCACCGGCAGCCAAAGGGCCAGCAAGTGCACCGCCACTGAATATGACGCCGCCGCCGCCGCTCCCATCCCGAGCCCCACCAGCGTCTGCTGCGCCACCACCTCGAAAGCCCCAATACCGCCGATCGATGCCGGAATCGCCGTGATCAGGTTGGAAGTTACTGTTACCAGCACAACCGCCAGCGCCAGGAACCAGAACGACGTGAAATGCGCATCCAGGTTGAACGAGTACGCCACAATCAGGTACACGCCCGCCTCTGCCAACCACACCGGAAGCGAACTGACGAACAGCACCGCGTGCTTTCCCGGCGAATTCAGTGCTGCTAGACCCTCGGCAAACCCGACGATGATGTCAGCCGCCATCCCCCGGAACCGCTCCGGCAGAAACCCAGTTAGGCTGATAAACCAGTTCAGTGTCCGCCGGCTGCACGCCAGCAGGGTGAGAATGACCAATGCCGCCGCAAAGCTCGCCATCACGCAAACCATCAGCACGATCGCCGTCGACTGGTACGCCCGGCTCGCCTCGCTAAATAACCCCGCGGCCAGCAGAATCGGAGCCGCCACCGCACCCAGCGCCAGCAGCGTCAACCCGTCGTACAGGCGCTCAATGCTCAGCGTCGCCACCGACTGCGGCACGGTGACCTCCTCCTCCCGCCGCGCCAGGTAAACGGCCCTCACCACCTCCCCCAGCCGCGCGGGAAGCACGTTGTTCGCCAAGTACCCAATGATGATTACCGGATATAACCTCATGGCCGAAATGCGGGCGATCGGGGACAGCAGGTACCGCCACCGCAGCGCCCTGAACCATTGTCCGATGAAATACAGCACGATGGCCGGCGCCAGGTACAAGTAGTTCGCGGTCTTAAGCGCATGCCACAACTCGTCCCGGTCCACCAGCAACATCAATAAGGCCAGCGTCACCACGCTGACCACCACGCCGCCCCAGAACCGCCAGTTGCCTAGAAAATAGGCCATACCGCTATCAGCGGCGCCCCCTTGTGCCCATACGTCGTGTCCTCAACACGCCATTGCATGCGGCCCTGTGCGCGGCGGCATCACACCCCATCGCCGTTCCCAATCGCGCCGGCGTCGTGCGTATTCGAAAATCCCACCGCCGAGGAATCCCCAACCTCCAGAGTCTGCCGGCCCGTCAACGTCCGGATTCGCCAGACATTTTCTTCCCCTATAACGAAGGGGCGCGGCGGTTCCTCTAGCGCGCGCTCCAGATGCGGCAACACATTGCCTACGACCGCTATGATCTCCTCTATCTCCGGCGGGCTCATCTCGTTGTCGTAGAAATTCCGATGCCCGTTGTCGGCCGCGATATAGGCACTGGCTACCGCTATTTCCTCGTATTCTGCATCTAGTTGCCTCGCGATGTGCCCCACCGTGCGGTGGCTGCCCAAGTTCAGCCAGCCCCGTTGCTGCCCGTGCGCCTTCATCATCTGCGCCAACGCGCCCCAAACCTTCTCGGTGGCTTGCAGACGGTCTCCCGCATCCAGTTCCTCACGCGCTTGTCGGATCAACCGTCGGCTGATCCGCACCCGGTCATCCACCGATGCTTCACCCGGCTCCGGTAACGTCGTCGCCGTCGTCATGCGCTATCCCAATCCCCCGGTTTTCTAGTTCCGCGTGTACTGGTAATACTCTGCCGAATACCAGTCGCTCTCCTGTCGTCGCGCCACCATGTATTCGATCGCCTGCTGCCACTTCTCAGGATTCGTCGCCATGTCTCGGAAGAAATCGACGTCGGCCGCCAGTTGCTCCCAAAGCGCGGTATCCTCCCGATCCTCTCCCGGCCGGCGGTACGTTTCAGGATACCATAGCAGGTTCCGCATCGGCCCTTCCCGACCGTAGGCCGGAGCGTCCTCCTCTCTGACCGCATGCGCCACCTCAGCCATGTACACCCTCGGCGCAGTATCCTCGCCCACTTTGCGACACTCTTCAGATCCGGACTCAACGTTCGCCGCGCACAGGTGGTCGAACCACAGCGTTCCCGCCTCCGTGTCGTTCCGCACGTACCATTGGAACGGATACCACATGTCGTAGTCCACCTTGACCGATGCGTGCTCGTTCCAGCTGAGCGCACCCTCCCGCAACGCCGTGTGCGACTCCACCAAATCCGCCGACCCCTGCGCGTACGCCAGAATCTCCACGCTCGAATCATCATAAGTGTACGCCGCCCGGAACGCCGTCGCAGTCCCGAAAACCAGCAGCAACCCCGCTACCCCCAGCGCCATAATTTTCCCGCCACCGGGCTGCACCCGCGTCAGCCACGCCAACGCCACAGCCACCGGCAGCAGGATCAGCCCAGCCATCCAGGTCGGCAGATTCGCCGCGTCGCCACGCGCCGCCAGCCAACCGACCCAAACCGCTACCAATAGCCACGCCGGCGCCAGACCCAACAGCGCAGCCAAACGCCACCGCTCCCGAATTTCCTCCGGCCACCGGACCCAGTCAAACAGGTGCCCTAACAGCATGCCGCCCGCCAGCGCTAGCGGCACGGTAATGTTCACCAACAACCACGGCATCTTTTCCGCCGCCGCCGTATACATCACCAACGTCGCAATCACCCACGCCGCCAATACGATGCCAAACGCTCTATCGGCAGACCGTCGCCTGATCAGCCATATCACCGCCGCCAGCCCGAAAACCAGCGCCAGCGACTCGTACACCGTCACTCCCACTCCGTAGTAGTACCAGGGCTGGTTCCCGCGCGCCACCTCCTGTTGCGCCAACCAGTAGCCCAGGCTCTGCCACGCTCCGGTAAAGACACCCGGCCAGTTTGTGAAAAACGTCGTGTACAGGGTCGCCCAAATCCCATAGAAAATACCCGCGCACAGCAGCCACGCCCCCCCACCCCAGGCGACCCCCACCGTGGCGCCGATCACCAACAGCGCCAACAGGGTCAAAACCGGGACCACGTAGTTGACGGCGACCCTTCCCTCGGCCAGGTCCGCCACTGGTACCACTCCCGGCAGCAACTCGCTCGCCATTCCCAGCCCACTCCCAAACGCCGACAGCCACAGCCACGTCAACACCGCCGCCGGCCCCAGCAGCAACGTGATCCGTCGCCACCCATGTATCGCCGTCGGCGCGACGAACGCCATGGCCGCTCCCATCATCATCAAACCGGCGCCTACCGTACAGTCCAGGTAACGCGCCGTCATACCGAGGTCGGGCAGCATCCCCTGTACCGGGCCGACTACCACCACCGCCACCGCAGCCACCGCGCACGCAGCCGCCACCGCAATCGCGCCGATGTCCAGCACGCTCCTCACTCGCCACAGGAACCACCCGACGGCAATCAGCGCGCCCAACAACAAGAGCAACCCCACGGCATGCATCCAAACGGGAGCGTCCCAAACCGGCAGCGACAAAAATGGTGCCTCCCAAACCGGCGCCCCGGTATCCCCGGTGGAACCCGTGTCTTCCGCCGCCAGGGTCAGACCCAGCGGTTTCTGTACCACCGCAATCGCCGCCGCGGCCTGAGGAAGCGTCAACGTCGCCAACAGTACGAAGAAACCAGCCGGGCCTTGCACGTCGCTCAGCGAAATCCGTCGACGTGCTACGTCCCAAAGCCGCCTCCAACCCAGACCCAACGCGGCAATCCCCATGAACAGGATCACAAAGTAGGCAGTCTCTTTGGACGCTAACATCAACGCCGTTACCGCCGCGGCTCCGAACAGATATCTCCGTCGACTGCCCTCGGCGTACCGCCAGAGGAAAATCAGCAGCAGCACCGCCCATACCACCATCAAGATGTCGTTCCGTCCGAACCTGCTGAAGTACAGCAGCGACGGCGAAAATGTGAGGATCACCGCCGCGCAGATCGCCCCGCTATCGCCTATCTGCCGCCTCAGAAAATACGGCAGCGCCACCAGCGCCACGCCGAACAGCGCGTATGGCAGTCGCGCCACAAAGTCCGTGTCGCCAAAGATTCGCAGGAACACGGCCACCATCTCGATCTGCAGCGGCCCGTGCATCCATGGCGAATGTAGAAACTCCACGCCCCTCGCCAGCTTCCACGCGTAGTGCAGGTGAATCGCCTCGTCATAGTGCATCACCCGCCCATCCAGCTCCCACAGCCGCAGCGCAGCCGCGACCGCCGCGATCAGCACGAACCCCCACTCCAGCCGGCCCATCCGCGGCCGACTCCACCCGGCCGACGCCAGCGCCGTTCCAATCCGGGACCACACAGATTCCAGCGCGTTTATCATCCCACTGGGTACGGCGTCGGTTCAGCCCTCGGATTCGTCGAGCAACGGGGCATACGATTACCGGGATGTGCCGAACTTTCTGCGACGCACTGGCATTGGAAACCCGTTACCCCACCGTCTCTACGTCTTCCCAGGTTGCCGTTCGACACCCTAACCGGCGTCGGAGCTATCGCCATTGGGACCAACAGGATCTCCCGTCATGCGCTGCAGGTTCCGCCGGCTTGCTCGGGTTGATGGATGCTCCACTCCCAGCACCGCTTTTCGCTCTCCCAGGTTCCGCCGGTGCAGTCCTTCGGCCTCTCGGATGCTTCCGCCCGAATTCAGCGCATTCGCCAGGCTCCCCCGGCTTCGCATTGTGTCCGGGTGCTGGGCTCCCAACGTTGCCCGGCGCGCCTCGTACAAACTCCGAAACATCTCGATGGCTCGCTCTGTGTGGCCCGCCGCGTAGTGACAATTCGCCAGGCTGCTGCGGTAGCGAAGCGTCTCTGCATGGTCTGGGCCATTGACCTCCGCGCTTCTCTCCACCGTGTTTGCAAACCAGCCAATGGCTTCGTCAAACCGTCGCGCGGCACGGTATGCGTGCGCCAGCCGGTGCTGCGCAACCATCAGCAAAACACCGCTGTCCGAATCAATCGAACGCGCCGCCTCCAGACCGGCCAACGCTCTCTGGATCCTCGATTCTATCGACGGTGTCGTGCTCATGACCTATCACGTACCAGTGCGCTCGCGCAGACCGTTACGAAGCTACCCGGCGTCAGCCAACGCAATCCGAAGCCGCTTGTTGATGCGCCCTTTGCTCTCGTGTCCTACCACGTTGATGCGGCCAACCTCTCGCGTGTTGTGCACGTGCGTGCCGCCGTCCGCCTGCAAATCGAGACCCACAATGTCTATCGTCCGCACCTCGGTGATCGACGCCGGCAGGAGGTTGATCTTCGTCCGAATCAGGTCTGGATGCGCGTCCGCCTCGTACCGCCCCATGAAACCGACCCCGATGTCCCGCCCTTCCTCAACCTCGGCGTTGATGCGGGCCGCCACCTCCTCCGCAAATTCCGCCGACATATTCTCCAACTCGAAGTCCATCCGCGCCGCCCCGGGCCGCATGTCGCCACCCGTCACCAGCGCGCCGTAATCCCGCCACACCACGCCGCATAGAATGTGCAACGCCGTGTGCGTCCGCATCAACAGGTACCGCCGGTCCCAGTCAATCGCGCCATGCAGCGCGGCGCCCACCGCTGGCTTGGCCTCGCCGTCGATAGAGTGCACGATTGCTCCCCCGGCGCGCGCCACTTTCGTCACGCCGTACTCGGTCCCGGACGCGGCATCGGTCAGCGTCCCGACGTCGCACGGCTGCCCGCCGCCCCCGATATAGAAGGCGCTCCGGTCCAAAACCACGCCGCCGTCTTCGGTAATCTCGGTGACCACCGCGTCGAACTCCGACACGTAAGCATCATTCAAAAATAGCAATTCGGTCATGTCTGATTCTCCGCTTCACGCCCAGACGTTCCTGATCTCGGCCCCGGCATTATATCAACGCGGCGCCACCCCAACAGACGCGCCGCTTCCCGCGCATCTTCCACCACCAAAGTTCAAATGCCTTAGGCCTGCCTACGGAGGACCGCAGGATGGCACGAGACCATCCAAATCCATAATCCTGTGCATCCATGAAAAAATCTGTCTTCACAAGTGACACCCGCCCATTGCCCATCCGCACGCACGTTCCCTACACTGTACTTCACGTCAGGTAGAAAGCCCAAGTACACGGCCCACCGCCCGACCGGAAATTTCCTAACCATAGGGGTCATCAAGAGGTTCAGGCTTACAGTCCGCCTCCGGCGGGACAACACGGTCAAACATAGTCGGAAACATTGCATCGCTGGCTCGCGCCTGAGGCTGTCTCTCTCCGCAGCAGGGCCTTGACCAGTACGGCGGGTGTCTCCACCGCTCCACGAGGGTCGCCAGATACGCCTTTGGCGCATCACATTGTGCCCTCTCCCCTCCGTGGGAGAGGGTTGGGTGAGGAGGTTTCCTCTCATCCTCATGACAAGGCGGTCAGCACGTGGGACCCTAGGACTCAATATCGCAAACCCAAAACGCTCTGGCCGTAGCGCCGACATCCTGAACCTCCCAAGACCCCTAATCCAAACCAACCAGCCAATCAACCAACCAACCAACCTCATCATCACAACCCAAATCCTGAAAATTCTGAGTATCGATGTAAAACCACATTCCAAGGAGCAATCATCCAACATGGGAAGCCTCTCCCACCACCAGGCCAAAGCCCAGGAATTCCTCCAGCGGGCCGACCGGGCCATCACCACCCGCGACCCGGGACCGGCCGCCGTGGCATTGCGCCGCGCCGCCACCCACATGACCACCGCTCTGGCCGTCCATCAGGGCTGGAGGCACAAGTCAAAGCGTCAACTGGAAACTGTCCTCCACGCCAACGTCGCCGCCGAGACCCTCAGCCGCTCCCACCTTAAAACCCTCCGACAAGCCCACACCCTGGCGGCCAACCAAACGGCCGTCGTTACCAAACCCCCTCTCCCCTCACGGGAGAGGGCTGGGGTGAGGGGGCAATCTGACGATCCGCATCCGGTGAATCCTGCCGCAGGTCCGCCTCTGGAGGATCATCCATGCAAAACCCAAGTCCGCCGCATGCGACGCCGGGTCGCATCCCTCATCAACCACACCCGCCATCTCATCGCCGGTAAGCCCAAGCCGGTCCAGCACCACAAGCTGTGGCTGCGCAAGCCAGACCTTCCCGAGGCACCCGATTTCACCTGCGTGCAGGACATCCTGCAACTGCCCAACTTCGAGCAGATTCGTCAGAAGTTCCGGCTGTTTCGCGCCCCGCTGGCCGCTGAGCCGGACCCCCACGGCTGCTACACCCGTGGCGACGCGCCACAGCGTTGCCGCTGCCACACCGAGTTGTGGGAAAAGCCCCAGGACCCCCACCGCATCACGCTCTCGCCCCTGTGGCAACGGGCCTTGGAAAAGACCTTCCGCATCAAGCTGCCCGACGCCCTCACGCTACGTTGCTGAATCCGTACGCTTTCAAAGCGAGGACGTTATATCCGTTCAGGCAATGGCCGAGGCGCCTGCAGGAACGGTCAACGCCCTGCACTCACAACCCTAGCAGGTGCCGCATCACGGCATACACTGGGGTTAGCGAAAATACGGGCTGCGCACGGTGAGGGTCATGACAACCTTTTCGCGTCGATGACGCAACTCCGTTCCGGAGGGGTTAGCCCCGGCTGCGTGCTATAATCCGTCCACATATAAACTAGGTGTTTTCAACGGGATCGCGGAAAATGAAACTGTCTTGCCTCCAGGAAAATTTAGCCCGCGGATTAGGCGTTGTCGGGCGCGCCGTCGCCACCCGCTCCACACTGCCCATCACCCAAAACGTGATGCTCACCAGCGATCAGGGAATGCTCCGGCTTTCGGCGACCAACCTTGAGATCGCCATCACCACCTGGATCGGCGCCATGATCGAAGAGGAAGGGGCCATCACCGTCCCCCATCGTCTGGTGACCGACCTGGTCAACTCCCTGCCCAGCGACCGCGTTGACCTCGATCTTCGCGGCCCCGATTCCGATGATCCCGGTGCCGGCGGGGGCAGTGTCCTCCACATCTCGTGTGGTCGCTCGCGCACCCATATCAATGGCGCGGCGGCCGACGATTTCCCTCCGATTCCCCAGGTGGACTCCGGCTTTGCCACCAACATCGATCCTTCGGTGTTGCGCCAGGGCATTGGCCTCGTTGCCTTCTCCGCCGCCTCCGATGAGTCCCGTCCCGTTCTCACCGGCGTAGAACTCAAACTCGAGGAATCCAACCTCGTCATGGCTGCTGCCGACGGTTTCCGCCTCGCCGTGTACACCGGCCAACTGTCCGAACCCGTCACCGAGGCCTTGAAGGTGATCGTTCCGGCCCGCACCATGCAGGAAATCCAGCGCTTGGTCTCCGAGCAAAGCGCGCCGGTCCAGGTGACCCTGTCCCCGGAAAAAGGACAGGTCATGTTCAAACTGGAGCACGTCGAGGTCGTATCCCAGCTGTTGCAGGGTAGTTTCCCCAACTACGACCAACTGATTCCAGAGCGATACGAAACCCGTGCTGTCATGGAACTCGATGACCTCAAGCGCGCCACCCAGTCCGCCGCCGTGTTCGCCCGCGACGGCAGCAACATCGTCCGCCTGGAAATGGAACCCCAGGAGTCCGGCGAAGGCGGCCAGTTGAAAGTCTCCGCCCGTTCGGAGGAAGTCGGTGACAACCTAGACGAACTGGACATCGATCAGATGGAAGGCGACGACGCCAAGATAGCCTTCAACGTCCGCTACCTCATGGAAATCGTCAACGTCCTCGGCCGCGGCAAGGTCGCCCTGGAAGTCACCAACTCATCCAGCCCCGGTGTCTTCCGCCCCGCCGACTCCGACCGCTACGTCCATGTCGTCATGCCGATGTACGTCCAATGGTAGCGCCATAGCGCGGCGGCACACCGACTGTCTCGCCCACCCCATCCTCACTCGCCGCCAACCGAATCGCCGAATCCGGCAACCGTTCCTTCGCCCCACTCGAGCCGGGGATGGCGTAGCCACCGGCCAGGCCCTTGACCGAGTTGCCCGAAAGGTTCAGGCGTCCCCATAGGGTCAGACGGTGGGTCTAACGTCGGCAACCACAACGGTTCCGTCGCGCTGGACCCCAGCAGGTTCCGGTTCCGTCTTCCGTTACCCGTCATAACGCCACCTTTCCCGCGAAGTCCGACGGCAGCAGCCGCTTGCCCGTCAGTGCAGCAATCCCGCTGAGTGGGACTTCGCCAATAAACCTCAGCCTACCCAACTTTCGCGCCATCGTTCCGTGTGACGCCGCGAAAGTGCCGTTTCATTCCACTGTGTGCGTGCGCACGCATGCGACCCAGTCGCCAGTAGGATTCGGAATTACGTAATCCGCCCCAATAATATTTTCTTGCGACGATAATTATAAACATCTGCCTATACACTTGCTAATCACCGTGATATGGTAGCGCAACAAAGTTGAAATCCGCTTAGGTGCCGTTCCCGCTGATCGGAGTTCGACGTCCCTCTCAGGGTAATCCCAGGAACACAAGGCCGCCGATTTTGGATTTGGTTCGGCGACCACTAGGAAACGCTGCGGCACGTTACCGATGACACGGCCACTCGCACGGAGCGGCAACCGCAGCGTTGAGCAACCGGTTAGTCGTCGATTTTCCCAGATTCGTTCCCTGCGCCTAAACCTCATCCAGGGTGTTCGACGGAACACCAAACCGCCAACTTTTTCGGAGGTAAGGGATATGTACCGTATTCAGGTTTTCAAGGGGAGCCTTTGGGCTCTGGCCCTGGCGGTGTTGGCCCTCGCGGTAGTAGTCGCCTGCGGGGGCGCCGCACCGGCGGAGGATGCTGGGCAAGCGGCGCCCGCCGCGCCCACCGCCATGCCCGCCCAGCAGCAGGCCCCACAGCAACCCGCCAGTGGGTCCACCGGGTCCGCCGCGCAACAAGCCCAGCCGGCTCAACAGGCCCAGCAGTCTCAGCCTCAAGTAGCGCCGACGGCAATGCCGGCCGCCACCGATGCGGCGCCGCAGATGGCTATGGAGCCGGCGGGCAAAATCACGATGGGCCAGGAGGAGATCAACATCTTCAGCGGGCACCCCGCCCATTCGGTCAACCCTCAGCTGTTCGTCATATCCACGGCCCCGGTGGTGGAAGGCCTGATGCAGTGGAACAGCAACCTGGAGGCGGAACCCCTGCTGCTGGACTCCTGGACCATCTCCGACGACTTCGCCACCTGGACTTTCAATCTCCGCAAGGGTGTGCAATTCCACAAGGGATACGGTGAAATGACCGCCGAAGACGTGGTGTATTCCTATTCCCATTGGATCACCAACACCAAGCACGCCCGGGCCAGTGCCCTCCAACGGTTCTGGGACCACCCCGAGGGCAGTACGCAGATCGTGGATAGCCATACCCTCATGGTCAACACCGGCGAACCCATGCCCGACGTGATCATGTCCGAGTTCCACCGCGTCCCGTCGGGAATCGCCTCCTGGATCGTCAGCAAGAAGCAATCGGACGAGATTGGGATCGAGGCGGCCGACAAGGACATCGCCGCCACCGGTCCATGGGAAATCGTTGATCATCGTCCCGCCCAATTCTGGCGGATGAAGGCGGTCCAGGACCACTGGCGCCAGACTCCCTTCTTCGCCGAGTTGGAATTCCAGGAAATCCCCGAGCAATCCACAAGGCTGGCCGGATTCCAGACCGGAAATCTCGACACCTTCGTAATGGCCTTCGACTCCATCCCCTTGGTGCAGGCGATGGAAGGGGCCAAGCTCATGATAGTGCCCGATCAGGCGGCCGGCGAAATGTTGCTGCACTTCCATGGTGGGCTGTACTTCAACGTGGGCACCGCCGATCAGGAAGCCGCTTATGACCCGGACCTGCCCTGGGTTTCGTCCAATGCGGAAATTGGTTCGCCGGAGTGGGAGCAGGCCAAGAAAGTGCGCCAGGCCATGGTGAAAGCCATCGACACGCAGACCATCGTGGAGACCCTTTTGCAGGGCTACGCCATGCGGTCACCCGTGGGCGTTGGCGGCTATAGCTACTCGGCGCACCGGTTCCCCGACATCCCGATGCTGGAATACGACCTGGAGGGAGCCAAGGCACTGATGGCCGAGACCGGCTATGGGGAGGAAGGATTCAGCATCACGCTGGTTCCCGCGCTCCGCGGCGCCCCCGCCGAGGTGGAAGTGGCCGAGGCCATCGCCGTCATGTGGGAAGACATCGGTATCGACGTGAAGTTGCAGAATTTGCCCTACGGCACCTACCGGCCCACGGTCATTGGACGCACCTTCAACGGGGCCACCAACCACGCCACCTCGCCGTCCAACACTCCGGCCCGCCTGTACAACGCCCTGCAGAATCGGGGTAGTTTCGTCAGGCACACCCACCCATTCCTCGATGATATAACCATCCGCGCCCAGAGCGCTGTCACCCTGGACGAGCGCACCAAGCTGGAGACCGAGACGGGCATGTTCATGTACGACGAGTCCATCTACGCCTCCCTGTATATGTGGAATGCGGTGTGGGCAGTGGGACCCAACATTGATGACAAATCGTGGAGCGAAAACCTGTTCTACGGCGACATCCGCAACATCAACGGCTACGAGTGGATCGAACCGCGCCGGTAGGTGAACCCTGGCCTCAGGCACGATCTACCCCTGACGACCGTAGCCAACCCCCGGCTGGAATCCCAGTCGGGGGTTTTCCTTGTAGCTCCCGACCTCGACCCCGAGCGACACATACCGGAAGTCCGCCGACATGCACGCGCCATACCGGATTTATGGCCACACACAGCAACCCACCAATTCACCCGACCCCCGCTGATGTGAACGCGTCGCCCCGGCTCCCCTGTAAGGCTCTGTGCTATTCTTGCGCCATCATCTGAATTCGGAGGGACAACGCCATGAGGGCTGCGGTTTACAAGGGCGAACAGGTTTTGCAGGTCGAGGAGTTGCCCGATCCGACGCCTGGCCCGAGCCAGGTCGTGATGCGCGTCAAATATTCGGCAATCTGTGGCACCGACGTTCACGCCTTCATGTACGACCTGGCTCAACCCGGCGCGGTCATGGGCCACGAATACACCGGCGCCATCGTCGACGTGGGTCCCGACGTGAGTCGGTGGCGTGTGGGTGACCGCGTCGTCGGTGGCGGTGGTCATCCCCCACCCGGCGGCGGGTCTGCCACCCGTACCCATCCCAGGTTCAACTACCGCACCATGGGTTTCCAGCAGAATCCGCGCCCCAGGGGATATGCTGAATACGTGCTGCTCGACGAGTGGGAGCCTACTCCCGTACCCGACGACGTCACCGACGAACAGGCCGCATTGTGTGAGCCCTGCGCCGTCACCGTCCACGCCGTGCGATTGTCCGACATCAAGCTGGGCGACTCCGTCCTGGTCCTGGGCGCTGGCCCCATAGGATTGCTGTGCATGCAGACCGCACGCGCCGCCGGCGCTACCACCGTAATCGTCTCCGAACCCGCCCCCGGCCGCGCCGAGGCCGCCCGTCAGTTGGGTGCGGACGCCGTGCTGAACCCCATCGACTCCGATTTCGAGGCCCGGGTGGTCGATTTGACCGGCGGCGCCGGCCCTCAGGTGGTGTTTGAGTGCGCCGCCGCTCCGTCCACCTTGGAGCAGGGCCTGGACCTCTGCGCGCGCGGCGGCCAGGTCGTCATGATCGCCATCGCCTGGGAACCCACGCCGGTTATGCCGCCAAACTGGATGGCCCGTGAGGTTCGCATGCAGTCCTCTTTCGGCACGCTGCCCGAGGACTGGCAAATCGCACTGGACTTGATGCGAACCGGCCGGGTGTCCGTGGATCACATGCTGTCAGCCACCAACTTCGTGCCCCTGGAGGGCATTCAGGGAGCCTTCGAAGCCCTGTGCCGTCCCACCAACGAACTGCAAATGGTCGTCGAACTGTGACCTCTGGCGCCCATCGCCTCGGCCCGGCGAGGTGGGCGCTGTTCCCCGGCATCCTGTTGGCCGCGTCGTTGTTAGCGTGTGCCAACCCGTCGCCCATCACGGTAACCGATCTCATCTCGCTCGATGCCGAGGAACATCAAACAATCTTGCGGGATGGCATCGCCAACGGCAGATTGTTATGGGTCAAGACCGAACAGTACCAAAGCGCACCGTCTGGCCACCTCCCTCAACGTTTCCAGACCGAAATGTGGTTGGGCGCCAAACCCGATGGAACCATCACCACCGCGGTGTCCACCCTCCATTTCCCCGACGGTCCCGAAACGATGGATATGACGGCGACGTACGGCCATCAAACGCTGACGATTTGGCTGAACCAGGCATGGGAAACGGCAGACTTTGCCGAACGCGCCGGCGCGCAATTCAAGGGGCGTGGGAACCTGCACGGCTGGGACAGTCTGATTTACGAATGGTCAACCGACACGGAAGTACAAAGGCTGGAGATTGTGGAAAGCGCCCCACTGATCGCCCGTGAATCTACCTATGACATTGATCAGCATGGCGCACTGACGCTGACCCGATCAAACACCGTGCTCGAGTACCGACTGCTGCCCCCTGGCATCGAGCCGCCCGCCGTAAGCGGCCCTTGACGCGCCGGCGTTTGGTTGCCGCTCGGTTGGCGCCAATTTATAATCATTCGCCACAGTTGTTCCACGATTGCGGGCCCTGCGCCCGTTGAGGAGGCCGCTTTGACCACCATTACCCGCAGCCCCAACGCTCTGTTCAAGCATCGCAGCAGCGACATCACCGACGGACCCAACCGCGCTCCTGCTCGCTCGTACCTGAGGGCGATGGGTCTCACCGACGACGATCTGTCCAAGCCATTCGTCGCCATCGCCAATCTTGCCAGCGACGTCACTCCCTGCAACGTTCATCTGGACCGATGGGCTACCGCTGCCAAGGAGGGCATCCGCGCGGCCAACGGGACGCCGTTCGAGTTCGGTACCATCACCGTAAGCGACGGCATCTCCATGGGCACCGAGGGCATGAAAGCGTCCCTGGTGAGTCGGGAAGTGATCGCCGATTCCATCGAGACCGTCGCGTTCGGACAGCGCATGGACGGCCTCGTGACCGTGGGCGGCTGCGACAAGAACATGCCCGGCTGCGTGATGGCCATGGCTCGGCTCAATATCCCCAGCGTTTTCGTCTACGGCGGCAGCATCCTGCCTGGCCAATACAACGGTCAGGATATCAACATCCAGGACGTCTTCGAGGCGGTCGGCGCTTGGGCTGCCGGACGAATCACGGAAGCGGAACTCACAGACTTGGAGTGCGCCGCCTGTCCCGGCGAGGGCGCATGCGGTGGCTTGTTCACCGCCAACACCATGTCCACCGCCATCGAGGTCATGGGCCTGTCCCTCCCCGGTGATGCCTCCCTCACCGCCGTGGATCCTCGTAAATCGGACGAAGCGCGCCTGGCCGGCGCAGCCGTCATGCGAATGCTCGAAGAAGGCGTCCGTCCCCGCGACATCCTCACCCGCCGCGCCTTTGAAAACGCCATCACCGTGGTCGTAGCCATGGGTGGCTCCACCAACGCGGTCCTCCACCTCATGGCCATCGCTCGTGAGGCTGACGTCGACCTGACCCTGGAGGACTTCGACCGCATCGGTCGCAATACTCCCTATATCGCCGACATGAAACCGGGCGGCCGATACGTCATGGCCGACCTCAGCAAGTACGGCGGCGTCGCCCTCATCGGCAAGCGATTGCTGGATGCCGGACTGCTGCACGGCGACGAGATGACGGTGAACGGCAAGACCCTCGCGGAGAACATCAACGCCGCCACCATCGTCGACGACCAGCCGGTGATTTATACGACCGATACCCCGCGCAGCCCCACTGGCGGCCTCGCCATCCTGCGCGGCAACCTCGCACCCGACGGCGCCGTCATTAAGGTCGCCGGCCACCAGGAAAAGGTCTACGAGGGCCCGGCCCGAGTATTCGAACAAGAGGAGCCCGCCTTCCAGGCAATCCAGCGCGGCGAAATCAAGGACGGAGACATCGTCGTCATTCGCTACGAGGGCCCGAAGGGCGGCCCCGGCATGCGCGAAATGCTCGCCGTTACTAGCGCCCTCATCGGTCAGGGCCTCGGCGATTCGGTCGCGTTGGTTACCGACGGTCGCTTCTCCGGCGCATCACACGGCCCCATGGTCGGCCACGTCGCTCCCGAGGCAATGGTCGGCGGGCCCATCGGCCTGTTGCGCGAAGGCGACATCATCACCCTCGACATCCCCAACCGCCGCCTGGACGCTCGCATCAGCGAGGAAGAGATGACCGACCGCCGGTCTGCCTGGCGTCCCATGGAGCCCAAGTACACCACCGGCGTGCTTGCCAAGTACGCCAAGTTGGTGTCCTCAGCATCCGAAGGGGCGGTGACGCGCTAGCAAGGCCAATCTACCCAAATCAGACCACCAACTCGAGGCATCGGCCTCGGTTTCGACCGGGCTGATGCCTGATGTCTTTCAATACCCAACACCGCGCAACGGCCGGCCAACAGGGAGATTCTGATGACCAGTTCAAACCAGCATGTTTTGCTCGAGCGCAAAGCTTCATTGGCCGTGATCCGCTTGAACCGCCCTGAGGCTCGCAACGCTCTGTCTCCCGACATGATCTCCGACCTGGGCCAAGCCTTGACCGCAGCCGCGGCGAGAGATGTCCGCGCCGTATTGTTGACCGGAACTGACGGAGCGTTCTGCGCTGGCGCTGACGTGCGGGATTTTGCGGCGCAACTGGACGAGGGAGGACCCGAAGGGCTATCCGCGCATCTCCGTGGCCTAGCAGACTCACTGCACAACGATGTGATCATGGCCATCCGCAGGTTGGACAAACCCGTGATCGCGGCGGTAAACGGCGTCGCGGCCGGCGCCGGCTTTAGCTTGGCCCTTGCCTGCGACCTGAGGGTGGCCTCGGCCGATACCCGGTTCCTCCTGGCCTACGCCAACATCGGCTGCACGGCGGACGGCGGGTCCACCTATATGCTGCCGCGCATCGTTGGCCAGGGTCGCGCTATGGAAATCTATCTGGCCCGACAACCCATCGGCGCGCAGTATGCCTTGGAATTGGGGTTAGTCAGTCAGGTGTTCGACGCATCCCATTTTGAACGCCACGCCATGGAAACCGCCGACCGATTGGCCCAAGGCCCTACCCAGGCATACGGGCGCGTCAAAGCGCTTTTCG
Source organism: Dehalococcoidia bacterium (assembly GCA_965204395.1). GTDB lineage: Bacteria > Chloroflexota > Dehalococcoidia > Lucifugimonadales > UBA3495 > Bin87. Next base: position 276,975 of record OZ241987.1, read on the forward strand.
ACGGCAGTTGGGAAGCAGACCTTGAGACGCAGCTGGAGGCGGAGACCGACGCCATCGCCAATATCGGGTTGACTGGCGATTTCCAGGAAGGCATACGCGCGTTTTCCCAGAAACGGCAGGCGTGGTTCCAGGGCCGATAGCGGAAACCTCCCGAACCAACATGAAACGGTGGCTCGCTCTAAACCGATGGCGATTGGTGCTGTCGCTGGCGTGCGCGGTTATCCCCCGCATCGTCGCAGCGGTCGTGGTCCACGCGTTGGCAACCCAATTTGCGAACGAGAGTTGGATCTGGCTGGTGGTCTCCACGTTGTGGGACGTTAGCTTGTGCATCCTGGCGATACTGACCGTCGTGGCTTTCGTCCAGTACGGGCGCATATTCAACCCCAGGATCCCCACCGAATGATGCCGCCGGTTAGCCGTTGTTGTCGCTTTGCTTGCCCGCACCAACGGCCTTGCCTATACTGACGCCATCCCGCATCTGTGAACACGCGCTACTCGACCTGCCAAACGTGGCGAGGAGGTCCCCATGCCCAAGGATAAGGTTGAAATATTCTGGTTTTCGGAGCAGCCCTACGGCCACGTCACCGACGAGGACGTTGAGCAGTTCGAATCGGGACGACTGGATTTCCCCAACTCCCATTTCGACCCCGAAAAGGCCCACGTGCTCTACAACCAGTACCACGAGCAGTACGCCTGCGCCGATCAGAATGGCTTTGACGGCATCATGTCCAACGAGCACCATGCTTCGTACTGGTGCATGAAACCGGCCGTCAACATCGACGCTGCCGTCATATCGAAGGTCACTCGCAACGCCAAAATCGCGATCCTGGGAAACGTGATCGCAATCAACGATCCCATCCGCATGGCCGAAGAAATCGCAATGCTGGACTGCATCTCCGGGGGGCGAATCATATCCGGCTTCGTCCGAGGCACTGCGGTGGAGACTCTGCAAGGAGGAGTCGCTCCGCCACAAAACCGCGACCGATTCGAGGAAGCCCACGACCTGATCATCAAGTGCTGGACGGAACCGGGCCCGTTCCGTTACGAGGGTGAGTACTACCACTACCGGAAGGTCAACCCTTGGGTTCTCCCCATGCAGAAGCCCCATCCGCCCATCTGGTTCCCCGGATTCAGCAGCCCTGAGTCGGTCGTGTGGGCGGCCACTCACCAACATCCCTACATGAACCTGGGTTCCCTGCTGGAACACACCCACCGCCTGCGCGACGTATACATCGACACCGCCAAGGAGACCGGATTCCAACCCGGGCCGGAGCACTTTGGATACCTGCTGCGCGTCTTCTGCGCCGACACCGACGAGAAAGCGCAGGAACTGGGCCGCGAATTCCTTTGGACCCAGGAGCACCGCAACCGCGGTCCTCGTGAGCACAACGACCCGCCCGGCTACCAGTCGCGCGAAGCAGTCAGCATCCAGCGCACCCTCCCGGGTGCCGGTGGTTTCGGCCGGATGATGACCTACGAGGAACTGCAGGAAGCCAACAACATCATCGTCGGCAGTCCCGACACCGTGCGAGAAAAGCTCTCGATGATCATCGAGCGTCTCAATCCGGGCTACCTGCATATCTACGGCAACGAAGGCGCCATGGACCACGAAGACGTGATGCGCTCCATCGAACTCATCGGGCGCGAGGTTATCCCCGCCCTGCACGAGATACCGCTGGTCGACCACTACGAGTAGGATGCGACCGGTCACGATATTTCTGGCCGCCTCCGCGTTGCTCCTCCTCTTTGGTGTGGGATGCATCGCCGGCGGCCAGTTTTCTTGCCCGGAAGGAATGGGCTCATTCACTGAATTGAAAGTTTATTTCGGGCAGGAAAAGGGAGATGGCAGCACCGTAACCGAAGAAGAATGGAACGCGTTTCTTTCCGATACAGTGACGCCGCGCTTCCCTGACGGCCTCACCGTGCTCGACGCCCGTGGTCAGTGGTTCGATGCCGCTGAGGGTCGGCCGTACCGGGAAACCGCGAAGTTGCTGAACGTATTGATTCCGCTTGATGGCGCCGAAGCCGGGCTCGTATCCGTCCGCGAAATTTCCGATCAGTACAAAGCCCGGTTTGATCAGCAAGCGGTCTTTCAAACCACCTTGCCAGCATGCGCCGCGGTGTATTGATCGACCCACGGCTGTTCAGGATCAAAACCGACGCCGGTAACGTTGAGCGCGTCGGCACCTACTCAAACATAGCGGCTGCTTTCCAAGGAGACATATCATGACATCGGCGACCCGACAAGCATTTATCGGCGTGGGCACCATGGGTAGCCTCATGGCCGGCTGCCTGCTGGACGCCGACGCCCCTTTGACCGTGCACGACATCCGCCGCGAGGCCGCCGATCCGCTGATCGAGCGAGGAGCGAGTTGGGCGTCCAGCGCAGAGGAGGCGGTTGACGGCTGCGGGATGGTCTGGACTTCGTTGCCCGGCCCCACACAGGTTGAATCTGTCCTTCTCGGCAACGAGGCAGCCGTCCTGGCTGCAATGTCCCCCGGCGCTGTGCTGGTCGATACCACCACCAACGATCCGGACGTCGCGCGAAAAGTCGCGGAAGCCTGTGCCGCCCGGGGTCTCCACATGCTCGATGCTCCCGTCAGCGGCCGACCACCCAACATGACCATGATGGTCGGCAGCCCGCGTTCTATCTTCGATCGCGTGCTGCCGATCCTGGAGACGGTGGCCGCGCAGGTGTTTTACGTAGGCGAATCAGGTGCGGGATGCGTTGCCAAGCTTGCGACCCAGTACATGGGTTACACCAACCTGATCGCCGCCATAGAGGGCATGCTCATCGCCCGCCTTGGCGGGGTCGATCCCGCGGTTCTGGCAGAGATCGTTCCGGTAAGCGCCGGCGCCAGCCGTGCCTTCAACGCAATACCGAATTCAATCCTGAACCGCACGTTCGAGGCTGGTGGCACTCTGGACATAGTGGCAAAAGACGTCGCCCTCGCCTGCGCATTGGCCGAAAGTGTAGAGGCGCCGTCCGGCACCGGGTCCGTGGCAAACGGGCTATATCACCAGGCGCAGGAGGCCGGCTGGGGCAACGATGGTTACCCTGTCGTGGCGCGCATATTGGAATCTCTGGCGCAGACGGAATTGCGCAGCGAATGACCACCGACGTGTCGCACGGTTGTGATACCATGCGGCGAAGCAAGCCGCGCCCGGAGGACAATGATGGCGATCACGTTCCAGCCCAGCGCCTACAGTGGCCTGGTTGACCAGGACAATGGCATGGTCAGCCGCGAGATATTTGTCAACGCTGACATCTACGCCGAAGAGCAGGAGCGCATCTTCACCCGCGCTTGGTTGTTCGTCGGCCACGAGAGCCAGGTGTCCAAGCCGGGCGACTTCTTCGTGTCCTCAATGGGCGAGGAATCCGTAATTCTCTGCCGGGACAGAGAAGGTGAAGTTCACGTATTCCTCAATTCGTGTATGCACCGCGGCATGAAGGTGTGCCGGTACGACGAAGGGAACACTCCCATCTTTACCTGTCCATACCACGGCTGGAGCTTTGCTACCGATGGGTCGCTGGTCGGTGTGCCCTTCTACAAGGACGCCTACCACGAGGAATTGGACAAATCCCAATGGAGCCTTATCCGTGTCCCCAAGATGACCAACTACAAGGGCGGCATCTGGGCAACCTGGGATCCCAACGCGCCCGACTTCCTGGAGTATATCGGCGGCTTTAAGACCTACCTGGACATCCTGTTCGATGGTTGGGACGGGTCCGACGGCGGTACCGAGATTATCGGCGGCATCGAGAAATGGATGGTGCCCAGCAACTGGAAGTTCCCCGCTGAGAATTTCATCGGCGACCGGTACCACAACATCAGCCACCGCTCCGTTGACCTCGTCGGCATCGGCCCGTCCGGCCAGGGACGGCGGGACAACCGGGAGCGCGAGGGCGCGAAGTCCCTCGACGTATCATTCCCCGAGCGGGGCCACGGCACCGTGATGTTCCTGCGCCCGGAGGACGCTCAGCCCGTTGCATCCTACCAAAACGACCCCGTAGTCTCAGAGTATTTCTACCAGTGCGAGATAGCCCGCAAGGAGCGGCAGGGACAGTTGTGGCGCATATTGGCGGGGCCCGGCACCATTTTCCCCAACATGTCCTTCCTGCCTCGGCAGCCACGCAGCATCGCAGTGTGGCATCCGCGCGGACCGGACCAGACGGAGGTTTGGCGCTGGTTCATGGTAGACAGCACCGCTCCGCCTGAAGTCAAGGAGTTTTTGCGCCAGTATTACATCCGCTACTCGGGTCCCGCCGGTCTGACCGAGCAGGACGACATGGAGAACTGGAACTACGCCCACGCCGCCAGCCGGGGCGCCATGGCGCGCCGGTACCATTACAACTATCAGATGGGCATGGGCTACGCGGTGACTGATTTCGAGGACGGCGGTCTCAAGCTCGACGGCACGGTGCTGGATACCACCAAGGCACGGGCCGGTGAACAGAACCAGCGCGGTTTCTACAGCCGCTGGCGGGAGTTCATGGCGGCCCGCGACTGGGACGAACTGGCTAGCTGGCGCAACGGCAACAATCCGGCTTGCTAGGCGGTGTCATGGTAACGACGAATGACCCGCTCGCGATGCTGTTGCTCAAGCAGGACGTTGAGGCTTTCCTGTTCCACGAGGCGAACCTGCTGGACGACCGGCGGTACGAGGATTGGCTGGCCCTGCTGACCGACGACGTCCGGTACTGGGTGCCCATGCGCAGAAACGTCAAGTTCGGCGAACTTGAGCGCGAATTCACCCGCGAAGGGCAGGACATCAACTGGTTTGACGAGGGCAAGGCGACTTTGACCCAGCGGGTCAACCAGATCCTCACCGGAGTACACTGGGCAGAGGAACCGCTGTCCCGCATATCCCACCTGGTGACCAACGTTGAAATCATCGAAACCACCCCTACGGCTGCGGAACCAGAGGAAGTTTCCCTCCGTTGCCGGTTCATAATCTATCGCAACCGGGTGGAGACCGAGACGGACATCCTGGTGGGCCGACGTGAGGATACGCTCCGCCGCGTGGATGGGGGCTGGCAGATCGCCAAGCGGCGAGTGTTGCTCGATCAGAATGTCCTGCTCGCCAAGAACCTGACCTTCTTCTTTTGAAACCCGGAGACGCGCAGGCGGATCGCAATGGCCGACATAGTTAACCTGTTTGAAGTTGAGCCGGGCCAAACGGTGCGGCTCTACAACGAAGCGACCGCGGAAGTAATGTCCAACCCCAGGGATGGGGTTTGGTTGTTCGTCCGTTACCTGACCAGTCCCGATGACCCTGGCCAGGTGGGCGAAGAGGACATGGTCTTCGCCCAGGATGTGATCGAACTGGTAACGGAGTAGGGCAGTTGGTGGCGCAGTCAGACACTGCGAGAGGGTTCACGCTCCCCACGCACGAGGAAGTTTTGGCCGCCCTTCGTGCCGGCTATCGTGCCATCGATGATGGCTACGGGTTCTACCCAGGGTTCGAGGGCTGGTTGGAATCCCTGGGTTACCGGCGACGCGACGACGTCGACTGCACCTGCCCCGATGGCGGCTTCCGCGGCCATCTGCCCGAATGCCGGTGGGTGCGCTAGGGGGTAGCCGGCATGGTGTGGGACTATGTGGTCCGCCTGGACAATGTCTTGTTGTTTCAGATCGCGGCCACGATTGCTTCGGTCTCAATCTACGTCGCCGCGCGATTAATCTGCAACCGCGCGATTAACCGCCTGGTTCAATCCCGCCAAAGAATGCACCCTCGCCGGGTGGGATCTACTCGTAGGGCGGTGAGCGTGATAGCCATTGCGCTGCTGCTGGCGACTTTGGCCGTAATCTGGAGCATCGATCTACGCAGTCTGGCGGTGGTGTCGGGGGCCATTCTTGCGACCTTGGGCATCGCCTTCTTCTCTCAATGGTCAATTCTGAGCAACGTCACGACCAGCATCATCATGTTCTGGAGATTTCCAATCCACATCGGCGATCGGATTAAAGTCCTCAGCGACCAACCCATCTCCGGCACCATCACGGATCTGACTCCGTTTTTCATCGTGCTCGAAGATGAGGACAGCAACACGATCACGATTCCGAACTCCATGTCCCTGCAACAGGCGTTTGTGGTGTACGTGGCCGAGGAGACAACCTGATTTGCAACGTAAGATCCAAGATTCCGCTTGGGTCCCCCAATCTTAGGAGCTAAGTGAAATGTCCCAACAGATGGTTGATCTGATGGAAACGGTATGGCGGTCGATAGACGGCCTGTGCGCCGACCTCACGCCCGAACAGTGGGCGTTGCCCACTGAGTGTCCGGGTTGGGCGGTTCAGGATCAGGTTTCTCACCTTGTGGGCAGCGAGTGCCGGCTGCTGGGGCGGCCTGCTCCGGAGCACGAGCCATCCGATACATCCCACGTGCGAAACGAGGTTGGGCAGAGCAACGAGGTGCTGGTCGATTACCGTCGTCAATTCAGCGGAGCTGAGATTTTGGCAGAGTTTCGCGATGTCACCCGTGAACGGCTGGCAGTGCTGCGGGCCATGAGTGACGATGACTTCGCTGCCGAAACGCCCAACCCGCTGGGTAGCGGCCCCTACACAGACCTGCTGGCAATTCGAATCTATGATGCTTGGGTTCACGAGCAGGATATGCGCCGCACGCTGGGCATACCTGGGCATTTGACCGGACCCGTAGCTCAGCACTCCTACGGGCGCACCCGGTCCGCCATGCCATTCGTAGTCGGGCGCAAGGTAAAGCCCGACGATGGCACTACCGTGGTATTCGACATCACGGGTGATGTGGGCGACATCATCGCGTTGAACATGGAGGGTGGACGTGCCAACCGCATGGACGCCGCGCCTGACTCGCCTACCGTGCGTTTGACCATGGGCCTGGAACCTTTCAACGCCTTGGGTACGGGCCGGTGGGATGCCGAGAAAGCGTTGTCAAATGGATCGGTCACCATCGACGGCGACCGTACCTTGGGCGAGCGCATAGTTGGCGAGATGAACTTCATGATTTAGCCGGTGCTATATTGGGGCGGATGACCAGTGAACATCACAGGACATTTTGATGTTCCGTCTCATAGCGCGCCTATAATGGCACCGTCGCATCGGCGCTGGACCGGACTCCCCGAATTCATTGCCTGACGTGGAGGTTCAGCGGTGAATCGTTACAAACTCTCTTACATTATGTACGAACCAAGCGAGGATACGGAGGACAAGTACCTGGCTGAAATCCCTGCCCTGCCAGGATGCCGTGCGTGGGGGGATAGTCCGGCCGAAACGTTGCACATTCTGGAAGGCGTAGCACAGGCCCATATTCAGTCTTATCTGGAACATGGCCATCCCCTGCCCGCTGGGATCGTGACAGCCCCGGTGCTGACGGGCACAGTTGACGAGGTGAATGTGATAGCGTGACCTACCGGGAACTGACCCGCAAGCTGCGCCGCTTGGGCTGCCCATTTTACCGGCAGGGTCGCGAGGACCATGAGGTTTGGATCAACGTTGACACCACGGCCAGGACGACGATTCCCAACTGGGGCGGGCATGATCTGAGACCCGGCGCCATCGGCGCGATACTTCGGGACCTGGGGATATCCCGAGGGGAATTCGAGCAAGCTTAGGCGGCCAGGGGCACTGGACCCCGCTATAATGACTCCGTGTTACTACCCTGACCACGGGGTCGTCTTCATTTGTGAGCAGGAGGAGGTTCCAAGATGGAGATCGGTGTATCTGTGCCCATTGTCGAGATCGGCGACGACTTCGGCGCGTTGCGTGATTACATCCAAGCGGCTGAGGATCTGGGCTACGCCCACGTGCGTATTCTCGACCACGTGCTGGGAGCCGTGCCGGAGAAACATCCGGAGGTTCCCCAGTTCCCATACACTCACGAGTCATACATCCACGAACCGTTCACGCTGATGGCGTACCTTGCGGCGGTCACCAAGAAAATCGGGCTGACCACCGGCATCCTGATCCTGCCTCAGCGCCAAACGGCGTTGGTGGCAAAACAAGCGGCGGAAGTCGATCTGCTGTCGGAAGGCAGGTTGAGGTTGGGTATCGGGGTGGGTTGGAACTCGGTAGAGTACGAGGCTTTGGGTGTGGACTTCGCCACGCGGGGCAGCCGCTGCGACGAGCAGATCGAGGTGCTGCGCCAGCTGTGGACCGAGGACGTGATCGACTTCCACGGCAAGTACCACGACATCACCCACGCCGGCATCAACCCGCTGCCGGTGCAGCGGCCCATACCCATCTGGATCGGCGCCGGCCGCGGTACCGCGCCCACCCCGCCCAATGCCGCCATCCGGCGCATCGGACGCCTGGCGGACGGTTACTTCCCCATGTTCGCGCCGGATGGTGGCGGTCAAGCAATCCTGAACAGGATCCGCTCCCAGGCCGAGGCCGCAGGACGGAACCCATCCGACGTAGGCATCGAAGGCCGTATCACCATCACCTCCGAGAACAATCCCGAGGACTGGCTCACCGAGCTGAAGTCCTGGGAGGAAATCGGAGCCACGCACATGGCTGCGGGCCTGCGCGGAGCCACGTCACCAGATGATCACATTGACGCCATCCGACGCCTGAAAGAAGCAATCGAATAGGCGGCGCGCAATGCGCCCCGTGCGCGACAACGTACCCCACGGGCCACGCCGGTCTGCAACTGCGGACCGGAGCCGACCCAGCCGGCGCGTGCCCAACCTCCATCGGAGAATCGCGGGAGCTTTTCAGCCATATTGGCCGCAGGTCTTAGCGATCGGTTTGCTGATTCTAATCACGGCGGGATTGGGGGTGGTGAACCCGATCCTGATACGCGTGGTGTTCGACTCCGCGCTGTTCCCTGAAGGCGGCCCCGATTTGCGTCTGCTATGGACCCTTGCCGCCACCATGGCGGGGGTGGTGGTCGTGACGGGCAGCCTGGGCGTCGTACAGACCTGGCTGACCCAACAATTGGGTCAGCGGGTCATGCGAGACCTACGCGACCAGTTGTACTCCCACCTCCAATCGTTGTCGCTCGGATTTTTCACTTCCCAGAAGACCGGCGAGATACAGAGCCGGGTCGCAAACGATGTGGCCGGAATTCGGGTGGTGGTTACCAACACGGTCAGCACCATCCTTTCCAACGTAGTCATCCTGATCAGCACCCTGATCGCGATGTCGGTGCTTTCCTGGCAATTGACCATCGTCGCCGTCGGCATCACCCCTCTATTCGCCGTGTTCAGCTACATGGTGGGGAGAAGGAGGCGCGCGGCGTCGGCGTTGGTGCAAGAATCAACGGCAGAGATGACCGCAATGACCCAGGAAACCCTCTCCGTATCGGGCGTGATGCTGACGCGGTTGTTCGGCGCTCAAAATCGGGAGATCTTGCGGTTCCACGATCAAAATGTACGGCTGTCCGACTTGGAGATCCGTCGGGAAATGACTGGCCAGAAGGTCTGGGCTGGCATGCAAATTTTCTACTCACTGACGCCGGTGGTAGTGTACGTCCTCGCTGGCTACATCCTTTTCGGCGGGTTCGGACCAGGCGGCATCACCGCGGGTACCATCGTGGCCTTCACCACCCTGCAGGCGCGGCTTTACTTCCCCATCAGCACGCTGCTGCGCACTTCGGTTGAGTTGCAGTCGTCCCTGGCTTTGTTTGAGCGCATATTCGGATACCTGGACATCCGGCACGACATCGTGGATGCGCCCGACGCGGTTGAAATCCCTGTCGAGCGTGTCGCAGGCCGGGTGACGTTGCGCGACGTGCGGATGAACTACCATCCCGCCACTCTGCTCTCTGAAGCCTACGAAATCGAAACCGACGGCCATGACTTCTGGGCACTGGATGGGGTCAACCTCGAGGTCAAGCCCGGGCAACTGGCCGCGCTGGTCGGTCCCAGCGGCGCCGGCAAAACAACCGTTTCTTACCTGATACCTCGGCTGTACGACGCCACATCGGGCGAAGTCTGCATCGATGGCATTGACGTGCGGCGGATCAAACTCCAGAGCCTGGCCCGCATGATCGGCTACGTGTCCCAGGAAAGTTACCTCTTCCACGCGTCGATACGCGAAAACCTGTTGTACGGCAACCCCGAAGCCACCGAGCGGCAACTCCAAGAGGCCGCTAAAACGGCCTTCATCCACGACCGCATCATGGAATTCCCCAATGGCTATGACACCGTGGTGGGCGAACGCGGTTACCGTATGTCCGGCGGAGAGCGTCAAAGGCTGTCCATTGCCCGCGTCATCCTGCACGACCCGAGATTGCTGATCCTGGACGAGGCAACCTCATCTCTCGACACCACCAGCGAACGGTACGTCCAGGCTGCGTTGCAACCCTTGATGAAAGGACGAACTACCATAGCCATCGCACATCGGCTTTCGACCATCATGAACGCGGACGCGATTTTCGTCATCGACCGGGGTCGCGTCGTGGAACATGGAACCCACTACGAGTTGCTGGCTCTCGGCGGTCTGTACGCTCAACTTTATGACGAACAGTTTGAAGGCGGCAGCGTTGAGTACGTCCGTGAGGATGGCGTAGCGGTGCTCACCAGCGGCGACTTGCGCCTCCCGGTGGCGATCTAGTTAGTAGCAATACGGAGTAGAAATATGACCTCAAATGCAAATTCCGACCGGATCCGTCTGCGGGTGGCATTCCGCAACATGTTTTACACGACGATTTACGTGGCGGTGGAAGGCGGGTTCCTGGCCGCCGAAGGCCTCGACATTGATTTCTCGCACATTCCCGCGGGCCAATCCAGCACCGACCTACTCAAGGCCGGCGACATTGACATCACCCAGAGCGGGATCAGCCGCAGCTTCATGGATCTGGACGCCGGCAGTGATTCTCCGCCACAGCACATCGCTGAGATTAACCAGCGAGACGGATTTTTCCTGCTGTCCAAACAGCCCACCGACGGTTGGACGTGGGCCGACCTGGAGGGCGCCACATTGATTCCCGTCGGTTTCACCCCGGTGCCCTACACCACCCTGCAGGCAGCGATGCGGTGGCACGGTGTGGATCCCGAAAGCGTGAACTTGTTGGGCGGCCTCCCTGCGGAGGACATGCTGGCGCGGTTCCGAAACGGCGACGCGGACTATCTACAGGTCCCTTACCCCTTCGCCGGCCAACTCGTAAGGGAAGGCGCCGGGCACGTGGCAGTAACTCTGGGCAACGAGAGCGGCTACGTCTGCTACAGCAGTTTTGCCGCTACTCCGGCCTATGTCGCGGAGAACCCCGAAACGGTGCAACGGTTCGTCAACGGCTACGCCCGCGCACAACGATGGGTCGCGAAGAACGAACCAGACGCTGTGGCAGAGTGCATCGCGCCGGTGTTCCCCGAATACGACCGGTTCCTGGTGTCCGATGGCGTGCGCCGCTACAAAGCCGCCGGCGTTTGGGCGACCGACCCCATGATCGGCAGGGATGGTTTCTCCCGCATGCGTGATGCCCTGATCGCCGGTGGGTTGGTACAGGGAGCGCATCCTTACGAAAAGATTGTGCGCCCCGAATTCGCCGAGCGGGCGATGGCGGCATCTTGACGTGCTTAATGTCAAAAACGGCCAACAGCAGAGAGGTAGGATTATGAGGCTGGAAGGCAAGGTTGCAATTATTACCGGCGGCGCACGGGGACAAGGAGCCACCGAAGCCCAGATGTTTGCCCAGGAAGGAGCCAAGGTGGTGATCGGCGACGTTCGGGACGAACTCGGGATGCAGGTGGAAGCCGAGATCCGCGAGTTGGGCGGTGAGGCGGTTTACCTGCACCTGGACGTGACCAGTCAGGACGATTGGGATCGCGCCATCCATACTGCCGAGGATCGGTTTGGCAAGGTCGACGTACTGGTGAACAACGCGGCTATCGTGCTGCGCAAGAACATCGAGGAAACTACGGGCGAAGACTGGGACAGCATCATGGAGGTCAACGCTAAGGGCGTTTTCCTGGGAACAAGGGCGGCCATACCGGCCATGCGTCGGGCCGGCGGTGGCAGCATCATCAACATATCGTCCATCAGCGGTTTGGTGTCCATCGGACCGCCGGCGTACATCGCCACCAAGGGCGCGGTCCGCCTGTTCACGAAGTCAACCGCTATTCAACACGCGGCCGACAACATTCGTGCGAACTCCATCCACCCCGGCTCCGTTGATACCGATATGCGCCGGGACGGTCTGACCAGCCAGTCTGAAGAAGAGATACAAGCTCGCATCGACCAGATCCCGTTGGGCCGTGTCGGCACCACCGAAGACATCTCGTATGGCGCTCTGTTCCTCGCGTCCGATGAATCGTCGTTCATGACCGGAAGCGAACTCGTTATCGACGGCGGGTACACCGCTAAGTGAGGCATCCATGACCACCTTGCCGCAACAATCCCTCGCCGCCGTAACCACAGCGCCCAACGCTATGGAGATCAGGCGGCTCGACATCCCCGATATAGGCGACGACGAAGCGATCGTCCGGATCGAAGCCACAGGCATTTGCGGCACGGATTACGAGTGGTTCCGTGGAGATCTGGACATTCCATACCCGATAATCCTCGGACATGAACCGCTGGGTCGCATTGCTGCAATTGGCCCGCAGGCGTCGGAGCGTTGGGGAGTGGGGATCGGCGATCGGGTCGCAGTGCGGTCCGGCTATCGCTGCGGTCGTTGCGCCGCTTGCGAAGCCGGCGGGACCGAACCGTGCCCGACCGCCGGCGGATTCGGGCAGACCGGTTTGGACAAATCTCCCGGTCTTTGGGGTGGCTATTCGGAGTACCTGTACCTACCGGCGGGATCAGTGGTGTTTCCCATGGACGGCAACCTGGATCCCGCAGTGGCTGTCATGTTCAACCCGTTGGGCGCCGGGTTCGCCTGGGGTGTGGACGCCACGGGATTACAGCCCGGTCAAACCCTGGCGGTGTTGGGTTCTGGCCGGCGCGGCATCTGCTGCGCCATCGCCGCCAAGGAGTCCGGAGCATCGATGGTCGCTATCACGGGCTTGGGGAGAGATGAGCACAAGCTGGCCTTGGCTCGCGACATGGGCGCCGACATTGCCATCAACGTGGATGGTGAAGATCCGGTTGATCGAGTTCTGGCGGCAACTGACGGCGCGGGCGTGGACTGCGTAGTTGATACCACGCCGTACGCGGTGGGGGCGGTGAACCAGGCCATCCAAATGGTGAAGCCGGGAGGAACAGTGGTCCTCGCCGGTTTGAAAGGACGCAGAGCGTTTGAAGGATTGTCGCCGGACGACATCATCTGGAAAAAGATCACTCTGCGTGGGGTGCTGGGGGTTGAATATTCCGCATTTCGCCGCGCCGTGGACACGATCCATTCCCGCAAATACCCGATGGAACGCCTGCATACACACAGCTTTCCCATCGAGCAGGCGGAACACGCTTTGGCCACGCTGAGTGGCGAAGCCGGCGTCCCCAGCATTCACGTTGCAATAGTCCCAGGCAGCTAACCGAAGGAGCAACCAATGGCCGCGTACCATGCAGATACGGTGATCCGCCGCGCCAACGTCATCACCATCGATCCAGACCAACCGCGCGCCACCGCAGTGGCCATGCGGGACGGACGTTTTATCGGCCTAGGGAGCGACTCCCATGTGGAAACGTTGATCGGACCCAACACCAAAATTCTGGATTTGGGCGGCAAGACCGTTCTGCCCGGTTTCATCGACGCACACATCCATGTGCTCAGCAGCGGAACGCGCCATGTGATGGCTGCCGATTGTGCGCTGCCAACCATCTCGGACATCCAACAGGCCCTTCGGGAACGAGTTGCCGTAACACCGGCCGGCCACTGGGTGCAGGGGTTCAAGTTCGACGACACCAAAACCACCGAAAATCGGTTCCTGCGACGGGAAGACCTGGACGCGGTCAGCACCGACCATCCCGTATTGGTATCCCACCGGGCGGGCCACGTGTACTTTGGCAACACACTGGCGCTGGAACGGGGCGGGTTCCATGATGAATCACCGGACCCTCCGGGCGGACGCCTCGGGCGCAATCCCGACACCGGCAGGTTGAACGGCGTGATTTACGAACGCGCCGTTGACGACATCCGGGAAAACCAACTTCCGGTAGAGTCCGCCGATACCCGCAGGGAAGGCCTCAAAGTAATCTGCGAGATGCTGAATAGAGCCGGGCTGACCAGCGTGCACGATGCGCGTGTCACCGACTACGAACTACAAACCTACCAGGAAGGCCGTGACAACGGCGACTTGAGCTTGCGCGTTTATGCGCTTATGTGGTACCGCTACTTCCCGGCGTTGCGAGACGCCGGTATTCGATCCGGTATGGGCGATGATCTCTTACGCATCGGGGGCATCAAGATGGTTGCCGATGGCGCTATAGCATCACGGACGGCCTTTCTTTCCGAGCCGTACGTCGGCAGCTGCTGCGACCACGGCATCCTGACCATGACCGAGGATGAGATCCTGGAAAACGTCATGCAGATGCACGCCGCCGGATTCCAGGTTTGCATCCATGCCAACGGGGACTCCACCATCGACCTGGTGCTCAAAGCCTACGAAGCCGCACAGGCCGCGGATCCCCGGCCCGATCCGCGACACCGTGTCGAGCACTGCACGCTGGTCAATGATGACCTGTTGACCAGGATGAACAAGCTGGGGACGGTGGCGACGCCGTTCTGTACGTACGTGTATTACCACGGCGAGAAGATGCAGTTCTATGGCGAGGAACGCTTGCAGTGGATGTTCGCGCAACGTTCCTTTATGGACTACCAGGTCGTTTCAACAGGCGCCACCGACTATCCACCCGGGCCGGTCGACCCACTCATGGGCATCCAGAGTTGCATAACCCGCACGGACAGCGAGGGCCGAGAGTGGGGCACCAACCAACGCATCTCAGTCGAAGACGCCCTGAGCATCTACACGCTCAAGGCGCGTACGCAGGGTTCGAGGAAGGCCTGAAAGGAAGCATCGAAGTCGGCAAACTAGCGGACTTGGTGGTGCTGGGCGCCGACCCGACGGCTATCGACCCCTTTGGGATCAAGGATATTCCCATCGAACGAACGATAGTCGGCGGACATACCGTGTACGAGGGCTGAACGGAAAACACTCCCCGCGAGACTTGTGTGCTGCGGGGAATCGACACAGTCGGTGCGCTTTCCGACTCGGTTCGTCGATTGACAAGCAACGGTCGGACACTGCCAAGACAATGTCCGACCGATTTCCGCAAACGTCCGACAACGGGGTCAGCGTTTTTGGAAACGCCCATCAAAGTTAACGTGTGACGGCGTTGACCTGATCGTACTCCCCATCAGCGCCGATCACCGTCAGGAAGACATCGTCCGACCCCTGGTTGTCGCCGGGTCCAAATGTGAGTTGCAGTCCATCGATATCGATGGTCGTGGCAGCGCCCTGGACATTGAGGAAACACTCCCGGCTCAAGTTGGCGCCGCAGGCTTGCAAGCGGGAGATAGCCATGCGTCCGGCGAGATAACCCTCAAGCGAGATGAACCCGGGCACCGCTCCGGAATCGTAGGCCGACAGGGCAGCGCGATAATTGGCGACGACGGCGTTGCTCGTATCACTGGGTAGAGGCACTACTTGGGTGACGTAGACACCTTCACCGTCATCACCCAACGCATTCGCCAACGCGTTGCTGCCCACAAACGATACTGCCAGGAAGGTCGGGTCCGGATCCATCTTCATGCGTAGCTTCTTTATGATCTCGGCAGCAGGCGCCGACGTGCCCACGATGATGACGGCTTGTGGTTCCGCTTCAGAGATCCAGAACGCCGCGGCGTTCACGGCAGTGGTGTTCCGCCAGTAGTACCAGGATGCCACCAGGTCCATGCCGTCCTGTTCCGCCAGCGCCGCTTGGACGCCGCTGAGCCCATCTACACCGTATGAGTCGTTCTGATACAGGACCGCCACTTTGGTGACGCCCGCATCGCTGAGGCTTTCCACCATTTCCCTGGTCTCGTCGTAGTACGACGCGCGGTAATTGAGCACGTTGGTCAACTCGTCTCCGCGCAGCAATTGGGCGCCGGTGAACGCACCGACGAAAGGTACACCGGCATCTTGCGCCACTGGCAACGCGGCTCGGGAGGTGGGCGTACCAACAGCTCCGATCAGTGCGAATACCGGCTCGTCACCCTGAACGAATTCCAGCGTGTTCGCGAACGCTGCGTCGGGCTCGTACCTATCGTCCTCTGTCGTGAGCTTCAACTGGCGTCCGTGCACACCGCCGGCATCATTCGCTTCCTTGAATGCCGCCTCAATTCCGATCTGCATACCCTGACCCAATGCCCGGTTGGACCCCATCAAAGCAGCCGACTGCCCGAAAAGTATCTCGTTGGCGGTGATGCCTGGATCTCCTGTGTCTTCCATGTCCATAGTAGGCACCGCCGGCACCTCAGCGCCCCGCACTTCCGACGACAGATGGTCGATCTGCTCCAGGAGATCATCGAGAATGTCGGCGTTCTCCTCGATCAGATCCCTTTCATTTACGACCAGTTCGAGCCGGGCAACAAGCCGATCAAAGTAGTCGCCTTGTCCCTCCGCACCGCCAGCATCGCGCACGTTTTCGGCTAGCTTGAGAACATCTTCACTCAACCCGGCAGGAGTATTTTCGCGCAGGTACTGGATGTCCCGGTCCACACGGCCCCCGACGGAGTCATATGTCTCCTGGATGCGAGCTACAAACGTCGGGTCCTGCATGAGGCTCGCCACCAGTAGTAGTGTGTGCCCCAGCACAACGTTTGCGGACAGGCTATTCGTGTGCGAATACTGAAGAATGTCGTCCACCGACACGTTGCTATCGGCGGTAGTCACGAGATCGTAGAACTGCATGTCCACGCTGGCGCCTGCTCTCGGGAACAGCACTGCGCTATTGTCTCTGGTCAACGTCGACCTGCTCGTTCCCTCGGCCTGTAACGCGCGCAACAATGGTCCTCGTCCTTGCTGGATTGTGTCCACATTGGAGACCAACCGACCCACGAGTGCTTCGATGTAGCCGACCCGGCTCTCAGGTCCCTTGGCCTTGAGAATCGCCAGCTCCGTGTTGAGCGTGCCTTTGAGTCTCCCAACCGCGGCCATGTCTTGACCAATGGAAGCTCGCGTCATGCTCGCGTCGGTCGGGACAGATCCGACACCCACCAGCGCGTTGGCGTTCTGGACGAGCGCCAGCGCAGCGGACTGTAAATGGACGATATCCTGGACATCGGTGGTGCCGTCATCCCCTGCCGGAGTGAACGACACCCAAGAGGACCAATTTGGGTTTGCCCCGGCGGTGATTTTGCTCCCCACTCCGAATGAGTACTGAGTTCCCGGCGTGAGGTTGTTGACGGTCAAGGTGTTGGTGGTATCTCCGCTGTCCTCAATATCAACCGACTGGATGAGTTTCGTCCATTCCAGTCCGGCGCGATATGCATCCCAGGCGGCTCCGAGGTTCACCCAACGGACGCTATAACTCGAAGCCCCATCCACCGCGTCCCACGACACCACAATCTGGCCGGAATCGTCGCCATTCACTGCACCGACATCGGCAGGCGCGGGCAAAGTCGTCTGAGCACGCGCTGTAGTATTCAACGCCAGCCATCCGGCCGTGGCGGCCAGGATTGCGGCGAGTAAAACTGCTGAAACCATGGGGAGTTTGGGTCGGATTCTCATCACGTTCTTATCTCCATTTGTGATTTTTATACCGGATGCTACAAAAACACCCGCTGTGGCTTGTGCACAAAATGCACGGGGGATCGCGGTTCACGTTGAGCACTCTCCTGGCAAATACAGGACTTCGTTCGCTCGTTACTGGCCAGCGGAGCTTTACGTTGGGAACGAATGGTATCGTTGCGCCAACCCCGATAACCGGGTGGTGATCTCATATTGTGGACGAAGACAATCGCCCCGATTTGCGAAACTTGTATCTGCTAATTGGTTTGAATGGTAAGGAGGAGGTCTGAACCAATCGGTGATCAATCGCCCCTTCTTTGTCTGTGGTTATTGGCTCCAACAGTGAACTCAAAGAGCCCATTGGGCCGCGTCTCGAATGAATGATTAGCAGACCTCCAAGAAACCTACTGTGGCTTCATTGCAATCCCCGTAGAGTATCCACTTGTTCATACTTTCCATCAGCACCGACCGCCGTCAAAAACACCGCATCGGATCCTTGGTTGTCATCCGGTCCGTACTTTAGCATCATGCCGTCGATGTCAATGGTGCCGGCGTCCCTCAAAGAATCAAGAAAACACTCGCGACTCAGGTCGGGTCCACACGCTTCCAAACCTGCGATGGCCAACCTACCCGCCAGGTATCCCTCGAGAGAAACAAACCCTGGCTCGGCGTCCGCATCGTATTTGGACAAAGCGGCATGGTAACGGGCGACCACAGGAATGGTGTCATCATCTGGTAAAGGCACTACTTGTGTAACGTATACCCTTTCAGTCTCCTCGACCAACTCCTCTGCGAGCGCGTTGCTGCCCACGAACGACACCGTCATTAGAATGGGGTCAACATCTCTCCGCAATAGTTCGATAGCCCTAGCGACCGGCGCATATGCACCAATCATAATCACCGCTTCAGGGTCGGCTTCGGCGATTCTCAGCGTCGCAGCTTTCACAGCGATGGTATTGCGCGGGTAAGACCAGGAAACGACTGGCTCTAGGCCACGCCGTGCCAGTGCGTTCGTCGTCCCATCCAATCCGTTCCAACCGTATGAATCATCCTGATAAAACACCGCTACTTTAGTCACCCCAAGGTCCTCGGTAAGGCGAGCTACCATCGCTTCCGTTTCCTGGTAGTAGGAAGCACGAACGTTCATCACGGTGTTCAGGTCAGGGGAACGCAAAAATTCGGCACCCGTGAACGGCGCGATAAACGGCACGCCGGCAGCCTGCGCCAACGGCGCTGACGCGCGCGACGTCGGTGTTCCAACCGCTCCAATTAGCGCAAAAACCTTTTCCTTTTCGATCAGTGTCTTCGTATTGGACAGCGCGAAGTCGGACTCGTATGAATCGTTCAGGGATTCAAGCTTAAGTTCGCGTCCGTGCACACCGCCATCGGCATTAACTTCCTGGAATGCTGCCTCGATCCCGACTTGCATGCCGTTGCCCAATTCTGCGGCTGGGCCGGAAAACGCGGCGGACTGACCGAATAACACCGCATCGCGGGTGATCCCGGGATCAGTTGGAGTGTCTTGTTCCGAATCTGCTACAGACCGTTGTTCAGTCGCGGCCACGGCACTATTGGCCGGCGCTGTTTCCACCGCATCCGTGCAGGCCAAACCCAACGCCAGAGCGAGGGCAACTGTGATCGCCGCCCCTGCCAAAAGGCGGCAAACCGGCAAGATAGTCAACCCCATCAATCCAACCCGGCAGCAAAATTCGGCACAGAGTAGCACACGACAAAGGATGACCGCACATCTCTGTGCGGTCGTTCGTAAAAACTGGTGAACAATACTAGTTCAGCTTGTGCGGCTTTGGTTGAGATTTACAAATCGGGGGGCCGTCGCAAATACCACGGAGTAGCCTGTTCATAAGCGTAAGCCGCACGCAGCGCGGCAGCCTCACCCAAGTGTGGACCGGCGATCTGGAGCGCCAAGGGCAAAGCCCCTTCCCCATCGCTGGTGAACCCGCACGGGATGCTCAACGCGGGGCACCCGCTCAAACTGTACAACCCGCGGAAACTGCCTTCCCGTAAAGCGGCCGCCGCCATCTCCTTGCTGTTGACGACCGGCGGTTCGTCCGACAGCAGGCCGGCGGGACCCGTCGACGTAGGCTGCAACAATAGGTCCATCTCACGGAACGCCTCGATAACCTGGCGACGCACCAGGGCCCGAAGCTTCACCGCCTTGTAATACACCTGGCCCGGTATGAGGTTTCCGGTTGCAAATGCCACCCGAGTGTTGGGGTGATAGTCCTCGAAGCGTTCCCGCAGCCACTCTGGGTTCAAGCTCACTCGTTCGGTGCTCGTGATGGTGCGCACGATTGGGCCGGTAGACGGCGCCATTGGCAGGCTGACCGGAACGACTTCTGCGCCAAGCTCGCGGAACACTTCGGCAGCGGCGGCCACGGCGTCCCGGCTCTGGTCATTCAACGACAGACCGTGTCCGCCCATCAACTCCGTAACCACTCCAATTCGCATTCCCGCGACGCCGGAGTCCAATCCATTCAGATAGTCCGGCACGGGTTCGGTCCGACTGTAACGGTCGTTGGGGTCATGGCCGGCGACGACTCCCAGAGTGAGGGCGCAATCCGCCACCGTCCGCGAAATGGGGCCGATAGTATCCGTTGACCAGCTGGCGCCATCCACGCCGGCACGACTGACTCGCCCCCACGTGGGTCGTATCCCGACCAGGCCGCAATTGGCGGCGGGACCACGGATAGACCCGCCGGTATCCTCGCCCAGAGAAGTGGCGCAGAGGAACCCGGCGGTGGCCGAGCCGCTACCGGTGCTGGAAGTTCCGGGATTGCGCGCCGTGTCCCAGGGGTTGCGCGCCGGCCCAAACCAACTGCTGATGGGATCGCCCAGTGCGAATTCGCTCATGTTGGTCTTGCCGATGATCACAGCGCCGGCGGCTTTGAGCTTGGCGACCACCGTGGCATCCGCATCAGGCACGAAATCGGCGCGGATTTTGGAGGCGTCGGTGGTGGGGATTCCGGCGGTGTGAATCTGATCCTTGATCCCCACTGGTACCCCATGAAGCGGACCTCGGAAATTGCCGGCGGCAGCTTCGTCGTCCAAGCGTTTGGCATCGGCCCGCGCCTCGTCAGCGCACACGGTTATGTAGGCATTCAGCTTGTCGCCAACTTTGTCGATGCGATCCAGGTAAGCGTCAACGGCCTCTACCGCAGATATGTCGCGATTTCTGATGGCTGAGGCCAACTCTACAGCGGACATGAATGGGATTTCGGCGGAAGTCATTCTGCAACCTCCATATCTGCCGGTTGTACCACGGCAACGTATTCTTCCAGATTGAAACCCGGCGGGTTGATGCCGGCCATCTCTTCCAGCATCGCATTCAGACTATGGGCAACCTGGGTCAATTCAGGTTCTTCGAGGGTCAAGCCGACTGCTTTTGCCAGCGCCTGTATCTCTTCGTTGTTCAGATCAGCCATCTGCATCACTCCGGATTGGTTCGTTCGACATTCTAGACAGTCTGGCCCGTAAACCGCCAACTATCCAGCAACGCGGCGGGAACGTGCATTGCCACGCCGGCCTCGTTGAGGTTCAGAGAGGCCGTGTTCGACAAGCCTTTACAACCCGCCAGCGCCTCGACGTAGCTTTGAGTGAATCGAAGATTCTTCACGGGGGATGTGATCTCGCCGTTTTCGATCAGAAACGTGCCGTCGCGGGTCATGCCCGTCATGACGCAACCGCGATTGTGCGCGAGGCGGGTGTAATAGAAACGGGTGACGTACAACCCAAAATTTACTGATGTGATCAGTTCGTCGGTGCTTTGGTCTCCGGGTCGCATGAACAAATTGGTGGCCATTGGCCCTCCGGTGGCTCCCCGCTGATGTCCCGTGGACGCCGCGCCGTCCTTAACTCCAGTGTACGTATTATGCACCGGACCCTGCACCACACCGTCGATTACGATGTCCACCGGTTGCTTGGCTACGCCTTCTGCGTCAAACGGCACCGGCCAACCGGCCGGATCTAAACCGTCGTCGCTGAGGGTGATCAATGGGCTCATCGGCTGCTGGCCCATCAAGTCGTTCATCCAGCTACGGCCGTCCTGCACCATGTGGGCGCCCATGCCGTAGAAACTGAGCGCTTCCAGCATGTCGTCAACGGCGTAGTTTTCCAACACCACCGGATATTCACCGGGTTCGAGATCCCGTGGGTTGCGACCCCGAACTGCCTTATCGATGGCCTCGCTGGCCAGGGCTTCGGAATCGATATCGTCCCGGCGCCAACCACCACCTTTGCTCCAACCTGACGAATCGTCGCTGCGGACGGTGATGAGCAGGCCAGCGAATGAACCCACATGATAGGCATCGGCACCCCGCGTGCTGGCAACTGCGAACTCGGTTGAACCGGTGCGGCAGAATCCCGCGGCCTCCAGCGTCAACTCGGCGGCCCGCCGGCAGACCATGCCTACCGTGTCCGCCCGCTGTTCGGCGTGGCACGTTGCGGTGGCTTCATCGTATGCTGCGACTGATTGGATTGCCGATGGTTCCGGCAACCCGGGAAAGTCGGGATCCTCTGGCATGACACGAGCATACTCCGCGGCTTGTTGCACGGCGTCCGCCAATCCCTGTTCAGACAGGTTGTTGGTGACCGATCTGCCTTGTCGGAGGCCAGTGGCGACCCGCACATGGGCCACCGCATCCTGATGCGCCACGTTCTGGTGGATGCGGTTGTTGGCGAAACGAGTGAGAGCCTGGTCGGTGGCGGTTAGGTAAATGTCGGCGTCAGATCCGGCTGGACAATGACGCAGAGCTTCTCGCAATTGAGAGCGTATGTGATCAGGCCCCAGCACCACGCTCGTCTCTCTCCCTACCGCAACACGCCGACCCGAACGTTGCGAAAACGGGACGGGCTTGCGCCGTGGCTGGTGTGAGCGATCTGACCCGGCTGTCCCTTGCCGCAGCGGGGAGTTCCCCACAATTGCCAAAGCTCAGGTCCGCACACAGCGTCGCAACTTCGCCAGAACTCCGGCGTTATGCCAGTGTAGGTGCAATTGCGGAGTAGACGCCCGAGCTTGCCATTTTTGATCTCGCGGCCCACCTCGGTTCCGAACTGGAAGTTGTATCGGCGGTCATCAATCGACCAGGAACGGTTGGTTTCCAGGTAGATGCCGTCGTCGGTGTCTGCAATGAGATCGTTGAGGGTCCATTCGCCTGGTTGGAGGCTGACGTTGGTCATGCGGATCAGCGGAATCCGATTCCAAGAGGAGGCTCGCATGCAACCGTTGGATGTCAGCCCCAGGCGGGTGGCGGACTCTCGCGACATGAGGTAGCCCACGAATCGTCCGTCCCGAATGATGTCTGTGGCTTGCGCCGGCAGTCCCTCGTCGTCCCATCCGAAGGTTCCTGAACCGGTGGCGCTGGTGCTGTCGGCGGTTATGTTCACCTGCTCCGAGCCGTAGCGGTAGGCGCCCAACAGGTCAGGCGTGAGGAAAGAGGTGCCGGCGAAAGCGGCTTCATCGCCCAACGCACGGTCAAGTTCCACCGCGTGGCCGCATGACTCATGGATCTGCAACGCCAATTGGCTGCTGTCTATGATCAGGTCGGTCTCGATGCCGACCGGACACGGATCAGCGGTGAGCAGTTCCGCCGCTTCTTCGGCGATGCGGCGAGCGTTCCCCGGCAAATCCATCGCCACCACGTATTCCCAACCGGCACATCCCTGCTGCCGGCCGTGGGACTGGGGATAGGAACGTCGCTGGGTTTCTCCGTCGCCCACCGCCGTTGCCTGAATCCCTGCTCCGGCTTCGTGGATGGTCTGCTCGACCAACGCCCCCTCGGTGTTGGCGAAAGTGCGATGTTCACGAATAAACACCACGTTTCCCATGCGGGCGCTGACCTGAGGGACCCGAGCCATCTCAGCGTCGGCGGAGATCAGCAGGGACAACTTGTCATCGACGGACACACCGAAGGGATCGACACCGATGGGGGTGGCATAGCGGCCCTGACTGGTTACCGGAACGCCCAGCAGTTCCGAGACCGACCGACCCGGTCCGTTGGTGCGGGCCGATGCCCGGGCGATCTGCACGGCTTGTCCCGCGGCATTGTCCGCGGCTGCGGTGGTCAACTCGCGGGTGGACGCGAACCCCCAGGAACCATCGTACAGAGCCCGAATCCCCAAGCCCACCGATTCATCGGCGGTCATGGTTTCCACGACGCCGTTGCGCACGACGATACGCTGCTCCCGGTTGGAAACCAACCGGATGTCAGCGTATTCCGCGCACCGTTGCCGTGCGGTATCCAGTGCTGTGGCTATGAGAGGATCCATCACACCAGCAAGAACGGTTCGTCGGAGGGAGGCGGCAGCTGCTCGAACGCGTTGATGTTGAACGCCAGAACTGAGTAGTAGCCCATCAGGTTGGTCAACTCGATCAGTCCCCGTTCGCCAAATGCGGCGAGGGCGGCGTCGAATGTGGGTTGCGACACTCGGCGGGTGCGGAAGAACTCCCGTCCGTAGTTGATGACGGCTGACTCCGCCGCAGACAGCTCGGGCAAGTCCTGCTTGTCCCGGAGGCTGTCCACCAGGGCGTCGCTGAGTCCGGCACGCCGGCCAGCGGCCGCGTGGGCGTGCCAAATGAACTGGCAGTCCAACTCGCGGGCGGTGGTGAGCATGGCGAGTTCGGCTACATTGTCGGTCAGGGACGAACCCTCGGCTCGTAAGTAGGCCCGCAATACCTCGCCGCGCTGAGCGATTTCCGGTACGTGGAGTTGAACGGCAATCGGTCCCTGTTCCGGGACCACACCGTTGCGTAACGCCACTATGGCGTCAAAGGCGGCTACTTGTTCCTGGGGGACCGAGTCTCTGCTTGCTGCGGGAAATCTAGGCATTGAATATTCTCCTTAGTTGGATAGGGACGCTCACCAACCTGGCGAGTTGGTTACTGGCAATGTGGAATGACTTCTTCTCCGAACAACTGGATCGCGTCCATGATACGTTCGTGAGGAGGGCCCCCCGAGTGGGCATGACGCAGGCGCAGGAGGAAATAGTCGGCGCCGGTGACTTCTTTCCAGCGGTGGAACTCATCGACCACCTGTTGGGGCTCGCCGACGATCAGTCGGTCCGGGCCGAGGTTCTGGATATTAATATCGGACTCCTGCGTGTAACGGCGAAATTCGTTCAGACCGTTGCGCCAGTAATACTTGTACGCATCCATGACCTCAGGGCCGTACACCCGCTCCGCATCCTCGCGGGTAGGCGCAACCCAAGCGTCCCTCATCAAGCAAACCACGGGTTCCTTACCGGCGTCCTCCGCAGCCCGTTGGTAAGCGTCGGTCAGCGCCACGGTGCTTTCCAAGTCGGTGCTGGGGCCGGCGACGAAACCGTCGGCGATGCGTCCGGCGCGGCGCGCTCCGGGGACCCGACTGGCTCCGATCCACAGCGGGGGCGCTGGGTCGGAATAAGGCTTGGGGCGGATGGTGATGTCCTCAAGGTTGAAGTGCTCTCCCGAAAAGTCGAAACGCTTTCCGCTCCAGCACTGGCGAATGATTTCGATCTCCTCCTCGAAAAGGCTGACTCGCTGTTCGATCGGAATGTCGAAGGTGCGGAAATCAACGGGCTGGTATCCCAAGCCCACGCCGAGGATAAAGCGACCCCGGGAAACGATGTCCAGCGTGATGACGTCCTCAGCCAGATGCACGGGGTGATGCAGGGGCAGCAGGATAACCGAGGTGCCCAGATTCAAGGTCGTCGTTTGGGCAGCCACGGCGGCGGACACAATCAGGGGCGAGGGCAGAAAACCGTCGCGATCCTGGTGATGCTCGCCAAAGAAACATGAATCGAAACCGACGGACTCCGCCAGTTTCGCCTCTTCGACTACCTCCTCAACCCGCAAAGCCAGGTTCTCCCCGGCCGGCGGGTCGGCGATGGAACTGTAGATGCCAAATTTCATGCAATCACCTGAAATGGGACAGGACGCGATTGGAGAACAGCTCCATCTGGGCGAAGTAGTCCTCGGGTTCGCCGGCAAGGAAGCCGAAGATAAAATCCCGGACGCCGGCGTCAACCCGCTCCTGGATGGCGCCGATGCAATCCTCTGCGTTGCCGGTGACGCACAGGGCCCGGGCGATGTCCTCGGCGCTGCGGTCGGGCGTTACGTAGCGCTGACCCACATGGGCGATGGCAGTTTGAAGCGCCCTGTCAGGGTCATCGTCAATGGCCGTGGGCTGGTTCAACCCCCAGTGGAACCGCGTCAAATCCCTCCCCGAATGCTCTGCCATTTCGCGGACGCTGGCGTTGGTCCTGCGGATGCGGTTTACCGTGAAGAGGTAGGGATACCAACCGTCGCCCGCGACCGCTGCCCGACGGATCGCGGCTTCGCTGCGGCCAGCCACCCAGATGGGAGGATAGGGTTCCTGCACCGGCTTCGGCAGCAAGGTCACATCGTCGAAATTGAAGAACCGCCCGTGGTGCGACACGTTTTCAGCGGTCCACAGATCCTTCATCACCCGCAGCATCTCATCCGTCCGGCGACCACGGGTATTCACGGGGATCTCCAACGCATCGAATTCCGTCCTGGTGTCGCGCTGTCCGCTGATGCCAATACCGAAGTCCAATCGGCCGTCGGAAATCTGGTCCAGGATGGACACCATCTTCGCCAGCATGACGGGATGGTACAGCGGAGCGATAACGATACCGGTGAGGACGCGAATCCTGCTGGTGGCTCCCGCAGCCGCGGCCATGGCCGGAATGCCCATCATCGTGGGACGCGGCGGGTTGCCGTCCATGATGTGCTCACCGACGGTGATCCGGTCGTAACCCAGATCCTCAGCCCTGCGTGCGAATTCGCCGATATTCCAGTAATCATCGACGCTGAGGTTGCATCCGAAGGTTATCGTTTCATCAGCCATGTATATTCCCTTTGATCTGGTCTATTGGGCCAGCATCTCGTCGGTAATCTCAGTCAGTTTTTCGGTATTCAAGACGCCCTGCCACTTGCGGTGCAGGCTACCGTCCGCGTTGACGAAAAATGTCGCGGGTAGCCCAAGGACTCCCAACTCGCGAACGACGTTGGCATCGGCCGTGTATCCGGCGGGGTATTTGACTTCCAGTTCGTTCAGCAATTTCATCGCATCTTCCTGGCTTCCCAGGCTGAAAAACGGGCCCAGGTCCACGCCGACGACCAGCGCTCTTCCCGCATAATCATCCGCGAAATGCTGAAACTCCGGCATTTCCGCTCGGCAGGGAGGACACAAACCGGCCCAGAAGTTCAGCACTATGGGTTGTCCACGCAGATCTGACAATTCCAGATTCTCACCGCCCACGGCATCCTGACCCTGGTAGAAAACTATTGGGAAATCATAAACGGAATCAGCCGCCGGCTCGGAAACTTCAGGGGAGCAGGCTGCGATTCCTACGGCCAAAAGCACCGGAATTGCCATGACTGCCCAATACTTGCCGAGACCGGTTACACCCAATTTGTGATGGTAAAGTATCATACTTTCAACGCTCGCAGGTTAGCATAAGGCCTACGCCTTGTTAAGAATAGTACGAGGCGGAAGCGCCTGCGGCTCCATTGGACATCTATGCAGGCTATACCGAACTTGAGCACGCCAACCCTCCGCCGCTTGCGATTGGTGGCGGCGCTGGCCTTGGCTCTCGCGGCGTTGGTGGCGATCTGGCAACTGTTGGGCGTCCTGCTGCCGTTCCTGGTCAGCGGAGTGCTGGCATATCTGCTGCATCCCCTGGTTTCACTGTTGATGCGTACCCCGTGGGGCCGGCGCTGGCCGCGGGCCGTCAGGGGCGTTGCCGCCGGCGTGGCGACCTTGCTGGTCATCGTCGCCGTGTTGGGCCTGCTGGCGGTGGGCATATTCCGTTTGGTTGAAGGTTCAACGACGTTGGCGGAACGCGCCCCCGGTCTGATGGCGGAAGCCACGATGGTATGGCAGGGATTGCAGCAAGAGTACGAACGACGGGTTCCCGCCAACATACAAGAGATCATCGACCCGCGACTGGGTGAACTGCGCGGGGCGCTCATCCAAGCCGGATTCGCTACCCTGCAACGGGTGTCGCAGGTTGCTCAGAGTGGCATATCACAGGTGATTGCCCTGGCCGGCGCGCCGATAATCCTTTTCTATCTGCTTTATGAGCCCGCCAGGGTAGGACGCGACGTAGAGCAATTGCTGCCTGCTCCACTGCGGGATGACCTGATGGAAATCGGCCGGTTGGTGGGTCAATCTATAGGCGCGTATCTGAGGCTGCAATTTTTGCTGGGCGTAATAGTGGGAATAGTGATGTGGCTATCCCTGTGGGCACTGGGCGTTCCCTTGTCCGGACCGCTGGGCGCATTGGCTGGCTTGGCAGAGTTGGTGCCCGTCGTGGGCCCGACTATTTACTTCATCTTCGCCGCCCTGATCATGGCGTTGGTCGACTTTACGAAACTGCCCGTGGTGCTCGCCGTCTACCTGGTGATTCAGGCATTGCAAAATACGCTGATTTCTCCGCGGTTACAGGGTCAAGCCTTGGGGTTGCACCCGTTGACGGTCATACTGGTTCTGGCTCTATTCGGCTTGTTTTTGGGATTTCTCGGAACCTTGGTGGCCGCGCCTCTCACTGCCGCCGGTTACAGAGTGCTCGATTACACCCGTCAACAATGGTCCGCAGCCGCAGCATTGGAACTCGAAACTGTTTCAGCAACCGAACTGATACATATCGACTCACAGGTTGACCAAGATGATGAGGGCGACGCGTAGTCTATCGGGTTACCTTGGTGTACAATCGGGGCGAATTAGGTAGTTTCGTCCGCCGCTCTGAGGGGGAAAATTTCGCATGCGTATTCTGCTGATCGCCACCAACCGTCACAACCGCGTAATGAGCCGAATGCGCGCACAACCGATCCCCATCGGCCTGGCTTACGTTGCTGGCCACCTGGACCGTTCTCGGCATGAAGTCAAACTGGTTGACCTGATGTTTGCCAGCGAGGACTACCTGGGCGAAGTAGAGCGCACGGTTCGCGAATACAACCCGGAGTTGGTTGGAATCTCGATACGCAACTTGAGCAATCACAGTTACATCGATCCCCAGTGGCAGTTGCCCATCACCAGGAGCGTGATCGAACGGATCCGCTCGATTTCCGATGCGACCATAGTGTGCGGGGGCCCGGCGTTCAGCATCATGCCGACGCAGGTCTTCGAATACGTACAGCCCGATTTCGGGCTGGCCGGTGACGCGGGCGAAAGCTTCGCTGATCTCGCTGGCCGCATCGAGATCGGAGAGCCTGACTACCGGGGAATGACAGGCCTGCTCTACCGGGAAAACGGAGAGTTGGTGTACAACGGGATGCGCTGTTCGTCAGACTTCATAGAACGGCCCAGTCTGGACGATCTGGACATGCCCAAGTACGCCAAGGCCGGTTTTGGGGTGAGCGTGCTGACCAAGTTGGGAGGTTTCTACTACCCGACCTCTGCGGACGACATCCGCACGCCCGAAGGCGCCTGGCGGGTGATCCGTCCCATCGACGAGGTAGTTCAGGAAGTCTCTGAGGTGACGGAGCGTTACGGGTTGAAGAAGATTTTCTTCGTGGACAACTGTTTCAACGTGCCCCTGGAGCACGCCAAGGACCTTTGCCACGCGCTGATGGAAGCTGAGGTCAAAGTGCGCTGGAACACCTGCCTAGCTCCGTACGCTTGCGATACTGAACTTATCGGGTTGATGAAACAAGCCGGCTGCGGCCTGGTCATGATGGGCGGCACGCGGGGCGGCGATCCCCACGAAGGGGACAACGACACGTCGCGCTACGCATCCCTGAAGGAAACCACCGAGATGTGCGAGGCGGGCGGCCTGCACTACACAATCTCGCAGCAGTTCGGCGAACCCGGGGAAACCCGCGAGTCGGTCGAAAACAAGCTGGAGTTCCTACGGGGCCTCAAGCCTTCGCTCGCGAATTTGCGGGTCGGAGTCAGCGTGATGCCGGGAACCGATGTGGCGGCCCGCTGTATCGACGAGGGTATTATCGCGGATGAATCCGAGCTGATCTCGCCGACATTCTACATGGCCGAGGAAGTGAGGCCCTGGCTGGTCGAGTACCTGCGCGACCTGGTCGACGCCAACCCGCGCTGGAACTTGATGTAGCCGATGGCGGGGACGCACTTGCCAAAAAAGAAGTGCACAATGCGGAGGAAGTCGCTATGACTGCGATTGCCGTAGGTGTAACAGCAATCATCAGCGCAGTCGTTTTGTACCCGTTTTGGCCGGATAGCGCCGTGCTGGGACCACTGTGGTCCAGCGTAGTAATGGGTGCTATCGGGGTTTCATCCATCTTGCTGGGTGCCTGGTGGAAAATGAGTGGGGGGTAGGGTGTGATTGAGCGATGCCCCTTCATATGGATGTTGAGTTGGGTTACCCTCTCCGGGTTGTTAATTTTACCAACCTACTTGGTATTGATTGACTACGCCGAAGTTGCCGCCGGCATCTGGGCGTGGGCAATGGCTGTGGCAGGCGTTTGGCTGTCGGCCAAGGGCATGGCGCGACTGAAACAACACGAAACCGCTCCGCTCACGCCGCCGGCATTGGAATGGGCTTACCGTTACCGTAACGCGGGCGTTGCCTTGGGCCTGACTGGCTCAGGCGTGCTGATATTTTCGTGGGAAGCGTTCCTGGGCCGATTTATCAGCGCCTGACCACTTCATCATGCGAAGGAAAACTACGATGACTTTGACCAACCAAGCGCCAACGGGGGCCGGCAAAATCACGCTGGGGGATGAGGAGTCGAACCGCGTCGCGCACCTGCTACGGCGGGCTGGATTCGGAGGCACTCGCGCTGAGATCGACCGGGCCGCTGCCCAAGGGTACAAGGCAACGGTTGAGGAGCTTTTGCATCCCGAACTCCAGCCGGATCTGGAGATCGAAGACCTGATCCGGCGCTACCACACCGATCAGAACAGCCTGATGCTGTTGGAAAGCAGCCAGGGGTACTGGCTGTATCGCATCATCAACTCCCGTCGGCCCCTGGAAGAGAAGATGGCCCTGTTTTGGCATGGGCTGTTCGCCACCGCTTACGGCAAGCTCAATCACGCCAAAGCGGTGGTCAACCAAACTCATACCTTCCGGAGGAACGGTTTGGGCAAGTTCGCCGACATCCTGCTGGACTTGTCCCGGGACCCTGCCATGATCTTCTGGCTGGACAACAAGGACAACCACAAAGACGCACCCAACGAGAACTACGGCCGAGAACTGCTGGAACTGTTTTCGATGGGAATCGGCACCTACACCGAGGACGACGTCAAGGCAGCGGCGCGGTCGTTTACCGGCTGGACCATCGAAAACACCGAATACATGAGCATCCGGGCCAGTCGAGATTCGTTCTGGCCCTACGGCCGCATTGACTGGCAGTTCCGGTACCGCGACGACGACCATGATGACACCGAGAAAACCTTCCTCGGTCATACTGGTCAATTCAACGGGCAAGAGATCATCGACATCATCATCCGGCAGCCGGCGACGGCGCATTATATCGCGAGCAAGCTGTACAACTTCTTCGTGTCCGACCGACCCGACGAGGACGCGATTGGAATCCTGGCTGACGAGTTCACCCGCACTGAAGGCGATATACGTGCGGTGATGCGTTGCCTGTTCATGTCCGATTTCTTTGCGCACGAGTCGGCGCGACTGGCCCGTGTGAAGAGTCCTGCCGAGTTGGTGGGCGGCACCGCACGGCTCGTTGGCAGCCACCGAACGCCGGAATGGACGATCTGCAACCTGGCGATGGACGTCAACTTCATGGGTCAGGAAATACTCAATCCGCCCACGGTGGAGGGTTGGCACACCGGCATGGAATGGATCGATACCGGCAACCTGGTGGAGAGGATCAACGCCGCAGGAGCGGAAATGCGCGACACAACTCGCCCTGGAGTTCGGACGATCATAGACCGCGTGAGGTCAGCGGGGAGCAAACAGTCGCCGCGCCAACTGGCCGATTCATGCCTTGACGCCATGGGAATGTTCGAGGTTTCGGAAGGGACGTTCGATAGCTTGGTTGCGATGGCGGCTCCTTGGGGAGACGTTGAGTTTGATCGAGACGACACGGCCGCCTGCGCCGAAGAGCGCGTCGCCGAGATGATCCAATTGATCGTCGCGACCCGCGAATACCAACTGGCATGACCACCGCGACGGCGAATTTCGCCTATAGCCACACCGTTGGTTTCCTGGCCTATCGAGGTCGGGGTTTTATCCATCCGATCGCGCTGACCCTGGGGGACGGCGGCGTCATGTACGTGCTAAACCGGGGCGGCCCCGAGTCGGTGGGACGGTTGGAGCACAAGCGCGTGTGCATCTGCACGGTCAATGAGGGGTACATCGGCGAATGGGGGACCGGCGGTACTGAAGACGGGCAGTTCTGGTGGCCCAGTGATATTGCGCGCGCAGCCGACGGCCGGATTTTCGTCACTGACGAGGCGTTGCAACGGGTGAACATCTTTGACCCCGACGGCAACTACGTGCGGCACTGGGGCGAGGTCGGCGAGGAGCCGGGCCAATTCAATCGCCCAGCCGCCATCGCGGTAGCGTCGGACGGCACGTTGCTGATCAGTGACGGCCTCAACCATCGGATCCAACGCTACACCACCGAGGGCGAATACCTGGACGGTTGGGGGTCCTACGGAGCCCAGGCCGGGCAGTTCAACACTCCCTGGGGAGTGGCCTGCGATTCCGACGGCAATGTCTTTGTGGCAGATTGGCGCAACGACCGCGTGCAAGCCTTTACTCCCGCCGGACGTTTCATCGGGCAATGGGGCACGTCTGGAGAAGGCAGAGGCCAACTCAACCGGCCGGCCTCCGTGGCTATTGATGACGAAGGCTATGTCTATGTTGCGGATTGGGGCAATGAGAGGGTGCAGGTCTTTGCACCGGACGGCGAGGTGGCCGCGATTCTAGTGGGTGACGCAACCACATCATCGTGGGCGGCCGATTACCTGGCAGCCAATCCGGACGAACAACGGGCGCGAGCCGAAGCGAATCTCGCTCCGGCGGTAAACCCATGGCGAGACCACCACCGCGAAACCTCGGCCAGAATCGAGGCGCGGTTCTGGGGCCCGTCCTCCGTGTCGGTGGATGCCGAAGGTCGCATCTACGTGGTGGACTCGTGCCGCCACCGGGTTCAGATCTACCGCAAAACGAACTAGGGGCGAACCGCAATTCGCCCCTCTTGCACTCCGTGAATCCCCCTAGCCGGGAATTCGTTGCAGCAGCGGTTCCGACCGGTTAGGTAGCAGGTCGGTCTCAAAGGTGTTGATGAGCATGCCCAGCATGGTGTAGTTGCCCAACACCAAGGTCAACTCGATGGTGCCTTGCTGACCGAAAACCTCCAACGCGCTCTGATAACTGCCTCGGCTGACCTGGTGGTTACGCAGTATCTCGCGGCCGAGATGGATCACGGCCGATTCGTCGGCCGCCAGTTCGGGCAACGCGGTGTTATCGCGAATGGCGTCCACCACGGCGGCGGGCACTCCTGCGTCCCGAGCGGATGCAGCATGGGCGTTCCAGATGTGCTGGCAGTCCATCTCGCGGGCCGCCACCAGCATCGCCAATTCCGCGGCCTTCATGGGCAGGCTGGCGTCGTTGCGCAGGTACTGGTTGAGGCCGGTGGCGTGCTTGCTTGCTTCGGGGACGTGTACCATCACCGAGCCGGGTCCGTAGGGAGGGACGGCAGTACCGTTCTGCGTGATCTCGTCAAACGTCGCCTCTTGGCCGGCCGGAACAGTGTCTCGGGTTGCTGCGGGTAGTCGCGCCATGTCGATTCCTCCTGTCTTTGGTTGGGTGGTTGTGAAAACGACGAAGTTGGTCCGGTGGTCTATCGGTACGGCTTCTTGCCGGTCTTCTCCTCAAACAGTTTCCAAGTATCGTCGTTGAAAGGGTAATACTTGCCCGGGGAGCATTGCTCGATTTCAAGCTGGGACTTGATCACAGCCTCGACTTCCTCGCGTTGGTGGGCGATGTTAATGACCTCTTGCGCAGCAGTCGCCGGCACCACGACCACCCCATCATCGTCGCCAACGATGGCGTCACCAGGGCGCACCAGGACGCCGCCGCACTGGATGCAATCGTTTACCTGCCAGGGCCAGAACTCGGCGGGCCCCTGCTTCGCCGTGGCGTTGGCGGAGTAAACGGGGAAACCGTATTCTTTCAGGGTGTTGGTGTCCCGCACCGCGCCGTCGGTGACCAGTCCGCCGATGTTCCGCTGGTAGAGACGATAGAACTTGATGTCGCCGCCGATGCTGCTGAAGGGCCAACGCATGGCATCAATCACCAGCACTTCGCCGGGACCGCACAGTTCGAACGCCACGTACTCGGCGGAATCCGCGCCTTTGGGCTTATCTGCGGCCAAATCCGGGCGGTGAGGCACGAACCGCAGCGTCACCGCTCGGCCGGCCATGTGCTGCCCCGGCTGCAGGGCTTTGGCGCCTTCAATCATGCTCATGGGCCAGCCCATGACCCACAGCCCATCGATAAGGGTTTGAGTGGGGATGGCTTTCAAAGTCGCCAGGGTTTCGTCGGATACGTACGGGTCAGGTGTAGTGGTGGTCATCAAGCTTCGGTTCCGGGGAGGATTTTGGGAAGCCCGTCCGGGCGGCTGCATTGTAGCAGAAAAGGAGGCGGCCCCTTCCGGGACCGCCCTTGATTCACGCGG
This sequence comes from Dehalococcoidia bacterium, assembly GCA_965204395.1. Taxonomy (GTDB): domain Bacteria; phylum Chloroflexota; class Dehalococcoidia; order Lucifugimonadales; family UBA3495; genus Bin87. The sequence continues at coordinate 311,183 of OZ241987.1, forward strand.
AGAGTAGCTGAGACTGGCTATTCAGAGGGCCAGCCTTCCGCCTCTTCGCCGGCGGTCAAAGCAGCCTGGATGTTCGCTGCGGCCTCGTCGGTAACCCAACCGCTCCAGACATCGGCGTTGTTGTTCAACCACCAGATAGCGGTAGCCTTGACGTCGGCATCGGGATTCTCGCCTTGCCAGCGTGCGACACCCTTGTAGATTTCGATGTTGAAATCCCATTGGCGGAGCATTTCAACCACGTCGGGCGCCTCTCCGGGCAGGTTGGGATTGACCGCGATGAGGATAGTTGCATCCTGGTACCCGCACGGCTTTGCATCCGCATTGGCCCAGCAGCTTTCGCTGAAAGGCGGCTCTTGCAAGCGAACCAAGTCAAGGATCAGCGCTGGGTCGTTAGTACCCCACTGGTACCCCAACCAGGGCTCCTCGCGTTCGTAGGCGCCATACAGGTCAGCGTTCAAAGCGGCACCGTCGCCCGGGTTGATGATCTCGACGTGCTCTTCCAGACCATAACCCTTGATCTGCGCTGCATTCACCTCTTCGCAAGCCCAACCGATGATGCACGAAACCAGACGGGCTCTGTCTCCGGTTTCCGCGGTTTTGAACAGGTCTTTGTACTGCTGGTCTTTCAGGTCTTCGACGCTGTCCAAGTCCGGGTACTGTTCCTGCAAGTACGCGGGAATCACGAAAGCGGACTGCCAGTCCTTGCCGAGACTCTGGCCCACGGACAGGACAGCACCTTCCTCACGAGCGGCATTCCAAGCATCGTTCTGGTTGGGGAGCCAGATTTCCATGGTGACGTCGGTGTCGCCATTCTTCAGGCCCTGGAACAAGGGGAGGGTGGCTCCGAATTTGACGTCGGTGGGGTAGCCATAGCCCTTCTCGACGATGTACTGGGCGATGCGGTTCTGCAGCAACGCGCTGGACCAGTTGAGGTCTCCGAATATGATGGTCTCTTTCGGTCCCTCGGGAGCCATGACTTCGACTTCCTTGATGACCTCGACCTCCTTCACCACCTCGACTTCTTTGACGACCTCTTTCTCAACCTCTACTTCCTTGACGACCTCTACCGGTTTTTCGACGACCTTCTCTACTTCAACTTCCTTGACCACTTCAACGGGCTTTTCGACGACCTTCTCGACCTCGACCTGCTCAGTCACCACGCGGGTGACCTCGATGGTTTGAGGCGCGGCCGGCGAACACGCCACGACGGCGATGACGGTTACGAGCGCCATCACCATCGTCAGGGCCAACAAACGGTACTTTGTGAACAAAACAATCTCCTCCGTCGTGGGCAGTTGCCCGGCGGTCGCCGGGGCGGCTTTTAATTGGCTTCCGATTATCACAGTGTGAATTATCGTTGTCAAATTGATGAAATCTTCGACTTTTATATTATGTTATGAATGTTTTTCGTATTTTAGAAAGAGTTCCAAATGTTCAGCCTCGGGCGGCAAGTTCTCACCGCCCAAGGCCACACTCGACGACCGGACTAGTGACCGGCGCTCAACGCGGCTTGCCTGCTCCGAGCTACTGCCTGGGTGAGGCGGTCAATGACGATTGCCATGAACACGATGGCGAGACCGGCGATGACTCCGTTACCGACCTCGTTCTTCTGGATGGCCCGGAGAACGTTATCGCCCAAGCCTCCGGCAGCGACCATGCTTGCGATGGTGACCATGGCCAGCGCCATCATGGTGGTTTGATTGATACCGGCCATAATCGTCGGCAATGCCATCGGAATCTGCACTTTCACCAACAGTTGCAAGGGCGAGGCGCCAAATGACCGGGCCGCTTCAACAGTCTCCGGGGACACCTGGCGTATGCCCAGGTTGGTGAGACGGATCACCGGCGGCACCGCGTAGATGATAGTGGCGAAGATACCGGCCGGCTTTCCCAATCCAAAAAAGAGGATGCCCGGTAGCAGGTACACGAAGCTGGGCATGGTCTGCATGCCGTCCAGGATGGGTCGCATGATGCGATCGGCGGTCTGATTACGTGCCCCCAAAACACCCAAGGGCAGCCCAATCCCGACCGATAGAGCGACCGCCACCACCATGAGCGCCACGGTGTCGATGGTGTTCTCCCACAGACCCATGAATCCGATGAACAGAAAAGCGAACGCCGTGAACACCATGAGCCCCCAACGGCCCACGGCGAACGCGGCCAGCACCAAGGCCACGACCACGGCGGGCCACGGCAGCCACTTCAGACCGTCCTCAATGTAGTTGAGGGCGTAGGTGATGGCGTTCTTGATGCCGTCAAACAACCAGTCGCCATTGGTGGTTAACCAACCTGTGCCGTCGTCGATAGCCTTCCCGGTGACGTCCCGCAGCGACTTGGGGAATGTGGTGGAGCCGTCGCTGGATTGAACGTGGGCCACGGTGGTTGGGTACTCCATCTTCGGGCCCCAAATCGCCAAACTCACGACCAACACGATGAGCACGGCGGCAACGCCGGCTCCCCACCAATAGATCTGAGGAAGATTCGCCAGCGCGGTACGAGCAGCCTGCGCTCCGTTTGGTGATTCTGAAGACACCGAGGCCGGGGCATCGGTGCGTTCTCCGGTGATCGCTGCCATGACTATCTCCCTCCTGCGAGAGGAATCCATCCGTCGGTCGGCCGGGCTTCGTTAGCCGACCGGGCGGGCCGGATGTCTAGCGGCCCGATTCCTCGGCCAATGCGGCGTTCTCTGCGGCGTTTGCTTCGTAGTCCGTGTTTGGAGTCGACGTCTCCGCGAGGGCTTCCGCCAGAGCGCTGCGATGCACCTCGCCGACCAGGACGTTGTCTTCGTCGCAACACGGGATCGGGAAATTGCTGGACATTGCCAGAGGTATCAATTCGTCGAATGAGGTATTTGGCGAGGCCGGTTGATATTCCCGATCCACATATTCCCACGCTTCATCGATCCGTTTGACGCCGGCGCGGAGAGCCCGTTCCGCCTCGGTAATGGTCAGCATTCCCAGGTAGTGCTCGCGCATGTCGACAACCCAAGCGGTGTCGCCATCGCTGTCGCCGATGGTGTGCAGGGCAGCCCTGGGGCCTTGATGGCCCATAACGGTGGCCTTGGGAGTAACCATCACCTTGCTGGCCGTGAGCACGCTTTCGAGCCGAACGTCCTGGGTGAAATCCCCCACGTATTCGTCCTCGGGCCGCAGGACAATATCCTCCGGGGAACCGATCTGCGCCACCTGGCCGTCGTGCATGATGGCGATGCGGTCGCCCAACTTCAGCGCTTCATTCAAGTCGTGGGTGATGAAAACGATGGTCTTATGCAGTTCGTTTTGGAGCCTGAGAAGTTCGTCCTGCATCTGACGCCGGATCAATGGGTCCAGACCGCTGAACGGCTCGTCCATCAGCAAGATATCAGTATCAACGGCCAGAGCCCGGGCCAATCCGACACGTTGCTGCATACCGCCCGACAACTGCCTCGGATATGCCTCCTCCCAACCTCCGAGGCCCACCAACTCCAACACCTCTTTGGTCTTGGCGTAGCGTTCCGGCTTGGACATGCCCTGTACTTCCAGTCCCCAACTGGCGTTGTCCAGAACGTTGCGATGGGGTTGCAGGCCATAGTGCTGGAACACCATAGCGATGTTCGCACGTCGGAACTCCATGAGTTCCTTATCGGACATGGCGGTGATGTCGCGACCGTCGATGACTATCTCACCGGCGGTGGGTTCGATGAGACGGATCAGGCAGCGGACCATGGTGGATTTCCCGCTGCCGGAGAGACCCATGATGACGAAGGTTTCGCCCCGATCGACGTCGAAGGAGACATCCTGAAGACCGATGACGTTTCCCATTTCGCTTTGGAAAAAAGACTTGTCACGACCGGCGTACTGCGGGTCGAGCACCCGTTCCGGGTTCCTGCCGAACACCTTCCAAACCGAGCTAACCCGGATGAAGGGCTGATCGCCATCCCTCATAGCAGTGGCTGACGTGGTCGCTGTGTCGTCTGCGGAGACCATGGTTAAACATCCCCGGTGGTTGCGCCACGGGTGGCGAGGCAAGCGGTTTCACGCTCACCGTAGGCCCGGCGCGCAAGGTTTGTCAACCCTGACGATCTGCCCAATACGCTCGACCGGGTACGGTAAATTGGCGGCCGCCGTAACACACGCGGCCGCCCTTGATTTTTGCGCCTACGGGCACAGTTGTCTTTTCGGTTTCGCTCCTTTCCGTCGGTCGCTCCTTTTGGTTTGATGATTGCGAAGTTTGGTGGTTGCAGGGTTCATTGGGTCCAGGTTGTCGGCGCTACGGCCCGAGAGCGTTGGTGCAATGTTGAGTCCTAGAATCCCATGTGCTGACCGCCTTGGTTGATGAGGGGAAACCCCTCACTTACCCTCTACCCTGATGGGCAGAGAGACTTGCGGCCCTCGTGGAGCGGTGGAGACACCCGCCGTACTGGTCCATGCCATGCTGCTGAAAGAGGCAACCTCCGGCGATGGCCAGCGTGCAGGAAATCCGACTTGGCGTCGCGGAGGCCATCCGCGACAGTTAGGCCGTGTTGTCCCTGAACCCTGATGAACCCTATTCAGATGTAGCCCGCCGGAGCGGACGGGTTGCGGCGGTTGCCCCGACCCTGCGCGCGGGGTTTGAGGGCGTGGTCGGTAGGAGATAGCGCTGATTCCCCTGTCGATCGATTGCCGAACGTATGTACATTGTAGCGAACGAGCAGGCGACCATAGGCGAGAATGAGGGCGAAAGTGTCATCGATTCTGGGATTTCTCCAAATTCAGGGTGGTTCGCGCTGGTCGGATTGGTGGAGCTGGGCCGGCCAGACAACGCTGGGACGCGTCGCGACGCATCGTCGTACCGGGGATCGGCTGGCCGCTCCGAACACACGCCACTGCCGGCGGCACTCGTCCCGGAACAGTTCCGCCCTCGTCCGCCGAATGACACCAAAGGCGCAAACCGCTATAATTGCACGCCGAACCATCTTAGGCACCACCCTCGACCAAGGCGGCGTTGTTATGGAATTCGCATTTACCCCGGAACAGGAAGCCCTGCGTTCCGAAGTCCAACAATTCATTGTGGAAAATGTCACCCCGGAGATCGTTGCTGAGCTGGAGAGCACCGGCGTCCGGCGGCGCGGTCCCAAGACCCGCGAGATGTACAAAGAGATTGCCGAACGAGGCTGGATAGGCATTTCCTGGCCGAGAGAATATGGTGGACAGGCCGGGAGCCGCATCGACCAATATATCGTGGAAGAAGAATTCGCCCGGGTTGGCATCACCGTAGGCGGGGCCGGTTCCGGCGCTCCTGCGATCCTGGCGGCTGGGACCGAAGAACAGAAACAGGAATTTCTACCCGGCATCATTCGCGGTGAAATCTCCTTTGCCCTGGGTTTCACCGAGCCCCAAGCGGGCGCTGACCTGGCGGGGCTGCAGTGCCGCGCAGTGCGGGACGGCGACGAATTCGTCATCAACGGCCAAAAGATGTACACCACGGCCGCCCATTACGCCACGCACATCTACCTGATGGCGCGTACGGACCCGGACGCACCTCGCCACCGGGGCATCAGCATTTTCCTGATCCCTATGGACACGCCGGGGATTACGGTGCGGCCGCTGTGGACCATCCAGAACGACCCGCCGGCTCCCCTGGGCACCACCTACGGCGACAACCGCACGAACGAGACGTTCTTTGAAAACGTGCGCGTGCCGGCTTCGTGCATGCTCGGCGAGGAGAACCAGGGCTGGTACGTGGGCGCGATGGGCCTGAATCTGGACCGGGTCGGAGCGTCGCGGTACCTGATCTCCATTCAGCGCGACGAGGACATCGTCAACTGGGTCAAGGACAACGAGATCGAGGGCATCGCCATGCGCGAAGACCCCACGGTTCGGGACCGTCTCGCCGACATGTGGATCGAAGGGCAGGTCTGCCGCTTGATGACCATGCGGAGCATGTCTATCGTCGAAAACGATGGCACCTTTACCTACGAAGGTTCTGCGGAGAAGGTCTTCGCGCCGGAACACGGCGTGCGAACCACGGAAACAATAGCGCAGATGCTGGGTCCGTACGGACAACTTCTGAACGGCTCCGAAGACGCCATCGAAAGCGGGGTGTTTGCTCACAACCTGATGGGTGCGTTCCAGAGCGGCATCAACCACGGCAGCGTCCAGGTAATGCGCGACCAGGTTGCCCGTCGAGGTTTGGGCATGCCCCGGGTGTAATCGAAACCCGGCATTCTTTTATAGATGTAATCCGACCAACTGAGGCACGATGAACGTATTACCCAGCGAAGAAGAGTTGATGGTGAAAAACGCCGCCAGGGAATTCCTGGAGGCGGAATGCCCGCCCGGCCTGGCCCGCGCGATTGAACAGGACGAGCGCGGTTACTCGGTCGAACTGTGGGAACAGATGGCGTCGCTCGGCTGGTTTGGCATTTCATTGCCCGAGGCCTACGGCGGCGGCGGGCTCCCCGTCACCTACCTGGGCTTGATCTTGGAAGAATGCGGCCGAGCCATCGCTCCCGTGCCTTTCCACAGTACGTCCACGGCTGCGCTGGCCGTCGTCAGGCACGGCTCTGACGATCAGAAACAGTCCATCCTGCCGCGCGTCGCACGAGGCGACCTGATCATGACCTGGGCGGTGCAGGAACAGGACCCCCGCCTGCGCCCCGACGCGATTCAGTGCCGGGGAGAGGTGGACGGAGACAGCCTCGTCATCAGCGGGACCAAGCATTTTGTCGACAACTACTCGGCAGCAGAACTGATGGTGACAGCGGTACGCACCGGCCCGCCCACTGAGGATAACGCCGGTATCACGCTGGCCATTGTTCCCACGAACGCGGCCGGTATCACCGAAACCCGACTCACCACACTGGCGAAGGACTCTCAGAGCAAACTGGCCCTGGATGGCGTTCGCATACCGTTGAGCAACGTCATAGGCGAGGTGAACGGTGGTTGGGCTGCCACCTCTGAGATGCTGGATACCGGCACGGCCCTGCTCTGCACACAGATCATCGGCGCCGCTCGCAAGGATGCTGAAATGGCGATTGACTATGCGAAGAACCGCGTGGCGTTTGGCCGACCGATTGCAGGATTCCAGTCCATCCAGCACCTGTGCGCCGACATGATCATCTGGTGCGACGGCGCCCAGTTGCTGACCTATGAAGCGCTCTGGAAGATGGACTCCGGATTGCCCTACGGCGTCGAGGTATCGCAGGCTAAGGCCTTCACCAACGACAAGTGTCAGGCCACCGTGCGGTCATCCCAGCAGATCCACGGCGGGATCGGATTCATGATGGAGTTCGACCTGCATCTCTGGTATCGCCGCGTGACGGCTTGGACCATGCGCCTCGGCACCAGTTTTGAGCACCGCGCGCGGGTTGCCCGTGCCCTGCTGGACCAGCCCGGCGAAGTACGACTGGGAATGAATTTGCAGCCGGTCGGCTGAAGTCCCCTTTACGCAGTACAGATCAACACAGGAGACCTGCAAATGCCCGCCGATCCCATCTGCCCCGTATGCAAGACCGAAATCAACGAGGACAGCGCCCGCGCCACCACCGGCCAGACCATGCACGGCGCCAACGAAGTCGACCCCAACGCCGGAACCCGTAGTTTCTACAACGGGGAGTGGTACTATTTCTGCACGTTGCAGTGCCGCACCCGTTTCCTGACGGCGCCCAACACCTACATCGAAAACTAACGCCCAGCGAGTCCGCCGGGGACCGGTGAACCAAGAGGAGGACCATCATGCAGCACGTCGGTCTGGTAATGGAATGCGACTACCGCGAGGGTCGCACCCAGGACGAGGCTTTTGACGAAGCTTTCGCCGTAGCCCAACTGGCGGACGAATCGGGTATTGACGGGGTGTGGTTGGCGGAGCGTCACTTCGCCGCGCCGAGAACGCCCACCGATCCGGGCGGAGCCGGCATACCGTCGGTCTCCTCAGTGCCGTTGATGATGGCGGGGATTGTGGCGGCACGCACAGAGCGAGTTCGCGTAGGCACCGGTGTAAGCGTGTTGCCTTTGGCTCACCCCATCCGTCTGGCCGAGGAAGCCGCCACGGTGGACAACATTTCCAAGGGTCGGCTGGACTTTGGAATTGGCCGCAGCAGTTTTCCGAGGTCCTACCAGGGGTACGGCGTGCCTTTCGAAGAAAGCAGGGTGCGCTTTGCCGAGGCTTTGGACATTATCATGAAGGCCTGGAACAACTACCGTTTCTCGCACCACGGCCATTACTACGACATGGATGACGTAGTGGTGACTCCGCGTCCTTACCAGCAGCCGCACCCGCCGATTCGGATCGCAGCCAACTCGATCGACACCTTCCGGATCATCGGCGAACTGGGGTTCCCGCTGGTTACTGGCGTACGGGGCCAGGGCCTGCAGCAGGTGGCGAATAACCTCGCGCTGTATCGGACCACCGCCGCCGAAAACGGCCACGACGTGGACGACGCCTACGTGCGGATGCCCATCTACGTGGGCGAATCCATGGAGCAGGTTCGCGCCGACACCGAAGAGAGCACGATGCGGGCGTTCCGGCGTACCGCCGACACCTACATCCGCACGGTGGAGGCTGAGGGCGCCAACGCGACCGAGGAACGCCGTCAGCGCGCCGAACAGCTCCTGAACACCACGTACGACGATCTGCTGGTGGATCGGGTCGCCTACGGCACGCCGCAACAGGTTGCAGAGCGGCTCATCGAGATTCGTGATCAACTCGGGCTGACCGGCGTGATTATGGAGCCCAATGTCGGTGGATCGGTGCCTGCCGAGCGGGTGCAGAATTCCATCCGCCTCTACGCCGAGGAAGTGGGCCCGGCGCTTCGCGAGTGACGTCGCACAAGCCACGGATTTTTAAACGCCCCGCTCGTTGGCGGGGCGTTTTGCGTTTTCGAGCGCAGCGGATCGTCAGTTGCCGATTTCGCCGAGGAACGACAGCAACGCCTCGTTCACCTCATCCGGTTTTTCCTCGTGCAGGAAATGGCCGCCGCCGGGGATGAACTGGGTGCGCAGGTTGGAAGCCGCTTTCTGCCACGACTCCTCCGGATCCTGGGCGTTGGCCGCGGAGGTGCGCTGCCGGCGCTCGCCCCATAGGTACAGCACGGGAATATCCAGGACTCGATCGGCGTCGGCGCGCCAATCCGGTGGGTCCTCGTATGCCGCCGCCCGGTAGTACGAGAATCCACCGCGCAGCGCTCCCGGTTGGGAATAAGCCGTGGCGTACACCGCGACCTCCTCATCAGACATCATGGCTTGGTTCACCGACCAGTTGCGATAGAAATGGCGCAGATACGCCTCTTCGTTGCCGCGCACCAGGTGCTCGGCCAAGTCGGGGATTTGGTGGAAATAAGAATGCCACCGCTCCCTGACGCCCGCAGGGGTTTGAGGCCCCAACTGCTCCAGCGGATGCGTGCCGTCGAGCAACGTGAGACGGTCCACCTCGGACTCGTGGTCCAGGCAATAGCGGTACGACACGCGGACGCCGATGTCGTGGCCGACGATAGCAACCTTGTCGTGGCCGAGATGCCGGACGAGTTCGTAGATGTCGGTGGCCGCCGTGCGCGTGCGGTAATCGTGGAGTGGTTTCTCCGATGATCCGAATCCGCGCATGTCAGGCACGATCACCTGGTATTGCTGCGACAGCACGGGAATCTGCTTGCGCCATGAGAACCACATCTCGGGCCAGCCGTGCAGCAGCACCACCGGATAGCCATCTCCCTCAATGACGTAATGGATGTTGACGCCGTTGACCCGCGCGGTCCGGTGGGTGAAATCCCAATCTGCCATGATCGCCATCACTCCCTTCAACTGTGATCGTCCAAACTTTACGTGCTTTACGAGGCCGTAGCCGGAACAGCGCCTACTACAGGTTCATCGCCTCCAAGCCGACGCGGGATAGGTCCTCGTCGGCCTGCCCGCTGGGGTAGCCGCCCACACCGATTCCGCCCAGGATCACGCCATCCTTCATGATGACGAGTCCGCCCTGACCGTGGGTGAACCTGGGATCGCCGAGGTCGGCGATGTTGCGACCCTGCGCGTGCAGGCCGGCCGCGTGTTCGCCCGAGTCCCGACCCATCGCCGCGGAGGTGTAAGCCTTGCGAAGGGCGTGGCGGCGGCTGAAGATGCGGAGGTTGTCCATGGTGAGGTACGCCAACAATTCGCCGCCGGCGTCCACGATGGCCATCGCCACCGGAGCATCGGGTGTTTCGTTGGCCTTGGCGAGCATCGCATTCATAGCGTTGCTGATCTGTTCGGTGGTCAACGCGGGTTTAGTAGCCATGGATCTGCCTCCTGATGTGTTCTTGAATCGTGCGCCGGGATGATAACACGCAGGATAGGATTGGCGATGACTCGATGCCGCATGCGAACGTGCCCGACGTGGTGAAGGGCACCGGTAAGCAGATTAGATTGATTACGAGCGGTGGGTTATAATCTGCGCAACCCAAGCCGGGGGATGCCAGCCGCGATGATCGGGGCGCCAACCGGCTACATTGAGGAGACGGTTGATGCCAGGTCAGATTGGGGACACCGCCCCAGACTTCACGTTGCCATCGCCACACCACGGCGATGTTTCATTGAACACCTATCGCGGGACGCACACCGTGGTGCTGTCGTTCCACGTCCTAGATTTCACCGGTGGTTGAACGGACCAAGCTACTTCGTTCCGCCGTTACAACGGCCGGTTCGAAGAGTTGAATGCCCAGGTACTGGGCATCAGTTGCGATCACGTGGCCGCACACCGGGCCTGGACCACTTCAATGGGCGGCCTGCCGTATCCGGAGTTGTCGGATTGGCACCCCAAGGGGCAGGTAACGACAGCGTATGACCTCTGGAACGACGAGCGCGGAGCGGGAACTCGCGCTGTGATCATCGTGGACCCGGATGGCGTTATCCGCTACCGCGAAACCTACGAGCCTGGCACCTTACCAGACCCGGAGACAATCATCGCCGCAGTCGAAAACATCGGCAATTAGGCAAAAACGAAGGGGCGAATGAACATTCGCCCCTAAAAAATTTCGGGCCAAAGCTCAGTGGGAAAATCTAGTCCCCGATACCGTCGATGCGATATTGAACCGGGCCACGCGGCGTGGTGATGGTGAGTTCCTCTCCAACGCCGCGGCCCATCAGGGCCTGTCCGATGGGTGATACCGTGGAGATTTTTCCGGCGGAAACATCGGCTTCGCGCACATCCACCAACGTGAAGCTGCGCTGCTGTTCCGTGCCCATATCATGTAGGGTCACGCGGGAACCGATACCCACTTTTTCAGTGTCGGTGTTGGCCGCGTCAACGATCTCCACGCGGGCCAGGTCATTTTCCAATTGACGAATGCGGCGCTCCATGAGCTGTTGCTGTTCGCGGGCTGCGTCCAAAGGAGCATTTTCCCGCACGTCGCCGTCGCTTCGAGCCAGCCTGATGGTCTCGCGGATCTGCGGGACCTCGCCCCTCAGACGCTGCAGTTCTTCCTGCAATTCGGTATGGCGTTCCTCGCTCAGGCGAGCGGTGGGAGTACTGGCGCCGGTGGCCTGGTCAGTATTCTGGAAACGGCGACGGTTCCGACGGGGCGCCGTGGCGTAACGCGCGAGGCTGATCTGGGTCCAACCCTTGCGATTGGCAAACGTAAGGAACTTTTTAACGGGATCCAAACGGGACGCCGGGTTTTCGACATTTTCCGTGGTCCAGCGCGCGTAGTCACCGACTTCAATGGCGTGGAGGGTTGAAATGAGTTTGTCTTTGCCTATCCTGGCTTGAAACCGGAGCAATTCCTGCTGGCCCTGCATGGTTTGCCGAGCGTCTTTAAGATGAGCGACAAAGATATCGATGGCTTGTGATATCGAGAGGTGCGGTTCATTGGTCAACTTATATCCCTCCAGTCCAGTCGCAGTCTGACGCCGCAGCGCAACCCCAATCATAGCATTTGGTCGTAAGGCGGGCAATTGTGCCCGCTGTGGTAACCATGATCAGTATTCCGAATCGTCGCCTGAATATTCGCGGGTGACTTTCGGCCGTCGCGGACATTTGTAGCCATTGTGATATTCTACGGGCGCTAAATCTAAGCGATTTCCAGAGCCCGCGCCAGGAGGCGTTTCAACATGAAAGCAGTACAGATTCAAGAGTACGGTGGACCCGAAGTCCTGCAATACGTAGACCTGCCCGACCCTTCGGCTGGGCCGGATCAAGCGGTGGTTGAAATCCAGGCCGTTGGAGTGAATTTCACCGACATCTACAGCCGGATGGGAGTGAACCCGCCGGGCCTCCCATGGGTCGCGGGCGTCGAGGCAGCAGGGGTAGTCCGCGAGGTCGGGCCCGGCGTAAACCACGTCGCGGCGGGCGACACGGTGGCGTATTGCAGCCATCCGGGATCGTACGCCGAACAAGCCTTGGTGCCAGCGTGGCGGTTGATCAAAATGCCGGACGGCCTCTCCGCCCAGGACGGAGCGGCGGCCATGCTCCAGGGGATGACCGCCCACTACCTGTGCTACGACACCTACCGAGTAAAGACCGGCGACCGTGTCCTGGTACATTCGGGCGCCGGTGGCGTCGGGTTGTTGCTCATCCAGATGTGCAAAGCACTGGGGGCGTACGTTTACTCGACGGTTTCCACCGAAGCCAAAGCGGAGTTGGCCCGTGGGGCCGGCGCGGATCACGTCATCCTGTACACGCAGCAGGATTTCGCCGCTGAGATCTCCAAGGCCACCGATGGAGCGGGGCTGCAAGCGGTGTTCGACGCGGTTGGCAAAGACACATTCGACGGCAGTATCGCGTGCCTTGCGCCCCGGGGCTACATGGTCCTGTATGGCCAGGCCAGCGGCGCCGTGCCGGCGGTAGATCCCAGAGTTTTGGGCAACGGATCCAAGTTCCTGACCCGGCCGGGTCTGGGCGACTACACGAATGATCGCTCCGAACTGGAACAGCGCGCCGGGGCCGTGCTGGGTTGGGTGAAATCAGGAGAGTTGAACCTCCGGGTGGAGCATCATTTTGCCCTGTCCGACGCTGCGGAAGCGCACCGACAACTGGCAGGACGAGCCACCACCGGCAAAATCATCCTCACCCCATAAACCTGCGATTCATACCTACGATGGCAAAACCGGAGCAAGCCGCGGCCGATCAAACAACGGTTGATCGGCGGGAAACCATAGTGGCTCCCAAGGGGATCGTTTTCAGCGATCTCGATTGGGTCGATCGTGTCGCCAAACGGTACATGCTTTGGCATTTGGAGTTGGCCGCCGGATCCGTGGTACTGGAGCGCCTCGCGTCCACGGGCGGGAGGTGCTTCTGCTACCCGGACGGTTCCTGGCTGATCGGATTGTCCCTGCCGAGGTTTCAACTGCTCGGACGCCGGGGCATGGAAGGGATACTAGCCCATGAATTGCTGCATGCGTGGTTGTGGTCTCACCACAACTACGCGGGCCATGGCCCAGTGTTCGCGGGCCACGCGTCCGTCAGAGGTATCCCGCGGTGGTGCCCTGCCGAACACGGGACGGCCCAGTCGGGGCCGCACCAATTGCCGTTGTTCGACCGTGAGCCATTACAATCCGCCGGCCATCTGCAGTATCCGCTGTAGACCGGGCCATTTTAGTCCGGGATGGTGGTTTCCCGACCCAGGATTTTCACGCACATCGTCGCCGATAATGGTGGATATGCATTATTCCGTCTGAGCAAGAAGTTTTTTCGGTGGAAACAAATCGCCATCCCTTTGTCAAGCGCTTTTCTTGCACGTTTCACAAAAAATAACCAATTTTTTGACCAGTCGTGCTTACGAGAGTGCCGAAAGTTTGACATCGATGCGGGATGAGGCTAAACTGCCGAGCAGTAACAGCAGGTCTGCACGCCCATCAACCTGCCCTTAAACAAGGAGGCCATATGAGTGCAGCCGCGCCATCCGCGCACCGGCAATCGCCGGACCCAGACTCTACGCGCACCCGCGGAAAGCGGGGAGAGTCTGCCGAACAATTCGGCCGCGCAACCTTCCGGCAGAGGCAGATTGAACCTCTGCGTGGTCGCAGCAGCCATAAGCTCCCTTGCGAGCCTTAGCTGCTCCCAGCTAAATGGGCGGCGGGATTAGCGCCCCGCACGACGCCCACCAAACCCGAGTCAACGCCGCGACGGCGGAACGGGTGTAAGCACCATTTGAACGGTGTCCTCAAGGACGCTTGTCTGTATCCCGCTTGAACGGCTAACAATCCGGTCGATACCGGTTGTGACGCAAACCTCCAACTTCGGTTGGAATACAAAATTGAGGAGTAAACATGAGGGAGATTCTACGATCCAAAATTCATCGCTGTTGGATAACCGGAGCCAACCTGGGCTATGTCGGCAGCATTCTCATCGACCGCGACCTGATGGAAATGTCCGATATCGTTCCGTTCGAAAAGGTCCAAGTGGTGAACTGCAACAACGGCGCGAGATTCGAGACGTACGCGTTGCCAGGCGAACGGGGCAGCGGTGTCATTTCGGTGCAGGGTGCGGCGGCTCGCCTGTGTCAACTCGGGGACTGCGCGATCATCATGGCCTTCGAGGTCACGGATAAAGAAGTCGATCAGCGCATGATCCTGGTGGACGAAAACAACAAGTTCCTCGAATGGATCGAAGGATCTATCTATGCCGAACCCCAGCCAGAGCCGGTCGCGCTTTTCTGAAAGCGAAACCGAAGCATATTACGACGCTGAGGACGCCCTCTATCGTTCCTTCTGGGACGCGGAGGGCAGCCTTCACTGGGGGGTGTTTGGCCACGGGCCGCCCACCGGGGGAGTGGAAAACGTACGCGCCACCTTCCTCGCCGCCTGCGACCGGCTGAACGAAATCATGCTGGAGGAATCCGGCATTGGGAATGGCTCCCACGTCTTGGACCTGGGATGCGGTAACGGCAACACGTCGCTATGGCTCAGTCGAACGACCGGGGCGAATGTCACGGGGATTGACCTGAGCGGCGTCCGAATTGACAACGCCAACGCATCTTTGGCCGAGTCGCCGGAGTTGGCCTCCAAGGTGGATTTCCACAAGGCATCAGCCACTGACCTGCCGTTCGCGGATGACACGTTCACCCACGTGTGGAGTCAGGCCACCATCTACCATGTGCCCGACAAAAACACCACATTGGAAGAGGCCTACCGGGTGTTGCAACCCGGCGGGTTCATCGTCTTCGACGACCTGACCAAGCCCAAGCCGGACATCAGCGACGAGGCGCGTACTTACGTGTATGACCGCCTCTTGTTCGACACGGACTTCAGTTTCTTTTCCTACATGGACGCGCTGCGAGAGACCGGGTTCAAAGTACTGGACGCGCGCGACCTTTCAACTCATCTGGGTCATAGCTACACGTGCCTTTCCAAGATGGCGGCCGGGGGAGAGGATCCGGAGCGACGGGAACGCTTTGCCGCGCTCTCGGACGCCTACCTGAAGATGGTCAACGCCGTCCAGAACGAGGAATTGGGCTGGGCACAATACCGGTGCGTGAAATAGACGCGCCAATCCGATTACACACAAGGAGTAAATATGGTATCGGCAACCGGGCACCGGTTTTCCGAGCAGGAGACCGAGGAGTACTACGACGCTGAGGATGTCATCTATCGTTCGGTTTGGGACGCAGATGGCAGCGTGCACTGGGGCGTTTTCGACAAGAACGCCGACGGCAGCAACATCCGCGAGGAATTCCTGGCGGCCGGCATCCGGCTCAACGAACTGATGGTGGAATACGGCAGCATCGACACGACGTCAAAGGTGCTGGACGTAGGATGCGGTAACGGCAACGCCGCCATCTGGCTGGCCCGTAACAGCGGCGCGCACGTGACGGGCGTCGACCTGAGCGGGGTACGAGTGGCCAACGCGGTGGAATCTTTGAAAGACGTGCCGGAACTAGCCGACAAGTTGGCATTCGAAAAGGCCTCCGCCACCGACCTGCCCTTCCCGGAGGGAACCTTCACGCACTTCTGGAGTCAGGCCACCATCTACCACGTGCCCGACAAGGTAAAGGTGCTGGAGGAGGCGTATCGAGTGCTGCAGACCGGCGGCATGATGATCTTCGATGATCTCACCAAGCCACGAACCGACATCAGCGAGTCTGCGCAGAAGTTCGTTTACGAACGCCTGCTGTTCGATACCGACTTCAGCTTCTATTCCTACATGGACACCCTCCGCGAAATCGGTTTCAAGGTTTTGCAGGCGCGGGATCTGTCATCCCATCTGGCCCAGAGCTACACTTATCTCTCAAAGTTGGCATCCATTGCCGAGGGCCCGGAAGGTTACCAGGAACGGTTCGATTATCTCGCCGACGCCTACATGAAAACGGTGGAAGCCATCAACAACGACGAATTGGGCTGGGCGCAATACCTTTGCGTCAAGCAGTAAACCGACGCACATCCAACTCGTCAGGGAGTCACAAAGCAATGCCGGATACAGGAAACATCAGCTCGGAAGACCGCGTTCAGTGGGTCTATGCGTCGACCACCAACGACGAACTCGCGGAGCGGTACGACGAATGGGCTAAGGAATACGACGACGACCTGGAGAACACGTTCGCCTGGTTGGCGCCGCGCATGGGAGCGGAAACGCTGGCGGGCCACGTGGCCAAAGACGCGAAGATTCTCGACGCCGGCGCGGGCACCGGGCTGGCAGGTGTGGAATTGCAGCGCCTGGGGTACGGCGATATCTGCGCCATGGACCTGTCCGAAGGGATGCTGGATGTAGCGCGAACCAAGGGCTGCTACAACGATTTCCGGCAGATGGCGTTGGGCGGGCGGTTGGAGTTCGATTCGGACGCGTACGACGCCGTCATCAGCATCGGGGTGTTCACTCCAGGGCACGCGCCGCCGAGCTCTTTCGTGGATTTGTGCCGAGTCACCCGGCCCGGCGGGCATATCGTGTTCAGCATGCGTCCCGACACCCACGTTGAGCTCGGTTTCAAGGACAAGCAGGACGCCCTGGTGGAAAGTGGGGCGTGGAGCCTGGTAGAGGTTACCGAGCCATTCCAGCCTCTGCCGAAAGGCGAGCCTGAAGTGATGCACCAGATCTGGGTGTACCAGGTGAACTGATAGTCGCACCCTCAGTTACAACAAAGCGGGGATGGCCGGATCGACCATCCCCGTTTCTTGTTGACGGTGGAGGCTGGTGAAACCGAAGTTTTATTCACGGGTCTCCATGGGAAGGCACTGTACGGTGACTTCCATGACACACTCGGGACAACGCAGCCAGGTTTCATGGCCGGTGGCGGGCCAGATGTCCATTCCCTTCACGCCGCAGAGGAAAATGGGTTCCACTTCCTCGATGCCCAGGCTCTCCAGGTAGTGAACCACACCTTCCCGGCGGGGATTGTCGTACCACCAGGGGGTCAGGGTTTGCGCTAGGGCGTGGATGCCTTCCTTGAAATCGTCGGCATAGTCGTCAACGTTATCGGGGACGTCAACCACCCAGCGCGACCCATCTTTGGAAGCCTGAAGTTTCCCGTCGCGAACGTTCTGTCGGATCACGCTCTGCGAGACATTCAACATGCGTGAGGCTTCCTGGATAGTGACGCGCGGCATACGGCACCTCTAAAGATGAAAATGAATGAGCAATTAGGTATTTCTATCACTAACGCGACGGCGGGGCAAGTAGTCGCGCGGCCGGCGTCATTCAGTTGGCGACCAATGCGGTGCGGGGATCCTCGATGGTATCCGCCAACGAGCCTCCGGGTGGCACCATGGGGAACACGTTGGTTTCCTGCTCGACCACGAACTCGATGAGGAACGGACCGTCGTACTCCTTCGCTTGCCGCAGGGCGTCAGCGACATCCTCCTGGTGTTCCACTCGGAGGGCCGGAATGTCGTAGGCGTTCGCCAGCTTGACGTAGTCGGGGCCGGGCATGGGAACCTCCTTGATGTGGCCGTCAAAGAACATCTCCTGCCACTGGCGCACCATGCCCAGATAGCCGTTGTTGAAGAGGGCGATCTTGATCGGGAGTTTCTCCTGAACAGCGGTAACCAGTTCCTGCAGGGTCATCTGGAATCCGCCATCGCCGGCCACGGACCACACGGTAGCGCCGGGACGGCCAAGTTGGGCGCCCAAGGCGGCGGGCACCTCGAATCCCATCACGCCCAGGCCGCCGGAGGTTACGAATGAGTTGGGCTGGTTGAGGAACAGATACTGCGCGGCCCACATCTGGTGCTGGCCGACGCCGGTTACTACCACCGCATCGTCGTCCTCCTGGATAGCCTCATTCATCTGAGCAAGGACCTGCTGGGCCAACAGTGATTCGGACTGCGGGATGGCGAGAGAAGGGTGTTCCGACTTGAGGTATCCGATAGAGGCCATCCATTCGGGTCGTTCCGCCCATTCGACCAACGGTACCAGGGCTTGCAGGATGGGTCTGGCGTCGCCGACCAAGGGGACCTCAGCGGGGACAATCCTTCCAACCTGACTTTCTTCAATGTCCAGATGGATGATTCGGGCATGGGGGGCGAACCCGGACACCCGGCCGGTCACGCGGTCGTCGAATCGCATACCCAAACCGATGATGACGTCCGCCTGATCCACGACCATGTTGCACCAGTACATTCCGTGCATACCCAGCATGCCGAGACTCTGGGGATGGTTGCGGGGGAAACCGCTCAAGCCAAGCAGGGTATTGATCACCGGAATGCCGGTGGCTTCGGCCAATTGGCGGAGTTCCTCGTAAGCGCCGGAATGGACGATCCCATGGCCGGCGATGATGACCGGACGCTCGGCTTCATTGATGAGCGTGGCAGCCTTGTGGACGTTGTCCAACAATTCTGGGGTCAGCGCGGCAGAATCCGGCGTGGCGTACGATCGCGGATACTCGAACTCCACCTCCTCCAGTTGGACATCGCGGGGGACATCGATCAGCACGGGTCCCGGCCGGCCTTCCTGCGCGACCCTAAAAGCATCCTGCACGGTGCGGGCCAAGTCGGCCGCGGACAGGACGAGATAGGTGCGCTTGGTGCAGACCGATGCAATGCTGCAGATGTCGCACTCCTGGAAAGCCTCGGTACCCATTGCCGCCCGAGCGACCTGCCCGGTAATCGCGACCATGGGAATGCTGTCCGCCTTGGCGCCCATGATGCCGGTGATGAGGTTGGTGGCGCCGGGGCCGGATGTCGCCACGCAGACGCCAGGCTTGCCGGTAACGCGGGCGTAACCGTCGGCCGCGTGGGCGGCGGACTGCTCGTGTCGGACCAGGACGTGGCGCAGTTGGGGATACGCCCACAGCGCATCATAAAACGGGAGGATGGCCCCGCCCGGGTGGCCGAACAGGACCTCCACCCCTTCGCGGAGCAAACTTTCGCAGATGATTTCCGAGCCTTTAAGCTTCACGGCGGATCTCCGTAACCCTGAGTCGTTCTGCCTGCCAGCCCTTTGCGATGCTACATCAGGTAACAAAAAAACCCGTCCCCCATAGGGACGGGCCTAACCCGCGGTACCACCCTATTTGCCGCCAACGCCACGGTCGGCGAAAGACGGCCACTCTAGCAGGACACCATCATGTCCCGTCGCTTCTAACGGGCAACGAACCCGGCCTGAACTTAATGGCCGCCGATTTCGGTTGGCGGTTTTCAGCCGGCAACTCCGGAGTGATTTTGGGCGGGATCAGCGCGTCCGTTTCCACCGTACCGGACTCTCTCGAGCGCCTTCGGCCCGCTTACTCGTCTCCATCAACGTTTTTCGCTGAAAACTTTATCACGGTGCAAACGAGAGCGTCAATCACAAGCATTCGCGCGGTTGACGGTATTATGTCGATCCGGTGCCGGTTCTGGCCGGGTGGACAAGAGGCTGGCTTTAATCCGGTACTTCGGGCAAATCCGGAAAGACGAAGAGGTAGTTCCTGGTTTCCAGGACGGGCGGTTCCGTGCGGTTCCCGACGTTTATGTCACCCTTGAATACCAGGGCGCGCCAACCCATGCGGGGTTGTGAGTCGGGGTTTAGGACGGCGAAGAGGATCGCCCAGTCCTGATTGTTGATGTTGATGTCGAGCTTGGCTGCGTTCGGAAAACCTGCCTGCCGCCATTCTTCGAAGGCGATGGTCACCAGGGCGTGGGGATAGTCCGGCAGCATAGCGTGTGGTCCGCGTGGTGCTCTCTGCTTCGGTGTCCGTTGCGACTGGAAGTTGCCGCACCTGGCAAGTACGGCCCTACATCGGGCGGATTGACGAAGGCATGCCGTAGCCGATTTCGGTGTTTTGAGGCTCCGCCGGCATGATGTTTTGCGACAGACGCTTTGATACGGGTCGGGCAACGGCGTAGCCTCAATATGCTACGAATCTGGTTGGAATTGCAAGTTGACCGATCTACCGACTCAACATGAATGACTCGGAGGGCGATTCCCATCCTCTGTACGCAGCGGCAAACGCAAGGGGCGGGAATATGGAACGCCAACGTGAGCAAACGAAACCGTACCGCCGGGTCCCGGCGATCCGGTTATAATTGTTCGACCGCACAGGAGGCACGGACGATGACGACAACTCCGGAAACGCAGCAGGATGCCACAACGGCCGAACGGCTTTGGACCTACGACGCGGTGCGCGTGAAACAGGCCGGCCAGGAAACGCAGGTCAGGCTCACGGCAGAGCATATCGCCGAATATGCGGCGTGCGCGCAGAATCCCGACCCGCGTTACCTTATGCCCGACCCGGATTCGGATGCGCCGAGGACGATGGCGATGCCGACTATGGCGCTGACCTACGCTCCGTTGCTGCGAGACGAGATCGCCGAGGCCAACGGGTTTGTTGCCCAGGAACGTTCAGTGACCGCACGCAGACAGACGCCCTTCGCCAAGTGTGAGATCCGTTGGTTCCGGCCGGTGTACTCCGGCGAGACGTTCACCGGCACCCGGCGCGTCCACGAAAAGTACGAACGGCGGGGCAGCAAGTTCGTCACCTTCCGCGTGTCCGCGTTTGACGAAGCGGGAGCAGTGGTGGCGAGTTACGACTACACGTGCATTTTTGAATACGCCGCCGGGCAACGTCCGGTCCCCGAGCCGGCGTCCGACGTTGACATCGCTCCCGATACGGACGCCGTTCCCGATCCCTCTCAGTTCCTGACCTGGGACGACGCCCGCGTGGGAACGCCGCTGCCGCGCAGGCTGGCGGTAACCGAAACCACGGAGAACATCTTGCGGAAAAACGCCCATCGCCTGGCCGGACGGCCCAGCGAAAGCAATATCCACACCGACGAGGAGTTCGCCAGGCAGAATATCTTCGGCGGAGCAGTGAACGCGGGGCCAGCGACGATGTCGTACGTGGACCGTTTCCTGGGGCTGAACTTCCCGCCAGAGGGCCTTTACAACGGCGGCAACCTGGTGATGCGGGCGATCACCCCGTTCCGCGCTGGCGACGTGGTTACCTTCTCCGGCGAGATCACCGGAGCCGGAGGAAACCTGTACGGCCAGCGGAAAGCGCAAGTGCGGATACGTGGCGTCAACCAGCGGGACGAACTGGTCACGCTGTCAGACGCCACTGTGACGCTAGCATAGGGTGAAATACCGATGATGATGGAAACACCGGAGCAGATCGAGGCGCGGGTCCGGACGGCGCTGGACGAATTAGGCATCGACGGCTGGGAATGGATTGAGATCGACCCGCAATACGGCGACACTGCGGATTTCTGCGAACACTACGGATACGACCTGCCCCATTCGGCCAACACGATAATCGTGGCGAGCAAACGCGGGCCGGCCGCGCAATGCGCCGGTATCGTGCGGGCGTGCGACCGGCTCGACGTCAACAAGCGGGTACGCGGGCTGATGGGAGTCTCACGAGCGTCTTTCGCGTCCTCTGACGAAACGATGGAAATAACGGGAATGATGATTGGCGGAGTTACAGCCCTGGCATTGCCGGAGGGTTTGCCGATCTATGCGGACGCGCTCCTGCTGGAGATGGACTACATCATACTAGGGGCCGGCAGCCGGTCGGGCAAAGTCAAGATGGGACCGCGGGAGCTGGAGAAGCTGCCCGGCCTGGAGTTCATCGAGGGGCTATCGATTTCGGCCGAATGAACTCGTCCGGTTTGTGAATACAAATGTTATGGTGTAGATTACCTTGGCCGGTGGTGGGAACGGCTGTCAGCGTATCGTGCGTCGCCGAACGTCCCATTACGGAACGCATCCTCTCTGGGAGTACCTGACGAATGCCTAACACCCCGCTTTTCCCTGTAACCGTGGTCGGAAGCTGGCCCCGATCCACCGAGTTGATCCGCGCCCTGCGGAGCAAAGAGGCCGGCGAGATGACTTACGCAGAATTCAGCGCAGTGGCGGACGGGGAAGTGCTGTCCTGCATCCGAGCGCAGGAAGAGGCCGGCGTGGACATCATCAGCGACGGTGAGCAGCGTCGGGACAACTTCTACTCATTCGCCGTGGACAAGCTGAACGGAATGCAGCTGATGAAGGTGTCGGAGTTGCTGGACTATTCGTCAGACCGCGCTCGCATGGAGGAAGTGCTGCGCGCGCTGGACGTTCCGTCATTCGCAATCAAGAGCCCCATCGTGATCGACACCATCAGCAAGCGGCACGGGCTGGCGCTGGACGAGTTGGCCTTTATGAAGGAACACACCGATCGGGCCGTCATGGTTCCTATTCCCGGCCCCTATATGCTCACTCGCTCCGGCTGGTTCGAGGGCTTGTCCGACAAAGCCTATCCCTCCCCCGACGACCTCGCAAGGGACGTGGTGGAAATTCTGCGCGAGGAGATTATCGCCCTGCGCGACCACGGCTGCGATTTCGTGCAGTTGGACGAACCGACTCTGTCCCAGGTTGTGTTCGGCGAGGAAACCACCGAGACGTTCATGTGCGCCGCGCTGCCCAACCGCCGCGACCCCACCGACGAGCTGGAAATGGCGGTGCGGCTGATGAACGAGACCCTGGACGGCATCGACGGCATCAAGACCGGCGTTCACGTTTGCCGGGGCAACTGGAGCAAGAAAGAGGAAGTCCTATTGCAGGGCAACTACGGCCCCATGCTGCCCTACCTGACGCAGATGAACATCGACCGGTTGGTGCTGGAGTGCGCCACACCTCGGGCCGGCGAGATGGCAGTGTTCCAGGAATACGCCAACGAGAAGGAAATCGGCCTGGGCGTGGTCAACCCCCGCACCGACGACATTGAGCCGCCCGAGCAAATCGTGGCGCGCGTCAAGGAACTGATGCAGTACTTTGACGCCGACAAGATCTACCTCAACCCCGACTGTGGGTTCGGCACCTTCGCCGAGCGCAACGTCAACACCCACGAGATGGCCGCCAAAAAGTTGCAGGTGATCGCGGAAGCCGCCCAGATCCTGCGCGCGGAGCATGCCTAGCGACCATTCGGCCGGGTTGCCCCCTTCGCTGACGGTCGCGGGCATTGAGAGGGAGATAACAAGCCACCTTCAAGAGCAGGCGGAGACGGTACACAACGAAGTTACCTTGGAACGGCTAACCGGCGTATTGAACAATTGGGTCGTCCGTGGCATCAGACAGGACCGCGACGGGCGGCGAAGCATCGCCTTTCTCGGCTGGATTGAACATAGCGGTAGCAGGCGCCTGATGCGAGTGGCCATCTCAATCGACGACCGGAGGATAATATCAGCCTTCTTGGACGGGAAAGCAACAGAGAAATTGAACAGCGGCGATATGGAATACTTCCAGCGCAATTACGACAGACTGGAGGTGAGAGATGGAATTGAGAAGTCACTATGACCCGGACATCGATGCGGTCAGTTGGTACTACGACCAGCCATCATCCGGTGGCTATGAGGTCGCACAGAATTGGTCGATCATATTGCACGTGCCTGACGATGAAAGCCATCGCGCGGTCGAACTGGAAGTTATCGGCATCAGCCCATGGCTGCCGCTGGGCAAGCGAGGCTACTGCGCGAAAACGGACACGCTCACTATTGGGCACGGCGTGGAAACCGCAACCGTCGTTGCCGAAAACGGCGACCTGGTTGCGTACTGGGCCCCTGATGAATATGATCCCGATGATTTGTCGCCCATTGCCGTTGACCTCCGCAATGCTTCCAAGCATCTGGCCCCGGTGATGGAGGCAATGTCCCAACCGGCCGTGAACGTCAGCGCGGACTAACCGCAAGAAAAGCGCTAAACCGAACTATCAACCAACTTAGCAGCAAGGAGCTAAACCATGGCCGAACAAGACAACCTCAACGGACTGCCCCGTGAAAAACTGACCGAAGTGCTGGATTCGTTCCGAGATCCGGAAGTGTTCAACGCGGTAACGGGGCCGTGGAAGTCCCGCGTAGTCTGGCAGGACGGGATGCGTGCCCGAGCGTACATGCGGAACCACCAGGTTGACATGGACGAGCCGGGCGACCTAACCGCGACGGACGTGGCCGCCAGCGCGCATGAGCAGTTGCTCTCCGCCGTGGGCAGCTGCATGACCGTCGGGTTCGTGGTTAACGCCACCAAGCAGGGCGTGCGCATCCACGACCTCGAAATCGCCGTCGAAGGGTATTTCGACAACATACGCAAGTGGGCGGGCGTAGAGGACGAGGGCAATCCCGGTTACGGACAGATCTCGGCGAAGTGTTTCGTGCGGGCCGACGCTGACGAGGACACGCTGCGGGAGATCTGGCGGCTGGCGGTGGAGGGTTCGCCCGTTACCCAGTCGGTGGCAAATCGCACCTCGGTTGATACCGACTTTGAGATGGTGGGTTGATGGCGACATTCGTTACCGCCGATTGGGTCTCTGAGCGCATCGGCCGACCGGATTACCTGATCATTGATCCCCGGTCGGCGATGCGCTACCTGATGGGCCACCTACCGGGGGCGGTGAGCGTGCCATTCAAAAAACTACAAGCGCCGGACGGCAAGCTGGCCGACCCTGATCAACTGGCCTCAGCATTCGGAGCCGCCGGCCTGAGCGATGACGTGACGCCGGTGCTGTACGACCACCAAGACGGACGCAACGCCGCGATGGCAGCGTGGGTGCTGGAGTATCTCGGCCGCGAAGACGTGCACGTCATGGACCTGCGGTACGAGGCCTGGAAAGATGCGGGACGGGAGGTGCTGTACCGACCGGTTCCCACGGAGTTCAGGGAGTTCACCATCCGACTCGACCACTCCGTGCGGGCTACGCTGGAGGACGTTGTCGATCCAGGGAACGCCGTTCTACTGGACACGCGAAGTGTCGAAGAGTTCGACGGACAGGTTGAAATGGACCATCGGCCCGGCCATATCCCGGGAGCAGTCAACCTACCCCACTCTGAGGCTGCGGGCGCAGACGGCAATCTGCTCATCGAGGAGTTTGAGCTGCGCGCGCGACTGGGCATCGCAGGCGTCGCCAACAATGACTCGGTGATTGCGTATTGCCGGAGCGGAGTGCGCGCATCGGTGGCGTGGCTGGCGTTGCGGCAATTTGGTTACGATGTTCGACTGTACGACGGCTCCTACGCCGAGTGGATGGACAGCGACCAGCCCGTTGAGATCTAAAGTCCCGGTGGGCGGTCGCCAATAAACCGGAGCGGCGACGAGGGAGCAGCCGGTCGGCACGGTTCAGGCAAACCCGCTATAATGCGCCCAACTGCCGCATCGCCCCGCCGCGTCTGATCAGGCCGTTGGCCGGGCCGGAGGTCTTATGCCCATCGTCCAACGCCCATACGTGCCGCCGGAAGACAAACCACCGCAGGAAGAGAGCTACATCAACCCGGGCGACGTCGCATCACTGAACGTCAACACGGCGACGGCCCCCGCGCCGGCCCCGGCGGACGCAGGCGGGTCGCTTGACGCCATCACCTTCTACAGCGACTCGTTCCACATTTTCAGCAGCCTGTACTCAGCGGTGCTTTTCTTTGGCGAGCAACTGGAAGAACGGGAACCCATCCTGCGCGCCCGCATCAAGGTCAGCCCGCAGATGATGAAGGCCATCGCGGTGTTGTCGGCCAAGCACGTGCGGGAATACGAGGAAGCGGTCGGCCCCATCACGCTGCCGGACCAGGTGTTTGCCGCGTGGGAACTGAATCCGGACGGATCCAGCAACGTTAGCGAACTGAGCCACTGATCGGCCGGGATTAGTGATATGACCACACCGCAGGACGCCGGCGCTTCCGGGAACGACCGCGTGTTGGCGGAGGACGGGTCGCTGCCGGTGAACGTTGTCCCCAACGCCAACTGGGCCCAGCCGGAGGGATGGGACTGGCACGCAACTTCCACCAGCCAGCCCAATGCCGCGACGTTCCACATCAGCCACAGCGACGTAACCCGCGTATTCACGGACGTGCTGACGCCCGCTGACAGCCCGCGCGAAGCCTACTTCGTTTTGAAGAAGGACATCCCCTTGGTGATCATCGACAGCCTGGATCAATACTGGGCCGCGGAATCCAGGACGGCGCTGCCGCTGAACGGGCTACGGGTTCCGATCGCCGCGGATACGGTGGAAGAGGCAAAAAGCATGTTGGCGGCGGACCTGGCGGCGCAGTTGCGGCTCTTGGTAATGCTATCCACCGGGGGGACGACGTTGGCCCCGCAGTTGCGGGAGAACTTCCTGATGTTGAACGAGGTGCTGGAAGTTCGGTCTTAATTATCAGCGGGTGCGGGCGTCGTCTCCAACTCCGGGGGAAGGGTGAAGACCGCCTGTCCGTCCTCTCGGTGCGAGTGATTGGCGAGAGCGATCATTAACTGCTGATGGCTGCGGCGAAACTCCTCCCGAAGTCGCGCCATATCCGACTTGAGTTCCTGACGCAGTTCGTTGTGTTCCTCACGTGTGGGAAGACGGCCCAATCGTAACGCCAGATACACGATGGCGCCGAGAAACGCAGTAAGCGTACCCCCATTGATCGCAAATAATGCAACCAAAACCGACAGTGGAATCTCGATAGTCAACTCTCCAACTGCCCTCCTTGGGCAGATTATAGCAGTAACGATACGGAAGGGGCGGGTTGCAAACCCGCCCCCACTATTTGCGCCTGGTTGAACCGCTGCAATCGCTACGAACCGTTGGCCTCCTGTATTGCTTCCAGCACGCTGGTGGGCGACAGCGGAAGCTTGTTCACGCGGACGCCGGTGGCATGGTAAACGGCGTTGTGCAGCGCGGCCAGAGGCGGAATGATGGGCGCCTCGCCAACACCGCGGAGCCCGTAAGGATGGCGCGGGTTGGGGACTTCAATGACCACCGTGTCGATCATGGGCATGTCGAGAGCCGTGGGCATTCGGTAGTCCAGGAAGGTCGAGTTGAGCATCTGCCCATCGGGGCCGTAGGTGTAGTCCTCGGACAGCGCCCAACCTATGCCCTGCATCGTCCCGCCCTGCATCTGGCCCTCGACGTAGCTGGGGTGGACCGACGTGCCGGAGTCGATGAACGCCGTACAGCGCAGGATGTCCACCTTGCCGGTTTCGGGGTCGACCTCAACGTCGATGATGTTGCCGGCGAAGATGGGACCCACGCCGGTGGAGGTGGCGGAGGCCGACGCGGTGAGCGGGCCGCCGGTGCGCATCATGCGGCTGGCGGCATCGGCAATGGTCATGCGCTCTTCGTTGGCCGTGCAGGTGAACACGCCATCCGCGAATTCGACCTGGTCGGGTTCAACCTCCCAGACCATGGCGCAACGCTGGGCCATCTGATCGCGGAGGTCTTCCGCGGCGGCGATGGCGGCGAGGCCGGTGTCGAAGGCGATGCGGCTGCCACCTGTGGAAGCAGTCCAGCCGACGGTATCGGTGTCCACCACGGTGGGGGCTATGTCGTCAATATCGATGCCGAGAGTCTCGGCGACCTGCATGGCCACGGCAGTCCGAGTGCCGCCAATGTCAACGGAGCCGGTGATGAGGTTGAGGGTGCCGTTGGAGTTTACGTTGATGGTGGCCGATGACGCCTGGCCGGCCTGCCAGCGGAATCCCACGGCGATGCCGCGGCCGCGGTTGGGGCCTTCCAACGGCGTCCGGTTGTGCTCGCTGTTGATCATGGCCTCTTCCAACTCGCGGCAACCGAAAACGCGATGGGGGACGCCGTTGGGCATGCGGTCGCCCTCCTGCACGGCATTCTGCATGCGCAGTTCCATGGGGTCGCGGCCGAGGATCTCAGCCAGTTCGTCAACCACTGCTTCGACGGCGAAAGCGACCTGGGGCTGTCCTGGGGCGCGGTAGGCCTGCACCTTCTGCTTGTTGCAGACTACGTCGTACCCGTCCACCAACATGTGATCCATCTTGTAGGGGCCGAAGCCGGTCAGGGCGCCGCCGCCGACAGGAGAGCCAGGATACGCTCCGGCTTCGTACACCATGTAGAGTTGGCCGGCCACCATGGTGCCGTCGTTCTTGACGCCCATCTTGCAGCGCATGAAGGTGGCGGAGGCGGGGCCGCTGCCTATGAAGACATCGGTGCGATCCATGGCGACCTTGACCGGTTTGCCCGTCTTCTTGGACAGGACCGCAGCGACGGGATCGGTATAGGTGATGCCCTTGGCGCCGAACCCACCGCCGATTTCCATGGGCACAATCTTCACCTGACCCTCGGGCACGCCGATGATGGCGGCGGTTTGAGCACGAACGTTGAAGATGCCCTGCGTGCTGGTCCAGACGGTCACGCGACCGTCGGCGGACCACATGGCGGTGGACACGTGAGGCTCAATGTAGCCCTGGTGCACCGTCTGAGTTTCAAATTCCCTTTCGATCACGATGTCGGCTTCGGCGAAGCCCTCGTCGACGTCGCCCACCTTGTGCTGGATGTGTCCGGCCACGTTGCTCTTGACGCCGGTATCGTCGCCCCGAGCGAACCGCTCCATGCGGAAATAGGTGGTCATGTCGTCGTGGAGCAGCGGAGCGTCATCGGCCATGGCCTCGCGCCAGGTGAGAACGGTAGGCAGAACCTCGTAGTCCACCTCCACCAAATTCATGGCTTCCATGGCGATGTGGGGGCTGGTAGCACAGATGGCGGCAACCGCGTGTCCGACGTAGAGGACTTTGTCCTTGGCCAACAGGTTCTCGGCGATCATGCGGGCGTTGCCCTGCACCTCCGCGAAGTCGATCATCCGGTTCTCGATGATGGGGAAGTCCGCGGCGGTGGCGACGGCAACAACGCCGGGAAACGCTTCGGCCTTGCTGGTATCAATGCTGCGGATGCGCGCATGGCTGTGCGGGCTGCGCAGTATCCGGGCGTGCAGCATCCCGGGCAGGTTGATGTCTGCGCCGTAGCGAGCGGCGCCAGTGACCTTGTCCACGCCATCGTGACGGACGGGACGGGTGCCGATTACACGGTATTGCTGTTCGGGCTGGGCGGTGGTGGTCATGGGGTTCCTCCTGGGATATGGGCGGCGCACGAAAGAAGTCGGCACTACTTGATGAATTCGGGCAGGAAATACTCGCGGGTTGGGTCGGGCGGCATACCGGGCATGTCGGCAGGAACGACGCCGGCGCTTTCGATGGCGGAGCGGACGATGCCCTTGTTGAAAGGGCTGATGTCGTCATCGGACATGAAATCACGCACTGGCATCCAGAGGCATTCCTCGATTTCCTGCTCGCTCATCTTAATGTCGTGGGTGAGGGCGCGGAGCCGGCAAACGAAATAGATGTCGGACTTGCCGTACCGGTAGCCGTGCCAGTGGCGGAAACAGGCCAGCGCCTCGAACCTGGCCTGGACGCCGGTTTCCTCCAAGACCTCCCGGACAATCGAATCGACGATGTGCTCGCCGGGTTCGAGGGCTCCGCCCGGGAGCTTGTAGAAGGGAGGACGGTTGTCGATACGGTAGCGCTCGCACACCACCAACAATTCCTCCTTGTCGTTGAGGACGACGCCGCCGGCTCCAACGTAGTGCGTGGCGTAGGGCGGGATGAAGGAATCGGGGATCAGCATCAAGGTCGCCGTGATGCTGTCGGAGTCAGCGTGATGGTAGGTGAAGCCGCGCATCGTGGCGATGGGCACGTGGGTTGCCAAACCAATAGGGATGTCCACCCAAGCAACCTCGTAGCCGGCGTCGCGCCATTCGGCTATCGAGGCGTCCAACGATGCGGCGAAATCGTCGGGATCGATGGGCAGGTGGGCGGAATTGACCACGACGCCACGGAACGGATTGGGCGTCGCAACGAGGGGTGAGACCATACAGCGGCTCCGTGTCGATTCGGGTGGTATGGAATGGAGGCAGTATAGCACAAGGCACCTAGAACCACGTTGGCGGGCCGTCTCGCCTAGATGGAGTACGAATGAAGCCAACTCAGCAGCGGCGCTGATATTGATTATTGACACGCTCTATTGAAAGCCATAGAATCAGCGCCGATGAAAAAACGGAATACAGAAATAATCACCGCATTAAAACGAGGAATACCTATATTGATACGGATATAACATCAATATCCGTAATAATTTCGGCGATATTATACTTTTTACCTATGCAAAGTGTTCGCGACTATTGGCGTGACTGATGAACTGAGGCAATCGCGATCCGAACGGGTCCAGACGCAGTTGAGGAGGAGCGACCATGCTGATCCCACGATTTTGGTATCCGGCACTGCTAGTGCCCGCCCTGCTATCTCTGTTGCTCGCGGCGGCGGTGGCCTGTGCCGGTGCGGAAGTCCCGCAGGAAACCGAAACGACTGGCGCGACCACCGGCGACACCGCTGCGGCCAGCCAGACCCAACCTCAAACCCAACCGCAGCAACAGGCACAACCGCAGTCTCAACCGCAGTCTCAACCCCAGAGTCAGACCCAGGCGCAGCCTCAGACTCAAGCGC
This sequence comes from Dehalococcoidia bacterium, assembly GCA_965204395.1. Classification (GTDB taxonomy): domain Bacteria; phylum Chloroflexota; class Dehalococcoidia; order Lucifugimonadales; family UBA3495; genus Bin87. The sequence continues at coordinate 341,759 of OZ241987.1, forward strand.
AGCCAACCGCTCAACCACAGGCTCAGACGGCGCCACAACCGGCTCCCACGGAAGTGCCGCAGCCGGCCCAGCCGGTGCCGTTCGCGACCCGGGTTCCCGCGGCGCTGCCATCCGAGGTTGTGGCGAACCCCATAACCAAGGACGTGTACCCCGATGCCCAGTGGGGCGGCATATTGCGGCGCGGCGGGTACTACGACCCGGCGCACTATGACCTGCTGCAGGTATCCAGCGTGACCAACTCGTTCAAGCAGATGATGCTGCTGAACAACGTCCTGCGGTACAACCCCCTGGACGCGGGCAAGACCATCATCCCCGACCTGGCCACCAGTTGGGAGGTTTCCGAAGACGGGTACACCTGGACCTTCCCGCTGCGAGAGGGGGTGACGTTCCACGACGGGACGGTGATGAATGCGGACGACGTGGCGGCATCGTGGTCCAGGGTCATCGATCCGCCGACTGGCGTCGTAAGCGCGCGGAAGGGCCTGTACACGCCGTTTGGTCCGTCGATTGAAGTCATCGACCCGCTGACGGTGCAATTCTCCTTTGAGAAGGCGCCGCCACTGAACTATGGGTTGAACGCCTTCGCTCTGGAATGGCACGGAGTTTTCCCCAAGCCATTCCTGGAAGAGCACAACTACGACCTGAAGCAGGCGGGCCAGTTCGCGCCCAGCACCGGCGCCTTCCGATATCTGGAGCACCAGGAAGGCGAGGTCTGGAAAAACGAACGGTACGAGAATTACTGGAACGAGGGCCTGCCTTACCTGGACGAGGTTTGGACGTATCCGTTGGAGAACAGCACGAACCGTTCGGCGGCGCTGCTGGCGGGCAACGTGGACTACGCCCAGACCATCGACCCGGAGGCGTACAACCGGATGCTGGATGACGACCGGTTCGTGGCCGAGCCGTTCTCGTCCTATTCCTACGGCGGGATCTGGTTCAACATGGACAAGGAGCCGTGGAATGACGTCCGGGTGCGCAAGGCGATGTGGCTGGCGTTTGACCGGCTTGCCGCTCATGAGATCGTGAGCGAGTGGCTGTTCGGCTACCCGGGCGGCGGAGGCTGGACTCTGCCTGACCAGGCGTACCAGTTGCCGCAGGCGGAAATCGAAGCCAGGCTCGTTTATGACCGGGAAGCGGCGGAAGTCGAAGCCCGACGGCTCATGGCGGAAGCGGGTTACGCCGATGGCATCAAGAATGTTGACCTGATGCAGCGGCAGCCCAACAGCCCGTGGTACTCGGCCATGGCCCAGATGGCGGAGCTGGAGTTCCAGCGCATCCTGGGCATCGAGTCGACGATACGCGCCGTGCCGTCCGCCGTGTGGTTCGAGGAGTTGGCAAACCGCAACTTTGACATCACCGTGGGCGCCATCGCATCGCCGTTCATCGACCCGTCCGCGTACATGAACAGCTTCTATCGCTGCGGAGGCGGCGAGAACCACTCGAACTACTGCAACGAGGAGTTCGACGCGGTGATGTCTATGGTGGACACGGAGGGCGATTTCGACAAACGGTACGAACTGGTGCAGAAGGCCGCCGGTATCCTGGACGACGACCCGCCGGTTGTCACCTGGTGGTACAACCGCACACTGGCCGCCTGGCGTTCCTGCGTCCACGGGCTGGAAGGAAAACATGGGGCCCTGGTGCACAACCTGGACCGCATGGATACGGTGTGGATGGACGCGGAGTGCCAGCAGTAGGCAGGGAGACTCGCCGAAACAAGAGGGGCGGGTTACGGCCTGCCCCTTTTCCAACCACAGGCAATTTGCAGCGACGATCAAGTCCGGCTCCGCGCCAGCATAGAGTCGGCAATGCGTGGAAAAGTTGACGAGCACCTGATGAGGGAGGAATGACCATGGAAAGGTATGTCACGTCTCTCAGCACGGCGTTCGGCGTCGTGATCGCCATCATTCTCCTGTTGATCCTGGCGTGCGGAGGCACCGCCGCGCCCGTTGAGGACGCGGCTCCCGCCGACACTAGCGGAGGGAGCGCGGCCACTACCGGAGGAACCGGCGGCACAACCGGCTCAGGATCGGGTTCCGGGTCGGGCGGCGGCGGAGCCTCGCAACCCCAGGCCACCGCCGCGTTGGCGACTCCTACGCCGCGTCCCACGGTTGCGCCGGACGCCACGCCGACACCATTGCCGGCGGCGCTCCCATCGGAGGTGATCGCGAATCCCGTAACCAAGGACGCCTACCCGGATGCGCAACGGGGCGGCATCCTCCGGCGGGGAGGATACGTTGACCCGGCACACTACGACCTGATGCAGGTTTCCAGCGTGTCCAACTCCTTCAAGCAGATGATGCTGTTGAACAACCTGTTGCGTTATAACCCGCTGGACGCGGGGAAGACGATCATCCCGGACATAGCCACCAACTGGGACGTGTCCGAGGATGGCAAGACCTGGACGTTCCCCCTTCGGGAAAACGTGATGTTCCACGACGGAACGATCATGAACGCCGATGATGTGGCGGCGTCCTGGGGACGAGTGATCGATCCGCCGGCCGGCGTGGTGAGCGCGCGGAAAGGTCTGTACACGCCCTTCGGTCCCACCATCCAGGTGATCGATCCGCAGACGGTGGCGTTCAATTTTGAAGTCGCGCCGCCTCTGAACTACGGGTTGAACCTGTTCGCGCTGGAGTGGCACGGTGTTTTCCCTAAAGCGTTCCTGGAAGCGAACAACTACGACCTGAAGGTGAACGGGTTGACCGCGCCGGGGACGGGAGCGTTCCGGTTCCAGGAGCACCAAGAAGGCGAGGTGTGGAAGAACGAGCGGTTCCCAGACTACTGGAACGAAGGGCTGCCGTACCTGGACGAAGTGTGGACATACCCGCTGGGGTCGAGCGTGAACCGTTCGGCGGCGTTGCTGGCGGGGAATGTGGAGTACGCGCAAACGGTTGATCCGGCGGCTTTTGAGATTCTGCAGAACGACGACCGATACGAAGCTCAGCCGTTCTCGTCCTATTCGTACTTCGCGGTCTGGTTCAACACCGACCGCGAGCCGTGGAATGACCCGCGCGTGCGGAAGGCGATGTGGCTGTCCATCGACCGGGACGCGCTGCACGAGGTAGTGAGCGAGTGGCTTTTCGGATACAAAGGCGGCACCGGTTGGACGTTCCCCGACCAGGCATATCAGCTACCGCAAGCCGAGATAGACCAACGGCTGGTGTTCAACCGGCAAGCAGCAGAGGCGGAAGCGCAGCGACTGTTCGCGGAAGCGGGCTACAGCGACGGAATCGACAACGTTGACCTGATGCAGCGCGACCCAGCCAACCCGCACTTCACGGCGGCCGCCCAGTTGGTGCAATTGGAGTTCCAACGCATCCTGGGCATTGAGTCGGAAATTCGGCCGGTGGCGTCGGCCGTATGGTTCGAGGAGCTTTCCAACCGGAACTTTGACATCACGGTGGGTGCGATTGCATCGCCGTTCATTGACCCGTCGGCATACCTGAACAGCTTCTACCGGTGCGGCGGCGGCGAAAACCACTCGAACTACTGCAACGCGGAGTTCGACGCTCTGATGGCTCAGGTGGACGCGGAGGGCGACCTGGACAAGCGGTATGACCTGGTGCAGCAGGCGGCGGCGGTTCTGGACGAGGACCCGCCGACGATCGAGTATTGGTACAACCGCACCCTTTCGGCCTGGCGCACGTGCGTGCATGGGCTCGAAGGCAAGCACGGGGCGCTGGTGCACAACCTGGACCGGATGGACACCGTATGGATGGACGACGAATGCCGGCAGTAAGCAGGTGGGGGGATTCGCGGTGAAGCGCCGCTGGTGCGGGTTCTTTAGCCCGCCCCGGCCGTCCTATCCGAACGCCAGATATCCCGAAAATCTACGACTCAAACCGACCCATCAATCACAAATATCTGACATTGACAAGGGCGATGGCACTCCCTAAAATCCCGACAGTCGCTGAGACAGCGATTTCGCCACAATCGGTGATCGGTTTGGCCCACCACGTTAACGGATATTGCGTGGTAAGTCATATCCGCTCCGATCAATACGGATACGTCGAATTACGTATGTCGCTGGCGCAAATTGATAACCGTCGGAGCGACAAATTTCAACGACTGACGGGTTACAAGTCACCTGAGGAGGGACCATTGAGAGTGCATCGCTTCCTAATATCTCCTACTGCGGCGCTTAGTATCGCACTTGCGATCACCTTCCTTGCGGCGGTGGCCTGCGGCGGCACGGCTCCGGCTCCGGCCGAGCAGACCACGCCAAGTGATTCAGGAACCAGCGGCTCCGGTTCGGCCGCCACCACCGGCGACACGAGTGGAACGAGCGGAAGTACGGGGACCACAAGCGCGGGCTCAGGCAGCGCCGGCGGAGCGGCACAACCGCAAGCCACCCGAGTCCCGCCGACTCCGCGCCCCACCGTTGCTCCCGACGCGACGCCCACGCCTCTGCCGGCGGCGCTGCCTACCGAGGTTATCGCCAACCCGGTGACCAAGGACGCCTATCCCGACGCCCAGTGGGGCGGCATCCTGCGGCGCGGCGGGTACTTCGACCCGGCGCACTACGACCTGATGCAAGTCTCCAGCGTGTCCAACTCGTTCAAGCAGATGATGGTGTTGAACAACCTGCTGCGGTACAACCCGTTGGACGGTGGCAAGACCATCATTCCGGACATCGCAACCAACTGGGAAGTTTCGGAGGACGGCAAGACGTGGACGTTCCCGCTGCGGGAAGGCGTCCCATTCCACACCGGAGGGACCATGGACGCCGACGACGTGGCCGCCTCGTGGTCGCGGGTGATCGACCCGCCGGCGGGAGTCGTCAGCGCACGCAAGGGTCTGTACACGCCCTTTGGCCCGTCCATCGAGGTAATTGACCCTCTGACAGTTCAGTTCTCCTTCGAGAAGGCGCCGCCGTTGAACTACGGGCTGAACCTGTTCGCCCTGGAGTGGCACGGCGTCTTCAAAAAGGACTTCCTTGAAGAGAACAACTACGACCTCAAGCTCAAAGGAGCAGATGCGCCGAGCACAGGCGCGTTCCGCTTCCTGGAACACCAGGAGGGAGAGGTCTGGAAGAACGAACGGTTCCCCGACTACTGGAACGAAGGGCTCCCGTACCTCGATGAGGTCTGGACCTACCCGTTGGGCAACAGCACAACCAGGTCCGCCGCCCTGCTGGCCGGCAACGTTGAATACTCGCAGACCATCGACCCGGCGGCGTTCGAGATCCTTTCGAACGACGACCGCTACGAAGCGCAGCCGTTCTCGTCCTACTCCTACCTGGCGGTTTGGATCAACACCGACCGGGAGCCGTGGAACGACCCGCGGGTACGCAAGGCCCTGTGGCTGGCGTTGGACCGCGACGCCATCCATGAGGTCGTCAGCGAATGGCTGTACGGCTACCGGGGAGGTACCGGCTGGACCTTCCAGGACCAGGCGTTCCAGTTGCCCCAGGCCGAGATTGACACCCGGATGGTGTTCGACCGGCCGGCGGCTGAAGCGGAGGCCAAGCGCCTCATGGCTGAGGCAGGCTACGCCGATGGCATCAAGAACGTTGACCTGATGCAGCGCGACCCCAACAGCGCGCACTGGACGGCGGCGGCCCAGGTGGCGCAGTTGGAGTTCCAGCGCATCCTGGGCATCGAGTCGGAGATCCGACCGGTGGCCTCTGCCGTATGGTTCGAAGAGCTGGCCAACCGGAACTTCGACCTTACCATCGGCGGGATCGCCTCGCCGTTCATCGATCCGTCCGCGTACATGAACAGCTTCTATCGCTGCGGCGGGGGTGAGAACCACTCCAACTACTGCAATCCGGAGTTCGACGCCATCATGGAAAAGGTGGACGCCGAGCCCGACTTCGACAAGCGGTACGCACTGGTACAGGAAGCGGCCAAGATTTTGGACGCCGACCCACCGACGGTTGAGTACTGGTACAACCGGACCCTTGGAGCGTGGCGCACCTGCGTGCACGGCATCGAGGGCAAGCACGGAGCGCTCGTGCACAACCTGGACCGGATGGACACGGTCTGGATGGACGACGAGTGCCGGCAGTAGCCAATACCAAACGGGGCGGGCTTGAAACCCGCCCCGACGAGTCCGCTCAGACGGACAAATAACCAGAGGACAATCAACCCGGGGAGGGCGTGATGCAAAAGTACATCCTGCGCCGCGTACTGCTGGCGATTCCGGCTCTAATCGGGTTGACCATCATCATTTTCCTGGTGATGCGCATACTGCCGGGTGACGTGCTCACCGTTATGTTCGGTGAGGAAGGCACCTTGCAGTTGAGCGAGGAAGACCGGCAACGCATCATTGCCAGCCTGGGGCTGGACAAGCCGATTTACCTGCAATACGTGGACTGGCTGAAGGACATCGTTACCCTGAAATTGGGCCAGTCTTTCTGGCGTTCCCACACCGTGATGGACCTGATCATCAACCGAGGCCCCATCACGCTGGAAATCGCAATCCTGTCCGTGATCCTGTCATGGGTGATCGGGCTGCCGGTGGGAATACTGGCGGCCATGAAACGCAACAGCGCGCTGGACTACGCGGGCAGGTTCTTCTCCATCCTGTTCCTGGCGATACCCAACTTCTGGTTAGGCACGGTGATCGTCCTCACCCTTGTGCTGACATTGGAATGGAAAGCGCCGCTGGGGGTCATCAACTTCTGGGAAGACCCCTGGCAGAACCTCCAGATCGTTTGGGGGCCGGCGCTGGTGCTGGGCGTAGGCCAAGCGGCGTACGTTTGCAGAATGTCCAGATCGGCGCTGCTGGAAACCATCCACGAGGACTACATCAGAACGGCGCGCGCCAAGGGGTTGGCCGAGCGGTTGGTAATCATGCGACACGCGCTGCGCAACGCCATCATGCCGGTGATCACGCTGTCCGGCGTGCTGCTGGGGTTCCTCATCGGGGGCTCGGTGGCAGTGGAGCAGGCGTTTGGAGTGCCTGGACTGGGGCGCACCCTGGTGGCGGCGTTCTTCGAGCGCGACTACGTGGTGATCCAGAACCTGGTGCTGCTGTATGGTCTCGTATTCGTGCTGACCAACCTGCTGGTGGATATATCGTACGCCTGGATCGACCCACGAATTCGCTACAGCTAGTTAGGACCGAGATTTTCACCCTCAACAAACCCTCTGCCATCCAGGGCGAGGGGCCAATAACAACAGGAGCGATATCGTGGCACAGGTAAATCCAACGACAACCACGGGCGCAGAGGGCGAAGTCCTGGTTCAGGAAGAGGGGCGTCGTGAATCCGGGTGGTGGTGGGTCATCATACATTTCTGCCAGCGCAACCCAATGGGTGGGGTCAGCGGGGTGATGATCGTTGCGATCGTCGCCATCGCGATATTCGCGCCATACGTCGCCACTCACCATCCCACCCAGGACGCTGACTTCAAAGCGCTGCGGGAAGAGCCCAGCGCCGCCCACTGGATGGGTACCGACGACATCGGACGCGACCTGTACAGCCGGGTCGTGCACGGAGCGAGGATATCGCTTTTCGTAGCCCTGGTGGCCGTGGTAGTGGGCGACTTCCTGGGCGCGGCCTGGGGCGTCGCGGCGGGCTACATCGGGGGGCGTTTCGACATCTACAGCCAGCGATTCCTGGAACTGATGATGTCGTTCCCGACGCTGATTCTGGCGATGATCCTGGTGCTGGCGATGGGTGCCGGCGTTTGGACGGTGATCGTCGCAATTGGCATCACGCGTATCCCAATTGCGGTGCGCGTGATCCGCTCGGTGACGTTGAGCGTGAAGGAGTACGCCTACGTGGACGCGGCACAGGCCATCGGCGCCAGCAGCAGCCGCGTGATGATCAAGCACATCGCTCCGCAGTGCGTCGCGCCCTGGCTGGTGCTGGCAACGGCGCATCTTGGCTCCGTCATCATTCTCGAGGCGTCTCTGGGATTCCTGGGAGTGGGAGTGCCGCTGCCGACGGCGACTTGGGGCAACATGCTCGGCGGCCCGGTGGCGGCGGGACTGATCCCGCGTTGGTGGATGGTGATCTTCCCCGGCCTGGCCATCACCGTCACGGTGCTGGCATTCAACCTGTTCGGCGACTCCATCCGGGACGCGCTGGACCCCAAACTCCGCGGGCGCACTTAGCATGCAGCCACTGCGCAGGTTCCGCCGCGGGGGTCCATAGAACCGTTGCGTCGCACCACTCCCGCCGTACCAACCATCGGCATCAACCGCCGATGGTTGCGCAGCATCCGCCTGTGGCTGATCATCGGAGCGATTATCGTCGCGCTGGTGGTTTTCTGGGCATTCCGAGCTTTCCAGGCCGGCCCATTGCTGTTCCCACCCACGGAGGCCACCACCGATCAAGGGATGGCGGAATCGGCAGTCGATTGGCCCTCGATCCGTCGTGATATCGGCAGCACCGGTTGGGCGCCTGACGCCCGGGTTGCGCCACCCTTGGCGATCCGCTGGGAGCAGGACACGCCCGGCGTGATACTGGCAACACCTGCTGTTGTTGAGGGTCATCTATACATCACCACCGAGGACGGGATCACGACGGCGTTGGATGCGAACACCGGCGAGACGATGTGGAGCTATGAGATTGGCTCTCCGTCGGACAGCGCGCCGGCCGTCACCGACGACGCCATATACGTGGGGGCGCGGGACCATCGCCTGTTGGCGCTCAACCGGGACGACGGGACGCTGCTGTGGGAGCGCAACCTGGGAAACATCGTGCTGGGATCCGCCATCGTTGTGGACGGCACAGTGTACATCGGCTCCACCAACGGAAAGTTGGAAGCCCTGGACGCCGCCACGGGCGAATCACGATGGTCGGCGAGGATTAAGGGCTGGGTGGTTGGACATCCAGCCTCGGATGGATCCGTAGTTGCGGCGGCGTCCCTGGGCGAGCGGTTCATCACGGTGGAACCCGATACCGGGCGGCGGCGGCTGGTATTCTATTCCGGGACCCCGGTGGTGGGCGGGCCGGTGATCGCGGACGGCAATGCCTATTTCGTCACCAACCGGGGCGGCGTTTGGGCCGTGGATCCCGCAGCGGTGAGCCGTCCCTTCAGCAGATTCGCCTACGTTGCCAAGTTCAACTTTTTCTACTGGCGCTTGCTGAAAAACGCGCCACAACAAACTGGAAGCCTATGGGTCGGGTCCGCGCGCGGCAGGGTGAAGTACAGCCCGGTTTACGCGGATGGCAAGTTGATGGTGGTGAACGAGCAGGGATTGGTGCGAACGCTGGATGGGGCAACGGGCGAGGAGATTTGGGAGCGCGCGCTGGAGGCCGAAGTGTCCGCAGAGCCGGTGGCGGCCGGCGATGCCCTGCTGATCGCAACGGTTACGCGCCGCCTGTTGGCGCTGGACGTGGGCACAGGCGAATTGGCATGGGAATACCCGTTGGACGGCGGCGGGCTATCGGCGGCGCCGGCGGTGTCGGGCAGCACGCTGTACCTACCCATGGCGGACGGCCGGTTGGTGGCGCTGAGTGGGGGCGGTCGCTGACGGTTACCGGTCCGGTTCGGGCGTAGGTTTGGGGAGATGGGGCTGCGGCGGTGGGGAATGATGGATGGGCAAACCATCCATCCCGTCGACACGTATGTCATTTATCCTCACGCGAATGGCGTTTCGACCGCGATTGTCCAAATGTCCGCCAACACCAAATACGTGCTGCTCGACGCGCTTTGCGCCCTTACCCTGGTGGTTATTGTCGCCTGCGGAGGAGAATTCGAGCCACTTGAGGCGGTGAAGGCGCCCTTCCAAAATAATGGCAGCGCATCGGTGGAGGGAACCGTCACCTACCGGGAGAGTATCAAACTGTCGCCGGACGCCAGGCTAATCATGGAGTTGCAGGACGTTTCCTATGCTGACGCGGATTCCATACCCATTGCCAGCCGGATTATTCCCAATCCGGGGCAGGTTCCCATCGACTTCAAGATCAATTACGACCGCGAAAGCATTGATCTTCGCAACAGATATGCCATACAGGCCAGGATCATCGGGTCCGACGGTCGACTGGCTTTCATCAATGACACGGCTTATGAGGTGATCACCCGCGGCAAGCCGAGCCGGGTTGACATGGTGTTGGTGCTGGTGCAACCCCCGCCCGAAATGGTGGGAGACAGTGACTGGAGGACCTGGGTGGAAGTTCCGGTACACGTCAATGGAGCCGAACTGCTGCGTTCCGGCCCAGACCAATATTTGCGGATCCTTTACAACCGGTCAACCATTGATGGATGCTCAAGGCCCGGTGCAGAGGAGGTTGTGGTGGATGGCGCCGACATCATCGCGCGCGTCACTCTGATGCAGCCGCCGGACACTCCCTGGGCGATACCGTGCGACGAGCAGGTGGTGGAGATGGACACAATCCTCTCGCTCAATGCGGAACTGGAGGCAGGCGAGACCTACCGCGTGATTGTGAACGACCGCAAGGTCACAACAATTGCAATGCCCCCGGCTCACAGCACACGTTGATCGTTAACACTGCCGCGCCGAACCCGGACCTGACGTTCGATTGTACGGACATCCATTCGCCGGTGACTCGGTTGACGCTCGGATTTTGCGGCGCCTATACTCGGCCACGTTGCGCTTGAGCAACGATTACGCCGACGATAGGGGCTATTTGCATGACGCAGGCGATGCCACACCAACGCGATCTGGCGGGAGAGTCCTGGAACCCGGGACAGTATCTCAAATTTGCCGACCACCGGTTGCGTCCGGCGTTGGATTTGATGGGCCGGATACCCCTGGAGGATCCCCGGGTGATCTACGACCTGGGCTGCGGCAGTGGAAACGTGACGAATCTGCTGGCTGACCGGTGGCCAAACGCCAACGTGGTCGGGATGGACAACTCGCCCGAGATGTTGGAGCGGGCTGCGGCTGATTCGGATGGGAAGGTTGGCAAGGTTCGCTGGCAAATGGGCGACCTGACCGATTGGCAACCTGATGCCACGCCATCGGTATTCTATTCCAACGCCGTGTTGCAGTGGGTGCCCGACCATTCTGAGTTGGTTCCCCGATTGTGGGGCTTGCTGCCGTCGGGTGGATGCCTGGCCGTGCAGGTGCCTCTGAGCTGGGACATGCGGTCGCATCACCTGATGCGTGAGGTGTTGGCGGACGGCGGACCGGGTGGCCTCGCTATCGGGTCGGAGGAACTGCGGACGGCGGTGGGAAACCGTTGGGTGCAGGATCCCGATTTCTACTATGACCTGCTGGCTCCCGAGTCGGCGCACCTGGACGTTTGGACGACGGAGTACCAACATGTGCTGACGGGCGACGACGCCGTGCTGGAGTGGGTTACCGGAACGGGGCTGCGGCCCATCTTGAACGGGCTCGAAGACGGTGAGCGTGAGGTGTATCTGGAGGAATACCGGCGGCGACTGAACCTGGAGTATCCGCAGAGGGCGGATGGAATTACGCTGTATCCGTTCCGGCGATTGTTCTTCGTCGCGGTGCGCGGGTGACAACTTTATATGGGTACACAGGATGAACGGGATGTAGATGAAATTCATCACGTCGCCTGGCGTATCCTCACACGAAATTGACATGCAAGAGAGGTGCGATTATGACGGTTCTAGTACTGGGCGGCGCGGGATTCATTGGGCCACGCGTGATTCGCAAGTTGGTCGAAAGGGGCGAGGACGTTTATGCCACGGACATCAATCCCATACCGGACATTCCGGGAGTGGAGGCGGGTGCGATACGCACCGCGCGCGTCGACATCACGGAGTTTGAGCAGGTGGCCAAAGCCATCGTGGACTCGCAACCCGACCGCATGATCAACCTTGCCTACCTGCTGGGCGGCGGCGAAGGCAACCCGCACCACCAGATGCGGCTGAACATCCTGGGGATGGACAACTGCTTCGAGGCAGGGAGACTGCTGGGCGTCAACCGCATCACGTACGCCAGCTCGGTGGCCGTGAGTGGGCAACAGTCCAACTTCGGCGACCGCGAAATCAACGAGGACGAGGGAACTTTCGGCGACAGCCAGTATGCGACCCACAAGATCTTCAACGAGTTCCAGGCCAAGATGTTCATCGAGAACTATGGCATGAGCATCACGGGCATCCGGCCGGCGAACGTGACGGGGCCCGACAAGGTGCGCGGCTCGACGGACCACGTGCGTTGCGTGACCTTGCCGTCCCGTGGTGAACCGGTGAGTTTCCCTTACCAGGACATGATGCGCCTGCCCATCCACGTGGAGGACATCGCCGAGGCGTTCGTGCGAGTGACGTTGGTGGATCGTAGCGAGTACCCGGTGTACAACTCGGGCGGGACGCCCATCAGCCTGGGAGATTTGGCGGAGATGGTGCGCGGATACCTGCCCGACGCTCAGATCAGTTTCGACAATCCGGGGGGGCGCGAACACTCCGGCAACTACCTGGTGGACAACAGCCGCCTGCTGTCGGAGTTCGAGTTGACCTACGCGCCGCTATCGCAGCGCGTGCTGGAAATCATCAACGAGGTGCGCGCCGACGAGGGGTTGCCACTCGTATCGGGCTAGGATTACAGCGGTGAGGGGTGGGGTGATGTGGCAAAACATCCAGCTATACGTCCTAGGCTATGCCATAATAGTGGCGGGCGCTCTTGTGTCGTCGGTATTTCAGATCGTTGGCGACCAATTCGCGGTAGGTCACCCGATAAGCACGGTGTCCGCCAACCTGTCCGGGATGTCGATTGGAGGTCTGATCATGGTTATGGGATTCATCCGGGACGGCAGGATCGAAGAAGAGCGGAAACGCACCGCGGAAGAACGCAAGCGCACGGAAGCCGCACAGGCCCGGACGGCGGTGGCAGAGGCCAGGGCGGCGGCTGCGGAAGAGAGGATTGAACGCGAACGCGAACGGGCAGCGAATGCAGAGGCCAGAATACAACAGGAACGCGAACGGGCCGAGGCGGCGGAAGCCCGCACGGACCGGTTGATTGAAAGGTACGAATCGGCGACGGAAGCGTTGATCCGTAGGTTGGAGGAATTGAACGGAGGCGCATTGGATACACGACCGAGCGACGCTGGCTAATACACCTTTGCGCCGCATGGACTTTGGCCGTCCTCGCTGGCCTCAAGCAGGCGAGCCGAGGACGGCGTTTCTCTAGCGTCGCTCGGTGGATCGGCATCAAGTCAGGTCCGCTTGCCGCAGTTGGAGATGGCCCATATAATGCGGCTATCTATGTTCACCCGCGACCGTTTGGCGGTGGACACGTTCATGCGACGGCAGCCGTTGCGATTGGTGTCTAACCCGGCGGCGTTAATCCGCCCGAGGCGGACCACGAGGAGGATTTCCCGATGGCATTACCCGATCGTATGAAGTTTGGCATCTTTATGGGGCCGTTCCACCGAGCCGGCGAGAACCCCACGCTGGCCCTGGAGCGAGACCTGGAGTTGGTCCAGTGGCTGGACTACCTGGGCTTTGACGAGGCATGGATCGGCGAGCACCATAGCGCGGGCTGGGAAATCATATCGTCCCCGGAGATCTTCATCGGCGTGGCGGCAGACCGCACCAAGCACATCAAGCTGGGCACCGGCGTCGTAAGCCTGCCGTACCACCATCCATTCATGGTGGCCAACTGGATGACACAGCTGGACCACATGACACGCGGCAGAGTGATGCTGGGGGTTGGGCCGGGGGCGTTGCCGGGCGACGCCTATATGATGGGCATCGACCCCACCAAGCAGCGCATCCGGATGGACGAATCCCTGGGCGTCATCATGCGCCTGTTCAAGGAAAAGGAACCCATCACCCATAAGAGCGACTGGTTCGAATTGAACGAGGCGATGTTGCAACTGCGCCCGTACCAGAGTCCGCACATGCCCATTTCGGTGGCATCGGTGCAGACGCCGTCGGGCGTGGCGCTGGCCGGCAAGCACGGCGCATCGGTGCTGACCATCACCACGCCACGCGACCCGAAAGTACCGCAGGGTGCAGCCCTGCACGAACTTTGGGACATCTGTGAGGAATCGGCGGCAGAACACAACCAGACGGTTGACCGGTTCGAGTGGCGGCTGGTGTTGCCCGTTCACCTGGCAGACACGCGCAAGGAAGCTTTCGAGCAGGCTCGCATCGGCGCGGGTCGCTACCAGCGGGAATACTTCGAGCACACCATGGGTCGCCCGCAGGTGGTGGATGGTCCGCCGGAAAAGATCATTGACGTGTTGGCCGAACGCGGCGCGTGGATCATCGGCACTCCGGACGACTGCATCGAGGGCATCAAACGGCTGGAGGAAATGAGCGGCGGGTTCGGCGCGTTCATGGTGCAGACGGTGGACTGGGCCGCACGGGAACACATGCTGCACAGCTACGAACTGATGGCGCGCCACGTTATGCCGCACTTCCAGGGCTCGGCGGAGGCTGCAATCGCATCCAATCAGTGGGCCTACGAACGGCACGAGACGCTGCAAGCAGGCCGCACGCGGGCGCTGGACCGGGCCCGAGAGGACTACGCGGGCCGCAACGCCTAGGACCGTACATCATCGACGACATTGGCCGCCGGAAACCCTCACACCGAGGCTCCGGCGGCCAGTTTTGCATCACGACACACGAGGATAGTGGAGGCCCTACATGCCACTGCACCCGCAAGCGCAAGAAGTTATTGAGGCAACCCGAGCGTTGGGCCTGCCGCCCAACCATACCGTTTCGCCGGCCGAGGCGCGAGCCAACGCTGCCAAGCGTCCGCGTGGACCCGGGCCAGAAGTAGGCAAGGTCGAGAACCGCATGGTTCCCGGGCCGGCTGGCGACGTGCCGATACGAATCTACACGCCGGCGGGCGACGGGCCGTTCCCCATCCTGGTGTGGTACCACGGTGGCGGATGGGTTGTTGGTGACCTGGAATCTGCGGACGGGACGGCTCGGCACCTGTGCCTCGGATCACGCAACATCGTGGTTTCGGTGGACTACCGGTTGTCGCCGGAGGCCAAGTATCCGGAACCGTTGGATGACTGCTACGCGGCGACCCTCTGGGCCAGCGAACACGCCGATGAGTTGGGCGGCATTCGCGGCGTGGTTTCGGTGGGTGGCGACAGCGCGGGCGGGAACCTTGCCGCCGCGGTGAGCATCCGCGCCGCTGAGACCGGGGACGTTCGGGTGAGCCACCAGTTGCTGGTTTATCCCGTAACAGATGCCAAGTTCGACACTGGCTCCTATACGGACAACGGAACCGGCTTCGGGCTGGAACGCGACGGCATGATCTGGTACTGGGAGCAGTTCCTGGCCGACCCATCGCAAGCGAACGATCCGCAGTGCGCGCCGATGAAGTTGGCGGCCGATTTCGACGGCATGGACAGCCTGGCGCACGCGCTGGTGATCACCGCCGAGTACGACCCGCTGCGGGACGAGGGCGAGGCGTACGGCCGCCTACTGGAGGAGTACGGTGTGCCGGCAACCGTGAACCGCTACGACGGCATGATACATGGCTTCTTCAGCATGGCCGGCATGATGGACACAGCGCGGGACGCCATGGATGACGCCTGCGAGTTCCTGCGGGGCGCGGTGGACGACATGACGGAGGAGTATTTCCACCAACATGAGGGCGACCCGGCGGCGATGCGCAAATTGCTTGATCCGCAGGCGGCGCACGTCCTGGAGGTGTTCGACGAGTTGGGAATCAAGCCGTTCCAGGAGATGGACGTGGACGAATGCCGGGAAGTCATGAACAGCCGACCGCGTCCTGATGGTCCCGCCGTGGGCAGCGTGGAAGACCGCATCATCATGAATGTTCACGGCAAGGAGCCGGGCGAGGTGCCCATACGCATCTACGCTCCGGCGACGGCCGGCCCCTGGGGAATCCTGGTGTGGTACCACGGAGGCGGATGGGTCATCGGCAACGTGGAGACCGCGGACGCCACCGCGCGGGAGTTGTGCGTGGGCGCGAACTGCGTGGTGGTGTCAGTGGACTACCGGCTGGCTCCCGAGTACAAATTCCCCACGCCGTTCGAGGACTGCTTGACAGCGACGATGTGGGCGATGGCCAATGCGGAGGCGCTGGGCGGCCGGCCCGACACCATCGCCGTGGGCGGCGACAGCGCGGGTGGGAACCTGGCCGCTGCGGTGTCACTGGCGCAGGACGATTTCCCACATCATCTTGCTTTCCAGTTGCTGGTGTATCCAGCCGTGGACTACGCCTACGATACCCGCTCCTACTCCGTGAACGGGCAGGGCATGTTCCTGGAGACCGCCAGCATGCGCTGGTTCTGGAACCATTATGTCGACAACACCGACCTCTCGGGCTACAACATTTTCGCGTCGCCGCTGCGGGCTCGGCTGTCCAATGACCTGCCGCCGGCGCTGGTGATCACCGCCGAGTTCGACCCGCTGAGGGACGAAGGCGAAGTCTATGCGTCTGCATTGGAAGATGCCGGGGTGCAAACTCAACTGCTTCGGTACGACGGCGTGATCCACGGATTCTTCGGGTTGCCCCACGTGATCGACAAGGGCCGGCAGGCTATCGATGCATCGTGCGCCAGCCTGCGTGAGGCATTCGGCGCAGTGTTGGAACAGCCGGAGGCTGTCGAAGCGGCGGATAACTGATCCAGCGATTTGGCATGGTGAGAAGGGACGAATGATTATTCGCCCTTACTGTAATGCTACGATGGGGTCATACACACTACGACAACCGTTCGAGCCGCGAGGCCCATGATGACGACCTCCGCCAAAATAGGCCAAGGGTCCCTGTCGGGCGGGTCCGGCATCCGACTTACGGAGCTGCCGGACCCACCCCAAATTCCCGACATGGCAGCCCAAATGCCGGATATATTCCGGGCGCACGAAATACTAAAAGACTATTTTGCCGGCCGGTCGGATGTGGTGGTGATGGGAAATTGTTACCTGTGCCGGGACGCCGGCAATGTTCGGGGATCGCCCTACCCCGACCTGTTGGTCGCCTTCGGTATGCCGGCGTCCGCAGCGGACATCGTGGCATCCAACGGCTACACCATCAGCGAACTGGGCAAGCCGCCCGACTTCGTTTTGGAGGTGGCGTCCGGGTCCACTGGCCGGCGTGACTACACCGAAAAGCGTGAGATTTACGCCGGTTACGGCGTGGCGGAATACTGGCGGTTCGACCATACGGGAGGCCGATTCCACGACGCGGCGTTGGCCGGCGACCGCCTGCTGCCCGACGGATCATACCAGCCGATTCCGGTGGACACAGCCGAGGACGGATCAATCCGTGGGTACAGCGCGGTATTGGGCGTGGAACTCCGCTGGGTTTCGGGTGAATTGCGATTTTGGGATCCTACAACGGGCGAATACATGCCGGACCTCACCGAAGCCAAAGCCGAGCGCGATGCAGCGCTTGCTCAGCGGGATGCTGCATTGGAGCGCGTGCGCCAGTTAGAGGCGGAATTGGGACGCGAACTCAACTAAACCTACAAGCAGCGCAGGTGGTAAGATGGCGGTGAAAGGACGATCCTCTCACCGCCAACGCTTTAATCGAAGGAGCGATCAACATGGCTGAAACCATCCAGGGACAGTACATTCGCATGAATCCCCGCTCGCGGGAACTGCAACCCAATTACCAGGCCCGGTTCCCATCTGGAAGCCCCGGCCACGACGGCTACACATCCGACCCGTTCCCGGTGGTGATCGCCCGGGGCAGCGGCCCCCGCAAGTGGGACGTCGACGGCAACGAGTACGTGGACTACGGCATGGGATCTGCGTCCCTGCTCCTGGGCCACGCTCACCCCGAGGTGGTGGCGGCGTTGGCCGGCGCGCTGGATTCAGGGTCGCACTTCGGCGCGCCGACAGAGTCGATGCTGGAATGGGGCGAGCGTGTCTGCACCCTGATGCCATGCGTGGACAAGGTGCGGTTCGTAGGCTCCGGCGCCGAAGCGACCATGCTGGCGATGCGCGTTGCTCGCGCCTACACCGGCAAGGAGAAGATCATCCGTTGGGAATCTCACTACCACGGCTGGCACGACTACGTAATGCCCGGCAACTTGCCGCCCTTCGACGTGCCCGCATCCATCGGCATCCCGCAGGGCACTCTCGACTCGATCATCGTGCTACCCACTGACCTGACCGCGTTGGAGAACGCCCTTGCCAACGATGACAACATCGCCGGCGTTATCACTGAGGCATCCGGTGCGTCCTACGGTACGGTGCCGCTGCCCGACGGCTTCTTGGACGGCGTGCGTCGCCTGACCCGCGAGCACGGCGTAGTGATGATCCTGGACGAGGTGATCACCGGATTCCGGTGGGCGCCGGGCGGAGCCCAGGAACGCCTCGGTGTGGATCCCGACATCTGCACGATGGCGAAGATCATCACCGGCGGTCTGCCGGGAGGAGCGGTGGGCGGCCGGGACGAGTTCATGGCCGTCATGCACCAGACGGGCGACAGCCATCACGATCGCTACGAGCGGGTGCTGCACGGCGGGACATTCAACGCGAACCCCTACGCGGCAGCCTCCGGCAACGCCGCGCTGCGCCTAGTCGCCACCGGCGAGTACAACGCCCAGGCCGACCTGATGGCTCAGCGGTTGCGGGTTGGCCTCCGTGAAGTGGTAGAGCGACGAGAGGTCAACGCCACGGTGTACGGGGAGGCCTCAACCTTCCACCTGTTCTTCGGTGAGCGCAGCATCGACGAGCTGGACGCCTCGCGGTTGAAGAACCAGCCGGCGCAGATTCAGCGCAGCCTGCGGCAGGCGTTGCAGGTGCGCGGCGTGGACCTGATGTCCCGCACCAGCGGCGTACTCTCGGGCACCCACACAGAGGCAGACATAGATTTCACCATCGAGGCGTTCGACGGCGCAATCGCGGCGATGATGGAGGAAGGCCTCGTCCAACACTAGGCGGAATCAATCCTCAAACTGAGAGGACATCAAAAAAAGGGGACTTATATCCCTGTGTACACCGCCGCCTGTAATAAGTTTGTTGACGATGTGTTTCCGTTCTGTTGGTGAACTGTTGACAAAGTGTTGGCGGCAAGGCGACAATCCCAGTGGTGCCCCCCGACAGGACTTGAACCTGCACACGACCCCTTGGCACGAGGTTGCTCTATCCGATTGAGCTACGGGGGCACCCTCGCATCTTACCAAACCAGGTCGCCACACGGCGGCCTGTAGTTTTGTCTTGGGTTGGTTTCGACAACAGCCAAACGCTTGCACAAACCCGCACATCAACCGCCATACCGCCATTTTGGTCGTAGTTGGGGAAACATCACTGCGTATTGCGAAACGGCCCGCTACTTGGCGGGCCGTTCGTCTTTCAGGTAGTCCCATTCGGTTTTCGGTTTAGCGCCCAGGACGACCTCCGCGATCTCCTCGGGTGTGGCGTCGATCCGTTCCGGCATGGGACGTGGCGGACGGCCCCGCTGTTTCTTGGCTTTGGGCATGGCGCACCTCCGTCGTCATTCTATCGTGTAATGAGTTTGTTGCCAATCTGTTGACGTTCTGTTGGCAATCTGCAATGAGTTTGCTATCCTGCCGGCGCTAGGGTTGAGGGTTCAACGGGCCTTCCGTTGCTGCTACTGCTGTTGATTTCACCATGCCGAGGGGCAAATATGCCTCTCTTGCGGGATCATCAGCGGAACCCGGCAACCCTAGCAAGTGGCCTCTCCGGTGGCCGCAAGGGAGGTGCCAGGTGGATGAGGAGGATGTTCGCAGAGATGAGCGGATACGGCAGGATGAGGCCCGTAAGCAGGAGTTCAAGGGCTGCCTCAAAGTAGTGTTGGTGATCCTGATCGCCTCTCTCGCAATGGGCGTTTGCGGTGCGATCTTCTGTGTGCCCGGAGATACGCGATCTCCATCGCCGCAACGCCGACCGACGATGACGCCGGGCGATTACTTTGCGCCCCGTCCCTATGCTACGACACGCGCCGTAGCGACTGCGCGTGCTCCTACCAGGGTACCCACCAGGACGCCGACGCAGGACCTCACACGAGTCGAAGCCTGCGCGCAGGTTTGGGAATACATCTACTACGTGGCCGAAGGGTTCGAGATAGACGGGTTATCGCCGCAGGATGCTCTGGACACAGCGGTTGTGGGTGTCATGGAGGCCCATAACCTAACCACGGACGATATGAATAGCTGCCTGGATGTGCTGGAGGCGGCAGGGTACTGATACTTGCCGGCTTCGTTGCTCGCCGGTACAATCGCCATCCAAAGAGGAAGCCCCAGTGCCGCAAACACCAGGGCCAAAGAAGAAGCCCAGCGCGATAGCGCCAGGGAAACAACGTTGTCGAGTGCATCATCGCACCCGGGCCGGCCACTGTCAAGCGCGGCGCAGGGGCCTCCTGAAACAAGGAGGCACCATGCAAAGGAACGTCATAGAATCCCTGCCGCAACCGCCACGATCAATGCTCATTCCGCCAGAAGTGGAATTGCTGATCGAAATCAGGAATCTCTTGCAGGAACTGGTCGAACTAGAGCGGCGTAGGTCAACCGCCGATCCACACCCGCCGCAATCATCGCACCCATCCGGTCCGGAGGGTCAAGCCCACGTTGGTTGTGCCGGCCGCTGAACTCATTGGCGTAGCGTTGCAGATGCTTCCGAGACATCTGGTGATAGGTCCCGTAGTGGCCACGTTTCAAGAGCGCCCAATGGGACTCGATGCCGTTCGTTGACACGTCATCCCGGACGTACTCGCCCTTGCCGTGGCTGATCGTCTCATGCGGCCGCGGCAGTCCCACGTAACTCCCGAACTCATCGGTGTACACCGTCGTCTCCGGCGTGGTCCGCGCCAGCACGAACCCCTGGAGCGTTGGCTTGCGGCTGTCCGGGATCACCACCGTATCGACCCGGCCCGTCTCCCGGTCCCTCATCCCAACCACGCCGGTCTTGCCCACGGCGCCGCGACCGGCCTTCAACTTCTTGTCCGCGTGTTTGTTGGTTTCCTTGCCGCCGACGTAGGTTTCGTCCACCTCCACCGGCCCCTCGAACTTCTCCACCTCATCGTCCCACGTCTCGCGGATCCGGTGGGCCAGGTGCCACGCCGACTTCTGCGTGATGCCGAGATCGCGGTGGAGTTGCATACTGGACACGCCCTTCGGCCGGGTGCTCATCAGGTAGAACGCCATCGCCCAGGTCGAGAGGGACAGCTTGGAGTCGTGCATGATGGTGCCGGTTTTCACCGTGAAGTCCCGCTTACAAGGGTTGCAACGGTAGGCCGGCGTCTTGCGGCCATTGGAGCGCGGGCTGATGTTGTCGCCATCGCAGTACGGACACCGGATGCCGTTCTTCCACCGCCGCTGGACGAACCATGCCTCCGCCTTCGTTTCATCACTGAACTCACGGACGGCTTCTATTAGGTTCATCATCCTCACACCTGCTATTTCTAGCCGCAGTGTACACTATCCAGGTGCCGGTGTACACAGAGATATAAATCCCAAAAAAAGCCCCTCACCAATTGAGGTGAGGGGCTTTTCCAATGCAGGGCAACTCATTCAGTAGCCGATGGCGTAGCCGTCGTAGCGCGGATCCGCGGCGCCGTGCAGCGCACCGTTATCCGGATCTATGTACAAGACCATTTCGCGGCCGGTGACGCCATCCCAGGCATCCAGCTCAAGTACAGGGTGTCCCATGCCCCGCAGTTGGCGCATGGCTGAAGGGTCGAAACGGCCTTCCATCAGCAGCCGATCCTCGGCAGTGTGGGGAACGGTTGACTCGGTGCCATCGCCCACGTGTTTCCACCGCGGCGCTTCCACCGCCTCCTGGACGGTCATCCCATGGTCAATGAGGTTGGTGATGATCTGCATGTTGCTCTGCACCTGGCAGTCAGCGCCCGGCGTTCCCAGCACATAGGTGAGACGCCTCGCGCTCGTCCCATCGCTACTGCCGTTCGTCCCATCACCTCCCCGTCGGAAGACCATAACAGGGTTCATGGTGTGGCGAACCCGCTTGCCCGGTTGGAGACAGTCCACATGGTCGGGGTCGAGGTGCCAATAGGTCATGCGGTTGTTGAGCAGGATTCCGGTGTTGCCCGCGACCAGCGATGAACCCCACGCGCTCTGGATGCTCTGGAGTTGGCACACGGCGTTGCCGGCCCGGTCGGCGACCACAAAACAGGTGGTGTCCTCCTCTTCCGTCCGCGGCCCGCACCGCCCGACTCCGGCCGGCGTGGCGGAACGGCGCTCAGTTTGGTGCTTCCAGGGATCGCCGGCCTCCATACGGGAAGAAGCGTGATGACGGTCGATCAGCATTGCGCGTTCCCGCGCGTACCCCTCTGACAACATGCCGGCGACCGGCACGTTGATGTAATCGGGGTCAGCGACGTAAGCCTCGCGGTCCGCGAACGCCATCTTTTTGGCCTCGACCATCAGGTGGATCGAATCAGCGGAGCCGAACCCAAGGGCCGCCATGTCGTATTGTCTTATGACGTTAAGTTCCTGCAACAGGATGTGCCCGCTGGAATTGGGCGGCGCCTCGAAGACGGAATAGTCGCCGTAGTCGGTGGTGATCGGTTCCTGCCAACGGGCGGAGCAGTCGTTGAGGTCCGCCATCGTCAAAAGCCCGTCCTGATCCTCGCTGAACCGCACGATGGCCTCACCGATGCTCCCGCGATAGAACGCGTCGCGGCCTTGCTGCGCAATGGTTGAGAGGGTGAGGGCAAGGTCAGACTGGCGTAGGATGTCGCCGGGACGCAGGGCTTCCCCGGAATCGCTACGGGTGAAGATGGCGCGGCTGGTCGGAAATTCGCATAAGAGCGAATCACTGGCGATGGCTCGGGAAAGGTAGTGCGTAACGGGAAACCCGTCTTCGGCCAGGGAAATAGCTGGGGCCAGCACCGCGCCCAACGGCAGGACGCCGTAAGCCTCGTGGGTATCAAGCCAGGCATTGAGCAGCCCGGGCACCGAGACACTCCGGATGCCTTTCATGGGAATGCCCTGCCGATAGCGCTCCAGCGTGGCCGCGTAAGGAGCGGCGCCAGTGCCGTTGCACACTCGCAGGCTGTCGTCTTCGGCACGATAGGCCATGATGAACCCGTCGCCGCCAATGCCTGACATCAGAGGTTCGACCACCCCGAGAACGGCGGCAGTAGCGATGGCGGCGTCAAAGGCGCTGCCGCCGCGCTGCAGGATGCTAACACCCGCCTGGGCCGCCAGGGGATGGCCGGCGCATACCATTCCATTCCGGGCCATGACAACTGGCCGATGTGCGCCGAATCGAACGCCGTGCGGTGTGCCGGACATGACGAGACTCCTAGATGTGTGGTCGGCAAATGCTGGGTGGCAACGGCGCGCCGATTTATGCTAAGGCGTTACCGGGAAGCCGGCAACGGGTCGGGCCGATGCGATCATCTCCGGAGCGACGCCGCCCTTGGTCAAAAACGTGATTTGCTCCGGCGTGAATTCACCGCCGGCACTTTGCATCGTAACCAACAACGTGTCGGTCCCGATGCTCAATTTTGACGAAGGATCCTGCACGACCGATTCGAGGTTCAACGCTCCACAGAGGTCCACGGCGGCCAGGATTGTGTCGTACATCGCCGCTCGTTCCAAGTTGGTACGATCCAAAATCGCCATGTTGAGGTTGGTGTGGGACAGGTTGGTGTCCGAAAAATTGGCCTCGGTCAGTTGCGTGCGATAAAAGGTAGCGTTGGAGAGATTCGCGCCTTTCAGGTCAGCCCAACTCAGGTCGACCTCGGAGAAATCGGTGTAGTAGCAGTACGTTTCCCTGAGGATACCCCAACGCAGGTCGGAGCTTCTCAAATTGACCTGGTTCAGGTCGGCGCGCAGCAGGTTGGCCCCCTGTAGGTTGGCCCGCGTGAGATTGCTCTCCCCCATTTGCGCCCCTTGCAGGCTGGCGCCGCGAAGGTCAGCGTCTTGGAAATTCGACCCCACAAGGTTGCAGAAGTGCAAGTCGGCGCCGCGCAGGTCAGCGCCGCGAAAATCGGAGCCGCTGAAATCGAGCTCCCCTAGGTTTGCCCAGGTCAAGTCCAATTGCTGAAGCTGGGAATTTTTGAATTCAAAGCCTGAGCCGTCCCTGGTGGCCCGCATTTCGTTCCAAGCGACCACGTCGGTACTCAGCAAGTCCAACCGACGGCGGGTCGTCATATTACGCAAAAAATCCATGACCGCACTCCTGAACCGGTGACCGTACAATCATGGTGATTCTACACTTGCTCATCGGATTGTCGCCGTGGTCGCGGGACCCTCAATTCGCACAAAACCGAGTGTTCGCCATTCAGAAAAGAAACAGGGGCGAAAATCTTCCGCCCCCGATTTATGTGCCCAAGATTTGAGCCTATGCCGCCGAAGGGCCGGCTGGCACAAGGTCCGACGGATATCGCATCCTAGTGGCCGCCGCAGCCGCCTCCACAACCACCGCCGCCACAACCGCATCCACCACCGCCACAACCACATCCGCCGCTTCCGCAACCACCGCCGCCAGCGTACATGGGGTTGTTGATCACGAATCCGACGCGGCCGCCGAATTCTTCGACGTAATCGATGGTCGCTTCCGTCAGGAACGGGGCGCTGTCGGAGTCCATCAGGAACTCCACGCCTTCCATGCGCAGAACGGTGTCGTCCGGCTGGTGTTCCTTCTCCATGGTGAGCATGTACTGCAGACCTGGTCCGGCGGGCATTGCCACTACGCGGAGGGCAGAATCGTTTTCGTTCTCGCCCTCCATAACTTCCTTAAGTTTCTCGATGGCCAGGGGGGTTACGTTCATCGTATTCGCTCCTGATGCTGTTGCTTGCCGAAACGAAACCGTACCGGCGACTGTGATCCATAGTTTCCAAAGCGTACCACGCGGCTGTCAACCCGTCAATTGAGAATCATGCTCCAGCGCACGAGCACGCCGGTAATTCAGGGCGGTCGGGCCCGCGTGATAATGTGATTTTGATCAATCGTCGGCAGCCACCGGCTCGGCCATGCGATTGTCCACCAGCTCTCCGCTGCACGCCGCTCCGTCGAGCAATCCCCATCGGACCATCCAGTGGTAGGTGTCCTCGACTATCTCGTCGGTGTACGGAGTGTTGTACGAGTACCGGATGCGTGGCAGATGGAAGTCCTCCGGAGTGATGCCGCCGTACTGAGCTGCAACCGCCGCGAACCTTGGTTCATCGATCAGGTAGTGCAGGTAATTGCGCTTGTCGTCGTTGATCCGGTCCACCGCCTTCACGATCGCCCGGTTGATGGCGGCGAAAGTCTCCTCGTCCATGTTGTCGCTGGCGTTCTCCGCGCCGAGATAATAGCCCTCGCACACCGGACGGCAGCCCAGCTTTTCGGCCAGTGTGATCCACGGCTCCATCAGGGCGGCGGCTTCCACCTCACCGTTCAACATGGCCTCGAAACGGAATTGAGGCGAACCGTGATGGACCAGCTTGATCTTTTCCTCGGGCAAGTAACCCGAGAGCAGCCGCAACGCGACGTAGTGGGAGCCGGCGTGGAACTGGACCGCCACCGGTTTATTCCCCAGTGTCCCCGGGTAGTAGTGCGGGGAGTCCGGGCGTACCAGGATAGCCTGGCTGGCTACTGCGGAGCGGAGAGCGATGATGCGCGCGCCCTGTTTGCTTTCATAGGCCCGACGGACCTGACCTTCCTCTCAAGCGCGATAGATCGCGACCTGGGCTTCCTCAAAAGCCACGTGCCCGAGGATCGGGTTGACCTCATCGGGGTTTTCGGTGGGCGAAACCCTCCCGCTGTTGAGGGCTCGCACGAATTCCATGTCAATGCCCTCGGCCTCGAACAGTCCCTCGTCCTTAGCGACCAGCCAGGGCAGGCTGAAAACCACTCCGCTGATTTCGCTGACTACTTTCTTCATTGTTGCCGCCCTTTATTTTGATAGCGATGATTTCGGCAAGTGTAGCAAAGGCCATACCCATCGTCTATCGGTGATTGACCAGGGCCATTCCAAAGTTACGTGATCTTCTTGCATACGCTCGTCCTGAGCCTGTCGAAGGACGCGCTCGTGGTTCGACAGGCTCACCATGAGCGGGAGGCATGGAGACTTTGAAAAGACCCTGGTAATTGACGCGTGGCTGTCGCCTAGCGAGGTGATCCCTACGCCATCGGCCAACGGGAACGCCGACGCTGCCGAGCGTACATCACCCGGCACGTGCTCAATTCCATCTGTCCGGCGGTGGCCCTGGCGTGTTGGTAAGCCTCCATGAAGTTGGAGGTGAGAATGCCGGCAGGCAGCGCGAACAGACCGATGCCCAACAGCGCGATGAATCCCGCGATCACCCTGCCGGCCAGTGTCCCCGGCACCACCTCCAGCGACGGCAGCGTGGTGAGGATGACCACCGATGCCCATAGCGACTCGCCGATACTGCCGAACTGCTCGTGGTTTCCGCCGGGGAGGTTCGTCTCAGCGGCGTGCATCAGGTATCCGGCAGCCAACCAGAACACGCCCAGAGTAACCAGGACGCTTACCAACTGAGTCGCCGAGCGGAGCATGACCCGCCCCATCAGGCGCATGGCGGGAAAGCGCCTTCCCGTCATGATCAAACGAGAGATGAGGCGGAATATGGGTAGGATCTCCACTTCTCCGAAAACGATCATCACCACCAGTGTCGGCCAGATTGCGATGAAATCAATGACGGCCGCCGCGTTGGTGGTGGCGTATTTCAACCTGCCTTTCCAACCGCCCTGTCGGTAATCGCGGTGCCAGACCATGCACCAGAGCCGAATGAGGTACTCGGCGGCGAACACGCTGATGAAAAAAAACTCCAAGGTGTGGTTGCCAATAGCCAGGTTGACCGCACTGATCAAAACCAGGCCGAATATGGTGAAGTCAACCACCCGAGCCGGGCCGCCGTTGTCGGCTTCCAGCACGTGAAAAACGGCGTGCTGGAGCCGGACGTAGGCATTGCCCTCCGACAGCCGGCACTTTACCAGGTTGAACGGAACGGGAATCACCGCCATGATTGGCTTTGCATCAGCCCGGTTAGACCGACTGGAAAGATTTACATGGCGGTGCGGCCACCGTCGATTACCAGTTCGCTGCCGGTCATGAAGGACGCCTCATCGGAAGCCAGGAACAGGACGCCGTAGGCGATGTCCTCCGGTTGTCCCAGCCGACCGATGGGCGTGCGGTTCAACCGGTCCTCCCGGCCGCCAGCGGCCAGCAGGTCGGCGGTCATGTCGGTCTCGATGGTGCCCGGATGCACGCTGTTGCATCGAATCCCATCGGCGGCGTGCTGGATTGCAGTGGACTTGGTGAAGAGCCGCACGGCGCCCTTGGAAGCAGTGTACGCCGAAGAGATGTGGTTGCCCACCAGTCCGGCTACGCTGGAGATGTTCACGATGGATCCGCCACCGTTGCGCCGCATTTCGGGGATGGCGGCCTTGGTGCCCAGGAAAACGCCCTTGGCGTTCACGCTCATGGTTACGTCCCAGTTCTCATTGGTGGTGTTCTCGACCCGCTCGGGCATATATACGCCGGCATTGTTCACCAGGATGTCCAGCTTCCCGAATCGTTCCACGGCCGCGGCGACGGCATCCTTCCATGCCTGCTCATCGGTCACGTCCAGGTGGACGTAGAGGCACTCGCCACCCAATTCGTTGATTTCGGCTTCGACCTGCCGGCCCAGTTCGTCGCGGAGGTCGCCGATCACGACCTTGCAGCCCTCGCGAGCAAACATCCTGGCCTCGGTCGCGCCCATGCCGCGAGCGCCGCCACTGATCAGTGCCACCTTATTTTCCAGACGCATCTTCCTGCACCTCGTTCTTACTTAGTTCGTGCATACCTGCCCGGCCCCAACGCGCCGTCAGTCCCTCGACCTTCGCCGACGACAGGATCGCGCCAGCAGGCAGCCTGAATATTATATGCGAGGTCTGCGGCGTATGCTCAAAACGGCGGCTCCGGCCAACAGACCCAGGACGGCAGCGTCCGCGGCGGTGGAATCGGATGCCGCTCCGCAGCCACTGCTGCCAAGAGGTGAACCCATCCCAGCAGAATCGTCTCCCGAGGAACCGGATGCACCAACCCCTGCCCGTCCAGGTTTCCAGCCCTCGCCGAGCGAAGCCAGATCCTCCGCCGCTTGGATAGTCAAGGCGGTGCGGTCGCAAAGCCCGGTTTGGCCGTCGAGGGCGTACACCAGGTATTGGAGCCCTTCCACAAACTCGTAACCGCACGAGACCTCGCTGCGAACCGTCCTAATCGTCAGGGTTCTTTGCTGCGGTCCCTTCCAGACCTCCATGACCGTGAAATCAACGGTCGTCGGATCGATGCTGGACTGTCCAAATAGGCCACTCTTCACTCTGAACGAGGTGACCTCGCCAACGAACACGGAATCGGCGCGTTCGAACGCCTGCGCCGGAGTCAGTCCTGCACACGAACACGCTGCGGCGGGAGATGCAGCGAAATGCAACCCCACCGCTGTGATTGCCAGCACCAGCACCAATAGCGCACCGCGAATCAGCAAGTTGCTCGGCTGCAGGTTGGTGCTCATCATTTACGGCGCCAACCCCTCGCGCCTACCCACACGATCCCGACCAACAATGCCAGCGGTGCGAAATCCGCCGGATTGCCAGCAGTGGCGGCCGAGTTCCCGCAACCACCTCCGCTCGGCTGACGTTCGTCTGCGGATTCAACTACAGGACTGGGTATTGCCTTGTCCTCAGTGGTAGACTCCGGTCGCTCGCCTAACCCCAGCGCGGCGAAATCGCGTACGGCCAGCCAAACCGGTGCGGTACGGGTGCAGAGCCCGGTTCTATTGCCGCCCCACGTATAGACGATGTACCTGCGGCCTTCCTTGAACTCATACCCGCAGGAAACCCCCATGCGCTCCGTCTCGACGGTCAGCGCCTCCTGGCGTGGCCCCTTCCACACTTTGCTCACGCTGAAATCTACCTTGAGCAAATCGCCGGACGATATGACCAACTGACCATCGCGCATAGATGGACCGGGCGCATGGATGGCAACCACTTTGCCCAGAAACACCGCGTCGGCTTCGGCCATCGCATCCCGTGGCGAGCCGGACGGGCCGCACATGCAGGCGTGGGCAGGTTTGGGCGGCGTGAACAGGATCGCCAGAAATACGGCGAGGCCGACCGATGCCGCCGCGACGGCGAGATTGCCACGCTTCGCTCGCAATGACAACCGCAGGCGTGGCTACTGCGCGAACAGGCCGCCGTCGATCACCAACTCGCTGCCGGTCATAAAGGACGATTCGTCGGAAGCCAGGAACAGGACTCCCCAGGCCACGTCCTCGGCCTGTCCGACCCGTCCAATGGGCGTGCGGTCCAGGGATGCCTGCCTGGACGCATCGTCGCGCAGCAGCGTGGGCGTGGTCATGGGCGTCTCGATGATGCCGGGATGGACCGAGTTGCAGCGGATCCCCTCGGCGGCATACTGGATTGCGGTGGACTTTGTGAACAAGCGCACCGCGCCTTTCGTAGCGCCGTAGGCGGGCGCGCGCCAACTGCCGATGAGTCCGGCCACGCTGGAAATGTTGATGATGGAGCCGCCTCCGGCCTTGCGCATTTCAGGGATGGCAGCCTTGGTGCCCAGGAACACGCCCTTGGCGTTGATGTCGAAGATGTTGTCCCACAGCTCCTCTGTGGTGTCCTCGATGCCCACCTGCCGGTAGATGCCGGCGTTGTTAACCAGGATGTCCAGCTTGCCGAACCGCTCCACGGCGGCGTTGACGGCGGCGTTCCAGTCGTCCTCACTGGTCACATCCAGGCGGACGAAAACGCACTCGCCGCCGGTCTCGTTGATTTCGGCCTCTAGCTGGCGTCCCTCATCCTCCAATACATCGGCGATGACGACCTTGCAGCCCTCGCGGGCGAACAGGCGGGCCTCGGCGGCGCCCTGCCCTCGGGATCCGCCGCTGATCAGGGCGACCTTGTTTTCCAGACGCATGATTCATACCTCGCAATCGGCGCAACATCCCGGAGGTGTTGGCGCGGTGAGCTGACTATTCGGTGGGCACGATTGTAGCCGCGCGCTTTCGGCAGTCAAGCACGCGCGGGCCCGCGATGGAGCGCGGTGAGGACCGTCGCTCGCCCTCACGCGTACCCGCTTTGCGCAACCTCTCACTGTGAGCGCTCCCGCCGCCCCAATTCGGGTAGCACAGTCATTGCTGTCGGCGCCAAAACGCCCAACTTTTTGTCAATCACCCGCCTTTTGTGGCAAATAGACCCACCATCACCCCCCATCATCACCCAAATCCCCCAAAAACCCCCTTTGCAGACACCCCCACCCCGGCGACACTTCCCCCTAGCCCCCACCGCCTGCCCACCCTTACCATTTAACTACTGATACGTGAGCGATTCGCTAAACTACTCAGTCATTTGTATGTTGCGCCTGCTGGGCAGATAGGCCAATCTGCGCAGCAGGTGTGAGGGGCGCGTCGACCGTCATTGGGCGGGTCAGGCCATTGGGCCTGACGGCGCCGAGCCGGAGTAGGACACCCCTCACGCCACCAACTCGGCCCTCCGAACGGATACCGGGGCCTGGGGCCCGCATCAGCAAGTGGGGAGGACCGCAGCGCAATCATACCTACCGGCAAACAGGATGGGCAACAACAATGAGTATTACAACGATGACCAACGTGGTGGTGGGGATTGACGTGGGCAAAACCGGCTTGGACGCATCGGTGGACGGTGGCGCGGCGCGGTCCTTCAGCAACGACGATGGGGGCATATCGGAACTGGTGGCATGGGTGATGTCCCAGGGGCCGGCGCTGGTGGTGTGCGAGCCCACCGGTGGTTACCAGGAACCCATGGTGCAGGGTCTGCGCCGGTCGGGTGTGAGGGTGCAACTGGTCCATCCGATCAAGGTGCGAGCCTTTGCCCAGGCCAGCGGACGCCAGGCCAAGACTGATCGTATCGACGCGCAAGCGCTGTCCCACTACGGACGGGTTTTTACGGCGTCTGCGGACCCGCCGCCGGAGGCTGAGGATGAACCCCAGCGCGCCGAGGTGCAGGCGCTGCTGCGCCGGCGACGGCAACTGGTCAATCAGCGGGTCCAGGAACTGAACCGGCTGGATCGGGCCTGGAACGCCCGAGCCCAGGCTTCCACCCGACGCCACATCGCCTGGCTGGATGAAGAGATCGCCCGTCTCGACCAGGAATACCGGGAAGCATTGGGCAGCAGCGAGGTGCTGTCCCAGCAAGCCGAACTCTACCGCAGCGTCCCCGGCGTGGGGGAGTTGACTGCCGCCACCCTGGTGTCCCATCTGCCCGAGTTGGGCCGGGGCGACGGCAAGGGACTGTGCTCCCTGGTGGGTCTGGCGCCCTGGTCTCGGGACAGCGGTCAGCAGCGAGGCTACCGAGCCATTCGCGGTGGACGGGGCGAGGTGCGCCAGGCCCTGTACATGGCGGCGCTGTCCTCGGTGCGGGTGGAGGGCCCATTGCGGCGCTTTCACCAGGGACTGCGACAGCGGGGCAAGGCGGGGAAGGTGGCCCTGGTGGCGGTGATGCGCAAGCTGCTGCTGCAACTCCACGCCGTCGCTCGTCGGGGCACACCCTGGCAACCCTCTAACGCTACCGCTCCCTGAAACCAAAACCAACCAAACCCTTGACATCCAACACGGATACTCCGGCGAAAGTCGAAGATGCGCCTGCGGCGTGCCGGAATCCAGAGTTTGCTGCTTCAAAGACGTCCTGGATTCCCGCTTTCGTGGGAATGGCGGTGGTGTACCGAGGATTAGTTATCAATGCACGCATCAGTAATCCAATCGTCTCCATCCCATCCTACATCCCCAATCCTGCCGCAGGCCTTTGGTCCCCCTTTGGCGGTTCCATCCTGTGCATCCATGAAAAAACTCCCCATTGATGTAACCATTACCGTCTCGCAACTCCAAGCGCCGCTCCCGCAAACCCGCTCACCTGATCGCCAATACCGCTAAAACCGTCGCCAAAACCCTTCCCTCGGCCCCCATTCAGCCCCACGACCGGCCCAATGCCCTACAGGAATTAGCGGAAATGAGAGGAAATGAGCGGGAAATCGACCTTTCCGTCCTTTCACCACGTAATTACAAGTGAGTACGCGTGAGGTCCAGGGCTATCGCATATGAAGAATTGAGGTTGTGGGTATGATGTTGGCAAATCGGTGTTGGAGGGGAGGAAGCCATGGCCGAGGTAGCCGACATATTTGCCGAACTGGAGGATCCCCGGGCCCTCAACGCTCGGCGTCATTCGCTGCACGACATCCTGTTCATCGCCTTATGCACTGTGATCAGCGGCGGCCAGACTTGTACTGATATGGAACTTTTCGGCCATGCCAAATGGGATTTGCTGCAATCCTTTCTGGAACTGGAAAACGGCATTCCCAGCCACGACACCTTTTCCCGAGTGCTGGGGATGCTGGACCCGGAGGCTTTCCAGCAATGGTTCCAAGGGTTCATGAGGCAGTTTGCGGAAGGCATTGCGGGTGTGGTGGCGTTGGATGGCAAGACCTTGCGCCGTTCTTACGACCGGGCCGCAGGGCGATCGCCGCTGCACTTGGTCAGCGCCTGGGCGGAAGAGCAGCGCTTGGTGTTGGGACAAGTGGCCGTCGACGACAAATCCAACGAGATTACGGCAGTGCCTCGGCTACTGGAAATGCTGAGCTTGCGAGGCCAGGTGGTTACTGCCGACGCGATGCACTGCCAACGCCAGGTGGCTCAGTCCGCCACAGGCGGATGGAGCAGGGCGGGGACTATGCGCTGGCGTTGAAAGGCAATCAGGGTACGCTCCACGATGACGTGAAATTGTTCTTGGACGACCCGGCCACTCCGGTGGCGCAGGCCACCCAAGTTGGCAAGGGACACGGACGCATCGAAACCCGCGTTGCCAGCGTCAGCGCCGAGGTTGACTGGCTGCAAGAGCAGCATGACTGGCCGGGTTTGCAAGCTGTTGGCAAGGTAACGGCTACCCGCCGGAAGGACGGCGAGATCAGTGCGGAAACCCGTTACTACCTGCTGAGCCAGGCTTGGCCGCCGGAGCGGTGCAACGACATCGTGCGGGGTTATTGGGGGATTGAGAACCGGCTGCATTGGGTATTGGACGTAACCTGCAACGAAGACCAGGCACGGAACCGGCAAGGGCATTGTGCCGAAAACCTGGCATTGCTGCGCAAACTGGCGCTAAACCTGGCACGACTGGAACCGAGCAAGGGGTCCATGCGGGGCAAACTGAAACGGGCGGGTTGGGGCGACAACTACCTCATCAACATCCTGTCCCAATTCGCCAACATCCATATGCGATAGCCCTGCGTGAGGTCGCCCGCCGCATTGGGCAGCCTCCGGAACTACCGCTATACTAATGTGCCGACATTATCATCCACCGTTGCCTTCGGCAGGCCAAAACCGATTGTCCATACTGTCGCTTTCAACCGGACCAGGAAACAAATACCATCAGCACGCAGACGGCGCAGGCACAGCGCAGAGAGGTGAACAAAGCATGGTTCTTGGCCGTGCTTGCGCTCACCGTTTTCGCGACCATAAGCGCGATCCTGATCGTTCCGCCGCTCCTGGTGGAAATCGCCACCGACCTGGAAATATCGGTGGCCGTAGCCGGCCAACTGGCCACGGCAACCTTCGCCGCGTGGGCAGTCACGGGAGTATCAGCCGGTCCGCTGTCCGACTCGTTCGGCCGCCGTCCGGTGGCCCTGGTGAGCCTGGCGGTACTCTCGATCTCAATGCTGGGCTGCGCGATCGCGCCAAACCTGGAAACCCTGTTCGTGCTGCGGGTATTGGCCGGCCTGGGAGGCGGCGTAATACCCCCCAACATCGTGGGATCAGTAGCGGACGTCATTTCCCCGGCCAGGCGTGCCAGGGCAGTGAGTTCGCTGCTGGCGATCCAGGGGCTGGCGTCGGCCATCAGCGTACCATTGGTAGCGGTGCTGGCGGATGTTGGAGGCTGGCAGTTCGCATTCATCGTTTACGGCGGGGTGCTGGTCGCCGCGTTGGTGGCGAACTGGCTGTGGCTGCCGAGAGACCGGGGCGAACGGGTACGCAATTTCGCATATTTGTCCCGATACAAGTCGCTGGTGTCGTTGCGGTTCTTCCGGGTGGCGGTGGCGGTGAACCTGACGCAGCGCATCGCCTTCTGGGGAACGCTCAGCTTCTTCGCAGCGTACCTGATAAACACGTTCGATCTGAGCGTGGGTTTCGTGGCTCTGCCGCTGGCGATAGCCGCAATCGGACAGATGACGGGCAACTACATCGCATCATACGCCGCGAACCTGAAGCAACGTGGGCTGATCATTGCCGTCGCCAATGTGGCGGGAGGAGCGTTCTGTCTGACGGCCTTTTCCGTGGATATGGGACTGTGGGCGACGGTGGCGGTGGCGACGGCAGGAACAGGCTTCCTGAGCGTGGCGTTCCCGATTCTGATCTCCGCCAGCACCGAGTATTCGGGGGAATCCAAGGCCACCGGCGTGGGCCTGATGGGTTTCAGCAACCAGGCTGGCGGAATGCTGGGCGCTGCGATAGCCGGGACCCTATTGGCGAGCGTCGGGTATGAGGGAATCGGGTATATGTGCCTCGCGGTGACCATCGTCAGCGCGCTGTTGACGGGCCTGTTCGGCCGGCAGTTCGGCGAATCCGCAGGACAGCACCGCGGATAGACCCCGTCACGCCGTCCGGAGATATGCCTGAGCGGCTCTGCGGTAAAATATAGCCATGCTCCCAGTGTCGCACGCCGTCAGCGTGTCATGCAGTCCAACCGTGTTCCCACGCTGGACTATCCTGTTGATTATGGGCATAGCAGTAGGGATGGCGGCGGTTGCCTGCAACCCGGGGGAGCCGGCGGCGGACTTCGCGTTAACCACGTTCGACGGTGAGGAATTCCGCCTCTCTGAGCAGCGTGGCAACGTGGTGGTGATCAACTTCTGGTACCCATCGTGCCCGCCGTGCCGCGATGAGATGCCGGCCTTCCAGCAGGTCTGGGAGGAATATCAGGGACGCAAAGTAAGGTTCATCGGCCTGTTTGTGCCCCAGGGATTTGACACCGAAGAATCGGCGGTAGAGTTCGTCGATGAGCTTGGGTTGACCTTCACCTTCGCAACCGATGTGCGCGCGGCAGTGGCGCAAACATACGCAGTTGAATACTTTCCCACCACCTATTTTATCGACCGGGGCGGTCGCATTCACCTGATGGAGATCAGCCGCATGGACGCGGACCGGTTATCCGACATCATCGACGACCTGCTGGGCTGATGGACGTCCTGGAAATCATCCTGCTGATCATCCGGTGGGCCCACGCGTTGGCAGCGGTAGTCTGGATCGGCGGCAGCCTGTTCATGCTGCTGGCCGGACGGCCCGCGCTGCGAAAAGTCGATCCCGAAGGTCTGGTGGGCCACGCATTGACGGTCGAATTCCGACCCATTGTTGCCACGGCCATCGCGATTCTGATCATCAGCGGGGTGATCCTCACGGTGGACCGGCTAACGTCCGACGCCGCTGGCCTCGCATACACCGCCGTGCTGGTCGCCAAGATTGTCTTGGCAGTGTACGCTTTCGTAATAGCGTGGCTGTTGCCAAGACGCAGGGAGCAACGGGCCGGAGGCAAACGCGGCGTACTGGCGGGGCCAGTGGCGTTGACCATCGTGGGCGTTATCGTGATCGGTTTGGCCGACGTGCTCACCTGGCTGTTCGAGCGCGGACTGGTTGGATAAACGTCATAAGGAGTAATCAGTTGAGAACCGATCTGCTCGACATCATCGCCTGCCCGGTTTGCAAGGGCGAGTTGACTCTGGAAACGGATGAAATCGCCCCACAGGGAGCAGTTGATGCTGGCGAGGTGCTAACGGGAACGCTGACCTGCGCGCCGTGCGACGAGCGATATCCCATCACTGGCGGGATCCCCAACCTGCTTCCACCGGACCTGCGCGACGCGGAGATTGCGGCCGGCCGTTAGCGGTTGTCGAGCTGCTGCCGCTGTTCCAACAGCCGGATGATGCTCTCGGCCATCCGGTCGTCCACCGAGTTCCGCTCAAGGTTCGCCGTAGCTTCGGTCAGGTTGGCCGATGCCGCGCTGAGGTTAGCCGAAGTTTCGACGAGGTTGAGAACGGCCTCATCGGACGAGCCGGCGAGGGTTTCGGCGGACACCGCCATCGCTTCACTGATCCGTTCGAGGTTCTGCACCGTGGACCTCAGCGACGGATATAACGACACCAACATCACAACCGGGACCAACACGCCGACCGCCAACGCAAACAACGCGGAGATCCCGGCTATGGTCCTGGCGCGTTGCAACGCCGATGGACCGGTGGATGAGTCAGCAACGGGCGTCGCTTTTGATTCGGTCATGGTGTTCCCCGCTCCGGTGTGTTAACAAAATATAGGGGCAGGTTTCAAGCCCGCCCCTACGGTGCGCCTTGGTATAAGTTGGATTAGCCGCCGGTAATGATCGCAGCCACCTCCGTGGCGAGACCCTCAGCGCGTTCGCGCAAGGCGGGCCGGTCCAGGTTTTCAATGGGGTGCTGGGTGAAGATGGTCGGATAATCTTCCGCTCCCCACATCTTGGCCATACCCTGCGCCGTGGGGATGAACCGGTCGGTGCAAATGGTGGCGGAGGGGAGGCCGGCCTTCTCAACGTGGATTCCGTCGTGCACACTGCACGCGCTGCAACTCCCTCAATCGCCGATGGCAACCACCACCGAATCGACGTTGGACACCAACTCCTGCAACTCAGCGGGGTCGGCGGGGCGCGACGCGCTGGGCTTGCGTAGCCAGCGAACTTCGCGGATCTCGTAGCGGTTGCGCAGGACTTCTGCCAGTTCTTCCAGCAGGACGTCAGCGTTGCGCTTGCTGTCGTCGATCAGGCCCACTCGGGTTCCCGCAAGCGACGGCAGGCGGGGAGCGCCATCGAACGGAGCGATGATCGGCTCCGTGACCGGGTTGACCAACGTGTATTGTTGGGTTGCCACGTTTGCACCTCCACAGGCTAATATTTCGGTTTCTATGGGCGGATGATAATGCGCCCTATGGGATCTGGATCGCCTTCGTAACGGCGGTGGAGCCGACCTTGGGGCCCCAACTGGGGATCACCGACGCCATGTTGGACTCCTCGCCGCCGGCGAATACTACCAGAATGTCCTCCGGTTCCGGAATCAGCGAAACCATGGCAGCCTCGTCGCCAGCCTCAACGTCGCCTGGCAGTACAAGCGCACGCTTCAGGTCGGCTACCGAGCGGTGGATGTTGGAATGGAGATACTCGCGTATCCCATCCTTGGTCCATTCGCGCCACAGGCTGCTGTTGCCGGCGAATGTTACCACAATCTGGCCCTGGCGGATTCCGACGGAGACGTCTCCCACGGAGCCGGACGTGGACATGGATGTTCCCAGCGTCGAGGCCACGTCGGCCATGGTGAATAGGATGGCTTCAGGCCGGCCCACGGCGCGTATCTGGCGCGGGCTCTCGCCGGCGAACACCGTTACCGTGCTGTCTCCGGCATCGAAACCGCGGTCCACATGCAGGGGCGTCCAGTGGGTTTCGCCCTCGGCCTCGGCGATGCAGTAGGTGTACTTGCCGGGATGGCCGATGACGCTGCGGTCGAACAGTCCGGGAATGGCGGCGCAGGCGTTCATCAGGATGAGACGGATGGAGCGGCCGATAGTCCCGTTTGCGCGGTTGCCGGGCCCAAACAGGTTGTTGCGGCTGTTCAGGCCGATCTGGTCGCGGATGGGTCCGTTGACGATGCACAGGACTGCCGAGCCGCCCATGCTGGAGGACGGGCCGACCAGGTTGAACACGGGGTCCAGCATGGCTTCGGTGGCGGCCAAAACAACGGGGAAGTACTCGGGCAGGCAGCCGGCCATAACCGCGTTTGCGGCGGCCTTCTCCACCGTGATGACGCGGCGTCGCTCTGGCAGTTCACCTAGCACCTCATCCGGAGCCCGTCCGGCATAGCCGATGAACTCGGCGACGCGTCCAATGGTGGGTGGGACGATGGGCAAGCCGTCGCCCCAACCCAGTTCGTAACCCTTCTCAACGGCGGAGAGGGCATCGTCCCAACTGGTGGTAGTGGTGTCAGTGAAATTGGTGGTCAATTTGTTTGCCTCTGAGTGGTGGTAAACCGTTTGTTTGTTGAGCCCGATATTGTGACTGTTTGGGGCCGCCGATTAGGTTGCCAAATGCAGCACGCAAGCGCGGTGCCAGAGATGCTGCTACGAGTTTAGTATCCGCTCGATGCCATTAACGAAAACCTTAAAACTGTGTGAACCATTACCATCCCGCGTCATATGCTGTGCCATGCGTCGCGCTCCCGCGTTTCTCCGAAATTCCGGCACGAGCTTTTTGAGGTCTTCAGAAGGTTTGGGTCGGACATCGGGATCCCTAAAGCGAGATTGATTTTTGATTCGCCGCAATCTTTCGTTACTAAAAGCGGTGGCTAGCGCATCCGGATCACCTAAATACCAAGA
The DNA here is from genome assembly GCA_965204395.1 of Dehalococcoidia bacterium. Lineage (GTDB taxonomy): Bacteria > Chloroflexota > Dehalococcoidia > Lucifugimonadales > UBA3495 > Bin87. The sequence goes on from OZ241987.1 coordinate 379,923, forward strand.
TTCCAGTTCTTGACACACTATGCGGACTACGGAATCATCTCGCCGGCCTTCATGGCAAAACTTACGCAGACGGCTCTTCACTGTCACACAATCTGCGTTGTCATTGTCGCGAACAATGACAAACCGATCTCCTGGCACCCTCCAGTCACGTAGCGTTTCGCGTATGCTCCCTTCCAGGTCGTCTTTGCCTTCATGGGGAATACATAGGAAATTTACTCCGGGGAATAGACGTGGTAACAGACCTTGCAGCAACGTCTGCATCGATAGTTCTTCGACTAAAAATATCACGCGACCCATGAAAGTCCTGCACCTTCAAATAGGTTGCGTTTCCACAGAACGCCCGGCATCTGAGTTTGTGCCAAACTGCGCAATATCGCGCTATGGGATGCTCGCTGGATGGTACTGAAACCATCCCGTTTAACCAGCCAAAAAATCTCGTCCAGATTTGCCCCATTCAAAAAGTCTGGCGAATGGGTTGATACGAAAACTTGACCACCCCGTCTGGCATACTCGCGGAACTCTTCGGCGAGCGGCTGCAGTAACTCTGGATAGAGCTGGTTTTCGGGTTCTTCAATTGCGAGCAAGGAATGTGGTTTGGGGTCGTGGAGCAACACCAAATATGCGAACATCTTAATGGTGCCGTCGGAAACGTATCGAGCGATGAAAGGATCCTTAAAACTTCCGTCTTGAAATCGCAGGACCAACCGCCCATCCTCGGTTTGCTTGGCTTCGACATTCTGGATACCGGGAACCTGCCAACGCATGGACCGGAGTATTTCCTCGAAGTGCTCGCGGTGGTTCTCATACAGGTACTGAGCTACTTGTGCGACGTTGTCGCCACTCTCAGACAGATGCTCCGCATAACCTGCGTCCACACTTGGTCTTGCATCCGCGATATGGAAATTCGAGATATACCAGTTTTCGATTAAGCTGCGCAGCTCGGCCACAACCCGGAACTCTCGAAACTGCCCAAGCCCTTTAATGGCAAGGATACTGGGATCATCCAAGGCGTATTGGGCCCGTACTTCATCAACCCCTTCTTGGCCGTAAGCGGATTCGTTGGTGATGGCTGTTCCAGTGCCTCTGCTGAAGTCCAGGAATCGCCAAGGTCTACCGCGCTGACCCCTGCGGTAGCTCAACACTTCACGGTCCACAACCGCTCGCCCACCTTCGGCTACGATTGCCAATTGGTAAGTGACCAGTCGGCGGCCGCTCTCACGGAATTTGATGGTGAGCTCTATAGGCCCCTTAGCTTCTCGACTAACTAACTCGCGGAAGCCTCCGCGTCGCACGACCGCCGCGGCCACGTTCTGGGTTAGCGCCTCTTTGAGAAAAGTGAATACGTCGAATAATGTCGTCTTGCCCGAACCGTTGGCGCCGACGACAACTACCATACCCGGCAGTTCGTTTAGCACAGCATGATTAAAGAGACGGTAGTTTTTGATTTCTATGCTTTCAATCTGTTGCATCAGTGCAGGCCTCGCCGCTATGGGCACGATGCTCGATTATATACTGCTGGTCTTGAGGAAATTCGGTAGCTTTTCTTGCCACAAAAGCGCCGCCACCCCCATCCGTCGTATGCAGATAGAAGCGACGGCGCGCTCGCGACGAGTGGTACGGGAACTACGCCTTGGCGTACTTGGAGAAGCTGCGCAGTTCCTGCGGCGGGTCCATGTGGCTGCCGCGGATGGTGTAGGACACCTCGGATACGTACACGGCGCCGGTGCTGTCCACTGCGATCCCGTGGGGCGCGATGAACTGGCCGGGGCCTTCGCCCTCTTCCGGCGCGCCGAACACGCAGACGCGGTTTCCATCAGTATCGTAGATGGTGACCCGGTGGCCCAGGCCCGGCGCGTCGTCGACGCCGCCCATGCCGTTCAGCTCACCGACGTAGATGTGGCCGCCCCAATACACCATCGCGTCCGGCCGGTGGATGTTGCTCCACATGGTGAGGAAGGTCCCGTCGGTGTCGAACAGTTGGATGCGGTGGCACTCGCGGTCAACGACGTACACCCGCTCGTCCTCGTCAAAGGCGATGTTGTGGGGCCGGATGAACTGGCCGGCGTCAATGCCCGGCTCGCCCCACGAGAACTTGTACTCGCCCTCCGCAGTGTACACGTGGATGCGGGAGTTGCCGTAGCCGTCGGAGATGTAGATGTCGCCGTTGCTGGGACGGATTGCCGCCGACGTGGGCCGGTTGAAGGGCTGGCCGCTCCAGCGGGGGGCCGGATGGTTCTTCTCGCCGATCTCCATCAGCTTTTCGCCGGTGACGCTGAACTTCTGGATGGTGTGGATTCCATCGTCGGCGGCCAGCAGAGTGTCGTCGGCTTCGCTGTAATAGAGCCCGTGGGTGCGGTTCTCGCTGAAGTGACCCTGGCCGAAGGAACGCTCGAAGTTGCCGTCCTTGTCAAAGACCATGATGGGATGCTCGCCGCGGGTCAGAATGAACACGCGGTCGTTGCCGTCCACGGCCACGCCAGGACATTCCAGCAGGCGCATCCCGTCGGGCAACTTCAGCCAGTTGTCGACGAAGGTGTATTGAAAATCTCCCTGCCCATAAGTTTCAGGCATGATTTCTCTCCCTGTGCAAAGTGTGTGGTGGGTTTAATTTACAGCGGCTATCTTACTTGCCGGCGCATTACTGGGCAACACACCCGCCGTCGATGACGAGCTCCGCCCCGGTGACGAAGGACGCTTCGTCGGATGCCAGGTACAGCACTCCGTAGGCCACCTCGATGGGATGGGCGCGCCGGCCCAACGGCACCAGGGCGAGACGCTGCGCCGCCACCTCGGGATCGTCGTAGGTGGATGCGCTCATGGGGGTCATGATCGGCCCGGGATGCACGGAGTTGCATCGGATGCCCTCACGTGCGTACTGGATGGCGGTGGCCTTGGTGAACAGGCGCACGGCTCCCTTGGACGCGTTGTAGGGATGCGAGCGGGACCATGCTCCGCTGAGTCCGGCAATGGACGAAATGTTGACGATGGAACCGCCGCCCGTCCGGCGCATGGCGGGAATCGCCGCCTTGGTGCCGAGGAACACGCCCTTGGAGTTAATGTCCATCACGCGGTCCCACTGCTCTTCGCTGGTGTCCTCCAGAGAAATGTTGCGCGCTCCGCCTTCAACGGAGATGCTGATGCCAGCGTTGTTGACCAGGATATCGAGCCTGCCGTAGCGTTCCTCCGCCAACGCGACGATGGCGTCCCAGTCGGATTCGACGGTCACATCGAGGTGAGTGTAGGCCACGTCCAAGCCTTCTGCTCGGCAGTCGGCCTCGACCTGCTGCCCCAGATCGTCGAGGATGTCGCCGATGACGACCTTGGCCCCCTCCTTCGCAAACAGGTTGGCTTCCTCTGCGCCCATGCCGCGGGCGCCGCCGCTAATGATGGCTACCTTACCGTCCAGTCGGCCCATGTTTCGCTCCTTTGCGGTGTCGGCGAATCACTTCGCCGGCAGATTTTCGTCGATGATGGCTTGGAGTTGTGGAACCAATGGCGGGAGATGCTCCTGGATGATGCGCCAAAGCTCATCAAAGTCCACCGTGTCGTACTCATGAATCAGGACGTTGCGCAGGTCAGTCGTATCTTGCCACGGCACATCGGGATATTGCGCCCGAAAATCTTCTGGAACACGCCGGGCCGCCTCGCCCAGAACCTCCATCAGCCTGGTTAGCGCCAGTTCAAACACCCGGTCCAGGTCCAAATCCACCCGGCTCCGGCCTTCCGCCAGTTCCATCGCTTCTTTCCCATGGTCGCGCATATGCTGCACAGCCACCATGGGGTCACGGCGCGACATAGATCTCCTCCGCCTCGTCCAGCACCTCCTGCCGGAAGTATGGGCTGAGGGATGCCGCGGTGTGCATATCTACTTCCCTACCCAGTAGGGAGATCAACTCTCGCCGCATTCGAAAGAACTCGAACCCCCCGGCATGGCCCGGCTCGTACTCTATCAGCACGTCCACATCGCTATCCGGCGTAAAGTCGTCGCGGATCACCGATCCGAACAACGCCAGTCGGTGGACACGGTAACGTCGGCAGATTTCGGCGATCTCCGCGTGGGGTATGTCAATTCGAGATGCCATCTCCCTTACCTGGCGGTGGTTTGTCAAGGCGATCAGTCGTTGCCCATGAACATCCCCACTACATTGCCTTCTGTGTCGCGGAAATTGGCGAACCATCCGATGCCGGGGATTTCGGTGCGTGGCGTTACTATTGCGCATCCGGCATCGGATACCTTCTGGACATAGGCGTCCAGGTCATCGACGCCGATGATGATCAGCGTGCCGCCGTCGTTGAGCGTGTCCGCGCGTGCGGTGAGGGCGCCGCCGATGCCGTAGGGTTCCTCGTCGCCGCCGGTTTGCTGTAGGTAATACTCCTGATCACCGAACCGATCGGCCTTCCAGCCGAACACGTCCGCATAGAACTTGTTGGCGCGCTCGGCGTTATCGAAGGGCAACTCAAAATGGACTACTTTGGGCATTGTTCCTCCCGGTTTGGGAATCATCTGTTGAATCCGTTTCAATATAGACGATGGCGGCGCGGTCGTGCCACTGATCCGCGGTCAGCGCGTAGTGGAGAGTGTCCCACCAACGGCCTTTGAAGAACTCGGCTGCGTGCGACCGGCGTTGCAATCGGAACCCCAACCGCTCCAGGACTCGCGCGGACGCCACGTTTTCGGCAATGCACCAGGATGTGACCCGCTGCAGTCCCAAGTAACTGAACGCGAACTGAACCATCGCGGCAGCGGCTTCGGTGGCGTACCCTTGGCCCCAATGGTCGGGGTTCAGCTCGTAACCGAGTTCGGCCTGGGTGACCTTGTCCGGATTGCTGCGGATGCCGCAGTTGCCGATCAGTTGGTTGTCGGAGCGTTGAGCGATGGCGAGTTGGTAGCGGCGGCGCGGTGTTTCACGCTCCCAATTCAGGAACATCCCAACGAAAGCGGTCGCATCTTCCTCAGTGCGGTCGCACCACGGGTAATAGCGCAAATAACGAGGGTCGCGCTGATAATCCAGCACGGCCCTCCAATCGTCCTGAGCAAACTCCCTCAAGCGAAGTCGCTGGGTGAGTATTCGCACGCGCCGCTACACTACGAGATCGCCGACGAACCCTCTCCCTTCAGGTAGTCCGCGGTGCGCAGCGCCAACGCCTGGATGGTGGTGGTGGGGTTGATGCAGGCCCCGGTAGTGAAGATGCTGCCGTCGATGATGTACAGGTTGGGCACGTCGTGGGCGCGGCCCCAGCGGTCCACCACCGAGCGGTCGGGGTCGGCGCCCATGCGGGCAGTGCCCAGCAGGTGCCAGCCGGCGTTGCGTCGCAGCCGCGACGAGATCACACGCTTGGCTCCCGCCGCTTCCAGCACCTCGGTGGCGCGGGCGATGCCGTGATCCAGGATGGCCCAGGTGTTATCGCTGACGGTGTAGTCAATCTTGGGCGCAGGGATGCCGTCACCGTCGGTGAGCGTCGGATCCAGGGTCACGCGGTTGTGCTCCTCAGGCAGGTCCTCGGTCATGATGACAATGCCCATCTGGTGGCGGAACCGTTCGGCAAAGTCGCGGTGGTGTCCCTCACCCCACTGTACCTGCTGACCGACCAGCCCACCCAGGGCGAGTTGCAGCGGCGCGCCGCCCACATTGGAGATCTGCATGTCGTAACCGCGCACAAAGCCACGTCGCACGTCGGTCTCGTAGAACTCCTGGCTGAGCATGGACGAACCGCGCGGCCCGTCGTCGGGACCCAGGTCCTCGTCGAACAGGCCCAGCACGTAGCCGCAGGGGTGGTGCATCAGGTTCCTGCCCACCTGCCCGCTGCTGTTGGCAAGGCCGTCGGGGAACAGCGCGCTCTTGGAGTTGAGCAGCAGCCGCGAGGTGCCGATGCCGTTGCAGGCCAGCACCACGACCTTGGCATACTGCGCGCGCAGGTCGCCGTTGTGATCGTAGTACGCCGCGCCGGTGGCCCGCCCCGTCTCATCCACCAGGATCTCGCGAACTCGGGCGTGGGTGATCAGACGCGCGCCCTGCTTGAGAGCGCCGGGCCAGAAGATGATGTCGCTGCTGGACGGCGAGCGCAGGTATTCGCCAACATCGGGCTGCCTGCCGTCGTACTGGGCGGAGGCGACGGCGTTGTCGGAAGACCACCAGTGCCATCCCAGCTTGTTGAACGCGCGGGCCAGCATCTCGCCGCCCGGTCCGATGGGCAGCGGCGGCGTCGGACGGGCCGGCTTGGGCGGGTATGCGGTGTCGCCCTGCAAGCCGCTGACGCCGTGGGCGCGGTCGTTCTGGTCGTAGTAGGGTTCCAGCTCAAAGTAGTCCATGGGCCAGTCATCAGCGACGCCGTCCAAAGACCGCAACCGGAAGTCCGACGGGTGGAACCGTGGAAAATGGGAACCCCAGTGGATGGTGCTGCCGCCCACGGCGTTGTACATGTACGGCGCGATGGGCGTGTCATCCTCGTTGACCGGATAGTCCTCCGGCAACCCGCGGAAGTTGGGGTTGGGATGGAAGTCGGTCTGCCAGTGCAGTTGCGCCTGCGGTTCGTTGACCGGGAAAGCGTTGAGCGGCACCCAGCCGCCCTGCTCCAGGCACACCACCTTGACGCCCGCCTGCGTCAGGCTCCAGGTGAAGGCTCCGCCGGAAGCGCCGGCCCCGATGACCAAAACGTCAGCGATGTCGTGTTTGCTGCCCATGAATGATAACTCCTAACTGTTAGATCACCGTTCTACCAAAAGCATTCCAAGGGAACGCTGGTTGGAACAGGCAATGTGTCTCATCGCTCTAAGTCCGCTTCTAATTGGCGGATGCGTTCGATGGCCGCGGCCAATTCTGCCTGCGTGGCGTCTCGTTCCGCCACCGCTTTGTCACGCTCATCTTGTGCGGTATCCAGTTCTGCCTGCGCCTCATCCAGCGCCGCCCCTAATTCCGTGGGATCGAGGAGGAATTCGTCGGTCTTCAGATCATAGAAGCGGAGCCGCCCGCTATCCCAGCACAGGTAAAGGTCGAGGGCCGGACTGTATCCCGAAAGCATCCCGTACATCTTGCCGGGTCGATCTTCCAGTAGGCCAATGGGTTCGTACTGTCCGTTGTCCAGCATTTCGCCGGCCAGGGGCGCATCGTGGTATCTGCCTCCGGTATGGTCAAACCGCCAATACTCGCCCACGCCGAAGCGAGCATAACCGTCTCGCTTAACCGTGTAGTCCCGTCGGCCGGTACTGCGCGACCCAATTTCCAGAACGAAATCCGGCGGTTTGCCCACGTCGCTGATGATGTAGCCGTTGTCGATAATAATGGCGTCCGGATCGACGCCGAAAGCGACTAGGCCATCAGGCTCCAGGCGTGTGGTGGGATGGTCAGTGGTGTGGTAACAGAGGTAACCGCTGCCGCATACCAGAACATCAGGCCGGTCGGCAAAGTGAGGCATCAGAGTGCCGTCAAAAATCGATAGCCTCCGGCGTTGCCACATATCGTTTATCCGGGGCGGATCGGGCAGTTTCGGCGGCTGCGCATATATGTTGACTGCCGATTGTGATGGGACGATTGGCTTGGTAGTCATAGAGAACTTCCCGGCGGGGACGGTTGCCGGCAGTATAACACCGGCGGTCGCGGATCATTGACCGCGCCGCCGGCGCTCCAGTTCCCGCCACCACTCGATTTGCTCCTCTATGGATGGTTCTATCGCCGGCTCTATGCCGCGCTGCCGCAGTACTTCCTCCAGCCTACGTATCCGGTCATTGGCCACGAACTCACGGTACTCGGCGGCTACCCGGCGCTCCTTCTCCTCATCCCATAGTTTGAGGGCGCCGTCCAGTAGCTCCGACCGTTCCTGAACTCCGGGTAAACCCCGTCCGCCGTCGGTGCGGCGCCAGCGCAGTATTTTCCCATCCCAGCTCAGGTCCAGATTCAGCCGGGGACTGTAGCCGCGCAGTTCGCCGTCCTCGGCGACTTGAACCGACAGCGGCTGATAATCGCCGTCTGCCAATTGCCAGCCGGCCAGAGCCGTAGATTGGTGTTCGTCCACCGGGTCGCAAAGTCGCCAATACTCGCCAACGCCGTAGCGTTCGTATGCAGCGCGTTTACGGACGTAATCGTAGTCGAGCCTAACGTCAACGGGTCGAAACTCCCCGAACATATCCTCAGCGGACATCACGAACGGGTCGCTGAGAATTTCGGGGACGACTTCCAACAGGAACTCCGGGGGCTTGCCTACCTCATCAATGATGTAGCCGTTACGTCCGATGATGGCGTCAGGTATCACGTCGAAAGCCACCACGAAGTCCATCTTGACCCAGCCGGTCGAGTCGTCAGCGGTTTGGCACAGAAAACCGTTCGCGCCAACGAGCACATCTGGGCGGCTCCGGAAATGACGTTCCAGCCCAAGATAGAGTTCCTGCATCCGCAGGCCGCGTCGCATATCACCCACTTTTGATGGGTCGGGCAGGAGTGCGGGCAACGGGTGATGGTAGCGCAGATTGCGCCTGGCGGTCATAGTTCGGTACGCCGGCGTGGTATGCCGGACATCGCGGGGGCGAATCCGCCTGATACGGATTCGCCCGTACCTGCGAAAACGGTTCCCGGCCGCCTACTTGCGCTCAAACACGGCCGCCACACCCTGGCCGCCGCCGACGCACATGGTCTCCAGGCCCCATTGGGCATCCTGGCGTTCCATCTCGTGGAGCATGGTGGCGAGGATGCGGGCGCCGGTGGCCGCGATGGGATGACCCAGCGAGATGCCCGAGCCGTTGACATTCAGATTGTCCTCGTGGGGCAACTGCCATTCGCGCAGCACGGCCAGCACCTGGGCGGCGAAGGCCTCGTTCAGCTCGATGAGGTCCATGTCGCCGAGGGTCATGCCGATCTTGTCCATCACCTTGTTCACCGCCGGCACGGGGCCGATGCCCATGGTGGCGGGATGGCAGCCGGTCACGGCCCAGCCGCGCAGGTAGGCCATCGGCGTGAGGCCCAACTCGTCCAGCTTGTCCTCGGCGACGACCAGGCAGACGGACGCGGCGTCGTTCTGGCTGCTGGCGTTTCCGGCGGTGACGACGCCATCGCGCATCACCGGGCGCAGGCGGCCCAGCACTTCCATGGTGGTGTCTGCGCGGGGGCCCTCGTCAGCGTCGAAGATCTTGGGGTCGCCGCGACGCTGGGGGATGGTCACGGGGACGATCTCGTCGGCGAACTTGCCGGAGTCGCGGGCGGCCACGGCGCGCTGATGGCTGCGCAGGGCGTATTCGTCCTGCTCCTCGCGGGGGATTTCGTACTCGCGGGCCAGGTTTTCAGCCGTCTCAACCATGCCGCCGGGAATCGGGCCGAATCGCTCGTCCGGAGCGATGGTGACGCGGGCGCGGGCGAGGCGGTCGTGGAAGGTGACGGAGCCGAACCGCGCGCCCCAGCGGGACTCGTTGCTGTAGAACTCGGCGCTGCTCATGCTCTCCGCGCCGCCGGCGATGACCACGTCGGCGTTCTCCGTCTGGATCAGCATGGAAGCGTTGAGGATGGCCTGGAGGCCGGAGGAGCAGCGGCGGTCCAGCTGGTAGCCGGGCACTTCAATGGGCAGGCCCGCCTTGAGACTCGCCAGGCGTCCGATGGCGGGGTTCTCGCCCGACGGATATCCGTGCCCCAGGATCACGTCGTCCACCTTGGCGGGGTCAACGCCGCTGCGCTCCAGCGTGGCCTGGATGACGGTGGACGCCAGTTCGGCGGCTGGTACGTCGCGCAGCGCGCCGCCGAAATTCCCGACGGCGGTGCGGACCGGCGCAACAATGGCTACTCCTCGCATGATGACACTCCTTATCCGCTCAGTGCGGACGCTGGTTGCAGTAGAAAATGGTGGCGGTATGATACTCGCTGCCCGTCCCAGTGTAAAACGCGCGCGTTGTGCCGCGTACCACCCGTTTTGACCCGGTAGGCGGCCCACTCATCCAGCACCAGCCGGGCGGGCGTACGAGAGCCCTATGCTACAATCGAGTACGGCGAGACGCCGCCGTGGGGGCTTAGCTCAGTGGGAGAGCACCTGCTTTGCAAGCAGGGGGTCAGGGGTTCGAATCCCCTAGCCTCCACCAATTTTTGCCCGATCTGAACAGGTACTGATTGGCGCTTAAAGATGCGCGAGCAATGCGAAAGTTCCGATACCCAGCTCGCCCACGAGGCGGACGCGTTTACCTGCTCGTCCAAGTGCACACTCTGTCGCGTTTGTGCCGTCGAATTGGATCACGCCTTCCCGAATTGTAGTGGTGAGCAAATGCCTTGCCCGCACTGACGACCAAGAAGCAACGGATCGCAATTTTCCCGTGGACTTCGCGCTGGCGTGGATACAAGCCAATACGGAAAGGTAAACCAAATATGCAACGAAACATGGACTTAATCCGCCAATTGCTGTTGGACTTGGAGAGTGAGACTTCCACTCAATATTCATTTCACACAAACGGGATCGACGAATTGGAGAAGTGGTACAACGTCGATTTATTGGTTCAAGCTGAATTGATTCGCGGGGTGAATGTCCGATGGGCGGCTGACGGCACTGGCCCATTCATCGCAACGGGAGGGCTGGTGTCGCTAACTTGGGAAGGCCACGAGTTCCTCAATGCCATTCGAAACGATACCGTGTGGCGAAAAGCAAAAGATCAAGTGCTCGACGACGGGCTCGAAATGGGTAGTCTGCCTTTCGATGTGATCAAAGCCGTTTGCGTATCCGGTATTCGTGGCGTTTTGGGTTTGTAGCGGCCGTTTGATGTGCTGCGATCGTCCGATAAACTTGCCGCGACACATTTCCCAAGGACAAAGCCTCTCCGGGAAAAGTGCATCGATTAGATGCGTGCGACGAGTTTGGCATAGAGATACTCGCGGTCCGAGCCGTTAGGTAAATTTTTGCCTTGCGAATATCATTTTCGATCGCCGACCATCGAGATATCACTATCAAGCGCGGTTCGCCAGTCCATGCTCCGTCCCTATCAGATCTCGATGAGTGCGTGCCACACGAAACTACTCATGCCCGTATCCCCATTCATCCGCGACCTCCCCAAAGCCGAACTGCACGTCCACATCGAAGGGACGTTTGAGCCGGAGTTGATGCTGACCATCGCCCGGCGCAACGGCGTCTCGCTGCCTTTCGATACTGTGGACGAAGCGCGCGCCGCTTACCGATTCTCCAGCCTCCAGGACTTCCTTGACATCTACTACCAGGGTGTCGCCGCGCTGCGTACCGAGCAGGACTTTTGCGATCTGACCTGTGCCTATTTCGACCGCGTCGCCGGCCAGGGCGTCCGGCACGCCGAGATCTTCTTCGACCCTCAGGCGCACACCGCCCGCGGCGTTCCATTCGCCACAGTCTGCCACGGCATCGAGTCGGGATTACAGTATGCGTTGCAACGGCACGGCATCACGTCTCGGTTGATCATGTGCTTCCTGCGCCATCTGGACGAAGCCGACGCCTTCGCTACCCTGGAACAAGCCTTACCATTCCGCAGCTCGATTTACGGCGTTGGCCTGGACTCGTCCGAAGCCGGCAATCCGCCGGCCAAGTTCGCCCGCGTTTTCGCCGCCGCGCGCGCGGCAGGATTCGCATGTGTAGCCCACGCCGGCGAAGAGGGCCCGGCCGCATACGTCCGTGAGGCGGTGGACATGCTGAAAGTGCGGCGCATCGACCACGGCAACCGCGCCCTGGAGGACCCCGGGTTGACTGCCGAACTGGTCGAGCGTCGTATTCCCCTCACTGTGTGCCCTCTTTCAAACCTGAAACTGCGCGTCGTCGATTCGCTTGACCGCCACCCGCTGCGCGAAATGCTGGACGCAGGGCTGATGGTCACGCTGAACTCCGACGACCCTGCCTACTTCGGCGGATACGTCAACGAGAACTATCAAGCCATGCCGGACCATCTCGGGTTGGACGATGCTTCCCTGGCCCAAATCGCCCGCAATTCATTCCATGCCGCGTTTCTGGATCGCCAACGTCGCGACGAGTTGCTGGCCGAGCTAGACGCCTACCTGGAGTCAAACGGCGTGTCCGCCCTGCCATGATCGCCCTCGTCCTCCTCGTCATCCACATCGCCGCGGGTTCGGTGGCCTTGCTTACGGCTTTCGTCGCGCTCGTAACTCCCAAGGGAGGTGTAATCCACGTCCGCGCCGGCCGCGTGTACGCCGTCGGCATGACGCTGATTTTCCTGACTGCGATTCCGCTGGCGATTCTCGGCACTTCGGTGTTCCTGCTGCTGATTGCCTTTTTCAGCTTCTACCTGGTGTTCGCAGGCTGGCGTTTCGCCCGTAACCGCAGCCGCCGACCTCAACCGGTGGACTGGATCGCCGTCGCCATCCTGGGACTGACGGGCGTCGCCATGTGGGGTTATGCCGTGGTGCTTGGGCTGTCCGGCGCTGGAAACTGGATCACCCTGGTGGTGTTCGGGTTCATCGCCGTCGCCCTGAGCGTGGCCGACGGGCTGTTTTTCAACCAGGGCCGTAGCGGCAGACGACGCCCAGTGCCCCACCTCCGCATCCAGCGGCACCTCACCAACATGATGGCCGGCACCATCGCTACCATCACGGCGGTCATGGTCGTCAACGTCAGCATGAACCCGGTGTGGCTGCCCTGGCTGCTGCCCACCATCGTCATCACCCCGCTGATCATCTGGTGGAACGTGCGCACGGCGTTGCAGGCGCGACGCAGGCCCGCGCCGGCGGAGACGAGCTGAACCCGCTGGCCGCTACTGCTGCACGAATCGCCGGTACACCTCTTCCTCCGAGAGCGCTTCCTGGTGGAACCAGCTGTCGTCGATGACCTTGTAAACGTTTTCCAACCGTTCCAGGATCTCGTTGGTCAACAGCAGCGCGTCCAGCGGCGACGACGGCATCGCCCCATCCCGTTCGAGGATCATTACCGTCTCCGATATTGCCCGGATCAGCTCGATAGTCCCGACGTGCGTAGCGTTGCTGCGGGCGGTGTGCAAACTGTGGTAGATGGACGACGCCCCGTGATCCTTCAGCAGCATGGCCAACGACTGTTCCTCGTCGTCAATCTGGATGCCGCGGATGGCTGCCGCGTTCACCAGCGACTGTTGCAGCGTCAGCATATCGGTGCCGCCCTCCACTGCCATCCTGGCGAAGGTGTTCACCACACGGGCGATGTTGTCGGCGCGCTCCAGCCAACGCCCCAGCCAGATCAGGTTGTACACCCTGGAGTCGGTCAGCCACCGGTCCGGGCTCACGGATATCGACCTCGGTTCCACCATAATCCAACCTGCTCCTTTCATCGCGTCATTTACCGGTAGGGGCAGGTTTGAAACCTGCCCCTACACGACTACGAACCATCCAACAGCGCCAGCGCGTCATCCACCGATATCGTCTCCCGGTCAAAAAAAACCTTCGCCGTGGTGAAATTCAACCAACCCTCGCCCTTGGACACGAACGAGCCCGTGACGGGCGGCACTTCCGAGTAATCGCGGCCCACCGCAAATTTCAGGTAATCGGTGCCGTTCAACTGCGTATTCCCCCGCGTCGGGTCCGCCGGCAGCCAGCCGTGCGTCGGATGCAGGAACTCCAGCCACGCGTGGGTCTCGCCCGGTTGGCGGGTGAGCAGACCGCTGACGTATCGCGCCGGTATGCCGTGCGCCCGCAGCATCGCCATTCCCAGATGCGTCATGTCCTGGCACACGCCGCTCATGGATTCCAGCACGTCCACGGCGGCGGTGTTCACCGACGTGTTGCCTCGTTCGTACCGTATGTTTGCATACACCCACCGGACCACGGCGTTGACGGTTTCCAGCAGCGTCGTCGCTCCGCCAGCCGCCTCCCGGGCCGTCATCCGCACGCTCTCCGGATCCACCAGGTACGACGCGGTCAGGAATTCTTGCGCCTCCAGACCGTAGGCCAGCGACTCCAGCGGCACGTCGTCCACCGCCGGGCCGCGCTCGTTGAGACAGACCTGTCCCGTCGCCGCGATGATCAACTCCCGGTGCGGAGACGTCACGCGCACTCGGTTGACGACGTTTCCCAGGCGGTCGGGATAGGTAATCTTGCGTCCCGCCGGAATGGTTGCCACGTCGCAGCCTCCGTCGGCGGGAGTCTGGTACCAATCGTCGTACGGCGACAGCCTCAGGAAATTGTCGTTTTGCACTACGACGTCCGAGTACGCGTACCTGGCGACATACGCGAAATGCACGGGTATCGGCTCTCGCGCTAACGGACCACCCAACTCGGCTTGCATGACCCTCCGGATGAGTTGTTGGTGACCCGGCTGTTCGCCTCCGACACGCGGGTCAGCCCGCCGGGAAACACGGTGACCTCTCCGTGCCCGTTCTGAACCGCGAACACGCGCAGGTCCACGTAGCGCTCCTCAAACTCGCCACTCGACTCATCAAAGACAATGTGTTGAGAGAAGTCCAGCGTTTCCTGGGCGATGAACACCTGGGGTTGCTCGATAAGTTGCTGCGCCAGCCGGCTGCGGTAACCCTTGTCCAGATCGGGCAGTATAAATACCCCCAATCCGCCGTAGCCCTGCCGCGTTTTCAGCACCATGTTGTCCAGGTTCTGCAGCACGTACTCCCGGTTGGTCGGTGAACGCAGGTCGTAGCTCACCGCCTGGTCGAGTATGGCTGTTTCGCCCAGGTAGCGCTCGATCATGTCGGGCACCCACAGGAAGACCAGCTTGTCGTCGCATGCGCCGGTGCCCATGGCGTTCACCAGCACAACTTTATGGTTCAGGTATGCTTCCGTCAATCCTGGCACGAACAGTTCCAGGTCCTCCACGCGCCGGTAGATCAGGTCAACCTGAAAGTCTCCACCCATCGCCCTGGACCACACCCGGCCATTGTCGCCAATGTACAGGTCCGAACCCTCCACCAGCGTGATCCCCAGCATCTCCGACAGGTAGCGGTGCTCGAAAAACGCGGAACCGTACTTGCTGTCCGTGAGCAGCACGCACACCGGCTCCGGTACGTCGCACAGCGACGCGAACATCTCATGGTAGGCCGCACTAATGTCATAGGGAACGATGTCGTAACCCTCGGTCAGCTCCGGCAGCACGCCCAACCCAATCTCGGCGCTCTTCATCTGATAGGTGATGCCAGACGGTATCCGCAGGTTGTCTTCCAGGATCACGTACCGGCCGTCGCCCATGTGCACCAGGTCAATGCCATAGATGTGCACGAACACGTCCTGAGCCGGCCGGTAGTCCTGCAACTCGGGATTGTAATACTGGCAGGAATACATCACGTCCGGCGGCACCACGTCCTGATCGCTGCAGTAAAGGTCCAACAGAAAGTGGTTGATGGCCTTCAACCGTTGTGCGACCCCGCGCGCAATGACCTCCCAGTCCTGCGCCGGAATCAGCCTCGGCATCCAGTCGGTGGGCACCGTGCGAAACTCCTTCGGGTCCAGCATGAACGTGAACGCATCCAGGGCGGCCTGATCGTTGGCAACGACCCACCGGCGCCGCAGTTCCTCTACACCCAGGTTCTCCATGGTGTCCATCAGATTGCGGTAGACGGGCTTCACGGAACCGTCCGCGGACAGGCATTCATTCAGGACGTGCCTGCGATCCATCGTGTCAATCAGCATTGGCTTCCCATTCCCAACCGAGCCGCGCGTCTCACGCGGCAAAATGCAACGTGTCCATCATGCCACATCGTTGTTGCGTGGGGATTAACGATTTGTAACGGCTGGATTTCTACGCTGGCGAGGCCGGCAGGATGCGACCATTGAAAGAGGGTTACGCTTGGAAAGACAGGGCCATTCCAAAGTTACGTGATCTTCTTGCATCCGCTCGTCCTGAGCCTGTCGAAGGACGCGCTCGTGGTTCGACAGGCTCACCATGAGCGGGAGACATGGAGACTTTGAAAAGGCCCTGTTGGAAAGAGGGTTACGCTTGTAACAAAAGCGTAACGGGTTCGTAATCGTGCGTTAATGCGACGGCGGCATAGTACGAAGCGATAAGACACACTGAAACTGGTTTCCAACTCAGGTGACAGCGTTATGACTGCGTACGCCAGACCGGCCCATCTATCGACCGTCTCCGATCCGGCTCGGGTGCTCCTCTTGGGAGAGGGATGGGAAACCATGAACGGAGCGCTCGCTGCGGCCGCCGATACTGGGGCCATCGTGCTCATGGGGCCGGAACTCGACTACGACGCCCACTCCGCATCGGACCTGGACGCTCCCAGCGTCCTGCTGCTCTCGCCCGACGTGGACATGGATGCGCCTCCTCGCGTGGACGACGAAACGGCGCCACTGGTCCTGCGCTGCATCGCCGGAGAAGACCTGGACGACCACGACCTGTACCGCGACTCCGACGATTTTGTCAGCGTTCCGTGCCCGCCCTCAGAGCTGATCAAGCGGATTCTCAGGCTCGCCCAACGCCATCAGGCGGCGAACGCATCGGCCGAGCAGATCCGCGTGGGCGGCATCGCCCTGAACCCCGACACCTACCAGGTGACCGCCAACGGCCGGCCCGTGGATCTCGCATGGCTTGAATTCCAGCTACTGTTATTCCTGATGGAAAACGTGGGAAAGGTGTTCACTCGCGACCAGTTGCTCGCCAACGTATGGGGAGTGGAAAACATCGGCGGCACCCGCACGGTGGACGTACATATCCGCCGCCTCCGCTACAAGCTCGAGACCGGCAACGTCACCTACTTCCGCACCGTCAAGAACGTCGGCTACGGCATGATGGAGCCGTAGGCAAACTAGCCCGGTGCTATACTCTATCTTGGATGGGACCAGGGGCCGACGAAATCGAACACCTCCGGCGAGCCTTTGAGCGTTTGCCCAAAGTGCTCGGCCACGGTGATTCGCTATTGCAGCGACACAGCGCCATCCGTCCGGAGTGGGTAATGCAAATCATCGCCGATCCCTATGACCTCTACATAGACGCTCGGCCGGGGAGTGAACCAAATACGATAATCGTAGGGCGTGTGCCAGAATCGCGCCAATGGATTAAGGTGGTTTTCCTCGGCAACCCTGAGACCGGACTGTTCCTGACTGCTTACCATGACCACAGGTTGGAAGATGCTTACGGAGGTAGGCCATGGGAAATGCAGTAACGCGAACCGACTCGCTACCCTTGCCCAGAGCCAACGTAATCTACAGCCCACCGAATGAAGTGCTGTTTATCGAAAACGGGCAGTCCAGCGAAGTCGGCGAGACCATCGCGGGAAGCCTTGTCGTCTTTTACGACAAGGACGCTGACGACGCTCGCACCCGTGTCGTCGCCATACGCATCGACTGGGCCGAATGGGTGCTAAAGCCTTTCGTGGACTCCATCCTGAAACGACACGGCGTCGAGCCGGAATCCTCGCCCGAGCTCGACCACCGAATGATAAGGCGCTTCAGAAAGGCGACTATCCCGGGGATAGCCGACCCGGTTCAAGTTGAAGTGGAGCCCGTGCCTTTGCCCAACGTGGCGTACAATCCTCAGAGCCAGGTTCTGCTCATCGAAAGCGGGGAACCCAGCGCTGGTAGGGAGGAAATGGCGCGGGGCGTACTGGTCTTATACGACAAGGATACAGACTACGCCCGAACCACAGCGGTCGCCATTCGTATTGATAGCGCGGAATGGGTGCTCAAGCCCTTCGTGGACGCGATTCTAGCCAAGCACGGAATCACACCCGGACAGCGGACAGTCGCCGAAGAAGCAAAAACGTAGGGGCGGATTTCAAATCCGCCCCTACACCGTTGCAATAACGTCGGGACCCGAGATTACCACTCCGCCGGCAGGCTCACCACCCCACGGATGTTCAGCAGGTTGTGGTATTCCAGCTCGTTCGGGTCACTGGCGAACTTGAAGGGCGGGAACTTGCGGGTGAGAGCGCGGAACGCCTCCTGACCCTCCAGCCGCGCCAGGTTCGCGCCCAAGCAATGGTGTATGCCGCCGCCGAAGGCCACGTGCGGGTTCGGGTAGCGGGTGATGTCCAGGTCCTCGGGATTCTCGAACGCCATCGGGTCGCGGTTGGCGGCGTTGATGATGACCATCACCTTCTCGCCCTCGCGGATCTTCTGGCCTGCCAGCTCGATGTCCTCCAGCGCGATGCGTGGGGCGCGCTTCACCGGCGAGTCGTAGCGCAGCAGTTCCTCGGTAGCGCGAACCAGGAGGCTATCGTCCTCCTTGAGCATGTTCCACTGGTCGGGGTTGCGCATCAACGCCATCGTGCCGTTGCCCACCAGGTTGATGGTGGTTTGGTGGCCGGCGATGAGGAGCAGCAGCGTGTTGCCCAGGACCTCCTCGCGGCTCAGCTCACCCTCGCGTTCGCCGATTGCCAGCACCGATAGCAGGTCGTCGGACGGCTCACTAACGCGCGTCTCCACCAGGGGGTTCACGTAGTCGTTCAGCGTGGTTATCGCTTCGTGCACGCGGGTATGGCGGTCCGGCGACTCCTGGTCCAGCGACAACAACTGCCGCGACAGCGTGCGGATGAACTCCCGATCCTCAGCCGGCATCCCCAGCCAGTTGGCAATGACCAGTACCGGCATGGCATTGGCGAAGTCTTTGAGCACGTCCATCTCGTCGCTCTCGGGATCGAAGTCCTTGAGCAGGTCCTGGATGATGCTCTGCACCATCGCCCGAAAGCGGTTGTCGATGTACTTGGGGTTGAACACCGGATGGACGGTGCGGCGCATCCGCAGGTGATCAGGCCGGTCGCGGCGAATGAACCAATTGTTCATGTAGTCCAGGTTGAACTTGTACTTGGGGAAGTCCTCCTCCGAAATCGGCGGGCTGGGCGGCTTGTCGTCGCGCAGGAACACTTCGGACGAGAAATACTCCTGATGGCGCAGGGCCCACACCACGGCCTCGTACGAGGTCACCACCCAGGTGTCAAACTTCTGGTTCCAGTACACCGGCGCCTCTTCGCGCAGCATGGCGTAGTACGGATATGGATTCCGCAGGTTCTCCGGAGAGAGCAGCTCGTCGTGAATCCGGTCTTTCAGCATCGTAAAGCCTCGCAGAAAGGGGGTAAGTGGGCCCAATGTTGCCCCAACCACGTTTCGGTGTCAACCAAAAATCCTCATTCCGGCGCTGTGGACCGAACCCTAACGCAGACCTTCGACCAGGGCAGACGCGTGGTTAAATGCGCTCCCCAATGCGGTTCCAATTCGCTCCACCAGCCCAGCCGGCGCCGACAGCTGCTGGATGTCCGTGCTGATCATAAGATAGATTACGTAGGCGGTGCCGACCACAACCAGCGCACGCCACAGCGTCCATCCCCACAGGTGCAGCTTGTAATCGTGGGCAATCAGCCACACTGGCGCCGCGACGAGATAGCACGGGATGGTCAGGATGCTGAACGGCTGTTGAAAAACGCCCTCCATGTCCAGGGGACTGGGTAAGGCCGCATAGGTCGCCGCCGCAGTCATCCAGGCGACCAACACCAGCACCCCCGCTTGCCAAAGGGCAATATGACCATCCCTCAAGAAGAACCAACCCAACGCCAACGCTCCAACCCAGATGCCAAACCCCATCAAGAGGGGCGCGATGCCGATGAAAAGGTGGCGCGCCACGCCGGGCGGACCCTGGTGCAACACGTATCCCGCGAACGCCGGATTGTCGCGCACGATGTAACGCACCTCCAGCACCCGATGCCCCACCGCGTAACACGCCAACTGATGCGCCAACTCGTGAAAGAACGACCCCGGCATGGTGATGAAGTGCATCAACCTGCCGGCCGCCCAGACTACCTGACCCAACAGAATGATCGGCCACAACATCGGCAATCAGGATCCTGAAGGTCCTGAGCGTGATTTGCCTGGCATCAGGATGGACCCACCAACGGGCTCAAATCGCCCCACCCGTACGAAACTTCGCGCAGGCACGCCCCGCCGATCTCGATTCCGCGTTCGCTGACGTACTGCCCGCCCAACGCCTCGTAGAAATGCCGCGCCGGCCAGTTCTCTGCCAACACCCAAAGGATCATGGAATCCATCCCCTGCTCGATCAACGATTGCACGGCCGCTTTCATCAACAGACGACCGATACCGCGACGCCAATGGGCGGGCAACAGGTAAACGGTGAAAAGCTCGCCAGCGTATGCCGTATCTTTCTCGCGATTCCGACCACACGCTGCCCAACCGACCACCTCTCCCTGAATGGTTGCGACGAACGCGACCAGTCCGGCGGGCTCGTTCTCCATATTCCGCCGCTGTCGCTCGGCCCACTCGGTAACGTCGATCGCGTCCAGGAATTCATCGGGCACGATGCCCCGGTACGCAGCGCGCCAACTCTCCGCCCGAACCCGCGCTATACCTGCGGCGTCCCCAATGTTGGCTTCCCTGACTTGAACCATTTCCCGACATCAAGACCGCGATTGCTCGCGTTCGCGATCAATCTCCGATGAAATGCGTCCTGAGTACCGTCGCACGCAAGTGTCGCGTTCGGTCGACTCCTGCGCGGCTGTTTACACATCCGCACCGACGTTGATGACCGGTTCGTGGCATTTGTTCAAGAGCAATGTGATTGTAGCAACCAACTCAGTGACCTGGCGTCCGCCAAAATCCGTAACCTCGAACCCGTGGGCGATGGCATTCCGATATTGCATGAATTCGGTTAACTTATCGTATTGATCCCTGGAGATAGCGCCGTGGGCCACCGCCATACCCAGAATATATGCTGGGTCGGTGGCACGTTCAATCGTAACTCCCTCTGCCGAGACCAACATTCTGATCACGGCTTCTGCGGCCGACCAAGCGAGCAAAAACGCTCCATCTGTAAAGCCGGCGTCAAGTGCCGTGGACACTAGTGCCAATCGGCTTATGATCCCCGGCTCGTCTAACGGCTGAACCGTCGCGGTAATATCCAAGCTTTCCGGATCACCCACCAGTAGTAGTTCGAAACTCCACCCTGGCCTCGCATCAATGATGCGTTTGAATTCACGGAGGTAAGGATTAGCAACCAGCGATGGACGAGTTTTGATCTCAATCACCTTAGTTTCATCGCCCATTTGGACCAACAAATCGGCGCGATAACCGGGCAGAAACTCCAGTGGGGCCTCCTGAGATACTTCGTAGCCTTTCGCCCGGTATTCTGCCGCTTTGATGTCCGCAAACTGCTTTTCCGCAACACTCAGATCGTTGTTCACAAGAGAACCTCTGCAACGGGGCGGTCGCTTACTTGTATAACAAGGAACTGGCCATGGGTGAGAATCGAATCGCCGATAGGCAACAAACCCATATCCAATACCAAGTCATCGGAATGGCGTCGCTTGCGGCAAATCAGGTCAGTAACCTGACGATCGTCAACGTAAACCAGCTCTTTCAAAGCGTCCAAGATGGGTTTAGGGATATTATCAACGTCGAAATCCACCCTGTCAAAGAAGTACGTTATGCTGACCATCACCGGCTCGGAGGAAGGCGGTTCGCTGCCCCAATATGTAACCGCCCTTTCGCGCACTTGTTGTATCCATGCCTGCAATCTAGCCCGACGGCGCACCTGCTGCGAAACGGGTGGCCCTGCTATCGCGAACTCTAGCGGTAACGGCATGATGGGCAGGCTCACTCCAACGCCCCGGCCTCCTCCAACTCCAGGTAATCCTCCGCGCTCAACCCGACGATCTCCCGCAACGCGTACTCGGTGTCCTGACCCAGCAGCGGAGCCGGCCGGTCCAAACGTCCCGGCGTCGCCGACAGGTGCGATTCGGTGTAATCAGTGGCGTATGGACCCATCTCCGGATGGTCCAGCCAGGTGAAATGCTCGCGGTGGCGCAACTGCTCGTCCTGGAACAGGTCGCGTGTGTCGTTGACCACGCCGGACGGCACTCCAACCGCCTGAAGTCGTCGCATCAGATCGTGCCGGTCGTGGTTCACCGTCCAGCCGGCCATGATACCGTCCAGCTTATCCTCGTGGGCCTTCCGAACACGGAAGGTGCGGAACTCGCCCGATTGCACGTCGGCCACGCCATCCTTGACCATCTCGTCCCGCAGCCTAGCCCACTGCTCGTCGGTGAACGCGGCGATGGCGATCCAGCGGTCGGTCTCGCCATTGGCATCGGGAGAGCATGGATACGCCCCGTGGGGCGACGCAGCGGGATGACGGTTGCCCACCAGTTCCGGCTCACGACCGTTGACGGCGGCGTCCAGCAACATCGGCCCGCCGAAGTGTAGGCTGGTCTCCAGTTGGGACATGTCCAGGTGCGTCCCTCGACCCGTCGCTCGCTGCCGGTCCACGGCGGCCAGGATCGCCGCCACCGCAAACTTGGGGCAAACGAAGTCGGTGTACGCGCCGTAGGGGTTCACCGGCCCCCGGTCGGGCCAGCCGATGATGTTGGTGTAGCCGGCCAGCGACGACAGCACCGCGCCGAATCCCGGCTGCGTCTGCATCGGCCCGTCGCGCCCCAGCATGGACGCGCTGAACAGTACGATGCGCGGGTTGACCCTGCTCAGCTCGTCGTAACCCAGACCCCACCGTTCCAGCGTGCCGGGTGTGAAATTCTCCGTAATCACGTCGGCCCACTCGGCTATCCTCAGGATCAAATCTGGCGCTTTCGGGTGACCCATGTCGATGGACAGCCCGTACTTGTTGGCGTTGTAGTTGGCGAAATAGCCGGACCGGTTGATGCCGGACTCTCCACCGGCGAAAGGCCCGGCCCGCCGCAACGTTTCGGGGCGCTTGCTCGACTCCACACGTAGCACGGTGGCCCCGTACTCCGAAAGGTACTTGGTGGTCATCGGTCCCACCGCAACCCAGCAGAAATCCAGCACCTTCAGCCCGTCCAACGGCAAATCCGCCATCAACTTAACTCCAAAAGCGATTTTTCATGGATATACCGGATGCACAAGATAAAAATGGAATCCTGTATATCCTGTGCATCCATGAAAATTAGCTAGATTACGCCCAGCTCAGTCAGCCGCCCCAGGTCGCGGTCGTTCAGGCCCAACTCGCCGCCGAGGATCTCCCGGTTGTGCTCACCCACATGCGGCGCGCGCCGGCGTATGCCCACACGTTGCGCGTCCTGCATATCCTTGACGAAATGGCCCGGATACGTAACGGTTTCGCCGATGTCGTCGTGCTCGATACGGTCGTAATAGTCCCGCGCTGCCAGCTGCCGGTGCGCCAGTATGTCCGACGGCGTCGCCACCGGGAACAGCAGGATGCGCCGTTCCAACGCGCCGTCGGCCAGCTCGTTGCGCGTGTGAGTCATGAAGAACGGGGCGACGGCTGCGACGGTCAGCTCCATGATCTCGGCTCGGGCGGTGCCGTAGCCCAGTTCTTCCCAGTCAACGGCGTCCAACTCGGGGCTGCCCATGCCCTCCTCGGTCATCCACGCCAGCATCGAACGCACGCTGCGCGCCGCGCCCGCGGTACCGCCGCCCGGCTGGAAATTCACGTAGCCATCCTTGCACGGCCAGTTGATGCGCGTGAACGTGCCGCCGGCCGATTCCCGGTACGCGCCCATCCGGCGCAGGATGGTCTGCTCCAGGTCCCAGTACTGCGGTGCGTGTGCCAGCGTCCGCGCCACCGCCTGCTGACAAGATACGTCCACGTGCTGGCCCTCGCCGGTGAGCTGCCGGTGGGTGTGGGCGATCATAGCGGCGGCAGCCCCCGCGGCGCTGCCGTGCTGGTAGAACTGGGGCATACTGACCCGCAGCGGCGGTCGGTCGCCGTCGCCGGTCAGGTGCATGAAGCCGCCCAACGCCATGCCCACGATGTCCGACGCCTGGTAGTCGGCGTAAGGCCCGTCCTGCCCGAATGCCGTGATGGACACCATCACCAGCCGAGAATTGATCGCCTGCAAATCCGCGTAACCCAATCCCAGCGACGCCATGCGTCCGGGATCTGCCGACTCAATCAGAAAGTCGGCGTTGGCGACTAGGCGACGGAGCAGCGCTGCTCCGTCGCTCCTAGCAATGTCCAGCGTGATGCCCCGCTTGTTGGCACAGTAGGCCCACCAGAACAGGCTGCGCTCTGCGCCCGGCTCATCCTTATAGAAAGGCCCCACGCGACGCGCCGGACTGCCTCCCGGCGGCTCCACCTGCACCACATCCGCGCCGAGGTCCCCCAGCATCTTGCCGCACAGCAGGCCCCGTCCATCGGTGAGATCCAGCACCCGGTATGGAGCCAGCAGGCCGGGGCCTTAGTCGTCGCTGGTCATTGAGCCGGCATCCGCGGGTTTGGGTTGGTGCCGGTGGGTTCCGAGCCTGGCGACACGGTGAAAACCGCATTACCGTCCCGGTCGTGAGTATGATTGGCAAGTGCGTGAAACAATTGCTGGTTGCTGCGTCGAATTTCCTCGGCTACAAGAATTCTGACTTCCTCGCGAGTTGGCAACTGCTCGACCTCGTTAGAGAGGCGACACGGTGAAAACCGCATTACCGTCCCGGTCGTGAGTATGATTGGCAAGTGCGTGAAACAATTGCTGGTTGCTGCGTCGAATTTCCTCGGCTACAAGAATTCTGACTTCCTCGCGAGTTGGCAACTGCTCGACCTCGTTAGAGATTTGCTCTACCCGGGTAGAGAGTTCTCCCAACCTGAATATCCCAGTACCAACTATAGCCAGCAAAGTGATGACCACTGCCAAGACGGTTGCCGTGGCGACTATATTCGCTGCGTTGACTCGCATGATGTGTCCTAAAGCGCCCGGGACTGGGTTATAGCCCAACCGGAACAGGGCATACATAAGAAGTAGAGTCAAAGCAGAAGCGGTCAACATACAAATGACCGTAATCGCAATTGTTTTGATGTTCATCTTCGTTGGCCCCCTTGGTGCCAACTCTACTCCGATCTTACCAGATTGCTGCTGCCCAATTTGTGGTCGGATCAACCCGATTGGGATGCCAGCAGCGACGGCGGAGCCGCGTCCAGTATGTCGGCCACCAGCCGCGCCACGTCCGGCGGGCTCATGATGGCGCCACTCATTGGGGATTGATCATGCTCCCACATGCTGATCAGGCAGGACGAGATGATCACCAGGCTCCATTCGTCCTCATCGATCAATTCCGCGATCGAGTTCTTATCAAGATTCCACATGATGCTGTCGGAGTCAGGCGCGCTGCCGGCCGCCCTGGCTGCCATCAGTATCCGGTTGCGGACCCGCTCGGGCAGGTCCGCCGGATCGATGTCACGTGGCTCGCCCCTCAAGCCGAAGCACAGGCTCATGATGGCCTCTTCCACATCCTCTTCGTATTCGTACTCGTCGCTGGCCGTCACAGACTCGACGGATGGCCAGTGCTCGTCGGCCAGGAATATGCCCACGTCCCACGGGGTATGACAATCGCGCACATCACCCTCCCGGTCGGGCACGCGGTTCCAATTAGGGCGACGCAGCCAATCCGCCCACACCTTTCGGTTGGCGACCGTATCGTCGGCTGACAAAACTGGGATATCCGACATGGTAACTCCCCGTCAGAACGTGGCGAGCGGGTTCACGGGCGAACCCGTGGCGTTGTGCCACCGCAGCGGCGCGACGGTGAACATGAACTCCCACCGGTTGAGCCGCCTGCATACCGGCGCCAATTCATCGAAGTTGGCCGCGTCGATCAGCCACAGGCCCATTCCCACGATGCCAACCTTATGGATCGGCAGGCCGACGTAAGGGTATTCGCTTGGCGCGACGTCCCACGAAGCATCGCACGCGGCGATGGAGACACCGCGCTCGCGCAGCCAGGGCAGCGTCTCAGCGTGCAGGCCGGGCCGGCCCTCTGCGGCGGTAGGCGGCCCCACCTCCTGACGGCGCTGGTACCAGCCCAGGCGGATGCACAGCGCGTCGCCCTCGGTCACGCGCACACCTTGGGCTTCCTCCGCCGCTTCCAGGTCGGCAGTGAACACAGGCTCGGCGGCATCCAGCCAGTCCTTGCCCTTCACCGCGGTGATGTCCAGCAGCACGCCACGAGTGATGACCCCGTGCTTCACGTTGTCGACAGCGCCGGCGCCCGCCTTGTTGGCATTGTTGATCAGGCCGGCGTCCTTGCCGTTGTACATCTTGCCGTTCCAGAACTGGTGGCACAGGCTGTCCAGGTGGGTCACGGTCAGGCCGTGAAACGACACCCCCAGGAAATCGCTGGCGCCGCCGCCGCCCTCCGAAGGGGCAGATTCGCCGGTGGACACCATGTAATGCAGCGGCGGGATGCTGGTAACGTCCGGCGCCATCTCCGGCACCAGCAACCGCGAGCACGTGACGGATACACCCTCCGTAACCAGGCCGGCGGCCTCTTTGCGCTTTGCGTCGGTGATCAAATTCAGCGTGCCCAGTTCGTCGTCATCGCCCCAGCGTCCCCAGTTGCTCAGCGAATCGAACCACCCCAATACCTGTTCCTCCGTAGGAATAACCGGCGTAGTCATAGCGTTCCCTCCGTATGCGTCTGCCGTCGTTCGTTGGATCTCTGCTAGTCAGCCCGATTCTATTGCCCCGTTGCCGGCGCGGTCAACGAACAGTGTCAGATCGATTTCCGCCTAACGTCTGCAAAGCGAAAGAATCTCGCTCTCTTTGCCGATTGTCTCGGAGTTCACGTGGGAATACACTGCACCAGCCATCAGACTGAGCAAGACCAACGTATATTGACCGACCAGCGACCAGAATCATCGCAATGAGCACCGTCTCCGCCCCAACATCGTCGGAAACCGCCGCGGGCTACCGCTGGGTGGTAATGGGCATCTGGCTGACCGCCAGCGTGGTCGCCTTCATGATCATCTCCACCATCGGAATCCTGATGCCCGCCATCAGCGCGGAGCTGAGCCTTTCGCCGTTCCAGCAGGGGATGCTGGGGTCCGCCGCCTATTGGGGCAACCTCACGCTGGCGATACCCGTGGGCTGGTGGGCGTCGCGGTTCGCGCCCAAGATTCTCACCACCGTTACGATGGTTCTGGGCACGCTGTTCCTGCTGGCTCAGGCCCTGTCTCCCGGTTTCGCGTTGCTGATCCTGGGGCGCGTGGCCTTCGGAATCACCATCATAGCGCGCCAGCCGGCCCGGGCGTTCTTGACCCAGCAGTGGTTTCCCTCGCGCCAGGTGGTGCTGCTGAACAGCATCTCCAACGCCATGTTCGGGCTGGTCGTCGGCGGCGGCATCGCCGCATCGCCGTTTATTTTCGCCGCCCTCGGCGACAACTGGCGGGCCACGCTGCTGTCCTTCGTAGCCCTGTTCGGAGTCTTCACCGTGGTGTGGATGATACTCGGGCGCGAACGGGTAACGACGGAGTACCGTGGGCAGTTGGGTGCCCAGGACGTGAACGTGCTGAAAGGCACATTGCGGCACCGCGACCTGTGGATCGCCGGCTTCGGATTCGTCGGACCGACCGCGGCCTGGTCTGCTTTCCTGAGTTTTTACCCAACCTTCATGCTGGACACGTACTCAACGCCCCTGGTCTGGTCAGGCGCGATACTCGCGCTGGGGATACTCGCCGGCGGGATCAGCGGCCTGGGCCTTGGTTGGGTGGCAACCACGTACGATCGAGGTCGCGCCATCCTGCTGGTAAACGGGGTCGTGATAGCGGTGACCTTTGTTGCCATGACCATGACCGGCTCACTGTCGTTGTTGCTGGTCGTTTCGTTCATCAACGGCGCGGCGTTCGGGTTCTGGCCCGTGCTTTATTCGACGCCGTTCCACCTGCCGGGCATCAGGCCCCGGGAAATCGCGGTGAGCCTGTCGTTCATCCAGATGTCTAGTTCCGCAGGCATCGCCGTGGGACCGCTCATAGCAGGTGCTATCCAGCAACTAACCGGAGACCTCCAATTGTCCCTGGTCGTCGTCAGCGTCTCCGGCATTGCCCTGAGCGCAGCGGGACTCGCGATGCGCCACGGGCTCTCCAGTCGGACTGATCCCGCCGCCGAACCCTCGCGGGCTTGACACGCTGGCGATTGGGGTCGTCACGCCTCCCGCAACCGCCGCGACAGCAGGCACAGGAAAACCGCGACCGATCCGGCGACCCCCAGCGACAGCGCAGTCATCGGCGCGCCGATCTGCGTGACCATCCACCCGTTCAGCGCGCTGGCCGGAAAGTGCGCCTGGATCGCCAGAACGCGCATGCCGCCCATGCGTCCCCGATACTCAGGATCCGAGTTGCCCATCAGCAGCGTCATCACCAGCACCAGCGACACCGAACGGCCGATGCCCGTCATCACCTTGATGGCCATTGCGATCGCCAGAACTAAACCGTACGGCAGCAACCCGGGCAGCGTCATCACCGCGACGGCGAAAATGATCATAGAGCCGTGCCAGCCGCCGTTGACCGCCCAGACCAGCCACCATCCCTGACGCCGCAGGTTGCCCAAACCAGCTACCACCAAGGCGCCAAGCACCGCGCCGGCCCCCATCGCGCCGTTCAGCAGCCCCAGCGCCTCGACGCCTCCCATCAGCGTGTCATGGGCGAAAATCGGCATGAGAGCGGTGCTGAACGGGAACCCCGTAACGTTGTACATGGCGGCGATGAGCAGCGCCATGAACAGTTCCTTGCGCTGCCACACGTGGCGCAAGCCGGCGGCCACTCCGATGATTACCTCCCGCGGCGTGGTGTTGCCCACGGTGATGTTGCGGGTGCGCACCATCAGGGCCAGCACGCCACCAAGCACGTACAGCGCGCCTATGAACCCGAACAGGCCGGCCGGCGTCAGGGGGGTGTACAGGAATCCGGCGGCAATCGGGCCAACGAACTGCGTGAGGTTCTGGCCGAAGCCCAGCATCGCCACTGCGTTGGTGAGACGTTCCCGTGGGACCGTGTCGATCAGCAGCGCGTTGGTCACCGGCAGTTCGATGGTACGGAAGGCACCGCCTCCGATGATGATCACGAAGATCATCCAAACCTTCAGGCCATCCATCAGGAAGAGCAGCATCAGGACGAACGCCAGCGCCGCAGCGATGAACTGCCCTCCCGCCATCAGCACGCGACGCGGCAGCCGATCCACCACCGCGCCGGCGAACACAGACAGAAAAGCCAGGCCGAGAGCCGACCCACCGGCCAGTCCAACCAGCAGCGGGTCGCCGGTCAGCTCCAGCACCAGCCACAGCACGGCGATGATCTCCATCTGCCGCCCGACCATGGCGATGTTCGCCGACACCCAGACCAGCGAAAAATCGCGGGTTCGGAACGAGCCGAAAGTATCGCTCGCCCGCCCGCCCAGTCCCGTACTCGAGACCAATCTGGCCAACTACGTAAACCCTCCCTCGCGAAGCGGCGCCGATTATAGCACCGGCGGTTCGGGGCCATTTGGACACTACCGAGACGAGCGTGGTGCGCAGGCGAAACGTTCAGGTTTTCCACTACTATCGCGCTGCGTTATTATTTTTTCATCGTGCAGTTCGCCGATCGCGAAACCGAATGGGTCTTCAGGGGATTGTTCGTCAGACAACTCCCGCCCGACATCCAACGGAGAGCGCGAATGCGGCACCAAAGGGTGGTCGCCGCGACTAGGCCGTCTGATCTTAGGTTGCCTCCCTCCCCCGCTTGGAACGGCTAAGGGGTGATCGAGAAGGACAGTACGGCATTCTCATTAACGACCAGTGGCGAGTCTGCTTTCGGTGGAGCGACGAGCATGGCGCCACGCAGATAGAGATCACCGACTACCATTGAGGATTGCGAAATGTCCACAATCGCCCCAATTCATCCCGGTGAGCATCTTGCGGAAATACTCGAAGAACTCGGCATCACCCAATATCGCCTAGCCAAAGCTATCGGCACGCCCCCGCGTCGTATCAACGAAATCGTACGCAGCAACCGTTCCGTCACGGCCGACACCGCGCTGCGGATTGGTAAAGCGTTGGGCACAACGCCGGAATATTGGTTGAACCTTCAGCGTATGTACGACCTGGATCTGGCCCGTTCGTCCACAGACGTAGCAAGATCGAACCGCTGGTCGGTTAGCTCACGGGATAAGATCACCTGCGTGGTAAAATCGTGCCCAAATTCGTACATAAATGAATTTCCGCAGGAGGAACGCAATGGAAATCGGCGTCGGACTTGACCACACCCTGGGCATGAACTGGGACGACCAGGCAAACCTGGCCCGCGAGGCCGCGCAGCTCGGCTACGAGAGCATCTGGACGCCCGAGAACATCGGCACCGATTCGTTCCAGGTATGCGCCCGACGCTGGCAGGCCAGTTGCGACGTGGTTGAAGGCGGTCTCACCACTGGCATCGGTGTTTCCCCCGTGATGTACCGCACGCCCATCGGGTTTGCCATGTCCGGCGGCACCCTCAGCCAGCAGACCGGCGGCAAGTTCATCATGGGCATCGGGGCCGGCAGCGCGTACCGACCCGCCAATCGCCGCGACCTTGGGTTCCCCCGCGTCTCCGCGCTGAACCTCATGCGCGACTATCTGACCACCGTCAAGGGACTGGTCAACGGCGACCGCGTCAGCCACCAGGGCGAGTACATCAACTACAACAACATCCGCATGGCCATCCGGCCCGCACCCAACACGCCGGTGTACCTCGGCACGCTCGGCCCAGAGATGTTGCGGCTGGCCGGCGAGATCGCCGACGGCGTGTGCCTCAATTGGTGCACGCCGGAGCAGATCGCATGGAGCCGCGACCGCATCGCAGAAGGCGCGGAGCGGGTGGGTCGCGACCCGTCCGAAGTCAAGGTGGTGGAGTACATTCGCATCTGCGTAGATGACGACGAGGACGTCGCCCGCCTGGCCTTCGCCAAGAATTGCCTCGGCTATCCGCTTGGCGCAGCAGTCCCCACCGACCGTGAGCGCCAGTTCGGCTACCGCGCCCACTTCGAGCGCATGGGCTACACCGAAGAACTGGCCGGCGCCGACGCCATCCGCCGCGAGGGTGGCGACATGGACGCCGTAGCCAATGCCTACCCGTCCGAAGCGCTGTTGGCGGTCGGCTACTACGGCAAGCCCGACGGAGCCGCCGCCGCCTTCGCCAAGCTGGCCGAGGGCCTGGACGTAGCCCTGGTCCGCGTCATCGCCGCCCGCTCCGAAATCGCCTCAACCCAGGCCGTCATGCACGCCTGCGCCCCCGATAAGGTGCGCGCGGCGAATTGAAACGTTTTACAATTAAAACGCTGAAGTTATGCGCGTTCGTTGGAATTTTCGGAGCGCTGTATTGGTATACGACGAACGCGGTCGGTGGTCTGGACAACGCCGACAGGTCAATAATCGGCCTGACCATATTTGGAGTAACATATGGAATATCAAAACCGTTATTCGACGGAATTGCAGAACTTGTTGGAGGCATCATGGTGTTAGCAGAATTTCTCAACCGCCATCTCCTAGAACCACAGAAGCAGCGGCTTTTGGAGCAGGGACGGAAACAAGGGCTGCAGCAAGCCCACGATGCCGCTCAAGCCGAAGCGGAAGCTCGGCTGGACGAAGCTCGCGCTCGCCTGGAAGAAATGGGCTTCGATCCCGACGAAATCCTGCCGGCCAAATCCCCTGAAAAAGCCAACGACGAAGGATAAGGAAACATCATGCACGTAGGCGCCGCCACCATCTTCCAGAACCCCGCCAAGTTCACCTCCGATTACCAGGTTTATCGCGAGGAACTGCGCTTGGCCGACCTGGCTGAGCCACTGGGTTTCCAGTCCATCTGGGGCGTTGAGCACCATTTCACCGACTACACCATGTGTCCCGACGTGCTGCAGTTCCTCACCTACATGGCCGGCCGCACCACCGACATGCAACTCGGCAGCATGGTCTGCGTCCTGCCGTGGCACGACCCCATGCGCGTGGCCGAGCAGGTGTCCATGCTGGACAACCTCAGCGATGGGCGGTTCATACTGGGCGTGGGCCGCGGCCTCGCCAAGGTGGAGTACGACGGCTTCAGCATCGACATGAACGAGTCCCGCACCCGCTTCATCGAGTCCGCCGAGTGCCTGCTGGCCGGCTTGGAGTCAGGGTTCTGCGAGTTCGATGGCGAGTACATCAAGCAGCCCCGCCGGGAGATCCGGCCCAACCCGTTCCGCACGTTCCGCGACCGGACCTACGCCGCGGCCATCTCTCCCGAAAGCAGCCGCATCATGGCCCAGTTGGGGGTCGGGATGCTGGTTATCCCGCAGAAGCCGTGGGACGAGGTCGAGCGCGACCTGTCCAACTACCGCACCGCCTGGGACGAGAGCCACCGGGGAACCGACGGCGCAAACGGCCCGCCGGCGCCCGTAGTCGCCTGCTGGACCTTCTGCCACGAGGATGCCGACTACGCTCGCGACATGGCCCGTCGCTACATCGGGGGCTACTGGCACACCGTCATGGACCACTACCAGTTCAAGGCCGATCACCACAAGGACATCAAAGGCTACGAATACTACGGCAAGGTCGCCGAGAAGATGTTCGACTACGGCGACGACGAGGTGGTGGACTTCTTCGTCAACCTCCAGGTCTGGGGCACGCCCGAGCAGTGCTACGAGAAAATCCTGCAGATCCGCGAGCGCACCGGCCACGATACCTACGTCGGCGCGTTCAGCTACGCCGCCATGCCCTACGACATGGCCGAGTCCAGCATGCGCCTCTTCGCCGCCGAAGTAATGCCGGAGCTAAAGGCGTTAGGCGCCAATCATGACTGACGATTCCCGCATCATCTGGGCATATACCGAGGGACACCTGCACGAGTGGATGCGGCGTCTGCACGAAGAATACCGGGACGGCAGCTTCTACGAATTTCCAGACCCCGCATCACTAACGGTCCAACAGGTGGATGAGTTGTACCAGCGTCTGAACGGGCTGGCGGAGCACAGCGACGGCCCACGGGACGATATGCGCGAATTCGCCTGGTTTGTACCGCAGGACATGGGCATGATTCGAGACGCGAGGCGGCAGTAGCGTTCAGCGTCACCTTTCCCTTTGCTACAATGGCGCCACACCGTCAGGAGGGCGGATCATGGTCACGCCAACCCAACAGGGCCAATACACATACGCGGACTACCTGTTGACATCCGACGATGAGCGATACGAACTCATTAACGGTGAACTGATTATTGCGGCCGCGCCGTCCATCGCACACCAACGAGTGTCACGTAATTTTGGCGTGCGGATGTCGCTCTTCGTTGACGCCAACGGATTGGGGGAAGTCTTCATGGCTCCAACGGACGTGTACTTCTCAGAAACCAACGTACTAGAACCTGACCTGTTGTTTGTGTCGGCGGCCCGAACGCACATCATCGGAGAAGCCAATATCCAGGGCGCGCCCGACCTCGTAATTGAGATTGCCTCTCCATCAACTGAGGACCGCGACGGTGGTGTTAAACAGGAGCTTTACGCCCTGTTCGGTGTGCTGGAATACTGGCGGGCAGATCCGCTAATTCAAACCGTTGAAGTGCTTCGGCTGCAAGGCGGGCGATTCGTGCCAATTGGCGTCTATGGCCGCACGGATACGCTGGCCACGCCGCTGCTACCGGGCCTAGTCATTGAACTCAACGAGATATTCGGTTAGCGATCCCGTCGGTTTCGTCCCACCCGTTCAATCTGATCAGGTACGTTTAGGAGGTGGCCCCACACCATGCCCGACTGGTTTGACAAGCAGACCCTTGGCGACCTGCTGAACCAGGCCGCCGACCGTTTCGGCCCCCGCGAAGCCCTCATGTACCAGGGCCAGCGCTGGACGTTCGATGAGTTCCGCGACGACGTTGACCGCGTCGCCCGAGCCCTGATCAACCTGGGCATCCAGCCGGGAGACAAGGCGTCTATCTGGATGCCCAACCGCGCTGAATGGCTGTTCCTGTTCGGAGCCGTCGCCAAGATCGGAGCCATCCTGGTGCCCATCAACACCCGCTTCCGCACCGGCGACATGGAGTACCTGGTCAACCACTCCGACTCTGCCGCCCTGATCCTGATGGACCGCTCCGGCCCAGTGAGTTACCTGGACATGCTCCGCGAGGTAGCCCCCGAAATCGACTCCGGCAACCCGTCGGCGATCCGTCCCGCCGCCTTCCCTGCCCTCCGCAACGTCATCATCGTGGGCGACGAACGGCCCGCCGGCGCCATCGGCTGGGACGCATTGGTCGCCGGCGCCGACGAGGTGCCCGCCAGCGAACTTGCCCAGCGCGAATCAACCGTCAGCCCCGACGACACCTTCCTGCTGATGTACACCTCGGGCACCACCGGTTTCCCCAAGGGCGTGATGCACTGTCACAACCCCATCCGCACCATCACCGACGCCGCCAACCGCATGGGCATGTCATCCCGCGACGTGATCCTGATGTACCTGCCCCTGTTCCACTGCTTCGGCCTCTACGAAGGCCCGCTGATGTCGTGGGTTGCGGGCGCGCGCGTCGTCCTCACCACCATGTTCGACGCCGGCGAAACCCTGCGCCTCATCGAGTCCGAACAGGCCACGGTGATGGACGGATTTGATGCCCACTTCTACGACCTGTGTCATCATCCTGACGTGGACAACACCGACCGCAGCAGCCTGCGCACCATCCTCCTCGCCGTGGGCATGGCTAGCAGCGAGCCGGTAGCACGTTTGGCCCAGGAAAAGTTCTGTCCCACCCTGTCGGCCTGGGGAATGACCGAAGTGGGCGTCGGGGCGACCCGCACCTTCCTGGACGCGCCCACCGACGACCGCTGCGTGGAGAGCGGCCACCCGCTCCCCGGATACGAGTTCAAGGTTATCGATCCCGACACCGGCGAGATGCTGCCGCCGTCCACAATGGGCGAGTTGTGCGTGCGCGGCTACGCCACCATGCAGGGGTACTACAAGCGACCCGAGGCCACCGCCGAGGCGATTGACGACGATGGCTGGTTCCACACCGGCGACGTCGCCACCATCCGCGACGACGGCAGCGTCCGGTTCCTGGGCCGCTACAAGGACATGCTCAAAGTGGGCGGCGAGAACGTCGACCCCACCGAGGTGGAGGCTTTCCTGCTCGAACACCCCGCCATCAGCAAGGCCCAGGTCATCGGCGTGCCCGACCCGCGCCTGTCCGAAGTTGCCTGCGCCTGCGTGGTCATCGAGCCGGGACAGGTCATCACGGATGCCGACCTGGATGCCTACTGCCGGGGCAAGATGGCCAGCTTCAAGATCCCCCGCCACCTGCTGGTCGTCGACGACTATCCCATGACCTCCAGCGGCAAGGTCCAGAAGTACCTCCTCCGCCAGATGGCCGCCGAGCAGTTGGGCCTCGCCGGATGAAAATTATCAGCAACAACGGCGGAATGAAATTCGTGGTGAACTGTAGGGGCGAATAATCATTCGCCCCCTTGTCTGTCGCGCCGATCCAAAACCCATACCCCGCTCATCCTGAGCCGCCGTAGGTCCGCCTCTGGCGGGTGGATGGATGCGCCGGTTCTCAAACCACACCATCGCGAGTATATCGTGCCTACCGATTTGAAAACCCCCTACATCGGAATCACCGGATTCACCACGCCCGCCGAAGTCGCCGGGGTAGTCGCCGCCCTGCCGACTGAACCGGAGCGTCTCCTCATGTGCGGCGTGCTGCTCAGCAACGCCCTGCTGTCCGGCGAACCCAGCGATGCGCCCAACCGCTGCCCTCCGCCTGACGACATCGCGGGCGTATTCTCCGACGACCCGCGCTGCCTGAATCTGGTGCATTACAGGCCAAGAGCCGGTGTCAACCTAACGGATGCCTTGACCCGTGCGATGGACGTAGGCGGCCGGAACTGCTACGGCGTCCAGATCAACGCCACCCGCGGCGTCCCCTGGCCCGACCCTGCGTCGCTCATCGAGTTTCTAAACCGCAGCCACCCGCGCAGGATTGTCTTGCAAGCCGGCCGCGAGGCCATGGCATCCGTGGATGGGGACCCAATCCAACTGGCCCAACGTTGCGCCGAGTACACGGGCATAGTAACCGACGTGTTGGTGGACGCTTCGGAGGGTCTGGGCCTCCCGCTGGACGCAGCACGTTCCGCCGAATACCTCGATGCTCTCGCCGTCGCCGCGCCGGGTTTGGGCCTGGTCGTCGCCGGCGGCCTGCACGCCGGCAACACCGATGAACTGCTCTCACCCCTGCTGCCCCGATGGGCCAACGTCAGCATCGACGCCGAAGGCCGCCTGCGCGACGCAGACGACGTGCTGAACGTTGGAGCGGCGACGGCATATTTGCAGGCGGCGATCGCGTTGTTGGACAAAGTTATCCAATAACGTTGGATAGCGATAGCGGCGATCGATAATGGAAATAAGCTTGGGCACGGGCAGACTCCATAGGATTTTCAACTCCGAAAGGAACCTGACCAGGGAGTATGGGCCTCGCCGAGCAAGGGCCATCAGAGCACGGTTGCTCGGTTTTGAAGCGGCTGAGACGCTTTCGCGGGTTCCGACAGCTCCGCCGGAACGTCGGCATCAACTCACGCAGAACCGCGATGAGCAATACGCCGTTGATATCGGCCAGCCATACCGCTTGGTATTTGTGCCTGACCACGATCCGATCCCGAGGCGTCCCGATGGCGGCATTGATACCGATTTGGTAACCGCCATCGTCATCACCGCGGTGATAGACTATCACTGACGGGAGGCACGGAGATGACAGAGGGAACCTACCCATATCGCCCTGACTACGCAACTCCCCCTGGGTACGTCTTGGAGGATCACCTCGAGAGCAAAGGCTTGACTCCGGCCGAGTTCGCCCGGCAACACTCGCTGCCAGAGGAACTTGTCGCGGGCGTCATAAAAGGCAGCGCCCCGATTGACGCAGACTTGGCTGCTCTCTTTGGACGCGAATTCAGCCTTGGGGCAGATGTCTGGCTCAGGATGGAAGCCCGGTATCGTCGCGAACTGGCGCAAAAAGCGGCAACAGAGGCGGCAAATTGAGCAGCTCAACGGTATGCCATTTTCAGCCAACCGCTTTTCACGCCTGCCGCCGATATGAACGCCGCCTCCACCGTCAAGCGCATCGTCTGTCTTGCCAACTCCCGCAAGAAGGGCGGCGGTTGCGTCGCCGGAATGGAGTTGCTGCCTCATGAGCGCTGAACAGGTCACCTGCGTCAACAGCGATGGGTATCAAGCCTCACTGACAGTGCAAAAAACTTATCGCACGACACCGGACGAAGAAGCCGCGCAGCACGGCCTCATACGTGTCATCGACGAGACGGAAGCGGGTTACCTCTATCCGGCGTCGTACTTCGTGGCCGTAGAATCCACACGCGATGCGCAGGGCCAATCCCACGCGGCAGTCTAACATCGCCTGATTGCAAGTGATGTCGTTGCACCCCATTCTCACCGTCGGGCATCGCAACCATCCGCCTGAGACGCTCATCAACCTGCTGATCCGCTGCGACGAATGGGAACCCGCGCGATGAAGCTCTACACCATCGGCTTCACCCGCAAGTCCGCCGCCCAGTTCTTCGGTCTCCTCCGAGAGTCCGGCGCCAAGCGCGTGGTGGACATCCGGCGGCGCAACACCTCCGGCCTGGCCGGATTCTCCAAAAAGCAAGATCTCCCTTGGTTCCTCCGCGAACTATGCGGGATGGACTACATCCATCTGCCACGCCTCGCTCCCACCGACGAACTGCTGGACGGCTACCGTGGCAAGCGGATCACGTGGGACGAGTACGTGCCCATATACACCGCGCAGATTCAGCGCCGTCTGATTCATGCCGCCATCCCCCGGGATATAATCGCCGACAGTTGCCTCCTCTGCAGCGAACCTACTCCCGACCGCTGCCACCGTCGGCTGCTCGCCGAGCACCTGCAAAAACACTGGGGCAACGTCGAAATCGTCCATCTGGTTTGACAGCACGGGAAAGGGCGACATCCGGATTCCCGGGACCTTGTCGCCATCGCCGACGCTGCTCCCCAGTGGCACGTCCTACTTGGCTTATCCCTCCATCCATCCTTACCATTTAACTATCCAACCACTCAAGTCCCGCTCATGGTGAACTGCCGTAGGTCCGCCTCTGTCGGGTCGAACCACGAGCCCGTCCGATGCCCAACTCCAAACACCGCTCCCCCAAATCCTCTCAATAGCCCGCCAAAACCACCAATATTGCCCCCAAAACCGCCCAACCCGCCCCCATTTACCCCCACGCCCCACCCCAACGCCCTACTCAAATGAACGGACATGAGCGGAAATGAGCGGGATTTCTCAAAAATCGCCACTGTCAGGTTATTGCTTGCTTTGGCAACACTCTGCCGCTATCCTTGCTGCCGACCATCGTTAGACATTCGTTGAGCAACCACAACGGGAGATTCGCAAAATGACCCAGGCCGCCCCCCAGATTCCTCTGCCGGTTCCACAGCCGGAATCCGATTTCTACTGGGAGAAGTGCAAGGAGCACGAGTTGTGGCTGCGTCGCTGCATCCCCTGCAACCAGGCTTTTTTCTATCCACGGGACATGTGCCCGTTCCCCGATTGCTTCTGCCCCGAAACCGACTGGGTCCAGAGCAGCGGCCGCGGCACGTTGCATACCTTCGCCATCGTACACCGGGCGCCTGTTCCGGCCTTTCGCGACAAGGTTCCGTACATCACCGCGGTGGTCGAGCTTGAAGAGGGTCCTCGCATCCCCACCTGGCTCGTTGGGATCGAATTCGGCGAGGATGAAATTCGGCCCGACTCCGTCCAGTGCGGGATGGCGGTGGAGGTCGTCTTTGAGGACATCGACGACAACATATCCCTGCCCATGTTCCGTCCCGCTTAGGGTTGCGTCCTTGTTATAATTGGGCCATATGGCCCGCTCGAACCCCGATACGCTCATCCTCCCCGTTACGGGGATGACCTGCGCTGCATGTGTGCATCATGTGGGCGAGGCGATACGCACCGTCCCGGGAGTTTCCGACGTTTCGGTGAATCTGGCCACATCCCGGGCCACGGTCAACCTTGACGCCGTCGGTGCAGCCGATCCGCCGCTGGACGATCTGGCCCGCGCCGTAGCCGACGCGGGCTATCGGCTTAATATCGACGGGTCTGCCGAGGCGGCGGATTCCGCCAGGGACGGCGAAGAGCGCGACCTGCGCCGGCGCATGACGGTCGCGATGGTCGGTGGTGCCGCCCTGCTGCTGGCGAGCTTTCCCGCTCTGCCGTGGAACGATGGGTTGCTGTCCATTTGGTGGTACCCGCTGGCCTTGTGGGCGGTTGCGACGCCGGTGCAACTCTGGGCCGGCTGGCCGTTCTACGTGGCAGGATTCGCCGGGTTGCGCCGCCGCCAGCCCAACATGCACACGCTCATTGCGCTGGGCACCAGCGTGGCCTACGGATACAGCGTCGTGATGGTCCTGCTGATGCTGGTCGGCGCAGGCGGCTTGCATGATGCGGGCCACGTTTTGCATTTCGACATGGCGGCCATCATCGTCGCCCTCATCCTGTTGGGGCGGTGGCTGGAGGCCCGGGCATTATCTCGCGCATCAGACGCCATCGGCCGACTGCTCGAGCTACGTCCCCAAACCGCGCACCTGGTGGCCCGGGACGGGACCATCACCGACGTTCCAGTGGATCAAATCGCCGTCAGGGACGCGTTGGCGGTACGCCCTGGCGAGCAGATTCCCGTAGATGGCGAGATCATCGGCGGGCAGACCGAGGTCGACGAGTCCGCCCTCACCGGAGAGAGCATGCCTGCTGAGAAATCGGCCGGCGACGCGGTGCTGTCCGGCACCATCAACGGCACCGGCGGGTTCACCATGCGTGCGACCCGGGTGGGCGCGGACACCACGCTGGCCCAGGTGATCCGTTTGGTCGAAGAGGCGCAGGGTTCGGCGGCTCCAGTGCAGCGTTTGGCCGACCGGGTCTCGGCGTGGTTCGTGCCGGCCGTGGGATTGATCGCGCTGGCCGCCGCGGTGATATGGTTGTTCGCGGGTCCGGCGCCAGCGCTGACCGGAGAGGCATGGCAATACGCCATGCTGACCCTGGTGGCGGTGTTCATCATCGCGTGCCCGTGCGCATTGGGCTTGGCTACGCCGACGGCCATCATCGTTGGGGTAGGTAAAGCGGCCGAGCGCGGCATCCTGATCCGCAGCGCGGCAGTCCTGGAAACCGCCCACAAAGTGGACGTCGTGGCCGTGGACAAGACCGGCACATTGACCACCGGCAGCCCAAAAGTGACCGACGTGATCGGCGCAACCGGTTTCCAACCGACCGAGGTGCTGGTTTCTGCCGCGTCGGTGGAGCAATTTTCGGAGCACCCCATAGGCCGCGCCGTGGTCGAAAGAGCTCAGGAAGGTGGTTGGACATTGGCCGCGCCAA
The DNA here is from genome assembly GCA_965204395.1 of Dehalococcoidia bacterium. Taxonomy (GTDB): domain Bacteria; phylum Chloroflexota; class Dehalococcoidia; order Lucifugimonadales; family UBA3495; genus Bin87. The sequence continues at coordinate 419,896 of OZ241987.1, forward strand.
CCGATTTTGTGGCGCATAGCGGCGCCGGCGTCACCGCCCGGCTGGGCGACCGGAATGTAGTGGTCGGAAACTCGTCCCTCGTGATGGACCAGGGCGTCACCGAGGATTCAGAGTTGTCGGGCATCGCCATCGACCTGGCGAAACAGGGCAAGACACCCATGTTTGTGGCGCTCGATGGCCGGATGTTGGGAGTCATCGGGGTGGCGGACGCGATCAAACCCGGCGCTCGCGAGGCGGTCAGCGCCCTGAAGGAATTGGGCATCCGCACGGTGATGCTCACCGGCGACCGGCCGGAGGTGGCCGCAACGGTAGCCTCCGAATGCGGAATCGATGAGTATCACGCCGGGATGTTGCCGGCCGACAAAGCGAACGCCGTCGCTTTGATGCAGTCCGACGCCAAAACGGTAGCCATGGCCGGCGACGGCATCAACGATGCGCCGGCGCTGGCGCGCGCCGACGTGGGCATCGCCATGGGCGGCGGCACCGACATCGCCAGGGAATCGTCCGACATCACGTTAATGCGCGATGACCTAAACGGAATCGCCACCGCGTTGGAGCTGTCGCGGGCCACCATGCGCACCATCCGGCAAAACCTGTTCTGGGCGTTTTTCTACAACATCCTGCTCATACCGGTGGCGGCCGGTGCGCTGTATCCCGTGTTCGCCGCGCTTGGAGGCGTGCCGGCGGGTCTGGGCTTCTTCTTCGGAGATGCCGGGTTCCTGAACCCCATACTGGCGGCGCTGGCCATGGCGTTCAGCTCGGTGAGCGTGGTCACCAACTCGCTGTTCCTGCGCCGCAGATCCATCTGACAAAGGTAGCGCCGCAGCCCCGCTGGTATAATCGCGCCAACCGGACGCGCCGACACGAGGAGCACAGAGATGGCAACCGCAACCGATCCCATCTGCCTGATGCAGGTGGATACCGAGAACCCCAACGGCGGCACCAGCGACTACGAGGGCACGACCTACTACTTCTGTGCGCCGGGCTGCCGTATCGCATTTGAGCGGGACCCCGAAGGTTGGGCTTCCGGTCGCAACAAGCCCATCTCGATGGGGGAACCCCAGCCACAACCCTTGAACATCGTCAGGCGGCTATTCAGACGAGGCGAGTAACCGGCACCAACGCTGACGAACGGTAGGGGCGAATAATCATTCGCCCCTACTCATTTCCATCCTTTCTATCCTTGGTTGCGCTAAACGTTGGCCCCGCAGCACCGCTTGTACTTGCGCCCACTCCCGCAGGGACATCGGGCGTTGCGACCAATCTTGCGTCCGGCGCGCGGCGCCACGGCGGTACGACTCTGGGCGACGGCGGCCATAGGGCTGACGGGCGTCCGGTCGGCAGCGCGCCCACGGCTGGGAGTTGGAGCGTCCGCAGCCTCGCGCTGTCCCGGGGCTTCGGGCGCTAGCGTGACGTGAAACAGGGTGTGGGTAACGTCCCGCTGCATCTGACGAGTGAGTTCGCCGAAAGCCTTTTGACCCTCGGTGCGGTACACGGTGAGGGGATCGCGCTGACCCACCGCCTGCAAACCGACACCGGTGCGCAGGTTTTCCATGTGGGTCAGGTGATTGACCCAGTGGGTATCAATCGACCTGAGCATCAGCAGACGGACCAGGGTGCCCATGTCGGCTTCGCCCAGGACACGTTCCTTCGCTTGGTAGAGGGCTTCGGCGTGCTCGTCCAGGATGTCGGCGATCCGCTCCCGACGCAGCTGGAGTACCTTTTCCGGCGTATCGATCTCGGCCGGCGGCGGGCAGATCTGGCGCAACCCGGAAAGGAACGGATCAACATTCCAGTCGTCGGCGTGCCGCGAGGTAAGGTGCGCCGCCAGCAGTCCGCTGAATTCCGCGCGCAGCATTTCCAGCACACGTTCCCGCAGACCCTCGCCGGCGAGAATCTGCGATCTCTGCTGGTAAATCACGGTCCGCTGCTGGTTGAGCACGTCGTCAAAATTGAGCAGGTGCTTGCGGATGTCAAAGTGATGACCTTCCACCTTGACCTGGGCGCTGGTGATGGACTTGGTGATGAGCTTGTTTTCCAGGGGCTCATCGTCATTGAGTCCGGTCCAATTCATCACGCTCTTGATGCGATCGCCGCCGAAGCGCTGCATCAGCTCGTCTTCCAGCGCGACAAAGAACTGGCTGCTGCCCGGGTCGCCCTGGCGTCCGGCGCGTCCCCGGAGCTGGTTGTCCACCCGACGGGCTTCGTGGTGCTCGGTGCCGATAACGTGCAGGCCTCCCAGCCCGATGACGCGGTCGTGCTCCGACTGCCAGTCCTCGCGGTCGGTATCTGCGCCACCGAGAACGATGTCGGTGCCACGACCGGCCATATTGGTGGATACCGTGACCGACCCGGCGCGACCAGCTTGGGCGATGATGTTGGCTTCCTGCTCGTGGTTGCGGGCGTTGAGCACCTGGTGCTGGATACCCTGGCGGCGTAGCCGATCGCTGAGATCTTCGGATGCCTCAATGGAGGTGGTGCCCACCAGCACCGGCTGCCCCGCATTGGATCGCTCCACAATGCTGCCGATGACGGCACGCCATTTACCATCGTCCGTGGGAAAGATCAGGTCGCCGGCATCGTCGCGGACCATGGGCAGGTTGGTTGGCACTGCCGCAACCTCAAGGCCATAAATCTTGTAAAACTCATCGGCCTCGGTGACGGCGGTACCGGTCATGCCGGCCAGCTTTCGGTACATGCGGAAGTAGTTCTGCAGCGTGATGGTGGCGTAGGTCACGCTCTCCCGCTGGATCCTCACACCCTCCTTGGCCTCAACGGCCTGGTGGAGCCCGTCCGACCAACGCCGGCCGAACTGCATGCGTCCGGTGAATTCGTCGACGATGATTACCTCGCCGTTCTGGACGACGTAGTCCTTGTCCTTGACCTTCTGGATCTCGGCGACCACCGCGTTTTCCACGTACTGCACCAGATGGAAGTTTTCCGGGTCATACAGGGAAGAGTCGGAGCCGATGCGCAGATGACGTTCGGCCTTGGCGATGCCCTGCTCGGTCAGGGATATGGCCTGGGTGCGGTCGTCTATGGTGTAGTCATCGTACTCTCGGAGGCGGGGCGCGAGCCGAGCGCAGTTGGCGTAGTGTTCGACGGGCTGCTGGGCGGGCCCGCTGATGATGAGGGGCGTGCGTGCCTCGTCGATGAGGATATTGTCCACCTCGTCGACGATGGCGTAGTGGCGACGGCCGCCCTGCACCTGGTACTCGACCCCCATGGCCATGTTGTCGCGCAGGTAGTCGAACCCGAATTCGTTGTTGGTGCCGTAGAGGATGTCGGCCCGGTAGGCGTCGACACGCTCGACTGGCGTGAGGTACTGGAATCCTCCCCGCCCCACATCGGTCAACTCCGGATCGTACATGTAAGCGGCATCATGCTGGAGGCAACCCACGTTCAGGCCCAGCAGGTGGTAGATGGGGCCCATCCATACCGGGTCGCGGCGGGCCAGGTAATCGTTGACGGTCACGATATGCACGCCGTCGCCCGTGAGCGCGTTGAGATAGGCGGGCAGGGTGGCGACCAGCGTCTTGCCCTCGCCGGTTTTCATCTCCGCGATCTTGCCATGGTGCAGCACGGCCCCGCCGATCAGTTGCACGTCGTAGTGGCGTTGTCCCAGAGTTCGGCGGGCGGCTTCCCGCACGACTGCAAATGCTTCGGGCAGCAGATGGTCCAAGGACTCACCGCGATCCAGTCGGCTCCGAAACTCAGCAGTTTTGGCGCGCAGGCCGGCATCGTCCAGGCTGCGCACGGAATCTTCCAGTCGGTTTACCTGTGGCACCACCTGGCCACGGAGCTTGTCGGCGGCGCGTTCGGGCGTATCGCCCACGATCTTCTTTAAGAATGAAACCATCGGAGTCCCCCGTCCCTACCAGTCATCAAGTAGGGGTTGCCAATCAGGCAGTGGCCTAGTAGGCCACAGTATAGCAAGCTTGACCTGGGGTACGCTGAAAAGGCGCAATCGGATTCTCCGCGCGCGGCACGTATAAGCCAAGGGGCGGGTTGTTGACCCGCCCCGGCGATGCGTTACGTAAGTCTGGGGTCGCGTTCAGTCAGCGGCGGCTGCAGAGGCCGCGGCGTACCACTCCGGCCCTTCCTGCCCTGGCTCTGGCAGCACAAAGCCGCCCTCCATGGTCCACGAGGCGGGGTTTTCCCTGATCCGACCGGGGATTTCTGCCGCCGGCACTCCGGAAATGTCGCTGAAGGCTTGGGTCAGGTCTGCCAACAACTGCTGCTTGACCTCTTCGGGCCTGCCGGCCCGGTTGCCTCCGTCCAGGTAGTACGCCGAACCGAACTCCGATTCCTCTCCCTCGGGAGTCTCGAAGAACGCCACGGACACGAAACTGCGCGGGGCGCCGGTGTTGCCGCAGTGAATGTCGGTGAACGCCAGCGCGATGTCCTGGCGCTGTTCAAACGTGAGGGAATCCTTGGGGATGATGCAGCGGTAGTACGGCATATTGATCGCTCCTTGGGTTTGCCTGGTTTCCTTGCTGAACCGTCCGGACCTGCTTTCGTACGGGATCAGGACGGGCGGCGGTCTCTGGCGGACACCACCAACTCGTCGGTGGTGCAGCCGGTGATTTCCATCCACCGGTCCTGTATTGATTGCATAAGCCTGACCCGGGTTTCCTGCTCGCAGCCCGGCGGAATCTCGCCCCGCACCGCGGACGTGGTGGATAGTACGCCGCCCCGGAACCCGAAACCGTGGGGTACTTCAATCCAATCCACCGTCACGTCTGTCGGGTTGCCGCCCAGGATGTCGGTGCTGATGCGCGCTAACTCAGACGCCAACGCTGGCCTGAGTTCGTCGGGGACGATGCCTTCTTGGACGGTGCAGTTAAATGTGATCATGTGCGCCTGGAAATCCGTTTATGGTTGACCGGACGGCAGAATATCATAGCGCTACTACCGGGGCAATGCCGCACAACGACCCGCGCTTGCCCGGCTTTGGGGTGGCGCGTAGCGGAGAGGTGGATAGTAAGGAACGAAAACCGATCTCGGCAAGCTGTCCCGTACCCGTGCATACTCGAACTTCTACCGTTCCTCATGTCAAACCGAGCACGACGCAGAGGTCCAGCGCCTTTCGATTCTCCAGGAAATCCCCTCGCTCTGCCCTTTCCCACTGCCAGTGACACTTCCCCCTTCCCTCCACCCTTCACCCATCTTTACCATAGTAATTAGAGCCTCAAATCTGTCCCGCCGCCATCGCCCGAGCAATCCCAATTCCCACATCCAGACACCGAACTTCCCAACGCCGCTACCCCAATCCTCTCACCGGCCCCCAAAACCACCAATATCACCCCCAAACAACCCCAATCCTCCCCCATTCACCCCCATATCACACATCCCAGCCCTACTCAAATGAACAGAAATGAGCGGAAACAAGCGGCATTTCGCCAAAATAGCCGCTGTCCCGACCTCACACCCAATCCTCTCCATCCCGTTTATCCCGTTCATCCATGTAAATTCTCTCCCGTCCGAGGTAATCCCATGACCCTTTCCCAAATCCGCCGCCGCATCAACGTCCTCAAGCGCAGGTTCGCCCTCGAACTCACCATCATCAAGCTCCGACGCATCGCCGAAGCCGTCGCCAACCACTGGGATCCCGAACAACCTCCCGAACCGGCCGAAGTCATCGAGCGCTTTGTCAAAGCCGGCTGCCGCCTCCCCACCTTCGGTAACCTTCGCCACCGCCTGGACAATGCCCGACGACAGGGGGACGTCCCCCACCCTGAAGACATCGTCATCAACCTCCTTCCCTGGATTGACGGCGACCGCTACCACAAATTCCTCCGCTGGGACCTTCCCGCTCCTGCGCGCTAGCCATGCCCTCAACCCGGTTTACACCGACAATCCAAATGCCCCGCGGAGAGGTCAAACGGAATTGACAAAATGGAGGCCGTATCTGTAGTATTCCGACACTTTGGCCTACCGATTCCGGTGAGCCCAAAAATTGCTGTCCGCAAGGAGGGACAAAGAGATTATGAGACGAATTCGCATTCCGCGATTGCGCTTTTACCAGCTGCTGGTTCCGGCAGCGGTAGTAGCGCTCATCGTCGGTGTTGCCTGTGGCGGAGCGGAGGCTCCGGCTCCGGCGTCCACCACCGGCGATAGCAGCACCGCGCCGGCCGCCACCGCGCCACCCGCGGCGGCGCAGGTCGGAGCGACCGCCACCCCGCTGCCCGCGCAGGAACCGGCGGCCATGATGGACTCCGGTGAGGGCAAAAAGCTTGTCGTGCTGACGGAATCGTTCGGCAACGAAGTGTGGGATCCCAAGTTCGAGAGCGGAGACAAGCACGTTTGGCACTTCCCGATCCACTCTCACCTGATCACCACCGATGACCAGCTCAACTACACCCAGGATGGGTTGGCTACCGCATGGTCGGTGTCGCCCGATGGCAACAGCATTTCCTGGACCCTCCGGGAAGATGCCGTTTTCCACAACGGAGATCCCGTAACGCCGGAAGACGCCGCTTGGTACCTGGCTTATACACAGGACGACGGGGCGCGCTCCGTGGTGCGCATCCGCATCTGGCGTCTGGTCGCAGCCGATGAGCCCAACGAGGCTTACGAGGGCGACAACACCGACCGGGTCAAGGAAGGCCACGCCCGCGTGACCGGCCCCAATGAGGTCACCATGACCTTCGTGCGGCCGACCCTGAACTTCCTGGCCGACGTCAGTGAAGTGGGCGGCGGCACCGCCGGGGCGATCATGTCCAAGGCCCACTTTGAAAGCCTGGGCTCCAACGACCAGGAGCGTTCCGACGGCCTGATCGCCAACCCGAACCCGGGCTCGGCCGGACCGTTCGATCTGGTGTCATTCACCTCCGGCGCCCAGATCGTGTACGAAAAGCGCGACGACCACTTCATCCTGGAGAAGCGCCCGTACCCGTTCGACGAAATCGAAATCAACCTGGTCGCCGAAGCCGCCACTCGCAAGGCTGCCATGCTGAGCGGCGAGGCTGACATATCGGCCATGGACGTGGACTCCCGCGAGGAGATGGAGGCTGCTGGCCTGCAGTTCCGGTTCGGTCCTGAGTCCACCGTGATCTGGATCAACGCTTGGAACTGCAGCGAGGACGCTCCGCAGACCCTGGGCCACGATATATCTCGCGAGCAGGACGAAACTACCGGCAAGTACGTCGGAGACGCGCTGGGGACCAAGCTGATGTGTTCCGACAAGCGCGTCCGCCATGCCCTGGACTACGCCATCGACAAGGAAGCCATACAGGAACTGGTGGGCGGACCCGACGTGTTCCACATCGCTGGAACCGCCGCTGCCGCTCCGTCCGGCATCGGTTACAAGGCTGACGGAACCCTTGACCCGTTCCCGTTTGACCCGCAAAAGGCCCGCGAACTGTTCATGGAAGCCGGCTACAACGTGCCGGAAGCCCCGAACCCGGCCGGCGGAACCTTCCCGGCGGTGACCAACCTCCAGGACCCACACATGCCCGGCGGCGGAGATACATGGAACGTGTGGACCTGGGAAGCCGGCGCCACCGTGCCGAAGATGCTCCAGATCGTCGAGTTCGTGTGTGCGGACTGGGAGACATACCTGGGGCTGAATTGCGAGGTCAACGTGGGCGAGGAAGCGGCGATCAAGGACCAGCAGTACGGAGGAGAGATCCCCGGCCAGTACCTGGTACGCTCTAACGAGCACTCCTACGACACCGGTTCCAAACTGATCGGCCGCTTCGGCGACCCCGAAGGCTCCTACATCAGCTACGACCCGTTGGTGGAGCCCCTGGTGGCCACGGCGGTGTCTTCGATCACGCCTGAAGATCAGCAGGAAAACTACTACCAGGCTCTCCGCCAGGCCCACGAAGGCCACTGGGACTTCGCGCCCGGTTACCTGGATGCGCCTTACGCAATCAGCGCGCGCATTGACGACTGGCGCCCGCGCGCACTGCGCCCTTCACCGAGCGCACTGTGGACGGTACGCTGGGCCAACTAAACCTCTCTGAGGACTAGCTCTGACCCTCAATGAGGGGGTGGGTATGAGAGCCCACCCCCTCTCTGTTTTGGCGTCGAAATCTGTTGAGTCACGGACTGGTGAGCCAGCGGGTCGCCCTCACGCGTACCCAGTTTGAGTTGAGGGGTTGAAAAAGGTCGGTCTCTCCGGGTAAGGAACGGGTTACGAAGCACCGTTGCCACCTGGGGAGGCCGACCATGCCATGGTATCACCGCATCGCCACCTTTCTGAATCACTCGTTGCCGGAGTTCCGTGCCACCCGCCGCACCAATCTGGCTCTGCTCACTGCGGCAATTCTCCAGCGTCGCACCCTTGCCATCTCTGTGTTGGTGCGCTCGTGGCAGGTTCAGGTACCCTACTCGCACCACCAGCGTAAGAAAAGGCTCTTTCGCTTTCTGTCCAACACCGGCTTTGACACCGTGGCGGTGCAGACGGCGCTGCTGGGACCCATCTGTCAGGCAACTCGGCTTCGGGGACTGACGCCGATCATGATTGACTGGTCTGATCTGGGTCAGGGGCGCAACGGTCTGTTCGCTGCGGTCTGTTTTCGGGGTCGGGGGTTGCCGCTGCTCAGTTGGGTTTCCACGCCGGAAGAGCTGGACCCGTCCCAGAACCGAGTGGAGGAGTTTTTCATCGGACGGTTGTTGCGACACCTGCCCAACCACATCCGGCCCCTGCTGCTGGCTGACCGGGGCTTCGGACGGGCCAGCCTGATCCACTTCTTGCAACAGATGCCCAACCACACCGGCTACCCAGTGGACTACGTAGTCCGCCTCAAGGGCGACGTGGTGGTCCAGAGCGCCCACTATCGTGGTCGGTTGCGGGACTATCCCCTGCGCAAGGGCCGCATCCTGTTCTGGCCTCAAACCCTCTACCGCTCCGATGGCGCCGTGGTGATCAACCTGGTGCTTTATTGGGCCAGAGGCCATCGGGAACCCTGGTACCTGGCCACGTCGCTCACCGACCCGCGTAAAGCAGTGCGGATGTACCGGAAGCGGATGCAGCCGGAGCAGTACTTCAAGGATGGCAAGCAGCGCTTCGGGCTGAACCGAAGCACGGTCACCACCACCGATCGGCTGCAACGGTTGCTGGTGGGATTGCTGTTGGCCTGCTGCCTGCTGATATTGGCGGGAATGCGAGTGTCCCAAACCTTCCGGCGACAGGTGTGCTCCCGCGGGAAGCTGGGCATCCTGCACTTGGGTTACGAATACTACCTCGCCACACCCGACCCACCGGACAACCTCTTCCCCATTCAACGCCACCAAACCGGGTACGCGTGAGGCGGGTCGCCGGCTTGCGGCAGCCGCATTTCTGCTATAATCTCGCCCCGTTATCCATAACCTTGGGAGGCGAGCGGATTGGCACGCTTCATAGTATTCCGAGTCATCCAGGCGATCGCTACGCTGATCGTACTCAGCGCCGCGGTGTTCTTCGGCACCGACCTGACGGGAGACGCTGCCTTGGCGATGGCTCCCGGGGATGCCAAACCGTCTGAGATCGAACAGATCCGAAAGAACCTCGGGCTCGACCGGCCCGTGGTGATTCGTTATTTCGACTATCTGGGCGGCCTGTTCATCGGCGACTTCGGTCGGTCGTACAACAAACGTCAGCCGGCGTTTGACGTGGTAATGGCGCGCATCCCCAACACCGTGCAACTGGCGTTGAGCGCCCTGATCATCGCGATTGTAATCGGCATACCGTTAGGCATCTTATCGGCGGTGAAGCGAGACACCATCCTCGACCGCCTGGGCAAATCCTTCGCGATCCTGGGCATGTCCATGCCCCAGTTCTGGCTGGCGATCATCCTGATGTGGATCTTTGCCGTGGAGTTAGGACTGCTGCCGGTATTTGGCAAGGAAGGACTGGACCCGCGTTACTTCATCATCCCAGCTTTCTCCATCGCTGTGTTCACCATGGCAGGGTTCATGCGCCTGACCCGCTCCGCGATGCTGGAAGTGCTGGATAGCGAGTACGTGAAGTTCGCCCGCATCAAGGGTCTGGCAGAACAGTTGGTGATTTTCAAGCACGCTCTGAAAAACGCCGTGATTCCGGTTCTGACGTTCGGAGGTATCAGTTTCGCCGGCCTCCTCAACGGGTCCATCGTCGTCGAGGTCATCTTCTCGTGGCCGGGCCTGGGCTTGCTGATGCTGGAGGGCATCCGAACCCGGGACGTGCCTATCATCGAGGCCACCATCCTAACGTCGGGGTTCCTGTACATCCTGATGTCCACCGTCGTCGACATCGTTTACGCCTACGTTGACCCGCGCATCCGCTACGGCTAGGCCCTGCACGGGTTCCGCAGTCTCAGGAGACTATCACCTTGGCAACTCAAGACCTGGCAACCCCACTGCCGCAGGTAAGTACGGCAAGCCGAGTTTGGCAAAAAACGCGGGAACTGCGACTACCGTGGGTCCCGATAGTGGTCCTCGTAGTCCTCATGGTGGCAGCGATTTTTGCTCCGCTGATCTCGCCCCACGATCCCGAGCTGTTGAACAAGCGGGATCGGGAAGTGCCGCCTTTCGAAAACACCAAATTCCTGCTGGGCACTGACAAATCGGGCAAAGACATTCTGAGTCGCCTCATCTACGGAGCCCGTACGTCTGTATTCATCAGCTTGGTGGCTTTGGGAACGGGTGCTGTAGTCGGCACCGCGATCGGCGTGATGTCCGGCTACTTCGGCGGGCGCACCGACATCGTCCTCATGCGCTTGGTGGACGCAGTGCTCGGTTTCCCCACAGTGTTATTGGCGTTGATCATCGTTGCAATTGCCGGCGGCGCCGGCATCGGCAACGTGATCGTCGCGGTGGCCGCCACGGTTTGGGCTAGATTCGCCCGGCAAGCGCGCGGCGAGGTGTTGAGCATTAAAGAAAGGGATTTCGTGACGTTGGCCATCGTAGCCGGCGTATCGGCGCCCGTGATCATGTGGCGCCATATCTTCCCCAACGTCATCAACACCGTGCTGATCGTGATAAGCCTGTTGGTCGGTCAAACCATCCTGTTGGAAGCCTCGCTGAGCTTCCTTGGCGTTGGCGTGCCGCCGGGAGATCCTGCCTGGGGCATCATGGTCTCTGAGGGAAGGGACCAGATCTTCGAAATCTGGTGGCTGGCGCTTTTCCCCGGCCTCGCCATAACCATTGTGGTGATGGCGATGAACTTCTTCGGCGACTGGCTGCGAGACACGCTGGATCCACGACTGCGCCGAACACGATAGGGCCGGTGCGACCAACTGCGGGGACGAATTTTTCGTCCCCGATTGACCTGCGCGCCGCCGGGAATTGTCGCCGAGATTCCTGATGGAAACGGCGCCCGGAATGTTGACACTGGTTCCTTCCGGCGATACGATTATAATCTGATAACGGTTACGCCGTTTATCAGGGTTTAACGACCCTCGCATATTGCGGAAAACAGGGCCGTAGGCTATATTCTTGGTACCTAAATCACCCCTTCAGGACTACAAAGTTCGGGAGTAAAAAGGAGGAACCAATGGCAGGAAGCAACGACATCGCATTGATGGCTCACCTTCTGCGCCGGGCGGGCTTCAGCGCCAGCCGCGACGAGATCGAAGCCGCCGCTGCGAAAGGTTACGACACCGTGGTGGAGGATCTCTTGAATCCGGGCGAGACATCCGGCGTTGAAGACGACCTGATGCTGCGCTATCACCCGACCTACAACCACGCCGGCGCCATCGAAATCAACATCCAGAACTGGGTGTATCGGATGGTCAACACCGAGTACCAGCTTAAGGAGAAGATGGCCCTCTTCTGGCACATGATCTTCTGCGCTGGACACTCCAAGATCGACTCCGGCGAAGAGATGGGCCGGATGATCCAGATGTTCCGGGACAAGGGCATGGGCAACTTCCGGGAACTGCTGATGGAACTGTCCACCAGCCCCGCCATGGTCTACTACCTGGACAACTGCGAAAGCCACAAGACCAACATCAACGAGAACTACGGCCGCGAACTCCTGGAGCTGTTCTCCATGGGTGTCGGCATGAACGAAGATTTCAACTATAGCGAGGATGACGTGAAGGCTTGCGCCCGCGCGTTCACCGGCTGGAACATCGCCCCGGGGTACCCGCCATTCCCCTACGGCCGCAGCCCCTGGGAATTCCGGTTCGACCCGGCCGACCACGACGATGACAATAAGACCTTCCTGGGCCAGACCGGCAACTGGAACGGCGACGACATCCTCGACATGATCGCCGCGAACAAGGCCACTGCCCGGTTCATCTCCCGCCACATGTACAACTTCTTCGTGGCGGACGAGGTTCCGGTTCCCAGCTGGCGACAGACCCCGCCGAAGGACGAGGGCCTGCTGGCCGACTTGGAGCAGGCGTACTTCGACAGCGGGTACAACATCACCGCGATGTTGGACACCCTCTTCAACTCCGACAGCTTCAAGAATGCTCAGTACAACAAGGTGAAGAACCCGGCCGAGATGGTCGCCGGCACCCTGCGCATGGTGGGCGACCACCGCAACGAGATCAAGCCGGGCATGTTCGAACTCAGCCAGGAGCCCAAGTACATGGGCATGGACCTGATGAACCCGCCCACCGTCGAGGGCTGGCACACCGGCCACGAGTGGATCGACTCCGGCACCCTGGTCGAGCGCATCAACTTCGCCGCCGACTACCTGGGCCGCACCGACCTTCCCGGCGTCCAGAGCATGATCTCCAAGCTGATGGCCCAGGGCGACAGCCTGAGCCCCGAGCAGTTTGTGGACTCCTGCGCCGACCTGGTTGGCTGCCTGAACCTGACCGAGGACACTCGTGATCAGCTGATCGCCCACGCCGGACGTGGCGGCAACCTCACTCATGGGTCCGACGCCGAGCGCGCCGAGTTCGCCCGCCGGTCCGGAGAGATGTTCCAGATCATCGCCTCCACCTCGGAGTTCCAGTTCGAGTAATCGGAAAGCAACCACGCCACGGCCGGGAGTTCCCAACTCAATAGGTTCAACGCCCGGCCGTTACACCAACGCATCAAGCAAGCACAACGGAGGACTATCAAATGGTCTCTACCAACAAAGACAACGTTCTGGTGGTGCTTTCCCTCTCCGGCGGGAACGACGGCCTGAACACTGTCATTCCCTTCAACGACGGCCACTATCGTGACTATCGGCCGGCGCTGGGCGTCCCCGCCGAAGCGGTCCTCGACCTGAACGGCGAGATCGGCCTGCACCCCACCATGGGCCCCCTGAAGAAGTACTGGGACGAGGGCAAGCTCGCGATCTTCCTGGGCATCGGCTACGCCAACCCGTCCTACAGCCACTTCCGCAGCATGGACATCTGGCACACCTGTGAGCCGGACACCATCGGCACCGAAGGCTGGCTCGGCCAGGTTATCCATGAGCTCGACCCCAACGCCGAAGGCCAGGGCATCACCGGCGTGAACTTCGGTCGCGGCCTCCCTCGCGCCCTCGCCAAGGAAGGCGTTCCGGTCGCTTCCGTGGGCAACCTTGAGACCTACGGTCTGCTCACCGGCATCGAAGGCGATGACCAGCGCGCCGAGGCTCTCGACCTCTTCAGCAAGATCTACGCGCCCACCGTCGGCCAGGGCTTCGTGAGCGACTACCTGCGCTCCACCGGCACCTACGCCCGCATCGGCGCCGACATCCTGGCCACCGCGCCGCCGAAGTACACCTCCGATGTGGAGTACTCCGCGACCACCGTCGGCCAGTACATGAAGAACATCGCGCAGACCCACCTGGCTGACTTGGGCACTCGCGTGCTGTTCACCACCAGCCCCTACAACGGCTTCGACACCCACGCCAACCAGGCGTCCGACCACGCTCGCCTGTGGACCGACGTGTCCGCCAACATGGACACGTTCATCACCGACCTGCGGAACCATGACGCCAGCGACAACGTCATCACGTTCATGTTCTCCGAGTTCGGCCGCCGCGTTGCCGACAACGGCTCCGGCACCGACCACGGCGCGGGTTCCGTGGCGTTCGCCGTCGGCGAAAAGGTCAAGGGCGGCATCTACGGCGTGTATCCGTCCCTCGAGCCTGGCCAGCAGGAAGAGGGTGGCAACCTCCGGTCCAACATGGACTTCCGCCAGGTCTACGCCACCATCCTGGAAGACTGGATGGGCCTGGACTCCAATCCCATCAACCGCGGCACCTTCGAGAAGGTTCCCTTCCTGTAGGCCGGTTGAGGCGAATATTTGGCCACAGCGGGCGCAACCTGAGGGGTCGCCCGCTGCGGCTTGACTACTAACTACAAAGAGAGGGAAGTCTATGAGTACCCATCTTTTCGGTCTCGTGGACACCGCCTTTACCTATAGCCACTCCATCGGGCGCAACGAGTTCAACGGAACCGGCCTGCGCAACCCCATGGACCTGGCTATCGACGAGGAAGGCAGGGTCTACGTGGTCAACCGCTCCTACGAAAACCGACCCGATGGGGTGCGCGTTTCCATCATGACGTTGGAAGAGGATTTCGTGGGTGAGTTCAGCCAGTTCGGCGAGGCCCCCGGGGACCTCTATTGGCCCACCGCCTGCGCCCTGGACAGCGACGGCAACCTTTACGTAGCCGACGAATGGCTCAACCGTATCACCATATTCGACGGCGACGGCGAATACCTGAGCCACTGGGGCGAGGCCGGCGACGGCCCCGGCCAGTTCAACGGCCCCTCCGGCATCGCGATCGACGGCGACACCATGTGGATCGTCGACAGCCGCAACAACCGCGTCCAGAGCTATGGCCTGGACGGGACGTTCAAGAGCCAGTTCGGCGAAGCCGGCTCCGGCGACGGTCAGTTGAACCTCCCCTGGGGTATCTGCCTCGACAAGGACGGCCTGATCTACGTGGCCGACTGGCGCAACGACCGCATCCAGGTCTTCAACCAGAGCGGCGAGTCCCAGGCCACCTTCGGTATGAGCGGAGACGGCCCCGGCCAGTTCAAGCGCCCCAACGCCGTGTTCGTTGACAACGATGGCGACGTCTACGTCTGCGACCGCGAAAACGACCGGGTGCAGATCCTGGCCCCCGACGGACGCTTCCGCGCCCAGCTCAAAGGCGACCACCAGATCTCCGGCTGGGGCAGGACCAAGCTCAACTCGAACCCCGACATGATCCGCCAGCGGACCATGGCCATCACCCACGACGGCGGTGAGTTCGAGAAGATGTTCGCCAACCCGTGCGCCGTGCGCGTGACCCCCGACGGGCAGATCGCGATCCTCGACCACACCCGTGGCCGGATCCAGGTCTACCAGAAGGAAAAGGAACCGGTCCTGCTCTAAGGAACAGACTGAATCCCAAAAAGGTAGGGGCGACAAGAGTCGCCCCTATTTCTGCTGCCCTCAGCCAACAGGGCTGGAAAGCGTTGGCCGCCTGTTACTGAGCATCCTCCGGCCCCTTGGGCATCCCCGCGTCAATCCACGCGGCGATCTCGGCGGCTTCGGCGCGCGACAGGAACGGACCGCGCAGGGGCATCCGACCAAACGTGCCGCAACCCAACCGCAAAGACCGCACCAGGTGCGTTTCCGCGCCCGGTTTACCAGGCTCTATCGATGGATAACCGTTGAGCACCGACGCGGCCAATTCCTCAGGCGTCTCCCACCAATACTCATGGATGCCAGGATAGGGCTGCCGCCCGTGCCGGTCGATCCATCGGTCCATGATGCTGTCCAGCAGTTCCTTGACCCGCGGCCAATAGACTGGCGCGGATTCGTTGGGATTGGCATTGGTGGTCATACTGCGGCGATCTCCATAGTCTCGTTGGTTGTTACCTGGGGTGCTCCTGAACCGACTCGCGCTGCAACAACTCCAGCGCGTGCGGTATGACGGGCAGAACCACGTCCAGGCATTCACCCACACCTCGCGGGCTGCCTGGAAGCGTAATGATAAGCGTGTAACCCCTGATTCCCACGACCGAGCGACTGATCATCGCCATCGGCGTGAACTTCAGCGTCTCGGCGCGCATCGCCTCGGCCATGCCGGGAACCTCGCGGTCCATGGCCGCCCTCGCAGCTTCTGGCGTTACGTCCTGCCGGCCCATGCCGGTGCCGCCGGTGGTGACGATCAGATCAACCTCTCCCGAATCTGCCCATTCCCGGATTCGGTCGGTTATCGTATCCGCGTCATCCGAGACTATTTCGTACCGAACTTCCTCGTAATCCGGAGACGGCAGTTTTTCCCGAATGGCCGGTCCGCCGGCGTCCACGCGCTGGCCTTGAGACCCGGACGTGCTGATGGTGAGGATGGCAAGTCGGTGCATATTTTGGTTCCAAATGATTGGGTTGTGCCGGCGGCAATAATACCATACCGCCCGTTCTCACATTCGCATATAATGACCGCCACAAACCGGATCCCACGCGAGGTACGCAATGCTGGCAATAGTTGGTGGCAATCTCATTGACGGTACCGGATCACCGAAGGTCGACGATGTGACCGTTCTTATTGACGGAGAGCGCATCATCGACGTCGGCCCCCGGGCCTCAATCCCCATTCCCGAAAGAGCGGAAATCCTCGACGCGACCGGACACACCATCATGCCCGGCCTCATCGACGTGCATGACCACTTGGCGTCGGGCGGCTACGGACTCACCGGGCGCTGGGGCATGGACGAGCCGTCGTCGTTGTTCGCCATCAGGACTTCGCAGGTCATAGAGGACACGCTCGCGGCCGGCTACACCACCGTGCGCGACGCGGGCGGTCTGGACGCTGGTTTCAAGATGGCAGTGGAGGAGGGATTGATCAAAGGCCCGCGCCTGATTGTATCCATCAACATCATGTCCCCCACCGGCGGGATTGAGGACAAGGTCAGCGGCAGCGGTCACCGCAAGGCCATCCTGGGCCACGATCCTCTGGCTCCCGATGGCGTGGCCGACGGCGTCGACGGAGTTCGCGCCAAGGTCCGCGAGTTGATCCGTTGCGGCGCGGACCAGATCAAGTTCGCCACCACCGGAGGCGCTTCCGGCCGCCCCGGCAACGGCCCGCTGGATCAGGCATACGCGCTGGACGAAGCCAAGGCCCTGGTGGACGAGGCCGCCGCGCTGGGACGCAGCACCCTGTGCCATGCCGTAGGTGGAACGGGTCTGCCCATTGCCATCAAAGCCGGCGCGGGTTCCATCGAACACGGCTGCTACCTGGCAACCGACCCCGACATGCTCAAGATGATGGCCGACCAGGGCACGTTCTTCACGCCCACCTTCGAGGTGTACGACTTCCACAGTACGGTCAGCGCGCCGCACATCAGAGTGCGCGCCCAGGGGTTGATGGACATCCACATCCGGAGCGTTGAACTGGCGATCAAGGAAGGCGTGCGCATCGTCGCCGGCACCGACGCCGGCGGGTTCGTACACGGCGACAACGCCCGCGAGCTGGAGCTGATGGTCGAAAAGGGTATGAGCACGTCGCTTGCCATCCAGGCCGCTACCGGCTACGCGGCGGAATGCTGCGGCCTGGGCAAGGACGTTGGAACCATCAAGGCCGGCAAGTTGGCGGACATCATCGTGGTGGACGGCGACCCCCTCGGCAACATCTCAATATTGCGGGATCGCGAGCGCCTGCTGCTCATCATGAAAGGCGGCGAGGCCTACAAGAATCGGCTACCAGTGCGTGAGTTGCAGCCGGCTTAGAACCCGTCGGCGCAGGCGCGGTCGGTTGGCCGCCCCTCTTCGCATCCTCATGCGTTTCCACGTCCTCACCCTTTTCCCCGATGCGTTCCGGATAATTTCCCAATACAGCATTATCGGGCGCGCCGTGGAACGTGGTTTGGTCTCGATCCAGGCCACCGACATCAGGCAATTCACCACTGACCGGCATGGCACCGCCGACGATTACCAGTTTGGCGGCGGGCCGGGCATGGTGATGAAGCCTGAGCCGGTATTCGCCGCCGTCGACGCCGCACTGGACGATACCCACGCCGACGCACGCGGCAGTATCCCCGTGGTGCTTACCTCTCCCCAAGGGCGCGTATTGAACCAGGAATTGGTGGACGAGTTCGCTGCCACTCCCGGCATGGTGATCATTTGCGGGCACTACGCCGGTGTCGACGAACGGATTCGCCAGGGTTTGATCACCCACGAAGTATCCATCGGCGACTACGTGCTCACCGGCGGTGAACTTGCCGCCATGGTAATCATCGACGCCGTATCCCGTTTCGTGCCGGAGGTCGTAGGATCGGAGGAGAACGTGCGGGAGGACAGCATCACGTCCGGCCTACTGCAACACCCACTGTACACCCGCCCCGCCGATTTTCGCGGCATGGGCACGCCGGAGGTACTGCGCTCAGGCAACCATGCCGAAATCGAGCGATGGCGCCGGCACAAGTCCTTGGAGCGTACGCTGAACGTCAGGCCCGACCTGTTGGGAACGGCGCACCTGACCAACTCCGATCGCGTATATCTAGCCAGCCTGGGTTGGGATGGCGGGCAAAGTGCCTGAACCCGGCAACCAGCGCGGGGATTACCGCTTCGGCGTACCGGTACGCGTGCGTTGGCAGGAATGCGACGCCCAGGGCATCGCGTTCAACGGCAGCTATCTGGGTTGGCTTGAAGTGGCCCAAGCTGAATACTTCCGCAACCTGGGTTTCAGCATCTACCGCATTGCAGCCACCGGATACTTTGACAGCGCGGTTGCCAAGATCACCATCGAATACAAGGCGCCGGTGCGGGTCGACGAGATGCTGGACTTGCGAGCCCGCGTCGCGCGCATCGGCAACACCAGCCTTATTCTTAAGGTAGCAATTTTCCCGGATGGATCGGACGCGCAAACCGACCCGCTCACGACCATCGAATCGGTGTACGTAGGTTTCTATGCCGACACCGGCGGAACGCGACCGGTGCCGGATTCTATTCGGACGCTGGTGGACGCTTGGGAAACCGCCGGCGAAGTTCTGCCGCTGGAAAATTTTCCCGAGCTAGCGGCAGCCCAGCGTTAGACCAGAGACAGCGAACAGACAGGCACAACAAAACGATCGAGGTGTACGTATGTCGTTCTGCGAAGAAATCGAAAGGGAATCCGAAGCCCAACGAGAGGCAATGGCCTTCCATCCGTTCGTCCAGGGCATCGGCAACGGCACCCTGCCCATGGACCGGTTCAAGCACTTCATCACCCAGGATTATGTTTACCTGATCGATTTTGCCCGCTGCCTGGCGCTGGCAGCCGCCAAGGCGCCCGACCTGGAGACCATGTCCTGGTTCGCTCGTTCGGTGGACTACATTCTGAACACCGAGATGGATCTGCACCGTTCCTACTGCGCCCAATTCGGGATCACCGAGGAGGAACTCGACGCCACGGTGCACGCCCCCACCTGCTACTCCTACACCAGCTATCTGCTGAGGGTCGCCCACCAGGGCAGCTTCGGAGAACTGGTGGCCGCTCTCTTGCCCTGCATTTGGGGCTACTGGCGCGTCGGCGAACGGCTGGCCGACCAGGGCCTGCCCGACCACGCCGGCTACGCCCAGTGGATCCAGATGTACGCCGCCGCCGAGCAACAGGCGGTGGCCGAGGAATGTCGTGCCATCTGCGACCGGGTCGCGTCCACAGCGGGTTCCCATGAGATAGCGATGATGAAAGAGGCGTACATCACCTGCACCCGTTACGAGCAGGCATTCTGGGAAATGGGCTGGACGCTGGAGGACTGGCCGGTGTAGCAACAAGTCCTTCTCCCCATGCGGGAGAGGGTTGGGGTGAGGGGGATTGCCACAGCATCGGAGTTGGTCGGGGTGGGCAGATTCGAACTGCCGATCTCCTGCTCCCAAAGCAGGCGCCTTGCCGCTAGGCCACACCCCGAACCGCGGCCAATCTGCTGGCCGGGGCCAAAGACGCAAGTACCCCCGCGGAGACTCGAACTCCGGTCTCTGGCTCCGGAGGCCAGCACTCTATCCACTGAGCTACGGGGGCAATTCCCATTCTAGCACACGCTGAACCAACCTCGACTCAGGCATTAGCTGCCTTGACGTTAGGCTGGGTACGCCAATCCTCCCTCACAAGAAACCGGCGGTTGGTGCGACCCGATCCCTGCTTCGCTGGCGGTGTGCACCTCGTAGAGGCTGCCGTCGTAGCTGAAAGTGGACCGGTAGCCCGGGACCATCACCTTGGCATAGGCGTAACCGGGCTCCGGGCAACCCAGGGACGTGTCGGGCCACCGCACGGCCTCTTGGCGGACGAATTCCAGCCGATCAGGTGAGACGGACAGGCGGTCTGCAAGGACGTTGCGCGCGTCGGTTGCGAGGGTCGGTGATTCCCACTGCTCGGCGCCCGTCTGCGTTTCCTAGTGTTGCCGGGACCCGAGATGATCGCTCTGTAGATCGGTGGTGTACGCAATCGAGGGAGACGTGGTCAGCAAAGCGATGGTCGCCGCGATGATCAGGGCGAATCCTAAAGCGAACCACCTCATCAGGGGTTGGGAGTTCGATGAATTCTGCATGGAGTATCCCTTCCGAGTTTGTATGTTGTGATGATTGAATCTGATGATGAGTTATATGAAAACGGTAGCTTTGTCCCTTATTAACATTCTACCAGCCGGCATCGGCCGACCTCGCGACAAGGCCGAAAGATCCCGTCGGGCGTGTCGCTCCGGACACACTCGGAGCCTCCCGGGATCGGGGCGAAAATACCCTCGCAAACGCAGCGCCCGCGTCAGTAAGACGTCCCGCCCTCGCAGGACACCATCATTGCAGGGAAACCGGAGTCACCGCCGCCGGACGTGTGAACCTCGTATTCATTCCCGGCGTAACCGAACGTGATCCGATGGCCCGGTGTGATCACCTGGGCATACATCATGCCCGCCTCGGGACATCCCAGCGAAGAGTCCGCCCACTCGACTGCCTCATCGCTGACCAACGCCAGATCGTTGGCGGACACCGACAGCCGCTCTGCTAGGACTTGCTGCGCCTCCTGCTGCATTGCATTCAGGGTTTGCGGACCCTCCGCGGCATCGCGTACATCCGTGGTGGTTTCGCTGCCGCACGCCAGCAACCAGAGCAGCGCCGACGCGATGAGCATGGTCGTCAAGATAAGCCTGAACCGGCCCGCCGGTTGGCCGGGAAGTTCTTGGGCACTGGCTACTATCAGCATGATATTGACCTGGATCAATCGTGAATCTGGTAGTTGTGCCTACGGGTCTCGGCGCCAACTGGATGCCGCCCAACCTGCGTTCGCGGTCCCGTAATGGAGGCGACAGCGCGTTGTGATCACGCGATCGTGATGCCCAGCCGTTCAGCGAGCCATGTGCCCCGCACCTGCGCGTGCTCGTGCCCACCGCCCTCTGCCGCGCCGTCGTAGACGCGCAGGTCGCAGTTCGGCAGCGCGGCGGCCAGTTCCTCCGCAAACGGCAACGGGCAGAGGCTGCGGTCGAACCTGCCGGCGCTCATCAGCACCGGAGCCTGCACGTTTACGGCAAAGTCTAACGGACTCACTCGTGCGAAGGCGTCCGCAACCGCATTCCGACGCTCCGGATGCAACCGCAGGTAATCGTCCAACTCCCCGAGTGGATACCCCAATCCCGGTTGCAACGTGGCGGGATGGCCCAGCGCCATGGGCGTGTCCGCCGCCACCGCCGCAATCCCTGAACGGCGTGCGGCTGTCGCCAACGCCAGACTCGCCCCCAACCCAGCGCCGGTCAACCCCACGTTCCCGATGGACACCTGCGACTGCGCCAACAGCGCATCCACCGCGCGCAAGGCATCGCCGTACGCTCCCAGAAGGGTATAAGTTTCGGAACTTTCTATGCCCTCGGTGAGAAACCCGGGGTAAGCGGCGCGCACCGTGGCATCGCTGTTGCGTTGTCCCCGGTAGGTCGGGTTCATCACCACGGCCCGGTGCCGCAGCGACGTGTAAATTATGTCGTGCACGCTGGCGTAGTCCGGCATTCTCACTAGCGCTGGGAACGGCCCATCGCCATGAGGCACCGAAAACCACGCGAACAGGCGATGCCCGCCGCTGCTGTTGTAGTGCATTCGGAACACATCCCATTCGGGCTGTGAATAGAACGCGTCCCGCTCCAGCGTGATATTCGGTGGGGTTTCCGCCAGTTGCGCCTCAGTCTGCTCCCAAAAAGCCGCCGAGGTTGAGGGGTTGGTAGTCATAAGGCTTCCCTCACGCAGGCGTAACGCCGATCCGCTGCTGGATCCAGGAGGTTTCACGCCCTGGATACGCGTGGGCGTTGCCGTGGCCGGAATTGGGGAACAGCCACAGTTCCCGCTCGACGTTCAGCAGCCGATAGGCCGCGTAGCTGGTTTCGGGCGGGCACACCTCGTCCTCCATGGCGATTCCCACCACCATCGGACATTCAATGCGCGGCGCGAAATTCACGGCGTCAAAATACTGCAGCGTGTCCAGCATCTGCTCGACGCGGTCCGGATACGCGCGGGCGTAGCAGGACAGCTCATCGTATGGGTAGCTGCGCAGCATCCGCATGGACTCAGGGTAGCAGCAAAGGAACGGATACCCGGCGATGCCGGCTTTAATCTCGTGCCGCAGCCCGGTGGTGATCAGCGTCAAGCCACCACCCTGGCTGCTGCCGCAACAGTAAATCCGCTCGGAATCAACCTCGGGTCGAGACAGGAGAAAATCGACGCCACGGGAGCAGTCGGAGATGACCCCCTTGTAGCTGTAGGTATCCCGATCCTCAACGCCGTGAGTCAACAGTCCAGGGTAACCAGGATTGAACTCTGCACTACTGGGCAATTTGCCCCTAACCGCAACCGACAGGGCAGCCACGCCCTTGCCGGCCCAATCCCGCCTCAGCGCCGGTTCAGATTTATACCCAGGCAGGATCAGCACCGCCGGAAACGGCCCATCACCCGTGGTGGGCACCGCATACCACCCAAAAATCTCCAGCCCGTCCAGGCTGCGGTATTTGACCTGGTAAACCGTGGCTGTTGGGGTACTGCGCAGAGGATCGTGAGTTGCGGCCGCATCCAGCGGAATGTCCGACAGCTCGCCCAGCACGCCATCCCAGAATTGGTCAAAATCGTCGGGACAGGTGACTTGGGTAGCGAATGAAACCAGATCCGATTCGGTGGCCATGACCGCGCTCCTTGCCAGGCTGCATCGGGTGTATTGTGCCCGCATTATACACGGGGCCCGATGCTATAATGCCGCCACCTGTCCTCGTGCGTGAGCCACGCGGGAATATCACGGAGATGAACTCAACATGAAAGCGGGATTTATTGGCGTTGGCAACATGGGCAACCCCATGGCGGCCAACATGATCAAGGCCGGGCACCAACTCACAGTTCACGACCTGCGGCGCGAGTCGGCCACCAACCTGTTGGAGATGGGCGCTGAGTGGGCCGATACGCCGGCTGGCTGTGTTGCCGGCAACGACGCTGTGTTCACCTCGCTGCCCGTGCCGCGCGACGTGGATGCCGTGGTCATGGGCGAGAACGGCATCATGTCGGCGGCGAACTCCGGCAACGTGTACGTTGATCTCTCCACCAACTCTCCCACCGTGATTCGCCGCATCCACGACGAATGCGGGGCCCGTGGCGTAACGGTGCTGGACGCGCCGGTGAGCGGCGGCGTGTACGGCGCGGCGGCCGGCACCCTGGCCGTCATGGTCGGCGGCGACGAGGACACGTACAACCAGGTCAAGCCCATGCTGGACGCCATCGGCACGCACGTCGTGTACTGCGGCGAAATCGGCAACGGCATGGTCACCAAGATCTGCAACAACCTGCTGTCCATGGGCATCGGCGTCCTGATGTCCGAAGCCCTCACCCTGGGCGTAAAAGCCGGCGTGTCCCTGGAGACACTTGCGGACGTGATCGCCAACAGCAGCGGAGGCAACCGCCGGCTGGTGGAAAAGTTCCCGCGCTATCTGTTCGCCGACAACTTTGAGCCGGGATTTGCCACCGCGCTGGCCGCCAAGGATGTGCGCCTCGCCACCGACCTGGGCCGCGAGTACGGCATCCCCATGGAACTGTCCAACCTGGTGGACCAGCGTCACGTCGAAGCCCTGTTCCGCGGCTGGGGCCCCGAGGACTCCGACGCCGTCGCTAAGCTGCAGGAGGAAAAGTCCGGCGTGCAGTTGCGCTTCGGCGGCATGGGCGGGTGAATACCAGCCTCCACAGCCACCGACAATCGACTCGTTAGAGCGGGATTGTCATGCCGCCCCCATAGCGCAATAATGGGGGCGGCATCTTGTTGCGACACGTTGCTGACCGTGGAGAAGCAGCCGTTGTTCCGTTCACAGTACCCCGCCCAGGACAAGCCCAGATACGCCACCCGTTACGTGTACGCCGACACCCAGTTGTCCACGCACGGAGGCAACGTCGGGCGCGTCAGCATCACCAGTGAGGAGCACGCGCGACTGCAACAAATGGCAGAATTCCTGGAACGATGCTGCAACGATCTCGACGCCGCCGGCTACGAGGTGATTTCCATCGCTCCCATCGTCAGCGGCCGCACCGCCTACATGGCCTCCAATACCGACCTGGCCGATCCGGGACACGGTTACAGCGTCACCGACGGTTTGATCGTCACCGGAAAACTCAAAACCATTCGCGACTGAACTTTAGGAGATTACGATGACCAGCAGTGCCGAACGCCACGTTGAAACCGCCGACACCATTGAGGCTATCGAGGAATGCTTTCGCATGGGCTGGACCGACGGACTACCCGTGGTCCCGCCCGCCGATTACAAGGTCCGCGAGATGCTGTCGGTGGCCGGCCTGACCGGTGAGGAAGAACTCCTCAACCTCGACATGCGCAGCCGGGTCATCACCTCGGAGAACGCCGCCGCCAACGCCGTGATGGCCGGCTGCCAGGCGGAGTATTTCCCGGTGCTGGTCACCGCGCTCAAGACGCTGGAAGAGGAGCGCAACTTCGTCAACATGGCCGCTTCTTCCACCAGTTCGCCCAGCATCCTGATGGTCCTCAACGGCCCGATCCGGGAGGCGCTTGGCATCAACAGCCGCGACGGGCTGTTCGGCCCCGGTTTCCGCGCCAACGCCAGCATCGGCCGAGCCGTCCGCCTCTGCTTCATGAACGGTTTCGACGCGTGGCCCGGTCAGTTGGATCGCGGCACCCTGGGCACGCCCGCCAAGTACACCTTCTGCGTCGCCGAAAACGAAGAGGATTCCCCCTGGGAACCTCTGCACGTGAGCCGGGGATTTGATGCGTCGGACAGCGTAGTGACCGTCGCTGTCGCCTACAATCCCGTCAGCGTACCCAACAGCTATGCCCATTCCGGCCAGGCCATCCTGTTGTCTATTTGCGACGCGTTGCGGTCAGCCGCGTTGGCTCACCGCTACCCCGCCCAGTGGGTCATCGTCATCGGGCCCGAACACGCGCTGACCCTGCAGGGCGACGGCTGGACCCGCTCCGACATCCAGGATTTCCTCATCGAAAACAGCGGTCGGTCCCGCGCCGAATTAGTCCGATTGGGATCCAAGCAGGGCCCCGAGCGTCCCGGCGACGAGGAACTGATCATGCGCTGCGCCAACGACCCCAACGACATCCTGATCATGCACGGCGGCGGCACCGGCGGACGCTACAGCGCGATCATCGACACTACGGGTTTCCGCATCCGCACCCGCAAAATCGGCGCCGACTAGAATGACAACGCAATTGCCGACCAATCCGTTCCCGGGGATGAACCCGTATTTGGAGGACCCCGGGCTGTGGCCCGACGTTCACCAAAGCCTCATGGTCAGGCTGCGCGACCATCTCGCCCCCCGCCTAAGGCCCGATTATCGGGTATCGATACAGGAGCGCATGTATGTGCTCTCTGAGCCCAAGCCCAACGTAGGTGGCAGCAGAGACGCAAGGATTCCTGATGTCGCGATTCTGTCGGCCGCCGCAACCGCCGCAAGGGCCAGGGCATCCGAAGGGTTGGCGCTGGCAGAACCGGTGGTAGTTCAACTGCCGCGAATGGAGCTGGAAAAGCAACTCCACCTGGAAATAGTTCGAGTCGGGAGCCGTGAGGTCATAACTGCCGTAGAGCTCCTGTCGCCAACCAACAAGTCCGGTTCGGTCGACGTGTCTATCAGGCCAAACGCGGACAAATCCTGTACAGCACGACCCATCTGGTTGAAATTGACCTGTTGCGGGCCGGTCAGACGATGCCCGTGCTTACGTCTTTGCCAGCCAGCCACTACCGGATATTGGTCGCCGATGCTCGCCGCACCGAGCACGTCGGCGACTTGTACCCGTTCGGCATCCGCCAAACCACGCCCAACGTCATAATGCCACTGGCTGAAGGAGACGAAGGCATCGCGGTGGATTTGCAGTCAGTGATTGACGGCGTGTACGAGGCGGGATCTTTCGACTTGGACATCGACTACGAGCGAGATCCGGAGCCGCCTTTATCCGATGACGATCGCGTTTGGTTGGACACATTGCTCCGCGAGCAGGGGTTACGCAACCAAGCCGTTTGACGGTACAATCTGCCCACATACCATCGTCCGATCCACACCACCTACGGAGGTGATACATGACCACCGCAGCATCCGGCCTGAGGCTGGTGAACCCCAAGGGCACCGAGCTGCCCCAGACCGAGTTCCGCATGAACGACCGCTCCGGCGGTTTGGCCGGCAAGCGCCTGGGCCTCATGGAGAACTCCAAGGCCAACGCCGACAAACTCCTGCATGAACTCGGGAACATCCTCAACGAGCGCCACGGTTTGTCAGAGGTCAAGTATTTCAGCAAGCACCATGCCAGCCTGCCGGCCAAGCAGGATGTGATTGATTCCATCCTTGGCGAGGTCGACTACCTGATCACCGGGGTGGGTGATTGAGGGTCCTGCAGTTCGTGCAGTGTGCACGACGGAATCGACATGGAGAAGCGGGGCGTCCCCACCGCGGCCATCATCACCCACGTGTTCCTCAATACCGCCCAGGCCATGACCCGCATGATGGGCGTGCCCGACTACCGGTACATTGTCGCCCAGCATCCGCTGTCAAGCCTGACTGATGAAGAGATCAAGCAGCGGGCCGCCGAGCTTGCCGATGAGGTTGAGTCCATTCTCACCGGAGTACCGGTCGCCGCTTAGATCCGCCCGTTAGTAGCCCGTGGCTACCAACAACAAACCGAATCCGTCTCGCCCACCATTGAACCCGGCCATCAAACCGGGTCTGGTGGGCGAGGTTGATTTGACCGTTGCGGCCGAGCATCTGGCGCCCCATACGCCCAAATTCAGCACCCCGGCCATGGTGATGCTGATGGAACAAGCCTCTTTCGCCGCGATCCGACCACTGCTCCCCGATGACCAGACCGTCGTCGGTTACGAGGTCAACGTGAAGCATCTAGCGCCGACCGGCGTAGGAAGCCGAGTCACGGGGCGGTCCACGCTCACCGACGTATCGGGCAACAAGCTGCGGTTCGAAGTGGTCGCACGGCTTGGCGATCTGGTACTGGGCACCGCCGAGCACAAGATGGCCGTGGTGCCCCAATCGGCCGTGGAATCCTGAAAAACACGCCCACCCGTACTCGAGCAAGAATCCTGGAGCCCTCCAATGTCGTGGATCCGAGAAACCGATGCCGCTCTGCCGGCGGTGATAAGGTGCATGTCCATCAATCCAGCCCTGATGGAGGCGGTACAGAGCCTGAACCACAACGCCTCCTTCGGTTCGTCCGCCCTGACCCGCACTCAGGAAGAGGCCATCGCCACCGTCGTATCCCTGGTCAACCGTTGCCGTTATTGAGCCGTCGCCCACGGAGGGTTCCTCCGTCAACACTCCGGCGACCCCGAGTACGCCTCGCACATCATCCACGACTACCGACAGGCCGACCTTGACTCACAGACCCGCGCGATACTGGACTACGCCGCCAAGCTGACTCTCACCCCCGCCGCTATGGGGGAATCCGACGTCGTTGGCCTGCGCTCCGTCGGCCTGACCGACGAGCAGATTCTGTCCACCGTGGCCATCACCAGCCTGTTCAACTTCATGAACCGCCCGGCCGACGGCTTGGGCGTGGAGATACCGGAAGGACGAGAGGCTGTCATGGCCCAGTGGCTCTCCGACAAGGCGAAACAGGCCCAGGACTGGTTGCTACGGCCCGAGCCTGCGGCCGTTTCCTGAGCCGGCATAGCCCACAGTACAAGAAACACCACGAGGTACACATGACACTGCTGCCATCAGGACGCCCCAGACTCCAGGACAAGGTCGCGATCATCACTGGTGCCGGCTCCAGTGGCCCCGGCATGGGAACCGGCAAAGCATCTTCGATCCTCTTCGCCCGCGAGGGCGCCAGGGTTCTGCTCGTCGACCGCAATCCCCAGGCGGCCGAGGAGACTCTCGCTGTGATTCACGAAGAGGGCGGTGAGGGCTCGGTCATCGCCGCCGATGTCACGTCCGCCGCCGACTGCCAGGCCATCGTAGACGCCGCCGTGGAGCGCTACGGAGCCTTGCACATCCTGTTCAACAACGTGGGCATCACCGGGCCGGGCACGCCCACCGACGTCGAGGAAAGCGTGTGGGACAACGTGCTGGACGTGAATCTAAAAAGCATGATGCTGACCACCAAGCACGCCGTGCCCAAGATGATTGACTCCGGCGGGGGCAGCATCATCAACATGTCCTCCATCGCCGGCGTTCGGGCGGGCAGCGGCATGGCCAGCATCCCCTATTCCGCCTCTAAATCGGGCGTTATCGGCATGTCCGAAACCATGGCGGTGCACCTTGGTCGGGACAACATCCGCGTCAACGTCATCGCTCCCGGCCACATCTACACTCCCATGGTCGCCGGCGCGATGGCCGATCGTACGCGAGAACTCCGCCGCAAAGCCGGCCCCCTGGGCGTCGAAGGCAACGGTTGGGACATCGCCTACGCCGCGCTGTTCCTCGCCAGCGATGAGTCCCGCTGGGTGTCCGGCGTGGTGCTGCCGGTGGACGCCGGCCTCCTCGCCGCCACTCCGCTGGCGGTGTACCAGAACATCAGGGAAGGCGATTAGCAGAACGTGCCCGCCGCTCTGGCAACTCGCCTTGCGGATCGCGCCAAATGAAAACGACGCCGGCGATGAACACCGGCGTCGCTCACCATTAGCGAATTGGGCAGCTATTCGGCTTCCACCACCGGCCCTACCAGAACATCGTCGCCTTCTATGCGAACGGCGAATTTGCGCAACGCCTCGGTCGCCGGTGGCGTGACCGCGCTCCCCGTGGCAACGTCGAAAACCGCCCCGTGCAGCGGGCAAACCAACTCGCCGTCTTCCAGGTCCCCTTCGGAAAGGTTCGCGTAGGCGTGCGTGCAAATGTCGTCGCACGCGTGCATTTCGCCATCCAGATTTACCAGCAAGATTTCTTCCGACCCAACCCTTACGGAAACCATGTCTCCGGGCGGGACGTCGCTGACAGCGGCAACTTTGACAAATTCGTCGGCCATCGGGGTGTTCCTCCTTCGGTGGTACGCTGCTGAAACGAAAAAACCGATCCGGTGGTAATCCATTGCAGCCACGTGAGCAAATGTTACGGCGCGGACATTATATGACAAAACTTTGTGCATGGGCGGATAGCCGCATCCCACGTCTCCCATCGACCCGCGCATTCCATCGCCGCACGCGGTGCCTTGACCCGTTCCGACGCCCCTGCCTATAATTTCACACTGCCGATTGTATTGCGTAACGCTATCGTGTCCCAGCCCAACACCGAATCACCATCCGCGGCGTCTATCGAGACGCTGACCAACCAGGCCCTCAACGAACTGAACGCGCTTATCGACGCAGATAGCGCCGAGCAGTGGCGTGTGAGCTATTTGGGCCGGCGCGGCCAAGTAACCGGACTGCTCCGCTCCATCCCCCAACTCGATCCCGACCAGCGCCGCGAGGTCGGAACGCAGGCCAACCTCGCCAAAAACACGCTGGAAGCAGCCTTGGCGCGACGCATACGGGAACTGGCCGAGGCAGAACTCGCCTCACGCGACGCATTGGACGTCACCCTCCCTGGCCGACCCGTGATCGCCGGCCGGTTGCACCCGACGACTCAGATCGTGCGCGAAATATGCGCTGCGTTCATGGCGATGGGATTCAGCGTGGTCGAGGGGCCCGAGGTCGAACTAGATCACTACAACTTCGAGATGCTGAACATACCGGCCGGCCACCCGGCGCGAGACATGTGGAATTCCCTCTGGGTGGACTACGTCAACGAGGAGGGCCAGCAGCCCATGTTGCTGCGCACGCACACCTCGCCCATGCAAGCCCGCGTCATGGAAGCGCAGGACCCCCCGGTTCGCGTGGTCGTGCCGGGCAAGTGTTACCGGTACGAAGCCACCGACGCCACCCACGAATGGCATTTTTACCAGATCGAAGGGTTGGCCGTCGCCGAGGGCATCACCTTCGCCAATCTCAAGGGAACTCTGTACGAATTTGCCCGGCGAGTGTTCGGCCCCGACCGTCAGATCCGGTTCCGATGCGACTATTTCCCCTTCGTAGAGCCTGGAGTGGACATGTCCATCTCCAATTTCGTGGATCCTGACACTGGAAAACGCCCCATCAACCGCGATGAGGACTGGATCGAGATCATGGGTGCTGGCATGGTCCACCCGCGTGTGCTGGAGGGAGTGGGCTACGATCCTCAGCGATACACCGGCTTCGCCTTCGGCATGGGTCCAGAGCGGATCGGCATGCTCAAATACGGCATCGACGACATCCGCCACTTCTACCGCAACGACGTGAGGTTTCTGAGGCAGTTCTGACCACGCTCCCGCTCTGATATGATTGGATATAGCCAGCATGCGCGGGAGCGTATGGATGAGCGGGGCATAACGGAAGATCAGATTGCGCCCTGCCTTCGAGATCCGGACCGGATTGAACCAGATGATAGGGCTGGCCGTATCCGCTACTTGCGATTCGTGCCGGGTCACACCCGGTGGATCCGGGTGATATTTCGCATTGATCAACGAAACTACGTCATTACGGCGCATCCCGACAAAAGGTTTAGAGGTCCTAACGTTGTAAAAATGCAGCCGCGATTCAAATGGGACGAGGAGGGCGTTTCAATCAAGTTGGCGGATCTTCCATACCAAGCCAGCGAAGAAATAGCCAGCGGATTCATCGTTGACAGTGCGCCCGATAATCGGGTAATCGGTTTAGAGATCCTGTGGCCCGAGGCTGAACGCGCTGGCTGTGCTTCGGAACCAGTGTTGGCATTTGGGCTCTTCTGCGCCGCGCTGACCGGCGTGAGTTGGCAGTATAACGACCATCTTCGTGGTACGCGACCGAATCCAGTAGCTGGCGTCCATAGTCGGTTGGCATGGATGATCAATGCGGCGGGCGTGAAATTGAACGTCCAGCCAGGGTTACCGGATTCTCATTGTGCGGGAACGAATGAGTTGAACTTGGTGATTCTCGCCGTCGCTGATAACCCTTTGATCGTCGCGGTTATAAAACGTGGCCAGTACGACCGCGACGCAGTGCGTGGTTACACCAACCTGCTCCAGAAGACGATCGCATCAACTTACCCGTACTCCATAGGTATTGGAGTTGTCATTGATGAAACGGGGCATGGCTACAGGAACGAACCCGTTGATCCCGGGATTTGGACAGACTGGCACACCACCGCCGTCCCGAACGGCAAAGTTTGGGTACACAACACGATAATTCCACCATCAGGATGCGACTATCCTTGGCTACCCAAGCAACTCAGAGACCCTATGTTTAAGGCTAATATCTGAAATGCTAATCCCCTTCTCCTGGCTATCCCAATACGTTGACATCACGCTGCCGCCACACGATCTTGCCCACCGGCTCACCATGGGCGGCATCGAGGTGGGCGATGTGATCACTCGCGGGGGTTGGGAGGGCTGCGTCGTCGGATACGTTCGCGCCACCAAACCTCATCCCAACGCGGACACTCTGACCCTGTGCGAAGTTGACCCGGGCGACGGCCCGCCCCTCGAAGTGGTGTGCGGTGCGCCCAACGTGGCCGCCGGCCAAAAAATCTGCTTCGCTCGCCCCGGCGCGACTCTGCTGAACATGCACACTGGACGCCGGGAAGAACTGAAACCCGCTCGCATACGAGGCATCGTTTCCGAAGGGATGATCTGCTCCGAAGCGGAGCTGGAGATCAGCGATGAGCACGAAGGTATCATCGTGTTGCCCGACGATGCGGTCGTCGGTTCGCCCTTGGACGATGTCCTCGGGGACACCTTTCTGGAACTCGAACTCACCCCCAACCGGGGCGACTGCCTTTCCATGCTGGGGGTGGCACGAGAGATTGGCGCGATCACGGGCCAGCCTGTGCGCCTGCCCGACGTATCCTATTCGGAATCCGCCACACCGGTCGCCGATCTCGCGAAAGTCACCATCGCCGACCCTGACCTCTGCCACCGCTACACTGCCTCTGTGATCACCGGCATCACCATCGGGGAGTCCCCGCAATGGCTGCAGGACCGGCTCATCCGCGCCGATCTGCGTCCCATCAACAACGTGGTGGACGTCACCAACTACGTGATGCTGGAATTCAACCAGCCGCTGCACGCCTTCGACTTGGATACTGTGACCGATCACCACGTGGTGGTGCGGCGTGCGTCGGATGGCGAAAAGTTCACGACGCTGGACGAGGTGGAGCGCACGCTGAACACAGACAATCTGCTCATCGCCGACCCCGCGAAAGCCATAGGCATTGGCGGCGTGATGGGCGGAGCGAACAGCGAGATCACGCCCGCCACCAAGAATATGCTCCTTGAGTCGGCGACCTTCCACAACCTGAACAACCGGCGCACGTCCACCGAACTCGAACTCCGCACCGAGGCCAGCCAACGGTTCGAGAAAGGCCTGCGACCTGAGTTGGCTCCCATCGCCCTGCGCCGCGCAACGCAACTGATCCTCGAGACGGCCGGAGGCGAAGCGGCCGCGGGCATCATCGATGTTTACCCTGCCGGGAGCGAACCCGTGGAGCCCGTCCCATTGACCGTTGACCGTTTGCGGCAGTTGCTGGGAATGGATCTGGACATCGCGCGCGCCGAAGCGGTCCTGGCTAGCTTGGGCATCGCGACCCGCCGCACCGGACCGGACAGCCTGGAGGCCGACCCTCCTTACTGGCGCAGCGACATCGCCATCGAGGAGGATCTGATCGAAGAGGTCATCCGCATCATCGGCTACGACGAAGTGCCCACCACGATGCTGTCGTCGCCCATTCCCTACCACCAGGGCGACGCGATGATGACGCTGAAGGACAACCTGCGCGACGCCCTCAGCGCCGCCGGCATGCAGGAAACCATCAGTTATCCGTTGGTCAGTCCCGACGACCTCGGCAAACTGGATCGTGCCGCGCAGGAACCGGCAACCTTGCTCCGCGTCGCCAACCCCATGTCCGCCGAGCAGGATGTGCTGAGGCCCACTCTCGCCGCCAGCGTCCTGAACACCCTGGCTTACAACCAGGGACACAACGACGGTGGATTCCGGCTGTTCGAGTTGGGTCGTGCTTTTGTCCCCCAGGATGCCGGACTGCCCCGGGAGCGGGAGTTGGCTGCCGGCGTTATGTCCGGCCCGCGCTACGACGCGAACTGGCTCAGCGCCTCCGAACCGCTGGACTTCTATGATTTGTCCGGTGCCCTGGATACGGCGTTCGGTCGCATGGGAATCACCGTCGCTTACCAATCAACCGAGGATGCTCTGTTTCACCCTGGCCGCTGCGCGGAAATCATGGTAGCAGGTGGGGAAGCCGCAACCATCGGTACCATCGGCGAACTGCACCCGGACATCTCCGACGCTTTCGACGCCGGACCCGACCCAGTCATCTACTTCGAGATTCGGCTGGACGATGTGTTGACCGCTACCCGGCACGAAGGAGCGACAGAAAACCGGTTCCAGTCGCTGTCCCGCTTCCCAGCGGCCAACCGTGATTTGGCGCTGGTCGTGCCGGACTCTGTCCCCGCCAGCCAGGTGCAACGCCTGATTGAACGCGTACGCTTGGTGGAACGCGCTGAGCTTTTTGACGTTTATTCCGGCGAGACCTTGCCCGATGGCGCTCGCTCACTGGCGTTCCGCATCCGATTCCGCGCCGCCGACCGCACATTGACCAACGAGGATGTCAACCGCGCCGTCAATGGGCTAACGCGGGTGCTGGAACGCGAAGTCGGTGCGACGGTGCGCAGTTAGACGACGAATTCCGCCGGAGCCTGTGATAGACTGTTATCTCCCCGTTGTCTGGGAGGAAATTCCCGCGCGGTTGGGCGTCGCCCCCAGCCGTCCGCGGATTACAAATGGGGGACGCATCACGATGACTACGCACCGAGAATCTCGCCACCTCCACGCTCACGATGCCCATGGTGATGGAGATCACGAAAGCATCCATGACCACGGAACCCATCACGGGCGTGGACATGATGGTGGACACCACCATGCCTCCCACGGCCACGAGGATATGCTGGAAGTCGAGGACGCCTACTCGCGTATCATCGCCCACTTCGCTCCTCTGGATACGGTAGAACTCCCGGTCCTCGAATGCTTGGGCCTCACTCTCGCCGAAGACATCAGCTCTCCTCTGGATTTGCCGCCTTTGGCCAACTCGGCCATGGACGGTTACGCCGTGCTCCACGCCGATATTTCCGGAGCCGCCGAAAACCCGCCCACGCTGTCGGTGATCTCTGCGGTCGCCGCCGGTCAGGTCTCGACGGATACCGTAGCCAAGGGGAAAACCATACGTATCATGACCGGCGCCCCCGTGCCCAACGGCGCGGATACCGTGGTTCCATTCGAGGAAACCGACGAACTGGAAAGGCGCGGACGTGGTGCATCGTTGGACGAAATCGCCATCTATAAGGCATTGCCCTTGGGCAGCAACGTTCGGCCTGCCGGAGAGGATGTTTCCCAGGGCGAACTGGTCCTGCCTAAGGGCACCATAGTGCGGCCCGCCGAAGCCGGCGTGATGGCCTCGTTGGGGCTGACCACCGCGCGCGTCATCCGTCGCCCGATCGTGGCGGTGCTGTCCACCGGCGACGAGCTCACCTCGGCGGGAGAGCCCCTGGCGCCCGGTCATATCTACGACAGTAACAGTAGCAGTGTCGCGGCTGCGGTAATCGCCGCCGGCGGGACTCCTCGTATGATCGGCATCGCTCGCGATACCCTTGAGGACCTCCACCGTTGCATCGACGAAGCCTCCGACGCCGACCTGCTGGTCACCTCCGCCGGCGTGTCCAAAGGCGACTACGATATGGTCAAGGACGTGCTGGAGCAGCGCGGCGAAATGAACTTCTGGTCCGTGCGCATGCGACCGGCCAAGCCTCTCGCGTTCGGACTGCTCCGCACCGCCAGTGGGCGCCCGCTCCCCCTTCTTGGACTTCCGGGAAACCCGGTCAGCGCATTGCTGGCGTTCGAAATGTTCGGCCGACCCGCCATCAGGGTTATGCTGGGCAGTCGCCGTTTGGCTCGACCAGAAGTGGAAGGTGTGCTCACTGGACCCATATTCAACAGCGACGGTCGGCGAGTGTACGCCAGGGTGGAGGTTGAGCGCCGCGATGGGACCTGGTTCGCCACACCGACCGGTCCCCAAGGTTCCAATATCCTTACGTCCTTGTCGCGCGCCAACGGCCTGGCTGTCTGTCCCGCCGACTTGCCCAGAAAAGAAGCCGGACAGGCGGTCAAAATCTTGATGCTGGACTGGAACGAAGAGGTTGCCCAATGATGACAGTTGCCGCGAACGCACGCTTGGAAGGCATCGAGTACCGTTTCAATCTCGAACGCCTTGCCGAATTGAACCGCTCTCCGATCCCGTTGCTGCTGGCGCGGTTGAGCCGGCCATGTCCATCCTACGGCAAGGCGGCGTCCGAAATCGGCGACCCCAACACTCTGATCGCGGAAATTCGGGTGAATTGCGCCGATGACCCCGACTTCCTCCGACAGTCAATGCCCCTCCAGGAGATCGTGTTCCGCACCCTGCTCCTGGCCGATGATCAGACGTTGACCTTGGGCGAAATCCACCGGGAACTCACCGAGCGTTGGTCATCGCCGATCCGACCCATTTCCGTCACCATCGCTGGATTGGCGCGCATCCTGGACAGCGACGTTTTCTACGGATTCGACCCTATTGCCCTTCCCGAGCCCGAAATTATCGAACCGGACCTCCCGATGCTCAGAGCCGGTGAGGACGGCGAAGATAGACTGCTCCGCGAAATACTCTCGGCCATCGACGATGATGCCGAAGAGTACGATGAAGAAGAACTGTTCGACGATGATGACGACGATCCTTACGAAGAAGGCGAGGACGACGAAGACGACTGATCGGCCCGCCATTCGAGCGGTTAAAGGATTCAAATAACAACTATCGCGTGCCAAGTGGGGAATCGTTGACTGCGCGTTGACCCGTCGGTAAAATAAAGCCACAAATTTGACGTAGCATCTCGGCACAATCCGATTTGCATCAACCGACGCACCACAATGGAGGTGGCACCATAGCCAGGCAATACAGGGTCAACGAACAAATACGCGTCCCGCAAGTAAGGGTAATCGGAGAAGACGGCGAGCAGCTTGGTGTGATGACAGTGTCTGACGCGCTCTCCCGAGCGCGTATGAACGACCTTGACCTGGTGGAGGTGGCCCCCAACGCGGATCCGCCCGTTGCCCGCCTCCTGGATTACGGCAAGCTCCGGTACCTCTCTTCCAAGAAGGAACGCGAGACCCGCAAATCACAAAAAAGCAACGAACTCAAGGAAGTCCGTTTCCGCCCAAACATTGGCACTCACGACTTTGACGCCAAAATGCGCAAGGTCCGCCAGTTCATCGGCAATGGCGACAAGGTAAAGCTGACGGTGCGATTTAGAGGACGCGAAGCCGTTCACCAACAGAATGGCCTCTCACTCCTCAAGAAAGTCGCGGAGGAAATGAAGGACGACATCCGGCTCGAGCAGCAACCCTCAATGGAAGGCCGCGCCATGTCGATGGTTCTCATCCCCAGCCCCACCGCCGCCGCCCGTCAGGAACGCAGCGAATCCAAGGAACCAGCCACCGCTGAATAGGAAGATATGCCCAAACTGAAAACCCACAAGGGCGCCAAGGCGCGCATACACGTCACCGGTTCCGGCAAACTCATGCGCCGCAAGCGCATGAGTAGTCATCTGCGGCGCAAGAAGCCCAAGAAGGTGACGCGGAAATTCGCCCAGAAAATGGGCTACGACAAGGCCGACGTGAAGCGCCTCAGTCGTCTGATACCTTACGACGTCTAAATCCGGGAGAACACCACACCGTGCCAAGAGTCAAGAGAGGCGTCACCAAGCACGCCCGACACAAGAAAGTTCTGAAGGCGGCTAAAGGGTACCGCGCATCGTCCAGCCGCAACTACAAGTGGGCCAAAGAAGCGGTGATGCACGCTTGGAGCCATGCCTACCGCCACCGCCGCCAACGCAAGGGCGACTTCCGCCGCCTGTGGATCATCCGCATCGGCGCGGCCTGCCGAATGCACGGCACCACCTACAGCCAGTTCATGCACGGGCTCAAGGTCGCCGGCATCGAGATCGATCGCAAGATGCTCGCCGACATGGCGGTGCAAGACCCCGACGCTTTCCAGCGTCTGGTAGAGGTGGCCGGCGCAGCAACCGCCGCCTGACCAGCTAAAGCCAGAGCCAATTTGGACGCAGGGGCGAATGGTCGTTCGCCCCTGTTCCTATTGTGCGACCAATTCCCAGGTAATCAGGGATCCGTCAGCTTCACTGCACCGGTAGAGAACCAGGTCTCGCCGTAAGTGATTCCGACCGCCGGCGGGTTCACCCACGTCGCCGGCCACGCCGAGACACAGCACAGATCCATCACCCGCCATCAACCGCACCCGCCCGTCTCCGTCCAATCGGAAATTCTGATCGGCCGCGTCGGCATCACAGGTAACCACTTCCACCGCTGAGCCCGCAGTCGCCGCCGATGCCGACAAACATCGGTCGTGCCGTTCTAACCGTATGCCGTCATCGCCGCGCTGGGAAAACAGTTGGTCATCCGACCCTGGCTTGCAGGTATGGGCCTGCAAAGGTGCGTCCAGTCGAAGATTGGCACCGAAACCAGCCACGTCAACACAATAGCCCAACGGATCGTCCAGAAAATCCTCCAGCCTCAACAAGCCTGGTGCGGATGACGCCCGAGACTCCGCCTGCCGTGGCGTCGCTGGCGGCGGGGGCAATGTGGGTGTGAATGGGACTGGAGCAGAGGTGGGTCGAAGTGTCGTCAGCGTCGGTGTGGGTATCGGCGTTTCGGTGGGAACGGCCGTCGCTGCGCTCGTGTCCCGGGTTGGTGGCTTAGTCGCGATGATCTCGCTGGCATCTGGCACATCTTCAGTGCATGCAAACAGCCACGCCGCCAGAGCCACCCAAACCGCCAGGATCCAAACCCTCATTCGTGAAAACGTTGTAGCAGGCGAAAGAGCGCCTCGGCTCCGAATTCTAACGCCGACACCGGCACCCGCTCGTTGGCCGCATGGATCGTCTTGAGGAAGTCGAAATCCGCTGGCAGGTTCATCGGCATCCAGCCGTAGGTCTGTATCCCCAGTTGCGCGAAATGCCGCCCATCGGTCCCGGCTGGCATCAACATCGGCACCGATACGCCCTCAGGATCCTGCTCCGTAATGATGTCGGCCAGCGTATCAAACAGGCCCATGTTCAGAATCCACGGCTTGGCCTGAAAATTGACCGCACGAAACTCAATCGTTGAGCCGGCGATACCCTGAAGTTCCCCCAGCAGGCCTTCGGAGTCGTAGCCGGGCAGCATCCGGCAGTCCAGGTTGACAGTTACCTCGCTGGGGATGACGTTGGCCTTCTCGCCGCCGTTGATGATGGTGGCGTTGGCCGTGTGCCGGAAGAGCGGCTCCATGTCTTTGCCCACAGGTCCCATACGCCGCAGCATGCTCCCGGTGAATGCGGGGTTCAGCAGGAGCTTCAAAAACGCGCTGTCCGGAAGCGGCAATCTGCCGATCATCGCTTCGATCATCATCCGAGTCACCGGGTGAATGTGAAAGGGGAGCGACGTGCGGTCGAGTTTGACCAGGAACTCCGCCATGCGAGTCGGCGCGGTATCATGATGCACCAACGAGCCATGACCACCCGGCCCGCGAGCGATGGCCTCCACACGGCACCCCTGCTTTTCCGCCACCTGCACCATGTAGAACTTGCGGCCCCGGTAGCTCTTGCTGAACCCACCGAACTCCCCGACCGCGTACCGAACCCCGTCAAATAGCTGGGGATGTGCGTCCGTGAGCCACGCCGCTCCGGTGTGTCCGCCGGCCTCCTCGTCCGACACCAACGCCAGGATCACGTCGCCGGGCAGGTCGATATCCTCCGTGTGTGCCCGAATGAAGGCGTCCATCATCATGGCGACGCCGCCCTTCATGTCCAACGCGCCGCGTCCCCAAACGTACCCGTCCTGCAATCTGCCTTCGAACGGAGGGACGTCCCACGGTTGCGCTGCCGTGGGCACCACGTCGATGTGTCCGTAGAGCAGTAGCGGGGGAGCATTGCCTGCGCCCCGCAGCCGGCTGATCACGTTGACCCGGTCCGGATCATCGCCCATCAGTTCCGCATGGATGCCGGCGGCTTTCAGGACATCGCGGCAATAAACGGCGCACTCGCGCTCGTTGCCGGGAGGATTGGTGGTGTCGTAACGGATCAGTGTCTGTAGCAGCTCCGCTACGTGAGGCCGCTTGCCGGCCGTTGACCGAGAGGCGGTCATCGCATCGGGCGGCTAAACTCGGGAAGACCCTGGCTCGGTATCGTCCCTGGCATCGTCGCCATCCGCCGCATCCAGGTCCAAGCCTTGGAGAAACTCCTCGATGCTCGACGGTAACGGAGTCGTCGGCTCATCGCGATTGGCCTCGCTGCCATACTCGCTGTCGTACATCTCTTCGATGCGACGCAGCGTGTCCCCGCTGGGGATCTGGCCGTCGTTGGAGGTCAATTCATCGTACTGCTTCTGGCCGCGATCGGTTTGCGCGATGTAATCCGGGAAATCATACAACCGGCACAAAACGTCCATCATGCGGGCGGCGCCCTGGTAGTCATCGTCCAAGTTCAGATACTGCGGCAAGTGCACCACGAACGCCCGCGTCTCGAGCCCCATCTTGGTGGCGGTTTCTGTAATGGTGTAAGTGATGGTGGTGGGGCCTTCGTAGTTGCTGGGTCTGGCATTCGCGATGTTGTAGTCCCGCTCCACGTTTTCCCCGGAACCCAGCCCCGACACCACCAGCGGCCTGGTGTGGGGAACCATGTCGTACATGCCGCCGATCAGCGCGTATTGTTTCACGCCGAAATATCGGATGATCTCCAGCAGGGCGTCCGAGTAGTCCTCCCCGTAAAGGTGCGGTTCCAACAGGTGGGCAGTCAGCAGATGCGGGCCTTCCTCCGGATTGGAGTACCGGATGATTGTGTTGGGTATCGTGACCTCTCGGTTTCCGCTGACCAGGTAGGAACGAGGCCGGTAACGGGTGAAATCGTAGTAACGCCCCGGACGGTGCAGCCGTCCCAGTTCCTTGCTGCGCAGGTGCCGCTCGATGCGGCCCAACGAGAGGCTGCCGACGTTGCCAACGTCGATCCATGGACGCAAAACCACCAGCATGTGCGGG
Organism: Dehalococcoidia bacterium; assembly: GCA_965204395.1. GTDB lineage: Bacteria > Chloroflexota > Dehalococcoidia > Lucifugimonadales > UBA3495 > Bin87. The sequence continues at coordinate 460,304 of OZ241987.1, forward strand.
TCGTGCAACTCCGGAACAGGTTCTGCTATGTCGAATTCGCCGATACGCATAAGTGTCAGGCAAGGTAACATCGGCGATATTCGTAGTCAAGAACACTCTGATTCTCAAGCGTACCCACTTGCATTTGTGGTGAAAGGACGAAAAGGTCGATTTCCCGCTCGTTTCCTCTCATTTTCGCTAATTCCAGTAGAACATTGGGCGGGTGATGGGGCTGAATGGGGGCCGAAGGAAGGGTTTTGGCGGCGGTTTGGGTGGTTTTGGCGGGCAGGTGAGCGGGTTTGGGGCGCGAGGTTAGCGGTGTTGGGAAGTGGGCATTGGGTCGGCGGTGGCGGGCCTCGGCGGCGGGTTGGAGTTGGGGCGTTGGGTAATATGGTACGGATGGGGTAAGGGTTGGAGCAAGGCGGAAGTGTCGCCGGGGCGGAGGTGTCTGAACTGGGGTTTTTGGCGGGATTTGGGCGATTATGGGGGTCGAAGGTACGTCTTTTTGCCACAAAGGGCAGGTGAATCACAAAAAGTTGGGCGTTTTGGCGCCGACCGGAATGACTGTGCTACCTGAATTGGGACGGCAGGGGCGCTGGCAGTAACAGGTTGCGCAAAGCGGGTACGCGTGAGCACTCTGAGCGTCTCGGTTGCGGCCCTGTGATTTGCAGCCGGAAGTGGTAACATCGTCGCCAAACTGACGACACGCCCTCCAACAGGTGAGCGCTGTGCAGGACACCCAAACCACGACTTCAGTTGACCGATCCCACCTTCCGCTGGGTGGTCGAACCATCATGCCCGGGCTCGCGTCCGGCCACGTGGTGTACCACTGGATAATCCAGAGCTTCATCGTGGTGCTGCCCGAGATCCAGGCGGCATTCGGCTTGAGCGCGGTGGGAGTGGGCGGCCTCTTGACCGCCCGCGAATTGGCGGCCGGCGTCGTCGCTTTGCCCGGCGGCGTAGCCGTCGACATTATCCGGCGTTACTGGGGTTTCCTCCTAGCGATTTGCCTCGGCGCCTGCGCCCTGGGCTCTCTCGCCATCGGCATATCGCCCGTTTATTTCCTGCTGCTGGTCGGCATCGCCATCGTCGCGGCTGCCCATTCCATCTGGCACTTGCCCGCGTCATCGTCCCTATCCTACCACTTCGCCCAACGGCGCGGCATGGCTCTGTCCATCCACGGCGTGGGCGGCAGCATCGGCGACGTCGCTGGCCCGGTGGCAACCGGTGCGTTCCTGTTGTTCCTGACCTGGCAGCAATTGCTCAGCGTGTACGCAGCGGTGCCCCTGGTCCTCGGCGTGCTGGCGTTGTGGGCCTTTCGCAACATCGGTCGCGTTACCGAAGAGGAACAGACCGATGCAAACATGGGCAGTCGCATCCAGGCCACCCGTCAGCTCCTCAGGAACCCGGCATTATGGGGCCTGATGTTCGTGCGGGGATTGCGTTCCATGGCTTTGGTTTCATTGGTGACCATTCTCCCGTTGTATCTAAACAACGACCTGGGCATGACCGAGTGGAACCGGGGCTTCCACATAGGGTTGCTGATTGCCGTGGGTCTAGTCGCAAAAACCGGCGCTGGATACCTGTCGGACCGGTTCGGCCGCAAACAGGTCCTGGTGCCCGGTCTAATCTGGTCGTGCCTGATGGCGTTGGCGCTGGTGGTCTTCGACGGGGGCATCATGCTGACCGTCACCATCGCACTGCTTGGACTGTTCCTCTATCCGGATCAGCCCATCCTCACCGCCACTGTATTCGACGTCGTGGGCCGCGAGGTCGCTTCCACCGGATTGGGGGTGGTCGCATTCACCGCTTTCCTGATGGCCGCCGGCGCCGCCATCATCGCCGGAGCCTTGTATGAGTTCGGCGGGTTCTCGGCCGCCGTGTACTTCATCGCGGCGCTGTTCGCCCTGTCCGCCGTGGTATTCCTGGTGCTGCCGGTGGCCAACCGCGCGCCCGACCCAACGTCCGCGTGATCCAACCCAGTTCACGGCAAACCGAAACGAATAGGCCCCGGGCGATATCTCTGCCCGGGGCCTTTCTGTCGTGAAACCGCCCAAACGTCAGCAATTCCCCATTTCGGTCAGCCGACCCTCCCTCCAAGCCACCATGCCGCCCTTGACCGTAGCGAAGGTGTCCAGGCGCAGCGAGCCGTCAACGTTGTGCCCCGCCATGTCGTGCCACACAAACCGGCCCTGCCGTTGCTCCCACACGGCGGCGTCCCCTTCCATGCCCACGCCCAGCGACCCTATCTTGTGCTCCAATCCCAGTACCTGGGCCGGCCGGCTGGTGCTGGCCCCGATGGCGTCCGAGAGGGACATGCCCATGGCGTGAAACTTGCTGACCAGGTCGTTCATCAGGTAAACGATGCGGCCTGGCGGCGCGATGTGGATATCGGTGCTGATGGTGTCTGGCACCATTCCCTGGTCCATCGCGGCCTTGACCACCTCTACGTCGCAGTGGACGCCCGCGTGGGCAACGTCCATGATCACGCCCCGGTCTGCGGCCGCTTGAACCTCGGGCCGGATCTTGCCACCATTGTCCAGGATGTTCTCGGGCAGTCCGTTGAACGCGTGAGTGGAAATGTCTCCGGGCCCCAGGTGTTCCAGCACGTCGGGCAGCGGTATCGGCGTTCCGCTGACGTGGACCATCAGTCGGACGCCCGCCTCCGTCGCGGCTTCCTTGGCCTTGGACATCGCCTCGTGCGCGTTCCAACGTGCCACGGCATCGTGGTGCATCCGCACCTTTACGCCAAAAATGAAGCCCGGATTCTGCTTGATCGCCTCCACCGTCCGGCCCACGTCGATGATCCGCATATCGTGCAGCCCACCGCCCAGCACACCGTTGGCCGCCAATCCGACGGCGCCAATGTGGAGGAACGCTATCAAACGCGTGCGGTGCGCGGGAAAGACGTAATCGCGCATCGCCCCGTAATTGAGGAACCCTGAACTGCCCGCGTCGACACCTGTGGTCACGCCGCTGCCGAGACACGTCTGGTCCGCATGCACCGCGCTCCCACTGCCGCCGTGGTAGAAATGCCCGTGCAGGTCGATCAGTCCCGGGGTAACCAGCTTGCCAGTTACGTCAATGGACTGCGTCGCGGTCGACGGGTCGATGCCGTCGGCCACCGCAGCCACCTTGCCGTCTTTGAAAGCGATGTCCCGTGGTTCGTTGTTGATGCCCAGGCCGGGATCCAGCAGGCGCCCGCCCGTCAGCGCCAGGTCATACATTGCCGTGGTCATTGGTACCAATTCCCTCCGGTCCGAGGATACCGTCCGTTGCCATCCCCCACAAAAAGGGCGACCGGTCGGTCGCCCCTACAATACCGAAACCGTTCCCGGCAGGCAATCAGTCCTCGTCCCAATAGTAGTCCTCGGCCATCAGGTTTTCTTGCCACCACCGGCGTAAGCGTGGCAAAACCAACTCCTTGGGCTTGCGAAAGTCCGCTTCCACGAAGTCCAGCGAGTCGGGCAACGGTCGCGCTTCCCACTTCTGGATCGCCTCCAGTATGAAACGGCGTACCATTTCCGGCGAGCGGGATTCCAGGCGGCCCAACTGGTACGCCAAGGTCACCGCCATCTGCATCTGGCAGATCAGCGCGTGAGCGTCCTCCTCACGCAGGTTCTCGGGCATCGCACCCGATTGGTCGATAAAATCATCCAATACCTGCCCGATAATCAACGGAGGATCGTTTTCGTCTTGTTCGGGCAAAAATTCGGTCAACCTGTCCGTTAGATCGGCCACCCCCTCCTCGGGCAGGGCGAATTGCGCCCATTGATCATCGCCGGATTCCGGTTGGGAGTTGTGCTGTTCGTCGCTCATGGTAAGGACTCCCGTTGGCCGATTTGGCCCACCGTGAGTTCGCCGCTTGGGCTGTGAATCTCGGTCGGCGAGGATCGCCAGTCCACGCGAATTATTGTATCACGGTGCTCCCTTCCGCCTTGCCATGAGTCCGCATTGGGCTGAAACACGCCGACATTGGTTGTCGGGCACTGCCGCTGCCGAAAAAGGCCGCTCACGGACCGCCGTACCGCATTGCGGCATGGCACGCCGGATTGCGTATAATCCTCCGGCGAGGTTCGAAAACGCGATATGCCTACGAATCCACTCCCCGAAATCACCGTCTCGGTACAGGCCGTCCTGGTGGACGGAGAGGCCGACGTGCCACCGACCGACTGGTGCGCCGCCACCATCCGGCATGGATTGGCCCAGGTGCTCCCGCCCGACTCTTTGGGCCAGGTCAGCCTGCTGATTACCGACGACGAGACGGTGCGCGACTTGAACCGCGAGTATCGCGGCCTCGACCAGACCACCGACGTTCTGTCATTCTCGGCGCAACACTCGGGACACTGGGAGGGGACGGCAAACCCGGAAGTTTCCGAACCCGATTGGCCCTCGGATTGGCCTTTGCCCGACGACGAACCGCCGCCCCTTGGCGATATAGTGGTCTCCTTGCCCCAGGCCAAGCGCCAGGCCTTTCAACAGGGCGTCCCCCTGCGTCGCGAACTTGCCCTCCTGCTGGTTCACGGCGCGCTGCATCTGTTGGGCCACGACCATTACGAAGACGACGAACGCGAGACCATGCAGCATCTCGAACGCGCCGCGCTGGACGCCATCTTCGGAGCGCGTGGAGGCTAAACCATGCAGATGCGCCTCGAAGATTTTGAGCGGCACGTCCTGTCGGCGTACCAGCAGCTACCGCAATGGGCCCTTGACGCCCTGGACGACGGCAACATCGACATCGTGGTGGAGGACTGGCCCGGCGCGGAGGCCGAGGGAGCCTTCGATCCCGACCACGGACACGGTACCTTGCTGGGCCTCTACGTGGGCGTCCCGCTCATCGACCGCTACGGCGGCGACCCGATCCTGCCCGACTGCATCTACATCTACCGACGCCCGATCCTGGAGGTTTGCGATTCATACGACACAGTGGTGGAGGAGATTCGCATTACGTTGCTTCACGAAATTGGGCATTACCTCGGCCTGGGAGAGCAAGATCTGGAACGTCTCGGTTATGCGTGAGCTGCCGGGGCAATCCTGGGCCGACCGTATCGCCTGGTTCATCGGTTCCGGTTTCGGTTGCGGACTATCGCCGCTCGCGCCGGGATCCGTAGGCTCCCTAGCCGGCATGGTGATCCTCTACCTGGTATCGCTGGCCCTACCCGCTGATCTTTCGTACTGGCAGCGGGCGGCTCTGATCGGCGCAATGTCGGCAGCAGGGTCGGTGGTGGGCATCTGGGCCACCGGCCGAATGTCAACCCCGGACAACCCCGATCCCGGCAGCGCGACGTGGGACGAGTTCGTGGGTATGTGGTTGACGTGCCTGTTCCTCCCTTTGGGTTCGCCAATCTGGCTTGCCAGCGCGTTCATCGTGTTCCGGGCGTTCGACGTGGTGAAACCGTGGCCGTGCCGCCGGCTGGAAAGGCTGCCGGCTGGCTGGGGAATCATGCTGGACGACGTGGGCGCCGGAGCCTGGGGCGCACTCGTGATGCTCGCCGCCATCCTGCTATGGCGGCTGATCGAACCCGTTGCGCCCGGTTTCCTCCAATCCTTGTTGGCGTACTAACGGCTGGCTCCCACCTGGTCCCGAATCGCCTTCAGGATATCCACGTTGGGCTTGTCCGGCCCCCGCCTGTCCCCTCCGAACCCGGGTACCTCCAGGAAGAACGGTAGGTCAGCGAACGCTGGATGGGACATTATGTTGGTGAAGCCCTCCTCACCAATCAGGCCCTCACCGATGTTGTCGTGGCGGTCAACTCCGGACCCGCACGGCCGCTTGGAATCGTTGGCGTGCACCGCGGTCAGACGATCCAGCCCGATGTCCCGGTCGAACTCGTCGATCATTCCGGCCACGCCTTCCGGATTGGTCAGGTCGTAGCCCGCCGCGAAAGCGTGCTGGGTATCCAGGCAGATGCCCAGCCGGTCGCTGTCCACCACCCTCAGTACCTCGCCCAACTCATTGAATTTCGCGCCGATGTGTTGGCCCATGCCTGCCATGTTCTCCAGGCAAAGTATCGGCCCTTCCGGTGTTTGGTCCAGCACCCGATGGATGCTCTCCACAACCTGCGGAAACACGCCCTCGTAGCCCGCGCCGCCGTGGCTCCCCGGATGGAAGATCACGCCTCCGGCGCCGATCTGGTGCGCCAGGTTCATGTATTGCACCAGCGACGTCACCGATTTATCAACGTTCTCCGGGTTGGAGTTCCCCAGGTTGATCAGGTAGATCGCATGCAGGAACGGCGGCGCAAGCCCCGCTTCCGAGTTCTTTTCCTTGAAACCGTCCGCTTGCGCGTCGGTGAGCGCCTTGAAACGCCACGAGCGCGTCGACGACCCGAAAATCTGCACCGCTTCCGCCCCAATTTCCACCGCCCGGACAACCGCGTTTCCGATCCCCCCGGCCGCGGATACATGAGCGCCGATGATCATTTCATTTTCCTCGCATAAGTTGGTACTGTTCACCGTACACTAACACAACCCATCTGTGCCTATTACCGTCATGTCCGTTCCGATACCGCAAATTTCCCCAACCATGTCCGCCCTTACGCTGGTCGAGCCAGGGGTACCGCCTCAACTCGCCATGATCAACCGACCCACGCCAACACCCGGCCCCGGCGAGGCGCTGCTGCGCGTCGATGCCTGCGGGTTCTGCCATCACGACCTGCTGGTGATGAGCGGAGTTCTCCGCCGCGGGGTCAGGTCGGGCGTGACTCTCGGTCACGAGATCGCCGGCACCGTCGTGGCAACGGCATCAGATGTGGACAGTTGGCAACCCGGCGACAGGGTCGTCAGCTTGTTGACCGCCGCTTGCGGCCACTGCCAACGTTGTCTGTCGGGCAACGAGCACCGCTGCATCAATGGGGCCGGCATCGGACACGGGCGCGACGGCGGATTCGCCGAATTCGTAGCCCTGCCGGCGACCGCTTTGGTCGCCGTCCCGGACGACATCCCGTCGGAGCAGGCCGCGCTGTTGGCCTGCCCGGTGGGAGTCGCCATTAACGCCGTGTCTGCGGCGGAAATCGCGCCAGGGGATACCGTCGTGGTCACTGGCGCCGGGGGCGGATTGGGTTCCAGCGCCATTCAGTTCGCCGCCGCGCAGGGAGCGCAGGTAATCGCCGTCAACACCTCGCCGGACAAAACCGCCGCCCTGGAATCCCTGGGAGCATCCCTGGTCGTTGACGCCAACGACGGCCCCGATTTCTCGGAGATCGTGATGGCTTTGACCGATGACGCTGGCGCTGACGGCGTCATCGACACCGTAGGCTCACCGCTGTGGCCGGCGACCCTCCGATGTCTGGGGCAGTTCGGGCGCCTTGTTCTGCTTGGCGACGTCAGCGGTGAACCCGTCGCGCTCCGCCTGGCCGAGGTGATCTTTCGCGACGCCAAGATCCTCGGGGTCTCCGGCGTATCGCTGTCAACCCTGAAACAGGCCGTGGACCTCGTCGCCGCCGGCCGCATCCAACCGGAGGTTTCCCAAGCTCTGCCGCTCACAACCGAGGGCGTCCTCGAAGCAGCCCAACTCGTTTCGGAACGCCGGCCGTTGGGCCGCGTGGTGTTTACGCCGTAGCCTCGCGCCGACCCAACGAGAAGATCCGCCCGAATTCCCGCCGCTCCCAGATCACGAGGAACTGCGCCGCGATGAATATGGAACTGTAGGTTCCCACAATCACACCGATGGCGACCACCAGCAGCAACTCCCGAATCGAATCGCCGCCGATCAGCAGCATAGCCATCAACACCAACAACGTTGTAAAACTGGTGTTGATCGAGCGTCCCACGCTCTCGATGATGCTGAGGTTCACGGTGTCTTCAAGCCGCCGGTCTGGTACCCGTATGGCATTCTCACGGATACGGTCGAACACCACGATGGTGTCGTTCACCGAGTAACCGGCCACCGTCAGGATGCCCACGATGAACATGGAGTTGACCTCCATGCCCAGCACGCGGCCCAGGATGGAGAACACGCCCAGCACGATCAGCGTGTCGTGCGCCAGGGTAACCACCGCCGCCACGCCGTAGCGATATGCCCGCGGCACCCGTCGGAAGGCGTACCAGATGTACACCAGGATGAACACCGACGCAACCAGCAGGGCCAGGAAGGTATTGCGCACCGTTTCCTGCGCGATGATTGGCGATACCGTGTCCACGCCCGATCCGGCGATGGGACCGATCGACTGCTCCATGGCGTCCTGGATAATCTGCCGTTCTGAAACCTGCTGACCGGAAGCCTCTTCCAGCACCCGGGTGCGGATCAGAACGGAGTCATCTCCTACCGCCTGCACCAGCGCGCCCGGATGCCCGAGCCTCGACAGAACGCTCCGGACGTCGGCCGGTCGCACCGGTTCCTCGAAAGCGATGGTCAGCACTGAGCCGCTCGTAAAGTCGATGCCGGGTTTCAGTCCCGATCCTCCGCTGGCCCATCCCGGCGGTGCGATCATCGAGAGCAGACCGGGAATGATCAGCGCGGCGGACAGAATAAAATACCAGCCCCGTTTGCCGACGATGTTGATCATGTGCTAACGGCCTCCCTGGGCGGACCGGGGTTGTTGTCCGGAGGCGCGCGGCTGGACCTTTTCGGGGGTGAACAGGTTTGCCATGCGTCCCAATCCCATCGCCTGCAGAGCCTGCAGCAGGTTGCGGCTCACCAGCACCGCGGTGAACATGCTTACCATCACTCCGACCAGCAGCGTCAGCGCGAACCCGTTGACCAGCCCGCCGCCCAGTCTGTTCCCGAACCACAGCAACACCACGCAGGTGATCAGCGTGCTCACGTTCCCGTCCCGGATGGCCGGCCACGCCCGGTTGAACCCCACCTCCATCGCCGACGCCAGGCTCCGGCCCAACCGTATCTCTTCTTTGATACGTTCGAATATCAGGATATTCGCGTCAACCGCCAGCCCAATCGACAGGATGAACCCTCCGATGTGCGGCAGCGTCAGGGTGATCGGCACCAGCTTGAATATCGCCAGCGTAACCACCGCGTAGTAGATCAGCGCGACGGCCGCAACCACGCCCGCCGCCCGGTAGTACGCGATCACAAACACCAGCACCAGGCCCAGACCCACCATGCCAGCCATCAGGCTGCGTTGCAGCGACTCCGCGCCCAGCAACGCATCCACCTCCGACTCCTGGATCAACTTGAGGGGAACCGGCAATCGGCCCGATTTCAACTGCACTGCCAGCGTCCGCGCGCTCTCTCGGTTGAAGTTGCCGGAGATCTGGCTGCGTCCGTCGCGAATGTGCGCTAGGGCCACCGGCGCGATCAATTGCTCGCCGTCCAGAATCACCGCGATGACCTCGTCCGTATTCGGGTTGGTCTGCACGTTGATCTCGCTGGTCATCTGGCTGAATATCTCGGCGCCCCGGTTATCGAACTGGATGTTCACCACCCACTCTCCGGTGACCGAATCCGTGCTCGCGTAGGCGTCCGCCAGGTCGTCGCCGGTCAACCCAATGTCGCTGTCGGTGAACGGCGGGAGGCATCCAAACTCACGCACGGGGCCGGCGCACTGGCGACGCAGGAACTCCAACTGCGCCGTCTCGCCAATCAACCTCTTGGCGTCCTCGATGCTGCCGGTGACCATGTACAGCTCGATGGTCCCCACTTCAGCTTCCAGCACGGTCCGCAGTTGCTGTCGCTGGTCGATGCTCAACGTGTTGGACGTTGTGACCCGGTATTCGTTGTCTCCTCTGCTCACCACGTCCGTCTCGCCGTATCCCCGGCTGGCGACCACGCTGCCCAGCTTTTCCACGTCCGCGGCGTCGGAGAACCGCACGGTGATCACCGACCCGCTGGCGCCCGGCAACTGCACTATGACGCGATCCTCACCGAACCGCTGGACGATGGGCTCTTCCGTACCGTAAAGATTCACGCGCCGCGTGATGATGCTCAGAACGCCGTCCATCTGCTCGGACGTGGGCGGGGCAAGATCACTGTTCACGAACTCTGTGGGTTCACCGATATTATTGACCAACGCCAACCGGACCAGTTCCCGCGCCTCCGGGGCCAGGTATGGGCCAACGATCTCAAACGAGGCACTTCCATCCAATCGAGACACGGTGGCCTCGTAGTCGGCATCCGCTATCGACTCTTCGACCGCTGCCGTGTCCACCTCAACATCGTCAGGGAACGTGACCGACAGCGTGGTGCCCGTCTCAGCCTGGTACACCAGGTGCGCGCCGCCCTGCAGGTCCAATCCGAGTTTCAGACCCAGCGGCCCAGTCTCGGCCCGGTCAAAGCGCGGAATGCCGGGTATCGCGATGTGGATTTCAGGCAGGGCTACCGAAACGGCTGATATGCCCAGAACGGCCAGTATCAGGACGGTCAAAAGAACGGTGCGGCGTCGCATATTGCGTGATCAGTCCTCGGATGCGTTATCTTCCAGCAATCGGGCCGCCATTGAAAGCGCGTCGTCCCGACTGGAAATTTCACCCACCGCCTGGGCTTCGCGCAGCCTATCCAGCAGCGCTCCGATACGTGGGCCGGGCGGTATGTTCAAAGTATCCATCAAATCGTGGCCGTTCACTAAAGCGCGGGGGCCTTCCTCCCGAGCCGGAGGCGTGGCACCCGCTTCAAGAACAGCAGCAATCATTCTAGCATAGTTATTCCAGCGCTCCGGAGATAGCTCCGGTCCTCGCGCCGCCAGGAAGTCCGCCATCGCCAGGTACAGCGTGTCCACCGCTGCGTCGCCCACATCTCGATAGTACCGGTAGATCGCCCGCGCCGACGGCATCTGGTCGCGTTCTCTTAGCTGGCTTGGCCGCAGGTGATGCAGCACCATCGTGGACACCAGGTCCGTGATGCGCCGCGCCATCCGCAGCGCCGGCAGGCGGGCCTCCACCATGTCGGCCCCCTGCTCGCTGTGCCCCAGGAACCTGATCCGGCCGTTTTTGTCGGGCCCCTTGGTCTGCGGTTTCGCAATATCGTGCAACAGCGCGGCCAACTTCAGCACCGTGCGACGGTTGTGTCCGTCGCCGACTATCTCCGAGAAATACGCATCCTCATTCGCGGTCCACGGCGCCATCGTATAGATGGCGTTGTTGCGGTGCCCCGCTGTGATCGCCTCGGCGTATTCGACGCAATGCAGCAGGTGTCCCCAAACGTCCCAATAATGATGGGCGCGGGGTTGGTCGCAGTTCCGTGTGGCTTCCAGTTCCGGTATCACGCGGCACAGCAGGTCGAGGCGGTCCAGAACCTCCAGTTGCGCCCTGGCTCCGTCGGCGGCGAGTATCGCCATGAACTCGTCGCGCACCCGTTCCGCCGAAACCCGATCCAACAGCGAAGCGTCCCGACGAATGGCGCGCGCGGTGTCCGGTTCCATCCGGAATACGTGCTGATTGGCCAGTCTCACCCCCCGCAGCATTCGACCTGGGTCGGCTTGAAACACATCATCCCCTGTGGCCCGCAGCACACCCCGCGCCAGGTCGCCTTTGCCGCCCATCGGGTCCACAATGGCATCGAACCGTTCATCGGTGTCCCAGCAATGCAATGGCACCGCCATGGCGTCAACCGTGAAATCACGGGATCGCAGGTTCTCTTCCAGCGAACCGTGGTATCCGTTGATGTCGATGATGAACGGAGACGCCCCGTCCGTTTCGGGTACAAGGGCCACCCGCGTGATGTTCCACGCGTCCACCACCACCGGAGTACCACCCAGCAATTCAGCAACCGCACGTCCCACGGGTTCCGCATCTCCGCGTACCACCAGGTCGATGTCGTGGACTTCGCGCCCGCGGATGGCATCGCGAACGGCGCCCCCCACCACCCAAACATCCTCGTCGCCCCGGGCAGCGAAGAACCCGCCCAACCGGGTGAGCAGGTTGTCAGCGTCCATGTCAGTCTGCGGCGGTGGCGTCTTGGTTGTCCGATGATGCCGGCCGACCATTGGTCGGGTCAAACTGCGGAACCGGCGGCGCGAGATTCATCCTCCGAGCAGCATCCTCAAGTTCCGCCGCGTCCGGCTCCCCAGTGGGAATGTACTCAACCTCGCCGTCTTCGTTGACGTGGAGGCGGAAAAACTGGTCGTGAGCGATCAGGTGGTCGATGTACAAAATGCCGTTGAGGTGATCCGTCTCGTGCTCAATCGCCTGCGCGAGAATACAGTCCGCTTTCAGCCGCTGTTGCTTGCCCGTCAGATCCTGGTACCGTAACCGGATGCGTACCGAGCGATTCACCATGCCCCGGTACCCGGGCAGGCTGAGGCACCCCTCCTCGACTTCGCGCTCACCCTCGCGGCGGATAATTTCTGGGTTCACCATTATCAGGGGTTCTTCCCAGTCCTCGGGCTTGACCACGCACATACGCTGCAGCACGCCGACCTGGTTGGCCGCCAATCCGACGCCCCGTTCCGCCTCCATGGTCTCCACCATGTCAGCCGCCAGCTTCGCCAGCTTGTCGTCAAACCGCGTGACCTTGATGGCCCGCTGACGAAGGATCGGATCGGGAAATTTTCTTACTTCCAATATGGCCACAACAGCACTCCGGATGCGGGAACAGGCATCATCCACGTTGCGAAATTCGTAACGAAATCTGTGAAATTATAGGCTTGGTCTCAGAACGGTGTAAAGCGACCACGCGAACGCGGACCGCAACATTTCGATAACGCTTTTCCAGCCTCGTCGCCCGTTGGCTGTCCCGCTACAGGCCGGTGATCTCCCCGTCCGGCGTAACGTCCATGTCCATTGCCCTGGGACGCGTCGGCAGTCCCGGCAGCGTCTCGATCCGGCCCGCCAGCGCGTACAGGAATCCGGCTCCCACGGAAGCCCGAATGTCCGAAATCGGGAATGTGTACCCCGACGGACTGCCCCTCAGCGTCGGGTCGTGAGACACCGACAGGTGCGTCTTCGCCATGCAGATGGGCAGGTCGCCCCAGCCCTGCTCGGTGAAGAACCGAGCCCGGCGCCGAGCCTCCGCCGACCAACTCACCGACTCCGCTCCGTACACCCGCTTTGCCAGCGCCAGCGTTTTCTCCTCGATGGTGCCGTCCAACTCGTAGGCGTAGTCAATCCGTTCCGGCGCGGCGTCCGCGTCACCGGTCGCCCGCGCCACCGCCTCAGCCAGTGCCATGCCGCCCTCTCCCCCATCGGTGAAACCGGCGTATTCTGCCGTGGCGTACGCGCCGGCATCCATGGCGATCTCGGCCGCCGCCTGCAACTCCTCCTCGCTGTCGCCCGGGAACCGGTTCAACGCCACCACGCACGGCAAACCGAATGCGCGCACGTTGTTGATGTGGTGCACCATGTTGGCCGCGCCGGACTTCATGGCGTCCAAGTTGGGCTCGCCCAGTTGGCGACGGGTCGCTCCCCCGTGCCAGCGCATCGCCCGCACCGACGAAACCAGCACCGCCGCGCTCACCGGCAGACCGCTCTGGCGGGTCTTGATGTGCATGAATTTTTCAAACCCCAGGTCAGACCCGAAACCCGCCTCGGTGATGACGTGGTCGGCATACCCCATCGACAGCCGGTCCGCGATGATGGAACTGCACCCGTGCGCAATATTGCCGAATGGCCCGGCGTGGACAATCGCAGGTTGACCTTCCATCGTCTGCACCAGGTTGGGCATGATGGTATGCCGCATCACCGCCATCAACGAGCCTTCAAACCCCAGGTCGCCTACGGATACCGGAGCCCCGCTGCTGTTGGTTCCCACCACCATGCGGGAAAGCCGCTCGCGCAGGTCCTCAAGATCCGCCGTCAGCGCCAGGATCGCCATGATCTCCGACGCCGTGATGAAATCAAACCGTGTTTCCCGCAGCGGGCTGTTGGCGCTGCCGCCCAGGCCGGCCGTAATCTGTCGCAAAGCCCGGTCCGATGCGTCCGTCACCCGCGACCAGGTCACGCCTTCCGGCGCCATGTCATTGGCATTGTTCCGGTAAACCGCGTTCTCGACCAACGCCGCCAGCAGGTTGTGCGTCGAACCCACCGCGTGCGCATCGCCGGTGAAGTGGATGTTGATCTCGTCCTCGGGAACGATCCGCGCCTTGCCGCCGCCGGTTCCGCCGCCCTTGATTCCGAAAATCGGCCCTAACGCGGGTTCCCGCAGGTTCACCACCGGTTTGTAGCCCAACCTGCCCAACCCGTCGGTCAAACCGATGGACGTCGTGGTCTTGCCCTCGCCGGCCGGCGTGGGCGTGATGCCGGTAACCACCACCAGTTTGCCCCGTGGCGCATCGGGTTTGATGGCGTCCAGGCTGATCTTGGCCTTGTACCGCCCGAACGGGATCAGGTGCTCCTCGTCTATGCCAAGACGTTCTGCCACCGCGTAAATTGGGTCCATTCTGCCCCCAGTATTAGTATCTTACTGTCACTGCGCGCCCGCGATCGGATGAGTGCTAGCGGGCGGGCAACTCCGATATGGTAACTGCTCCGCCAGGTTCGGCGTCGATGCTCAAGTTGGAACCGGCCAGCAGTCTCATTCCAACCAGCGGGTCGGCGTCCACGCTGATAACTTCGATCTCCCTGACGCTGTCGTGCCACCGAACCCATCCAGTATAAGCAACGCCCGAATATGCCGTGCCATCAGCCAGGGTAAGGAATATTTCTTTGTTGAACCGCAAATTGAGCTCTTCGATGATGTCCGGAGGCAGGGTCATCACTTCGGTAAAGCCCGTGTCAATGGCGAAATCAACCTCGACTATGGCGCTGTTCTCACCAGACAAGGCAAGGGTGATCATCGGAAAGGTGGCATCGAGAACTACGCCATAGTGCGTCACAACGGACTCCTCGAAAGATTCATGTAGCGAGGGGTTCGCAAGCGTCCGACGTAGGTTTTGTGCCTGTGGATAGTGTGAATGATTGCGTCTGGGCATCGCTCGCGCAGTATCCGTCCGGCAGTGGCCGAGTTCTCATGCACTTCGTAATCGCCTGAGATTACGTCGATGTTGACCCATTTGTCCGCGTCAGCATCGGATAGCAAATGTCGGATTTTGGCGTTGTAGATTTCCTCGCCGCGCTTTTTCTGTTCGTCGTAGGACATTCCGAATGCGCTCATGGCTCACCTGTGTTGAACATGGGACTACCATACGATTGATCGTATCACATCGCGGATTCGGCTCGCCGGCGCTGTCTCATCAGTCCATCCGCACCGGGTCGATCACCACCCGGCAGTTGCGGGGGATGGGTTCACCGTCCAGAAATTGCCACAGCCGCCGGCCTCGCAGCAGCAACCGCCAGCGATACCTGCCCCGCACTCGCTCCGGTTGGCAAGGCGTAGGCCCGATCACATCGACGTCGCTGCGCCCATACCTGGCGGCCCGCGCACTCAATCGCCCCGCCAATCCCTCCAACGTTTGCTGTACTGCTCGCACGCTCAAATCAGCGCACATGATCTGGGCCAGGCGATTGAAAGGCGGGTTCCCCTGCAACTGCCTGGCTTCAATCTCCGTTTGGTAGAATCCTTCGTAGTCCTGCGCGGCCGCCGCCGCGATGGCGTAGTGGTCCGGTTGGTAGGTCTGGATAATAGCCCTGCCCGGTTGGGTGCCCCGCCCCGAACGTCCGCACACTTGGCAGAGCAGCGCAAACGCCCGTTCACCCGCCCGAAAATCGGGAAGGTTCAACCCCAAATCCGCCAGCAAGACCGCCGATAGCGTCACATTAGGCAGATCCAACCCACGCGCCACCATCTGCGTGCCCACCAGGATCTGCGCCTCTCCGTTCGCCAGACGGCCCATCGCCCGTTCCAATTCTAGCGGGTCGCGCACCACGTCGGAGTCCCACCGTTCGATCCTGGCGTCGGGATAACGCCGCTGCAATTCGTCCTCTACCGCCTCGGTTCCTGCGCCCATCTCCCGGATCCGTCCACCGCGACATTGCGGACACGCCCGGGGCAGCCGACGGGAGTGGTTGCAGTAGTGGCACAACAGTCTCCGCGTCTCGGCATGATAGGCGTAGGCCACCGAGCACCGGCTGCACGTCACCACGCAGCCACACTCGCGACACTGCATGAACGCAGCGCTCCCCCTCCGGTTCAAAAACAGTACCGCCTGCTGTCCTGCCGCGATGGTGCTGTCCAGGGCACCAATCAGGGGGCGACTGAACACGCTGCGGTTGCCCTCCCGCAGTTCCCGCCGCATGTCCACCATCTGGGTTTCCGCCAACGGAATCGGCACTCCGTCGGGTCCAGGCACACGATCCGGCAAGCTCATCAGATGGTGCCGACCGCGCCTTGCGTCGTGGTAGGTACAGACATCGGGCGTCGCCGATCCCATCACGACGACCGCTCCACACCGTCGAGCCAGCGCCAACGCCGCGTCTCGAGCGTGGTAATGCGGCGCAAACTCCTCCTGTTTGTAGGCGGGTTCGTGTTCCTCGTCCACGATGATGAGGCCCAGGTTGAACGTCGGCGCGAACAGCGCGCTCCGAGGGCCAACCACGACGTCCTTCAACCCGTCCCGGATGTCCCACCACTGATCAAATCGCTCCCGCTCGGTGAGGCGATGGTGTAACACCGCGGTGCGCCCGGGAAAACGATCATTGACCAGACCCACGGTCTGCGGCGTCAAAGCGATCTCCGGCACCAGGTAGATTGCCTGTTTGCCCAACCCCAGGGCGTGAGCAATCGCCCGCAGATACACCTCGGTTTTCCCGCTCCCGGTCACGCCGTGGAGCAACACGCTACGGGGCAGTATTCCGGGATCATCCAGCGTCTTTGTAATCCGTGCCAGCGCTCGTTCCTGCGCGTCTGTCAGCGCGGCCGGCAAAGAGGCTGTTGGAGCGGAGCCGGTCGGTGCCTCCGGCTTCACCCGCTGCCACTCCTCCGCGATCAGCCCGCGTTCCAGCAGCGCGTCCGCGACCTGTCCAACCCCCGCAGCATCGTACGGCGCCAGAGACTCCCGAATCGCAGCCAACAACTCAATTTGACGGCTGGCGTTCGCGCGAACGGCGTCCGGAGCATCCGCTTCGGCAGACTCATGCCCGCTCCGGACCAAAAGTCGCCGGTACCGGTGAGTGCGCGGCCTCGGCAAACTGACCTGCTTGCTGACCATCCCCCGATCAACCAGGCGTTGCAACTCCCGTTGCCCGATGTTCAGCCTGTTGGCGTCAATGCGCCTCACGAAATCTCTCTCTTCCCACCGATTCCCCGCCGCCAACAATTCCGCCCAAGCCTCCCGCGTGCCCTCGCGAAACGACCCGAGGTTAGCCTCGTCATCAGGACCCGATACGGCCGTTAGTCGCGAGCGTTGGTGCGTGCGGAATCCGGGCGGCAGCATCGGCGCCAACGCTTCAAACGGCGAGCACAAATAGGTTTGGCCGATCCATTCCGCCAATTCCAGCCCTAGCGACCCGATCAGCGGCGACGGCTCAATGGGATGCAGGATGTCCCGCGTTTCCTCTTCGGGCACAGCCGACGCGTCCGACAGGCTGACCACCACCCCCTGCACGTAGCTACGCCCGAACTGTACCCAGACCAGTTGCCCCGGCTCTACCGCGAGATGCCGTGGGATTCGATAGGAGAAAGTCTTGCCCGCCGGAATCCAGTCGGCGTCGATGGCCACGTCGGCATAGTTCACGGTTCAATCCAGACCGCGTGTGAGCAGTTCCGCCGCCAGAATAAACGAAACCGCCGCTACCGTGCCATACGACACGGGCGGCGGTTTGCATTTCTTGGGAGGAGTTACCGGCTGCGGTAGGTGGTCTTTTCCTTGATTCGAGCGGCGCGCCCCTGGCGTCCGCGCAAGTAGTACAACTTCGCCCGCCGCACCTTGCCCTGCCTGGTCACTTCCAACGACTCGATCAGGGGCGAGTGCAGGGGAAACACGCGCTCGATTCCTATGCCGGCCGTAATCCGCCGCACCGTGAAGTTGGCCGCCGGCCCCTTCCCGTGAGTCCGCCGAATGCAAACTCCTTGGAAGGCCTGCACGCGTTCCCGCGCACCTTCTCGGATTCGGAAGTTCACACGTACCGTGTCCCCCGGCCCAAATTCCGGGATGTTTTCGTTAGTCTCAAAAGAAACCAGTTCAGATGCTTTCATGTCAGTTCTTCACACAGCGCCCAAAGCGCACAGATTCTTCGGTCGACAACGGCGACTGATTATAGCACAGCGGTCGAAGCGGCCTGGTGCTCAAATATCGAACCCGGGCAATGACTGTTGAGGACGATGGATGATCTCTACAGACTCCAAATATATTGTCAGGTCATCTTCAACAACCGAGTACCAGATTTCGACCCTGACTCGCGGACCGTCTATGAAATTCACCCACCGCAAACCGATTGGTTCTCCACTTGTTTCGACCAGAGGGAAATAGGAAGGCTCCAAAGACAGAAACGCCGCTAATCCTTGCAACATTCGGTCCGCAACGGAATCGATAACTCCAAGTCTCAAACCCGATTGCCACAAGTCCATGAATTGGACTGTCTCGACGACCCTATACCGCATCTTGTCGGTCGATCAGGGTTCTGGAAGGCTGCCGACCATTCTTGCGGATATGGTCAGCTATGCGCTGTGCTCGCGCCCGCACGTCGTCGGTGACCGGGCCCGGCATCCTGATCCCAAGCAGTTCATACGGGATTTTTTGTCCCTGTGGCGTTACCCGCCAAGCCACTTCATCGTGGGAATACTCCTCGATCTCCTTGCCGTTGAAATCGGCAAACCGACGCAACTGTTCATCCAGGAATCCCCGATCGGCCTCGCTGAGCGCATCGGTTGATGCCTCCGCGGCCACCAAGGGGCGATGGCGTTGCTGGCCGTTCGGAAAATCTTCTTTTACGACCGTGATAGCGTTCCCGTCCTCCAAACGTTGCAACATCGCTTGCCAATTGTCAGGGTATGGTCCGTGGGGCATATGTATATAGCCGGACCCTGTGATCGGACGACCGGCCCGCTGGTAGGCGGCACAGTCTGCGTAATACAGCAGCTTAACCAGCTTCACCACTCCAAAGTTATCGTCGTTCCTCGACCTTTCCGTCAGGTACGCCACCGCAGCGGCAAATTTGTCCCATTCCAACTCGAAGCTGATTTTCCCCTCCATAGCTGCCACCTCACCGGAATTTGATACGCACCATCATAGTAAAGCAATTGGAACATGCGTGCAATATAAAAGCCGGCGGAAATTTCCGCCGGCTCTTGTCCTCAGCCGATCCCTACTGCCGCACGTACTTGTCCACCCGCTCCTGCGCACCCAGCGCCATGTAGATGTTGCCCTCGGCATCCACCCAACTGCCGTGCGCGGACTCCGAGTCCCACCGCGCCAGCACGTTGCCGTCGGGATCCATGATGCTGACCCGCGGCGACATCCCGTTGGCTCCGCCCTCGCTGATCACCAGCGCGCCTTCGCTGTCCACCGATATGTCCAGCGGGCGGCGCATGTCCTCCCACATGGTGATGTATTCGCCCTCCGACGAGTAGATCTGCATCCGGTTGTTCTCGCGGTCGCACAGGTACAGGTTGCCGTTCGGATGCGCCACTATGCTGTGCGGCAGGTGGAATTCTCCCGGCCCGCCCTTGCCCGGCTCGCCCCACGACTGCTTCAGCTGCCCATCGCGGGAGAATCGATGCACGCGGGCGTTCCGGTATCCATCAGACACGTACAGGTCGCCGTTGGGCGCCGGCACCAGCTCCGTCGGATAGTTGAACGGCCCTGCCGAACGCGGGCACACCTCGCCCGGAATCTCGCAGCCAGTGTCGGAGTGAACTCCCCGGTCGCCGATCACCTGCAACGGCTTGCCATCCAGCGTGTAGATCACGCACACCGAGTCGGTGCGGTCGGTCAGGTAGACAATATCGTCCTCGATGTAGATGCCGTGCGCCTCGTCAATCGCCCGCAGACCCCACGAACCCAGGTAGTTGCCCCCCGGTCCGAAAATCAGCACGGGCGGGTCCTTGCGCTGGAAAACATAGACCTGGTTCTGCGAGTCGGTGGCAACCGCCGAAGCGTTGCCCATGGTCATCCCCTCGGGCAACTGCGCCCAGTCTCTTTCCAAAACGTAGGTGTAATTTCCGGAACCAACGGTAGTCATTGCGCCACCTCCTTGCCGGTGAGCCAAACGGATGCCGATTCTTGATGAAATCGGGTTCTCAAACGCTCCATAGCCTCGCTGGCTATGGGCGCATTCTAGCAGACGGTAGCCGCCGGGCGATCAGTCGAAAAATCCGCTAAGGATATGCTCTTTGATCGCGTTCGCCACCAGCCCGGGACGCTGCAACGGCACGTCGTGGATGCTGTCCTCCATCCAGACCGTCTTGCTCCGAGGCAGCAGCGATTGCGCTCTGGAGATCGACTCCTCCCGACGGAACCGCCGCTCGTGGGCATCCGGCGTGGATTGCCGCGCCGGCAGCATTAGCGTCGCGCATTTCAGCAGCGGGTATAGCTCGCCGGGTTTATGGTCCCACAGCGCATCGATGATTCGCAGGTGGTTCTCCCGCCGCAAATTGGATTGGATCGTCCCGTCCTCCAACACGCGGAAATTCGCCAGCACCGCCTCCGTAGTTTCCGGCGGCGCGTTCGGCCCGAACCGCCCGCTGGACTCCACACGTTCCCGCATCATCTGCGGCGTGAAGCCCGTGAAAATCGGCGGCGCCATCTCCTCCCGCGCCTGCTCCAGTGTCCA
This sequence comes from Dehalococcoidia bacterium, assembly GCA_965204395.1. Lineage (GTDB taxonomy): Bacteria > Chloroflexota > Dehalococcoidia > Lucifugimonadales > UBA3495 > Bin87. Next base: position 480,821 of record OZ241987.1, read on the forward strand.
TCCCGGCCGACTCGAAATGTCGATAGTCCCGCCGTCCACGAAGATCAGGCCACCGGCCATCTGCGGATGGGCCACCGCCAGTTCCAATGCCACGTCCGCTCCCCAGGAATGCCCTACGATGATCGGCCGCTCCCAACCCAGGTGATCCATCATCGCCGCGGCATCACCCAAAACCGTCCCGAAATCGTAGCCCTCGTCCACCTGTGCCGACTGCCCGTGCCCTCGCTGGTCCATCGCCACAATCCGAAAATCCTCCGCCAGCAGCGGCGCAACCAGATCCCAGATGTGGCACGTGGACGCCAGCCCGTGCAGCAGCAAAACGGGACGGCCGTGACCACCCCAATCCCGGTAGTGAAACGGCAGTCCGCGCAGGTCAACAAAACAGTCTTTTGGTGTAGGCATGAGTACAATCCGCCGTCAATGATGCAAGCTAAGCGGCGGTATTGTAGCAACGAGGGATAAAGAGGGATAGACTACGAATTGTTGACAGGCTTATGACTAACTAGGAAACGGTCACAATCAGCCGAGCGGAGTACGACGCTTTGGTAGCCCACAACGCCGAACTGAAAGAACACATAGCTGCCCTGGAAGCCGACGATGGCAGCCGTATTCCCCATCCGGTTGCGCTGGCGGTGATACGCGGCGACAGCCCGCTGTCCGCGTTCCGCATGCATCGCGGGCTTACCCTGCGCCAGTTGGCTGATTCAAGCGGTGTTACGGCCAGCTACATCTCGGAAATCGAACGCGGCATCAAGCCCGGTTCCATGACCGCATTAGCCCGGCTCGCCACGGCGCTCGACACCACCATCGACGCACTGGCTATCGACTTTGCGGAATAGTTGATCCGTCGGTCCTCCCTGGTCATCGCTTCACTCACCAGTGCACACACTTGCGCAACACTTTGCAGCTAAAGAGTCCCATCTGCTGAGGGGTTGGCAATTAATCGCCCCTGCTATAATTCCGCTGGCGGTCCGTGTGTTTCGAGTTTGCCGAAGACCCTCCTGTGGAGGGTCGTAGGATGGGCCGCCCCATTCCCAAAGGAGGAATCCCACCATGTACGCCATTTTTGTGACCATCAACATCAAGGACGGCTTCGCCGACGAGTTTTCCGCCGCCAGCCTCGGCGACGGCCAGGGTAGCGTCCGCGACGAGGAAAACTGCTTCCGCTTCGACATTCTGCGCAGCCCCGACAACCCGAACCAGTTCTACCTCTACGAGGTTTACGCCAACCGCGAGGCCCACGCCACTCACCGCGAGCAGCCCCACTACGTCGCCTGGCGCTCCGCCGTCGAGCACATGTTTGAAGGCGACCTCGGCCGCGTCGAAATGGAGACCGTGTTCCCCTCCGACGACGGCTGGCGCGCCCAGAAACCCGGCCTCGTCAACTGGTAAGACTAACCGGACCCCATACCGCTTCATTTTCATCCTGGACCAAGGCGGCAGTTCCCATATAAGGCTCAAACCGCACGGGACTGCCGCCCATAACTTACAGAACGCGCTGTCATAACCTCCGGCGCAAAAGAGGTCTGCTCATGTTGCGATATTTCGCCCCCCGCGATCTGGGCGGCATCGCGGCCGTTGCCGCCGTAGCGTTCCTCATCCTCGCCATCTTCGCCTGGACGGAACGCACCGATCTCGTTGACCCGCAAGACCTGTCGGTAACCGGTTGGTCCTGGCGCCTGTGGCAGATCGGTCCGTTGGTGTTCGCGTTCATCGGTGTCTGGTGGATCTGGCTCAGCACCCGCCGCGTCGCCTGGGTACGCAGCCTCGCTCTGGGAATCCTCGCCGCGATGGTCTTCGCCAACGGATACACTGAAGTTTTCGGCGACTACTGGGGAGACGTCTGGCGCACGGTCAACCCCCTGTTCATCGCAACGTGCAGCGTCTCCGCCGTCGCCCTCTGGCGCTGTGGATGCGCCGCTGGCAAAATTGGCGCTGCAATCCCGGTGGCGTTGGCGGTCGTCCTGTTCGCCAACGCATATTTCGTCAACAACGCCGTCGTTTGGCAGATCATGGACCCGGTGCGCATGCTGACCGAAATCGCCTGGGCCGCCGCCGCCCGCTACGCCAACGTGGCGGAACCCGCCGGCGCGGAGTAATCCCACGATGCGCGACACCGTCCCAACACACACGGATCGCCGCGTACCCGCCGTGTACGATCGCGTCCTCGAAGTCGTGCGCCAGATCCCCTACGGGCAGGTCGCCACCTACGGCCAAATCGCCATGATCGTCGGCAACTGCACCCCGCGCATGGTGGGTTACTGCATGGCCTCGCTGGATCCCGACTCCGACGTCCCGTGGCAGCGCGTCATCAACCGTCAGGGCAAGATCAGTCCCCGCGGTGTCGGCGACGGTGCGCTGCGACAGCGTCAACTCCTGATCGCCGAGGGCGTCGAGTTCAGCGACGCCGACCGCATCAGCTTCCGCAAATTCGGCTGGCTCGACCCCTACTGAGCCAAGCATCGGCGCATAAATGCTATTACGTCGCGAGATGATGGTACCGGAGGTACCCATGGCGTTCCACTTGGATTTGTTCACGCCGGTTACATGGCAAGCATTCAGGGACTCGGGCTCCACCGTTACTGGCTTCCGCCAAAGGCACAAGAATCTGGCCGCCGAACGGGTCCACCAGGGCGATATATTCCTCTGCTATCTAACCCGACTTTCACGATGGTGCGGTATGTTGCGCGTGGTATCTGACATGTATGAAGACCATTCGCCATTGGACCCCGATTCCGACATATTCGTCCAGTTTCCGATTCGATTTAAAGTAGAACCGCTGGTAATACTTGACCCCGAGTTAGCCATTCCCGTGCGCATCGACAGGGTACGGAACCAATTATCGATAACAAACCAATACGCCATCGATTATCCGTATTGGACTGGATTTTTCCGGGGTGCACTGAACTCGTTCACAACCGAGGACGGGGAATTCCTATCTCAAATTCTATCTGAGCAAAAATCGCACCGACTGGTTTACCCTTTCAGCGAAAGGGATCAACGCGAGCTACGAAGCGCTCCTACGATCCGTACGCCAGATCGTGAGGTTGAAGTAGAGGTGCCAGAGGACGATTTGGCAGAGACGTCGGTTTCCAACGAATCAACATTGAACAGTAGGGAGCATTCATTACAGATGCAGGCCATGGTGGCGCAGATTGGGGCCGAAATGGGGTTTCGGATTTGGGTCCCGCGGGCGGACAAATCTAGGATTCTTGAACGAATACCTCAAGATTGGCACGCGGCGTTCCTAGCTGAATTGCCTCTAAACTACGACGACACTACCCTTCGAACGATTGAACAGATAGACGTTTTGTGGCTCAAGAATCGTTCGATGTCTCGCGCTTTCGAAATCGAACATACTACGGCGATCAATTCGGGCTTGCTCAGGATGGCAGACCTATTAGCATTGCAGCCCAACATGGACATACGTCTACATATCGTCGCGCCCGATGAGAGGAGAGCCCAAGTTTTGCGCGAGATCAGACGACCGGTGTTTTCACTGCTGGAAAAAGGGCCTCTGTACGAACAATGTTCATATTTTTCGTACGATTCCATCGAAACGCTTAGCCAGACGCCCAATCTACGCCACATAAACGACAGCATAATTGGTGAGTACGACGAGACCGCAGAGGTCTAAACTCGGGGTTTTCCATACTGACCGGGAGGTGCATCACCATGCCCGAAGCGCCCGAATTGCAGGTTGCCGTCGAGTTCCTCGGCGAACGCCTCCCCGGCCAGGCCATCGCCGACGCCGAGGTGCTCCGACCCAGCGTCGTGCGCGCGCTGGCCGACCCGTTCCCAGACGACGCCGTAGGCCGTGAGTTCATCTCCATCACTAGGTGCGGCAAGTTCTTGCTCCTCTCGCTGAGCGGCGACCGCACCCTCGTCATCAACCCCAAGCTCACCGGCGGCATCCAGTACGTCCCGCAAAACCAGCGCGTGTACAAGCGCACCTGCGTCCGCCTGACCCTCGCCAACGGCGACGACCTGCGTTACCTCGACGACCGGCAGATGGGCCAGTTCTACTACGTACCCGACGACCTGGTGGAAATCGTCCCGGGCCTGACCGAGCAGGGACCCGACGTACTGGACGATTTCACCTTCGACGACTTCAAAGCCAACCTCAAGGGTTTCAGCGGCGAGATCAAGGGCGTCCTCACCCGTGGCCGCGTCATCGCCGGCATAGGCAACGCTTACGCCGACGAAATCCTGTTCCGCGCCGGCGTTTATCCCTTCAAGAAGCGCCGCGCCCTCTCTGACGACGACCTGCGCAGCATCCACCGATGCTCCCGCGAGGTCGTCTTGGACGCCATCGAGCAGGTGCGCCAGCGCATGGGCAACCAGATCGACCACAAGCTCAGGGACTTCCTCGCCGTCCACAACAAGGGAGGCCAACCCTGCCCCCACTGCGGCAACGCCATCACCGAACTGCGCGCCAACCAGCGCATCACCAGCTACTGCCGGCGCTGCCAACCGGGTATGCTCCTGAAAAACTGACGCCGGTCGTTTTGACACTGCCTTCCCAACCCGATAGCATCAACCTGCCGCCAACGCGCACAGGAACGACTCAAGGCGACGCGATCATGTCTCGAAGCACCGACAGCGCTGAGAAATGGACCCCATACTTCACCAGGTCCGGCCCTTTGCCCAACGCAACGCCGCTGGAACTGGTCGCCCAGGCCCGAAAGCAACTGGATGCCGGCGACGACCGCCAATGGGCTGGCACCCTGTGGGCCGCCGTCCGTCTCACCTTCCTTGACTTGGCCGCCCGGCACGACCTGGCCAGTGAAGACTTCATTGCCGACGCCAAGGCTGGCAAGGTTGACGACGACGAGTATATTCCCATCGCAAAGGCACTGGACGAGATGGACATTCCGGGCGACAAGAAAAGACACTACCGCCACTATCGCGGCAAGCTCGGAGGCGGCAACGCGTTGGGCGATCACCAACGCATCGGCATCTATAAGGATTACTGGTGGGAAGCCATCCACTCCGGAACCTCGGCGTTCATCGCGGAATGTTATGACGCAACCCTCTGAGCCAGGCCCGGATAAAGCCCATTGGCATTATCAACGCGCCAACGCATATCGCGAGCTCGCAGAGGAGCTGTTGGAAAGATCGCGCACTGCAGCTGAACGTGCCGCATTTCTGGCCGACGCAGCCGGCGCGCTGCTGTACGAAGCCGCCAAACAGTGCGTCAACGCCGTTGCAAACTTGCGTGGGCAGGACCCACAGGACAATCGCGCCAAGATGGACGAAATCAACGCCATTGTTGCCGAGGGCTTTACGGCCTTCGATTTGATTGAAGGCTCCAGCGCGGCCTGGGATTTGCACATCCACGCCGACCAAGCCACCTTGCTACCGAACCGCTTCACGGATCGGTTCAATATGGCAGCCGACTTTGTGGACGAAATGCAGGACATCTACCGCAACATCGCCGCCCCGGCGTAACACAGTCACGCAGAGCACGGGAGGAACACGCAATGGCCACTTTCATGTACGTCTCGCTCCAGCAGGAAGACCGCATCGCCCAGTACACCGTCGACCCGGCCACCGGCGCCCTGGAGCATCACGCCGACTACCCACTGGCCGGTATGCCCGCCCCCCTGGCCGCCGACCCTCAAAAGCGCTTCCTGTTCGCCGGCCGCCGTCGACCCAACGAATTCGGCCTCACCGGTTTCACCATCCAGCCGGACACAGGTCACCTCGACCAATTGAACAGCGTCCCGCTGGGCGGCGACCCCGTCCACCTGTCCGTCGACCGCGGCGGCAACTACCTCCTGTCAGCCTACTACTACCAGGCCCGCGTCGGCGTCCACGGATTTGACCAGGCCGGAACCCTGGCCGCGTCGCCCATCGAGTGGCGGGAGACCGGCATCGGCGCCCACTACGTCCAGACCGACCCCGAAAACCGCTACGCCTTCGTTCCCCACATCGCCGAGGGCAACCACACCGGCGTCAACGCCATCTTCCAGTTCCAGTTCGACCAGGAGTCGGGCCGCCTCACCCCCAACGATCCGGACCGGGTCGTACCCAACACCCTTGAGGGCCCGCGCCACTTCTGCTTCAACCCCAACCTCAACGTGCTGTATGCGTCCAACGAGCAGGGTTGCAGCGTCACCGCGTACAACTTCGACCCGCTGGGCGGCACTCTGTCACCCTTCCAGACCGTGCCCACCCTGCCGGACGACTTCGACGGCTACAACTCCTGCTCCCAGATCCAGATCACCCCGTCCGGCCGGTTCCTCTACGCGCCCAATCGCGGCCACAACAGCATCGCCGGATTCGCCGTCGACCCGTCCGACGGCAGCCTGACGCCCCTCGGCCAGACGGCCACCGAGCCTATCCCCCGCGCCTTCAGCTTGGACACCACCGGCGCGTTCCTCTACGCCACCGGCTTGGAATCCGGCAACCTCGCCACCTACCGCATCAACCAGGACACCGGCGCCCTCGAACCGCAGGCCGTCAACCCCGTCGGCCAGGAACCCATGTGGGTGCTCATAATCGATCTGTAAACGCCCCACCCCCACGTCCCATCGCCCCCGGCGCCTGCGGATGCCGGGGGCAATTCTTTGGCCCGCCCGCATGACGAAACGCGATTGCCATTCGCGCATCTGTTTGCATATCATCAAATCATCCCCACCGACCAACGACAACAAAGGTAAATCGTTGCAATACGACAAAAATCAACACCGCCTGCTCCGCGACATCGCCCACCGCGCCCGGCTCACGCCCGACGAATACGATCAATTCCAGAAGTCCGTCCGCGCCGCCAGAATACCGTTTACCAGCGTCAACATCCCCGAGTGGCCCCCGGTGCCCTACTCTCCGCTCCTCATCCTGTTCGGACCCAAACCCTGGTGGGAGGGACGCTATTGGACCGGCAAACAACCGGCGGTGAAACACGCCGACGCCGCCCGCGCCTCCCGCATCGCCCGTGAGATGGCCGGCGATCCATTGAGCCCAAAGCGCATCGCCTATGCGTGGCAGGTGCCCGAATACGACCCCAGCGAACACATCATCCTGCGCTACTGGCTGGATGAGCACGACCTCTCCATCGTCGATTTCCTCCGCGACTACCTGCCGGCGGCGGAAAAGCGCCTCGGCCGCGATGACCTGCTCATCGAGGTGACCAATCCCCGCGCTCCGCAGGAACAGGCCGAGGGCTCATATTCGCCGACCCGTCGCGCCGTCCGCATCGCCGACCGGAGCATCCTGGACCAATTCGCCGTCGCCTCGCCACGCTTCACCTACGACACCGATCTGCACGTCTCATGGGTGCGCGCCCAGGACAACTCCCGCTGGGAAGCCCGTCGCACCCATCCCCCGCAGTCGGCCACCTGGGCCAGCCACCGTTCCTGGATCATGCGCCCCCTCGGACAGGGCGCACTCCGCGACGACGATGTGGACCCCATCGACGGACACCGCTTCGGGCCGGCCATGGAACTTTTCGACGACGGCATGCTCTGGGTCTGGTTCGCCCGACGCGCCCTCGACCACGTATCCAGCATCGCCATCAACGGCGTCGACGTTGAGCTGACCGCCCAGACCTTCGGCCCCTGCTGCCGCTTGGTCGGCCACGTCTCCCCGGAGCAAATGCCCCAAGTAGTCGGCGAGCCTTTTGCCAGGGAGGTCGATGCGGCAAACACACCCGCAGCCCCCGATACCACCGGTCCTATCATCCTGAACGACGTTCAATTCACTTACCGCAGCCCGTTCTATCGGGCGAAAACCGGGTTGCCCGACCAATTCCGTCGCCCCAAACGGTGCCGGCTGGTTCTCCGTGAACCCGACCTCGTCCGCGTGTTCGGCGACGATACCATCATTCGGCGCGGCCTCGTCATCAATGGCGCGACCATAACCGATCTCAAACCCCACCGCGGCGGATGGCAGGGCAGGTTGGCGGCTCCATGCTCCGTGGTCGCACGCAATGGCAATGCCCGCGCCCGGGCAACCTCATCGCGAACGACCACGCCCGCGGCCGGCGTGAACGACGGCGCGATCACCTACAGCCCCGCCGCCGTGGTGGATGCAATCGAAGCCGCGCTGGGCCGTTCCGTTCGGCTGTTCGGCCAGACCACCAGCGACAAGGGCATCGTCGCGCTCACCCGTAACGGCCTGGACCAATTTCTTGAGGAAGATTCAACCGACCGCCTGGACTACGTCGCGGACCACGGCGGCCGCAACTACGATTGCGAAAACTTCTCCGAGACCCTGCGCTCCAACCTGGCCCGCAAGTATGGCGTCAACGGTTGCGCCGTCATCTGGGGCGATTCCCATGCCTGGTGTCTCTTCGTCCTGGTCGGCAACCCCGGCCCCACCATCGCCATGATCGAACCCCAGGCCGACACCCACGTACCCGTCAACCAACTCACCGGCCCCTACTCCATCGAACGCCGCGCCGAAGTCCTGCTGTAACCGTTCGTTTTTCGCGACCGCCACGCAGACCAACCGGCACATCCAAATGTAGGGGCGAGGCATGCCTCGCCCACCTCCTCAGGAAACCCACATCCTCGAGTCGTAGGGGCGAATAATCATTCGCCCCCGAACCCTCTAACAACGTCGTCGGAGCCCCGCACACACCCTTGGACGAAAACGCAAAGGCCGCAGTGTCTATTGGATTACTGCGGCACTCCCAATCAAAGCGGAAAGACCACCCAGGCAACTACATCAGGGTAAACCTCGAGGGTTCATTTACTCCTAGAAAGCCGGCCATGTGTGAAGTGGCTGCGGTCGCCATACACCGTTTCATATCGATTCAGTTTCGTGGGCAGAACAGAGATTAGCTCTCCCGGGCAATTTCCGGCGCGATTTCCCCTCTGAGAATACTGCCCCTGATGTACTCAGTTATTTCGTCCACATCCGGCGGAAGCTGGAAGTCCGCCTCGCAGCGTATGCAATGCCAAAACACTCCAAACCCCAAGCGCTGACGTCGCAGCGACATCTTGCACGTTTCGCACATAATGTCCGTTACCGTGATGAAATTCGCGTCTTGAGGACGAACCCGCACGATGTACGCGATTAAGGCTCCTGGGAACTCTTCGTAGAAATTGACAGTAGGCGGTTCGGGCGACGGGTTTGGCGTTGACTTTTCTGCCGCGAAAAACTTGCGGGCCGCCTTCCAAACGGCGATCACCGCCAACACGGCCACGACCCAAGCCCAGATCGGCATTCCCAAGGAGTGGTCGAGTACACGCCACATTGCGACGCCAGTGGAAGCCACCGCGGCCACAGGAATGGTCCACCATGCGGAGTTAGCGATGATTGCGGCGATATACCCAGCGAGGAGGACAGGAACGATTGCCCAAAACAAATACCTGGGGAAATGTTTCATGTCGGTGCGTTACTTGAAACATGCCGGCGTAGATGCTCCGGCCCCTTATCTTGTTATCAAAAGGGTGGGCGATGGTGGACTCGAACCACCGACCTCTTGCGTGTCGAGCAAGTACTCTAACCAACTGAGCTAATCGCCCACGTCCACAAACCAAATATAGCACAACGGGCGTCGGCGACTCAACCAACATTCCCCAATCGCAGGCCCCATGCATGTGTTACGCCCCGCTTGTCCCTCCCCCCGTTCTTTGCTACGCTTGCGCGGCATCCTCACCCCACCGTTGGAACCGCCCGTGAGCACGCCGCCGCCAGACCGCTTCCGGAACTACGCCCTCGAAGACGCCGTCTACGACGAGATGTTCCTGCCCGACGGCCAGCCGCGCTCCCACTGCCAGGGAGTTTTCGACGCCCTCTCCAACTACGCCGACGAGCGGTTGGCCGGCGTCCAGGAACGCGTCACCCGCTCCTTCTCCAACGAGGGCATCACCTTCACCGTGTACGGCGACGCCGAGGCCGAGGAGCGCATCATCCCCGTCGACTGCATCCCCCGCCTGCTGCCCAAGAGCGAGTGGGACTTCCTCGACGCCGGACTCACCCAGCGCCTGCAAACCCTGAACCTCTTCCTCCAGGACGTTTACAGCGACGCCAAAATAGTCGCCGACGGCGTCATCCCCGCCGAGGTGGTATACGAGTGCCCCCAGTACCGGCCCGAGATGTGCGGGTTCACCCCGCCCCAGGGGACCTGGGTCGCCGTCTGCGGCACCGACGTGGTGCGCACCAACGACGGATTCCACGTCCTGGAGGACAACCTCCGCGTGCCCTCCGGCGTCTCCTACATGATCGCCAACCGCAAGGCCACCAAGGCCAGCCTGCGCCGCCTCTACCGCGAATCTCGCGTCCAGGAGGTGGAGCAGTACGGCCGCCTCCTCCAGCAGACCCTCGGCGAACTCGCGCCCGACGGACGGGATAACCCCCGCATCGCCCTGCTCACGCCCGGCGTCTATAACTCGGCGTTCTACGAGCACATGTTCCTCTCCCACGAGATCGGCGCCGAGTTGGTCGAGGGCCGCGACCTCCTGGTGCGCGACGGTTTCGTGTACATGCGCACCACCGCCGGCCTCCAGCGCGTTGACGTGATCTACCGCCGCGTCGACGACGATTTCATCGACCCTTCGGTGTTCCGCTCCGACTCGGTCCTCGGCGTGCCCGGCCTGATGGACGTCTACCGGGCGGGCAACGTCGCCCTCGCCAACGCCCCCGGCACCGGCGTCGCCGACGACAAGAGCGTCTACGCCTACGTCCCCGACATGATCCGCTACTACCGCAACGAGGAACCCCTGCTCCAGAATGTCGAGACCCACCTGTGCCGCAACCCCGATGGCCTAGCCTACACCCTGGGCAACCTGGACACCCTGGTGGTCAAGCGCGTCGGCGAGTCCGGCGGCTACGGTATGCTGGTCGGCGTCCACGCGACACCCGAGGAGCGCGCCGAGTACGCTCAGCAGATCCGCGCCAACCCAAGCGACTTCATCGCCCAGCCAACCCTCGACCTTTCTCGGTCCCCCTGCCTCATCGACGGCGGCTTCGAGCCTCGCCACGTTGACCTTCGGCCGTTCATCCTCCACGGACAGACCACCCGCATCGTCCCCGGCGCGTTCTGCCGCGTCGCCCTCCGTCGCGGCAGCATCGTGGTCAACAGCAGCCAGGGCGGCGGCGGCAAGGACGTCTGGGTCCTCCAGGACTGATCGACATGTTAGCCCGCAGCGCCCAGGGACTCTACTGGATGGGCCGCTACCTGGAGCGGGCCGATCACCTGTGCCGCATGCTGCGTCTCCAGACCGAAGCCCTGGTTGACCGTCCCATCGCCGAAATCTACAGCGGCTGGAACCGCATCTATGCCTGCCTGGACCGCCAGCCCCCCGGCGCACGTCCCGATTCGCTCCCCGGCTTTGATCCCAACAGCGCCGAGGGCCTCTTCCAGGTGATGGGCGTGCCCGGCACCCGGGCCTGGCAGACCAGTGGCGGCGACGACTACACCCTCGCCGATTCTTTCACCCTGGCCGACGACCTCACGTTCGAACGCTCCAACCCGTGCTCCGTGTTTAGCTGCTTCGCCATGGGTCGCGAAAACGCCCGCCAGATGCGCCACTGCATCAGCGCCGAGATGTGGACCTCCCTCAACCTCGCCTACCTGCGCATCCAGCAGATCGACATCCTCGAAATCTGGAACACATCTCCGGAGACTTTCTACGCCGACACCGCCGCCGAAATCGACACATTCATGGGCGTCGCCGCCGCCACCATGTACCGCGATGAGGGCTGGCACTTCATGCAGTTGGGCAGGTTCATCGAGCGCGCCCAGTTGGCCGTAGCGCTGTTGCTGGCCCAGATCGAGCTGTTCCAGCTATCGGCGTCCAGCTCCCTGGAAGGTTCCGAGTCCGATTGGGTCACTCTGCTGCGCATGTACCACGCCCTCGAGGCCTACAACCGCGCCTACAGCGTCGAGATCGTGCCCGAGCAGGTGTTGGACCTCCTCGCCACCGATCCCCTGTTGCCTGATTCTCTGTGCCGCTCGTTGGACGTCGCGGCCACCGAGTTGGACTCCATCGATACCGGCCCCGACGCTGAGTACGACGCGGCGGCACGCCGGATCGCCGGACGCCTGACCTCCATGGTCCACTACGACTGGCCCGACTCCGCCGACCGGCGGCGTCTGCTGATACGGTTGCGATCGTACACCTTCGACCTTCACGCCCTGGTGTCCGCCGCCTTCTTCGACTACGCCACTGCGGTCCCCTCCCCCAACTGACCAAGGGGAGACGTGGTGTCACCATCCAATCGGCTCAAGCACTCGCGTATACACCCGCCATCAGGGCATTTCCAAAGTCGTGCGATTGAAGTCTATCCGCTCGTTCTGAGCTGCCGTAGGCCCTTGGGTCCGCCCTTGGCGGTTCCGCCTGTGGCGGGTCGAAGGACGCGCTCGTGGTTAGACAGGCTCACCATGAGCGGGACGTGTGGCGACTTTGGAAAGGCCCCTGAACCACCACCCAACGCCGTTGCAGATATTGACATATCCGAATATCATTGAACGCCCGGTCGGGTTGCCCCCCAAGGTAATCCGGCGTCGCACATCCCCGCTAATCGAGGAGGAGTACCTTGGCCGACCAGCCCAGCCAAAAAGCAATCGACCGAATGCGCCTGTTTGTCGAACGCTATTGTGAGAAATCCGGCACATTCACCCATCCTGAAGAGGGAATCGCCGAATCGGTCATCCTGGGCTTGGCCCAAAATGTCGATGAAATCGGTCGCCCGCTCTGTCCCTGCCGCTTCTACCCCTGCAAGCAGGAAGAGGTCAAACACCGCACGTGGATCTGCGCCTGCGACGATATGCAGATCTACAAATACTGCCATTGACTGCTCTTCGTAACTGAGGGCGGTCTGCCCATCACAGAACATCTCCCCGAAGACCACGAAGGCCGCGCCATCTACGGCGAAGTCAAAGACCCCACCCCCGACAAGGGTCGCCCCCTACGCCACAAAGCCGAGGAGCGAGAAAAGGAACGCCGCGAGCGCCCCTCGTAGCTCGTAACCACTAGTCCCACGGCAACCCTAGCAAGCCGCCTCTGCTCGACGACAGGGGCGGCTTTAGTATGATTGCCGAGACCTCTACAACTTTACTCAGGGAAATCATTCCCAGAAAAGTCGCGAATGTCCGCCATAAGCGGATGCGGAAATCCAGCGCCCGATTTTCAAGATCAACTGACAACCCTGAGGATGAGGATGGTCTCCGAGATCTGGTACGTTGTGAACAGGGCATATAGACCACAAGCAAACCCACAGACACCGTTATCGCCCCGGCTGCCTGGCCCGCAGCCCGAACCACAAAGCCCCCAGCACCGCCGTAATCGCTCCAATCCGGAAAACGTCCCGGTACGCCAGCAAGAACGCCTCCCCCGCCGGACGACTGACCTCGTAGTGGTCGCTCAACACGGAGAATATCGCGCCCACTATCGCCACGCACAGCACCGTCCCAGACGCCTGCGCCAGCGACATCGCCCCCGACGCCGTCCCGAACCGCTCCGACGGCACGCTCCCCAGCATCAACGCGTACGCCGCCGACTGGAACCAACCCACACCGAGGCCCACGATGGCAATCGCCCCCGCTGGATGCCAAATCGCCGAACCGTCATCCAAAGCCGACATCACCAGCAACCCCGTCGCCGTCATCGCCAGTCCCAACGAGCCCACCGGCCTCACGCCCCAACGGTCGCAGAGCCACCCGCCCACCGGCGACGACAGGATGTTGCACGTCGACATGATCGCGAACAGAATCCCCAGCGTCACCGGGCTTCGATCCAGCGAGTCGGTGATGTAAAACGGAAAAATGAACCAGATCACGAACTGCGAAAAATGGCCCAGGAACATCGCGCCGGTCGCGGTCTGAAACCTACGCAACCTTGCCAGCGCCCCCGGCAGCACCGGCGATTCCGCCCGACGTTCCACCCAAACCAACGCCACGAGAACCACGGGGGCCGCCGACAATAACGCCAACACCACGACCGACGCCCAGCCAATCGCCTGCCCCAGTCTCAACCCGATCATCAGGCACCACAGCAGCGACAGCACCAGCGCCGCGCCCGCCAAGTCAAATCGGGGCCGCGGACCGGTCGAGGCTCCGCCAACAATTGATCGCGGGATGGCGAACAACCCTATCCCCAACGCCAGCACCGTCAGCGGAATGCGTCCCCAAAATACCGACGGCCAATCGAACGCCGCCACCAGGGGCCCTGCCGCCAATGTGGACATCACCATCCCCGACGCCAGGCTCGCCGAGGTGAACCCCATCGACAAACCGCGCCGGTGCTCCGGAAAAACCGACGCCGCAATTGCCGGGGCGGTGCTGTACAAGCAGCCCGTCCCCAGCGCCTGCAGCACCCGAAAGCCCACCAGCGATTCCAGCGTGGGCGACAGCGACATACACACCATGGACACCAGGTAGGTCACCGTCCCAAACAGGTACACCATCCGCAGCCCAAACCGGTCGGCGAACGCGCCCGCTCCCAACGCCAGCCCCGCCCGAGTGGCGATGAACACCACGATCACCCACTGCACTGCCGCCAGGTCCGTCCCGAACGCGTCCCGCATCGCCGGCAACCCAACGTTCACCGCAAAATCCAGTGAAGCCAGCACCATCCCCAGCGCGGATGCCGCCGCCAGCGCAATCGTCCCCCAGGTTATGCGAACACCCTCCGCAGCCGTCGATTCAGGAGCAGCAGCCATGGCGCCCGATTGTACGCCATCCCTCAGTCGGGCCGCTTACTACGATTCGGTTCAGTCGCGCCGACGGTACGATGCAGCCATTCACTCCGGGAGATTTCGACGGCGATATGCTAATATCTCCGCACATCACCCTTGCCATTTCCTGCCCCGGAGGTTCACCACCATGACGCAGAATACCGGCGCTTTCGAGGCCCTGCTCCAGGAAGACCGCACCTATCCACCGCCTGCCGAATTCGCCGCCCAAGCCAACATCGCCGACCCTGCGGTGTACGAAGAGGCGATGCGCGATCCCGAGGCGTTCTGGGCCCGTTTCGCCGGCGAACTCGATTGGTTCAAGCCCTGGGACACCGTCCTCGACTGGTCCGACGCTCCCTTCGCCAAGTGGTTCGTCGGCGGGAAGCTCAACGCCGCTTACAACTGCATCGACCGCCACCTTAACGGCCCCCGCAAGAACAAGGCCGCCATCATCTGGGAAGGCGAGCCTGGCGACTGGCAGGTGTACACCTACCGCGACCTCTACCGCGAGGTCTGCAAATTCGCCAACGGCCTCAAAAGCCTGGGCGTCCAGAAGGGCGACCGCGTCACCCTCTACCTTCCCATGGTGCCCGAACTCGCCATCGCCATGCTCGCTTGCGCCCGCATCGGCGCGCCCCACAGCATCGTCTTCGGCGGCTTCAGCGCCGAGTCCCTCCGCGACCGCATCGAGGACTCCCAGTCCAAGGTCATGATCACCGCCGATGGCGGCTGGCGGCGCGGCGGCATCATCCAGCTCAAGCAGAACGCCGACGCATCCATCGAGGGCGAAACCCCGGTGGAGAAGGTCGTCGTCGTCAAGCGCACCGCCCACGACGTGCCCATGGTCGAAGGCCGCGATGTATGGTGGCACGACCTCGTGGCCGACCAGCCCCTAAACTGCGAACCCGAGCAGATGGACAGCGAGGACATGCTGTTCATGCTCTACACCTCCGGCACCACCGGCAAGCCCAAGGGCATCGTCCACACCACCGGCGGCTACATGACCGGCACCTACGCCACCAGCAAGTGGATCTTCGACCTCAAGGAGGACGATGTCTATTGGTGTACCGCCGACATCGGCTGGGTCACCGGGCATAGCTACATCATCTACGGCCCGCTGTCCAATGGCGCAACCACCGTCATGTACGAGGGCTCACCCGACTACCCCGACCGGGATCGCTTCTGGGCCATCGTTGAAAAGTACGCCTGCACCATCTGCTACACCGCGCCCACCGCCATCCGCACCTTCATGCGCTGGGGAGAGGAATACCCCAACCAGCACGACATGTCCTCGTTGCGCCTGCTGGGCTCCGTCGGTGAGCCCATCAACCCCGAAGCGTGGGTCTGGTACTGGCAGCACATCGGCGGCGGGCGCTGCCCCGTCGTGGACACCTGGTGGCAGACTGAAACCGGCTCCATCATGATCTCCGCGCTGCCCGGTATCACCACCCTCAAGCCGGGCTCGGCGACCCAGCCTTTCCCCGGCATCGACGCCGCCATCCTCGACGAGCAGGGCAACGAGATCGGACCCGGCGGTGGCGGCTACCTGGTCGTCCGCAAGCCCTGGCCCAGCATGCTGCGCGGTATCTACGGCGACCCCGAGCGGTTCGTGCAGCAGTACTGGTCCAACTACGACGGCATCTACTTCACCAGCGACGGCGCCAAGCTGGACGAGGAATCCTACTTCTGGCTCCTCGGCCGCGTGGACGACGTGATCAACGTATCGGCCCATCGCATCAGCACCATGGAAGTGGAGTCCGCGTTGGTGGACAACCTCAAGGTCGCAGAGGCCGCCTGCATCGGCCGCAGCCACGACGTCAAGGGACAGGCCATCGTCGCCTTCGTAACCCTCAAAGACCAGGTGGCCAGCTCCGATGACGTAATCAACGAATTGAAGCAGCACGTCGCCGGCAAGATCGGCCCCATGGCCCGCCCCGACGACATCTACTTCGCCGCCGAACTCCCCAAGACCCGCAGCGGCAAGATCATGCGCCGCCTCCTTCGCGACGTTGCCGAAGGCCGCGCCCTCGGCGACACCACCACCCTGGCCGACCCCGCCGTCGTAGAAATGCTAAAAGCCCAATACGACGACGAGGAGTAAACAACGCGGCGCGCCATGTGTTTCCATTCCGGCCCCTCTGGTATCTGAGGGGCCGTTTTTGTTCCAGCCCGCTCCCCTTTGTTATACTGTTTCCCAACCCTTCGGACCGGCGCCGAGGCCTGCCATGACCACCAAACCACCGGCCACAATCAACCCTAAACTGGCCCATCTCTACGACGAGAACGGCGTCTTCTATCCCGAAACCGATGATATGCCCATGCCCAACGCCGACTATCAGAGCGAGCTCTACATCTCAGTTATCACTCCTCTACGCGGTTATTTTCGGGATCAACCGGATGTCCATGTTGCCGGCAACACGTTCATCTACTACCGCCAGGGCCATCCCCAGCAATTCGTGTCACCGGACTGCTACGTGGCCTTCGGTGTGGATGTCAGCCACATCTTCTACCGCAACACCTACCGCGTTTGGGAGATGGGCAAGATCCCCGATTTCGCCCTGGAGATAGCATCCGAGAGCACCGCCCGGCACGATATGGGCGATAAGCGCCGTCTGTACGCCGAACTCGGCTTCGGAGAATACTGGCGCTACGACGCCACACCCGACAGCGAATTCTACGGCGAACCGCTGGTCGCTGAGCATCTGGTCAACGGTGAGTACGTCCGCTTGGAAATCAAACGGGGCACCGATGGCCTGATCTGGGGGCATAGTCCAACCCTCGGCCTCGATCTCTGTTGGGACGACGGAAGACTGCGCTTTCGCATCCCCAACACCGGCGAATTCCTGCCCGATTACGACGAAGCAATGGGCGCTCTCCGGGAATCGGAAGCCCGTCGCCAGGAATCCGACGATGCACGGTTGCTCGCCGAGGCGGAGAACGCCGAACTCCGAGAGCAACTGCGCCTCCTGCAATCACAGCAGCGCGATCCAGCCTGACCTGTGACATCCGCATACACGGAACGCTCATGCAATACGAAACCGTCATCGGCCTCGAGGTCCACGTCCAGCTCGACACCCGCAGCAAGATGTTCTGCGCGTGTCCCGCCGACTACCAGGACGCCGAGCCCAACACTCGCACGTGCCCCGTCTGCCTCGGACTCCCGGGAGCCCTGCCCGTCATCAACCGCCGTGCCGTCGAGTACACCATGATGACCGGCCTAGCCCTGAACTGCAGCATCCCCGAATTCACCAAGTTCGACCGCAAGAACTATCCTTACCCCGACCTGATGAAGGGCTACCAGATCTCCCAGTACGACCTGCCCCTCGCCCTCGACGGCTACCTGGAAATCGACGGCGACCCCGGCATCGGCCACGCCCAGCGCCGCATCGGCGTCGAGCGCGTCCATCTTGAGGAAGACGTCGCCAAGATGCAGCACTTCCCCGACGGCAACGCCGGAGAGGGCTACTCGCTGGTGGACGTGAATCGCTCCGGCGTCCCCCTCATGGAAATCGTCAGCAGGCCGGACCTTCGCTCGCCCGAGGAGGCCCGTCAGTACCTCACCTCCCTGCACTCCCTGGTCCAGTTCCTTGGCGTGTCCACCGCCAATATGCAGGACGGCAACTTCCGCTGCGACGCCAACGTCAGCATCAGGCCGGTGGGCAGTGACACCTTCGGCACCCGCACCGAAATCAAGAACGTGAACAGCTTCCGCGCCGTCTTCCAGGCCCTCGAGTTCGAGGTCGCACGCCAGCAGCGCGTTCTCGAAGACGGCGGCCAGGTTGTTCAGGAGACTCGCGGCTGGATCGAGGAACGTGAGGTCACCGTCTCCCAGCGCAGCAAGGAATACGCCCACGACTATCGCTACTTCCCAGAGCCTGACCTGCCACCCCTGAACATCGGACGCGATTGGGTCGCCGGACTCCAGGCCGCCCTGCCCGAACTGGCCCCCCAACGCAAATCCCGCTTTATGACGGATTACGGTCTGTCCGAATACGACGCCGACCAACTCACCGTATCCCGCGCCACCGCCGACTACTTCGAGTCGGTTCTATCCCTACACAGCCCGTCCGGATCGCCGGACGCGGCGAAAGAAATCGCCAACTGGATCATCGGTGACCTCTTCCGACTGCTCAACCAGCACCAGTCCGACATCGCCGCTTCACCTGTCTCGCCTGCTGAACTCGCCGAATTATTGTCCCTGATTTCCGACCGAACGTTATCCAACTCCCTAGCAAAAACGGTGCTGGAGAAAATGTTCGAGAGACCCTTACCTGTGGCGACCGATGTTGAGCAGATCGAATTTGGCTTCGACATGTCTCAAGCGGAAGCGACCACATTCGGACCCAAGGAAATCGTCGCAGAGTTGGGTCTCGCCCAGATCAGCGACACCAGCGCCATCGAGGCCGCCGTCGCCGAAGCCATCGCCGCGAACCCAAAGGCCGTCGCCGATTACCTCGACGGCAAGGAAAACGCCGCCCGTTTCCTCATGGGCCAGGTCATGCGCATCACCAAGGGACAGGCCCAGCCTGACCTAGCCCTCCGCCTCGTCCAGGATGGTCTGGCAGCGCAGAAAAGGTGACGTGGTACAATCGATAGCCACGGAGTACCGCAATGACATTGCTCAACGTCGCCCAGATCATCGCTTCCGTCATCCTGGTCCTGATCATCCTATCTCAGGTGCGGGAAGCTGGCAGCGGAATGTTCGGCAGCGCCCAGAACACCGTTCGCACCCGCCGCGGCCTGGAGCGCACCTTGTTCCAACTCACCATCGTACTGATCGTGGTCTTCCTGGTGGTCTCTACCCTCAGCGCCCGCTTCCCCGGCTAACGTCTCGTCCCTTAGGCACGGGCCGGGTTTATGGATCTGTTTAACGTTGAACTTCTGCATTTGCTGAGGGACATCGCGGTGATTTTGGGGGTAGTTTACGCACCAATCCTTTTCGCGAACGGGATCATGGACGTCGTTATAAAATTCCGGAACCTACGGAATGATGATTCGTGGAAGCGCGTAAATTCATTTCTCGCAATTTGCCTGCGATCATCATCGCGGCGATCTTTGTCGCCTGGTTCTTCTTGGTGGGCGAGGCGTTTAGCCGGTATTGTCCCTTCGTTCCCGAGGAGCAGATTAACCCTCTGTCGTGCGATGTTTTCTTCTGGTGGCGCTGGTTTGACTGAAAGGCCTGTAACCCCACCCGCATGACCGCGCCGCCCATAGTCTTGGCCACCGATTTCGGCCTGTCCGATGCCTACGTCGGCATGATGCGCGGCGTGATCCACGGGATTAATCCGTCCGCCCACGTCATCGACCTCACCCACGGCATAGGCGCTCAGGACGTACGCCACGGTGCCGTCGTTCTCGCCGATTCTTACCACTATTTCCCAGACGGCACCATGTTCGTTGCCGTGGTCGATCCTGGCGTCGGCACCGACCGCGTCGCCATCCTGCTAGAAACTTCCCATGCCCGTTTCGTCGCCCCCGACAACGGACTGCTCACCCTGGTCTGCCGTCAGTACAAACCCGCCTTCGGTGATAGCGACACCTCCGCGATTACAACCGTCCCGCATCCTTGCCGCGCCTGGCGACTCACCAACCCCGATTATTGGCGACACCCGGTGAGCAACACCTTCCACGGCCGCGACGTGTTTGCTCCTGTCGCGGCTCACCTCTCCCTTGGCGCGTCCCCCGATGCGTTGGGCGACCCCACACCGATCATCACCGCCCTCGCCCTGCCAATACCTCGGACCGACGGCAACTCAATCCAAGGACAGGTCATCTTCGCCGACGTTTTCGGCAACCTCGTCACCGACATCACCGCCGACTTGCTCGACGAAATCGGTGTCGCCCCCGGAGATCCATCTGCCACCGTGACCATCGACGGCCAAACCATCATCGGCCTGTCCCGCACCTTCCACGACCCTCCGGGCGGCGGACTCCGCTCCCTCATCGGCAGCCACGGTCGCCTCGAAATCGCCGTCGTCGACGGCAGCGCAGCTGCGACGCTCAAGTCAGGCTCCGGCGCTCCTGCCTCGATTACTGGAGCCGCACGCGCGCCCGTTCCTTGACACCCATCCGCCGAATGCTACTATTTCCCAATCGTAATACCGGCGTTCACCCGCCGGTTTTTGTATAATCGCCACACTCAAGTGCCAGAAAACAGCCCCGAAACATCACAAGGAGGGCGTTGCCATGGAACCCGAACGCGACACCTTATTGAAACTCTACCGTACCATGACCACCATTCGTCATTTCGAAGAGCGCGGCGTGCCAGAAACAGGCCAGCGCGGCATGTCCTCCTCCGTCCACTCCTCCGTGGGGCAGGAAGCCGTGCCCACCGGCGTCTGCGCCCACCTCACCGACGACGACTACATCGGCAGCACCCACCGTGGCCACGGCCACTGCATCGCCAAAGGCGTCGACCCCAAACTGATGATGGCCGAACTCTTCGGACGCAGCCACGGCCCCAACAAGGGCAAGGGCGGCTCCATGCACATCGCAGACATGAGCAAGGGCATGCTCGGCACCAACGGCATCGTTGCCGGCAGCGTCCCCCTCGCCGTCGGCGCCGCTCTCACCTCCAAGATCCAGCGCCTCGGTCGCGTCGCCGTGGCATTCTTTGGCGACGGCGGAGCCAACCAGGGCGTCCTCCACGAGTGCATGAACCTCGCATCCGTTTGGAAGCTCCCCGTGATCTTCTGCTGCGAGAACAACGGCTACGCCGAGTCCACGCCGGTTGAGTACGGTTTGTCCGTCGCCAACGTCGCCGACCGCGCCGCCGGCTACGACATGCCCGGCTTCCACGTCGACGGCATGGACGTTCTTGCCGTGTATGAAGCCGCTGGCGAAGCCGTATCGCGCGCCCGCGCCGGCGACGGCCCGGCCCTGCTCGAAGCCCGAACTTACCGCTACTACGGCCACACTGTATTCGACAACCCTCTGACCTACCGCACCAAGGAAGAGGAGGACCACTGGCGCGCCCGCGACCCGTTGCTCACTTTCCGCAACCACATGTCGGCCCAGGGTAACGTCGTCACCGTTGAGGAAATGGACCAGATGGACGAGGAAGCTCGCGTCCTCATGGAAGACGCCGTCGCATTCGCCGACGCCAGCCCGCTGCCGGAACCCCACGAAATCTACGAGGACGTCTACGCCGACTACCCCGTCGACATGATGCGCCGCGGCGCCAACATGTCCGTATAGCCCGCGTTTATCAGATTTGCGCATGGACCTGGACATCAGCAAGGGCAAGCCCAATCTGACCAACGTCGAAATCTCGGCGTTGGGCAAATTGATCTACCGTCAGAAAATCAGACCGCTGATGACCGAAAAGGACATCGGTAGGTTCGTGTATGTGGATGTCCACAGTGGCCAATACGAGATAGCCGAGAATATGCTCGATGCCACCCACAAGCTGAGGAGACGTGTTCCGGAGGCCTGCGGCTTCATGATACGGGTCGGTTACTCGGCGCCTGTATTCTTGGGGTGGCATGAGGAGCCGGAACTATGACCTCCGGCAGAGTAACTGCCACTCGCAAGCCTCTTGTGCCAGTCACAATCCTTGACAACCAAAATAACCCGCACACCGTCCAGTTCGTGTGCGACTCCGGGTTCACCGGCCAACTGCTGATGCCCAAGCGGTTCATGGATCGTTTGGGACTAACGGCTTCAGAATGGATCGACGCCCGGCCTGCAACTGGAGATTTCGTAAAAATACCCTATGCCGAGGCCGCGGTTGTTTGGCAAGGCATCCAGCGACAGGCACAAATCCTGCAGCTCGAATCAGAACCTCTCCTCGGCATGGAATTCCTCTGGAACCACCGCATCACCATCGACGCCGTTCCCAACGGCCCCGTAACCATCACTCCCATCGGAGGCTGACAATATGACCACCATGGTTGACATCCCAATGATGCCGCCCCCCGGCGAAACCCGCGAGATACAGACCCGCGAGGCCATCAACGAAGCCCTGGCCCAGGAGATGCGCCGCGACCCCACCGTCATCATCATGGGCGAGGAAATCGCCGGCGGCGCCGGTCGCGAGCACCTGGGCATCGTCGACGCCTGGGGCGGAGCCTTCCGCACCACCCGCGGCCTCATCCAAGAATTCGGCAACGAGCGTGTCCTGGACACTCCGCTGTCCGAAGCCGCATTCGTTGGCACCGCCATTGGCGCCGCCTCCACCGGCATGCGCGCCGTCGCCGAGTTGATGTTCGTCGACTTTGTCGGCGTCTGCATGGACCAGCTCCTCAACAACGCCGCCAAGATGCGCTACATGTTCGGCGGGCAGGTCAAGGTCCCCTTCGTAATGCTCACCCGCATCGGCGCCGGATTTGGCAGCGCCGCCCAGCACTCCGAGTCCTTCTACTCGCTGTTCAGCCACATCCCCGGACTCAAGGGCGTCTGTCCGTCCGACGCCTACACCGCCAAGGGTCTGCTCCTCTCCGCCATCCGCGACGACGACCCCGTGGTGTTCTTTGAGCATAAGGGACTCTACGGCGACACCTGCCCCGTGCCGGAGGAGATGTACACCCTGCCACTGGGCAAGGCCCGCACCGTCCGACCCGGCGCCGACATCACCATCGTCGGCATCAGCAAGATGACCTGGACCGCCGTCGAAGCCGCCGAAGAACTCGCGAAAGAGGGCATCAACGCCGAGGTCATCGACCTGCTCAGCGTCTCCCCCATCGACTACGACCACGTGCTGGAGTCCGTGCGCCGCACCCATCGCCTGCTCGTCGTGGACGAGGACACGCCCGTGTGCAGCATATCCTCCGACATCTGCGCCCGCGTCGCCGAGGAAGCCTTCGACTACCTCGACGCTCCGCCGTCCCGTGTCACGCCGCCCCACACCCCCGTGCCCTACAGCCGCGCCCTCGAAAACCTCTACGTTCCCAACGCCGAGCGAGTCATCACCACCGCCCGCCGTTTGGTAGCATAACGATTCTTGTAGGGGCACGATTCAAACCAGCTTTTGCAGTCTTCCCGCTCATCCTGAGCTAGTCGAAGGATGAGCCATGTAGGGGCCAGGCATGCCTGGCCCCTGCCATCGGGAAATCCCCAACCGCCTGGAGGCCAACACGCCATGACCACCGTCGGATCCGGTAAGCACACCTACACCCTCACCTCCGACTGGGCCAAAATGCCCGACGCCCACCCTCTGGGAGCCGTCAGCGCCATCGCCAGCGACTCCGCCGGAGACATCTACGCCTTCCATCGCGCCGACCCGCCCATCGCAATCTTCGACCGGCAGAGCGGCGCATTCAAGAGCGGTTGGGGGAACGGCGGCTACGTATACGCCCACGGCTTCTACATCGAAGACGATATCGTCTACCTCACCGACCGCGACACCTCGACTTGCATGATGTACACACTGGACGGCAAGCTCATCCAGATGCTGGGTCGCTACATGGTCCACTCCGATACCGGTTGCGAGGTCGCCGGCGCGCTGGTGCCTCGCGCCGCCGGGCCGTTCAACTATCCCACCGAACTGGTCCCCTCGCCCAGCGGCGACCTGTACGTGTCCGACGGCTACCGAAACGCGCGCATCCACCGCTTCGACAACGACGGCAACCACAAGTTCTCCTGGGGCAAGCCCGGCAAGGAGCATCCCTACGAGTTCCACCTGCCCCACAGCCTGCTGGTGACCCGAGACGACCGCGTGTACGTCTGCGACCGGGAGAACAGTCGCCTCCAGGTGTTCAACACTTACGGCGACTTCATCGCCATGTGGACCGACGCCCAGCGTCCCACCGACATCGCGGAAACGCCCGAAGGCGATTTCGTCGTCAGCGAACTGGCTACCCTGGACAACTCCGCCAGCCCCCGCGTCAGCATCTTCGACCGCGACGGCAACGTCCTGGCGCGCTGGGACAGCCGGTCCGCCCACGGCATCTGGTGCGACGCCCACGGGGACATCTTCCTCGCCCTCACCCGCGACCGCGCCGTCGACAAATACGGCCGCAACTGAACCCTTCACCGTCGAGCGTGTCCTACGCGCGACACACGAGTCGCTTGGGACAAAAAACCTTCGGGGCGGGTTTGAAACCCGCCCCGAGTGTTCTATGACTGGCGATGCGTTTTCTTGCACAGGTCAGAAGATCTGCACCGCAAGGTTGGCGATGAATGCCGCGATAATTCCCGATACAACGATACCGCCAATCCATCGGGATTCCCGCCGAATGGCTGCGTTGTCAGCGCGCAGAGATTCCACATTCGTATTCATCTCCACACGCAGCGAGTATATTTCCGTTCTCAGCGTTTCGTCGTTAGGGTTCATCTCTGCCCGCAACGCATTTATTTCTGATCTCAGCGTTTCGTCGTTGGCATTCATTTCGGAACGCAGAGATTCCACGTTGGCGTGCATCTCCGTCCGATTTGCCCTCACTTCGGAGCGTAGAGACTGAATATCCTGCGCGATGGCCGTGAAACGCTCGGTATGATCGCGAAGCCTCTCACTTACCTGGGTCAGAGCACCTTCGAGAAAACTGATTCTGCTTTCAGTGGTCACGGCGGTTGTCCTTGATCAACTCGCTGCTGCGCACTTTGACTCGGGAGAGAACGAATTTCTCTGGCCGCTGCTGCTCCCGCCAGCTATCCCCCGGCCACCGCCGGCACTATGCTGATCTCGTCGCCTGACTTGATCGACGTCTTCAGGCCCTGGTCGAAGCGGATGTCCTCGCCGTTCACGTAGATGTTGACGAAGTACCGCAGCTCACCCTCTTCGTCCAGCAGCCGCTCCTTGAAACCGGGGTAGTCGGACTCCAGTCGCTCTATCATCTGCGAGAGATCGTCAACGTCCAGCTCCACCTTGTCGGCTCCGTGTGTCATACGTCGCAGCGGTGTGGGAATACGTACCATAACGCCCATTGGGGATTCTCCTCTTGTTGTTCTGCGTGCCCCGGGGCGTCATCGGTCACCGGGGTTAGCCTTCAATTACGTCTCCGGCAATCGGATCAACGCGCACGCCGTTGTCGGCCACCCACGTCAAACCTCTCTGAATCTCTTCGTCCGTTCCATCCAACTCCAATACCACCCATCCCATGTCGGCGCGCACATCCGCCCGCCGTATGTTGGTGACCACGTCGAAGTCGTGCCCCAGTCGGTAGATGATCGGCTCGCGCACCATGTCCGCCGAGAATGTGAACCGGACCCGTTGTCGCGCCATCGAGAGCTACACTCCGGCGGCCATGCGGCTCTCCAGGGCCGCTTCGAACGATCCCATCATGGGCTTCACCAGCAGCGGATTCACAACTTCCTCCACCGCTTCCTGTGTCTTCAACCCGTTGCCTGTGATATACGCGACGGTCAGTTCATCTGGACCAATCGCTCCGCTCTCCGCCAGGTACTTCAGCGTGGAAACCGTTACCCCGCCCGCCGTCTCCGTGAACACGCCCTCCGTCTCCGCCAGCAGCTTAATGCCTTCCACCACCCGGTTCTCCGGCACCGCGTACCCGCTGCCGTCCGACTCACGAATCACACGCAGCGCGTATATGCCGTCCGCAGGGTTGCCGATGGCCAGCGACTTGGCGATGCTGTCCGGCCGCACCGGACGGATCTGGTTTTTCTGGTTCTCCCAGGCCCACACGATGGGACTGCATCCCTCCGCCTGCGCCATGTGCATGCGCGTCGTCACCGCCGGGTGATGCACGGTGTTCTGGTCCGCGCCGAATGGCATCGGCTCCACCCCGTCCAGCAGACCCAGGCACGCCAGTTCGTTGAACCCCTTCCATATCTTCGTGAACATGGCTCCCGACGCCGACGGCACCACCACGTGGTCTGGAATCCGCCATCCCAACTGCTCGGCAACCTCGTAGCCCAGCGTCTTGCTGCCTTCGGCGTAGTAAGGCCGCATGTTGATGTTCACGAACGCCCAGTGGTAGTTGTCGCTGATCTCGCTGCAAAGCCGGTTGACCTCGTCATACGTCCCGTCAACCGCGACCAGCGTCGGGTTGTACACCGCCGCGCCGATCACCTTGCCCCGTTCCAGATCGGCGGGAATGAACACCACCGCGTCGATGCCCGCCCGGGCCGCGTGCGCCGCCACGCTGCATGCCAAGTTGCCAGTGCTGGCGCAAGCCAACGTCTCGTAGCCAAAC
The DNA here is from genome assembly GCA_965204395.1 of Dehalococcoidia bacterium. GTDB lineage: Bacteria > Chloroflexota > Dehalococcoidia > Lucifugimonadales > UBA3495 > Bin87. The sequence goes on from OZ241987.1 coordinate 507,541, forward strand.
TCCACGGCCTTCGTCGCCGCCACCGAGACCACCCGGTCTTTGAACGAAAATGACGGGTTGACGCTGTCGTTCTTGATGTACAGGTTGTTCAGGCCCAGCCGTTTGCCCAGGTTCTTGGCCTTCATCAACGGCGTGTAACCCGACATTATGTCCACCGGATCCTCGGCGGACGCCGGCAGCAGGTCCTCGTAGCGCCAGATGCTGAGCGGTCCTTTGGCGATCCGATCGTGGCTGACCACCTCAGAGATGGTCACATAGTCGTATATGACCTCCAGGGGACCGAAGCAGAAATCGCAAACGTTCAACGGGCCGCCCGGGTACTCCCGGCCGCACTCCCGGCATTTCAATCCTTTAACAAAAGCCACCGGATGATACCTCCGTTGGTCGCTCGCTCAACCCCAAATGGGTGAGCGCGGGGCTCAATGTGAACCCGATTGGTTCGTCGCAAGGCCAATATTGTGCCAGAGGCCGCCAACGCTGGCAACCGACCTGAACCGCCGCCGAAATGCACGACCACCGCGACCGCCGAATTCTCGGGGTGGCAATCGCCACTAGTGCATCGGGTGGTACCAGTGGCTGTCGTAGAACATCAGCGGGTTCGCATCTTCTCCGCTGCTCTGCATTTCTTTGACCTCACCCACGTAGATGGTGTGATCACCGTAAACGTGTGCACCCACGATGTCGCAGTTGAAAAACACCATCGAGCCGTCCAACTGCGGTACGTCGTGCTCCCCCATCGTGTACGAGTACTCCGGGTTCCCCTCTCGCTGCTCCGGTCGCCGGGCGAAATACATGCCCAACTCCTCCTGTTCTTCCCGAAGCACGTTTACCCCGATCCTCTTCTGCTCTTCAACGTACCCGTACGTGATGGTGTTGTGCGCCACGCATACCAACAGCGTCGGCGGATCCAAACACACAGAAGTGAACGCGTTCGCCGTCATCGCGTGGGGATTCCCCTCCGGATCCAGTGTCGTAATCACCGTCACACCCGTCGCGAATTTCGACATTGCCTGGCGAAAGTCGGTTTGACTAACCACTGCGGCTTACCCCCGATAATTTGGCGATGATTATACCCGGACAGTATCACCGTTGCCAAACACCCTCCGCCCCGTGCCAGGGCCGTTCGATTATCGGCCTAAACCGGGTTGCTGGCATGGCTAGCGCGCCGGGGCGGGAAGGTCCCAGCGGAGGAATTTGTGGTAGCGGTCGCCGTCAATCCAGGGAAGCAGGTTGATGACGATGTCTTCAGGGTGAGGGACGTCCCCTTGGCGTTGGGCACTGTCCAGGCAGCGGCGGAGGTTACCGAAGGTGGGCAGTCGGAAGCCGGCTTTGACGAAGCGCGCGATGACGTCGGCGGGTTCGGGAGGTTGGTCGGGATCCCAGTCATCGGAGACGGCTTCGGCGATGCGACGGAGCCTGATGATGGCGAGTTCGGGGGCGAACCTGCGCTTGAGGACGTTGATGCGGCGACGGATTTTGGACAGGGTCATGGGATTACCTCAGGCGGGAGTTTTTACATGGATGAAAGGGATAAACGGGATGGAGAGGATTGGGTGTGAGGTCGGGACAGCGGCTATTTTGGCGAAATCCCGCTCATTTCCGCTCATTTCTGTTCATTTGAGTAGGGCGTTGGGGTGGGTTCTGGGGGTAAATGGGGGCGGTTTGGGCAGTTTTGGGGGCGATATTGGTGGTTTTGGCGGGCCGGTGAGAGGATTGGGAGGAGCGGCGTTCGGGAGTCCGGTGTTTGGATGTTGGAATCGGGACGGCTCAGGGGACGGCGGTGGGACAGATTTGAGGCGCCAGTTACCATGGTAAGGATGGGTGAAAGGTGGGGGCAAGGGGGAAGTGTCATTGGCAGTGGGAAAGGGCAGAGAGGGGATTTCCTGGGGAATCGAAAGGCGCTGCCCCCCATGCGGTTCTTTTCGATGTTCCAATAGATCCCCTCTCCCTTGACGGGCGGAACGTCCGTCAATAGCCGGAATGGTTCAGGGCCTAGTCCCCTCTCCCTATGACGGGAGAGGGTTAGGGTTAGGGTGATAACCCAAATATGAGCAACCCTTACGTGGCATCACCAACCCATCGCCACGATCCGCTGCCACGGAACCTTGCCAGCACCGCCAGCCCACGTTCCATGGCCTCACACTCGATCAGCCCACCCCAACTCCCAATGCCTCCCGGTCGGCTGCGCCGGGAATCGGCGGCCACGGCGAAAACGCCTGTCCGATGCGACCTACCGGCAGACTTCGCGCCTGTTCAGCATCCAGCTTCAAGACCGTGTCCGGCGGTACGTGTCCGGAGAACAGGTCGGGATGCGTCAACTCCGCCAGCAATTCCAGTCCATCCACCACCCGTGGCCCCGGCCGGCTCAGCGTGCTGTGGTCAATCAGGTACACCTCGCCCGTCTGCACCGCCGGCAATTCATTCCACCCCGGCTGACCCGCCAACCACGGAATCTCCCGAACGCTCCGGGCCAAGTCCGAGGAGCACAGGTCGATATACAGAATCTCGGGCGCGGCCGCAACCACCTCGCTCCACTCGATTCGTTCCGCTGGACAACCCGCCTCAAATCGTTCCGGCAACACTCCACCGGCTCGCGTCACCAGGTCGGTAACCCAGTGCCCGCCGATCACCAGTGGGTTGACTCCCTCCAGGGAAAAAGCCGCCGGCCGGTAACTCGCTCGGTTTACCTTCCGCTCGACCGCCTCAATCCGTTCCCGCAGCCCGGCTACCAGTTTCGCCGCTTCAGCCGACGCGTCGCAAGCCTCACCCACCTCGGCGAAACTGTCCAGTATCTCGTCCAGCGTCCTCGGATTCAGGTTCAAAACCGTCGGCGGCAACGGGATGGGTTCCACCGCCTGCCGTACCGTGCCCGCATCTACCTCGCAAAAGTAACAAAGGTCCTGCGTGAGCACCAAATCGGGCGCAGCCTGCCTCAACCATTCCACATCCAGGTCGTAGGGACTCTCGCCGGACGACAGTATCCGGCTCATCTCCGCCTCAACTTCCTCGCTCGACATCACCGCCGGATCGATCCGACTCCGGCACACCACCCGTATGTCCCTGACCTCGGGCGGATAATCGCACAGATCGGTAATCCCTATAATCCGGTCGCCCCGGCCCAGGGCAAACAGTATCTCAGTTCCGCTGGGGAGCAACGAGCAGATCCGCACGGCGTAGTTCCCCCTCAAATTCATCCTGCGTAGTCGGCACGCGGATTGTAGCATATACTCTTCGGAGGACCGCCACCGCGTTCAGTTAACAACGGCCACCATGAACGCCACCACCATAGTTCAGCCGCCCACGCTGGCGGAGCAGCCCTGGGCCAAGCGCTCACTGGTGGCGCTCAACGCGTACAGTTTTGGCCTGGCCGGCTTTATCCTGGCCATGGACACCGCGATTCTGCCCATCCTGGTGCTGGAAGTCGCGCCTCACGCTGCCAAAAACACGCTGCTCGGCATCGTCGGACTCGCGGGCCTGCTGGCCACCGCATTGGTGCAGGTGCCGGTGGGATGGGCCAGCGATCGCACCCGTTCCCGCTTGGGCCGCCGCCTCCCCTACATGCTGTGGACCTGCATGTGCATTCCGGTCGGTTTGGCCGGGCTAGCCATGCCCCTGAACTACGTCAGCCTGCTGGTCATCTGGATGTTCATCCAGATCAATTCCGGCATCGGTTATTCGCCATATCTCGCCAGCGTCCGCGAACTGGTCCCGGCCAATCGCATGGGCGTCGCCGCCTCCATCAAAACGCTGCTGGAAGCCATTGGTGGCGCCAGCCTCCTTTGCCTCGCTGCCCTCATGATCGCCCATTACTCCCGACCGGACAGCGTGCACTGGCTGTGGGCCACGCTCGCCATGTTCGCGGCAGTCCTGCTGTTCACGTCCGGTACCAGTTCCCTCACCATTTTCGGCCGCATGCGTCAGGCCGGGGGCTCGGCCGCGGCGGCTTTCCACCGCGCCGCCATGACTTATCCGGAATCAACCAGCATGGCCCGCCTCCATCCTGACCTCGGCTGGTTTATCGTATCCCGCGGCGCATTCATGGCCGCCGTAATCATCTTCACCACCTACGGCCTCTTCTTCCTGCGGGACAAAGTTCAGGTGGAAAACCCCGCCCAGGCCCTCGGCCTTGCTATCATCGGCATCGGCGGAGCCTTGGTGCTCACTACCTACCCCTCCGGTTGGCTCTCCGACCGCGTCGGACGCAAGCCGATTCTGGCGGTCGGAGCCGTAATCGCCGTGGGCGCTACCGTCGCCATGATGTGGGTCAGTTCGTATTTCATCGCCGTCGTCGTCGCCAGCGTCATCGGCGGCGCGGTCGGCATGATCCTCACCAGCCACTGGGCCATGGCCAACGATCTGGGCACCCCCGGCCGCGAGGCCCAGCACATGGGAATCGTCAATCTCGGCACCCTTTTCGGAGCGGCCGGCGCAAAAGCCATCGGCCCTCTGCCCGATCTGGTCACGGTTTGGTTCGGCCCCGGCTACGGGTATACTGCGCTGCTCGGAGCCAGCGCGCTCCTCTTCATCATCGGCGCCGTCCTTCTCCTCAAGGTCCGCCTCGACCACCCCGCCGAATTACAGCAGCAGAATTATTAGCTCATGCCTTCCGATCTCAATAACCGCCCTGCTCCCTTCCGCATAAGGCCGTGGCTGACGGTGTTGGCCGGCTTCGTCCTGGCGGCCACCGCCCTAGCCATTTCGGCCATCTCCGAAAACCACGCGGCAGCGTCAACCGTGGGCCAGTCCCAGCCGGCCGACTGCGCCATCCTCGTCATCGACCAGGATGACGATTACACCCCCGGCGGTCGGGTTGACCTCGAGCTAACCTTTACCGACGCCAACGGCGACCGCGACTGTACCCCCGGCCTGCCAACTGACGAAATCACAATCGAGCTTCCTGAGGAGCTCAACTTGCCTGACCGTTATGACCGGGACGATATCGTGCTCCGCGCCGGCTCGCGCTACCAGCCCAACTGGGTGGACATTTATCATGGCGACGGAGAGCCGCACCAAATCCGATTGCCCGGTTGCGTGGAGTGGGAATTCTACGACACTCGCGCCGATTGCGCTGAGGTCAACCTGGCCGCCGTTCGTATCAGTCTGAACGGCCTCCGCCTTCCCGACCATCCTCCGCCGGAAGACGAAACCTACACCGTATCCGTCCAGTGGGATAGCGGCGAAAAGCTGACTCGCTCGCTGCGCGTTGATCCCACCCTCCTGGTTGACGACGATGATGAAACCGTCAACTACGGCGAAACCGTCACCTTCACCGGCGTCGGCTTCACCAGGGGCGTCACGGCCAATCTGTTTGCCAATCAGCAGGGCGGATCCAGTGATTGCAGCGCCAGCGATGTCGGCGACTGGCGCGAAATCGCCTCCTCCGTCGTAGGTTCCGACTCCCGTTTTACCTCCGAAGTGCTCATCGACACTTCAAAGTTCCGCCGCGCCGGTAAATACCAGCTCTGCGTGCGCGACGGCGCCGCCCGCAGTCTCGCCAGATCCATCAGCATCACCGTCGCCGCCGGACTCATCATCTCGGGTTCCGGCTCCATCAGCCCCGGTGAAGAAGTCAGGCTGCGCATCGTGGGCGGCAATCCGGGCATCCGCACCGTTTACGTTGCCGGACGCACCGCCCAATGGCGCACTTCATCCGATAACCTGTTCGTCACTCTGCCGTCCTCACAATCCGGGACCGTAACCATCCGCGCCGAGTTCCATGATGGGCGCAGCGCCACCACCAACATCACCATCTCCGACGCCGAGCTTGACTTCACCGTCGTCGGCAATGGTGTGGGCCTGGGCCAAACGTTGCTGGTATCCGCGCGGCAACTGGCCGGCTCCGAAGTCTGCCGGGCGCGCCTGGACGGTGTTGAGGTTGCCCTGCTTGACGATTCCCGCGACCGCGCCGATTGCGTCCCAATCCGCAGCGGCGGCCGCTTCAACGCTACCATCCTGCTGGCAGACCCCAATGGCGAAATTTCCCGCGAACTTATCGACAAGGTTATCGACCTCGATGACGGCGACCGTCTTGAACTGGAAATCACCGACGATGAAGGCGTCAAAGCCACCGCCGACGTCCCCATCGCCGTCCCTCGCATCATCCTGGATTCTGACCGCAGCGTCATCAACCGGGGCGAACCCATCGTAATACGCGGGGAAAATTTCCCGCCGGAGACCCCCGACTACTACCACCCCCCACAGGTCAGAATTACCGTCAACGGACGCCGCGCCGGCAGCGTCTATCCTTCCTCAGATGGGCGGTGGCGGTACGAATTCGACCGTACCAACGCCCTCGAACCCGGCCAGCGCATCCGCCTGGAAGTCTATATCGACAACTACCGCCTCAGGGAACTTACCGCCGACCTCGACATCCGGGCCGCCTCCGTGGGCCTGGCGGTTGCCCCCTCGGTCGTGCGCATCAACACTCCCGTCACCGTGATCGTGACCGGCCTGGACCGCTATATCGGCGGCTACGGAATCCGCATCCGCAATGGCCCCTTCTTCACTTTCAACGGAGCAAGCACTTTCAATTCCAACCGCGACGGCGCTTTTACTGCGCACACCACTTTCCCGGATTTCGAACCCGACTCCTTCAGCGCCGGCGAAGCCATCGTGTATTTGGAGTTGTATCAGGGACCCAACCGTGTCCCGGGGATTTACTCCACCGTAACCATGCTGCCCGGGCTGCAACCCACTCCTACCCCAATTCCAACTCAAACGCCTCTGCCCACTCCAACACCTACGCCCACCCCGGTTCCCACGGCTACACCCATACCTACCGCTACCCCGGTCCCTACTCCTACCCCAACGCCCAGTCCTACGCCGACGCCAACTCAAACCCCGACGCCGACCCCAACAGCGACTCCGGTTCCCACCGACACGCCCGTACCGCCGGCAACCATCGACCGGGACGCCATCGTTAGCGCCGTCATGGCCGCCATCGCCACCCCTACCCCCGACCCCGCCACCGGCGGCTCCGTTGACGGGGCTGGCGGTTTCATTGATCCCGACCCCACGCTTTTGTTGATCCTGCTGATCGCCGTCAGCGTCATCGCGTTGGCCGCCATCATCGCCGCCGTTCTCCTGTTGCTGGCCAACCGCCGAGCCGCCCAACAAGAAACGCCGGAAGCCGAGGAAGAAAACCCCGATAACACAGCCGCCGAATAATCCGATTAGACTATCCCCGCCACGACCGGTAGGTCTCCCGCACGAAAATCATCAGACCCAACGCCGACGCCGCCAATATCGCCGCGTCAACCCAGAGCGACCATGAAAAGCCAGCCACGTCCGCGATCGCGCCCAGAGCCAGCGCCCCGATGATCGTACCGACGCCTCCAAACGTTCGCAGCAGTCCGATGGTCACGCCCTCCATTCCGGGCGGCGCGATATCCGCAAAAAACACCGTGCCGGCCGGACTCCCCAAACCCTCGCCCAGTCCCAGCAGCACCCCCGACAGCAGCAGTTGCCACAGGTTGCCGGCCCAGATGAACGCCGCGATGCCCAGGCAGATCAGCGCGATGGACGGGATGATCGGCGTCTTGCGTCCGAACCGGTCCGAAAGGTAGCCCGACGCCAGCGTCGTGAAAAACTGCGGGAAGTGCGTAACGCTGATCCACAACCCCAGATCCCCCGGCTCAAAGCCCTTCTCGCGCCCGAACAGCGGCATCACGCTGAACCGCGCCCCCTGTCGGTTCGCCACGATCATCAGCGCGAACATCCCCACGAAAATGAAAGCAGGGCTCAGCATCAACCGCCACAACGCGCCTCGCTGTCTTCCCTGCTCAACTGCCTCGCCCTCATCAACAGCGGAGGCTCGGGTCGGTGGCGTGCCCTCGGGCCGTCGCCTACCTTCTCGCCTTGTTTCCGCCTCTTCCCGCCAGCGTGATTCCGGCAGCGCAAAAACGATCACGCCCAGCGAAACCGCCATCAGCGCCGCCTGCGCGTACAGCGGCACCCGCAACCCGAATATGTCCCCCAGGTAGCCACCCAGCAGCGGCCCCAGTATCTGCCCCGCCAGGATGCTCAACTCCTGCAGACTCAGCAACCGTCCCCGCGTCGCCGGCGTCGCTTCGTCCCGCAGGTAGATCGTCGCCACGGTCAGGAAAATGCTGCCCCCGAATCCCGACACAAACCGCCAACCCGTCAGCCACACGTAGCTGAACGACACTGACACCATCAACGCGCCCAGGACGTTGATCGCCGCGCCCAGGCCCAGCACGCTCTTGCGGCCCAATCGCTGCGCCAGGTATCCGGCCGGCACGCTGGTAACCAACCTGCCGAACCCGAACAATCCGATGGTTATCCCGATCTCAGCCGCGCTGACCCCGTACTCTTTCTCCAGGAACAGCGGCAATACCGGCGCAATCGCTCCTAGGCCAAAACTGTTCAGCGCCACCGCCACACAAAGAATCGATACGCCCCGATACCGATTTCGCAGCGACTCCCGTATGCCGCCCCTCACTGATTCCGCCCGACAGCGTGGACACCGTTCACAAAAAAGTCCCTCTCCCCTGGCGGAGAGGGCTGGGGTGCGGCACGCCCGGCATTAGCGGAAGGCAGCGTGTCGTTACAACGGCACATAGCGCCTGATGTCCCGGCCCGTTCTATCCGGCATCCTTAAGAACCGTCGCCGGTCGCGTCAGGGTCCGCCCTCACGATCTCCCGGATTCTGCGGTCAATCCGGAACCGGGGAATCATTATGTGATGGTCGCACGTCTGGCACCGCAACCCGATGTCTCCACCCACCCGGTTCACCAGCCAGTGAAACCCGCCGCACGGATGCCGTTTCTTGAGCCGGACGATGTCCCCCGGCCGCAGGTCCGCGGCTCTAGGTGGCCTGGTCATGTTCCCTCTCCGCCTCTGGCCGACCATCCCAGTCCCATCGCATCCAGCGTGTCGTTGATGCCGTCCCGCAACTCGGCGGCGGCTTTTCGCGCGGCCTCCGCAAAATCCGGCCCGCTCGACGCGTAGATAATCCCCCGTCCGGAGTTTATGATCGCCAGCCGTCCCCCAGCGTCAACACCATTCCGCACGCTGGCCTCCAGGTCACCGCCCTGCGCGCCCACGCCCGGTATCAAGATCGGCGCCTCCGGACACACTTGACGCACCGCTGCCAACTGCTCAGGAGCCGTCGCCCCCACTACCAGGCCCAGATTCCCACCCGTCGAAATTTCCGCCAAACTCCGCGCCAGTCGCATGTAAACGGGCTCCCCGCCGTCAACCGCCAGATCCTGCAGGTCTCCGGCCCCCGGATTCGAGCCCCTACACCACACGAGAATGCCGCCGTTGCCACGCTCCAGCCAAGGCTCAATGGTATCCATACCACCCCACGGATTCACCGTAACCGCGTCAAATCCCCACACGTCAAACATCGCCGTCGCATACGCCTCAACCGTGTTGCCGATGTCCCCACGCTTGGCGTCAATGATGATCACGCTATCCGGAGACACATCCTGAATGTGCAAAACCGTTGCCTCCAAGGCCCGCAACCCCGGCAATCCCAGCGCCTCATAAAATGCGATATTCGGCTTGTACGCGCAAACCAAATCGGCCGTGGCGTCCACAATCGCCCGATTGAACTCCACCACCGCCCGCTCATCATCCCGGCCCTGCTCATGGTGAGCCTGTCGAACCACCCGCTCGGGCATCCGCTCTAGGTCAACGTCCAGTCCAACGCACACCAGACTTTGCGCCGACTCGCTCGCCGCCAGCAACCTGTCCGAAAAACTCGTCATGCCAAACTCGAACCGAAAAAATGACGCGGCATCATATCAACCAGAAATCCTGTCCATCCTGTGTATCCATGAAAAACGTAACCCCTACCCCAACGGTCTCGCAAAACTGACCTCATGCCCGTCCGGGTCGGTGATGTGGTAGTACCGTTCCCTCCAGGTCGCGTCCGCCGGTTCGCCGTCCGGCGAATATCCGGCATCCACCATCCGCCGGTGATGCGCGTCCACGTCGTCCACGTACAGGATGCAGCGACCCCACCAGCGCACGTCAGCATCCTCCGCGAGGATCAGGTTCAAATATCCGCCGCCCACGCTCAGCGACGTAAAGGACGCGCTGGGCCCTCCATAGAGGATCGGTATACCCGCCCCGTCGTGATAAAACGCCACCGACTTGGCCATGTCTCGCACCGCCAGCGTGATCGCGCTGATGCTCTGCACCGTCATATCGACTCAATCCCTCAATCTTGCGAAACCATATAATCCTATCTATCCTGTCTATCGATGTAAGATAACGGACACGCGGGATATTATGACACACCCCTCTGCTTCACCAATCGGCAATCCCCCCGACTGCCTGCCGCGATTGGAGTCCATCCTCCGCGACATGGACTCTGTCATCGTCGCCTGCTCCGGCGGCGTGGACAGTACCCTCCTGGCGGTGGCCGCCCAACGCGCGCTGGGTAGCCGCGCTTTGGCAGTCACCGCCTTCTCCCCAGCGCTCGCCGCCCGCGACCTCGCCGACGCCGAATTAATCGCCAGCCAGTTCAACCTCAACCACCGCATCATCAACACCGACGAACTGCAACGCGAGGGTTACGTCGCCAACTCCCCCCAGCGCTGCTATTTCTGCAAGACCGAGCTCTACGACCAACTCGGCGCGCTCGCCACAGCGGAGGGCTACGCGTGGATCGCCAACGGTGCCAACATCGACGACCTCGGCGATTACCGACCCGGCATGACCGCCGCCGCCGAGCACAACATCCGCAGCCCCATGGTCGAAGCCGAAATGGACAAGGCCCAGGTCCGCGCCGCCGCCAAATGGCTCGGCGTGCCTCTGTGGGACAAGCCGGCCCAACCCTGCCTCTCGTCCCGCATCCCCTACGGCACGCCGGTAACCGTAGAGTCCCTCCGCCGCATCGAGGCCGCCGAGGACATCCTGCGCGATCTCGGCCTCCGCGAAGTCCGCGCCCGCCACCACGACAAACTCTGCCGCATCGAGGTCGCCGCCGACCAGATGGAACTAGCCTTTGCCCACCGCGACGAAATCGCCGCCCGCCTCAAAGCCCTCGGCTACCTCTGGGTCTCCCTGGACCTCAACCCCCTGCGCTCCGGCAGCCTCAACGACGTCCTGAAATAGCCCCGTCAGTCCCGCATCCCACCCCGGCATTCCGGCGAAAGCTGGAATCCAGTCGTACCTAATCCTGTAAATCCCGTTCATCCATGTAAAAAGCCCGTACTCCATGAAAACTGCCTACATCCAATCCGTCGGCGGCGCCAGCGGCGACATGCTCCTCGCCGCCATCCTCGATGCCGGCCTCCCACTCGACGCCATCCATGAGGCCATCGCAGCCCTCAAAATCCCCGGCGTCAACATCACTGCCACCGACGAAATCCGCTGCGAAGTTCGCGGCTCACGCGCTCTGATCGACACCTCCGAATCCCCGCGCTACTCCCCCCAGCAGATGCTCGACGCCGTAGCCAACGCAACCGCCCTGTCTGACCAAACCCGCACCGGTGCTACGGCCGTCCTCAAGTCCCTTTTCGCCGCCGAAGCCCGAGTCCACGGCAACGACCCGGATGAAATCCACCTCCACGAACTCGGCACCGCCGACACCCTCGTTGACGTAGTAGGAGTAGTCCACGGCCTCGAACAACTCGGCATTCAGCGCATCCACGCATCTCCCCTGGTCCTCGGCGAAGCCACCGGCCCGCGCCGTCCCAACGGCTACAGCAACCCCGCGCCGGCCACCCTGGAAATCATCGCGGCGGCAAAGGCCCCCGTCGCGCCCGAGCGGCCCTTCCACGCCAACGTCGGCGAACTCACCACGCCCACGGGCGCGGCCCTCATCACCACCCTCGCCGACGAATACCGCCAACCCGCCATGACCCTCCACCGCATCGGAGTAGGCGCCGGCGGCAAAAACCCCGCAGCCTTCCCCAACGTCATCCGCCTCTGGCTCGGCGTAGTCGCCCCCACCGTACCCCCGCCGGTGGCCGTTCCAGCCGAACCTCACCCATCCGCTCATGGTGAGCCCGTCGAGCCACGGGCGGGAGCCAACCAACCACCTCCAAACCTCGAAACCGTCCGCGCCGCCGCCCTCGAAGCCTATCGCCAACAGACGGCAAGCGACGCGTCCCCGGCATCCGACCCCAACACCCCCTTCGCCCGCTGGCAGGACAACATCATCATCCTCGAAACCAACATCGACAACGCCACCGGCGAGCAGCTCGGATTCGCCATGGACCAACTCTTCGCCGCCGGCGCCCTCGACGTCTGGCACACCCCCATTCACATGAAAAAGAACCGCCCCGCCATTCTGCTCTCCGCCCTGGGCCCGGCCGAACTAGAAACCCAGCTCGCCGAGTGCATCCTCCGACACACGCCAACTTTGGGCGTCCGAGTCCGACCCGTTGGCCGCTACGTAGCCCACCGCGACACCATAACCGTCCAAACCCAATACGGCCCCATCGGCCTAAAACGCAAATGGCTATCCGGCCAAATAGTAAGCATCTCCCCCGAACACGACGACCTAACCGCCGCCCAGTAGCGTCCAATCAACTTGCAAAATATCTAGCTTCCTCTGCATACCTGATTAAGCTAGAAAACGGCACTTTCCTTCGCTTGAAGGGCGCCAATTTGCGCCCTTTTTCACAATGCCAGTTCCGGACTATACTCAAATGGTCGCGTCGCAAACTGTTTATGTCTTCTCTGTCCAAAGCCAATGCATCGATGGTCCTTTGAACCTTGCAACGCTGCTTGCTGTCTTGGAGATCCGGATGAACCACAGCCCCTCCGGTTTTCAAATCGAAACCAAAATATTTTTCTGCCGTTGGTTCCCTCGGATTAACGAACCCACCCTGGTCAACCTCTGCCCCGAACCAACCGTCATCTTTCGCTTGATTGCAACGCCTGCAAACGTACATCAAATTCTGCCATTCAAACATTAAAGCATTATGCGTTTTACGTGGGCGGAAATGATCAACCGTGTTCTGGTTTTGGCCGTTCCTGTCGTCACAAAGCCGCTCACAATACGCGCAGACGCCCAATATCTTATTTTCGTTTTTGGCATCTGGATGGGGACCATTGAACTGTTCGGCCAATGCCACGATAAGTTTGACGTAATCATCCATCCGAGTTGCGCAATCTACTGGCGGAACCGAACGCGAGGGCTCGTTTGAACCCCCGAAGTCCCACACGAAAACGTTCCCATTTCGATATTTTCTTTCAAACGCGTTAGTCGGCTGCCCATTCCTGACAAGGAAAGAAGGAGCTTCCACATTAACCACAGAATGCATCGCTAATTCTCTTCATCAGATTCTTCGTCGTATTCCATCAAGTCACTGAGCCTCTCAAGGAGTAATTCACGCTGCGCAGCGACCGCCCCGCCAACTTCGAGATCTCGGCTGACGACCGACCGTAGTTTCTCCATTTCCTCCTCCCACCAAATGGTGGCAAGTCCTGTCGGTTCCTCTTGTTTTCTTAACCATCGTAACGCAGAAAGCTCATCCGCAGTTGCTTCTGCGTTGGATTCCAGCTGATCGATTTTTTGCTCCCGCCACTCTTCGGCCGTACCCGCCGTGGGCTGTTGGTAACGCAACCATCGGAGAGCTGCGGCGGCGTCTGCCGTCTCCGCATCGGTCGGATCATCGACTTCCATGTAGTCTCTGAGGATCTCCTCAACCGTCCGACCATTGATGTCATCATCATTCACGCGGCTCCGAATGGTGCCGTCTTCATCTTTGTACATTTTGTGGACTTGCCCTTTCATTAGGCCGGCAACCACGAACGGCGAATGCGTGGTGGCAAAAATTTGTAAACCTGGAAAATACTCTAGCAACGCTGGAAGCACGCGGCGTTGCCATACCGGATGCAGTTGATTTTCTAATTCATCGATCAATAGCACTGCAGGTTCAGTCTCCCAATCATCGCGGAAATCGTAGAAGTGCCCGATTTTTATCGCTAGATACCAGATCCACATGATCGTTTCCTGTGTCCCGGCGCTTAAGTCTCCCGCAAAGACCCTGCCCGAGGCATGCCATTTTTCATCGATCTGCATGTTATAGAACGCCACTGGCATAGACATCCCTTCCGACCTGAGCGTATGCACATAATCGTCTGGGAGGTCGCCGTCCCTGAGGATTTCCCGGCAAATGTCTTTCGAGCATTTCCAAGCTAGATGTTTCGCGCTTTCGAACCTCATGATTTCCTCGGCACTGTATTTCCGCGATCGAAATCCCTCATGATATGCATGATTCAACCTCAACACGGCCGAACAGTCGAAGACATACCGGGTATCCTCACTCAGTACGTCAGCTAATGTATCGGGGCCGCGCAACTTAGCTGCCAAATCATGCATCCTCTCAGCATCTCTGCTGAGGGGCAGATGTTGGCGAATCGCGGGCACGTAAATCCAAGGCACTTCCCGTCCACGTGTCCAGAAATGAAACCGTTCCCAAACCAATCTGAGAGGTTCGTCCAACTCTTCCTTGAGAGACTCTATGGTATCGGTCTCCTGTCCAGGCCAATCTTCGCTAAACTCCAATTGGAATTCGGCGTTTGTTCCTTCTTTATGGTGGACCGCCGTCAGCACTTGCCTATTGGCGGTCACCCTCATCGTGGCTTCATCGGGCACATGCATTTCACGTAGAACACTCGTTTTGCCCGTCGCGTTGGGCCCTATAAACACGTTAACTCGTGGATCGAATTCAAATTTCACTGGATCCGTGAATGGTAGTATTCCCTTGACGGTCATGCCGGTTAGATGCATTGTTGCCACCTCGCGAGATCCATTGTACCCCAATCTACCTCATCCCAACCCCTAATACCCCTCCGCCCACAGCCGCCCCCACTCCGTCCGCAGCGCCTTCCGCACCCGTCCCTTGCCGATCGTATTCAGCCAGTACCCGTTGTGGTACAGGTTGCTCGCCGCGTACGCCCACCCGGCCAGCGGCGACCGCAGCAGCACGTTCTCCAAAGGCTTCAGCGGACCCCAGTAGATCATCTTCTGTCCGCGACTCGCAAAGGTATTTTCATTGTCGGCGAACCCCCAGTTCACCCGACTGATGTCCGGCTCGTCGCCCACCACCTCGATGTCCCGCATGTCGCCCACGCCGAGACCCCGCTCGTTCGCCAGGCGTATGAACTTTAGCGACAGCGGATCAAAACCCATCATCGACGCGACAACGGCGTCCACCGCCACCTGGTCCGCACCCGCCACAATCCGGTTCTTGATGTGCCACCGCATCGCCCGCGGACCCGGACCGTCGCCGGCGAACGTCCCGTCCGTAACCGCAAAGATGCCCGGGTGAATCTCCTGCTGAATCGCCAGCAGGTCCACCAGCGTCTCGTGAATCACCGAGTGCGTCCAGTGCCGCTTGCGGTGCAGCAACCCGCCGAACGCGTTCTTCATCGCCCCCGTCATTGTCGTGAACACGTGCGTCTTCATCGTCGGCAGATGCACGATGTTCTTACCCTCGAACAGCGCCGGTATGTCGATCCCCTCGGGATAGATGTCGTGCAGCACCATCATCTGCGCCTTGGGCTCGTACCGCACCCACGGCTCCGGCGGCGTGTCCAGGTGAACCGTCCGCAGCCCGTACTTATCCTGCACCGGCTTGTGCTTGTTGTTTGCCTCGCCCTCGAAAGAGTCCACCACCACGGTCCCGTTGTGCGCCGCGATCAGCCCGCCGTCACGATGCCCCATGTTCTGCAGCCCGCGAATCACCCCCTCCAGCTGCCAGGGCGTCGTCGAGCACCCGGGATACCAGTGCTGCCACGATATGTTGATTTTCAGCAGCGTCTCAACATCCGTGGATAAAACCCTCTCCGCCCCCGCCAGCCGCATCGCCCGCTCCACGTCCGCCAGCACCGTCGACGGCGTAGTCGCCACCACCGAAACCACCGGCGACCCAACCCGCCGCGGTCCCGCCGACTCCGGCGCCGTCCCCAACCGCTCAACAGTAGTCATCAATTCCCTCGCAACGCTTACGTATCACGTAGGGGCGAATAATCGTTCGCCCCAATCCCTCAAATCAGAATATCATCCTGTCCATTGCCTGACACGGCGAGAGCCAGCTTCACGTCGATTTTCAAATATGGACGAGATGGTGGCGCTCCTGCGTTTTCGCGCCGTGTTGTTGCGCCATTTGGCTGGGACAGCTGGCGGATCAGCATTCTGCCCACCTAGCCGCGGTGACTGTCCCGAATCCTCTGTTCCACTGTTTCCCTTTCGCTTGGCTATCGGTTGATTCTGGTCAAACGACGCTTTCTTGGAGCCGGGCGTTTTTGCGCGTTTATGGTAAACCTTGAATGTGCCCGTTTCGCTTGATTCAACGTTTTTTTGTTTCGCAGGAATAGCGACCTCCAAAACTTTATTCGGGTTGGCCAAACGATGTCCTTCGTCGATTTGCCCGCTGACATTCGGTGCTTTCTGATTCCCCAGGCATCGCTCGACTCTGGCACAAAAGCTATACCGGTGGCCGGTTTTCATATTCCGGGACCACTTTCCATCTCGAAACCAAGCGTGTTTCGCCAACGTCTTGCCGGAGTCAGCCGCGATTAAGTCAATCAGCAGCAGCCATCTTTCTTGGAGACCATTCTGCTTCAATCGTGTACCGTGTCGTTTGAGCGTCCCGAAGAATTGGGTTCTCCTGCCCGCGGCCGCCTCCGTCCCCAACCGTTCAACGCTTACCATGAAAAACCCTCAAAAACCCTGGTGCATCAAGTAGGGGCGAATAATCATTCGCCCCAATCCCTCAAATCAGAATATCATCCCGTTCATCCTGCCGCAGGTCCGCCTTTGGAGGATGCATCCATGACAATTATTTCCCTTCCTTCGCCCGAAAGTGCGGTATCACGTACTCCCCAAACAGCCGTATCGAATTCAAGACCTCTTCGTTCGTCGCATACCCCGCCTGGAATATCGGCATGATCTCATCCACGCCCATCGACTCAAACTCCTCGATCACCCGGATGCAAGCGTCGGGATCGCCCACGCAGTACCCGCCGCCGGCCAGCAACTCCTCCGGCGTCGGCGGCGCCTGCTGCTGCGGGTCCTCCGACGGACGCGAAGGCCCTCCCCCACGCGTCGCTCCGCCCTGCACGTAGAACTTGTACTCATCCGGCACGGCGTCCTGATCCACGCCGGCCCATTCCAGCACGAACCGCTGCCGGCTCTGCTCCAGGTACCACGCCGCCACCTCCGCGCCCTTCTGCCGCGCCTTCGCGTCGTCCTCGTCGCAGAACCCGATGGTCGATGCCACCACCTGCCGGTTGGTGAACCGACCCACCGGATTCGCGTTCTCGATTGCCTCGTAGTACGCGTTCACCAAACCTCGCGTCTTGTCCGTGCCGCCCAGCGTGTTCACCAGGCAGCCGACGCCCAGTTGACCCGCCAGACGGAAGGTGTCCTCCTGCGTGCACGCCATCCACAGCGGCGGATGCGGCTTCTGCAACGGACGCGGTATCACCTCCCGCGGCGGAATCGTCCAGTTCTCCCCGTCGTGGCTGAACACCTCGTCGCACCACATCCGCGGCAGGCATTCCAGCGTCTCCACCATCATGCTCTGCGTCGTCGCCACGTCCGTCCCGAACGGCGTCAGTTGGTACGGCCCCTTGGTCCGCCCGACGCCGACGTCCACACGCCCGTCGCTCAGAATGTCCAGCGTCGATGCCCGCGCCGCCACGTGCAGCGGATGATGCACCGGAGCCAGCACGACGCCGAACCCCAGCCGCATCTTTTTCGTGTGCTGCGCCATCACCGCCAGCATGACTTCAGGCGCCGACGAGTGCGCGAACTCGGTCAGGAAGTGGTGCTCCACCAGCCACACCCGCTCGAACCCCATCTCTTCCGCGTACTGCACCTGCCGCACCGCGTCCCACAGCGTGTCGTACTCCGCCGTGTCCGTCCACGGACGCGGCATCTGCAACTCATAAAACATCCCAAACTTCATAACTCACATCTCCACTCGTGGTGAGGTTCAGACCTCCGCTCATCCTGAGCCTGTCGAAGGACCGTCATCCCGGCCTAATTGTTCGTCATTCCGGCGAAAATCCCCGATGCGCCTGTGGCGCGCCGGAATCCATTTTACGCCGCTCATGGTGCGGACCCCGCGCTTTCCGCGAAAGCCCGTCGAACCGTCGTAATCCCATCAAAAGCGGGAAACCAGAGAGGTGCGCCCAATCATCTCAATCTATCCCATTCATCCTGTTTATCCCGTTTATCCATGTAAATTCATTCCCGCAAGATCCTGTCCATCCTGCCGCAGGTCCGCCTCCGGAGGATGTATCCATGAAAAACCAAACCCTCACATCGCCGTCCAACCGCCATCTACCACCAGCATCTGCCCCGTCGTCGCCCCCGCCGATTCGCTCGCCAGGTAGATCGCCGCCCCCACCAACTCCTCAGGATCCATCCGCCGACCCAACGGCATCTTCACCAGCAACTCGGCCTCCACCTCGTCGGCGTCCCGCGTCTCGGCTTCCAACACCCCCGGCGTCAGCGTCGGACCCGGCCCGATGGCGTTCACGGTGATCCCGTGCTGCGCCCACTCCAGCGCCAGCACCCGCGTCAGATTCAACAACCCGCCCTTGCTCGCGCAATACGCCGCCCGGTTCGTCGCACCCACCAGCGCCATCTGCGACGCGATATTGATGATCCGCCCGTACCCCTGCGGAATCATCAGCCGCGCCGCCGCCTGCGCGCAGAAAAACGCCCCCTTCAGGTTGGTGTCCATCACCGCGTCCCAGTCCTCCTCCGTCACCTCCAGCGCCGGAGCCCGCCGCCGGATGCCCGCGTTGTTCACCAGTATGTCCAGCCCGCCCAGGTCCCGCTCAATCTGCCGTATCGTCGGCCTGATCTCCTCCACCTCCTGCACGTCCAGGTCCACGGCGATGCCCACCTGCCCCTCGTTGCGGATCTTCCAAACCGTATCCGCCAGCCCTTCCCACGACTCATCCGACGCCAGGTCGCAAACCGCCACGTCCGCGCCGGCCTGCGCCAATCCCACTGCAAGCGTCGCCCCAATCCCCCGCGCCGCGCCCGTAACCAGCGCCTTCCGCCCCGTCAAATCCAAACCCGCGTACGGCATTCTCGCCTTCCTCCATAGTCAATCGGGTACTCCACCGCCGACAGTATAACCTCCGCTCATGGTGCGGAACGTCCGCCTACGGCGGGAGCCTGTCGAACCACCGTCCCCCTCCACCCAACCCATCCCGTTCATCCTGTGCATCCATGAAAATTCACCGGCCCATGCTAAAATCCGCCCATGACCACCACGACCGACACCACCCCCCAACTTCGCCGACGAAACCGTCTGGACGGGCGACAACCTCGACACCCGGCGCGGCCTCGACTCCGCCTGCGTTGACCTCATCTACCTCGACCCGCCCTTCAACTCCAACCGCAACTACGCCGCCCCGTCGGCAGCGCCGCCAGTTGACACCGATCCGTGTGAATCTACTGATAATCGCTGCCCTGATCGCGGCTTTGAACGGAGGAATAATTTACTTGGCCTACGTAGCGACTACCTCTCAAGAGGTGTCGGATTTCGTAGCCGGTGCGCTGGTTGGCCTCCTGCCAGTGGGCGTCACGGCGTTGGCCGGCCTGGGCACAACCTTATTGAATGACCGGTAAAGCCGCACTAAGGGCAGGATCGCCCCCATCCCGTCATGCCGGCCTTCGCCCGAATACGGAAAATCCCATATCCCGCAAATCCCGATTCTCACAATTACAAATCAAAATCCCAATCATCCTGTAAATCCTGTTCATCCATGCAAAAATCCCCCTGCCACTGACACCCGCCCATTGCCCGTAGCCGTACGCCCGTTCTATCCTAACCATGTCAGGTTCCCCAACCGGCACTCGAGAACCGCGCGGGGTCGGCCGCATCGCATGCAGCGGCTGCCACCAAACTACGGAAACACAGTGAGGTGTCAAAAAGGTTCGGGTCGAATAACGGCCTGTCGGTTATCAACAGCAGAATAAGGTTCCCAAGGAGCCTAGAGTCGTCTTTTCCGCGATCAAGCTCCCGGAACCCAGCGGGTGTTACCACCGCCCCGTGCTCGCACTGCCCCGGTACCATTGGCCGGCTACCCGCGAGGACACGGAAGCCTAGGACGATATCTTTCTGCGCCAATCAAAAGCAGTGTTGGCCGTGCTCCCGACATCGACCCGAACCACAACCTGACGCCACCATTAGAAAATCAACGCCACCATCTAAAAGGAGAAACCCACCCTCAACATTCTGCGCCGTAGCGGCGGGCTTGCAACCCGCCCCTGCCTAACCCAAGGAGTCGCCATCCAACATGGGAACCCCCTCCCACCACCTGGCTGAAGCCGACGAGTTCCTGAATCGGGCCGACCAGGCCATCGATTCTCACCACCCACATGAGGCCGCCGTGGCATTGCGCCGCGCCGCTTCGCACGCAACCGCGGCCCTCGCCGTCCATCAAGGCTGGAAATACCACTCCCGTCGTCAGCTTGAGTTCGTCCTCCAGGCCAACATCGCCGACGAAACCCTCAGCCGCTCCCACCTCACAACCCTCCGCCAGGCCCACACCCTACCCAACCTGCTGGAAGCCGGCCAAACGGCCGTAGTTAGTAGTCTCCCTCTCCCCTCGCGGGAGAGGGTTGGGGTGAGGGGGAAATCCCAAAATCCGCATCCTGTAAATCCTGCCCATCCATGCACAATAACTCTCCGCCGCATGCGCCGCCGCGTCTCATCCCTCATCACCCACGCCATCCGCCTCATCGCCGGCAGGCCCAAGCCCGTCCGCCACCACAAACGGTTCCTGCGCCAGCCCGACTATCCCGCAGATCCTACCTTCACCTCCATCCAGGACATCCTGCAACTGCCCAACTTCGAGGAGATTCGCCAGGAGTTCAGGCTGTTTGGCGCCCCATTGGCCGCCGAGCCCGACCCCCACGGGCGCTACGACCGTGGCGACGCCCCCCGCCGCTGCCAATGCCACGCCCACTTGTGGGACAAGCCCCAGGACCCCCACCGCATAACGCTCTCTCCATTGTGGCGTCGGGCCCTCGAAAAGACCTTCCGCATCCAACTCCCCAACCCCCTCCATCTCTCCTGCTGAGCCGGCCCACCATCGGCAACTTGTTAAATTTATGTGAACTGGCCCGACGAAATCCCGCAACCGTGTATAATCCGGCTTTAGATTACGTTGGTCCCCGGGCGTCCCCAGGGGCGAAAGGAGCGTTTTTATGGTTACTTCCGCGCAGGAAACACCGGCCGCAGCCACGCAATCCGGCGGCGAAATCGATGAAGTGGAGGTTATCGTCATCGGCGCCGGCGTTACCGGCCTGTACGCCCTCTACCGCCTCCGCAATCTCGGCTTCACCGCCATGTCCTTCGAGGAAGGCGACGGCGTCGGCGGCACCTGGTACTGGAACCGCTACCCGGGCGCCCGCTTCGACTCCGAAAGCTACACGTACGGCTACTCCTTCTCCGAGGAATTGCTCCAGGAATGGGAGTGGAAGGAGCACTACTCCGCCCAGCCCGAGAATGAGCAATACCTCAACTACGTCGCCGACAAGTTCGACCTGCGCCGGTTCATCCGCTTCAACTCGCGGGTCGCCTCATTGGTGTACGACGAGGACGCCAACCGCTGGGTCGCAACCACCGATGACGGCTACCAGGCCCGCGCCCAGTTCGTCATGACCGCCATCGGCATCCTCTCCGCCCGCTACGTCCCCGACTTCGAGGGCCTGGAGAGCTACGAGGGCATCGCAACCCACACCAACCGCTGGCCCAAGGAAGGCATCGACATGGTCGGCAAGAAGGTGGGCATCATCGGAACCGGCGCCACCGCCGTCCAGATCATCCCCGAAATCGCCAAAGATGTCGGCCACCTCACCGTCTTCCAGCGCACCGCCAACTACTGCGTGCCCCTGCGCAACTCCCTCATCGACGATGAAACCCAGGAGTACATCAAGGCCCACTATCCCGAGATTTTCGAGCGCTGTTTGGAGACCCCCGGATCCTTCATGCACATGTTCGATACCCGTTCCGCCCTCGCTGTTACGGAGGAGGAAAAGCTGGAACAGTACGAACGCCTCTGGCAGGAACCCGGGTTCAAGAAGTGGCTCTCCAACTTCTACGACGTCATGATGCCCGGCGAGGCCAACGAGGACTACGCCGAATTCGTCCGCAACAAGATCCGCGAGCGCGTCCACGACCCCGAAGTCGCCGAAATGCTCGTCCCCAAGAACCACATGTTCGGCTCCAAGCGTCTCCCCTGCGAGAGCGGTTACTACGAGGTCTATAACCAGGACAACGTCCGCCTCGTGGACGTGCGCCAGGACCCCATCGCCCGCATCACCCCTCGTGGTCTCCAGCTGGAGGGCGGCGAGGACTTCGACTTCGACGTCCTCATCTTCGCCACCGGTTACGACGCCGTCACCGGCCCCCTCAACCTCATTCACATCCAGGGCATCGGCGGCGAGGTCCTCAAGGAAAAGTTCGCCAACGGCCCCCGCACCTACATGGGAATGTCAAGCTACAACTTCCCCAACCTGTTCACCATCAACGCCGCCTCCGTTGGTAACTTCCCCCGCTCCGCCGAGCCGCTCGTCGAGTGGGTCACCGAGGCCATCGCCCACGTCCGGGACAGTGGACACGGGCGCATCATGGCCACCCCCGAGGCGGAGGAAGCCTGGGTGCAGCACATGAGGGAAGGCGGCGAGAACATCCTTCGTACCCAGGCCGATTCCTGGTTCGTCGGCGCCAACATCCCCGGCAAGGCCCGTGTCCTGCTCACCGCACCCGACACGGCCCCGGCCATGCGAGCCAAGCGCGCCGAGGTCGAAGCCAACAACTACGAAGGCTTCACCCTCGACTGACTCGCCTCATTTTAAAACGGCCATCACGTAGGGGCGAATGATTATTCGCCCCTACTCCGTTCCCGCCGACGGGCCAATCAATCCAATCCTGTTTATCCTGTTCATCCCTGTAAATTACCCCCCGGCCTCCGCGCCACCAGATAACAAACCCCCGACGCCAGTTGCATCGCCGCCGCCGCCAATAGCGCAACCCCGTATTCCCCCGTCCGGTCGAAGATCCATCCCGCCGCCACCGGCGCAGCCAACGAACCCGCCCCGAAGCACACCGTCATGATACCTACCAGCGACCCGAAACTCCGCCGCCCAAAATACTCGCCCACCGCCAGCCATCCCAGCGTCGCAACCCCCTCCGTGGCCGCTATCGACATCACGAACATCGCCGCCGCCGGATACCCGGTCCACGACAGGAAAACCACCGACCCCACCGCTCCAATCGTCATTCCCCCGAACAACAGCCACCGCGACGGCACAACCATCGCCGCCAGTCCCATGATAATCCTCAGCGGAATGATCACCAGGAACGTCGCCGACAGGTAGTACGCCGCCTGCTCTTCGGGAATCCCCTTCCATCCCAGCATCGGTATCTGGTTGATCACCAGTGCGTCCGCTGCCGCGATCCTCAACGTCACCGCCACCGTCATCAGCCAGAACGCTGGCGTCCTCACCCCTTGACCCAGCGTAAAATCCGATTCCGCGTAGGCTGGTTCAATCCGCCGCCCTCTGACTGCCGCCGGTCTGCCGGCAGCCGGTCGCTCCCCGTCGGGCAGCAGTCCGATGTCCTCCGGCCGGCTCCGTATCACCACCGTCGCCAGCATCGTCAAAAGGGCCACAAACCCGCCTGTCCACAGGATCAGGGTGCGCCACCCAAACTGTCCCTGGCCGTACGACAGCACCTGCACCATGATGGCGGCCCCGCCGGCGAACGCGGTGTTCAGCAGGGTCATGGTCAACGCTTTCCTCCGCACAAACCACTGGTTCACCACGGTCATCAGATTGGGCGCTACGCCGATTCCACGTCCTATCGCCGCCACTCCCGAATACACGACCAGCAACTGCCAGTACGAACTGACGCCGGCCACTGCCGCGAATCCCACGCAGCACAGCAGCCCGCCCGCCAGCACCAGCACCCGGCCGCCATACCGGTCCGCCAGCCATCCGGCCACCAGCGATGCCACGTTGCCCACCGCCCACGCCGCGCCCACCACGAACGCGAACTGCGCCGACGTGATCCCCAACTCGCCCTTGATCGACGTGGCGAACACCAGGAATCCGGGTATCAGAGCGCCGAATCCCAGGAACCCCAATCCCGCGGCAGCCGCCAGCACCCACCATCCGTAGTAGATGCGCCCCCTCGAATCGAGTGCTTCGCCCGTCGGCTGTTCCGTCATCCGGACGTCGCCATGCTAATCCGCATCCCCGTCCCCGTCCCCTTCCTCATCGGCAGCCGGCCGTTTGACCAGCGAAAACGCGCCGGCCGAAATGGTCTGCAGGAGTCCCACCGCCAGCAGCACGGGAACGAAACTCCCCGTCTGGTCAAATACCGACCCCGCAACCGCTGGAACTATCAGCCCGCTTATTCCATAAAACACCGTCATCAACCCTACCAGCGTCCCGAAGCTGCGCCGCCCGAAGTACTCGCCCACCGTGATCCACGCCAGCGAACTCACCCCCTGCCCCGTTGCTGACGAGATAATCAGGAACCATGCCACCGCATCTCCCCGCAGCAGCAACGCCGCCACGGTGCATAGCGCCACCATCGCCATCCCCGCGCTCAGCATCCACCGTGGCGACACCCACATCGCGGCCAACCCCATCCCGAACCGCGCCGGTATCGTGGCGAAGTAGGTTATGGAAAGGTACACGGACGTTCGTTCCTCCGCGACCCCTTTCCATATCAATAACGGTATCTGATTGATGACCAGCACGTCCGATGGGACAGTCCGTAGTATCGCCCCAATCGCCAACGCGCAGAACGACAGCGTTCCCAGCGCCTCCCTTACCGAATAGTTGCCTCGTCGCTCCGCGTGTTCCGGTTCCCCCCGTGCGGCTCCGGCCGCTCGGTCAGGTGTGCCCGTGTCCGCTCCATAGGGTTGCAACCCCATATCCTCCGGCCGGCTGCGGATAATCGCCGCAGCCGGCAAAGTCAGGGCGCATACCAACCCGCCGGCGATCAACGCTGCCGTGCGCCAACCAATATGGCCGCCGGCCAAGCTCAATGCCGGCAGCAGAGCGGCCGCTCCGGCGGTCACCGCCGTGTTGATGATCGCCAGTGCCAACGCTTTGCGGTCGTCAAACCATTGGTTCACCACCGTCATCAGCGTCGGGAAAATTCCCAATCCGCGCCCCGCCGAAGCAATTATCGTGTATCCCAGCACTATCGCCCAGAACGATTGCGCCAACCCCAGCGCGGCGAACCCAAACCCACACAGCAATCCTCCTACCAATACGAAACGCCGGGCGCCATACCTGTCCGCCAACCACCCGGCCAACAACGAGGTGATGTCTCCAATGCCCCAGGCCGCGCCCACGATGAACGCGGACTGTCCAGAACTCAAACCCAGTTCCGATCTGATGGGCACCGAGAACGCCAGGTAACCGGGTATCACGACCCCGAACGCGCAGAACCCCAAAGTCGCTGCGGCGGCCAGCACCCACCACCCGTAAAAGATTCCGCCCCGGCTGCTCGGTGCCGGAGCGGAAGTTACCTCGGCGTCAGACTGCGCCAGGCTCATTTGCTGAATGTCGGCGTTGGCTGTCTCGGTGGTCAGTCCGCCAACGGAATCACCAGGTACACCCTCTCCTCGCCCCCGACCACCCGCGTGGTGTGGCCCTCGCCGGTCATGTCCTCGGCCAGCAGGACGTCGCCCGGCCCCACGCGGTGCGTCGATCCATCGCTCAACCCAATCTCCGCCTGTCCCGCCAGGGTGACGGTGTACTGGCGGCGAGGGGCGCAGTGGAAATCCAGGAAGTAATCCGGCGGAGAGATCCGAATGGTCAATCCCGACGTCGGTTGCATCGGCGTGCCCCGTCCATACGCCCCCTCCGTATCCAAAAAATCCTCGAACGGCGGATCGTAGTGTTCAAGGCGCGACTGGCCGTCGTCTCCGGTGTAAACGCGAACAAATTGTGGCATGGGTGATCACCTCTTTTTCATCGTCTAGAACTGGTCCAAGCATTTTTTCAACAACTCGTTTGCCACTGAATCCGACCCATCGACACCGTGCGTAGGTTTGGCAACCCATTGGCGAATCTCGAGATGCCATCCGCACCACAATGGGGCGGCGTGGCGTGGATTATATTACAAAGCCGGATAATCCCATTGGGTTAACGCATCCCGGTCCACACCCAAATCACCCGACTCCAGCAACCTGCGAACCTTTCCAACGTTGATGGTCCAGCGAAGATCGATACCGGAAATAGGTGCGACGATTAATGTCGTTCGGCGCGAATTTGGTGAACGGAAACACTCTGGTTCCGCCTAGCGCAACGATTGTTGACGGCAATTATGCGATGTGCTACCGTCCCGCCACACTGTTCAAATTTTGTTGACGCGCGCCGCTCAATGGCCGTTAACAAGGAGAAACACTCTATGTCGCATCGCAAATTGGGAGCGAAGTTATCACTGGTGTTGGTCGCAATTTTCGCGACCTTGATGCTGGGCGCCTGCGGTAGCCCGGCAGAGGAACCGGCCGCTGCTCCGGCGGCGGAACCCACTGCCGCTCCGGCAGCCACCGCCGTTCCCGCCGCTGCCGCTGAAGCCACCGAGGCGCCGCCCGCGGCCATGACCGAGGAAACCGGCGGCAAGGTTACGCTGATGAATGCGGTGTGGGCCACCGAGCTCTTCACCCCTCGCGACGGTGTAGGCGAAACTGCCACCTACGGCCGGCAGATGCACGCCTTCTGGATCAACGGCAACGAAAACTTGGAAATGGTTCCAGGGGTGTTGACCGATTGGACCGTGTCGGAAGACGGACTGTCGTGGGATCTCACGCTTCGAGAGGGGATCACCTTCCACAACGGGGATCCGTTGACCATCGACGACGCGATGTTCACCATGGACTTCACGTTCGGACCCGAAGCCGTTACCGAATCGATCAGCCCCAGCATCCAGGCTGAAGCTGCGGACACCGCCAGCATTGAAGCCACCGGTCCCAACTCGCTGCGGGTCACTCACGTTTCTCCCAAAGCGTTCTTCCCCTTCTTCATCTCCGACTTGAGCTTCGGCATCGCCGGTGTGCTGCTACCCAAGACCTATTTCGAGAGTCTCGGGCAGGACGGGTACAACGACGCCCCCATCGGCGCCGGTCCTTTCCGACTGGAAAAGCACGTCATCAGCGAGCAGATCCTGCTGGAGCGTTACGACGATTATTTCGACCCTGAACGTGGCCCGTCCTTCCAGACGCTGGATATGCGTCTGGTGCCGGAAGTGGCGACGCGCGTAGCTGCGCTCCGAGCCGGCGACGCCGACGTGATCGAAGCCAACCTCGCTGTGAAAGACCAAGTTGAAGACGGTGGCGGCCGCATGGTTTGGGCGCAGGAATCCTCCTACATGTGGATACTGTTGCCGGGTTGCTGGGAAGAGCAGTTCCCGTGCAATAAGAAGGAAGTCCGCCAGGCCCTGGACTACGCAATCGACAAAGATACGATCATCAACTCGCTCTACGGCCCAGAAGCGGCGGTTTCCAAGGGTTGGAACTGGGCTACTCCTAATGCCCTCGGCTACAGCGAAGACCTGGACCCATTCCCGTACGACCCCGAGTTGGCCCAACAACTGATGGTCGATGCCGGATATCCCGACGGCGAAGGATTCGGCACGCTGGAAATTCACACCTGGAAAGCGGGCGACGTGCCGTTCCTGCCCGAACAGGCCCAACTCATCGCCGATATGTGGGAAAAGAACCTAGGTATAGACGTTGAGGTTATCGTGGGAGAGGCCGCTACCGTCCGTGAGCGCTGGTTTGGCCGGCAACTGGATGGCAAGGTGATCGTGCGTGCCAATGAAACTCGGTGGGACGGCGGGAGCATCACGAACGCCATCTATGGAGACCCGGAAGGCAGCGCGCACCTGGGCGGTCGCCGCGACGACCTGATAACAGTTGCCAAGGACGCGCTGGCGGTCGTAGACCCAGCGCTACGCCAGGAAGCGTTCAACAAGGCCTACAAGATCCTGCGTGAGGAACATTACGAGTTCGGCACTGGCTACGTGAACTTGCCTTGGGGCGTCGGACCTCGCATCGCCTCATGGGAACCGTGGCCGGTGGTGGCTTATCAAACTGCCATCTGGACGATGGAACTGAACTAGGTTTCCCGCCAATTCTCAATGTGGCAATTCATCGGAATACGGGTCATCCAGGGCATCTTCACCCTGCTGGTTATCAGTCTGTTGGTGTTCCTGGCGACCCGTCTGACCGGTGATCCCGCGTTGGTATTGCTACCGCCTGAGGCGTCGAGCAAAACGGACTACGAGCGGGTGCGCAAACAGCTCGGCTTGGATAAATCCTTGCCAGAGCAATACTTCATTTTCCTCAGGGGAGCAGTACAGGGCGATTTCGGGCTGTCCATACGCGACCGCCGCCCAACGCGGGATCTGTTGCTGGAAAGGCTGCCGGCGACCTTGCAGTTGGCGCTGGCTGGCATGGCATTGGCGGTGATCATAGGGGTGCCACTGGGAATCCTGTCGGCGGTGAAACGCGACTCAATATTCGACAAGGGAGGCAAGTTATTCGCCGTGCTCGGCATGGCTGCTCCCCAGTTCTGGGTGGCGATCATGCTGATCCTCCTGTTCGGGGCGATCCTCAAGGTTTTGCCCACGTACGGGCGTGAGGGTCCCGAGAATTTCATCCTTCCCTCGTTCGTGTTGGCCTGGTCGATCATGGCCGGCATCATGCGGCTGGGACGCTCCAGCATGCTGGAGGTGCTCGATAGCGACTACGTGCGGTTCGCGCGAATCAAAGGGCTTAAAGATGGGATGGTGGTATGGAAGCACGCGTTGCGCAACGCCCTCATACCGATCCTGACGTTCAGCGGCATCAGCCTGGCCGGTTTGCTGAACGGGGCTATCGTGGTGGAGCAGGTATTCGCCTGGCCCGGGTTGGGTCGTTTAATGCTGGACGGCGTGCTGCAGCGCAACTTCCCGGTCGTGCAGGCGGCGGTAATGGCCTCAGCGTTCTTCTATATCCTGACCGCGCTGATTGTTGACATCCTCTACGTGTACGCCGATCCCAGGATCCGGCACTGACGCTGCGGGGTACCCCCACTATGGCGACGACCGATCTGGTACTGGAAACCACCCAACCCCAGCAGAGTTGGCGTCAGCGCGTCGCAGAGAAGCGCCTGCCGTGGATTCCCATCGCAGTCCTGTTGGTGCTTATCATCTGCGCGGCGTTTGCCCACTGGCTGGCTCCCCATGACCCCACCAGTCTGAACGTAGTTAACAGCAAACTCGCGCCTTTCGAGTCCAGCGCACACCCGCTGGGCACCGATGTGCTCGGTCGCGACATGTTGAGCCGGCTCATATACGGGGCGCGCACAACTGTGCAGATCAGCGTAATCGCGTTGGCGCTCGGGGCCGTCATCGGGACGGTGATCGGCCTGGTTTCCGGATATTGGGGTGGTTGGACCGATGCGGTCCTGATGCGCGTCACTGACGCCGCGTTGGGGTTTCCGACCATCCTGCTGGCGTTGGTGGTCGTGGTGATTATGAACCCCGGACCTCCGGCCATCATCCTGGCGGTACTGCTTACCGTTTGGGCCCGCTTTGCCCGCATGATTCGCGGCGACGTGCTGACCGTTAAGGGTTATGACTTCGTAACCCTGGCGAGAATCACCGGAGTACGAGCGCCGGTCATTCTCTGGCGCCACATCTTCCCCAACGTCGCCAACACGCTGATGGTGATAACCAGCCTGATGGTGGGGCAGATAATCCTGCTTGAAGCCGCGCTGAGTTTCCTTGGACTGGGCCTGTCTCCCGGTGCGCCGGCCTGGGGCATCATGGTGGCCGAAGGCCAGGAGGTCATCCTGGATGTTTGGTGGCTGTCATTGCTCCCCGGCATAGCGATCACAGTGGTCGTGCTGGCGTTCAACTTCTTCGGGGACTGGCTTCGCGACTACCTGGATCCCAAGTTGCGCAGGGCAGGATAATCAGGTTTTACTGTAGGCCATAAACCGCGGGGCAGTAAGCTTACCACAGACCCACGATGATGCCGCGCATCAGGGGCTAAATGACTGACGATGCAATTCTGCAGGTCGAAGATCTGCAAACCCACTTTTTCACCCGCACCGGCGTGGTCAAGGCAGTCGACGGGATCAGTTTCGATTTGCATCGGGGCGAAACGCTAGGGATCGTTGGGGAATCGGGTTCCGGAAAAAGCATGACCGCCTGGTCCATCCTGGGCATGGTTCCACACCCGGGCCGGATCGTAGGCGGAGCGATCAACTACCTGGGCGAAAACCTGTTGGAAAAGAGCAGGGCCGAGATGCGCGAGATCCGCGGGTCCGGCATCTGCATGGTCATGCAAGACCCATTGACGTCCCTCAACCCAGTCTTCACGGTAGGTGACCAACTGGTGGAGACCCTGCGGTTGGAATACAACGAGCCGAGGCGATCTCTGTGGCAGCGAGCGGCGGAACTGCTGTCCAACGTGAGGATCCCCGCTCCGGAAGACCGGCTCACCAACTTTCCCCACCAAATGAGCGGAGGCATGCGTCAACGGGTGGTGGGAGCGATTTCAATATCAAGGGCGCCCAACCTGTTGATCGCAGATGAGCCCACCACATCCCTGGACGCCACGATTCAACTGCAGTACCTGAGGTTGCTGAAAGACATCCAGGACCAGACCGGCGCGGCCATCATATTCATCACCCACGACTTTGGGATCGTGGCGCGCATGTGCGACCGGGTAGCGGTGATGTACGCAGGGCGGATCGTGGAGCAGTCCGACGTTGAGGACATGTTCGACCATCCGGCGCATCCATACACCGAGGCGTTGCTCCAGTCGGTGCCGGACCTTGATACGGACGTGGACACGCTGCCGTCGATCGAGGGACAACCCCCCTCGTTGGACGCATTGCCATCGGGATGTTCATTCGCGCCGCGGTGTCCCCACGCCTGGGACAAATGCAGCACATATCCCGACGAGTTTACGGTTGCGCCACGCCACACGTCGAGCTGCTGGAGGTCGGAGTAACATGGCCGCAGTCGCTTCACCAACCGCAGGGGCGGCAGTCAACGGCGGCGCCCCGCTGGTGCGCCTGGAAGGAATCCGGCGCCATTTTCCCGTGTACCGGGGCAATCTGCTGCGCAAGCGGACCGGTACCGTCAAGGCGGTGGACGGAATCTCCATCAACATCATGCCGGGCCAAACCTACAGCCTGGTGGGTGAATCGGGCTGCGGCAAAACCACCACCAGCCGCATGTTGCTGATGGCCGACCGCCCTACTGACGGCAGCATCTATTTCGACGACCGTCCGATGAACCAGTTCACCGGGTCGGAACGCCGAAACTTCCGGGCGTCGGTACAAGCGGTATTCCAGGACCCGTGGAGTTCGTTGAACCCACGGATGCGGGTCGACCAGATCATTTCGGAACCGTTGATCACACACCAGCGCATCAGCCGGTCCGAAGTCCGATCCCAGGTCCAGGAGCTGCTGCAGGTGGTGGGACTCCATTCGTTCCACGCGGAGCGATACCCGCACGAATTCAGCGGCGGCCAACGCCAACGTATCGCCATTGCGCGAGCGCTTTCCACAAGACCCAAACTGATCGTGCTCGACGAGCCCGTTTCCGCGTTGGACGTGTCCATCCGCGCCCAGATCTTGAACCTGTTGAAAGAGCTGCAATCCAGCTACGAGCTCAGCTACCTGTTGATCGCACACAACCTGGCAACCGTGCGTTACATGAGCCACACGGTCGGCGTGATGTACCTGGGCAAGATCGTAGAGGAAGCTCCGCCCATTGAGCTGTTCACCGACCCTCAGCACCCGTACACCAAAGCGTTGATATCGGCCTCCCTGCCCGCTCACCCCAGGCAGCAGCGTGAGGAGATCGTGCTGACGGGAGAGGTGCCATCGCCGCTGAATCCTCCGGGCGGCTGCGCGTTCCATCCCCGGTGTCCGTTTGTCATGGAACGCTGCGCCACCGACATCCCGGTGATGCGCGAATATCAGCCCGGACACGCGACGGCCTGCCATCTTTACGAATGACCACGACCGTGGTCCCCAACCGACAACTGGAATGCGCCGTTACATCTTGAATTGAGTTGGACATGTCCCTATCCCTGACGGGAGGGGGATTTTTCGATTGGTGGACGGCAAAGCGGTAGGCGATAAATTTTCGATGCGTCGCTGCTTTTTGTGGGTCGTGTGGGTGGTGGCGCGCGCGACGCAGTTGGGTTATTCTGTGCGACATCACACAGAACCTGTAATGCCTGGAGGGTATGAAAGATGACTACCACAGCCCCAGCAGTTGACGACCTTTGCACTATTGAACAGGACCGGAGCCGTTTCAATGACCAGTTCGGCGAAATGAGTGCAAGGGCAAAGGTGAAGGTAAAGGGCGAGATGTCGGAGTTCGTGCAGAAGTTCATCGAGGCGTCGCCCTTCGTGGTGATGGCATCCGCCGACCCGGACGGCAACTGCGACGCGTCGCCCAAGGGCGGGAAACCCGGATTCGTGAAGGTCATCGACAACACGAGGCTCTTGCTGCCAGACGTGGCCGGCAACCGCCTGTTCCAGTCCTACCAGAATATGGACTCCAATCCTCACGTCGGGCTGCTCTTCATGATTCCCGGCGTGAACGACACGGTGAGGGTGAACGGCACCGTCACCATCGTGGATAAGGAGGAGTTGGACCAGCAGAAGGTGGAGTTGTCGCTCTACTGGACCGACGATAACGCCAAGCATCTGCAGGGCATCATCATCAACGTCGAGGAGTCATACGGCCATTGTCCTCGGGCCTACAACTTCGCCAAGCTGTGGGACACCGATCAGATCGTGGAGAACCAGGAGAACCGGCCAATTCCGTTGCGACCGTAAAGTAACGCCAAACGCGTAGTATGAAGGGGGCGACCCGATGGGCCGCCCCTCTTTGCTTCTCCGAATGGCCAGCGTATTCAGCTAACGCCGGTAGCCAACCGGAACATGAACAGGGCCGGCGGGAGCAATATCCGTCCCAGGAAGTTGATGTCGAATGCGTAGCTAAGGATCAGATTGACCCCGATCAGCGCGATCAACGGAATCCAGCCGTACTGCTCGAAGCGGAGGTACGGCTCGTAAAGGGAGCGGGGCAACAGGCCGCCCAGGACCTTGCTGCCATCGAGAGGTGGCAGCGGTATCAGGTTGAAAATCCCCAGAATAAGGTTGAAGAAGATGGCGAGGAACGCGGCGAATCCCAGAATCTCCTCAGCGCCGGAGATCCCGCGAGTCTGAAGAACGACAGGAAGCAGGTCGAACCTGAAAACCAGACCCAAGATGAAGGCCAGGACGAAGTTGGAAAGAGGTCCGGCGAAAGCGACGAACGACATCCCGAGCCTTCCGCCCCGCAAATTGTAAGGATCAACGTGCACCGGTTTCGCCCAACCAAATCCCACCACCAACAGCAATAGGAATCCCAGCAGGTCGATGTGCTTAACCGGGTTGAAGGTCAGGCGACCCATCCGGCGCGCCGTGTCGTCACCTTGCATATGGGCGGTCAGGGCGTGACTGAACTCGTGAACGGTGAAGCCGATGATCAGGCCGGCCAGCCCGATCCCTATGACTAGCATGAAAGAGACCGGGTCCTGTCGGAGCAGGTCTAAGCTCTGCAGGATCACGCGGTCTGGTTTTCCATAGCAGGCTGTGCTCGCCGCCGGCCTCTGGGCTGCACGCGGGGCAGGGCCATGAGGTCAGATTTGAGGCCGGCCAGCCCGTCAGCGCCGTGTTGATTGGCCTCCGCGACGATGGCGACGGCTCCGGCCTGCTTCAGGGCCACGAGCTCATTGACGGTGGGACGCAGGCCGATGCGCACGAACTGGAACTTATCCGTGCGGGCGATGGCGTCGGATACCTGACCCAGATCCGCGAAAGTCCATGGACCACTCATGGCCGATTTGTCCAAGACAAGAACATCGACTGGCGCGGCGGCCAAGGTGCGCCAGGTAGCGTCGTCGGGTTCGTCCGGAATGCGTAAGCCGTGCGTCATGCCGGGCTGCGCGACATCGATGGCATCGACGACCGCGCCCGAGGGCGGGGACACCATGAAATCGGCGCCGGCGGATTGCCATAGGGCGACGCTTTCGGGAGTGAGGGGCACACCGCCAGCGCCCCAAATGCGGTCACCTATCTCGGGGATAGCATCCGGGGAACCTCCAGGTGCGGCTATTACCACCGCGTCGGCAGATCCTGATGCGGCGGCCAGCGCAGCGTCCAAGTCTCCTGAACATCGGGCGATCAGCGCCATGGCCGGGAGGCGCGCCGATTGAGCGGCCCCGAAGCCCAGGGATGGGCCACTGCCCTGCTCGATGCGTTCCAACAAGTTGCGGAGTTGGGTCATGTCGCCACCGGTCGTTTCAACGCACGGGCGGGTTTGAAACCCGCCCCTGTCGTGATTGATACTGGGTCGTTCGCCTTACAGCGCTTGCCAGACCCGCTTGCCGTCCACGCGAGCGATCTTGCCGATCTGCTGGCCGGGCGGGAAGTGTCCGGCGCAGATGGTCCAGTCGCCTTCTTCGGCGGCGTCGAGCCACTTGGCCCGGGAAGCGGCGGATTGGGACTTGTCCGTGTCCACGCCGGCGCACCAGTCGGGCTCGGAGACCTGGGCGATGGTGTGCAGGACGTCGCCCATCACGATGCCGCGCTGTCCGTTGGAGTTGATCAGCACCACCTGATGGCCCGGAGTATGGCCCGGGGCCGGCGCGATGGAAATTTCATCGCTGATGACGTGTTCCGGCTCCTCCAGGATCTGCTGCAGGCGCAGGCGGCGCAGGGGCATCACCTGCCGGTCGATGTACGGGTACATCTGGCGGCCCTCATCGGACGTGAAATAGTCGTAGTCGGGGCGGGACATGACGTAGCGGGCGCGGCGGAAATTGGGCGCCGGCATGCCGCCGGAGTAGCGCAGGTTCCAGCCCACGTGGTCGCCATGGAGATGGGTGTGAATGATGTAGTTGACTGAGTCGCTGGGGCCCACGTTGGTGTTGTTGACGCCGACGTTGGACTCGAGGTGAGGCCGCAGTTCTTCGTACAAGTTGCCGGTGCGGTTGCCCCGATCGGGGTGCGGGCCAGGGCCCATGCCGGTGTCCACCAGGATGACGTGTTCCGATGACTTGAGAAGGAAGACGCCGTAGTAGAGCTGTAGCTGGCCGTCCTCCAGAGTGTCCTGGTAATTAGCCCAGGCGTCGGCTGGGACGTCGGGGAACATTGCCGACGGTTCTCGCGGCGGCGGGACCATGTCGATTACGGCGGTAACTTCAACGTTGCCGATAGTTGCTTTTTCTGCCATTCCGGATTTCCTCCTGCGAGCTTTGCGATGGTCATGGGCGCCGACTATACCGGCGCCGGTTATTCATCCACTTCAAATGTTACGAGGGAAAAGAGGTCATAGTCGGACAGGTTTTCGCGGCCATGCAGTCCGATGAGTTCGATCACCACGCCCACGCCGGCCGGGATCCCGCCGGCATTCTTGACCAGGTTGGCCGCGGCGTGGATGCTGCCGCCGGTCGCCAGCAGATCGTCGATTATCAGCACGCGGTTGCCGTCAACGATGTCGTCGGAGTGGATCTCCAGGGTGTTGGTTCCATACTCCAGGGTGTACTCGTAGTTGATGGTTTCGCCTGGCAGCTTGCCCGCCTTGCGCACCAGCACCAGCGGCAGCCCCATCCGATCGGCCATCGGCGCGGCAAACAGAAAACCCCTGGAATCAATAGCCGCCAGGCAATCGACGTTGCGTTCGCGGGCCTGCTCCACCATGCGGTCAATAGCTTCTCCAAAGGCTTCGGGCGACAACAGCAGGGACGTAATATCCTTGAATTGCACCCCGTGGATGGGGAAGTCGGGCACGTTGCGGATGTGTGCGGCGAGGTCGATGGGCATTATTTCGTTGCCGGAGATCGGTTTGTAACGACGTAGCCACTGTCGTTAAATTGCGGCAATTAGTCTAGTATCCGGTTTGGGTACAGTCAACCGCCGCAGAGTGTCGCCTACTCCTCCACGACGTTTTCCAGGTGCCGGACGTTCAAAACCCGCCGGCCTGCGCCCAATCGTATGGCGACAAGATCAATCCGCCAGTGGATGTCGTCGGAAGCCCAAGCCTGACGTTCCATGAAGTCCTGTGCCGTTAGCGCGAGACGCCGGGCCTTTTCAGACGTAACGGACTCCTCTGGAGTGACGAGGGCGTCGCCGCGTCGGGTGCGGACCTCAACGAATACCAATGTCGGGCCATCCTTCGCCACCAAGTCTACCTCGCCCCATCTACATCGGTAATTGCTGGCGATGATGCGGTAGCCTTTGGCCTCCAGGTGGGTACGCGCCAAGCGCTCCCCGATTTTGCCGATTTCCGACGGCGCAAAGCCGCGTGATGACGACTCAGTCGACATCGGCAATCAAAGAGGCCTGTCGCAAGGGGCTGAACGAACGCCGATGTATCGGTGTGGGACCCATTTCGGACAAGCAACGCATATGTTGAGCGGTGGCGTAGCCTTTGTGGCGGGCGAATCCGTAACCCGGATAACGCTGGTCGGCGCGAATCATTATCTCGTCGCGGGATACCTTGGCCAGGATGCTGGCAGCCGCGATGGACAGGGATCTGGAATCACCCTTGACCACAGTCTGATAGGGCAAGGGGCAGTGGCGGATCGGGACCCAGTCGAGCAGCAAGGCGTCGGGCGCGGGTCGCAACGAAGAAACTGCCGCCAGCATCGCCCGCAACACCGCTTGCCCAATGCCGATGCGGTCAATTTCTGCGGAAGCAACATGCTCGATCGCCCAAGCGAGGGCATGGGTGCGGATCAACTCCGCCGCAGAGGCACGCCGTGGCGGGGTGAGGCGTTTGCTGTCATCGATGGCTTTCAACCAGTGCGACGTGGGATCCAAATCGGATGGCAGGATGACAGCGGCGGCTGTAACCGGACCCGCCAGTGGGCCGCGACCCGCTTCGTCCACACCCGCAACGAGATGAAATCCGCCGGCGTGAAACGACGCTTCGAGCGCGAGGTCAGGCATTGACCGGCAGAGCGTCGGCGTCTTGCGGTGCGGCCTGCCGCGGTTCGTATCCGGCGATGGGACCACCGCCCAGCACAGTGTCACCGTGATAGAACACTGCAGCCTGGCCGGGAGTGATGGCGCGCTGTGGCTCGTTGAAACGGACGAACGCGCCGCCGTCTACAGCAGTTACGGTTGCAGGAGCTTCCGCGAACTTG
Organism: Dehalococcoidia bacterium; assembly: GCA_965204395.1. GTDB lineage: Bacteria > Chloroflexota > Dehalococcoidia > Lucifugimonadales > UBA3495 > Bin87. The sequence goes on from OZ241987.1 coordinate 544,738, forward strand.
TAGCGAATCTTGACCTTTACAGGGGTTCCGGGAGCCGGCGCACTGCCCGATATCCAGGAAACGGGGGCAGCGTACAGAGTGTCCCGGTACAGGTTGCCCTCGGAGCCGACCACCACGCGGCGGGTGTCGGGTTCCAAACGGATTACGAAACGGGGCGGGCCGCCGGACAATCCGAGACCTCGCCGTTGGCCCACGGTGAAATATTGGATGCCATCATGTTGGCCGAGCACGTGGCCTGCGTCATCTACGATTTCACCGGGACGCTCGTCAGTGCGCTGGCGCAGGAATTCGCGGTAGTCGCCAGTCGGTATGAAGCAGATGTCCTGGCTGTCGGGCTTGTCGGCGTTGGGAAATCCGGCATCGGCAGCGAGTTGGCGTATATCCGACTTGGGGTACTGACCCACCGGCATCAGGGTGGCCGCAAGCTGGTCCTGGCGCATCCCGAACAGCACGTAGGACTGGTCCTTGTCGGAGTCGACACCGCGACGCAACGCCCAACCGCCGGAGCCGTCGGGTTCGATGCGGGCGTAGTGCCCGGTGGCAACGTGAGACGCGTTCAGCATTCGGGCGCGTTGAGCGAGGAAGCTGAACTTGATCTTATCGTTGCAAGCGATGCACGGGTGGGGTGTGCGTCCGCTCTCGTACTCCCGCTGGAAGTAATCGATGACGAAAGATCGAAACTCGCGCTGCACGTTGAGCACATAATGGGGTACGCCGAGTATCCGGCAAACGGCGCGGGCGTCCTCAACGTCGTCGATGGTGCAGCAGCCTCGGTAATACTCGGGCAGGTCGGCCTCGTCGATGTCGTAAAGCTTCATGGTGACGCCGATAACGTCGTAGCCCTGCCGGTGGAGTAAAAGGGCGGCCACCGAAGAATCCACGCCGCCGCTCATGGCGACGACAACGCGGCTGCCACGGCCAGGATTGGAGTCCGTGTTGTTAATCATATGATTACGCTGTAGTCGTGGTTGGATGCAGTCGGCTGACAGCAAGGTGCCTAGAGTTCGGCGCGGTGGATACAGTTCGCGGGTGCCCGGTTACGTGTGTTGCGGCTACGATGTAGGTAGTATAGCATCGTGCTGAAGACAGGCATGACCTGATCAATCTACGGAGGAATATACATGCCGGTGACGTTCGGATGCTCGCTGCCCAGCCGAGGCGCGATGGCGTCGCCCGATAACCTGCGCGACCTGGCGCAACGGGCGGAAGACCTTTCATTTGACCACGTTTGGGTGAGCGACCACATCATCATTCCGCACGAGGTTTCATCTTTCTATCCATACGCCGCTGACGGAGTAGCGCCGTTCCAGAGGGACAACACTTACTTTGAGCCGCTGGCGGCGTTGAACTTCTTGGCCGGTTGCACGACCAGAGTAAAACTCGGCACCCACGTGCTGATCCTGCCGTACCGCAATCCGGTGCTGACGGCCAAAATTCTGGCGACGCTGGACGTGCTGAGCGGCGGACGGTTAATCCTCGGAGCGGGTGTGGGCTGGATGGAAGAGGAGTTCCAGGCGATGGGGCTGGACACCTACGCTCAGCGGGGCGAAGTCACGGACGAATATATCCAGATATTCAAGGAGTTATGGACCTCGGACAATCCTGAGTTCCACGGCAAGCACTACGACATCAGCGGAGCCGGATTCCTGCCCAAGCCAGTGCAGCAACCGCATCCGCCCATCTGGATCGGCGGGCACACCAACCCAGCCATCCGCAGGGCGGCGACACTGGGGGACGGCTGGATGCCCATAGGTTTGCGCCCACCGGCCGGATTGGAACCTGAGGAAATGGCCGAGAAGGTCGCCCGCCTGCGCCGGACCAGCGCACGCGCCGGGCGGTCCGAGGACGCGGTGGATTTGGTGTTCAGCACCGATTGCGTGTTCCAGGACGCGCCAACGAGCGATCGTCGCATGGTATCAGGCATACCTGAGCAGATCGCCGCCGACCTGCGCCAGTATCAGGACCTGGGCGTGCAGCACTTCATATTCAGCTTCCCAGCCGACAGCGCCGCCCAGCAACAGGAGGCGATGGAACGGTTCTCCCGGGAAGTGATGCCGCTGATTCCACAGGACTAACCTCAACCCACCTCTTGCAGGAGGCAGCAATCATGACCCTACGATCCAACCTCAAGAGCCGGCTGGTTGCCGGCGAAACCATCGTCGCACCCGGCGCCTACGACCCAATGTCGGCGCGGGTGGTGCAATCACTGGGGTTCGACACGGTTTACGTGGGCGGCTATATGAGTGGCGCCCACCTGGCCGTAACCGAGCCGTTGATGACCCTGACCGAGCAGGTGGAGGTGGCCGAGCGCGTGGTCAAGTCCGTGCCTCTGCCCGTGCTATGTGACGCCGGCGCCGGCTACGGTGATCCAGTACACACCATGCACACCGTGCGAACTTTCGAGAGATCAGGCGTTTGTGGCATCCACATCGAGGACCAGGTTTATCCCAAGCGGGCCTCGTACCACGCCGGCCTGGAGCACGTCATTCCGATTGACGAATTCTTGGAAAAGATGCGGTATGCACTGGAAGCGCGCAGCGACCCCAACTTCCTGATCATCGGGCGAACGGACTCGTTCACAGCCGTGGAAGGCGACATGGACGACGCCATCCAGCGAGGCAACGCCCTGCGGGATCTCGGCGTTGACGTGGTGATGCCGCGAGGCGTCCGACAGCGTGAGGACCTGGCAACTTTCCGGGCCGGAGTTCCGGATGTGCCGCTGCTCGTGATCGCGGGGACGGACGACATCACCGTGCAGGAGTATGAGGAACTCGGTTATAAGGTCATCATCTACGCTACCACGCCGGCCATCGCAGCGGTGGAAGGGATTCAACGGGCGTACACCAACCTGAGGGACACGGGACACATCGGCATCGGAGCAGCGGACGTGGCGACGCGGCGGGCCGAGGTCGAGGCGTTGATCAGTCTGCCTGAATACCAGGCGGTGGAAGCCGCTACCACGGAGCGGGAGTTCCAGGATCGCGTGGGACACCACTGACGTTGCTCGCGGCCTGACCTGCCTATGAAGGCAATTCGGCAGAGCGCATACAGTGCTCTGCCGAACTACTTTAGACGGTGCAGTTTATGCGATATTGGCTAATGATTCAGCGCTCGTCGCGAAACGTGTCACCACTGCCATACAGAATCGATCTTTGGCTATTGAATGCAACGGTTTTCGTAAATCCATATTCGCAATATCGATATATCATTGACATTACCAAATGCGATGAAATCGTTTTCGCCAATGTTGCTTGACATGGTTTCCGGTCTAACATAGGATGGTGCGGCCTGAAATATCGGCGCTTTTTTCGCGCCGTTTATCATCGGATGATCACAGACATTTGCCATTTGGGAGGTCGCTTTTATATGTCGTCAAGCTTGAAACCCGCCTTGATTGTCGCCCTGGCTGTCGTGGCGCTCATGGTGGTTGGAATAGCCTGCGGCGGCGCCGAGGCGCCAGCGCCGGCGAGCACTGGAGACAGCGCTCCGGCTACGGCCGCGCCGGCCCAACCTGCGGCTCAACCAACTGCGGTCCCTCCGACGGCCACGCCGCCGCCGGAAGCCACGGTGCGGCCCACTTCGACGCCGGCCCCCACCATCGCGGCACGCACGGCTCCGACACCGGTGCCCAGCAGCGGGCCCAAGCACGGTGGAACCGTTCGCATGTCGGCGTACGCCGATACCAAGGACTGGGACCCGCTGGGTTCGTCGTCCCTCTCCAGCGTGATTTCCTATTCACAGCTGTATAACCAGATCGTTCAGTTTGACAACGTGGACACTTCCCAGGTGACGGGAGACCTGGCCGAGAGCTGGGAAATCAACCCCGAAGGGACGCAATACACGTTCCACCTGCACGACGGGATCAAGTGGACCGATGGCGAAGTGCTGGATGCGGATGACGTGGTGTCCAGCATGCTGCGCTACGCCAACCCGTGCAATGGGCGCGGGCGATCCGGACTGTGGCGCCAGTATGCGGTGCCCCTGGAAGTAGTGGAGCTTGCGGACAAGGCGGACTGCACTGCGACCAACGCCGACCAGGTGGTACGCAAGATCGACGACCTGACGGTGGAGTTCAATCTGGCCTTCGCTTCGGGCGCGTTCATCAAGTTCCTGGCCATCGACTACGCCAAGGTCCTGCCCGAGCATTTGATGGCGCAGGGCATCGATCTGAACCTGGCGGAGAACATCCTGAAGCACGAGGCCACGTCAGGACCGTTCATCCTGGAAGAGTACCAATCCGGCAACCACTACAAGGTCAACAGGAACCCCGAGTACTTCAAGGAAGGGTTGCCCTACTTTGATCGGATTGAGCACTTCATCATCACGACGCCGGCGACGTTCATCGCTCAAGTCGAGGCGGGGCAGATCGATATGTCCAACGCCGCGGCCAACAACCTGACCGCGACCGAGAACTACGACCTGGAGACGAGCACCAACAGCGAATACGTGGCCCACGACGTGTTCGGCGGCGCTACCCGCGGTTTGATGCTGAACATCAAGAAGGGCGACGGTTCGGGCGAGCCGCCGTTCAACAATCACCTGGTACGCCAGGCCATCAACCTGGCCGTTGATCGGCAGAAGCACAACGAGCGCGCCTTGCACGGAGCGGGACGTGGACATTGCCCACTGGTGGGCCTCGCTAATTCCCTGGAAGAGTGCGAAAGCTGGCCTGGAATGCGTCCCAAGGACACTCCAGGCGGCCAGGAGGATATCGCTCGGGCGCGAGAACTGATGGCGGAGGCAGGGTACCCAGACGGCTTTGAGGTCCAGTACACGGTGCGGCAGGTCGGAACCTACGCCGCCGAGTGCTCGGTGATCAAGCAGGACCTGGAAGAATACCTGGGCATAACCGGACCAATTGAGACCCTGCCCAGCGCGGCGGGCTACGCCAAGTACGGCACCGCCCGTCCACCGGACGCCAAGGGCGACTGGGAGATCGCGTGCCAGGCGGACGGCATGACCGTCTTCGATGTTGACGCCATATACGCCGGTATCTTCCTGAAGGGCGCGACCCGGAACTACACGGACTGGGAAACGCCGGAAATCAACGCCTGGTTTGAAGAACAGAAGGTTGAACTTGATCCGGCAAAGCGCAGGGAGATTAACAAAGAAGCCGAACGCTGGTTGCACGACTTCTCGAACAACCACTGGGTCAGCCTGACCCTAGGTCGCAACTTCTGGGTCATGCACCGGGACATCAAGGGATTCAACGCTCCCGAGACCGTGCAATACGGTTTCAAACAAGAACACCTTTGGTTTGACCGCTAGGCTTACCGAGGGAATTCGCAACACATGAGCCATCCCCTTGCCAAACGATGCTGACCCAGCGGAGTACGGCAAGGGGATGCGATTAAGTGCGGTGGCAAAATGAGACAGTACGCCATCAAACGCATAGGGTTGTTCATCCCGACAGTATTACTGGTCACCGTCATCGTCTTTGTGGTGATGCGGCTGATACCGGGTGACCCTGCCCTGGCGATCCTGAGCGCGGACGATGCGGCCTACACAGAGGACGAACTGCGTCTGCTCCGAGCAGAACTAGGGACGGACCGCCCGATAGTGGTGCAGTACGTGGACTGGGTGACCGGGCTCGTACGGGGAGACTTCGGGACGTCCTTCTGGTGGGGCGGCCCGGTGATGGAAAGGCTGGGCGAGCGCATCCCGGTGACCATCGAACTGGCGATCCTGGGAATAGCTTTGGCCGTGGTGTGCGCGGTGCCATTAGGAGTCTTATCGGCCATCAAGCCAGACAGTCCCATCGACTACCTTTCCCGGGTGTTCACGCTGGTCGGTATATCGATTCCGACGTTTTTCAGCGGCATCCTGCTGACCCTGATCCTGATCCGGTCATTCGGCTGGCTGCCACCACTGGGCTACGCGGACCTCTGGGAAGATCCCTGGGCGAATGTTAAACAGTTGATGCTGCCGGCGCTTGCGCTGGGGTTCTACGACATGGCGTTCATCGCCCGGGTGACGCGCTCATCGATGATGGAGATCCTGAGAGAGGACTACATGCGTACGGCGCGCGCCAAGGGCCTGGCCGAACGTTTGGTTCTCTCGCGGCACGGGCTGAAGAACGCAGTGCTGCCTATCCTCACGATATCGGGGTGGCAATTCGGGCGATTGTTCGGCGGGACCGTCGTCATCGAGAAGATATTCCTGATCCCCGGCGTGGGACAGTTGCTCATTGACGCCGTGTATCAGCGGGACTTCCCCACCATCCAGGCGGTGATAGTAATCGTGGCGCTGTCCATTGTCGTAATCAACCTGCTGGTGGATCTGCTGTACGGATGGCTGGATCCACGCATCAGGTACGCGTGACGCGGATTGTGCGACGCCAAGAAGATACGTGCATATCACCGGGAGGGTGAGGCATGACTACCAACACCGGACAAGCCGCGCCGAGGGTTACCGAAGAGTCGCAGCTTGATATTCGCCCGAAACAAGGGGTGATGAAGCGGATCGGCGCTTTTTGCCGTACGAAACCGCTGGGAGCGGTAAGCGCGGCCATCATCATCATCACGATTCTGACTGCCATTTTCGCGCCGCTCATCGCTCCGTACGATCCGCTTGACCTGAACCACGAACCGTTCGCCTCGCCCGCGGGCGACAAGTGGTTGGGCGCCGACGAGTTGGGCAGAGACGTGCTCAGCCGCGTGATATTCGGCGCGCGGGTGTCGATGTACGTCGGCCTGGCCAGCGTGCTCATCGGTATTTCGCTGGGGACGATCATCGGGATCATCAGCGCCTATGTGGGCGGGATCATAGACCTGACCATCCAACGCATAGTGGACGCGTTGATGGCGTTTCCGGCAATCATCATGGCGCTGGGCCTGACGGCAGTACTCGGGTCATCGGTCAACAACATCGTCGCCGCTCTGGTGGTCATCCTACTGCCGGGCGCGATACGGGTGATCCGGGCGCAGGTGTTGAGCATCAAGGAGCTGGACTACACTTTGGCGGCGCAGGCCATCGGCGCCCGGCCCTGGCGCATCATGCTGCGACACATCCTTCCCAACGTGGTGGCGAGTTACATCGTGCTGAGCACGATCACCCTCGGTCTGGCGATCATCATCGAAGCGTCGCTGACATTCCTGGGCGTGGGCATCTCCGCTGACATCCCAACGTGGGGCGGGATGCTGACGGAGGGCGCGCAGAAATACATCCGAACGGCGTGGTGGCTTGCGGTCTTCCCCGGCTTGGCCATTTCCATCGTGGTGTTCGCGATCAACTTCCTGGGCGACGCCCTGCGGGACACGCTGGATCCCAGGCTGCGCGGGCGGTAGTTGCGGATTCTACCGAATGATTCGGCCCCTTCCTGATGGCAGGGGCCTTTTCATGCGCGATATTCGTAACGGGGTTTGCGATTCCGTCAGTCGACTATTGACACGTTCCTAATGGTGGGCTAACATTCCGTGCCGTTACTCGCGGATTGTGTCTGTTTTCACAATAGATCGAATCCGGGAGATTTCTATTACTTTCGCGCCGTGTTCAGACGTGGGGCGACCGAAAAAATACAAACCCGTCGTAACGACGTTGGGAGGTTCAGACCGATATGAAGCCATCTATCCTAGGCCGACTGTCTCTGCGGACGCTGCTGCTTGCGGCCGGCGTCGTTGCGTTGATGGTCGGCATCGCCTGCGGCGGCGCCGAAGAGCCTGCGCCCGCCGCACAGCAACAAGCTCCGGCTGCACAACAGCAGCAGCAAGCAGCGCCGGCAGCCACGGATGCACCGGCGGCGATGCAGCCCACCAACACGCCAATTCCGCAAGCGGTGGCCGCCACCGTGCGACCCACCAATACCCCGGCACCCACGGCGGTTCCGCAAGTAGCCGCCACGCCGACGCCCAGCGCCGGGCCCAAGTACGGCGGCACCATGATAATGTCGGCCTATGCCGACACCAAGGACTGGGATCCTCTGGGCTCGGGCTCGTTGTCCAGCGTGATTTCCTACTCGCAGCTATACAATCAGATCGTGCAGTTCGACCCGGTGGACACCGCCGCCATCACTGGAGATCTGGCCGAGTCCTGGGATGTTAGCCCTGACGGTCTTACCTACACCTTCCACCTGCGGGATGGCATGCAGTGGACCGACGGCACCGAGATCACTTCGGCAGACATCATCACCACGATGCGCCGTTACGCCAACCCCTGCAACGGCACGGGACGCTCTGGCCTCTGGCGCAACTACGCTGTCAAGATGGAAGTGGTGGACAAGGACGGAGGCGACTGCACGCCTACCAACCAGGATGCAGTGCTGCGGGCCATTGACGACAAGACAGTTGAGTTCAACCTGCAATTCGCCTCCGGCACGTTCATCAAGTTCCTGGCCATTGACTACGCCAAGGTTTTGCCGGGGCATCAGTTGGATTCCGACCCCAACTGTGAGATCCGCGACGCGGCTAACCCCTGTTTCCTGAACCTCGGCGAGAATATCATTGACCGCGGCACGACCTCCGGGCCCTTCATTCTCGAGGAGTACCAGGTTGGCGATTTCTACAAGGTCAACAAGAACGAAAATTACTTCAAGGACGGACTGCCTTACGTTGACCGCATCGAGCATTACATCTTCCCCGGAACGGCCAAGGACCGCCTGATTGCCCAGTTCGAAGCCCGCCAGATTGACATGACCAACGGCGGTTTCGACAACCTCTCGCCAACTCAAAAGCTTCAGGTGGCAGAGAGCACCAACGGCGAGTACGTGCCGCACCCTATCCCCGCTGGGACCAACTGGGGTTTGATGCTCAACATCAAGAAGCCTCAGTTCCAGGACCACAGAGTTCGTCAAGCTATCAACTTGACTGTTGATCGTCAGGAGATCGACGAGCGCGTCTTTGACAACACGTCCGGCAGTTACTGCCCGTTGATGGGCTTGGCCCACTCTAACACAGAGTGTAATTCTTGGCCCGGCATTCGGCCCAAGAATACCCCGGAGGGGCAGCAGGACTTGGCCGACGCCAAGGCATTGATGGCAGAGGCCGGCGTGCCCGACGGCTTTGAAGTCAAGTACACCGTGCGACAGGTCGGCAACTACCCCGACCAGTGCCAGGTTGTGAAGCAGCAGTTGCAGGATAACTTGGGTATCACCGGCGACATCGAGACGCTGCCCAGCGCCGCTGGCTACGCCAAGTACGGCACCTCCCGCGCCGCCGACTCCGCCGGCGACTGGGAAATCAGCTGTCAGGGCGAAGGCATGGTGGTGTATGACCTGGACGCCATTTACGGCGGCGTGTACCGTGAGGGCGGCACTAGGAACTACACCAATTGGTCGAATCCGAAGCTGGAGGGCTGGTTCGAGCAGCAAAAGGTCGAGCTGGATCCTGAGGCCCGCCGGGAGATAAACAAGGAAGCCGAACTCTGGCTGCAGAGTTTTGAGGACAACCACTGGGTTACCATGCAGTTGGGCGGTCTGCTCTGGATGGTTCACCGGGACGTCAAGGGCTTCAACGCTCCTCAAACCGTTCAGTACCAGTTCAAGTACGAGGATGTGTGGCTGGACCGCTAATAACGCAATCCTAACCATAGACGTAGGGGCGACGTCCGCCTTCGGCGGATCGCCCCTACAGTGTGCGTTAATGTAGAGTAAATACCATGCGACAGTACGCGTTGAAACGCATCGCGCTGATTATTCCCACCGTGCTGCTGGTGTCTATCATCGTATTCACGGTGATGCGCCTGCTCCCCGGCGACCCAGCCTTGGTGATTCTGAGTGAAGGCGATGCCACCTTTACGCAGGAAGAGTTGGAAGACCTGCGGGAGCAGTTGGGAACCAACCGCCCCATCGTGGTCCAGTACGTGGAATGGGTTGGCGGCCTGCTCCGGGGTGACTTGGGCACTTCCATCTGGCGGTCGGGACAGCCGGTGACCAAGCTGGTTGGCGAGCGGATCTGGCGGACGCTGGAACTGGCGGTGCTGGCGATCATAATTGCCGTAGCTTTCGCCGTACCTCTAGGGGTGATTTCAGCCATCAAGCCAGACAGCATCATTGACTATGTGTCTAGGGTGATAACCTTGGTGGGCATATCGATACCCACGTTTTTCGCCGGGCTGCTGGTGGTGCTGGTGTTGTCCAGAGGATTCGGCTGGCTGCCGCCGCTCGGCTACGCGGATCTGTGGGACGACCCGTGGAAGAACCTCCAGCAGATGTTCCTGCCGGCGCTTGCGCTGGGCTTCTACGACATGGCGTTTATCGCCCGGGTCACCCGGTCTTCGATGATGGAGATAATCCGTGAGGATTACATGCGAACGGCGCGAGCCAAAGGGTTGGCGGAACGGATCGTCCTGGTGCGCCACGGATTGAAGAACGCCGTGCTGCCCATCCTGACGATTTCGGGATGGCAGTTTGGGCGCCTGTTTGGCGGCACCGTGATCATTGAAAGCATCTTCAAGGTGCCGGGGATTGGCACTCTGCTGATTGAAACCGTTTTCCAGCGGGACTTCCCAACCATCCAGGCCATCATCATCGTCATCGCGGTGTCCATCGTAATCATCAACCTCTTGGTGGACCTGCTGTACGGACTGCTGGACCCGCGCATCCGGTACGCATAGCAACTACGCCGATTGCCGGAAGCAACTACGGAGAATTATCCGAATGACTACTACCAACACCAGCCAGGGGCTCGCCGTCTCCGATGCCGAGTCCCAATTGCTGGAAATGCGCCCGCGTCAGACGCGGGCGCAGAAACTGACCGCTTTTGCCAAAGCCAAACCGTTGGGAGCGGTGAGCGCCGTCATCATCCTGGTGACGATCTTGGCGGCGGCGGTCTCTTACGCGGTTCCGGGCGTATTGCCTCATGATCCGCTGGACGTGCGGGCCCACGAGGAGAAATACCTGCCGCCGCAACCGGGCGCGTGGTTGGGCAGCGACCACCTGGGGCGTGACGAACTGAGCCGCCTCATTGCCGGCTCGCAAATCTCCATTTACGTGGGCCTGCTCAGCGTGGGTATCGGCGTAACGCTGGGCGCGTTGATCGGGATTCTCAGCGCATATATCGGCGGAGCGTTTGATCTGGCCGTGCAACGCATCGTTGACGCGATGATGGCGTTCCCGCCAATTATCCTGGCGTTGGGACTGGTGGCAGTGCTGGGCGGTTCCGCTAACAACGTAATCATTGCGCTGCTGGTGATTCTATTACCAGGTACGATTAGAGTAATCCGTTCCCAAGTGTTGAGCATCAAGGAACTGGACTATACCCTGGCGGCCACGGCCATCGGCGCCGGTTCGATCCGCATCATGTTGAAGCATATCTTGCCCAACGTTATTGCCAGTTACATCGTGCTAGGCACGATCACCCTGGGTTTCGCCATCATCATCGAGGCGTCGCTGTCATTCCTCGGCGTGGGCGTCCCGCCGGATATCCCAACCTGGGGCGGCATGCTGACTCGCGGGACGGAGGAAATCCGAATTGCGTGGTGGCTGGCGGTGTTCCCCGGCATCGCGATCTCGGTGGTGGTGTTCGCCATCAACTTCCTGGGCGACGCGCTGCGAGATACGCTGGATCCGCGCTTGCGGGGACGGTAAATAGACAATCAGAGACTACACACAGGGGCGACCGAGGGTCGTCCCTGCGTTTTATGAGCGCCCCAAAATACGGGAAAGTGCTAGAGGTATAGTTCGACGGTCGGGATCAGCCGAGGGTTGGGGGAGGTCGGATCAACCATAAGATCGAAGTTTTCCAATGTGGTTGCGCCCAGTAGATACCTCCCTTCTGGCCCGAAGATGACGGGGCATGTTTGCTCTTGCCCATCAATATGGAAGCGCGCTTGTCCTATACCGTATTCCGCTCTGGCTCCGTTAGCCATCCTGAACCGTCGTTGACGCGTTGGGGTAATCCTGAGGGATGCCAGCAGAGACTCCGGCATCATGGAATGCGTTGCTCCTGTATCGACCAGAGCAGATACAGGATGCAGATCGCCACCTTGAGGATTGCCGATGCCCAATGGTACTTCGAATGTTCCCATGGGGTCCCCTCCCTTCCGACTCGTTGCAGATACGTCGATCGTACGCCCAAGCGTGTATACCGTCAATTAAGCGCGGTCAGGGCCTACCCGTGCTAAACTGCGCCCATCAGTTAGGGAGGTGCAACCGATATGTCCTGGAATTTCGAACTGGTGGCCGGGCCCTACGGAGGAACAACAGAAGGGCCGGTCTGGGATGGCGAGGCGATACTGTTCACCCACATTCCGGCCTCGGAGATCCTCCGCTACGATCCAAAAACCGGAGAGGTTTCCGAGTACTTTAGCGAGGCTTTCAACACCAACGGCCTGTGCTTCGATGCCGAGGGCAACCTGTACGGGTGCCAGCAGGGCCGGCGCCGTATCGCCCGATTCGACGCTGCCACTAACACCGCAACGTCGTTGCCGCATTTGCTGGACGGCAAGCGACACAATAACCCGAACGATCTGGTGGTGGACAAATCGGGCCGGATCTGGTTGACCGACCCGTACTCCGGAATCGGTGACAGCGGGCCGCAGGAACTGGATCACATGTCGGTGTTAAGGCTGGACCCCAAGGGCAACGATCAGTGGGAACTTGTCCGCGCCACCACAGACATCTCGCGGCCGAACGGGGTCCTGATCAGCCGCGACCAGAAGACGCTGTACATCGCGCAGAGCGACTATGGCGCCGACCGCCGACGCGAACTGCGGGCGTATCCAATCAATGACGACGGTTCGTTGGGCGAGTACAAAACCCTGCACACTTTCGGCATCGACGGCGGGGCGGCAGACGGGGATTCGCGCGGTCAGGGGAGCCAGGGCGTTCAACGCGGCGTGGACGGCATGACGTTGGATGAAGACGGCAACATCATCGCCTGCGCTGGCTGGGAAGCGGCCGGCCCTGGACCGACGATCTACGTGTTCTCGCCCACCGGCCGAGTGCTGGAAACCCACCCCATGCGCGTTGACAGGCCCACCAACTGCTGCTTCGGCGACGCCGATATGCGTACGCTGTATGTAACCACTGGCGGCGGTCACCTGTTCCGAGCGCGCACCGACCGTACCGGTTGGATCATGTGGCCGTAATCCTCTCAACGCTTGACATTGGCAACCAATACGCCAACAATCTGCAAAAATCAAACCCGGAGCATTCCCAGGAGTACAGGAAATGACCATCACTGCACACAACACCAACGTATACGTCGGCCTGGCCGGCGAGAGCGCCCTCATCATCGGGGCGGAAGGCACTCCACTGGGCGAAGGCGGAATGTACCGCATGACCGAGGGCGGTTCCGAATGGGTCGCCATCGAGAACGGCCTGCCCGAAAACCCCCAGGTACGGGCCCTGCTGGCCCACCCTGACCAGCCGGCCACGGTTTTCGCCGGCACCCAGGACGGCGTGTATCGCACCGACGACCGCGGCGAAAACTGGAGCCGAACCGACACCCTGAGCGGCGACGTGTGGTCGCTGGCCGCCCATCCCAACGACTCCAACATCATGTTCGCTGGCTACGACGCAGGACGGGTCTGCCGATCCGACGACGGCGGCCACACGTGGCGGCAAACGAACACCGAGGGTCTGGTGCATCCTCATATCACCATGAACCCCCACGAAATCTGCAAGCGCGTCATCGGCCTCAGTATTGACCCGGCATATCCGGACGACGTTTACGGTGCGATTGAAGTGGGTGGCCTCATCAAGTCCACCGATGGCGGTGAGAACTGGTCCTGCATCACCGACGGCCACTACACCCGCCTGGGTCCCGTTGACCTGCACGGCGTCCAGGTGAACCCGACTTCGCCCGGGTTGGTGTACATCATTACTCAGTTGGCGATGTTCCGCAGTCGTGAACGGGGTCAGGATTGGGAATTCGTGCCCATTGAGGAGATGTTCGAGGGCGGCAGCTACTGCCGCGACCTCGTGGTAGATCCCACCAACCCGAACAATATGTACCTGGCGGCCGGCGCCGGCGGGGGAAGCGCTCCGGCCGGCACCATCGACGCGGGCGTATTGGTCCGTTCCACCGATGCCGGCGAGACCTGGGAGCGCGTTGACCTGGGCGAGGTCGCGCCAGCGCGCATGTTCCAGATCGCCATTGACCGGAACGCGCCCAGGAACGTCTACTGCTGCGACCGCGACGGCCATGTCTATTGCAGCAACGACGGTGGCAACGAGTGGACCCGCAGCGACATCCCGGTAGAGATGTCCCGCGGTCGCCACGTCTATCCCATGGTCGCCGCCTGATTGGCCATCAATCCGTAGGGGCGGATGGTCATTCGCCCCTACCCACTCTGAATTCGGAGGGACCGCCGCCGTGTCATCCAACCCGCTGTGGACCGCCACCTACCGTGTTGGCGAAGCCGACCTTGAATACATGACGTTGGAGGCAACGGATTTACCCGACGATTTACGCGGGTACCAGTTGGCTCGGTCGGGCACGCTGGACAACGCCGAAATGGCAGAGCACGGTTTCACGGGCAGCACCCCCGAGCGCTTCCGAAACGCCGGGCGCATCGGCGGGTTCATGCGAGAATTTGTCCCCACGTCAGACGTGTCGCCGGCCAGCGGCATTAACTTTGTCGGTGCGACCGTGGTGCACCTGTTTGAAAACCCTGACCAGGTTTCCGGCTGGATGTCCGACATTTTCGTCAAGGATTTTGAGGACAACGTCGGTGAAAGCGTCGGCTCCGGTCAACAAATCATTTCGGTAGACCGTGTTGAGGCCCAAGGGTTTTACGACGAAGCGGTGGGCCTGCGCGTTTTGCAGGGTGGGCCGGCCGGGTTGTTATCCTCCACGGTCATTGACTTCAGGGTGGGCCGATTGCTCGGGGTGGCTTTCGTGGGAGCCATCGGGGAGCACGAGCGCACCGGTTTGGCCACGGAAATGGCTCTGGCGCTGGAAAAGCGCATGGTGCAGGTGGCTTTAGGAGTTTGAGGCTAGTCGGCGACTACCGGAGCTTGATTCGCCGGCAGGTTTCCGGCTGAATTGACGCGGTCGAACAATCTCACCACTGGGGCCAACGGTTGTGGGGTGATGCCCGTCACGATGACGGCAGCCGCAGTAGCGATCACGAACCCCGGCGTAGCCGGTTGAATGTCCCAGATTCCCGACGGGCCGCCGTCGAGGAGGGCCCACGCCGAAGCCGCTGCCGTGCCGGCCAAAATGGACGCTGCGGCTCCCCACGCGTTGAACCTGCGCCAATAGAGGGCCAGCAGCGTCACGGGTCCGAAAGCCGCGCCCATACCGCCCCAGGCGTAGCTGACCAGGTTGGAGATGGAGCCGGGATAGTAGATGGACACCAGCGCCGACACGACCCCGATCAGGATCAGCAGCGAGCGGCCCAACCATACGCGCGCGTTGCCCGACACCCGATAGGTGACGTCTTTGATAATGGGCAGGTCGTCCGCAGCGACCGCGGACGCCAGCAGGAGCTGCGAGTCCGCAGTGCTCATCACCGCCGCGATCACTGCGGTCAGCAAAACGCCGGTGACCACCGGGTGGAAGAACACCTCGGACATCACCAGGTAGACCCGCTCGGGGTCCGCCGCCTGACCCAACAGACCGATGTCCGCAAGAGCAGGCCGGGCCACCACGCCCAACAAAACCGCCAGCAAGAAAACACACGAGATCCACGCGACGGACATGCGTCGACTTTTGGCAACCTGATCGTCCCGCTGCAAAGCCATGAACCGCTGCAGGATCCGTTGGGCTCCCAGACCACCCACGGCCCAGCCGGCCATGGATAAAATTGCGGCCATCTTGACTGGTGAACCGTCGGAGGTATTGAAAGGATTGAGCCAATTGGAGGAATATTGTCCGATGTGGAGCAATGGATTTTCGGTCCAAATCGCCAGAAACACCACCATGATCAGCAGGCTGGTCAGCATCATCATTGCCTGAGTGACGTCAGTGCGGGACACGGCCATGAAGCCGCCGATCAACGTGTAAGACGCGATGGCGATCAAGGTCAGGATCACGCCCGGGACGTAATCCAAGCCAAAAATCGTTTCCAGCAACTTCGCGCCTCCTACCAACCCTGAACTGACGTAGAAAACTACGAACAGGATGGTGATCAGCGCCGCGGAAGTTCTCAGTATGCCCGTAGGGTCAGCGAACCTGACCTCCAGGAACTCGGGGATGGTGAGGACATCTCCGGCGGCGATGGTGTAGCGGCGCAATCTTCCGGCGATGAACGTCCAACTCAGCCACACGCCCGCGACTATGGCGACCGGGACCCAGATTTCGACAGCGCCATTGGTGAATGCCAACGCCGGCAGGGCCAACATGGTCCAGGCGCTGGTGGTCGAAGAACCTGCGCTCAGGGCGGCGGTGACGCTGCTGAGCCGG
Organism: Dehalococcoidia bacterium; assembly: GCA_965204395.1. Taxonomy (GTDB): domain Bacteria; phylum Chloroflexota; class Dehalococcoidia; order Lucifugimonadales; family UBA3495; genus Bin87. Next base: position 561,024 of record OZ241987.1, read on the forward strand.
CGGCCCCCCAACACGTACTCGGACATGTTCCGCATACGCCGCATGCCCGCAATCGCTATCGCGATCAGCATGACGAAATACACGCCGAAGACGACGATCACCCAAACCATTTCAAATTCAACCTTGTTTCGTTATTGAACCCGACCCCGATTGGGTGCCCACGGGTTGCACTTACGCTTGAAATTTGACCCGGTCGGGGCGAGACGATCCCGGCCGGGGCGGTGTATCACAAGAAAATCGAAATAGACGAAAATTAAAGTATTAGTTCACGAACCTACTGGGGTGTCCGCTGGCAGCAAGGTTGGGTCGATGAGTATTACCGCCAACATCCCCCATCCGAAAACACAACCCAAGATGGTGATAGCCACCTCCGCCGGAGCCAGCGGTGTGGAGCCCAATCGGGCTCCCAGATAATGCTGCCACAGGCGATTGAAGTTCGTCTGCGCATGCCACATCATCCACGCCAACAACACGGTCTGGCCGATGTTGATCACCACGAAAGCGCCCTGCTGGGATGGAGTCAACGCACCTTCGGCGGGCAGCATAAATGACACTAATCCAAGCAACACCACCCCGAGATAGATCAAGACGGCGCGCATCGGGCTCAGCGTGCTGGGCACCCCACGTACGTCCATCATTTCCTGATACACGCGCATGTGAGCGTGCAGCCGGAAAAGATTATAGATCGGGACCGCTAGACACAGCGCATGGAAGAAGGGATAGGCGACCTCACCGGTATAGTCGCGGTACTGTCGCCAGGTGACGTACATCCAATAGAAAACGTAAAGCCCCGAACTGAGCACCGTTAGAAGAACGACCCGGTTGGTCGGTATGTAGTACGGGACGGCGTCGTCCAGGTTCCTGGCGCGGGCCGTACTCACATCGGGCGATGGGTCGTATGGTGCGCCGGCCAGTCGGTCTAGGTCCTCCGAACGCCGTGTATCCGGCTCGGGTGGGGGCGGGGACGGTGGGGGTCGGACGCGTTGAACAGGATCAGCGGAAGCGACCTCCGCGCCGCACGACCCACAAAAGCGGTGCTCCGGCGCGTAGTGAGCGCCGCAACGCGGGCAACTCAACAGGTCGCCGGAACTTGCCATGGTTCTGTTGGAAGGGTGGGTTAGCGCAGGGACGCCTCTACTTGCCCCACACCACCGGATTGCTCAGGGTGCCGATGTCGGTGACGGTGATGTCGCACACGTCGCCGTCCTTCATATTCTCGGTCGCGCCGTCGGTACCCATCCAAAGGATGTCTCCGGGAACCAGCGTCAGGTATTTGCTCATGTCGCTGATGTATTCCCGCACGCCGAATATGGCGGTTTTCAGGTCGTATTCGCCCACCACGCGTTCGTTGACCTGGATGGTGACGTGGAGCGAGTCGGGGTCAATATCGGTTGCGATCCACGGGCCCATGGGCTTGAAGGTGTCGGTGTTCTTGGCCCGCCACATGGTGCGGTCATTGCGCTGCCAATACCGTTCGCTGACGTCGTTGCCAATGGTGTAGCCAAACACATAATCCAAGGCTTCGTCCTGGCTGACGTTGCGACATTCCTTGCCGATGACGACAACAACTTCGCCTTCGTACTGGAGCTCCTCGGTGGCGTCGGCCGGGACCATGATCGGATCCCCCTGGCCGGTCAGGGCGTTGACCGCACGGTATCCGACGTCCGCCTTCTTGGGCAGGTTGGGTTCCTCGCCACGCATGTGCGCGGCCCAGGTGACGTGTTCGGGGAAGTTGATTCCGGCAGCATAGAAAGTCGGCGGAATCACCGGCGCCAGCAGTTTGACCGAGCTGAGCGCATATTTGCTGCCCGACTCTTTCAGACCGTCAAACAGGCCGCCCTGGACCTCGAGTACCGTATCGCCGTCAACTATTCCGTGAGCAATCCGGTCTCCCGTGCGAAACTTGCAAATCAGCATGACCGTCGCCTCCTGTGCGCTGCGTGGATAGACTGCTTTGTAGCGCGTCAATTCTGGCATCACAACCGGCGACGGTCAAGCAACGGGGGGTCTCGGACAGGGTCTTTCGATTATTGTGGAAACTGGTGCGGGAGTGAGCTTGGAAGGGAATGAGCATGGAATGTAGGGTCAGGGCATCCGCAGGTTTGGGGGTGTCCAATGGTGTCAGGGCCGGTAGCACAAGATGGAACGTCGTTGATGGAGGCGTTGGGGAGGGTGCCGGATCCGCGCAGCGTCCATGGGAAGGGGCATCCTTTGGGGGCGATTTTAGGATTGGCGGTGTGCGCCATGCTGTGTGGCGCGCGCAGTCTGTATGCCATCAGCCAGTGGGGGCGAGACCAGGGTCAGGAAGTGTCGAAGGCCTTGGGGTTCACCCGGGAGCGGACGCCGTGCGTGTCCACGCTGCATCAGGTGTTCAGTAGGCTGGACCGAGCGGCCTTTGAGCGGGAGTTAGGGCAATGGCTGCAGGAGCGCGGGTTGACTGAAGGAGAGGCGGTTGCCATTGACGGTAAGGCGCTCAGGGGCATCCACGGTGATCAGTTGCCCGGAGTGCATCTGGTGGCGGCGTACGCCCATCAGGCGGGGATCGTGGTGGGTCAGCAGGCGGTGGGTGAGAAGCGGAACGAGTTGGACGCGGTGGAGGGCTTACTGGGACAGTTGGACCTGGAAGGTCTGGTGGTAACGGGCGATGCCCAGTTCACCCAGCGGGAGGTGTGCCAGCGGGTGGTGGACCAAGGGGGCACTACTTCTTTGCGGTAAAGGCCAACCAGCCCACCCTGCTGGAGGACATCACGGCCATCTGGGATGAGGAACTGGAAGCGGCCCAGGCGGTGCAGGTTGACCAGCACGGCGGTCGCGTAGAGCAGCGAAGGTTATGGGCCTCCGACCTGCTGGTGGGCTACAGCGACTGGCCCCATCTGGCCCAGGTGTGCCGACTGGAACGCATCGTCCGCCGCAATCCGCCGGAGGCGGAAACCCGACGAGAAATAGGCTATGCCGTTACCAGCCTGCCTCGTGCCGACGCCAGTCCCCCAAGCTGGGCTTTGCGCATCTCAAGCGGCGTAAGCGAGGGAGTCCACCATTCGGTGGTACAGGGTGGTGGGGAGTTCCTGCATATCGTTGCTGGCCGCAGACAGTGAAAAACCCTCCGACACCAGCCACAGGTGCCTACGCACCAGGGCGATGGCATCCACGAAGGTCGGCGATGGTTTGTCGTACCAGGCGGCGGTACGCTGGGAGATGGGATGATGTTTCTGCAAGGCGTGGGCGGCCAGGGTGGTCCAGGAGAAGAGGCCCAGCAGAGCCGGCGTGGTGCGGGCGATGGCCAGGTCGGACCACTGGCGCTGGGTCTCCATGCCCAGATGGGTGCGCGCTTCCTGGAAGGTGACTTTCCGCCAGAGGCGGACCAGCGCAGCACAAAACACTCCAGGATCTGGGTCGGGTCCGCCGATGGGTCGGTGCAGAGCAGGGCCTGGGGATCGAAGGCACCCTCGGGATCTCGGACCAGCACCCAACGGATGGTCACCGCCGGTTTGCTGGAGCGGTACCACACTGCGGTCTGGGAGGTGAGTTCCACGGTGCGGGTGGCGCCGTCATACCAAGAGACTTCGGCGCCGGTCCACGGCACGTCGGCCTGTTCGAGCAGGGTTTTCAGCGACGGTCTCCGGGGACCTTTCAGGGCTGGCCGGCCATTCTGACCCGGCTGGCGCGTGGGCGCTGGGGCGTAGAGAGCGGCGTCCAGGCGCAGCCTGGCGATGAGGGTCACCGGCTCACGCAGCGACTGGCAGCAGTGGAGCAGATCGAGGACGGCGTAGGCGTTGTCCCCCACCAGCACCAGAGGGCGATGGGGCAGCCATCGGCGTCCGCCTCAGGCGGACATGACCATCTGCCTGGCCCAGTCGGTGATCTTCTTGTGCCGGCGTCCCTGCTGCTGGTGGTAGCGCGACGATGGCGCCAACACGGTGAGCACCGGCAACGCCCAATGGCGTCCCGCCCAGGGCACCTGCCCCAGCCACATCAGGGAGATCCAACGCAGGCCACTGGCCTTGACCAGTTGGTGGCGACTGGAACGCACCGCGTCCCGGTAGATGCCCCGAGCCCTGATCTTGGCGCCGCGACGCCGTTCCAGGGTTTCCCGATTGGTCAATGATCGCACGCCGAAGATCAACGGACCGTCGCCGCGATCCAGGTATTGGAGCAGCAGCAGGAGCAGGATGCGGGCCGCCTCACGGGGCGACCACACCGCCCGATTGAGCACCTCGTGGTAGCGGGCGTAGTCGTCCTGGTCGCTGCGCCCCATGACACGGAGGGCCGCGGCCACGGTGCGCTGACCGGTGGCCAGAATCGCGCCCACCATCAGGAGCTGGGCTTTCTGCCAGGTCGGGTTGGTGAACAGCGTTGCGAAGGGAGCGAGTATCGGTACAATGGCATCGGGCAGGGTGAGCATGGTCGGGCCTTTCCGTCGAAAGTGGGGTCAGGCCAGCTTACCCTGTCTTTATACTTTTTCTAAATTTTGCGCAAAGTCTAGCCAAGGCTCCTCGCCTTGTGGCGGGGACACTGGGGCATCGAGAACCGAGTGCACTGGGTCAGGGATGTTACTTTCGATGAAGACCGCTCTCAGGTGCGCACCGGCTCGGCGCCCCAGGTCATGGCAGCCCTGCGCAACCTGACCATCAGTGTGATGAGATTGGCTGGCGAAACCAATATCGCCGCCGCCCTGCGTCGCTGCGCCGTACACCCGTCACGTCCCCTAACCTTGATCGGCGCTCATATCAAATAATCGAAAGCAACTGTCTTGGCTGTCAAGGGGTGACAGTGGTCGGGTTCCAGCGCTGGCCGCTCTTGACCATGGCGTTGAGAATGGTCAGCAGTTTGCGCATGCACGCAGTGAGCGCGAGCTTCTTCGGCTTGCCAGTCCGCCAGAGGCGGACTGGTACAGGTCCCGGATCACTGGGTTGTGCCGACTGCCCACCAGGGCGCCCATGTAAAGGACAGCGCGCACCCGGGCACGGCCACCCCAAACCGACCGCCGGCCCCGCATTCTGCCGCTGTCCCGGTTGATGGGCGCCACGCCCACCAGGGCCGCGATCTGCTTGCGATCCAGGGCGCCCAGTTCCGGAAGGTACGCCATCAGGGTCAGGGAAAGTTGTTCCCCAACGCCCGGAACGGAACGCAGCAGGTCATCCCGCTCACGCCACAATGGACTTCGCCTGATGCTCTGTCTCAGACCCTGTTCCAGGTCGTCCAGTTCCCGCTCCAGCCAGGCGATGTGGGCCTGAATGCTGGGACGTACCCCAGCCGTGGCCCGGCCCAGGCGGTTCTTCTCGGCAACCAGCATGGTGATCACCTGGTTGCGCCGAGTGGTCAGCGCGGCCAGTTCCTGGGTTTGAGCATCGGGCAGCGGACGTTGGGCCGGACGCACCGCCTCAGCGAAATGGGCCAACACCTGGGCATCCAGGGCATCGGTCTTGGCCAACCGGCCGGTGGCTTTGGCAAAGTCCCGCACCTGCCGGGGATTGACCACCACCACCGGCAGACCCGCCGACGCCAGCGTCGCCACCGCCGGAACCTCCAGGTTGCCGGTGGCTTCCAAAACCACCGCTGCTGGACCCAACTCCGCCAACTCAGCGGCCAACTGCTCCAACCCGGGCTGGTCGTAACCCACTCCCCAACTGTCGCCAGCGGGCCGCACCGCCACGTCCAGCCGTTCCTGAGACACGTCAATGCCCACGTAAATAGCCTCTGCACTCATGAAGCACCCCCCGATCAAATAATGGCCCGTTCTTGCACTATGCGGGCTTGGCTAACCCAGGCAACTGTTCGGGCTCTTTAGGAGACAGTGCGGCGACCCATGCTTTCGATCGGCCTCCACGGACCAGGGCCCTGCCGGTCTGCCGCACCGTTGTCCACCACGCTACCGTTTCACCGTCAAGATACAAGACCCTGGGGTCTCGGAACAGTGGTGTGGTAACATATCGGGCGGCGTTCCGGGGCTTTAACCTGAACGCGTTGGCTACCCCAAAACACGACAGGTGCAATATCGAAATGCAGCAGCCCGAAACGACGCTGATTTATTGGGCTCCCAGTAGAGTACGTTTCAACCTGACCTTGATCCTGGCACTGGTGGTGATAGTGCTGGGCCTACTGCAAGCCGCGGGGTTTGACCCGCTGGCGGCAGCATGCAGTCCCCGCGGTAGCAACGAAAGCGCGGCGAACTCCGAGGGCGCTCAGCCGGAAGGAACTAGTCCCGCCAACGAATCGACCAATAGAGGCAGCGCGTGGCTGTTGGTGATTGTCGGACTGGGCGTCGGCGCATATTCCTGGCTTACCTCGCCGCGCCAGTACCGCGTCTATTCTGATGCACTCATCATCATGTTCGGGATGCCGCGGCGCCGGATGATACACTTCAGCGACATACGAGAGGTTGTGCTGGACCGTGGGTTCATGGGTGATCCGTTGCGGGTTTACACCAACAACCGACGGCGTATACCGCTCCAGGTACGCGAACCAGAGGAGATGCACCGTTACCTGGACGGCGCAGTCCACGACTTCTGGCGAGCCAACCCGCAATACGCTCCACAGCCGGATGAAGCAGGCGAAGGCGGACCGGCATCGGACGTGGTGGAATCCACGGTCACGGACACCAACGGCACGGCTCCCGAAGCGCAACCGGAACCTACTCCGGATACGTCGGCCGAAGAGGCACCCGAGCGAAGCCCGCGCTCGCGTCGCCGCAGCCTGCGCGACGACACAGCGGACGACGGGAGCAGTGGCGACGACTCCAGACCTAGGTTCAGCTAGTCGCGTCCGGTAGGGCGCCTGGAACGATCCGCAGTAGTTGCTCGCGGATCGTTTTGCTGTCGGCGGCGAGGTCAACAGTAGCGAAGCGGATCCGGTGGCTTTGGATATTGGTGGATTCGTCGTAATCGGCTCCCAGAGATGGGTAGAGGAGGACGCCGGTGGAGTGCAAGGACGGAGGGTCGTCGCAGTTTTCCTGGGTACGCAGGTAGGCATACAGTTGGTAGATGTTGCCGCTCTTGAACGTTTCGTTTCCGTACTGGCCCGCTGTAACTATTGACGTGAACTTGGTGTCGATGATGATGCGACGGTTCCTATGTTCCATAACCATGTCGCGCGTCATCCCCGGCATCATCACTGGCAGGCCGGGAGTCGGGTTTTCTATCGGCCAAGTAATTCCGCTTTGCGCTCGAACTCGCCATCCCCATTCCGTGAGTACCACTTTGTAGAAGCCGGCTACGGCGTCTTCGTACAATTCCCACCCCCGGCGTTCCCTCCGGTCTGCGAGGGGCAGCAGGCTGCGGCCAGCTTGCTCGGTCGGGATGTGGAGATTCAAAGCCAATTGGGCCGCCGCGAGCATCTGCCGCTCGTGGGAGTCCACCCAGCCGGCGTTAGCGAGCGGCGCGGTTTTTCGCGCCTGGTTGGAATCCATATAGCCGGTTACGCCGGCCATTTCCATACGGAGGGCCAGGTCGCGGCAGCGATGTTGCAGATGGGGTCCTCTGACCACGCCGGCGACATGGGTCAACGCGGCCCTGACGTAGCGATTGCGGGGCGTGTCAGTGGTCAGTTCGTCGAAAACGCAGGCGACACGGGCACGCTGGAGCAGTTGGCGGCGTTCGGTGCGGAGCAGGTTGATGCGTCCGCGCACCCGGTTCAGGTCGGCCTGCCGTCGTTGGTAGCCGGCGGTGAGGTTACGTCGCAGCCGGCGTTCGACGGCGTTGGCGAGGATTTCAGCGACCAGATCGGGTATGTCATCCGGCGCTTCTTCCAACTCGACACGGCGGGACGCCGGTAGTTCGCGGTAGAGTTGAGAAGCATACAGCAACAGCAGCCAGATGTTGCGTACCGGGATTCTGCCGATGAAGCCGGTTACCGGCGTGTCAGATTGCAGGGTCACAAGCCGCTCAGGAGTTTTTGAGATTCTTCTTCCGCCCGGTTCGGATCATCAAACCAGTATTCGCGCAGCAGTGGGGTGATTTCGGTTTCGACAATCTCCGTGAACCATTGCTGAGGGTCGTCAATCCGAGTATCGGGCGGCGGAGTGACATGGCTATGGCCGATGCGGAACTGTGGGCCGAGGTTGCGGTCGGCGGTGATTTGGTCGTTCAGAGCAGTAATCCGCTCCGCGATGTCGTCCAGCAAGTTGTCGGGGATGCCGCACTCTTCCTGCACCCATTCCCGCCAGGTATCGTTGAGTTGCGGTTCCAGATCGAAGAAAGCGAAGCGGCGGCGCAGGGCGAAGTCCACCAACGCCAGTGAGCGGTCGGCGAGGTTCATGGTGCCCACGACATACACGTTGGGTGGGATGTGGAACCGCTCGCCATCTTCGCGCGGGTAGGCCAGGGCCAAGGCGTCGTTGGGACTACGCTTGTCGGCTTCCAGCAGGGTCAGCAGTTCCCGGAATATTGAGGCCGGGTTGCCGAGGTTGATTTCCTCGATGACCATTACGTACTTGCCATCGGGGTCCTCACGAGCATCTTCCGACAGTTTCAGGAACGGGCCATCAGCGAGAACAAGCCCACCTTCACCGTCGGGTCGCCAGCCGCGAACAAAATCCTCGTAGGAAAGATTCGGGTGGAACTGGACCTGCCTGGCCCTGCCGTCGTCTTTGCTACCGATCAACGCGTAGGCAAGTCGCTTGGAGAGCCAAGTTTTACCGGCACCTGGCGGCCCTTGCCTAGACTTTACGCATTCTTAGAAAAGTAAAAGGACAGGGTAAGCTGGCCTGACCCAAACGTCACTGAAGGTCCAGCCATGCACACCCTGCCCAATGCCATTGTACCGATACTCTCCCCCTTCGCAATTCTGTTCACCAACCCCACTTGGCAGAAGGCTCAACTCCTGCTGGTGGGCGCGATCCTGACCACAGGTCAACGCACCGTGGCAGCAGCGCTGCGCGTCATGGGCCGCAGCGACCAGCGCGACTACGCCCGCTACCACGAGGTGCTCAATCGGGCGGTGTGGTCGTCCCGCGCGGTGGCCCGCGTCCTGCTCTTGCTTTTGCTCCAGCATCTGGATCGGGGCGACGGCCCCTTGGTCTTCGGCATCGACGAAACCCTGGAGCGGCGTCGGGGCGCTAAGATCAAAGCACGAGGCATCTACCGGGACGCGGTGCGTTCCAGCCGCCATCAACTGGTCAAGGCCAGTGGCCTGCGCTGGATCTCCCTGATGTGGCTGGGCCACGTGCCGTGGGCGGGACGCCACTGGGCGCTGCCGGTGCTCACGGTGCTGGCCCCTTCCTCTCGGTACTACCAGCAGCAGGGACGCCGGCACAAGAAGCTCACCGATTGGGCCCGGCAAATGGTCATTCAGCTGCGTCGCTGGCTGCCCCACCGGACTCTCGTGCTGGTGGGGGATAACGGCTACGCCGTGCTGGATCTGCTCCACTGCTGCCAATCCCTTCGTGAACCCGTTACCCTCATCGCCAGACTGCGCTTGGACGCCGCTCTCTACGCGCCAGCGCCGCCTCGGCCGCCAGGTCAGAAAGGCCGGTCAGCCCTGAAAGGCCAGCGGCGACCGTCGCTGAAAACCATCCTGGACCAGGACCATGTGGCCTGGACCGTCGCCGCCGTGGCGTGGTACGACGGCACCATCCGCACGCTGGAACTTACCTCCCAAACCGCGGTCTGGTACAGCTCGGGCAAACCGGCGGTGACCATTCGCTGGGTGCTGGTCCGAGATCCCGAAGGCGCTTTCGATCCCCAAGCCCTCCTCTGCACCGACCCGTTGGCGAACCCGACCCAGATCCGGGAGTGGTTTGTCCTGCGCTGGCAACTCGAAGTCACCTTTCAGGAGGCGCGAACCCACCTGGGCATGGAGACCCAGCGCCAGTGGTCCGACTTGGCCATCGCCCGCACCACGCCCGCGCTGCTGGGCCTCTTCTCCTGGACCACCCTGGCCGCCCATTCGTTGCAAAAACAACATTCGATGACCCCGCGCACCGCCGCTTGGTACGACAAACCATCGCCAACTTTCGTGGACGCCATCGCCCTGGTGCGTCGGCACCTCTGGCTGGCATCGGAAGATTTCTCACTGTCGGCCGGCAACCCCGACACGCAGGAATTCCCCGTCGCTCTGTACCGACGAATGGTGGACTCCCTCGCTTACGCCGCTTGAAATGCGGAAAGCCCAGCCAAGGTCTGATAGCTACTCATGATGTCAACGCTCGTGATCCATCGGGTGCGGGTCGCGCCTGGGTTCAGTGACATCCTAGGGCACGTCATTGGGTGCTCCGGGATTTTCCTCCCTGCCGGCGCAAATTTTCTCGGGAATTTGCCGTGTCGCACGATAAAAACCGGGCCACCGGATTCCACAGCGCGGTCGTTGGTCAATTGCCCAGACCAGCGCGAAATTTCTGCCATGCTGCCGCCTCATCAAGGAGTCCCACCAAAATCATTAGCCAGATGGAGGAAACGTGTCGGTGACGTTCCCGTCATCTCGTCGCGAGGGCGTCAGGTGGCGGCTCTTCGCATCGCACCAACCGGATGGTCCAGTAATTTGACCGGAGTTGGCGCGCAGATGTCGCCAAGCACGGATCCGCGCTCTTACTGAAACTTACACAGTCCGTTGCAACGCAACTCTTCGAACGCAGACCCTCCGCACCAGCCAAGCCCGCACCGACTACGACCACGATTCTCGATCGGGGCTTTCTTGCTATTCACCACGCTATTCAGGCAGTGTGGTAGGAAGCGTTACCGTCTCCCGCGCCGAACGGTAAGGTTAAAATCCTGAGCGCGTGTGAGACAAATGAGTTCAAGCAGGTTGGAGGTGTCTGAGCATGAGGTCGACCATGACGATATGCACCCAGGCTTTACTGCTTTCGGTTCGCTCATAGCAGTGCTTTCTCAAACATCGGCTCCGGCTCAACCAAGCCAGAGTCCGTTCCACCGCCCATAGTCTATGCAGCACCTGGACAGTATGGGTTTCGCCTGGCTTACGCACGACGGCCGGTAGCCAACCGCCGGTGGCCCAGACTCAAGACGCCAGCTGGACAGCGTAGCCGGCATTGGCCCAGATGACCCGCAATCGGGGAAATCGACCCGGCAGATTGGCCAACACCAGCTCGGCGCGGTCCAGGTCCTGGATGCTGGCGTCGTGGACCTCCGCGGCCAGCAGTCCGCCTCAGGCAGGCCGTTTGCGGCCGGCTACCCGTTTACCAGCGTCGTATCCCCGCGGCCGCTTTTTCCCGTGGTCTTCACCGACTGGTTGTCGATGATGGCCGCGCTGGACGTAGACGATCCTACGGCAGCTTCACAACCTCGGGAACGCAAAACCTCCCTCTACCCTCTCCCAGGTGACGTCATCCCGCCAGTGGCGGAAGTACCACCAAACAGTGCCCCAAGGGGGTCCGCCTCAGAAGGATCGGGATATGCCGCCACGCAGGACGTACTGGATGCCGTTCACGACATCGAACAAGTCAGTGGTTCTGGGATGGCCTCTTTCCGTGTCAGGGAGGCAACAGAGGAGCCAATTCCTTCCAATGGGTATCGGTCAAATTGCTTGCCTAAGGTTTCCGGCTTATCCCACCCGCGTAACAGTCGTCTCATTCCAAGGATCACCCGCGCACCTTACGCCAATTGTCACACACCCTCTGAGACGCGATCATCGTTGGCCTATTGGTTCTCATGACTCTGTGCAGCGATGCGGCCTGGTCCGCCTGGGCTCTAAACGCCGGCAATCGCTTTGACTTCAACGGCAACCACCTGGTCTCACTGTCTGTTAGCGGGCGTCAATCAAGCGATATTGTCCAGCCAACGCAGCGGCTCCGCTCCGAACCCCCAAATGAACCGGGCGCTACCATGCACAAAAACCGCAGGGGTAAATCGAGAACCTCCTCGGCGCAGTTCAACGCGTACGTCGATTTTAGCCGGGTAGTCGGAATTGGGCTAAAGGCCGCAACCTATGCTGTGAACTTTCACGTCGCGAGACCGGTTGCCCTGACCACCTGGCCCATGAATTGAGTAGGTTTTCCGGGCGCCCTATGTGGAACTCGCCGGAAGGTGGTTCCTACCGCCGACCGGTCGACCCGTTGCCCAAGTCGACATTTACGCGATGCTTGGCCCGCCAACGCGGTTCACAGGACCGAATGCTATGAACACCGGGATTCGTTGCTCACAAATCAGATAATCTGAGCCCCGGAATATCGGGGCATATTGAGATAGACGCTCACATGCACGGTCAATCTGACAATGGGTGCCAGTTTAAAACGTTTGGATTGCTCGAGGGTTCGAACTGATCCGCGGCGTTGCGGCCCGCCAAATGAGCGGCCCATGCTTCCATCAGAGACCGTCGTAGTTCGAAGAGGTCGGTCCGCGCATACGCCTGTTCAGTAGAATTGCCCAGGTTGTGCGCCAGCGCCGTCTCGCCGACCTCCCATCTGACATCAGTGCACTCCATGCACCAGTCCTTGAAGCTGCTGCGGAACCCATGGGCAACAGCCAGTATGTCTAACCGTCTCAACATCGCCGTGAAGACCATGTCCGACAACGGTTTGCCCCGCAGACCGGGGAACACCAAATCAGATGATACGTCGGCCAGCTCTTCAGCCTGTCGGAGCACCTCGATCGATCTGACGGCCAGCGGCACCTGGTGTTCGCGGCGTGCTTTCATCCGTTCAGCCGGCACTGTCCATTTCCGCTCGGTCCAGTCGATTTCATCCCAGCAAGCGAGCCTGACCTCACCACTGCGAGCAGCCGTCAGCAGGAGAAACTCGAACGCCAACTTGGTGACTGTGTCCGCTGTAGACTGTCTCACCTTTTCCAGCGCTTGCGGAACAGCGCTGTAATGCAACGCCGGATGGTGTTGCTTGGTGCGCGGCATCTTGGGCAGTACCTTCGTAATTGAACGATTGGCGGGATTGTCGTTACGGTAGCCTTGGGCAACCGCCCAGTCCAGCACCGTCTCCATGCGCTGGCGTACCCGGCTCGCCGTCTCGGTTTTTCGCGTCCATATCGGGGTTAGGACCGCCAAAATATCCGCCGTGGTGATGTCGGTGACCAGCTTGGAGCCTATCTTGGGGAACGCGTACGTCTCGAGCGTGCTGCTCCATTGGGCAGCGTGTTTCGCGTTGGACCAGGTCGGTCGCCGCATTTCGATTACGACCCTGGCCGCTTCGGCAAATGTCGGCGTCGGTGGTCTCTGCCGAGCCGCGATCGCGTCCCTCTTTTCCGCCAGAGGGTCGCGGCCCTCTCGGATCATCCGGGTATTGAGCAAAGCGGCTTTGCGCGCTTCCGCCAGCGAAACCGTGGGATAGCCACCGAGGCCCAGATTCCGCCGCTTCCCGTCTATGGTAACCCGTTGAAACCAATACTTGGCCCCGGATTTCTCCACCCGGAGATTGAGGCCACCGCCGTCCGAGTACGTACCTGTCTCATGGGCCGACTGGACGAAAACCGCGGAAAGGGCGTTTCGTTTGCTTTTCGAGGTCATGAGGTCTGGTTCCCTGCTATACCATTACTATACCACTATTTTGGCGGATGTAGCCGGATTTTAGTGGACATTACCGGACATGAAAACGGCCATTTCCTACCTGATGTGAGTAGGAAATGGCCGTTGATTTGGCCGATTCACGATTTTAATATGGCGGAGAGAGCGGGATTCGAACCCGCGATACCCCAGAGGGGTATACCGGTTTTCGAGACCGGCGCCTTCAACCACTCGGCCACCTCTCCGCGCGGCAGTCTCACTCATTTTACCAGACGCCGGCGTACGAAATTGGGATTCGCTCAACCCTGTCAGGAGATCATTCGCCGTTGGTCAACCCCGGCGCGCAAGCACATGGATGCTATAATCGCCCGGTCATGTCCCTCCAGGCCCAGTTCTCCGATAATCAATCTGCCCGCAACGACGGGCCGGCATCGTCGCCATACTGGGAAGAACCCGCCTCATCTCCCTATTGGGATGAATCGGAAATTGCCGCGTTCGCCTCCGACCCTCCGTCTCGCGATTCCCAGCGCGCCGGCTCTCCCGCCATCCTCCAGGGACTCAACGAACCGCAGCAGCAGGCCGTCCTATCCACCGATGGCCCGCTGCTGATCGTCGCCGGCCCGGGATCTGGCAAGACCCGCGTCATCACCCACCGCATCGCCTACCTCGTTGAGGAATGTGGCGTCGCGCCCTGGCGCATCCTCGCCGTAACCTTCACCAACAAGGCCGCCCGCGAAATGCGCGAACGCCTCGACCGCCTGATGCTCGGCTCAGGCGAGGCGGTAACCATGGGCACATTCCACGCCGTCTGCGCCCGCATCCTCCGCCGCCACGGTGAGCGCGTGGGACTCGACCGCAATTTCACCATCTACGACCAGGATGACCAGACCGACGCCATCAAGTCGGCCATGCAACTCGCCGACATCGACCCCCGCAGCTACAACCCGCGCGCCCTGCTGTCCCGCATCTCCGCCGCCAAGAGCAGCCTCCACGATTCCCGCCAGATGACTCAGTCCGCCTACGACGCCGACGACGAGTATGGCGCCCACTGGGTCGACGTCTGCGCCCGCGTCTACCGCTACTACGAGGAGGCGCTGACTCGCCAGAACGCCCTGGATTTTGACGACCTGCTGATGCGCACCGCCCAACTCTTGGAAACGTCGCCCGAGGTCCAGGCCCAGTACCACGACCGCTACCGATACCTGCTGATCGACGAGTTCCAGGACACCAACGTCGCCCAGTACCGCCTCGCCCGCCTGCTGACCGGACCCCATCAGAACCTCTGCGTCGTCGGCGACCCCGACCAGAGCATCTATTCCTGGCGCAACGCCGACATTCGCAACATCTTGAGTTTCCAGAGCGACTTCCCCAACGCCACCGTAATCAGCCTCGGCGAAAATTACCGTTCAACCAAGAACATCCTCAACGCCGCCGACAACGTGATCCGGTCCAACCGCGAACGCATCGAACGCGAGCTTTTCACCAACAACCCAGACGGAGACCGTCTGACCCTGCACGAGGCGTACAGCGAAGAGGACGAGGCTGCCTGGGCCATCGACGAGGTGTCCCGCCTCTCCCGGTCCAACCAGTTCCGCTCCGGCGACTGCGCCATCATGTACCGCATCAACGCCCAGAGCCGCGCCTTCGAAGACCAGTGCATGCGACAGGGCATCCCGTACCGCCTGGTGGGCGGCGTCCGTTTCTACCACCGCAAGGAAATCAAGGACACGATGTGTTACTTGCGGGTGATCTACAACCCCGGCGACGAAGTCAGCCTGCAGCGCATCATCAACACGCCGCCGCGGGGCATCGGCGCCAAAACCGTCCAGGTGTTGACCGCCTACGCCGCCCGCAACGGCATGACCACCCGCGCCGCCATGCGGGACGTAGCCGCCGCCCGCGCCGAAGAGCGTCCCTGCCCCATCGACGTCACCGCCCGCGCCGCCCGCTCCATCGCCAGCCTCTCGGTGACCCTCGACCGCCTCGGAGATGCTGCCCGCGAGTTGCCCGTCGCCGATCTCCTCGACCGTGTCCTCGACATGTCCGGCCTCGCCAAGCACATTCACGCCCAGGACGACGGCGACGAACGCTGGGAGAACATCCTGGAACTCCGTGGCCTGGCCGAGGATTACGGCCCTCCGGGCGACGGCAGCATCGACGGCCTCAGCGCGTTCCTGGAGCGCGTGTCCCTGGTCTCCGACGTGGACCAATACGAGCACTCCGAGGACGCTCTGACCCTCATCACCCTGCACCAGGCCAAGGGCCTCGAATTTCCGGTGGTCATGATGGCCGGCATGGAGGAGGGCCTGCTTCCCCACAGCCGCTCAATGGACACCCTCAAGGAGATCGAGGAGGAACGGCGGCTGTGCTACGTCGGCATGACTCGCGCTAAGGAACGGCTGTATCTGCTGAGGGCGTTCCGTCGCCGTTACCCGTCCGCCGGCGGCGTTTCGCTGCCGTCCCGTTTCCTTGAGGATATCCCGGACGACGTTATGGCGACTCCGGCGGTGGATCGACCCGCCGGTACTCGCGCCGGCGCGTATTCCCTCACCGGGTCCGGCGACCGTCCCGGACGCAACGAAAACGCCGTCATCGGCGGCGACTACGCCACTCGCCGCCGCGAAACCCGCACCCGCCTTGGCGATGGCGACGGCGCGTCCGGACAATCCACCCGCGGCCGCCTGCGCGGCAACATCGACGAAAAGCTGACCGAGTGGGAGTCCAGCCGGTCCGTCCGCTCTCCACAACCCAGGCGCACTCCGCTCACTGTCGGCGAAATAGTCCGCCATCGCGTCTTTGGCGAAGGCGTCGTGCAGGAAGTCCAGGGCGAAGGCGAAACCGAGCAGGCCTCCATCGAGTTCGGTGGCGACGTGGGCCTCAAACGCCTCCTGGTCTCCCTGGCCCCTTTGGAACGCGACTGATCAGGGGCAGGAGCTACCCCTATCGCTACCTCCGGCCTTGTCTCGGGGCATCAACCTCCCGCGCCAGAACCCCCTGTCTGCCAACGGATTTCGCCGCCGAAACGGGGTGTTGACTGAGCGATTTTGTGCCCCGGACAAGGGCCCACGTGTGTTTGGTGTGATCTCGATTGTCTATGGTGCATTTGCAAATTCTTTCGCCTATAATGCCCCGTACTTTGTGCCAGCGTGTCTGGAGATCCACGACGAAACGGAATCCGCCCAGTGCGGTGTTCCCCAGGAGGAAAGACAGTGCTCAGATCAACGATCGCGCTAGCCATCGCAGCATCGCTGCTCTTGGTGGTCGGCATCGCTTGCGGAGGAGCGGCGGAAGACACCACAGCCCCGGCGCCGCAACAGGCTGCACCGGCCGCTCAGCAACAGCAGGCCGCCCCGGCGCAACCGGCCGCCACTGAGCCCCCGGCCGCACAGCAACAGGCCCCCGCTCAACAGCAGCAGCAACAGCAGCCGGCCGCTCCGGCGCCCACCATCGTAGCCACCGCTACGCCGCGTCCGACCAACACACCCTCTGCCATGCAGCAGTCGGAAGTAGTCGGCGGTCGCCTTAGCATCGCGGTAACGCCGCCCGTGCAGGAACTGGTTCGCGGCTGGCTGGGCACCACCACCTCCGCCAACGCCCAGGTGCGTCCGTTCACCGAGCCCCTGGTTCACACCGACCGCTTCGACGGATCGCTGCAGCCGGGTCTCGCCACGGAATGGGAAATCTCCAAGGCTGACGGCACCCAGTGGACGTTCCGGCTGAGGGAGGGCATCCCCTTCCACGGCGACTGGGGCGATTTCACCGCCCACGACGTACCTCACTCCGCTGCCCTGATTATCGGTGAAGAGGCTATCGCAACCGACACCGGCCTGTTCCGTGGGCTGTTCGGAGAGACTGGCGACATCCTGTTCGAAAACATCCGCGTGGTTGACGACCACACCGTGGAATTCAACCTGCTGCGCCCCGAAGCCGCCATGGACTTCGTCGTCTCCGCGCAACAGGGCAACTACTTCATGTACAGCAAGGCCCAGTGGGACGCCGAGGGCGAGCCGGGCTACATAGAGAAGCCGGCCGGCAACGGCCCCTGGCAGTTTGAGAGCCGCACCCTGGGCGTGGGCGGAAACATCCTGTACTCCCGCGTTGAAGACCACTGGCGCCAGACTCCCTTCTGGTCCGAGCTGGAGCAGATCAACACGCCGGAGCCGGCCACCCGCTTGGCGAACCTGCTCACCGGCCAGGTCCAGATCGCTGAGGTCAACCGCGACCTCCACACCGAGGCCAAAGACGGCGGAATGATCATCGTCGAAAGCGAACTGCCCTCCATCCAGGTGGCATTCGTGATGGGCGGAATCTACTCCCCGCTCAGCCCGTTCCATGACCCGACCGACCCTCATCTGGACGTCCGCGTCCGCGAGGCCATCAACCGGGCCATCAACCGCGATGAGATCAACCAGACCCTGTTCAGCGGTTTCGGTTCCCCTCACCCGGTTTGGGGTTTCCATCCCAGCCTGCCCGGTTGGAACGCCCGGTGGTCCGAGGAGTTCGACAGCAAGTACGGGTTTGACCCCGACCGCGCCCGCGAACTCATCATTGAGTCCGGACACGAGAACTATCCCCTCAAGCTCATCATCACCCAACTCTCCGGCGTTCCGGAAATGATCCCCATGGCCGAGGCCGCTATCACCTACCTCAGCGACATCGGAATCGACGTCGAGGCCGAGGAGATGGAGTGGGCCCGCTTCCGCGCCGACTTCTACCGGCCCGGCAAGACCCACGGCACCATCGCGCCCATCCGCGGCACCATGCGACCCGCCGAGGTGACACTGCGCTTCTACAACCGCAGCGGCCCTGAGGGATTCCAGCGCATCGTCCCCGACCCCGCGCTCGACGAGCTCTACGTGGAGGCCATCACGGCGGTCAACCCCGAAGTCAAAGCCAACGCGCTGCGACAGGCCGGCGACATCAAGTTCGACCTCTACGCAGAGGTTCCCATCGTTTGGCTGCCCAGCCAGATCGCCATCAACCCCTCCGAGGTCGGCGAGTTCATCTGGCCCGGCAACATCAACACCGCCATCACCCACACGGAGTACATCACCACCGCCGGCCAGTAGGCCAACATACCCCGTGTAGCACGTAGGGGCGAATCGGATTCGCCCCTACACAATCATCAGAGGTAGCTCAACGTGCAACGCTACATACTGATACGCATCATCCAGTCCATTCTGGCGTTGTTGGTGCTCACCGTCATCGTGTTCAGCTTGGCGCGTATCGCCGGAGATCCGCTCGACGTGTTGCTGCCCCTGGAAGCCACCGTAGAGGACGCCGAGCGCGTACGGGCCGCTTGGGGACTGGATAAACCGATCTACATTCAGTATTTCAAGTTCCTCGGCAACGCCCTGAAGGGAGACTTCGGAGAGTCGATCAAGCACCGTGATCAGCAAGCCATTAACCTCGTATTCACCCGTCTGCCGGCCACGGCCCAACTGGCCGGCCTCGCGCTGGCGGTCGCCACCGTAATCGCGGTGCCCGTGGGCGTGTTGTCCGCCGTGAAAAAGGACACCATCTTCGATTACGTGGGCAAAGTCCTCGCGTTGACGGGGCAATCTCTACCCGCCTTCTGGCTGGGCTTGGTACTCATGTGGATCTTCGCCGTTAACCTGGAACTGGTTCCCACATCGGGCAAGGCGGGCATCGGGTCCTACATCCTCCCCGCTCTCTCCATCGGATGGTTCCAGGTCGCCGCCCTGATGCGGCTGGTGCGCTCCTCCATGCTGGACGTCCTGGACACCGAGTACGTCAAGTTGGCGCGGATCAAGGGCTTGTCTGAGACCAAAGTGGTCTGGAAACACTGCCTGCGCAACGCCGCCATCGCGCCGTTCACCTACTTCGCGCTGATCCTCGGTTCGTTGATGGTCGGCAGCGTCAGCATAGAGTTCGTATTCGCCTGGCCCGGCGTCGGCCTGCTGGCGGTGGACAGCACAATCGCCCGGGACTTCCCCGTTATTCAGGCGGTCGTCATCGTGTTCTGCGGCGTGTACATCACCGCCAACCTGCTGGTCGACATCGCCTACGCCTACGTTGACCCCCGCATCCGCTACAGCTAAACCCGTTCCGTCAGATCCACGTACATCGCCGCCACGCGACTCTGTCTGAAGGGAGATCGCTCGACTATGGCCACCGAAAACCGAACCAGCGAAGTCCCCGCCATTGAAGGACAGGAGGCTGCCGCATTACCGGAAGAGCAGTCCCGCCTCGGCGCTATCGTATCCGAGGCGCGGCGTCTTCCCTGGTTCCCCATCGTCATCCTGTTGGTGGTGCTGTTTATTCCGGCCATATTCGCTAACCAGATCGCCCCCCATGATCCTACCCGCGGCAGCCTCGGCAATCGTCTGGCTCCACCCGTCTGGCAGGAAGGCGGGTCCTCAGAGAACCTGCTGGGTACCGACAAGGTCGGCCGGGACATCTTCAGCCGCATCATCTACGGCAGCCGCATCTCCGTAATCATCGCCATGATCGCAATCGTGGTCAGCGGCGTCATTGGCACGGCCCTCGGTATCACCGCCGGCTACTGGGGCGGGTGGGTCGATGCGCTCATTATGCGGCTCGTGGACATATCGTTATCGATTCCGATCATCCTGCTCGGCCTTGTGCTGGTGGCAGCCTTGGGACCGCACACCAGTACCGTCATTGGTGTCATCGTGGTCCTGTTATGGTCCCGGTATGCTCGATTGGCACGCGGCGAAACTTTGGCCGTGCGCGTGCAGGACTTCATCTCCCGCGCCCAGGTTGCCGGGTCCGGGCATATCCGCATCATGTTCCGCCACATCCTGCCCAACGTGTTCAACAGCCTGGTGGTGCTGGCGACATTGCAGGTCGGCTTCGTCATCATCCTGGAAAGCACCCTGAGTTTCCTCGGAGCCGGCGTGCCGCGTCCCAATCCCGCCTGGGGCCTCATGGTAGCCGACGGCCGCGAATTGGTGGCATCCGAAAACGGTTGGTGGGTCTCCCTCCTCCCCGGCCTCGCCATCATGCTAGTGGTGCTTAGCATGAACCTGCTCGGCGATTGGCTCCGCGACCGCCTCGACCCCAAGCAGCGCCAAGTGTAATCCGCTTCAGCGTCGCCGAAACTGTAGGGGCGGGTTTGAAACCCGCCCCTGATTTTTGCCTGCGGCACGGTGCCGCTGGAATCACGCCCTTACCTGAACTGCGGAATCACATCCTCCGCCAGAACGTGCATCAACTCCCCGATTCGCCCCACGTCCCCCGTATTCAACGCAAGCGCGAGATGCTCCGCGCCGGCGTCTCGATACGCCGCGATCCCCGCCGCCATTCCGGCAGGATCGTCACCCGGCAACCTCGACCGATCCGCCGCACGCTGACTCGACGGCCCGCCGTGCGCCTCCACCTCCACCCGCACCGACATCACCAGCCCGTCAGGATCACGTCCCGCCGCCTCCGCAATCTCCCGTACCGTTTGGCGTCCTATCGCAAACTCCTCTGCGCTCACCCCCGACGGATGCCATCCGTCACCGCGACGGCCGGCCCGCCGCAACGCTCCCGTGCTGTTCCCGCCAACCCACAGCGGAATCCCGTGATGGCCTGACACCGTCTGCGCCGGCTTCGGCGAGAATTTCAGATCCTCGAACTCCCACCTGCTGCTGCTGAATCGCGGGTCCTCGTTGGACCACAACTCGCGCATTATGTCCATAGACTCGTTGGTGAGCGAACCGCGTTGGCTCAGCGGAATCCCCAACGCCTCGAACTCCGGCGTCATCGCGCCCACGCCGATTCCCAACAACAACCGCCCGCCCGACATCTGGTCCAGCGTCGCGGCGTATTTCGCCAACTCCACCGGATTGTGATAGGGCAGCACCAGCACCGACGTGCCCAGCTTGATCCGCGAAGTCAACGCCGAAATGTGCGACAGCGTCGCCATCGGATGGTAGTAGGGCTTGTCGTCCAGCCGTTCGCGTATGTACCCGTTGTTGAACAGGTGGTCCATCACCCAGATGGAATCGAACCCCAATTCCTCCGCCAACACGCCAAACCTGATGACCTCTTGCGGGTCCTCGACCCCCCAGTTGTTGGGAACCGTAACACCGAACTCCATCTCACACTCCTTGCTTGCGGATTCGCGCCGCATCACATCGGCGACGCCATACCACCTGACACGCCCCAGCCATGCGTCCTATTGGCCCCTGGGTTGCGGCAGGAACGGCGTGAGCTTGTCCGCTAGCGACGCCAGATTGCGGGTCTGCACCCAGACGTGCCCATTGCCGCGGAACCTCATCACCAGGCCCTCGCCGCCGGCGATCAGCGATCCGATTCCGCCCACCTTGCCAATGGAATACTCCACGTCGTCCGAGAACGCCACCAAATGCCCGGTGTCCACCACCAATTCCTGGTGCGGAGTAACCGGCACCTGCTTGATCGCTCCAAACGAGTTGTAATAGACGGTTCCGGATCCCCGGTCCGAATAAGCCCTGATGAAAAACAGGCTCTCGCCGCTGAAAAACCCGCGGAATCCCTGGAACCTGGTATCCGTTTCCACGTTCTCCGTACAGGCCAGGAACGAACTACCCTGTATGAAAAGGTTCTCTCCAGGGTTCAGGTCGAACGAACCAATATCCCCGGGTGATGGCGGCGCCAGACTCACCCAGCCGCCCCCTCCTTCTCCGGTGAAAGTGTTCAGGAAAAACGACTCGCCGCCCATCATCCGGCGTATCCCGCCGAACAGACCGCCGCCGCCCATGCCGGTCTTCATATCCACACCGGCTTGCGCCACCATCGCGCCCGTTTCCGCCTTGATGGACTCTCCCGGCCCCAGCTCGATCGTCAGCAGCGAGTAACTCGGGTCAAACTCAACATTCGCTCGCATCTCCGCCTCCCTATGGCATGTTGTTTGCGCGCCGTCGTGCGCGCTCAGCATGCACTCTACGTTGCGCGAGTCTCACCCGGTTTTGATCGCCTGCACCAACCGCGCCGACTGGATCGCTCCCACCGCGCAGTCTGAGCCCAGGTTGCCCACCTTGCCACCCGAGCGGTTGATGGCCTGCTCCATATTCTCCGTCGTCAGCACCCCGAACAACGTAGGGATCCCCGTCTCCCTGCCTACCGCCGCGATTCCCGACGCCGCCTGGTTGCACACCATGTCGTAGTGGCTCGTCTCGCCTCGTATCACCGCCCCCAGGCAGATTACCGCGTCGTACCTCCCCGACTCCGCGAAGGTCTTCGCCGCCACCGGCAACTCAAACGAACCCGGAACCCACGCCGTCGAAATGTCGCCGTCGCGCACTCCATACTCGGCCAGCGTGCCCAGCGCTCCCTCCATCAGATTCTTGGTAATTACATTATTAAAACGGGCCGCGACCACAGCTACCCGCAGGCCGGCCCCATCTATTCCACCACTAATCTCTTGCGGCAAGGTCTCATCTCCTCGATTCGGAGTAGGGCCACCCAATCTCCGTGGGCGACCCGCCGCCAAGTTTACACTCTGCCGTCTGCGGTGTCACCAGAAACCCGAACCGAGACGCTTGCAAAACGCCCGACAACCGTTGACACGCCAGCGTTTGATGTGTTTCGTAAATAACTTGCAAAACTCGGGCGGGACGTTGCCGTTGCCGCCCGCATGGAGTACGATTCGGAACGAAAAGTGAAAAGTTTGACCCCGAGTGCTAACGACACCCGGGGTCGGATGAACAATCCTCGATGCCATACGACTGCCTCCCGAGGGCCGTTCAATGGGGACGATACCACGCGGTACGCCCTGCCCGCAAGATATTCAGGGCATCCTCGACACCATCGACGACCGGGACCTGCTCGCCCAGCTCGGCAACTACCGCTGGACCGGACGCAAGGGTTACACGCCCGAATCCATGTGGCGTGCCGTCCTCGCCAGATACCTGCTCCGTCTCCGGTACATCCGCGACCTGATCGCTCAACTGGAGGCATCCCCCGCTCTCCGCCACGTCTGCGGATTCGGTGACGTCGTCCCCTCCGAATCCACCTTTTCGCGGTTCCTTGCCCGCTTGGTCAATCATCAGGACTTGGTTCACCAGGCCGTCGCCAGCGCGGGCGCCAGTGTGGGGGGGCCACTACACCCCACTAGATGCCCCATCTTGGGCGCGATAGCACCCTGACAGGACAGCACCGTGGACTCGCAGCGGTGATGGCCATAGCATGTTCGTCACCTTCAGCGCGATCACAGTGGGTCGGAAAGTGATGAAATGCCGAGCCGATGACTTGGGAGTTGGCGACAGCGTCCGTCTCAGGATCGGGTAAGTCCGCCGACACTCGTCTCACGAGTTCGAATCCCCCTTTACACCACGCCGCACTTGTCAGCAGGGTACGGTTCCTGAAGCTGGTTGGCGATTTCCGGGGTCGTCCGGACTCCCAGGTGAAATAGGCCGCGAAAAACGGCCGGCTCGGGAAGATTTTAGAAGCATTTTCAGAACGTTTGGCCTGATCCCTACTTACGAGGCTCCCCTCACCCGCTCGGCCCATCCCAGTACCGGAGCGCGATCTTTTCGTGTAGCGTGGATATCAGGGAGGTGAAGAGCGAGGCCGGCAACAAGACGCTAACCCAACTCCCGGCCTCAACAAAACTGCGGCAGTTCGCGGCTGGTTGCACAGCCCGCTCTCTGCCACGGCTCCGCCATCGTACACTGCGCTGGCCCGCGCTGACAATGGGCTGAGTAGGGTACGAGTTCGATTTACTTGACAGGAATACGGCGGGGCTGCTGCCTGGAAAAAACGGTTACTTAGGAGGCAACGGCCATGAGTTCCGACAAAAACACGAAGATCAAAATGGGCATCAAGGCGAACGGCGAGGTCTATTTCGGTGAGCGTCCCCCGGACAAACCCGATTGGCAGCCGTTAACCGTGCTCAGCCAGAAACAACGTGACGACATCATCAGCCTGTTCGAGTTCTTCAACAAAATCCCGAACGAGGAGGCAGCCGTGGCCTTCATGGAGCATTGGGTCTGGGGCGATTCGCCCTGGTGCCCCTACTGCTACGGCGACAACGTCTACCGGACCAGAACCGGTAGGCCAGCAAGCCACCGGTGTCGGGACTGCAAACGGCATTTTTCCGTCCGTACCTGTACGGTGATGAAAGGCACTAACTTGCCCGTCCAAAAATGGTTGCTGGCAATTTACATCATGCTCACCGGGAGATTCGGCACCGCCTCACGTGAGATGATCAAGTCGCTGGGCATCTCCCCGGAAACGGCTTGGCATCTCGGCCACCGCATCCGCACGGCGATGGAGCCGGATGGCTCGATGCTCTCCGGTGTGGTCCAGGTGGACGAAACCTACGTGGGTGGCAAAGAGCCCAACAAGCATGCCAATAAAAAGCTTCATGGCCATTGGAAGGACGGTAAGGTAGGTGTGTTCGGGGTGAAGGAAGGAGGCGCTGGCGGTAAAGTCATCGCTTTCCCTGTGGTTGACTCTTACCCTGAGACCCTACAGGATGCCGTGATGCAAAGCGTAGAGATTGATTCCACGGTCTACACGGACGGTGAACCCGCGTACAAGGCTTTACCTCGCTTGGGGTACGAGCACTCATCGGTAAATCATTCGATTGGTGAGTATGTTCGCGGTGAAGTGACAACCAACGCCATCGAATCGTTCTGGGCGATCGTGAAGCGTAGCTACATCGGCACCTTCATGCGCATCCACCCAAAACATCTCCACCGGTACGTCAACGAATACACCTATCGCCAGAACAACGGCGAGGGCAACGGATTCGAGAGCATCGGCAAGATTTTGGTGGGTATGGTGGGCAAGCGACTGACTTACGAGGACCTGACTGGGAAGAAGAAAGCCAGGAAATCCCGAAACGCTCACTAAAGAGTCAAACGCCCGCGACCCGACCGCTTCGATGCGGGTGATCGGTAACGGTGGGGAGCCCCAGCGTCGAAACCACCGACGCTGGGGCTTTGTCTTGTCCGTCCTATCCATAGCGGATTCTGATCTTCGCTTTGACCGGACCGATACGCGCCTTTGATGGCGTTTCAGCTTTGGCGTGTCGCCACCAACCACACGACAATGGGGCCTTTGTGATTTAGAATGTGGAGCGCATCGTCGTTGGGCCATTGACGGCGGCCCGGCCCGTACGTCTGGATTGGAGGGGTGCCCAGAGCACTACCACCAAGGAGGCGAGAGAGTTATGCAAGACGACATCATGGATGCCATCGGGAGAACCGTACAGCGCCTGGTACGCCCACATGTAGCCCCACCGGACGATAGCGTTCTCCGCGCGGCTGTCCTGTACGACGACGCGGGCGACTTGGCACAGCAGGTGCGTGACAGCGGACTGGAGGTTGTGTACACCCTAGCATCCGCCGACGTGCCGGAAACTGTTGGCGCTGACCTCAATGAACTGGTCCCGCCGTTCGATTGGCTCTGCACCAATCTACCGGCTGGGTCTGAGCAAGAGGCATTGTCCCTTACGCTCCGGTTCCTGCGATTGATGCGACCGCACATCTTCATGCTGGATGGTCAGGGCGAGTACGGGGACGATTTCCTGCAAACCGTGCAGGACCGGACCCGGCAGTTAGGCTACAACGTGGAATACAGCAGCCGGTTCATCGTGGGCGCGCTCACGTGATATAGTTCACGAGCCCGGGCGATAGCCCGAGCTCCTTGAAAGGCCCCGTGTTTTGTGACCGCGCGGGGCCTTTTCCTTTGTGCTGCCGGCTACGCGCCCGATTCGCCCAAAGCATCGGTGAAGGCGAAGTCAAGGCACACCTGCAAGGTTTCACCAAAGGCGCCCGTGCTTTCGATGTACTCCCTGGCCCTCGCCTTGAAAAACTCTCGCTGTTGATCGTCCAAGTCTGGAGACTCGTTGAGGTATTCGTCCAGGTCCGCCTCAGTGATGCGGTAAACGTAGTCGGACTCCCGAACGATTTCCTCCGCCAGATTCCGCAGCGGTTCTGGAACATCGCAGGCGCGGCCAAGTTTGACGACCTCGATAGCGCACCGGATTTCTGACGCTGTGAATTGGGCTTCCTGTGTGACGGTCATGGGATCACCCCCTGTGCATGGTTGATTTCAGGGGATACTGCCCGGGGTCGGAGCGTCAATTATTGCGGCTATTCGTGCCACGGAGGGGGTCGAGAGCAGGTAGTTGGACTGATCGCCCCTGCTGGGTGCCCCAAACCGACACACGTGGGCGACGATTTTCGCCGTTCCATTCCGTCTGGCCGAGCCCGAATGGGGGAGCCGCCGTTTTCCGAGACGGCTTCGCGACCTCGCATGGTCAGCTGTGGAGCCAAACCGCGGGGTCGTACTCACAATCACATAGCACCGGACCGAACGAGTTCTTCGAAGAAATGAGCCAGGTTTTGCAGTTTGGCGATGTCCTGCGGCAACGGACCTTCGGGATTAAAGTGCATCAGGTTGTTGCGTATATCCCTCACCTCGTCAAGGTGTGCGCGGAATTCATACTGATCAACGTTCAGGTCCAGCCGTTCCCAATGTTCAGATTTTCCCAATAACGAATGGTACCCTGCCAACGTCAAGTCGGATGCGCCCTCGATTGGCTTGCCGCCTTGAGTTCCTGCCGCCGTTTCTCGCAACTCGGCGACCGTGAACTTCCCGTGAATCAGACGCCGGAGATGCCCTTCAATTTCGCCGGTCAGGATGAAGGGGACTGCTGAAGTTTCGAATTGGGTGGCCAGATCGCTCGCCGTAACGATCCCCGAAATTTCGTTTTTTTCGTTCCTGACCAAGACGTATCCGTGCTTCGTCACCACGCCCATTGCCTCGACCAGTGGAGTGGTAACAGGCAAAATCTGGGCTGGCTTCTCCATGCAATCCTGAACCAAATTGCATTTAGTCCCGAGAGCTTGCCTCACGCCAATTGATTTCCAGCTGATGATTCCTTTCACTTCCCGTCTATTGTTGTTGGGCATGACCGGAAGTTGTGAGAAGTCTTTCAACTGCATTATGGTAGTGGCAGTGCTCAAGGGTTTATCTGGCGGTACTGACACGAGGGAAGATTTCCCATCTTTGATCAAGTTAGCCGTGGGCATGGAACCAATCCGCTGCGTGGCGTCCGCTAACTCGCTCGATGTCGCTTCGGGGTATTTGGTTGAGTCGAGCCGAATGGCAATGGGCGCATCAAGCCACATCGTTGTGAAGTTGGGGACAGTCTCTAACTCCAGCTCATCCAGGACATTGTTGATATGGCCGTTAATCCACGAACTGCGCCTCTCAAAACCGAAGCGGTTGATCAGTCCCCTCACAGTATTTTGTTCGGGGTGCTGGGCGGCACCTTGTTCTCTCTCCGATTTCAATCGCTCGGATATCC
The DNA here is from genome assembly GCA_965204395.1 of Dehalococcoidia bacterium. Classification (GTDB taxonomy): domain Bacteria; phylum Chloroflexota; class Dehalococcoidia; order Lucifugimonadales; family UBA3495; genus Bin87. The sequence goes on from OZ241987.1 coordinate 588,697, forward strand.
CAGAAAGCCATCCCTTGGCTCCATCCATGTCTTTGCTCCTTTAGATAGCCGGTTGTTTGGATTGCGTAACGTTCACGCCGCGATTCCCAAATCGCGCAGTCTAGCCACCAGGTACTCCTGTGGACGGTCGCCCTTTACTCGGTTGCAGTGGGCGCAGAGCAACTGAAGATTCTCGATGTTGTCCTGTCCACCGGCGCGTTGTGGGATGACGTGATCGACTTCCAGCACGCGGAATGGGAACTCGCTGCGGCATCCGTTGCAGCGACCTTCTTGTTGGCCGAAGAGGACATGCTTGTTCTGGCGGTATGGTATGGGCGCGTCGATGTCGGTACGCCGGGGAATGTCCGTCCGCGCCGTCACCAGCCGGTTGTGGAATAGGTCGCCCATGGACTGCTGCAGGCGCATGTTGACCAGCTCAACGGCCTTGGGCGAGATGTCGATGCCGACCCATTGGCGATCCAACTTTTCAGCGGCGACGCATGCGGTGGCGCACCCGCAGAACGGGTCCAGCACCACGTCACCTACGTTGCTGCTGGCGCGGATGATGCGTTCCAGCAGTGCCAGGGTTTTTGGGTAGGGTAGCCGATACGTTCTTTGGACTGAGCTTCGAGGCGGTTGATGTCTGCGAATATGTCCTCGACTGCCGTGCCTTTTGTGGAACCGAGATAGCGTTTGAGGCGAGGAATTCCTTTTCCTCGCTGTGGCCAATAGATGAGACCTGCGGTGTCCAAGGCGTCAAGACGGCTGTGCACGCTTGGGTACTCGTCCGGCCAGCCAGGAATGAGGCCCTGTTCGATAATGTAGTCGTTCATGCCGCCTTGTGTCGGCGTTCTCCAATGGTTCCCGACGTTGTTTGGATCGATACCGCGCCAAGGTTCACCCGATTCACCGGAGCGGATGCCGCTGGCGGTCAATTGATCCGGTTGCCAAGGACCTCGTTCGTCCCGATGGCGGTACGCACGGTTCACGTATTCCTCGGAGTGAGGCAACCATTGGGTGTTCCAAGTAAAATCGTCAGTTTTACAGTAGAACAGGATCGTGTCGTGAACACGGCCGAATCCTTTGGCGTCTGACCTGCCTGCTGTGCGCTTCCAAACTATCTCATTTCGGAAACTTGACTGTCCGTAGATGCTGTCCATGACCAACTTCAGGTAATGGCTGGCGGTGGGGTCGCAATGGAGGTAAATCGAGCCCGTGTCTTTGAGGACGCGGCGCATCTCCAGGAGTCGCACCGCCATCATACAGAGGTAGGACTGCATCCCTTTGCCGTGGGCAAGTCCTGCGGCTTCGAGGACTTTGTACAGGGCCGGCTGCTCGTCGGCGATGAGGCCCATCCAGGCTACGTCGAGGTCGGAGAGGGTCCAAGTGTCCTTGAAGGCGGCACCAGCAGCAGCCGAACCCACCGGCGCAGCGTAATTCCGGTTCGAGTTGAACGGCGGGTCCAGATAGATGAGGTCAACCGACGCAGAGTTCAGCCCCCGGAGGATGTCGAGGTTGTCGCCCGTCCAGATGGTCTTGTCGGCGAAATTGGGGGCAGTGTTGGTCGTGGTCGTCATGGCGCTCTTCCGTGCGCGTTTGATTATATCCCGGTCTTTATCACGATACCGAATAATTGACACCCAGGCATCCCCGTGATTGAATGACCCCGCCTAATCCACCGAGTGGGACGTATAATCCCCGCTCCTACGTCAAGCGATCTGTACGAAAGGTTGGCACATCCCGTGCCTCCTTGCAGGTCGCGCGCAGGGACAGGTGGATTAGGCATCGCCCAACCTCATCGTCTGCAAGGGGGTTCCACGATGCCACGCATCTCGTTGTCGTCCACTCTCCCTGAACCAACCCCGACCTAAATATTGGCGACCCCTCGCTATTGCTCAGCGAGGGGTCGCCTTGTTTTGGGCATCCGTGCTGGGACGCCCAAAGGCCCGAACAGGCCGCTGGAATTTTACTAGCGGTTGCCTTTCGGTTCAAACCGGCGCGGATGCGAATTGCGCATCACGCACGCCGACCTGCTCACCGAATTTGAACGGGAGCGAACCGAAAGGCAACCGCTTTTTCATGCTCGGTTGCCGACCATGAACGGAGGCAACCAAACACATTTGGGCGATTACAGATAATGTGTGGACGTTCCCTTCGTCGCATCAGAGCGCATGCTCTTCGCTATATACAGGGACGACGCCCACACGTTAGTTGTATCATATGGCATGATACTGTGTCAATTATACTATCATTTGGAGGGACTGAAATGGATTTCACCAAATTTGATAATGACGAGTTGCGCACGCTATGGGCTCAGGTAAACAGCGAATGTCATCGGCGCGGTTTATTAGCCAATGGCAGCGTGGTTGGCGGATACGCTCAAGATTTAGTGCGCGACCGCTTACATTTAACACTCGCGCCCCCAGGTACGAGCCATTACGACGCATTCAGGTTGCTTCCCAGCGGGCAGGGGTGTGAGAAATACCAAATCAAGGGACGCAAGGGAAGAGTGAGCCGAGCGGAAATCAACAGCTTAACCGAACTAGACGAAAACCATTTTGATTTTCTGGTGGCTGTGGTCTTCCGAGACGATCTCACTGTTCTGCAAGCATTCAAATTTCCGCACTCGGTAGTGTGCGAAATCGCCGAACCCACGAAAAATGATCTCGGGTTTCGACTGACCCAAGACAACATAAAGCGGGAGGGGGTCAAAGAAATCACGACGTTATTGGTTTAACAGGGTTACATCGGTTTCCCGAGAATTGTCATCGGGAACCAAGAGGAGTGATTCCATCGGTAGTTGCGGGGGGTGCAAGTAATGGGCTTGTTGGTTGCAATCAAAAGGAATATCGGAACGGCTCGGCGTTGCCCCAAATGCGGCGGGACGCATGCACGGCTCCGGTCCAGGTATTCAAGGGAAAAGTGGCCGCTGCGATGCGTGTCATGCAAGATGGCCTTCGGGCGATTGCATCAACGGGAGTGTCCGTTCTGCGGATCGCGAAATGCTCGCACACGCCGGGACTGGCATCGCCGGAATAATCCGCTCCGTTGCCGGACATGCCTGAGCGTTTGGGGCGGCACCGAACCGAAAGCTGGCAAGAAGTTGGCGGGAGTTCTTGCGGCAAGGGAGCCCAAGGACGGGGAACGCTGCGAGGTCTGCGCCTGCTGCCGGATTATGGAACGGGAGAGATGGACTGCCGTTAATGTGCCAGCCCACGGATCACTATGTGGCCGTTGCAGTTGTTGCCGCGCGATGGAACGCGAGCGGGCACGATAATGCCAAATTTCTGGCGTTGCTCTCTAACTATGGCGCTGTTGACCGGTCTCACCTTAACGATAGCGGTGGCCTGTACCGGCAGCTCCCGCGCCCCCGATTGGGAACGCAGCGGTGATTGGCACAGGGGCTATAGAGAGGAAGCACAGGCGGCGGAGTACTCCGAGCAACAGGGCGACAGGCTCCGTCGAAATCGGTTCTCAATCCTGTATCCGACACCGGACTCCGCGCTGCGCGATTTCTATATCACATTTTCTTGCATGGACGACTGGAGCGCAGCCTATTTGATCGCCCTCACTGACGTACTTGCGGGCAGCGAGGCCGGCTACGAATTCAGTGTGTTAGCAGCGGACCAATCCGCATTGGAATCTGGCCCGTCTGGAACCGCTCGTGCTGGAACCAGCGGTGTTGGCAAGCCGTACCGGGTCGCTATTGAGGACAAGGACGAGATCATCAGAGTATTAGGGGTATTCCGAAATGCGGCCAGCCGCGAGGATACGGCGTATGTCAAGGGGCAAGTGCAACGAGAGAGAACGCTGGAATCGGTCTTCGACCCTACCGGAGTTGAGGACGCCGTGCAGTACCTAGAGTGCTTCGATTAGGTAGCCACAAAGAGGGGGTGCCAGAGTGCGCGATCAATTGTCGGCGACGTGGGAGATTTCGGCAAGTACGGCCTGCCCCGCTATTTGACCGGACAAAGGGACGACGACCCCGATCTGGCTCTGGGCACTCTGGGCGGTTGCTGGACAGATATTATCGCGAGTAAGGCGACAATCCGAATGAAGCGCGAGTTCCGCAAAGATCATCAAGCGTTGACGTATGGTCAGTAGAACTCCGAATCATCGGCATGATTGCCCTTGCAACGCGTGCGTCAGACGCCGCAACGCACGCCGCCGCCGGGATGCGGACCGATACAACGAAGAAGGCCGACCGCTTCCGCGCGGCTCTCAACTATTCGAAATAGAAAGGGGCTCACGACCGGTGTACGACAGCCGGTCGATGAACACTCGGGACATCGAAGAAATCATACGCAGCAGGTCTAACCGACAGATTCCGCCCGCGGACTCCGGCGACGTTTTGAATCGACGTCCATCTCCTCAGCCCTCGACTGCGTTCCCAGTGCGACCACGAGATCGCGGCGGCGGGATAGGTTGGATATTTGCTACACTGTTGGTTACCGTGTTGCTGGGTGGTGCCGTTTATGCTGCAGTGCATTTTGACTTGCTGCAACCCGGCCAGCCAGCCGTTTCGCTCCCCGTGATACTGCCCACGCCGACGCAGACGCTTACACCAACGGAGTTACCCGCGACAGAGACGCCTCCCAGTCCGGAAGCTCAGGCACCTGTGATCCCTACTCCCACGACCGGCCAGACCCCTACGCCAATCCCCACATCCACTCCCATCGTCACCACCCCAACCAGAGCGATCGTCTTGGCGGTTCCAACCGAGCAAGAGATTGTGGTGAATGCGTTCGCGGAATGTGATGGGCAATACTCCGGGGCGGACCGAGAATTCAGGACTACAGCGGCGAACCTCGCTGTAGAGGAAGGCCGTCAAACGGTGGCCGATATTCGCAGATTGGTCGATGAATACTGCAACGGAGCGATATCGGTATTTGCTGACGCCACGCAATCAAACCAAGACGCTGGCTCCAGTACAGAACGCCCAACGTTCATCAAACCAACTGCAACTTCCGCGCCGACACCGACGCCAACGCCGCCACCTACCAAGACGCCCACGTTACGGCCCACGCCGACCTCAACCCCGACCACGGGCGGTGATGGCCGATTCGATCAGTTAGAAATGGCAGCCACCTTGCACCATCTTGTAAACGCTTACCGCGAGCAGCAGGGGCGGTCTGAGCTCGAACTAGACCTGCGCCTAATGTTCGTCGCCCAGATGCACAGCGAGGACATGGCGAAGCACGACTACTATTCACACACGAACCGCGCGGGAGACGATCCGACCGCACGCGCTCGGAAGGCCGGCTACAACTGCCAGAATCCGCGCAGCATCGGCGTTGCTGAGAACATTCACGTGCTTTATGGACACACCAGCATGTTATATGGCCAGCCCTACCAATGGGAGACGCAGGAGCGTATGATTCAGAGGTTTGTCGCGGACTGGATCAATAGCCCGGGCCACCGCCGGAACATTCTCGACCCCAGGTACACCAAGACTGGGATCGGTGTAGGGTTCGGCCCTTACGACGGACTCCCAAGCGCGATATTCGTAACGCAGAAATTCTGCTAGACGGAACCGGTCTTCGCTAGAGGCATCACGGAGACACGCCAAGAAATGACGTCGGAATCAATGCTTTCGTTCTTATACGAGCCTACGACCTGCCTGCTAATTACCACAGTCGTCTTAGCGGTTATCGTCATGATTGTGTCTGGGATACTTTGGTTGTGGGCGAAGCAGCATTCGTGGCAATCGGAGTTTCTGCGACAGGTTGCTCGCATCGCGGGCACGACGTTTTTTGTCGCTCTAACATTTCTTGTGCTAGGTGGTATTGGCCTTCTAATCTTCTGAACGCAACCACGAAGCACACCAACCAAAAAGCTGTGAAGAAAAACAACGCTTGCCAGAACCACAGGGAATTCGCGATCTCATGTGCAGTCATATCCACGATGCTCATACCGCGATCCCACACCCGATCTCGACCGCTCTCGCAAGTTATCCCATTCGTATCACCGTTAAAGTTTTACCAAACAAACCGTTTACATCTCCGGCGCGCTAATTTTGGAAGGGTCAGCCTACGGGTTGGGAATTACGAACGACTTCAGGCCGCAAGGAAACGCTGCATAGCTTCCGCCGATGTTACCGGGCTGATTGGTGCAAACCAGCTCGCCCGTTAGCGATTCGATACGAATGATGAACTCGGCGTGGACGATCTGGACGGTCGCGGCAGGTATGGCATTCGGAGTCGTGGCCGCAACTTTCTTGACCAAATCGGATTAGGACGGCAGTAGCATACGTACGGTCGCCGTTTTATTCGGGCGATTAAGAACCGGACGGGATGTCCGGTCCTCACGTGTTATATTAAATGTTCGCCCAACGGGAGGACTCGAACATGTATAGCCAGCATCCTGCTCTCCTCACACCGCCTGATGATACGACGCTCTGGCGGTACATGAGCTTTACAAAATTCGCATCCATACTTGCCAAAGATGCGTTGTTCTTCGTAAGGGCCGACCATTTGGGCGACCCCTACGAGGGAACACTGGGTCTTCTTAACTTCATTGAAGGGAGTTCGGGACACAGCGCACATGAAAACCCAGATACGTGGCGTATGAAGAGGGACAACTTCGAAGCCATGAAGAAACTCCATTTAGTGAACTGCTGGCACGAAAATGAGTATGAATCAGAAGCCATGTGGAGTAGGTACTCCAATTTTGAAGATGGAATAGCGATCAAGACGAGCTTCAGATCCCTTGCCGATAGTCTAACTTGCGAAAGTACTGTTGAAATCAGTAGGGTTCTTTATCTTGACTATGAGCGAGATAAGATTCCCGAAGGTTTCATGTTTGCCCCTTTGCTATGCAAGCGCAAGCACTTTGAGCATGAAAAAGAAGTCCGAGCGTTCATCTTTGACTTTCCTGACACAGGATCAGACGGTTATGCGGTCTTCAAGCAGACACCTGGGGATTATTATGGGGTAGACGTTTCTGTTCTGGTCGAGGAAGTCGTCCTGGCACCATCTGCTGCGCCATGGCTGGAAGAAGTAGTCCAGACCATAGCAAACAAATTTGGCTTGAATGTGCCTATATGGAAATCTAGCCTCGGCGAAAAACCGTTTGGGGTCTGATTCTCCCCATTTGCTGTGTAATCTAGGAACAGCAGCCGGCATAACTACATTTACCGGATCAAATCCGTGAAAGCTAACGGACAAGGGCAACTGAACAAATCCGCGACGGTTCTGGTCAGGTAAGTCAGTCGGACAATCCGCATAGTAAATAACCGACGTCCCACGCGGATCGCCTATGTAGGCGTCGGTTATTTACTATGCGGGTGCACCTGCCCTTCCATGATGGATTGTCTAGTTTGCTCCTGCGGGTGTACCCTGGGCTGTTTTCGCCTGGGGGATTAACAATGATTACCAGTTGGATTATCGATACCATAATCCGGTTGATGCCATGTTCAGATCGTGATATCAATTCGTTGATATTCATGCTCATGGCATCGCTCGTATTACATCTAATACTTGTCGCAGGAATACTAAGAGAAAATATAGAAAACCGATCGATGCGGTCAGAATTGAAAAAGTTACGGCAGCAGCAATTATCTGAGGATTCCTCAACACCAGCGCGATGATCCACACAATGACCGTTGCGATAAATAGGCGCACAGCCAATCCCTCAAAGAGAAGTATGAGCCCTTCCATCCGGTAATTTTACCATCACCTCTTCACGCGTCCGGATTGCGCTCAAGATGACCAACCTACCGTGATCGTCTCCACTCCGAGGACTCAACCATTGGCTCTCGCTGGTGTGATTGGGTCGATGATGGTCCATCTTGCCCACACTGTCGGATGATCTTGTACACGTAAACCAAAGGGGCAATTGCGCGGTGCTCCGTTGCTGATGTACGGTGGAGCCAGGGGAAAGGAGTGGGGATTGCGCACATGGGTGGTACAAGCACCCTTTGCCCGATTCTAAATCGGGTACCTATTGCCTCAGGAGGAACTCCCCGCCACCATAGTCTGAGCCCATGCGGTCGGCACATATCAACACGGGTCCGCCACGGGTGTGGTATTCTTTATCAGAGGGTTGTGGATAGTGTCCCCGATGTATGCGGGGATTTGCCGGAGATTCCGTCGATTGAGCAGAATAACGAGGAGTGTTCCCCGTTTAAGCGGGGATTTACGTCAACGGCACGAGGTAGGTTAATACCAACCCAAGTTTGCCCTGCATGAGCAGGGATTTGCCGCTATCCCCAATCCTCCATCTACGCACCCAGTCCGCGAGATTTCAACTTGCTATGGTGCTCATGCAGATCATGTCGGCATGCTGCTGGCGCGTCGTCATATCCCGCAACATATCATGAATATGATCGGTATCCGCTTCGACATGAGGAACGCAGGAGATACGAGGGACGGGGACGGGGAGAATCAGGAGAAGGAACAGAGGTAAAGGTTATGATGAGCAATGAAGAACAGTGGGTCGCTCGTTTAACCGACTCTACGAGGGCCAGACAGATTCATTGGCGCAGGCGATACGGTGGTTGGGTAGCCGATTTCGAAGGCTATCACGTGTCGGTTCGGGAGTGGAACCGGGGCCTTTTCATGGATTACATCTTACGTGTTGTCGGTGAGGGGTTGGAGTGCGAGGCCTCCGGCGAGGCAGTTAGAAATCTGTGGTTCGTGGTGCAACAGTATGGGCCGGGGAGTGGGAGCATTGTCGCCCGATTGTGGCGGTGGTTGACTAGTGGGTCTAGGCGGGTTGAGTAGCCGAACGCCGTAATGCAGTTAGGTATGTAATTGTCCAAATTAGGAGCGCCGTTGACTCAGGATGGGAGGCTGCAGAGACCCAAATTTCGCGATAATTGACTCCGCTCGACTAGCATATTTTGAAATGGGTGTGTTGCTAGATTGGAGGGTGGAGACGTAACGATGATCGACCCTAGAGTACACTACTACGGTAACCACGCCGAATTACCGAAGAAGTCATTCGGGAGAAGGCAACCCAGCGATAAACTCATCAAGCGCGTCGTTAAAACCTCGGTCAATTTCTGGTTCCCCAGCGACCCTATCCTCAAGGCGGAGATGATCCAGAAAGTTGCTCATAAACACGGCATTCTCTACCGCTCCGAGGAGGAGTTCATGGCGAGATTCAGAGAATTTCTCGGTGGGCGTCTCAAGGATTACTTCAACCAGCGCGTGGCTGATGATCTCCAGAGCCTTAATCCTGCCGCGTAAGTATTCGTTTGAATCGTCAGTAACCATGCAATCATCTTACCACGCCTGGCTTTATCTCCATTTGGCGTGGTTTGGTGCTCTCGTGAGCTCCCGTTTTCTAACTTGCTCGGACTGCGCTGAACATGACCACTACCCCTTACCTACTGCGTTCCCTAACCGGTGGCACCCCTAGTGAGTGGGGTATTTAGGGGGGTGTAGTGGCGCCAGTGTGGGAGACGTGCTGATTCAACTCAAGCAAGATGGCGAGTTGCCCAAGGGTGCGCCCTCCCCAGGGCGGTACGTGTCCATCGACTCCACCGACATTCCGGCCTACGGAAATCCCCGACGCGACCCGCCTGCGGACCCGCAAGCCCTTTGGGGGCATCGGACCGCCAAATCCGACGGCGGCGAGATGTTCTACGGCTACAAGCTACATGCCGTCTGCGACGCCTACTATGGCACTCCCTTGGCGTGGTCCGTCCTACCTGCCAATGCCAACGACTCGCCCCAACTGCCGCCCCTTGTGGACCAGATCGCCGTCAGCTGCCCGGGCGCGTCGGTGCGCTATCTCATGGCCGACCGTGGCTATGACGGGATGCCCAACTATCAGTACCTCCACGACCGGCGCATCTTCGCCGTCATCCACATGCGGGACACCGATCATGGAGAGGGGTTGACCGACACCAAGGGCCGCCCAAAATGCTTGGGGAATCAGCCTATGGAGTACGTTCGCACCGACCGCGGCAAGGGCCACCTGTTCCGCTGCAATCCCGACAACGGTTGCCCTCTCCAACACACGGCCCCTTGGCTTGGTCCACGGTGCAACAGCGAGCACTACGAGACGTGGGAGGGCGACGGACTCCGGCGCATCGGACGGCTGCCACGCGCCAGCAGGCGCTGGGCGCGACTCTACCAACACCGGACCATCGTTGAGCGGATGTTCAGCAGCCTGAAACGCTCCCGCCTGCTGGCCCAACATTCCTACCTGGGCATCGAAAAGGTCAGCCTGCACGTTTCCCTGTCCTTGCTGGCCTACACGGGCTCGATGCTGGCCCGGCTGCGAACCGGCAAGTATCGGGATGCGCTCGATATGGCGGTGCGCCGACCGGCGGAACCCTGGGCGTTGGCGGCATGAACGGGATTTATGCAACGATCTTTCGCAGGAAAGCTTTGGCTTGGCTTTTGCGCCCCCGATTGGGCAGGTTGCCGGTACGCTTTGCGGCGGCAACCGCTTTGTGTATCCGTGTTTTTGTGGGTTTCCTGGGCTTCTTGGACTTTGTGGCAGCCATAAAAAGAGAACCTCCCGCGCGAAACCGTCGCGGGAGGTTATTGCCAGCAATCCGGGGCCGCTGATAGAATCAGTCTGTCCCAGGGATTGGAGCCTGCCACATTCATAGCGAAGGTTCCGCGCTAGCCCGCTGTTTGCGCAGCGGGTTTTGCGTATTCAATTTTTCAGTGGATTGTGTTTCCTTGATGGTAGCAGACCAGCGGGCAGCCGGGAATCCCCGGAGCGGAGAGGCCCCGATTCTTCCTCTCCCGCTTGACACCCGCCCGCTACGGGCGTAATTTGGCGGCGCTAGAGACGCGGGGATTGCCCGCCGGGGTGTGGGCTTGTGACAGATGGGTCCTCGTGTCCCTCTTGCCCAGGCTCACGCCGTCGGGATGTCCGCGTCTCTAGCAAGCGCCCATCCAACGCAAGGGGGACTTCAAGTTAATGGCGGGCCACCGCTGCCGCTCACTCGCAGGCCATCCGCTCCGCCGTCCATCAACACCACTCATCACAATCTAATCACAACGCCCCGCCGCTACCAACGGCAGAGCGTTGCGCCTGAATCACCTGACAAAGCAGGCGAAACCGGGCCGATTAAGCAAGCGGGATTGTAACCGCTTGTATCCCGGGATTCAATGACGCCTCCTTTGGCCCAGGTGCATGGCTAAAGGAGATTCCATTGACCACGCCGAATTCACCTGCTGACCATGACAATCAACCCGATCCTGTCGGGCCATCGGAGCAAGTCAAGAAAGACAACAAAGCCATCGACCGGATCGTCTGGGCATGGACATTGCTCATCCCTCTGGCATTCATCATCATATGGGCCGTGAAATGCTGAAACGGAACATCCCCGCCGGTGAGTTTAACGACGCACCGGCGGGGATGTTCCATCTGAAATCTGACTCTCCACACGTCCCGGTCCTCAGCGGGACGGGTTGAATCCGCTCTGTCTTACTTTGTCAACCTGTTTTGCAAGCGTCTCAGATGACCGTTAATTGACACCGGCCCGGCAGCGTGATAGCGTCGAAGTTGCAGCAGTGAGGGAGGCGCATTATGGTTGCGACCTTGGATGAGAACATCGCCGCTTACGACAAAATGCGCGATTTCCTGGAAACCGAGCATTTCGGCAAGTGGGTAGTCTTTTATGGTGAGGAGCTGGCGGGGAGCTACGATGACTTTCAGGACGCAGCTGCTGAGACGGTAAAACGTTTTGGGCGCGGCCCGTATCTCATAAGACAGGTTGGGCGCCCACCATTACGATTGCCTGCCTCTGTCCAATATCGGAGAATCTATGCCGACAACTAACTGTGGGTTCGGCAATCCCGACGAGTTGGAATTGTACGGGCCAACCATCTCAGTAGAGATCGGTTTCGATCCTCGCTATGATGTGGGCGCCGGCGGGCCGCCCAGTCTGGCATCAGACAGGTTGCCGGGTTTGATTGATACCGGAGCCGATGAAAGCTACATCGATGCCTCGCTCGCTTCAGCGCTGAACCTGCCGGTTGCCGACCGCCAGGAACTTGTTGTCGCCAGCGGCGTTGTTGACACTGCCGTTCACCTTGCCCAAATCTACGTTCCAGACCTTGATGCCACCATTTACGGTCAATTTGCCAGCGTGAATTTGACTGAGGGCGAGCAGACCCATTACGCGCTTATCGGCAGAACCTTCCTCAGGCATTTCAACATGGCATACGATGGACGGACGGGCAGTGTCATTATCAGCAACGACTGACGCCGTAGTCTGGCAACCCTGGGGCGCAGACGCCTTCGCCGCTGCACAGCAACACGACCGTCCCATCCTCTTGTCCATCAACGCCGTGTGGTGCTACTGGTGCCACGAAATGGACCAAGGCGCCTACTCGGATCCCGAGGTGGCCCGTTTCCTCAACGAGTACTTCGTCCCCGTCCGCGTGGACACTGACCATCGCCCCGACATCAACGCCCGCTACAACGTCGGCGGCTGGCCCACCACTTCGTTCCTCACTCCCCACGGCGGCTACATCGCCGGCGCCACTTACCTGCCCGCCGACCAGTTCCTGGCCATGCTCGACGAGGTACGGCGCGCCTATTCCGAACGCAAGCCGGAGTTGTACGAACAGGGCAACGACATCCAGCGCCAGCGCCGTGAGCACGCCGCCCGCGTCGCCGCCGGCCAAGAGCCCGATGCCGCTCTCGTTGATAGCATCACCCGCCGCGTCGCCGGTACCTACGACCCCGCCAACGGCGGATTCGGCGTCGCGCCCAAATTCCCATCGGCTCCCATGCTGCGGCTCCTGATCCATCAATTCCGGACCACCGGCGAGCCCTTTTTCAAGGTCATGCTGGAAAAATCCCTGGATGCCCTGACCAACGGCTCTCTGCGAGACGATATGGACGGCGGTTTCTTCCGTTTCGTAATGTCAGCCGATTGGTCGCAGCCTCAGCACGAAAAAATGGCCGAGGACAACATCGCCCTCGCCAACATCCTGATGGACGCCGGCATCGTGTTCCAACGCCCCGACTACCTGCGTCGCGCCGGCGAAACCGTCGACTACATCCTCTCTACCTTGCTGGATTCCGACACCTTGTCGATCCACGGCAGCCAGGGCGCCCACTCCGATTACTTCTCCGAGCCGGCCAGTGTGCGCTCCGCCTTAGCCTCACCCCCGGTCGATCCATGCTCATACGCTCATCTGACGGCACAAGCGATCTCCATGCTGTTCGCCGCCGCCTGGAAACTGGGCCGGCCCGGACTCACCGACCTCGCCGTCCGCATGCTGGACAAACTGCTCGACTCCGCTATGGACGACCAACTATCCCACATCTATCCTCAAAGTGCCTGCGCGGCCCAGATGCACGGCGACCTGCTTATGGATTGGTGCGCGCTATTCATGGCCGCCCTTGATGGTCACGACGCGGTGCCTGACGCCAGCGAGCGCTACCGCCAGGCTGCGGAGCACGCCGCCGCCGTCCTGTCAGAACGCTTCCTGGACGCTCAGCGAGGCGGGTTCTTCGACATCGAAGACACTCCCGACCGTCCCGGTTACTTGCGCGTGCGCGAGAAACCGCTGGCGGAAAACGTAACGGCGGCCCTCGGTATGATGCGTCTCAGCCACATCACCTTTGAGGACCATTACCTCCACACCGCCCACCACACCCTCAGCGCCTACGTAGAGGCCAACCGCGATTATGGCGAACTCGCCGCCGACTACGCCGTCGCGGTGGACCGCTATCTGAATCCGGTTGTCGAGGTAACCGTCGAGGGCCGTCCCGGCGCTCCCGACGCAGACGCCATGCTCGCCGCCGCCATGACACTGGAATCCCCGAACCTTCTAATCAAGCTGGCAACCGTCGAAAACGACACAGCCCCGGCTCAGGCCCACGTCTGCCTCGATACGGTATGCTATCCGCCGGTATCCGATCCTTCCGCGCTGGCCGACGCCGTGGCCGGCGGCCGTATGGTAACGGAAAGCCCGTTCCAGAACGTCCTCGACCTTTTGGGCTGACCACAAACCAAACACCCTTCGATATCCCCGTCGTCACTATTCTCCGTCATTCCTGCGGAAGCAGGAATCCACACCTCGATAAAACAACATGCGCTGGCGCGAACCATTCCACTCGACGCCAAGGAGCTGATCCTCTGAAGACCCACGACTGCGGCGAACTGCGCGCCGCCCACGATGGTTCCACCACGACCCTTTCCGGCTGGGTCAGCCGCCGCCGCGACCACGGTGGCATTATCTTCATCGATCTCCGCGACCGCTCCGGTTTCGTCCAGGTGGTTCTCAATCCGGAGAACCTGTCGTCAGAAGACTACCAGACATCCGAACGCCTCCGGTCCGAGTGGTGCGTGCAGGTTACCGGAACCGTCCAACGCAGGCCTGAAGGATCCGAGAATCCTACGCTCCCTACGGGCGAGGTTGAGGTGATGACCGACGCCATCACCGTGCTCAACCAGTCCCAGACTCCGCCGTTCTATATCACCGACGACGTCGAGGCCGATGAGAGCCTCCGCCTGCGCTACCGGTATCTCGACCTGCGCCGCCCGGTAATGCAGGAAAACCTGCGGTTGCGCCACCGCGTGGTCAAGTACATCCGCGACTATCTGGACGGCCACAACTTCCTCGAGATCGAAACTCCCATCCTCATCAAGAGCACTCCTGAAGGCGCACGCGATTACCTTGTCCCCAGCCGCATGCAGCCGGGCAATTTCTACGCTCTCCCGCAATCGCCCCAGCAGCTCAAGCAACTGCTGATGGTCAGCGGCGTCGAGCGTTACTTCCAGATTGCCCGCTGCTTCCGCGACGAGGACCTCCGCGCCGACCGGCAGCCCGAATTCACCCAACTCGACCTCGAAATGAGCTTCGTCAGCGAGCCCGACGTGCTCAACCTCATCGAGGGACTGTACACCGGTCTCGTCCGCGAGTTGACGCCCCAGTTCAAACTCAAGACGCCTTTCCCATACCTCACCTACGATGACGCCATGGCCCGCTACGGCAGCGACAAGCCCGACCTGCGCTACGGCCTTGAAATGGCCGACGTCAGCGACCTCGCCGCCGAAACCGAGTTCCGCGTCTTCCACGGCATCCTCGACCGCGGCGGCATCATCAAGGCCATGGCCGTGCCCGGCCAGGGCGGTCTCTCGGGCTCAGATATGCGCCGCATGGAGGAAACCGCCAAGGAGTTCGGCGCGGCCGGTATGAGCCACGTCCGCATCACCGGCGACGGCCCCTTGGAATCGATCACGGACGACGATGCTCTGCTGTCCCCCGGCCTGCGCATGCCCCCCGGATGGGTCGTCAGGCTCGCCCAGCGCGCCGGCGCAAGCCGCGGCGACCTCATCCTCCTCATGGCCGGCCCTCCCAAGCTCGCCAACCAGTGGCTAGCGTCCATGCGCTCCTACCTGGCCGATCGGCTGGAACTCGCCGACCCCAACACCCTGGCCTTCGCCTTCGTCACCGACTTCCCCATGTTCGACTGGGACGATGACGCCCAGCGTTGGGATTCGACCCACCACCCCTTCACTGCCCCCGCGCCCGGTTGCGAGGCCATGCTCGACGGCGACGATCTGGCCGCCATCCCGTCCCGCGCGTACGACCTGGTCTGCAACGGCTCCGAACTCGCCAGCGGGAGCATCCGCATCCACCAGCGCGAGATGCAGGAAAAGGTCTTCGCGATCCTCGGCTACACTCCCGATCAGGTCCAGGAACGGTTCGGCCATATCCTCGAAGCCTTCGACTACGGCGCGCCTCCCCATGGCGGCATCGCTCCCGGCATCGATCGTCTGGTGGCAATCCTCGCCGGCGCAGACTCCCTCCGCGAGGTCATCGCCTTCCCCAAGACCCAGAGTGGCTCCGACCTGCTGTTCGGCGCACCCGCCCCGGTCGACCACGCCCAACTGCGCGACCTGTCTATCCGTATCGCCGAATAACCATCCCATCTCCGGCGGAGCCCCGTGCTACAATCCAAATGAACCAAGCGCCGGAAGCATGGCATGACCACCACGCCCACCCACTCGGAAGCCCTTGACGCCGCCTACACGCTCCTCGCCGAAGGCGAGCGTCAAATCGCCGCCGGCCAATATCGGGAAGGCTCCGCCAACGTTTACCAGGCCGCTCTCACCGCGTTGCGCGCCGCCGCCAAAAGCCGCGGCTGGCCCTGCGAAACCGAAGAGGACGTATGCGACGCTACCTATCGCCTTGACGGCATGGACCCCCCGGGCGACTTCGCCGACGCTGTCAAGCGAGGGTTAGAGGCATCTATTGATGATCCGCTCCCGATTTATGGCCTGCTATTCACAACCGTGATCTGTTTCAAACTCCATGGTGAAACCGTTTTTCGGGATGGCATCAGCTTGCCGGTTACTTTCTGGGAGCCAGAAAATTACATCAATAGCCTGCCGTTAGTCAAAAAACTTATCGACCTCCTGGCCTCGGAAATACTCGCCGAAACGGTGCATGAACCGTAGAGAGCATCTCCAATCGGCACGCGACTTTCTGGACGCGGCAGCAATACTCAGGGCTATGCCACGGCAAGGCCAGGCTGTATCCGAAATGGTCTGGGGCGCAACCGTTGCCGCCATGAGCGCAGCAGACCCGGAGCATGAACTGCATGGACACTTTGCACCCAACCAACAATGGAGCTTCCGGCAAGCCGCCCAACGCATTACTAACTCCAACCTGACGCTAGCCGTTTTGCAGGAGTGCCTGGACAATAATCAGAGGTTGCTCCACACTCATTTTTACCACGGCCATTTGGCGACGAGATTTCTCCAATCGAGCGTAGTCTCCGGATTGGGCTATGTGAACAGAATCATCGCCACTGCCGAACGTTCCTTACCCTGAACGTCTCCCCCACCGGAGGAATGCCACATGACCCAGTTCAACTACGACGGCCTCTTCGCCGCGCACGCCCCCATCACCACCCGCGGCGCCAACCGGAACGCCAAGTACGACTTCGCCGTCGCTTATCCCGACCCGGACACCCTGCCCCTCGAAGGCCTGGTGGACGCTCTCCGCGTCGCCCTGGAGCGCGAGGGCCGCGATCTGGCCTATTACCCCGTGTCGGCCGGTTATCCACCGCTCCGTGAGCTGGTCGCCGACAAGCTCCGCCGCGACCGGCAGATGGACGTGACCGCCGAGGACATCATCCTCACCTCCGGATCCGGAGAGGCCATCAACATGCTGATCCAGGCCCTCACCGACCCGGGCGACGTCCTCCTCACCGAGGAGTACGTTTACCTCGGCACCATGCGTCAGATGCGCTTGTGGAGCGCACAGGTCGTCGGCGTCAAATGCGACGATCAGGGCATCATCCCAGAGTCCCTCGATGAGACCATCCGGGCTCAGCACGCCGCCGGCAAGAAGGTCAAGTTCCTCTACTCCATCCCCACTTTCCAGAACCCATTGGGATGGACCATGACCCTGGAGCGCCGCCAGCGCACCCTGGAAATCTGCCAGAGCCACGGCGTCCCGGTCCTGGAGGACGACTGCTACGTCGACCTCCGATTCGAGGGCGAAGACGTGACCTCTATGGCCAGCATGGACGACAGCGGCCAGGTTCTCTACGTCGGTTCCATGTCCAAGATCATCGCCCCCGGCGTCCGCATGGGCTACATGGTCGCCCCCGAAGCCGTCCGCCAGCGCGCCCTGAGCTTCAAGTCGGGCGGAGTCAACCAGTTCGCCGCCCTCGCCATCGAAGAATATCTCCGCAACCACATGTACGACCACATCGACGATGAGAACCAGGCCCTGCGCGTCAAGCGCGACGCCATGCTGGCCGCCCTCGGCGAGCACTTCGGCAACCGCGCGGAATGGTCCAGGCCCGAGGGCGGTCTCTACGTCTGGCTTACCATGCCCGAGGGCACCGACCTTGCCGGCCTCCAGGAGCAGTCATTCCAGGAGGGCGTCGGCTACTACAACGGCGCCATGTTCTCGCCCGAGGGCAACGGCCGCAACATGGCCCGTCTCTGCTTCGGCCACCCCACCGCCCAAACCGTCTCCGAAGGCATCGCAGAACTCGCAAACATCTTCGAGCGCCACGGCATCTTCAACGGCTAACAGCAACCTCTCCGACTACCAATACGTAGGGGCGGGTTAGAAACCCGCCCCTGTTGCATCGTATCCGTGTGCCGACGATCTAGTCGTCGTCGCCCGTCACCATCGCTTCCGCCGGCTGGTGCCCATTGGCGCGGATCGCGAACCGCTCCACCAGGTCGCCGATGCTCTGGCGGAATCCCGAGTACTCCAGCTCGCCGTAGGGCAGCATGGCCGCGCCCGACCAACCCTGCGAACGCATCGCGATGCCCTTCTCCTGGGCCAACTGGCGGGTGTAGTCCCACGCCGGGTTGTCGAAGAAGTCCGTCGAGGACTCGGAGAACTTGCCTTCCGCGCTGATGCTGAACCCGACGCACGATACCAATGGCAGGCAGTACATTCCCGTAACGGCGGTGTTGATCGCCACCGGCATCAGCGGCATCACATGCGAACCTCTAGCGTCCCCGCCGATGAAGTGCGCCTTGGTGTAGGGCGAAATCAGCTCTTCCGGCGCCGGGAAGATTCCCTGGTTGCGTACCACGGCCACCGGGTCGTCTTTCCCGGTGTAGCTGCCCGCGATGTTGTGCAGGCGCGTCGCCGAGACCGCCGCCGCCGTCTGCCCGCTGTAACGCGACACGATGCTCTCGACGCCGAACCGCTCGTTGTCTCTCAGCAGCACCGTGATCTTGTAGTAATCCTCCGGTGCGTTCAGTGAGATGATGCTGTCGCCGTCGGTGTTGTCCATGTCGATGATGTTGAAGGTGAACCCTTCGCCCAGGCGCGGCAGCATCAGGCCCGCGCAATACATGGGGTCGGCGAACCCAAGGAACATGGGCAAGTTATACGCCCCCGGTCCACACTTGTCGGCGGCCAGCACGAAGAACGACTCCGCCGGCCGGAGCGGGTTCGTCTTGATGGGATCGTGGTCGAAAGTAATTTCCGCCACCGCCGGCCCGGCTCCGCGAATGTTGCCCGACGGAGCATCCACCAGCAGGTCCTGACCGGCACCATAGAGCCCGTATTGCCTCGCGATCTCCGTCGCCTCCAGGAACGAGTTCCAGGCGAATTGGTGCACTGCGTCGTCGTTGTCGCCCCTCGTATGCGTGGTCGTGATACAGATGTCGTCGCCCGTATGCCCAACGTAGGCGTCGATCAGCAGCCCGTCCTTGATGGCCCGATCCGCGGCGGCCCGTACGGAATCCATCATTCTGTCCGATGGTTTGGTGTGCCCGCCTATCGAACCCACGTCCGCCTTCAACACGGAAATCGTCAGATCCATCAGAAATCTCCCTCTCGTCGCACCGATCTTTAGTGCCTGAAACGATGCGCTTCAATACTGTTTTAGTGGATTTTGGTAAACTGTACGATAGCATCGCCAGTTTGCCACTGTCAATTTGTCCAAACTTGGCGCGATACCGTGTCGGCAGTTGGTTTGCCGCTGTTGGCGCAATCCGGTTATAATGGACTACGCACCAACGAATAACGGGTAAATATGGATGTAATTTTACAAGTCCTGTCGGTCTTGTTCGTTGTCTTGTGGACCGCACGGCTGGCCTCAAGAAAGCGTCGCAACATGCTGCTTTGGGCCGGAGCCGCCGCGCTCCCTGCCATCGCGGTCTATCTGATTGACGCCCTTCCGGACGCTGTGACCATCTTGTGCATGGCGCCCATGGTGGCTTTAGTGTTCATGCCCAGCCGACAACCTGCCGGGGAAGACAGCGAAACCGATCCCACCATCTACTGTCCCCGCTGCCAACACGCCCACGAGCCCGGCCCCAACTTCTGCACCAACTGCGGGTGGGAACTCAGTCGCCCCTACGCCACCGGCGACGCCACGCCGGAAACGGCGCCAACGCAGGAACCCGTCATGGCCTCTACCACCGAAGACGCTCCTGAGGCCGCCGCAGGCACGGAACAGCCTACTCCCACGGTTAACGTTGACCCCGTGTTGGCTGCCGAGCAACAGACTGCCGAAGTGGCAATGGCCGCCGCGCAAGCTCCATCGCCCGAGCCTGAACCGGGGCCGGCTTTCACGGCAGTCCCCAACAAGATCACCCGTCCCCTGACTGCATCGGCCATGACCGAAGCGGGCCTGGCGTTGTTCAACCAGGGCCGCGTCCGCGAGGCCGTCGACCAGTTTACCAAGGCCATCGCCCTCGACCCCCGCTACCGCGACGCGTGGGCCAACCGCGCCAAGGCTTACCACGAACTCGGACTCAGCGAAAAGGCCGCCGCCGACCAGGCCCAGCTCGAAGCCATCTGACCGTACAGATCTAGTCCCCTCTCCCTTGACGGGCGGAACGTCCGCCTTTGGCGGGAGGGTGCAATCCTTCACACCGCCATGATGTGATACCCGGCGTCCACCGGCAGCACCGTCCCCGTAACCCCCGTCGATAAGTCGCTCGACAGGAACAGCGCCGTTTTCGCCACCTCGTCCGCCGTGATGTTCCGCTGCAACGGAGCGCGCTCGGCGTGTGCCCTTTTCATGTCCAGGAACCCGCTGATTCCCCGCGCCGCCAGCGTGTCGATCGGCCCCGCCGAAATCGCGTTCACCCGAATGCCGTCGCCGCCGTATTCGTGGGCCAACTGCCGCACCTCGTGCTCCAGCGCCGCCTTGGCCGTACCCATCACGTTGTAACCGGGGTACACCCGGCTCGATGCGTGGAACGTCATGGCGATGACGCTCCCGCCGTCCGTCATCAACGGCGCGGCATGCCTCACCATCGGCAGCAGCGTGAACGCGCTGATCTCCAGCGCCAGCCGAAACCCGTCCCTACCCGTATCCGCCAGCCGTCCGGAGAGGTCCTCCCGGTTCGCGAACGCGATGCTGTGCACCAGCACCGACAGATGGCCCATTTGGGATTGCAGATCCGAAAATACCGCTTCAATCTGCCCGTCCTCGGACGCGTCGCAGGGCAGTATCACCGCGTCGTCCAGCGTGTCCGCCAACCGCGCCACCCGGTCCTTGAGCCTGTCGTTCTGATACGTCAGGGCGATCCGCGCCCCGCTTTCCGCCAACGTCCGCGCAATCGCCCATGCGATACTGCGGTCGTTCGCCACTCCAAATACGACCGCATTGCGGCCCGTCAAATCTATCGGATACACAGAATCCACCTCATTATTTTCACCTTTGCGGTCGTTAGTATAAAAATGCCCCCTCTCCCCTGGTGGGAGAGGGTTGGGGTGAGGGGGATTACCCAGCTATCTCCTCAGTTTTGCATCCAACTGAACCGGTCCGAAAACCCTCTTCTCTCCGTGTGGGAGAGGGCTGGGGTGCGGTACGTCCGCCTCTGACGGGAGGGGTATGGCCCAGGATCAGAAGCAGAATCCATCCCGTTCATCCTGTCCATCCATGAAAATGGAACCCGTCTATCGCCCAAAATCCGGCGCAACCTGCTCCAGGAATGTCTGCATCTGCTCTTCCTGCCGGTACGACGCAAACCTGACCACCACCTGGTCCGCGCCCGACTCGCTGTAGGCATGGATCCGTTCCCGCACTCGCTCCGCCCCGCCAAACGGCCCCCAACGGTCGCCCCAGATGTTCGCGCCGTAGTATCCCAGCAGCCAGTCCTCCGCCTCCGCCTCTGCCCGGCTCAGGTCCTCGTCCATGTTGACGGTCATGTACATCACCGACGACATGTCTCCGGGATCCCGGCTGTACTCCGCGCAGTAGCCGTCCACGGTCTCGTTCAACTCCACGAACTCGTCGGGCGTCGCCGATATCGAGATAATCCCGTCGGCCAAACGTGCCGCCCGTCGCGCCTGCCGTTCCCGCTGCGCCCCTTGCCCGTCTCCCCGACCGTGCCAATGCACGCCCAGGTACACCGGAACCCCCTGATCCTGCACCGGCGTCGGCTGCATCACCACGTCGTCCAACTCGAAATGCCGCCCGGCAAAGCTGAAAGGTTCCTGTTGACCCAGGCCCTTGATCACCTGAAGCATCTCTTCCAGGCGCGGCGCGCGCGTCCGCTGGTTCACCTGCGCGTTCCGCCATTCGGCCTGCTGCATCGCGTTGAACGCGCCACCGACGCCAACCCCCAACTGCAAGCGTCCACCCGAAATCAGGTCCACCGTTCCCACCATCTGCGCCAACAGTACTGGGTGCCGGAGCGCCATCAGCATCACCGCCGTCCCCAGCCGCACCCGCGACGTCCGCGCCGCGATGGCCGCCAACGTCGTCATCGCTTCCAGTCGCGGCTTGGCCGTCAGGCTGTCGCCCACCCAAACCGAATCCAACCCGGCCTCTTCCGCCCACGTCGCCAACCTCAACACCGATTCAGCGTCGGTCGGCTTGTCGTCCTCCAGCAGCAATCCCCGCGTGGGCAGCAGGCAGCCCAGCCGTACCGACCCTGATTTGGTAGCGTTCGCGCTCACAGTTGCAGCGGCCTCCGGTTGATATCGCCCGGCTTGCGTCCCATCAACCGCTCCAGCAAACCCGGCTCCATGTGCTCGTATTCCTCCAGGTCCGACCCGTCGTCCAGGTCAAACCCCATGCCTCCGCTGTAGTAGAACGCCACCGACACGCCCATGCGCGCCGCCGTGCCCACGTGCTTGCGGAAACTGTTGCTCCCCAACTCCGGCCTGAAATATGGGATCAGGTCGTAGGGCACCAGGATAGCGTTGGTCCCTCCGTCCCGCCTGGCCGGCGACAGCGTGATGTTGTGCTGGTGCTGCGCGCTGCGGATCAGTTGGTGAATATCCGCCGGCTTGATGAACGGCAGATCCCCGGGCAGATACAGCGCCGACACTTCTCGCAACCGCGCGCTCTCAAACGACTTGGTGATGGTGTCGTTCAGGTTCCGGCCCAGGTCTTCGATCCACGTCGCGCCCAGCGTACGGGACATGTTCCGTACCCGGTCGTCGCCGCCGACCACCCAGAAGGGATCGACGTCCGCCCCTCGAACCGCCAGCAACACCCGCCGCAGCATGCCCATCGTCAGATCCGCCCGGTCCTGCGGCCCCATGATGCGTTCCAGCCTGGTCTTGCACTGGGACAGCGGCTTCATCGGCACTATCGGTAGCACCGACGGGTTCGTTTCGTTTCCCGATTCCGTCAACATCCTGGGCACTCCACCGGTTCTAGGCTCCCTCTCCCCCGGCGGGAGAGGGCTGGGGTGAGGGGACGTTCTGCAAAATCCACCGCGCCAACCCTATCTTGTCATCGTCCGTCTGCATTATCGTATCAGTTACCGCCGCACTGATGCCTATCGACAATATCGCATCAGACAGCCCCGCGTCCTGCCTGTCCACTACCAGCACGTCGCACAGTCCCCGGTACTCCTTCGCCACTCCCACCGCCGACACCTCGGCGCCCAGTTCTCCCATGATTTTGCCCGCCGGCCCGCGCACCGCGTCGCCGCCAACTATCGGACTCACCGCGATCCGACAGCCCGAATGACCCGCAATGGCGTCCCGCACGCCCGGTATCGCCAAAATCGGCACGACGCTCAAATGCGGATTCGACGGACAGAACACGATTACATCCGCAGACTCCAGGGCATCCGCAAACGCCGGCGACGGTTCGGCGTCCTCTGCCCCGACGTACCTGATCGACTTGACCGCCGGCCCCGCCCGGTGCTTCACGAAGTACTCCTGCATCGACAGCGTTCCCGCGTCCGTCTCCAGCACCGTCCGCACCGGGTCGTCGCTCATGGGAACTATGGGATGCTCGATGCCCAGCCTTGCCGTCAACTCCGTCGTCACTTCCGACAGCGTCATTCCCCGCCGCAGCAACTCCGTCCGCCGTATGTGCATCGCGAAGTCCCGGTCGCCCAGGTTGAACCACGTGTCTGACCCAAGCCGGTTCAGCGTTCCCAGCGTCTCGAATGAGTCTCCGGCGACGCCCCATCCCGTGTCCTGGTTGTACCAGCCCGACAGCGTGTAGGTCATGGTGTCCAGGTCCGGCGACACGTGCAACCCGTGAAACTCCTCGTCGTCCCCGGTGTTCACCACGATCGTCAGCCGGTCCGGCGGCAAAATTCTCGCCAGACCCAACGCCAGCTTGGCCCCGCCGACGCCGCCGGCCAGCGCCAGCACCTTGCCGCCCGCAAGTTCGCTCATGGGTTAGCTCGAGCTTTCCGCCGCCGCCCGCTCCCGTTCGTGCCTGGGATGCTCGAAGCGATAGCCTTCCATCTGCACCAACTGGTTGTACGAACCGAAAATTTCCTCCACGTTGTCGCCCACCATGTCCAGGGGATCAAGCACTTCGTCCGTCCCGCCGAATATCCGCCGCAACCCGTACGTGGTGTACCGCTCCGCCGGCGTACGCCCTGCCTCTCGTATCATCCCCCGGAACTCGCCAGGACGCATCAACTGCCCGTGCATCGCACCCGCCGATGTCGAGATGCTCTCGTTGATCAGCGTTCCGCCCAGATCATTGACGCCGGCCGTCAGCAACAACTGCGACATCCGACTGCCTTCCTTGACCCAAGACGCCTGGATGTTGGGAATCCAGTTGTTCAGCATGATTCGCGCGATGGCGTGCACCTTGATCACGTCCATCCCCGTCGGCCCCGAGCGCACTCCCTCCACCGTCTGCTTGAAGTACATCGGCGCTTCCGACGCCACGAAACTCAGCGGCACGAACTCGGTGAACCCGCCCGTGCTCTGTTGTATGTCTCGCAGCAGCGCAATGTGCCTCACGATCTGCGCGTTGGTCTCCCGGTGCCCGAACATCACTGTCGATGTCGTCGGTATGCCCAGGTCGTGCGCGTTGGTGATCACCTCGATCCACTGGTCAACGGTGATCCGACCCGGCGAGATGATGTCCCGCAGTTCCTGGTCCAGCACCTCCGCCGATGTTCCCGGCAGGCTGCCCACCCCGGCGTCCTTCAACCCCTGCAGGTACTCGCGGATGCTGCACCGCGACCGGATCGATCCGTACAGCACCTCCTCTGGCGAAAACCCGTGGATGTGCATGTCGGGTAATTCTTCCTTGATCGCCTCGCACAACCGGATGTACAGGTCGCCTTCCATCTGCGGCGGCAGCCCGGCCTGGATGCACACCTCGGTCGCCCCGTAGTCCTGCGCCTCCTTCGCCCGCCGGATGATCTCGCTCACCGGCAGGAAGTAGCCTTCCTCTTCACGGAAGTCCCGGCTGAACGCGCAGAACCCGCACCGCTTGATGCACACGTTGGTGAAGTTCACGTTCCGGTTCACCACGTAGGTGACCAGGTCGCCCACCACCCTCCTGCGCAACTCGTCGGCCACCATGGTCATCGCCATGAACTCCGTCCCTGCCGTCTCAAACAGCAGGTCGGCATCCTCCACCGTGATGTCTTCGCCCGCCAACGCCCGGTTCAGCACGTCGGCAACGTCCGACCGCACGCCGGCCATCAGCGCAGCCAGCGTCGTCGGTGTTTCCTTGTCAATCGCGGACCCCTTATCAATCATCCCGGGCATAGCGTTGCATTCCCCCTTTCACGTATCCATCTTCGTCCGTCAAGCGGAGCAGTTTCTCTTTGAGCATTGGCGGCAACGGCCATTCGGACCCATTGGCGAAATACTCCGGATAAACCGGCAGCCTGGGTCGCAGTTCATACCCGGCGGCCTCCGTGCGCCGTCGCAACTCTGCTAACTGCGGCCACGGAGCCTCCGGGTTCACGTAGTCAATCGTCAGCGGCGACACGCCGCCCCAGTCGTTGATGCCGGCGCCGATGTACCGCTCGTAGTCCTCGCTCAGGTTGGGCGGCACCTGTAGGTTCACACGCTCACCCAGTATCAGCCGCGCCACCGCCGTCGTCCACATCAACTCGTCGCCCGACGCGTCCGGCACGTCCGCCATCGGCGTGTCCGACTTGGCCCTGAAATTCTGCACGATCACTTCCTGGATGTGTCCGAACCTCTGGTGCAACTCCCGTATCGCCAGCAGGGATTCCACCCTCTCCGTCCGCGTCTCGCCAATCCCGATCAGTATCCCCGTGGTGAACGGAATCCCCAACTCGCCGGCCAACTCCATCGTCCGCAACCGCACCCGTGGCCGCTTGCTCGGCGCAAACTCATGCGGCCCACCCGCCTCATACAATCGGGGACTCGAACTCTCCAGCATTATCCCCACCGACGGGTTGGTGGGCTGGAGCGCCTCCAGCTCCCGCCGGCTCATCGTCCCCGGATTCCCGTGCGGCAGCAGGTCGGTCTCGTCGAACACCCGCCGGCACATCTCCGACAGGTAGCTCAGCGTCGTGCGATGCCCATGCGCTTCAAGCCATTCGCCCGCTTCCGCGTACCGCTGCTCCGGCCTCTCCCCCAGTGTGAACAGCGCCTCCGTGCAGCCCAACCGTTCGCCCGCCTTCGCCACCGACATCACCGCGTCCGCAGACAGGAACAACTCATCCGCTTCATCAGGCGATTGCCGGAACGTGCAGTAGCCGCAGAAGTCCCGGCACAACCGCGTCAACGGGATGAACACCTTGGGCGAAAACGTAATGACCCTGCCCCGTCCTCGATCCCTCAATTCCGACGCCACGCCGCACAACTCATCCATCCCCGAGCCGTAGATCCCCACCAGTTCCAGGGCCTCAGCGTCCGACAACTCCCCGCCGTGCAGCAAACGCATCAGTTGCGGCAGCCGGCGGCCAACGTGGGGAATGGAAATAGCGGAGGTCAATTGACAGTCCCTGGAAGAAAACACAAACTCGAAACATTGTATGCACGCGCCCGGCAACATTCAAGATACTCAACTCACCGTGCGTTGAAGCGTTGAGCTTTATGTCAATCCATGCCCTGTATCAGCACTGCCTATATGCCTCTTCTCCTGAACGTTATGTCAATAAACCATGTCATCGAATCAGCCTCCCAAAATCCGCTTGACAACATCAGGCCCGTGCGTTGCGCGATGCTGGTAAGATATGCCGAAACCGTCCCCGGAGATTCCCTTGACCACCACCGGCCCCATTCGCGACCGCGTCGCCCTGCTTTTCGCCGACGCCCGGCAGATCCAGGCCCAGGCCATCGAACGCCTCGAAGCCGGCGACATCCGCGACGCCGCCGAGAAATCGTGGTGCGCCACCAAACGCGCCACCGATGCCCTGATTCTTACCCTCACCGAAGCGGAACCTGAAACCACCGCGGCAACCTCGGATGGCCTGGACAATCTCGCCCGCCTCCGGCCCGCAACCCGCTCACTTCAGGGCCGTTACTACAGCCGCCACAGTCAGTTGCACGGCGCCTGTTTCTACGACGGCCGCTGCAACCAGGAAACCGAACGACGCATCAGGGAAACCTCAACCTATATCAACGACGCCGAATTTCTGGCCGCGCCCCGCGACACATAAGCGGCTGCCGGCCTTCTCGCAGCCTTCGCAACTGTTCAGATTCAAGGAGCGTGTCTGACACCTATATCGTCGTACCGGCGAAATCCGGTATCCACGAGCCTTTTCCTTGCTCAAATTCGCCGACGCCCAGACTTTCTGGATTCCTGCTTTCGCAGGAATGACGGTCTTGCGACAACCATACCTTCCACTCTGAACAGTCGCACCGCATCCCGTAAATCCTGTCCATCCATGACCAACCCACCCTAACCGCCACCAAACAACTGCGCCTGCCTTCCGTCCTCGTTCCCGCCGGCCCACGGCCAGCCCATGTACTCGTACGCCAGCCGCGTCGCCATCCGACCCCGCGGCGTCCTCTCCAGGAACCCTTGCTGCAGCAGGAAAGGCTCCAGCACTTCCATCACTGTGCTCGCATCCTCGCTCATCGACGCCGCCAGCGTGTCCAGACCCACCGGCCCGCCGTTGAACTTGTGGATGATGCTGGTCAACAGTCGGTGGTCCGTCTCATCCAACCCCCGCGAGTCAACCCCAAGCCGGTCCAGCGATTCCCGCGCCACCGGCCCGGTGATCCTGTTATCCGCTTTCACCAGCGCGTAGTCCCGCGCCCGCCGCAGCAACCGGTTGGCGATCCTCGGCGTACCCCGCGACCGCACTGCCACCTCGCCGATCCCCTCGTCGTCCGCCTCGATCCCCAGGATACGCGACGACCTGCTCACCACCGTCGCCATGTCCTCGTCCGAGTAGTAGTCCAGCCGGAACACCGACCCGAACCGGTCCCTCAGCGGCGCGCTCACCAGCGAGTATCGCGTTGTCGCCCCCACCAGCGTGAACGGGTTGATCCGCAGGTTGATGCTCCGCGCCGACAGCCCCTTGCCCACCACCCAAGACAGGAAAAAGTCCTCCATCGCCGAGTACATCACCTCTTCCACCGCCCGGTTCAGCCGGTGAATCTCGTCGATGAACAGCACGTCGTTGGGCTGCAAACCCGTGAGGATCGAAGCAATGTCGCTCGCCCGTTCAATCGCCGGCCCCGCCGTCACCTTGATCGTCGTCCCCATCTCGTTGGCGATGATGTTCGCCAGCGTGGTCTTCCCCAGTCCCGGCGGCCCATAGATTACGACATGATCCAGCGGCTCGCTCCGCAGCTTGGCCGCCTGCATCGCGATGCTCAGGTTTTCTTTGACCTGCGGTTGCCCGACAAAATCGCCCAACCGCGCCGGCCGCAGGCGCGTTTCCTGCTCCCGCTCTTCCCCCTGCGCGTCCGCCGAAACCGTCCGCTCACCCGCGCTGGCCCCTTCGTCCGTAACCGCCTCGTTCGCTCTTTTTACCGTAGCCATAACGGCCCCATGATACCGCAAATTGTCTCCAAGCATCCGGCCCCGGTAACCCAAGCCGTCGCGTTTCGTTCTCTCGATGTGGTCACGAATGGTAGAATCATCAATATCGGACGCCCTTTGAAATGGGGGAACGCGTGAGAGACCCTAAAACAGTCAATGCCGGCCGCGGCGGAGGAGCCAACATGCCCCCCCGCCGCCCAAGTGAAGAGACGGCCCGCTTGGGCCGCGAGATTTACCGGCGTGACATCTTGCCTCAGGTAGAATCTGATCACTTTGGCGAGTATGTCGCTATTGACGTGGACAGTGGGAATTGGGCAGTCGCCGACAGCGAGATTGCCGCGGTGGACCACCTGCGGACAATGCCCCCTGGCGCAGCAAATATCCTCTGTGAGCGCGTCGGATACCGGGCGCTGTGTAGTTTCGGAGCCGGTTCCTTGCAGAGGACTGAGTGATCGAAGGTGCGGTGAATATCGCCTATGAAGCGGTGATTCCCCTTCGCTTACCGGGCCCGGAAGGACCGGCCCGGGACATTGAGGCAGTAGTCGATACCGGATACAGTGGCTTCCTGACCCTGCCGGCTGCGTTGGTGACGGAGCTAAGCTTGCCTTTCGCCTATGTCGGCTGGGCATTTTTAGCCAACGACGACGAAGTGAGTTTCGACGTTCACGAAGTTACGGTTCTGTGGGACGGCCAACCCAGGCTTATCCAGGCTGATGCGACGGGCAGCGCCCCGCTCGTGGGTATGCTATTGCTTGACGGCCACGACCTGAACATCCAGGTAAAGAGGGGTGGCCGCGTCGTTATACAGTCCGGAGAGTAGCCGTTCATCAGCAGTCCGTCAGTATCAGGATGCGCCGGATTTGAGATTGAGCCGCGGACGCCCGGACTGCCCTCAATTCTGCCATTCCAAAAATCCTGTCCATCCCGTCCATCCATGCGGAAAAACCCCCGTGCTATACTCTGCCCATCCTATAAAAGTTCGACCGGTCAGATGACTATCAGCACCACCGTACTCCAGGGTTCCGACCTCCGCCAGGCCATGCTCGGCGCGGCCTCCTACATGGAACTCTACCGCGACGCCGCCAACGCCCTGAACGTTTTCCCCGTCCCCGACGGCGACACCGGCACCAATATGCTGCTCACCCTCCGCGCCGGCATCGATCAGATGAACAAGGACGCAGACAAAGAGGCCGCCTGGGAGGTCGCCGAGTCCATCGCCACCGGCGCATTCTGGGGCGCGCGCGGCAACAGCGGCGTGATCCTGTCCCAACTCCTGCGCGGTTTCGCCGACGGCGTGGCCGGCTCCGTCACCATCGAGACCTCCGACGCTGTCGCCGCGTTTCGTTCCGCCACCGACTCCGCATACGGCGCGGTCAGCCAGCCACGCGAGGGCACCATGCTCTCCGTAATCCGCGGCGCATCCGACGCCACGCTCCGCGCCAACGACGCCGGCGAACGCGACGTCGTCGCCCTCTGGCAGATCGCCTACGACGGCGCAATCGAAGCCCTGGCGCTGACGCCCGAGCAACTCCCCGTCCTCAAGGAAGCCGGCGTCGTCGATTCCGGCGGCCTCGGCGTCGTCGCCATCATCGGCGGCGCGCTCCGCCACCTCCAAGGCGACACGGGCCCGGCCCACGACCTTGGCCTCCGCAGCATGGGCAACCTCATCGATCCCACGCAGACGGCCTCCGTGTCCATCGACACCGATTTCCTCGACACCCACGAGGACTCCGAGTTCGGCTACTGCACCCAGTTCGTGATCCACGGGCACGACCTCAGCATCGATGTCCTCCGCACCGGCCTAGATGCCATCGCCGAGTCCACCGTCATCATCGGCGGCGGGTCCGCCGTTCGCGTCCACGTCCACACCGAAGACCCCGGCGCCGCCCTCAGTTTTGGCATTGGCTACGGCGATCTGGACGAAGTCAAAATCGACAACATGAGCCTCCAGAACCGGGACTGGACCACCGGCCACCGCGAGCGCTCAAGGCCCACCGAAATCCGGGCCGGCGTGTCCGTGGTCGCCGTCGCCTCCGGACCCGGCATCGCCGCCCTGTTCCAGGACGCCGGCTGCGCTGCCATCGTCCCCGGCGGCCAGACCCTCAACCCCAGCGCCAGCGAGATCATCGACGCCGCGCTGTCCGCCGGCACCACGGATGTCATAGTCCTGCCCAATAACTCCAACGTCATCCTCACCGCCGGCCAGGCCGCCGACGCCGACACCGAAGGCATACGGCTCCACGTCGTCAACACCCGCTCCATGCCCCAGGGCACCGCCGCCATGCTCGGCTTCAACCCCGAGGTGTCGGTAACCAACAATCTCGCCAGCATGGACCAGGCCGCCACCTCCATCGAAACCCTGGAGGTAACCCAGGCCGTTCGCGATTCCATCGTCGACGGGCAGCAAGTTCAGGAAGGGGAGTTCATGGCGATCCTCGACGGCAGCCTGGTAGCCCTCGCCGCCGACGCCGAAACCGCCGCCCTGGATGGCCTGTCCCATTCCTCCGTTGACGAAGACAGCATCATCACCCTCTATTGGGGCGAAGCCGTCAACAAGGAACGCGCCACCCAATTACAGGAAGCCTTGGAATCAGCCCATGATGGCGCCGAAGTCGACCTATACGCCGGCGGACAGCCCCACTATCCCTACCTGGTATCCGTCGAATAGTTGCCGCTCACCCATCCATAACTCATCACAGGAGCGTTCAACATGGCAGTCAAAATCGTTACCGACAGCACCTGCGACATCTCCCGAGAGAACGTAGAAAAGTTCGGCATCACCGTCGTCCCTGCCTACGTCCTGTTCGGCGAGGAACAGTTCCGGCAGGGCGTCGACATCAACCCCACCCAGTTCTACGCTCGGCTCCAATCTTCGTCTCAACTGCCCAGCACGTCACAGCCAACCCCCGGCGACTTTACCGGGGCCCTGGAACCACTGATCTCCGCAGGCGATCAGGTCATCTGCATCACCGTCCCACGTCAACTCAGCGGCACCTATAACTCCGCGGTCCAGGCCGCCTCCCAGTTCGATGACGGCGCGGTCACCATCATCGACGCCCAGACCGCCTCCGTTGGCCACATGCTCCAGGTCATCGCCGCCGCCGAGGACGCCTCTGCGCCCGACGCAACCGTCGAGTCCGTCGCCGCTGCCGCCAACCGGCGCGCCGCTGCCGGGTTCGGTCTCGCCATGGTCGACACCCTCGAATATCTCCAGAAGGGAGGCCGCATCGGCAAGGCGCAGGCCTTCATGGGTTCCATCCTCAAGGTCAAGCCCATCCTCAGCGTCGCCAACGGCGAGGTCCTTCCCGTCGACCGACCCCGCAATCTCCGCCGCGGCCTGCAACGCCTGGAGGAACTGGTACGCGAACACGCCGGCTCCGTCTCCAAGCTCGGCGTCGCCTACACCACCGACGCCGCGCCCGCTGAGGAAATGCGCAACCGCCTCTCCGACCTTGCCGACCCCGACAACACCTACACCGTCCAGATCGGTTCCGCCATCGGCACCCACGTGGGCCCCGGCGCAATCGCCGTCTCCACTCTCCCCTAATCCCGTCGCATCCCAACGACGCGGGGCAATCCCATCGGGGGGCAATCCCATCAATGTAAGGGCGAATAATCATTCGCCCTTATTCCGTCCTTGGTAGGGGCGCGGCGTGCCCTATTTCTGACAATCCAGGGCAATCGCGTCTTCAATATAGTCGATACCGGTGCTTGGATTGTATTCCGACTGGGCGACAATAACCACACGCTTCGGCGCCTGAGGGCCCCCGAGACCAGCCCATAATCCCAACACTCCCGGATCAAAATATCCCGTCCATCCCGTCCATCCTGGGAACCTGTCCGCCTTTGGCGGATCCCTGTAAATTCACCGTCCGTTACTGCCAATTCCAATCCCGGCACCGTCGCTGATTAAGACGCGATCGCCCTGTCTGACAATCCCTTACCGATTACTGGCGCGCCCAACGGCGTATAATCCAATCAATGGATCCTGACCGCCGCGAAAACGAACCCATCTGGCGCGACGCCTTCCGCAAAATCCTCGCCCTTGAAGCCCACAAGGGCTACGCCGACAACGCGGTCAGCGGAGGCATCCGCCGTTTCATCGAGCGCTGGGAGCCCGACCTCCGCACGTTCTTGGCCGACGACGCCCGCACTCGCCAGCTAATCGAGCAGCCGTACCGCGAACTCGACCCAGACCAGCGTCGCAACTGGGTCGCCGCCTGGCAGGCCGCCCTCGACCGCGTAACCGTGCCTCCCGCTCGTCCTGAGCCTGTCGAAGGACAACCCGCCACCCCTGAACCAGAGCCCTCCGCTGATCCCGAACCCACCCCATCCGCTCGTCCTGAGCCTGTCGAAGGACAACCCGCCGCCCCCGCGCTCTTTTCACCCGACGCCGCCATGTCCATGGTCCGTTTCCGCCGTCGTCCCCACGTTCCCGCAGCTGCCAGCGGCAATCCCATCGATCCCGACCAGCCCGTCGCGACCCTGCGCCGCATGGATGCCAAAACCGTCCAGCGCCTGGAGCAGTTGGACGTCCGCACCGTTCGCGACCTCCTCTACATGCTCCCGCGTCGCCACGATGACCGCGCCGACATCGCCAGCATCGCCGACCTGTACCCCGGCGGCACGTTCACGGTTGAGGGCAAATTGGCCGACATTCGTTCCGCCAACGTGGGGCAGCGCCGCCTTCAACTCGCGGAGGGCGTGCTAACCGACGACACTGGACACATCGAACTCCAGTGGTTCGGCCAGGGTTACCTCGCCCGTTCCCTGAAGCCCGGCGATCACATGGTCGTCAACGGCAAGGTGGAAATCCACCGCGGCCGCCTGTCCATCTCATCCCCCGAGTACGACGTCATCACGCCGCGCCAGCCTCCGCTCAACGCCGGCCGCGTCACCCCGGTCTACCGCCTCACCCAAGGGATGACGGCCCGCAACCTCCGCAGCCTCACCTGGTTGGCCGCAACCCGGTCCGCCGCAGAAATCCCCGAAACGCTGCCCGACGACGTGCTCCAACGCACCGGCCTTTCCAGCCTGCCCAACGCCGTCCGCGACGTTCACTATCCCGCCGACTCCGCCGCCGCCGACCGTGGCCGCCGCCGCCTGGCCTTCGATGAAATCCTGGCGTTCCAACTCGCCATCCTTGGCCGCCGCCGCCACCGCGAGCGCAACGCCGTCGGGATGCCCATCAAGTACCACGCGCCCACCGTCGACGGCTTCCTCAGCGGCCTGCCCTTTACTCCCACCGGCGCCCAGTTGCGTTGCGTCGCCGAAATCCTGGAGGATATGGGTCGCGGCTCGCCGCCAATGAGTCGCCTGCTCCAGGGAGAGGTCGGCAGTGGCAAGACTCTCGTCGCTCTGGCCGCCGTCCTGGCAGTGGCGTCGGCCCACCGGCAATCCGCGCTGATGGCACCCACCGAGGTGCTGGCCGAGCAGCACTTCCGCACCGTGAGCCAACTGCTCGAGGGATTCGACCAGCCCTTGCAGCAGCCCAACGTCCTGTCCGCCTATCTCCCCGACCTGCCTCGACCCTTCGCCTTTGGACTCCTCACCGGCAGCACCCGCGCCGCGCCCCGTCGCGAGGTTCTGCGCATGGCATCCGAGGGACACCTCGATCTCCTCATCGGCACCCACGCCCTCATCCAGGATGGCGTCGAGCTGCCCAACCTGTCCCTTGCCATCGCCGACGAACAGCACCGCTTCGGCGTCGAACAGCGGTCCGCCCTGCGCGGCGCCGGCGAGGAACAGCCTCACTCGCTGATGATGTCGGCCACTCCAATCCCGCGCACTTTGCAACTAACCCTCTACGGCGACCTCGACATCTCGTCCATTGACGAGCTTCCGCCCGGCCGCCAGGAAATCCTCACCCGCGTCGTCCCTGAGGACAAGCGCCGCGCTGCCTACGGATTCGTGCGCCAGCAGGTCGCCGCCGGTCGCCAGGCTTTCGTGATCTGCCCGCTGGTCGAGGAGTCCGACAAGCTCGATGTTCGCGCCGCCATCGACGAGCACAAGCGCCTCTCCGAAGAGGTCTTCCCCGATCTCCGCGTCGGCCTCATGCACGGCCGGCTGGCATCCCGCGAGAAGGATCGCGTCATGCGCCGGTTCCGCGACGCCGAACTCGACATCCTCGTCGCCACCGCTGTCGTTGAAGTCGGCATCGACGTGCCCAACGCCACCGTGATGCTCATCGACGGCGCCGACCGGTTCGGCCTGTCCCAACTTCACCAGTTCCGCGGACGCGTCGGCCGCGGCCAGCACCAGAGCTACTGCCTGCTCATGTCCGAGTCAGAGTCGGAGCGCGCCCACGAGCGTCTGTCCGCCCTCGCCTCCAACAGCGACGGTTTCAAGCTCGCCGAAATCGACCTCCAGATGCGTCGCGAGGGCGACATATTCGGCACCACCCAGAGCGGCGACCAGACCATCCTGCGCATCGCCAACATATTCGACCAGGACCTGCTCGCCCTGGCCCGTCAGGAAGCCTCCATCATCATCGAAAACGACCCCGAACTCGAAGACCCGCGACACACCGGCATCGCCGCCGAGCGCGACCGCTTCCTCAACCGCGTCCAGTCCCACATCAGCGACTGATTTTGCCCCTCTCCCTTGATGGGCGGCACGTCCGCCTCCGGCGGAAGAGGGCTAGGGCCACAAAAATCCCCTCTCCCTTTGCGGGAGAGGGCTGGGGTGAGGGGTATCACCCGCTCCCGTCCGCTACCCCTCCGAACCCACGTCCCTGAACCGGTACCCCACGTTCCAAATCGTCTCCACAAACAGGTGGTCCGGATCCTCCACCTTGGAGCGCAACCGCCGTATGTGCACGTCCACCGTCCGCGTACCACCCAGGTAGTCGTACCCCCATACCTGGTTCAGCAAAGCCTCCCGCGTGTACACCCGACCCGGATTCGACGCCAGCAGCGTCAGCAGTTGGAACTCCTTGTACGTCAGCGAGATCCGCCGGCCCGCCATCGTCACCTCGTAGCTCTGCAGGTCGATGGTCAATTCGCCCACGCGCACCACCTGGTCCGTGTTCCTCCCGTTCCGCCGGAATACGATCTGCCCAACCCGCGCCATCAACTCCGATGCGTTTAGCGGCGCGATGATAAAGTCGTCCGGATTGACCGTCGGGTCGTATTGCGGCAGAAAGCTGGCATCCACCACCAGCATGGTAGGCAGGCTAAGCTGGCTGATCTGTTCGATCACCGACTGCGCGCCGATCCCCACTGCCGACAGGTCCAGCAGCACCACGTCCAGGCTGGTGGCGTGCGCCACGTCATCCAACTCCGCGATGTCGCTGCCCGCCCGGCACGACAATCCGGACGCGTCAATCTGCTTCACCAGCGACATCATCCCTTCTCCGGGACGTGTCAAAAGGAATACGTTGTACAACTTGCGGCCCTTGCTACCGGCCCTCGCGCAGCCGGCGAATCTTGGCTTCCAGCTCCTGCACCCGGGCTTCGGCGGCTTCGGCCCGGGCCGTTTGTGATAGAAAGGTTGGAATGTGTTCCCCAGTGGCTGGATCATGCCAGTCCAGACGGCCACCCTCGGCTCTCAGATCCACGTTCAGCGCCGCGCTGTGCCCCTGGAACACTCCGGGGCGGATTTCGCTCACCTCTATGGGTTGGTAGCGGTCTCCATCCAGCCGGTAACCTGCCAGGGTGAACCCGTAGAACTCTCCCTCGCTATCGAACAGCCAGTACTCACCCACTCCCAACCTTTCGTAGTAGTCTTTCTTCCCCTCCAGGTCATCGCCCGCGGTGTGTCTCGACGCCACCTCCAGGATGAAGTCCGGCGCCTTGCCCTGTTCCGATACGACGTAGCCGTTGCGGGCTTTGTACGCGGCAGGGTTGACGTCGAAGGCTATCAGCAGGTCCGGGTAGCGGCTTTCTCCGGCCACGTAGGCCGGACCCGGCACGACGTAGCGTTCGCCGGTGACCAGGGTGGTGTCGGATCGACCCAGGTATTGAGACAGGTGATGCGTCTGGCCGGGTTCATGCAGGTGCTCTACGGAGGTCATATCGTCGGGATGGCGCTGCGGAATGTCGGGGAGACAAAAAGGCGTTGGTGTGGCCGGTACAGCCGGAAGGTCGGCGTGGCGTGCGGTGGTCATGCTGATCCTCGACGGTCGGGCTGGCGCGGTCAGATGGCTATGTCGCGCGGTCACCCTCACAAAATTGACGCTGGCGCATCCCGTTGTCTATCATAACTTGCCGTCGGCGCAATTCTAGCATAACCATGATCTCTGCCAGACTCGCCGCCGTCCCACCATCCTCACGCCAAAACGGGGTTGCCACATGACCACCGCCACTCTCCTGTCCACCCAGCCCTCCGACATCCGCCGCCTGATCCGCGCCGGCGAGTACGACGGCGTCACCGCCGGTCTCGCCAACGGACACGTCCAGGCCAACCTGGCCGTCCTGCCCCGCGACCTCGCCTTCGACTTCCTCCTGTTCTGCCAGCGCAACCCGCAGCCCTGCCCCATTCTTGAGGTCATTGAGGCCGGTTCCGTCGAGCCTTCTTTCGTCGCCCCCGGCGCCGACATCAGTACCGACGTCCCCGCCTACCGCATCTACGAAAACGGTGAGATGACCGGCGAGCACCAGTCCGTTGCCGACTTCTGGCGCGACGATCTGGTCTCCTTCCTGTTGGGTTGCAGCTTCTCCTTTGAGGCCGCCATGTCCGACTCGGGCATCCCGCTGCGCCACCAGGAAGCCGGCAGCAACGTCCCCATGTACATCACCAACATACCCACCCGTCCGGCCGGCATGTTCTCCGGCCCCATGGTGGTCAGCATGCGCCCCATCCCCCGCGAGCAGATCGTCCGCGCCGTTCAGGTTACATCCCGGTTCCCCGACACCCACGGCGCGCCCGTCCACATCGGCGACCCGTCCGCCATCGGCATTCGCGACATCGACGCCCCCGAGTTCGGCGACGCCGTAGAAATCCGACCCGGCGAAACCCCCGTGTTCTGGGCCTGCGGCGTCACCCCCCAGGCCGTCGCCCTCAACTGCAAGCCTCCCCTGATGATCACCCACGCCCCCGGCAAGATGTTCATCACCGACAAGCGTGACTCCGACTACGCCGTTATCTGATGAAAATAGCCCTCTCCCTTTGTGAGCGGAACGTCCGCCTCTGAAGGACGGAACGTCCGCCTGCGGCGGAAGAAGGTTAGGGTGCGGTACGCTCGCCTTCGGAGGGGAAACTGCCCCGCTCATCCTGATCTGCCGCAGGTCCGCCTCTGGAGGATCGAAGGACGAGCGGGGACCGGTCCAAGGCTAAATCGCGCCCGCCCCCACTCCCGCGCACCCTCACCGTCATCCCCTCACACCCCAACACGTCATTCCTGCGGAAGCAGGAATCCAGAAAATCCCTCCCGCAAACCACCACCAGACCCCGAACACCAAACTAAGTGAGACAAATCAATGCCAACCATTGAAGACATCGTCCTCAACCACGACCGCCGCGGCATCAACGCCCTGCGTCCCCATCTCCCAGATGACTTCTGCACCCAGGCCGCCCGGTACCTGCTGGAGCATCCCGGGCCCGTGATCATCGCCACCGGTTTCTACATCATCATGAGCGATGCCCCTGAAACCGACGGCCCTCCGGGCGCTTTCGCCATCGGCAACGCCATCCGCGAACTCGGCCATCCCGTGGCCTACGCCGCCGACACCCCCGTGGCCGGCATGATGTCCGGCTGGCTCGCACAGCAAGGCGACACGTCGCCTGTCTTGGACTTCGAAATCACCGGTGACGCCGCGCGAAACTATCAGGCCGCCCGGGACACCGTGGCCGAACACCATCCGTCCCTGGTGATCTCCATCGAACGCTGCGCCCCCGACGCTCACGGGATCTATCGCAACATGCGCGGCGTGGACATCTCTGACCGGACCGCCCGCATCGACCGTATCTTTGAACTGGGCATCCCATCCATCGGCATTGGCGACGGCGGCAACGAAATCGGGATGGGCAACCTGCTCGATGTCGTCGAGGCCGCCGACATGCTGCCCGATTATCCCGCCATCACCACGTGCAACCAGCTCATCGCCTCCAGCACGTCCAATTGGGGAGGCTACGGACTCGTCGCCGCTCTCTCCGTCCAGGTGGGTCGCAACCTCCTGCCCGACATCGACACCGACGCCGAGTGCATCCGCTATCTCGTCGACGCCGGCTGCGTCACGGGCGTCACCGGTGAGCACGACTATCTCGTCGACGAGTTCACCCTGGAAGAAAACGCCGCCGTCCTCCAGGAACTCCACGACTACGTGGCGGCGAACCTGAAAAACTGACCGCAAAGGCGCAACATAGTGGCCAATTGCAGGTACTGCGGCCAAAAGTCTGGCTTCCTCCGCCGCAGCCACAAGGAATGCGAACAGGCGCACCAGGCCGGGCGCAAGCAGATGGTGGCAATGGTCGTTGAAACCGCCGGCCGGCCTGACTTCAGCGAAAGTTCGCTCATCGACAACCTGTCCATCATCGCCGGCCGCTCCTACGTGGACCACGACGGCATGCGCGCCGCCATCGCCGAAGGATGGCGCCAGGCCGTGCGCGAAGGTCTCGCCGACGGCATCCTGACCCGCGACGAAGAGGCTCGACTGCGCGAATTCCGCGAGCAGTTCGCCATCGAGACGGATGACCGGGCCGGTGGCGAGGCCCTGGAACAGATCGACCGCGCCGCCCACGCCCGCCTGATGACCCACGCCCGCCTCGCCGCCATATCGGCAACGGTCGGCGAAAACCACGTCAATAGCCTGGAGGACGCCCTCGATGACTCAGGGCTTTCCCCTGCGGACCGCAGGTCGCTGCTGGTGCAGGGATGGGAGGCAGCCGTCGAAACCTCCATTGAGGACGGCGTCCTTTCGTTGGACGAAGAACACGCGCTGATTCGCTACCTGGATCACTTTGACCTGGAACAGTCGGACGTCAACGCCAATGGCGCTTACCGGAGCATGATCCAGTCCGCCGTCATCAGGGAGGCCGCCGAGGGCATCATCCCTGAGCGTCTGGGCGACATACCGCCCGTGCCGTTCAACCTGATGAAGTCCGAGCAACTCGTCTGGCTCATCGACGACGTGGACTACTACGAGATCAAGACCCGCCGGGAGCGACGCGGTTCATCCCACGGCCTGAGCATCCGCGTCGCCAAGGGCCTGTACTACCGCCCCAGCACTTTCAAAAGCCGGCCCATCGAGTGGGAGGAAACCGTCCACGAGGACACCGGCCTGTTGGGCGTTACCAGCAAGCACATCTACTTCCACGGTCCACGCAAGCGGTTCCGCATCCGCTACGACCGCATCGTCTCCTTCGAGCCCTACAGCGACGGCATCGGAGTCATGCGCGACGCCCAGACCGCCAAGCCCCAAACCTTCCACACCGGTGACGGCTGGTTCATCTACAACCTGGTAACCAACCTGGCCCAAAACTGGTAACCCGCCACCCTGCTTCCCGAAAAAATCTCCTCTCCCTCGACAGGAGAGAGTTGGGGTGAAATGCGATGTGCATGGAGCGGCCAAACCTATTCAACCGCTCATCCTGAGCCTGTCGAAGGATGCACCCAGCCACAGACCAATAATCCTGTCCATCACTGTAATCACCCGATCCTTTCACCCTCCGGTTTTCACCATCCCTTGACTTGGCTCAGGAGCCCTGCCGGCGCAACCGCTCCTCAAGCTCCTGAACCCGTGCCTCCGCGGACTCGGCTCGAACTTCCGCCCGCAGCCGCGCCGCCCGCTCGTCCTCGAACGTAGATACCCGCTCCCCCGTGGACGGGTCATGCCAGACTAATTCACCACGCTCCCACCTCAGGTTCAGGTTCAAAACCGGGCTGAACCCCTGTAAAACGTCCTCCGCCACTTCATCAATCTCGATAGGTTGGTACCGACCGTCAACCAGCCTGTCGCCGGCTAACCGCGTGCCGTGAGACTCCCCCGTCTCGTCAAAACGCCAATACTCGGGGATAAGCAATGCCGCGTAGTCGTTTCGCTTGGTCGTAGCGTCGATACGTCCGGTGCTGGGCGAGGCGATCTCCATCACGAAGTCGGGAGGTTTGCCCTGGTCCGAAATGACGTATGCGTTCCTGCGCCGGTACGCCGCCGGATCCGCACCAAAAGCCACCAACAGGTCCGGATCTCTGATCCCCGTGAGATCTCTGGTCGGAGCCAACGCAAGATAGCGATCACCGGCCACCAGCGTCGTATCGGGATTCCCGAGATGGAGAGCAAGATAGTGGGCGTTCCCGTTGATGGTGAGGTGGTCAAAACTAGTCGCTTTGCTTTCCGGGTCCTCCGGAGGATCCGGAAAAACATAAAAGCCAGGGAGTTGCCCGACCTGAAGAGTCCCCTTCATCCACCCCAATCCTGTCCATCCTGTGCATCCATGTAAAAACGGACTCCCTACCCCACCTCCATCATCTTCTCTTCCGTAACGATAATCTTCTTCAGCTCCAGCATCTCGTCCCGCAGGTGCGCCGCCTTCTCGAACTCCAGCGACCGCGCCGCCTCCTTCATCTGGAACTCCAGGTCCTTAACCACCCGGTACATGTCGTCCCGCGTCATCTCCTCCCGCGCCACCTGGTACGCCGCCTTCTGCTCGGCGACTCCCCGCAAACCCTCGGTGATGTCCCGCACCGCCTTGTGAATCGACTGCGGCTCGATGCCGTGCCGCACGTTGTGGGCGTCCTGGATGCCCCGACGCCGGTACGTCTCATCGATCGAGTTCTGCATGGAGTCAGTGACCCGGTCGGCGTACATGATCACGTGGCCCGAGGCGTGGCGCGCCGCCCGCCCGATGGTCTGGATCAGCGACGTGGTGGAGCGCAGGTAGCCCTCCTTGTCCGCGTCCAGAATCGCCACCAAGCTCACCTCCGGCAGGTCCAGCCCCTCCCGCAGCAGGTTGATGCCCACCACCACGTCGTACACGCCCAGCCGCAGGTCTCGCAATATCTCCACCCGGTTCAACGTCTCAATGTCCGAGTGCAGGTAGTGGTTCCGGATCCCCGCTTCCGACAGGTAGTCCGCCAGCTCCTCCGCCATCCGCTTGGTCAACGTGGTAACCAGCACCCGCTCCTGTTTCTCCACCCGCTGCCGGATCTCGTGCAGCAGGTCGTCGATCTGCCCGGTCGTCGGCTTCACCTCGATGGTCGGGTCCAACAACCCGGTCGGACGTATCACCTGCTCCACGATGGCGTTGGTGCGCTCCAGTTCCAGCGGACCCGGCGTCGCCGACACGTACACCACCTGGTTGATGTGGTCCTCGAATTCCTTGAAATGCAGCGGCCGGTTGTCCAGCGCCGACGGCAGCCGGAACCCGTACTCCACCAGCGTCGTCTTCCGCGAGATGTCGCCGTTGTACATCCCCCGCACCTGCGGCAGCGTCATGTGCGACTCGTCCACGAACATCAGGAAGTCGTCAGGGAAATAGTCCAGCAGCGTCCACGGCGGGCTCCCCGCCGGCCGCCGCGACAGGTGTCGCGCGTAGTTCTCCACCCCCGCGCAGAACCCCGTCTCGTCCAGCATCTCCATGTCGTACCGCGTCCGCTGCTCCAGTCGCTGCGCCTCCAGCAGCTTATCCTGCCGCCTCAACTCATCCACCCGCTCGTTCATCTCCACTTCAATGTCAATCAGCGCCGCGTCCAGCTTCTCCCGGCTGGTCACGAAGTGCTTGGCCGGATACACCGAAAACTCCTGCCTCTCGTTCAGCACCTCTCCGGTCAGCGTGTCCAGCGTCAGGATGCGCTCCACCTCGTCGCCAAAAAACTGCACCCGCACCGCGAATTCCTCATACGCCGGCACTATCTCCAATGTGTCGCCCCGTACCGTGAAACGGCCCCGCGCCAGGTCGGTGTCGTTCCGCTCGTACTGCATGTCGATCAGTTGTCGCAGCAGCGCCCGCCGGTTGTATTCTTCGCCAACCTCGATCCGCGCCACCATCTCAAAGTAGTCTTCCGGATCCCCCAGGCCGTAGATGCACGACACCGACGCCACGATCAGCGTGTCCCGCCGCGTCAGCAGCGATGTCGTCGACGCCAGCCGCAGCTTGTCCAGTTCCTCGTTGACGCTGCTGTCCTTCTCGATGTACGTGTCCGTTCGCGGTATGTACGCCTCGGGTTGGTAATAGTCGTAGTACGACACGAAGTACTCGACGGCATTGTGCGGGAAGAACTCCTTGAACTCAGTGGCCAGTTGCGCCGCTAGCGTCTTGTTATGCGCGATCACGATGGTCGGCTTCTGCGTCTCCTGCACGATGTTCGCCATCGTGAAGGTCTTGCCGCTGCCGGTAACGCCCAGCAGCGTCTGGTAACGCTGTCCCTCCATCACCCCGGCCGACAGTTTCTGCACCGCGGGCTCCTGGTCCCCCATCATCCCGAAGTCGGCCACTAGCTGAAAATCAGGCATATCGCCTCCGCTCGCTATCCTTCGCCCCGCAGTCGGCGCAACTCGGCTTCCATTTCGGCCAACCGCGCCTCCGCAGCCATCCGCGCCGCTCGTTCCTCAGCCAACTCTTCCTGGGAGGTCAAAAGCCGCCCCTCGGCAGCATCCCGCGCATCCCTCAGCTCGTAGTAGTCCGGAACCCAAACGTCCCTCGCCGGATCATAGAACCGCAGCCGCCCGTCGTCCCAGCACAAATCCAGCCCCAGCGCCGGGCTATGGCCCCGAATCATCCCTTCGCTGTCCGGAGCCACCTGCATCCGCACGTACTCCCCGTTCTCCAACCGTTCCCCCACCAGGGGCTCCCCGTAGTGCTCGCTGCCCGTAGATGAGTCGTACCTCCAGTATTCTGCTATGCCCAGGGAAGCGTACAAATCCCGTTTCGGCCCCAGGTCTGTCCGTGCCGTGCTTTCCGATCCGATCTCCAGAACAAAGTCGGGAACCCTCCCCAGATGCCACGTAAAGAACGAATTGTGCGGATGTATCGCGTCGGAGGTCAATCCAAAAACCACGTAGCAATCGGGCGCGACCACGGCCCTCCTGTTTCCCTCCTCGTAATACAGGAACGTGTCCCCGCTCACGATCACGTCGTAGTACTGTTCCAGGTACGCCCGTAACACCGGGGTAACCTGCTCAAACAGCGGCCCCTGATAAAAACCGTCAGGCAACGGTTGCCCGTCCGATTCCGGGTAATAGATCCCGTTGAACACGTTCGTTTTCGTGGACAAGGGGCGCGATTTCGCAGTAGCCATGAAAACGCTCCATTGCGGCAGACAATCCGCCGCCAGTGGCGATGGATCGTCCGTGGTCGCCATTATAAAACATCCCCCTCACCCGCCGCCCATGCCCACCAGCGCCTGCCGGATCTTGTCCTCCACCGTCGCATCCGACGGCAACTCTAACGCCGCCACCGCCTGCCTCGCGTCCGCCAGCGGCATCCCCAGGGCCGTCAGCGCCTCCACCGCCTCTGCATCCGTCCCGCCCGCAACTACGCCAACCGGCGTCGCGCCATCCGCCTCCGGAAGTTTCCCGCGCAGCTCCAGCACCACCCGTTGCGCGATCCGCCGACCCACTCCCTGCGCCCGCGCCAACGCTGCCACGTCTTCCGATGCCACCGCCTGCCTGAAGCCGTCCTCGCCCAATTCCGACAGTATCGACATCGCCGAGCGCGG
This sequence comes from Dehalococcoidia bacterium, assembly GCA_965204395.1. Classification (GTDB taxonomy): domain Bacteria; phylum Chloroflexota; class Dehalococcoidia; order Lucifugimonadales; family UBA3495; genus Bin87. The sequence goes on from OZ241987.1 coordinate 632,834, forward strand.
CCCCACGCCGTTCACCCCGTTCAGCGCGCCGAACAGTTCCACCGACCCGGCGTCCGGAAAACCGTACAGCACCGGCTGCTCGTTCTGGATCCGTAAAATGGTGTGCAGCCGTACTGGGTCCCCCACGTTCCCCAGTCCCGCCACCGCCGACGCCGGCACGTTCACCTGCAGGACGATACCGCCCACCTGCACGTTCACCCAGTCCGCGCCGACGGCTTCCAGCGCGCCGTGCACGCCCACCAGCACTGCCTAAAACACCTCGCCCGGCTTTATCTCGCGCGCCGCCAGATCATCAGACGTCATTTCCTGGATGTGGCAAAGCCCCACTGCCAGCGCGTCCGCCGCGTCCGATTCCGGCATGTCGTGCAGCCCCAGCGTGGACACCGTCATCTGCTGCACCTGCTCCTTGGTCGCCCCGCCGTAGTCGGTAACCGCCCGTTTCACCCGCGCCGGCGCGTATCGATGAACCGGCACCCCCTGGCTCGCCGCTCCGATCAGCACCACCGCCTGCGCCTGCCCGATCGCCAACGCCGATTTCGCGAACGCCCGCTCGCCCCGGCCCACGAACGGGTCTTCCACGGCAATCGCGTCCGGTTGGAACACGTGGATCATGTTCAGGATGTGCGTATGCAGCTGATACAAACGCTTTTCGATGGGCATCGACGCCGGCAGCGCAACCACCCCGTAGTCATCCGCCCGCGGCATGGGCTCGGCGTCCACCACGCCGTAACCCATCCGCAGGGTGCCCGGATCTATGGCAAGCACTCGCATCAGGCCGAACCGTACCGCTCCAGCACCTCCGCCGGAAAGTCCGCGTTGGTGTACGCCTTCTGCACGTCGTCCAGGTCCTCCAGGATGTCCAGCAGCCGCAGCGTCTGTTCCGCCGCCTTGTTCTCCAGCGGAATCACCGTCTTGGGCACCATGGATATGTCCGCCGATGACGGTTCCGCTCCCTCTCCCTCCAGCGCCGATTTAACCGCCAGCAGATTCTCCGGCGCCGTATAAACTTCGAGGATTCCGTCCTCGAACTTCACGTCGTCCGCTTCCGCGTCAATCGCCGCCAGGCTCAGCTCTTCCGCCACGCCTTCGTCGTCGATTTCCAGCGTGATCACGCCCCGCGTGTCGAAATTCCACGCCACGCATCCCGCGTCGCCCAGGTTGCCGCCACCCTTGTTGAACGCCGACCGGACCTCCGATGCCGTCCGGTTCCGGTTATCCGTCAGCGCCTGCACCAGGATCGCTCCGCCGCTCGGCCCGTACCCTTCGTACGTGACCTCCGACAGGTCCACCATCCCCTCGCCGCCCTCGCCGGTTCCCCGGCGCACGGCCCGCGTGATGCTGTCCTGCGGCATGTTGTTCGACCTCGCCTGATCTATGGCAATCCTCAGGCGAAAGTTCATGTCCGGGTCGCCGCTGCCGCCTTCCTTGGCCGCCAGCGATATGTTTCGCGCCAGCTTCGTAAACAGCGCGCCCCTCTTGGCATCCGCCGCTCCCTTCGCCCGCTTGATTGTTGACCACTTGGAATGTCCGGACATCCGACACCTCCTCGCGCTTCGTTATGCTGCCACACCCGACCGAATCATCGTCCGGTCGTCGCACCACCTCAACCGAGCGCATTTATCACCAAATGTAATTTGTAACATCACGATTCTAGCATCGCCCCGCCAACCCGGTCAAAACAACCTCCAGCGCATAACCGCCAAAATTCACACGGCCCACAGAGTCACGACTCGTCATCCCGGCCCTGAGCCGGAACCCAGAAACTCTTTATCGCTACGGCTTTTTGGCGCGTCTCAATGGCCCGCTCATGGTGCGAAACGTCCGCCTCCGGCGGGAGCTTGTCGAACCATGAACCACCCCCGCCAAGCATGTCCCATCCAGTCCACCAATGTGAGAAGGTGTGTGACATATCCCCTCTCCCTCGGGGAGAGGGTTAGGGTGAGGGCGTACCCCGGCTCTGGCAAGAACGCAGTACGCCACTATAACTCACTGACGACAGGCTCAATGGATTTGACACACACCCTCTCAGCGAAAACTTCGCCCCTCCGATTCTGCCCCATCATTCCGCCTGATCCCGGAGCGCTTTGGCTCGCTCGATGATCGTGTTGGCGTCGGCCTGAGTCTGCTCCACGAAATCGGGGAATTGCGTCAGCTCCGGTTGCTGCCTTTGCCGGTACTCCGCTTGCCCTTCGTACTCGGTGTACACGTCCGGCTGGATGGCTAACGTGAAGTCTCGCATCTGTCGGTCGAAGTGGCGGACATTGCCGAAGAGCGTTCCGATATCGTGAGTATTGCTGTACTGTCCGCCGGCCGCCGAGATTAACGCCTTCATCCCATGCTCCAGCGCGTTTTGCGCTTGTTGCCCGATCACCAGATCGCTGCGGCCGTTTTCCGCCAGGAAGATGAACTCGTTCAGGTGGGTCTCTGCATGCCGCAGGCGTTCGTCGTAGTTCGTCCAATCGTAGGCGTACTCGTTCTCTTCGTCCTCGTAGTCGTGGGGGCTGTAGTTCTCCGGGTCGCGCGGCATTACTATCCCGTCCCGTACTGCGTTGGTCTCTACGCTGTTGATGTAGTGTCGGTTCAGGCGGAACTCGTGCACGGTGCGCCATACGAGATCGACGCTCACCGGGTAACCGTAGGCTTGCGTTGCAGCCGTAGCGACTGCATCGGCAATCTCTTTTTTGTGATTGGCGTCAGTTTCCTGCTCTTGCACCAGCATCACGTCGATGTCGGAAGTGGCCTCATGGTAATCCCCCCGCGCGCGGGACCCGAAAAGTATCGCCAGTTCGGCATCTGACCTATTGATGGCTGATTGCGCCACGGCGACCGCCCGGTGGTCGACGTGAGGTTTGGTTTGTGGCGGAGTCATTGTTGGCTTCCTCTGCACGCATCCGTTGGTTGAGGGGAACTCCATTCTATCCTGCAACATCGTGGCACGGGACTCGCTGCGTGTCCGCGCTGACCGTTCAGACTCCCGGAGCCAGTGTTCGATCGACGCGTCTTTCCGGCCTTGAGCCGGAATCCAGAAACTCTTTAGAACTACGGCTCTCCCACAGAGTTAGTCCGACCATCCCCCGATAAGAAACGCCCCTCATCCATGATGCCACGGGTGCGCCTCTGTCGGATGAGGGGGTTTCGTTACGTGGACCTTTCCGACCGCTCTATGGAAATCGGGATCGTTGCCACAAGAGTCGTTTCGCCATTTAGACCCTTTTGCAGATGCCCCTACCGATCTCCAATGCATCTTGGAATGCGGTTTCTGAAATCAGGCGTTGCGCGTGCCGGGTTTGAGACCCGCGTGACAGCTATCGCGAGCGCGCTTCAACTTTCATTTTCTGGTTGATTTCGGAAGTCCGCATGCGGAGTGCGATGTCGCTGATGTCCCCGATGCTGAGACGGAGGAAAGTTGGCTCACTCAGATGCGCATCCACTGCGATGCGGAACTCGCTCTGATATTGGTACTCCTTCTGCTTGTGGAATACGGTCTCTATCTCCGTCCTGATGGTCGGCGTGCCGACCTCAGGGTCATAGTATGTGACCAACCCTCTACAGAGACCATATCCGTTTAGTTCAGCTGCCGCGCTGACCCGGCGGAGGAATTCCTGGCAGTTGGTAATGACTATCGCGTGTTCGCCAAGGTTTACGCATTCCTCCGGTATTTCGATTTGCTTCCTGAAGTCGTTGATGTTGTCATCCGAGATGTGTTGGAAGTCACCACTGTGACAGGCGTACATGCAAAGCAGATTGATATGGTCGTACCAGTACGGGCGGGTAATAATTGGAGCGGCAAGGTCGTCCTTGGTTATTGTTACTTCGCTAACTTCTCCGGTTTCCTCGTTCTCAAATCTCAACGTAAAGATGGAACCATCAAGCGGATATACGATGGCGCCCTCGTTTTGGTCGCCTCTACCATCCTCACCTTCGATTTTCTTGAAGTAGCGGAGCGAGTTGAGAAATAATTTGCCTTGCAGGAAATCGCCCGCGTACTCTTCATTTTCGAAAAATTTTGCGAGAAAGAGAATTGTCACCGTTTAGTTACCTTCGGTTGTTCCACTTTCGCGGATGTTACGCACCCAGCCACCTTCATATTGCGTTTATTTTGGCACTGACCGCCCACTGATAATGGTGGCTCCGGTTGCTGGCAGGCTGCAGGAGGGCTTTCCTTGTCCCTTCTTGGGCGACTGCCCGGTGGTCGACGTGAGGTTTGGTTTGTGGCGGAGTCATTGTCGGCTTCCTTATCCACGCGTCCGTCGGTTGCTGGCAATTCCATTCTAACCCGCTGAACCTGGGTGCCAAACTCGTGATCTGATCGAAATCTGACCAATGTTCCCGTCAACCCGGTCAAAACGCTCTCGGAGCCGATTATCAACCCCGCAGCATCTGGCACACCCACGTAGGGGCTACGCATGCGTAGCCCTCCCGCCGCCAATATCCCGTCGTCCATCCTGCCCATCCATGCCAAATTTGGTAGCGTTGCAATTTAGGTGGTTTCTCACTGTAGGGGCGAATAATTATTCGCCCCTACTCCCCCCGCTTGCGGCGTTTACCGAAATCAAACCACCTAAAACGGAACCCTACTTGTCAAATTTCCACCCCTTGACAAACCCGAACGCATGAGCCCATAATGAATCCACTCGAGTAAGAACATCCTTTCCAGTCTCGCCAGAGGTGATCCAACCCGGTCGTACACGGCCAACCCGTCAGAATCCAAATCGCAAAACCGTCTCCGCCAGGATCAGCGCCGAACACTTCTTACCCGGCGTGGTTGCAACGGGGCCAGCGTCAATCCACACGCTGGGCGTATAGCGCACGCGCCTCTCTCGATATTCCGTGAGAGGACCGGAGCGGAGGGAATCCCTCCGACCCACGCGCTGTCTGCCAATTTCAGTGGTCAAAATACCTTGCGTAAAACCCCCGGCCGTGGGGCTGACAACGACCTCCAATCTCACCTCTGGCAGACGTCCCAACCAAAACTAAAGGAGCCGATAGCCCATAGACAATAGCAACCGTCCCACTCGAAACCACAAGGAGCCAACGCCTGTTGAATCCAAGTCATCACCTGGACCGCAGCCGACGCTACCTGGACTTTGTCCCGGGAAACATCGCCGCTGGCGATCACGCCCGTGGAGCAAAGGCATTGGCCCGCTCCGCCAGCCACGCCGTAACCGCCGCCGCCGTGCACTGGCATCACGGGCACCATAGCCGCCGGCGCTTGACCACCGTCCTCACCGATCTGGTGTTCAGCGGCCGCATCACCTACGCCCACTTGAGCACCTTCCGCGACGTGTACCGCCTGCTTGATCAGGCGGCTGAAGCGAGCCCGCAATGGGCCCGTCAGGCGGTCGGTCGGATGCGGCGACGCGTGTCCCGTTTGATCGCCGCAATCGCTGCTGCAATCGCCGGCGAGCCTTACGTGCCCACTCTGGAACAATTCCTGGCCGATCCCACCTTGCTGCCCGATCCGGATCCCTCGCCCCAGGTCACCACCATCGGGGAATTGAAGGACGCCTTGGGCGAGTACGTCGACACCAGATACCGCAGCCATCCCATCGACTGCCACGGCTGCCGCACCGGTCGTTACCACCGCACACCCTACCTGTCCGCTTGATCCCTCGTGACCGTTTACTCAAATGTAGGGGCAGGTTTGAAACCTGCCCGTCCCGCGCCGGCATCCCGGGGCAATCACGTCGTCAAATCGATCGATGCCGGAGGCTGGGTTGCATCCCGGTTGGCGATAATGCGCACACATCGCGGCGCCTCGAAGACCCCGAAACCGGTCCATAACCCCAAACCTTCCTGACAAAAATATCCCGTCCATCCTGTTCATCCTGTTTATCCCTGTAAAATTCACCGCCCGTTACTGCCAATTCCAATGCCGGCGCCGACAAAGACGCCATTGCCCTCGCCAACACCTCCCAAGGTTGAATGGACGCCCCGCATACCCTAAAATGCCTTCACGATTTGCGGCGCAGGCGTCCATGTTCTTGGCGCGTCCCGCCACCCTACGCCCGGAGGCACACCGATGATCACCATTTTTGACAGCCTTTATGCCGGCCACGTCGATATGGACAACGTGGGCTACGGCGGCACCGCCGTCAACGACCGCACCTTCTCCGACGAATACCTCGCCACCGCTTTCGACAAGGGCGTCGCCATCGCCCAGACCCTCGACAGGAATGGCTACGATACCTTCTGGATGGCCGAGCACCACTTCCAGCCCGAGGGCTACGAGTGCATCCCCAACCTCCTGATGTTCATCGTCCACCTCGCCCACGTCACCGAACGCCTCAAGTTCGGCTGCGGCTTCAACATCGCCCCCATGTGGCACCCCCTGCGCCTCGCTGAGGACTTCGCCATGGCCGACTGGATGACCAGGGGCCGCGTGATCTTCGGCGTCGGCCGCGGCTACCACACCCGCGAGGTCGAGTCCTTCGGCTCCCCCTTGATGGACCAGCCCGCCAACCGCGAACTCTTCGAAGAGCAGGTCGAGGTCATCTTCAAGGCCTTCCACGAACGTGCCTTCTCCCACCACGGCAAGCACTACGACTTCCCGCCCAAGGCTCCTTACCGGGGCTATGACCTCGAAGATCTCACCCTCGTTCCCCGGCCCCGGACCCTGCCTGTCGAGTGCTGGCAGCCCATCCAGGGTGGCACCGGCCGCGCCCTCGAGTTCATGGCCAAGATGGGTATCAAGGGCGTCATCGGCGGTGGCTCCTCCGAGGGCGGCGCCATGGATGGCATCATGCACGGCTACCGCGACGCCCTGCGCCGCATCGGGAAGCCCGACGCCGAACTCGGTGAGGACCTGGCCGTCGGTTTCCACTTCTTCATCTCGCCCAGCGTCGAAGAATCCGCCCGTATCGGCGCCCGGTACTACGAAGAAAACCTCAAGATGTTCGGCCCCCTGCGCCTCACCCGCGGCCTCACCGAGCAGCAGATCCGCGACATCAGCAACCCGGAAATTGCCCCCAACGCCGGCCTGCCCACCATCCAGGACGCCATCGAAAACGGTAGTGTTCTCGCCGGCCCGCCCGAGCGCATCATCGAGCAGCTCAAGGGCGTCGAGGAACGCTACCCCGGCCTCCAGCGCATCCAGGTCGGACAGCCCGTCGGCACCCCCCAGGCCATGATGCTTGAGCAACTCCAGTGGTTCGCCGAGGAGGTCATGCCCGCTTTCAAGGACACCAAGGTCGAGGTCTCCGTCCCCGCCGACAACTAAACGTCGTACCAAATAACCCCCTCTCCCCTTGAGGGAGAGGGCTGGGGAGAGGGGTATCTTCTCCCACAAGGGGCGAGTCTGCCTGAGGCGGAGTCGCCCCTTACGTTTTCCATCCCACCGTTGGTAGGACTACATCCGCAGCCAATCGCAAAAATAATGACATTCGCTCTACGACGATTTCCGACACCCCCTGCTATCCTTAATTTGCAAATTCACCACGGAGGCTTTTCATGCCCGAGATCACCGAATACCCGCCTGGCTCACCTTCCTGGGCCGACCACCTTGCCCACGACGGCCAGGTTGCCAAGGACTTCTACACCGGTCTCTTCGGATGGACCTACGACGACCACCCCGTGGGTGATGGCATGGTGTACACCATGTTCTCCCACAACGGCGCCCCCGTCTGCGCCACCGCCGAAGCCGGTCCCATGCAGCAGAACCTCCCCGCCCACTGGAGCGTTTACGTAACCGTCGACGACCTCGAGGCCGCTGTGGAGCGCGCCAAGGCCTCCGGCGGCGAGGTCGTCTTCGACCCCTGCGACGTGCTGGACGTGGGCCGCATGGCCATCATCCAGGACCGCGAGGGGGCATACCTCCGTCTCTGGTACCCCCTCAAGCACACCGGCGCCGGCAAACTCGGCGAGCCCGGCGCCATCTGCTGGTTCGAACTCGCCACCACCGATGTTGATTCCGCCAAGGCTTTCTACTCCGAGGTACTGGGCGTGGAAACCGTTCCCGATCCTGACACGCCTTTCGAGTACACCCTGGTCAAAGTCGCCGGCAATCCCGCCGCGGGCATCCTGCAGATCGGCGAGGATTGGGGCCCGGTTCCCCCGAATTGGGGCATCTACGTCGGCGTTGATGATGTGGACGCCACCGTCGCCAAGGCCCAGGAACTCGGCGGCAAAGTGTGTGTCGAACCCCGCGACATTCCCGATTTCGCCCGGTTCTCCGTCCTGTTTGACCCCGAAGGCGCGGTCTTCTCCGTCATCAAGCTCAACGCGTGGTAAGCGTCACCGAATATTCCAAATCCCCTCTCCCCTCGTGGGAGAGGGTTAGGGTGAGGGGGAAAACCCCTGGGCACTGCCGTGGTAGGGACGCTAGGATGGTTGCAACGTCGTCTCACCCGCTCGTCCTGAGCTTGCCGCAGGTCCGCCTCCGGAGGGTCGAAGGACAACCTTTATGGTTCGACACGCTCACCATGAGCGGTTCCTGCAATCGCCCCCCTCTACGTTCCCAACGCCCCCGGCGGATACTTCTCCAACCACCACCGCGCAATCTCGTCCCGCCGCGCAAACCAAACTCCCGGATGGCTCTTGGCGTACCTTAGGAACCGGTCCAACGCCCGAGAACGCGCCGGCCGCCCGGCGATCCGGCAGTGCAACCCCACCGACATCATCTTCGGATGAGTCCTGCCTTCCTCGTAAAGCACGTCGAACGTGTCCTTCAGGTATTCGTAGAAATCGCCCACGCTGTTCAGGCCGCCCCGCCAGAACCGGGCGTCGTTGGTCTCGAAACTGTACGGCAGCACCGGCCACGGCTTCCCGTCAACTTCCGTGTAGTACGGCAGGTCATCGTTGAAAACCCCGCTGTCGTATATGAACCCGCCTTCGGCCACCACCAGGTCCCGCGTGTTCACGCTCGGCCCATACCGCGTGAACCATCCCACCGGCCGCACCCCCGTGGTCTCCGTCAGCGATTCCACCGTCTTGCGGATCGCCTCCTCTTCCTCCTCACGCGTCTTGTTGTGGTACTCCTCCCAGCGGTAGCCGTGCCCGCACACTTCATGCCCACGGTCCACCACGGCGCGCGCCACCTCCAGGTTGCGCTCGAACGCCACCGCGCAGCAGAAAAACGTGCTCTTGACGTTGTACTTGTCCAGCAGGTTCAGGATCCGCCAAACGCCCACCCGGCTGCCATACTCAAAAAACGACTCGTTGAACAAATCCCGTTGCCCAGCCGGCACCGGCGATGGCACCTCGTTGTTGGACTCGTGCGCCGCGTCGCCGTCCAGCAGCGAAGCCTCGCTCCCCTCCTCATAGTTCACCACCACCGACACCGCAATCCGCGCGCCCCCCGGCCACTCAATCACCGGCGGCTCCGCCCCATACCCAACAAAATCCCGTTCCGACTCACCCATCTTGAAATGCCTCCGGATCAATCGTCTGACCTATGTCTCTAAGTTGGTCAACGATGTGTTGAACCCTGGCTTGAACGTCAAGCCCTGGATCGGGAAGGTCGAGAATTACCCTGTACCCGTCGGTGCGGCCAAAAAACCTCCCCATTGCCCCCCTTTCGTTCAGACGCAAGCTCACTTGGTCCGTAGTCACGCCTGGGTTTGACCCATACAAGCCAAACACTAGCCATAGAGGATCCCCGGTTTCCCGCCATGCCTGGTGGTTCACACCCAGCAATGCATAAGCGCCCGCGAGCCGGAAAAACCTCACGGGAAATTCGGACCAGCCGCCGGTGGAGAGCCCGTCAGTATTCACCCATCCCTCGCCGCGAGCTTGATTGATGGAATCGCGGATGAGGTTCCGAAGCACGATGTCCCTGCTGAGATCGGTTTCCTCATATTCGCGATGGGCTATCCCAGCGATTTGCTCCAATTCAAACACCGCTTGCCCATCATCGCCCTGCTCGGCAGATTTGATGAGACTCCCAAGCAATTTATCCCAACTGATCAGAATCAACGTCCGATCGCTGGCCTGATCTTTCGAGACGATGAGATCTGGGGTGCGTTTGATTTCCTTAGTTTCGACGCCAATCTCGCGTAAACGGGGCAACAACTCCTCCGGCAAGTATGGCAATCGTTCCTTCGGAGCCAGGAAAACAAGAGTGGCCGGCAAGTCTTCGGGCAACCTTTTCCAATAAGTATTGGGCTGATGCAGAGTCAAAGCTGCCAAAAACTTGGCCTCGATTAATACCGGAGGGACGCCCCCATCAGCATCAAAACCAGCAAGATCCGGGATGCCGCCGTCCCAATCCGTGACTTGGTTTTTGACCCCGACTATCTCTGGCAGACCCGGTACATTCTCGCTCAAAATGTCCGAAAGCCCCTTCGTAGCTGCTTTGGATCGGTTAAGGACAAACCCTAGCGCATCAGTAGCAACATCCTCCCTGGCGCTAACATATCGTCGGGTGATAAAACTCAACAGTGTATGTTCAGTAGCCATCGTCAGAACTCTCCTGTCAAGGGATCATCAACAATCACTTTCCAAGCGGTTCCGCAGTTCGGCCGGCGTGATTATAGGCACGGCGAACACCGGCCCCAGCTCCAGCAAGTCGCCATCCCCAGTGACCAAAGCATTGGCCTGACCCACCACCGCCAACTCCAGGAACATCCGGTCTTTGGGGTCCCGGCATTCCGGTACATCCGGCGGTTCACCTACCATGACCATGTCGCACCACGGCTGATACTGGCGCATTGCTCCTATTTGCCGACTGAGCGAGAGGTCAAACTTCCGGTAGCCAAGAACGCGCCGCAGTTCCGCGATAGTTTCCCAGCTGGCTATCGGCGCTAAATCCGATGACTGCCATGCTTGTCTTAGCCAAGATAACCTGCCAGATGGAAACACCAACGCCGACACCACTACATTGTTGTCCAGGACTACGCGCAACGGCGGCATCTAATGCCCTCGTGCCCATTCCACAGCGTCCGCCACATCGTCCTCAGTTATCCCCAAAGCCGCTATCTTTGCCCACACGGCTTCGATCGGGGCCGGCTCTATAGGGGTCAGCACAATGCGGCCCTCATCAATAACGACCTCAAAGTAGTCCCCAGACTGAAATTCGCCGAGTACGCCGTCGACAATGGTGAGCTGATTATCGCCCGTCAACACGGCTACCATCGGCAGGCATTCCGGCGATTCTGCTGATGCGGGCATCGGTTCGGCGGCCATTTTTCTCGCCTCCTTTGGGGAAAAATAACGTTCAATCTAGGATACAGGAATTCGCCTCCAGCCGTTCGTCTCGGCAGCGACAAGCCCTACCCCGCCATCCTCACCGCCTTCGTAACCGGCCGGTTGTACGGCCGCGCCGGACAAAACGCCGACCGCGACCTGGCCGGATCTCCGGCCACCACGATCATGATATTGTCCGGATCCCGCACGATTGGGATCATAGGCTCCGGTTCGGTGGGGTCCTCCACATCCAGCCACTTGGGCCAGAAATACGGCTCGCCCGCCTCCACGTTGCGCCCGTAGCGCAGTTCCTTGTACCGGCGCACCCGCTCGATGGGAACGCGCGCCCGTTCGTACAGGTATAGTTGCGCGTCCCGTTTCGTCCAGCCCTCCGCATGGAGCCCGTGGGCGATTAGCGGACTGATCACCACCAGGGTGTGCCCGCCGTGGATCATGTTCGGATTCAGATTACGCAGCGAGTCGGCGAGAAGCCACAACGCGAACTCCATGCTCCCAGAACCCGCCGGGTTGTTGCCCCGAGGTCCGTCCGCCGCGAACACGGTTACGCAACTCTCTCCCGCATCGAACCCGAAATCGGCGTGTATCGGAGCCCACGGCGTGTCCGCGTCCGCTCCCATGCAGTAGGAGTATTTGGACGGCGAACCCATTGTGGATTTGTCCCCGGTGTCGGGTCGACCGTCACCAAGGTTGATCATCATCAACCGCAGGGCACGTCCGATCGTGGCATTGGCCCGGCTGCCGTGTCCGAACAGGCCGACACCGTGGTTGATCCCGACCTCCTCCACTACGGGCCCGCTCACGATTACTAGAGGAGCAGCCGGATCGCTGGTCGCTTGCAGCCCACGCATGTCCAGCACCGGGTCCAGGGCCGCCTCCGTGGCCGCCAGGACTACCGGCATGTACTCAGGCAGGCAGCCTGCCATCACGGCGTTGGTTGCCGCCGCTTCCACCGTAACCACCCCCATGCGGGGCGGCATCAATCCCAGGACTTCCGAACCATCCCGCCCCGACGCCTCCACAAAATCCGCCACCGCGTTTTCCGTAGGCGGCACCACCGGCAACCCGTCGGTCCAGCCGTTCTCGAAATAGGTCTCGATGGTGTCCAGCGCGCCCTGGACCGTATCCAGTCCGGTCAGGCGGCTGACTCGTTGCCGATTAAGCATTGTCCACCCGGAGATTTCATAGGAGGTCCAAAACTCCCTCTCCCCTTGCGGGAGAGGGTTGGGGTGAGGGAGAGCCCATCATCCCGAGGTCACCGCCGCCACCACTTCCGCGGCCACAACCCTGGCCCTCTCTGCCGCCTCGGTGGAGTTGCCCAGCGGGTGCGGAATGGTCACCAGCGGCAACTCGTCCAGGTGATTCGCCCGGGCAATGGAACTGGCCAGCCTGACGAAATTGGTCGTCGCCACCACCGTCGCCGGCTTCCCGTGGTCCTCAAAGTTCACTGCGTCGAGCATACTGCCCGACGTGCAGGACCCTCAAAGCGCCACGCCCGAGATCAGGAAATCGGCCTCCGCTCCCATCTGGTCGATGATTCCCTGCTCCGCCGGCCGCGTCGAGGTGAACTTGGTTTTCAGGACGACTTTCTCGACGCCATACTCCTGCTCCAACACCTCGGCCAGGCTGTGGAAGAAAAAGCTTGATGTGTCGTTGCCGTTGTCCAGCAGTCCGGCCACCTTGCCCGCCACGGAATCCAGCCGCCTGGTCAACTGCCTTTCGACCTGATGCACGAACCCGGTCGGGTCCAAATAAGTAACGCGCCCTACGTCGGGAACCGTAGCTACATGCGTTGCCATCTCGCTACCTCGTCAGTGTTTTCGGCATCATACCATGCCGTCCTGCCGCCGTTGTTCTGGACATTTCTAGCCTTACAGTACAGAATGACGCAATAATATTCTGCAAACCCGCTACAAATCGGAGTCCGTAGCATGACATCCAGCGCCACATCCGCCAATCTCACGCCATTGCTGTTTTTGGAGCGCAGCGCGGCCGTCTATCCCGACAAGGCCGCCTGCATATACAACGGCGGAGTTACCACCTACGCCCAGTTCTACGATAGGGTCCGCCGACACGCTGCCGCGCTGCAAAGTGTCGGCGTTCAGGCCGGCGACCGCGTCGCGTACCTGATACCCAACCTGCCATCCATGCTGGAGGCCAATTTCGCCCCCATGGGCATCGGCGCGGTGTTGGTTGCTCTCAATATCCGCCTGTCGGCGCGGGAGATTGCTTACATCCTGAATCACTCGGGCGCCAAAGTGCTGGTGTTTGATTCCGAACTTGCCGACACGGTTCGCCAACTCCGCGATGACTGCCCGGGTGTTGAAACCTACGTCCAGGTGCGCGACACGGTCCCATTGGCTACCGACATACCCAGCATCGAGTTTGAGCAGTGGCTGGCCGGCGTGGAGCCCCTGTCCTCGCTGCCCGGGACGGCATCCGAAACCGACACCCTGACCATCAACTATACCTCCGGCACCACCGGCATGCCCAAGGGCGTGGAATACACGCCGCGCGGCGCATACCTGAACGCCCTGGGCGAGGCCATGGAGATGGGCATGAACTGGCGCAGCATCTATCTGTGGACGCTGCCCATGTTCCACGCCAACGGCTGGTGCTTCCCTTGGGCCGTTACCGCCGTGGGCGGCACCCACGTCTGCCTACGCCGCGTGGACCCCGCTGAGGTGTATCGCCTGATCCGCGAAGAATCGGTGTCCCACCTCTGCGCCGCGCCCACCGTCCTGACCGGCCTGTACGCCGCGCCCGAGGCCGTATCCGCCGACCTCTCCGGCCTCACCATTATGACCGCCGGCGCGCCGCCCGCTCCTCAGGTCATCCGCACCATCGAGGGCATGGGCGCCCAGATCATCCACGTGTACGGCCTGACCGAGACGTACGGCCCTTGCACCGTGGCCGCGCCACAACCCGAATGGGACACGTTGCCCTCCGACGACCTCGCGCGGGTCAAGGCACGCCAGGGCGTCCCATTCATGGTGTACGGAACCGGCCTGCGGGTGGTGGACGAATCCATGGATGACGTCCCCAAGGATATCGAAACCATGGGCGAGGTCGTGATGCAGGGCGACGCCGTGATGAAGGGCTACTACAACGATCCCGACGCCACCGCCGAGGCATTCCGCGGCGGTTGGTTCCACTCCGGCGACCTGGCAGTCTGGCATCCTGACGGATACATCGAACTTCAGGACCGCTCCAAGGACATCATCATCTCCGGCGGTGAGAACATCTCCAGCCAGGAGGTTGAGAAGGTCATCATGGAGCATCCCGCCGTGCTGGAGGTATGCGTGGTGGGTGTTCCCGACGACCGGTGGGGCGAAGTGCCCAAGGCATTCGTCGTGCCTCGCGACGGCGGTTCGGTCAGCGCAGACGACATCATAAACTTCACTCGCGACCGCATCGCCCACTTCAAGGCGCCCAAGAGCGTGGAGTTCGGCGACCTGCCCAAGACCGCCACCGGCAAGATCCAGAAGTACATCCTGCGCGATAAGGAATGGGAAGGCCAGGAGCGCCGCATCCAGGGTTCGCAGGTATAGGCCGCCGGGCCAATCGCCCGCCGCCGCACAGGGTCCGACAGAGGAGAACAGGTATGGAATTCGGATTGTTCCTTGAATTTCCCCGCCCGATCGAGGGCGACCACCACGATGCTTTCACCCAATCGTTCCGCCTGGTGCAGGAAGCCGAGGACTTGGGCGTGGCCTCAGTCTGGTTGGCCGAGTATCACTTCAACATGGAGCGGGTGCTGGCGTCACCGGTCATGATCGCCACGGCCATCGCAGCCAAGACCCACACCATGCGCATCGGCACCGCCGTGTACTGTCTGCCTCTGGGCCATCCCATTCGCGTCGCCGAGGAAATGGCCACCCTGGACCACATCAGCGACGGCCGCGTGGAACTGGGTGTCGGGAGGGGCACCTTCCCCAACGTCCACGAGGGATTCAACGTAACCTTCGAGGAGAGCCGCAGCCGCTTCGACGAGTTCCTGGAGATCGTCAAGACGGCCTGGACTGAGGAATCCTTTTCATTCCACGGCGAACATTACTCCTGCGACGAGTTGACGGTAACGCCGCGCCCCTACCAGCAACCCCATCCGCCCATCACCGTGGGCGTAACCTCCGCCGAGAGTTTCCCCATCATCGGCGCGATGGGCTACCCACTGATCGTGAACCCCTCCCGTGTATTCACGCTGGAACAACTCAAAGGGCCGATGGGAGCGTACCGCGCCGCGTGGAAAGCGGCCGGCCACCCCGGAGAAGGCAGGGTCGGTCTCCGCGTGCCAATCTACGTCAACGAGGACGCGGAGGCCGCGTACCGCAACCCCATGGAATCGGCCATGAACTCCATAACCCGTCTGGGCGAGCGCGTGGGTTCCTACGCCGGGCGCGCCGGCACGACCGGCGACTGGGGCGAGCAGAGCCGCATCATCCTGGGCATGGACTACGACGACTGGCTGCGCGACAAGGTCGTGTACGGCACTCCCGACGCGGTCACCGAGCGCCTCACCGAACTGGAAGAGACGTTGGGCCTGGACCAACTGATCTACGAGATCAACTACGGCAACCTGATGCCGGACGAAATGCAGACCGCATCGCTCAGGTTGTTCAACAAGAAGGTGCTGCCGAGACTGACCAACTAGCGAAACAGATCCGGGTCAAGCCCGGAGCGGTGAATGATTGAGCGCAGAGTCCCGGGCTTGATGTCTGCATTTGTTCCATGAAACGGGACTGACACGGTACGAAGTTCCGCACCACTGCCATAGCGGTACATACGATGTGGACCTTTGCCGCGACGCCTGATCATCTCGAAACCATTTTCACGCAATATCCGGTCAACATCTCTATAGTTCATCAGGCGAGCCGGACCTCAAAAGCGGTCCGCTCGATGTTATTTCCTTTAGGTAACGGGTTGAATGCAGACGGGATTATGAAGCTCTTGTTCAAGAACCACAGCCGCGCGCGCAGTGGCCATGGGGCTTTGACGCTCAGGACTGCTCGGCGTTCGATCTCCGGCAACTCAGCCGCGTAGTCCAGAAAATCCTCGACTGCCAGTTGAAGGTCTTCACGTACTTCCTCGAAACTCGCGCCCTGCGCCGGAATGTCGAAATCCACGCAGATAGCCTCCCAATCTCCCGGCTTGCCCCAGGCGTAGCAGGTCAGTTTGCGCATAGCGTCGCTCCTCGGGTCCGGTTGCCGCGCCGTTCTAATCCCAGGTGAAGCACACTTTGCCGGTGCCGCCGGCGTCGAACAGTTTGTAGGCGGCGTCGGCCTCGTCCAGCGTGAACCGGTGGGTGAATAGCTCCTTGAGGGGCACCTGCCGGTCCACCACGAAGCGGGCTACTTCTTCCAAACCATTCAGGCTGAACGTCCACGAGCCCACGATGGTCAGTTGCTTGTGGATGATCTGGGGGCTGACGTCGAACGTGGTGGTGTTGCCCTCGCCCACGAAGCAGACCCGGCCCCACAGCATCGCTGAATCCACAGCGTTGATGCGAGCCTCGGGGCGGCCGGTGCAGTCCAATGCCGCCGGCGTCCCCTCACCGTGGGTCAGTTCGCGGATGGCCTCCACGGGATTCTGCGTGCTGGCGTCGATGCACACGTCCGCCCCGAGACGCTGGGCCAGGTCCAGCCGCTCCCCATCCACGTCCACGGCGATCACCCGGGCGCCCATGGCCTTGGCGAACATGGTGCCGCTGGCGCCCACGGGGCCCTGCCCGAAGATGGCGATGGTGTCGTCGCCGGCGAGGTTCAGGCGCTTCAGGGCGTGAAAGGCCGTTCCCGTGCCGCACGCGCACGCCGCCCCTTCGTCGAAATCCAGGCCGTCAGGCATTTTGACGCAGGTGTACGCCGGGCAGACCAGGTAGTCCTCGTGGCCGCCGTTGGCGCCGGTGCCATACACGGTTGAACCGTTCAGGCACATCTGGGTGTAGCCAATCCGACACATGGTGCAGGCGCGGCAGCCGGTGTAGTGGTGCATCATTACCCGGTCGCCCACCTCAACCTCAGTTACCCGTGAGCCCACTTCGGTGACTACGCCGCAGGGCTCGTGGCCCGCTACCTTCAAGTTGGCCGGGTCGCCGCGATCGGCCTTGGCGGCGCGGTAGTGGCGCAGGTCGCTGCCGCACAAACCAGACGCCTTCATCTGGATGACCACTTCGCCCGTCCCTGGATGTGGGTCAGGCAGAGTGCGGATTTCAACCTCTCGGTCGCCGGTGAAAACTACGCCCCGCATGTTGGTTCCCTCCAGTTCGAAGCTGACGCATGACCCTATCCGGAGTCCGGAGAAATGCCGTGCTGTCGCAGCAGGGCTTCCAGTTCCCGGTTGCGCTCTGCCGCTGCCCGCAAAGCCGCTGCCTTCTCTGCCCGTTCCGCTTCCGCCTGGGCACGGGCCGCTTCCGCCTCCATGCGGGTAGCCTCTGCCTCAGTTCGCGCGGCCTCCGACTCTGACAGATTGAGCAGCCAGTTCCGGTTGATCGGATCGTAAAGCTTCAGCAGATCATCCCGAACGCAGATGTCCAGTCCCAGCAACTCGCTGTATCCGCGCAGTATGCCGTCCGGATCTTCGAAAACTGGGATAGGCTCGTACACGCCATTCACCAGCCGCTCCCCGGCCAACGGCGAGTCGAAGCATTCCCGCAGCGGGTCAAAGCGCCAATATTCCGTTACGCCGATGGCGGTGTAAACGTCCCGCTTGTGTCCGATGTCCCGGTCGTAGGAACCCGCCGCCGCGATTTCCATCACCAAGTCCGGCGCTTTGCCATCCCGCCATGTGAAGTAAGAACGGCGGGTATGGTTGTCCGCGCCGAAGACCACGAAAACGTCGGGCGCGACATTGGCGCCGGGGTCGTTCATCCGGTAATAAACGAACATATCGCCGGCGACGTACACATCAGAGCGGTCCTGGTAACGAACCCGCAGGGCGTGAACCATTTCAGTCAGCGGGTTGAACTGGAAATCAGTTTCGGCCAACGGCTCACCGTCCGTATCCGGGTAATGGATGTTGGGGTCTTCAACTTCCGGCGGCGGGTCCGAGCCGGTTGCGACGGGCTTGCTCACCATGACTTGCTCACTCCTTGCACCCAATCATATGACACGGCGTCAGCGCCCGTTGCAGGGCTATGGGTCAATCAGGACGCCCGGGTTCAGGATGCCGTTGGGATCCAGGGTGCGTTTGACGGCGCGAAGACCCTCGGCGAACGGATCGGGACGCTGACCGTCGTACCAGGGACGGTGGGCGCGGCCCACGGCGTGGTGGTGGGTGATGGTGCCGCCGGCGGCCATCACAGCGTCGGAGGCGGCCTGCTTGATCTCGGCGTGGGCTTCCAACTCGCCGCCGACCCTACCCAAACCTTCAAAGGTGTAGTAAGGGGCCGGCCCGTCGGGATAGACGTGGGTGAACCGGCAGGAAACCCGACCGCCGCCGCAGGTGCGCTGCAGTGCATCCTGCAGGGCAGAGCGGACCATCTCGTCCATGGCCGGCCAGCGTTCCCAGGTTATGGACGTTTCCAGGGTTTCTGCCACGATCCCGAAGCCGATGGTGGCGTTGCGCTCGTAGGGCGCGTTGATGAACGAGTTGCGCCAACTGCCCACCGCGCCCTGGCGTCCAGCAGTCGAGTCGGAGCGTTCGGCGGCATCGGCAATCACGATGGCCTCCTCATCGATGGAGCCGCCGGCGTCGCGGGCGATTGCAACGGCCTGGCGGATGTTCTCGCCCTGGGGCAGTTCAGCGGACTCGAACCCGATGATCAGCAGTGCCTGAGCGCCATCCAGCCCGGCGAAATCCTGCGCCTCGCCCGGGTCGAGCATACGCAGGTTGGCGGGCCACTGCTTGGCCTGGGCGATGAGGCGCGCGCCCTCCGACGCGGCTGCCATGCCATCGAAGACGACGCCGGCGGAGGCGCGGAACCGGGGGCGTGCCTGAATGCGCATCCAGGCCTCGGTGATGACGCCCAGTATCCCCTCACTGCCGATGACCATGCGGTCGGGCGACGGGCCGGCGCCGCTGCCCGGGAGGCGGCGCGACTCCCATACCCCCGACGGCGTCACCATCCGGACCGATTCCACGAAGTCGTCAATATGGGTGTGGTTGGTGGCGTAGTGGCCGCCGCTGCGGGTGGCGATCCAGCCGCCCAGTGTGGAGAACTCAAAGCTCTGAGGGAAATGCCGCAGTGTGTAGTCGTGGGGACGGAGTTGGGCCTCCAGCGCAGGGCCGAGAACGCCCGCCTGGATGCGAGCGGCGCGGGAGGTGTCGTCGATTTCCAGCACCCGGTCCAGCCGGGTGAGGTCGATGGTGACGACGGCGTCGGCTGCGGGAGGTTCGATGCCCGCGACGACGGTACTGCCCCCGCCGTAGGGTATGGCCACGATTTTGGAGTTGGTACACCAGTCCAGGACGGTGGTCAGCTCGGACTCGTTGCGCGGATACGCAATGACGTCCGGGGGATTCGGAAACTGGAGGTTGAATGCCCGGATGCGGTCGCGAAAACTCCGTCCGTAGGTATGCGACGCCCGGTCGTGCTCGTTGGTGGAGCAGAACTCGGCGACGAGGGGATGGGGCAGAATGCGCGGCGGGCGCAGGTTCAGATCGGCGTCGGTGGGCGGTCGGGGCGGAGCCAGCGAGACGCCGTAGCGTTGGTGGATTCTTTGGGCCATGGCGGTGTAGTCCGCCGAAGTCGGCTCCCGATCCTCGTTGCCCCAGGCCCAGAAACTTCGACGCGTCATGCTATCCCTCCGTGTGGGCATAGCAATGGTCGGGGTGAGTGGATTCGAACCACCGACCTCCACGTCCCGAACGTGGCGCGCTAGCCACTGCGCTACACCCCGACTATTGTTGAATTATAGCATAGGGCTTTGAATTTTCCCTACGCGGTCTCGTGAATGATCGTGCCCCCAGCAGCAAGTTTGATGCTTGGAAAATGCCCGGATCATTTCGGATGCTTCACACTCGTCAGAACGCATCCGTGTCGAATCCGCACGACAATAGTATCCTCGCTCTACTATCATCTACGCCAAACATTTGAATCCGAGCGACTTCCCGATCCGTACCTACGGCAACCATAATTTGGAGAATTGATAATGAGTATCGCGAGATTGCGAAAGATACTGCCGGTGGTCGCGCTAATTGCCGGTTTGATGGCGATGGCTCTGAGCTGCGGCGGCGCCGCGGAGGAGGCTTCGGCTCCCGCAGCCCCAGCCGCTGAGGTCGAGGTGCTGCGAGCACAACCACAGGCGGCCGCAGCGGCAACGGCGGCGCCTCAAGCAGCCAGCGAATCCAGAGTTCAAAAAGAATCAGCCCCGGCACAAC
Source organism: Dehalococcoidia bacterium (assembly GCA_965204395.1). Taxonomy (GTDB): domain Bacteria; phylum Chloroflexota; class Dehalococcoidia; order Lucifugimonadales; family UBA3495; genus Bin87. Next base: position 653,288 of record OZ241987.1, read on the forward strand.
CGCAAGGGCCGCCCGGCGCGCCCGGCCCCGCGTCCGATTCATCAGGCAACCAGGGAACGTTGCTCGCCTATCGGGGGGAAGGGACCGACGACGGTGGCGCCAGCTCATTGCAAGCCCAGAGCGGGCGTCAGTTGATCGTCGAGGCGTGGGTCAGCCTGGAGGTGCACGAAATCGACGCCATAGTCCGGCAGGTGGAAGCGGTGGCAACTCAAAGGGGCGGATGGATCGAGTCGGCGGACGTCGTCGGAGAGGCCGGCTATCGTACGGCGAACATCAACGTGAGAGTGCCGGCGGAGCGTTTCGACGACGCGATGCAGACCCTGCGAGGGCTGGGCCGCGTGACCGACGAAGGGGTGTCTTCCACCGACGTGACCGACCAACTGATCGACGTGGAGGCGCGACTGGGCGCGTGGCGCGTGCAGGAGGAACGGCTGATCGTGCTGCTGGAAAACGCGTCCACGGTGGAGGACGTGATTGACATCGAGCGGCGAATCGCTGAGGTGCGGGAGGACATTGAGCGCGTGGCGGCGACACAGCGGAACCTGGAAAATCGCGTAGCCGCGTCGTTGATCAGAGTCCATCTGCATTTGCCGGGCAGGTTCGCCAGCGATCCTCCCAACGGCGCGCTCACGCTGGCGGTCGGCGATCCCAAGGGCGCTGCCGTATCCGTCGGCGGGCGTGTTGAATCCCTGGGCGGATACGTCGGCGGTCAACGCGAATACGAGGAAGGGCGTGGGCAGGTGGTGGAAATAACGGCGTACGTCAAGCCGACGGATCTGGCTGCATTGATGGACTACGCTGCGAGCCTGGGGGAGCCGTCGGACCGCAGGCTGAACTCGGTCGGGCCGGCCCCGGCCGGGGATGTGCCCAATGCTCGACTATCCCTGCTGATACGTTCCAACGTGGACTCGGCCGCGTCATTGTCGCTGGCCGCGTCGGAACCCATCGTGGCAGCGGGCAACATTCGCGCCCGAGCGGAATCGATGGGCGGTTACGTGGAGAGTTGGACTGAGTCGCGGTGGGACGAAGGCAAGCGAGAAAACGTTCACATGGAACTGGTGGTGAGGGCGTCGGACCTTCGGGAGATCATGGACTTCGGGACTACGTTGGGCGAAGCGGAGAACTGGGAGTTCCATTCCGTGGGCCAAGGTCCGGAGGACGCGGCTCCCAACTCGCGCCTGACCGTATCCGTGTACACCGACAGCGACGAGATGGTGTGGCTGTACATCGTTGTCATTGTGGGAGGCGTCGCCGCGATAGCGGCCAGCGTGGTTGCAGCGGCGGTGATGTCGCGACGGCGGCGCAGGCGCGTTGAATCGCCCATCGTCGCTGACCTGGAGCCACAGACGGAATAGCAGTAAACGGGGCGATCGCAATGATCGCCCCGATACTTTCTAGTCAGCGCCCACCGGCTGTTTGGATGGCCGCCGCCTCCGTCTCCGGACACGCCCGGGTTTGCCCTCGCCATTTGTATTGGCCGATGAGTCGGTCCCGTTGAGTCCATCATTGGACATTTGGTCAGTCATGCCGGACTCCGCAGGTTGGTCGGGAGTTGAAGCGGCGGACAGGGCTTCCTGCATCTCGCTTATGAAAGAGACGACACGGCGCAGGGCGCGAGCGATCCGCGCCATGCCGTGGTCGGCATCGCCGGCGGTGCGGATCTCCATATCGCGGCGGCCAACGCGCACGCCGGGGCCCATCTTGTTTTGCAAGGCGAACCGGGCGTCGCCCACGGGCTGGCGGAACACCATCGTCACGATACCGTCGCCGGCGCCAGCGATGGACTCCACGCCGGCAGACGAGCCCAGGCATCGCAAGTCGGTCACGGACAGGAGGTTCTCCACCACCGGAGGCAACGGGCCGAAGCGGTCCTGCATGTCGGCGCGAACCGCCGGGATATGGTCGCGGTCGGTGATGTTGGAGAGGCGCTGGTAGAAGGCCAGTCGCGCCGGCAGGTGGGCGATGTAGTCGGTGGGTATCACCGCCGGGACGGGCAGGTCGATCCGTGGCGGAGGGGCAGCGCCGCTGGACGCCGTTCCGGAACCCTCGTCGTCCAGTTCCTGCACGGCCTGGGCCAGCAACTCGGAGTACAGGTTGAGGCCGACGGCGTGGATCTGGCCGCTTTGGTCCGCGCCCAGCAGGTTGCCCGCGCCGCGAATTTCCAGGTCGCGCATGGCGATGCGGAAACCGGAGCCCAGCTCGTTCGCTTCGAGGATGGCGTGGATGCGTTGGCTGGCGGTGTCGGTGATCTCCTGGTTGTCGGGCAGCAGCAGGTAGGCGTAGGCGCGGTGGTCGCCGCGTCCCACGCGTCCGCGCAGTTGGTAGAGTTGGGCGAGGCCGAACCGGTCGGCGCGGTCGATGATGATGGTGTTGACGTTGGGCATGTCCAGGCCGGACTCGATGATGGTGGTGCACACCAGAACGTCGGCATCGCGGTTGGCGAACGCGACCATCACGTCCTCAAGCTCAGATTCGGGCATCTGGCCGTGGCCGATGATGAAACGGGCTTCCGGCACCAGCTTTTGCAGTTCCTCGGTGGTCTGCTGGATGGTGCGGACACGATTGTGGAGGAAGAAAACCTGCCCATCCCTTTCCATTTCGCGCAGAATGGCTTCGCGGACGAGGTCGCCGCTGTCCTCCGATACGAATGTCTTGACGGGCAGGCGGGCCTCCGGCGGCGTGTGGATCACACTCATGTCGCGGACGCCGGCCAGCGCCATGTGGAGGGTGCGCGGGATGGGCGTGGCGGTGAGGGTAAGGACATCCACCTCGGCGCGCATCTGCTTAAGGCGTTCCTTGTGGGCGACGCCAAAGCGGTGTTCCTCGTCGACGATGACCAGGCCGAGGTTGTTGAATCCCACGTCCTTCTGCAGGATGCGGTGGGTGCCGATCACGATGTCCACCGCGCCGGACTTGGCCGCATCGACGACCTCCACCTGCTCCTGATGGGTGCGGAAACGGCTCAACACCTCCACCTTGACGGGATAGGGGGCGAGCCTTTCGGCGAAGGTGGCGTAGTGCTGTTGAGCCAGCACCGTGGTGGGGACGAGGACGGCAACCTGCATACCCTCATTCACGGCCTTGAACGCCGCACGAAGTGCCACCTCAGTTTTCCCGTAACCCACGTCGCCGCAAATCAGGCGGTCCATGGGCTTGGAGGTCTCCATGTCGGCTTTCACTTCGTCGGCGGCGCGGAGTTGGTCCGGGGTTTCCACGTAGGGGAACGAGTCCTCCAGGTCGCGCTGCCATGGCGCATCGGGGTCGAAGCGGTGCCCGATCACGGTTTCGCGGGTGGCGTACAGGCGCAGCAGTTCGGCGGCGATTTCGCGGGCTGCCCCCTTGGCGCGGTCCTTGATGCGCTGCCACTCGCTGCCGCCCAGTCGGGTGAGGGTAGGCGACTGGTCGGTGGACGCGATGTATGCGCCGAGGCGGTCGAGTTGCTCGGTGGGCACGTATAGCTTGTCGTCGTCCGCGTATTCCAGCACGAGGTATTCGCGGTCCTCGCCGCTGGATTCCAGGTGCGTTGTGCCGACGAACCGGGCGACGCCGTGGTCGATGTGCACCACGTAGCTGCCGGGGGTAAGATCGCTTAGAGATACCGCGTCGCCCAGGTCGCGCCGCGTCGTCGAGGGACGGAAACTGCGCTGCTTCACGGTGCCGAACAGTTCGGCGTCGCTGTACACCGCAACGACCGGCCCGCTGGCGCTGCCGTCGGTCTGCCAACCCTTGCGCAGCGCCCCCTGGAGCACGTACACGCGGCCGGCCCTTGGGCGCGTGGGCAGGGTTTCGACGACGTTGGCGGATATGTTGGACTCCTGAAGCAACTCGCTCAAGCGTCCGGCGTGCTGGCTGACCGCGACGACTGCGCCGCCATCGGCGACACGGGTCGCGACATCCTCGGTGAACGCGGACAGACCGGCCAGCGTGTCGGGCAGGGTTTCAACCAGGCGGGAATCCTCGTCGGAGCCCCAGCGCAGGATCTCAACCATCGAGGCGCCAGATCGCTCCAACTTTCCGTGCACGGTCTGCCAGTCGGCGGCGGGAGAGGGGAATCCGTAGGGCAATTCACCCCGCTGCAGCCGGTTGGCGCGCTGCTGTTCGTAGCGGGCCTCCTGCTCCTCGGCCTCGCCGGCCAGCCGTGCCGGACGGTCCATGACCAGGACTGCGTTATCGGGGATAAAGTCGGCCAGCGTGTGGGAATTGAGCAGGCCGTTGTAGAACGACACAACTTCCGGGTTGGGCGCGGTAAGCAACTCGCTCAACTCTTCCTGGAACCGGGCGATGGTCGTGGCTGAGCACGAGGAGAGGTCGATGCGACTGCGGCGTTCGTCGAATAGCGCGGGGTCGCACAGGTCGGTCAACTGCTCGGCGGCGGCGATGATGTGTGCTGCATCGGCCTCGCCGACGGAGCGCTGCGTTTCAGGGTCGAATTGACGGATGGTGTCGATCTCGTCGTCCCAGAACTCAATGCGATAGGGGACGTCCGCGTTGGGGGGGAACACGTCCAGGATGCCACCGCGCAGGCTGAAGCTGCCGGGGGATTCCACCTGTGGTTCCCGGCGGTAACCCAATTCGACCCATGCCGTCAGCATGGCGTCCATGGAGGGCACCCGCTGTCCCTTGACCAGTGTGTGCAGCCCGTAGGCGTCGGGGTGATAGCCCAGGGCAAGGTTGGGGGCAATGGTGAGGCGGAGCGCTGAGGAAACCGTCGCTACCACCAGCGGCGGCGGCATGTCATCGGCGTTTTCACCCACGGCGGCAAGGGCGGCGAGGGCAGACAGCCGTTGGTTGTTGGTGCGGGCGTCCACGGCCAGCCGCTCGAAAGGCAGCACCTCCGGTTCGGGCAGGATGAACACGGGCGCGTCGTCGCCCAGATAGGCTTGCAGTTGGTCGTAGAGTCGGCGCGCATCGTCCAACCGCGGGGAGATCACGACGACCGGCCGCTGCTGTCCGCCTCTGGCGGACCAGATGGCCGCCAGGTACAGGGGATTATGGTCGGGATTGAGAGTGAGCGACGCCCGGGCACCCGGAGAGTCCAGATTCCGCAGGTGCCGTTGCAGCCACGGTTGAGAGCCCAGTAGGGAGAGCAACCCTGTTAGTGCCATACATCTTCCATTCGCGAGATTCGCCGACGCGACGCACGGTACACGCCGAGACGGGACTGTCCATCGAACAGCCCCGTGCAATGATTCTACGCTACATTCGCGCGGACATTCAACACGAGCGGAGACGCACTGGTGGTCGATGACGGGTAAAAGATATAATGCTCGAACACTGCTTCTCGGAACAACTTAAGCGATATGCCAGCGGCAGCCTACATCAACCCACGCACATTGAGATGGGCGCGTGAGCAAGCCGCTTGCGGCCTTGACGAAGCCGCCAAAGTCGTCGGGCGGCCAACTGAGACGGTCGAAGAGTGGGAATCTCCAGACGCGAACAAGCAACCCACAGTGCGGCAGGCCCAGAAACTGGCCGGCGCGTACGGCGTACCATTTGCCCTACTCTATGTAGACCCCTCGCTGCCCGAGCCGGCAATCGAGGCAGTTCCTGAATTCCGCGGTCTCGACCCGGAACTTGGCCGAATTCGCCCCCACTCACGTCAACTGCGGCGGATGATAAAACAAGCGCAGGAGCGGCAGGCTTTCGCGGTTGAACTATCGGAACTGAACGGACAATCGCCTTTGCCTTGGGTCGGTTCGGCGACTCCCGGCGAGGATCCCGAATTCGTCGGCGTTAGAATCCGGCAAGACTTAGGGGCGTTAGACGACCTGCCCGATGCTCAAGACCGGGAAAGGCTTTTGGATTGGTGGGTAGAGCTTGTAGAGCGATTAGGCGCAATCGTGTCCCGGTACCGTCCTGACAGCAACCGCTATTGGTTGGTGGAACCGTCAGAGGCGCGGGGGTTATCGTTGTGTCATACACTGGTACCTTACATCGTTTTGAATAGTAGGGACGCGCCGGCTGGCCGGATTTTCACGCTAATGCACGAATTGGCCCATTTATATTTTGGCCAATGCGGAGTCGACGACCTCGGCGACGAACGATTGTTACCCCCGGATGCTCGATTCCTGGAACAAAGATGCAACCAGGTGGCTGCCGCCATCTTGATGCCTGCCGACCAGTTCATTCAAGTGTGGGAATCGGCTTGTGGTGCGGTAAGAAGCAAAGTAGGAGCTATCGCGAACAGGTTTGGGGTGAGTAGACAAGCAGCCGCGGTGCGGGCTAAATCGGACGCAATCGGGCTTATTTCGTCAGACGAATATGAGGACATGTTCACCTACTTGTCAGGGGAGTATCGGGAGTTTCGGGAAAACCGAGCTCTCGCTACTGCGGGCGGGGGAATGACCGTACCAGTGCGCGTTTTCAAGGACTTCGGAGCAAGATACGTCGGGCTGATATGCGGCGCACAGGATGAAGGAATTTTGAGCCTTTTGGATGCGGCAGAGGCGCTGGGCGCGCGCGCTGGTGATGTTGACAGCATTCGGATCCGTCTGAGATGAGCGGCGACATTTACGTCGCCGACACTTCAGCGCTGTTCGCGGCCTGGGTAGAACGGTACCCACTGGAGCTGTTCGGCTCTGTTTGGCAGTTCATTGACGGGTTGGACGGAAGGCTACTGGTTTGCGAGGAAGTGTTGCGTGAGATTGACCGACATGCAGAAGATACGGATTCTGAGATTGGAGGTCAGGTTAGAGATCTACGCTCGTGGTTGCATGACTCTACGGTCGATACTGGGATTTCATTGCTGACTCTCGACGGCGATATTTCCCGAGATGTTCAGCAATGGGTAGGAAGAATTGGCGGCGGGTGGCCGAATTGGAGCGCAATCCGTAGCCACAACAGCGCAGACCCGTGGGTGATTGCATATGCGGGCGCAATCGGTGCCAATGTGATAAGTGAAGAGAGACGGCGCAGCAGCGTTCGCGGAGGAGTAAAGATTCCGGACGTATGCGACATCTTGGGTATCGTTCATTTCGACCTACTGGGACTTTTCCGGACAGAGGGGTACGGGCAACAATCACAGCAACGGTAGATCGCGCAGTATGTCGTAAGCGGGCCGGCCAATACGGATATAGGTGCGTGATATAATTCACATATATTCCCGGGGGTCGGATTCGTCCCATGGCCGGAACGCAAAATTCGCCCGAACACCTGACATCGCAAGCCGTTGCCGGCCGTAATTCCCATCACAACGGGGAGCCTGGCTACCGTCGCATCGTGGTGAAAGCGGGCACCAACGTGCTGTCAGGCGGCAGTTCGCGGGCCGGTGTGGACACGGAGGTGATGGCGAGCCTGGTCGACCAGATTGCCCGGCTGGCGAACGCCGATGGAATCCAGGTGTTGTTGGTGACCTCCGGCGCCATCGCGGCGGGGCGGCAAGCTCTGGCCGAGAGGGTTGCGGTACCCGCGGTTCCCGACATCCCCACCCGGCAGGTGCTGGCCGCGCTGGGCCAGAGCCGGCTGATGTCCGCCTACACCGGCATGTTCGAGCAGCACGGCGTGGTGGTATCCCAGGTGTTGCTGACCATTAAAGACCTGGCGCAACGACAGGCGTATCTCAATATCCGCAATACGCTGCTGTCCCTGCTGGATCTGGGCATCGTTCCCATCCTGAACGAGAACGACGTGGTCGCGGCTGATGAGATCGGCGAGGTTTTCGGGGACAACGACCGGCTGTCGTCGCTGATCGCCACGCTGATCGACGCAGACCTGCTGGTCATCCTCTCCGACGTGGACGGCCTCTACACCGCCGACCCCAAATCCGACCCCACTGCGACGCGGATTGACACGGTCGATTTTGTGGACGACCGAGTGATCGCCATGGCGGGAGAACACCGCAACGCCTGGGCACGGGGCGGGATGCCCACCAAACTCGACGCGGCAAGGCTGGTCACCACATCCGGCATCGCCATGAGCATCTGCCGGGGGCGAGACTCGGACGTGGTGGTGCGAGTGGCGAAAGGCGAACCGGTGGGGACATTCTTCCGGCCGGCCAGCAGCAAGCTGGAGGCACGCAAGCGTTGGATGTTGAGCTGCGTTGGCGACAGCAATTGGGGCCAGGTGGTGGTCGACGACGGCGCGGTGGCGGCTTTGCGCAGAAACGGTGTCAGCCTGCTGCCGGCCGGCGTTCGCAGCGTGGTGGGCGCCTTTGAACGTGGGGACATCATATACATCTGCGACTCAACGGGCGATCACGTTGCCTGCGGAATAGCCAACTACCCGCACAGCGCCGTGGAACGGATCCGCGGCATACGCTCGGACCGCATCGTGGAGACCCTGGGCTACCACTACGGAGAGGAAGTGGTGCACCGCAACAACCTGGTACTGCTTTGATTGGGGGACGTCGTGAATACCGCTGCCAAACGACTATACGAACAGGGTGAGGCCGCCCAACGAGCGTCGGCCCAGTTGGGCCGCACGTCAACCGACGTTCGCAACCACGCCCTGGAAAACATCGCGCGAGCCTTGGAGACCGAGCAGGGAGCGGTATTGGAAGCCAATGCAGCCGACTACCAGGACGCCGAGGCCGCCGGCATCGACGCCGCGTTCCTGGACCGCTTGCTCCTGAACTCGGACCGGCTCAACGGAATGGCGGCGGACGTTCGCGGCGTGGCAAGCCTGCCCGATCCGGTGGGAGAACTCATCGAGTCATTCGTACTGGCTAACGGGTTGGAGGTCGAAAAGCGGCGTACCCCGCTGGGAGTGATTGCCAGCATCTACGAAAGCCGCCCGAACGTAACGACGGACATAGTTTCCCTGGCGTTGAAATCGGGAAACGCGTGCTTCCTGCGCGGCGGCAAGGAAACGTTGCGGTCGAACACGGCGCTGGTGTCCCTGATCCATCGGGCCATCGGCGAGGCCGGACTGCCCACCGACGCCGTGCAGTTCGTGGACGATACCGACCGGGCGCTGGTGGACGTCATTCTGGGCATGAAACAGCACATCAACCTGCTGGTGCCCAGGGGTGGGACCGGCCTGATCAACTTCGTGGCGGAGCGCGCCGAGATGCCCGTGGTAACCGGCGGTGTGGGCGTCTGCCATACCTACGTTGACCGGGACGCGGACACCGAAATGGCCGCCAATATCGTGTTCAACGCCAAGGTGCAACGCCCCACGGTGTGCAACGCCATGGATACCGTGCTGGTGCACTCGGAGGCGGCGGCGCGGTGTCTGCCCGAGATCGCCGCGCAACTGAACGGCGCAGGCGTAGAGATGCGCTGCGACCACCGGGCGTTGAGCATCCTGGGGCCGGAGGCGGACTTGAACCTGGTGCCGGCCCAGGAAGAAGACTTCGGCCAAGAGTTCCTGGCGCTGATTGCCTCGGTGCGCGTGGTTGACAGCCTGGACGACGCGCTGGAGCACATCGAGACCTACGGCTCCGGTCACTCCGAGGCCATCGTCACGCAAGACGAAACGGCGGCGCAGCGATTCCTGAACGAGGTGGACGCTGCGGCCGTGTACCACAACACCAGCACCCGATTCACCGACGGCGCTCAGTTTGGCCTGGGCGCGGAGGTCGGAATCAGCACGCAAAAATTCCACGCCCGCGGCCCGCTCGGATTGCGCGAGTTGACAACTTACAAGTGGATCGTCCGGGGAACCGGACAAGTGCGTGAGTGATGGCGACCTGATGCCCTACGACTACGAACGGGAAGTGCGCACGCCGCAATCCGAAGCGTACCTGATCCTGGACGGCGATACGCCGGTGGGCCGCATCGACACCCACTTCGTGCCGGGCATCGCCCACGTGGCAATAGCGGTGGATCAGAGGCTCACCCCGGAACAGATCGAGGAGATCATTTCCGACGTGGACGCCGACATGCTGAACACAATAGGCACCGAGCGGGATGCGCACATGTACCACGTGTTCCAGGGCACGGAGATCCGGGTGTTCAGCGATACCGACTACGACTCATACGGCGGCAACGGTAACGGCAACGGACGCGGGCACGGCCCGCTGCCGCCGCCCGGCGGTCCGTGAACATCCGGCGTGGCGATTGAATCATCAGAAGGGAATCCACGGTGGCTCCCTTTTTTGCTTTTCTGCCGTTAGCGGGATCAACGAAAGGGAGACCGATTGCCTCGGTGAACGCACAGTTTGTTCCAATGTGGAATACTAGTGTAAATATACTAGTGTATATGCACTATAACATGATTGCTGGTGGGTAATTACGCGGAGCCCTTTATCATCCTGCTCAAATGCATTCGAGCGACTTCAACATCGAGAAAATTTCACTACTCGAGATTTGACCGATCGGTGGCTGAAACCCGTCACCATATCGACGAATCTCGTTCCATCTCTTTAGCGGTGGCAAAAGAGCGTTCTATCCCTCACTACAGCCTTACGCATCTTCGTCGCTCACGGTCGATGATCCACGCCATCGGCAAACGCCCGCAACCAAACTTTCCGGTATCATTGGAGTAAGACGCGCCAAACCCGGTAGAAGCGCCATGGAAGCCCTCAATACGCCGCGACCCGACATTCAGGCAATTGGCATCGCTCGTCAGATCCACGAAATAGCCCACGCAAAACAGACGTTTCTGTTCGGCTCACGGGCCCGCGGGGACCACCGCCAGGACTCTGACATCGACGTGCTGGTGGTCAAGGAAGAACCCCAGTCGGATTCTTGGCTGGAAGACCTGCGACGGCACGCTCGCAACGTGCAGAAAACCCAGATGCCTGAGGCTTCCGGCATCGACATCATCTACATGACGGAATCCGAATTCACCAAAGGGCGTGGCCTCAGAAACCACATGGCAAACACCGTTACCAAGGAAGGATGCCCCACCATGCCCGATGAACGCCTTGGCAACGGAGCCGACCACAAAGGCGAACGGATCGACTGGGACGACGTGGACAAGAAGATCACGGACGCAAGCGGAGCCTCCACCTGGATCAACGCCATACGAGACGCCGGAATCATCGACGTGGGCGACGACCTCCAGTTCGGACGCGTGGCTCAAAACGCCCTCGAGTTTGCGTACAAAGCCGTCCTGGCAGCCCACGGATGCGAATACCCCGTCAGCGGACGCGACGGCCACAACCTTCGTATCCTGACGGATCTTTTCAGGGAAAATCGAATCATAGGCGCGAACGAACTCGCACCGGGCGAAAACCACCGGTACCTGACCGAGTTCGGCGGGGCAGCCGTCTACGCCCATGAGCACCCGCCACTGGAAAGACTGCTCATCGCCAATGAGATACCTCAAGCGGTCGACCGACTTCGGGCTATGGTGGACGCCGTCCGCCAGAGCTGATGAAAGGCCCCACTAGAAAAGCGGGCAAAACTAATCGCGACGATTTGCGTCACTGATCTGTGTTGTATTCGTCGCCGATTGAACCGTCTTCGACTAGCGAAATTTCTCATAACATCAACTATTGACATAACTCGCTGATGGGCATATAGTTCCTGTCATTATGTTAAATCTATTAGTGATCGATTATAAATGCACAGTTCGCCTAGGGGCGCTAGTTATCGTACTTTTAGCAGCACTATGCCTTGCGTATGGCTCAGTAGTTGACGGTAAGAGCGCCAACCCCGAGCGCGTCGCGGCGCACCCATTGTCGTACCCATCAGGGGTCGTCGCTGCGGAACCCGACGCCGAGACCGCGTTTCGTGAGGAGGATGCGGGGATTTCCGCGTACTTGAGAGTGAGCGCACAACCGGGCGGCGGATCCCAGACCCGTCTCAACGTCAGGTCGATTGTCGACGAACTAACCTCGCTCCCGGAAGATGCTTCCATCCGAGGCGCGGGCAACCTGGTTGATTGGGGGGCCAATTTCGGGATTGTTGAACTCCCCATGACCGCCGCCGTGATCAGTCCCGCCCCCGTCGAAAACGTGACCGTCTATTTTGACGACGAAGGATGGATAGTTGCGTATCTGCCGCATAACCGTCCGGCCGCGGCCCTCTGGAAACACGGATCCGCGGACGGCGCGACCACGGATGATGCGAAAGCTGACGAAGACCTGGAACGAAACTTGCTGGTGATCGCGATCAATGAAGTCATGACGGCTCACGATTCGAGTGCGGCAGACGTCAATCCATCCGAGGTAACCTACTACGACTGGACATGTCCGCAATGCGATGCGTTCGTGCTATTCAGCGGTGTTTCCAGGGGCGGAACGCCCGATGGGATCAAATTCGTCGTCCCGTACACGATCTCCCTCGTTCGGGCGTCGGCAGCCGTGGTCATGACTGAGCAGATAGATGTTGGCGACAGCCCTACGGCTAATGTGTCTGTGGATGGGAAGGTCATCGCTACCGCCGATGCAGATAATCCACTGAATTCAGCGAGTTTCAACCTCGACCGAGATGTCGACAATACCAGCTTGCATCGAGTGGTGATCGACAGTCCACCGGACAACGTTTCCGTCGGCGCGATATTGTTGGTGTACGACCGGCCCTAATCCGGCGGACACGTCAGGACGAGCCGTGTCCCCTGCCCTGAAGTGGGCTTTGATCGCGATCCCGGCTGGGGTCGTGGCCGCGTTGGCGGCTCTGGCGACGGTTTCCTCCTCCGCGCCTGCGGCAGGACACGGGCCCGATGTGGGCAGATCGCCGGAGTCGGGAACGGCGCAACAGACCTGCGCCGACGACGTGAGCATCGAGATTCAGGGATTGGCCGACAGAGTCGACTATTCGTTCAAGGACCCGCCGGATTACACCGCGGATGACGACCTGGGGATTTTCTTCCAGGTCACCAATTCCAGTTGTCAAGCGGTGGATCTCGAGGTGGAGTTAGTTGGGTCTGTGAGCGAAGCCACGATCCACAACCGAGATCCCGACGACACCAACGCATGCCTCGAGGGATGCACAATTTCTGCGGAGGGAATTTTCTACGGCAACGTCGGTTGGGATTTGGGGCGCCACCCCAACACTCAGCAGGAATACGTGGTGGGCACCGTCAAAATTACTGGGCCGGACGGTTTCGTGGACCAAACCCCGTCGAACAATACGCACACGTCCGCAGCCTGGATAAACATAGTAAACCCCGAGAGCGCAACGGCCACATCTACTCCGACGCCCACGCCAACCGCTACTGCCACTCCCACCGCCACACCTACCTCGACCGCTACCTCCACGCCCACGCCCACGCCTCCCGCCACCAACACTCATACGCCTACTCCTACCGCTACTCCCACTCCTACGCCTCCAGCCACCAACACTCATACGCCTACTCCTACCGCTACTCCCACTCCCACGCCTCCGGCCACCAACACCCATACGCCTACTCCTACCGCCACTCCCACTCCCACGCCTCCGGCTACCAACACCCACACGCCCACTCCTACCGCTACTCCCACCCCTACGCCTCCGGCCACCAACACCCATACGCCTACTCCTACCGCTACTCCCACTCCCACGCCTCCAGCCACTAACACCCATACACCAACTCCCACTGCTACTCCGACTCCTACCCCTCCAGCCACCAACACTCATACGCCTACTCCTACCGCCACTCCCACTCCAACTCCGCCAGCTACCAACACTCATACGCCTACTCCTACCGCTACTCCCACGCTCACGCCTCCGGCCACCAACACCCATACGCCTACCCCGACTGCCACTCCGACCCCTACATCTCCGGCTACCAGCACCCACACGCCCACTCCTACCGCCACTCCGACGCCCATGCTTCCGGCTACCAGCACCCATACGCCTACCCCAACCGCTACTCCCACTCCCACGCCTCCGGCCACCAACACTCATACACCTACCCCGACTGCCACTCCGACTCCTACGCCGCTTCCGGCTACTAACACTCCGACGCTTACCCCCACCACTACCCCTACTCTTACACCAACGCCAGCGCAGTCGCCGCAGGTAGAGTTGGAGATTTCCCGGCTTGCGTCGATTGTTGGGGTAGCGGGCGGGCCCGTGGCAGTCAAAGTGGGTGTCAACAGCCTCGATGACGTGGTTCGTACTGCAACGCTCCAGTTGCACTATCTGGGTGGCGGCACGTTTGAGTTGCTGGACGAGGCATCGGACGTGTCCATCGCACCCAACGCGAGCACCGACGTGGATCTGGAATGGAATACGTCCGGCTACGCGATCGGCGTCCACCCATTGTTCTTGTCCGTACTGACGCCCGACCTGGCAGACACCCTGGACACGGCGGCGTTCGACGTCGTGTTGGTATCCACAGAGGCAGTGTTCGTACTGGTCGGCAGCGCGTCGGCAACCCGTGGGAACGTCGTTGGCCTGGTTTCAAAACCGTCCATCGTAACCCCGCCCGTATATCCGGCGACGGCGACACCAACCCCCAGTTCCACGCCCACTCCCACCGCAACACCAACGACTACCCCCACCGCGACCCCGACGGCAACGGCAACACCTACGCCGACGCCAACGCCCACCGTCACTCCGCCACCCCATACCAACGCCGAAATATCCGGCATCTCCAGTGATCCGTCGTCCACTGCGATACAGGGCCAGTGGGTTGAAATTTCTGTAACGGTCCTCAACAACGGAAGCGCAGAAGTTGTAGCTCCGGTAAAGCTGTCGTTCCCATCGCCGGACAAGCAACCCGAGACCGTCACCCTACGAGTACCAGCCAACCAGACCGCCACCGCGAATTTCACCTGGAAAACCCGCCACTACGAGGTTGGCGCACATACCCTACGGGCCGAGTTGCTGCTGGAGAACAACGTGACGACAGGTCTTACGGAATCGGCGATAACAGTGAGATTGTTGGCGCCGACCATCTCGGCATCCATCGCAGGTATCACTAACGATCCCGAACTACCTGTGGTGGGCGAACCTGTTTTGGTATCCGTGGCGGTGAGGAACGAGGGTATCCTGCCGGCAAATATTCCGGTCACGCTGCATTTTCCATCAAATAACAAGCAGCCTGAGACTCGCAGGCCCCACGCCGAACCCGGCGAAACCGTACACGCCAACTTCACATGGCGGACCGGCAATTACCAACCGGGCAACCATGAGTTCAGGGTAGAAGCGCCGGCCGCCGAACGGACGTTTACCGTGAATCTTGCTGCTCCAAAGGTGGACTTCCGCGTTGTCGAAGTTCACGGTCCGAACCCGGACGTGCCGATCGTTCAGGGCGATTCGATTGACGTATCAGCTCTGGTCACCAACGCCGGCCCGCAGGAAGGCCACGCCACCGTGCTCTTGCGAGACGCCCAGCGCGACCGCGTGATGTATAGCGAAAACCTTGAGTTGCAAGCCCACGAATCGCAAGTGGTCGGCTTTACTTGGAAGACATCGCGCTACGATTTGGGAACCTATCGCTTGCAGATAATGGTCGACGCCGCCAACGATACCAACCGTGGCAACGACGTTTCCGAATTGGGAGCCGCCACTATCGTGGATGACCGCGACATCACCATCGGTTACCGTGGGAGTTTGCTCGATGCGCAGTTCCTCGGACGGCTCGGGCAACCCGATTTGCCCTCCGCCCCCAACTTCTCAATCGCATCAATATCGTGGACTCCGGAGGAACCGGTGGTAGGAGACGCCGTATCAATCGGGGTAGAGATCATCAATCACGGAACGACTACCATCAGCGTGCCCATTACCCTGTACTTTCCCTCCGAAGACAAGCAGCCGGAGACTCGCCGACCGCGGATCGGCGGGGGAGACACTGCCACGGCCACCTTCACCTGGCGTACCAGCAGGTATCCACCGGGGAACCATTCTTTCCACCTCGAAAATGCGGACGGCACCGAAACTTTCAGCATAGACTTGCTACCGCCAACGGTGGACTTCCGCGTTGTCGAAGTTCACCGTCCGAACCCGGACGTGCCGATCGTTCAGGGCGATTCGATTGACGTATCCGCGTTGGTAAGGAACGTCGGCCCACAGGAAGGCCGCGCCACCGTGCTCTTGCGAGACGCCCAGCGCGACCGCGTGATGTATAGCGAGAGCGTTGCGCTGCAAGCCCACGAGTCGCAAGTGGTCGATTTTACCTGGAAGACCTCGCGCTACGATTTGGGAACCTACCGCTTGCAGATAACGGTCGATGCCGCCAACGATACCAACCGTGGCAACGACGTTTCCGAATTGGGAGCCGCCACCATCGTGGATGACCGCGACATCACCATCGGTTACGGCGGGAGTTCGCCCGATGCGCTGTTCCTCGGACGGCTCGCGCAACCCGATTTGCCCTCCGCCCCCAACTTCTCAATCGAATCAATATCGTGGGCTCCGGAGGCACCGGTGGTCGGAGACGCCGTATCCATCACCGTAGAGATTGCCAACCACGGAACGAGCTCCATCAGCGTGCCCATTACCCTGTACTTTCCCTCCGAAGACAAGCAGCCGGAAACTCGCCGGCCGCGCATCGGCGGAGGCTACACCGCCACGGCCACCTTCACCTGGCGTACCAGCAGGTATGAACCGGGGAGTCATTCGTTCCGTGTCGAAACCGGGAACGACAGCGAGACATTCAGCATCCCGTTGCTGCCGCAAACGGTGGACTTTGAAGTGGTAGAAATCCGTGCCCCGAATCCGGCATACCCCATCGTGAAAGGGGATTGGGTAGAGGTGGCTGCGTTGGTACGGAACAACGGGAAATATGAAGGCAGAGCCACGATCAGTTTGTGGGACATGACCCACCACCGGCTGATGTATGAGGATGGCATCAGTCTGAAAGCCAGCGAATCGGGCGTGGTGGAATTCACCTGGAAGACGTTGCGGTACGAGCTTGGCGAACACCTGCTGCAGGTGGACGCGGAGGCCGAATACGATACCGACACCTCCAACAATAACTCTGATGTGGTGCCGACAGAGATCCTAACCAACCGGGATATAACGCTGGGGTTTCCAGAGGATTACAAAGGACCGCAACGTTCAGCGCCGAATTCCCCGGCACGAATCAAAACGCCCGCCGTATCTGCGATAGACATCGCGGTGTTCGGCCCCGATCCCGCAGCAACGATGACGGCGCAGTTCGCGCCAGTTTTCGAGAACCCAGAAGTTTCGCGCTCAACGGAAACGCCGACCCAAACGGGACGGCAGATATCCCCGCAAGACAATAGTTTCGCGCCGTCGCCGTTCCAGTGCGCCCAGAATCAGCACGTGGCCATGGGCTCACTATCCGGAGGGGAGCAGTGCCCCGGCGTCTGGGCTTTGGTCCGCTAGTGGGCCGCTGTAATCGCGGCGTCGCGCAGCACTTCCACCAGATGGCGGGCGCGGCGTCCGGAACCGTGTTCCACCTGTTGACGGCATGACACGCCCATCACGGCCACCTCGCAGTCGGGTTTGGCCTCGATGGCAGGCAGCAACGCCAAGCCGCCGATCTGCATGGAAATGTCGTAGTGTTCCTTCTCGAACCCGAACGAACCGGCCATGCCGCAGCACCCGGCGTTGATGAGTTCAGCGTTGTAGCCGGGCGGCAGGTTGAGGACGAACATGGAGTCGCCGGTGCCGGAGATCGCCTTCTGGTGGCAATGGCCGTGGAACATCACCTGCTTGCTGAGATCGGAAAATTCCAGGTCGAGCTTTCCGGCGGAGTGGGCTTGGGACAGGAATTCGTCGATGAGGAATGAGTTTTCGGCGACGGTTTGCGCCCGCTCGTCGGCCACAAATTCGGGGTACTCGTCGCGCAAGGTGAGCAGGCAGCTGGGTTCACAGCCGACAATGGGTATGCCGCGCTCGGCGTAGGCATACAGGGCGTCTATGTTAGCGTTGGCTTGTTCCCGCGCCTGATCCAACAGACCCTTGGATATCATAGGCCGGCCGCAACAACCACCGTTGACCAACTCCACCGAGTAACCTGCGGCCTCCAGAACCTCCACCGCCGCGATGCCGATCTCGGGGTAGTTGTAGTTCATGAAGGTGTCGTTGTAGAGGGCGACGGTGCCGTACTTTGCGCCGTGTCCATTCCGTCCGCGCTGAGCGAACCACTGGGGCAACGACTGGGACGCGAACGCCGGCTGTTGGCGCTGGGGCGCGATGCCCAGGAAGGTGGAGGCCAAAGACTTGCCCAACCCGGTGCCGGCCAGCCAGTTGCTGAGGGGCGCGTACCGGCTGCCCAGTCGGTTCAGGGCATCGATGTTGGCGAACAGCCGCGAACGCAATGGGACGCCGTGCTCCTTGTGGTAATGGTCCAGGAATTCGTACTTGAGCTTCGCCATGTCCACGCCGGACTCGCATTCGGCCTTGCACGCCTTGCATTCCAGGCACAGATCCAACGCCTGGTGGAGACGGTGGTCGGTGATGGAACTCTCCGCCCCGTCGGGCATGCGGCCGGACAGGGCGGCACGCAGCAGGTTGGCGCGGCCGCGGGTGGAGTGCTCCTCATCGCGGGTCGCCATGAAGGACGGGCACATTGACCCATCCAGCTTGCGGCAGGCCCCCATGCCGTTGCACATCTCCACCGCGCCGGCATATCCAAAATCGGCGGAGAAATCCAGCGACGTTGGCAGGTCGGCAGCCTGGTAGGCCATCCCATAGCGCAGGTTCTCCGTCATGGGCGGCGTGTCGATGATCTTGCCCGGATTCATGATGCCCTGGGGGTCCCAGGTCTGTTTCAGCTCGCGGAAGGCGTTGTAGATTTGGTCGCCGAACATCTTGCGGGTCCAGACACCGCGCACGATGCCATCGCCATGCTCTCCGCTCATGGAGCCGCCGAACTCCTTGATGAGGTCGGAAACGGCGTCGCCGATGGAGACCATCTTGTTGATGCCCTCCTCGTTCTTGAGACTGATCAGAGGACGGATGTGCAGGCACCCGACGGAGGCATGGCCGTAGTAGCCGGCGGTGGTGCCGTGCTCGGTGACTATCTCGTCGAAGCGACGGACAAACTCGCCCATCACCGAAGGGTCAACGGCGGGGTCTTCCACGAACGGGATGGGCTTGGCGTCGCCCCGGGTGCTCATCAGCAGGCCGAGGCCGCCCTTGCGGACGTTCCAAACGGCGGCCTGGCCGGCTCGGTCAAGGATGTTGACGCAGGCATAGGCCAGGCCGATGTCAGCCTTGAGGGCGTTCATGCGGGCGGTCAGCTCATCCTCGGTCTCCCCGTAAAACTCGACCACCAGCATCGCGCCGGGGTCGCCCTCGATGAAAGACAGGTTGCGGGACGAGCCAAGGGCCTCGCGGCCGCGATCCAGCACCATCTTGTCGATGAGCTCGATTGACGACGGATCATGGGTGAGGACGCGGGTGGTGGCCTCGCTGGCGTCGAATATGGTGCGGAAATGCAGGATCGACAGGGAGGTCATGGTGGGGCGCGGGACCAGGTTGACTTTGGCTTCGGTCACAACGCAAAGGGTGCCCTCGGAACCCACCACCATACGGGCGAGGTTGACGGGATGGCCGTGCCCGTCGTCCAGGATGAATTCGTCCAGGTTGTAGCCACTGACGCGCCGCTGGATCTTGGCGTAGGTGCGATCGATCTCGTCCTTCTGCTCCCGAGCGATACGGAGGACGCCGCGGTAGATCTCGCCTTCCAGGCCGCCGGCGCTGAGCCGAGTTTCCAGTTCGGCGGGCGTCAGTTCCCCTAGGTGAGCGGTGGAACCGTCGGACAGGATTACGTTAAGCTCCCTGATGTGGTCGAGGGTCTTGCCGTAGATGACGGAGTGGGCGCCGCAGGTGTTGTTGCCGATGCCACCGCCGACGCAGGCGCGGTTGGCGGTGGTCGGATCCGGCGCGTACTGCAACCCGTGGGAAGATACCTGGCGCGTTAGCTGATCAAGGATGATGCCGGGCTGCACTCGCGCCCACTGCTCCTCGGGGTTCACCTCTAGGACGTTGTTGAGGTACTTGCTGAAATCGAGGACGATGGCGTGGTTGACGGTCTGGCCGGCCAGGCTGGTGCCGCCGGAGCGAGGCAGTACGGGGATACCCTCGCGCGCGCCGAACTCCACGACGGCCTGGACATCCGCAGCGTTGCGTGGGATCACGACGCCGACGGGTTCCATCTGGTAGATGCTGGCGTCGGTGCTGTACAGCAGGCGCGAGTGAGGGTCGAACCGCACTTCGCCGTCCACGCGGCGGCTGAGTTCGTCGGCGATATCCTGTCGCTCCCTGCCCCTGATCCTGCGTTCCATTACCGTCGCCATGGCCAGTTCCTCCTGCGGTGCGTCCAATCGACGCGGGATAGACTAACCTACGGCGACGACAGCGGCAACTTGCAGGATTTACCGCCCGTAGCCGGTTAGGGTATGCGCGTTTACCAGCAGGTCCAACGTCAAGGCCGTCGCATCCCCCAACAACCGTGGATTGATGTGTTCCATGGTGTCGGCGGGCGAGTTGATGCGGGACAGGTCGTCGGACCGGAAGAAGATCACCGGCACCCAGGCCTCCCGAAAATTGGCGTGATCGCTGCCGGATGTTCCCCTTGCACTCACGCCCAACGCGATGCCTTGCCTGGTGGTGACCTCAATGACACGCTGTGTCACCCAGCGGTCGCCAGCAACTATCAGTCGGTCGCCGGAACCGATCGAGTCCAGGTTTATCATCAGGCGGATATTTTCCAGTTTGTCCAGCGACAGGCTGTCCACGTAGTGCTCGCTGCCGTGCAGGCCCGTTTCTTCGGAACCGAAAGCCACGAACCGCACGGTGAATGGGAATGAGCGGCCCCGCAGCCGTTCTGCCACCGCCAGCAGCACGGCCACGCCGGAGGAATTGTCGGACGCGCCCACGGAGTCGGGCACAGTGTCATAGTGGGCTCCGACCACGATGACGCCGTCTCCAGCGCCGGGCAACTCGGCGATCACGTTCCGCGATGGCACAGCGTTGTCCTGAACGGCAACGGTTGCCTCCACAGGCTCACCTTGGTCAATTGAGTCCATGAGCATCTGTCCATCTGCCCGGGAGAGAGAAATGGCGGGTATTTGGCTCCTGCCGCGCAGAGCGCCACGGAAGTTGCCCTGCTCGTTGTTGTAGATGATGGCAGCCACCGCGCCGGCGTCATCCACCCGGGCCACCTTGCTGCTGAACGTGATTTCACCTCGCTCGATCAGGGCGATCTTGCCTTCCAAACCATCCGAGGGAATGTCCTCGGGTTTCCCCAGCCCGACCGCCACTAACCTCCCCGTGACCTCGCCGTCGGCAGTACCGGTCAGGATATTGGCGTCCAGGCTGCCGGAATCGTGCCCGCTGATCTGCAAGCTGGCCACGAGCGAGTCCCAGGCAAACTCCTGAACCTCGGGGCGGTAGCTCAAACCCTCCAGCCGTGCCACGAGGAAATCGGCGGCGGTGCGTTCCAGGTCGGTGCCGCTGGTCCTCACGCCCACGTCCTCAGTCAGTTCGCTGAGATAGGCGACGGCACGCTCTTGCAAACGGGGCAGGTCGCCAAAAATGACTGCGTTTTCTTCCGAGGGCTGCGGCTCATGCGTGGGAACAGACTGCGGAACGGCAGTGGGAGTTGCGGTGCGAGCGGCAACGGTGGCCCGCGGGGCCTGCGCCGACGTGGGAGTCGGCGGCAGCGGCGGTGCGGTGGGTCCGAGCGTCGGCGATGCAGCGGAAACCTGCGGTGGTGGCCTGGTCAGCACGACCGCAGGTTCCGAGGCGGGGCCTGTCACCCCCGCGACGGGGGAGGCCGCGGGCGCACCGGGGGAGCAGGCCACTGCAGCAACCCAAAGGAGGAGGAACCCGAAAAGTGACGGGCCCAGCAGTCGTGATTTGCGGGAAATATTGGTCATATCAGCATCGTACCCTCTCGGAGTTGCCGTTCTTTACGACCTGCATACCCCGAAGGTTTTGTCGCGACTTGGTTTTGCGGCGAAATGTATGCCGAAACCAGACGACTCGGGACACGGGCACCGTCGGTTGGCAGTGTAAGGGCCGGCTGATAGACTGGCGACGAATGAATTGTGAGGACGGATTGAATCGGCCGGGACAGGCAGGGGAACAGCTGGAGGTGGCGAGATGATACGCATGGGAGCGACGGGTTCGATAGCCCACCTGGACTTGTGCAAAGCCCTGGAAACGGTGTTCCGCAGACGGGGAGTCGAGTTCGACTGGGTGCTCTACTCCGGCTACGATGAGATGGTCGACGCGTTCGTGCGCGGTGAAATCAACCTGGCGTGGAACGGGCCGCTGTCCCACGTCAAGATGCGGCGGGCGATGGAAGACGGCGCGCCGGTGCTGGCGCTTCGGGACGTCGACGTGGGGTTCACCACCAAGTTCATCGCGCGGGCGGATTCGGGGATAGACACGGTGGAGGACCTGCCCGGCAAACGGTTTGCCTTCGCGGCGCGGGACTCGGTGGAAGCGGGACTGCTGCCGGTTTATTTTCTCAAGCAGATGGGCATGACGCCGTCCCGTTCGCTGGCGGCGGCAGACTTCTACGACCAGCGGAACCAGCAGCACACCAGCGACCAGATCGACGTGGTGCTGCAGATATTGGACCGCAACTACGACGCTGGAGCCGTGAGCGCACGGACGCTGGACACGCTGACGGACCGGCATGGCATCGCCGCCGATAACCTCAAGGTATTCTGGAGCAGTCCCGGCTACAGCCACTGCTGCTTCACCGCGCGGCCGGAGGTTGATCCCGCCGAGGCGGCGCAAGTGACCGCCGCGCTGGTGTCCGTAGACGACAGCGACGAGACCGGGCGGGCGGTGCTGAAAGCCGAGGCGTGCGACCGTCTGCTCCCCGGAATCGAGGACGGGTGGGAACTGGTGGAGGCAGCAGCGCTGGAAGAAGGGCTGATTTGGTAACGGATTTTGCCACGATCCACACGTGCGCTATCCTGAACAGCAAATCACGGCCAAGGTAATAGCTCCATGCAGACGCGTAAGGAACTGAAAACCGCGCAGGACTACCTGGACGCCGCGGACCGGGAGTTCGAGAATGCCAACGCGCTGGCAGCGACAGAACATCTATGGGTTGCGATTACGCACACCCTGAAGGCCGCCGCTGCCAAAAACAACTGGGACTATGACAGCGATGACTTGTACCCGGTGGTCGAGAGGCTAGCCAAAATGGACGAGCAGGTTGGCGAGATTTTGCTCAGCTCGTATGGAGCGGCTGAAGGTTATCCTAACCTAGTTCGGGCCGGCTATCTTCGTTTTGAGGACGGAGATACCCACTGGGCCCGACGGGTCGTGCATGAATTCATAGACGCGGTGCAGGGACTGGCGGGTTGACCCCATGACCTTGCCAACGCTGTCAATTCATGAACACGCACAGATGGCATTGACTTTTTTGGAAGAATCTGACGCCGAGTTCGACGCCGGCAAATCGTTGAAAGGATCCGAAATGCTATGGGGCGCAGCAGCGCACGCTATGATAGCCGTTGCCCTGGATCAAAACCGACCGTACGACAGCCATGGCGCGTTAAAGAACCTTGCCAAACTGCTACGTACCACCACGGGCCAGCCCTATTGGCTGACCGAATTCAACATCGGCGAACGGTTTCATAGCAATTTCTATCACGGACAAGAAAGCGATCTCTGGACAGCACGCTACCGACCGCGTGTCAAAATCTTTGTAACCCGCCTATTGGCCGTTGCCGGCGAACCTGTTTGAGGAGTCAAGTCTTGAGCGAAAAGATCGGTTTCATCGGGCTCGGGCGCATGGGCCTGCCCATGTCGTACAACCTGCTGCGGGCGGGCTACGACCTGACGGTGCACAACCGCAGCCAGGAAAAGGTTCGGCAGATCGCGGATGCGGGCGCAACGGCGGCGACGTCAACCGTTGAGGTGATGGAACGGTGCGACATCGTGCTGGCCTGTCTGCCCGACGTGGCGACCTGCGAATCCGTGCTGCTCGGCGACGACGGGGCGCTGCCCAACGCTCAGCCCGGTCAGATCATCGTCGATCACAGCACCGTGGGCGCGTCAACGTCCAAGGCGTGCGCGGCGGCGGCGGAAGCCAAGGGCGCGATGTTCCTGGACGCCCCCATCAGCGGCGGCACCGAAAGGGCCACCGACGGCACCTTGACCATCATGGTGGGTGGCCCCGCCGAGGCCTACGAGCGTGCGCAACCCGCTTTTGACGTGATGGGAGCGGTGGTGCGCCACGTGGGGCCCACGGGGTCAGGTACCGCCGCCAAACTGGTGAACCAGTTGCTGGTGGGCGTCCACAAGGTCGCGGCGGCGGAGGCAATGCTGCTGGCGGCCAAATCCGGAGCCGACCCAGCGCTGGTGTTTGAACTGGTGAACTCGGGCTGGGGCCAGAGCTTCATCCTGGGACGCAACGCGCCGGTGATGCTGGATCGGGACTTCGACGGCATTCGGACGCAGGTACGGGTGTTCCTGAAGGATCTGGGTTTGATACAGGAAATGGCCCGGGACTTGGAAACGCCGATACCAGGCGGCGATCTGGCGTACCGGCTTTTCGGCGAAGCGGTGGAGCAGGGTCTGGGCGACCTGGACGGGGCTGCCATCGTGCTGCCCATGGAAGAGGAAGCGGGATTCCAAATTCAACGCAAGTCATAGCGCAGATCGCGTTCGACTCGAAACTGCTACGGGAAATCATCCCAACTTAGGAGCAACTCAATGCCCGACGAAAAGATTGTTTATTTCAACGGCGTCATGACGCCGGCCAGCCAGGTGGCGCTCTCGATATATGACCGGGGGTTCCTGTACGGCGACGCGGTTTTCGACGCCACGCGCACCTTTGGCGGCAAGACGTTCCGTCTGGACCGGCACATCGACCGGCTGTACAACTCCCTGCGCTACCTGCGGATCGACGTGGGCATGAGCAAGGCGGAGATGACCGAGGCCACCGAAGAGGTGGTAGCGCACAACCATCCCCTGCTGCCGGCCGGACAGGACATGTGGGTGATGCAGCGCATCAGCCGGGGCGTGGAAGCGCCGGATCGGGCCGGCGGGTTGGAACCGACCATCATCATCGAGAGCCACGCCATCCCGTTCGCGGCGCGGGCGCCGCTGTATCGGGACGGCGCCCGCATCAACACGCCGTCCGTGCCCCGCATCCCGCCGCGCTTTTTGAGTCCCCGCGCCAAAACCCACAACTACCTGAACCTCATCATGGGCGAGTTGGAGGCGCACGGCGAGGACCCGGACGCGTGGGCGATATTGCTGGACGAGTTCGGCAACCTCACCGAAGGACGCGGCAGCAACGTGTTCCTGGTCAAGGACGGCGTTGCTATGACCCCCAAGTCGCAGTACGTCCTAGAGGGCGTGACCCGCAACCAGACGCTGGAACTGGCCGAAGGTTTGGGAATCCCCACGGTGGAATGCGACTTGGATCTGTATGATGCCTACACCGCCGACGAGGCGTTTCTGACCTCTACCAGCCTGTGCATCTGCCCGGTATCGGGCGTCAACGGTTCGCCGATCTCGGACGGCAAAGTGCCGGGTCCAGTGACTCATCAGCTCATGACCGCGTTCAGCGACCTGGTGGGTATGGACTTTGCGGAGCAGTACCTGTCTCACCTTTAGCTTGATCACAACCCCCTCATTTGGAGTTACACCATGACCGAATATCTGGAAGGTATCGTCGAACCCAATCAAGAAGCCCAGCAACTGGCCACCGATTTCGTATTCACCGAGGGCCCCCTGTGGCACCCCGATGGATACTGGCTGTTCGTTGACCTGCGGCGCGAACCGCCGGTGATCCACCGGATGTCGCCCGCCGGCGGCACGCCCGAGATCCTCCGCGAGCCTAGCGGCGGAACCAACGGCATGACGCTGGACCTGCAGGGACGGCTGTTGATGTGCGAGGGCGACGACCGCCGCATCACCCGCATGGAAGCCGATGGCACGATCAACGTAGTCGCCGACCGCTGGGACGGCAAGCGCTTTCACCGACCCAACGACATCGTCTGTCGCAGCGACGGCAGCATCTACATCACCAACCCCAGCGGGCGAGTTCCTGAGGAAGAGCAGGAAATCGAGTGGCCTGGCACCCTCCACCGCATCGCAACCGATGGAACGGTGGATTTGTTGGCCCACGACATCGATTTTCCCAACGGCATCGCGTTCTCGCCCGACGAGACGGTGCTCTATGTGTCCAACACCCGCAAGCTGGGCGAACGGCCCGACCAGTATTGGGACGGCGAGGTCAAGCAGAACCAGTACATCCAGGCTTACGACGTGGCCGCCGACGGGTCGCTGAGCAACAGCCGAATGTTCGGCAGCATGGCATCCGCCGAGGACGGAGTGCCCGACGGCATGAAGGTGGACGCCGAGGGCCGCGTGTACTGCACCGCTTCCGGTGGCGTGTGGGTGTTCGCGCCCGACGGTGAACACCTGGGAATCATCCGCGTGCCGGAGATACCGGCGAACTGCGCGTTCGGCGGCCCTGATTTCCGCACCATGCTGTTCACGGCGCGCACGTCGGTGTACAGCCTGCGCATGACCACGCCGGGCGCGCCGTTGCCGCGGGCGTAAATTTTACAAGTTGCCCACCTGTGTACATCAGTCGGACCGAAAGGGAGGCAGGATCTCTCGATTCTCCAGGAAATCCTCTCTCCCTTTCCCACTGCCAATGACACTTGCCCCTTGCCCCACCCGCTACCCATTCGTACCATTTGACTATCCTACCGCCCAACCCCAGGTCGTGGTGTGCCTGTCCACCATTAGCCCCTGCCCGCTCATGGTGCGTACCATCCGCCTTTGGAGGAAGCTGCCGTAGGTCCGCCTCTGGCGGGTCTAACCATTAGCCCCTGCCCCGCTCATGGTGCGTACCATCCGCCTTTGGAGGAAGCTGCTGTAGGTCCGCCTCTGGCGGGTCGAACCACCCCTCCCCCAAATCCTCCCACCGGCCCGCCAAAACCACCAATATCACCCCCAAATCCGCCCAATCCGCCCCATTCACCCCCACAACCCAGCCCACCGCCCTGCTCAAATAAACGGAAATGAGCGGAAATGAGCGGGATATCCAAAAAAGGAACGATTCCATGAGAGAGTTTGATGCCATAGTCATCGGGGTTGGCGGCATGGGCAGCGCCGCCGTGTATCACCTGGCGCGTCGCGGCTGGCGAGTATTGGGTCTGGAGCAATACGATATCCCCAATGAAATGGGGTCGTCCCACGGCATTAGCCGGATGATACGGCTGGCGTACCACGAGGATCCTTCGTACGTTCCGTTGCTGTACCGCGCCTATGAGCTTTGGCATCAACTGGAAAACACCGCCGGCGAAAAGCTGCTGGTTACCACCGGGTGCGTGCGCGGCGGCGTGGGCGCCAACAAGCTGCTGGAAGGTTCGCTGGCGACGGTTACCGAGCATCACCTGCCCTATCGCATGCTCAGCGGGCCGGAGGTCAACCAGGAGTGGCCCGGGTACCAGTTACCCGAGGACGCTGAGATGTTGTACGAGCAGCAGGGCGGTTTCGTCCTGTCCGAGCGTTGCATTGTGGCGCACGTTGCGGCGGCGTTGGATCTGGGAGCAGAGGTACACGGTCGCGAGGCCGCGTTGGAGTGGGAACCCACGGCCGGCGGTGGAGTGACCGTCACCACCGACCGGGACACCTACTCGGCGCGCCGGTTGGTCGTCACCGCCGGCGCGTGGGCCGGCAAGGTCGCGCCAGAGGTTGCCGTCAACGCCGTGCCAGAGCGGCAAGTGCTGGGATGGTTCGCGCCGTTCCGCCCGGAACTTTTCAAGCCGGAGACGTTTCCCGTGTTCGGCATGGAGGTTGAGGAAGGGCGTTTCTACGGTTTCCCGTCCTACGGCATCCCCGGGTTCAAATTGGGGATGTTCAACCACTTCCGTGAGCAGGTGGATCCCGACACCATGGACCGGGAGCCCAACGCGCGGGACGAGGCAGCGCTGCGGCAGTTCACGGAACGCTATTTCCCGGAGGCAGCAGGTCCGACGCTGGCGCTGAAAACCTGCATGTTCACCAACACGCCGGACGAGCATTTCATCATCGACACGCTGGCAGAGCATCCGCAGGTGTCGGTGGCAGCAGGATTCTCGGGACACGGGTTCAAGTTCAGCAGCGTGGTTGGCGAAATCATGGCCGACCTGGCGGAGCATGGTGCAACCGAGCACGACATTGGGTTATTCCGCCTGGACCGGTTCGATTAATCCATCTCCCTCGGTATCCATCGGGATAGAGTCATGGAGAACCCCCTCACCAACCCGTTTCCGGGGATGAACCCGTATCTGGAATCCAGGCGGCTGTGGCCGGAAGTACACAATAATATCATTCACGAAATGTTCCGTTTCCTGCGCCGGACGCTGCCGTTCCGGTACACGGTCATCATGGACGAGCGCGTCGGCATCGGCAACGACCCCTCCAGAGATCCGCCGGCGCGATACGCTGAGCCTGATCTATCCATCCGAGGAGGCGGAATACACGAGCGCGCATCGACGACCTACCGGACGGAAGCTCCCGTGACGGCGCGGTTGCCCTGGACGGATGAAACGGCGAGGGAGTGGTACGTAACCATTGGAGAACGAAGCCAGGAAGATCAGGACCCGGTGGCGATTGTGGAACTGCTGTCGCCCAGCAACAAGCGGCCGGGAGGACACGGGCGCAGCCAATACCTGGAGAAGCGGGAGCGCATCATCGAAAGCGCAACTCACCTGGTGGAGATCGATCTGGTGCGGGTGGGCTGGCCGATGCCAGTAATCGGCTATGACGGCGATGCGCCCTACCGCAATCTGATCAGCAGGTGGCAGGTCCGACCTGACGTAGACTTGTATCCGTTCCGTCTGCAAACGCCAATCCCCGACGTACCGGTGCCGCTGCTGGAAGGGGATGATGATGCAGTGGTCCCTTTGGGTGCGTTATTGGACGACATGTACGAGCAGGACTACTACGCCAACTATGTGGACTACCAGGGCGACCCGGAGGGACCCTTGTCGGACGAAGACCGCGAATGGATTGACGGGTTGCTACGGGAGAAAGGACTGCGCCAGTAACGCATCCTGCGCGCATACGGACCGAACGCATATAACCAGGAACTCTTATGACCGCTACCGTCGGGTGTGGCCTGTGATCTGGGTACTGGTGGCCATCGGCGGCGCGGCCGGGTCCGTGCTGCGCTTCGCTGCCAATCGTCTAGCCGCGCACTATCTCGGCCCCGATACCGTGGTCGGAATCTTCGCGGTCAACGTGTTGGGATCCTTCGCTCTGGGTTTTCTGGCAACCCTGTTCATCCAACGATCCGGCCTACCTATTGAATTGCGGGCGATGGCGACTGTGGGACTGCTGGGCGGTTTCACCACGTTCTCTACCCTGGCATTCGACGGCGTCAGGCTGCTCTCCAGCGGAGAGTACGTGCGGGCTGCGTTGTCGCTGGCGGCGAACGTGATGGTTGGATTGTTGGCGGCTTGGCTGGGCGTTGTGGCTGCGCGGACGGTTTCTTGAAATGACCCTTGAGAAGAGACTACGACGCTATAGAGGGTGGGCCACAATCGGGGCCGTCGCATTGTTGGCGGCCTCCGCGGCGTCCGCGTGCCGGATTACGGCGGCGCCACCGACTCCGGTTCCTTATCTGCCGACTTTAACCTCGGGAGCAATGTATTTAGTTGGGCCGGGATGCATGAGCCTTCTGGAAGAGTACGATGGGCCCGTACCCTACCGGCCCAAAATTCCATGCCACCTACAGCTTGGCATGCTCAAACTTGAAGGGATCACCGGTTACGGCCTACCCGACGATTGGGAAACTAAGCGCCTGCATCTCAAAGCGGCTACCGAAACCGCCGAAGACGTTGACGGCGTGGCGGAGTTTCTCAGAGGACAGGGTTTCACCGAGATCAGAACCCATACGGGGGGAGATCCGCGCAACTATCCACCGGGGAGCGTCAGCTGGAATCAGCCTTACTCGCGTTTGTTGGCGCTGGACGCGATTGCTAATCTTGATGGCGTTACTCGTATCGACAGGATCCGTGAGGCGCGCCCCGCACGATGAAATGGTCCCGGCAAAATTGATTGGCGCGATGGCGTTGTGAGGACGGCGGCCCCGGTTGCCGTGGGCCAGCGCGGCGGCGCCATCTTTGGGTAAGCGGCCAGCCCGCGCCAGGTGCTCCAACTGGTCGCGTTCCTCTGAGGCAAACCTGACCGCAAACTTCTCTGGTACCATACCGCCACTTCACCACAACACAATCCGGAACCGGCATGACATCTGATTTGGAAATCCTGAATCAACTTTGACTGACTACCAGGTTGGCATTGGCGAGCGACCAAAATCCGTGCTGCAAGGGGAACTCTGTTGAAGAATGGCGCGAGTAGAAGTGGCGCCCCGGTTCGTAGGAACTCCCGGAGCCATCGGAACGTTGAAGAGGAGCAACCATGGATCTGCTAATTGAGGCGACCATCAGCGTCTCCATCGACGATCCATTCATCGGCGATTCATTCATCGACGAATGGGGCAAAGATGAGGGAGGAGTACAGAGTCTGGCGCGTGACGAACTGGCCTGGAGGTTGCTGTGGGGCACCGACCACCTTGGGAACCCAACCACGCCCTTGAGTTCCTCCGCGGCCAGGGGCAAGTAATCTGGATATAACATGAGGGAGTAACAGGCTTGAGAGTCACCGGAAAACGAAAGTTGACATTGCCGGACAGTTTTCCCTGCGGAGTGCGTGGGGTCGGAGACCCGGCGCCTTCGAGGGCGAATCTGATGTTTGAACTGGGGATCACTGGCGTTCAATGGGTCGAGACGCTCACCATTTTCCTTTTTTGGGCCTTTGACAATGATATGCCGAGAATAAAGCGAAAGATCTACTGGAGCCAGCAGTAGGACCATTCTGGGTCGAGGGGTTGCCATGGAACTAGTCCGAGTGTGCCGTTTCTGTGGTTATATTGAGGCGGCGCCCGGTTCAGAAAGGTGCGCCAAGTGTGAAGCCTTTTCGGGCATGATATCCGTTCCCCGGGCCGAGGCGGAGCGACTGTCCCGCAGCCGAAGATTCGGCTTTCTCCGCCACCGCCTGCTCATACCGGGGATTGCCCTGGCAGTTATCGCGCTCTTGGCCTTCTGGGTATCCTGGAACTACCTGGGACTGGCCCCCAACCCTCCTGCTGCCTCCACAGATGTTGCGCCGACCCTTGACCCTGGGGACTGGCCGCAGGCGAGGCGTACGGTGGAAGGAACCGGGTTCACCCCAAACCCTGTCCCGTACCCTCATGAGATCAAGTGGTCCTACAGTTCAGGGGGCCCCCTGCTCAACACGCCAGCCGTGGCGGGCGACCTGGTTTACCTTACAACGGATACGGGCAAGCTCGTGGCGCTGGACCGGACAACGGGCTTACCGGTCTGGGAGCATATTACAGGCTTTCCTTCAAGCTCTACCCCCGTCGTGGCAGGAGGGCTGGTGGTCTCTGCCGTTCGGCCTGGCCGGATACTGGCTTTGGATGCGATGACTGGGGCTCTGCAGTGGGACAGGGACATGGGGAACCCCATCCTGGCCTCCCCTGTTGTCCGAGACGGCACCGTGTACATTGGAGTGGGAGACCACAAGCTCTACGCCCTGGATATAGCCAGCGGGGCTGTGCTATGGAGCTTCACCACCGATGACTGGGTGATAGCGGAAGTCTGCCTCGCCGACGACGCTGTCGTAGTGGTCTCCA
Source organism: Dehalococcoidia bacterium (assembly GCA_965204395.1). Lineage (GTDB taxonomy): Bacteria > Chloroflexota > Dehalococcoidia > Lucifugimonadales > UBA3495 > Bin87. The sequence goes on from OZ241987.1 coordinate 684,689, forward strand.
AGGACAATTTGCTCCATGTGGTCGACACCGATACTGGGCGGCGGCGCTTGGTGTACGACACCGGCAGGTCCAGACAAATCCTGGGCGGACCGGCTACCCAGGATGACCTGGTATACGTCGGGTCCCAGAAGGGCCGCGTGTGGGCCATAGACTGGCGGGCAAGGTCCCTACCCTGGGACCGCTTCAACCTCTTTTGGAAAACCACCTTTCACGTTTGGGGCTGGCTGCCCCATCCGCCGTCACAGCGGGGAAGTGTATGGGGAGCCCAGGTCGAAGGTGACGTGGCCCAATCGCCGGCTGTCGACGGCGATAGAGTTTACGTTGCCAGCATCGCAGGGGTGGTCTCTGCTTTGGGGGCATCCTCGGGAGAGGTGCTTTGGGAAACAGACATGGGGAGTCCGGTGACCACTGCCCCCATCGTGGCGGGACCCACCGTCCTGGTTGGTACCGAATCAGGTACGGTTGCCGGTTTGGACGCCCTCAACGGACAGTTGTCATGGGGATTCGAGACAGGAGGCAAGATAACCGGCAGTCCTGTGGTGGCTGCGACAACCCTGTATGTCGTCTCCCATGATGGCAACCTCTACGCATTGGAGGCTGTCCGCTGATATTACAACGACGGTGGGTATGGCCGGATAGTTGGCGAGTTAGCGCATGCCACAGGAGGTGGGTAAGGTGGCAGATGCGGCAGATGCGCCGGGGGCCCTTCAGGAATTGCACGTTTGCTTCAGTGCGGCAAATAGGACTGAACCTGACCGCACTGATCGCTCACGCATCCTGACGGGGAGCTGCGGTCTCGGCATTTGAGCAGTACGTGTTCCCCCGCCCCTGACACCCTTGGCAGGAGTGTCGGCACCAGAATGAGCAAACAGCCCAATTCTCGGACATCCTGCTGCTAATCCGTGAGAAGCTGGTTTATCTCCTGCCCACCCATGACCAACCCTTCGGGGATTCCAGCACATTCTGGCCCGGTTCCTTCCCAAATCTATTCACGGTACCGGGCATCTCACCTGCGCCTTGGTCCAGGTAGTTGGAAGAGCTATAGACCTTATCTCCCCCGTAGCTTCGGGTCCCACGCGTCCCGCAGGGAATCGCCCAGGAGGTTGAACCCGAACACCACTACGAAGATGGCAAGTCCCGGGAACATGGCAACCCAGGGGGCCGTCCTCACATGCTCCTCGGCAGCCCGCTTCAACATCCCACCCCAACTGGGAACGTCCGGAGGAACGCCTACCCCCAGGAAGCTGAGAGAAGCCTCGATGGTTATCGCCAGCCCCAGGTAATACGTGGCTACCACCAGGGCTATCGCCATGCAATTGGGAGTGATGTGCCGGAATACCAGGCGCAAGGGGGATGCCCCGATGGCCCGGCCCGCCAGTATGTAGTCCAACTCCTTGGTGATCAGCACCTGGGAGCGTACCGTTCGTATCACCGGCGCCAACATCCCAACTACGATGGCGATCATGACGTTTTGCAGGGATGACCCCAGCACCGCCACAATTGCCAGGGCGATGATGAGGCCAGGCAAGGCCATCAACGAGTCCACCAACCTCTGGAAAGAGAGGTCTATAAAGCCGCCCGCATAGGTGGTGACCACCGCCAGGATGAACCCCAGGGCAATCCCCACCACCACGCTGCCGAAGCCTACGTACAGTGAAATGCGCGCCCCGTGGATTACCCGGCTCAGCACGTCCCGGCCGGCGTGGTCGGTACCCATTATGTGGCCCTGCTGCGGTGGCAGGTGGACATTCTCCCGGCCCAGGCTCTCCTTGGGTTGATAGGGGGCAATGACGTTGGCCAGTATGGCCATTATGATGAGCAGAATGGTGATTATGCCCCCCGTGGCCCCCAGGGGCTTGGTCCGGCAGAAACGCAAAAGCCCGGTTCCAGCATCCTGACCCCAATCTGCGACACTGACTCTCGCACGGGTCATTGCTGACCCTTCGGATCTCTGTTGCTCTATCATTGTCGTCCTGCTTTCAAGTTGTCGAGATGGCTCCGTGGCTCGAATCGCCGAGGGCAATTTGGCCGAGGTTCCCGGCTATGGCCTCACTGGTACCGTATCCTGGGGTCCAGCATGCCGTAGACCAGGTCGATGATCAGGTTCAAGGTCAGCACCACTGCCGCAGTGAGCAGAACCACCGCTTGGATTACGACGAAGTCCCGGTGGATGATGCTCTCTATCAAGAAAGCCCCCAGGCCCGGTACGGCGAATATGGTCTCGATGATGATGGTGCCGCCCAGCAGACGGGCAAACTGGTAACCCGACACCGTGATGACGGGCAGGATCGCGTTCTTGAGTGCGTGCCTGCCCAGCACGATGGTTTCGCGCAGCCCCTTGGACCGGGCCGTCCTCACATAGTCTTCCCGCAGCACCTCCAGCATGGAGGAGCGGGTTACCCTGGCGGTGAAAGCCAGATCGTGAAAGGCGATGGCCAGAGCCGGAAAGAAAAGCTGCTTTAGGTTGAGGATCGGGTCCTCCCACAGGGTGGCATAACCTAACGGAGGCAACCAGTTGAAGACGTAGGCCAGGAAGTAGATTATGAGGATCGCCAACCAGAAGGTCGGCAGGGCGATCCCAATGAGGGTCAGTGACCGACAGACGTAGTCGGGCCAGGTGTCCTGCCGCACGGCGGAAATCATGCCCATCGGCACGGCCACGACAAAAGCCATGAGGATGCCCATGATGGATAATTGCAGAGTGACGGCAAACTTGTCCCTGATTTCGTCGGTGACCGGCTCCCGGTACCAGATGGAGATTCCCAAATCACCGCGCAGGGTATCCCACAGCCAGTCGAAATACTGGATATGAATGGGACGGTCCAGGCCCAGTTCCTGGCGCAGCTTTTGCAGGTCCTCCTCGGTAACCGCTCCCGCCCCCTCCTCGCCGGTGAGGATGAACAACGCAGCATCACCGGGGACCAGGAAGAAGAGGCCAAAAACGATTACGGTAGTCAGAAGCATGGTGGGAATGAAGAGGCCTATCCTCCTCACCACGTAGCCTTTCATCACTCCTCCCGACGGTTCGGTGACCTTTCCATCCTGGAACCGGGAGTCAAAGGTCACTGTCTATGCTTGGCAGTTCTCACTCGTTTGGGTTGGACAACGTTCCCGCTGTCCTGGGGCACTAACACGGTGCCCCAGGACGGCCGGGTGTGGCGTCAAGATCGGACAGAAGGGAAGCCGGTTACTGGATGGGGGGAGCGTCCGGCCCGAGCAGCTCCGCGTCCGGGTCCCACCAAACGTGCTCATAGGTCCAGATGGTATGCGGGTGGTAGGGCGGCCGGAAATTCTGCATCCGGTAGTCCATGATGCCGTTGCTGGCAGTCCAATAGAGGGGAACGTAGTGGCCCTCTCCCTCGTTGAGAATTGCCGCCATCTCCCGGAACAGCTCCCGTCGGACCTCCGAGTCCAGTTCCCTCGCCTGCAACCCCATCAACTCGTCAAAGCGGGGATGGGACCAGTTATGAGGGTTGCGGAGAGTGTCCTGGAAGAACCATTGGGCCAGCACCGTTTCCGGCTCCTTGAAGTAAAGGCCGGTGCCGATCTGGCTGAGGTCGTGGGTGCCATCCCGCAACTGGGCGTAGAAAGTAGCCCGGTCGCCAACCTGAAGTTCCACGTCAATGTTGAGCTTGTCCCTCAACTGGTCCGCCATCAGCTCGCTGTTGGTCCGTGTAAACTTGCTCTGATCCACGTTGTAGGTCAGCTTGAACCCATCGGGGTAGCCCGCTTCGGTCAGCAGCCGTTTGGCTTCCATCAAGTCATCGGGATGCTTCCCGCCGTCGGCGCTGGCGCGAAAGCCTGGCAACGCCATGACTTCTTCCTCACTGAGGGCATAGCCAGGCGGGAAGAAGTTGCCAACCAAGGCTGAACCACCCTGGGAAATCTCAGCGATCTCGTGGCGGTCCAGGGCCAGGTAAATCGCCTTACGCACCCTGGGGTCATCCAGCGGCGGCCGGTTCCAGTGGAACCAGAAACCGTAGATAGTGCTGGCGCCGCCCTTCAGAACCCGCATCTTGCCGCCGGTCTCCCTCTGCACCTGCTCCGCGTCCGCCAGCAGGATGCCGCCCATGATGTACCGTGCCATAACCTGCTGGGTCTTGAGGGTGGCCAGACGCCGGGCGTAGTCGGTGATGATGAACACCTTCATGCCGTCAGCATAGGGCATGGGGTCCTTGAAGTAATCGTCGTTGCGGTCGTACTCGTAGGAGTCGCCTTTCTTCCAGGACCTGAACTTCCAGGGGCCGGAGCCAAAGGTGTTCTTGAAACAGCAGTTGAAGTCGTCCTGGCTCACGCTCTCCAAGGCCTTGGGATACATCTTGTAGTAGTCTGCCGCCAGCCAGCCCAGAGCCGTCGCTGAGGGGAACTTCAGGGGCATCAGCACCGTTTTGTCGTCCACTGCCACCGCGGTCTGGTACTCGTAAAAAGTACGGATGGCGACGACTCGGCCCCGCGTGACGTCGGGTTGCGCCATTCGGTTGAGGCTCCAAACGATGTCTTCGGCAGTTACCGGCGTGCCGTCGTGCCAGTTGGCATCGTTCAGGCGAAACAGGAAATTCTTGCCTCCATCCTTGACCTCCCAACTCTGGGCCAGGTCGCCGATAACTTCCTTCGGCTCCCTGGGGTTGTACATCAGGAGTTGGTTGAACCGAGGGCCGGAGGGCAAAAGGGTAGTGGTGAGACTGGCCCCATAGTGCACGTCCAGGAACCCGGGGTTGGCCATGTGCACAAAGACGAAGTCCCCGTTGTAGTGGTGGTCGGCGCCAATGCTCACCCAGTCGGGTCTCTCCGTCATGTGAACGCCGGCTACCGGGGTGGCGAACACCACCTTCTCTATTGGGACCTCTTTTTCTACTACTTTCTCAACCTCAACTATTTTTTCCTTCTCCACTTGCACTTGGACTTCCCTGGTAACTTCTACCTCTTTCACGACCTCCTTCTCGACGACCCGCGGTTCCGCCTGCTGCACGGGTTGCGCGGGTTGCCCGGCAGTGCCGCAAGCGACAATCAACAGGACTGCCAGGGTCAGAGATGTCATTGCCAACGCCCTGAGATTCCGTGTGCTGATATACGTCATTTTTGGGCCTCCTCTCAACGATATACGTCCGAAAAATGGCGTTTAGAACAGTAAACGACCTATTTAGCCGCCAATAGAAGCAGAATTCGATACATATGTCAAGGGCGGAGCAATGGCTGTAACTGTTCAGAGTTGGTGAGGTGAATTGGCCGAATTGGGTTTGGAGATGGCTGGCGTTGGGGGTGGTGGTTATGTCATATAGCTGGGATGGACGGTTCAATTGATCTCAGGACTCCCGACCGGGATGTTCTCATCGGCATCATCATCCGGCAGCAGGCCATCATTGAACGCCTGGAGAAGCGGATTGCCCAGTTGGAAGGCGGGGCAAGTCCGGCGGTTCGGGACGGATGCCCGGCCTGAAACCCGAAGGCGACGGGAAACCGGATCGCCCCGAGAAGCCGCGCCAGCCCCGTCGCTCGTGTCATTTACGGGTTTAAACTGAGCCCAAAATTATGTCGTTGTCCAGCGTTCCGTCAGTTTAACCGGGTGGCCCAGGCGGTTGAGAGCGCGTTCACGCATCAGGATCTCGGGCTCCGCCGAGCGCCGGCGACCCTCCGCCATGAACGGTTTTGAGCCCCCTGTGGTCAGGCAAACGACGGTGGAAACAGTTCCCTGGCGCCTCCTTGCGAACGTCCATTCGCCGCGCGATAATTATTATCGCGCATCTTTCACCCGCCCCGATCGCCCCCAAATCCCGCCTCCGGAGACCCGCTCGTGACCACCATCGACCCTGGCGCCCACGTCGTACCCGTTGAACCCGCGGCCCTCCCTCAGCTGGCCGCGTTGCAGGCTGCTGACCAGGGCGTGGCCTCTTCCCTGGAGGCGGTCCTCTCCGACAACACCCGCCGGACCTACGACGCTCAGTGGCGGCTGTTCGACGACTGGTGCGCCGAGGTGGGCCTTTCTGCTCTGCCGGCGGAGCCCCTCACCGTGGCCCGCTACCTGGCCGCCCGGGCCGGCTCCGGCGCCAGCGTCGCCACCCTGCGCCTGGCCGGCTCCGCCATCGCCAAGGCCCACCAGTGGGCGAAGCTGGAGTCACCCTGCCGGGACCCGGGCGTGCGCGTCTCTTTAAAAGGATGGGGCCGGCGCCTGGCCAAGCCCCAGCGCCAGTCAGGGGCGCTCACCGCCGACGTGCTGGCCGTCATCCGCCTCACCGCCGTCCAGCCCCGCAAGCGCGGCCGCGGCGTCGAGACGCCTGAGCAGGCTCGCGAGCGGGCCAGGTTTGACCTGGCGTTGGTGGCCGTCCTCTCCGACGCGGGCCTGCGCCGGTCCGAGGCGGCGGCGTTGAGGTGGGGCGACGTGCAGCACTGGGACGACGGCTCGGGCCGCATCACCGTGGTCCGCTCCAAGACCGACGCCGAGGCCCAGGGCGCCGTGGTCGCCATCACTCCCGCTGCGATGAAAGCGCTGGACGCGATACGGCCGGCGGGCGTTGGCGGTGGGGAGAAGGTGTTCGGGCTGTCGGAGTCCCAGATCGCCCGGCGGGTCAAGGCCATCGCCAAAGCCGCGGGGTTGCAGGATTGGGAGTTCTTCAGCGGCCACAGCGGGCGCGTGGGCATGGCCCGCCGCATGGCCCAGAACGGCGCGCCCGCCCACGAGATCGAACGCCAGGGCCGCTGGAAACAGGGCGGCGGCATGGTCGGCCGCTACACCCGCGGCGAGACCGCCGGATCGGCGCTCAGGTACCTGTAGCGCTGCCCGCGGAGACTGGTTAGCAACTAGATGCGCCGGTTTCGCGCCCGATTTGGAACCACCTTGATAAAAGGTTGCTACGACATAGCCGCGAAAACCGGACAGCCACCGCGCCCATTTGGTTTTTCGTGATCACGCCCAACAACATCCCGCCGACCGGTGTCAACACTCGGTCGTGTCAGCCACCGCATTGTAATCCGCCTGAAACCAGCTGCTGCGCGTTCAGCATGCTACGATCGCCGGTAATCCATAGTTCAAGTCTGTTGCTTCCAAATGAAAAAGCCCTCCGTATCAGCGGAGGGCGCATAACCCTGCGTGTGCAGGGAAGCTAGCCTACCTCGTACACGAGGAGTGCTAAGTCATGGGGTAACCCTGCGTGTGCAGGGAATGTGAGTACTCACACTTGTAGGGTACCACCGGCGAGGTGATCTGTCAAACCCGTGCCAACCGCGTTGGGCAGAGCCCATACTTTTGCTCCGTCAACGCCTCCCACGCTCACCTGCGCCGCTCAGAGGTTTCGTCTTCCACCTGGGATGGCGTGCAGTGCTGGGAAGGTGTTCAGCTTATCCGAGTCCCAGATCGCCCGGCGGGTGAAGGTGATCGCCAGGGCCGCGGGGCTCGCTGACTGGGAGTTCTTCAGCGGACACAGCGGACGGGTCGGCATGGCAAGACGCATGGCCCAGAACGGCGCGCCCACCCACGAGATCGAACGCCAGGGCCGCTGGAAACAGGGCGGCGGCATGGTCGGCCGCTAAACTCGCGGCGAAAGAGCCGGTTCGGCATTGCGGTATCTTTAACAACAAGCAGTTCTACAAATCTCGCTCATAATGGAGTGCGCCGCACTGAGATGGATCTTACCGTTGCCGACTTGGCCCTCGCGACAAATAGAAGCGAGTCATATATCCGCCGAAGAATCAGCCAAAGCGATCTGGTGGCCCGCCGGCAAGGACGGCGGCTGTACGTCGCGCAGGATGAGGCCGCGCGTTGGGCGCGTGAGAATGGCTTGACGTTTGTCCCAACAATTCCCAACCCGGGCCCAACCGAAGACGTCCGGGACAGGACTGCCCGGGTCACTGTACTCGTGTGGCAGGTAAAGGGCAAAAAGCCGGTCAACCTTTTCACCCACATTCGCCACCGGCGACGTGATTCGTTAGGGCTGTGGGCTGGAGACCCGGACGGGGTTTGGTCCAGCGAAATCGTCGCGATCGACGACATGCCTGAACCTGCCGAAATCCGGTTGTGCCGATTGGATGCTTCCCTTGAACGCTGCCAGGGTCTGATCGACAGTATTCTGATCCATGGCACGCTCGAGATCGACGGCGTGACGATCGACTATTCTCTGGAACACGATGCCCGGCGGTTTTGGGCCTTCCGCGACATTCGCGGGAGCGCTGACGCTGATGTCCTCAGCCCATTTGGCCGACACAGTGCAGAAATCATCGAGTGCTGGAGTTTCGACGATGACATCCAGCGGCGTTGGCAAGAGTTGGTCGTGTCGCCCCCCGCTAAACTACAGTCGTTGCTGGAAAAACTGAAATTTCCACTCGACCGTCGTCCGGAGCGTGTTGGCAATTTCATGATTGCGGGTGCCCAGGATGAGATCGATTGCGACCTTCGGCTGCATCGAGAGAACGCGCTCTTGCTCAGAGTTGATATGGCGAATGGAGCACCATTGCCGGTCGGCGCCTACACGGCATCCGTGTGGGCCAATCATGCCGGCGACTATATGGTGTGTCGGAACATCGCAGTGACCGCCAACGAAACCCTTGTTGAGTTCTCTTCGGATGTCGATTGGCTCGGTTTCGCCGTCCATCGCAACTCAGATGGCCAGTGCGTCGATCTGATGAACGTCACGTTGTGCAAGGAGATCAACATCGCGATGAACATGGACGCGGGTCCTACCGTTACCATGCACAATACTCGACGATCCACAACCAACCAGGTCTCACTCGGCAGCTGGCGTTCGATGATCAGCGTAAACGCCGACGATTACACCGATTCGAGGGATCTGGACGTCCGCCGATCGGTACTCGGCCGCAGAGCCTGGGAGCGAGAGGCCGAAGCGCAACGTACGGGCAATATCGCTCGTTTCCGGCCCGGCCAATTGGATGCAGCCATCGATTTCTTTCTGAACCTGCTGCGACAGTATACCTACTCCAACGATCCGGTCTATTTCGCTGATCCATACTTCATGAACCGCGGTCCTAGAGGAGATACGGAGCGCCTTTACCTGGGAATGTTCGAAACCACCGCAGGAAGGTCGCTGAGGATCCTTTGTGAGCCGCACGATGGCGACGCATGGTGGTCAAACTATACACCCGCGTTGATCAGTCATGCTACAGTCAGGTCTTTCGCCAAACCCGCCCCATCGTTGTTGCACGATAGGTACCTGATCACATCCGAACGGGAAATCTGGATATCCCACTCCATCAATGGTTGGGACAGTGGGGGCGTAACTTTCTTCAGCTTTCCCTATGGCGTGTATCGTGCCGAGGCGGAGGCCCTGTGGGCAATCCCTGTTGGGAAGCACGGCGATGGCACTCAAGTCTGTGAAGTCAAATGATGGCCGACGACACCCACTGTTCCATTACGTTGCCTAACGAGGCGCTTCCTCTGGCCTGGCAAATCCTGGGAGTTGACGAATCGCCTTTCCGACCATCCCTAGACCAAGAATCGTTGCCAAAATGGGTCCGCAATCGGATTTCTTGTGGAAACCAGGATACGGTGATCAATGAGATCCAGGGCTAGTTCCATCAGGACGAGGAGCACTGGATCCTGCGGGAGGAACTCCGCGTTCCCGCAGCAATGTTGATCTTGCACGGGATCAAGGGGGACATCAACGACGCCGGCAAAAGCCTTGGCGACGACGTCGCGTTCTGGGCGATCAGTTCAATCCACCCCGATATGGCTGAGGCTTTCATCCGTTCCCATTGGAGTGCCGACGAGATTGGGACCGTCGCAAACTACATACTGGAGACACTGGTCCAGCTATGCCAGCGTAACCGCGTCATCAACCCGGAGCGTATAGCCAGGTTCGGCGTTGCCGGAGCCGAGGTCACTGTCGACGTCACTCAACAACCGGACAAGCTCAAGACCTTCCAACGCCTGGAGGAATGCGAATGGTGGCTGTATCCCGGTGTCCTCAGCGCGGTGGATCTCCTAATCAAATTGGATCCCAGCATCTTCGTCCCGATGGTCGAAAAGGTGGACCATCCGTTTGTGCAACGATGGGCGGCTCAATGTGCCGCCGGCTGCTTCATGCGCGCGGACTACCAGCGCCCGTTGGAATGGATTACTGATCGTTCCCCCGATGCCGCAGTTGCGCTGGCCATCGTGCACACCGTGGAAAACGTCATCCACTTGGATTCCGAGACCCGTAGGAACTCAAGATCCGGCAAAGAGGATACAGATCTCGATGACATGGCTTCTGATCTCCTCACCGGTTTGTTGGACAAGCTTGTCTCGATCGAGCCTCTTGCCGCCGCGCGATGGGTGATCGAACTGCTTAATCACGGTGCATCAGCGTTCCCAGCCTACGGGAGCCCTAAGAAACCCGGGCGGGTCGAGCAACTCGAGATACTCTGCTTCGAGAAGTTATCTCGTCTGGTTTGCCAGAATTGGTCAGAGGAGTTGTTCCGCGTACTCCGCGTCGGGCTACTCAACGACCCGTTGTCGCCCAAGACCTTGCTGGTTGCGTACATCGCATGGGAAATCCGCGAATCCTGGCCGGAGCGTTCGGCTGAACTCGCTCATATGATCCTCGATGAACATGAGCGGCACGTCCGTGAAACACTGGATGGGGACCGCCGGTTCTTCTACAACTCGGGGAGTTGGAGCGACCAAGATTGGATTTTCGGCCTTGGCATTGCCCTGACGCTGTCCCGCGCAGATGTGGATCCGCTAAAGTGGGCGCTGGACCGATGCAGCGCTCTGCCGCTGAACGCATGGGACGCCGATGACGATCCGAAGCGCTTCCGGAAAGCAGATGACGCGGTGGGAATTTATTTTTCGGTTGCCCTCCGTGCGGTCGATATTCTGTACAGCAACGGTTACTCTGTTGATCCCGGGTTGGCGAAAGCCCTCGCAGAAAAGCTTTGGGACCACCGCCGTTTCGTCGAGAGATGCGCATACAGTCTGCCTAACGATTGGTATGCGGCAGAATACGCCGCCCGCGCCGCAGTGGCCTTGAACGAGCCGAACGTGCCATGGCTCGTGGCGCAAGTCAGCAATCCAGTCGTTTCGCCGCGCATCCTCTGGGCTTTGGTGGACGAGAGCCTATCAAGGACAGGTCAGCTAACCGAAAACGCGACGCTGCAAGAGAACACCATCCGGTCAAAACTCCTCCAAGCGGCCTCCCATCGTTACGGCAACTCCACAGCACTGGGCTTGGACGACTTGCGTTACCTCGCCCGGCTATGGCCACTGCTAGGCGGAGCCGAAGAAGCAGAGGACACGGCCATGAATATTCTTGCCTTCCGTCGACCGAAGCTGCAACGCGCCGATCAAATTGCAGCGCTCGAGTTGCTCGCCTTTGCGACTTCATTGCGACCATCGGCGAGAGTAATCGCGGAAATAATGACGCCGCTGTACGCGGAACTGTGGCCTGGGAACACACCGTTGGATGAGGTCGAGAAACGCGAGGTTATCGACGAACTGTTGGGCAGTTCAGCAAAGGAAGCCGTCACATAGCTGCTCGGATACCCAGCTATCGAAGCCGGACCGATCCAATGCTGGTAATGGTCACGGGCTGTGTGAAACGCCAGAGACGGGTCGATTCTGGTAAGGGGCAGAATCGTACGCTAAGGGGAGAGGCGCCGGTTGAATGTGCGATAGACGGTCCCCTACGGACAGCGCCGCGCCTGCCGGGATAAACGGATAACGGAGAGGTGAAACATGACCAGCACGAACTAGCCGTCACACTCCGCAAAATCGGACACGTCGAACGAACGCTCTTCATCCTCGACTGGCTGCTCGACGCCGATACGTAGTGCCCGAGCCAACACCGGCCTGAACAAGGGCGAGACACGCCACGCCCTCAAGAATGCGCTGCGGATAGGACGCCGGGGCGAAATCCGCGACCGCTCCAGCGAAGGCCAGCACTACCGCATGGCCGGACTCAACCTCCTTGCCGCCATCGTCATCTACTGGAATACCGCCCATCTCCACGAAGCGGTTGGACAGCGGAAACATGCCGGCCTGACCGTTGCGCCCGAGCTTCAGGCCCACATCCTGCTCATCGGCGAATATCGGTGGCCGATACGCAGATAGCAATCTTAGCGTACGATTCTACCCCTTACCGGAGTCGACCCGGGCCTGCGCCGGTCCGAGGCTTCGGCGCTGACCTGAGACGACGACTCCGGCCGCGTCACCGTCATTCGTTCGAAGAGCGACGTGGACGCCCAGGGCGCGGTGCTGGCCATCACCCCTATTGCAATAAAGGCCCTGGACGCCATCCGGCCGGCGGGGGGTTGGCGGTGGAGAGAGGGTCTTCGGGCTGTCGGAGTCTCAGATCGCCTGCAACCTCAAGGCCATCGCCAGGGCCGCTGGAAACAGGGCGGCGGCATGGTCGGCCGCTACACCCGTGGCGAAACCGCAGGGTCGGCGCTACGGTACTTGTAGGATGGACAGGCAAGAATATTCGATCAAGCGGCCTTTGTGAGCCGGGTCATTCAAGTTTGTCAATCTCGTGCTGGGGGATCATGCCATGTGTTTGCAGCGCTGTCCGCAATCGCCCGTAAAGCCACTCGGCACCTTCTTTGGATAGTTGAACATCGGGCCTTTGTCCATATGCACGGCGAGGGTCAATGTTTCCATTGCCGTTGGCAGCATTTCTTCTGGTGGTCTCAAAGGCATTTTCCTCGAGTTCCGCCATCATTGCATACAGCGACACCCCGTTCTCCATCGCACCTGAGACGAACTCAGCACGATGAACTCGGATGTAGTACGGCCACTCCTTCTTCCATTCCATCTTTACTTTTTCCGCGCACGATGCCTCGTCCTTTCCAGGCCTGTGCTCGCTACCTATAGCCCACCCAAAGATACGAACATCGTTCGGTTTCTTGGTAAGGCGTCCCATGAATATGATGTCGCCGTCCTTTACCCGGCGCGGCCGCTTTTTATAGGCAACAGCCCAGTGGCAACCACCCAGTGCGAGTTCATCGATGGTAGGAGCGTCCAAGGCCATACGGTTGTCGCTTTTGCCAAGGAGTTTCATAAATGACCGGGGTTTTTCGGACACAGGCGTCTTCAGCGATCCGGGTGTTGGATCTGCGGTACCTAGATCAGCACCAAAATCCTCCAAATGGTCGGTCTTGCTTGGGCTAATGCCCGACAAGTGATGTTCGGCAATTATGGCTTGCCAATCATTCACCTGTCGCAACAGCAAATCCCGCCCCGCCTTTTCCCACATATGACCAAAATAGGCCTTACACTCCTCGACAATCGCTGCATCGTCAGAGGCCATGCCGAACTCTTGGTTGGGGTGCAACGCAGCCTTAGTGAGATTGGCCGAGGTAAGGATCGTCCGCCTATTGCCGAAAATGTACAACTTGGCATGGAGGTTGCGGACGCCCCGTACCTGAGCACCGGATTCAAGCAGCCTACACAAAGCAGCGATGTCGCTGACGCCGCTGGCGAAATCGGCCAAGTTGAACCGGGTGATGACTTTTACGTTCGCAGACCAAGTGCTCAACAGTCTCTCAATAACGCTCAATTGGATGAAGGGGCAGACGATCAGGAGTTCACCATTATCAGCTTTCGCGGCCGTGTTCAACTCTTTCCTCCAACCTTTGTCAATCAACCTAATCGTCATGCCAATGCCCCCTGCTGAATCAGTGCCTATCTCCGTGCGCTTGGAAGATCATCGCGGCACAGTACGGTAAATCGTCACGCGGATCAGAAGGCCCTGCTACGCCAAGGAGTTACGAACTTCCCATCCAAAATTACCCCGCGACCTTGATTTTCGTATCTCCTGCGGCCAGCGCGCTCATGTAGGCTAGGATCAGGTCACGAGTACGATAAGTACCGAACTCGGCTTCGTCCTCCCTCTGCACAATTGGGAAAGTGCTCAGCACGTATTCGGCATCATCCCGAGTCAGTCCATAAAGGAGAAAATAGACAGCATCGAGGCGAGCGCGAAGGTGGCGTCGGTCTTCTTCGTCCCAAATGAATGGATGATCGTTATAACCAAGGTCTTCGGCGAAGGGCACCATGTCATCAGCGGTGTACGTGAGCCGAAGTACGTGGTCACGCACGAGGTCACGAGCCGTAGTACTTCCAAATTGGCGATCGTATTCATTGGACGCCAGGACCGGAAGTTGCTCCACCACGAACCAGTTGAGATGCTGTCCTTGCACTCTCTGACGGGCCGCGAAGTCCAATGCAAAGGAATTGAAGCAGGCCGCCAGCAGCCACAGGTTTTCCTTGTAGGGGGCTACATCACTAGCTATGGGCATCAAGGTCGGCAACGTATTGCCAAATGCTGAACGAGGCATGACCGACGCTATCATGGTCCGCGCGTTGGTTGGGGCAGTGACGTCCTTAAAGCCCACGGTCCAGCTTAAGTCATCTGGCCAATCCACCTGCCTCTGATCAACCCAAAATTGCGGCTCGGGGAACCAACTAACATCAGCGTGTTCGGCAAGACTTGCCTCTTTCGGGAGGGCCGGACGGTTCAGGTTTTGGGGATTCACGACCACACTGGCAGCCCGGTGGTCAAAGGCTTGCACCATCTTGCCCTCATACAGGGGCATATACGTCTTCTCGCCTTTCTTCCAGCGGTTTCCTTCGACACGGTAGAACCCTTCGTTATCCAACTGCACCGCGCTACGGAACAGATGCGAGTCGTTGGTCATGTGGAACATGGTGTGGTACCGCACAGGCCACGTCCTTCTCTCACCATCCCCCGACCGGTCCACCAACACCGGATGTCGCTCGTAGATGCCCCGAGTGATCTCGGCATCCCGTCGAGTACGGAACACCGGAGCCGTGCCAGTGTTGGGATTCACACGATCAAAGTCCGCGGGGGCCAGCGTAAAACATCGGTTTGGATCTTCAATGGTCTTGGAATCGTTGAGGAAGAAGGCGCACGGGGTTTCATCGAATCGTCGCGCCTTACCGCCCAATATCAGAGCGCAAAACTTGAAGGAAGCGTGAATGTCCTTGAAGAAAATCCTCCGATTCTCGAAGTCGAACAGTCCGCCCACGCGTCCGTCGGTGGAAACCGACCGAAAGAACTTGGCCGCCGTCTTATCGGCATAGATACCCGACGGCGTCAGCAGTCCCACGATACCTCCAGGGTTAACCAGCCCCATGGCGCGTTCAACAAACAGCGAGTACAGGTTGATGTCGCCGCCGCCAAGCAGGGGATAGTGCCCAGACGCACGGACCATCTTGCTCAAATCTTCCGCGCGTTCCTTCGCAGCGTCAAATTCGGACGCCAGGGGAGACCCACTGGCGCGCAACTGGTCTACACCCTTCTTCCGCGCGGCGGCGGTCGGAGCGCGGGCCAACTCCGGTGCGCGAGTGGCGAACCATTCCACTTCCTGCAGCTTGATCCTGTCCCAGGGCGGATTGCCAATGACAGCGTCGAACCCGCCTTGGGGATGCGCGCTCTGCCAGCTGTGCCAGACGCCGGGGAATGCGGCCTCCCAGTGCAAGAACCCTTCACGCTCCGCGAGGGACTTGGCTTTGTCCCAAAGGTCGGCGAACGCCGAATCGGGGAGACACCCATCCGTAAACACTCCACGAGCCAGCAAACTGTATGCTTCGTCCGGCTGCTCAGCCAGGGTCTCAACCAGGTGGGACTCGAAGGCTCGACGCTCCCGCTGCTTCATGCCGGCGGTCAACCAGCGCAAGCCGGTCAGAAGGTCAAGAAGGCCGCGGAGGTCCTCTGTAGTATCCTCCACTTCCTGGAACAGGGTCGCCGAGCGCCGGACCTCTGCTATATCGGCGTCGGACATCTCCTCGATAAGCTCCATCCCGCCCGTGGCGGCTTCCGCCCCGGTTATGGCCGAAGTCGCGAACAGACCACCCAGGCGGTTCAGCTCTGCAGTGGCCTCCATCACCCGAAGGCCGACCAAGGAATCGCCGCAACGCAGATGGTGATCGAGGAAAGACAGCGGCGCGCCAACGGTGAAGCTGTGCAGCCATAGCGACACCTTCGCCAGCTCTACGGTCAAGGGATTCTTGTCTGGACTTTACGCATTTTAAGTACCGTATGCGAAAGAGATTGCAACTCAATGGTACCGGGTAGCCGGACGTTCTTGGATGTCGGCGTTAGAGCCGGACAGTTAGAAACCCTCTGACACCAGACACGAATGGCGACGTCCCAACTTGATCGTATCCATCGCTGCCTTCAAATTTTGCGTAAAGTCCAGCTTGTCCGCTCCGTAGATGCAGCGTTTTAGCACCATCCGCCGGATGATGGCCTGATCGGTGAGTTGTGCCTGATCCATCACCCAGTCCTCTGCCCGGGCCCGCTGGGAAATATCCTGGCGGATCCCCGCCACTCGCTCCACGAGAGGCGATACGTACTCGCCATCGAGCCACTCCGGAACCCCGGGTGCGTGCTCCACCATCTCAGCGATATAGTCGGACAGGACTTCCACAGCGGTGACCAGGAAGTGGCCGCTGCCCATGGCCGGATCCAGTACCTTCAGGTTCAGTACCGCCTCGGCCGGGTCCATTAGCAGCAGCTCGGCATGTCGCTCCGCCTTGGGACGAGGATCGGCAGCCAACTCAGTCGCTTTCCCCACAAAAGCAGTCTGCCGCTCCTCTGCCAGGGGCCTCAGGGTCCGGTCCACAATCAGATCGACCAACTCCTGGGGCGTGAAAAAGCTGCCGCTATCCTTACGGGCGTAGCTGTTGGGGCGTGCGACGACGGTGCCATCGTCATCCCAGACCGGCTCCCGCTCCAGCAGGCGTTCGTAAATTGACCCCAACTGCTGGACCGACATATCGCGATAGTTGACGAACCGCCTCCCATCGGGGGTCTCGGTGTGACTCAGGTCGTAGACTATCGGGGCAAACACGGCATCCGGCAGACGAACGTTGGCCAGCAGCGGAGCGGCCGCGTCGTTGAACAGACCACCGTTGTAGGGCGGCAGGCCGATGGCCGCGTCCCCCTGGTCAATGAGCCTGCCCAGCGTCATCAAGTGGTCGTAGTAGTTCGTGGCTCGCGCCGAAAGCGCCGAGCCCGCCGCCATTCGGCGAGCAATGTCGTCGCGGACCGGTTTACGCAGGCCGTAATCCTCGTATCGGGCGTCGTTGACGGGCAGCAGGCCCAGATCCTCTGCGTAGAGCACGAAGAGCAGCCGGTAGAGGAGAATAAGCGCCGGCCCGCGAAGTTCCGTCAGATCCTGCTGTGTGTGCTCCGCCAGTGCCTGGACCAATCTCGGGAAGACCCGTTCAAAAACCACGGCGGATAGGTCCTGCGCCACCTGCTGTTCATAACGCCGCCCTTCGACAAGCGCAGTTTCCAGGAAGCTGGCCGTTGCGCCTTCCTGTTCTGTGAAGGACTCTCGCCGGAATAGCAGGTAGAAGGTGCGGAGCGGATCAGTATCGCCAGAATCCAGTATCTCGCCGAGGTTGGCCTCAAAGTAACGGTAGACCTGGGACGGGCGCGATAGTCATAAAGACGCCACACGCCGCCGTTGGTCAGAACTCCCCACCTAATGCGGCCTTCCGACTCGACCTCGGCCGTGGATAGATACCTGATTGTCTGATCATGGGGCGTCGTGGCCCGGCGCCGGCCGTCCTGACCGCGAGCATCCAGGGGCAGGCCGAATCGCTTGCTCTCTTCCACCACAACCGCATCGCGGTAACGCTCCTCAGCGCTGGCTCTGGCAATGGCCTGTTCCTTGGCGGCAGCGTCGGGAAACAGCAGGAGATCCGGAATGTCTTCATTCCGAGAGGCGCCTTGCTGTGGCAGGTAATCGTTCCATCCCAGCAGTTCCAGGACCGGCCGGATCAATTCCTGCTCCGTGACCGCTTCATTCGGGTCTTGAGAAAGGGCCAGAGCGTCGTAACGCTGACGGACATCGTCACTGAATGTGTCGAATTGCGCTGCCGCCGCTACGCACGTCGCCCACTCCGGTGTGGTCTTGATCCCGTCGGTGAGGAAGTAGTCGGTAAAGAGATTTCCAGCCATGTCAGTACATACACCACCGTGTTGGAGCGATCCCGCAGGCCAAAAGCGGAGTCGCTGATCATTTTTAGTTGTTTCGTTTACCTGGTCCAGTCCCCGCGTTTTCAGCGCTGCCCGACCCGGGCTGGAGCGTAGGTACACCCGGACCGCAATCGAAGCCAAAACTGGATGGTCTTTATCTAAACTTCATACCGCAGATTGCGGGCGAATTTAGGGGTTAACCGACATGGGAAATTCTTCTATGAGGACTGTTTTGATCTACCAAAGCCCAGCAGAGGAGACGTGGCCCGGGCTGCCTGGACCGCCCTGAACGTGACAAAACTTTTCCCGATATCCTGCGCGACTTCCCGTATCTCCTGGGCGACAGACGTCTCTTGGCCGAGTTCATTGCGTAACGCCACCTCAATCGCCAATAGCGCGTATCCTACGGGTGCATTTTCAATCAGTTCGAGCGCTTTGCTGGGATCTATGCTGGCCATGAACTCAAGCAAGACTTGCATACTCTGTGGGCCCACCGGATTTCCGCCCAAAAACGTGGGGTTGGCGAGCAAGTCGACTACCTCGGCCTCACTGAGAGTGAGACCATCCCTGGATATCAGTTGGCCCTTTATGGTGAGCGCCAACATCTTGAAAAAATGCCCGTCCTCGGTTTCGGGCGGGAAACCCCAGGTCAAGATTTCGTCGATTTCGCTGATTACGTCATGCAGCCTGCCAATCTGCAACAACCCAATGATTTCCAAGAGGCCTAAGCCCCAGACAGAGGAGTCGGAATCTTTGCCAGCCAAAACTTCAGCGAGACCGTCCACGCGATGCACATCCGTGACCAGCGTGGAAGGCGCGCCCTTTGCGTAACTCTCCCAACCCTCATCAATCCTGCCTAGCCGGCACAGTGATACCCCTTTACGTACCAGCGCCACGGCCCTGGCTCTCACAATCTCGGGTTCATCCCGGCCGCCAAACTTATTTATCACCTCGTCATACATATCCAGGGCAGGCTGGATGTTGCCCTCTCTGACCAGAGTGCGCGCCTCTGCGAGCAACGCATCCGCAATCGGGACGCCGACGTTCATGACGTCAACCTCTGGAAGATCAACCAGCATTTTAAGCGCTACACCGTGCAGTTCCCTCGGCCGCGTGCTAGCGCCCTTCCCGTCTCGAACCATGCCAATACCGATGTGCACCAAGTCAGCCGGTGCATAGTAGTTCGCCATGAACCTAATCAGCGCCTCGATAACCTGGCTTTCACCGCTGGGTCGGCGAAGAAGGTAATAGATGTTGTACATCCGCTCCGTGAGATAGTACTGCCGCCGCCTGGCGGTTCCGCCCTCAATCGTCACCGCGCCGCGGTCGACCAGCCGATTGAGTTGAGCGCTGCACCTGTGGACGTCTAACCGCGCCAACTGGGCCACTTCCCGGGCCGTGGCGGGTTTCCATAGCCTCGCCAGCGCCAGGTACACGCGCCTTTCCTGTCGGGGCAGCGCGTCAAGGTGGCTTTTGAAATATTCCGTATGCTCATCCACCAAGTCGAGCAGATTGTCCATCAGTTCGCGGAACGAATACGCCGTTTCAAAACCCGAGATAACCGCGATCAGACGCGGGTTTCCTCCCGTAAGAATCTGGAGCGGCCGGACCGGCTGTGTTCCGGCCGGTTGACCAGACACTGTCGACCAAAGCGCTTCACATTCGCCAGTGTCCAGGGGGCGCAGCGTGACCACGCGGAACAGGTCATAAAGAGCGTGGTCGGGGTGGTCCATCTCCGCAAACCGACTGGTTGCGCTCCCCAGGAGAAAGATCCTGGGCTCGGTCTGGAGCGTCTTGCGGAGCCGCCATCCCATGTAAGGGTCGGCCATCCCCGCGAAGAGCATATTCAGATTCTCCACGATCAACAGCAATCGTTTGCCCTGCCGGTCGGCAAAATCCAGCAGCGAACCCAAGCATCGCTCCGCCAGGGAGCGGTCATCCTCCAACGGGATGGATCTGAGATCGTTGTAACTCAGCCGCAGGTCATCTCTCTCCTCCGCCGGCGCTTGTTCGGCAAGGAGGCCGAGGCACTCCAGCCAGAATTCCCCGGTCGTGGCGACCTCATAGCTTTCTTCGGCAAAGACGACGGGGAAAAACCCGGCTAAACTCGTTTCCCGGCGCACCTCGGCGGCGATGCGCAGCAGCAGATGGGTTTTGCCGCTGCCGCGCGGTCCGATCACGACCGTGTGCGGGTTTGAACTCGCACCGGTGTCTTGCAGCGTATCAATGATTGACTCGAACTCAGCAAGCCGAACGCAGAACGAGGAGATCAGCTCATCGTCGGTCAGGAAGCCAGGATTGTATTTTTTGATATTCAACGCCATGTGCCACCGCTGACATCAACCTATCGTTGCGCGATCGGAGTGAAAAACTCCCGGTGCCGCACGCGCCACCAATCCTCAAGCAACCCCGACACGAAACGGAATCCGCCTTCATCAGGTTCCAAGTACCCGTCATGTTCCAGGATGTACAGCAGTTCGCGCATCGACGGGTGTTCATCGATCTCCCCAGACGATAGCGCCTCTCGATATTGCTCAATGGCGCCATCGGTGAGCAAGCCGTCGTTGACCGCGGCCTCGGTTAACAGTTCCAGAGCGGTGCCGTACCCCTCGTCTCCCAGCACCATCCTGAGCCGACCCTCGTAATGTTCCAGATGCAGCTGGCCGCGCACGCCAAGCAGATAACGTTGGTACACGAACTCAACGTCTTCGAGCGACGCCTCTGACCGCCCTTCCCGGCGCAGGTGTTCGTGAAGTTGGTCGAAGAAATGCTGCACATGGTGAGGGATACAGGAGCGCAGCCGGCGACACATCCCTTGACGGACATCGCAGGAAAGATCCAGCCCATAACTACGCGCTAACGCGCCAATGCAATCCGACGCAGTTAGGTGGCTCCAGGGATTCAATTCCAGCGGCGTCAGGAAGTTCGCCTGAGCGCTCAAGCCTGCCTGTCCCAGTATGGGCTCGAGGCCGATGCTGCCGGAAACGATAATGCAGACTCGGTCCCGGTGCAATTGGCTGTTTCTCCTCAGCCAGCTCATGAACAGGTCCGCGTTATTCCGCCGTTCAGGAGTGATGCGGAAATCATCCCCTTTGAGCAGCCGGTTCACGAAAATGGGAAGCTCATCGATGGCCAGAACCACCGGCTTCGGGTTCTCCGCCAACACAGCGAAAACCTCATCGCCGCGGCGGCGCCAGCTTCCGGCATCGATGCCGGCTCGGAATTTCACTCGCAACTCGGAGACGGCAAGTTCCTCAACGTTTTGCCCTAGCCCCCGAAGAACGTTATCGAACACGGCCCTGATCTTTCGCGAAGTACTCTGGAGCGACTCGGCTTCAATCGCTAGTTCGGCCACCGCATCTTCCGCTGTCTCTGCGTCCTCAAAATCGACAAACAGCGTTTCGTAGTCCTCCCCGTCAGCCAGACGACGCAGGAGCTCGCGCACCAGGCTGGTCTTTCCCATACGGCGCTGGGCGGTGAGCAACGTATGGACACCGTCGCTGACGCGCTCGGACAACGAGGCCAGTTCGACTTCGCGGTCAAAGAACCGGTCGCCGTCGACCCAGATGCTTCCGGCCTTTCTGAGTTCCATCGCCATGTGGAGATCATAACCGTCAACGCATTCGTTGGCAACGTTATTGTTGACAAAGTTTGCGCCGGAAATAGCGCGATACTACCAAAATGGCTCCGCGACGGCGCCTCCTCGAGCCGTGGGAACCCTTCTGAGTGAAACAACAGGTTCCGATCAAGCCAATCTCGAGAGCCCACGGTCGGCCGAATAACTACGAACCGGTGGACTCACTTCGCGGGAGCCCGAACGCTGATGTATACGCCTTCGTCCACCGTTTGAAATCCGAGACCACAATGATGAAAAATATCCTCGACGGCGGCGACTATCGCCGTTTTGGCATCAGCCACTGAACACCCGGGATCGCTAAGTTGGTTGATTATTATGTCAAGATTTTGTCTCAGGAACCGCCTGCTCCCTTCAGTACTCCTGATGAGATTTAGGATTTCTGGCCACCGGTCAGATTTATGGTAAATGGCGACCGTGTGGCTCATTAAAGTGAGCAGGTCCTTGACGTACGGGATTATTTTTCTGCCAGGGCATCGATGGTGATACGACCTACTTGATAGGCACGTATGTCGTCATCAATGACTGACGGCATACGATTCAATCCATTAACCAGTCCTCCTACCCAATCCATCAGGTACGCTTCTTCAAGTTCCCATAGAGAGCAGTCGCTCCCGTCAGGGTTTTTGCAAACGCTTCCGATGAAGGCATCAACTTCCCGGTCCACATCGTATTCGTCGAGGATCGTTTGGGCGCAACTGTCAAGCCAGGCTTCTCGACTCCATGGATTCTTCGTGGTCTCGCCTTCTCCCTCGTTTACCAAACGAGAACTATTGATGCGAACGTGAACCAGTTCGTGGTAGAGCGTCGCTACGAACCTGGGGGAGGTAAGATCACAAGTGTCCATCTGGCCTGCGTCGATGATTACGATGAATTGGACATCACCGCTTGGAAGTTCTACTTTTCGCGTAGTAGCCAGGGCGCGGACGTCGGACCTCACCGACCTGTATTCTCCTCCGGATCCCCCTTCCCTTTCCAACTGGTTCACCATGTCCTGAAACCGGTCAGTGACGATTATCTCGGCAAGTTTGAAAGGCTGCGACAGACCGCGAGCCACCTTTTCAGATATAGCTAACAGCTGTTCGATACCCGCAATTGTCGTTGCTCGAGACTCTTCCGCAACCCCAGCAACCGAGATTTTATAATTTGTTGCCATGATTTTTCCCGTTGGTGCAATCGGCGAAACCGCCTGTGACAGCGGCACAAAGTGGATTGTCTAATCGTGGACCCTAGCGATGATGGCCGTCAAAACCGTCGCTAACGTCAATAATCCGATGACTTACCCTTGTAGGTCAATTTTCCCGCGTTTCATCCCGCGTTAAGAGTAGCGCCCAGTCAATTTTCGGGTGTCGCCAAGCGATGACCCAAAGGGTGAATAGGAGGGGCAACCATGGCCTTGCGCATTCCCCAATCAGCAACTACTTCAATGCAGTCATTTGGCCCGTTCAGGACGTACATGCTGTCACGCGGTTTGATAGTGAGACTCGACCGAGAGGGCACGGTCATCGAAGGTGGTGCGGGATCTCAAATTACTTTGCCGACGGATGCTACACCAAACGAATTCGGCTGGTTGACACCACAGGCCTATGCCGAGCTGATGCACCAAGCGCAGTGCCAAGTCGGCGCCAATTTAGTGGGGGCTACCAGAGCAGACAGGATTGCGCCGGAGGCCTACGCAGACCTAATAGACGGTTTGCCACGAGAAATCGCAGTTCGATTATCGGGGAATGACGAGAGCCCACCGAGTGAAGTTATGTTCGCAGTGGGCGACGGCGTAATATCAGACAGATGGCTTGGTGAAGAACTCCTCGGCAGGTTCTTGGTGTTGGAAAACTTGGTGAGAACGACAGCCCTTAAAGTTACCGGGGCGAGCAGGAGTGTATTTGAAGAATCGCAAGAATTCGTTGCGGTTCTGGACGACGCTGTATTGGACGGCAGGATCGGGCCTGAGACTGTCGACGCGATCACTGCCGACCCTAAAGGAATTCCGACCGAGGTCAAAGTCGCGTTTTTCGTCTCGAACTCAATAAGCATCGCCGATGATGTGCGGTTGGCAATCGTGGCAGCAGGCCATCATTTGGCGACGCTTAACTCCGGGATTTTGAGTATCAATGAAAAGGGACCCCTTCAGGCGCCGACATCCATCTCAGGCGACGATGCTTGGGAAATTCGTCAGACATCCGAGGAAACCGACCGTTTGTCTTTCTCTCACACGAGTTCGATAGTAGCCTGTTGCACTGCTCTGGACATCTTGTACGAATTGTTTGTTTATTTGACGAAGGAACCATTTCTGGATCCTACCTTCCCGACGGAGTTGTATTTCCCGAACGCGAGGCGTCCCAGAATTTTCCGAATGAACGGGAGACCTGAACCGGATGATCCTTCCTCTGCTGCATTGCCGTTGGCTATCCCGAATTTGGCCTTGGATTACTTTACTCCGTTGATGAGGATCAGGAATGATGTCATTCACAACATGGCTGCGGACGGCCTCCGAACCGTGGTGCGTGTCGGGGCACGGCTCCCGCCGGTTAACTACCAACCCCTTCAGTATGTTCAATATGTATCGAGGGACATCGATCCGACGGGCAAACCCGTCAAAACGCAATGGAGACGCAGGTTCTACGAACAGCAGACCGACGCCCAAGACTTTCTGTATTCTTGGGTTGAGCGAACGTGGCAATGTATATTCGACACGACAGAATGGCTGATAGAACGATGGAAGGGGAACCTTGCCAGATGCACTAACGCTAACGGATCCCCTTGATAGTAGCGGCTTGGCTATTCCTCGTATTTCCAATCGAGTGAGTTAAGGCAAGCACCTGTTACCTATTTTTCGTTCGTATAACGGCCGTTACGTAATGCAGGCCAGCTCGTCCGCATCGGCCCTTCGCTCAGCATGGCAGAGTTCGACCTGAAGTCTGCCGCCCAACTCATATTTGATAAAATGCTCCGATGGTATACAAAATCGGGTTTGGCATCGGCTTCGCGATTGGGCAGACTGGAAGGATTTTGTGGGAGGTGTTGCGATTCCCTGCTCGCCTGATGCTCTCCCGACGCCGCACGGCGAACTCCGAAGATACCGCTAATACGTGGCCCGGTCTGTTGCACCGAGTGATTGCGGTAGACTCTACGGAAGAGATTGCGGTTTTCAACCTGATGGAAGGCCCTGTGCCTTATCCCCAAAGTTCCGGTCGAAAGGTCACCGATGAGAGACGGTTCGGTCCGAATGTTTACGGTAGCCAGCTGGGGAAATCGGCGGATGTAGCTGAGCTTTCCAATGCAGACCGCATCCTTCGTGCTGGGAAATGGAGTACCCACAGGGAGATTGCCGTCGGTTCGATCATCACCCAGGAAGAAGGCTGCTGGTATTGGACTGGAACGAGAGGTAGTAATGGGTATGGCCGGATCAGTCGGCAAGTTGATGGTGCCAGGATAAGCTCGGTGGTGCATCAGTTGACTTGGTTGGAGACCAACGGAGGGCCGTGGCCAGAGGGCATGGTTGGGAGGCATTCGTGCCGGAACCGTCACTGCTGCTCCCCGTGGCACATCACCCCTGGTACGCCTGCTGAGAATGTCCATGACGCTCAATTTAGGGACGGAACTATGGACGTGCACATTAACCGCCTCCCAGAGCATCTGCATGATAGGCTCCGGCGCGGTGAATCCGTCGAATGGGATGGACGGATTTGGGAACGGTCGCGATGAGGGTTTGGTACGACTGGGGAAGAGCACAAAATGCGGGATTGCCGAGGAACGTCATGCACTTATGCAGTGGTAGCGCCGACGATTTGCTTAGCTCGGTCTACTTCACGGTTTCATTCATAAGGGTTATGTCGTGGATCGCCCGGGGTTCACGTGTGGATCGTATAACGGACGCTACGTGAAGTCAGGGGCAATCGCCCACCTCCTCGAGGAATGGCCGTCCATGTCGAGGTGGCGAAGCAGGTCATCATCGTTGCCTTCACAGTTGTATCAGGAGTGCGTCTGTCCGACTACTGCCGCCGCTCCTTTGCATAGATCAATCGAACGCCACGCGATGTCCCTGCTGGCCCAACAAAGCTGGTTATCCGGGTCAGACCACCAACCGGTGAACGGAACCAGGTAGCCGTCCTGCTCGACGAAGATATGGTAGTGGTCACTGTTCGGCTCAAAGTCTCCGCTTTGGAGCAAGCCTTCGTATTCAGGATCGACGATGATTGGATCGCCGACGTTCGGCTGCCTCGAATCCAAGCGGAGGGATAGTAACTGGCTCGGCCAAGTTTCTGGCTCGCATATCCGACAGATTTTCGCCGGCCAAGATCCAGCACTTTGCATAGTCGAACAGTGCCTTATGCGCATCACGCAAGCTCCAAGCTATGCCGTTGCCAATCACCCGACTCGTACCTTCCGGCGCCAAGTGGGTCATTTCCCAAATATAGGTGTCGTCTTCGAGGTGACCCCAAATTTCGCCGAAGTGATTGTACGGCAGTACAGCGCTCGCAGCTTTGCGATAACCCGAATTTTGGTAATTTTCTGCATTGGTAGTCATATCCGGTCAACTCCTAATTGAGCGTTCTCGCATTTTAAAACACTAGGTATGGTAATCCCCACCAAGATGATGGGTCGGTTCGTACATCAGCCATTACGTAATGCAGCGCAACTCGTCCGCATCGGCCCTTCGTTTGGTATGGCAGAGTTCATTAGCAACTCGGCCGTTCTACGGGCAACCCGTAAATGACACCCGGTCCGGCGGCGTGCTCACAGAAACGCCCAATGCCAACGTGCGATCGTGAAAAATGGCAGGGTTTGGTATAAACTTCGCCGTGAACCATTCGGTGACTAAGTTCCACGGTATGGCGCATGCTCAGGATGAATAACCTGAACCATCTTGGTATCTGGTCTGTCTGTTTTTGACCAATCCTGCGAGAAAAGACGGGCCCTAAACTCTCGGCCACGTCAGTGGTAGTTTGGACAGGGCTCCGGTCAAGGGCGGCGGGATATACCTTGGCGGAGATCCAGCGGATGTGCGGTGCCGTCCTGGACCACCTGCAAGACTCCGCCGAGCATCCCTACACTCGCGGGACCTACACCAACTGTGGAGCTGTCCACGTGGCCTGGAGCGAGTACCAATGCGCCCAGTTGGTGCGGGCGTCGTGTCGGAACTGTGGCGAGCCCTGGTGAAGGATGTTATCTATGGCGAACGAGACATGTGGCAATTGCCGGTTCTTTATCCGCTGGCCTGATAGTCGCCCGCCGATTCCGAACGCCTACTTGGTGCCTATCCTAATAAGTCGGCGGCTCTGAGGGCGATGAGGGCGCAGGCGAAATGAAGAAAGGCGATGTAGTTGTCTGGGGACTTATCCCAACGGATCAAGATGCGCCGGAAACGGTTCAGCCAACCATGGGTACGTTCCACCACCCAACGCCGCGCCTTGAAACCGGCCTCCCGTTTGATAGCCTGAGCCTCTTCGCCTCGACTGCGGATGTGGGCAGTGAATCCGAACCCCTCCAGGGTATGGCGCACCTCGGGAAAGTCGTAGCCCTTGTCAAGGCACATCCCCAGGGGATGGGATGGGCTGGATGCTGGCCGCTCCACTGGCAGGCTGTCCACCGTGGGGCCCCCACCGGTTTCATGTCGTGGCGGTTGGCTCCCTCCACCGCCAGTCCCACGGGAACGCCCGCTGCTTCGGTCAGCAGGCTACGCTTGACGCCTCGCTTTCCCCGGTCCGTGGGGTTGGTGCCGGTTTTTCCCCCCACCCAGGGGCGATTTGGTCATGGCGCCGTCCATGCTCACCCAACTCCAGTCCAGCCCCTTCAGTTCGTCGTAGCGTTCCAGTCCCACCCGCCACAGCTCCAAGAACACCCCAGCGGCCACCCATTCCTGGAAGCGCAGGTGGGCCGTGGAACCGGAGCAGATGCCCGTGGCGTCCAACGCTTTCCACTGGCAGCCGGTGCGCAACACGTAGAATATCCCATTGGCGCAGGTGCGGTCGGGAACCCGGGGCCGGCCACCGCCAAACCGATGGGTGTTCACCCGCTGGGGGATCAGAGGCTCCAGCACCTGCCAGAGCTGGTCGGAGATTCGGAAAGCGCCCGTTGTGGGGTTGGTCTTGGCGGCCGGGCCAGCACCCTTGGGACGCGGGGCCTCGGGGTCTTTCTCTTTCGTCATTGCCCCAGTCTAGACGCAACCCTGGCCTGGGTGCCCGAAACGGCACTGCCAGTTTTCACCAGTTATTAGGATAGGCACTTAGACAAGTTACCCAACTTGGGCCGAAAGAGGCGACCGTTCAGAACGAGCCACCACCCAACCCTACAGCGGCCCGAGCGAATTAGATAGTAGGCAGGAACATGCGGATACTACTTATCGCCACCAACCGCCACCGCCGGCTCATGAGCCGGATGAACGCCCAACCGGTGCCCATCGGCTTGGCCTACATCGCCGGGCACCTGGACCTGGACCGGCACCAGCTCCGCATCCTGGACCTGATGTTCGCCGACGACTACCTTGCCGAGGTGGAAAACACCGTCAACGAGTACCAGCCCGACCTCATCGGTGTTTCCCTCCGGAATCTGGACAATTCCAGCTACATGGACCCCCAGTGGGCCCTCCCCATCACCAAGGAAGTCGTCGATAAGCTTCACTCCATCACCACGGCTCCCGTGGTCGTCGGCGGTCCGGCCTTCAGCCTCCTGCCCCGGGAGTGTTTCTCCTACCTGGAACCCGACATCGGCATCGCCGGCGACGGAGGGGAAGCCTTCGCCCAGCTCACCGACTGTCTGGAAAGCGGCGAGGAATTCCAGCACCTCCCCGGGGTCGTTTCACGCAACCGGGACGGCTCCCTCAACTTCAACGGGTTGGCCTACTCCGAGTTTTCCGTCCCACCTCGCTTGGATGAGCTGGACATGACCCGCTACGAGCAGGCCGGATTCGGCATCGGTATCGTCACCAAGCTGGATGACAACTTCTCCCACGCCATGGACCCGGGCAGCGACCCCAACAACTGGCGCGTCCTGCGTCCCATCGAGGACGTGGTCGGCGAAATCCAGGAAATGAAGGACCGCTTCGGTCTCCGCAAGGTGTTCTTCATTGACGGCGCTGGATTCAACGTTCCCCTGCCCCACGCCAAGGCCCTCTGCAACTCCATCATCGAGGCCGAGCTGAAAGTCCACTGGAACAGTTACCTTGCTCCCGTCCCCGAGTCCGTCGATGACGAGGTCCTGAACCTGATGAAGCAGTCCGGTTCCGGCCTCCTCATCATGAAGGGGCTCGCCAACCATGACCTCAACGACCAGTCCTTCGAGGAGCGCATGGAGCCCCTGCAGGAAGTTTGCCGGCGCTGTGACGAGGCCGGACTCAACTACATCATCTCCCAGTTCTTCGGGGAACCAGGTGAGACACCGGAGACTGTGGACCAGAAGCTCGACTTCCTTCGCCAGATCCAGCCATCCCTGGCCAACCTGCGGGTGGGCGTCCGCATCCGCCCGGGTTCCGACGTCGCCGACGTGGCCCTGCGGGAGGGCGTCATCACGGAACAGAGTGACCTCATCAAGCCCACCTTCTACCTCGCCGATTCCGTGAAGGACTGGATCGTCGATCGCCTCACCACCGAAGCAGCTACCAACCCCCGCTGGAACGTCCTATAACCCGGTAACCCGGTGTGACCGCACTGGTTTTGGACAACCGCAGGACGCAAAAACCCCGGGCAGGCCAGCATTAGCATTGCATGAATCCTGGGGGCGACAGCGAACTCTGGGCCCGTCGCTTGCGCACTGTGGCCGGTGGGGTGAGCCGGCAAAACTAATCGACGGCAATTCGGCAAATCTGGCTGACGCGGGACACCGCTTGCTTCACCCACGCGCCGGCAAGCGCGCCCAGCCCTTTGCCTTCCAGGTTGGCGGCGATGCGGCGCAGCACTTCGGCCAGATACGCGCCGGTGCCGCAGCAGGGATCCAGCACGTACACGTTCTCACCGGCCAGCCCGTCGGCAATACCGAGGTCGTCCTTGAGGGCCTTGTCCACCCGGGCCACCATGTAGCGCACCACCTCGGTCGGGGTGTACCACACGCCCAGCTGCTTGCGCAGTTCGGGGTCAAAGGCCTGCAGGAAGGGCTCGTAGAAGTAGGGCACCGCCTCGCCCTCGCCGAATTTGGCGAAGAAGGACTCTCGCTCAACGCGGTTGAGTGCGGCCGCCGTCCAGTCCAGCACCTCCACCAGGCCCAAGGGCTGTAGCCGGCCCGGGTCGGAGAGCTGCTGGAACAGTGCCCGCAACACCGGCGCCCGCAGGTGCCAGACCGCCTCGTGCCAGTTGAACGCGCGGTGGGCGTCGGAACTTGCCGAGCCCACAGCACCCAGGCGGAGAACACGCCGTAGAAGAGGGTCTGCACCAGCGTCGAGCGGAAGAAGGCCGCTCCCCGGTCGCCCTCGAAGCGTACGCCCAACGATCCCTCCAGCGCCTCTCGCAACGCCGTGAGCGCCGCCGCATCGCCCGCCCTTTCCACCCGCGCCAACCCGTCCCGGGCGTAGGACGCCAGCAACCACGCCACGTCCTTGGGTTCCGTCAGCGAGACGCCGTGGGACAACACACGGGTCAGGTACTCAACCAGGCCAGGGCCGACCTCATTGGCAAATGTCCGCGGGCGCGCCAGTTTCGCGTCGAACTCCGCTGCGGAGCTCGCCAGGCGAAAGGATTCGAGGCGCGCCGGATTGCCGGCGGGATCCTCACCAACGAGCACGAAGTCGCGGAGGTTGGTGGCCAGCACCTGCCGGTAGCCCTGCCAGTAGCCGGTCACCTGGTCGCTGGCGGCGGTCAGCCAAGCGTCGTCCACGACGGGCTTTACCTCGATGACGCCGCGCTCCGGTTTCTGGCCCCACTTCGGCTTGCCCTTCTGCACCTGCCGGGTGGTGTACAGTCCGAAGTCGGGATGACCGGCGCCCTGGTTTGCCAGGTCCTGCACGCAGAACACCTTGGGCCTGAGCGACCCTCCCACGGCGTTCAGCAGGTTGGACAGCGGCACGTAGAGGGATCGCTCGTCGGTGGCGCCTCCCGAGCCGCGCACCAGACGCAGGTCGGTGAAGTACGCCTCTACGGCCTGTTTCAGCTTCCCATCGGGCATGGCGTTCCGTCTGTCTATACCGCCGATTCAAGGCAGGGTTGCTACTCGGGAATGCAATTCTGGCAGATAATCGCAATCGGGTGGGTGAGCTTCATGCGGCCAGTTGTATCTGACTACGCAGACAGATCACCTCCGTGGGTTAGACAGATCTGTCCTGGCAGAACGAATCTTGACGTAAGAAAATGCAATAGTCTATATTATCAATATACTGATCGGGTTGTTCTCTGCGTAGCGGAGGATAATCCCCGGCGACTTGTACCGCCGCAGCGGGAATAGTTCAGACCATGACCGTGGTGTTCAACACCCGGTAAGGTTCTGCGTCGGCAGTGCGGGGCGAGCCCTTGCGTAGCGAGGACCAGCCCCATTTTTTCATGCGACCACGATCATACCATCAGGCGCTTCTCCTCCTGAACCATCGCGGAGCAGTTTATCGGCTACGATCTGCCAATCCTCCGCATCACGCTTTCCAAGGTAATGGCGCCCAATGGGAGAAACCACCAGATCCGCCATCTGCAACCCCACTATGTTATCCATCTTAGACCGCAGATTCAGCGCGAGTATCCGGTCGGAAATCACGCCGCCCGGTGTATGGGGTGTTCCGTAGGTTTTCAGGTTAATCCACTCGATTTCCAACGCCCGGTCCAGCGGACGCGAGGCACGCTTCTCAGCGACGATTATTCCGCCATCCCGCACCTCCCCGACCTCCTCGCAGAACAAATCCACCAGCCGGTCGAAACAGACCATGTAGAGGTCTCTCACACCGAGATATTGGAGCGTAGGCTTATCCTTGCGGATGGCACAGGCGACCACCCGGTATTCCAGCCTCCTCATCAGCGCGTTCATTTTGTCGTAGAACGCAGCGCGGAAGCCAGCGCCCTGTAACGCCTCGAACCCCTTCCGGTTGCGGGACATATCGGCCGTGTGGAGCACGATGTCTGTGTTCCTGAACACTTCCTGCTTGAAGGCATCGAACGATTGGGCCAACGTACCGTCGGCGTAGTCCTTGTCGACAACCACCCCTCCCAAAACGAAGATGGGGTAATGAGGATCACATGCCGCCGGGTTATGTTCTCCCGACTCATCCAAGTAGAGCATTTTCATCCCGGTGCAGCTCCGATATCGATCCGCGGTCTATCAATTATGGGGTTTATTCGCGACGGGTTGCGGCCTATTGCAAGCGCCGTCGCCAGCCGCTGCGAGCGCAAGCTCGTGACACAGTCTTCGACCACCACCTACGCGAGCAACGCGTCGACGCTGCGCTTTATTTCGATCTCTTCCACAGGTATGTGGCTGCGCCACAGGTATTCGGAGTGCGCCTTTATGCTTCTCATCACCTCCGATGTTGGGCCGTCCTTTGTTGGGCTCTTCTTGCGTACTGCTAGAACCCTCAGGTTCATTACCTCGAGGTGGTCTTCGCGCTGCATCGCCCTTTGATGATATTCCAGCATTGTCTCCGCCGTTAGAAGTGCAGGGTCAGCCGCCCCCAGGATTTGCCAGATCCTAGCCAAGTACCGCAGGGTGGAAATTTCCGCCGATTTGATATAGCGGTACCGTGCCGCTATGTTGCTGCTCAGTTCATCCGATAGAACTGGGTGGCCGTATCTCCCCACGTACGCATCCACCATGCTCCATAAACCTCGAGGCCCGATGCCCCCGCTCTTTACTCGGACTATCAGCCATTCTTCGCTTGGATTTCCTAACTCCACGAGAACCCGAGCCGCCAGCTCCTCTACTTCCGGTTCTTCAAGCCGGTATCCTTCTCGTCGGCCGACGAAGTGGCAATGCTTCCATACCCTTTCCGCCAAGTTCCTCACCATCTCCGGTTCGACGCTAACACCTGCTTCGTACCTCGCCACCACGGCATGGATAGCCACGGTCATTTGCATTTGGGCCACGTCATCGGCGACCCGGAACTTTTCAGGGTGATCATCCGCGTCCCAAACGCTTAGTGGCAACCGACTGCACTGTGCGACCACCCAATCCAGCGGGGTTTCATCCTCCGGCAGCGCGAGTGAGAGCGCAGATCCCAGTCCGCGCATCCATTTGATCGTCCTCCCATCGGTCAAGGTGTAGTACGCACGCTCGTTACCGCGCAAGATTTCGTCAGTGTGCTCCGCGTGCTTTGCAAGCACAATCTTCGCTATCTCGACGGCTCGCTCGGGGTGGTCTCGGCTTACCCTTTGGGCTACCGTCCCCAATGGCAGCGTTCGCTGAATGACAGCGCCCTGGCGCACTTTAGACTTGAGCGCTTCGCGTAGTTCGCTGTGCCAGTTTTGGCGGACCAGTTCGGCGATTTCGTCTATGCAACGCTCCTCCAGTCGTTCGCCGAGGTCGTGTTCGCCCGACTCAGCAATGACAATCTTTGGGAGGTCTCCGTGTTCGTACAACTCGGCTATCCACCGGACACTTTCCACAGGCATGAATTCCGCCAATCGGTCTACCAGGCCCGAGAGAAGCTGCGCAACGACTTCGCCCGCTTCTTCCCGTTCCTTTTGCCCTCTGCTCGGATGCCTCGCTGTGCTGGCCAGTTCTCGCATCATTTCCAGCGCGTGGACTATTGCGATGGCAGTCACCGGTTCTGAAGGGTTGCCCTCGAGCCAGTCCAGTAATTGCAATCGGTCCGCCCGCAAGTGCGGGTGTACGACGAACAGTGCCCACCGCTGGACTATCGGGTGATCCACTCGTTCGACCAAATCGGGGAATCGGTCCGGCCTGAGTGTCAGGATGAGCAGTATGACGTTCACTACGCCACGGTACAGGCCAGGTCGTCCCAGATCAGTTCTACGAAAGACCACGACACGATTCCGCTCATATTCGGGGTCGACGGATACCCTTCCGCCATCCACTTTGTACCCCAGGATTTTGTCGGGATCGATGACATTTTCTCGTTCACAGAGCCGCTGCAGCACCACCACGGAGTTTTCCCATAGCGCGTCGACCTGTTTTCGGCACCACGTGGCCCGAATCGTTTCGGCTGCTGCCTCCACATCAAGAGTGCCGATCGCCCAAAAGAGGGTCTCATTTCCCGGGTGCGATTTTCCTTCAAGCAACTGCTGCGCCGCCCCGCGCAGCACCAGGTCGTCAATCTCGTGTATTGCATCCTGCGCCAACACCACTCGCCCATCACGCGTTTCGCACCACCCGGAGACGGTTTCCTTCACGCGTCGGCCTACACTTTCGGCGATGGCGTCCCGCTCGAACAGCGGTCCCAGCACTCCGTCGACCAGACTCGAGAGTTCGGGATTTTTCAGCGGTGACTCGACGGCGCCTACCACGCGCCAAGCTGCCTGGACCAGCAATCTCTCATCATGGGTCTGCTCTGGCCTTCCTCCTACCATGGGCTCGCCTCCGTGACCAGGACGTCGTTTCCGTTGCCATCTGCAGGTGAGAGCCACAATTTTTCGGCCTCCACCCTGTAAACGCCATGGGGATTGGTGCTGAAAGCAACGCCTTGTTTTTCCCAGCCGTTGACCGAGTTCGTGATAAACGTCTCGCCGGCAGGAGTGATCAAATATCTGTCATGAAAGGCCGCCCTCCCATCTCCTGATCGGGTGAACCTTTTGACAGTGGCCTGTACGGTTAGGGGTTGTGGGAATTCCAGCCTGAGGCTATTGCTCCGCTTTCCGCACAGTATGTTCAAGGGCCTGCCTCTCGTTGCTGACAGCAGGGAGGCCAACAGCTCGATCTCCACATCGCTTACCTTGTCGCCCAAGAAGTACGGGTCCGCGAAATAGATGGGGCCCTCGACGCGACTCTGCTGACGTATCAGGTTCGTGATGTAGGCAACAGCCTCAGCAAATGCTTCCGGGGCAAATCTAACCCGATCACCCGCCTGGCGTGCAGTTTGGTCTTTTTCCCAGGCGCGGTACGACAAGCTTTTTGCTCTGATGGCCTGGTCCACTTCCGAGCTGCCGCTGTCTTCGACTCTAATCGTCTCACGCGCCGTGCCGAGGGTTGTGCCCACCTTAATCGATTTCCTCGGCGTCTTGATGTTCATGCTTACTTCCGGCCCTCCGATGACGAGGTCCATTTCAATCGACATGATGAGGTGCGCTTCATACTGATCTATGCACTGCCCGTCGCTGTTACGGTATATTGCGAGCCCCACGAGGTCAGTGTCCGTCTCGCAGCCGATCACCGTTTCGGGCTCGCTGATTTCGATCGATCGCTGCACTACTCTGTCGCCACTGTGGCCGGCCCACACCGTCGCCGAGTATGCCCCCGGCGGGGGTGTAGTCCAGTCATTTCCCCGAACCCTGAGTATCAGGTTCCGGCCGTGCTTCGCCGTGATTTCGCTCTCGATGGCGTCTTGGGCACTGGCTATCACCAGATTGCCGACGCGGTCCAAGCGGCGAACGAGTGGGAAGTGCAATAGTTTCGCCATCTCAGCGGCATCCTCTCCCGCGACGCGCAACGTCTCCAGCCACCGATCTTGCGTTTCCGAGTCAAAGCACCAGTATTCGGTCATTTCCGCGCTGTGCCCGCCAAAGGGGCTTTCAAGCAATTCTGCATCGCTCACGGTGTGTTCCTGGTAAGCCCAATGGCGTCGCGGATTAGGCTCCAGGGAGTACCGAATGTCCTCACCAGCGATCATCAATGACCCGCTGCGGAGGATGTTCTGCACAATCTCCTGGCAGTTCGGGAGCGTCGTGTCCAAGCGATATAGCACAAGTTTTTCGACTTGCTCCGAGTTTTCCACGCCAATTATTTCGCGCTGCCAGTTGGGATTTTCAGCATGGACCCAGGGGCCTAGCGAATTGAGGTCCCGGTGGCGCACCAAGGTGAACAGATTTATCGCCGTCCCGTCCGGCGTTCGCAGCGCCAGCACAGTCAACCGCGCCACCCGTTCGCCGATTTCGTCGTCCAACCCCAGTGTTGCGATAGTTTGGCTGAACGGCAGGCCTCGTTCCTTAGCCCACCTGGCCGCCTCACGTTCTCCCACCAGTACCCTGCGTCCCTCTCTGCGCGCCACCAGATGTTCTCGGCGAATGTGCTGGCGCACGTAGTTCTCGTCCTTGCCAACAGCCAAGGCCAGATCCGCTATCGTGAATTCCATTGGGTACCGCCCTCCCACAGCGTAATCTGATCATACGTCGTACTGTTCATATGTACAATACGATGTCTCATTCCTTTTTGCCGATATGCTCAGCATTCCCAGCGTGGCGCACGGCATAAAGCGTCCCGAGTACGCCTATCGAAAGCAGTGACGTGGAGGACCTACTGCTGCTGTCTCTTTTGGTCAGAATATCTTTCGATACCCGGCATAGAGGCTGCCACGACACTGGAGACACTCGTTGCGCTGAACGGACTGATCATGGGGCTTCCCGATCACCATCATAGAAACCAATGCCAGTGGCTCGGCGAAGCAGCCACCGGCGTATCGGTGAATGGGCCCATTGACCACTTGGGACACAATAAGTAAGTCGCACGCTGGCGACGTGATAGCCTATTTGGCACTCCCATTGAATTACCGCAGGGCAGGTGGATACCCGCCAAAATAAGGACCATATTGATAGCTTCAGCATCCTGGCGCTGGACGGCGGCGGAGCCAGGGGATTTACGCTGCACAGATGCTGGCCCGGATCGAGGGAGCCTTTGGTGCTAGGATCAAGGACTGCTTCAACCGGATCACTGGCACCAGCACCGGCTCCATTCTGGGCGA
Source organism: Dehalococcoidia bacterium (assembly GCA_965204395.1). Taxonomy (GTDB): domain Bacteria; phylum Chloroflexota; class Dehalococcoidia; order Lucifugimonadales; family UBA3495; genus Bin87. The sequence continues at coordinate 721,014 of OZ241987.1, forward strand.
CGTGGCGGCCACGGCAATTCCCATGGCCGACATTCCAACTGGGTCCGAAAGCGCGGTTTCGGAAGCGGCATAAGAGCAGGTGGCTATGAACATTCAGATAGATTTGTTGCGAGATCTGGGTAACGGCATTAGGGTCGAAATGTCCGCGAAGGGATACGATGTCTCGGCCTTACAAAATGACAACCATAAGACGTTGGTAGCTTGGAGCAAGTCAAATCGATGGGCAATACCGTGCCGGCCCAGGCAGGTATTCAAGGCCTGCGGCTTCGATCCCTCAGGACACGAAATCGGGGTGTCTAATCTAGAACAAGCAATCCTCCACGGCCAAAACCTACGAACATACCAGACCAGCACGTTCACCGACATAAATGCTTCGGACGGCCTGCTTGACCACTGGGGGATCCACCACTTCCACTTGGGAATCGAAACCGATACACGTTCTGGGCTGGTTCGACGGACTAAGCATATCCTGTTGGCCCGGATCGCCGACAACTGTGCCTATTTTTTGAAGGTCGCTCCTCACGGTTCGGATTCGCCGGACACTTGGTACAAGCTCGAGTTGCTTGAAATCCTCCACGCGAACTGGCCGGAGTCGATAGAATCAGCCCGCGTACGCGGCGTGACCGAAGTCCAGCATCAGTTCAGCGATCAAGACATCAAAGCGCTACGCCGCGCCCATGTTGCCGTTTTGCTCCAACTTGCAGATGGTACCGTTTATATTGAACCAAATATTGGTACCTTCGGCGATGGAACCCATTGGGATGACCTGACTTTTGCCGCCAGAGCTACGCGCGCTGCCCGAACGATTGAGCAGCGGGTTCACGACAACTATCCGCAGATCCGCGAAAATGCCAGACGAGTCGGCTGTCATTTTAGGACTCCACCAACGTTCACATTGAGGGGATTTCTCCTTGGAGAATATTGGGACATATTAGAACCGGAAACAGGTTATTGGTTCCGCATCAACGAGCGGGGCCCAGCATAGCGCATGCGGGATAGCTGCGGTGATAAACAAACAGTTGGGCCGTCGACTCGATAGACCAATTGATGCCGGAATTGGTTCGCATAAGGGCTATTGCGTGAACCTCGGCGTGCCCGCCGTGAAACGCGGCAGCACGGTGCAGCACGTTGATACAGGCTGGGCGGCAACACACTACCCCCGTGGTAGGCTCGTGCTGGAGGATCCGGATCCTCCAAGACAGTGACGGGGTTCAGCATGCTTCGGGCGCCGCAGAGTGACGCTCGCGACGTTTGGCCAGGGAAGCCAGCGCATCGCGGATCGCTTCACGCACCGCCTCAACTTCCTCTTCGCCCTGGAGGACCTCGGTGAGGACAGAGATCGCGCTCTCGTCGTCCAGGCGCCCTAGCCGCCGGGCGGCCGCGGCTCGCACCGCCGCGTCACTGTCGCCCAGAGCGCTCCGCAAATGCGGCAGCGCATCCCGGTCAACCATCGCAGAAAGCGTCAGCACCGCCCGCAGTCGCCGGTCGGAGTTGGTGCTGCTCAACCACGCCAGCATATCGCCGGCGGTGATGGTATCTCCCAGTTGACGCAGGGCGCAGGCGGCCGCCTGTGCCATTTCCAGTCGACCCTTCTCCATCGCCAGCCTGAGCAGCGGCATGGCGCGAACCACTCCCATGCGGCCCAGACTGCGGATGGCTACCCGGGTGGAGATATCGGGACGCACGTCGAAAATGGTCTTGTCCACCAGGTCGATCAGGGCGTCCTCCGCCTGGGGGCCGCCCAGTTTTACCAGGGAAGACAGAGCGGCGTCGCGCACGTGCTTGTCGTAGTCCTTCAGCGCCCGAATGAGCGCCGGAACGGCCCGACGGTCCCCTAGACGGCCCAAGGCATTGACCAGGTACTCCCGCAGTCCCTTGCGTTCCTCGGTCATGATGTTCGGCGCCCCCAGAGCGTCGATCAGGGCCGGGACGGCCCGGGGGTCTCCCAGGCTGCCCAGCGCAACGGAGGCCTGCTCCTGCACCGCTCTGCTGGGGTCGGTCAGAGCGTCCATGAGGGTGGGCACGGCCGCAGCGTCTCCCAGCGTACGCAGGCAGGCGGCCGCCTGCCGCCGCCGGTGAGAAGCGCCATGGCGGAGCGCTTCCAGCAGAACCGGCAACGACTGCGGAGCGCCCAATTCACCCGCGGTCACGGCGACGGCAACCCGTACCTCCTCCTCAGGGTCCTGGAGCATGGGGAGCAGCGCCGGCAGCGCCTCCGAAACCGAGAACGTCCGCAACGCATCGGCGGCATGGGCCCGCACCAGGAAATCCGGATCCCGGAGCGCCGCCGTCAGGCTCTCCACCACCAGACGGTCCACTGCGGCAGGACCTGACCCAGCAGCCCGACCCGGGTCAGAGAATGGTCGGATGGATATCCCCAGGGCACGGGCGGCGGCTCCCCGCGCTGACGGCGAATCCGATTGCAGCAGATCCACCAGAAAGGCGACCAGTTGGTCGTCACCGCTGATACCCAGCATCATGGCGGCATAGCGCCGTACCCGACCGTTGTGGTGGGACAGCGCCGGGACAATCTCTTCCGGCGGGTACTGGTTCAACATCGGGCTCTCGCTCCCGTCAACGTCAACCCGCCGCCGGCGGTTCCGCGGACTGCTGTTCCCGGCGGACCCTGCTCCACCGCTCGCTTGCGCGTCGGATCAACCAGTCGGGATCGCCGCCGCGGTCGCTCAGGTGCGGTTCCGCCCTGGGGTCTCCGGTCTCCGCCAGGGCCAGCATCACCTCCCTACGCACCTGGAGATCGGGGTCGTCCAGCGCCTGGATCAGGGGTTCCACCACCCCGGCGGGGTCGTCGACGTGGCCCAGGGCCTGCGCCGCCGTCAGCCGAACATCGCGGTCCGGTTCCCGCAAGGCCGCGATGAGACGGGAGCAAGCGGCCTCCGACCCCAGACGCGCCAACCCCCGGGCGGCGTTGCCGCGGTCCACCGGGGATGCGCCGTCGAACAGATCCAGCAGTACCCTCTCCAGCAGGCCCGGAGCCAGGGCAATGAGCGCGTCCGTGGCCGCCTCCACCACCTGATCGCAACTGTCGTGCCGGGCCGCCAACAGGTGGGGCACCGAGCGCGACGCCTCCAAGGGAGCCAGCGCCCGTATCGCCGCCAGCCGCACTCGATCCGATGGATCGTGAACCGCGTCCACCAACGGGTCCACCGCGTCCGGGGAACCCAGTATGCCCAGGGCCTGGACGGCGGAGGCGCGGAGCGCGGCCTCCCGAGGATCGCGGTAGTAGTAATGCACATCGCCCTCACCGTCGGACCTGCGCGTGGCCGCAATGAGCGCCGGGACTGCGGCTATATCTCCCAGCCGTTCCAGCGCCACGGCCGCCGCCGCGCGCAGGTCGGGATCCCGTTTCTCAACCAGCGTCTGGCATAGGGCACCCACCGCGCTGCGGTCCCCGATCTCTCCCAAGGCCTGAGCCGCCGCGGACTGAGCTCTGGTTCGCCAGCCGTCCAGCAACTCGATCAACGCCGGCGCTGCAGCGGCGTCCTGCAGCTTCCCCAGCGCCCGGCAGATCGCAACCTGCGTCGCCTCCGGAGCCCGAGGCAGGGCCTGGACCAGCGCTTCCGTGGCTTCCTGAACTCCCCACCGGCCGACGGCCTCCGCTGCGATGTCCTGGATGCCGCTGTCCGGGTCAGCCAGGGCTTGCCCCATGGCAGGGGCCGATGCCCGGGCGTCCATGGCCAGCAGGGCGTCGGCAACCTTGCGGCGAGTGGCGACGTCGGGGGACTGCATGGCCTGCGTCAAGTGCGGGACCGCCCGGGCATCTCCCAGGGTGGCCAACGCACCCAGCGCCTCTGCCCGAACCCCGGGGGCAGCATCGGACAGCAGCGCGATCAACTCCGGCACGGCCGCCCCATTGCTCAACCGGCCCAGAGCCCGGGCGGCCTCGCCGCGCACCGCCGGATCAGTGTCACCCAAGGCTGCGCTCAACGGTTCCAACGCCCAGTCAGCGGCCAGCTCGCCCATGGCCTGCGCTGCCACCCGGCGCAGCGGAGCCGTCTCCTGCAACAGGACGCTTTTCAGGTACTGCTCCACCTCTCCCGCTTCAGCATCCAATCCCAGCAGACGGGCGGTGTAGCTCCGCACCAGCGGGTCCTCGTGGGCCAGGGAGGGAATCAGATTTTGTGAAGCTCGATTGGTCATTTTGCGATCTTCCCCTCCTTCCGGCTTGAACACGGGAACTGGCGTCGACTTTTCCACGTTTCCGATGAGTCCACTGCGCTGGGCTTTCCGCATTTCAAGCGGCGTAAGCGAGGGAGTCCACCATTCGTCGGTACAGAGCGACGGGGAATTCCTGCGTGTCGGGGTTGCCGGCCGACAGTGAGAAATCTTCCGATGCCAGCCAGAGGTGCCGACGCACCAGGGCGATGGCGTCCACGAAAGTTGGCGATGGTTTGTCGTACCAAGCGGCGGTGCGCGGAGTCATCGAATGTTGTTTTTGCAACGAATGGGCGGCCAGGGTGGTCCAGGAGAAGAGGCCCAGCAGCGCGGGCGTGGTGCGGGCGATGGCCAAGTCGGACCACTGGCGCTGGGTCTCCATGCCCAGGTGGGTTCGCGCCTCCTGAAAGGTGACTTCGAGTTGCCAGCGCAGGACAAACCACTCCCGGATCTGGGTCGGGTTCGCCAACGGGTCGGTGCAGAGGAGGGCTTGGGGATCGAAAGCGCCTTCGGGATCTCGGACCAGCACCCAGCGAATGGTCACCGCCGGTTTGCCCGAGCTGTACCAGACCGCGGTTTGGGAGGTAAGTTCCAGCGTGCGGATGGTGCCGTCGTACCACGCCACGGCGGCGACGGTCCAGGCCACATGGTCCTGGTCCAGGATGGTTTTCAGCGACGGTCGCCGCTGGCCTTTCAGGGCTGACCGGCCTTTCTGACCTGGCGGCCGAGGCGGCGCTGGCGCGTAGAGAGCGGCGTCCAAGCGCAGTCTGGCGATGAGGGTAACGGGTTCACGAAGGGATTGGCAGCAGTGGAGCAGATCCAGCACGGCGTAGCCGTTATCCCCCACCAGCACGAGAGTCCGGTGGGGCAGCCAGCGACGCAGCTGAATGACCATTTGCCGGGCCCAATCGGTGAGCTTCTTGTGCCGGCGTCCCTGCTGCTGGTAGTACCGAGAGGAAGGGGCCAGCACCGTGAGCACCGGCAGCGCCCAGTGGCGTCCCGCCCACGGCACGTGGCCCAGCCACATCAGGGAGATCCAGCGCAGGCCACTGGCCTTGACCAGTTGATGGCGGCTGGAACGCACCGCGTCCCGGTAGATGCCTCGTGCTTTGATCTTAGCGCCCCGACGCCGCTCCAGGGTTTCGTCGATGCCGAAGACCAAGGGGCCGTCGCCCCGATCCAGATGCTGGAGCAAAAGCAAGAGCAGGACGCGGGCCACCGCGCGGGACGACCACACCGCCCGATTGAGCACCTCGTGGTAGCGGGCGTAGTCGCGCTGGTCGCTGCGGCCCATGACGCGCAGCGCTGCTGCCACGGTGCGTTGACCTGTGGCCAGGATCGCGCCCACCAGCAGGAGTTGAGCCTTCTGCCAAGTGGGGTTGGTGAACAGAATTGCGAAGGGGGAGAGTATCGGTACAATGGCATTGGGCAGGGTGTGCATGGCTGGACCTTCAGTGACGTTTGGGTCAGGCCAGCTTACCCTGTCCTTTTACTTTTCTAAGCATGCGTAAAGTCTAGACAAAAAGTTGGGCGTTTTGGCGCCGACAGGAATGACTTTGCTATACCTGAATTCGGGCGGCGCGTGTGGGCGTTCGCAGTGACAGGTCGCGCAAAGCAGGTACGCGTGAACGTAAAACGGCACAGCTGCGAAAATCCGGCGTTTACTCGGTGTTGACAACGCCAAACCGATGGAGTACAGTAGCCGAACGTTATCGCCGTTGACGGCACAACGCCTCCGGCGACGACAGGCACTTTAACAGCTGAATAGTGAAAGGAAGTAAGGTTCTCATTAAGAGAGTTTGATCCTGGCTCAGGGTGAACGCTGGCGGCGCGCTTAATGCATGCAAGTCGAGCGTGATCGTGGCTTCGGCCACAATGATAAAGCGGCAGACGGCTGAGTAACGCGTGAGTAATCTGCCCTCCGGTGGGGTATAACCTCGGGAAACTGAGGATAATCCCGCATACGACCTGCATCCCTTGGGATGTAGATGAAAGGCTTCGGCCGCCGGAGGAGGAGCTCGCGTCCTATCAGGTAGTTGGTGGGGTAATGGCCTACCAAGCCTATGACGGGTAGCTGGTCTGAGAGGATGACCAGCCAGAGGGGGACTGAGAACGGCCCCCACTCCTACGGGAGGCAGCAGCAGGGAATCTTGGGCAATGGGCGAAAGCCTGACCCAGCGACGTCGCGTGGGGGACGAAGGCCTTAGGGTTGTAAACCCCTTTTCCGAGGGAAGATACAGGACGGTACCTCGGGAATAAGCCCCGGCTAACTACGTGCCAGCAGCCGCGGTAATACGTAGGGGGCAAGCGTTACCCGGAATCACTGGGCGTAAAGTGCGCGTAGGCGGTTGGATAAGTCTCTTGTGAAAGCTCCCGGCTCAACTGGGAGAGGTCAAGGGATACTATTCGACTTGAGGACAGCAGAGGTAAGCAGAATTCCCGGTGTAGCGGTGGAATGCGTAGATATCGGGAGGAACACCAGTGGCGAAAGCGGCTTACTGGGCTGTATCTGACGCTGAGGCGCGAGAGCGTGGGGAGCAAACTGGATTAGATACCCAGGTAGTCCACGCCCTAAACGATGGATACTAGGTATGGGGGGTATTGACCCCCTCCGTGCCGTAGCTAACGCGTTAAGTATCCCGCCTGGGGACTACGGCCGCAAGGCTAAAACTCAAAGGAATTGACGGGGGCCCGCACAAGCGGTGGAGCGTGTGGTTTAATTCGATGCTAAGCGAAGAACCTTACCTAGACTTGACATGTTGGTAGTAGAAATCCGAAAGGATGACGACCTCGGGGTAACTCGGGGAGCCATCACAGGTGCTGCATGGCTGTCGTCAGCTCGTGCCGTGAGGTGTTGGGTTAAGTCCCGCAACGAGCGCAACCCTCGTCGCTAGTTACACTCTTTAGCGAGACAGCCTCCCGCAAGGAGGAGGAAGGTGGGGACGACGTCAAGTCATCATGGCCCTTATGTCTAGGGCTACACACACGCTACAATGGCCGGTACAATGGGTAGCTAAAGCGCGAGCTGGAGCCAATCCCACCAAAGCCGGCCCCAGTTGGGATTGCAGGCTGAAACCCGCCTGCATGAACGCGGAATCGCTAGTAACCGCAGGTCAGCATACTGCGGTGAATACGTTCCCGGGCCTTGTACACACCGCCCGTCACGTCATGGAAGCCGAGAACGATTGAAGTCGCTGAGCTAACCCTTTGGGAGGCAGGCGCCGAGGTCGGGTTCGGTAACTGGGACGAAGTCGTAACAAGGTAGCTGTACCGGAAGGTGCGGCTGGATCACCTCCTTTTTAGGGAGACCTACGGTCGGTAAACGCCTCACGGGCGCGAACCGATCCACTCCCAGGTCAATCAGCGGATGTTCCTGCTCCTCGACCCGTTTGGTCGCAGTCCAATTGGACTCCCAGGGCCGGAGCGCAGGTTCCCTGAGAAAATCCGCTGTCCCCGACGCAAAGTCGGAAACAATAGCAAACTTTCTTGCTTCCTTTCACTAATCAGCCGCTAAAGCGCAACCACTCGAACCGGACTCGATCAGGGTCCGGTTTCCTTTTGTCTCGTTGGGGTCGTCTTGTTCCTTAGACGTGGCGTGCGATAACCTACCAAAATGCGCGTTTCAGACATCGGCGAATTCGGGTTGATCGAACTGGTCCAAAAATGGACCAAAGCCGACAACGCTACTGCCAAAGTGGTCGGCTCCCCCGGCTTCAGTGTTTCGGTGGACAACGGAGATGATGCCGCTGCAATCACATTCTCGCGGGCGCCAGTAACTGAGCTGTACACCACCGACACCATGGTGGACGGCATACACTTCACCGCCACCACCACACCCTGGCGCGATCTGGGTTGGAAATCCATCGCGTCCAACATCAGCGATGTGGCAGCCATGGGTGGCGAGCCCGCGGTTGCACTGATAACGCTGGGACTGCCGCCGGATGCATTGGTCGACGATATCGAACAACTTTACTCGGGCATGTTGCAGATTTGCGGGGAATACGGCGCCGCCATCATCGGCGGTGATATGGTGCGCTCACCAGTCGCGTTCATCACGGTGGCCCTGACCGGAATCGCCGCCGGCGACCCCATGGTCCGAGCGGCTGCCTACCCAGGCCATTTGGTGGCAGTTTCCGGGCCCGTGGGCGCGTCCGCCGGCGGGTTGCGCCAGTTGCTCTCTGATAGCGCGACGAAGGACTCGGAGTTGATCGCACAGCACCGACGCCCGTACCCCCACGTGGCAGCAGGGAAAGCGCTGGTAACGGCCGGGGTTGGATGCGCCATGGACGTGAGCGACGGACTGGCCGACGACCTGGGCAAGCTATGCAAGGCGAGCGGAGTCAGCGCCAGGATATTTGCCGACCGCGTTCCCGTTCTTCCGGCGCTGAAAAACACGTTCCCCAACCACTGGTTGGATCTCGCGCTCTACGGCGGCGAGGACTACGTCCTGCTGTTCACCGCGCCGCCGGATATAATGGACGTCGCCATCGAGGCATTCCCCGACGGCGCGGCAGTGATCGGCGAAATTGTTGACGGAGAACCGGGCACGGTAACCATCCTGGACTCCATGGGCAACACTATCAACCGATCCGGCGCGGGCTGGGACCATTTCATCAACTGACTTCGAATGCCGAACACCCTGACCATCCACACCGACTCCGCCGAGGAAACCCGTCGGATCGGCGAAATTATCGGCGAAGCCGCCTCTCCAGGTGACATCTACCTGCTCACCGGACCACTGGGCGCGGGCAAGACCTGTCTCACCCAGGGCATCGCCCGCGGGTTGGGGGTTGACCGCTACGCCCGCAGCCCGACGTTCGTACTTATGACTCGATACCCGGGCCGGCTCGTCTTGCACCACGCCGACCTGTACCGCATCGACCATCCTGCCGAAGCATGGGATTTGGGACTGGAAGACATTATGTCATCAGGCGAGGATGTCCTGATCGTAGAATGGGCCGACCGCGCCGAGGAGATTTTCCCGGAGCACGCGCTGTGGATTGATCTGGACTACGCCGTCGATGAACACCCCGCCTCCTGCGAAGTTGTCCCAGGCGAGGACGGAGGAATTCCCGGCCGCCGCCGCATCACGATTGAGGATGCCCCGGTGGGATTCACCAAATTGCTGGATACCTTGCGGCCCACGATATCGGGAACCGCGTAATGTTGCTGTCAATCGATACCTCGTCCCGCCACGGCGCCGCGGCCCTGTCCGATGCCGATGGCAACGTGCTGGAGGCCAGGCTCTGGCGATCCACCGCCAACCACACCGCCCAACTCATGCCCGCCGTGGCGGAGATCCTGAAAGCTCAGGATACCCGGGCCGCTGAACTTGATGGGGTGGCGGTCGCGCTCGGCCCCGGTCCCTTCAGCGCCCTGCGTGTCGGCGTCAGCGCCGCCAAGGGGTTGGCGATGGCCGGCGGCTTCGCGATTATCGGCGTTGACACTCTCGCGTTGGAAGCGCGGTCAAAACTCGTGCCGAATGGAATCGTTGCCGCTTGGTTGGATGCCGGCCGGAACGAAGTTGCAGCGGGCTGGTTCGACGGCCACGGAAGCCGAATCCGCGATGACGAAATAGCATCGACGGAAACCCTTTTGGATCACGACTCCGGGCTACCTCCCACTCTGATGGTTTACTGCGGCGAAGCTGCCCACAGCCGGCAGGATTCCATTGCAGGTTCCGGCAACGATAAGCTCCCCTCGCGCCCGACTTTGGTCATGCCCTGGACCCCCGCTGATCGCCTCTGGTCCTTGGCATCCGCCGCCGCCGAACGGTTGCGCCACAATGAAACCGACGACCTCGCCACATTGCAGCCCTACTACTTGCGGATGCCCACCATTGGCACGGCCAAGCGCCGCGACCGGGTTCGCCAGGGCCGTGTATCGACATCCTCAGATTGAAACTATCAGGAGACAACCTTTTTGATGGAACGCACTTTCGTTGCAGTCAAGCCCGATGGAGTTCAGCGCGGACTCATCGGGGACGTCGTATCTCGCTTGGAACGTCGCGGCCTGAAACTGGTCGCTATTCGACTCATGCAGGTCGACGAGGACCTGGCGAGTCGCCACTATGGAGAGCACGTCAACCGACCATTCTTTCCTTCTCTGGTCTCGTTTATCACGTCCGGCCCCATCGTCGCGATGATCTGGGAAGCCAACAACGCGGTGGCGCTTGCCCGTCAGACCATGGGGTCCACCAATCCCGGAGAGGCCTCGCCCGGCACCATCCGGGGCGACTTTGGCGTGGACATCGGCCGCAACATAGTTCACGGGTCCGACAGCGTGGAGTCCGCTGAGCGCGAGATCGGCCTCTTTTTCGGCGAGGGCGACGCGTTGGATTACCCGCGTACAGCCGACCAGTGGATTATAGAATCCTGACCACTTGAGGGGCCCGGCTCCACAGCCGCTCCAGACCGAAGAAATCGCGCTCTTCCGGGCCGAAAATGTGGATGATTACATCTGCGAAATCCAGCAACACCCAGCCCGACGCCGGCGTGCCCTCCCGGTGATGCCGCGCTATGCCGGCGTCTTTCATGGCGTTGGTCATATCCTCTTCCAACGCCTCGATCTGGCGCACCGAGTCCGCGGTCATCACAACGAAATAATCGGCGAACACCGTCAGTTCGCGCAGGTCCATCATCACTATGTCGGTGGCCAGCTTCTCGGCGGCCAGATCCACGGCCAGCCGGGCCACTTCGGTTGGATTCAGGGTTTCGGTGGCGGTCATATTCCTAGAACGCGGTCGATTGTCACGAGACCTTTCCGGTGTGCAGAATGCGGTCACGCGAGTATAGGTTGACGATGGGTTGCCTTGCAATCCCCGTAGTTTGTGATATATTACACAAGTCAATTTTCCGGCGGTGCCGCTACGCCGCGCTGCCCCGGCAGAAATGGGTTTTCAACCCTTTGCTCTGCGGGCGGTTTTTCTTTTATTCTGGATGCAGGGTACGGCTATGAATTCGCTCAAAGAACTGGCCCAATCCGGCGGTTTGTACTCCCCCGAGCATGAGCATGACGCCTGCGGCGTCGGCATGGTAGCCAACATCAAGGGCGAAAAGACCCACACGATAATCACCGAATCCCTGCAGGTTCTGGACAATCTCGGACATCGCGGCGCTTCCGGCTCAGACCCGGACACCGGCGATGGAGCCGGCATTCTCGTCCAGATGCCCGATGCCTTCTTCCAAAAGGTGGCTTCGGAAGCCGGCGTAAACCTTCCCGCCGAGGGCGAATACGGCGTCGGGATGGCGTTCCTGCCTCAGGACACCGCTGCCGTTGCGACTTGCGTAGCGCATATCGAAAAGGTGGTCGCCAACGAGGGCTTGCGCCTTCTAGGGTGGCGCGACGTTCCTCTGGACCATTCGCAGATCGGACGCGACGCCCGTGCCGTTTGCCCCACCATTCGTCAGTTCTTCGTCGGCAAGGGATCTGCCAACACCCCCGACCGGACCGCGTTCGAGCGCAAGCTCTACGTGGTGCGCCAGGTCATTTCCCACACCGTCTCCGAAACCGGCATCAGTGAAGATGACGCCGATTTCTTCTACCTGTGTAGCCTGAGTTGCAACACCGTCGTCTATAAAGGATTGCTGGTGTCGTACCAGCTTTCGCGTTTCTACCTTGACCTTAACGACGATGACCTGATTTCAGCCTTCGCCCTGGTTCATTCCCGGTTCAGCACCAACACGCTGGGGCACTGGAAGCTGGCGCACCCGTACCGCTACCTCGCCCACAACGGCGAGATCAACACGCTGCGCGGGAACATCAACTGGATGCACGCCCGCGAACAGCAATTCAGCTCCCCGCTCTACGGCGACGACATCCATAAACTGGCGCCAATATGCGACCCGCTGGCCAGCGACACCGCCAGTTTCGACAACGCGCTCGAACTGCTGGTGATGACCGGTCGCGAACTTGCCCATTCCATGCTCATGATGATCCCCGAGGCTTGGGACCAGCATGAGACCATGTCCCAGGAAAAAAAGGACTTCTACGAATACCATTCCTGCATGATGGAACCTTGGGACGGTCCCGCGATGATGCTTGCCACCGACGGCAAGGATGTCTGCGCCGTGCTCGATCGCAACGGCCTGCGCCCGTTCCGCTACACCGTCACGCACGACGACAAGCTCATCATGGCGTCGGAGACCGGAGTTCTTGAACTACCGCCGGAAAGCATCAGGGAGAAAGGTCGTCTCCAGCCTGGCCGGATGTACTTGGTCAGCTTCGACGAGGGCCGCATCATCGGCGACGAAGAGCTGAAGCACACGCTGTCCAACCGCCAACCTTACGGACAGTGGCTCAAGGAAAACAAGGTAGCCCTTGAAGACCTGCCCGAGACCGCACCGCTGCCTCCCGCCGGCGGCGCTAATCTCCGTCAGCAACAGCGTGCTTTCGGGTACACCATCGAAGAATTGCGGATGCTCACCACACCCATGGCCGCCGCCGGCTATGAGGCCATCGGCTCCATGGGCAACGACGCGTCGCTGGCCGTGCTGTCGGACCAGAACCGTTCGCTTTTCGACTACTTCAAGCAGCTTTTCGCCCAAGTCTCCAACCCGCCTCTGGATGCCATCCGTGAGGAGTTGGTGACTTCGCTGGAAGCCTTCGTCGGCAGCGAACAGAACCTATTCGAAGAAACTCCTGAACATTGCCGTCAACTCCGCCTCAAGTCCCCGCTCCTCACTGACGAGGAGTTGGCGCGGATCCGCGCGCTAGATCTCCCGGGCCTGTCGTCCGTGACGTTGTCGACCTTGTTTGACGCAAAGAGCGGTTCCCTAGAGCAAGCGGTGGATAACCTATGCACCGCAGCATCCCAGGCCATTGATGACGGCAAGAACATTATCATCCTGTCAGATCGTGGCGTAGATGCCAGCCAGGCTCCCATCCCCAGCCTGCTGGCCACCAGCGCAGTCCATCATCACCTCACTCGCGCCGGCACCCGCACCCGCGTCGGATTGGTGGTCGAGTCCGGGGAACCCCGGGAAGTGCAGCACTTCTGCCTGCTCATCGGCTACGGCGCCGGTGGCATCAACCCGTACCTGGCCCTCGAATCGGTGCGCGACCTCGCTGAACGTGGCGAGCTCAACGGAACGAAACCCGATTACGCGGTGTACAACTTCATCAAGGCCAACGAGAAGGGCATCCTCAAGGTGATGTCCAAAATGGGCATTTCCACCGTGCAGTCCTATCGGGGCGCCCAGATTTTTGAAGCTATCGGCATCAACGACGACCTGATCGAGCGTTACTTCACCCGCACGCCCTCCCGCATCCAGGGTATCGGCCTGGACATTGTCGAAGAAGAGACCCTCCAGCGGCACTACTCCGCCTTCGAAGACCCATTCGTTCCAGGAATGCAGGAACTGGACATGGGCGGGCAGTACCAATGGCGCCGCCACGGCGAGTTCCACCAGTGGAATCCCGAAGCCATCGCCAAGCTCCAGTACGCCACACGCTCCAACGACCCCCGCGCCTATCGCGAGTTCGCCGACGATGTCAACGACCAGAGCCGTAGGATGGCAACATTGCGTGGCCTTCTGGAGTTCAAAGACGGACAATCCATCTCCATCGATGATGTCGAACCCGCGGTTGAAATAGTCAAGCGTTTCGCCACCGGAGCCATCTCACTCGGCTCCATCAGCCGCGAAGCTCACGAGACCATGGCTATCGCCATGAACCAACTCGGAGCCCGCAGCAACACCGGCGAGGGCGGCGAAGACTTCCACCGTTACACCCTGGACGACAACGGCGACAACCGCTCCAGCGCCATCAAGCAGGTGGCGTCCGGACGCTTCGGCGTGACTCCGAACTACCTCGTCAACGCCACCGACCTGCAGATCAAGATGGCCCAGGGCTCCAAGCCCGGGGAAGGTGGACAGCTACCAGGGCACAAAGTCGACGAGTACATCGGATGGGTGCGCCACACCACTCCCGGGGTCGAACTGATCTCGCCGCCGCCGCACCACGACATCTACTCCATCGAGGACCTGGCCCAACTCATCCACGACCTGAAGAACATCAACCCCGAGGCGCGTATTCACGTGAAGCTCGTGTCTGAGGTTGGTGTTGGCACCATCGCTGCCGGAGTCTCTAAGGGACACGGCGACGTGGTGCTCATCAGCGGACACGACGGCGGGACCGGCGCTTCGCCGGAATCTTCCATCAAGCACGCCGGCCTGCCTTGGGAGTTGGGCGTTGCCGAAACCCAACAGGTGTTGGTCGCCAACGATCTCCGTGGGCGCATCGTGGTGCAAACCGACGGCCAGTTGAAGACCGGCCGCGACGTTGCCATCGCCGCGTTGTTGGGCGCGGAAGAGTTCGGCATGGCCACTGCGGCACTTATCGTCAACGGCTGCATCATGCTCCGCAAGTGCCACCTCAACACTTGCTCGGTGGGAATTGCCACCCAGGACCCTGAACTCCGCAAGCGTTTCGCGGGCCAGCCGGGACACTTGGTCAACTACTTCTACTTCGTGGCCGAAGAGTTGCGCGAAATCATGGCTGAACTCGGCTTCCGTACCGTTGCCGAAATGGTCGGCCGTGTGGACAAACTCGAAACCCGCAAAGCCGTCGATCACTGGAAAGCTTCCGGTATAGACCTTTCCAAGCTACTGACGATTCCCCCAAGGGCGGAGCGAGTCCAGACCTACTGTTGCATCGAGCAGGACCACGGGCTGCATAAGGCTTTGGACCACCAATTGATCGCGCAGGCGCAGTCCTCCATCGACCACGGCACGCCCGTCGAAATCAATCTGCCGGTTAGAAACGCCAACCGCACCGTCGGCGCTATGCTGAGCGGGCGCGTCGCTCAAAAATACGGTGAAGATGGTCTGCCCGACGACACCATCAAGATCAATCTCCAGGGGTCCGGCGGACAGAGTTTCGGCGCTTTCCTGGCGCCCGGCGTATCCATCAACCTGGCAGGGGACACTAACGACTACATGGGCAAGGGAATCGGTGGCGGTCGCCTCGTCATCGTGCCGCCCGCGGGTTCTGGGTTCGTCGCGGAGGACAACATCATCATCGGTAACGTCGCGCTTTACGGCGCCACCGGCGGCGATGTGTTCATTCGTGGCCGCGCCGGCGAACGATTCGCCGTCCGCAACAGTGGCGCCCGTGCGGTCGTAGAAGGTGTGGGCGACCACGGTTGCGAGTACATGACCGGCGGCGTCGTTGCCGTGATCGGCAGCGCCGGCCGCAACTTCGGCGCTGGCATGAGCGGCGGCATCGCGTTCGTGTATGATCCGGACGGCGACTTCCACATTCGATTCAATGACGGCATGGCGGACCTGGAAGACCTGGTTGAACCAGAGGACATCGACCTGCTCCACAACCTCCTGTCCGAACACCTGGAGCGCACCGGAAGCGGACCGGCCCAGCGCATACTGGACGATTGGAACGACAGCGTGAGCAAGTTCCGCAAGGTCATGCCCCGCGACTATCGCCGCGTGCTGCAAGAACGCGCCCAACGACAGGCGGACGAACTGGTAACGGTCTAATAATGGGCAAAGTCACGGGATTCATGGAGTTCGGGCGGTTCGGCCCGGACCGTCGGCCCCCGGCAGAACGCGTCGGAGATTATCGGGAGTACTACCACCGGTGGTCCGATGAGCAGGCCGCCGAGCAGGGCGGCCGGTGCATGGACTGCGCCGTGCCTTTCTGCCACATGGGATGCCCCCTTGGCAACGTCATCCCGGAGTTCAACCATCAGGTGTACCTGGGTAACTGGGAACGGGCGCTGGAAGTGCTGTTGAGCACCAACAACTTCCCGGAATTTACGGGGCGAATCTGCCCCGCGCCCTGCGAAGCCTCCTGCGTACTGAGCATCAACGCTGATCCCGTTACCATCGAATACATCGAGAAGGAAATCAGCGACCGAGGTTTCGAACAGGGCTGGATCAAACCAATGCCGCCGGCCACCCGTTCCGGCAAGACCGTCGCCGTGGTTGGCAGCGGCCCGTCCGGCCTGGCCGCCGCCCAGCAACTCAACCGCGCCGGCCACACCGTCACGGTATTCGAACGCGCCGACTACATCGGCGGCCTGCTGATGCTGGGCATCCCCGATTTCAAGCTTGAGAAGTCCGTCGTCAATCGCCGCGTCGAGATCATGGAAGCCGAAGGCATCGAATTCCGTACCGGCGTCAACATCGGCATCAACTATCCGGCGGAACAACTCTTGCGCGAATACGACGCGGTGTGCCTCACCGGCGGCTCGACTCAAGCGCGTGATCTGGACGTGCCCGGGCGCGAACTCGACGGCGTGCATTTCGCCATGGAATACCTGCCCCAACAGAATCGCACGCTGGCTGGGGAGACAATCGACAATCAGATCACCGCTGAGGGCAAGCGGGTCATCATCCTCGGCGGCGGCGACACCGGCGCCGACTGCCTGGGCACCGCGCACCGCCAAGGCGCGGAGATTGTCCACCAATTCGAACTGCTCCCCGAGCCTCCCGAAACCCGCCCCGATGACAATCCCTGGCCCGATTGGCCCATGATCTTGCGCACTTCCGGCGCCCACGAAGAGGGCGGTGTCCGAGATTACAACATCCTCACCAAGGCTCTCACTGGAGAAAACGGACATATTAGCAAGCTCCACGCGGTCCGGGTTGACTGGACCAAGGGAGAAAGCGGCCGTTTCCAGATGTCGGAGGTACCCGACAGCGAGTTCTCGGTTGACGCCGACCTGGTGTTGTTGGCTATGGGATTCCTGCACCCTGAACACGGCGGGATGCTGGAACAATTCGGCGTGGATCTGGATGCGCGCGGGAACGTGCAGGTTGATGAAAACAAGATGACGTCCGTGCCCGGCGTGTTTGCCGGCGGCGATATGGTACGCGGCCAATCCCTCGTGGTCTGGGCAATCGCAGAGGGCCGTGATGTCGCGCGCGGCATCGACCAATATTTGTCCTCCGGCGTTTCCCACCTGCCCCGGTCGACCGCAACAGCATGAACGGGGCGCGTTAGTCATTGATGCCGGAGCGGGGCGGGAACCTAACCCGCCCTGACGCTTAAATCGAGCGGCCGTCACAGCGATTCCTGACGCATTCAGGCCAAATACGATAAAATCAGGCGACTCAATAGCAAAAGTACGGATGAGGTGGAAACAATGCCCCAGGAGAGCAATCGGGTCGTCTATCCTCCCGAGGGCTGGACGAATTCCCTTGTTTCGGAACCCATGGGGCCCGACCGCTTCGGCAACGGTCAGATGTATGACACCAGCCTGCATGGCTCGCCCCTGATCCGTCTGATTTACGACGCTCGGGACGATCAGATCACCATTCGTTGCCTCCGATGCGACCAGCAGGATCAAGCCGGCGGACGTTTCCAGGACTACCGCATGATCGGCATCATCAGCATCAACGCCACCACGCTCCTCATCCCCATGAACACCCCGCGCATCATGAAGCATCTGGCCGACGTCCACAACGAGACTCTGCCCGGTATCGATGATATTGATTTCTTCAACTGTCTCCTGGATTGTTGCGATTTGTGATTCAGGCGGACTGCCAAAAACGGAACGGCGCGATCTTTACCTGCCCGGTTACTCAATTTTCCGGCATAGACAAACCGTTAGCATTGTTCACCGAGGATTGTCATGAACTACGATTTCATCATCGTTGGCGGAGGCTCGGCTGGCTGCACCCTCGCCTCTCGGCTCACCGAAGACCCGAACGTCTCCGTTTTACTTCTTGAGGCCGGACCGGACTATCCCGACTTCGATCACCTTCCGGTCGATCTGAAGCAGGGCAACAACGTCTGGCGTTCGGCCTACGGACCACACAGTTGGGGTTACAACGCGCGGGGAACTCCGCAACAGGAAGAACCCATCATCATTCCCCGTGGCAAAGCCATGGGCGGGTCCAGCAGCATCAACGGCCAGGTGCTCTTCCGCGGCGTTCCGGAAGATTATGACAACTGGGCCATCTGGGGTAACGACGAGTGGTCGTTCACCAAGGTGCTCCCATATTTCCGACGCCTCGAGAACGACCTCGATTTCTCCGGCGACGACTTCCACGGAGACAGCGGACCCATCCCAGTGCGGCGCTACAAGCGCGAAGAATGGCTCCCCGTCGCTGAGGCTTTTTACGATACCTGCCGGGCCCTGGGTTTCCCGGAGGACCCCGATCAGAACCATCCCGATTCCAACGGCATCGCCGCGCGCCCCTTGAACAACATCGACGGCGTGCGTATGAGCACCTCACTCACCTACCTGTCCATGGCTCGCCACCGGCTGAACCTGACCGTTCGCGGCAGCGTGGTGGTCCGTCGCATCCTGTTCGAGGGAAAAACGGCTGTCGGCATCGAGGCTGAAAGCGGCGGAGACATATTCGAGGTATTTGGAGACGAGATCATCCTCAGCGGTGGCGCCATAGCATCCCCGCAGATCCTGCTGTTGTCCGGCGTCGGCCCCGCCGACCACCTCCGGGAAATGGGCATCCCGTTGATCCACGAACTGACCGGAGTCGGCGAGAACCTCCGGGACCACCCAGCGGTATTCAGCCTGTTCCGGGGTATCGGCGACCCTCCCGACCTGGACTCTCCCAGCATTCAGGTTGGCCTGCGATACAGCCCGGAAGGCACCGGCACTCGCGGGGACATCCAACTGGCGCCTCTCCTAATGACCAGCGAGCACCGTCCGGCCAGCGTCAACATCGAATCCGACGATTTCCACTTCGGGTTCAGCGCGGCTTTGCAAAATGCTTCTACCGCCGGCCGGCTGCGCCTGGCGTCCACCGACCCCCACGTCCAACCGGACCTGTTCTACGACTATCTTTCCGATCCTGTAGATCGCCAGCGGATGCGCGCCGCGGTGCGTCTGGGTTTGCAGATTGCTGAACAGCCCACGTTCCGCGAGTTCGTCGCCGAAAGGTTGTCTCCCACTGACGATGATTTGGCGTCCGATTCCGCCCTGGATCAGTGGATGTTGCGCAACGCTTATACCCAACATCACTCGTCAGGGACTTGCAAGATGGGCCCCGGGTCCGACTTGGACGCCGTGGTAGACCAGTATTGCCACGTCTACGGAATGCGGAACATTCGCGTGGTGGACGCCTCGGTAATGCCCGACGTTATCCGGGCCAACACCAACGCCACCACCATCATGATCGCGGAACGCGTGGCCGAATTTATCAAGGAAGGCAAGTAGCCTCAACCCAACCGTTGCTCCCACGCACGATTTCATCATTGCTAACCCGCAAATCTCCCCACCACAACCCTCTCCAAGGACGGCATTAGGACATGACCACCCTCAACACTCGAATCGAACGCGACTCTATGGGTGAAATGCAGGTGCCCGCGGATGCGCTATATGGAGCCTCCACCATGCGGGCCGTGCTCAATTTCCCCATCAGCGACCTCCGTTTCCCGCGCCAGTTCATCCGCGCCCTGGGCCTCATCAAATTGGCCTGCGCCCAGACCTACATGGATCTCGGCGCCCTCGATCCCACCATTGGCAACGCCATAGTGCAAGCGGCACAGGAAGTGGCCGACGGCAAGCATGATGAACACTTCGTGCTCGACATATTCCAAACCGGCTCGGGAACCTCCACCAATACCAATGCCAACGAGGTCATCGCCAACCGCGCCTCCCAGATCCTGGGCGGCGACCTTGGTTCCCGCCTGGTGCACCCCAACGACAACGTCAACCTGGGCCAGAGCTCCAATGACGTGATCCCTACGGCCATTCATCTGGCCGCGCTCCTCGGCATGAAGGAAGATCTCATTCCCGCCCTCGAAGAGTTGCGCGCCGCTTTGCAGGAAAAATCCGACGAGTTCTGGCCCATCGTCAAGACCGGCCGAACGCACCTGCAGGATGCAACGCCCGTGCGGTTGGGCCAGGAATTCGCGGGCTACGCCGGCCAGGCCGAGTACAGCATCGCCCGGGTGCGCCGCGCCGAGCAGGCTCTCGCTGAGGTCGCCCTGGGTGGTACCGCGGTCGGCACCGGCGTCAACACCCATCCGGAAGCATCCAGCCGCACCTGCGCCCGCCTGTCCCAGATGACGGGTGTCACGATTCGCGAAACCGACAACCATTTCCAGGCCCAGTCTGCTCTCGACGGCATCGTCGAGGCCAGTGGCCAGCTTAAAACCGTGGCCATCAGCCTCCATAAAATCGCCAACGACATCCGGTTCCTCGGCTGTGGCCCCCGTGCCGGACTGGGCGAAATCAACGTCCCCGAAGTCCAGCCGGGCAGCAGCATTATGCCGGGTAAGGTGAATCCGGTCATCTCCGAGTCTGTGATCCAGGTCTCGGCGCACGTCGTGGGCAACGATGCCGCGGTAGCCCTCGCCGGGGCCGGCGGGTATTTCGAGCTCAATACCATGATGCCCCTGGCCGCGTACAACCTGTTGCAGTCGGTTTCCCTGCTGTCGGCCTCCGCTCGCAATTTCGCGCAACAATGCGTGGTCGGCATTACCGCAACGGGTACTGGCCCTGCGATGGTGGAAAAAGGGCTGATGCTCGGCACCGCACTGGCCCCGTCCATCGGCTACGACGCAGCCGCAGGGATCGCCAAGAAAGCCTCGGATACAGGGCAAACCATCCGCGAAGTGGCACGCGCCGAAACCTCCCTCTCCGAGTCGGAACTGGACGAACTGCTGAATCCCGAGGAGATGACCAAACCCAGCCTGGAGGTTCGCGCCGGCGGCGGATAAACGGAGCGAAAACGTCGAAATCCGCCGCTTTGGTGAACGGTGTCAATTGACAAAATAACCGTTCACGTGTAGAGTAAGCCTATCGTTAACTGAACATGATAGTCGTCGCCATCGCCTCGTTTTCTAACCTGCACCCCTTGACCTGAACCACCCTTGTCTCGGCTTGCCGTTCGCGGCGGGCCGTTTCGTCGTGTCTGTCCAAATGTCATGCGGGGCAGGTCGTGTTCGCTTAATTCCCCGTACCCGCCAGGAGTGTCGATACTATGGTGCTTACCCGTAAACGCTCAGGCCGAAACGATCGCGGGTTGACCGCCCGCGATGTCAAGACGTACTCCGATTCCGACATCGCGAACGCCCTTGACGTACCGAACCTGATCCGCAGCCAGATTGAATCCTTTGACTGGTTCAAGACCAATGGCTTGGCGGAAACCTTCCGCGATTGTTCGCCAATCGTCGCCGGAATTACCCGGCGTTTCGCCAACGGCGAAGCCTCGCGACGAGCCGAGCGCTTCGAACTCTATTTCCTGGACCACTGGTTTGACGACCCGCCCTACTCCCCTGAGGAGTGTCGGGAACGCGAGATTACCTTTTCTCAGCCTCTGTACGTCAAGGCCCAACTGCGCGACCAGGAAACCGGCGAAATCACCGAGTCCGACATTTTCTTCGGCGACGTGCCCATGATGACTGACACCGGCACCTTCATCATCAACGGCGCCGAACGGGTCCTGGTCAGTCAGCTCCAGCGAGCCCCCGGGGTCTATTACGAGCGCGAGTTGTCCCAGGATCCTGCCTGCCCCGAGTGTGGGAAGCTGGAAAATTGGTACTACAAGGGGCGAATCTCGGCCAGCCGTGGCGCTCGCATCGAGCTGTCCACCTGGACCCATTACTACGCTCGCCGGCGCAACTTGCCGGAAACCATCACCGTGAGCGTCGACCGCCGGCGCAGGATGGGCGTTTCCACGTTCCTCCATGCCTTGGGCATCGTCAGCGCCGAGGAAATGCGCGCCCTCTTCTCAGACATCGACTTTCACGACTGTCGGCCCTTCGTCGGTGGGGTCGAACCCGCTGCCGACCGGGATTACAACCCTCGGGAGGAGGAGTTAAGGTCGCTGTGGGACCGCATCCATCCGGACCGCGATTACAATCGCGAGCAATCTTTCCGGATCGGGCTGGCACAACGCAACCTGTACAAGTGGCTCCGGCCCGGTGAGCCGGCAGTGCAGGTTGACGCAGCATGCACCTTTGTCATGAATCACTTCTTCGACGGTCGACGTTTCGATCTCGGCGAAGTGGGACGTATAAAGGTGGACCAACGCCTCGGCCGTTCCACTGCCCAGATACTCACCGAATCGCAGAAAACCATCCTTGAATTCGTTCGCGAGCAATACGCTGCTGAAGGCCAGGGAGTTTCTCCCACGGCAATCTTTGAAGCATGCGGCGCTGAACAGCGCATCCTGTCCGAACGGGATACCGACGCTCTCGTCACCTACGGCTATTTGATGCGTACGGCCGAACGGCTCATCGAGCCATTGGACCTGTTCGCTGAATCGTCTGACGAGACGGTCCCGGCCCATGTCTCCTGCATGGACGCCGCCAACGTCGGGACAGTTCTGTCGGCCTTCGAGGGATCCGACGAAGACGGGCTGCCCGTCAGTGTTCGGGCGCTCGTTACCGAAACGCTGGGCGATCCGGTCGCCATATCGACGCAGCAGATTGCCACTGGCACCGCCTCAGATGATGCCATCTCCTCCGGCGAGGTCAGTATCCTGAAAAACCGTTTCCTGGCAGAAGACAGCATTGTTGAGGTCGGTCAACTGATCTACGCCGAACGACAAAGCCAGGGCCCGACCCAGTCCTGGCGACTGACGCCGGTGCGTGCTCGAGCTTCCTGGATCGTGGGCGTGGTTACTGAAATCGACACCGGCCCCAACGGCAATATGCACCAGGTCCGATTCAACCTGCCCGGAATTGCTTTGCCGGAACGGCGGGTTTTGGACCTCAACGACATCATCGATACGCTGTACGCGCTCATCGAAAACCACACCAGCAACGAAGACCCCCGCGACAACATCGACCACCTTGGTAATCGCCGCGTTCGCGTCGCTGGCGAACTGATGCGAGACCAGGTGCGTATCGGGCTGCTTCGCATGCACCGAATGTTCCAGGACCGCGTCGGTCGTTTGGAAAAACCCGAGGACGCCGTACCCGCCAAGTTGGTCAACGTGCGGCCGGTCACCGGCGCGATCCGCGAGTTCTTCGGCGGCGACAAGCTTTCCCAATTCATGGACCAGACCAACCCCTTGGCGGAGCTCACCCACAAGCGGCGCTTGTCCGCCCTCGGACGCGGCGGTCTCACCCGCGAACGCGCCGGATTCGACGTCCGCGACGTTCACGCCTCCCACTACGGCCGGATCTGCCCCATTGAAACCCCCGAAGGCGCAAACATCGGCCTGCTCAGCAGCTTGGCCGCCTACGCGCGCATCGACCGATTGGGCTTCATCGAGACCCCTTACTGGCCCGTCATCAAGCAACTCTGGCTGGGCGATTGCAAAACGCCCGGCTTCCCCGGTTATTTCGATCCCACCGGCCACATCGTTACCGATGACGTCACTACCCGCAAGGGCGAGATCATCGTCCGGGCCGGCGAGGCCATCACGGCGGACCACATGCGTCGGTTGGGCCGGCTGTCCGCCGATACCGTGATAGACGTCGTTCCCTTCGTGGACATTCGACCCGGGAACGTACGGTATCTGACGGCCGATCTGGAAGAGCGTTTCCGAATCGCCCAGGCCAATTCCAGCTTCGACCATCTCTATCAGTTCACCGACGACTTGGTCGAGGTTCGCGAAGGCGACAACTACCGGCTCGCCTCTCCCGATAGCGTCGAGTTTGCCGACGTGTCGCCGCTCCAAATCATGAGCGTGTCGGCGGCCCTGATACCCTTCCTCGAGCACGACGACGCCAACCGCGCCCTCATGGGGTGCAACATGCAGCGGCAGGCAGTGCCTTTGCTCCAGCCTCAGGCTCCGTTGGTGGGAACCGGCATCGAAAGCCGAGTGGCCCGCGACAGCGGACAGGTACTGTTGTCCCGTGTCGAAGGGTCGGTTGTGTCCGCCAACGGAAACGCGATCGTGGTGGCCGATGACTCCGGTCGGGAACACTCCCATCGCTTGATCAAATTCGCCCGCACCAACCAGGGGACCTGTTTGAATCAGCGGCCCGTAGTGCAGAAAGGCGACTATGTCCGCGTCGGCGACGCTCTTGCCGACAGTTCATCCACGGACGGCGGAGAGTTGGCCCTCGGCCAAAACGTCCTCGTTGCCTTCATGTCGTGGGAGGGCTACAACTACGAAGACGCCATCATCATCAGCGAACGCCTGGTGAAGGATGACCAGTTCACCTCGGTGCACATTGAAAAGTACGAAGTCGAGAGTCGCTCCACCAAGTTGGGCGACGAGGAAATCACTCGCGACATCCCCAACGTCGGCGAGGGTAACCTGCGCGACCTCGACGAGCGCGGCATCATCCGCATCGGCGCCGACGTCGGCCCGGGCGACATCCTGGTCGGCAAGGTGACTCCCAAGGGCGAAACCGAAATGACCGCTGAGGAGCGCCTGCTCAGGGCAATCTTCGGTGAAAAATCCAAGGACGTGCGAGATACCTCCCTCCGCGTACCCCACGGCCAGAGGGGCAAGGTCATTGGTGTCAAAACCCTCAGCCGCGAAAAGAAGAGCGACGAAGAGCCTGGGGACACCCTCCCTCCGGACGTCAACGAGGCTATCCGCGTTTGGGTCGCCCAGACCCGCAAGATCTCCGTCGGCGACAAGATGGCCGGCCGCCACGGTAACAAGGGCGTCGTGTCACGCATCCTTCCCGAGGAAGACATGCCCTTCCTTCCGGACGGCACCCCGGTCGACATCATCCTGAACCCCATCGGCGTGCCTTCCCGCATGAACTTGGGGCAGGTGCTGGAAAGCCATTTGGGTTGGGCCGCCCGCGGCCTCAACTTCCAGGCCCTCACCCCCGTATTCGAAGGCGCCGACGACGACCACATCGAAGATTCTCTGGCTCGCTGGTGGTTTGGCGAACAGGCCGCCGCGGCCAACATCAACGGCGACCTCGACGGTGTCGTAGATACGGCCATGGTGTACGACTGGCTCAGGGAACAGGGCTATGATCCCGAGACCATATTCGACGAAGACCAGCCCGGCAAAGCCCGCGAAGCTTGTCTTTACCTGTGGCTCCGGGACGTGGCCGGCGAGAACCCCGACGGCCTGTCCGTCAGTGAAATGCACCAACTTGCCTTGGACGTGCATCGCCAACGCCTGATTTCGCCGCCTACGTTCGCCAAGTTCCGGCTCTTCGACGGCCGGTCGGGTGAACCCTTTGACCAGCCGGTCGCCGTGGGCAGCATCTACATGCTCAAACTGATCCACCTGGTGGAGGACAAGATCCACGCCAGGTCTACCGGCCCGTACTCCATGATCACGCAGCAGCCGTTGGGCGGTAAAGCCCAGTTCGGCGGCCAGCGGTTCGGAGAAATGGAAGTGTGGGCGCTCGAGGCATATTCCGCCGCCCATAACCTTCAGGAGGTTCTAACCATCAAGTCCGACGACGTTACCGGTCGGGTCAACACTTATGAATCCATCGTCAAGGGCAACCCCATCAGTCAGCCCGGAATTCCCGAATCTTTCAACGTGCTGCTCAAAGAGCTCCAGAGTCTGGGCCTCAACGTGCGTCTGGAAGAAGAGGAAGAACAGGATGACGCCAGCCTGGGATTGCCCGGCGAAGACGACTATCTCTTTGCTTCGGAGGTGAACTAAAACATGGTCAGGATGCTCGACAGTCGCGAAGCCACTACCTCCTCCGACTTCAACGCCATTCGTATCTCCATCGCTTCCCCGGAACAGATCCGTGGGTGGTCCTCCGGTGAGGTACAGAAAGGCGAGACCATCAACTACAGGACCCAGCGCCCCGAAAAGGACGGGCTGTTCTGCGAAAAAATCTTCGGTCCCACCAAGGACTGGGAATGTCAGTGCGGCAAATACAAGCGCCAAAAGTACAAGGGCGTGGTGTGCGACCGCTGCGGCGTTGAGGTCACCCGCTCCAACGTGCGCCGTCAGCGGCTTGGGCATATCGCCCTGGCTGCGCCGGTAGCCAACATCTGGTTCGTTAAAAACACGCCCAGCGTGATGAGCCTTAACCTCGACCTCAAGCTGTCCGACCTCACCCGCGTGCTGTACTATTCGGCCTACGTCATCAACCAGGTCGACGTCGATCTGATGCGCGAACAGTTTGAGCTTCACGAAAGTGAGGTCGAACGGATTCGCAACGGCCTGATTCCAACTGCCGACGGCTCATTGCAAAGCCTTGCCAACCGCATCGCGGACTGGGACTTGGAAAACCGCCGCAACGAAGCCGCCGGCGCCTTGGGCGATCTCCCGGGCCGTCTGAGCGACGCAGTCGCCAATACCCGGTCGGCCTTGGCTCGCCTGTCAGCCACGGAACCCGATAGCGACGAAGATTACTCCGAAGCGCTCCAATCCGTGCGGGAAGTTGCTGAAATCAGCGCCGCCGCCCACGCCGCCATCATGACCGTTGGACTCAACGTCCTGCAGGCCGAGGACCTGGAGTCCCCGGAACGGCTGTCAGTGCTGGCGGTCGACGGCGACCCGGTGGCTGCTGCTATATCTCGCTTCTACCACGGTCCCACTTCGATCACCCACAATATCGAGCGTCTGAACTCCAATGCTACGGCAGTGGTGTCCGCGTTCTCCGCTTGGCGGGATGACCCCACCGAAGAACGTCAGGACGACGTGGCTGACGCCTCCGACATCCTCTTGGCAGACCTCGTCGCTGTTGACGACGAGGTGCTGGTCCCCACGCTGAATGACCTCCATGCCATCTTTGTCGGGTCCGGCCCTCAAATCGGCGACAGTGGCTCTTGGGAGTCCTTGGCCAATGACCTCCACACGATCCACGGAGTTTTGGTAGACATCGGGGAATCGGTTGGCACTTGGAACAACCGCCGCAGCGAAAGCAATCCCGAAGGACGCGGTTGGAACGTTCCAGCCTTCTCTGCCCTGCTCGAACGGCTACAGCCGGACAGTGATGACATCAAAGCCATCTCCAGGCTGGAAAGCCGCATCGATGGCATCGATGAAGTCGCGGACCACGATGAGCGCCAGAAGGAAATCGGAATCTGGCGCGACGAACTGCTCAAGCTGCAGGACCTGATCAGCAGCATCGACGGTTACCTGTTGCGCGCCCTCACCGAGCGTCGCAAGGAAGCTGTGGACCTCATTCAGGCCATGCGATGGCTTCGGTGGGACCCCTCTCAGCGGCTCCGCAGCGCCGATGTCGAATGGGTCTGGGATGACCTCAAGCTCCCCGCCTGGGCGCGCGATGAGGTCGAACTTCCCGACGAGTTCTACATCGCCCGCAGTGGGTCCGCCGGGCTCCGGCTCACCATCCTTTCCACCAGCCGCTACGACCGCCTCAAGCCTTTCTGGGGCGATTCCTTCGACGCCGACATGGGCGCGGAACCCGTTCTCGAGTTCCTGAAGCTCATGGACACCGACCTCGACCAGGAACGGTACTACACCGAACTGGAGATGCGGGCGACGTCTGCCCAGATTCGCACCAAGGCCGGCAAGCGCATGCGGCTCCTGGAGACCTTCCGGCGCAGCGAAAACCGCATGCAGGACATGATTATGACCGTCCTGCCGGTCCTCCCTCCTGAACTCCGCCCCATGGTCCAGCTGGACGGCGGTCGTTTCGCCACCAGCGACCTCAACGACCTGTACCGCCGCGTATTGTCCCGGAACCACCGGCTCAAGCGTTTCGCGAGCATGCGTGCGCCGGGCCTGATGATCCGCAACGAAAAGCGGATGCTGCAGGAAGCCGTGGACTCTCTCATAGATAACGGCCGCCAGGGCAAAGCCGTGAAGGGCAAGCGCGACCACGCGCTCAAATCCCTGAGCGACCTGCTCAAGGGCAAGCAGGGCCGCTTCCGGCAGAACCTCCTTGGCAAGCGCGTGGACTACTCCGGGCGTTCCGTCATCGTGGTGGGCCCTGAACTCAAAATGGACGAGTGCGGCCTGCCCAAACGCATGGCCCTCGAGCTGTTCAAGCCGTTCGTCATGCACCGCCTGGTAATCAGTGCCCTGGCGCCCAACATCAAGGCCGCCAAGCGCATGGTCGAACGTTCGTCGCCCGAAGTCTGGCACATCCTTGAGGACGTGATCAAAGACCGCCCGGTGATGTTGAACCGCGCGCCCACCCTTCACCGCCTGGGCATCCAGGCCTTCAAGCCGGTGCTGATCGAAGGCAGCGCCATCCAGCTTCACCCGTTGGTATGTTCAGCCTTCAACGCCGACTTCGACGGTGACCAGATGGCCGTCCACGTCCCGCTGTCCGCTATGGCGGTCAACGAGACGGGTACCGTGATGCTCAGCATCAACAACATGCTGTCGCCGGCGTCCGGCGAACCGTTGGTGGCCCCGACTCTGGACATGGTCATGGGCTGCTATTACCTGACCGAGTTGGTTCCGGACGCCACCGGAGCGGGATCCATCTTCTACGACATCCACGAAGCCCGTATTGCCTACTCGGACGGTCAAATCGATTTGCGCGCACCCATCACGGTACTAAGCGTGCCGGGCAAGTGCGAAAAAATCGAAACCACGATGGGCCGTCTGATATTCAACGAAGCCGTCCCCGAATCGTTGGGATACAAAAACGTCCTGATGGACCGCGGCGCGATCAAGGACTTGACGTCCGAGCTCCACCGCACCCTCTCCAACGAGGAAACGGCCCGCGTCCTCGACCGGATCAAGGAAATCGGCTTCTACTACGCCACCAAGTCCGGTATCACCATCGCCATCAACGACATCCAGGTGTCGGAGCGCAAGCGCGCCATCCTCGAAGAGGCCACCAACAAGGTTGCCGAGCACGAGGACAACTTCATGATGGGCATGATGACCGATGACGAGAAGTACGAACGCGTCATTGAAACCTGGACCCAGGCGTCTGATGATATGCAGCGCGTCGTCCAGGAAGAGCTCGCCAACTACGGCGGCGTCGGCGTCATGGCCGCTTCCGGCACCAAGGGTAACATCTCGCAGATCAAGCAGATGGCCGGTATGCGCGGCCTGATGAGCGACCCGGAAGGCCGCATCATCGAGCGCCCGGTGAAATCCAGCTTCCGCGAGGGCCTTACCGCTCTCGAGTATTTCATCTCCACTCACGGCGCACGCAAGGGTCTGACCGACACCGCGCTGCGCACCGCCGACAGCGGCTATCTCACGCGCCGTTTGGTTGACGTCTCTCAGGAAGTCATCGTTCGCGACCATGACTGTGAGTTCGCTGAGCCTTTCTACGTCCAGCCTCGGCCCAACGACTTCGATCTCAGCACTTTGACTGAGCGGATCATCGGGCGCATGGCCGGCGACGTAATCGCCGACCCGCAAAGCGGTGAGATCATCGTCGACCGCAACGAAATGATCGACGAGGTGATCGCCGAGCAGATCAAGGACGCCGGCATCGACCGGATCCCGGTGCGGTCTCCCCTCACCTGCCAGACCCCTCGGGGCATCTGCCAGATGTGCTATGGCCGCCTGCCCGCCACCGGTGAACTGGTAGAAATCGGCCAGGCCGTCGGGGTCATCGCTGCCCAGAGCATCGGCGAACCCGGCACCCAGCTAACCATGCGTACCTTCCACACCGGTGGTATCGCCGGGTCCGACATCACCACCGGTCTGCCCCGGGTGCAGGAACTGTTCGAAGTTCGCCCGCCCAAGGGCGCCGGCGTGTTGACCCACATCGATGGCATCGCGTCAATCGAAGAGGACGCCAACGGCTCCCGCCGTATCCGCGTCACCTACGACGACGAGGAGCGCCACGACTATAGGCTGCCCGAGGGCGCCATTCGACTCGTGCAGCCCGGCGAGCCCATCGCCGAAGGCAACCTCCTCGCCGTCGTCCTAAACCCGGACGCTCCGGCCTCCGCCGATGGCGCGGAGAACGCCCTCGCCGGCGCCAACATCGTCCAGGAAATCCGATCCGACTACCAGGGAGAAGTGGAAATCTCTGCCGACGGCGTCACCGTCGTCTGGCGCGAGGAAGAATCCCGCTCTTACGACATCAGCTCACAGATGACCCTACGGGTCAACGATGGCCAGATGGTCATGGCTGGCGACGCGCTGGTGGACGGCCCGCTGGACCTGCGGGAACTGCTGGACATCCGCGGCCTCGAGGGCTTGCAGCATTACCTCGTTGATGAGGTCCAGGAAGTCTATCGCTCCCAGGGCGTCAGCATCCACGACAAGCACATCGAGGTCATCCTCCGCCAGATGCTTCGCCGGGTACAGGTTGAAACCGCCGGCGACACGGAGTTCATCCCCGGAGACGTGGTTGACAAGTTCCGGTTCCAGGACCAGAACAATCGCGTCCTCGCCGAGGGCGGCGAACCCGCCACCGCCAAGACTCTGTTGCTTGGCGTATCCAAGGCGGCGTTGACCACCGACAGCTTCCTGTCCAAGGCGTCCTTCCAGGAAACCACCAAGGTGCTCACCATGGCCGCCGTCG
Organism: Dehalococcoidia bacterium; assembly: GCA_965204395.1. Lineage (GTDB taxonomy): Bacteria > Chloroflexota > Dehalococcoidia > Lucifugimonadales > UBA3495 > Bin87. The sequence goes on from OZ241987.1 coordinate 751,428, forward strand.
CCAGCGATCGCGACTGGCTCCGCGGCCTCAAGGAAAACGTCATCATCGGTCGGCTCATCCCGGCACGCCTTGAGTCTTTGCTCGCCTCGGAAGAGACGCTGGCGCTCATGGAGGCCTTCGACGAATACGACGACGACGTGCTCGCTCCGGCCTGGCTCTCCGGCGACGGAGGATTCCCCAGCGAATTCGATCCCGTGCAAAGGGCAGCCGCTCTGGATATGCCTCAGGACGTCATCGACGAAGAGCTCATTTCCGGGCAGCCGGCATCTCCATTCGCATCAGGCTCCGGCATGGACGATGCTGGTTACCAGATCCGTACCGCCGAAGAGGAGGACGAACTCCTCCGACGCGCCCAATCCCTCACCGAATCCGATTCGGAAGTGGACCGGGAGGTCGAAGCCACGGCATCGCGGATCTTCTCGCCCTTCGACGAAGAAGGCGAGGATGTGCCGGCGCTCTGACGGCACGTGCAAATCCGGTGCTCCACGATTATGGCTGGGCTGAGTGTATACTCGCCCAGCCATAATCTCCGTCTCTCTAGCTACGGCTTTAGGTCTTCATTTGTCATCGATTAGATGCCATGATATTCTTTTGTATCAAAATTTCATATTTTTGAATTGAAAAGAGGCCAACGTGTCTGCCCCAGTTGCGCTTTCAGTGGATTTAGCCCCGAATCATGACGGTGGTTTCGTGCTCCGAAACCCGATCATGATCGCGTCCGGAACGTTCGGAAAAAAAGGCTACGGAGAAGGTCAAACTGATTTTCCTCTGGGAAAATTAGGGGCAGTCTTGCCCAAGACTCTCACCCTTTGCGGGCGAGAGGGAAATGATCCCCCTCATATTTTTCCGACCCCGTTTGAGTCAGTTGTCGAGACCGAGTTTCATCTTTTGAACTCATATGGTCTCAACAATCCCGGTATCAGGTTTGCGATGTCCAATTTGGCTCCTAAATGGGCTAGTATGGACGCCAACATAGTACTCAGCATTGCGGCTCACGAACCCGAACACTGGGAACAGATAGCCTCGTTTACGCGAGGCGTCGACGGCTTTGCTGCCATAGAGTTGAATCTCAGCTGCCCTAACGTCCAAGATGGTGCTATGTTCAGCCACCGCGCATGCCACACTGCAACTGCGGTCGCGGGCGTCCGGCAGCAAACGGATCTTCCTATTTGGGCTAAATTATCGCCAAACGTTCCGGATATTACGGAGATAGCGAAGGCCGCGGTCGAGGCAGGTGCCGACGCTTTGACGATATCCAACACTATGCCCGCGATGCGTATTAACGTAGATTCGCGGGAGATGCATCTCGGGGCTGGTTATGGCGGATTGTCTGGCTCCGCACTCCGGCCGATATCTTTGGCTCTGGTACACAAAACGTCTCAAGTTGTTGACGTCCCTGTGATTGGGGTCGGCGGAATTGCGTCTGGTCGGCACGTAGTAGAGTACTTGTTAGCCGGCGCATCCGCAGTACAAATTGGCAGTGCCAACCGAGCTGATTTTAATGCGCCATTTAGAATCCTTGACGAACTGGAAACCCTGCTTGCTGAATGGGAAATCTCGGAATTGTCCGAGATTATCGGAACTGCCAAGTTTCCCAAACTGTAAAGCCGCTCAATGGGACCTGGCGTACGACTCCGCTCGAATGTAATCGTTTAGCCATAGCCCGCCTCATAATCCAAATTGCCGGCCCATTCCAAGGACGGAGCGCTGCGCTAGAACTGATCTCTACCACGCTTCCCTCAGCACCGCTTCCAGTTCCTCCACACCTGCCACCGGCCTGATGTTCCGGTGCAGCCCAAAATCCGTCATCGCGTCCTCGGCGATTTCAGTGATCCCGTCAACCGGAACGCCCACATCCCTCAGGGCGCCCGGCATCCCGATCGCTTCGAAGAACCCAGCCACGGCGTCAGCCGCTGACTCGGCAGCGGTCTCATCATCGGCACCGGGTTCTCGCACCCCCAAAGCGTCCGCAACCCGCGCCTGACCGCTCACGTTGTGGCTCCGGTTGTATCGCATCCCCGGCGCCGTGGTGATCGAATACGCCGCCCCGTGGCTGCACTCGGGGTAACGAGTATCCAGGCTATGCGCCAGCGCGCTCACCACGCCCAACGCGGAACCACTTGCACCGGTGTCCCACGCCCGGTTGTACATGAACGATGCCAGGCACAGGTTCAATCGCGCCTCTCCATTCTCCTGATTTTTCCGAACGCTCGGCAGGTTTTCCACCAGTAGACCCAACGCCGCCAGTAGATCGGCGGTCGCCATCGTGTTCACAACCGGGGCCTGCAAAGCGCTGACCACTCCGCTGAACAACGAACCGGACGCGCTGATGCAAAGCTCCGATGGCGCCGTCATCAATGCTTCCGTATCCCAGATCACGCTGGCCGGCCTCGTCTTGGGGTCAAACATCTCCAGGCGGTGCCCCGTTTCCCCATCGATGATCGCCGTTCCGGCCCGCGTAGCCGCGGTGGTCGGCGTGGTGAGCACCAATATGTTGGGCAATTTTGGTCGCATCAAGCGGGGACTGACCGGCGGCTGGCCGGGCGGATACTTGGTCGCATGGTCCTGCGGCGTGCCCCCCTCGGCCAGCATGATGATGATCGCCCTTGCCGTAACCACCGCGCTGCCGCCGCCCACGGCGATTACCCCGTCCGCGTCCGCTTCTCGCGCCATCCGCGACCCTTCCTGCACGGCGGCTTCGGGCGATCCGGTCTGCACCCCGTCAAATACGCCGGCGGGTTCGCCGCCTAGCGCATCGCGAACCCTTTCCAACAGGTCGGTGCGCCGCGCCACCGACTGCCCGCAAACGACGAATGGCCGCTTGACGCCAAGTCGGTCCACCTCCCGCTTCAGGTTGGATATTGCATCATCGCCGGCATATACGCGCACCGGGTAGGCCACGTGCCGAAAAGGACTAACCGAATTTCCAGACATACCGCCACCAGATATCACATTTTGGACTCAAACCCCGACGCAGTTTACCCAACCAATCACCGAACCGCCACTGAGATGATCCTGTAGCCAGGGCAATCGCATTTCGACTTTGGCACTTTGGTCCGGCCCTCCCGGCTACCGTCATACCGGCCAAAGTCGCAGATGTCCGCCATAGGCGGATGCCGGTATCCAGTGCCTGAAATCGGCTGTTTCGCAACCGTTGTCTTCATCCTGCGGCCTCTGGACTCCGGCTTTCGCCGGAGTGACGAGTCTGTAAATTCCAAATGCGATTGCCCTGATTCTGCAGCCGACAAGCAAGCCCGGCCCGCGAATTACAGGGCCGTTCGATTCTCCAGGCAATCGCGTCTCTGCTCTTTTCCACTGCCAATGACATTTCCCCCTTGCCCCCACTTTTCGCCCATCCTTACCATAATTAACTGATACCCCAAATCCAACCGCCACCCAGGCCCCGAGCCATCCAATGCCCACATCCAAACACCGAACTCCCAAACGCCGCTCCCCCAAATCCCCTCAAATGCCCGCCAAAACCGTGAATATCACCCCCAAAACCGCCCAAACCGCCACCATTCACCCCCAAGTCCCACCCCAACGTCCTACTCAAATGAACAGAAATGAGCGGAAATGAGCGGGATTTCGCCAAAATCTCCACCATCCCACCCCAATCCCCAATCCTGCCGCAGGTCCGCCTCTGGCGGTTCCATCCCGTTTATCCCCTTTATCCATGTAAAAAACCCCCGTCCGAGGCAATCCCATGACAATCTCCCAAATCCGCCGCCGTATCAACGTCCTCAAGCGCAGGTTCGCCCTCGAACTCACCATCATCAAGCTCCGACGCATCGCCGAAGCCGTCAGCGACGAATGGGACACCGACCAACCTCCCGAACCCGCCGACGTCATCGAGCGCTTCGTTCGTGCCGGCTGCCGCCTCCCCACCTTCGGTAACCTCCGCCGCTGCCTGGACAATGCCCAACGTCAGGGCGATGTCCCTCACCCTGAAGACATTGTCATCAACCTCCTTCCCTGGATTGACGGCGAACGCTACCACAAATTCCTCCGCTGGGACCTGCCCGCGCCTGCGCGCTAGCCACGCCCTCAACCCTGTTTGCACCGATAATCGAATGGCGCTGCGCGAATCACCCTATGCTAGAATCGAAAGGTCGCCATGCTCCAGAACAACACCCAACCCAGCCAAACTTTGGAAACTCGCCTCACCCGCTACCGTAGCCAGGCGTTACGGCTCTTGGGTTCGGCCCAGGACACCATGTCCAGAGGGCAATGGAATCAGGCCGAAGATTTGCTCTGGGGCAGCTTGGTAGCCGCCGCCCGAGGGGTCGCTTTGTGGCACGGTGAACCCGCAGAATCTGACGCGGAGCTGAAAGACTTCGTGCGTCGCCTCGGAGACCAAGAGCGCGACCGTTACATCCGCGACGCTTTCGACCACCTGTCAGCTTGGGCCGACACCGCAGAACGCGTGCGCGACCGCCGCAGCCGGGTCGACTACCTCTTTCTCGCCATGGATGACTTGAGCGAGGCTGTCGAGCGTTTGGTAGCCCATATCCCAAGCGCTGATTCCGCTCCGGCGGGACTGAACCCAAACGACCCAACGGCCAATCCCGAGGCGTGAAGCATGGGATCTGGTCAAACTGTCCACATTCCTTTGATTGGTGGTTTTCGCGCTCCTCCAGCACGCCCGGCAGACGCACCAATCACGGGGACGGTCGCCATCGAGACCCACGGCTGCAAGCTGAACCAGGCCGACAGCGCGGTCTTGGCTCGCCAGTTCGTTCAGGCCGGATGCCGTATCGTGGACCACAATTCAGACGCCGACATCATCGTCGTCAACACCTGCACCGTAACCGCCACCGCCGACTCCAAAGCAAGACAGGCCTTGCGCGCGGCGCGCCGGTCCAACCCCGACGCCATCGTGGTGGCCGCAGGATGCTACCCTCAACGCGCCGCCGATGAACTCCGCGGTATGCCGGAGGTGTCGTTGGTCGTCGGCAATTCCGACAAACCCACGCTGGCCGACCTTGCCATCGCCGAACTGTCGAAGCGCATCGGCGAGCCGACACCCGCTCCCATTGTCCCCGACACCACCGCGGGCATCCTCCGCCGGAGCCGGGCGATGCTCAAAATCCAGGAGGGCTGCGACCAGGTCTGCGCCTATTGCATCGTGCCCAAAGTGCGGGGTCGTGAGCGCAGCATTCCACCCGAAACCCTGGTGTCCACCATCCGACAGCACGTCGCCGGGGGATTCAAGGAGATCGCCCTTACTGGCACTCAGCTTGGCACCTACGGGTTCGACCTCGACGGAACGAACCTGATCGGACTGCTCACCAGGATCTTGAAAGAAACCGACGTGCCACGCCTCCGGGTTTCTTCCCTACAGGCCCACGAAATTAGCCCGGAGTTGCTGGACCTGTGGAAAGATGCGCGGCTATGCCCCCATTTTCACGTCCCGCTCCAGAGTGGCAGCGACACGATTCTGAAAGCTATGCGACGCCGGTACAACAGCGACCAGTTCCGCCGCGCCGTTGGTCTGATCCGGGCGACCGTTCCAGACGCCAGCATCACCACCGATATCATCGTCGGCTTCCCCGGCGAAGACACCCCGGCTCACGCCGAGAGTCTGGCGTTCGCTGAGGCTATGCAATTCGCCGACATCCACGTTTTCCCGTATTCACGTCGGCCAGGCACCACCGCCGATCACCTCCCGGGCCAGGTTCCTCCGGACGAGAAACGCGTCCGGGTCGCCGAGATGAACTCCACCGCCACCGCCGCGTTCACTAACTACCGTAGCAGCGTCATCGGACACGTGCGGCCCGTATTGTGGGAAACGGGCCGCCGTGAACCCGATGGCTCCACCATCCGTTGGAGCGGTCTAACGGATCACTACGTCAGGGTGCATACTCACGTTGAGCGCGACCTGGCAAACACCATCGCTGATGCGCGTCTGGTCGAACTCGACGGCAAGTCAGTGCTAACAACAATCCCGCTCTAAAACTCAACCGGGCGAAGGTACGCCATATCGTTGTCCTTACCCCGCTGCAAGTATCCAGCCCTGGTCTCGTTGCCATGAGGGAATACCATCAACCAACCCTTGTTCTCCGCCTCGGCCAGGATGTCGCGCTTCTGCAACATCGTCTGTTCGGGTTCGTAATCGAAAGACGATAGCACCGTCGGCCAGAGATGGTGCGGCGTCGGGACCAGGTCGCCCAGATAAACGATCCGCTCTCCGCCGTGGCTGAAAACCGCGATCTGGTGCCCCTTTGAATGGCCATCCGTTACGATCAGGCTCAGACCCGGGAACAGCTCGGTGTCGCCGTCCAGCAATTCCAATTGTCCCCGCTCGGCGATTGGCGTGAAGTCATCGGTCCGAAACACGTCAGCCTGCCGAACCGATGGATTTTGGGCGTCTTCCCATGCCGACCGCTGGACGTAGTATGTCGCCTTGGGGAACGAAGGCACCATGTCGCCCATCCGGTCCATGCGCGTTGCGCCACCCGCGTGGGCGAAGTGCAGATGAGACAACACAACGGCGTCGATGTCACGCGGCCCCAATCCCAGCGCTTTGAGGCTTCGCATGAGCCTGCTGGGCACCAAGCCATACATCTCTTTGTCCCGCAGGTTGTCCTTGGGCCCAACCCCCGTGTCCACCAGTATCTTGTGACCACCGCATTCCAGCAGCAGGCAATTCAGCCCCATGGTGAGCCGGTTCTTCCGGTCGGTCGTGACCAGGTTCTCCCACATTATCTTGGGAATCCGGCCGAAAACCGCCCCGCAATCCACCTTGAACACGCCATCGCTGATTACCATCACGCCGGTTGCTAGCATCCTGCTTCCTCTCCTTATCGGTTCTTCCAAGCTCTAGTATCCAGCCCCTATCCACCACAGCCGTCCGTTTCGTATGATTTGGGACGCCCAGTATCGGGAATCGAACACATCAACTCTCATTAGAGTCACGCCAAGAGCCTCGGTTATAATCTGGCCAATCCAAATCTCGGCCCGCCTCTACTCTACAGCCCCCCATTCAATCGGCGTCAATACCAAAATATACTTTTTTACAGAAAATTTATAAATTTCCACCAAATTTCACAATCGGCTTCACCCTCGTACCGGCCATACCCGGAATGAACCGCGCCCGCTTACCCGGCCCCTACCATAGACCCTGACTTCAACGATATGGCTGTATCTGAACGCACCGGTTCCACGCGGTTTCGACGCCGGCTTTACGCGTTGCTGGAACCCAACACCGGCTTTGGATACCAGATTTTCAGACCCGGGCGAATCAATCCTCCGTTCCTGGTAGAGTCCCTCCTCGTGGTCGTCATCCTCATCAATTCGGTCTCGCTGATCCTCTGGACCGTACCGAAATTTGCCGCATCGTTCACCCTGGGATTCCACATTATCGAGTACTGCACCGTCTCCATATTCATGGTGGAGTACGCGCTACGGCTGTGGGCCGCCCCTGAATCCGACGCCAATCCCGACGGGTCGGAATGGCGCCATCGTTGGCGCTACGCCCGTTCCCCTAACGCTCTGGTGGATCTGACCGCATTGGCTCCCTCCGCAGCGGGGGTGGTGATCTTTTTGTTCAGCGGCGTGGGCCCCAGTCTGTCTTTCCTTTTGACCGTCCGACTGCTCACCCGCACCGCCAAGCTCGCCAGATACTTCCCGGCGGCGCGTCGCCTGGGAATGGCGATACGCATGAAAGGCAGCCAACTGCTCACCACCGTAGCCGGCTTGCTCGTGGCGCTGGTCATAGCCGCTGCCCTGATGTACTTTGCGGAAACCCAAGCCCAGCCGGACAAATTCCCCAGCATCCCGGCAGCCATGTGGTGGAGCGTGGTGACGCTGACCACTGTGGGTTACGGCGACGCGGTGCCCATCACCGGCCCGGGACGCGCTCTGGCGGCGGTCATCGCCGTGCTTGGGATCGGATTATTCGCCCTGCCGGCCGGGATTCTCAGCGCCGGCATGATGGAGGCCGACTCGACCTACGAGGCCAGTTCCCAGCGAACGGACGACCTGCAATCATCCGACGGTCTCTGCCCCTATTGCGGCCAGCCGTTGCCGGATGACTCTTCAAGAGCCCGTCCCGCCGGCTAGGCAGCGGCCAGCTTTTCTGCCGCAGCGGTCAGCCGTTTGACCACCCGGTCCCGGCCCATCACTTCCATCATCTCAAACAGCGGAGGAGTCGCCGTGCGCCCCGTGATGGCCGTGCGCAGGGCTCCGAAAAACTGTCGCCCCGATAGCTCCAAATCCTGGCCGGTCGCTCTTAGCAAGGCTTCCAGATCTTCATGATTGAAATCCGATTCGCTCACCCCGGACAGGTCGTCGCTGGCCCGTCGCAGCGCTGCCAGAGTTCCGGGAACGTCCATTCCCCTTTGCACCACGCTCTCGGCCTCGTATTGCAATTCGTCCTCAAAGAAATACGAGAGCATATCCGGTGCGTCAGCCAGGGTCTTCAGACGTTCCTGGACCAACGGCGTTATGCGCAGCAGGTATTCCCGATCGATCGGCAACAACTCGCCGGAATACTCGCGTTCAAGGAACGGGAGTATCTGGTCGGCCAAATCCCCGATGCACATCTGCCGGATGTATACGCCGTTCATCCACTGGAGCTTGTCCAGGTCAAAAATGGCCGCTGGCTTGCCCACTCGTTCCAAGGTGAAATTGTCCTTGACGGTGTCCACCGTCATGACGTCCGTTTCACCATCCAGCGACCAACCCAGCAACACCATGAAGTTGACCAGCGCGTCCGGCACGAAGCCGTCGTCTCGATATTCCAACAGGGACGTCGCGCCGTGCCGCTTGGACAGCTTTGCCCGGTCCGAACCCAGGATCATCGGAAGGTGACCGAATTGGGGCATAGGCAAATCCAGGGCACGGAACAATTGAACGTGACGCGGCGTGCTTGGCAGCCACTCCTCCGCCCTCAAAATATGGCTGATCTGCATCGCGTGATCGTCCACCACCACCGCCATGTGATAGGTGGGAAAGCCATCGCTCTTGATCAGCACGAAGTCGTCCGTCAGTTCGTTCTGCCATTCCACGTGGCCCCGAATCACATCTTCCACCGATGTAATGCCGGATTGCGGCATTGCAAACCGAACCACAGACGGCAGTCCGGCCGCCTCGTTGGCCTCACGTTCGGTGTCCGAAAGAAACCGGCAGCGGCTGTCGTAGCCTTGTCGCTGCTTGTTGCGGGCCTGTTCTTTACGCAATTCAGCGACCCGCTCGGGTGAACAGTAACAGCGGTATGCATTTCCAGAGGCAATCAACTGCTCAGCGGCAGCGCAGTAGCGCTCCAGCCGCTCCGACTGGAAATACGGCCCGTACGGTCCGCCGACCCGAGGCCCTTCGTCCCAGTCAATTCCGAGCCACTCCAGACCGTCGAGGATGTTGTCCACCGCGCCTTCGGTGATGCGACCCTGGTCGGTATCCTCCACCCGCACCACGAATTGCCCCCCGTTCCTTCTGGCAAAAAGCCAGTTGAACATCGCCGTGCGGATGTTGCCGATGTGGGGGTTCCCCGTCGGGCTGGGCGCGTAACGAGCTCGTATGGGACTTGACATCAGGGCTCCCTCCTCAGATCGTGTCCCGGTTCGGGTAGCGGCATACCCGGATTTGCTGTGCGAAATTCTTCCCGCGTCAAGCCGGCGGCTATCACCCCTGTCGCTGGCTGATGCGCGCCCAACTGTCCCGGAGCGTCGTGGTGCGGTTGAACACCGGGGCTCCCTTGGCAGAGTCCGGATCCGCGCAGAAATACCCCAACCGCTCGAATTGGTAGCGGTCCCCAGGTTGAGCGGTTACCAGCGACGGTTCCGCCATCGCGGTCGCGACTTCCAGAGAATCAGGGTTGATCAGGTCTACGAAATCGCCTCCCGAGTCCGATGCGGCTCCCGCTGGGTCAGGGTCCGTGAACAGGTTGTCGTAGAGGCGAACCTCTACTCGCTCCGCATGCCCGACGGAAACCCAGTGGATAGTTCCCTGTACGCGCCGTCCATCCGGCGCATTGCCCCCGCGACTTTCGGGGTCATAGGTGCAATGCACCTCAACCACGTTGCCATCCGCATCCTTCACCACGTCGGTGCAGGTTATCAGGCAAGCGTAGCGCAGCCTGACCTCCCGACCGGGCGCTAAACGGTAGAACCGGCGAGGAGGATCCTCCATGAAGTCGTCCCGCTCGATATAGATCTCTCTGCTGAACGGGACGCTCCGAGTCCCCATGGAATCGTCTTCAGGGTTATTGACCGCAGAAAATTCTTCGCTTCCGCCCTCCTGGTAGTTGGTGATCACCACCTTGAGCGGATTCAGCACGGCCATGCGTCGTGGCGCACGCCGGTTGAGGTCCTCCCGCAGGCAATGCTCCAGCAGCGCCAACTCCGTCACCGTATTCCGCCGCGCCACACCGACCCGCTCGCACATGTCGCGAATCGACTCGGGCGTGTAACCCCGCCGGCGCAGGGCACTGAGCGTTGGCATACGCGGGTCGTCCCAACCCGCCACGTAATCGTCCTCCACCAGCCGCCGCAGCATCCGTTTGCTCATCACCGTGTGCGTCAAGTTCAGCCGGGCGAACTCGATCTGCCGGCTCCGGTAGATGCCCAACACTTCCTGACACCAGTCGTACAGCGGCCGATGGTCCTCAAATTCCAGCGTGCACAGCGAGTGCGTAATGCCCTCGATGGAATCGGACAGCGAATGCGCGTAGTCATACATCGGGTAGATGCACCAGTCGTCGCCCGTCCGGTGATGCTCGGCGTGGCGGATCCGGTAGAGCACAGGGTCGCGCATATTCAGATTGGGCGACGCCATGTCGATCTTGGCCCGCAGCACATAGTCACCATCCGCGAATTCGCCGGCGCGCATCCGCCGAAACAGGTCCAAACTTTCCTCGGTGGGGCGGTTCCGGTCAGGACTCTCTTGCCCGGGTTCGGTCAGCGTGCCTCGGTGCTCGCGAATCTCATCGGCAGTCAGACTGTCAACGTAGGCGTTGCCGTCCAGGATGAGTTGTTCGGCGTACTGGTACAACTCCTCAAAATAGTCAGACGCGTAATAAAGGTGTTCGTCCCAGTCAAAGCCCAACCATTTCACGTCCGCCAGGATGGACTCCACGTATTCGATATCTTCCCGCGTCGGGTTGGTGTCGTCGAACCGCATGTGGCAGCGTGCGCCGGAATATTGTTCGCCCACGCCGAAATTGAGGCAAATGGACTTGGCATGCCCGATGTGCAGGTAACCGTTCGGCTCGGGTGGAAACCGTGTCACGACCCGGCCGTCGTACGCGCCGGACGCCTGGTCCTCAGTGATGATGCTGCGAATAAAATCGGCGGGTACGTCCCCGGGAGGTGCGCTCTGGCTATCGCTCATTTCCCTCGCTCGGCTCCAATGACAATGATCGGTGTGGCCACGATTAACGATTATAGCGCAGCCCCGGTTCTGAGGGCGTCCAGGACAGCGGCCAACTCAGTCGGCAGTGCCGCCTCGTGTTCCATCCACTCGCCCGACTCCGGATGCCTGAACCCCAGCCTTGCAGCGTGAAGGAATTGGCGACCCAGCAATGCGCTCGCTTTGCCATATACCCCATCGCCCAGAACCGGGTACCCGAGGTAGGCCAGGTGTACGCGTATCTGGTGCGTGCGTCCCGTTTCCAGCCGCACCGCCAACAGAGTATGCCCGTCGAGCTCCTCCTGCGTCTCATAGTGAGTACGGGCATCGCGGCCACCCACGTTCACCGCCATCCGTTGCCGGTGTCGCGGATCGCGGTCAATCGGCGCGTCGATGGTTCCAGACTCCGGCGTTACCATCCCCACGGACACCGCCGTGTACTCCTTGTGCATCTCGCGCCGCATCATCTGCTCGGCGAGATTCTGGAGCGCCAACTGCATCTTAGCCGCCACCAGCAGACCCGACGTATCCTGATCCAGCCGGTGCACGATACCGGGCCGCAATTCGCCGCCGATCCCGCGGATGTCCGGACAGCGCGCCAGCAGCGCGTTGACCAGCGTTCCATCCGGATGCCCGGGCCCCGGATGCACCGGCATCCCGGCCGGCTTGTCCACAACAACAACGTGGGAATCCTCGTACACCACCCCGATCGGAATGTCCTGTGGGATCAGATCCTCCGGCGCCCGAACCGGCGGCACGCACACCTTGATGGCGTCGCCCGCTCGCACTCGTTGCGCCGGCCGTGCGACTGCCCCGTTTACCGTGACGCAACCCTCTGAGGCCAAACTCTGCAATCTGCTCCGCGACAATCCCGCCTCGGCCATCTCCGAGCGGCCCGCCAGCCAAGCATCCAGCCGTGTAGGCGCGACGCTCTCATCAACGACGAAAGGGTACTCTCGCTCTCCGGCAGCCGCGTCCAACGTCACAGTTCCCGATCCGCCATCGGCACGATACGCTCTCTAACCCCGCAGTCCGCGCACCGCGCCCCGTTGGAAAGCGCGATCATGGGACCATCGCACAGCGGACAATCCGCGTGAACCAATTCGCCCCGCTGAAAGTCGGCTGCTGCCGTTTCCGGTTGATCGCGCCGCATCACCAGCATCCAACCCATCATGATCAACCCGACGACGATGGCTGAATCCGCAAGATTGAAAACCGGCCAGGGCCCAACATCAATAAAGTCTGTCACGTGCCCCTGGTGGATCCGATCGATCAGGTTGCCCAGCGCGCCCCCCAGCATCAACGCGATGCTCACCCTCAACAGGACCGTCGGCCGCTCCTGGCTCTGGTAGATGTAAGCCAGCACCAGGACGCCCACCAGGGACACGAAAAGCAAAGGTAGGTTCTGGTCCTGGAACAGGCCAAACGCGCTGCCCGTGTTGTGTATGTGGGTGAAACGGAACAAACCGGTCGCCGGCCAGGAATGGTGCCATTCCAGGGTTTGCCGGACGACGAACTTGGTCAGTTGGTCCAGCGCCAACGCCAGGGCCGCGAGTTGGAGGAGCGTCCAGTCCCGATAAATCGGGGTGCGGCCTTTGAGAAATTGGAGCATCGCTAAGGGGTGGCCAGATGACTCAGGAAGAACTGCACCACCGTTTCCGCCATCTCGCGCTCTTGCCCCACCCAGAAATGGTCCGCGGCCGGAACCACGTGGTATTCCGCCGGCGGATCAAATTTCGCCAGTTGCTCGTCCACCCCTTCGGCAGCCACCAGGCGGTCGCGCCCGCCGGTTATGATCAGTCGCGGCGTCTTGTTTTTCTGCAAAGGACTGCTGGTGATTGCCTCAATGGACGGAGCGACTAGGGCGATGGCCTTGGGTTTCTTGTAAAGCTGCTTGTGCGCGCAGATCACCCGCGTGCTGAACGAATACCCGCCCAACCCGATGCGGTCGTCGTCCACGTCGGGCAGCGCCCCCAGGAAGTCCATCGCAACCAGCGTTTCCTCGTGCTCCTTCTCGCCCTCGGCATGCTCCCCCTGGCTGTTGCCCACCCCGCGGAAGTTGAACCTCAGCGACGCGATGCCCGCGTCCGCCAGCCCGAACGTGACCGCCACGACCACGTTGTTGTCCATGTTGCCGCCCCTCAGCGGGTGCGGATGGCACATCACCACGCCTGGGAACGGTCCTTCACCGTCCGGCAGTGCAATTATGCCTTCCAGGGTCAGTCCCTTGGTTATGAAGCTCACCGCGCTCTGCCGCATGATTCCCTCCCGTTGCTTTCGTGCCCAGCGTTGTCAACAAGTCGCAATAATCATAGCAGGGCCTTTTCAAAGTCTCCATGCGTCCCGCTCATGGTGCGGAACGTCCGCCTTCGGCGGGAGCCTGTCGAACCACGAGCGCGTCCTTCGACAGGCTCAGGACGAGCGGATGCCAGAAGATCACGTAACTTTGGAATGGCGCTGATAATCATAGCAGGTTTGTCGACGGGCCGGGCTTTTCGATTCTCCAGGCAATCCCCTCTCTCTACCCTTTCCCGCTACCAATGACACTTCCCCTTTGCCTCCACCCTTCACCCATCTTTACCATAATTAACTGATACCCCAAATCCAACCGCCACCCAGGCCCCGAGCCATTCCAATCCCCACATCCAAACACCGAACTCCGCAACGCCGCTCCCCCAAACATTCTCAAATGCCCGCCAAAACCACCAATATCGCCCCCAAAACCGCCCTCGCCACCTCCATTTGCCCCCACAACCCACCTCAACGCCCTACTCAAATAAACGGAAATGAGCGGAAATGAGCGGGATTTCCAAAAAATCGCCGCCATTCCGACCACATAGCCAATCCTTTCCATCCTGCTCATCCATGAAAATACTCTCCCGTCCGAGGTAATCCCATGACCCTTTCCCAAATCCACCGTCGCATCAACATCCTCAAGCGCAAGTTCGCCCCCGAACTCGCCATCATCAAGCTCCGCCGCATCGCCGATGCGGTCTCCGACGACTGGGATCCCTCGGAACCTCCCAAACCCGCCGACGTCATCGCCCGCATTGCCAAAGCCGGCTTCCGACTGCCCACCTTCATGAGACTCCGCCGCTACCTTGACGACACCATACGCCAGAGCGACGTCCCTGAGCCCGAGGCCATCGTCCTCAACCTCCTCCCCTGGGCCTGGGACCACCGCTACCGCGCATTCCTCCGCTGGGACCTACCCGCGCCTGCGCGTTAGCCATGCCCTCAACCCGGTTTAGACCGATAATCGAAAAGCCCTGACCGACGGGCGGCCCCGTAGTGCCAGCGAACGGTTGGTGCTAGAATGACGCCCACCACACTCATACCGACCACTGCCTTCGAGGAGACGACATGGCTGCAATTGACCTGCGGAGCGACACGATTACGCACCCCACCGACGAGATGCGCCGCGCGATGGCTGCGGCCGAAGTGGGCGACGACGTATTCGGTGAAGACCCTACCATCAATGCCCTGCAGGAGCGCGCCGCCGAGATGTTGGGTCAGGAAGCAGGTCTGCTGACCGCAAGCGGCACCATGAGCAACCTGATCGCCGCTCTGACCTGGTGCAGTCGCGGCGACGAGATGATCATGGGCCAAGAGGCCCACATGTTCTGGAACGAGTCCGGCGGCCCTACGGCGTTGTCCGGAGCCCAGGTCCGTCTCGTCCCCAACGAGGCCAACGGCAAGATTTCCGCTGAAAGCGTCCAAAACGCCATCCGCGACGCCTCCAACATCCACGTTCCGGCCACTACCCTGGTCTGCCTCGAAAATACCCACAACCGTTGCAGCGGCGGCGTCATGACCCCCCAAGACACTAAGGAAGTCGTCGATGTCGCCCACGGCGCCGGCGCTGCCGTCCACCTCGACGGTGCCCGCATATTCAACGCGGCCGTCGCCCTCGAAGTCCCCGCCGCCGAACTCACCAAAGACGTTGACGACGTGAGTTTCTGCCTCTCCAAGGCCCTGTCCTGCCCGGTTGGCTCCGTGCTCTGCGGCTCCCAGGAATTCATCGGCCGTGCGCGCAAATGGCGCAAGATGGTGGGCGGGGGAATGCGCCAGGCAGGAGTCCTGGCTGCAGCCGGAATGGTGGCGCTGGACACCATGGTCGAACGCCTCGCAGACGACCATGCCCACGCTCGCCGACTGGCCGCTGGCCTAGCCAATATCGACGGTCTGACCGTGGACCCCGACAGCATCCACACCAACATCGTGATTTTCGAGATTGACCGTGATAAGGTTGGCGACGCCCGCGAGGTGATCGCCGCTCTCCGCGAGGACGGTGTCCTCGTCAGCCACAGCCGCGATCAATCACTGCGCATGGTCACCCACCGCCACATCTCCTCCGCCGACGTCGACGAAGCGCTGTCTCGCGTTAACGGGACCGTGAGGCGTCTGGCCGCGGCCGTTTAGAGGCTCATCATGGCTGATTTCGCCATCAACCGCGACACCACCGCGCTGCTTATTGCCGACTTCTACGCGGATGCCATGGGCAATATGCCCCACGCCGTTGAGCGTGGTGTCGTTGCCCGCACGGTCGAACTGCAAGCAGCAGCGCGGGACGCCGGTTTGATGGTGTGCTACTGCGCAACCGTGTTCCGTCCCGGCTACCCCGAAATCAGCGATCGCAACAAGACCTTCAGCGCACGCAAGGCTTCCGGCCAGCCGGCGATCTTCGACCCGTTGGCCGTGATTCACCCTGATGTCCTTCCCCGGGATGGCGAGGTGGTTGTGGGCAAGCATCGCGTCAACGCCCTGTTCGGCACCGGACTCGATGTCGCGTTGACCGGCAGCAACATCGATACCATCATCCTGCTCGGCTACGCCACCAGCGGGGTCGTCCTGTCCACCACCCGCTTCGCAGCCGACCGGGACTATAGGTTGTACATCGTCGAGGACTGCTGTGCCGACAGCGAGCCGGACGTCCACGACTTCCTCATCACCCGCATCCTGAACCGCCAGGCCGACATCGTGTCTGCCGAGGAGGCAATGGCGGCCATACGCGGGAGTTGATCAAGAGCTGCGATCTCCCTAATGCTTGTATCGGCCGTGTAACTCAGGTTGTCGCCGATGTTGCGTCGCTCCGCATCGCCCTCCGCCGACATCTCGGTGTCGGTTCCCTCTCGGCCCTTGTATCCCGGCGATTTGGTAGAGGCCGAGATTACCGTAACGCCCAAGACGTCTTTCCTGGCTTCTGTGGGCTACGCCCGCTTGGCCCAGACCGAACTGCTGCGCATCGACTCCGCCCGCGACGCCGTACCCCAGATGATGGCAGGCCGGAGAGGAAGAACTCGTTTCGGCACTCCCGATCATGTCGACGACGTATTCCTCGAGGACACCCGTTTGGAGGAGGGCATATCCCACAAATACCCGGTGCGGCTCAGGCTTCCCGTGCCCGCGCCTCCCACCGTCAAGGCAAAGTACGCCCAGATAACCTGGAAATTGACCGCGTCCATCCTCGCCAAGTCTGATTGGGTCCCCAACCGCGACGGCCTGCTGGCCAATTTGACCATGGGCCGGGTCGGGGAGAGCAGCCAGGAACTGGTGGTTTTCGCCCATCCCGATGCCACCAACATCGGCGGAGAGCGACTCCCCGACCATCCAACCGCAGCTAAGGGTTTCCGTCAGGTGAATCTTGACCTGTCGTTGCGCTCCGGCTTGGTTCCCAACGGCGGCGTTATCGAAGGCGACCTCTCCGTCGAAGCGCGGAGGGCCATCAAAGCCCGCGAGCTACGGGTGGAACTGGTACGTTGGGAACGCTCGGGCAACAAGCAGGCCCGGGTCGTGGAAAGCAGCCAGGTATTGCAGCGTCCGGCCCTGCATGAGGCCCAGGAGAAGACCGACTGGGCATTCCGTTTGCCGGTTCCCGACCGTCTCATGCCCTCGGTTCTCGGCCAGCACACCTTCGTCGGTTGGCAGGTTCGCGCCGTCGTGGATCGCGCCCTGCGCCCCAACTTCAGCGTGTCGCAGTTGGTTCAGGTTTACACGTCGCCGAGCATTGACGAATCAGCGGACTGAACCCGAGCTATCTCCCCACCATCGGCGCAGCCGCTCCGCAATGGACGCTTCCGACCCCTGGTCCGTCGGCTCGTAGTACCGTCTGCCCGCCAGTTCCGGAGGGAGGTATCCCTGCGGCTCGAAGTGACCCTCGTAGTCGTGGCTGTACTTGTATCCCGCGCCGTATCCCATCCCCCTCATCAGGCCGGTAACGGCATTTCGCAGGTGCAGCGGCACCGGCTCGTGGGGAGCGTTCCGCACGTCTTCCATCGCCCGCTCCAGCGCCATGTAGGCCGCGTTGCTTTTAGGTGATGTCGCCAGATACACCGTCGCTTCCGCCAGTGGGATTCGCCCCTCCGGCAGCCCAATGAAGTGCACCGCCTGCTGTGCTGCTACGGCGACCGGCAGCGCCCCCGGATTAGCCAGCCCGATGTCCTCCGCCGCCAATATCACCAGCCTCCGCGCAATGAACATCGGGTCCTCTCCGGATTCCAACATCCGCGCCAGCCAGTACAGCGCACCGTCCGGCGACGACCCGCGCACTGACTTGATGAACGCCGATATGGTGTCGTAGTGGCTGTCGCCCGCCTTGTCGTACAGGGGCGTGCGTCTCTGCAAAGCTTCTGATACGGCATCAACGCTAATCTGCCTGGAACCATCGGTTCCCGGCTCGCATGCCACCGTGGCCATCTCCAACGCATTCAAAGCGACGCGCGCGTCCCCGTTGGCGATGTTCACCAAGTGCATCAACGCGTCCGACTCCATTTGGGGTTTCAACATCCCCAACCCACGCTGTTCGTCGTCCAGCGCGCGCCGTACTATCGCCTCCACATCCGCCGGATCCAGCGCATTCAGCGTGAACACCCGGCAACGCGACAGCAATGGAGCATTGACCTCAAACGACGGGTTTTCCGTGGTCGCTCCTATGAAAACCACCGTCCCATCCTCCACGTGCGGGAGGATCACGTCCTGCTGCGCCTTGTTGAATCGGTGGATCTCGTCGACGAACAGGATGGTGGGCCGCTGGTAGAACGACCGCCGTTCCCGCGCTTCTGCCACCGCTTTGCGCAGGTCGGCCACGCCGGCCGACACGGCTGAAACCGGTTCAAAATGCGCCCGCGTTTGAGTCGCTATCAACCGCGCCAGCGTCGTTTTCCCGGAACCCGGCGGCCCCCAGAACAAAATTGATGGGATGCGGTCGCTGGCTATGGCCCGCCGCAGCACCCTGCCCTCACCCAGGATATGCTCTTGGCCCACGAACTCGTCGAACGAGGCTGGCCGCATCCGTTCGGCCAACGGAGCGTTATCACGGGCGTACTGCTGCTCTCCGTGTTCAAACAGCGAGCCGGTATTTTGCCTGCCGGTCATGGTTGATCAGCCGGAATAGGCAGTCAGCCGCCACGGTTGAAATGCGGGATCACCTCTTCCGCAAACAGCCTCATCGAACGCTCCACTTCCTCGTTGCTCAACATGCCGCCGATGTTGAACCAGCACATGATTTCCTGCGGATTGTACAGTTCCCTGAATCCCTCAAGCCGCTCTATGACCTGTTCCGGTGTACCAATCGCGCCCAACTCACCGTATAAGTCCTCGTACTCAATCTGGAAGGCGCGCCCCGAGCCCCGCGAGTTGTTCTGCATGCTGCGCAGCGTCCCCAGGTAGTTGTTGACCGTGGGCGCGAAACCCGCCTTCGCCCCCTCAACCGTCTCTCCCACGTACACCGGCACGTTCACCACCACCTTCACTTTGGACTCATCGTGCCCGTGCTCGGCTAACGTCTCCCGGTAAGCCGCCAGCCCATCACTAACCCCCTGCACCGTGATGATCAGTGGCGTCACCAGGATACTGTGCCCCAGGCTGCCCACCAATGGAAATGTGTCGGCGCCATTGGACGCGATGTACACCGGCGGATATGGCTGCTGTATGGGCTTGGGTTCCAGCCGGATTCCCTCGGCCTGGTAGAACTGCCCGTGATAATCCAGTTGTTCTTCCGTCCACGCTCGCAAAGCCAGATCCAGCCCTTCCACGAACCGGTCGTTCCGCTCCTCAATTGGGATGCCGTATCCCCGATAGTGGTTCGGGTTGGATCCCCGCCCGATGCCAAACACCGCCCGTCCGCCCGACAGCACGTCCAACGTCGCCACCTCCTCGGCAATCCGCAGCGGATGATGCAACGGCAGCAGGTTCACCGCCGTGCCCAGCATGATCCGTTCGGTGGTCTGGGAAAGCGCGGACGCCATCATCAACGGCGCCGGCATCACCGAAAACTGCCGAGCGAAGTGCAACTCTGCCAGCCACGCCATGTCGTAGCCCAATTTGTCCGCCAGTTGCACCTGCGCCATTACGTCGGCATAACGCCCGGCGGGAGTTTGACCCTCACCGCAAGGGATCTGGTAGAAAACGCCGAATTGCATAATTTGCTACTCCGTAGCGGATTGAGCCGGCTCCGAAAGCGCCTTACGGAAACCGTTGCGAAGGTCGATTTCCCGTTCATTTCCTCTCATTTCCGCTAATTCAGGTATGGCATTGGGCGGGTCGTGGGGCTGAATTGGGGGCCGATGGAAGGGTTTTGACGGCGGTTTTAGCGGTATTGGAGGACAGATGAGCGGATTTGGGGGAGGGAGTTCGCGGTGTTTGGAAGTGGGTATTGGGTCGGTTGTCTCGGGACGTATGGCGACTTTTCATCCTCAGGCTGTCCCGCTGGTCCTTCGACAGGCTCAGGACGAGCGGGATTTGTGCGAGCGCGACGTGTGGCGACTTTGGAAAGGCCCCGAGCGGACCTGGGCGGCGGGTTGGAATTGGGGTGTTGGGTAATATGGTACGGATGGGGTAGGGGTTAGAGCAAGGGGGAAGTGTCACCTGGGCGTGGGGTGTCTGAACTGGGGTTTTTGGGGAATTGGGTGATGATGGGGGGCGATGGTAGGTCGTTTTGGCACCGACAGGAATGACTGTGCTACCTGAGTTGGGGCGGCGTGGGCGCTGGCAGTGACAGGTTGCGCAAAGTGGGGATACGCGTGGGAGCCGAGTCCAATGTGCGGCTCCATAGGCGCCAGTTCGTCCAGCAACTTCTCCAGCGAGCGGTGGCCACCGCCGGAACGTCGGCGCGTCCTTCGGCAAAGGCGCGGCCCGCTTTGTATCCGGCCTTGCCCGCTTTCCAGACCAACCATTTGACGACGAGGCTCTCAAGGATCAAGACTTGGTTTCCCTGATGACAATCAAGCTTGGGCGCCGTCCTCAGTGTCATCCGGCATTGGCTCGTCAAAGGGTTCGCCCCGCGACGCGGCTTGATCCCGCCGCTGAACCCACTCACGCCAACGCCGATTGCTGCGCTCCTCCCCGATCTCGATTCCTTCCTCACGAGCTTCGCGTCTGATACGATCCCGCCAGATTCCTGCCAATACCATTCTCATCACCTCCATGATCGGCCAAGTCGCCACAAGCGCCCAGGCCAGGATTTGACCGCCGTCGTCAAAGACCATCTCTGAGGCCGATTGCCAAGTCGCAGGCCGATGATTGTGGACAATCAACAGTACGTCAATGGCGATTGCCACTGATACCGCCAGATAGAACGCGGCAAACGCTTCGGCCGCCCGCTCCAACGGAACGCTCGGTACGCCGATCCATCCCGCCCGGCTGCTTCCCTCCCGCGCCATTAGGGCATCATTATAGCGGTATGTTGCCGTGCTTTTTCGCCGGCAGCGTGTCCCGCTTGTTCTGCAGCATCTCCAACGCCCGGATAATGGTGGGCCGCGTCGCCGCCGGGTCAATCACGTCGTCCAGGTACCCACGGTTTGCCGCCACGTAAGGATTGGTGAACCGATCCTGGTAGTCCGCGATTAACTCGGCCCTACGGACATCAGGGTCATCTGCGTTGCCGATCTCTTCCCGGTAAATTATGTTCACCGCGCCGTCCGGCCCCATCACCGCGATCTCCGCGCTGGGCCACGCCAGGTTAACGTCGGAGCGCAGGTGCTTGCTGCTCATCACGATGTAGGCTCCGCCGTACGCTTTGCGGGTAATCAGCGCCACCTTTGGCACCGTAGCCTCGGCGTACGCATAGATCAGCTTGGCACCGTGCCGGATGATCCCGCCGTACTCCTGCTCAGTGCCCGGCATGAACCCGGGCACGTCCACCAACGTAACCAGCGGGATATTGAAACAGTCGCAGAACCTCACGAACCGCGACGCCTTGGCCGACGCGTTGATGTCCAGCACCCCCGCCATAAACGCCGGCTGGTTCCCTACTAGGCCAACCGTCCGGCCCGCCATCCTGGCGAAGCCAACCACCACGTTGGACGCGTAGCCCGCCTGAACCTCCATGAAGTCCTCATCATCCACGACATGGTAGATGATCTCGCGGATGTCATAGGGTCGGTTGGGCTCCGCCGGCACGATGGTCCGCAGAACCTCATCCGTGCGTTCCACAGGGTCGGCAGCACGGTAAGATGGCGGGTCATCCAGGTTGTTTAACGGCAAAAACGAGATCAACCGGCGCAGTTCCGTCAGGCACTCCTCTTCCGAATCGGCAACGAAATGTGCCACTCCGCTGCGGGCAGCGTGGGCATCCGCACCGCCCAACTGCTCGTGGGTAACGTCCTCTCCCGTAACCGCGCGCACCACATCCGGCCCGGTGATGTACATCTGGCCCGTGCCGCGCACCATGAAGATAAAGTCGGTGATAGCCGGCGAATATACCGCTCCCCCTGCCGACGGCCCCATGATCACCGAGATCTGCGGCACTACGCCGGAATAGAGCGTGTTCAGCAGGAAGATGTCCCCGTATGCCGCCAAGCTCAGCGCCCCCTCCTGGATGCGCGCGCCGCCCGAGTCGCAGATCCCAATCATCGGGCAGCCAGTCTTTGCGGCCAGGTCCATCACCTTGCAGATTTTCTGACCAACCACCTCCGACAGCGACCCGCCGAACACCGTGAAGTCCTGCGCGTAGGCGAAAATCTGCCGCCCGTCGACGTTGCCGTACCCGGTGACCACGGCATCGCCCAGGAACCTCTGCCGCTCCAGCCCGAAGTCCGTGGTCCTGTGCGTTACGAACCGGTCGATTTCGGTGAACGTGCCGGGATCCATCAGGAGTTCGAGCCGCTCCCGGGCCGTTTTCTTGCCCCGCTGATGCTGCTGGTCGATCCGGCGTTGTCCGCCGCCCAGCGCAGCCTGTTCGCCTAGCTCCAGCAGGTGCTCGAGCTTCCTGTCGTCGGTTGATTCAATTGGTGTTTCGTTGGTCGTCGTCAAATCGGCCCCCAGCCGTTGCGGTGTCCGGTTTTCCTGCGGAAAACGTCGAACATGCGGATGCCCGGTATAATAGCACTCACCGTCAGCCACTTGCCGTTGGCAGAGTCGCCCACTTGTCGTCCCATACCACGAACCATGAACCCAACCTCCCGCTGACCGTGTCCAACGGTGAGCCGATGGTTTGGGGACGGCGCACCTACGTCATGGGCATCATCAACCTGACGCCCGACTCATTCTCTGGCGACGGTCTTGCCAACGATCCCCAGGCAGCGGTCGCATTGGCGCAGCGCATGGAATCCGACGGCGCAGACATCATCGACGTGGGCGCCGAATCCACCCGCCCGGGCAACCAACCCATCTCCGCCGCCGCCGAGATAGATCGGTTGATCCCCGCGCTCTCTGCCATCTGCGACGCCGTCACCATCCCGGTCAGCGTAGACACCTACAAGGCCCCCGTCGCCCGTCGCGCCATCGCCGCCGGCGCATCCATGGTCAACGACGTTTGGGGATGCCTCGCCGATGGGAACATGGCCCCCACTATCGCCGCCGCCGGCGTCCCGGCCATCCTCATGCACAACCAGGCCGGCACCCAATATAACGACCTCGTGCCCGACGTTATAGCCGGCCTCACCCGAATCGCCGGCATTGCCCAGGCCGCCGGAATCGTCCGCCACAACATGATCCTCGACCCCGGCATCGGTTTCGGCAAGACAGCCGACCACAACCTGGAACTGCTCCGGCGGCTGCCCGAGTTTCGCGAGATGGGCTACCCGCTCCTTTTGGGAGTGTCCCGCAAGTCCACCATCGGCCGCATCCTCAACCTGCCGCCAGAAGAAAGACTCGAAGGCACCGCCGCAGCCGTCGCCATGAGCATCGCCGGCGGCGCCGACATCGTGCGCGTCCACGACGTCAAAGAGATGGTGCGCGTCGCCCGCATGACTGACGCCATCGTGTGCGACTGGAGACCCTCCGGATGGCCCAACCGGCAATAACCTACCTCTGCCTGGGCGGGAATCTCGGCGACCGGCTTGCCGCGATGACCGGCGCTCTCGCCCTGTTGGACGCCCACGACGAGATGCGCATGGTGTCCTGCTCTTCAATCTACGAAACTGAACCGTGGGCCGTTACCGACCAACCGAACTTCCTCAACTTGGTAGCAGGGTTTGAAACTACGTTGTCCCCCGTGGACCTGCTCGCGGTCTGCAAAGACGTCGAAGCCCATATCGGCCGCACCGAGTCCTATCGTTGGGGACCCCGCCTGATCGACGTCGACATCCTGCTCTACGGCGACAAGGTCGTCAGCATCCCCGACCCAGACCTCCAAATTCCCCACATCCGCATGGCCGAACGAGCCTTCGCACTGGTCCCGCTGGCCGAAATCGCCAGCGACACAGAGGTCCCGCCGGAAGGCACGACTGTGCAAACACTGAAGGAAGCGGTGGACGGTGAACACGGCGTCGTCAGATGGGGCAGCGCTCCATCGATCTAGCGCGTGTGCTTGCCAGTTTATCAACCGTATAAGATTATTGACGCAACAACATTCAAACGGAATTCCCAACCTCGACGGAGGCAGCCACCATGTCCATCACCACCCTAACCCGCAGCGCCGTCCACGGTCAGAATGGCATGGTCTGCTCCGATTCACCTCTGGCCGCCGCCGCCGGCCTCCGCGTCCTGCAGGACGGCGGAACCGCGTTCGACGTCGCCCTTGCCGTCGCCGCCGTGGAAACCGTCACCATCGTGCCCAAGTGCGGATTGGGCGGCGACTCGTTCATCCTCACCTACGAAGCCGCCACGGGCAAGGTGACCAACATCAACAGCAGCGGAATCGCCGGCTCCGGCGCTGAGGCCGATTACTACCGCAACCAGGGCCTGGCCCTCATGCCCATAACTGGCCCTCACTCCGTCTCCGTACCCGGTGAGGCCGCCGCTTGGGAAGCCATGCAACGCAATTTCTGCACCATCCCCATGCCCGACCTCGTTGCCCCTGCGATTCGTTACGCCGAGCAGGGATTCCCCGTCCCTTCCGGTATCGCCCGCTCCTTCGCCGGCAGCGCCGAACTCCTCGCCCGGCACACCGCCACCGCAGACATCTACCTGCGCAACGGCAGGCCGCCACGGGAGGGCGAAATCCTGGTCAATGCCGACCTTGCCAACACCATTCGTCGCGTCGCCGATGGCGGCGCCGACGCTTACTATCGCAGCGACCTGACCACCCAACTGGTCGCCGGCCTCAACCAAGCCACCGCCGATGGCCGCCTGTTCACCGAGGCCGACTTCGCCGGTCACTACGCCGACGTCTGCGAACCAATCAGCACCACCTATCGTCAGCATATGGTCTACCAGACCCGGCCGCCGTCCCAGGGTTTCCTGCTACTGGAAATGCTCAACATCGTCGCCGGCCACGACCTCACGTCCATGACGCCCAACTCCGCGGATGCCATCCACCTGCTCGTCGAGGCCAAGAAGATCGCCTACTCCGACCGGAACAGGCTTGCCGGCGACCCCAACTTCGTCGAATGGCCTTTGGACGGCCTGCTCTCCACCGAGTACGCCGATATGCGCCGCGACCAGATTCACCCCTTCCAGGCCGGCACCGAGGTGCGACCCCTCGTTCCCACCAACGGCCTCGGCGATACCACCTACTTCTGCGTCGCCGACCGCGCCGGCAACGCCGTCAGTTGGATTCACAGCCTGTCCAACGGCTTCGGTTCCGGCGTCGTCGCCCCGGGTACCGGCGTACTGTTCAACAACCGCGCCGGTCGCGGCTTCAGCCTCGAAGCCGACCATCCCAACGTCATCTCCCCGGGCAAGCGCACCATGCACACCCTCAACTGCTACCTCACCACCGTCAACGGCGAGGTATCCATCGTGGGCGGCACCCCCGGCGGAGACCTTCAACCTCAGGTCGGTATCCAGATGCTCACTAAGCTCATCGATGGTGGGCTCCAACCCCAGGACACGGTCGAATCGCCCCGCTGGTTCAGCTTCCCGGGCACCGATCCGGCCACCCTCAACCGCGCCGGCGAACTCCGCGTCGAAATGGGCATGCCCGACGACACCATCCGCGACTTGGAGCGCATGGGGCACAACGTCGTCCAGAACCCCTTGGGCTCATACCACGGCTGCGTCCAGTTGATTCTGCGCGACGGCCGCCGTGGCGTCCTCACCGGCGCGTCCGATCCCCGCGGCGACGGCCAGGCCGTGGCCTTTTGATGCCGGCCCGGTCATCGCGAATCCATCGCGCTCTACACATCGGAATCGCACGACTCGTAACGATTGCCTGCATACTTGGAATCGCCGGCTTGGCTTGCAATAGCGCCACACCGGCGATTCCAACCGTTCCGCCTCTGACCTCGCCGCCTCCGGCTACGCCGACGCCAACTCCACCGGGTGCGACTCCCACCGAAACAATTTCACGTACCCCGTCGCCCTCGTCGGCTGCAACTTCGGAGCCTCCACCCAGCCCCGTCCCAACGGCAGTTTCGAATCCCCCGGGCGTTTCGGAAGCCGTAGTAACCCGCACCGCTGAACAAACTCAGGATTTGACCGAGCGAATGCTACAGCCTCGCCAGGTTGACGCCGATTTCCTTTGGGGGATGTTCATGACCAACCGTTCGTTCGTCGGCGGTTGGGGACGCACGCCCGACCCGAACTACACCACTCAGATGCTCGAAATGTGGCACTCAGAAAATCCTTGCTACTCTGCGCTCGAATCAGAAGTGATCAGGCTGGGTGGCGAGAACAATTTGCCTCCTCTTGAGTTCCTCCAATACGTGGAGCTCCTCAACGTCCAACTCTCTCCCTGTGTCGAGGATCAACTCCAATCGATCAGCGGCCTCCAGTTTTTCGACAATTCTCCGACTGTCCGCACGCAACGCATCACCATATGGTTCGATCGCACCTGGCAGGACGCCGACGATGGAACTTTCCCGTTCGCAGATGACTGTCACACTCGATTTTATTCCCACCTGCCCGAGGCTATCGCGGCCGTTGATCCACCCCATCTCGAATCGGCGTGGGCTTCCGCCATGGTCGTCGTGTCAGGGTGCGCCCGTGATGCAATGCGCGACTACTTCGCGTTCCTTGACATCAGCGAGACGCAGTTGAAGCAACTGCCGCCCGATGATCGGTACACCGCAGTGAACCTCCAGATGACCATGATTGGACACCTGCTCGCCGTCGACCTCAGGAAACCCAGCGATGGGTGTTGGCCGGACTACGCGAAACGAATCCCACAGGTCGCGACAACGACCGATTCTGACGAGATGATCGCCGCCAGGAACTCCGCCCTCAGATCCTTACAAACCTGCCTGCAAGAGACTCCCGCCAGCAACCCGTTCTCCGAGCGGTGAAGTCGTCTACGTTCCAATCTCAAGCCCCGGACCGACGCGGCAACAGCCAGTTCATGGACTACTCGAAACATCGGGTAACCCAACCCTGATCTACATAGGACCCATTCACGCCATCCAACCTGGGCCCAAAACCGTAGATTCCTACACGTTGCCACTGTGCAATGCGGACACCCCCAATACGATCGATTTTCTCCAACGTTTTCAGGAATCGCCATGTCGAACCTCTCGCGACTGATCGACTCACGGCGAGCACGACTTACATCAG
Source organism: Dehalococcoidia bacterium (assembly GCA_965204395.1). GTDB lineage: Bacteria > Chloroflexota > Dehalococcoidia > Lucifugimonadales > UBA3495 > Bin87. Next base: position 778,647 of record OZ241987.1, read on the forward strand.
CGCTTCTATTGCTCCTCGTGTCGGCATTTTCGGTGCTGGTGTTCGCCGCTTGCGCCGCGCAACCCGAAGTGCGCCAGGTCGAAATCACCCGGGAAATTCCGGTCACGAGAGAAGTCCCCGTAACCGTGGTGCGCACCGAAACCGTCGAAATAACGCGCCAAGTACCAATAACCAGAGAAATCCCGGTCACCGTCGAGGTCGTCAAAACAGTCGAGGTACCCGTCACTCGGGAGGTGGTTAGAGAGATCGAAGTAACCCGCGAAGTTCCAGTCACCCCCGTCGCGTCGCCGACCCCACAGCCTACTGCCACCCCTACTCCGTCACCCACTCCGGTCCCGGTTCCAACACCCACTCCATTGCCACCGAAGTCTCGTTTCGGCAATTGGCAGTTGGACCACGATTTCCACGCTGGCCGCGAAGTCTCCATCTTCCGGAATGAAGCCACAATCCATGAACCCCTGCCGGACGCCCCGGTGCTCACGTTCCTGTGCGACAACCGTGGCTACCGGTCCATGTACATCGACTGGAACCACCCTGTGGTCGGCGTGCTGGATACCAGCCTATCCCCGTACGCCAGCGACACCTTTGACATTTACCGGGAGGTCGACGCCGAATTCCTCCTGGCCGACTACGCCCGACGCTTGCATGAGTTTGTGACTGGTGTGAGACTCGACCCCCGGGACCGCGGGCGTTTCCGGGAGCTTTGGCGTCAAATCCAGCGGGATTACGACCTGAGCGAACTCACTAGGCCGGAAAATCTAGTCGAACTCGAAGAACCTGAAGAGCCAGAGGACAATGCGAACGCCGACCAGGAAGAGGAAATTATCCTGTCCGCGAATCGCGGCTCTGCCCTCATCCAACTCGACTTCGCCGTGGAAATCCCTCGTTTCCTGAGAGAGGAATGGTACCGTCCTTCAGTCCGCGCAACCATCAGAAGCGACTGGCGCGTGCTGCCCAATCAGCGTACGCTCATAGGCGCCAGCGCTATCGGGTCCATCAGCCAAAGCTATCGGACTATCGGTCCGCCCCGGTCGGAAGAGGATAGCCAACGCGTGATCACAGCGACCATCGCCGAGCCCGAACAGCCAATCGCCATGTTTGCCAAATGGGAGGTCACCGAATTGGACCGGATATTGGCGCACTGCCGCAGTCTACAAAATTAGCGCGCCAGCCGTCCCCGCCGATGTCGCCCCGAACGGTGCGATCCTTGCGCCCGCTCAACACGCAGGAAGAACCGATCTCACCAGACGTCGAGATTTATCGCGCGCCATTGGGGAGTCAGGAATTGGGGAAATAGTAAATAGCCGGCAGCCCCCGGTAACGCTCGTCCAGGTCCATCCCGTAACCCACGACAAAATGATTGGGGATCGTGAACCCCACGTAGTCGTACTGGACGTCTGCCTCCCTGCGGTACGGCTTGTCCAACAGCGTGCAATAACGCAAGGACGCCGGCCCCATAGCACTCAGGAAATTCGTTACTGCCACGCACGTATGACCCGTGTCGGCAATATCGTCGACGATCAGCACGTGCCGGCCCGCAATCACACCTTCGGATATGGAAGTCTCCACACGCACCGACCCCGACGATTCCGTTCCGCTCCCGTAACTGCTGGCCCGAAGAAATTCCAGCCGATGCACGTTCGCCTGCAACTGGCGCAGCAGGTCCGAGGTGAATATCGTCGCGCCCTTAAGTACACACACCAGCACCAATCCGGTGCTGGCGTAGTCCCGGTCAATTTCCCGGGCAAGTTTGCTGACGGCCGATCTCAGCTCCTCTTCTGAGATCAGCAGAGCCAAGCCGTCTCCAGGCATCACACGTCCAGATTCTGCACTTCGGTGGCGTGGCTCTGGATGAAGCTCTTGCGCGGCGCGACCTGCTCCCCCATCAGCATCGCGAACACCCCGTCGGTGTCGGAGATGCCGTCCACGTCGTCCAGGTCATTTATCGTGACCCTCAGCATTTTTCGCGCTGCCGGATCCATAGTGGTTTCCCACAACTGGTCGGCATTCATTTCCCCCAGGCCCTTGTAACGCTGGACCGACGGCTCAGAACGGGCGGTGGACATCTTCTTGATCAGGGCTTCCTTTTCCTCTTCGGAATAAGCGTACGCTATGCTGCGCGCCCTTTGAACTCGATACAGCGGCGGTTGAGCGATGTACAGATAGCCGCCTTCGATCAGCTCACGCATCCGTCGGTAGAAGTACGTTAGAATCAACGTGCGGATATGCGAACCGTCCACGTCAGCATCCGTCATGATGATGATGCGGTGGTAGCGCAGTTTGGCGATGTCAAACGCCTCTCCCTCTCCGGTGCCCACGGCTGAAATCAGCGCCCTGATTTCCTCGTGGCTGAGGATCCGCTCCACCTTGTCCAGGAACCGCTCCACGTTCAGTATCTTGCCCTTCAGCGGAAGGATGGCCTGGAATTGACGGTCCCTGCCCATCTTGGCGGACCCGCCGGCCGATTCACCCTCTACGATGTACAGTTCCGACTTCGCCGGATCGCGCTCAGAACAGTCTGCCAGTTTCCCTGGCAAAGACGTTCCGTCCAAGGCGTTCTTGCGCAGCACCAGGTCCCGTGCCCTACGCGCCGCCTCCCGTGCCGCGTGGTTGGTCTGTACCTTCTCCAGCACACCCTTGGCGGCGGTGGGATTCTCCTCCAAAAAGCGGGTCAACCCTTCCGACGTCGCGGCTTCCACCCGGCTCCGGACTTCAGGGTTGCTCAGTTTGTTCTTCGTTTGACCTTCAAATTGCGGGTCGCCCAACTTCACGCTGACCACCGCTACCAACCCGCCTCGGGTATCCTCGCCGCTGAATGAGTCCTTCGCATCCTTGAAGAAGTTCTGCTTGCGCGCGTAGTCGTTCAGCACACGCGTCAGCCCGGAGCGAAAACCGGCCAAGTGCGTTCCTCCCTCCAGCGTCAGGATACAGTTGGCGAAGGTGCGCTCATCCGCCGCCAGGTTGTCATGCCCGTCCGTGTGATGGTATTGGAACGCAACCTCAACGTCCGCATCCTCCGCGTTCTTCTGGTAGTAGAACGGGTCCGGCATCACCACGTTGCGCTTGCGGTTGATGTTGCGCACCATGCTCGCCACGCCGGAGTCGAAGAAGAAGGACCGCTCTATGTCTCCGTTACGTTCCTCACCGTGAAACTCGCTGACCAAGCGGATCTCCAGACCCTTGTTCAGATACGCGGTTTGGCGCAACTGGGCCACCAGACGCCCAAAATCGTACGTGATCTCTGGGAAAATTTCCGGGTCGGCATAGTAGGTCACTGTCGTGCCCTGTCGCCTCACCCGTTGGTGCTGCACCAGGTCGGAGGTCGGGATGCCTCGGGAGTATTCCTGCGTATATCGGACGCCGCCGCGGCACACCTCGGCATGTAGTTTCGATGCCAGGGCGTTCACCACCGACGCGCCCACTCCGTGCAGCCCGCCGGATACCTTGTACGCCGCCCCGTCGAACTTCCCGCCCGCGTGCAGGGTGGTCATCACTGTTTCCAGTCCGGACACTCCCGTATCCGGATGGACGTCTACTGGAATTCCCCTGCCGTTATCGGACACGCTTACCGCGCCATCCGCGGCGAGGTGAAGGTCAATGCGGTCGCAGTAGCCGGCCAATGCCTCGTCAACCGCATTGTCCAAAAGTTCTTTGATCAGGTGGTGCAGTCCATCAACGCCTGTGCTGCCGATATACATTCCCGGCCGCACCCGGACTGCTTCAAGACCCTTTAATACTTGAATATTATCTGAAGTATATTCAGATGAGTCTTCTGTCGTCGGAATTGTTGCCGCTTGAGTCATATGTCCCCGATCCGCCGGTTCTCTTCGTGGGAATGCGTCCGTCGTCGGTACGGTTAATTATCGCAATTCATGATACTGTCGGCGTAGAACTAATTATAGCATAACCAGGGTTAAATCACCACATTGCGAGTACGAGAATATGCGAATTTTTGAACCCGGTCGGAAAATTTATGTTAATCATTCCAATAAGGAAGAGTAATACCATCGGCCGGACAACAGGCTGTCGATTGCCAGCCGCATTGGCTCAAACAACGGCTTCGGCGGATCGGACAATGGATACCAGCCAAACTCCCCAAACGACCCGTCGGATGCCGTGGGCACGGGTTCCTGATCGTCTATGTCCCCGAGAAACTCCACGTCCACGTAATGCCGGTCGTACGCCAGAATGTTGCTGAGGCAAAGCACCCGCAACTCGCCCACCGTCACACCCAACTCCTCCATCGCCTCCCGTCGGGCACACGCCTCCAGCGTTTCGCCAAACTCCAGGTGCCCGCCCGCCGACCCCCAGGTGTCCTCACCATGCGCTCCCCGACGTTTCGCCAGGAACACCTTCCCTTGCCGAACAAACACGACGCCTACGCCCACCAGCGGCCTCTTCCCTTGCGTACTCACAGCGACAGTATAGCGCAGCCACAGTATAGCGCAGCCACACCACCAAACATGCCCGTCTGCCCGGTTAGCGTTGATGGTTTCGACGTTCCATTGCGCCACTTTGCCGCCGGATCATTGCCTTGTTCGAGCGCAACCCCGGTGCTAGACTGCGCCCGCCTTCCTGAATACGCCCACTCGCCTAGCCATCTTTGCCAGGAGTCCATTCCTCGATGACCACTACCTCCGAACACTCCGATCTCCCAGTTTCGCGTTCCGGCCTATCCGCTCTGGAAGTGTGCGAAAACGCAGTGCGGCGCGCCGGCGAACTCGTGCTGAATCGTTTCCGAACCGATGTGGAGGTGAGCTTCAAGGGCCGCGCCAACGTGGTCACCGACGCCGACCTGGCGTCCGAGCGGTTGATCCTCGACTATGTCCGCGACGAATACCCCGATTTCGGCGTCTTGTCGGAAGAGTCCGACCCAGTTCCCGGCTCCTCGCCCTACACGTGGGTGGTCGATCCCATCGACGGCACTCGGAACTTCGCCGAGGGCATCCCCCACTTCTGCATCGTCGTGGCCGTCGCAAATGGCGGTCAAGTAGTTGCCGGCGTCACCTACGACCCTGTCCGAGACGAACTCTTTTCTGCCCAGCAGGGTGCCGGAGCGTACCTGGACGGCCAGAGGATCCACATATCAGACCGCCAGAACATAGACGAGGCCATCCTCGGTTTCGACCTCGGTTACGACTTCGATCAGGCCAAACACCTGATAGAAATGGTCGCCGGCATTTGGCCCCAGATATCAGGGTACCGCCTGATGGGCTCCAGCGCCATGAGCATCGCCTACACCGCCGCCGGTCGCATCGACCTCTACGCCCACCACAGCCTTTCGTCTTGGGACATCGCATCCGGAATCCTGCTCGCCAAAGAGGCCGGCGCCAACGTCCTCGACCGCGCCACCCTTCAGGACGCGACCCTCTTCTCACCCGGCCTCATCATCGCCAACACATCCCTGCTGGACCAATTCCTCGCCATGACCGACGGCTACACCTGGCGCACCATGTAGTTGTTTCCTAGGGTGTATTCAGGATCGCCCACCACCCATTCGCGAAGCCTATGATCGTAATGATGAACGCTACGGCCGCGACAGCAAAGGTGTAACAGAACGCGAAAATCGTCGATCGTTTTATCTTTCTGTTTTTGGTGTGCAAGATTTCCTCAAATCACTGGATCTGACCCGGACACCGTCAGCCTTATCCTTTCCAGGAAATTGTGCCACCACCCTATCAACGGTGCCAAGCCCAAGTACGGAAAAAGAGCCAAAGCTACGGCGGCTCCCCACTCCTGAAACCCCGACGGTTCATACAGACGCTGCGGGACGTTCGCCACGGCTAAAGCTAAACCTCCAGCTATCAGCACGACGACCACTACTGTGAACGTCAACCATTGCAGCAAAAACAGTGCGTGAGTTTTCAATTTCTTTGGTTTTCCTGTGATCTCGGAAGGTTATGGTGCATATAATAGCAAATTGTAGCTTTCCACGCTAAACATTTTATGCACTGATGATCCCAGCCGCCACCAACTCCTCGATTTCGCCCTCCGAATACCCGTGCTCCAGCAGCACCTCCCTGCTGTGCTCTCCTAGCGCCGGTCCCCGGTGCCGTATCCGACCCGGCGTCGCTGACAACTTCACCGGCACACCGATGTTCTTTACTTTGCCCAGCTCGTCGTCCTCTATCTCTACCAGCATCTCCCTCGCCAGCACCTGCTCGTCGGAATACACCTGCTCCATGTCGTAGATAGGACCGGCTACCACTCCCGCCGCTTCCAGTTGATCCATCCAGTGCTCCGTGGTGTGCTCGCCCATGATTCCCTCGAGCATTTCGGCCAGTTCTTCCTCACGCGCTTTCCGATCGTTTCCATCCTTGTAGCGCGGGTCCTCGATCAACTCCTCCCGCCCGATCGCGCGGCAGAACTGTTCCCACGTAGGCTGCGATGCCGCGCCGATGTTGATGTACCCGTCGCTGGTGCGCAGAGCCTGGTACGGCGCGTTCACCCGGTGCGCCGACCCCAACGGCCCCGGTATCTCACCCGTGGCGAAATACTCCGATGACTCCCACACGGTGTACGCGATTCCCGCTTCCATCAGCGAACCGTCCACCTGCTGCCCCTGCCCAGTTCGTTGCGCGTGGATGTACGCCGCCAGGATCCCGACCGCCGTAAAACTTCCGGCCCCGATATCCGTGATGGGCACTCCCACCTTAGCCGGCGGACCGCCCGGGAATCCCGTAATTGACATCAGCCCGCTCATCCCCTGCGCCACCAGGTCAAACCCGCCCCGGTTGCGATACGGTCCCGTGCCGCCGAACCCCGAGATGCTCGCGTACACCAACTTCGGATTGATCCCGGCCAACGTTTCATACCCCAGACCCAACCGATCCATCACCCCGGGCCGGAAATTTTCCACCACGATGTCTGCCGTCTCTGCCATCCGCTTGAAGACTGCCTTGCCGTCGTCGCCGCGCAGATCCAGCGCGATGCTGCGCTTGTTCCGGTTCAGCGCCAGAAATCCCGCCGCGAACCGCTCCGACAAACGCGACCCCATACGCCGCGTGTCGTCGCCGCCGCCGGGCCGCTCGATCTTGATCACGTTCGCGCCCATGTCGGCCAATAGCATCGTGCACATCGGCCCCGCCATGATCTGCGTCAGGTCGAGCACCTTGACGCCTGCGAGTGGCCCATCGGTATGATTGCTTTGGGTCATATTCATCACCTATCGAGAGTCCGCGCCCCAATTTGCCAGGAGCCGTCAGGGTTCGCGCCGAGTCGATTGCCCGTTTGACGCTCCGAGCTTGAAAACGCCATAATGCCGCCCCGGTCGGAGGCAAATAATGGGCGAAATTATACTCGGCGACAATCTGGATGTCTTACCAACCCTGCCCGACGGCGCATTCCAGCTCATCTACGTCGACCCGCCTTTCAATACCGGCAAGTCCCAGTCCCGCACCCGCATCAGGGTAGCGCCCGACGTCGACGGCGACCGCACCGGTTTCCAGGGCCGCCGCTATCGCACCCAGGTCGTCGGAGAGAGCCGGTATGCCGACCGATTCGACGACTACGTCGAATTCCTCCGCCCCCGCATGGTCGAGGCCTATCGTCTCCTCGACGACCACGGCAGCCTCTTCTTCCACATCGACTACCGAGAAGTCCACTACTGCAAAATCATGCTGGACGATATCTTCGGCCGCGATTCCTTCATCAACGAGATCATCTGGGCCTACGACTACGGCGGACGCCCCAAAACCCGCTGGCCCGCCAAACACGACAACATCCTCTGGTACGCCAAGGACCCCGACCACTACACCTTCAACTACGACGCCATTGACCGCATACCCTACATGGCTCCCGGATTAGTCGGCCCCGAAAAGGCCGCCCGCGGCAAGACCCCCACCGACGTCTGGTGGCGCACCATCGTGACCGGCAAGGAGAAGACCGGCTACGCGACCCAGAAACCCCTGCACATCATCAGCCGCATCGTCCGTGTCCATTCCAATCCCGGCGACCGCGTCCTCGACTTCTTCGCCGGCAGCGGCACCCTCGGCGAAGCAGCCCACCGCGAGGGCCGAGACTTCACCCTCGTCGATAACAACCCAGAGGCCGTGGCCGTAATGCGGCGGCGACTTGGAGCAATAGCATTGGGACGAATCTGATACCATGAGATTGATCTCGTTGGAGCTATAAGCTTTATGACCACGCCGACTGATCCTGCCAATGAGCAGGAAGCGATGTCATTCGCTGAAATCCGTGCCTTGTTGTCAGAGACCGTCCGGGGTCTCGCTGAAACGCGCAAGATCGTCGACGAGAACACCCGCGCCATATCCGAGATGAGTGCTGCCATCGTTGACCTTACGGAAGCGCAGCGCCGTACCAACCAGGATGTCTCCACCCTCAAGGGTTGGGGCTTGGAACTCTACTGCGAACGAAACCCCGAAATCTTTGCCGAAGCCCTCGGCATGGGAGAGGAGGAGGTAATCCCCAAAAAGGAAATCATGCGCATCGGCAGCGAGGCGGTGCGCGTCGGGGTGATCACGCCCGACCAACGCCGCAACTTGAGCCGGGCCGACGTTTACATCTACGCTCGTCGTGAATCTGACCACCAACCCTTTTGCCTGGTGGTGGAAGCGTCGTTCAAAGTGGGCGCTGCCGACGTGAACCGAGCGGCGGATCGGGCCGAGATCCTGGACATCGTTCTACAAAAATATCAACCGCGCAACCTCAACGGCCAGGCAATTCCAATTGTCGCCGGCAACGATATTGACATCGGCGCTTCCTTCCGGGCCAAGACATTCAACGTTACGTACGTCCCGATCCAGAACGGCAATCAACTCACCAACCCTCCCGAATAAGGAGCGCCCACATTGACCGCCGCCCGCCATATCAAGCAGGACGCCGATTTCATATTTCACGAACTCACCCGGTCCATCTGCCCTGAATGCAAAACCGTCATCGATGCCCAGGTAATCATCCGCGACAACAAGGTTTACATGCGCAAGCGCTGTCCCGAACACGGTTGGTTCGAGGGCATCATCAGTTCCGACGCCGAGATGTATGTCGGCAGCATCCGTTTCAACAAGCCCGGCACCATCCCCCTGGATTTCAGCACCGAGGTCGATAAAGGCTGTCCCCTGGATTGCGGCCTCTGCCCCGAGCACAAGCAGCACATCTGTCTCGCCCTCATCGAGATCAACACCGCCTGCAACCTCGATTGCCCCATCTGTTTCGCCGACGCCGGCATCGGATACAACCTCACCCTCGAACAGGTCGAGTCCATGCTTGATCGCTTCGTCGAGATCGAGGGCGATCCCGAGGTCGTCCAGTTCAGCGGCGGCGAGCCTACCATCCACCCGCAATTGCCCGAGATGATCCAGGCCGCCAAGGACCGCGGCATCCGCCAGGTGATGATCAACACCAACGGTGTCCGCCTCGCCCACGACGACCGGTTCCTCGCCCAGATGGCCGCCCTCGATCCCGTCGTCTATTTCCAGTTCGACGGCCTGCGCGAGGACACCTACCGCACCATACGCGGCGAACCGCTGCTGGAAACCAAGATGCGCGCCCTTGACCGGCTCGCCGACGCCGGCATGACCGCCGTGCTCGTGGCGGCCATCGAACGCGACGTCAACACCGACGAGGTCGGCGCAATCTTGGAGTTCGGTTTGCGGCATCCCGCCGTCCGCGGCGCCGTGTTCCAGCCAGTGACTCACGTGGGCCGACACATCGAATTCGACCCCATGACCCGTGTCACCATCCCCGACATCATCCACGGTATCGTCGACCAGACCAACGGCCGGTTCGTTGTAGAGGATTTCGTCCCAGTTCCCTGCTGTTTCCCCACCTGCCAGGTCAATTCCTACCTGTTCGTAGATGGCGACAAGGTCACGCCACTGCCACGACTGCTCGACATCGATGAGTACCTCGACTACATCACCAACCGCGCCCTGCCCAAGGCGCCCGACTCAGCCGCTATTCAGTCTGCGCTGGAAGGGTTGTGGTCTGCTTCCGCCGTCGCCGGCACCGAGCAGACCGCCGGTCAATTCGAGTGCGCCTGCGGTCCTGGCCTGGACCTGCCTTACGAAATTAACCACCTCAAGGACCACATATTCCAGGTTGCCATCAAGGACTTCCTCGATGCCTGGACCTTCAACGTCAAGCAGGTCATGAAGTGCTGCGTTGGCATCCTCACCCCCGACGGCCGCGCCATCCCCTTCTGCGCATACAACTCCGTCGGATACCGCGAGCAAATCCGCGACCAACTCATCCAGCAGCAGGGGCACCACCGGCTCCGCGCGCTCGGCCTCGATGCGTCCCCGACGGTGGGTTCTCCAATTGAGTCCCCTCTTCCTTGATGGGACGGCCGCGGTGAATCCTCAATCGAGTTCTCTCTCCATTGATGGGTGGCACATCCGCCCTACGGCGGGAGGGGGCCAGGGTGCGAGCCTGTCCGCCTCCGGTGGGTCCGCCTTTGGCGGGAGGGTGAAATGACCATGCTCAACACCTATACTGCCAAGATCTGCTGCGCCGATCTCTATTCGTCCGAACTCGCCCGCTTGATCTTGGGCGACAGCCTCCATCCAGGCGGCCTCCGCGCCACCAACCGCCTGGGCCATGCCATGGGCTTGCAACCCGGCTGGCGCGTGCTGGACCTGGCGTGCGGCCTGGGAGCCAGCGCCACCGCCCTGTCTCGGGTCTTTCGTTGCCACGTTACGGGCTTGGAGCTCGGAGCCCACGCCGCGGCGACTTCTCGCCGGCGAGCGCTGGAGGAGCCGATACCAGCCAATGTGGCTTTCGTGCGCGGCGACGCCGAGATGCCGCCTTTTCGCTCGGGCGCATTTGACGCCGTAGTCATAGAATGCGCCACCAGCCTGTTCGCCGACAAAGCCGCCGCCATCGCCGAGGTTCGGCGACTACTCAAGCCCGGCGGAGTAATCGGCCTCTCTGACGTAACCGTCGAGTCCGGCTCCTTACCTCCCGAACTGGACAGCCCCGTTGGCATGATGCTCTGCCTGACCGATGCCCTTCCCGCCGGCGGCTACCCCGATCTGCTGCAATCTGGAGGTCTCTCCATCATGGAGCGCGCCGACCTCTCTTCCGAGGTGATGTCGCTCCTGGGGGAACTCCGCACCAAGTTGGCTCTCTGGAGTGGACTCGGACCAGCCAACCTCGTAGGTGGAGCCGATTGGACTGATTTTCCCCTGGATCTGCTGGATCGCGTGGAGGACCTGGTCGCCCGTGGCGACATCGGATATTGGCTGTACACAGCACGCAATCCCGCATAACTGGTAAACCCACCTCCGTGCTATGATGCTTGGAGTGTTTCTAAAAATCTTTTATAGCACGCTGACCTGATGTTTATCGTAGACTTCGCCCCCCTGGTCACCCGCATCTTGGCTGCCGCCCTGGTGGGATATCTCTTGGGCAGCATCCCGTTCGCGTACCTGGTGGCCCGGTGGAAGGGCGTGGACATTTTCGCGACGGGCAGCCGCCGCGCCGGCACCGCTAACGTCTTCTGGCACGTGGGGCGACGGCGCGGCATGATGGTTTTCGCTTGCGACGTCCTGAAAGGCGCGGCTGCCGTCTACGTGGCCTGGATGTTCGGGCAACACGAACTCCTCGGTTTGGTCGCCGGCGCGGCCGCCATCGCCGGCCACTGGAAAAGCATATTCACCGGATTCAAGGGCGGCGACGGCATGGTCGTCCTGGTCGGTGTGTCTCTAGCCTACCTGAACTGGTTCGTCCTTATCGGTATCGTCGTCGGCTTCGTGGTCGTTTTGCTGTTCCGCCGCTCCGTGTTCAGGTCATCCATCGGAATCTTCTTGGGCTACGGCGCGATGCTTGCGATCAATCAATTCATGGGGCATCGCGGTTGGGAGGTAATGTTCGGCCTCACCGCCCTCGCGTTGGTGGTCATCACCCACAACATACTCACCCACGCAGATCACAAGCCGGAAACCGTGCCCGCCGCCATCGACCCCGATCTCCTCATCGCGGACACCCCTGAAGTCCACACCGAAGCCGCCGGCCTCAGCGAGGACGCCATCCTGCGCCAGGTTATCCCTCCAGACGACGAAAGCGAACCCAACCTCCCTCCTACCTGAGCGACTAATCCCCACCAGCACCTACCGGATTTTGACAACTGTTTCTGTATTACTTATCCTTTTTTCATGATGGAAAGGAGTTGTCGCCGTGTGGGATAGGATATTCACCGCCTCGTTGGCTGCGTACTCTCTGAGTCTCGTTATTTTCCTCTTGGGTAATTACGTACTCGATCAAAACCCCATGACAATGACCGGCATCGCCTTGATGGGCGTGACCGCCGTCGCTATGGGAATCTCAGGTTTCGTCCTCGTAATGAATTTGAAGATCCGGGGCTAATCCCGGATGTTCTATCGCGACGCGGGGAAAGCAATCGCCGCGACCTTGATCTTGGTGGTCACCGTGATGGGAGTGGCTCTTTTTGCCGTTGTGATTCTATCGTTGTTAGACAGATTCACTATCGATAGGATTCTAAGCGTTGTTGGTGCCCTGGGAGCCTTCGGGTGGTTAGTTGGAGTAATGATCCAATTGTTAAGGTATCTTTTCGGATCACGTGGAAATGGTTGATTATTGTCTGGTGATCCGCAGTTCTACGTCTGTCCACCGCTTCGCTCATCCCTCATCCGGGTCAAATCCAAAACCCACCCCAACGTCTCGTCCGACTCCGCCTCGGCGTACAGCCCCGGTTGCAACCTGACCGCCTCCGCTAACTGCTCAGCGCACTGCGCGATATCCCCGCGGTCTGCGTAAAGCCGGGCGGCGTTGTAGTACGCCGCCGCAAATTCCGGCACCGCCTGTTGCGACTCCAGGTAGTTGTTCAACGCTGCATCAACGTCGCCAAGACTCTCCAACGCCGCGCCCCGATTGCTCAGCACCTCCGCAAAGTCGGGCTGTAACCCCAGCGCGGAATCGTAATCCGCGATCGCCTCTTCATACTGGCCCAGGGCATCGTATGCGAGACCGCGGTTGTTTATCGCCTCCACGTCATCCGGGCGCAGTTCAATCGCCGCCGTGTAGTCGGCAACGGCCTCCCGATATCGACCCAAACGATAGCGGACCCTGGCCCGGTTGAAGCGAGCATCGGCGTTGTCCGGGTTGTACTGCAACGCCGAGTCGTAGTCCGCTATGGCCGCGGCGGTGTCCCCCATCTCGTCCCGCGCGACCCCACGGTTCAAATAAGCGTTCGATATGTCCGGCCGCAGCGCCATCACCCCGTCGAACGCCTCGATGGCCTCAGCGTACCGGCCCAGGTTGTTCAACACGATCCCCCGGTTGTAGTGGGCTTGCAGGTAATCCGGACTCAACCCAATCGCCGTAGCGTAGTCGTCCAGGGCTCCAATGCCGTCCCCCAAGTCGTCCCGCGCGTTACCCCGTTGGTAATACGCCGCCGCCGAAAACGCGTCCAGTTCCAACGCTCTGGTGAGGGCCCCGACCGCTTCCTCGGGTTGACGATTCCGCAGATACGTCACCCCCAGGTTGAAGTGCACCGCGAAATCATTCGGACGCTCCTCGGCCAACGCCTGGTACACGGCCAGCGCCTCCGCATACCTCCCTATGGCAAAGCACCCGTTGCCGAATATCAGGCTCCGCGGCCTACTCCCCGCCGGCAGCCCAGCATCAGACTGCGCCAGTTGCTCCAGCAGCGATGCCACCTCCTCAGCATCCTCGCCATGCAACCGTCCTCCCCGGGGTCGCGGCGTCAACGCCGCCGTGCCCAGACCCTGCCACTCCAACAGTCCCGCCAGCCTTCCCAGCAATCCATCCTGAATCGGATCGTTCATAACCATGCAACCTATCCCTCAATGCGAGGGAATCAAAACAATGTTGGTGAAACCAACTCACGCTTGCCGCATCTCTGGCCACGCCGCATCCATGGAGCCTGGCCGTCTTCGCTAAAGCGTCGAAACGCGTCCCTCACCCATCTCCGGACGCAGCGCGATCTGGGCCAAGGCCAAAGCGGTGTAGTACGAGATGGTCATCGTGAGATCCACCACACCCCGGTCTCCCAGGAACGCCCGCACCGCCTCGAAATTCTCGTCCGAAACGTCTTTCTCCCTGATCATCTGCTGCACGAAGCGTGCGATGTCCGCTTGCTGCCCCGCCAGGCAACCCGGAGCCTTGCCGGTGCGTATCCCCTCAATCGACTCGTCCGAGATGCCCGCCCGTGCCGCCGCCACCGCGTGCCCGGTCCATTCGATGCCCGAATCCCATTCCCGCGCCACCAGGATGATCGCCAGTTCCTTCAGGTCATCCGGCATCGCCGATTTGAACCGCAGCGTGGCACCCATCGACGTCAGATACCCGGCCGCCTCCGGGCTATGTAGCAGCGCCCGGAATTGCAGGCTCACCTCGGCTGCGCCACGGTCCTCTCGGATTCGGTCGTAGATTACCTGCCCGTCTGCATCCAGTTCCTCTCGAGCAACATAGGGGACACGCGCCATCGTCATTCCCTCCCAGTGGTTTGAAATCAGCATATCACAGGGCGGCCAGCCCACAGACTGCCCGTGCTCTTGGCGTCCAAATCAGTTATCCTGCCACTATGATCAGCGATCTTTGGGTCATAGCCGCGACCATCGCCATCGCCGCGGGCCTGCTCGCCAGCCAGGCCCTGCTGATCGTGGTCGGCGTGCTGGTGCTGCTCATTTGGATCACGGGCAAACACTGGCCCCGTTACGCCTTCCGCCGCCTCACCTACTCCAGACGCCTGGAGCGCCGCCGCGCCTTCATCGGCGACGTGCTGGACTACCACATCACGGTCAACAACGACAAGCTCCTGCCGATGATCTGGTTGGACATCTCCGACACCTTCCCCCTGGGCTTGCAAACCGGCGGCACCTATCGCCGTGGCGTCGGCGCCGAGGCCGAACTGGACCACCGCATCACCACTTCTCTCCTGCCCTACCAACGGGTCACCTGGCGATACCGGGTGCGTTGCCGCGCCCGCGGATACCACCGCATCGGGCCCGCCCGTCTCCGCAGCGGGGACATGTTCGGCCTTACCTCCGCCGAACACTACGTCTCGGACGTCGACTACCTCCTCGTGTATCCTCGCATCGTCGACCTTCGCCGCATGCTGAACCTTTGGGAACGCCCCCTGGGCAGTGGCCGCGGGCGTAGATTCGTTCAGGACGACCCCAGCCGTTTCGTCGGCCTCCGCGACTATTTGCCCACCGACCCTCTGAAACGGATCGACTGGAAGGCCACGGCTCGCCACCGAAAGTTGGAGTCCCGCGTATTTGAACCCGCGGCAACGCGCTATATGCTGATTGCCCTCAATGCCCGCACCGGCGACGCCGCTTGGCAGGGCAGCAACCGCCGACTCTTCGAGCGCGCCGTGACCGTAGCCGCCTCCGTAGCCGAATACGCCCGGCGCGAGGACTACACCTTCGGCATGGTCAGCAACGCCATCGCATCCTATTCCAGCAAGTGGATGTCCGTGGCGCCCGGTTCCGGCGACCTGCAACTGGAATCCGTCCTGGAATCCCTGGCCATGGCCGGCCCGTTCTGGGTCACCGAACTGTCCTCCGTCCTCCGCACCGAGTCCGAATCGCTGGCGTCCGGCGCAACCGTGGTTCTCGTTACCGCTCTCATTTCCCCAACCGTGATCAACGAGACCGAGTTGATCCGCCGCCGAGGACACCGGTTGATCATTTTCTATGCCGGCGATGGCGACCCTGGGCCCGCTGCCCGCCAGCTTCCACCCGAAGTTCCTCTTTACGTGGCCGGCCCGTCCCTCGCTGGACTCGAAGAAATGTGGCGCGACGATTGGCTGGATGACGAAACCGTTGGCGTCGGCCCAGTGGGAGGTCCGGAATGACCAACTTCGCCCGCGCTGCGTTCGTCACCGGCATCACCCTGTTCCTAGAGGGGTTTGCCATCTATCTCCTGGGACGTTTGTTGTCCAACGCGATCCGCCTTCCCGAATCGGGCGTCCCGCTGGGCATCGCCATGATCGCGATCGGTTGGTCTTTCATCCTGTCCTGGTATGTGCAAAACATCCGGTTTTCGTTGAACCTGCGCGGCGTCATCGGCTTGATCGTGAGCGCCTTGTCGGTCCTGGTCCTGGCTGGCGTCAGCATGGGCGCCGGTTGGTTCCCTATCGGTCTCGTTTTTTCCGGAGAACTGAACGCCGTGGCTGCCCTCACTATCACCGCCACCCTGTTGTTGCTGTTGTGGTGGCGCGGTACTGCCATCGCCCGCGATGACGTAACCCTCGACGTAGTGCGAAATGCGTTTGTACGCGGTGTTGTCATCGTCATCGTAGCCGTCGCCGCCGACGCCATCATGGACGCCAACATCATCCGCCTGCCCGTGCTGTTCATGTTCTTCGCCATCGGCCTTGGTGGCATGGCCCTCAGCCGTTTCGCCATCGATAGTGGCGTCGGTCACATCAGCCGTGGCTGGCTCCTGGCTATCGTCGTCAGCGTGGTCACGGTCCTGTTCATTTCTCTCATTTTGGGAGCGCTCGGGGTCGGCGGCCTGGACGAGGTCGCCAAGGCCATCGTGCGCGGCATCGCTTTCATGGGCCTGTGGACTCTCCGCCCGATTTTGCTGCTATTGGGGTTGCTGGCCGCCGGCTTGGTCGCGGTAGGCAATTGGATCGCCAGCTTTTTCGGCGGGGGCGACCTCAGTGGTCTGGAACTGGCGAGGCTCCAGATCGAGGAGTTTCACGAAAGCTTGCGGGAGGTCGAAGGAGACGGCCCGCCCAGCGTCATCCTCACCGTCATCAAATGGTTGGCCTTCTTGGCGGCAATTTCTCTGGCCGGTTGGGTCCTCTTCCGCATGTTCAGACGCCGCCGTCTCACCGGCGGCAACTACGCCGAGGGTGAGACCCGCGAATCAACGTTCACCCTCCAGACCGCCGGGCAGGACGTAGCCGATGCTCTAGCCGGCTTGCTTTACCGTGCATCCAATCTCCGCCGACGGCGCCCGCCTCCCGTCAATCCGCGCGAGGTCTATCATCGCATGCTGGACGTCGCCCGCGCCGTCGGTTTTGCCCGCCGGAACTCACAGACACCGCAGGAACACCGCCGAGAAGCCAACCAGGCTCTGCCCGACCCTCCCGTGGAACGCATCGTCACCGGTTTCCAGCGCTACCACTACGGCCCAAGATCGGAAGACCCTGACCCCGAGACCATGCAGGGGCTCACCGACGACCTCGATCACCTGCAGCGCCACTGAATCCCGCTGCGCGCGTGATTACCAGGACTTGAGCACCGGCAGCACCTCGTCGGCAAACAACTTCAATCCCCGCTCTGCTACGTCCATGGGCGTGCCGCCAAACCGGAACGCCACGTTCAACTCAAATTCACCCAGCAGAGCCCGCCGGTCCTCAAGCCCCCGCAGGATCTTGTCCGGCGTTCCCCAACTGGCGGCTTTCATGAATCCTTCCACCGCGCCTTCCAGGCCGGCCGAACGCGCGATTTCCGCCTTCTGCTGGTATGCGTCGTAGCCCTTCACCGAGCTGAAATGATCGCCGAGAAATTCGTAGTGATAGAAATTGCTCTCCACAAACTTGCCCTGGTACTGCCTCGCCTCTTCCTCGCACTGCGCCAAATCGGTACCACAGATCACGAATTCCGTCATCATCAGGGCCGGCGGTTCCGTTCCGTGAAACTCCCGGTGCAGCGCACGTCCCCGCTCGATTCCTGGCATCCGCATCTCCCACGGGCGATCCGCGAACATGATGATGTGCGCTCCCAACTTGGCGGCTGAGAGCACCGAATCATCGCTCGCGGCGACGGCATAAATGCGCCCGTCGAACGAGTGCTGAGGGCGCGGCCGGATCTCCGTCCGTGGCTGCTTGTAGAACTTCCCATCCCCCTCGATGAAGCCCGTCTTCAGCGCATCCACGATCATCGGCGCAGACTCGTCAAAACGCTCCCGCGACTCGTCCATGCTGATCCCGAACGTCGCGAATTCCCGTCGCGCCAGCCCGCGCCCGAACCCCAGCCGCAATCGGCCGCCGCTCAGCAGGTCCAGCACCGCTGCGTTCTCAGCCACCCGCAGCGGGTTGTGCCACGGCAATATCACCGCTGCCGTGCCCACGTCGATTTGCGGATGCTTGGCCGCCACGTGCGTCATCAGGTGCAGGTTGTCCGGCACGAAGGAGTAGTCGTTGAAATGGTGCTCGGCAGACCACAGACAATCAAACCCGGAATCGGCAGCCAACTCAGCGAGGCGCAACTCCTCTTCCCACATCTGGCCGTCCGACCCGTTTTCCCAGCCGTAGCTGGAAAAGATCATCATCATTCCTACGTCCATTCGATTACTCCTTCGACTTCATCCATCTTGTTGTGCGCCCGCAGTACGGGCACGATTTACGTCAACAGTCAACCTTCTCGGCTGCCGACTCGCACCTCAACCGTCATCCTGGCCTCAAACCTGTAATTGCGGCCTTGAGCCGGAATCTAGGAAATCGTTCCCCCATGCCGAGCTTCACAGCGCCCGGATACTCTGCCGGCTCATCCCTTCGGGGTTGGCACTGTACCGGCAAGCATGCCCGCCAACCCCGACCGGTTAGACCTAGAAACTCGGCTTGACGGGATACGGCGTCAACTGCAACTCGTGCGTCCAGCACGACTTGTCCTGCGTGTACAAGTAGTAAAACGCCTCCGCGATCTTCACCGGATTGATCAGCAGATCCGGGTTCTGCTGCGCCCGTGGCGTCGCCCGCGTCCCTGGCGAATCAATGGTTCCGTCGATCACCACATTCGCCACGTGAACCCCGTGCTCCGAATATTCCTCGGTCAACGCCTGCGACAGCGTGCGCATCATCACCCTCGGATAGTACAGGGACTGCCCGGTGAAACGCTTGTGGCCGCGCAACCCCGCCGCGTTGTTCGAGAACAGGATGGTTCCCTCGCCCTTTTCGCGCATGGCCGGCAGGACTTCCTGCGCCACCAGGAAGGGCCCGCTCACGGATATGTGCTGCGCCGTTTCCAGAACCTCGTATGGCACGTGCTCCAGCAACTCCATTTCCGGTGGGAGGTCGCGCCCGTCAATGTATCCGGCGTTGTACACCAGAACCTCCGGGTCCCCGGCCTCCTCTCGAATCCGGGCGAAGGCGTCCGATATCGACTCCCTTATTGACAGGTCCAGCTCCACGATCATGCTATCGCCGCCCTGCTCCCGGATCGCGGCGTTCAGTGGCTCGGCGTTGGCGGCGCTCCGCGTCGTCAACACCGTGAAAAATCCCTCTTGCGCAAACTTTTGCGAAATGGCTCCACCGACTCCCCAACGAACTCCCACCGGCAAATCGCTGTCGTCGATGTCCCCACCATGTACCAGGTGAGTATTCCGTCCGTCCGCCTGCCACTTGGATGTCGCCCCAATCACTACGGCGACTGGCTTTCCTGTCGTGTTCATGTCTAATTCCTTTTGCAGAGATTTTGCGCTGACGAGCTCGCAGACGGCGGCATGATTCCTGGCCGGCATGGCACACCACCAACGCCCCCACGATTCAGCGTAGCCGACCCGAACCGCCTCTGTAGCCTGCGATTCGTATAGATGCGCGTACTGTACTACAAACGCCGGGCACAGTGGTAATGCCACCCGCTCATGGTAGGCCGGCCAAACCGGATCGCCCCCTTTCTTTACAGTCGGTAGAGTGCCTGATAAACATCGGTCGGGGCGAGGCATGCCTCACCCCTACCCCTGCCCGACCCCCGCCCGAGGGCTACAGCGCACCATTCCGCGCCAAATCCGTTAGACTTTCAGAATGGCCGACACCCTGGAAAACGCGCGCAATCAACTGTTGTCCCAACTCACCTCGGCGCTGGGAGACAGCCCGGTGATGCACGCCATGCGGGCAATCCCGCGCGAACTGTTCGTGCCTCCGGAATCGCGACATCGCGCCTACGACAACCGCCCGCTGTCCATCGGGCACGGCCAGACCATATCCCAACCCACCATGGTGGTCAGGATGACCTTGGCCTTGACCTTGCGCGGCGATGAGCATGTCCTGGAGATCGGCGCCGGCTCCGGTTATCAGGCCGCGCTTCTGAGTGCATTGCTCCCCTTCGGACGGGTTATCGCCGTCGAACGCGTACCCAATCTCGTTGACTTCGCCCGAAACAACCTGGAAGCCTGCGGGATCGAAAACGTGCAGGTTATCGCCGCCTCTGACATTCTGGGCGCTCCCGACCAGGGGTCCTACGACGCCATCCTGGTGTCCGCCAGCGCTCCGTCGGTACCGCCATCCCTCATCGCCCAGCTCAAACCCAATGGGCGCCTGGTCATCCCCATCGGAGATCGGCTGGGCCAAACGCTCACTCTAGTTCGTTTGTCTGGCGGCCGACGGATAACCCGCCGGCTCACCGAGTGTCGGTTCGTACCGCTCTTGGGCCCGGAGGCATGGCCGGAGAATTTCTGGGATGGCTTGCCCCTCATGCCGGCCCCCGACCCGTGATGCCGTCGGACCCATACCCACCCCACCTCCGTATGGCATAATACCCACTGCCAGTTAATGCCGTCCCGCACCAATGCGGGACATGGAGGGACCCTTATGGCCGGACAAATCCAGATAACGCAGATCAATCACGTGACCACCATGGTCAAGGACACCGCCCGCGCGATGGAGTTTTACAACAAGCTCCTCGGCATCAAGCAGATCCAAAGCCAGGTCGACAACCCGGCCATCACGTGGCTCCAGCTGGACAACGGGATCATGGTCCACCTCATCGAGACCGATGAGGCTCCCGCCAAACCCGGCAACATCCACCACGCCTTCCAGGTCGACGACTTGGAAGCCACCCGCGAAACCCTCGAGAGCAACGGCTTCGAGCCTCTGCGCGGCGGCGTCCGCTACGACGGCCAGGCCTACTTCTTCATCGAAGACCCCGACGGCAACAGCGTCGAGTTCTGCACCGCCTCCGGTTACGCCCCAGCACCCCCTCGCCCCGCCTAACCTGCAAGGCCGTCATTCCGGCGCAAGCCGGAATCCAAAATCCCACATGTCTGCTGACAACATCATCCTGGTCGGTTTCATGGCCACTGGCAAAAGCCATGTCGGTCGCCTCATCGCCCGTCTGACCGGCCGCCGCGCCGCCGACATCGACGAGGAGATCGTCCGTCGTGCCCGCAAGCCAATCCACCGGATATTCAGCGAAGACGGTGAAGCGGTGTTCCGCGCCATGGAACGCCACGCCACGTTCAGCTTGTGCGATGGCGGCAACAAGGTGATCTCAGCCGGCGGCGGCGCTTTCGCCCAGGAACTCACCCGCCAGGTCTTGCTCGACAGCGGCACCGTGTTCTGCCTGACCGCCCGTCCGGAGACCATCCATAACCGCATCACCCGCGGCAGTCCCAACGCCGCCGTGCGTCCCATGCTGGCCGGAGGCGACCCCCTCGAACGCATCCGCGAACTCCTTGAGGAACGCGCCGAGTCCTACGCCCACGCTCACTACGCCGTCGCCACCGACGACCGCACGCCCGAACAGGTCGCCGACGCTATCCTGGAAATCTACGAACAACACGTCCACAACCGCCAACCCGCACCCGAGGCAACTTCCGGAGGACCGCAATGACCAACCCCGACCAAGCCGCAACCGTCCACCACTCCGGCGGCAGCTACCCCGTCATCGCCGGTTGGGGCCTAATTGATCGCCTCGGCGAGCACATCAAGGAACTCGGCCTCGGCAACACCGCCTACATCATCACCGACGAAAACGTGATGCGACCCTACGGTCGTAACGCTCAATGGGCCCTACAGCGCGCCGGCATCGCCGCCCATTGCTTCGTCATCCCCGCCGGCGAGACCAGCAAATCATTCCAGCAGGCCCAGGAGATCTACGAGTGGCTCGTGGGCCTCAAGGCCGAGCGCGGACAGCCCATCATCGCCATCGGCGGCGGCGTCTCCGGTGACCTCGGCGGGTTCATCGCGGCCACGTTCCTGCGCGGCGTCCCCTTCGTCCAGGTGCCCACCAGCATGGCCGCCATGGTCGACGCTTCCATCGGCGGCAAGGTCGCCGTGAATCTGCCCCAGGCCAAGAACATGGTCGGCGCGTTCTACCAGCCCCGCGCCGTCCTCGCTGACGTCCAGGCCCTCGCCACTCTTGGCAAGCGCGAACTCGCCGAGGGCTGGGCCGAAGCCATCAAGCACGGCCTTATCCTCGACCCGTCCCTCGTCGACGTATTTGAAGAACACGCCGAAGCCCTCATGGAAGTGGAACCCGAAATCTCCACCGAGGTCATCCGCCGCAGCATGGCCATCAAGGCCGACATCGTCAGCCAGGACGAGCGCGAAACCCTCGACATCCGCATCCTGCTCAACTACGGCCACACCATCGGCCACGCCCTAGAGGCCTCCACCGAGTACGGACGCTTCATGCACGGTGAAGGCGTCTCAGTCGGCATGATGGGCGCCGGGCGTATCGCCCGCGAGATGGGCATGATCGGCGACGAAATCCTCGACCGCCAGCGCGACCTGCTCCAGCAGTTCAGCCTGCCCATCACCGCGCGGGGCGTCGACATCAACGCCATCCGCGGCGCGATGTCCCTGGACAAGAAGACCGTCGGCGGCACTAATCGTTGGATCCTACTCGAGGATGTCGGCAAGGCCATCGTCCGCCGCGACATCCCAACCGAAATCGTCGACGACACCCTCGCCTGGCTCACCGACTGACCTGCACCGTTCGATCATCGTTGACTCACTGACCCTTCCGCTCGTCCTTCGACAGGCTCAGGATGAGCGGAAGGTGCCTGAGAAAAACCAATCGCTCCGGACAACACCCTCGCCCGGTTCACCGACTGACCCGTTAATCTCCCTCTGCGGCCACTCGCCCGGCGCTGCGAATCTCCCGCAGCCGGGCCAGTCGCCGCCCGCGCCGGATCTGGGCGACCGCTGCGACCAACAGTAGCGCCACAATCGTTAGCGCCACCAGACCCGACACTCCTAGCAGGAGCAATTGTCCGATCAGCGTCAGGGTGTCCGACTCAATCAACCGCGCCAACTGGCCGATCCCCACGGCTACACCCGCATTCAGCACCGTCAGGCCAAACAACCCCAATATCCGCGCCGAGTTCACGAACCTCGTCGCCAGCGCGCCGATCTGCGTGCCCACCGACGCCGCCGCAAACATGATCACCGCTATCATCGGATCAACGTTGCCGCTCAGCGAATACAGGAACGACCCCAGCGTCCCGGTGATGATTATCTGAAACAGGTCGGTGCCAATCGCCACCGCCGGCGATATTCCCAGCCCGTACACCAGGAACGGCATCAACAGAAACCCGCCACCTGCTCCCAGCAGCGCCGCGATGAACCCGATCACCAACCCGGTCATGATGGGCACCACCGCAGACATTTCGGGGATCCCCGCGTTCGGGAAAGCCGGCCGCAAATTGACGCTACCCACTCCCGGAACCGCCATTTGGCTCGGCCCTAACCGCACACTTTGAAAGAACCGTGGAAACGCTCCCAAATCCCGACGCACCGGACGGTAGCGCAGCCTCCGCAGCCAGTTCCCAACCATCAGCGATCCCAACGTCAGCAGCAGCACGAAATACACCGCGCCAACCACCGGCCCCGAAATCCCCGCTGCCTCCAGCGCGCTGTTCACCCTCTCTCCCAGG
Source organism: Dehalococcoidia bacterium (assembly GCA_965204395.1). Lineage (GTDB taxonomy): Bacteria > Chloroflexota > Dehalococcoidia > Lucifugimonadales > UBA3495 > Bin87. The sequence goes on from OZ241987.1 coordinate 802,206, forward strand.
AAAACGCCCGGAATCGTCCCACACACGATCAGCAGCGCCAGCCGCAGGTCGACGTTCCCCAGTCTCCGGTGCCGCAAAGTGCTCGTGATCGCCGTCCCCATCACCATCAGCAGCCCGGTTCCCACCGCGTAGATGGTGGGCACGCCCAACACCAGCAGCCCGCCTGTGATCAGGAACCCGCCGCCCACGCCGAAAAACCCGGTCATCGTGCCAACCACGATCCCCAGAAGCGCCAATAGCAACGGAGAAACCGTGACTTCAGCTATGGGAAAATACACGTCAGTGCCGCCGCGTCGGTTGACCGAGGTTCAGAGTCCGCGCCACTAGCGATATGCCCCGGCCCACCAGGTCCCAGAAAACGTACAGCGTCACCGCGGTGACTGCCATCGCCGCAATCACCACGACCGCCCACAGGACGGAATAGCCCCTCAATACATTGAGGATTTCCAATAAATCTGCGGGCATTAACGCTCCCCTGTCTCGCGTACAGTGTGGGTCAGGAGCGAGCATGACGACAATCGTCGTTGCGTTGGCGGGGCAGCCCTAGTACATTTACTCAAGATGACCGCATCACCCATCAGTTTCAAACTGTTCGCCACCGACGGCGCTGCCCGGCGCGGGCAGATTACCACGCCCCACGGTACGGCGCAAACGCCCATGTTCATGCCCGTCGCCACCCAAGCCACCGTCAAGGGCCTGACGTTCGACGAGGTGCGCGGTCTCGGCGCTGAGACCGTGTTGAGCAACGCCTACCACCTCTACCTTCGCCCCGGTGTGGAACGCGTCCATGACGCCGGCGGCCTGCATGATTTCATGCGATGGGACGGCCCCATCCTCACCGACAGCGGCGGCTACCAGGCTTTCAGCATGGGTTCGCTCCGCAGGATTGACGACTCCGGCATCACCTTCCAGTCCCACATCGACGGCAGCCGGCACCTGTTCACCCCCGAGTCCGCAATCGCCAACCAGCACGGCATCGGCGCGGACATCATTATGTGCTTCGACCAGTGTGTCTTCTCCGCCGGCGACCCCGCCTCCGTTCGCGACGCCATGGAACGCACCCACCGCTGGGCTCGTCAGTGCCACGACTTCCACGCCGGCAATCCCAACGCCCATCGCCAGGCCCTCTTCGGCATCGTCCAGGGCGGCACCATCCCCGACCTGCGCGCCGAGTCCACCGACTTCATCACCCGCATACCCTTCGACGGTTACGCCATCGGCGGCCTGGCAGTCGGCGAAACCAAGGCCGAAATGCACTGCGTTACCCAACAGGTCTGCGACGGCCTGCCCACCAACAAGCCGAGATACCTCATGGGCGTCGGCTCGCCCGAGGACCTGGTCAATTCGGTCGCCCTCGGCGTCGACATGTTCGATTGCGTCCTGCCCACCAGGGTCGCCCGCAACGGCGCCCTGTTCACGCCCACCGGCCGCATCAACATTGCCAACGCCCGCTACGCCGAGGATGACGACCCCCTCGACGACGCCTGCGACTGCTACGCCTGCGCAAACTTCTCAGCCTCCTACCTGCGACACCTCTTCAAAGCCCGCGAGATGCTCGGCCCCCGCCTTGCCTCCATCCACAACCTCCGCTTCATCCTGAGACTCATGGCCGACATGCAGAACGCCATCGCCGCCAACCGGTTTCAACAATTCCGCCAGGAATTCCTCGCCACCTACCAACCCACCGACGAAACCCGCCGCCAAACCCAAAAGCACCGCTGGGTAGCCGAACGCGGCATCTGACAGGGAGCCCGTGCTATGCCCGGTTGGGGCCAGCACCAGAGGCTCAATCGCGGCCATGCCCCTGCAACGCCGCCACGATATCCGGCATCACTCCATCAACCTGACTCTCGATGCCGGCCGTATCCAACGCAGCCACCGGGTGCTGCAAATACACTGACCCCGTGTAGTCGGGCCGCCCCAGCGACACGATGTGCTGCTCAGCCGCCGAATGGAACGCCTTGGTGTGCACCAACATAACCGTCTCCCCGTATGACCTACTGTCAACAAACGTCGTCATCTTCATTCCACATGAGCAGCGCATCCTCGACGATCAACCGCTTGTTGATCGGGTCAACGATGAAGGACAGGTCTTCCAGCGTCGTCGCTCCCAACAAATAGAGGCCTTCCGGTCCAAATACAACCCGGGCCTCGCCGTCCATGCTGTCGACTTCAAAAAAAGCCATGCCGGTTTGACGCTCTTCGACCTCACCGTTGGCAAGGCGGAGCCTCCTCGTCCGGGTCGCCTCAATACCCAACCTCCTCAACAGACTGGCCGGCATTACCGAAAAAGCGGCGCCCGTATCCACGAGCGCATCGACAGTCTCCCGTGCCGCCGAGTATGGGTTCCCCACCATAACCGGTACTGTGAAAGTGCCCATGCCGATTGCCTATGCGTGACGATTGATCGCCGGTAAGCAGTGTATCAATCTCTAGCCAACCAACTCTTGCAGGTGCGGCGTGAACACGCGCTTAACCGCCAGCAGCCGTTCTACCATCCATTTTTGCAATTCTTCCAACGACTCCGGAGTTCCGTTTATGCTGCCATCGCGCACCGCTGAAATACGACAGGCTCTTGCGTGTTCCAGCCGCTCCCATTCCAGTGAGTCGGCTAATGCGGTTTCAATCTCTCCTGAAACGTTTTGTAAAGAATCGAACAGTTGCTTGTTCGTATCACGGTCGCCACGGTCGATGTACACTTCGACCCTGGCTATACCCCGTGGAGGGCTGAACGATGGATTGAAACTGACGCCTCTTGTTCCAGAGCTAAAGCTATACCAACTTTGTGGCTGACCTTTTCGAGCATTAGTGAACCGGTGCTCTTCCCGCAATGTGTCAATCAATGACTGGAAAAATGAGCGGTAACGCTCACCCCTTTCTGAAACCTTACCGCTGCCAGATTGATCCGTTCTGGCGGACTGCTTCCGCCAATCATTGGGAAAAGCCACCAACCGGAAATGCGGAGCAGGCCGAGAGCCATCGATTTTCCATGCCTCGACCACCACGCCGAAAAACGCTGTATCCTCCCTAGTCCGCTGGTTCAACCAATCCAATGCCGCCCGGTGCTCGTCCTGAAAATCCCCGGTGAGCCAGACGATTACGCCGGCGTCGTAGCCAGCGGCGTAGGTAAGCAACTGGCCCAGATGCCCGTGGTTGGTGGCTTCCAACTGGTTTTCAATGATTACCGGCCGATCACTGCTTCGGTCGTGGGCCAGCACGTCCAGGAAAAACGGGCCTACCGGAGCCTCGCTTTCATTCAATTCCAAATCCAGCCCCAGCGCCTCGCCCAGTTTGTCCAGGTTCTCCGCCAGCCACGGTGTGAAATCCTGTGCCTCATGTGGCCAGACTTCCCGTAACTCAATGCGTTCTATTGATCCCAAATCCACCATCGTAATGCTCCTTCCCACGCCGCTGGCATTACCCCCCTGGCGGCATCCGTTCCTCAATCACAACGTCCCCGCCGTCCCACCAGTCGATGCTGAGTCGGCTCTCCGCCAGCAAAGTAGTCCCAATCAGTGACGTGTCGCCCATCATGTATGCCCGTGTGTCCTCGGGTTGCCCATGCCAGAGCAAGCGAGCAATACAGGTGTCTGTTTGGATAGTCTGTCCGCTGGCCAGTGTAATGGGACGTGTCCCCGTGGTATGTAAGCCCATTTCGCGCGCGACGTGGTCAGGCAGCGTGATGGCCCCCTCGAATCCTGTATCTACGACGGCTTCCAATATCTGCATGGTCTGATTTACCGCGACAATCCCAACGCTAACACGGGCTTCCAATCCCACGCCGTTATCCCGTGTCGGCCTTACTTGCCCCTAATCATGGCCATCCTTTTTCTTTGAGGCTATATACTCCATAGTCCCCCGCCAACCCAACCTGGCTGAAGTGTATCGTTCCTTGCCTACGAGCTCCGCCCACGTGAAAGCATCCGGCCGCCTTTGAAGCAGGCGCTTGCTTATTTCCACGTCGCTTTGCAGCCCGGTGTATTCGCCAACTTCGTAATCTCCGCTGTGAATGTCGATCACCACCAACTCGCCCCAGTGGTTGGCTTCCATTTCTTCGCGGATGCTTTCGTAGATTTTCTGGCCTATCCCCGCCACTTCGTCGCCTGTAAGTTCCATGATTGTCCGTCCTAACGTCAGTGGCCTTCTTGGTTCGTCAATATACCTTGTACTCCTCCAGCACCGCCGCATCCAAATGCAGCCCCATGCCGGGCTCGTCGGGCGCGATGATTTCCCCGTTGTCCCACTCCGGCAGCACGCTGTTCAATTGGTAGTACACCGGGTCCCGCTCCTCCTCGAACACCTCGACAAACAGCCCGTGGGAGTGCGCCGGCAGCAACTGCACGGCCAACTGCGGCTCCTCGTGGTGCGCCATCCGGATGCCCCGCATCTGCGCCGCTCCGGCCACCCGACGCCACTCCGATATCCCGCCGCAAATCGCCGCGTCTATGTTCAGGATGTCCACCGCCTCGGTATCCATCAAACGCTGCCCACCCCATGAACTGCTCTCGCCCTGGCCGGCCGCCACCGGGATTCCGGTACGCAGACGCACCTGCCGCATGTCGTTATCGGCGTCCTGCCAGCGGCAAGGCTCTTCCAGCCACGCCAGTCCCATCTCCCTGGCCGGCCCCGCGAACTCCAGCGCTTCCTCCAGCGTCCACGCCTGGTTGGCGTCGCACACGATGATGAAATCGTCACCCAGCGTGTCTCGTATCGCCCGCACCCGCAGCAGGTCGTCGGCCACTGCGACACCGCCTACCTTCAGCTTCACGCCCCCGATGCCGCGCTCTCGTTGATGAACCAGGTCCTCCACCATGAACGCCGTGTCCCGACCCTGCACGTAGTACGCGAACCTCACCACCGGCGACCGTTCGGCGTACCCGCCCAGCATCGTACGCACCGGCACCCCCAGCGCCTTGCCCGCGATATCCCACAGCGCGATGTCGATGGCGGCAATCGCCCGCATCGCGATGGCCTTATCCCCGATGTGCGGCGTCAGCGCGAACATCTTCTGCCAGCACCGCTCGATGGCCATCGGATCCTCGCCCTCCACAGCCTCCGCCATCGGCCCCACCACCAGGTCTTTCAGCAACTCGTACCCACTGCGTTCGTCGCCCGAGTACACTTCGCTGACCAGCCCGTCGTCCGTGTGCACCCGCACGACTATGGTGCATCGAGACTCGATCTGGTAAACGCTGCCGCTGAATCGGGTGCTCAGAGGGATCCGGACAATGTCCGCCTCCACGTTGGTGATGCGCATTTGCTATCGCCTCTCTTCTGGAAATCGGATGAATTATACCCGTTCACTCTGTCTGCGTAGTCGTCCCCCTTCACAAAACCCCATACATCCTTTGGTACAATTCAGTTAGAGACCAACCGCACATTCGTGGCAGATCACGAGGACACTATGAACACTCTCAAAACCTTCTTCCTGCTGATGGTCTTGACGGGCATGCTCTTGCTCATCGGCGCTGCCATTGGCGGCCAGGCCGGACTCATCATCGCCCTGGTGTTCGCGCTGGCGATGAATTTCGGCGCCTACTGGTTCAGCGACAAGATCGCCCTGAGCATGGCTCATGCCAAGGAAATCACCCGCGAGGACGACCCTCAGTTCTACGATCTGGTCGAGGAGCAGGCCCGCCTCGCCAACATGCCCATGCCAAGGGTGTACGAAATCGACTCCGACTCGCCCAACGCCTTCGCCACCGGCCGTAACCCCCAGAACGCCGCCGTCGCCGCCACCACCGGCATCCGCCGCATCCTGACCCGCGACGAACTCGCCGGCGTCATGGCCCACGAGATGGCCCACGTCGGCAACCGAGACACCCTCATCATGGCCACCGTCGCCACCATCGCCGGCGCAATCTCCATGCTTGCGTTCATGGCCCAGTTCGCCGCCATATTCGGCAGCTTCGGCGGCCACAGCGACGATGACGAGGGCGGTGGCGGCAACATCATCACCCTCCTTATCATCGCCATCATCATGCCCATCGCCGCCACCATCATCCGCCTCGCCATCTCCCGAGCCCGCGAATACCAGGCCGATCAGACCGGCGCCCACAACTGCGGTAACCCCGAGGCCCTCGCCCGCGCCTTGGAAAAGTTGGAACTCGGCTCCGAGATCCGCCCCATGAAAGTCAACGAGGCCGCCTCTCACCTCTTCATCGTCAACCCCCTGAGCGGTAAGTCCATGGCCCGCCTGTTCTCAACCCATCCTCCCATCGAGGAGCGTTGCCGTCGCCTCCGCGCCATGAACGTCCGCCCCCGGTTCGACGACGTCGACACCTCTTCTGGCATTGAGATGCCACCCACCAACGACCAACCCAACTACGAAATCCCCGACAGCAGCGACCGCCCCAACTTCTGAGGCCTACACGAAAAAAGCACCCTCTCCCCTGAAGGGAGAGGGCTGGGGTGAGGGGGAGAACCAACCATTCTCTCTCAGAAAATCGCGATTGGATTCACCGGGCTCCCCGTAACGTTCCGCAGGCGCAACGCCCCTATCGACAGCATGAACTCGTAGCGGTTGTGCCGCGCCGTGACCTCCGCCACCTCTTCCAGGTTTGCGTTGTCGATCAGCCACACGCCCAGGTACACCAGGCACGAAATGTGCAGCGGCGACACGATATTCGGGTAATCGTTGGGCCGGATGTCGTTCGAGGTGTCCGTTCCCAGCATCGCGATCCCGCGCTCCTTGAACCAAGGCGCGCACGCCACGCTCGGCTCCGTCGGAGGCAGCGGACCTTCCACCAGCCGCCGGCGGTAATTCCCCGTCCGCACCAGCAGTATGTCTCCGGACTCCACGGTCACCCCGTGGTCCCGCTCCGCCGCATCCAGGTCTTCCGGCATCACCGGCGCGTCCGGCGGCAGCCAGTCAACTCCCCGGATCTTGGGTATATCCAGCAGCACTCCCCGGCTCACTAGCCCCTGCGCCGTCAGGTCGATGGCGTGGCTCTGCGCGCCCTCACGTGACGTCACCACCGCCGCCGGCACGCCGTTGTACATCAACCCGTCGTACGAGTAGTGCGACAGCGCGTCGATGTGCGTGATGGTCTGCCCGTGAAACACCATCCCGATGAACTCTGCCGCGCCTCGCCGTGAGTTTCGCCGCTCCAGCGGGTCCGTATCCCGACCCTCGCCGCTGTCCACCATGAAACGCTGCACCTGGTGGCTGATGTCCGGCGCCATGTCCGTAGTGATGGGCCGCGCGCAGCTCACCGTCTCCCCGGTCTGCACCAGCGCCGCCGCCTGCGTCCTCTTGTCCTGCGTGATCAGGTTCAGCGCGCCCAACTGGTCCTGCTGACCCCAGCGCCCCCAGTTGTTCTCGTTCCGGTACCACTCCAACACTTGCGCCTCTGTGGGCACTCCTGCAAACGCCATAGTTCCCTCCATCGCCATCTGCCGGTCCAGGCCGGCTGAGTTCCCGGAATTCTACACCAACGTCCATTGAATCACTGAAGCGCGAGAGCCTTACGTTGCGCGTTGGTACCACGGCTCTCCCCGTCGAGTCCCCTTGCACCCGGCGCAAACCAACCTGCTACACTGCACGTATCTATAAATGCCAGCCCAATGCGCCCACCATGTGCCTATAGCACGGGCATCGCTGGTAGTAAGGCCTGCTTCCGATGTGAAGCGCCGCTGATGAAACACCCGAGTGCCTTGGTAAATGCTGGGGTAAACGGGCTGTGCGTGCCAGCCATGACACGCGGGTTTCGACGCGGTAACCAAACCCGGCATAAGGGAGACAACTCATGGCCTCAGGACCAAGGGAACCACGCCAACCCGGCGAACCCAGAGAACCCATCATCTATTGTGCCCGTTGCAACGCCAACACACCCACCCGAGACCCCGAGATCATCACCATGCGCAACGGCATGCCCGCCACCATCGGCTACTGCGTTCGCTGCGGCACCCGTAAATTCCACCAGGGGGTTGGCCGCTGACCCAGCCCGACCTGATCCCTCGCCTTGCCCTTACCCCAAACGCGAGCCTGTGAATTCCGGGTATCCCCGCAAGAACTCTCCACCCGTTGACGCCCTGCGTCCCGCCAGTTGCAACCGCTTCACCTCCAGTAATCCGTCCGCCGTCCCTACCGCAATCCCGCCGTCCTCTGCCGCGGTTACCAGACCCGGTTCCGCATCCTCACCCGAAACAGCAACCACCTCCAGCAGCTTCAGTTCCTTCCCTTGCCACATCGAATATAGTCCCGGCCACGGCGTATAGGCCCGTTGCCGTCTGGCCAGCGCTTCCGCGCTCAGTTCCCAGTCCGCCAATCCATCGGCCCGCTCCAGCTTGCTAGTGTAAGTCGCTCGCTCATCGTCCTGTTCCACAGCCGGCACGGAGCCGTCAATCCACCCCGGCAACGACTCAATCAACAACGCCGCGCCATCAGCGAACAGCGTTTCCGTCAAAGTCGCCGCGTCGTCCGACTCGTCAACCCGCCGCTCGCGTTGCGCGATGATCGGCCCCGTGTCCATCCCCTCATCCAGCAGCATCAGCGACACGCCCGTAACCTCGTCGCCCGCCAAAATCGCCCCGGTCACCGGCGCCGGCCCCCGGTACTTGGGCAGCAGCGAGGGGTGCAGGTTCAAACAGCCGAATCGCGGAATCGACAGCGCCTCGGGAGGAAGCAGCCGCCCGTAAGCAGCTACCACCACGCCGTCCGGTTGGTAGGACTCCAACTGCGCCACCGCATCAGCATCCCGGAACGTCCTCGGCTGCTCTACCGGGACACCCAATTCCTGCCCGCGCTGTTTGACCGGAGACGCCTCCAGAATCTGACCCCTGCCGCGCTTGCGGTCCGGCGGCGTGTAAACCGCGGCTAACTCGACGTCCGGGCAATCCCACAACGCATCCAGCGCTGGGACGGCGAACGTCGGTGTACCCATGAACACCACTTGGAGCCTGTCCTCGCTCCTGTTGGAGTCCAGAGATTCCTTTGGCGGATGGCTTGACAAGTAAATCCCCTGCGATGTAAATTTGTCGTAACCGCTGTGCGGAACTTAAAGAAAGGAGGTGATTGCGAATGGAAGCTAGTTTAACATGCTGGGGCGATGGTAGGCACCAGTCTGGACACGACGGGGTGAACGCCTCTTAGCGTCATCGCTTTTCTAAATACGGCATTTAGCCCGTCAGTCGGGCCCAGACCAGTGTCTACCGTCGCCCCAAGGTTTTGGGAGCATCGGGCGGCAAGCCAAAGGTCCAGTCTGGGCCCGATACCCTTTTAATCGCCTGTCCTGACATCCTGTTGATTGGCCGATTCCATCAACGAGCATGGCATGTTTGCTCGTGAACCTCAGGCAGTTTGACAAATTCCCCGGCTAATCATACATTGAAAGATACCCTATTCGTAAATTCAGCCACGGAGTACTAATGCTACGGATTCGCCTGCGGAGAGTAGGAAAGAAAGGCCGCCCCTACTATCGAATCGTCGTAACCGACCAGCGCAACCCGCGCGACGGCGCTTATCTCGACGGCATCGGCCACTACGACCCAATGGCAGACCCACCGGCGGTAACCCTCGACGAAAATCGGGCAGTTGATTGGTTGCGCAAAGGCGCTCAACCCTCAGACCCGGTGCGTCGTATCTTCGATTTCAACGGCATCTTCGACAAGGTACACGCCGATGAAAGAACTGATTGAGTTCATCGCCCAGTCCCTCACGTCTAACCCCGAAGCGGTGCGCGTCACGGAGTCCGACGAAGGCGATCAGATTGTGATCCGTCTGGAAGTTGCCCCCGAAGACAAGGGCAAAGTGATCGGCCGGCAGGGACGAGTCGCCCAGGCCATGCGCGTCCTGCTCCGCGTCGCCGCAGTCAAGGACGGAACCCGGGCCGTCCTGGAGATTGTCTAGGCCCCGACAACCCCGGCGCCGCAGACCCCGGACACCTTCACGGGGCGCGGCTGCTCAGAACTCCTCGTCGGCGCCTCAGGAACCGGAACCCCCGGACGGTTGCGTGCTGGTCGGCCGTGTCATGCGTTCCCATGGCCGCGAGGGAGTCCTCAGGATCCAGTCCCTCTCCGACAACCCGAACCGGTTCTGCGTCGGCGAATCGCTAACGGTGGGCGGCCAGTCCAGAGGCATCGCTTCCTACCAGACTCTCCCCAACGCTCAGGCCCTATTGGGGCTGGACGGTCTGGAAACCCCTGCTCTCGCCCAATCCTTGGCCGGCGAGTGGATCTTCGCCCCCATCGGCTCCACCGATAGCCTGGAGCCCGACGAGTACTACCACTACCAACTGATCGGCCTGTCCGTCGTAACTGACGAGGGCGAAACCTTGGGCACCATCAGGGAAATCCTCGCCACCGGCAGCAACGATGTCTACGTCGTCAGGCCCGAATCCGGCCCCGAAATCCTGCTGCCCGCCATCTCTCAGGTGGTAAAAAGCATCGGCCTCGAATCAAGCACGATGCTCGTCCATCTCCTCAACGGCCTCAGATAAAAATCCCCTCTCCCTTGATGGGAGAGGGTTAGTGTGAGGGTGAAATCCTCCCAACAGCCGCCTTAATTCGCCCCTAATCTCCAGCCGCCACCGCGTGCCGCTCAGCGGGGGCGTGCTCGTTTTCCGCCCCGTCCGTGAACTCGTGGTCCTCGCACGCCACCCAGCGCGAACCGTCGGCAAACCACTCCTTCTTCCATATCGGCACGATCGTCTTGATGCGGTTCACCGCCTCGTGGCACGCCTCAAACGCCTTCACCCGGTGCGGCGACGCCACGGCAACTACCAGGCTGATGTGCCCAACGTCCACGCGACCCGTGCGGTGAGCAATGGCAATATCTTCAATGCCGTAGTCCGCCCGCAGGCTGTCCCGCACCTCGTGCATCTTCTTGACCGCCATCACGTCGTAGGCTTCGTACTCCAGCCGCGTGACGGTCTTGCCACCGAAATTATCGCGGGTCGTCCCTAGAAAGGTGACCACCGCTCCATTGCCATCCGCTCGTACCGAGTCGGTGACTGCGACCGGATCCAGCGGTTCGTCTGTAAGGATAATCATCGTCAGCAACCTCCGCTAACCGCGTCCTCCACTGACTGGAGGTATCAGGCAAACCTCGTCTCCGGGCTGCAGCAACTGGTCATCGTCCGCGTATTCTGCGTTCACCGCCACCACAATGCGAACCTCCGGCGGCGCCAGTCGGGGATAGTCGCCCCTCACCGCCGCCGTGAGATCGCCGACCAACGCTCCGTCGGGCAATTCCACCGTCACTACCGACGCGCCGGCCCGCTCCCGGTACAACGCAAATAATCGAACATCAAAAAGCATGGTGCTTAGGATTATGGGCGGGCAGGTACGATGGTGTCAACGTGCGGGTGATTGGTATTGGGCCAGAAACATCCGTGTGATTCCGCAGTACTCCGCTGCTGCATCCGTAAAGACGTCGACAACAGATAGCAGTTGACTTTCGTCGTGTTGGGACAGCGCGTCTTGGAAACGTGCGATCCAACGCTGCCGGCTTTTCCGCAAATCCCTATTGTTCAACCCTAAGCTGGAAATTGTATTTTGCGCCTTGATACGGTCAGGTTCCGCCAAACCTCCCTTTGGAACTATTTCGCCAGTGCGCGCACTATAGTCAAAATACAATTTCAACCGTTCCGGGATACATGGAGCACATGGGTCAACTAGTCCTGATGAAGGCCACTGATCCGCCTTTCTGCTGTTGCACCTATCGCAGCAGAAAACCCAGTTCGACCATTCATAAGTCAATTTGGGAAATTGGCTTTTCGGTTTGAAATGATCAACCGTAGGAGCTCGGCTGCCCGATTCCGATGTCTCTGCACAAATTCGCTCACAATATCCGCACTTTCCCAGAAACGCGGTTCGCAGTTCTTGACGAAATTTTCTCCAATAGGAATCGCGCGGCTGCGACTTCCCCGGATTGTTGGAATAACGCACCCAACCAAGCGTGAAATTCAGCCTGTACCGCTCAACTCCGGCCGGTTCAGGCCCTCGGTCAACCCACCGCATAGACTACGTGTCCCCCAGGCCTGATCCGGACATTCGCGAACTCAACGCCCTGCGCAACATTTCGTCGAACCGATCGTCTTGCGCCTTCTGCCATCCTCCAGCTGTCATATCCTCGTCCACCAACCGTTCTAACACGTCCAGTCGGGTTTCCTCTTCTGTCGACAGGACGTCCTTCTCTCGGAGTTCCCGTAGTTCTTCGGCATGCCGGGCCGTACGCTCATCAGTCGGGTCATCAATCCCCATAAACGTGCGGTAGATTTCATCTGCAGTCCACCCTATGACGTCCTGCTCGTTGCGCGACCAAACGACCCTCCCCGTTTCCTCCCTTTTGAGCAGGTGAACCTGCCCCGCCTTCAGCCCGGCTACCATCATCGGCGAGTGCGAACTGGCGAAAATCTGCACGTTGGGAAAATACTCCGCCAGTGCAGGGATGATTCGTCGCTGCCAGGAGGGATGCAGATGGGCGTCGATATCGTCAATGATGAAGATACCGGAACGCGCCCGCCAGACATGATCGTCCGCATATTTTTGAGCATGGCCAACGACTAGCCGGACAACCCAGCCGAGAATATACTGCGTGCCCAGGCTCAAGTTGTCGGACGACACATAGCCGTCGATGGTTTGCGTGGCCACTTGCATATCTCTTCGGCTTCCACTGACAGCCCTGATTTGCAACGGGAATTCATCGGTGATTCGCGCCAGAATTTCTCGTATAGTATCATCCACGTCCCTGTCGAACTCGCTGGCCCTCATGTTGTGTCGAGCCAGGAGCGTCGTATTGGGCAGAATATCCAAGCGGTAATTGGTGTGCGTAACGAAGCCGACGTGCCCAAAATCACTCGACTTGTGCGCATCCCACTCACCATACCGACAACCCGTTCCTGGGGCAGCAACGCCAAAATCATAAATGTGTCCAACTAGGTCGTCAGCCACGTCCATATATGCCATCCGTTCCATTGCGCCGGATAGAAGTCCATAATCGCTCTCAAACCGCAGATGGCGATCCCGGTCATTACTCCAATCGATTGCCACAGTTACGGTAGTGGGATCATGCGGAAACCCTACGTGTTGTTGATAGCGGTATTGAAAATCGTCTGTCCAACGCTGCGTCAGTAGGTTCACTGCTTGCAAGATGGTGGATTTTCCCACGTTATTGGGGCCAGTGAACAAATTGACCTGCTCATCGAAATCAATGCTTACGATGGATGAGTTTAATGATCGGACACCGTCCTCCCCACGACCACTCGCGGGGCGAGGACGAAACGGTCCCAAGTTTCCGAGTTCCAACGATTTTATCGGCATTCCATACCTTCACACCGAGCGATAATCGCCTGTATCATCTCCGAATATAGCATACGTTACATTGTATCGCCCATCTCACCAGGAGCCGACCCATGCCCGACCGACAGCGCCTTACCCAGACCCTCATCGAACTCATCAAGATCGATAGCCCCACCGGGGAGGAGGACGCCATCGATGCGCACCTCTCCAATCGCTTGGCAAATCTGGGCGCGACCGTCCGGCATGATAGCTACGGCAACCTGATCGCTACCATTCCCGATGGCGGCCCGGCTTCCGACCAGCGCCCGGTCATGCTGTCCGCCCACATGGACACCGTTGAACCCGGCCGCGGAATCAATCCGACCCTGGACTCTGACGGCGAAACGCTCCGCTCCGACGGCAGCACCATCCTCGGTGGAGACTGCAAAGCCGGCATCGCTATCGTCCTCGAAGGATTGACTTCAGCAATTGAGGAGGGGGCGCCGCTCCGTCCCGTCCAAGTCGTGTTCTCCCGTGCCGAGGAAGGCGGACTCAATGGCGCGCGCAATTTGGACTTTTCTCTCGTCCACGCCCAAACCGGTATCGTATTCGACGGAGAGGGCCCGGTCAGCCGCATCTGCGTCGGTGCCCCGGCCCAGAACATCGTTCAGGCAAATATCACCGGAGTAGCCGCCCACGCCGGCCTGGAACCCGAAAACGGCGTTTCCGCCCTGCTGGTCGCCGCCAACATCCTCACCCGCCTGCCTTTGGGCCGCATCGACGAAGAAACCACCGGCAACATCGGCCTGCTTGAGGGCGGTCTCAAGCGCAACATCATCCCCGAGCGCGCTTACCTGGACGGCGAACTGCGGTCCCGCAACCAGGCCAAGCTCGACAATTACACCGCGGAGTTTGAACGGGCTTTCGATCAGGTCGCAACCATGTATCCGTCGGCTGACATCGACCTGAAAATCTGGAGCCAGTATCGGGCTTACAGCGTTCCACAGAACGATCCGGCCCTGGCACTCATAACCGGTAGTGTCGCTGCCGCCGGCCTTACGCCATCCACTGAAACGACCGGCGGGGGTTCCGACGCTAACGTATTCTTCGAGCACGGCATCACGGCCCTGCCCGTCGGCATCGGCGTCCGAGATTTCCACACTACCCGGGAAACCGCCAACTTGAGCGAAATCTTCGACGCCGCTCGCGTCTGCCAGGCTTACATCCGCGCCGGGTAACTGTTTTCTGGCCCCTTTATCCTGTTGGCGGAACCCGTTTCCGTCCGCCACCTATCGACGCCCGCCGTGCTCTCACACCGCTCTGTTGCTGGGCTAGATGCAGCGTCTGTCCATATCCCTCATGCTGGACCGTTTAGCATCGTACCTTCGCGCCTGAACCAAAACCGCAGTTTCCGGTAGCACTGTCTCACGCTCCCTTGACAGGGTAGCGGCAGTCCGATAAATTTTTGGCGTTGGAATGAATCGCCCCGGTTCATCGCCCCGGTCCACTGAATGGCGCGCCGCGCTGCCCCTCATTCCTATCGCTCGGCAGGCTACCAAACATGGGCACAACACCAACCGCCTCTGCGGACGCCCCAACGGAGGGGCGCGCCGCCAACGGCGCTCCGGCCAACCCGGGGCCAAGCCTCCCCCCGATGTTCGACCGTTACCGGTCATATCTGGAGGGCGCATTGGCCGACGCCGTCCCTGCTTTGGAAGACCACCCCATCAACACGCTGTTGCGTTACCACCTGGGTTGGTCCGACCGGCAGGGCATCCCCTCTCCTACCCCTGCCTCTCAGGGTAAAGCCCTCCGGCCCACGCTCTGCATGTTCGCCTGTGACGCATTCGCTGGGCAACTGAGCCACGCCGCGCCGGCGGCGGCAGCCCTCGAGTTGATCCACAACTTTTCCCTGATCCACGACGACATCCAGGACCGTGGCTATGAGCGGAGGCACCAACCTACGGTGTGGGCCGTATGGGACACCCCCCGCGCCTTGTTGGCCGGCGACTCCATGCAATCCCTCGGCGACTTCACGTCAATCCGCGCCACGGACTCCATCGACCCCGCCACTGCAATCCGAGTGTCTGCCCTGGTCACCGAGAGCTACCTGGAGATGATCGAAGGCCAATGTCGGGATTTGCAGTTCGAGCAACGGGAAACCATCGGCACCGACGAATACCTGGACATGATCGCCCTCAAAACAGGAGCCCTGATTCGCAGCAGCCTGGTTGTCGGCGCGGTCTTGGGAACCGAGGACTCCGAAACCATCGAGGGAGTCGCCCGGTTTGGGCGCGCCATCGGCCGTCTCTTCCAGATTCGCGATGATTACCTGGGCATCTGGGGAGACGATGCCATCACCGGTAAATCCACCGACAGCGATATCGTACAACGCAAGAAGAGCTATCCCATCGTTTACGCATTCCAGGAATCTGTCGGCCCCCACCGAACCGAATTGAGTCGGCTATACTCCAAGGAAACGCTGGACGAACCCGACGTTGACCGTGTCCTGGACATATTGGAATACATCGGAGCCGCCGGTGAAACCGACGCGCTCACCGAATCAACGGCCGAGGAAGCCAGGGCGTCGTTGGCCGTTTTGGAGTTGCCCGGTTGGGCAGAAACAGACGCTGAACATCTCATCGATTTCATGGCCACCCGTCTGTTCTGACCCGTTGGCCGTCCCTCAGCGCCCGGAGACAATACGCATGGTTCAAACTCATACCGACCCACCGACCAACATCACTGCACCCACTCCACCGCCGGCCAAACGCCCCATGGAACTGGGCGTCCGAATGGGATGGTACATCCTCAAAAACCGGCTGCGCGGGCGCAAGCGTTTCCCTCTGGTCACGATGCTTGAGCCTCTGGAAATGTGCAACTTGGCTTGCATCGGTTGCGGCCGCATCCGCGAATATCGCGGTGTGCTCGACAAGATGATGCCGGTGTCCGAGGCGCTGGACGCGGTCCACCGATCTGGTGCTCCCATCGTCTCCATCGCCGGCGGCGAACCCACTATCCATCCTCACATCGACGAGATCATCAACACCCTGGTCTCTGAGAAATACTTCGTCTATTGCTGCACCAACGCCCTATTGCTGCCCCGCATGTTGGATAAAATCCCGCCCTCCAAGTACTTCTGCTGGGTGATCCACATGGACGGCATGGAGGAGAAGCACGATGAGTCCGTGGCCCGGGCCGGAGTGTTCAAGCGCGCCATCGAAGGCATCCAACTGGCCATCGACCGTGGTTACCGGGTTTGCACCAACACCACGGTTTTCCGCAACAGCGACGTTGACGACCTGCGTGAAATGTTCCGCTATGTCAGCGACCTCGGCGTCGAGGGTTCAATGATCTCCCCCGGCTATGACTTTGAGGATGCTCCCGATCAGGACCTTTTCCTCACCCGCCAGGAGTCCCGCAACGTATTCCGGAACCTCCTTGACCCCACTCGCATGGATGGCATGCGCTTCTACAACAACCCCCTGTATCTCAACTTCCTGCGAGGCGACCGCGAATACCAGTGCACCGCTTGGTCCAACCCCACCTACACGGTCATGGGATGGCGCAAACCTTGCTATCCCCTCGCCGACGAGCACACCGAAGAGCTTGACGATCTCTACCAATCGAAACTCTGGGAAGAGCAGTATGGCGTTGGTCGCGACCCCCGTTGCAACAACTGCATGATGCACTGCGGGTTCGAATCAGCCACGATCTTCAACGCCATCGGCAAACCCAGGGAGTGGGTCACGTTCATCAAGTCCGGAGCGGCGCACAAGGGAGGTATTAGCGTGGGCTGATCTCGCCCCGCTTGCGCTGGCGCCTCCGGCCAGCATTCATCCCCTACCCGGTTCGTCAACCACATGCTCGCCACCAGGCCATTCCACGAGGTATCGGTTCACGATCCAGCGCGATGTTAGCGATAGTTGCGCCCATGGCCATCGAACTCGCCGCCATCCGGCGGTCGGTACCCGACGATGCTGCTCGCGACGTCTTCTTCAGCGTCCTGGGGATCGGCAAAAAGCCCGCGCAAAGCTCAATCAGAGGGGTCCTGGAACGCCGGCCCCACGCCATAGTCCTGGCTGGTTTCTGCGGTGGCGCCGATCCCGATCTGGAGCCGGGCGATCTTCACGTAGCCCAGTCGTTCCTCTGCCCCGATTTGACCGATGCTGTAGAGGCAGACGCCGAATTGAACGCTCACCTGTCCCGCGCCGGAGAAAATGTCGGCGCAAGAGTCATAACCGGACCCTCGGCCACGGTCGACGCAATAGCCAGCCCCGGCGTCAAATCCCGGCTGTACCGGAACTCAGGAGCCGCGTCCGTCAACATGGAGGACTATTGGATAGCCCGCGCCGCCCGTTCCGCAGGCGTCCCGTTCGCATCAGTTCGCGCCGTGTTGGACACAGCCGGCGTCGAACTGCCTGACTACCTTTCGGAACAGCCGGTAAGGCCTGGTCGAATGTTGGGAAACTTGATCGTTTACCCGGGTCGAATACCCGTGATGGTGCGGTTCGCGCATTTGGCGCGCATCGCCCGCAACAGCCTCACCCGCTGTGTACTCGCCGCCATCGAATCCTTGTCATCCGAACGGTCTGCATTGTCGGCGGTCCCAAAATGACCACGCTGGTGACCGGCGCAACCGGTTTCATTGGCGGCAACTTGGCCCGGGCGTTGGTTGACCGCGATGAGGACGTGCGCGTTCTCGTCAGGCCCACCTCCAACGATCTGGCCGTCCGGGATCTCAACGCCAAGCGGATGATTGGCGATCTGCTGTCTCCGGACTCTCTCCGTCAAGCTGTGGCCGGCTGCGAGACCGTTTACCACTGCGCCGCAAACTACTCGTTCTGGTCGCGCCAACGCGACGACATCTATCAGACCAACGTGCGGGGCACCAGGAACCTGCTTGAAGCCGCGCGCGCTGCCGGTGTACGCAAGGTGGTCTTCACCAGCTCGGTCTCTACCATTGGCCTACCAACTGTGGGCGTCCCAGACCCAAACGGGCCGATGGGAACCGAGGACATGCGCCCTGACCCATCGCATCTCATCGGATCCTACAAGCAGTCCAAGTACCAGGCGGAGCAACTCGCTCTCTCCGAAAGCGACGACGATCTTCAGGTGGTGGTGGTCAATCCATGCGCTCCCATCGGCGCATGGGACGTCAAGCCGACCCCTACCGGACGCATACCCTTGGACTTCGCCCGGGGCCGCATCCCCGGATACCTCGCCACGGGCATGAACTTGGTCGACGTTTCCGACGTCGCTCAGGGGCACATATTGGCGATGGAGCGCGGCAAACCCGGTGAACGATATATCCTTGGCAACCGCAATCTCACTCTCTTGGAAGTGTTCGGCATGCTGGCGGATATTACCGGTCGCCGTCCTCCACGCATCCGTTTTCCGTATTGGTTGGTCATGGGCGTCGCCTATTGCGACCAATGGATCGAGAGCGACCTGATGCGGCGAGAGCCCTCGATTCCAGTCGAGGGAATCAAGATAACGAGACACCCCATGTACGTCAGTTCCAACAAAGCCATCGATGAACTAGGGCTCCCCCAATCCCCGGTGGAAATGGCATTGGAAAAAGCCATCCGCTGGTTCACCGACTATGGTTACCTGACCGGCCGGTCGGCATGACACGACTGCTCCGCGATTCATACGATGACGTTGCACCAGATCCAAACCCACCTGAATGGCAAGGCTGACCGGACTGCCCCTGCCGCAGACGCCGTAGACGCCGCGATATCGAGATTGCATCACTACCATCGCGCCACCCAGGACGATTCCGGTTTCTGGTGGGGCGAGCTGGAATCCAACAACACCATGGAGGCAGAGTATGTCATGCTCTGCCGTTTCCTCGGGCATCGGAACCCCGAACGGGAACAGCACATCGTCAACTACCTGCTCAGCAAGCAAAAGGCCGATGGTTCGTGGGCCGTTTACTACGGCGCTCCCGGCGACCTGTCCACCTCCGTTGAGTGCTACTTCGCCCTGAAACTCTGCGGCGTCGATCCGCAATCTGACCCAATGACCCGCGCCCGCGAGTTTATCCTGGTGCGGGGTGGTACTCCGCAAGCCAGGGTATTTACGAGGATTTGGCTGGCCCTGTTTGGTCAATGGAAGTGGGAAGGCACTCCTCGTCTCCCATCTGAAATGATCCTGCTGCCAAATTGGGCGCCTTTCAGCATTTACCGGTTCGCCAGTTGGGCCAGGGGTTGCATCGTCCCGCTATCCATCGTGCTGTCGCGCCATCCAATCAGGGAAATCCCTCCCGAACAAGCCATCGATGAACTGTTGCCCGACGGCAAGGATGGCACTGACTATTCGCTGCCGACTCCTCCAGGGTTCAACCTGCCGAGACTGGTCCACCTGATCGAAAATACGGTTGGCACGATCTATGACCGTCTGCGTTTCAATCCGCTGCGCGACGCCGCCGAGAAGAAAGCCATCCGGTGGATCCTCGAACATCAGGAGGCTGACGGAAGTTGGGGCGGAATCCAACCTCCCTGGGTTTATAGCCTGATCGCGCTGAGCGTTTGCGGGTACGAAAACAACCATCCCGCCATGGCCAGGGGCTTCGCCGGTTTGGAAGGATTTGGAATCCAGAAAGGCGACCAGTGGACCGTGCAGGGTTGCATTTCCCCGGTTTGGGATACCTGCCTCATCGTTCAGGCCCTGGCGGAAAGCGGATTGCCCTCCGACGATCCCATGCTCACTGCTGCGACCCGCTGGTTGGTCGAACGGCAGATTCTCGTGGGAGGAGATTGGCAGGTTCAAGCGCCCCAGGTGCCGCCGGGCGGTTGGGCTTTCGAGTTCCACAACAATTGCTACCCGGACATCGACGATACGGCTGAGGTCGTGCTCGCATTGCGTTTAGCAAGATTGCCGGACCATGAGGACTACCTGCGGCATGAATCGCTCGAGCGCGCCGTCACATGGGTGGGCGGCATGCAAAACAGAGATGGCGGTTGGGCATCTTTCGACAAAAACAACAACCACGGCTACGTCACCGCCCTCACGTTCAGCGATTTCGGCGAGGTCTTGGATCCCTCCAGCGCGGACGTTACCGCCCACGTAATCGAGATGTACGGCAAGCTCGGATATAAGACGGATTTGCCCTCCATCCAGGCCGCGTATCGCTATCTGCGCGCCGAACAGGAGGACGACGGTAGCTGGTTTGGACGATGGGGCGTCAACTATGTCTATGGCCTCGGAGCCGTCTTGCCGGGTCTTGAGGCAATCGGCGAGGACATGCGCCAGCCGTACGTCCGTCGCGCCGTGCAGTGGTTGGTCGAGCATCAAAACCTGGACGGCGGTTGGGGCGAGTCGTGTGCATCATACGTCGACCCCGAACAACATGGCGTCGGGCCCAGCACCGCGTCTCAAACCGCGTGGGCCATCATCGCATTAATCGCCGCCGGTGAGATCGACCATCCAGCCACCAGACGCGGCGTTCGCTATTTGCTGGAGACACAGCGCCCTGATGGTCAGTGGGACGAGCCCTATTTCACTGGAACCGGGTTCCCGGGATACAAAAAGGGCGAACGCGTTCAACACGTGCCAAGGCCCGGAGAACGCGGCTTCCAGGGTGCGGAATTGTCTTCTGGATTTATGATAAATTACCACTTGTACCGTAACACTTGGCCGTTGCTCGCCCTCGGCCGCTACCGGAACCGGCTATACCGCAAAAACACACGAGACACATCCCAGAGAAACGGTCATTCTCCGATGCGAGAATCCGGTTCTGCAACTCACTAACCACACCCATTCGCTTTGCCCGGGCATCCCCCACGAGGCGACCATGAAAGTCAAAAACTTCTCCCTGAAAGTTGACACCAAAGATGCGCCCCAACTGATCGATATCACCGATTGGGTCAAAGGTTGCGTCTCCGACTCGCACATCAGAAACGGCCTTGTGCTGGTGTATTCCAGGCACACGACTGCCGCAGTGAAAATCAACGAAAACGAGCCGTTGCTGATCGAGGATATGGCCGAATTCCTGGAGCGCATCGCTCCTCGAGATGCCTACTATCGGCACAACGATTTTTCCATTCGAACCGTCAATATGACGGAGGATGAGTCTCCAAACGGCCATGCCCACTTGCAGCACCTGATGTTGGGGTGCAGCGAAACCATTCCTCTGGTCGATGGAAAGATCCCCTTTGGGCAATGGCAAAGCATCTTTTTCATCGAACTCGATCACCCTCGACCACGCGAGGTCATGGTCCAAGTCATGGGTGAATAGACTTCCCATCCAACCCGGTTCACCATGTCCACCACCACCGAAACCGGATCCTCAAACTCGCCCTCCACAGTAACCAGGGCCGCTCCGAGGATTGGGTTGGACGAAGCTTACGAGTTTTGCGCTCGGCTGGCGCGAAGCCACTACGAAAATTTCAACGTGGGCGGGTGGATCACGCCCCGGGAAAAGTTGCCCCACGTTTACGCCGTGTACGCCTGGTGCCGGATGGTGGACGACCTCGGCGACGAAGATAACCCTGGACAACGGCCCACACCACCGGCATCAGATGGCCACATAGATTTCGCTGTGGCCCAGCATCGCATTGGTCGATTGGACTGGTGGGAATCCGAGCTGGACTTGGTGTACGTCGGTGAACCGACCCACCCGGTGAACGTCGCGATTCAACACACCGTTGCAAAATTCGGGATTCCGAAAGAGCCTTTTCGCCGACTGATTCATGCCAACCGGCTCGATCAGGGAACCGGCAGATTCGATACTCTCGACGACGTTCTTGACTATTGCACCTACTCGGCGAACCCGGTCGGGCATCTCTTCCTTTACCTGTTTGGTTATTCCGACCCTGAACGCAAGCGACTCGCCGACAATACCTGCACCGCCCTGCAACTGACCAACTTTTGGCAGGACATCTCCCGGGACTATCACGAACTGGGCCGCATTTACCTCCCCCAACAAGATATGGCGCGATTCGGTGCGACCGAGTCGGATATCGCAACCGGAAATGCCAGCGACGAATTTCGGGCGTTGTTAGCCTACGAGTGCGAGTATGCACGGCAACTCTTCCGCGACGGGGCGCCGCTGATCGGGTCGGTGGACCGCGCTGCCCGCTTGCCCGTTGCCCTGTTCACCCGCGGGGGTGTCGCTGTCCTGGACGCGATTCACAAGCGAAATTACGACGTATTATCTGCGCGACCGTTCCTCTCCAAGCGCAAAAAAGCCCGGCTGTTGGCATCCGCCTGGTTCCGCAGCAAGTTTGGCCTCGGTTACGGGCTCCCATCCTAGCCAACTGCTCCAATGGTCATGCCGGGTTCCACAACGTCATCGTCCTCGCCGGCCACCCTGGCAGAAGCGTACGAGGAATGTCGGCGGGTCACCAAACGCGAAGCCAAGAATTTCTACTTCGCGTTCTTGACGCTACCGCCTCAGCAACGCAAGGGTATCTGCGTTGCCTACACCTTCTGTCGATATTGCGACGACTCGGTTGATGCCGAAGGCACTCCGGAGGAAAAACTGGCGCGGATTTCCCGGTTGCGCCACATGCTGAGCGAAACCTACGATGGCCGCGCCACGGAACCTCTCTTCATAGGCTTGGCTGACGTCGCCGACCGGCACCGGATTCCTCAAGAGTATTTTCAGGAAGTCCTGAATGGCGTGGAGTCGGACCTGGTCAAAACGCGCTATGCCGACTTTGAAGAACTGCGCCAGTATTGCTACCAGGTTGCCTCCGTCGTCGGCCTGATCTGCATCCACATTTTCGGCTACACCGGAGGGGAGGTGGCGCGCCGCCATGCCACCAATCTGGGCTTGGCGATGCAATTGACCAACATCTGCCGCGATGTTCGCGAGGACTGGGAGTTCGGTCGGGTCTATCTGCCCCAGGATGAGATGCGGCGCTTCGGCGTAATCGAAGACGACCTCGCGGCTGGGATGGTCACCGATTCCTTCGCGAAATTGCTGCAGTTCCAGATCGATAGAGCCCGCGAGTATTTCGTCAGTGGCCGCGGGTTGTTGCCGTACCTCCCCAAGCGTTCCCGCGCCTGTCCCGCCGCATTGGGTTTTATCTACGGCGGCGTGTTGGACCGGATCGAACGCGCCGGATACAACGTGTTTGACGAACGCATCACGGTCAGCAAAAAGGCGAAACTGGCGCTGATGACCAAGGCATGGCTCACCGGCCCGTGGCTGAAGTGATCGCCGCAACCCGTTCGCCTGGAACCTTCACCCAAACCCAACAACGCTCCGCGCTGGTATTTGGCGGCGGCGTTGCCGGAATCGCCGCGTCAGCCCGGCTCGCCGAATCCGGATGGAACGTAACGCTGTTAGAAGCCCGGTCTTCCTTGGGCGGACGGGTCTTCTCCTTCGAGGATCCCGGCAGCGGGCGGATTCTGGACAATGGTCAGCATGTCGTCGTCGGGGCGTGCACCAATTTGCTCGCTTTCCTGGACAAGATCGGTGCGCGCCATCTGTGGCACCTGCAGTCACACCTGGATGCCGCCGTGTACGACCGGGCGGGACGGTTGGGAAGGCTCTACGGCATCACTGCCCCGACTCCAATGTACTTGCTGCCGGCATTCTTGTCGTATCCCCACCTCAGTTGGCTCGACAAGTTGCAAGCAACCCGTTGTCTCGTATCTGCGATGTTCACCGCGCGGGATGATCCGGCCTTGGAAGATATGACGTTCTATGAGTGGCTGCGAGCTCGCGGCCAGACGGACCGGATCGTATCCAACCTATGGAACGTGCTGGTTGAGGGTACGTTGAACGACAACGTCAGGGATGTAAGCGCGACCATGGGCCTGATGATAGTCCAGGAGGGACTGCTTGCGGGCAAAAATGCCGCCACCATTGGTTATCCCTTCGCCCCGTTGGTTGATGCCTTGGTTAGCCCAGCACAGTCGTACCTGGAAAACGTGGGTGTTTCGATCGCGACCGGCACTCCGGTCCGCTGCATCCATACTGACCAAGAGTGCATCGTTAGAGGCATCACAGTTGGCGATGGCTCGACCATGCGTGCGGACGCATACATCAGCGCGGTGCCTTTCTGGACGTTGCCCAACCTCGTGGAGGGTCTTTTAGCAGAGTCAAAGACGCTGCGCCGCCTGTCCGGCTTGCAAACCTCCCCCATCGTAAACGCACACCTACACTACGATAGACCGGTGATGCAAGGAGATTTCTGCTATTTTCTCGATAGCCCGTTGCAATGGGTGTTCAACTCCACTCGCATTTATGGGGACACGAACGAACACCGTCGGCAATCGCTATCCGTATCGGTGAGCGCGGCATGGGATTACATCGACCTCGAGCGGTCCGATTTTGCCCGCACGATCGCCGATGAGATGCTGCACGCCTTTCCGGACGCGCGCCATGCGACACTGCTTGACGCAGTGGTGGTCAAGCAACGCAATGCGACGTTCAGATGTACACCCGGAGCCAACAGGTTCCGCCCCGGTCCTCACACCGAATCTCCCAATCTATTCCTGGCGGGAGAATGGACGAATACCGGTTGGCCGTCCACTATGGAGGGCGCATTGATCAGCGGCTATAATGCTGCTGAGGCGGTTATGTCGTCCAACGTCGCCCACGTCCCCTCGGAGAAAAGCAGTGTCGGATCAATGGGCTGAACAACGCCTGGAACTGACCGAAGCCACTCGTGAGATGTACCGCAGAGGGCTGGTCGGCGCGTACTCCGGGAATACCAGCATGAGGTTGTCCGGTTCCGGAGACGCAGGTCTGTTGCTGGTCACTCCGACCCACCATCCTTACTACCGTTTGCAGCCGGAAGAATTGGTGGTCGTTGACCTTGAGGGCGAACCCGTCGAAGAAGGAGGGATGGCCCCCTCGTCGGAAACGCGGTTGCACCTGGAGATATACCGCAATCGAGACGACGTTCAGGCGGTCGTGCATACCCATTCCATTCATGCGTCCGTGGCATCCGTGGTTGGGCGTGACATCCCGCCGCTCATCGACGAAATGCTGCTCACTATCGGCGGCCCGGTCAAGGTCAGCAAATACGCTTTCCCCGGCACTCAGCAGTTAGCCGAGGAAGCATACACGGCTTTGGGTGATCGCAACGCCGCGCTCCTGCGGAACCACGGTGTCGTCGGCGTAGGCCCGGACATATGGGAAGCCTTGGAGGTCGCCGATCTGGTAGAAAGGCTGGCGCAGATCTTCGTGCTGGCCCGCAATTTCGGCGCCCGTACGATTTCCACCTTGCCCGACGACGCGATAGCCACCGAATTGGAAATGTTCCGAGCGAGTCGTCAGTGAAGTGTAATAGCTCATGGTTCAGGCGTAATGACCGCAAGCTCCCATACCAGTAGATTCCTATATGTCCACAGAGTCTCAAAATCCGAGCGAGTTCCCCAGGGCGATAGCTGTCATCGGCGCGTCGTCAACCCTTGGCTCCCTCATGTTGATGGAACTGGAGAGGTCGTTGCCCGATTGTCAGTTGGTGGCAATCGATGATTACTCTCTGACCCGACCAGTCAAACGGGTTTCGGCGTATCGCATGGAGCCCAACCGTACGGGGGCGATTCTCACCATTGACGATATTCCGGAGGTCATGCAATCCAAGGCTTGGGACCTGGTCCTGGATAACCGACGACTGACCATAGCGGATGCTCCGGACGTATTCCACCTGGAATCCGTAGATTCCGTGATTCACGTAGGCAGCCATTACGACCGGGCGAACGCTAGACAATTCCTGGACGACACGCAACACTGGGTTCAGGCGTGCCGGTTGGCGGGCCTGCGGCAGTTCGTTTATCTTTCCGACATCCGGGTTTACGGGGCAGGATCTGCCAACCCCATTCCAGTGACCGAGCGTTCGCCAGCGGAACCAGCCCCGGAGCACCGTTTCCTCCGGGATGCCGAGTCGACCCTGCAACAAGCCGGCAATGATTCGATTGGCGATGACCGTTTGAAGGTTGCGGTGTTGCGTACCGCGATGTCGGTCGGCCCCGCAGCATCCAGTCCCGTCGCGGACGAGCTGCTCTGGAATACTGTGGCAGCGAGCCGGAACGGCAGTACGCCATTACAACTGGTCCATCAACACGACCTGACCAGGGCTGTTGAATTTACCATCAACCGCCAACTCGACGGTATCTACAACGTGGCCAGCAACGGCACCATAGGGATCAAAACGTTACGGGATATGCACAAAGGCCGGCCGGCCTCCGCCCCACGTTCCAAGCGTCGGTCTGCTTCCAGCAAACGGCACCTCGCCAAAAACCCTCTGATCGTTTCCGATACGAAACTGCGGCAGGCGGCAGGATTCAAAGCAAAATACTCCTCCGAGCAAGCGGCGCGCGCATACTGCCATTCGTACTTGCTAGAGCCAAGCACCCGATATGAACGCGTCGCGCATGCGTAGGCCGGCGCAAATCGTCGTCGATACGGACCCTGGCGTTGACGACGCGGTCGCCATCCTGATGCTGCTGTCAGATCCGCGTTTCGATATCGTCGGAATGACCACTACTGCGGGCAACGTGCCGCTGGCTCGCTCCACTCGCAACACCCTGGCGTTGTTGGAATATGCCGGTCGGTCGGACATTCCGGTGTTCCGAGGAGCAGCGCGTCCGGTTCGAGGCCGATATGCGTACGCCCGGCATGTGCATTCGGCATCCGGGTTGACGCGGCGTTTGAAAGACCCGGACCTGACCGCGTCCGATACCAAAGCAATGCCCTTCCTGGAGAGGACGCTCGTAAGCAACCCGGAGGACGTAACCATCATCGCGCTGGGCCCCCTGACCAACCTGGCCCGATTGTGGAAACGGACCCCCGGAGCCTTGAGGTCGGCGGCGAGAATCGTAGTCATGGGCGGCGCAGTTAACACCGCCGGCAACGCGACTTCGCACGCGGAATTCAATTTCTACAGCGACCCAACCGCGGCCAAGACCATAATCGAATCCGGACTTCCGCTGACGCTCATCGATCTGGCCGCGTGTCGGAAAGTATCCATTACGCGGACTCAAGCTGAAAAAGTTCGCCACACCAGCAAACTGGGTACCCTGGCGGCCGAACTGCTGGAGGGTTGGTTTGCGAGAGACACGTCCCGCCAGGAGTTCTATCTGTACGACCCGTTGGCAGTGCTGGCGGCGACGCATCCCCACGTGGTCGGGTTGGAAGCCATGACCATGCGAGTGGTTGACTCGGACGATACCGATGACTCCGAGATGTGGGGAAAGTGCGAGGTCGCTGATGCCAATGGAGGCCCGATCATGGTTGCAGCGCCGGAACGAGTTGACAGCGACGCTACCTGGGCAGCGATCAAGGATTTGTTGGACTGGGAGTAGGAGAGGGTTACAGCATGGCCGATCAAAAGCGTGTTCTGGTGGTGGTATTCGACGGATTGCAGTCGGCTCAGATCACTCCCGACTTGATGCCCAACTTGGCTGAATTTGGTCGGACCGGTGTGACATTCGCCAATCACCATCCGGTATTCCCGACCGTGACCAGGGTCAACGCATCGAGCTTGGTCACCGGCTACCCCCCGGGAAAGCACGGACTGGCAGGCAACACATTCCTGTGCCGGGACTACGATCCGAACCAGGTAATTCCGGCAATGGAGCCGACCCTACAGGCGATTGCCGATGCCACCGGCCGACCCCTGTTAGTCCCAACCCTCGCTGACCGCCTACACGCGCACGGCATGGAATACGTGGCGATCGGCACTGGCACCAGCGGGAACGCCTACGTGCACAACCCCAACGCGGCCACCGCAGGCGGCGCGACCATTCATCCACAATTCACGCTGCCTAGGCGCTTGCACGCGGAACTCGAAGACCGCTTCGGAGAGTGGCCCCCCGAAGTGCTGCCTAACACCGCCCGGTTGAACCATGGCCGACGCATCCTGACCGAGTACGTCCTGCCGGAGATCGACCCAGCCGTCGCGCTGCTGTGGTTGTCCGAACCCGACAAAACCCAGCACGAGGACGGCGTGGGCCTGGGACGGGCGCCGCAAGCATTGAGGGAGGCCGACGCGGAATTCGGCGAGGTACTCAGTTGGCTGGCGCAAAACGGGCGGTCCGAAACCACCGACATCTTGATTGCGTCCGACCACGGCTATTCGACCATCACCGAGCCCATTCCGATCGAGAGCATGATGCGGGAATCGGGATTTCCGACGGTGGAGAAGCAGGGCGGCGTGGCAGTGGCGGGCAACGGGGGATCGGCCCTGTTCTACGTACATGAGAACAATCCGGACACTGCGGAAACCGTGGCCCAATGGCTGACGAGCCACGAATGGTGCGGGCCGCTGTTCGCATCAGAAAGGGTCGGGCAACCCAGTGGTACCCTGCCGGCATCATTGATCGGATGCGATGGCCCGCGGGCTCCGGATTTGAGCATGTCGTTCCGGTGGGACAGCATTCCCAACGAGGTAGGACACGAAGGGCATGCTTACGCCACAGGGGGACGGGCCGGACAGGGGCAGCACGGGAGCATGAGCCGGCATGAGTTGCAAAACGTGGGGCTAGCCAAAGGCCCATCGCTGCGCAACGGTACCGTCGTGGAAACCCCGACCGGTAACATCGATTTTGCGCCCACCATCTTGCATCTGCTGGGGATGAACGACGCGGTGCCAACGATGGACGGCCGGGTGCTCGGGGAAGCGCTGGCAGAAAACCCGGAATCCTCACCGAGGCCGTGGGTTTCGACACACCGAGCGCAGTCGGGCGATTACCGCCAAAAAGTACAGATCAGCCACGTTGGCAAGGCTCAGTACGTCGATTGGGGCAATCGCTTATAGGGTCCAGTGGCGGAGGGAGTGGGATTCGAACCCACGAGGGTATTAGCCCTGCCGGTTTTCAAGACCGGTGCATTCGTCCACTCTGCCATCCCTCCGCGACGAACACGAGCGAACGGTCACAGTATAACAAGGGGACGCCCGTTTCCATGAACTGGCACGGAATCTGGAACTTCTAAACGGGCCGCACTCGACCGGCCAACCTCCAGACAAACCGGGAAAGGCGGACCACCCTAACGCGTAGACTAGGGCAACGTCCGAACATCCCGTCGCGAACGCTGCCCTGTTGTAACCTACCAATCAAATGGTCAGACTCGGCGCAGGAGTTCGGCCTCCAGTCGGTCAGCATCGAAGGCTTCGGTGGAAGCCGCGACTTTGATGTCGCCTTCTCGCACCATGCGTTCGGCTTCGCTTTCTTCCAAGACTTCCGGAAGGACCTCCTCCCGCTCCCGCTGACGGATCACGTCGCGGTTATGGTCGGCGAAGAGCCTACGCATGGCCACTACCACGGAGTCAGTGGACGACAGATACTCAGGCATATCGTACTGGGTGTACTTTTCAGCGTCGTAGTCCTGGTTGCGGAAGTTGAAGTTTAGCTCCCAGTTGCGATAGGGCCAGGTAGCTCCACTCACCAGTCGCCGGAAGAACCCGGGGCGCTTCTCGTAGCGTTCCACGTTGAGATACACCATGCGGGTCAGATTTTCTTCCACTGGCACGGGCCAACGGGTGCTGCGGAAGTAACGATTGTTGCCGCCGGTGCGGGACATGCCGGGAAGGCGGGTGCCGTTCCACTCGTTCACGTCTGGCGTATCGGCGCCGGAGGCCCGCCGATAGTTGGGGTCTTGCCCCTTGCGCTTGGCCTTCCAGTCGAAGTACCAAGTCCAGAGAAGACGCCAGCGGTGAAGGGGCCAAACACCATCCACCCCGGGGTAATACATCTGGTAAGGGATGTTCCCATCTTCGTCGTAGTAATACCTCTCCACAGAGGACTTTCCGCTGCCCGGGCGGTAATGGACGTTTTTGTTGTTGACCAAGTTGGTGCGGTAGCCCAGCGGTGTACGCGGTCGTCCCCCAACGCGGCTGCCCAGGATACGCAAGGCGTTCCGGTGAACCATGAACGCGTTGTGGGCGTCCATGGTGTTTTCCAGCACCAGCACCCAGTTGCAATCGAACATGTCAAATGAAGGACGGCAGATGTTGGGCTCCTCGAACATTTCAGGCGGAATGTCTTCCTCGGGCTCGACGGGCTCGCCTTCGCCCATCCACACGAAGACCATTCCCTTGAGCGTTACCGTGGGGAACTTTCTGGCCTTCATGCCGGGCGCGCCGACCATCATGGACTCGGGGCCCTCGGTGAGGAACGCAACGCAGTTCCCATCGCCATCGAAAGTGGCGCCGTGGTACGGGCAGGTCAGAAAGCCTTCGAAGTAACATTTGCCCATGGACAGATAGACGGCACGGTGAGGGCACCAGTCCAACAGCGCTTGCACCTCGCCCTGCTTGTCCTTGAAGAACACCACGTCGGTGCCCAGCATACGGAGCATGGCCGGTTGGTTTTTCTTTATATCCTTGGCGGGGAGGGCCGGGTACCAATATTCCTTGAAGCCCGTTGGAGGGATGCGACTGCGTCGGTCCCTGGGGTTGTCGGGAACCTTGAAGGGTGGTGTCGAGTCGAAGCCCTGGGTTCCCCGGCGCATTTTCTTGTAGCCACCGGGATAGCCGGAAAGCGGTTTTAGCAGAAGGCGTTTGAGTCCCATAATCGCTGCCCCCGTGTCAAAACATGGTGGTTTCCCGCCATATTAGCAGAACAGTCAAGGAAACGGGCTGGCGTCTAATCCAGCGCCGCCGGGTCTACCAACCCAGCGAACCGAATTGAAGATTTCCGGCTAGAAGGGGTATGGCTGCCCGCCTCCGGCCGCCAGCACCTGACCGGTGATGTAAGAGGCGTCGTGGGATGCCAGGAATGCGATGGCAGAAGCCTGTTCGTCGGCCTCGCCGCGCCGGCCCATGGGTATCTCGGAGTTGCGGGTCGCGGAGCGGTATTCTTCCTGATCCGCCCTTTCGCTGGCGGGCAACTCCGGTGGGATAACGTCCACTCCGTGGTCTCTCGGCGTGATGCGGTCATCCGCCGCGGTGCCGCTGGGAGCCACGCAGTTGACGCGAATGCCAAGATGCGCGACCTCCCGGGCCAACGACGTGGTTAATCCAATTTGCGCCGCTTTCGCCGCGGCGTACGGAACCCGGAACCGCCCGGTAACGGCGTGGGTGGCGATGTTGACGATGGAGCCTGAACCCTGCTCGATCATGTACGGCAGGACGGCACGGCAGCACCACATTGCCGTCCAAAAGCTGCGGTCGATCTCCGCCTGAATCTGGTCGGGAGTGTAGTACTGGAACGACTGGAACCAGATGGTGCCGCCGGCGATGTTGGCAAGGACGTCAATCCTGCCGTAAGCGTTGTGGGCGGCGGCCATCAAGGACTCGGCGTTTTCCCATTTCGAGAGATCTCCCAGGGCAATTTCGCAGGAACCGCCGAACTCGCGGATCGCGGCCTGCACCCGCTCCGAAGACTCCGCCACCATATCGCCGATGACGATGGATGCGCCTTCCTGGGCGAGACGGCGTGCGGTGGCCGCGCCGATGCCCTGTCCGCCACCGGTGACGACGGCGACTTGGCCTTCAAAACGACGGGCGCCGGCCGCTTTGGGGTCCAATATGGTGGTCATTGGCTCCGAGCCCCCTACCGAATAGGACTATCGCGCGCTCTTGGAAGAGTCAGCTGTCGCCGGCGATGCCATCGCCGTTCCGTAGCCGCGCGTTTTCGGCCTCGAGTTCGGCGATCCGTCGCTGCAATTGCTCAATAGCACGTGATTGTTCAGGTGGGGTGTGGCCGTTTCGCTCTAATATGGCGATCAACGCGGTCATCATCTCATGGTGCCGGCGTTCGGCATCCGCGCGTTCTTCCCGGCGCACTCGCTCCGCCTCTGCCCGATCCTCAGCGCGGGCACGGCGACGGTCTCGCTGGTCAAAATAATAGGTCAGCAATTGCGGAACTCCCAGGACGGCCAGCACGATTGCGATATAGGCCGCACCCTCGAGGTATTGTAGCGCGGAACAGCAGGCTATCGTCAAATCCGGACTGTGCTCAACTTGGGGTGACGTCGGCACTGGAGAAAAATTCCTTCTCCAGGTCCGGATCCGTTACCCCCAACAGGCCGTTGGTATAGAGGCGGCAGGCCCGCAACCACAGTACCAGAATGGCGTTGTTCACGTACATCTGAGGGAGTTCACGTCCGTGGGCCGCGCGAGCGTGAGCCCGAATGCCCGCCTCGAAGAACTGCTCCAAGAACGGCGTGGGCTCGTTGTCGAGCGCGCACGCTTCCAGGATCTCCGGCGGGGCTTCGTGGCACAACATGGCCGGGGACGCCTCCGCCAGTTGGATGTATTCGGATTCCTGAGCCAGTGTAATCATATCTGATGGGTAGGTAAAAGTAGGGGCGAATGATCATTCGCCCCTATACGCGCTATCGGCCGAGATGGATCACAGGTTCATTTGCGGAACCAGGTAATCTTCTAGCTTGTGGTAAATCTGCAGCCGGCTGCGCTGGGCATCCAGTACCACGATACGGCCGCGCTCTTCGTCGAAATGAACGTCGGTTGGCAGGGCGAACCGCCACTCGGACTCAGTGGTGGGAACCTCGCGCCGGCGCTTGAGGTAGTCGGCGTTGGCGACGACCGTCATGTCGGCCCACTTGCTCAACTGCTGAGCATCGCCGATGAGGGAAATGATGAAGTTGCCGTCCTTGTCAAAGACATGGACACGGCCGGGGTGCATCCCGTTGTCGCTCCAGTCGGCGACATACACGTCACCCTGAGGATCGATCGTCACCTTGACCGGGAGGTGCATCTGGCCACGCTTGGTGCCGGCTTCGCCGAACTGCATCAACCAGTTGCCGTCAGAGTCAAACTTCTGGACGCGGTGATTCCGGTGATCGGCAACGTAAACCGAATTGTCGCGCTGATCGACGGTGATGCCCCACGGGGAATTGAACTCGCCATTGCCTTCGCCCAAGGATCCCCAGCTGGTAATCAACTCGCCATTTCCGGTGAATTTGCGGATCTGGTGGCTGCGCCCGTCGGTGCAGTAGATGTTGCCGTCAGCGTCAACCGCCAAGCTCGACGTGGCGTGTTCCCCGCCGTCGTCGGGAACGGCGCTCCACTTGTTGATGAACGTGCCGTCCTTATCGAACTCGGAAACTTCGTTGAGCCATTCGTCAGCGATGTAGAGATGACCGTTCGGGGCGAGCACCATGCCGGAAGGCCAGATGAACTCGCCGTCCCGGTCGCCGTACTTCCCGAACTCGCCGGTGAACTCCTCGTCGCCGGGGTTTTCGCCCAAATCGATAATACTGACGCGGGCGCCATACGCCAGCCTGTTCCACGGGACGTTGGAGATGCCCTCGATGCCCCGGTTCAGCACGTACACCGTATTGCCCTCAAAAGCCATGGAGGTGGGCTGGCTGAAACCCATACCGGAGGCGGCTCCGCGTCCGACCGAATGGCTGTAGTCGTACACTCGGCCCTTTGCGATCTGCGTAAGCATAGTTTTACCTGCTCGTTGCTAGTGTGTTGGTTCAAATATTCGGGGCCAGCAGATTCGCACCCGCCGGCCCCGGCCGTTTCTGCCTGTCGGCGTGTCCCGGAGACCGGAACCCTTGCGCTCTTAGACGAAGGCTACCTTCTCGAACTGCCCGCCAACGATGGGGTTGGCGTCCAGGCCCATCCAGTCCTCCAGGATGGTGGAGTACACGCCGCGGAAATCGGTGTTGGGGACGAGGTCGCCCTGTTCCAGATCCTCGGGCTTGGAGGACGGGTACTCGCCGTACTCTCCACCCTTGATGGGGTCGCCCATAATGAGGACCAGGCCGGCGGCTCCGTGGTCGGTTCCGCTGCCGTTGTCGTGGACGCGGCGGCCGAACTCGGAGAACATCATCAAGATGACGTTGTCGGCGGCATCGTTTTCCCGCAGGTCGTCGAAGAAACTGGACACGCCGGCGGATACGTCGCGCCACAGACCATCGTGCATCCCGACCTGGTTGGAGTGGCTGTCGAAGCTACCATGGTCGCAGTAGAGGACCCGGCTGCCCAGCCCGGCCTGGTGCACCTGGGAGATTCCCTTGAGCTTCCGGGCTATGGGGGTGTCGGGATACTCAACGGAACTGCTGTACTGCTCCGGCGCGGCCTTGAGTATGTCAGCGGCCTTGAGCCCGTCCAAACCGGTCTGGCCCAGGTAGTCCATAACGAAACCGCTGCCGATGGTGGGCGAGTAGAGGCGCGAGAAGCGATCAATGATCTTTTCCCGCTGCATCTCTTCCTGGATGCTGGTCAGCATGCCGAAGTTTTCCAGGTCGTCAACACACGCGACGGGAACGCCGGGCAGCGCCAGAGCGCGAGGCAGGCTCGGGCCGAAGCTGACGGCGGTGACCACGTTTTCCTTGTTGGGGTCGATGTCGCGGGTGGCACGACCGAGCCAGCCCTCGGTGCCCAGGGTGTCGGGCTCGCAGGTGTGCCAGATGTCCATGCTGCGGAAGTGGCTTCGGGGGCTATTGGCATAACCGACGCCGTGGATGATGGCCATGTCGCCGGAGTCCCAGAACCGGCGCAGAGGGGCCAGTTCGGGGTGGAGACCGATGCTGTCGTTCAGCTTGAGGATGCGCTCATCGGGCACGCCCACCACGGGCCGCTTCTCACGGTACAGCGGCTCCGCGTGGGGGATGACGGTGTTCATGTAGTCGTTGCCGCCGGTGAGCTGCAGGACTACGAGAACCGGATCTTTCTTCGTAGAGGTCATGTTGCTTGCTCCTGTTGGTATCGTTCCGCGCGAGCGGATTCCAAGACGGGGAGCACGGCGAAGCCATACGCAATCGCCGCGCTGGAATCGTCAGGCGTACTGGTAATCGCGCAGCGAAACGATCAGCTGCAGCATTTCGGAGATTCGCTCCTCGGCCGCGTTTACGTCCGCATCCGTGGCCCACGAGATGGTGCCACCGGTCTCGGCGTGGGTGACGAGTTCCTGCCTGGTGGCATCGTCAACTTCCAGCGGGCCCATGAGATCGAGGCAGTTGTCCACCATGGCCTGCGGGCTCAGGTCACCCTGCGCCTGCATGCGGTTGATCATAGACCGGATGCCGGGGCGGTTCACGTCGCTAACCATGTCGGCGGTGAAGTTGATGCGGCGCATCAGGGATCCGCTGTTGATCCACTCCACGCCGGTGTGCCAGCCTTCCACGCTGGGCGGGTTGAGCAAATCCTGGCCCATGTAGGTGGGCTGGCGCGCCATTTCGCCCAGGCCGGGCCCGGGGAACTCGAAGCCGCCTACCAGTCGCAGGGTGCCGGCAACCACTTCGGCGGGGCTCTTGAGGCGAGCGTAGCGGGCGTTCTTGAAGAAGTCGCTGTTGAACAGCACCCGCAGGACTGCCGTCATGTCACAACCGGAATCCACAAAGGCGTCGGCCAGCAGGTCGATGGCGTCCTCATCCTTGGGCGGGGTCACCTGCCAAGCCGGAACCTGCGCCTCGTCCGCCACGAAGAAGTTGTACAGGTGGCGGGCAATGAAGGTGGCGGTGGCGGGATGTTCGCAGATGATGTTGATAACGTCTTCGCCGTTGAAGTTGCCCGTCTCGCCGAGGAAGGACTTTTCTCCCTCGTCGTGGTCTTCCGGCAGGTACTGGAACTGCCAGTCGTGGCGGCCGATGGGCCCGCGGGGCAGCTTGGCCTCAAAGGTCCAGCCGGTGAACGCGCGGGAGGCTTCTCGAACGTCAACCTCGGTGTAAGTGCCGACGCCCATGCTGAACAGCTCCAGCAGTTCGCGGCCCCAGTTCTCGTTGACGGCATCGGCATGGTTCTCAAAGTTGTCCAGCCAGTAGATCATCGCCGGGTTTTTGGCGACTTCCAGCAACAGGTCCTTGTAGTTGCCCATGCCCTTTTCGCGGAACAGGGCGACCATGCGCGTAATCTCGTCGTAATGGTCAACCTTGGACACGCCGGTGGCAAAGATCTGATGCCAGAAAAGAGCCATCTTCTCTTCCAGCGGGCGCTTGGTGTTGATCATGAAGTGGAGCCATTCGGCCGAACCCATTCCCTGAATGGTGCCGGGGCGCCAGGTCCAGGGCTGGTAGCGAACCAGCTCGTAGCGGTCAATGGCCGGTTGGCTTTCGGGGTTGAGCAGCTCCTCAACCGTGGCCTCGTAGCCGTTGGCTGCCCGCTGTTCCAACTCCTCGCGGGATGCCCCGAAACCGGCACGGCGCATCAGATGGGCCATCAAGGCGATGTCCTGAGATGCCATCTTTTAGCCTCCTATGTAGTGTTCGATATATCGCCCGACATTATCTGCTATGCTTGATTTGCTGTCAACGAAGCCTGCACCCGGTAACAGCTCAGACTTACTGAGCCATTTCCACATTCAGCCCGTCATTCCGTCCCTTGAGCCGGAATCCAGAAAATCCTCGCCCTATTTACGGATGCCCGTCAGCAGGTTACTTGGATACCGGCTTTCGCCGGTATGACGGTTTGCGATCCTGACCGTCACCTCGATTCTGAACTATTACCGCACCCGCTCCGACCATGAAACCCCGCGCCCGCGCTATTCAACGCCATTCGCTACCTGAAGCGTACGAGCCGCCATCGCTGGCGCGTATGTTTCTCCTGTCGATTGCATTGTTCGCCCTGGTCCTACCCATCGTCGGACCGCTGGACGACCACCACTTTGCCGAGCGGTCCCATACCCACGGCCACATCTATCTGAACGGCAGGGCGGCAAGCCACCAGCACGCGCTTGATACCAAAACGGCGCACGCGCACGGCAGTCCCACGGCGTCGCTGATGACGGGAGACGACGGACACCGCGTTGGAACGACGGTGTATCTCACCGACCCGACCGTCGGCCTGTTGCTCGCTGTATTGAACGCCCCATCGCACAACGCGCCCGAAGCGTTGCGCCCAGCGCCGCCACGCGGGAAAGAGTCGAACCCTCTGGCGCCGTTCGCCGACACAATGCGGCAACCGGAGGAACACAGCGTCGCTCCGCCACTGCCTCCTCCCATAGCGTAAATCCTCACTCAACCGTTTTCGTCATCAACGCAACGGAGGATTTTCGTGATGCGACTGAATCACGCAACGTCGCGCCGGCCGGCGTATTGGCTGGCATTATCACTCGCATTGGTCGCCGTGCCGCTACTCACCGCGTGCGGAATCGCTTCGCAACCGAAGTCGCCAACACCTGCCGGCAGTGCGGAACCAGCTAGTGCGGCGTCCGGCGACCCCCAACACGAAGACGCCCAATCCGGTACCAGCAACGGTTCGGACAGCACGACCGCGAGCAACGACGCCAGGGTGATAAACCTGGCCATCGCCAACCGCGACACTACCCTGACGCGGGAAGACCTGCGCGTAACGCAAGGCGACACCGTGCGGCTCAAGTTCACGGCGGATGAGCATGGAGAAATACACCTGCACGGTTACGACCTGACGGCTCAGGTGTCGCCGGGACACCCGGGCCAACTGGAATTCATAGCCGAAAACGCCGGGGCATTTGGAATCAACTTCCACGTTTTCGCTGCCGGAAAGATGGAGGACGATAACCACTCCGGCCAGCACGGACACAACGGAACCGCCACGGAGACGCTGGTGTCAGAGGCGCTCGTCGGTGTCTCAATCACGGCTGAGGTCGATGCGCAGGGTTCCGTGGACGTTGGAATAGAGGTGGAGGGAATGCGATTCGCGCCCGAATTGGTTGACCAGGCGCACACGGCCGGCGATGGGCATGCTCACATCTACGTGGACGGAGAGAAACTGGGCCGAGTGTTCGAGTCCAGCTATCGCATCGAAAACCTGCCGCCCGGAGACCACGAGATCAGGGTGTCATTGAACACCAACGATCACCGGAAATTGGTGTACGACGGCAGAGTAGCCGAAGATACGGTCACCGTTACCGTTCCGGATGTGGGACAGGGTTCCGCATCGGACCGACACAGCCAGGACGGGCACGATAGCCACGACGGTCATGATCATGGCGATGCGCAGGAGATCGTTGCCGAGGTGCATTTGGGGAACCTGGAGGTTTACCCGTAGCCGAGCAAAAACAGCAAAAAATGTAGGGGCGAATGATTATTCGCCCCTACGCGTTGGCAGATATTACGACGGTGCTAACGCTGATCTATGGGGACGTAGTCGCGGTCCATGGGGCCGGTGTAAAGGAGTCGTGGGCGCAGCAGGATGTTGTTCTCGTACTGCTCGATGCACTGGGCGGACCAGCCGGGCACGCGGCCCAGGGCGAAAATGGGGATGAACAGGTCGGACTCGATGCCTAATAGGTGATAGATCGAACCCGCGTAGAAGTCCACGTTGACGTAGATTCCCCGGTCCCGATACGGCGCCATCACGTCTTCGGACAGGTGGGTGAGGATCTGGAACCAGCGGGGATCGCCACGCTTCTCACCCAGAGCCTGCGAGCGTTCCCGCAGGTGACGGGCGCGCGGATCCTCGGCCCGGTACACCCGGTGGCCGAAACCCATAATGCGTTCGCGGTTGTCCAGCTTGCGCCGGGCGTATTCCTCGGCGTTCTCAGGGTTGCCGATTTCCATCGACATCTTCATCACTTCCTCGGCGGCGCCGCCGTGGGCAGGGCCTTTGAGGGTCCCTACAGCGCCCGATACGGCTGCATGCAGCGTCGAGTTGGTGGACGCGGCAACACGGGCCGCGAATGAGGATGCGTTGACCCCGTGCTCTGCGTGGAGAATGAAGTCCACATCCATCAGGGCGATGGTCTCCTCGTCGGGAACTTCATTGAACAGCATGTACAGGAAGTTGCCGGCATGATTCAGATCCGGGTTGGGAGCGACCGGCTCCAGGCCATTGCGGATCCGGTGGTGGGCCGTAACGATGGTGGGAGCCTGAGCGGTGAGCCGCAAAGCCTTGCGGACGTTGGCTTCCTTGGAGTTGTCCTCAGATTCTGGGTCAAAGGCAGCCAAGCCGATCATCGCCGTCTGGAGCACGTCCATCGGGTGCGCGGATTGAACGGCATCGATAACCGTGATGATCTCGTTGGGTATCCGGCGGTTTGCGCGCAGGAAATCATCCAACTCGGCCAACTGAGCGCTGTCGGGCAACTCCCCGTACAGAACCAGGTAGATAATCTCTTCGAAAGTGGACTTTTCGGCCAGATCGTGGATGTCGTAGCCACGATAGAGCAGTTTTCCGATCTCGCCGTCGATGAAACTGGACTGCGTGGTGTCCATATAGACGTTCATCAAACCGCGATGAATTTCGGGCTGTTCGGCCATCAGCGTTCTCCTTGGTGAGGGGTCAAGCCCCGTTAAAAACCGGCGAAACGTATTCGTGTCGGCGGCGAATTATGCTAGCACCGGGCCCGTAAGAGTGTCAACCAAAATGAGCGTGGGCAAGTGTCCCATCGCGTCCGCATCGAGACGAACACCGGACCAGTTAGGCAACACGTAAACGGCCGTAGCGCACCGAATCATGCGGCCATCCGCGCCGAAGCCGCCAGCGCCGCCGGTGCGGTGCAACCCGCGTGGGAAAGGGTTATTCGCTCGGTCGATTTACTTGCGCTTGATGGCACGCAGGGCTGCCTGTTCGACACCCTCCGCGTTCAGGCCGTTCTTGGCCATCAACTCGTTGGCGGGGCCGGAACTGGTGTAGCCGTGCAGGGCGACCATCTCGACGGGAACCGGATGGTTGCGCGCGACGACGCCGGCGACCACGCTTCCCAAACCGCCGTGAACATAGTGCTCCTCTGCCGAGACGATGGCTCCGGTTTCCTGGGCGGCCGCGATGATTGCGGTCTCATCGGCGGGAGCGAGGGTATGCAGGTTGATGACCCGGGCCTGGACGCCCTGACCCGCCAGGCTTTCCGCGGCGTCCAGGGCGGGAGCGACCAGCGAACCGCACGCGATGATGCTCACGTCGTTCCCTGCCCGCATGACTTCAGCCTTCCCCAAGCCGAAACGGTAGTCGTCGGCGTGAACGATAGGAGTGGCGGCCCGGGACAAACGTACGTAGAGCGGGCCCTGCGTGGTTGCCGCGGACCGAATGACCTGCTCCGTTTCGGGCGCGTCGGCCGGCGTCACCACACTGAACGACGGCAAGGCGCACATCAGCGAAAGGTCCTCGATGCTGTGGGCGGACATGCCGTCCTCGCCCGTCAGTATGCCGGCGTGGGTGCAGATCAATTTCACGTTCAGCGAAGGCTGAGATACCAGGACCCGCAACTGATCGTACGGTCGGCCGGTCCCAAAAACGCTGAAGGTGCTGACGAACGGTATTTTGCCGGCCGCCGCCAACCCGGCGGCCACGCCGACGATGTTCTGCTCCGCCGGACCGAAGTCGAAAAACCGGTCGGGGTACTGGTCGCGCCACAGGTGGACAAAAGTGGAAACGTTGAGGTCACCGCCCAACACCACGATGTCGGGATGCTCCTCCGCCATGGTCAGAAGGGTGCGGCCATAGGTCTCGCGGGTTGCCGCCGACTGACGGTTGGTGCTCATCAGGCCAACTCCTCCAGGGCTGCGTCGTACTCATCAGCGGTTGGCGCGCGACCGTGGAAACCCGGATTGTTCTCCATGAAACTGACGCCTTTGCCCTTGACGGTGTCCGCGATGATCACGGTGGGGCCGCCCTGGTTGGAAGCGTTGAGCGCGTGGAGGATGTCGGCGTGTTCGTGGCCATCGCAGGACATCACGTTCCAACCGAAATCCCGCCAGCGGTCGGCCAGCGGTTCCAGGGTCATGACCTCGTCGGTAAATCGGTCGTTCTGGATCCGGTTGCGGTCGATTATCGCGGTCAGGTTGTCGGCGCCGTGATGCGCGGCCGACATTGCCGCTTCCCAAACCTCGCCTTCCTGGCATTCACCGTCGCCCAGCAGCGCGAACACCCGGTAGTCGCTGCCGTCAATCTTTCCCGCCAATGCATGCCCCAGCGCGAAGGAAAGCCCCATCCCGAGCGACCCTGAATTCATCTCCACGCCGGGGGTCATCGGGTGTGCGTGGCCCTGGAGCAGACCATCGGTTTTGCGGAACGAACCCAGTTCGACGGGATCGAAATAGCCCGCCCGGGCCAGCGTAACGTAGAAACCCGGAGACGCGTGACCCTTGCTCAGAATGAACCGGTCACGGCCCTGCCATTTGGGGTCGTCGGGATCGTAACGAAGGACGCCGAAGTACAGCGCGATCAGGATGTCGATTTCAGACAGGGAACCGCCGGTGTGCCCGCTGCCGGCATCGAAAATCATCTTGAGGATTTCGCGTCGCGATTCGAGAGCGGTGGCGCGCATCTCCTCAACGGTCAACATCGGTTGGGTCACTACAGCCAAAGCGTCACCTGCTATCGACAAGAATGATATTAAGGGCAAAAAGAATTATATTCGCCGCCCCCCCAAGTGTCCATATCGGGTACGATAGAAGGCTGCCTGAGAGGCCAGATCTCATGATCATCGATTTCCATTGCCACATATTGCCCCCCGATTTCATCGGACGGCACGAGGAGTTGTCGAAACGCGACGCGACCTACGCTGCCCTGTTTCCGGACGGCGGCGGGCGAACCTCAGACGTCGATTCGTTGCTCAGAGTCATGGACCGGGCCGGAGTTGATCACACGGTGGTCATGGGATTCGGGTGGACCGACGGAGAGATCGCGGCAGCAGCGAATGATTACCTTATCGCCGCTGCGACGTCGCGCCCGGACCGCATATCCGCGTTCGCGTCAGTGAATCCAGCCTGGGGCGATGCAGCAGTTTCGGAAGCCAAGCGTTGCCTGGACGCGGGCGCCGTAGGCATAGGAGAACTGCACGCTGACACCCAGGGATTGGACATCTCCGACCGGACGGTCATGGAACCAATCATGGAACTGCTGCGGGAGCGTTCCGTCCCGATCACCGTGCATGCCTCCGAACCGGTGGGGCACGTTTATCCCGGCAAGGGGACGACCACACCCGAAAAGCTGCTGCGGTTCGTGTCGCGTTTCCCCGACAACCGAATAGTCCTGGCCCATCTGGGCGGCGGTCTGCCCTTCTACGCTGCTATGCCAGAGGTCGGCGGGGCGCTGTCCAACGTTTGGTATGATACGGCGGCGCTGCCTTACCTCTACAACGCCAGCGCGATCGAAGCCAGCGTGATAACCGCCGGCGCCGACAAGTTGCTGTTCGGCAGCGATTATCCCTTGTTGATGCAGACTCGGGTTTTGGATTACGTAAGATCCGCCCGGCTGGATCCTCAGGAAATGGCCGCGATAGCGGGCGGGAACGCGGCCGCCTTACTGTTTGGACCAAGTAATGACTGACGCGTCGAGCGCCGGCGTAACCGAAACGCTGCCCGATTATCTGCGTACCGGGCTGGACATCGTGCTGATCGGGATCAACCCGTCAGCATACTCGGTACGCGTGGGGCACTACTTCGCGAATCCGAGGAACCGTTTCTGGACCGCGATTTCCGCGTCGGGACTGGTCGGCCGCGAGGTGGGGCCGGAGGACGACGCCACGCTCTTGGAATCAGGCATCGGATTCACCGACCTGGTAAAACGAGCCACGCCCCAAGCCTCGGGCTTAAACGCGGCGGATTACCGGCGGGACGCGCCAATGCTCAAGGTGAAGATCACCGCCGCCGGCCCGATGATCGCGTGTTTCCACGGCCTCACCGCCTACCGCGCCTACCTGCGGTACGCCGAGGGCATTTCCAACGCGGGTAACATAGATCTGGGGAGACAGGACCGTTGCATCGGGAGCAGCCGGGTGTTCGTGCTGCCTAACCCGAGTCCGGCCAACGCACGGTATTCATTGGCCGATCTGACCGGTTGGTACCGGGAATTGGGAGAGTGGCGGGAGGAACTCAAAGGTGCATGACGTCGACGGCACACTGCGCACGTTCATCGCGCTGCCTTTGCCCGCCGAGTGGACGCTGGCGTTGGAATCCGTAATCGGAAACCTACGAAGTGAAACATCCGGCGCTGTGCGTTGGGTGCAGCCCTCCGGCATCCACCTGACTCTCAAGTTCCTGGGACCCACCGATGCACGTACTGTGCCCGAAATCCTGGCCGGGTTGGTTGCATCGTTGCAAGGGGCGCAGGCTCCGGAGCTTTCGATGTCAGGGTTGGGCACGTTCCCCAACAGCAGAAACCCTCGCGTGTTGTGGACGGGAGTCACGGGTGAACTCGACATACTCGAAAACCTTTACGAACGCGTGGAAACCTTGATGGTCGGGCTCGGCTGGGCAGCCGAGCGGCGCCCGTTTCGTCCGCACTTGACCTTAGGCCGCGTCAGGGACCGGGCATCGTCAGCCGACCGCAAGAAAATTGGCACGGCCATCTGGCGCTGCTCCATCCCTACATTGGCCCCCTGGCGTCCCAACGTGGTCCGGCTGTACCAAAGCAAACTGACGCCGCAGGGCGCCATTTACTCCAATTTGGGAGAGGTCGAAATCTGATGGAAACCACGTTGACCAGGATCATCACGCCGGTCGCGCCGTACGACTTTGAGCTGACGGCAGGGCAGCCGAACTATTCCCGAGACCAGGAGTTCAAGACCGAGGACTACATTAACGGGGCTTACCTGCGTTTGCTGGATTTGGGGGACAAGGCCGCGCTGGCCCAGGTGGAATCGACCGGTTCGGTGGACAACCCTGAATTGACGGTGTCTCTGACCGGCGACGATCTGACTGACGACGACGCGGAGCGGGCGAGCCGGCAAATCTCATGGCTGCTGGGTTGCGATCAGGACCTGCGGCCCTTTTACGATTCCGTCGCGCACGACCCGATCCTGCGCGACGTTGTCGAGCAGTTCTATGGCTACCACAATAC
Source organism: Dehalococcoidia bacterium (assembly GCA_965204395.1). Classification (GTDB taxonomy): domain Bacteria; phylum Chloroflexota; class Dehalococcoidia; order Lucifugimonadales; family UBA3495; genus Bin87. The sequence goes on from OZ241987.1 coordinate 846,011, forward strand.
CAGGACGGCGTCGGTGTTCGAAGCGCTGGTGCAGGCGATCATGGGGCAGCAGATCGCGACGGCGGTAGCACGCATCGTCCGCAACCTGTTGATACAGAACTATGGGGTTCGCGCATCCGTTGGAGATCGCGAATGGTACGCCTTCCCCCGGGCGGAAACGCTGGCGAGAGCCGAGGTATCGGACCTGCGGCAACTGAAACTCAGCGTGCGAAAATCGGAGTACATCCAGGGCATTGCCCGAGCAGCGTTGGAATCGCCCGATGGGTTCGAGAGGATGCACGACCTCCCCGATGACGAGGTGGTGAAAGGCATGGTCGCTCTGCGCGGCGTCGGTAATTGGACTGCTCAGTGGGTCCTGGTGCGCGCGCTGGCGCGGCCAGACGGATTCCCTATTGGGGACCTGGCGCTGCGCAGGACGGTGGCGAGTCTCTACTTCGACGGAGCCGAGATCAACGACGAGGAGTTGTTGGAATTCTCCCGTCGGTGGTCGCCCTGGCGATCCTATGCTACGGCGTACCTGTTCGCGGCGCTGCGAGCCGGCAGAGTGGCCGGTTCCTGAGCGCCGGGACAGTCTAGCGGAGCATCCGCATCAGGCCCTTGGGGTTGTTGGAGAACTGTCGCATCAACCGCTGGGTCTGCTTGAACTGGTTGAGCACGCGGTTCACGTCCGATGGGTTGGTGCCGCTGCCCAGGGCGATGCGACGGCGACGGCTGCCCTTGATGATTTCGGGGCTGGCGCGCTCCTGAAGGGTCATGGACCGGATGATGGCCTCGGTTTTACGCAACTCACCCTCGTCCAGTTGACCCTGCATCTTTTTGGTTTGCCGGCCAAGCCCGGGCATCATTTCCAGGACTGACGACAGCCCGCCCATCTTTTTGACGCCTTGGATCTGATCGAGGAAATCGTCCAGGGTGAAACTGGCCGTGCGCATTTTGCGCTCGAGTTCCCGGGCTTTGTCTTCGTCCACCGCCTCCTGCGCGCGTTCGATGAGCGTCATCACGTCGCCCATGGCCAGTATGCGGGACGCCATGCGGTCAGGATGAAATTGCTCCAGCGCGTCGCTACGCTCGCCGGTGCCGATGTATTTGATGGGCACGCCGGTGACACGGGTGATGGATAGCGCGGCGCCACCGCGGGCGTCCCCGTCCATCTTGGAGAGAATCAGGCCGTCGAGCCCAACTCGCTGGTGGAACTCCTGGGCCGCATTGACCGCGTCCTGACCCGTCATCGCGTCCACCACGAGGATGGTCTGATGGGGCGAGACCGCCTTCTTGACGTCTTCCAGTTCTGACATCAGGTCATCGTCGATGTGCAGCCGACCGCCGGTGTCCACAATCGCCCAGGTGTGGGCGAGTTCCGTAGCACGTTTCACGCCGGCGGCGGCGACCTTGGCCGGCGTTGAGGATTTGGGATCCTCTGAGTAAACTGGAATGTCCAACTGCTTGCCCAGCGTCTCCAACTGGGAGATGGCGGCAGGCCGGCGGAGGTCGGCGGCGATCAGCATTGGGCTGTGGCTCTGCCGTTTCATGTTCAGCGCCAATTTGGCGGCGGTGGTGGTTTTGCCGGAACCCTGCAAACCAACCAGCATCAGGACGGACGGCAACTGGCTGGACGGTGTGAGCCGGTGATCGCCGGCGCTCAGGATTTCGGTAAGCTCTTCGTGGACAACCTTGACCACCTGCTGGCCGGGCGACAGGCTCTCCAGCACCGCGCTGTCCAGCGAACGCTCCTTGACGGTGGCGACGAAATCGCGGGCGACGCGGAAATTCACGTCCGCTTCCAAAAGGGAACGGCGCACCTGGCTCAGGGCATCATCGATGTCCTTTTCGCTCAGGCGTCCCCGGCCCTGCAGCCGGTTGAATATGCCGGTGAGTCGATCGGTCAGGTTGTCAAACATTACTTTCAGTCACGTATATTCATCCCCAACCCAACCAAAAACCCTAATAGCGACAAAAACGCGCCCTTGAGCATCCATTCGGCTATGTCCAATAGCCGGATTTGCGCGGGGGTCAATGTATCTGATGACACGGATGCTTGCCAAACAATCGCGCTACCGCCCAACATAATCAAAGCCAAGAGTGCAAAAATGATTATGGCAGGTAGTATGTACCGCGTCACGGGCTGATTTTTTCTCCAATTGGAATGGGATTGGTCCCGTCGTTGCCATCCGCTTTACGTAGTTGGAGTACGAGCCAGTACACAGCCAATCCCAAGCTGCTGCATAGCAGCAGCAGGCCAATGACTGCCATGATTATGGCGATAGCTGCCATAACGCTCGCCCCCGCTGTGATCTGATTTCATTCTGGCACGCTGCAGAATGGATTGCAAGCAAAAGGCTCGTCACGACATGGGGTACATTATTCCCAGCGGAAAGTGCGGTTGGCGATGATGAAGGCTATCACAAACCAGACCGCCATTCCCAGAAAGTTCGGCCACTGAGCGATGATCGAGTCGCCCTGCACCGTCATGCCGCGAATCGCTTCGACCAGAAACGTGAGCGGCAGATAGTCGGTCACGACCTGCAGAACGCCCGGCAGCACATCGCGGGAGAAGAAAACTCCGGAGAGAAACATCATGGGCAGCGAAACTATGTTGGCCAGTGGAGCGGCCTGTTGCTCGGTGCGCGCCCAACCGGACACGGCGAAGCCCAGGGCGAGGAACACCGCGCCGCCCAAACCGGCAGCCAACAGCACCGCGAAGAAGTTGCCGGCGAATTCAGCCCCGAACAGGAACACCGCAACGCCCGTTAGGATGAGGGTTTGAACGATAACCACCAACAGGCGGGTGATCACCTGCGACCCGAGCAGCGTGACCGGACTGAGCGGCGTCGCCAAAAGCCGGCGGAGGACGCCCTCGCGCTTCATGGTTACGAAACTGAACGACACGCTGAACAGACCCAATTGCATGATCGCCATGCCGATGATGCCGGGCATGAGGAAGTCGATATAACCCAAATCCCGGGCAGCCACCGCCTCGCTTTCCAAGGTTACCAGCCGGTCAACTCCGCTCAACGCAAAGTTCATCTCGTCCACGCCGGAGCGCAGAATGCCCAGGCCGACCTGGGACTCCGCCGCACGCCCGGCGTGATACAGAGCCTGAATCGTCATAGGTTCCCAGACGACGCCTTGGCCGGTTGCCACGGGACCGAAATTCACCGGCAGGATGACGATGAGGTCTCGCTGCCCGTCGGCCAGGGCGGCGCGTTCGTCCGCATCTTCGCCGATGGTGACGCGAAGGGCTTCCACTCCTTCGGCTTCTTCGATGAATCGAGCGGATGCGTCGTTCTGAGCCAGATCTACGATGCCCAGGTCCACCTTGCCCAACTCGCCGAAATTGAGCAACCCGAATATGACCATGATGACCAGGGGCAGGAAGAACGTCCAGAACAGGGCGGCGCGATCCCTCGCCCACATCCTGATGGACATCCAGGTAATGTAAATCTCGGGGCGGGAAGCCAACTCAGAACTCTCTCAGCGAACGGCCGGTAAGGTCCAAGAAGACGTCCTCAAGCGTCGCGGCCCGAACCTCGTGCTCCCGATGGAACCCGCGCCCGAGCAGTTCCTCAATTAGCGCGTCAGGACTGTTCAGCGTGATTATCTTGCCGGCGTCCATCACCGCCACGCGGTCGCAAAGTTCTTCAGCCTCTTCCATGTAATGGGTCGTCAGCACGATGGTGCGGCCCTCAGCCTGCCAGCCCGCAATGGTCTCCCACATCAAGCGCCTGGCCTGGGGATCCAACCCGGTGGTCGGCTCGTCCAGGAATATCACGGCCGGGTCGTTGACCAGGGCGGCAGCGATGGCGAAGCGCTGCTTCTGGCCGCCGGAGAGCGTCCGGAACGATGCGGATCGCCGGTCCCACAGGTCAACCGCGCTCAGCAAGGGCTCAGGGTCAACCTTGGCGCGGTAGATGCTCCCAAGCATCTTGAGCAATTCCTGGAGTTGCAGGTGTTCAAAAAATGCGCTGCTCTGCAACTGCACGCCGATCAGGTGCTTGACGGCGCGGGGGTCTTTGCCGACGTCGATTCCCGCGACACTGGCGCGCCCGCTATCGGCTGTGCGCATCCCCTCTATGATCTCAACGGTGGTGGTTTTGCCGGAACCGTTTGGGCCCAGCAACGCAAACACCTCGCCCTTCTGCACCTGGAACGAAACGCCGTCGACGGCCTGAACGTCGCCGTAGCGCTTCCGCAACTCCTCCACCACGATGATGGGGCCATCCCCGTCCATCGCCCTGTAATTATTCGCCGCCACCATCTTGTTCAGACCGGCAGAAATTATAACACCGGGCGAGTCGACCGAACCCTGAATGATACAATCCCCAGGGCAATCGCATTTAGAATTTAGACGCCCGTCGCTCCGGCGCAAGCCGGAGTCCAGAGGCCCCCGAATGAAGAGAGCGATCGCGAAACTGCCGATTTCAGGCACTGGATACCGGCTTTCGCCGGTATGACGGTGGCCGGGAGAGCCTTATCCAAGGGCCGACAATTGAAATGCGATTGCTCTGATACAATCCCCCGCACCATGATCCCGCTCAAACTTTCCGTCCGGAACTTCCTGTGTTACCGCGACGATGTGCCGCCCCTTGATTTGCAGGGTGTGCACGTCGCCTGCCTGTGCGGGGCGAATGGGCACGGCAAATCGGCCCTGCTCGACGCGATGACGTGGTGTCTCTGGGGGCAGGCCCGAACCGGGAGCCGGAACCACAACTCGCTGATCGCCTACGGCGAGACGGAGTGCCGGGTCGAGCTTGATTTCCAGGCGAAAGCGCAAACCTACCGGGCGATCCGCAGACGGCGCAGCGCCGGGCAGGGGCGCACGGAGCTCGACCTGTTCGTGCTGGACGATGGCGACCAACCGCGTCCGATCACGGGCAACACACTGAACGAGACCAGCGGCCGCATCAGGAACCTGGTGGGAATGGACTACGACACCTTTGTGAATTCGGCGTTCCTGTTGCAGGGTCGCTCTGACGAATTCACGCGCAAGACTCCTTCCGAGCGCAAGGAAGTGCTGTCGTCTATCCTGGGTCTCGATTTGTACGAATTCCTGCTGGCAGCCGCGCGCGGCAAGCGTTCGGAATGGCAGGACAGCGCCACTCGAACCGAGGGAGCCCTGATGCAGTCCCGGGCCGCGTTGGATGAGTTAACCGATCCCACTCCAGAGCTGGCGGAAATAGACCGCCGCCTGAGGGTGTTATCGGAAGAGTTGAACGACGCCGCAGTCGCGGTCCAAAGCCGACGGGACGCGTTGGCAGAACTGCGCCGGAAACAAACCAAATTGACTGCATCAGAGAATGCCGTAGCCCAATTGCAGCAAAACATTCAGCAGGAAGAATCCAACCTGGTGGCGATTCGGGAGCGCATCGAAAGCGCAGGTGAATTGACCAGTCGCGCCGGCGAGATCGAACAAGGCGCGAAGCTGCTGCACGATACCCGCGCCGAGCTAAACCGGCTGGAGTTGGCACGTCGTGAGCATGGCGCGCTGCAGGACCAGCGGACCGCGCTGATCACGACGATCAACCGGCAACGGGCGTCGTTGGAATCGGAATTTGTCGAGCTGGAACGACGGATCCGGGAAGACCTAGAGCCTGCGGCGTCGTTGGCGGAGCGCACGGCCATCAAATTGGGCGAGCTCGCGGCAACCGAACAGGGGCTGACCAACGAACAGCACGCTATAGACGCGCAGGCGGAGCAGATTTCCAACCTTACCGCAGAGATCGCCGCCCGAACCAGCGACCTGGAACGATGCGTCGAGGAAGGCAAGGACTTGCGGGTCAAACAGCAGGAGATGTCGATTGCGCGAGGGCCGGACGCAGTTTGTCCGCTGTGCCGTTCTCCCCTATCGGAGGACGCCTGCACTAACATCGCCGGCTGGTACGAATCGGAGATCGCCGGGAAACTGCGACTGCACGCCGACCTCACTGACCGGGTCAAGGGATTGACCCAGCAGCGGGAAACGTTGGCGGCGCAAACTGAGGCCCAAGGCCGCGCATTGCTCCAAAGGCAACGAGCGGCTCAACAGGAACGGGGCCGACTTGAGCAGCAACGTCGCCAGAGCGAAGACGCGGGTGAACTGCTGGCATCGCTGCGACCGCGGTTGTCGACCATGCGGGCGACTCTGGACGAAAGGAAATTCGCCGTGGAGGAGCGTCAAGCACTGGAGGGAGTGGACGCGCAGATCGCCGACCTCGGCTACGACGATGCGAAACGAGAGGCGGCGTACCAATGGACCCAGACGTTGCAGCATTGGGAAGGCGACAAGTTGGCGCTGGACGCGGCCGCGGCGCGATTGCCCCACGATGAAGCGGACCTGACGCGCGGAGAAGAACGAGCGCACCGGCTAAGGGATGACCTGAAGGAAGCCGAGCGGAGGCTGGCGGACGACCGGGTCGCGCTATTGGAACTGCCCGACGTTGAACAGGCAACCAGGGATGCCGAGGCCGTATTGTCCGGGCTGTCGCGCGAGAGGGATGATCTGGTGGCGCGGCAAGGACGGCTGCAGGGCGACGCGGAACGGATGGAGGCATACCGGTCGGAGATCGCCCGGTTGGAGCGGACCCACAAAGACGCCCAAACGGAGCAAGGCATCTACGCAGAGCTTTTCGGAGCGTTCGGGAGGAGCGGCGTACCGGCCATGCTCATCGACTCGGCGGTGCCGCACCTGGAGAACGAGGCCAACCACCTGCTCGGTCGCATGACCGACAACCGGATGGCCGTCAAACTGGAAACCCAACGGGTGAACCAGGGCGGCAACACCACCGAGACGCTGGACATCCTGATCAGCGACGAGTTGGGTTCGCGGAACTACGAGCTATTCAGCGGCGGTGAAGCTTTTCGCATCAACCTCGCGCTGCGCATCGCCCTGTCCAAGGTACTGTCGCAACGTCTGGGAGCGCCCTTGCCCACCTTGTTCATCGACGAGGGGTTTGGGACGCAGGACGCGGCCGGGCGCGAGCGCATCGTTGACGCCATCGCATCCATTCAGGACGAATTCGAGAAAATCATCGTGATCACCCACCTGGAAGAACTCAAGGACCTGTTCCCGGCCCGCATCGAGGTGCTGAAAACGGAAGCGGGTTCACAGTTCTGGTTGAGTTAGGACTGCATCCGAGGAGAAACAAAATGCTGACCGACGCACAACGCGAGTTTCTGACCAGCAACCACAACGGAGCGCTGACCACGTTCCGACGCAACGGGGCGGCGCAGATGAGCATCGTCACCTGCGGCATCTACGGCGACGGCGTCGCGTTCACCACCACGGAGGACCGGGCCAAGCTGCGGAACCTGCGGCGGGATCCGCGCTGCACGATACTGGTGGGCACCGACGACTGGCGCAACTTCGTGGTGCTGGAGGGCGAAGCCCGTCTGGTGGGCATCGACAACGCCAGCGAGGACGAATACCGGGAAACCCTGCGCGACGTATTCCGCACCGCCGCGGGCCAGGAGCATCCCAACTGGCCGGAATACGACCAAGCCATGCGCGACGACCGGAGATTCGGAGTGATCGTCACGCCAAGCCACGTATACGGCCGCACGGACTGAAAAGGGGCAACCGGATGGCTGCCCCGTAGATGGCTGGAATCGCAAACCAGCAGGTCAGATGATGCCCTCGGCCAGCCGCAGGGCGTCCACATCGAACGGGATGTCGTCGTATTCGCCGTTCAGGGCGGCCAGGACGCGTTCGCCCGACAGGGGCAGTTGCTTGACTCGGACGCCGACGGCATCGTAAACGGCGTTGGCGATGGCGGCGGGCGGGCCGAATCCCGGAGGCTCGGCGACGGCGCGGGCGCCAAAGGGACCGTCGTCCGCCGGGACCCTGATCAACACGTCCTCGATTTCGGGCAGGTCGATGGCCAGGGGCATCAGATATGACGCCAACGACGGGTTGCGCACCGCGCCTGTATCGGGATCGAACTGCTGGTCCTCGACGAGGGCGCGGCCAATGCCCTGCACCACACCACCGTCCAATTGTCCTTCCACCGCCATTGGGTTGATGGCTACGCCGACGTCCTGGGCCTGCACGTAGCGCAACAACTTGACCTGTCCGGTGTCCCGGTCGACCTTGACCTCGGCGGCCTGGGCGGCGAACACGGGCGTGTACGGCATGTTGGAAAGCGCGGCCGTGCCGATGATCGGCCCGCCGCGCGACGTGATGCTGGCGGCGGCAAGCTGGGCAAACGTCAAACCCTGGGGCTCGTTGTCCATCACGTACACCCGGCCATCCTCGCAGCCGAGGGCATCCTCGGGCACTCCAAGGCGCTCAGCCGCCAGGGCCGTCAGTTTTTGGATCGTGTCCTGGGCAGCGCGGAACACTGCCGTTCCCTGGCTGTACACGACGCGACTTCCGCCCGACTGGCCGGTGTAGGGAGCCATGTCGGTGTCGCGCTTGGCGACGATGACGCTGTCCATGGGGATGCCCAACGCCTCGGCGGCGATGGCGGCCAGCGAGGTATCGCTGCCGGAAATATCCGTGGAACCGGTGAGCAGACTCACGGTGCCGTCGTCGTTGATGCTGATGGCGGCGGTGGACGGCCCGCTGCCGCTGCGCCACTCGCACAGAGCCAGGCCCAAGCCGTGACCGTCCTCAAGCTCGCGCGGCCAGTCCATCTTTTCCTTGATCGCCTCCAGGGTCTCGACGAGGCCATTGGATGGAACCACCGCGCCGCTGACGGACACATCACCCTCTCGCAGCGCGTTATGCAACCGCAGGTCGTAGGGATCCATCCCGATTTCGTGGGCGATACGGTCCATGTGCGATTCGACGGCAAAGGTCATGTCCGCCACGCCGGAGGCGCGGTAAGAACCCACGTAGATCTTGTTAGTGTACACGCCGTAGGATCTCAGCCGGAAGTTGCGGATGTTGTACGCGCCGATGCCATGCCCGATGCCGGAGTTGGGCCCGGCGCCCAGGTAGGCCCCAACGTCGAAGATGGTGTAGGCCTCGCGAGCGATGATGGTGCCGTCATTCATCACGCCGGAGCGGATGTAGTTGGTGACGGGCAGGCGCGGGCCGTTCAAGGTGAACACTTCCTCGCGCGTGTTGACCAACTTGACCGGCCGGCCGGTACGTATGGCCAGTAGAGCGGGGAACGCCTCGCAAGCCAGACGCAGTTTGGCGCCGAACCCGCCGCCCAGCTCCATAGGCACTACCCGAATGCGGGATACCGGTATCTCCAACACGCCGGCCAGGCTGGCGCGGAGCTGGTATGGGCCTTGGGTGGACGCATACATGACCAACCGCCCGTTGGGTTCCACGTCGGCGACGCAGGCCATCGGCTCCAGGAAACCCTGGTTGATTCCCTGCGACCGGTACACGTCCTCAACAACGACGTCGGCGTCCCGGAAGGCCTGTTCCACGTCGCCCCGATCGGCATCCAGCAGGGTGCTCACGTTGTGCCCCAGCGTGAACCCGTATCCTTCGTAGTTTTCCAAGTCCGGGTGCACGGACGCGGCTCCCTCCACCATCGCCGCCAGCGGGTTGACCACCGACGGGATATCTTCGTATTCAACCTTGATGAGTTCGACGGCTTCCTGAGCGGTGGCCTCGTCATCCGCAGCAACGGCGGCGATGGGTTCTCCCACGTAATTCACCACCTCGCGGGGCATCACGTAACGATCGCGGAGGGCGCCCGACCCATATCGCACTTCAGGGAAATCGACGCCCGTAATGACGGCCCGAACGCCGGGCAAAGCTTCGGCCTGGCTGGTATCCAGGCTGACGATGCGGGCGTGGTTCCGTGTGCTGGGCAGCAGTTTGCACGCCAGCATGCCCGGGAGATACACGTCGGAGGCATAGGTGGCGCGGCCCGTCACCTTGTCGTAGGCGTCAACGCGGGGATGGTTCTGTTCCAGGACTTTGAAGTCGGTTGTGGTGGTCATTGGTTGCCTCCGTGTGGGTTCACCCTCACCCCAACCCTCTCCCGTCGAGGGAGAGGGAGCATTCGTTAAGTTAAGCGGATTGGCGCATTTCGGCCGCGGCGGCCATGATCGCCTCCACCACGCGGGCGTAGCCGGTGCAACGGCAGAGGTTGCCGCCGATGGCGAAGCGAACGTCCTCCTCGGTGGGATCCGGGTTCTCCTGCAAGAAGCCGGTGGCCGACATGATGAGGCCCGGGATGCAGAACCCGCATTGCAGGCCGCCATGCTCGGCAAAGGCCCGCTGCACCGGACTCAGGCTGTCCACATCGGCCAGACCTTCGATGGTGGTTATCTCGGAACCGTGGGCGCTGTGCGCCAGCACCAGGCAGGACGTAACGGGCTTGCCGTCCATCAGCACCGTGCAGGCTCCGCAGTCGCCCTCATCGCATCCCTTCTTGGACCCGGTCAACCTGGCCTCGTCGCGCAGGCAGTCCAGGAGCGAATAGAAAGGCTCGACCAGGAGCAGGCGGATTTCACCGTTTACATTCAGTGTCAAAGGCTGTTTCATAGTGGGACCTCGGGGTTCATCCTCCGATCCGCCGCAGGCGGACGTTCCGCAGGATGAACGGGGATGTTGGCGGCCTTACCAGGCGGTTTGGACCGCGAGACGGCGGATGTCATCGAAAGAGGGCGGATTGCCGGCAGTGGCAGCCGCATGGCTGAGCGTGCGTTCGGCGAGCACCCGCACCATCTCGCGACGATACTCGGCGCCGCTCCGCACGTCGGCTATCGGGTTGCAGGCTTGGGACGCCAGGCGCGCGGCCTCGGCTATGTTGGAGTCATCCGGAGTTTGGCCGACCAGCCGGCCCTCCGCTCCATAGGCCCGCATGGGTGTCGGCGCGACCGCGCCCAGCGCTATGCGGGCGGAGACGCAAGTCCCGTCGTCGTTGAGGCTGACCACGGAGGCGACGCCGACTGCGGAGATGTCCATAGCGCCACGGGGGCTGTGCTTGATGTACAACCCGCCGGTGTTCGGAGCCGGCGTCGGCAACCGGATCTCGGTCAGGATTTCGCCGGCTTCCAGGGCCGTACGACCCGGTCCGACGAACACCTCGTCCAACGGCAACCAACGCTCGCCGCCTTTCCCGACGATACGGCATTGCGCGTTGTAGGCGAGGAGAGCCGGCAGCGTGTCGCCCGCCGGCGATGCGTTGCATATGTTGCCGGCGACGGTGGCGAGGTTGCGCACCTGCACCCCGGCAAACGCCGTTGCGCCAGCCGTCAGCGCAGGGTAACGGCTGCGAACCTCGTCATCCTGTTCAATAGCCTGGACGCTGGCCATCGCGCCGATGGACAGGCCGTCGTCCGGATTCCAGTTGATGTAATCCAGGCCCGGCACGTGCTGCATGCACACGACGGACTCGGGACGCCAAACTCCCGTGCGCCAGCGAACCAGGAAATCGGTGCTGCCGGCGACGAGGCGGGTACTGTTCCCGTGTTCGGCCAGCAGGTCCAGCGCTTCGTCCAGGGAATGCGGCTCAAGATAATCGAATCGAGCCATCGAGCCCTCCAACTCCGGCGCTGTGGATGATCAGGGAACTGAGTAGCGGGGTTTCCTGCCGCGCCGGATGCGTCGGATTATAGGGTCGGGCGGCAAACGTGGTCAACGCCGCAAGAACCCTCCGCGCAAACACGAAAGAGGGCGGGAGATTCACCCGCCCTATTTGACTCATGCGCCGTGGGTTAGTCTAACGGCCGTTGCCGTAGGGTTCGATGAGGACCCTCAGGGTGCCGTCGTTTTCCTTACGCTGGGTGAGGAGCTTGTGGCCGGCTTGCTCGGTCCAGTAGATCACGTCGTAGATGTTGAGGGCATCGTGGAGTATAGCTTCGATGAACGAGGTGCGGTCGTACTCCATCTGACGGCTCAGGGCGGCGATTACGCCGGCGCAGTTCTTACCGCGCCCGTCGATGATGGTCCAACCGCTGCCGTTCTGGTGGCCGTTGCCGCTGCCGTTCCCGGTGTGGGCGGCCCCCACGGGCGCGCGAACGTCGATATGACCGCTCTTGCGGAGGTCGAGCTGTTCCTTGAAATAGGCAACGGCCTCCCACGCCACGGCGCGGTCCCGCTCGCCACTGGAGCAGACGGCCCCGCGAACGCCCACGATATCAGGGTTGATGCGGGCCAGTTCGTCCAGGTTCTCGAGCTTGAGGTGGCCGCTGAGGGCGGTGCTGAGGCCGGCCTGCTTGGCCTCCATGACCATGTCCCGCAGGACGGGTTCGGGCATGAAGTCGAACAGGTTGCGGCCGTCCTTGGTAAGCGTGTCGATCAGGAACCCGTCGCACTCGCCGTCCCTGGCAAGTTGGACCATCAGGTGCGGGTCAAGGCCGCCCTCGAAGAGCAGGTTGTCCGCAAACAGGGAGCCGATCAGCTTGGTGTCCGCGTTGCCGATGGCCGCGCGAGATTCCCGGAGAACCTCCACGGCTGTCTCGTAGTCGGCGACCTGGAAGCCCACCTTAACGGATGTGGCGTCCATCATCGTCGCAGCATGGACGGCCATAGCGACCGTTCCGGGCTGGTTGGGAACGACGCCGAGGGTGACGCTGACGTGCTTGTGCGGCGGGATGATCTCCCGCACTTCCCGGACCAAACTGGGATGGGCGGAACCCACCAACGCTTCCTGGAGGTTCTTCAAGTCTATGATGTCGGCGCCGCCGCGGTCGGCTTCCAGCGCCTCGGCTTTGTTCTGTGCGCTGACCAGCAACATCATGCCGGACCCGCCGAGGTCATAATGGCGGCCGGGCTCCCGGTCCCCATTGAGCCACGGCGCGTGGGGGCGACCGTGGATCACCTCGCGCTGCGGTTCCCGGACGGCGGTCGGGCGCGGGATCAGGGGTTCCAGTTCGCGCCAAAGCGCGCCCTTCTGCTCGTCGGTGAGGTCGGACAACGGCGCGCGGACGCTGCCGCCGGCCATGCCCATCATCTCGCCCCAAGCCTTGCACATGGACACGGGCAGCGCGCCGCCGGTCCGCTTCATGGTGCCGCCCCACCACTTGTCGGACAGCGCCTTGATGTCCTTGAGGTGGCGGTTGTAGAAATCCATGTCCAGGTCGCCGTTGGTGGCCTTCTCGATGAACTGGACGTAGTAGTTGTGCAATGGGGTGTCGAAACGCCAGTCGGAGGTGTTGGCGAACATCACCTGCTGGTGGAAGCCCAACTCCCTGGCCTTGTGGAAGATCCACTCATCGGGCGTGCTGATGATAGCGTCGCGCCCGACCAGCAAATGGGTTTCGATGGAAATCTGCTGGTTGAAACTGGCTTCCTTGACGCCCACGACGTTGGGTATGGCGCAAATCTGCTTGAGGCCCTGGGGACTGATGGTGATGCCGAACTGGGGGGAGTTGTAGAACATCATCGCCAGATCGGTGTTGTCGGCAACCTCCCTGACAAAATCCACCACCTGTTCCTCGGTCTTGGTGACCATGTAAGACGGCGCGATGATGAGGAGGTCGAACCCGCGTTCCTGGGCATACTCCGCCAACGCGATGCTTTCCCTGAGGGAGGTGTCGGTGACGTGGGCGCCGATCAGCCAGTGGCCGGCGGCCTCATCGGCAACCGTGTCCATGACGATGCGGCGTTCGGCCTCGGTAAGGCTCCAGAATTCGCCCATGTTCCAGGTGCATCCGCCGCCACGAACGCCGAGGCTCTGGACGTGTCGGACGTTGCTCCGGAGTCCTTCCGTGTCGACCCGGTTATCGGGGGTAAAGGGCGTGACCAGCGTGGTCCACTGCCCCTTGAGGTTTTGCCAGGCCCATTCCTGGGCTTCGTGCTTGCGGTAACCGGCCATTTCAGTCAGCCTCCTACAGCAGATTGATCCATACATCAATATCGGGCCAGGCCGAAGGCATGCCCGAATCGCTGGCGATAGTGTAAGGGGGCGGGCGCGACGCCGTCAATAAAACCCGTTGACCGGGAAAACCCGTTGACCGGGCCGGGTCATTCGATTGTCGCGACTCCCGGAAAATGTACGCAGGCCGGCACCCTCCTGAAAAAAACCGTCAGCGGCCGGCTCTGCCGGGATTGAATCCCAGCAGAGCCGGCCGCAGCCCAGGCGGTGGCCTGGGTTCAACGCGTATCTGCTCCTTGCTGTTTCGGAGTGGCCGGGGCGGGTTTCAGGTTCGCACGTACCATGAGGTTCGCGGATGGTTGTGCGAGGCATCCCCCGCACCTACCCGGGGGCGGGTTTCGGGGATGATGGGTTGTTGTGATTCAACGATTGGCTCCTTTGGTTTGCTGGGTTGGGTGTCTGCCAGAGGTGAGGTTTCGATGGTCGCTGTCAGCCCCACGGCCGGGGGTTTTACGCAAGGTATTTTGACCACTGAAATTGGCAGACAGCGCGTGGGTCGGAGGAATTTCCTCCGTTCCGGTCCTCTCACGGAATATCGAGAGAGGCGCGTGCGCTATACGCCCAGCGTGTGGATTGACGCTGGCCCCGTTGCAACCACGCCGGGTAAGAAGTGTTCGGCGCTGATCCTGGCGGAGACGGTTTTGCGATTTGGATTCTGACGGGTTGGCCGTGTACGACCGGGTTGGATCACCTCTGGCGAGACTGGAAAGGATGTTCTCACGCGCGTAGATTCATTATGGGTTCATATGTTCGGTTTGTCAAGGGAGGCGCCGGTTTTTATGGATACACAGGACGGACTGGATCCGCCAGAGGCGGACAGGCTCTCAGCGTGAGCGGACTACGTCGCCGCAGGTAAACCACAAAAATGGCGCTGACCGGACACCGGAGGCACTCGGTGTCGTAGAACCAGGAAATTGGGGCGGCCCGACGCGTTTCCGAAGATAACGTCCGCTGACGGTCCGGCCGGCCTCCGTCACTGCGGCTCTTGATCCGCCGGCTGGCACCTCGGGCAGAACCACGTGCTCCGGTTGCGCACCTTCAGCAGTTGGACTTCGGTGTCGCACTGCGGGCAGGGCAGCCCAGGCCCACGGGGAATTGTCCACGGAGCCAAGGCCGTGGGAGGGTCCGGCCACTCGGCATCCCGCGCTGCGGCGTAGGCTTCCACCGAGCGGGTCAACGCATCTTTGATGCCCCAATGCAGCCGTGAGAATTCGTCGTCCGACAGGGTGTTGGCCGCCCGTTCGGGATGGATTCCGGAAACGAACAACGCTTCGTCGGCGTACAGGTTGCCCAGCCCGGCGATGACGGATTGTTCCAGCAACAGGGCTTTGACCGGAGCCTTGCGATTGGCGAGCGCCTCAGCCAGCGCCGCGACGGTGAAAGACGGCTCCAACGGCTCCGGCCCCATCTTCGACATGGCATCGGCGGGGTCCGACAGGAGCCATAGATGCCCGAACTTGCGGGGGTCGATGAACCGCATCTCGCGGTCGTCGTCCAGCGGGAAGGTGTGGCGCACCATGGGCGGCGGTTCGCTGTCGCTGGCGTGTATCCTCAGCCGGCCCGTCATGCCCAGGTGCAGCACCAAGTATTCCCCGTCGTCCAGAGGAGCGATGAGGTATTTTCCCCGCCGGCTCAGATCGACAACGCGCCGTCCGGCGACACCCTCGATGAACTCCCCCACCGACGGTTGGTGGACGGTTCGGGCCCACGTGATGTCCGGCGCACCGAATTGGCGGCCAACCAGGCCGGAACGGATGAGGTACTGTCGGGTGTTTTCGACCTCCGGCAGTTCCGGCATATCACCTAGCTCGCCGACACTCGGCGCACTCCCAGCGTAACCTCCATGCCTTCCACCTTGGCGGTTTCCGCATGGGCTTCCTCAGCCGGAGGTTCCGGCAGCAGGGCATCGCTCAGCGTCTCCTGCTTGATGTAGTCACCGTGGCCGGACATCACACGAGCGACGTCATCCGGGCCCTGGTAATAGGTCACGATGTGGTCGGTGATTTCGAACCTTGCGCCCTTTCTGAGGTTCTGAATGCGGTGGGCCAACTCACGGGCCATGCCCTCATCGGCAAGCTCGGGAGTAATGGTGGCATCCACGGCAACCATGTAGCCGGCTTCCAACGCGACCGAATACCCGCCGACGGACATCACGGAATCGCCATCGTCGCCGGCTTCGAATTGCGCCTGGGCGTAGAGGTCCTGCTCCACCCCATCGGCCCTCAGGCGCTTGATGTTCAGCTCTTCGAGAATCTGCTCCGCCACCCAGTCCAGGTACTGCGCCTCGTCGGGCGTTCGGGTGCGGACCACCACCGAGGCGAGAGGTTGGCGCACCTTGAGGCCGGCCTTGCTGCGGGCCGCGCGGCCCATGCTGGAAACGCGAATCGCCAGCCGGGTGGCGTCCATGATGGTTTCATCGATCAACGACGTATCAGCCACCGGGTAGTCAGTGAGGTGCACGCTGTCGGGAGCGTCCGGGTTGAACTTCAACTCCAGGTTCCGGTACATCTGCTCGGACACGAAGGGCGCGAGCGGGGCCATCAAGCGGGCCACGGTGGTCAGGCAGGTGTAGAGGGTTGCGTATGCCCCCAGTTTGTCGGCGTCGGCCTCGCTCTTCCAGAACCGGCGGCGGGAGCGGCGCACGTACCAGTTGGACAGCGTGTCGATAAACTCGGCGATGCGCCGGCCGGCGTCGGTGGGATTGTAGTTGTCCAGATGACCGTCCACCACCTGGACCAACTGGTTGAGTTCCGCCAGCACCCAGCGGTCGAGTTCCGCCTCGGGACGCCAGTCACCGGGGATCTGGGACGGGTCGAATTCGTCGATGTTTGCGTAGTTGGTAAAGAAGGAATAGACGTTCCACAGCGTCAACAACACCTGGCGCAGGGTCTGCTGGACCAGCCGGTCGGAGAACCGCCGCGGTTCGCCCGGATGCGAGGCGGTGAACAGATACCAGCGCAGGGCGTCGGCCCCGTGGGCGTCCAGGATGGAATCGGGCTCGACGATGTTGCCCAACCGCTTGCTCATCTTGCGGCCGCGCCCATCCAGGATCAGGCCCAGGCAGATCACGTTGCGATACGCGATGTCGTCCTGCAACAGCGTGGACAGAGCGTGCAGGCTGTAGAACCAGCCTCGCGTCTGGTCAACGGCCTCGCAGATGTAATCGGCGGGCAGCCGGCCGTCTTTGTCGATATCCTTGTTTTCAAAGGGATAGTGCCACTGGGCAAGGGGCATCATGCCGGAATCGAACCAGCAGTCCATCACCTCGGGGATGCGCCGGAATGCTCCGCCGCACGAATCGGACGGGCACGGCCAGGTGACGTCGTCCACATATGGCCGATGAAGGTCCAGGTCTTCCAGATCCCTACCGGAACGCTCCGACAGTTCCTGGACGCCGCCGACGCAATCCATCTGCCCGCAGCGGTCGCACCGCCAGATGGGTATGGGCGTGCCCCAGTACCGTTCCCGCGAGATGGCCCAGTCCACGTTGTTGCGGAGCCACTCGCCAAACCGACCCTCACGGATGTGTTCGGGGTACCAGTTGATTCGGGAGTTGTTCCCTACGAGTTGGTCCTTGACGGCGGTGGTGCGGATGTACCACGAGGTCTTGGCGTAGTAGAGGAGCGGAGTGTCACAACGCCAGCAGAAGGGATACGTGTGACGGTAGATGCCCTGGTGATACAGCAGGCCGCGTTCGGTCAGGTCCGCTGTGATTTCCGGGTCGGCATCCTTGACGAACTTGCCGGCGAATGGGTAGTCGCCAGTGATGACGCCCTGGAGATCCACGGGCTGCACAAACGCCAACTGGTGTTCCCGGCCCAGTCCAAGGTCTTCGTCGCCGAACGCCGGCGCGATGTGGACGATGCCGCTGCCGTCGTCCATGCTGACAAAATCAGCAGCGACCACTCGCGTGGAGTATGCGTCGGAGTCTTCCAGAGAGGTTTGCCCGTCGTCGTTGCTCACGAACTGCCGGATCGGCGTGCCGTACTTCGTGGCGTCGTAAAGCGGCCGATAGGACAGTCCCACCAGTTCGCTGCCTTTCACTTCCTGCGTTACCGTGTAATCGTCGGTCAAGACCCCGAGCAGCGCGGTCGCCAGCGCCATGCGGATGGTTTGCTCGTTGTCATCCGTTGTTTCCACCACCGAATAATCGGCATCCACGCTGACTGCCAGGGCGGTATTACCGGGCAGCGTCCACGGCGTGGTGGTCCACGCGAGGAAATAGGACGGAATTTCCAGAGATGCGCCGCCGATCCATTCGTTGGCTTCGAACTTGACGAAAACCGACGGGTCCGGGGTGTTTTCCCGGTAACCCAGGGCCACCTCATGGGACGAAAGGCTCGAAACGCAGCGCGGGCAGTGGGGAGCGCCCCGCCGGTCCTGGTACAGCAGTCCGCGGTCCCACAGCCTTTTGAGGATCCACCACCCGGTTTCGATATAGTCGTTTTCCAGCGTGACGTACGGGTCGTCCATATCGACCCAGTAACCGATGCGGTCGGTCATCACCTCCCACTCTTTTACGTATCTGAAAACGCTTTCGCGGCAGCGGCGGTTGAATTCGGCTATGCCGAATTCCTCGATTTCCCGCTTGGTTGAGATGCCCAACTCCTGCTCGATCTGAAGCTCGACGGGCAACCCGTGGGTATCCCAACCCCCCTTCCGGATGACGCGGCACCCTTTCATGGTGCGGTAGCGGGAGATCACGTCCTTGAAAACGCGAGCGAGCACATGGTGAATGCCGGGGCTGCCGTTGGCGGTGGGCGGGCCCTCATACATCATGAAGAGCGGCGCGTCGGGCCGCTCCTCAGAGGAACGACGGAACACGTCCCGCTCTTTCCAATAATCCAGGACTTCCGCGTCCAGATCGGGGAAGCTGACTCGGCTGGAAACCACGTCAAACATAGCCGGCATACCTGATCCACCCCTATAAAGCCGACCGGCTCATTGGGCCCGGCCGACAGACTTTCGGCAATATTAGAGGATTATAGCGCAACGCGCCGTCTCGGTCGGGCGATCATGGATTGACCGCCGCACGCGCTATTGCCAGAAGGCGTGAAAATGGTGGAGTGGGCCGTGTCCCCGCCCGATCGGGTACGCCGACCGTATCGCAGCCGTTACGTAATCCTTGGCTTGTTGCACCGCGTCAGGAACTTCAAGACCGTGCGCCAGGCCCGCGGCAACGGCGGAGGCAAACGTGCAGCCGGTTCCGTGGGTGTTGGTGGACGGGATCCGTTCGGTCGTAAACTCCAGGAACGTTGCGCCGTCGTAGAGGATGTCGGTGGGCGGGCCATCACGATGACCGCCTTTGACAACCACGCACTGGGCTCCCATTCCAATAATTGCCTCGGCTGCACGGCGAACGTCAGCATCGGTACTAATGGATAAGCCAGTTAGATCCTCGGCCTCAGGGATGTTGGGAGTGACCACCTTCGCCAACGGGATCAAGTCGTTGCAGATGGACGAAATCGCCTCCTCCCTAAGCAACCGGTCTCCGCTCTTGGCGACCATCACCGGGTCCACCACGAGGTTGGTGATCCCGTGGCGGCGCACGGCTTCCGACACCGTTTCGACGATAGCGGCGGAGGACAGCATCCCCGTTTTCACCGCGTCGGCGCCAATATCCGTGATGACCGCGTCAATCTGGGCCGAGATCACATCGGTTGGGATCTCGTGAACGGCGGTCACACCGACGGTATTCTGCGCGGTTATCGCGGTGAGCGTGGAGGTGCCGAACACGCCCAGCGCGGAGAAGGTTTTCAAGTCGGCCTGGATCCCGGCTCCACCGCCGGAGTCCGAGCCGGCGATGGTCATTGCGGTAGGCGGCTTGGAGGTGTCCATGGAGAATGCCTGTCGTGGGCGCTCAGCCGGGGTTAGTCGGGATCGTCCGGAATGCGCCAATCATCGGAGTTGTCGGACTCATCCGGCCCGGCGGGCAGATTCATGGCGACGGCGGCGTCCCGGAGCATGCTGATGTGCTCTTCGTCGGACAAGACGCCCACCGGCATGGCGGGCAGGGTCTCGATGTTCAGGCCGGCCCGTACGCTCAACTCCAGGGACAGGCGCGCGGCGGACTGGTTGTCGGTGGCTTCGGTAATAATCACGAAGTCGTAGCGACCGAGCACCGCGTATTGGGTCAGGACCTTGCTGGATATGGTTTCCACCGCGGCCGTGGCTTCGCCGAGCAGGTCCGGATTGTCCTGGCCCATGCGTCGACCGCGACCGGTGAAGTTGGCAAGCATTACGTAAAGAGGCATTATTGGCACCATGAGTGAAGTTAAAGGAAAGGAACCTTGAGTAGTATAGCACCAGAGGTTTCTGCCCCATTCCGGCGGCTCGTGCAGGATGTGCTTCCGTTTTGCTGGACAGGTCTGCCGGTTCCGCCTGCCACGCGACCGTACTCACCATTAAGCGAGTGGGGGCGCTAAACCAATCAAATGACATTCACAAATTGAGCGTGCTATGATCCCGCCGTGATTTAGAGTAAAACGGCAAGCCAACTGGACCTACCGGAGGTATCCCATGGACATCGGTCTCAATATGTCGATATCCACCAACTCGATAGATGTCGCGGAAATCGCCGCCAAAGCGGAGGCCCTGGGGTTCGAGTCCATCTGGCTCCCGGAGCATCCTGTGATGCCCGTGAATCCAGCGTCCCGGTATCCGGGTTCGCCGGACGGCTCCATCCCGGACTACATGGCCGACATGGCCGATCCGTACATCGGCCTGGCGCGGGCGTCGGCGGTGACCAACACGATCAAATTGGGTACCGGCATTACGTTGATACCGGAGCGCAACCCGTTGGTGCTGGCCGGGGCCATCGCGTCGCTGGACCGTTTTTCGGGTGGTCGTTTCCTCCTGGGGATAGGGACCGGCTGGCTGCGGGAAGAGACCGAGATCATGGGCGGCGACTTCGACCACCGGTGGACCCAGGCCAGGGAATCCATCGAGGTGATGCGCGCCCTGTGGACCCAGGATTCCGCGGAGTATCACGGCCGCTACTACGATTTTCCTCCGGTGCAGTGCAACCCCAAGCCGGCCCAGGAGGGCGGCCCTCCCGTAATTCTGGGGGGCAACGCGCGCAACGTGTTCCGACGCATAGTACGCTGGGGCGACGGTTGGATGCCAACCGCTTCCAGCCCGGACCAAATCGCCGCCGGTCGCGCCGCCATCGACGAGTTGGCGGAAGCCTCGGGTCGGGATCCGGCGAGCATCGGCATTACCGTTTTCGGGCAGCCGGCTGACCGGGCATTAATCGGCGAGTTCGAGAACGCTGGCGCCAATCGCGTCATTGTCCGTCTGGGCGACACGACCAGCATCCAGGCGTTGGATGAAATGGAGCGGATCGCGGAAGCGGTGTTGTAAGCGCCTGCTCCAAACGCAGTTGGACATCCCTTTAGAATCACGAGTATTTTAATCACCAATCGCATGTCAACAGGACAATTGTGACGTTTGTCGCACCTATTGGCTGAAAGGGCTACGATGATCGTAGCCCTTAGTGTTTGAATCGGGCGCGCCCTTCCGAACATTATCGTAAACAACGATATATCACACCCTCGTATATTATACATTCTGGAGCATAATGTTAAATTCCTGTTAATTCGCAGTGTTGTTCTACGGTTTTACGCCATATACGTTAATATATTACGTTTTATGATCACATATTCGTTGATAAATAACGGTATTCGTACGAATCATCAGGATGATTTCGTTTGACTGAGGCCCGCGGAATTGCCTATATTGCGCGGGCGTGACTTTGGCGGGGATCGAGTCGCCCGGGTCGCGCGTCAGCCGACAACATACTCTAAAACCATTTGGGAGGGCCTCTATGGCGTATAGACGGTTTTTGCGATATCCGGCGGTAATGCTGGCGATCGCGCTGGCGACTACCGCGGTCATCGTGGGTTGCGGAGGCGCAGCGGAACAAACGGCGGCACCGGCTACGGCCGCCCCAGCGCCGCAACAACAGGAGCAACCGGCCGCCGCGACCCAAGCGCCGGCAGTCGAACGAGCCACCGCAACTCCAGTACCACAGGGAGCGACCCTCGCGCCCACCCCGACGCAGCGCCCGTCGGTGCTCCAGGCCACACCCAGGCCCACCCTGGCGCCTCAGACCGAAGGTGAACTCGTTACCGACCGTTTGATCGCCGTCCTGGACCCGCCGTCCTTCGAGTCCATGCTGGACTGCGAAGTAACGGGATCGGGCGTGGTCAATTACCGCATGTCCGCCGAGTTCATGGTTGACGCAGGTCGTTTTGACGGCTCCTATGAACCGATGCTCTCCACCGAGTGGGGCATTACACCGGATGGCCGGACCTGGAACTTCAAACTCCGGCAGGGCGTCCGTTGGCACGACGACTGGGGAGAGTTCACGGCCCGGGACGTCAAGCACTCGCTGGCTTATTACACCAATCCCGAGTGCCGGGCATCGTACTCAGACTACTTCCGCAGCGACCCAGGCGGCGATGTTGAAATCGTCAACGATTACGAAATCAACATCCACATGCAAAAGCGCCCCGCGGTGGATTTCCTTTACTGGTTCTCCGGCTACCGGGGTGTTCCTATCAGCAGCGCCGCACAGTGGAATCAGGCGTGCCCGGGCGGCGAAGCCGACTTTGGAACGGCAGACGGCGGCGAGGAGCTGAGCTACTGCAAGGCCAGCCGGGACTTGGTTTATGCCAAATCGGCCCGCACCGGCCCATACGAGTTCGTGAGCTTCGAGGAAGGCGTCGGCTGGGAATGGTCCCGCGTGGACTATGAACACTGGCGCGTCGATCCCGATTTCGCCGAAATTGAGATCAAGGACGTGCGCGAGCCGGCCACTCGTCTTGCGATTATGCAAGCCCGTGAAGGCCACATCGCCGCCATCAACCGCGCGCTCCTACAGGACGCCATTGACGACGGCTTGGAAGTGTTCGACAGCTCCGTGACCGCGCAAACGGCATTCGCGCTCTTTGGCGGCATGTACTTCGCCACCGGAGAGAAGGGGGTTGACCCCACCGCCTCCGCAGAGCAGCAGGCAGCGGACAAAGAGTCCTACAACATCGTTGCGGCGCGCGACGAGATGATGCCCTGGAATGATCCCGGCCCCAGCGGGAAGCTGGTGCGCATGGCCATGAACAAGGCCTTTGACCGCGACCAGGTGAACGACGCGATCTTCAAAGGAGCCGGCGGCCAGCAGTGGGTCTCCACCCTGGTGCCGGACTTCCCCGGCGGTTACAACCCGGAATGGGAAGACAGTTGGGAAGAACTGTACGGTTATGACGAGGAACGCGCCAAGGAACTCCTTGCCGAGGCCGGTTATCCGAACGGTTTCTCCTTCCGCATACCCGTATTCCCGCTATCCGGAGTGCCGGAACAGCCTGACCTGATGGAGGCCATCGCCGGGTATTGGGAGCGCATCGGTCTGGACCCGCAGCTTGACCCGATCGAATTCTCCAACTGGAGGAACGAATACCGCGGCCTGAACACGGACTGCTGCATTTACCCGTTCCGCGGGCCCGCGGCTCCGATCGACACCCGTGTCCATTTCTACTTCAGCGCCGAACGTTTCTTCCGGGCCTACACTAGCGACAACATCCAGGAAAACAAGAACAAGGCGCTCCGCGCTTTGAACGAGGCCGACGCGACGGTGGACTGGCAGAAAGTATCCGACGAAATCTTCTATGAAGTCGGCACCATTCCCGGCTGGACCCTGCCCGTCAGCGCGGTCGTCGACCCCGACGTGGTGGCAGAGTACATCTTCCTGGGGCCTAACAACGGAAACTACGTCTACCTCGAACACGTGAAGGGCGTGCGTGAATAATCCACGCTGACCCCGAGCCCAATCCACCCCGGCGTATCACATCGTATTGTCGATACGCCGGGGACGTTGTCGAATTAGAAGGTCATACGCGCTGAAGGAACGGACATCATGCAGCGTTTCATCATTCTGCGGCTCTTACAGGGATTGCTGGCCGTCTTCGTGATCAGCCTGATTGTCTTTTCACTCTCGCGTGTGGCCGGCGATCCATTGGCGGCCATCCTGGACGAAGAGTCTGGCAAAGAGCAGATCGAGCGGATCAGAGCGCAGTGGGGCTTGGACAAGCCGCTGCACGTACAGTACTTCACCTACATGAAGCGCCTCCTCACGGGAGATTTGGGTACGTCCTTTAAGTGGGACCGCCCGGTGGCGGAGCTCATTGCCGAACGGTTGCCCGCCACTTTGCAGCTTTCATCGTTTGCGCTGGTAATCACGGGAATAATCGCATTCCCGATCGGCGTTTTATCGGCGGTAAAAAAGGATTCCTGGTTCGACGCCGGTGGCAAGATGTTTGCCATCCTCGGCCAATCGGCGCCGACCTTCGCTGTCGGCCTCATATTGATGTGGGTTCTTGCCGTTCAATTGGGATGGTTACCGACCTCAGGGAAAGGAGGGTTCAAGCACATGCTGATGCCCGGCTTCGCCCTTGGGTATTACAACGTGGCGGCCATCATGCGCTTGACCCGCTCCTCAATGCTTGAGGTGCTGGATACGGAATACGTCAAGCTGGCCCGCATCAAGGGAATCCCGGAGTGGAAAATCGTTTGGAAGCACTGTTTCCGGAACGCATTGATCGGCCCGCTGACCTATTTCAGCCTCATCTTTGCCGTGCTCATTACCGGCTCGGTGGTGATTGAAACCGTTTTTGCATGGCCAGGCATCGGCTTGATGGTAATCGAAGCCATCAACTCCAAAGATCACATCACGGTGCAGGCCGTGGTAATGCTGTTCGCGTTGTTGTACGTGGCGATCAACATAGTCACGGACGTCACATACGCGTACGTTGACCCACGGATCCGATACGGGTAGACACCGCCGGAGGGATAAGAGTTATGGCTGTGCAAACAACCGCTCCGGGCGGTCAGACCGGCGACGTTGCCGCCCAACCGGCACGCGGGCTCTCAGCAGGGGCAGTTTGGCAGGAAATTCGAAGAGTTCCGATCATACCCCTGTTTGTTTTGATCGTTTTCCTGATTGTGCCCGCTGCCTTTGCGGACGTCCTGGCGCAGCACGACCACACGATCGGCGAATTGGACCGGGTTCTCGAGCCGCCGGCCTGGGTGCCGGACCGGGCCAATGAGCAGGTGATCGTCCAGCGTGCCAGGGACAAAAACAACGAGGTCAGCGTAAACAACGCCCGCCGGAATATCGACAGCGGCGCCGGTACTCTCATTGATGCCAACGGCAACGGTCAACCCGATATCGGCGAAACGATGGTGCGCGTCGAGCCCGGTGGCAGCTGGGAATATCCATTGGGCACTGACAAGCAGGGACGCGATGTCCTCAGCAGGCTGATGCACGGAGCGCGCATATCCCTTGCCGTTTCGTGTCTTGCAATCCTGTTGGGTGGGGTCCTTGGAACCGGACTGGGCATGCTGGCAGCGTTCAGGGGTGGTTTGACCGACGCCATCCTGATGCGGATCGTGGACATCAAGCTGGCGTTCCCGTCGATTCTGCTGGCATTGACGCTAGTGGTGGCCATCGGTTCCGGCTTCAGCACCGTGGTTATCGTGATCGCCTTGCTGCTCTGGGCGCGCTATGCCCGCGTGGTACGGGGTGAAGCGCTAACCATCAAGGAACGCGATTTCATTGACCGGGCCCGGGTGGCCGGCGCCTCCAATCTCCGGATCATGACGCGCCACATATTCCCCAACGTTTTCAACACCGTCATCGTGCTCGCCACCCTTGAGGTGGGCCACGTTATCATCCTGGAGGCGACGCTGAGCTTCCTCGGCGCCGGCATTCCCAGGCCGCAACCGGCGTGGGGCCTGATGGCCGCCGACGGCAGGGAAGTGATCACGAGTTCGTGGTGGATCTTCCTGTTCCCGTGCCTGGCAATCGTGTTGACCGTGCTATCAATGAACCTGTTGGGCGACTGGCTCCGGGACCGCTTGGATCCCAAGCTGCGCAACGTCTAAACAACGAACTCGTCAGAAACCCGTAGCAAACACCGGAGGAACACCAACCCAGATTCACTGAGACCAAACGCAGTACAACTCTTTCAGGAGGGGTGTAATGAGAAGGAAACGCGTTTTTAGATGGCCGATAATTTTCACCGCGATGGCGTTGGTGACAGCGCTGGTCCTTGTCGGATGCGGCGGCGCGGCTGAAGAAGCCGCTCCCGCACAGCAGCCCGCCAGCGCGCCGGCGGCAGCCCAGCAGCAAGCGCCAACCGAGGCTCCAGCGGCGGCGCCGCAACAACAGCAACCCGCTGCGGCCACCGCAACAGTCGCCCCTCCGCCGGCCACCTCGGCCCCCACGCGACCTTCGTTTGTGGGGAACCACACCCGTGGCGCAACCCCAACCCACCGTCGAGGCAGCGGCCGGTGACGGTGAACTCAAAACCAAGGACCTGATCTTCCTGTTCTCGCAGCAGACGCGCCAGGGAATCATGGACTGCGACGTTACGGGCAGCGCTACCAGCCAGCACCGTCCCTCTCATGAATTCCTGATCGACGCCAACCGCTACAACGGCTCTCTGGAGCCTCAACTGGCGACCGACTGGAGCGTCAGCGAGGATGGCAGGACGTGGAATTTCAAACTGCGCGAAGGGGTCGACTTCCACTTCGGGTACGGCGAATTCACCGCCCACGACGTGGTGAACTCGCTGAACTACTACACAAACCCCACGTGCGGCGCATCCTACTCAGACTACTTCCGCACCAACCCCCAGGCGTTACCGGAAGTGGTGAGCGACCACGAGATCAACATCTCGATGGGCGCACGCCCCGAGTTGATCTTTGACTACTGGATTTCCGGCTACCGCGGCCTGCCCATGACCAGCAAGGCCCAATGGGATACCGGCTGTCCCAACGGCGCGGCCGAGTACGAGTCTTTCACAGAGGTGCCTCACCTGGATGGGTATTGCTCGGCTGGCGAACCAACCCTGCTCGAACAAGGCCCGGCCCGCTTGGGACCGTACCAGTTCGCCAACTTTGAGAAGGGCATCGGTTGGCTCTGGGAACGCGCCCCTGGAGACCACTACCGCGTTGATCCCGACTGGGACACCATCGAAATCAAAATCATAGAAGAGGCGTCCACGCGCCTGGCCGCCATGCTGGCGCGCGAAGCCCACGTCGCCACCATCGACCGGGCGTTGGTCGGTCAGGCTCTGGATGCCGGCCTGGATCTGGCGCCCAGCCAGGTGGTTGCGGTCAACAGCATGATGGTTTTCGGCGGCATGTACTTTGCCACCAAGGAAGGACCGGAGTTTGAGCCATATTCCGCCGCGTCGTACGACCCCACCGTTCCGTGGGCCGCGCCCGGCGACACCGGCAAGATGGTGCGAATGGCGATGAATAAAGCCATCGACCGAGACTCCATCCGCGAGAACATCTTCGACGGCCAGGGAGCCGAGGGCCGCGTGGCCGGCCTGATCCCCAGCGCCGAGGCGTTCGGCGGCGAGTACGCCGGATACAACCCCGAATGGGAGAATTCGTGGGAAGAGCTCTACGGCTACGACCCCGAAAAGGCTAAGGAGCTCCTGGCGGAGGCCGGCTACCCCAACGGGTTCAACGTCCCCATCATCAGCTACACGATGAGCGGTCTACCCGAGATGAAGGACTATGTCGTGGCCATCGCCGCGATGTGGGAAAACATCGGCCTGACCACCGAGATCCGCGAGATGGAGTTCTCGCAGTGGCGGCAGGAATATCGCGGCGCGACCACCACCTGCTGCGTCTATCCCTTCCGGGGTTACGCTGAGCCGCCGCACCCGACGATTCACTTCGCCTACAGCCCTGAACGGTTCATGCGGTTCTACGTCAGTGATACCGTGTGGCAAAGCACGTACAACGCCCTGAACTCACTGAACTTCGAGGAGCAATTGGGCCACTGGCACGCGGCGACGGACGAATTGTTCTACGAGGTGGCTTCGATTCCGTTGCACACGCTGTCCGTGCAAGTGGTGATAGACCCTGAGGTGGTTGAAGAGTACATTTACCTTGGACCCTACGGTGGTCAGTTCACCGACTTGGAACACATCAAGGGCGTCCGTTACTGACGAGATCGGTTAATCCAGGAACGTCAATCGGGATAGTCTCAACCTCCGGAGTCAACTCGGCATGAGTTGACTCCGGAGGGGACAATTTTCACAGGGACAAAGGGACGGACCGGACATGCAGGCATACATATTGAGACGAGTCGCCCAGGGGATCCTGGCGATATTCGTAATCAGCACGGTGACTTTCGCGTTGGCCCGCGTCTCCGGGGATCCGCTCAACGTCCTTTTGCCGGAAGAGGCCTCAGAAGAACAGATAGAGTTGATCAAAGCGGAATGGGGCCTGGATAAACCCCTTCACATGCAATACATCCAATACCTCGGCAAATTGTTCCGGGGCGACTTGGGCGAAGCCATGGCGTGGCCTAATTCGACTGCGACTGAACTGATAATCCAGCGGCTGCCGAACACGATAAAACTTTCGGCCCTGGCCCTTTTGGTCAGCGGCGCGATCGCGTTTCCAGTGGGAGTTCTGGTTGCGATAAAGAAAGACACTCCCTTCGACTACGGCGGGAAACTGTTCGCCATTTTGGGCCAATCCGCGCCCACATTCGCCGTCGGTCTGATCCTGATGTGGATATTCGCCGTACAGTTGAATATCTTCCCAACCTCGGGGAGCGGCGGGATTGAATACATCATCCTCCCCGCCGTAGCCCTGGGATACTACAACGTGGCGGCCTTGATGCGCCTGACACGTTCGTCGATGCTGGAAGTCCTCGACACCGAGTACGTAAAACTGGCGCGAATCAAGGGCGTGCCCGAGTGGAAAGTCGTCTGGAAACACTGCTTCCGCAACGCGTTGATCGTACCTCTCACCTACTTCGGGCTCATCGGCGCCGTGCTCATCACGGGGTCGGTGGTCATCGAGACGGTGTTCGCATGGCCCGGACTGGGCCACCTGGTGATCAAGGCGATCCTGTTCAGAGACTACGTCGTGGTGCAGGCGGTGGTCCTGTTATTCGCCACAGCGTTCGTCATCATCAACATCATGGTGGACGTGCTGTACGCCTACATCGACCCGAGGATCAGGTACACGTAAACAGGGTTGAATTAGGATGCGAGTGGCTCGAAACGCGAGTCAATGAACGAGGTGTGAAATGGCAGCGGTAACTACTAGCCCAGAGGTCGCTGGAGTTGAAACTCAACCGCGTCCGAGTCGGGTCGTCAAAGGCATCCGCGCAGTGCGCGAGTTGCCACTCATACCGTTGGCCGTGTTGATTTTCCTGCTGGTTATTCCGGCTATCTTTGCGAACCAGTTGGCGCCCCACAATCAACGGATCGGAGTGCTTGACGACGCGAAACTGCCACCGTTCTGGGTATCCGAAAACTATGAATCGCGGACCGTGGTGCAACGCGCAAACCGAGACCGGCTGCACCTGGAGATCGGCCTCTCGAACGCGCAGCGCAAGGTCGAACGCGGCGAGGCCACGATCCTGACCGGCGGCGAAGACGGCACCGTTGACCCCGGCGATACTCTCCGGTTCCTGGCCAATAAGGGCGGTTCCATGGAGTACCCCCTCGGCACCGACAAGCAGGGCCGGGACATCCTGAGCCGGATTATGCACGGCGCTCGCATCTCCCTGATGGTCTCTTCCCTCGCGATCCTCCTGGGCGGAGGACTGGGAACCATCCTGGGAATGCTGGCGGCTTATCGCGGGGGCAAAACCGACGCGATAATCATGCGGATCGTCGACATCAAACTGGCGTTCCCGTCAATTTTGCTGGCCCTGGTCCTGGTGGCGGCGATCGGAGCCGGCTTTACCACGGTGATCGTCGTGATCGCGGTGCTCCTATGGGCGCGCTACGCCCGCGTCGTCCGCGGCGAAGCCCTGGCGATCAAGCAACAGGACTTCATTGACCGGGCCAGAGTCTCCGGAGCTTCCAACATCCGCATCATGATGAAGCACATCTTCCCCAACCTGGTCAACACTGTGGTCGTGTTGGCCACCCTGGAGGTGGGCCACGTCATCATTCTGGAATCGACCCTCAGCTTCCTGGGAGCCGGGATCCCGGCCCCCACCCCGGCATGGGGAGTGATGGTTGCCGATGGCAGGGACCTCATCACCACCGCCTGGTGGATTTTCCTGTTCCCTTGCTTAGCCATCGTGCTTACGGTACTCTCTATGAACCTGCTGGGAGATTGGCTGAGAGACAAACTGGACCCCAAACTAAGGAACGTGTAAGCCATGGCTGCTGTACAGACCGCTACTGACACCATCCTAGAGGTCAACGACCTCAAGACTTATATCTTCACGCGCGCCGCCACCGTGAAAGCGGTAGATGGGATCTCGTTCAACCTGAAAAAAGGCGAGACGTTGGGCATAGTTGGAGAGTCCGGCTGCGGCAAGACTATGACGGCCCTGTCCCTCTTGCGTTTGGTGCCCCGGCCGGCCGGGCGAATCGTGGAAGGCGAGATCGTTCTGAACGGCGAGGACATCCTGCAGAAGAGCGAAGACGAAATGCGCGACGTGCGGGGTCGCCAGATCTCGATGATCCTGCAAGACCCGCAAACCTCCCTGAATCCGGTGTTCACCATCGGCAACCAATTGCGGGAGGCGTTGGGTATCGCCCACAAGGAAAACAAGAGCTCGATGTTGTCCCGGGCCGTGGACGCCCTGCGCAAGGTCAACGTGGCCGCGCCGGAACGCCGCCTGGACGACTACCCGCACCAGATGTCGGGCGGAATGAAACAGCGCGTCGTTGGCGCCATCGCCATGTCGTGCGAGCCGGGCATCATCATTGCCGACGAGCCAACCACCGCGCTGGACGTTACGATTCAACTCCAGTACCTGCGGTTGCTGAAGGAGATCCAGGCCGAAACCGGGCTGGCCATCATCTTCATCACCCACGACTTTGGAGTGGTCGCGAGGATGTGTGACCGGGTGGCGGTGATGTACGCCGGCCGCATCATTGAACAGGGCGACGTGCGGGACATTTTCAGTCGTCCGGCGCACCCCTACACGCAGGCACTCATTAATTCGGTGCCGAAACTTGAGGAACGCGTAGACCGTCTTTACTCCATTGACGGCCAACCGCCGTTGCTCTCCAATCTGCCCGAGGGTTGTCGCTTCGCCCCGCGTTGCCCATACGTAAGCGACCAGTGCTACGAAGCGTATCCCTCGACGTATCAGTTGGCCGAGGGACACCATGCCGACTGCTGGGCCCTGGATCCGGACTGGCAGGGCACGCCCATCGAAGAATTCGTCCCGCCGACCGGAACCGCCGGCTAAATCGGCAAGTCCGCTACATTTTGACCAATAGCTGAGGAGGACCGCTCCCCATGGCAGTGGCTACCAACAACAGTCTCCTGGAAGTACGCAACCTAAAGAAGTACTTCCCCGTTACGAAAGGCCTCATCCTGATGAAAACCATCGGGTACGTTCAGGCCGTGGACGGTATCTCGTTCAATATCAAACAGGGCGAAACCGTGGGGCTGGTGGGCGAATCCGGTTGCGGTAAGACGACCACCAGCAAGCTGCTCCTGCGCCTGGAGCGCCCGACCGAGGGTGACATCCTGCTGGAAGGCAAGGACATCAACACCTTCAGCGGAGCCGAGCTTCAGGACTACCGCACGACGGTACAGGCGGTCTTCCAGGACCCATGGTCGTCGCTGAGCCCCCGGATGCGGGTTCGGGACATTGTCTCCGAGCCGCTGGTGGTCAACCGGAACGTCACCACCCAGGAGAAGAACGAGCGGGTGGCCGAGGTCCTCCAGCAGGTGGGCCTGCACTCCCAACAGGCCACCAACTACCCTCACGAATTCAGCGGAGGGCAACGGCAGCGCATCGCGGTTGCTTCAGCCCTGGTGTCGTATCCCAAGCTGATCGTGCTGGACGAGCCCGTGTCCGCGTTGGACGTTTCCATCCGAGCGCAGGTGATGAACCTGTTGAAGGACCTGCAGGAACAGTACAACGTCAGCTACCTGCTCATCGCCCACAACCTCGCCACCGTGCGTTACATGGCGCACGAGACCGCTGTGATGTACCTGGGCCAGATCGTCGAGTACGCCGAGACGGAGGAACTGTACAACAACGCCCTCCATCCCTACACGCGGGCGCTGTTCTCGGCGGCCCTGCCATCCCACCCGGACCTGATCCGCGAAGACATCGTTCTACAGGGCGAAGTCCCGTCTCCGATCAATCCTCCTACCGGTTGCCGGTTCCATCCGCGGTGTCCTTTCGCGATGCCCCAGTGCTCCGAGGAGGCGCCGGTGGAGAAAGAGGTGTCGCCCGGGCATCGGGTTTCGTGCCACCTCTACTAACGACCCCCCACACCAGCCCAAAAGTACGCTCCCCGGGGATTCCCGGGGAGCGTTTTCCATTGACAGCAGGTGCGACTGCGCCGGACCGGGCGCCATCGTTTACTTGATGCCGTAAACCGTCCCGTCCTCCGTGCGCACTATCAGCAGGTCGTTGCTTTGAATGGGCGGGATTTTTACCGCCGAACTCGCGGAGATTTTCCAATCCAACGTGCCGTCGTGACGATTCAAAGAGTAAACGTTCCCGGATCCATCACCGAACAACAATCTGTCCTTCACCACGATGGGCGACGCAAAAATCGCGTTGTCGGCCTCAAACGTCCACCTGCGAGTCCCATCCAGGGCATTCAGAGCGAACATGCTGTTGTCGTAAGCGCCCACGTACAAGGTGCTCTCGTTTTCGTCATCCACCAAGGCGGGGGAACTGTAGATTCCCTGCAAGGGATTTTCGGGCGAAAAACGCCACAGCCCGCCCTGTTGACCCGGCGGACGCGGCACGCCCGGGACCTGCCACAACCACAACTGGGCCCAAATCTTCTTGAACTGATACAGGCCGGGAACCTCGCGCTCCTCCGCGCTCACCGCGTACAGTTGCCCACTGGAGGGGAAGTAGGCCCGCGTTCCGTCGGCCGATATCACCGGCGGCCCCGCGATGGTCTTCAGCGTTCTATACCTGAACCATTCTTGGCCGGTCCTTGCGGAAAGGATGTAGAAAACACCCTTATCATCCCCAACAAACAGTTTCCCATCGTGTACCGCAACCTCTGCGCTGGCGTTGCTGTCCAACTGGGTTTGCCAAATTACGGCGCCGTTGTATGCGTCCAAAGCGTACAGCCAGCCCTTTCCGGAACCCACATAGAGCAAGCCGTCGGAGACTACCGGGGCCACTTCAACGGTATCTTCAGCAGGGAAACTCCACCACGCATCCCCGGTCAAAGCGTTCCAGGAGTTGACCGTGTGATCGGTGCTGCCGAAAAACAGGTACGTGTCAACCACGGCGGCCGCGCCGGTGATCCTCCCGGGGGTATTGCCTTCCCATCCCTCTCTGGGCTGCCCGTCGTACTGGGAGAGCGAGAATATTCCGTCGGCGGATCCGACGTAGATATTCGGGTTCTGCGCCACGGGCTCAGAGTTCAACGGTTCGGAAATGAAACTCGTCCACTGAACCTCGCCGCTGGGTGGGGGAAACCCCACCTGAACGTTCCGGCTGTTTCGCAGATCGCGTCCGCTGATTGTCCAGACTCCGGCACTTGAATCCGCCGTTATCTGGGATTGGATATTCTTGAACAGGATCAACGGATTGGGCGCAAACGGATAGTTCACCCAGATGACAAAGATTACCAGCAGCGCCGCGATCGAGGCGAAGATGATCCGTTTCCACGACAACCGGTTGAGCAGCCAATTGCGTCGCCGGTGCTGCGCCCACGCGGGCAAACGCACCACCACCTGGGAGCATCGCTCGCAACGCGCGCCGATTCGCTGGTTGGGCAATCCACAATATGGGCAATTGGACGTGAGCGGATCCTCGATCAGGGCATCGTCGTCCGACAGGCCAGTCTGGCCGACGTCGACCGAAGTCGCTCCAACCACATCCGCCACCAATGTTCCCTGCGATTCGCGCACAGGATTCGCCGATGGTTCCGCGGTGAACGCCAATCCCGGGTTTTCCACGGCTTGCGTAGGCGACCGGAACGGATCGCCTGGTAACGAGGGTTCCTCAACGGCAGCGCCCACCAGACCGCTACCCGCCTCGGCGGGAACCCGTTCGATGGATGCGTCCAGGGGGTCGTACGTTTGAGGCCCCAGGCTCTCCTCAAACTCTCGCTGGCCGGGAGCCTGCGTTTCCTGTTCCCTCAATCGGCCAACAAAACGCCGCAGAATGTTGCCCAAGCCTGCCATTTGAAGAGAATCCGAATTACGCTCCGGCTAGTTGTCCGTCAACGTGCCGTTGATGAGCAACCTGCGAACGCCCGGAGTCAACGAGTGCGCGCGCTCCAATAGATCATCTCCCTTCACGTTGGTGATCGGATGCGGACACATCAGGTACGGGAAATTTGGGACACCCATCAAACGAGTGTATGCCCGGGCCGTGTTGGCGAACACCGTCGTTATGATCGTCGCCGCCGGGATGCCCTGCCGCTCCAAGGTAATTCCGTCGTGCAAACTGCCCGACGAGCAGCCCCCTCAATCACCCACACCGGCGATCACGAAGTCGGCGTTGCGGTGCAGATCGGCCATCACTTCAGGGAAGGGCGGCAGGGAGGCGCTGTGTTTCTTGGCGTAAAAAATGTCAGCGAATTCGAACTCCGCATCCAACTCTCGGGCGATGGCCCAGAGAATCGCGTCGGAGTTTGCCTTGGAATTGTCCAGCAGGCCCAGGCGCTTCCCCCGCAGATCGACGGGTCGGGCCGCCATTACCAGCGGTGTTTCCCCCGGGTCGAACCCGGTGGGATCAATGAGTTGCACGGTTGGTCGGTTGGCGGTAGTCATTGCGGTCTCCTTTGACTGGCAAACCAGTCGTGCTAAATCACCTCGGTGACGGCCGGTACTCCGAAATAGTTCATGATCAGTTCGCTGTAGATGCCACTGTCGCCGCCGGCCTTCAGGATGAGGATGTCGTCCGGACTGTCCACAGTCAGTTGTCGTTCCGCGTCGTCGCCGGGCGCGACCTCGCCGTTCATCATCCCCAGGCGCTTCAGTTGACCCACCGACCGCCAGGACTTTTCAAACAGGTATTCCTGCATGTCCCGGCGGCTCCAGCCCTGGCGCCCCAAAAGCTCGGAGTGCCAGTGGCCCACCACCCAAACCCATTTGATTCCACGTCCAAAGTAGATCCCCAATCCGTGCGACGCCATTCCGTCGGCAATGGAATCCAGCAGGCTCTCGCCCGTGGTGCCATACCGGTTGCCGTGCATGGACGGGTCCTGGATGGTCGCCACCGTAACGGTTGACTGGTCCGGCTCAAAGCCAAGGCTTACGTGCAGCGGTTCCCAGGGACTGTTCTCCTCGTCCTCTCCGAACACCACGCCAAACTTGGTGAGGCTCCCCATGCACCCGCGGTCGAGCACGCCCGGCCTCTGCTCAAACACGTTGATCAGGATCAGGCGCAGCGCCCGCCCGATGGTCGCGTTGGCGCGATAGCCGGGGCTGAACAGGTTGTCGGTGCAGTTCAACTCGATTTCGCGCCGTATCGGCCCGTTGACGATGGTCAACAACCCGGTGGAGTTCGTAACGGCGGAGACCTCGTGGATGCAGTTGGGGTCGAACTCGAACAGCGATTTCATGGTCGCCAGGACCACGGGGAAATAGCTGGGCAGGCACCCGGCCATCACTGCGTTGGCTGCGGCCTGCTCCGCGGTCAACGACCGGCGGCGCACCTCTACCTCACCCAGCACGGTTCCCGGCGCCAGTCCGACCGCGTCCAACATGGCCTCCACGCGCTCCGCGGTCGGCGGTACCACCGGCAACCCATCGGTCCAACCGCGCCGATAGCACTCCTCGATCGCGTCCAGGCTATCAGGGTACTCAACTACCGAGGCGCGTTGCCCTTGTTCAACCATCAGTGGCTCCTTTCGAATATCAAACCGGCAGTTATTCTACCAAATCGCCGGGATACAATCACAACTTATGGTTCCCGGCCCAAGCCAACCGTCAGATCGCCAGCGTTACCGGTGGCGCGGCCGCAGCCTGTGAACCGACGGCTAGTATCACCGACGAGGGTTCATCACGCATCACACCGGCAAAAGGATCGCCGTAAACCTCGCCGGCATCGCAATCGATCTCCCAACGCGAGGGTTCGAGCAAAGGCCATTCCAGCCTTGTCAACTGGTACGCTCTGGTGCGCGTACCCGGTTTCCCGTTGTAGCCCCAATACCTGCTGGTCAAAAACCCTTCCAACGAACCCGCCTCCGCCAACGCCGAGTTACCGGACTCGGCCTCAGCCCAAAATTGGCTGATTCTCCCCCGGTATTCCCATCGGTAAGCGACCCGTTTCGGATTTTTTGCACTATCAAATTCGGAATGACCGAATTGATGACTCACCGGCGCTGCTACGAACGGTTCGCCGTACAGGGACCGCGCCGTGAAAGCCACCAACCGGTGCGGCACCATCTGACGCACGAAAACAACCCCTGGGCAGCGGTCGCCCTCGTTGCCCTTTCTGCGCACATAAAACCGGAGGTTGATCTCGTCGTAGTTGGCGACCGGAGACGGTAGGCCAAAAAATCTGATCGACTCGAACCTGAGGCCCACCAGACTGATATAGGCTTGCCCTTGCCAGCAATCTATCTCCAGGCCGTTGGGCAGTAACGGCTCCAACACCTTGCGGTCGATCGGCCACGAGAACAACAGCGGGTTCAGCCAGTTCGCCTGGAACGCTAGAGGCAGAAACCGCGAAACTGGCGAGAACAAATCTCGGTCAGCCCTCCATTTCGGCCAACCGCTGCTCCAACCGCCGCTGCTGCAACGAGATGGTGAGATCCCCTCGCGTGCGCTCCAGGACCCCTCGCATGGCATCCGTGCTGTGGCGCAGGCCGCCGGTCACCGCTTCGGGAAAATCCACGGTTACCAGGATGCCGTAGATCTCATCCATCAATTCCATCAACTCTTCGCAACGTCCCGTGTCGTCGCGGCGCAATGCGTCCAGGATGTACCGCCGCAACTCCCCGATCACTTCGGCCATTCCGTTCAGGTACGCCGGCGGGTCGATGCCCAGCGTCTCGGCGTCGGGAATTTCGCCCCCCGATATTACTGCCAACGTTATGTTTGCCTCGGTGAATTCCTTGCGCGCGTCCGAAAGGAAGCCGGCGTAATAAATCTCCGGATTGTCGACGCGGATGCCGGCGGTTTCGTCCAAGCGCTCAGACGCCTCGGCAATGAGGCGTTTCGCTTCATCAAAATCGTTGCGATGGACGGCGCGAATCGCGTTGGCCGAACTGCGTATCACCTGGCGGGAAACCGACAAAGCCCGCTCCCTGGCTTGGTGCCTTGTGGTCAACTCCGACACCGCGTGTGCGGACAGTGCGGCCAATTGGGGACCGAAACGTGTGGGCATCTGTATTCCTATCCTAGACCCGCCCGCCGGCGGCGCGAATGGCCTCGGTGAGTTGAGCGGCCGCCGCCTCAGGGTCGGGAGCGCTGCCCACCGCCGCCGTAACGCAGATGGCGTCCGCTCCGGCCTCGACCACGGGCGCGACGTTCTCCGCCGTTATGCCGCCGATCGCCACCAGAGGAACCTGGGCGGCGGCGCGCGCCTCTCTCAACCGTTCCGGACCCTGCGGAGATCGCGTTACCTGTTTCGTGGTCGTGGTGTACATCGCGCCGAACGCCACATGGTCGGCTCCCATCTGCTGCGACTCAACGATCAGGTCGATTTCGCGATTGGAGCGACCCAGCACCTGCCCCGGCGCCAGGATTTTCCGAGCCTCGGCCACCGGCAGGTCGGTCTGCCCCACGTGCAACCCCACGTGGTCGGGACCCAACGCGGCCGCCAGGTCGGCATGGTCGTTGATGATCAACAATGCTCCGTTGGCCGCGCACAGGTCGCGCAGCGCGATTCCCAGCGGAAGTTGTTCCCCCTTGTCGCGCAATTTGTCGCGAAGTTGCAGCATCCGCGCGCCACCGTTGATGGCGGCGCGGGCGATATCCAGCGGATCACGCCCTCCGGTGACCTCCGGGTCTATGATCACGTACAGTCCGTGAATCCGGCCCGCTTGAGCTTGGCGCAGGGCTGCTCCGATCCGCGCCTCTGCGTCGGCCAGGGCCCGGTCCAATTGCAGCGCCGCGTCCGATGGCACTTCTCCGGCATTCCGCAGGGCCGACAAGAGCCCCCGGGCGGTGTCCGCCAGGTTCAAGGCTTCGTTCCGGTCTTGCGCGCCCCTGGCGTTGCTGGACTCTCGCTGGGGATCACTCAAGCCGTCGCCCAACCATCCGATCTCGCCCCGCATGAGTCCCTCAGGCACTGCATCCGACGCGAGTATACCGTCCAGGCAGACCAGCAGGGCCGGGAGAAGGTTGGATTCGGCGTTGAGATGTGTGGAAGTCACAGGTCCAATCCCTTCGGCGTTTCGCCGCTGCGCGCGGCGTCGATGGATTGCCGGACCGAATCCGGCATTTCGACCCCATGGCGGGCAAACGATTCTTCAACGTTGCGTCCGATGTTCCGGGGATCGCTGTAGTAATCCCGGCTGCTGCCGCCCATCGGGTTTGCTTCATGGACTCCGGCGACGGTTTTGCCCATGGCGAAGGTGGACATCCGCCGCTCCATCGCGTCGTTGCCGCATGCTGAGCAGGTTGGTGGCACGTGGCTGCTGATGGAACGCACGAAGACCGACTCAACGGCCTGGCATTTCTGGCACCGGTATTCGTAGATGGGCATAACGTGAATGTCTTACATTGCCGGTTTAGCTCAGGCAAAGAAACGCCACATGGGCAACAGGAAACACGACGCCCTGGCCCACTCGGCGCCGACAGCACATTGGGGAGCCAGACCATAGCTGATCGCCAGCAGCAGCCACGACACCACTGCGGCGACAAACGCGAGGTACCCCACTACCAACCACTGCCTCATTTATGCCGCAACCTCCACAGCGCGCGCAACTTGACCGGCATATCCAGCAAGCCGTTGACGATCAGCACGATGGTCAAAATTATACCAAGAGCTAACGCAACATTGGCTAAATTCAGTTGGGCCTCCGGGATAGACATACCGCCGTCAGCCGTCCGGGTGGTTGATTTCGTGGCGGTGCTCGTGGAAGTCAGGCGTCACCACACCACCCATGGCTTCGCTCATCCGGCCCATATGGGAGTCGATGCTGCCTATATGACCGTCGTCCAGATCGGCGGCAGCGTTATCCGGCATCCAGTTCAGGCTTTCTCCCCACGAACGGTGAAACGAAAACCCGGACATCAGGCGGGAAAGGTCTCCGCTGGCGCAACTGTTGCAGTTCAAACCGTCGGCGGGTGTCCAACTGTAAACCAGCCTGGATTGGCGCTGGCCGCACTCGTTGCATCGGTATTCGTACATCGGCATGGCAAGCAGCATTTTAGCACAGCGCGTGTTCGAATCCGGTTGGTTCACATCTGAAACGCAACGATACGGTGACAGTCGCCCTGCGCGTGCCGGAGTTCCTACTGGTTGGCCTTGTGTATAATGCCGTCCCAGTACAGCGGACGACCCAGCGGGCCCAGGCTTGCGTATGGAGGTGCCCCCAATGGTGAACAGCGGCCAGATGTCCATGCCGATGTCTTTTGGCGGCGCCGTCAGACAGAACCCGTTGCTGCTCCTAATCGACGGGCACGCCATGGTCCACCGGTCGTTCCGGGCCATCAGCGTCAGCCGCAACCTGACCGTCTCCACCACCGGCGAGGACGTTACGGGTGTCTACGGGTTCGCCAGCGTTTTCCTCCGTGCCTTGAACGAATGGCAACCCACCCACGTCGCCGTCGCGTTCGACACGCCGACACCCACCTTCCGACACGAACGGTTCCCCGAATACAAGGCCCAGCGTCCTCCCACGCCGCCTGAACTCAGGGGCCAATTCGACCGGGTCAAGGAACTGATGACGACCTTCGCCGTCCCCGTCTACGAACTGCCCGGCTGGGAGGCGGACGACATCATCGGCACCTTGTCGCGCCAGGCGGAAGCGTCCGATGTCGAGACCATCATCCTCACCGGAGACCGAGACACCTTCCAACTGATCACGCCCCGCGTGCGTGTCGATCTGGCCAGCAGCGAACGGGACCGGCGGATCGTAGGCGAGGAGGAACTCGCCGAGCGGTACGGAGGACTCACCGCCGCCCAGCAACCTGACTACAAGGCGCTGGTGGGCGACAAATCGGACAACATCCCCGGTGTACCCAGCGTGGGCGACAAGACGGCCACCACCCTGCTAACCGCCTACGAGACGCTGGAAGGCATCTACGAACACCTGGATGAGATAACGCAGAAACGAGTCCAGAACAGCCTCGCCAACAACCGGGACGCCGCGTTTGAGTATCGCGTTCTCACCACCATCGATTGCGACGCGCCGACCACACTGGACCTCGACGCCTGCCAGTTCGGCAACTACCAACGAGCCGACGTCGTCGCGTTGATGACCGCGTTGGAGTTCCACAGCATTGTGGGCCGCGTGCCGTCGCCGGATGCGCCGTGGACGTCCGCTCCGTCCAGCGCCGATGCTCAAGCGCCGACCGTGGGCGACGTTCCCGTCGCTGCCGGGGAATCTGACTACCGCGTCGTCGCGTCCGCCGAGGATCTGCAAGGAATGATCGACCAGATCATCGCGGCCGGCTCTTTTGCGTTCGACACGGAGTCCAGCAGCACTGATCCAATGGCCGCGGAATTGGCAGGGCTCAGCTTCGCCGTTTCCGACGGCACAGCCTGGTACGTACCGGTGGGGCATCGGGAAGGCCAGCAACTGCCCCTTGAAGAGGTCCTGGCCGCGGTGCGCCCGCTGTTCACCGCCGACGGCATCAGCCGCGTTGCCCACAACGCCAACTACGACCTCACGCTGCTGAGCAACTACGGTATCGATCCTCGCGGCGTAATCGACCACGACACCATGATCTCCGCGCACCTGTTGGGCAACAATCGGCTGGGGCTCAAGCCATTGGCCCTGGCCATCCTGGGGCGCGAGATGACCGAGATTACGGAGCTGATCGGGAGGGGAGCGAAGCAGAAAACGTTCAACGAAGTCCCTATCGAAGAGGGCGCCCCGTATGCCGCCGCCGATGCCGACTACACCTTGCGGCTGCGCCAGCAGTTCGAGCCGTTGCTGGGACACCAGGGGCTCAATGATCTGATGGCGAACGTCGAGCTCCCGCTTGTCCCCGTGCTGGTCGAGATGCAGCGCGCCGGCGTCCGGCTGGATTCCGGCATCCTGCACGAAATGTCCCGGGACCTGAAGGAGCAGCTTGACCAGATCGAGACCGACCTGTACGGCGACATCGGGCACAGCGTCAACATCAACTCTCCCAAGCAGCTCAGCGACCTGCTGTTCGGCGAACTCGGGCTGCCCAAAACGCGCCGCACCAAGTCCGGTTATTCGACGGACGCCAACGCGCTGGAATCGCTCAAGGGCATGCACCCTGTGGTGGACCGGATCCTGGACTACCGCCAAGTCTCCAAGCTGAAGTCCACCTACGTCGACGCCCTGCCCGAGATGGTCAACGCCAATACCGGACGCATCCACACCTCGTACCACCAGACGGGTTCAGCGACCGGTCGGGTCAGCAGTAGCGACCCCAACCTGCAGAACATCCCCGTCCGCACGGAGTTGGGACGCCAGGTGCGCCGCGCTTTCGTCGCCGACTCCGGGTGCCAGTTGCTCTCCGCCGACTACTCCCAGATCGAACTCAGGGTCCTGGCTCATCTGTCTCAGGACCCATCGCTGTTGGAGGCGTTCCGACGCGGCGAGGACATTCACGCCGCCACCGCCAGCCAGATGTTCAACGTGCCTATCAACGATGTGGACGGCGAACAGCGACGCATCGCCAAGGTGCTGAACTTCGGCGTGATCTACGGGTTGGGTCCCTACGGGATATCCCAGCAGACAGGATTCAGCCGCGAGGAGGGTCGCCACTTCATCGACACCTACCTCACGCGCTACCCGGGCATCAACGACTACCTGGAGTCGGTGAAGGACCAGACCCGGGCCACCATGTACGCCGAAACCCTGCTTGGCCGCCGGCGCTATTTCCCCGACATCCAGTCCACCAACCACAACACCCGCGCCGCCGCCGAGCGCATGGCAATCAACATGCCCATCCAGGGCACCGCCGCCGACATCATGAAGAAGGCCATGATCAACGTGCAGGCTCGGATGCAGAACGAGCAGATGCGGTCAAAGATGATCCTCCAGGTGCACGACGAGTTGGTGTTCGAGGTTCCCGAAGACGAAATGGACCACATGACCGCGCTGGCGATGGACGAAATGCCGGCCGCCCTAGACCTGGACGTCACCCTAAAGGTGGACGTGAAGTCCGGCCACTCCTGGGGCGATTTCTGATCCCCTTCATCCCGGCCGCTACCGCCGGCCAATTCAAGCCAACTGATTGTGAGGTAAAGCGCCTGTGGATCTGATGCGCAGCCTGGTGTTCGTTCCCGGCAACCGCGCCAACATGCTGGAACGCGCCCTGGAGTTCAACGCCGACATCGTCATGGTGGACCTGGAGGATTCGGTGCCGCCGGGCGAGAAGGGCACGGCCTGCGAGATGGCCGTCAAGTGGGTTCCCAAACTCCACGCTGCCGGGCGGCGCGTCATGGTGCGCGTCAACTCACTGGACACCGGCCTCACCGCCGACGAACTGTCAGCGGTGGTGTCGCCCGTCCTCGCCGGCATCAGCATCGGCAAGGGGGATACGCGCTGGGACCTGCAACAGATTGACCGCCTGCTCGCACCGCTGGAAAACAGCGCCGGCATTCCCCCCGGAAGCATCCGCGTGGTGCCGTGGATTGAGACCGCCATGGCGATTGTCCACGTGTATGAGATGGCCTCCGCCTCCCAGCGGGTAGCCGGCATTGCGTTCGGCGGTGAGGACTACACCAACGACATGGGCGTCATCCGCAACGACTTCGGCGAGGAGAGCTATTTCGCCCGTTCCTCGGTGGCAATAGCCGCCAAAGCCGCCGGCGTCGCCGCGCTGGACGGGCCGTTCGTCGGATTCCGCGACCCAGACGGGCTGAGGAAGGACGCTCGCGCCGCCCGACAGATGGGTTACACCGGCAAGTTTGCCATTCACCCAGCCCAGATCGACATTATCAACGAGACGTTCTCACCCAACCCCGAAGACATCGCCTACGCCAGAAGAGTGATGGAAGCATGGGAAGAAGCCGAAGCCGCCGGACGGGGCTCCCTGTCCATCGACGGGCGCATGGTGGACGTCCCCGTGGTCAAACGGGCGCAGAACCTGCTGGCGCTGGTGGCCGAAATCGAACGGCAGACCGCAGCCTCGGAGTAGCGTCGCGCCGATGTCCGCCGACCGCGTCATCCTCAGCGGGATGCAATTCTACGGATTCCACGGAGTCAACGCCGAAGAACGCGCGCTGGGTCAGCCATTCATCGTGGATCTGGAGGCGGAACTGGACCTGAGCGCGGCTTCTCACTCGGACCGCCTGACTGATACCGTGAGCTATACGCATCTGTACCGGGTGGTCAAAAGCGTAATGGAGGGTGAACCCCTCAATCTGCTGGAAGCGGCGGCCGGATCCATCGCCAGCGGAGTGTTGGAGCAACACCCGTCGATCGAAGCGGTCCGCGTGCGCGTCCAAAAACCCCGCCCGCCGATTCGAGGGTCTGTGATAGATTCGGCGGCGGTCGAAATTTACCGGAGCAGGACTGGCTAACAACCGCAAGCGCCGTGGTTCGCGGCGTGGAGATGGACACCATGGCGACAACAGGCAACGGCACACAAGACGGGATCGCCCTCCGGTTCAACGAGGCGACCAAGCTCCAGTACATCAACCTGGACAACAAGCCCCCGCTCTACAAGATTTACCCCGGCCTCCGCGCCATCGGCCTGCCCAACGTTGCCGAACAGCCGGGGCCTCAAATGCCCACGTTGGCCGCCATCCGGGGCGATCACGCCGGCGACTCGTCGGGGGCGCTCACGCTGGAAAAGCTGACCAGCCTGTTGTACCACTCC
This sequence comes from Dehalococcoidia bacterium, assembly GCA_965204395.1. GTDB lineage: Bacteria > Chloroflexota > Dehalococcoidia > Lucifugimonadales > UBA3495 > Bin87. The sequence goes on from OZ241987.1 coordinate 889,693, forward strand.
GCCGCCGTGATCCGACGACGCCAACTGAGCGACGGCGAAGTCCACTACCGGGCCGCCGCATCCGCCGGCGCGCTGTATCCCACGGAAATCTACGTCGTGTGCGGCGACCTGGAGGGTCTACGGGCCGGCGTCTATCATTTCAACCCCCGCGACTGCACCCTTGCCCGCCTGCGCAATGGCGACCTCCGCCGTTGGGTCGGCAGCGCGGTCGGCGATCACTCCGCGTATCCCGCGACGCTGGTGTTCACCACCGTTTTCTGGCGCAGCGCGTGGAAATATCGCGAACGTGGCTACCGCTACTGCTACTGGGATCTGGGGACGGTGGGCGCCAACCTGCTGGCGACCGCCAACGCGGAATCCGTGCCTGTCAAGCTGAATTTCGGTTTCGTGGACCGCATGCTCACCGGGTATTTCGGTATTGATGGCGTCACCGAAGCCCCTTCGTTGGTAGCCTCCGTGGGAACTCCGGACGGAATGCTGCCGGCCGGTTCAGGAGACGTACCCGGAGCATTGACCCAGGAGAGCAACGATCTGACCGCCGGCGCCATCGACTACCCCATGAGCGCCGACGTCCACGACGCATCGCCCCTGCGCACCCATGAGGACCTGGCGAGTTGGAACCAGGCGGTGGTCAACGCGTCCCAATCGGAGAAGGACGAACTGGATGGCACCGGCGAGAATTTCCGCCCCTTACGCTCCGGTTCTGACGGCGCGTTCGACGGCGATATTGACCTGACGGCCCTCGAGTCCTCCCCACTCGGCGACTGCATCAGATATCGCGGGTCCACCCGCCGCTTCTCCCGACAACCCATCCCCTGGGAATCATTCCGCGCCGTTGTGGACGCCGCCGGCAGCGCGATTGACGCGGCCGGCTTGGAAGGTGGTCACAGCCCAACCCTGGGGCTGTATTTCATCGTCAGCGCGGTGGAGGGATTGGAACCCGGAGCGTACTACTACAACCCCTTCTACAACGGCTTGCGGCTGCTGAAATCAGGCGATTTCCGCGAGATGGCCGGCCACCTGGGATTCGAGCAGGCATTGCCAGCCGACGCCGCCGCAGTCGCGTTCATCACCGCGGACCTCGCCACCATCGATTCCACGCTAGGGGCGAGGGGCTACCGCATGGCCCAGACCGCCGCCGGCATCATCGGCGGGCGGTTGTACCTTGGCATGCACGCGCTGGGCCTGGGTGCGACGGGCCTCACTTTCTTCGACGACAGCGTCACGCAGTTTTTCTCGCCCCACGCCGCCGGCCAGTCGGCGGTTTTCGTCGTCCCCATGGGTGTCCCGGGCACGCCGAACCGCGTGCGCCCATTCCGATCCCAGGTCGCCGTCAGCCTGGACTCTCGGGCTCGGGGCGCAGGGCAGGAGGAGTAACGCTCCGCCCAAGCGCCCTACTCCCAGTCATCCTCTTCTTGCGGCGGCACGATCTCCAGTATCGGATCGTTCTCAACATCATCGGCGTCCAGTACCGCCACTCCGGCGCTCGAACCGTCGGCGTCGTCATCATCGTCGATTTCGTCGGTGGCGAGCGTTGGCAGAGCGTCTTCCTGCTCCGGATCGGGTTCCACGCTGGAATCGACCGTCAGATTCGCTTCCTCGACGTTCTCCAGAGCTTCTTCGACCACGGTTTCCGAATCCTGGCGGTCGGGTTCACCGTCGTCCCTGCGGCGCAGCGGAGGGAAGGACACCACATTCCTCAGCGACGGATGCTGTTGCGTCTCCCGAATTGCGATAGACACCGCGCCCCCGCTGATGCTTACCACCGCGGCGCTGTATTGATTGCCGCCGGCGATCAGCTTGCGCAGCCTACGTGCCAACCGCGGTTCAACCGTGCCCAACTGCCTGCCGTCTGCCGCATTGACGACTATCGTATCCCCAGAGGCCGATAGCGCGACTGTATCGCCACCCACCACATCCGCCAGAGCGGTGGCCTCTCCGGTGGATCGCAACGTCGTGGTGCAGGACTTGCCGCCGTCCTCGATAAACACTGGCGACGACCCCGCGACATGGGACGATGCGTTCGCACGGGGAGAGCCGGCCGTCTCCAACTTTTCCAAGCGGACCAGGTTCTTCCGGGCGATATTGTTGCTCGGATGCCTGGCGAGAAGATCGTCAAGGATTTTCCGGGCCTCCGAATAGTCTGCCAACTCCATCAGGGCTTTGGCCAGGCGGTTCGTGGCCTCGCAGTCGTCAGGGCAAAGCTCGAGAATCGCGCGGTTGAGTTCAACCGCCCGCGCCCAATTCCCATCCAGGGCGAGTTTGACCGCTTCTTTGCCCAGGTTTATTCGGAATCGATCAGTGGTCATCGTTCCCCTGCCCGTCCGTGGGCCAGAGCTAAGTTTTTCGTGCACTATCATGGCGAGTCCCTCAATGCGTTATAGCGTGTACTAGTTATAGTCCAGGTCCTGGACGCTAGATTTACACGAACGCGGTTCGGGAGACCAACTAACCGATGGACTGATTTTTACAAATTCTTGGAATTTGGCTGGAGTGAAGTGATGAGCCGTTCGTCAAGCAAGGCGCTATCCATATCGCCGAGCCATCCACCGCCACCTGATCACTACCAGATCGCGCAAAGTGCGCCAGCCATCGCGAAATGGCCGCACCTTACTCTCCGCTCGGTAGTGCCAGTCGATTCCTACCTCGGCCGTCGAAAAGCCCCGTTTCCGGGCCAGAAATAGAATCTCAGCATCGAAAGCGAATCCGTCCAGGGTTTGGGCCGCAAACAACGCTTCTGCGGGTTCTCTCCGAAATACTTTGAATCCGCATTGGGTATCCTTCACGCCGGGCGTGGCCAACAGCCGGGTGAACCCATTGAACACCCGACCCATCAGCCACCGACCACGCGGTTCCCCGATGCGCCGCGCCCCCGCCGCCTCTCGCGACCCGATCACTATGTCGGCCGCCGGCCCGTCCGGGGGCAGCAACCGTTCCAGCAGTTCGATGGGCATCGACAGATCAGCGTCACAGAGAAAACGGTACTCACCTGCCGCGGCCAACATTCCCTGTTTCACCGCCGCGCCTTTTCCCCGGTGCGGGAAGGAATGTACATGGAACCCGGGGTACGTCCTCCCGAATTCCTGGACTACTGTCTCGGTGCGGTCCTCGCTGCCGTCGTTGGCTACTATAACTTCCCAAGTGTACGGGCGGTCCGTGAGGTACTGCCTCAGCGTCTCCAGGGTTTCCGGCAGCCGCCCCTCTTCGTTATAGGCGGGAATCACCACCGAAAGATAGCAGGATGACATCGCCAGGGGCCACGGAACGGCTAACCTTCGTCCAGCTCAAAACCCCGGTGCAACAGCCGCACAGCCTCATGCGCCTGCTCCCGGTCAATGATGCACGAAATCCTGATCTCCGACGTGGTGATCATGTCGATGTTGATCCCGCCGTCGGCCAGGATGCGGAACATTCGTGAGGCGTAGCCCGGAGTGTTCTGCATGCCGGACCCTACCACGCTGACCGAAGCCAGGGAACTGTCGCTCATTACCTGCGCCGCTCCAAGCGTGGGTTGCATTGATGACATCTGCCGCAACGCCTGGGGCAGATCGTCGCTCGTGACGGTGAAACTGATGTCGGTGGTCGTCCGGTCCGCGCTGGTGTTCTGGACGATAGTATCAACGTTGATGCCAGACGCGGCCAACGGTTCGAAAAGCGCCGCAGCCACGCCCGGTTTGTCCGCTACGCCGCAAACGGTCACTTTGGCAACGTTGGTCTGATAGGCGATTCCGGTTACTTTGATGCGGTCTTCCATGTGGTTGTCATCCGAGGGTTGGTGGATCAGGGTGCCGGGAGCGTCGGTAAAGCTGGATGCCACGTAAATGGGCACCTGGTACACGGAGCCCAATTCAATGGAACGCGGGTGCATCTTGGCCCCCGCCGACGCCAATTCCAACATTTCGTCGTAGCCGACCTCCGACAGTTTCGCGGCTCTGCTGACCACCCGGGGATCGGCTGTGTAGATTCCTTCCACGTCGGTGTAGATGTCACACCGGTCGGCGTGGAGGGCCGCGGCCAGGGCCACCGCCGTAGTGTCGGAGCCGCCGCGCCCCAGGGTGGTGATGTCCTCGTCGTGGGTCAGGCCCTGGAAACCAGCCACGATCACCAGGCGTCCTTTGGATAGCTCGTGCTGCAACCGCGCCGGATCAACCTCGCTGATCCGGGCGCGCCCATAGGCACTGTCCGTGCGTATGCCGGCCTGCGGTCCGCTCAAACTGATGGCGTCGTACCCCAAACTCCTCAGCGCCATGGACAACAGCGTGATCGACACCAGTTCCCCGGTTGACAGGAGCAGGTCCAGTTCTCGTGGGTCGGGCTCATCTGCCACGGTGCGAGCCAGATCAATGAGCTCATCGGTGGTATCCCCCATCGCGGACACGACGGTTACCACCTGGTGGCCCTGCTCGTGAACTCCGGCGATGCGCTTGGCGACGCTGACGATTTTTCCCGCGTCGGCTACCGAACTTCCGCCATACTTGTGGACGAATAGGGACATGATCCTACGAGTCTTGCACGGATTGGACGTGCGCTCCCTGGCTGGTCGGTCGGGTTATCTCAACGCGCCCATCCACTCCGGCCAACCGGGCCGCGTCGAACATTTCGTAAGCCACCGTCATGGAGCGTTCCTGTGTGAGAGCCAGGATGGTGCTGCCGCTGCCCGAAAGAAACACCCCCAACGCTCCGGCGTTGCGGGCCGCCTCGAAAATCACTTTCATCGGTGGGAATATGGCCTGTCGATAGGGTTGGTGCAGCCGGTCCTGGGTGGCGATATTCAAATACTCCGGGTGGTTCGACTGCATACCCGCCACCAGCAGCGCGGCCCTGCTCATATTGTACACCGCGTCCGCTACGGAGATTTCGCTGGGCAGTACCCGCCGGGCGTCGGCGGTCGCTATCCGCCGGTCGGGGATGAACAACACCGCCTGCAATTCCTCCGGCACGTCGATCTGCGCGGTGTACAGTTGCTGATCGTCGGTGATCACCAACTGTAATCCACCGTGGACTGCCGCCGCCACATTGTCCGGGTGGCCTTCTATCGTCGCAGCCATCTCCAGCAGATCGTTGGGCGTGAACGGATCCCCCAGCAAAGCGTTGGCTGCCACCAGTCCGCCGGCGATGGCGGCGGCGCTGCTGCCTAGCCCCCTGCTCAATGGGATCGAATTTTCGCACCGCATCTTCAGCGGCGGCGCTTCCTCATCGGCCTCGCCAAACAGGAAGGCCATCGCCCGATAGGTCAGGTTCTCCGCATCGGCGGCCAACTCCCCCTCACCTTCGCCCACCACTGCCACCGTTGCCTCGGTTCCCGCCACGTCAGTCGTTACCGTGATGCGGTTCCAAAGGTCCAGCGCCATGCCCAGGCAATCATACCCGGGGCCAAGGTTGGCCGTCGTGGCGGGGGCGCGCACTTCAATTGTCGGCAAGAGTATCTCCGTTCCGGGCCGTAACGTCAGGTCAGCACTCGTTGGCTGACGTATCGCCCCAAATCCCGGTTTTCGCGGAACTCGAACCCACCAAAATCTCCGCCGTACCCGATTATCGGCACCCGTGTTTCGTGGGCGGAGCCGTGGGACCGCAATCCCGGAGGCAGGGATACCTCCGCCGGATCGCCGAAAACCACGTCCGCGTCGGCAGTAACCAAAAGGTCGCCCAGGCGTTCCGGCATCAGCGAAAACCGCTCGGCGGCGTCCTCCCGGGCGAAAACACCCTCGACCCCGTCGGTTCCCCGCAGCACGCCGATGGCATCCTGCATCGAGGCCGGGTCTTCCAGATGCACGTATATGCACCCGCCCAGGTTGGAGTGATGCACCACGTACAGGTCTTTGATCACCGGAACGGCTTGGGCCCGAATGTTATGTCGCGCCAGTATCGCCGGCAGGTGCAGCATGCGGCGCTTGTCCGACATGCCGTGATCGGCAGTGATCAGGAGTTGCACGTCCGGCACGTCGTTGACCAAGCGACCCAACCCCCGGTCCAAAATTTCCAGGTGCCGGAAGGACTCGGGATGCTGCGGCCCGTGCATGTGCATGGCGTAGTCGGTGGTGGCAATGAAAGCCAGGTCGTAGTGCTCCTCCAGCAGCGCCCGCCGTGCCGCCTCAATTGTCCAGCCGTTCACATCCGCAGAGTACACGTGCGGTGGCTCGCCCACCGCTGCTACGGCTTTGTCAGTTGGTTCCTCCGAAGAAAAAGCCAGATCCGCGCTGGTACCCAGCAGGCGGCGCAGCTTGTCCTTTGAGGCGGCCAGCAGCGAGCGCCCCCCGTTTCGCTGGCACAGGTCGAAGATAGTGTCTGAAAGTATGAACTCACCGGACTCCACGTACTGCTCGATGCCCTGTCGGCGGTCAAGCCAATAGTTGGAAACGATTCCATGCTGCGCCGGGTAGTGGCCGGTCACCATTGACGTGTTGTTCACGTTGGTGACGCTGGGCATCATGCCGCCGGCCGTTACGTGGAAACCATCCCGCGCGAACCGTTGCAGGTTCGGCGCCGGACACTGCTCCAGGTACTCCGGGTCGAGCCCGTCGATCATCACCAGGATTGTGGTTGCTGGCATGTTGCCGGTGCCCTCGTCAGCAGCCCGAAACGGACTGCGCCTGCTCGGCCGCTTGTAGATAGTCGTTGAGCAGCCTGGGCATCAGGAACCGCTGGCGGACCCGGTCCCGGGCGTTGCTGCCGATTTTAGCGCACAATTCCTCGTCGCCAAGCAATTGAGCGATCCGTTCCCCGGCTTGTTTGGCGTTGTCCACCAGGTATCCCGATTCGCCGTCGACTATCTGTAGGCGTATGCCGCCGACGTTGCCGCCGATCAGGGGTTTCCCCTTCCACATTCCCTCCGAAACCGTCAATCCAAACCCTTCCCGAGTCGATTTCTGCACCAATACCTGCGAATGGGTTTGCAGCGCATTTACGATTTCGTCGTTGGTGGCCGGCAGATCGTAGGGCGAAAAATACAGGTGGATGTCGGGGTCGCTGTCGGCGTGTTTGCTCACGGAGTCCCAAACTTTTTCACCCTCCGGGTCGTCATTCGCCTGGCTCAAACCCAACAGCGCCAGTTGCAGGTCGGGGTGCGTCTTCTTTGCTAATCGGTAGGCGTCGATGACACCCCAGGGGTCTTTCCAGAAGTCGAACCGCGAGACCTGGGTTACCAACGGGCGAGAAACGTCAACGCCCAGCGCTTGAACGATGTCGGCCGCTTTGTGCCTGGGCATCTCGCAATTCTTGGGCGCAAACGGGTCGATGGCCGGGGGAGCGATGAAGATTCCGGTCTCGTCAAGCCCGTGCTTGGGAGCGTAATCATCCAAGGAACAGACCATCAGGTCGTAGGCGTTGGTGAGCGGCAGCAGTTGGTCCATCAACCAGGGATTGGGCTCGGTCAGGTCGATATGCACCACCCATAACTTCGTGCGGGCGGTTCCCCGGTCCAGCAGGCGGCCCAGCGGCAGCAACTGCGGGTCGTGAAGAAACCATACGTCCGCGGACAAACCCGATTCGTCGATTTCGGCGGCTATGTCATCCAGGCAATCGTAATAAATGCAAAGCTCTTCGTCCGTGAGCTCTCCCTCAGCCCCCTGTAGCATGTTGTGGATGCGCTTGGTGACGTCGAAAAACCGAGCGTCTTTCGGGGTGATGACCGCGCGCTGCGTATTGATGCCCAGAGCATTGCTGAGCGGCACCAACGAATGGAGAATCTCAGCGACACCGCCACCGTAGGCGGTGCTGTTGATGTGAATAACGCTCTTGGTTCGAAACTGTTCAGCGATCGCGGTAAGCTGTTTGGCCGTTGCGGGGGGAAGCAATTCGAGATAAAGGTCCGCGTCTGCGGTGGGATATTCAATAAAGTCGATCAACCTCGCGTTGCCTCCCTGGACGAATGGCGCGCGAAATATAGTAAAGGGATTGCCCGTTAGTGTACACCGGTATCGAAAACCGATTTAGCGAGATACGAGGGCGTCCGCAGCACAGCGTCGGTTATGGTGTGTGCCGAGACGCCGCAGTTTTCCGGCGCGAACCCCTAGATAAGCCGAGCAAACGGTCGCTGAACGCTTAGGTCATTCAACGGTAACGGATTTCGCCAGGTTCCTCGGTTGGTCGACGTCGCAACCCCGCCGCACCGCGATGTGGTACGCAAACAACTGCAGCGGGATCGTCGCCACGATGGGAGTGAGGTGGTCGGGGACATCAGGGATGAACATCGCCCCGTCCACCGCGCCGGACAACTGGTCATCTCCCTCCGTGAGGACGCCAAGCACGGCTCCGCCACGCGCCTTTACTTCCTGCACGTTGTTGACCATCTTGTCATACAGGGCATCGCGGGGCGCGACGGCCATGGTCGGCATCCGATGATCGATGAGGGCGATGGGCCCGTGTTTCATCTCGCCCGCCGGGTACGCCTCGGCGTGGATGTAGCTGATCTCCTTGAGTTTGAGCGCGCCTTCGGAAGCGATGGGCGAGTTGATGCCGCGACCCAGGTAGATGAAATTCCTGCGGTTGTAGTAACCGCCGGCCAACTCATCCAGTTCAGCCTGTTTGCCCACCAATCCCGCGACGTGACCCGGGACGCGAGCCAGTTGATCGACCCATTCACGGGTGATTGATTCGTACTTTCTGTTGCCGGCAGCCGCCAGGCGCATGGCCAGCAGGTTCAGTATGGTCAACGACGCGACGAACGTTTTGCTGCTGGCGACTCCTATTTCGATCCCCGAGCGCATCAACAGCGTTGCGTCCGCCAAGCGGGTGGCCTGGCTTTCCCGGGAGTTGCAGATCGTAATCAACCGGGCGCGACTCTTCCGCACCTCCTCCATGGCGGCCACAGTGTCCGCCGTCTCGCCGGATTGCCCGATGGCAACCACCAGGGTTCGGTCATCCAGCATCGGCTCCCGGTACCGGAATTCCGACGCTGACTCGGCCTCCGCCGGCACCCCCGCCAACCGCTCAATCAGATGGCGCCCCACCTGCGCCGCGTTGAGGCTGGTGCCGCATCCGATCAACACCACGCGCCGGACACGTTCCAATTCCGCGTCTGTCATTTCCAGGTCGGGCAGGGTCACCTTCCCATCGGTAAAGTTCACCCGGTCCCGCATGGCGGCAACCACGGCTTGCGGCTGCTCCATGATTTCCTTGAGCATGTAATGGCGGTAGCCGGCCCGGTCCACCAACACGTCGTTGAGCGATATGGGTCGCATCTGCTTCTTGACGCGGTCGCCGTGGCGGTCCAGAAACGTAATCCCGGAACGGCCCACCACTGCCGCCTCGCCGTCTTCCAGAAACCCCACGGGAAGGTAACCTTTTTCACCAATTATCGGCAGCAGAGCCGGCAGGTCGCTGGACACTATCCCCTGGCCCGCGTGATGAGCTACCGCAACTCCGCCGGCGTGACCGAGACGCATCGCACAGATGGTGTCGTCGTCCCCCTCCCGCACCGCCACTATCGCTTGCGGGCCCTGCACCAACGACCCCATGCGCAACACGGCTTGAGGCAAACTCAGTCCGTCGTTCATGCCCTCTTCGATGAGATGTGGGATAACCTCGGTATCCGTTTCAGATGTGAACCGATGTCCCCGACGTTGCAGTTCGGTCTTGAGCGCCAGGTAATTCTCGACGATGCCGTTGTGCGCGACGGCGATCCGGCCGGTGCAATCCGTGTGCGGGTGCGAATTGGCCTCGGTGGGACGTCCGTGTGTGGCCCAACGCGTATGCCCCAGCGCGGCCGATCCTTCAGGATCCGCGCAGGTGGCATCATGCAGCAGACCCACCACTCGCCCGACCGTCTTGCGGAGGTGCAGGCCGCCCTCGGGCTCAACAACTGCGACTCCCGCGCTGTCGTATCCCCGGTACTCCAGTCGCCGCAGCCCTTCGACCACTATGGGCCAGGCCTGTCGGTCCCCCACGTAACCGACTATGCCGCACATGGGATGCTAACCGCCGTCGGGATCGTCGCTGCGCACCGTCAGCGTGGCGTCAAGATGTCCTGCGTCATCGCCCTGCCCAACCGATTGCACCCGGTACGCGGCGGAAGGCGCAAAACGCGGGCTGAAATCGTCGCAGTCCAGGACCAACGGGGCCGTCGGAGCGTCATCGGTGGCGATGGGCGTCTCCGCTGCAATCTCCATGATGGCTGATGCCAACGCAGCCGGATCATGCCTTACGAACACGCCGGGCGCCAGCAGCGGCCGTTGCACTATGCGTCCCGCCATAGTCAACGATTCGGCCTCATCCAAGAGAACCGGATGTTGTCCCTCCCCAGCGTAGCGGGCAAGCAACCGCGACGGTATGGGCGTGTTGTTTACCAGGAGGAAATCCAGGGGTTGGCGCGTTCCCAGGTATTCCGTGAGCAGGGCCAGGAAATTGGAGGTTCGGAACCCGGCGCTCTCGTTGGGCTTGGTCATCAAGTTGCAAACGTGGACTTTTACCGCCGGCGAATTGCTGACGGCCTCTGCAACCTCTTCAACCAGCAGGTTGGGCAGCACGCTGGTGTAGATATCCCCGGGACCCAGCACGATCACGTCTGCGTGTTCGATGGCGTCAAGTACCGGCGGGTACGCGTAAGCCTTGGGGTCCAGGTAGATGTAGTCGATGGCGACGTCCAGACTGTCCCGCCGCGAGTCGATGGTGGATTCACCGATCAGTTCCGAACCGTCCTCTAGCCGGGCGCACAGGGTGGCCTTGGTGAGCGTCACCGGCAGCACTGTACCGCTGATTCCCAGAATCCTGCCGGCCTGTTCAATCGCGGTAACGGTATCGCCTGTGACCTCCGTCAGGGCTGCCAACAACAGGTTGCCAAAGTTGTGGCCGTTAAGGCCGTCCCCAGCCGAAAAGCGGTAGTCGAAGAGTCGTCGCATCACACCCGCGGACGCCTCATCCCCCGCCAGGGCCATCAGGCATCGCCGCAAATCGCCCGGCGGCAGGTGGCCCAACTCTTCGCGGAGGCGGCCGCTGCTGCCGCCGCTGTCTGTCATGGCGACGACGGCGGTGAGGTTGCAATCAAGCGCCCGTAGGCCGCTTAACGTGGTGTGGTTCCCGGTGCCGCCGCCGACGACGACAATGTTCTTTCTTGGCATGGGTTGGGGAGAGGGTACAGACAGTTCGGCCCGAGGCATTTTTCGCGTCTTCGCCCTCAAAAATCGAGCCGGATGAACCCTCAGGCAGTATATTGAGAATGGGGGAATGGTGTCAAATTGCACGGGCGATTTCTCGGCCCCGGGTACACTCGAAATTGCCGGGGTTTCCGGGCCGAATTAGCCCACCCGTTCTCTGTTTTTCGACGCGCCCCTCAAGCCGATTACCCCCAAGACCCGCAACCTGGCAATGAGCAGGCCGGTCACTGCAGGGCCATTCCAAAGTTACGCGATCTTCTTGCATCCGCTCGTCCTGAGCTGCCGTAGGTCCGCCTGTGGCGGGTCGAAGGACGCGCTCGTGGTTCGACAGGCTCCCGCCAGAGGCGGACGAGCCGCACCATGAGCGAGACGCATGGACGCTTTGAAAAGGCCCTGCGGTTACTGGCTGCCGCCCTCATCGACCGTGCCGCGCAGGCTGGGCGACACGCCCCAAGCGGAAACCTGGCTTATAGCGGCCCGCGGAGTTCCGGAGGCAGCAAACGCCGAATCCCGCTAATCCTCGTCGCCGTACCGGCTCTCAAAATATGGAATGACGCTGTCGCCCATCTGTTCCACCACACGCATCGCCATCCGAGCGTCCATCCCCGGATACCAGATGCGGAACATGAAATGATTCGCTCCCACCCGCTGGTGGTGGTCTTCGATCTGCTGGATCACTTCCTCGCTGCTGCCCAGGATGAATCGGTCGCGCGCCAACTCTTCGAACGGAATGCGAAAGTCCTCTTCCCCGGGCAGCGCCTTGTCCTGGCCCCAGTCCGCGTACGCCTGGTACTTGGCTTCCATGTACGGTTGGGCGTTGCGGATCGCCTCCTCGTGTGTGGGAGCGATGTGCATTTCCTTGATGATCGGCATTTCGGCCGGCATTTCCTTACCGCCGGCTTGCAACCCCTCTTTGTAGAGCGCGGTCTGACGTTCCAGGGTTTCCAGCGTGGCGTGCGGATTTACGAACCAGGGCAACCCAAGCTCGCCGGCCCGACGCACCACCGTATCGAAGTTGGCCGCCACCCAGATTGGAGGGTGGGGTTGTTGGACGGGACGAATGGCGCAGGTCGCGTTATCCAGGTTGAAATGCCGCCCGTGGAAAGTGACCTCATCCTCGGTCCACAGCCTCTGCACCAGTTCCAGCGATTCCATGAATCGCCCCACCCGATGGCGCCGTTCCACATTGAACGCCTGGTATTCGATGTCCCGGTAACCCAGGCCGACGCCCAACACCACGCGCCCGTCGCTGATCACGTCCAGCGTTGCGACCGTCTCCGCTACGTCCGCCGGCGAGTACAACGGCAGCAACAGGATGGACAGCACCAGCTTCATGTCCCCTGAGTCCGCTGCGAGTCGCGCCAGCAGGGGGATACTCTGCAGGTTCTGGTAAGGCGGAGAGAGGAAATGCTGCCCGCAGGCTATCGAACTGAACCCTGCGTCCCGAGCCAATCGGGTCAATTCCACCGTCTCGTGGAACCGTTGGGTCGCGGAATCGGTGGCCGGATGCTGCGGCATTGCCATGATGCCAAATTTCATCGTTTACGCTCCAATTTCAGGCACGAAAATGGCGTCCCAGGCAGGATTCGAACCCGCGGCCAGCTGCTTAGAAGGCAGCCGCTCTGTCCACTGAGCTACTGGGACGCGCCACAATTAGAATAGGTAATACCCTCCGACCCTGTCAACGGCTCGCCGGGTTCGGACATCCGCAGACGAAGTCGGTTCATGGGTGGCTCGAATAAGCGCGCTAACTGCGCCATTTCAGCGCGTTCCTGATAATGAACCGGGCGCTTCGATCCGATCTTAGTCCAAATCAATCCAACGTAGTTCAAGATAACGACTATTGCGCCGGGCCATGTCATCTGCGAAAATCACATGACCCAGATCGGCGCGTATAGCCGATCTTAGTTATGCAGTGAGCCACAACAACATGGTGACCGACGTCAACAATCCCATCCGCGTCCTGGTTGCGAAGCCAGGGTTGGACGGCCATGACCGTGGCGCGAAGGTCATCGCACGCGCGCTGCGGGACGCCGGGATGGAAGTCATCTACACCGGCATCCGACAGACGCCGCAGATGGTGGTTCAGGCCGCCGCGCAGGAAGACGTTTCCGTATTGGGGCTGAGTATCCTCTCCGGCGCCCACATGGAGTTGTTGCCCGAAATAATGCGCCTGTTGAACGAGCAGGGCATGGATGATGTACTGGTGGTCCTGGGCGGGATCGTCCCCGAGGGCGACCGGGAACCTTTGGCCGAAATAGGCGTGTCCGCGGTGTTCGGCCCCGGTACGTCAACCAACGATATAATCGATTACATCAAGACCAACGCCACATCGAATTGAGACGAAGAAAAAATCTCGACTTTTTCTAAAAATTGGTAAAAGCATCGCTTGCCATAAAATAATCGCCAACCTATAATCTCCAAAAGCGAATCAGTGCGCTTGCCTTGAGCGGTGCCATAATGAATTACAACGTTTCGCAACTGTTGAAGGAACCCATTGGTTCCGAACGAATTTTCACGATAACCGAAGGAGAGTTTGCTGCGTATTCTTTTCCCGTTCAGAGCGCCGCCGGCGACGTCAAGTTAGTCCGCACCCACCAGGGCATATGGGTTCAAGCCCTCTTGATTGCCCACGTAGCGCAGGACTGTAGCCGTTGCTTGGCGGATTCCAGCCATACCCTGGATCTGGAAATCGACGAGGAGTTTTTCCCCGAAATAGATGTCAAGACCGGTCGTCACATGCCCGCACCTCCCGATTGGGATGGCATGTACATCGGAGCGGACCATCTGCTGGATCTGGCAGAGGCTGTTCGCCAATCGGCCTTGGCTGTCTTACCCCTCAAACCTCTTTGCAAACCTGACTGTTACGGCATCTGCGATCGTTGCGGCGTTAATCGTAACCAATATGAGTGTGGATGCTATTCCGAAGATATCGACCCAAGGTGGGCGGCGTTGCGCTCGCTGATGGTCGAATCCCCAAATTAAAATAACGGCGACGCCTCGGCCCTCCACAGGTCCGGCCGTCGCTGAATTGGAACCGAAATGGGTGCACTACCAAACAAAAAATTAACTCGAGCCCGAAAAGGTCGTCGGCTGTCTTCGCCGGCTTACCGACTGCGCGCCATGAGCCCTGCGCGTTGTCCCCGCTGCGGGCAAGCCAAGCTACCCCACGCTGCTTGCCCCGCCTGTGGTTACTACCGCGGACGCCTGGTGGCGGTGTGAAGTGATTGGAGAACGTCCGTATGACTGATATCGAACGAGCTCCCATGTATTCGTTCATTTTCCCTGGGCAGGGCGCCCAGAAAGTCGGCATGGGACAATCGCTCCACGAAAACTCCCCAGCAGCCCGCTCCGTATTCGAAGAAGCGGACGACAGCCTGGGCGTGAACCTCACCCAGGTGATGTTCGAGGGCCCTGCGGAAACTCTGCAGGACACGGCTTTCGCCCAACCCGCCATCATGACCGTCAGTATCGCCATCTGGCGGGCATGGGAGGAATTCCTTGGCGCGTCCGCCCCGAAACCGGCGGCGGTTGCCGGCCACAGCCTGGGCGAATATACGTCCATGGTGGTAGGCGGCGTCATGGATTTCGGCGACGGCGTCCGGTTGGTCCGGGAGCGGGGTCGCCTGATGCACGAAGCATCGGAGGCCAGGCCAGGATCCATGGCCGCCATCATCGGGCTGGATGAGATGGTAGTCGCCCAGGTCGCGCAGGACGCCGGCGTTGAAATGGCCAATATCAACTCCGACGACCAGATAGTGATCAGCGGCGACAAAATGGCCCTTGCCAGGGCGATGGATCTCGCGTCCGCCCGCGGCGCCAAGAAAGTCGTCCCCCTCGCGGTCAGCGGAGCATTCCACTCACGCCTGATGGCCCTGGCCCAGGAAGGCCTGACCGATGCCATCGACAACATCGCCTTGCGTGATCCCGAGTTTCCCGTCGTCGCCAACTCCACCGGGGTTCCCATCACCAGCGCAGGGCAGGCGCGCGAGGAGCTGTTGACCGGCCTGTGCAACTGCGTACTGTGGAAGCACTCGGTCCGGTTCATGCTCGATTCCGGCGTCAATCGGTTCGTGGAGTTCGGCCCCGCTCGGGTGCTTTCCAGCCTAGTGCGGCGGATCGACCCCGGAGTTGAGGCGCTGACGCTGTCAGACCCGGACTCTATTCGTAAGGTGGCAGCCGACCAGGAATAAGGCTGTGGCCCTGCCACGGCCTTCGTCATTGGCGGTCGTCGGTCGTTATGGCCATCCAGCGCGGTTCGCGCCGTAAGCGCAATAGCACGTCGGGTCGTCAGGCTCGCGTCCTTGCCTTGCAATGCCTCTACACCCATGACCTGCGCGGGGATCTCGAGGCCGATACTGTCGAGTGGTTGTGCTCGGAAGTTGCGGTCGCCAATTCCGTTCGTTCGAACGCTGAAAACATGGTTACCGGCATCATTGGAGATGCAACGAGATTGGATTCCGTGATCCAGCGATACGCCCCCGCCCTGCCGGTCAACTTGCTGGCCATCGTTGACCGCAGTATATTGCGTGTGGCAATCTATGAGATGATCAATCGGACACAAGTTCCCAGCCGGGTCATCATCAACGAAGCCACCGAATTGGCGTCAGAATACGGGAGCGAAAGTAGCGCACGCTTCGTGAATGGCGTCCTTGGGTCGGTCCTTAGCGACTCAAATGAAATCCGTCAGCAAACCGCCTGCGGTAGCTGACCAGTTACAATTACCTATGACATTCCTGCGGCATCCGGACGCCGCTCTCTTGTGGAGATGAACCTTTGAGTACCGTGCTTGAGCGCATCACCGACATCGTGGTCGACAAACTTGGCGTCGACGCCGGTGATGTGACCGAAGAATCATCCTTCCAGGACGATTTGGGAGCGGATTCCCTGGACCTGGTCGAGTTGATTATGGCTTTCGAAGAGGAATTCAGTTCCGATGGCAACACCATCGAGATCCCCGACGAGGACGCCGGAGAAATTCACACGGTCGCCGACGCTGTCGAGTACCTCAAAGACAAAGGCGTGCAGGACACATAGCGGCCCCTCGCGGCCCATCCTGCAGCGTCGGGGCTAACCGCAGCGCCGGTCAAGGTCAGGATTGGTCATGGATACGCTGGAAGACCTGGCTCAACACGTCAGAGATTGTACCGATTGTCCCCTTCACCTTTCGCGGACCAACGCCGTGCCCGGCGAAGGACCCGCGAACGCCGAGATCCTTTTCATCGGGGAAGGGCCAGGTTTTCATGAAGACCGCCAGGGCCGTCCATTCGTAGGTCCCGCCGGTAACTTTCTCGAAGAATTGCTCCAATCCATCGGAATGACCAGGGATCAGGTATATATCGCCAATATGGTCAAATGCCGTCCGCCCAACAACCGGGACCCCGCCCCCAGCGAGATTTCCGCGTGCAGCAAATTCCTGGATCGCCAGATTGAACTCATCGACCCACTGTTGATCGTAACTTTGGGTCGGTTTTCCATGTCGCGTTTTTTCCCGGGACAAAGCATCAGTCGCGTAAGGGGGCGTTTGCGGCCGGCCGCCGGCCGTCAGATATTCCCGATCATGCACCCGGCCGCCGGGCTCCGTCGCCAGGAAATGCGCGCCGCCATCGAAGAAGATTTCGCCAAGGTCCCCGGTTTGCTGGACGTGTTGCGTATGCAGGCCGAACCCGCATCAACCGCTGAGATCCACGAAGAACCCGCGGACTATGCAGTTGAGCAGTCGTCGCCGTCGTTGTGGGACATGGCTCCCAGCCCTCCCGGCAGCGCCTCTTCCGATGCTCCACCAATCGAGCGTCCCGAAGAACCTGCTGAACCGTCTATGGATGCGCCGCCGGCGGATGAACCACCCCCCGGCCAGCAGCGACTTTTCTGACGGGCTCTAGCGTGTCCACTCGTCCTTTCGCCACTCCGTCTGACGGCACGTCTCTGCGCGTGGTGCCGCTGGGAGGTCTGGGCGAAATCGGCAAGAACATGATGGCCCTCGAGTGCGGTGAGGACATCATCGTCATCGATTGCGGCATCCAGTTTCCCTCTGAGGACATGCCGGGCGTCGACCTCATCATCCCGGACGTGTCATATCTCACGGCCCGTGCCGACCGCGTGCGTGGCATCCTTATCACCCACGGCCATGAGGACCATATTGGCGCGCTGCCTTACATCCTTCCCGACCTGGAGGTCCCGGTGTACGCGCCAGGCCTGGCCCACGGGTTGATCCAGGTCAAACTTCACGAGCGCCGCCGCACTCGCGACATGGTCGTCCATGCCATCGAACCGGAGCAGCCAATTTCGTTCGGCGATAATTTCATCGCCACCTGGTTCCGGGTGTGCCACAGCATCCCTGATGCTATGGGCATCTTCGTGGAAACACCGCTTGGTCCGATCATTCACACCGGCGATTTCAAGATCGATCACACCCCGGTGGATGGACACACCATCGACCTACCAGCCCTGGCCGCTCGCGGTTCCGATGGTGTGCTGCTCCTGTTTTCCGATTCCACTTACGCCGAACTGCCCGGATACACCCCGTCCGAGCAGGTGATGGGTTCCGCCCTCGACCGCGCCATGGCCGACGCCTCCGGCCGCGTCATCATCGCCACGTTTGCATCCCTGATCAGCCGGGTCCAGCAGGTGATCACTGCCGCCGAGAAGCACGGGCGCAAGGTCGCGTTTGTCGGCCGCAGCATGGTCGCCAACGTGCAGATGGCCACCGAAATGGGCTATTTGAACGCGCGCTCCGGAACCGTCATTCCGGTGCGGGAAGCCGACCATTGGGCGCCCAACCGGGTGGTCCTGATGACCACCGGCAGCCAGGGCGAGCCCACCTCCGCCCTGGTGCGCATCGCCAACGGCGAGAGTCGCGACGTCGAGCTCATGGAGGGCGACACGGTCATAATCTCGGCGACCCCCATCCCGGGCAACGAGCGCGCCGTGAGCCAGACCATCGACAACCTATTCCGGCAGGGAGCCAACGTGCTTTACGACCGGATCGCGCCGGTTCACGTCCATGGACACGCCAGCCAGGAAGAGCTCAAGCTGATGCTCAACATCACCCGGCCCAGGTATTTCGTGCCCGTCCACGGTGAGTTCCGCCACCTGCGCGCCCATGCCCAACTGGCCTGGGAATTGAACGTCGCGCGCGACGGCATCTTCGTGCTGGAGGATGGCGACATCCTCGAGATCGACGACAATGGCGCGGCAGTCGTTGATTCCATACCCGCCGGTCACATCTACCTCGACGGCCTCACCGCGATGGAGTCCGATTCCTCGGTCCTGCGCGAACGCAGGTCGTTGGCGCACGACGGAGTCGTGGTGGTTTGCGCCGGGATGAATCAGCGAGGCGAAATCATAGGGCCGGTGCAGGTGGCGGCCAGCGGTTTCATGGAGCAGCACGACCTGCCCGACGCTTTTCGTGGCCTCGCCGAATTGGTAGAAATGGAAATGGCCGGTATCCCCTTCGTGAATAATCAGGAGTCGGCCCGGGGAAAAATCCGCAAAGTTGCGCGCCAGTTCCTCCGCAGCAACCTCAACAAACGTCCTATGATAATCCCGGTAATCCTGGACACCTGACGGCAACCTGACTACCGCAACAACGCGACCCTCACTTTCAACGCCGCTGACACACAGCGGCGCTCTTGGTTAACCGCCATCCACGGTGTTCCCAACTGGAGGATCACTATGTCTGCCTTTGCGGTAACCGGCGATCATGGTCCCAACCTGTTCCGGTTGGCGATCGAGTTCACGATCCTTTCAATGGCGGCCGTGGTCGTGGCCGCGCTCGCCTGGTTCGTTCCCCCTCTCAGGGAGTGGTTGACTCAGACCCTGGCTTTCGGTTGGCTGCCCGCCGGGGTGTATGCCACGGCCGCCCTGTTGGTCTTGCTCCATCGCCCCCTCAACCTGTTCACCGGATGGCGCTGGTGGCTGGCCGCGGCATTGTTCGTGGGCATATTGATCGGCGCAGCCGGCTTCGTCCGAGGCGAAAGCGGCCCCTTGTACGCCTACGGTATGTCCGGAGCCTGGGGCTACGCCCTGACCGGCGGCAACGCAGTCGTCGCCATACTGGAGTTCGCCGTAGCCGCGGCCCTCATTGGGCTGCTGGTGATACCCCACTCCATTCGTTGGTATTGGACGGCCGCCCGTTATGCCATTGCCGGCCTTTGGATTGCAACGGTGGCTGTCGCCAGGGTTCTGGCAGTCGCCGGCCGCTTGTTCTTCGCAGCCATGGTCGCTGCTGCGCGGGGTACCGCCGCTCTCATCAACGCTCGCCGGGGAAGCGGGTCAGAGCCTAAGCAAAAAGCGCCCAAAAAACCAAAGCAACATAAACCGGAATCCTCAGAACCGGAAACCACCCCATCTCCGTTGCCCACTCCCAACTCCGGCAGTGGTTGGCAGTTGCCGCCCGTCGACATCCTTGCCCCGGCCGAACCCCACCAGATGGACCAATCCGCCATATCGGGAATGTCCGACGACATCAAGGAGGCCCTATCCGAGCACGGGGTGTACGTCGATATTGAGGACGTGAAAGCAGGCCCAAGGGTGATCCGATTCGGCCTCGTGCCCGGATACGTGCCGCAGAAGACTGGTCGCGATGGTTCGCCTGCCAAGCAGCGACCCAGTCGCGTCCGCGTTGGCGACATCACCAAGCAGCAGAAGGACCTCGCGCTGGCCCTCAAGAGCCCCTACATCCGCATCATCGAAACGCCCGAACCCGGCGAAGGTTTGGTCGGCCTCGAAGTCCCCAATCCGACGCCCGGCAAAGTGCTGATGCGGTCAATCATTGAGGGGCAGGATTTCGGAAAGATCGTCCAAAAAGGAGGCCTCGCGTTCGCGCTGGGCGAAGACGCGGGCGGAGCATCCCTGGTGCTGGACCTGGCCGCCATGCCGCACCTGCTCATCGCCGGCGCCACCGGATCCGGCAAGAGCGTCTGCATCAACTCCCTGGTGGCCTCTCTTCTGATGACCCGGCCCCCCGACGAACTGCGCATGATCATGGTCGATCCCAAGCGCGTTGAACTCACGCCTTTCAACGGAATCCCCCACCTCGTCATGCCCGTAATCGTAGAACCCGACGAGGTTCAGCCGGCCCTTCGTGGACTCATCAACGAAATGACCCGTCGCTACAAGATGATGGAAGACCTGGGCGTCCGCAACATCGCCGGTTATAACGCCAAATCACCCGAACCCATGTCGTTCCTGGTCCTGATCGTGGACGAACTGGCCGACCTGATGATGACCGGCGGCCTGGAAGTCGAGCAACAACTCGTCCGGCTGGCCCAATTGGGCCGCGCCGCCGGCATCCACATGGTGCTGGCAACCCAGCGCCCATCTGTCAAGGTCGTCACCGGCCTGCTCAAGGCCAACGTGCCGGCCCGGGTGGCCTTCGCCGTCGCCTCCCAGGTGGACTCGCGTGTCATCCTGGACTCGGGCGGCGCAGAAGCCCTCATGGGCAAGGGCGACCTGCTGCTGCTCAACAACGATTTCCCCAAGGCGCGCCGGGGACAGGGCACCCTCGTTTACGACGACGAGATGGACCGCCTCATCGATTTCTGGCGGGAGCAGAAGGGCCCGCCATTGCCCAACATCGACCTCGCCGAGGAACTCGATCCGGACGGCGCCGACCCCGGCGCGGGCGAATCAGGCGGCGAAAACAGTTTCGACGGCAACTATCTCGACCAGGCGCGCGACATCGCCCTGCGCAACCCTCGCGTCACATCGGCCATGCTAGAGCGGCGGTTCAAAATCCGCAAATCGGTCGCCGACGAAATCATGGACGACTTGCGCGCCGAGGGCCTGGTCATCGGATAGTCGGTAGGGCCGTTCGGTGATCGGCATGGTTCAACGTAGCCCGCTCATCGTGCGGAACGCCCCCAGGTTCGCCTCTGGAGAATCCGCCTCCAGCGGGAGCTTCTCGAACCATGAGGGCCTCCTTCGACCCGCCACAGGCGGAACCACCAAGGGCGGACCCAAGGGCCTACGGCAGCTCAGGACTGCGGATAGGCAGGGAAATAATGAAAGGCCTGGGATAGTAGCAGGGCCTTTCAATTCTCCAGGAAATCCCGTCTATCTGCCCTTTCCCACTGCCAATGACACTTCCCCATTGCCTCCACCCTTCTCCCATCTTTACCATAGTAACTGGCGCCTCAAATCTGTCTCGCCACCATCCCACGAGCCAACCCCCTCGCCCTAATCACCGCTCTCCCAAACCCGCTCACCCGCCCGCCAAAACCACCAATATCGCCCCCAAAACCGCCCAATCCTCCCCCATTTGCCCCCACAACCCACCCCAACGTCCTACTCAAATGAACGGAAATAAGAGGATATGAGCGGGATTTCCCAAAAATCTCCACCATCCCACCCATATACCCAATCCTTTACATCCTGCTCATCCATGAAAAAACTCCCGTCCGAGGCAATCCCATGACCGTCTCCCAAATCCGCCGCCGCATCAACGCCATCAAGCGCCGGTTCGCCTCCGAACTCGCCATCATCAAGCTCCGCCGCATCGCCGAATCCGTCTCCGACGACTGGGACCCCGACCAACCTCCCGAACCCGCCGACGTCATCGCGCGCGTTGCCAAAGCCGGCTTCCGCCTTCCCACCTTCATGAGCCTCCGCCGCTACCTGGACGACACCATACGCCAGGGCGACGTCCCCGAGCCTGAATCAATCGTTCTCGACCTGCTCCCCTGGGCCAGCAAAGACCGCTACCGCGCATTCCTCCGCTGGGACCTACCCGCTCCTGCGCGCTAGCCATGCCCTCAACCCGGTTTACACCGATGATCCAAAGGCCCTAGAGTAGCAGGGCAATCGCGTCTTCAAAACAAACGATGCCGGAGCCTGTATTACATTCCGTTTGGTGATAATGACCACACACCTCGTTACCTGAAAGTCCCGGAAACCAGCCCATAACCCCAAAACTCCCAAATCAAAATATCCTGTCTATCCCGTTCATCCTGTTTATCCCTGTGAATTCACCGTCCGTTATTGCCAATTCCAATGGCGGCGCTGTCGCTCATTAAGACGCGATTGCCCTCTAGAGTAGGCCCACTCCCACGACGCGGCTCCAACGGTGGTATGATGCTACGGCGTCTGGCGCCCTTGGAGCCGCAATGCTGATCGACCTGCACAACCACACCTACCCGAAATCCGACGACAGTTTCATGTCCCCCGACGAATTGGTCGATACAGCCCGGCTCGCCGGATTGGACGGGGTGTGCATCACCGAGCACGATGACTTTTGGTCGTACCACGACACTGCCGAACTCACCAAGCGCCACGGCATCCTGGTGCTACCCGGCGCCGAAATCAACACCGACGCCGGGCATATCCTCGTATTCGGCCTGCACCGCTACCGGTTCGGGATGCACAAACCCAGCTTCCTCCGGGCCGAAGCCGACAGCCTGGGCGCGGTCCTGATTGCCGCCCACCCTTACCGTCGACGATACCTGGAAGAACCGGCCAGCGATCCGGCGGTCCGCTCGGAGATGCTGGACCGGGCCGTCGCCGACCCTGATTTCAGGTTGTTCGACGCGGTCGAATCATTCAACGGACGCGGTTCACGCAACCAGAACCGGTTCGCTCACGATTTGACCCGGAGCCTGGTCCTGCCGAGTGTAGGAGGTAGCGACGCCCACCGGGTCAACCAGATCGGGACCGCCGCCACCAGATTCCAGCGACGCATCACCTCTCTGGAAGATCTGATCACTGAGATCCGCGCCGGCCGGATCGAACCCATCGAGTTGTCCACCGCCGCAACAGGACTGCCCATCGCCGCTACGTGAAATGCCTCCGCTCCTCGAAGTCCAGGACCTTCACGTCGAGTTTCGCGTGCCCAACGGCGCCGTGCACGCGATCAACGGTGTTTCCTTCTCACAGGAAGAGGAGGAAATCCTCTGCATCGTCGGGGAAAGCGGCGCCGGCAAGAGCGCCCTCGCCCTCACGCTGATGGGTCTCCTGCCCGACAACGGCGCGATCAAGGGCGGAAGAATACTTTTTGACGGCGTCGACTTGCTGTCTTCCCCAGAAGACCACCTGCGTGAATTGCGCGGCAAGGCCATGTCCATGGTTTTCCAGGACGCTCAGTCCGCCCTGAACCCGGTCCAGACCATCGGCGCCCAACTCACCGAGGTGATCATCACCCATTCGCAGCTCAACCGCCGCGCCGCGGGCCGGGTGTGCCAGGAAATGCTGCGCGAATTGGGAGTGCCTGACCCTCGCCGCATCATGGGAGAGTATCCCTTCACCCTCAGCGGAGGACAATGCCAGCGCGTCATGCTCGCCATGGCGATGGTTATGCGGCCCCGACTGCTGATCGCCGACGAAGTTACCTCCAGCGTCGACGTCACCTTGCAGGCGGAGATACTGGAACGCCTCAAGGGGCTGAGCCGCGACTCCAAATCGGCGATCTTGCTGATAACCCACGACATGGGCGTCGTCGCCAATATGGCCCGCCGCGTCGGCGTTATGTATGCCGGCCATCTGGTCGAGTACGCGGATCTGCTGCCCCTGTTCCAGCAGCCCCGTCATCCCTACACCTGGTCTCTGCTTCAGACCCTCCCGCGTCTGGACGCTGCCGGTCGACGCTTGCAGGCGCTTCGGGGCACCCCACCGGACCTTATCGACCTGTCCGAGGAGTGCCCATTCCTGCCCCGTTGCCCGAAAGCGATAAACCAGTGCCGCGTGGAGCCCACTCCTACCCTGCACAAACAATCCACGGGACACTGGGCAGCCTGCTACAACCCGGTGACCTATTCGTAACCTGCTAAGCGGGCGCGGTTTGCCGCAAAGGTTCTATGATTACGTCACCGCCTTCACGAAAATCTATGGCCAAGCGGCAGTTGTTGAGGAGCATATTTCCAATCAGAGGTTTATCGTCAGTCTCATGCACCGGCACGACGCGGGGTTGGCCAAACCAGGATACAGCCGCACCATAAATCCGTACACTAATCCTCCCGGCCGCCAGTCTGACCAGCCGTTCGTCCTGATAGGTCAAGCCAAGTTCTTGTACGATCTGGTTTGGCAGAGCCAACGCGCCTGTGAATGCGGTATCGACAACTGCCGTTACCGTTGTAAATTCGAGATTCACTCCAGCGATTGCGACTTCAACTTCAGGTTCCCAGAAGGTAACCGGGCCATCACCTCCTGTTTGCCTGACCATCCCTCTCATCACGACTTTACATCTCCACGGCAAGGTTACTCGGCAAAGTCGGCGGAAAATTCGTTTGTTTGCGACTTTCGCGCTTACGCGGCAAGGGTTTGATTGGGCCCACAAAGGAAGCTGTTACAGGGTAACCTACCCATTCCCCCCAAGTGTACGCATCCGGTCGGCGCTCGCGCAAGCGCGTGGTGACGGTAAAGTCGTCTTCTCCGGCGCCGCCTATCTCGTAATCACCGCTCTTCACGTCGATGACTACCATGTGTCCCCAGTAATGTTCTTCCATCTCGTCGCGAATCTTCTCGTACATGGCTTGACCTATGGCCATCGCCTCCCCTTCCTTGAATTCCATGGCGCCGACTCCTCGCGACCCAGAGCAAGTGTGATGCAAATATCGTAACACCATTGTGTGCCCGGCTATCAAGCCCCCGCCAGGTCCGCCACCAGCAATTCCAGCGACACCTCCGGATCCAACCGTCCCTGCTTGATCGCCAGGTCGCTTTCCAGCACCCGCTGGTATTTCTGCGAAATCTGCGGCAGCGTCATCCGGCGCGCTTGCCCCAGGGTCTTGCGCACCACGAAATCGGAATTTGCTCCCATGCGGCGTCCCAAATCGGGCTGCACCACTCCGCGCTCCGTCAAATCCCGCGCCAGCGCAATCAGCCGCAACTGCCGCTCGATCATGGCGATGATGTACAGCGGCTCGCGTCCCTCTTCCATCAGTTGCGCCAGCAACCGCAGCGCGTCGCCCGGACGACCGTCCATGATCGCGTCCACCGCCGCGAAGATGTTGGCTTCCTGCGCGTACGGAACCAACGCGCGCACGTCCGGCTCCGTAATCTCCCGACCCGTCGCGTAGAGGGACAGTTTCTCCAGTTCCCGATCCAGCGTCCACAGGTCGTTGCCGATCATCTCAGTGATGGCCTGGATCGCCGGCGGGGTGATCGACCCGGCCCGTTCCTCCACGGTCCGTTTCACCCATTGACTCAGCCCCTGCCCGGTGGGCGCCGCCTGCTTGTGGACCTGGCAATGCTCGGCCAACGCTCTCAGCAGCGGATTGCTGTCGGCTACGTCACCATCAACCAGCACCAGCAGCGTGGTGTCCGGCATCTGTGGCACCGCCTCGGCAAGTTGCATCCATCCAGTGCGTGGCGCGGATTGCCGGCGACCGGATCTGCCTCTGCCACGTTGACCACCCGTGTTCTCTGCGGTGGCCAGCACGCCCTCGATCTCCACCAACCGCATCGCGTCCAGGAACGGAAGGGAGTTACAGGCCGCCAATGCCTCAGCCGGCTGCGTCTGCGCTGCCGCCATCCGGTGATGGTTGGAGTCCATCACCTCCGACGCCCCGGCATCCTGGATGACACGCCTGACTACACCCGCCACGAGGAAACTGTCCCCATAGACTACGTGGGCGGGCATGGTAGTTCGTCAGCGCAAATCGTGCGGACTCGAAGCGTGGACCCGCTAGTTCTCCACCAACTCCGTCAGCACGCCGAACACCGAACGCGGATGTACGAACCCGATGGTTCCCGACAGGCCGTGCCGCGGCTCGTTGTCAATCAGCGAAAGGCCGTTGGCGGACAGTATCTTCAGCTTGCCGGCGATGTCGTCCACGTTCAGCGCCAGGTGATGCAAGCCCTCCCCCCGACGCTCGATGAACCGACCCACCGCAGACCCCGGCGAAAGGGGCTCCAGCAGCTCCAGGCGCGTCTCTCCGACTTCGATCAGGCACGCCCGGACACCCTGATCGTCCATTTCGACCACCTCAGCGTCCGGCGTACCAAAATTGGCCGAGAAAAAAGCCAGGGCGGATTGAATGTCGTTTACCGCAATCCCAACGTGGTCAACGTAATTTACGGCGCAGACTTCGGTCATCGCTCAACCCCTTTGCAGGACAGTCCCTGCCACTAAACCGGGTATTGACCCAATACCTGCCGCGCGATGATCATCCGCTGCACTTCTGACGTCCCTTCGTAGATCGTGGTGACCCGGGCGTCCCGGAAGATGCGTTCGATGCGCGATTCCTTGAACACTCCGATCCCGCCGTGTATTTGCATCGCCTCGTACGCGGCGTGGTTGCACTGCTCAGATGCCAGCAGCTTCGCCATCGACGCCTCGTTGATGAACGGCAGGCCGGCGTCGCGCAGGCTTGCGGCGTGCATGGTCGCGATCCGCGCCGAGTGTACGCCGGTTGCGATGTCCGCCAGCTTGAATTGGATGGCCTGGTGTTGCGACAACTTGCGCCCGAACGTCTCCCGCAGTTGGGCGTACCGCACCGCCTCTTCCAGCGCGGCCTGGCCGATGCCCACGCACTGCGCAGCAATGGAAATCCGGCTGGAGTCCAGGATGTCCATGGCGTACCGGAAGCCCATGCCCTCCTCGCCGATCAGGTTCTCCGCCGGAATTTCGGCGTCGTCGAACACGATCTCGCACGTGCTGGACGCGCGGATTCCCATCTTGTTGTGCTGCGGGTTGATCTGCATCCCCGGCGTCCCAGCCGGCACGATGAACGCGCATACCCCACGGTATCCGATGGACCGGTCCTGGTTCGCGAAAATCACGAGGGTCTCGGCCACCTCGGCGTTGGTGATGAACTGCTTGGACCCGTTCAGCACCCAGCTTCCATTTCGCCGGGTGGCCGTCGTCTGCATCGCCGCCGCATCGGAACCGCTGCCCGGCTCCGTCAACGCCCACGCCGCGATGCCCTTGCCGGAAGCCAGCGATGGAACGTACTGCTGCTTCTGTTCCTCATTGCCGAACCGTGCGATGGTCTCCAGCCCCAACCCCAGGTGCGCCGCCAGCGTGACGCTCGCCGCAACATCGGCCCGCGCCATCTCCTCAATCACGATCGACGACTGCCGGAACCCGCCACCGCTGCCCCCATAAGCCGGATCGACCCCGATTCCGGCCAGGCCCAACTGCGCCATGCCACGCCAGTTTTCGTGGGAAAACTCGGCCTTCTCATCGAGTTCGGCGGCGCGCGGCATAACCTCCCGTTCGGCAAAATCCCGAACGAGGTTCTGCAGCATCTTTTCTTCTTCGGTCAACGTTAGGTCGGGCACGGGAATTCCTCCATGCGAATCTGTCATGTCAAATTGGGATTGTCCGGCAATGGTCAGAGTCTGAAACCTCTGAGACGAATCAAAGGAAGCTTATGGATGGTCTGGTTGTGGGGATCCACCTCCACGCCGGCCGATTCCAGGGCGGTTACTCCCAGAAGGGGCTCGGCGTTGGTGTCGCCATATACGATGGTGCCCCCGACGATTTCATCCATGAACTCAATGTCGCCAGTGGTAACGTCCATCCTGATTCGACTCCCGTCGGCCAGGCCATAGGTGCGGTGTCCCTTTGGCACCAGTCCGATGCTTTCCAAGTGCTGCCGGGGCACGAGACAGTCGATTGCTCCGGTGTCCACTAGGAATGGCCCTTCCCACACTCGGTCTGGTTCCGCCGGGTTTCTGATCTTCACGGTTATGCGGGTGATGCCCATTTGACGGCCCTCCATGTTCCGATTGCAGTTTATCACAGGGCGTCTTCGGAGCATCTTGAGGACATCAAAACGTCTCGGCATCCTCGCCGAACCACTTCTTGATCAGATCGTTCAGCGTGCCGTCATCTCTCATTGCGCCGATGGCCGCGTTCAGCCTGCTCTTCAGCTCGCCGTCGTTCTCACGCACTCCGATGCTCGCATATTGGAAATCGAAAGCAACCTCTGGACCCACAAACACCAGGTCCCCGCCGCTGTCGTCCACGAAGGTCTGCAGGAAAATTTTGTCGGCGAACACGGCGTCCGCCTCTCCGTTCCTGACCGCATGGACGGGATCCTCACCCGGCAGGAAAATCACCCGCGTTATGCCGGCGTCGTCCAGGTAGTCCTGCTGAATTGTGTTGACCTGCACAGCCACTTTCCCGTTTATCGCGTCATCGCCCGCGCCGGCCAAGGCAACGTATGCCGACGGAGTGTTGGGCAGGTATGCCCGGGTAAAGTCGATCTCCTCGTCCCTCTCTTTCGTCGCGGCCATCCCGGCCAGGATGGCATCGTAGTTGCCGGCTTGCAGATTGGGGATGATGCTCACCCAGTCGTTCTGCACCCACGCACACTCCACACCCATACGGCGGCAGAGTTCATCCCCCAAGTCCCGCTCGAACCCGTCGATTTCACCCCTTTCGTTGATGAAATTGGACGGCGGGAAGTCTGCCGAGGTACCTATCCGCAGCGCCTTAGACGAATCCCAAGCCACCGCAACCGTCGGTGCGGGCGCAACCGAACCCGACGTTCCCGAAGGTCTAAACTCCTCAGAACCCCCGCACGCTGCCAGCCCAGCCACCAGCAGAGAGCACAGGACTACTAGCGAGCACAGCCGGCCTAGCATCCCAGGGACTCCCCGATCACAGACCAGCCGAAGGCTCGTACTCGCCGAATACCTGCCGCAGCACCTCGCATATCTCGCCCAGCGTGGCGTATTTCTCCACGCAGTCCATCATGAGCGGGATGGTGTTGGCCTCCTCCGACCGCGCCGCGTCTGCCAGCCGCGCCAGGCTGATCTGCACGGCCATGTTGTCCCGCTCCCGCCGCAACTGTTTTAGCCGATCAACCTGTTCTGCTGCCGCCGCCGCATCCACCCGCAACAGATCGGAAATCGGCGGCGTGTCGGTTACAAACTGGTTGACTCCGACGACGACCCGGTCACCGTCGTCCACGGATCGTTGGTGGGAGAACGCGGCTTCGCCGATTTCCCGTACCTGGAACCCGTCCTCGATCGCCGTCACCGCGCCGCCCATGCGGTCGATCTGCTCCAGGTATTCAATCACCCCCGCCTCCAGCCGGTCGGTGAGATTCTCGACGTACCACGAACCGCCCAGGGGATCCACTACGTCGGCGGCACCGCTCTCGTGCGCCAGGATTTGCTGGGTCCGCAGAGACAACTGCGCTGATTCCTCCGTCGGCAGGCTCAACGCCTCGTCCCGCGAGTTCACGTGCAAAGACTGCGTGCCTCCCAGCACGGCGGCCAGCGCCTGCACCGTGCTCCGGATCACGTTGTTGTCCGGCTGCTGCGCCGTCAGCGTGACGCCGGCCGTTTGGGTGTGGAACCTGAGCATCATGGAGCGCGGATTCGTGGCCCCGAACCGGTCGCGCATGATCTTGGCCCACAGCCGCCGCGCCGCCCGGAACTTGGCGACCTCCTCAAACAGGTTGTTCTGCGCCACGAAGAAGAACGACAGGCGGGGCGCGAAATCATCAACCGGCAACCCGGCCGCCACGGCAGCCTCCACGTACGCAATCGCGTTGGCGAAGGTAAACGCCAGCTCCTGCGTCGCCGTCGCGCCCGCTTCACGCATGTGGTAACCGCTGATGCTGATGGTATTCCACCGCGGCACGTTCTCGGCGCAGTACTTGAAAACGTCCACCACCAACCGCATCGACGGCCGCGGCGGGTACGCGTACGTCCCCCGCGCAATGTATTCCTTGAGGATGTCGTTTTGCAGCGTGCCACTCAACTGAGCCGGCTCAACCCCCTGCTTCTTTCCCGCCGCAATGTACAGGCACAGCAACACCGCCGCCGTGGCGTTAATGGTCATCGATGTGCTGACCTTGTCCAGGGGAATCCCTTCAAACAAAGTCTCCATGTCGGCCAGCGAGCAGATCGGCACGCCCACTTTGCCTACTTCACCTTCGGCCAGCGGATGATCGCTGTCGTATCCGATCTGCGTCGGCAGGTCGAACGCCACGGAAAGCCCGGTCTGTCCGTTCTCCAGCAGGTACCGGTACCGTTCGTTGGTCGCCGCCGCCGTCGCGTAGCCGGCATACTGCCGCATCGTCCAGACGCGGCCCCGGTACATGTTGGGCTGGACGCCGCGCGTGTACGGAAATTCCCCCGGGTACCCAATCGAATCGTGGTAATCCCCGGCGCCGTCATCCTCGGGCGTATACACCGTATCCAGCCCCAGGCCCGAATCGGTCTCAAAGGCCTCTCTCCGCTCCCCAAACCTCTGGGTTACCCTGGAAAGGGTGGCATCATGCCACTCCTGCTTGCTCGTCGACATACTGCCCAGCCCTCCGACCGGCCGCGGCCATTTGGAATCACGCGGCCATTCTATCACCGCGATCCCGTCATTAAACCAAGGCGGGGCGAGCCATGCACTCGCCCCGCACCGGGTTCATCAATCCGACGTGGATGGTCTAGTCGCTGGTAAACGCGTAGTCCGTCGGGCGCATGATGCTGTGGCGCGATACGCGAACCAACGGCCCGTTCTCCTCGCTCGCCGCCCTGGCCCTGTTCCATTCCGGATCGGCCTGGAACGAGCGCCAGCTCTTTTCCCGGTCTCCCAGGCTGGGGTATCCCAGCATGTACACCAGCACGTTGTTCACGCCGACGTCCTCGGACCAGTAGCCAACGTTCTCAATGCCGTGCTTTTCGAACAACCCGATGGTGTGGTTGGCAAAACGATTGTGTACGTCGGGGAGCCGGCCCGGCATCGCCTCATAGATGCGAAGCTCCTGCACGGCCGTCGTGACCTTTGGCTCGGGCGAGTAGGGGGTCAGCCGAAGGAACCTGTTGGTGACTGCATCGACCAACGGCCCGTTCGCCTCGGTCTGCTTGCGGACTTCCAGCCAATCGGGATCGGTGCCGAACTTGGCCCATCGGCTCTCCCGGTCTGCCATGCTGTCAAACACGTTGATGTAGGTCAGCCGGTTGCTGCGCCCGATCTCGTCGGTCCAGAACCCCAGGTACTTGACCCCGTGCTTCCGGAACAGGGCACAGGTGTGGTTGGCGAATCGGCCGCTGATGTCGGGTAGGCGACCGGCGACTGCGTCGTAGATACGGAGTTCGTAAAGCATCGCTTATCTCCTTATCGGGTGTGGGTCGGCGTGTTGCTGGCGGAACGGTTTCATGCGCAATTGGCATGGCGTATCCGCCGGCGGTAGTATAGCATCGGCCGCGCCGTGGCGTGCCTTCCTTGTGTGCCTCATATTGGCCGTTCGCCCAGACCGGAGGCGCTTTACACAATCTGAATATTTTTGGATTACGTATAGGATGTACCAACGTCATCCATTTCCGACCCTGACGGAGCATATTCCATTGAACCCAAAGCACGCTAGCGACCGTCTGCCTCTCATCTCGCGCGCTCCCATGCGATTCGCCGTAGCCTTAGCAGCCGTCGCCCTGATTCTCGCCTTGGCTTGCGGTCAACAAGGAGAACCTGCGTCCGCGCCCGCGGTCGTCGATTTGACTCCCCCTCCGCCCGTCAACACCGTCGCGCCTGCCTCACCCACTGAGCCCGTCTCTATCCAGGCTCAACCCCAGGAAGAGCCACAAAACTCTTCCAGCGATTCGGACGCCACCGCTGATACCGGCTCCAATGCCCAACCCGCTCAGGATGTCCCCGTCCAACTGACCGCCGCGCAGATCGCCGCCGCCCACGACGACATCATGAGCAGCCTTTACGAACAGACGGTCCCCTCCGTGGTCGGTTTGCGCGTCATCCAGCCTGTGACCGTGGGCATCAACATGCCCCAGGGAATGCCCGACGACTTTTTCTCGCGCGCCAGCGGTTCCGGATTCGTTTGGGACGACGATGGACACGTGGTCACCAACTGGCACGTCGTCGAGGCTGCCGAGCGCATCGTGGTCGTCCTCAGCGACGGCACCTTGACCGACGCTGAAGTCATCGGCCGGGACCCCGACTCCGACCTTGCGGTGATCAAAATCGACGACGAGTCCGTCCGCCCGCCGCCCATTACATTGGGAGACAGCGATACCATTAAACCCGGTCAACTCGCCGTCGCCATCGGCGATCCGTTCTCCCGCGGCTTCTCCATGACCTCCGGCGTCATCAGCGCCCTGGGTCGCACCATCAGCCCGTCGGAAAGCAACTTCGCAATCCCTCGCGTCATTCAGCACGACGCCGCCACCAACCCGGGCAACTCCGGCGGCCCATTGCTCAACCGCAATGGCGAACTGGTCGGCATCAACGCCCAGATCATCAGCCAAACCGGGGCCTTTTCCGGCGTGGGCCTGGCGATTCCCGTCAACCTCGCCAAGCTCGTCGTGCCCGCCCTGATCTCCGAGGGACACTACGAATACCCGTACATCGGTATTCGCGGCACGTCGCTTGGCCCCGACATTGCCACTGCCATGGGCCTGCCGCCCGAGACCAGGGGCGCGTTGATCCTGGCGGTTGGGACTGATAGCGCGGCCAGCCGCGGTGGGTTGAGGGCTTCGGATCGTTTGACGGTGATCGACGGGACCGAATTCCCCATCGGAGGCGACGTGATCATCGACATCGACGGCGCTGCCATCCGCAGCATGGACGACCTGCTGGCCTACGTGGTGGAGCACACCCGTCCCGGAGATACCGCAGTGTTTACCGTGCTGCGCGACGGGGGCGAGACCACCATCAATATCACCATGGACGCCCGCCCCAGGTAGCAACCGCCGACACGACACAAAAAGGCCGACGTTGCGCTTTCGCCGTCGGCTGAATTTTTGAGTGGCGCGCCTGGCAGGACTCGAACCCGCAACCCCTGGGTCCGAAGCCCAGTGCTCTGTCCATTGAGCTACAGGCGCGCGGTTTGGCGCGTCGCCCTGATTGAGTCGATCTCATTGGATGGTGGGGCGAGCAACGGGATTCGAACCCGTGATCTCCTGTGCCACAGACAGGCGCCTTCGACCACTTGGCTATGCTCGCCTCGGTTAGCCAACCGGCACATCGCCGCCGGCTCACAATCAAGGTTAGCACACCTACCCCATGCGCACAACATATGCTCTCGCCATATGCTCTCGTCGTCTGGCGCATACTCGCACGCCCTCACGTTGAAACAATGTCTTGCGCTGGATACAATCAATCCGATTCCGGGCTCTCATCCGTATCGTCGCATAACATCCCTTTTGCCCGGGAGGAGATCATGATACTCAGCCATTTTCGTTTTTTGATTCTGCCAGCAATGCTCGCCATCTTGATTCTCGCGATAGCCTGTGGTGGCGGCAGCGCCCCTGAAACTGCCACCGTCCCATCCGCCTCCGAACCCACGCCAACCCTGCCGTCCCAGGCGGCAGCCGAACCCACCGCCACCCAGGAATCTGCGCCGGGCGCCGTCGCCACGACCGCTCCCACCCGTGCCACCGCCCCGGGACAGGCGTCTGCCTCCGGAGCCGTGCCCACCGTGGCGCCCCTCGCCGCGCCGGTGACCGGCGAGAACTGCGCCCCGTCAGCCGAGTTGACCTTCGATAACCGGCCGCCCCAGGGCGGCACCCTGGTGAGGCTCTATGCTGACCCACCGACCATTGACCCGCACCTGGTGAGTGACTCCCTCTCCAGCGTCATCACCAACGAGGTGTTCGGCGGATTGGTAACGCTGAACCTCCGGTATCAACCGGTTCTCGACCTCGCGGAGAGTTGCTCAGTCAGCGATGACGGCCTCGTTTATACCTTCGTGCTACGTGAAAACGCCAAATTCCAGGACGGCAGCCCGGTGACCGCCCACGACGTGAAGTGGTCCATCGAACGCGCCGCCGACCCCGACACCCTCTCCACCACCGCCGAGACCTACCTCGGCGACATCGTCGGCGTCAGCGACAAGCTGTGTTCCGAGGACGCCCAGGCCGCCGGCGATTGCACCATCGCCAACGAGGTCAGCGGTGTGCGGGTCATCGACGACCGCACCGTCCAGTTCACCCTGGACGCTCCCAAGGCTTACTTCCTCGCCAAGCTGTCCTACCCGACCGCCTACGTTTTGGATCAGGACCAGGTTACCGAGGACGGGTCGTGGCTCGACCAGCCCAATGGCACCGGTCCCTTCCGGCTGGCCCGGTACGACATCGGCGAACTGCTGATCCTTGAGAAGAACGAAAACTACCATCTCGGGCCGCCTCACATCGACAGCGTCCACATGATCCTCAGCGGTGGTACCGCGATGATCATGTACGAGAATGATGAGATTCATCTCACTGGCGTGCCGTTGGATGATCTCCCCCGCGTGTTGGACCCTAACGATCCGCTCAACCCCGAGCTCCACCGGTCAGCCCAGGACTTCACCGTGGGTTACCTAGGCCTGAACGTAGACCAGCCGCCCTTCGAGGACCCCAAGGTGCGCCAGGCCATGAACTATGCCATAGATCTCCAAAGCATCGCCGAGAACGTGCTGGACAATCGCGTCTCCCAAGCCACCGGCGTTATTCCCCCGGGTTTCCCATCCTACAACGAAAGCCTCCGCAGCTATTCGTACAACCCGGACTTGGCCCGGGAACTCCTGGAAAGCTCCACCTATGCCGATGCTCTCGCCAGCGGAGATTTCCCGCGCATCACCCTTACCATCTCGGGTAGCTTTGGCGCTACCGTTCCCACCTCTCTGGAGGTGATGCTGGAACAGTGGCGCGCCCTGGGCATCGAGATCGACATCCAGCAGACCGAGTGGGCCACCTTCCTGCAGGATGTGAACGACCGCAAGTACCAGATGTTCCAGTTGGGTTGGATCGCCGACTACCCCGATCCGGAGAACTTCCTCGACCTGCTGCTCCACAGCGAAAGCCAGAACAATCACACCAACTACAGCAACCCGCAAGTGGACCGACTCTTGGAAGAAGCGCGAGTAGAGTGGGATAGAACCCGTCGGTTCGAGATCTACAACCAGGTCGAGCAGATGGTCCTCGACGACGCCCCATGGGTGTGGACCTGGTACCGGGGTGAAGGCTACGCTCTGATCAAGCCGGAGGTGTCCGACTACTACCTGCTCCAGATGAGTATTCCCAAGTACCGCTACATTTACTTCAACCAGTAAAATCGCAAGTGGCCGTGACGTAGGGGCGAATAATCATTCGCCCCTACCCTATGCCGATGCCAAGTAAGACTACTTTTCCATGGGCGCTCACGTAATCAAAAGGCTGCTCTGGCTGCCGTTCCTGGTGATCATCGTCACCTTCATCACCTTCGCCCTACTCCGCTTTGGCCCGGGCGATCCCGTGCAAATCTGGTTGGGACAGCATCAGAACGACCAGGTGCGTGAACGCATTCGCGCCAAGTTGGGCCTGGACGACCCCTTCGTCGTCCAATACGTTCGCTACATGGAAGGCGTGATAACTCGCCTGGACTTTGGCGAGAGCTTCAAGTTTCGCGGCAAGTCGGTCCGGGAGGTAATCGGCACGCGCATCCTGGTTTCCATGCAGCTCAACCTGGCCGCCGTCATCATCACCCTCGGAATCGGCATCCCCGTAGGGTTGTTGGCTGCCCTGAAGCAGGGAACCGGATGGGACAACGTGATTGTTGCCATCGCGTTGGCCTTTCAATCGCTCCCGGTTTTCATCACCGCGCCGGTGCTGCTGCTGGTTTTCGCCCTCCACCTGGACATCCTGCCCACCAGCGGATGGGACGGGTTTTTCTCGCCCAAGATCGTTATGCCGGCCGTCGTCATGGGCGTGCCCGGTATCGCCATCGTGGTCCGGCTCGTCCGCGCCAGCGTTCTGGACGTGGTCGGCCAGGACTACGTCCGCACCGCCCGTGCTAAGGGGCTGTCCGAAACCGCCGTCCGATACCGGCATATCCTGCGTAACGCCCTGATCCCGGTAACCACCAGCTTCGGCTTCATTCTGGCCGGCTTGGCCGGCGGCACGTTCATCGTGGAAATCTACTTTGGGATCCCCGGCGTGGGGAGGCTGTCCCTCGAGGCTTTGAACGCTCGGGATTACCCGGTGCTCATGGCCTTTGCCATCATCTCGACCACGTTGTTCGTGTTGGCGAACCTGATCGTGGACCTCTTGTACCCCTATCTGGACCCGCGCATCAGGTTGGGAGCCGGCCATGTTGCCTGACCGTTCCGGCCTGCCCACCCGCGAGCACGGCCACGCCCACACTCCGGGCGACGACGCGCAACTGTCCGATTGGTCCGAGAACGAACTCGCGGCCGGCCAACTCCTCGAACTGGAGGACCGGCCCGTCCGGGGACACAGTTATTGGAGCCTGGCGTTACGCCGACTCGCCCGCAAGAAGCTTGCCATGCTCTGCCTGTCCATGATCGTGTTCATGTACGGCGGTGCCCTCCTGTCTCCGGTGATAACGCCTTACGACTTCCGCGCCATCGACCTCCAGAACACCCGGCAGGGCCCCTCATTGGCCCACCCGTTCGGCACCGACCGGCAGGGACGCGACATGCTCACCCGCGTCATATTCGGTCTCCGCACCACCGTGATCATCACCATCACCTCGCTGCTGGGGGGCACCCTGATCCTCGGGGTCGTTCTCGGGCTGATGAGCGGCTACATGGGGCGGTGGATCGATTCCATCATCATGCGTACCGGCGAGGTGACGTCTTCCTTCCCCGAGATACTGCTCCTTTTGATTTTCGTGGCAGCGTTTAGACCTCGCTTGCTCATCTTTGTTCAGCGCATCGAGGACGCGACGGGCCTCGACTGGATCATTCGCCTCGGCGTCCTGGACTTCACGCTCATCTCAGTGGGATTGGCCATCTTCGGCTGGTTCGGCATGGCCCGCTTGGTACGCGGCCAGGTGCTGCAAGCCAGGGAGAGCCAGTACACCGAGGCCGCGCTGGTAATGGGCGCGTCAACCGCCCATATCCTTCGGGTTCACATCCTGCGCAACATCCTCAGCCCGCTGATAGTTTCCGTCTCCGCCGGTTTAGCCGGAGTCGCCGGCGCCGAGTTGGTGCTGAGCTGGATCGGCGTCGGGGTTTTCCCGCCGGTGCCGAGCCTGGGCCGCATGCTCTTCGAAAACGGTAGCCCTCAGGTGTTGATGAACCATCCGCACCTGATCCTGTTCCCCATCGGAGCCGTGACCCTCCTGTTCTTCTGCTTCAACATTCTCGGCGACGCCGTCAACGACGCCTTCAACCCCCGCACCCGCTGAGATGGAGACGCTTGCAAAACGCCCGACAACCGTTGACACGCCAGCGTTTGATGTGTTTCGTAAATAACTTGCAAAACTCGGGCGGGACGTTGCCGTTGCCGCCCGCATGGAGTACGATTCGGAACGAAAAGTGAAAAGTTTGACCCCGAGTGCTAACGACACCCGGGGTCGGATGAACAATCCTCGATGCCATACGACTGCCTCCCGAGGGCCGTTCAATGGGGACGATACCACGCGGTACGCCCTGCCCGCAAGATATTCAGGGCATCCTCGACACCATCGACGACCGGGACCTGCTCGCCCAGCTCGGCAACTACCGCTGGACCGGACGCAAGGGTTACACGCCCGAATCCATGTGGCGTGCCGTCCTCGCCAGATACCTGCTCCGTCTCCGGTACATCCGCGACCTGATCGCTCAACTGGAGGCATCCCCCGCTCTCCGCCACGTCTGCGGATTCGGTGACGTCGTCCCCTCCGAATCCACCTTTTCGCGGTTCCTTGCCCGCTTGGTCAATCATCAGGACTTGGTTCACCAGGCCGTCGCCAGCGCGGGCGCCAGTGTGGGAGACGTGCTGATTCAACTCAAGCAAGATGGCGAGTTGCCCAAGGGTGCGCCCTCCCCAGGGCGGTACGTGTCCATCGACTCCACCGACATTCCGGCCTACGGAAATCCCCGACGCGACCCGCCTGCGGACCCGCAAGCCCTTTGGGGGCATCGGACCGCCAAATCCGACGGCGGCGAGATGTTCTACGGCTACAAGCTACATGCCGTCTGCGACGCCTACTATGGCACTCCCTTGGCGTGGTCCGTCCTACCTGCCAATGCCAACGACTCGCCCCAACTGCCGCCCCTTGTGGACCAGATCGCCGTCAGCTGCCCGGGCGCGTCGGTGCGCTATCTCATGGCCGACCGTGGCTATGACGGGATGCCCAACTATCAGTACCTCCACGACCGGCGCATCTTCGCCGTCATCCACATGCGGGACACCGATCATGGAGAGGGGTTGACCGACACCAAGGGCCGCCCAAAATGCTTGGGGAATCAGCCTATGGAGTACGTTCGCACCGACCGCGGCAAGGGCCACCTGTTCCGCTGCAATCCCGACAACGGTTGCCCTCTCCAACACACGGCCCCTTGGCTTGGTCCACGGTGCAACAGCGAGCACTACGAGACGTGGGAGGGCGACGGACTCCGGCGCATCGGACGGCTGCCACGCGCCAGCAGGCGCTGGGCGCGACTCTACCAACACCGGACCATCGTTGAGCGGATGTTCAGCAGCCTGAAACGCTCCCGCCTGCTGGCCCAACATTCCTACCTGGGCATCGAAAAGGTCAGCCTGCACGTTTCCCTGTCCTTGCTGGCCTACACGGGCTCGATGCTGGCCCGGCTGCGAACCGGCAAGTATCGGGATGCGCTCGATATGGCGGTGCGCCGACCGGCGGAACCCTGGGCGTTGGCGGCATGAACGGGATTTATGCAACGATCTTTCGCAGGAAAGCTTT
Source organism: Dehalococcoidia bacterium (assembly GCA_965204395.1). Classification (GTDB taxonomy): domain Bacteria; phylum Chloroflexota; class Dehalococcoidia; order Lucifugimonadales; family UBA3495; genus Bin87. The sequence continues at coordinate 928,297 of OZ241987.1, forward strand.
GGCTTGGCTTTTGCGCCCCCGATTGGGCAGGTTGCCGGTACGCTTTGCGGCGGCAACCGCTTTGTGTATCCGTGTTTTTGTGGGTTTCCTGGGCTTCTTGGACTTTGTGGCAGCCATAAAAAGAGAACCTCCCGCGCGAAACCGTCGCGGGAGGTTATTGCCAGCAATCCGGGGCCGCTGATAGAATCAGTCTGTCCCAGGGATTGGAGCCTGCCACATTCATAGCGAAGGTTCCGCGCTAGCCCGCTGTTTGCGCAGCGGGTTTTGCGTATTCAATTTTTCAGTGGATTGTGTTTCCTTGATGGTAGCAGACCAGCGGGCAGCCGGGAATCCCCGGAGCGGAGAGGCCCCGATTCTTCCTCTCCCGCTTGACACCCGCCCGCTACGGGCGTAATTTGGCGGCGCTAGAGACGCGGGGATTGCCCGCCGGGGTGTGGGCTTGTGACAGATGGGTCCTCGTGTCCCTCTTGCCCAGGCTCACGCCGTCGGGATGTCCGCGTCTCTAGCAAGCGCCCATCCAACGCAAGGGGGACTTCAAGTTAATGGCGGGCCACCGCTGCCGCTCACTCGCAGGCCATCCGCTCCGCCGTCCATCAACACCACTCATCACAATCTAATCACAACGCCCCGCCGCTACCAACGGCAGAGCGTTGCGCCTGAATCACCTGACAAAGCAGGCGAAACCGGGCCGATTAAGCAAGCGGGATTGTAACCGCTTGTATCCCGGGATTCAATGACGCCTCCTTTGGCCCAGGTGCATGGCTAAAGGAGATTCCATTGACCACGCCGAATTCACCTGCTGACCATGACAATCAACCCGATCCTGTCGGGCCATCGGAGCAAGTCAAGAAAGACAACAAAGCCATCGACCGGATCGTCTGGGCATGGACATTGCTCATCCCTCTGGCATTCATCATCATATGGGCCGTGAAATGCTGAAACGGAACATCCCCGCCGGTGAGTTTAACGACGCACCGGCGGGGATGTTCCATCTGAAATCTGACTCTCCACACGTCCCGGTCCTCAGCGGGACGGGTTGAATCCGCTCTGTCTTACTTTGTCAACCTGTTTTGCAAGCGTCTCCGAACCGTGCCCGGTTCATTAGAACGTGGTGGTCAGAACCGCCGCCCGCTCCGTGTTAGCGTGACAGCCCACACCCGCTCATGGTTCGACAAGCTCACCATGCGCATCAGCACGCACATCGGCTAGCCGCTCGTGCAGTTCTGCCAAGGACGTCACCCCGCCCGTCAGCATCTCCCTTGCAATCTCCCGAGCGCGCCGTTTCTCCCCATCCAGCGTGATGTACTCCGCCGGCGATTTCCCGTCCACCCGCGCCAGCAGCAATGCCCCCATCTGCCGCACCGTGTCGCGTTCCAGAGTTTGCGGCTCCCCGATTCCAGATCCGATCGAGTGCAAATACGCGCTCCAGAATCCGCGCGCCGACAAACAATATTCACCTGCCCATTCCGGTCGGTGTATCGCCTTCAAAGTAAGGTGGTTCAGCATGAACGCCAGGTCAAACACCGGGTTGCCGAGATGCACCACCTCAAAGTCCAGCAGGAACACCCGCGCTTCACTCCCCTGCCCACTCACAATGATGTTCTTGGGACTGAAATCCCCGTGCACCAATGCCCGCCTGCCCTTGGGATCCGGCAGCATGCGCAAGGCTTCAGCCTCCAGCACATTCCCCAAACTCGGATGCGCCAAAGCAGTCGCCCGGTGGTACGGATCGATCCTCAACTGAACGAAACAGTCCAGGTCCTCAAACTCCTTCAGACCGTCCGGTGCCTCCGTCCCGGTCACCATCGACGCACCATGTATCTCGCCCAGCATCGATCCCACCCTCTCGGCAACCACGACGTCGATGTGCCCGCCCAGCAACTGCTCTTTCCAGTTGACGCCATCCGGCGGCGCGGCAGTCATCACGAAAACAAAATTGTCCCGGTCCTCATCCACCACCCTCGGCACGGTCCACGTCGGCCGCGAACCCCCGGGATCCGCGTGAGTGTGCGACAGATAATCGATGCCCCCCCGCTCCCGATGAATCCTCTCCCGGTCCGCGAACCAATCATCTTCCACCCTCAGCTTAGGGAGCGACTGCTTGAGCACCAGCCCACCATCAGCGTCCCCTGCCACTTCCACCTTGATGACAATGTTGGAAACGCCGCCGCCCAGAGTCTCCGCATTCGCGGTTTTGGCGGCTTCCAGCGAGATTAACCCCTGGTCCACGAGGTAATGGATCGCATTGTCCGCTGTGAGTGCGAACGGCATTACGTCATTACTACGCCGACGCGGACCTACTGTTGCCCCCGTTGCGTTCCAACCGCTCCAACCTCTCGTGGAGTCGGTCCAATTCAGCCCGCATAGCAAATATGGTTTGCGCCCTCTCGTCGGCGGTCGCTTGGGCCGCGCGAGCCTCGGCACGCGCTGCTTCGACTTCAGCTTGAGCCTCGATGCGGATCGTCTCGGCCCGTTGTCTTTCCTTTTGGGCCTGCCAGTCGAATATGATGCTTGACAGCACGATTCCCGCACCTCCCGATACGGTCACGGTGGGCCCGACCACCTGGAAAATCCTACGCCACTCCTCAAAGGTCGGTTGAGCGCCGGGATCCAAACCCCGGTATTAGCGAATATACCACCGTGGTTACACCAACCGCCACCGCTTGAAGAAGGACGAATTCCGAGAGGATCAGCAGGGTCATTAAGCCGTGCATCGCCGCCAACCCACCGACCCCGTTCGCCCCTGTGGTCTGCGGCTCCACTGGCGCCGCCACGGATTGTTATACCTTCGCCGCCACCTGCGTCGTGAAGTCCTCCAGATGGCCCAGCGTTTCCTCCAGGTTGCCGTCCGCGCTCAACCGCGCGATGTCCAGCACCAGGTAGCTGACCCCCATCTCCTCATAGTGCCGGATGTCGCCCGCGATCTGATTGCTGTTGCCCACGAAACGCCGGCGGTCGTCGCTGGTGTCCGTTCCCGTGATGCGATAGTCGTGCGACCGGTAGATGATCTGGATCTCATCAGGATTGCGTCCCGCCCGTTCCGCGGTGCGTCGCAACCGCCCCATGCTGTCCTGCAGCGCCTCTGGCGTGCCCACCGGAAATGCCGGATTGTTCCCAATCGGATACCAGCCATCGCACAGAGTCGCCGCCCTGCGGATCGCCGGCCGGCTCTCGCCACCTACCCAGAACGGCGGGTGCGGCTTCTGCACCGGCTTGGGCAGGAACCAGATGTCTGAGAAACTGACGTACTTGCCCTCAAACGTCGGGTCATCCGACGTCCAAAGCTCCTTGAACGCCCTGATGTACTCGTCGGTTACGGCCCCCCGCTCGTCGAACGGTTCGCAGCCCACGGCCTCAAACTCCTCGCGACACCAGCCCACGCCCACGCCCACGATCAGCCGTCCGCCCGATAGCACGTCCAGCGTGGCCAGCGCCTTGGCCGCCACCAGCGGGTTGCGATGCGGCACGATCAAAACCGACGTCGCCAGCCTGATTTTCTGCGTCGCTCCGGCCATGAAAGCCAGCGCCGTGATCTGCTCCATCGCCTGCCCCGACGCCGACCCGGGAAATTCGCCCGTCTCGGTGTACGGGTAGTCCGAGTCAATATTCTTCGGCACCAGGATGTGGTCGCCCAGCGCTATCGAGTCGAATCCCAACTCCTCCGCTTTCTGCGCGATGGTCGCCATGTTGTCCGGCGTGGCCAGCGGCCCCCGCCCGGGAAGGGTGATTCCGTACTGCATCTGCTTCCACCTCTTTTGCGCTGGTGCGCCATGTGTGCTGATCGGTAACGCCGGGGTCACTCCGCGCCTTGAAACGCGTTCAACCGTGCCTGGATCCATTGCTGGTACTCCGGCCCGAGCACCGGCCCCGGCGGTGGATTCTCATAGTTCACGGCGATGTTGTATCGGGCCGTGTGGTGCATCGCCGCCAGCAACGGACCAATATCAGCCTCAATCGGCTCGTCGCCCTCCAACAGCGGCAGCGGAAACTTGGGTATGGTATCCCACACCATGAACGGGAACAGGCGGGCGGATGGCCGCCACCGCTCTCGGCTGACCAGGATGCGGTAATGACAGTGGGGAACGGGCGTAGTCAGCGGCATCGGTTCGCCGCCCCGCAGCAGGTCAATCTCCACCAAGTTGACATAAGACGCAAGGATGTCCTCACGTTTACGCATGTAGTCCAAACGACCGCTGCCTGGCGTCTTATTGCTCGGAGAAAGAATCTCTACCACCGTGACTACCTGGTCTTCCGGACCCTGTCGCACCTCCAGATAGGTCACCCTCACGGGAGCAGGAGTCGCCACAAGTACGCCCCCCTCAGGCTCTTTAAGGAAAGTGCCTCCAGTATTGGTGCGCTCGGTGGTCACTGACAAGTCAGGGATAATGGATCTCGATGCCACGTCATCAACCGGCCACGTAACGTCCAACTCGTACCGCTCGTTGATTTCCAGTCGGTATTGCGGCGGCAGTTGCGGCCCAAGACTTGCCTGCATGGCAGCAATCAGGCTGTTGTGCACCCCGGGCCACAAGCGCGGCTGTTCCAGGTAAGGATTCATTCCCGGAAACGGGTTGTCGTATCCCATCGTCGTCATCGCACATGCTCCCACACGGACGAGGCGTCAGTGGAATAATATCCCGCCGTTCACGTTGTACGACTGCCCCGTGATCAGCTCCGAGTCCGGCCCAGCCAGGAACGCCACCAGGTTCGCCACGTCCTCCGGTTCCGCGATCCGACCCAGCGGCGTGCGCTCCGATGACGCCGACACGATCTGCGCCCGAAACTCTTCCTGCGTCATCCCCCGTTCCTGCGCCTGCGCCCGCTCCCAGTAGCTCATCCGGTCCGTGTTGATCGGGCCGGGACACACCGCGTTCACCGTGATCCCATGCGGGGCCAGGTCCATCGCAGACGCCTGCGTCAGCCCGATCACCGCGAACTTGCTGGCCGAATACGCCGCCCCGTCCGCGCTGGCCTGCTTGCCAGCGTTGCTGGCGATGTTCACTACGCGCCCGCCATTGCCTAACCGCACCATCTCGCGACCCGCGTGCTTGGTGCACAGGAACACTGCGGTCGTGTTGATTGCGAGAAAATGCTGCCACACCTCCTCCTCAAGCTCGGTCACCGGAACCTTGTCCCGCCCGATGATGGCCCTGGCGTTGTTCACCATTATGTCCAGCCGGCCGTAGTGGTTTACCGTCTCGGCCACCAGACCCTCAATCTCGTCCGGCTTGGACAGGTCGGCATAGATCGGCAGCACGTTCCTCCCCAGTTCCCGAACCTCCTCCGCCACGCTGTCAATCGATTGCCACTCGGCCCGCACTTCACCCGGCGGCAGATCATCCACCTGTCTGCGCACATCCGTGATCGCCACGTCCGCTCCCTGCGACGCCAGTTTCAGCGCCGTCGCCCGTCCGACGCCTCGCATCCCGCCGGCGCCGGTAATCAACGCAACTTTACCTTCGAGACTCATGGTTATCCTCACGTTGTGGGTGTCTTTCCGCTCTGAATTACGATACTGCTGTGTCGTACGGCATCAACGATATGCGGCCCGGCTTGTTGCAGGGCCAATACATCAACGTTGATTGGCAAGTCCGACTCCTCCAGCGCGTCCCTGAGCCGGACCATAGCCACGTCATCCAACGGTTCCGCCCCACAGATCGCGATGTCCAGGTCGGAGAACGGACGATTGCCCCCGGTGACGCGGGAACCGAATGCGCGCACTTCCCGCTCCGGCACGTACTGCCGAAGTATGTTACACACCATATCCAACCAGTGCGTAGGAATAATTATCTCCTCGCATGGCCGTTCGCTGTGCGCGTTCATAGATCGGTCTCCGTTCCGGTCAACAGCCGCTCCAGCAGGCGACGCGCGTCACCGGCGAACTGCGGAATGTCCACGGCGATGCCCGCGGCCACCGGCTCGTTATAGTCGTGCGTGGTACTCTGCCGGGAATTGGTGTAGCCAATCCACGCCACCGGGTCGTCAATCAATCCAGCGTCGGCAGCGAACCTGATGGTGGTGCGATAACCGAATCGGCCGGCCTCGGAATGCGATCCCTGCCGCAGCCGGCTGCGCAAACAACGTACCGCCATTTCGTAGGTGAACTCAAACCGCTTGATGACACCGTCGCGAACCACCGTTATACCGGGATACTCATTCATCACCGCCAACCCTTCATCCAGTCGTTCAATGGAATTCGCAAAAAGCTGCAACTCGTTGCAGTGTTGCGAGCCAGCAGATCCCGTTGCCACAATCACTCACCCCGTTCTCCCAACGCTGAACGGTTCGCGCGCGAAAATTCGCCGCACCATCGGCTCGAAAAATTCCAACGGCAGCGATTCATACTCCGGATCAAACGACGACTGATCCCAGCGTTCGCAGAAATCCACCGTGTCCTGATACCACTCGTGATCGATATACCGGTCCCGCGAGTTCCGGTCGTTGCCGAAATGGTGCGCGTAGTAATAGCTTTGGAACAACCCGTGCTGCCGCACGATCCAGTAGGTTCGCTCGGAAACATACGGCCGCAGCACCTCCGCCGCCAGCGCGCTGTGGTTGTGCGGCGACAGCAGATCCCCGATGTCGTGCAGCAGCGCTGCCACCACCATCTCCTCATCCGCGTCGTCTCGGTACGCCCGCGTCGCGCTTTGCAGCGAGTGCTCCAGCCGATCCACCTTGTATCCACCCAGTGACCCGGCCAGCCCTCGTAACTGCTCCAGGACTCGGTCCGCCGTGCTGGCAGCGAACTCAGCTTCCAGACGTTCCAGCAGCTCGTAATCCTCTTTGGTCCCTGCTGCCATGCTGGTGAACGACACCGTCTCGGTTACTGATTGTGTGGCATCAGCCATCCGTTTACTCCCATCGTGTAGTATGTGGCGCGATTGTACCATCGCTCGAAGCGATTATTCGGCGGACTGGAGGCGGACAATGGCAGACACCAACCGACTCGACGGCAAAGTCGCCCTCATTACCGGCGGCGGTCGGGGCATCGGGCAGGCCATTGCCCGCGCGTACGCCGCCGAGGGCGCGAAACTGGCCCTCGGCGCCCGCACCGACGCCGAACTCCAGGAAACTGCCCAGGACATCCGCGATCAATTCGGCTCCGAGGTCATCACCATCCTCACCGACGTCACAATCCGCGAACAGGTGGAGAACGCCGTCGCACAGACAATAGCGACCTACGGCGTCATCGACACACTGGTCAACAACGCCGGCAACACCGGCCAGATCGGCCCGCTCTGGACCCTCGACCCCGACCGCTGGGCCAACACCATCTCCGTCCACATCCTCGGCACCTACTACGGTTGCCGCGCTGCCATCCCCTACATGCTTGGGCGCGGCAGCGGCCGCATCGTCAACATGTCCGGCGTCGGCGGCCCCAACGACACGTCCTACGACGCCGCCAAAACCGCAATCGTCAACATCACCGAGAACCTCAGCGTCGAGTTGGCCGGCGCCGGCATCACCGTCAACGCCATCAGCCCCGGCTCCATCCACACCCGAATGTGGGAGGAGGTGCGCGACATGGCCTATGCAGCCGGCGACATGGAGATGTACGAAAAGGGCGTGGAGGTCACGTCCGGCGGTGGCGCATCCATCGAACGCGCCGCCGAACTCGCGGTCATGCTCGGCAGCGATCAGTGCGGGAACCTGTCCGGCCGTCTCATCCGCGCCAACCTAGACGCCTTCGAGGACATCCCCGCCCGCGTCGACGCCATCATGGCATCTGACGCCTACCTCCTCCGCCGCGTCGACCCCTAGCAATCAGACACAACTCCCTCTCCCCTGGTGGGAGAGGGCTGGGGTGAGGGGGAACATTACATCTTGTGCCTTACCCTGATACGTTGGCGGCAAGTCCTCAGAGCGGATGCGTGACGACTCCCCGAAAATTGTTCCAGCCAACGCTACCCATCCCCCGGCTCACTCGCCACTGCCGCAACAGCCACCGACGGATGCCTGGGCGGCCTGGCCAGCAGCAGCGCCGCCGCCGTCAGCGCCCCCAGCGCCGCGTAGATGATGAACGCGATCCCGTAGCCGCCGGCCAGGTGAAATACCAACCCGGACGCCACCGCGCCGATGGCTTGGCCCAGCGACGTGAACGGCTCGGTGACTCCTCTGATCGTGCCCAACGACTGCCGTCCAAAGAAACCGGCGTACGCCACCGGCGGAACCACCAGGATCCCCGCCACCGCCACGCCGAACAATCCGGCGGCAAAGTATGTCAGCAATACCGTGTCCGCGATCACGAATATCCCGCACGCCAGCGCCATCACCAGCGCAACGATGGCATAGGTGTACGAAACCCGCACCTGCTCCAGTACCCGCCCCCACAACAGGCTGCCGACGCCCGTGCCGACCGCATTGATCACGATGCTGAACTGCGACAGCGCCAGGTCGATTCCCTTGGAACGCAGCAGGTCGGCCTGGTATGTATTGGTACCCGATTGCAGCAGGAACAGAAAGCCGGTCCCCAGCGCCAACACCCACAGAGCCGGCGTCCGCAAAGCCTCACGCGTGGTCCATTCGACCCCCGATTCAGCAGCCTGCGCTTCCGCCGATGTCGTTGGTTCACCACCCTCATCGGTATCATCTGGGGAGTCCCCATCCGGCAGCAGCCCCACGTCCTCCGGACGCTGCGCGATCAGCAAGGCAGCCGGCCCCAGCGCGATGACATACACCATCAACCCCAACACGATCCACGCCGTCTCCCAACCCCACACCACGCTCACCCACGTCGCCACCAAGGGGAACACCACCATGCCGCCCGAGTGGGACAGGAACAGCAGACCCGTCGCTCGCCCCCTCTGACGTACGAACCAGCGGCCCACCACCGTCGCCGGGCCCACGTTCAACGGACTGCTGAACATGATCCGCCCGATCGCCAACGCGGCGTAGAAAATGGCGATGTGCACCGACAGCCAAGCCATCGCCATCGTGCTTAGGCCAATGATGATGATGCCCAAAACCAGCACGACGCGCGCCCCGTAACGGTCTATGGCCCACCCCACCGGCGGCGACGCTCCGGTGGCCAGCAGACCTCCCACCGCCGCCGCGCCGCCGATTAACGCCCGGCTCCAACCGGTATCGTCGGCAATCAGCGGCACGAATACCGCGAACGTCAAACTCCCCGCCGCGTTGCGCACGAACATGCTGCTGCCGGCCGACCCCAGCACCAGCCAGCCATAATAAAACGGCAGCCGCCACGACAGATATCCAATCAGCAGGTGCATCGGGCGAGTATGCCCCTAACGCCCGACTTCTCGCAACGCAGCGAAAGTGTCGTCCCGAAACCGCACCCATGACGGTACTTGCTCCAGCGGGCCGTCAATGGGAAGATTTTCCAGTAGCCGGTTTCGCAAATTGGGAAGCTCTCGGGCCAATTCTCGCCGATTACGACCATGCACACCCGCGGCAAACAGCATTGCGGATCGTAGCGCGGATTTAGGATCAGCCAGGCGTTCCGCTTCGGCAGGCGATGGCAAGTTCAATCGTATTCGGCCGTTAGGGTTTCGAACAGTATCCCGGATTGCCGTATCATCCAATAGCAGCCATGCTTCCGTCGTCCGTATGGGGACTATGCCCACCCATGGGCCACCGTATCCGGACTGTTGGACTGCCTCGTCGATTTCCCGGTATCTGGCAACTACGCCAGCGCGGTCGGCATCGCGATGTACGAATAGTAAATCATAGTGCGAGGCACGAGCTAGCCCATTCCGTACCTTGTCGACCAACCGTCGCCCACTCGTCGATACATCGAAAACTGACGAATGACAACCGAATTTGTCCAGCAGGCGCTGAATATGCGAGACCAGCGGAGCGTCCGAACTGCCTTCGCAAACCAACAGGCACGCCACTACCACGTCGATTCCCAGAATTCTCTAGGAAACGCAATCTGGGTTTCTTCCGGTGGCTTCAGATAAGACTGCAACGATAGCAAGCTGAAGCCATCCCCTTCGTCGGCGGAGCGCCAAGTGCCTTGGTAAGGCATGCAATGCATCAGATGCTCCGTCAACTTGTTCGATGGGTAACGGGCCATTCGGCTTTTTGCCAGCACCAGTTCATCTTTGTTCTGCAACTGAACAAAGTACGGCGAATGGGTAATCACTATCACTTGGCGTATCGGATTCTCAATGCCGACAGGCTCGTCTATTTCAACGGCTATGTTGTGAAGCAGGCGATTCATAGCTGCCAACTGATCCGGATGGACGCCGTTCTCCGGTTCCTCAATGCAATAAACTCCACTTTCGTAGCAAGATTCGCACACCGCCGCTAATGCCAGAAACCTAAGCGCGCCGTCCGAGATCGCATTGGCCCGCACCTTCACTCCCGAATACTCTTCCAGTTCCAACGACAGCAACTGACGCTCTTCGTCCCGGATCACTCGCACCATCTGAGCGGGAACCAGCGATGACAGATAGATGGACACCATCTGAAACACAGCATGGGGATCGTCGCCATGCTCCGGCGCGATGTTCGACAGATGCTGCAGCGTCGCCGGTATGTGTGCCCCGTTAGCCGCGATACCCGGAGGCTGTGTGTATCGATCGGGCCGGCGCATTGCCGCCGGGTCCAGGGCAAGGACGCGCCATCTTTGCATCTCCCGGTGTGCCGCCAGTATCGTCGGTGTTGCCGTAGTGTTCTCAGTGCCGATGATGGTACGCACCGCTCCCTCTGCCGGGGAGGGCCGCCCCCGTCCGTGCGAGCCGCCATCCTGATGCACCACGATAGCCGTCTGTTCTGTTTCAGGGTCAATCTGGGTTGATATGAACCCGTTCCGCGCATGCCTGCGGTTGAACACCACGCTGTCGCGGAATTTGCTCTTGCTGTGTGGGAACTTCAAATGCCGCGCCGCGCGTCCTGTCGTAATGGGCCGTAACTCCTCCCGTTCCAACGTCAATCCACCCAACAGGCTGCCGGTCGGAGAGGGTGGTTCGTATCGGAAGGCGACCTCGTAGCGCAAGAAGGAGGAAGACGCCTTGGCTTCGCGGCCAAAATCGTCGCGAACCGCGTCGCTAACAATCATCTCCGCCGCGAATTCCATACGGCTGGCTCGTTCCCCACCGCCGTAGAAAAGCAGGTCCTGAATGTCCCCGGTTTCCTCGCCGGCATTGCGTATTCTGAGCGCCGCGTCGTTGATGGTATGCTCGGTCAGTAGCGACAGGAACCGGATGGCGTCAAATATGTTGGACTTGCCAACACCATTAGGGCCGGCAATGCACGTGTACGGCCCAAAATCCAGCGCAAAATCCACCAGATTTTTGAATCCGTTGACTTCCAATCGGGTAAGCATAATCGCCTCCGCACACGAGAGACACGGCGATGATGCCCAATTCTAGCACGCGCTACTCCGACGCCCTCCGAAACCGCTCCATCTCGCACGCGAACCACAGCGCCATGCTGCCCGTCCGGTCGTCGTGCCCGCTCAACGCCGCCCGGTCCAGGTACGCTCGCGTGTCCGGCATCACCCCCGTGCTGATGCAGCCGTCCACGACGCCGCCGTCGTTGTCGATCCGCTCGGACAACGCCCGCCAGCAGGCTTCCAACCCGCCCCGATACACCTCATCCTCGCCGTCCGGCAGCCATCCCTCCCTCAACCCGCGCGCCAGCGCATATCCCACCATGCACGTTGAGGTTAATTCGCCCCACGCGCCGGGCACGTCCACCAATTCGCCAAACGTCCCCCACGGTTGCTGTCGTCGCATCAGAGCCTCCAGATGACTCCGGTGCCGCGTCAACAGTATTGGCCGCGCCGGGTGCTCTTGCGGCAAGTACGTCAACGCCTCGGCGTAGCCCAACGCGGCGAATCCGTTGCCCCGGCTCCAGAAATGCGGCGCCGACCGCGCGTGCTTGAACAGCCCGCTGCCGTCCTGCACGTCTCCGCCGTCGATCAGGAACCGCGCCAACAGGTCGGCGTACTTGGCATCCCCTGAAATCCGGTACGCCCGCCCCAGCATCGCTCCGCACATGAACATGTCCTCCACGCGAAAATCGGGATCGCAAGGCGATGGAGCCTCGTTGGAACCACGCGCCTGGAACCGGTCCGCCGCGTAGAAAAACAGCCGTCGGTAAGTTTCGTCTCCGGTGTAATCCGCCAGCCGTGCCGCCCATACCACGCCGGTCAAAGCCGCTCCGCCCACATCGGTCAGGTAAGCAGCCGGGTCCGCCGCAATGTGCGCGATCAGTCCCGCGATTTCCACCGTTGGATCTTCGCCGCCATTATCCAGTTCCCGCAACCGGAGCCGTCCGCTGATTCCAACCCCCTGCGTGTAGTTCACCGGGTCCAGCGCGTGCCCGTATCGCCCCGCCAGGATCCGAGCGATCTCCAGCGGCGTTCTCTCTCGCCGCGCCTCCAGCTCCAGTCGTCCAGGCGAGGCGGGCACGTCGGCATCCTTCCCGGTCAACGCCCACAGTTCCCTGAAAGCGTCGGTCAATCCGGTCCAATGAGTCGTCAAACACAGCGCCGGTAACACCCCCGGCATGTCATCCGCCGGCCGTCCCAGCGCCGCCACCAACGAGTCATCATCGCCCACCGGGACGGCATTCACCGCCGCCGCAACGCTTCCACCCTCTGCGGCGGCATTGGCTTCCCACCTCGTCTCGTGGCTGTCGTCGTCCGAAAGCGCCACCTCCACCACCAGGTCCGCCGCGTGGTAGCAGATCCACCGCCATAGATACCGACGTTCCGGCGCCGCTTCGTCGAAGTAGAACCCGTCCTGTGGCGGGTACCCATTGGTCAGGTCCACCTTGTTCGCCGCCTCCTCTTCCCAGTCCCCGCCGGCCAGCGCGTCCGGGTTGGCCGCCACGATAGCCGACAACGCGACCCCCGAAGCCTGCGCTGCCGCCGTGCCAGTGAACCGTTCCAACGCCGCCAGAATGCGCGGCGTGTCCGCCGTATCCCCGCGCAGTCCAGCCACCAGCAGGATCGACGGCCTGTGCTCGCTTTCGGCGAACGGCAGCGTCCGCGTGTCCTGCAGCGCGACGATGGGCCGCAATTCGGGCGTCAGCCCAATGGTGGTAGATTGCCAATACGCCGGCGAACGTTTGCGCAGCAGGTTGATCAGGGCGGCATTGATGTCGGTGGGGTGCATTGTGGACATGAAAACTCCGCATGTCGGTTGGATGGTCCAAATCAGATTCCAAAAACGTCGCGTATTATAACCATTGCCACGCACGGCTCGGCCCCCGATCTTTTGACATAGCCCAACGCCCGCTATACATTTCAACCCATTCCCACCCGCAACCGGAGTTGGCCGCATGCCGCGTTTCGACGAATACACCGGCGAAAACCTGATTCCGCCCTACCGCATCCTCGATCTCACCGACCGCCGCGCCGCCTTCTGCGGTCGTCTGTTGGCCGACTACGGCGCCGATGTTGTCAAGGTGGAACCTCCAACCGGCGACCCGTCCCGCCACCTCGGCCCATTTCCCGACGACAACCCCGACCCTGACCGCAGCCTCGACTTCCTGTTCTACAACACCAACAAGCGCTCCATCACCCTGGACCTCGAATCCCGATCCGGACGCGACCTGTTCCGCCGCCTCGCCGCCGACGCCGACGTCATCATCGAGAGTTTCGACCGCCACTACCTCTACGACCTCGGCATCGGCTTCGACGCCCTCCGCGCCGACAACTCCGGCCTGATCATGGCCTCCGTAACGCCCTTCGGCAACACCGGCGACTGGGCCGATTATCAGGGCGACGACCTCGTGGTCATGGCCGCCAGCGGCTACATGCAGATCACCGGCGAACCCGACGAGCCGCCCGTGCGTCAGGGCAACGAGCACAGCCACTACCCGGCGGCACAGTACGCCGCCGTCGGCATCCTGGCGGCCCTGTACCATCGCGACTTCGGCGGCGGTCAGGGCCAACACATCGACGTATCGTCCCAGGAAGCCCTCATCACCTACTACACCGACGCCCATCCCGCGCTCCTCTGGCGCAAACTCGGACAAAACGTCACCCGCGTCGGCACCAACTCCACGCTGGTCATACCCCTCGGCGCATACCCCTGCAAGGACGGCTGGATCGCCGCCGGCGTCATCACGCCCCGGGAGTGGGACGCCCTGGCCGAATGGATCCACGAGGTCACCGGCAACGACGAGGTGCTCAACGAAGCCTACCGCGGCGGCAACCAGGACCGCGCTGAGCACATCGACATCATCACCGCCCTGTTCCTCGAATTCGCCGAGAATTTCACCGTCCAGGAACTCTTCCACGAGGGCCAGCGTCGCAACCTGGTGTTTCTCCCTGTCAATGAAGTTGCCGACCTCCTCGCCGACCCTCAACTCGCCGAGTCCGGATTCTGGTACGACATCGAGCACACCGATCCAGCCATGGGCTCCGTCAAATACCCCTTGGGCATCTTCCACAGCGACGACGTAAAGGCCCGCAACCGTCCGGCTCCGTCCCTCGGAGCAGACAACGCGGCCGTGTACCAGGGCGAGCTTGGCCTGTCCACCCAGGAGTTGGCCGCCCTCAACTCCGATGGCATCATTTAGCTGAAGATAAACGGAGGTTTGCGTAATGGTTTCAGTGAAACCGGAGCCGGCAGACACTGTAGAAACTCAAGATCCCCCGGAGCCCAATTGGTCCCTGGTGGGCGAACTGCGCCTCAACCTCACCGCCCTCGGCGTCAACCATCTCGCCAAGGATTTCGGTGAGCGCCTTTGCCAGTTGTCCAGCGACAACCCGGGCTGGCAGTTCGAGTATTCCGCCCAAGGAGAACTGATCGTAATGGCCCCACCGGGTTCTGAAAGTAGCGCCGACGAAGGACAAGTTATCATTGTCCTGGGCAACTGGCGGCTCAATAACGGCGGCATGAGTTATCCGTCAACCATTGGCTTCCAACTGTCCAGCGGAGCGGTTCTGATTCCCGATGCCGCCTGGATTACGCAGGAACGGTACGACAACCTCACCCCGTCCGAACGACGCGGGACCATCAACGGCGCTCCGGATTTCGTGGTGGAAGTTCGCTCCCGCACGGATCGCCTGTCTCCTTTCCTCGCCAAGATGCAGGAATGGATGGACGGCGGGGCCCACTTGGGTTGGGGTATCGACCCGCGGAATCGCCACGTCTACATCTACCGGTTTGCACAAGACGGTCCCGAACTGCTGGAAAACCCTGAAACTCTCTCGGGCGAGGACGTCTTGTCCGGGTTCACGTTCCAGGTGCGTAACCTCATCTTCGACCGCCACACCGAGGAGCCGGAAGCATGACCGATGCCAGCACCACCCCCAACGCCCTCTCCGGAATCCGCGTCGTCGAGTTCGGCCCCTACGTCGCCCTGCCGCTCACCGGCCGCATCCTCGGATCCCTGGGCGCAGAGGTCATCAAGGTCGAGACCAACAAAGTCCTCGACGAGATGGCCTTCATCCCCGCCTGGTCCCGCGGCGCCGGCCAGCCCGAGTACCAGCGCGGCAAGCGGCGTATCACCCTCGACGTCCGCACCGACGCCGGCCGCGACCTGATCCTCGAAATGGTGCGCATCAGCGACGTGTTCATGACCAATTTCCGACGCAACGTCCTCGACCGTTGGGGCATCGACTTCCCCGAAATCCGCAAGCAGCGCCCCGACTCCATCATCATGTGGCAGACCGGCCTCGGCGGCCACGGCCCCTACTACACCTACAAGTCCTTCGGCATCCTGGTGCAGCACCTCTCCGGCGTCTCGCTGATGACCGGCCTCCCGGGCGACCCGCCCGGCGTCGTCAACACCTCCTACTCCGACTATCACACCGGCGTTTTCCAGCCCGCCGGCATCATCGCCGCCCTCATGCGCCGCAACCTCACCGGCAAGACCGCTACCCTGGAGTCGTCCATCTTCAAGTCCGGCGTCGCCACCTGCGGCCCCGCACTGCTCGACTACCAGGTCAACAATCGGCCACCCGAACGCCGGGGCAACCGCGACGCCTGGGCCGCTCCCCACGGGGTCTATCCGTGCGCTCCCGACCCCGTTTCGGGCGACCCGGACCGGTTCATCGCCATCTCCATCGCCGATGATGACCAATGGGCCAAGTTCCGCAATGTCATGGGCGACCCGGACTGGGCATCCGCGCCCGAATACGACACCCGCATTGGCCGCCGCCGCAACCAGGACCCACTCGATGCAGCCATCACCGAATGGACCGTCTCCCAGGATTCCGCCGCACTCATGCACAGCCTGCAACACGCTGGAGTCCCCGCCGGCATGGTTTCCCAGGGCGCCGACCTCAACGCCAGCAAGCACCTGAAGTCCCGCGACTTTTACCAGGACACCCAGTACTGGGAGGCTGAACGCGGCATCAAGGCCACCGAATGGGTCGAGGGCGAAAGCGTTTCCTGGTCCATCCCCGCCAAGATGTCCGGCACACCCATCGCATTCGGCAAATACAGCAACATCGGCGAGGACAACGCCTACGTCTTCGGAGAACTCCTCGGCCTAACTGCCCCCGAAATCGCCGAACTCGAAGACGCGGGCGTCATCTACTGACGAGTGCGTTGGTTAGTCCTCCGTAACTCCCTCTCCCATCTCCGGCTGCTCCTCGTAGCTTTACTCAAACTCCTGGCCCTCATTTTTCAGCCGCGCCGCTGGGCAAAATATGCCACACATCCCGCTCGCTGATGCAGGGGCGAATCTGGTAGCGCATGGTGTTCCGATGGGCGGCTCCGTCCCATGCTGCCGGACGAGCCTGCATTTTCCAGTCACACGCTCGTTAGTAAGTAAGTCGCAACCTGTCCAACGTTTGCTGGAGGTCCGCATATGAGTGCGAATTATGCATCATCCTCGTCGTTGACCAAGATCGCTGCGACACGCTCGAGGATGGACTGCCATTCCGCCCGAACCATCGCCTCAGCTCGCGATGTGATTTGGTGCCGGTCGGCTTCAAACCATTGATCGTGGTGGGCAATTATCCGTCTGTAGGATCCTTGCCCACGCTCATTGATGCAACGATCCCAAAACTGCTCATCAGGCACCATGAAATCAGTATGCACGTCCCGGCCAAAGCGCTGAATGCGTCCAAGTAGTTGTTCAGTTCCCGCTTCCATAATTCGGCGGGATTCCCGCAACAGGCCCGAAGCTTCTTCCAAGTCCGGATTCTGGAGCAAGTGCGTAACAATTGCTTGGAAGGCGTTGAGTTTAGACGTCACAGCGTTGGCGGCCATGGCGCGAGCCCCAAAACTGAGCTCATGCAAGTAATCCAAGTTCGTCCAAATCCCTTTGCGTCGGACGCTGGCCCGCACAGTCATATGGTGCCTAGCGCGGATAGCCTGTAGCAGACTGTCTTGCACGTTGGTGGGTAAGCTGGCGACTTCTCGGTTGTTGTCCAACCAAACCCGCAAATGCGTAGCGGCTTGCCTTTGCACTTCCCTGATTTGCTCGTTCTCGTAATTTTCCAGTAGAGCAAGGGCATCTAACGTCATTTCCTCCAGTCGTGTGCGGTGCATCTCCCGAAGATCGGCAACACGTTCCAGCAAGAACTCTCTGCACCGTTGGGCTTCGTCGTCAAAGACGTTGAAGAACCCAATGGGGACGACAGGAAGAGCCGCAGCTTGCAACGCCCACCGAGCTTGATCTCCTTTGATGTAATAGCCCTCGGATGGAGTACTGACTGGATCACCCAAACCGTCCTTGACCGCACGGGCTTCTTGGTGCTTCGGCAGCACCAGAATTGCGGATTTGGTTTCTAGATCGGGATAGGCCGCTTCCTGCGCCCTTTCCAGAAGCCGTTGTACGGAAGTTGCAGGAGCATCGTTGAAACTAGAGCAAAGCACCACAATGGTGTTTGGCTCGCCGAAGTGCGTCGCCAAGTCTTCTCGCTCGGCAATTCCATCGATGCCTTTCGTGTCTACGATTTGAAGCGACAAGATTGTGTCATCTAACATCCTCTGTGGCAGGACCATATCGATGCGCCTCGGTAGCTAAAAATCCGGATTCCGTCCAAGGTTCAGCATTCTGAACCCTTCTTGCAGCCAAGCCAACGGTTCTTTGCCGGAAGCATCCGAGTACACAAGTTCGCAGCTAGTTCGTTTCCAGATCTCCATCCTAGTCCAGATCGCGTCAGAGAAAGCGTCAACATCTTTGAGTTCCTCGGCCAATGCGCGAGCATGATCAACGCTGCCGCTAATGGTACCGTCGGGATTTCTCTGGATCTCTTGCCGAAGGCCGCTCATGTTCCGTATAGCAGTCACTACTTCCCGAGCGACGGTTGCTTTTTCGTCATCTTCTCTGGCACCGGTTGTTTCGTCATCTGCCCCCGGTTCAGACGAGGACATCATCAGGCGCGCGAACTCTCTCACCTCCGCTCGGAGTTCGTCGTCACTTCTGGGCTCTACGACAAGAGCATAATCTGGGCCATTCGCAATATGCACTTCACAGATGGTGGTACCCCCACCGCCTGTTTCGAGCACAGGAATCGAACCATCCAGAGTAGGTATTTCAAGGCCAACTACTCGGCATAGAGCCGTAGTTTTGCCTACGCCGATGTCACCGATGAACGCGATGCTGTGCTCCGTGCTCAGAACTAGAAGCCCCGCCCTTTCCAGCCCTTCCCCGAACTCGTCCAGGCGCTTCAAGAAGGCATTCCGGATGTCAGGATCTTCCTTTAGCGCACTGATATTTTGGAGAGCTTGTTCGGCTTCCCAAATCAATGCTCGGTCAGGATGCCCGGTGGTGGGTTCCGGTAGGTGCCGATAAGTCACGTCTTGGTCGTTCATGGTGGTATCCCCTCAAAATGGAACTCTGTTGCTAAGTTTGTTGAAATAGGTCCCCCTAGGCAGTTTCCGCCACCGTATGTGCGCCGGCGCAGTCTCCCCCTAGTTCTCGAAGTCAGTGATCACGCTCCGCCGCACGCTGCCCGCTTTCATGTCCGCGAAGGCTCGGTTGATCTCTGACAGCGGCAGTTCCTGCGTCACCAACTCGTCCAGCTTCAACCGTCCCTGCTTGTAGAACTCGATGTACCGCGGCATGTCGGTGCGGAACCTGTTGGAACCCATCGTGCAGCCCTGGATCGCCCGCCCGCGCCTCAGGAAGTTCCCCGCGTCCAGCTCAATCTTCACCCCCTCCGGAACCATCCCGATGATGGTCGCCATGCCGCCGGGTCGCAGCATGTTGTAGCAGTCTTCTGCCGTCTGCTTCAACCCGATGGCCTCAAACGAATAGTCAACGCCGCCGCCGGTCAATTCCACGATCCGCTCGGCCACGTTGCCCGTCGTCGCGTCGATCACGTCCGTAGCGCCGAACTCCCGCGCCAGCGCGAATTTGTCCTCGGTGGTGTCCACCGCGATGATGCGCAACGCGCCGGCCAACGCCGCCGCCTGCACGCAGTGGATGCCGATGCCGCCGCAGCCGACGACCGCTACCGTGCTGCCCGCCTCGACCCGCGCCGTGTTCAGCACCGCGCCCAGGCCGGTCGTTGCGCCGCACCCGATCAACGCCAACTGCGGGAACGGGATGTCGTCCTCGACCTTCACCAGCGCGTTCTCGTGCACCAGCATTTCCCCCGCGTACGACCCCAGCTGCGCAAACTGCGTGATGGCCTCTCCGTCCTTACGCAACCGCGGCGGATCGCTGCGTCTGCGAGTCACTGCCCTCCGGTCACACAGGTAGGGTTGGCCTCGGGTACAAAATTCGCACGTCCCGCAGAACACCGACAGGCACATGATCACCGAGTCCCCCGGCCGCACGTAGCTAACCTGCTCGCCCACCGCTTCAACCGTGCCGGCCGCTTCGTGTCCCAGGATGCAAGGCATCGGCGTGGTGTACAGACCTTCCACAAAATGCAGGTCGCTGTGGCACACCCCTGACGCGCCCGTCCTAACCAACACCTCGCGGGGCGCCGGCGCATCCACCTGCACGTCCTCGATTACAACGGGCTGGTTCACCTCGCGCAAAACTGCTGCTTTCATCTACAAATCCCTCCGAATGATGAATTTTTGCGTGGCGCGATGGTAACGGCGCACCCGGCAAGCGTCAACAAACGTTGGCCCCCGGTGCCGGTCGCGAGGTCTGGTTTCGATACTCACCCGGACGCGCATCCAGTCAAAAAACGGGAGCGGACCTTCCGGACCGCCCCCGAAATTAACCGTATGTCAGGCAGCCTACTGCCGACTCGCCGTCCCGTCGGGATTGACCACAACGCCCGAGATCGGCGCGATCAAGTCGTTGTACAACTGGCCCGCCTCCGAATCCGGCCCTCCCGACCTATCGATCCACTTGGGCAGCACCTCGTTGATGGCGGCCTCCTTGAGGATTACGTGCAGTTCAGGCGAGAACTCGCTGTACTCCATGCCTTCCTCGATATTCTGCCCCACCGCTTCGTCGTCCCAAACGTACACTGCTTCCAGGTTGCGCTGCTCGTGTTTCAGCCCTTCCTCCAGCAATATCTGCTGTAGGTCCGGGGGAATCTCCGCCCACGTGTCGCCGTTGATGGTGATGAACGTCTGCGCGAACGACCCGATAAACGGCCCCGTCAGGTAGTCCGTTACCTCATACCACCGCTGCCCGTATCCCGCCGACGCCGCCGTGACGCCAGCTTCCAGGATTCCGCGTTCCAGCGCCGTGTACACCTCTGCGAACGCCATCGTTTGGTCGTCCGCGCCCAGCGCGCTGATCAGGTCGCCCAGCACCGGGCTGTGCACCCGTGTTTTCATCCCCTCGAAGTCTTCGATGGTTTGCAAGGGCCGCTTGCTGTAGAAGTACTGGCTGGGATAGAAGTTGCGGAAAACCACCTGCCCGCCGCTCTCGCGCGTCACGATGCGATAAAGGTCCTCCTTCACCGCCGCCACCATCTCCAGGTACTGCTCCGGCGAATCCGCCAGACCCCAGATATTGGTGATGTTGAAGATGGGGAAGTCACCGGCCACGAATCCGGAGTAAATCTCGCCGAACTCCACGGTACCGTCATCAATCAGACGGATCATGTCGAACCCGCTGATGCCCAGCTCAGGGTACGAGCTCAGATTGATGTGGATTTGCCCTTCGGTCCGCTCCTCCACGCCCTCGATGAACTCTTCCACCAACTGACACGGGCGCAACGTCCGGTTCACGCACACATACTGAAAATCAAAATGGTAGCCGCTGGACACCAACTCCGTCTCGCCCGTCGCTTCGGGCTCTGCCATCGCTGTCGGTTCTGGCATTGCCGTAGGCTCCGCCATAGCAGTGGGTTCAGCCATGGCGGTAGGTTCAGGCATTGCCGTCGGTTCCGGCGCAGCCGTCGCCGCAGGTGCGCTGGCCGCACCTCCACCACCGCCACCCCCTGTATCTCCGCCACCACCGCAGGCGATCACTACTACCGCTAGACACAACAGCGCGACCACTGGAATCACTCGAATCATTGCGTTGCCCCCTATCCTATCCGACGCAACCCCGCGTCATCGTTGAGGAAACCGACCGAAGAAATCCGCCGCCGAGTTTATTGCCGACTCTCCAAGGTGTCAAATCTCTAGATAATCACTGTCGGTAATGTCAATGCTCGTACATTATCAATAGCGCCAATACAAACGAAAACGGCCCCCAACGAGGGGAGCCGTCAGAACTGAGTCGTCTAGGTAATGGCGACCCGGAGCGGATTCGAACCGCCGATCTCTGCCTTGACAGGGCAGTATGTTAACCGCTACACCACCGGGCCACATCAAACGCAGCACGAACTGCGTAACGATAATTTTAGGCGGATGCCCAAAGAATTGTCAAACCCGGACCCATACTCATAGGGCTCCAACACCCTACGAAATACCCATCAGTCTTTGATTGTCTCAAGGTGGTCTGTATAGTTGGCGGAAACCTGTTCTCCTCTGGATTCCACCAACCCCGACGCGTCATCGGAGCCCACTATGACCACCCAATCTCAAACTAACCCCCAACTCCAGCCTTTGCCCCTCCAGGGCCTCCGCGTCCTCGACGCCACCCATATCGTGGCCGGCCCCTTCTGCTCCATGATCCTCGCCGACATGGGAGCCGAGGTCATCAAGATCGAACGTCCCGGCCGCGGCGACCAGGCGCGCCTGAATGATCCCTTCGTCCAGGGGCCCGACGGCGGGCAGGTCAGCGCCCGTTACCTCGGCGTCAACCGCAACAAGAAGAGCGTGTCCCTCG
Source organism: Dehalococcoidia bacterium (assembly GCA_965204395.1). Classification (GTDB taxonomy): domain Bacteria; phylum Chloroflexota; class Dehalococcoidia; order Lucifugimonadales; family UBA3495; genus Bin87. The sequence goes on from OZ241987.1 coordinate 950,371, forward strand.
ACCTCCGCGACCCGGTCGCCAAGCGCGCCTTCGAAAACATGCTCCGCGTCTCGGACGTCCTGCTGGACAACTGGGGCCCGGGAGCCATGGGCCGCCTCGGCTATCCCTACGAACGCCTCAGCGAGATCAACCCCGGCCTGGTGTACGCCAGCATCTCCGGCTACGGCGACAGCGACGGCCTGCGCGGCCCCTACTCCAACTGGCCGGCAAACAACCCCTGCGTCCAGGGCATGGGCGGCTGGATGATCTCCACGGGCACCCCCGAAAGCGGCCCCCAGATGGTCGGCGACAACATGGGCGACTCCGTCCCCGGCGTCTGGACCGCCCTCGGCGTCATGCTCGCCCTCGAGTCCCGCCGCAAGACCGGCAAGGGCCAGCACGTCGATATGGCGATGTACGACTGCATGGTCGCCCACACCACCAGCAGCATGCCCCTCTATCAGACCAACGGCCAGATCACCACCACCGCCCGCGAGAACATGTTCTCCGCTCAACTCGCTCTGCGCGCATCCGACGGCTATGTCGTCCTCGCCGGCGCCGGCAACGCCGACGACAAATGGCGCGCCATGTGGAACCTCATTGGCCGCCCCGAGCTTGGTGAGGACCCCCGCTATTTGGGTCGCGGGGTGTCAGGCCAGTTCTATTTCACCAACATTGTGCCCATCATCGAGGAATGGTCCCAGCACATCCCCAAGCGCGAACTCAACCAGCACCTTTTGGACTGCGGGTTTTCCATGGGCATCGTCCAGGACACCGCCGACCTCGACGCCTGCCCTCATCTCGAGGCGCGCAATATGTTCGTCGACAGCGGCGACACCTTCGGCGGCTCGTTCCGCACCGTCAACACCCCGGTCCAGCTAACGGACTGCGAAGACACGCCGGCCAACCCTCCGCCGACCCTCGGCCAGCACAACCGCGACATCCTCTGCGACATCGGCGGCCTCACCCCGGAGGAACTCACCCAGTTGGAAGCGGAGGGCAAAGCGTAATGCGGCCCCGGCGTCGTCGCCGTGACCACAGAGCATCGGGTGATATACTGACTGCGAACACTGGCGGTACGCCGTGGGCGTTCGTTGAGGGTTCGATATCGATAAGTGCCAGTATCCTGATGGCGGACGCTATTGCCCGGTGCGACCGCTGCGGCGGCTGGCCGGCAATCAGATTTTTCAAAAGGCTGACCGAACAAGAAGACGGGGTGATAATAGCGGGGATGGCCCTGCTGTTTCCCACCGCGCTGGTTTTCTACTTGGGGGTCAAAATGATCTTTTCAGCTTACCGGGATTACAAGAGATGGTGGGAAACCTACCAGGAAGAACGGCTTGAGCAAGGCCGGGAAGAGGGGCGGAAAGAGGAGCGCGCCCGAGTGAAGCGAGAACTCCAGGAGCACGGGGTATCGTTGGACCCTGACGCGGAACAAGCTCTTTTTGGCCAATCCGAAACCCGGCCCGACTAGCCATCACCGTCCAAAAACCACGGAGCAGCCGCCACCGCCATGCCTACCTTCCAGTCCCCAAGAGGCACCACCGACCGCCTTCCGCCGGAGCAGAAATACTGGCGCTATATCGAGGGCAAGGCGATGAACCTCGCCCGCCGGTTCGGCTACGGCCGCATCGACAGCCCCATGTTCGAGGACGCCGGCCTGTTCATCCGCGGCGTCGGCGAGGGAACCGACATCGTCGAAAAGGAGATGTACGTCTTCGAGGACCGCGGCGGCGACATGCTCACCCTCCGCGCTGAGGGCACCGCTCCCGTCTGCCGCGCCTACCTCCAGCACGGTATGCAGAACCAGGCGCAGCCCGTCCGTATGTACTACATCTGCCCCGTGTTCCGCTACGAACGCCCCCAGGCCGGCCGCTTCCGCCAGCACCACCAGTTCGGCGTCGAGGCCATCGGCGACCCCGACCCGTCCGTGGACGCCGAGGTCATCGAACTGGGTTGGACTTTCATGCACGACATCGGCCTCTCCGACATCACCCTGGTGACCAACAGCATCGGCTGTCCCGAGTGCCGCCCCGAGTACATCCGGTCGCTCAAGTCCTACTACGAAAACCAGCACACCCATCTGTGCCAGGACTGCAAAGGCCGCCTCGAACGCAACCCGCTGCGTCTCCTCGACTGCAAGGTCGAAACCTGCCGAGCCCTGGGCGAGGAAGCCCCCAAGTCCACCGAGTGCCTCTGCGCCGACTGCGACACGCATTGGGGCCGCGTCCAGTCTTACCTCGACGCTATGGGCATCAAAAACCGCGTCGACCACCGCCTCGTCCGCGGCCTCGACTACTACACCCGCACCGTCTTTGAGATCCAACCGGCAGTGGAGGGAGCCCAGTCCACCATCCTCGGCGGCGGGCGCTACGACGGCCTCATCGAACAACTCGGCGGTCGGCACACCCCCGGCATCGGTTTCGGCAGCGGCATCGAACGTTTGGCCTTGAATGTCCAGCGCTCCGCCGTCGACGTGCCCAACGAACCTTCCCCGCAGTACATCGTCGTGACCATAGGTGAGGAAGCCCGCGTCGAGGGCGTGCGCCTAGCCAACCGCATGCGCGCCAACGGCGTCGGCGCAATCCTCGCCAACGGCGGGCGTGCCCTGCGCGGCCAGATGCGACAGGCCAACGCTCTCGGGGTCTCGGCCGCCTTGATCCTGGGCGAGGACGAGGTGCGCGACGGCACCGTCATGGTGCGCGACATGGCCACCTCCAGCCAGGAAGCTGTATCCACCGACGCGTTCATCGCCGGGCTGGCATCCGGCTGAACGCTAGTTCCATGATGTATCACGGGCCGGCCCTCTGGCCGGCCTTATGCTTGGTAGCCAAGTCCGCAAAATAGAAAACAAAATCGAAAATAACGTGTCAAAATGTCATTGACAGCGAACGCGCGTTTGCTAGAACATACAGACAGCACAAATGCCCTCAACTGGGCGCTTCAGGAGTATTTTCTGTTATGTTCAGCAATGCCAGCATCATGGGAGCCACCACCGCCATCCGCACCACCACCATCCCGGACTCCGGACGCAAGGTGTACTACCGTGGTTACCTCATTCACGGTGAAATTCCCGGCATCTCGTATGTCATCTACGGCCGCAACGAGTTCGGCCAGGTCGCGGAACTCGGCGCGGCCCGCACTTTCCCGTCGGCGATGCGTTGGGTTGACCGGCACTCCACCCAGATGCAGCAAATGATGCCCGTCGACACCCAGGGCCCCGTCTGTTCGGGCCCGGACCGTTTTGCCGCCGCCGCGTGAAGAGCGTCTGATCCTTGTCCGGCGAGTCAGAGAAACTTATCGCCTATCGCCGCGTCGTGGACTTGAGCCATCCCATCGCGCCTGAGATTCCCGTATGGCCCGGCGACCCGGCGGTCGAGTTTCAAGACGTTGCCCTGCCCGACCGCCACGGCTACTTCCTGAGAAAGTTCAGCATGGGCGAGCACAGCGGCACTCATCTTGCCTCGCCTTCAACCTATTACACCGACGGCGCAGGCCCGGACGCTCTGCAACCTTGGTCGTTGGTGGTGAGCGCCGTCGTCATCGACATAAGTGAACGCGCGTCCGAGAATCCCGATTACACGCTATCGGCCAGGGACGTCGCCGAGTGGGAGCGCAACCACGGACAGGTGCCAGCCGGCGCAGTCGTCCTGATGAACATCGGCTGGTCCCGTCTCTGGGACCGGCCGGAACGGTTCATCAACGCGGACCCCGCAGGCGTGATGCACACCCCCGGGTTCACCATGGAAGCCGGGCGCTTCCTCCTCGAGTGGCGACACGTCTCCGGACTGGGTATCGACACCCACGGGATCGACCCCGGAATGGACACCGAACTATCGGTCAGCAGGTTGGCCCTGGCCCAATCGTCCCTGGTCCTCGAGTGCCTCAACAACCTAGACCAACTGCCCGCCACCGGAGCCACGCTGATCATTGGCCGCCTGCCCCTCGTCGGAGGCAGCGGCTCCCCCGCCAGCGTCCTCGCCCTTGTCCCCTAAACCCACCTCCGTTCCCGCAATCCCACCACAAAGTCCGTCGTTCCCGCGAAAGTCATAGATCCACCCCCAGCGTGCGGGAATCCTGCACAACCGAAATCAAAAACCCTCTCCCTTGATGGGAGAGGGCTAGGGTGAGGGTGAAATCTGCATTCACGCACTCGCCCGCTCGAGAGGAGCGGTGCCCGCCCCGGCGGTCACGATCTCAATCCCCTCTCCCATGATGAGTGGAACGTCCGCCCCCGTCGGGAGAGGTTGGCGTGCGAGCCTGTCCGCCTTTGGCGGATCCGCCTCTGGTGGGAGAGGGCTGCGGTACGTGTGAGACTATCTTCGCGACCCTGTTCTAAAGCGCAGCCGCTCCTGCCGCCGCGCACTGCTCGTCTTCCTCGCTGGTGCCGCCGCCAACGCCGCACGCGCCAACCACGGCCCCGTCGCTGGTAATGGGCACCGCGCCCTGCCCGAAGATCATCTCCGAACCGGAACGTTCCCTGATGCCCGCCGGCGTCGGAGCGTTCGCCCGATCCTGCATCTCTCCGCTCGGACGTCCAAACGCCGCTGATGCCGCGGCCTTGCCCTGGCAGCCGTACGCCGACGCCCAGATCGCGCCGTCCATCCGCTGCAGGCCAACCAGCCGTCCGCCCGAATCGACCACGGCCACGCTGACCTTGATGTTCAGTTCCTCGGCCTTGGCTATCGCCGCCGCCATGATCCGGTTGCTGTCTGCAAGTGTTAGAGCCATTTCCATTCCTCCAGGTGCCGGCCACTCTGGACCGGCGATTCGCCCGACATATTATGTCCGCCAACCGCCTGGGGCAATAGCGACGCACTTTACCCTCAACAACCCTGCGCAAAGGTGTGATGAAGCAAAGCGACCCATCTCCAATCCAAAAACAAAATCCCGTCCATCCTTTACATCCATGAAAAATAACTGATTTCCCAACAATGACACCCGCCCGTTGCCCCAAGTCGCACCCACGTTCTATCCTGTATTCGTCAGGTTCCCCGCTCGGCACTCGAGAACCGGGGCGGGGTCGCCGCATCGCATGCAGCGGCAGCCACCAAACTACCAAACATGGCGAGGTGTCAAAAAGGTTCGGGTCGCATAACGGCCTGTCGGTTACCCAATAGCAGAATAAGGTTCCCAAGGAGCCTAGAATCGTCTTTTTCCGCGATCAAGCTCCCGGAACCCAGCGGGTGTTACCACCGCCCCGTGCTCGCGCTGCCCCGGTACCATTGGCCGGCTACCCGCGAGGACACGGAAGCCTAGGACGATATCTTTCTGCGCAAGCAAAAACAGTGTTGGCCGTGCAGAGTTCATCCGCCTCAGGCGGAACACGCAACCCGAACCACAACCTGACGCCGAATTGACCAAACCAACCGCCAACCCCAACGGAGGTAAATCCCCTTGAAATATCCCTTGAACCAAGCGTCCCACTACGGTTGAATCAACGGCATCGGGACCAACCCGGTCGCCGGCCAAATGCTATACTGTCCGCCGATTTCCCTTGAGCGGATTGTACCCCCACGTGTTGACTCGCCGCATCATCCCTTGCCTTGACGTCGACGCCGGCCGCGTCGTCAAGGGCACCAGTTTCGTCAACTTGCGCGACGCCGGCGACCCGGCGGAGTTGGCGTCCCGGTACGACCAGGAAGGCGCCGACGAGTTGGTGTTCCTCGACATCACCGCCAGCAGCGATTCCCGCGATACCATGGTCGACGTCGTGCGCGCCGTATCCGAGCAGGTCTTCATCCCCCTCACCGTCGGCGGCGGCATCCGCTCCATCGAGGACGTCCGCCGCATGCTCAACGCCGGCGCCGACAAGGTCTCCGTCAACACCGCCGCCATCAACACCCCGGAACTGGTCGTGCAGGGATCAGCGCAGTTCGGCAGCCAGTGCATCGTCACCGCCATCGACGCCCGCCGCGTCGTCCCCGGCGAATCCTATCCTGAACCCAAAGACGCGACCATCGGCTTGGACGGCACCTCGGGTTGGCAGGTCTACACCCACGGCGGCCGCAATCCCACCGGCCTCGACGCCGTGAAATGGGCTGAGCGCACCGTCTCCCTCGGCTCCGGCGAAATCCTGCTCACCAGCATGGATGAGGACGGCCAACAGGATGGATACGATCTCCCGCTCACCCGCGCCATCTCCCGCGCCGTTCCCGTCCCCGTCATCGCCAGCGGCGGCGCCGGCAGTCTTAACCATCTATATGACGCCTTCACCGACGGAGAGGCCGACGCGGTGCTGGCCGCCAGCATATTCCACTTCGGCACCTACTCCATCGCCCAGGCCAAGGATTTCCTGTCCGACCGCGGCATCCCCATGCGAATTTGACGCCATCCCGTAACTCCCTCTCCCCTGGCGGGGGAGGGTTGGGGTGAGGGGGAATCGCTAAATCACGAGGCAGCTACATGAGCGCTATCACCACCGTAATCTTCGATATGTTCAACACGATAGCGCAGGACGGGCCGGAACACTGGCGCCAGTCTTTCGTCAAGATCATCGCGGAGCAGGGCCTGGACACAGATCCCGAAACCCTCCGGCAGGCTTGGGATTTCGGCTCCAACAATTTCCGAGCCCGCCGCATCGACCCGGACGAGCCTTTCATTTCATACCTCGACGGCTGGGCCGACGCTTTCGCCCGAGCGTTCGATGACCTGAACCTCCACGGCGATCCGATGGCCGCCTCCCGAAAATCCATCGACGATCTGGGCGCTCGCCCACTGTTCCCCGATGCTCCCGAAGCCCTGTCCATCCTCGGCCAGCAACGTCGCCTGGCCGTCCTGTCCAACGCCGACGACGCCTATCTTGACCCGGTCGTCGCCCGCATCCCCATTAAATTCGCCGCCGTCGTATCATCCGAAGGGGGCCAGTGTTACAAACCCGAACCCCGCTTGTTTGAGATCGTCCTCAACGAACTCCAGGCCGATCCGGCCGAGTGCGTCTACGTGGGCGACAAGCAGTTCGAAGACGTTAAGGGCGCGCGCAATGCCGGAATGTCGGTGGTGTGGATCAACCGACGCGCCGAACCCATCAATCCCGACCTGCCCGCGCCGGACGCCCAGGTCCGCGACCTGCTCGAACTGCCCGCCGTCCTCGACGGCCTCGGTTGATCACCATTAGATCCCTCCGTAGTCAAGGCTGATCCAGCGCCCACCGGCCTACCCTCACCCAAACCGGCTACCCTCACCCAACCGTCATTCCTGCGAAAGCAGGAATCCAAAGATCCCAATTTCGGCCAACCTCAATTCCAACCCATGAATCCCAGCCGCCGGCGATGCAAGCTTCCTGCCGTGGATCCGCCGGCCCGTCCCCAGGAGCCAGAGCAAATGACCGAAGTAAAGTTGGACGACAAGGGCCTGGTCCCCGCCATCGCTCAGGACATCAATACCGGCCAGGTCCTCATGCTGGGGTACATGAACCCCGGCTCCCTCAAGCGCACCGTTGAGGGCACCCAGGTCTGGTTCTACAGCCGCAGCCAGGAGGACCTCTGGCACAAGGGCGAGGTCTCAGGCAACTACCTCAACCTCCGCGAGTGGTACGTGGACTGCGACGGCGATACCATCCTCCTGAAAGTCGAACCCGACGGCCCGACTTGCCACACTGGGGAAATCACCTGCTTCTTCAACCGCATGGACGACCTCCCCGAGGACTACACTGCTTCCGATGGCGGCCCCCGGATTCTCGACGAACTGTTCGCCATCATCAAGGATCGCCAGCGCGAAATGCCCGAGGACAGCTACACCGCCCAACTGCTGGCTGAAGGCCCTAGCCGCGTCGCCCAGAAGGTCATCGAGGAAGCCGGTGAAACCGCCCTCGCCGCCGCAACCGGGGATACAGAAAACCTGCCCGCCGAGATCGCCGATCTGCTCTACCACACCCTCACCCTCATGGCCTCCGCCGGCGTCTCACCCAACGCCGTCTGGCAGGAACTCCGCAACCGCCGCGCCTAGCGCATAAAAAGTCCCCTCTCCCTTGACGGAAGAGGGCTAGGGTGAGGGTGGAAATTTGAAGGCCCTATACTGCGCTGCGTCGCCTACCCCGTCGCCCCCTCCACCGTCAGCCCGGGCACCGGCTCCAACCCGGCGTACCGTCGCCACGCGCCATCCCTATACACCGTAACGTTCCCACTCCCCAGCGCCGTCGCTCCGCCCGGCTCCAGCAACACCCCCGACCCGCCGTCGATCCCCAACACCGTGAGGCCCACAAAATCCCTGCCGGCAAGCTGCGCCAGCACCGCCTCGGGGTCGCTGCGCTCGTGGTGCGGCAGCGTCATCACGTTCGGCACAATATTCAACGCCGCCGAAACCGGCGACCCAGACGACGGACGCCGCATCACCGCGCCCAGCACCATCGCCCCCGCGCTCGACCCGGCCCATACTGCGCCGTTGTCATTGGCCGCTCTCACCGCCTCCAATAGCGGTGATCCCGCCAGCACCGAGTGTAGGTGCTCCGGGCTGCCTCCGGTGAAGTAGATCACGTCCGCGCCGTCCAGTAGTGCCGCCATCCGCGGGTTCTCAGCGTCTCCACGCTGTATGACATCAACGCTGTACGCGTCCGCCCCTAATCCGCTGAAGTGCCGGATGCCGTTCGACGCCGCCAGTTGCGGGTTTTCGCGAGCCGCTGCCGTTGGTATGATAGCCACCCGGGGAGCGTCCTTGCCCGTCAAACTCAAAACGTGGCGGTCCATTCCCACTGCCGCCGGCCGGAATTCGTCGCCGCCCACCAGCAGTATCCGCCGTTCCAAAATCGTCACCTGCCTTCGCTCATCAAGGGGGAAAGATGTTCGAGTTTATACATCACGTCCGGATCCTTGTCCACGACGCCGACGCCATGGCCGAGTACATCCAGCAGAACTTCGGCATGACCCCGGTGAAGATCGAGGTCTTCCCCGCCCGGGGCATGAAGAACGCCATCTTCAAGGTCGGCCAGACCAACGTGGAATTCACCGAACCCCTGGACCCAGAGTCCGCTATGGGCCAGTACCTCAATACCTTTGGACCCGGCCCCTACCACATGGCGTTTGGCGTCACAGATATCGCCGACAAGGCCGCCCAGCTAGCCGCCAATGGCAACCAGATGCGCGGCGAAAACGGCATGTCCCAAAGCGCCGAGGGCTACATGACCGCCAACATCGACCCGGCCAGCGCGCTGGGCTACCCCTTCCAGATCGCCGAAGGCTAGCCCACCTTCTACAGGAGGCCACCATGTTCAACTCAGTGCACCACATCCACTACGTCGTCAGCAGTCGCGATGACATGGTCGAATACATCCGCGCCAACTTCGGCATGGAACCCGAGGACCTGCACACCATCGAGGACCGCGGCATGAAGGACGCCCTCTACCGCGTCGGCGAAACCCTCATCGAAATCACCGAACCCCTCGACCCGGATTCCGGCATCGGCAAGCACCTGGCCGAGCACGGCCCCGGCGTCTATCACGTCGCGTTCGGCGTGGACAACATCCGGCAGGTCGCCTCCGACTTGGCCGCCAAGGGCAACGCCCTGCGCGGCGAGGGCGGCGTCACCCAAAGCCCTCGCGGTTACACCACCGCCAACATCGACCCGGCCAGCAGCCACGGCTTGTGGTTCCAACTCGCCGAGGGATAACGAATCTTCCCACCGGGGCCGGTGCTAACATATAACCCCTACTTCGATCACCCGCAAATTTGGTCGGATTGCCCAACATGCTAGTCAGAGACACCATTGCCAACGCGGTGGCCGCGGCCCTCGAAAAAGCGAACCGCGACGGCGCGATCAACGTCGATTCCGTGCCAGACATCGAGGTCGAGCGGCCCAACAATGCCGAGCACGGCGATTTCGCCACAAACCTGCCCCTGCGCCTCGCCCGCGCCGCCCGGGCCAACCCTCTGCAGTTGGCCCAGCTTATCGCGGAACGAATCGAGAGCTCCTCCGAAATAGACAGCGTGGCCCCAGCCCCGCCGGGTTTCATCAATTTCAAGCTCAGCGAGTCGTGGTTGCAGCAGCAGGTAGAGGCGGTCCGTGCCGCCGGCGATTCCTTCGGCGCATCCGACGTCGGCGCCGGCCGCAAGGTCATGGTGGAGTTCGTCAGCGTAAACCCCACCGGTCCCGTCCATGTGGGACACACTCGCGGCGCTGTCTTGGGCAGCGCCTTGGCCAACACCCTCGCCGCCGCCGGCTACCACGTTACCCGCGAGTACTACATCAACGACGCCGGCTCCCAGATGGAAGCGTTCTACCGCTCCGTCTGGACCCGCTACCGCCAGGCCCTCGGCCACGACGCCGAGATGCCCGAAAATGGCTATCAGGGTGACTACATCGCCGATATTGCCTCGGAGATCATCGACTCCAACGGCGAAGGCTATCTGGAATCCCGGGAAGCCACCGCCGTCCGCGAGATCGGCGACGTGGCCCGCGAAAAGATGGTGTCCCTCATCCGCGACGACCTCGACGCCATCGGTGTCGCCTTTGACAACTGGTTCAGCGAACGTTGGCTGTTCCAGAATCCTGACTCGCCCAATAGCGACTACGACCGCGCCATCGGCCGGCTCCGGGAGGGAGGCCACCTGGCCGAGCGCAGCGGCGCCCTTTGGTTCATCTCCACCGCCCTCGGCGACGAGCGCGACAACGTCGTGGTCCGTTCCTCCGGCGAACCCACCTACTTCGCCTCCGACATCGCCTACCACTACAACAAGTTCGCCGAGCGCGGATTCGACCGTGTCATCGACATCTGGGGCGCCGACCACCAGGGCCACGTCCCCCGCATGAAGGCCGCCGTCCAGGCGTTGGGCATTGAGCCCGAAAACCTCACCGTCCTGATCTCTCAGATGGTCACCCTCAAGCGCGGCGATGAAACCGTCCGCGCCTCCAAGCGCACCGGTGATTTCGTGACCCTCCGCGAGTTGGTCGACGAGGTCGGCACTGATGCGTGCCGCTACTTCTTCCTCGCCCGCGCTCCCTCCACCCAGATGGAGTTCGATCTGGAACTGGCGACCCGCGAATCCTCGGAGAACCCGGTCTATTACGTGCAGTACGCCCACGCCCGCAACGCCAGCATCCTGAACCTGGCTCATGAGCGCGGCATCGACTACAGCCAGGGCGACGTGAGCCTGCTGACCCATCCCAACGAGTTGGAACTAATCCGCACCATGCTCCGCCTTCCTGAGCTTATAGTGCAGGTCGCGGAGAACCTGGAACCCCACCATCTCCCCCACTACGCAATGGAACTCGCGACGGCGTTCCACCACTTCTACGAGAATTGCCGGGTAATCTCAGCCAACCCCGACGACAACGAGTTGACCCTCGCCCGCCTCAAATTGGTTTCAGCCGCCCAGGTCGCGTTTCGGCGCACTCTCACCTTGATGGGCATGTCCGCGCCGGATCGTATGGACCGGGAATAACCAGGTCTTCGGACAAGGAACGGGACCGCAATGTTGCTGGATACTCTGAGAATGCGCCGGCGTTTGCTGGAAGCCGGTTTCCCGGACCAGCAGGCCGACGCCCTCACCGAAGAGATCGCCAACATCGTCACGGGTGAATTGGCAACCAAAGCCGACCTGCGGGAACAGCGAAATGAGACCGGGCTCAGGTTCGCCGAAGTGCACAGCGAAATCGCGGACGTTAGAAACGAACTAGTAGCATTGAAGGGGGAACTAGCCGAGCTACGGTGCGAAATCTCCGGGCTAAGAAACGAAGTCGGAGACCTTGGGGTCAGCATCGCCGACTTCAAGACCAGTTTCGCCAAATGGGGCGTGGGTCTCGCCGTAGCCGTTCTACTTGGGTTCGCTGGCATGTCTGTGGCTATCGTGCTTTCCCTGGCTCGCATAGCTGGCTGAAGTCGTCCAAAATCGCCGCGCCCAAACTTGCCCTCGCCGCGTTGCAGGTGTATATTCAACGACCTATGGTATCCAATTTTCCAATCGTGCCATGGGTCGTAACCCTAGGGCGCGCGGTCGCCGAATCTCGTAACGCGACACGCTCTGCAACCCTCATCCGAGGGCAGGGTCTGGCAATCCCCCAGACCGGGGGACCCAACCGCTAATGAGCGTCCTCATTCGCATAATCGTCATGGCCGCCCGCTACCCGGCGCGGTTGACCCTTGCGTACGTTTCCGCGCTGGCTGCCATTGGCTTCTCCCTCGCGCTGCCCTGGCTTTTCGGCAACGCCATCGACTTAATGGTCGTCCAGGATCCGGAGACCGGCAGGTTCCTGCGTGCCGATTTCACGGTGGCCGCCCTGGTCTTCTTCGGCGTGGGCATCCTCGCGGTCAGCTTAAGCCGCGGCTTCTGCGACTTCGCACGGACCTACACCACCGAGTCGCTTTCGCAAAAAGTCTCCTTCGACTGTCGCAACCTCCTCTACGACAAGCTGCAAAACGTCAGCTTCGCGTTCCACGACAAGGAACATACCGGCGACCTGATGTCCCGCGCCACCGCCGATGTCGAAGCGATGCGCCGGTTCGTCAACATGGGCATGATCCGGTCCCTCGACGTGGTGGTCCGGATCGTCGCCATCCCGTTCATCCTGATCTTCCTGAACTGGGAACTCGCGTTGGTCAGCATGATCTTCGTGCCCGCCATCGTCGTCCGCTCGTCCATCGTCATGCGGGCCCTGCGCCGCAAGTGGCTCCACGTACAGGAGGTCATGGGCGAGTCGGTCACGGTCCTACAGGAAAACTTGGCCGGCATGCACGTGGTCAAGGCCTTCGCTTCCGAAAACTTCGAAAGGCGCAAATACAACCGCAAGGCCGAGGAACTCAGGGTCGAATACTACGACGCCGAGCGCATGCAGGGCACCAACAGCGCCTGGATGACCCTGTACTTCACCTTCGCCCTTGGTGTCGTTCTCTGGTACGGCGGCTGGCAGGTGGTTGACGGCAACCTGACGCCGGGCGATCTCGCCAAGTTCTTCCTGTACCTGAACCAGCTCACCTTCCCCATCCGCGCGTCCGCGCAGATCATCAACACCTACTCCCGCGCCATGTCCTCGGGCCAGCGCTTGTTCAACGTGCTGGACACCCGCTCCCCGGTGTCGGAGCGTCCCGATGCCGTTGAAATGGGCCGCCCGGACGGACACGTCCAGTTCCAGAAGGTCGGGTTCGCCTACGAAGATCGCTCTCCCGCCCTGCGAGAAGTGGACTTGGACGCCAAGCCCGGTCAGGTAACCGCCATCCTCGGCGCCCCCGGTAGCGGGAAAACCACCGTCGTCAACCTTCTCCCCCGGTTCTATGACGTTACCGACGGACAGATCACCATCGACGGCAAGGACATCCGCGAATTCACCCTGCAATCCCTGCGCCACAACGTCGGCATCGTCCACCAGGACGTCTACCTCTTCAGCGCCAACATCAGGGATAACATCGGCTACGGCGTCAAGGGCGCCACCCACGATGACATCGAACGTGCCGCCAAGATCGCCCAGTTGCACGACCAGATCATGGCTCTCCCCCACGGCTACGACACCTGGGTCGGAGAGCGCGGTACTACACTCTCCGGCGGTCAGCGCCAGCGCCTGTCCATCGCTCGCACCATCCTCATCGATCCGCCGGTGCTGATCCTCGACGACTCCACGTCCAGCGTCGACGTGGAGACCGAGCGGCAGATACACCGCGCCATGGTGGAGGTAATGAAGGGTCGAACTACCTTCGTAATCGCCCACCGGCTCAGCACCGTCCGCGAGGCCGACCAGATTCTTGTCCTGGACAAGGGCAACATCGTCGAGCGCGGCAATCACGAGGAACTGATTCGTTCCGGCGGCATTTACCAGAGCATCTACGAATTGCAGTTGCGTCCTCAGGAAGAAGTCCTGTTGGAAGCCGCTGTACCGGCCATGGCCGACGGGAGGGCTGCCCTATGATGCGCGGTGGCGGAGGCATGGGCGGCGGCATGATGCGGGGGATGCGCGGCACCTCCGCAGACAGCATGTTCGCTCCTACCAACGATAACCTCACCGATGAGGATGTGGTTGGTCGCGTGTATGACAACCGCGTCGTAATGCGGTTCATGTCTTTTATCAAGCCCTACAAGGGCTATGCTCTGATCGCCCTGGCGTCCCTTTTGCTGTACGCGGCGGTCAACGCTGGCATCCCGCTCCTCATCAAGTACGGAATCGACTGGGCCATCGCCGAAGGTAGCGTCAACCGCGTCCACGTCATCGGCGCGGCCTTCATGGTCATCACCGTTATCCACTTCCTGTCCAACCGATTGCAGTTCATATTCATCGCCCGCACCGGCCAGCACGTGCTCTACGACCTCCGTTCGGGCATGTTCAGCCACCTGCAGAACCAGTCCAACGCGTTCTACCACCGAACTCCCATCGGACGCGTCATGTCCCGCATGCAGTCCGATATCCTGCAACTCCAGGAAACTTTCGAACTGCTGGCCTTGGCCCTGGCGGAATTGGTCACGGTGGGCGCGATCATCGCCCTGATGCTCATCGTCAACTGGAAGTTGGCTCTGGTCTGCATGTTCGTTGTCCCTGTCCTCACGGTCATCATGATGTACTGGCAGCGGTTCGCTCGCCATTCCTTCATGCGCATCCGCCGCGCCATCGCCATGGTCAACGGCGAATACAACCAGAACATCACCGGCGTCCGCGTCGTCCAGAGCCTGAACCGCCAGGACGAGAACATGGCCCACTTCCGTACTCTCAACCAGGAGTACCTGGACGCCAACCTCGAGGCCGCCCGCTATTCCGGAATGCTGCAACCGATGGTGGAATTGCTCATCGGTCTCGGCATCGGCATTGGCGTGGTCCTGTTCGGCGGTTACCTGCTCAGCCTCGACGCGCTCGAGGTCGGGACCCTGGTAGCCTTCGCCTTCTGGATCCAGCGCTTCTTCGAGCCCATCCGCCAGCTCACCATGCAGTACAGCCAGTTGCAGCGGGCCATGGCCGCCGGCGTGAGAATTTTCGAAGTCCTCGACTTGGACCCCGACATCAACGACAAGCCCGACGCCGTGGAACTTCCTGAGATCAAGGGCGAAATCCGCTATAACGACGTGAATTTCCATTATGTCCCCGGCGTTGAGGTGCTCAGGAGTGTCAACGTACACATCAACGCCGGCGAAAACGTGGCCCTCGTAGGTTCCACCGGCGCCGGCAAGAGCACCTTCGTCAACCTGCTCCACCGTTCCGCCGACGTCACCGGCGGCTCGATCTCGGTGGACGGCTACGACATACGGGATGTCAAACGTGAGTCTTTGGTGCATCAGATGAGCATGGTTCTCCAGGAACCTTACCTCTTCTCCGGCACCGTCAAGGAAAACATCAGGTACCAGAACGACGATCTCACCGACGACGAAATCGTAGAAGCCGCCCAGGCCGTGGGAGCCCACGACTTCATCATGGAAATGGACGGCGGCTACGATTCCGAGTTGGCTGAGCGCGGAATCAACCTGAGCATCGGCCAGCGCCAGCTCATCAGCTTCGCTCGCGCCATCGCCGGCAACCCCCGGATCCTGGTCCTGGACGAAGCCACCGCCAACATCGACACCCACACGGAGTTGCTCATCCAGCAGGCTCTGAGTCGCATCCTGAAAGATCGCACATCCATCGTCATTGCCCACCGCCTCTCCACCATCCGCAACGCCGACAAGATCGTCGTACTGGATCGTGGCCGAGTTGCCGAGGTGGGCAACCATGATCAACTCTTGGAAGCTGGTGGCGTCTATGCCCAGCTCTACGCCATCAACTACGGTCTGTCCGGCCCCAGCGTGGACGTTGCGCCCGTGGGCGGCGAGGTAATCGGAGCCGACGGCCTCTCTCCGGCCGCCGCCGACTAACCGGTCTCAGCCAGGAACCCCCGGATCACCGAGGCCAGTTCTCCCGGCTTGTCATATCCAATGTCATGGATCGTCTCGGGGATCCAATGGATCCGACCGTTGGGCAACGCCTTTTCCGCAGCCGCAACCGCTATCTCCCGTTGGCGGGAAAACGACGATGCCGCCCTCTCCGGTCTGGGCCCCGCTGCTACCACTAGCACCGGCACGCTGACCCTCGGCAACACCACCGACGGCGGTTCGCCCCACATGGTTTCCAAGACTTGAGCATGGTTTTCCGGGCGCAGTATGTCTCGCATCTGCCCGTCCGTGCCCTCGTACACCATCGTCAACGCGATTTCCGCCAGGTCGTCGCCCCAGCAGAACGATAGGTTCGCGCGTAACTGCGCCAGGTATTCGGCCCGAGTTCCGGCCACCAGCCGGGGAGCCAGGCGCTGCTTGAACGCCTCCCACGTCGGCTCGGGCAGCAGCGTGCCGTCCTGGAACCCTCCGTCGATCATCACCAGCCTGCTCACCCGGTCCGGGAACCGCATCGCCAGGTTGCTCGACACGTGCCCGCCCCACGAGTGGCCCAGCACCACCGCCCGCTCGATCCCGAAGTGGTCCAACAATCGCACCGCATCCTCAGATAAGGTTTGCCAGTCGTACCCCGACGCCGCTTGTGTGGTCGCGCCATGTCCCCGTTGGTCCGGAGCGATAATCCGGTAATCTGCGTACAGGTAAGGAGCCAGCCTCCGGTACCAGTGCCCGGACGACGCCAACCCATGCAAAGCCAGCATAGGCGCCCCGTCACCACCCCAATCCAGGCAGTGAACGTCCAGCTCACCCAGCGCAATCGTGTTGGCGGCGGGTTGTCGGTCTCCAGGGTTGTGAGTTTGATCTGACATGCGCTTTGGCTCTCTTGGGCAATGGGATTCCGGGGGATTATACTCCTGACACCGGGTGCCAATGTGCATGCCGGGTTATATGCTAGAATCGGCTTATACAGGATGCCCGGATGGCGAGGAGGTTGCCATGACGACCGACCGTTATCACCTCGGCGATTACGCCCCGGCAGTGGCCCGGATGGCGTCCCGGTTAGACGCCGATAACGTTACCGCACGGCTCAAAGCCCGCGACCACACTTTGTGGAGCGATGACCCCACCGAGATTTCCGATCGCTTGGCGTGGTTGACCCTGCCCACCGACATTCGATCAAGGGTCAATGAACTCCGCCAATTTGCCGATACCGCTCACAACCAGGGTTTTCGGCAGATTGTGTTGCTGGGCATGGGCGGCAGCAGCCTCGGCCCCGAGGTAATTCGGCAGGTTGTCGGCGCCTCTTCCGGCGACCTCCGCGCAGATATGTTCACACTGGACAGCACCGTTCCGGCGTGGGTCGCCACCACCACCTCGGACGTCGACCCGGCCCACACCCTGTTCGCGGTTTCATCCAAATCCGGCACGACCACGGAACCTTTGGCTTTCTACGCCCATTTTCGCCACCTCGTCGAGTCCAAGGTCGGGCAAGAAAATGCCGGCAGCAACTTCATCGCTGTAACCGATCCCGGCACACCCCTCGAAACCCTGGCGCGTGAAGCCGGATTCAGGCGCGCGTTCATCAACGACCCGGACATCGGTGGTCGCTATTCGGTCCTGTCATATTTCGGGCTCGTGCCGGCCGCCCTGATGGGTATCGACCTCCCGCGTCTCTTGGACCCAGCCGAACGCATGCAGCGGGCCTGCGCCATCGACGGCCCGGTCGCCGACAACCCGGGCGCATGGCTCGGCACGATCATCGGAGCCCTTGCCAGGCAGGGACGCGACAAGCTGACCTTGGTGGCATCCCCGCGCATCAAGGGTTTCGGCCTGTGGGTCGAGCAATTGCTCGCCGAAAGCACCGGCAAGAGCGGCACCGGCATCATCCCGGTCGCCGCCGAACCTCTGGAATCCCCGGAACACTACGGCGCCGACCGGTTCTTCGTCCAGTTGCGCCTCGCTGACGACGATTCCGGAGAAGCCGTTGCCGCCGACCGCATGCTTGAAGAGTTCAAAATCGCCGGCCATCCGGTCGCCCGGTTGGAAATGTCCGACGCCTACGATCTGGCCGCCGAGTTCTACCGTTGGGAATACGCCACCGCCGTTGCCGGCCACATCCTGAGAATCCACCCCTTCGACCAACCCGACGTCCAGGGCGCAAAAGATCGCACCGTCAGCGTTCTCGATCGCTACCAGGGCGAGGGACAATTGCCCAAGTTGCATACCGACGATCCGGCAACCCTGACCGACTTGCTGGATAAGTCCAACGCTGGCGATTACCTGGCAGTCATGGCGTACGTCCACGACTCACCCGGTATCGCCAACGCCATCCACGAACTGCGCCGCCGAGTGATGAAGCAATACGGGATCGCAACCACCGCCGGCTACGGGCCTCGGTTCCTGCACTCCACTGGCCAATTGCACAAGGGCGGTCCCAATTCCGGGATTTTCCTGCAACTGACCCAGCAGCATCACGATGATGTCCCGATCCCCAACTGGCCGTTTAGTTTCGGCGTGCTGGCCGACGCCCAGGCGTCGGGCGACTTGCAGGCGTTGCGGGAGCTCGGCCGCCGCACCGTGTCCATCCGGCTGGAAGGCGACCCCGCCGTCGCCATCGACCGTATCACCGAAACCCTAATAAAGCGGGAGGAATAACTTGGAACTGGGAATGATCGGCTTGGGTCGCATGGGCGCCAACATGACCCAGCGACTGCTCAACGGCGGCCACACGGTCGTCGTTTTTGACCAGAACTCTGAGGCTGTCGCCGCCGGCGCGTCCGGCGGAGCGGTTGCCGCTCAATCAACCGCGGATTTGGTTTCCAGGCTAGCCGCGCCCCGCGCTGTATGGGTGATGCTCCCGGCCGGCGCCGTCACCGATGCGGTCATCGACGAACTCGGTGGATTGCTGGATGCCGGCGACGCGGTGATTGACGGTGGAAACGCCAACTATAGGGACACGCTCCGTCGCGGCGAGAAACTATCCGAACTCGGCATTCATCTGGTCGACGCCGGTACCAGCGGCGGCGTTTGGGGCCTGGTCCACGGTTATTCCCTGATGGTCGGCGGCGACAAGGATACCTACGCCCGCCTGGAACCCATCTTCCAGACCTTGGCCCCCGGGGAAGACAAAGGCTACAGCCACGTAGGCCCCACCGGCGCCGGCCATTTCACTAAGATGGTGCACAACGGCGTCGAATACGCTTTGATGCAAGCCTATGCCGAGGGCTTTGAACTCCTCCAAGCCAAGCAGAACGAATTCGATCTCGACCTCACCGCCATCGCCAAAACGTGGCAACACGGCAGCGTGGTTCGCTCCTGGCTCCTCGACCTCGCCGTGTTGGCGTTGGAAGCCGACCCCGGCCTCGACAGCCTCTCCGCCTACGTCGACGATTCCGGCGAAGGCCGCTGGACGGTCAACGAGTCCGTGGACCTCGCCGTCCCCACGCCAACCATCACCGCCGCGCTTTACCAGCGTTTCCGTTCGCGCCAGGAAGAGCCATTCGGGTCGCGTTTGCTCGCCGCCCTCCGCAACCAGTTCGGCGGACACGCCGTGCGCGAGGCCAATTCGCCATGACCACCGTCGGGGCGAATCTCCTGACCAACGAAGGCGACGACGTAACGGCCCTGATCATCCTCGGCGCCAGCGGCAACCTGACCCAGCAAAAGTTAGGCCCCGCTCTCTACAACCTGTATCACAAGGGACGGTTGCCCAAACACGTGCACATCGTCGGCGTCGCCCGCAATGAGATGACCGACGAGCAGTTCCGCAACCAGTTGCGCGAAGGCTGCGGCAATCCCTCGGCCGCCCAATGGGACGAGTTCGCCCAGAAATTGACCTACGTTACCGCTGACGTGACCGACCCGGGCGCGTTGTCCGGCGCTGGCTCTCACATTGGCCACCTCCCTGCGGAGGGTGATGGGCCGCTCAACTGCCTGTTCTACCTGGCGCTGGCCCCCAATCTCTACGAACCCGCTATCGCCGCGCTGTCTGCCGCGGGCCTCACCGACGAGCGCGACGGTTGGCGACGCGTCGTGGTCGAAAAACCCTTCGGGTCCAACCTCCGCACCGCCCGGCAGTTGAACTCCAACATTCACGGCGTGTTCCGGGAAGATCAGGTCTACCGCATTGACCATTACCTGGGCAAGGAGACCGTACAGAACCTGCTGGTATTCCGGTTCGCCAACGCCATCTTCGAACCCGTCTGGAACCGCAACTACATCGACCAGGTGCAGATCACCGTTACCGAGGACTTGATGGTCGGCGAACGCGGCGAATATTACGACCGCGCCGGCGTGCTGCGCGACATGTTCCAGAACCACCTCCTCCAACTCCTCGCCCTCGTGGCCATGGATCCCCCGTACGCTTTTGAGGCCGACGCCCTGCGCAACGAGAAGGTCAAGGTGCTCAACTCCGTGCGCCGTATGTCCCTGCACGACCTGCACCGTAACCTGGTCATCGGCCAATACGACGGCTACCACGTCGAACCCGGCGTCGCTCCCGGTTCCCAAACGCCGACCTACGCGGCCCTGCGCCTTTTCATCGACAACTGGCGCTGGCAGGGCGTCCCGTTCTACCTCCGCTCCGGCAAAGGCCTCGCCCGCAAGAGTACCGAGATGGTGATCCAGTTCCACTCGCCGCCGCACATGCTGTTCCCCGTCCCGGATAGCGTGGCGATTCCCGGCAACACCCTATCCATCTGCGTTCAGCCCAACGAGGGCATGCGCCTGGAATTCCAGTCCAAGGTGCCCGACGCCGAATTGGATATGAAGGGCGTTTCCCTGGAGTTCCACTACGAGGAGGGTTTCGCCGGCATCGACATCCCCGACGCCTACGAACGCCTCCTCCTCGACGTTATGGAAGGCGACGCTGCCCTGTTCACCCGCAACGATGAGATCGAATTGGCCTGGAGCATCATCGACCCCATCATCGACAGCCTCGACATGCCCGGCGCCCCCGCGCCCTACCGCTACCTGCCCGGAATGAGCGGCCCGCCCCACAGCGAGGAACTCCTCCTCAACGACGGCCGCCACTGGCTCCCCGGCTGCGCCGAAGTCGGCTACGTCGCCTAAACCCGCACCGGCCACCTGCCACCCCCGTATGGGCGAATGATCACTGGCCCCGGCGGCTGCCAAACCGCATACCCGCCCGCAACTTTCCGCCACCCGCCCCGGCCGCGCATCGCACGGAACGCGTAGGGGCGGGTTTGAAACCCGCCCCATTCATTCTCTGCACACCGTAGTTTGTGGATTACCCGTTCGCAAAAATCTCATTCGCAATATCCATCGCCCCGCGCGCGAACGGAATCCCGGCGTACAGCGTCATGTGCCCGAACACCTCGATGATCTGGTCCTGAGTGAACCCTATGTTCAACGCGCCGCGGATGTGGCTCCGCAGCGGCCCTTCACGCCCCAGCGCGGCCAGGCACGTCATGGTGCAAAGGCATCGGCTCGGTAGATCCAGACCCGGCCGCGTCCAGGTCGCGCCCCAGTAGTACTCGCCGGTGATCCGCCCCAGCTCCGCTTCCGCCTTCGTAGGAGGCGCGGGCCGGGCGGGCCCACTACCCATGTAGTTCCGGCGATACTCGTCGCCCCGCTGGAACAGGCTGTCGGGGTCCTCGTTGGAGTCGTGGATTCGGGCCGGCGTGAAGTCAATCCCGCGCTCCTCAAACACCGATTTGCATATCGTCAGCGCCTGGATTCCACCGGGCGCGCCCGCATACCATGTGTCGTGAATGATCAACTCCACGACCTGTTCCGGCGTCAGTCCAATGTTCAGCGCGTTCCCCAGGTGCCGCCGCAACTGAACTTCCCGGTTCAGCACGATCAGCGACGACAGCGTGATCATTTCCCGCTGCGCCGGCGTCAACGCCTCCCTCGGCCAGATCGACCCGAACAGTCCCTCACCAAGTATTCGCTCCAAATCCGGCGCAATGTCCCACGCTCCCGGCGACGATCCTCCGGTGATTTGTCCGCCGCCGAACATCCGGCGCGTTTCCTGCCCACGTTCGTAACGGGCATCCAATTCGCTCATAACAGCCTCCATTAGTGGTGAAGCGGCATATCAACGGGAGTGTAAGACGGCCAGATGCCCAAATCAACAATATCCTGTCCATCCTGCGCATCCATGTAAAAACATCACCTTGCCCACCTCATTCCCCTCCGCTATCATCCCAACCATGATTGACCTACTCATCAGCAACGGCCAGGTGATCGACGGTTCCGGTAGCCCCAGCTTCCGCGCCGCCGTCGCCATCTCCGGTGATACCGTATCCATCCATCGCGGCGACGACGCCGACCTCCATCGTGACGCCGGCCGCGTCATCGACGCCACGGGACACGTCGTCTGCCCCGGCTTCATCGACCTCCATTCCCACGCCGGCCTCACCATCCTCGGCGAGCCGCACCACGATCCCAAGGTGCGCCAGGGCGTCACCACCGAACTCGTTGGTATCGACGGCATCTCCCACGCCCCTTTCAAGACCCAGGAGGAACTGCACCGCTACATCTGGCTCGACGCCGGCCTCAACGGCTACCCGCCCATGCCCGCCGACTGGCTCACCGTGGCCGACCTGCTGGGTAAGTACGACAACGCCGTGGCCATCAACATGGCCTACATCCTGGGCAACTCGCCCGTCCGCATCTGGAGCGTCGGTTGGGATCAACGCCCCGCCACGCCTGCCGAAATCGCCGACATGCAGGCGGTCGTCCGCGAGGCCATGGAGGAGGGAGCATGGGGCCTCTCCACCGGCCTCGACTACCCGCCCGGAGCCTACGCCGACAC
Organism: Dehalococcoidia bacterium; assembly: GCA_965204395.1. GTDB lineage: Bacteria > Chloroflexota > Dehalococcoidia > Lucifugimonadales > UBA3495 > Bin87. Next base: position 972,901 of record OZ241987.1, read on the forward strand.
CGACGAGTTGGTCGCCCTGTCCGAAACCGCCGCGTCCATGGGCGGCCACTACCACACCCACACCCGCGCGAGCCTGCTCAGCCAGGGCTACCTCGCCCCGTGGCACGAGGCCGTGGACATCGGACGGCGCAGCGGCATTCCCGTTCACTTGACCCACTACCGCCAGTCGGTCTCCGGCGTGGGCAGCCACATCGGACACCTTGAACTCGTCGAAAACGCCCGCGCCGAGGGCATCGACTGCACCTTTGACTGCTACACCTATCCCTACTCCGGCACGACGCCCACCATCGGCCTGCCCCATTGGGCCAAGGACGGCGGACCCGAGCGCCTCATCGCCGCTTTGCAGGACGCCGACGACCGCGCCCGCATGAAGCGCGAAATCACTCCCAGCCGCCTGGAAAACAACTGGCTTACCAACTTCACCCGGCCCGAAAACCAGATCTACGATGGCCGCCTCATCAGCGACATCGCTGAGATGCGCGGTCAGGACCCGGCGGACACTCTCTTCGACCTCCTGCTCTCCGAAAATCTCGGCATCAGCACCGTCGGCCTCGGCACCAACGCTCAGACCCTCTACGCCTTCGTATCCCACCCATACGGCATGATCGCCTCCGACGCCATCCTGTTCGGCGAATATCCCAACCCGCGAACCTACGGCTGCTTCCCCATCGTCCTCGCCGAGTTTGTCCGCGCCGAGCAACACTTGAGGCTGCCCGAGGCCATCCGCAAGATGACGTCCTTCCCGGCCCAGCGCCTCGGCATCCCCGACCGCGGCCTGCTCCGAGACGGTTTCAAGGCCGACGTTGTGGTGTTCAACCCCGACACCGTCAAGGCACTCGCCACCAAGGAAAACCCCAAGCAGTACCCCGTGGGCATCGAGTACGTAATCGTCAACGGCCAGGTCGTCATCGACCAAGGCACGAACACGGGCGCCCTTCCCGGCCGTGGTCTCCGCCGAGGCCACGCCTCCACCTGAACCATCCGAATGGCAGACTCCATATCCCCCGACTACCGATTCTGCCCTCGCTGCACCGAGCCCTTGGCCCCTACAATACGCGGCGGTCTCCCCAGGCCAACCTGCGCATCTTGCGGCTTCGTCCATTTCCGAAACCCCGCCGTCGGCGTCGCAGTCGTCCTGCTCGATGACAACGGCCGCATCCTGATGGGTCGCCGTTCTGCCGGCGGCAACGTCGGCGAATGGTGCATCCCCTGCGGCTACGTCGAATGGGGAGAGGACATCCGCGACGCTGCCCGCCGGGAATTTGCTGAAGAAACCGGCATCGAAGTCGAGATTGGCGAAGTCTGCGCCGTCCATTCAAATTTCCACAACGCCGCATCCCTCACCGTCGGCGTATGGTTCTACGCCAAACGCATTGGAGGCCAACCCAACGCCTCCGACGATCTCGACTTCGTCAAATGGTTCCTGCCCTCTGACCCCCCGAAACCGCTCGCTTTCCCGACAGATCGACTCGTCCTCGAACAACTGGCGAACGGCCAGCAAAAATCCCCATGACCCGCCACGCCGTCATCATCCAGCACATCGCCGTGGAAACCCTCGGCGCTAACTTCACCGGCCTGTTCCATGACGCCGGATTCAGCATCACCACAGTACCGCTGTACGCCGGCGCACCTGATTTCAAAACCTTCGACCCGCCGGACCTGTCCGAAGCCGACCTCGTCATATCGCTGGGCGGCCCCATGTCCGCCAACGACAACTACCCGGCCCTCATCCAGGAGATGCAATATCTCCGCGACGCCGCCACTGGCTCGTTGGGTTCGATGCCTCCCACTCCCGTCGTCGGAATCTGCCTAGGTGCCCAGCTTCTTTCCCGCGCCTTGGGCGGCGCAGTCGCCCCCACCGGCGGCTACCAGTTCGGCCTCCGCAAGATCGACATCACAGCCGACGGCGCAACGGACCCCGTGTTCTCCAACATCGCCACTCCACTGGTGCCGACCCTCCACGGAGAGCAGTTCACCGTCCCACCCGACGCCGTACGCCTCGCTGATGGCACCATGCTCCGCCGCGATGGCGCCTACGTCCGTTTCCCCATGGCGTTCCGCTACGGGCTGTCCTACGGGTTCCAGTTCGAACCCCAGCTTACCTGGGAAGAACTCCAGATTTGGAATCGTGAACTGGCCGGTGACTACGACCTCATGGGCGACCGCTTCGACCCTGCCGAGGAAGCCGCCCGCAACGCCCGCGAGTTCGAAGCCTTCGCCCCTTACCACGAATCTCAAATGGCAAAAATGCTGACAGCCCTCCTGAGCCAATCCGGCCTGCTGTAGCCCAATGCGGCCATCAACCACCCGCCCTACTCGTGCCGCGCATGGTTCGACAGGCTCACCATGAGCGTAGGCTACTTTTGCTAAACTCCCTTTATGGAGAATCTCTTCTACGCCGGCGACAATCTGGAAGGTCTCCGCCTCCTGACGGAAATAGGCATCACCGTCGACTTGGTGTACATCGACCCGCCCTTCGCCACCAATAACGAATTTCTGATCGACGACCACCGCGCCAACACCATCAGTGCATCCGGTCGTCCAGCCTACTCCGACCGCGTCCGAGGCTCGGAGTACCTCGATGCTTTGGGCGAACGGCTTCACGCGATTCGCCGGGTTATGTCTCCCTCTGCATCAATCTATGTCCACATCGACGTTAAAATGGAACACCACGTCCGCCTGCTCGTGGATCAAACCTTCGGCCCCGAGAACTTTCGCAACAGCATCACCCGCATCAAGTGCAACCCCAAGAATTTCGACCGGTATTCCTACGGCAACATCAAGGACACCATCCTTTTCTACTCGATGTCGCCGAACAACATCACCTGGAACCCGCAAAAAGAACCGATGGCAGACGAAGATGTTGTCCGCCTGTACCCATACACCGACGCCGAGGGCCGCCGCTACACCACCACGCCGCTGCACGCGCCCGGTGTAACCGAAAATGGCCCCACCGGACAGCCTTGGCGTGGCATGCCGCCGCCGGCCGGACGACATTGGCGCTATCCTCCCGAGAAATTGGACGAGTTGGACGTTGCCGGCTTGATAGCGTGGAGCTCCACGGGCAACCCTCGCAAAATCCGCTACGCCAGCGAAGCGGCCGGCAAACTTCCCCAGGATGTCTGGCTTTACAAGGACCCTCAGTGCCCCAGGTACCCGACCCAAAAGAACGCGCGCATGCTGGAGCGCATCATCCGCACTTCCTCAAATCCCGGCGACACCGTCATGGACTGCTACGCCGGCAGCGGCACCACTCTATTGCAGGCCGCCCGTCTCGGCCGTCGGTTCATCGGCATGGACGACTCCCCGGCGGCACAGCGAGTTTTCTGCGCTCGTGCCAATGGCATGTACATACATCCATTGGGCCAGGCAATCCCGTTTGACACCCTGCATACCGAATAGTAATCTGCGAATCGCCCCATCCGGGGGCGGTTCCCACGTAATTTTGAGAAACTTTCAACACCAAACAACCGACTACTAATGGAGGTTTCAACATGCCACAGCAAGGAATGACGGCCGAACACATCTGGGTCGAAGGACACAACGGCGACAAGATTAACGCCTACATCGCCCGCCCCATGGGGCCCGGCCCCTTCGGCGCGGTCATGATGTTCCACCACATGCCCGGCTGGGACGAGGCCAGCAAAGAGATGGCCCGCAAGGTCGCCCACAACGGCTTCATCGCCATCATGCCCAACCTGCACTACCGCCAGGGCCACGACGACCCCGTCGCCAACAGCAACAGCATCCGTGAGGCCGGCGGCATGCCCGACGACCGCACCCTCGGCGATGCGGCCGGCGCTATCAGCTACCTGCAGCACCTGACCGTATATAACGGCAAGGTCGGCATCATCGGGTTCTGCTCCGGCGGACGCCAGGTCTTCCTGGCCGCCTGCAAGCTCCCCGGCCTGGCCGCTGCGGTGGATTGCTGGGGCGGCGGCGTAACCCCGCGCGACAGCGAGCCTCCCACCGAGGCCATGCCCCACGCGCCCATCGAGTTCGTGTCCGACCTATCCTGTCCATTGTTGGGAATCTTCGGCGCTGACGACGCGCGACCCACTGTCGAAGAGGTGGCCGCCACCGATGCTGCCATCAAGGCCGCCGGCAAGTCCTGGGAGTACGAGATCTACCCCAACGCCGGCCACGGCTTCGTCGCTGTGGACCGCCCCAGCTACGCCGTCGAAGCGTCCAACGCAGCCTGGCCCCGCATCTTCGACTTCTACCGCCAGCACCTGTCGTAACCAACGGCAACAACGCTCATACGCGTAGGGGCGGGTTTAGAACCCGCCCCGTCTCGTTCACCTCGGTGCGCCGCATACGCCCGGTCAACGGGGTAGGGGCGAGGCATGCCTCGCCCGTGTTACCGCCAACCGCGCAACCTTTAATTGTCCGTCGCCTCAAAAGCCAGCGTCGCAAACCGCATGAATATCCCGCCCCGTGGAGCCGCCAGCGGCCCGTTTAGGCACAGGCACGCAATCACGTATTCCGAACCCGGCTCCCCAACCTCAGCGATCTCCACCCGGTGCGGCGTGTTGAGCCCGACGATGCTCCCGGCGGCCCGATCAATCTCCCCGTTCACCCACACCTCGCCGTAGTTGTCGAAATTCGTCTCGAACCACACTCGGTAACCGGATACGTCCACGCCATCTATAGATTCCGGAAGGGTGACGGCAATCCGGTACCACGCGAACGTGAACCCTTCGGACAGGCTCTGCCGCACGTTGTCGCACTCATCCCATCCCGAATCATCGTAGTCCGCCAACCGCGGTGCAGCCGCCAGCAACCTTGCGGATAACCCCTCGTTCGGTTCCCCAGGCTCCAGCCCAGGCGCAACCCGCCATGGCTGCCCTCCTACCGCTGCGCGACCCTCCGGCGTGTTCAAATCAACTGCAAATCTTGGCATCGTCATTCCTCCATATCAATCGAGGTTTGGAATTTGTAGGGGCGACGCATGCGTCGCCCCGGTGTCGCTTTGCGCCAATATTCCCGCTTATCGGAACTCCCACAACTGCGCCGCCGTACCACCGAACACCATGTCTCGCGCCTCCGTGCTCGGGTATTCGATCAGTTCCATGGGAAACCGCAGCGCGTTCCGGTAGCCCTCGCGATTGGCCGACGGCGGGAAGTCGCTGCCCCACATCAGCCGCTCACCCCCGAACGCCTCCACCGCCATCTCGATCAGCGGCGGCACGTTCTCAAAGGGGATCGGCTGGCGGAACGGCATCGGTCGCGGACAGAATTCGGCCAATCCGGGCACCTTCACGTACACGTTGGGATATTTCGACAGCGCCAACGCCCGCTGGTACGCCTCCATCGGAATCGTGGCGTCGGCGCGCCCCGGTCCCCAGAACGCCCCGACGCCAGCCAGGTGCTCCATGATGATGTTCAGGTTGGGAAACTCCTGGACAATCACCTCGAACTCCGGGTCCGCATATTGCTCGCACGTGCCCATCACGCTGGCCGTTACCCCGAGTTCAGCGCACTTCCGCCACAGCGCCAACGGATCGTCGCCGGGCGACCTGAATCCACAGTTGAATCGAAGGCCGTCAACGCCCTGATCGTGCAGTTCGGCTACCCGATCGGTCGCGTCGGGCTGGGTATGGTCCACGATGACGATCACCGCGAAACGCCCGGGAAATCGCTTCACCGCTTCCACCAGGTAGCTATTGTCAAACACTCCGAAAAACTGGGTCAACACCGCCTGATCTACGCCCGCCCGTTCCATTTCGTCCAGCAGGATCTCCACCGGCTCGAACCAATACGGCGACGCGTGGCAATGAGTATCAATCACTGGTGGCATTTTTTGGTTTCCTTGTGCGGAGTCGTATACGTGGGTAGGGGCGAATAATCATTCGTCCCGGTTGAGTGCAAGCAAACGTCACGCCGCCGTTGTCCCGCCGTCGATGACCACTTCGGATCCAGTGACGAACGACGATTCATCCGACGCCAGGTAAATGGCTCCGTACGCAATCTCGCTCGGCTTCCCCACCCGACCCAGCGGCAGCCGCTGCATCCGCAGCGCCATGTTGGCTGGATCATTCAGCGTATCGGCGATCATGTCCGTCTCGATCGGCCCTGGGTGAATCGAGTTGCAACGGATCCCCTCTCTCGCGTGCTGGATGGCGGTGGACTTGGTGAACAGCCGCACCGCTCCCTTGGTCGCCGTGTAGCTGGCCGACCCGTTCGGACTGCCCACCAGTCCCGCCGTGGACGAAATGTTAATGATCGACCCGCCGCCGTTCTCGCGCATCGCGGGGATGGCTGCCTTGGTTCCCAGGAAAACTCCCTTGGCGTTCACCGAGAAGATCCGGTCCCAGTCCTCCTCGGTGGTTTCCTCGATGTTCTTGCGGATCAGGATGCCAGCGTTGTTCAGCAGAATGTCCAGCTTGCCGTACGTGCTGACCGCCGCTTGCACCGCCGACTCCCAATCCGACTCACTGGTAACGTCCAGGTGGACGTAAGTCACGTTGTACCCTAGTTCCTGCAGCTCGGCCTCGGTTTGGCGGCCCTGCTCGTCCAGGATGTCGCCGATGACGACGCTGGCCCCCTCTTCCGCAAACATCCGGGCTTCCACCGCGCCTTGCCCTCGAGCGCCTCCACTGATCAGCGCAACCTTGCCTTCCAGTCTGGCCATCGTTCACCTCCCGTCGGCGCGGGAACCGGAGCCCCGCGCCAGCTTTTGCTCAATTTGTGGCGCTCACTTTATAAGGATTGACACTAAGGCGCAACCGAACGCGCATCCTTCGAATTCCCCGCTGTCATATAATTGGACCCTATTCGTAGGATCGTCAGCGGATACGCTGTTGAGGAGATGACATCATGGCGATATTGGGCAGGATCGGCACCGCAGTCAGGGATGCGCTCACCGGTACGGTGGAAGGGACCGGACGCGTCGGCAACATCGCAATCGATACCATCAGGGACACTACTGCCAACACGCTGCGCAGCGCTCGATCCGTAGGCGGCGAACTCGGAACCTTGGCTCAGGATGCCGTGGTCGGTACGCTGGAGGCCGTCGGCAACGTCGGCGGGGCGGCCGGCACGGTGGTCAGAGACTCCGTTATCGGCGTCATTGAGGGCGTCGGCATGGTCGGCACCGCCACCACCACCATGCTCCACGACGTGGTGGTGGGCGCAATTCGTGGTTCCAGCGACGCTGGCGCCGAACTCGGCACCGCGACCCAACAGGCCGTCGAAGGCGCGTTGCGCGGCGGCGCTTCAGTGGGCTTGGCCGCCGAGGAATCCGTCGTCCAGGTAACCCGGGGCACCATCGACGGCACCAGGGAAATTGGAGGCGCATTGTCCGAGGCCGCTCGCGGCACCGTGGCCGGAGTCGTTACCGCCGTCGCCGGCACCGCCGGGGATGTCACCATGGCCACCACAGCCACCACCCGCCAGCTCGTGAGCAGCGCGGCACAGACCGGCGAGGATGTGGCTCAGGTCGCCGTGTCCGCCGTCAACGGCGCCATCGACGCCGCCCGCACCACGGGACAAAACGTGGAGCAGACCGCCGCTGCCGCCGCCAAGGGCGCCGTTGATGCCGCCTACGATGTCAGCGACGCCGCCGGCGACGCCGTCCGCAACGCCGTTACCGGAACCATCAACGGCGTCCGCGTCACGGTCGACACCGCTTACGGACAAAGCAGTCAAGAGAGCAACGAGGGTAATCGGTCATAACCACATCGTCCACGCAACCAAAAGGACGCCGACCTACAAACCGGCGTCCTTTTCCTTTGTACCCAGTCCCGATGCGCCTTGCGGGGTGATTCCGTTACGGGTCGGCCCTCCAACGCAACCTCGCCCCCACCTCGGCAAACCCCGCTCGTCGGTAGAATTGGATTTGCCTGTCGCCGTGGAACGGAGTCCCCAGTTCCACCGTCTGACACCCGTTGGCAACCGCATGGTTGAGGGCAAACCGCAGCACTTCCATGCCGACCCCGCTGCTCCGCCATTCCGGTTCCACAAACATTTCCTGGATGGTGGCGTACCGTCCCCGCGTCCGGATGGCATCCAGGAACGAGACCGTGCATACCGACACGACAAGAGAATCGACCTCCCCAACAACTATGAAACCGACGTCAATATCCGTTACCAGGCGGTCAAAAACGGGGAACAGGTCATCCGCTGGCGGAGGTTGTCCGCCCAGCTCAATCAGGAGCGCCCTTACTAACCCAACGGCGGTGTCCCGGTCATCTGCCGACGCTAGCCTGGCGCTGGTCATTGGGCAATTCATCCTGCTGTGTGAGGATGGGCGCTGGTGGGCCGTGTGGGGGTCGAACCCACGACACCCGGATTAAAAGTCCGGTGCTCTACCAACTGAGCTAACGGCCCCGATCTTTGCCGCAGAGTGCTATCCGCAAGTATAGCATAGCGGGCCATTTCCCTATCCCGAATCCCCGAATTCCTTGGTTGGCGCTCTTGTCAAACAGCCATGTCTGGTGCATAATAGCCGAGTTGACTTTCTGGTGGTTCAAGCGGGGTGGCCCCACCCGTTCCCATCCCGAACACGGAAGTGAAACGCCCCAGCGCCGACGATACTGCTCTGGTGACGGAGTGGGAAAATAGGTCACCGCCGGGAAGTGTCAAAAGGATCGATTCGGAGCGACCAAACATCGCTCCGACGACCCGGCCGAATGATTTCTGACGGCTCGCAACGTTCTCAGCAGCGTCCGGACACAGCCGGAGTGGAGCCGACGAATCGAAATAATCGTCAAATTTTGGGGCGGGCGTGATGACGCACCATTGTACGGCTGACAGTACGAACAAATCGCTCTTGGGCTACTGATTTCATTCCCAAAGTGGCTGAGCCGATGCCGAATCGGCACGACAGCCGCTTTTATTTTTCCCCAAATGCGGTAGAATGACGCTGTCAATGCCAACCAACGGCGCGACGTAGGCCTATACCATCCCAGGAGAGTCTCATGGGCAGCAGGTTCGAGAAGTTTTCCGAAAGGGCGCGCAGGGTTCTGTCCCTCGCCCAGGAAGAAGCGCAGCGGTTCAACCACAACTACATCGGCACCGAGCACATCTTGCTTGGTCTGGTACGGGAGACCGAGGGCGTAGCCGCTCGAGTACTGTCCGGCCTGAGCGTTGACCTTACCAAGGTCCGATCGGCCGTTGAGTTCATCATCGGGCGCGGCGAACGACCGGCCCAGGGCGAAATCGGCCTCACCCCCCGAGCCAAGAAGGTCGTGGAACTCGCCGTCGACGAAGCGCGACGCATGAACCACACCTATATCGGCACTGAGCACCTGCTCATTGGATTGCTCCGTGAAGGGGAAGGCGTCGCCGCCGGCGTGCTCGAAAGCCTCGGCGTCAACCTCGAGAAGGTCCGCGCCGAGACCCACCGCATCCTCAGCAACTCCGGCAGCGGCAGCTCGACCAGCTCCCGCTCCAGCACCCGCACTCCCACTTTGGACCAGTTGGGTGTCGACCTCACCAACGCCGCTATGGGTGGCAAGCTCGACCCCGTTGTCGGGCGCGACACCGAGATCGAGCGCGTTACCCAGATCCTCAGCCGCCGCACCAAGAACAACCCCGTCCTGGTCGGTGAGCCCGGCGTCGGCAAGACCGCCATCGTCGAGGCCATGGCCCAGCAGATTTCAGCCGGCGATGTCCCGGACACGCTTCAGGGCAAACGCCTGGTCACCCTCGATATGGGCGCCCTCGTCGCTGGCACCAAGTACCGCGGCGAGTTCGAAGAGCGCCTCAAGAAGGTCATTGAAGAAATCAAGACCTCAGGCAACTGCGTCCTCTTTATCGACGAGATTCACACCCTCGTCGGCGCCGGAGCCGCAGAAGGCGCGGTGGACGCCTCCAACATCCTCAAGCCCTCTCTGGCTCGCGGCGAGATTCAGTGTATCGGGGCCACCACGCTGGACGACTACCGCAAGTACGTCGAACGAGACCCGGCTCTGGAACGCCGCCTCCAACCCGTCCGTGTTGAGGAGCCCGACGCCGACATGACCGTTGACATCCTCCAGGGCGTCAAGGGTCAGTACGAAGAGCACCACAACGTGGAGATCACCGACGACGCCGTCAAGGCCGCCGCGACCCTCTCCACCCGCTACATCCCAGACCGCTTCCTCCCCGACAAGGCCATCGACCTGCTGGACGAGGCCGGTTCCCGCGTCCGACTCCGGGGCAGCCACGCTCCCCAGGAAGTCAGGGACGCCATGGAGGTCCTCGAACGCGTCCGCAAGGAGAAGGACGAGGCTATCGCCTCACAGCAGTACGAAGTCGCCGCTGAACTCCGCGACCGCGAGCTGCACCTCTCCGAAAACGTCGGCAACTTGGAAGCCGAGTGGAAAGCCGACCGCAACAAGGAACGCACTCAGGTCACCGAAGAGGACATCGCCGAAGTGGTCAGCATGTGGACCGGCATCCCGGTCACCCGCCTGGCCCAGGAAGAGACCGAACGACTGCTCCACATGGAGGAGGAACTCCATAAGCGCATCATCGGTCAGGACGAGGCCATCGTCGGCATCTCCAAGGCGGTGCGCCGCGCTCGGGCCGGCCTGAAGGACCCGCGACACCCCATCGGCGTGTTCTTGTTCCTCGGCCCCACCGGCGTCGGAAAGACCGAGTTGGTTCGCGCCATGGCCGAGTTCCTGTTCGGCCACGAGGACAACATGATCCGCTTGGACATGTCCGAGTTCCAGGAGCGCCATACCACCGCCCGCCTCATCGGGGCGCCTCCGGGATACGTCGGATACGACGAAGGTGGTCAACTCACCGAGGGCGTGCGCAAGAAGAACTATTGCGCCATCCTGCTGGACGAGATCGAGAAGGCACACCCCGAGATCTTCAACATCCTGCTGCAGATCTTCGACGCTGGACAATTGACTGATGCTCGCGGTCGTCGGGTTGACTTCCGCAACTCAATCATCGTCATGACCAGCAACCTCGGCTCCGACTTGATCAAGCGCGACACCTCCATGGGATTCGCCGTCAAGGCCGACGATGCCCAGACCGACCGCCAGGCTTACGAGCGCATGAAGGACAAGGTGATGGACGAAGTCAAACGTTTCTTCCGTCCCGAGTTCCTCAACCGCTTGGACGCTACCATCGTGTTCCACGCTTTGGACCAGAACGAGATCCACCAGATCGTCGACCTGATGATGAACATGGTTCGCGAGGAACTCAAGGAGCGCAATATCAACATTGAGCTCACCGAGGCCGCCCGCGAACACCTGGGAGCCAACGGCTTCGACCCGGTGCTCGGAGCGCGTCCCCTGCGCCGCCTCATTCAGAACGAAGTCGAGGACCGAATGTCCGACGTACTTTTGGGAGGCGAGATCGCCGAAGGCGACACCGCCATCGTGGACCTTGATGAAGACGGAAACATCTGCATCAAGGTACGCAAGGAGGAAATGGCCGCGCTGTCGCCGGCCTAGCGGGAACCTCAAAACCCAGAGATCCCTAAAGCGGAAAAATCGGGGGCGTCAATCTTGGCGCCCCCGAATGCTACAATTGGTACACTATATTTCGCGGTTTTCGAAGCCGGTTACGGAATCGAAATCAACATCGATTGACGACCGTACCGGCCATTGATAGATTCTCGCAACCGTCCCAGCCAGCACTGAGGTGAGACTATGCCCAGGCGTTTGCTCAAGGAATTAGAAAGGTCCTACGGCTTTGATGAAGTCGCCATCGTCCCCGGCGACGTGACCATCAATCCCGAGATGGCCTCAACCCAGATGAGCATCGGGCCATACTCCTTCGATTCGCCCGTGATCGCATCCGCTATGGACGGGTCGGTGTCTCCCCGGTTCGCCACGTTGATGCACGAAATGGGAGGCTTGGGCGCCCTCAACGGCGAGGGTCTCTACACCCGCTACGAAGACCCCTATTCGGTCCTTGAGGAAATCATTTCCATGGACCAGGGCGAGGTCACCGAGTACCTGCAGGAGGTCTACAGCGAGCCCGTCAAGGACAACCTCATTGGCGAACGCGTACGGGAAATCAAGCAGTCCGGCTCCATTGCCGCCATCGCGTTCACTCCTCAGACCACCAAGAAATATAGCCCTCTGGCTGTCGAGGCGGGCGCCGACATCATCATCGTTCAGTCCACCGTCACCACCGCGCGCCACGTCTCCCGCAGCTACCGAGGCCTGATTTTCTCCGAACTCATCGAGTCCCTGAACGTCCCGGTGGTGGTGGGCAACTGCGTCAGCTACAACGTCGCCAGCGAACTCATGGAAACTGGCATCGACGCCGTTCTCGTCGGCGTGGGCCCCGGCGCTGCGTGCACCACCCGCGAAGTTACCGGCGTCGGCGTTCCGCAGGTTACGGCGACCCTCGAATGCGCCGCCGCCCGCGAGGACTATTTCGAACGCACCGGCCGCTACGTGAGCGTCATCACCGACGGCGGCCTCCGCACCGGCGGCGACGTTTGCAAGGCCATGGCCAGCGGCGCCGACGGTGTCATGCTGGGCACACCATTCGCTCAGGCTGCGGAAGCCCCTGGCCGGGGTTACAACTGGGGAATGGCCAACGCCCACCCGGAACTGCCCCGCGGCACCCGCATCAACGTCGGCACTAAGAGCACCCTCCGCCAACTGCTGCACGGCCCCACCAGCGTTACCAATGGCACCCAGAACCTCGTCGGCGCACTGCGGGTTGCCATGGGCATGTGCGGCGCCCACACCATCCGCGATTTCCACAAGACCGAAATGGTAGTCGCCCCCGCCATCAAGACCGAGGGCAAACACTACCAGATGATGGGGTAAATTTGCCCAAAGTATGAACCAGACCACCGATTCAACTCTGAACGGAGAACAACAATGACCACAGCGACGATCCAGATCCTCGACCCCCGGCCGGAGCAGAAAACCGCCGAAAGACCCGCCGCGGGTCGCTTGCCCGCCCTGGCCGGCAAGACCATCGGCCTCTTGGAAAACCGCAAGTATCACTCCGATAATTTCCTGCAGGAATTGCAGGTCATCCTTGAGGAAGAGTACGCCGTCGAAAAGGTTCTCTACCTGCGCAAGTTCAGCTTCAGCGCCCCCTGCGCTGACGAAACCATCGACGAGTTGGTCGCCCAGTGCGATGCGGTGGTGCACGGAATCGCGGATTGAGGAAGCTGCACGGCGTGGGGTCTCCACGACACAGTAGTAACCGAGAGCCGCGGCGTTCCCTCCGTGAGCGTCATCACCGAAAGCTTCACCCGGGCCGCCCACGCGCGCGCCTCATCCCTGGGAATGCCCACCGTTCAGATCCTGGCGCTCCCTAGCCCGTTGGCGCCCCGGTCCATCCCCGAGGTTCGGGAGATGGCCCACGAGTACGCCGGCCAGATCGCCGAAATGCTCACCAACGGAGCATAGCCGCGGATCTTCACCGTGCGCTTGTTGTAGGGGCGGGTTTGAAACCCGCCCTTATCCTGATCTCCAATACCCGATAGCAACTATCGTATCCCGGCCGATGGCGCTCAAAATCGTCAACTGGAATGTCGAGTGGGCTACACCGAAATCAAAGCGTAGCCCTGAAATTGTACGGCGCATCTTCGCCCGCAAACCCGACGTCATCTGCCTCACCGAAACCCACGAAGACCTGTTGGATGACCACGGCGGTCATACCATCCTCTGCCATCGGGACCACGGGCACCGGATAGTAAAAAGCCGTCGCAAGGCGATGCTTTGGTCCGCACAACCTTGGGACCATGTTGACGGCGTCGGAGACTGCTCTCTACCGCCAGGCAGGTTCGTATCCGGTGTGATCACTACGCCCGTGGGAGAAACGACAGTAATCGGGATCTGTATCCCGTGGTCCGGGTCCCGGACCCCAAAGTTCGGCGGGAAGCAGAAGCAGTGGCAGGATCACGAAGAGTACCTTGATGCTCTGGCCCAATTCTTGCCCCGCATCGAAACACCCAACCTCATAGTCCTGGGCGATTTCAACCAGGTGATCGGGCAGCGCAGCAATGTCCCCTTTCGGCTCCGGGACAAGTTGCAAGCCGCGTTTTCGCCAGATTTCAACATCCCCACCGCATCGCGCTGCCACAACGACAAATTCAGCATCGACCACTTGGCCTTGAGATCTGACCTGTCCGTTGCATCCTTGGATGCCATCAGCAACATCGGTTGCGACGGCCAGCGGCTGTCAGACCACTTCGGCGTCGCCGCTACCCTGACCACCCAAACCCCACCCATCTCAAATCATTCAGAAGAGTAAAGCTTATGTCCACCAACACCACGGCATTGAGTTCGCGTCGCGTCGATATCCCGGACACCTACGAAGCGATCCAGGATTACTATGAAGAGCAGGGTTGGACCGACGGCATGCCCGTCGTACCCGCCACCGAAGAAGCTGTCCGCCGTATGCTCGGCCCGTGGGGCGAGGACCCTTCACTGTCGTTGGGAGTCGCGCAACCCTCTAACGCCGAGGTAACTATCGAGAAGGTCGCCGTCAACGCGGTGATGGCCGGCTGTCGCCCGGAGTATTTCCCTGTCGTAGTCGCCTGTGTCCGGGCCGCCCTGCAGGAACCCTTCAACCTCGCCGGCTGCCAGGCCACCACCGGCGGCGCCGCGCCCGTGGTGATCGTCAACGGACCCATCGCCGAACGTCTGGGCATCAACGGCGACTCGGGAGCCTTCGGGCCCGGCTACCGCTCCAACGCCACCATCGGCCGTGCCCTGCGCCTCTTCGTTCGCAACGTCGCCGGGCTCATCATCGGCGACATGGACAAGGCGACGCTGGCGATGCCAGGACGCTACTCCTTCTGCTTCGCCGAGAACGAGGCTCGCAGCCCCTGGGAACCCCGGCACGTTGAGTTGGGCTACGATCCCGAGGACAGCCTGGTCACGCTGCACTCCATCCGCGCGTTCTATCCGATCATGGAAACCACCGTCTCTCGCGGAATCGAGGTGTTGAACACCCTGGTGCAAGCGACCCGCGCCACCGGGTTCTCCAATTATTATCAGATCGGAACCGGGGCCCAGGTAACCCTCGTCCTCAGCCCGGAACACGCCGCCGAAATCGCCGCCGACGGCCTTACCAAAAAGGATGTCCGCGAGTATGTGTACGCCAACGCTCGCATGTCCATCGAGGAACTTTCCGGGCTCGGGCACTGGGGCAATCGCAACTACCCGGCCTGGATCGACGACAGCAAACCCGACACCATGGTGCCCATCGCTCCCCAGGCGGACGACATTGTAGTGGTCGTCGCCGGGGGCGACGGTCGGCACTCCTGCTGGCTGGCCGGGTGGGGCGTGACTCGCGTCGTGACCCAAAAAATAGAAATCCCCGGGTAACCCCCGAATTTCAAACTTGATCGTGCGGACCCGGCTCCAATATGGGGCCGGGTTCATCCATTCAACGGTGGCTTTCAGCGTGGATTAGCCCGCCGAAATTTGGGTTCTTTCTTGGCGGATAGCATCGGCCACTGCTATCATTTACGATCCCAATGGGCGCCTATAAAAACTCGATAATCAGGTTTGCAACATCGTGTTCACTCATCTCCACACTCATACCGAATACAGTATGCTCGACGGCATCAGCCGTATCCCTCAACTGGTGAAGCGCACTCGCGAACTAGGCATGGATGCCATGAGCATCACCGACCACGGTTCCCTCTACGGCGTCGTCGATTTCTATTCCGAGTGCAAGGACGCCGGCATCAAGCCCATCATCGGCTGTGAGCTTTATGTCGCCCACGGCAGCCGCCGCGACCGCACTCCCAACGAGCGCACGGCCAATCATCTGGTCGTCATCGCTAAAAATAACACCGGATACCGCAACCTCCTGCAACTCGTTACCCGGTCCCACCTCGAGGGATTCCATTACCGCCCGCGTATCGACAAGGAACTGCTCCACGAGCATCGCGAGGGCCTGATCTGCCTCTCCGGTTGCCCGTCTGCTGAAGTCCCTATCCTTCTGGCGGATGGCAACTACGACGCGGCCAAAGAGCAAGTCGGATGGTACCGGGAACTGTTCGGCGAGAACTATTTCCTGGAACTCCAGCTGCACGACCACATCGAGCAGCTGCCCAGGATCAACGAAGGCCTGTTCCGGCTCAATAAAGAGACCGGAATCCCCCTGCTTCTCACCAACGACGCCCACTACGTTTACCAGTCGGACTATCCATACCAGGACGTCTACATCTGCATCCAGACCGGTACCAACCTCCAGGACGACAAGCGTCTTCGGATGGAGGACTCTTCCTTCTATATCAAGTCCCCTGCCGAGATGGCAGCCCTGTTCCCGCAATACCCTCAAGCCGTGGACATCACGGGCGAGATCGCCCAGCAGTGCAACGTCTCATTGGGTTTCGGGCAGATGCACCTGCCGCGCTATCCGACCCCCAATAACGAAGACGCGGATGCCTACCTCGAAAGGTTGTGCTGGGACGGATTCAACAAGCGTTACGGCCACAACAACGAGACCGCCCGGGCCCGCATGGAGTACGAGCTGGAGGTCGTCCGGCAGACCAGCTTCGCCAACTACTTCCTCGTCGTGTGGGACATCATCTCGTTCGTGCGACGCCAGGAGATACTGTTCGGCGTCCGCGGCAGCGCCGCCGCCAGTGTTGTCCTCTACTGCCTCGGCATCACCGACGTGGACCCCATGGCCTACAACCTCGTGTTCGAGCGTTTCCTGAACTTCGAGCGCAAGGAAATGCCCGACATCGACATGGACTTCCAGGATGATCGGCGCGACGAGGTTCTGCGCTACGTCATAGATCGTTACGGTAGCGACCGCGTGGCCCAGATCATCACCTTCGGGACTATGGGGCCGAAAGCCGCCCTGCGCGACGTCGGTCGCGGCCTCGGCATGAACTATGGCGATGTCGACCGTATCGCACGCATGGTCCCGTTCAAGTCGCGCACCCTGTCCGACGCCATGGCCGCCAACAATGAGTTCATGGAAAGCTACCAGGGCGACCCGGCCATCCAGAATCTCGTGGACAACGCCCAAGCCCTCGAAGGCATCGTCCACCACGTCAGTACCCACGCCGCTGGCGTCCTCATCGCCGACGAGCCGTTGACCGAAACGGTGCCCCTCCAGCGTCCCGCGCGGGGCGACGAAAACAGCCCAGTCATGATGACCCAGTACTCCATGGACCCGGTGGCCAAACTGGGCCTCCTCAAAATGGACTTCCTTGGGCTCACCAACCTCACCATCCTGGACCGTACCATCAAGCTCATCGACCAGGAGCGCGGCATCCGCATCGATCTCAACCGGCTGGCCCTCGACGACCAGGCCACCTACGAACTCCTGGGCACCGGCAACACTTCCGACCTGTTCCAGTTGGAAAGCGCGGGTATGCAGCGCTACATCAAGGAGCTGAGACCGTCCGACTTGGGCGACATCGCCGCCATGATCGCCCTCTATCGGCCCGGCCCCATGGAGCACATCGACCGCTTCATCCGCTCCAAGCACGGCCAGGAAAAGGTCTCGTATCCCCACCCCAGCCTACAGGAACTCTTGGACGAGACCTACGGGGTCATCGTCTATCAGGACCAGGTCCTCCATGTCCTTCAAAACTTCGCCGGCTACAGCCTGGGCGAGGCCGACACTGTCCGCAAGGCAATGGGTAAGAAGATCCCCGAGCTTATGGCCGAAGAACGCGACCGGTTTGTCTCCGGCGCCGTCCAGCAGGGCTACACCGAGTCAATGGGCGTCGAGATTTTCAATCTTATCGAGCCCTTCGCCGGCTACGCCTTCAACAAGGCCCACAGTGTCAGCTACGGTTTGATTTCCTATTGGACGGCCTACTTTAAGACCCACTATCCCTTGGAATACATGGCCTCCGTGCTCAATTGCCGCCTCGACCACGGCGACCGCTACGTCGCATCCGTCAACGAGTGTACCCGCATGGGCATCGAAATCGGCCTGCCCGATGTCAACCGCTCCGGCGTCCTCTACACCATCGACCGCCCGGACGACAAATCCCAGAAGGACGCGAAACTCCGCATCGGTCTGGCTGCCATCAAGACGGTGGGCGAAGGCGCGGTTACTCCCATCGTTAACGAACGGGCCGCTAAGGGACCATTCGCCTCCATTAGCGACTTCTGCCGCCGCGTCGATGTGTCTGGCCTGAACCGGCGCACATTGGAGGGATTGGCCAAGGCCGGCGCTTTCGACTCACTGGCTCCCCGAGCCTCGGTTATTGCCGACCTCGACCGCATCTGGGCCGTAGCCCAGCAGGAAACCCGCAACCGCAACTCCGGCCAGTTCGGCATGTTCGGCGAGGAGTTGGACAGCAGCGCCGGCGGTTCCTTGCTGGATCTGGACACCACCCAGCCCGACTACACTCCGCAGGAAAAAGCCGGTCTGGAAAAGGAATATCTGGGCGTCGCCCTATCCTACAACCCTCTGCTCGCCCTCGCCGCCCTAAATCCGGGCAACGCCTACACGTCGGTGGACCAGCTCGACGAGGAGATGATCGGCAGCACCGTGACCCTGCTCGGACACGTCTCAGCCGTGACGGAGCGTTACACTCGCGACAACCGCAAATTCCTCAGGGTTGATCTCGCGCTGGTCGGCGGTCAGGTGGAGACCATGGTCTGGCCCGACTCCCTCGACAAGACCGCCCACGTCTGGCAACCCGGCCGCATCGCCCGCGCCACCGGGCGCCTGCAAATCCGGGGCGACGATTTCTCCATAGCGTGCTACGAGGCACAGGAATTCCAGTTGCCGGACCAACCGGCCACGGACGCGGACAATAGCCCACCGCCTCCGGCCACAGCAACCAGTCGGCCCAACGGGCGCAGCGGCAGAGCCACCCCGTCCAACGGCGCCACCAGCGCCAAAACCCCCGCGCCGGCTCCGGCCCCACCCGCCGTTACCGGCAATGGCGACAAAAACGGCGACGGCGGGGTCCTCATTAAGATGGCGGAGACCGACGACGCCAACGAGGACCGTTACCGCTTGCGGCAGGCCATTCGCGTTATGCTCGAATATACGGGCGAAGACAGGGTCTACCTTGAGCTGTATTTGAAAGAGGGCAAGCGCGTATTGATGGAGATCCCGACGGTCTCCACCGGGTCATGCGAAGAACTTCAGCATCGGCTGCGGGAGCTGCTCGGGGAAGATTGCGCGGAATATCGGGCTAATATCGCCTGATCTTGCACCGTCCCGCGCACCTGTCGCCCTTCGCTACGCCGTCGGTATCTGCAACCCCAAACCAGCGGCGATGAAACGCTTGGCGTTGTCTTTGTAGCGAGCCGTTGGGTCCTCTAATCTCTTGCGGTGCACCGCCGGCAGTTCCCGTATTCGTCCCGGAACCCCAATCACCAGCGACTCGTCCGGTATCGGCGTTCCAGTAACGATGGCGCCAGCCCCGATCAGCACGTAGTTGCCTACGTCGCAGTCCTCCAGGCACACGGCGTTGACCCCGATCATCACGTTGCTGCCGACTTTCCCGCCGTGCACCACCGCGCCGTGGGTCATCAACACGTTGTCGCCAAATTCCAGGTAGTCATCAGTGTGAATCACGCAGTTGTCCTGGATCGAGCAGTCTTTGCCGATGATGATCTGCCCGTAGTCTCCGCGAATCACCGCCCCGGGCCATACGTTGGTTCCCTCTCCAATGGTCACGTCACCCACCACGTAGGCCGCCTCGCTGATGAACGCGGTGGGGTGAATCTGCGGAGTTTTGCCATCGATGCTGCGAATCAAAAGAGTCCTCCTGTGTGGATCGATTCCGTAGATTATAGCCTGTAGCCAGCGCGCTCCGTTGAGTCGATATCTATGTGCCGAACAATTTTGCGGGTATTCTTAACGTAAGCGGAAATTAGATTTGCATCTTCCGTCGCCAGCAAACCAGGGCCAGAGAGTACACCAGCATCTCGATGCTTTTGGTGTACCCCTTGGTTCGCCGTATCAGCCGGTTCAACTTCCCTCGCCATACTGAATGCAATCCTTCGTTCCAGTTCACCGCCCCGCCTTTGCCCACCACATGGCGGTCCGGAGGAAACCACCCCAGGTACACCGCATACGCATCGCTGCAATACAATTCCGCTTCCGGCAGTCGGGCGTACAACCGCAAGAAGGGTCCTTCACTACGGTCACCCACCTCGAAGTCCACCCAGCGGTTCCCGTCAGCTTCCGCCACTACCGCGGTCCAAATCCACCGCTCCTCCCGCTGGTCCCCACGCCGCGCCCCCAGGTAAGTCCACATCTCATCACAGGACACCACCGCCGCCCGCTGACGACCCACCAGACCTGCATTACGGCGCTCACTCCATTCCCCCAAGGCGGTCAGGGCCTGGCGCCCCCTTTTTTGACCCACCCCTGCACCGCCGCCGGACTGTATCCCAGCACCCGCCCGATGGCGCTCAGCGAACTCCCCTCGGTGTACATGGCGATGCCCCGCGCTTTCACTGCTGGCCCGGGACGGCGGTAGGCTCCCTCCGGCACGTAACGACGGTTACATTCGCCACAGCGGTAAGCCTGCTTGCCGTTGGTAAAGCCGTCCTTGCGCATCCAGTTGGCTCCGCAATCAGGACAACGAACATCGTGGCGATACGTGCGCGGACGGGACATGACAGCACCCTCTCAAATCAGACTGGAACCCTATCGTAAATCTATTATCCGCTTATGTTAAGAATACCATTTTGCGCATCGACTTGACCCGATAGAACATACAGACTATACTAACGTTCGTATCAGAACATGCGTAGTGGAGGACATTCCCATGGCAGCCGCTCAGGTCACGGAAATCAATTGCAAGACTTTGATCAATCGCATAAGCGCGCCCGATTTCCCTTTCCGCTGGACCATCAACCCGTATCGCGGTTGCCGACACGCGTGTCGCTATTGCTACGCCCGCTCCACTCATCAATATTGGGGAATGGATGCCGGCGCTGATTTCGAAAGCCAGATATTCGCCAAGGTCAACGCCCCATCCGTTTTGCGTCGCGAACTGTCCCGCCCCAAGTGGCAGGGCGAGCCCATCGTTATTGGGACCGCCTCGGACCCGTACGAACCCGCAGAGGCCCAATATCGCCTCACCCGCCAGATACTGGAGGTCATGGCCGAATTCCGTAACCCGGTCTCCATCACCACCAAGGGCACCCTGGTCCGACGCGACATCGACGTACTGCACCGTCTCAACCAGGTGGCGGGCGTGCAGGTCGTGTTCAGCATCGGCACCGTCGACGAAGCCGTCTGGCGCCAGACGGAACCCGGCGCTCCCAATCCCTTCGCCCGACTGGAGGCCATGCAGTACCTGGTCGAACATGGCATCCCCGCCGGCGTACTGGCCGCTCCCTTGCTCCCGGGTCTGTCAGACACCGCCGCCAGTATCGACACTTTGGTTGCGGCTGCGGCCCAGCATCGGGCCCAGTTCTTGTCTGGCAACCTGTTGTTCCTCCGGCCCGGCAGCCGCGAGTGGTTCATGCCCATGATCCGGGAGTCTTACCCGCATCTTGCTCCCGGCTACGCCCGCCTCTATCGCAGCGAGCACGCTCCGCGAGATTATACGAACGCAGTGCTGAGCCTTGTGGACGATGCTCGCCTTCGCTGGGAATTGCCGCGCATGCCCTCGGTGAATAACCTGCGGCCAGCGTTCCTGCCTCTGTCCTACGAAAACGACCCAATGGTTAGGCCGGACGCATCTGAGGACTCAACCCCGGTGCAGTTGGCCTTGCAAATGGCCGCGTAGCAAACAAAAAGGGGCGAGCATCGAAGCTCGCCCCAATAATGTGATTGTCATCGTCCGCCGGCATCAATCGTTCGTGGGAACCCAGATTTGCCCTCGCTCGCGCACAGGTTCGAGCAGCGACTCGTCGAATGGCAACGGATCATAATCCTGCCGGTTCGGCGCCCGGTAACTCAACGCATTCGTCACGGTCGCGTGGGTGTAATATCCGCGGTACGTTTGCGTAACCAGGTATTGGAAAAACTCTGCCGAACTGTTTTCAACTGCCCGCAACGCATCGGTTTGAGCGTCTGCCGACAACCCTGCAAAATCACCACCTCGTTCCGCAGCCGCCAGTTCGATTTGCACCAGCCCTTCTAGCAGACGCCGTCGCCCATCCGCGCTCCCGCCAGCTACCGCTGCCACGAACCCCGCGATGCCCAGATCACCCGCGCCGGGCATATCTCCCTGCTCCGGCACGACGCAGTTCAGAACCGCATCCAAAAGCGCTCGCTGTTCAGCGCTCAAAATATTGTTGGTCGTAGTCATTCAAAACGTCCCGCTCTGACCGATTTCGGGCGCGATGATACCACAGCCGCATCCGACACAGACTGATGGCTGCAAAGCCCGCGTCAGAATATGATGCTCAGCGCCCCGTGATCGGACAGTTCTTCCAGATCGAGGATTGCTCGCTTGTGGCACAACTTCAACCCACCGTCCACGCGCCGCATTCGTACGTCGTAACGCCCAACATACGGCGACGATTCCCCGGCTCGAAATCGCCAAACCGCCACCGACGCCGTCGCCTCGATCTCATCCCCATCCGCCGAAGTCACCATCACGTTCCCAATAAATCGGCGGGTCCTCGACCAAGGGTATTCCCGGTGGGCGTGGCGGCTCTTCAATCGTACGACGCGGCCAGCCATTCGCGCGTAGTCGTCGTCAATGAACACGAGATCGGTCGCGGGGTCTCCCTCGGGGAGGTCGGTGGTGGGGACGATGTACCGGGCGTCATCCGTGTATAGCGTCAACCACTCGTCCAGGTTCCAATCGTCGAGAAGGCGGGCTTCCAAGTAAAGGAGTTGCTCAACTTCGTGCTGCAACAACAGCGTCTCGGCAGTCGCCGGCAGTCCCCTGACTGACGACGTAGTGGGGATGGTTTGGGTCGGCATTTTCTTCAGCCTCCGGGCGCTAATTGTCAGCCGCCACCGACAGTTCGGGGGAAGGCAGCACTTCGGGGAGTTCACCCAGTGCCAGACCCCTTTCGAACTGATCAACGTGGGGTATGTCTGCAACCAGCGATTGCCACCTGCGCCAGAAGGAGCGAATTTGCAGTTCGTCGTTACCCCGTGGGTCGCGATAGAATCCGCGAGACAGGTCGGACCATTCCACTCCGCCGGAGTTGAAGCCCTGCTGGCAGGATTCCAGCGCCTCGGTGTCGTCCGGCGTGGCGAACCCGCCGGGTCCTAGGAACGTGAGGAACGAGTCAAGGCGGCGGCGGAGCAGGTTGCCGGCCTCGTCAACCGGAGCCATCTCCCACGCGGTCACGTCCATGCTGGCCGGCCCGGTGGGTTGGAAAACTCGGATGGTGACCGCCATCACGTCGTTGACGACTAGGTTGGGGAAGATAACCATGTTGCGGCTCTTTTCGCACATCCGCAGGGCCTTGTCGTGACCGTGCCGGGCGACGAGATCATCCTTGATTTGCTGGATCTCGTCCCGCGATTCCTCCCCGAAATACGGGTGCCACATGGCGATGGGCCGGCCGTAGATGGCGTCGTTCTCCATCACGCCGTGTCCGTTGCCCAGCGCCCGCCCGAATCCACGGCGGTTGCCAATCGCAGGAACATTCCCGCCGGCCTCATTCGCCATGTAATCAAAGTAGGTCTGATGCGTGGGAAGGGCGTGGTATCCATCGATGCTGTTCTCGGCCAACAGTTTCCAGTTGGCCTTGATCGTATAGCGATTGGATCCGGGAATCACCCGCATGCCGGCCGGCGACTGGTCGGCGATCAGGTCCAGGTACTCGGCGGCCCCGGCCAGATAATCGACCAGCGATTCGGTCTTGGCATCAAAGCAAACGAATATGAAACCGCGGTAGCTTTCAAACCGGGGAGAACGCAGACCCATCTCGGCCCGGTCGAAATCAGGGCCATACCCCTCGATGTCGGGCATGCCGATCAGTTCGCCCGAGGTGTTGAAACTCCACGCGTGGTAGAAACACTGGAATACCTGGGCGTTGCCCTGGTCGGTCCGGCAAATGAGAGCTCCTCGGTGCGGGCAGGTGTTGTGGAAAACCACCAGTTCACCATCGCGGTTGCGAGCGAAGAACAGAGCCCGTTCCGCCACTACCCTGCGCACGTAGTCGCCCGAGTAAGGCACCTCGGACTCGTGCCCCAGGTACAGCCAGCACTTGTCGAAGATGCGCTTTCTTTCCAGCTCGTAGATTTCCGGCTGCAACATGCTGGATCGGTGATACCTGAATTTGCCCAGATCGGGCCGGTCATATACCAGTTCGCTGATTTCCATCCTGGACCCTCCTCTGGCCTATCTGGTTAACACAATCTTCTCGGCGCCAGCCGAGAGGGAATTACCTTGGTATCACCGGCAGCGTGATGTGCGAGGGATATCGCGCCGAATGATGCACCGTCTGCCGGGCCGTTTCCAACCTCGTGTCCACGCCCAACGCCGCTCCGGTGTTGGGATTACGGTCAAAGCGCGGGAAGTTGCTGCTCGAAACGTCCACACGGACCCGGTGCCCCTCTTTGATCACGTGACTGGTTGCCCAGAGGTCGATGTCATAACGGTACACCTCACCCGGTGTCACCAGCGACGGCTCCCTCACCGACGTGCGGTACCTGGCGCGAACGATTCCATCCTGCAAATTGTGCGCGAACCCGTCTGGCCGCACGTCCACCAGCTTGGCGGTGAAGTCGGTGTCCGTTGCCGTGGTGGTTGCGTACACCGTCGCCTTGATCGGCCCGGTGATTTCCAGATCCGACGTCAGAGGCTCCGACGTGAACGACAGCACGTCCGCCCGGTCCTCTGCCGGCCCTTGGTCGAAAACTCCGTACTCGATGATCAGCGTGTTCCCGCCCAGCGTGGGTACCGGATCCGCCGGGTCATACGTGAACTGGTCCGCCGGTTCATCCACATCCGGCGGTATCGTGGACAGCGTCCCATCGCCGCCTCGAGTGTTGGCGTTGCCGTCGGAGTGGAGGTACCAACGGGTGTACTGCGTCCGAGCCAGCGGCCACTCCTGCTCGTCCCGCCACCGGTTTTCGCCCATCACGAACAACCGCACCGGCGGATCATCCATGATGCCCGTTTCCTCGCCCTTCAGCCAGTAGTCATACCAGCGCAGCAGGAAATCGTGCAGTTCGATGGCCGCCTCGGACCCGAAATCGATGTTTCCCGCCCCGCCCGTGGTCGGCTCGGTGTACGGACGCAGGTGGGCCCACGGCCCGATCAGCAGCTTCTGATTGCGTCGCGCCAGTTCCGACCCGCCGTGCTGTTGGATGCTCTGGAAGGCGTTCAGCGCGCCCTCCAGGAATATGTCGTACCACGAACTCACGTGGAACATCGGGATGGTCACGTTGCTGGCGTTCCGGTTCAGGTTAATATCCCACCAATAGGGTCCGTCCAACTCCTCATCAAAATATTCATGGAAGTAGGGGGCGGTCTCCTTTAGACGGTCGATCCAGTCCCGCAACGGCAGATGCCGGTACCATTCATCCGATAACGGCTGGCCGAAGTTGCCGGGCTCGATGACGTACTCGTCCATCTTGGCCAGCAGCGCCTCGTGCCCACCGCGCGCCAGGGTATTCCGTCCTTTGAGTATGGCGTAAGGCACGTTCCATCCCCACTCCATCGCTCCGCCCGTGTGGTACACCCACGACTGGTGAAAGTCCGACGACGCCGAAACCGTCGCCATCGTACGCAGGTGCGGCGGCAGCGGCCGCTGACCCGCCAACGTGTACTGCGTCGCGCCCAGGTAACTCTGCCCGGTCGTCGCCACCTGCCCACTGGACCACGGTTGCCGCGCCGCCCATTCCACCGTGTCGTAACCGTCCAGCGCCTCCTGGAACAGAGGGTTGTAATCACCCTCCGAGTTGAATCGCCCCCGCACGTCCTGGCTCAAAAGCACGTAGCCGTTCTTCGGGAAAAACCATATGGAATGGTCTGGGTTATTCAGGTAGCTGTCCTTGCTGTAAGGGCCCCGATTGACCAGCACGGGAAACCGGCCCGGTGCGTCGGGACGCACTACATCGGTGGCTAGGCGCGTTCCATCCCGCATCGGCACCATCACGTCCGATTCACGGATTACCTCGTACTGGCGTCGCTGGGCAGTCATGCGTAGCACCTCATAAAACCGGTTCACTCAAGAACGGGCGTTGTCGTCGCAAACGATACCCAACCCAGCCTACACCGTCAATGCAAGCCCAATCCAGACCTCACGCGTACCCAGTTTGAGTTGAGGGGTTGAAAAAGGTCGGTCTCTCCGGGTAAGGAACGGGTTACGAAGCACCGTTGCCACCTGGGGAGGCCGACCATGCCATGGTATCACCGCATCGCCACCTTTCTGAATCACTCGTTGCCGGAGTTCCGTGCCACCCGCCGCACCAATCTGGCTCTGCTCACTGCGGCAATTCTCCAGCGTCGCACCCTTGCCATCTCTGTGTTGGTGCGCTCGTGGCAGGTTCAGGTACCCTACTCGCACCACCAGCGTAAGAAAAGGCTCTTTCGCTTTCTGTCCAACACCGGCTTTGACACCGTGGCGGTGCAGACGGCGCTGCTGGGACCCATCTGTCAGGCAACTCGGCTTCGGGGACTGACGCCGATCATGATTGACTGGTCTGATCTGGGTCAGGGGCGCAACGGTCTGTTCGCTGCGGTCTGTTTTCGGGGTCGGGGGTTGCCGCTGCTCAGTTGGGTTTCCACGCCGGAAGAGCTGGACCCGTCCCAGAACCGAGTGGAGGAGTTTTTCATCGGACGGTTGTTGCGACACCTGCCCAACCACATCCGGCCCCTGCTGCTGGCTGACCGGGGCTTCGGACGGGCCAGCCTGATCCACTTCTTGCAACAGATGCCCAACCACACCGGCTACCCAGTGGACTACGTAGTCCGCCTCAAGGGCGACGTGGTGGTCCAGAGCGCCCACTATCGTGGTCGGTTGCGGGACTATCCCCTGCGCAAGGGCCGCATCCTGTTCTGGCCTCAAACCCTCTACCGCTCCGATGGCGCCGTGGTGATCAACCTGGTGCTTTATTGGGCCAGAGGCCATCGGGAACCCTGGTACCTGGCCACGTCGCTCACCGACCCGCGTAAAGCAGTGCGGATGTACCGGAAGCGGATGCAGCCGGAGCAGTACTTCAAGGATGGCAAGCAGCGCTTCGGGCTGAACCGAAGCACGGTCACCACCACCGATCGGCTGCAACGGTTGCTGGTGGGATTGCTGTTGGCCTGCTGCCTGCTGATATTGGCGGGAATGCGAGTGTCCCAAACCTTCCGGCGACAGGTGTGCTCCCGCGGGAAGCTGGGCATCCTGCACTTGGGTTACGAATACTACCTCGCCACACCCGACCCACCGGACAACCTCTTCCCCATTCAACGCCACCAAACCGGGTACGCGTGAGCAATCCAGACATCCGTGTGCGCCCAACTCACATGCTCGGTAGCGTCGTGCTAGGAGCCCAGGAACGGCATCCCCAAGTTGCGGCACGCATAACCCTGGGATACACTGATTCCCAGTCATAACAGCAAGCAAGTTGCCAGGAGCCCCAGCTTTGACCACCATCACCAAAACCCCTGAGGAGGCCCGTTCCCAGATTGTCAGCATGGTGCGCGACTTCGTGCGCCAGGAGGTCGAACCGGTCGCCGCCGAGCACGACGCCAACGACACGGTCCCCTACGATCTCATCGACCAGATGAAGGAACTCGGCCTGTTCGGCATCAACGTCCCCGAGGAATTCGGCGGCATGGGCTTGGACTACACCACCTTCGCCATGATCTTCGAGGAGATTAGCAAGGGGTACATGGCTCTCACCGGCGCACTGGGCACCCACCATATCCTCACTTATGTGCTCGCCAACTACGGCAATTCCGAGCAGCAGCAGCGCTTTCTCCCCAGGCTTGCTAGCGGCGAAATCCGTGGTGGCCTCGCCCTCACCGAACCCGGCGGCGGCAGCGACGTGGGCGCTCTCCAAACCCGCGCCGTCAAGGACGGCGAGGAATATGTCGTCAACGGCTCCAAGATGTTCATCACCAACGCCGAGTCCGGCGACGCCTTCTGCCTCCTTGCCCGCACTGACCCCGACCCGTCCATCAAACATCGCGGCCTTTCCGCATTCGTCATCGAGAAGGATGGCAGTCCCGGCTTCAAAGTGGGCCGCCACCTCGACAAGCTGGGCTACCGGGGCCTAGACACCTGTGAGCTGTTCTTTGAGGATTTCCGGATCCCGGCCGAGAACCTCATCGGCGGCGTAGAAAACGTCGGGTTCGGCCACGTCATGAGCGGCCTGGAAACCGGACGCATCAACGTCGCCGCCCGCGCCGTCGGCGTGGCCCAGGCCGCCCTGGATGCCTCCATGCGTTATGTCCAGCAGCGTGAAACCTTCGGACAGCCCATCAGCCAGCACCAGGCCATCCAACTCAAGATCGCCGATATGGCCACCAAGATCCAGGCCGCACGCCTCCTCGTTTACGACGCAGCGACCAAGAAGGACAGCGGCGAACGCATCGACCTGGAATCCGGCATGGCCAAGTTGTTCGCCAGCGAGGTCTGCGGCGAGGTATCCATGGAGGCCATGCGCATCCACGGCGGTTACGGCTATACCAAGGACTTCCCGGTCGAGCGCTACTACCGCGACGCTCCCCTGATGATCATCGGCGAAGGAACCAACGAGATCATGCGGCTGGTGATCGCCCGTCAATTGCTCCGCCGCCCGGAATACCAACTGTAGCCGGTGCGCTGGGCTTTATGTCATCCCAACAACCGCCACACGAACAGCGTGACGCCGACGGGCGAGCCCACGCTCGGGCGGCACACGAGTACGCCGACCAGCAGGCCAGCGCGGCCAAACTGCTGTTCAAACTGATCACCCTGCCCTTCTGGCTCCCGTTCCACCTTGCCGGCGCGTTGAAAGAGCGGCGCGAGATTCGCGCTTTCATCGTCGAGCAGGCGCCGGGGCGGCCAATCACCGACGACCTGATTGTTCACCTGACCGTGGCCTGGGCCGAGCGCAACCCGCAACGTTACCCCCACGGGAGATACGGCCAGAAATTTGACCGGCTCAAGGTGCGGTTCGAGAGCGCCGCCAGGATCCTGCAACAACAAAGGGGATACTAAATGACCCAACTGGAAACACCCATTCGTCTCACCGAGTTGTCGCACTGCGCGGGTTGAGCCGCCAAGCTGAGCCTTGAGGACCTGGGCCAGGTCCTGAGTTATGTTCCCCTGCTGAGCCACCCCGACCTGTTGGTCGGTGCGGAAACCGGCGACGATGCCGCTGTCTATCGCCTCAACGACGAAACTGCCCTCATAGTAACGGTCGACTTTTTCCCGCCGATAACCGATGACCCATACGAATATGGCGCCATAGCGGCGGCCAACTCCCTTTCCGACGTGTACGCTATGGGAGGCAAGCCCCTGATCGCGCTCAACGTGGTCGGTTTCCCCGCCTCGCTGGACAAAGAGATCCTCGGCAAAACGCTACAGGGTGGCTACGCCAAGGCAGCCGAGGCGGAATGCCTCATCGTGGGCGGTCACACCGTGGATGACCCCGAGCCTAAATACGGCCTGTCCGTCATCGGGGTCGTAGAGCCCGGCAAACAGGTGAGCAACGCCGGCGCCAAACCCGGCGACGTCCTGGTTCTGAGCAAGCCCATCGGCACGGGCATCATCACCACCGCCGGCAAGCAGGGCGTGGTCGATCCCGACGTGCTGGCCGGCGCTGTGGCGAATATGGCCGCTTTGAACCGTCCCGCCGCCCAGGCAATGCAGAAGGTTGGCGTCAACGCCGCCACCGACATCACCGGATTTGGCCTGATGGGACACCTCAAGAGCATGGTCAAGGGTAGTGGCGTATCTGCCGAAGTAAACCTGTCCGCCGTGCCCGTCTTGCCCGGCACCCGCGAACTCTTGGAACGCGGCGTCGCCCCCGGCGGCACCCACCGTAACGTTAGCAGCGTTAACGACGCCGTGCGGTGGGACTCCAAACTCACCGACGACGACCGTATGCTCCTGTGCGACGCTCAGACCTCCGGCGGGCTGCTAATTTCAGTACCTGGCGACCGGGCGGACGCTCTGATCAACGCCCTCGTAGACGAGGGAGCTCCATGCGCCGCGGTGGTCGGACACATAACCGACGGAGACCCCGGCACCATCGTCGCCACCCCTTAAATAAAACAACCGGAGTTGATGGATGACTACTGCCGACCAGCAAGACCAGCAAGCTTCCGCTCCCGAGCCTCAGTTCGGCCTGAAGCGTCCCGACCAGGTGAAAATCGCACCGCCTGCCGGCGAGCGCGTCCCGCCGGGTCAGTTCGTCGCCAAGACCTTTCCCGTCCTCACCTACGGCGATACCCCAGAAATCGACCTGTCAACTTGGCGGATGCGCGTGTGGGGCTTGGTGGACAACGAAATCGAACTTGACTGGCCCCAGTTCTGCGCCCTTCCTTGGGTCGAACTGAACGCCGATTTCCACTGCGTCACCCAATGGTCCTCGCTCGATCAGACTTGGGAAGGTGTGTGGGTCGCAGACCTTTTGGAACTGGCGGGCATCGATCACCGGGCTCAGCACATCATGGCCCACTGCTTCGGCGACTACACCACCAACGTTCCTCTGGATCTGGCGTTGTCTGAAGGATTGCTGGCCCACAAGCAGAACGGCGCGGAGATCGGGAAAGACCACGGTTGGCCCTTGCGCCTGATCATCCCCAGCCGTTACGGTTGGAAATCGGCAAAATGGGTTAACGGCATCGAACTTTTGGCGGAAGACGCCCCCGGATTTTGGGAGCAGCGCGGTTACAACAACAACGCCGACCCCTGGCTGGAAGAACGGTTCTGGCCTGAACTGACCCACTGAATCGTCCGGCCCATTACCGCAAAACCAACGGGGGCGGATATGGTATCCGCCCCCGTTGTTACCATTTCGCTGGTGGACGTTTATGCGGCTCGAAGCAATTCCTTGGTCGACCTGGACTTGGCCACGGCGCGCTCGGGTTTCACAACCTCCACCGCCACGGTGGGAGCATCAAGGTCCTTGTGCAGGCCGCACTGGAAGCAGTTTATGAACATGCCGTAAATGTCCCGTTTGAGCTGCAGGTCCCCTCCACATTTGGGACAGGCGTTGAATTTGATGGTCATGATGTACCTCCTCGCCGAAAACTATGCGTGGCGCTGTTGTATGTGGAGTGCGTTGTGTTATCGCTCGGTGGTTATACGTATGGAACCTATGGATCGGATCGCTGTGCTGTAAAGTTATGCTCCTTGTCAGAATTTCCAATGACCGTTTCGGTTCTGTCAGAAAGGAATATATCCCTTGACACGCCTCATGTCAAGGGATATAGTTGACCCATAGCAATGTGATATAATTCACATAGGCGGAGTCAGCAACGACGAGGCAAAGTTATGCAGCAGCGACGGCCGGGACAGACGCGCGGAGGACGCAGACATCTGGAGCCATATCCGGCTCCTTCTGTCGACGCTCCGGCATCTTGGCCTACCTCTATGCCGCCCGTTGCCGACTCCAGCGCCGTTGATCCAGCGCAGGCCGCGGCCGGCGAATTGGAAGGTGTGTACATCATCTCCGTCGCCGCCCGCCTGTTGGAGATGCACCCGCAGACTCTTCGCAAATACGAGCGATTGGGCCTGATTCAACCGGTCCGCACCGTGGGCATGTTGAGGCTCTACTCACAGGAAGACCTGCGCAAGGTAATGCTGATTCGCCACCTTATGGACAACCTGGGATTGAACCTCGCCGGCGTCGAGTTCACGCTGAAGCTAGTCAACAACCTCAACGTGTTCTCGCGCAGGCTTGCGTTATCAACCAACGATCCCAACGTCGCGGAACGCATCCGCGAGGAAATCACCCTGCTTTGCGACAGTTTGAGCCTGCCGGCTCCGGACCGGTTTTCCCCTACCCACGAATCCAGGAACTCTCAATGACAACTGAGCCAATGAATCCTAACGACGACTACCCACCTGAAAATTCGGCTCCGGCCGACGCAGCGGCGTGCCAGGAAGAGGACACCGACGCGACTGCTCCAGACGTCCCGGAACCGCCTCCATTGACTCCCGAACAGGAGGCAACCATGCTGCGGGCGGCTTTGGCCGAAGCCAATGAAGAAATCGCCCGCCAAATGGACGCCGTGCAGCGTGGCCGGGCGGATTTGGCCAACGCGCGCCGACGCCACGACGAGGACCGCCTGAACATCCAGCAACAGGCCAACAGCCGTTTGTTGGTGCAACTGCTGCCCATCGTCGACGAGCTGGACCTCGCCGTGAACCACTTGGAGAGCAACGGACAGGATCCTGACAGCGAAGCCGCATCCGAATCCTGGGTGCAAGGCGTCCGCCTGATTCAGCGCAAGCTCACCGGGTTCCTCGAATCTCAGGGCGTGGTCCGCATCGAAGCCCTCGGTCACCAGTTCAACCCCGAGGTGCACGAGGCCGTCGGCATGACCAGTGTTGATGGAGCCGAGTCCGGCTCTATCGTCGAAGTCCTGCGTCAGGGCTACCGCTTGCACGATCGAGTGGTCCAGGCGGCGCAGGTGGTCGTCAATCAGTAAATGTTCCTCCCCAGCCCGGATGGGCAACTCAATCGTTAATCCGAACCAAACCTTTTATCAGATCACAGGAGTACCACAATGGCAAAAATTTTGGGCATCGACCTCGGCACTACCAACTCGGTGGCTGCGGTCATAGAAGCCGGAGAAGCAGATGTGGTGGAGAGCGCCGAGGGCAACCGCATCACCCCGTCGGTGGTGGCCGTTAACACCCGCAGCGGCGAACGTTATGTGGGGCAGACCGCTAAACGGCAGGCCGTCACTAATCCGGAAAACACCATCTTCTCCGTAAAACGTTTGATGGGCCGCCGGTTCAGCGACGCTGAGGTGCAGGATGCTGCAACTCGGCTTCCCTACAAGATCGTGTCCGGCGATAACGGCGACGCCCACGTGGAAATGGGCGGCCAATCCTATGCGCCTCCTCAGATTTCCAGCATGGTCCTGCAGAAGATCCGCCAGGACGCGGAAGCCAAGTTGGGCGAACGTATCACGCAAGCCGTGATCACCGTCCCTGCCTATTTCAACGATGCCCAGCGCCAGGCCACTAAGGACGCCGGGACCATCGCGGGGTTGGAAGTCCTGCGTATCATCAACGAGCCCACGGCGTCGTCCCTGGCCTATGGCATCGACCGGCAGCAGACCGATTCCACCGTCGCCGTTTTTGACCTAGGCGGCGGCACCTTCGACATCACCATCCTCGAGCTGGGCGACGGAGTGTTCGAAGTGCTCTCCACCAACGGCGATACCTACCTCGGTGGAGACGACTTCGACGAAGCCATCCTGGAGTGGTTGGTCGCCGAGTTTCGCGCGGAGACCGGGATCGATCTGGCCCAGGATCGTATGGCCCTGCAGCGTTTGCGCGACGCTGCCGAGCGCGCCAAGATCGAGCTTTCCAGCACTTTGGAAACCGAAATCAACCTGCCATTCATCACCGCCGACGCCAGTGGTCCGCAGCACTTGGTCAAACCCCTCAGCCGTTCCCGCCTCGAGCAATTGGTTGGCCAATTAATCGACCGCACCGAGGGCCCTTGTCGCCAGGCTATCGCCGACGCCGGCGTCTCCGTCGACAACATCAACGACGTCATCCTGGTTGGTGGCATGACGCGCATGCCATCCGTACAGGAAAAGGTCCAGCGGATCTTCGGGAAGGAACCCTCCCGCACCGTTAATCCGGACGAAGCCGTGGCGCTGGGCGCGGCCATCCAGGCCGGCGTGTTGGGCGGTGAGGTCGGAGACATCGTTCTCCTCGACGTCACCCCGCTCACCCTCGGCATCGAGACCCTGGGGAATGTGACCACCGCGTTGATCCCTCGCAACACCACCATCCCAACCAAAAAAACGGAGACATTCACCACCGCTGCCGACAACCAGCCCAGTGTGGACATCCACGTCCTGCAGGGCGAACGCCCGATGTCCGCCGACAACAAGACCATCGGTCGGTTCATGCTCGACGGGATTCTGCCTGCTCCGCGAGGTATCCCTCAGATCGACGTTACGTTCGACATCGACTCCAACGGCATCCTCAGCGTCTCCGCTCAGGACAAAGGTACCGGCAAAGAGCAGCGCATCGTCATACAGACCAGCAGCGGCCTTTCCCAGGAAGACATCGAGCAGATGATGCAGGAGGCCCAGGCTAACGAGGAGGCGGACCGCGCCCGCCGCGCCGAGGTTGAAACGCGCAACCAGGCGGACAGCTTGGCCTACTCCGCTGAACGCTTGCTCGCCGAGCACGCCGAGATTCTGCCCGCCGATCTCAAAGCAGAAGCCGAAGAAAAGCTGATGGCTCTCCGGTCGGCAATCGCAGCCAACAACGTCGCCCAGATGCAGACGGCCATGAACGAACTCAACGACGTCCTCCAGAGGGTCGGCCAAGCGGTCTATTCGCAACCTGGCAGTGATGCCGCAGGTGCGGGGCCTAGCGGAGATACACCAGGCGACGACACGGTGGAAGGGGAGTTCAGGGAAGTTTAGTAGGTGCCCGAATCCTGGCAACCGAATCCGTCAGGCCAAACCGGACACTCACCTTTTGTCGCGGTCGCGGTCCTCGGATGGTGTTATATCGAGATTGCCAAACTGCAAAACCCATGTAAACTACGCACGCAACGATATTCCTCGATCCTGAAAGTGCTATAATGGCGGTGAGGCTGCCATCCGCCGCGATGGTGCCACCCCGCCGGACATTGGGAGATATGCAATGAACGCATCACAGAGAGACGACGTCGAAGTCGGCGGATTGGAGAACGAAAACCCGACCGCGGAGTCTGTTCAGCTTGGCGTGGATCAGCAGGCTGGCCCCCAGGTAGAAGACTTTGACACCGAGTCGCTTACGCCGTTGCAGACCCATTATCTGGAATCGTTGCGACAATTGGTGGCAGTGAAAAACGATTATCAGTCGGGCTCCGAGTACGAGTCATGGATGATGGAGTCCATCAACCGCTCTATTTACTCCGCTCTGCGCGATTGCATAGAAGCCAACATCGGCACCATTGCCAAGGAACTTCTCCACAGCGAGCATCAGGTCAACTAGGCGTAACGATCCAAACGGCGGTGGGTCACCTGTAGCGGCGCCCGGCCGCCGTTTGGCGTTAATTCCAAGCGGTCTGCGAGAATCAGGCCTTTCAAATCGAGCTGTCAAAATCTGTGATATAATCCGGTCATGAGCATGCCGAGGTGGTGGAAATGGTAGACACGCGGTCTTGAGGGGGCCGTGGGCTTTCGCTCGTGTGGGTTCAAGTCCCGCCCTCGGCACCAACCGGACTCGGCGGGTGAAGCGGCAACAACATCCAGGGCCGAAAGGCGCACAGGATCAGGAGCGAGGCGACGTAGCCAAGTGGACTAAGGCGGAGGTCTGCAAAACCTCTATTCGGCGGTTCGAATCCGCCCGTCGCCTCCAATATCGTCAAATGGACACCGGTCAACCAACCACATAGACCAGCGTCTGGAACGCGCACCGATTTGCGGGGCAGATCGAGTTGCGCGATTATTTTTACCTCCGTGCCGAGGTGGCGAAAAGGTAGACGCGGCGGACTTAAAATCCGCTACCTCCTGGAGGTGTGTGGGTTCGAGTCCCTCCCTCGGCACTAAAATCTCAATAACGAGCGATCACAAACTCAAAGGTGGTATCAATAAGAAGCGCATAGGTAAATTTCGGCTCATTTTGCTGGACAAATGCTGGACAAATTCCCAGCAATCCACAGCACTGGACCACAACCCGCAGCACTCTCATATGGATCGCGCCCGCGCAATTGCCGGGCGCGATTTCTTTTTCGCGTCGCCGGGGCCGCGTCTGAGGATTAGTGGCGGGGACTGGTGGAAGAGTGTCGTAGCGACGGTTTCACGCATCCATTTCACCCTTCAACGTCCGTTAATCAACCTCACAGAAAGGGCAAGGTGGAACAGCTTTCGTTCCCAAAAACGGGCGATGGACCCGCCCACGCGGTCCAATTTACCGCCGCCTTTTCCAATATGAAAACCCGATTTTCAGTCGCACACGGGCATTTCAGTTACGTCCTGACCCCGTCCGGGAGCTTTCCGGACGGGGTTTCCATTTCCGCAAAACGCGGAATGGAGGTTTGGGCGGAAAAAGGAGGCACAACGATTAGGAAGTGCTCCTGTGCGTCTGGACCCCACGCCCACTTACCCCTCATATCCCGATACCCCATTTTTCGACGTAGCTACGCGGCTGCTGCCTCATATTGTGGCGTTCCGAGACCTCCTCGAGGCCGGGATGCAACCAGTGCTGTGCACCCGGACTAAGACGCCAATGTGGCGTGGGTGGCCTGACTACTTTCCGACCTTGGACGACATCGCTCACCACGATCATCGAGTCGGTCATGTCCCCGCTCGGCTCGGGCTGCTCGTCTTCGACGTAGATCATGGGACCACAATTGATATCGACGATTTCTGCCAGCGGTACCCTCCCTTGCTACGAGTGCCGTCGAATCAGCCAGGGCGCGCGCACCTCTATTACCGGTACCCGCACGCATCCCGGATCAGACCCGGTTATTTCCAGGGGCATGGTCTGAAGGGAGAAATACGGTCCCACCACAGCTATGCCATCATGTGGGATGACACCGTAGTGGAGCTGCGGGACGCCCTCATCGATCCTGATCGCGCCTCGGGCCGCCCTCCGCTGCACTTGATCGGGGCCACTCCGCCACCCAGAAGCGTATCGGCCGATCCTCCCTTGCCCAGGAACTGCGATCCGATAATGGCATTAAACGACTCAAGTCCCGGTCTACTCCTGTGGGAACGCCTGCGCCACTGTGCATACTACATGAAGCGTGGTAAGGACCTGGCCGACTGGCACGCCCGCGTCCTCAGCGAGGCGCACCGCATCAACGACCCGGTGCATCCTGCTTTATCCTCTCGCGCGTTGCAGGGGACGGCGCAGCCCGTTGCCGATTGGATCTGGCCTGCAGTTTACGCAAAATTTAGAAAAAGTATCAAGGCAGGGTAAGCTGGCCTGACCACACTTCTCACAGAAGGCCCAGCCATGCTCACCCTGCCTGATGCCATTGTAGCCGTTCTGCCTCCCTTCGCAACGTTGTTCACCAGCCCGACCTGGCAGAAAGCCCAGCTCCTGATGGTGGGCACGATCCTGACCCCGGGTCAACGCACTGTCGCCGCGGCGCTGCGCGTGATGGGCCGCAGCGACCAGCGCGACTACGCCCGCTACCACGAGGTGCTCAATCGGGCGGTGTGGTCGTCACGTGGGGTCGCCCGCGTCCTGCTGGTTCTCCTGCTCTAGCACCTGGACCGGGGCGACGGGCCGTTGATCTTCGGCATCGATGAAACCCTGGAGCGGCGTCGGTGTCCCAAGATCAAGGCTCGGGGCATCTACCGGGACGCGGTCCGTTCCAGCAGGCATCAACTGGTCAAGGCCAGTGGGTTGCGCTGGATCTCCCTGATGTGGCTGGGCCACGTGCCGTGGGTGGGACGCGATTGGGCTCTGCGGGTGCTCACGGTGCTGGCGCCCTCGTCCCGGTACTACCAGCAACAGGGACGCCGGCACAATCCGCCATAGGCGGAACCGACTGGGCCAGGCTGTCACCGCCGATATTAAAATGTGCAAAATCGCCGAAGTGGAGTTGACCCACTCGATGGCAATGGCATCATCCGCCGACACACTGCGGAGGTGCTTCAGACAAAGTGCTAAAGGTGGGTCAAGTGAAAGAGATCTACGAGTTGAAAGGAGCGGGGTGTTCGATCCGGGAGATCGCCAGGGAGTTGGACGTGTCGCGCAACACGGTGCGACGGTACCTGAAGTCTCCGGAGTCGATGCGGCCGAAACCGCGGCGTCGGCGGGCTTCGAAGCTGGATGCGTACACGGACTACATCGACCACAGGATGTCGGAGGGGTTGGAAAACTGCGTGGTGCTGCACCGGGAGTTGGTGGCGCGGGGCTATGACGGAGGGTATTCGATCCTGAAAGGTTACGTGTCGCCGCGGCGGCAGAAGCGACAACCTGAGGCGACGATGCGGTTTGAGAACGCGCCGGGAGAGCAGGCGCAGGTGGACTGGGGGAGCCTGTCGTACATCAGCGAGGGAGGTAAGAGGCGTAGCGTCTGGGTGTTCGTGATGACCATGGGGTGGTCCAGGGCCTGCTACGTCGAGCTGGTCAGGAGGGCGGACACGGCGGCCTTCATCCAGTGCCATGTGAACGCCTTCGAGTACCTGGGCGGCGTGCCGCGCCGGTGTCTGTATGACAGCGCTAAAGTGATCACCCTGGGCAAGGACGAGGCGAAGCGGCCGATCTGGAACCAGCGGATGCTGGACTTCGCCATGAGGGTGGGCTTTGAGGCCAGACTGTGCCAGCCCTATCGGGCCCAGACCAAGGTGAAGGTGGAGAACGGGGTGAAGTACGTGCGGTTCCGCCGGAGGCGGATGGCCCAGCATCCGCTTCACCGACGATGCCGATCTCAATGGTCAGGCACTGGAGTGGTGCGATGTGGTGGCCAACGCTCGGGTCCACGGGACGACGCACCGGGTGCCCTGGGAGGCGCTGGCCGAGGAGCGACCTTACCTGCGTAAAGTGCAGGATCGGCTCACGCTGGCCCCGTATCTGCGGGCGGACCGGAAGGTGTCCCGTGACGGCTTCGTCAGTTGGGAAGGATCCCACTACGGTGTCCACTGGAAGTGGGTGAGCGCCAGGGTGTCGATGGTCTACGATTCGGTCAGTAGCTAACTGGTCAGGGAAAATGATGATCCTATAGATGTCAAGCCGGATTGCCGGACGGTCCCGCGGGATTCTGCAGGACGGAGAAGACCTCGCGCGCCACGTAACGTTTGAGGCAACGCATGACCTCGATTTTGCTCATTCTTTCTCCGGTTCAGCGGCGCATGTATTTTTTGGTTCGATGGTGGCAACAAAGTTTGACTACAAACAAGATGAAGCAGCGCCGCACTAGCCCACGGCGACCGCGGCCGCCGCCCCTACAACGCCACTTTGCCTGCCGAGGCTGCTGCGGTGCTGGGAATTGGCCACCCACCGCGACGAGGGCGCCAACCATACCCACTTTCGAATACCGCCGTTCATCGCTGCCCCGTTCCAGTTCTAATCAATCAGCACCAAATCAACCTGGCCTGCAGCATTCGCACCGGGGAGAACCGGCTTCTCAGCAGATGACGGTTCGATTCCACCACGGTAGACCAATCAACACTGTAGGGAGAACTTTCAAACACAGGGTTCCATTGGTCGGAAAACCGGAACCCATGGACCCAGCGGAGCGCCGCGCCAAAAACCGCGATAAGCGCCGTGCTTACCAAATAGAGTACCGACAGAGGCCCATTTCTTCAGAACAGCGCGAGGAGAAACTAAAGCGGGAGCGAGAGCGAGGCCGCAACAGAAGAGCCGCGCGGAAGTCTAAACGGCTGTGCCATTCGTGCGCAAACACCGCCGCCCCTGGCAAGGCACGTTGCTCATCATGCGCAGAACACCACCGTCTCCAGATGAACGCACGTAACGCTCAGCTGGACTTTACGCATTTTAAGCACCGTATGCGAAAGAGCTTTCAACTCAATGGTACCGAGTAGCCGGACGTTCTTGGATGTCGGCGTTGGCGCCGGACAGTTAGAAACCCTCTGACACCAGACACGAATGGCGGCGTCCCAACTTGATCGTATCCATCCCTGCCTTCAAATTTTGCGTAAAGCAACATTATGCCCGTATCCGGGCGGTACAGAGGAGACTAACTGACGAGGCGGAGGACGCACGCGTAGGCTGTGGGCGAGGCGCGTCGTCCGGACCAAGACCGAGAAGACATTGGCGCTGGTTGCCCGTCGTAAAGCATGGTCCGGGGGTCCTACGGCGGCATCATTGGTGACGCCCCCATGGGGGCGATCCCGTTGGGGAGAATGGCTACAGTCCGTGGCTCCCTCCGGAGACACACCTACGCTGCGATGCTGGAGGGGTACGATGACAGCAAATCAGAGGAGCGGGAAACCGGTGGAAAGGGCTACGTCGGAGCGGGAGCGCCTACCGGTAGAACTGTCCCGAGTAAACCTGAACGCGGCGGGCGTCGACGTGGGGGCCAGCAGCCATTTCGTGGCGGTATCCGCCGACCATGCCGAGCCGCCGGTGCGGGAGTTCGCCGCTTTCACGGCGGACCTGTACCGCCTGGCCGATTGGCTGGAGGAGTGTGGCGTAGAAACCGTAGTAATGGAGTCCACCGGCGTGTATTGGATACCCCTGTTCGGGGTGCTGGAAGAACGAGGTTTCCAGGTGATGCTGGCGGACCCCCGGCGCATCAAGAACGTGTCCGGTCGCAAGACCGACGTGCTGGACTGCCAGTGGCTGCAGCAACTGCACACCTACGGTCTGCTGTCGGGCGCCTTCCGCCCGGAGGACGACATCCGCCGCCTGCGCAGCTACCTGCGCCAGCGAGCCATGCTGGTGGAGTACGCTTCTCATCACATCCAGCACATGCAGAAGGCGCTCACCCAGATGAATGTGAAGCTCCAGCACGTCATCAGCAACATCACGGGCAAGACGGGGATGGACATCATCGAGGCCATCGTGGGCGGCGAGCGTGACCCCAGCAAGCTGGCCCGGTTTCGTCGCCCTGGTATGAAAGCCGACGCGGCGACCATCGCCAAATCACTGCAGGGGCACTGGCGAGAGGAGCACATCTTCGAGCTGACCCAGGCCTTGGAACTGTACCGGTTCTACCACGACAAGATTGCGGAGTGCGATGGGGAGATCGAAGCCCAGTTGGAGCGGTTCGAGGACCACAGCGACGGCGGGTCTCCGCCTGGGAACGGCCGGCGCAGTCAGGGCAATGCGCCTCGCTTCGACATCAGAACACACCTGTACCGGATGACGGGAGTGGACCTGACCCGCATCGACGGCATTGACGGCTTTACCGCCCTGAAGGTGATCAGCGAGATTGGCACCGACATGACCAAATGGCCCAGCGCCAAGCACTTCGCGTCGTGGCTGGGGCTGAGCCCCGACCAACGCATCACCGGTGGCCGGGTCATGAGCTCAAAAACCAAGCCCAGCGCCAACCGTGCGGCGGCGGCATTGCGTCTGGCCGCCAACGCGTTGCATCGCTCCGACAGTGCTCTGGGCGCTTTCTTGCGGCGAAAGAAGGCCCAGTTGGGCGCCCCCAAGGCCATCACCGCCACCGCGCACAAGCTGGCCAGGCTCGTCTATTCCATGCTGCGCTACGGCCAGGAGTACGTGGATGCTGGCGCAGAATACTACGAGCGTCAGTACCAGCAGCGTGCGCTACGCGCAGCTAAACGGCGGGCCGCCCAACTGGGCTATCAGTTGGTGCCCCTCCCCGACGCTGAGGACCATCCTACAGGCGTGCCCCTCAACGCACCAGCAACCGCCGCCGCCTGATCAACCGAGTTAGTGGGGAGCAAAGTTATGCCCGTGTCCGGGCTGGGCAGAGGCGACTAACTGATGAGTTAGCCCAGGGTGTATGCTCACGGTAAGGCGTGTCGTCCGGACAAAGGCCGAGAGGGCATTGGTGGATATTACCCGATGCGGGAGCATGGTCCGGGAGTCTTACGACGGCATCATTGGTGACGCCCCAAGCCGGGCGATCCCGTTCCATAGATTGTTCGATGTTGGCGACTCCCTCCGGCGTCGCGTCTACGCAGCCATCGTGGAGGGAATGATGAGCGAACGCCAGAACAGCGCAAAACCGAAGGGGTTGTCCCAACTGAACCTGAACGCGGCGGGCATCGACGTGGGGGCCACCAGTCACTACGTGGCGGTGCCCGCTGACCGGTCGGAGCAGCCGGTGCAAGAGTTTGAGGCTTTCACGGCGGACCTGTACCGTCTTGCGGATTGGCTCACCCAGTGCGGCGTGGAAACCGTGGTCATGGAGTCCACCGGCGTGTACTGGATACCGCTGTTCGGGGTCCTCGAGGAACGCGGCTTCCAGGTGATGCTGGTGGACCCCAGGCGCATCAAGAACGTGCCGGGTCGGAAGACCGATGTGGCGGATTGCCAGTGGCTGCAGCAACTGCACACCTACGGCCTGCTGTCGGGAGCCTTCCGTCCCGACGGGGACATCCGGCGTCTGCGCAGCTACCTGCGGCAGCGAGCCATGCTGGTGGAATACGCCTCCTACCACGTCCAGCACATGCAGAAGGCGCTCACCCAGATGAACGTGAAGTTGCAGCACGTGATCCGGGACATCACCGGCAAGACCGGCATGGACATCATGGAGGCTATCGTCAGGGGCGAGCGGAACCCCCGCCGGCTGGCGCGTCTGCGCGACCGACGGATCAAGGCCGACGAGAAAACCATCGCCAGGTCGCTGCGGGGGCACTGGCGCGAAGAGCACATCTTCGAGTTGACCCAGGCCCTGGAACTGTACCGGTTCTATCACGACAAGATTGCCGAGTGCGACCGTGAGATCGAAGCCCAGTTGGAGCGGTTCGAGGACCGCAGCGACGGCGAACCTCCGCCTCCCAACGGCAAGAAGCGCAATCAGAAGAACGCGCCCAGCTTCGACGTCCAGGGCCATCTGTACCGGATGACTGGGGTGGACCTGACCCGCATCGACGGTGTGGACGGCTACACCGCCCTCAAGGTGATCAGCGAAGTCGGCACGGACATGACCAAATGGCCCAGCGCCAAGCACTTCGCCTCCTGGCTGGGGCTGAGCCCCCACAACCGCATCACCGGCGGCCGGGTCATCAGCTCAAAGACCAAACCCAGCGCCAACCGTGCGGCCGCGGCATTACGGCTGGCGGCCAACGCCCTGCACCGCTCGGACAGCGCTTTGGGCGCCTTCCTGCGCCGGAAGAAAGCGCACCTGGGCGCGCCCAAGGCCATCACCGCCACTGCACACAAGCTGGCCAGGCTCATCTACTCCATGCTGCGCTACGGCCAGGAGTACGTCGATGCTGGTGCCGAATACTACGAAACTCAGTATCAGCAGCGAGCTTTGCGTGTAGCCAAGCTCCGGGCCGCCCAACTCGGCTATCAACTGGTGCCCATGCCCGATGACCGTACTTCGGGACTGCCCCGCAGATCCGAGGCGGCATGACTCTCCCGGTTAGCCCATAGTCCAGGCTCAGACGAGTGGAACCGCGAGCGCGACGCCAGCGGATGAGCCGACCTCGCCAGCCTAATCATCACTAGGCCACGCTAGCCGCGCCGCAGGCGACCAACGCGACGCTAAGCCGTGAGCAAGGGGGCGAGGACCGTAGTCGTGAGCTGAAAGCCGAACTCCGGCGGCTCCGCGACGGCTGACGACTATGCCTAACCCGTCTTGCTTCAGTCCCCCAAGTCCCCGTTTTCGCCTGGTGCTTGAAAATCAAGCATCTCGCGCCATCGCGGTAAGCCGTGATAGGAAGTCGCCCACCGTGAACGCCAGTAATGACCGGCGTGGCGCGACTGCACGCGATTGGTTTCCGAAATGTCTCGTTTTGGCGTTGTATCATTGATGCCAAATTCGCAGAAAAACACGGGGATTACGAAAATATGCTCATACCGGAATCCAAGTTGAGCGCGTGGTCTCACCACGGGCCGCAACAAGCATCAATCAGGACTCACGAGACTATCCGAAGGGCACTGGACAATCACCAGTGGCCGCAGGGGATGAGCTACGACTTCTACCTCCAGGGTTCGTACCACAACGACACCAACCTCACCGGAGACAGCGACGTTGACGTCGTGCTGGAGCTGAAATCCGATTTCCGGCACGATCTGAGCACGCTTTCCCAGCAGGAACGAAACCTCCTGTTATCGTCGTTCGAGACGCCGGCCTACGACTGGAACGATTTCAGACGTGAAACTTTGAAGGCTCTGGCGGGAAGTTTTGGGAAAGCCCTGGTGGGCCAGGGGAATAAGTCCGTCAGGTTGAAAGGCGCCTCCCAAAGACTGACCGCCGACGTGGTGGTGTGCATCGAGTACCGGAGGTATACGTCACGCCACTCCTACATACCGGGGATTGCGTTCCAAGCCCTGAAGGACAAGCACTGGGTGTTCAATTTCCCCAAACTCCACCACGACAACGGAGCGGAAAAGGGCAGGCGCACCGGAGACCGTTACAAGCGGACCGTGCGAATGTTCAAGAGCGCCAGGAACCACTTGGAATCGACTAACCAAATCGGTTCCAAGACAGCTCCGTCCTATTTCTTGGAATGTCTGCTCTACAACGCCCCCGACTCGGCGTATCAATCGGGATTCCAGGACACCTTCCGTTCAATCGTCAATTGGATGACCCAAACCGACCTGCAAAACCTCGTCTGCCAGAACGAACAGCAGCACTTGTTCGGCGGGAGTCAGGAGCAATGGTCCGTGAAGTCCGCCAAGACGCTCGCGAAACAGCTTGGCAGTCTGTGGGACAACTGGAGTTAGACC
Organism: Dehalococcoidia bacterium; assembly: GCA_965204395.1. GTDB lineage: Bacteria > Chloroflexota > Dehalococcoidia > Lucifugimonadales > UBA3495 > Bin87. The sequence continues at coordinate 1,017,102 of OZ241987.1, forward strand.
GGTGAGACTGCACTCGTACGAGTCGGAGGAAAGGGGGAGAGTAACCATCGCGCTGTTCGCGGCCAGCATCCTGCTGGTCTGGCTGATGGACGCGGCGTTGAGCGCAGCCAGCTTCAATCCCCAGTGGTGGTTGAGCGTTCCGTCATTCGGAGGCATTTATGCAGTCCTGTACTGGCTGTTCGACAACCACGTGTGGAGATGGAGACTGTGGCGGCGTCTAGGGCTCCTGAAGGTCCCGGACCTCAACGGGAATTGGTCGGGAAACGTCGTTTCTTCTTACGGCAACGGTTCGGTTCACGAAGTCACGATTTCCATAACTCAGAGATGGTCAAAGTTGCTGGTCAGATTCGAAACCGAGCAATCGCAGTCGCACAGCATTTCGGGCACTCTGAAAGTCGCCGACGTTGCCAACCCCGAACTCTCTTACCTGTACATCAACCAGCCCAAGCCGTCGGCTCCGCGCGCGATGGACATTCACGGGGGCACAGCCACCCTGGAGTTAAAGGGAACCGTTCTTGAAGGCGACTACTACACGGGGCGGGGAAGAATGACCTACGGGTCCATAAGGTTGACCAGGATCTAGGGGCGCCCAATCACTACGCCGATACGAGATCAGGCGATCTGCCGCTGCCACAAGCCCAAGGGCAGCGCTGCCTCCAGCAAACGTGGCCAATAGGCAGTGCTTTTGAATTCACATTCGACATCACGACCGTGATCAAACGGGCGTCGCAAACTAAGGCAACCGAGCCCGAAGCTCAGCGAGGAAACAAAGCGCGAGCGTTGCGGGGAAAAATCGCTGTGTGCCGTCAGGACCCCAAGCAACCCGGTCACCGCACAGAATTCCCAAACCGTGCGATCCCTGGTAAGTTCCGCCACCTTGACTGCGCCGAGAAGAACCGCAATCGGCAACGCCGGGAGATGTTGCACTCTGCCGAACGTAGCCTTCCCAAAACTACTGGCAAAGCTGGCTAAAGCATCCTGTCTGGCCTCCAGCCGATAACGTTGGTCTCAACCAACCAGCGGGTTTAGGCACAATTCCCCTAGGCGTCCGAGGGTGCTTCAGGAAACTGGCTGGCACTCAGGGGACCCTGCTACCTAGGTCCGCAGACTGGACTAGGTTGGCAAAGGATCCAATCACACCGCTTTCGGAGTTTCGGAACAAGTCAACAATTCTCTCCCTTCTCTCAGGAGAACCACAAAGCGTTCAACATCCACAACGGGGATAGGCTCGCTAGCCGAATACATCCAGAGCCTTGGGTAGTTTACTACGACCACCCCTTGGACAGAATAAGCTTCGTCAGCGTCAATGTGATGCTCTGACATCAAATCCTGCACCCGCTCTGCAAACCAGTCGACCTGTAGCCGCACTTTTTGGACCGCTGTTTGAAAATCCCGGAATTCACGTCCCATCAACTGCGGTACGGGGCCTTCGTCCGCATCGTTCTTGGCTTCCACCAAAACAAATCGACGATGATTGGGATCCACCACGAACACATCGACTGGGCCAAACCCGCTTCCCTGAGAGATGCGATGGTCCTTTATCCTCTCTTTCTCTTTGGTAACAAAAAAGCCCGCGCTTCTGCAGTCGTCTGCTATGAGATCCCTAAATGAATCTCCGAACGTCGATTGAATCCTGCCTATCGCTCTCGACAGGGGCCCGCTGTCGCTCATTCCCGCCATTTTGATGCGGCCCGTCTCCAAGCGTTGAAGCAACAACTTTCCTCCTGTAATTGCCGTCTCGATGCCGTAGAGGCAGGTAGGCTTGTTGCCGATTTCGAGCAGCACTACGGGTCTCCTCAGGAGCCGCGAGTCACGTCTGGCGTATTCGACAGGTCTAAAGTTGCTGGCCTTTACATCGGCGAGCATTGCCTTTGAGACGGAAAAGTCGTGCAAAAGGAGATCGAAACGATCGTTGCGCACTCCCCATCGCGATGAGAGGAAATTCCCCAGCTCAGCCTTGCTTTTGATTTTGCGGTATTCTTCGTAGTCGATATAATCAACGATGCCGAAGGAAAATCGCATCCAATCTTCCATTGTGTACCCGCGCTCCTCTTCAAGCGGGCCGTTTAGATCCTCGACGAATGGAAGTACCATTAGGTCGTCGAATGAAAACGATTCCGGCTGTCTGGTGTTGAGGTCACTCCATAACCCCTGCGTCTCGACAGTGTAGGGCAATTTAGCTCGACGATATGCAACAACAGCAGCGTGCCCTGCCGGTGTCAAATCAACGGTCACCGAATAATCAACATGAACAGTCAGCTCGTGCGGAACTCCCCCGTGGTAAATATGCTCCCAAGCCAGGTCCCATTCAAAAATCGCTTGAGCGTGAGCGATTAGGCGTTCGATCTCTCCACGCCCAACTTTGTGCCCTCCTGCCGCCCCGTACTTGACTACCATCTCAATCAGCCACCGTATGGGTTCCGTGAACACGGATACACTTTCCCAAGTGGCATCAATATTCTTCGCGAACGTGCCTATGTTGCCCTGGGTGAGACCGTATGCTTGATGAAAGCGCAGCTTCTCGATGTGGCCATACACCTGCTCAACCCGTTCGTACAAACGCACACAAAGGTCGAAGGCGTTAACGGCCGCCAATTTATCTGTCAGGTCAGAATGCAACCCGTCATACACCGCCACCACGCCCGCGACCAGTTCGTCGGCGAAATCAGAGTACACGCCGGGGGCGATTCCAGACTCCACCATCAGACGCCTCTGGAGCTCTCGTACGGGTTTACGGTGGCCATCGTTGGGGAAGGTAGGGCGCGGCAGCCTAGCTAGGCTGGAGTGCATCGTCATCCGACGTACCGGTACTCCCGAGGGTCCGTGCATTTGATTTCGAGCGGCTACCATCTTTTCATCCTAAGACCGTGTCTTCTGGACCAGTGCGGCTATGTTGAGCACATATATGCTACCAACGACAAGTTGGGCAACCAGCATGGAAACGGATCCCGTCTTCAGCTGTTTTCGGGGAATAACGTTTCCCAGCGCCACCACCTAGCCCACCTTGTGGGCAGCAACCGTCAACCATCTGCCGGAGGGCTACGGCGAATTGGCCGGCATCGCAGTACTTGCGATGTTCGGCCTGCTCTGAGCGCAACGGGAATCGGCACGAACCTTGCGGGCGGCTTCACCGAGCCCGCTTTTCGTTGGCCGTTGCGCTGACTGCGGGCTCAAGCACCGTCATCGAGGGGTAGCGCAAGCGACTAAACACCAAAATCGCTGCCACGATTTCCTGACGTTTTGGGCACTGCGCCAACGGCGGGTATGCGCAACGCCGGAACGATGTTTCGCGGAAGAGGCAGGCTGCCATAGATACAATCGAATCGACGGAACCCAACGGAGAACCTGATGCTTTCCCGGGACCTTGACCAACTTGCCGCCCTCGTCCCCCAGTACCCGCACCGCGGCGAGTTCGAGCTCACCGCCGGCGGCAGCGTCACTTGGTACATCGACGGCCGCGAGTTGCTGCTGAACGACGCCGGCATCAAAATCGCCGGCCGTATCCTGAATCAACTCCTGCTGCCGGAAGTGCAGATCCTTGCGGGCCCCGCCACGGCGGGAATCATCACCGTGAGCGTTGTCCTACAGACCACAGACCGCAAGCTGCTGGGCTGCTACGTCCGCGACGACAGCAAGGGCCACGGCCTGCAGAAGCAGATCTCGGGCAGCAGCGTCTACGGACGCAAGGTGGCCATCGTCGACGACACGTGCAGCAGCGGACACTCACTGCTCAGATGCGTTGAGACCGTCAGGCAGCACTGCGGGGAAGTGATCCAAGTCATCGTGCTCTTTGCCCGAGACGCCGGCGGAAACGCCGTCCAAAAATCCAGCTACCACTACGACTACGCGCAGCGCATCAGCGAGGACGGCGGCAGCGAGCCACAGCCGAAATAATTGAGCCAAGCCGCGGAGTCAGCCCACAAGCACCAGGAACGCCAACGCCGCCACGCCACACTATAATTTCCTAATGCAGCAGGCCATACGCCCGCGTAACCCAACCAGAGGTAGCAACCATCATGGCGACAAACGGCAGCCAGGCATACAGCTCCGAGGAGCGCTTCGCGGTATCCAGCGAAGGAATGCGCAAAATCAACGAAAGTCGAGAACCCACAGACTTGATCAAGGAACTCATCCAGAACGCCTGGGATGAAACGATATTCACCGGCGAATGCAGAGTCCAAGTGGAGACGCATGACCCGAACACCGTGATCACGGTAGAAGACGATGGGCGAGGCTTCGCCAACATTGCCGATGCCTACACGCTCATGAGCCACACCGACAAGCGTTTCAACGCCGAGCTTCGCGGACGCTTCAACATCGGCGAGAAGGACGTCATCAGCGTGGCACTCGAAGCCACAGTAGAGACCGTCGGTCACACCGTCAACTTCCCGCCAGACGGCTCCAGAGAAATCGCGACTAACGATCGCGAAAAGGGTACGAAGATAACAGTAGTCATGCCATGGAACCGGCAGCAAGCGGACGAACTGATCCGCAACCTGCAGACCTTCCGCCCGCCGGCCAACTGCGCGACCTACGTCAACGGCACCGTAATCCCGCGGCGCCCAGCAGCAGCAACGCTACGAGCCAGCCTGCCCACAGTGATGCAAGACAACCGCAACGGCGCGATGAAAGTCTACCCACGATCCACCACCATGGACTTGGTAGACCCAGCAGAAGCCGACAACGAACGCAGAATCTACGAGATGGGAATACCCGCAGACAGCATCGAATGTCCCTGGGACGTGGACATCATGCAAAAGATTCCCATGGACCAACAGCGGAACGCCGTAAAGGAGTCCTACCTCAGGACCGTTTACATCGAGATCCTGAACAGCACGTATGGGAAGCTGGACGAGAAAGAATTCGCGTCCACGTGGGTCAGGAAAGCCGTTGAAAGCGGCAAAGCATCACTGGAAGCCGTAAAGGCCACCGCAGAGGCGCGCTGGGGAAACAACGTCGTGTTCTTGTCGATGAACCAAGACGCAAACGCCAGAGCGCACAATGCCGACTACGAAGTGGTCAACCCGCAGAGCCTGAGCCAAAAGGAAGTCGCGGAATTCCGCAAGCATGCGGGAATTGATGATGCGGACGTCGTCTTCCCCGATCCGCCGGAGCCGCACACGGACCACGCTGCCAAGAAAGGCAGCAACCAAGAGAAATTCGCCGAATGGGTTCAGCAAGTAGCATCGTACTGCGAACTGGACGCGACGGTTCGTTACTTCAACGAGGCCGGCAACCCAAAGGTTGCCGACTGCACAGTGGCGAGCAAAATCCCGACCATCAGGTTCAACGAAGGCAAACTCCCCGTGGAGTTCTTCGAGCCGCCGCATAACGGCGCCGAGCAGTACGAGATCGTGATACACGAACTGGGCCACGCCCTAGACTACAGCGAAGGACCAGAGCATGGTCCCAAGTGGAGCGAAGCAGCAATAAAAGCCAGCGCCATGGTGCTGCGCGGCATGGCATCGACACCAACACCGTAGCTCCGCTACACCAACCCACCGCTCATCCGGAAAACGACCAAAACTGCGGTTCCATAAAACACCTCTCCCTGTCAGCACCCACCCGCAGGAGCACACCCCATGACCATTGGGACCCTGACCAACGTAAACGTCCGCGAAGTTTGGCCCAATGAAGCCAGCGACTTTACACCCTGGCTGGCAGCAAACCTGGAGCAGCTCGCCGAAGCCATCGGAATGCCGTTAACCGCCGAAGCCACCGAAGTGGAAGTCGACGGCTTCTATGCCGACATCGTCGCCGTCAATCCCGACACGGGCAAGCGCGTGCTCATCGAGAACCAGTTGGAAACCACCGACCACAAGCACCTCGGACAGATACTCACCTACCTCTCCGGGCTCGATGCCGAAACCGTCATCTGGATAGCGCCGGAGTTCCACAGCGCCCACCTCTCTGCGATCCGCTGCCTCAACGAGCGCACGGTGGAACCCACGGCCTTCGTAGCCGTCCGCATCCGTGCCATCCGGATCGGAGAAGCCACGCCGATAGCGCCACTCTTCGAGGTGATGGAGAACCCAGCGGCTGGGAAACGCAGCTGCGTGTGTCAGTGCAAAAAGCCACCGGCCCCAAGGACCCCGTGCCCATGGAGTTCTGGGCAGCTTATCGCCGTGAGCATCCTGACGACGGTATACGGAAAGGTTACGCCCACACCAACGTCTGGTACCCGGTTATGGACCGGAAAATCATAATCAGCCAATACATTGCCATGCGCAGCGTCGGAATCTACGTGCGACGGGGCTGGGAAATGTCCCAAGAACAAGCCCTAGCCAATGCCAGACTACTCCACGAGGCACTGGAGCACGAGCTGGGAACTGCGATGGCGGAACCCAGCAGCAACGACAACCATATGTACGTCAGGGCCCTGGACACCGACACCAGGCACCGCGCCAACTGGCCGCAGATGATCGAATGGTTGCATGACCACCTGGTCAAGTACCACCAAGCGGTAGCGGCAGCGGAAGCCAGCGTCGCAGCAGACTAACTGCCTCCCACTTGGCAGGCAGCCAGCACATCGGCGCCATCAACGACGACGCCAGGATGCTGGATGCTACCCAGCACCGCCGCTAGACTCTGCCCCAAGATTATCGTTTAAAAGAGACAAAGCTCTGAAAGCGAGAACACCGGCCGAGTGCGAGAGTTTCAGAGGGCGCAGAATCCGCTGCCGGGATACACTAACGGCGGTAACACCAATCCAACCCGACCATTCTCCAGCACAGAGGAATCCTATGCCCATTGCCAGTGTCCAAGATGCCCGCGAAGTCGAGCGCAGCCTGAAAGCCATCCTGTCTGACACGGACGCCGACGAACGAGCGCATGCCATCCGCACAATGTTTGTGGAGACGCTGGACTTCGGCCACGCCGATCTGTTGGTTCCGCTGGACGCTGCCAACGATTCCAACTTGCCGTCCGATGCGCGCCTACTGGCTCGCCGCGACGGTTTCAGCATCCTGTACATCTCCATGGACAGAGCCGGCGACAACGGGGTAAAAACTGCCACGGCATCCGCCGTCTCAAAAGTCGTCGGAGACACCATCGCCGACGAGCCGCTGCTATTGTTCACTAATCGGGACTGCGACCAACTGCACCTCATCTACCCAGACCTTTCGGGAACGCAACCACGGTTGCAGCGCATGGTGGCACATCGCGGGCAGCCGGCGCGCACCGTGGTCCAGCAGATCGCCAACCTGTGGCACGACTATGGAGAATCAGGTTTAACCCTAGGCGAAGCCGTCCGCAACGCCTTCAGCGTACAGCCCGTCACCGACGCTTTCTTCAAGGACTACAAGGCCGCCTACGACGACGCGGTGAAACTCATAGCCGACGGTGTCGGACAGGAGGACGCCCAGCAGTTTACTCAGACGCTGTTCAACCGCCTGCTGTTCGTCCACTTCGTTAGCCGCAAGGGATGGCTAGGCTTCAACGGTGATACCGACTATCTCAACGCCCTGTGGCGGGATTACAAGACCGACGCCAAAGGCGGCAATTTCTATACCAGCCGGCTGACTACCCTGTTTTTCGCTGGCCTCAACAACCAGCATTCGCAGAACCTCAGCAGCGGCGTTCAGTCTCTCATTGGCGACGTGCCTTTCCTTAACGGCGGCCTGTTTGAGGAAACCGACCTTGACCGCCGCGCCGCCGACGCTGTGCCCGACGAGGCAGTGGCGCCGCTGATTACGGGCCTTTTCAACCGCTACAATTTCACCGTCACGGAAGCCACACCGCTGGACACCGAGGTGGCCGTCGATCCCGAGATGCTGGGCAAGCTCTTTGAGGAAACGGTCAATGAGCGGCACAGCAACGGCGCCTACTACACCCCACGCCCTGTCGTCGCCTTCATGTGCCGCGAGGCGATCAAGGGCTATCTATCCAGCAAGAACATCGCCGGTCTCACCGACGACAATATCGCCGACCTGGTGGACAACGCTGACCCGCAGGCCATCAACGTGACGCAGGCCCTGGAAGTCGCCAACGCCGTGGCCGAACTGAAAGCCGTTGACCCTGCTTGCGGCTCCGGCGCTTTTCTGCTGGGGATGCTACAAGAGATCGTCGCGCTTAACGAAACCCTGTTCCGCGCTGGTCATACGCCAGAGAGTCTGTACCGGCAGAAGCTGGACATCATCAGCAAAAACATTTACGGCGTGGACAAGGACGACCTAGCGGTCAGCACGGCGATGCTGCGGCTGTGGCTCAGCCTGGCCGTCGATTTCGACGGCGACGGTACGCCAGACCCATTACCCAACTTGGACCTGAAACTGGTCGTTGGCGACGCTATCGCCGGCCCGAACCCAGATAGTAAGGCACTGGAACAAGATTGGTTCAAGGAATTTGCGGAGAAAAGCACATTGCGACGGGACACCGCCGCCTACACTACTGCCTATGGGCAGCAGAAGGCGACGCTGAAGCAACAGGTGGACGCCACCAAGGCGCAGTTGCGCCGCCAGCTGCAAGGTGCCGCGCCAATCGGCGCGGTGGAATGGCGTATTGAATTCGCTGACGTGATGCTCAACGGCGGCTTCGACGTGGTAATCGCCAACCCGCCCTACGTGCAATTGCAGCGCAACAGTGGTGAACTGGCAAACCTGTACCGCAACGTCGGATACTCCACGTTCGCCAGGACGGGAGACATCTACCAACTCTTCTACGAACGCGGTTGCCAACTGCTCAACTCCGCGCACGGCATCTTGGCCTACATCACGTCCAATAGCTGGCTGAAAGCAGAATATGGGAAAGCTACCCGACGGTACTTGTCCGAGCAGCACACGCCCACCCTCTTGCTTGAAATGGGGAAGGACGTCTTTGACGAAGCCATCGTCGACACCAGCGTCCTACTGCTCAAACAAGGGCCACACGGCGACCGCGATGACCTGTCGGTACGGGCAGTGGACATCGACCACTTGGAAGACGATACCTTTCCACCACCAGCAGAACAGTGGGGTGCAACCCGCCCCAACGGCGATGCGCCCTGGAGCATCCTGTCGAAAACCGAACAGGGCATCATGGACAAGATGCTGGCTGTGGGAACGCCGCTGAAAGAATGGGATATTGCGATTTATCGAGGAATATTAACTGGCCTCAACGAGGCATTCATCATTGATAAAAACTAAGGAAGCGCTGGTCGCCGCTGATCCTAAGTCCGCCGAGATCCTCAAGCCGGTGGTGCGCGGCCGCGACATCCGGCGCTATCAAGCGCAGTGGGCGAACCTTTGGCTAATTGATAGCCACAATGGGCACGGCGACACCCCAGCCATCAACATTGACGATTTCCCCCCCGTAAAAGCCCATCTGGACGGCTACTTTCCGCGCTTGGCGGAACGGCACGACAAGGGCAGGACTCCGTACAATCTCCGTAACTGCGCTTACCACGCAGATTTCGCTCGCGAGAAATTGTTCTGGATGGACCTGACTGATAGCGGCAGATTCGCATACGAAGATGGTGAGAGGTTCTGTCTGAACACGGTCTTCATGATGACAGGCCAAGATCTCAAATACCATTGCGCGGTTCTCAATTCCAGGTTGATAACGTGGTTCATGAGCCACATGGCATTGAACTCTGGCATGGGAGTGACCAGGTGGTTCGGACACACGGTTGAGCAGATCCCCGTCGCCTGCGCTGCCGCCGAGCAGCGAGGCCAATTGATACAACAAGCTGACCGGATCATTGCGGCAAAGGCTGTCGAGGTAGCCGCAGATACCAGCAAGGAAGAAGCCGAAATCGACAGGTTGGTGTTCGCCATCTACGAGCTTGAAGACGATGAGATCAGGGCGGTGTCACCCGTATGAAACTTCCAGTTTGGGGGGGTTGGGTAATCGCAATCGTGCAAACCCAAAGGGCGTGCCAACTACACTAAACCCGCTCTTCTACTACGGCAATTTCTGAAGTCGACAGCCCGTACAGTTGGTATACCATTTGATCGATCTCAGATTCTGCACTCGCGGTGTCTGCGGTCGCATCGTCCCATATGGCACGCAAAATCGTGTCGATCATCTGCTCAAACGGACGTTGGCTAAAAGTGGAGATACTGGGAATCGGCAACCGTTCAACGTATACCTTCTTCCAACGCAATGTTCCCATGCCTGAAGTCGGTGCCAAATTGGCCAGGAACCATCGGGTCAACTTCGCGTTGAGCACCGCACACAGGTACTTGAGGGAGCCGCCCGTGAGAAGGAACGAGGTGGCTTCCCCGTAAAGTCCGCTGTCGTCATAAGCGAAGCGGCCGCGGTTGACCAACTCAATCCAAAGCAGCTTCGCTTTGCCGAAATCTGCGTGGTAAGCGCAGGTATCCTGCAATTCGTACCAGGCATTGTTGGTCTTCTTGCGCGACCTGGTTCCATCTGGAAACTTCTTCCCACTCTGCTCAAGCCGCCATTCACCGAAGGCTAGCAGGTGCCTTTTGACCGCAGGGTAGTCGTCGATGTTGACACCAGCGGCAGGGAAAGTTGCTACCAGCCACAAGCCCTGCCATTCAGCTTTGTAGCGTCGGATGTCGCGGCCGCGCACCACCGGCTTGAGGATTTCCGCGGACTTGGGGTCCTGGGCTACCAGTGCTTCCTTAGTTTGGTTATCGACGATGAACGCCTCATTGAGGCCGGTTTTTATTCCGTAGTTAATCGCATACCAGAGAACTACATCCTCAGCGCACAACTGCGTGGTACCCGAGTCTTGACGACGCAAACGGCCTAGATACAAAGAGCCGCTATCTCGAAAAGATTAGCGCCACCTTCCACATCGTCATACTCCATAACCAGAACGTCGCGTAGTGCCACCTACGGAGGCGGAATCTGCTACAACACGGGGGACGACATGGAAACCTTGGCAGCAGCTGACTGGGACCTGCACCAACAAGCACTCTCTTCAGAGTTGGCCGACAACACACGCGCCGCGTACCAGAAAGGTTGGAGCAAATTCGTGGATTACTGCACTGCGGAGCGCATCGGGGACCCTTTGTCAGCATCGCCCGACCAGGTAGCAAATTTTTTCGTCCACCTTGCGACGCGCCCGAGCCCACACAGTGGTGCGATGCTTTCGATGGGCACAGTGTCGCTCTACAAGAGCGCCGTAAACAAAAAATATCTTGAGGCGGAGAAGCCGTCCCCAACCAACCATCCACTGGTTCGTTCCACGCTCAAGGGCTTGGCGAGGCTTAGAGGCTCCTCAAGCCGTAAGGTTGAGGCCTTGCGTGAATTCCACATAGAAGCCATGCTACGAGCGACGCCCGATAGCCTGATTGGCAAGCGGGACGCAGCGATCATCGCTGTCGGATTCGCTGGAGCCTTGCGCCGTTCGGAGATTTGCGACCTGAATGTGCAAGACGTTGAGTTCCTCGACACCCAAGTGGACGGTGAGGACCGAATAGTCATTACCATCCGCCAGTCCAAAACTGACCAACAGGGCAAGGGGCAGAGGGTGCCAATCCTGGACGGGGGTGGAATTCGCCCAATAAACCGACTACGGTTGTGGCTGGAGTGTTCAGGGATAACTGCCGGCCCGCTTTTCCAAACCATGAAGCGCGGCGGTAAATTGCGCGGAAAGCCGTTGCACCACAGCGACATCCCCCGTATCGTCAAGCACTACGCAAAGCTGATTGGACTCGATCCCAAAGACATCGCAGGGCATTCGCTGAGGGCAGGTTTCGTCACCAGTGCCGCAGTCCACCACGCGCGTTTGGACAAGATCATGGCGGTTACTCGCCACACCAATCCGGCCACCGTGATGGGGTACATCCGAGATGCCGACGCCTTCGCAGACCACGCTGGCAGGAACTTCCTGTAGGAGAAACTGGTCAATAGCAAGGAAACCATCGGCATACCGTAGCAGGCGTCCAACGGATTCATCATGCAGATGGCAAACGCCAAGATATTGACCGAACCTTGGACGCCATTCCGAGCAACCCAAGCGGTCGCGCAATTGCTCGGCGACGACCACATGATTGCTCTTGAACCCTGACCAGCGCTACTTGGAAATTCTAGAACGCATCCTCGCAGATACGAAAGCCACCACCCGATTGGGCACCGACGCCACCATCGCGGCGCTGGCGCTGGAGAGCGGCGCAGAGGCCCACACCCACGACGCAAGAAATCCGGAGATTCCGAGGTTGCTGTGGGAAGACCTGCTCGGATAAAGTTGGTTGATAACCGCAGACAGCGGATGCAGAGCGTGTAAATCGCCAGGGACCGAGATAGGACACTTCGACGATTCCGAGTAAAGAGGTCAACCATGGGTGGAATAGAAGCAATGGCCAACGCCGGAGCCGAGGGGGCCAAGGCAGGAAAAGCAGGACTAGACCTCATTGGCAAAGTGTTTGGACCTGTGCTCACACGGCGCCAAGCCGCGGCCGATGCCCAAGCTGAAATACAGGTAGCATTGGCCAATCGGCTGTCTCACCACATTGAATCAAATCCCCTTGATCCCGACGTGCTGGAGATGCTGGCCGCCTGCGGTGGCAGAGCGTCAGTCGCCAACTTAGCGAACATACTATCAAAAGCACTGCCCATGCTGGATGAAGGATCAGACCCATCGCTCGTCTCTGACGGCTGGACGGCGAACTGGAGAGATAAAGCGCGCCTGATTCCGCCTCACGACGATGATGTCGCCTTGTTGTTTGCTCAGCTATTGGCCAGTGAAGCGAACTCACCTGGCTCCAAATCGAAGAAAGCAGTCAACGTGCTGGCCGACATGGAGCCGGAAGACGCGAAGCTGTTCAGAGCACTGAGCAATTTCCGGCTGTCGGAGATGCGAACTGTTCCAATTACATTCGCGGGCGCACCACCTCTGCCCCGGTCAAGGTTCAACACTGCACCAAATCCGCCCTTCGTCGTAGTACTCGATCCACAAAACGAATTGTATTCGTCAAAAGGAGTAGACTTCCAGTCATTGGCCCACCTGGAAAGCCTCGGGCTCGTCAAGGTTGTGCCGCAGGGATACCAGCGAGGACCGGGGAAAATAGCGTTCGCTCACTCGAAAGGGTTCTTGATATTAACAGCCGAAATACCCATTCCTATGGGCCAGGCGTACCTGACGACAGCGGGCGCCCAATTGACCGACCTATGCGTCCCTCTGGAATCACCAGAAGGGTTCCCGGAGTACCTAACCAATTTTTGGCAGTCTCAGGGAATTGCAGTGAGCGAGGACCTCAACGAGGTTATGAACGTCACAATTGAAACGTACCAACAAGATACAGAAACTGGTGAATGGATCGACCAAAATACCAACGAAAGGTACCCAGCCGATCACTTCGGAAACACAATCAAAGCTATGCAAGATCCACCATGACTATTCTCAACGCCCACACCGAACCCGACCTGCTGACCCGCCTGAGGCAGATGCTGGGCAGTGCCGCCCGCGCCGACATCGCCGTGGGTTACTTCTTCATGTCCGGCTTCGGACAAGTAGCCGACGACCTCGCCAAGCTACGTATGACCCGCATCCTCATCGGACGCGCAGATCAGCCCACGGTGGAAGCCGTAGCCGCCGGCCTGCGCCAAGCCGATGCCCTGCGCTCCCAACTGGACGCTGACCAAACCATTCCCCGCAGCCAGCGGCAAGCCATCGCCGACGAAGCCGTATCCGGCGTCGCTCGCAGCGTTGCCGCTATGTCCCAGACCGACGCCAGCCAGGGCGTGGTAGAAAAGCTGCGCCAATTGGTAGCCTCGGGCCTGCTGGAAGTGCGCGCCTACCCACGTGGGTTCCTACACGCCAAGGCCTACTTGTGCTGGTACGACTCCCACGCCGAGCCAGGCGCCGCCATCGTTGGCAGCTCCAACTTCACTTTAGCCGGATTCACGGGCAACACCGAGCTGAACGTCCGCGTCACCGGCGACGACGAAATGGCAACCCTGAAGGACTGGTTTGAAAACCTTTGGGCAGACTCCGTCGATGTCAGCAAACAGGTAGAGCAAAGCCTTGCCGTCAGCTGGGCAATCAAGCAGTACACGCCCTACGCCGTCTATTTGAAAGCTCTCTATGAGCTCTACGGCCAAGACCTGGGCAGCGACGAGCCGCTGCCGCTGGAACCAGTCCGCGGCGTTGAACTGGCCAACTTCCAGCTGGACGCCGTGCGCCGTGGCCTGGACATGATCCGCAGCTACGGCGGCTGCTACGTGGCGGACGTGGTGGGCTTGGGCAAAACCTACATCGGCGCGGAACTGCTGCGCCAACTACGGCAGAGCTACCCCAACGACGGACCGCCGCTGATTATCTGTCCCGCCGGCTTGGTGGATACCTGGCGTCAGGTCAACGAGCAGTACGGCTTGGGTGCCGAAGTGCTGTCCCAGAGCCGCATCGCGCCGCCGCCGGACTTGGTGTTCGACCCCGAAACCGAGCAGTACGATGAAATCGCCGGCAGCGCCCACGGCGTCTATCTGTCCGACGAGTACCGCTATCGCGGGCCGGTGTTGGTGGACGAGGCGCACAACTTCCGCAACGACGTGAACCGCTCTCGTGGCCTGCGCGACTACCTAGAAAGGGGCGACCACAAGGTCATCCTGCTCAGTGCCACGCCGCAGAACCTGGGGCCGCGGGACATCTACCGCCAAGTGCGCCTGTTCTTGGACGAAACCGACCATGGCCTGCCGCTGGAGCCCCGAGGCCTAGAAGACTACTTCAACAGTGTAGTGCGGTGGCGGGAGTACCGAGAGGACGTTGACGCCTACTCGGCGGCGCCGGCGGAACACCTCAAAAACGGGGGCAACGGCGAACCACCAACCCGACCACAGCGCCCCGACACGCCGCCGGCGGACATTGCCCAAGTGCTGACGCCCATTTTCATCCGGCGCCGCCGCAAGGACATTGCCGAATTGTACGGCGACACCGCCACCATCAATGGCGAACCCGTGGCGTTTCCCACGCCGAAACTGTCCAACTTGGAGTATCGGTTGGATCGTGTGTACGCCAAAGCCGGCGACTTCACCGATCTGCTGTCCACCTTGGGGCGTCACCAGGCAGTGCGCTACAACCCCACCGAATACCTGAAACCCAGACAGAAAAAGAGCCGGAAGTACGCCGGACTGTTCCGAGCCCGAGGCCGCATCGCTGGGATGATTCGCCACCTGCTGTTCAAGCGTCTGGAGTCCAGCATCCCCGCTTTCCGCTCCACGCTGGAATCGCTCGCGCGCAGCAACCGCAGTTTCAAGGCTGCGCTGGAAGCCGGCTACGTGCCGGTAGGTAGCGTGGCAACCAACCTGTTGGCAGGCCAGAACTTCAACGCCGATGAAGCTTTGGGAATCCTGCAGCAGGAAGAAGCCAGGCGCAACGGACGCTTCCACTACCCCGTCGCCGACTTCGACGTTGCCCGATGGACCAGGGATTTGGACGCCGACCACGCCGTGCTGAGCGACCTGATCAGCCGCATCGCCGACATCGGCCCCCAGGACGATGACAAGTTGGAGTGCTTGCGTGAGTTTCTCGACGGCTGCGCCGATGAGAAGGTGCTGATATTCAGCGAGGCGGAGACCACCGTTGATTACTTGTTCGAGCAACTGAACCCAGACGGCAAAGATGGCACTATCGCCAAGCTCAGCGGCAGCAACCGCGACCAGCGGGCCGGCATCGTTCGGCGCTTCGGGCCGAGGGCCAATTTGCAAGGTGTGGGACAACCACAGAACGGAGAAATCCGCCTTCTGCTGGCAACCGACGTGGTGTCGGAAGGCCAGAATATGCAGGACTGCGCCCGCGTCCTAAACTACGACCTGCACTGGAACCCGGTGCGGCTGATCCAACGGTTTGGCCGCGTTGACCGCATCGGTTCGCCCCACGACGAAATCCACCTGCACAACATGCTTCCCGACGCTGAACTGGACGAGAACCTCGGACTCACCGGAAAGCTGAGTGACCGAATCCAGGCGTTCCATGACCTGATCGGACTAGACAACAAGGTACTGTCCGAAGAAGAGCAGCTGAACGCCCAAGGCGTCGGCGTCATCTACGACAACAACGAACTCCCAGAGCTGGACGACGCGCTGGATGAGGTATCCGCCAACCAGCGGGCCATCGCCCTGTTGCAAAACATCCGCAGCAATGACCCCGACCTCTGGCGGAAGATCACCGAATTGCCAGATGGCGTCCGATCCGCGCTGACCTGCGCCAAAAGTGGTGACAGCGATGACGCCCCGCAGGCCGGCGAGACCGTAGTGATGCTGGCCGTGTCCGACGCGGTGCGCTGCTACGCTGTGGCTGACGACATGACGCCGCGCCCTATCAGGCCGGCGCAGTTCGTAGCAGTGGCCGAGTGCGAACCGGATACTCCAGCGCGACCATTGCCCGGGAACACTAACGAGCGCGTCAGCGCCGCCGCAAATGCTTTCAGCGGAGACCTGAGCCGGATGCTGGGCACCGTCCGCCGGCGCACTCCCGGCAACGCCCGCAATCGGGCTTTCGTGAGGCGTCAACTCAACGGCGTCGGCACCGATATTGCCACGCCACAACGGATCACCGCTCTGCGGCAAGCATTCGCTGGAGACCTGCCTACTGTCGTAGAAAACGAGCTGTCGGATTTGCGACGGCTCAACCTGGATGGCCGCGAGCTGGTGCTGCGGCTGGAACTGTTGCAGGAGCGCTACCGTCTGAACCCGGAAAGGCAAAGCACCGTCTCCGCAACAACGGATGCCACCCGCATCATCTGCTCCGATGGACTGCTGTGAAACACCACTCCGACTAGCCCTAAAACGGGCTACTATCGAAATTCGTGATACCCCAATTCAAAAGCAGTCACTGCTTGGTTACTAGCATTAGCAGAACGTGGCTGAGCGGAAGTGACCCGCGCCGGGTTGATCGTGGTTGCGGCAGGCAAACAAATCAGAATGTCCACAGACCCTGATCGCATCGGAGGAAGAATTCACGATGCCGCAGTATAAAACTCGAGCAGAGTTGCACTTCGGTTCGTACGAACAGTGGTCTTGCAGCAGTTGCGAAGCCCTCGCACAAGTCGATCCTACAATTCCGGTCAACATCGGTCCATTCCGTGTAGATTGGTCTCCCAACCAAGGTTTCTATTTCGCGGACGTGTATGGGATTGATCCCGAGCGGTTGGGCGACCAATCCCTTGACCGCGATTTCCCCGTTTCTGCGCTGATGGTAGAAATGGAGGGAGAGGTCCCAGAACAGGGCAGCTCTGCCGGGTTGGCGGACGAAGAGCTGGCAACTTTCGAACTACTGCTGCGCCTGTTCCAACCGGGCGATGTTTCAGTACGGCGACATGGTTTTGTTTACAACCCAGAAACAGGATCCCCGACGTTTACATGGATGCGGTGGGGCTTGCTGACACCCAAACCGATTGTAGAGCCTTTGTACAAAAGGCCGCCGTTCCATATTCACGCCGACACAGTCCGAGCATTGCAAGGCTTTTTCAGCGAGTACTACCATGTAGTTAGCCAGATGCCTGCGTCGGTTCGACTGGCCTTCGCAAGGTTCAATGCCTCCTATGAAAAAAGAGACATCGTGGATCGATTGATTGACCTGATCATCGCGCTGGAGGCACTATTCACTGCTGGCAGTCCCGGTGAGGTGACTTTCAAGGTCGCCCTTCGCTGTGGGTTTTGGCTGAAACCGCCAGGAAGCCAGCGCGAGGATCTGTTTCGAAGGATAAAACGAGCCTATGGGATGAGAAGCGATGCGGTCCATGGTCGTAGCAAAACGAAAGTTCCCACCGACAAGCAACTGGAGAAACTCGAAGGAATAGTTCGAGATTGCCTGCGCAAGTATTTGGACCATCAGATTTTGACTGGAAGCGTACCGCTGGGCGATGAATTCGACCATCTGATGTTGACCGGACGTCTTTGGCCGCGACCAGTGCCGATCGAAACCGGCTGAGACCGAGTAGCCCGCAGACCCCGCCGGGGGTGCCTGTTTCATTCCCCCAAGGAAGTTCTACCCAATGGGCACAGAACGCGCCCGGTAGCCACTCCCTGCGGAAATGCAGGGCATCTGGTCGCGGTTGCCCAACCCCGAGCGAAGAAACAATTGAACCGGGCCATGGGCAATTGCCACCGTCAGCGAACCGAAGCAGCCACAGCAACATCGCGAGGCAAACACACGCCGACGCCCGCCGGCCTATCCCGCCGATTTCGTGCACTTCGACGCACGTGGGTAAAATCGGCTCACAATCCTTTTGATGGGGCGATAGCGCCATCGTTTCTAGGCGATCAGGACGGAGCATATCGTTTCGTAACTGCTTTGGCAGTTTCATCCAAACCCGGGTACAAGGTTTCACGGTTAACGTGCAGGAGATCAAGTTCATCCAAGAGCCCTTTCTTGCACTCGGCAGGAATAAGCAACGTGTGGTGATCATACCTCGGTATGGACTCATTCCACGCAGCGACTTGGTCTCCCTCGAATCTTTCGTGAAACGCTGAAATCAAGAAGGCACCGGACTGTGCCCGCAGCCGTTCCACCGATTGTTGCGGTTCTACCACGAATACCCGGAACAGGTCCTTCGGGTCGATCCGGCGCCGGAAATGCGGTTTTTCAATTCTGATCAGATGGTAGAGTTTGGTCAACGCCCGAGAATGCCGGTGCTCTCGCCGGTCGAAACCGCAACGCTTGCCCAACAGCAGGCACTGCTCAGGGTAGGAGAGCTTGGCGAAATTGGCGATGACACTGACGGTGTCGCTGGTGTAAGGCTTCACCATGCCGTCTGGGACCGCGAAAACGTGAAGTAGGCCCCGCCCTTCATTAGCCGTCTCGCACGCGAAGTACAACGCTACGAGAGGGTTCCGGGTCACGTCCAAGAGCCGAGTCTTGAGCCCGTGATGCTGCGCAAGGACCCATTGATCCAACGCCGAAACAATGCCGGCAAAATCCTCCGGACGTCGGGTCATCATGTCGAGCAACATTCGCCCTTCATTCTGCCGCAGTTCGCTGCGGCGCATGACCGAGGGGCGCAAATCCCAACCTCTCTCCTGGCCACGGTAGTAGACACCATACCGCCTGGCTCCGCCAGCACCGCGACCCATCTCCAAGCACGCTGCGATCAAGTCGGACACGCATTTGATAACTTTTTTCGTAGGCCGCTCCGGGCCATCGAAAAGGTCCAGAGCAGGCAACAGACGCGCACGCCACGGACGCGTCGCCGTCAGATCGGCGCCCGCCAAGTCAGCCGTGGACAAATCAGCCTCATCAAGTACAGCGCCGTCCAAGACGGCATCCCGTAGATCCGCGTTATCGAACTTCGCCGCGGTCAAGTCGGCACCTGTCAGGTTAGCTCCTGTTAGATCAGCTAAGCGAAAGTCACCGTGGCTGAAGTTGAAACCAGCCCGATCCGGCAGCTGGAATTGAGCCCCTCGCAGGTCTGAATGAACCATTTGAATTCCTCGATAATCGGTGGCCTGTTCGAGGGAAGCATCGTCTCCCGTCAATCGGCTAAACACCAGATTGCCGACATGAACATTGCTCAAGCTGCCGAAAGGGCGCGAAATTACGCCGTTTTCTGACATGACGTCCCGCAGGCGGACGCCGTCATTCCAAGCGTTGACACCTTCCAGAAATCGTTCAATATCAGCCGAGTCATCCACGACCTTACCTCCGTGCTTAATGAGATGCTCCGACGGTACTACGCCTTTGGGACCTGAAAGCGGTGGTCACCGCGACAATACCCGCCCACGGCTCCAAACTCAACCTCGCTCTCATAACCAACGACGATGATGCGCCAGTGCAGCAACGCAAGGACAGCGCAACCAACATCCAGACGACATGGCAGCTCACGCTGTCAGACGCCCCAATGGGAATACCCGTCTACGGCAACGGCCGCTCCGGCAGCGCAAGCTTGCCCAAGTCTCGTTGACCATCCAGAAAAACAGGTCCAATTACCCGCAGCCACTATCCTGCTCGGTGGAACGTTCTGGGCGCCGGTGGCGCGCTTGGTCCGGAGGGCTGCTAAATGCCGCAAACATCGCCCATTAGCCGGCCCCGGCATGCAGGCCCTGGCGATGACCGTGCCGTTCTTCCCGGTGATTCTGGTGGCGGTCGTAATCCCTGGGATGATGAACCTTGACGCGATCTGGTCAGTAGTGTCTCTCACCCTGGTCGGCGTCCCGCTCAGCACGGTGATCTCCGAACCGCTGAGAAAGTTCCTATTGCGCTCGGGAAAGCTGTCGATGGACACCGCACGCTGCCAGCAGGATGATTAGGACGCCCAGTAATTGCGGGAACCATGTCATACCGGGACGGTTGCCCGCGGGCCGCGGGCTAAATAACATCGACCTACGGCATCTTTCCGGGAGGAGGCTCACCCTATGATTGCGACCGCCGACATTCTCAAAGAGGCACCCCGCATCCTCCGTAGTGAGTTTCCCAAGCACCTGCCGGCGGACTTCGTCGTCGACGACGTGGAAGCCGAGAGCCAGCTAGGTCCGTACTGCGAGGACTATATCCACGTCAACGTCATCCTAGATGACGACCACCCCGCGCTCGACCCACGCCAGCTGCCGAAGTTCAAGCAGGCTCTGCGTCCGATGTTCGAGGGGGCCGGGATCGTCTCCAGTCCCACCATCTCCTACTCAAACCGGAGCGAGCTGGCAAGATGACGCCTGCCGGCAGTTCCGCGCCCAACGCCATCGACTGGGAAAACCTGCTAAACACGGGCCTGGACCTGCTCAATCCCTGGGCGAACGGCGCTCCGCCCACTGGCGAACACATCAGGAGAGCAATCAGTAGCGCGTACTACGCCATGTCCCACGCGCTGTCGGTCAGTAATGCCGACGCACTGATCGGCGCTCCACGCGACGCGATGACCGCGGTCCAGCAAGAACGGGATGCCCTCACCGAAGCGTTCAACGCCTCCGAGACAGGGCCGCCGCCGTTCCCCCAACTATCGCCCGACATTGACGGAAACCCTCACCACAGAGACCAGTTTCCGCCGCCGCCCAATGGAAATCCGAGTAGCGGAATCGCCTCATATCGCCTCGATTCACATTGACGACTAAATTGAACCCCCGTTACCATGCGAGTGCCTAGAGACAATGGGCTTGTGCCCCGAACTCACGACCGAGAATGTCGAGCCGAGGAAATCAACCTCTTGCATCCCGCGTCTCTCGCGAGCACTCTCTCACTGAACTACGGCCCAACGTTCGCTACATGCTACCCGGCCGACCCAGGTGGCCGGAAACAATACAACGCTCGGGGAATGTTACCCATGCAAGACCACCAAAATCAGTTCCTCTCAGGAATGACCCAAATTTGCGCAGACATCGACGAGTTGATGCCACAATTTACGGAGTTCGCGAACCATTACAAGGGTCTCGCTATAGCCCAACAAGCCCATATACCTCCGGCCCTAGAAATCTGGCCGGAAAGCCTAGCTAATGGAGTGGCGGGTTATACTCCGGGCCAGCTGAGATAGCGGAGCGAAGTGAGACCATGCTGGGCGAGCGATCCGACCAGAGGGGCCTGTGGGAGGCGGACCAGTTATATCTGGACCTGGTGGGCAAAGACACCTTCTATGGTCTGCTGGCGTCATTACGGGGCCAGCTGTTTCGCGACGCGGACTTCGCCGAGCTGTACTGCCTGGACAATGGACGGGTCAGCGTGCCGCCCAGCCTCCTGGCCACGGCGCTGCTGTTGCAGACCCACGACAAGGTCAGTGATGCGGAGGCCAAGGCCAGAGCCGACTTCGACATCCGGTGGAAGGTGGCGTTGGGGATTGAGATCGAGGATCGCCCCTTTGCCAAGAGCACGCTGCAGGTGTTCCGAGCGCAGTTGATTTTGCATGACAAGGTTCGCGAGGTGTTCGAGCAGAGCCTGCGGCTGGCGCGGGAGAGAGGCTACCTGAAGGGAAAGCGTGGGATGCGTGTGGCGATGGACACCACGTACATCCTGGGTCGGGGAGCGGTGAGGGACACCTACAATCTATTGGCCGACGGCATCGTGAAGCTGATGCGGGCTTTGGCGGCGGTGGAGGGTGTTCCGGTGCGGCGCTGGGCCGAAGCCCACGGTTACAAACGCTACGTGGGCAGTAGCGTGAAGGGAGAGGCGGCCATCGACTGGTCCGACCGTCGGGCGCGGCGGAGGCTGTTGGGACAGATTGTGGCGGATGCCGACCGGCTGCTGGAATTGGCCCGTCAGGCCCAGGACGCGTTGGAGGCCGACAGCGCCGAGCGCCAGGCGATAGTTGAGGCGGCGGAGTTGCTGGGCCAATTACTGCTCCAGGATGTGAAGCGCGTTGGGGACGGCGATGACGACGGCGACGGGGTGAGCCTGAAGGAAGGCGTAAGCAAGGACCGGATGGTGTCGGTGCACGATCCGGAGATGCGCCATGGCCACAAGAGCAAGCGCAAGCGCTTCGACGGGCACAAAGCCGCTGTGGCGGTGGACACCGAGAGTCAGTTGATCACCGCGGTGGACGTGCTGGCGGGCAATGCTTGGGACAGCGTGGGCGCGATGGAGCTGGTGGAGCAGAGCGAGGTCAGCAGTGGCGTGCCGGTGGTGGAAGCCATGGGTGACACGGCATACGGAGACGGAGGCACCCGTCAGGAGTTCGCCGACGCGGGTCGCCGGCTGGTGGCCCGGTTGCCGGGCCGTTCCCGGCGGCCCTACTTTGCCAAGGAAGACTTTCGCATCGATGTTACGGCCGACACCTGCACGTGTCCCGCCGGTAACGTCGTCGTGGGCAGCCGAACTTGGGGAACTCGCACTGACCACGCCGGTCGCAAATATCGTCTGAAAGGGTTCTGGTTCCCCGCTGCCGTCTGCGCCGATTGTCCATTGCGGTCCCAATGCATCGCCGGAACCTCCGGCGCCGGGCGCACTGTGCAGCTCCATCCCCAAGAAGGCCTGTTCCAGGAGGCCAGGGCGTTACAGGAAAGTCCCGCCTTTGCCCAGTATCGCCAGTTGCGGGTGGTGGTGGAACACCGTCTGGCCCGGCTGGTGCAGTTGGGTATCCGGCAGGCGCGCTACTTTGGCCGCGCCAAAACGAAATTCCAGGTGTACATGGCCGCCACCATAGCCAACCTGACCCTGCTGGCAAGTAAAACAGGTTTGACCAGTTGCCCCGACCCCCAACTTTCCGTGTTCACCGTCGCCAACGACGGCGTCTGCCCCAGAGCAAATTGGCGAGGTAACCTGGCTTGGACTCTGGTGGACCTCACGCCGACGTTACGGCCACGATTGCTCTTTCAAAACAGGGCTTTCCGGCTGAATTTCTAGGGGTCATTGAAGGTTCGGTGGGTTTTATCCTCAATGACATTGGCAGAGCGCGAGAAGGCGACATATTGGCCGCGCTTCAAGTTGCACATTTCTTGAGCACCATATCGGCAGCCATCTCAATCTTCACAGAAAACCCTGCGCACGGATTAGCGGCAGGCGCAGGCATATACAGCGAAGCAATCAGACAATCGCTCGCTCAGCATTTGGGCGGTTGATCGCACCAACAAAATGCAGAGGCCGCCGACTTCCGCGGAACGGCAACTACGAATTGTCACGATACAAATAGCGCAGCTGAGCAGCGCGATAGTAGTCCCCAGCCCGCAGAGCCAAGGCAACTAGGTGACCGAGAACCTCTTCAAAATCTTCGTCATCACCCCACGGATCCATCATCACAAAGGCCTGCTCATAACAAGCCCGCACTAATTTGAGCTTGGCCTCGTCCAACCAGCCACCGTCGCGGAGCTCGTCGTGCAACCTGTTGGCAACGAGCATGTGAGAATCAAAATCGAAGTGGTTTCTGCGAATGACCTTAAGGCTCCGCTCGACAGACTCACCAACGGCATCCGCCTGTTTCTCCTTGGTCTTGTGGTCGCTCTCCAGCAAATGGGCCAGGAGCTTATGCCCTCTTGCCTCATGCGTGTTCTTGCGAACCGCATCGCGGTAATGACCCAGCGCATCGTCATAACGACCATCCGCCTCGGCAGCCACGCCGAACCTGACCACCTTTTCCCAAGAAGCCATCATCTCGGCCCGCTGGGCGAACCCGTAATGACCTTCGTACAAATCCCTGGGAACAATGCCGTGGTACAACCGCAAATCACGAAGGAAATAGTCCTTGCACTTCGAGGGAATCGTGATGCACCAGTTAGGTTCAACGTAACCTCGGAACGGCATCACTAGCACGCTCTTCTGCGCAGCCATCCGCTCCGCAGGTTCAACAGCCGGCAACACGGCATGATGCGGACTCAGTATATCCAGCCCGTAAACCTGACCGTCCTCATCCGGTTTACCGTCGCAAGCGAAAAAAGCAGCTACCAGACAATCAGAAGTGAAGTCGATCACATTGACATCCTGGCCATGATGACGAGCGCGAGCCAACGCATCGGCCAAAGGCTCCTTACGCGAATCACGCACAGAGTGCTCAGCAAGAGCGCTGCTCATGTCATGCTGGATGTACAAAACATCCGGGTCAGACAGGCCCTGTTCAATCAACTCCCTGTACAGAGCGGAGCAGACCTTGGTATCTCCGTAATCACTGTTCTCACCCCTGAAGATGTGGATTTTCCCCTTCGGGACGAAGCGACGGACCTCCGACAGAAACCTGTCCAGGCTCCTGACAGTCGCACAACGAACATCCGTATCGGAATCTGGCATGACCACCTCACGCTTGAAAGATGAGCCCATCTTAACGCAAAGCAATACCAACATCGCCCGTGGGAACCACCAATGCACTAACAGGACTTCGCTGCCGTCCAGCGAAAATTCGAGTTTCAGAATCGGCTCCAAGAGGTTCGGACAGTACTCCGAACGAACCCAAGCAACGCCGCGCTACCACCAGATAAATTCATCCCGTTTTGCCGTAGGAGCCCAACTCCGCGTCAAGCCGTAAGCAACCTTCCGTTTGAAATTGCGCGTTCGACAAACCGTCTCCCGGCGGCGGGGCGTTTTCGTCAGGTAAGCAACCCGTCAAATAAGCCATGATCCCAAGGGTAGTCATAGACCTCGTCGAGTGTCTGGTCCAGGGTTCTCCCAGGCGGAATAAGCCAATCCTGGGGACCACCCCCATTTGCAGGGACCACCAAGATGGTGAGCGGCGGCAACCCCTGTAATCTGAGGTGTGCAGCGATCACGTATAGAGACGCACTGAAGGGCCTATCCCACTTGTTACGCCCTATCTCGACCGCTAATCCCTTGTATGTGATGGGTGCCGCTCTCCTTTGGGCACGTCCCGCTAGAGCACGATAGAATTCGACAGCATTCTCCATCGCTTCGGGTACAGGCATTGCGTCCTCCTGGGTGGCGTTGCAGTCAAGGTGCGATGTGTCCCGATATTGAAACGCCCCCGTTACATGGAATAGGGGGAGATGCTATACGAACCACCACTCAAGTTCAAACGGAACCTTCCGAGGGGTTCGAACTGTGCGAAATTACAGGCAGGCTTCCGGTCCCGTCGCGGCGGTTTCGAGCACTGCCGCGCACACCGGTAAAATCGGCTCACACTCCCAAAAGAAACGCCCCCTTTCGGGGGCGTCGGCCCAGCAGCACTACCCGCTGGGGGGGTTGGTCGCAAGTTACGTCTGATCCTGCGAAATGTCAACCTCCACTGCTGCCGACCCCGACGAAAACCAGCCACCGTTCCATCGAGTGGCGGTGTACGTTGATGGGCTCAACCTCTACCACGGCCTCAAATCGCGAGGCTGGCGCCGCTATTACTGGCTCAACTTACGCCGGTTGGCGGAACGTCTGCTTCGCCCAGGTCAGAGCCTAGTTGCCGTCAGATATTTCACCGCTCGGTTCCAGCCCCGTCGCGACGACCCGGACCGAACCCTGCGCCAGGATACCTACCTGAAGGCGTTGGAAACGCTGCCCGACTTGACCATCCAGTACGGATACCACCTGCCCAAGACCGGAACCTGCCGACGCTGCGGCGCAACTTGGGCAACCTTTGAAGAGAAAATGACCGACGTGAACATCGCTGTGGCGTTGCTCCACGACGCGATGCGGGACGCCTTCGATACCGCCATCGTGGTCTCCGCAGACAGCGACTTGATTGGCCCAATCAACACCGTGCTGCGCAGCTACACTGACAAGCGAGTAGTAGTTGCCTTCCCGCCGAACCGCCATTCCGAGGAATTGCATCATCAGGCGACTGCCGCTTTCAGGCTCGGACGTCGGATCATTGCCGACAGCCAGCTTCCCGATCAAGTCATCGACGTCAATGGCTTCGTCTTGCGCAAACCGTCGCGCTGGAATTAGGGAGCACTAGAGACGAATGAAGGCAAGCTGCCGCAGCGCTGTATCCACCAGGAACCTGACGGTGCCGAACATCCCCAACCTCGGTATTCCCACCACGGCTGAACCGTAGGGCTGTCCGCCGTCGAACTCCACGATTAGTAGAGGATAACTACCTGCTACTCGCAGATCACAAACTCAATCACGACCGCGCCACCAACTGTCCCGCCGGCCTCAATGCAGGCCAAAACCACTTCCGCGGATTCCTCGTGCACGACAGGGCTCGCACCGTGCGCGGAATCGTCGCTGGACAGCCCCGCGAAAACAAAATAATATCTTTCCGTTGTCGCACCATAGTAGCCGTCAAGCCGATCATCCCCGCCTGACACACCCAGCGAATCCGTGCCGTAGCCTGCGCAAAGCGGCTACTCGCGAGCCCAAGTAAGGCCGCATCTGATTGACTATTCCGCTACCAAGGGAATGCTGCCTCACCGACAAACGGAATCCCTCACCCCGCCGCACGATTTCCGCTACCGCTCTAGCAAGCCGAGAGTTTCGCAATTTCCTCACCAAGAACTCCCGTGCACTGGATTGGGTACGGTCAGTACAGTCAGCTAGATCGACCGACTTACAAGAAGTATCCGCAACGGAACGGTCACGAAGTAGTCCCAGCAAGGTCAAAAGGAAAAGCACTGCGCAGACAACCCTGCTAACAAAAGAAACATCCGCATCCGTAAGCGGCAATAGCGGCCTAACCCAACTCGGCAAAAAGCCATCACCGAACAGCAGCACTGCCGCGAAAACGAGGCCCAACAGCGATAACACCGACTCTGAAAAGAAGGCGAAACCGATCACCTCCCTGACGCGAGCGCGACGCGCCATGTCCCGCACTACAGCGGAAATACTAGCAGCAAGCAGCGACGACTGAAAAACCACAGCAGCCTCGCCAGCCCCTAACGTTCCCAACCCGCTCCAGCCCGAGTGAGCGACCAGTGCTGGCACTACAAAGTACGCCAGCCAAATAGGCACGACGGCGAAAACGGGGAGCCAGTAAAGAACCGGTAAGCCCCAATCCACCGAAAGGATGAGCGTGGCGGCGCGCTGAGGGGATGAGAAAGTGCTCTCGGCTTCGGGGATAATGGTTTTTGAAACAGAAAACCAACCCGAAACAAGGAGCACCCATCGGATGCTACCACGCGAGCGCCTCGACCGCATCCATGTCGCCTTCGACGATCACCGCCTGGTGGCCAATGCTGGACTGCTGCTGCCGGTCACTTTGGCCCATCATCTGGGACTGGGCGAGTTGGTGGATTGCCACGTTGACCTGGGAGATGCGCAGGGTCGGGCCAATGCTGGCGACAAGATGCTGACGCTGGTGGCATCGGCGCTAGCCGGTGGTGACTGCATTGACGACGCCGACGCGCTGCGCGTTGGCGGGACGGAGCAGGTGCTGGGCTGCACGGTCAAGGCGCCGTCCACGCTGGGTACCTTCCTGCGGAGTTTCCGGTGGGGCCACGCGCGCCAGCTGGATCGGGTGGGACGTGAGGTGATGGCCCGAGCCTGGGCAACTGGAGCCGGACCGGGCGATGATCCGCTGACCATCGACCTAGACTCCACCGTCTGTGAGACCTACGGGCTGAGCAAGGAGGGCGCCCAGCGCCACAACTACACCGGTCAGCGGGGCTATCACCCGCTGCTGGCCGTCGCCGCCGGCACGGGCGACGTACTGATGGCAAGGCTGCGCAAGGGTCGGGCCAACACAGCACGGGGTGCCGCCAATTTCCTGCGTGAGACCATCAGCCGAGTGCGCTACGCTGGAGCCGCCGGACCACTGACCATGCGGGCGGACAGCGGTTTCTACACCCACGGTATCGTCGCCGCCTGCCGTGACAAGAAGGTCCGCTACTCCATCACCGTCCGTCAGCACGCCCAGTTGCGCAACCTCATCGAGGCCATTCCCGAGGCGGAGTGGACAGCCATTCCGTACTGGATGGAGGGTGCCGCCGACGTGGCGGAAACCATTTACACTCCCTTCGCCAGCGAGCCCGACGCTGTACCGGTGCGCCTCATCGTCCGGCGGGTGCAACCCACGCCCGACTCTCAGTTGGCCCTGCTTACCGACTACAGCTATCACGCCTTCATCACTGACCGAGACGGCGACACATTGGATCTCGAAGCCGACCACCGTCGCCACGCCGAGATCGAGAACGCCATCCGGGATCTCAAGTACGGCGTGGGGCTCAACCATCTCCCATCAGGGCGCTTCCCCGCCAACGCCGCCTGGCTGGCGGTGCAGGTCATCGCTCACAACCTCGCCCGCTGGACGACGCGCATCGGGCTGGGCGAGCCGGTGGCCACCACCAAGACCCTCCGGCGACGCTTCTTCTCCCTGGCCGGACGCATCACCCGCAAAGCCCGCCGTCTCACCTTGCATCTCCCCCAGGGCTGGCCTTGGCAAAACCAGTTCAGCAGCGCCCTGGCCCGATTGCGCACACTGCCGCTTCCTTCCTGACGCCGACGGCGGCGTTTGACCTGTCCACCATGACGCCCCACGCCTGCCCGACCAGCGCCCAGGCTGGGCTCCTGACGGTCTCCGCCAGCGGTCTGCGCTGAAAATCGCTCCCAGTACCGCCACCACAGGCCGTCAACACCCCTCTGGCGTGACCGCCACCTCTGACATCGTCTATTCCGACCGGAACCGCGGCCTGGAAAACCATTCTCCTGGCCTCACATCCCTCACCTGACCGGCAATACCGCGTCGCATCGGTGGATTCGGGGTAAGGGGCTGCTGCGATTCCCCAAGCGCATACGAGATAACTGCCGCCAGATCGACCTCAACACCACATCCTAGCAATATGTTCGGGACCCCCGCAACCACACTATACCCACCGCGGATGCGAGGTGGGCCTACCCGCCGTCGCACTCTCTGGTCATCAAAGGGTTATCACATGGGGTTCAGTGCTGACGAATTCAAGCACAACCGCGCATCCGGCTTGTCCCGCCGGCCTCAATGCCGGCCATCACCACTTCCGCTAATGCCGTGCGGGCGACAGGGCTCGCGACGCACCTAGAATCGTCGCTCAACAGCACTGTCAATTTTCACCAACTTTGATCATCTAAATCGCGAAATGTTCACGGTCTTTGACCGAGATTTTCATGGTCATTGACCACCTTGGGAGCCAGATCGGCGACCATTGCCGCACTTCGACGTTGAGGTGCAGCGATGGCGTACCGGGAGGTTTCCAGGATGGAGATAAAAGAGATCATCCGCCGCTGGCAGGCGGGGGATGTCCCAGGGCGGATTGCCTTTGGGACCGGGCTGTCCCGCAATACGGTACGGAAGTACCTGGCGGCGGCGCAGGCTGAGGGCATCGCCCAGGAAGGACCGCCGCCCAGCGAGGAGCAGTTGGTCCGGCTGGCGACGATCAGCCTGTCGGGACTGCGGCAGGCGGCGACGCCACGGCAGGACCAGTTGGAGCCGTGGGCTGACCAGATCTACCAGTGGCTCACCAAAGACCGGCTGCAGATGACCCGCATCCACGAGTTGCTGGCCATGCGGGGATGCCAGGTATCGTACCCGTCGCTGCGACGTTTCATCGTGAACCGCAACTGGCGGCGTCGCAGCAAGACCACGGTGCGGATGGCGGACACTCCGCCGGGAGAGGTGGCCGAGGCCGACTTCGGCCGGCTGGGGATGATCACCGATCCGGCCACCGGCAAGCGCAAGGCGGTGTGGGCCATGGTCATCGTGCTGTGCCACTCACGCCACTGCTTCGTCTGGCCCATGCAGCAGCAGAAGCTGGCGGACGTGATCGCCGGCTTGGAGGCAGCGTGGGCTTTCTTCGGCGGGATGCCCAAATACCTGGTCATCGACAATTTCCCCGCCGCGGTGGTGGGCACGGATCCGCTGAATCCTATTCTCACCAGGGGCTTCCTGGAGTACGCCCAGCACCGGGGCTTCATCCCCGACCCGGCCCGCAAAGGTCATCCCCAAGACAAACCCAAAGTCGAACGAAAGGTGCCCTACGCTCGGGAACGCTTCTTCAAGGGCGCTGATTTCGACGACTTCACCCACGTGCGCGCCGCCGCTCCCAAATGGTGCCTGGAGGTGGCCGGCATGCGCATCCACGGCACCACCTACAAGAAACCCCTGGTGGTCTTCCAGGATGAGGAGCGTCACACCCTGATCCCCTGGGACGCCGTGCCCTACGAGATAGCCAACTGGCGCACCAACACCGTCCATGAGGACTTTCACATCAAGTGCCTGGATGCACTCTACTCGGTGCCCTCCCATCTCTGCCGGCCAGGCCAGAAGGTGGAAGTCAGGGTGGACAGCAAGCTGGTCCGCATCTACCACCGCGGCCAGCTGATCAAGACCCACCAGCGCCAGCCCAAAGGAGGCCGCTCCACCGACATCGCTGACTATCCTCCCAAGGTCGCCCCCTACACCACCAGAGCTCCGGACGGGCTCAAGCGCGACGCCGCCAAGCTGGGACCAGCAGTGGGCGAATTCGCCGAACGCCTCTTCGAAGGCGACCATCCCTGGTCCAAGATCAGGCAGGGACATAAGCTGCTGCGCCTGGGCGACCGCTACACCGCCCAGCGCCTGGACGCCGCCTGTCAGCGGGCCCTGGACGTCGACCTCATCGACGTCTACCGCGTGGAGAACATCCTGGTCCAGGCTCTGGAAGAGGAAACCACGCCCCAACTGCCGCTGCCCCTGCCGCCCGGCCGCTTCGCTCGGCCCGGATCCGTCTTCGCCCAAAGCGACCCGTACCGCCAGAAGTCGGCCTGAGGAGATTATACCCATGACACGCGTAACCGAACTCACCCCTCTGCTCAAGAACCTCAAGCTGGGCGCCATGGCCACCACCCTGCCCGAGCGCATCGCCCTGGCCCGTCGTGAACAGCTGGACTACGCCTCCTTCCTGGAGATCATCCTCAGCGACGAGGTCAACCGCCGCGCCCATCGGCGCATCGAAGTGCGGCTCAATGGCGCCGGTTTCGAGGAGACCTGCCGGCTGGAAGACTTCGACTGGACGGCGTCGATCACCTTGGACCGCCGCCTGCTGGACGCTGTCTTCTCACTGGAGTTTCTGGACAAGCACGAACACGTGCTGCTGGTGGGGCCGGCGGGCGTCGGCAAGAGCTTTCTCGCCCAGGCCCTGGGCTACTCGGCCATCCGCGCCGGACACACCGTGCGCTTCAGCCACGCCGACAACTTCTTCAAGGCCATGGCACAGGCCAGAGTGGACAACTCCGTCGACCGAGCCTTCCGGTCCTTCCTCACCCCCGACCTGCTCATCCTCGATGACCTGGGTCTCCACCGCCTCACCGCCCAGCAGTCGGCGGATCTCTACGAACTCATCCTCAACCGGCACCGGTCCTCCAGCTTCATCATCACCAGCAACCGGGCCGTGGAAGAATGGCTCAGCCTCTTCGACGACCCCATCCTCGGCAACAGCGCGTTGGATCGGCTGGCCAACGCCAGCTACCAGATCGTCATCGAGGGCGCCAGCTACCGGGAACGGCTGTCCCCACACCGCGCCCTGCTCAGCAACCAAGGAGGTGATTGACCGGCTAACGACAACCTGATATTTGTCTAATCGCTCCGCTCCCAAGGTGGTCAATGACCGTGAAAATCTCGGTCAATGACGATGAAAATTCACAAGCACGCCGATTATGACTATCGCCATCGTTCCGCAACGTTACACTATCATGTCCGCAAACGGCGCGGAACTGGCAAATTGGAGACACTTGATGTGGCAGATGATTGCTGAACCCGGCTTACGTTGTTCGGAATGCCTGCATGCGATCCAGCCAGGCCGCCTTTGCCTGTCCGAGCTTCCTGAGGAGGCTCCTGCAGGAGTTAGCCGGAGTGACTTCCGCAATTACTGTATCGGATGTCCTCAATGCTGGGCGCAGGGCAAGCACGCCTGCTATGTCCGGTTCTTGGATTCTGGCAGAAGCACTGGGAAGACCCCTCGCAGCCTACCGTGCGCCCGTTGCGGAAGGCGTATCGGTGCCGGCGAAAAGGCCGGCGTGGACGTCTATTACGAATGGCCAGAAGGCACGGAAAGCGGTCTTACTGGAGGCCGTTTATCTTCGGTAGTTGGCGTTGCCACCTCTGCCGCCGGCGTTGATACGCTGATTCGCGGTGTGCCCGACGGTTCTTTTGCTAACCTCAGCGATTCTCTGCAAAGCAAGCTCGTAGCAGCCGGTTTGGGTGGAGAGCGCGGCACGCGCTCAGTCGCAGAAGCCCAAAATTTCTACCACGACAGTGTTCCTTACTCAGTGCGTAATCTGGGCGAAGACGCCGTGGGCCGGTTCCTGGACGGAAAAGACGCCAGTCATATCCAATCTGCTTACAACGCACCTCACTTGGCCGCCAGCAACGACAACATCATATGGGAAGGGTCAAGCCTGAACCGTGCCCGCGGTGCCGAAAACATGACCAGCGTCGAGCGGTTTGAGGCCCATACCACCAACGCCTTTGACGCCACCCAGATTGTATTCCGCGATTGCATACAGGCCGCGGGCATGACCGCGCTGTACGCTGCCTTGTTGGAGGCCCCGGTCGCCGCCGTCGAAAACTATATCCACTACCAGAAAGGACGCAAAACTGGCGAACAGGCAGTTATAGACGCCGCCAAATCCATCGCGCTACGGGCTGGGACAGCGGCAGTGGTGGGCTTTGCCGTGACCGGAGCGGTGGCATTATTGGGAGCGGGGCCGCTGTTGGTTACCGTGGCGCCCATCCTGATTCCGGTAGGCTTTGCTCTGTACGGGATCAGTGCTCTCAAACGAATCATGAACGCACTATCTGAGGGCCTACCTTTGCATCAAGTAGGCACTTACTTTTGCAGCCCGCGTTGCCACACCAGGTTTGCCTACGAAACTGGCCACTCGGCCCTGCTGCGCTGGGAGAAGAACCGCCAAGGCTCGGCCGTCAGTGGGTAATCTCATCATCCACGGAGATCAGGAGAAAGATGACCTCGCCAGAACAACAAACTAACGCGTGGGATCTTGAAGGAAATCGCACCACATTTGAAGGCCACAGAACACTGAACGGCGAGCAATGGGTATCTGAGGAATTCTCTCTGGAACAAGGGATAGTAATGTTCCTTGTCGATCACGGCGGGAATGGGACTTTCAAGGCAGAGCTGGCTCGCGTTTCCCCGGGGTTCTTCGACAACGACCTTGTGCTGTTCGAGTTCCAAGGCGCAGACTGGGCACAAATGGCTTGGGTAGTCACTCACGGGGAATGGCGCGCTCCAAGACCAGACGAGGAATACCAACTAGTAGTGGAAGCCGATGGCAACTGGCAAGTGCTCATGTTGCAACCCGAGTTGGGGCAAGCGTCAATGACCATGCCATTTCACGCCGTGGGCGAAGGTGGAATACATCTGCTAGGGCCAGTTCAAACTCACGGCAGGCCATTACTCGTCAAGGGGCAGCACAGAGCGCGTGGACTTTTTTATGTCCAGGCATTGCCACTGGACGGCAGTCACGAAGAACACAATGCCATTGAGATAAATGGACAAACCTACGTAGAAGATCACCCCACTGGGATGATGGCTGGAAAGGAATACCTGATCGAGGTAGGGGCTAGCGGACAATGGGATCTGGAGTTGTACGAAGGATACTGATCTCAAGGGTCGATGGCTGCCCTCACATCGCAGACATCAACATTTGGATGAACTATAGGACGGTTCTAGTGATCTCATACGAGTAGGCGACTCTTTCTTTTTGCTCCAATCCACCGAAAGGATGAAGGGGTGTCGGCGTACTGACAGGGTAAGAAAGTGCTCCCAGCTTCGGGGACAATGGTCTTTGATACACCAAACCGCTCTGAAACGAGGAGTACCCACCGGGTGCTACCACGGGAGCAGCCCGACCGCATCCCTCCGGTGGATTGGGATGAAAACGACAACAACTCGGAGAACAACACCTATGTCAAAAATGTTAGTGGTCGTGATGGCGATCCTAGCGATCTTGGCCTGCGGCCCTACAGCGCCGTCCGAACCAACGGCGGACAACCAACCAGCCGATCAGTCAGATCACGTAGCAGACTCTCCATCAACTGACGGCCCGGAAGAGTACCGGACGCAAGAAAGTGAGCCAACCGGGGAACCATCCGGAGTGGTTGGGCAGGAGGAAGCACCTCCTAGGTCCAGAACCACACCTGGGCCGAAGCCCACCCCCGAGCTCAAGCCCATCGTTGCTCCAGAAGAGGAAGCGGAGGAACCGACACCCGACGAAGAGCCCGACCCGACGCCAGGGTACACAAGAGGCCCAAGGGCCGAATCCGACCCCTTCCATCCCGAGGGCTTGGAGGGTTGCAAGCGTCTTGGCACATTCCGAGACCATGCCAACCTCAAGTATCTGAATGGGTGCGCGGACGCACTGACCGAACACGTATGGGAAATTTGTGGAAAGTTGGCGGACGGCGAGGCCCAACGCCGGTGTGGCGATGAGATCACGCAAGAATACGACAGCGCGGTCTTCAGGCTTGGTTCAATCCGTTGTTCCGGTATTGACGACGAAATCATCCACAGAGAATGCACCACAGCCTCCTGGGAGGACTTTGCCGAAGCACAAGAGGCCAAGATTGCGGCTTGGGAACGAATCAGAGTTGCCGCTAATCAGGACCCCAATGTGGTGGACAAGTTGAGCGCAACCGTCGCGTGTTTGGAAGAGTCCGGTCACAGGGATGTTGATGGGTTGCTGTTCCATTGGCAACACGGCTTATCCCCAAGTGAACACAAGGAGCGGGAGGACCGGCTAACCAAGGATGAGAAGGACTTGCGGGAACAACTCCATGAGCCATCGCGGGAGTGTGCCCACCGCGAGGGCTTGTTCGCGGCTCAAGACGAGGCCTGGATGACCGAAGTCCGGCGCCTACAGGAGCCCGAATCGCAGGTGGTTGCCGAGCTGGTCCGAGAGGGCTTCTTGGAAGCCTTGGAACGCTCCGGCGAACCCACGTTCATAACAGGCGATTTGCCACCACACAGAAACCCGTAAACAACTCAGGAGCAATTACCATCTGCGAGACCTACGGTCTGAGCAAAGAGGGATCGCGCCATCACGGCTACACCGTCCAGCGGGGCTATCACCCGAAAGGCCCGTCGCCACACCCTGCATATTCCCCTGGGCTAGCCCTGGCGAAACCAATTCAGCAACGCTCTAGCTCGATTGCGCGCCCTGCCACTACCTTCCTGACGCCGTGTCCTCGGGGTCTGACCCGTCCACCATATCGTCCAATATCTGGACGACCAGTACCTAGGCTGGACCCCTGACGGTCTCCGCCGGCGATTTGCGCCGCAAACCTCCCCCTGGCGTGGCGGACACACTCCGCGTCGTTCATTTCATCAGGATCAGATCCTCGCCAGCCCGCGTCCTGACACCTTCATCCCTCGTCTGACTTCTGCCACCGTAACCCTCCGGTGGATTCAGGCTCATCACCAAGCGATTGACGCGCCAGAGGGGATGATGCTGGGGCACGAAGTCGTCTGGCGTAACCGCAGTCAACATCATGGCCTTTCGCGCTGCCTTCCCTCTCATCAATAACCCCTCACTACTCAGACGGCCCATCCTATCACGCAGCGATCACATCGCCGCCATTTTCAACCCGTGCTAGACCAAGCGCATTGCCAACGGCGCCCAGTGCTATACTCGGCAAGGTCCGACGGCCGTTTTAGGTCAGACAATCGGCAAGTGCCAAGGGTAGGCACCTGATCTTCTGCCTGTAAGGGATGCGATATGAGCAAATTGGAAGACCTGAGACCCGATGCCTCTGTAAGCGGGATCGTGCCGGGATCCTACGTCACGGTAGTTCGCGTACAACAGGAAGGTCCGGACGTCGTGACTCTTACCTACAAGACCCAAACGGGACAAATCCGACAGGAGATCCTTTTTAGGGACGCTGAGTCCCGAATCGAGGTAGTCGAAGAGGGTCGCCCGTGGAGTTTCGATGGCGACGGGCACATATTGCGCCTCGTTTCAGAAGCTAACCGGATCCGGTTGGCCCACCTGTTTGACCCCATTCTGGCTGTCCACACTTCTGAAGTTGAGCCGCTGCCTCATCAGATCACCGCGGTTTACGATGCAATGCTTGAGCGGCAACCTTTGAGGTTTTTGCTGGCCGACGACCCGGGTGCTGGCAAGACCATTATGGCTGGGCTGTTGATCAAGGAGCTCATCGCCCGAGGAGACCTGCAAAGGTGTCTTGTCGTTTGCCCAGGGAATCTCGTGGAACAGTGGCAGGACGAATTGAACCATCGCTTTGGTCTGCCGTTCGACATTCTTACCAATGACAAAATGGAATCAGCCCGAACCGGCAATTGGTTCCTAGAGACGGATCTGGCCATCGCGCGATTGGACAAGTTGGCGCGAGATGAAAAGGCTCAAGAAAAGCTGGCTGCCCCTGATTGTCGTTGGGACCTGGTCATCTGTGACGAAGCCCACAAAATGTCAGCGTCCTTTTTCGGTGGTGAGGTTCGTCGCACCAAACGCCATAATTTGGGGCAATTGCTTTCCAAACTGTCGCGCCATTTCCTGCTAATGACCGCTACGCCTCACAATGGAAAGGAAGAAGATTTTCAACTGTTCATGTCGTTGCTGGACGAAGACCGATTCGAAGGTCGCTTCAGGAACGGCGTTCACAGGGCCGACGTCTCAGACTTGATGCGCCGAATGACGAAAGAAGAACTCGTCAAGTTTGACAACACTCCATTGTTACCAGAGCGTATCGCTGAAACGGTCCCATACGCGTTGTCGGACGGAGAAAGGACACTTTACGACGACGTTACCGAATACGTTCGGGAAGAATTCAACCGCGCCGAAGCCTTGAATAACAACAAGCGTGCTGGCAACATTGGATTCGCGCTGACGGTATTACAGAGGCGCTTGGCTTCGTCGCCCGAGGCAATACACGAATCCCTCCGGCGTCGAGGTGAAAGGCTAGGAAATAAGCTGAGCGAAATCCAAGAGCTGCAAAGTGCTAGAGAGGTGCAACGCAACCTCAACAGGGCGTCTTCCATCTTGGATGAAGACGACATCGAAGACTTGGAAGATGCCCCCGGCGACGAGGTCGAAGACACCGAAGGGGACCTTTTGGACCGCGCCACCGCAGCAAGCACCATCAACGAACTGAAGGCAGAAATCTCCACACTGAAGCGACTGGAGACCCTAGCTTTGGAGGTTCGGCGGAGTGGCGGCGACAAAAAGTGGCAAGAACTGGCTGACCTGTTTACCAGTACGTTCTCCTGCGGCCAGAAATTGGTGATATTTACCGAATACCGGGACACGCTCCGGTACTTGGAAAGCCGCATCGTGCAGTTGTTGGGCAAGCCGGAAGCAGTAGTTTGCATCCATGGCAGCATGAGCAGGGAGGACCGCGCCAGAGCCCAAGAATCGTTCAGGCGTGACCCGACGGTTCAAGTGTTAGTCGCGACCGACGCGGCAGGGGAAGGCATTAACCTGCAAGGGGCGCACCTAATGGTCAACTATGACTTGCCGTGGAACCCCAACCGGATTGAACAGCGATTCGGAAGAATTCACCGCATAGGTCAGACCGAAGTCTGTCGATTGTGGAATCTGGTGGCAGAAGAAACTCGCGAGGGCGACGTTTACCAACTCCTGCTCCGCAAACTTGAGGAGGCAAGGAACGCGCTTGGCGGCAAGGTGTTCGACGTGCTAGGCAGGCTTTATTTCCAAGGCAAACCCCTGCGGGAGTTGCTGATAGAGGCGATCAGGTATGGCGAGCAACCGTCAGTTCGGGGCCGGCTTAGCGAAGTGGTTGACAGCGCGTTTGACCATGATTATTTGCAGAGCCTTTGGGAAGAAAAAGCTCTAGCCCGTGACACTATGGACTCCACTCGGCTCCACCGTGTTCGGGAAGACATGGAACGGGCTGAGGCCCGCCGGTTGCAGCCTCATTACATAGAGTCATTCTTCCTGGAAGCATTCCAGTTGTTGGGCGGCTCAATCAGCGAGCGCGAACCACGCCGTTACGCTGTGTCCCGTGTCCCTGCGGTCATACGCAATCAGAATAGTATCGTCCCACACCGGTATGACCGCATAGTTTTCGAAAAAGCGCTGAAAGCCCCGCAGGATCAACCGCCGGCCGCATTCGTGTGCCCGGGGCATCCTTTGCTGGACTCGACGGCCGCTGTCATTTTGGAGCAGAACCGAGATTTGCTAAGACGGGGCTCAGTACTCGTGGATGAGAACGACCACAGCACGAGCACCAGACTGCTCTTCTATCTGGACCACAGCATACGGAATGCCACTGTGACCAGTTCAGGTGACCTACGCGTCATTTCGAGACGAATGCTGTTTGTGGAAATGGATGCCAACGGTAACTCACGGAATCCACAATACGCTCCTTACTTGGACTATCGACCTTTGGCGGAGGGTGAACCGTCGGTCGACGCGATCTTGAGTCGGCCCGAATGTGCCTGGTTGACGGGCGATTTGGAAGAGAAAGCCAGGTCCTATGCAATCAATCACGTAATCCAAGGACACCAGAATGAAGTCCGTGAGCAGAAACTAGCGCACATTGCAAAGACCGAAGTTGCCGTCAAGGAACGTCTAACGAAGGAAATCAATCACTGGGTCCACCGTGCCGAAGAATTGCTGGTTCAGGAGCAATCCGGCCAGATCAACGCCAGGCTGAACTCGGATGAAGCCCGCAAGCGCTCCAATGTATTACAGGAGCGTATGCAACGGCGCATCGAGGAGTTGGAACTTGAAAAGCAAATTTCCCCACTGTCTCCAGATATATTGGGTAGCGTCCTCATTGTGCCAACCGGTCTGCTGGGTGAGGTAGCGGGGGAGCCTGCGTCCGCTGGCACCCCAGCAGATGTAACCAACAGGCAAGCGGTGGCAGCCAAAGCCAGGGAAATTGTCATGGAAGTGGAGCGAGGCCTCGGTTTCGAGCCGGTTGACAGGGAATTTGACAAGCTCGGCTACGATATTGAAAGCCGTGTTCCTGGACAAGGCAAGCTCCGGTTCATTGAAGTGAAAGGCCGCGCCGCCGGAGCAGATACGCTTACCGTAACCAGGAACGAAATTCTCTATTCCTTGAACAAACCTGAAGATTTCATTCTGGCGATGGTCGAATTCCTGCCTGACGGTAGTTGCCGTACTCGCTATCTGCGGAATCCCTTCCATAGCGGGCCAGACTTTGGCGTCACTAGCGTCAATTATGACTTTGCCGAACTCTTGGCACGCTCCGAGGAGCCGAGTTGATGGATCAACCCGAATATTTCAAACGCGTGCGAAGAAAAGCCACGGAGCGTTGGGACCAGCTTGAAAGCGACCCAGAGTTGGCGGGCCCGTGGCATCAACTTTTCAAGCAGGTCCAAAGTCCGCGCCATGTGCTGTCGGAACTGTTGCAGAATGCAGACGACGCCGGCGCTACGAAAGCATCCGTCGAGGTATTCGACGGGGAATTTGTCTTTTCCCATAACGGAGAGGACTTCGACGAGCAGCAGTTTGCATCGCTCTGCCGCTTTGGGTTTTCTAATAAGCGGACGCTGCACACCATAGGCTTCCGAGGAGTGGGCTTCAAGAGCACATTCAGCTTGGGCGACGAAGTGCGCCTGATCACGCCAACGTTATCCGTTGCGTTTCACCAACAGAGATTTACTGAACCAAAGTGGATCGAATCCAACGGAACGACTGGGGGCCAAACCGAGGTACGGGTGGCCATACGGAACGAACCTATCCAGCAAGAGTTGGAACAGAGCCTTCAAGTTTGGCGTGACAGCCCCGCATCTCTCTTATTTTTCCATAACATCCGTTGCCTCGAGATCCAAGAGACGGAAATCCGCTGGGAAGCGCAAGGGGCGGGGCCTGTTGAGCGTTCGGAGTGGATGTCATTGTCAGCCGCACCCGAGGACCAATTCCTGATGATCCGATCATCTGAGGAGGAATTTCCCCAAGACGCCCTGCATGAAATTAAGGAAGAACGTATGGCATGGGACGATGAGAGCCCATCGCCACCGTGCCGCGTAGAGATCGTCTTGGGCATGGAGGGACGGCTTTTTGTTGTCCTTCCCACTGGCGTAAAGACCGATTTACCATTCGCGTGCAATGCACCATTCATTCAAGATCCGGCGCGAATGAAGATAAAAGACCCCGTCCTGTCTCCAGTCAACGGTTGGCTGTTGCAACGGGCGGGAAAATTGGCGGCCGACGCCATGCTTGCTTGGGTAAGTTGCAAATCTCCTCCGATAGAGGAACGATGCCGAGGATACGAACTCCTACCTGACCTGGACCGCGTCGACCACTCTATTGAAGGCAACTGCGCGACCATCGTCGAGAAGAGTTTTGAGGCAACCATCGAGGGGGCCGAGTTTCTGATAACCGAAACCGGAGCCTTAGAGTTCCCCGGCAGTTGCCTAGCAGTCCCCAGACCATTGTTGGACGTTTGGACGCCATCCGAGGTGTCTGCCGGCTTCGGTGAGGGCAAAGTGACGATACTATCCCGGGAAGTCAGCGACAGGGACCGGGAAAAACTCAGCAACTGGGGTCATATCAGAGAACTGAACAAGGCACAGGTCCTCGCTACACTGAAGACGAGACACCTGCCACGCCCTCGACGATGGCAACAGTTGTTGCACCTATGGAATTACGTGGCACCTGAGGTGAATTCCGCACCGCGCAATCAGCGCAACGTGCGCATCGTGCCTGTCCAAGGCAAGGATGTCCTCTACGCCTCAGATGAGGTCGTCAGGCTAGGCGAAAGACGTACGCTAAAGCCTGATGACTGGGATTTCCTGACACCATATCTCTTGGTCCTAGACCCTAGCTGGATCCGTTCGCTAGCTCAGCAGCGAAGGGCGGCAGCAACAAACGACGACAAAGTTCAGCAAAGCCAATTGGACGTGGCGGCGGGCATATTGCGAGCCATTGGCCTGTCTGACCCAACTGACATGGATCGTACTATCAGCAGAGTCGCCGAGGCCTTCTTTGGACAACAATCCAGTCCCGACCTTTACGATTGCGTCCGACTAACTCATATCGCCGCCCGGCTTAATGTTGCAGTGAACGACCGTTTCGCGTTCGTGACTGAAGATCGCAGAATTCGGGAAGTGGGACAGATCGCCATTCTCGCCGACATCCATGGCGACTTGGATCTGCTCATAGACGCTAGCCGGTACGAAAGCGAAGTATTGCACCATGCCTACGGCAATACATCCGAGACCTGTACCGACGCAGAATGGCGAGATTGGGTTCAATCGCCCCGCAGCCATTTACACACTTTAGATCCTCTGATCCAAACCACAACGCCAATCACGGGCAGGGACCGGTTGAGGCAAACGTTGCGACAGCGCGAGTTCGTCGGTGAGCCGTACTTCCATTACAAGCGTGACAATTTTCGGTGGTACGATTGGGACTTCAACCCAGCAAGTTGGAACCACTGGAATTCTTTGGCTGCAAATGATGAGGTGTTTTGGGGCAAACTGATGACGCGTATTCTGGAGCAACCGCTGTCATATTGGTCTGAGGCTACGTATGCGCGAGCGGTCCAAGTAGGCACCACGAAAAACACTCATACCGTAACGCAAGCGCGCCTAGTCCCGCGTTGGATAATCCGGCTTCGGGAACTGCCTTGCCTTCCAGACACGATGGGGCAACCGCGGCATCCAGCGGAACTGCTCCGGCGCAATCCTGATACGGAGCACTTGCTAGGTTTTGATCCTTTCGTTAGGGCAGAACTGGACACCGAGGCGACGCGGCCGTTATTGGCCCTACTGGGTGTCCGGGATAAACCGACAGGGCCGGAGCGTTTGCTAGAGCGGCTTCGAGCGTTGTCCAACACCAGAACGCCACTCGTCCCCGAAGTGCTGCGGTGGTGTCACTCATTGGATCAACTATTCGACCGATGCACCACGAAAGAATCCTTTGAAATAAGGAGAGCATTCGCAAACAACAGGTTGATTCTCACCGACCAGAATGAATGGGCGCGCGTGGATGAGGTGTTCCTG
The DNA here is from genome assembly GCA_965204395.1 of Dehalococcoidia bacterium. GTDB lineage: Bacteria > Chloroflexota > Dehalococcoidia > Lucifugimonadales > UBA3495 > Bin87. The sequence continues at coordinate 1,059,201 of OZ241987.1, forward strand.
AATTCCGATGAAGACGAGGTGTCGGGAGCGGCGCTTCTCCATCCAGAGATCGGTAAACTCGCTATTTGGCGTAAGATTGGAGTGTTGGAACATCCGACAGTTGACATGGAAATCCTATGGCTGAAGGGCCTTCCTTCCAACGGGAAACTAACTTCTTCCCAAGCCAGGCGCATCCGCCGATTGCTGTCGGCTTATCCTAGCCGTGTTTGGGATGAAACTGGCCACTGGTTGAACCTAGAAGGAGATTGGGCACCTGTTGGTAACCTAGCTTACTGCCTCACGATGCAGTCTCTCGTATCGTGGAGCCATCTGTTTCCAGCCATAAAGGCCAAGACAGCAGATTTTCAGCGATTGTCTGCGGAAATCTGCCAAGGTCACCCGTTTTCATCCTTACCAAGGCTAGGCGATGTTATTGAGGAACATTTCCAAGGGCAGTCCGGGTTGCCAAACCCACAGGAAAAGCAGTGGATAGTTACCCTTGGTGGCGGGCTACGGCGGGTCGTTCTGGACGACGCGGAGCAGATGGAGCAGGTTAGAGAGTTGGCTCGCAGACTGGAACTTACGCTGTGGCAGGTAGCTGGAGGCATGGAGTCCCTGCCATACATAGATGGCAAGCCGGCTGGAACCTCAAGGCGAATAGATGCCCATTGGCAAGCCAACGTTCTTTACGTGGAGAACGGCTCGCCCGCCAGGATGGCGAAAGCCGTTACACAGGAAATTGGGAGAGTATTCGACAGTCCAGAAATCGCTGAGGCCGTCAAACTTTGCTACGAACGCCCAGCAGAATTCATTGATGAGTATATGGAGGACTGCTTCAATTTGGCGACTGTAGAAGAAGCCCAGATTGAATCGCCTCAGCAGCGTGACGAGGTTGCAGAAAATGGGGATGCAACCAACCAAACCTCGCCCGATCCTGTTGATGACCAGTTCGGTAAAGAGAGCGAGGATTTGAACGATCAAATGCAAGCCAGTCGCGGCAATGATGAGCCCAGTCACGCCAAGCCGGGTGGCGGAATGTCACCCACCAGGATCGCCCAGCCAAAACCACCCCAGCAAAGTTTGATCGAGCGATTCGCCAAAACCCTAGACTTCTCAGCGAACGGCGACGGCAAATTCCATCATGCCGACGGACGCTGGATGGAAAGAGGATATGGAAATGTGTTCCCCTGGGAACTCCGGTCTTCAGACGGTGCTCTGATACAGTACTACTGGCCCAGAGAGCATTGCATACAGCAGGAACCACTACAGATCGGGGCGGACATCTGGGGTCTCTGTGAACGTTTTCCAGACCTGTACTCTTTGATACTGACTGATCCTAATCGAGCCCCTATAGCGGTCTCCGGCAGTCGGCTAGTTGAAATGCGAGACCGAAAAGAATTGGTTTTGCACCCCGCGACCTACAGGTTGGTATACGAAAGCAAGGACGTTCAGTAGTCCACGTGAAGGACGGAAGGTTTTGGTAGCTTTGATCTGAATTTACTTCCTGAGCAGCGGAATTTTCTCAACATACCGTTTTCACCTCCCTTGTATCTTGGCATGGTGGCAGATAGTTTTCTGTCTGATAAACCGCGCAGGGTGCGGTAGACCAAGCAGGGTGCGGTAGACCAATCCGCCATAGGTCGTAGCAGACCGTTGTCGAGCTTGGTTCGCCGCACCCTTCTCCGGACAGAGCCCGAACGGTTGCCCGGGTTACCCAAGCCCGCATCTTGCAAGGACGGGCCGACGGTTCAATAGGAGGCTCTGATGGAACAAGGGGGCATCTATGTAGGGATCAATATGGCCAAAGTCCGAGCGGACGTAGCCATCCGCCCTGGGGAGACCGGCGCGAAGCTTCCAACGACGAGGTCGGCATAGCGGCGCTGGAGGTCCAGACGCAGGAAACTCAATCCCGCAGCCCTGGTGCTGGAAGCCTCGGGAGACTGAACTGCCCTTGGTGGCGACCCTGGAGTCCGCTTCTCTACCGGCGGTGGCAGTCAACCCTCGCCAAGTTAGGGTCTTTGCCAAGGCCACGGGCCAGCTGGTCAAGACTGACACTATGGACGCGGCGGTCCTAGATCACTCCGCGGAGGCCGTCCGTCCTCCCTTGCGCCCTTTGCGGGACGCCGAGACGCAGGACCTTGACTCGCCGGTGACCCGCATACAGTAGGTAGCAGTGTCCCGCCTCCTGACCAAGTCAGCAATGGTATCTTTGAAGCCGTGAGAAACCAATTCAGAACGTGGTGTAGAGCCGCCAAGTTGACGAATCAGCTAAATTCAGAGTAAATCGTTCAGCCGCTCCTGGGGCGACCCGCCCAAGGCCACAAAGCAGACCGCGATGCCGCTGGGGAATCCCTTGCTCCGGCCGGCTAGAAACCCACCTCACTAAAGGAGTAAAGAATTATGGAATGGCCCCTGCAAGCTTACGCAGTCAAGCTCAAGCGGAAGGTCGACATCGCCGAGGACTCCATGGAGTTGGTCACGATGAAAAACGGCCGCCACGCCGTCAGGGGCGTAGCCGAAGAGGACCGGAGCATCAACGTGTTCCGCATCCTCGGCAACGCCGAAGTTGACGAAGTGCGGGCTAAGTTGGGCGGCAAGTAAGGCAGCGCCAAGCCGTAGCGACGGCTAACGGTGCAACCACCGTAGCGAGTGCCCGGTAAGCCGCTGCGTCAAACTGCCCAGTTAAACGTCCCAAGCAATTTGCTGGTTGCCCATTGCTCGGGATGGATATGCCTACATCACTGCGCCACCTGGCGCATCTTGAAGCCGCGTGCTTCGGCGATTTACCAGCCCTGCGCCGCTGCGGCGACCTGACGTTCCACCGCCGCTCCGAGCGCGGTTTCGTTGCTGCGATGCACCGCCTTGATGGATACTTCGGGAGCATTGAGCCCCGTACCTGGTCGCCGAAACGCCGCCGGGCGATTCCTCCGGCACGGGAATAGCGCATTGTCCTTGATCAATCGAACAAGGATACCGTGGACCAACCACTGGTCAGCAAATGCCTACCTGATTCGCCCATGCCAAATCCCCAGCGGCGGACTCATCTCAATCACCGCCAGGTGCTGCTCCCATGGCACAGGGTTACAATTAACTCCCTGATTTCACTGCCAGCACCTACCGAGATCTGGTGCCAGAGTGCATCAACGACCATGCATTTACCTTCATTCCTGACCATCTCGGCTCTTCTCATCCTAGTGATCGCCGCCGGATGTAGCGAATTAGCACCGCCGATGGCGACGCCCACTCCAGTACCTGTCTATCAGCTGATGAGTTGCCGCAAAATCGCGGACGAATTCACACTGAAAGATTACGACATCCGCCGCATCACGAACATCCAAATCATCACCGAGGAAAGAGATGAACTGCGGTGCCGTGGAAGGGCCGACATTGAACTGGCGCCGGACCAAGACGTTGTCATCTATGCGCGACGCTTGGGCAGCGGACGTATCACCTACGGCATCGAAGCGGAGTAGCCAGCCGATGATATGAAGAGAGCACTCTGGTTGAAAGCCGATGTACTGGCGGAGACAGCCTGATCCACCGCACTGCTGCGGCTAGGGAAATCTCGGTCCAGACAGAGGATCCATCGATACGCATCTTCAATAAGGAAAACGTCGGCAAAATCGACGATTTTGCCCACCGACCCGCGTGGCGGGATCGCCTCGACCAAGCGCCGTAGTGACGGCACCGCCATGCCGGGTTACAATATCAGTGTCGGTGGTTCTAGTCCTTCCGCCGACAACCTCTCTCGCCGCCAGAACGCTGTCCGCAACCTGGCGGCGAACTCATTGCGCAACAGGCAAGCCACAATGGTGAAACGTCCGAGCCGTGCTGAAGCCAACGCTTGCCGCCTGACCCGGCGCCGCAGTGACGACGCTACATCGCCGGGGACGCAATACCAGCGTTGGGGGTTCTAGTACTTCCAGCCGACAACTATTCGCTAGCCATCAAGCCTCTTGACCACTTGGAAGCATTTTCATCGCACCGCAATCCAACCAAGGCGGTACCACGCCCTTGGCGCACGAGGTGCCGAAGGCTCCACTACCAGTAGAGCGGAACTACCTCACCGGTAGCCCTCGGCATCATCAGAAGATTAGGCACTGGCGAAAACAGAAGCGCCCACGGGAAGCATATCCCGATCACTTGCATACCACCCAGCAATTTTAGGCAATAATCGCAGATAAGAATCCTATTTCTTCCTGCGAAGATACCATACCTCAGTGGATGAGCCGTCAGGATGTATAACCGTCACGTCGGGTACACTGGGCGCTTCCTTGCGGGTGCGGGCGATGGATATACAAATCATGACGACGACAGCAATGGCAAACACGATTGCAAACAGTATTCCCCACAACCAACTTCCTAGTTCTTCTGCCGCCATTTCTGCCGCTGTAAAGATCATGCCTACGGCAAACAGCACGAGAACTACGACAAGGAGAGATTTCAGCACTTTGCGCATTCGAGAACCTCGGTGTGTTGATGGTGGATGGATTTTACGGCGAGAAAACTCCCATCAAAAAATCTGTCGAGGTAAATCCGACCAGCGACGCAACCATGCTTTTCATGATCGGTCTCGGCATCAGATTCACACCCTTAGTCATCGTACAATGTTCGGCAATGGCTACTATATCACCTGGTCACGGCTTCCTCTGCTGCGGACGAGACCAGCTTGGCGTATTTGGCGAGCACACCGGTGGTGTATTTCGGCTCGATGGGCTGCTAGGCGGGGGTCGATTCCGGTAGAGGGCAGAATCGTACGCTAATGGGAATGGCGCCGGTTGAGTGCAATAGCTGGTTGGTCTTGAGACGGAGAGGAATTCGGCGTGATCGCTGATGGAATACTCGCTGGTGGCATGCATGCGCCAGAGTTCCCGCTGCTGTCGGTGGGAGAGTTTGGGCTACTTGCCGCGCAGTTTCCCCTTGTCACGGGCGATGGCCATGCCCTCGCGGCTGCACATGCAGATGAGATCAGCCTCGAACTCGGCGATGTTAGCGAGGTTTGGTCGAGGCTGTGATCGGTGTAACGGAACTCTGCTGATGCCACCCATGGTCTTCATTCACCCCATCTTGGTTCGCCAAAGGAATGTTACGTAATCCCATATTCACGCAGATAGAGATCCGCATCGAACGCCCCTCCGCCATGTGGCCATCATGGCAAGCAACGCGCCGGTCAGGGCAGGACAGTCGCGAGCAGGTCATCCTTGATCAAGTCCAGCGCCGGCGTGGGTCCAATGTACCGACCGATATCCAACACGCCAGTTATGGCTTCCAGCAGGTTAACCAGCGGCCCATAATAGGGAAGGCTCGTCGGTAGCGGCGCCTGACGCTCGCACCTACCTCAGGTCGGTGAAGTAAGCCTCAACGGCGTGAATCAATTGCCTATTAGGCATGGCTTTATACCCTCACAGGTTGTTAATCAGGTTACCCAAAAGGCCAGTGTTCGGTTGCCTGGGTGTCTACGACAGTCAAGGCCTGATGACGACGTCCACTCAATTCGTCGTCATTGGCGGTCCCGCGTGTTATTAAAAGCACGGCGTACGTTAGGAAGGCACGCCGTGCCTTCCTATTCGTGTTTCTCATAACGGACGTTTCGCCCGCGGGTTCCCACGCGACGCAGGACTGCCTCTGACACCAGCCTGTTCAGCAGCCGGTAGGCCTGGGGATACGTGATGTCGCATAGATTGGACGCGATCGTGCGTGAAATGGAACCGTGCTCCTCAACGTATCGGCGCACCAGGTCGTCATGCTCCGCAGATCCGACCCTTCGCTGCGGTTCGCCCCCGCCGATTTGCTGGGCCGTCTCCTTCGACAATACGTACCAACGCCGTTCCCCCACGCCCTGCCCAGAAAGCAGGCCTCGCCCCTCTAGCTGCTTCAGGACATCCTGCGCCGCGGTCTCCTCCCTTTGCAGGACCGCGGCCGCGTCGAGCGCCGTCATCCTACCCCCGTGTGCCAACGTGGTCAGCAACAGCAAATCCTCCAAGGAGAGTGAAATTAGGTTGCGGCCTTCCTCAGCCACCAGCCGTACCAATCCCAGATTGGGCTCGCCGCCGGCCAGCGCCAAAGTGACGTCGGTCTCCGTGCTGCGTTCGTAAGAGGGCGCGGCGCGGCCGTTGCGCAGTTGCTCGTAGAATATCGTGTCAATACCGCGCCCAGTGCGTTCCACGATGCCAGCGCGTTTGAGCGCGTCGGCCAAAAGCGGATTGCGCGGCCGCGGCGCCGTCACCAACAGATTGTCCAACCGCACCCCCGACGGGAATCCGCCGGGATTGGATACCTCCAAGCGATCTGCTCGCCACTGGATATGCACCGCTCCCATCCTGGTGTAGTCCCGGTGAACCAGGGCATTGGCAACGGCTTCCCGGAAGGAGCGCTCCGCATAATCGGCGACACCAACACGGGTCATACCGACCAGCACCTCGCGTTCACGGTTCCGCGCCCGAAAACGAGCCGATATATCTTCCAGCACCCGCAGCAACGGTCCGCGGAAAAAATCGTTGACCAGCACGTCGGCGCCCGAAATCTCTTTAAAGGCGACTTCGTGAGTCGGTAGAGCAGAAGCCAGAACGTCTTGCCGTCCAAAGAGGAGCAGCCCCAGCACTCTCACGGTTTCCTCGCCGCCGTGGGACTCCAAGGCACCCAACACTCTGGCCATCTCAACGTTGCTGAGGTCGAGCAGCGCTTCATCCCCGCGAGTGCGATTCTCCCGTATGGACCGGCGGTAGCGGTCGAATTCCAGCGGCTCCAGTGCGTCCATGCCCACTCCATCCAGCGGGAGGGCGGAATAATCCAGCAAACCGTGATGAGCCTGCCGCGACTGCATCTCATGGAAGTGGAAGGGCACGCAAGCGGGTTTGTCGTCGCCTCCGATAGCCCGTCGTAGGTAACGCCCGTCCGCGGTGCCAACAGGCTGGCGCATCGCAGGTACTTCAACCACCAGGACTTGATGCCCGTTCGTCCCGGAAACTTCCACCCGGGTGGAAAGAGATGGTCGAGTACGATTCGCAACCAGCGCCTGAACGCGAAGAGGATCAATACCGGGGGATTCATGACGGGGCCGGGCACCGGTGATGCGGCCGTCATCTTCAGCTCCGACCAGCAGCCAGCCGGAGCCCTCATCGCTCCGGTTCGCCAGACAAACCACCGCTTCGACCAGGTCGCGGTCCGATAACGAACCAGATTCTTCGCCCTTGAATTCGACAGCTACGGTCTCTCCTTGCCGGATCAGTGATTTTAGAGTCTCCGCCGTCAAGAGTATCGTTCTCCGTTTGACTACCACCTATCGAATTCCGCCCGTCATCGCCACCGCGGGCCGCCATTGTCTCTATTTTATTGGAATCGGGCCAAGGCCGTTCGCTTTCCCTTACCCAGGCGATTTCGCTACTCGAGGTCCCTAATTAGGGCGGCGATACTTGGCCACGTGGTGACGAATGTCGCAATCGTCATTTTGAGCATGCGCTTTGGTTGGAGTATATGCAAATACTGGCAATAGGCCAGCATTTCGGACCGCCAGCACAGACGAGGCCAGTCGGGCCGTTGATGGGTGTACAGACCGCACAGGCCAAATTGGACCAGTAAGCCGCCGGCGTGTTGGTATCAGCCTACTCCGTCGCAGGCTTCCGTCACCAGCGAAACACGTCTTTCACCGCAATCCTCACGTCAGGTAAAGCGGTGGGCGTGAGAAATCCGTCCATGCCAACTACTTGCACCTTGGCGTAGACCCCATCGCTCGGTTCAGTGTGTATTTCCACAGCTTTGTTGTTGACATCGGCCAACCATGCCTCAGGAATTCTGTGGCAAGCGTAGTGCTGGAATTTACGGCCGCGGTCATAGACGATTGTGGTGTCCGCAACCTCGACCAGCAGCAAAATGTCCTCCGCCTGGGGATGGCCGTCTGAGTAGGATGCCAGGCGAACCAGCGATGCGTCGGGCTGCAAATTCGTATGGCCTTCGAGAAACACAGGGTCTTGTATTCCCACTTCAACGCGGTTAGCCACCATCAGGGGAGGGAATGCCTTGTTGAAACCTTTCACACAAAATGCGTGCTTGCTACCGATTGCGGCCATTACGATGATCTCTCCATCCAGCAACTCGGTCCTCTCGTCCGGGGACAGGATGCCAATTTGGGCCATCCGATAGTATTCATCAACGTTGAACTTGCGGCGAACCAGCGTTTCTTCTGTGTTCCTCATTAGCATGTTCATGCTGATCTCATCCTCCTGGTGTCGCGCACGGGATGCTGGTGGCGCTTCCGCCACCGCCTGGTCAGCTGGAACTGTGCCCCTCTCAGGTTCCTGGTCCGTCCTGACGGCTTGAAAGGGAAGTTGTGACCGATCGGGTACCATCACGAACCCGTCGCGCAACTGTGCGCTCTCTCGTGGGTGCAGGATGCCTTGGTCCAGCATCCTCTGGAATTCGGCCGGTGTAAATCTCCAGAGTTAAGGTTCATCGTTTTGAGCGGACACGATCATCCTCGCTTGCGTTGGAAAATGCGGTGTCATTACTGCGGTACCGTTCCCGACTGACCATATCATCAGGGTGATTGTTTCTCGAATCCAGCGCAGGCCAATGGAATGGGTTGCATTTATTTGCGCCTTTACAGTTGGATTGCGCGGTCGGACAACTGGGTCCGCGCTAGTAGTGTCTTCACCAGCACACCACGGTGCCATCGGTCCGCAGGGCGCAGGTCATTAACATTCCAGTGCTTACCATTTTGAACTCACCGTCCGCAGGAATGTTTTCTATTCGGTGGTCATAACCCCAACACACCAATTTGCCATCGGTTCTAACCCCGCAACTGACGAACTCAGACGCGCTCACGGATTGGAATGTGCCGGCAGGAGGCGCACCCTGAGTACTCCCCCAACAGAAAATGCGCCCGTCCGTCAGGACTCCGCAGACGTGATTACCTGCGGTGGAAATTGAGCGGAAGGTTCCCTCGGGTGATGTGATACCCCGCCCCCAGCAGTCGATATGTTCGTCTGTCAGTACCCCGCAGGTGTGGTAGAACGTTCCGGCGCTAACGGACTGAAAAGTGCCTGAGGGCGATTCTGCCGAGCCTTGATTGTTTTTGCCCCAGCACTCCACTCTGCCGTTGGGCCGTACTCCGCAGGTGTAATCTCCGCCGGCGCTTATAGATGCGAAAGCACCAGATGGAGGATTGGCCTGGCCGTCACTGTTCGCACCCCAGCAGGACACTTCGCCGGTCACCGTTATACCGCAAGCATGGTCCGAACCTGCGCTCACAGTTATGAATGTTCCAATCGGGGGTACAGCTGCATCGCTGTATATTTCACTCCAGCACTTGATATCGCCGTCTGTCTGCACTCCACAGACGAAACTGCTGCCAACACTGATCGACTGAAAAGTTCCCACCGGTGGCGTTTCACGGTATTCCGGCTCCCAACATACGATGTTGCCATCGGTTTGCAGTCCGCAGATTTGCCATCCGACCTCTACCGACAAAAAGGTGGTGGTCTGCGGTATTTTCCAATCGTACTGTCCTGCACTCCAGCATGTGACGATGCCGTCCGTCCGTATCCCACAACTGTACGACCTGCCAACGCTGAGGCTTTGAAACGTTCCATGCGGAGCTAGAGAGGATGTTTGCTGACCGTTACTCCAACAAACGACCGCGCCGTCAGTCAGTAGGCCACAGGTGTACGACGATACGATATCCTGGCTTGAGTTCGCGTTGACCGACGTGCTGACCGACTTGAAATGTCCATCGGGCAACGTTGTTGGGCCATGGTAGCCTTTTCCCCAGCACTTGATGGTGCCGTCAACCTTGACCCCGCAACTGTATGAACTGCCTGCGCTGACCGTAAGAAACGATCCGGCCGGAGGTGTAGCCTGTCCAGCCTCGTTCATCCCCCAGCATTCGATACTGCTGTCTTTCTGCTTTATGGCACAGTTGTGATGATAGCCTGAAGAGACGGCTCGAAACACCCCGTCGGGCGGTGTCGAGGCATCTTGATAGTTTCTTCCCCAGCAATCGATGGTGCCGTCCATTCGCAATCCGCAGGTATGGTCGGTACCGGCGCTCACCGATGCGAATTGCCCCTTAGGAGGAGTCGCTCCCCCGTATAGATCAATGTCAAATCTGGCTACGCACTCTACGGTGCCATCGGTCGTCACTCTGCAGTAGTGAGAATCACCTACACTGACGGATTGGAGCGGTCTTCGGGAATCGGGCGTACCACCATTTTGAGGAGCGGAGGGAAATGAGCCGTTTGGTTGTGCACCGATAGTAAGCGTTGGAGGATGAGTGCGAGTCTGTATCTCGTCCTGGTCAGTATCGTCGTTGTCCGGACCGGAGGGCGGAGTGACTCCGTCGGAGCATGCCTGTAGGGCCATGACCAGAAGGCAGATGAGTGCGCTCCGTGAAACGATCGCGGCCAACTCCCGAGGCCGGCGTCGGATCAAGTCTCGGTGTATGGAATGGACAAAGCGTGGCACCCGGCACCTTCCTTGCGAACACCAGGTAGGGTTACTTGCCACAGTACGCCGATGCCTCGCGTCGATTTCGCAAGAGAGGCAGAGGAACTCTCTGGTCTCTGAAAAATCGACGCGAGGTACGCCTTATCGGTCTGCCAAGGTGTCAGGCAAGGTATCAATGTGCTGTGGCATCGGCAACATATCGTGCCGCTCTATTCATGTCAACGCTAAAGTCTGTTGACGAATTGAGTAGGAACCACGGAGATCGGCTGTCAATTTGCAGGTGCTTTCGCTGCTCCAATTCTCCATAAGCCCGAATCCACCGAAGGGATGAGTGTGGCGGTGCGCTGAAGGGATGAAAAAGTGCTCCCGCGCTTCTGGGATAATGGTTTTTGAGAACGAAAACCACCCTGAAACGAGGAGCACCCATCGGATGCTACCACGCGAGTGCCCCGACCGCATCGAAATCGCGTTTGATGATCACCGCCTGGTGGCTAATGCTGGGCTGATCCTGCCGGTCACCCTGGCCCATCGTCTGGGATTGAGCGAGTTGGTGGACTGCCATGTTGACCTGGGAGATGCACCGGGTCGGGCCAATGGGGGAGACAAGCTGCTGACGCTGGTGGCGTCGGCACTGGCCGGGGGCGACTGCATTGACGATGCCGACGCGTTGCGCGCTGGCGGTACCGCACAGGTGCTGGGCTGCGCGGTCAAGGCGCCGTCCACGTTGGGAACCTTCCTACGCAGTTTCCAGTGGGGCCATGTGCGCCAGTTGGATCGAGTGAGTCGAGAAGTGCTGGCGCGAGCCTGGGACGCTGTGCGCCTTCCTTGGCCAGACCGTAGGTCTCGCATACGGTGGAGTCCAGGTCGATGGTCAACGGCTCGTCGCCAAGACCGGCACCAGCGTCCCAGGCTCGCGCCAGCGGGGCTATCATCAGCTCCTCGCCGTGGCCGAGGGCACCGGGGAGGTGCTGATGGCGCGGCTGCGCAAGGGTCGGGCCAATCCGCCTCAGGCGGACCCGCGGCGGCGCTAATTTCCTGTGTGAGACCATCAGCCGAGTGCGCTACGCCGGAGCCGCCGGACCACTCACCATGCGGGCGGGCAGCAGCTTTTACACCTACGCCATGGTGGCCGCCTGTCGCAAGATGAAGGTCCGCGACTCCATCACCGTCCGCCAGCACCCCCAACTGCACAATCTCATCGACGCCATACCTGAAGAGGACTGGACGCCCGTCCCTTACTGGATGGAGGACGGCGCCGATGTGGCCGAAACCACCTACACCCCCTTCGTCAGCAAGCCCGACACGGTACCGGTGCGGCTCATCGTCCGCCGGGTGACGCCCACACCCGGCTCCCAGATGGCCCTGCTTACCAAATACAGCTACCACGCCTTCATCACCGACCGTGAGGGCGACACCCTGTATCTGGAGGCCGACCATCGCCGCCACGCCGAGATCGAGAACGCCATCCGCGATCTCAAGTACGGCGTGGGGCTCAACCATCTCCCCTCGGGCCACTTCGCCGCCAACGCCGCCTGGCTGGCCGTCCAAGTAATGGCGCATAACCTCGCCCGTTGGACGACACGCCTCGGGTTGGGCGAGCCGGTGGCCACCACCAAGACCCTCCGGCGACGCTTCTTCTCCCTGGCCGGACGCATCACCCGCAAAGCCCGCCGTCTCACCCTGCATCTTCCCCAGGGCTGGCCTTGGCAGAACCAGTTCGGCAGCGCCCTGGCCCGATTGCGCACACTGTCGCTTCCTTCCTGACGCCGCCGGCGGCGTTTGGCCTGTCCACCATGATGCCCCACGCCTGGCCCAACAGCGCCCAAGCTGGGCCCCTGTGGTCTTCGGCCGGAGACCTGCGCTGAAAATCACTCTTCGCACCGCTACCTCAGGCCGTCAACATCCCATTGGAGTGGCGGACACCCCTGGCATCATTCATTCCGTCGGGATCAGCCCTCTCCAGATCATTCACTGCCCCCTCATACCTCGCCGAACCGCCGCCGCCGTATCTCGTCGGTGGATTCGGGGTAAGGGGAACGGTCTGTCGCACACTCAACCGGCGCCATTCAGCTTAGCGTACGATTCTGCCCTCTACCGGAATCGACCCGCCTCAGACGACGCTTCCTTTCCTTGAGGGGATCAATACTGCGCTGCATCCGTCCGGTGCATCTCCTCCCTGGCTTCCTCGTCATGAACACCTCCCTTCGGTGGATAGATTGGGGCTAAAAGGGTGCGAAGTTGAAGCTGTACTGAGCCACGCCTTGATGTCCGAAACGGTCGCGCCATTCATTACCGCACCGCGGCGCCCTTGCACGAGACGGCGCGCTGGTATGTGCTCTGGTATCATCCGCTCGTGCCGTCGTCTGTCAAACAATTGTTGCCCCACCTGAGTTTGTTCCTCATCCTGGCTGTAGCGCTGGGATGCTTCATCTTCCTGTTCAACCTCTTCGCAGGTCTCCAGCCCCCAGACAATGCGGGGTTGCTGGCCCGGTTGGATACGTCGGCGACTCAGATAGAGGTCTTGAGCGGCGCTCAACTCACCGCCGTGCTCGCGTCGTTCTTGTGCCTGACGCTGGCGGTGGGAACGGCCTGGCTGGGCTGGCAGCGGTTGAAAGAGCCGAGGGGGAAACGTCTCCTGACGGGACTATTGAGCGGTTTCTGTGCCGCGGCATTTTTTGCCCTGGCACTGTACCTGGGCGCTGCCGCGGCGACGCAAGGGAGTCTTCCCTATGGCGACCTGCCTTACGACCAACATCAGATCGATCCAATTGGAGTCGAGCCTTTGGGGTTGGCGCTGTTGGGCGCGTTCATTCTTTCGGTGGCGGTAGTGGGTATAGTCAGACCTCGTTTGGTCATCGCGCCCGTTCTGGCCTGGCTGATTCTAGCCTTGATGTTCGGAATGTTCGCATCCGATGCGATCCGGGGTTTGAACCTGTTTGACCGACCCGCGAGACTGCAACCGGTGTTGGCGTATCAGGAGATTGTTCACGAATACGTGCCTGCGGGGCAGGGAGCCGTCGCTGCAGATCCCGCGCAAATAGCGCCTGAGCCCGACGCCGCCCTCGAGCCGCCCTCGCCCAGCTTGGCGGATGATCCCGATGAACCGCCTGGCCCGGATGCAGTGGAAGCACTTGTGCTCGATTTAGGAAGCCCGGACCCCGAGACCGCCGGAAGTGCGGCGGCGTCCCTGGAGGAAGCAGGGGCCGAAGTGATTGGCCTGGAGACCGGAGGCTTTTTGGTCGAATGGGATCGGAGCCTCTATTCAGTGCCGGGTGTCACCGCCAGGCAAACCGGTCCGCCCAAATCGGTATCCATGTTCTCGGTCCGCGGCGCCACCGAAACCGGTTACCTGCGCACGGCGGTGGGCGATGCTTATACCGGCGGGGCTTGGACACAGCACAATCCATGGGAACTGTCCTACTCGGCAGGTGAGGATGTGCGGTCTTTGTTGGTTAACGGGATGGCCAACTCCTCATCCGAAAACACCGGTCCGCCTCCGCAGCCGGAATCGGCGCTGTTGTCTCACAATTGGATCGCGCCAGATCACGCCAATCGGAATCAGGAGATCGTGGCAGCCCCGCACCTGCCCGACGGGTCCCTGCCGAAAGGGCCGTTGGCGGTTTCTATAAACCTGGATCAGGTGAGTGGCGACGGCAGTTACGCCCCATTCGCTGGTACCTTCGATACTGAGTTGACACCGAGCAGCTACTCCTGGATTTCCAAGGTTCCGGAGTTTTCCCAAGAGCAGTTTCTCCAAGCGGTGCCGACATCCGACGAGGCATATCTGGGTCTTCCGACAAATGTGCCATCGCGGGTCTGGGACTTGGCCCGCCGCGTGACCGCAGAATACGACAGCCCCTATCTGAAAGCGAGGGCGATCGAGGATTTTCTGTCGAGTGAGTATGCCTATGGCTTCACCAACTCCCAGACCCCCGAGCTCCCCGCGGATCAGGACCCAGTTGACTGGTTCCTGTTCGACAGCCGGCAGGGTACCAGCGGTCAGCTGAGCAGCGCTTTCGTGGCGATGGCCCGGTCGGCGGGCATTCCGGCGCGAGTGGCCTCCGGGTGGGCAATTGCCGAGGTTGGTGTCCAACAAACGGTGATCTCGGATCAGGCGCACCAGTGGGCGGAAGTGGGTTTCGAAGACTTGGGTTGGGTCATATTCGATCCAACCGGATCACGGGGAGCGCGGGCGCGGGCGAACCGTCCAGGCGTCTGGGAAGCAGAACTCGAACGATTAACGCGAGTCCTGCACGAGGATCCGTCGATAAGCGGTCGCGCGGCAGCGGCAAAGGATCTGTCTCGCTTCAGCAAAAAATCTCCATTGCCGGCATCTCGGGTAACGAAACCTCTGGCCGAGGCTCTCCGGTCTGATGATTCCATCTCGGTTCGCTCGGCTGCAGGTCGGGCGCTCGGCTCAGTGGATGATGCCTCGGTTCTTAAACCCCTGGCGATGGCAGTCATATCGGACGAGGCCCCTGAGGTGAGGCAGTCCGCCGTTCGGGGCCTGGCAGATACGGAGCGTGATGAGGCGATACCGGGAATATCTGAAGCCCTTGCTGACACGGATCCGACAGTGCGGGATACGGCGGAAGATGCTTTGACGGAGCTGGGAGCCGAGGTCGCCTCTTTGGAGAATGGCGGCAGGCTGGTGGTCAAGAATGAAGCCGTGAAAGCTTTGGTGAGCGGGGTCAGCACCGCCCAGGCTGCCGTGCCCACGCGCACTCCGGTGTTTGAAGCCCGCGGTTCGGCCAATACGAGATATTTCAGGACTGCCGTGGGCGATGTTTACCAGAATGGCGTTTGGCGCAGTTCAAATGTGGTGGAATTACCCTACCAAGCCCGGCGGGGAACCAGCGATCTGGTTAACCGACTACTTCCCGATCACCTCGGCAACCTCAGTACCGGAAATCCGAATCCGCAGTCGGCTTCGTTAGCGTGGCCCACCAGCGCTTTCGGACTGCAATCCTTCAAGGATCGGATAACGGTGTCGTCTGCCTCTGCGGACCCATTGCCGGCCGGATCGTGGCCGATCTCTTTGGGGACGAGGCACATTTCAACCGACGGGTACTACCGGCCCTTCGGCGTCACTTTCCGGAGCGACCGACCTCGGAGCACGTATTCCTGGTCGGCTCAAACGCCTCGTCCCACCGGCGACAGGCTGGTCCGAGCCACGGTCTCCGACGACCCAACATTTACGCAACTCCCCGACAACCTGCCCTCCCGGGTGGCAGCTTTGGCTTCTCAAATTACCCGAGAGCACGCCTCGCCATACGCCAAAGCCAAAGCCATCGAATCGTATCTCCGCACCAATTATGCTTACGCCTTCGCCGAACCGGGCAGCGCACAGCCACCCGTTGGTCAGGATCCAATCGATTGGTTCCTGTTTGAGTCAAAAGAAGGCACCTGCGGACAGTTCAGCAGCGCTTTCGTTCTCCTGGCACGGACGGCGGGAATACCGGCGCGAGTAGTGTCCGGATGGGCCGTGTCCCCTGAGGACGATTTGCAAACGGTGTACGTTGATCAGGCCCACCAGTGGGCAGAGGTGGCCTTTGACGGGCTGGGGTGGGTAACGTTTGAACCGACCGCTCCGGCCGGCGCACCGGGGCGGACTCCTGGGTTCGAGGGCGGATTAGATGGCGCCGCGGAAACGGTCGGCGACGCTGGCGCCAGCTCAGTGCTGGAGGCAATAGCGGCCGACAATCCCGACCTGGCGCGGGCTATCGTGCAACAGTGGGATGGTACCGGTCGGGATGGTACGCCCGTCGGCGACCGATTGCAGGAACTTTTGTCAGGGGATCCGTCCAGCAACCCCGAGAACGCGGCGGAAGCCCTGTCTGAGATTGGCGCTCAGATTACCGCGTTGGAGAACGGAAGCGTATTGGTCAACGGGCCTTCTGGATCATGGTGTGTTCCAGGGACCACCACCCGGCAAGCCCGAGAGCTTCCACCCGTACCCGTGTTCCAGGTCACCGGCGGGACCAACGCTGGGTATCTGCGCACGACGACCGGCGAGCTCTATTCGGACGGTGGCTGGAGCCAGATCGATCCAGTGCAAATGCCATACCAGCAGGGGGACGGGTTGCCGGTCCTGGTGGAACGCAATCGTTCTCATTGGGACCTGTCCGAGTTTCCCATGGCTCCAAGCACGGCGGCCGGCCTGCTGGCCTGGCCCGGGCCGGGATACGGCATACTGCTGGGCCTTGACCGGATTGAGGTTTCGGCTCACCCGGAGGTAGGCAGTATCCCGGCTGGCCGCAAGCCCATGTCGTTGCGCGCGGACCAGATTATGACTGACGGGTCTTACGCTCCGTTCAGCGCGACCTTCGCCTCCGAAGGCAACCCAACCGAATATTCCTGGATCGCACAACACGTTGAGTTTCCACGGGATCAATTGGTGGCCGCCACGCCGCTGTCAGACGCCGCCTATGCCCAACTGCCGGAGGATCTCCCGTCACGAATCCGGGACCTGGCTTTGGAAATTACTTCAGGGCACGACGGAGCCTATCTAAAGGCCAAGGCCATCGAGCATTTCCTGCGCAGCAGCTACGCCTATGCTTATGCCTCCGAAAACACCGACCCTAAGCCGCCCGGCCACGACCCGGTGGACTGGTTCCTGTTCGAGGCGAAAGAGGGAACCTGCGGCCAGTTCAGCAGCGCCTTCGTGGTGCTGGCTCGATCCGTCGGACTGCCGGCCAGGGTGGTCTCCGGCTGGTCCATCGGTGCGACGCAGCAGTCGCGGACGGTCTATTCCAATCAAGCGCATCAGTGGGCTGAAGTCCCTTTCGAAGGCCTGGGATGGATCACCTTTGAGCCCACAGCAGCGGGCGGAGCGCCGTCCCGGGGTTCCGAAACGCCCGATGCAGCGGCGAACGAATCGCAGTCTCCTGACATCCCACCGGAGGACCAAGCCGACTCTGAAACCGAGAAAAAGCAAAGCCAAATCCAGGACGCGCAAGAGACGGTTACCGAAATTTCCCAGTGGCCAGCCCAGACCCGACTGGGAACGCCTTTCACAGTCGGCGGGACCGTCACTACCGCCTCTGGCGCGCCGGTGGACGGTGTGGAGGTGGAGATCTTCATCAATGAGAAAAAGGAGAACGGTGGGATCAAGATCGGGACGGGCGCCGTCGAGCGGGGCCGCTTTTCCGTGGAAGCCAATCTGCCTACCCGGTTCACGCGCGGCGGCTACCAGCTCATCGCCCACGCCGTGGCCAATGCCGAATACGAAGAGTCCTGGAGCGACCCGGAAATCAAAGTGTACTCTGGCACCGGCCTGCAACTGGCTGGACCGTCCGAAGTTTCTGTGGACACCATTGCGCACTTCTCAGGCCAATTGTCGGAGGAGGTCGCCGGTGTCTTGGCCGACCGGGAAATCCAAATCACCATTGATGACCAGCCCGCCTCGCCAGCCTATACCGACGCCACCGGCCGGTTCGAATTCACGCATACTTTCGTAGAGACGGGCGAACACATGGTTGGGGCGAGATTCATGGCATCGGATTTCCTTCTGGGGAACGAGGCGCAGCTCGTCCTCAGCGCCACCATGCCCAGCGTGTTGGAGATACAGGACCTACCACAAGTACGTCTCAATGAGGACTTCCCCATCGAAGGCCATCTCCAGGACGCGCGCGGTCACCCATTGGCAGGGCGAGATGTCGCTATCGCGTTGGCTGGAGGTCAGCCTCATTCAGCCACTACCGATGAGCGGGGAGCTTTCCAGATCAGCGGAGTGATCCACGACACTGGTACCCATACGTTGGTGGCGACGTTTGGCGGCGGGGGCGATATCGAACCCTCCTCGTACCAGACCTCCATCAAAGTCGTCGAGGCGGTTTCCATCACTCTCGACGGAGACCGAGTCGCCCGGTTGGGGCATCCCTACGGTCTGACCGGAAAATTGTCCGGGACCGATGGCAGACCCTTGCCAGGTTGGCAAGTCAGAGTGGGAGTGATGGGCGGAACTGGCACGGTGGTCGACACCGACGCCGACGGTTCCTTCCACTGGGAACGGGTGTTTGACGTTGAGGGCGAGGTCACCGTGGAGATCGGGTTCGCTGGCACCCCCGGCTTGGAGCCGTCCCGGAGGTTGTGGACGATTGAGGTTGCCGCCGCCCAAATCGCGGTGGAAGTCCCTGACACGATCACCCGCGGAGATGACCTCACGCTGCGGGGAACAGTGGTCCTCGGAAATCAGGCGGTGCGGGACACCGAAATCGTGGTGACGGGACATGACGGCACACCGCTCACGGCCCGTACCAACGCCGCCGGTTCGTTCCGGATCGTGCTGCCGGGGACGGCTGATGCGGACATCGGCCCGTCGCTGCTGGAAATAGCCGCCCCGGAGTTGAACACCGCGGTCGAGGCGACCACGGAGATCGTATCCGCCACCAGCGTCATCGTCGTGCCGCTCGAACCGGCGAGGCCCGGCCAGCCGCTGCAACTGGAAGCTCGCCTGCTGGATGATCGAGGACAAGGGATTTCCGGTGCCGTTTTGAGCTACGGCGAAGACGGCAGCGTGGTGACCGACGCCGACGGCACAGCGCTTTTGACGGTACTGATCCCAGATACGGATCAGCCTTCCGTGTTCCCGCTGAGCCTGAGGTTCGATGGCGACCGGTCGCTTCTTCCCGTAACGTACACCGTGGGGCTGCCGGTTGCGCCACTCGAGTTCGATTGGCTGCTCTGGGTGGTCCTACCACTGGCCCTCGTCCTGTGTACCTCGCTGGCCTACGTCACGGGGCGCAAACGCCTTTTCCTGGCGCCGGTTCGCGGGCGCGGAGCAGGCTCTTCCGGCGATGCGCCTGCGATTGAGGCCGCAGCCCCGGCATCTCGCGAGGGCGGTCCTGTCGAAGAGACCGGCAGCGCAGAGCCGGATGGGGAACCCGCCCAGCGGGCCGCAGGGACAGGGCCGAAACCGCTGACGGAGACCGAATTAGCCATACGCTTCCCGGATCTGCCGCCGGGAAGCGACCGGATCTGGCGACTGGGTGAACCCGTTCGCGCCGAATGCCGGCTGACTTCCGTGGATGAGAACCCGCTGGCTGGTATGGATTTGTACTTGGTGTGGGGGGATCCCGACGAGCCCATGCTGCTGACCACCGACATGGAAGGCAGGTGCATCGCCACCTGGTCCGGGGCTGAAGAGGGACTTCACCGCGTCTCCGCGCGATTCCAGGGAGACGAACGCCATTCGCCATCTTCAGCCAGCGAAGAGTTTGTACTGCGGGGACCGGTCCCCACCGTTCTGACAGTGAACATACGGAAAGCGGCGGATGATCTGCCCGATATCTGGGGTACCGACGAAAAAATGGCGGTGGAATTCCTTTTGGCGGACATCCACAGGCAGCCAGTGTCAGGACGACGCCTCATAGTGTCCATTGGAGAGACGGATCAGCCGATTGAGGTTATCACCGATGCCTCCGGCACTGGTTTTACCGACCTGATTGGACCCGTTCCCGGGTCATATGAAGTAGCGGCGAAATTCGCTGGCGATCTGGACTATCTGTCCGCGTCCATGACGCGACGGATCGAACTGGTGGAGTTCCGCGAAGATGTGGTGCGTCGCTACAACGACTTCCTGATATGGATTCGCGAGCAGGTGCCCAACATTCCTGACCAGGCAACCCCCCGGGAGGTGGAGGCGCTGTCCGTGGCCAGCGGGTTCCCCCTGGACCAACGGGCGCTGGAAGAGGTTATCGCCAGGTTCGAAGAAGCGGACTACAGTTTGCACGAGATCAGCCGGGCTCGTTTTGAATCAATGTATCGGGCGTGCCGGCAACTGATGGCGGATCAGGCAAGTGACGGTCACTAACCGTGAATTGGGCACCACGTTCCTGGTCGCAGCGGTGGCCATAACGGTCAGTGCCCTAATAGTTGGCTGGGGCGCCGCTCCGTCGTTGACCCTCGCTGGTTCGGGTATAGGCATAGGCCATCTGGTCTGGCCGATAATGTTCGCGGCCGCCGTCGCGTTCTTGCTGCACCTTTGGATCTGGACATCGCGTCCGCCCCGTTCCAGGACGTGGCCGGTCTTGCCAAAAAAGTTGAGTCCTGAAGATGCGGCGTACCTGCTGAAGGTGGCGGCGCTTTTCCGAGACTCAGCCTGGTCGCTGCTCGTCGTCGGTGCCCTGGTATCCTGGGCCGGGACTCAGGATGCCGCCGTCGTTTATTGCAATTTCATCGCGCTGGCCGGCATCTTCCTGGGGCTATGGGCGGGACGCCCTACGGCGACTGTACCTTTGCCGCTATGGGTTGCGCTGCTTCTTGGAGGGTTAAGCGGGCTTGTAGAGAACCTGACCGAACCGCAGCTTTATTACGACTTGCTGGGCGGCGCGGGGCTGGTGCTGGCATCCATGGCCTCTGTGGACTTGATCAGCTTACGGGTTCCCTCGGCCAGTTCGCTATTTGGGTTTCCTCGCTACCGGTTGCTGGCGCTGGGAACGATCGCGTTACTTTCCTACCAGGGCTGGTCCGCCAATTATGGGTTTCTCGAATCTCCGCTGATGGGGGGCCTGGTGGCAGCCGCAAGCGCCACCTATCTGGCTGATGTCCTGCACCAGGTGCATGCCGCGGTACCAACCGGCCGGAGCTCGGTTTCCAGGACGCTAAGGCCGGCAGCCGGCCTGTGCCTGGCGGCCGGCTGCGGGCTGGTAGTGTGGTCTTTGATCAGCGCCCTCCCCAATGTTAGCGCTTTGCTCCTGGGCCAGTGGCCGAATCACCAGTTCGGACACGCCAGCTTGGCCCACTTCAGTCACGTATTCGATGCCAGGTACCTGATAGCCGCGTTCGCTGCGGGGCTGTTCTATGCTGTGCGGATACCCAAAACGACGGATGGCGACATAGCGGCGCGCTACGTGCTCATGATCAAGGCCGCTGGCTACAGTCTGGCAGGTGTGTTGGCCTGGCTGTCGATGGCGCAATTGGCCCCTTTGGGTCACGGCTACCCTCTGATCGGAGCTACGGTGGGCTGTGGCCTGTTCGCAGTGGCCCTGGCGTTGCTGGTGGGGGTCTTCACGTCCAATTGGAACGGGCTCGCAAAGGTGACTACGGATTGGTTCCGTCTGTCTACTCCCCGGGCGTTTTGGTTGGGGGCAGCGTTGGCTTGGTACGGGCTTCTGGTGCGGCCTTTACTCTACGACCTGTTGTCTTTCGCCCCCTTATTCGAGTGGGTAGTGGTGCTGGCGTTCGCCGTTTTCGCGTTTTACCGCATGAGGCAGACTGTGCGGTCGGAGTTGCTCCCGGAGACCCCAGCGCCGCCGCAGTGGTCCAATTGGTCTCGCCACGCTCCTGACACTCGTGAGCACGACGATCCCCGGTTGGATGCCTTATTGGCGCCGCTGCAACATTATGTGCGTACCGGCGAGTGGAGCTACGTTTGGCGTTACGTCTTGGCGCTGCTGCTTCGTAACCAGGTTCCTCTGGAGAATATACCGGAGGTGTTCGAACCAATGAGGCGCTGCCACATGACGACCCTCAGGCCCGGGGTGATTCGTAGACCCCCGCAGAAAGTGCTCGAAAAATGGAGACGCCAAGCCTTGGCAGAAACCATGGCAAGAGCAGAAAAGACACTCTCCTTCCCAAGATCAGCTTTACAGCCGATAGACGAAGACCAGCTCCTACTGGGGGCAACGCCGTTTCTCACGACGGGCGATGATCCAAAGCGCGTAGCAGTCTTGCTGGTGGCAGCATACTGGCAACATGGCGCCGATATTGACACCGCCGCCGCGCTCTGGTTCCCGTTGATTACCTTTGATGGTCGTGATTTCCAGCCACTCGAGTCCAAGTTCAGGAATGTCATAGATCATCTCTCTCTCCGACGCGGCAAAAAGAAGGAGTTGTGGAACCGCGACCGCCGCCAACGTATGTTCGACGGAGCCATTGCTCACCTTTTCGGTGAAGGAACTCACGAAACCTTGTCGGTAGCCCTGCCGGACTTCGACGTGTTGATGTCTTTCGGGGACAGTTGGAAATACCGCAGGCATCGGGTATTGCGGCGTCGGGGAGTGGAGATAATCCCCCGGGCCGGTTTGAGACCTTTGGCCCGCCTTGGTGAATACCCGAACGGTTACGAGTCACTGTTTGGATTTGGATCGGTCAAACTACCAATTCTACCTGGGGACCGCCCCGCCGCTGGCGTATCTTGAGGATTCAGTATGAACCAGATCGAAGCTGAAGAAGCTGGACAAGTCTGCGAACAAATTATTGACCGAGTTGCCGAAGTGTTCGTCGGCAACCGATTGTTGCTACGGAAATTGCTGGCGGCAGCGTTGGCCAATGGTCATGTACTCTTCGAAGACTACCCGGGGTTGGGTAAAACGATGCTGGCGAAAGTGTTCACTCGGGCCATAGGCAGCGAAACCAGAAGAGTTCAGTTCACGCCGGATGTGCTGCCGGCGGACATTATCGGCACCAGGGTCTGGCGCCAAAGCACCGGCGAGTTTCAGTTGGTGAAAGGACCCATATTCACCAACGTCCTGCTGGCCGACGAGATCAATCGAGCGCCCCCGAAAACCCAGGCGGCGCTCTTGGAAGCCATGGAAGAGAGACAGGTCACCATAGACGGGGAAACATTGCTCCTGAACCCACCCTTCCTGGTGATCGCCACCCAGAACCCAATCGAACAGGAAGGAACCTACCCCTTGCCCGAAGCACAGTTGGACCGCTTTTTGTTTCGTTTGGCCACGGGCTATCCCACCAACCGAGAGCAGGAGAATGAAATTCTGCAACGCCGCATTGATTGGCAGAAGGATGACCCGTCCCAGGATCTCGAACCGGCGGTGGACCTGGCGGGGTTCCTGCGGTTGCAGAACAGCGTCGAGATGGACGTGTACGTGGATCAGGTTATCGTTGACTACATTACGCAGCTCGTCAGGTTGACCCGCGAAGACCCCAGAGTTGCCGTAGGCGCCAGTCCCCGGGGAGGATTGGCTCTCCTCAAGGTCGCCCGGAGCATGGCCCTCATACAAGGCAGAGACTTCGTTATCCCCGACGACGTGAAGTCGGTGACGACCGATGTTCTGGGACATCGCGTCATCCTCAACATCGAAGATATTCTCGAAGGGGCACAGCCTCAGCAGGTGGTTCAGGACGTAGTTGATCAGATCCCGGTGCCCACCGAACTGGGACGCCGGTCGGCCGTCTGATGTTCACGGCTTCCCCGGGCCGGTGGCTGGCCCCGGCGTTCTTGGCAATGTTGATTGCCCTTTGCCTGGGCAACTTCGTATTGCTTGCGGGCGCTGTTTTCCTATTGGTGCTGGTGCTGATCGGCGCCTCGCTGTCCGCTCCGCAGAGGGTCGTTCTTCACCGAAGGTTGCCCCGGTCCGTTTGCTGGGCTGGCGATTCACTGGATGTCGAGCGCCAGCTGGATGTTGCTGGTGGCATGGGAGCCGTTTACGTGTACGATCCGCTGCCGGGGGAAACCCAAATCGTCAGCGGCAACAACCTCCGGGTAATCTGGCACTGGCCCGGGACGAAGACTTATGACCTGTCGTACCGGATCCGGTGTCCCAAGCGGGGCGTGTTCGCGCTGCGCGAGGCCCAGTGGGAAACGGAAGCCGCATTGGGCCTGAACCGGCGAAAACAGGGGACCATCGGGCCTCCGCTGGAGATTTCGGTTGTGCCGCGCAACCAAGCCATCAGAAGGGTCAACGAGGTCCGCGGCCGGGCTCACAGCCGTCGTTCCGGTGAAGACGTTGCCGTCGCCGGAATATCCACCACGGACTTCATGGAACTGCGTCCTTACAATCCAGGGGACCCGATGCGGTCTGTTAACTGGAAGGCCAGCGCCCGTAACTCCGGCAGCTTCAACCCGTTGTTGGTGAACCAATACGAGCCGGAAGGCAGAAAAGCAGTCTGGCTGTTTCTGGATGGCTCGGACTATATGGAAGTGGGACCGGCGTTGTATCCATTGATCGATGAGGCTGCGGAGGCCGCCGGCGCCGTGGCTCAATACTATCTGACCCGGGGTTATACCCTGGGCGCATATGTGTACAACAGCAACAGCGACATCCTAACGCCCGAACTTGGTCACAAGCAGTTCCAGAGGTTGACCAATATTCTCACGAGGCTCGAACCCGGCGTTTCGCAGCAGAATCTGGTGGAAGCGGTGGAAAGGTGCAAGAGTTTTCTTTTCCGACTGAAGCCGGAGGTTTACGTAATCACCCGCCTGGATGTTCACTACTCCAGGTGGGCGACCAGATCACCCGATCAGGATAGCTTCTTCCGGGGTATCAGACGGTTAGTGTCCATCCGACGGGGGCACCGGCGGTCCAACCAGGTCCGGGTTGTCCACCTGGAATCGGGAGGCTTCCAAGGAGCGGATACTCGACTTGAGGAACAGGCCCTCGGGCTCATGCGTCGGGAGGTCGAACCTCTCGTGGACAGGCTGCGCCGTTCGGGCGTGTCCGTTATGCGGTGGGACCCCATGAACGAGGATTTTGCCGCAGTGCTAATGAGGGACTTCTACGCACACAGGACACATGCATGATCAGGTTCGTCATAGTTGAGTCCTTCCTGGTCGGGTGTCTGGTGATCCTGGCGGGCTACTCGTTCCTGGAGACTGCCGGCGGACCTTTGGGCCTTAGCGCCCACGACGCCGGTGCAATGTGCTGCCCGGGCCTTCTCCAGTGGGAACCCGAGTTCATCATCACCGGGGTTGTAATTATCGGTTGCGCTCCTATTGCGGCCTATTGGCTGCTCCAGAAGCTAAGGATGACCCAATCAGCGTTTTGGTCGCTCACCCTGCTCACCATCGCGCTCCAAACCCCGGCGATTTTTTCTCATAATAGAATCGATTGGCTTCCCGCCAAATCGATCCCATGGCTGATAACGGGGTTGGGCGTACCGACAGTAGCAGCTCTGCTGCTGTCGTCCCTGACGCTTTTGGTGACTTTGCATCGGGTTGCCGACCTCCGGAGAATGTACTCGAATTTCGTAGACCTCGGCATCGACCACGAAGAGCGGCGCGCCGTATTGGTCAGAGAGATTACAGTTCTAGGAGGACTGGTGGGGGTCAGCCTGGTCGTTGCCGCCGCGCTTTTGGCCAGCGGATTGGCGTTGGCTGAACTCGATGGCGTGTTGGGCAGATCTCCCTGGACTGTATTGAGCATAGGCTCGGCCGCTCTGGGCCTGCTCGGTTACTTCTTGTACCTGTGGCTTCGTCGCAACCGGTCGGTTTAGTCGTTGGCCGGCAACCGCCGTCAGTACCGGTAATCTCGTCGTCCCCACTGCAGGAATGTCATCACAGCCTGCACCCGTTTGATGTCCTGGACAGGACCACGCTACTCTGCGCTTGTCTCCGTCAAGGCCGGCGCACTGGCGCGCAATCCAGCAGGCGGTTCTCTTCATCCGTGCCGCCTGTCCACAAGCACACCATTAGGCCCCGTTGCTCAGAGAGCTTGGACGATAGTTGCACCGTGACTGTTAGCAGGCTATCCGAAAAATGGTAACGGTCAGAAACCCAGTCGCTGGATCCTGCCCCACAGGGCAGGGCCATGGCGCGCGGAATTACGGAACCGTAGAAAGCGTTGGCGTTGTCCATCAATGAGACATTCCCAAGGCCGCAGTGCCGCCCGGCAGGCGTAAAATTCGCTCCCTCGTCGATCCTGGCCCTAAAGACGAGATCCCCTGTTTCAGATAGTCTCGGCGGCTGTTCCCAAGTTACATACTTGGAGGGCATCGGCGGCGACAGCGGGACCTGAGGAAGGCTCGCTGATTGAGGCGGGGTGTTCGGGGGAGCGGTGCTTTCGCCTACGCTGGCAGGATTTGCCGAAGTCGGTGTTATCTGTGCAGCCACCGCCATCGCTACTGCAGCCGATATAGTAGATCCTACATCCGGGGTCGCGACTGCCGTTTCTGCTGTCGTCATTTCGTCCGGTTGTGAAAGAACCAACGCCGCCAGCACACTGGCCCCTACGATAACAGCGACAGTCAGCGAGACGGGAATTAGTACCAGGGCCAACCGCTTGCGATTCCGCCGCCTCTTCGCATCTGGCTCCAAAGCAGCGTCCACCGGTTCTGGGTATTGGGCCGGTTTGTAGACATCGCCCAAGTCCGGCGGCGGAACGCTTTCCGGCTCCGGCGCTGGCGCATATGGGTCGATACTCGTAATTCCCTCTTGCTGGAGGTCGACTTCTACGGGTGGCGGGGCGGGCCGTCCGTCGGCGTCGGGAGGTGAGACTTCTCTGGCGTCTCCGTTCGCCTCCGAACCGGCGTCTTGCCACTGAGGAATTGCGGTTTCTGCTGCCGTCGATCTGAATGAAGTCTGCTCAGACAGGTCATCTACGGCGATCTCTGAACATCCTGTTCGCAGTTGCATTTCCCGTGTGACGCCATCCGCCCCGTCTCGTACCGTAACTTGGCCTCTCAGTTTTTCGGAGCCAAATAGCAGTGCGTTATCCTCATAGATAACGGCGTGGTCTCCCGACACTTCGTACAACGTGGCGCCGGCTGTTGGCGGATGGCTTCTTCCGGGACCCCATCCCACGAAGCGCCGCCTCAAGGAGTTTCGCCGAGCCACACAATCGTTGCAGCGACAGGCATTATGATGGCGTCTTTCCATGATTTGATCGTGGCTCGCCCTTGGCGCAGTGGCGACATAAAAATGGTCCGTCCCGCCACTTTCCGGTATCATGAGCCTAGGCTAGACCACGGTCATCAACCCATCCCACCAGCGTGCCGATTTGACTAATAGCAGCTTGCGGTCAGTCGGTCAATCATTCCCATTGTCTCATCAGGTTCTGTTCAAAGTTTTGAAAAATATGAGGCTGGTGGGGTGGAGGGGTTGTGGATGACAGATGCCACCGCATTTCAAGCGACGTTGGTGGTCTATGATCGCAAGATGAACCGACGTGTACCGGGATCGACCCGAACTGGCGTGATGACGGTACCTAGGAGCGGGTGGAAGGAGCCCTGAGGTCCCGGATTCGGGAGGCTGCTGGGCGGGAAGCTACTCCCAGCGCGGCCATCATTGACAGCCAGTCGGTGAAGACCACGGAAAAAGGGGGCCCAGAGGTTACGACGCTGGTAAAAGGGTAACCGGACGCAAGCGGCACATCGTAGTAGACACCATGGGACTGCTGCTGGCAGTGGCGGTTCATGCCGCCAACATCCAGGACCGGGACGGCGCGAAGTTGGTGTTGTCCAAGCTATTGGGTCGGTTCCCCCGACTACAACTGATCTGGGCCGACGCTGGTTACGCTGGCCGACTGGTGACGTGGGCGTGGGCCACCGGGGGCTGGCTGCTGACCGTGGTCAAGCGCAAACCGGATAGCCACCACTTCGAGGTCCTGTCCCGACGGTGGGTGGTAGAGCGTACTCTGGCCTGGCTGAGCCGATGTCGACGGCTGAGCAAAGACTATGAGGAGCGCACGGAGAGCAGCGAAGCCTGGGTGCACATCGCCATGGTTCACCTGATGCTCAAGCGGCTTCAACCCACCTGAACCAATTTGTCACACACCCTCTGAGACCCAGATGTCGGTGGGGACGGAGCATCTGGTCGATGGTGGCTGGACTCATGGCGCACACCTGTTCCTTTACCGAAGGCTGTAGGATCAGTTCGCCGTGATGCTCCAGGGCTTCCACCAGCACGGGCATAAAGCGCTGCAAGCGCCTGCCACCAGCGCAGTCGTTGGGCTCCCACAAGACTTTCAGGGTCGTGGCGGCTTCGAGGCCGTAGCGGTTGGGCCTGCCCACCCGGCTTCGCCCACCGGAGTAACCTAGGTCCCAGACAAACGGTCAGGGCATTTCGGTGCAGGCCGGTGATCCCTTGGGCCTCGTCCAGGATCCAGCTATTTCCCTTCGGGCTGGCACCGATGTATCTGGGTCTGATGGTATCCAAAATTCTTTTGTCCTACCTCGCTACATGCCACTTTCCGGCAGCATTAATTGCGAAGCGACGATACTCTCCTCGGTAGCATCATTTATGAGTCAATTTGTTGGTTTGACCTCTTTTGCACGTCGTATTACAATCGAGCGGGAATGATGGATATGGTGGTGACCCGATGGGGAGTATTTCGTGGGATTGTCCGTGATGTAGATGGCTCACCCCTTTTCCCGAGAGTCACCCGCTTTCGTGAACCCTCCCCGATTTCCCTGAGATCTCGTTATACGCTGGATTGATGTAACCAATAATGGAAAGGGTGGATCCTGGCACGCACGCTTCCTTACCCCCAATCCACCGAAAGTATGAGTGCGGTGGCGCGCTGAAGGGATGAGAAAGTGCTCCCGGCTTCGGGGATAATGGTTTTTGTCACAGAAAACCAACCCGAAACGAGGAGCACCCAACGGATGCTACCACTCCACCAGCCCGACCGCATCGAAATCGCGTTTGATGAACGCCGCCTGGTGGCCAATGCTGGGCTGCTGCTGCCGGTCACCCTGGCCCATCATCTGGGACTGGGCGAGTTGGTGGACCGCCATGTCGATCTGGGAGATGCGCCGGGTCGGGCCAATGTGGGAGACAAGCTGCTCACGCTGGTGGCCTCGGCGCTGGCCGGTGGGGACTGCATTGACGATGCCGACGCGCTGCGCGCTGGCGAAACCGCACAGGTGTTGGGCTGCGCGGTCAAGGCGCCGTCCACTCTGGGGACCTTCCTGCGGAGTTTCCAGTGGGGCCATGCGCGCCAGTTGGATCGGGTGAGCCGGGAAGTGCTGGCCCGAGCCTGGGGTGCAGGGGCCGGTCCTGGCGAGGAACCGTTGACCATCGACCTGGACTCCACCGTATGCGAGACCTACGGACTGTGCAAGGAAGGCGCGCAGCGCCACAACTACGCCGGCCAGCGTGGCTATCACCCGCTCCTCGCCGTCGCTGCCGGTACGGGTCCGCCTATGGCGGACTGATGGCACGGCTGCGCAAGGGACGGGCCAATCCGCCTCAGGCGGACCCGCGGCGCCGCCAATTTCCTGCGTGAAACCATCAGCCGAGTGCGCTACGCCGGAGCCCAAGGTCAACTCACCGTCCGAGCCGACAGCGGCTTCTACAATCATGACATCGTCGCCGCCTGCCGGAAGACGAAGGTCCGCTTCTCCGTCACCATTCGCCAGCAGCCAAGCGTGCGCAATCTCATCGAGGCCATACCGGAGACGGAGTGGACGCCCATACCGTACTGGATGGAAGACGCCGCCGACGTGGCCGAGACCATCTATACTCCCTTCGCCAGTGAGCCCGATGCTGTGCCGGTGCGGCTCATCGTACGTAGGGTCAAACCCACGCCCAACTCCCTGTGGATGCTCTACGATTTGGTCAGTAGCTAACGGTCCAGGGAAAATGTCAGGTTATGAAGGACTTGACATTGAACCCCATCGAACAGACGCGACTCCACGTGCTCAACTCAGTATTGGAACATCAGCTTCCCGCAGCCCAGGCGGCCGAACTGCTTGGGGTGAGTGAACGCCACGCCTGGCGACTTCTGGCAGCCTATCGGAGGGAAGGCGCCGCCGCACTTGCTCACGGGAACCGAGGAAGAAGACCGCGCAACGCGGTGTCTGACGACGAGGCCAACGCGGTGATCCAGCTGGCCAGCACCACCTACGCCGGAGCCAACCACACCCACCTCTCCGAGTTGCTCCGGGAACGGGAGGGCATTGACCTCAGCCGCCAGACCGTGCATCGCATCTTGACCCAGGCCGGTATCCCCAGCCCGCGCAAGCGACGTCCTCCCAAACATCGGGTGCGAAGGCAACGGATGCCCCAGGAGGGGATGCTGGTGCAGATCGACGGCAGCTTCCACCGGTGGCTGGGCGATGACGGACCTCAATTCACCCTGCTGCTGGCGGTGGACGACGCCACCAGCGCCGTGGTCAGCGCGGTGTTTCGTGCCGAGGAGGACACCCGGGGCTACTTCACCCTGATGCAGGGCCTGATCGAACGCTGGGGTCTGCCCATCGCGCTCTACGGCGACCGCCACGGCGTGTTCAAGTTTTCGGGCAAGCCCAGGCACATCCAGCCGCCGGTGGAAGCCACCCACTTCAGCCGGGCCATGGTGGAACTGGGCATCCAGCAGATCTTCGCTCGCTCTCCCCAGGCCAAGGGCCGCGTGGAACGCGCCGCGGGGACCTTCCAGGACCGGCTGGTAACCGAACTCCGCTTGGCCGGAGCCAGGACCATCGACCAGGCCAACACCGTCCTGCGGGATTTCCTGCCCCGCTACAACGCCCAGTTTGCCGTGCCCGCCGAATTGCCCGATTCGGCCTACCGCCCCAGGGTCTCCCAGCGACCCCTGGATGAGGTCCTCTGCTTCAAGCACCTTCGCAAAGTGGCTCGGGACAACACGGTCAAGTACCAATGGCGCACCCTGCAACTCCTGCCCAGCGGCGAACGTCCCAGCTATGCTGGCGCGAGTGTGGAGGTCCTGGAACATACCGACGGCCGGCTCCAGGTGCGCCATGAGGGCGAGATCATCCCCAGTCGGCCCGCGCCGCCTCGTCCCGGTGCGCTACGCGCGGCGCATGGTGGCCTGGCTCCCAATCCCGAAATCAGCCACATCGTGAAACGCCTGGGCAACCATCGTCTCAGCCAACCCCAACTGCGGAACCTCGCAAACCTGGAGCCCGATCCTGTCGTCGAGGAACCGATGGTCGAGAAAAACCACAGTGAACCCCCAGCCCGCCGAGAACTCACGCCGCGACAACTGGCCCTCTGGAAGGCCATCCAGCAGGCCAAGATACAAGGCCTCAGCTTACGGGAGATCGCGCGCCAGTTCGGGATCTCGCGGAACACCGTCCGCAAGTACGCTCGGTCCTTGACCCAGCCGACCAATCGGCCACAGAACCGGGGCCCGAGGCCATCACCCCATCAACCCACCGGTCACCGTGACTGACATTTTCCCTTACCTTTTAAACTGACGAAATCCCTAGACAACGACAGCGATTTTGCACATTTTAATATCGGCGGTGACATTGGCGAACCTAATTCAACGAGAAGTACCACCTGCGGCGTCGATTGAATATCTGCGGCACACCTTATCCCATGCCAAGGGAGAAGCTCCTGCGCAACTGACTGTAATGGAGGCGATGGGCGCTACCGCTCCTAAATGGCGAATGTCGGTAACGTCTGTGGGGTTACCGCAAGGGGCAGACCACCTCTTTCCATTAAGTGCTGGCTTGCGAATAGGCCAGGATGCTCCTGACGAGCAAGACTTGAATCGCGCACTATTGGAAGGAACAGGCCTATCGCCGAGATTTTCCTGCCCACCAGAGGAAATTGGAGTGCACTTCTTAAACGAACTGTCGCTGGCGAGCCGCTTTTCCGCCTCAGCACCGAGGGAAGCGTGAGTGGATCGATGGTGGATATTGCGGATGGCACGGAGAGCTTCGTTGAGTTGCCGTCTGGTGACGCGCTGAGCCCCCAGGAGGCCAACCAGACTACTCGTTCCTCGGTTACACGAGTCATTGTTCCGGTCGGACTTGCTGGAGTTGGGAAGACGACTCTGCTCTCCGAAATCTACGTGAGGTTTTTGGAGGGGACATTTGCTGGGTATCGATATGGGTGGTCACGAACTCTTCACGGGTTTGAACAACGCTGTCCCGCGTCAACTATTTTTGCCGATTTATCGTCGATTAGTTTTGCCGGTTCACCTCCTCTGACTGGCCCCGTTGCTGGGCGGCATCAGTCCGGTAGCTGGGGACGTCAAACTCCAAGATGACGGAGTGGTGCACCACCCGGTCAATCGCCGCGGCGGTGGCCATGGGGTTGGCGAAGATACGTTCCCACTCCGAGAAGACCAGGTTGGAGGTGATGCCCAGCGACCTCCGCTCGTAGCGTTCTGCGATCAGGGTGAAGAGGACCTCAGACTCCTCGGTACCCTGGGGCAGGTAGCCCAGGTCGTCCAGGAGGAGGAAGTCGAAGTTATCCAGCTTGCGCAGTTGCCGGGGCAGGGCGAAGTCGCGTTTGGCGGCGAGGAGGTCCTGCACCAGGCGATAGGCTGGGGCGAAGAGGACGGAGTGGCCGGTTTCCACCAGCTGGTGGCCCAGGGCGCACAAGGCGTGGGTCTTACCGGTGCCGGGCAGACCGAAAGCCAGCACGTTGACGCCGTGTTCCACGAAGCTGCCCTGGGCCAGTTGATCCAGTTGCTGGCGAAGCACCAGCGGCACCCGGTCGTGCTCGAAGGTCTCCCAGGTCTTGCCTGAGGGCAGCCGGGACTCCTTGCGCAGCCGGTTGATGCGCCGGTGGCGCCGATCCTCGGCTTCCTGTTCCAGCACCTCCAGGAAGGTGGGCAGGGCGTCGCCGTGGCCGGCTTCGGTGAAACGGGCCACCGACTGGGCGCCCATGGTGGGCAGCTTGAATTGGTGGCAGAGCTGGCCGATGCGATCCCGCATGACGCTGGTGTCGGTGTCCATCATCCGCACACCCCCGACCCGGCCAGGCTGCCCGTAAGCAAACCATCGTAGATCTTCAGGTCAGGCTGACCCACCAGGGTGAGCGCCGGAGCCTCGGGCACCTTGGGTTCGGCCAGGTCCCGCACCTCGGCGTAGTCGAAGGGCTGACCGGCCTCCAGCAGCAGCGACAGCGCGCTGTCCACCGTGGCTTCCATGGTTTTCGCCGCCAGGTGCAGGATCCGCACATACTCCACGTCGGCACGCTCACCCCGCCACTCTCTGAGGGCGTCGTAGGCCAGCCGGAAGTGCATGGTGGGAAACAGCTGCTCTCTGAAGCGGTAGCGGGCAAAGGCTCCCGGCTTGCGCACCAGCGAGCCGATGACATGGCGGTAATTGACGCCGGTTTCCCCCTCACCATGCACCCGGGCCATGCGTTCCACCAGGTGGCCCTTGTAGTACACTTCCAGATGATCGGAGTACAAGCGGATCTTTACCTCCTTGCCAATGAGCCGAGAGGGGACGCTGTAGGTCCGTCCGGCTGCTTGGATGGTGCTCCACTTGCGCACCTTGGAACGGTAGTTGACGTATTCCGGCAGAGGGGCTGGGGGCAGGGGCCGTAGGCAAGCCATTTCCTGCTCCAGCTTCCCCATCACCAGGCGATTGCGCTTGGCCACCATCTCCTGGACGAATTGGGCGTAGTCGTCGTCGGTGTGGAAATCACGGCTGCCGCGGAGGATCAGCGCCTGGTCCACAGCGTCCTTCAAGCGGTAGTGGGCGTGCTCGGCGACGCCGTTTTCGTGGCTCTTGCCGCGATTGATGCGGGTGGAGCGGAGACCGTAATGCTCCAGCAGGGCCGCGTAATTGTCGTTTAGCGCCCTGGCTCGGCTGCGCCGTATCTCGTGGGTGAGGGCGGCGGCATTGTCCGAGCGCACCACCTCTGGGACGCCGCCCAGGGTCCAGAGGGCGGCCTGCAATCCCTGCTGCAACGCCAGGAAGGTCTCGCCGGCGGCGACCTCTGCGTAGCGCCAGCCCGAATGGCTGAGGATGAGCTGGAACAACAGGTGGGGATAGGGCTCACCAGCGATGGTAACTCCCAGGGCGCTGCCATGGGTGAAGTCGATCTGGGCCTCCCGTCCCGGCGGATGCTCCTGGGGGAAGTACACCTCCTGATCGGGTCCATTGAGCGCCCGCCAGTCTTGTAATCGTCGTTGCAGGGTGCGCAACTGGGACGCACTGAACCGGCCGGGATGCTGCTCCTCCAGCCACTCGATAATTGTCGTTGCTTTCAGCCGGCCCGTGGGATCGCCACGCAGCAGGGGCTCAATCTCCTCTTCCCAAACCCCGTCGAAGGGGTCGGACCGGGTGCGCCACCAGCGCTCCTGTTTCGTCTCCGACGGCAACGGGCCACTCTGCCATTTGCGCGCCGAACGCACGCTCATTCCGGCCATGGCCGCCGCCGTTTCCTGTGTCTTTCCTTCCATAAGTTTCTGCCTCAATAATGCGACTTGTCGGTCCTTGATCAAAATCCGGCACCTCCGTGCCGGATGGTTTTACCCAATCCTGACCGGCAAAAATAGTCGACGTCAGCGGCATTCCTTATTGTCGTTAATCAAACGCGCCCACAACGCGCGGATCGCGTCTCGACGACCGATCGCAACTACCCCTAGAAAGCTGGCCGGAAAGCCTGGCTGATGGAGTGGCGGGTTATACTCCGGGCCAGCTGAGATAACGGGGTGAAGTGAGACCATGCTGGGCGAGCGATCAGACCAGAGGGGTCTGTGGGAGGCGGACCAGTTGTACCTGGACCTGGTGGGCCGAGACACCTTCTATGGGCTGTTGGCGTCATTGCGGGGCCAGTTGTTCCGCGACGCGGACTTCGCCGAGTTGTACTGCCTGGACAATGGGCGGGTCAGTGTGCCGCCCAGCCTCCTGGCCACGGCGCTGCTGTTGCAGACCCACGACAAGGTCAGTGATGCCGAGGCCAAGGCCAGAGCCGATTTCGACATCCGGTGGAAGGTAGCGTTGGGGATTGAGATCGAGGATCGGCCTTTTGCCAAGAGTACGCTGCAGGTGTTCCGCGCCCAGTTGATCCTGCACGACAAGGTGCGCGAGGTGTTCGAGCAGAGCCTGCGACTGGCGCGGGAGGCCGGCTACCTGAAGGGCAAGCGTGGGATGCGGGTGGCCATGGACACGACGTACATCCTGGGTCGTGGGGCAGTGAAGGATACCTACAATCTTCTGGCCGACGGCATCGTGAAGCTGATGCGGGCGCTGGCGGCAGTGGAGGGTGTTCCGGTGAGGCGCTGGGCCGAAGCCCACGGTTACAAGCGCTACGTGGGCAGTAGTGTCAAAGGTGAGGCGGCCATTGACTGGTCAAACCGTCGGGCGCGGCGGAGGCTTTTGGGACAGATTGTGGCGGATGCCGACCGGCTGCTGGAATTGGCCCGTCAGGCCCAGGACGCGTTGGACGCCGACAGCGCCCAGGGGCAGGCGATAGTTGACGCGGCGGAGTTGCTGGGCCAATTACTGCTCCAGGACGTGAAGCGTGGTGGGGACGGCGACGGCGCTGGAGATGATGGCAATGCTGATGCTGACGGCGGGGTGAGCCTGAAAGAGGGAGTGAGCAAGGACCGGATGGTGTCGGTGCACGATCCGGAGATGCGCCACGGCCACAAGAGCAAGCGCAAGCGCTTCGACGGGCACAAGGCAGCGGTGGTGGTAGACACCGACAGCCAATTGATCACCGCAGTGGACGTGCTGCCGGGCAACGCTGCCGACAATCTGGGGGCGCTGGAGTTGGTGGAACAGAGCGAAGCCAGCGCGGAGATGGCGGTGGTGGAGGCCATGGGGGACACCGCCTACGGCGACGGCGGCACCCGCCAGGCTTTCGCCCACGCCGGGCGCAAGCTGGTAGCCCGAGTCCCGGGTCGCCCCAACCGGAAGTGTTTCCCCAAGGATGACTTCGGCATCGACCTGGTGGCCGGAAGCTGTACTTGTCCGGCGGGACAGATCACCCGCACCATCGTGCCGGCGGGGAAACGTACCGACAGCACTGGGACGGTGCATCGGCTGCAGGCCTTCCGGTTCGACGGCGCGGTGTGCCAGGGCTGTCTGTTACGGTCCCGATGCTTTACGACCAAAGGCATGAAGGGAAGGCAGGTGCTGATCCACCCGCAGGAAGGCTTGCTACAAGAAGCCCGGGCGTTGCAGCAGAGCGCCGATTACGACCAGTACCGGCAACGGCGAGTGGTGGCGGAGCATCGACTGGCTCGACTGGAGCAGCTGGGCATCCGGCAAGCACGCTACTTCGGATGGGTCAAGACCAAGTTCCAGTTGTACCTGGCGGCCACGGTGGCGAACCTGACCCTGCTAGCGAACCAAATCGGTGTGGTCGGCAATCCTGACCATGACCCCGACAGCATCATCGCCACCGCTGAAATTGGCGGCAATCTCGGCGTGGATCACCACCTGCTGCCAACCTGGATGCTGGCTTGGCTCAGGTCGCCAGCACTGGCGCTATCACTCTTCCCAACCAGGGCTTTCCGGCCCGCTTTCTAGGACACCAATTGGAGACTCAGATGCATTTTTGCATCTTCGACTAGCACCGGAGGAAGGTTTCCTGCCTGCACGCGATGTGCTGATCGCTGACTGGCCCGGTGAGGTATTTCGAGAGATGCGTGACGATGTTCAGACAGTCAGGTCGCACCTACTCCTCCCGCGGGCCGACCACATTTCCTTCCTAGTGGACGGAGAGAGTTTGGGGAATTTGGAGTCCCGGCAAGAGGCCTACCACGAAGTCGACATGTTGATTCAAAGTATCCTGGATGCAGGGAGTTGATAGCGCAGAAAAATCAGTCATTTACACGAAGTGGGATGCAGCACTGAAAGGAAATGGTGCTGATGCGCTCGAAGATTTCACGAGTACGCACGAACTGCAACTCCGTAGTAAGTATGAATCGCGCTCAGGTGAAATTCGCTTCATAAGGACGGCGGCGCGTCCGATTCCTGGATCGAACTTGGCCCGAGGGAAGAACCTGGATCAAGTTCTCCGGACTTGGCTCGATTCCGCTCGGAGACCGGTAGTCTTGCCTCAGGCACAGGATCCCCAAGCTGTCCGTGAGTTTGATCGCTTTCGATCTTCGCGTAGACGGGAGGCTCTCTGATGCATCAGGGACTACTCGTAGGTCTTCCCGAGTCCGGCAAGACGACGTTTGTTGCAGCACTGTGGCATGTTATCGCTAGTCAGGAAGTAGAGGGAGCCCTAGCGTTAGAGATCTTGGATGCCCCTATGGAGCACCTGAACGAGTTGCGTGGGCGCTGGTTGCGGTTTGAAGAGACTTTCCGAACGAGTAGCAATGCTGAGAAGATCACCACGATCAAAATAAGAGCTGGCGAAGGTGCCACGACTACCGAGATCGTCATTCCGGATCTTGCTGGGGAGTCCATCCAACGGGGTTTGATCGAACGCCGGTGGGAGACAAGCTTTGCAGAACTCGTGCGCGGCTCTTCCGGCGTGTTGCTCTTCGTTCATCCGGAGAAACTAAGCGAGTCGTGGCCCATCGCAGACGCGATCGAAATTGCCGGCGAAGATGGGCGGACATACCCCAGCGCTAGCATGTCTGTAGATTCATCAGCAAGCGAATGGAGCCCAGACTCGATAGAGACGCAAGTAATGCTCGTTGACCTCCTCCAACTTCTTTGCAGTCACATCAAAAAGGAGCGTTTCAGGCTCGCGGTAATCATATCTGCTTGGGATCTGGTACACGGTAAGGAACTGCCGATAGAGTGGCTCGCCAAGGAACTCCCTCTGGTCAACCAATTCTTAATCAGTGCTCACTATCGACTCGATTTTCGCGTCTACGGAGTCTCTGCTCAGGGCGGCCAACTCCCCGACGACATTGACAGCCTTACAGGCTACTCAATAACTTCAGAACGGATTCAAGTTGTGCTAGACGGACTCCCGTCACATGACATCACCGCACCTATCCGGTGGGCCCTAAATGTTGATCGCGAGTAACGAGGGGACGAGCGGCAGCAACCCCATCCATGTTGGGCAAGCCCTGCACGGTTATCGGAACGGGCACGAGCTCCTAGCTACGTCGCACCGTCTGTCAAGAGATGCGTCACGGACCCTCCTCGAACTGTCCGACCTTTCCGGGCCTGCTGCTAGGACCCGTGGATTCGAGAGCTACATTACGGGGTATCCGGTGCCTGGTGAGCATGTCTACGCAATTGCTCGCACATGGCTGGCTACGGAAGGCGCCCGACCCGGCTCAGTGTGGACCCACACGCTCCTCCTGACTCCCGAGCAACTCTCTACGGTCGACTTAGCGGATGTAACAAAGTGGTTCCGGAGACCTACGACAATTGAGCAGGCATTAGGCTATGACCGCCCAATTAAGATTAGCCGAGAGGATATGCCCCAGGATCCCCGCGGAGTCCCGCCCTTCCCAGTGGCCGCGCACCGTGCCTGGGCAGAAGGGATGTTCGAGGCCCTTTATGGCAGCGATAGCGCGGCCTTCCCAATTCTCTTGCCTGCCGAGTCGTCAAGCGAGTACGAGCAGCTTGTGCTGCATGCTTGGTCACTCCAGTGGGCCGAGCTCCGTGGGCGTTTTTCGTTTTGTACAGGGGCCTTGTCCGCGCGTTATGTCGAAGGGCACCCGTTCGACCTGCAAGTAGTACCGCAGGATCGCGCAGCTACGATTCAGCGATACGCCCCTCCTGGCACCTATGTCTTGATCGACGGGTCACGACGACCCCCAGGTTCGGGCACGTGGGACGATTACATCCCCTCCGATCACGATGGCATGAGGCGTGCTAGAACGTTCGTATGGCGGTTCGGGCCTGAGCTAACTCCGGAACGGCTCTCTCTTGGACACCTGGCACAACTCCGCTTACGGGCTGAAAGACTCTCGAACCGCGCGGAGTGGCAGGCCTTGCTGGAGGTATTAGGCGGCTGGTATCCCCAATCGTCGTCGGCTCCGAGGCTTAAGGAGTGGGCGTTGACCGAGTCGGCATCGAATCTCGTCGATCCGCTTACAGCCTTTGATAGGCTCTTAGTTCTATCTCGACTGGGACGCCAATCCGCATACCCTAAATGGCAGAGTTCTTTGGCCGACGCGTTCTTGCTTACGTCCTCGGCCAATGGACCGGAAGTCGGCGTAGACCTGAGTGATATCATTGCTTTCGCCAGCACACCAGCACGTTTGGCGCTCCTTCAACTCTCGACGGAACACCTCAGTCCCGGCGCGTACGTCGCCCTAATCGAGGCGTCGCCAGACGACGTCGCGTTGAAATCCCTGGATCTCCGGCCCTCGATTTTAGGAGAGCCAGATATCTGGAGATCGGAACGCAGTAGACACCGGGCCCTGACATGGCTTCCTACGAGGGGCGACGACGGGACATTGATTGTCGCGGCAGTTCGAGCCATAGTGGCGGCGAATCAGCCAATTGGCCTTGGTGACCTCGTTGATCGCGCTGGAGTAATCGCGATCGACGCAGCCTTCGATGTGCTAGACGAAGGCGCAGAATTTGCTGAGTTGGGGCCGGAATGGATTGACAGCCTCCGCAGACATCCGAAACAGGGGATTTCTTGGTTGGCCAGGAGCCAGAGGCCGTCCGCTAAGCTTACTAGGCTTGTCTTGGACTGGCTTCGGCCCAGCGATTACCGGCTACGTCCTCTTGGACATGATCGTTGGGTGCAAATCGTTGGTAGCGTGGACCCCCGCACTGCCGACGGCGCCTCGGTCCAAGCATTTGCACTCGGCGTGGGTTTCAATGATAGACGTCCGTCCGCGAGTTTGTTGGTTGCCGCAGTCTATCAGGCAGTTTACGACTTGGCCGTAGAGGGGCGACTGGACGAAAATGACTGGAACAAATTGAAGGGTGTCTTCCCAGGGTCGCGGCGGGTGCTCCGGCGGCTAATTCGTGGCGACGGTTCTGGACGGGACCGAGTCCTCAGGAGGGCCATCGTCGAGGCCTTTGGTCAGAAAGGTTGGCCCATCACAAACTTCCTAGAAGCAGTCACCGACATGGCGGTACTGACTAGTGTCGTTACAGAGAACTTACACACCAAGCAAGGCAAGGTGCTGCGTGGCCGACTCAACGCCAAGATCAAGAGAGGGGACCTTATCCTCAGCAGACCGCAGCGCACGGCGCTCAAGGCGTGGATCGATTCTTAGAGGGTGTGTGACAATGAGCTAAACGTGCAAGATGGGTTCTTGGGAAGAGGAGGTGAAGGTGGTTACGCTGGCGGCATGAGTGGAAAACTTTACCCCAGCCCGCCAAAGGCGGAACAGACGCCCAGTGGGAGGAATTGGCTCCCTTGCTGCCGCCCGACACCACCAGGGGCCATCCCAGGACTACCGACCTGCGTGAGGTGGTCAACGGGATTTTGTACGTGCTGCGCGGCGCCATTTCCTGGTCCGCCTGAGGGGGACT
Organism: Dehalococcoidia bacterium; assembly: GCA_965204395.1. Taxonomy (GTDB): domain Bacteria; phylum Chloroflexota; class Dehalococcoidia; order Lucifugimonadales; family UBA3495; genus Bin87. The sequence continues at coordinate 1,099,374 of OZ241987.1, forward strand.
GCCTCATCCGCCAGAGGCGGACCCCCTGGGGCACGGTGTGGTGGTACTTTCGCAACTGGCGCGATGACGGTACCTGGGAACGGGTGGAAGGAGCCCTGAGGTCCCGGATTCGGGAGGCTGCTGGGCGGGAAGCTACTCCCAGCGCGGCCATCATTGACAGCCAGTCGGTGAAGACCACTGAAAAAGGGGGTCCAGGGGTTACGATGCTGGCAAAAAGGGTAGCCGGACGCAAACGCCACATCGTGGTGGATACCATGGGGTTGCTGTTGGCAGTGGTGGTGTCAAGGGCGGCGGAAAGCCGTACCACTCAGGGTGGTGCCTGACGGCCCGGGGCGGGGTGCGCCCCCATTGACGACGGTCCGGTATTGGCATCCGCGGGGCGCTAACCGGCGGCTGACCGCTCCGATACGGGCACCGCAGTGCCGCTTTGCCGACTGCCCCGGAGGCGGTAGCTCTCGCCGTTCATTTCCAGGATGTGCACGTGGTGGGTGAGGCGATCCAGCAGCGCGCCGGTGAGCCGTGCTGACCCGAAGACCTCGGTCCACTCGTCGAAGGGCAGGTTGGTGGTCACCAGGATGGACCCCCGCTCGTAGCGCTGGCTGAAGACATCGAAGAGCAGTTCCGCCCCGGTGTGGGACAGGGGTACGAAGCCCAGTTCGTCGATGATGAGCAGCTTGAGCCGGGCCAGTTGGCGCTGCAGGTTGAGCAGCCGGCGCTCGTCCCTGGCCTCCACCAGTTCGTTGACCAGGGCGGCGGCCGTGGTGAAACCCACCGACATTCCCCGTTGGCAGGCGGCCAATCCCAGGCCCAGGGTGACGTGGGTCTTGCCGGTGCCGCTGTTGCCGATGGCGATGACGTTTTCACCCCGCTCGACGTACTCGCACCGAGCCAGTTGCATGACCAGTGGCTGATTTACCGAGGGGATGGCGGAGAAGTCGAAGGTGCCCAGACCCTTGGTGGCAGGGAAGCGCGCGGCGCGGATGCGGCGTTGCACCAGGCGCTGGTGTCGGTCGGTGACTTCCAGTTCGGCCAGGCTCAGCAGGTAGTCGCGATGGCTGACACCCTCGGCCGCGCACTGGGCAGCCAGCTTGCCGTACTCCCTGAGGACGGTTGCCGTGTGGTCTCCAGGTCGTAACGTCGTCCCGCCCCTGCTCCCGCGCGTGGGGTGCCCACCATCGTGTGGTGGTCAGCCATTCGGAGGCAGCAGCTTCAACCATTGATTCGGTACGTGTGGCCGTGTCGCACTATCAGGGCAAGACCCCAATCAGGGAGAGCGTAATGACGATACCCAAACCGGCGTGAAGGATGCCGAACAGGATTGGAATCCATCTTTCGATGGTCGTGACGGCCCGATAGGACTTGCCCTCGCCGTTGTCGGCCAACTCCCATTCGTACTCGTACATTGCCGCGGGTAAATGCTGCTCGAACTCGTGAATCACGCCAAACTTGATGCGGTTCAGGTCGGCGTGCGACTTGATGATCAAATACCACAGCAAGGAGACGGGAATGCCTATGACGGGAATCAGCAGCGCCCAGTAACTTTGCCCGAATCCAGCGTACTGGAAGCCGTACAAGGCAACGAGGGCGACGTTGAGAGTGAGCAGGTACCGGCTTGAAGCCACACGCCTCCCGCTGACATTCTCCGCCGACTGGACATAGAGCTTGTATTGCTCCAGCAGGTCTGCATTGAATGATCCCCCGTAACTCTCGTCGGTGAATCGGACTAGATTTCTGCCCTTTCCCCCAGGCATGGACTACCTTGCCCCTGCAATCAGTTGCGTCAGATTATTCCAGGTCCACTTGTATATCTTGTCGGTACTGAGGGCCATCGCTGGTTTGGTGCAAGTTTTTTTCCTCCGCCCCTTCAGAAGAAAGTACGGCTTATGCTCTTCGCGGGCAATCGTGATTTCAGCAGCTACTCCCGGCGCATCGTGCGTGTGCTCCCCGCAAATTACGATGGTGAGGTCGGACCCGCGAATACGGTTGCGAACTTCCTGCCTCCAATTCTCGTCGATGCGATGCTGCACCGACCAATCCCTGATGCTGAATGGCGATTCCGGGTTCTTGGCTTGAGCAACCAAATTGCCCCGAAGGTCATTGTCGTGATCGTAGTCAAAGCTGATGAACACTCGTTTTACTGCCATTGCCGTTTCCATCCTGGTGCAGTGATTTTCCGGTGACGTCTCCTGAGTCGTTTGCCTCGATTACCTTGACCGGCAATCCACCGGGAGAGGACCACCATGCCGAGAATTCCAATTCCTGCGCAAGCCAGGACGCCGAGAACATTCTCAGCCTGACTTTTCCCTTCTATCAAGCCGTTCAAATTCTCCCAGGTCCAATCGTGGACGTTATCGCTGGCCAGTGCGCTCCCGGGTTTGGTGCAGTTCCGTTCCCTTCGTCCTTTCAGGAGAAAGTATGGCTTGTCCTCCTCCCGGGCGATGGCCAATTCATCCGCGACACCGGTCGCCGTGTGGGTGTATTCCCCGCAGATGATGATGACCAGGTCGGTTTTGCGAATGCGAGCCCTCACCTTCCGTTTCCAATCTCCGGATAGATGTTCCTTCACCGACCAATCCGCAATGCTGAATGGTGAATTGGGATATTTTGCTTGCCCGACCAGAGCATGTCGGAGTTCATCATCATGATCGTAGTCAAAGCTGATGAACGCTCGTTTAACAGCCAACGCAATGTCCCTCCGTTTGGCAGTCAGGTTGTACCTGCAACTTCCCCGAAATCGGCTTCGGGCTCGCGCGTCTCGCGTCAAACATATCTGCGGGCGCGGCACCTTCAATTAAATACTACTGAACTTCGGCTGCACAAGTTCTCCAGGAGGGTCCGGCCACCGCTGACCACCGTCGCCAGAAAGATCGCCTGCAACACCTTGGACCGCCTGATTGGTCCATGAACTGTGCCAGCCTGTTCAATCTCATCGAGGCCCTCTTGGTTCGCATGGAGAAGTGTTACGTAATCCCGTCTCACGCAACCCGAGATTCGCCTCGAACACCGCTCCGGCGCGAGGCATCCATAGCAAGCACACGCCGATCAGCGCAGAACGGTTACGAGCAGATCGTCATTGATCAGGTTCAGCGCCGGCGTGGGCCCGACGTACAGCCCGATACCCAGCGCGCGGGTTATGGGCTTGAGCATAGAGGCGACGTCCTCCCGGTCGCACACTACCGCGCCCGGCAGCCGATCCGTTCTCTCCAGCAACTCCAGCACCGGTTCCTGCTTCTTCTCCGCCGTCGGAACCCGCCGCAGCATCCGCATGGTGATGATCAACCCGGAGCCGCGTTCGACCACCATGACCAGCGTGGGCAGGTAGGGCCTTTCGTCCCTCCTGTCCTCCACTCCCGTCGGAATATACGACGCCGTCACCTCCTACACCGCTGAGCCGCCGGACGCAGGTCCGCTGATCGAACGCAGCCGATCCGTGTCCACCCGATGCTCCTCGGCGGGCAGCGCCGGCGGCCGCAGCACTTCCCACTCGTCCTGCCAGACATCGCCCCGCAGCGATCGGGTCAGCACCTCACTGGGGTCTCGGCCGGCATAAAGGTCAAGCGCGCCCTGCCCCATCCGATCCGCCACATCCCGAACGTTGTCCAGCGCGATGGTCAGAAAGCGGGCCTCGTCGCCATTCAGGTACCAAGGCCAGTGCCCTGGGATGACGCTGCGGAAGACCGGCCATCTGCCTCGGCCACGGTACCTGAGACCCAGGTCGCGCATGGCCTTCCGTTCTCCGCCGCCCAGTTCTTCGCGGTCGCCCAGAATCGCAGTCAACGCCAGACCCCGCTCCAGCACCTCCACACCGTCCGGTTCGTGCTCCGAGGTCATGGTCGCCAGGTAATTCAACAAGCCCCGATCTCCAAGATAAACACCCAGGCCGTAGGCGACGCCACCGTCGCCCAGAGCCACACAGTAGCCCTTGAAGTGGCCCAAGGGATCATTGACCACCAGCACATCCTCGTTGGCCAGCCTTTCCCATGGCCTCGCCTCGCAATAGCGCCGGAAGGCGTGATGCAACGCCAGCCACTGCTCGGAGGTCGGCTCCGTTTCCGTGTCGGTCCTGTGCTGATCCAAAGCAATGCCTCCAGCCCCGACTCTACGGTAAACCCCGATGCTGACGCACGTTCTGCGCCTTCCATTCCAGCCACGCTTGGGCATTTATCCGCTGCCGCAGCTCCTCATCCCTCGTCAGCAACGCCCCATCGATCTCACCATGGTCCAGCAGGCGATCCAGGAAAGCACGCTCCCCCTCATCGAAGCTGACAGGGGTATGTAATGAGTTGTTAGGAAGGGGCATGGCGGATTATTTGCATATCAGGGTTGGGATCGGGCCAGGGTTCGGGCAGCAGCCAAACGCGACGCCACAGTCGGCCCTGGTGCAGCAACCGCCGCAGCCAGACGCTGCCGTACCGGACTACGCTGACCGATCTCACCGGCTGGTGGCCGGGGTTGTCCCCCTGGGGAGGCGGTGTTCGGGGCGGCGCCCGCAGCCGGCCGGGAGCCAGCTTCCGATCATTGGCGTCCTCCACCCGGGTCCCATAGGCCAGGGCCAGCAGGGTAGCCACCGACAGCACCAGCCAATGCCGGGAGATGCGCGTTGGGTCAGTGCGCCGGGTCTTGTGCCATTGCCAGCCCACGCTCTTGATGGCCTTGAAGCCCAGTTCAATCCAGAAACGCAGGGCATACCAACTCACCCCCACGGCCTCGGGTGGGTGGCTGGTCAGTATGACCCAGGGTTCCCGCTGGTCGGCGCACCAGACCACCAGCAGGGTGCAGCGGCGTTTGGCTTTGCTCTTGAAGGCGGTCCCACTGCCGATCCAGGCGGCATCGGGACGGGAAACGAAGGATTGGGCGGGAAGCCGTCGGCCACCCTCCGCGCAGAAGGTGATGTTTTTCGGGTATCTGATGTAGGGATGCCAGCCCTGGGCCCGGATCTGGCGCCACAATTTGGGACTGGTCAGGCCCCGGTCGCACAGCACGATCACGGTCAGTTCCCGGGGCACCGCTGGCGCCAGGGCTTGCAGCAGTTCCACGATGGGGTCCATCCAGGCTCCCGGCCGTTTGGCCCGCAGAATGCGCCAGGCCACCGGGATGGCGCACCCTCGGTAGAGTACGCTGATGACGATGGCGGCGGTGTCGTCCCCTTTCAGCGTCGGGTCAACCGCCAAAGCCAAACGGTTGCCACACCACCAGGACAGCACCCATTTCAGCAATGGCGCAAAGCAGAGGCTCACGTCCAGTTCCGTCCCACAGGGACGGGCCCGGTCGCTGCCGTCGTACAACCACTCTCGGAGATACTGCCGGCGACTGTTCCAGTTGCCCCAGAGGGAGAGGGTGGCAGCCACGGCGCTCTGGCAGGCGCTGCCCCCCAGGATGGTTCCGCACACCCACCAGGCCAGACCCGTCAACTGGGCCTCGGTTAGGTGAGGCAAATGCGTTTCAATGACCTGCCGCATTTGGTAGCATTCCCTGGGAAGGCGCATGGGACCCCTCCAACATCCGTTTTGTCACAAACAAGATGTCGGATAACCCGGCGCCTTCCCAAGCTCCTCACCTAACCATTTTCAGCCCGTACATACCCCTGTCAGCCTCATCGAAGGGGAGCAGCGCGGATAGGGCCCCCTGGCAATCCTCAACCAGCATCCGCCCGTATTCGGCAGCATCCATACCAGCAACCGCGCTGGCCGGCAGCGAAGGCAACAGCTGGCTGGAAAGTTCCCGAGGGTCGAAGTCCACGTCATCAACGGCGACCGTGCGCCAGTCCCGCCGGTTCATCGCCCCGTAGACGACGAAGGCGGTCCTGAACCGGGACTGGTCGAGGGTGTCAAGAGAGAGCAGTTGCCGACAGTCAAACAGGTCCCTGGCCCGGCGACGGCTCAACAGAGCAGCCAGCTTTCCCGCCGCCAACTCGTGAATGTCCAGGACGGGGATATCCGTGGCCTGCCAACCGCCCAGCCGGTGCGAGTCCGCAGGGCGGACCGGCCAGAGCGGAACGCGGTACATGTAGTTGACGTCAACGTCTATCCTTCCGGTTTGACCCGCCGCAGTCGGGTAACGCAGCGACCACTTGCCGCCGGCGTGCTCCGAGGGCATCCGCCTGACCGTGAAGTCCTCCCTGCTAAAGACCGCCTGCAGGGCCTCCTCCAGCCTGGACCGCTCTTCCAGCATCCCGACCCGGCTCGCGGTACCCACGTAGTTCAGGTCGATATCGACGGACAGCCGGGGAACGTCGAAAACGAACAGGTTGAGCGCCGTGCCGCCCTTGAGGGCAAGCCTGTCACGCAGGAACGGGTGACTCCGAATGGCGTCCAGCAATCCCAGCAGTTGCGCCACCTTCTCCAACACGTCGGGCCGGAAACCCGTGGCCTGGGCCTCTGCGATCAACCTCTCAGCGGAGATCCTCAACCCACCTCCTCCCAAGAACGCGTCAACACCTCCTCCGGCACCACCAGGTTCCACTCCGCTGCCAGCTTGCCGCCCCTGCGCCTGCTGCGGTCTAGGTAGTGGGGCTGCCGAGGGCAGCGTTGCTTGAGGGCCTTGAGATGACCGTCTTCGACCATCAGAATCTCCTGGTGCTGTTCCAGGAAAAAGCCCACCCTGGCCACCGTGGTCGCGTTACCCAGGAGGAGCGTGTAGGCTACAACATGATCCAGGTTGAAGAACTCCACCCCTTCCAGAGAGCGCCACACCTCTTCCCATCCACCGGCCAGGTCCGGACGGTGCAGCACGTCCACCAGGGTCCGCTCCAGGCTGGTGACCCGTACCGGCACGCCAAACCGCTCCACGGCCAGTACTCCGCGGTATTCCTCGCCTGATCGCAACAGGGCTTGCGGGAACTTGGCCCCCCGAAAGACCTGATCGCGGAAGATGAGCGTCTCCACGGGACGCTCCGCCGAATAGGTGAAGTGCTGCCAAACCGAGTATGCCCGACCGTGGAACTCCAGCGCCGTATGGTGTGACAGCACGGCATCCGGCGTCAGCTTGGCCGCCACCAGGTAGGGGTCCACCGGGTAGGTGTCACCATCGGCGCCGGGCGGTATCACCGCATACATACCCTGTCGGATCCGCCGGAGCCGGCCGGCCCTGGTGCGGTAGCCAAGCACCCTTTCCGGCGTCCTCATACCGTCGCTGCCGACGCGCGCCAGGTGCCGCGCCAGCTCATCTCCGGTGAACACCGGATGCTGCTGGAAGAAAACGTCGTGTTTGACGATGGGCATGTTTGGTTCCTCTTATCCAGTTTGACAGATCGCTGTGCCGGCATCTCGCCAAACCGATCTTACGGTGATGGGTAGATTTGACCAAGTAGCTGGATGTTCCATCTGTATCATGGGGAACACACGTATTGCAGTCAAGTCAGCCGGGCTATAAAATCACGGCCACAGCGAGACCGGATCGAATCAACGCCCTGAATACCCAACCCGTATCCACCGGAGGGCCGGATAATCCGCCGCGGGTGGGAAGCCGTTCTTACGCCACGCCGCCCCCAATGCCGGAGCGAAAGCCCCGGTGAACACGGGCCCGGCGGTGAACGGGGCGTCCGCGGCGAAAGCGGAGGATCGGGCAGCGAGGAGGCCAGCGGCGCCATCCTGGTCCTCAATGAGACCTTCAACGCGGTCCGCAGCGGCGCCCGGCTCTTCCTCGACTACGACGCTGGCAACAACGCGTTCGTGGGCGCCGTGGAGAACACCACCGTCAACGTCCTCAGCCAAATGAGGGTCGAGGTCCACATCTCCAACGGAACGGAACTCGACCCCATCGCGCCGATGAACCTGGCTCGCGGACAGGTCCTGGAGATCAACCTCCCCGCCACCGAAGCATACTTCACCGGTTGGATTGCCCACGCCGAGGTGGGCGGCAACGCTGAGGGAGGCCAAGTCGGAGGCGAAGGTGTCGGGGAGCATAGCGCCGAACACGGCGCCCGCTCTGTCGGGCAACACGACACCGGCAACGAGCGGCGTAGTGGCGGCTAGAACCGGTCAGCATTCGCCTCGGGGTGATGGCATCACTTCCTGCGGAGTATGATGGCCAACCCCGGGCACAGGCGGCAAATGGACGCAGCGCTCCCAGCGGGCGCCGCGTCCGTAATTGTCCATGAGCGGGCTGACGATGCAGCGGCCGTAGCCGGTGATTGACGGAAGCCTCTCATTTTTCGGTAGCATAATCGGTACGGCAACTGCTTCCCATGAGTAGCCCTTTTATTGAGACAATGCCCCTCCGCAAGGAGGGGACTATCGACGGCCGCTGCAATATCACAGTGAAAGGATTCCCGAATGTCCAACCAAACATCGTCATCAGAAGAAGCCGGGGAATTGCGAAGCCGGCTGGTCGAGGAACTGGTCCGACAGGGCGCCATCGCCAGCCCATCGGTACGACGGGCCTTCGAAGATGTGCCTCGACACCTGTTTGTCCCAAGAGTCGACGTTGCCACCGCCTATTCCGATCGGCCCATCTTCATCCGTTGGGATGAGGGAATACCGACCAGCTCCTCCAGCCAGCCCAAGATGATGGCCCTCATGATGGAGCAGCTGGGCCTGGAGCCCGGCAATCGGGTGCTGGAGATAGGCGCGGGTACCGGCTACAACGCGGCCATCCTGGCCCACGTCGCCGGAGATAATGGCAGCGTCATCTCCATGGACATTGACCAGGACATCGTCGATGAGGCGGCCGAGAACTTGTTCGGAGCCGGCTACGGCCGGGTCAAGGTTGTATGCGGCGACGGTTTCGAGGGTTTTCCCGAAGGTCGGCCCTACGACCGAATATCGGTTACCGTGGGCGCCTACGACGTGTCGCCCCACTGGGTCGACCAACTCAGAGAGGGCGGGGTGATCGTGGTCCCGTTGTGGTTCAGGGGATTCAGTCTGAGCGTGACCCTGGAAAAGCGGAACACCGAACTCAGGGGACTTTCCGTAACACCCTGTCTGTTCATACCGCTCCGAGGCGCGGGGCAACCGACCGAGGGGTTCTTCCCGGTCGGAGACTCCGCAGACGAAAATCCGCAAATGACCATTGCATTGGACCAGGACGATCCAGCCTTCCGCCAGGATCTGGGGCGCCTGTTCAGCCAGGACGCCAGCCCGCGCGATGCCGGGCGTTCCCTCGCCGGCCAGTTCCACACCCAGGACATCGACTCCGGCCTCGTGATGTTCCTCACCGTCGATCCACGGGTCTTCATCGTGTATTCCCACTCCCTGGGCAGCCTCCCCGGCGGATTCGGTTATGCGCTGATCGACCAGGACAGCATGAGCGCCGCCGTGATATCCGAGGCAAACCCTGAACAGGTGGCGGTTTACGGAAACGGTTCGGCTTACGGGCAACTCATTGACTTGTTGGACCAGTGGGACCGGTGGGGACGTCCCCCAATCACCGACCTCCGTGTACGCGCGCTTTTCGACGCTCCGCAGTCCATTCCCGAGGGCCATTGGCAGATCAGCAAGAGGTCGGTCTACAACTGGGTCCTGTCCTGGGGAACCTGATGATCCTGGATGCGAAGGTTTTCACGGTCAGGGCATAACGGCCGACCATCGCGTGTTCCCCGCCGGGCTGCTGGGCCAGCGCTCGTACCTCCTCCGGCGACGTCAAACTCCAGGACAACGGAGCGATGCAATATCCGCGATGATCCCAGGGCTGGCCATGGAAATTGTGGAGATGCTTTCGCAGTATGTGAGGATCGAGTTGGACGTGATGCCCAACGACCAGCGCCCGTAACGCTGGGTGACAAGCAGGATGTCGCGCATCACCGCCTCCAAGCTGCGAGGCCAGCGTTGCAGTCGGTCCCATCAACCGAGCGCCAAGGGGCTGGGAAGCGCTTGGCACTGTGCTCGGTTGACGACTGTGCTCGGTTGACGCCGGTCGGAGCCAAAGATACCATTCGCCGCCGGTTTGTTCGGCGGGTGCATAGAAAAATCGTCGCACCATGATCACGGGGGCGGGCTGAACGCGAGCGCAAAGCCAAAGATATTCCACGGGTGGTACATCGTCGCCTGCGGGTTCCTCAGCCAGGGTATGCGGGTGGGCCTGGGAGCCCAGACCTTCGGTTTCTTCTTCAAGCCCATGATCGACGAGCTGGGGTGGAGCCGCTCCGTCATGACCGCCGCGCTCCTGGCCCGTGACCTGGTCCGGGCCGGCGCTTCCCCCGCCTTCGGATACGCCGTGGACCGCTACGGCCCGAGATTCCTGATGACGGGCAGCGCCGTGGTCCTGGGCATATCGCTGATGCTCCTGTCCCAGACCCGGGAGATCTGGCACTTCGTGCTTTTCTACGGGGTCATTGGCACCTTCGGCATTCCCGGCCTCAGCTACAGCGTCATCAGTCCCACCATCGCCAAGTGGTTCATACGCTACCGAGGGCGAGCCACCGGGATCGCAACCGCCGGTCTCAACCTGGGCGCGGTGGCGTTGACCCCTCTGATACTGTTCCTCATCAGGGAACTCGGATGGCGGACCGCCTGGTTCATTCTCGGTTTCGTTCCCTGGATCGTCGTCGTGCCGCCCTCCCTGCTCTGGTTGCGCCGGCAGCCGGAGGACATGGGATTGTTGCCCGACGGCGCGACCCGCGCCGATTCTCCGGAAACGGCTGAGCAGAGCGAAACGGGCGGCGAGCGCAGGGAGCCGGTCGAGGAGATCAGCTGGACGGTCCGTCAGGCCCTGCGCTCTCCGTCCTTCTGGCTGCTCGTTGCCTTCGAAGTGCTGTCCGGCATGTCGATAGGCGCCCTGATCATCCACCGGATACCCTACGCCACGGACCTCGGCTTCTCCGATGTGCAGGCGGGGATCTCATTTGGAATCTACGGCATCTGCGCTTTCGCGGCCAAACTGGGCTGGGGCTTTCTGGCGGACCGCTACCCGATCTGGCAACTGGCCATCATCGCCCTGATCGCCAGCGCCATCAGCATCTTCGCCGGCGTGGGCTCGAAGAGCGTGTGGCAATTCTACGCAACGTTCGGGGTGATGTACGGGCTCACCGGCGGGTCGCTGGTCGTGATCGGTCCCCTCCTGTGGGCGGCGCATTTCGGCCGCGCGCACCAGGGCACGATCAGGGGGGTGATGAGCCCGTTCTACCTCATCGCCAGTCTCGGCGGGCCGATGTTTGCCGCGGTGGTCTTCGATTTTCTCGGCAGTTACGATGCCGCGTGGCGGGTGTTCGCCGCGTACTTCCTGGTCAGCGCCGTTCTGGTCTGGTTGGCCAGTCGTACGCGAAACGTTGGGGCGCCGGTCGTGGCCTGACGCACCTGGGATGCATTCACCGGTGAACCGTGCGAGCCCACCCTTCGGGCGTCACTCAAGCTTCAACCCCCAGGGCACGACGCGCCAATCGTTCCCACGCCCTAAGGTTGCAACAGCTCATAGACGCCGAACACGACGACGGTAATCTCACCCTCGCCGGCCGTTATCGGGGTGTCAGAAGCATAGGCCGCCTGGGCTTCCAGGGCAAACTGACGGAATACGTCGCCGCCGCCCCCACCGCCTTCCGTCAACAGCTTCAGGTCACCCAATTCGCGCCCGGCAAACCGCGCCAACTGCCCTGCCCCTGCCTCCAGGTCGTCCATGGCGGCCTCCCGGGCCCGCTCTTCCATTGCCCCAGTGTCGGAAAAGGAAAATCTCAGGCTGTTGAACACGATGTCATCGCCGCCGGCCACGACCGCGGCGTCAATGATGGACCCCACGTTTTCCGTGTTCTGCTCCGTTTCCGCGTCCCGCACCGTCACCCGCAATCCGTTGCTCACCCGATAGCCTATCAGCTGGCGCCCTCCCTCCTGATAGTCGTAGTCCGGCCGAATTCTGAAATGGCTCGTGGCGATGTCAGCTTCCGCAATCCCCTGTTCAACCAGGGCATCCCTCACCTTTTGCAACGATGCCGCCGCCCTCGTCCTGGCTTTGGCCACAGTGTCATCAATGACTTCCACTCCCAGAGACAGCGTCGCCACATCCGGCACGCCGGCGGCCCGACCGAACCCGGTGATTTGAACCGCGTCGTAGGAATGGCCCACGGACTGGGTCGGCGGGCTGCGCCGCGCCTCCGACCACGGCGCCGGTCGCCAGCGACGCCGGCGTCGCTGGCGCAACCCCGCAGGCGATCAACAACAGGAGGCAGACCGCAGATCCAAAAGGCAGGACAACCCTGAGCGCGTTCATGCGTTTCTTCATATTTCCTCCCTTGCCTGCAATCCCGGCTACTACCGAGCGGGCCCCAGCCACCACAAACCGGTGAACCTCCGAAGCGCCGCCGCCGGTCCGGGCGTGGCGAAGCACATAGTACCCGCAGGCTGCCGGCAGACCCAAGGCTTCCTCCAGCAGCACAATCGCGATTTACGAAGACGCCAACTGCACCACCGGTATGTCGCGGGATCCCCACCAACCGGCTGGTCCATCCTCCCCTCCCCGTCATCCCTTGCGTAAACGCCAGGACAGTATCCCTTCGACGGCCCCGGACATATACTATTCGTCAGGCGACCGGCGTATCCGGCCAGCGTTGCGAAATGGCGGCATTGGGGGATGGCCCATGAACGACGAAACTCTGGCACATCGGGACGCGCCGCACCCGACGGGGCGTCAGCCGTTGCCACTGGGATGACGTGGACGGCTGCTCAGGCGTAGTACTGCGCCGAAAAATCTTCACCGATAGCGGAGCAGGGAGGAGACCTGATGCTCACGGGAGCGCAAGACATTCACGAAGAGTTGCTCAGAGTCGCCAAGACCGGCGGGTATGTCAACTACTCCGACGTAGCTCCCTTGGCCGGCCTGAATATGGAGTTGGCCCATGACCGAAATCAAATTGCCCGCATTCTGGACGGCATAAGCCAGTCTGAACACGACGCAGGGAGACCACTGTTGTCCGCCGTCGTAGTCCGAAAGGATGAGAATATCCCGGGGAATGGCTTCTTCGCTCTGGCGAAGAGGCTTGGGTTACACACAGGGGGCGACAATCTGGATTTTTGTCTGGCGGAGTTGAGGAGGGTTCACGACCATTGGGCGTGAGACGCCTCGAGTGTGAGTGCGGAGTAAGGCACACTTGGAATGCCGGTTGTACGGTAGGCGTTGGGCCGTGGCGTGAATCTTTGGCTGGTGGTTCAACAACGATCGGGTTGAGAACTATACCGCCCAAGTGAAGAGCAGCTCGACGGTATCACGCACAAGCAAACGGAACCAAGCCAATGCCTCGAACCGGTGGCAGGCCATGTCAGAAACCATCCCCGCAGTAAGCGCGGAAACCATAGCGGCCTGGGTGGGACCACGGAGTTTCCAACTCGGTCGCATCTACTTCGAGAATGAGGCCGTCTTCGACCTTCGCCGCAAGGGCAGTTCTCTCAAAGCCCGCTGCCAGGGCTCCATGCCCCAACCCTACCGCCTGCGCGTCGCCTTCGGCGCCGGAGGCATCGAAACGGCCGATTGTTCCTGTCCGGTGGGCGGCGGTGGACGTTGCAAGCACGTCGGGGCGCTCCTGCTGGCCTGGCTGGAGCAGCCCGACGCCTTCCGGGAGGTGGCCGAACTGGATGACGACCTGGAGCGACGCGGCAAAGGGGAGCTGATTGCCCTGATCAAGCGGATGCTGCGCCTTCAGCCCGACCTGGAGACGCTGCTGGAGGCGGCCCTGCCCGGAGGCGACGGGCGGCTCACTCCGGTCGATCCGGCAACCTACCGTCGCCAGGTATCAGCGGCTTTTCGGCGCGGCGGGGATGATTGGATGATGTCCCGGCAAATCGCCGAGGAGGTTGACGGCATCATGAGCGCCGGAGACGATTTTCTGGCCCTGGATGACTATGCCAGCGCCAGTGTCGTGTACCAGGCGACGGCCCGAGGGATACTGGAACACTATGAGATGGCGTATGACGAGGATGGGCATCTGGGCGACGTGGTGGACCGGTGCGTGGCAGGGCTGGGCCACTGCCTGACCGGCGGGGACGCCGCTGCCGTGGGTCGGGAACAAACCCTGCTGGCCCTCTTCGAGATATACCGCCACGACGTGGACTGTGGAGGGATTGGCCTGGGAGAAGCCGCGCCGTTCCTCATCCTTGAACACGCCACCGATCCGGAGAGGCGCGCCGTTGCCGGTTGGGTGCGGAAGGCCATGGGCAAGGGCGATGACTGGAGCGGCAACTATCATCGCCAGGCGCACGGCCGTTTCCTTCTGGAGCTGGAGGCGGACGACCTGGACGACGCCGCCTTCCTGAGCATATGTCGTGAGAGCGGCCTGCTGGCCGACCTGGTGGACCGCCTGCTGACCCTGGGGCGGTTGGACGAGGCGTTATCCGAAGCCGAGCCGGTCGGGGACTACGAACTGCTGACCCTGGCAGACGTATTCCACGAACACGGCTGCTCCCAAAGGGTCGAGCCGCTGTTGGTCAGGAGAATTGAAACCGGCCAGGACCATCGCCTGGTGGAGTGGCTCAAGGCGCGCCACCGGGAACGGGGAGAACTGGCCGAAGTCCTCACCCTCGCCAAACGGCTGCTCCAGGCGCGTCCTCATCTCGCCGGCTACCAGGAGGTGAGGGAGCTGTCCCGGCAACTCGGCGTCTGGCGGGAACTGCGTGCGGACCTCATGGCCCAGTGGTCCGCCGCCGGACAGTACGGTCTGCTGACCGACATCCACCTGGAAGAGGGTGAAATCGATCTGGCCCTGGGATCGGTACAGCAGAGACAGCCCCGTTTCCCCCACGAGGCCGACCGGCTGATCCGGGTGGCCCAGGCCGCTGCGGAGACGCATCCCCAAGCCGCCGTCGGCATCTACCTGCAGCAGACGGAGAGCCTGATCGAGGCCCGCGGCCGGGACAATTACCGGCGGGCATGTGATCACCTGACCAGGGTACGGGACATCCACCGGCAACTCGGCGAGGAATCGGCGTGGACCGACCTCATTGCCCGGCTGCGGGATCGCCACCGAAGACTGCCGGCGCTGAGAGAGGAGCTGAGCAGCTCAGGACTGTGATGCTACGCCCGCGCCGCCGATATGGCGTCCTGGGACATCCTGCACACCCCCGATCAGGCAACCGAATCATCAGCGCTTGCCTCAATCCCCGCGCGGTCGGCCCTCCAGTGTCCGACCACGGACATCCGTCAGGAGCCTCCCACATCGTCGGCCAGCTGCTGCCCCATCCTCTCGTCGAACATCTGGGAATTGGCCGCGGCGGCGAAGTCGGGATGGACGAAGTAGCTCTGCAGCGGGCTGTTGGCCGCCACCGGCCGGGGCAGGATCACCCCGCGTTCCTGCTGGAACGTGCGCAGCATACGGCCCATTCGCATCAGCAACGAGCGCAGCTCCCCGGCGTCAACTCCCCACGCTGGCACAGTGTGCTCCTATGGATGCCCGCCTCACCGGCCCGCCAGACGTGCCGCGCCATCCGTCGGGCCGCCGGGTCCAACCCAGCCAGGAAATCGCCGGCCAGGGCCTCCGTCCATTCTCCGAGAGCCGGTTCATCAGATTCCGCCGCGTCCGGTGTCCCGGTGGCCTGCATCGCATCATCACCGCTGCCGGTCGGCGTCTCCGGTGATCCACTGGCGCCGCCCGCAGCCGCGTTCCGTCCCGCGTTCCCAATCCGCCACAGGACCCAGACAACCTCGTCAG
Organism: Dehalococcoidia bacterium; assembly: GCA_965204395.1. Classification (GTDB taxonomy): domain Bacteria; phylum Chloroflexota; class Dehalococcoidia; order Lucifugimonadales; family UBA3495; genus Bin87. Next base: position 1,114,936 of record OZ241987.1, read on the forward strand.
CGCTGCCCTAAATTTCCACGCGCAACTGCGTCACCGTGACACTCCACTATCGTCGCTATGGTCAGCAGCGGGGCCAGCCGGCGAAGTCATTGCCTTTTCAGGTTTCCATTTCGTGCCGGAAGCGGGAGCGTGGATCGAAGGCGACGCCGGAAGGAACAACCCGCCGGTTCTACAGATGCCGGACCTTCGGTCACTTGCCTGAGCTTTCACGGTCGGCGTGGTTTCTGCCCGCAACGTTATCCGCGCGCCAGAACCGGATTTGATATCGGCCCGTCGCTGAACCCCAGCGCGCGTCGCACCGTCTCGTCGCTCCGCACCAGCCGCACCGCCGCCGTGGGCCAGTGGGGATTGTTGGGGTTGACCACCTCATGGCGCTCCACGATGCCAGCCTCCAGGTACGCGTCGACCAGCTTGCGGCACTCATACTCGTTCCACCCCATCCCCCAGTCCAGCATCCACTGGTTGCACAGCATCCAGTAGCCGACAAAGTTCATCCGGCCCTCCATCTGGTACATCTCCCGCACAAACCGCGCCAGAAGGTCGTCAACGCCGGTATCTTCGACTTCAGGAACCGCCGTGATGGGCATCCCGACGTCGCCGTGCTCCGCCAGCGGGATGCCCAACTCCGCCTCCAGCGGAAACAGCGGCGCCGCGGCCAGAATGTCCCGCGATACCGACTGGCTGAAGGCGCACAGCACGATGCGCCGCCCGCGTGTCCGCGCCCGGTCCACCAGGGCTTGGTAGTCCGAATCCCCCGAACCCAGGATCACCGTGCCGCAGTCCTCCCGGTCCCGGACCCACTCGTAGACCTCCAGCAGGATGGCCGGATCGGAGCGGTCCTTGCCCGCGACGGTGCGCGGCGCGTGATACGGCACGATGTCCTGCTCGGCGAACTCCCGGCCGTCGTCGAGCCGCAGCGACCGGTCGCCGAAGGCCTTGCCTCCCTTTACCTCGCTGAATACGCCGCCCACGTCGGTCATGGCCCGACACAGCTCGGCCGGCTTGACGCTGCGACCATAGAGCTCGCGCCCCTCCGGATGTTCTCCCAGTCGACGGCGATCAGAACACCTAGCCGCTGCTGGCTCATGGAATACCCTCCCTTCTGGACTGCGCCAACGCCCTGCTCCAAGCCTGCCGGAGATTGGCCGCACCTGACCCGGGCCATCACAAGGCTTCTGAGCCGCAGTCCCGCCCAGCCCGTAGGCTGGATGGGAATTTTGGGATGACGGCATTACGCTAGCCGCCCGCGAGGGTCATTCCGCAGGCGGCCGAACTACAGAGGGTGTCACGCGGAGGCCACAACCACGAGACGCGATTATTGTAAACCACCTGTGGGCGAGCTGCAAAAACGCGCCAGCGCCATGCCGTACGCCTCCTCCGGCAACGGGTGCGGCTTCCGTGCGCCGCACCCGTCGCCAGGACCCGCTTGCCGGGCCCGCGGCGGGCAGGCAGACGTTGGTACGCCACGCCGCCCGCAACAGTAGCGCCATTTTCTGGAACGTGCGCGCTGCTGCGGAAACCTAACACGCTGCGGCGAGTCAATCGTAGATTCTAAGAAGGCATACGGGGAGATGACTCGCAATCAATCGCCCGGCACGGCGGAACGGATGGATTCCATAGCGGCTCATTGGACGGGATTTTCGATCCCGCAGACCCATTGCCCCGGGTCTCGTGGGTTCGAATGCCAACGCGCCGCCCTGCGACGGCAGCGCACCACCGTCGTTACAGCAAATAACACCTGGACCCGGGTGTTGCGCGGTGAAAACGAAACAGGAAGAGATTCGCAAAGGCGCGGGCCCTGACCCCCGGCAACGACTGGGAATCGTTGCTCTTGCTCTCAATGGCCGACCCGAGATTCACTACGAGGTACTGCACACCGACCGAAACGACCAGCGCTCCCACAGCCACAATGAGTCCCGAAAATCCAGTCAAGAGCATCGCAACATCTGTGATGTCTACCACGGTAGCGCGAGCGCCAGCAAGTTCCACCATACGTTCGAAGGGAGCCGGACCCGGGCGTGGGCCGTCGGTTCCGTGACATCAGCAACCTCCCAGTCAGCCTAGGGTCGGGCGTAGCCGCGAAGCCGTGCAGAGCCACAAGCTTCCGACCGAAGGCTCCCGACAACCAGCCCGGAGATGCCGCCAGTTGGCCATGACAGCCACCATTCAGTCCGGCGCACGGTCCCTCTGGCCAAGTGATACTGCCCCGCCCAGCTTCGCGCCTTGGGCGGGGCCTCAGAGAGCCGGCCTATCGACCAGGCCCGCCGATAGTAATCCGGCGCAGGACCAGAATCAACCACGGGTCCGCTGATACGACCGCGTTGCCCGATGCTCCCGCTCACCCCGAATACACCGAAGGGATGCGGCGCCAACCGTGACCATCCTGCCGAGACGCGGGGTACCGACATTGCGAAAGACCTTCGTGCATTGTCGAGGCGCAGTTTCCAATGCACAATGCCGGCATCCTGATTTTGCCAAGCGGGGCGTCATCGTCATGTATTCGAAAATCATCGTTCCCCTGGACGGGTCGGAGTTGGCCCAACGGGCTTTTCCCTACGCGCAACTGATTGCCAGGTCGCTGTCGGCGTCAATTGAGCTGACCCAAGCATTTGACATTCCGCCACTGGGGATGTTTGGGGAGGGCTCCCAGTTCGTCGCCGATCAGATGCTGGCCGAGGCACACAGTCGCGCGGAGAATTATCTGTCCGAAATTCGCGTGCTTCTGGAGGCGGAGGGCCACTCGGTGTCCACCACGGCGATGCGGAGTTCTCCCGCCGAGGCCATCATGGCCCAGGCCAGCATTGACCCGTCCGCATTGGTGGTGATGTCCACTCATGGACGGGGAGGGATTGCCCGCTGGGTGCTGGGCAGCGTCGCCGACAAGGTGCTGCACACCTTGCCCAATCCGATGCTCATCGTGCGGAGTGCCGAAATCCCACCGGCGGCTCCGGCCGATTCGGTGCGACGGGTGTTGGTGCCGCTGGACGGGTCGCAGCTGGCGGAGCGGGCCATTCCCCACGCTACGAGCATCGCCGCCGCGCTGTCCGCGGGGATTACGCTGCTGCGGGTCACGCCGACTCTGGAGCACTACCGACTGGAATTGGCTTACGCTCCCTACGAGATGGCTGGCGTGAGCGAACTCGACCAGGCTTCCCCCGAGCGGCTGGTGGAGTCTGACACGCGGCAGGTGGCGGCTTATCTGGCCCACGTCCAAGCTCACGGAACTTTCCTGGCGCACGAACGGACCGATGACGTGGCCGGGGCCATTATCGACAAGGCAGGTGAGGAGCCATCGCTGGTGGTCATGACCACCCACGGCCGCAGTGGCGTGGGGCGGATGGTTTTGGGCAGCATCGCCGACCGAGTCGTACGTCACTCCAATGCGCCGGTCCTGGTGATACGGTAATTTTCGCCAGCATCGCCTCACACGCCGCTGGCATGATGGACCACCGCCGCGCGTCTTGGAGTTCGCGCGGGGGCGGCGATTCCGCCGCGGATCTCCTGCCTTGGGTGTCCTGCGCCAGCTCGGAACTTGTACTACCGATCAACGACACTAGTTGCTTTTGAGTGATAGTAATTGATATAACTCATATCAACTGATATGATGTAAGCGCCACTATGTCGTGCAACCAAACTGTGCTCGGCGTGGGCAAGGAGGTGCGCTATGTCGTATCAGAACCGGATCATACCCAGGGCTTGGCCAGTAGGGTTGACGCTGCTGGCGTTGGCTCTATTGCTGGCCGCTGGCGCGGCCTGTCGAAACGGCGCCGACGCCACGCCCACGCCCGCGTTTTCCCTGCCCACGGCGTTACCCAGTCCGGAAGCCGTTCCCGCTGACGGCGGAAGCCGAGAGGCAACGGCGGCACGGTCCTCTGAATATTGGACCGGACCCAAGACCTGGACGCCGGAGGATGTCAGCAGCCTCGAGCGGGTGACCCAGGAACTGGTTGATCCGCCCTTCCTGCCCGAGCACGAGCAGACCTACGACGGAGATCCCAGGGTGGTCGAGGTACGGATGGTTGTGGAGGAGAGGGAGATCGAGGTCGCGCCCGGCGCTTTCATCTGGGCCTTCACCTTCAACGGCTCCGTCCCCGGTCCCATCATCGTGGTGCACGAGGGCGACTACGTGGAGCTGACGCTGGTCAACCCGTCCAGCAGTCAGCTGCTGCACAACATCGACTTCCACGCCTCCATCGGCGCGCTGGGCGGCGGGACGCTGACCCAGGTCGGACCGGGGCAGGAGGTGGTGCTGCGCTTCCGGGCGGTGAAATCCGGCGTGTTCGTCTACCACTGCGCGCCTGGCGGCGCCATGGTGCCCTGGCACGTTACCCACGGCATGAACGGCGCCATCATGGTCCTGCCCCGAGACGGGTTGAAAGACCCGGCGGGCAGTCCCATCCGCTACGACCGCGCCTATTACGTCGGGGCGCAGGACTACTATCTGCCCCAGGACGACAACGGCGAGTTCAAGCGCTACGACAACCCGGCCGCTTCAATGGTGGACGACCTCGAAGCCATGAAAGCCCTGATCCCAACGCACATCGTGTTCAACGGGTCCACGGGAGCCCTGCAGGGCGACGGACAGCTGACCGCCAACGTGGGTGAGAACGTGCTGGTTGTCCACACACAGGCCGACCGGCAATTGTACCCGCACCTCATCGGCGGGCATGGCGATTACGTCTGGGAGCGAGGGAATTTCAGCAGCCCGCCGGCCGTTGACCTCGAAACCTGGACCATCGCCGCCGGCTCGGCGGGCGCGTCCATCCACACCATTCGCCAACCGGGAACCTACGTGTACTTGGCCCACAACCTGATCGAGGCGTTCGTCTACGACGCCAAGGCCATCCTCGTCGCCGAGGGCGAGTGGGACAACGACCTCATGGAACAGGTGAAACCGCCCACCAACATCCAGTAGCCGGCTCACCGCCACCGAGCTCCTTCGGTGGTCGGCCTATACCGGCCACCCAACCGGCGATGGCACGACGCCGCAGCGAGAACCCATGGCGGGTTGTCCGTTTGGAACGCTCCTGGTTCCGCTTTGCGTACCATGTGGAAGAGAACGCGCTGGAGGGTAACCTTGCCTGACCCACATCTCACCTACGGTTCCGCCATGGTCGTCGGACCTGCCTTCGTTTTTTGCCCACGGGCATCGGGCGTCGGTCTTTGCGCTGAGGATTGGACCACTCGCCCCGCTAGTACGCTGCCATTATGATCTGCATCCCCGGTCTCAGACGGGCCCGCCACTGCCGGTCGAGATCCTCACTCCATTCCGGGTCCAGCGCCTTCCCGGTTGCACAAATGCTGTCCAGCCACAGCTCATAGAGCACCGGCAGCACATTCCGGTTGTTCCGGTTGTGCGACTCCCCCAACCTCTCCAGGATCTCCCGCATCTCCGGCTCCGTGACGTGGTGCGACACCATCGTGTACACCGAGTCCCGCAGCAGCGTCCTCTGCCTCTCGAAGTCCGTCGAGGCAAAGTACGGCGCGATCTCCGATGAGGCGTTCAGGAAGGTGTTGTAAAAGACCTCCGCAAAGATGCCGTTGGCTTCGCAGCGCTCCAGGCTGTCCCGCACCGCCTCGTCCGCATGAGCCCCGGGCGTCCCCATGTGCAGGCCGGGGTCCGGTTCCCTGAAAAAGTCCATCCGGCAACGGAAAGGCCCTTCTCCGGCCAGCAGATGGCGGACTTCCGGATGGATGATCATGTGGTCCGGCGCCGGGATGATCCGTTCAGCATCCGCCTGCCGGTCCACGACGGTGACGCTCCCCTCGAAGGCGTGCAGCACGGCCCAATGCTGGGCCGGGAGCGCGTGCTCCCGCCGGAGGGAATCCGGCATCGTCTCCTCGGTGAAAAAGAGCGACCCGCCGCTCAGTACCAGGCCCGCAGGCAGGCGATCTATGGCCATGGGGAAACCTCCTTGAAGCTGCTGTTGCTGTTACTGCTCGAAATCGGCCCGGCAGGTCCACTGCGGTGGGCAGCGGTCCGTCAGCCTTCCCGCCCGCAGTGGTGATACCATTGTATTGGGCCGATACCCTCCGGTGTAAGGGGCGGATGTCATCAAAAATCGGCGCCCGAACACCAGCGAAGACGCCAATTGCACCACTGGCACAATCCAGGAACCCGCAGACCCGTCCGTTCATCCTCTCCTGCCCACCTCTTCCGGCATAAACGCCGCCGGGACCTTATCCCCTGGGCGTACCCGGGCTTATACTTCTCGTCAGGCAGCCCACAGTACCCAAAGCCCATGCACCCACCGACGAGACGACCGATCGTGAGACGGACCACTCCCTCGATGCGAACAATCAGGCCGCCGATCACCAACCCTCGACCAATCCTATTCGCAGCGGCGGGCGTGGTCAGCGCTGATCGCCGCCAGGGCAATCGCGTCTAAATTGGCTTCCGTAGTGATAGCGGACCAAACCACATGCTGTAGCCGCTTTCGACGGTCAAAACATACCTCGGTGAGACCTGTGTTGGCCGACTTGGAGTCCTATCAGACTGAATTGCAGTATCTGGAAGGCCGGCGACAACAGACAATATCAACGCACAGAATGTTTGAGTGCGTTGATTATACCGATTACCGCAAGACGCGATTACCCGGTGATCCCCGCTATCGTGACCTACCCTCGCTCCTGTTGAGCGCGCGTCCGCGCCGCCGCCTGGGCGCTCATGGGCGCCGCCCCGACAGCGTTGGACACGGGCAGCCGATGCAGGACGGTGTTGGGATCCGCCATACGCTCCGCGTCCCGACGCACCATCCGGTCGGCGGCGTCCACCTCGCGGGTCAGCGCAACCCACCGGCAGGCCATCGGCAGCGCTCTTCCCAACCGGTGTACACCCAGCTCGCCCAGGCGCCTGCGACAACAATCCGTCAGGGGCGATCCGCGCCGTCGGCCAGCTTTTCCCGCCTCCTCTAGTCGAACATGTGGGAATTAGCCGCCGCAGCGAAATCGGAATCGACGAAGTAGCTCTGCAGCGGGCTGTTGGCCGCCACCGGCCGCGGCAGCGCCAGACCCCGTTCCCCCTGGAACTTGCGCAGCGCGTGTCCCATCCGTATCAGCAACGAGCGCAGTTCCTCCGGCGTCAACTCCGCACGCTGGCACAGGACGCCCCGGTGGATGCCCGCCGCGCCGGCCCGCCACACGTACCGCGCCATCCGCCTGGTTGCCGCATCCAGCCCAGCCAGGAATTCGCAGGCCAGGGCCTCCGTCCATCCTCCCAAGGCCGGTTCATCAGATTCCGCCGCGTCCGGTGTTCCGGTGGGCGGCGTCGCTTCCTCACCACTGACGGCCGGCGTCTCCGGTGATCCGCCGGCGCCGCCCGCAGGTGCGTTTCGTCCCACGCTCCCAAGCCGCCGCAGTACACGGACCACCTCGTCAGCGCTGCCCTCAATTTCCACGCGCATCTGCGTCACTGTGACACTCCCCCATCGTCGCTATCGTCTTCGCAGCCGCGCCGCAGAGCACGCCGCAAGGAACATCGGCCCAGTTCTACATACATCGGATTTCGTTCATCATCTCGCCGAGCCCTTCGATGGTCTCCCGCATACCCGAGTACATGGACCCACCCGGCCGGCGCACGGCAGCCACGTTCATGCTGACGCTGTCGTACCCCATGCCGACGATCAGCCGCACCTGGTCCAGGCATTCCTTCGGGGTGCCCGCCACCGCGAACCGCTCGATCAGGTCGGGGGTGATCAGCTGGTCCAACTCATCGCCGTAGCGGACCTCCGGCTCGAAGTACCATCCGGTCGCCTCTCCCGCCAGTCGTCTGATGCGCCGGAACCTCTCCGGCTCCAGACCCGATTGCTCAACACTCCCCAAGGACAGATAGTGCGCCGCATACAGCGTCACGCTGCGCCGGGCCATCTCTCCGTCTTGAGACACGCATAGGGTCACCCGGGGCGCGATCTCAATTTCCTCCGGCTCCCGGCCCGCCGCCCGCGCTCCCTGGTGAACCCAGGCGCGGTAACGCTCCAGGGCATCCGCCCTCATCTCCCTGGCGCCCACCACCACCGCGTCGGCCATGCGTCCCGCCAGCATCGCCACCTTCCGGCTGCGCGTGCCCACCACCACCGGCATGCGACACGCGATGTCGCCGGCGATTCGCGCGTCCCTGATCTGATAGGCAGGACCGTCCCAGTCCAGTTTGTCCCCGCTCAGCAGTTTGCCCACCACCAGCAGGAACTCCTCCAGGCGGCCCGCCGGGCGGGATTGGTCAATGCCCAGTCCCGACAATCCCGCGCCCACCCCGATACCCAGGAAGGCTCGCCCCTGGGATATTTCGTTCAGGGTCGCCAGGGTCGTCGCAACCGCGGCCGGATGCCGAAGGTAGGGGTTGCTGACCAAGCTGCCGATCTGAACGCGGTTGGTCGCCTGGGCGCACAGCGCCTGCACCAGAAACGTGTCCCGCAGCATCGCCACGTCGGATATGCCCAGCCGGTCCGCTCCGGCTTCGTCCACCAGCTTCGCCAGTTCCAGCATCTCACCGGCGGCGATGACTGGGCTCAGTTCAACCTCTACTCTCATGCTCCCTCAACCGTGATGAACGCTGCGGATCCATACTCGCCGCGCAAGTATAGGTTCCGATGTTGGCTGCCGCAACGAACCTCATCCCAGGGCAACGGGTTCCTGAACTCCCGGCGCACCGCCGCTACGATCGCCGGTCTTCTTTCCAGCAACCTGGCGACGTCCAGATCCGGCCCGGGCCCACCCATTTCCGGCAGCATCAGCGCGGCAGGACCGGGTTGGATATCGGCCCGTCGCTGAACCCCAACGCGCGCCGCACCATCTCGTTGGTGCGTACCAGCCTTACCGCCGACCTGGCCCAATCCGGATTATTCCGGTTCATCACCTCATGGCGCTCCACGATCCCAACGTCGAGGTACTCGTCAACCAGCTTCCGGCATTCGTGCTCGTTCCAGCCCATCCCCCAATCCAGCATCCACTGGTTGCACAGCATGCTGTACCCCACGAAGTTCATCCGACCCTCCAGATGGTGCATCTCCTTTACGAATCGCTCCAACACGTCGTCTGCGCCGGTAGCCTCCGCCGCAGGAACCGCCGTGAGAGGCGCCTCGACGTCGCCGTGCTCCGCCAGCTGGATGCCCAGCTCCGCCTCCAGCGGAAACAGCGGAGCGGTGGCCAGCATGTCCCGCGACACCGACTGGCTGAAGGCGCACAGCACTATGCGCCGCCCGCGTGTCCGCGCCCGATCCACCAGGGCCTGGTAGTCGGAATCCCCCGAGCCCAGGATCACCGTGCCGCAGTCCTCCCGGTCCCGGACCCATTCGTAGACCTCCAGGAGGATGGCCGGATCGGACCGGTCCTTGCCGGCGCTGCTGCGGGGCGCGTGATACAGCACGATGTTGTGCTCGGTGAACTCCCGGCCATCGTCGGGCCGCAGCGACCAGTCGCCGAAGGCCTTGCCGCCCTTCACCTCTCCGAATACGCCGCCCACGTCGGTCATGGCACGACACAGCTCGGCCGGCCTGACGCTGCGACCATAGAGCTGCGCCCCGCGCCGGATGTTCTCCCAGTCGATGGCGATCAGCACGCCCCGAGGCTTTTCCGCCATGAAATACACTCCCTTCTCAATCGCGCCGTGGCCCATACCCAAATAGCGACGCCAATACGATGGCCGCCCACAACAGCTATTCTGCGAGCGGCCAAACTAAAGGGGGTGCCGCGCGGGGTCACGCCACGCGGCGCGATTATTGTAAATCGCCGGTAGGCACGCCGCAATTTGGGACGTAGATCTCACGCGTGCCCGGTTTGCTAGGGTTGGATGGTGACCAGGTCATCGGGTAGGCCGGGCGTGGCTGGGTAGAATTCGTAACCCAGGCGCAGGATGCCCAGCTTGCCTCGGGAGCAGACCTGCCGCCGGAAAGTTGGCGATGCTCGCACTCCCAACAGGATTGGCAGGCAACAGGCCAGCAGCAGCCCGACGAGTCCGCCAGAGGCGGTTTGCAGCCGGTCGGGGGTGGTTGCCGCGCTCCGGTTCAACCCGAAGCGTTGCTTGCCGTCCTTGAAGTACTGCTCCGGCTGCATCCGCTTCCGATACATCCGCACCGCCTGGCGAGGATTGGTCAGCGACGTGGCCAGAAACGAGTCAGCTCCGTAGAGAGCGGCATCGTACGCCAAGTCCGCTATCGACGCCTTGGCCACCGGTGTATTCGCTGGTGAGCGCGATGTGGACCCACCCAAGGGGTGAGATGTGGGCCAGGAGCTCGGGTCGGGCTCGACCGTCAAGCCGGCGCGTTTCCACGGTCTGACCGCTTCGCCGAGATGGGCACCATTACAGTAAACGACGATGGCCTTGAGCAAGTTGAGCCGTTAGCTGTCGCCAAGACTGGGACGAGTCGGCTGAGCGCTGGCTTACTTGCCTCCCAATTTCGTCCGCACTTCGTCAACTTCGGCGTTGCCCAGGATGCGGAACACCTTGATGCTCCGGTCCTCTGTGGCTACGCCCCTGACGGCGTGGCGGCCGTTCTTCATCGTCACCAACTCCATGGAGTCCTCGGCGATGTCGACCTTCCGCTTGAGCTTGACCGAGTAGGCTTGCAGGGGCCATTCCATAATTTTCACTCCTTATTGTTGAGGTGGGTATCGCGCCGGCCGGACCAAGGATGTCCCCAGCGGCATCGCGGTCTGCTCTGCTGCCGAGAGCCAGTTGCCCTGGGAATGGCTGACCGTTTTACGCCGACCTTTGCTCACTCGTCAACTTGGCGGCGCTCCGCCTAGGGTCTTTCGATTATTGTGGAAACTGGTGCGGGAGTGAGCTTGGATGGAAATGAGCATGGAATGTAGGGTCAGGGCATCCGCAGGTTTGGGGGTGTCCAATGGTGTCAGGGCCGGTAGCACAAGATGGAACGTCGTTGATGGAGGCGTTGGGGAGGGTGCCGGATCCGCGCAGCGTCCATGGGAAGCGGCATCCTTTGGGGGCGATTTTAGGACTGGCGGTGTGCGCCATGCTGTGCGGGGCGCGCAGTCTATACGCCATCAGCCAATGGGGTAGAGACCAGGGACAGGAAGTGTCGGAGGCTTTGGGGTTCACTCGGGAGCGGACGCCGTGCGTGTCCACGCTGCATCAGGTGTTCAGCCGGTTGGACCGAGAGGCTTTTGAGCGGGAGTTAGGGCAATGGCTGCAGGAGCGGGGCTTGACTGACGGAGAGGCGGTTGCCATTGACGGCAAGGTGCTCAGGGGCATCCACGGTGATCAGTTGCCCGGAGTGCATCTGGTGGCGGCGTACGCCCATCAGGCGGGGATCGTGGTGGGTCAGCAGGCGGTGGGTGAGAAGCGGAACGAGTTGGACGCGGTTGAGGGCTTACTGGGCCAGTTGGACCTGGAAGGTCTGGTGGTAACGGGCGATGCCCAGTTCACCCAGCGGGAGGTGTGCCAGCGGGTGGTGGACCAAGGGGGCACTACTTCTTTGCGGTAAAGGCCAACCAGCCCACCCTGCTGGAGGACATCACGGCCATCTGGGATGAGGAACCGGAAGCGGCCCAGGCGGTGCAAATTGACCAGCATGGCGGTCGTGTAGAGCAGCGAAGGTTATGGGCCTCCGACCTGCTGGTGGGTTACAGCGACTGGCCGCACCTGGCCCAGGTGTGCCGACTGGAACGCATCGTCCGCCGCAAGGGCTCCACTCGACGAGAAATAGCCTACGCCGTTACCAGCCTGCCTCCCGCCGCAGCCAGTCCCCAAAGGCTCCTCGCCTTGTGTCGGGGACACTGGGGCATCGAAAACCGAGTGCACTGGGTCAGAGACGTTACCTTCGACGAAGACCGCTCCCAGGTACGTACCGGCTCCGCACCCCAGATCATGGCGGCCCTGCGCAACCTGACCATCAGTATGATCCGATTGGCTGGCGAAACCAATATCGCCGCCGCCCTGCGTCGCTACGCCGTACACCCTTCACGTCCCCTAACCTTGATCGGCGCTAACCTCAGATAATCGAAAGACCCTGCGCTCCGCCACCCTCTGGCGTGGTTTCCCACCATTGCAAAGATACAATAGCGGACCGGTCAGGGGACGGGACGGCACGTTGCCTATCGGAAATGTGATTGCTGCTACGTCTGCACTTCACCAACTTGAGAGTGGAGGCGCTGGCGGGCCCTGATCCTGGTCATCAAGGCCAGGCTGGAGACGGGCTCCCCCGGCATCTCCGCCATCGAGACCGAGTTGCTGACCAACATCATCCAGCCCGAGGACACCACCGCCGGCCAGTGGATGATCCCCCAGATCGACCAGGCATACCCCCCGGCGAGATGCCGCCCATGTTGCCCGCCGCCGGGAACTCTGATCGGAGGTCCTCCGGTCCCATTGCGCTGCCTCCAGCCTGATCATACCATCGGAGATTGGAACCGGCGTTCCGCTGTGGCACAATGGCCCCGGCGGGACGGGTTACGCCCGCGCATCAGATGGGCGATCTATCCAAAGATCTTCCGCCGGGGAGTGGCCCATGCCGGAGCAGCGGAAACCCATCGTCACCGAGTTGGCCCTGGCCGATGCCCTAGACCGACTCGTGAATCTCATTGAGGAACTCAGGGCCGACGCCGACCTGCGCGTGGAGATCACCACCGACGAGACCGACCTGGTGAAGCTCGCCTTCTCCGGCACCCACAACGCGGGCTTTCCCCTTCGACGGGAGGTCAGGGACATCCCCGGCGAGGTGGTCCGCCGCGTCTGGAACGAGGGTCTCCGCCACCACGAGATCATCCCCCGCCGCCACGACGCCCGCTGATGCCGCGGCGCTCATCCGTTGCCGCGACCGTACCTGCCGTTGTCATCTCCGGTTCCGGGCAGCGCCGGCGCCGCCGGCAGGGACGTCAGGCCGTCGGGCAACTGCAGCTTGCGAACCGGGTAGTTGATGGTGATGCCCTCGGCCCCCAGCCGCGAGTGCAGCTCTTCGATCAGCTCGCTGCGCACCTCAAAGCCCGCAACCCGATTGCGCGCCCGGATGATCATGTAGAAATTGACGTTGCTCTTCCCAAATGCCTCGTACAGAAAGACGGGCTCACTCTCCGGATCCGCGCCCGCGCACTCCCGGCGCACCGTCTCCATCACCTCCATGCCCACCGCCCTCACCCGCTTGAGATCGCTCTCGTAGGCCACGCCGCAGGATACCACCACATCCAGCGGATCCTCCGGTTTGCTGAAGTTCGTGATGATGGTCTCCGCAAAGAGCGAGTTGGGCACCACCACCAGGTTGTTGCTCCAGGTGCGCAGCCGCGTGCTGCGCCAGCTCACGTAAACCACGTAGCCGTCGATACCGTTGGACATCTCGATGTAGTCCCCCACGCTGATCAAACCCTCGGTGACCACGTAGGTGCCGGCGAAGAGGTTGGCCAGCGTGGGCTGCAGCGCCAGCGCCACCGCCAGGCCGGCGATGCCCAGGCCCGCCACCAGGGGGCTGATGTTGATCCCCAGGATGTCCAGGCACACCATGGCCGCCACCGCGATCACGAACCCCAGCACCCCGCGGCGCACCAGCGGGAACATCCATCCGCTCCCATGCTCAGGATGGGAACGATGCAGGTAGATCTGCAGCCACAGCAGGCTTGCCGAGGCGATGCCGTTGACCAGGGAGGCCCCGATCAGCACGGCGATCACTCCGCTGGTCTTGTTCACCACCACCTGCACCGCCGGCGGCGGCGACAGCACGGTGAGCGCCACGTAGATGCCCGACAGCACGATGAAGGCCGCAAAGGGAAGGCGGATCGCGGCCGCCGTCTTCACGTCGAAATCGACGCTGGACATGATGGAAAGCCGCAGCAGTCGTCGGAAGATCAGGGTGCTGAACAGTATGGCGATGACGATGGCCGCCACCACGATGACCCCGCTGATCAGCAGGTCAACCCAGGTCGTGTCCGACCCGGCGGCCCAGTGGGACAGGGCCTGCCATCAATCGCGGAAGAATTCGCTCATAGATCAGTCCGGATGACTGGATTTGCTCAGCGACCCGTAACGCTGGCTGGAAAATACTACCGAAATGCCACGGGCTGCAGCGGTCCGAGACCATCCACCGTCCCGGCAGGGCTGGTTGATCCTATAACCCGGTCAATTCAGCCGGTCAATCCAGGTAGTCCCGCAGCTCAGCCGACCGGGCCGGCTGGCGCAGCTTCCGGATCGCCTTGGCCTCGATCTGCCGGATCCGCTCCCGGGTCACCCCGAACACCTTCCCAACCTCCTCCAGCGTCTGCGGGCCGCCGCCGTCCAGACCATAGCGCAGCCGCAGCACCATGCTCTCCCGGTCCCCCAACGCATCCAGCGCCTCCCCCAACTGCTCCCGCAGCAGGTTCTCCGATACCGCTTCCTCCAGCCCCGGCGCGTCCCGGTCTTCCACGAAGTCCCCCAGGAACGCTTCCCCGTCCTCTCCCACCGGCAGATCCAGCGACACCGCCTCCTGGGCCGCCTGGCGGATATCCGACAGCCTCTTCAGGCTCAACCCCAAATCCTCGGCCAGCTCCTCTTCCGTGGGCTCCCGTCCCAGTTCCTGCAAAAGGCTGCGTTCCCGTCGCATCAGCTTGTTGATGGTCTCCACCATGTGTACCGGTATTCGTATCGTCCGCCCCTGGTCGGCCACCGCGCGGCTCACCGCCTGCCTGATCCACCAGGTGGCGTAGGTGCTGAACTTGTACCCCCGCCGGTGGTCGAACTTCCCCACACTGCGGATCAGCCCCAGGTTTCCCTCCTGGATCAGGTCCAACAGCGCCAGCCCCCGGTTCTGGTACTTCCGCGCCACGCTGATCACCAGCCGCAGGTTGGCCTCCGCCAGGTGGTCGTGGGCCCGCCTTCCGGCCTCACTTGCCCCCTCGAAGTATCGGGCTATTTCCTCATCTGCCCCCTCCACCCGCTGGCTCAGCCCCGGATCCCCCAGCATCCGGGACAACAAGGCTAGGGTGCACCGGTCCAGGTCATCGGCGCATTCGGGATGCAGTTCCGCCCACACCGGAACGTGGGCTATGGCAACTCCCGTCGCCGCCCGTGGCAGCGCCCGCGTGTCCCGGGACAATCTCACGATGCGCTCGTGGGCGTCGTCCTCGGTCATGTCCAGTTCCTGGGCCACCCGTTCCAACAGCTCAGGGCTGATCACACCGTCGACCGCGTCCCTGAACCGCGGGTGCGTACACACGTCCTCCAGCGTCGGGGCCTCGTCCAATTCCAGGTGGCGGGCCACGGCTTGAACCACCGGTCCGGCGTTGGCAATGCGGACCAGGAGCAACATGGACTTCTCCCATGGCTCGGCCCCCTGCGCATCCTCGGCGCCGACATCGCCCCCGCAGTCGTCGCCCAGCCCTTGAGCCAATTCCCGCTCCAGCTCCTCCAGGTGATTGGCCAGTTCAATCTCCGCCGCCAGCATCCTTTCCTCCGCCGCGGTCAGCAGCTCCACCCGGCCGATCTCCCGCAGATACAACCTCACCGGGTCGTCGGCAGTCTCAGCGTCGTCGACAGCAGCCTCACCCTCGAACCGGTCCCAGTCTTCCTCGACGCCGCTTTGCCGCACGCTGTGGACGTCCGTTAGCTCCACCGCCTCACCAGCCGGATGGTCGTACTTGGCAACATCGGCGGCATCTTCTTGGGTAACCGCCACGTCGTGGTCGTCGCTGGTCCTGATCATCCGGCATCATCTCCATGTCATTGTTTGGGCGTACTGCGAGGGCCGCAGCTCCATATCCGCACGTTCTCCAACATCGCTATCGATATCCACCATCGTTGGCAATCCCTACGTGAACTGGGCCCATCCGGCCGGTTTTCTCCAAAACGGGACATCAAAACACGTCCATCCCTCGGGTGTGCGCCTCCGACTGTCACAGCGTCTCGTCGCAAATCTCGCGGTGATAACCTGCCAGTCGGCGGCCGGTGAGTTCCGCCTGCTGTGCGTCCACCATCACTCCCGTCCTGATGTTGTGGGTTCACAACTCCGGCATCTTCATGCGGAACCCCTCGGGACCCTGGGTCGCCTTCACCTGGTGCTCCCCGTCGTCGCTCAGCACCAGGATGTGGTCGATTTCAAACCGCAGGTGGTGGGGCTGGTGAAACCCGCACCCCGGGCAGATCCCTCGCTGCACTGCGTATAGCCCCATCCGAACCCGGTCGGGAACGCTGCACCGGTCAGACCCCACGCGTCTCCGACGAGCCGGGCGTTCCTCGTAGATCTCCACCGGCTCCAGATATTCCCGCAGCAAAGCCACGTCCATGGGACGGTCGGGCTCGCGGTACAGGTAGCGGCCGCGGCCCACCCGGATTATCAGGTAAGGAGACGGCTTGCTGTGCCCCTGTGTGCTGTTGCCGGAGAGGTCCGACTGCTCCCGGTTGACCAGGTTGCGGTCCCGCTGCGCCTTCGGGTCAAACCCTGGCACGCCCAGATCAGATACCAGTTGGTAGATCTCCTCGGTGGTCGTTATGAGCCCCTGGTGCGCCGCCATCACCCGCACAATGCGTGGACGCAGACTCGCCGCCGTTCTCATCAACAGTGCGCTCTCTGTTGGATCCCGGTTCCCAAATATCGGGTCTCAGGGACCGTCGTTGGCCTGACCATGGTTAAGCCGGTGATTATGACAAATCGCGCCCCCGCGTCAACATCGGCACTGACCGCGCGACCAGCCGCCCTGAGGTGAACCCACCAGTTCGCGTTGCCTCAATAAAAAGGTCGCTTACAGGAAGTAGTTGCCGCACCCTCCCATCAAATGAAGCGGCTTAATGCCAAGGGCAAAGGCACTTTGCAAATTAGCAAGAAACCAACGACGGGATACTGGACTAAGGAGCTACTAAGGACTGCGGGACGCGTTAATCGCGAGCTCGGTTTCCTCCACACAGGAATCGTTTCGTTCCCGTCAAACCGCCGGACGCAGCAGCCCCGCCGCAGTTACCGTCTCCCGGTTGATGGTGTCGGGCAGCCGGTAGCGCGGCCACAGCGCAAACCCCACCAGCACCAGCCCGCCGGCCAGCAGGGGCGCCAGTCTGATCCCCAAAGGATGCTCCGCAGAATCTCCCAACTGCAACACCAGGCTCAACAGCAGCGGCGGCAGCGCGTAGGTCACCTTCTCAAAGAAGTTCTGCGTCGCGTAGAACATCGCCTCCCGACGCTCCCCCCTGACCAGGGCGTCGTAGTCGGCGATGTCGGCGGTCAGCCCCTTGGGCAGCAGGAACACCGCCGCCATGGGCATGCCGGCGACGAACATGAACAACAGCCCCTGCAGCAGCAGGCCGCCGGGCAACGCCAGGCCCACCAGCCCCAACAGCGGGAACAGCAGGCCGCTCACCACCAGGCACACCCCGTAGACCCTGCGTTTGGTGACCCGCCCTGCCGCGAACAATGCCCAGATCACGATGCCCGCTGCCACCACTCCGGCGATGACGCTCATGGACAGGAAACTCGACGCCGCCCCGTCCCGGTCCTGTCTCAGCACTCCCACCGCGAAAAACGGCACCCAGCCCTGCAGCAGCCCGACCCCGGTGGTGAACATCACGAAGGTTGGCAGAAACGCCACGAACTGCGAGTTGCGCAGCGTGTCCTTCAGACCCTGCCAGAATGGAACCTGCGCCGGCGCGGTATCGCGCGGCGCGCGGTTCCACACCGCCCGCAGCGACAGGTAGCGGAACACCAGCGCCACCAACGCGAAAAACGTCCCAGCAACCTGGAAGCCATAGGCGTCCTTGATGAAACCGCCCATCACCAGACCCAGACCCGCTCCGGCCACCGCGAACAGGAAGATCAGGCACACCACGCTCATCCGGTCCTGCGCCGTCCTGGTCAGCTCCGGCACCAGCGCCTCCAGGGCTCCGCTGGACATCGTCGCCGCCGTGAAGAACAATTCCAGCATCAGCACGAAGTACAGCGCGTTCCACCAGCTGCTTCCCTCAGTGGGCAGGAACCACACCAGCGCCCCGAACGCCGCGTAAAACGGCGTGCTGAACAGGATGAACGGTATCCGCCGCCCCCAACGGCTCCGTGTCCGGTCGCTCCACCAGCCGATCAGCGGGTCCGTGAACGCGTCGACGAACCGGCCGGCAAAGATCAAAATCCCGGCCATCACCCGCGCGTCAACGTCAAAGCCCAGCAACCCCACGTCGGGGACCCGGCTCACTCCCACCATGGCCGGCGGCGCCAGAAAGAACAGCACCCACTGTTGCCGGAAGTAGGACATGGCCTGCAAGCCGATGTGGTCGGCAGCGAACAGCAGCTTATTGACCAGCGGCAGGCGCACTGGCGATTGTCCCGCGTCGATCATCGCACTCCGATGGTCATCCAAAAATCACCGCCGCAATGTACCAGATTCACTCCGGGTCGGTTGCGCTAACGCAGATCATCTACCCTTCGCAAATGAAATCCTCTTCTTATTCACAGTCGCGCTACCTGTCGAGGCCCGCCGAAACGAGAGCTCAACAAGCGTAAACCCAAGGCCGCGAAACCGAAACGGGCTAAGCGTTCTCGACGGCCTCCCTGCCCGAAGGAGCAAAGCGGGCCCATAACATCAAACAGCCAACAGCCCCAACCTGATAACCCGAAGAACGGAACTTGTGAACTCATGGCCCAAGTTCCCGCCCAAGTCAAATTCCGCGTCACGCTGCGAAAGTACCGGCTGTGCCCACGCCGCAACAACGGAGAACAGCGGGTGCTGCAACGCCTTACGGCGGGCAAGAACGAAAGCAAGACGCGGCCCGCGAGCCACGTTGAAGACCTCAAAGTTTTCTGACGGAGGAAACGTATGGCGCGACCCGAATTGCAGTGGGAAAATCAAATCATCGAACGCAATACGGCCAGACACCTGAAAAGGACACCTACGGATGCAAAACCGGTACATGATAGAGCTTGAACAGGCGATTCTAGCGGCAACGCGGCCGGAGCAGTATCAAAAGTGCCAAGCCGGCGCGGACTGCCTCAGTCCCGCTATCAGAGGCCATCTGACACCCCGCGCTTACCTGAAACGGCTGCCGGGCGACGACAATCAGATGAAGGTATTTAACAATTACCGGTTCAGTCCCGATCCACAGCTCCCTTTGCGTAAGGGCATCAGCCTAGCATCGACCGGCTACTTCTCTTGTAAAGCTCACGACGCACTGTTCCAAGAAGCCGACAAAATCGTTGACATGGACGTCGTTCCGCGGACGCGCGTATTGAATCTGATCTGCTACCGCAACGCGCTTCAGTCACGGTGGTGGAAAGAGCTGTGGGCGAGAGGAGCACTGATCGTAGACGAACAGTTCGGCAAAACCATCCTGGGTGACAGCGTCGAGAAACTCCTGGCTGTGTCCAACAAGATTTTTTTGGCCCAGCAGAGATTGGAACTCTGCGCTTTGGATGAAGACCACCAGGATTGCAACACTGAGCAATGCAAGGATTACCAACACTTAGTCTGGGTTTCGGAAGGGCCACCCGTCTTGGCGGCTGCGCAATTCGGCATCAACGAAACGGACACCGGAGAGTTGGGCCTGTGGGGATTCACACTAGTGCCAGGCACGAACAGTAACGCCTTTTGCATCCATTTCCCCAAAGAGGCAGGATCCAAGCCACTGGACATTGCACTTCACCCTGACATCGGCAAGGGCACGCTTTCCGGTCGGACGGTCTCGCGAACCCTGCTCAAAATGTGTGAGACCGTCGTATTCAGCCAGACTTCCTGGTCGACGTTGAACGAAGAGGAACAACACAAGGTAGAGCAAGCCATGAATCCTGACAAACCGAATCCTCCGTTTGACATTGATCTGTTCAAAGGTTCACCTTGGCGCATCCTATGAAGTGAGGGACGAAGACAGATTAGATGCGCTGCGCCACACGTCTGGCGATGGGACGCGATGTATGCTGGACTAGAGGAACTGGACGAAAAGCTCAGCCGCCGAACCCGCGGCGTTTGATGCCGAGCGACTAACGAGGTGAAAACTGAAATGCAGGCGCATCAAGACGTCTTGGCAGTTGTGAACAAGACCATACTGCCCCAGGTACTGCGCGTCCACCGGATGGCGGTCCCTTACCCTGCCGAGTTGTGGGTGGATGGGGTACTCCGACACCAGGAAGGGGTGGCGATGTTCGGTACCAGTGACAGAGGGTTCCTGACCGCGGAGTACTTTGCATACGACGGCGACGGAACGGCGCCTTGGGGTATAGGTTTCCGGCAGGTTGCTGCGAAACTGGTCATGCAAGGCACCGAAGTCGAAATACCGATCTGGTGGTTGAGCCCAGGCCGCACGTTGCACGGCTCAGATATGTTGGCAGTACAGGCCTATCAGTGTGAGATACAAGACTGGCTAGGTGGGTCCAGCGACACGGAAATGAGGTCGGCGACCGCTACCCTGAATGATCTGCCAGATTTGCGTTTGCCCCGGAGTAGCCAGCCAACGCCCGAAGATGACACAACCCTGTCGAGTGCCACTCTACGGGGCATGGTAACGAAACACACCGTCCTGACGTTGGAAGCCGGAACTTGGAAAATCCAACTCACTGAGAGCAACTCCGATTGGGACGCCCAATCGCCACTTCTGTACCACGCTACGTTGACAAAACAAGATGGCTCGCCGTTCACGTTGAACGATGACAGACCTGACGACGACATAATCGGAGCCCTGTACAATTTTCTGTCGTTCCAATCCGGTCGGTGGACGGGAATAGCCACAATCGTATGCCATCCTGCCGGCACTGATGGGTGGCTGGTGGAACGTGCTCGAGTGCTTAAATTGTTACCCACGCGTGACCGGCCGAAAGCCAACTGGACCGCCTCAGATTGGCGGAAGTGGCCTGACGAATTCAGCGAGTTCTGGAATCATTACTCTGACCCCACGAGCAGGGAACATCTCAACAACGTCGTGATGCACTACGTGGAAGCCCGACGAGTTCTCGACGATGGCTCCATCGGTCAGGCTTTAGTCGCGGCACAGTCAACCCTGCAGGCGCTTACCCGCTGGTGGAACGGCTTGGATATGTCCCACCGATTCGGACTTCGCAACGGACCCACATTTGACCAACTGCTGGTGAAGGCCGTGCAATCTGCGGATCTCGGCAAAGACAGCGGTGTAATCATCGACGAACAGGCATTACAGGAAATGGTCAGGAAGGCCGCCGATTACCGGAACGATATTGACCACGGCAGGATCACAAACATTGAAGGTCACGTACAAAGCGTCGTCGATTGTTGGATGCACCATCACAACCTCGCGCGACTGCTCATCCTAGCGAAGACCGGCAACCGCAACAGCGCCATCCAAGGTTACCTCGCTGGACCCAAATTCTCGGAGCGTCCGAAATGACCATCCTCCACGACGGCACCGACCCCTACCTGCTGACCGGCCTGCGGCAGATGCTGGACGTAGCACCCGCACCTGACCCGGCGTGGCAACTCCAGCGTCGAAACCGCCAAGCCTCCGTATAGAATCCCCAAAACGGCGACTTTGCTGACGGCCCAGGCCCAGCCAAACGAGACCACGACGGTGGCGGAAGACGCCGGTACCGTCTAAAATCAAAAGAACCGCACCCGAGCAAGTCGATGACCACTCCCACTCCCATCGCCACCTTCGAGGACATCCTCGCCGCCATGGAGAACAACCCGCAGCTCCAGGCGGCCATGCGCCAGCACGTCCTGGACCAGGAGTTTCTGCAGCTGCCGGCCATCGTGCGGGAACTCCAGCAGACCGTCGCCCAACTGGCCCAACTGGTCCACGACTACATCGCTGCCACCGACGCGCGGCTCAGTCAGATCGAGGAACGCCTCGACCGTCTCGAAGCCGGACAGGCGCGACTGGAAGGGGACGTTGCGGAACTCAAAGCCGGCCAGGCGCGACTGGAAGGAGACGTCGCCGAACTGAAAACCGGTCAAGCCCGCCTCGACGGGAACATGAACCGCCTCATCGGCTCGGACTACGAGCGCAAGGCCGCGCGACGCGCCAGCCGCCTCGCGCAACGGCAACTGTCTCTCAGCGACATGCGGGTCATCTACGCCATCACCATGCCGGACGACAACCGGCTCCCCGAACTCTTGGATCAGGCCATCGCCGCTGGCCGCATCGCCGCCGAGGAGGCCGACGAACTGGAAAACGCTGACCTGATCCTCGCCAGACCCGGACAGTACGTCTTGGCCGAAACGTCCGTGACCGTGGATGAAAACGACGTTCGGCGGGCCAAGAACCGTGCTGACCTGCTGGCCAAGGCCACGACGACTACCACAAGGGCGACCGCAATAGGCGCGCACGCCCTGGACTCCGCCGTTCAGTACGCCGCCGCCAACGACGTGGCCATAATGATACTTCCGGAATAGGCTCGCCTGCTCCGCCAACCCAACAGAAGTGCACTGGAACGCGGTGGCAGTCCGGACACAGGCGGCATTTAGCACAAACTTAAGCGCAACCAAGGCCAACGAGCTTCGCCGTCCGCCGCCAGAGTCCCCAGCAGTGAAGAGCATGTGGCCGGCCTCGTGAGTTGTGACGAACTACATCACGAAGCAGACAGCGCTGACGACTGGATTCATGGCAGCAAGGCATCAGCGAAAACTGCCCTTCCCTCGAACCGATGCGGGAGCCCTGGATCCAACTCGAGTTGGTGGATATGATCTACATGATGACCTGGAGAGTCGTCGGCGCGGACGCGCCCAACGCCTTCTTCACCGGAGACAACCCCTTGTCTTTCACTTACAACACAGGTTTGTTGCATCCCGACGGAGAACTCACCTTCCCCATCTCTTCCCAAGCGGCGCTGCACGCCAGTTGGGTACCCGGCTCGGCTGAGACGATGTTTGTAGCAGGCGCTGATTTCGTGGCCCAAGAAATCAACCGACGTACCTCTCACTCAGCCGAACGGTTTCTGTTTACGGCCAACGAAACCGCCCAAGCTGAAGAACTGGCGGACCAGCCGCCAAGGCTGCACTCGTTCCAGTAGTGATAGTACGGGTGTTGGACCCTCCAGCCATTGCAGTGCATGTAATGCGGCACGCGAAGTGAGGACCGTATGAGCGACGCGTTTTTGTTGGGAGCCGGGTTTTCCAAGGCAGTTTCCGAGCATATGCTAACGATGCAAGAATTGTTTGGACTGCTCCAAGGTTTGATTGGTGCAGCAGACGGCTTCAACCAAGAAGCGTACGACTACGCCGACGGGAACGTTGAGACCTTGCTCTCGTACTACGCTATACCCGGTCCGTCCGACGACCCGATTGAAGTGTTGCGCAAGCGCAGGGTCACCGCGCGGCTGGAACTCGGCATAGGGGAGGTTCTCCAGGCCCAAGAACGAGCCGGAGTGAAGGACGGCTTGAACCCCAATGTCGGAAAACTGGTCGACAAATGGATGAAACAGGAAAGTCATGTGCTGACGGCCAACTACGACACCTTGGTGGAAAGATTGGTGGGCGCACTCGATGATACGCAGGTTACGCCCCTGTTCCCGATTCCCATCTTGCCATCACAAGCGATTGAGGGCGACTACTCTCACGGCACGACCCATTACCTCAAAGCCTTGACGCTCTACAAACTGCATGGTTCGGTCAGTTGGTACAAGCCGCACGGTGAATCAAATACCGATCAAATATATTGCTACTGCGACTTTGGCATGAGACCCATCGGGTCCCCAGAAAAGCTGTTGGGCGATAAACGCCGCTTTATAGCACCGCCGGTCCATGATAAATCGACATTGCTTGGGCACGAGAGTATGCGCAACCTCTGGCGGCAAGCCAGGAACAGCGCGCTGGCGCAGGCCGACAACCTGTACGTCATCGGTTACTCGCTCCCGGCGACGGACGTAGCCATGCGGACACTGCTGTGGGAATCACGGCGGCCCAGGAATCGCGGCGAACAGTTTCGGAAAATACCGCTCTACGTGGTCGACGTGAACGGCAGTCTCGCCTCCCACTACGAGAAACTGCTCGGAAAGTATTACACCGTGATTGACGCCTACACCGGCGGAGAAAAACCTTTCGACAGATTCGTCGAGGACTACACCAAAGATTGAGGCTCAAGACCACGGCCTTCCATCAATGGTTGGCCCCACCAACCAAGGTGCCGATGCGGCCGGGGACAAACAGCCGTAACGCCGGCGTTCTGGTCGGGTTTTGCCGGCTCGCTCCGACACCAGCCTCGGTCCGTTTGCAAAATGATCCGACACAATGGCCGCCATCCAGTCCTGGAACACTGCCCTCATTCCGTCCAAGCCAGGCTTCCCGTTAACGGGGCTGGTGACCACGATAGGGACACCACGCAACAGTAGGAGATTTCAGTGGATATTTACGGAGAACGATACGCCGAGGTGGGCCTGTTCATCGACTATTGCAGAGACCTGAACATCCAGATCGACTCACGAGAACTGGCCCACTACGAAAAGACCGGCGTCATGCTGCCGGTAGCACGAGTAATCTACCCTGACGATTACGTGGTCGAAGCATACCGGCGCGAATTGGATGGCGACTACGATTGGAACTGCTTCGAGTCATGGCCGGAACTTGCCGCGTTGACCGAGAAGTTCCCGTGGGCCCTCCGCAACTTCAACGACCTCGCCGACGAGGAACTGGTTCACTGCTTCGACCGCGCCGGGTACTCCGGAGGAAATCCCTACCTGCAGATACCGACCCTCGGGGACTACCAACCCTGGGACGAATACGCGGTGGCACTTCCCGACATCGAGGATCTCCAGCGCCCGACCGCCGCACACTACTACGGCTACTGGCAAGTCCACCAGCTCTACCTCATTCAGCGTCACCCGCACCTGTACCGGTACGCGGCTCTCGTTGATCGCCTACCTCCGGATGACCCGGCACGGACGTTATGGCTGGATTTCCCCTCAAAAGAATGGCTCCGAGAATTCGACGGGATGAGGCCGTACTTCGATGCCCTGTCGTTCTGGATCACGCTCTACGAGCGGGAACGTGCTCGGACCTTCGCCGGTGTCCCCGATAAAGACGGCGTCAGACGAATCACCTCCATCGCTGCAGGGCAACACAAGAGAAGGCTCGCTGAGTCAGCCGTTTTGACCATGGAACGCTTCGAACTGGCCGCCAGCGACATCTGCCGATTTCTGCGCCAGTTGATACACCTTTACGAAGATTACGAGCGAGACGAACGGTACAAGCTGGCGCGCAAGTTGCGGTACGACATCCTGCACTGCGGCCGCCTCCTCGAACTGGGCCAAGACTGGTCGTGGCAACAGGTAGAAGACCAACTCGGGCAATCGAACTATTTTGACAAGCAAACCTTTCGGCGCATGCGCGCGCCGGCGAAAGAAAGGGATTACGCAGTCGACGTTCTCACGCACACGCCCGGGGCTTTCAGCCAAGCATTGCAGGAAGACGACAAATCCAGCTGGCCATTTACCGAAGTCGACGCCAACGCTCTGCTGGACTTCTGTGAGCAGCAGAGATTCAGCCTTTTTAGGACCTCCCTCAGCGGCACACTGGCCGTCGGAGTGGACGAGCCTCGCGAGAAGTTCACCCAGGAACACACCTACTCAAACGTCAGGAACATATTGACCGGGTACGAAGAGCTACTAAGGAGATTGCCTCCCAAGACCGTCCAAGACGCGTTGCCAGCCGGATTCACCAACAAGGTTTCCAAGCTCATTCACGGAAGAAGTTGGGCCATGAAATTCGACCGCGTTCGGTCGGATCCCAACAAACTGCTGGACGCCAAGTCCCCCGAGGAATTCCGGACCAAGCTGAACACAGTACTGAACCACAAAGAGCTTCAAGGCTCAAAAGATGGCCTCGTTGCCATGGCCTTCATCGTGACGTGCCTGGCCAGGAACTTCACCGCGCATTCGCTTCCGGACGATGACGGGATTTTCCGAGAAGCACTTGGCAAATCACTGGATGCGGTCATCATCGCGATAACCCACACCTGGAAGCTGGCCCAAGAGGAAGGGTGGCTAGCTCAATGCGAGGATCACTAACAGGACACGACCCATGGGCTCAGGTGGCTCCGAAACCCGCGCAATTCCCGACCGGCCTCAGCAACTCAGACAATCATCGGCGGGGGACAGGCAACATCATCCGCGTGGGGCGATATGGTTGACATGGACAGGGATGATTTCTCCGCCGTCTCACTTATTGCCAGGCGGTACCCCATCTTGGGCCCAGTGAGGATGTATCTGGGGCCGGCGGCAGAGTCCCCCAGCTTGCGGCGCAGCTTCTTCACCAGGTCCCGCAACAGCCAGCCCTCGCCCAACCACTCCGGACCCCACACGCGATAGAGCAGCACGCCGTAAGTCAGCACCCGGGGTGCTTGCACCGCCAACTCGTAGAGCAGCGCGTACCCTATGGCCGGCTTTGTCTAAAAATGGCTATTTTAGGACGCATTACGGGACAGTAACATGTTTTTTGGGACAAGGCTGTGAATTTCGGGACGCCCTGTCCCAAAATGGCTTTTTCGATGGGAAGGACAGTGAAAGGCCCTGGGCCACGGCTCCTCTCCTCAAACGACCCGGACGAATCGGCGGCCAGAAAATGGGGACCGCCAAGTCGGTCTGTTAGCGTGTTTTTTAGAGAGGTCCTGATGCAGCTAATTCGGTTTCATCGAGGCAGAACTGTCCCCTCTACTTGCGAGTCGATCCGTTTATGAGTGAGTAGCGAAATCGCCTCGGCTTGAAGGTGGCACGTTCCGTGGTTAGGATGATGTACGAAAGGCCGTTGCCCAGATAAGCACCATTAGATGATCAACAACTGGAGCCACTCCAAACAAAGGAGATTCCACATGAGCCAGCGACCCATCACCGATGTACCTCAGTTGCCGGCTTGGAAATTGAACGCATGCTTGCTCTGGCCCGAATGGCCGGCTATGGATTTTAGCGAAGGGGAAAGAACCAGATTTCTGTCTCACAGGGCAGGGGGATACTATTCTGCAACAGTTGAAGCTAGGGACATCCTGCTGGAGGACCTAAACGAGATGTATTCCAAGCGGGCAGGTCTAACCGCATGGTTGAAAAACGAAAGAGAACAGGGGACTTTCAACCCTATGCTCACGCCACAGATCATCAACATCGTCGACGCAGAGAATGACTTTGAAATTGAAGATGCCTTGCGAGCGGTGCTAATCCACTTTGACAGCGGCGGGCCGGGTAGGCAGTATGAGCTAAGGGACGACAGGGGTTTGGTGAAGACCAATCTTGATCTTGTAGGAGATCAACCCAATCTGATCCGGGATATCTTCGAGGACGCCAGAATTTTGGCGCGTTCAGGTTGCGGAGGTTGGGACGAACTTGGCGTAATCATGGATAACCTAGAAGGAATGGAGTTAGTCAAGAAAATGCCACTAGCAGGCCGGCCAGAGTGGCATATTTATTCTTTGACCTTCGAAGGTCTCCAAGAAGCGAAAAAGGTCAAATCGGGTCAGGGATCTGTTGGTTTTCAATCTCAGTCATTGCCGGAAGAGCACCCACAGGCAACGAACAGCGATGTGTTCGTCATTCACGGGCGTAACGAAGAGGCTAGGGTGGCAATTTCCGATTTCCTGGTCGCCATAGGACTCAACCCGATCCAGTGGGAGGAGGCTGTCAAGGAGACCGGCCAATCCTCTCCATACGTCGGCCCCATAATCAGTGCTGGTTTAGGCAAGGCACGCGCCGCCATCGCAATTTTAACACCCGATGATATCGTAACCCTAAGTCCCAGTCTTCGAAGACAGGGCGATCTGCCTGCAGAAAGCCGACCGTCTGGTCAACCGAGACCAAACGTATTTTTCGAATTAGGCATTGCCATGCAGTGGTCCGAAAATAGTACGGTGATTGTCGAAGTCGGTGATATCAAAAGATTCAGCGACGTCATAGGGCGCCATACAGTTCGTTTGGCAGACACCCCTCAATGTCGACAAGCCATAGCCGGTAGACTACAAATCGCTGGTTGCCCGGTGGACCTCTCCACAAATGGCTGGGAAGAAGCGGGGGACTTTTCCGCCGCCATCCAAAAAGCGACGGAGACCCTTGCAGGAAATGTGTATGGCGAACTGCCCCTCGAGACCAGCACGGACGCTGTGGCGCTACTGGCACGTGCACAAACAGACGGAATCCAGCACCCCTTCACTAAGGTAGAGACCCCTCACGGAACCTTGATTGCCTCTGACCTCTTTCTCTTGGGAGCAGGTGAAGACCCAAAGGAAAACCACAGATGGCTGACGGCCCTAAATTGGCTGTTGTCGCACGGCCTTGTGGAATCAATTGGGCCAGATGCTGCGGGTGATCGGTTTGAGATTACGCCAATGGGGCACGCTTTTTTGAACGAACACGGGCCAAACTAGGGAATGTTTACATTCAAAAAGCGGGCAACAAACAGGTCATCGACTGATGCATAGTGGACGTTCTGTCTGATACGACTTTCGTCGGACAAATCACGACATACGTCTTCGCTTGATCATTTTCAGAGTAGCGAAATCGCCTCGCTCCCCTTCCACCGCCACCCGCCGCCGGTCGCAGTCGTGCTCAGCCCTCCTGCGGCGTGGGGCACCGACGGACCGCCATGGCAGCCTACAGCCGCCTCCATAGTACGGCGTCGAAGTCCAGGCCTTGTTTGATGCGCTGGCTGGCCTGGCTCAAGCGGGACAGGCGTTCCTGCAGGGCGGCGATCTCCAGGCCTGTGGGGTCGGTAGACAGGGGTTTCGCTCTTCCATCATCCAGCGTCGGTTGCTGGCCAAATTGTGACCATATTTCCACCAAAAAAGGGTTGGAAGTCACACCAACGTTATCCGCAAATCGTTTACCATAGTCCACCGAAGTTCGCGGGTTCGGGGATGCGCTGGGCGTTCTCCATCGGCCCCGCGCTCCAATCACTCCTGTGGCGGTGAGCGTCAGAACCGGCCGCTGACGTCCCGGCCCGGGGTGTCCGATCCAACCAGTGGGTGCGTGGTCGAGGGCGAGAACACCACGCCGAAGGCCGCCGAATAACCGGAGGACGGCCAGCTCAGGAACCGGGCCCGTCGAGACGACACAGAAGCAAGAAAATTGCGGTACCGATCAACACGCCGGTTCCATCGGAGATGGAAAGCTGGCGGTTGGTCGAGCGGTGACCCCGCGGCAGGGCTTGGCGAATGTTGCGTCGATCACGCTCTGCGCCGGGGAGGTTTGCCCCGCAGATCCGATCCACTACCGAAGAACTGCTGTCCGAGGCCGGCAAAACCATCGCCGGGCGTACCAAGCCAAACTGCAGGTGATTCCGTTGACAACGTCGCAGGCAGTAAAGCATGCCCCGACCGCGCAAGTCCGTCAACAGGCCCACGCCGGTAATTGAGAGTTGTGGCGAAAACCGTGGCTACAGTTCACATCCAAATATGGTAACGATGAAAATACCAAGGACGATTGTTACGGTGGCTGTGACCGGCTTGTTGGCTTTGACAGTCGTTGCGTTGGTGTCAACATTCGATGGCGACCGGGAAATAGCAGTTGCGACAAGCCGGACGGAACCTGCCAAGCCGGCGTTGACGCCAACTGCGGAATCGTCTTCACGGGCAGTGGCACCGCGTCAGCAGGGTCCGGAACCCTTCGCCAGGCCCTACCTAAACGTTACCGCCACGCCTACGCCGCCCCCACCTCCGGTGGAGCCTTGCGCAAGTCCATCACCGGCGTGTGAGCAGCGGGACGTGAGCGGGCTCGATCCGTTCGGTGGCGATGCCGGCGGCGGGGCGGGCGGGGCGGGCGGACCCTCATCGCCGGATGACGAAAGCGCGCCGACGGTGGAGGAAATACTTGAAGGCGGTCTACATTTCTTCGTCCCCTTCAAGGAAAGCCATCCCGTCGACATAGCCCTGCGAGGGATTGCCACCTGGGAGTCGGTCCGCTGCGAATGGCGGGGCACAGCGGCGACGGCGCAACAGAGAGAGGAGTTTTGGCGAAGCTGGCTTTTCGTCGAAGAAGGCCAGCCCTTGCCGCCCGCCGTCACGTTGGAAGCCCTATTTCACGATGTTCTTGGCCTGTGGCTGGAAACTCCGGTTTACTCTGGACTGGTTTCGAGTTTTCTTTCCCCCGTACGAGGCGGTCTGTTCACGGAAATTCAGATACTCGCCTGCTATGTGGACTACCAGGTTCAGGAGTACCTGCTGGGCGCGGGTCACCCCACCGTGACGGTCGCCTACGACGGTCTGGGATCATCGACTTCGTATGAGATTTACAGGAAACTCCTTGAGGTCCGCGCGTCCCGGTCCGACCGGTACGAGCTGCCACCGGACGAGGCTGAATACGAACGTCGTCGTGAAACGGAGGCGGCGGCCATGGAAGCCCTTCTGGCGCAGATCATCGGCGGCAGGGAGAACGTCGTCTTCCTGGCGCCCATGGGCGCGGCTTCCTACGGATCGATAGCTGTAGAGAGCTGGCAGACCGTAGCCCAATGGGACCTGCAGGTCGCTGATGACGGGTCGGTGGAGGCAGTCCGGTACGCGACGCCCAGATCCGACCCCGAATATCGCCAACCGCTGGACAGCCTCAGAAATCGGATCGAAATGGCCGGAGCCACCGACGCCTTTGCCGGGAAGAGGATCGAAAGCGTCGATGGGCTGAGAGCCTACTACGAGAGCATCGGCGCTTACGACGTGATTGGACCCTACAACATTCCCCGCAGCGAGCGGACCCCCTTCA
The DNA here is from genome assembly GCA_965204395.1 of Dehalococcoidia bacterium. Lineage (GTDB taxonomy): Bacteria > Chloroflexota > Dehalococcoidia > Lucifugimonadales > UBA3495 > Bin87. The sequence continues at coordinate 1,145,457 of OZ241987.1, forward strand.
AGCCCGCTGCGCCTCCACCCGCTCACGGGAGACCGGGGGAAGCGCCTCCAGCGCCGGAGCCGGCTCCCTACGTCGCACCGACGTTCATCGCCGTCAGCAGCGGAAGTGACCACACTTGCGTGCTCGACGAGAATGGATCCGCAATTTGCTGGGGAAGTCTGGCTTACCCGTCGCCGGACGAGGTTTTCACATCGGTCAGCAGCGGTGACAGCAGGGGCGGCGACTACGCTTGCGGGCTGAGACCGGACGGCTCCATCGGCTGCTGGGGGAGCAACTATAGGGAGCAATCGTCGCCGCCCCATGGCCGTTTCATAATGGTAAGCAGCGGTTGGGAGCACACGTGTGCGGTTCGAGAAGACGGCGCCGCCGAATGCTGGGGCGACGATGAGTATGGTCGAGCGTCGCCGCCGGAGGAAGTGAAATTTACAGCCGTCAGCGCCGGCTTCAGGCACGCCTGCGGCCTGACGGAAGGCGGCGCTCCGGCATGCTGGGGCTATGACGGCGACGGCAGAGCCTCGCCGCCGGCTGGCGCGCAACTGGCATCGATTACCGTCGGCTACGCTCACTCGTGCGGTCTGCGCTCCGACGGCGCTCCGGTGTGCTGGGGTTCCAATCTGGGAGGACAGTCGGTTCCCCCGGCGGGGAGCCGGTTCACCGCCATCTCCGCGGGCAGCGGGCACACCTGCGCGTTGGAGACGGACGGCACGGCCGCTTGTTGGGGATCGGATCGCAGCGGCCAGTCAAGCCCGCCCCACGAGGAACCCTTCGTGTCCATCAGCAGCGGCGATTTCCATTCCTGTGGACTGCGGGAAGACGGCAGCGCGGTATGCTGGGGCGACAACCACTATGGCAAAGCCAACGCGCCCCGCCCTCTGGAGATGTACAACCACGTCGCGGCCGGTCTCGAACACTCCTGCGCCCTTCGCCCGGACGGAGCTCCCGTCTGCTGGGGCGATGAGAGATACGGAGCGACCCGACCGCCGGCTGGGGAAATATTCACGTCCCTGACCACAATGAAATCCCTAACCTGCGGACTCCGGCCCGATGGGACCGCAGCCTGCTGGGGTGGCGGTGATTATAACGGCAATCGAAACGGAGCCCCGTTCGCTCCGCCTCCGAACCAATTCACGTCACTGTCGGCGGGAGAAGAGCACGTGTGCGGACTGGAAGTGAACGGTGAAGTCCTCTGCTGGGGTATTGACAAAGAAATCCCCACGCGCGGCCCGGATGGCGCCGTTTCGACAGTGAGCAGCGGCGCCACGCTGGCCCCGAACGGCGTCTTCGCGATGGTCAGCAGCGGCGCCATGCACACCTGCGGACTGAGGCCGGACGGCGCTGCCGAGTGCTGGGGCTACGATGAAGACGGCCAAGCTTCGCCGCCGGACAGCGAGACCTTCATCGCAATAGAGAGCGGAGTTTCCCACAACTGCGGTATCCGGGCGAATGGAACGGCAGTGTGCTGGGGCTCCGACGAAGACCGGCGTTCATCCCCGCCGCCGCACCGGTTCGCGTCCATCAGCATCGGATACGACCGGACCTGCGGCATTCGTGCTGACGGAACCGTCATCTGCTGGGGAGCCGGGTACGAAGACTCCCCGACTTCGCCCCCGGGAGGCCGGTTCGATTCCATCGCAGTGGGCGGCTATCACGTCTGCGGCATCCGCACGACCGGCACCGCTGTTTGCTGGGGCTACAACGGTTCCGGCCAGTCATCGCCTCCCGGTGGGGAGCGTCCCCACCACGACCTGCGGCGGCTGGAACGGGTTCGAACCGGAGCTCCGCCGTCTCCCCCGACCCCTCAAGGAGAGTTTGCTGTCATAAGCAGCGGCGACTGGCATACTTGCGCGCTTCGAGCCGAGGACGGCGGCGCCGAATGCTGGGGTATGGACGCTCACGGCCAGTCAACGCCGCCGGCAGATGAGCGATTCGAGGCCATCAGCGGCGGCGCGGTCCACACGTGCGCGCTGCGCGCAGATGGCGCTCCCGCGTGCTGGGGCGCGATAGATTTCGACTTCGGCCAGGCTTCGCCTCCCGATGGAGTGGCGCTCACTTCGGTCAGCAGCGGGGGAACGCACACCTGCGGTCTGCGCTTGGACGGGACCGCGCTCTGCTGGGGCGATGATGAGTACGGCCAACTGAACGTGCCGGCGAGCGAACGGTTCACTGCGATAAGCAGCGGTCTGGTTCATACCTGCGGCCTGCGACCGGACGGCGCGCCGGTCTGTTGGGGAGCCGACGGCTACGATCTGGGTCAGACGGAGCCTCCTCAAGATGCGCGGTTCACGTCGATCACCAGCGGGTCGACACATACCTGCGGCTTGTACGAGGACGGCAGCGTCGCTTGTTGGGGGGCTGGACGGGCATGGGCCGGTGATGGGTTGCTCTCGCCTCCAGACGGAGCGGCCTTCGCATCCATCTCCGCAGGGGGGGTCCAGACCTGCGGGATTTTGCGAGACGGTACTACGGCTTGCTGGGGGACTGACCGGGACGACTCCCTGCCGCCCGATGAGGTGGCGATGGCGACGCTCAGCTTGGGCGCGCGTCATGCCTGCAGTCTCCGTCCCAACGGTTCGGTCCTGTGCTGGGGGCCGGACGAGTTCGGCGAGTCATCACCACCGGCGGGCGAGCGGTACGATCCGAACGCGACTCCCCCGCCGCCTCCACCGACCATACCGCCCCTGGACGAAACCTTCACCGCGCTGTCGCTGGCGGATTGGCATTCCTGCGCCCTGGCCCGAGACGGAAGGGCCTACTGCTGGGGACGGAATAATTATGGTCAAGCTTCTCCGCCCGCCGACGAGCGGTTCAGCGCCATCAGCATCAACCAGGTATATGGCTGCGGTCTACGCCAGTCGGACGGAACGGCGGTGTGCTGGGGATACGACCGCGACGACCGGGCATCTCCCCCTCGGGACCAGTCATTCACCGCTATCGCCGCCGGGTCGTGGCACGCTTGCGCGCTCCGTCCGGACGGGACCGCCCAATGTTGGGGAAATGACCGCTACGACGAAGGATTTACGTCTCCTCCGCCGGACGAGCGATTCACGGCTATCGGCAGTGGATACGACTACAGTTGTGGATTGCGCGCGGATGGGACGCTCAGATGCTGGGGGGAGAATTCCATCTACGGCGCCCACCTCAATCCGGAGGGCGAGAAATTTGCCACGATCAGCATCGGCGATGAGCAAGCCTGTGGAGTGCGTTTCGACAATACGGTCCTTTGCTGGGGCAAACACGCCGACCAGCGCCCGCCGCCCGACGGACTACTGTTCAACTCTGTGAGCACCCATGAGAGACACACCTGCGGACTACTTCTCGACCGAACCCCCGTATGCTGGGGAGGCGCCCCACCACCCTGGGGGGTTGGAGCTACGTTCACATCCATCGCAGTGGGCCCCGACCACTCCTGCGCCATACGGGACAACGGAAAACTCGTCTGCTGGGGCCGCCGCAACTACTACGGGCAGGCATCACCACCGGGTGGTGAGCGTTACGTGGATGGACAGCCAACCACGCCCGTTGCGGGCAGTCTGACGGCCGTCAGCGGTGGGGCCGACCACACCTGCGGCCTGCGGGACGACGGCGCGGCCGTATGCTGGGGCCGCAACTGGCATGGGGAGTCAACGCCGCCGTCGGGAGAGGCCTTTACGGCAATCAGCAGTGGGTTTGACCATACCTGCGCCCTGCGCCACGACGGAACGCCGGTGTGCTGGGGCAACGACAGGCGTGGGCAGTCTTCCCCTCCGGCGGGAGAGATCCTGAAGTCGGTGGAAAGCGGCAGGTACCACACCTGCGGGCTCAGACCGGACAACACCGCCGTCTGCTGGGGCGATGACGAGCACGGCCAGTCTTCCCCGCCGGACGGCGTGAGGCTCTCCGCCATCAGCGGCGGGTACCGCCATACCTGCGGGCTGCGCCTTTCGGACGACGCTCCGGTCTGCTGGGGCGACGACTCCCAGGGCCAGGCGTCGCCACCCAGCTTGGAAGGAATGACCTCAATCAGCGCCGGCGATTCCCACACTTGCGGAGTCACGCCGGAGGGATCAATCCTCTGCTGGGGCTACGATTATGACGTCTCCAACCCACCGATTGTGGGACGCCCGTACAAGGCGGTCGGCAGTGGAGGCGGCTTCTCGTGCGCCCTGGCGTTCGACGGAAGGGCTTTCTGTTGGGGATCTGACTCAGACCGACAGACTGAACCGCCGAGCAAAGACCGATTCGACACGATCAGCGTGGGGGAGCGCCACGCCTGCGCCCTGAAGCAGGACGGAACTCCGGTCTGCTGGGGCTACCGCTGGCCGCCGGGCCTTGGGTGATGAGGCTGCGGCGCGTAACAGTCGACCCGAGCGCCCTCCAGCGCCAACGAGGCAATATGATGCAGAAAACGTGGATCGGGAATACGGCGATTATCATTCTGGCGCTGGCTAACATCGTCCTGTGGTTCGTTTTCCTGCCGCCGGCCCCGGACACCCCGCCCGGCTACAACCGTCACCTGACGGCGGAAATCATCAGCTCCACGGCCATGGTCCTGATGGCCTGCGCCCTGTTCCTTTCGACACGGCCCCGCTACCTGGAATCCTTTTTCGGCGGCCTGGACAAGATGTACCACGCCCACAAGAACGCGGGGTTGGCGGCGCTCCTCCTGGTGGTCGCCCACTTTCTGGTCATGCCCATCGGCATGGAGGTGGAGGGAGCGGAAACCGAGATACCGATGACCTTTGCGGTGTCATTCCTGCAGAACCTCTCGGTTCCGCCGGGCGTTCTGGCAATCCTGGGCGAGACGCTGGGCCTGGTGGCTTTCGCCGGACTGCTGCTGCTGGTGCTGCTGACCGTCGCGCCGCGCCTGCCGCTGATTGGGAGATTCACCCGCTTTTCCTATAACAAGTGGCAGATAACGCATAAATTTATCGGCCTTTTCTTCGTCATTGGATTCATCCACGCCTTGACCGTAGATTCCTACGTTCTTGGCGAACCCGTCCTCCTGGGCTATCTGGCGGTCGCTTCCGTCATCGGAGCGGTGTGCTACCTCTACACCGAGATATTTGCCATCTTCCTGAAGAGCAGGTTCCCCTTCGTGGTGGAATCGATCCGCCGGCTGAACGGAACCACCGTTGAAGTTACCCTGCGGCCCCGGGGTCGCAAGCCCAACTTCACCGCCGGACAGTTCGCCTTTATCAGCTTTCCCGGCAACCGAGCGTTGAAAGAACCGCATCCCTTCACGGTGAGCTGTTCGCCCAACGAGGAGACCCTGCGCTTCTCGATAAAGGCTTCGGGGGACTGGACCCGGTACCTGAACTCCAACCTGGAATCCGGCGGCAGCGCCCGGGTGGACGGCTGCTACGGCCGGTTCAATTACAAAACCGGCGGGCCGGAACAGATCTGGGTGGCCGGCGGCATCGGCATCACGCCCTTCATGAGCTGGATCAGGGACTTCGGGGAGGCTCCGGCTGCCGACGTGGATCTGTTCTACACGGTGCGGGGCGAGGAGGATTTGCTGTTCCATGATGAAATAGCGTCGGCCGACCGAGGACATGACAATTTCCGCTACCATCCCAGGGTTTCGTCCGTGGACGGCAACCTCAGCGTGGAGCAAATCGCGGGCCTCTGCCGGGGCGACGTCGGGAACAAGCACGTCTATATGTGCGGGCCGGTGGGCATGATGGACGCCATGGAACGCCAGTTCAAGCGTTGGGGCGTACCGGGCAGGAACATTCACTACGAAGAGTTCAACTTCCGGTAGGATTTGTCAGCGCCGCTTCGGGCCGGCTCAACCGGGACGCGGGCTCACGTTTCTGGCCACTCCTGGGCGTCGGGCCGGGGCATCCGGTAGCCAACCCTAGGCTCGGCGAAGATGTACCTGGGGTTCTCGCCGTCCTCTCCCAGCTTGCGGCGCAGCCGCATCAGATGGGTGCGCAGCACCCGCAGGTTCCCCGGCTTGCCCGGACTCCACACCCTCCGCAGCAGCCGGTCGTGGGGCACCACCCGCCCGGCTTCCGCCGCCAACTGCGCCAGCAGGTCGTACTCGGTGGCCGTCAGATCCACCGGTCGCCCCGATAGGGTCGCCCGGCGAGTCTCAAAGTCGATGACCAGCTCGCCCAGCGTGAAGGTCCCCGCCGACTCCGGACGCCGGGGTTCCTCAAACCGCCGCAGGGCCGCCCGCACCCGGGCCACCAGTTCCGTTGGCGAGAAGGGTTTGACGATGTAGTCGGTGGCTCCCTCCTCCAGGGCCCGGGCGATCACCTCGTCCCGCCCGTACACCGACAGGAACACCACCGGCACCCGGGAGACCGCCAGCAGGTCCCCCATCAGCTCCACCCCGTCGCACTCCGGCAGCACCAGGTCCAGCAGGACCAGGCAGGGTCTCTCCTCCGCCATCAGCAACGGCGCCTCCTGCGGGTCGCCGGTCACCACCAGCCGGAACCCGGCCGAGGAGAGGGTGTCCCGCACCGACCGGAGCGTCAGGGGGTCGTCGTCCACCACCAGCACCGTTCCCCCGGACGGCCCGCCGTCCCGCTGGGTGCGGGGCCTGCGGGCGGGCTGGGCCTCCCGGACCGCCGGCAGGGTGAAGACGAAGCGAGCCCCCAGGCCTGGCCCGTCGCTCTCCGCCCAGATGCGCCCTCCGTGGGTCTCCACGATCCCCCGGCAGATGGCCAGCCCCAGGCCGGTGTCGCCGCCGGGACCCTCCCCCTCCCTGGTGGAAAACCTCCGGAACAGGCCGGGCAGGTCCTCGGCGGGTATGCCCCGTCCCTGGTCGGCCACCGACACCTGCACGTGGTCTCCAACGCTCTCCGCGCTCACCCGGATCACCGAGTCCTCAGGGGAATGGCGGGCCGCGTTGGACAGCAGGTTGCCGATGACCTGGACGATGCGGCGCCGGTCGGCCAGGGCCAGGGGCAGGTCCGGCGCCACGTCGATCTCCAGTACGTTCCGCCCCCCGGCGGCGGTGAAAGAGTTGCGGGCCCGGTCCACCAGGGCCGCAATCTCCGCCGGCTCCGGGTCCACCGGCAGCGTGCCGGTTTCGATGCGGGCCACGTCCAGCAGGTCGCCGATGAGCTCCCGCATCCGGTCGGACTGGTCCACGATGATGCGGAAGAACTGGCGCATCTCCGCCGGGTCCAGCTCCGCCGCCGTCTCCAGCAGGGCGGTGCCCGCCCCCCGGATGGAGGTCAGGGGCATCCGCAGCTCGTGGCTCACCATGGCCAGGAACTCGGCCCGCACCCGCTCCGCCTCCTCCACGTCCGTCAGGTCCTGTATGGTGACCACCACCGACTCCACCTCTCCCCCTTCGGAGAGGATGGGCGTGGCGTTGAGCAGCACCGTGACGCTGCGCCCGCCGGGGACCGCCATGACGATCTCCTCCGCCCGCACCGTGTCGCTGGAGCCCAGCACCCGGGCCAGGGGGAACTCCCGCAGGGAGACCTCGCTCCCGTCGGCCCGGCGGACGGTCATCAACCCCAGCAGGTCCTCCGGCGCCTGCTCCGGGTCCCGCAGGCCGTCGGCGATGCGGCGGGCCTCCCGGTTGAAGGAGACGGGCGCTCCCGTCCTGGCATCAAAGACGACGACCCCCACCGGGGAGGTGTCGATCAGGGTCTCCAGACCAGCCCGGGCCCGCCGCTCCTCCCGGTGCTGCCGCGCGTTGGCGATGACCTGGGCCGCTTGGGAGGCGAACAGCGCCAGGACTTCCTGGTCCTCCCCGGCGAACCCAAAGCCCGCTTCGTCGCTGCCCACGCAGACGTGGCCCACCCGCGCTCCCCGCAGGAGAATGGGGGCCGCCATGAAAGCGGTCAACACCACGGGCAGGCGGAACTCGGCCAGGCCGATGGACCGAGTGAACTCCTCCAGGGGACCCACCCGCAGCGGTCCGGCCAGGCCGGCCAGGTACTCGAAGAACCGGGTCCCCTCCGGCGCCCGCCACATCCGCTCCACGTCGGACGGGTCCAGGCCCCGGGCCAGGTAGTCCTCCACCCGGCCCTCCGAGTCCAGGGTGGTGATCACCGCATAGGGGGCACCGGTCAGGGACCGGGCGCCGTCCATGACGGCCCGGAGCGCCGTGTCCACGTCCAGGCTCTCATGGATGCGCAGGCTGGCCTCGTTGAGCCGGGAGAGGCGGTCTCCCGGCGATTCCTCTCTCCCCAACGACTCGCCGGCGTTCTCCAATTTCTCACCCCCTGGCGGCCCTGCAGATCGGGCGAAATGGGCCGTTTGGGGTCAATTCTAGCAGGTTGGGCCGGAAAGTGACCACCACGTTATAAAACTCATTTTTGACTTTACTTTTATGTGACGTGAGGATGTGTATCATTAGTCGCGGCGCCAGTCGGGGCTATGCCTTTACACCATCACCGGCCTGGAGAACGGGGTGGCGACGGGGGTATCCCCGCACTCCTTCACCGGCGGCGATTGCACCGAGGGCGGCGCCCAATCCAGCAAGTGGGTGCGGACGAAGGGCGAGAACACCACCCCGAAGGCCGCAGCGTAGCCGATGCAATGCCCGGCGGTGGACGTCCGCGCACCAACGCAGCGGCCGATTAGCGGAGACTGCCACCGCCGGGTCGAAACAATCTCGAGAATTACCGGAAATGCTCCGACTGGCCGAAGAACTGCTGCTGTTGCTGCTGGACGATGAAACCGGCGAGTTTTCGACGTCGCCCCGAACCTTGGGCTACGCCCTGGCCGGGGCGGCGCTGATGGACCTGGCCCTGGAAGGCCGCATTGACACGGACGTCGACGCGCTCATCCTGGCCGACCCGACGCCGGTGGGCGACGACCTGCTGGACCCCGTCCTGGCCGACATCGCCGCGGAGTTGAATTCCCGTTCTGCCCCCGCGACCTTCTGGGTAAGGCGCATCGCTGAATCCGCTTACGAGTTGCGGGACAAGGCCCTGGCGCGGCTGGCGGCCCAGGGCATCCTAGACACCGACGAGGGGCTGGCGATGTTCTCCCTCTCCCGTCGGGTGGCGCGCACCCGGCGGTATCCGCTGGCGGACGCGGAGTCCGGGCGGGCAATCCACGACCGGGTCATGGGCGTACTATTCAATGAAGAGATACCATCGCCGGCCGACGCCATGATCGTCGGGTTGACCCACTCCTGTGGAGCTTTCCAGCGGATGCTTGCCCCGTCGGAATATGAAGAGATCAAGGAACGGATCGAAGTGGTCGCCCGGCTGGACCTGATCGGACGGTCGGTAACCGACGCCATCCGCAACCTGAGCCTGTCCGAGTCCCAGGCGATGCGACGAGTTATCCGGGAACGGGGCGGCGGGTGGCCCCGGGCATCCGGCCGCCTGCCCGTCATCGGCCACGCCCACAAGCTGGCGGGAGACCTGCGCGCCTTCTTCACCGACCAGTATCTGAAACACGGCCCGGTATATGAGGTGAGGGTCTTTGGGCGGAACATCGTCGTGATGGCCGGTCAGGAAGCCAACCAGTTCATGATGCGGGAAGGCAAGTCCCACCTGCGCACCCGGGAAACCTGGGCGGGGTTCAGCAGCGAACTGGGAGCGGCGAACATCGTAACGGGGCTGGACGGCGCCGAGCATCGACGCCTGCGGGGAGCGATGCGCGACGGCTACTCGCGTCAGTTCATCCTGGAACACGTGCCGGAAACCGTCGCCGTGGTGGAGCGGGAACTGGCCCAGCTGCCGCCCGGTCGCCCGGTCCCCGCCTTCTATGCCATGCAGCGGATTATGACCGAACAGGTCAGCCTGCTGGCCTCCCGAACATCGTCGCTGGATTACGTTGACGACGTGATTGACTTCATCAACGCGATGGAGATGGTGCATCTGTCCCGGCGGCTGCCGAAGTTCATGATGCGGATGCCGCGGGTGAAGCGGGCGCGGCGACGTCTGGAGCTGCGTTTTGAGCAGGTATTGGCGGTCCACGAGTCGGAACTGCGCGCCGGCGCCGACCGCAACCTGGTTGACGACCTGCTGGAACTGCACCGTTCCGCTCCCGACTTCCTGCCGGATACGGACCTGTTCATCAACGTGATGGGCCCGTTCATCGTGGGACTGGACACGGTGTCGGCAACCACCGCCTTTGCGCTCTACGCCCTGCTGAAGCATCCCGACCTGCTGGAGCGGACGCAAGCCGAAGCGGACGGGCTTTTTGCCGCCGGTGAGATCACCGCGGAAAGCATCCAAGAAATGACCACGACCCAGGGCGTCATCCTGGAAGCCCTGCGGATGTGGCCCATCGTGCCGGCGCTGTCGCGCACGGTGACCAACTCCTTCGACTTTGCCGGCTGCCGCATTCCCGCGGGGACGGATTTGCTGATCGCCATCGCCACTCCACACTACCTGCCGGAGTTCTTTCCCGACCCGGAGCGTTTTGACATCGAGCGCTACTCGCCGGAGCGGCGGGAAAACGTCCAGTCCGGCGTGTTCGCTCCCTTCGGGCTGGGGCACCACAGCTGCCTGGGGCAGGGTTTTGCCCAGGTGCAGATGGTCCTCACCATCGCCACGCTGCTGCGCCGGGCGGACATCACCCTGGACCCGCCGAGTTACCGGCTGAAGATCAGCCATGCCCCGGTGCCCAGCCCGGACCGCAACTTCAAAATCCAGGTGCGACCCCGGCAGTAGGCGGTGCGATAAAGGAGGCCCATTGCATGGCGAGCGCGAACCGGCCGTCGCAGCGGTTTTACGACCTCGACGCCCTGCGGGCCGCGGCGATGTTCCTGGGCATCGTGCTGCATACCTGCCTTTTCGTGATGCCGGAACCGGTGTGGTTATGGCCGCTCCACGACCCGACCGCCGCCGGCGACCCGACGTACCGGCTGTTGCTGGACGCCATCCACGGCTTCCGTATGCCGGTGTTCTTCCTGCTCAGCGGATTGTTCAGCGCGCTGCTCTGGCAGCGGCGGAGCCTGCGGGAGTTGGGCATGCAGCGGCTGCGGCGCGTCGGCATACCCTTTGTCATCTCCTGCTTCACCATCCTGCCCCTCAGCGTCCTGTTTCTTGCGTTCATCGCCGGGCGTCAGGCTCCCTACGACTTTCCGCTGTGGACCCTGCTGCTGGTATGGGTTCAATTCCTGGGTCACCTGTGGTTTCTCTGGTATCTGCTTCTGATGGCCGGCTGTTTCATCATCGCGGCCCGGCTGGGCCTGCAATTCCGGCATCCGGCCTGGTGGCTGGTCATTCCGGCGACCATGGCGCTTTCGCTGGTGATGACAGAGCCGGTCTTCGGACCGGATACCGCCGTCGGCATCGTGCCGGAGCCGGCGCTGTTCGCCCATTACGCCGGCTTCTTCATTTTCGGCGCGTTCTTTTACCGGCAGAACATCGCGGTGCGCCGTTGGTGGACGGTCGCGCTGCTGCCCGCCGCGGCCGCTTTCGTCGCCGGGATCTACCTCCTTCACCTGTACGAGGAGCGGAACCCGGAGGTTTTTGCGGCCTATCCATATCAGACCGCCTTCCTGTTCAGGAACTGGCTGACGCTGGCCGGCGGGCTGGTTGAAGCCGTCTTCGCCTGGCTGATGTGCTTCGGCACCATGGGGCTGTTTCGCTGGGTCGCCGCTCGGGAGAGTTTCGCCGTGCGCTACCTCTCCGATGCAACCTACTGGATGTACCTGATGCACCTGCCCCTGGTAATTGTCGGCCAGTGGCTGGTGGTCGGGTGGCCCATCCACTACCACCTGAAGTTCCTGCTGGTGTGCGCCGGCGTCACCGCCCTGGTGCTCGTGACTTACCAGATCGGCGTGCGCTACACCATCATCGGCCGGACGCTGAACGGGCCGCGCACCCGCCGCCGGCCGGCGCCACCCGGCCAGCCCCAGCCGGCCGGTTCGGGCTAGACCGGTCGCCGATCAACCCATTGGCACTGTTTATGGGTCGTCATTCGTTTGCCACGCCGCCCAATCGGCCGGTGTTTTAGCGGCAGCCACGCTGTCTCAATCGTCGAGGACCGATTTTGACCTTCCTGACTGAACTGGCCCTGCGCCGCAAGCCCGTGACCATCATGGCAATGGCGCTCCTGCTGGCCGCCGGCGTGTACTCGTACCAGCAGCTCCAGCAGGAACTTTTCCCCGAAATCAGCTTCTCCATCGTGTACGTGGTCACCCCATACCAGCAGGGCGACCCGTCCACGGTCGCCAGGGAAGTAACCTCCAGGGTGGAAGACGTCATCATCGGCATGTCGGACCTGGATAGCGTCACCTCGATCTCCACCGGTGGTATGTCTCGCGTCACCGCCAGCTTTGTAACCGGCTCCGACGTTGCCGCCGCCGAAGAGGAGATTCGAAGCCGGATCGGCAGCCTGGACCTGCCGGACAACGCCGGCAATCCCTCCGTACTCAGGCTGACCTCCGACGCTTTTCCCGTGATGCAGCTCAGTGTCAGCGGCCAGCGGGACATTCCGGCCCTGTGGCGCGTCGTTGACGAGACCATCCGGCCCCGCCTGGAAGCCGTCAACGGCGTGTACGACGTCGCCGTAGAGGGCGGCGTGCCCGAACGCGTTTCCGTCGTGGTTGACCCGGCCCGCGTCGAGGAGCACGGCCTCACCATCCAGGACGTGGTCAACGCCGTCAGCAACAATTCCATCGACCTCAGCGCCGGCACGCTGAACCGGGACGAGCGCGCCATCGGCCTGCGCTCCTATCACGGTTACGCCGACCTGGACTCGATACGCAACCTGCCCGTGGGTTACGTCAGGCTCGCGCCCGGTTCCGCCGGCACGGCCACTCCGGTCCTGCTCTCCAACGTTGCCAGCGTCAAAATTGACACGCCGGAATCGGACACCGTGTCCCGCACCAACGGACAGCCCAGTCTGGCATTGCAGGTGTTGCGACTGCCCGAAGGCAACACCATCGAGGTTACACGGCAACTGGTCGCCGTCGTCAATGACTTCAACCTCCCGTCCGACGTTCAGCTGGATATTCTCTCCAACGACGGGCCGGAACTGGAAGCGCAGCTGACCAGCGTGGTCGGACAGGGCGGCCTGGGGTTCGCCATCGCCGTAGTCGCCATCTTCCTGTTCCTGCTCCAGCTTCGCCCGTCCGCGATTCGAGGCATTCTCAACACCCTGCGCCCCACGCTGATCATCGCCGTTTCCATACCCCTCAGCGTGATGACCACCGTGCTCGTCATGGCGGTGTTCGACTGGACGGTCAACTTCATGAGCCTGGCCGGCCTGGCCATCGCCATCGGCCGCGTCGTGGACGACAGCATCGTGGTGCTGGAGAACATTTACCGTCACACGCAGGCCGGCGGGGTGCGCTTCCCCGCCCAAGGGGCGGAGTTCTCCTCGCCGTCGGGCGAAGACCCCGGCTTGGCCACCGCCATTCGCGGCACTCGCGAGGTCGGACCGGCCATCCTGGCGTCCACACTGACCACGGTGGCGGTCTTCCTGCCGCTGGCGTTCATCCCCGGCATTGTGGGCGAGTTCTTCCTGCCCTTCGCCCAGACGGTATGCGTATCCCTGCTGGCGTCAACGTTCGTCGCGCTGACCGCGGTGCCGGCCCTGGCGTCGCTGCTGCTGCGCCGGGGCGACATGGCCGATGAAGCGGAGGCCCTTTCCGAAGACACCAGGCTCCAGCGCATCTACACGCCCGCGCTCCGGTGGGCGCTCAATCACCCCCTGCTCACCATCCTGGGCTGCATTGCCGCCGTCGGCGCCAGCCTGCCGCTTATCATAATCCTGCCCATTACCCTGTTCTCGTCGGGCGAGGCCGAGTCTATCCACATTGACGTCACCATGCCCGAAAACACCGGCGTGGTCGCCATGTTCCGGGAAGTCCGCGCCATTGAGCAGACCCTGGACCGTTACGTGGACGCCGGTTACATCACGTCCTACCAGGCCACCATGGGGTCGAGCAGCCAGGATTTCGGACCAAGCACGGGGGAAACCGGCTTCGGCATTGCCGGCTTTTCCCTGGCCCTTACCGACAACCTGCCGGCAGATTTTGCCAACCAACTGCGCCAAGACCTGCCCGACCGGGAAAACGTGAACATCCAGGTCTTCGTGGCATCCGGCGGCCCGCCCCAGGCCGGCATCGAAATCACCGTCACCGGCGCCGACTTTACCCAAGTACAGGCCGCCGCCGACAGCCTGGTCGACCGCATCTCACCGCTGGATGGAGTCGTCAACCTGAAAACCAACGTCAGCGACCGCAGGGAGGAACTCACCTTCGAACTCGACGCCACCGAAGCCGGACGCTATGGCGTCAGTTCGTTGGCCGTCGCCCAGCAAATCCGCACCTGGACCTACGGACAGGACGCCGCCGACGTCAGCCTGTCCGGCGACAACTACGACGTCGTGGTTCGGGGCAGGAATGACCGGGTTGACGAAATCGCCGAACTCCAGAACCTCCCCATCGCCAGCCCGTTCGGCCCGGTTCCCCTGGGCTCCATCAGCGACGTCAAGACCACCGTCGGCCCTGCCGTCGTCACCCACTACGACGGCGACCGTTCCGTCACCATCACCGGCGAAATCGAAGCCCGCGACGCCCAGGCCGTCGGCGCCCGCATCAACCGGATCATCACCGACGGGAACTTCCCGCCCACCGTGACCATACGCCAGGGCGGCTTCGCCAGCGATATTCAGGAGCAGTTCAACAACGTGTACCTGGCCATGGCCGTCGGCCTGGCGCTGGTTTATCTGGTGATGGTGGCCACCCTGGGTTCCCTGCGCGACCCCTTCATCGTGGTGCTCAGCATGCCCCTGGCCGTGGTTGGCGCCCTGGTCGCCCTCGCCATCACCGGCCGCGCTCTGAGCCTGCCCTCCATGATGGGCTTCCTGTTTCTCATCGGCATAGTCGTCACCAATGCCATCGTGCTCATAGTGTTCGTCGGGCAGCTGCGCTCCCGCGGCCTCGCCGTTGCCCAAGCCATCATCCTCGCCGGACGCACCCGGCTGCGCCCCATCCTGATGACCGCCTTCACCACCATCCTGGCCCTGTTCCCCCTGGCTCTCAGCGACACCAGCGGGTTGGTGGGAGCCGAATTGGCGACGGTGGTGATCGGCGGCCTCATCAGTTCCACCTTCCTCACCCTGGTGGCTGTGCCCGTCACCTATATGATGCTGCACGAATCCATTCCGAACCTGTCGGCACGGGTGTTCCGATGGATTTCCCGCCGTCCCGCGCCCACCTCAGACGCACCGTGATCTTGGCGCCGGTTCCTATTGCGTCAGGGGTGTGGGCCCACCCCCACCGACCCCAAGGCCGTGGGGCCCAACGACGGCATCAGCGTGCCCACCGGGGTGCTCGTGCGCTCCTTCACCGGCGGTGACTACAACGAGGGCAGCGACCGATCCAGCAAGTGGGTGCGGACGAAGGGCGACCACACCACGCCCAAAGCCGCAGAGTAGCCGCCGCCGGCGACTACGCCGGATTGCCGCCCTGAAAGAACCCTACCGCCGCCAGTATTGTGGCGGCGGTTTTCCTGGGCGGCACTGGCCGTGTCAAATTAAGGCCGTACAGCCCCTAAAACCCGTCCGGGTGGCTTTGTTTGTGCTTTTCGGCGGGGAATCGCGTCTTGGGCCGTCCTGGGCGTCCCTGTGGCCATGTTTTGCCGCGTCCGCTGGGGCGAATCACAGTGGAGTCAGATGGCCGCTACGCTTTCGGCTATCCTGATTATCGACGCATTCTATATGGCCCGCTCCAAATACCCCTCCCGCTCCCTGGTTCCCTATTGAAGCAGGTGTTGATCGCGTACTCGTACAGAACGCTCGCCCCAACAGTGCATCCCCCGAATCTGAGGTCTCCCTGCTCGTCAATCACGCTTTCATCCATCACCCGGTTCGCTTCTTCCAACGTGGCATATATAAAAAATGGCGTAATGTACGGATGAGCCACTGGTATGTGCCCGGCAATTCCGTTATCAAACACATACGACACCACGGCTTGCGACTCACCGTCGGGTCCCTCGGTGCGAGAAACTCGGATGGAAATCAACTCCCGGCCAGAGTCATTCCTCAAGGCTTCCTCCATTTCCATGCGAATGGTCCATCCGCTGTATGAACCAGTCGGATTGTAGGTATCACCAGAGACCCAACCCATTTGGTTCATGAAGTCAAAAACGTGTCGCATACCCAAAACCATTCGGTCTCCAGGCTTGAACCATTTGAGAATGTCGCACTTGCCGGTCTCCCCATCAGTAGCTATTCCCCGTTTGTGGACCAAATCATGGCGAATGTGTCTGAGGTCCCCTAGCACGGTCATTTCCGGACTAATAGCATTAGTCACGCCGATGTGTATCAATGCATCCTTCGTGGCCTTGCGGTAATAGCCATCCCAAATGCGGTCATACACATCCACGACCCAGCCCTTGTATGCCAGTTGCTCGGAGTCCCCTCCGGTCAGGAGCAGATCGTCCGCACGTACATCATTCCCCCCCACAACCGGCATTACCGCAGCGTAGGATAGCCTTGGCTGAGTGGGCATCGGTCCAGCCCAAGGATGCAACGAAGTTGCGCGCAGAGCTTCCATACCTTCAAGCAGGTACATGAGCGATGCCGTTGCCTTCATCACCTCGAACTTAAACAGGCCATGAACCAATCCCAATTCCTGATAATCGTTACTCATGATGCTCCCGCAACTTCCATGTCGCCGAGTTTTCCCGGGAAAAGTCGTTCGCACAAGGCCGGTTACGTGAACCTCGCTGTGCGGGGATTCCGGCAAAAGCCGGAATGACGGAATCCGCCGGCCCGTTTTCGTAGCGGCCGGGGACGGATTCCGTCCTGCGGGGCGACGAAATCCCGCCATTACGAGCTGCCGCGGATCCCACGTCTTTGCCGGATTCCGTCACCGGGCCGAGTTTCGCGCGTTAGCCATCGCGCGCGCCCCGCTCACTTCCCGATTCGATACTTGCCGGTCCCGCAAACGCCCCGGGTGGCGTCGCGTCCGTTCTTCTTCGTGACCACCTCAACGTTTTTTGTTTCCGTCCTGACCTTGCACTTCACGCAGTAAATCATCGAGTCCGCTGTCGTCATCATCCCTCCAGAAGCGAGCAATACGCCCCGGCGGCAACGCGAAACCGGCGGGGCTAAACGTGGGAACGTCCTATCGGACGCCGCCGGGACAGTAGCACGGTTTTGCCGGGAGCGCCAGCCAACGCCACGTCCGCCAGGTGGCCGCCAGGCCGAAAGCCAGCATTGCCGCCATACCTAAAGGTTCCCACACCGGCCAGTCCACGCCTTCCAGCACCAGCGAACAGACGATGGCGACGACACTCAGGGCGGCGTAGGCTCCCGCGAACGACATCGAGATTACGCAGCACCACCGGACCGCCCGGCCCGGCAGTCCGCCCAGCGGACGGCGAAACGCCGCCCACGCCAAGCCCGCCGGCAGCAGCGCCAGCAGGGCGACGGCCAGCGGCACGACGGCGCAGACCGAGGCGTAGAACAGTCCGGTGGCCACCGCATCCCCGGCGGACCCGTCCGGCTTCGGGCGCCAGCACCAAGACGTAGAAGTAGAGGCCGTAGGTTCCTGAAAACACGGCGTACCAGGGCAACGCGGCGGCGATGGCCAACGCGCCCAGCGTGAGCGGTGAACGTGTCGAACGCATGCCCGGATGGTAGCACGGCGTCGCCGCCCTGGCGCTCATGACCCGCCGGGTGGGCCTCCGCGATCTCCCACTCCACCGGCGCCCAGCCAAGTCCGACGGCAACGGGTCGGTTGAGGACAGTTCAAGCAAATCGGCCGGAAGGATCCAATGACCTGGGCAGGCAGTCCGGGAACGGATTTCACCCTGCCATGGTCCGGCGGCGACGCTGAAAACCACCCGTTGCCGTCCACCAGCGTCTGCGCGCCGGATTGCGGTGCGCTGGGTGATGGGGCCGTCTTGCCGTAACCAGTAAAGCGGCCAATGCCACCCAGGACAACATTCCCATCCTTATGGGAATGGCGCGGGCGATGAGCGCGGCCCGACCATTGGCGCTGGATTTCCGCGCCCAGGTGAGCCTGCCCTTCCCGGCAGGCTACTTCCGGTTGCCAGCGCAACAAAATCGCCGCCCTCAGCGCTCGTGAAACCGCTCCAACCGCCCCGGGAGCGGTGCCTAAACGACCAGTAGGTCCCGGTCGTTTCGCTAACATCAGATCATCAACCCGTGTCGGGGCCACCTCCACGCCCAGCGACATCCCGGATGCCACCACCGGCGGTCAGGACAACTTCCCCGGGGTGCAACCGTGCTCACGCCAACGTGGCCGCACCAAGCAAAACGAGAAGAGACGAGGAACCCATAACCTACCCAAGCCGACATATCCGCAAAGGAGCAGAGCATCATGGCCACGCCGAACACGCCCCCGGAAGCCGGGGCGAACGCCCCGCCGCAGAACGGCGGGAGAATCATAACCTGGGTAAAGCGACACACCAGGGGCGTCGTCATCGGCGCCGTGATGGGCCTGGGCCTCCTCGCCATCGCCGGCGGCGGCCTCGGCAGTTACGTCGCCTACGTCAAGCAGAACGCGCCGCCGGTTGTCCAGGACACGGTAATCCCGCCGGTTGAGACAATCGCCAACGTGGCGGAGACGGCCACCAGCGCCGTCGTCGGCGGACCAGGATCAGAATCCGCCGGCGCAGCCACGGCAGGATTCGCCGCCCCACCAGCGAACCCGTCCGTCTCTCTCATGACCGCCAATGACAGCAACCCGGCAGTATCGTTCCACGACGGGCCGTACCACGTCGTGGAGGGCGAAAGCGTACGCGTCACGCTCGTGGCGGACACCAACCACGACCACAGCTTCACGGCAACCGTCTGGGCAGAATCAGGCACCGCCGTGAACAACGAGGACCTCGACGGCAGCTTGCCCTACTACGTAACATTTCCGGCTGGCGTCAACATGGTGAGCTTCCACGTCGACGCCGCCACCGACGGCGCTGCCGAGGGAACGGAATCCCTCACGCTGCGGATCCAAGAACCGGCAGCGGACGAACGCCACGCCGTGGGAAGCCCGGCGACAGCAAAACTCACCATCGAGGACGTAGACCTCCCGAAGGTACGGTTCAACCCGTCAATGTACGGAGCCTGGGAGGGTTCCGAGAAGTCGAAGACCATCACCGTTGACCTGAAGGACGGGCCCGTCGGCCACGACGTTACCTTCGTCGTGACAGCCAACGACGCAGCGTCAAAGCTCTCCCACCGCCGCCGGGCCGAACAGGGACAGGACGTAGCCACGCAAGTTCTCGCCACGGCGGGCGAAGACTACACCGCCGGCAAGTGGGTGGGAACGATTCCAGCCGGGCAAACCTCAGCCTCAGTGTCGGTTCAACTACTCGACGACAAGGTAGCGGAGACCGTCGAATACTTCTACCTGAATCTCACAGTTGTCGAAAGAGACGGCGTGCGCCATGGACCAGACGCATATTTCACCTACCGGGACAACGACGAAACGACCATCACCCTCAAAGAGAAATACCTCAAGGTGGGCGAGGAAACCACGTGGCTGGAACGATCCAGCCCACTGACCCCCCAGTTCAGCGTACCGTTCACTGGGCCGGTCTCGATAGGCTGCCAGAGCGACGACGTGGTAACCAGACCTGAGACACTGACCGTCGAGCCCCACCAGTGGAACAACCCGCCGTCATTCGCCGTGCTGGGAGCACGCGATGGCGACTGGCAATGGGAATACGGAACTCTGGAATGCGAGATCTGGAATGCAGCCGTACAGGCCGTCAACGCCAGTGAGCCAGTACCCTACTTCGTCGAGGACGGCGACGTATGCTGCATCCCACGGACAGACGCGAAGGGCGAACCGCTCAACCAGTGGTACGCCACCGGCGACATGCAACCCGCCGGCCCTATTGTTGACTACCAGATGAACATCTGGCTGAGCAACGAAGCGCCGCCGGGCGGCTTGACGTTTGAGTACCTGATCCAGGCCGACCGCCGCAGCCAGTGGCAAGAGATAACCGTGCCTCATGGGAACGGGGCCCTCAATATTCGCCAAAATATCCGGCACCTTGACCATCCCAACGACTTGCTCGGTGTCCTCATCCGTACCCATCAAGAGGGCTGGACTTCAACCGGCGGAAAGCCGCCCGGGCACGATGAACAGATTCTACTGATCCGGATACCCTGATCCCGCAGCCGAACCCAAATAAGCGGCCCCGGACTTTCGGGGCCGCCCACAAGGCCATCATCAGCTCCGCACCCGTAGCGATAATCCAATGCCTTTCATCGTCCGATTACCTGTCTCTACCCCCTACCCACGTAGGAATAACCCTTACACCACGCCCTCTAGCACCCCCACAGCTCCACCCCCTACACGCGTAGGGATAACCCCGATGGCTCCGTCGCGGTTCGGCTTCTTCAACGCCGCCTCCGACACGCGTAGGAATAACCCTCAACTCTGGACTTGTCGGCACGGACAGGATCACCGCCCCTACACGCGTAGGGATAATCCTACTCCAGGACTCGGCAGTTTCCTAAAACACTACCCTCCCCTACCCGCGTAGGAATACCGAAAACGTCCATTGCCAGCGTTTCGTTGTGCCTGGAACGCCGTATGAGCGCCATATCGCCGTACAAATGTAAATCTCTTGATTAATGAGGACGGTATGGACCGGACCCCCACACGCGCAGGGATAACCCGCCCTCTTCGAGAACCCGACTGCCTGAAAACAGCGCCACCCAGCCCGAACACCCTACCAACGTAGAAATCCCCCATTCGTAGACTGCGAGATCGCCGCAAGCCTAACACCACAGTCCGACACGGCCTTCGCCGAGGACATCCAACTGTCGTGCAGTTCCGACCAAGCCGTGGTCAAGCCCGAGATCCTGACCGTTGCGCCGGAACGCTGGAACAACCCGTCCAGCTTCACGGTGACGGGCGCGAAGGACAGCGACTGGGAATGGGACAAGGGCGAGATACAGTGCACACTCACCTTTGCGTCGGTGCGCGTTGTCGACAACACCGGCTCAACGCCCGTTTTCGTCAGGGACGGCGACATCGGCAGCCTGCCGACCGAGGACAGCAACGGAAACCCCATCAATAGCATCTACGTGTCGGGCGACATGGTGGCCGCAGGTGTGGACCACGAGGTCAACATTTGGCTGAGTGGCCGGGGAGGTCCGAAAGGCGGCGTTGAATTCTCCATCGTCGTGGCATGGAATGATCCGGGAGTCTCGGCAGTCGAGTACCCCAGGCACGTGACCGTGCCGCATGGGGCGAGCAACATCAAATTCGACGTGAAGACGACCGGAACTCCGACCATGAGCTACATCGTCCAGGTCACGCCAAGACACGACGACTATCGCGAAGTCTACGGCACCGATTATGCGGAACTCTACAACATACCCTCCAGGTGAGGCATCCGCCACCGACGCGGCCCCGAGAGATCGGGGCCGCCGGCTTTGCGGGCCGGAAAACCCCGTCCCCGGCCCGGCGGAGGGCGGTCAACGCCTCCGCCCGCGTTTGCCGGTACAATACCGCAGCAAGCGTCGGGTACGCCCGCCCTGCACCTGAGGTGGATCAACCGCCGCCCATCGCCCGACGACCATGGCATACAATCCCAACCATCGCGAGCGTCAGGATGTTCATCTGGGTCTTCATCGTCCTGGGCATCTCCTTCGGGTACCTCGTAACCCCGATCATCTGCGGCGTCGGCACCGGACTGATCTGCGGCTGGTCCACCAGAAGAACCAGCGCCCGCAGGGCCGCCCTTGCCGGCCTAGCCGTGGGACTGGCCGCCGGCATCCTGGGATTCGCCTTCTGGCTCTTCATCGACGAAGACACCGGACTGCTCCAACCCTTCGATTACGCCTTCATTAACATCGCGGCGATAGCCGGTGCCTAGATTGCGTGTCGCCGGATGGGCCGATGAGCGGCCGGCGAGGCCTTCTGCAACCGTACCGCACGGGCGGCGGCACCCGCAGGGTGACGATTGGTGGCTCACGGTTCCGTCACCCGTCCCACGAACAGCGCCGTCCCCGTGGCCCGGTCGCGGATCAGAAAGATGAACGGCCGGTCCACCGTAACCGACACCGGACGGGGTTTCGCCGACTCCGTCTGCATCATCACCGCGGTGGCCGCCGCCGCCTCGGTGCCCTCCTCATCCACCGACACAAAGGCCTGGTGAACCACGTCCCCAATGTACAGACACCCGTCATCTCCGGCAGCGCACGAGAGGCCGTCCATGCCCGAGAAGTCGGACGCGCCGCTGTCGAAGGCATCGGTCATCCCCATGGACCTGAAGGTCTCGGCCATGCGGAAGCGCGACTGGAACTCGAAGCGCGGCAGGTCCAGCTCAACCGGACGGACCACGAGGTCCGCGACAATCCGCTCCACCAGGGCCGCGTCCAGCGACTCCTCGAACTCTGCGAAGCGCCCCCGGTCGGACACCAGGACGGTCATGGACATCTCGTTTCCTTCGTAGGGCAGGTCCACGGCCACGTACCCGTCGCCGGCCGCATAGCCGAGGTCGGCCTCCGTCATCATCATCGGGACATCGACGCTGCCACCGCTCAGCAGTTCAAACGGATGATCGCGGGTGGCCGTTGCGATGAACGGTTGGGCCCAGGCCGCCTTGAAGTACACGGCGTTGGTGAGCACCATCCGGGTCAGCGGGTTGATGACGTCGGGCGGGATCAGGTCTTTGATCCGGTTCTCGGTGTTCTCCGCCACCCAGTCGTTGATGGCAACTCTGGCTGCATCGGGCGCAGTCGCGAAATCCGCCGTTCGCACCCCCGCGCCGTAGCTCTGCGCCAGCACGTCCAGGAACTCGTCCCTGAACCCATGGCCGCGCTGACCCCACACCGCGTTGAGCACGTGCAGCCTGAACCCCTCGTCGTCCTCGCCGCGGGAAGCCAGCGCCAGGTCAATGGCGTTGAACGCCAGATGCAGCCGCTCCTGGGGCAACGGGAAGCGAAGCGCATCGCCCATCTGGGTCGCTGTATCGCCCCGGGCCCCGGCGTAGGTCATGGCCAAGGCCAGCGAGATGCTGTGGGGCGAGTAGAACAGGTTGCCGTCAGCGGTCCGCAGGGCATGGTACAGGTCGAAGGCGAATTCGCGGTTGTCTCGCGCCAGCGCATCGACATCCGAGCCGCCGTCCGCGGACAAGTCACGGGCTTTCGGAAAACGCGACTCCTCACCGCCGTTTTGGTCCGCTCCACTCCCGCTGTCGTCAAGTTCCCGCTGCACCCCGTACAGCTCCTCGTAGGCCTGGGCGACGGCCCGCGCCGCCCGCTCGCCATCCACCCCGAGTATCACGCCGAGCCTGCTCCCGTACTCCAGGTACGACAGTCCCTCGGCCTCCACGGACATCGAATCCGCGTCCGGCTCGCCGGCGCGACCGTCCACAACTACCCCGTCCACAGCGGCAGGCCCCGTCGAATCCACCCGGGTCATGGCGTCGGAGGTGGCCCGGGGGTCCGTGCCCAGAATCTCCGCAACCCGGACCGTCAGAGCGTCCGGCTCGTCCGAAACTGCATCAGTGTTCTCGACGCTCTGGACCGTGCCGTCCCCGTCCTTGACCACCGCGCCTTCCACCTCGCTCCCGTTGCCCGCCGGCACAATCCGAGCCTTGTCCGAACGCAACACCTCGCCATCCGACGCGCCGCCGCAAGCGACGACGAGCACCGCAGTGAGCACCAGCAGGGCGCCTACGGCTCCTGACACAAGCAACCGACGCATTTTCATGATGCAACCTCCGCCGCAATGGGTCTATTTGGCCCACCAGAAGCACACAGACGCCGCTTTCGACCGATGATAGAGGAATTTGCCTCTGGGCAGTTCCAGGGGCTCTACGGCCCTGATACGTCGCGTTCCGCGCCGCCGGATTGCTGGCCCGACCGCACGGGCCAGCCTCAGCCGCCGGCGATGAAGTCGAAGATGTTGCTCAGCGTGGAGGTGTCGCCCCGGTAGAGCTCGGTGTAGCCACACTGCTTGCACGACACGGTGGTGAACTTCTTGTTCTGCACGTCGAAGAACTTGGCGAAATTCACGCCAGTGGCGCGGAACTCGTCAGTATCAAACTCGGTGTGCCCGCACTTGGCGCAAACGAAGGTTGTCGCAGTGGTTGCCATCATACATCTCCCAATGGTTGCGCAGAACCGACCACCTGGCGGACGGCATCTCAGCGCCGGGACATGAAGCAGTCCGCAGGGTCGAAACCGCTACTGCGCGCCGGACTCGGCCAGGTCAACGAGATACAGGGTGGGCGACTGCTGCCAGTAGTACAGGGCCACAACCACGTTACTGGCGCCTTCCACCACCTGCCACAGGTCACATCCCTCGGCCTGGTCGCCGGGAGCGACTGTCTCAGCGCTCCACCAAGTGCTGTCATACAGGAAGCCCAGGCCTTCGTCGGTGTCGACGTTGTAGGTGCTACCGGGAAGCACGGTCAGTGAATACTCCGAACCCGCTGCGACCGCGGCGCAGACTGCGACGTACTTCCACCCAAGCGGAGCTGGCGCCTCCTCACCATCGTCGTCCGTCGGCACGTATTCCTCCACCGCATCGAGGCGGAACTGATCGCCGAAGTCGTTCTGCACGACATCTCCGACAGACAGATACCCCTCGGGCGGAAGCGGCAGACCGGTGATGGGACAAAAACCCTCGCCATGTTGGCCTGATGTCGTCACCAAGCCGGACCATGACGCTGACCATCTCGTAGCGTCGCCGCCGTCTCGCTGCGTACGCGCACCGACAATGGCCCAGTATTCTTCACCGGCTTTCAGTCCGCTCACGGTGTAACTGGTCCGGGACGCCGGCACGGTGGCGTAGTGGAATTCACTCATCCATTCCCCACCGCTGCCGACGCTCAGAAAATCGTTGCGGTTGATCCAGCCAACGGTGTAGAAACGGGCGCCTGGGACCGTATCCCAAGCGACATGGAGTTCGCCGGCATTGGCGGTTGCCACCACAGTTGGCGCGTTGGGCTCGGGCAGGACGGCCGGCACTGCCGCGACGCTGGCAATGAGGATTGCCGTGAGCAACAGTCCAAGCAGCTTGAGATTAACTGTCTTGAAAGAGAGCATGGTTTCCATCGTTCAAACCTCCGAATACCGACCATCTCCTAAACGAACTACGCTCAAATTCGCAGCCTGTGTCGAGCAACGGAAAACCGGGCCAACCAGTTCTGGTCGGCCCGAACCGGCGAACATCAGGCGGGACGCGCCTCCAGCGG
Source organism: Dehalococcoidia bacterium (assembly GCA_965204395.1). GTDB lineage: Bacteria > Chloroflexota > Dehalococcoidia > Lucifugimonadales > UBA3495 > Bin87. Next base: position 1,170,515 of record OZ241987.1, read on the forward strand.
CATCCTGATGCCCGATGTTCCCACCGTCTAAAGTTCAACATGCAGCGCTCACCAAGGAGCGCTACTCTGCCGTAGTCGCCGCACAACTGACCCCCTTGTTCCTATGCCCGCGATCCTGAGTAACCCGGTTTTGCGAACCTTCATTGCCCTGCTCGAAGTGGCATGAGCTGGCCGCGCTACGCGCACCCGACGCCGCCACCGCCTTCACCCTCACGCTATACCGCTCACCAGCCACCAGACCACCGATGGACACCCCCAGAGCATCCCCAGACGGCTTGTGCCGCGCCACGCGCTTATTGCCCTGATCCCGCACGGTGACCACGTAACCAGACGGCGCACCGTCCGACGGCGCAGCCCAAGACACCTTGATTGACTTGGGGTCATCGGCAACGAAGCCCACCAGCACGTTACGCACCGGAAGCGGCAGCGTCCGCGCCGTCGCTGTCCGGTAGTCGGACTCGCCGTAGTAGAGGGTGCGGACGCCAACCTCGTACTCCGTGTCGCCCTTCAAGCCGCCGATAAGCTCAACTGGATTGGCGCGTTCGTCATACTCCGTACTCCGGCGCTCCCAAGCATCGGAGCCAGCCTCACGCACCGACACCTCGTAGAGCGCCGGACTATGCGTGACAGTGCCATCCACCTTGGGATGGCCGGCATTGATCACAGGGATCAGCCCCCAAGTCGCCGTCAACGCAGCCGACGTCTCACGGCCCGTCGACTCCGTGTCAATGCTCAGGCGCAAGTCCACAATCGGCGAAGTGATCGCCGCCGCCACGGCCCGGCAGTTAGGGGCGCTCTCGCCACGCTCGTTGCCCGCCACCGCGCAGACCCGGTACGCCTTGCCGACCTCCACGGGAAAACGGTGCATATCCTCACGAACCGTCTTGGCGTCGTCGCCCTCTCCCACGGTCAGGACGTGGTAAGCAGCGCTGTCCTGGTGAGCCGTGATCCAGACGCCCATCATGTGGCCGTCACCGGCCCGTCCCGCCTTTCCGGTCGATGTCGCAAACGAAGGCGGCTCCGGCGCCAGATGCAGGACCACCACGTCGGACCAGGGACTAGCCTCACAGCTGGACGAATGCTCCGTTACGCGGAACTCGTAACCTTTCTCCGCGTCAAGCCCCGTCACGTCATGGTAATAGGCCTCGCCGTCACGCTTGGAGCGCTCCCAAGCGCCGACCTGCCATTTCCCGCCGATGGCCCGCTTCTGGACGGCAAACCAGCCGTCGCTGCCCACGCTCCCCGACCACGTGACCCGAGCCTCCGTGTAGTCGTCGCCGTAGGCAACCCTCACGTTCGAGGGAGCAGCCAAGGTCAAACTGGTGGGGTAGTAGTAGACCGCCCTCGCCACGGGGCCGACATTGCCGTCCTCGTCGATGGCCCGCATCTGGATGCGGTACGTCTCGCCAGGCTTGGCGAAGAATTTACGGCCGGTTTTCACCGCCCAAGGTTCACCGGCAGGACGGTTGACGGCCTGCCAACGACTCCAGGCAGCCCGCTTGCCCCACTTGATGCGGTACTCAAGGGAGTCCGCGCCGGCGGGCTTCACGTGAGTGGCGACCAAGTACGCCCGCGGGTTGTCGACGTCACACTCCGAGTGAGCCGTGGTTAGTGTGACTTCGGGAGCCGGCAGCGCTCCCTCTCCCTGCACCACCGCCGGTTGCCACCAGACCAACGCCGCCATCACGGTCAGCAGCGCCAGCGCCAGCAGCAACGGCAACAGCGTTCTTCTCTTCATCATGCTCATCATCTCGACATCTCCTTGTCGGTAGAGTTGGGAGGGCGTGCCGCCCCTGCCGGCAGAAGCCGGCGTTGAGCGGGGCACTCGCCCTCCACGGGTTGATGCCTTTGATGTTAGCGAGGGGACCGGCGTCTACCGGTCGATTAACCACCGCTCCCGGGGTAGACAGAGCGGTTTTTTGAGCACAAATGCCGGCAAAATCGTCTCGGGATCCGAAATCGCAACGGCGAATTCCGACACGTCGTTGATCCACCATCCCGACAGGCCCAGCGCCCCTGCCATGGACCCCAGGAAAGCCCATCCCGACAACCAAACGAGTCTCTGCGGAGTTCTATGCCAACCTATTGCACAATGTAACAAGGCCACCGCCGACTCCGACAACCGCCGAACCCACTCTTTCACAGGAGGTGAAACCATGACCATGACGCTCGAAAGGATGTCAGCCGACAAATCCCACCTGCTGGCCTACCTGCACCACACGCCAGGCTTCGAGCACCGCATCCGCGAATTCATCGAACTGCCCATCAACGAAATACTGTCCCGCGTCCGCGAAACGGACGAGTCGACCTACCGGACCTGCATCGCCCGTTTCCGGCAGCAGGGCGCCGAACTGGAACCCAACGCGGAGACCCTCACCGCCATGGCGCATGCAGCCAGCGGCAACCTGGTCAACACCGGAACCGTCGCCGAACTCATGGCCGAACTGAATGAGGACGACGGCGGCATCGGCGACTAACCGGACCCCACATTGGTGAAGGCGAGCCGCCCTTCACGTGTCCACCACACTGTCCTGAAGCGAAAGCCCGAACAGCCATGCACAATCCACCGCACCGTTACGCCGTCGCCCTGCGCCGCGGCATCCACCTGCCCCAACACCACCGCTGGGTGTGCATCACGCCTTCGCGGGATGGCCCCCCATCCTGGTGCGGCGTGAAGCACGCCGCCGAACGCTACGCCGCCCGCCACTACGAAACCCTCAACGCCGAAATTCCCGACGGCAAACCCCGCTTCTCGCCCTCGCCCGTCTACCGCACCAAGCGCTACTCCGCCGGCGAACTCCACCGTAAACGACCGACGTTGACCTTCAATCTTGGCGAAGCAAGCACCGTTCGCAGGGGACGACAACGGTCGCCCCCTTCTTCATGCCAGCGGCATAATCCATCAGAACATCCGGCGCTCAACGCCACTCCTGCTGCTGTTCACGGCGGGGCGGCTGGCCATGGCGCGCAGCAACTCCGGCAGTGAGCATGACGATCACCGGAGGCAAACATGAGCGAAGCTGAGTACCGAATCGACAACTACCGCCCCGCACACTGGCGCTATGTAGTTCGCGAGGGCGGAACCAAGGCCGTCACCGACGGCACCACGGAGACCGTCATCACGCTCAGCCACGCGGTCTGGGCAGCCGACACGCTGGTATCACTGTTCGTCGGCAGCCCGGTGGCGGACCTAGCCCGTCAGCTCGAAGCCGAAAACCGGAGCGAGGGCGAGAACATCGTTCCAGGCCAGCCGGTGGTGTCGGCAGCCATACCGGAAGCGCTGGCCATCCCGCTGGCGCAGATCCAGGGAAGCATGAACAGCCCGGCGCGCAGCGTCCAAACACTCCGGCAGGGTCTCGAACTGTTCCACGCCTGGCACCAGGCCGGACTGACGCCCAGGGCCGTGTCGGCCCTCACCCGGAAACAAACCAGCCCACCAGGAGCAAAGCAACCCCAATGACCACCCCACAGGAAATCGTGAACGAACTCGTCCTGCAGACCGTGACAGGAACCGTGACGCGGGAAATCTCGTCGCCCTTCTGGGTGTCGAGGCGCGACGACGCCACCTTCTTCGTCAACCACGGCGACGGCAGCCTGACCTACGTGGCGGTGCCCGGACGATCCATGAACCTGCTGGCCGACGCCGACGAAAACTGGCCGCTCTACGACCTGCTCATGGAGACCCACCCGCCGCAGACGCTGACCGACGAACAGGCGCGGGAGCACGCCATGAGCCTCCTGGTCGAGACGGTGACGCGGCCGGCGACGCCGAGCACCGAAACCGTCACAGTGGCAGTCGTCGATGTCCGGACCAGCCCCGGCATGACGTTCGAATCCTGAACCGGAACTGGAAGAACGCGAACGCCATGGGCGACACCATAAACCGGCGGCTGCACGCCGCCTGCGAACGCTATCTGGCACAACCGGAACGCCGGCCGGAGGACGCAGACGACCTGGCCGACGACTACGAGGACGTCCTGCGCCGGATCATCGAGGAACACCGCCTGGAGGAGGAGGAGGACATCGACAGGGACGCCGCCGCCGGCCACTGCAACTGCCGGCCCTGCATCGACGACGACTGCGACCACGACAACCCCGACGAACGGGAGGAGCTATGAACTGCCTGATCGCCAACGAATCCATCGCCGCCGCCGAGGCCGCCATCCGCCGTCTCGAGGCGCGCTACGAAGCCGACCCGACCCTGTTCGACGACCCGTCGCTGGCCCCGCTGGGACATCCGTCGGAGGAATCGGTCCGGAAACACTTCGACCTGCTGCGTCGGCTGACCAACGAAGAACCGGATCTCGACGACGTCAAATGGCTCGAAGACGGCCGAATCTACGAGGAGTCGGACGACGGGCGAAAGGCCCTTCGGGTAGCGACCCACACGATGCCCCCCAACATCCTTGAAATCATGCGCCGCCTGCTGCTCGAGGAACTCGAGAACCAGGAAACAGCCTGCCGCCGTTTGTGCCACGCCATCGACCGCCACCAAGCCATCAAAGGCTGATGCCCCACCGGGTCAACATCCTTGACCACTGAACATGCCAAAGACTCTGGCCAGAATATCAACGGGACTAGCCACGCTGGCAATAATTGCCACCGTCTTCACGGCCTGCGGGGCACCGCCCGAGCTGATCCAAGACGGCAGACCCACGCATGCGCCGACGGTGGACTACAAGACTGCCGGGAGGTCGTGGCCGACCTCCACCACGCAACCCGCCCCGACGGCCGCCGCCCCGCAGGCCAAGGAACCGCCAATCCGGTTCCCGAGGCCGACCGCCGCCCACACCGTGACGCCGATGCCGACGGCCACAAACCGGCCAATGGCACGGCCCACACGGGCGCTCGTGACGCCGCGACCAATGCCGTCGCCCACGCCACGGCCGACGGCGCAACCCATGCCCACTTACGCGCCCGCGCAACCCCTCTGCACGTGCGTAAGCCACCTGGACGACGCCGGAACCCTTTTCGCGATACCCAACACAGTGAGCGACGTCTTCTACGAAGCGATCTACGCCATCAGCATGGAAGACGGGAAAGATACCCACGTGGCGGATGTTGACAGCTTCGGACTCGAAGTTGACCAGTGGGGACTGGAGCCGTACGAAATCGAGTGGGACGGTTGCCGCATGTGGATGCTCGCCAAAGGGCGGCTATACACGGTGGACATGCAGACTGGCGTTGCCAGGAGAGGCCCGACGCTAAGCAACAACATCTCCCGCCTAGCGTGGGACGGCGACACCATGTGGGGCATTGATTACAAGAAAAGCCAGCTGGCCAGCGTTGACCTCACCTGGGGCAAGGTACGAAATGTCGAGCCAGCCAAACACCCGCCCAGCGCTAGGATGCACCGAATGGGCATGGCATGGGCAGACGGCGTCATGTATGCCACCAACGGCGTCACTCGGATCGACGAGGTGGACCTAGAACGCGGGCACCTGGCCCGCCTCGCCTACACCAACAGAATAAGAGCCCCGGAAGACCAGATCAAAAGCATCATATGGGCGGACGGCCGGCTGCACGTCTACACCCTGAACTACGGCTTCCACGCCGTGAACGACGACAGGCCATCGGATGGCCTATTCATCCTCATGGGGCCGACCGACCCCTTCACCGGCAACAGGAGCAGCCAAGTGTGGATGGACTTCACGTGGGTGCCGGGGGACGAAGGCCAGTGCTGAAAAAGCCCGAAAGCCAACAGGCGGAAACCAGCCGGACGCACGTGAAGGCCTTCGACATCTTCGAGGCCGCCCTCGTGACGGGGCTCACGCTCCTCGCCTGCTGGGTGGCCATCGAGCACCACCCCATGGGCGGCGCCGCCGCCCTGAGTTGCCTGCTCGGCTGCCGGGCCGCCGGCGCCGCCCTCGAGCGGAACGTCCGCACCACGCCGGAGGGGGACCGCCGCCAACTCACGAAGGAAAAGGCGCCGGGACGGGAGTAGCAGCGTGAGCAAAGGGCAGAAGACATTCTTCGCCGCCATGATCCTCGCCGGACTCATGACGCCGGCAATCGTCATGTGGCGCGACATCGTCCTCGCGAAGTGCGACGCCGCGCTCCGCTACCACCTCGCCAACTCGCCGGGCGCCGCCGCAGACGCCCGCGGCGCCAACTACGTCATCGGCGTGACGCAGCGCCAACTGACGCGCTGCCGCCCAGGACTCTGGAACCCAGTCGCCGTCCACGCGGCCACCAACGGGAGCGGCAACATACAAATCACGTTCGCGTCACCGGAGGGCCGAGCTCGAGGCAAGGCGATCACGGCGCCAGCCAACGGCGCCGTGCAGTGGTCGAAGAACGCCGGCGCCAAACACTGGACCAAGGCAATGCCATTGCCCAACACACCGGCCACGTCAGCCCCAATGCCCCAAACGGGACAACAAGCCCCAAGCGGCGGGAAGTATCCGGGAGGCAACCCCCTGAAGGCCCACGAAATCGAACGGCTGGTCGTCCTGTACACGAACGCGGAACGAGCCAGGCACAGCCTGACCACGTTCACCGACGACCCGGCCGTTGCCGCAATCGCGCGAGGCCACAGCGTGAACATGGCCCGAACGGGAACGTTCGACCACGTCGTGAACGGCCAAGATGCCAGCGACCGCGCCGCATCGGCAGGCTACGACTGCCGTGCCTACCGGAGCGACAGCAGCTACACCTACGGCCTGTCGGAGAACATCGCTGAACACCCCCGCGTGACGTGGTGGTTGGGAAACAAGCCCGGGCACTACGACGCCGACGAGTCGGCCATGGCCTACGGGCTGACTCAAGGGTGGATGAACAGCCCCGGACACCGGGCCAACATCCTCGAGCCGGAGGCCCGCCGCATCGGGGTGGGCGTCTTCATCGTCCCAGAGAAACAGGGCCGCTACATCCAGGAACGAGTCTACGCAACCCAGAACTTCTCAGAGTGCCGGTGAACACCAAAACGACCAAAATGGCACCATGCCGCCGCTGCGACGGACAGTACCGCCTGACGTACGGCGAGATCTCGTGCCTCCAGTGCGGACACCCTCCGCCCTCCGCCACGAATGCGGCGAGGCACCGGTTCTGCCTCACGGCAACGCCGTCACGCCGTGCGTGCGAAGAGATCCCGTTCCCGATTGGCGGCTGGCGCCGTGCGCCTGGTCTTCAGGCCGTCCGCGATGTAGCCTTTATTGACCTCCCGGAGCCGACGGGCGGCGTCCTCCTCCTCACGGGTGGCGCTGCGGAACTCGCCCAGCAGGCGGGCGATGTTCTCCGGCTCCATCAGAGCAGACAGGTCATCGTCGGTCACGGTTTCGGGATGTTCCCGCAGACGGCCCGACAACTCGACCATCACGCGGCCGACATCGTTGAGCTCAACCTTGGCGGCCTCCGCCCTGTCGTGGGCTGCCTCGTGGTCGGCCACCAGCTGGCCCAACTCAAGTGTCTCGTCACTCATGTGCGATTCCTCCGTTTCATGTCGTATCAGTCGATTTCAGGCCGTCTTCGGGAAGTGGACCACAATCCCCCGTTTCACCCCGCAAAACGCTCCCGGGGGCTGTTTCCGGCGGTTCTCAGGCCCGATGCGTCTCCCGACGGAGATCGTTCCAGTTGGGGTTCTTGCACTTCGGGCAAACGCGCGGCAGGGCGAGTTGCTCCGTCCGCTTGGGCACCCACTCGTGGCCGCAGCGGCTGCACATACAGCAGAAGGTCTCTCCGATGGGCACAGGGCTCCGTCAGCAACCCGCGCCCGCCGGAGACCGGCAGTGCGGACACTTCGACATATCCCGCTGCAACCTCGTTGCCGCCACAGTGACCAACGGGACAAAGATGAGCGCGACCACCGAGAACACGGCCAGCACCACGACGGTGAACTCGCAACCTGAAAGGTGGTGAATTCACTCAATTTGAAACCCTCGAACATCGAGGAGGAGTTGACGAGGTCAGCAGGGCGGGTCAAGTTTGACCGCAGTGCCGTACACGGTGTACTCCCGGTCAACGGGACCGGTCACACTCCCGCGCGCAGCTACGAAACTGTCGAAACCGATGCCTACCACGGCGTCGGCACCCACGGAAACAGCCCGCGCCACCAGACTGTTGTAAGCCTGGTGCCTGCCGTTGTCGGCCACCACGGATTGAACAGTCGGGTCTCCCTGGCGGTTGGTGACGCCGATGCCCCAGACCAGCCCTATCACCTCCCGAGTGGGACGTCCTGGCACGGAGTCGGTAGTGACACACATTAACTCTGTAGCCGAACTCATCTGAAACCTCCACGTTCACGACTCTTGCGTTAAACGGCGCAGACGCTACCCAACACCCATAGGACGACGGTGAACACGACGCCGAGTACGACGAATCCCCCGCAACCTAAACACGCCACGGGATGCCCCGGAACCTTCCCCGGTTCCCCAGGCCGCCATCCGTGCCCAGCGTGTTCGTCGTCCACGGAAACCTCCTAGCCAGCCCGCTAGCGCCGCCAACTGACATGCCCTTCGCCAAACCAAAGACGGCTGCCATCCGGCAACTCGCCCAAGTAGTTGACGAAACGTTCACCGTTCACAACGACCGTCTTCGTTTCGTGAGGTCCGCGTACCGGCGTTCCTTGGTGAACCCGCCGGCAATCAGGCCCGTCGATGACCGCTTGGGAGCGGGCGTACTCGCCAGCAAGGAGCAACTCGAAGAACCGGCGCGTCACGGCCAACGTGCGACACGCACTGTCCGTGCGAACCGTCACCCCACGGCCGGCAGTAACCTGCGGTTCTGCTTTGGCACGAGGCGTGGAGCGAACGATCACAACACGCCGAGACGGCGTGACCACTGGCTCAGCTGATGTCCTAGCCAAGCCAGCTGCAACAGACTTCTCAAGATCAGTCACGTAGGTCCCGCCATAGTTGCCGTCCTTATACTGCATCGCCAGCGCCACCAGTTCCGACGGCACGAACCCAAACTCGTTCAGGAACTCAACGCCCGAACGGGCGTCAAGTTGCTCGACAGCTACCAGCCACTGGTTGTACCGACAGCAAACGCCAAACCCCACACGGCGAAAATCATCGTCGTGCTTGAAGCCTTGCAGTTCATCATAAAGCCGCTCCACATAAAGCCGCTCCACGCGTACCCTGACATCAGACTGAGTTCCCTTGGCATTACTGGACAACGGCCGGGTTGAGCGACTGCCACTTCCTCGCTGCAACGACGTTGGCGGCTCAGTGGCCGGCAGGGCAAAGTAGCTCACATCGGGCGTCGGCTCTGGCTCAGCGACTTCGTCAGGTCCGTGCCAGGTCCCCGACGGCACCGGTGACTCGCAGGCAACGACCAGCAACACCGCTAACACTCCCAACGCTGTCGACGACCACGTTCTCGCTCTCATGGCGTACACCGTTCCTCCAGCCTAGCCGCCGTCAGCGCGGGGCGAATCGGGCAGGTATTTCGCCGGCACCGCCATGGGTCGACGCAAAGCTGGGCATCCCGCCCTCCACGATTTGATGCCTCGATGTTAGCGAGGGGCCGACGTCTACCTGCTGATTTAGCACCGCTCCCGGGGTGGACAGAGCAGTTTTTTGAACACAAATCCCGGCAACATTGCTGCGCTAATCAACCGGCTGGCCGATATGCCAGACATCGCTCAGTCCCTCGGGCGGCGAGCCCTGCACACGGCCGTGAACTCGGCAAGGTCAACGAACAAACTACATCTGGCAAAAGCCGACAAGGAGAAATTCATTGAGCACAGCCACCATTACGACAACCACCGAAAAGAACGAACTGAGCAACTACCGGACGGCCGACCTTTCCGACGTCCTGGGCCACACCGTGTGTGACGCCACACACGGCCTCGAAGCAGTACGCGCCATGGCCCGCGCGCTGGCCGAAGCCATCCCCGACGACCCCGAGGACAAGCCCGACCCCGACATGGTCCGAGAACTCTCGGGCCACGTGCTCGACGTCTGGCGCGAGGTCAAGATGCTGACCGCCAATGGCGAGCCGGTCGCGGAACCGTTCATGGAGCAGATTGACCTAGAGGTCATGGCCCTCACCCTGGACGCCGACGATCCCGAGAGGCTCGAGAAGACCGCCGCGTCGGCCGTCGAAGCGGCCGGCAAGCTGCTTTCTTTCCACGCCCAGGCGCTGCTGGACAGCCTCCCAGCCGCGGCCGCGTAACGCCGCCACGCCGGACCGATCACCGGACCACACCGCTAACCATCACACGTTGACCTTGCCGAAAAAACCGCCGCCAAGAAGAGCGGCGGCTATAACCTGAGCGCGGTCGCACTCACGAAATGGTGTGGCCCCACAGCCGGTGATTTGGCACAGCAACGTTTACAGAGTTCGTCATCGAGCCTCCGACTTGAACCATCCTAAAAGCGAGCGAGCTTATCCAAGCTAGCAGGCGGCAGGACAGATGTCGGCAACGCCGGAGCCAAGTTTGAAGATCGGTAAACCGCGTAACGCTATGTCGAGCTTCGGCCGCGACCTACTGGCGCCAAGCCCATTCCGGCGAGTAGTGAGGCTGTCCCCAATCTACGTCCGGGTTGTCCAGCATCAGATTGATGAAGTGAGGAACCAAGAAGGCCATTATGGCCGCACCGTCTTCCACCTGGTCGCGATTCACCGGACCCTGCCAGGTTGCCCCTCCGTGGAGTAGTTGATTGCGTAGCACGTACAAGCGATCAAACATCCTGACCAGGATAGCCTTGGTGTTCCGACTGAGGAGTTCTCGCTCAATTTCGCTCCGGCTCTCATCAAACCGCCGTTTCCAATTGGCAGCCGCCGTCCAAAAAGGTTTGAAAACGTACTGGTTGTTCAACAACGCCTTGATAGGTCCGTTGAATTTCATCCAGATAGCGTTGTAAACGACGCTGGCAGCGTCCAGAGGAGCTATCTTCGTGAAATAGTCCTCGAAGATTCCCTGTTCACCTTCGTAAGCCTCGAGCCGATGTTCACCGTAGATGGCATTAAAGGCAATCCAGTAGAAGATGAAAGCAGCATCGGGATCACACGCTTCTTGCTCAGCACGAGCCAGCCAGCTGAGAGATCGGCGCATCCGGTTGTTAAATGGATTCCGCTCCTCCCATTGGAAGTTGCTTTTCCACTTTCCCTCCAGCGTCGAGGCGGTCAGGCCATTGGCAAACTTGTCCGAGTTCATGCCGATTCCCTCCTCAGCAAAAGAATAGCACATTGGATGTGAACTCCTGGGTTTGCCACCACTGGGAACTGGCTTCCGAAACTCTTCAGGCCCGCGGTCATCTGCCCCCTGTTGTCGATAGCCCGTCAGACAGCGGCCAGCGGTAGACGAGTACGACCCACGGGCCTTCCAAGTCTCCTGGGCCTTCTTGGGCGACAACGAGATCTCGAGCACGACGCCAACCAACTACGGTGAACAAGGAAAACCCACACGATGGCCGGCTACAACCACCGACGCGGCATGAGCAACAACGCCGTCGACGCCTACCGCAACAACCAGATGCCCATCAGCCGCTTCACGGCCCAGGACCTCCGCGACGCCGACATCAACATCTCCCTGGGCTTTGCCAGGTGGTTGGCCAGGAAGAAGCACTGGCGATACGTGGCACGGCACCATTCGTCGAAGTTCTACAAATTCGTTCGCTTCTACGACCTCGCGCACCTGCGCGAGAGCATCGAAGACTTGGGCACCGACCGGATGGCCGAACTCCACCAGCATTACCGCCGGCACCTAGCAGCCAAGCGACGACAGGCACAGAAGGGGCTCACCCCAGTGGAAGGTGAATATGCCCAGCACGTAGTGGCCTGGGTCCCCTTTGAAGGAGAACTGGACGGTAAGGGCTGGATCCACCTGCCGGACGGCACCAGAGACCGACGGTCAACCAGCGCAGCCAGCCCGTGAGCCGGCCGCCGCGCGAGACCCCAACCCAGCCGGACGGCCGCGAGGCGACCAGCCCGTGCACGGCGACATTCGTACCCACGGAACAGTTCTGCAATGCGCTGACGGATTTCGGAGCACACTGGCGCGCGTGCTACAATGTATGCGGGATCAAGGCCGAGAGCCGTAAGAGCCTGACCACGGGAACAAGGTGGCTAGATCCACCCGCAGCCCATCTATCAGTGGCTAAATCCGGCCGAACCAGCCCGAGTCCCACCGGTCAATGCGCAGACGACCACAGGACGCCGCCTGTAAACGGCACGGTTGGCTCTCCGATATGAGCTTCGCCTGCTCACAGGCAGGCCAGGGAGATTGCGCGTAACTCTTCCTTCCGCGATGGCTTCGACGATGTTGGCCCATGGCGGGAACCACGAAGCGAGCAACGTTTCCCAAGACTTGAAGACGGACGGCGGGATGAATTCCCGCCAATCGACCGTATTCAGCAGCGGAGGCCCAGCGCAACGGAAATGCGCTATTGGGCCTTTTTGTGGTGCCCGTCGAACAAGGGAAGAGGAAACCCGACCATGCCAGCAGTAGTCGACAAGCCACGCATCCAATGCCGTTACCGAAACGACGCAGGCTGGCAATGCCCGCTGGAGCTCTCGAAAACGCGGAGTACTGCAAGTTCCACCTGCCGGAGTAGACGGCGGCGCGGCCTTCACTGCGTTCGAGCCCCCCGCCGGGATTGTGCCGATTGGCACAATGGCCGCCATCATGCCGAAACAAGCAGAGCCATCCCCCGCTCAATCAGCAGTGATGCGTCGCCAAAGGCACGCGACGTGCCCAATTAGGCGAAACGGTAGCTCCGAGCATTCGCAGCGGTCCGATTTGCCTCGACACCGAAAACGGAGTCGTCGACCAAGTACTGGAGCGTGTTCCGCTGCACACAGGCGTTGCCGGAGTCGGCATCGGCGAGGACATCCTCCAGAACTTCTTGTTCCGTTTCCCTCATTCGCTACCCATTTCCGCTTTCCGCCATCGACGCCGCTCACAGGGAGGCCGGCCCCATTTGTCGCGAGGCTGGCGGACAGGTCCTCGACTACGCCAAGGCTCTGTCTTCGTGAGGCTACGAAGACAGCAACGCGGAGCGTCCGCAGTAGCGAGTCGGAGGGGCAGCCTGGTTTCGATTTCAGGTCTCTGCCAGATAGCATTCTAAGGTAGCGGGTGTTACTCTGCGGGCGGACGCCTACCCTCGGCAGTCTCCCGATTGCCATTATCACCGCGCCCTGAGACACCGTGGCGCTAATGCCACAGGAGGTGCGGATTGTACATAGCAGGCGCTTCAGGATGCCGCCAAAAAGAATGAACCAAGAGAATGCTATATCAAGATTGCCGGCCAACCTCCTGGCGGCCATATCCGCACCAACTGGAGGTCGCGTCGTATTAGTACTTGGCGCGGGATGCTCCTGGGAGGACCCCACAGATCTTCCACTGTCGGGCGACCTTTCGGAGCGATGCCATAGAAGACTTGTCGCTGACGGCATCCTCCGCGATGACGACGTTGATGACCAGCGTGACCTGTCTGCTGTTGCCGACGCCGTCGTGCAAACGACTGGAAGTCAACGCGAGCTCATAGAACGCTTCCCACCGGGTGCATTCCGGCTTGCGAAACCAAACGAGGGCTATCTGATCATGGCGGCCTTGCTGTTGGAAGGCGCGGTGGCAGATGCGCTGACGTTGAACTTCGACCTAGCCGCGCGGACTGCACTGGCCGAATTGGGGGCCGGAGTGAGCGTGTCAACAATCAGGGGGCCAGACGAGCACGCAGAGATTGGCACACGAAACCTCATCTACCTCCACCGTGACATCGATAGTCCGGCAGATGAGCTCATTCTGCGAACGGCACAATTGGACGAAGCCTGGCGTGAGCACTGGCAGGAAGTTATCGCGCGACGCGTGCTGGCTGGCCCCGTCACTGTGTTTGTCGGACTGGGCAGTCCTGCATCCGTTCTCGTGGAGACCACGCAACGCATCCGCGCCGCGTTAGGCACACCCCAGGCGGGCGTCTACGTCGTTGATCCCTTGGCTCACGAGGATTCCCGTTTCGCAGCTGCACTCAAGATTCCAGCGGAAGACTACTTCCGCATGGGCTGGGGTGAATTCATGCGCATGCTAGCCCAACGACTGGTCGAAGAACATCGAGCCGCCTTGGAGCAAGATTGTGCTGCACTGATCAAAGACCTGGACATCGAAACGGAGGACGTCACTGACCTTTGCGGTCGGTTGTCGGAAATCGGGCTCCTTGGTCTCGGACGGCTCCGGGCGGCGTGGATGTTGGATAGTGGCTCGTACTTGCCGCACTCGCCGGGGACACCACTTCACCTTTTCAGCAATCTCGTCTTGGCTATCCGAATGGTGGAGAGGGTAAGCGGTCGGCAAGCCCGATTCGACGAAGACGGGCTTGTCGAGTTCTCTACAGACGGCTATGTTACGCGAGTTATGGTTTGCTCTGGCAACGGCTGGATGACCGGTGCCCGGGTTGAGGCGGAACTAAACAAACGGCGTCAAGCCATGCAACGCCTCGGCAGAGCACCGTTAGTTGCATTGGTTTCGGGCGTAGAGCCCGGCCCGGACACGGCGACACCGAGCAACATTGCTGGATCTTCTCACCCCGACGATCTTGTCACAGGACCCTCGCTTCTTCGAATCATCAGTGTCCACGAACTTCGTTCCGACCCCAGCCTTGTCCGACAGGTGATCCAATGACAGTAAGCAATACTCCACTTACCGCGACAGCTCTTGCAGCTGCGGCGGGACGCGTTTTAGAGGGTGCCGGTTTCAAGGCCATCGCTCCTGATTCCGTCGGTGTCTGGAGGGCGACTGCCACGAGGGTCTATGAGGACGAATACAGCATCGTCTGCGTCGCGGTCTACGAAACCTGGGCAGATCTTTCTTCCCGATGGATTGAAGATCAGACAAGCTTGGTTGACCTGATCTCAAAGCACTTCTCGCGAACCGAGGCGAAGGCGTGGGAAGGCTATCTCGTCCTCCTCACGCCCAGCGTGGTGCCTGCAACCGAACGGATGAATGCCATCGACATCCAAAGGAATACCCTTCACGTGCGCAAGCTGTTCGCAGACGGGGACGAACTGCGGTCGATAGACGATGTCCACCGAACTCTGCTGCCGCTGTTGCCTCTGGAAGAGCACCACGCGTTGGAAACGCGGAATGTTCTTGACACCTTGCCGCGTCTCCTCGCCGGCCGAGGCATTGATGAAGGCGCAGCCAAGGTGGCTATTGCGGCGTTTCGGGACCAGAGACCAATCGTAGCCGAGATTCATGCGTTCATCATTGACCAGCGAGGACAACAGCCATGAGGGTTGCATCTCTGGAAATCAGCGGATTCCGCGCATTCAGCGGCAATGAACGATTCGATCTCGATGGAGACATCGTGCTCGTTGTCGGAGCCAATGGTCAAGGCAAAACTTCAATCTTCGATGCGATTCACTGGGCCCTCACTGGTCAAATTTCCAGACTTGAACGTCCAGGCTCAGTGGTCTCGCTGTACTCTCCTTCAGGCGAGGCACGTGTTGAACTCGCGATAGCATCGGATGATGGCCGTACTTTGGTGGTGACTCGTCAGTCGGATGGGAGCACCGACAGACTGATCGTGAGAGAGGGTGCTGAAGAGTTTCGCGGCGAGACGGCCGAGCACGAATTGCTCCGTCGAATATGGCCTGAGGGCTTATCGGCAAACGAATCTCGGGCAGCGCTGCGCTCTGCGCTTGAACGCGGCGTATACCTGCAACAAGATACCCTCAGGGACTTCTTGACGGCCGATACGGATCAGGAACGGTTCAATGCGATTAGTGAACTCATCGGGACCGGGCGTGCGACCGAGCTCCAAGTAGCTCTTGAAAATTCGAGGAGAGCGTGGTCCAGGGCGACCAACCAGCTCACATCGGAGATCACAGACATGGAAGAGCGATTGAGCAGGTTGAATAGCCAATTGCGAGAGATGACCGAGTCAGTTTCGACGGGAACGCTTTCGGCGGATGAGTGGACCAATTGGTGGACCCGGGTACAACGATTGGGCGTAACCGCAGACAGCGTACCAAGAGTCGAATCCTCCAACGCGCAACGCGCCATCGACGCAGCGATGGCCGAGTTACTCGCCATCCGGCTTTCGCGCGAGCGGCGTGAAGACCAGCTTCGGGAAATGGCAACAGTAATGCGGCAACTGCCGTCGACAGAATTCGACCTCAATGCTTTGCAGCAAGCAGACGAAGAAGCATCTTTGGCTTTGGCGAATGCCCGGAGTGAGCTGGCCGAAGCCGAGAATAGGGCTGCGGAAACGCGCCGCAATTGGGCTACGGCACGTTCGGAGCAGCAAGAGCTGAGTGTGCTCGCTGAAGTTGCGCTTCGCCATTTGGGCGAGCATTGCCCGGTTTGCCAACAGACATATGACAGAGAGGCGACGCGTGAACACCTAAACTCTTTACTCCGCATAATCGACTACGCTGCAGACCCGCCAGATGTCACAACGGATTTGGCCCGGAGTGCGGAGCATGTAGAGCAGATGGAGAATGCGGCTTCCGCTAGTACAGCGGCCCTACAGGACGCTCAACGCCAACACAGGATGGGGGTGGATACTCGAGAAAGGATTCGCATCGGCTTAGCCGCTCTCGGGATCAACGTCGCCGGCGAGAGCGATGCCAGCAGTGCGATTGAGTCCGCACTTGCGGAGAATGAGCGCGACCTTGAGAGCCTCGCTGCGGAAGCAACACTAGGAGAAACCCTCGCGCTCTCCCTGGCAAGGGCGGGACAACTCGCACGCCAGGCAGAGCTTCGGCAGGAGGTAGAGCGAGTCAATCTGGAATTGGCGAGCAAACGAAGCGAGTCTCGGGCGCGTCTGACCACGGGCGAAATAGTTACCAGCATGATCGATAGCCTTCGTGAGGCATCATCCGATCTTGTAGAGGGAGAACTGGAAAGATTGGGGCCTCTGCTCCATCGCATTTATGCCACTGCCGACCCGCACCCCGAGTTTCGGGTTGTTAGGCTCCTTTCTCGGATGTTCCAGGGACGCGGGCGCGTCCTCGCAGAGGTAGAAGACCCTCTTCACGGTCACCGAAGCGACGCCCCAGGTGCTTTCCTGTCAAGTTCACAGATGAATGTACTGGCGGTTTCGGTGTTCCTCGCTTTGAATCTCGGCATACCGACACTGCCGCTGAAAGTGGCCATCCTCGACGATCCACTACAGAGCCTTGACGATCTGAATCTCCTGGGACTAATCGATCTCCTGAAGCGCATGCGTGAGATGCGCCAGTTGATGGTTTCGACTCATGATAGCCGCTTGGCATCTCTCCTGGAGCGCAAGCTGAGGCCCGTATCCGATTCGCAACGAACGATCTTCGTGGAACTAAGCGGATGGAGCCATGAGGGACCTATCACGAACCAGTACGAAGTTTGGGGAGATCCTGCCCCGATCCGCATTGCAGCGGCCTAGTATTACTGCCACGCCATCAGGACATGGGCAATGCTCGGCCGAGCATCCCACGAACAATGCCGGAGCATTGCGGCTGCTTGCGACGAGGCAGTTTCTCTAGCAAAGTCGGTTAGCCAATTATCAAGCCACATTGCGCCACAGCGAAGGATGGCAATTGGCGAGGTTAATGAATGCGCCAGCCGGAGTACGGACGAGGACAACCGCGTTGGTGGCAAGCACCGTCGCAGACTTATTTGTCGCACACCCCGTTGTGAATAGCGTGTCCAACGATCACGAAGTGCAGGATCTTGTGGACGCCATCGCTATCCGCTGGTTCCATCTGGACGCAAGGGAATCGAAGCCGACTAACGGGCTCTTCGTGGCCAAGGAGACGCTCTAACCTCCTGGGTCAATGAAACGCATGAAAGGGCAACAGGTCGCTGTCGACCAGCCGCCGGATACCACAGTTCGCGCCTTCGTCACACCGGCGCGGACCGCGAGGCCCAAGCCTGGAGCGCGTACTGCGGGGCAATCAGTGTCCAGCTGGTTTTTCTCCATTGCAGAACTGGGCTTCGGTCGGAAACATCCGCCGCAACTGGGCCGTGTCAAACGTCACTGACAACTGGCGCTCGCCGTAGGTGGCCTCCACGTAAATGCTCTCCGAGTTCCACAGGTCACTGCCGTCCAAGTCCGAGAAGCCAGCCAAGACGCCGCCGTACCCCCAGACAGTTTCCCGACGCGCCCTTCCGCCGTCGAAGCCCACCAGAACTTCGTACTCCGTCTCATCTTCCCAGATGATGTCATCCCACAGGTAAAGGTAGTTGCTTTCATCCTGGCCGCACCATGCGTGAAGACCCACATCTAGCGGTGCTGCTTCCTCCCGACTGAAGGCCCAGCCAGTGACGGAAAAAGACTCCTCACCGTCTGTGGTGACCGTAGACGCCCAGATCCATCTGGTTTCTCGCCGCGCCGCGTCAACCGCCGCCTCCAGCGACTCTTGGGCCGCTTCGGCCACCTCCAACTCTTGAGACAGCAGGGCCTCGAGGCGCTCCACATTCTCCAGCTGGACACCCTCCGCCTCTCTCAGCGCAGCCGTCTCCGCCTCAAGTCGGGCGACTTCTTCGCGCGACGCGTCCAGCTCAGACGTGAGCGCAGCAAACTGCATGCCGTGATCCCGGATGACGGTGTCGAGTTGCGTCTGGGCGACGGCGGCCTGCGCCGCCAAAGCCTGTTCGTGCTCAGCGCTGCTGATTCCCGAGCACGCCAGCGCGCCAGTAAAGGTAAGCAGCAGCGCCAGCGCCAAGACCGGCCACATCCTGAAAATCCTGCTCGACATGCTGATCGCTCCCGCGCCGGCCCAGACGGCACGCCGACCAAGCCACGTCGTTGATTTCCGGGATCATAACGACGGGGACTACATTGGACGGCCAAACTGCCCGGGAGCGCGTCCCTGCTACCCCGCCTCGCCGTTCCGGCCCAAATGTCGATTTACAGGGGGATTAGGCCGGCGATTTCCACGGACATTAGTCCACCTTGGAAGCGCGGTGTTGTGACAAATAGCAGGTTGTAGTTGGCTGGTCAATCACCCCCTTGGGCGCCCAGGAGGGCACGATGTGGCGAAAGCCGTTCCCGGTAGCTGGCGCCCTCGATGACGATCTGGTAGCTGGCGTTGGCCAGCCGATCCAAAGCGCTGTTGCCGAGGATGGGATCGTCGAAGAGGCTGAGCCACTCGTCCACAGCCCGGTTGCTGGTGATGACGAAACTGGATGCTCGGTGTCGGTTGAGGATGAGTTCGTAGAGATCGGCGGACTGCTGGGCGGTGAGGCCGTGGAGGCCGAGGTCGTCGAGGATGAGGAGATCCGGCGTCATGAAGGACCGGAAGGTGCGGTCTATGGAATTGTCCACTCTGGCCTGGGCCAGAGCCCTGAAGAAGCCGTCGGCATGGATGAAACGCACGGTGTATCCGGCGCGGACGGCGGAATACCCCAGGGCCTGGGCGAGAAAGCTCTTGCCCACGCCAGCCGGTCCCACCAGGAGGACGTGCTCGTGCTTATCGAGAAACTCCAGAGAGAAGACGGCGTCCAGCAAACGGCGGTCGAGGGTGATTGACGCGGACCAGTCGAAGTCCTCCAGGCGACAGGTCTCCTCGAAACCGGCGCCATTCAGTCGCAGTTCCATGCGCCGGTGAGCGCGACGATTGACCTCGTCGCTAAGGATGATTTCCAGGAATGATGCGTAGTCCAGTTGTTCCCTTCTGGCCAGGGCGATGCGCTCGGGCAGGGTGGCGGCCATTTGCCCC
This sequence comes from Dehalococcoidia bacterium, assembly GCA_965204395.1. Classification (GTDB taxonomy): domain Bacteria; phylum Chloroflexota; class Dehalococcoidia; order Lucifugimonadales; family UBA3495; genus Bin87. The sequence continues at coordinate 1,190,099 of OZ241987.1, forward strand.
AGGCGCAGTTGCTTGAGCAGGGGCGCAAGTTCGGTAACACGGGTCATGATCGGCCTCCGGCGGAGAGTGCGAAGACGGAGCCGGGACGGGCGAAGCGACCCGGCGGCAAAGGCAGTGGCAGTTGGGGCGTGGTCTCCTCTTCGAGAGCCTGCACCAGAATGCGTTCCAGCCGCTTCACGTCGATGAGGTCGACGTCGAGAGCGCGGCGACAGGCGGCGTCCAGACGCTGGGGCGTGTAGCGCTCACCCAGGCGCAACAGCTTGTGGCCCTGACGGATCCGGTACCAGGGCTGTGTGCCGGCGAAGAGGCGCTGGGCGAATTCACCCACCGCTGGCCCCAGCTTGGCGGCTTCACGCTTGATGTGGTCGGGCGCCCTGGTGGTGTAGGGAGCCAGCACCGCGGGGTAATCGTCGAGGTCGGTGGACCGGCCACCCCTGGGCTGGCGCAGGTGCGTCTTGATCAGTTTGCCCCGGTGGTAGATGCGCACCAGCTTGCTGTCCACTCTGACCTCCACCTCCCGACCCGGCGGGCACAGGTCCGACGGCACCGAGTAGAGCGCCTCCAGACACTGGATATGATGGTCCGGATGCACTTTGTGGGTGCGCCAGCGGGCGATCTCGTAGGGAGCGCCGTCCCAGGGAAGCAGGGTGTGGCGCTCCTCGTCCTGGAAGACCACCAACGGTTTCTTGCGGGTGGTGCCGTGGATGCGCATTCCCGCCACCTCCAGGCACCACTTGGGGGCGGCGGCCCTCACGTGGGCGAAGCCGTCGAAATCAGCACCCTTGAAGAAGCGCTCCCGAGCGTAGGGCACCTTACGCTCCACCTTGGGCTTGTCAGCCCGTCTCAGAAGGACACCAGTAGATATGCCGAGGACTAATATGGGGAACGGGTGACGTACTGAGGCCAACTCGTGCGTTGCCGATGGGGCCGACAGGGAAAGAGGCTGCCAGGGGTGTCGTAGGCGGTTATGGGTTGAGCGCGGTTGCTAATAGGGGACAAGGTTGGACCCGAGACGAGGAGCGCCATATGCGCCACAGGGTCCTTAGGTTGAAGGCGGTGGCCAGCAGGGTCCATTCGGCGGCGACATTTTCGATTCCACGCAAGAAGAACCTGCGTACGCCTTGTTGCTCCTTGATAATCCCGAATACTGGTTCCACCAGTTGCTTTCTCAACTTGAGAGCAGATCGAGCTTCGTTGGTAGCCATCCAGGCACGATGGCGGCGCAGGGCAGTATCAAATGGGCCTATGACCACGCTTCGTCTGCGTGCACCATTTGTAATGCACGATTCCATGGCCGGACAGGCCTGGCAAACGTGCTGAGACGCTTCGTACATGAGCTTCTTCGATTTCCTGCTGTACTGACCGCTGAGCAAGTGCAGTACCTGGCCCTGGGGGCACCTGTAGGTGTCGCTGTCTGGCTCATAGATGAATCGGTCCTTGTGATATGGGTGGCTGGCCTTCTTCTCTCGGGACGACTCCGGCATTACTATCTGCTGACCCCGATCAGCACATTCCTGCAGCGCCGCTGCCGAGTGATAGCCGGCATCGGCCAGGGTCAATGGCGCCTTGATTCCCGTAATTTCCTCCGCCTCCTGGAGCATGGGAATCAGACTGGAGTTGTCGGCCGGTTGATCTACAAGTTCAACGGCCGTGACCAGCATGCCGGACGTTTGATCGCCTATCTTTACCGGTGAAACCATGGCCTGAGCGTTATAAGCCGGCAGGAAGGTCTGCTTGATTTTCATGTACCGGGCGTCCCAGTCCGTTAGGTTGATACTCTTTTGGCTTTTCCGGTCTTCCAGTTCCTCCATCGCCCGGCGCACCTGGTTCGCGCAGGTTCCTCTTGTCGGTCAATTCCTCGGGAAGATGCACAAGGGGCCGGTCGGATTCCCTTTCGTTCTGGTCCTCCAGTTCGGCTATGGCCCGGTCCAGCCGCTCCAACAGTTTGGCCAGTCCCTTGGCATCGTAACTGCGGTTAGGGGATGCGTTGGCCGCCACCTTTGTTCCGTCCACCGCCTGTACCGCCAGGTCCACCAAATCCATCACCATCGCTGTCCGCACCGTACGCTTGAACAGACCCCTCATTGGCTGGCGATGGTCCCTGTAGAACCGCCACAGAGTGTTATGGTCCGGGTGTTGCCAGCCGGTCAGCCACAGGAAGGGTATCTGGTCCCGGCAGGCGACCTCCAGCTTGCGGCTGGAACGTATTCCAGTCACAAAGCCAAACAACCAGACACTTAACAACGCCTTGGGATGATAGGCCGGCGCTCCCAACGGGTCTCCCTCTATCTCCACGCCGAGTTCCTTCCAGTCCTCGCGGTCCAGGGCGTCGACGAACTCAGCCACGAAACGGGCTGGATGATCAAGTGGCAACAATTCATCGAGGGACGGTGGCAGCAGCCAAGCCTGCTCTCGGCTCATTTCTCGAATTGGCACCTTCCGACTCCTCTGACAGCATCTCCTCACAGTGTACACCGCGACTTTTGAGACAGGCTGTTGTCCTGGGGATGACCAGCCCTGGCCGGGTCGGGGATGAAGCCTCGGTGCTGGGCATACTCCAGAAATCCCGTGGTGAAATGGGGATGCAGCGGGTCGGGTCCTACCACCGCTGCAGGGAAATTGTCGATGACCAGGTACTTGGGCATCCCGCCGAAAAACGCCCACGCCGCCTCCAGGCCGGCGATCACGTCCTCCAGCTTCTGTCTTTGCATGGGCCAGACGAAGCAGTGGCGGGAGTGGCAGAGCACGATGACGATGGCCCACACCGCCTGGCGCTTGCCCGTCGCTGGATCCTTGACCATGCCCAGCCGGCCGAAGTCGGCCTCGGCCACCTCCCCCGGCGGCGTGTCCTCCATCCGCACCGTGGTCTTGCTGCGCTTGCGCCAATTTCGCTTCAGCACGAAACGCCGCAGCGACTGGTACGACAACTCGCAGCCCTGCGCCGCCAGCAACTCATGGATGCGCGTCATCTGCAGCCGGTCGTTGGCAATCCACCGGTAGATCTGGTCCGCCCACGGCTGCAACACATCCTCGGTGGGTGTCTCCGGCTGCCGAGGACCCACCTGGCTAATGGTCGCCAGGCGGGTCAGCTGATCCTCAGTGGGAACCGGTCCGTCCCGAGCGATGCCTTCCTGCTGCGCCGCCGCCAGGTACTTGCGCACCGTATCCCGCGACAGCCCAGTGCCTGCCGCAATCTGCCGCTGACTGTTTCCCGCCTGCCAGCGGCGTATGACTTCTCGTATTTCCATTCGGGGGACCTCCCGGTACGCCATCGCTGCACCTCGAAGATGAAGTGCGACGATGGTCGCCCATCGGGCTCCCAAAGTGGCCTAATGACCCTGTAAATCTGGCCGGCCTAATGACCCTGTAAATTTCTCAATTCACCGGACTATAGTCCCTGTACATTGACACCCAAACACATCCGACAACCGGATTGCCCCGGAAAAGACCCAAACCTGCGCGGCAGACTGTGGATGTTCAAGCGACGTTTGCCTACCCTGTTGGGAACGGTCGCCGCCACTTGGCCGAGCGGAACGGCGACAACGACCTGTCGAAACGACCTGTCGAGAGGGAAGCAACGGCAAACGATGCAACTGGTCAGCAACTGGAGCCACTACCTGGAGTTCCGATGCGACGACTGCGGCGAGACCACACACGTGGACGCGGCGCGGAGACTTCCCATTACAGCGACGTGTCGCTCGGACGCCTGTCGAACTTCACCCCAACGACGCGACGGGGTCGTAAACGGAAACCGCCCCGTACAGATTGGGATACCGGCAGTCCACCATGGATGCGATTGACCGCCACCCACGCGGCCAAGGCAACAGCGGGAACCCCGCCGAACCTCCACGCCGAGCACTACGCCAGCCACCCGGAATCCGCTACGGAACGACCGCACCATTCACCGCACCGGCGATGATCCCGTTTTGTGCCCTGCCGGACCTTGCCGGATTGGCCGAACACCGACACGTCCAAGTGCTTGCCAGTCTGTTCCGGCAGGTGATAAAACGCTCTCCGTGCCATGTAACCCAACCACCGGAGGACTCATGCGTATTCTGTCAATGAAATGGATTGTTCCGCTGGCGGTTGCGATGCTTTTAGCCCTCGTTTCCGTCGCCTGCGGGGGCAACGGCGACGCTCCTTCCGCTGCTGTGCCCCAGCCCACCGCGGCCATGACCGAACAACCGACGGTAGCAGCGACAGGGCAGCCCGGCGCGCCGATGACGGTTCCTGACGAACCCTTCCGCGTCGGCGTGATGGAATCCCTCACCGGTCCGGGCGAGACCTACGGCAACGTCTCCGTCCAGGCCAAGCAGATGGCCGTGGACGAAATCAACGCCGCCGGCGGCGTCAACGGGCGCATGCTGGAACTGATCATCGAGGACTCGAAGTGCTCTGCCCAGGACGCCATCACCGCCTACAACAAGCTCACCGACGTTGACGGCGTCAAGATCATCCTCGGAACCTCATGCAGCGGCGCGATGCTCGGCGCTGCGCCCCTGGCCGAAGCCGACGGCGTGGTCCTCTTCTCCGGTCTGGCCACCAATCCCGACATCGCCCACGCCGGTGATTACATCTTCCGCACCGCCATGAGCGACCAGCAGCGGGGCTTTGAAACCGGCAACGTGATGTGGGCTGACGGCATCCGCACGCTGGCGACCATCACCGAGCTCACCGACTACGCCGAGGGCATTCGCCGGACCTCCGTCGAGCAATTCCTGAAACTGGGCGGGGAGGTGGTGGCCGAGGAGCGGTATGCCTCGGACATCACCGACTTCCGGACGTATCTCACCAAGCTGGTGAACGCCGACGCCGACGCCGTTCACCTGGCCGCGCAGTCGGAATTCACCGGCGGGACAATCATCAAGCAGCTGAGAGAGCTGGGTTACGACGGCCCCATCTACACCGAGGACGTGGGCGCCGGAACGACGGCGCTGGAGATCGCCGGCGAGGCCGCCACGGGCGTGAAGGCCATCCTGGCCGACATCGACCCGTCCAACGAGAAGGGACAGCAGGTGCTGCAAAACTTCCGGGACCGCTATGACTACCTGACCCTCTCGTGGTACGTGGGCTCGGCATACGACGACACCTACATCACCGCGGAGTGCCTGCGGCAAACCGACGACGACCAGGATGCCGATGCGTTCCGGGACTGCCTGTACGACATCACCTGGAGCGGCGCGATAGGCGACAACTACAGCTTCGACGCCAATGGCGAGGTGGTTGGCCTGGCCAACGTGGTTGTCGAGATCCTGCCCGTAGCCCAGCGGACCGATGTGAACAACGGCTACCGGGTGCTGGGCCCAGCCGGCAGCGATGCCGCCGTCACCACCATGCCCGCGCCCGCCGAGCTGGAACCCTTCCGCATCGGCGCCATGGACGCCCTGACCGGCGTCGGTGAGTCCTACGGGAACCCCATCCTCAACGCGAAACTGCTGGCGGTGGAGGAAATCAACACTGCCGGAGGCATCAACGGACGGCTGCTGGCCATTATTCCCGAGGACTCCAAGTGTGCCGCCCAGGACGCCATCACCGCCTACAACAAGCTCACCGACGTGGACGGGGTGAAGATCATCCTGGGCACCACCTGCAGCGGCGCCATGCTGGGCGCGGCCCCATTGGCCGAAAGGGAGGGCGTGATCATGCTCTCCGCTTCCGCCACCAGCCCCGACATCGCTGGCGCCGGCGACTACATCTTCCGCACTGCCATCAACGACCTGCAATTGGGGCAGGACACCGGAAACACGCTGATCGCCGACGGCATCCACCACCTGGCGACCATCACGGAGGCCACCGACTACGCCGAGGGCGCGCGCCGCACCACGGTGGCCCGGTTCGAGGAACTGGGGGGCGAGGTGGTGGCTGCGGAAAGCTACGCCTCCGACATCACCGACTTCCGCACCCAGTTGACCAAGCTGATCAACGCCGAACCGGACGCCATCTTCCTGGCCGCCCAGGGCGAGTTCTCCGGCGGGACCATCGTCAAGCAGGTACGGGACCTGGGGTTTGAAGGCCCGCTCTACTCCGAGGTGGTGCCCACCCAGCCCGAGGCGCTGGGCATCGCCGGCGACGCGGCCACCGGCCTGAAGGCCATCGTGCCCAACCCTGATCTCCAGACGCAGACCGGCAAGGACTTCCTCTCGAACTACGAAGCCCGCTACGGCACGGTCGCCACGCTGCCGTGGTTCCAGGGATCGGCGTACGACGACGTTTACATCACCGCCGAGTGCCTGAGCCAGACTGGCGACGACCAGGATTCCGACGGGTTCCGTGACTGCCTCTACGACCTGACGTGGAGCGGGGCCATCGGCGACGGTTACACCTTCGACTCCAACGGAGACGTGGCCGGTCTTTCCAACGTGGTGATCGAGATCCTGCCCGCCGACCAGCGCAACGACGACAACCAGGGCCACCGCATCCTTGGGCCGGCTCCCACGCCTTAGCCGGACTTTGCTGCTGAGGCGGAGGCAGTACAAGCGCACGTAAAGCTGACCCGACCGGGGAATTTCAACCGGTCGGCGTCAACTGCCCTGCTCTCCGCCTGTGGGCCAACGTCTTTCCGACGGCAAGAAGTCCCGTAGTCGGCGCCGCGCATCTCAGCCTGGGGAACCCTCAGGGCAGTGAACTTGAGCTAATTCCCCGCCACCTCTCCTGCCACGGCGCCCTGGTATCGTCCCGAGTATTTCTGTTCATTGATGGCGAATACGGCGACGGATGCCAGAATCTGCATCGAGGCGCAGGCGACGAAAACTAACGCGTAAGAGCCGATGAGGTCATACGCCAGCCCGCCAAGAGGGGGACCGACCAAGTCGCCCATCTGCTGACACAGGAAAGCAATCCCCCAAATGGTCCCCAGCCACCGCAGTCCGTAGACGTCGACCACCAACGCAAATGCAACGGGCATCCAGACGGCCCCGCATAAACCTGCCACGACGGCGAACACCCAGAGGCCGGCCAATGTCTGAGATCCTACGACCAGCGCCAGAAAGGCGATGCCCTGTGCAAGGTAGATTGCCGCCAGCACTCTCTTGCGGGTGAACCGGTCTGCCAGCCAACCTCCCGCTACCGCGCCCACCCCCCGCAGCATCGCCATCACCAGAAGGATTATTGATACCGTGGTCAACGAATACCCCTGTTCATGGGCGAACGACACAACGTAAACAGAGACGACTGAACCGGTGAATCCGCCAACGGCCAACGCTGGCAACAGGAACCAGATGGGCGGTGACCGAAACGCCCACCACCATCGGTCCACCTCAAACCGACCTCGTCGGAGCGCGGGCGCGCCCCCTCTGATCTGTATTTCCATCGGCGTTTCCAGGTCTCCGTCAGGCTTAAGTCCGATGTCCGACGGCCAGTTGCGCAGAAACTTCAAGCCGATAGGCAAGGCTACGAACAAAGTGACGGCACCCAGAGCAAGCCAACCGTCTCTCCAGCCGTAATTAGCCAAGACTAGGTCTGCGATGGGAGCCAACAAGGGGCTTACCAAGGCCGGGGCCGCAGTCAACATACCAAGTGCCAATCCCAGCCGCTTCCGAAACCAGCGTGCTGCCAGCGGCCACAGGATGGCCAACGAGGCGCCGCCCATCGCCACGGAAAACACAAAGCTGAACAGGAAGATCAGGTGCCAGTAATGGGATGTCCAATGCAAGCCAGCCGTGGCGAGGCCGGCCACTGTGACGCAGATCAGGATGACTTTGCGAGAGTTGAACCTGTCGAACAAGTAACCGACGACGGGCTGGGTGACACAATGCACGAACCGGCCGATGGCCCACGCTCCGCCGATGGCAGCATAGCTCCGCCCCAACTCCATGGCCATGGGTCGTCCGAAGAGTGAGAAACTGTCGCGAGCGCCCGTGGCCGCAACCGAGATGACCACGGCGGCGCCCAGGAGCCACCAGCCGTAGTAAATTCTGGACCGGCGTCTCACGGCGGGTTGATCAGCGGATTCAGGTGGGGGCAGCATGTCTCTGTCTTGAAACATTCGTAGCCTCTGCGATGCACTCGCGCATCGCCTCCGACTCTAGCCCCCAGTCCGCCGACAACTTGAACGTACCGACGTGGTGAGATAATGGGTCCGCCGCATCCAAATTCACCGTCTTCTCCGAACCGTTCCCCAACCGGAATGCCGACTGCATAACGGAGGCAGGAATCCAGGTAGGCTGCTACGCCGCCGGAATCGCGCTGTCCGGCAAGGAAGCGTACCCGACCATGAACAACGCGTGCTGAAGCGCATCGACGGGTTCAAACCCAACTTGCTCGAACTCCCCAGGGTCCCTGACCATCTCCCCAAGCAGCCATGCCGCCTTCAGGTTGTCGAGGGCGTACGCCGCACTGTCGTTGTTCATCCTCGGGCGGTCACACCAGTGGTACCTGGCGTGCTTGGGCTCGCGACGCGGCGGTATTCTGAGCCTCAACAAGTCAGGTTTCCGGCCGACCTTCTCCCGCCGGCAGTAGATCCCCACCAGGCCACTTAGGGCGCACGCGACTCTGCTGTCGTACATCGGGAAGCCGTCAATCAGCACCGAGTACACCTTGCTGAACCCCGGCCCCATGTAGCGGAAACCGGCGAGGTCGTCGGTATCCGCCGTCCTTGGGTTCAGTCTCGCTCGCACGTCTTCCACGATAGCCTGCAAACGGTCCGGCGCCATGCTCCGCCAGTCGTTCAGCTTCTTGCAGCGCATGGTCCCTCCCAACCTGATGATGGCCTCGGCAACGTTGACGAACTGCGCCTGCTTCGCGCGGCTGTCGATGGCGCCCATGTCATCGAAATTGAGCCGGAACTCCCGCATACGCCGCTCCGTCACTCGGTAATCCAGCCCGTTGGCGTTATCGGGCCACCGGTATTGCCGCAACGCGTCATAGAGACTCGTGCATGCGAAATCGGTTCCCCCGCTCTTCCAACGGTGCGTCAAACCCAGTTCGCCGGTGACCAACTGGCTCGCCCACTTTGTGAACCCGCTTACGTGCTCGTTCGCCAGGTACTCATCTCGTTTCATTCAGCCTCTCCATGTCGGGCACTAGCGGCAACCAGTGCCGATACGCATGATTGCCGAGGCCATTGTGCCGGCGGAGCGCTGCCGATGCAACGCTACCCGGCAAAACAAGGCTAACAATGCCCTGGCGAACACGCCGGTCTTTGCAGCACTCCAAAGGCTGTAGGCGCGCCCGGAGGCCGTTTCCGGCTGAAGCTGAGGTATCCCCGACCAACTCGCCAACAGGTGTTAGCAGTCGAGGTCCCCGCCCAGGAAATTCCTCCCGACGGAAAGGGCGCTCTCCATCACGGAGAAACTGCCCGCCGCCGGATCGACCACCAAATCCCCCGGTTCAGTCACCGCTTCAATCAACGCAGCCTGCAGGCGAACGGGCTTCTGATGAGCATGTCGCCTCACACCAAGCAACCTTTCCGACCAAAAATCAGGCACGACACTCCTTGCCCAGCCGTCATCCACACGGCAAGGCCACTTCTGGACGACCAGCAGATATTCGGCTCGACGGCGAGTCCGGTAGCCCATCCCGATCCTGCCCTTGTCCCACGTGACCAAGTCGACCACCTCGAGCGACAACTGATTGAACCAACTGGTGCACCCCGAACAGAGGTGGAACTTGTCCACCCACAGGAAAAGGTGGCCGCTCGGACGCAATATTCTCGCTATCTCATTCAAGAATTGAAAAATGACTGGTTCAGTCATTTGAACCAACGAGGCCCTGGCCCGCCCGCGCAACTTCCCTTCATTCCCGTACGCCAGCTTATCAAGCACGCCCCGATACTGCGGGTCAAAGAACACGACCGGAATGGAATCATCCGCCAGGGTGCCCATCAAGTCGAGCCCGTCCATCCTGTGCCTGACATTGAGTTCCGGCAGTGGCCTCGAATGCTCGTCAGAACGAGACAGCACGTCCTCAACTTGGTGAACTGCTCCACTGGGCATCAAGTCGTCCGATTCCATCGTCTGCACCACGCGCCTCTGAGAATAAACCAGAAGGACACGCCCCGTCGCAGATCAATCGTCAGCAAAATACCCTCGAGCCCTTCGATTCTTTCCCATCAAACCGGGCAGGCCGGTGGGTATACTTTTCCCGACTGTGAGACAGAGCCGTACTGAACATCCCCTGCGGGAAGATCAAGCTGAGCCCCACCGCCGTAATCGCGAGCAGGCAATCCACGCCATCTCGCTGACGGTCACGGTCGGCACCGCCCCAACGCCAAACAGAGCGGTCGTCGCGACCATCAGGGATGACGACCATTGACCGAAGGACTACCTCGTGCACGACGGGCGCTCGAGCGCCTCGCCGCCGCGAGCTGCCGTCCAGCAACTGGTCCGTCAAACTCCATCATTCTCATCAGGCGGTGAAACGGATGATAGGACCGCAAGTCAGCGCTGACCAGCCGCAGGGCGCGGCGGTTCACGCCTTCGTCATACCGGCACCGAGCGGGAGGCCCAAGCCGGCAGCACCGGCCGCAGAGTAATCAGTTCCCCGACGGCCGCTCGCCCCCGCAGAACGCCGCCACCGTCGGGAACATCCGCCGCAACTGCGCCGTGTCAAACGTCACCGAGTACGGGACCTCGCCGTAGGGCGCCTCCACGTAGAGGCGTTCGATCCTCCACAGGTCGTCGCCAAACCGGTCCTCCAGGACACCGCGGACGTCGCCCACCCCCCATACCGCCTGACGCCGCGGCTTGCCCCCGTCCAGGCCCACCAGAAGGCTGTACTCCACTCCGTCCTCCCATACTTGGTGGTCCCACAGGTAGAGAGACCCCGGCTCGCCGTCAATGCAGTTCGTGTAAAGACCCGCCTGCAGGGGCAGCTCCGCATCGAAGTCAAAGGCCCAGCCGGAAAGGGAAACGTGCCGGCCCGCGCCAGAGGGTCGGGACTCCCAGACCCACCTGGTTTCCCGCCGCGCCCCATCGACCGCAGCCTGGCGGGCCTGTTCGGCCGCGTCTGATTCGCGGGACAAGGTAGCTTCAATGCGCTCGACGTTCTCGGTTTGAAAGCCCAGGGCCGCCTGCAGCGAAGCCGCTTCTTCCTCAAGCCTGACAACCTCTTCGCGCACCGCGTCCAGCTCAGACGTGAGCGCAGCAACCTGCATGCCGTGATCCTGGGTGACGGCGTCGAGTTGCGCTTGGGCGGCGGCGGCCTGCGCCGCTAAGGCCTGTTCGTGCTCAGCGCCGCTGATTCCGGAGCACGCCAGCGCGCCCGTAACGGTCAGCAGCACCGCCATCGCCAACACCGGCCATATCCTGAAAATCCTGCTCGCCATGTAAATCGCTCCCGCCCTGACCAAAGCGGCACGCCGCCCCGACCACGCTGTTCATGAGAGCAATCATAAGGACGCCGACTCCGAGCACTCCGAAAGGCCCGAGTCTCCCGGGCCTGCTGCCAACCCAGAGCGCCCCCACACATCGAGCCGACGTACCGGCACTCAACGGTTAGGCCAAGGAATGCAGGCCATTCGAACATCCACCTGGAGCGCGAGTTCCGACGCTGCTGACGGCCGCACGCGCCCTGAACGCCCAAGCGGACGGCAAGTACCCCAAGGGCCACAGAACGCGCCCGGGAGCCTTTTCCGGCGGAAATTGACGCCATCATTGACCACCACGGGAGGACAACATTGCCCAAGCCCAGAACCAGACGACGGAAGAACCGGACACACGGACGGGGACCGTCCGGCAAGCCGCCCATCGCGCCAAAGCACGACCAAGCTTACCTGAAGGACCTCGACGGCGTCTGCTGGGAACTGGCGGCACAGCAAAACCACGACCTCCGCAACCTGCACGGGTACCGCATCGGCGGGTACGACGAAACCGGCACAGGGGCTGAGATCGGCCTGTCCCTGGCCGAGGAACACGTGCAGCCCGACACGCTGGTCGAGTGCGGTCCCGACGGACACCAGCGCCAAGCCTGGAACATCATGCTCGGCGAACAGGAATACGCCCATCCCTGCCCCACCTGCGGAAACACGCCCGAGTTCTCGCAAACCTGGTCCGGCATGCCCGAACTCGGCTTCACGTGTGAGGAAGTAATCGAGGACATCACACCCGACGCCTGCGTACACCACGAACTGTGCCTGATGGGGACAACCGCCCTCCGGTTCGAATTCCACACCAAAACCGAACATCTCGAGTGACCAGAGAAGTGATCCGCGAATTCGTAGGTCAGGGCGGCATGACGACGGCCACTCAGGTGACGAACCCCGAGAATCCCGCGCTGTTCACCGACGACTTCCTGCGCCAATACCTCAAATTCGAACGCGAAGACTGGACCCCCTTCGCGGCCATCTTCGCCGTTTTCGAACCTGATCCCGACGATGTCGAGAATGAGCCAGCGTAGCTCATGCACAGCGCCGCCGACCACGATGCTCGCAGCAACGGAGGCAACGAGTAAGCGCCCATGACGGTGCCATCCGGCACAATCGACCGAGAGACCACGAAGGCCGCCGAACGCGCCTGAGGGCCGTTTCCGGCGGAAACTGAGGCATCCCAAGAGCACACTGCAAACCGCGCCAAGCACCGTCCGATACGCGGCACACTCGGAACGCGGCTACACCATGTCATTGACCAAGGACTTTGACCCGTTAAACCCGAAAAATTGCCAGGGTCATTGTGTCGTTGTCGGAGTCGATGCCGAGCACGGGAAAGGGCATCTGTTTGGCGATGGCTGCCAGTCCCGCCACCACCAGGTTTTGCTCTCTGGCCAGCAGGGGCACCGCCTCGGTCCAGCCAGTGCAGACGTCGGTGGCGACCAGGCTGTAGATGAAGGATCCCCACATGCTGTCGCCGCAGTGGGCCACCAGGTCGATCTCCAGAAACCCGGGCAACGGCCGGTTCCAGTCGGCGAAGGTGCGTACCGGAATGTTGCGACCGGGTGATAACCGCCTCCGGCGTTTGCGCCGACCAGACACCGTGGCCCGCACCGGTTTCAGCTACCGGTCCAGGGTGGCCGCGCTGGCCAGCAGCACTCGTGTTTTCGCCTCTGGGTCCAGATCCAGATGGCCATGGCACTCCATGGACTCCACCAGGTCGGACATCGCCGCCTTCAAGCGCTTGCCGCAGATGCGGTCCGAGGCTTCCCAGATCAGGATCACCACCTCCCGGACCGCATCGTCGTAGATGCGCCGCCCTTTGACTGCACCAGTCCCGCCGCTGCCCTCTGCGGACTGGGCCAACAGCCTGATGCCATGCTTGCGGTGGTGGCCGGTTACGGCGATGAACTCGTCCAGGATCTTGCTCTTGTCCTTGCGGGACGACTCCCGGTAGCGGTCCCGTATCGATGCCAGCAGCTCTTGTTTCGCCATCCTGCTCATGCCTCCCGCCACACGAACGCCTCCCGATTTTTCGGTAGCTGCGATGATATGCCAGGTCATCTCGGCTCGGACCTGACCCTTTCGGTAACTGGCGAAAATGCCTTCAGAATGATCTGTCGGCCCGGCGTCGAGGTGGCCCAGACCGCGTCGACGGTCCTGGCGAGCAGTGACCTTATAGGAGCCTGGCTTCAAGCCCCATCGCAGTTTTGTCCGCTCACCTGGCCGGCACGCCATCTTTCAGGAGGTAGAGATGACAGAGGCCTTTGGTCGCGAAGGCAATGGCGTTGTTCAGGTGGTCATCGGAGTTGATACTCACCAAGACCAGCATGTGGCTGTGGCCATTGACCAGCTAGGCGTACGCTTGGGTGAACATCGCGCACTGGCGACTACGTACGGCTATGCTGAGCTCGAACGCTGGTCCCGGAACTTGGGACGGGTCCGGGCGTTCGGGATCGAAGGCACCGGTTCCTACGGCGCTGGGGTTGCCCGCTTCTTAACTGGTCGGGGTCATACCGTCGTCGAGGTCAATCGTCCTGACCGGTCGGTGCGCCGTCGTAAGGGGAAGAGCGATCCCACCGATGCGGAAACGGCGGCACGGGCGGTGCTCGCCGGTGTAGCCGACGCTACTCCCAAGTCGGGCCAGGGAGAAGTTGAAATGATCCGCATGCTCAAGAGTACCAAGGACTCGGCGATGAAAGCCCGCACCCAGGCCATCAACCAGATGAAAGCCCTTATCCTCACAGCCCCGGCCGAGCTTCGTGAATCCCTTGATGGGCTCGCCGCCAACGCTCTCGCTACGCGGTGCGCCAGATTCCGCCCTAGTAGCATGGACGGCCCCAAAGCGGCGGCCAAGTACGCTCTTCGCTCGCTGGCCTGCCGCTACCGTCAACTCAGCACGGAGATCCACGACCTGGAGGCCCACCTGAAGTGCCTTACTCGGGCGGCGGCACCGGCGCTGGTCAATATCTTTGGCGTAGGGCCCGACACCGCGGCGGCTCTCCTGACCGCCGCTGGGAGCAACCCTGAACGCCTTCATTCTGAGGCAGCCTTCGCATCCTTGTGTGGGGTGAACCCCATACCTGCGTCCTCCGGCAAGACAAACCGGCATCGACTCAATCGCGGCGGCGACCGCCAGGCTAATGCGGCCCTCTATCGCATCGTTTGCGTCAGGCTTCGCCACGATCCCAGGACCAGGACCTATATGCTCCGGCGCACCAGCGAAGGAATGAGCAAGAATGAGGTCATTCGTTGCCTCAAACGCTACGTTGCTCGGGAGGTCTTCCCAGCACTGCCCAGATCAATCGGGTCAGTCAACTGCCCAGCTTGACATCTATAGGAGCATCATTCTACGTGCGGCAATTACTTCCTATAAGTAACCTTTTTATTGAGGCAATGCGGGCTTTACAGATAATCTGCAGGTCCCTATCTTGCCATCCGCCGTATCTGGCTGATACCATCATGCGGATTTAAACGCAAACCCGCCGTTAGTACCGGCGCGCGCGCGGAACCTTCGTCTTTGCAAGGCAGGCTCCGGTCCTAGGGACGGGCCTATTACAGCGGCACGCCACTATACCGGCAAGAGTACAGATTGCCTCCGTCGAAGGTTCCCGTTTGGTAGCCATACCAACACTGAGGGACCTTTCCATGCAACCTGCGACAAATCGACCCACGGTTTCCCAACGACGAAGAACTGCCGATGGGATTGCCTTCTGGGTGCGTATTGTTCTGGTGGCGTTGGCCGCCGTCATACTGGTCGCCGCGATTTTCGATTCTAAGACCGTGAGCGAACCTATGGAGCTGTCCTGTAATCCAGTCGAGGGCGAGACCACGAAACTAACCTGTACTGCAACCGAGGAGAACCCAGCAGGGCAATTGACGGGAGCTTACGCTGCGCTAATAGCCATTTTTGCCTCAGGAATGGCCCTGTCCAAGGCCGCTGCCATGAGTAGAAAGCGCAGGCTATGGTGTGACATCCTAGTCAGCGTCAGCATTATGGCTTCTGCCTACCTCTGGGTTGCCGCCGAAACGGGGACACATCCAAAAGACCCTACATTGTCACTCTCGTTACTAATGCTAGTCGCTGCGACCGCCTTGGTAGTGGGCCTGACACTATTACCTTGGATCATTGCCGGGTGCCTCGACTGGCTATCCCGGATGTGCAGCCGATCCAACAAACCGTAAAGCGTGGCAAGTAGCGGAAACTGGCTGTCGTGCCCCCACCGCGACCGTCGCTCTTGCTACAATGCCTGCGAACACCCTCTGTGTCCCGCTTTCCTTCCTCCCGCTAGCCGGCGGTGCCATCGCCAGTCGGCGGGGGATTCTTTCTGTACGGGTCGGCACAACGATAGCCCCCGCACACGCGGACAATAGGCAGTACGCTCCGCCACGTTTTCGTCCTCCCCATGCCGGCCAACGCTGGCAACACCAAATCCCGCGTTCGCAAAGCCAGCAAGAAGACCGTCAAGAAGGGGTCCGGTGCAGGCAAGCGCAAGAGCGCCACTCGCGCTCTGAAACCCAAGCTCACAGACGATCAGAAGCGAGAACTCAGGCGGGTACGAGCCGCCGAGGAGCGCCAACGTCGAAAGGAACTCGGTCTCTGCCGGGATTGCAAGAACCTTGCCGTCCCCGGCAAAACCCGCTGCCCAGACTGCGCCAAGAAGCACAAAACGCGACAACGCTGACGCTAAATACGCTTCAGTCAGGCCCAAGCAACGCCTCACCCGTGTCCGACAGCTTCGTAATTCTCGAAATGCCTGCGCCCGAACTCGGATAGATCACGACACGATGACACTATCGTCAAAGAACTCCCATGCTGGTCTCGCGCCAGCCGAGTCAGTCCTACGTAAAACAATCCCGCACCATCCCATCCCCCTTGGTCAAACGATACGTCTCGGACGAAAATCACCACGTGCTTAGACTCCCAGCCCTTGTAACTGTGAATCGTTAATGCTCGAAGACCCTCCCGAGGTGCGGGAAACCCAAGTTTCAGCGGAACTGACCGCCGCTGGACGCATTCACTACGCTCATGCCTGAATCCACTGCCAGGCTTGTCGCAACAGGCCGGTACATCTCCGCAGGGCTCCACAAGTACCGTGGCCACATCATCAGGAAATCTTGGGACACAGTTTCTCAGGGTTGGAAATCCAACAGAATGGCTCGAAAACAGTACCACAACATCCGAGACTGAATGAGTAGCTGGCAATTCATCGCAGACCCGTTGAAGTTCACGGCGCAGAACATCGACAGCGTTGTGGCCCTGACCAACCTGCACCCACTTGAGTGAGACTGGATAGAGATCAGCTAGCCCCCCTTGTGAAACGGCCGGCAACTCGGCAACGCGATGTGGAAGGAAGGAACCCACATAGTCGCGCAACATCGGGACCATCGGAACGGGTACCCGGTAACTGTACCGCAGAGTATTCCACGCGCCGCGGAATCCCGCACCCCGCATCGTCTCGTCGGTCCAATACTTTGACCTGCCATAGATGTCTTGAGTTGCATCAGCTGCAAAGAGGACTTCGCCACCGTGCGCCAAGGCACACAGGCGGAGGTGATTCCACCATTCAGGATCAAAATCCTGACCCTCATCAACCATGATCGCGTTGAACTTATGCTCCGGCTGACAATTACAAACCCCAATACCCAAACAACCACAATTGGAGTCGCTCAGCCATTGATGGTCCCTCAACCACTTGTGGTAGTGGACTACCACGACATTTCGCCTCAGAGTCTCAAACCTTCGTGTATCTCTCACCAACTCAAACAGTTTCCGATGTACCAATTCCCTGAGGTAAGAGGTCAACGTAATGTTGAAGCAGACGATCAAAACGCGGTACCTGCGCGCGGCCAGCACAGCAGCTCGTTCCGCCAGGACCAAGCTTTTCCCACTACCGGCGGGCCCTCTGACCCTACGGTAACCAGTCACCCCTGGATCCGAATTTACCAAGGTAGACTGAACATCGTCTAAAACGAACGGGTCAGAATCATCTGCCGGTACGCTAGGAGCCTCCAGTTGCGCACGCAACAAACGCGCGACAACCTCAGGCCTTGACCAGCGAGAAGAAGGACGGATGGCCGTCGGCAGTACCTCTTGGATACCCCTCCGGTGCAAGAACTCAGGACCCAGAACTGGATAGAGCGTATTACTGTCGCCATCTCGCCGAAACCGGTCTGATAGCATCCTCCACTCGTGGGTATCACCACGAGTAAAAATGACACCTGCGGTAGTCATACCGTAACCAGCTTTACCGATGATGTCCGTTGCAAACCTGGCGACCTGATCCTTGTAGTACCTAACCAGCAAGAATGGGTTTTCAAGTCCATGTAGGAGACGACCATTGAACTCCAAGTCCGTTCCACCGATCAGGCGAACTGAACTGGGTTCCCAATCAATTACCTCATACACGGCGATACCACGTTGCGGATGAACCAGCACCAAGCTCGGCACCAAGCCGTTAATGTATGGGCGCACGTAGAGATCCCAGCCCTGTAGGTCATCACCCCGACCGAGACGCTCTCGAAACCAATCGACAACACGCTGCTCCGCAGGACTCGGTTCAGCCGTCGTGCGGGGCCAGTCAGCACCATCAGGGGTCAACAACGTCTGAACCATCTCGCACACTACCTGCATTTGCCACGCCTCCCCATACGAGGCGGGCATTGCGAACCAGTAAGCCACGCGGTAGCAACCCTAGCGACCAGAATGAGAAAAAGCAACCACGCGACTCCTTTCGTCATCAACATTGTTAGCGTCAGATGAATCGCTTCGCGCTCAACACGTGCGCACTAACTGCGGTTACGTCCCGTCAAATAGTGTAGGAATGGTCATCCTTGTTGCTGTGGTTCAGGCAAATCCCGAGACTACGACAATCGCCACCCCAATGTTCCCCTTCGGGAATGGAATACCCGAATCTTGAGCAGCGAGATTTTCTGCTAGCCGCATCCGAATCCACGCAGACAACATACCTAATGGTATAGTAGTAAATGTCACATGATGCCACGTGGAGAGGTTCCCCAATGGCGCGCATTTTGATTGAGGGTTTCCTCTGCGAACGGTGCGGATACCGTTGGGTTCCACGCCACAGCATGCACAAAGAGCCAAAGGTCTGCCCCAAATGTAAGAGCGCCTATTGGAACAAGCCCCGCAAGTTGGACTGGCCAGCCGACAAACGCGCCACCCAACATGACCAGCGGCCTCAGAGGACTGCATGATACGCCATGAGCGGCATGGCAACACGAGTAGACACCGAGATACTGACCACTCTCAACGAACCTCGGAGAAAGCACCCCGATGAGCCCTCAGACACCACTGCTGGACGCCTGCCCGCTACGCCCAATCTCTCAGGCCGGCGAGCAGTACGCCGCCGACATCATCCGCGGCCTGAACGACGAGCTCGCCACGGCGCAGACCGCGGCCGACTTCTTGGAAACGACGCATCTGACCAGGGCCGCCGCGGACTTCTTGCGGATGTCCATGGACCACGTTGCCCTGGGACGTGACAGCACCAGCCCGTCCGTGTACCAGCTGTACAGTCGCTACGGCGGTGGCAAGACCCACAGCCTACTACTGCTGGCCGCTGCAGCCAAGTACCCCCACCTATCCTACTGGCAAGATACCGCCCAGATCGATCCGGCTTCCGCCAAGGTGATCGCCTTTGACGGTGAAAAACACAACGTGGTCAATGGCGCTGATCTGGACGGGAAAGGCACCCGGGCGCGTAGCCTGGCCGGTTACCTGCTGTACCACCTGGGAGGCCACAAGGCACTCAACGCGTTCAGGGAAGGCGACTCAATTCTGGCTGACCCTGGGTCCGAAGAGTTCCGACAACTAATCGGCGACGAACCCGTGATCATCGTCATCGATGAACTGGTGCACTACATCAATCGGGTGAACCAGCGAGCGGCCAGCGACTCACGCATCAGCACAGAGGGAGTGCTGACCACCATCAGTGCACTCGCCAACGCCGTAGTCAACAGCCCCAAGGCCGTCCTAGTGATCACCACTCCCGAAGACTCCCACGAACTACTGGACGACAGTATCCAGAGCACTGGCGGCGACGCCATGCCGGCTGACACACTAGCGTTGACCGACATGCTGGACCGGATCAACTCCCAGTTGAGCCGACTGATTCATCCAGTGGCACCAGCAGGGGAAGCCGACCTGCCAGCCATTCTACGCAAGCGGCTATTCTACGGTGTGGACGAGTCCGCGCGGCAGGACACCGCCAACGCCTACGCCGCCGTCACCGCCCGCAACGGTCGGGCCAACGGCAGCCTAGACTATCAGGGCTTCTACGACGCCTATCCGTTTCACCCGTCGCTGCTGAACATCATCACCGGCCGCCTGGCCGCTAACCGTAACTTCCAACGAGTGCGGGGCACCCTGCGCCTGCTGGGCAACACCCTGCTGGAAATGCAGAACAGCCGCGGCAGAGCGGCGTTGGTCCATCCGTACCACGCCACCCTGCGTATTGCCCGAATACGGGATGAGGTGGTGAACCGGCCAGGTTTCTCCGAGCTGGACCCAGCCATCGATACCGACATAGTCGGAAACAACAGCACCGCTGAGAAAACCGGCAACGACTTGGCTGAACCGGCTGCCGTGACCATGTTGCTGGGCACCATCGCCCCCGAAAACAGCAATGGCCTCTACGCCGACCAGATCGCCGACGCCCTGCTCTCGCCGGAGCGCGACGACTTCGGCGTCATCGCCAACGCCATCGAGCAGTTCCTGAGCCGCGCCATCTACGTGGACGACAGCCCCGACACCCAACGAAAGCGTTTCAGCAAAGACGCCAACGTGATGAAGGAACTGCTGGAAGCCAGAGACGCCCTCATGGCCAACACGACGGCGATGAACGACCTGCTCCGGCAGGCCACCAACAGCGCCTATGGCGGCGGCAATCGTCGTGGAGACCAGTTCGAGATCATGCTATTCCCCTCCCGACAGTCCAACGTGGCGGACAACCCCGACCGGGCCGTCTTGGGCATCGTCAATCCCGACCATTGGAACTGGACTGACGCGGCCAACCCGGCCAACGGAATGAGCAACCAAGACTTGCTGGACCTCCACCGGCACAGCAGCGGCAGCGACGGCGACGCGTCTCGGCAGTACCCGAACAACGCCCTGCTGCTGGCCGCTCACGACGCAAATCTAAGCCGTATTCGTGAAGACATCGCCACCATGGAGGCAGCCGACCGGCTACTCAAGGACACCACCCGACCACTGCCCCAGCACCGGCGCGACACCCTAGCAAACATCCGCGCCACGTCCGAGAAGAACGCCACCACCGGCATCCAAAACAAGTTCACCCACCTGTTTTCGGCTGGCAACACGCAGCAGCACCAGTGGCCGGAACAGCATAGCCACTTGGAGCAACGTACCCTGGAGTCAATCACCGACACAGCCGGCAAGGGCCAAGACGTCATCCTTCAGGCATTGGGCGACCGAGTGCTGCGCGGCACCGCCGCAGGATTGAGCAAGACCGCCTGGAGCCGAGTGGGCATCATAACCAACGAGCGGGGCAGCACGCTGGGCGGACTGCGCGATTACTTCGCCCGAACGCCCGACGAACGCATCGTCATCAACGACGCAACCTGGCGCACCGTGATCGCCAACGCTGTCAGCAACGAAGCCCTGCACGTGGTGACTCCCAACGGGGAAACGAACCCGACGGGTTACGAACCCAGCTGGCGAGTCTGGGTCAAGGGGTACGAACCTCAACCAGACTCGGGCGGCGGCACTACCGGGGGTGGCGAGGCGGACGGTGGCAGCGGCACAGAAAACGGTGGAAACAACGCCGGAAATGATGGTGGTTCTGACTCCGGTGGGACCGGCAGCCGCCAGACCACATTCACCAGCGGCAAGATGCCGGGCAAGGCTGCTTATGAAGCCGTGAAGCGGTTTATGACCGACAACGGCTACGACTGGCCCGCCCTCGCGTCCTGCAGGGTAGCGGGAACCAGTCAGGCACTGGCCGACCAGATTGCCAGCATAGCCCAAGGCGATGACAGCGGCATCGCCATCACAATGCGAGCGCAAAACCAACGCTTGCAGGTCGCCGTCAACGCCGTGCCTCCCGGCGAGTTCAAGGATTATTCTGGACCGGCCAAACGGATGATGAGCAAGGCCGGCGTCAGCGCCGCCGACGTGAGTGTGCAGCTGGAGCCAGACGCCGCCGAGCGCGTGCTGGAAAAGCTGAACAACCGGGAAGAAGCTAACATCAGCGTTTCTTTCCACTAACCCACAAGGACTTTCGAATGACCCTGATGCGTGAGACTCCCAAGGACCATGGCCTGCTGCTGGACCACGATCCCAAAGGCAACCGCCGCCTTTCCGTCACCTTGGCCGGCAGGTCGCCCCGCAAGAACGGCCGCCGGTTGCAGTTCGCCAGCGGTAAGCTGTACAACCGCTGTGTCCAGCACGCTTCGACCATTCTGTGGAACCACCACGGCGTGAGGCTGCAACCGCAGGAGGAAGCAGGCCGCCAGTACCACCCCATCACCGAGGAAGCCGCGGTGCAGATCCGCCTGATGCTGGACGCCGTGAGCGGAACGCAACCCGCCGACAAAGCGGAGCGATTGGCCCGTGCCATTGCCGACCTGCACCCCTGCGAAAGCAGTTGGTGGTACGCCTGCCACAAGAACCGTAACCGTCCCCGCAAAGTGATGGATGCGCTCGCGCTCATGTACGCGTGACCAAATCTCCGGGTGGAACATCGGAAAACGCAAGTCAATTTCTTGCCCACGTCTGAGGAGCCGACTCAATGCCTTTCCCCCTGATCCCCATCGTTGTCGGAGCGGCCGCTCTTTCCGTGGGCTCGACCGTTCACAGCACATTGAAGACTCGCAAGTGGCAGAAAATCCACAACGAAGCCCTGGCGAATGCACAAGTCACCGGGGAACGCACGAAACGGATGCAGCAACGTTTCAACACGGAAGCCGAGAAGTTGGGGCGTCTTCACGTCTCAGAACTGCAAACCCTGGAGGAAGCAGCCACCTTCCTGGAAAATGCCAAGGTCAAGAACCGTGACCTTTCCCCTCAGTTGGCGCAAATCCCGATGGCTCAGGTTCAGCTATGGAAACAACTGCACGGCGAGGCGATGAAATCACTCGGCATCGGCGCGGCCGGGACCACCGGCACCGCCGCCGCAGGAGTAGCCACCGCAGCAGGGCTTTACACAGCCGCGGGGATTTTGGGAACAGCCTCTACGGGAACCGCCATCTCGACATTGAGCGGAGCGGCCGCCAATAGTGCACGACTAGCATGGCTGGGCGGCGGAGCACTTACCGCAGGCGGGGCAGGGATGGCCGGTGGTGTAGCCACAATGATTTCCGCCGCCAACGTGGTAATGACACCAATCGCGATTGGAGCGGCCGCTTGGGGCCAGTGGAAGGCGCAACGGGTCAAACGAGAAGTCGAAAGCAAGCTGAAAGAGTTCGCGAGCTTCGAGTCCGACATGAACAGCAGGCAAGAACTGCTCCAGTCGGCATTGCAGCGCGTCAATGAAAACCGCAATGCGGTCAGAAAGGCCGCCGCGTCGCTCAAAAGATCCCTATCTACGGCAAGCCAGCATGACGCACAGGAAGCCTACTCCGTCTACCTGAAAGCGAAGGTCCTTTCCGAATGCCTAGGCGCCCCGGTGCTGTCCCAACAGCAGATCCGACAACTCAACAGGCAGTAATCATGAGAGAACCGCTAATCACAGGCGCGATTGAGATCATAACCCACTTCGTATCTTCCTATCGTGCCGACGATGAAAGTCAAGCTGCGGAGATTGAGGACGTTGCAGCCCGGTACAACGCCTTCCTGGAGGCGTTGAGAATCGAACAACACACCATCATCCAGTACTTCGAAATGCGTTTCGCAGAACGGGCAGAAGCACTGCGTCATTTCTTCAATCTTATGGAATCAGCCTCCGAAAGTGGAGACAACACACAGCTTGAGCTTGCCGTTCAAGGAATCATAGGAATCATCCGCGAGAACCCGTTGTTGGGGTTCGAGGAGTTTCGGAAAACACTGGGAGACCCGGCGAAAATCATCGAGCTATGACAGCATCTCTGCCGACCGCCGCAAGACCATCAAGATGGCTAGCACAACCGACACGCCCAACGGCACCGGACCCCATCCACGGACCCGTACCAAACCGACGAACATCGAAGCGGGTTATGGAGCCGTGGCGGAGGCGTCCACGCCTCGAGAGCGGACATGCCCTCCACTGACTCCAATAAGACACAGCCGTTCAGGGACGATTTGCCCCCAGGATGTCCACCCGAAAACGCCGAGGAAATCACAAGGGAGACC
Organism: Dehalococcoidia bacterium; assembly: GCA_965204395.1. Taxonomy (GTDB): domain Bacteria; phylum Chloroflexota; class Dehalococcoidia; order Lucifugimonadales; family UBA3495; genus Bin87. The sequence goes on from OZ241987.1 coordinate 1,213,708, forward strand.
ATCTGCTACCGCCTGGTAAACAACGACCCACCCATTGACGACGACTTCAGGTCCCAACGTACGCTTGAACCGAACCACGATTTCAGTGTTTCCGAGTGCCGAGCCAGAGGCTTGTCCATCTTCATGCGGGCGGCAGACGCCACGAGGGTCGCCCAACGCAGCAGAAATCTCCGAGGAGCAAAGTTGGCCCAACTGACCTTGAACCAAGGAGCCGGCTACATCAAGCAAACCGGCAACAGAAGCCACCACACATGGTGGCCCTACAAGGCGTTCGACGTCCTAGCCAACAGTGAGGTAATGAAATGAACCCAACCATACGCCCAAACAAGGTCCTGGACTACTACGACGGCGTTCTGGTGTTCACCGCCGAAGGTGACGACGGCCAACAGTACGTGGGGTCCATCATCGACATCACCGACGGCATCGACCGCTACTTGGTGAAGGCCACGACACCGGAGCGGATCAAGGACCTGGAAAAGGGCAGGGTTGACCTACGTAGCCTGCTCCTAGAGAACCCGACCAATGACTGGTTCTTGGCCTTCGACGGGAACGCACCAGACCAACCGCTGGAACTGCATCCGCAAAGCGGCTCGATTGAAACTACTGACTTCCTTCCGTCGGAAGGCTACTTCCTAGATGATCAGGATGCCGAAGCACATGAGCGCCTCATCGAAAAATGGCTACCCATCAACGAAATCTCCATTGAGGCCGTCCGTGAAGGCGGGGCTTTGGCCGGCCACCCGCCGGTCAACCAGCTTCACGTCTGGTGGGCACGTCGACCTCTGATTGCATCCAGGGCAGCCGTCGCGGCATCCTTGCTACCCATCGACGCCGACCGGAGCCGGTTCATCAACAACATTGGAACTACCACCGAGGTGGTCACTGCTAGGCGCCAGATGGACGCCGTCAAAGCCGAGGGTGGCTGGTCAGATATATCCTTCCCAAACGACCGGGCCTTCAAGTACAACCCAGATTTCCTGCCCAATGACACTACCGAGGCCCCGTTGGTCCTCGACGTCACAGCCGGCGGCGGCTCCATTCCACTTGAGGCTGGACGCCTGGGCTTCCGCACCATCGCCAACGAGCTGAATCCAGTGGCCTCCCACATCCTGCGTGCCACTTGCGAATGGCCCCAGCGGTACGGCTACCCTTTGCTGGAGGACTACGGCCGTAAGCGGAGCCTCACCGACGCCTGGTCCGGCATTGCTGGCCGCTACCTCGCCCGCGTCACCGAACTTCTGGAAGACGTCTATCCTGAAGAGACCGAACCGGACTGGATGGTACGCTGGAACGAGAAATACCACGATGAAATTCAAAGGAATCGAATCGTGCGCGCGAACAGATATGCCCAAACATATCTGTTCGCGCGCACGATTGACTGTCCATCCTGCCGGATTGTGATTCCCCTCTCTCCCAACTGGCGGCTGGACGGCAAGAGCGCTGGCATCCGGGTGATCCCGGATCCAAACGCACGGCGATGTTCCTTCGAGATCGTCAGGACGGCCGCGGAACAGTCCGCCGGAACCGTCAACGGCGCCATCGCCACTTGCCCCTACTGCGGGGCGACTACCCCCAAAGGATACATCGCCGCCGAAGCCCAGCAGGGCCGGCTGGGACACCAGTTGTACTGCGTCGTCCTGAACGACCAGTGGCAAGGCTTCACCAAGGCCGGCCAACCGAAAAAGCGCCTTACTACCCAGCGCAGCTTCCGCAGTGCCACTCCGGCCGATGACGCCAGCATCCGGATGGCCGAATACCGTCTCGCAGAACTGGCCTCAGCTTGGGATGACGGCGACGTCTTGCCTACGGAGGCTGTACCCATTGGCAACGACCAGCGTCCGCACACCTATGGAATGGAACAATGGTTGAAGATGTTCAACCCGCGACAGCAACTGGCCCATGGCTACTGTGTACAAGCGTTCCGCGAGTGCGTTGACGCCGATGAGGAAGCGGGGCGACTTGACGAGTGTCGCAGAGCAGCGTGGGCGTACGTCGGCATAGCGCTCGACAAGATGATCAACCGCAACAGCCTGCTGACCCGCTGGGATGGAGGAGCCAGCAAGGTTGCGAGCACCTTCGATAGCCACGACTTCGGGATGAAGTGGTCGTACTCGGAGATGATTGTAGGCGGTCCTCACGGTTACGGTCTCAGATGGGCTATTGACGACATCAGGAACTGCCTCTCCGAAATGATCGGCATGGCGGGCCACCACGAATCGGTGGAAGAGACCGTACAAGCGGAATTGCCTCGACAACGCGACATACTGACGACCATCGCACCGCCAACCCAAGTCATCCAAGGCGACGCTCGTGACCTGCCCTTGGACGACGCCTCCGTAGACGCCATTGTCTTTGACCCACCTTACGAGGAGAACGTCTGCTACGCCGAACTGTCAGACTTCTTCTACGTCTGGCTCAAGCGCACCGCCGGCTACGTGTTTCCAGATGACTTCACCGACTATCTGACGGAGAAGGACCAAGAGGCCATCTCCAGCCCCGCCCGGTTCAAAAACCGAGCGACCAAAGGCAAGTCGGTCAAGGCACTGGCCCTCGCTGACTACCAGGAAAAGATGGCTGAAATCTTCACTGAGTGCCGTCGGGTCATCAAGGACGATGGCATTGCTACGGTGATGTTCAACCACAAGTCCACCGCTGCCTGGGACGCCCTTACCGTCGGCCTAATCGAAGCCGGCTTCTCCATCACACGTACCTGGCCGGTGAAAACCGAGGCAGAGTCAAGTATCCACATCAAGGGCCGCGCCGCCGCACGCACCACCATCCTGCTAGTCTGCCGGCCCCGCGAAGAAAACCACTTCCCCAAGCCTTGGCACGAGGTAGAGGAACTGATTGCCCAAGCTGTGCGAGACGACATCCGCGAAAACCTGAGCCAAGCTGATCTAAAGCCTATTGACTTGTACCTCAGCGCGTTTGGCCCTGCGCTCCGTGTTATCAGCGAGCACTGGGGAACCGAGCGGGAAAGCGCCAACGAGAACCGCCCCGAAGCGCCTTTCGCGGTTACACCCACCGACGCGCTGCAAGTCGCCCGCCGGGAGGTCAGCCGCCACCGAGCCCAGGAAATCAGCCGCGAGTGGGCCAACAACCCTGTTGACGCCGCCACCAAGTTCTACGTACTGGCCAAGGACGCCACCGAGAACGACACCCTGCTGTTCGACGAGGCCAACCTGCTAGCCCGTGCCATCGGAGTAAGGCTGGAAAAGAACGACGCAGCGATGAAGCGCATCGTCGAGTTCAAAAACGACAAGGTGTCACTGCTCAGCGCCCGCGACCGACTGGCCGCCCGAAAAATCGGAGAGGATATTCAAGCCGGTCCCGCGCTGGACGCAGTCCACACCGCAATCGCACTGACCGACCGTCGCAACACGCTAGACGCCCAGCAGTGGCTCACCCAGCACCTCCACGAACCGCAGGACACCGAGTTCCGCGCCACCTTGGAGGCTTTGATCCGTACCACCAAGCCCGGCCACGATGACTACCAAGCGCAACGGAACCTGTGGCAGGCTCTGTACGGTGAAGAGCCACCGCAGGCAGCAGCGCGGCAAATCCCGCTTTTTCCACAAGACCAATCGCACTGAGAGAACATAAGGTTACGTACCGGAAGATCAAGGAGCGAAATGAGTGGGCACGTCACGCCATACCAATGCCTGAGCGCACTGGTGCAACAAATCAGCGATGGTGGAAGGTCTGAGTACCTCGACCAAGAAGCGTCGATTGATCGCGAGAGTGATCCTCCACAGGGCGACTGCGCCATTGTGGCTGCTGTACATGCCTCATTTCAACGTCCGTCAGGGCAGGCTTACGGAGATGTAAGGCTACACCTAGGGTCTGGTATCAACCCAAGGGTGTTCAGCCACCGAGAGCATGGCGAGTCAATAGCGGGCTTTATGCTGCGCCGTATACGACAGTTATTCAGATCGCCGAGCCGGGAACCAATGCACGGTACCCCAAACCGGGCCACGCGGTCATACCTCCTCATGCTGGGCTATCGGGACATACAGCCCAACGCAAGCAAACAATGGCCCTGCATCTGTGACCCTTACCGCTCTTTTTACGTAGACATGTTGATGCCCCAAGGAGGGCACGCCATCTGCGTTCAGCAAGGCATCGCGTACTCCACCGTACTGTTCGACCCAGAAGAAATCAAGGTGTTGAATGTTCTGGGGTTAGGACCAGAAGAAACGGCGAATTTCAGGGCGCTCCGTCGATACGATGAAGACCAGGAAGCCTGGCTCGACAGAATGATCGAGTCTCCAGATTGGAACTGGGACCGGTCAAGCGAACCCAAGCTGGACGATTACCTCAAGAATTGACGAATGCCTCTCACCAACCTCAACCTCCACCCCGTGTACAACCATGGGAACTGCCCAGACTTGTTGGCCGGGCTGTACGAGCCATTGCTTGAGCAGGCGGTCAGGTACGACCGCACCACATATACGTTCACAGCCGATGGGCTGATCGCAGCCGCAGCCGGCGCCGCAAACCTCATCCGCAACGGCGGGCGCATACGCCTCATCTGCGACCACAGCGTCCGTGAGGATGTGCTGCGAGCCATCCACGACGGTCAATTGGACGCCGAAGCAGCCCTGCAACAGACCGCCCGCCGTGAAGACCTCCTACTGACCGAGGCCGCCGACATTACCGACCGCAACCATCTGGAGCTGGCGTACTGGCTGGTCGCCAACGGTATCATGGAAGTGAAGGTCGCCATTCGCGGCGACCGCATCTTCCACACCAAAAGCGGCATCGTTGAGGACGCCTACGGCAACCGTGTGGCTTTCGCCGGCAGCCTAAACGAAACCCTCTCCGGGTGGCGACACAACTGGGAGTCCGTCGACGTCTACACGGAAGCGGAAGGACTGGCACACCTCGAAGCCCGAGAGCGTGAGTTTCAAGCCCTCTGGACCAACCAGGCTGCCGGACTCAAGGTGATTGACCTGCCGACCTACTACCGAGACTACATCGTGGAACGCGCGCCGCCGGTACCGCCCGAGATCAGGTCCGTCCGCGAACGACGCCAAGCCTACACGGTCAACGACTACTGGCAAGGCATATATGACACTCTCGCCAGCGACCCGGACAGCACAGTTGCCACCATTCCGACCACTCTTTGGCCGCATCAGGAGCGCTTTCGCCAGCAGAACGTTGGCAGTGACGCCATCCGCCGCCTGATTGCCGACGAAGTGGGGTTGGGCAAAACGCTACAGGCCGGCGTCATACTCAAGACCCGCCTCAACCAAGGGAAAGCAAGCAAGGTGCTGGTCGTTGCCCCGAAAGCGGCAACGAAACAGTGGCAGAGCGAGCTCCTGATGAAGTTCGCCGTAGACACCCCCATAATCGACACCCACGGGTGCTACTACCGCGACGGCCGCACCGAACCGGTTGCCAGTCCACCTTGGGACGTGCCCCTGGCAATCGCCGGACACCAGTGGCTGGTGCGCAACGCCGAACAATTCCTTGCCACTTGCGGCGAGTACGACATCATCATCGTTGACGAGGCCCACCGGGCCCGCTTCCGAAACGTCGACGTTGAACAACGTCGCGAGCCCAATCAGTACCTTCGGTTACTGAGCCGACTTTCACACCAGACCAAGGAACTGCTGCTGCTCACTGCCACCCCGATGCAACTCAACGAGGTGGAACTGTGGGCGCTGCTCGAACTGCTGGAACCCGAGGGCTGGAATTCCGCCGAGTACCGACAGTTCTACCAAGACGAACCGCCCGACCTTGCGGAGTGGAAGTACCGGCGCGACCTCTGGCGCAAAACCAATCCGCCGGATACCTACGACTTCCTGCTCGCCAGCGACAACGATGACTACATCGCCAGCCAGTTGGACGATCCTGCGGCGCTGCAAACCACGCTGGACACCATGCAGCGGACCGCGCCGGCCAAGCGGCTGATGAGCCGGCACACGCGCGAGCTTCTTCGCCAGTACCGGCGCCAAGGCTTGTTGGACGCCCCAGTGCCACAACGCCAAGCGCAGGACGTGGTGATTACCATGACGGACTCGGAGCGCGCGCTGTACGACGACATCAAGGAATTGGTGCGGCAGTGCTACGCTGGTCGCGGCATCACTCCCCAGTCTCTGGGTTTCATCACAACGATCTTCCGCAAGCGGTTCGGCTCGTCAATCTATGCCTACGCTCAAACCCTGCGCAACGCCGCCAACCGGATCCCGCAGGACGCCGACGACTGGATGACCCTGCTGGACGACGCCGACTTGGACGAACTCACGGACGGCGAAACCAACACACTGAACAACGCGGCGAACCTCGATGCGCTGCTCAAAGCCGCCGACGAAGCCGAAAGGTTGTCCCACCAAGACAGCAAGCGCAATCGGTTGGCCGGCGTCATCACGGGCCTCCGGGAGCAGGGGCACGCTCATATCCTGCTGTTCACCCAGTTCCGCGACACGCAGAGTTGGTTGTCCGAGCACCTGCAACACGCCGGCCACTATGTTACCGAACTGTACGGGCAGGACGGGCACCTGGGCGACCGCGGCCGTCGGTTGGAAAAGTTCAGACAAAAACCCAACGGCCTCCTCCTCTGCACGGAAACGGCGTCGGAGTCACTCAACCTGCAATTCTGCTCCGCCGTCGTCAATTACGACATCCCGTGGAACCCAATGACTCTCGAGCAGCGTGCAGGTCGCATCGACCGCATCGGGCAGGAGCGGCCCACTGTGGACGTGGTGAACCTGTTTTACGAAGGCACGGCGGAGCACGATGCGTACGAAGCCGTGGCACGACGTTTCGAAAACATCCGCGCCAACGTGGGCGAGTACCCGCCCATCATCGCCGCCGGCATCCAGCGCATCATCCGCGACGAGGCGGACCCAGACGCCGAGCTGGAAAGGCTGACCGCGCGGAATGAGTTCGACATCAATCGACTGAACGCCGACTGGGAAGCGCCCAACACCGCAATCAACCCCCGCGTCACCATCGAAGATCTGGAAAAGGCGCTGCATCAACCCGGACTGATGCCGACCGGCTGGTCGGTGGAGTGGGCTGGCGGTAAACACTGGGACGTAACCGACCCGGCGGGCCGAACTACCCGCGCGACCACCGACCCGGAGGCTTATCAACGCGCCGATGGCCGACTGCGATGGTGGCAGGGGCCTCGTCACGACAGTCGAGAAGAGACGCTCCCAATTGGTTAGCCGCCTAGGCACGGAAATCCCCTCATAGCCAGATTCCCTGATCCCCCATTTGGGCATTGGTCGTCTCTACAGTAGATCCGGAGCCCCTGCCCGTTGCCAGACCAACGGCATGCTGCGACCACGACGGTACTCACGAGGACAACGAATGGAACACCAGCAAATCGGAAATGTCTGCCATCGGTGTGTGCGAGACACCTACCTAGCGAACGAGTTGCTTGACCGCGGCGAACTCCGCACCTGCTCTTATTGCTTTGAGCTTCGCAACACGTTCCAATTGGATGAATTGGCGTCAAGGATTCATGAGGTGATCGACAGGCATTTCCAGCTGACCCCGAACGAGCCTGTTGAGCCCGAGGAATTCATGGACATAGCACTGGGCCGGGACTGGGAGCGTTCGGGGATCTCTCCCAATGATCTGGTAGCCGAAGTCGCCGGCGTTGACCAAGAAATCGCTGACGACGTTGTGAAACTACTTTCCGATGCCCATGGATGGAGATTAGCTCGTCGTGGTGGCGAGGACCCATACCATTACGAAGCCCGCCACGAAGAACTCGGGCCCGAGACAGGCACATATTGGAGCATCTGGGAACGGGTGCCGAACTCCATACGGCACCGAGCCAGGTATTTCAATACGGACGCTGAATCTGTCCTCAGTCGCCTCTTCTCGGAATTGTACTCGTTGCGGACCCGTGCCGGAGAGTCCGTTGTTCAAGTAATCGGTACCGACTTTGTTGGCACGTTCATTTGGCGCGCACGCAGAACTGGTTCCGAAGATCAGCTCAAAACCATGCTGGCGAACCCCACGGCCGAGATGGGGCCGCCACCACCAGAAATCGCACCCGCAGGTCGAATGAATGCGGCTGGAATCCCGGTGTTTTACGGAGCCCTGGAACAAGACACCTGTATTGCGGAGGTACGCCCGCCAGTCGGAAGCTACGTAGTCACCGGTAAATTCCAGCTCCTTAAACCCGTACGGCTTCTCGATTTAAACCTTCTTCAAGAAGTGACCATTGAGACGAGCTACTTCGACCCGGAATACGCCGACCGTTCAAATCGTGTCGCCTTTCTCAAGCAGTTCGGGCGCGAACTCACGAAACCCGTAATGCCAGAGGATGAGACCAGAGAGTACATTGCCACCCAAGTAATCGCTGAGTATCTGGCGCACAAGGTGCAGCCCAGAATAGACGGTATCTTTTTCCGCTCTGCGCAGACGGACCCGCCGGGGGAAAACGTAGTCCTCTTCAACCACGCCTGCGAAGTGGAGCAAATTGTAGTTGCCCCTGGTATCACCGTGCAAGTTGGGAACCTTCCCGAATGCGACATCGAAGATGAGGAAGACCAAGTCGTCGATATATGGGAAATTGGCAAGCAGGCGTCCCAAGATCCAAGCGATGCAAGAGTGGGATGCCAAATCCCAATCAGAGAGGAGGAGACCGACCACCAAGGACGGTCAGATCAAAGCCCTACGCTGAATCTCGATGTTCACAGCCTGACCGTGCACAAAATCAATGCCGTCAGGCCCGAATACACGAGCCTGAAGACGGAACGCCATCATGTAGAATCTCCCATCGGCTCGCTATTCGTCGATTGACATTCGTGTAAGGAGCCCGCCCACGACGGTAGTTCAAGCGAGCCAAAATGAAGCCGACTAGACGTTTAGACTGGCTCGCCGAGTCGAATCCCCTGCCGAGAACAATCCAGCGACGCCGGCCGCTACAGATGAAGGATTTGTCGGTACCCTGACTGGCCCGCATGCCCCAAGTTCCGACCGCAGAGTCCCCAGGCGGCACCCAAAACATTTCTTCGGCACCAGTTCGTGCATCCCGCCCGCGCTGGCCGTTTTCGCCTTCGCCTTACGGACGGCAATAGCACGAAGAACTGTAAACCCGTCGGTTTCCTATCTCCGCTGCGGTCTCGGCGGTCCAGACCTGCTGGCGGTTGTTGTCGGTCTTGAGTTCGGCCGGGAGTTGATCGTATACCTCCGGCGTGATGTGAGTGGCGGGCGCCCGACGGGATGACAACTTGGCCGCGTAGTTGGCGGCCCGACCCACCCAGACCAGATCATTGGCCGTCCGGATACCAGTCTTGACCACCAGGAGTTCGCTGCTGTCCACGCCCACCGATTGGCGCATCGCGAACCTCGTACCCGAAGTCAGTTCCTGGACGGCCGGATTGATAAGCTCCTGCACGACATAGTTGAGCTTCAAGGCGCTCCTGACCGCCCTTTCCGCCGTGCGGCGGCCCGTGTACACGGCCATGATGCGGTCGCCGTCGTAGGCCGTGATGTTGCCTTGTTCGGACCTGATCATCCTCGCGGCGCAGACCAAATAGGTCTTGTACATCCGCCCGGCGAACTCTGGCTCCTGCGTCTCCACCATCCTGGTGGATTCGTCGAGATCCGCGTATAAGACGGTGGCGTCGATGGTCTTCCCCTCGTTGTCCAGATCGAGGTCCTCCGGTCGTGGAGCGCCCCGCGACCGCTGCACGGTCCACGGTTCCTGGAGTATTTTGCGTATCTCCGAATTCAGATTCCTCTGCCTGGCCACGGTCGAACTGCCTCCCAGTCGAAAATCAACGAGGTCCTGCCGAGCGCATTACCTCTTCCAATTCGCGGCACGCAGACTCCACCGCGCACCGCAGGTCGTCCCCAGGGCTGGTTGCCCGGTATGTCACCGAGGTGAAACCGTCCAGATCACTGGGTATTTTGTTCAGAGAACTCTCCGGAAGGACCAGGAAAGTCCGAGCGTGTCCCAACGCGCCCATGAACAGGCCCAATTCGAACACCACATTGTCCCGCGGCGCTGGGCTGGACACGTCCCGACTGATCACGGTGTCATCCGGAGCCAGAACCAACGCGGCGAAATCCGCCCGAGCCAACTCCGATTCCAGCGATTCAAGGGCGAACGTGGACGGGCGGAAAACTCCGTCACTCCACAACCGTACATCGACACCGGAGTCCGCCAGCCCTGTCTTGATCGCCTTGGCAACCGCCAAGGACTCGGCCGAACAGCCCAGAAAAAGCTCGGTAACGGCATTTACCGGTCCGACAAACCGGTTACGCTGCCGCAATCGGTCAGCCAGGTCCCTGGCCAGATTTCTCCACAGAACGGGATGCGCGTCGGCGATTTCCCTGAAGACTGCCGCCGAAATTCGGGCCGCAACCACCTCTTCTGCAGCTATCACGGTAGCCGACCTGGGTGCAGCGGGATCCAAGAGAGCCATCTCGCCGACATGCTGGCCCGATTTTCGGACCGCCATCCGTCTGCCTCGCACCAATACCGAGACGCTCCCCGCCAGGAGAAAGCATATGTCGTCGTCCCTGTCCCCTTCGGCAATGAGAATTTCGCCAGCCTCCCAGGAATGGATGGTGCTGGCTCTGCAAACGACTCCTGCCAAGTCGACCAGTCCCGCGAATACAGGCTGCGCTTCCAGCGCTTCGATAACAAAGCGTTTGCGGTCGTCACCGACGAAACGATGCAGCATCTCTTGAAAATTCCTGCCCAAGTTGTAGCCAGCGAAGATTACTGTAACCAAGACGGGGACGCAATGGGCTACGACATCCTGACTTGAAGGGAACTCAGACGGCGGCAATCACCTATCGCCAATCTTGGCCACTGGAGGGCAGACATCGGCGGTTAAACACGCAGCCTCGACGCTTCGACCTCCCATCGGACGGTAGGAGTACTCCTCCCAATGCGCTCGCACCTGAGCCGCCGATTTCGGCATGGTGAAAACCCGGCGTCGGCAGTTCACCGGTTCTCTGATGCGTGGTGTGGGGCCGGCGAGGCTGCCGCCTCGCCATCGGCCACGCAGGACCCCGAATTCCTGCGCCTCGCGGCCCCGGGGCCGCCTCCAACGCCGCAGGCGGACAAATCCACCGGCGCATCCGACGGCCTCTCCGTGGCTCCTGCGCAGATTTCCGGCACCACGACGAGGGAGAGCGACCCATGTCCTTCAGCCGGTTACGCGTGAGGACCGCCTACCTATCCGGCTACCGCCGAGTGGGCCGGTCAAACAGCCGGATCTTCGTTGATGGTCGGACGGCCATGGTCCGGCAAGGACACCGTTACCTCAGTGTGCTGACCGGGCTCGCTTCGCACCGTCACGGTACCGCCGTGCTCCCTCACTACGTCGTAGCTCAAGGTCAGGCCTAGACCCACCCCTTGCCCGGTCGGTCTGGTGGTGAAAAAAGGATTGAAGATCAACGGCAAGACGTCCTCGGGAATCCCGACGCCATTGTCATGAAACCGGATCTCCACCTGGTCGCCCAACCGTACGGTGGAGACCTCGAGACGAGGCCCGTAGCCGTCGTCCGAACCCTCGGCGACCTTCTGCGACGCCGCAGCGAAGGCGTTGTCCACCACGTGGGCGACCAAGCGGCCCAGGTCCTCCGGAACCACCCACATCTCGCCAGCCGACGGGTCGAAATCCTCCACGATCATCATCTCTGGCACCCGACCGCCCTGACGGGCCACCTCATAAGCAGCCGCAACGTGGTCCCGCACCAACTGGTTCAGATCCGACCGCCGGTAATCACCGCGCCTGGCGTCGCTCAGCTTCAGCACCTCCTGCACAACCTCGCTAGCCCTGCCACAATTGAACACCGCCCGCTGAATGCTTTGGTCGAGATCTCCGAGCAATTCTCTGATGCCCTCTTTCGCATCCTCCGACAGGTCGAACTCATCGACTCCCGAGACAATCTCAGCTACCAGGCCCGCAGACAGCTCTGAAAAGTTGAGCGCCAAGTTCAGCGGGTTATTGAGCTCATGGGCTATTGCCACCGTCATGTCGTGCAACTCCTCCAGCTTCTGCTGACTCACCAGCCGGTCCTGCGCCTGCCTCAACTCGCCCATCGCTTGCTCGAGCTCGTCGTTCTTGACCTGCAACTCCTCAGACAGGGTACGCACCAGATCGAGCTGCATGGCCTTCAGAGCTTCCTGCCGCACGTTTTCGAGGGCAACCAGCATCTTGTCCACCTCGGTGTTGCCCTTGGGCTCCAGACGGTACTCAAAGTCCCCCATGCCCAGACGGCGAATCCACTGCTCGACGACGATGCGCTTCACAGTGGCCCGAAAGGACAACACGAAAATCATGCCCATCAACGCTAGCCCCGTCGCCGCGAGCGAAAGCGTCGTCCAGTCACCGGAACCCGCCAGTCGAACCGGGACCACGGAGAGCACCACAAAGGCGATGAACATATAGAGCAGGTGCCGCACCGTGTAGCGGCGCAGGCTGAAACGCCTCATACCGAAGGGGTCGTTGCCCTCGAGCGGAGCCGCGCCGGTGCGGACATGCGACGACATCGGTTCATTGGTCATGGTCTGCTCCGCCATCTTCGGTAAGGTGAACAGTCGGTTATCTGGCGTAGTTTACTCTCGCTGCATCCCGTGAACAGCACGAGCCATCAAACTCGGTCCCGAACACGTCATTGCCTACGGCCACCGCGCTGCTGCCTACTCCCAGCTATCGACGCCGGAATGGGGCACCGCCCTCGCCGACATGGACCGGCACATCGAACGCTTCGAGGGTCACGACCTCGAAGCGTACCGAATGCGCGCATGCATCCACGACAACCTCGGCAACCACGAGGAAGCCGAACGAAACCGAAGGTTAGTTCGTTGACGGCACCATCGCCGGCGGAGTCCGAGCCGCCACCCTGACACGACAGCCTACTCACCCGCCAGCCGTCCGGCGTATAATCGGGCCAACCCTCCGATGCAAGTGCCGGACGGCCCACCACGTCAGTCCCCTGAGGTCCGCCATGACCACCGCCGACGCCAAAAACGACCAAAAACCCGGCCGTTTCCGACTGCCAGACCCGCCCGAACGCGAGGCCGATGAGGCGACCCAGTTCGACCAACTTTTCAAGACCGGCAACGCACACTACTTGATCCGGCACTTCGGCAATCGTGAAACCACGCTGGTGGAAGCCGACCGCTGGATGGTTGCGTCCCCGAACACCGACCTCGCCGATGCACTCCAGCCCGACCTGTTAATCGCGTTCGACGTGAAACCGGCCGTTTACGAGGCCAACAATGGTTACGTGGTCTCGGAGCAGGGCAAGCCGCCGGACTTCGTGATTGAGATCGCCTCGGAAAGCACGGCGAGCATTGACGTAGGCGAGAAACGGGACCACTACGCCGCCCTGGGCATCCTGGAGTACTGGCGATTTGATAAAACGGGCGAATTCTACGGCGCCAGGTTGGCAGGAGACCGGTTGGTGGGCGGCGCGTACCAACCCATTCCGATTGATGAAATGCGGGACGGCAACTTGCGGGGCTACAGCGCGGTACTGAACCTGATCGTCCGGTGGGAACAAGGACAGCTGGGCTGGTACGGCCCCGGGACGGAGCATCACATCGCCACCTTAGACAGCGAACGCGCCCGCGCCGATGGCGAGCGTCAAGCCCGCGTCGCTGCCGAAGCGCGTGCGGAAAACGCCGAAGCCCGCATCCGCGAACTGGAGCAGCGACTTCAACCTGGTAACGCGGAACCGCCCACCGCCCATAATACACAACCGTCGCTGACCCACGGCGACGCCGGCCGCCCCGACCTACGGGGCGGCCGGTTTTGCAACTGGGTGCCGCACCGCCTAGTTTCCCCAGCCGTGCAACACGGAACTCAGAGGGGCTTAGGCGACCACTACGCTGCTGGGACGTCCGGTTCCGCCATGTCGGTGCCCAAATAACCAAGGTCCCCATGCTCTGGCACGGATTCGCTTTCGTCAAGGTCATCTTCAGCCGACCGTTCGGTGGGAACGATCCTCCGCGCTCGCGTGGCGTCATCCACACGGAAGCCGTGCCTGATACCTACCGCGACCTCTACATGAGCCTGCAATTTTCGCTTCTTGGACTCGTGGTCAGGTTGGTCGGGGAAGCGATCCGGATTCTCCTGCAAGAATTCCTCGGCCCGCTCCGGCGAGATCAGTTCAACATCTACTCGGACATCCCGCTCGTCTCCAATAGGTGCACGAACGAATCTTCCCCACGTGCCAATGTCTACGACGTACACTCGAGACTCGCCACTCGTCGGTCCCTGTAAAATCGGGTGTCGGCGGTAGCGCCCTATATCCACCAACGCGTCCACCCCAGGTAGCCCCCAATACGGCTCATACTCCTCGACTTCCATCTTGTGCAAGCCGAGCAAATGGCCTCGCCAATGGCCTGCCAGAACAACTACCACGTTATCCGGGTAGGCAAGGTCTACTAACGCCGCGTCAATTGCACGGAGAATCTCGTCCCCAGTGCCTAAAGCAGCCTCAATTTGGGCAGCACCACCCATCGCCTCGCACAGAAGCTGAATGGCGTCACGAGCCAGGCCGCGGCCAAGGTCGCTTCCGTTGAACGGCGCGGTGTAGGTTAGATCGCCCGCTTGTGCGTCGACGAAACACATTTTTGGCAACAGCCTCTGAAAGCCCCGCTCGTCCGGCGCATCCTTGGCAATGGCGTCAAGGACTAGGAGTGCCCCCGCTTGATCAAACGACCGCTCAACAGAAGCGGCTTTAAGCAACGCCGACGTAACCCCGGACTCATACGCATCCAACCGGTCGGCACTGAGTTGGCGCCTGATGGTATCCAGGTCCGCTGCCACCTCATCCCGTTGGACCGCCTTCTGCAGAACTTCGGTGGCGAATTGACGCCGTTGTTTAGCACTCGCCGAGGAAGAGTGAGGTACAAAACCCTCGAGTTGCTCCGAGTTGGCGGTGAACCAGTCCAAAATACGGTTCGCGTTGCCGCCCAGATTCAGATCCAACGTCGCATCGTCGGTCATACCCATCAGTAGGATTGCAAAGCAAGTGAGTGGGTGCCGCTCGGGGGCCACAACACCAGCCCATCCACCGATGTGTTCTGGAACCTCCCACTGATCCCACTGGCGATAACTGACGCTGCGTTCAAAGGGTTCAAACAAGAGCGCGACCGAGATGTCTTCAGCCAAGACCGCGGGATTACCATACACTTCGCGCGCCACGGCCAAGTACGGCGCGGCGTCTGAGAGATCGCCAGATATGTCCAAAACCGCCGCATGTCCGGCGAGACCCATCAATGCCAATCGGTTTTCCCGTGCCAGACGGGAATACTCTTCAATTTGGTCGCCAGAGAATCCCGCTTCCATGTTCCACTGTTCCAAAATGTTTGACAAGATGGAACCGAATTCACTGTGCAACCAACGAAAGTCGTCGACGCGGTTCGAGTGCAAAGCGTCACCCAACACATTCCCTTGGTGCCGGATCACCTCCAGCATGAACGGCAACAGCGCCTCAGGTTCGTACCCGAAGGTAAGGATGCTCAAGTTCGAAAAGAACCGGTCGCGCAAGATGCCGTGAAAGTCCTGACTGCCAACCCGTATCGAGATGTGGTAGTTCGCTCGGTAACCATTGAGACCAAACGTGAACAACTCCCCACAGGGTCGCCTCAGCCCAGTGGAAACAAACCAATGGTCCAGGCGGAAAAGTTCAAACAGATGATCCCGGTTACCCGCGCGAATCATCTCCTCACGGAATGAGTAGAGCATCCGCCCCAACTCTTCCAGCGGGGGCCAGTCAGCCTCCGACCCGGGTGGACGCCACTCGACTCCGGCACTCTCGATCTCTTCCATAGCGTACGATACGAGCGTCTTGATCGAGTCCAGCGACCGAACTAACTCTCCATGCCTCCGTTCATCCATCGCCCTTCGTGCATCGTCCAACAGCGCTTGGATGGCCTGACTTGCCGTCCTTTCGCCAGCGGACGGAATCAAAATGCCCAAGTCACGGCGGCGAATTCGGTTCAAGTACACGCCCACCGCCTGACTGACTTCCCGCTTGTTGACATCCAATCGTAGGCTTTGCCAATGTTCCGGTTCCGAAAGAATGATTGCTCGCGCGAAAAGCAAAACCGGAGCGGCAAGACTGACGAACAAGGCGACCACCGCCAGAATGGCAAGGTTCGGAATTCCAGGAACTCCCTGGGCGATGGTTCCGGCGTCGCCGATTAGCCTCTCCGTCGCCAGCACCGCGCCGGTAACGGCGACAGCGCTCATGCTGCCGACGAAAACAGGCCACACCTGAGACCGGCGAATATATTCGGCGTAGATTCGGTCGTCGACATCTCTTCTGGCGTTGACACCCTGCATTACAAAAAGCATGACAGCAAGCGTAAGCGCCGCGATGGCGGCCTGGGCACCCAACATGGCGCCAAGAAACGTGATGGAATCCAAGGTCACCATCAAGCCGCCAACGGGCTCTGTCTGGAGGAGCAAGATGACCACAATTGGCAGACCCACGAAGAATGCCAACAAGGGCAACCTCAACAGGACATCTCGCCAGCTGGGAGATCCAGGTTCCTTGAAGGCACGGATATGCCTGACTGCCCTCTGTCGCAACAACGACCATGTGCGAAAGACGAATAGGAACATGATGAAACGGTAATCGGAGGTCCTCGACGATGCAAAGGCGATGCGACTCCGCCGCATTCTACTCCGCCACGAATTGGCCGGCATACTAAGGAAGACGGCACCCGTTTACGCCACCGCGACGCCAGCCAACCTAACCAAATGGGTTACCGGTCCGTCCGACGACCCACGGAACGGACACCGCTGAGAACCACAGGAATAATGCGCCGACACTCCATACGCCGATGTTGCTACGGGTTCTACTCGCACCGGTGTCCGGGTCTCCGTTTGTTGATCCGCTGTACGTGTTGCGGGAAGAGGCACCCACACCACCGCTACGCGGTCTGCCAGTGATTGTCCAGTGCTCAAAGCCATGACAACAGCCAGTAGCGCGAAACCGCCCACCACTGGCACAATGTCACCGTAGCCGACTAACGGCGACCACGGTCGGCATGAACGACAAAGTCGGCACTGCCGAGGTCAACCCGCTCCGTCTGTTCGCGGACGCGCCGGAAGCCGGTGCCTCCAACTCGCTCAACGGTCTCTGGGACCCATACACCATCAGCCTGGCCACTGCTTCGGAATGACCACTGGAACATCCACACCCGCGGAACATTATGAACGTCCAGTCAACGAGATCAGGTCAACCGAGGGCCCAATTGACCCAACCCGGCGGATTGCCTTATGGCTCGAGCGAAACGTCGCCACGCATTCCTGTTCCGCGGCCAAGTCCATACGACCCACAACCGGAGCCCACAGCTAAAGTTCTGGTGGACAGCACCTCGGTCAAGGTCCTGCTCACCAGCGATGCCGCGCCGCCGGCAGAAAAAGACCGGTACAGAATGATCGGACGCATGTGCGTCCTCGCTGACAAGGGATAATCATGACCGCCGTCAGCCTTGCACCAGCCGCAACATGCCGGATAATTCTGGTTGAGGCGCCGGAACCGGACCCGGTCAACGGCGCCATCGCCAGCATGATGCTGGCCCTGCGCGAAGGTCGCCACTTCCAGATTGAACCGGGCCGGATCCAGTGGCACGACGAACACGACCGTCTGAGAAGCTTCTTCAGCGACGGCTCCCGCTGGTCCACCAGCGAAGCCATGACGCGACCAGGTCCGCATCCCACACTGCCGCCGAGCGAAGAAGCTGACGCTCTGCAAAACAGGATCGACCACCTGCTGGCAGCCTCTCAGAACAGATGGACCATCAGGGGTGGCCGCCGTCCGGACCCCGAAGGGCAAGGGAACATCGGCTTCATCACCTGGGACCGGGTCAGCCACGGCAACGTGCCGCGCCTGGAAATAGACCCCGACGGGATCATCACATATTGGTACCACTGGCCAGAGCCGGACCTCCCGGCAGGAGATCGCCACGATTCCAGAGAAGAGTGGCCATATCCACCCTCACGGAAATAGCCCGAGAGAAACAGGCGGAACCCCAGCCCATTCCGAGCCCGCCTCAGAGGAGTTTCGCCAATTGGGACCACGTCAGACACGCCATTCAGCACCAGAGGTAACGAACTATGCTCCCCATGCAGGGGCTCACCGCCCAGGGACTGCCCCACGACATCCCGCCTGAAGCCAGCGCCGACTACAGCCACACCGGCTGGGAAAGCGGCTTTGAACGCGACGGGTCCGAAGTGTACATGTACACCGCCGGCGATAACGACATGCTCGTCATACGCGTCAACGAGGTCTTCGACGATGACCCCGACGAAGACTATTCACCTGATGACCCCGAACACTGGGCAGTGGACAAGCGGTACTCCACCTGGCGCGGCGAATGCCGCCTCTATGGCGACCCTCGAGAAGAGGAACTCCAAGAACTGTTCCGGCTAAGCCAATCGGTAAGGACTGACCCCGATGACCGGCAAAGAGAAGCCAACGTCGCGTTTGTCTACGCCGAAGTTGCTATCGAAACCGCCGACGAGGTCATCTTGGAACTGCCGGTCAAAGTGCCCGAAGCCTGGCTCCATGCCGCCCTCACCTGGAAGGGCGCCATCTGGCAGGGCTGGACCGAAAGCTACCAGCAGGTAGCCGGCCAAGTGCCCGCTCCGATGTGGATCTAGGCCAACCGGCAACTGCCGGCAAAGCCTTGACTCCAACGCCACGCGAACCACGATGACCACCGACGCAACCATGTCCGCCACCGCGTCGGGAGTGACAGTGCGGATCACGCCCGGCGGAAGACGCCCGAAAGAGGACTATCTGGTCCTGATCGTTGACGAACTGGCGTGGCCTGACAAATTTAAGACGCAGATGCTGGCCCAGTTCCCAGGATCAGTGGAAGAGATCTTCGCTTTCCACTTAACGGGACGGAATCGCTGGACAGCAACATATTGACACCGGACTGGCCTCGCCAGCCAAGGCATTTCACTGCGCATAGGCATGGAGAGTATGAACCAGAGACACACTATTACAATCACGGGAACCCGTATCGGGTGGGTGGAAGCATCACCGGACAGCGAATTGCTGCCCGGCATCATCGTGACGACAAGGAACCGACAGACGGCCGATCAGCCAGAGCGGTTCCCGAACCCCCTGCTGGGCCTGGACTCGCGAGGCGCTCTGATCTACCAGATCGACGCTGACGAACAGCAGTTGCGGGAAGCCATCGAACTGGTGCCCGCCGGCGCCGAAGCCGAATTCCGCGTGACGATCCAGGACCAGGGTCGCCTTCGGCTGGAGCGCATAGTGCTAACCTCCCCATCGTAATTTTCCGGTGACCTGTTCGTCCCTACGGTGATCCATTCCCACCGTTGATCTGCGTTCATAGCAGGCGTCCCTAATGCTGGACAATCGCTACGTTGCGCGACATCGCTTCCCCGGTGGTTATCCGGTTCATCAGGTTGCGTCGGACCCTTCCTTCCAGGCCCTTGATGGCTCCGGCGATGTGCCGGATCAGGGTGTCGAGTTCGGCGACGACATCCTCGCGGTCGATTGGGGGGCGCTAGCGCTCATAGGGTTGCGGTTGCTCCTTTTAGTGTTTCTCCCCCAGGCGCGTCGCGATGTTCAGTGGCACTCCAGGCAAGTCCATCTGGCTCGGCCCACCATCCTGTCGGGGCACGATGCCAACGGGGCCTGCCGTGAACCGACACCCAGGCTCAGGCGTATTAACAGCAAGCCTCCGATGGCGCAGCCAACTCAGTCAACACGGCATGGGGAGTTCCCGATAGCAAAACCACGTTCACGATAAGCAACAACATCGGTAGCCAGATCGCCTACCTGTTCAGCAACACCGCCGACATACGGCGTAACCTCAACCCGCGACTCACGCTCCTCCCACCGCCGATTCCGTCACTTGACGCGCAAATGGCGCGGCGGTAGGCTGGCCGCGCGAGAACTGGGAATCCGCCCACAAACGGCCCACTGCGGGTCCACTGGGCGTGGATGTATATGGGTAGGCACTACGTGCCTCCTCACGGCGTCCACGCTTGTGGATTCGCAGTTCTCGCAGATTGCCTATCCCGGATCCGTGAGGAGGTTCCATGTTTAAGCATCTGCCAGGGGCCAGCCCAGCGCCGCATCACGCCATCCTTCCCTCCACCGAAGGCCGCACCGGCAAGCACGCACTGCTAGGGTGGCTGTCCGATTTCAGACCGGAGCCCTTTCCCAGAGCGGCTCGCGTCCACCGCGGGATTCTGCTGCCAATGGTCGCGGCCGCCCTAATCTCGACCACCACCGTGGCGGCATGCGGCTCCGAGGAAACCGTACCCGAGCCCGCCGAGGAAAGGCCCGCCACCCAAACCACGGATAAAACCGACCCAGAACCTTCGGGGAGCGCCGCAAGGAACGTCGCTGCGAACGCGGCCACTCCCACCAGCAACCGCCAGTCGGCAAACGCCGACAGCGCAGGAGCCGGCGGTTCCACCACGCCGCCCCAAGCCAGCAGGGCGGAACCGACGAGAGCGCCAGCGACACCCGCCGTGAGCGAGCAGGGCGACCAAGCCGAACAACCGGCGCCCACGGGCGAACAACTCCAACAGGCGGAAGTCCTCTACTTGGAAGCCGAGTTCTACCTGCTGAACCAAAGGTTCCACCGTGCGGCGCACTCTCTCGATCAGGCCATCGCCATCAACCCGAACCTGGCCGAGGCCTACACTCTGCGCGGCTTCACCCGCACGATGTTGAGAGACCACGACGGCGCCATGCAGGACTTCGACAAGGCGTTGGCGATGGGAGCGGAAAACGCCGGACGCGCCTACGCGTTTCGGTCCTACGCCCACAGCGAGATGGGGAACTACGAAGACGCGCTCGCGGACGCCGAGACGGCTCGGGAGATGATTCACCACGAGGACCAGTTCGCTCGGGCGGACGCCGACCTCGCCCAGTTCACGGCCCTCTACCGTTCGGGAGACTACGCCACCATCGACACCTACAGCCTCCAGCGGTTGCCCCAAGGCTCAACGCGCGAGCTCAACCAGAACCTCGCGCCCTACGGACTGGTCAAGCTCTACGAGCACCTCGACGTGCACCGGAACATCGAAACCATCCTCGAAGCGGACACTCATCTGCTCCTCAACCCGGATGACGTCAATTTCCTCCGCAACCGGTACCTCGCCCACCGCGACCTGCGGTGGCACAAAAAAGCCCTGGAGGACCTGAGCAAGATCACCGAGCTAACGGAAGAGGACCGCAGGGCCAGCCTCTACGTCCAGAGGGCGAGGATATGGGCCCAGACCGGCGACTACGAAGCCATCGTCCAGCACGCGGCGGACCTCGAACCCAGCCGAGACATCGAGGCCGGAGCCCTGCTGGCAATCGCCTACTGGAACCTCGGAGACGTTCAAAAGGCCACCGACACCATCAACGCGTTCGACTACAGCGATCCCACGGCGCTCTTCTATTGGGACGAGAATTATCCACCCACAAACGTCAACGACCTCAACTCGAGCTACTCCAGCGACATCACGGCACACCTGGCAATCAAAGGAGCGCTCCTTGCCGTCCAGGGGCGGCTCGAAGAAGGCCTGAAGTACCTGAACATACCCGCCTGCAACGACAGGATCATCGCCGCCGCCGATGACGTACCAATCACCTGGCACGCAGGATACAGCAGCGAGCAACCCCTCCATGTCATTGCCTCGCAACTGGCGGACCCGTGGTTCAATGCCAAGCGGTACGAGCGACAGTGGGCGGAGATGAGCCAAGCCAAGGCAATGTGGGAATGGTGCGACTATCCGGCCGAGTTCGCCGCCGACCCGGAAGCCGGTTTGTGGACGACGATGGCTTTGCCTTCCCACGTCAGTCAGCCGAACCCGCCGTTTCCGACGCGCGTTTCCTACAACTCCCGCGTCAGCCATCCGAACTTCTTCGACCCCATCGTCATATCGTCGGACGACCCCGACCTGCCCCACTACATGTCCGCCTGGGCACAGTTTGGGTTGGCGTACTCCTCCGCCATCGACATGCTGCGCGACATCGACCAAGCGATTGAACTCGGCGCCGACAACCCGAATGCCCACCGCATCAAAGCGGAGACCCATTTGGCCTGGGCATTGAGACGGAACCCCATTCACCGCCCCGATAGCGAAGAACGACAGGCGTGGACAGAACACCACTACGACCAGGCGGTGGACGCCTACGCCACCTACGAGTCCCTCGCCTCGCCGCTTCGGTGGGAGGCCGCCAGGTACCACTTTGCACGCGGCAAGGTGCTGGGCCGGCTGGAGAGAAAGCAAGAGGCGCAATCCGCCTACCAGCAGGCGTTTCAGCAAGGATTCAGCGAAGAGGCCGTGAAGCAAGCCCTCATGGAACTCAATCGGTAACGAGCTCGAAGAAGCATCCCAACCTGGGCCAGTCACGCTTGGCTCGATGCCGCTACGCAGCCTGCGTTTCCCCGCCAGAGCCATCCTGACGGCTGCCGGTGGCGTTCAGAGCATCCAGCAGCACGGAGGCAATCGCGCGCGCCCTGTGGCCCCTGTGGCCTCAGGAAGTCCCCTTGCTGAACCGCTGGCCTCTGCAACGGAAGCACCAGCCCAAGCGTCCGCTTGCCAGACGACTCCGTCGACGGGAAAATCCCCGGGCATTTTCCGGCAACGTGCAATCGACACGCTCCGAGGAGCGGGCTCGGGCAAACAACGCCGGCCGGAACGGAGGGGAAACCATGACGCTCGAACAGCCAGCAACATCCGTCATCCATCGAAGCCACCCGCCACGGCGGCAAATTCCCACATCACCCAGCCGGTTACGAACGGCCGTCGACTGCGCTAAACTGGCCGCCTTGCGCACACGCCCGCGGTAATCCCGCCGACCAAAGGAGAACCCAAAGTGAGCATTCCCGAGGCGAACGTCAGGAAAAACCTCCATGATGTGGTCGGCAAGGCCTGGGACGCGTTCGAACGTACCGGCAACCTGTCATCGCGCGTATCACCCGCGATGCCGATATTGTTCTTCGGCGACTTGCGCGCTTACTGCGCCTCCGTGACGCGCATCCTGACTGTCGGCAAAAATCCCTCGAAGGAGGAATTCCCGGAGAAATCGCGTTTCCTGCGGTTCCCTCTAGCCGAGAACGTCGCAGCGCATGAACCGGACGCTTATCTGGACGCGCTCTGCGCCTATTTCCAAGCCGACTCCCAACCTTACCGTCGCTGGTTCAACTCATACGAGCCGTTCCTCAACGCAGTCGGGGCAAGCTACTACGGAAGCCAACCCTCAACAGCACTCCACACCGACATCTGCTCCACCGTCGCCACCGACCCCACTTGGCGGCGCCTTGACCAAAGCCACCGACGTGCTCTCGAACAAGATGGCATTCCGCTCTGGCATGACCTGCTGAACGTGCTGAAACCGCAGGTCGTCGTAGTCTCAGTAGCGAAAGAGCATCTTGAGAGGATCAAATTCCGCCCCCTGAGCAACTGGGAAAACGTGCACATCTTCGACCGGACAAAAGACTGTTCGCGTCGCCAAACCCCCGTCAAGCTTCAGGGACGTAGGTACGAGATCAGCGGCGAGCCATCGCTGTTTGTCTTCGTGAGGGCGGCGGAAACCCCGATGGGACTTCTCGGCGACCGCCAGAAGCGCGAAGCAGGCACTGTGGTCCGTGCCTTGTTGTGATCAGAACGAAGGAGGCGAAAGGCCCCAAGCTCGCGGCGCTGAACTACATGCACGAAACTGAGACGGGGGATACCATTCGGGTGTCCCCCTGTCGCTGCATGAAAGCGTATCGTGGAGGACAGAGGTAACTGTCATGGTGCCGGATTTCTATGGGGATTCGCCTTACTTTGGTTTCCTACTGGTTCTGTTTTTCTTGATCGCATTCCCGGTCTTAGGGACGATGGGGATCTGTGCTGTCGTGGCAGGGTTGTTGCGTGGCCTCCGTTGGTGGAGGGGCGCACTCTTGGGTTTGCCGGTAGGCGTCGCCAACATAGTGCTGGGATTCATGGTTGCCTTGAAAATTACTCGATACGTCCCGTTTGAAAACGACTTCCTCGAGGTCATGCTTCCCTACGTGGCAACCATGCTGGTTACGTCGTCGATTCCGGGATTGGGCATGGTCGCTTGGAACTTTTGGCGGAGGAGGCACGTCGCGGTCGAACAGACTACTCCCTGACATTAGGGCCAGCACCAGGCGTCGAGACGCCCTAACTCCACCACGGCAAAGAAATCCACTCTGCAAGACCCACACCCCGAATCGCCCTCGGCAGGAAACTGCGCCCTCCGCGCCCTCACGTCCGCAGTCATTTCTCGGATACTGAAGCGAAGCTCCACCATCACGCCAACCATTCTGACTAACGTTGTGGATAGATTCGTACCAGGCAACACGCACCCCGAATTTCCACCGCCCAGCCGCCGTCAGCGGCCATCAGGGAACCACACCGGAGCAGTCCCGGGGGCCCTGTCCACTCGCCAGATCCACCCCGACGGCCGCCGACACCGCCTCGGGCTACTGCCGATACACGACGTAAAACGCCGAAACCTGGCTGCCCAACCTTCGGCGCTCCCGAGCGAATGATCGTCATATTGGATCCCGCGAAGACGAGCGCTCCAGGAGGTACTTCTCGTGAATTCCCCAAACGGACCGTCCCAACCAAGGGAAGACCTGCACGGCCTCATCGAACCGGAACGCGAGGTAGACTCATACCGGGAAACAGCCGAGGCCGTCGGCAGAATTCTGCATGCCCAAGCCAAGAACGGCATGGAAAGAGCCAACCGGCGGTACTTCGGCGAGGTCGGCAAGGAACGCAGCCGCCGCACGATGATCTACTCCCACGACTGGTCCATCGCCAAAGGCCATTCCCCGCAAACCCCTTTGATCGCGCAGGACGCCGCGCTACTCGCCGAAAACTGCGGCGTGCCGCTCCAGTTCACGGCTGCCGACCCACAGCATGGACCCATGTTCCACCAATACTTCATCTCCTTCAATGGCCGTGGCGACTCCTGCGACGACTTCCAGTACCCGCCCCACCTGGCAGCAAATCGAGAGGTCGGCCTATTCGGCAGAATCCACTGCAAATGCCGCACCGAGTGCCGCGACTACGACACCCTCGTCAGCGCCATCCTGCTGTCGATCAAGCATCATCTGGGAAGCAAATGCTCCGTCAGATCCACCGGGCAACCGGACGGGGCTGGCTGGACCGCCGCCTTCGAACTCTACTCCCGCACCTTTCCAGAGCGGGAACTCCCCTGGCTCGCCAACTGGCCCAAGCGGTCACTCCAAAACGGGTAACGCTCCGAGCTTGTACAGGAGAGGACCGTGACGTCTCCTCGTAGGTGGACAAATCGCCACCAACGGATAATCAGAGCAAGCACACCTCTACACGTCGCCACCATCTCCGAGGACACTGCCCGACTGGCCGCCAACTGCGACCTAGAACTCCAGATGTCGGCCTCTAACCCAAGGCGTCCATCCGTATTTGAACCCGACCTGATCCGCTTCAACGGCCGGAATGAACCGACAGAAGTTTCGAATTCCCGCCCGACTTCGCAAAGTCCCAAGCCGCCAGCGCCGGAGCCTCCGTCGGCGAGTGGCGAACGAACCGGCACGACTACGACCGGCACCGCCGAGCGCAAGAACGTCATATTACGAATCTGCGATGATGGTTCTCCAGGAGGTGGCCGCATGAAATCCCCCGACAGACTTCCTTCAGCCGTCGAAGGCGGATCGTCCCAACCCAGGGGAGAACTCCACGGTCTCATCGAACCTGACCACTCGGAAAGCCGCCAACTTCGGGAAACAGCAGACGCCGTCGGCAAAATGCTGCACGCCCAAGCCGTGCACAACATAGAGATGGCCAACCGGCGGTACTTCGGCGAGGTCGGCAAGGAACGCAGCCGCCGCATGATCATATACTCCCACGACTGGGGCGTACACGCCGGACACGAACACACCGCGGAAATCAGCGCCGACGCCGCACTCCTCGCCGCCAACTGCGGCGTCCCCCTCATGCGCTCCGTCCACGAACCGGACCTGGAGCCCGTATTCGGCCCCGACGTCATCATCTTCAACGGCCGCGACGACTTCTGCGAAGACTTCATCTACCCGCCCACCGAGGGCGCCAAACCGGCCGCCGGCCTCCTCAGCAACTACGGGGAATGCAAGACCGAGTGTCGCGACTACGACACCCTCGTCAGTGCCGTCCTCCTAGCTGTCAAGCACCACATCGGCAGCAAGGGCTCCGTAAGGTCAACTTCCGAACCCGACAGCGTCGGCTGGCAGGCCGCCTTTGAGCTCTACGCCCGCACGTTCCCGGAGCGGGAACTCCCGTGGCTCGACAACTGGCCCGAGCGGAGTTCGCCCTGACAGCCCGACATGACCACAGCACCAGACCTCAACGACGCCAGCCAACCTTCAGCGTGCTACGACGACAGTCGACACCGCCGGGAGGCCAAGAAGCATGACCCAACGACCCGATAACTCCGGCGAGTCCGGCACGAGCCGTCCCCACGATGACGACGTCGTGAACGGCTTGATCAAACCGCCGGAGCCCACCTGGCACATGACTGAAGAAGAACAGGCCATGATCGACCGCATGCGCAGGTCCGGACGACGCCTGTGGGATCAAATCGAGCAGAACGCCGCTTTCAGAGAAGCAGTCAAATCCTACCCGGGAGAACGAGGATACACCCACTCCTGGGTCATCAAAGACGAGCAGTCGGCCCAGACGGAGAACATCGTCGCAGACGTCCAAGCGCTGGCCGCCCAGTGCGACTTCAAGATGCGAACGCCGCACAATAAGCACGAAGTCTTCACCCTGGGTCCCGACCGGATCTCACTCAACGCCGAAGAAGACGGCCGCGGCACCTTCGAGTATCCCCCCAACTGGAGAAGAAACATCGAATTCGGGCTCCCAGCCGGCTACGGCGAATGCACCACCGACGCGATGCCCTACGACGCACTGGTCGGCGCCGCGCTGCTGGTCATCAAGCACCACGTGGGCAACGACGCGAGGGTGCGCTCCACAGGCGACCCGCAACACGCCGCCTGGCAAGCCGCCAAAGCCCTCTACGCACGCACCTTTCCGGAGAGGGAGATCCCAGCACTCGACAACTGGCCCAGGCAGGCACACGAGAATGGGTAAGGCTCCGCGCTTGCTCAGGAGACGACCATGACCTCACGACGCCGGCTGACAGGCCGCAGCAAATGGTCCATCCCCATCGACGCCGAGCCGCAGACTGAACTCGTCGCCCAGGACGCCGCCCGACTCGCCGCAAACTGCGAACTCGAACTCCAGATGTCGGACTCGACGCCAGGGCGCCCGCCCGTCTTCGCACCTCACCTGATCCACTTCAACAGCCGCCAGCACCCAGGCGACGACTTCAAGTACCCACCCGATACCGCCGACGCGCGGGCGGCCGGATTCACCTACGCCACCGAAACTTGCTGGACCAACAACCACGACTACGACCTCCTGGTACGCACCGTCTTGCTCTCCATCCAGCACCACCTCGACGACGCTCGCATCATGCCGCCCGGCACCTTGGGCGAACAACAGTGGAAAGACGCCTTCAACCTCTACCACCGCACCTTCCCAGAGCAGAATATCCCTGCCCTAATCGGCTGGCCCGTTGAAGTCGAACACCACGTGGAGGAGATGGAGGAAAGGCAACGCCGCAAGCAAGAGATGGAAGACGCCAACCCGCAGCCCTGCTCAATATGCGAAGCAGCCATAGCGCGGGCGGAGGGCCGCACGCCGGCGTACGAGCTGGAGCTGGAGCAGACCACCCCCCTGCCGACATTCCTGATCCACCACAGGGAACGCAGGGCCGCTAAGCAAGCCGAGCAGGGCGACTCGGAACAGGCCACACAGTGACAACCAATCATAACCACGGCGCCGGACCTCATCGTGGCAGGCCGACCTATATGCACGAGCTCGACGAATGGCCCAACTTCCGCTGGGACGAGGAAGCCATCGCACCGCTCCTGGAGCACACCCGTCGTCAACAGGTGGACATCGTCGCCTACGCCGCCGCCCTGACAACTCAGGACGCCGCCGAGACGACGGTTCGACACTTGACGGACTCAGCCGTCGCTACCAGCCAAATCGAGGACGAGTACCCAGACCGCAATGCCGTAGAAGCCACCATCCGACGACGCATCGTAGGTGGTCCCCGACAAACCGGTCAGAGCCAACGAGACGAGCCAGGCATCGCCGTCGTAACGGCCGACACGTCCACCAACCACACAGCGCCCCTGACGGCCGAACGTCTCCACGGGTGGCACCGCGCGCTGTTTTCGAGCCCGCCCCGCCATGACATCACGGTCGGCCGATGGCGCGACGGCCGCCTGGGACGCATGCGGGTAGTTTCAAGGAGCCCAACGGGCCAGACCGTCGTCCACTTCGTGGCCCCGGCTGCCGAACGGCTCAACAACGAGATGGACCGCTTCCTCGAATGGTTCGACCAGCCGGAGGACGAACCCGACCTCATCAAAGCAGCCATCGCCCACCTGTGGTTCGTCACCATCCACCCCTACGACGACGGCAACGGCCGCCTCGCTCGCGCCATCACGGACCTGGCGCTGGCTGTGAATTTTCACCGTCATTGACCGAGATTTTCACGGTCTTTGACCACCTTGGGAGCGCGGTGATTTAGCTAATATCAGGTTGTAGTTGGCGGGTCAATCACCTCCTTGATTGCTGAGCAGGGCGCGGTGTGGGGACAGCCGTTCCCGGTAGCTGGTGCCCTCGATGACGATCTGGTAGCTGGCATTGGCCAGCCGGTCCAGGGCGCTGTTACCGAGGATGGGATCATCGAAGAGGCTGAGCCATTCGTCCACGGCACGGTTGCTGGTGATGATGAAGCTGGAGGACCGGTGCCGGTTGAGGATGAGGTCATACAGATCCGCCGACTGTTGGGCGGTGAGGCGGTGGAGACCCAGGTCATCCAGGATGAGCAGGTCTGGGGTGAGGAAGGACCGGAAAGCGCGGTCGACGGAGTTGTCCACTCTGGCCTGAGCCATGGCCCTGAAGAAGTCGTCGGCGTGGCTGAAACGCACGGTGTGTCCGGCGCGGATGGCCGAGTAGCCCAGGGCCTGGGCCAGAAAGCTCTTGCCGACGCCGGCGGGTCCCACCAGGAGCACGTGCTCGTGCTTGTCCAGAAATTCCAGGGAGAAGACGGCGTCCAAGAGCCGGCGGTCCAGGGTGATCGACGCCGACCAGTCGAAGTCCTCCAGCCGGCAGGTCTCCTGGAAGCCGGCACCATTGAGGCGCACTTCGATGCGCCGGTGGGCGCGGCGGTTGACCTCGTCGCTGAGGATGATCTCCAGGAAGGAGGCGTAGTCCAGTTGTTCACGACGGGCCAGGGCGATGCGCTCAGGCAGGGTGGTGGCCATTTGTCCCAGGCGGAGTTGCTTGAGCAAAGGGGTGAGTTCGGTTACACGTGTCATGGGTATAATCTCCTCAGGCCGACTTCCGGCGGTACGGGTCGCTTTGGGCAAAGACGGACCCGGGCCGAGCGAAGCGGCCGGTTAGCAGGGGCAGCGGCAGTTGCGGCGTGGTTTCCTCTTCCAGAGCCTGGACCAGGATGCGCTCCACGCGGTAGACGTCGATGAGGTCGACGTCCAGGGCCCGCTGGCAGGCGGCGTCCAGGCGCTGGGCGGTGTAGCGCTCGCCCAGACCCAGCAGCTTATGTCCCTGCCTGATCTTGGACCAGGGGTGGTCGCCTTCGAAAAGGCGTTCGGCGAATTCGCCCACTGCGGTTCCCAGTTTGGCGGCGTCGCGCTTGAGCCCGTCCGGAGCCCTGGTGGTGTAGGGGGCGACCCTGGGAGGATAGTCGGCGACGTCGGTGGAGCGGCCGCCCACCGGCTGTCTGGGATGGGTCTTGATCAGCTGACCGCGGTGGTAGATGCGCACCAGCTTGCTGTCCACCCTGACCTCCACCTTCAGGCCTGGCCGGCAGAGGTGATAAGGCACCGAGTAGAGTGCATCGAGGCACTTGATGTGATGGTCCTGATGGACGGTGTTGGTACGCCAGTTGGCGATCTCGTAGGGGATGCCGTCCCAGGGGATCAGGGCGTGTCGCTCCTCATCCTGGAAGACCACCAGGGGTTTCTTTCTGGTGGTGCCGTGGATGCGCATGCCGGCCACTTCCAGGCACCATTTCGGTGCGGCGGCGCGCACGTGGGTGAAGTCGTCGAAATCGGCTCCCTTGTAGAAGCGCTCCCTGGCGTAGGGCACCTTGCGCTCGACTTTGGGCTTGTCCTGGGGATGGCCCTTGCGGGCCGGGTCGGGGATGAATCCCCGGTGCTGGGCGTACTCCAGGAAACCCCTGGTAAGAATGGGATTGAGCGGATCCGTGCCCACCACCGCGGCGGGGAAATTGTCGATGACCAGGTACTTGGGCATGCCGCCGAAGAAAGCCCACGCTGCCTCCAGGCCGGCGATCACGTCCGGAAGCTTGTGCTGCATCATGGGCCAGACGAAACAGTGGCGGGAGTGGCACATCACGATGACCATGGCCCACACCGCCTTGCGCTTGCCGGTGGCTGGGTCGGTGATCATGCCCAGCCGTCCGAAGTCGGCCTCAGCCACCTCCCCCGGCGGGGTGTCCGCCATCCGCACCGTGGTCTTGCTGCGACGCCGCCAGTTGCGGTTGATGATGAAACGCCGCAGCGACGGGTACGATACCCGACAGCCCCGCATGCCCAGCAACTCGTGGATGCGGGTCATCTGCAGCCGGTCTTTGGTGATCCATTGGTAGATCTGGTCCGCCCACGGCTCCAACTGGTCCTGCCGTGGCGTCGCCGCCTGCCGCGGTCCCGACAGACTGATCGTCGCCAGTCGGCTCAGTTGATCCTCGCTGGGTGGCGGTCCTACCTGGGCGATGCCCTCAGCCTGAGCCGCCGCTAGATACTTCCGTACCGTATTGCGGGACAGCCCGGTCCCAAAGGCAATCCGCCCGGGGACCTCCCCCGCCTGCCAGCGGCGGATGATCTCTTTTATCTCCATCCTGGAAACCTCCCGGTACGCCATCGCTGCACCTCAACATCAGAGTGCAACAATGGTCGCCGATCTGGCTCCCAAGGTGGTCAAAGACCATGAAAATCTCGGTCAAAGACCGTGAACATTTCACGATTTAGATGATCAAAGTTGGTGAAAATTGACACTGGCCCGCTGCGACGGCACCGATACGCGTTCCTACAGCATGTCGACCGAGATCCTCTACCAGCGGGAGGATTACTACCGAGCCCTGCAGGTCACGCAGTCAGGTTCCATGAACATCACCGCCTGGCTGGCCTGGCTCCTGAACTGCCTGACAGACGCCATCGAGTCCAGCTGAAGAAGGAGCAACCAGCGCACCGCAAAATTCAATGACAGCAGGCCGTAGCGTGACTGCACGGCCCCCGAATAAACTGACATCAGGCTGACGACGGCTACCCAAAAATGGAGGAGCCGTCACATGCCGACCCCACGCGATTTCCCCTACATCTGGACCACCTGGCTGCCCCGCCTGCTCACCGGCGAGAACTCCTGCGAATGGGCCATCTGGTTCAAGGCACATCACCAAAGCTGGGAACGCGTCCCGTCCGACTTCGACCAAGCCAAGTGGATGCTCGACCACACCGCGCTCCTCAACGAACGCATCGCCAACTGGACCGTCGGCGGCCACGACGTCGACATCGAGGCCCAGAACCGGTTCGAACTCCACGGCAAGACGGCAATCCTCGCCGGCCGCCCCGACATCATCGCCCGTCGGGAGGACCACGCCGTCATCGTCGACGCCAAGACGGGAAACGACAGCCCCAGCCACGCCGTCCAGGTCATGATCTACCTGTACGCCATCCCCAGGGCCCTCGAACGGTACCGAAACGCCAAACTCAGGGGACAGGTCACCTACCGCGACCACACGGTCCGCATTTCGGCAGAGGCCGTCGACGACAAGTTCATCCAGAACCTGGGCGCGCTAATCCGCCGGCTGTCAGCCGACAAACCGGCAAGGCGAGTGCCCAGCCGCCAAGAGTGCCAGTTCTGCGACATCAGCGCCGCCGACTGCCCAGCCCGCGTGGACGAAGGGAGCCAGCCCGAGAGTGGAACGACAGGCGACTTCTAAGCCCCAATCCACCGAAAGTATGAGTGCGGTGGCGCGCTGAAGGGATGAGAAAGTGCTCCCGGCTTCGGGGATAATGGTTTTTGTCACAGAAAAGCAACCCGAAACGAGGAGCACCCAACGGATGCTACCACTCCACCAGCCCGACCGCATCGAAATCGCGTTTGATGAACGCCGCCTGGTGGCCAATGCTGGGCTGCTGCTGCCGGTCACCCTGGCCCATCATCTGGGACTGGGCGAGTTGGTGGACCGCCATGTCGATCTGGGAGATGCGCCGGGTCGGGCCAATGTAGGAGACAAGCTGCTCACGCTGGTGGCCTCGGCGCTGGCCGGTGGGGACTGCATTGACGATGCCGACGCGCTGCGCGCTGGCGAAACCGCACAGGTGTTGGGCTGCGCGGTCAAGGCGCCGTCCACTCTGGGGACCTTCCTGCGGAGTTTCCAGTGGGGCCATGCGCGCCAGTTGGATCGGGTGAGCCGGGAAGTGCTGGCCCGAGCCTGGGGTGCAGGGGCCGGTCCTGGCGAGGAACCGTTGACCATCGACCTGGACTCCACCGTATGCGAGACCTACGGACTGTGCAAGGAAGGCGCGCAGCGCCACAACTACGCCGGCCAGCGTGGCTATCACCCGCTCCTCGCCGTCGCTGCCGGTACGGGTCCGCCTATGGCGGACTGATGGCACGGCTGCGCAAGGGACGGGCCAATCCGCCTCAGGCGGACCCGCGGCGCCGCCAATTTCCTGCGTGAAACCATCAGCCGAGTGCGCTACGCCGGAGCCCAAGGTCAACTCACCGTCCGAGCCGACAGCGGCTTCTACAATCATGACATCGTCGCCGCCTGCCGGAAGACGAAGGTCCGCTTCTCCGTCACCATTCGCCAGCAGCCAAGCGTGCGCAATCTCATCGAGGCCATACCGGAGACGGAGTGGACGCCCATACCGTACTGGATGGAAGACGCCGCCGACGTGGCCGAGACCATCTATACTCCCTTCGCCAGTGAGCCCGATGCTGTGCCGGTGCGGCTCATCGTACGTAGGGTCAAACCCACGCCCAACTCCCAACTGGCCCTCATCGCCAACTACAGCTACCACGCTTTCATCACCGACCGGGAGGGCGACACCCTGGATCTGGAGGCTGACCATCGCCGCCACGCTGAGATCGAGAACGCCATCCGCGATCTCAAGTACGGTGTGGGCCTCAACCATCTACCATCGGGCCGCTTCCCCGCCAACGCCGCCTGGCTGGCGGTGCAGGTCATTGCGCACAACTTGGCACGCTGGACGACGCGCCTCGGGCTGGGCCAGCCGGTGGTCACCACCAAGACCCTGCGACGACGCTTCTTCTCTCTGGGCGGACGCTTCACCCGCAAGGCACGCCGCATCATCCTGCATTTACCCCAGGGCTGGCCTTGGCAAAACCAGTTCAGCAGCGCCCTGGCCCGATTGCGCGCATTGCCACTACCTTCCTGAGGCCGGGCCTTTGACCTGTCCACCAAGCCGCCCAGCGCCTGGCCCAGCCACGTCAGGCTGGACTCCTGACGGTCTCCGCCTGGGGTCTGCGCTGAAAATCGCACCCAAGCCGCTACCACGGGCCGCAAACATCCCCCTGACGTGGTGGACACGCCTCGCATCGTCCATTTCACCGGCATCAGATCTTCGCCAGCCCATTCCCTGCCCCCTCATCCCTCGCCGAACCGCCGCCGCCGTATCCCGTCGGTGGATTCGGGCTAAGATGACAACCGGAAGCTGGCCTCCCATCTCGCCCCCGGTGCCACGACCAACACACGACTTCTCGCTGGGCGACGAACTCCTTCAACGGTGGCTCGACCAACGGCTCCATTCGGGGACGCAGGCCTGATGACATTCCACCGTAAGCTGGGCCATCGAGACCGGAATCATCGAAGGCCTCTACCGGCTGAACGATGCCCAGACCGCGACATTCATCGAGCGCGGCTTCGAGCCCGCGACGGTCCCGACGTACGGCACCAGCCAAGACCCCGAGAACCTACTGGCCATCCTGCAGGACCACCTGACGGTTCTGGACGCCATCCACGGCCAAGTCGGCAGCGGACGCTCCATCAGCCGCTACGCCATCCGACAACTCCACCAAGTCATCGTCGCCCATCAGCCCAACTACCGAGCCATGAACCAGTTCGGACAGTGGTTCGACGGCCGCCTCGAGGCCGGCACCTTCAAGCGGATACCCAACAACCCGACCCGACCGCATCGTCCACCACTACTGCCCGCCCGAACACGTTGACTCCGAGCTCGACAACCTCCTGTTGTGGCACGACGACTACTGCAACCGCCCCGACGAAACCACCCCCTCCTGGTAGCCGCGTGGATGCACCACCGGTTCACACAGTTCCACCCCTTCCCGGACGGCAACGGCCGCGTCACGAGAGCCCTCGTCGCCTGGCACCTCGAGCAGCACGACCACCTAGCCATCGTCGTCACCCGACACGACCGGACCGAATACCTCGACGCCATAGAAGCCGACGACGGAGACCTGAAACAACTGGTTACTTTGCCGACCTTACTTAACGGAATGAGTATCCTACGGAGAGATCTCGACCTCAAAATTCACCGGAAAGCAACTCGAAACGCCGCACCGAAAGATCAAAATTTAGTGGCACGCTTTGAGGAGCCGTAGGGGCCACCATTTCGTGAATCAATTGGTACAAACGAAAATTTGACTGCTCCTCTTCCGAGGCATCCACAGGAACATGGGTCAAGCCAGCCATGGTGGAACGGAGCCGGCAAAAAAGAGGAAGCCGCTCGGGGATCTCAACCGCCGCATTGCCGTAATACCACCTTCCCAGCATTGAGCCAATTATGGCGGCTTCAACGAGTTGACCGGACCTAGAGTGACGCAATGCGCCCCGTTCCACGGCCACGAAGACCGTTCCTACAGCCTCCTCGTCCGTGAGAGTTTCATCATGATCAGCAAGCCTCCTGTAGAGGGTCGGATCGAGTGACTCGACTATGATCAAAACGGTCAACGTTCTGATGAGGACGAACTCATTGGCCGAAAGCGACGACAGAACCAAGCCGAAACGGTGGACCGCCTGCCCCACGTCTCTCAAAGTGAAGACCGGCTCGCTGAGGAAATCCTTCAACGCAGCAACAGAGTCTTGATATATTCCACTCATGACGTTGTTCTGGACTTGCTTCGAGAAACCAGAAACCCCGGCCGAATTCAACAAACCGTCCATGAACTGCTTTCTATCAGGAGGAGGTAGTCTGAAATCAACATCGAAAAACCGACGCAGATAGGCGGCAGCGCCAAATCCTTCCCCGTACAAGGCCTTGACAGAATGGGCCAACTCAGAACGGTTGACGGCCAGCACAAAGACCATGTGTTCAACGGAGAATATATGCTTGGCAGTCTCCAAAAGCTCGACCGCGTAGGATGGACGACAACGATCAAGTTCATCAATGAATACCACAATGGGTTTGTGTTCGCTAAAGTCCCAATGGGCGACGGCCATGTCCTCCAGAGAGGAACGGTATTGGCGCACCGTCTGCTGGGTCTCAACGTATCCGGACATAGCGTCCTGGGCCCAAGAACTGGCTGCATGGCCGAGTTCGCCACCTACCACGGGCACGAAGCTTGCCCCTAAACGTAAAGCACCAGGGAGGGTCCGGCGCAGAACTTGCTTGGCGAGCATCTCCGTCCGGCGGATTTTGAGCTCTACGGGACGTTTGCCCCAATCTTTCAAGCCGTTGGTAATCTCCGTAGAAAGCGCAAGGAAAGGATCTCCAGAGGCATCAGTTTCCCAAGCATTGAACTCAACCACAGGGTAACCTCCGTTGCGAAGGTACTGGGCCCACATTTTCAGGAACGTAGTTTTACCGGCACCCCAAGCGGCGTCTAGGGCGACAGCACATGGTCCTTCAAGGTTACTTATCAAACGACTGAACACTTCCACCGGCTCCCTGCGGCCCAATAGATCGAAAGCGAACGGGTCTTCAGGCGGGATTTCGATCTCCTTGGGTTGAATGCGAACAGGCATGAATCACCTCGTGAAAGTTGGGATTGCGTAGAAGACACCGCATAGTGCAGGGCGGACCATGATAAGGCAACAAGTAAGTC
The DNA here is from genome assembly GCA_965204395.1 of Dehalococcoidia bacterium. Taxonomy (GTDB): domain Bacteria; phylum Chloroflexota; class Dehalococcoidia; order Lucifugimonadales; family UBA3495; genus Bin87. The sequence goes on from OZ241987.1 coordinate 1,249,833, forward strand.
GCCCGCCAACGTCGACCATCGGCCACGCCGACCGACGGAGGCGGCCGGTTTCGTTTACGGCGCCATATACGCTAATTCCCGCCCACAGAGCCACGGACCTCGGCCAAGCCGAGTGACTGATGCGCCACACGGCACTGCTCAATGAGCAGGAGACTCAATGGGCATCCGACGGCCGCACCGTTTTCATCGAAGGTCAGAACTCCTTCCGGCTGCGTAGGAAGTCCGCCACACTGGCCGGCCGTCCCGACCTCGCTGTGCTCGACCAGCGGGATGCCACCATCATCGGAGGCACCGCTCAAGTCGGCGAGACCCTGACCGACCGGCTACAAACACGGTAGCCGCGCCGCCAGCGGTTCCGCTGGCGGCGGCCTTCGGGAACACGCCCGCAAGCCGCGACGGTGAGAACGTGTTCACCTTCGAGCTTCGGTTCAGCGAGGAGTTCTCCTGAGCTTCCGTACGCTGCGGGACCACGCCTTCACAGTTACGGAAGGCAGTGTGCCAAGGCGCAGCGACTTGAGCAGGGCAGTGGCATCGGCTGGGGCATCACTGTGCGGCCGGACCGCGATTCCGATGTAACGGTCCTGCTGCCCGTCACCACGGACTGCGATGACGCCGGCGCCATCTGCACCCAGGACGGGCGGATGCTGTCCAACCGCAGAGGGCTGACCGTCAGAGTTCCGGCGGTTAATGGGTGAACTGGCCGGCAACCGCAGAGGGCCGGCGCATCGCAATCGTACAGCAGCAGCAACCACATTTCCGATAGGCAACGTGCTGTCACGTCGCCTGCCGCTCGGCAATCGTATCTTTGCAACCATGGCAAACCACGCCAGATCTTGGAGGAGCGAGGCCAAGTTGACGAATCAGCAAAAATTAGCGTAAATCGGCCAGCCGCTGCCGGGGCGACCTGCTCCAGGCAGCAAAGCAGACCGCTATGCCGCTGGGGAAATCCTTGCTCAGGCCGGCGCGAAACCCACCTCACTGAAGGAGTAAAAGTCATGGAATGGCCACTGCAAGCCTACTCAGTCAAACTCAAGCGGAAGGTCGACATCGCCGAGGACTCCATGGAGTTGGTCACGATGAAGAACGGCCGCCACGCCATCAAAGGCGTAGCCGTGGAGGACCGGAGCATCAACGTGTTCCGCATCCTGGGCAACGCCGAAGTTGACGAAGTGCGAGCGAAATTGGGCAGCAAGTGAGGCAATGCCCAGCCGTAGCGACGGTTAACGGCCCAATCACCGCAGCGCACGCCCGGCAAGCCGTTGCGTCAGGCCGCCAGGTGAGCGTCCCAAGCAATTGGTGGTTGCCCGTGGCTGGGGATGGATGTGCCTGCGCCACATCGCCCTCTCGAGGCCGCGCGCTGCGGCAATTGACCAGTCCCGCGACGTTCCGGCGGCCTGACTTTCGACTACCGTCGCTCCCAGCACGGTTTCGTTGCTGCGATGCGCCGCCTTGATGAATCCATCGGCTGCGTTGTCGGTCACGGCGCGGTCGATGGATTCCATCCACAGCGTTGAGACCTGTACCTGGTCGCCATAACGCTGCCGGATTGGTTCCTCTGGCGGTTCCTCCGGCAGGGAAATGGCGCATTGCCCCTGATCAGTTGGACTGGATGGCATGCCGTGTGGCCACTCGGCCGTGGCCAGACAGTCCTTGCGCCGGCCGAACGACCCCCAAGCGGGTGCCCAACGCCAGCGAGTGCCAGTTATGCGACGGGCCCGCCCCCGTCAAACACTTTGGAAACCTATCACCGTAACGCTACTCCCAATATTGTAAGATGATCAGCGCAATGGGAGCACGAATGCGCCGTCTCCGATGCACGAACCGCCTGCGCGACGGATACTCAACGTTCGAAGTCGGCAGCGGCCGTTTTCAGTAGCAGGTCGAATATGATCAACGACACGGGCAGGAATTCCAAGAGCGGCATTTCCATGAGCACCCAACGCGGCCCAATGAGGACGACCAAGACGCCGCAGACCGACGGACGGCAATCCGCGCCAGCCCGCCCGACGACGGCATGGCGTCCATAGGGAACAAGCTCGACGCAGCCCACAGTTGCGCCGCGCAATCTGACCTTCCGGTGGTCGAAAAGTATTCCGACCTCCACGGCAACCGCGCCCAGCTCCTCCGGATGATGGCCGGCACCGTTGCGGCCGAGCCCCACTCTGGGAGGCGCTGGTGTCCGAACTGACCCGGATCTCGCTACGGGCGGACGCACTCAACGCGCATCGGGCGAGGCCGGCGACCAAAGGAGTGGATCTGGTTATGGCTAACGAAAACATTGAGGCGGATATAGTTGCGTACACCGAGGAATACCAGCGCAGGGCCGAATCGCGACGGATTCGACGCGGCGTGTGGGCCGCTGCCCGGCGGGGGTTCTACGTGTTCGCCCAAGCACCATACGGTTACCGCAAGGTAGCCGTCCGAGACCAGCGCGTACGCCGCTACAAGCTGGAACTGGACCCGCCAGCGTCGGACACAGTGCGGTGGATCTTTGACCGGCGCCTCGAGGGAGCCACCGAGCGCGAGATCGCGGCGGAACTGAACGCCAGCGGCGTCAACCCGCCTACGGGCGGCCGATGGGAGATTAGGCACCTGCGGCGCATCCTGGTCAACGAGGTCTACTGCGGCACCGCCATGGCGGCGAAGCAGGACATGGCGAATCCTGAGACCGCGGTCAGGGTGCCCAATGCCTTCCCGGCAATCGTCACGCCGCAGGAGTTCGACCAAGTGCAGCGGATGCAATAGCGGCCAGCTGCCGCCAAGCGCCACCAGTTCGCGGCAAGGCACCGTGTACCCAGAAACGCCCTGGAAGGCGCCCAGTGCGGAATATGAGCATCGCAGATGTTGAAAGCGCGGTTCGCCTGGTCATGGCCAATGCGCAGGTGCACGGGCGATGGCTTGCGGATGACGAAATCGCCGTGCGCTACGCGCTGGTGGACCCCATCCTGTGGGCCCTGGGGTAGAGCACCTGGTCTCCGTTGCAATGCTTGCCCAACTTCCGCCAAGGCCAACGTGGGGCCGCTGACTACGCTCTCTTCGACCCCGACGGCGACATCGCGGTCTTGATCATGGTGGGGACGGAACCGGTCCGCCGACGCAGCGACCGCCAACGCCTGATGGCCCGCGCTCGCGGCATGAACCGAGGCGTGGCTGTCCTGACCTACGGAACCCGGTGGGAGATCTACGACCTGCACCTACGGCCCATGCGGTTCACGGACAAGCTGGTGGAAAGCCTGTCTTTTGGTTGGGAAGCGCCCAATGACCCCGAGGAAGTCGCCCGCGCTCTGCACTACTGGCTGCGCCAGGACCTGTGGTGGAAGGACTCGCCTTGAACCGAGTAGTCTTCACGGCGGTCGAACACTTACTCTTCCCTCTGAATGGCCACGGCGCAACCATTGAAAATCAACGATCCAAGAGCGCCAACTGCCGCAAGCGCCGGCAGGCCAACGCCAACGGCGGAGAGCAGGACAGTCCGGCGTCAGCCCATCATGATTCTCGGTGCCCCCATGCGCCGACTGTGGGTAGATCACCAACGGAAATGTCCCGTTGTTGGGAATCGGTCCAAGGTCAGGGAAGCCATGACCGGCGCTGTGCTGCGTGGTCGCCTGAGCAGGCCACTGTGCGGCCAGCTGGCAACTCTGGCCATGCTGGCGTCACTCTGGGTCGGGCTGACCTGCGGGGAGGACTCCGACGAAGAATTGTTGCGCCGGTACGCCAAGTGCATGGCCGACTCGAACACAATCCTGCACCGACAGACGTTTTCGAACGCCACCGGCGCCGTTCCGCTGAGCGTAGAAGCGACGGAGCATTGGTTGCAGAACCGACTGGAAACAGGTGAAATTACCATGGCCGAGATCAGGGCTTCCCACGCCCGATACTGCCGGTGAAGAGCAGGGTATGAAACCTGATGGCCCACGCCGCCCGCTGGCGGCACTGGCGCCGAAGCGAACAGCGAGTACGATTCGCAACACGAGGAATTTACACAATGGCCGCCACCCCAACCTACAGGCAGATCCAAGAGCACGTGTCCCAGGAACTGGACGTCGCGCCCGGTTCCGTCAAAACCTGCTGGATTGCCGAGGTCAAGCGCGAACTGGGGTTGACCAGCCGCAGCGCCCACAACGCCGGACAGGGTCGGGGCGCTCCACCCTGCCCGCCCCGTTACCGCGACGCCATCCGCCGGTTCATTTCACGGACACAGAGCACTTCCTGATCATGGCGTCAGGAATTTGCCCAACGTCCGGCACACCGCAATAGGGTTGCTCGGCCCACATGAACACAGCGCATTCCGGCGTCCAATGGCACTGTGCAACGCGCGAGGCCGTGCCGACAACGGGCCACGGCACTGAACTGACCGCTGAGGCCCATCAGACCTCCAAACCGATAAGAACGCTACAGAGGCCGCAAAACGCGCCCGGGGCCTGTTTCCGGCCGGAACTGGGGCATTCTGCGCCGCTGAGCCGACGACGGCAACCTCCCACAACAACCGGTCATCCAAGCCCGATTACTCGCCGCAAGACCGTGTCCCCCGATACCGGCGGTACACGCTGCGGCCAACGTGAACACGGTCTGCGCACGGCCGGTACGCACCGCGGCCCAAGTAATCGCGCGGTAGCCGCAGGCATTCCGTGTCCTCATCCCAAGCAGCGGTCGCGAAGATCGATTACTCGAAGCCCCTTACCCCGGTGCCGCCAGCGCCAACGGCAAGGCCGGCGATGAAGTCTTCACTTCGCGCGACGCTGCCCAAGCGGCTGGAGAACGCCGAGTTCAGGGCAGCAAGGACGGCAGGAGTTCCCGAAGCTGACGGTGCCCAGTACACGTGATGGCGACGGCGACGGTGTCGTATGCGAGAAGTGAACGACACGGGACGTGAAACGACTGCCGCAGTAACTCGAACCCATCACGTTGATCTGCTGTTCCACCCGTGGCGGATGCCGCCGCACAGAACGAACCGTAGGGCGGCCCAACCGAGCCACCCTTTTTCCTGCCCCGTAATCGCCAGCTCTGGCGGGACGGGCAACCGACAACCCGCGCCGGCTCCGTGACGGACAACAGCTCCGAGCCCGAAAGCAGCGCCAACACCGAGCTCTGAACTCCCGCAGCGATTCCGCATGCGGCCGATGCGCCCGCCCAGATCCAAAACGCCCTGAACGACGAGAAGGACGTTCCCGCCATTGTCCCAGCGACCGTCGGACACGCCGGTGCGCCCCCTTCCGCCGAAACCGGCGCGTTCTTCGCCACAGGAAGCTGCCGACGCGACAATTGCCGGTATCGAACGGACCGACCCGTAGCAAACCAGTCCGTCCACCACAAACCGGGGCAGGCCAAAAGCCTGCCCTTTGTCATCGAAACGCAAAGGAACGTCATGGCCGAAAACCGCATACTACCCCTGGGTTTCATCGACAGAACCACCGACGACGGAGCCGTCATGTGGCTGACCACCCCCAGCGAATCCGTCAACCTGCGCCGCGAGACCGCCGTCACTTTGACCAGCCGGAGCACCGGACAGCCCAACGCGCTCGCCACAGTGCGCGGCATAATCACCGCCGTAGGCTACGTCACCGCCACCTTCAAGACGGTAGAATCCCGATGGGCGCCCAACTGGCCCGAGAACGAGAGCGTACTGCGCAAGGGACTGCCCGTCTACGAGGCCATTCCCGGAACCTTCATACCGGACCCCGCCAGAACGCTCACCAAAGAACAGGAAGACAGCCTCCGAAGGCTTTCAGATCGCTACCGCGAGATCACCCGTCCCAAGTCGCCCGACGTGAGCACACCTCGCCGACCGCCGAGGAACGGCAGACACCCGGACCAGTAGCCCGCGGCCGGCGCCAAAATCACCAATCTTGACGAACTACCCCTATTCTGAAAAACTATTAAAGAGCGAAGGAGAACAAACACATGACCGACAGCACCGCCTTCGACGGCAACCAGCCTTCACTCGGCGGCCTCGTCCACTGCGCCAACTGCGGCACCGCGATGGGGCACACCGGCCAACTCTACTACTGCCCGTACGCCACCGGCCCCTCCGTGCGAAACTGTTCGACCAACCCGGTGGGCACTCGACTGCTGCTCCGCACGGTGTTCAACGGGTTGATCAACCGGTTCGCCACCGACGACAACATCAGCTACGCCACCAGGGTCATCAAGGCGACCACCGAACCGCGCGCCGACGCCCTGCGCCAACAGCTGGAGTCAGCCGAGGCGGCTTTGTCAGACGCCAACGCCCAGGACCCCATGGCATTCCAGCTCACCGAGCACCGCACGAAGTACTATCAGGACACGGCAGCCGAGATCGGCGCGCTGGACCAACTGGCCGCCAAGCGCGCCCGCGAGTCCATGGCCGCCAGGGAAGAACTGGACCAGATTGCCTTCATCACCGACGAACAGGGCATCAGAAACGACGCCACCAACCCGGCAACCTTTTTGGACGGCAACAGCCTTGACGAGGCCCAGGAGCTCCTGGATCTACTGGTCGAAAAGGTCCTAGTCGACTCGACGTCCGCGGTCATCGTGTACCAGGTGAACATGCCCACCAACTCGCCGTGGGAGACCGTCAAAGAGGACCGAATGGAACTGTATCCCATGCTCTGATCGTGACCTGGCGCCGGCATACCTACCGGCAAAAATCAGGAGCAACTCCCGGATCCGGGAGTTGCTCCTTTTCATTCCTCGGCATCGGGCGCAGGAGAGAGCGCATGCCAATCATCAGTGCTACGGCACTTTCATACGGCTGCCAACAGCAGCCTGGAGCTCGCTCTAAACAGCAGAGTCTTCGTCCGAATCGAACGCTTCAAATTCCTTAGCCGCTTGCGGCATTTCTTCCCAGAGTTCCAAGGCAGGCTCCTCCGCGACGGGAGTCGCTTTGCCGAGAGCCTTGGCCTCCTTATACATCGCCCGTCTCTCTTTCAGGAGGATTTTCACACACACCTCCAGACCGTGCTGTAACTTGGCGATGTCGCTGTCCGAATGGACAACGTTATCATTCACCTCCTGTTCAAATTTGTCCTCGTTCGTCGGCTCGTTCGTCGGCTCGTTCATTTGCTATACTTGCTCGAGCGTTGCTCCAGTCATCTCCTTTACTGCAAAGTCGGCACGTGGCCGCTACTTTCATTATAGCAGAACGAACATCAATTCCAGGCAAGGATGGTAGGAAAATGGTCATCAAAGAGCAAACTTCCGAAAGCCAAATCGCCACCCACGCCGAAAGCCCAGCAGACCAGGACGCCGGCACGACCCGACTGCGTCCGCCCATCGGTCAGCTGCTCAAGACCCTACGTGGAACCAAGACGCTCCGGCAGGTGGAAGCCGACACCGGAATCACCAACGCCTATCTCAGCAACCTCGAAAGCGGCCTCAAGAAACCCGGCATCCGAACACTGACCAAGCTCAGCCGCTACTACTCCGTACCCATCGACCACCTGATCCACGTCGCCGGACTGGACGGAGAAATCCCTCAACCGGCCAGCGAGAATTCGGTCATGGACATCCAGCGGGCCTTCGACTTCGTCATCACCGACCCCAACGTGGCCCATTTCCACCAGCCGGCAGACACCCTGCCATTGGACATGCAGAAGTTTGTCGTCCAGATCTACCAGCACTACACCGGCAGGAAACTCCTGTAAAGGCAGGGAACGCGATCATGGCGCCAACACCACCCAAAGCGCGAATAGCGGTAGGCTACACCCGAGTGTCCGGCCGGAGCCAGGCCGACAACTTCTCCCTCAGAAGCCAGGACCAGGACGTACGAGACTACTGCGCCATTGAGGGCATCCCCTTCGAAAGCATGTGGACCGACATCGGCAGCGGGCTCTCCGTCAAGAAGCGCCCCAACTTCCTCGGGATGCACGAATACTGCCTCGTCCCTGCCAACGGAGTCACCGACGTAGTGTTCTGGGACCTAGACCGCTTCACCAGGAACATCGAGGAGTTCTTCATCTACACGAAAGACCTCATCAAGGCCGGCATCACGCTGCACCTAGCCCTGGACGGCGAACAATACGACTACCAGTCCGAAGAGAAATGGCACCAGCGGCTGATCGCCGCTCAGGGCGAATCCAAGAGAATCGCCAGGCGGACCAAGCGCGGACAGCGCCAGGCCACTGCGTTGGGCTACCACATCGGACCACCACCCTGGGGCTACATGCTCCGGCATGAAACAGACGCGCAGAACGTCCCCGAAGAACTGCGGGACTTCCATCGCACCAACAGCAAGGGGGAACAGTTCCAGTGCGGCTGGCTGGTACCCGACCCTGAAAAATGGGACGACGTGCTGACATTCTGGGATCAAGTCACGCAACCACGCACTCCGATGCGCGTCGCCATGTACCTGAACCTGCACAACATCCCGGCCCCCAAGGGCGGCCAATGGACCGACGAAACAGTACGACGCGTCATCCGCAATCCCAAATATCACGGCAAGCTATTCCGAGGAGTCAAACCCCAATCCAGGTTGCCCGGCCCGAAGGAAAACGCTCCTCCGATCATCGTGGAGGACAACCACCAGGCAGCCGTCGACTACGACAAATGGTTGGCAGCAAACGAGGCCATCGACGACCGGAGACCGACCACGGCGCCGGCCCGCTCTCACTCGAGCCCGAACCCGCTGAGCAACCGGCTCAAATGCGCCGAGTGCAAATCCAAAGGCATAGATTCGAACCTCGAGATCGTCAGGAACAAGGGCATCGCCTACGTTCGCTGCTCCCGCCGCAAGAAGATGGGGAGCGACGTTTGTAGTTTCAAAACCGCCCGACTCGAATTACTACTCGAGAAAGTCAACGACCGGCTCAGGAACCACTTCCTTACCCGGCCGAACCTCGAAAGGATCATCGAGGGAGTCGCCGAAGCCAGCGGGGCATACCTCGCAAGCCAACAATCCGAGTTGGCGGCCATCAACGCCCGAAAGAAAGTCGTCCAAGAACTGATCGACAACATGAACGACACCTTCGAGCTAGCCGGCGCAGAAGCCCAAGACTTCCACGGGCTGGCAAAAAGACTCAGCAACCGAGAAAGGGAACTCAGGGAACTCGAGGAAAGATCCGCCCAAGTTGCTGAAGAGGCCGAGGAAGCCCGTCTCTTCATCAACAACGAGGAAGGCGTAATCGCCACCGCCCTCGACCGCAAGACATTCGCCAATCCTGACAACCTCGACGAAGTCAGGGAATTCATGCGCATCTTCATAGAGAGCGTCGAGGTATTCCCCCGCGAGGGCAAGACCCAGCGGGCCACCATTCACTACGACCTGCCAGTACGCACAGCGCAGTCAGATGAGGATCCCACCACCGAGACCATCTACCTCGAAAAAAAGGGGGCTCACGTCACCCCAAAAAGTTGTGGTTTTGAAGGGTTCACGGGGATCCTGCCTCCCCAACCACAAAAGCCCAACAACGAAACCCCAAAGGAGATACTTCACTGAAACACCACATCAACCCACCAACCGCCAAATGTAGGGGCGACCCACGGGTCGCCCGATCTTTCCCGCCTCCCTCTCCCTTGATGGGCCGAAGGTCCGCCTACGGCGGGCGGAACCTCCGCCCCGGGCGGGGCGGGAGGGGTATCACCCACCCCTGAACTTGGGCATCACCTGCTCGGCCAGCAGCCTGAGCGAACGGTGCGTCTTTTCCCGGTCTACCAGCCCCCGGTTGGTGAGCATCAGGTTGCGAATGCCGCCCGCCCGCATCTGCTCCAGTTGCTCGGCAACCCGGCGTGGGCTGCCCACCAGGTTCTCGGCGGCGTCCGCGTCCGGATGCTCTCCGTATCCATCCCGCTGCGCCGGCGGCGCTTGGTACGACATCGGGAACTCCTTGGGATTCCACCGCTCGCGGTATTCCTGCATTATCGAGTAGGCCCGCAGGTTCGCCGGCAGGAACTCTTCCATCGCTTGGTCGTCCGTCTCGGCCAGGTGCATCTCCCGCCACACCCAGATCTGGTCCAGGTTCCGCTCGATGGTTTCCTCGTCAAACCCTGATTCGGCCATCGTGTCCCGGTACAGCGCGATGTCCGCCGCCGTGCTGTTAATCGAGCGCCCCCTCAGCAGGATCGGCCGCCCCATGCGCGCCATCTCCATGATCGATTCCTTGTTGATGCACGCCCGCGCCAGCGGCGGGTGCGGTTTCTGGTATGGCCTCGGCCGCACCGACGGGAACGACACCTGGAAGTACTCGCCCCGAAACTCCACGTTGTCGCACGTCCATGCCTTGACCAGCAGCTCCTCCGCCTCCTCCATCTGCGCCGCGCCCAGCGCCGGATCGGTCCCGAACCCCACGTACTCAAACGCGTTGTAGTTCGATCCCTTGGCCGTGCCCACCACCAGCCGACCCTGCGTCAGGTTGTCCAGCAGCGCCGTCTGCATCGCCACCCGCACCGGGTTGTGCAGCGGCAACTCCAGAATCCCGAACCCCAGCAAAACCCGGTTGGTCTTCATCGCCACCGCGCTGGCGAACACCAGCGGGTCGCCGTAAACGCACTCCCCGGTGAAATAGTGCTCAGCAAACCAGATGGCGTCGAACCCCAGTGCCTCCACCAGTTCCGCCTCCTCCAGGCAATGCTGGATCTCCAGATCGTCCCGGGAATCGTCGAATTTCATCGGGTAAAAGAAGTGGCCGAAACGCATGACGGGCAAGTCCAAATTTGGGATGGCGGCGATTATAGCATCGGCCCTCACGTGTACCCGCTTTGCGCAACCTGTCACTGCGAACGCCCCAGCCGCCGCAATTCAGGTGGCACAGTCATTCCGGTCGGCGCCAAAACGCCCAACCTTTTGTGAATCACCTGCCTTTTGTGGCAAAAAGACCTGCCATCGCCCCCGCCATAATCACCCGATTCCCCCAAAAACCCCCACTTCAGACACCCCCGCCCGGCGACACTTCTCCCTTGCCCCCACCCCCGGCCTATCCTTACCATTTAACTACTGATGCGTTAGCGATTCGCTAAACTACTCAGTCATTCCGGCGAAAGCCGGAATCCAGGATTCGTTGCTACCAAGACGTTCTGGATTCCCGCGAAAGCGGGAATGACGGTGGTGTACCGAAGTTTAGTTATCAATGTACGCATCAGTAATCCAATCGCCACCATCCCATCCTACATCCCCAATCCTGCCCATCCTGTGCATCCATGAAAAAACTCCCCATTGATGCAACCCCATTACCGTCTCCCAACTCCAAGCGCCGCTCCCCCAAATCCGCTCACCTGCCCGCCAATACCGCTAAAACCGCCGCCAAAACCCTTCCCTCTACCCCCCAAATCAGCTCCACCACCCGCCCAATGCCCTACTGGAATTAGCGGCAATGAGAGGAAATGAGCGGGAAATCGACCTTTCCGTCCTTTCACCACGCAATTACAAGCGGGTACGCGTGAGGGTCAGGGCAATCGCATTTCAATTGTCGGCCCTTGGATAAGGTTCTCCCGGCCACCGTCATACCGGCGAAAGTCGCAGATGCGCCGCTGGCGTGCCGGTATCCAGTGCCTGCAATCGGCAGTTTCGCGGTCGCTCGCTTCATTCGGCAGCCTCTGGACTCCGGCTTGTGCCGGAGTGACGGGCGTCTAAATTCCAAATGCGATTGCCCTGGCGTGAGGGTATATCGGCGGTGGCGGCAATAGCGGCGGGCTGATATTATTGCAAGACGTGTGCCGGTTGCCGGGATTTGAAATACGGAACCGGCGCAGCAAGGGGGCCTATGACTACCAAATCCGCAGCGCAAGTGGGCGGGTCGCTGTACTTCGGATGGTACATCGTCGCAACCTGCTTCTTCGTGGCGTTCCTGTCCATCCCGGGGCGGCAGGGGTTCGGCCTGTTCGTGACCGAGATGGAGCCGACGTTTGGCTGGAACCGCGCCGATATCTCGTGGGTGGGTTCCATCGGGTTCCTGCTCAACGGCGCGATGCAGCCCATCATGGGCGCGCTGTTCGACAAGTACGGGCCGCGCAAGGTGTTTGGCTTCGGCCTGGTGATCATGGGCCTGGCGATAATGAGCCTGGCGTTCATCAAGGACCTTGAGGCCACTCTACCCCTGGGATTTGTGAACATACCGCTGGACCTGCTGTGGTTCATCGTAGTGTTTTCCATCGTTGTGAACACCTGCCTGAGCGCGGCGTCGATCACCAACATGCTGGCGTTGGTGGTGCGGTGGTTCCGGCGCAAGCGCAGCAAGGCCACGGCCCTCGCGGCCTGCGGCACGTCCATCGGCGGTCTTTTGACCATTCCGTTCGCGGCGTACCTGATGGGCGTGATCGACTCGTCGGGCATCACGTGGGGCGACACCACGCTGGCAGGCTGGCGGACAGTGTGGTTCCTGCTGGGCATGGTTGTGGTGTTTGCGGCCGCGCCGCTGGCGGTGTTCTTCCTGCGGCCGAGCCCGACGGAGATGGGTCTGAACCCGGACGGCGATCCCGATCCCCCGGTCGACAGCGGCGGCGCGCCGGTGCCGAGGGCCACGGGAGCCTACGAGGTGGACAGTTGGCGCAAGTGCTTCAAGTCGGCGCCGATGTGGCAACTTTCCGGTGCCTACGTGGTGTGCGGCATCACCACCGGGCTGCTGAGCATCCACTTCATTCCATACGCAGAGGACGTATTGCCGGCTCAGGTGAACTTCCTGGGCGGCGTTTGGGATGAAAAAGTGTTTGCGGGGCTGGTGTTCGGCGTGATGACCGGCCTGAACGCAGCCGGCGTCATCATCACCGGGTTCCTGGGAGACCGCATGCGGCGCAAGAACGTGCTGGCAGCGGTGTACGCGACGCGCGGCGTGGCGTTCATGTGCCTGGTGTTCCTGCCGCTGTTCGGCCACGGAATGCTGGGGCTGATCATGTTCGCGCTGCTGTCGGGAATGTCCTGGGTGGCCAGCGTGCCGCTGACATCCACGCTGACGGCGGACGTGTACGGGTTCCGGGCATTGGGGACCATCAGCGGATGGGTGTTCTTCGCGCACCAGATCGGGTCGTTCTTCAGCATCCAGTTCGCCGGGTACGCCTACGTTTGGTTCAACGAGAGCTACTTCTGGCCGTTCCTGATCGCGGGCTTGACGCTGATACCGGCGACGATCATGGCCTTCAGCATCAACGAGTACCACTATTCGGGACGGTACAACACCGCTCCGTCGCCGCAGCTGGCCACGGCGGGCGCGGGCGCCGGGGGCGGAACGCGGACGTACTAGGCCCAGGGAATTGGACAGGTAGGGGCAGGTTTGAAACCTGCCCCTACGGACTAGAGAACCAAATTTCATGGTTCGGACGGCCCCTCTGGAATCGCTCGTTCCGCAATACGAGCTTTTGCGGTAAGAGGCAAAGATGATGGGCGCGTTTTTGAGCGTCGTTCTGCTGGCCGTTGGCCTCCACCACGGAGAGGCAGACCCCACGCTGCTGGGGTGGATCATGACCGCCCTGAGCCACATTCTGCTGGGCACGCTGGGGTTCACCGAGCTAACCGTGGTGATCATCATCGGAATCATCATCCTCGCGATGCCGCTGCTGATCGTGGTCGCATACTGGGCGAACACGCGGGGCGGCCGCTCGGCGCCGGCGACGGTCAACGAACCCCCACGAGTGGCAGAGGCAGACGAGTAGCCACGATTCCCAAGCCGCGCTGCCACGCCGATTGGACTGCTGACGGTTTCACCAAAGCGCGGTTGAGGCGTTCGGACGGGGGATTGCAGGCGGCGTTGAATGAGAGTAAGATAGCGTGCGCTGCCATAGTCGCTATTGGCCGACCGTCCGCGCACTGAACGGACCTGCGATTCGGGTAGTTGGCGCGATTACCGTCGGCGGTGGCAGGGGAACCGCGAGGCCGCTGACAAACCGGAGGAGGTAACAAACCGATATGTTCGACAAGGATTCGCTGGACGCGCTGTTCGAAGAGCTGAGAGACGAGTTCGAGCTGGAGACCGACTGGGAAGACATTCAGCGAGACGCCCACCTTGCGGTGGCGTACGCCGACGCTGGCGTTCTGGACGACCAGAAGGGCGGCTTGGACGTGCGTATCGTTGAGTTCGTGGAGCGGCACAATCCGGGCTAATCAATCGGCCGCTACATGGTTTATTCATAGCCCCGTCGGAGCGCTCCGGCGGGGTTTTTCGTTATGAAACGCGGTCTTATTCGCCGATGTCTATCAAGATCCGGCAGTGGTCGCTGGAGCCCCACTCGTCCACTGCGTTCATGGCGCGTGTGCGGACGCTGTTGTGGAAACCGCGTGAGGCGAAGACGTGGTCCAACTGCAGGCGGGCGGTTTCCGGCGAGCTGCCGGGGTAATAGGTGACCACGTTGCGGGTATCCTCGGGCAAGTGGTCCGGCGTCGGGTCGGCGCGCCGGCCGTTGGGATGCTGCGGCCCCATGTACTCCAGGCCGAGGGCGTTCATTCTGTCGACGATAGTATTGGCGCGAGGAGCAGCAGGGTGTGTCCCCCGCCCAAAGTCAAAATCCATGTTTAGGTCGCCGGCGGCCAGTATCCGGTGATTTGGATTGTCTTCATAGCCGCTGAACACTGGAGAGTCTACGAATACCGTCAGATCGGTGATTATGCGATGCGTCGAGGCATCGGAATAAAACCAACCAGTCCCGTCCGTTGGCTTTGGCTCGTACCAGCGCGCGTACATTGACACAGCAATAAATGGTTCGCCACCGTCCTTCGAGGAAACTCTGGCGGCGGCTATGGTGCCTACGCCGCTCACCGCTATTTCGTCGGCCTCAACCCATCGGGTGGGGATGGTCTGCCTGAACCATTCCACCTCTACTCTGTCTGACAATTTCACTACCAACGGCCAGCGGTCATAGCAGTCCCAAAGCGCCCACGGCTCCTGCGGGCTGACTGCAACACCGTCTTTGGCTGTCTTTAGCCATTCGTATCCGCCTGGATGTACCTCCTGCAACAGCGCCACGTCCGCATTCATCATTAGCAGTTCTTCCAGCGGCTTGTGCGTTCTGCCGATATTCCAGTTCACAACCTCAATCACGCGGTGGCCTCAGGGTTGGCGCAGGCCTCCATGGGTTGGCCCTGCAGACCGGCCACCAGGTTTCGGGCGGCCAGTTTCATGGTGTTGAGGCGGGTGGGTAGCGCGGCGCTGCCGATGTGCGGGGTGATGACCAGGTTGTCCACGGTGAGCAGGGGATCATCAGGCGAAATCGGCTCGGGTGACGTGACGTCCAGGGCGGCGCGGGCGATCTGGCGGTCGCGCAGGGCGGTGTAGAGAGCCGCAGGATCTACCACGGGGCCGCGGGATACGTTGATCAGGATGCCGGACGGTTTCATCATCGCCAGTTGGGGACCACTGATCAGGTGGTGGGTTTCAGGAGTCAACGGCACGCTGAGCACGACGAAATCGGCCTGGCTCAGCAGGTCAGGGAACTCGGCGTAGCGGACACCGTACTCGGCCTCCACATCAGGGTAGCGGGTGCGCGAGTGGTAAACGATGTCCATGTCGAACCCACGGGCGCGGCGGGCAATTTCCCGTCCGATTTGCCCGAGACCGACGATGCCAAGACATGCCTCGTGAACGTCCTGCCCCAACCAGTGAGTGGGATGGAACTGGATTTGCCATCCGCCGCCGCGCAACCAACGCTCACTTTCGGAGGTGCGACGGGCCGCGCCGAGGATAAGGGCGAAAGCGAGGTCGGCGGTGGACTTGGCCAGCACGCCGGGGGTATAGCCGACGGGTATGCCGCGCCGGGTAGCCTCGGCAACGTCCACGTTGTCCAGCCCCACGGCGAGTTGGCTGATGACGCGCAGGTTGGGCGCGGCGTCCAGCAGGTCGGCGTCCACCCGATCCATGATGGTGGTGAGGATGGCGTCGGCGTCGGCGGCCAGCGCGCGCAGTTCGGAAACCGACGGAGGCTCTTCGTCGGGCCAAACCTCGACGTCGGCGACGGAGCGCATGATGTCCAGGGCGTCGGGCAGGAGGGTGCGAGTGATCAGGGCTTTGGGGCGAGGCATGGCTATTCACCGTCGGTTGGAGTGCAAATTCTTGATACGATCACCGAAATATGGACGGATTTTAGTTTGACGCCAACGAAATTACCATGCGAACGCCGTTCGACTTTCGACTGGCAATGCCCAGACGGAAAAAGAAAAGGCCCCCGCCATAACGACGGGGACCATTTCAAGGGTCAAGTGCGTGCGTCGATCAGACGCAAGCCATCGCTTTCAGGGGCTTAGAAATGCGGTCCCTGAGCGCGGAAGTAGCGTTGGTGTTCGTCGATTTTCCGGTTCATGCGCTCCAGGTCGGTCTTGCCGGGGCCGGTGGTGGCGTCCCAGAAGCGACCCAAGGCGGCCATGATTACATCCATGAAAGAACGCTTGGGCGTGTCCCACTGCTCGAGCAATTCGGCAGGGCTTTCCGGGATTGCGGAAATGTCCACTGCGGGAACGGCAGTCGCAGCGGCGACGGGCTCAACGACCGGAGCAGCCACAGCGGCGCTGGTTTCAGTTTCACGATTGACGGTGGTTACCATCGATTGGTCTCCTCTCTCTGATAGTGATAGTCCTTGTTCATCTGTAATAATGATACAGTCGTCTTAGTATCGTGTCAATAGATAGTCACAGCATAGCAATATCGGTATATCGGATGTTATGTATTGCGACCGTGTACATCAAATGACGAGCGCCGGTGTCGCGACGCTCGGCGTCGAACGTATAATGATCGAGCAAGCTCGTTGCATTCCCGTCGCATGAGACAAGGTTCGCCATGACAACCAAACCGGACACGACTGCGTCACCGCTCGATCACGAGAGCATGATGAAGCAGTTCCCAGCGATGCCGCCCCGGGAGGATATGAACAACCCGCTATTCCTGCACGACCCGGGCCATCAGGCGGCGTTGCGGATCCACTTTGGAGATTCGGACACCACCATCGTGCTCAGCGAAACACCACTGGGCTGGGCCCACGGCCAGAGCAGCGGCTTGCTGATACCTGACCTGCTGATCGCTTTCGGGGTCGATCGAAACGCGATTATCGAGCAGCGGGGCTATGCGATTGAGGAGTGGGGGAAACCACCGGATTTCGTGCTGGAAATCGCGTCGGACACCACCGGCCGTAATGACTACACGGTAAAGCGCGCCGGCTACGCTGCGTACGGAGTTCCCGAATACTGGCGATTTGACCACACCGGAGGAAGGTTATATCCCGCCGGTTTGGCCG
The DNA here is from genome assembly GCA_965204395.1 of Dehalococcoidia bacterium. Classification (GTDB taxonomy): domain Bacteria; phylum Chloroflexota; class Dehalococcoidia; order Lucifugimonadales; family UBA3495; genus Bin87. The sequence goes on from OZ241987.1 coordinate 1,266,954, forward strand.
GTGATCGCCTAATAAGCGGCACGTACGAACCCATTGGTATCTCGCGAGTAGATGCGAATAGGTACTGGGGACACAGCGACGCGTTGGGTCTGGATCTGTGCTGGGAGTACGGACAATTGCGCTGGTACGACCCACATGAGCGTCGTTACCTCCGCACTCACGCAGAGGAGCGCCTTGCCCGAATCGAAGCCGAAGCGCGGAACCGGGAATTGGAAGAAAGAATCCGGGAGTTGGAAGGCCGCTGAATCCCTGCGGCGAATCCCTACTGCGGAGACTACAGGGCCAGCTTGCCCGGGTTCATGATGCCGGCGGGGTCCAAGGCGCGCTTGATGTCCTGCAATGCGCCGCGGTTGGCGCCTAGTTCGCGCTCCAGGAGGTGGTGGAGCTTGATCCCCACGCCGTGGCAGTATTCCATAACGCCGCCCATGTCCTGAGCCAGGGTGAGCACCTCGTCCACACCGGCGGCCAGGTTGGCGCGCACGTCGGCGTCGTAACCGTCCCGGCCGTTGACGCGGCGGTCGCCGTCGGGCACCACCAGCATGGAGAAGAACTCGGGACGGCTCCAGAGGCAGTACTCCACCACGTGAATTCTGCGGGCCGACAGCATCTCGTCGGCGCGCTGCCGGTATTCCAGCACCTTGTTGGTGGGCAGGCTCATGTGGAGGTAGTCGAAGGTCCGGCCCCACTGCCGACGCCAACGCTCCGCGCGGGGGCGTCCCAGCGCAGTTTCGCGGTAGTTCAGGGCGGAATCGTGCCGGTGGCGCCAGTAGTCCAGGGTTGGCTGCGGGCCGACGCTCCAGCCGCCGGCGGTTTTACAGATGGCGGTCGCCCGCTTGAGGGCCGCATCGACACCCTCGCGGTAGCCCTCGAACAACAGGTGCAACAGAATGCCCTCGCCATCCTCGGTGAGGTCAAGCAGGGTGGGCCGGATGCCCAGCGCCGTCATTTCGGAAACGGCCGCAAAGCCATCGGCGAAATCGGCGAATTCCATGGTGGCGTAGGCGTTGGCCTCGGGTTGGCGAAATACCTTGATGGTGGCCCGGGTGATGACGCCAAAGACGCCCTCGCTGCCGATGAATAGGTGGTTCAAGTCGGGGCCGGAGGACTGTTTGGGGACGGGCCGAGTCTCGATCACTCGGCCATCGGGCAACACGACCTCCAGCGCCACCACCTGATCGCCCATGGGACCGAAAGCGGCGGCGCGGTAACCGACCCCATTGGTGGAAATGGTGCCGGCAACGGTGGCGATGGGAACGCTGTACGGATCGTGGCCGGGCATGAGACCGTAGGGTTTCAGGCCGTCGTACAGGTCCTGGAGGACCATGCCAGCCTCGACGTCTGCGGTCAACGAAGGGGCATCCACGTTCAGGAGGCGGTTGAGCCGGCTCACATCCAGGATGATGCCGCCTTCAACGGGAAGGATTCCACCCATCACCCCGGTGCCACCTCCGTAAGGGATGACCGGGATGGAACGTTTTTGGGCCAGGGCGACAATGCGGCTGACCTCATAGGTGTCGGCAGGACGAACGATTACGTCGGCAAGACGGTCGAATGCGGCGTCAGCGTAATAGGCCCGGTACGGCGTGAGGGCGTCAGCCGAGTAGCGGTCAATGGAGTCCGGATCAGCGAGGACGTGCTCAGGCCCAACGATGTCCTGGAGCAGGCCGGACACCTGTCGCCAGTCTATCGGGGATGACGAGCGAGTAGGTGTGGACACGGTGGAGGGAAATAGGGATCAACCAGGGCGGTTAGCTCCGGCTCTGGTATTGCCACTGGGTGCCCTGGGCGCTGTCTTCCAACGTAACGCCCTGCTCGGCGAGACTGTCGCGAATCTGGTCGGCCAGAGCGAACTGGCGGGCGGAGCGGAGTTCTGACCGCACCGATACCAGTAGGTCGATGAACGGGGCGGCTGCAAGCTCGTTGGCGCTGCTGGCGCGCTCATCGAACGTGAGCCCCAGTACGCCGCCCAACTCACGCAGGGTGGACTGACCGTCGTCGATGCTCTGGCCGGCGTCCCGACCTCGGTTGATGTCGCGGGCCAGGTCGAACAGGGCGGCCACGGCTTGTGGGGTGTTGAGATCATCGTCCATGGCGGCGGAAAACCGTTCCCGATGGGGCGTGGCATCCACCTGGGTGCCTGATCCGTTGCCGGTCTCCAGAGCGTGGCGTACTCGCTCCAGGCTGCGTTCGACCGCAGCGGCGCCTTCGTCGCTGTACGCCAGTGGGCTGCGGTAGTGGCTGCTGAGGAAATAGAGCCGCATGGCGTCCGGGCTGTATCGTTCCAACGCCTCGGCCACCGATACCAGGTTGCCCAGGGACTTGCTCATCTTGTCGGAGCCGAGTTGCAGCAGCCCGTTGTGCATCCAGTAGCGCGCGAAGGGCTTGGCGCCGGTGTAGCACTCGCTCTGCGCGATCTCGTTTTCGTGGTGGGGGAACACCAGGTCCTGGCCGCCGCCGTGGATGTCCACCTGCTCGCCCAGGTATTCCAGGGACATGGCGGTGCATTCGATGTGCCAACCGGGCCGGCCGGGGCCCCAAGGACTTTCCCAGGAAGGCTCGCCGGACTTGGCGCCCTTCCACAGCACGAAATCCATGGGGTGTTCCTTGTTCTCGTCCACCTGGATGCGCGCGCCGGCGATCATGCTGTCCAGCGTGCGGTGGCTGAGCTTGCCGTAGTCATCCTTGCTGGTCACGCGGAAATACACGTCGCCTTCGGCGGGGTAGGCGTGGCCGCGGTCGATGAGTCCGACGATGGCGTCGATGATGCGGGGGATCTCACGGGTGGCCCGGGGGTACTCGGTGGCCCGCTGTATGTTGAGGGCGTCCATGGTGTCGAAGTAGTCGCCGATGAACTCCTCGACCAACTCGTCCTCGGATACGCCACTCTCCTGGGCGCGTTGGATTATCTTGTCGTCAACGTCGGTGAAATTCTGGACATGCCGAACCTTGTAGCCCGTGTATTCAAGGTAGCGCCGCAGGGTGTCGAAAACGACGTAGCTGAGGGCGTGCCCGACGTGGGTTGAGGAATACGGGGTGACGCCGCAGACGTACATTTTGACTTCGTTGGCGTCGGCGGGGACAAATTCTTCGACCTGTCCGCTGAGGGTATTGTAAAGTTTCATAAACTGCGGGCGAGTTGACGACGGGATGGCTTCGATGCCGGGGCAGATGGATGGTTGGGACGGTTTGGCAAGGCTTCAGGTTCGAGAAATGAGGGCAACGGCCATTGCGGCGATGCCTTCTTCCCGGCCGGTGAAGCCAAGGTAGTCGGTGGTGGTGGCTTTCACGCTGATTTGCGGCGGCTCGACGGACAGGGCGGCGGCGATGTTGCTACGAATTTCCGCCACGTGGGGCGACAATCTGGGCCGCTGCGCCAGAATTGTAGCATCAACGTTGACGATGCACCAACCACCGGCAGTGATAACGGACGCAGTGCGTTCCAATAGCAGCAGGCTGCTGATGCCGGCCAGGGACGGCTCGCCGGGCGGGAAGTGCATGCCGATGTCTCCGGCTCCGGCGGCCCCGAGGATGGCGTCAATGATGGCGTGGCTGAGGACGTCTCCGTCGCTATGCCCGGCGAGGCCACGCGGATGGGGGATTGCGACGCCGCCCAGGATCAGGTCGCGGTCGTCGGCCAAGCCATGGGCGTCCGCTCCGGTTCCAACGCGGTATTCCACCTTCGATTCTCGTCGCAGGGAGCGCTGGAATATTCGCCGAAACGCGGCAGCTACAGCCGCTTACGGTTTCTGAACGGCCTTCAACGCTCGATGGGCGTCGTCCAAATCTCCAATAGCATCCGCGTTGGCGAGAATCGGCGCGAACGCGACGGCGATGGAAACGGGAAACAATATTGCAGAACCCACGATAGCTGCCACGACCGTAGCGTTCTCCATCGCGACGAATTGGACGTGCAGGGTCTGGGCGCGGGCCGCAACGGCCGGAGGCAGGGGCAGACCAAACTCAACGGCGGCAAGCATCAGGATGGGGACCAAGGTCACCACAGCGATGAGAATCCAGATCACTTCCCAATAGAGGAACTTGTTCCGTTCCGCATTCACCCGTGAGCGCAGCTGCTGGGGACGACCGGGCGCCACAGACGGGTTCAGCGTGCGCGCGCTGACGTGCAGGAAGTGCGCGTACTCCCGGTATCGTTCGCGGCTGACGCTGGTGGCCGCCATCTAGTAACCTCCGACTTCAGGCAGGCAGTCTAACACGGCTCTGCCATTATGCACATACAGAAGCGCGACAAGACTGCATCTTTAATGATACTGGCCCTAAAGTCGCTACGCTAGCGATTTCGCACGCCGGTTATGGGTTTTTCGCATCTTTGTCGTCGGGCTCGGTGAGCAACTGGCTCACGAAGGCGAGGTCCTCGGGCGTGGTGACCTTCAGGTTTTCGTAGCTACCCAGAAAAATCCGGACCGAGTGTCCCAAAGCCTCGACCATGCCGGCGTCATCGGTGTATTCGGATGACGCAGATTGGTGAGCCTGCATCAACAGGGAGTAGTCGAAAACCTGGGGAGTCTGCGCGGCCCAGAGGGTTGAGCGTTCCGGAGTGCTGGTAACCACATCATCGTCGCCCACGACTTTGATGGTGTCTTTGACCGGAACCGCCGCAACAGCCGCCGAGCAGCGTTGCGCCGCCTGCAATGCTCGATCCAGTACATCGCCGGTGATGCAGGGGCGTGCCCCGTCGTGGACGGCAACCCATCGACATTCGCCCAGGGCGAGCAGGCCGGCATACACCGAATCCTGACGACGCTGCCCGCCGGCGCACACCGCCGCGATTTTGTCGATTTGGTGTTCCGCGACCATGGTCTTGGCACGGGCCACCGCATCCTCCGCGACGACCAGCACGATGCGGGAAACTGCGGAAGAGCGGGCCAGCCGACGCAGGGTGTGGACCACCAGGGGGATGCCATGGATCTCGGCGAACGTTTTGTCCGTGCCGCCCATGCGAGTGCTGCGCCCGGCGGCTACCACCACCACACCCATGCTCTCCTCATTCCGGGGAGACTGGCGACTATCGGTATCTGACATATTTGCGTCGCGCGGAAAGAACCGGATAATTCGCCGCTGGCAGGCCGAATCGGCCGGTTGAAGCCAAGTCAAACTTGGACGTTTCTAAAAAAGCGCACTAGCCACCATTATCGTCGATTGGAGATAATGCGGCAATAGTTTATGATTTGAGCATTCCACCACCGATATCGCCGCCCCAGGACAGGTACCAATTGATTACACGCGCATTTGCTCATGTGATCAACGCCAGTGCCTCGTCATTCATAACAGGAGAATCGGCGCAGTCGCCTGGCGGCGGCGGTCGAGACACACAACACGGAAGGGGGAGACCATGGCTGAATTGGAAAGAGCCTACCGGGTGCAGACGGTCAGTTCGGGCACGCACGGCCGGGCCATCTGCAACGCACGCACGCACCACTGGGTTGCCGACGACAGCACCGGGGACTTCGTGGGCGCCGGCGAATATTTCCTGTCCGGCATCACCGCCTGCGCCGTCAACATGGTGGAGCGCATTGCCCTGACCGACGACTCGCCGGTGGACTTCATGGAGGTCTCCGCGGAAGCCTACCGTGACCCGGACGCCACCCCCGGCGACCTCAGCGTTTACGCCGATGTGCGCGTTCACTTCAAGATCTGGGGCGTTGACGACGATCAGGGCAACTACCTGGTCGATACCTGGAAAAAGCGTTGACCGCTGTACGGTTCGGTCGCCGTGGCGACCCCAAGCACTTCGGTAACCGCTGAATTCGTCGCTGACCCACGCCAGAAACACGGCGACTAGCGACAGCCCAGCACCAATACAGCGTAGGGGCGGATAGTCATTCGCCCCTACAGTTTGGCAAACCCGGTCGGATTTCCGGCACGGGCAGCAGACCCCATGTCCTAGAGCAGGGAGCGTCCCTATAGATATTCTGCTCTCCATATTCCCCGCCGGACTCTCCGAGGAGGCGGCCGGGCACCTGAAGGATTTCGCCATCGTGATGGCGATTGCCGCGGCAGGGCTGGCTTTTGCGCGCCTGGTGTGGCAGCCGCCCGTGCTCGGTTACCTGGCTGCGGGCCTGCTAATCGGCCCATTCACGCTGCCTCATCCGGTGATCAGCAACCTGGACACCATCGAGTTGATGGCCGAACTGGGTTTGGTGCTGCTCCTGTTCGGCATCGGGTTGGAATTGGGTTGGCGGCGTATTCGCGAGATCGGATTCCTGGTCCTGGTTATAGGACTCGTGGAGATCACCACCCTCACGCTGCTGGGGGTGCTGGTCGCCAACAAACTGCTAGGCATCCCGGGCGCGAGCGGCCTGTACCTGGGCGGCGCCATGGCGATCAGCAGCTCGGCGATTCTGCTGAAAGGCCTGCGGGACAGCGGCAACCTGCGCTCGGGTTGGGGGCAGACCATCGTCGGCATCCTGCTGGTGGAGGACTTCGCGGCGGTGGTTCTGCTGACATTGCTGGCCGGAATCGCCACCACCGGTTCTACGGATTTGGGAGCCATCGGTTGGCTGGTGGGCAAACTGGCGATTTTCTGCATTGCCGCCCTGGCCATCGGGACGCTGCTGGTGCCGCGACTGATGCGACTGCTGTCGCGGACCCGGTCCGACGAGACCCTGCTGCTGGCATCTTTGGGATGCTGCTTTGGGCTCGCCCTGGGCGCTCAGTTCCTTGGGCTGTCGGCGGCCGCCGGGTCTTTCCTGATCGGCGTGGTCATCGGCGACACCGACGCGGCGGGACGCGTAACGCGGCTGGTGAGCCCGGTGAGGGACATGTTCGGCGCGCTGTTCTTCATGTCCATCGGAATGCTGATCGACTACCGAACCCTGGACGACTTCATCCTGCCCGCGTTGGTGGTCGTGGGCGTGTTCATGGCCGGCAAGATGATTGCCAACACCATCGGATCGGTGCTGTCGGGGAGAAACTCCCGGCAGGCGGTCCAAGTGGGGTTGTCGATGCCGCAGATGGGCGAGTTTTCGCTGGCGATCGGGCGTCTGAGCGTGGCGGACGCGGTGGCCGGACCAATCATTGGCCCGGTGCTGGCGATAGTGACGGCCATAACGTCAGTGCTGGCTCCGTTGACTTCGCGGGTGGCCGTGCCGCTGTGCAACTGGGTGGAGCGCAAAGCCCCGGCGACCCTGTTGGAAATCGACCTGGCAATTCACCTGGGCATAAACGCATTCTGGTCGGCTTTCTCGCTGCCCGGCGCAACCGGTCGCGTCCTGAAAAGCCTGGTGCGGCAGATTCTGATCAACATACTGATCATCACGATTCTGACCGCCATCGGTACGGCGGCGGTTTACACGTTGCCGGAAATGCTGGCCGGGATACTGCCCGTGTCCAAGGATGCCCTGGGGCTGATTTTCGGAGGAGCCACCATCGGATTGGGGATTCCGCCGGCCATAGCAATCTGGCGGGAACTGCGCATCCTGGCGCGGATCACCGCCGGCGCGGCCAGGTGGGCCAGATCCGGAGAACCAACCCGTTTCACTCTCAGAACGGTGATGCAGGACGGCATGGCCACCGTCCTGCTGCTGGTGGCGATTCTGTTCCTGCTGCCCCTGATCATCCGGCTGTTCCAGTTGGGATCGCTTTCGGCCCCCTTGCCCATCCTGCTGTTGGCAACCTCGGCGGTGGCGTTGGTGTTTGTCGGTTTCCACATCCACCGGGCGCTGGAAACGGCCTTCCATGAAACGTTCGTCGCGCCCGTCCCACGAACCTCCGCGCCAGCGGCTACGGCCGAGTCGCAAGACGACCTGTTTTCGCCCATCGACCCGGAGACACCCGCCTTGCGCGATGGGCAGCACGCGCCGGCCGGCAATCGGAGACGCGGCGCGGGAGACCCTGAGGTAAACGCGACGGAGGAAGCCGCCGAAACCCTGTGGCGAAATCTTGAAGAACACATGGCGCAACTGCGCTACCCCAATCGAACGCGAGACGCCGACCGACAGGTCCAACGCCAGGAAAGCGACTGACGACCAGTTGGGGTCGCCGCCCGGAAAGCAAACGGGAAAGTGCTAAAATGCCGAGAGGGAACCACCGCACGGAACGCGGCGCCCACCGAACCGCACAGCACACGGGACAGGCTCGATCATGCGTATCTGCTCTTTTTTGCCATCCGCCACCGAAATCGTTTACGCGCTGGGGCTTGAGGACCAACTCTACGGCGTAACCCACGAATGCGACTATCCGGCTGCGGCTCGAAACAAACCGTGGGTGGTGCGCAGCGTTTTCGAAGGCACCAATCCCAGCAGCGGCGAGATCAGCCGGGTTATCTCGGAAAGGCTGGCCGAAGGGCTGGGCATCTACCACATCGACCAAGAGATCCTGGATGCGGCCAATCCGGACCTGCTGCTTACCCAGGCCATCTGCGAGGTTTGAGCGGTGTCGTCTCGGCAGGTTGCCGAGTCCACCGCCAACATGGACAAGGAGCCGGAAGTGCTGTCCCTGGATCCGCAGTACCTGGGCGACATTCTGGAGGACGTGTGCCGCGTCGGTCGCGCCACCGGGTCAGAGGACGCGGCTGAACGGGTGACAGCGCGCATGCAGGAACGCATCGACGCCGTGACGGAGCGTTCCAAGTTGGCCGACAGCCAGCCGCGGGTGCTGCACCTGGAATGGACCGACCCGCTGATGTGCGGCGGGCATTGGGTCCCGGAGATGGTGGAACTGGCCGGCGGTGAGAACTGTTTCGGCGACAAGGAAATGGGATCCTTCCCGCTGGAATGGGACGCCGTGGTGGAGAGCCAACCCGAGGTTATCGTGCTGATGCCCTGCGGGTTTGAGGTGCCACGCGCGCTGGAGGATGTGCCCTTGCTGACGGCCAAGGAGGGCTGGAACGACCTGCCGGCGGTGCGGGAAAACCGAGTGTTCGCAATCGACGCCAGCAATTACACCAGCCGGTCGGGCCCACGCCTGGTGACGGGGTTGGAGATACTGGCCGAGATGATCCACCCCGAGCTGTTCTCGGGCATGGTGCCGGAGATGGGCGCGCGACGGATTTACACGTCCGGCAAAGTGGGTTCGCTATGACGACCGCCAAGCGCCCCCCTAACCCATACAACCCGCCCCGATCCGTCCAGTTGCCAGACCCGGATCCATGGGACCTTGATGAGACCACCTACGAGCACGTTCTGTTCCACGGATACCCGGCGGCGCTGAGCCACCACCTGGGCAACCCCGAGACAACCATCATCATCAGCGAAATCGGCGCCAGCCTGAGGCCCACCACGCGTTACGCCGACGTTCGCTTCCCCGACCTGCTGATCGCCTTTGACGTGGACCCCGACGCTCGCCGGGATAGCAACGGATACATCGTTTCCGAGCAGGGCAAGCCGCCGGACTTCGTGCTGGAGGTGGCGTCGGCCAGGACAGGCCGCAACGACGAAACCATCAAGCGGGACTACTACGAGGCCATGGGCGTGGGCGAATACTGGCGTTTCGACTCATCCGGCGGTCGGTGGCACTCGACGTCGCTGGCCGGCGATCTACTGGTTGACGGCGCCTACCAACCCATCCAGATTGAGGAACGAGCGGACGGTACGTTCCGAGGATACAGCCCCGCGCTGAAGCTGGAACTGCGCTGGGAGAACGATAACCTGCGCTGGTGGGATCCCGTGGGCAACCGGTACTTGGAGACCCACATGGAGGTCATCGCGGCGCGCTCGGCTGCGGAAGCACGCGCGGCAGCAGCCGAGGAACGGGTGCGACAGTTGGAAGAGAAACTGCGCCGGCGACCATCGCAGGATTAGCCCTGGCGCGCCGCTAGTTCAGGCGCGCGCCCTTGAAGGGAGAGTTCTGCTCGACCTGCTCGGCGACGATACGATTGGCTTGGCGCATGAGCGCGTGCAGCTTTTCCAGTTGCTCGCCGGTGGTGCGGGTTTCCAGCAAATCCTGGCGCACGTCGGGCGGGAGCGGCAGGCTGACCGCCAATGCAGCGGACGAACTGCGGGCCAGCTCGATGGGTTCGTCGGGTACCGAAACCTCGCGGTCCCAACCTCCGGCCATAGCAGTCAGATAACGCTGCAACTGGACGTATTGTTCACGCACGCCGGCCACGGTGGACGTCGAGACGGTCCCTTCTTCGTCCTCGATGTAACGCACTAGGCCCACCAGATGCGGCACCGTCTGCACCGTTTCCAGCAGCTCAAATCGCCGTTCGCCCCGGGTCAGGATGTTCATGCGGCCTTCTTCCAGCCGCTGCACCTGGGCGATGCGGGCGGTGGTGCCCACCGAGTGGGGAGATGCCGGTTCGCCCACCTCGTTCCCCTCTCTGATCAGCAGAACCCCGAAAGGTTCCTCACGCTGGACGCAGTCGCCGATCATCGCCTTGTACCGCTCCTCGAAAATATGCAACGGGAGGGGCATGCTAGGAAACAGGACCACGTTGTTCAGGGGGAACAGCGACAGTTCCGCTAAAGTTCCGGGAGGGAAATCATCGGGATTAATCGCCATGATTCCGCAGTATAGCGGTGGATGCCGGCCTCAGCAACTTTGCCAAGCAAAAACCCCCGCCCGGATTGGGCGGGGGCGTGGTTGCAAAACAGTGCCACCGAGGATCAGTGGTGGGCGCCTTCCGCATCCGGCGGGCGGTTGTGGATGGCCTTGGTTCCCTTCCTGAAGATGCACTTGCGGATGTTGTTCTCCAGCTCGGTGGGGTCATCCACACCGGGATAGCGCGCCTGGGCCTCGGGGCTACTCAGGTACGCAAACATCTTCTGCAACACATCGTCCTCTGAATCCCCAGTAATGACGGTCCGGTCGCGGGGATCCGAAAGGAAATTGCTGGGCCGGGCATAGTAGACGTCAGGCATGGTTTCCTCCTCCTTCGGCAAGGATATCGATTGTGAGAATCGATGGTCTCTTACAGTAGCAGATTGATACACTAAAAGACGTTGCGTTGTCAATGGCGGGGATTACTCGTCCCTCGCCGGCCGGCGACGGTGCTGGAATATATCGGCCAGCGGTATCTCCAGACCGGACAGCAGCGGCGTGGTAAGAGTGTCGCCGGCGGTAAGCACGGCCCGCTCCACGTACTCGCCGTCGCGTAACTCCAGTTGGGTCACCGTGTCGTTGCGCGGGTCTATCGGCCAGTATTCCAGAACACCGGCCTCGGCGTAGATCTGCCGCTTGCGTACCAGATCCCGATTGCGGTCAGTGGACAGTATTTCCACCACGATGTCGGGCGGAGCCTCGACGCGGGCGCGGCTCACGATATCCCGGCGCTCATTGAGGATAATGACGATGTCCGGTTCGGGAGCGCGTTGCAGTTCCCTGGAAAGGATGGTGGTCATCTCATGGTAAAACTGGGCGGGAGGCTCCTCGAAACCATCCAAGTAGTCGTCAATTTGCCGACAGAAATGAAGGATTATGAACTGGTGGTCGGGGCTACCGGACGCCATGATGTATAGCACTCCATCGTCAAGTTCCCACTTGCCGTCGGTCTCTCCCAAGGCCAGAAACTCGTCGAGGGACATCCGGGTTCCCGTGCGCAGTTTTTCGGTGGTGGTCATGGTCAACCCCTCTTGCCGGCAGCGATAGGTCCGCCTAATCTGCGGCGGCGCTTACCGCCGGCGCCGGCTGGTAGCGCACTGAGTAGCGCCGCTCCCGTATGGTAAACGCGCTGATTGCGGCGGGGTACAGCAACACGGCGGCGATGCAGAATGCCAGCACGTAGTTGCCGGTCATCTCGCGCAGGTAGCCGGCCAGCAGCACGCTGCTGAATCCGCCTAGTTGGTGGAACAGGAACGCCACGCCGGATATGGTCGCAAGGGACTTCAGTCCGTACACCTCAGCGGTGAGCGACGTGGTCAGCGGCGCGGTGGCGATCCAAGAGAGACCGGCTACGAAGGCGAATATCAGCAGACCGGCCAACAACGGAATGCCCGGCACCACCAGCGACAGCACCAGGATCACGTACCCCGTGCCACGACAGAAGTACACCGCCGCCAGCCAGTTCTTGCGGCCACCGATGCGGTCGGAAATCCAGCCCGCGCCGGTGGCGCCCAGGGCATTGAGGCCGGACATCAGGCCAAATATCAACGCCGCGGTCTGCGGGTTGATGCCTTCCTCCACCGCCATGGGCACGAAGTGCACCGAGAGCATGAACGTGGTGGAGCCGCAGATGAAGTACGAGAAACTCATCTGCCAGATGGGGAAGGACTTGAACGCCTGACGCCAGTTTTCGGCGAACAACGGCTGCGGCGGCGGACCGGCAGCCACTCCCGGAGACCCAGCGGGTCCGGGAGCAGGTTCAGGGTCGCCGTCGGGCGTCAGGCCCTTCTTGGCGGGGTCGTCGTGCAGGAACACGAAGGCCAGCGGGATGCCCAGCGCCAGGATCATCACTCCCAGCACGATCCACGACAACCGCCAATCGATCAGGCTGATCAGGTACGCGGCGAAGGGGACTATGATCAGACCGCCCAGGGACATGCCCGAAGCGTTCAGGCCGATGACCAGGCCACGACGGCGCCGGAACCATTTGCTCAGGGTCGCGCCGGTGTTGGTCAGCGAGGTGCCGCTCTGTCCGATGGCAGACACCACTCCGAACACCGCGATGAGGAACCAGATGCTGCCCGTGGCGGCCATCAACAGCGTTGACGCGCCGACAACACATATGCCGGCCATCACCACGATGCGGACGCCGACCCGGTCGAACAGGTAGCCCATGAAGGGTTGGGTTACGCCATTGAGCAGCGCGCCCAAAGCGGCGGCCCAGGACACCACGGTGCGGTTCCACTCGAATTCGGCCTCCATGGGCACCACGAACGCGCCGAAGGCATTGCGCGTTCCCATGGTGAGGAACGCGATAAACATACAGGTGGCAACAACGAACCACCCGTAGAAGATGCCGGAACGCGCCGGATTATTGGCCGCCATGGTTTCCCCCGTCCCCGGAACCGCTCCGGAACCCCGAGTAGGCCCGATTGTATGCCCCGCAAGGCGCGGGGCGCAAGTTGAAAGGTTCGTTGCCGTATACTACCGTCAACAAAACGGCGGGAGTCATCGCTATGGGAGTCACCTACGCCAGAGGCAGCATCGCCGGCAAGTCGGAAAACCGAGAATACGATTTTCTGGTGGATACCGGCGCGACGTGGGTCGGCATCCCGCAGGCCGACATTGACGCTTTGGGGCTGGATACCGTACCCAACGCCAGCGCTGCTCTGATGACCGCCGACGGCAAAGTCATGCGCACGCCGATTTACGTCGGCATCGGAATGCTGGAAGGCACGGGCTTCGTTAACGGCGTGGTGCCGGCGGCAGTGCCGTTGGTGGGCTACAAGTTACTGCAGGACCTGGGGTTCAAGGTTGACCTGGTGAACGAACGCATCGAGCCGCGCCCGGAAGGTGAAATCGGGCCGCCGTTTTTGCTGTGAAAGGCTGTTGGCAGGCGCCACCGAGTGAGGTCCGCCTATGGTGGATTGGCGGGGGGCATGAACTCGCGCAGTTGCAGCACTAGGTCGGGGAAGGCTTGCGGGCTGATGGCGCCGCCAGCCGGGATCGTTCGGACGGTTGCGTACGATCCGTCGGCGGGGTCGGTGTGGACTACCACCCCGCCTGTACGGAGGTTGGCAACCCACAACTCGGGGATGCCGGCGGCGGCGTATAGGGCTGCTTTGGGGCCCAGGTCAAAATCCAGAGAACTGTCAGAGACTTCGATCACCAGCAATACATCGGCCGGCGTCGCGGACTGCGCATAGTAATCATCCCGCAACCCCAGCAGAGCGATGTCGGGTTGTGGTGCGGTATGGTCGTCCAACTGAATCGACCCTTGCACCCTTACGATTGCCTGCCCAGCCAACGCCGGAACCAGTAGCGTAGTCAGAGAATCGGTGCAAAAGAGGTGTGGGTCGCCAATTGGCGCCATGCGGACAATCTCCCCGACCAGCAATTCGATACGTTCATCTTCGTGCAGAATTCCGGCTTCAGCCATGGCCTTGTACTCGGCGACTGTGAACAATCGCCGGTCGGTCTGCGGTGGAGTGGCGGCGGTGGTCGTGGTCATGAGGTGGCCTCAACTTTGGTGAAGACCTTGGTTTCACGGTCTTGCACGACATCGCCGCGTACCATCAGGCCACCAATCACCGAGTAGGTAAGGTAGTTACGCTGCCCGTCGCGGATGGACGAACGCAGGCCCAACAAGTCCGCAATCTGAGAGTTACGCAGGAAATCTGGGTGGGCTTCCAGTAGCATCAGAATGGCTTGCTCAATGTGGCGCAGACTTTCCTGTGCTAGTACAAGGGCGGCGGTGTCGCCGGCCATTAGTATTTGCTCACTCACAGTGTATCTAGCCGCAGAGGGTAAGATTTGACGAAAAATTTGGGTAATCCAAAGGATGACCTGTTTGTAAGTGCGATTCAACGCAACGAACGCAAGTGATTACATCGCAATCGTCTTCCTGGCAGGCTTGGCAACAATTGTCGCAAGCTTCGCGAGTGCAACTGATACAGGAAAAATCGAGCATGGGACATAGCGGACGGTCGCAATAGTAGCAAACCGCGAAAGGGCCGAAGTCACTCTGATGATGTAATACCATGCATGCGGGGCAGTAGAATTGTGGAGTTGCGTTGTTTTGATATGCGTTTGCTGGGATTTTCATTGAATTCCTCTACACTCATTGGTAAGGGATTAGACTGCTATGCTGCCGTGAGGACGAAATCTCCCATGCCGGCATTGGTTTTTTCATTTACGTGCGTGACCCGCTTTTGAATACCCAGCATTTCGCGGACCTCGATCGTAGCGTAAAAGTCTTCTTTCCCCACCGTACGCTCGAAACTCCTAATTGTAAAAACTCTAGCCATCTCGGGTTTGACCGCGTTCAAGCGTTCTTGGATTTGGTCGTGTTGCCACTCGAGATTGGCAACAACCGTCTTCTGCAATTCATGGACATAATCACACAAGTAGTTGCGGACGACCGGATCAATATCGACGTCTGGGCTAGATGGCAGACTACATACCGCGTCGTACAGGTCTCCATAACGGTTCGCAAGAACGTCGGTAGTGTGAGGACTTGCCAGATAATCAAGCTCGGCTTGAACTGCTTTCTGCTTTGAGCCCTCGCTGAGCGAGTAGTGATCCCCTTCGTATAACGGGAGGTATCTCTCGAGCGTTCCTCCCGGCAGCAGGTGGATATTTCTCTGCTGCAGCAAACTCACTATCTGGTTGCGACGACCCTCAATGTCCGAAACATCCGTATCCCCCACAACTGACACTACTTCATTTCGGTATCGGCTGATCGATGTCATCACAGCAACCCTGGCTTTTGCCAATTCGTCCTTGCTCCATGCTGGACGACTCCCCAGCCCATGCAGATACAAACTCAATGGCTTCAGTGGCTCGGGTAGGGAAGCTATAAGGATTCGGTCAATCAATGCCGTAAGATTGCTGTCCAACTCTCCGCAGTACTTCGCAAAATCGTTCCCCAGCCCGGCGGTTGCCAAAAACCCTTGCACCGTCTCATCTTCCTTTACGGAAGAACGCAAACGGCCGCGAAAAAGGCTGTCAAGGTCGTATAGGAAATGGGCTTTCTTCCCGAGTCCTTGGCATAGTTGCAGGTAGTGATTGACTTCTTCGGCGCCGCCGGCGTCAATGATGCAACTGCCAGCTGCCTCGACTGCTACGCCCCGGGCCTCCATCAAAGCCGAGACCATCTGAGCGTCCAATACACCTTCGACAAAAATCGGGTTGTCCGAGAAGAATAACTGCTTCTGGTGCGAATTCAGCCGCCTTACCAACGATTGCGCTGACGAAGGACTTGATGCAGAAGGCGACCACCGTCGCGGAACCGAGTAATCAAGGCCGAAAGAGATGACCGATTGCAAATCGTCCTGCGACTTGAAATCAAGGGTAAACGGTGAGAGCGTAATCAGGAAGACCAATTTCTTCCTATCGTCCTTGTCTGGATCCCCCGCTACCTTGCGAACTTCACGCATAAAGAATGCCTGGTACTGTGGGTGCAGGTTTAGTTCCGGTTCGTCGATGATCAGGGCCGGGAGCCGGTCGTCGTAAAGGTGGGTTAGCAACACGCATAGTTCCTTGATCCCGTGACATTCCTCTCGGTCCAGTCGGTAGGTTGCATTGTTATCGCGGCGTCGGGCCTTGGCGATCAGGTTGCCGGAGTCCCATTCCAAGATAATCTCTCGGTTGAAGAGAGTCCCAAGTACTGCCTCAAGCTGGATGCGCAGTTCCATACGCTCTTCCAGAATGACCAACGTGCTAATTCCGGATCCAAGCGATTGCGGTCGCATGAATCTTCGAAACTGGTTCTTCTGTAGTCCATCAGAGAAATAGTCTCCAAAGATATCGGCAAATGGCCGAACTTGCTCCATTCCGCTAAGCCGGTCGGTCCCGAGGAGCCGCGCATTTGGTAAGTGCCCGACCAGTTCTTTGGCGAACTGCGATTTCCCGCTTCCGTTAGGCCCAACCAGAAAGTTGACCGATCCGATGCAATCCGTTTGAAACGTTTCACCAGCCCAAGGCGTGGGCAAAGGTATCGATAAATTCATCTCGATCATATGCGTCGTGACCCTTCGGTTCTATATTTCTGCCCCGCTCATTATGCATCCCTGCTTCGGCGTTCCGGGAGACGGAATAAGTGAACTGCGCCGGATGCAATCTGTTCGTCAATTTCCCAGTCTGTGCGCCTCGCTACTATCATCGCTTGGGCTGGGCGTCCCGTGAAACGGGTGAGATAGCCTGCGTTGCGGATGGCCCGACGGGTGTCACGTACATCGGCGGTGAATGATGCCTCAACCGCTACATAGTGCGTTTCGGCTTGGTCATCAACAGATTGCACGATCAAATCGGCCAGGTAGAAACTTTGTAAATCGTTACGGGCAATGTCCGTCGTATCGTGATCCCGTACCATAGCAATCAGCTCATCCTGGCTAAGATCTCTAGTACGAATCAATCCTAGAGAGGCCGCAATAGCGGCAGCATTTTTCAGGGCGGAATTAACCGCCGCTGCCTCTCTGAATTCTCCGATGTCATTCTCAATCCGGTCGAACCTGCGGTCCATCCTTTTGGTAAGCTGATCAACCCGCTCCGTAAGCTGCGCCAACTGCTCAGCAATCTGATCAACCCGCTCGGTGAGCCTGTCAACCCGGTCGGTGAGCCTGTCAACCCGGTTGGTGAGTTGTGCCAGCTGCTCGGCAATCTGATCAACCCGCTCGGTGAGTCGGACTACGGTTTGCGGCAGTTCCAGCAATTCTCGCGTCAGTATGCGGGAACGCACTGCTTCCATCAGGTGCGGGTTTTCATCAAGCGTCTGCATCAGACGCTCTACCGCGCGGATGTCATCCATTGTCGCCATTACTGCACTACCGTAACCATACAAAAGGCCGGACCCTACCAAGATTGTAGCAGGAAGAGTCCGGCCCGGTTGCGGTTCGGGCTGAGCTGTTCGTAGCCCCTACACGTCCTTCAGCGCCAGGGCGTCCTCGCCGGCGCTGTTGCCGGCCAGGCGGCCGAATACCATGCCGGCGCTGAGGCCGCTGCCGCCCGGGTAGTTGTGGTAGAACAGCCCGCCCACCATCTCGCCGGCGGCGTACAGGCCAGGGATGGGATCCTGGGCGTTGGTGACCACCTGCCCGCGGTTGTTGACCTTGACGCCCCCGAAAGTGAATGTGATGCCGGTAGTAACGGCCCAGCCCCGATAGGGCGGCGTGTCGATGGTCTCGGCCCAGTTGGTCTTGTCCACCGCCAGGCCCTCGGTGCGGCGGCCGTCCTTGACGGTGGCGTTGTAGGGGATGTCCTTGCGGACGGCGGCGTTGTATTCCTCGACGGTCCTGGCCAATCCAACGGGGTCGATGTCCAGCATCCGGGCCAGTTCCTCAATGGAGTTGGCCTCGGCGGTGGTGGCCTGCGGAATCCAGTACTCATCGCGCAGCAGGTGCTTGACCTTCTCGTCGAAGACCTGGAAGCACAGGCCCTGGGGCTGGTCCATCAACGCGCGCCCGTAGGTTACATAGGTGTAGTTGCGGAAGTCAGCCCCTTCGTCCAAGAACCGCTCGCCGTCGATGTTCACCATGATGCCGAACGGGTACGAGTGCTTCTGGAACAACTCGGTGACGGTGCGGTCGCCGAAGGTGGGGGCGTTCATGTCCCAAGCCACGGCGTGGCAGGACGACCAGTGCCCGTAGCTCTGCGCGCCCACGTCCAGCGCCATCTTGATGCCGTCGCCGGTGTTGTAGGGGATGCCGCGCACCTTGACGGTCTCCCAGCCGGGGCCCAGGTAGCGGCAGCGCATCTCGGCGTTGGCCTCGAACCCGCCAGCCGCCAGCACGACCGCACGCCCGGCGATGTCCTCGAAACCGTCTGGTCCCTTGACCCGGAGGCCGGCGACCCGGCCCATCTGGTCCTGGATCAGCGACACGCCCTCGGTGGAGTAGCGTACTTCCACGCCCAACCGCTCGCACACGTCAAACTGCTGGTCGGACAGGCCCTTGCCGGCGCCCACGGCCTCGACGACCAGGCCGCCCCAGAAGCGGAACTTGTCCCCGTCGCGGAATGCCTGCCGCCCGAAGGACAGGACGAACCGGACGCCGTGCTCCTGCAGCCACTTCATGGTCGGGTACGAATGACTGACCAGGATCTCGGCCAGCTCGGGATCGGACAGGCCATGGGTGACGCGCATCATATCGTCGTAGAACTGGTTCTCGGTGTACTGGCCCACCTCGATGGAGTTGGCCTCGGTCTCCGACATGTCGGGAATCAGGCCCTTGATGTCGTCCAGGCCGTTGTAGGCGAATCGGATGATGCCGCCGGTGAAGTAGGTGTTGCCGCCTCGGAAATACTCGGGGGCTTTTTCGACCACGAGCACCGATTGGGTCTGCTCGCGGGCGGCGATGGCGGCGGACAGGGCGGCGTTGCCGGCCCCGACGACGATTACGTCATAGACAGTGTCATTAGCAGGCACAGTGGCACCTCAGAACGCTGGCCGGCAAACGGCCGAACGGGGAATTTGCAGCGATGATGATACCACAGGGGCCCTGCCCAATCGCCGGGGCTACAGTGGCTCAGTGCCCTCGCTGAGGATGGAAAGGTACTGATCGTAGGCGAAGAGACGGTTGCGGCGCTGGCCGGTAATTTCGCGCACGATACCCAGTTCGACCAACATTTCCATCACACTCGACGTGGTGCGAAACGACAACCCCGTCATATCAGCGGCATCCGATAGCGACAGTATGGGGTGTTCCTTGATGGTCTGGTACACCTGCAACGCCGAAGCGGTGCGACGCCCGGTTTGTTGCACTCGGCTGCGGTCCGATTCGAACATCTGAGACAAACGCACGGACGTGGAGACGGCCCCTTGTGCCGTTTCTCTCACCCCATCCAGAAAATAAGCCAGCCAACGTTCCCAATCACCGGTTTGGCGTACCCGATCGAGCATCTGATAATAGACTGAACGATGCTGTTTGAAGTACAGGCTCAGGTACAACACCGGGTCTTGAAGGGCTCCGGCATGACAGAGCATAAGGGTAATGAGCAAGCGTCCTACTCGCCCGTTGCCATCGAGAAACGGATGGATGGTTTCAAACTGCAATGTGCCAGCCCCGCGCGCAGCAGCGTTGGCATACCGTCGTCAATGGTATGGATGAAATCCTCCAACTTGCCCATACAACCGGCGACCTCGTGAGGTGGCGGCGGCACAAAGTCGGCATCACCGGGACGACGCCCGCCAATCCAATTCTGAGATGTGCGGAATTCCCCGGGATGCAGATGGCTGCCCCGTCCGCTGGACAGCAGTATGGCGTGCATTTCCCGGATCAGCCGGTTCGACAGTGGAAATCCATTTCGCATCCGCTCGAGCCCGTGTTCCAACGCGGCGACATAGTTGGATACTTCGGTAATGTCGTCAATCGGAACACCCGGCGCTTCGTCCAGCTCAGACAGCAAGAGGTCTGCCAACGATGATCGGGAACCCTCAATCTGCGAAGACAGGACAGCTTCCTTGCGCACGTAGGCGTAGATGAAAAGGGCTTTATCCGGTATCAACGCAGCCGTGGCATTAAGGCCTCCCAGAGCGAAAGATGCCGCTTCCAGAGATTGCAGGAACTCTCCGTCCAGTTCTAGAGGCGGGTCCGGCGGCAACCCATCAGGTACGAAGGCATTGATGCGTTCACCGCCAACCACTCGAGTGTCGTACCGACCAATTGGCCCCCGTTCCATGGATATGTCACCTTTTATTGCACGTTTCGCCAATAACCGCTGAGCTTATTTTACTTTACGCCACCAATTGCCGATAAGATAGATGCTTCCATCTCACATCACACCCCAGTCAGCCACCACTGCGCCTCGCTATCGCCGCCGTCTACGCGAATCTCCATGCCCTCCAGGAGCCAGACGCCGGTGATGCCCTGGGTCTCGGCCTGCACCGCCACCACGTCGGACAGGCCGGCTTCGATGGCGGCCCGCACGTTCTTGCGATCCGACAATGGGAGCGTCGCTTCGAGGTGGGGCCGCCGAGTGGAATGCTCGGCCAGCCGCGCTTCGGCCGCGCCCTGCGCCGCCGCGTAGTTGTCGACGTACCGGCAGTTGACCAACCGTCCGTTTCCGGTTTCCAGTCCCGGCGTGGACGCCGAGGACCGGGCACGCACCGCGTTGGAAGTCTGCGTGCGCCAGCAGTGGTCGGCGTACAAATCCAGGGTCTGCAGGTAGGCGGCGCTGGACCCGCCATTGCTGATCCGCACGGCCTGTCCCCGGCCGGCGATGCCCGATTCCGCCTCCGTGAGCAACTGGATGGTTATGTCAGCCGTGACGTCCGTGCCGACGCCGGTGGCATCATCGGTTGCGGTGTAGTCCGTACCGGCCACGGGCGCAGCAATGCCGGTGATCACATCCCAGGTGTCCGTCGCCGCCAGGACCAGCAGTTCGCCGCCGCCGGGAATCTCCAACGGCTCGTTCAGGCGCCACACTTGCTGCCGACCCGCATTCGACGAACGGCGGTAGCGGAACGTGACCGAATCCTCCACGGAGGCCGCTCCGTCGTCTCGGCGAATGAGGCTTGCGTACGGGCCGGTAGAGTCAGCGGTGTCTCCAACGGAGAATCTCGCCAGAGATATGGGATCCTGGTGGCCCCGGATCTCGGATCGACGGGACGCGGCTTCCAATCGGACGCGCCCCAGGCCATCGGCGTAGATGAAACCGTGCTCCTCACGTTGCAGCCGGCGCAGGGCGCGGGCGGCGGACACATCCCACACCGAGCGGGGGCCACCGGTCAGCAGCGGCCGTCCGTCATCCACCGAGTATTCATCGGGCGACAGGCCGGTCCAATCCAGGATCGCGGCCGCCACATCGCCGGAACGCATGAGGCCACCGGCCAGCGCCCGATGCAGCGGGAGTGTCTCAAATCGCTGCATCGTGTCGGCGGCGGTGATGGCACAGATGCCAGCGTCAAAATCGGGGTCGATGCGGGTGATATGCCCGGTGAACAGGCTGCGGCCAACCGCGAACTCCGCCCAACTGTCCTGCGAACTGCGGAACCCATGCCACAGGCCATGCCGGGTAGAGTCCGGCGGGTCGGCTATGTCCGTGGCCGCCAGGAGTTCGCTCCGATGGGAGCCCGCCTGCCCGAGTTTGATGGCATAAACGCGCACCGCGTTGGCGGTCTGCTGAATCTCCAGGTCGTACCACGCTCCGGCATCCAACGCAGCCCCGTCGTCAAGCCTGGTGGTGATACGCCCCGACACCCGTTCCAGGATGGTGGCGTCGTTGGCGAACCGGAGGCGCAGGCAGTCGTCGCGCGCGGCGCAACGCAGGACGAACCCGCCCTGGCCACTGCTGCCCCGCCGGTACCGGACCATCAGGGTCGCCAACGGATCGCCCGTGTCCAGCAGCGCCACCGCGTCCGACGGCGGCCAGCCCCCGCCCTCACCCATCACGACCCCGTCCAACGCGGAAAAGCCGTTGCCGGGGACGGCGGACACCTCCCAACGCACATCTCCTACTGCTGTGGCGCGCCCGTCCAGATCAGCCGATGCTCCGTTGTCGGTTGCGAAATCGTCGTGGACCCGGCTGGCGCGCAGCCAGACCGTCCGACCGCCCTGAACGTTGCTCCCCAATGGCCCGTTGTCATTACCGGGAGTGTAATGGTGGTGATCGTTCCTGAAGGTCAGCTCCAGTTGGGCCGGCGGCGCGAACTCGGGAACCGGCAGCCCGCGCCTCCCCCATCGCCAGCGTAGACCCAGCACATCGGCGGAGACGTCCGCAGTTTCCGGAACCCAGGAACCGTCCCCGGCCCAGTCAACCCAAACCTGCCACCGCAGGGCCGGCGGCGCTATATTGTTTGCCACTTTTCCCTCCGTCAATTGCAGCCGCGCATCACCCATGCCATAATCGTGTCGTCCATCAACCGAGGAAACACGTGACATGACTCCCAATGAGCTCTACATCCTCTACGGCTTCTTGGCGTTCATCTGTCTGCTGCTGGTTACGATTGTTGGTATCCTGATACGACAGTCGTTCGACATCGGCAATATCCAAGGCCAACTCACCGCCTTGATCGGACGTGTCAACGGTCTGGATAGTCGGGTTGAGAGACTTGAACAACAAATGGCCAATTTCCGTGAGCCACTCGGCGAGGCCAGGGGACTGATGCGTTCCTTGCATGACCGAATGGACCAGCTCATGCGCCACCACCACAACGACGCCGGCCAGGTGGTGATCGTTCCCGCGGAGGAAGTTGCGGCCGCGGACTGATCCCCCGCCGTCGCCAAACCCCCAGTTCCACCGGGCCGTCCTGCCGGAACGTTGCCTCGAACCGCACGGGCTCGCTGGCCCGGCTGCTGATGCGATAGGACAGGCACAAGAACGCCCCCGACACTCGCCGTTGGCCCGGTGCGTTCCCGACGGGACCGTACTCAACTGCAACGGAGCGACCCACCACGCCAGACAGCACGGCATCCGGGCCGATGATGGGCGTGTCATCCCACCGGCCGGATATCGTGAATTCCTGCGCCGCGGGCGGGCCGGCCGCCGTACGCGCTGCGGTATCGTTCACGCCCGTAACGTCGCGGCCGGCGAACTCCAACCCCAGAGGGCCGGCGCGTTCGACCCACGGCGACAGGTCCCTGAGCGTGCCGCCGGCGTCGGCCACGGCGACGTAGCTGCGTCCCGTGCTGGCGTATCCGGTCATGCTCACACCCCCAGCGCGGCGTTGCGGCGGCGATACGGGGCAAGCAGGGTTCGCACGGCGGGAGAGACGCCGCCAACATCTCCCCCACCATCGCCATCCGGCGGCCGGAAAGGTCCCACCAACCTCTCCCGCCACCAGACGGCGGCCTGCAGCAGGCACGCCTCGGATACACCTTTGGGGTAGCGATACAGCGAGATGGGAGTGGCGACGGAGTGGGTGGCCGCTTCCGTGCCGTTCATCCCGCGCCGCACCGTGAGCGTCAACGCGCCCTGGCCGTCATCTGCGACACCTTCGACATACAGTTGCTCGTGGTCGATGCGGATGGTGTGGCCGGCAGACAATGCAATCGCGCCGTCGCCGGCCGTTAGTGGCAGCGCGGTATCTCCGGCGGTGATTTCCACATTTCCGCCCACCTGCAATCCCGCATCCTCGCGCACGTCGCCGTATCCCCAGATGCCGCTGACCGCCACGCCGGCTCGGCTCAACGGGAACCGGCGATGCGTGCCCGACGCCAGCATGACGCGGGTGTAGGGGCGGCCACCCGGCGTTGTGGGCGCGGCGTTCAGCGGATACAGCAGCCAGTCGCCGGACGGCCAGACCTCCCATGAACCATAGGCATCCCGCACTCGCACCTCGTTGGCCGACACCAGGTCCGTTACCGTCAGCGACGCCTTGCCGGTGCCGTCAAACCGCCGTTCGCCGTGGGTCGCGAAAAACTGCCGCCCGCAGTAGCCGTCGATCCAGCGGGATGCTGCCTCCAGCATATCCAGCAACCGGGCGTCGTGTGCGTCGTCCGGCACGTTCAGGACTGCCGGCGACTTCAGCGTCGCCAGATCCGCGTAAGCATTTGCCATTCAGGTTCCTCCATTTCCTCCCTCTCCCCTGGCGGGAGAGGGCTGGGGTGAGGGGGTTTTTGCAGGGGTTTTCACCCTCACCCTGACCCTCTCCCATCAAGGGAGAGGGAACGTTCGGGTTTGGACGCTCAGCTACACCGTGATGTTGTATTGCAGCGCGGTATGGGTGGCCTTGGACCGATCGCCCGACCGTTCCATAAAGGCCAACCGCATGCTCACCACCATGATGTTCTGACGCTTCTGGATGTCCCGCGTGGTCTCGATCATCAACTCGCGGCGGAACCCAAGGCGCCACTGGGTACGGTTGACCACCAGCAGGCGGCCCTTGGCTAGACTTTACGCATTCTTAGAAAAGTAAAAGGACAGGGTAAGCTGGCCTGACCCAAACGTCACTGAAGGTCCAGCCATGCACACCCTGCCCAATGCCATTGTACCGATACTCTCCCCCTTCGCAATTCTGTTCACCAACCCCACTTGGCAGAAGGCTCAACTCCTGCTGGTGGGCGCGATCCTGACCACAGGTCAACGCACCGTGGCAGCAGCGCTGCGCGTCATGGGCCGCAGCGACCAGCGCGACTACGCCCGCTACCACGAGGTGCTCAATCGGGCGGTGTGGTCGTCCCGCGCGGTGGCCCGCGTCCTGCTCTTGCTTTTGCTCCAGCATCTGGATCGGGGCGACGGCCCCTTGGTCTTCGGCATCGACGAAACCCTGGAGCGGCGTCGGGGCGCTAAGATCAAAGCACGAGGCATCTACCGGGACGCGGTGCGTTCCAGCCGCCATCAACTGGTCAAGGCCAGTGGCCTGCGCTGGATCTCCCTGATGTGGCTGGGCCACGTGCCGTGGGCGGGACGCCACTGGGCGCTGCCGGTGCTCACGGTGCTGGCCCCTTCCTCTCGGTACTACCAGCAGCAGGGACGCCGGCACAAGAAGCTCACCGATTGGGCCCGGCAAATGGTCATTCAGCTGCGTCGCTGGCTGCCCCACCGGACTCTCGTGCTGGTGGGGGATAACGGCTACGCCGTGCTGGATCTGCTCCACTGCTGCCAATCCCTTCGTGAACCCGTTACCCTCATCGCCAGACTGCGCTTGGACGCCGCTCTCTACGCGCCAGCGCCGCCTCGGCCGCCAGGTCAGAAAGGCCGGTCAGCCCTGAAAGGCCAGCGGCGACCGTCGCTGAAAACCATCCTGGACCAGGACCATGTGGCCTGGACCGTCGCCGCCGTGGCGTGGTACGACGGCACCATCCGCACGCTGGAACTTACCTCCCAAACCGCGGTCTGGTACAGCTCGGGCAAACCGGCGGTGACCATTCGCTGGGTGCTGGTCCGAGATCCCGAAGGCGCTTTCGATCCCCAAGCCCTCCTCTGCACCGACCCGTTGGCGAACCCGACCCAGATCCGGGAGTGGTTTGTCCTGCGCTGGCAACTCGAAGTCACCTTTCAGGAGGCGCGAACCCACCTGGGCATGGAGACCCAGCGCCAGTGGTCCGACTTGGCCATCGCCCGCACCACGCCCGCGCTGCTGGGCCTCTTCTCCTGGACCACCCTGGCCGCCCATTCGTTGCAAAAACAACATTCGATGACCCCGCGCACCGCCGCTTGGTACGACAAACCATCGCCAACTTTCGTGGACGCCATCGCCCTGGTGCGTCGGCACCTCTGGCTGGCATCGGAAGATTTCTCACTGTCGGCCGGCAACCCCGACACGCAGGAATTCCCCGTCGCTCTGTACCGACGAATGGTGGACTCCCTCGCTTACGCCGCTTGAAATGCGGAAAGCCCAGCTTGGTGTTGGTGTTGCCGCCGTCGGTCACCTTGCCGTCGGCGTCCGATTTCGCCATCTGCTCGGACACGATGACGGGGATGCCGTCCACCTGGGCCAGTTGACCGTTGAGCAGCGTGGCCTGGGGCCCCAGCTTGTCCAGCGTGCGGAACTCGTCGATGCCCAGCGACTTGATGTAGGTTCCCACGTCGGCGACGTAGGCCAACTCCGACGGTCGCACGCCGTACTTGCCCAGCAGGCCGCGCGCCTCGTTGAACATGTCGGCGGTGGGCGCGGCGCCGTGGTCCTTGCCCTGCGCGGCGTTGTCCACCAGCGGCAGGTGCAACAGCCCATCGAACCCCAGCAGCCAATGGGCCTTGCCGGCCGTGGACGCGGCGATGGTCGCGTCGTCGGCGTTGATGTTGTTCTGCGCGGTCGTGTCGGCGTTCAATAGAACGTCGTCGATGACCTCGACGGCGTTGCGCACCAGCGTACTGCGTACCTCCGCGGCCATGGCGATCACGGCGTCCTCGTCCAGCGTCAGCGACCAGGGCACCTCGGCCACCAGTTCCCGCGCCATAAGGGTCTGCCGCGCGGTGGTCAGCGCCGTGTCCGTGGTGGCGGTGTTCTCGACGCCCGGGTACCAGGACACGTTGCCGAGTTGTAGTGGGATCTCGAAGGGGTTGGTAGGCATGTCCACCCGCGTGAACAGCGACGCAACATGCGTATCGACGTTGATGTCGGCCCAAAGAGCGGCGGCCTCGCCGGTGGCGACCAGTTCGTCGCCCGTGCCGGCGGTGGTGCTGTCCATGGCGGCTTTGAGGTTCGCCTGCCAGTCGGCCAGTCCGCCGTGGGCGGATGGGTTGGCATCGCCCGGCTCGCGCTGTTGCGACGCCAGGACGCTGCGGACGCAGGCCAGGTCCAGCGCGTCCATCCCCTGGTACTTGCCGAAGGGCACGCGGGGGCGGTCGCCAGCACTGCCGTACCGCGCCAGCATCGCCTGGCGTTCGCCGGCCCGCTGCTTCTCGGTGAGATCGCCCACCGTGCGGCTCAGGCGGTCAATCTCTTCGCGGAGCGGCGGGATGTCCGCGTCCAGCCTTTGACGGTAGAAGTCGCGCACCTCGGCCACTTCGTTCTTAATGGTTTCCAGTTCCCATGTTGAAAGGGTCATAGATTGCATTTCTCCTTTGCAATTGCAGTGAGTATTTTTGAGATTCGTTTGCCTCAGCGAGGTAGGGGCGAATAATCATTCGCCCCTACGGGCGCAACCCACGCAGCAAGCCGACCACCTCATCGGCAAGCCCCTCTCCCCGCTGCGGGAGAGGGGTTGGGGTGAGGGCAGCCATCAACGCGCCGCGGTTGGCGGGCACCGGCACCGCGCTGATCTCCAGCAGTTCCTGCTCCAGGAAGCGGATGCCCAGGAACGCGCCGGTGCGGGCATCGCGCCGCTCCTCGAAGCGCAGCGGGCGGAACCCCACGGACACGCCCTGCTGGTAGCCCTGGCGATATAGGCCCTCGACCTCCCGGGCGAACTCGGTACCTGCGAACTCCAGCCGGGCCAGCAGCGCCGCGCCGTCCCGCCACACCGACTGCGCCCGACCGATGGCGGGACGGCGGTAGTCGTGGGCCCACAGCACCACCGGGTTCTCGCGGTAGGCGTCCAGCCGCCAGCCCTCCGGCGCGACCGTATCGCCGTGCCGGTCCACCGCTCCCGTGGATGCCACAAAGGTCAGCGTGTCCGCGCTCTTGTCCAATCCCCTCTCCCTTGATGGGAGAGGGTCAGGGTGAGGGTGATCCCCGACACCCAACGCGCTGATCCGCTGATCGCCCACAGCAGCATCCGCCAGCGTTCCCCACTTGCACACCATCGGCGCATCGCCGACGCCGCGGGCATGGGCGGCCAACGCGCGGAGCAGCGCGGCCCGGCTGTGTACGGAGTCGGCCCAACGGCCGTTATTCATCATCGCAACCTCCTTGTATTGATCTCTTCGGATCTCACGCCGACGCGACGACGAATCGGATGCCCACAGACAGCAAAAAGCCGGCGGAACCGACCCGGCATCAGGTCAGTCCCACCGGCACATGTTTCGTGTGATTTAGTTCAGGTTAGCGCGGAGCTTGTGAGGGCGTCAACGGCGCGGTGTCACTGTCCGAAAATTCTTCTGAGACCGATCTGCGCTACAATGACGGTAGCCAGTTGCTTTGAGGTCGGACAATGGTTGAAACCGCCCGAGAGACTATCCAGGTGTTCCACAGCGATGCCCAGGGTTCCCTGGATTTTGCCGTCACCCTCACCTGTACCTACAGCCAGGAGGAAGAGCAATGGGTGGGCATCTGCGACGAGTTGGGCACGTCAGCATTCGCCGATACTTTGGACCAGGCCCGTATCGAAACCCAGGAAGCGGTGCAGCTGCAACTGAACGAGGTCGAGCGGATCACCGACATCCGGGGATACTTGGCCGACAATGAGGTGGTAATCCGCACGGTGCGTCAACCGGAGCAGGCCGGGTTCTCTGTAGCGACCCAAAAACCGTTAGGCCGGTACGCATTGCGGTCGGACCGTAGTAATTGGTGATCCTCTTACTGCGACCTCAAATAACTACCCGATATTGCCGCCTGCTCCAAATCGTCGCGAAATTGATCAAGCAGCGCCACGACGACTTCGTGCAATTCGTCGTAGTCATCAACCTCTATCGGAATGCCATCACCGTGTGCTATAGCGTTTCGATTCTTCAACAGCCGCTCGTCCAATAAGTGACCTTTGGACAAATAGTCTTGGGGATTTAATCCCACCTGGCATAGAATATCTTCCAGATGCCTGGAATCCAGATTAGAGCCGGAGTCTATGGCCTCACGCCATCGAGGTGCGAATGGCTGGTTCTGCTCGTTCAAAATAGTGTTGATCAGATTGGTATGCAAAGTTGGTCTGCGAGAATTTCCAGCATTTATGATGTTTGAACGGACCCCCAGTGCGACGAATTGGACATCCACATCTTCCAGCAGTAAACCTTGCGAAGCTACGAAGCGGATATACTCACTCGCCGCGTCTTTGATAAAACCTTCCCAATGTGCGTACAACAGGCATATCGCGGCTCGTAACAACATACGCTGTCTAGCATTCGGCGCTAAGCTAACCGTAAATTTTAGATCAGTAAGTTCCTTTTTCCTCCAAGCCAATGCTCTTTCCAAGGTTGCGACAAGCTGATCGGGCGTCCGCTTCATCATGACGCAAATAGATCCCTTCCAAGAGGAACATTGGAACGAATCCGGGTGGATGCCCTCACGCCAGAGCCGCTGTTTCTTGTGAACTCAGGGTTACTCCAGAGTTTCCTGACCGTGGCCTCGATATCCGGAATCCGCGCTTGGGTCGCTTGCGCATATGCCTCGTAATTGTATCCGAACCCCATCGCAATGGGCTCAAAAGCTGAGATGGAAAACGGGCCCGTAAAAGATTCTTTTTGCAAATCAAACTTCCGAAAGATGTTCTCAGCAAGGGAATCAGCAAGGTGGGCGAACGTGAACCGGAACGCTTCGGTTTCCATACCTTTCAAATCCCAAAATGATTCCGATTGCGCATATTCAACAATCCTGTCGGTAAGGAAATCGCCCACGTCGCCAACCGAACGTAGGCCCTCTTGATCGAGACGACGAAATACGAGGAACCGAGTTACTAACTCAAGGTCGAATTGCTCTAACTTGGCTTGGTCAGTGATAGGGATACAGGCTTGGAAATGATCGTCTTGAGCTAAACTCGATATCCATTGGTATGCATCAGGGTTGACCATAATCAGGATCGCGTTCCGAAGTTCTTGATCCGATAGCCGTGACCCTCCAGTGTTTAATCGTTGGAACAACTCATACTTTGCAGCTTCGCTACTCTCGCGGAGAATGATCTTCACGTCAATTTTCGAGCGCCTGATAATGAGTTGGTTCGGGCCGCCGATTCCGGTTTCGGCCTCTCCGTTCCATGTCTTCCCTTCCAACGATGGCAGATATTTGGTTTTCTTTAGCTCCAGTGGCGGTAGTTTAATCCCATCCTCGTCTGCTAGTTCGCCAACGAGTTCAAATATAGTGGACAGCCGCTGTAGGCCATCAATCACGTCCCATACGCCATCGGCGCGTTGCGAAACGAAAATCGACGGTATGGGAATGCCCAGCAAAATGGATTCAATGAGTCGCGACTTTTGCTCTGCACTCCATCGGTAGAACCTTTGGAATTCTGGATGTATATCCAACTCACCATCTCGGTACAAATTGATGAGCTCACCGATTGACATCGGGTATCCGTCACTGCGGACTTCAGCTCGCCTCGCATCGATTTCTTCTGTAAGACTCATATCGCCCGCTCCAAAGATTTGAAGATACGCCGATGACAGAATCTGTTCAGAAACACGACTTCGGCTGACCAGATTACTCTACGGTAAGGTGGAGTAGCCCCACCGTCAAGCCCAATCGACCATGGTCCGAATAGTCGTCCGTCAAGTTCGATCGAGCCCCTACCCCCGCCCCACCACCACGTGCCGCCGCCACTCGTCCGACTGATCCGGGAAGTCCTCGCGGTGGTGCGCGCCGCGGCTTTCGCGGCGTTGCAGGGCGGCCTCGACGATGAGGCGGGACACCACCAGCATGTTGCGCAGCTCGAAGTCGACGGCCGTTTCCGGCATGGGCATGGTGCGCTGCCACAGGTTCAGAATGCGCGCGGTCAGCAGCAGGCGCGTGCCGTTGCGGGTGATGCCGGCGTTGCGCCACATCAGGTCCTGCAGGGTTTCGCGGCCCCGCTCCGGCACGGTGGCGCACACCATCGCCCGGTCAGCCAACGGGATGCGCAGGTTGTCTCCGTCGTCCGGCGAGTAGTCCGGAGCGTTGCCCAGCGTGGCGTCCACCAGGCGGCGCGAGAACACCAGCGTGTCCAGCAGCGAGTTGCTGGCCAGCCGGTTCGCGCCATGCACCGCCGCGCACGCCGCCTCACCACAGGCGTACAGGCCGGCGACGTTGGTGCGGCCCCATGTGTCGATGCGGACGCCGCCCATCATGTAGTGCGCGGCCGGCGCTACGGGAATCGGCTCCCGCGTGATGTCCAGCCCATACCGCCGGCACTCGGCGTAGATGGTCGGGAACCGGCTGGACACGGTGGCCGCCGGCAGGTGCGATATGTCCAGCAGCGCCGGCTGGCCGTCCGCCCGCTCCATCTCGGCCGCGATGGCCCGCGACACCACGTCCCGGGAGGCCAGGTCGGCCATTGGGTGGTGCTGCGCCATGAACGGCTGACCATCGGCGTTGCGCAGGACCGCGCCCTCGCCGCGCATGGCCTCCGACAGCAGGAACGTGGGCGCGCCCTCCAGCCACAGCGCGGTGGGATGGAACTGGTAGAACTCCATGTCCATCACGTCCGCGCCGGCCAGGAACGCCAGCGCGACGCCATCGCCGGTGGCGACCTGCGGGTTGGTGGTGTACCGGTACAGTTGGCCCGCGCCGCCCGAGGCGATGATCACGACTCCACCGCTGACTATGCGCCGTTCGCCCGTGTCGGATTCCATCACCTCCACGCCGGACGCGACACCATCTCCCACGCAGATGTGGATGGCATGGGTGTACTCCAGCACCGTGATGCCCTCATTCGACCGGACCCGCTCGGCCAGCGTGTTCTCGATGTGCTGGCCCGTGGCGTCGCCGCCGGCGTGAAGGATGCGCGGCATGCTGTGCGCGCCCTCACGTCCCAGCGCGATCTGCCCATGCATCGTGTCGAACGGGACGCCCCATTGGATCAGGCCGGCGAGGCTATTGGGCCCCTGCCCGGTGAGCACGGCCACGGCGTCAGGATCACACAGGCCGGCGCCGGCCTCCAGGGTATCTCGCTGGTGCAACGCCGCCGAGTCACCCGGCCCGATGGCGGCGGCGATGCCGCCCTGCGCATACCTGCTGTTGCAGTCGTCGATGCGTTCCTTGGTGATCACCAAGACGCTGCCGTGCTGGGCGGCCAGCAGCGCGGTGTTCAGCCCGGCAATACCGCTGCCGATGATGATGTAGTCGTAGCCGGTGTCAGCCGCTTGCCGCTGCGTAAGCAAAGGGTTGCTATGCTAGGCAGCCGGCGCATCCGGCCTGCCCCCGTTGGTTTGCCGGCGACGAGAGGCTTGCAGCAGGGTGGTAGCCTGTTCCAATCCTTCCCGCAATAATCGCGAACCTTCGCTCCAAACCGTCATTCCCTGCGTGATTTCGGAGGCGGCCTGCTGGGTGAGTTCGTAAGATTGACTTGATATGACCCGTGCCCGGCGTGAGGCTGCCGTAGCCTGCGCCGCCAATCCCATCGCTCTGACTATGTTGCCTTGTGGATTTTCCTGCACAAGGGCAATGGCCTCCAGCAGCATTTCCGTAGCTTCGTCCGATACAACGTCGGCTTCGCGCATTATGTCGCTGCTCTGCCGGTGCAACTCAATTCCCAAGTTGAGCTGCGGCAATGCGGCCTCGAAGTGAAACGATGCCTCCCGGTGCGCTGCGCTTGCTGCTTCAAGGTAATCGATGAGCACTTCATTAATGTCAGGTTCGTCCTGGGGTGGAACGGAAGTCATGCTGGTGTGGCTTTTCCCCATACAGGTAGGGGCGAATGATCATTCGCCCCCACGATGGTCTGCGTATGTCGCCGACGCGGTTTAGTCGTCGTCGCCAACGGCCGCCGGCTCCGGCTCCTCGATGGGGTCGAGCTGCCAGGGGAAGTTGCCCTCGAACAGGAACCCGTCCTTGTTGCCCCATTCCGACTCGGGAGATTCGTAGTAAATCTCGATCTCGTTGTCGTCGGGGTCGTAGATGTACACGCCCATGGAGATGCCGTGGTCGCCCAGCCTCTTGAACTTGACGTTGTGGTCCTTGCACCGCTGGTACAGTTCCTTCAGGTCGCGGAAGGAGTTCATCTGCCACGCCATGTGAGCCATGCCGACCCGCCGGTCCTCGGGGCCGGGAGCGTCCATGCCCAGCGGAATCAGGGCCAGCTCGTGGGACATCGTGGTGTCGGCGGACAGGAACGTCATTCCGCCCGGTCGCCCCGTCATCACCGTGAGGCCCAGCACGTTGGTGTAAAAATCAACGCTGCGCTCGATGTCGCGGACCTTGATGACCAGATGGCCCAACTGCTTCGGTGTGTAAGCCATGCCATTACCTCCCTGAACTGGAAATGAGAGTTTCTAAGTTGCCCGCATTATAACGCAACCCAGATAAGGCGTGCATCACGACTATTGTGGCAAACCCGCAAATACGTTATGTACTGTCGGGCCGGCGGGGTTAGTATAATGTGCGAGACCGGCAGTTGGAGTTTCCGGGCCAATCTCAGCCAACGATCCACTACAAGTTGCTGATGACGGAAATCACACGACATACCTCGAAACCCGGCGCTCCGCCCAATGCTTCGGCGACTCATGATCGGTCGTCTGCCAATGGTCGGCATGGCGATGATTCCGGCGCCAACGGTTCCGGCCTGGTTTTCAAGCAGGCCACCGAGCCCTGGGAATTCGAGGAGATTTACCAGCTGAACTACGCCTCCTTCGTGGAGGAGGTGCCCCAGCATCCGACCAACGACGACCACCTCCTGGTGGACCAGTTCCACGAGGAGAATACCTACTTCATCTGCCGCCGCGGCTCGGACCTGCTGGGCATGATCTGCGCCCGCGACCGCCGCCCCTTTTCCCTTGACCAGAAGCTCGGCCGTTTGGAGGACTACCTGCCCCAGGCCGAGGGCGCCAAAGTCTGCGAGATCCGCCTGCTGGCGGTGCGGCCCGACCTGCGTCGCACCCGCGTGCTGCCCGGCCTGCTCACCATGATGGCGCGATATTGCCAGGAGGGCGGCTACGACTACGTGGTGATGTCGGGCCGCGTATCCCAGCAGCCGTTGTATCGCCACATCGGTTTCATACCGTTCGGCCCGGTGGTGGGCGACGATGCCGCGCCGTACCAGCCCATGTACCGGCCCGTGGGCAACGTGGGCGCGGAGTTCTCCGGCAAGTTCCACGAGAGCGTGGACGCGCCGCCCGACGAGCCGGTGATCCTGACCCCCGGCCCGGTTGCCATGCCGGCGGAGGTGGTACAGGCATTCCAGCAGCCGCCGCTTTCCCATCGCTCGCCCGAATTTCAGGCGCTCATGCGCGAGGCCCGGCAACGCCTTTGCGATCTGACGCACGCCAACCACTGCGCGGTGATGGTCGGCTCCGGCACGCTGGCCAATGACGTGGTTGCGGCGCAGCTATCCCGCCTCAACGCGCCTGGAGTGATCGTGACCGCCGGCGAGTTCGGCGAACGCCTCCTCGACCACGCCGACCGGCTGGGTCTGGAATACGTCCCGGTGCAGCATGAGTGGGGCGAGTCGCTGGACTACAAGTGCATCGGGCGCGCGCTGGCCGCCAATCCCGGCGGCTGGCTCTGGACGGTGCACTGCGAAACGTCCACCGGCGCCCTGGTTGACCTGCCGCGTCTCAAAGCCCTGTGCGGCAAGCACAGTACGCGTCTCGCGCTGGATTGCATCAGCAGCATCGCTGCCACGCCGGTTGACCTCAACGGCGTCTGGCTCGCCAGCGGCGCCAGCGGCAAGGGTTTCGCCGCCTATCCCGGCCTTGGGCTGGTGTTCTGCCAGGAGCGGCCCGCCCCCGACGGTAGCTTGCCGCGTTACCTGGATCTGGGATTGCACTGCGGAGGCGACGACGTTGGGGCGGTTCCTTTCACCCTGTCGTCCAACCTGCTGGCGGCGTTGGATGCTGGCTTGCGGCGTCAGACCGGCGAGTTGCTGGCACGAATCAACGAGGACGGCCGCTGGCTGCGGGGACAACTCCGGAACCTTGGCTTCAAACTCGTGGCGTCGGAAGGGGACAGCATCGGCGCGGTTACCACCATCGCCATGCCCAAAAGCAAACTGGACTCGGAGCAACTCGGGAACGCCCTGGAGTCCCAGGGGTTTTACACGTCCTACGCCAGCGGTTACCTGCGTGAGCGCAACTGGCTGCAAATCTGCCTCATGGGCGAGGTCGAACGCCCCCAACTCGAGAGGCTGATGCCCGTGCTTGCCGCGCAGGTCGACGCGATGACCAGGGCGCAGACGCCGAGGTAGCCCGCTGTATCGGATAACGGCTGATCAGAGCGGAAACCGCGTCAACCTTTCAGGGACATCGCAACAGGGCGCATTCCGGCCCAATTGCTTCGCGAAACTGCTCTGAGATGCGGGGCCATTCCACAAAGTCCACGGTAAAGGGCAGGTCTGATTCCTCAAACGCCTCCCGCAAAGTATCCGAAAGCCCAAATCCCAGGGGCTCGGTTCGTACGACCGCAAGGTCCAGGTCGGAATATCGCCATGCCGTGCCCTTGGCTCGGGACCCAAACACCCAAACTTCAGCGTCCGGTATATGAGCGACAAGGATTTCCTCTACCAGCTTTCGATGCGCCGGGTTGAGGTCAATTTCCTTGGTGTTCTTCATCGCCTGCCCTGCTGAGCCGGTTCAACAATCGCACTGCATCTTCCAGGAATCGCGGTGCCACGCGAGACACGTCTGCCGCTTTCTCTTCGTCGTAGTCGTGGCTGGTATCTTGGCGGGCCCCGTTATAGATCAGCCAATCTTCGACGCTATCGATCAGTCTCAACTGACCAGCGGCGCGAATTGCTGACCGATAGCCCAAATCGCCTTCGGGCGGAATATTTTCCTCCGTCTTCATATATCGTTTGACGGTGCGAATGGACATCTCAAAGGTGAACTCAAACCGTTTGATGAGTCCATCTCTCAGCAAATCATCATCAGGGTTCTGACTGTGACGCACCAACGCCTCACGCAATCTCTCGATTGCGCTTTGCAGGTAGGTTAGATTTACCGTCGGTTCCGGCACGTTTGAATTTGGCGCGATGCAGTCCGTTATTACCAAGTAGGGGCGAACCCGCCTAAGGCGGGTTCGCCCCTAGTGCACTTCACCCTCACGCGTGGCGGATTATCCGCCCGCTTCCTCCAGGTTCTTCATGTAGTTCATCGCGCTGCCCGCTTTGAACCACTCGATTTGGGTCTGGTTCAGCGTGTGGCGCAGGTTGAGGGTCTCCTCGCTGCCGTCGGCGTGCTTCAGAACGGCCTGCACCGGCACGTCCGGAGCGAGATTGTTCAACCCCAGCAGGCTCATGCGGTCGTCCTCCAGCACGCGATCCCAGTCCGCCGGGTCCTCGAAGGTCAGGGGCAACAGGCCCTGCTTCTTCAGGTTCGACTCGTGGATGCGGGCGAAACTGCGGACGATGATGGCCGCCGCGCCCAGCATGCGAGGCGATAGGGCCGCATGCTCGCGGCTGGAACCCTCGCCGTAGTTCTCGTCACCGATGGCGACCCAGCGCAGGTTCTCGGCCTTATATGCCCGCGCGATCTCCGGAATCGGCATGATCTCCTCGCCCGAGAGTTGGTTCTTGCCCGTGCCGGTGTCCTCGGTATAGGCGTTGTTGGCCGCCAGGAACATGTTGTCGCTGAGGTTGTTCAGGTGCCCGCGGAAGCGCAGCCAGGGGCCGGCCGGCGAGATCGAGTCGGTGGTCGTCTTGCCCTCGGTCTTGACCAGGATGGGGATGTCCTCAAAGTCGTTGCCATCCCAGGCTTCCCAGGGCTCAAGGACCTGCAGGCGGTTGCTGGCCGGGTCAACCCGAACCTCAACGTCGCTGCCGTCTTCCGGCGGCTCCACGTACATATCGGTGCCGGGATCAAATCCGGTCGGGGGTACTTCAGGCGCTTCCGTCGGCGGCTGCAGCATGAACTCGTTGCCATCGGCGTCCACCAGCGGGTCCGTCAGTGGATTGAAGGCAAGGCTGCCGCCCAGGCCCATGGCAATGGCCAGCTCGGGGCTGGTGATGAAGTTCATGGTGCCCGCGTTGCCATCGTTGCGGCTGGGGAAGTTGCGGTTGTAGGAGGTAACGATGCTGTTGTCGGTCCCGCGGGCCTCGGGCCGGTTCCACTGGCCGATGCACGGGCCGCAGGCGTTGGCCAGCACCGTGGCGCCGATGGACTCCAGGGCTTCCTGCTGACCGTCGCGCTCGATGGTGGCGCGCACCTGCTCCGAGCCTGGAGTTACCAGCAGGCCGGACGCTGCGGTGACGCCACGGGCCGCCGCCTGGCGGGCCACATCGGCGCAGCGTTCCATGTCCTCGTAGGATGAGTTGGTGCAGCTGCCCACCAGAGCAACCGACACGGTTTCGGGGAACCCTTCCTGCTCCACTTCGGCCTTCAGCGCGGAGATCGGGCGCGCCCGGTCGGGCGAGTGCGGGCCAGTGATGTGGGGCTCCAGCGTGGACAGGTCGATCTCCACGATGTGATCGTAGAACTGCTCGGGCTGCTCTTCAACCTCGGGGTCGGACCGCAGCAGGTGGACGTACTCTTCGGCCAGCGCAACCAGTTCGCCGCGACCGGTGGCTCGCAGGTAGGTCGCCATGCGCTCGTCGTAGGGGAACACGTCGCCGGTGGCTCCCAGCTCCGCGCCCATGTTGCAGATGGTCCCCTTGCCGGTGGCGGAGATCGACGCGGTGCCGGGGCCGAAGTACTCGATGATAGCGTTGGTGCCGCCGGAAACGGTCAACTCGTAGGCCAACTTGATGATCACGTCCTTGGGCGCGGTCCAGCCGCTCATGGAGCCGGTCAGCTTGACGCCGATGATGCGCGGGTAGCGCACTTCCCAGGGCAGGCCGGCCATCACGTCGGCCGCGTCCGCGCCGCCCACTCCAATGGCCAGGGAGCACAACCCGCCGCCATTAACGGTGTGGGAGTCGGTGCCGATGATCAGGGCGCCGGGGAAGGCGTACTTCTCGAGCACCACCTGGTGGATGATGCCGGAACCGGGCCGCCAAAAGCCCATGCCGAAGCGGCGGCTGGCGGATTCCAGGAACTGGTAAACCTCGTTGCTCTCATTGAGGGCGTCCTGCAGGTCGGAGGACGCGCCCACGCGCGCCTGGACCAGGTGGTCGCAGTGCACGGTCGTAGGCACGGCCACTCTTTCGCGTCCCGACTGCATGAACTGCAAAATCGCCATTTGGCCGGTCACGTCCTGGTGCGCCACCCGGTCGGGCCGGAGGTTGATGTAGCTGTCTCCAGGGCGCAGATCGGCGTCGGCCACGTCGTCCAGGTGAGAGAGCAGGAGCTTTTCCGACATGGTCAGCGGGCGGTTGAGACGGGCTCGAACTTGCGCCAGCTTTTCGTCCATCTTGCGGTACGTTTCCCGCACGAATTCCGGCGTGGAATCAATGTTGCTCATTGTGTTTCACTCCTCCTCAGAAGGTAACTGTGCTTCCGTACTTCTCGATCAGCGCCATAAAAAGTTTGTGCCGCAGTGGATTGTTGGCGGCAATTTCAGACCGGCGCAGGTAAATTCGATAGACCGTCTCCAGCTGTTCGTCTCCCATCCAGATGGCGTAGCTGGGCATCCCGTTGCCCAGCGTGCGGTGGATGAACTCCAGCCGACGGACGCGACTGAGTTGCAGGGCGACCCTGCCATCGCCGTCGGTGGTCAAGACGGCGATACCGCCGCTCGGGTCGGCCCTCCCGCTGCCGTCCACGAACTCGAGGTCATCCAACGTCGCAGGAATGGATACGGTCGCGGCCGCGTTGTGCACCATCGCCACCGCCTCGCCCAAGCCGATGGGAACGTCATCCATGCCGGCGCTGGTATCCAGCAGCACGTTCCGAAGCAGGTCAATGTCGGGCGATAGCTCGCGAGCTTGCAAGGCGGCCAACGGAGCGGCGCTGTCCGGCAGATGGTCGTTTATAACCTGGCCCAGGTCTTCGGGAATCGGAACGAATTGCACCCGCCCGCGACGGGTTACGGTAGCCTCGCCGGAGATCGAACCGTAAAGCGCCTTTTCTCCGGACCAGCGCCTCGCCACGTCGAATCTCGGACCATAGGTGCAGCCCAGGATGCAACCCGCCGTTGTGACCTGCACGTTGCCGGCATCATCGGCGCCGACGGCGTCGTTCAGATCACTCAGGATAGCGTCGGCGTTCCGGCCCCGGTGATACCATCGCCCGCAACCGTAATCGTCCGTGCAGACGACGATGTTGACGTCCGGGCGTCTGGAAGATTGTGCGGATGTTGCGGTCATGTCGTTGCCTTGGTGGGCATACCGGAGAGGTACCCGAAAACGTCCGCCCGGCTGCTGGGCGCCGGGCGGGAGAATGCTGAGACTGTCGCTGCGATGGGTCCGCTCTGCGAAGCCAGGCGAACGGTCGCGGCCGGCGCGAGACTACTTGTCGAAGTAGTCGTAGTTGATCTTGATGTATTCCTCGTACATGGCCGGCACCGCTTCCTCGGCGAAGATGGCCGTAACGGGGCACACGGGCTCGCAGGCCGCGCAGTCGATGCACTCATCGGGGCTGATGAAGTACATGTCGTCATCATCGGTGGTATAGATGCAGTCTACCGGGCAGACATCGACGCAAGCGGCGTCTTTCACGCCGACACACGGCTCGGTAATGATGTAGGTCATAGCGGCTTTCCCCTCGGTTGGTTTGGTGTGGGTCTGGGCGACTCCCGGAACAAAGTGGCAGCCGATAGCCCGGGCCACTTCCACAGATGCGAAATTATAGCATGGCGGTAGGGCTATGCAACCGGAAAGGCTTGAATTATCGCTATCCTCGTTCGGTTATAGCCGAGGTCCGGTTACACGCGGGTGAACCGTTTCTTGGTGGAAAGGGTGACGAAGGTTTGGGTTTTCTGGACGCCATCGATGACGCCGATCTGGGTGCGCAGAAAGTCGCCCAGGCTCTCCGCGGATTCCAGGGCGGTCCACACGAAAACGTCGTAGGGCCCGGTGGCCACCACGACGTAGTGGGCTTCGTCGAGATCCGCAATGCGCTCCGCCACGAAATCGGACTTGCCGGGGCCGGTTTCCAGGCCGATCAGGGCGGTGGTGCCGTAGCCCATTTTCTCCAGGTTCGGGACGGCCACCACGTGTACGATGTCATCCTTGATCAGACGGCGCAACCGGCGGCGTACGGTGCCTTCGCTCACCCCGACTGCCCGGGCAATTTTGGCGTTCGATGCACGTCCATCGGACTGCAGTATCCCGATTATCTTGAGGTCAAGTTCATCCATTGGTTGGTTTGACTCCGTGTGAATCCACCGGAGCGATTCAGAATATCCCCGGCGCAAAAAGTTGACGATTGATAATATTATCTGTTTTGCGGATTGTCAACCATCAACGGCTTGCAATTGTCATGATTCGTCAAATCATAGACGGTATTCCCGCCAAATTGCGTACAGACACGCATCATAAACGTAATGTCGTCGTGCGCTTATCCGAGGCTCAGCGTCCCCACACCGGCCACAATCATCACGATGGACGCGGCCTTGACGGCCAGCGCCTGTGGCGTCAGCGACTCGTCCAGCAACTGCCAGCGCACCCGTGACAGGATGGTGGACGCCACGAACACAAACAACGGACGCGTCGCCAATACCGCCGCCACCAGCGACGCTGGCCCCAGGCTGTAGGCATACACGCCCAGCAGGATGGAGATGGCAGGCATCAACGCCTCGCCGGTGATCAGCATCCCGAGCACCGTGGGCTGCCGCACGCCGCTCCACAAACGGAGGAATGCGTTCCGTCCGCCGCTCAACCCCACCATGAAGAAAACCACACCCACCGTCGCTTGCTGGATTCCGAAAACCGTCAGCACCGGGAGGTGCGCATTCAGCGACGCCTTGGTGACCACGAAACTGCCGGCGGCGCACAGCGCACTGAGCAACAATATTGCCGGCCCGTACACGGTGGTGCGGTCTCCCAGGTTCAACACCGCCGTGCTGGGCAAGCCTACGCCCGGCCCGATCCGCCCGAAGGGACGCTCTTGGTACAACCGCACGGAAATCAAAACGGCGCCGGCCACCACCAGGCCGATGCCTCCCCACTGGCCGATGGAGATGTGCTCGTCCAGGAACAGCATCGCCAGGACGGCGACATAGATAGGGTTGGTCTGGGAGATGGCGACGGCGCGGGACGCCTCCATCAGCCGCATCCCGCGGAACAGCAGCGCCACCGAGCAGCCCATCAGCAAACCCGCCCCTACCGGATACACCGCCACCTGTCCGGGTGTGCCGTCCGGAATCCCGACCACCAGGGTGATGATGCTGCCGTATACCATGCCGGCGGCGCCGCACCACAGGCACATGGGCGGCACGCCCTGGAAATGGAAAGACAGCAGGCGTTTGTCGCAGACGCTGACGAAACAAAAGGCCAGCGAACTGCCCAGCGCTAGTATTGCCCACATCGTACGTAGCCTAAACGTCCCTCAGCGCACTCCGGCCGGCAGATGATACAGGCCGAAGCGGGTTACGCTGGCTTTGGCTACCAGGTGGCGAGCCTGACTTTCGGTATAGCGATACCAACTGCGCGCCGCACGCCGGTATTCGTCGTCCTGGGAAGGCGGAGTGGCCGATAATCGATTCTCTTGATATACCCTCAAGATGTAGGCGCACACGTCAGCAATCGGAATTCCAGCGCTGGTCACTGAGTCAACAAATGCGGGAGTATCAGCGACGTGGACGCC
This sequence comes from Dehalococcoidia bacterium, assembly GCA_965204395.1. GTDB lineage: Bacteria > Chloroflexota > Dehalococcoidia > Lucifugimonadales > UBA3495 > Bin87. The sequence goes on from OZ241987.1 coordinate 1,308,228, forward strand.
GGACGCAGTTTGCGGATTGAAAGGTCCTCGCACGATCACCCCAAAGATGGTTATATCCCAGTCTCTCAGCGCCGCGAAAAAGTCCTCTGCAAACATACGAGATGCCCGACTGCCTTCAAAGGTCTTCTTCTTGAGCATTTCTTACCTTTCGGTTCCGCTTCGGCCCGTTGCAGACCCAGCAGATCACGCTTCATAGCATACAGCCCCCGGCTTCCAGCGTGGCATCAACGTCGATGGTCAGGGCAATCGCATTTAGAATTTAGACGCCCGACACTCCGGCGCAAGTCGAAGATGTCCGCCATAGACGGATGCCGGAGTCCAGAGGTCGCCGAAAGAAGAGAGCGACCGCGAAACCGCCGATTTCAGGCACTGGATACCGGCACGCCAGAGGCGCATCTGCGACTTGCGCCGGTATGACGGTGGCCGGGAGAGCCTTATCCAAGGGCCGACAATTGAAATGCGATTGTCCTGCGTCGATGGTGGCGATCAGCAGGAGCGCATTCAAAACTTTTTGGTCTCGAACAGGTTGGTCATAGTTTCCCCGTAAGGGATAGTGGGTGCGCCAGACCGGGACGGTCCGCCGCAATCGTGGATTCCACTTGATGCGGTTTGGTCAAGTTACGTTAAACCGCGTCCCTCCTCTAATCGAACAGAGTGGGTCAAGCCGTGTCGCTCATTCTCGGTCATCATCGGAGAGCCTCCTACGGGGCGGCGGCCCATACAAAGACGTAATTTCGCTAATCCAGATTTGACTGACAGACAGTCAGAACTGGTCAATTTGATGACGAATCTCTTCGCAGACCGCTAGCTATCTTGGAACAAACGTCGCCGTCTAATAGATGGCCTTTTTCCAAGATACTTCTACCGAAAGCCCGCCATCCGCGAAACTGCCGGCAATCCAAGAGCCACGCGGTCACCCAACTCAACCTCTCGGCAAAATTGTGCTGCCAAGGCCACCGACCGGGATTCTACGGGATGTTATACGTGGAAAGCGACAATCCCGTAACGTGGCTTGACACGGCGATTTTCGCCGGGGATCACAACGCCCGTCCCGGGCAGAGTTTCTAATGCCGTTGGGGTCCGAGAACCCGGACATGCCCGCAATTTCAGGCGTTTTGGCGAATTGCGAAATCCGTCGGATAATCGGCCGATATCCGACGCACCGGCGCGTGGAATCAGAGTAGCGCAATTCCCTCTTTTATCATATGTCCTGCCGAGCGCGGATATAGAAACTGGCTGGATGCCGTAGAGCGGACGCTCTGAGTGTGGGACCTGCAAAGCCCAGTGATCACCGACGATGCTCGTTCCGCTCGCAGAACGTATGCCGACGGACCGAGCCTTTAGGCAGGTATCTTGGTCGTCATCGTCGCTCGCCGCAGCTATGGCGACCTTCAGCGCCGCATGGCGGCCAGGATGGAGGGGAACGGTGCGCGTGATGTTGAGCATCAAGTCGTCCGTGCCCCAACCGGGCCAATGGTAAAATCCCGTAGGCAGTGGATACCTCCGTGCCCCGCTCCTTGTGCCCTGACCAAACCGGCAAACCATCGATGAGAGTGATGGATGCGCCATGAGATTCCAGTCAACCAAACCTTGCGCTGTGCGCTGCCTCTTCCTCTGGGCCACATTGCTCGCCCTAGCCTGGCTCGTCGTCGCCTGCGCCGGCCAATCGGATGACGCTTTCCGCGTCGGCGTGATGGAATCGTTGACCGGACCCGGCGAAACCTACGGCACCGTGGCGAACCAGTCCAAGCAGATGGCCGCCGACGAGATCAACGCCGCCGGCGGCATCAACGGCCGACCCTTGGAACTCATCGTCGAGGACTCCCAGTGCAGCGCCCAGGGCGCCGTCGCCGCCTACACCAAGCTCACCGACGTGGACGGCGTGAAGATCATCCTCGGCACGTCGTGCAGCAGCGCCATGCTGGGAGCCGCCCCACTGGCCGAGGCAGACGGCACCATCCTGTTCTCCGGCCTCGCCAGCAACCCCGACATCGCCCACGCCGGCGACTACATCTTTCGTACCCAGATGAGCGACATCCAGGTCGGCATCGACACCGGCAACCAGCTTTGGGCCGACGGCGTCCGGACACTCGCCACCATCACCGAGTCCACCGACTACGCCGAGGGCGTCCGACGCACCACGGTGGCCCAGTTCGAGAAACGCGGCGGCCGGGTGGTGGCCGAGGAGTATTACGCGTCGGACATTACTGATTTCCGCACCCAACTCAGCAAGCTGTTTGACGCCCAGCCGGACGCCCTGCACCTTGCGCCCCAGTCCGAGTTCGCCGCCGGCGCCATCATCAAGCAGGCCCGCGAGGTCGGCTACGACGGCCCCATCTACGCCGAAACTGTCTCCGTAGGCACCACCGCGCTGGACATCGCCGGCGACGCTGCCACCGGCATGAAGGCCATCACCGCCGACCTGGACCCCGACAACCCCAAGGCGCAGCAGGTGTTGTCCGACTTCAGGCAACGCTACAACTACGTCACCCTGCCGTGGCACCTGGGGTCGGCGTACGACGACGTGTACATCGCCGCCGAATGTCTCAAGCAGACCAACGACGACCAGGATGCCGACGGCTTCCGCGACTGCATGTACGACATCACCTGGAGCGGCGCCATCGGCAACGACTACAGTTTCGACGAACAGGGCGAGGTCGTCGGCTTGTCCCGCCTGGTGGTCGAGGTGCTGCCCACGACGGAAAGAACGCCCGACCGCAAATACCGCGCCCTGGGACCGGCGCCGAAGGAGTAGGAACCACGCCCAACCGAAAAACCCTGCCTGGCTATGGTTGATCCTGTACGACATAACCTCCGCCGGCGCGCTTGCCCTGCCGGCCATCCTGCCTACATCGGAAATCGGGCAATAGAATTACTGATGCGTGAGCGATTCGCTAAACTACTCAGTCATCCCGGCGAAAGTCGAAGATGTCCGCAGTAGGCGGATGCCGGAATCCGGAGTTTGCTGCTACAAAGACGTCCTGGATTCCCGCTTTCGTGGGAATGACGGTGGTGTACCGAGGTTTAGTTATCAATGCACGCATCAGTAAGTTGAAGATCAAACGCCGGTAGGTTGAAACAAGAGGATAAACATGCGCCGCCCCATCGCTATCAGCGTCATCGCTGTTTGTTTGATAATCGTATGCGGGTTGGGCGCGTTCTACGCTTTCTACTACGGCGCCTACTTCGGAGTCTGGCCTGCCCCCAAACTGGAGGTGGATGACCCCGTCATCCAGGCGTGGTTGTCAAGCGAGGATGTGGTCGTCCATCGGCAAGGCATCAAAAAGCGCCTGGACGATACTGCGCTGTACATCCAGCAAGGTCAGCGAATAGACGGCGGATGCCGCCACCACACCATCTTGCACCTGTCCGGTGCCGAAACCGGTGCCCGCGTCGCTCGGACCCTCGCCACCAACTACAGCGCCTGCGAACGGCTCGTCATGGAAGGAACGCGCCCAAAGTAGCGACCCGCCCACCGGAACAGCCAACAGAACGTTGGCGGCCCAAAGCGGCGCGTCCACATCGGCAGCCTGGTCCGCAACCCCCACGTCCGGCTTCCCGCCGCCATGGCAACGAACCCGGCCACTCTGAACGAAACATCCCGCGGGCGGTCAATCCTAAACATCGGCCTAACCGGAAACGCCTTCCCATTGGCGATCGCCGCATTCCACAGTGGTGAACATCCCCGGCGTGCGCCCAGCCGGCGCCCACCCCGAGGCCATCCGCCTCACCGCCATGATGACGGCCCCCTTCACTCTGGGCCTGGTGGCGGTGACCACTCCGCCGGCCGCCTTGGTGGAGACGTTACTCCGTTTGAAGCACCGCCCCACCGGAGCATGACACCGAGCGGCAACGGCCGCCAACCAGCATAGCAATGCGGAGGCCCGACCGGGCCTCCGCATGCGTTGATTGCGTATCTCACGGTGGAACTGTCGTGAGTCATAATCACAGCGTTTCCTTTGATGCAGTCTGACGGTGACTGATTCAAGGCGAAAGGCTATAATCCAGATATGGAAGAGCAAAGCAACTGGATGACCACAGCACGGGAATGGCTCAAGGACGAGGATTCCAAATGCCATGAAGACAGGGCTATTCGATTGGCGTGGATGGCAGAGAGAATCAACACCGAAGAGCACCAGGCGTTTTCGGGAGGGTTGTTAGGATACAGCTTGTACGAAGAAATGCGATACAGTTTCGTGTACGGCCAATTCTTAGCTGCCAGTGCGCTTGGGTTTGCGTATATCGAACAGACCGTTGCTGCTTACTTCTACGGGATCGGCAGTGATAAATTTGTGAGAACTTCCGTGCAAGAATTGCTTGCGGAAGCTTTAGAGCGGGGCCTCATTAATCACCATCAGTGGGGCGAGTTGGACCGCATCCGAAAAACACGAAACGTTTACACCCACTTTCGTCAGCCTGGCCACAAGGATTCGGTCGAACGTCGGGCAATCCAGGATGATGATTCGTTTTATGGAATCATTGAGCAGGATGCCGTTGCTGTCGTCGAAGCTGCGCTTTGGATCTCTGCACAGATATCTATACTGTAGATGCTTCGCATTCCGGCCACTGTTTGCGGTCCCGGATCTCGCAGCATAGTCTCGGCACTAATGCCGTCTTGTCTCAGCGCGTCAATGGATCCACTAATGGATCGTTGCACAAAGACGCCATTGAAGAGTCGCGGTCACCGGTACCGATAGTCCTCTATCTGGAAAACGGCGGACGCTGATCCAGAGGGTTGTGTCTTAACCGTCAACGATACGGCAATCTGTGCCAAAGCCATGGCTACAATCTTCCCTCATCGCGGTCCAACAACATCTCCTGCAACCCCATCGGTCGCACGATCCGAAACCTAAACTCGCCGTCCAAATCCAGCAAGTCGGTATCCAACGACACCAATGCGTCAACCTCCGCGAAGATGGCGAGGTCCAGCACAGGGATGTCGTCCGGGTCTCGACATACCGCACCCGATGGCGGTACGCCGGCGACGATCTCGGCGTACTGGAGATACTCGGCAACTAACGCGTTACGCGCAGCCTGGGATAGCCTGAAGCGGGGTTGCCCCAAAGTTCGCAGCAATTCATCGACCAGGTAGCCGGATACAACTGGCTGGACCGTATGCTCCACCATCCACTGCCACAGAATGCTTCCGCTGCGCGGGTCCGGCGTCATCTGCGCCAGCACCGCGCTGGTGTCATACACCACTCGCAGCGGCATTAGCCTTCTACTTTGCGAACGATATCGTCCTCGGTTAAACCGTTGCTCTGAAACTCAGCCAGCGCGTCCTCAAACGCCATCGGCTCGGACGGCATCAACACCACTCCCTTGGCAGTCCTCCGCACCACCATGAAACCCTCACCGACCAACCGGGCTTCCATTTCAGGCGGCGCCGTAAATTGAGCCCCAGCGTGCGACGGCAAGGATTTTATGTAGGTGCAAACCAGGTATTTCACAAACTCTTCGACGCCAATCGCCCGCTCGGCGCACTGAGCCCGTAGCTCATCGTGCGCCCATTCCGGAAGGTCGAAATCATCAACTTGAAACAACATGGCGTCAGGTCTCCTATCGTGCCGAGAGCCATTGTACCGCAACGCCCGTAACCCCAATCCTGCCTATCCCCCAAATCCTGTCCATCCTGTGAATTTGCTCACCAGCACCGTCATCCATCCCTTCCCCGCAATCTCCGTCCAAACCACCCCTTGACATTCCGCTTGGGAACACATATTCTAATATCAGCCAAGGCAAAAACGCGCGTTTCATCACGATCCAAAAAGAGAGGCAGGATTCCAGCATCGACGGCCAACCCCGTCAGTTTCAAAATCGCAACCGGCCCAGGTGGCAACCGCCGCTCAAAGACCTGACTCCTCACCGGCGCCGCCCCACTGGTGTCCCCGGGACTGTCCGAGCCCGCGCGCAGGCGTGCACACAGCGTGCCGAGTACACGAAAAAGTAGGCAAAATAGTTGCGTACCCAACCCGGCCGTACCGTCGGAGATGCGCCTCCGGCGTACTGACAACGATGCTGAAAGTCCGCCTCTGGCGGGCGAAAAATCCTGCCTCCCCAAACCCAACAACCCACAACCCAAAGGAGAAAGCCCGTTGAGTCCCTGAACCATCCACTCGTTGACCCAGATCCTGCCGTAGGTCCGCCTCAGGAGGATCGAGAAACCAACCGCGAATTGTAGGGGCGAATAATCATTCGCCCCGCGCTCCCGTCCGACCATAGGCCGCTCTCAACCACGGCCGGCCCGACCACCGTGTTACACTAGCCGCCGATTTTCACATCGGCCTGCCGGTGCAATCCGGCCTTGCCGCTACAGGGCTTTCTATGGTTCCCCCCGATGCTCTTTTCGGCGTCCTGCCCGTCTGGGTGGGCGTCTACGTCCTGACCGCCGTTACCCTCGCCGTCGCCGGCTACGCCGTGTACTACCGCGTGTTCCGTCTGGTGCTGCAGGGCGCGCCCGCCTCCCGTTTTGACCGCCCGCTGACCCGCCTGGTCGGCGCCGCCGCTATCGTTTTGGGACAACGCAAGGTGCTGCAGCGCGTCGGACGCACCGATCCCCGTTCCCGCCGCATCGACCTGGCCGGCATCGGCCACGCCGCCATCTTCTGGGGCTTCCTGTCCTTCAGCCTGTCCTACCTGATCTTCATCTTCGGCGGATCAATCTGGCACCCGCTGGGCGAGACCATCCTCACCCCCACCGGCGTCCTGGTGTACAGCATCTACCTGGACATCCTGGCCGTCGTGGTGCTGGCCGCCCTGGTCTGGGCCCTGTTCCGTCGCTGGATCGCCCAGCCCCATCGCCTCAGCTTCGACCTCACCCGCAAGGGCGAGTCCGTCATCATCGTCGGCCTCACCGCCGGCCTGATGATCGCCACCCTGCTGGTCCACTCCTTCTACGTCGCGGCCGACGGCCACGGCCCCGAGGCGGCGGTTTTCATCGGCGGCGCAATCGGCGGCTGGTTCAAAGCCATTGGAATGACCACCGCCGCAGCCGAAGCATTCCAGGCCATCTTCTGGTGGGTGCACCTGCTCATCATCCTGGGCTTCGCCTTCTACATCCCGTTCTCCAAGCACATCCACATGGTGGCCGCTCCGGTCAACGCCTTCTTCCGCAACCTGGAGCCCCGCGGCGGTCTCCAGATTCCTCTGATCGACCTGGACAGCATGGACGAGGACGTCCGTTTCGGAGCGTCCCGCGTCCAGGACTTCACCTGGCGTCAGCTGCTCGACGGCTACGCCTGCGCCGTGTGCGGCCGCTGCACCGACGCCTGCCCCGCCAACACCACGGGCAAAGTCCTGTCGCCCATGCACATCGTCGAGAACCTCAAGGAGCACATGATCGCCATCGGCCACCAGGGTCCCCGCGACGCCCAACACGTGGAACCCATCCCCCTGATCGACGGCGCGATTCCCGAGCAGGCGATTTGGGACTGCGTCTCATGCGGCGCCTGCATGGAAGAATGCCCCGTGGTCGTGGAGCACGTCCCCACCATCATGGACATGCGCCGCAGCCTCGTCCTGGAGGAGTCCCGCATCCCCGAAACCGGTATGAACGCGCTGCTCAGCATGGAGCAGCGCGGCCACCCGTGGCGCGGCACCACCTTCGCCCGCACCGACTGGGCCGAGGGCCTGGACGTGCCCACCATGGCCGAAAAGCCCGATGCCGAGGTGCTGTTCTGGGTCGGCTGCACCGCCGCGCTGGAGCAGCGCAGCCAGGCCGTCGCTCGCTCCATGGTCAAGGTGCTCAAGTCCGCCGGCGTCGATTTCGCCATCCTGGGCGAGGAGGAGTCCTGCAGCGGCGATCCGGCCCGCCGCATGGGCAATGAGTACCTCTACCAGATGCTCGCCCAGCAGAACATCGAGGTGATGAACTCCTACAACATCAAGACCGTCGTCACCATCTGCCCCCACTGCTTCAACACCATCAAGAACGAGTATCCCCAGTTCGGTGGCAACTACGATGTGATGCACTACAGCCAGTTCGTGGACGGCCTGATCAGGGAGGGCCGCGTCAAGCCCGTCAAGATGATGAACGTGTCGGTCGCCTACCACGATTCATGCTTCTTGGGCCGGCACAACGGCGAGTACGACGCGCCTCGCAACGTGGCCCGCGCCATCCCCGGGTTGAAACTGGTGGAGATGACTCCCCACTGCCGTGAGCGCGGCTTCTGCTGCGGCGCCGGCGGCGGCCACATGTGGATCGAAGAGAGCCAGGGCGAGCGCATCAACCACGCCCGCACCGACCACTTCCTCGAAACCGGCGCCGACACTGTGGGCGTCTCCTGCCCCTTCTGCCTCCAGATGATGAACGAGGGCATCCAGTCCAAGGGCCACTCCGACGCCAAAGAAGCCCGCGACGTCCTGGAAATCCTGGCCGACAGCCTCGCCGACGACTGACGCCATGACCTGCGGTTGCTGGTCTCTCGCATGCCGTAGCCAGCCATGAACGGCGATCATCCCGAAGAGCGCGAATCGCTTTTCGACGTAACGCCGGCACGTCGGCGCACGTATCTCACCGCTTTCGTGTTGCTCAGTCTGGTCGGCTACGGGGTGGTAATATGGCATCACGTAACCAACGGAGCATCGGCGACCTGCGGGAACGCCACAGGACAAGCCTGCATAGCGGCGAATGCGATGTCCATCATGCTGGGCTTCGCCATCGCACACGCCGCGGCTCTCGGCCTGGCGCTGACCACGGCGGAAATCACCGGAGGAACTATGGTAATCGCGGACTGGCTGCGAGCGAAATACGTCAAGCCTCTCCAGGAAAAGAATGAAGCAATTCGCCGGGAGCGCATTGCGCGACAGGAGGCGGAACGGCAAGAGCGCATTGCGCAAGAGGAGGCGGCAAGGGAACGGCAACGTGCCGAGGGCCGCGCTGAAGGCCGTGCTGAAGGCCGTGCCGAAGTCATCCGCGAGTGGCGTGAATGGAATCGCCGCCGCATGGAAGCCGAGGAGCGCGGCGAAGAATTCAATGAGCCGGAGCCGTACCAGGGAGAAGAATAACCAATTGTGGCCGATGGGCCACCACCTCCATGCTGATCGAGATACTCGAGCGCCGCCTCCTGTTCCAGCCCCGCCCGGTCTGCGACGCCCTGCCCACCGACCTCGGTATGGACTACGAGGAGACCTGGGCAGAAACTCCCGACGGCCGCCGCCTCCATTGTTGGCACGTTCCCGGCGATGGGCGAACAGATCTGACCTGGCTGTGGTTCGGCGGCGTGGGTGGCAATCTCAGCCTGCGCGTTGGCGAGTTTGGCGCGGTACGTAAGTACACGGGCGCGAATATATTCGGTTTCGACTACGGAGGTTTCGGGTACAGCCAGGGCAAGGCGTCGGTACGCGGTACTGCCATTGACGCTCGCGCGGCCATGACTCACCTCCAGCATCGCCACGGTGTTCGGCCTCAAAACACCCTGTACCTTGGAGTATCTCTGGGAGCGGCCGTAGCCATCCGCCTGGCCGCCGAAACATCATCCCCCAGGGGCGCCGCGTTGGTCGCGCCCTTCGCATCCCTCACCGACATGGCCAGCTTGGTCCATCCGGTGCTGACCCTGGGCGGCCGGCTGGTTGGCCCCAAGTTCCATTCCATGTCGTATGTCAGCCGGATAGGATGCCCCTTGCTCATACTGCACGGCTCGGACGACACTCTGGTGCCCCCGTCGCAGGGCCGCAAGCTTTTTGACGCGGCTGTGGAACCCAAACGGTTCGCCGAGATTCCCGGCGCTAACCACCTGGATATCGGAGATACACCGGAGTTCTGGGACGCGCTGTGCGGTTGGATTGACGAGTTGGGCTGACCGCTGAGACAGCCGACGACGCCCGTCGGGACGGTGGTCGGTCAGCGTTGCATTCGTTGGGTCATTCCCATACACCGCATCCGATCCGGCTTGGATCTGCTTAATCTGCGGGAGCCGACCGGTGAGGCTCCCGTTCGGTTTAAACCCCGCTGATTACCTCGGTACCGTAATCGACCAACTCCACGTCGGGCCGGCTCCTTTCGATAAAATCCACCAGATCGTTCAGCACCACATCGGCGTGGTTGGGGTCGCTACTCACGCAGGACGCCAGCAAGGTTAGGCTCTGCCACGCGTCGCCGTCCGCCTCAATTTCCTGTGCCACGGACACGTTGAACCGCCCCCGTATGCGCTGGATCAGGCTGCGGGAAACCTGCCTACGGTCCTTGAGGCTGTGGCTTTCTCGTACGCGGAGCGTGATGCGCACGATCCCGACGTGCATAAGATCCCCCAGGTTCCGCTCATCATGAACCCTCAAGTTCCGCTCATCATGAGCTTGTCGAAGGATGGCTATTGACGGCAGTAAATTCGACCGATAGATTATATTTCGTTGACTGAATTGCGTGTGTCAACGAATTGCAGCGTTCACAAATATTTTAATTGGTACGACCGGATAACCATTCGGGATATACTTAGCGTCGTTATGGCAACATTTTCCCGAAACTTAGGTTCACCGCCCGGAACCTCGGTGTCTCCAATAGAGGTTCCCGAGGTGGTGATTGACCGCTTGCCCCAATACGTCCGAACCCTGACTCAACTGCTTGAGGATGGCGTCGAGGTCACCAACTCCCAGCAGTTGGGCGCGCAGTTACAGGTTACGCCGGCCCAGATCCGCAAGGACTTGTCCTACTTCGGTCGGTTCGGCAAGCAGGGCCGCGGATATCGCGTGCGCCACCTGCTCACCGAGCTGAAACAGATCCTGGGATTGGATGCGCAATGGAACGTCGCAGTCGTCGGAGTGGGGCGGCTGGGCAACGCCATCCTGAACTACCCAGGGTTCAACCCCGACGGTTTTCACCTGGTGGCGGCGTTCGACAATAACCCTGACAACCTGGGTCGGGAAGTCGGCGGTATCGCCATCCAACCAATGGTCGATTTGGCCGCAACCGTTGCGTCTCGCCAAATCACCATCGCAATCGTTGCGGTGCCCAGCGCCCACACTCAGACAGTAGTGGACCAGTTGGTGGATTGCGGCGTCAGAGCGATCCTGAACTATACGCCCATCAACGCGCAGGTCCCGCCCGGAGTGCGGGTGCGGAGCATCGACCCCGTGCTGGCGTTACAGTCGATGACGTACTACCTGGCTTTCCAGAGTGAGTACGCCAACGGGCACAGGAGCGCCGGTTAGCCGCCCATTCCCGGTTGCCGATTCGCCATCGAGCGATGCGGCATGTTGCGCCGCCGGCGGGCAATCGTGACCCTAACCTGCGCTCTACGCAGGGACGCCACCGCCTGTGCCAACTCGGCGTCGGACTCGCGGTTGGCAATGCGTTGCTGCGCCTGTTCCATGGCCGCCTGTGCCCGCGACTCGTCGATCTCGTCAACGTCCTCAGCGGCGTCGGCCAGGATTATCACCTGGTTGCCCAGCACTTCCATGTACCCGCCCGATAGGGCCAGGTACGATTCTTCGCCGCCAGACCGGACCATCAACTCGCCCGGTTGCAGTATCGTGATCAGCGGGGCATGGCGAGGCAGGATGCCGAGTTGCCCTTCCAATCCCGGCGCGACCAGGGCATCCACCTCGCCCGAAAAGACCTCGCGCTCTGCGGTGATGATTTGCAGTTGCATGGGCATCGGTAAAGACTCCTGGCCGTTGAATCGCCGACTGCGCTAAACGGTGGCCGCCATCTGCTCCGCCTTCTCCACGGCTTCCTCAATGGTGCCGACCATGTAGAAAGCCTGCTCCGGAAGGTCGTCGTGCTGCCCGTCCAGAATTTCCGCGAACCCGCGAACCGTGTCGCGCAGGGCAACGTACTTGCCCGGCTGGTTGGTGAAGGTTTCGGCCACGAAGAACGGCTGGGTCAAGAACCTCTGGATCTTGCGGGCGCGGAACACGGTCTGGCGGTCTTCGTCCGACAGTTCTTCGATACCCAGAATGGCGATGATGTCCTGCAGGTCCCGGTAACGCTGCAACACTTGCTGCACGCCACGGGCCACGCGGTAGTGCTCGTCGCCCACGATGCGGGGTTCCAGGATTCGGGCGAACGATGCCAGCGGGTCCACGGCGGGATACAGCGCCTGCGCCGCCAACGCGCGTTCCAGCGACACCACGGCGTCCAGGTGGCCGAACGTGGTCACGATCCCAGGGTCGGTGTAGTCGTCGGCGGGCACGTAGATGGCCTGGAACGACGTGATGCTGCCGCTCTTGGTGGACGTGATGCGCTCCTGCAGCGCGCCCATCTCGGTGCTCAAGGTCGGCTGGTAGCCCACCGCGGAGGGCATGCGGCCCAACAGCGCGGACACTTCCATGCCGGCCAGGATGTAGCGGTAAATGTTGTCGATGAACAGCAGCACGTCCTGGTTGCGCTCTTCGCGGAAGTACTCGGCCATGGTCAGGCCGGTCAGGCCGATGCGGGCGCGCACGCCCGGAGTCTCGTTCATCTGGCCGAATACCAGCACGGTGCTGCCCAGCACGCCGGAGTCTTCCATCTCGTGCCAGAGGTCGTTGCCCTCGCGGGAACGTTCGCCCACGCCCGCGAACACCGAAACGCCGCTGTGCACCGCGCCGATGTTGCGGATCAGTTCTTGGATGATGACCGTCTTGCCGACGCCGGCGCCGCCGTACGCTCCAACCTTGCCGCCCTTGGGGAACGGGGTGATCAGGTCGAACACCTTAATGCCCGTTTCCAGAATCTCAACGTCGGGGTTCTGGTCGTCGAAGGCGGGCGGGTCCCGGTGAATGGGCCAGGACTCGGCGGCTTCCACGGGCCCCAGGTTATCCAGAGGCGTGCCCGTTACGTCGAATAGGCGACCCAGGGTCTCGTCTCCAACGGGAACTGCGACCTTGTTGCCGGTGTCGGTCACCTCGTTGCCGCGGGCCAACCCGTCGGTGGACCCCAGGGCGAGACAACGCGCCCAGTGGTTCCCGATGTGCTGCTGAACTTCCAGCACCAGGCGTTCGCCGGAGTTGTCCACCTCCAGCGCGTCGAACAGGTTGGGAAGCTGGTCGGCGGGAAACTCTACGTCAACCACCGTACCGATGACTTGGGCAATCTTTCCGGGCATTTTGTTTCGTCCTCCGGATAATCAATTACGACTATTGAATATTCGCCTTCGGGCTATTGCCCGGTTTTGCGGTGCGTTCGGCAGGGGAGGGTTCGTTGAACGGCTCACCCTTGGCCTCCGCTTCCTCTTTGCGCCTGAGCCATTCCAGCCATTCGCGGTTGTTTTCGGCTCGAGCTTCAGCGCGGCCTTCGTTACGGGCTTTAATCTTCATCAGCGCACCCAGGACCATGCTCAACACCTCCGCGGTAGCGAGTGACAGCAACACATGAGGGATAAACCCGTGTTCCAGCGTGGAAAACGCCTCCGCAGGAACATCATACCAGTAGGTTCCAAGGACGACCATCTGGCGGTAGGCTTCCAGAGCCATCCGAGCCAGGGCGGTAGCGCTGTAAGCGACCAGGAACCACCGATAAAGGTCAGCAGGGACTTCTGGCGGGATGTTGCCGATGGATAACATTGGCCAAGAGGCCGTCGTCCGTAATCTATCCCTCCAGCGCGATCTGTCCGCCGACCAGGTCCAGCAGTTCGTTGGTGATGCTGTCCTGGCGGAGCTTGTTCATCACCAGCGTCAGGTCGGAGGCCAACTGGTTAGCGTTGTCGGTGGCGTTGCGCATGGCGACCATCCGCGCCGACTGCTCGCTGGCGATGCTTTCCAGGATGGCGTGGTACACCTGCATCTCCACGAATTGGGGCAGCAGGGCGCTCAACACCACGGCCGGATTGGGCTCGTAAATGAATCCGACACGCTGCGCCGATTCAAGCTCGGCGGGCTCGACGGGAAGGATGCGTTCTATGACCGGCTCCTGCTGTACAGTGTTGACGAACCGCATGTAGCCCAGGTACACCTCATCGAATTGCCCCTCGGTGTATCCGTCGATTACCAGCCTGGAAATCGCGGTGGTGTCGGCCAGCGCCAAACGGTCGCTGAGGTCGGTGAACACCGCCTGCACCGTATCGGTGTAGCGGACCATGAAGTCGCGGCCCTTACGGCCCACAACGATGCTCCGGACGGTGGCGTCGCTGGCCAGGATGAACTGGGCAACGCGTCGGTTGATCGTGGCGTGCATGCCGCCGGCCAGACCGCGGTCTGGCGTGATAATCACCATGCCAACGTTGTTGACCGGACGGACCTGCAGCAACGGATGGGCGGTGTCGTCGTCGCCGGACGGCTGTGCCGCCAGCAACGCTATGACGTCGTGGATCTTTTCCGCGTAGGGCCGACCGTCCGTGACCGCCAGTTGCGCCCGGCGCATCTTGGATGCCGCGATGAGGGACATCGCGTTGGTAACTTTGCCGGTATTCTCGACGCTGCGAATGCGTCGGCGTATATCTCTAACGCTGGGCATATCCTGACCCTGACAGCTTGCTCCTACTGGAACGTCGGCTTGAAATCGTTGATGGCAGCGGTGATCTGCTCACTCAGTTCATCCGGCAGGTTGCCCGATTCCCTGATGGCCTGGCTGAACTCGGGATGGGTTGCGTTCACATGGCGGAGCATCTGCTCTTCGAACGCGCCCACCCGTTCCAGCGGCACGTCTTCCATCAGACCCGCGTTCACCGCGTAGAGCACCAATACCTCGTCGCCCAGGTTGAGTGGTTGGTACTGTCCCTGCTTGAGGGCTTCCGTTGCCAACTGACCGCGCGCCAACTGAGCCCGCGTGGCGGCGTCCAGGTCGGCGGTTCCGAACTGGGCAAAGGTCGCCAGCTCGCGATACTGGGCCAGGTCAAGGCGCAAACGGCCGGCCACCTGCCGCACGGCGCGGGTCTGGGCGGCGCCGCCCACGCGGGACACCGACAGGCCCACGTTCACCGCCGGTCGGATACCCACGTTGAAAAGCTCCGGCTCCAGGTAGATCTGGCCGTCGGTGATGGAGATTACGTTGGTGGGAATGTACGCCGACACGTCGCCGGCCTGGGTCTCGATGATGGGCAGCGCGGTCAGTGAGCCGCCGCCATTTTCATCGTCTAGGCGCGCAGCCCGTTCGAGCAGGCGGCTGTGCAGGTAGAACACGTCGCCGGGGTAAGCTTCGCGGCCGGCGGGACGGCGCAGCAGCAGCGACATCTGGCGGTACGCCCAGGCGTGCTTGGTCAGATCGTCATAGACGATCAGCACGTCTTTGCCCTCTTCCATGAACGCCTCGCCCATGGCGCAACCGGCGTAGGGGGCGATGAACTGCAACGGCGCGGAGTCTGCGGAACCGGCGTTGACCACGATGGTGTGGTCCATCGCGCCGTATTCTTCCAGAATGCCAACGACCTGCGCCACCTTGCCTTGCTTCTGTCCGATGGCAACGTAGATGCAGATGAGGTCGGTGTCCTTCTGGTTGATGATGGTGTCGATGGCGATAGCCGTCTTGCCGGTGGAGCGGTCGCCGATGATCAGCTCGCGCTGGCCGCGTCCGATGGGGATCATGGCGTCGATGGCCTTGATGCCGGTCTGGACCGGCGTGTCCACCGACTTTCGCACCACCACGTTGGGCGCGGTGCGCTCGACGGGCATGGTCTGCTGAGTAACGACGGGCCCCTTGCCGTCCAGGGGCCGACCCAGCGGGTCAACCACGCGGCCGATCAACGCTTCTCCAACGGGAATCTCGATGATCTGGCCGGTGGCGCGGACCCGGTCGCCTTCCTTGATGGCATTGGGGTCGCCCAGAATGGCGGCGCCGACGATGTCGGATTCCAGGTTCAGCGCCAAGCCGAGGATGTCATTTCCGAAATCCAGCAACTCGTTGGACCGGACGCTCTGCAGGCCCTGGATGCTGGCGATACCGTCGCCGACCTGCACCACGGTACCCACGTCAACGAGGGTCAGGTCACCGCCAAACTCCTCGATCTGTCGCTTGATGAGAGATACTATCTCTTGTCCCCTGACTGCCATCGGCGAGTCTCCTTGTTTCCTTAGTTGCGATACCGGCGCTGACCGGGAACGCGGTGGTTGGTCCCGGTGAATGTCCTCATGCAGCCTGCGCCCGAACTATCTGCCGCATCCGTTCCAGGTTTGACGCGGTGCTCCCGTCCAACAACTGATCTCCGATCTGGACGATCAGGCCGCCGAGGATATTTTCGTCCACGCTGGCGCTGATTACCACCTCCCGGCCCACCAACTGCCTCACGAACTCGGTTACGCGTTCGAGTTCCTCCGGTTCCAACGGCACGGCAGTGGTGATTTCCACGCGCTGCCGGCCCAAATGGTCGTCCAGCAGTCGCGAGTAACCTTCCTGCACGTCCCGCATGGCGTCAACACCGCCGCGGGACACCAGGAGGGAGACCAGGTTCTGGACCAACGGGTGAGCCTCGGAAAGAACTGCTTCGATGGCAGCGATCTTCCGTTCCTGCGGCACGTCGGCATGGCCCAGGAACAGGGCAAATTCGTCATCCCCCAGCACGTCGGCGGCCAGGCGCAGGTCCTGGTCCCACTGCTCGAGTTGCTGATTTTCCAGGGCCAACTCAAAGATGGCCTGGGCGTAGCGTTGCCCCGACAAACGATTTGCCACGGCTTGCTGCCTCCCTGTTGTGGCCCGCCCGGATGATTCCGGCTGCGTTGCGCCGGTCTCCCGGGCGGAGCGATGCGGACAGACTAGTTGCGTCGGAGCGCCTGTTCCCCGTCGGCCAATACCTGGTCGATGAGTTCCTGGTGCGCCTGGCGGTCCACTGAGCGCCTGATGATCCGCTCGGCGGCCGTAATGGCGAGATCTCCAAACGCGGCGCGTACCTCGCTGATCGCTGCGTCCCGCTCCCTCGCGATGTCGGCGCGGGCTCTCTCGGAGAACTCCTCGGCGGACTGACGAGCGCGACCCATCTCTTCCTCGCGGAACCGCTCGGCGGCCTCGCGGGCTTGATCAAGGACTCGCTGCCCTTCGCGTCGCGCCTCATTGATCTCTTCCTCAATGGCGGAGCGAGAGGTTGCGGCCTCTTCCCTGGCCCGATCGGCTGCCTCCAGGCTCTCCCGGATGGTGTCCACCCGGCTGTCGAGAGCGTTGAGGAGAGGCCGGTAAGCCAGGGCCCCGAGGAGCACCAACAGGATGATGTAGTTGATCAGGTAGCTGATCAGCGAGGGCACATTCAAGCCCAGTTCAACCATGTTGTTACACCACGAATAGCAGGATTACTGCGACGATCAAAGAGTAAATGCCCAACGCCTCTGCGAACGCGATGGCGAGGATCATGTTGGTGGTGATTGCGCCGGCGGCATCGGGGTTGCGCCCGATGGCGCCCATCGCTCCGGCGCCCAGGATGCCGATACCAACGCCAGGGCCGATAACGCCGATGGCGATCGCCAGACCGGCCGCCAGATACTTGGCGCCCACGTCACCCAGGCCGCTTTGGGCTGCGACCGACAGCAGCGTCGTAAACATTGAGAGGTCAAGTGCCATTGTTGAGACTCCTCCGATTCAAAGGTGGCCTTGTTTTTGCGTGCCCCGCACAGTGATGCGCCGGGGCGATTAGACCCGTTAATTGTTGTTCCTAGTGCTCCTCATGGCTCACCGCCACGGAGAGGAAGACCAGGGTAAGACCGGCGAAGATGACCGACTGGATCAATCCAACCAGCAACTCAAGCCCGAATACGAACTGGGTCGCTACGAACGGAACCAGGAAGGTGATCATCACCACCAGGATTTCGCCAGCGGTCATGTTCCCGAAGAGACGGAAGGTGAACGAAACGATCCGCACCAGTTCGGAGACCAGTTCCAGCAAGCCTACGAAAACGTTGATGAGGCCGGAAGGCCGTCCGCGCAGGATGTCTCCGAACGCGAAGAACTTCTTCAGGTAGCCGAAGCCGTGCGATCGGAATCCCCAGTACTCCACGAATACGAAGGAAACCAATGCCAGCGCCAACGGCATGTTCAGGTCGGTGCCAGCGGGGCGCACCAGGTGCGTCGCCAGTTTAAATTCGCCGCCAACGCTGGCGCCGAAGCCCACCGCCTGGTAGATGGGTATCAGGAATATCGCAATCCAGGCGTTGAACAGGACGAAGAAGAAAATGGTGGCGACGACCGGGAAAGCCCGCCGTCCCATCTCGGGCCCGAGAATGCTCGATGCGAAGTTGAGCACCAACTCGAAAAGCATCTCGATCAGCGCTTGCAATCGCGTCGGGATGACCTTGGGCTTGCGCGCGCCGCCAATGAAGAACACCAACATGATGATGCTGGTCAGCCACGCCGACAGCATGGTGTTGGTTACGGCGAACTGCATCAGGCCTAGGCCGTGATGTTCCTCTTTGCCTTCTTCCTTGGTCTCGGATGCGCCGTGGTCTTCGGTCTTCTTGTCCGCTACGCGGTAACCGATGACGTCTTGACGGACCGTGGCAGGGAATACGGGATCCGGAGGGAGGTGGATGCCCGGTTGCTTGACGAACGGGCTTCCCAATCCGAACATCTGCGAGCCCACCGCCCCGATCACGAACCCGACAATCAGCAAAACCGCTGATACGCCGCCAATCAGCAGCAGTACACGTTTAGTCGTCACGACTTGCCGTTGCCTCCGTGGTCAGTATCCGGGCGCGCAGGTGGTTGGGAAGGGGGCGGGCTCCGGTTGGGGCCATAGATAGCGGGGAGTACCATCCGGTACACCCCGTAGAAGGCGACCACGCTGCCAATCACGGTTCCCGCCAGAACCAGCAGGGCTACCTGACCGGTCAGTTTTCCCAACCATACGCCTCCGATGATGCCCACTACAATGCACGCGGCTACGTACCATCCCAAGCCGGTGAGCCGCAGGGCGATGATTACCCAAGGCGGCATTTCCGATTCCAAACGGCAGGCATAGTAGCATCGGCTTTTTGACGTGTCAATCAGTAATGTTGCAGAATCCGTAACTCAAGTTACGAAAAAACCCCGCCGTTACGGTTCGGGGCTACGGTCTAATTTGTCCCTATAGGTCTGATTCCGGTACATCATCCCTACTTGCGTTCAAAGTCTTCCATATCGAGTTCGTTGATCAGGTCAGTGAACGCGGAGAGTCCCTGTAGTTCTTCCTCGGTCACCTCGGCCGGAGCGGTTTCCTGTTCGCTCGACGAGGCTACCGGCTGTCCCGTCTCTTCGTCCATCGAGATGGCCGCTTTCTCCATCACCTGGTCGGAAACGTAGATGGGCACCTCTGCCCTGACGGCCACGGCCATGGCATCGCTGGGACGGGAGTCGATTTCGTGGAGTTGGTCGCCGATCTTGATCACGATCCTGGCGTAGAAGGTCTCATTCTGGAGGTCGCTGACCAGGATGTGCTCGACAGTGCCGCCCACCGATTTGACCAGATCCACGAGCAGGTCGTGGGTCAAGGGCCTGGGCACGCTCATGCCCTGCATCTTCACCGCGATGGCTTCGGCTTCGGTGGGTCCAATCCAGATCAGCAGGAAAAGATTGGTTGCCAACTCTTTGAGGACCACCACTCGCTGGTAGTTCATCTGGCTGATACGGATGCTGTCAATTACCAGTTCACGCATCTGCTGCATCACTCCAACGACCGCGTCCAAGGCAAATTGGCCCTTGGGCCGGCAAAATGCCGGCCGGACAGTTAGATTCTATACCCCACAGGTGTCACAGTGTCAAGCACGAACGCGCCCCGGCCACGCTTGGGACCGGGGTCGCGAACCGCAGCCGGGGCCGCTGTGGAGTCAAACATCCCAGGAGGGTCAGCGGGCTCGGACGCGCGCCTCGATATCATCGGGGGCGAAATCAGCCGGCGATGGTATATCGGGGCTGGTCGCGACAGACGCGGCCAAGGTGGAACCGGCCAGCACGTCGATGCCCTTGCGGATGGACCCGGTGGCGGTTGTGAGTTCCCTTTCGAGGTCCCTCAGGGTGCGCAGGGCGTAGGCATCCGCCTGGTTGCGACGGTTGTCAGCCTCCTGCTCCGCTTGGTCAAGCATGCGCCGGGCCCGAGCCTCTGCGTCGCGCAGAATTTCCTCAGCCTTGCGACCCAGCTCATGATCGTTCAGGCGGCTGCGAAATTCCTGCTCCATGTTGTTGCGGGAACGGTTGGCTTCGGAGACGGCGGACGAAATTATGTCGTCCTTGCGCGATAGCATCTCCTCGGCCCTGCGTATTTCCTGGGGGATTTCCATGCGCAACTGGGCCACCAGTTCGTATAGCTTGACCTTGTCCACCATCACGTTGCTGCTCAGGGGCACTGATTTGCTGGACTCAACCAAAAGCTCGATGCGGTCTATAACGTTGTTGATGTCTATGATGTCCTCCTTGCGCCGGCGGTAGGATTGCCGGTAACGGCTACCGCTGCGGCCCGCCTGTGGCGGGGAATTTTTCAGCCAAAGCGTGAGCGACGTTGGGCGGCACCATTCCGGCAATGTCGCCGCCCAACTGGGCAACTTCCTTGAGCAGGCTGGAGCTGATGAAGGTGTGGTCCTGGTCGCTCATCAGCGAAACCATGTCCACATCGGGTTCCAGCCGGCGGTTCATGAAAAACATCTGGCATTCGTACTCGAAATCGGGGCCGCTGCGTAGTCCGCGTATGATGGTGGCGGCTCCGACATCGCGCGCGGTCTTCACCACCAGGCCCGTGAACGGGCGAACCTCTATGTTGTCGATGTCGGCCGCTGCTTCGCGGATCAAGCCGACGCGCTCTTCGGTGTTGAAAAGCAGGCTCTTCGACGGCGTGTCATAGACGGCGATGATCAGGCGCTCAAAGAGCCTGGCGGCGCGCTTGGCCACGTCCAGATGTCCCATGGTCACCGGGTCGAAACTGCCCGGGTATAGAGCGGTTACCATTCGGCAATTCTCCAGTCTCGATTTCAGGCCGCTCGGGCAAACTCGCGGGTGTAAAAGGCGATTGCGTTGTCGCCGTAACTGCGTTGGTCGCAGCGCCGCAGCCCACCGATAAGCTCAGGCAAGGCCATTCTGCTGCTGTGTCCGACGATTACCGTAGCATCAGCATGCAGCGCCCCCGAACCGGCCAGAGCCTCCAAGGTGGGCGTGGGGTCTCCCATGCGGTAGGGCGGGTCCAGCAACGCAAGGTGGTATGGCTCCGTGGCAAGCGATGGCTGGGTCAGCCAGCGAGCAACGTCGGCGCAATGTACCTGGCCGGCGTCGGCGTAGCCGGCGCGTTGCAGGTTTTCCTGCAAGTCCAGGCTTTGCCGCCGGTTGCGTTCCACAAAATCGCACCATTGGGCCCCCCGGCTGAGGGCTTCGATTCCGAGACTGCCCGTTCCTGCGTAGAGGTCCAAGACGCGGCGATCCATCACCTGCTCTGCATCCAGTATGTTGAATATGGCGGCGCGGACACGTTCGGTGGTGGGCCTTACGCCGGCCACCGATGGGCCTTTGAGCCTGATGCCGCGCGCGTCGCCGCCGGCAACGCGCATAGTATTGGACTTGCGCGGTGGTATTGTAGAACCTACTGGCGAAAGCGCGTCGTGGGCGGTTGCTGCGTGTTTCGGAAAATTTCTCGGAACCATCTGGATCCCGGACCCTTTGGATCCCGGACCCTTCTGAATCTCGGAGCCTCCCGTGCCGCGAGCGGCTTGATTACGGCCAGGCGGGCAAGGCTCCTTCGATCTCAACGGCGGTATAGTGTACACACATACTCCGATTGCCGTCGCGCCGCGTTGATGGCAAACTTCTCTCAAGCAACAAAACCCGGCGCCACCGTGAGGTGAACATGTCGCAACAGCTACCGCCAGAGGTACTCAACCTGATCAATGCCGCCCTCACCGAAGACCAGGCATTTAACGACCCGACGACCCAAACGCTGATACCCGACGGAGTCATCGGCGACGGGGTCCTGCGCGCCAAAGCCGACGGCGTCCTGGCCGGCGGAGCAGTCGCCCGCGAGGTGTTCCAACGGATCGACCCCTTCCTGGAGGTCAATCTGTTGCTGGACGACGGGTCCGAACTGGCTTCAGGCGCCGATATCGCCAGCGTGCGAGGCTCGGCGGCATCGATCCTGCGGGCGGAGCGCACCGCCCTGAACTTCATGCAGCGCATGAGCGGCATCGCCACGGCGACGAACCAATACGTTCGCGCCGTAGCCGGCACGCCGGCTCGAATCGTGGATACCCGAAAAACCGCGCCCGGCCACCGGTTCCTGGACAAGTACAGCGTGCGCATGGGCGGCGGGCACAATCACCGCCTGAATCTCGCGGACGGCATCCTGATCAAGGACAACCACCTGGCCGCCCGCGCCGCGTTGGAAGAGCCGCTGGGCGCCGTGGTGCAGCACGCCATCGCCCAGGCGTCGCACACCATACGCGTTGAGGTCGAGGTGGAATCGCTGGAGCAGGTCAGAGAGGCGGTGGACGCCGGCGCCCACATCATCATGCTGGACAACATGGACGTGGACACCATGCGCGAGGCCGTCGCCATCATCGACGGGCGCGCCTCCGTGGAAGCCTCCGGCGGCATCAACCTGAGCACCGTCCGCGCGGTAGCCGAAACCGGCGTCGACCTCATCAGCATCGGCGGCCTAACCCACTCCACGGACGCGCTGGACATCTCCCTCGACCTGGAGTTTCCCCAGTAGGGACCAGGGCCCTTCCAAAGTCGCTTCTGTCATTGCGAGTCCGCCTGAGGCGGACGGCAATCTCGTTTAGGCCGCCAGCGGGGTGCGGTTTGCCAACTGGCGCCCCCCGTCATTCCCACGTCGGCAGTCACGGAAAGTAGCGGTAGATTTCGCCCCGGGGCAGGAAACGGCGCAGCACGGCTGTCTCGCAGTCCATTGTGATGCCCAGACGGTAGTCGCCGATCCTGATGCGGTAGTGTTGCCCTTCAGCCCTGAGCCGGCTGACTCCCGCGACTTCAGTGATGTTATCGGTTCGATTAGTTCTTGGATTGCCTGGTCTAACCGGCGTTGAATTTGCGCCGAGCCGATTCCTCGTACATCTCGGAGAAATCGGCGAGTGGGTTCAACGGTCATCGGGGGTATTCAGGATTTCTCGTACCTCCAACAGGCTTACCCGGTCATCAATGTCCGCTTCTTCCATTGCTCCCAGTAACGCTTGGTCCTCTTCCTCTTCGGTCAGGGTCCCGTCCCAGAAGAAATCCGCCACCGCCGCCGTCTCTTCATTGCTGAGATCGTAGAGGTCATAGACCAGCCAGTCTAATTGCTCTACCAACTTGCCGGTGTCCGCCGCCGGGTTGGTAGCTTTGGCGGCCAGTATCTGGTCAATCACGCGAACCAGCGGGCGCTGCTTGGCCTCGCTGAGCTTGGGGATGGTAATTGCCTCCCCATGGGCCAGGCACCAACGGGCCAGCGTGGAGTTTTCAATGGCATCGACGTATTTGGGCTGTCCCGCGCCCCCCTTGAGGAGCGCGATCGGTTCACAGCCCCGTACCTTTTTGAGGATGCCCTGTTCCGCTGACATCGCTGTGTGCTCCGCTCGCGTATCCACCCGGCCCCTCACCGCAATCGATTGTAGCACCGGGCCAACAAGTCGGCCTGCGTACTTGGCCGACGCTGACCCCAACTGCGCCCTGCTGGGATTTGAATGAGGCGTGTGTCAGGCGGTGCGACGGCTGGCGGCCAAGTGGTGGGCCGAACCATCGGTGCATGGTGGTAAGGAGTGGCCGCGGGGCGAGGCTGGTCATTTGATAACATTAGGAAATATCAACGCGGTAGAGAGATACCGATGCCCAAGCACCCAGTTTTCCCAGATGTCCCCAAGGGATTTTGGCGCAGATTCCGCAAGCTATGGGGGAACCCGCTCCGACAGTTTGAGCAGACCATAGAGTTCGCCCAATCATTTGGCGCAGATCCTAGAGCACCATACTTTGATTGCATGGATGCGGAGTATTGGGGAGTGTTACGAGGTCTACACGCTCGCACTTGCCTGCATGCGCGTGCGGTCCTAGCGTTATTGACCAACGGGCTAGTCGATCCCGCTTGGGTACAATGGCGAGTTTGCCACGAAGCTGCCACCATTGCACTATTCATAGCTAACGACCCAGACATGGCTCCGCGCTATCTCCGGCATTCCCAAGTCAACGTGTATCATCTGGCTCAAACTCTTTATAAGACAGACCATCACGATTCTCCGTCTGCATCCGAACTTGAGCTGCTGGCCTCGTCAGCCGATTCCGCAAAGAATGAGCACAAGCGGGACTACGGTCAACCGCCGAAATCACGCGATTATAGTTGGAGTGGCTTCAGGACGTTTGCCGACATCGAGGCTTCAGTGCAGGTTGACTGGTCATGGAAAGCACGATCAGAGTACGTGTTCGCTAGCGAGATTGCCCACGCCGCCCCTAAAGCGACCCAGCCATCGACTGACTATCGGGGCAATATGATCTTCGCGG
This sequence comes from Dehalococcoidia bacterium, assembly GCA_965204395.1. Lineage (GTDB taxonomy): Bacteria > Chloroflexota > Dehalococcoidia > Lucifugimonadales > UBA3495 > Bin87. Next base: position 1,332,493 of record OZ241987.1, read on the forward strand.
TTGGACCAACAAACGCAGGTTTGACGGATCCTGCCGATCTCACATGCCTTTCCCTTATGCACGCATCCTTGGCGCTGATGCAAAATGCGGCAGCGGTGGAAGGAGATATCTGCCGCTTGAAGAAGTTTGTAGCCATGTGCCGGCTGGTGGGTAGGAAATGTTGGTTGTCTGATCCTGCAATATTCTGTCAGGACTGCGGCGGGCATGTGCCGGAGGCATCTCCGCCAGAAGAAATCCCAGACGCCGACAAGCCTGCGCAGTGTAGTTGCAATCCCGTGCCAATAGATTGCTGCCCTCGAGGTTAGCCAAACCTCGCCCCACTCCTGTCGATCCGCAAAATTCCGAACGTTCTGCTTCTGACACTTCCCCCTTTCCTCAACCCTTCACCCATCCGTACCATTTAACCAATACCCCAAATCCAACCTGCCACTCAGGCCGCGAGCCATCCAATGCCCACGTCCAAACACCGTAAACATCCCTCCCTCAAACCCTCCCAAATGCCTGCCAAAACCACCAATATCACCCCCAAAATCGTTCCCGCAGCCCCCATTCAGCCCCACGACCCGCCATCGGTCCTGCTTGAATTAGCGGAAATGAACGGAAATGAGCGGGATTTCGCCAAAATAGCCGCTGTCCCGACCTCACACCCAATCCTCTCCATCCCGTTTATCCCGTTCATCCATGTAAATTCTCTCCCGTCCGAGGCAATCCCATGACAATCTCCCAAATCCGCCGCCGCATCAACGTCCTCAAGCGCAGGTTCGCCACCGAACTCGCCATCATCAAGCTCCGACGCATCGCCGAATCCGTCTCCAACGACTGGGACCCCGACCAACCTCCCGAACCCGCCGAAGTAATCGAGCGCTTCGTCAAAGCCGGCTGCCGCTTGCCCACCTTCGGTAACCTTCGCCACTGCTTGGACAATGCCCGACACCAGGGAGACGTCCCTCACCCTGAAGACATCGTCATCAACCTCCTTCCCTGGATTGACGGCGACCGCTACCACAAATTCCTCCGCTGGGACCTGCCCGCCCCTGCGCGCTAGCCATGCCGCAACCCGGTTTAGACCCCCAATCCAAAGACCCCGGAGAGAACCAGGGCTTTTTGACTGTAGCCCTGTGGCAAGGTAGTCCGCTCATCCTGAGCCTGTCGAAGGACGAGCGGACGGTGAGCGAGGCAAGATTGCCGCGACAGTGTTTGCCGTTTGTCAGGATAATCGAAACGCCCAGGCGAGACGACGGCCCGGCTTGAATACCGCATGAGCCGGCGGTATATTGCCAGAACCATACTCCACCAATCCTCAAGGAGCCTCAACTCATGGCCCGTCTCAACGACATCACCCGGGAACAACTCGCTCCCGAGCACCAGGAATTCTTCGACTCCATTGCCAGCAGCCGCGGCAGCGTGCGCGGGCCCTACGGCGTGCTGCTGCACAGCCCCGACCTGGCGGCGCGGGTTGCCCACACCGGCACCTACGTGCGGTTTGAACTGGACATCACCGAAGCCCAGCGCGAGATCATCATCTGCGCCACGGCCCGGGAGATTCGCCAGCAGTACGAGTTCTCCGCCCACGCGCGCCTGGCCCGACAGGCCGGAGTTTCCGAGGACGTGGTGAACGCCATCGCCACCGGCAAGGCTCCGGAGGGCATGACCGGCATCGAGGCGTCGCTGGTCAAATACGTCCAGGAACTGGCGCAGAACCACAAGATCAGCGACGACACGTTCGACGCTGTCCGCGACCACTTCGGCACGCAGAAGACCGTGGAAATCACCGCCCTGATCGGACACTACATGCTGGTGGGACAGGTCCTGTCGGCGTTTGAGGTTGACCTTCCCGCCGGCGTCCAGCCGGAAATCACGTAGAGGAGGCCCGCCATGCCGGCCGCTACCGACGGTCTCATCTCCGCTCTGGAGAACAACTTCACCACCATTGACCTGGCGTTAACGGACCTCACGGACGAGGAGTTCCACCGTATCCCGGCGCCGGACTGCAACTCGGTGGCCTGGACCCTGTGGCACCTGTCCCGAGTGATCGATTCGTTCATCCACACGCGTCTGAGAGACCTGCCCCAGCTTTGGGACGCCAACAACTGGGAGCAGCACTTCGCCATGCCGGCCGACGGCGAGAACCGAGGGCTGGGCTGGACGCACCAGATGGTATGTGACTGGCAACCGCCGTCGCGCGCCCGGCAGATGGAATACTTCGAGGAAGTGCGCTCCGCGTTGCGCGAATACTTGCCCGGCCTGACCGAGGCGCAGATGCAGCAGGCCAGGATCATACCGCCGGTGTCGGAACCCCGCACCGTAGCGGCCGCGCTGGGGCAGATGACCTGGGATTGCGTTTCCCACGGCGGCCAGATCGCGTTCCTGCGCGGCATGTACAAGGGGATGGGCTGGCACCGCTAGAGTGTCCAAGGAAAGATCATCCCAAGCGGGTTGGGACTCCGGTATCAGATGGATGGGCGGGCTGAAATAGTTCGCCCATGCGTGTGACGCCCCAGGGGCTTTCCAAAGTAGTGCGATTGAAGTCTATCCGCTCGTCCTGAGCTGTCGTAGGTCCGCCTGTGGCGGGTCGAAGGACGCGCTCGTGGTTCGACAGGCTCACCATGAGCGGGATGTGTCGCGACTTTGGAAAGGTTCTGGTGACGCCCGGGCAGTACTTACTGGGAGGTTACGGCATGAAACTGGATGGTCAGGTAGCAGTGATCACGGGCGCCGGCAGGGGCATCGGGCGCGCCATCGCGTTGGCCTATGCTCGCGAGGGCGCAAAGTTGGCGCTGGCCGCGCGCAGCGAGGCCGAGTTGCAGGAGGCGGTCGCCGCCGTATCGGAGCATGGGACTGAGGCAATTGCCGTACCCACCGACGTGACCAGCCAGGAAGAGACGGAACGGTTGGCTCAGCGAACAGTGGAGCGATTCGGGCGCATCGACCTGCTGGTCAACAATGCGGGCATCTCGGGACCCGTCGGGCCGCTGCAGGGCAACGACATCGACGACTGGGTGAGCACGATCACGGTGAACTTGACCGGGACGTTCCTGGTGTGTCGCGCCGTGATCCCCGTGATGCTGGAGCAATCGAGCGGGAAGATTATCAACCTGTCGGGCGCGGGAGCAACCAACGCGTGGAGCAATATGTCGGCCTACTGCTCCAGCAAGGCGGCGGTGGTGCGGCTCACTGAGGTATTGGCTCAGGAACTGGATGGCAAGGGAATCACGGTGAACGCCCTGGGCCCCGGGTCGGTGCACACCAGCATGTGGGACAGGATGACCGAGCAAGCCGAAGAGGCGGGGGCGGACTTCATCCACCAACTGGGGTTGAGGGTAACGTCCGGCGGCGGCGCGTCTATCGACGAGTGCGCCGAGTTGGCCGTTTGGCTAGCCTCGGGCGAATGCGGAGCGTTGACCGGGCGGCTGATCTCGGCAACGGCCGATGATTTCCGCGACCTGCCGTCGAGGATCGAAGAGATCATGGCCGGAGAGGCGTACACGCTGCGCAGGGTGGGGCTTGAGTAGGCAGCGCTGCGCAAATCGCGATGGCAGGGGGCATGCCCGAATCCAACGAGAGTACGACGGTGCCAATCACCAACTGTCGACAGGTTCAGGAGTTCCTGGGGCGGCCGCGATCCGCGCTGTCGACGAGGATGGTAACCGGGCCGTCGTTGACCAGGTGGACGTGCATGTAGGCCTGGAACCGGCCGGTGGCGACCGTCAGACCTTTCTCACGGAACATCTCGCACGCCAACTCGTAGAGGCGGTTGGCCTCATCGGATCCGGCGGCGCGGGTGAAATCGGGCCGGCGGCCACGCCTGGTGTCCGCGTAGAGGGTGAACTGGGACACCACGAGCAGTTCGGCGCCAACGTCCAGGGCGGAGAGGTTGAACCGCCCCTGCTCATCAGCGAAGATTCGCAGGTTCGCGACCTTGTCCGCAAGGTACTGGGCATCAGCATCGGCATCGCCGTCGGCCACGCCCAGGAGGACGACCAGGCCCGGGCCGATTCTGCCGACCTCGGCGCCATCGGCCGAAACTGAGGCTTCGGTGACGCGTTGGATCAACGCTCGCATCGCTGGCTATCTGTTACGTTTGAACCACGGCACGAGGCAAGAAAAAGCCGCACCCGAGAGCGCGGCCCAGATCTATCCCGTACCGCTTGCGGCAATCAGGCTGAATCGCCGCCCGCAGCGGCCGGAGCCGGCGTTGACGAGGAATCGCTCCCGGAGGAACCGCTGTCGCTGGACGTTGAGCTGTCGGAGGATGACCCGCTGCCGTTGGAGGACGATGCCGATTCCTTTGCGGGCTCCTTGCTCTCGGAACCTTCGTTTGGCCGCTTGGGACGCCCGTAGTCAGTGGTGTAGAACCCGCTGCCCTTGTATATCACCGGGACGGCGTGGAAAACTCTCTGGCCTGCGCCGCCACAGACCGGGCATGCGCCCTGGCCGGCCTCGCTGAACGTCTGAACCAATTCAAACTCATTTGAGCATTCGGTACACCGATAATCGTAACGAGGCAAACCTTCCCTCCTTTATCTCGCTCGGGGATTTGACCGCTAGGTCAGGCACGCAGACTGAGCCCGACCCGACGCTGGTGCGCCGAATGCGGTGTCCAGTTACTGGGCGGTCAAATTGGCGCGTTAAGGCCGCGATGTCTGGCGTGGAGCGTTAGCCGGCGAGGCCGGCGGGCATCCTAGCGGCGCTGCCGGCGTCGGCGGCGTGCCGCGCGCTGGGCGGCCAATCGTTCCTTCTGGGCCTTGGACCGGAAAAATCGCCGGTCCTTCAACTCCCGCAGGATGCCTGCGTGCTGAACCGACGCGCGGAACCTGTTAACCAAACTTTCGGGCGGTTCGCCTTCTCGGGGCGTTACGTAAGCCATGCAATACTCCGTGGTTTTGCGCTTCTGGATACTTGTTTACAAGCCAAAATATACCACGACGCTGGTGACGGGGCAAACGGCGGACGTGGAAGCGGTCAGTCCTGGACTGCCGTGATGCGGCCATCGGCCATCTGGAGACGGCGGTCGGTCATGTCGGCAAGCATCAGGTCATGGGTCGCGGTCACTACGGTCACGCCGCGGGTGGCGGCGATCTCCCGCATGATTCCGCCGATGCTCTCGGCCGTCACGCTGTCCAATTCGCCGGTGGGCTCGTCGGCGAACACCACCGAGGGCCCAGCCACCAGGGCCCGGGCAATCGCGACGCGCTGCTGCTCGCCGCCGGACAGTTCGTACGGGCGATGGCCGGAACGTCCCAGCAGGCCGACCAACTCGAGGGACTCGTTGGCGCGGCGGCGACGTTCCCGCCAGGAAACCCCGCCGATGTGCAGGGGGAGCTCAACGTTTTCAAAAGCGGAGAGCAACGGGATCAAACCGAAGGACTGGAACACGAACCCGATCCGCTCACGGCGCAGGGCGACCAGGTCCTTTTCGGGCAGGCTGGAAAGCTCTCTGCCCTCGAACCAAACCTTGCCTTCGCTGGGCCGGTCCAGGCCGGCCAGCAGGTTCAGCAAGGTGGTTTTGCCGGAGCCGGACCGTCCGACCAGGGCAACGAATTCGCCAGGGGCGATGTTGACGGTAATTCCGTCGACAGCCCTGACGGCACTCTCGCCCTCGCCGAACTCGCGGACCACCGAATCGGCGGCCAGAGCCGCTGTTCCGTTGACCATAGCCGACGTTATCCTCGGTTATCGGACTCGCGTCCGATTCGCGCCGAACGCTCGCGACTGCGGTGGGGCGCGGCGGCGGGCCGCAGGGACACCTCCCCGCCGTCCTCGGTCATGCCGGTGCTGGCCAGGCCTTCCCATGCGCCGTTGAGGTTTTGGAACCGCTCCATGTACTCGCGGGGCAGTTGCAGGCGACCGGCGCGGTCGACGACGAGGAATTCCTCCTCGCTGCCCTGATCGCCTTGGTACGAAGCGCGCAGGTACGATTCGGAGCCGATGCGGCCGTCGCGGATGCGTATGACGCGGTCCACCCACAGGGCGATGCCGGCATAGTGGGTAACGATGATTACCGTGACGCCGAACTGACGGTTGATGCGCTGGAGCATCCGGAACACGTCCTCGGCCATGGCGGTGTCCAGTTCGCCGGTGGGCTCGTCGGCCAGCAGCAGGGGCGGGTTATTGGCCAGAGCAACGGCGATGGCGACGCGTTGCTGCTCACCGCCGGACAACTCCGAGGGGTAGCGGGCGGACTTGTCGGACATCTGCAGGGCTTCGAGGAGTTCCTGGGCACGTTCGCGACGCTGCTTGCGTCCGGTTCCGGAGATTGCCTGGGGCAGTTCGATGTTGTCGCGCACGTTGAGGTAGGGTACCAGGTTGCGGCCGGTGGCCTGCCACACGAAGCCGACGTCCTGGCGGCGGTAGGCCACCAACTCCCGGTCGCTGATGTCCAGCAGGTCGCGTTCGCCCACGCGAATCCGGCCGGCGGATGGGCGCTCCAGACCGGCGAGGATGTTGAGGAGGGTGGTCTTGCCGGAACCGCTGGCGCCCACGATGCCGACCAACTCCCCACCCTGGATTTCGAGGTCAACGCCGCGGAGCGCGACAACTTCCAAATCAGCCGGTTTGAAGATTTTGAACAGGTCGTTGGCTTCGACGTAGGGCGGAGGCTTGTCCGCCGGTTCATCCCACCGGACCGATTCGGAGGCCGGACGGGGGTTGACGACTGGGGTGGCCGTGGGCGTCGGGGGCTCCGCGACTCCATTGGGCGAGACGGGCGCTTGGGGCGAGACGGGGGGCTCGGCGGCGTCAACGATGGTTTCGGCAACCGGCGGCGAGACGGGATCCTCTGTTACCGTTACCGCAACCGCAGGCTCGGGGGCAACCGGCTCCGACGGTTGATCCGACGGTGATTCCTCGACGGCCATTTGGCGGCGACGCTCGGGCGGCATGAACCGGCGCGCGTAGTCGTCGTTGACGTTTTGCTGTGGTGATTCTGACATACGGCGTACCTGAAACCCCTCAGGCTCATCTGGTCGACATTATAACTGCAAAGGCCGGACCGTGATAGCAGACCAAGCCCTTCCCTGTTAAGGGCAAGGGTTCCGGGAGAAAGGGCTCCGGCCATCGGGTCGGAGGGAAATTCACGCGGGTTTTTGGGCCGATACCTTGACGCTGGCGACGTTCAATGAAACGTCATCATCGTCGCAGCGGACGGCTTCGTCGATGGTCTCTATGTTGGTGAAACCGGCGGTTACCATGCGGGACAGATAGGTTTCGCGATACTCTGCGCCACCGACGCAGGATACCCAGGACTCGGCGTCGGTGACGCGAGGGCCGTCCTCTGTCAGGGCGAGCATGTCGGAAACGTGGAGGCGGCCGCCCGGGGTCAGCACGCGGAACGCTTCGCGAAACACGGCGTCCTTGTCAGGGGAGAGGCAGATCACGCAGTTGCTGATGATCACGTTGACGCTGGCGTCGGGCAGTGGGATGTCTTCGAGATGGCCCTCGATGAATTCGACGTTGGTCACGCCCATGCGGTCGCGGTTGGCGTTGGCCAGGGCCAGCATGTCGGGGGTCATGTCGAGGCCGATAACGTGGCCGGAGTCGCCCACCTGGTCAGCGGCGATGAAGCAGTCGATGCCACCGCCGGATCCGAGGTCCAGCACGGTTTCTCCGGGACGCAGGTCAGCCAGCGCCGTGGGGTTGCCGCAGCCGGCCGAGGCGGCCATGGCTTCCACGGGGAGTCCCTGGAGCTGAGCATCGTTGTACAGGGCCATGGCGTGCTCGGTGTCGGCGGGCCCGCAGCAGGCGACGGCTTCGGTTGAGTCGCACCCACCTGCGGCAGCGTCGTAACCGCAATCGTCTGCGCCGCAGGCGCCGAGTCCGCAGTCCTCCGCGCCACAGCCGACGTCCACGGGGGTGACGTCGGTCAGTTCGATAACGTGACGGGCACGCTGGCCGTAACGATCCTGAACGGCCTGGCGGATGTCAGCGGTGTTGTCCTGGGTGGTAGTCATCAGCGCCTCCCGTAGGGTTGAAAGAGCAAAAACGCGGCTATAGTCATCCATGCTACGCCGGCGGCAACATCCCGTCAAACGGGCCGATGCTCTCACGCGTACCCGGTTTGGTGGCGTTGAATGGGGAAGAGGTTGTCCGGTGGGTCGGGTGTGGCGAGGTAGTATTCGTAACCCAAGTGCAGGATGCCCAGCTTCCCGCGGGAGCACACCTGTCGCCGGAAGGTTTGGGACACTCGCATTCCCGCCAATATCAGCAGGCAGCAGGCCAACAGCAATCCCACCAGCAACCGTTGCAGCCGATCGGTGGTGGTGACCGTGCTTCGGTTCAGCCCGAAGCGCTGCTTGCCATCCTTGAAGTACTGCTCCGGCTGCATCCGCTTCCGGTACATCCGCACTGCTTTACGCGGGTCGGTGAGCGACGTGGCCAGGTACCAGGGTTCCCGATGGCCTCTGGCCCAATAAAGCACCAGGTTGATCACCACGGCGCCATCGGAGCGGTAGAGGGTTTGAGGCCAGAACAGGATGCGGCCCTTGCGCAGGGGATAGTCCCGCAACCGACCACGATAGTGGGCGCTCTGGACCACCACGTCGCCCTTGAGGCGGACTACGTAGTCCACTGGGTAGCCGGTGTGGTTGGGCATCTGTTGCAAGAAGTGGATCAGGCTGGCCCGTCCGAAGCCCCGGTCAGCCAGCAGCAGGGGCCGGATGTGGTTGGGCAGGTGTCGCAACAACCGTCCGATGAAAAACTCCTCCACTCGGTTCTGGGACGGGTCCAGCTCTTCCGGCGTGGAAACCCAACTGAGCAGCGGCAACCCCCGACCCCGAAAACAGACCGCAGCGAACAGACCGTTGCGCCCCTGACCCAGATCAGACCAGTCAATCATGATCGGCGTCAGTCCCCGAAGCCGAGTTGCCTGACAGATGGGTCCCAGCAGCGCCGTCTGCACCGCCACGGTGTCAAAGCCGGTGTTGGACAGAAAGCGAAAGAGCCTTTTCTTACGCTGGTGGTGCGAGTAGGGTACCTGAACCTGCCACGAGCGCACCAACACAGAGATGGCAAGGGTGCGACGCTGGAGAATTGCCGCAGTGAGCAGAGCCAGATTGGTGCGGCGGGTGGCACGGAACTCCGGCAACGAGTGATTCAGAAAGGTGGCGATGCGGTGATACCATGGCATGGTCGGCCTCCCCAGGTGGCAACGGTGCTTCGTAACCCGTTCCTTACCCGGAGAGACCGACCTTTTTCAACCCCTCAACTCAAACTGGGTACGCGTGAGAGCCGATGCTCTCACGCGTACCCACTTGTATGTTGCAGTAGCTCTGTAGATGGGCCAATTTGTAGGGCAGGCGAGATGGGAGCGTCGAGTACCCACTGGATGAGCCGGACCATTACTCCAGGCTGCGCTGGGCCAAAGTTGGACGCCCCTCCCGCCCGGGCGTCTCTCCGAACGGATACCCGAGCCTGAGGCCCGGATCGGCAAGTGTGGAGGACACCGCCATTATTACACTGGGAGGCTCAATGATGGTAGCGGTAGCCGGCATTGACGTAAGCAAAGCCAGTTTGGATGTATCGATAGCGGAGGGTGTGGTGAACTGCTTTCACAACACCGCTCAAGGAATTGATGCGCCTGAGGCGCACTGCGCCACTTGCGGAAGGAGGGCACCACGATAGTGGTGTGCGAAAACACTGGGTGTTACAAACGGGGGTTGGAGCGCCGTTTGAGGGACGTCCCCTTTCCGGTGTAGGTAGCTCACCGCAACCGAGTGAGAGCCTTTGCTCGGGTATGCGGCTATGAAGCCAAAACCGATCATCTGGACGCCCAGGCGCTGTCCCGTTACGGCCGCCTGTTTCCCCAACCGGAGCCCCAGTTGCCCAAACCGGGACAGCGGGAGTGGCGGGACCTGCTGCGCCGACGCCAGCAACTGGTGGCCCAAAGGGTGCAGGAACGTAACCGACTGGGTCGAGACCTTGCTGACCGGGCGATCCAGTCCACCGAGCGCCATATCGCCTGGCTGGATCAGGAGGTTGCTCAAGTGGATCGGGAGTACCAGGAGGTCTTGAAGCGCGCTGCCCCTCTGAACCAACGCGCCGCCCTGTACCGCACCGTGCCTAGCGTGGGACCAATCACCGCCACCACCCTGATGGCCGAATTGCCCGAGTTGGACAACTGGGACGCCAAGGCCTTGACCGCCCTGGTCGGTCTGGCCCCTTGGTCCCGGGACAGTGGCAAACAACATAGACCTCGCGCCATCCGTGGCGGTCAGGGTGTCGTGCGTCGGGTGGTCTACCTGGCAGCGCTGTCGGCCATACGCGTCGATGCTGAATTGCGCTGCTTTCATCAGCGACTGCTCCAGCGGGGCAGACCCGGTAAGGTGGACCTGGTGGCGGTCATGCGCAAGCTCCTGCTGCGCCTCCACGCCGTCGCACAGCGTGGCGCCCCCTGGGTCCTGACGCCTCCCCCAAGTAACGTGATAAATCCTTGACACCTTACCTGGGCTTTGCGCATCTCAAGCGGCGTAAGCGAGGGAGTCCACCATTCGGTGGTACAGGGTGGTGGGGAGTTCCTGCATATCGTTGCTGGCCGCAGACAGTGAAAAACCCTCCGACACCAGCCACAGGTGCCTACGCACCAGGGCGATGGCATCCACGAAGGTCGGCGATGGTTTGTCGTACCAGGCGGCGGTACGCTGGGAGATGGGATGATGTTTCTGCAAGGCGTGGGCGGCCAGGGTGGTCCAGGAGAAGAGGCCCAGCAGAGCCGGCGTGGTGCGGGCGATGGCCAGGTCGGACCACTGGCGCTGGGTCTCCATGCCCAGATGGGTGCGCGCTTCCTGGAAGGTGACTTTCCGCCAGAGGCGGACCAGCGCAGCACAAAACACTCCAGGATCTGGGTCGGGTCCGCCGATGGGTCGGTGCAGAGCAGGGCCTGGGGATCGAAGGCACCCTCGGGATCTCGGACCAGCACCCAACGGATGGTCACCGCCGGTTTGCTGGAGCGGTACCACACTGCGGTCTGGGAGGTGAGTTCCACGGTGCGGGTGGCGCCGTCATACCAAGAGACTTCGGCGCCGGTCCACGGCACGTCGGCCTGTTCGAGCAGGGTTTTCAGCGACGGTCTCCGGGGACCTTTCAGGGCTGGCCGGCCATTCTGACCCGGCTGGCGCGTGGGCGCTGGGGCGTAGAGAGCGGCGTCCAGGCGCAGCCTGGCGATGAGGGTCACCGGCTCACGCAGCGACTGGCAGCAGTGGAGCAGATCGAGGACGGCGTAGGCGTTGTCCCCCACCAGCACCAGAGGGCGATGGGGCAGCCATCGGCGTCCGCCTCAGGCGGACATGACCATCTGCCTGGCCCAGTCGGTGATCTTCTTGTGCCGGCGTCCCTGCTGCTGGTGGTAGCGCGACGATGGCGCCAACACGGTGAGCACCGGCAACGCCCAATGGCGTCCCGCCCAGGGCACCTGCCCCAGCCACATCAGGGAGATCCAACGCAGGCCACTGGCCTTGACCAGTTGGTGGCGACTGGAACGCACCGCGTCCCGGTAGATACCACGGGCTCTGATCTTGGCGCCGCGACGCCGTTCCAGGGTTTCCCGATTGGTCAATGATCGCACGCCGAAGATCAACGGACCGTCGCCGCGATCCAGGTATTGGAGCAGCAGCAGGAGCAGGATGCGGGCCGCCTCACGGGGCGACCACACCGCCCGATTGAGCACCTCGTGGTAGCGGGCGTAGTCGTCCTGGTCGCTGCGCCCCATGACACGGAGGGCCGCGGCCACGGTGCGCTGACCGGTGGCCAGAATCGCGCCCACCATCAGGAGCTGGGCTTTCTGCCAGGTCGGGTTGGTGAACAGCGTTGCGAAGGGAGCGAGTATCGGTACAATGGCATCGGGCAGGGTGAGCATGGTCGGGCCTTTCCGTCGAAAGTGGGGTCAGGCCAGCTTACCCTGTCTTTATACTTTTTCTAAATTTTGCGCAAAGTCTAGCCAAGACGACGAAGGTCTCCATGGGCGTACGACCAACCAAACCCGTGGGCGTCAATTGAGCACCATCAACTTTTGGGGCGGCGTCGCTAGTATGCCGCCTGGTTCCATTATGAGCATGCCTCTGATCAAGTAAGTTCCTGCCGGGACGGGTTCTCCCCAATTGCTCATCTGCTCCCACTCGCCTACCAGCACGAGCTCCTCACCGGGTTCCAGGTTGATTTCCCTCATTATCATCTGAAAGGTCTTTCCGCACCTCCAATGCCAAACCTCCTGGTCATTGACCGTTGAGACGACAAAGTCGTGGGGAGAACTGCCGGTGTAGAACTGCACTGGTTGATCGCTGCTGTTCATGATCGTCAACTTCATCGACACCGTCTCCCCATAATCGGCCTGGGAAACGACCTCCAGAGAGTGGTCGATGGCACGGCGCAATTCCTCGCTGGGAGCTGCTCCGAATTCGATGCGCGACAGTGCGCCGCCCTGGCATCCAACTTCAATATCGATGGTGTCCCTTGGGACCTTCTCCTGCGATATCGCCGCCTCCAACTGCTCACGGTCTCCGCGCAACGGGACCAAGCCGAATTCAATGCGCCTGTTTCGGTCAGAGGCTGACGATGACCAGTCCTTTCCTTACGGACCGGGACGGTGCTGAGGGGTTGTCCCGATGGCGTGAGGCGCCCCCAGGCAGGTAGATGTGCGCTGTCCCAGGGTCTTGTCAGGTCAACGTGGCGGTCCCCTCTGACCCGGACGTGTGATGCCGGCGGGACCCTCGTCTATTATGACGAGACGACTCGCACAGTGCCCCGAGCATAGCAACAAAGAGAGCCAATGACGCTACATCCGATTTCCTTTCAATGGTCCAACCTGCTGATCTGCTCGTGGGCTGTTGAGCCTAAAGCGATCAAGCCGCTGCTTACCCCAGGCCTGATTCCGCATTGCTGGCACGGTAGCGCTTACGTCAGCCTGGTGGGTCTGACGGTATCGGATCACCGGTGCGCCGGCATCGCGCTACGCCCGAGGAACTTCCGGCAGGTGAACATTCGGAGTTATGTGAAGCCTGCGCAAGGTGGGCCTCCTGGCGTGCTGTTCATCAGACAGTTCATCGCACACCGCTTGACCGCGATGGCCGCTCGAGTACTTTGGCGAGAACCGTTTCGTAAGCTGGCGATTTCGGCCGATAACTCCTGCACATCGGATGAGGTGGAATACCAATGGCCCAACGGACACATGAAGGCCACGGCGTCCGAGCTATGGAAACCGCCGGAGCCGGACAGCCTGGAAGAATTCCTTACGGTGCGGCAGTGGGCCTACCAGCCGCGGCGAATCCCGCGGCGCTACGCAGCAGAACGGGAACCATGGCTGCTGAATGCCCCGTACGCGTACGATGTGGAATGCGACTTCGCGGCTCTCACCCAAGGACTGGTGCCGAATCCAGGCCGCCTGCCCGATTCGGTGGTGCTGGCCGACGGCGGCCCAGTGCGAATTACCATACCGGAGTGGATAAAGCCATTGCAGTCAAAAAACAACCAGCGGCAGACCCGAGCCTGAGACGGTCCGGGACCTTGAGGCTTTGCAGAATAATTCACGCTGTCGTCGGAACCACCCTCGATACCAAAGATGACCCCCATCTCCCCTGCCAACACAGGGGGGCGGACTCCCTAACGACCGTCCCCGCGATCCGTGGACGTACTGACGGCAGCTTTTAGGACGCGGCGGAAAGTTTCGGCTTGCTTCTTGGGCTCCGCCCGGTCGCACTCGGTTCGCACTCTTAGACCGCCAGTTAGAGTGCAAGCGACTGCATTCCATAGATCGGCCTGTCGGTCTCGGGGAGCGTGGAAAGATCGGTGGTGGCTACCCCGGTCTCCATCAGCGCCGAGGCTATTCCCATGCGGTTCGCTCCTCTTATGTCGGTTTCAGGGCCTTAGCGGAAGTTGGGCATCACTTTTTCGGCGAACAGGTGCAACGAGCTGGACACCTGGTCGTAAGACAGGCCCCCGGCGTCCAGGTAGCTGATGAAGTGGGTGACGTGGTTCTCTTCCAGTTCCTTGATGGCTGCCGTGACCTTCTCGGGGCTGCCGATGGCTGCCATGCCTTCCTTGCCCCGCTCGGCCACCAGATCCGGCTCGATAAAGGGGTCTTGAACGTAGTGCTCATAGCCACGCACCCCTGAGGCCCGCACAACGTCGGAGAGCGGGCGGCGCAGGAAGTCCCCCATGTCGCCAGCCCATTCCAGGCGCGGCACGAGCAGTTCGATGGCTTCCTCGTCGGTGGGAGCCACATAAACGTTGCGGACGGCGGCGACCTCGATGTCATCGGGCGCCGTCCCCTCTTCCAGCATCCGCCGGCGGTAGAGGTTAATCAGGTTCTGGTCGGAGTCCGGCGAAGCAGGGAAGAAACTGCTGCCCACGGTGAACAAACCCCAACGGTTGCGGACGGCGATTTCTACCGATTCCGGGCTGTGCGTGACCGCCATAAATATGGGCGGATGCGGCTGCTGCACCGGCTTGGGAATAACCCGCACTTCCGGGAAGCTGAAATAGTCGCCGTCGTAGGAGAAGGTGTCCTCCGTCCACGACCTGATAGCGATGTCCATGCCCTCGATGAAACGGTCGCGGGATTCGGCGATGTCCAGGCCGTAGATGTCGAACTCCCGCTTCTGGTAGCCGCGGCCGGCCCCGACAATCAGGCGTCCGCGGCTGATAATGTCCAGCGTAGCCAGGTCCTGCGCCAGCCGCAGTGGAGCGTGCCACGGCACTATGGTGCAGGCCACGCCCACTTTGACCCGCTTGGTCTTGGCGGCGATGGCGGCCAGCAGACTGTGGGGAGAGCTGATGATGCTGTGTTCGCTGAAAGCGTGCTCGGCAATCCACACCGAGTCGAAGCCCAGTTCCTCCGCCAATTCCGCGCCGCGCAGAATGTCCTCGTAGACCTCGACGTCGGTGCGGCTGACCGGGTTGGGATTGATCTTGCTCTCGTCGGCGTATTGTTCGTGCAGCAGGGGGCGCTGGCCCACGAAGAAGGCTCCGAATTTCATCCGGTTAGTCCTCCTGTTCGATCTCGGCGTACACCGCCCGCATGGAGGCGCCGGAGTCGTCCTCCACCTCGGTGAACCATTTGATGAGAGAGCGGGTCAACTGGTCGACAGACTCATCAACTGAGGCGGCTTCATAGCGCTGGCGGACGGTGGGCAGGGTTACACGAGATTGGGCTTCGCGCATCCAGACGATCTTTTCCTTGTCGGTCATGTCCGAACCGGCCACGCGCAGCCGCTCGGCAAATAGGGCGTCGTCCTTGTCCTCGGGGGTGCCGCCCAACTCACGAATGCGCCGGTCGAAGATGTCCCCGTGGCTGGTCTCGCGCTCGGCTACCACGGAAAGGCAGGCCTTCAGCCCCGGATGCTCGGTCTTATCGGCCCATGCCTTGAGGTAGGCTCCGGCCCGGTGCTCCTGCAGGCGAATGTCGTTGAGCAGGTCTAGGTATTCTGGCTGGTCGGGCATTGCGATACCTCACTATATCGAGCGTTTGGAAGGCGAAAGCGGGAGCGGCTGCCATCATTTGACAATAAAACACTCGCCGATGATTGTCGGGCAGCGCGGTTACAGGCGAGTCTAGTGCGCCGCCCGTGGGGTGTCAAACCTGGCTGCGCCCGACGCGTGATAAAATGCCACCACGAAATCAGCCCAGTTTCAGGAGCGGTTTTGCCTCAATTGACTGAAGCGCAGCGCGGCATGGTCGCCACCATCAGAGAGTTTGTCCGCAGGGAAGTCCAACCTGTCGCCCAGACAATGGAACACGCCGACGAGTACCCCTTCGAGCTGGTGGAGCGTATGAAGGAGTTGGGCCTGTTCGGCGCGGTGATCCCCGAAGAGTACGGCGGGCTTGAGCTGGATGTCACGTCCTACGCCCTGGTCATCGAGGAAATCTGCCGGGGATGGATGAGCCTGAGCGGGATACTGAACTCCCACCTCATCATGGCCTACATGGTCACGACCCACGGAACACCGGAGCAGAAGGAGCGATTCCTGCCCCTGATGGCCACTGGCGAGAAGCGCGGCGGCATCTGCATCACCGAGCCCAACGCGGGCAGCGACGTCCAGGCCATCGAGACTCGCGCCGTCCGCGAAGGCGACGAATACGTGGTAAACGGGAGCAAGAGTCTGATTACCAACGGGCGCCACGGCAACACCTTCGCCCTGGTCACCAAGACCGACCCGAACGCCGACCCGCCCCGACGCGGCATCAGCATCTTCATCGCCGAGAAGGGGCCGGGCTTCAACGTGGTGCGGGACATACCGAAGCTGGGCTACAAGGGCGTGGATACCTGCGAACTGTCCTTCGAGGACTACCGCGTATCCGGCGGGAACCTGGTCAGCGGCGAGGAGGGCAGGGGGTTCTATCAGATAATGAGCGGGCTGGAGCTGGGCCGCATCAATGTTGCCGCCCGCTGCCTGGGTGTGGCGCGGGCCGCGCTGGAAGAATCCACGCGATACGCCAGGCAGCGCCAAACCTTCGGCAAACCCATCGGAGAACACCAGAGCGTGCAGATAATGCTGGCCAACATGGCGACCCAGATACAGGCGGCCCACCTGATGGTGCTCCACGCCGCCGAGAAGAAGGACCGGGGCGAGCGCGCCGACATGGAGGCAGGAATGGCCAAGCTGTTCGCCAGCGAGATGTGTTTGCAGGTCGCCACCGACGCCATGCGCATCCACGGAGGCTACGGCTACACCCAGGACCTGACGCTGGAGCGCCACTTCCGCGACGCTCCGCTGATGATGATCGGAGAGGGAACCAACGAGATTCAGCGCCTGGTCATCGCCCGCCATCTGCTCAACAACTACCCCACCGGCGACTTCCTGTACGAGTCGGGCTTGTAGGCGGGCTGGATTCGGCGAGTACATTACGCTGATGCGAACCGGTCGGACGCGACAAATAGTATTTTGATAACCGTCGTTGTAATACTTGCTGGAGGTCATCTGAAATGGTTCGGAACAACAACGAAACCGGTATGACCCGCGTCCTGGGCAACTTCGCGCAGGCGCTCGATTACGAGGATCTGCCGCCGGAGGTGATCGACTGGGCCAAGTACCTGTGCCTGGACTTCGCCGCAGTCACGCTCAACGGCTCCACCACCGGCTCGGCGCGCGCCGTCGTTGATGCGCTGCAGCGGCTGGACCGCTCCGGGCCGTCGGTGATCGTGGGTACGCCCTATCGAGCGCTGCCGGAGTACGCTTCGATGGCCAACGGCACCGCCTTTCACAGCATAGAGATGGACGACGTGAACAACGAGGCGTCGCTGCATCCGGGCGTGGTGGCCTTTACCACCGCCCTTTCGATGGCCGACCTGGCCCATGTGTCGGGCAAGGACTTCATCGCCGCAGTGGTTGCGGGGTACGACGTCATCGTGCGGCTGGGCCGCGCATTGCAGCCTGCCGAGCATTACGGGCGGGGTTTCCATCCCACCGGCACCTGCGGGGCTTTCGGCGCTGCGGTAGTGGCCGGGCGGCTGCTGGGGCTGCGGGGCGACGACTTCATCCACGCCCTGGGCATCGCGGGCAGCCAGACCGCCGGCAGCATGGAGTACCTGGCGCAGGGAGCCTGGACCAAGCGACTCCATCCCGGCTGGGCCTCGCACAGCGGTTCGTGGGCGGCCCTGCTGGCCCGCTCCGGCTACACCGGCCCCACCACCATCCTCGAGGGGCGCGACGGCTTCCTGCAAGCCTATTCCGGCGACCCCGACATGTCGCTGGTGCTGCAAGACCTGGGGGACGAATATCTGATTACCCGCACGGCAATCAAGCCCCATGCTTGCTGCCGTTACAAGCAGGGACCCATAGACTGCCTGATAGACATCCGCAACACCCATGGTCTGGAGGCCGATGACGTCGAGGAAGTGACCGTGGGATTACTCAGCGGCGGTTTCAAGATAATAGCGTCTCCGGAAGAGGACAAGGCCAACCCCAAAACAGTCGTGGATATGCAGTTCTCCATGCCCTTCGGCGCGGCGGTGGCCCTGGCCTATGGCCGCGCGTCGCTGGAGGAATACGCCGACGGAGTGCCTGACCGCCCGGAGATAAAGCGCATCCTGCCGCGGGTGAAGTGTGTGACCGACCCGGAGGTGGACGCCCACTTCCCCCGCGAGTGGCGCGCCTGGGCTGAGGTCTCCACCGCCGACGGACGCTGCCTGCGCAGCGACATCCGATACCCCAAGGGCGACCCGGAGAATGCCTTGTCGTGGGACGAACTAAAAGATAAGTTCGCCGTCCTTACCGCGACGGTCATCAGCCCGGAACGCCAGCAACAAATCATCGCCGCCATAGAATCGCTGGACGAAATGGAGGACGTGCGAGAGCTGGCAGCCCTCCTGTCCACTGAATAGAGCATCAAGCAGTGAAGATGGGCAAGAGAATATGACCCCTCCGATGCAAGGTGTCCGCATCCTCGAAATGTCACAGGCTATCGCCGGTCCCATGGCGGCGCGGACGATGGGCGACCTGGGCGCTGAGATAATCAAGATCGAGCAGCCCGGCGTGGGGGATATGTCGCGGCGCATCGGCCCCCACTTCCTCGGCGGCGAAAGCGCTTATTACCTGAACTTCAACCGCAACAAGAAGAGCGCAACCATAGACCTGCGAACTCCGGAGGGGCGGGAAGTCTGCCGCCGGCTCGTAGCCGTGTCCGACGTGGTGTTGGAAGCATTCCGGCCCTCGGTGCTGGAGCGCCTGGGACTGGGCTACGAATCGTTGCAGGCAATCAACCCTTCCATCATCGCCTGCTCGCTGTCGGCCTTCGGGCAAGAGGGGCCGTACCGTGAGCGGCCCGGCTTCGACGGCATCGTGCAGGCCATGGGCGGCGGGATGAGCGTCACCGGCAACCCCGGCCAGCCGCCGGTGTTCATGGGCTTTCCGGTGGGCGACATGGTCGGCGGCTACGTGGCCGCCTTGAGCATCGCCTCCGCGTTGTACGGGCGGCGGTGCACCGGCGAGGGGCGCCACCTGGACATCTCCCTGCTGGACGTTCAGATTGCCCTGCAAGCCCACCTGGGGCAGTTCTACCTCGTGTCCGGCGAGGTGCCGCAGCCCATCGGCTCCAGCCACCCGTCTAACCTGCCCGTGGGCGCCTTCCAATGCTCCGACGGCAAATACGTGCAGGTTCACTGCGCCAGCCAGGAATTCGCCATGAAGACCCTGCGCATGATGGCCGGCGAAATCGAAGCGCTGCGGGGCATGGATGAAGACCCGCGCTTCACCACCGCCCCCGCCCGTATCGAGAACCGCGATGCGCTCGAAGCAGCCCTGACCGCAGGCTTCATTACGAAGCCGCGCGCCGAGTGGGAGCAACTGCTGCTGAAGTACGATGTGCCCGGCGGCCCGGTCAACAACATCGGCGAGGCCCTGGCCGACCCGCAGGTGCAGCTGCGCGACATGGTGGTGGAAATCGACCATCCGGTCGCCGGCGCCTACCGCACCGCGGGCAACCCCATCAAGACCGGCAGCCCCGATAGCTTCGCGCCGCCGCCAACCCTGGGCCAGGATACCGAAGCCGTCCTGACCGGGCTACTGGGATATAGCGGCGCGGAAGTGGCGGCGCTGCGCGAAGCGGGAGCGGTTTAATCCCCCAGTCCACCGAAAGGATGAGTGTGGCGGTGGCGAGCACCCATCGGATGCTACCACCGGAGCGCCCGACCGCGTTCCCGTCGCCTTCGACGATGACCGCCTGGTGGCCAACGCTTGACTGACCCTGCCGGTCACCGAGGCGCACCATCTGGGAGTGGGCGAGTTGGTGGACCACCAAGTTGACCGGGGAGATGCGCCGCATCATCTGGCGGGTGAAGCCCACCCCCGGCTCCCAACTGGCGTTGTTCGCCACCTGTAGATATCACGCCTTCATCACCGACCGGGAGGGCGACACCTCGGAACTGAAGGCTGACTATCGCCGCCACGCCGACGTGAAGAAGGCCATTCGCGATCTCAACTACAGCGTGGGGCTGAACCACTTTCCCACGGGACGTTTTCCCGCCAACGCCGCCCGGCTGGCCGTCCAGAGCTTGCCCCGTACTCTATACGGAGTGAATGCCCATAACGTGGCTCGCTGGGCGGCGCGCATCGGGTGGGGGAGTCGGTGGCAACCACCAAGACCCTCCGACGACGCCTCTTCTCTCTGGCCGGATGCCTCACCCTGCATCTCCCCCAAAATTGGCCCTGGGAAAACCAGTTCAGCTCCGTCCGGTCGCGATTGCGCGCTCTACCGCTCCCTTCCTGTACGCGCAGCTACGTCTGACCCGTCCGCCGAACTGCCTCGCAGAGTTGCGCCCAGGCTGGGACCTGGTGTTTTCCGCCGGCGATTTGCGCTGATGATCGCTCCCAACGCCGCTGCCACGGGCCGTAAGCCCGGCTCCGGTTCGTTGCGGCTGAACATCTTCCCAAGTTCGCCTGCTGTGTTGGCGTGTCAGCGTTCCCGACTTCGTAAGTCGCCCCTTCGCCAAGCGCCGTTTCGGAGCCACGTACAGGTAATTCATCAGGACCGTTGACAACCTTCGAGCGCTTGACTATGATCTGAGCTAACGATAGCCCATTAACAATCGAATAGCACCCCCGGCGCACCATTACGGTTTAATAGGGAAGGCGGTGAAAAACCGCCGCGGTTGCGCCACTGTAAGCGGGGAGCCGACTGACGAAAACCACTGTCCACCAACATGGATGGGAAGGTGTCGGTCAGGTGCTGATCCGCAAGCCAGGAGACCTGCCCGGGAAGGTGGAGCACTACTCTGCGCCAAACAGAGATAGGCCCATCGGATTCCCAGTCGAATACGACAGGAAATCCCGAGGCTAACGAAAGATTTCAACCCCGGCAGAGTAGATGCCGGGGTTTCTGTTTGTTCAGTCGCGACTTCCGACCGCAAGAACGAAAACGGTCCCGGCGTCTCTCATTTCCCAATCAGGACACAAGTCTGGTCAACATCACAGCGGGAAAGGAGCAGCACAATGAGACCTACCGGACGATTCTTCACCGTCATCCTGGCGACCATGACCCTATGGATTCTGGCCTGTGGCGGCGCTCAACAACCGGATGCAGCGCCACAATCCTCCGCGCCGGTTGACACCGCGCCGGTCGCGACCGCAGCGCCCCAGGTCCAGGCCCAACCCACGCCCGTGCCAACCGCGGCGATGCAGAGTGAGCCGGTAGAACTGCGGGTGGGCGCCGTCGCCGATACCTACCGAAACGACGCGAATGATATGAGCCGCCTGAACATCGGCATGTACCCCCTCAACGTGAACATTTTCGACCAGTTGGTGCTGGTGAACCATGATTTCCAGCTTGAGCCGATGCTGGCAGAATCATGGGAGTACCGCCAAGACACCGGGTCTTGGCGTTTCCACCTGCGGGAAGACGTGGCGTTTCATGACGGCCAGGCATTCACCTCCCAGGCCGTGGTCGAAATGGTGGCGACGTACTGGTCCCAGGGCGCGGGCGGAAACCGGCTGAGGATCGACGCAAGTTCAGCCGCCGCGGTGGACGAGTTCACCGTGGACATAACACCCGTCAAGCCGCACCTGCGGCTGCCCGAGGAACTGGCTCACTCGGCCTACGGCGTACGGGCTCCTGGAGCCAACCCGCTCGACGGGGTGCACATAGGCTCCGGCCCATTCCAATACGTCGAGTACGTCAAGGACGATCACATTGCGGCAGGGAAAAACACCGAATACTGGGGAGCGGTTCCCCGGGTTGACCGGATCGAATTTCGCTTCATGCCAGACCCCAACACGCGCATCCTGGCGCTCCAAGCCGGGGATGTGGACGTGATCTTTGATGTCCCGCCCGAAGCAACCTCGTTGCTCGAAGGTTTGGACGATATCCAGGTACTGCCCACCGGTATCAGCGCCAGCCAGTACATCATGGTGCTGCTCACCGGAGAAGAGCCGTATGTCCTGACCCAGGACATCATGGTCCGTGAAGCCCTGGGCTACGCCATCGACCGTGAGGCAATCCTGGAAGTCTCGTTCGACGGCTATGCCGAGGCCAGCCAACTCTTCAGCCCGCCGGGGGTTTTGGGAGAGTACGCGGACCGCATCGTGGGTTATGAATACGATCCCGACCGGGCCAGGTCTTTGCTGGCGGAGGCCGGATGGACGGCGCCGGATGGGGCTGATATACGGGAGAAGGAAGGCCAGCCCCTGACCCTGGAGTTCATCAACGGATTTCCCGCAGGGCCGGAGAATGGACAGACTGCGGAGATCATCCAGGCTCAACTGAGAGAGGTCGGAATAGACCTCAAGGTCACCAACGTCCCCGACAATGCAACCTATTCGAACCTCCTCAAGGACAAGCGGGGGGACCTGTTCCTTGAGATAGGGAACCAGAACAGCCCCTCCGCGTGTTTCCTGGCCAGTCTCTTCTACAGCCGTTACGAGACGCCCGGATCGTACGCCCGGGGTTTCGGTCCGGGTCCCCTGGGCTGGCCGCATTATGACGACGCAATCGACGCCTGCAATGGCGCTCTCACCACCGGCGAGGCCGCGATGCACCGGGCCGACGCCATCGGCATCCTGGTGGATGAGTCCAGGTCATTGATCCCTCTGGTGGGCATCACGCGAATCTACGCGGCGCGCGACTATGTGCAGGACTTCGATCCTCACCCGGTCCGGCTGCACGTGCGGTGGGAATCTCTCACGGCCAACCGGTGATTGCGTAGGACCAGCGGCTTCCACCGGCCCAAAACCTTGTTCAACTCAAGACGGCGGCGGGCTGCTCAATCCGGCCCGCCGCCACGCCGCCGGCGTAGAACAGGAGGACGCGTATCGGACTTCACTTCTACCTTGCCCGTCGATTGCTCTCGTTGTTTCCCGTATGGATCGCCATCACATTCCTCGCCTTCGGCCTGGGCGCCATGGCGCCGGGGGATCCGGCGGAAGCGATCTACTACCACACCTTTGGAGTGCCTCCCACCGACCAGGCGGCGCTTGATGAACTGCGCGAAGAACTTGGTCTGAACGACCCGTTCCTGGTGCGCTACGGACTCTGGACCTACCGGGCGCTCCAGGGCGACTTGGGAATTTCATACCGTACGGGTGACGCGGTATGGAGCCAACTGGCGTCCCGACTTTGGTCAACCCTCAAGCTGGCGCTCGGCGGTGTGATGGTCGCGGTGGCGATCGCACTCCCTTTGGGCATTCTGGCGGCGATCCGGCAGGACTCGACATTGGACCTGGCGGCTCGGTTGTTCAGCCTGATCGGAGCCGCAATGCCCTCCTATTGGCTGGCCTACCTGCTGATCCTGGTTTTTGCGGTGCATCTGCACTGGCTGCCGGTCGCAGGTTCGGATTCGTGGCAGCACCTGGTTCTTCCCTGCACCACCCTTGGATTGAGCGGCGCCGCGCTGCTCAGTCGTCTGCTCCGGTCGTCCATGCTGGAGGCTATGGGCAACGAATACATGCGCGTGGCGCGGGCCAAGGGGTTGCCGGAGAGTCGGGTCATACTGGTGCATGCCCTGCGCAATGCCCTCATACCGGTGGTCACCGTCATGGGGACCATGCTCGGGTTCCTGCTGTCCGGCGCCATCGTCATCGAGACGGTATTCGCGTGGCCCGGCCTGGGGCGAATGATGATCGACGCAATATCCTTCCGGGATTACCCGGTAATCCAGGGCTTCGTAATCTTTGCCGGCACGGTGTTCATTCTGGTCAATCTGGCGGTCGATGTGTCATACACCTGGATCGACCCCAGGATCCGGTTGGCCGGCGGGCCTGAAGCAAGCCGAGCGTGATGGGGCATCGGACCATATGCTGAGTGCCAGTCCGAGTCTCCGGGTTGCCAGCAAAGTGTTGGACATCCGGTTCCTGCGCCTGCTGAGACGAAACCGCGCTGCCGTTGTGGGTCTTCTGATTGTGGCTGTGATGGTTTCGATTGGCCTGTTGGGCCCGCTTCTTGCGCCCTACGACCCGGATACGCAGCACAGGGGAAGCCGTCTGGAATCTCCCAATCGCGAGTTTCTTCTGGGCACGGACAATCTGGGCCGCGACCTCTTGAGCCGATTGCTCCATGGCGCGAGGCTGTCCATCGGCATGGCTGCATTGGCTACCGCGTTCATCGTTGTCATCGCCGTAGTGATCGGCGCAGTTGCAGGGTACGTTGGCGGTTTCCTGGACGACCTGGCAATGCGCGTGGTCGATGTGATCCTGGCCTTCCCGGGGATCATACTGGCGCTGGCGATCGTCGGCGTTCTGGGACCTGGCCTGGGGAACGTGATGATGAGTCTGGTTCTGGTCGCATGGGCCGGTTACGCGCGTCTGGTGAGAGGGCTGGTGCTGGAGACGCGCGAGAGGCCCTTCGTGGAGGCTGCGGTCGCGATCGGTTGCAGTCAGACCAGGATTATGGTGCGCCACATCGTCCCGAATGTGATCTCCCCGGTGATCGTTCTGGGGTCCCTGGAAATGGGGACCCTCATCCTGGCTCTGGCCGGGTTGAACTTTCTCGGCCTTGGAGTCCAGCCTCCGACGTCGGAATGGGGATCCATGCTCAACCAGGGACGCCTGTTTTTCCAGAGCGAACCTCAGCTCATGATTTATCCGGGCGTGTTGATCAGTCTGACTGTGCTGGGATTCAACCTGTTGGGTGACGGTTTGAGAGATTTGATTGACCCGAGATATGCTAACTAAGCTGGACTTCGTACGTTCCAGCAGGGTTACGGGAAACTGACGAACTCTTCCGCAAGCGTGACGAGCATAGGCGTGATTGACCCGAGGACCCTCACGATCAGTGGTTATCAGAATGGTCTGGAACCAGGGTCGCGGATATCGGCTGCCGTGGAGTAGGAAATGCCTTGCCGTTAGCGGGCGTCACAGCCGTGGGTCAACCGGCTCGCTTTCCAGAGCAAGCACCGCAAATGCACACTCGTGTACGCGGTAGAGGGGTTCGCGATCGACGAAGCGTTGCAGGCCTTCCAATCCCAGGGCCAACTCTCGTAGGGCCAGGGAGCGCTTGGTGGACAAGCCACGTCTACGCAGGCGTTCCAGGTTATCGGGCAGGGTGTACTCGGGGCCGTAGATGATGCGTAGGTACTCGCTGCCTCGGCACTTCATGGCTGGTTGCACCAGGCCTCGCTTGCCGGTGGTGATGAAACTCACGGGCTTGACCACCATGCCCTCACCGCCGGCTCCGGTAAGCTCCTCCCACCATTGGATGGCGTCATCCTCAGCCCCTGAGTTGAGTTCAACCGCTTTGTGTCCGGTTTCACGGAAAAGCTCGGCGTCGGCCTGGCGCAGTCGAGCGGCAATGTCCAGGTGCCATAGGTGGTCTTTGTCGGTATGCACGGTTCCTTCGCTGGCCAATAGATGGAAGGGGGCGAGCCTGATGTCGTCCAGGGACGCCACCCGCCAGCAGTACCTGCCGTAGGCGTCGCGGTAAAGTTTCGCCAGACGGAGACGCTCGTTGACTGACGGCAGAATTTCGCCGACGTCAACGCCGCGGGCTTCCGCCTGATGCAGTAGCGCCTGCGCCGAGGACAGGCCCGTCTCCGCCGCCGTACCCACCGCCGCGTACTGCTCGCGCAGCAGTTCCTGGGCCTTCATAGACCACGGCATCAGCTCGCAATCCAGCACCGCCCAGTCGGTCTCTAAATCATCCCAAAGGCCAGATTTGGCGCAAGCCAAACGGACCCGCTCCAGGAACTGCCGCTCCAGAACCGGATCGTCGAAGAACCTGCGTCCCGTTCGCGTGTAGCACACGCCGGCGCTGTCGCTGGGGATGCCGAACCTCCGCTGGATGGCCTCGGCGTCGCGGCCAGCCACCACCACGGCGCGCGACCCCATGTGCTTCTCCTCGCACACCACGCTGGATACGCCGTTGCTGCGGTAGTAGTCGAACACTTCCGCCGGGTGCTCAAGGAGGCCAGGAAGCTTGCTGGTTTCGCACGGGGATATCGTGGGCGGGAGATACACCAGCCACCGGGGATCGATGGCGAACCGGCTCATCACCTCCAGGGCCGCCGCCGCTTGTTCCTCCCGCACGGTTACGTTGCCGCGGAGGCGGGTTGACACCACCCGCTTGCCGATCACGTCGTCGATATCCAGCAGGTTGGCGGCCCGGTCATCCGTGGCCGTGACCCGACCTGCGTCCTCGGCATCGCTGCCCAGGGGTCGCACCGGCTCGTAATATACCCGCGCCGCCGCGACCGACACCAACTCGTTTTCGGGGTAGCGCAGCGCGGTGAGCCGTCCGCCAAAGACGCAACCGGTATCAACGTTGATGGTGCGGTTCAACCACGTTGGTTCCGTCACCGGAGTGTGTCCATAGACCACTGTGGCAATTCCCCGATAGCCGGCGGCCCAGTCGGCGCGGACGGGCAGGCCCAATTCGTCCGTCTCTCCGGTGGTTTCACCGTAGAGGCAGAAGTCCCGGACCCGCGCCGACGCCCGCCCCTGGTACTCCTCCTTCATCCCCGCGTGGGCGACCACCAGGTTGCCGCCGTCCAGCACGTAATGGCTGATCAGCCTGTCCATGAATTGCGTGGCCTGTTGCTGGAATTCGGGCGGTTCCAGCTCCAACTGCGCCATCGACTCTGCCAACCCATGGGACACCTGCACGTTTCGCCCTTTCAGCTTGCGCACGAGCTTGGATTCGTGGTTGCCGGCGACGCACAACGCCGTGCCGTCCGCCACCATCGACATCACCAGTCTCAGCACGTTGGCGACACCGGGGCCACGATCCACCAGGTCGCCGACGAAGACGGCCTTGCGTCCCTGCGGGTGGTCCACTGAAAACCCGGCCCCTCCGGAGCCACCGACGCCGGTGGGCTCAATACGGTAGTCCAGTCGCTCCAGCAGCGCCACCAGTTCGTCGAAGCAGCCGTGCACGTCTCCGATGATGTCGAATGGCCCCGTCTCATGCTGGCGATTGGTCCACGATGGCGTCCGCTCAATGGTGGCCGCGTCCGCGTCTTCGGGGGTATCGAGCACGTAGATGTAGCGGAACCCCTCGCGTCGCAGCCCCCTTATGGACCGACGCAACTGCTGGACCTGCCGGCGCACGACGTGATCGCCAAAGTTCCGGTCGTCGCGGTCCCGATTGCGGGCCAGGCAAACCGACTCCGGCATGTTCAACACGATGGCCACCGGCAGACAGTCGTGCTCGCGGGCCAGTTCGACCAGCGATTTACGAGCCTGGGGCTGCACGCTGGTGGCATCGATTACCGTGAGGCGTCCGGCCCGCAGGCGCGTGGATGCGATGTAGTTGAGCAGGGCGAAGGCATCGGGAGTGGCCGCCTGGTCGTTGGGATCGTCGGCCACCATGGCACGGCAGGCGTCGGATGACACCACCTCGGTGGACTTGAAGTGCCTGGCCGCGAAGGTGGACTTTCCGGAGCCCGACGGCCCCACCAGCACGACCAGGCACAGTTCCGGGATCTCCAGATTCATCGGGTGAACACCCCCATCTGTGTCGGAGCGCCGTGGGTGGAGTGTTGTGGCCCGATGTCCTGGAAACGAACGTCGTATCCCCGGCGGGCGGCGACCTGACGGGACCAGTCCTGAAACTCCGCCCGCGTCCACTCGAAGCGGTGGTCCCGGTGCCGGAACTGGTCGGGCGGCAGGTTTGCAAACAACGCGTTGTACTCGGAATTGGGCGTGGTGATGATCACCGCGCCGGGTTGCGCCGCGCCGAACACGACAGCCTCGAACGCTTCCAGACGGGGCGGGTCGATATGCTCGATAACCTCCATGGCTACTGCAGCGTCGTATCCGGACAACCGCCGGTCCTGATAGGTGAGGGACCCGTGGAGGAGTGTCACCCTCTCCCTCTGCGCGGCGGGCAGGGTGTCCAGGCGCAGGCGGGCGTGGGCCGTTTCCAGCGAGCGGTGCGACACGTCCATGCCGGCAATGGAACGAAACGCGGGTTCCCTGAGCAACTCCCGCAACAGATTGCCCTCACCGCAACCCAGGTCCAGCACCGTGGTCGCGTCGACCCCCTGTAGGGCGGAGATAACCGCCTGGATACGCTGCTCTTTCAACCGGATAGGCGTTTCCAGCCGCTCTTCATCATGCTGGTAGCGTTCGGTGGCGTCGTCGGGATCTGCCTGGCCGTCATCCGACAGTTGGGCCAGCGCTTGGCGCACCAGACCGCGCTGGCGCTTGAGGTATCGCGAGGAGATCAGTTCCTGGTGCGGATGATCGCCCAGCCATCCCGCGCCGAACCGCAGCAGCTTGTCCACCTCGTCGTCGCCCACCCAGTAGTGCTTGGCGTCATCAAGCACCGGCAGCAGCACGTATAGGTGCGCCAGCAGATCCTGCAGCCTCACCTCTCCCTCCAGACTCACGCTGAAACACGGGCTGTCTCCCCACTCTGGAAAGTCCGCATCCAGGGCGTGTCCCTGGATTTCAACGGCGTAGCCCAACGGTTCAAACAACCGGCGTATCAGTTGCGGCCCCTCTCGGGACGGCAGCGTGGGCAGTTGGGCTTGCAATGGGATCGCCCGCCTCGCCAACTCCGGCCGTTCCCTGCTGTTGCCGGCCAGCGCGCTGTTGAACACCGAGGCGATCGCCACGCTGAGGTGCGACGAAGCCACATAAGGGCGGTCGTTGACATATTGCTGGAGCCAACCAGCGGCATTGGACGGGCCGGCTCTGGGGCGCGCCAAACCCACCGGGTCGATGTCCAGCAGCAAGGCGGCGGTGCAGCGCTCCGCCTCCGCCACAGGATAGAACACGTCGGCCCTCCCGAAGGGCAGCCGAAACGACTGAAACCGCCCTGGGTTCTTGTGCAACAAATAGCCGAGGTCAGTCGCGGGCCGATGCGTGGTGGAAACGGTGAGCAGCATATTTGCAATGGTACGGCACGCCGCGACCGGCACACAAGGTACTGAACCCGTAAACCAGCATCACTACGACGGGTTGCCGGCTGACATGTGTGATCGTTCACTCCGGCGGCCGGAGACGGCTTCGCACTTGGCGGATCAGACTGGCCAGGAACAGTCCTACCAGCAGGGCTGCCGCCGCCACGACCCCGGTCAGCAGCCAGGGGTAACGCTCGGTGAAAGGCACGATTTCGGACGGGGGCTCAGGAATACCGAACGCAGGGTTGATTTCGTGACCGCCCAGTCGGGCCATCGGCAGGTCCTCGGTGTCCAGGTACGGGAGCAGCTTCTCAAACTCGTATGACGGCGCGGATGCCTCGGGATTTCCATAGTAGAGGTGGTGGGTCTCACCGGCGGCGGCGGTGAACACAATCTTGCGGGCGTAGCCGCTGGTCACAGGCTTCTCCACCGGCAGGGGCGCATTGTCCTCGTTGAAGATCGTGATCCGGTAGTACAGGTACCGGGATTCGCCGAACCTCAGCTCCCGATCATCTCCCACGAACCGTGGCGTATCGAAGTCGTAGAGTACCTCGCCGGACTGCAGGGGGATCCAGTATGTGGAATCGTAGCTCCCTTCCAACGCGACCTCGCGATAGAAATTCCGGTGTGGGATATTCAGCTTGATGCTGTCGGCCGGGAACCCGGGGTAGAATGCCCGCAACAAGAGGATCGTCTGCTTGCGTTCGGCGTCTTCGGTCCTTTCGACGATATCCAGCGCCAGATGGTGGCGGCGCGGCTCCAGCGTTTCGGCGAACAGGACCACCGCCCCGTGGATGGACAGCGGATCCTGGCCCTCGTCGAATATCTGGACTCTGAGGAAACGCGCAGAACTGGACGGGTATTGGACGCTGGTGTCGCCGGCGGCGAAGCCGCGCTCGGGGATGCTGAAATGGAAAATCTTGCCGTCCTCCTCCATCATGCGCCAGGTTTCCCCGTGATCGCTGGCGGACACGGCGACACGGCGCTGGAAGTTGACCGATGAGGTCTGGATTTCCACCTCGCTGTGCAGGTCGCCCTCAGATTGCACGCGCAGGACGAACGACGTGTGGTCGTTGGGGATGTGTCCTAGATCCTGCATCTCGACCGGAACCGCGGCGCGGCGCTGGTCCCCAGCCTCGACCAGCAGTTGGTATGGGATTTCGCGCTCTCCCTCGGTTCCGGTTGCGGTGAGGCGGACGTCGCCGAGGCCGGGTTGAGCGCGGGCGTAAACCTCCGGATCCAGCTCAAACTCCACCAACTGGCCTGCTGGAAGGTCGCTCGGCAGGATGATGGGCTTGAAGAACTGCCATCGTCCATCCGGAGCGTCGGCCCGCGCTGACGGTAGGGTCAGCAGGGCGCTCGCTGCCAAAAGGACGGCGACTGCGGCGACAAACAGCCGGAAGCGGTTTTCAGGCACGTTGCCCAAACAGGAACCCCCTGACGGCCTGGCTGTACCGCTGGTAGGCCAACCCCGTGCCCAGCATAAGGACGCCCAGCGTGACGAACGCGGCCACGCGGTACTCCCTTTCCAACAGGAACACGTCGAAGCCGAACAGCTTGACCAGCGGGACCGCCAGCAGAGCCATGCCGGCCAGTCGGATATTGCTGGACTGGCGCGCGATGCCCACGCCGATCACCCCGACGGCGTACACGGCCCACAGTACCGTCAACGAGAGCTGCTGGGCGCTGAAGGTATCGGTGCGCAAGCGGTCCGCCCTAGCGTCGAAGTAGTGGACCGCCTCAAGGGTCAGGCCCCACAACGCGACGACGTTTGCCGCGATCAGTAGTCCGGGAATGACATATGTTTCAAAGCGGTTCGGTTCGGGTTGTGCGCGCCGGTGCCACCAGGCGAACCCCAGCATCAGCGCGATCAACAGCGCGAACGCCAGGAAATGCAAATTCAGGAACGGTATGAATCCCTCGGAAACCAGTTCGGTCATGAAGGTATCGAACGCCATAAGCTTGAGCGAGGCCAGCGCAAGGATTGCCAAGCCTGCCCAACGGACGATCAGCAAGCGTCGCCACAGACCGACGGCGATAAGCGCGGCGCCGTACAGCGCCCACAGGTAGGTCATGGACAAGTATTTGGCGTTGGTCGCGGCTCGTATCTGATCCCATGGGATCGGAGTGCCCCGTTCCAGAGCAGCGGCTTGAAGGTCGAAGTAAGTGATGATCTCCCGGTTCAACACCCACAGTGCCACGAAGTTGGCCGTTACGACCAACGCCATGAACGCGTAGGACTCGTACCCGATCAGATCATGCGCCTGCCGGCGGAACCGCCAGGCCAGGACGGACAGCAAAGCAACGACTAGCGCACCGG
This sequence comes from Dehalococcoidia bacterium, assembly GCA_965204395.1. Lineage (GTDB taxonomy): Bacteria > Chloroflexota > Dehalococcoidia > Lucifugimonadales > UBA3495 > Bin87. The sequence goes on from OZ241987.1 coordinate 1,363,567, forward strand.
TCAGGAAGTGAGCATTCAGCACCGGGATGAAACCGGCTGCGACAGGTATCACCATGATGGTGTCAACTGCAATCAGCTTGAAAATCGCCAGACCCAACAGAACCAGCCCAGCCCAACGCACCAGGTGCCAGCGTCGCCACAGCCCAACAGCCGACAGAACGGCGGCGTATATCGCCCAGAGCGAGGTGAGGGACAGGTATTTGACGTTGTCGGTCGCTTGAGCCGCCGAACGGTAGGCTGCGCCCGCATCAGCATGCGATTGGCTGTCAAAATAGCTGACCAGTTCCAGGCTCAGCGCGGTGACAGTCAGCGCGTTGGCGATGCCCAGCAGCGGCCAGAGGACGAACTCTTCCCACCGTTCCCGTTGCTCGCGGTAATAGTGGTAGAGGAACGCCGCGGCGTACAGGGCGACCACCGCGGTCGCCATGATGGGGAACCGTTCGTTTGCGAAGGGAACGAACTCGTCCAGATCGATACGTCCGCCGTGTTCCAGCAAGTCGATCACCACCAGGTGTCCCAGTCCGATGGTGAGCACGCCCAGGCCGAAGGCTCGCATCTGCCACCGGCCCAGCAGGAACGCGGTGCCCACCAACGCCGCGCCCTCGGCCACCCAGGCCACTGTGATCCAAACGCCGCTCAGTTGCAGAGGCACGGCGATGGTGAGGAACACGATGGCGATGGGCAGGGCAAAAAGCGCCATCTCGGTGGGGGTGGACGGCCTCCGGATGGAGACGAACGCGAGCAGCGCGTAGAACAGGGCGAGACCCACGGCAATGAGGCCGAACCATTCTCGGTAATCATCCCAAAGAACGTGGTAGGTGAGGGCAAAGAACGCCACCGCGTTCAGCGTCATCAGCGCCAGGTCCGGTATTCCGGGCGTGCGCCGCCAGAGCAAGTGGAAGAGGCTGGTGGCTGCGGCCAGGATGAGGAACATCCCGGTCAGTCCAATCTGTGCCATCACGGGGTCGTAATCTGAGAACCGGCTGGTCCAGAAGAAGAAAACCCCGTAGGTGCCGGCCCACCCCACCAGGTTGAACCACCGCCAGTTGCGGAAGGTCGAGATCGCCAGGATTCCCGCGTCCACCACCAGGATGTACGCCAGGGCCAGCCGGACGTCCGGCAGGTCCGGGCCCAGCAGGGCCGGGGCCAGGAACGCTCCGATGATGCCCAGCAGCGCGATGACGATGGACTCGTATCGCAGCGCCAGCAAGGAGGCCAGCGCCACCACGAGGGCGAGGAACAGCAGGGCCACGTCGGGACGGATCAGTTGGTACAGCCCGAACGCGGCGTAGATGGACAGGTACAGAATGACCGCGCCGGCCGCCGTTACTGGCTGCGCCCAGATGGGGACCCTGCGTTGGGCATACTCGCCCACACCCAATAGAGCCAATCCCAGGACTACGCCCAGGACGATGCGCCCGGTATCCCCGATCCAGTTGTTGTCAAACGCCAGCTTCAGGAAAAAGCCGATGCCCACGACCAGGGCGATGGACCCGATGATGGCGAACCAGTTGCGTCCCAGCAGTCGTTCCCAGTCGAAGGAAGGGGTGAATACGGGCCAACTGCGGCCATCGTCCGAGTCATTGGCGCCGACCTCGGCGGACGGGGCAGTTTGAAGCTCTGGGGCGACTACGTCAGCCGACCGTGCGGGAGGCGCTTGCGCGGGAGGCGAGGCCACATCGACCGCTACTCGTTCGGGGTCAGCACCAGTCGGCTCCGTTCGGGTTTGCGAACGCTCCGCGGCGGGCGCCGTTTCCGGCTGCGCCGCAATTTCGGTTTCATCATCCACCCGATTGATGCGGCTCTGAAGATAAAGCAGGCGGCCGGATGCATCCCGCAGGATGGTGCGCAACTCGTTGATCTCGTCCTGAAGTTCCTGCCGGGACACGGGATCCGCATCCCGTCCGGATTGCTCACGACCCACATGGCGGAACATGGGCAATGCGCTTCCGCAATTGGTGCAAAACGGCGCAACCCGGGAGTTCCTGGTCGCGCAGACCGGGCAGCTGACTTCGAGCAATCTAATAGCTCCCGTTTCCAATCCTGCACACGACGAGTTGCTGTCCTCGGAAGGGTAGGGAACAATCTGGCCCCGGTGGTCTAGGCAAAGCTCGGACCCCATCGGGGCCGATCGCCCGCAGACCACGCATTTCGGCCATGGGTTCAAGCTCCGCAGAAAATTGAGCATCCAAAACTGGCGCCTCGGCCTGCGTTTCGGGCAGTGGTGCGATTATCGCGCGAGCGAAAGCCTACCACACTAAACCGGAAATCCAGGTGAAGTGAAGGCGACGTTAGATTAACGCTGACGGCAGCAAGGCTAAGGTCGGTGCTGGGTATGCGCATGACCGATGCCGTCGCTTGCTGTGAACAACGCGAAGTGGAATATGGCTCCACCCGAGCCACCAAGGACAGTGTCCGTATCGGACACGATCGTAGGCAACTTGACGACCGGACGCGATGGCCAACGCCAGCTTCCGGATCGTCATCAAGGGCACTAGCTATCGGGAACGACTATCACGGCACCGCGCCCTGCTGGACGGGAAAGAGGGTGATCGACCGGGCAACCACAAACTGCCATTGATCAAAAATCACCACGTGCCCAGGGTAGTACATAGTCCTTGGCGATCACTGGATCAATGTCCGCAGCGTTTCACATTGTCCCTGCCGAGGCAGTCGTGGTGGACGGCGCGGCTGTATGGTCAGTGCTGGCGTCAGTTGATGACCAGTGTCTCGTCATCCCGCTCGACCACCAGGACAGCGCGGGCTGCGCGTCATCGCCAGCAGTCTCGCGAACTGGCAAAAGTCTGGATTGAGAACAAAGAAGATGGTGGTGTTGCACTCCGCCGGCCCAACGGGCTCTCGGCAGATCGAGCGCTACCTCGGGAATAGAATGCTGTGTTAAACCCACTGTCCAGGGCGGAGCACAAATGGCCTCCAATGCACGGAGTTGGACGCGGTCGGAGGCTGGGTTCACACCTGTCGGGATCGGCTAATCGGGTGCGCGGTGGATGGGCCTCACCAGGGTCATGGACACTCATGCCGATGACCTCCGCGCAAGCGGCAACGAGTGGTGCAATCGCGCGAAATGGAGCAGTGCGATGACGTTAATGAAAGCGGCTCTTTGGGGAGGGTGCCGCCTAGATGGTCACGGGGTTGGCTCTGGCCCTGTTGTTCACGTTTGCAGACAAACCAAGACCGGGGCATGATGGCCTACTGACCGCCGAGGAGACGAAGGATTTAGCTCAGGACAGGATCGCCGGTCGGGCCAGCGAGGCGATGCCTACGTTCGTCATGTCAGCCGATCTGGAGAAGGATATGGAAACCTCCCAGGACGGATCGGAGGAGTTGGATTCCGATGCGGCCGCAAACATGGTCCCAAGTTCCGACACTCCGACCATAAACAACGGACCAGCCTCTGCGGTGGTTTTTCCGCAGCATCACGCGCCGCTGAGAACGGACCGAGGCGGTGAGTACTGCGCTGCGCAACTGGTCCTGAGGGAAAGATGTCTTCGGGCGGAAGTTGCCTCCAAATACGAAGCCAATGATCCTGTATCCTGGCTGCTGATCTGGCCGAACGGGTTCACGTTTGCGACAGAGTCCGAAACGGTACGGGTAGTGGACGAACTTGGTCGTGTCGTTGCGCAAATCGGAGACCACATCAGGCTAAGCCGCGCCGAGCAGGCCACAGAGCGTGAGTTGGTAATAGGGACTGTCGAAGGATTGTGCAGAGCCCTATTTCCTGGTGGGCGACGAGGTCAGCGTCTTCGATCCCGTGTCCGAGGCCACTGAAGTGCGGTGGGCAGACCCGGGCATCGTGTTTCTCAGGGCAACGACCATGATCTCACGCCACCGAGCGCTGATGACTCCGGCAGGCGTGGGAGAGATCATTTTGGACGGCCACTGTCTGCGGTTGAAAGACAGTTCCCCCAGAATCCGCAACGGGGCTGGCCGCGTTGTGGCACAGGTTGGAAATCAAATAGCCGGCGGCGGCGGGTTTTTCGAGCGCAGCGTCGGGGATTGTTCAGGACCCGTATGGTGGGCCAACACAATGAAAACCCTGCCGGACGTCGAGGTCTACTTTCCAAAGCAGGATGGAACTCTTGCGCCGGAGAAGGGGACGGTGCTTTTCTCCGGAAAGCTGATCCTGTGGGAGAAATGCCTGCAGGTGGCTGACGACGTCATTCGAGTGAAAGACCGGGTGTACGCCGGAATATCCCCGCTGATCATCTGGCCGCGCGACTTCGTGCTCAACGCGGAAGACGGGGTGGTCGGGATCGTCAACGCCAACGGAAGCATGGTCGCCCGCATGGGAGATGAAGTTGAGTTCGATGCCTTCAACCTAAACCTACGAAGCGGCCAAGGGGTATGGGGGGCTTGCGGAGATAACGCCGTCTTGCCCAGTGTCAAGAGCGGCGGTAACGGTCTGTTGAAAAAGTAGGTTTGATCGCGGAGTTCAGCGACAAGTTGGGCTACAATGCCGAGGCCGTCCACTGTCGCCGAGGAAGCCGATGATCGAGCACTGGACCGTAGCGGCCGCGATTCCATCCTGTTCCAGTTCACCGCCAAACAGCTGCGGGATTTCATCGATCCAAACCACCTGCTGATCAGGATCGACGAAAGCCTGGACTTCGCCAAGTTGGTGGCGCCGTTGGAAGAGTACTACCGTCCCGACTTCGGCAGGCCGGCGATCCATCCTGAGGTCATGGTCAGGGCGTTGCTGATTTCCACCAACTCGACGTGGGCGTGTTCGTAAGAGCGATCCGCTGAGGAGCGATCTACAGATACTGCGGAGTTCCGCGCACTTTGAATCCCCAAAAGGAAGACCAAGGGTCCCGGAACACTGCTTGACCTCAGTAAACCTCCTCTTCACCTACGCGCATGTCTACACGTTCCTCAGTTTGGGGTCCAGCCTGTCCCGCAGCCAATCACCGAACAGGTTCATGGAGAGCACCGTGATCAGGATGGCCAGACCGGGAAAGAACGCAACCCACCAAGCGTTGATGATCAGCGTCCGACCATCGGCTACCATCAGGCCCCAGGCGGGAGTAGGCGGGGGTATACCGGCCCCCAGGAAGCTGAGAGTGGACTCCAGGATGATGACGTGGCCTACCTCAAGAGTGGCCAGCACCACCACCGTATTTACCAAGTTGGGAAAGATATGTCTGGCCATGATGCGTATGTTGGAAGCTCCCGACACCCGGGCCCGATCCACGAAGTCCTGGTGCTTAATGGCCAAAGCCTCCCCCCGCACCAGCCGGGCATAACGGGCCCAAAGTAGCGTAGCGATGACCACTACTACCGTGGCCAGGTGCGGTTTAAAAGCCGCCACCAACACCAGGGCCAGCAGGATAGATGGGAAGGCAAGTTTGATGTCTACGATGCGCATGATGACAGCATCTGTCATGCCGCCGACGTACCCGGCCATAAGCCCCAGAACAGTGCCGACTACTCCTCCAAGGGCAATAGCCAGAAGGGCCACTGTTAGCGAAATCCTGGCCCCATGGACCATCCGACTAAAGTTGTCCCGACCCAGCTTGTCGGTCCCAAGCGGGAACTTAATCGACCCAGCCTCCCGGACCACTTGCCCTTGCACAATCTCCTGTCCGACCCAGAAAGGCGGCAACAGCCGGTCATTCAGATTTCCTATTTCGGGGTCGTGAAGTTCAATCTGGTTGGCGAAGACAGCAGGCAGTACCAGCACCAGTAGCAGAATAGCTAGAGGTAACAGGGGATAACGCCGAACCCCGCCCAGTCTCCGTGATACGGCCGACACTCCGGAAATTGCGTCCCACAGGCGCCTCTTGGGAATTGCTATTATTGCCATCGGAGAACTCCCTTGCTCGCTAATGGATCCAGTGCTAGTTGTACCGGATACGGGGGTCAAGATAGGCGTAGAGAATGTCCACCAGCAGGTTAATCGCCAGGAAGCCAGTAGCGAACATGAGGACCATCGCCTGAACAACCTGATAGTCCCTGGACCGTAGGGCTTCTATGGTGAGTTGCCCCACTCCGGGCCAGGAGAAAACGGTCTCGATAACCACGGACCCGGTCATTACTACCGCGCCGATGAGGCCAAAGTAGGTAAGGGGAACGATGAGGGCGTTGCGAAAGCAGTGCTTCCAGATTACCTTCCACCCGGGGACTCCCTTAATCCGCGCCAATTTCACATATTCGGTGTCCAGCACCTCCAGCATGGAAGAACGGGTCAAACGCATCAACGCCGCTACGTTGTACCACCCCAAGGCGATGCCAGGGAGGATCATGTGGCCTATTCCGCCCCGCCCTGAGGTTGGCAACCAATCCAGATGGACCGCGAAAATCCACATGAGGACGATGCCCAGCCAGAAGGAAGGCAGCGACTGTCCCAGCAGGGCAATTATCTTGCCCATGGTGTCGATGGGAGTATCTTTTTTCACCGCCACAATGATCCCGATAGGCAGGGCGAGGGCGGCGCTTACCACGATAGCAAAGCCCGCCAACTGGACGGTGGCGGGCAACCGCTCCCATATCATATCCGAGACTTGGCCCCGGAATCTGAAGGATTCCCCAAAGTCTCCCTGGACGACATTGCCCATATATTTTGCGTACTGGATATGTAGGGGTCTGTCCAAGCCCCACCGTGCCTCGACCCGCGCTATGTCCACTGCCGTGGCCTCCTCTGGTAGGAGCACGTCGAGAGGGCTGCCCGTAACCCGCGCCAGGGCGAAAACCACGAAGCTGATAACCACCAGCGCGAGCACTGCCTGGCCCAGCCGTAGGATTATATAGCGTTGCATTGCTGCCTCCGGTGTGATTTATCCTGCCGTGGTAGGCTACGGGGCGAGTTGGCCTCGCCCCTGACCGGATGATGCACAGAGCGCCTACTTGCGTATCGCCTTGGTGTACTCGTGCCCCTTGAGGGCTCCGAAGTAGCTGTTGTTCACCTTGTAATCCACCACCACCTCTGGGTTCATGGCGTACTCGCCATAGAGGTACACCATAGGGATAGTGCCGTAATCTTCATAGAGGATATTGCCTATGTCGGTCATGATCTGACGGCGCTCCTCCACGTCTACACTGTTGAGAAAGCGGTTGTACATGTCATCAGTTACCGGGTTCTCATACATGAACACGATGCCTTCCGCTTTAGGGCTCGTGAAGTAGACCGGGATATTGCGCCACCCTGGCCAGAACCCGGTGCGGTGGGTCCAGAGAGTGTTCTGCAACTCCCTTGCCCTGAAGGCGGACCGTATGGGGGCGAACTCGCCCACTTGCAACTCTACGTTGAACCCTACGGCTTCCAACATCTGGGCAGCGGCCAGACCCATGTCGGGCAACTCTGGCACTCCGGCCAGCGGCCCGATCATAAATCTCACGCCCACTCCCGCTGGATAGCCGGCCTCCACCAGAAGACGCTTGGCTTCCTCCGGGTCATACGGATAAACCGTCCACTCCGGGTTGAAGGACTCGTCGCTGCTATGGTAGGGCATATTCGCCATCAATTCGCCCTTGCCTCCGAAGATAGCCTTATTGATTGCTTCTCGGTCAATGGCCAGGTTCATGGCCTTGCGCACCAGTAGGTTGGTATTGGGGTCCGTGGGGTCCCGTTTGTCCTCCAGGTATAGCCCGCCGATACCGATCCAGGCCGAGTAGGCTGGCAAGCTACTGCGCGCGATTTTCATCCCAGCGGCCAGTACATCGACCTGGCCTTCGCGATTTACCTCGCTGATATCGGCCTCGTTGGTCAGGATCATGGCTAACCGTGTGGCATCCTCCGGCACCATGAGGAATTCCAGCTCCCTGAAATCAGGGTCCACCCGCCAGTGCTTATAGGGGACACGCTCGAAGCGGAAGTTCGCTCCTTGCTTGAACTCCCGGAACTCATAGGGGCCTGTCCCCACCGGGTGCTTCTCAAACCCATCCTGACCTACTTCGTCCCAGTACCCCTGGCAGTAAACAGTGAGATCCGTCTGGACATCGGCCAGCAAGAAGGGGATGGTCAGCTCGGGCCTCTGGAGGTGGTACACGAACTCGTGGTCGTTTACGATTTCAATGTTCTCCTTGACAACCACCAGATTCCGCCACACCTCGCGGCGGCCGGCAGCGGAGTCCTCACGGGTTACCAACTCCCAGCCAAGAACTACATCCCTGGCCGTGAAATCACCACCCTGATGGCAGGGTATGTTCTGCCGTAGTTTAAAGTTCCAGGTTTTGCCGTCGGGGGTCATTTCCCACTCGGTGGCCAGCATAGGAACCAGCTCCCCGGTGAAGTAGTCCATTTGGACCAGGTGTTCCTGAATGGGTTGAAGTAGGCCCTGGGGAGTTCCGCCCATGATGAATCCCAAGGTGCCCTGAATGTAGGGCGGCACTACGGCTACCCTAAGACGGTCCTGGACAGGCTCTCCTTCTGTAGAGGACGTATCTGCGGGCTGAGCCATTGGTTGAGGCGTGGCCGCCTCATTCGAGGCAGCGGGGGCCGTGGCATCAACTGGAGCGGCAGGGTCGGCAGGGACCGCGGTGGCCTGGGGTTGGGTCGCGGCCCCGCCACAGGCGACAGCGAACAGAAGGCATACCATCAAGGGCGCGCATATTAGTAAATTGGGGTTTTTGAACCAGTGACGCATCACGGACCCTCCTGCATGCCTCGACATTGCTGTACCTGTGTGCGGAGTTATTCGGGGACGATCAGCGATTAGTTGGTAATCGAAATAATTGTAACCGACTATGATTGAACACGTAAATATTATAGCGATATAAAAGGTTAAACTACCGTAAAACGAGAATTATTGCGTGTAATCCGTAATCCCTACTGCGGCGAGACGCAATATATACTATCGACGGTTGAGGTGTCAAGGGGGTTTTCAACCTCACGCGTACCCACTTGGCGCAACCTGTCACTGCCAGCGCCCCGGCGCCACAATTCGGGTAGCACAGTCATTCCTGCCTGTCGGCGTCAAAACGCCCGACTTTTTGTGCATCACCTGCCTTTTGTGGCAAAAAGACCTACCATCGCCCCCCATCATCACCCGATTCCCTCAAAAACCCCAGTTCAGACACGCCCGCCCCGGCGACACTTTCACCTTGCTCTAACCCTTCCCCCATCCGTACCATATTACCCAACGCCCGAATTCCAACCCCGCCACCCAGGCCCGCGACAGCCGTCCCAATGCCCACTTCCCAACACTTCGATCCTCCCTCCCCCAAACCCGCTCATCTGCCCTCCAATACCACTCAAACCGCCCCCAAAACCCTTCACTTGGCCCCCATTCAGCCCCACGACCCGCCCAATGCCCTACTGGAATGAGCGAAAATGAGAGGAAATGAGCGGGAAATCGACCTTTCCGTCCTTTCACTACGCAACTACAAACTGGGTACGCGTAAGGGTTTTCAACGGTCTGTTGAAAAGTAGGCTTGATCGCGGAGTTCAGCGACAAGTTGGGCTACAATGCCGAGGCCGTCCACTGTCGCCGAGGAAGCCGATGATCGGGCCACTGGACCGTAGCCGCCGCGATTCCACCCTGTTCCAGTTCACCACCAAACAGCTGCGGGATTTCATCGATCCAAACCACCTGCTGATCAGGATCGACGAAAGCCTGGACTTCGCCAAGTTGGTGGCGCCGTTGGAAGAGTACTACTGTCCCGACTTCGGCAGGCCGGCGATCCATCCTGAGGTCATGGTCAGGGCGTTGCTGATCTGTTCGCTGTACAACATCGTATCCTTCCGCCGGCTGCGCTCGGCCATCTCGGAGAATCCTGCTGATCGCTGGTTTTGTTTCCTCACCATTTACGATCCGGTGTTCGACCATTCCAGCATCAGCCACTGCATAGATCGGATCGGTCAGGACGGCTTCGCAGCGGTCTTCGAAGGATTGAACGACGAGTTGCTGCGGTTGGGCTTATTGTCGCCGGAGATGTACGCCGACGGTAGCTTGGTGAAGGCCAACGTGAGCAGCCACGACCTATCCCGCAGCGGGCTGACCCTGGCGGAATTCAAGGAACAGGCCATTGAAATAAACGGGTTGTTCCTGCTGTCTCAGTCGACGGTAGACGAGGACGGTATGAAGAATGAGGAAGTCCGATATTTCCAGGACCCCAAAGGCAAATTGCCCCTCAGTGCCGTTGACACCGATGCTCGGTGGCGCAACTCCAGACCGGGCCCAGCCTTCCTGAGCTATGAGGAGAATATTGTCGTTGACAGGGGAGGTTTCATCCTGGCCAGAAGAGCCACTCATTCTTCCCAAGCCGAATTGAAGGTGATGCCGGAGCTATTGGAGCAACTACCGATCAGTCCGGTGTCGCTGGCGGCTGATACTGACTATAGCGCTGGCCAGTTCCGCCAGATCCTGGAGGAAAGGAGGATCACTGCCCACATTCCCATCCATCCAGTGCAGGAGAATGCCCTGGCTTCCAAGGGGGATTCCACGTATCACGGGGATCACCTGGTTTGTAGACAGGGCAAGGTGTCGTATCGAAGCGGATGGATGAAGCGAGACCGCGCCTACCAGTACGTTGCCCATCAGCGGGATTGTCAAAGATGCCCGGTAAAGGAGCAATGCCTTCCGGGCAACCAAAAACGCAGGTACGTGGCCCTCAGCATGTATCATCCCTGGATGCTCCTGGCGCAGCAGCGCAATAGCACGGCGGCGTATCGGCAGGAGAAAAACCATCGACGCACCATCGTGGAAGGGACCTTCGCATCATTGGACCGATTGGGGAGGGCAGCATCACGGCTGCGGGGTTTGTGGAAAGTAGACTGCGAAGGATATATGGCGGCGTTGGCACACAACGTGCTGAAGATAGCGCGCAGAATGGGGCGTGGAATTGCACCGCACGGTCCAGCATCGCCCGACGCCGGGACCGTCGCAGGAACCGAATACACCATCGCCGCCGCGATGATGGGCCACGCGACAACGCCGCGGTGTTTCTCGTTGTTGAGTTGGCTGGTTTTCAGCCTCAGACCCGTTCCACGATAAACATTTCCACATTCCGCGGACTTTCTCAACAGACTGGTGAAATTGTACCGCCAGGGCGTCGACACTCTCACCATGGCGGCTTCCGACTACGTGGTCAAGCCATTCTCGCTTACGGAGTTGGCGGCCAGGATCAGGGCAGCCCTCCACCGGAGAGCCGGGTCCGACGCTGCTGAGTCTCCAGGACCGTATCAATCGGAAGACCTGTCCATCGACTACGCCACACGCCGGGTTTGGCTGGCGAGGCGCTCGGTGGAACTGACGCCCACTGAGTACAGGTTGCTATACGAGCTTTCGATCCACGCCGGTCGTGTCCTGACCCACGACTATCTGCTGCAACGGGTCTGGGGACCGGAGAGGATGGGCGAGCCTTGGCTGGTGCGGGAGGTGGTAAAGCGACTGGGCAGCAAGCTTGGCGACACCGCCGGCTCACCCAACTACATCTCCACGGAGCCACGGGTCGGTACCGGATGTCCAACGGGACCGAGGATCATCATGCGTAGCGTATCCTGGGATCCAACCAGGCGTAGCTGATGTCGATGAATAGGTTGATCACGACGAATATGGCGCCGTAGAGCAGGACCAGGCTCTGTATCACGGTGTAGTCGATTTCACGGAACGCGTCCACCATCGCCTTGCCCAGGCCGGGTACGTTGAAAGCCTGTTCGAGCACCACCGAACCTTCCAGCATGAAACCGAAGATGATGCCGGACAGGGTCACGACTGGCAGCATGGCGTTGCGCAAGGCGTGTCGCCACACGACCGCTCGTTCCCGCAGCCCCTTGGCCCGCGCCGTCCGTATGTAGTCCTCCCGAATTATTTCCAATAGGGTGGATCGCGTCATGCGCGCGATGTATGCCGACGCCGCCAAACCCAGCACGATGGCGGGACGCAGGACGATCTGCAGGTTCTGGATGGGGTCGTCCCACAGGTCGATAACTCCCAGAGGGGCGGCCCAACCCCACACCAGCAGGAACAGTAACACCGTGAGCGACGCCAGCCAGAAACTTGGTATCGCCAGAAACAGGACCGTGAAAAATCGGGACAGGTAATCCGCCAGTGAGTTCTGGTGCAGGGCCGACAGAATCCCAACCGGCACGCCGATGGCCCACGCCAGTATTATTGCTAATACCGCGATCTCCACTGTGATGGGACCCCGCCGCTTGATCAGGTCCGCAACGGTGTCGCCCCTCCAGAAGGAGACGCCCAGCTTGCCGGTGGCGATGTCCTTCAGCCAGTTGCCGTACTGGATTACCAGGGGATCGCTCAGGCCGAGATCAGCCTCGATCTTGGCGCGATCCTCCGGGCGGATCAGTTCGGCTTCATCGCCAAACATGACGGCAACGGGGTCGCCGGGCACCACGCGCATCGCGAGGAAGATGACGAGTGAAACTCCGATCAACGTCGGGATGGAATACAGCAACCGGCGCAGGATGTACTTGTGCATCTCACGCCACCAGCGTGTACGCAACCGACCACGAGGCGGTGGGTCGGTTTATGCTACGTTGATACCGCACGAGGCGCGCTATGCCCAACGCCTCGTGCGTGCTGGCGCTGTCCAGCCGGGTCATTCAGCGGCCGCGCAGTTTCGGGTCGAAGGCGTCTCGCACCGCGTCGCCAAAGAAGTTGAACCCCAGCACCACCAGGGTGATCGCCACCCCGGGGAATACCACCAGTGGCCAGTGCGGGATGAGAACGTTGGCGACCGCGCCTCCCAGCATGTTGCCCCATGTGGCGGTTGGCGGCGGAATGCCCACGCCCAGGAATCCCAGGGAGGATTCGATGATGATCGCCACGCCCAAATGCGCGGAGGCGAGCACCAGGAACGGGGCCACACACTGGGGCGCTATGTGGAGGGCCATCATCCGCAGGTTGGAGACACCGATGGCCCGCGCCGCCATGACGTAGTCCGTTTCCTTGATGGACAGGGCAACCGACCGCACGACTCGCACACCGTAGGGCAAACGGGTGATGGCAATGGCGATGATCACGGTCCAGATTCCGGCGCCGACCCCAACCAGCAGCACCATCGCCAGCACCAAGGAAGGAAAGGCCATGAACACTTCGAGGACTCGCTGGCTGATCATGTCGAACCGGCCGCCGACGTGGGCGCTGGCAACGCCCCAAACGGCACCCACGGTGGTGCCCAACAACACCGCGAGGATGGAAACCTGCAACGAGACCCGGCCACCGTAAACTACGCGGCTAAAGATATCCCGTCCGTTGTAGTCGGTGCCCAGAGGGTGAGAGAACGAGGGATGCTCCTTGCGCTCGCCCAGGCTCACCTGGTCAGGGTCCTGCACGGCAACCACCGGGGCCGCAACAGCGAGCACGGCCACGATAACCAGGATCGCCGCGCCAGCGAAGCCCAAAGGAAAGCGTCTCGCGAAGATGGCGGTGCTTCTGATGGGTCGCCAAACCGGGGCAAAGGCGCTATTGCGCAGCGTTGCCGGCGATTGGGTTGAAACTTCACTGTATTGTGCCAACTCGCCTCCTGACCTTCCAAAAAGCGTTGGGCGGGTAGCCCCTGGGCTTGGTTGCTACACCGAGAACCGCCCGACTCAGCGGCCATCCAAGCCCATTACGAGTAGCGAATCCTCGGGTCCAGCCAGGCGTAGCTGATGTCGATCAGCAGGTTGATCACCACAAAAACCACGCCGTACAGCAACACCAGGTTCTGGATCACGATGTAGTCGATGTCAACGAAGGCTTCCACCATCGCCCGGCCCAGACCCGGGACGCTGAAGGCCTGTTCCAGGACCACCGACCCGCCGAGCATGAAGCCGAACAGGACGCCCGACAGCGTTACCACCGGCAGCATGGTGTTGCGCAGGGCATGCCGCCAGACGACCATGCGTTCCCGCAGGCCCTTGGCCCGGGCCGTCCGGATGTAGTCTTCCCGGATCACTTCGAGCAGGGTGGAACGGGTCATGCGGGCGATGTAGGCGGACACCGCCAAACCGAGGACGATGGCGGGACGCATCACAATTTGAAGGTTCTCGATCGGGTCATCCCAAATGTCGATCACCCCCAATGGCGCGGCCCACCCCCACACCAGGAGCAGGAGGAGCACCGCCAGCGACGCTAACCAGAAGCTGGGTATCGCCAGGAACAGAACGGTGAGGAACCTGGCGACGTAGTCGGCCCAGGAATTTTGGTGGAGAGCCGACAGGATGCCTACGGGCACTCCCACCACCCAGGCCAAGATGATCGCCAGGATCGCGATTTCCACGGTGATCGGACCGCGGCGCTTGATCAGATCGGCGACGGTGTCCCCGCGCCAGAACGAGACGCCCAGCTTGCCCGTGCCGATGTCCTTCAGCCAGTTGAGGTACTGAACGGGTAGCGGATCACTGAGGCCCAGGTCAGCCTCTATCTTGGCGCGGTCCTCGGGGCGGATGAGTTCGGGTTCGTCGCCGAACATGACCACGACCGGGTCGCCCGGAACGACGCGCATGGCGAGGAAGATGATGATAGAGACGCCGATCACCGTGGGTATGGCGTACAGCAACCTGCGCAGAATGTATCCCTGCATCTGATTGTGGCCCTCCTACCGTGGTGAGCGTGTCGAGGCGGCAAACGCGCCGGTCTGCCGCCTGTTTAACTGGAGGTCTGGCGAATGGGGTCGGTGGCTAATTGGCTACCTGGTCCATCCACCAAATCTCCCGGCGCATGCCATCCCAGAAGTTGCCGGCCTTGGTGGCGGTTTCGCCGGGATGCACGTAATTCCACCACGCTATATCGATAGTGAGGTTGCCGAAGGTGATGAAGGGCAGGTCCTCGTCCAGGATCTGGGCTCCCCGCATGACGAGTTGCTTGTATTCTTCCTCGTCGTCTGTGCGTGATGCCTGGGCCAGGAGTTCATCGAATTCCGGGTTGGAGTAGTTGTTGTAGTTCCTGCCCCCTCCGGTCTTCCAACCGGTGGCCCAGTAGTCCCCTACGTGAGGGAGCACGACGCCCATGGCGATGGGAGACAGGTCCCAGTTGCCCCGATCCATCTCCTCGTACCACACACCGGAGGCCACGAGGCGGATATCGGCGTTGATTTTCAGGTGCCTTTGCAGCAGGTCCTGCACGATGGGGCCCCATTCGACCGCGAAGGAGATGGTCTCACGCACCATCAAGTCAAGGCCCTCATAGCCGTCGGCGTAACCGGCTTCTGCCATCAGCCGTTGCGCCTCGGCTATGTCGTCCGCCGTAGGAGCGCGGTAGCCGGGCTGGTCAACGACCTGGGGCCAGTATTCATCGAAGAGTGGGTCCGTGCGCAGGACCCATCCCTGCGGGTACATAGTGGTGAGTTCACCCACGGCATCGAGCATGGCCTGCTTGTCCAGGACCAGGTTGATGGCCTGGCGCACTCGCGGGTCGTCAAATGGCTCTCGGTGCAGGTTGATGTACATTCCGGAGCGGACCACAGGGGTGATCTGGGACGTGCTCAGCCCGGCTATCTCCTGGGCCTTTCTGGCAGAAACCGGATCGATGCCCCAGCAGAAATCCACCGTGTTGGCGAGACACGCTGCTCCGGTCTTCGGCCCCAGGTCGAGGTGGAAGGCGTGCATTTCATCCAGGTACGGTAGGTCAGGGTTCCAGTAGTCCTCGTTCTTCACCATTCGGCGTACGATTCCAGGTTCCAGGCTGTCGTGCTTGAATGGACCCGTGCCAGGGTAATCCGGCACTCGCCTCAGGTCGTAATCGTTATCCTCAAGGCTCTGCTTGCGCACGATCACATTGAATCCGGCGGAAAATGCGCGGAGCAGGAAACTGCGGGGTTCGGAAAGCCGGAACTCCACCGTATACGGATCGACGACGACGATTTCCTGCACCGGTTCGAAGAGGGTCTTGCGCGGGCTGAGTACTCCCTCGCGGGGGTAGATTATCTGGGTGTAGCTGGCCGCCACGTCATCGGCGGTCAGCGGGGCCCCATCGTGGAACTTCACGCCTTCCCGAATGTCAAAGGTGTATGTCATCCCATCGTCAGACACGTCCCAACTCGTCGCCAGGTCGGGGATCACCTCTTCCCAGCCAATGGGATCCAACTGCACCAAGAGGTCATACATGGGCCGTTGCGGGCCCATGTTGGCGATGCTATTGGTCTGGTGGAGGTCGTAAAGCGTGGAGCTAGCTATCCCGCCCCACTTCAGGGTGCCGCCGTGCCTTGCGTTCGGTTCCACCGCCCGCAGGTATCCGGCGTCGGCAGGCACGCTCGCCGCCGCCGTGGTGGGAACTGCCGCAGCCTGCGCGGGCGTTGCGGCCGGAGCCGCCGGTTGGGATGCGGCCTGCGACTCCGGCGTGTCCGCGGGCGCCGCTGCGCCACCACAAGCGACTATGAAGATCAGGGAGAACAGACACGCGATCAGAAGGATGGTTTTCGAATTCGGATTCAAGTGCCTTAACATGGTTCTCTCCTCCATTTCCAAGACGAGACGGGATCCGCAATTTTGGTGGCAGGGAGCTACAGGATCGGTCGATATATCGTGCTTCCGGACGTCAAAAGGGCGGGGTTTGACAGCCTATGCGTCGAAACCTCCATATCAATGAGGGTTGCGTAATCATAAATCACAATAATGACGCCCGTAAAGACGAATATCGTTGATATTATTGGCTTTCATATATGGTTTATGATGATTTAACCAAATGCGACACCGTTCTCCCGCGGCGGCACGATTCAGGCCGGAATTATCAGCGCGAATGAAGGGCTGAGCCCGTCGATTTGCAGAGTGGGACTGGCACTCCTAGGGCCGAGAAGATGTTTGGACACGAATGAGGTTGACGGCCGTCTGGGGTGAATTGCATACTCAGCCCCGCCAACCAGCCGGGCTCGCCTATTTAGCAATCCCGGCCCGGATGTGTCGTTTGAACCCGATAGCGCGACCGTTGCGTCATTGATGCACAAACCGCTCACCTGCTCCGGCAGGAACTCATACGAACCAAGGAAGAGGTGAACCGTGGCAGGACCGTGTACCGGACTGACCGTCCTGGATTTCTCGCAGGGGATGGCAGGGGCTCTTTGTACCCTGGTATTGGCCGACTACGGGGCCGAGGTAATCAAGGTTGAACCGCCCGGCGGAGATCCCTTCCGCTTTCAGCCCGCCTGGATCTCGTGGAACCGGGGAAAGAAAGGCATCGTACTTGATCTCGCCACCGCAGAAGGACGCGAGCAAGCCATGCAACTGGCCGCCGGAGCCGATGTTCTCGTCGAGTCCTTCCTCCCCGGCGACATGGCAGAGTGGGGGTTGGCGTACGACAACCTGGCTGAACTCTACCTGGGGCTGGTTTACTGCTCCGTAACGGGGTTTGGTCAAAAGGGGCCATTCAGCCGGGTGCAAGGATACGAGGGCGTCGTTGCGGCCAGGGCGGGGAGGATGCTCAACATGGCAGGACAACCCAACCGGGACGGCCCGGTGTACTCGGCGGTGCATACCGGGAGTTGGCATGCCAGCCAAGCCGCAGTGCGCGGCATCCTCGGCGCCCTCCGCGTGCGAGACCTATGCGGACGCGGGCAATGGGTGCAGACCAGCCTCGTGCAGGCGTTGGCATCACCCCATGACAACAACGTGGGCGACGGCGGGCTGGTGAATGTGGATCTGAGGCGCCGGGACCCCGAGCGGTTCCCTCTGCGGCCACGGGGCAGGGGCCTGTCGTCCATAGGCTACGTTCCCGTGCGCACGAAGGATGGCACGTGGCTTCAGCACGCGAATCAGCGAGTGCCGCACATCCAGGGACATCTCAGGGCCATCGGCCTCGCCAGTCTGCTCGAGGACGAACGGTTTGAGCGAGTTCCCGCCATCAACGACGAGAACCGGGAGTTGCTGCGCAGGGAGATACTGGACAAGCAACTGGAAAGGACCTCCGACGAATGGATGGGTATCTACGTCCAGGACGGCAACATCGCCGCCGAGCCCTACCGCACCAGCGTGCAGGCCATGGACCATCCGGCAGTGGTGGCCAACGGTACGGTGGTAACCATCGATGATCCCCGCGTGGGCCCGATGCGTACCCTCGCACCGTTGGTCGATCTGAGGGAAACCCCCGTGGAGCCCAGCGGCCCGGCTCCGGACGTGGGTCAGCACAATGCCGAAGTGCTGGGACGCCTGGCGCAGCCGGCCGCGACGGGAAGCGGTGGCGCTTCCGGGTCAAACGGCGCGTCCGCGCCGGCTCAACCGTTGGCAGGAATCACCGTTCTGGATCTGGCGACCATACAGGCCGGGCCCTACGGCGCCGCTCTGCTAGCGGACCTTGGGGCGCGGGTCATCAAGGTCGATGCCACGGACCGCCGTTTGGATGAGGGTCGTCGTTCCACCTCGCAAACCATGGCTGACGCGCGAACCTACGCCGGAAAGGAGGGCATCCAGATTGACCTCCAAACACCGGAGGGCAAGGAGATCATCCACAAGCTGATCGCGAAGGCCGATGTTCTCGCACACAACTTCCGGCTCGGCGTTCCGGAACGGCTCCAGGTGGATTGGGAGACCTGCCAGAAGATCAATCCCGGCATGGTCCACATCTGGATGGGAACCTATGGCGAGCACGGGGAACACGCGCGCCGGCCGGGCGCGCACCCGATTCCCGGCGCGATCATGGGCGGCGCCATGCGGCAGATGGGCCGGGGTATGCCGCCACCGCCGGACCGGGATTTGGATGTTGAGGAAACCGTTGAGGCAACTCGCTGGATCATGAAATCCAACTGGGGACCTGACCAGAACACGTCGCCGGTGGTTGCGACGGCCGTGATGCTCGGCCTGCGGGCGCGAGAACTCACCGGCAAAGGCCAACCCGTCCACGTCACCATGCTCAACGCCAATGCGTGGACCAACGCCGACGAGTATTACGACTATGCCGACCGGCCTCCCATTGATATGCCCGACGAGGAGATTCACGGCCTTCATGCCCTGTACCGCCTCTACCGGTGCCGTGAGGGCTGGGTATTCCTGGGGTGTCTGTTCCAGCACGAGTGGGAAACATTCTGTCGGGCCGTGGGACGGGAAGAATTCATGGCCGACAGCCGTTTCTCCACTCTGGAGGCGCGCCAGGACAACGACGACGCGCTGGCTGCTGAAATCTCTGGGATATTTGGCGGGCGCGCCGCCGCTGAATGGGAAGAGTTACTGACCGACGCCGGCGTTGCATGTGTCCAGGCGGACGAAGCCACGGAGGGCGACTTCTACGCGGACCACCCCCATGCCAGGGCGAACGACCTGAGCGTTGAGGTGGAGCATCCGGTCGTGGGCAAGTATCGCCGCTACGGTGGGTTGGTGGAATTTTCCCTGACTCCGGGGATTTACCGAACTGCCATCCAAGTCGGCCAGCACACTAGGCCCCTGCTCAGGGAACTGGGATACGACGACCAACAGATCGAGGAACTGGGAGAACAGGGCGTCGTCCAGTGGGCGGACGCTGCGGCGGGCGGCGAGCCGTAAGGCGGGAATCCCGAGAAGTACCCAGCCGCCATGTGCCTGGGACATTTCATGCATATCCGAGTCGCGAAGGAAGGTAATACTTGGCAAATTTGGTCAGTTTCGACATCGATGGAACTTTGGAAGCGGGAGACCCGCCGGGGCCGATCACCATGAACATGGTGAGAAAGGCTCAGGCGCACGGGTGCATCATCGGCAGTTCGTCCGACCGCCCGCTTCCGGTCCAGCAGGCCATTTGGGACAGGCACCGGATCGAGGTGAGTTTCATATCACACAAGCAGGAACTGCCGGATGTGAAGTCCCGCTTTTCGGCCGAGGAGTACTACCATATCGGCGACACCGAGTTGGATCGCCAGTTTGCACTAGAAGCGGGGTTCCATTTCCTCTGGATGGATGACGGAATCGCCGAGCCTTGGATCAACGGGAAGGCGGACAAAGATTAGGCGCCCGGCTATAATCAACTCCAACGGCAACATTGCACTACATATGACCCGAGTTGAATGGCGCCGGTAACGGCAGCGGGCAACGCGAGAGAAGCCCGCAGGAGGGAAGAACCATGTCAACGATTCCAGGGCTGGAGAGACCCGCCCCGGTACCCAACGATCTGACCAGGCCCTTCTGGGAGGCCTGCAACGACCGACGTCTGGTCTTGCAGAACTGCACCCAGTGTCAGCGGCTGCACTATCCGCCGGTCCTGCGATGCGACCAGTGCGGCTCCGCCGAGAATTTCGAGTGGAAAGAGGTGGAGGGCAAGGGGCACATCGACGTGTACATGGTGATACGCGACTCCCGCATCCGCGGTTTCCGGTCGGCGCAGCCCATCAATTTCGCGGTGATAACCCTGGACGAGGACCCTGGAATCAACTTCCTGTCCAACCTGCCGGGCACTCCGCCGGGCGAAGTTCCCGTGGGGGCTCCGGTGGAACTGATATTTGAAGAAACGAGCAACGGCCAGTTGGTGCACGAATGGCAGGTGGTCGCCTGAACGACTCAAGGTCTGCGGACACGGCCAATAGCGCACGAGGATAAAGGGGGCTGAGATGGTTAGCGACAGGAGTTGGATGCGAGATCGGGAAGGCATGGGGCTCTGGGAACACCGGGGCAAGGTGGCAGTTGTGGGCTGGGGCCAGTCTCACATAGACCGACGGTTTGATGGTGTCACTCTCGACCGGAGCTGCGGCGGCCTGACCAAGGAGGCGTGCCTGAAAGCAATTTCGGACGCGGGGCTGTCTCTGGACGACATCGATGGTCTCATCACCAGCGCGGAGACACGTGCCGAGCAGACCTGGGCGCCGCGCCCCTATTTTGATCCGCCGTACGATACCGAGGACGGGTTGACCTTCGCCTCTGCGGAATGGATCGAGAGGGAACTGGGCTTGAAGAACATCCAATATCGGAAGTCGGATTCGCCCTACATCGGTCCCATGATGGGCTTGGCGGCGCAGGCTGTGGGCGACGGTCTGTGCGAGACGGCCCTGGTCTGGTACCCGATGGTCAACCTGGCCGGCCGGTACGGGCACAACAACCCACAGAACAACAACCCGGAGGCTCCCGGGGCAACCGCCTTCACCCTACCGTGGGGTTACCAGAACGGCGCGATGTTCAACAACCTGGTGATCTTTCAGCAGTATTGCAAGAAATACGGCAAGTCTCACGACGGACTGGCCCCGCTCTGCCTGAACCTGCGCCGCAATGGGCTGTTGACTCCCTGGAGCTACTACGCCCTGCACGAGCCGTACCAACTCACCCGCGACGACTACCTAAACGGGCGCGTGATCGAGGAACCGCTGGTGATCTACGACTGCGACCGGCCGGTCAACACCTGCGCGGCTTTCATTTTCACCACCGCCGAGCGGGCCAAAGACCTGAGGCAAACGCCGGTGTACGTCCTCAACCACGCGCAGACCGGCGGCCGGGGCAGAAGCACCATGTCAACCCTGGAGGAGCACCAGGAAGCGGTCGCCAGCCTGGCGCGGAGGATGTGGGAAGGTTCCGGGCTGGGTCCCGAAGACGTTGACATCTTCAACCCGTACGACGGCTACCTCACCTTCACCCAGCAGTTCCTGGAGGGCTTCCAGTGGCGCGGGGTCAAGTGGGGAGAGGCCCACGACTTCTATGCCGACGATATCACGGTCGAGGGCCCGAATCCCTTCATGTCGAGCGGCGGGAACAACGGAACCGGCCGGACTCGCGCCTGCCTCTTCTCCGACAGCCTCGAACAGCTTCGGGGGACGGCGGGCGCGCGGCAGGTAACTACACGGGCAGAGACCGCCCTCGCCGGCTGCAACACACCAGACAGCAACGGCTTCGTCATGTTCAGCAAGTCGCCGGACTAGACTCCGGCTGACTCGGGGTCGGCGCAGCGTGCGGCCGGCGCAATTCATGCGCGATCCAAGTTGAGGGCGGGTTTGAAACCCGCCCCTACAAATATCGGTCTCACATCCTCGTTGAGAATCGCAGATTAATCATCCAGCAAGATGTAGACCGCGCCAGATGGGCTCAAGTCGTGATGCGAATGGCCCTTGCCCGTCACATCCTCCATGAGTCGTATATCCCCGGCCCGCAGCACCCGTCTGGAGCCGTCGCTGGACCCGATCTCAACCTCGCCGGACAGATGGATGATCAACCGGCGCTCGGGCAGCGGGTGGAAGTCCATTTGGCGCGACCCGTCAAACTCCTGCACCCGAACTTCGGACACATTGATGAGCGCGCCCAGCTCCGGGTGTTCCTCCAGTTTCAAATCCTCGATGTGGCTCTCGCCGTCAACGTCCGCATACACTCGGTATATTGCCATGTTGTTTCCTCTACAGTTAGGTGATGGGTCGACGGGTAAACCTTGGGGCACCCACTGACCCTCCGGCGCAGATTAGCACATAGCCACACGGCCTCTGCTGGACATGCAAAGGCGCCTCGGGCAATGACTTCACTGATTTGGCCGACCAATTTGTTAGCCTGAGAATCCCAGCAGGTTTGAATCCAGCGCCACACCTTTCGCTTGGGCGAGCACTTTGAAGTCGCCATACTCGGCCGGGTCAACCAGGGTCATCATCACGATGCGGTGCAGTTCAGTTCGCGCGGCGGACAGACCCTGCGTGTCAAGGGCATCCAGGGATGAGGTGAAGCCAAGGTTCTCCAGGAACTCGCTCTGTCGAGCGTAGCCTGCGGTAGTCAGACCATGCTGTTCGCCCAGTCTTATGAGGGTGGTGAAATCCACCTGACAGGTGATGTCCTGCTGTCCGACGTGCTGGTACGGGTCGTTGCCGATGGCATGCCTATCGAAACAGACCAGTGTACCCTGGACATTGTCCGGCGAGTAAAGATCGGATGCCAGTTCACCGTAGTCGATGGTGAGAACGAAACCGCGATTTAGCGCTTGCGAGACTTGGGTTATCCAGTCCTCCATGGCCAGGTTCACTTCGCCCCGATGACCGTCGGGCAGTGACAAATCCAGGCTGGTTAGCCGCTGCTCAATGTGGGGCGTTGATGGATCGTCCAGCACTTCGGCGAGATTTCCGTCCTCAAATGTGACGTAGACTTCCTTGACCCTCCCATGTTGTATGGCGAATCGGTGGACCGGGAAGTTGTCGATCAACTCGTTGCACAGGATGCAGCCGACGACATTTCGGAACGCTCCCAGTCCCTCCGTTTTGACACGCTGTATTCTCGGGATAGGGCCAGGACTGCCTGGGATTGAGCGGTCTGAGACCCCGTGGGGCAAATCGGGCGCTCCGTCGTGCGATTGGAGGCCGGGTTGGTAGTCCGAGGCGACGTAGTAGAGCGCCTCAGCGAACTGGGGCGCTTCTCGCACACATGCATCGACTATGGATCGGGCCAGTAGGCCGTCGCCGCAGCCAACTTCGATCACATGGAACACCGGAGGCTCGCCGAGGAGGCGCCACATCTGCTCCAGTTGCCGAGCGATCAGTGCGCCGAACGCGGGATGACTCGAGGAGGAGGTCCCGAAGTGAGCGTTAATTCTGTCGTCCCGGGCGGAATAGAATCCTCCATTAGGTGAGTACAAACACGCCTGCATAAACTGAGCGAATGTGATTCGCCCGTTCTGCTGAATCAGCTCCCTGATTTCCTGCTCAACCGCTGAGCGCAATGCTATTTCCCGAGATCGCGTAGATTCCCAAGTTCTGGTACAACTTTCACCATTGAATACCGGCGGCTTTTCGATTATGACATCCCCAGATCCTGTGGAGATGGAACCAGACCACGCTCGTGCGGAGTCATGGCAAGACGCCGTCCTGAGTCTCTCCCTGCATGTGGAATGCCGTTGCCCTTGAAGCCTAGGCTCACCCATTGGTACCTTGTCCACAGTCCAAGCATTCCTCCAACATTTGGGCCGATGAGTTCGGCATAGGACAAATACCATGAAATATGATGTGGTGATCGTGGGCGCGGGCTCCGCCGGTTCGGTGCTGGCGGCCCGGCTATCGGAAGATCCGGCACGCTCGGTGCTTTTGTTGGAGGCTGGGCCGGACTATCCCGATTTTGACCGACTCCCCGATGAGCTGAAATATGGATTCGCCGCCGCTCCGGTTCCGCCTTCGACTCGAACGGCTGCCGGTCATCCGGTTTCCTTGAGCACCAATCCCCACAACTGGCAATTCACCGCGACCGCAACCGATCTGGCGCCGCCGATGCTGGTGCCACGCGGCAAAGTTACGGGTGGCTCCAGCGCGATTAATTCCTCGGCTTTCTACCGAGGCGTTCCCGAGGATTTCGACGCCTGGGCGTCCCGTGGCAACGACCAGTGGAGTTACGACAAGGTCCTGCCTTTCTTCCGTAAATGCGAGACCGACGTTGACCGACACGGGGACTTTCACGGTTCCGACGGGCCCATCTTCGTACACCATTCCAACCCGACGGCTTGGGACAATACCCAAACAGCGTTCATCAACGCCTGTCGCGCCAGTGGCTTTGGAGAGACCGACGACCACAACCACCCGGACTCGAATGGGGTTGGCCCCAGCGTAACGAACAACCACAACGGGGTCAGGTTCAGCACTGCACTGGGCTACCTGGACCCGGCTCGCCACCGACTCAACCTCACGGTGCGACCCAACTGCCAAGTGCGCCGGGTAGTTTTTGAAGGCGAGCGCGCAACCGGCCTGCAATTGGAGAGCGGGGGTGAGGCGTTCACCGTTGAGGCTGAGCAGATCATCCTCAGCGCCGGCGCGGTAGGGTCCCCGCACCTGTTGCTGCTGTCCGGAGTGGGCCCGGCAGGGCAATTGGAGAGCCTCGGTATTCCGGTGATCCAGGACATCCCCGGAGTGGGGAAGAACCTGAAAGACCACCCCAAGGTGTACGTTACATGGGAGGTCGGAGACGGATTCGCCGCTCCTTCCAACCGCGGGGCCGGCGGCGCAGCGTTGCGGTTCACGGCTCAGGGATCCCATCTGAGAAACGATCTGGGGATCAATTTTTCCGGTCCGTCCGTACCTCGGGTCAGGGCATCCGCACCCGCAGCCCGGATTCAAGAGGCAGGCGGTGAGGTGAACGAGACCATCAACCGGCACTTTGAAATGATGATCGGCCTGTTGCTGCCGGAAAGCCAGGGTGAACTCACGTTGACCTCGACCGACCACCGGGTGCAACCGGCCCTGCACTACAACTACCTGGCCGAACCCTTTGACCGAGTGCGGCTGCGGGCCGGGATCCGGATGGCCCTGGAACTGGCCGGCCGACCCGAGCTAGCGCCGATTTTGGGCAACCGCCTTGATCCCAAGGACGAGGACCTGGCGAGCGACGACGCATTGGACCAATGGCTCCTGCGGGAAGCAACCACCTATTCCCACATTTCATGCACTTGCAGGATGGGGCCATCCGGCGACCCGCTGGCCGTGGTCGATCAGTACGGACGTGTGCATGGGATGGAAGGGTTGCGGATCGTCGATGCGTCGATCATGCCCGACCTGGTGCGCGCGCCCATCAACCCGGCGGTGATCATGCTGGCAGAACGGGTGGCGGATTTTATCCGGGCAGGTATGTAGGTGGCGTAGAGTATTGGAGATTAGGAAGGCACGGGGTGGCGGTGATCGAACCGCTCGTGGTTGTTTCCCTCGTCGAGTTGGCTGCACCCCGTCAGCTACGGTGGTCTAACGCGCATCGACCGCGTGCGGTTTCAGTATCGCAACCCCGTCCGCAGGGTTATCGGGGAGCGGTCGTTGACACTGCTATGCGTTCAATATATTCGAGCACGTTACGAACTGCTTGATACCGGTCGGCGTCGGTGAAGTGGTTTAGTGTGTTGCCCCTCAAGCCCCAACTGAAGCTTCCAGATCAGCATGATTGTCAAAACACAAAGGCTAGGATAAGGTTGCGGCGCACAGGTTAATCATCAGATTACTTTGTCGGTTCCGCCAAGCCGACGAATTCAAGACCTGTTCACCGTCAGCGCTCGGAACATGGCCGTTGTCAAGCAATAGGCGTCTATTCCGCGAAAGAGCATTGTCCCATCGAGGGGGTCGGGAACCCTTGGACGGCCTGTTGCGCGTTACGGCCCCTCGTGAATGGATTATCTTGGCCGGCCTGGGGTTTGCGCTGGCCGGCGTCGTGGCCTGGAGTTTTCTGGGGAGCATTGAACGGAGCCTAGCGGCCAGTTGCGCGGTGGTACAACCCGGAGAGCGACACCCTGTAATTGCTGAGCAATCCAGCAATATTGTGGAAGTCCTGGTAGATGTGGGCGACGAGGTGGAAGCGGGACAACCTATTGCCCGTGTCCGCGTTGCCGAACTGGATCACAGGGTGGCCCTGGCACGGGCCAAAGTTTCCGCGCTTGAAACCGCGGCCGGTTCAGCAGCGGCGGATCTGGCGCTGGCACAAGCCGAGTTGTCGCAACTTGAGGCCCTGCGCGATTCCAGCGAATTCATCGTCAGCCCCTTGGCAGGAGCAGTCGTAGCCAAACGACTCGCCCCAGGTCAACGCGTCATGGCGGGCTCCGAAGTCGCCTTGATCATGGAAAGCACCAGCGCGGCACTGGAAGTAGTATCCGTATTAACGCCCGCACAAGTTGACCATCTCGGCGTCGGCACGGAGGCCCGAGTACTGATTGACGACCCCGGCGGAAGAAGAACCCCGTCTGTGAACGCCAGCGTCAAGTCGATCACAGAACGACCCGCGATGCCACCCGATTGGTTACTGGACTACGGCATATCCGCACCGAGCCGAGGGCATTGGGTCCGACTCAAGCTCGACGACGCCCCCGGCACACCGTTATCCGACGGCGACCCTTGCGAACTGCATGTGGTCCTGGGACGACATGCGCCAGTGGTGTTCCTGGCACCCCGAGGTCTTAACTAAGGCGACGGCCGCATGGCAAGGGCACGAACAAGCCGGTTGAGCAACAAGCGGGTTCGTACGCCGTTATTCCCTCAAATGGAAGCGGTGGAGTGCGGGGCCGCTTGCCTGGGGATGGTGCTGGCCTACTTCGGACGCTGGGTGTCGATGGAATCCCTGCGAACAGCCTGCGGCGTCAACCGCGATGGCGCCAGCGCCGCAGACATCGTCACAGCAGGCAAGAACTACGGTCTGCGCATCACCGGTTGGCGCAAGGAAGTACACGAGTTGGTTGACATGCCGATGCCGGCAATCCTGTTTTGGGATTTCAACCATTTCGTCATCCTGGAGGGGATTACCAGGGGACGGTTCTACATCAACGATCCGGCGAATGGACGCCGTTGGGTCGGCGAGGAGACGTTCGATCAGTCCTTCACGGGGATAGTGCTGCAGGTGGAGCGCACCGCGGAGTTTCGCGCCGGCGGCACTGCTCCCGGCGTCGTCCGCAGCCTGTGGCCGTGGTTGAGGGACGTGAAAACTCCGTTGGCTTTCGTGGCGTTGTGCGGATTCCTGCTGGCATTGCCGGGGCTGGCTTTGCCCATTCTGCTGAGCCTGTTCGTGGACCATGCCCTGGCGTCCCCGGAAAGATCATGGGGGTTGACGCTGACGGTTTCGGTCTTGCTGGCTGCCGGGCTGGTCTTTGTGTTGACATGGCTCCAGCAGACCGCCCTGCGACGACTCTCCATCCGCCTTTCGGTAGCTCATGCCGAGCGATTATTGACACTGCTCTTCCGTCTGCCCGCCCAGTACTTTTCTCATCGGTTCGCCGGCGACCTTACGGCACGGGTCCAATCAATCGACGGCGTAGGGGCAAATTCAGCTCGGCAGTGCGTGGCGGTGATGATCGAACTGGTGATGTGCGTTCTTTTCCTCGCGCTCATGCTGTTCTACGACCCTCTGCTGGCCGCAGTGGTGGCAGCCCTGGCGGCGATCCAGGTTGGTTTGATGTTCGTATTGAGCCGGTTGCGGGCCGACGAAACCCATCAGGTCCGGCGGGAACAGGCGTTGCTGTTTGGCATCGGGACATCGGGCCTGCGCAGCATGGACAATCTGCGCGCCACCGCCGGCGAGGATGATTTCTTCGGCAGATGGGCCGGCTACCAGGCCAGGGAACTGGTCGCCCGCCAACGATTCATGGAACTGGGGTACGTAATCACCGCCCTGCCGCGGCTGTTCCTGTTCCTGGGGCTCGCGGCGGTGCTGGGCCTGGGCGGATGGAGGGTGATGTCGGGCGATATGTCCCTGGGGGTGCTGATGGGGTTCTACGTGGTGGCCGGCAACTTCCTGCTGCCCATCGGTCGGTTCGTTCAATTCGCCGATTCATTCCAGATACTGGGAGCGGACTTGCGGAGAATTGACGATGTGATGGATGCGGAGGAGGACCCAGCGCTACGCGGGCAGGATGAATCCAATTCCAACACGGTCGCAACGTTGAACGGGATGCTGCGCCTGGCCGGTCGGGTCGAACTGCGTAACGTGACCTTCGGGTACCAGGCCAACCGCCCTCCGCTGATAGAAAACCTGAACCTGATTATCGAGCCTGGGCAGCGGGTTGCCATCATCGGTCCCACGGGTTCCGGAAAGTCCACGCTGCTGAAACTGATAACCGGGGAATACGCGCCGTGGGCCGGCGAGATACTGTTCGATAACGTGCCCATCGGCGAGGTGCCGCGTGCCGTGCTGACCAGTTCCCTGTCCGCCGTGGATCAGCATATCTTCCTGTTCGCCGCATCCGTGCGCGACAACATAACCCTGTGGAATCCGGCGGTGCCCGACCACCAATTGGTCGCGGCTTGCAACGACACCCTGATTCATGACGAGATAGTGAGCCGCCCATCGGGCTACGAGTCGCTGTTGCAGGAGGGTGGACGCAATCTGAGCGGCGGCGAGCGCCAGAGGTTGGAGATAAGCCGCGCCCTGGTCAACAACCCGTCGGTCTTGATCCTGGATGAGGCCACCAGTGCGCTGGACGCTTTGACCGAGGTTCATATCGACGATGCCCTGCGTCGTCGGGGTTGCACGTGCCTGATCGTCGCGCACCGGCTGAGCACCATCCGCGATTGCGATCTGATCCTGGTGATGGATCGAGGTCGCGAGGTTCAACGCGGGACCCATGAGACACTGAGAAGGGACCAGGACGGGCTTTACGCACAGCTGGTGCAGACCCACTAGGTTCGATGGTAATTCATGGACAGCGGCCAGTGACCGAGCCGACCACCCACCGCCTTCCCCAGGTGGCCAAAGCCAAAGGTCGAGCAATGACCAGCGCGGGCAATTTGCCCGTCCGTCTGGATGATCCCGATGCGGCGTGGTTTGTGGAGACGGGCGGGCTGGACGTGTTCCTGACCGAATACTGGGACGGCGCGCCCGTGTCCAACGCAAAACACTTGCTGCGCGCCGGACCCGGTCGACTGGTCTTCGGTGTGGGAAGGGGAGACGGCTCACTGGTCGCCACCGCGAAAGGTCTTCCGGATACCAACCTGAGGCAACTGCGTTTGGGTGACCTGGCGGAATCGGACCTGGAGATGGACTTATCGGTCCAGTTGGATGCGTGGGTGGCCGAGGTGGGGGCGTCGGTGTCCCGGCAGATCGAACCCCGACCGCGCATCGACCTGTTGCTGGACCCCTCGGCAGAGCAACCTGCGTATGCGATTGATGCCGGCGCGGTGGTGTCCGTGCGACCGGGGGGAGTTTTGTGGGTTCGGCCCGAAGATCCTGCGGCCGCGTATCTGGGCACGGAAACGCTGGGCGAGGACGGTGAATGGCTCCCGCTGACATCGGACACGTGGTTGAGCATCGGTTTTACATCGAGTCTGACCACGCTCCCGACTCGCGAGATGTTGGCCCAAGGGATGCTGCTGCCGGGGTTGACGGAATTTCACCGCCTGGCGCTGGGGGCCGAACATTTCAACCGCAGAGTCCTGGTGGCCGACGTGGCCAACGAACAGGTGGCGCGAACGGTTCACCGCCGGCAGGATCGTGAGGAAGCCCGGCAGACCCTTTTCAACGTGATGAATCGCCGCAATCCGGTGGTTGACGTGGGTGGGTCCGCCCTGATGGCGGCAGTGACACTGATCGGAAAACGGGAGGGCATCGATTTTCGCATGCCTCCACCCCGACGCGGACAGGGGCTCGAAGGCCCCTCTCTGGACGACATCCTCGGAGCCTCGCAAGTCCGCAGCCGCAAGGTGCGTCTGTCTCAGGAAGACCGTTGGTGGTTGGGCGACAGTGGCGCCATGCTGGGCTATCGTTCTGAAGACCGACAGCCATTGGCGCTGCTGCCCGACCCATTGGGCAGGTACCGGGCGTTCGACCCGTCCGCCGGGAGATCATACCGGGTGAACTCGAAGACGGCAGATGAGATTGACCACGAGGCATGGATGTTCTACCGTCCCCTGCCCGAAGACCGGGCGGTGAACGCGGCGGATCTACTGCGGTTCGCCGGCAAAGGCATGGCCTCGGACCTGGTCAGGTTCGCAATATCCGGCCTGCTGGCGAGTCTGCTGATGCTAGCGCCCGCGGTGGCCCTGGGAATTCTGGCGGACCGGATATTGCCGACGCTGTCGGGCAGCATGCTAGTCCAAATTGCGATTGCTCTGGCGGTTTTCGCCCTGGTCGGGGTGGCGTTGCTGATGGTACAGGGGACTGCCTTGATGCGGCTGGAAGGTCGTACCGCCGCCCGGTTGAGCGCGGCGACCTGGGACCGTCTGCTGAGGTTGCGACCTGGTTTCTATCGGGAGTACACCGCCGGCGATCTGGCGGTGCGCTTGAGCGTATTCCAGGTCCTGAGGGATCAAATTTCCGGCGTCGTCGCCAACGCGCTATTCTCAATTGTTTTCCTGGCTCCGACTTTGGGTCTACTCTTTTTTTATGATATGGGCCTGGCCTGGTTGAGCATTGGTGTGGGTCTAGTGGCGCTGGCGGCGACCGCGTGCTTCGGATTCCTGCAGATAGCGCCTCAACGCAGACGCTACGCGGCATCGCGCCGCCTGTCCGGAGAACTGTTCCAGTTCATCAATGGCATGAGCAAATTGCGGTCCGCAGGCGCAGAACCCTCCGCGTTCGCGTCGTGGGCCCGCGGTTATCGAGAGCAGCACCTGGCCGGAATACAGATTGGCCGCCTGAGCGAGCCGTTGGTGGCGTTGAACGCCGCCGTTCCCGCCCTGGCCGCCGCGCTCCTCTTCGCTTTCGTGCTGTTGCGTGGCGCCGACAGACCGACGATAACGGACTTCCTGGTGATATACGCCGTTTCGATGACGTTCTACACGGCGATCGTGGCGCTTGGGCGCTCCTTTGAGGGACTGGCAGCGCTGGCGCCAGGCTACGAGCAGGTCAAGCCCATTCTGAATGAATTGCCACATGGCAGGCCCGACGTTCTCGCCCCTACGGAACTGAACGGAGAAATCCACTTTGATCACGTGAGTTTCCGGTACAGCGAGAATGGCCCCCTGATTATTGATGACGTTTCCATCCACGCCCGCGCCGGCGAGTTCGTCGCCATAGTGGGAGAGTCGGGAGCGGGGAAGAGCACGCTGGTGCAGTTGGCGCTGGGTCTCGAACAACCGTCGTCGGGAGGCGTCTATTACGATGGGCGGGACCTTGCTCATCTCGACCCGCGGGCGGTGAGGCGGCAGATCGGGGTCGTGACGCAGGACGGCGCATTGCAGCCAGGCAACATTCTGGACAATATCATCGGTTTGAGGGATGACCTGACCATTGACGATGCCTGGAGGGCCGCCCGCCTGGCCGCGGTGGACGAGGAGATGAATGCCATGCCCATGGGCATGTTCACACCGGTCAGCGACGGCTCCACCACATTCTCCGGCGGCCAGGTGCAGAGGATCAGAATTGCGGCTGCCCTGGTGCGCAGGCCGCGGATACTTTTCCTGGATGAGGCCACCAGTTGGCTGGATGCCCGGAGTCAAGCGCAAGTGATGCAGGGCTTGGACAATCTGGCGGCCACCCGCATCGTGATTGCTCACCGGCTGTCCACCATCCGGCGGGCGGAGCGCATTTACGTACTGGAAAGAGGCAGGGTGGTCCAGCAGGGGACGTTTGACGAGTTGTTCGAGATGGAGGGTACCTTCCGCACCCTGGCGCTGCGGCAAATGGCGTAATGGGCCAGTCGACCTTGTGTTGTCCACCATTTGCCAGTCCCAGCCTCAACCAGTGTAGTGGGGCGTCGACCTGCCAACGAACCGGCATGGCAGTACACACCTCACGCGTACCTACTTGTAATTGCGTCGTGAAAGGACGGAAAAGTCGATTTCCCGCTCATTTCCGCTCATTCCCGCTAATTCCAGTAGGGCATTGGGCGGGTCGTGGGGCTGATTGGGGGTCGAGGGAAGGGTTTTGGTGCCGGTTTTAGCGGTATTGGCGGGCAGGTGAGCGGATTTGGGGGAGCGGCGCCTGGAGTTGGGAGACCGTAATGGGGTTACATCAATACGGAGTTTTTTCATGGATGCACAAGACGTAACCGCCAAGGGCGGACCAAAGGCCTGCGGCAGGATTGGGGATGTAGGATGAGATGGTGGCGATTGGATTAGTTAAATGGTAAGGATATGCAGCGAGTGAGGGTAAGGAGGAAGTGTCACTGGAGCTGGGGGTGTCTGAACTGGGGGTTTTTGGCGGGATTTGGGGGATTATGGGGGGCGATGGTACGTCTTTTTGCCACAAAAGGCAGGTGATTCACAAAAAGTTGGGCGTTTTGGCAGAGATATTCCTGTTTGTGCCACCTGAATTGGGGCGGCGTGGGCGCTCGCAGCGACGGGTTGCGCACAGTGGGTACGCGTGAGCCGTCAGGGCTTTCTAAAGTCGCCACACTTCCCGCTCATGGTGCGGAACGTCCGCCTTTGGCGGGAGCCTGTCGAACCACGAGCGCGTCCTTCGACCCGCCAAAGGCGGACCTACGGCAGCTCAGGACGAGCGGATAGACTTCAATCGCACAACTTTGAAAAGGCCCTGGTGAGTCGTACACACGACTTGCGACGGCCAGTGCGACGACCTATGCTAACCAAAATTACGGGTCTGATTGATTGGACCACAGGCAGGTTGGAATGAAACTGGACGGCAAAGTAGCGATTGTAACCGGCGGCAGTCGCGGAATCGGACGGGCCATCTGTCTGGGACTGGGCGAGGCCGGGGCTAAGGTGGTCGTCGCATCCCGCACCGAGGTGGACGAATCCGCCGGCACTGAATACGAGAAATACGGGTCGGGCGACATTCGCGACACGGCGGCACAAATCACGGCCGGCGGAGGCACGGCATTACCGGTACGCTGCGACGTATCACAGGTTCAGGACATTCAGGGCCTGATAGCCACGACGCTGGACCATTTTGGGCGCATCGACATTCTCATTTGCAACGCAGGCATGGACTGCGAATCGCCGGTGGTGGACCTGGACGTTGAGCTGCTGGACCAATGCCTGGCGGTGAACGTGCGTGGCCCGTTGCTTCTATGCAAGTACGCATTGCCGTCCATGATTGCCCAGGGTGACGGCGGCTCGATATATTGCGTCACGTCCGGCTCCGCCCGCACTTACCGGGAAGGCAGGGTCGGCTATTCAATGAGCAAAGCGGCCCTGGAGAGAATGTTCTTCAGTCTGGCGGAGGAGGTCAGGCCGCACAACATCGCCGTCAACGTATTCGAGCCCGGCCGGGTGGACACCTGGATGAACCGGCGCGGAGACTGGCCGGGAACCGCTCACATACCCATGGTGCAGCCCGAGGCCTTGGCGCCGCCGGGCGTGTGGCTGGCTGGCCAGACCGCCGAGACCCTGACCGGCGAGCGGGTCGCAAGGGCCGAGTTCGGAGTGTCCTGGGGGCCAACAGACGATTAGCTAGCCCCATTTGCGGCCCGAAGGTGTGCCCCAATGCCAGGGCAATCGCATTTTCGACCTTTGGCTCGTTGGTCCGGCACTCCCGGCCACCGTCATACCGGCGAAAGTCGCAGATGCGCCTCTGGCGCGCCGGTATCCAGTGCCTGAAGCCGGCTGTTTCGCAACCGTTGTCTTCATTCTGCGGCCTCTGGACTCCGGCTTTCGCCGGAGTGACGAGTCTGTAAATTCCAAATGCGATTTCCCTGACCCCAATGCGTGCCGGCCTGACTCTTCCGGTGGTCTAGCGCGGCGACTGTGCGGCCGGGGGTCTGGCCATGCGATAACCAACTCCGTGCGCCGTGAAGATGTACGAGGGACTCCTCGCATTGTCCCCGAGCTTCTGGCGGAGGGACTTTACGTAGGAACGCAGAAGCTGGGGTTCGCCATCATATTCGGGTCCCCAAACACTCGCCAGCAAGGCGGTTTGCGTGAGAACCCGCCCCGCATTGGTGGCGAGTTCGGCGAGCAGTTTGTACTCCGTGGCAGTCAAAGACACCGCTTGCCCCGATACGGCAACGGTTCGTTCGTCGAAATCAATCAACACGTTACCCAATTGATAGGTACGGCCACCGGCGGCTTCCGAGCCGACGTGCAACCTTCGAAGGGTTGCCCTGATCCTTGCGATCAATTCGGATGACGAAAACGGCTTCACCATGTAACCGTCCGCGCCCATGTCAAAAGCGCGCACGACGTAGTCCTCGTCGTTCCGGTCGCAGAGCACAATGGCCAGCAGGGCCAGGGTTTTCCCAGCGCCCCGCAAAATCCTGAAAGATGCCTCCTCTCTGCCCGCTATGTCCAAGATGATCAGTTGCGGCCTCTCCGACGAGGCCAGATCCGCGACCTCGTCCAAGCTCGCCGTTGCCAGAGTGTCGTAGCCAGCGTCGAACAGGTCCTGGCGAACCGAACGAGACAATCTGGGGTCTTCGGTCGAGACCAATATCTTGATCTCGTCCGCAGAGGCAGGCGGCGGTTCGGCGGACATCGCCGGTGAGCCAGGAACCTGAATTGTTGCCTCCTCTTCGGTTGTAGGGAGAGTGAAGGAGAGCGTCATCCTGCCCTCTTGCTCATCCATGTCGGCGCTGATGCGGCCGCCGTGGGCCTCGACCACTCCACGACTGTAGGCGAAGGCCAATCCCTCACCCTGCGAAGACAATGCAGCAGCCTTGGCGTGTGCCACTGCAGTGCTCGCGATCACCTGACCATGCTCCTCGACATTGGATAGCGTGTAGATTCTCTCCGGCGATAAAATCGGGCCATAAGCAGACACTGAGACCGAAACATGGATGTCCGCCGTTGCCGCAGACACCACGACCGGGGATGAGTCGCTTGAGCGCATTGCCGCGTCGCGGAGAAAATTGTGCAACACCTTGCTAATGAGTTGCTGGTCCGCGAGTACGGTAGATAGCTTTTCCGCGATGTCCATCTGTATGGAAATCGCAGAATGGTCTTTCAGATATTCTCCGCAAGACCGTTCAATCAAGGCCTCCAAGTCCGTTGGTTCGACGGCCACGCTCAGCGTTCCGGCGTGAATTTGAGCGAGTTCCATCAAGCTGTTGATCTGGCCCCGCATCAGGTCGGCTTGCTGGTCTATGATTCCCAGTAACTGACGTTCTTCGATGGGATTCATTCCATCGATATTGCTTCTGAGCGCGGCGGCAGATCCTTTGATGCTGATCAAAGGCGTTCTCAGCTCCTCACTTGCCATTTCCAGGAATTCTGCCCGTCTGATTTCCTGATTCTCCAGAGAAGTGATGTCCTGCATCGCTGTCAGCGCCGACAATATTTCTCCCGACTCTGAGAATAAGGGAACGCAATTTACCAAGGTGGTGATGGACGTGCCGTCCGGCAATTGGATGACTATGTCCTCGCAGATTACGGTTTCGCCGCTTTGGAGCGCCCTGGTGCCAGGAAGTTCCTCGAAATGAATCTCCCTGCCGTCGGGTCGCATGAACCTCGCGGTGAGGAAGAGGTTTTCCACTTCCTCTTCGGTGTTTGCCAGTAGACCCAACATGCGTCGCGCTTCGTGGTTCATGAAAGAGGGCTCGCCAGCCCGGGCGTCGTAGACGCCGAGGGCCACGGGGAATTTGTCCATCACCGCTTCCAAATCGGCTCTATCCTGGAGCGCGTCCCGGTACCTTCGGGAGTTGGAAATTATGGATGCGGCCTGGGCGGCGAACATGGCCACCACGCGTTCATCTTCCTCGGCAAATTCCGGTGCGCCTTGCTTGTCCACAAGGAAAAAACTGCCGACGCGCTCATCTTGATGGAAAATGGGAGTCGCCAGCAAAGTCTCTATTGGCGGGCGGTCTTCGGAGAGCCTCAACTCATCAGGGCGAATCGCTGCATCATGCAGCCTGACCGGATTTCGTGCGCCGTTGGCGGTGATGAACAGTTCCCATTTCTGGGCTGACTGAGCCATGCGCTCACGCGCTTCATCCGGGATCCCTGAGGTATAAGAGTGGCAAACGCCACCGGAGGCATCGAAAGCCACGAGCGCGCCGTACCGGGCGCCGGTGAGTTTTCAAGCGCTGTTGACTATTTCCTGGAGCGCACCCTCGGCGTCGAAGTTTCCGGCGACAGCAATGCTCGCCTCGCTCAAACCGGCGAGCTGACCTTTCAAGGCTTCGATTTCTCGCCGGAGCGCATCCACCTCGGCATTGGCGGCGTTGGTTGGTAAGAGATTCATAATCGTCCTCGCACATCGGCCAGGTCCGTCGGGCGGACCACCCAAACGAAAAACGCGTCCTACGCAACCGGGCCAAACATGGGCAGAAAAATTCGCCCTGGCCAACATTCGGTAAACCGGGACACGCCGCCACCCTCCTGACGCCGCGATCCGCATGTTAGCGATCCGGGCGGCTCATCCTACTATCGGTTGGTGCCAGGAATAAACCGGTTAAACGCTGGCCGAACCGTTTTTGTACGAGGTTTTCACAATCTTGTTTCCTCTTTCACAATTTTTCACAAACCTGCCAACGCTGGCCGGTGGCGGGTGAACCAGCCACTCATTCCGAGTTCGGCGGGCTTGTATAATCCGGTCGGATACTGGAGTGTACGAGTGCGGCAAGTGCGCCGCGCGATGCCATGTTGCTACGAAAACCGTTGTGGAGGTTTTGGATGGTTACCAGCAAGCGGGAAACGACCTACGAAGTTGACATTGAGGACGTGGAATATGTTCGCCACGGCGATGCGCCGCTGCTGGCGAGAGTGTTCAGACCGCTGGGCGATGGGCCGTTTCCGATCATGGTGGAACTGCACGGCGGCGCGTGGGTGAGGGGAGACCGCCTGATCGGCAACGCGGCCAACGAGCAGTTGGCGAGGAAAGGCGTGATAGTGGCTGCGCTGGATTTTCGGGCTCCGCCGGTGGCTTCGTACCCCGCGTCGTTTGCGGATATTCACTACGGAATTCGCTGGTGCAAGGCGCAGGCGGAAAGCTGGAACGGCATCCCGGGCAGGGTCGGAGCGATGGGCACCTCCAGCGGCGCGCACCAAGCCATGCTGTTGGGGATGTGTCCGAATGATCCGCGCTACACGTCGATATCGTCCTCCAACGGCGCGGCGGCGGACGGCTCTGTGGCTTGCGTCATCATGGTCTCGCCCGTTATCGACCCGCTGGGTCGCTACCTCTACGCCAAGGGACTGCGCGACGACTGCACGCCGCCGGCGGGGATGGCCGAGCGCGTCGTACCCATGCACGATTTGTACTGGGAGACCGAGGAGGCCATGGCGGCGGCCGCGCCGGCTCGCATGCTGGCCGCCGGCGAGCGTACGGAATTGCCGCCCACGCTGTGCCTGGCCCGCACCTACGAGGAGGCGCACCCCCGCCCCGACCTGGAGGAGTTCATCTCCCAATATCGCAATGCCGGTGGACAGCTTGATTTCAAGGTATTCGAGGGATCGGGCGAAAGGATCCTGGAGGATGCGTTCACGCCGATGGCTGAGGAGGCGCTGGAGCTGATGGCGGCGTTCATCCGTCAACAAATCGGGTAAATTGCATATGGCCCGTAGGGGCGAGGCATGCCTCGCCCCTACATTTTCGGTTGCTGCCCGCGATAAATGGCAACCGGCAATAAAACGCCGAGTTCGTGGCGATTGCAGCTATTCAGTTCTGTCCTCGGTGCTGCGGACGTGGTAATGCTATACTCGCGCCCACAGCATCATGTGTGATCGATTCTTGCTGGATATCGCGAAACGTCAGCGGAAAGAGGTGAAATCATGTCAAGAGTTACGATGATTCAGCACATCAACATCCAGATCAGCGACAAGGAGCGGAGCAGGGATTGGTACGAAAAGGTGTTCGGGGCGGAGTTCCTGGACCGGGGGCCCGAGCTCAACGAGCGACAGTTGCAGTTGCGCATCGGCAACGGCGAGATCCACAGCACGTTCACTCCGACGCCCAACCCGTCGGGCCACTTTGCGGTCGAGATTGCCGACTGGGACGAGATGATCGCCAACCTGGACACGCTGGGCGTGGAGTACACGCCGCCCTCTGTCCGGGCGTATGCCGACGTTCATTCCACCTACATCAAGGACCCAGATGGGAACATGATCGAGCTGGTGCAGCACCCGATGGGGCTTCGCGACTCCAAGGGCAATACGGTGGAGATCGCGCACGACCCCGACGGCATGGTGTGGGCCAGGAATCCCGGCTTCGGACCGTCCACAGGTTGATGCGGCTGCGAATCCATCCGTCGCATCGTTCGAGAGTTAGGGGGTAAACATGCCTTATTACATGTACGTTGCCGTGCAGGGCGACAACAAGATCTCGGTTTTCACCATCGACCCCGACAGCGGGGGACTGACGCTGCGACATGACGTGGCCGTTGACGGCGGGCCGTTCACCATGGCGATCAGTCCGGACCGGCGGTACCTGTACGTCGGGTGCCGGGAGATCACGCAGCTGGTCAGTTTCGAGATTGACCAGGCCAACGGAGGGTTGACGCAGAATGGGTCCATCGGGTTGGACGCCTGGCCGGTTTACGTGGCGACTGACCGTAGGGGCAAATTCGTCCTGTCGTCCTATTATCAGGGGGCGCGGGTAGCGGTGCATCCCATCGGCGATGACGGTTCGGTGGGCGGAGACCCCATCGTACAGTTGGAGACTGCCACCGGGGCTCACGCCATGCAGACCGACCCGACCAACACCTACGCGTTCGTGCCGCACATCGCGGGGAACGGGCCGAACTCGATCTGGCAGTTCCGGTTCGACGAAGACACCGGGCACATTACGCCGAATTCGCCGGCGACGGTGGATCCCGAGGAGTTCCTGGGGCCGCGGCACTTCTGCTTCCATCCGTCGCTGGACGTGCTCTACTTCTCCAACGAGCAGGGGTGCAGCGTGAGTGCCTATGACCTGGACACGTCCAACGGCACGCTCTCGCTGACCCAGACCGTCACCACCCTGCCGCCGGAAGGGTTCGAGGAGCGGAACACCTGCTCCCAGATCCAGATCACGTCGTCGGGGCGGTTCCTGTACGCGCCCAACCGCGGGCACGACAGCATCGCGTGCTACACGGTGGACGGGGCGACGGGCGCGTTGACGTCCAACGGCATCATGCAGTCGGAGCCGCGGCCCAATGCCCTGTGCCTGGATCTGCAGGACAAGTTCCTCTACTCCGCAGGACAGGACTCGGGACAGATGGCTATCTTCGGGGTGGACGGAGATTCGGGTGCGCTGACCCGGCTGGGTTCGCATCCGCTGGGCGAAGGGCCGGGCTGGATTTCGATAACCGAGTTGCCGGGGTAAGCGAGAACAGCCGGCAACGCAACGACCATGTGAGGAGGCAGTTGTCATGAGCAAGGATTACAACATCTGCGTGGGAGCGACGGGTTTCGGCGGTGGAGTGTGGCACAGCCCGGACGGCGGAGACAGTTGGACGCGCATCAGAGACCCGTTCCCGCTGGGCAGCCAGGTCAGGGCGATGGCGGTGTATCCGGATGACCCGAGCCGCATATTGGCGGGGGCGGATAACGGCATATATCGCAGCGAGGACAAAGGGGCCACCTGGGAGAAACTGTGGTCTCCCATGGACGGCGTGCCGATCTGGTCGATAGCCATTGATCCGGAGGACACGAACACCATCTTCGTGGGGATCAAACCGGCGGCGCTGTTCAGGTCGCGGGACGGCGGCGATAGCTGGACCAAGCTGTCGGTGCAGATGGCGCAGGAGTGCCACATCGGGCCGCCGATGGTCACCATGTTGATGGTGGACCCGAAAGACCACCGCACGGTTTGGGCCGGCGTCGAGGTGGACGGGGTGTACCGGAGCCTGGACGGCGGAGATACGTGGACGCATGTTGAGGGAGGGGTACACCCGGACATCCACGGCATGGCCATCAGCCCGGGTGAGCCGAATCGAGTGATTGCCAGCACGCCCCGGGAGATCTACTCCACCACGGACATGGGCGAAAGCTGGCAGTCCGTGGTAACCACCGACCAGTTCGTGCTGCCCTATAGCCGGGGAATCGCCGTCAAGACGGACAATC
This sequence comes from Dehalococcoidia bacterium, assembly GCA_965204395.1. Classification (GTDB taxonomy): domain Bacteria; phylum Chloroflexota; class Dehalococcoidia; order Lucifugimonadales; family UBA3495; genus Bin87. Next base: position 1,403,638 of record OZ241987.1, read on the forward strand.
CCGACGTGCTTTTCTCCGCCGTTGGCGACACGGCCATCGGAGGCGCGGGAGCCATACATCGTTCTATGGACGGCGGGCAGACCTGGGAGAGGCGGCCGCTGCCGGTGGAGCCCAACTCCAACATCTGGCAATTCGCCACGCACCCGGCCGATCCGGATTTTGTGCTGGCATCGAGCCTGATGGGTGAGTTGTATTCGAGCAGCGACGCCGGCGATTCTTGGGAGAAGGTCAACCGCGAGTTCACGGAAGTGGGCGCGATGGTGTGGGTGCCCAACTGATCGATCCACCGAAAACCGCGACCGATCCTGACGGGAAACTCCAGTGGGGGCGAAAGCAATTTTCGCCCCTGCTTTGGTCACGGGGAATTAGGGAGCGGGAACGGTCGGGATCAACACCACTGAACCGACGGGAAGTATGAGCGGTTGCTAATGTTCCAGCCTTTTGCCGCATGCCTTGGTTTCCGTGGATGCGGGCAATCTGCCGTTCGGGTTTGGCGCTGTGGGCAGGGCGACCCATGGGTCGCCCCTACGATTTAAGGTTGGTCGGTGGGTTCGGTGTTTTGGGTTCTCTCCTTTGGAGGGTTTCTTGGGATTTCGTCGTTGAGGTTTTGGTTGGTTGCGGAGGCAGGATCCGGTGCATCGTTGTCAGTACGCCGTAGGCGCATCTACGAAGTACGGCCGGGGGTACGCTTGTAGTTTTATGCTCGGTCTTTTCCGTGGCCCACATCGTCAATCAAGATCGACGACGCAGCACGGGGCGTTGTGGCTGACGCTGGGGCATGACGGCGATGCTGGTTGTGCACCGAGTAGACGTTGGCAGTCACTGGACCCTGATATGCGATTTTGACTGACGGGGTTGGCCGTCGATGCTGGAATCCTGCCTCACTGGTACTGGGATGAAACATACGGTTTTGCCTTGGCTGATATTAGAATATATGTTTGCGTAGGTGGTGTCAAGGGTGCGCTTTTACGAGAAGCTTGCGAAACTCACAAACCCTTGGCAACGGGACGAAAAGCAGTGAAAGATGCTACGGAATACGTAGAGGTCGAAACGGCAGTTTTTTGGTGGTTTGGGCGGGTGTGATGTTGCTAACGATATCCCAACATCAAGGGGGAAGCGGGTCGAGCGGTGGCGGTATATCCAGCACACGACTTCGCGACCAGCCGAGTGGCAAATCGATACGGAGCATGACGCGAGCGGAAAATTGCTGCTCATGCCATGAGATATCAGACTGAACCAACCGCGAAACGTTCAGAACTGAATGTCAACAGCCCCTAGTTTTGATTCGTTCAGGCACACTATTTTTCGGAGGGATTACGCTCGTCGCATTTGAATATGACAACCATAAGGACGATGCTTATGACAACCGCCACCAATACCATCGCCAACCGTACTATCAGTTGACTCACGTCCAATTCTGGATGAGATGTCCGCAGAAAACCTATGAATCGGATCGCGGAAACCTCTCCCAAGAGTAGTCCAGCGGCTGTGCCTAGGACTGCTGCAATTGCTAGAACATTGCTTGTATTTCTTTTTTCGTTCAAAGCCGCCAATGCGGCACCTAATGCGGTGCTGACAGCGATGGCGGCGAGGATTGTTGCGGCTCCCGTTTCTCGTTCATACAGAACCCCCACGATGAACACGACGGCAATCATGCCGATGAGTACGCCGACCGCTCGCTTGCTGTTTCTGCTCACCATCCCTACCATTTCCATGACACTAGCGAGACTGCATCCGCCGCCGTTCCTCTGGATTGTACGACGTGAATCTGTTCGCTCACGACTGGGCGCGTCGTAGGGCTTGTTGACAAATCCATTTGAGAGCTATTTCACCCGCTAAGCACATCAAGGGGCTTCAGAGATCGAATACAATCGGCGTCTCCCCATAGAGCCACAGGGCTTCGCTCCAATGTTCCTAGGTAAAACCCGTCAACGGCTTGACTCGCCCAATGACGGTCGACGCGCCCCTCGCACCTGCTGAACAGATTGGCCCATCTGCGCAGCATGTGCAACATACAAATGACGATCGGGTGTGAATTACCGAAGGCAACTACTTTGGAAAGGTCCTGTCTACATCGCGGAGATTTCGCCACTCGTTGCGGCGGAGTGGCCGAGATTACGTTTGGGCCAATAAGGGGCGGAGCTTGTCCAGCAACGCCTTCACGTCGTCGAGGCTTGCGGCCACCAAGTCGGCATCCATGTCGTTCTCGTAGAAATTCTCGTGGAGTGTGCTCGCCACCGCAAACAGTCGGAATATATCGCCGTCCCCGGTCTCGGCTCGTAGCCTGCTGGCCGTTCTGTGGTAGTGGCGGTGGCGGTTGTGCTCCCAGCCTCTCCGTTCGGCGACAGCCTTGAGGATTTGGACAGTGGCGCCCCAACCCTTCTCAGAGGCCTGCGGGAGATCGTCGTCGGCCAGTTCCCGCCTGGCCTGCGCCAGGAAATGCTCGCTGGCTTGTTGATATTGCCGGGTCGTCATTCGTTGCTGCTCCTACTTCTCCGACAGATTAGCGTCTCAAACCTGTTCGGGCAATGGCGATGCCGCGGGCATGGTGACGTCCGAATCCGAGCAGAGAAATCTCCTCTTTTCATCGTTCGACAGGATTCATGGGATGGAGGGTTGGGGTACAATGCGGCCATAACCGCCTGGTAAACCGCAGATCACGACGGAAACCGCTCTGACGCCGCGCAGGTGCGCTCGACAGCCGCATCCGCCGTTGCACACGGGTTTTGGACGCGGCAGGAGACGCCACATGGCAACAAACGAGGCCCCGCAACGAAACTTTTTCGCGCAGAGGGCCCACCGGTTCCTGGCGGCGCTGGTGTTCCGCGATTTCCGGTTCATGGCGTTTGCCACGCTGTGCAGCAGCAGCGGAGCATGGGCGCTGATCGTCGCGCGCGGCGCGTGGGTGTTCAGCATCCCTGAACTGGAGGGCACCCAGGGGCTGTGGGTCGGATTGATCACGTTCGCAGCCATGTCGCCGCGCTTTTTCACGACGCCGTTCATCGGCTACCTGGCCGACAAGATGACCCGCAAAACCATGCTGCAGCGGGTGTATATCCTGCAAATCGTCCAGGCATCCATCATGGCGATCCTGGTGATGACCGGCGTTTCCAACCCGTGGTACGTGGTCATCCTGGCGGTGATCAACGGCACGCTGCGCACCGCGCAGATGACCGCCGCCCAGTCGTTGACTCCGAACCTGGTTGATAGAGAGCGGTTGCCCAACGCGGTGGCCCTGAACCAGGCCATGCAGCAGGGCTCTCGCGCCATCGGCCCCACAATCCTGCTGGTGATTTCCGTAACCGTCGGCAGCGCCGGCATATTCGGTTCCGGCGGGTTCTCGTTCAACCTGCAGGACCTGGTGGTCACAATGGGCACTTCGGCCATCGTGTTCTGGTCCTGCGCCACTTTCTACCTGGTCGCCCTGATCTCAGCGATGAATATCCGGACAGTTTCGTCGGGCGTGATCGACCGCCGGCGAAGTTTCTGGGTCAACGCGGCGGCCGGATTCGTTTATGCGTACACCACGCCGCTGATATTCGGCATTCTGCTCATGGCGGTGGCGCACTGCGTGCTCGTGATGTCCTTCGAGTCCATGCTGCCGCCCTTGGCGTTGGAAAAATTGTCGTCGGACGGCGTGTTCAACGCGAACCACGTCTATGCCCTGATGGCGGCCCTGGGCGTCGGCGCGCTGTTCTCGTCGCTGTTCGTTGGGGGCATCATCAACCACATGACCCGGGGTCGAGTGTTCCTGCTGCTCGGGTTCACCAGCAGCCTGACGCCCATCGGCATGGGGCTTTCATCTCAAACCGGCATATCAGTGATCGCCGCGGTGCTGATGGGTCTGGGCACTTCCGGCTTCATGACCATCACCCACACCGTGATCCAGACGGTGGTGCCGGACGAGATACGGGGTCGGCTATCCTCGGCATATTCCATGCATATTGGCGGCAGCATGGCGTTCGCCAACCTGCTCTACGGGCGGCTGGCAGACTTCTGGCCGGCGGGCAACGTGATGGCGGTGGCCGGCGCGGCGTTCACGCTGGTGGTGTTGGGCACGGTGATCGGCAGCGGGTTCTGGCGCGACATTTACTTCCGGGGCACGGCTCGCCCCGTGGCCGCCGCAACGGGAGTGGCGGGCGGGAACGACTAGCCGGCCAGGAATTGGCGTGGTTCCCGGTGAGACACGGATATGACAACCGTCATTGCCAACGCGACTATAGTAACCGGCGACGCCGGCCGTACCGTGCTGCACGATGCCGCCATCGCCGTGTCGGACGACCGGATCGTTTCCGTGGGGCCAACGGCGGAAGTGCGGAAGGAGTACCCCGACACCGAAGTGGTGGATGGTCGAGGCAAGGCGGTGTTTCCCGGCCTGATCAACTGCCACACGCATCTGCTGGCCACGGGCGACCGGGGGATCCTGGAGGACTTCGGGTTCCCGACGCGGCTGACTTTTCCCGTCTCGGCGCGTTCACTGCTGAGCGCGGATGAGCGGCAGACGCTGGCGGTGCTGGGGGGCCTGGAATCGATCCGCAGCGGCGGCACCTGCCTGCTGGAGATTTCGTCCAACGTGGCGGGCTACGCGGCCGACCTGGCCGCGACGGGACTGCGGATCATCTTGTCCGAAAACATCAACGACGTGGATGAGTCCCGACTGCGGCAGGGAGAGTTCAATTTTGACGAAGGGCGGGCCGACGCAGGATTGCAACGCAGCGCGGACCTGGTGGAGTCGTGGCACGGCAAGCACGACGGAAGAGTGAGTTGTTTCCTGGCGCCCCACGCTCCGGAGACGTGCTCGCCGTACCTGCTGCGACGGACTCGCGAAATGGCGGAGCGGTACGGGATCGGCTATACCATCCACCTGTCGCAGAGCAGGGAGGAGATCGAGGCGGTGATGCGCGTTCGCGGAGTGTCGCCGACGCATTACCTGTTTGCCAACGATTTCCTGGGGCCGGATCTGGTGGCGGCCCACTGCCGGTACGTTGATTCCGCCGAGATTGCGCTGCTGGGGCAGTGCGGGGTCAAGATCACCAACAACGCCGCCATTGCCGCACGCCGGGGCGCGGCCGCGCCGGTACGCGAGTTGCAGGCGGCGGGGTGCGTCATCGGCGTGGGGTCGGACAACATGGCCGAGGACATGGTGGAGGTGATGCGGGCGGGGCTGTTCCTGGAGCGGGTGCGGCGGAACGACGAGGTCTATCCGCAGCCGGAGGACATGCTGGAATGGGCAACGTCCGGCGGAGCCAGGGCGCTGGGGATGGGCGACATCACCGGCAGCCTGGAAGTGGGGAAGAAGGCCGACCTGTTCGTAGTGGATTTGATGAAGCCGCACCTGGTGCCCAGCCTGCGGGTGGTGTCGTCCTTTGTGCACAACGGGCAGCCGGGGGATATAACATCGGTGATGGTGGACGGCGAGTGGGTGATGCGGGACGGCAAGGTGTTGACCATCGACGAGGACGACGTGGTGCGCCGGGCTGAGGCCGTGGGACACGCGGCATGGCGCCGGCTGCTGGAACGCTACCCGAACGTGCCTTTCCCAATCAACATTCCGCCGCCCATCGTGTGAAATGGGCCGCTGGGGTGATGCGCGCTGCTAATCGGGCAGGGCGTGATCCAGGCGGCGTTTGGCTTCGTCAAGCACATCAGCCGGCAATGGCCCTTTGAGTACCGCCGCGACGTTCTCGCGCAGGTGGGTCGGGTTCAGGGTGCCGACGATGGTGGTGTGGGCGTCGGGGTTGGAGATGGTGGCGCGGAGCAGGAATTCGGTGGCGGTCATTTCGTCGAGCAGGTCGTCGAGTCCGGCGCGTTCCCAGCGCTCCCATACGTCGGCGCTGCCGCTCCCTGCGCCCGGCTCGCCGCGAGCCACGCCGCCCCGGATCACGATGCCGATGCCGGCCGATGCCGCCGCGCTGATGGCATCGGCATGTTCGGGCTGGAGGATGGAATAGGGGACCTGCAACACGTCGAACGCGTCCATCGCAATGTGGTCGAAGACGTTGGGCAGTATTGACGAACAGCCCAGGTAGCGGATCTTGCCCTGACGCTGCAATTCCTGGAGGGTCCCGACGGCGTCCTCCTGTTCCAGGATTTCGCGGTCTGGGCTGAAGTGGAACTGGACGATGTCCAGATAGTCGGTGTTCATGCGCCGGAGGCTCTGGTAGCAGGCATTGATGATGCTGTCCCGGCGGTAGTCGTGGAATCGTGGCATGGGAACGCCGAACCGGGTGCGTTCGTCGGGCCGGAATCCCGAGTTGTCCAGCGGGCAGCCGCACTTGGTGGCAAGGTAGAACTCGGAGCGTCGGTGGGAGATGTGCCGGCCGATGTGTTCCTCGGCCTCTCCGTAGTCGACGGCGACGTCGATGTAGTTGATGCCGGCGTCCAGGACGGCGTTGAGGATTGCAGGGGGTTGGTCGGCGGACAGCGGCCGGCCCACGCCGGCCACCATGCCGCGCAGTTCCAAAGCGCCGAAGCCCAGGGTGGTGACCTGCAAGCCGGTGCGGCCAAGGGTACGTGTGGGTATGGTCTCCATAGTGTTCGGGAAATGTAACGTCTTGGGTCGGGTCTGCGCAATGGCCGGCCGAGCGTCAATCTAGTTGGCGGACGCGGGCGAGGGTTAGGCAGCAGACCAGGGCAAGGGAGAGGCCAACGACGCCGATGATGGCCATGGCCGTTGACGGGTTGGTGAAGTCGGAGAGCAGACCGACGGCCATGCTGGCGACGACGAGGAAGCCTCGGTCGATGCTCTGGAGGCTGGTGAGGCGGCCCCGGAGGTTGTCGGGGGCCAGGGTCTGGATCAGGGTGCCGCGTGTGGTGCGGAACAGGGACTGGCTGCCGGCCATGGCGGCGATGACGACGAAGGCCAGCACCATCCACTTGGAGAAGGCGAAGAAAATCAGCAGCACGGAACTGCCGATGGCGGCGCCCAGCACCACCCTGCCCTTGGGGAATACGAAACCGAAGGATGCCACGAACAGGGCCGCCAGCAGGCCGCCCACGCCCGTTATGGACAGCAGATACCCGCCGACGTCGGCGTCGCGCTGGAGCACCTCGGTGGTGAACACGGGGAACAGGAACCAGGCGGGATGGAGGATGATGTTGGGGATGATGGACAGGACCATGAGCTGGAAGAATGCGCGCTCGCCGGTCCAGACGTAGCGCAGGCCCTCCACCATATTGGCGAATGCGGAGCCGCGCTGGCGGGCGTCGCCGGGACGGTGGAACGGGGTGCGCAACGGGTAGATCATGGCGACGTTGGCGAGATACAGGACGGATTCGATGACGAAGTTCCAGAAGTACCCCAGGGTGAAGATAAGGATTCCGCCAACGAAGGGTCCGACGATGCGGGTGCTGGTGATGGTCAGCACGTTGGTAGCCATGGCGTTGCCCAGCATGTTGCGGGGCACAGTGCCGGCGATGAGGGACTGGCGCATGGGCTGGGTCATGGAGCGGCAGCCGCCGGCCAGGATGACGTACAGGTAGGCGTGCCAGACCTCCACGCGCCCGGAAAGCACGAGCAGGGCGAAACACAGGGCCAGCCCGGCCATGGTCAGTTGCAGGGTGATGACCAGTTTGCGGCGGTCGAAGCGGTCGCTGAGGACGCCGCCCCAGGGGCCGACCACGAGGCCGGGCAGGGTGTTGATGCCGCCCACGGTGACGACCAGCAGGCCGGCGACGGTGGAACCCTCGGACAGGTCGCGGACGAGCCAGCCGATGCTCAAGAGCTGGATCCACTGGGCGTTGTTGGCGAAGAAGTTGCCGCACCACAACAGGCGGTAGTTGCGGTAGGCGAGCCACGCGTCCAGCGTATGCAGTCGGGGGAGTGTCGCTATGCGGAAGATTGTCGCTCCAGAAATGTCCGGGTAGTTTGCAGTGTCTGTCGTGGGGGTCGGTCAGTTGACCGTGAGGTCGGTTCCCAATTTGGTCAGGGTCTCGCACCCGTCGGAGGTGATGAGGACGGTGTCGCCGACGGACATGGCGAGGCGGCGGTCCCAGTCCAGCAGGATCATGTGCATGAAGATGACCATACTGGGTTCGAGAACCACGGGATTGTCGCGGTAGATCATGGGCCAGTCCATCCAGGTGGGCGGGTAGAGCGCGCCGAGGCTGTAGCCGCAGGCGTTGAGGCGGTGCTCGCCGAAGCCGGCGGCGTCCAGGGCATCGGCGTGGGCGTTGAAGATGGCGCCGAAGGTGGCGCCGGGCTGGGCGGCGTCCTTGCAGGCCCGGAGGGCGTCGCGGCAGGCGGCGTGCATGGCGATTTGGCGCGGGTCCGGTTGGCCGGTGAGAATGGTCCGCATGAGGCAGGAGTGGTAGTGGCGGTAGGCGCCGCCGAATTCGAGCTGGAGCTGATCGTTGGCGTCCAGCGTGCGGTAGCCGGTGAAGTTGCGCACCATGAGGGCGTTGTCGCCGGAGCCCACGATGAAACGGGACGCAGCGTAGTCGCCGCCGCCCTGGAATACCGCCGACTGCATGCCGGCCAACACGTCCTGCTCGGGAGCGCCAGGCGTTGCGAGGCGTTGGGCTGCTGCCAGGGCGTCGTCGGCCAATGCTGCGGCGCGGCGGACGTATTCCAGTTCGGCGTCGCTTTTGACGAGGCGCAGGCGGCTGACGAGATGGGAGCAATCCTCGTATTCGCAGCGGCCGTCGATGGCGGCGCAGACGTACTCCCAGCGGGCGCCGGTGAGGCAGTAAGCGTCCAGTTCAATACCCACGCGTTGGCCACGGCAACCCTGCTCCTCGAGGATTTGCCAGAGGTCTTGGCCGGGGTTGACGTCGGCGCTGTCAACCCAGATGCGGATGTCGTCGATCACTGAGGTCAGGCGGGCCTGGCGGAGGTCGGCGGAACGGGTGAGGAGGATCAGGTTGCCGTCGGCGCCGAGGTAGAGGCACTGGAACTGGGAGTAGCCGGTGGTGTCGTAGCCGGTGAGGTAGTACATGCTTTCCTGGCGGAAGATCAGCAGGGCGGCCAATCCCCGCTGGTGCAGTTCGGCCACTACCTTCTCGCGCCGGCCGGCCAGTTCCTGTTCGGTGAAGTGCAATGGCATTTTGGTCCTCTATCGGTATCGGTTCAGATTCGGTGGGTCCATCTGCGGCTTCAACACGTCTTTCCGGACCACGTATCAGGTACGGGGCAGGCTGTGAGCCGGAATCCAGAAAATCCCCGGCATACTCGCGGATGCCTGTCGGGAGGTTGCCTGGATACCGGCTTTCGCCGGTATGACGGTATTCGGTATGACGGTTTGCGTTCCTGGCAGCCACCTCGAACCTGAACAATTACCCCTACCGGTGGTCCCTGGAAACTTACTGATGCTAGTGGGATGAATGGCTGATTCTAGCACCGTGGGGTGAGGGCAATCCCGGTATAATCCGGTGAGAGATGTCCCCACCGTCAAGATCGCATGAGAAATGGGAGGTGGAGCATGGCAACCATCAACTCGGTGCTGGGGCCGATGGATACGGCGGACCTGGGATTCACGCTACCCCACGAGCACCTGATCGACTCGACCGCCGGCATCCGGAACACGTACCCCGAACTGGAATTCCGCGACCAAGCGTTGGAGATGGCGCTGGAGTCTTTCATCGAGGCGAAGAACGGCGGGGTTGATACCGTCGTCGAAGTCTCGCCGATGGACCTGGGGCGGGACGTGCTGTTGATGAAGGAGGTGTCGGAAAGGACGGGGGTGCAGTTCATCTGTTGCACGGGCTGCTGGCTGGACGTGCCGCGCAGCTTCTGGGGCCGGGACAAGGACTTCATCGCGGACCTGTGGGTGCGGGAGATCGAGGACGGCATCGAGCGAACGGGCATCAAGGCGGGCATCATCAAGGTGGCGACGAGCGACCCGATCACCGAGCACGAGGAACTGATGCTGCGGGCGTCGGCGCGGACGCACCTGCGGACCGGCGTGCCCATCACGACGCACACGCCGGCGGAGTCGCGGATCGGCGAAGAGCAGGTGCGCATCCTGATGGAGGAGGGAGTTGAGCCGCATCACATATACGTGGGGCACCTCAACAACACGCTGGATCCGGAATACCACCACGAGTTGGCGCGGCTGGGGGTCTGGCTGGGCTGGGATATCAACAATCCCGGCGGGCGGCCGAATCTGCCGCCGTGGCAGGAGCGGACCGACTACCTGAAGGAGCGGCTAGACGAGGGGTTGGCGCCCAACATGATGCTGTCCCACGACTGGAACGTGGTGCTGTCGCGGATCAGTTCGCCGGGATTTCCGAGCCGGGACGAGAATCCCGACGGGTACCTGTGGATCACACGGGCGATCATCCCGAGGCTGATGGACGTGGGGGTGCCGGTAAACGTGATCGACCGGATGATGGTCGATAATCCGCGGCGGTATTTTGAGGGGGTGCGGCCGTCGGATTGACGGCGCATCATGAGTGGATTGCACCGTTCCAATTCCGTTCGTCCTAAGCCTATCGAAGGATGCGCCGGATGGTTCGACAAGCTCCCGCCATAGGCGGACGTTCCGCACCATGAGCGGGAAAACGGTGTTGGTCAGTACGCACGGAGGGAGTTGAAGCATGACGACGAGCCGATTTCACCTTGTTGCCCAGGTGGGGCGAGTGCCCTCGATGGTGGTGCCGCTGGACGCGCAGCAGGAAGTTCGGTTTCAGCGGTTGATGGAAGAGTCGGTGATGATCGACCTGCACCAGCATCCGATGGTAATTCCGGAGGACTTCAGCCAGTACTGGGATTATCTGCGCGGCGACCGGTACGTATGGGGGTACGACGCGGTGCGGGAGGGCGGCTTTACCGCCGTGGGGACGGCGAACGTGTTTCGCGGAATGGTGCACACCAACGAGATGTCGTTCATCCGGTTCTCCGACCTGCTGGAAGAAGTCAGCATGATGATTTCGGACATCGCGGGCAATGACGACGTGCTGCAGGTCAGCACTGCGGACGAGATTGAGTCGGCGAAGCAGCAGGGCAAGGTGGGGTTCTTTCCGACGGTGGAGCACCTGGCCATCGGCAACGAGCTGAACCGGGTGGACGTGCTGTACCACGCGGGAATCCGGCTGGCCGGCCTGACCTACAGCCGCAAGGCGTACATCGGCGACGGCATCTTCGAGCGCAACGACGGCGGGCTGAGCGACTTCGGGTTGGAGGTGGTGCAACGGATGAACGAACTGGGGATGGTGGTGGACGTATCCCACGCTTCATCCCGCACCGCCATGGACGCCATCGAGGCGTCAGAGGCTCCGGTCACGTTCAGCCACGACGGTTCATTCACGCTGGCCAGCCACAGTTTCCAGGCGCGGCGGCTGCGCAAGGATGAGGAGCTGCTGGCGTGCGCGCGCAAGGGCGGCGTCATCGGGATCACCGCCGTGCCCAACCGCCTGAGCAACGACCCCGAGCAGAGCATCGAATGCGTGCTGGACCACTACGACTACATGGTCAACCTGGTGGGCATCGACCACGTGGGCATCGGCACCGACACCAGCATCGGCGACTCGGTGGGCGTGGGCGAGGCGGTGATGGGCCGCCCCGGCCCCACGCCCGCCCGCTACATGAACGGCCTCGAATCCCCCGCCGACGGCAAGAACATCGTGCGGGGGCTGATTGCGCGGGGGTATTCGGATGAGGACGTTCGGAAGATTGCGGGCGGCAACGCGTTGGCGTTTTTCAGGCGGGTGAGGGGGTGAGGGGGAGGGGCCATATTGCAGGTCGTCTCGTACCCATGGCTAGTCAGCCGGAATCACCAGAGGGGTTCGACGTTCCTCCCGTCAGGATCTCACTAACTATCTGATGCAAGCCCGTGAAATTACTAAAATAGTGAAGCGTCCCATGTGACAAGACATGGTTTGCAAATTCAATCTTGCGGTTACTTTGGAACCCACGAGACAACACCGCACCGTCGCTGCTCACGGTCGTGGTTGAGTAGGGCTCTAGGATTTCTTCGTCGTAGTTGTTTTCGATACCTCGCTGGGCGATGGTGTTATCTAGTCGCTTCGGGAATGCATAAGCCGTGACATTGCTCTCGCGAGACAGTTCGTTGCTTAAGTCTTCTGCCTTGCTGGAGGCATCGCAGTCCCACACGACTACGAAATGCGTCTGAGTATTCATTCTTGCAAGCAACCGGCCGTATGACAGTAGCTGATTATCATTCGTGTGTTGCTCAATGCCTTCGATGACATGAACATCAGCGGGGAAATTTAGATTAACCCATCTCTTAAGATGTTTAGCATTGTGTCCTTCGGAAAGGATCGACACTTTCGCTTCATCGTACGCCGCAATTCTGAGACCCACGTCCACCGTGGCGAGACCTTCGGACAGCTCTCCAACGGCTTCCGTTTTGGTAGTGGAGCAGATCTGGACATGGCTACCGTTCCTGACCACGCGGAAGATATCAGCATCATCCAAAACTGCCACAGTCATCGGCGAATGAGAGGTCGTCAGTATCTTCGTACCTTTTGGCAGAAACAGGGTCTTCAAGGTTCGCACCAACGCCTCGACCATAGAGGGATGAAGAACAGCGTCGAGCTCGTCGAGGAGAAGAAGCTTGGGAAGCCGCCGACCAAGGTGCTGGTTGAATGACGCAAGGCAAAGTGCCATGAGCACTTTTTCACCGGAGGACAGCGAATCGAGTTCGTATTGCGCGCCAGTGGTCCGGTTAATCATCTCAGCCTTGAATGAGAACTGTTCGTAATTGCCCATATGGAGCTCATAACCGTCAGGATCAGAGAAGTCGAAGTTGAACAGTCCGTCTTCCCCTGCCGCATCCCGCATGTCGCTCAATAGATCTCTCAGTGTCTCCCACGGTGGCGGATATTTGCTTCGGTACTCAGCCATCAACTCTGGGTAGTGCACCCGTTCTGTTTCGATTCGTTTGTGCGCCCAGATAAACTGATCGACCTTGTATGCCACGAAAACCGCGCTGACAGAGTTCGATAACGTATTACCCTCGTAGTGCGCCGCGCGCATGATGTCATCTTGGGTCAACTCATGAGGAAGTTTCTGGCTTAGCTTCATCGCCGCGCTCAGCAAGGCGGCTTGATTACCGTTAAAGCTGTTGTTGGGTTGATTCGGTGATCCCCTGCTTCGACGTCCGGTTGCGTCTGGAATAAGGGGGCTCAAAACTTCGTCGTGGAGCGTATTCTCGTATAGCGATTCGCGTTCTAGACCTGTGTACACCCCAAAATCCGGCACCTGCTGGATTCGATCTCGCAAGTTGTCCTCAAACGCATCACTTGCCAGCGCACCCGATTCGTGCTCGACCAACGAAATACACGCGTCAAAGATTCCGCGCGCAGCTTCAATACGGGACTGGCCGCTTGGTTGCGGTAGCAGGTACGCGTCCGCGGTAAGACGGGCGAAATGGTTAGCACTGCGATTGGCTCCGCCGGTGTTTGGCGAACGAAACGTACCCATGTCATACCGTTCAATTTCGTCCACTGATATGCCAGGAATAGCTGCTGCCCCTCCCTCAAGGGCCTCAAGGAGTTGCGTCTTACCCGCCCCATTTCGTCCAATGAGCACGGCAAAATCGTTGAGTCCCGCGGTGGTTAAGGTTCCTATGGCTTTATACGGTTGTTTTAGTTCGATTCGGTATTGTCAACATAAGTGGGGATTGGTTTACAATCAACTGCAACAGAGGAATAGGGAGGCAGAGGATGGTGCGGGCCCGAGTTTATCGACATGACGTTCGCTGTCCCGATTGCGGCTCCAACTGGATGCGCAAGGACGGGTTTTCCGGGGAGAAGCAACGGTACTGCTGTGGCGAATGCCAGCGTCGCTACCTACCGGCAGGGGCGTATCGGCGTCCTGCGGCGGGGGTGAAGGAGCGAGCCCTGGTCATGTACACGGAAGGGAGCAGCCTGAGCGCCATCGGGCGAGTGTTGGGATACAGTACCCAGGCGGTCAGCCAGTGGGTGAAAAAGGGGGACGGTGGGCCCTGAGGCGACTGCGGGAGCGCGGTGAACAACGCATCCAAGGAAGAAATGGGCGCCAGCCAGCCCTGGTGGTGTCCTGTGATGAAATGTGGACTTATCGGGGAGTCAGACGTGGGGAGCGGCGGGAGGACTGCTGGATCTGGACGGCGGTGGTAGGGGAGCCCGACGGTCGTCGCTGGGTGGACTTTGAAGTGGGCGACCGCAGTGAAGCGCCCTTCTTGCGGTTGTATGCTCGGCTGCCTGAGGCAGGGCTGTACCGCAGCGACGCTTACCCAGTGTACTTGGGATGGTTGCCCCCGGACCGGCACGTGGTGGGCAAGGGTGGGGCCGTGAACTGGAATGAAGGGCTGCATTCGGTGTGGCGGGGCAAGCTAAACCGGCTGATGCGGCGGACCAAAGGGTACACCAAGAGCGTGGAGATGCTAGTGTACTCCCTGGCCCTGGTCTGCTGGCGAGAGGTGGAAAAATTCAATATCTACCGATGTTGACACTACCGTTCGATTCTCATGTGTTGGCTCGGGGGCTGCTCGCGCGTAATATTGTAGTGTTCAACCGTCACGAACAAAGTCCTACCGGGCAGTGATGCGCAAGTTCGCGCGGAAGATGGATATTATTGTATCAGCGGCGAAAGTTCGCGCGGGCAGACCACCTTAGTGACCTGTACAATCCCAGGGAGTTAGCTTGAAGGAGAGCCGCGTCCGCTATGAAGTTTGCTTTTTTTGTTGGGGTCTTGGACGGAGCCGGGGGTTGGCGCGCAGAGCCGGATCTTTGATGGGATGGTCGCGCCGCTCAATCCTGAAATATTGTTTTGAGCCTGTCGCCGATTTGCGCGATAGGGCACAGGACTATGTCGTTGAGTTCGGCCAGCTCTCCGACGCTCTCCGGTATTTCCGGGAACGCGTCGTCGGGGACGCAGATTATCGCCGGCGCCTTGAAATAGTCTGCGTAGTGCCGCGCTTGAATGACGGGCCCCACAAGAATCGGGTACGGTTTTGCCTCCACCACGGCGTACTTCTTACCGTGAGTCACCAATATGTCGGGCGTATAAGGAGAACCGGAGGGCTTGATCAGCCAGGAGTAAACTCGATCCAGCAACGTACGTTGGTCGGGCCTTTCCCAGGGCTCGATGGTTACTTTGTAATCCAATTGTTTGATCACGTCCGCCACCTCACGCTCAAATTCCATAGCGTCATACTGCATCATTGAATCAGCTCCCTGCGATCAAGCCGCCGAGCACTCCCAGCGCGGCTCCCACGATGGCTCCGGCGAGCATCCACCCTGCCTTTTTGACGTTATCCCGCACGCGCATGTTCTTTTGCCTACGCACCACTACTTCGCGCAACGGCCCAGTGTTGTCAATAACGGGCGTTTGTAAAACTCCGGTTACGGTGGCTGCCAATTGTATCGCAACGGCATTCCGGTATTTCAGCAACGTGTCGATACAATGAGCAAGGCTGTCGCCATGGATGGACACCACCCACCGATGATCTACGTAGAGCGCCGACCCGCTCACCTCGGCGACGACCGCGCCGGGAGACGTGATCACCTGGCCGAGCACCCGTCTTTGCATGGAGTGGGTCATCTCATGCAGATCTTCCGCATTCATCAACTCCAGTGCTGATTGCTCACTCGAGCTCGCGTGGCCTTCTACGGTGTCCCGTATTTCAAGGACCGTCATACCTAGCGGATGATTAGTTTCGTACATAACACTTTAGGCTCGGGTCTGAATTTGGTTTCGGCTACAAACGCTCTCATTGTACATTAATTGCATAAATCGTTTCGTTGCGCCACATCATTGTTTCCGACGGGTTGGCGAATGACTTGATCGAGACCCTGCTGGGCGCAACTCAGGCATGATGCGGCCCATCGGCAGACCCTTCCCAACCGCTGTACAATTTGCGGCAGATCAGGTTGAAGGAGGCGGGCGTTTGTTATGAAGTTTGCTTTGTTTTTGCTGGGGTCCTGGACGGAGGCGGAGGTTGGCGCGCAGAGCCGCATCTTTGACGAGATGGTGGAGCAGGCCGAGTACGCCGAGGAGTTGGGGTTCGATTCGATCTGGATCGCTGAGCACCACTCCAGCCGGTATGGGATCTGTCCCTCTTTGATGCCGCTGCTGACTCACATCGCGGCGCGGACGAAGAAGATCCGCATCGGGGCCGGCGTCAGTGTCCTCCCCTTCTACAACCCCATCTTCCTGGCTGAGGAGAGCGCCATGCTGGACGTGCTGAGCCACGGCCGGCTGGATTTCGGGGTCGGGCGTGGCTCGGCGGACTACGAGTACGGCAACTTCAACATCGACATGGACACCCGGGACGTCCGCACGCAGGAGGCGTTGGACATCATCTTGGGGTTGTGGACGCAGCAGGATTTCTCCTACCAGGGCGAGTTCTACCGCGTGCAGGACCTGACCATTGCGCCCTCGCCCGTGCAGAAACCCCATCCGCCGGTGTACATGGCGGTGTCGCGCACGCCGGCCAGCGTGGACGTTGCGGTGGAGCGGGACCTGCCGATTTTGACCAGTTTTTCGACTCCGGAGGCCGATAACCTGGGCCTGTTCTCGCTCTACGCCGAGCGCTGCGCCGCTGCCGGGAAGGATTTGCCGGTGGCGGAGATGCCCTACTTCCGGTTCGTTTACCTTGACGAAGACGAACGGGCGGCGCGG
The DNA here is from genome assembly GCA_965204395.1 of Dehalococcoidia bacterium. Classification (GTDB taxonomy): domain Bacteria; phylum Chloroflexota; class Dehalococcoidia; order Lucifugimonadales; family UBA3495; genus Bin87. Next base: position 1,420,205 of record OZ241987.1, read on the forward strand.
GAATATCCTCGCGAGTCGCTGACTTGGGTGCGGGATCTGGCCACCTACCGGCGGACGCTGACACGCGGCGACGAGATCAACGTGGACCTGGACCACTGGCGTCGCATCCGCACCACCGAGCCGGCCAATTACGAGTCGGAGTTGGAGGGCACCGTGTACTTCGGCACGCCGGACGATTGCGTGCAGCGGATCACCAGACTGCGCGATAACCACGGCATCGGATACTTTGGGGCGAGCATGTCGTTCGGCAGCATGGAACACGACAAGGTGATGCGCTCTATGGAACTTTTCGCGAAGGAAGTGATGCCGAAGTTCCGATAATTTGACCGGATCGCCAGACAGCGCCGGCAATCCATTCGCGCCGGTCAGTCACGATGTTCACCTGATGGGAGCAGCGGTTACAATTGCGATGGCGGAGTCATGACGTGCCCGCCTGATTACCGACGCAAGGAGAGAGGATAAGCAGTACATCAGCACAGCATCACCGTTCAGACACACCATTGGCAGGAGGGAGCCATGGCAGCGAATCTGGATCAGATTGTGGAATCTTACGACGCGGAACGGCTGGCGACCGGGTTTGAGTTTACCGAAGGGCCGCTGTGGCACCCAGACGGCTACCTGCTGTTCGTGAACAACCGGATCAACGTGATTTATCGACTGGTTCCCGGCGGCGAGCCGGAGGTGATTCGGGACAACAGCGGCGGCGCCAACGGCCTGACGTTTGACCTGGAGAACCGGATCATCATGTGCGACGGGGACGACCGGCAGATGACGCGGTGGGAGGACGATGGGTCAATCACCGTGCTCGCCGACCGGTGGGATGGCAAGCGGCTGCACCGACCCAACGACGTGGTGGTGCGCTCGGACGGCAGCATATACTTCACGAATCCCGGCCTGCGCCTGCCGCCCGAGGAGCGGGAGATCGACTTTCATGGCATCCATCGCATCGCGCCTGACGGCACGGTGTCCGCCGTGATCACCGACCTGGAGTCGCCCAACGGCCTGGCGTTCTCGCCCGACGAGAGCATCCTGTACGCCGACAACACGCGGCGGGGCGACGAATGCGCGGCGGAAAAGGAACGAGGCGAGGTCTGCACGCACCAGTACATCCGCGCCTACGACGTGAACGACGACGGGTCGGTGAGCAACAGCCGTATGTTCGCGGAGATGCACTCGTCGGAGGACGGCGTGCCGGACGGCATGAAGGTGGACACCGATGGTCGGGTGTACTGCACCGGCGCGGAGGGCGTTTGGGTCTTTGAGCCGGACGGTTCGCTGATCGGCATCATCCGTCTGCCCGAGATTCCGGCCAACTGCGCGTGGGGGGACGACGACTACCGCACGATGTACTTCACGGCGCGCAGTTCAGTGTACCGGATGCGGATGAAGACGACGGGCATCAACCCATGGCGCGGCGGCTAGTCGGTTCTTTCGGTTTACACAGACTTACGTAGGTCCAGCCACTTTATGGTGGGCTGCTAAATATCTACTTTTGCAACTCTTTCAAGTCTCGGACCAAGAATTGCAGTTCCCTGGTAAAGAACAAACACGACCACAGGGAGGGGCCTTTCACTTCGACGTTCCATTCTTCGGTTCTCAGTACCGGACATGTGCCAACGAGCACGGAGTGGTCGGCCCCCTCGATAATGGTGGTGGAAAATGGCGAACAGGAAAGTGTGGCCGGGACCTCTTTCCGATCTTTACCAGGGCCCCTGGGGTCGTAATAGAAACTGTTCCAACGCTTCTCCAACTCAACGGAGTCCGTGGCAGCCGCAGCAGGGTCAGGGTAATACAAGGCGATCAATGTTTCTTCTGCATCTCCTTGAACTCGATAGCCGAATAAAGCCAGGTCGTAGGGAGAAAGCCGTGCCCATTGCTCCGGTCCTGCCATGTACCGGTCCAGCCGGGAGACGGGCCCGGTATTGACGGTGTTCCAGTTTTCCACTATCCAATGAGGAGGCATAAAAGCTCCGCCGATCAAGCCTTCTCCGATGGCCTGAATCAACGTCCGGTGCGGCTCACTCTCAAGAAGATTTGGAGATTCGCCACGGTTTGCGTCAATGAGTTGCTCGAGGATTTCAGTGGATGGCGCTGCTAGGATTTGGTCTTCCAAGAGAGCAACCCGGTTCAATAGAAGGCCCAGAAGAAGGCCCAGAGGATGCAGGCTTGGGGCAAAGTCTTCATTGAGCCAATAATAGGCCGTTCCTGCGTAATCGCCCTCTTTGTAATCGAGCGCCTGGAGGCCGCCGGCCACGTTCTCGCGGTCGAAAGAACCCTCGGCCAGCAGAAATGTGGGAGTACGGTTTCCAGATTGCCAAGACCACGTACTCAGATCAAAAGCGACTACGTCCACCCCTATCAGGTCAATCATGTTTTTGACGCGTTCGCTCAGGAGAGGGTGGAGAGGCGCCCCGCTGTAGAGCCTTGCCCAGCCCTTGGAATCTAACCGAGACAATTCTTCGGCGCTGTCAACTTCCTCCAGCCCATTCACAATGCGCGAGCCGTGGTAATCGGCAAATACTATGACTTCGCTGGAGAACTCAAGGGGAATCAGGCCGAGAGCCTCCGCGACGCGAGATTCGGAGGCGTCAATCGAGGGTTCGGGGGTGATGGGCCGCGCAGGGAACGTAGCGGTGTCAGATGTACACGCGATTATGGCCACAGATAGTACGAACGCCACAACCAGCAGCAGCGTTGGGCTATGGAACCGAACCTCGCTGCTTATGATTTTCTGAACGATATGCTTCGGGAGTATTTTAATGAGACGCCTATCCTGAGAGGGCGTGTGACATATCCCCTCTCCCTCTGGGAGAGGGTTAGGGTGAGGGCGTACCCCGGCTCTTGCAAGAACGAATTACGCCACTATAACTCACTTACGACAGGCTCAATGGATATGTCACACGCCCTCTGAGAGATTGGCGCCATGGTACCACCGACATTTGCCGTACTCGCCCACCGTCGCGTATAAAGCGACACCATGCACAGGCCCGGGGAGTAAAGCCTTATACTGGCCAACAACAACACTGTCCTCAGACAATACCCGGGGAGCCGCGGGCGCCTGTTGAGACGAGCAATCTTGCAGGGGCGCGCGGCGGATGCTAAGGAGGAACGATTTCATGGCAGAGCGCGACCTGATCGGATATGGCCTCAACCCGCCGGCGGTGGAATGGCCCAACGGCGCAAGGATCGCCGTGTCGTTTGTGCTGAACTACGAAGAGGGGTCGGAGAATTCGATACTGGACGGGGACCCGCACGGCGAGACGGTTGGGGAGTCGCCGTCGCCGGTGCCGCTGGGCGAGCGGGACCTGGCGAACGAGTCGTTCTTCGAGTACGGAAGTCGGGTCGGCGTGTGGCGCATCCTGGACCTGCTGGACGAGTACGACGTCAAGGGGACCATATACGCGTGTGCGCTGGCGCTGGAGCGCAATCCCGAAGTGGGTCCGGAGGTGATTCGCCGGGGCCACGAGGTGATGGGGCACGGCAACCGGTGGGAAGAGTATTACAAGATGGACCGGGACGCCGAACGGGAGGCCATCAGGCAGGCCGTGGAAACCATCACCCGAACCTGCGGAGAGCGGCCGCTGGGATGGTACACCCGCTACGGGCCGAGCGTGAACACACGTGAACTGGTGGTTGAGGAAGGCGGATTCCTCTACGACTGCAACGCGTACAACGACGACCTGCCCTACTACACCGAGGTGCACGACAAGCCGTGGCTGGTGGTGCCGTACTCACTGGAGGTCAACGACTACGGGTTCTGGCGCGGCCAGCTTTTGACGCCGATGGACTTCTTCGAGGCGGCGCGCAACTGCTTCGACACCCTTTACCGCGAGGGAGCGACGCACCCCAAAATGATGTCGGTGGGACTGCACTGCCGGATCATCGGCAAGCCGGCGCGGGCGGCGGCGCTGCGGCGGTTCCTGGAGTACGTCAAGAGCAAGCCGGGCGTGTGGCTGCCCAGGCGCATCGACATCGCGCGGTGGTGGCTGGAGAATTATCCGGCGCAGTAGCGACAGACGCGAAGAAGCGACCTCGGTGCGCCCCTGATCTCTGTGTGCTTATGCCTGTTCAGATGGCCCGAGGGGTTGCCACAGAGGTGTTTTGCGCGGCGGGTCTCTCTACCGCGTATGCTTGAGGAGCTTCAGTTGATGGAATCTAGCAAGTACGTCGGAGTGGACGGATGCACAGGAGGTTGGCTCAGCATAGGGCTCGGGGTAGATGGCACTTTCCGTGATTGCAGAGTGTTCAAAAGGTTCTGCGAGCTCATGAGACATTACGCAATTGCTGACTTGATCCTGATCGATATTCCTATCGGATTGCCCGCGAAAGGGAAGAAGAGAACGTGCGATGAGGAGGCTCGTTCGAAAATTGACGAGTGTCGGTCAAGCGTTTTCCCTGCACCGACGCGTGAGGTGGCTCAGGGTGTCAGGTCCCGTACGATGAAATGGGATAAGGGACTAAAGATCAAAGTCGTGGAAGGCGATACATGTAGATGGGCAAAAGGAAATGGGACCAACTCACAAACGTTTTCAATTGCTGCCAAGACCGCGGAAGTTGATGAGATTGTTCAGAAACTTCGCCAAAACACTGTGCCACCACTACGAGTTCGGGAAGTCCATCCCGAACTTTGTTTCTGGGCACTAAATCAGGGCACAAGCTTAAACGTCAAGAAAAGCACGTTGGCAGGCAAGTCAAAACGGTTATCGATCCTGAAGGATGCTTGTCCTACTGCGCTCGAGATATTTAAAGAATCTTGTTCAGAGATTTGCAATCAGGACAAGGACACCGGCAGCATGGACGCGTCAATGGACGACATACTTGATGCACTGGCGGCGGCAGTTACTGCTTACAAGGGGTCCACCATGCGTGCACTCAAGACTCTGCCTAAAAACCCGCCCTCAGATGGTGCACAGTTACCTATGGAGATGGTGTACTGGAAACCAAATTAGCCAACTGATCATCTGAAGAACCCGAGGCAAACGAGACCATCTTGGATCCGCTACTTGAAAGTCTGCTGATACTGAAGATCAAAGCGAGCCAGTCACGCGAAGATCATGTCGGTAGGACCTCAATGCCCCATGGGCGGCAAATCGGCGCAGTAGGGGCTATTCGTCCACGGTTTGGGCGGCGGCCAGGAAGTCGGCGTCGGCGAAGTCTGCGAAGCGGTCGGGGAGAAACTCGCCCATATCGGAGACGACCTGGGTTGAACCCCGCACTATGTAATCGGCGATGATGCGGCCGGTGATTGGGCCGAGGTGGATGCCCTTGGTGGTGTGGCCGGTGGCGAGGAATACGCTTTCGCGACCGGGGACGGGGCCGATGATGGGCTTGCTGTCGGGACTCAACGGGCGGGAGCCGGCGAGTTGCTGGACCAACTCGGCGCGCTCCAGGTCGGGGAACACGTCGATGGCGCGCTGGAGGAGTTCCATCCGGGCGCCCTCGGTGGGTTGGCGGTCGAATTCCTCGCCCGCAAAAAGTTCCCTCTGGTCGTAGTCGCGGCCGCCGGTGCTGCCGACGCTGGTGAGGCCGTCCAGCCGGCTGATCATGTGGCCGCGCTTGGGCGAACTGATCAGCACGGGCAGGGGTTCGCCCGGGTAGTTGAGCAGCAGACGCTCGCCTTTCATGGGGCGGACGGGCACGGGGAAATCGAGCCAGGGCGTGAAGGCGCGGCTCCAGGTGCCGGCGGCAATGACGACGGCGTCGCAGTGGAGGGTTCCCGTGGCGGTGCGGACTCCTGATACGGTGGAACCATCGGTGACGAGGCCGGTGACCTCGCGGTAAAAGATCCGCGCGCCCTTGCGTTCTGCGCCGCCGGCCAACCCCAGGTTGAATCGGTAGCTGTCCAACTGGGCGGACTCGTCCTCGTACACCGCGCCGATTATGGACGGCGACAGGCGTGGTTCGATGGCCTGGACTTCCTGAGCGTCGATCCAGCGCATCGATACGTGGGGCTGCTGCCATTCCATCAGGCGCTTGATCAGATCGACTTCCTCGTCGTCCAGAGCCAGCCGCAGGGAGGGACGGCGCTGGTAGAGGAGGTTCATGCCGGTGAGCGATTCCAGTTCCTGCACCAAATCAGGAAACTCGGCGTAGGAGGCGCGGGCCAGTTCGAAAGACGCTCCGGGGGTGAACTCCGCACCCAGGAGGCTGAGGGAGCCGGTGGCGTGGGCGGAGGCGCCGCTGCCGATGGACTCCCGCTCCAGGAGCGTAACGTTGACGCCCTCGCGGGCGAGGTAATAGGCGACCGAGGAGCCGACGACTCCCGCGCCGATGACTACTACTACGTCTGCGGTTTCAGGCAAGCTCTCGTCCTCCCCATAGAGATTGTTGAGTTATTCGCAGGGATATTTCCCAGTGCGGAGATTTGTCGCGTAGTTAATCTGAACCGTAAGAGGCGCGCCCATGGTTCGACAGGCTCCCGCCAAAGGCGGACGTTCCGCACCATGAGCGGTCAGATTGTCATTTGGCGGCGGGACATGGCAGCCTCATTCGACGGCGAGTTCCTGGCCGGTGTCGGACGCCTGCTTGATGGTGTCGATGAAGCGGTGGAGGCCAACGGCGGTGTCGAAGGTGGGCTGGCGGCTTTCGCCGGTGCGGATCGACTCGGCGAAGAGGGTGTACAGCTGGCCGATGTTGAAGGGGTCGCCACGGGGGAAGTCGTCCGGAACGTAGAAGAACTGATCGGGCAGGGCCAGGTCCTCCAACTGGTGGCTTCTCTGAGCGCCCTGAACGCGCAGCATCTCGCCCCGTTGGGACGAAACATTGCCGGATACGATGAGCGTACCCTCTCGACCGTAGATTTCCATGCGATAACCGCTGCCGGCCCAGGGCGCGGCTCCGACGTGAACGGCCGCGGCCGCGCCGCGCTCGAGTTGACCGGACACGCGCACGTTGTCGGGGGAGTCGGTATCGACGAATTGCTCGGTGTCGGGCTCGTACCACTGGGGCACCTGGGTCGAGACCATGCAGGCGACGCGGGCGAAGTCGCCGGCCACGAAGCGCAGGGCGTCGATGACGTGTCCGGTGGCGATGGTGAGGGTGTGCGCGCCGAGGCTGGCGTCCCGCTGCCAAGTGCGGTCGGAGGGACGTTCCACGGGGCCGTCCCGGAAGGTGTTGACGCTACACGACAGGACCTCGCCCACGTATCCGGTGTCGATCAGGTCCTTGACGTGGAGCAAGGCCGGGCTGACTCGGGATTGCAGGCCGACAGCGGTCTGCACGCCTCTGCTCCGGGCGAGGTCCGCCAATTCGACGGCTTCGGCGGTGTTGCGGCCCAACGGCCACTCGGTGAGGACATGCTTGCCGGCCTCGATGGCGGCCCTGGTAGGCTCATAGTGGGACGGCACGCGCACCACCACGGCGACGGCGTCGATCTCGTCGGACGCCACCATGGTGTTGAAATCGTGGAAGGCAAGCTTTGCGCCAAACCTCTGGCGGGCTTCCTCCGCGCTCTCGGGCCGGGTGGTGCACACGGCAGTCATCTCGACGTCGGGACTGGCCAGGATCGCGGGGAAGTGCGACTGGTTGGACCAGGTGGAGTTGACGTTGGCTCCCACGAATCCCAAACGAATCTTGTCTGCCATGATGAGGCCTCCTGAAATGTGATCGATACGCGGTAGTCTCTACGGGTGGACTACTCGAGAGATGCAGGGTTGATGGGGGTGGGCATTTCCTGCACGGCAGGCAGCACTTTTTCGGCGAACAGGCGGAGACTCTTTTCGGCCTTTTCCCGGGGCATGCCGCCGTAGAACATGTGGATGACGACCTTCTCCAGGCTGATGGTCCACTGGAGCGCGCGGATTTTTTCGATGATCTGGTCGGGTGTGCCGATGGGCTGGGTGGCGCGGCGGGCGTTGAAGCTGGCATCCGCCGTGCCGACGTCGGCCTGCTGGCGTATCAGGTATTCCTCGTAGCCGCTGATGCCCTCGTAGCCGGGGTTGTTCCACTCGAAGTAGTGGTGCTGGGCAGCGGTTAGCTGGTTGTGGAAGTAGGTCCAGCCCTCCTCGGCTTCCTCCTCGGTCTCGGCGCAGTACATCCACAGGAGGGTGGTGGGCTGGTCGGGTGGCAAGCCGAGTTCCTTGCGGATGCGGTTGAACCGGCGCACCTTGTCGACCATCTCGTCCACGTCGTCGCCGGCGACAAACATCTGGCCGAGGCCGTTTTCGGCGGCCATTCTGGCGGACGCTTCAGTGGTGAATGCAACCTTGATGTCCTTGGTCAGTTCACCCTTGTGGCGGGCCTGGGGCCGGATGGTGGTGGGCGGGATTTCGTACACGTTGCCCTTGAAATCGAACCGTTCCGCACCGTCGGCGGCCTTGATGACGTTGATCACGTCGTAGAAATACTTGTGGGACTCACCGATGGGGTAGCCGAGGGAGGCGTACTCGTGGGGCGCGATGCCGCGGCCGATGCCCAGATGGAGGCGACGGCCCCTGAGGAGGATATCGAGCATGGAGATCTCCGAGGCGAGCCGGACCGGGTTCCACCACGGCGCGACGATGACGGCGGTGCCCACGTCGACGCGCTGGGTGCGGCCGGCCCAATAGGCCAGGTACTGCAACGGGTTGGGCTGCATGGAGTAAGCGGAACCGTAGTGCTCGGTAGCCCAGATGGAATCGAAACCCAACGGCTCGACCAGTTCGCCCATGTAGAGCGTGTCATCCATGTTCTGGGCGTCGGGGATCGCCGGCGGACGGTGGTATTCCTCTTTCAGCAGACGCTCCCAGTCGCCCTGGTTGTAACCGGTGACCATCACTCCACAGTGCATCGGTGGGTTCCTCCTTGGGGTTCGTCCGCCCGGGCCGGGCGGGTTTTGTCTTCGTCGTCGGAATTGTGCCGTGTAAGTATAACGGTTCCGTGGGTCTGCCACAGGGAACCGAATCGGTCACCGCGAAAGGGCCTGTCGATCCTCGATTTCCCTTTGTGTTCGGCTACTGGTATGCGAGGAATTTGTTGGTATAAGAGAATTCCAAACCTCACGTTTTCACCCTCACCCTCACCCTCTCCCATCAAGGGAGAGGGGATTTGTTGGGATTTTGCTGGAATAATGAAAGACCTTGGAGACGGATGGGCCGGCGTTTCGTTGAGTTGCGCGGTCGGTTAGAATTGCCGACGTAGCGCACGCCCTGGCCAGGAGATGCCCCCCATGACCACACCCGATGAGTTGTCGCGAAGGACTCACGAACTCGAGGAGTACCTGCCCGTCAACAGCGACATTCCGTCCATCTCGCCCGACTACGCTCGTGTCCAGACGCCATTGATGTGGGGCGGGATCTGGCAGGCGCCGGGGTTGGATTTGAAGCTGCGCAGCTTTGCGACCATCTCGGCGCAGTGCGTGAACGGCTGGGATTTCGGCTTGCAGCACCAGATACGGGTGGGCCTGACCATGGGGATGTCTCCGCGGCAAATCAAGGGGATATTCATTCAACTGCTGTTCTACGCGGGCATACCGGCCACGGTACACGGGTTGCTCCAGGCGCAGACGGTGATCAACGAGCGGGAGGAATGGAAGGCGGCGGACGTGCCGCAGGAGGCGGACTGGCTGGAAACCCTGGAGGCCAAGCTGGAGCGGGGCAGCGAGATCCGGCGGGAACTCTGGGGCGAGGCGGCCAACCGGGAGGTTGAGGAATCCCTGGCGCAACGGATGACGCCGGAAGCGTCGGACATCGTGGACGGGTACAACTACGGAGAGGTTTGGGCACGGGATGATCTGGCGCCCAAAGAGCGGATGGTGTGCGTGCTGGCCGCGTTGATGGCCCGGGGTCACTGGAAGCAGTTGCGGCGGTACATCCGGTACGCGCTGAACATGGGGTTCGACCAGCGGGAGATCTGCGAGGTGTTCGCGCAGGCCGGCTGGTACCGGGGCTGGCCGCACGTGGAGGACGCGCTGGAGCAGGCGCAGGAAGTATTCGCGGAAGCGAGCGACTGATTGGACATTCCAGGAGATCATCAGCATGACGACGGTACAAGAAATCCAGGAACGATCGGCGAAGCTGCGGCAGTTTTTCGACCAGCACCTGCCCTACGCGCGGCCCACGCCGGTGCTGGCGGATTTCGTGCGGGTGCAGCACGAGTTGATGTGGGGCGGCGTCTGGCTGGCCGACGGGCTGGATTTGAAGCTGCGGAGCTTCGCCACCATCACGGCGCAGTGCGTCAACGGTTACGACTTCGGCGTGGAGCACCAGGTGCGGACCGGGCTGACGGTGGGCATCACGGCGCAGCAGATCAAGGGGATATTCATACAACTGCTGTTCTACGCTGGCGTGCCGGCCACGGTGTTTGGGTTGCGTATTGCTCAGGAGGTCATCAACGAGCGGGAGGAGTGGAAGGTGGGCGACGTGCCGGTGGATGCCGAGTGGCTGGACTCCATCGAAGAGATGCTGGCGCAGGGTAAGGCCGTGCGGGTGGAGAACTGGGGTGAAATCGCCGACGCAGAGATCGAGAACTCGCTGGCGCGGCAGTTCGTTCCGGAGTCGGCGGAACTGGTGGATGGTTACCTGTTTGGCGAGGTTTGGCGTCGCGCGGACCTGAGCCCACAGGAACGGATGGTGTGCATCCTGGCGGCGCTCATGTGTCGGGGCCACATGAAGCAACTCAAGCGGCACGTCGGGTACGCGCTGGACGCCGGCCTAGACGCGCAGCAGATCTGCGAGGTGTTCGCGCAGGCCGGTTGGTACCGGGGATGGCCGTACGTGGAGGATGCGCTGGAGCAGGCCAACGAGGTTTTCGAGTCCCGGGGAGTCTGACCGTCGCCGTCAGCCATACAAATCGCAACATGGTGGGAAATTGAAATGGACACTGCCGCTGATCTGGCCCGCAAGGCCGCCAATCTCCACGCGTTCATCGACCAGTACGTGCCGCAACGTAGGCTCACCGCCGCGCTGCCCGACGTCAGCACGGACTACGTGAAGCTGCAGGAAGAAGTGATGTGGGGCGGCGTGTGGCAGGTGCCAGGGCTGGACGTGACGCTGCGCAGCATCGCGACCATCGCGGCCCAGTGCTGCAACGGGTGGGAGTTCGGGCTGCAGCACCAGATCAGGGTGGGCCTGTCGCTGGGAATGTCGCCGCAGAAGGTCAAGGGGATATTCCTGCAGCTGATCTTCTACGCAGGGATACCGGCGACCGTGTCATCGCTGGCGCAGGCGCAGCGGGTGATCAACGAGCAACCGATGTGGCAGGCGGAGGACAGCGAACCGCTGGAGGCGGACTGGCTGGCGTCGGTGGAGGAAAAGCTGGAAAGGGGGCGCGACATCCGGCGGGCGAACTGGGGCGAGAACGCCGAGTTTGACCTGGAGAATACGCTGGCCCACGAGCTTACGCCGGAGACTGCCTCGCTGGTGGAGGCCTACAACTTTGGCGAGGTTTGGGCGCGCGGCGACCTGACCCCCAGGGAGCGCACGGTGTGCATCCTGGTGGCGCTGATGTGCCGGGGACACATGCGGCAACTGCGGGAGCACATCGACTACGCCCTGGAACTGGGTATGAGCAAACGTGAGATCTGCGAGACATTCTCGCAGGCCGGATGGTATCGCGGGTGGCCCTACGTGGAGGAGGCGTTGGAGCAAGCCGACGCGGTGTTCACGGAGCGGGGGATTTAGCGTCGGGTTGGGCTGCGCGCCTCCATAGGCGTAGGGTTGGGAGAGAGTAAGACGGTCAGGCGGTTGGGGGATTGTCCTGGTACCAGTCGATGATCTGTGAGCCGGTGGCCGCCCATACGCCGCCGCGTCGCATCATGCGGCCGAGGGCGCGGTCGAGGTAGCCGATGCGGAAGGGCTGGCCGATGAGCCAAGGGTGCAGGTTGAGGGCCATGAGGCGGCCGTTCTGCTGGCCGTCCTCGTACAGGGTCTCGAAGCTCTCTTCCAGTAGCTGCTGATACCGGCCCACGACCACCCTGCGTTCCCACAGGGCTCCCACGTCGTCGAGTTCCCACATGACGGGCAGGGTGAACATCTCGCCGTGGGGGCTGTGCAGCGGGTAGGGCTGCTCGTCGTTGACCCAGTCGCAGACGTAGCGCAGGCCGGCCTCGGACAATAGCTGCGGTGTGCGGGCGGACTCGCCGTATTCGGGGCCCAGCCAGCCGGCGGGGGCGCTGCCGGTGGCTTGGGTGAGGGCGGACACCGACTGGCTGATGTAGTCTCTCTCCTCGGCTTCGGACATGTTGCTGGTGATCATGCGGGAGAGGGAGACGCCGTGGCCGATGATTTCCGCTCCGGCATCCTTGCAATGCTGCACCAGGTAGGGGTAGTTCTCGGCGGTCATGGCGTCCATGGCGACGGTGGCCGGGATGCCGTGCTTGCGGAGGGTGTCCAGCACGCGGAAGATGCCGACCCGGTGCCCGTATTCCCGGTGCGACATGCGCGCGTAGTCCGGAAACGGCCGGGGGGCCAGACCACCGGCGAAGGGCGTGGTGAAGCTGTCGGCGGGCGGGTCCCACTCGGGTTTTTCGAGATCGATGATGACGCACAGGGCGACGCGGGCGTTGTCGGGCCAGCGCAGGATTCCCCTCCTGCTGAGGGGAGACCAATCGTAGTGCGGGTGGTCCATCCCGAAGCGACGTTCTGCGGGCATGTTGTTATCTCCTCGGTATGTATTTATGGATTGTGCTTCCAGGTGCTTGTGGACACATCGCAGAATTGACGGTCAGTGGCAAAAAACTCTCCCTCACCCCAACCCTCTCCCGCCAAAGGCGGACGTTCCGCCCATCGAGGGAGAGGGGGAAATTGAGAACCCGATCAGCTATTACCGTTGTTCAGGCGGGCGGCGTGGGCTACGGCTTCGTCGTAGTAGTTGGCGATGTAATAATCGGCGATGTCGTCGGCGGTGGTTTGCCAGACGCCGTCGTGGGACATGATGTAGCCCAGGACGTCGTCGAGGTACCTGGCCCGGTGGGGCTGGCCGATGAGGTAGGGGTGGAGTGCGATGCACATCACGCGCCCACTGTGTGCGCCTTCCTGGTAAAGCTGGTCAAACTGCGCCTTGCAGATCTCGGCGAAGTAGTCGCCCTCGTAGTGCTGCCGAAACAGCGGCGCGTCGTTGAGCTCGATGGAATATGGGACCGATACGAGCTTGCCACTGTTGACCTTGATGGGCACGGGCTGGTCGTCGTGCATCCAGTCGGTATGGTAGATGAGGCCGGCCTCGGCCATGAGGTCCGGCGTGCGCTCGGTTCCCGATATCGCGGGCCCCAGCATGCCCTTCAACTGTTTGCCCGTGTGCTGCTTGAGAGTGTCGATGGTATCCCGGTAGAACTCGCGCTCCTGCTCCTCGGTGTAGGTGTTGAGGTAGCGGGTGTTGTAGATGCCGTGGCTCATGAAGTCATAGTTGCGCTGCACCATGGCCTCGCCGATCTCGGGATAGTGCTCCAGCACCGCCACGTTCAAGGACACACAACACCGGATGTTGTGCTTGTCCAGCACGTCGGTCATGCGCCAGAAGCCCACGCGGTTGCCGTAGTCCCGGTAAGCGTAGCCCTGGACGTCGGGGTAGGGAGTGCGCGGCCAGGGATCGCGGGACCCGTCGAACTCGGGTTCGTATTCGTAGTGCTCGACGTTGGGGGCAATCCACAACGCAACCCGGGCGTCGTTGGGCCATTTGATGGTGGGCCGGTCGATAATGGGGCTGTAATCGACGCGATTCTGTGGCGAAGGCACGGTGGACACCTCCCTGGTGACGGGGAATTGGCAGCCCGCGCGGACTGTCCGATAAGGTTGCCGGCAGTGTATGCGGCGGGGATTGAGCCGTCAACGCGCCGGGTCGGCGCAGCCGGGTCATTCGGTTATCCATAATCCCGCCCTGTCATCCCCGCTAAAGCGGGAACGAGCTAGCCTACAACAATAGCAGTCGGTAAGCAACCGCTCTTTTCGCCTGACGCGTACCCACTTGTAATTGCGGGGTGAAAGGACGGAAAGGTCGATTTCCCGCTCATTTCCTCTCATTTCCGCTAATTCAAGTAGCGCATGGGGCGGGTCGTGGGGCTGAATGGGGGCCGAGGGAAGGGTTTTGGCGGCGGTTTGGGTGGTTTTGGCGGGCAGGTGAGCGGGTTTGGGGAGGGAGGTTCGCGGTGTTGGGAAGTGGGGCATTGGGACGGCCCTCGCGGGCCTGGGTGGCGGGTTGGATTTGGACGCTGGGTAATATGGTACGGATGGGGTAGGGGTTAGAGCAAGGCGGAAGTGTCGCCGGGTGGGACGTGTAGCAACTTTGGTAAGGCCCTGATCGCCAAGCCAGGGTCATTCGGATCGGACATGTGATCAACCGAGCAGCAGGCGCCGTCCGGGATGATGGTCAGGAAATCGTCCGCTCATGGTGAGTTTGTCGGATCGTGAGCGGGCTACGCATCCGGACGCGGATCATCGAATGGCCTTGCCCCCAGGCCGTCTGGTTGCGACTTTCAGATAATCGAAAGCGCCTGAGGGTGTGGCCGGCAGGATACGCGCAGGCCGGGAAGCCGGCGCGTACCGATGCACCGCCGGATCTACCGCCGCGCTCGCCTGGCCCTATGCACGCTCGCCGGACGCTGCGAATGAAACGTCCCGGCTGGGACCTAGTCGTCGAGGTGAATAGTGGCGGTTACGCGGGGGACGTCGCTGACCACGCGGGTGGTGTGGCCGTGGCCGGTGAGGTCTTCAGCGAGGTTGACATCGCCAGGGCCAAGGCGGTGGACGGTGCCGTCGGCAAGCCCGATTTCCCCTTCGCCGGAGAGGGTGATGATGTACTGCCGGCGGGGCGCGACGTGCCAATCGCTGAAGTAGCCCGGGGGCGAAGCACGGAAAATGACGCCCTTGGCGTTTTGCAGTTGGCTCCACTCCGGGTGGTTAGGCGGGTCGATGTGTTCAATGTGGGAATGGCCGTCATCACCAGTGTACAAGCGTATGGAACCCATGATTCCTCCTGCGTCGTTGAGTGGCACGGCGAATGCTAACACAATGGTCGGGGCGTTACGCACATCCGGAAATGGTGCTGCCATCATCGGTGTAAAGTGCGGACGGGGCGAGTCGCCCTCAGAGAACGGCAGCCGACACTTCAAGGAGGACAGCCATGACGGTTCTGGCAGACTACGAGAACAAGTACGAGACGGTCAGCGTGCGACGAGAGGACGGGATTTTGCAGGTTACGTTTCACTCCGGGGACGGGAGCCTGTTGTGGGGCGAGGCGTCGCACCGGGAGTTGGGTTACGCATTTGCCGACATCGGCGCGGACCCGGAGAACAAGGTGGTGATTCTCACCGGCACGGGCGACGACTACTGCGCGAATTTCGAGCCCAACCGACCCACGCGGCGGATGCCCCAGGATTGGGACAAGACATACTGGGAGGGCAAGCGTCTGCTGACCAACCTGCTGGAGATCGAGGTTCCCGTGATTGGCGCGGTCAACGGGCCGGCGACCATCCACGCCGAGATTCCGGTAATGTCGGACATCGTGCTGGCGTCGGAGACGGCCACGTTCCAGGACGCGCCCCACTTTCCGCGCGGCGTGGTGCCCGGGGACGGCGTTCATGTGGTATGGCCGATGCTGCTGGGGCAGAACCGGGGGCGGTACTTCCTGCTGACCGGTCAGACGCTATCGGCACAGGAGGCGCGGGAGCTTGGCGTGGTGTCCGAGGTGCTGCCTCGCGACGAACTGCTGCCCCGGGCTTGGGAACTGGCCCGACAGTTGGCGGAACGACCGCCGCTGACGCTGCGCTATACCAGGGTCGCCCTCACGCTCCAGTTGAAGCGACAGATGCAGGACATGCTGGGGTATGGGCTGGCAGTGGAGGGATTGGCGGCGGTGGACGTGTCGCTGGCGCAGGGGTAGCTCCGGGGGATTGATACCTATTCCGAAGATGCGGGCGGGAACGACGGTATGGGGGCGGAGCGGCTACGCCGTTTCCGCCTCCAACTGAGGGCGGCGTTCGGGACGGCGCGCCAGCAGCATCAGGAACATCGCCATACCCTGAACCGCCGCCGCGAACAGGATCAGGATGGCGTAGCTGCCGGTGAGGTCGTACACCACCGGGCCTACGATCTGACCCAATCCGAGGCCGCCGGCCTCGAAGGGGCGCATTGCGCCGGCAATTGCACCGTAGGAGTTGCGACCGAAATAGTCGGCCAGCACCATGTACAGCAGGACCTCAAGCGCGCTGTGGAACAGGCCCCAGAATATTCCGAAGGCGTAGGCCGCCACCACGCCGTTGACCTGGAACAGCGCCAGGGTCGCCAGCGCGGATACGCCCATGGCTGCGACGACGCACCAGCGCGGCGTCAGCTTGCCGGCCACCTGCCCCCACACCAGGCTGCTCAACGCCAGGAAGGTGCTGATGCTGAGCACGCCGGTGGCCTGCGGAGTGGTCAAACCCGCAAACTCGTGCAGATACGGCACCAGGCTGAATCCCAGGCCGGAACTGCCCGTGACGTTCAGGAACGCCACGATAGAGATCATCCAGAAAGCCCGCGAGCGCAACGCCTCCCGGGAAGTCCAGCTTGCCTCCGTGGACGCGGCGCGTGATCCATCCGGGCGGCCCGGTCCTGCTTGCGCGGTTGCAGGCGATGCCCGGGCTCCGTCGGGCAGCAACCCGATGTCCTCCGGCCGGCGACGCATGATAATCACCATGGGGATGGCGAGAAACAGGCTGAAAACGCCCAACAGCCGGAATGCCGTCCGCCAGTCGGCGAGGAGGGTGATCACCGAGAAGGCCTGGATGATCAACGCGCCGCTGATGGGACGGTAGATTCCGGTGAGGGACAGGGCAATGTTGCGGCGGCGGTTGAAGAAATTGACCGCCATGGTGCGCGGCACCACGCCGATGAGGAAGGGCTGGCTGATGGCCCGGCCAATGACGGAGGCGATTATGAATTGCCAGGAAGCGTTGACACCGCCGATAGCCACCATGGACAGGCCGAGGACGATCACTCCCACGGGCATCAGCCACCGGGGCCCAAACCGGTCGGCCAACCGTCCGGCGAAGGGGCCGAACACCCCCGACATCCAGACGCCGCAGCTGGAGGCCAGCCCGATGTGGGTGCGGGGCCAGTTGGTGTCCTCAATTATGAAGCTCTGCACGCCTCCCAGCACCACGCCCGCCACCGCCGTTGCGACGAAAGCGCCGGTGGCCGACAGACCGAGCACCAGCCAGCCGTAGTAGAAAGGGGTTTGGGGACGCCAGTTGAGGAGGGCCGAGAGAGATGCCGCCATGGGTTTGGCACTTATATCAAACCACCGTGATTGGGACAAGAAACCTGACGGCGTCATCAGGGCCTTACCAAAGTGGCCACACGTCCCGCGCATGGTGCGGAACGTCCGCCTTTGGCGGGAGCCTGTCGAACCACGAGTTCGTCCTTCGACAGGCTCAGGACGAGCGGATGGACTTCAATCGCACAAATTTTGAAAGACCTTGCGGCATCATACTCGCGGCGGACCCTGGGCAAGGACAAGATGATAAACCGCCCATCCTTCAATGAGATGGGCGGTTCGAAACGAGGGCGGCGATGCGCTTCGCGGAAGGTGACCGTTAGTCGGCGGCGGAGGGGGCCAGGCCGGCGCGGTCGGCCAACGCGAGGTCGATGGCGCGTTTCTCCGCCCGCTCGGTTTCGGGCGAGAACCGGACTGCCAGCACTAGGGACGACGCGACGATCACCACGATTCCCACGATGAGCAGGGCGTCGGCGTAGGTCAGGCTCTCCGCGCGGAACAGGAACCCGAAGGCCACGGCTCCGGCGTTGCCGCCCGCGCCGACGATGCCGGCCACGGAACCCAGAGCCTTGGGGTTGATGAACGGGACCACCGAGAAGGTCGCGCCCTCGGACATCTGCACGAACAGGCTGAATATGATCATCGCGCCGATGGCCAGGAACAGGGTCGCCATCTGTGAGAACAGGATCAGGGCCAACCCTTCCACCAGCAGCACTGCGCCGAGGAACATCACGCGTCCCTTGAGGCCGAACCGGATGCCCATGCGGTCTCCGAAGTACCCGCCCAGGGTGCGGGCAAAGATGTTCATCACACCGAACAGTCCGGCGATGATGCCGGCGGTGGCGAGGTTCAGTTCAAAGCGGTCGTAGTAGTAGAGGGCGGCGATGTTGTTGATGGTCAGTTCGACGCCGAAGCAGGCCCCGTAGATGATGAACAACGCCCAGACGCGTGGATCTCTGGCGACCTCGAGGAATGAGCCCTTGGACGCTGACGTAGAGGGCATCAGTCCCCGGGCGCGGAGGTCGCGGTAGTTGCCCTCCGGGCAGTCCTGGGTGAGCAGGTAGTAGGCGATACCGACCAGCATCAGGGCCGCGCCCGGTATGACCATGGCGATGCGCCAGCCGAACACCTCGCCGACGCCGAACATGAGCACGCCGGCCAGGACCAGAGGCATGACCATCTGGGTTACGCCGCCGCCGAGGTTGCCCCAGCCGGCGGTGGTGGCGTTGGCGGTTCCGACCACGTTGGGCGCGAACATCACGGACGTGTGGTACTGGGTGATGACGAAGGATGCGCCGATCACGCCGATGGCGAGACGGAACAGGAGGAAGGTTTCGTAGTTCTGCGCCAGACCGATGCACATCACCGGGATGGAGCCGACGATCAGCAGGCCGCTGTAGGCGAGCCGGGGGCCGATGCGGTCACAGAGCCAACCGAAGATGAGGCGGGCGATGATGGTGATGGCGACCGAGGCGATGATGGTGTTGCCGATCTGCGCCTTGGAGAGCAGCAGGTCCTCTCGGACGACGGCCATCAGCGGCGCGATGCCGAACCATCCGAAGAAGCACAGGAAGAACGCAAACCAGGTCAGGTGGAAGGTTCGCATCTGGGGCGCGGCCAGGCTGAACAGCCTGATGCTGGTGGCTTTGCCTGAATCCAGTGCGGACCCTAAAGTTGACATTTCCTCATCTCCGTTGCTTATCAATCGACGTTACGTTACGGATGCGGCGGCGCGGTGAAGGCGGTTCACGCGAAACGCCCTCTCACCTTGCCAGCGTCGGTTCTCGTCGGCTTTCCGCATCAGGGGCGGACAAGTCCCAGTCGTCGCCCCAAACGGTTTGCAGCAATGACGCCAAACGCAAATCCGCGCTGGGGTCGGAGCGATTGCCGCTCAGGGCTGCCAGCGTGGCCGGAACGCTCTTCAGTCCCATCGCCTTGATCGCTCCGATCAACTCCGGACGGGTCAGGGCGATACTGGGCACGTAGTAGTCGGCGGGCGGCGCATCGATTTCTTTGGGGCCGGCGATCAGGTCGAGCACCGCCTGCACCTGGGGCTTGCAGGAACCGCAACCGGAGCCGGCCCGGGTGGCGTCGCAAACGGATTTCAGGCTGCCACAGCCCTCTTCGGCGGCCGCCAGGATTCTGCCCTTGGTCACACCGTTGCAGTCGCAGATGCGGGTGGCGTCGGGCATGTCGGCAACGTTCATGGTCGGACGATCGTCCGCCGCCAGCGGGAACAACAGCTCCGAGCGGTTCTCCGGCAACACCTCCTGCCGGTCAAAGGCCTGGAGGATCCTGGGAGCGGCCGCGCCGTCTCCAAGTAGGATTGCGCCCGCGACCTTGCCGTCCCGAACGATGACCTTCTTGTAAACGTGGCGGTTGGGTTCCACGTAGGTAACCACCTCGTCGTCTTCGGTCAGCGCGTCCTTGTCGCCGGCGACGGCCAGTTCAACGTCCATCACCTTCAGCTTGGTGGCTACCCGCGAGCCAGCGTAGGCGGCTTCGGAGTTGCTTCCCGACAACCGCTCGGCCAGCACCCGCGCCTGGTCCCACAGCGGGGCCACCAGCCCGTACACCTGGCTGCGGTGCTCGGCGCACTCGCCGATGGCGTAGATGTCCTGGTCGTTGCGGCAGGTGAGGCCGTCGTTCACCAGGATGCCACGCCGCACGTGCAGGCCGGCCATGCGCGCCAGGTCAACGTTGGGCCGAATGCCGGCGGATATCACCAACATGTCGCAGTCCAGCGTCGTGCCATCCTTGAACTCGATACCGGAGACACAGTCTTCGCCCAGCACCGCCGTGGTCAGCTTTTCCAGGTAGAACCTGACGCCGGATTCCTCGAGGCTCTGCATCAGCAGCTCGCCGGATTGGGGATCCAGCTGCTGGTCCATCAGCCACGGCATCAGATGCACGACGTGCACGTCCATGCCCCGGTTGGCGAGGCCCCGGGCCGCTTCGAGCCCCAGCAATCCGCCGCCGATGATGGCCGCCGAGCGCGCTCCGTTGGCCGCGTAGTCGATGATCTCCTTGCAGTCTTCCAGGGTACGGAAAACGAACGCGCCTTTCCGGTACGCTCCGTCGTCGGTAATCAGTCCGTCCATGGGGGGAACGAAGGGACTGCTACCGGTGGCTATGACTAGCTTGTCGTAGGGCATGAGCAGCCCGCCGGCTCCGTAGGCCATCTTTCCCTTGCGGTCGATGCCGATGACGCGCACGCCGGTATGCAGTTCCACGCCGTGGGGGGCGTACCATTCCACCGGGTTGATGAAGATGTCGTCGGGGTGGTGCGAGCCGGACAGCACGCCGGACAGCAGGATGCGGTTGTAGTTCCCGCACTCCTCCTCGCCGATGACGGTGATGTCATAGGACTGCTGCCCGCCCAGCCCGACCATTTCCTCGACGAACCGGGCGCCGGCCATGCCGTTCCCAATCACCACCAGTTTCTGCTTGTCGGTCATGTCGTGCTCTCCGTTGCGTGATACCGGTGGCGCGTTACTGGATTCCGGCTTTCGCCGGAACGACGGGGGAAATGGCCTCAATGCGCGCCGCGCAAATCTTGAACTCGGGCATGCGGCTCGTCGGATCCAGCGCTGGATTAGTCAACCGGTTCACCGCCTGCATGCCGCCCCAGTGAAAGGGGGCGAAGACGGTATCCTCCCGGATGCCGCGGGTTACCTTCAGGGTGAAATTCGCCGAACCTCGCCGGGTGGACAAGACCACCGGGTCCCCATCGCTGACGCCGTAACGCTGCGCGGTCAGAGGGTGCATTTCGGCGACCGGCGCCGGCGCAATGTCGCTGAGTTCCTCGATCCGGCGGGTCTGGGTGCCAGACTGGTACTGCGCAAGGTTGCGGCCTGTGGTCAGGTAGAGCGGGAAATCGGCGTCCGGTTCTTCGGCCGGCGCTTGATGGCGCACCGGGTGGAACTGAGCCCTGCCGCTGGGGGTGTAGAACCGGTCCGCAAACATCCGCGGCGTACCCGGGTGGTCGGTACCCGGGCACGGCCAGAAGACGCCGTCGTTGGCGTCGATTTTGTCGTATGTGATCCCCGAGTAGTCGGCCGGCCCGCCTGCGGACGCCCGGCCAAGCTCGGCGAATATCTCGGCGATGTCGGCGTAGTCGAAGTGGCTGCCCTTGCCCAGCAGCCACGCCAGCTTGCAGATGGTAGCGACGTCGTCCTGCACTCCCGCTGGCGGCGCGAACGCCTGGCGCCGGCGAATCACGCGGCCCTCCAGGTTGGTCATGGTCCCCTCTTCCTCAGCCCACTGCGCCGATGGCAGCACCACGTCGGCGTGCGCGGCCGTTTCCGACAGGAAGAAATCGGACACCACCAGGAAGTCCAGCGATTTCAGGCGCTCCTCAACGTTGATGACGTTGGGCGCGGACACGACCACGTTGGAACCCATCACCCACAACGCCCGCACGCCGTTTGATCCATTGGAGTCCGGACGGCCCAGGGAGTCAAGCAGTTCGTAGGCCGATTTGCCGGGGCCCGGCAGCGATGCCTCGTCCACGCCCCAGACGCCCGACACGTGGCGCCGCGCCGCCGGGTCGTCGATGCGGCGGTAGCCGGGCAGTTGGTCGGCCTTTTGACCGTGTTCACGTCCGCCCTGTCCGTTCCCCTGACCGGTGAGACAACCGTATCCGCTGTTGGGCCGGCCGATGAGCCCCAAAGCCAGCGCAACATTGATGAATGAGAGGACGTTGTTCACTCCCTGAGACTGCTGCTCGGTTCCCCGGCCGGTCAGGATCATTGCCGATTCAGCAGACCCGAGCATCCGGGCGGCGCGCAGCAATTGGGCTTCCGGCACGCCGGTGATGCGCTCCACCCGTTCCGGCCAGTAGGTCGCCACGAGGTTGCGCACCAGATCAAAACCCTCGGTGCGATCGGCGATGTAGTCCGTGTCGATGAGTCCATCGCGCACCAGGATGTGCAGCAGTCCGTTGGCGAGGGCAGAGTCGGTCCCGGGGATCAGGCGCAGGTGGAGGTCGGCGCGTTGCGCGGTGGGAGTGAGCCGGGGGTCGGCTATGATCAACTTGCCGCCGGCCTCGCGCTGGGCCTCGAAGTACTGCATCATGGGCGGCATGGTCTCGGCGGAGTTGCTGCCCAGCATCAGCACGACCTCGGCTCCAGGTATGTCCTCCAGAGGGAAGGGCAGGCCACGGTCGATGCCGAGGGCGCGGATGCTGGCCGCCGCTGCGGATGACATGCAGAACCGCCCGTTGTAGTCGATGTTGGGCGTTTGCAGGGCGACGCGGGCGAACTTGCCCAGCAGGTAGCTCTTCTCGTTGGTCAGCGAGCCGCCGCCGAATATTCCGACCGCCTCCGGCCCGTGCGCTGCTCTCGTATCGCGGAAGGCCTGGGCAATGCGCTCAAGGGCGGCGTCCCAACCGACGGGATGCAATTCGCCGTCGGGTCCGCGCATCAGGGCCGTCCGCAGGCGTTCCGGATGGGCCAGGGCCGCGCCGGCGGTCCAACCCTTGATGCAGAGCGCGCCTTTGTTCACGGGGAAGGACGTGGACCCGGCGATTTGCAGATCGCCCGGAGCGCCCGCCAGGTCCATGCCGCACTGGAACGCGCAGTAGGGGCAGTGCGTAGCGGTCGTGCTGGACGACACTAGCGGCAGGTTTTTTGGATTGGCGGTCAAGGTTTTATGCCTTCGCAGGGGTTGCATGGATAATCTTAGAGACCCTTTATTGCGCATCGTTTTCGGCGATGTAAAAGAGAGGTGTCGCAAAAATGAACTTTTGATGAATCGGGGGTTACCCGTGTGTAACGGTTGACATCGCCGATATCCGCCCTTGTTTCTGCACGCATTGGGGGTTATATTGTGCGCATTTAGTGATGCAATCAGTGCGCCAACACAAGGAGCAATAGCCATGACAACCACAGGCCGATTGCGCAGCGGGAACGTCACCGCGCCGGATACGGGAGTCTCCGTTTACGAAGCGATTCACAGCCGGCGGATGAACAACGAATTCTCAGATGTGGTCCCGGACCGGGATGCCCTGCAACGTATGTTGGACGCAGCGGTGTGGGCGCCCAATCACAGGCTCACCAATCCTTGGCGGTTTTTCGTCCTGGAAAAGGGTGGCGAGAAGCGCGCCCAGGTGGCGCAACTGGCGTACGACAACCAGTTCGCCCGCAGCGGCAATCACGAACACGCGGACGGCAGCCGTCAGCGGGTGCTGGATGCGCCAGCCCTCATTTACGTTTACAGCGTGCCGGCGGACAGTGAAGAAATGACCCAGGAGAACTATGCCGCGGCCTGCTGCGCCGTGCAGAATCTACTGCTGGCGGCGGTGGCGGAGGGGTTGGCCGGCGACTGGAGCACTGGGAACACCACGCGGCATCCTCAACTGGCGGAAACCCTGGGCGGGGAATCGGACTGGACGATGGTGGGCGCGTTGTTCATCGGCCAGCCGTCGCGACCCTCGGCATCGGTGCGCGCGCCGGCCGATGAGGTGACCGCCTGGCTGGACTAGATCGTCTGCCCCTATACTGCGGGGCCAGATCGAGATAGACGTCCGGAGCGGAACCTGTTTAGGGTGTCCGCATCCACTGTCCGATCACACTCGGATAGGCGAGAGGCCATGCCACTCGGGTGGGTATAATCTGCCCACCAAAACTCATTCGTGGAGAGAGGAGCCGAACATGGCTGCAGATCCGGTAAACATTTTTGAATATGAAGAGATAGCCAGGGAGCGCATCGAGAAGGGCCACTACGACTTCATCGCCGGGGGCGCGACGGACGAGATCACCATCCGGCGGACGCGGGCGGTGTACGACTCCATCATGCTCCGCCCCCGCATGATGGTCGATGTTGACCAGCGGAGCATGGCGACAACGGTGCTGGGCCAGGACATCTCCCTGCCGGTGATGCTGGACCCGGCCGGGAACCACGAAGCGGCCCATCCTGAGGCGGAGATTGCATCGGTCAAGGCGGCTGGGGCCGCAGGGACGCTGATGGTGCTGAGTTCCCACGCGGCGAGAACGCTGGAGGACGTTGCGGCGTCGGCATCCGGGCCGATCTGGTTCCAGCAGTACTTCTTTAAAGATAGGGGCCTTACGCTGGAAATGGCCGCCCGGGCCGAGGAAGCGGGGTATTCTGCCATCTGCATGACGCTGGACGCCAAGATCAAGCCCAAGCGCGAGCGCAACATCCGCAACGACTACGTGGGCGCGGAGTCGCCCAACTACGCGCAGCTTGACCTGGGCACCCACACCTGGAAGTTTGCGGCCGATGCGCCGGCCGGGCCCAGCGACATCCGGGACGTGGCGGCGACGTGGGACGACCTGGACTGGTTCGCGTCCAACATCAGCCTGCCCGTAGTGGTGAAGGGAATCATGGCCGGGGAAGACGGCCGGCTCTCTGCCGAGAACGGCGCCAAGGGCGTGATTGTTTCCAACCACGGCGGGCGGTACCTGGACACCACGCCCGCAACCATCGAGGTGCTGCCGGAGGTGGTGAACGCGGTGGACGGCAAGGCGGAGGTGTACCTGGACGGCGGCGTGCGCCGGGGTACGGACATTTTCAAGGCAGTGGCTTTGGGTGCGCGTTCCGTGCTGATCGGACGCCCGTTGTTCTGGGGCCTGGCGGTGGACGGCGAGGCCGGGGTCAAGGCGGTTCTGGAGCTGCTGCGGGACGAGTTGGACGCCACCATGGGAATGTGCGGGTGCCCGACGATTGAGAGCATCGGCGAGGCGACCATCGACACGGTTTCGCCGCTGCTGGCGGCGTTCCCGGCGACCGCGGATTTCCGGTAGCCGGGCTATCCACTCGCTCCCAGCGACGAAAACGGGAACCTGCGGGACGCAACTGCGAAGTTAATGCAGATTCGCGGGTTTTTGGCATGTGATTATTTGATAAGAATAATTGACGTTTTGCGCCATTCGGGATAGCATTGCGTCAAAATTGACGAAATGCTGCCAACGTTCGGGGCGTGCTTGAGGAAAGCACTGGCGCGAGGAGTCTCAAACCCGCCCTGAACCGAGTCCCGCCGTAGGAGGGATGTTGGCTGTCAGGCACGTCAGAGATCTGGAATCAGGAGGTAAGAGAATGGCAGAGAAGGACATTGCCCTGATGGCTCACCTTATGCGCCGCGCCGGGTTTGGAGCGTCGTACGAGGAGCTTGAGGCGCGTGCCGCCAAGGGCTACGAGGCCACAGTAGAGGAACTGCTAAATCCGGAGAGCCAGCCGGCCATTCAGGATGACATCCTGATGCGCTACCAGCCGCAGTGGGTATCCAAGGCGGGGCTGGAGGGCCAACAGGAAGAGTGGACCTACCGGATGATCAACACCAAGCGGCCGCTGGAAGAGAAGATTGCCTTGTTCTGGCACCACATCTTCTGCACCGGCCATGCGAAGTGCGAGTATCCCAAGCAGCAGAACATCGAGCTTGATATGTTCCGCACCCTGGGGTTCGGCAACTTCGAGGAACTGCTCATGGGCCTGTCCACGGACCCGGCCATGGTGTTCTACCTGGACAACTGCATGAGCCACAAGGACGCCATCAACGAGAACTGGGGCCGCGAGCTGCTGGAACTGTTCTCCCTGGGCGTCGGCATGGACGGCAACGCCAACTACTCCGAGGACGACGTCAAGGAAGCCGCCCGCGCCTTCACCGGCTGGACCGTGACCAACTCCATCCCCCGGTACCCCTACGGCAAGTACGAGGCCGCGTTCGTCTATGACCCGTCGGACCACGACTATGGCGAAAAGACGTTCCTCGGCGAGTCCGGCAACTTCAACGGCGAGCAGATCGTGGAGATCGTCGCCCGTCAGCCGGCAGCCGCACGGTTCGTAGCGCGGCACATGTACAACTTCTTCGTGGCCGATGAGCCGCAGGTTCCCGCCTGGCAGAACACGCCGCCGCGAGACCCCGAAGCCATCAAGATGCTCGAGGACGAGTACTTCCGCTCCAACTACGACATTCGCTCCATGCTGCGGGTGCTGTTCAACTCCGACTTCTTCAAGAACGCCCGGTTCGAGAAGGTGAAGAGCCCGACCGAGACGGTCGTGGGCACCATGCGCCTGGTCGGGGACTTCGACATGCCCAGGCCCGGCTTGAACGCCATGACGCTGACCATCCGCTACATGGGCCAGGACCTGCTGAACCCTCCGACGGTGGAAGGTTGGCACACGGGCCGCGAGTGGATCGACAGCGGCACCCTGGTGGAGCGGATCAACTTCACCGCCGACGCAGTGGGCGACACCTCCCATCGCGGCGTGCAGTCCATCATCAACCGCCTGGGTTCCCAGGGCGAGACCATCTCGTCGGAGCAGTTGGTGGACGGCTGCCTGCAGTTGCTCGGCCACTACGAGCTGGCCGACGTCACCCGCAACGAGCTGGTCGCGCTGGCGGACAGCGAAGGCGAACTGCGGACGGGCACCGACGAGTTCGGCACGCGCGTCGGGCAGATGCTGCAGTCCATCGTGGCGACCACCGAGTACCTGTTCGAGTAACAAAGGGGGAACGATATGACAGCCACCAAGAAAGATCCGGTGCTGGTGGTCCTCCAGTTGTCAGGGGGCAACGACGCCCTGAACACCATCATTCCTTATGGTGATCCCCTGTACCTGGACAACCGGCCCAACGTAAGGATTCCCATTGACCAGGTGTTGCCGATCAACGACCAGATCGGCTTCAACCCGGCCATGGGGCCCATGAAGCGCCTGTATGACGAGGGCAAAGTCGCCGTCATCCAGGGCGTGGGCTATCCCAATCCCAGCCGCTCGCACTTCCGCTCCATGGACATCTGGCACACCTGTGAGCCGGACAAGGTTGGAGACGAAGGTTGGCTGGGCCGCGCCGTGCGCGACCTGGACCCCGAGAAAACCAACGTACTGACCGGCGTCAACTTCGGCCGCGGCCTGCCGCGCTCGCTGGTGGCCCCGGGCGTCCCGGTTGCCTCCGTTGGCAACCTGGAGACCTACGGCGTGCTCACGGGCATTGAGATCGAAGAGCAGCGGACCAAGGCTTTGGACGTGTTCTCTCGCGTCTATTCGCCTATGCTGGGCCAGGGCCCGGTGCTGGACTACTTCGCCCAGACCGGCCTGGACGCGCTGGAAGGCGCGGACATCCTGAGCACCGCTCCGCAAATGTATTCCTCCTCGGTGGAGTACGGCGGCGACACCGTTGCCCAGTACATGCGCAACATCGCGCAGACCCACCTGGCCGGGTTCGGCACGCGGGTGCTCTACACCACCGCGCCGTACAACAGCTTCGACACCCACGCCGGCGAGTTGGCCAACCACACCCGCCTGTGGACCGAGACCTCTCACGCCGTCGCCGACTTCTACGACGACCTGAAGGAGCACAACGCTGGCGACAACGTCATCCTGCTGGTCTTCACCGAGTTCGGCCGTCGCGTCCATGACAACGGCTCCGGCACCGACCACGGCTCCGGCGGCGTTGCGTTCGTTGTGGGCGAAAACGTGAAGGGTGGCCTCTACGGCGAATATCCGTCGCTGGAGGAGGACAAGCTGCTGGAGGGCGACCTGCACTTCAACAACGACTTCCGCGGCCTCTATTCCACCCTCCTGGAGAAGTGGATGGGCCTGGACGCCCAGCCCATCGTGAACGGCTCCTTCGAGCAGATGGACTTCATTTAGCCCGTAGGCAGACAAGAGGAGGCGATCATGGTACTAGCTCAGAGAATTTCCCACGTCCAGCTGCAGTACAGCCACACCATCGGGCGCGGCGAGCAGTTCGGACCCGGGTTCACCTATCCGATTCACATGGCCCGGGGCGAGGACGACCTGATGTACGTCCTGTGCCGGTCTTCCGAGTACCGGCCCGAGGGCACGCGCGTCACGGTGTGCACGGTTGACGAGGAATACGTCAACGCGTTCGCCCGCGGCGTCCCCCAGCAGGGGCCCCACGAATACAACTTCGAGGACGGCTCCCTGGTCTGGCCCGTGAACGTAGCGATTGCCAGCAACGGCAACGTGTACGTGTCCGACGAATGGCTCCACCGCATTTCGATGTTCACCCGCGACGGCGAGTACATCGGCAAGTGGGACGAGAACGTCGGCAGCGGCGACGGTCAGCTGGACCGCCCGTCGGGCCTGGCCATTGACGCAGACGACAACGTCTGGGTCGTGGACGGCAACAACCACCGGGTACAGAAGTTCACGCCGGACGGCCAGTTCCTGATGAAAATCGGGGGCTTCGGCACCGGAGACGGCGAGTTCGACAGCCCCTGGGGCATCGACATCGACCGCGACGGCAACATCTACATCGCCGACTGGCGCAACGACCGCATCCAGAAGTTCGCGCCGGACGGACGGTTCCTGATGAAGTTCGGGTCCTCCGGCTCGGGCGACGGCGAGTTCAACCGACCCGCCGACGTGGCCGTGGACCAGGACGGGATCATCTACGTGGCCGACTGGCTCAACGACCGGCTGCAGTACTTTGACCCGGACGGTATCTTCTGCGGCCAGAAGACCGGCGAAGCCACCGTCTCCAAGTGGGGCAAGGACAAGCTGGACGCCAACCCCGAAATGTGGGGCGAGCGAGAGCGCGCTCCTAATCTGGAAAGGGAGCGGGACTTCTGGGCGCCCACCGGCGTCGCAGTGGACGAAAACAACCGCGTATTCGTCTGCGAAGGCCCACGCAACCGC
Organism: Dehalococcoidia bacterium; assembly: GCA_965204395.1. Taxonomy (GTDB): domain Bacteria; phylum Chloroflexota; class Dehalococcoidia; order Lucifugimonadales; family UBA3495; genus Bin87. The sequence continues at coordinate 1,448,996 of OZ241987.1, forward strand.
ATCCAGGTGTTCCAGAAGCAGGCACTGACCTTCATGGGGCCGCGCCTGTAAGCCCTGACCACACCTGAACCACAAGGGGCCTCCGCTCCACGCCCGAGACGGCCGGGACGCCGGCCTGACGGGTATGGACGGGGGCCCTTTCAGGTGGTATCAAGTTGAGACCAGAATTGCCGCGAATCAGGGAGTGAGTCTTTGCCATGCCCATCACAGTAGGTCATGTTCCCAACCTGGAATGCGAAGCCTTCTATTTCGACATGGAACGTCGTGGAATCCTCCTGGCGGACATGGAGCCCAACCAGGTTGCGGACGCGCTGGCAGAGGGCGAGATCGACGCTGGCCCCGTGCCACTGTTGGACGTACCGCGGCTCGAGCCGAGCGCATCCCCGATCCAGAGGTTCTGCGTGGCATCGGTCACACGCGCCGTTTCCTGCGTCCTGATTTCCAAAGGCGAGTTGAACGAGTTGGGAGGCAGCTCGATTGCCGTCAACGAACCGGATCCCACATCGCTGCAACTGTTGCGGGTCATCCTGGAGTTGAAACACGGCATTGGCGACGTGGAGTTCGTGGACGCCCAGTCGGAGCACGACGCCATGTTCCTGACGTGGAACCAGGCGCTGCGGGGACGCCGGGCCATACGGGGATTCCCTCACCGCTATGACCTGGGCCAGGAGTGGCAGGAGTGGACCGGCCTGCCCTTCGTTTTCAACCGCTGGATGGCCCGGTCGGACATGGAGCGGCAGGATTTCGTGGTGCTGCAGGACGCGCTGTTCGTGGGCCAGGAGGACTGGATGAACAACCTCTACAAGGATACCGGCCCTCGCAACGACGTACTGATGCTGTCCAGGGAGGTGCTGGAATACGTGCAGGGGCTCCGGTTCTTCATGGGCGTACCCGAACAACGGGCCGTGGAGGCGTTCGAGGAAAAACTGGCGCAGTTGGGCGACGCATGAATATAGAGTGCGGTAGGGGCGAATAATTATTCGCCCCTACGTCCGAACCCCATACGATGGCCTGAAATACCAAACCGTCGGAGGTAAATCATGGTACTAGTTGGACAAGAACTGGAAACCGGAACGATTCAGTACACCAGCCGCGACGGGACTACGGTAGATGCGTTCTACAGCCGTCCGGTCGGGGAAGGGTCATACCCGGGGGTCATCGTGACCATGGAAGGCATGGGGCTCATGGACCACCACAAGGAAATCGCGGTGCGCTTCGCCGGACAGGGCTACCTGGCCATCGCGCCCGACTTGTACACCCGGGAGGGCACGCCGGAGCCGGAAAACGTGCTGGCGACGCTGTTCGCCTCGCCGGATTCGCGGGCGATGGATGACCTGGAAGGCGCGGCGGCGTTCCTGAAGTCCCAAGCCCATAGCAACGGCAAGGTGGGAATCATCGGGTTCTGCTCGGGCGGACGGTACACGCTGATGATGGCGTGCCTGAGCAGCAACATCGACGCGGCGGTGGACTCTGCGGGTGGACACATCGTCCACGAACCCACGGAGTTGCGCCCGGTGCAGCCGATGGACATGGTGCCCAACCTGTCCTGCCCGCTGCTGGCGTTATTCGGCGTGGAGGACGAGAACCCCACGGCTGAGCAGGCGGAGCAGATGAAAGCGCTGCTGGATGAGCACAGGAAGACCTACGAGTGGGTGATGTATAACAACGCGGGGCACGCTTTCTTCGCCGACTATCGACCCAGCTACCGAGCGGCTCCGGCGCAGGACATGTGGCACCGGGTGCTGCTGTTCTATGACCGACACCTGAGGCAGTAATCGCTGAGAACAACGCGGCCGGCGCGGCGGAGCGGTTACGTAGCCCGGGTGATGACTTGGGTGTGACTGTTCAGGCTTGAAGTGACCATCCCATACCAAAACCGTCATACCGGCGAAAGTCGTCCGCCCATGGCGGATCCGCCATAGGCGGATGCCGGTATCCAGGAAGCCTGCTCATCGGCAACCGTGAGCAGGGCAAAGATTTCCTGGATTCCGGATCAAGTCCGGAATGACATGTTGAACGGGCAAATGGCTCAGCGAATCTGAACAGTTACACTTGGGGGCGGACGTTCCGCAGCGCGCCGGGGCGTGTTACCATCGGCCCCGCCTGTGCGGCCTGGGATCGAGGCCGCCCACAAAAATGTACTAACGAGGAGCGATTTTCATGCCGGAGATAGAAAACAAGCTGAACGAAATGGGTCTTGAGCTGCCCCCGCCGCGTCCTCCGGGAGCCGGCAATATCATCCCCTTTGTCCGTACGGGGAACCTGGTGTTCCTGTCCGGCACCGGGCCGGGCCTGCCCGGGGGCGGGTTGCTGCACACGGGCAAGCTGGGGACGGATTTGACCGTAGAGCAGGGATACGACTGCGCCCGACAGACCATGCTGAACCTCTTGACCAACCTGAAAGGGGCGATCGGAGACCTGGACAAGGTCAGCCACATCGTCAAGCTGCTGTGCATGGTGAACTCCGCGCCCGATTTCACGGGACCGCCACTGGTGGCCAACGGAGCGTCGGACCTGTTGATCGAGCTTTATGGCGACAAGGGCCGGCACGCGCGGTCCGCCGTCGGCATGGCGACGCTGCCGGGCGGGATGCCGATAGAGATCGAGATGATCGTTGAAGTTGAGGACTAGCGGCGTATAGTTTGCGAGCGCGCCGGGCCTGGTCTCCAGCGAAGGCCCGGCGCGCCATTGTGCCGGCGCGTCTGGCCACGCCATTTGGATGGGCGAGCCGTATGTGCGCTACGAAACAAAGGACGGGGAGAGGAGGACACGGTGGCGGTTGCTGACAAGTTTGGAGTCCTGCTGCCCACCCGTGGGGTCCTGGTGTACGCCGGCAGCCGGGGGCCGCAAACGGAACTGGTGTGGCAGATGGCGGAGACGGCGGAGCGGGCCGGCTACGATTCCGTCTGGGTGGGGGACAGCATCACCTCCAAGCCGCGCCTGGAACCCATGACCGCCATGGCTGCCATCGCTGCGCGCACGTCGCGGGTAAAGGTGGGGACCGCCGTGCTGCTCAATGCGCTGCGACATCCGGTGCATCTGGCCCACGCCGCCGCGACCATCGACAACATTTCGGGCGGGCGCACCATCTTGGGCCTGGGCGCGGGACGGGGCAACAACCAGATGTTCATTGATGAGCACGCCGCCGTGGGCGTCCCCATAATGGAGCGTGCGCCCCGGATGGAAGAGGGGATTCGCGCCATGCGCGCGCTGTGGACGGGAGAAGCGGTGAGCAGCGACGGCGAGTTCTATCCTCTGGAGAACGTGGCACTTGAACCGACGCCGGTGCAGGAGTCCATACCGCTCTGGATTTCCAGCAACTGGGTACGCCGCGGCCTGGCCCGGGTGGCTGAGATGGGCGACGCGTGGATCACCAATGTGCCGTCGACGGATCTGTTCAGCCAGTGCTGGGAGAGGATCGAGCAGTGCGCCGGGGAGATGGGACGCGATACCTCGGAGATAGGGCGGTGCCTGTACATCTCGGTGAACCTGAAAGACGACACCGACACCGCGCTGGCCGAGGGCGACCAGTTCATGCGGGCGTACTACAGCATTCCGTACGACGTGATCAGCAAGCAGTTGCTGTGCGTGTTCGGGCCGCCAGCCAAGATAGTGGACGCGATCGAGGCGTACAAGGATTGCGGAGCCGACTACTTCATCGTCAGGTTTGCATCACCCGACCAGATGGGTCAGATGGCGCGGTTCACTGAAAAGGTTTTGCCCTCCGTGGGTTGACGGTGGGGTTCTGCTACTCCATCAAGTAGGCAGGGACTTTGGCCTTCCATCGAGAGCGCGGGTAATACCCCTCACCCCAACCCTCTCCCGCAAGGGGAGAGGGAGTTTTTGTAGATCGTCAGTTGCTGCGTTCGGCGAACTCGGACTTGGCGGCCTCCACGAGGGTGGCGTCGCGGAGTAGGTCACTGGCCGTGAGGCTGAGGGCTTTGGCGACCTGCAACGCGCTGGACAGAGCGTAGTCGGTGATTGCCGTTTCGCACATGTCGCGGGTGTGGGACGCCACGGGCGTCTCGCTGACGGCGTAGCGCAACTCATAGGCCGGCATGGCCTGGCTGACGTTGCCGAAGTCGGTCGAGGCACCGCTGCCCGGGCGGCCGGGAATTGGGTCGTCCAGCCGGACGCCGAGGGCTTGCAGATTGGCGCCCACGGCCTGGGCAAGGGTCAAGTTGGGCTGGACGTTCTCGTAGAAGGGATAGAACTCCTCGACCTCGAGGCGAGAGCCGGTCATGGCGGCGGCGCCTTCGGCCACTTGCATGACCTTGCCCACCACGTCATCGCTCAGATACCGTCCGTCGCGGGAACGCAGCATGAAGTTGGCGGCGGCGAACTCGGGGACGACGTTGGGCGCGGTGCCGCCGTCGGTGATGACGCCGTGCATGCGAACGTCGTCGCGCAGGTGCTGGCGCAGGGCGTCGATGCCGGTGAACAGGTGGATGACGGCGTTCAGGGCGTTGATGCCGGCCTCGGGAGCGGCGGCAGCGTGGGCGGCCCGGCCGTGGAACATATACCGGTAGCCGACCATGGCGAGGCTCCAACTCTCGCCCTTGGGGGAGACGGCTGGCACGATGGTACGGTTGGAGAACGGGTGGGACGACAGGGTAGCGTCCACGCCGTCGAATACGCCGGCCTCCAGCAAACGAATCTTGCCACCACCGCCCTCCTCGGCCGGCGTGCCGATGATTTCGATGCGTCCGGGCAAGTCCTGGGCGTTGGCCTGCAGACCGAGGGCGGCACCCATGGCGGCCATGGCGATGAGGTTGTGGCCGCAGCCGTGGCCGATTTCGGGCAGCGCGTCGTATTCGGCCAGGACGGCGATGGTCGGTCCGTCGCCCGCACCGCATGGAATGATGGCCCGAAACGCGGTCTCCACGCCGCCGATGCCCCTTTCCACCTTGAGGTCGTGCTGCTCCAGGAATCCCGCGAGGGCGTTTGAGGAATAAAATTCCTCGTAGTTCAGTTCGGGGTGGGCGTGAACATCTTTGGACAGGTCGAACAGTGCTTGCCTTGATGTCTCAATGACCGAGTTGGAAGTGGAAGCCAGCGCGTCTTTGGGTCCGGAATTCTGGGCGGTCATGGTATGGGTCCTCCTGGGTACGGAGACTGAGCGTCTCGGGTATTGTACAGTTGTGCGGAAGAGTACGCCACGAACGGCATTGCCTCCGCTGTCTTTCGGAGGCGGGTAGCTTCGCGACGGCGGTCTAATGGGGCATCGCTACGAAATGTCGTCATTGGTGGTGGTATGCTTGATAGTCGCGCGAGGTGAACACGCTTGAAGGACTATCAGAGACACGACATTCGCAACCTGGCCATCATTGCCCACGTCGATCACGGCAAGACCACTCTGGTCGACGCGCTGCTGAAACAGGGCCAGGTTTTTCGCGCCCATCAACAGGTGGGCGAACTGATCATGGACACCAACCCGCTGGAGCGGGAACGGGGCATCACGATCCTGGCCAAGAACGCGTCGGTGACGTACCGGGGCGTGAAGATCAACATCATCGACACGCCGGGCCACGCTGATTTCAGCGGAGAGGTGGAGCGGGTGATGAACATGGCCGACGGTTGCCTACTGCTGGTGGACGCCGTCGACGGCCCGATGCCCCAGACGACATACGTGCTGCGGCAGGCCCTGGAGCAGAACGTTGCGCCGTTGGTGGTGATCAACAAGATTGACCGGCCCGAGGCTCGTGTCGACGAGGTGGAGGAGATGGTGCAGGACCTGTTCCTGGAACTGGCCACCGATGCGGAGCAGTTGGATTTTCCGGTGCTGTACGCATCGGCGAAACAGGGTTACGCGACGACCGACCCCGACCAGCCGGGTACGGACATGCAACCGCTGTTTGACGCCATTCTGGATTCGGTTCCGGCGCCGACCGGCAACCCTGACGCGCCGGCGCAGATGCTGGTGGCCGCGCTGGACTATGACAACTACCTGGGGCAGGTGGCAATCGGGCGGATAACGAATGGCACGCTGCGGTTGAGGGACCAGGTGGCCCTGATGCACCGGGACGCGGGGCCGAGCACGCACAGCGTCGAGCGGGTTTTCGTGTTCCACGGCATGGAACGACTGGAAACGTCGGAAGCGCATGCCGGGGACATCGTGGCGGTCACGGGGCCGGAAGGCGTGTCCATCGGCGATACCATCGCCAGCGCGGAGGACCCGCAGGCTCTGCCGACCATCGACATCCAGGAGCCCACGGTGCGGATGACTTTTGGGATCAGCACCTCGCCGTTCGTGGGCAGGGAGGGCGCGCACTGCACTTCGAGAAATCTGTACGACCGCCTGATCCGTGAGCTGCGGACCAACGTCAGCCTGCGGGTGGAGACCACTTCCAGCCCCGACGTTTTCGTGGTGGCGGGTCGCGGAGAACTGCACCTGTCCATCCTGGTGGAGACCATGCGACGGGAACAGTTTGAGTTCCAGGTGTCCCGCCCCGTGCCGGTTACCAAGACGGTCGACGGGAAGGTCCATGAACCCTACGAGATACTGCACATCAGCACCCGCGAGGAGTACGTGGGGGCGCTGACAGAGTACCTGGCGGGGCACCTGGCACAACTGCGGGACATGCGGTACGGGGACGACGGCTATGTGCACATGGAGTATCGGATACCAACTCGGGGGCTGATCGGGTTCAACTCTTTTTTCCTGCGCACGACGCGTGGGGACGGCGTGCACAACAGCAGTTTTGAGTCGTACGGGTTGATGGAGGGCGAGATCAAGACGCAGAGGGGTGGAGCGTTGGTCGCGTCGGACGGCGGCCCCGCCGTCACGTATGGCCTGCTCAACGCCCAGCGACGTGGCGAAACCTTCATTGATCCGGGCACACAGGTGTACGAGGGCATGGTGGTGGGCTGCCGGCGGCAGGAAGGGGACCTGGAGATCAACGTCTGCAAGGAGAAGAAGCTGACTAACATGCGTTCTTCGACAGCCGACGTGGCCGAACGGCTGAATGCCACGATGCGGTTGAGCCTGGAAGAGTCCCTGGAGTTCATCTCGGACGACGAGTTGGTGGAGGTGACGCCGCAGAACCTGCGGCTGCGCAAGATGGAGCTTTCCGCCCACGACCGGAAGCGACAACGCCGGGACGGGGCGCGTTCGCGAAGTTAGTCCCCGCCCAACCCCCCGGACTCGCCGGCTGCTCTGGAGATTCGGACGGTTCAGCCGCCTACGAAGCGGTCGCCAAAGGTAGCGGCCAACTGGTCGTCTCCATCGACTACCACCATGCGACCGGATGTGATGGCGTCGGACGGGGTGAGGCGGCCGTACATGATCAGCACGCAAGCCTCGCCGTCGCATTCAACCGTTACATCCGGCCGTCCCAGTGGCCGCTCCGCTGCTGTGCCGTGGATTATCTCGGCCGCGTCATCGCTGAGCACAAGGTCGAGTGTGCGCTCCTCCGGGCGGTTGATGAGGAACCGGTACCGGATGGGGTTGGTTGCCAATGCTGGGTCGGGACGGAAGGCGCGGCGGGCGGCGCGGTCCACCGTGTCCAGGAGGGCGGTTACGCTGCCGTCGGACAGGTGGAATTGATCCTCTAGGCGGGAGCGGATGTCCCAGCCGTGCATGGTCAACTCGGCGATGCGCTGGGTCAGGAGGGTATCCACGGACATCGGGCCGGTCGGCCAGTAAACCAGGTTGTTCCACTGGTCGGGTTGCACGGCGCGGAATTGGCTCACCGTTTCGCCGATTCGTTCGGTGAAATCGTCGAGCAACCCCGAACCCAATCGTTGGCTGGCATCGACCGCGCGCTGGTAGATGGATTGCGCGAACGCGTCCTCATCGTGCTGTTCCGGCGAGGGGGAACCCTCGGGCGGGGAGTGGATGCCATCCAGACCGCGCAGGAGACGGTTGGATAGATCGACGCTGGTGAGGTGTCCGATGACGTCGGCAACCGTCCAGCCCTCGCATGCGCTTGGGGTTTCCCATGCGTTGGGAGACATTTCGCTCAGGAATTCGATCAGCTTCTGGGCTTCGTGGTCAAACAGGTCGATGCGGGTGGATACGGCGCTCATGGGATGCTCCGGTGGCATGTGGCGACGGCAGTTGACGATGTCCAGTTTACGGTGAGTTCAAGCCGTCGATAAATTCGAGGGTCCGCCGGGCCAGGGTGTCCGGGATCTCCACCTTCATGTTGTGGCCGACACCGTCGATTATTTCCAATGTGGCGTTGGGCATGGTCTGGGCCATCAGATCCTGGGCTTCAAGCGGAGTGATGGGGTCGTGGCGCGCGGCGAGGATCAGCGTGGGCACGGCGATCCGGGGCAACAATCGGGCGAGGTCCGCCGCGAGCAGGCAGGCCTGGAGAGCGAGCACCTCAGTTGCGTCGGTCTTCGCGCCTTCGTCGGCGTACCAGTTGATGACCTCGCGGGGAGTGTCGGGGCCGAAGCGCTTGTCGGTGTCGGACAGCAGCCAGGCGCGGGTGCCCTCACGCCGAAGCGTATCGCCCCACCCGCTGGCGTCCATGTCCGCGCCCATCTGGGCGAGACGCGGGGTTGAGGCCACCAGGGTGAGGCTGTGCAGGCGGTCGGGGAAATCGTGGGCGAACTGGAGGCTCACGATGCCGCCGGCGGATGCGCCGACGAGGTGGGTCTTGTCTATGTTCAGAGCGTCCATTACGCGGGCGATGTCGGCGGCCAGTTCGGTGATGACGAACGGCGAGTCGGAGCGGGACGTGGTGCCGCCGTGTCCGCGCATGTCGAATCGGGTGACCGGATGACTGCGGCATAACGTTGGAACCCAGGGACGCCAGCGGTGGAGGTTGCCGCCGGCGGAATGGTGGAGCAGGACGGGTTGGGCGGAGCGCCACGGGTCGGAGAAGTCGTCCACATGATAGTGGAATTGCTCTCCGTTCAGTTCGAGCATTGGCATGGGTTCATCTCCGAGTCAACGCGACATGGGGTTGGATCAGGGCCCTTCTAAAGTTGTGCGATTGAAGTCTATCCGCTCGTCCTGAGCCTGTCGAAAGACGCGCTCGTGGTTCGACAGGCTCACCATGAGCGGGACGTGTGGTGACTTTGGAAAGACCCTGGGGTTGGATGGGTAAGTCTTACAGGATGTACAGGATAGAGAGGATCATCGATTGAAGGGGGTGGGTCAAGGCTACAAAAAGCGAGGATTTCCTGGATACATGAGTCATCCCGAATTTGGGTTGAGGTGAGGGAAGGACGGTGGGTGGGTTAGCCAGAGGGTACTGAGTGCGGAGCGAAGCCTGGGGAGAGGTAATTTGGCTTGTCGGTACCGCTCCCCGGTTCGGTGGCACCAGTTTCTGATTAGGCTTTGGACGAGAGATTGGCGGCTTGGCGTGAGCAGGTGGAGGAGGAAGGCATAGACCAGAGAGGCCATGAGCAGGAGTTTGAGGCGGTTTTCCCAGAACCAGAGGCGGGGGCTTTCCATGGCCAGGTCGGTCTTGCAAGCTCGGTAGCACATCTCTACCTGCCAGCGGCGAGCGTAGGCCATGACCACCCGCCAGGCGTCGTCAACGGAAGCAATGGGCTGGTTGGTCAGCAGGTACCAGGGTGTTCGTCCCGTACCGGGTCTGGAGACCACCAGCCATAGGGGATGATCCAACTGGGGGTGGTGTACTGGCACGGTCAGGATGCCGGTTTTGCGGTACTGTCGACGGTTGTAGTCCCAGATCATGCGGTGGTCCTGGGAGCGTTTGCCTCGGGAGATCTGCCCTGGGAAACGCTCCTGGCCCAAGGCATCCACCAGGCGATGGCGGGTAGGCCAGCGCATAATGAAGCGGAGTTGACGTTGGGTCAGTTCCTCCAGCCAGGGAGCGCCAGCGTAGCCCCGATCAAAAAGGTGGATCACCCGTTGCTGCCAGCGCTGGGCGCATTGGTCCAGCAGTGTGGCGGCCTGCGCTCGCCGGTGGCTGGCCAGGGGACCTCGGCTGGTCCACCAACCCATGGCAGCCAGGGTGGGCGCGCCCGCCATCCCAGCCACTATCACCGTGAGCCACTGCATCCCCGGCACGAATACGGGCGGTCCTCCCGGAGGGTTGTAGTAGCCCGGCTTGATCCGCTTGAGACGGGCCGCCTTGCTGGAGCGCACCGGACACAACCCCTCCAGGGCGATGCTCTCCGGCTTCTCCAGGACACTCTCATCCCAGATGGCCAATGCCCCTTCCCCAGCGGCGGCCAACTCCGTAAGCCGCCGGTCGGCATCATGCCAAAGAAACTCTTCCAGGAGAGTATGGGACCACTTGGATGAGCGCAGCAGATTGCTGAGACGCTTGGTCCCCGCCGGCGCACGGTCGGGACTAATGATGTGAGCGCCCAACTCGCTCAAGAGCAACCCGTAACGATTGTGGCGCATCCGCACCATGGCCACCAGGGTCAGCAGAAAGGTGCGCACCAATCGCCGATCCAGTCGATGGTTCAGCCAGGTTTCCAATGGCCCGATGAACAATCCCAACAGATCCGCAACCTGTTGCCCTTGCTCCTGGCCCGCCCCTTGCTGCAACATAAAGAAGCCCCCTTCGGTGGTTTGGAGTTTGCTCACTCCCACTTCACCAGAAGAGGGCTTCTCTGATCAGCCCCTTACAGCGACAGTTTTCCCATTTTCTAAAATCCGGGATGACTCATGTATGACGGTTTGGCGGGTGTGACGGTTTCGCTTTTGGACCGCGACTGCCGGTGGATGAGTGAGCGGTCGGGCGCGTCAGGGCGGGTTGGCGGCGCGGGAGGTATCGCGGGGCAGGAGGAATCCGGCGAACAGGGCGGTTGAACTCATGGCGGTGCAGATGAGGAATCCCGGCAGGAACGAGCCGGTGGCGTCCAGGATCGCTCCGACGAGAATGGGGGCGAGGAACATGGCGAAACCGGAGAAGGTCATCAGGGAGCCATAGATGACGGCGAGGCCCTGGGGCGTGATGCCGGGCAGGCGCAGGGGCAGGGTCAGCAGGATGGGCACATAGAACCACGAGCCGAAGCCCAGTATCCCCGCCGCCGCGTAGATGCCGGGCAGGTTCGGCAGGAGATACGAACCCAAACCGCCCAACAACGCCGCCAATCCGGAGGCGATGAAAATGCCACGGGGCGAGTCGAATCGCAGCGGGACGATACCGCCGGCGAGCACCGCGAACACGCCAACGAAGGGCAACATTCCGGTAATGAAGCCAGCCGCAGACAGCGACAAGCCGAGCCGGTCGTTGAAGAAGGTGGGTAGCCATCCGGTCAATGCCGTGTACTGGAAAAGCACACCGGCATCGGTGAGGACCAGCAGGATCACGGTGCGGTCGCGCAGCACGGCGCCGGTTTGACGCAGGGAGATGGGAGCCGGACGTACGCCTTCCAACGGGGCGTCGCGGCCCAGCGCCAGCCACGCTACGGATCCGAAGACGCCGACCAGCCCGAAAACGGACATGGATATCTTCCAGTCGGTGATTGCGGCGAGGGGCGCGGCGCCAGCCACGGCGATAGCCACGCCAAGGCTGACCGCTGCGGTGTTCAGGGAGTTCATGACCAGGACTTCGCGCTGGGAGAACCATGCCATCAACAGCGGTCCGGTGGACGTGATCAACATTGCCAGTCCGAGGCCGTAGGCGAGTCGCAGCACCAGCATCACGCCGAAGTTGGGGGCGAGGAATGAGAGCGCAAGCACGGCCATGGACCCCCAGGCGATGAGCTGAGAGTATTTCACGCCGATCCTGGCGACCAGCATGCCGCCCGGGATGCCGAACGCGGCGGCCAACAGCATGGGTAGGGAAACCAGCAGGCCGGCGGCAAAGTTGCTGATGCCGTAATCCGCGATGGCGAGGGGCAACACCGGGGAGATGCCGAACAGGTTGAATCCCAACGCCAGGTGTCCCACCAGCGACATGGAGGCCATCACCCAGCGGTAAGGGCTCAGAATGGGGTTGGCGGCAGCGGCATGCATGGGAAACGGCGGTGGCGACGCTAGGCGGAGTGCGCGGCGTTGGGTATTATTAGGCCCGTTACGACAATGCGCAACGACCAGCGGTCGGATTCACATACCGTAGGAGGCCAAGCATGAAGTATGACGTAATCGTGGTGGGCGGCGGGTCCGCCGGATGCACCATCGCCAGCCGGCTGTCGGAGGACCCCGAACGCACGGTGCTGCTGCTGGAGGCGGGGCCGGACTATCCGGTGTTCGAGCACTTGCCGGAAGACCTGAAGATGGGCAACAACGTGTGGCTGTCGGCGTACGGGCCGCACAACTGGGGCTACACCGCCAAGATCACCGACGACCAGACCGAGTTGGTGATTCCCAGGGGCAAGGCCACCGGCGGGTCCAGCGCGGTGAACGGGCAGGTGCTGTTCCGGGGGATTCCCGAGGACTACGACCGCTGGGCGGAATGGGGCAACGACGAGTGGAGCTTCACCCGGGTGCTGCCGTACTTCAACAAGCTGGAGACCGACCTGGACTTCGGCGGCGACGACTTCCACGGGTCGGACGGACCGGTCCCGGTTCGGCGAGCGCCGCGTAACGAGTGGCTTCCGCACTCGGTTGCCTTTGAGCGGGCGTGCCTGGACGAGGGGTTTCCGAGGGACGAGGACCAGAATCATCCGGAATCGACGGGGGTGTCGCCGCGGGCGCGGAACACCATCGACGGCGTGCGGATGAGCATGGCGATCAACTACCTGGACATCGCGCGGCACCGGCTGAACCTGACCATCCGGGGCAGCGTTACGGCACGGCGCATCCTGTTCGACACGGGTTCGACAGGCTCACCACGAGCGGTGGGGATAGAGGCGGAAAGCGGCGGTGAGGTTTTCACCGTGGAGGCCGACGAGATCATCGTGAGCAGCGGGGCCGTCGCGTCGCCGCAGTTGCTGATGCTTTCGGGCGTTGGGCCGGCGGAGCACCTGCGGAGCATGGGCATCCCGGTGGTGCACGACTCGCAGGGCGTGGGCAAGAACCTGCGCGACCATCCCGCCGCGTCGGTGCTGTACCGGGCCACGGGAGAGAAACCGGACGTGCAGGCGCCGGTGATCCAGGTGGGGCTGCGCTACACGGTGGAGGGTTCCGACCTGCGCAACGACATGCAGCTCAGCCCCAACCTGATGACCAGCGAACACCGGCCGGCCCACGTCGCCATTGACGAGGACCTGAACTACATCGGCATGGGCGCGAGCCTGCAACTGGCGCTGGGGCAGGGGGAGCTGACCCTGCAATCCACCGACCCGCACGTGCAGCCGAACCTGAACTACAACTACTACCAGGAACCGGAGGACCTACGGCGGATGCGCGAGGCGATCCGGCTGGGCGTACGGATGGCGGAAAAGCCGCCGTTCTCCGACCTGATCGAGGAGCGGCTGATGCCATCGGACGAGGAACTGGCGTCGGATGAGTTGCTGGACGACTGGCTGCGCAAGAACTCCGGCACGTCCCACCACATCTCGGGCACATGCAAGATGGGGCCGGACTCGGACCCGCTGGCGGTGGTGGACCAGCACCTGAAGGTGAAGGGAGTGGAGGGTCTGCGGGTGGCCGACGCGTCCGTCATGCCCGACTGCATCCGCGCCAATACCAACGCGACCACGATCATGATCGGCGAGAAGTGCGCCGACTACGTGAAGGAAGGGCGGTAGTACGTTATCTCTCCACGCCGACCCTAACCCGCTCATGGTGCGGAAGGTACGCCTCTGACGGTTCGAACCATGAGCGGGTCTGTCGCGGGCAAAGCGGCCATCCGAGCGACGAGAGCGCCACGCCGATCGGCTGTTATAATTCTGACATAGTCATGCTAATGGAGGGATGGAATTGGCGTCGATGGATGACAGCCCGGCTACCAAGGCCGATGTGAGTAATCTGCGGAACGAGCTGCAATATTACGCAACCAAAGTTGACCTGGCTCATATGGAAACGCGGTTGCTGATACGTCTCGGCGGCCTCATCATTGCCGTAGGCGCCGCGGTAGTGCTGCTGGACCGTTTCCTGGGTTAGTAAAGGATCGCAACTATGGAAGTTCAATGGATGAACCACACGGGATTCGTGGTTAGCGACATGGAACGCTCCCTGGCCTTCTACCGGGACATGCTGGGGCTCAGCATCGAGCGGGACCAGATACTGGAGGGTGAGTTTATATCGGAGTTGGTGGGGTATCCCGACGCGCGGCTGCACATCGTGTACCTGGGGCCGGGGGACATGCGGCACTCGGTGGAGCTGATCCAGTATCTGAACCCGCCGGGCGTCGCTGTTAATATGCCCGAACGGTTCCAGGTGGGCGCGACGCACCTGGGGGTGATGGTGGACGACCTGGACGCCTTTTACGAGGAACTTTCGGCGAAGGGCGTCCGGTTCGTCAGCCCGCCGGCGGAACGGCCCAACCCGGTGTATCCGGCGGCGCGCAAGGGCTGCTACATGCAGGACCCGGATGGCAACTGGCTGGAACTGCTGGAGCGCGGGCCAGCGCCGCCGGGGGCGACGTCGGTCTAAGCGAGTGTTCGCTATAGTCACCCTCACCCTAGCCCTCTCCCATCAAGGGAGAGGGGACTGAATCTGTCGTTTGACCGGTCGTTTGATACTCAGTAAGGCTACGGCTCAAGGCCGAGCTTGGACCTGAGTGTTTCATACACGGATTGTAGGAAGCCGCCGGCGTATTCGCGGTGGGTGAAGGGCATGCCGGCGGTCGACGCATCGGAACGAGCGGATTCGTAGAGTTCCACCGCCTTGGCGTTGTCGTAGGGGAAGGGCATCGGGCCCATGTAGTGCTCGAAGTCGGCGATGTCGGCCCAGGCGATGAGATCCTGGGGTTCGGCGAAGTTGGTCGCCCAGTTTTCGCCGTCCACACGGCCGCGCATGAGCGACCAGGCGCGGGGGCCGACGGACGGGTTGGATTCGTCGCCGGTGGGTATACTGCTCACATTCTCACCCTCCCGCCAGAGGCGGACGTTCCGCACCCCAACCCTCTCCAATCAAGGGAGAGGGGGCAGGAACCCGTGTTCGCCCCCTCTTAACCTCTCTGGAGAGAGCACTAGCCGATTACCTGCTCGGCCAGGCGTTCCATCTCGTCCAGGCCGTTGGGGCCGGCGTCGGGCGGGAGGGCGACCGTGACGCGGTTGGCGCCGGCTGCCTCGTAGCCAGCGATGACTTCGCGGTCTGGTGTGACGTTGGATACGATGAGCTGTATTTCGCTGGGATCGCGGCCGGCGGCTTCGGCCAACTCATCCATGGTGGCACGGCCGGCCCTGACCTGTTCCTCGGTTACGCGCACCGGCATCCAGCCGTCGCCCCAGGCCACCACGCGCTTGAACACGTTGGCTGCGTAGCCGCCCAGGAATACCGGCGGGTGCGGCTTCTGGACGGGCTTGGGTGAGCACTTGACCAACGGGAAGTCGAAGAAGCGGCCGTGGAACTCGGCTTCATCCTTGGTCCAAAGTTCCTTCATGGCGAGGATGGCCTCGCGGGTCTGGCCCCAGCGGCGGGGGAAGTTGCCGCCCATGATCTCGGTTTCTTCCTGCAGCCAGCCGGCGCCGATGCCGAACAGGAACCTGCCGTTGGAGAACTTGTCCAGGGTCGCGATCTGCTTGGCCTGCATGAGCGGGTTGTGCTCCGGCACCAGGCTGATGGCGGTGCCCAGCTTGATGGTGCTGGTGGCGGCGGCTGCCATCGACAGGGCGATGAGCGGGTCGCCGATGTCGGCCATTGAGGGCGGGATTGATCCGTCGGGCGTGCCGCCGTAGCGCGACGTGGTATGCACCGGCAGGATGGGATGCTCGGGGAGCCAGAACGACTCAAACCCCAGTTCCTCTGCCCGTTTTGCCAATTCTGCCGGGTCAACCGAATTGCTGGATGCCCTGGCGGTAACTCCGATGTCCATAGTGAGACCCTCCCTTGAGTGAGTGGGGTGATGATACCACCGGCGAACCGTCGCGTATGGCGAGCGTTTCACCGGATAGCAGGACCCGTTTGACGAGCGGATGGATTACAATCGGCGCGTGATTAGCCACTTACACCTGATGCTCCCGCCGCGCCAGTCCGCACGCCGGTCAGAGACTCCGTTTTGGTAGACCAACAAGCCGACGGGCATGGGGTCGCAGGCTACGTGCGGCGGGCCGTGGGCCCGTGGCGTTCCTCCAACTTCAGGTGGTACTGGACCAGTTCGGCCACGCAGGCATTTGCCCAGGGGATGCAGTTTCTCGTGCTGGGTTGGCTGGTGCTGGAGGTAACGGGATCCAAGACGCAGTTCGGGCTGGTGCTGTTCCTCTATGGTGTGCCCAACGTGGGCCTGCTGATGGTGGGCGGCGTGATTGCCGATGCAATCGACCGGAAGCGGCTGTTGATGTCGATCCAGTTCCTGGTTGGCACGGTGATCTCGGTGCTGGCGACGCTTTCGCTGACGGGCGTGGTGACGGTTTGGCACATATACCTGGCGGCGGTGGTGCTGGGTTCGCTGCAAGCGTTGAATCAACCGGCGCGGGTGGCGATGGTCGCCGACCTGGTGGACCAGCGCGCGCTGCTGGACGCGGTGGCGCAATTCAACGCGGCGGTGCACATCGGGAGGATCGTCGGGCCGCCGCTGGTTGGGCTTGCGATTGACCACTGGAGCATCAGCGCGGCGCTGTTCGTCAATGGATCGTGCTACCTGGCGAGCGTTTTTTCGGTGTACTGGATCAGGGTTACGCATCAGCGGCCAAGGTCCGCATCCGAGCCGGTGCTGCGCAACTTCACCGACGGGATGGTCCAAATCTGGCGTTCGCCGGTGCTGCTCACTGTGATCGTGCTGGCATGCTCGTGGGGCGGGCTGGGGATGAGCCACCTGGCTGCGCTGCCCGCATTCGCTCAGGAGCACTTGGGGGCCGACGCGTACCGGGCCGGACTGCTGTTGTTGGCCAACGGGGTTGGCTCGCTGCTGGGCAATCTGAGCATCACGTTCATGGGGCGGCGCTGGTTGTACCGTTGGCTGCTGGTATGTCTCGCACTGTTCTGCGGCTGCCTGACGCTGTTCGCGTGGTCGTCGAGTTTCTGGGTGTCATGGGCATTGTTCCTGTTGGTGGGGGCGTTGAGCCTGGGCACCGTCTGGCCGCTGGCGACGACAATCCTGCAACTAACCGCGCCGGCGGAGATACGGGGCCGCGTGATGGGGATTCTGCACTTCACGCCGGGCTTTCATCACCTGGGTGCGCTGCCGTTGGCCGCTGCCGCCGGTTGGGTGGGCTGGTCAACGTCGATCAGCGTCGCCGCAGGGCTGTGCCTGCTGACGGCTATCTGGTTTGGGTTGGGGCGTGCTTCTGGTCGGCAACTGGCCGCTGCGCCGGCGGGGTAGGGAAGTGATCGGGATGAGCGCAAGACATCGGTAGGGGCGAGGCATGCCTCGCCCTTACCATTGACGCACCAACACCAGGCCAAATCGTTCCTGTGCACGTAGGGGCGAATAATTATTCGCCCCTACTCTCCCACTGAAATAATCGTCTGGCGTTCAGCGACTCACTTGCGCAGGCTAGAGCGCGAGGGCGTAGCAGGCGCGGCGTGGGTCTGCGCCGGTGCTGAGGGACTTGGTCTTGGGGTCGCGGGCTGAAACGGTTGCGCCCAGGCCGCAGTTGGCGGTGCGGTATATCCGGTGGCCGAAAGCGCGCAAGGCGTCGGCGGTGCGCTCCGGAATGCCGTCCTCAAGGTCGAGTTGGCCGGGGTAGTACACGTGGGGGAAGAAGGAGTTGACGTTGCTGGCGGTGGCGAATCGCGGCGATTCGACGGCCTGCTGGGGGTCCATGCCGAAGACGAGGGAGTTGAGGATGAGCTGGAGATTGCCCTGCACCTGGTTGTCGCCGCCGGGGCAGCCCACGGTCATGACGGGATGGCCGTCTTTGGCGACGATGTAGTTGACCAGCGTGGTGCGCGGACGCTTGCCGGGTTCCACAACGTTAGGGTGGCCCGGTTCGCAGTTGAACATCTCGATGCGGGTGCTGGGGCAGGCGCCGAGTTCGGGGAAGAAGACCGACTTTGAGAAGGAACCGCCGCTGATGGTGCCGCAGACGAGGTTACCGTGCTTGTCCAGGACAGAAACGTGGGTGGTGCCGTCGTCGCCCGAGGAGTCGGGGCCGGAGTAAATGGGTTCGGACATCACTTGGGGAGCGGTCTTGCCGCTGATCCGGGAGTATTTCCACGGGTCGCCGGGCCCACGTTGGGCGGGATACGCGCCCTCGGGGTCGATGGACTGGGCGCGCTCGGCGGCGTATTCCTTGGAGAGCAGGCCGTCGATGGGAACGGTGGCGAAGTCCGGGTCGCCGTAAAACGCCTCGCGGTCGCCGAAGCACAGTTTCAGGGTTTCCGCGACGGTGTGGATATACGCGGGAGTGTTGTGGCCCATGGCGCGGAGGTCGAAGTTCTCCAAGATGTTCAGGGCCTGCATCAGCATGGGCCCCTGGGTCCAGGTGTCCTGCCCCCAGACTTGGTGCCCGTTGAAGGTGGTGGTGACGGGTTCGGCAAATTTGCTGTGGTAGTTGGCGAGGTCGTCCAGGGTGAATATGCCGCCGACCGCCTTGGTAGAATCGACGAACCGTTCGGCGATAGGGCCGCAGTAGAAGGCATCGCGGGCGGCCTGGAGGCTGGCGCTGCGGCTGCTGGATTCGGCAAGGGACGCGTCGCGCATGGTCTTGAGGGTGTTGGCGAGGCCGGGTTGGACCATGAGCGCGCCTGGTTCGGGCACTTGGCGGTCTTCGTAGAACACGTCCCAACCGCCCGGCGGGAAGTTGTTGAACTGCTCCTGACCGGTCTCAGACTTCAGGCGTTCCAGCATGTACTCGTAGTGGGGGATGCCATGCTCGGCGTAGCTGATGGCGGGGGCTACGACCTCGGCGAAAGAGAGGGAGCCATAGCGCTCCAGCATGGCGATGAATGCGTCCACGATGCCCGGCTGGGTGAAGGACAGCGGGGCGTCCAGGCCCGGGCCGGTGGGGATCCGCTCGTGTCCGCGGGAACGGTAGAAATCGGGAGTGGCCGCGCCGGGAGCGCCGCCCTGTCCGTTGAGGGACGTGAGGTCGCCGCTGCCAGAGTCGTAGAGCATGAAAACGCCCTCTGCGAGCAGCGAGTAGGACGCGATGGGTTCCACGACGGCGGCGGCTAGGCTGGCCGCGACCATGGCGTCGAAGGCGTTGCCGCCGGCCATGAGCATGCGCATACCGGCCATTGACGTCAGGTAGTGGCCCGACGAGATGACGCCCTCGTTGGAGCGGACTACGGGACGGCCGGTGTCGGGGAGGGCAACGTCGCCCTGTTCGAGGTTGTGGACGGTCTGCTGGATTACCATGTCTGCTCCTGGTTTGTCGGATGGTGTGTCGTGCGGGGAAATGCCCGTCGCCTTTCTTCGCGAGGTGCTGTTCTGTGCGGTCAGTATCGCAGGAGGTGCGTGGGGATGAGGCGGCCGGCTACCGGGTCGATGGCGAGGGCGGCCTGTTCGAGAGTGACCACGCCTAACAAACTAGGCTCGTGCATTTCAGCGAATATTACCGGTGTGTGGAATTGTATTCCCTCAAGTCTGATGGTGGTTTCGCCGACATCGACCGGAACCATCCTGCCGTCGGCGGTCTCTGATGGCAGTGAACGTTGGACTGGAACTCCGAGGCGTTCAAGGATTACGCGTGGTAGTGCGGTGAAGGTCGAGCCGGTGTCGACGACGATGTCGAGTTCCTCGAATTGGTCGCCCTGATGGTCGCCGACCTGAATTGTGACGGTGATGGTTCCCAAGGATGTGCCTCCGGTGGCGGATCGCTTACGTTGAATACGGGCCGTGGTGTGGTTGAGACGCTCTTGGGTTCTATGCTGATCCGGCCAGAGCCAAGCGGCCGAAGTCCTGGCCGGCGAAGTCCATGGTCAGGGTGTCGCGGTGGGCGGCAGCGTGGGCGTCGCGGTGGTAACGTTGCAGCGCTGCCGAATCGAACAGGGCGTGGCCGCCGCTGACGTCGAATAGGCGGTTGACGGCCTGGAGACACAGTTGTACCGCGTAAGCCTTGTCGCGGCGGTAGCGGGCACGGTCCAGAGATGGATAGCCTTCGCCAGCTTCGGCGCGGTCGATTATCTCGCGAACGTCCTGGCGCACCAGGGCACGGGCGGCGTCAACCTCGGCGGAGGCCTGGGAGAGACGGAGGTGGATCGCCGGCGATTCGGCAGAGCGGGCGGGGCCGGTGGTACCGGTCAAGCGAGCGATGAATTCGTCGATCATGCCCTGCGCGATGCCCAGAAGGGGGGCGACGAGATCCCACCCCAGCAGCACGGTTATCGGCGCGAGGTACCGGGACTGGCGGTGCGCATCCCAGCCGCTGTAGTCGCCATCGCCGGCGGTGGGTACGTCGAGGACGCGGTGGGACGGCACGAAAGCGTCCTGGACGACAACGTCCTTGCTGCCGCTGCCGCGCAGACCGGAGACGAACCAAGTGTCCACGATTTCAAAGTCGCTTTTGGGCACGAGAACCCAGTTGCGCTCGCCGATGCCGGACACGCCCAGCATCAGCCAGGTGGCGAAGTCGCAGCCGCTGGAGAACTCCCACCGACCGGATACGCGATAGCCCCCGGCGACGGGGGTGCAGGTGGACTTGCCGGTGTTCAGGGAGCTGGAGCAGAGAGCGTCTGGGTTGGCTCCAAAGACTTCCTCCTGGGCTGGCAGCGGCCAGTATCCGATGAGCCAGGCGTGGGCGGCCCAGAGTCCGTAACACCATCCGGTGGCGGGACAGCCCCGGGCCAGTTCTTCTGCGACATCCAGAGCGACGGCGTAGTCCGCGTCGAGGCCGCCAAAACGTTGGGGGACTGCGATGCGGTACAGTCCGGAGGCCATCAGGGCATCGACAGACTCGTCGGGCAGGCGGCGCAACTGCTCGGCATCGGCGGCGCGCTGCTTGAGGACGGGAATCAGCGCCGAAGCGCGCTGCAACAGATCGCTCGGCGCGACGGATTCCGCTCGTATTTCGACCTTGGTGGACAACTGATTGCACCGCGCTACTGCGACGCAATGTTATCACCTTTGGCGGCCCTACGCCGGGGCAGTCTCGGTCGCCTCCGGGCGGCGGTACGCTTCGACCGCGCGCCATACCAGGGGCGTCCAGATGATCACCGGGAGCATGAACAGGATGCCGATGCCGGCGTTGAAGCCGATGGCGATGGAAATGCTGAACGCCTGGGCGATGGCGCCGACCTCGACGCCCCCGACCACGTGTCCCACGCCGTTGACCAGCCCCTGAGACCCCATGACGCGACCTCGCATGTCGGGCGGGGAGCACAGCAGCAGGATGGAACTCTGCATGACGCTGAACCCCGACTGGCCCATGCCGGCGCACAGGAGCACCAGGAAGGACACCACGAACCAGGGCGACCACGCGATAATCACTACGCCTACGGCGACGATGAGGGCGCCGATGATGAAGTAACGCCCGTGGTACGTGAACCGGGTGCGGCCGGCGAGCACGATGGCTCCCAGGAACGAGCCGATGCCCTCAGCAGCGGCCAGTATGCCGCCAAGGGCCGGGCCCACTTTCAACACGTCGGTGGCCACCACGGGGATGAAGTACTGGAGGGGAAACACCATGCCGTTCATGATTAACGATACGGACAGCACTCCCAGCACAAACTTGTTGGAGAACGAGTGGCCGATCCCCGATTTGATGCCCTGGAGGAAAGCAGTGTCTCGCACCATACGGGCGGAGCCGTCGGGGAGCCGCATTTTGAATATGAGGAAAGCCGCCAGGATATCGAGAACCACGAGAACCGCGAACGCGCCGGTGAACCCGTAGAACTGCACCATGAAACCGCCGATGATCGGACCGATGATCTTGCCGCCATTGTTGGTGAGCATCTCCAGAGACATGGCGTGGGTGATGCGGTCCTGACCCGCGATGTCGAACAGGGCAGCGCGCCGGGTCGGGTCGTCGAGCACCTTGGCGGTGCCCTGCAACAGGATGGCGAAAAAGACGTGCCAAGGCTCAACTAGCTGGTAGATCAGCAGCACGAGCAGGCAGGCGGCGATGAACAGGTAAACGATGTGGGTGCCCACCATGATGCGCCAGCGGTCCAGGCGGTCGGCCAGCATACCCGCCACCAGGGACAGCGGCGGACGAGGCCCGTTAAGGAACACCGAGATCAGGCCCACCGCGAACGCCGAACCGGTGAGCTCCAGGATGAGGTAGCCCAGGACGATAAGTTCCATGCGCCGGGAGATCTCGTGGATCCACCGGGCCGCCCACAGGAACTGAAAGTTCCGGTCCTGCAGGATCACCAGCACCGGAACGTTGCGCATTCGCATCAAGGGTGGCCGCCTCATCGGACGCCGGGAAACCGTTGCGGCACTATCGCCGCCACCAGTTTTGCCGGTCAGTTACACGCCCGAAAACGCACGATACGCCGGCGGACGGCGGCAAGTCAAACGACGTTGAGCCCGGAGCAGGGCAATCGCATTTCAATTGTCGGCCCTTGGATAAGGCTCTCCCGGCCACCGTCATACCGGCGAAAGCCGGTATCCAGTGCCTGAAATCGGCAGTTTCGCGATCGCTCTCTTCATTCGGGGGCCTCTGGACTCCGGCTTGCGCCGGAGCGACGGGCGTCTAAATTCTAAATGCGATTGCCCTGGAGCCCGGAGCGCATGTTACCGCTCGCTGCCACCAACCCGTCTGCGAGTTGGAGAGACGGTAGAATCCTCACCCTCGTCAGGATTATCTGCCACGCAGGGTTCAGACGGGGGCCTCGGGGCGGCGGTACAACTCGACCGGACGCCACACCAACGGCGTCAGGATGATCACCGGGAGCATGAGCAGGATGCCGATGCCGGCGTTGAATCCGATGGCGATGGAGATGGTGAACGCCTGGGCGATGGCGCCGATCTCGACGCCGCCGATGAGGTGTCCCAATCCATTCACCAGACCCTGGGATCCCATGATGCGACCACGCATTTCGGCCGGCGAGGACAACAAGAGGATGGTGCTCTGCATGACGCTGAATCCGGACTGGCCCATGCCGGCGCAGAGCAGCACCAGGAATGACACCACGAACCACGGCGACCACGCGACGATAACAACGCCAATGCCGACGATCAAAGCGCCGATGACGAAATAACGCCCGTGGTACGAGAATCTGCTGCGGCCACCGATGATGATCGCGCCGAGGAACGCGCCGATGCCGTCCGCCGCGCCCAGCACGCCGCCCAGGGCGGGGCCGACTTTTAACACGTCGGTGGCCACCACCGGAATGAAGTATTGCAGCGGGAGGATCATACCGTTCATCACCAGCGATATGGTCAGCACGCCCAGGACGAACTTGTTGGAGAAGGAATGGCCGATGCCCGACTTGATACCCTGCCAGAAGGCGGTGTCGCGGACCATCCGAGCGGACCCATCGGGCAGGCGCATTTTGAATATGAAGAAGGCCGCCAACACGTCGAGCGCCACCAGAACGATAAACGCGCCGGTGAAGCCGTAGAACTGGACCATGAACCCGCCGATCATGGGCCCGATGATCTTGCCGCCGTTGTTGGTGATGGTCTCCAGGGACATGGCGTGGGCGATGCGATCCTGGCCGGCCAGGTCGAACAGGGCGGCGCGGCGGGTGGGGTCGTCCAGCACCTTGGCGGTCCCCTGCAACAGGATGGCGAGGAACACGTGCCAGGGTTCAACCAACTGGTAAATCAGCAGCACCAGCAGGAAGGAAGCGATGAACAGGTAAACGACGTGCATGCCAACCAGGATGCGCCAGCGATCCAGCCGGTCGGCCAGCATCCCCGCCACCAGGGCCAACGGCGGGCGCGGCCCGTTGAGGAACACCGAGATCAGCCCCACCGCGAACGCCGAGCCGGTGAGTTCCAAGATCAGGTATCCCAGCACGATCAGTTCCATGCGCCGGGAGATCTCGTGGGTCCATCGAGCCGCCCACAGCAACTGAAAGTTCCGGTCCTGCAGGACCACCAGGACCGGAACGTTTCGCATACGCATCAAGGGTGGCCGGCTTTAGGGGGCGCTTCCACCCGCGAGCCTGAAAACGCCACGATCAGCTATCCCGGGTCGGGCGGAACATTGAAAACGATGTTGCCGTCAACGTCGTGGCGATGATTGGCCAGAGCGGTCAGTACATTGATGACCCGGTTCAAATCGCCCTGCATAGTGTCAATCTTGGACTCCAATCTCCGCTGACCTTCGGCCACGTCATCAACCCTATCAGTCAAGGCACCAACCTTGACGTCAACCTTTTCGTTCAGAGCATCGAACTTGACATCAACCCTTTCGCTCAGGGTATCAACTCTCTCGCTCAGGACATCGAACTTGACATCAACCCTTTCGCTCAAGGTATCAACTCTCTCGCTCAGGGCACCGAACTTGACATCAACCTTCTCGTCCAGGGCATCAACCCTTTCGCTCAGGGCATCGAACTTGACGTCAACTTTCTCGTCCAGGGTATCAACCCTTTCGCTGAAGGTATCAACCTTGGCATCAACCTTCTCGCTCAGGGCATCGAACTTGACATCGACCTTCTCGTCCAGGGCATCAACCTTCATGTGCAAGCCGCCCAGATTGAAGACGCCTCTGAGAACCCAGATAACCACGGTGGCAGCCACGCCCACGGCAGCCACACCGACCCCGATTCCAGTGAGAATCAATACAATGTCCATGACTTCCTTTCCGGTGAACAGGGTACATCTCCGGAACGACCATCGGCAAGCGCCGCCTGACACCGAAAGGTCAGGGCGAGCGAACGCCCTAGTTGCGGAAGTCGTTCTCGTACAGCTCCTGCAACCGCGCGAGATGCTCCGGCGGGATCGGGGACGAGTCCACGCAAGCAACGGTCTCCTCGGCCTCCGCCACGTTTTTGACGCCGGGCACGGTGGTGTGAATGTCGGGGTTCATCAAGCAGAAGACCATGGCCGCCTGAGACAGAGTCCGGATCGGGCCGTCCAGGAGGAAGCCGAGCTTGGCAGCGCTGGCGAGGTCCTTTTGCATCAGGGCGTCGCCGGGGCGGGGCGGGCGATCCAATGCGTCGGTAAGCGCGCCAGCGGCGTGGGAGCGGATTCCGATGACCCCCATGTCGTGGCTCATGGCCAGCGGGATAATCTGGCCGTTGTCGAACAGATCGGCTCCGGGCGGAGCTGGTTCCATGGCCGTATGGTTGAGCAGGTTGTAGTAGGCAAGGACGGTGTCGTACTCGCCGGTTTCGAGGATGCGGCGCATGGTGGGCACGTGGTGGCCCATGGCGGAGAGGCCGATGAACCGGGTCTTACCCGCCTGTTGGACCTCCCGGTAGGCGTCCAGCACAGGACCGAGCACGTCGTCGCCGGACAGCGAGTCTGGGACTTCGCCGCGGGTTGCGGTGAACCGGTTGTGGACGTGGAGCACGTCCACCGAGTCGCGGCGCAGGCGTCGGAGGCTGATGTCCACCGAACGACGCACCGCGCCGGACACGTCGTCCATTTCGTCGGCCCGCAGTCGAACCTTGGTGGCGACGACCACCGGTTCGGTGCGTCCTTCCAGCGCCTTGCCCAGGGCTTCCTCGGCCTTGCCGTCGCCGTAGGATGGGGCCACATCGAAGAAGGTGATGCCGAGGTCAAGGGAGCGGTGAACGGCGGCGATGGCCTCCGCCTCGGTGGTGGGTCCCCAGACCTGTCCGATGCCGCCGCCGCCGAATCCGGCGCGGGAGACGGTCAGGCCGGTGCGGCCGAGTTGCGTGTATTCCATGGTTGTCTGTGCTCCGGGCAAGTTCAGTCGAGCCATCGTTGGCAAAAGCGCGGCAGTTCGTCGAGAGGAGACGTCCGGCTCATCGACAACGTCACGTCCTTCGACAGGCTCAGGACGAGCGGATTTACAGCATACGATGGCGGGTAGAATCAGGCGAGTGTGGTTGCCCTAGCCGTGCTCTCCCTCGGCCAGCTGGAAGTAGATTCCGTGGGAACTGCTGGTCTCGATGCTGGCGGTCTGGTATCCAAAGGGGCTGGTGGACGGGCCATCGCCGCGCATGGCGTTACCCTTGGATTGCAGGTCGCTGAATAGTTGGCCGATGTTGTCGACGCCCCAGGCCACGTGCATCACGCCGGGGCCGGTGGCGCGCAACTGCTCGGCCATGGGCGTGTCGTCGCGGAGCGGCTCGAAGAAGTCCACCAGGGTGTCGCCGATCTGGTAGAGGATGGACCTGAAGCCGCGTTCGGTGAATTCGTCGGATCGGAGGGGAGTGAGGTTGAAGTTGGTCTCGAGGTACGCGGCCATATCGCTTACGCTTTCCACTACGTAGGTCACGTGATGTACCTTGTTGAGCATGATGAACCTCCGCGCTGTTAGACTTATCCGCAGACTATTGGTTTTGGCGACCGTATTCAACCCCGGCGAGGGAGATATATGACCGACCACAAGATTTTCGAACTGGGCGACGTTGACCTGCAGTGCGGCCTGCGGCTGCGCGAGGCACGGCTGGCGTATCAGACCTATGGCGAGTTGAACGCGCGCAGGGACAACGTGATCGTGTTCCCCACGTTCTTCGGGTCGCAGCACCCGTCCAACGAGCCGATGATCGGGCCGGGGATGGCGCTGGACCCGACGCGGTACTTCATCATCATCCCCAACCTGTTCGGCAACGGGCTGTCATCCTCGCCGAGCAACACGCCGCCGCCGTACGGGAGGGCAAGGTTCCCACGGGTCACCTACTACGACAACATCGGGTTCCAGCGCCGGCTGGTCACCGAGGAGTTCGGCATCGAGCGGATCGCGCTGGTGTGCGGGTTCTCCATGGGGGCGCAGCAGTCGTTCCACTGGGGCGCGTTGTATCCCGACATGGTGGAGCGGATCGCGCCGTGGTGCGGCTCGGCAAAGACGGCGCGGCACAATTTTGTGTTTCTGGAAGGCGTGAAGGCCGCGCTTCGCGCCGATGATGCCTTCAAAGACGGTTGGTATGAATCCCAACCGGAGAAGGGTTTGCGGGCGATGGCGCGGGTGTACGCGGGTTGGGCTCCGTCGCAGGCGTTCTACCGGGAGAAGGTGTACCTGGACCTGGGACACTCGTCGCTGGAGGACTACCTGATCACGTCGTGGGAGGGCCGGTATCTGCAAAACGACGCCAACAACATCCTGGCGATGGTGGCGACGTGGCAGGCCGGCGACATCAGCGACAATCCGTTGTACGGCGGCGATTTCGAGAAGGCGTTGGGGTCGATCAAGGCCAGGGCGTTCGTGATGCCGTCGGAGACCGACCAGTACTTCCCGCCGGAGGACAACCGCATCGAGGTGTCCATGATGCCCAACGCGGAGTTGCGGGTTATCCCGACCATCTGGGGACACACGGGCGGCGGTCCGGGCCGGAACCCGACGGATACCGCGTTTATCGATGCACAGTTGAAGGAGTTGTTGGGGAGTTGAGGACGTGGGTGATAAAGGCGCCCGCGTGTGGGTCAAGCCCCCAGAGGCGGATCTGCGACATGCTCCCGCCGAAGGCGGACGTCCCGCACTATGAGCGCTGTATTCTGGCAGGCGACATCGTACTCGTTGGGTTGCGCCGAAATTGCCACCCATTTTGCATGAGAGTAAAATCCGGGACACCAAACCTCGACAATCCCAAGATATCCGAGACTCTGGGGAGAGCCACCGTGACTAGCATCCCAATCGCGTCGCCACCCGCCATCACGTTCGAAACCACCGCCGGCATCGTGCAGCGACATAGCGATCATACGGACGCGGTTGCTGAAGCCACCTGGGCGTCCCGGTCCAAGGATCACTGCCGGCTCATGGCTCCCATGAGCAACGACAAGAGGATCCAATACCTCGGGACGGCGGGATGCGACGACGATATGATACGGGTTATAACTCGAACCATTGCCGAGAGCATCGGCAAAACCGCCAAACCTGCTCTCCGTTCCGCGGCGCGCGAGTGCGCCGAAGCCCAAGAAGACATCGAAAGCCTGCTGGGCAGGTGGCCAGAACCGCAACATTTCGAGATTCTAAACTCGGGACTGACTGGCCTGACGGATGAACAAGTCAGCCTCGCCAACGCCTACGCCGCCTGCCAGATATACGAGACGGCGGCAACTGCACTCTACCGGGCCATTGTGGACGATATGGCGCCGGTCGCCACCGAGGAAGCGCCCGACGCAGATACCATTGAGAGCGATCGGGCCATTGCGGATGCGGGATACACCGACGAGGTGGACAGATGGCCCAAGTGACCACCGGGCGCATCTACGAATGCGCGGGTCACAGCCAAGAAGGACACGAGCTAGCTGCAAATCACCCCGTAGTCGTGGTGGGAAGACAGAGCCTGATCGACAACCAAAAGATCGCCATAGTAGTGCCGATGACCAGCACGCGGCCCCGCTACCCGGTACATTGGGCCGTGGAAATTGAAGACACGAACTCGCACGCCTACATCCGCCACGTCAAATCGGTCCACATCACCAAGATCGGAGACTCCCTGGGTACCGCCACGCCCGAGGAGATGGACGAAATCAAAGACGGGCTGGCGCGAGAATTGCAATACGACAACCACGACTGCGCCATAGCCTTGGGACAGGAAGTACGTCCGGGAAGCTTATGGTCTGCGTCCATACCAAACGCTCTTGGACTGAGTTACGAGGGTGTATTGCTGATCCTCACGTCCAACCGAGACACGGGAATGGCAACCGCGATGGCGGTAGATCCGCGGCCACGCCGCGAAGCACGGCAATCCATGCGGGTGGCGCTTGGCGACTCTGGACAGGTGGCGTTCGCCATCACGTACCAAGTAAGATCGGTTTCCACCGAGGAACGTCTTACTGGATACGTAGGCGATATACCTGACGTGCACTTGAGATTCGCAAAGTCAGCACTGATCAGATGCATAGAACCCTGACGATGGTTCGGACACCCGAGGCGGACCTGCGGCAGGCTCCCGCCAAAGGCGGACGTTTCGCACCCTGAGTGGATTCAAAAGAGCCGGGGCGAATGATTATTCGCCCATACACGGCCGGGCCACATTTGCTCTAACGACGTTTGCGGGTGTAGGGGGATGCATCGCCCCTACTGGTGTTGGTCAATCCACGTACCCCCTTACCCCAAACCTCTCCCACCAGGGGAGAGGGAGCTTTAAGGACATCCTTTACGAGACGGGCAGGACGGGTTCGGTGCGGTCGGCGGGGAGTTCGACCTCGAAGGCGTTGAGGAAGAAGGCGGTCTGAGCGTAGTTGCCCATGAGCGCGGTGATTTCAACGAGGTGCTGGGCGCCGAACTGCTCCAGGGCGATCTGGAAAGTTGACCCCGATATGCGGTGGTTGGCGTAGAACTCGTTGCAGAAGTTGACGATGGCGCTCTCGTCGGCGGCCATTTCGGGCAGGGGCTTGCGGTCGCGGATGGCGTCCACCAGGGCGTCGGCGACACCTTCGCGGCGGGCGGCCGGAGCGTGGGCGTTCCAGATGTAGGGGCAGTCGAAGTTGCGGGCCGTGACCAGGATAGCCAGTTCCTGGATCGCCTTGGAGAATGTGCTCTCAAAGCGCAGGTAGTTGGTGAGGCTGCTGCGACGGCGCGCCATCTCGGGGCTGTTGATGGCGACGGAGTAGGGGCCGCCGGTGATGGTGCCGCCGGTGTCGCGGGTCAACTCGTCGAAGGCGTCCTGAAATTCTGCCGGCACCATGTCGCGGGTAACGATGGGTAGTCGGGCCATGATTGTCCTCCATGGTTGGGGAATGCGTGCGTTGGTTGGTGATGCGCCTCGTGCGCGTGGGTGATTCTAACATTTGGTGCTTGTCCAGGGATTCCACCCTCACCCTAGCCCTCTCCCATCAAGGGAGAGGGGATTTTGGGAAGATGCGGCGTGACATATCGAGCCGGCGGGTCTACAATTCGGCGCACATGACAGTAACGCAACGAGGTTTGTAACGAGACTCGGCGAGAGGAGGCAATCCGATGGTATTACCGGACACGGTGCGCACCGAAGACGAACAGCAGTATTACGAAGTGACCGACCAGATCCAGTTGAAGCCCGGATGGTTGCAGGGCGAGGGCCAGCCCCTGCCGGTGATGGAGCCGTACCTGTGGCGCTGGGACGAGGTGGAGCCGCTGGTGCTGAAGAGCGGCGAGCTGGTGACACCGGACCGGGACGTGGAGCGGCGCACGCTGCGCTTAGCGACGCCCGGCCTGGATCGGGGGACGACGCACACCATCACCGCCGCGCTGCAACTACTGCTGCCCGGGGAGTGCGCGCCGGCGCACCGGCATACGCCCACAGCCATCCGGTGGATCCTGAAGGGCGAGGGCGCGTACACCACGGTGGAAGGCGACAAGTGCTGGATGGAGCCGGGCGACCTGATCCTGACACCGTCGTGGACGTGGCACGACCACGCCAATGAGGGCAACGGCCCAATGATCTGGCTGGACGGGCTGGACGTGCCGCTGGTGCGCTACCTGCGGGCCAACTTCTACGAAGCGTACCCCGAGGACCAGCAGCCCATCGTCGGGGTGGCCGAGTCGGAGCGCAAGTTTGCGTCGGGCGCGCTGCGACCGGCGTGGGAAGACCCGAAGATGGACTACTCCCCGCTCTGGCACTACAAGTGGGACAAGACCTACGAGGCTTTGCAACGCCTGGCGGAAGTTGACGCCAGCCCGTTCGACGACGTGGCGATGGAGTTCAGCGATCCCGTTACAGGCGGGCCGGTGCTGCGTTCCATGACCTGCTGGGCGCAGATGATCCGCCCCGGCATCCGCACGCGGGCGCATAGGCAGACCAGTTGCGCGGTGTACCAGGTGTACCAGGGCGAGGGCTACAGCGTGATCGACGGGCAGCGGTTCGACTGGAGCGAGGGCGATTTCTTCGTGGTGCCGCCGTGGGTCTGGCACGAGCACGCCAACGAGGGCGATGACGGGGCGGTGCTGTTCTCCATACAGGACATTCCGGTGCTGAAGGACCTGTCGCTGTACCGGGAGGAGCCCTACGAAGAGAACGCGGGGCACCAGCCTATTACGGGCGTTTTCAGGGGGTAACGACCAAAAGGCCGTCGATTGCGGTCGAACTGGGCGCACATTGGCGGGTGTAGGGGCGAATAATTATTCGCCCCTACGGGTCCGTGGATAGGTGGAGGCGCAACCACAAGGGTTCCCCTGCGCTATAATGTGGCCGCCTACGACGCGGAAAGAGTGCAATGGAAACAATTGCCGCATCTCAACTCTACCTGCTCCTGGCGGCCTTGGGCGTCGGGCTGACGCTGATTGCGCTGGTGGGCAGGGGTCTCTACGTGTGGGGCCGCATGAGCCGCCAGGTGGACGATCTGGGCGACCGGATCGACCGGGTGGAAACGAAGGTTGACAACCTCATTGTCGAAGTGCAGCAGATGAACCGGATGATGGCAGCTTTGGCCAACCACCGCCACGATCTCGACGGCAACGTGGTGTTCAACCTGCCGGCAGACTGACCATCGGCACCGGTAATGGTTCGACTTGTAGATTTCGCTTCACGACTGGTCAACGCCACCTGGTTCGAATATTCCATCATCGCCGTCATCATAGTGAACGGCGTGATTCTGGGGTTGGAGACTTCCGACACCGTTGACCGGCTGTACGGCAACTGGCTGCGGCTGGGCAACGAGGTTGCGCTGTGGGTGTTCATAGCCGAGGCCGCGCTGAAGATGTTGGCGCTGTCGCCGCGCTTCTGGCGGTATTTCCAGGACGGCTGGAACATCTTCGACTTCCTGGTGATCGTGTTCGCGCTGGTGCCGGCGACGGGGCAGTTCGCGATGATCGCCCGGCTGGCGCGGCTGCTGCGGGTGGTGCGCCTGATCTCGGCGATACGGGACCTGCGGCTGATCGTGGCGGCGCTGGTGCGCGCCATCCCCAGCGTGGGCCACGTGATCATGCTGATGAGCATCGTGGTGTACATCTACGCCATCATGGGGTTCCACCTGTTCCACGAGCTGGATCCGGCGCGGTGGGGCAACCTGGGCCTGTCGGTGCTGACGCTGTTCAACATCATCACGCTGGACGGGTGGACGCAGGTGATGAACGCCGCTATGAGGCATTACTCGTGGGCGTGGTTGTACTTCGTCAGTTTCGTCGTGGTGGGCACCTTTGTGGTGATCAACATGTTCATCGCCATTATCATCAACAGCCTGGACGACGCCAAGCGGGAACGCCTGTCCGAGTTGGAAGGCCCCGTGTCCCGGGATCAGCTTCTCAACGAATTGCGGGCGGCGCGCGAGGCGCTGAGCAGGTTGGAGAAGCGGTTGGAGGCGGAGGAACTGGGTGAGGGCAAGGGGGAGTGACGCGGGGCGGCAGGGGCATTCGGGCACATTCGGCGTAGGGGCAGTGTAGGGGCGAATAATTATTCGCCCCTACGAGGTTGGTCATTCGGCAGGCGGCGGTCACCCCGCCCATCGGCTATAATGCGGCGAAACGAAACTGTTCCCGATGATTGAAGCGGATATGAGCGATATTTACCTGGATTACAACGCGACCACGCCCATTGATCCGCAGGTGGCGGAGGCAATGCTGCCCTTCGTGCATGGGCTGTTCGGCAATCCTTCCAGTGGGCATTCTTTTGGGGTGGCGGCGCGAGAAGGCGTGGACACAGCGCGGGCGCAGGTGGCGGGCATGCTGGGCTGCGCAGTGGACGACCTGATTTTCACCAGCGGCGGCACCGAGGCCAACAACCACGCCATCCGGGGGATTGTCAGCGGGTACCGCGAGCGGGGCGACCACATCATCACGACGGCGGTGGAGCATCCGGCGGTGACCGAGGTGTGCCGCTACCTTGAAAAGTACGGCATTCGCACCACCTATCTGCCGGTGGATGAGCACGGGATGGTGGATCCGCAGCAGGTTGAGGAGGCCATCACGCCAGAAACCGTGCTGGTCACCATCATGCACGCCAACAACGAGGTGGGGACGATTATGCCCATTGCGGAGATCGCTGAGATCGCGCACCGGCACGGCGTATTGGTGCATAGCGACTGCGCGCAGTCCATCGGCAAGGTTCCTGTGAAGGTGGACGAGTTGGGCGTGGACCTGCTGTCGGTGGCGGGCCACAAGCTCTACGCGCCCAAGGGGATTGGCGCGTTATACATCCGGCCCGGCGTGGAGCTGGCGAAACTTATGCACGGCGCGAGCCATGAGCAGAACCGGCGGGCCGGCACTGAGAACGTCAATGAGATGGCCGGCCTGGGCAAAGCCTGCGAACTGATCGAACACAACCTTGCCGATTACTCCGCCCACATGCGGGCCATGCGCGACCGGCTGGAATCGGGGCTGCTGGAATCGGGGCACGACGCGAGAATCAATGGGCATCCCGACAAGCGGCTGCCCAACACGTGCAGTATCGCGTTTCGGAACGTGGAGGCCGACCGCGTGCTGGCGAGCCTGCCCACCGTGGCGGCATCGGCGGGCGCGGCCTGCCACAGTGACGAGGTTGAGGTGTCCCACGTGCTGCGGGCCATGAACGTGCCGACGGAGTACGCCATGGGCACGCTGCGGCTCACGGTGGGGCGGTTCACCACGGAGGATGAGGTCACGCGGGCGGTGGCGGAGATAACGGAGGTGGTGAGGAGGCTGTCGCCGGCGGGAGCGGTTGTTTAGCTTGAGGCTCATGCCTACCCACTTTCCGCCATCTATCATAGGAGTTACGCACTTGAGCTGAAAATGTCGCCTGTGAGCCAGACGATCGAATCACAAAATTGCTCCCAACTGCGTAAGTCCTATGTCATCGCCGGTCCGACTCTGGCGGACGTAGCGACCTCGTTGAGACGTTTACGGCTGCTGGCGGGAGTCGCTGCTACGCTGACGAGATTGCTATCCGCCGGAAGCGGACTCTCAATGACAAACTGGGTACGCGTGAGAGCTTAACGAAAGGAAATTTCGCTACTCCAAGGTTTGACTGAGCAACAGCTGAAGGCCGTTGATTCTGTCACGAATTCCGTTCCATAATTCCCGACGTCCAAGCAGACGGTTTGTACACCAACTCCAGCCGAAAACCCCGTGCAATGCCGGCCGGACCGTAACCCGATGCGCTACCGTTACCTACCACCTGCGAGGAAAACCATGATCCAAATGCTTCAAGAAGCCTTCGACCGAGTGGCTGACCTTCCCCCCGAGGAACAGGAAAGATTCGCCAAGTTGGTGCTGGCCGAACTCGACGCTGACAGAGAGTGGTCCCGACTGTTCGACCTTCCAGAGTCCGATGATCTTCTTGACCGTCTCGCCAGTGAGGCTCTATCCGCACACCAGCAAGGTGGAACTGCACTGCTGAACCCGGAAAGCCTGTAAAACAGTGCGTTCTTTTACGCACCAGAGCTTCTGAGACGCCTACCGCCAGTTGCCGGCACACGTCCAACGCCAGGCGAGAAACGCCTACATTTTGTTCCAATCCAACCCCGGCCATCCAAGCCTGAACTTCAAACGCGTCGGGCGCAGGAACCGAGTTTACACAGTACGCATCAGCGCTGCATACCGCGCGCTCGGCATTGTGGAACACGACGACATCATCTGGTTCTGGATCGGCACACACCAAGAATACGACCGATTGTTGCGACAGGCTTGAACCCATCCATAAGATGCGAAAGAAGTTGACCGACCAACAGGGAGATACGCTGAAAATCGAGGTGTTGGACGGACTACGAAAATCGTCAGCTCGTTGGATGATCTACAAAACCAGTCTTGCCAGAGCCTGAGTAGCGAAATCGCTTGGCATAACGAGATTGCCACGCTACGTTCGCGATGGTAACCTCAAGAGTTTCCAATTCAACGATGCAATTAAGGAGATTTAAAGCATGACGACACAAGCCAACCAAGGCGCTCTGGACGCTGCCATCCTGGCGGATTTCCAGGATGCTTACGAAGCGCAGCCCGCGCACCAGTTGATGCAGAACGTAGTGACGCAGCACGACGTGAACGACGTGGCGCTGAACCGCAACATCGTGGCGCAGGCGACCAACTCGTTCTCCACGGTGCTGGACGACTGGAGCGTGACCAACCAGGCCCGTTCGGGTCGCTGCTGGATGTTCGCCGGGCTCAACCTGTTCCGCTCGGAGACGCGCAACCTGCTGAACGTGAAGGAGTTTGAGTTCAGCCAGAGCTACGTGATGTTCTGGGACAAGATGGAGCGGGCCAACTACATCCTGGAGGCCGTCATCGAGACCGCCGACCGGCCCATCGACGACCGGGTCGTCGCGTGGCTGCTGAATCAGCCGTTGGGCGACGGCGGGCAGTGGGACATGTTCGTGAGCCTGGTGCGCAAGCACGGAGTGGTGCCCAAGACGGTGATGCCAGAGACGGAAAGCTCGGGCAACTCCATGCGGATGAACGCCGGCCTCAACTACCAGGTGCGGCAGGGCGCGCGGAACATCCGACGGTTGTATTCGGACGAAGCGGGCCTGGATTCCATGCGGGAGGCCAAGCAGGAGGCGCTGCAGGCCATCTACCAGATCCTTTGCATCCACCTGGGCAATCCGCCGGCGGAGTTCGACTGGCAGTGGAAGGACAAGGACGGTGAGTTCCACCGCGACGGCGCAATGACTCCCCTGGAGTTCGCGGAGAAGTACATCTCGACTCCAATGGAAGAATTCGTGTGCCTGGTGCACGACCCCCGGGAGTCCAGCCCGCCGGGGCGCACCTACACCGTGCAGTACCTGGGCAACGTGGTGGACGGCACGCGCATCACGTACCTGAACGTGGACATCGACATGATGAAGGACATCGCGATGCGGATGCTGCAGGACGGCAAGCCCGTTTGGATGGGCTGCGACACCGGCAAGCAGATGCACCGGGACAAGGGCCTGTGGGACGCCGAGTTGTTTGACTACGCCAGCGTTTACAACGCCGATTTCGAGATGGACAAGGCCGAGCGCCTGGAGTACCACCAGACGGCGATGACCCATGCCATGCTGTTTACCGGCGTGGACGTGGTGGACGGCAAGCCGCGCCGCTGGCGGGTGGAGAACAGCTGGGACGACAAGGTGGGCGACAAGGGGTTCTTCCTGATGAACGACTCGTGGTTCGCCGAGTACATGTTCGAGATCGCCGCGCCGAAGAGCTACCTGCCCGAGGAGTTGCAGCGGGCGCTGGACCTGGAGCCCATCGTGCTGCCGCCGTGGGATCCGATGGGGTCGCTGGCGACGGCCTAACGACATGCAAGTGGGGGCGAATAATCATTCGCCCCTACCGGCTGAAGCGTGTCCTATTCCGGCTCGAGAATACCCGATTTAGTCGGGAACCACTTGACATTCCCCTGGGTTATCGCTTCCTGCACCGAGGGACGCATGGCGGCGCCAGCTATTACGGCCTCAGCGCGGTGGCTGGTGATCTGCCGCAGTAATGTTGCGTTTCTCAGCGCTCGATTGACATCGGAATTATCAACCGTGTAGGAAATCTCGACCGTCAGATAAACCAGTTCCGCTCCCTCCAGAGCTTCGATAACCAAGTCCGCGCGTTGAAAGCTGCGCAGATCGCTTGCCTCGGTGCCAACAGGCGCTGCCCTGCTCCACCGGTACAATTCCGTTGGGGTTACTTGGCGCAGGTACTCGAAGCCAAGTTCCATGGCCACGATTTCAGCCCTCGCCACTACCTCGGCTCGGGCGTGCCCGCCCTTAACCTGCCCCATATCGTTCCGGATTTCGGTGATGTCTTCCCGGATTTCGGTGATGTCGTTCCGGATCTCGGTAATGTCGCCTTGCATACCATCCAGGCGATCCACAACGACTTTGTTGATTTCAACCTGAGTGCTGACGAAACCGGCCAGCCCTTCGGGCTCAAGTTGGACCGGCGCGTCCATTTCGACATCGCGCGCGGCCTGTCGATTTTGTCGCAGTAAGCGATCTATGGAATTTTCATTGGGTGTGGACATCTTGATTCGCCGGCGCTCAGACTCAATGGATTCCCGCCCTGTATCAAGTCGCGGGCTTTTGAAGCTGACATCCAAGGCTAACTCTGATTATACACCCCGGCAGTTCACCCGCCGGGGGCTTGCATCAGGATATGTCAACACGCCCTAACCCTCTGGGTCGAACCACTCCTTCTCAGCTGCTTCATCCGGCCATAGGAAATCGAACCCGACGCGCAGGGCCATCTGTCGGTCCAGGTCCTCGCGGTCGCCGATGTGGTAGTAGGCGTCAGCTTCGAAATCGGACTTGACACCGGCCAGCAGGTGCTTGGCGACGGCGAAATCCACTTCGATGTTGTGTTCCTCAAACAGGGAGCGCTGGCTGGTGGGCGGGCGGTCGGAGCAACTGCCGATGAGGAATCCCTTTTCCTGGACGATGCGAACCATGTCCATGGTCAGGGGGCCGGGTGGGTCGCCCACCTCCAAGGTGCCGTCGATGTCGAAGCTGATCAGAATTGCCATATAGTTTCCTCGTTTGCTGTTTTCCTAGGCTCGGTTTCCCGGCAATCCGGGCGCCCGCGGGGGACGCCCGGTGTGTCATGGGTATGGGTTCCCCGTCGCCCCAATCCTCTCCCGCTAGAGGCGGACGTTCCGCCCACCAGGAGAGAGGGAGGTTTTAGATTCCGGCTTTCGCCGGAATGACGGTGTAGGTGCAGGAAATTGACGGTTGTGGTGCGGGTCCTTCGACAGGCTCAGGACGAGCAGGGGATTGGTCGTGAGCGGGGGGATTAGTCGGGGGTAGCGCTCCAGACGGTGAAGTTGCCGCCCAGGGGCATGGGGCCGCCGGACACGCCGATTTCGGGCGTGACGCCGGTCAAGGACCGGGCGCCGGCACGACCCTGGATCTGCTGGATGCTGTCGGTGTGCATCCAGAATCGGCTGCGACCGCTGCCGATGTTGCCGCCGCTGGGCAGGATGGGATTGGGGCCTTCGATGCTGATGTCGGTTTGGTAGAAGTCCAGCGCGTCGCCGTTCTGCATACCACGGTAGCGGAGGCCCTCGATGTGGAACTGGTGGAACTGGGCGAACCCGTCGTACATGTTCTCGAAGGAGAGGTCGTCGGCGGTGATGCCGGCGGCTTCGTAGATCTTGCGCCCGGTGGACGCGGTCTCGGCTTCGACCTCCTCCAGGGTGGGGGTGATGCTGCGGGGGGTACCGCGGCTGGAGGCGTGGCCGAGGATGTAAACCGGCTTCTGGGCCATGTCCTGGGCCTTCTCGGCGGTGGTGAAGAGGTAGGCCGCCGAGGCCATGATGGGGATGTCGTTGTCGAACAGGTTGGCCGGCTTGGCGATCCAACGGGAGGAGAGATAGTCCTCCGGCGGCAACTGCTCGGGGCGATGCTGGGCCCAGTAGCCTTCGGGGAAGAGCAGCCCGTTGCGGCGGGAGTTTTCCATGAAGGGGGCCATCATGTCGTGGTGCTTGCCGTACTTGGTGCAGTACTGGGCGAATTGCAGCGCCGTGCCGAAGCAGCCGGGCGCGCCCCACAGCGTCCGTCCGGGGCTCAGCGCAAACGAGCCGGGCACCTCGTTGGCCGCGGAGATGCCGCCGTGGTTGTAGCGTCCCTCCAGGTTGTGCCAGCCTTTGAGCACGAGGCAGGTGCTGGCGAGGCCGTCGCCGACAGCCTGGGCGGCGATGACGATGGCGGCGGACATGCAGCCGGGGGCGTACATGGTGAACTTGACGTTGGTAAGCTCCGGCATGTTCTTCAGGAGCCACTCGGAGCTGAGCTGGCCGATGCCGTCCAACGGGTCGTCGGTGGGGTTGAAGGCGTTGACCACGTCCTGAGGGACGGGGGTATTGGCGTCCCAGTGGGCGCCGGTAGTGGTTACGGGGACGAGGACGATGCCGTCAACTTCGCTGGGGTCAACGCCGGCATCCGCGATGGCCTGGCGGCAAGCCATGATGCTCTGCGCGCCCACGGAGGTTTCGACCCGGCCGTCCCAGCGGCGGGCGGTGGGCGAGTGGCCGATGCCAACGGCGGCGACCTTGCCCCGGTGCTCCCAGACTCCCAGGCCCTCGGTGGAGCGGTACATTGATTCTGGCGCCATTTGAGTGGTCATATCTCACTCCTCAGTTTTGCATACTCTTAAAGTGGGTGTCCGGTAGGCCGCTTCTGCATTGCAGGTTTCGTGTGAAGTGGCGAGGGGTTCCCCCCTCACCCCAGCCCTCTCCCGCCAGGGGAGAGGAGGTTACTGGGCGCGGGTAGCGCCTATTCGACCAGCACCCACTCGGGAACCTTCTGGCCGTTGGCGGTCTCCTCGAAGATGACGCGGACGGCGCCGCCTACGGGAACCTCGTCGGGCGGGACGCCCGGCAGGTGGGAGTACATCAGGATGCCGGGGTCTTCGTCCAGCATGATGACGGCCAGGTTGAAGGGGAGGTCTTCTTTCAGGGACGCCACCGGGCAGTCGTACACCACGCAGTAGTTGTAGATGGTGCCCCTGCCGCTCATTTCCTTCCAGACGACGCTCTCGCCCTCGCCGCAGATTTCACTGGCCGGGCGGGGCGGGAAATACAGGCGGTCGGAGTTAGTGCAACTCTGCACCACCAGACGGCCTTCGTTAGCGGCGTCAAAGAAAGGTTTATTGAAATCGTCAGGCACGACACCCTGTTTGACCATGGTTTCCCCCTCAATGCCGGCACTATGTGCCAAGAATGGCGCCGGAATCGGATGATTTTGCAGGCCAAAGATTATGCGGGAATGACAGGCATGTCAAGTTGACGTGGCGGGCCATGACGGGGTCTCGGTCGGATCATCATCCGAGCAGGGGAAGCGACCGTTCAAACGGCGGATGGCGTCTCAGTTTGGAATTCGCGGCTTGGCGGGGTGTGTTGAAATGCGTTCCCAAATAAAGCAGTCAATAATCATTGTGGTTCAGTGTCTACACTGCGAACGTCATACTTGGCGGCCTTGTGATAGTTTCGCATGGCTTCATTCCAGTCGGCTCGGGTAAAGCCCATTAACCGGGTGGCACGTGTCCATGCCGTCGCGATTTCAGTGTCGGTAAACCCTGCTCTATGGGATCCTTCGGCAAAGGCGATATGCCCTACTCCCCATAGGATCATCAAGTCCTCGCGGGTCGGCGGGTCATCCTCTGGTAGGAAAATACGGGGCGGAATCATCAATATGCCCCATTCGTTTTCTTCGAGGTAAAGCGCGGGACGGTTGGTGAAGGACGGAGCCCCCGCTCCCTGTTGCCAGGGCTTCCCGCAATATTCCTGGCCTTCCAGATATTGCTGCTGGGTCATTCCGCCGGCCCTGGCTGAATTTTTCCAGCGATATTGCAATTGATCGTGGGTGCGTCGCAAAGCACTGCCTTGAGTCAGGAATGCGCCTTGAGTGGTACACCATTCATCCCAGGTCATCGCGTCGCGCATGGGGATGGTGGTCTCCCAATAACCCTCCATATCCGAGGGGTGACGGGTTGGGATACCGTTCTGACAGGCGACAAGGATTATGAACATGACGCTGCCAAGCAGCATGGCCCAATAAAGCAAAAGTACCTCCCTATGTCGGCAATCCCGTTTGCAGCGTCCGCCCAGACACCCTGTTACCACGATTGACCCGCCGGCGATAAGGGTTCAACTCTCACGTCGGCGACGCTACACTACTTACCACGCAATTTCAAACGGAACGCGGATGACGGTGTCCCAAGTAGGAACGTATTCGGTTTTGGGAGGGCCGCGTCGACCGGGCTTTCCCTATTGGTGGCGGTTGTTCCGTAACGGCGGGCGATCCGCCTAAGGCGGACGTCGCCCCTACGGGTGGTGTTGGTCGGCAAGTGTTTGGATTGGCTTTCTCCTTTTTGGGTGGTTGATTGAGTTTTTTGTGGCGTCAGGTTGTGGTTCGGATCGGTTGCCGGAGCACGGCCAACACTGTTTTTTGCTTGCGCAGAAAGATATCGTCCTAGGCTTCCGTGTCCTCGCGGGCAGCCGGCCAATGATACCGGGGCAGCGCGAGCACGGGGCGGTGGTAACACCCGCTGGGTTCCGGGAGCTTGATCGCGGAAAAAGACGATTCTAGGCTCCTTGGGAACCGTATTCTGCTTTTGTAACCGACAGGCCGTTGTGCGACCCGAACCTTTTGACACCTCGCCATGTTTAGTAGTTTGGTGGCTGCCGCTGCATGCGATGCGGCCGACCCCGCCCGGTTCTCGAGTGCCGAGCGCGGAACCTGACATAGTTAGGATAGAACGTGGGTGCGATCAAGGGCAACGGGCGGGTGTCACTATCTGGGAAATCGTTTATTTTTCATGGATGTGCAGGATTCGGGGATGATTGTCGTCGCTATGCTCCCGTTGAGAATGGAGCGGCGGCCCCTGCGCGTTGCGGTCAAACAGGATTTTCAATCCTGACGTTGGCGTCAAGATTTTTTACCTCATGTTCAAGCACGGCTCGGACCTGTGCCTCTGTGACTCCGGGGAACCAGTCCAGGAAATTCTGGACAGTGGCGCCTTCGGCGAGATTTCCGAACAGGGCGGATACCGGTACTCTGGTGCCCGTAAAGACCCATGCTCCGCTCATCCGGTCGGGCACGCTTTCGACGGCTGGGCAGATACTCCAGTCGGTCATGTTGTCACCTCGGGTTGGAGCGTCCGGTTCCGTGTGTTGCTAACGGATGCTCGTCTTGGCGTAGTATAAACGCCGCTGCGGACCTGCGGCACCATGTGCAGGATCCGCATGGGGCGGGCGAACTCCTCAGGATGAGGATGAGGGGAATCGAACGGGGCGGGTTTCAAACCCGCCCCTACATGGGTTGGTGGTAGCCGAGAGTGCGCGGTCAGTCGGCGGGGGTGGCTACAGGGGCGTCCTGGAAGTGGGGCATGACCTGGGTGGCGAAAAGCTCGATGGAGCGCATGACCTTGCTGTGGGGCAGGCCGGCGAAGCCGAAGTTGCCGAAGACGTGGTTGATGCCAGCCTCCTGCACCTGCTTGAGGCGCTCGGCGACGACCTCGGGGGTACCACGGAGCGGGGGCAGGCCGGCATGGCCGACATCGTCGCGGCGCTCCCGGTCCTGCTGGCGGTTGGCCCAGTGCTCGTAGCCCTTGGCGATCTTGCCGTTGCGGTCCATGGGCATGCCGATGGGCGCGCCGCTGGAGCCGGCGGAGCGCAGCACGCGGGACGAGAAGTCCTCGAGGCCGATGGGGTCGCGCTCGGCTTCCTCCATGGTGGGGGCCACGTAGATGGACTTGGACATGGGCGGGTCGAGGTGGGCGTGAGGGTAGCCGTACTCGTCCATCCGGTCGCGCCAGCGCTGGATGACCTGGGGAGCCTGGCCCAGGATGTCGGTGGGGCCGCCGGTGATGACCTGGATCTGGCGGCTGGCCGCGAAGTCGATGCTGGCCGGGCTGGTGCTGACGGCCTGGAACAGCGGCGGGTAGGGCTTCTGCACGGGCTTGGGCAACACCCACAGGTCGTCGACGTGGGTGTACTTGCCGTGGAAGGTGAGGCGTTCCTGGGTCCACGCCTGGATGATCACGTCGACGGCTTCCTGGAACCGCTCGCGGCTGGTATCGATGTCCACGCCGACGCCATCGAATTCCTGCTGCTGGTAGCCGGCGCCGATGCCGAAGTTGAAACGGCCGTTGCTGATGACGTCCAGCATAGCGACTTCCTCGGCGACGAGGATGGGGTTGTGCAGGGGCAGGACGATGACGGCGGTGCCGATGCGGATGTTCTTGGTGCGTCCGGCGACTGCGCCGAGGAACGACCAGATGCCGGAGAGCAGGCCGTGGCGGGAGAAGCGGTGCTCGCCCAGCCAGGCTTCATCCAGGCCGGCCTCGTCGGCGAAGGCTATCTGCTCCAGCGCGTCGTTGAGGGCCTGCGGGGGCGTAAAGTCCTCGTGATAGGGGACGATGGTGAAGATTCCGAACTGCATGGGAGCCTCCTGTTTGAGGATTGCGTAGTAGATGGGCGCAACTGTAACACATGGGGGCGATACCCCTCACCCAGCCTCTCCCGCGAGGGGCGAGGGAGCATGGCGGTTGCCGGGTTGGGGGTGTTGTGGCACCATTGTTGCGATAAAACGGCGGGATGATAAGGAGTGGAGCGATGAGCCTGGATATATTTGACGTTTCCGGTCAGAAGGTGCTGCTGACGGGGGCGGGACGCGGCATCGGCAAGGGGATCGCGCTGGCTTTCGCGCAGGCTGGCGCGGACGTGGCGGTTACGGGGCTGACTCCCACGGGGGTCAACAAGGTTGCGGAGGAGGTGCGGGCGCTGGGCCGGGAGTGTCTGCCACTGACAGGCGATGCCACCAAGGCCGCGGACACCGACGCCATCGTGGAGCGCGCCATCGCGGAGTTCGGGCACATCGACACACTGGTGAACTGCGTGGGCGACGCCATTCGCAAGCCGGTGGCGCAACTGCCCGGCAGCGACGTTCCCGGCATGACCGAAGCCGAGTGGCATGAGATCGTGGACATCAACCTGACCGAGGCGTTCCAGGGTTGCCGGGCCATTGGGCCTCACCTGCTGGAGCGTGGGCAGGGCAACGTCATCAACATCAGCGGGTGGGCGTCGTTCAGGGGCCGGCCGTTGTCTGGGGCATACGACGCGGCCAAGGCGGGCTTGATGCGTTTCACCGAGGTGGTGGCGCAGGAATGGGCGCCCCACGGCGTGCGCTGCAACGCCATCGCGCCCGGGAGTTTCCCCGATCCGGAGCAGATGTCGGAGGAGGCATTCGCGGCGCGGGACGCCGGGGCCGTTGACACCGTGCCGCTGGGTCGCGTGGGGCGGTTGATCGAGGTGGGCTACCTGGCGGTGTACCTGGCGTCGCCGGCGGCGGCGTACGTGACGGGGCAGACCTGGGCCATCGATGGCGGCGTGAGTATCAAGCACCCATAAAGACTC
The DNA here is from genome assembly GCA_965204395.1 of Dehalococcoidia bacterium. Classification (GTDB taxonomy): domain Bacteria; phylum Chloroflexota; class Dehalococcoidia; order Lucifugimonadales; family UBA3495; genus Bin87. The sequence continues at coordinate 1,492,608 of OZ241987.1, forward strand.
CATGCTGCTCAGAGTCCGAAATTCGGACGCATAGTTTGAGGAACAATACGATCCAAGAAAGGTTTGTGATACAAGCGGAGGTTCAATCATGACGATGCGTTATGAATTGCTGGTGCCCAGGATTCTGGAAGGGGCGGCGGTACGATTTCCCAAGAAAGAGATAGTGACGCGGGTGGGCGAGGGGACGCATCGCTACACCTACGCCGACATGTTTGCGCGCACGGCCAGGCTGGGCAATGCGCTGCGGGAACTGGGGATCGGCGTGGGCGACCGGGTGGGCACATTCGCATGGAACAACTACCGGCACCTGGAGGCGTATTATGCGCCGTCCACCATCGGCGCGGCGGTGCATACCATCAACATCCGCCTGGCGCAGGATGACATGGCGTACATCATCAACCACGCGGGGGACAAAGTCCTGCTCATTGACCCCGACCTGGCGCCGCTGATCGAAGCAATCGCGGACCGCCTGACCGACGTGCAGCATTACGTGATCATGGGCGAGCCGGACGAGGTTACGACCACACTGCCCGGGGCGGTGTCTTACGAAACGCTGCTGGCGGCGGCGTCTCCGGAGTACCAGCCGCAGTACGTGGACGAATACGACACGATGGGACTGTGCTACACCTCCGCGACCACCGGATTGCCCAAGGCGGTGGCGTATTCGCACCGGGCGGTGTACCTGCATTCGATGGCTGCCGCGATGACCGATATGTTCGACTTGTCGGAGCGGGACATTGTCATGCCCGTTGTCCCGATGTTCCACGCGAATTGCTGGGGCATGCCGTTTGTCACGGCGCTCACCGGAGCCAGCCAGGTGTTCCCCGGAGCGCGCCCCGACCAGCGGATCATCTGCGAACTGATCGAGCGGGAGAAGGTCACGCTCAGCGCGGGAGTGCCGACCATCTGGATCGGAGTGCTGGACTACCTGAACCGGTCGGGAGTCGAATACGACCTGTCGTCGCTCAGACGGTTGATCAGCGGAGGGTCGGCGGTGCCGCTGGCGGTTTTGCAGGCTTACCGGGAACGATTGGGCGTCGAGATCATCCACGCCTACGGAATGACCGAGGCGGCTCCTCTGATTTCCGTCAACCGGCGGCGCAGTTGGCTGGACACGCTCTCGGAGCAGGATCAGTTGGAACTGAACGCCAAGCAGGGCACGGTTGCCCCGGGAATCGAAACGAAGCTGGTGGACGAGAACGGCGACGAGGCCGATTGGGACGGGGAGCAGCGGGGCGAGTTGTGGTTCCGCGGCCCGTGGATCGCCGGCGAGTACGTCGACGACGAGCGCAGCGACGAAACATTCGTGGACGGGTGGTATCACACCGGCGACATCGCGTCCATCGACTCGGACGGGTACATCCAGATCGTGGACCGGGTGAAGGACATGGTGAAGAGCGGCGGCGAGTGGATCTCGTCGGTGGACCTGGAGTCGGCGATCATGGCGCATCCCGAGGTGCTGGAGGCGGCGGTGATCGCGGTGCCGCATCCACAGTGGCAGGAGCGGCCGCTGGCGTGCGTGGTGCAGCGGTCCGAGTCCACGGCCCAGTTGACCAAGGAAACGATCCTGGAGTTCATCCAACCCAATTTCGCCCGCTGGTGGCTGCCGGACGACGTGGTGTTCATCGACGAGATACCCAAGACCAGCGTGGGCAAGTTCGACAAGAAGGTGCTGCGGGAGCGGTTTGAGAGCCACGTCTGAGTCTCCGGACGCTGCCGTCCCGGCGATCGTCGCGTCCGGCATCCGCAAGGACTACGGCGACCGGGCGGTGCTGCGCGGCGTTGACTTGACGGTGGGCTGGGGTGAGATCGCGGTGCTGTTCGGAGCGAACGGTGCGGGCAAGACGACGCTGCTGCGCATCCTGGCTGGTTTGACTCGTGCCGATGACGGGACGACGCACATCGCCGGCCGGCCGATGCACCGGCGGGGCAACCGGGCGCGGCGGCTGGTGGGTTTCGCCGGACACCAGACGATGCTGTACAGCGACCTGACCTGCCGGGAGAACCTTGAATTCTACGGGCGACTGTACGGCATCCGGGATGCCGGACGCAGGATCGAGCAGGTTCTGGAGCAGCTGAACCTGACGGACCGGGCGAACCGCAGGGTGCGAACGCTGTCGCATGGGATGCAGAAACGGCTGTCGATGGCGCGGGCGATATTGCACGAACCGGTGGCGCTGCTGCTGGACGAGCCGGAGTCGGGGCTGGACGCGGAGTCGGTGGCGACGCTGGGAGACCTGTTGCGGGATTGGGCTGCGTCGGGTCGCACCGCGCTGCTGACGACGCACAGCGCGGAGGTGGGCCTGGCGTGGGCGGACCGGACGCTGACGCTGGCCGGCGGGCGGATAGAGCCGGATGGGACGCCGTCGAGACCCGAAACCGCCGCGCTCAGGGTGATACAATGAGCCTGTCGGACCTGCCCAGCGAATTGGGCGAACGGGGGATATGGTGGCATGTTGCGGGGTTCGCAATCGTGGGCGGCGTCAGCGTGGCGGTCCTGCAGATTTGGGAAGGGTCCGATTTCTGGGTGTACCGCAGCTTTGAGATTGCAACCAAAGATCTGTACTGGCTGTTCGTACTACCGCTGGCGGGCGTAATCGAAGGAGCGCGCAAAATGTTTGAGAAAGCTTCAGAAATCAGAGCGGCGCAGCGGGCGAAGATGATGGAACGAGCGCTGACTCGGGGGCGGAAAGAAGGGCGTGAGGAAGCGCTTGCTAAGATACGGAACCTTCTGCGTAGTCCGGCTGTCTCGACAGACCCTGAAACCGGCGCCATCATGCTGACGCTCGAAGATATTGATTCATTGCTGGGCAAAGCGGCTGATGATGGTGAGTAGGTAACGGAATCGGCGAGTCAGATCCGGGCGCGTCCAGGCCATGGAACTGCTGCGGGGCGCGCTGACGGTGGCGTGGAAGGATGTGCGGCTGGAGTTGCGATCCCGGGACGTGATCGCGTCGGCATTGGTGTTCGGGCTGATTGTGGTGGTGGTGTTCAATTTCGGGCTGAACCGGTCGCCGGGCAGCCTGGAGCCGGTTGCGCCGGGACTGCTGTGGGTGGCATACGCCTTCATCGGCGTGCTGGCGATGAACCGGGCGTTCACGCGGGAACTGGAGAACGGCGGCATGGACGGGTTGCTGCTGGCGCCGGTGAGCCGAGACGCGGTGTTCCTAGGCAAGATGCTGGGCAGCCTGGCGTTCATGCTGGTGATCGAGGCCATCCTGCTGCCGGTGTTCGCGGTGATGCTGGACCTGCCCACGCTGTCGCCGGCGTTGGGGCTGATCATCCTGCTGGCGACGGTTGGATTCGCCACGGTGGGGACGTTTTTCGCGTCCATAGCGGTGCAGACACGCTCGCGGGAGATCCTGCTGCCGATACTGTTTTTCCCGGTGGTGGTGCCGGTGATCATCGCGGCGGTGGAGGCATCAGCGCTGGCGCTGCAGGGTGGCACGATGACGGCGGTGTGGACCCGGTGGCTGCCGCTGTTGATAGTATTCGACGCTTTGTATTTGGTAATATGTCCGTGGGTATTCGGTTACGTATTCGAGGGGTAGCGAACTTTGGCAGCAATGGCCGACCAGCCGCAGGGTAGAGCGTCATGGCAAAACGCGGTGCGGGATTTGCGGCTATGGCTGTTGCTTTTGACCGCGATCATGATGCTGGTGGACGGCTACCTGATCTTCATGGTGGCGCCCACCGACGCGGTGCTGGGCCACGTGCAGCGGATTTTCTACGTCCACGTGCCGGTGTCCATCCTGTCTTTCCTGGGGTTCCTGGTGTGCGCGTTGGCCGGCATCGGATACCTGATACGGCGGACGGAGCGATGGGACCGGGTGGCGCATGCGTCGGCCGAGGTGGGCGTGGTGTTCGTGACGCTGGCGCTGGTCACCGGCATGATTTGGGCGCGGCCGGTGTGGAACGCCTGGTGGCAGTGGGAACCGCGTTTGACCACCACGCTAATCCTTTGGTTCATCTACGTGGCGTACTTGATGATCCGGCAGTACGCGCCGACGCCGCAGCAGGGACGGACGTGGTCTGCCATAGTGGGTATCATCGGATTCGTTGACGTGCCCATAGTCTATTATTCGGTGCAGTGGTGGCAGTCGATCCATCCCCGGCAGGTGATCGGGCCGGAGGCGGCGGAAGGCTCTCTGGAGCCGATCATGGCGCAGATATTGATATTCTCGCTGGTCGCGACGCTGGCGCTGTTCACGTACCTGATGCTGGAACGGGTGGGCCTACGGACAATCGAGGACCGGTTATCGGAACTACGCCGCCGGAGAAACGCAATCTGACATGAGTGAACTGCCCCCGGCCAATCTGCCTTATCTCTTCGCCGCGTTCGCCGTGGTGTGGGTGGTGTTTTTCATCTACGCGGCGTATATGTCCTGGAGGCGCCAGTCGGTGCAACGGGAACTGGAGGAGATACAGCGATCCGATGGCGTAGAGGCCCCTGGATCCGGCTCGGAAGAACCCTAACGGATAGGCCGGTATAATGGACGCTCGACCGAGACAACATCAGGCAGGCAAAGGTTGAGCATGCAATCGGAAGACTACACGAACCGGCCGGCGGACGCGGCGATACTGCTGGAGGCGGACGCCGAAGAGGAACGATCGGGGTGGCGCAGCAATCGCGTACGCCTGATCATCCTGGTAGGGGTCATCGCGCTGGCGGTGGCGTACATGGTGTACGCGGCGTTTCCTGGGAACACGCAATACTTCGTGAGCGTCAGCGAGTTCCTGGGCGACCCCAAGCTCCACGACGGGCAGACGCTGCGTGTGGCCGGCGCGCTGGATCCTGACAGTTTCCGCAGGGAGGATGGATCGGCGGAGTCGCGGTTCGCGGTAGGGGACAAGGAAGTCGACGTGCCCGGGCTGATTCCGGGGAGCAGGGTGCTGGAAGCGAGCTACGTAGGCGTGCTGCCAGACCTGTTCTTCAACCCCCACTCGGAAATCATTCTGGAAGGGAGCTACGACGCGGAGAGTGCGGTGTTCACCACGGACAACATCCTGGTGAAATGCCCGTCGAAGTACCAGTCGCTGCAGGCGGAGAATCCGGACGTGGTGCCGGGAGCTGCGGGCGCGACGCAGGGCGGGTACTGAGGACACCAGCGAGCGAGCAGGTGGAATATGTTTGTCACGCCGACCACCGACAAAAACGTATGCCAGCGAGCCCGAGCCGTTTATGAGGACCACATTCGTGCACTGGTGGAAGCGGAGCATATGCACGAATACATTGCAATAGAACCGGACACCGGGGAGTATGAATTCAATGAAGACCTAGCGATTGCATCGCAGAAGCTGAAAGAACGGCGGCCAGAATCACTGACCTGTATCCTGCGTATCGGCCATAAAGCGGCCATTAGGATGGGAAGCGGATGGCCAAGCGGGTATAAAGGCACCCCGATTGCAGACTCCGTACAGTACGATGTGTTCTGGAGCCGCAGCCAGGAAATCTACGAAGCAGAAATTCGCCAGTGGGTCGAGCCGAAACACAACGGCAAGTTCCTGGCCTTGCATCCGGATACAGGAGATTGCGAGGTACACGGCGACATGCTGGGAGCGGTTGCGAATTTAGGCAAGAGACTTCCCGGCGCGCCATTTTATGTATTACAGATCGGGCGCGATAACTCCATCATCGGGGTAATCAGAGGGCCCAGAAAAGGATGATTACCGGAAGCATCAATCCCATCAGGCAAGCGACTTTACCCGTATCGATAAAAGACGAGGCCAGCGGCCAGTTCGTTGACTTCAATCCAGTGGTCGACACCGGGTTCACTGGTGACCTGCAACTCCCTGTGGCCGACATTGTACGGCTCAACTTGCCGCTGGTGGACAAGCTAGACTCGCAACTTGCGGACGGGCGCATTGTTCAGGCCGAAATACACGCAGGGACCGTGCTTTGGTTTGGAAACCAAGAAACAGTCAACGTTATTTCAGCTGCAGAAAACATCCCTCTGGTCGGAACCAAACTGTTGTGGGGCAGCGCTATGTCCGTTGAGTGGGAGTTTGGCGGGCGGGTGACCGTCGCTCCGCTGACGCCGTCGGAATAGAAAACCCCCGGCACATCGCGCCGGGGGCTCTATTGTTTACGGTGGTTGGCGGGGTTTAGAAGGTGTAGGCGTCCATCATTTGCTCTATGGAGCGTTCGCGGGCCTTGGCGCGGATGATGTTCATGTTGGCGTCGAGGGACTGGCGCTCCTCATCCTTGTAGATAACGCCGACGGGGAGACCACCCTGCCGAACCAGATCCTCGGCGGCGCGCTTGTCGCTGGGGTCGTGATCCTCGGGGATGTCCCACAGCGCGGGGGCGATGCCCTCCCGAGCGTTGCCCTTGATGAGTTGGTACGTGTCGTTGTAGGTAACGCACGGGGACTGGACGTGAATCATCGACATGCCCTGGTGATTCATGCCCTCGTTGATGAGGCGGGCCAGGACTCTAGGCTGCCCCGAGAATCCGGATGCGATGAAGGAAACGCCCAAGGTCAGGTAGAGTTCCAGCGGGTCCAGATCCTCTTCGATCTTGCCGAAGGGGGTGCTGCTGGTGATGGCGCCCATCTCGGTGGTCGGCGAACTCTGGCCCTTGGTGAGGCCGTACACGCCGTTGTCCATGATGACGGCGGTGAGGTTGACGTTGCGCGCGGCCTGGGGCGCGATGTGCTCGCCGCCGATGCTCAGGAAGTCGCCGTCGCCGGCAACGACGATCACGTTCAACTCGGGGCGGGCCATCTTGATGCCCATGGCGACGGGCAGGGTGCGCCCGTGGATGCCGTGGATGCCGTAGGGCTGCTCACCCTCCAACAGGTGGACCAGGTTGCCACTACAGCCGATGCCGGCCACGACCACGTTGTTCTCAACGGGCAGGCCGGTTTCCTCCAGCCGGTTGATCATGGCGAATTCCAGGGCGCGGCGTACGCCGAAGTCGCCACAGCCGGGGCACCATTTAAAGTCGTATTCGGGGTTCTTCTTGCTCATACCCGCGCGGCCTCCGTTTGTTCGGACACAATCTTTGTTACTCGGGACACCAGGTCGCTGACCTTGAAGGGGAGACCGGTGTATTGGGTGATGGCCTGCGCCTTGACGCCCTCGGAGCGCAGGATGCCGGCCCACTGACCCTGGTAGTTCAATTCGGGGACGATGACCAGATCCTTGCTGCGCAGTTCCTCGAGGAGGCGCGGCGGCAGCGGGTTCAGGAACATCGAGAAGTACCAACCCACGTCGACGCCCTGTTCGCGAAGCTCATCGTAGGCTTCCTGCGCCGGCCCCTTGGAGCCGCCCCAGGTCATGATGGCGATGTTGGCGTCGGTGTTGTCGCTTTCGTAGTTGTCCTCTTCCAGGAGCTTGAGCTTGCTGAACCGGCGTTCGGTCATCTGGATGTGGCGACTGGGCAGGTGGGTGGTGTCGCCCATCTCGTCATGCTCGCTGCCGTTGGCGACGTAGGCGCCGGGGCCGCCGGGCAACGGCATGGGCGAAAGCTCATGGCCGGAATAGCGATGGTAGCCGTTCGCGCCTTCGTAGGTGAGCCGCTCCTCGACCGGGACCCTGGTGATGTCCGGACGCGGGATGTTCTGCACGCGCTCGGCCATGGACATTTCGCTCATCAGGATCACGGGGCCCTGATAGCGCTCGGCCCAGTTGATGGCGTGGGCGGCGGCGAAGAAGCATTCTTCCACGGACCCGGGGGCGATGATGGGCATGCGCACGTCGCCGTGGGCGGGGTACATGCAGCCCATGAGGTCGGACTGCTCGGTCTTGGTGGGCAGGCCGGTGGCGGGACCGCCGCGCTGCACGTCAACCACGACCAGCGGGATTTCGGCCATCCAGGCCAGTCCCAGGCCCTCGCTCATCAGGGAGATGCCGGGGCCGGCAGTGGCGGTCATGGACTTTTTGCCGGCGAAACCGGCGCCCAGGATGGCGGTGATGGCCTCGATTTCGGAGGACACCTGGTAGGCAAACTTGTCCTCTCCGACCAGGTTGCGCTCCATCCACAGGAGGATGGTGGTGGCGGGAGAGATGGGGTAGCCGGCGTAGAATTTGAGGCCGGCATGGACGGCGCCGAGGGCGATGGCCTCGTTGCCCTTGAGCATCATCTGCGTGTAGTCGGGCGGGTTGGGCGGGGCCAGGTCGCCCAGCACAAATCCGCTTTCGGCAGCGTTCTGGCGGCCGAGACGCATGGCCTCGATGTTCGACGATATGATCTCGTCGTCGTTGTCGCGGCCGCGGCGGAACCGGGCTTCGACGAAGTCCTCCAGGTACTGCTGGGGCATGTGGACCAGCTGGGCCAGCGCGCCGATGACGACCATGTTGGCGGCGCGGTTGTTGCCCGTGGAGCGGGCCAGGGAGTCGATGGCGAGGCCGAATGACCGGGGATCGGTCATGGTGAAGTCGTCGGCGTTGTAAATGATAACGCCGCCCTCGCGGACTTCCTCGGCGTGGGTCTCGTAGGCTTCCTCGTTGAAGGCGACCAGCACGTCCACCTCGTCGCCGGAGCTCAATACGGGCTCGGTGCGGATGCGCGCCTGGGTCCAGGTGGGACCGCCGAGGATCTGAGAGGGGAAGGTGGCGTAGGTCAGGGCATGGTAGCCGACCTGGGTAGAGGCCTGGGCCAGTCCTTCGGCTGAGGTAACGACGCCCTGTCCGCCCTCACCGGCGAACCGGACGACGAAGTCGTTCATTTGCATCTGGAGGTTCCTCCGAACCGGCGATTATCTGCCAGACACCAGCGGATGTTTCGGGCCGAAGCCCTGGAGCCCGATAACCACGGATACAAAAATACACCTGCCCGGTTGTTGATGGGAGGTGTTGCCACAAGGCATTGTGGTGTACTGCAGGGAAAGCACCCGATCAGGCTGCGTTCGAAACCCGGTCGCACCATTGCGAATACGATGCGAGCACGATAGCGCCGATGTGATTAGCGCACGGAATATAGCATTACGCGCCCGAATTTGTCAATTTGGCGGCACGGAACCTCAGGGGTTTTCGATTATTGCCACAATGCCAGTCGTCCGCTCACGGTGAGCCTGTCGAACCATGAACACCATCCTTCGACAAGCTCAGGATGAGCGGATAGGTGGAGCGACAATCGAAAGGCCCCGCCAGAACCTAATATGGGTCATTGATCGTAGCGGAGCTATTCGTCGGTTTGCCGAGGACGCAACGACCGCATTGCACCGCGGATTACCCCGGTTGACCGCCGCCGTTGTCAATATTACGTTGACGGGACATACGTGTAAGGAAGGTTATGAGGGCGCCGAACGACCCTTTCATGATCCAATCAAATGCCTCCAAAACCCGTTGTTCAACCACGGAAGGTTCGGGTGAGGCAACTCCTGCCATCCACGCCAAGCCCACAGCGCCAAAAGCGAACAGCCCCGTTAGAACAGCGGCGACAAAGTAATCGTTCATGCCTCCGCTTCGCTGCTTGCTCTTTTATCCCCTGGCTCCGAATTTTCGGAGCGACGGTGAGATCGGAGCGAAACAGCTAACATGAGCCCTATTGCAGTTAGGATTAGAGCGACGGCCGACAACGCCATCAAGAGCGCTACCACAGGCAACAAAGGACTGTCCGTCCGTGTGATCAGGGCCAGGACAGCAGCCACCACCGTCATCGCCGGCAAAAGGATGAGCATGAATGGGTTGGTCAATCGGCCCATCCAGGCAAAGACGCTCACCAGAGCCGTGGCCCCTACGAGCAAGACGAGTAAGATGAGCACATCTTCCATATTGATGGTCGTTCCATGAACGCGTTAAGAATCTAGTTGTAAATAACAAATTCAATTTGACACTACCGTATACTACCATGTAACTTGTTGGCATATCGACGATTCGGCCAACCGCAAGCTCGTCCAGGACGATTGCAGATCACGCTGCCGGCAAAATCCAAATCGGCAGGCGAGGGTGTTGGCGGCACGGACGGCGATCCGCGCGGGGTTGGTATAATTTCCCGCCATGTCGATTAGCCTTGATGTCGTCATTCCCTGCCTGAACGAGGAGCGGGCGCTGCCGTTGTGCGTCCGGCGGCTGCACGCGTTCATGTCCGAGTTCATGGGCCGCTACGACTGGGGGATAGTGGTAGCGGACAACGGGTCCACCGATGGGACGCTGGACGAAGCGGAGGCGTTGTCGCAGGAATTTCCGCAGGTGCGCTACATCCGATTGGAGCAGCGCGGGCGGGGTCGGGCATTGCGGCGTGCGTGGACGGAGAGCAGGGCGGACGTCGTGGCCTACATGGACGTCGACCTGTCCACCGACCTGGGCAGCCTGCCGCCGATGGTCGAGGCCATCGCCGACGATGGGTATGACGTGGCGACGGGGTCGCGGCTGCTGCCCGAGTCGCAGGTGGTGGGACGGACACTGAAGCGGGAGATAACGTCGCGGGGGTACAGCCTGCTGTTCCGCACGATGTTCTTCACGTCGTTTCGCGACGCGCAGTGCGGGTTCAAGGCGGCGAGCCGGCGGGCGGCGGACGACCTGGCGCCGCTGGTGGAGGACAACGGGTGGTTCTTCGACTCGGAGTTGCTGATCCTGGCGCAGAAGTGCGGCTACCCGATCAAGGAACTGCCGGTGCATTGGGAGGACGATCCCGACACGCGGGTGCGCATCCTGCGGACGGCGTGGGAGGACGTGAAGGGCTTGCTGCGGCTGAAGTTCGGCGGGGTGAGCAGGGCGCGGCGGGCGTTGGGGGCAGGATGATTGCAAAGTCGAAAAATCCTCCTGTCCCGCTCATCCTGAGCTTGTCGAAGGATGGTCTGCCAGCGCCGGAACATGGTTCGACAGGCTCACCATGAGCGGAAACTCGGCAGACTTTGCAATCGTCCTGCGTTGGGGGTGAGGTAACTTGCTGGTTTGATGTTTGTTGCGTATGTTATGTGTATGGCACGTACGAATGTGGACATTGACGATCAGGCTTGCGCCGAGGTGATGCGGCGTTACCAACTCCCCGCCAAGCGAGAGGCCATCAACTTCGCCCTGCGGACACTGGCCGCCGAACCCGCTTCCGTCGATGAGGCCCGCTCCATGCGGGGCATCGGATGGGAGGGAGACCTGGACTCGATGCGCTCGACTCGCGCACCGTGATACTGAGCGGTTCAGGGAGCGGGCGTTGGGGATGCTGGGAGGTTGTAGGGCAGGGTGGCGCTGCTAGCTGACCGTCCCGATGTTGTTGGCTAGGTCGCGACCTGAGGTTGCTGGCGGGAGTTTTTTACCGTCCACTCGGTACAGTTCGATGGCTTCATCAACGACCTGGCAAAGCTCTTCGAAAACCTGCCGCTCGTCGTCCCCGTGGCAACCACCGTAGATCAATCCCGGGGCGCTGCCGACGTAGCATTGGTCCTCTTCGGACCATTCAACTATTTTGACGTACCGAGCGCTGTCTTTCATTTCCTCGATTCCTCAATGGCCATGAGCACCGCGCGTACTTGATAGTGCTTCGCGTCGTTTCCCAGACTGCCTGATATCGTAACGGGACTTGTGACGTTTGGATGTACAAAGTTCCAGTGGCTTCCCCCACCCTTATTAACGAAACCAGATACCAGCGAGCAGTAACAGCAATGTGGGTCGTCGGCGCCGCGATTATCTCTATATATCCGCACCCAGATTGTTAGCATAGTCGCGACCGGCGGTTGCCTGAGGAGACACGGTTCATTTATGAATAAACGACCGTATACTCCTCCAAATGAACCGGATTCCAGGTTTCCCCGGGATTTGGAATCGATATTCCTGTTTCATGGAAAACGTTCGGGAGCCCTAGGGGGTCAATTTTTGCATTTGGCAACTCCCCGCCCCACAGGACATTAGGCCTAATCGCGGTATGTCTGTTATTTGTATATGCCTTAAAATTTTGCCATTCGTCTTTGTTGGCTTGTCGGCTACCCCAATATTCGGCTGACAAATAGGCCGCGGTGAGAACGGCCACAATTTGATAGTAGGTGGTGTGTCCAAAATGGACGCGCTCCATATCTCGCTGGGGACCATCATCGGCAATGTCCACATGGACAGCCTCTTTGTTCGCGATGAATTTCAGAGTGTCCAATAAACTGTATTCGCGATCATCCACACAAAACAGCCTCTGACGCAGCCACCGTTCCAATGTTATGGGAACTGCACCAGTGTCAAACATCGGGTAAAACGTCCAATTCTCACTGATTCCGTCGAAACGAAGGCCGTGCAAGGGATGAACTCTGATATGCCACTTGTGAGTAGCGACTCCTCCTAGTGATACGCCATCGCTGCTAGCCGCTGCAATTGACATGACACACTCATTTTCGTAGATATCGCCTGTGAGTGTCTCGTGCTTCTTTAGGGGCTGGAATCTAGGCCGTTCCAGAATGTGGTGTAGCAAAGGTCTACTGTCGAAAAGCAATTTTCGCAGTTCTACTGCTACCCGGCGACCTCTCCGTCCCATGTCGTCCGCTACAGCGTCAGGCGGAAAGCGTAGAGCCTCATCGATGATGTCCATTGACTCCATGAACATTCGAAGTGCTCGGGCATTTTGATTAGGTTTCGGTTGCCAAGACATTTTCAATGGGCCGGTACTAGACAAAAATACTCGAGTGCCCCAAGAAGACTCCTGGCCGTTGCCCGACGGGTGGTATATCATTGGGCGGCGGGAGCGGGGCGCTGTGGGCTTTGCAGGCAAAAGAAATGGCTGGGGATACAGGATTCGAACCTGTGATACCTGATCCAGAGTCAGGCGTCTTACCACTAGACTAATCCCCAGCGCGGCTATTCGATTCTAGCAGAGGGGGCGGCGGGTTTTCAACGCGGCCGCCAACGACACGCCGCCGTGGGAGAGGTATCCCCCTCACCCTATCCTCTCCCACCAGGGGAGAGGAGTAATTGCCCGACGGGCCGACTCACCGCTGGGACTGCCAGGCTTCGAGGTTCTGCTGCATGTATTCGATGTGCTCGCGGACGTGGGCTTCGTAGGTGTCGAGCCAGTCATCGAGGGTGGTGTCACCGTTCTCGGGGTGGTAGGCGGTGTTGGCCCAGGTGGATTCGGGCAGGGACTTGATGAGGGTGTAGGTCTTGCCGCGTAGCCAGTGGAACAGGTTGAGCGTGTCGTCGATGTCCTGTTTATGGTAGTCCAGCGCGGCGGCCCATTGGTTCTCGTCGTAGTCCATGAGGGTGCGGCCCGGCTCGGCGATGAGGCGGCGGGCGCGGATGTAGCTGTTGGCCTCGCTGTCGGTGATGTGGATGACGTGCTCGTGGATGCTCCAGCAGCCGTGCTCGTCGCGGAACTGCCACATCTCCCTGGGGAACTTACCCAGCGCGTCCACGAGTTGGGTGTAGGCGTTGCGGTAGGACTCGATTTTCTGCTGGCGGGTTTCGGGGGTCATTGGGGTGTCGCTCCGAAAAGGGTGTTTTTATTTTACATGGATGGGCAGGATTCACAGGATGCTTGGGGGTATGGTTCGACAGGCTCCCGCCGTAGGCGGACGTGCCGCACCATGAACGGACGGTTTGGGGTCTGGTGGCGCAACGGGCTATCGGCGGATAGAATGGCGGCGGAATTGCTACGCAGACATACGCCGATTTCCCCATTCGAGGAGCCATTACCATGCAACTAGGAGCCATTTTCCCGCAGACCGAGATCGGGGCCGACCCCGTCGCCGTGAAGGATTTCGCGCAGGCCGCCGAGGCGCTGGGCTATGAGCACCTGCTAGTGTTCGACCACGTGCTGGGCGCGGACCACACGCAGCGCGCCGAGTGGAACCGACCGTACAACAAGGACGACATGTTCCACGAGCCGTTCGTGATGTTCGGCTACCTGGCCGCGTTGACCGAGAAGATTGAGTTCTGCACGGGCATCATCATCCTGCCGCAACGTCAGACGGCATTGGTAGCCAAGCAGACCGCCGAGGTGGACGTGCTCACCAATGGCCGGCTGCGCCTAGGCATCGGCGTGGGCTGGAACGACGTGGAGTACGAGGCGCTGGGCGAGAACTGGGAGAACCGCGGCCGCCGCTCCGCCGAGCAGATCGAGGTGATGCGGATGCTGTGGACGCAGGAGGTGGTGAATTACGAGGGGCGTTACCACAAGATCACCCACGCGGGCATCAACCCGCTGCCGGTGCAGCGTCCGATTCCGGTGTGGTTCGGCGGCGGCGCGCCGCAGGTGGTGCGGCGTTTGGCGCGGATGGGCGACGGATGGTTCCCGCAGTTCAAGCCCGACGGCGAGGGGCGGGAAAAGCTGGAGGAGATGCGCGAGTTGGCGCGGGGCTACGGCCGGGATCCCGCCGATATAGGCGTCGAGGGTCGCGTCGCGCTGATGGACAGCAACGACCCGGACGACTGGAACAAGCTGGCGTCGGAGTGGGACGACGCGGGCGCGTCCCACCTGTCGGTAAACACCATGCGCGCCGGACTCAGCGGCCCCGACCAGCATATCGAGGCGATCCGGCGGTTCAAGGAAGCGGTGAGTTAGAACGGGGCGGGCATCGTTTTAAACGCGGTAGGGGCGAATGATTATTCGCCCCTACGTTTCGTTCCGGTGTACCTGTTATTCGCGCCACTCACGGACGTAACGCTGTTGTGCGCCCGTTTCCGGTGATTGGCGTGAACGGGATTTGGGGTTGCCTGCCCACAACTTTTCCAGTCGATCCAAGGTAGCCTGACTGGGTTCGTAATGCCGCGCCAGCCAACAGCCGATGATGGTGCCGGTGCGCCCCACACCGCCCCAGCAGTGGACGTACACCGTTTCGCCGGCAGCCAGATGGGCATCGATGGCGTCCAGGGCCTGCCGGGTCAAGTCCTTCGACTCGGGCACCGACATGTCGCGGATGGCGAAACGTTGATGGGATGGCCCGTCCAGTAGGTGGTCATAGGGTTCCAGAAACTCGTCGGCCTCGGTGAGGTCAATGAACGCGGTTACGCCGGCATCGGTGAGTCGCGCCAGTTTTTCCCTTGAGGACTCCTCGTATGGCGTACGCGGATATTCGCCGGCCAGCAGTTTGCCGGGGACGACCCAGTAGCAGTGATCGATGGGGCAGGGTGGGTGATCTTTGGATTGCATGGAGTTCTGAGTGAGGGTGACCACTATTCACCGATTACTCATCCATTAATCTACCGGGAGCGTAAACGTCGCCCTTCCTTCGCTGTCGTGGCGGTGATTTGCCAGCGCAGTCACGACTTGAGTCAACTTATCGACGCGGCGTATCAACATTATCAGCGGCGGCATGAATACTGCGATGAGCGTGGCGCCCACGCCAATGATTGCAATAGTTTGCGCGTCCATATCAGCTTCTCACTTGGGCTTCTGCATATATTCTAGCAGATGCGCGCTCGCGATTGCAAATATAATCCAGAAATGATTATCCAATTCCACGTAGGTGATATTGTTTCGCCCGTAAGCCTGCCACTTGTGTACCCGCAGGGCCTCCGACGAACTCTTTGTTTCCTGCTCAAGCCAGGTTGATGATGATAATACGGTTTCCGGCTAGATTTTCCCCACCAGGTCCTTCAGGGCGGTGTAGGTGCGGGCGTTTGATTCAGAGTCGTCGCCGGCGGTGAAGATGTTGGCGATGAAGTCGGTGGCGCCGGCGTCGGCGAAGGCTTCGAGTTGGCTGCGCAGGGATGACTCGTTGCCGACCACGGCGACCTCGGACGGGCCTTCGACATCCTCGACGTCCAGGATGCGGCGGTAGTTGACCAGGCGTCCGTAACGCTCGTAGGACTCGGCGGCGGCGCGGCGTCCGACGGCCTCGTCGTCGCACACGGTGGCGGGCAGGCCAACGCAGATGCGTGGTTCGGGACGTCCAGAGGCTTCGGCAGCGGCGTTGATGCGAGGGCTCACATGCTCGCGGATGGCGCGGGGGCCGGCCATCCAGGTGATGGTGCCGTCGGCTCGCTGGCCTGCCAGGCGGAGCATACGGGGCGCGAGGGCGGAGACGACGACCGGGCACGTGGGCCGGTCCAGGACATCCAACTCGGCGTTGACGTTGTAGAACTCGCCGTTGAACTGCACGCGGCCCTGGTCGATAAGCGGGCGGAGAACCGAAAGATATTCGCGGGTGTGCAGCGCGGGACGGTCGTAGGACAGGCCGAAACTCTCCTCGATGCCGGGGCGGTGGGACGGGCCGATGCCCAGGATGAAGCGGCTGTTGGTTGCGGTGGCCGTGGTCAGCGCCTGCTGGGCCAACGCCACGGGATGCCTGGGGTAGGTGGGCACCACGCCGACGCCCAGCTCGATGCGGCTGGTCTGGGTCCCGGCGAGGGCCAGAACCGTCAGCGCATCGTAGCCTCGGGCCGAGATGTGGGGAATCCAGAAACTGTCGAAACCGTCCGCTTCGGCCTGCTTGATGCGGCCGATAAGCTCGTCCAGGCTCATCAGGTCGGCGGTGGACGCTCCGACGAAAACTCCGATGCGCATATCAGTCCTTCGTTTGGCGGGTCAACAAGACGCGGACCGGAGTGCGATGGCGTTCAGTCTGCGTCTGCTGACAACTCACCGGCGATCAACCCCTGATGGTATCCCTGGTGGGAATGTAACATTCCGAGGATCTGTTTGACGTCGGCTTTGAGTTCTTTGACGTCAGCCTCCACCGTGTCGATACGGTTGCTCAATTTGCCGAACCAGATAAAGACGCCCGCTGCCGTGGCCAAAATACCTATGAAAGCCGCGGCCGCCGCAATCGCTGCAGGGTCTATCGTAAAAGTCATGGGGAACCCTCGTTAACGGGTCCCATGTTATCACAGCGTGGCTACGATAAGACCCAGTCCCTGGTCATGTTTCAACTCAAGCCGGCGGTGGATGCTCCGCCGGTTCTGGTTCGATATTGAGGATACGCTGCGCCACCTCGCGAGCTCCGTCGAGGTTGTCGACGAACCGGTCTTCAGGGACGCGGTGCAGGGTATTGAGGGCGTGCAGGTGATTCTCGACCGGCGATCCGGAAAGGCCCATGACGATGGACTCGGTGTCCTCTTCGGAGGCGATATCAATCATCTGCTCCACCACCATGGCGGCGCTGTCGTCCATGTACAGGGTCTCGGAGAAGTCGAAAATCACCACCTCGTGGTCGCGAATGTCGCCGCCGATGGTGTTGACCAAGTTGCTGGATGACGCCACGGAGAATCGCCCGCGCATGCCCACCACGCCACACCGGGCGGCGAATTCGTCGCCGTCATTGGCGGCGGCCGCTTCTTCGGGCGTGTCGTACAGGAAGACCTGGTCCAGCAGGGGCGTGGATACGACGCTGTCCAGTTCCTGGCGTTCGACCTGCCGCGCCGCGACCATTCCCGCCGCGATCAGGCCGATGGCGATGGCGGTGACCAGGTCGAGGAATACCGTGAGGGCCAGCGTGATGAGCATGACGATGAGGTGGTCGCGCTGGATGCGATGAGCGCGTTTGATGAGGCGCCAGTCGATGATGTCCCAGCCCACCTTGACCAGGATGCCGGCGAGCACAGCGTGGGGAATCTCCGTGACATACCGGCCCAGGCCCAATACCAGGGCCAGAAGCACGCCCGCCCGCACAACACCGGAGAACGGGGTGCGTCCGCCGGAGCGAATGTTGATCACGGTGCCGAGGGTGGCTCCGGCGCCGGGGAGTCCGCCGATGAGTCCCGCGATGGTGTTGCCGATGCCCTGGCCGACCAGTTCGCGGTTGGCGTTGTGCCGCGTGCGAGTCAGAGAGTCGGCGATGAGGGAGGTGAGCAGGCTGTCGATGGAGCCGAGCAGCGCCAGGATCAGCGCGGGAGTCAGGGAACTCACGATGAAGCCGATGTCGAAGACCGGGATCCGCAGCTCGGGCAGACCCGTGGGCACGTCTCCAATCACTCTGAGGTCGGTCAGCCAGAAGATGCCTATGGCCGAAC
This sequence comes from Dehalococcoidia bacterium, assembly GCA_965204395.1. Classification (GTDB taxonomy): domain Bacteria; phylum Chloroflexota; class Dehalococcoidia; order Lucifugimonadales; family UBA3495; genus Bin87. The sequence continues at coordinate 1,510,419 of OZ241987.1, forward strand.
CGATGATCATGGCCGCCAAGGGGCCGGGCAGGAACCGGCTCAACGGCGGTCGCCAAAGCACACCCACCAATAGGGTAATGGCGGCGACGATCAGGGAGTGTACCTGGGCGTTGGCTATGGCGTCGGGGATGGCGCTGATTTTCGCCAGCACCCCGCCCGGCAGGGCCTCTGCGCCCACGAACGGGGCGACCTGCACCAGGATGACGATGATGCCAATGCCGGTCATGAAGCCGGATATGACGGAGTAGGGGGTGTAGGCGACGAATCGCCCGATTCTCACCGCGCCCAGGACAATCTGGATAACGCCCGCCAGCACAACTACGGTGAAGGCCTTGGCGAAGTCGCCCTCGGAGTGGACGGTTACGATCACCGCCATGGCCACGCTCATGGGGCCGGTGGGTCCGGAGATCTGGGAGCGGGTGCCGCCGAACACTGCCGCGAAGAAACCCACGGCAATGGCGCCGTACATTCCGGCGATGGGTCCAAGACCGGAGGCGACGCCGAAGGCCAGCGCAACCGGCAATCCCACGACGGACGCGGTGATGCCGCCGAACAGGTCGCCACGCAGCATGGCGAGGCTGTAGTTAGGTCTCATTGTTTGCTAATTGGATTGGATCTAAGAGTTATGGTTTGATCGCATTCCCAAATGCAATGATCAACCTCTGGTGCTTTCGCCCAACAAAGTTACTACTCGGTCGAGTATGCGATGGCCTACCTCGTACTTGGTCAGCAACGGCAATCTTTCAGCCTGCAATTCCCGGTCGATCAGGACCACGCGATTGGTGTCCACGCCAAACCCGCTGCCCTCTTCGGTGATGTCGTTGGCGACGATCAGGTCCAGCGACTTGCGGCGAACCTTGTCGGCGGCGTTGGCTTCCAAATTTTCGCTCTCCGCCGAGAAACCGACTCGGACGAAATCCCCGACGGCCGTCGCCAGTATATCGGTGGTTTTCTCCAAGTCAATGGACATTTCATCCGCGGCGGTCTTTTTGATTTTCTGCTCGGCGGCTACGGCTGGACGGTAGTCGGCCACGGCGGCGGCCATGATCAGCGCGTCGGCGGTGGGCGTTTCAGAGAGCACCGCATCGCACATGTCCTGGGCGGACTTGACGGATGCCACCCGCACCAACGGAGGGTCGGGCAGAGCGGTCGGCGCGGTTACCAGCACCACGTCGGCGCCACGGTCACGGGCGGCTTCAGCGACGGCGTAGCCCATCCGTCCGGACGAATGGTTGGTGATGACGCGCACAGGGTCGATGGCTTCCTGGGTGCCGCCGGCGCTGACGATCACCTTTCGGCCGGAGAGATCGCCATGCTTGCCCAGTGCGGCGGCGATGTGGCCGAGCAGGTCCGCTGGTTCGACCAGCCTCCCCATGCCCATCAGGCCGGACGCCAGGCGTCCCGGGGCGGGTCCGGCCAGGGATACGCCACGGGAGCGGAGGCGGGCGACGTTTTCCTGGGTGGCCGGATGGTCGTACATGTTGGCGTCCATGGCCGGCGCGACCAGCAGGGGCGCCTCAGTGGCGATCACCGTGGTGGTCAGCGGATCGTCGGCCAGCCCAGCGGCCAGCTTGGCAATGCAGTGGACGGTGGCCGGCGCGATCACGACGATGTCGGCCCAACGCGCCAGGGCGACGTGCTCCACGCTCTGCTCGGAGTCGGGGTCGAACGTGTCGGTGACGACGGAGCGGTGGGTGAGGCTGCGGAACGCCAGCGGGGTTACGAACTGGGTGGCTCCGTAGCTGAGGATGGTCTCGACGTTGGCGCCAGCCTGAACCAGCTTGCTCGCCAGGTCCAACGCCTTGTAGCACGCGATGCTGCCGGTGACACCCAGAACGATATTTTTTCCAGCAAGCGCGGATTGCATGTTATTCACCAATACACTCAGTCGCCGCCATCAGCGGAGAGCGCCCGTTCCGCCAGCGGCGTTTTGCCGGAGTTCATACGGTAGATAAGGTCCAGGCCGACCAGGGTGAGTTCCTGATTGATGTCGTCGAAAACGGGGGCGTGGTCGGCGATCACGGTGACCAGCCCACCGGTACCCACCACCCTGGCGTCGGCACCTATCTCGGACTTGAACCGCTCGACCATGGTGGCGACCAGGCCGGCGTATCCGAAAACGATGCCGGACTGCAATGCGGCGGTGGTGTTGCGGCCCACGGCCTGGTCGGGCGCGACCAGTTCCACGCGGCGCAGCAGCGAGGTGTTGCGGTAGAGGGCGTCCACGGACACGTTGATGCCCGGGGTGATTGCGCCGCCCAGATATTCGCCGTCGCGGGAAACCGCGTCGAGGACGGTGGCGGTGCCTAGGTCAACCACGATCACGGGCGCGCCGTAGAGCTTCACGGCGGCCACGGCATCCACTATGCGGTCGGCTCCCACGTCCCGAGGGGTGTCGTACCGCACGGGCATACCGAGGTCGAGTTGGGAAGTGACGAGCAGGGGCGCGACGCCGAAGAAACGCTGGCACACGTCCTCGAATAGGGCGGTCAAGGGAGGGACCACCGAGCAGATGCAGGCCGCGGTGATGTCGGTGGGCGTGATGCCGCGGAACTCCAGCAGGTTCTTGAGCATGATGCCGTATTCGTCGGCGAGGCGGCCGGAATCGGTGGCGAGCCGGAGCGTGGTTACCAGACGATCAACGGGATTGGTTCCGTTGGTGTCGGTCTCGGCAGCGAGGCCGTCGCGGAACACGCCCATGGTGACGGCGGTGTTGCCAATGTCGATGGTAAGCAGCATCTCGGAAACCTGGCTAATAGTATTATTTTCGCCCCGGCCCGTCAAAACGGCTGCCGAGGCGAAATCACGGGGATTCATTCTGATCGCGGGGCAGCGTGCGCGACGTATGAACGTCGGATGGAGCATCCCGCAGCATGGGTAGTGACGCTCACGGGCCGCGGTCGAATCCCACCTGCACGATACGTGGCTGGTCAACGCCGGCCACACCGACGTACTGGAACAGGGCACCGTCAGCGTCGCGGAATTGTGCGTCCTGCACAACGACAGTTTCGCCGCCCAGCAGAAGATCCGCGAAGGGGGCAGCCTGCGAACCGGAGCTAGGATCGGTGGGAAATTCGAAGGTCAAACCGGGGACATTGGTGAAGTCGATACGTCCCCCTTCATCGCTGATCCAGAATTCGTCGATGACGGTGTTGCTGGCGATCTGACCCAGGGTGACGTTGATCTGCTGCTCGGTCATGCCGGCTCTGAGGGCGGCATCGATGTAATGTGCGGTGATGGTAGCCTGCGCGACCATGTGATCGGTTTCGGGTATCCCTGCCACCTCGACATCGTCTTTACCGCCGCAAGCCACGGCTAGCGTCAGCGCGAGGACCAGCGCGGTCAGCGCGATTGATTTCGACATATCCATTTCTCCTTGATATGGCAGTTCAGCCATTTTACACGATACCGTTTGGCGGTTTGTTTTGTGCTAAAATCGCGGTTGAGACCCTTTTTGGAGACCTACTGATGGCCAACATGGAACTGGTCCAGATAGTGAAGCGGGGACGCGATGCGGTGGCGGCATGGCGCGAGGAGAACCCCAATACGATCATGGACCTGAACGAGTGCTACATGAGCCACGCCCGCATTCCAATGGTGAACCTGCGGGGCGCGCACATGCGCAACGGCGACTTCATGGGAGCGATGGTGCGCCGCGCCGATCTGTCCAACAGCTTCATGAACAACGCTCACTTTTACCGGGCGGACCTGCGGGAAGCCGATATGACCAGCGCCATCGCGTCCGGGGCGAACTTGCGGGGAGCGGACCTGCGGAACGCCAACCTGGCCGGCGTCAACTTTGACGGGGCGACGCTTTCGGAAGCCAACTTCTCCGGCGCCGACCTGACCAACGCCAACCTGGATCGCACCAACCTGGACCGCGCCAACTTCACCGGAGCCAACCTGACCGGCACCAGCTTGAACGGGGCCAACCTGTCTCGCACGAACCTTTCAGAAGCAACGCTCAACGCGGCCGATTTCTACGAAGCGATTCTGAACGACGTGGCCACCGGCGAGGCCGATTTCAACAACTGCATCATCGGCTACACCGTATTCCAGAATTGCGCCCTGGACACGGCGCTGGGCTTGGACAGCGTTCGCCATGACGCCCCCAGCACCATCGGTCTGGATACGCTTCTGCGCTCCCGAGGGGCGCTGCCGCAGTCCTTCATCCTGGGTTCCGGGATCCCGGTGGCTGTAGCCAGCATCCAGGACGCGGTCGCCGACGCGCCGGTGACTACCCTCGAGGTGCACATTTCCTGCGCGGATGGGGATATCGAATTCGCCCGTCAGCTGGAATCCAACCTGCGGGCGCAGGGCGTGCGCACTTGGGTGTTCTCCGAAAGCTTCCGGGGCAATCCCCTGGTTGACCGCAGGGCCAGCTCCGGCGAGGAGGAGATCGAGCGGTGGGTGCGGCACTACGACCGCCTGATCGTGGTGTGCAGCGCCGCCGGCCTGGACAGCGAGACCGTGCGCAACGACATCACCGCCGCCCAGGAAGCGGAGAACACCGGGGACCGCTGGACCATGTTCCTGGTCGACGCGGACGGGGTGATGGGCGCCGGTCGAGTGCGGGCGGCCCGTCTGCTCAAGGAAGACCACCGCGTTTTCGACCTCACGGAGCAGGCATCCGGATCGGAAGAATACGGCGCGACGCTGGCCGATCTGATCGAGAACCTCAGGGAGGAGCAGCCGGCCAGCGCGGGCAAGCCGGCGCGCCAGGCCGTGGACCCAAGGACGCTGCAACTGTAGCGGTCATCCAAAACGGCGTAGCAATGGGGGTGGCCATCGTGTCGCCCCTATTTTTTGACTCCGGGCGACAACGTTGACCGCAGAAGGTTTGGCCGATAGCATCAGAACTGAGACCGTCCCGACATCTGGAGACCCACATGGCCATCACGGAACAGGACACCAAGGCCGTCAAGGAAATCATCCTGAACGGAGCGAGGACCCACTTCCCTCCCACCGTGCAATTCCACGACGCCAACGTCGTCGTACGGCTGAACGCTGACGAGGAGGAGTTCTTCGACGTTGAGCTGCTGTACACCGCCCCCACCCTGGTGCTCGACGGTCAGCTGATGAATACCCTTTTCAGGACAACCGAGGAGCCCATCCGCGCCGCCGGCATCACCGCGCACACCTTGGTCGGCTACACGGAACTAAACGACCCCACCAGGCCGGAAAACCGCAAGTCAACCACTCCACCCAGTCCTGTGCCGTGATAGATCCTCGGGAGCTCATCACCACCTGCTATAAACTGGTTTCGCAGGGGACAAATCCACCGTCGGAAGCGGATATGCGGCGCGCAATCAGCACCGCTTATTACTCCGTGTTTCACACTCTGGCGGCATCCAACGCCGAACTTATCGCGGGGCTACCGCAATCCAACTTGTCATCCCAAGCATGGGAACGGGTTTACAGGCGCTTGGATCACGGTAGAGCTCAGAACAATCTGCGCTCCGTCCTGACTCATCTGTCAACAGATGGAGAACATTTTGCCCGCACGTTTATCGACCTGCACGCGTTGCGCCAAGAGGCAGACTACAACCCAAACTTTTCGATCACCAGCACCAGAACCATCAATTTAATCGCCCAGGCCGAAACCGCAATCGGTGCGTTCGGACAGCTTACGGAAGAGGAGCGACGATTCATGGCCGCGCAGTCGATGTTTGACAGGCGGTAACCGCCTGAGCCCCAGGCCAGTCCCTGCGACACGCACAGGTTACGGCCGGGATTACGGGCCCAACTAAGGCAAGTCATAATACAAAACAGGGGCGGGAGTGATCCCGCCCCTGCGTTCTTGTCCGTTCCGGAGAACCGACCGATTTGGTTGGCTACATCGTTTAGATGTAGTCTTCCTCCTCGTACATCATGTCGACGTTGTCGGTGCTCTGGCCAAGGCCGCGAACGACTTCGACGCGGAAGGCTTCGAGCATCTCTTCAGTAATTTCGTTGCCGTTGGCGCGGGCGGAGTCCTTCAACAGGTCGAAGGCCCATTCGCCGGTGTCGCCGTGAGGCATGTCGAAGAAGCCGGTCTCGAAGATGGGGAGTTCACCAGGTCCGAAGTAGCCCTTGCCCTCGATGTTGTAACCTTCGAGGTCGTGGGTGCCCTTGCCGAGGACCTGACCGGTGGCAGCGTAGTGCTCCATGGTGGCCTTCATGCCGTACTTCTGGATCGGGCAAACCTTCATGCAGACGCCGCAGCCGAGGTAGCGGGCCATGACGGGGCGGCAGCGCTTGAAGTAGAGCTTGTTCTTCTCGATTCCGCGCCACCAGATCTTATCGCGCATGAGGGCGCGGCCGGGGCAGCGGTTCACGCAGACCTGGCACACCTGGCAGAAGGCGTGGATGCCGTAGTCGACGGGCTCGTCATAGGAGACGTTGGCGTCGGTGGTGATCATCATGATGCGGCAGCGGGAGCCGACGTGGGGGGTCAGCAGGTAGCCGCAGGCGCCAAGCTGGCCGAGGCCGGCAGCGACGAACATCGGGATGTAGGGGCCGGTGTTGTCGTTGGGGCTGTGGACCTGGGCGCGATAGCCGAGGCTGCGGATGAAGTTGCCGAGTTCCAGACCGGCGGCGCCTTCCGTGCGGTAGGTGCTGGAGTGGACGATCTCAGCGTCGATGCTGGGGATGGTCTGGGTGGGCTCGAAGTCCTGCTCATAGGCCAGGCAGATGACGTGGGGGAAGCGGACCCAGTCCTTCTTGCTCTGATACACGTAGCGGATGTCAAAGGCGGTGATGCCGACTTCGACGAAACCGAGCTCGCGGGCCTTCAGCTTGACGGCCTCGGTGATGTCCTCACCGGTGGCGTCATTGGTGGGCTCGAGGTCGCCGGTGAGACGGGCGGCCATGACGAGGTTGCGGTTCAGCTTGTCGTGTTCCTTGCGGATTTCGCGCATCTCGGCGTGCTGGTCGCGGAGGGTGTTGGCCCAGTCGCGGGAAGCGCGCTCGGTGATGTTCATGGTCTCGACCGGATACTCACGGGAGTACCAGTCAACTTCACGCTGGTTCATGGGGATACCGGGAGTCGTTTCGAGCTCCTCCGGCACCGGGATGGTTACAGACGCGTCGCCCAGATACTTACCAGGACGTCGCACCTCATGACCGATCGTTAGCATATCCTCCTCCTTCGGTTGGACTGCGTATTATTGGTCCAATATGCGTAAAGGTTACTGACGACATGGGCAAATGTCAATACTTCGGCCCCTGAAACATTGTATTCCGTTGCATAATGATTGTTATTTGGCGCAAATCCGGTACTCTCAAAACTGCCATAGATGGCCGTTTGGCGAACCCTTTGACGGCGTCATGGTTGGTCCGTCGACAGGCCGGACGCCACCAGTTGCCGGATGCCCTCCACGGTCAACTCGAAAGGAGCCCCGGAACCATCGACAGGTTTCAGGCCCATGTCCTTCAGGGCAGCCCGGTAGAATGCGTTGGTCTCAAACGACAGTCGTCCGTCCGAATCCGGTCGCGCCAGACCCAACCCGTCCGGAGTCTTCCAATCAATGATTCCTGGTTCCAGTGTTGGCGGACGCCTGCCCAGATTTCGGTCCAGAAAGAGCACATAAGTTTCTCCAAGAGAAAAGGGAAGTAACGGCCGCGACACCAGTTCGGGAGCCGCCCCTTCGCTCTTCGGGTAATGACCCACGATCCAGACCACGTGGACGGTGTCGCCTGGTGCGTGGTCGCCCTTCAGGGACTCAATCACCTCGAACCGACGGTGCAGATCCACGAAGGAAGCTGGCGAATCAGGGTGCGAATACCGGGAATTGGATGTTTCGAAGGTGGTTTCATCCATTAACCGGGCCACAACGATGCTTTCGGAGTGCCGCACCAGCGAAGCCGCATCGACGTACACGAACCAGTCCTTGTGCACGCCCCTCAACCCCAGGCAGTTGGACAGCGCCAACATGGTGGGGACAAGCGCCACCAGGGCCGCGACGATGACGATGGCTAACGTCGCGTTGCGCGTGGGTCTCGTCAATGCCACTCGCCCCAGTCGCGTGTGAACGGATAGCAAGGGGGCTCGAACGCTCCCTGCCCAAGATCCCGGCTACGCGTGCGTCCCATTGGCTCGGATCGCGGCAGCGAGTCGGCGCAGACCTTCGGCGAGTTCGTCGCTCTCATAGAGGGAAATGCTGACGCGCAGGGCATCGGTGAATCCGCCGGACGAGGAGAACGCGGTTCCGGGGCGGTAGGACACCCCGGCCTCGCGGGCGGACGCAAGCAACGCACCGGTGTTGATGCTATCGGTCAGGGTCAGCCAGTAGAAATACCCGCCGCCGGGCGGCGTGAACTCGACTGAGTCAGAGAATTTGGAATGCAGCAGGTCGGCGACATCGTCGTGGCGCTGTCCGTACACCTGGCGGAGCGTGTCGATATGGTCCGGCAATATGCCCATTTCCAACGTGGCGTGTGCAAGCGTGGCCGAGAAATGACTCAGGCCGCCGCCGCTGGCCGCGACCCCGGAATCCACGAAACGCCGAACGACGTTGGGAGACGCATGCACCCAACCGAGCCTCATGCCTGGGGACAGTATCTTGGAGAAGGAGCCCAGGGATATGACGCAGCCGTCGGGCGAATCGTCCAGCATGGCCATTGGCGGCGGCGGTGGCGGTCCGTAATGGAGCAGTTGATACACCTCGTCGGCGATGACGGTGAAACCGTGGCGTTGCGCCAGTTCGACTAGGTGGCGGCGACGTTGCAGGGGCAGGACCGACCCGTTGGGGTTCTGGTACGTGGGGATGGTGTAGAGCAGCCGGGGCGTCGGGAAACCGTCGGACGCCAGCATGGTTTCCAGCGCTGAGGTATCCAGGCCGTCTGCATCCGTTGGGACGCCTACGACGTTGAGGCCGTGGTCAACGAAGATCTGCTCGATGAGGTAGTAGGTGGGTTCCTCGACGATTACGGTATCGCCGGCGGTTGCGTAGAGGGTAGCGGCAAGGTCGATGGCGGCGGACGCGCCGGCGGTGAGGAACAGCGATTCCGGGGCCACGGCGCCGCCATACGCCTCCTGCGTGGACAGATACGCGGCCAGGGATTCCAACAGAGGGCCGAATCCCTGCACCGCGCCGTACTGCAGGGGCACGGCGGATTGCTGCCCGAGAACGGACTGGGCAGCGGCGGCAAGAGCGTCAGTGGGATGCAGCCGGGGCGACGGGTGTCCCCAGCCGAGATCAATAACGCCGTCGGGTATGGAGATGAGTAGGGAGGGGAGGGTTGAAGAAGTCATGGTAGGTTGAATTTAGATGGATCGGGATAGATTGTTACCCGCCAGCTATCAGCGGTCTGAACCAGCCGAGATGCAAAGAAAGACCGCACATTGTATCCTTACTATCAAGCAAGAGGAGATAGGGCAGCAATGAGCGAGTACCTGCCATATTCCGAGCAGCATTCAATCCAAGAAGCGAAGGTCGCTCTCCATTTCCAGCACGAATTTGGGCAGCAAGACGTGGAACGCTCTCGCGACGCTGTCGCAGCCGAGCTAAAAGACCTACTGCCCCGGTCCGCAGAAATACGGGGGAGCAGTGTTGCGTTTAACCTGACCGATCCCAGCGCTCCAACACCGATGCCACCAGTTCCGGACCATTTAGTGGGTTTCGAGTTCACAAAGATTAGAGGGGATAGTAGACCTGCTCGCTCCCTTCGCCTCGTCAATAATTCGCTCGAGGTTAGTATCTCGGATTATGAGCGATGGGAGATCACTCTCAACGATACTATAGGGTACATCAGAACTACACTAGCCCTTTTACCACTGGATGCAAATCCGATTATGGCGGCCGACTTGCAATTCATTGATCGGTTTGCTTTCAATGGCACGCTCGACGACGTTGATGCAAGCCTGCTGTTCCAGCAAGGTGGCGACTATATTGCGAAGCGTTGTTTCACGTCTGGGCCATTGTGGCATTGTCATACTGGTTGGTTCGACATGCATCCAAATGGCCGGATATTGAATCATCTCAACATAGGCAGCGCGTTCGTTGATTCGTCGCCAACCGTCACAATTGACCATAACGCCGTATTCCAACTAAACTCGCCGCGCCAATCTATTGACGCACTCCTTCAACCCATTGAGAAAAACATCGGACTTCGCGATATTCTGAACTGGCTTCACGGCAGAAACAAACAGATCCTTAGCGAATTGCTGACCCAAGAAATGCAGGACAAGATAGGGCTGCAAAAATGATGACTTCAACGCTTCCTGCCGGCCCGCAGACGACGGAACGCGCACGGGATCATTTCGATTTCCACTGGCTCACAACTGATGTCCAGAGCCAAACGTCAACGCGACCGTTTCTCCATCGGAGCCTACCGGTAGGCTCCGTGTTAGATATTGATGCTACGCTACAGCAGTGGACTCTTTTACGGCGATTGGACGAGATTCAAAACACTCCGGTACCGGACCGTTGGCCGGGAGCCGATTGGCCAACCGAGCAAGCATTTGCGGATGCTCGCCTGTTCATTCAGTGCTTGCCGCCAATCCCCATTCGCTTGCCCAGTATTGGTTTGGCCGATGATGGCGAGGTCAATTTCCTGTGGAAGCTCAACGAGGTCCACATAGACCTAGGCTTCTATGGGACTCGTGTGTTCTCCTATTTCGCTCGCGCTCAAGACGGTGAAAAGTTCTACGGCGATGACATACCGGCATCGCAAGGGCTACCACATAGCATTGAGAATCTCATCATCAGAGTCTAAGCCTCGGTGTCAGCGGATTCGATACATTTGGACGAGAGCGTGAGCGCGGCTCCCGATTTTTCGCCAGGTGTCATACGGGATGATGAGCGGCTTCTGCGCGCCTTGTTCAATCCGGAACACATACACGAAGGGCAAGTTCTGGACAGAGCCATTCCGGTGCGAGATCTTCGCGAGCGCGGATTTTCCGTCCATCGCATGAAGCACGTATCGCAAGAATTCGTGCAGCGTTCAATCGACGAAGTCCTTGCGCGACCACGGAAGAGCGGCCCATGGACCGACGAAGGCGTTGCTGTCCTGCGGACGATCCATGTTCGTTCACTCCGCCAAGCCGATACCAGGGCTTTCGTCGTAATCGATACCGCCCTTCCCCACAATCCCGGTCATGCGTCCATATACGCTGCTGAACCAGGCAGAGGGGAGTCTTATGCGCGAGAGTTGCGAGATCTACTACTGCCGTTTCTTCAGAAACGCATGTCGATAGCAGACGCCTACGATTTAGATACCAATACTTGACACGCCATTGAGTCGACCGAACAAACCGTAAATTCGAGGTTTTAGGTACCCTCGCCATATGCCAAAGATCATAGCGAACTCCCCCTGAGTGGCGGGCAACAAAAAGGCCGGCGGGAGCAATCCCGCCGGCCGATTTGCCGATAAGGCTTTTGAGAACGGGCTACTAGATGTAGTCCTGGTCCTCTGCCATCATGGCCAGAACGTCGCCGCTCTGCAGCTGGATGGCGCGCTGGATCTGCAGCTTGAGATCATCGATCATTTCGTCGGGGATCTCGCCGTCGTTGTCGCGAGCAACTTCCTTCATGGAGTCGAAGGCCCACTCGTCGGAGTTACCGTGGGGCATTTCGAAGAAGTCGCGCTCGAAGACCGGGAGCTCACCAGGTCCGAAGTAGCCCTTGCCCTCAAGGTTGTAGCCTTCGAGGTCGTGGGTGCCCTTGCCGAGAACCTGACCGGTGGCAGCGTAGTGCTCCATCACGTTCTTGAGGCCGTACTTCTGGATCGGGCAAACCTTCATGCAGACGCCGCAGCCGAGGTAGCGGGCCATGACGGGGCGGCAGCGCTTGAAGTAGAGCTTGTTCTTCTCGATTCCGCGCCACCAGATCTTGTCGCGCATCAGGGCGCGGCCCGGGCAGCGGTTCACGCAGACCTGGCACACCTGGCAGAAAGCGTGGATGCCGTAGTCGACGGGCTTGTCATAGGTGACATTGGCGTCGGTGGTGACCATCATGATCCGGCAGCGGTTGCCGGTATGGGGGGTCAGCAGGTAGCCGCAGGCGCCCAGGGAGCCGAGGCCAGCATTCACGAACATGGGGATCACGGGGCCGGTGGCATCGCTGGAGTGGATGACATGGGCCTTGTAACCCAGGGAGCGGATGAAGTTGCCGAGCTCCAGGCCCGCCGCAGCTTGCGTCCGATAGGTGCTGGAGTGCACGATCTCGGCGTCAACGCTGGGGATGGTCTGGGTGGGCTCGAAGTCCTGCTCAAAGGCCAAGCAGATGGCGTGGGGCAGAACGGTGAAGCCGCGCTTGCTCTTGTAGTCGTACCGGGGGTCGTAATTGGTGATTCCGACTTCCAGGTAGCCCAACTGGCGAGCCTTGTCCTTGATCAGCTCGGAGACGTCCTCGCCGGTAGGCTCGGCGGTGGGCTCCATCTCGGCGGTCGCGCGACCGGCCATGATCAGGTTGCTGTTGAGCTTGTCGTGCTCCTTGCGGATCTCACGCATTTCGGCGTGGAGGTCGCGCAGGGTGTTCGCCCAGTCGCGAGACGCGCGCTCGGTGATGTTCATGGTTTCCAGCGGATACTCGCGGGCGTACCAGTCAACCTCGCGGTCGGTCTTCGGAATACCGGGGACGGTTTCGAGTTCTTCGGGAACCGGAATGGTGACTTCGGAGTCCCCCCAGTGCCGTCCGGGACGGACTACCTCGTGCCCAATGGTAAGCATATTAGCCTCCTCACAGTTGGCTTTCCCCGCTCAAAGGCGGTTGCATTTCGGGCAATTTATACCCTTGCGAATCCTTTGTCAACACCGGATTTCGACTTTTCGGCGGAAATCACTCTGGTTTGCGAATTTCGTTTTTCTGCCGTTATACGGCGACGATTTGATGCAAACCCATGGACGATATCAAAACGTGCGGGGCTGCCAGCAAAATGATAGCTGGCAGCCCCGGAACACCCCGGCATTGGTCTGCCGCGTCAGCCGCCGGTGCGCCTCGCGATCATGGCGTCGGCCAGCGGGCTGGCGCCGGATTTGACGGTGATGTTGACCAGCGAGGGACGGCCGGAGTTGATGGCGCGCTCCACGGCTGGGCCCACGTCGTCGGGCTGCTCGACCAGTTCGGCATAGCCGCCGATGCCCTCCACCACCTGGTCGTAGCGGACGCCGGGGCGCAGCGCGGTGCCCACGTCACGGCCGAAGTAGGCCAGTTGGAAGGTGCGGTCGATGCCCCAGTTGCCGTCGTTGCCCATGATTCCGGTGATGGGCAGGTTGTGGCGGATGCAGGTGTCGTATTCCATTGAATAGAAGCCGAAGGAGCCGTCGCCCATGAAGGCCAGCACCTTGCTGTCCGGGTAGGCTAGCTTGGCGGCCATGGCGTAGGGGATCGCCCCGCCCAGGTGGCTGAGGGGCCCCAGGCGCATGAAGTGCCCCGGCGAGCGGGCCGGCAGGTAGCAGCGGCCCCACTGCACGTAGTCGCCGCCGTCCAGCACGATGAACGTGTCCTCATCCACCAGGTGCTCGATGCGGGTGTACACGTCCAGCGGGTGCATGGGCGCCTCGTTGGTGGCGTTGCTGCGCAGGCTGTCCAGCCACGCGGTCTGCTCCGCCCTGAGTTCGTCGATCCACGGGCCGACGTTGCGGTTGAGGGTGGCTGCGCCGGATAGTTGGTCCACGATTGCGCCCAGGTCTCCCAGCAGTCCCACCGCGATGCCCCGGTTGCGGCCGATTTCGGCAGGGGAGGGGTCGGCCTGAATCAGCTTGGCGTCGGCGTCGAAGATGCCGCCGTAGCGATAGCGGTGGTCCAGTCTCTTGCCCAGCAGCAGGACGACATCGGCCGCCCGGAATTTCCGGGCCGTGCGGTTCAGGGCGCCGTCGGCGTAGCCGAAGCACAGGGGATGCAGGTCGTCGATGAGGCCGCGCGCCTGCTCGACGGTGAAGATGGGCGCACCGGTGGCCTCGGCAAGGGCCTCAAGCTGCGCCGGCTCCACCGAGTAGCGGGCCGGGTTGCCGACGATGATCACGGGACGCTGGGCGTTGGCCAGGAGGTTGGCCGCCTGCTCGATGAGTGCCGGATCGCCCTGGGATCGGCCCATGTTTCGGTACTCCTGGGGCAGGAACGGCGGCAGGTCCTCCTCGCTGATGGGCGCCTCCTGCAGGTCGATGGGCAGGGTCAGATGCACCGGGCCGGGGCGACCGCTCATGGCGGTGCGGAAGGCGGTGGCGACGAACTCCGGGATGCGGTTCTTTTCGTGGATCAGCCACGAGCCCTTGGAGACGGGGGCGGCCATGGCGACCTGGTCGATCTCCTGGAAGGTGGCCTGCCCCTTTTCGGGCAGTTCGGCGCATCCGGCCACGAAGATGACGGGGCTTTCGGAGGTGTAGATGGCGGGCAGGCCGGAGATGGCGTTGGCGAAGCCGGGGCCGCCGGTGAACAGTGCGACGGCCGGCTGGCCGGTGATGCGAGCGTAGCCGTCGGCCATGTGCATCGCGGCGCCCTCGTGGCGAGTGTCGATGAACTCGATGCCTTCATCGGCGGCGGCGTCCACCAGCGGCAGGATGGTGTCGCCCACGATGGTGAAAACCTTCTGCACGCCCTCCTGCTTCAGGCAGCGGATAAAGAGGTGGCCCCCGTTCAGCTCCGGCATGGATGCAACTCCTTTAATAGGGACAGTATCTGCAAATAAACAACCCGAACGAACGGGCCAAACAATCTTATCACAGGCACGTGCTATACTTCGGACCACATCATTCAGCGGCCCAGGCAACGCTACCATGACCACCCTTGAAAACAACGAACCGACCGAGCAGAATGCGGACGCGGTTGCCGAAAAAAAGCGACAGGAAAAGCTGCCCGATTTTTGGAAAGGGTATGTCGGTGTGGTGGATGGCAGAGACGACCCTAACTACGGCAATTACCGGGTGTCGGCATCAAAGCACGGCGAAGAGTTCGCCGATATGCTGATGGAAGAGTACCGTCGTCAGCAGGAAGAATTTGCCAAGTATCTGCGTGAGAAAGAACAGCCGGCAGAATGACGCTGACCGACACCGGGCCGCTGGTCGGCTTGATAGACGGCACTGACCAATATCACGCGACGTGTACCGCCGCACTCGCTGATCTGCCAGACGAGCCTCTGCTTACTACTTGGCCTTGCCTTACTGAGGCGATGTACATGCTCGGGCGACGGGGCGGTTTTCGTTATCAAGCGGCACTGTGGAATATGTACTCCGAAGGGAGGATGGTACTGCACAGGCTGACGCCTGCGGAAACCGCCCGCATGGCCGCGCTGATGGAGCAGTACAGCGACGCGCCCATGGACCTGGCAGATGCCTCACTGGTGGCGACAGCGGAAACGCTGGCCCTGGATAGGGTGTTCACGATTGACCGTCAGTTTTACATCTACCGGCTGGAAAACGGAGACGCGCTAGAGGTGGTGCCCTAGAGGGAGACGATTATCAGCGTGGGCACGCTCCACGCAATCGGCGCTCCCCCGGCCCCACGCTACACTCCAGGCATATCGCCCCAAGCGGCGAGGTTCACCATGACCACCAAACCGACGAAAACAACCCGGCCGGACGGCGACCCCTATGGGCTGACCGTGCTGCCCGATCCGCCCAAGCCACCCGACGCCACGTATCAACGTCCCCATATCGCGAAGATGGAACAGGTCCTGCGCGCCCACTTCGGCCAACGTTCCAACATGCTGGTATCCGGCGAAGGCTACCTGTGCGACGTACCCGGCAACGCCCGCAGTTCGCCGAATCCCGACCTGATAGTATCCTTCGACCTCGAAATACCGCCAGGCGAGATTGAGAGCGTGGCCAACGGGTACACCATCAGCGAAGTGGGCAAGCCGCCGGAGTTCGTGCTGGAGGTGGCGTCGGAGACCACCGCCCGCCGAGACGAGACCGTCAAGCGCGACACCTACGCCCGATTCGGAGTATCGGAGTACTGGCGGTTCGATCGCACCGGCGGCCGTTACTACGTCGCGGCTTTGGCGGGTGACCGTTTGGTGGAGGGCGAGTACAAATCCATTCCCGTGCAGACCAGCGACGACGGCATCAGGCGGGGCCACAGCCCGGCGTTGGGGCTGGAGTTGCATGCGGCGGACTGGCAGACTGTCAACAGATTGGGCTGGCCGATTTCGGATTGGGAGCAGCGTATGCGGGATTGGCAGCTGAGGTTCTGAAACCCGGTCACCGAGGAGTACCTGCCGGACCTACTGGACGCGCTGGAATCGTTGGCCGCAGAGCGGGCGGCGCGTCTCGCTGTGGAGGAAGAGGTGCGGCGATTGCGGCATGAGTTGGGGCGGTAGGATAGCCGCACGCCGCGCTATACTCCCCGCGTGAACACCCTCTACGTCATCGGCACTCCCATCGGGAACCTGGAGGACATTACCGTGCGGGCGGCGCGGATCCTGGGGGCAGTGGCGTTGGTGGCGGCGGAATCTATAGCAAGCAATCCCCACTTTTCGGAAGTTCCGCCACACTGCCTAACCAATACGTCACCATGTCCATAGCGGGGTGCCTTTGACTATACGTAAATTAGATTTGTCGAAGATATTCGCCGATGAAGCCAGTGATCTGATTAGAGCCAGGGAACGGTCCATAGCTGTTCATGGTTCAGGAGACATCAGGGCAGCTGGCAACGAGGTTGAGGAAGGAGTGCGTGAATTTCTAAAGCGCATGTTGCCCCCGCGATACTATGTGACTACGGGGCACCTTATCGACCTAGCAGGTAACGTGAGCCCGCAATTGGATGTGATCATCGCAGACAATTTCAACCTACCTTCGTTGATGACCACCAAAGATGGCACGGAGTACATCCCAACCACATCTGCCTTGGCAATAGGCGAGATCAAATCGACCTATCGGCACACGGATCGACCGTATGAGAGGTTTTCGGATGTCCTTCGCGGAATCCACGAAGAAATGCATCGGCCACTTATTGTCAACACGGTATTTCCTTCTCTGAACGAGAATTCGACATTCGAACACATGGTCTTTAGCAGTAGCAATCGTTATCTTAACCATCTTTTTGCTTTCTTCTTTTGTATTAGCGTCGGCGATTTCGAGTTCGACAAGATTCACGATCAACTAACCAAAACGGAAGTTAGGTTCTTGCCCAACACGGCCGTCCTTCTAGACGGCGGGATAATAGCCTACAGTTATCTGGACGAAACGAATCGGCGCTTCGCGTTTCACAAATACCCTACAGAAGTCGCGGAGAGCGACCATGAGTGGTGTTTCGCGAAAGGTTCTCCCCCGTTGGAAGGCTCTCACCTAGCATTTTTGTATGGACAACTTATCTCGCATTTGTCAAATTCGTATCTCACATCTGCCAACGCATACCCATATCTCCAAGCAGTAGGCAACATAAGCAGATCTTCGATCCAACGGGCTAAACGCGATAGGAATGAAATGTGAAGAGCAGTCGATCTGACATTGTTGTGCCTGACCCCTTTGGGGGTGGAACCCAGATTATGAGCAGGTCGTCGATGATCGAGAAAAGATTTCGCTGATGCCGTTCCTAATCCTCAACGCTATACTCTCCCTGTGGGCACGCTTTACGTCATCGGCACTCCCATCGGGAACCTGGAGGACATCACCGTGCGGGCGGCGCGGATCCTGGGGGCAGTGGCGTTGGTGGCAGCGGAGGATACGCGGGTTACTCGACGGTTGCTGGCGCATCTGGACGCCAAACCCCGGCTGGTAAGTTGCAATGAGCACAACTGGAGCCGTCGGTTGCCCGTGTTGCTGGAGGCGCTGGGATCGGGAGACGTTGCGTTGGTGACGGACGCCGGGTCGCCCGGCATCAGCGACCCGGGGGCGGGCGTGGTGGCGGCGGTTGCCGACGCTGGATACGATGTGGTCAGCGTGCCGGGAGTTTCTGCGGTTTCGGCTGCGCTGTCGGTGGCCGGGTTTTCTGCCGACCGGTTCGTATTCCTGGGGTTTCTGCCCCGACGTCGTGTTGAGCGGTCGGCGGCGTTGACGGAAGCCGCGGGTTTGGGTCAGACGCTGGTGATATTCGAGGCGCCCCACCGCTTGCGGGCCACATTGACCGATATTGCCGATGCGCTCAACGACCCGCCGCTGGTGGTTTGCCGTGAGTTAACCAAGCTGCACGAGGAGGTGTGGCGCGGTGTGGTATCGGATGCGGTGGACTACTTCGCGGAACCGAGGGGCGAGTTCACCATCGTGATCGGCCCGGTACCGTTGGGAGCCGCTGGTGCGGACGGCGCACCCACCATCACCGTGGACGCGGCGCGGGAGGCGTTGATTCAGCGGCGCGAGGCCGGAATGCGCGGGCGCGAGGCCGTGGCCGAGGTCGTGGCGGCCACCGGGCTCTCGCGCCGGGTTGTGTATACGCTGTGGGTGGAGACGGGCGGCTAGGCCGATTCGCCGCGGAGCCGACTCAGCTCGGCTTGCAGTTCGGCGACCTGGGCCTCTGCCAACTGGCGAGCGGCGCGTTCTTCGGTGCGGCTGCGGAGCCATTCTCCGGCGACCGGGTCGTAAAATCGCAATTGGCCGTCTTCCCAATACAGCCATAGGGCGAGCGCCGGGCTGTAGCCGTGGGGCCGGCCTTCGGCGTCGGGAACAACGTCAAATCGACGGTACTCGCCGCCCTCCAGGTATTCGCCCACCAGGGGCTCGCCGTAGAAGTCGCCGCCGCTGCCGTCAAACCGCCAGTATTCGCCGAATCCAATCTGGGCGTACAGGACGCGCTTTTCCGTAACGTCGCGTCGGGCGGTGCTCTCGGAGGCGATTTCCAGCACGAAATCGGCGGGCTTGCCAATCTCCCACACGAGATAAGTGTTGCGGTAGTCCATGGACGCGAACCCCTCGGCGGTGACGCCCAGGGTCACGTGCAGGTCGGGGGATATGAACTGCCGGGGATTGCCCTCTTCGTAGTAGATGAAGGTGTTGCCGCTCACCTCGACGTCGGGGCGATCCCGAAAGTGCTGACGGACGGTGGAGACGATTTCAATGAAGTATGGTACTTGGTAACGTCCGTCAGGTATGGGTTCATCATCCGAGTCCGGGTAGTGTATGTCGTCCGGAAAGCGCCCGTGTTGGACGCCGGCCGGGAATTTGGCAGTCATTGGCGAGCCTCGCGATGTCGAGCGAGGATTTGAATTGACCGCCGATGCCGCGGCTAGGCGCAGACCACCACTGCCTCGCCCAGGCCTTCGATCGACACGCGGCCCTCGGAGGCGAAACTCAAAGGCGTGGGCGGCACCAGGCTGCCGGTGATGACCGTGTCGCCGGCTTTGAGCGGATGGTTGAGCCGGGACAGCTCGTTGGCCAGCCAGACCAGCGGCTCGAAGGGATGGCCCATCACGTCGCGGCCGTAGCCCTCGCCCACCTGCTCGTGGTTGATCTGCATGACGCCGTGGCAGTTCACCAGGTCCAGGTCCCGCCAGTTGGTGACGGGATCGCCCAGCACCACGCCGGAGTTCAGGATGTTGACGGCCACGCTCATCAGCGTCCGCTCTTCCGTGGTCAGATCGTCGGGCGTGCGGATGTCCACGATCTCGAAGGCGGTTGCAATCTCAGCCACCGCATCCTCAACGGTTTCGCGGGTGTAGGGCGCGCCCGACGCCGGCAGGTCCTTGCCCAGCGTAACGCCGACCTCCAGCTCGATGCCCAGGTTCACGTACTCGGTGAAATTGAGCACGACCGGCGAGCGCAGGATCGTCTTCTCGAACACGCCGCCCAGCACTGGATGGTCGATGCCAGCACGCTCCTGCATCACGGGCGTGGTGTACGCCAGCTTGTAGCCGGCCAGCGGCCCCCACAGGCTGGACAGCATGCAGTGCAGTTCCTTCTGGATGGAGTAGGCTTCCTCCAGGGTCTTGGGGAACAGGCCGTCGGGCAGCCGGTCAAAGGGCTGCACCGCCTTGTATTTTTCGAAGATCAGCTCGGCGGCCGCGCGGGCCGGCGTGGTGGTTACCATGGGGCATCTCCTGTGTTGGCGCTTAGGGAATGGAACCAAATGAAGTGGAGGTGTAATCAGGCGTAAAGGGTCATGGATCGGCGTCTTCGGAGAGGCGTCGCGATGGGCTAGGACGGCGCCGTTGGTGTCGCCGATTATAGCGGATGGCGATCAGCCAAAACACGGCGACTATCACCGCCGATAATGCCAGCAGCAACAGTCCGGTACGCGACAAAAAGCCGAACGGGCCGATAATCCGCCACAACGCCACGGCGGCGATCTGCGTGACGATAATAGCCACAACCAGCGGAATGCCGCCGGATGTGTATTTGCGGTATAGCCAGAACTCGGCGATACCCACAATGATGATGGCAATGATTATCAGCAGCAACGGACGGGGCTGGACTCTGCGGTGAATAGCCGGAATAGTAAAAAGCCGCCGGCTGCCGGGAAACTGTCCCGGCGACCGGCGGCGCAGGTGTCGGACTGCGCGTTTGCGGTGACTTTAGCGGGCCTCGCTGGCCGCCTCGAATCCGGCATCGCGGTGGGTGCCGTCGCAGAACGGCTTGTTGCTGGACTGGCCGCAGCGGCAGAAGGTGACCCACTGCCCCTCGGGGATGGTGTAGTTGTTGCCGCTCTGGTCAACGATCTCAATCTCGCCGGAGACCCGCAGGGGGCCGTTGCCACGAACTTCTACCTTGACGTCCGCCATCTTGATTCCTCCTAGGTTTTGACTGTCAGTACGCCCGTTGCCGTCGTTAGCGGCGTCGACAAGCGGGCGCGGTGATTATTCACCATATTCGGGTGTCGGTCAAATAGAAAGACGCTCTCGCCGATTAAACCCGTAGGGGCCAGGCATGCCTGGCCCCTACACCGTTTGGTACATCGACGGCTACAGGTTCACCACCAGGTTGTCGGGCGCGCGGCAGAGGATGCCCTCCTGTTCCTCGTCGTAGGGGTTCTCCTCGATGTGCGGGGTGTTGGCGGGCACGAAGATGAAGTCGCCGGGGCCGGCCTCGATCCACTCCTCGAAGTTCTCGCCGAAATAGACGCGGACGTGGCCCTTCAGCACGTAGGCGGCGGTTTCGGCCTCCAGGTGCGTGTGCGGCGGGCCCTTTTCGCGGGGCGCGGCGGTTACCTTGCCCATCCAGATCTTGGTGGTGTCGCCCTTGCCGGGAACGATGGCCGGCTGGCGGACCATGCCGGGTGTCTGGATGGTCTCGGAGGCGTCGCCCACGGTATGCACCACGTAGGGCTTGAGGCCGGTCTGCTGGTCGGTGGTGGTCATTGTTCTTGCTCCTTTGAGTCGTCGGCGTCGTTCTGTTTCAACCGGTAGGACGGAAACGGATGGTCGTCCCGCACACCGATGTCGCCGAAGCGGATGTAGAAATCACGCCGATCATGATACAGCCGCGCCCGATTCAACACCACCTCCCCATCATCATCCGTGTTGTCCAGGCCGCCTTGATGGTGTGAGCGGTCACCGTGAACCGGCATCAACGCAGGGGCATGAACCCGCGCAGAGCATGATTGCACGGCATACCGCCACACGGGGATGCTATAATTCCACCCGCGCGACAGGTCGATGATGCGAATTCACCCCTCCCCACACGCAACCTACCGGTGTCGGTAAGCGGACAGGGAATGAGGAATTCCGCCCGGCTCCTGACCCCGGTGTTGCGGCGGACCGTCGATACGCTGCGCGACCTCGCCCCCATTGTCCTGGTCATCGGGTTTTTCCAGGTCGTGGTGCTGCAGCAACCCTTCCCCAACCTGGGGAACGTGATCGTCGGGCTGCTCTGCGTGTGCGCCGGGCTGGCGCTTTTCATCCAGGGATTGGAAAGCGGACTGTTTCCCCTGGGAGAATCGCTGGCGCGGGGATTCGCCAACAAGGGCAGCTTGTCCGCGCTGTTGGCCTTCGCATTCTGTCTTGGTTTCGGCGCGACCGTCGCCGAGCCGGCGCTGATTGCCGTCACTGCCGAAGCTGCGGCGGTTGCGTCGGAGGCCGGCGCAATCACCGATAGCGACTCGGCTCGCGGTTCCTACGCCCTACAGCTGCGCATAGTGGTGGCGATTTCGGTGGGATTAGCCATCGTGCTGGGCGTCCTGCGCATCCTGAAGGGCTGGCCCATCCACTGGCTGATAATTGGAGGTTACGTGCTGGTGACCGCCATGACCATCTTCGCTCCCGACGAGATCATCGGAGTGGCCTACGATTCCGGCGGGGTCACCACCAGCACCATCACCGTACCCCTGGTCACCGCCCTGGGCGTAGGTCTGGCCGCGTCGATCCGCGGGCGCAACCCCATGGTGGACGGTTTCGGGCTGATCGCCTTCGCCAGCCTGACTCCGATGATCTGCGTAATGGCTTACGGCATGGTGACTCGATGATAAGTTTTCTGCACACGCTCCCGCCGGCGCTACTGTCAACGGTGTTTGACGTGGCTCCCATCATCGCCGTTCTGACTCTGTTTCAGGTCTTCGTGCTGCGACGGCGGCTGCCCAACCTGCGCCGGACGGCAGCCGGGCTGGTGTGCGTCCTGCTGGGCCTGGCCCTTTTTCTGGTCGGCCTTGAAAACGCGCTGTTCCCCATCGGGGAGACGATGGCGCGCCAGCTCACCGCTCATGCTACAACTGGCGCGATCAGCACAGCCGGCGGCGTGGATTGGCGCGACTACCTGCTGGTGTACGCCTTCGGCGCGGCCATCGGGTTCGCAACCACGGTGGCGGAGCCATCACTCATCGCCGTGGCAATCAAGGCCGAAGAGGTATCGGGGGGAACGATCAATGCCTGGGCCCTGCGGATCGCGGTGGCCGTGGGCGTCGCCATCGGCGTGTCCCTGGGGTGCTTCCGCATCGTTACCGGGACGCCCCTGCCCTGGTACATCATGGCCGCCTACGCCATCGTCATCGTGCAGACCTTCCGGTCCAGCCGGACCATCATTCCCCTGGCTTACGACAGTGGAGGGGTCACTACGTCAACCGTTACCGTGCCGGTGGTGGCGGCGCTGGGCCTCGGGCTGGCCGCCAGCATTCCGGGCCGCAACCCGCTGATCGACGGTTTTGGTCTAATTGCCTTCGCCAGCGTTTTTCCTATAATGACCGTGCTGGGCTACGCCATCGCGGCGTCCTGGTGGGTTCGGTGGAGAACCCCCGGAGGCAGGGAGGGAGTAGAGGCATGAGACTCAAGCTTATCGTCGCACTCGTCAGCGACGAGAAATCCGAAGTAGTGTTGGAGGCCGCCCGCGCCGGCGGAGCCACCGGGGCAACCATAATTTCCAGCGTGCGGGGTGAGGGCTTGCGGCCGGGGAAAACCTTCTTCGGTCTTCGCCTTGAGGCCATGCGGGACGTGCTGCTGTTCCTGGTGCTGGAAACTCGCGCCCGCGACATCCTGGAGCGTATTCGGGATGCGGCGCATTTCGAAACCGAACCAGGGGCCGGAATCGCATTTCAACTGGATATCGAGGATGCGGTCGGCCTGGTCACTCAACTGCCCACCATTCGAGAGGAATTGGAATACGACCTATGAGCGCACGCGTCCCAACCAAAGTCGCGGACGTGATGAGTCCGCAACTCCACAGCATCGACGGGCTGGCTACGGTGGCCGATGCCATTGCCCTGATGCAGCGGCACGATGTTGGCGCTCTGGCGGTCAACCGTCGGGACGAAACGGACGAAGTGGGGCTGCTGGTAGTCTCCGATATTGCCCAACACGTGATCGCCCAGCACCGCTCTCCGGAACGGGTCAACGTGTATGAAATCATGTCCAAGCCGGCGCTGACCCTGCCGCCTGACATGTTGATCCGGTACGCGGTCCGGCTGCTGGTGCAGTTTCGAGTCTCGCGTGCCGTCGTAGTGGACCAAGAACGGAACCCCGTCGGATTCGTGACCATGCGCGACCTGGTGATAGGACGCCTGGCAGAGTAACAACCGTCAAGAATGGTCCCGCCCTAGCCGATGCGCGCCGACAGGTGAATCAGGCGTGGGTAAGTTTCAGGTAGCCGGGGCGGCGCCGGATAGTCGTCCCGCATGCCGGTGTCACCGTACTGGATGTAGAAATCCCGCCGGTCGTGGTA
The DNA here is from genome assembly GCA_965204395.1 of Dehalococcoidia bacterium. Taxonomy (GTDB): domain Bacteria; phylum Chloroflexota; class Dehalococcoidia; order Lucifugimonadales; family UBA3495; genus Bin87. The sequence continues at coordinate 1,534,354 of OZ241987.1, forward strand.
CAGGCGGGCGCGGTTCAACACCACTTCCCGTTCGTCATCGGGATTGTCCAGGACGGCCTTGATGGTGTCGCCATCGGCCATGAACCAATATTTGTAATCCCCGATGAAAACGTAGTCCATCTGGCGCCTGAAAAAGTAGCCGCGAAACGCCTCACCGTCGCGGACCCGCTGGCACACCGCCTGCATCAATTCCCGCTCACCATCCTTACTTCAGCAGCACGTACTCGTGGGGCCAAGTCTCGCGGTAGGTAACAGCTTCACGCCACGGCGCGGCGGCGATGAGGTCGGTGAGTTTCATGAGGGTTCGTTAATGTTGTTTTCAGGAATCTCTAGATTTTGTGAAGAAGCTGTTTCGGTTTGGGTTAGTCCGACTATGGTTTGGAGACGGGGTTCAATTACTTCCCGAAGCCTGAGGAGGTTGTCAAACATCCACTGACGAGTGCGTTCCTGAAGATCATCCGGATCTCCAAAATGTGCTTCAGTTGTTGCGCAGATGCCAGGAATGTCCCAATCTTCATACCAATCCAGCGAAATGCCTGTCAGTTCCCTCTCGATCTGCTCTTTATCTTCGTAGAGAGCATCGAAAATTGATCGCTTGTGCTCTGTGACTCGGAACCCGACTGTCGCCAAATCATCGTCAGCATCGTGGACCAACATATAGAACATACCATCCAAACCACTGGGGTAAGTTCGATACCGAGAAACCCAACCGCCGTTCCTTGGAGAAATCGCGCCGATTCCTCGATCCATTAGCCTCTCGTTCAATGGTGCGTAGAACGCGCTGTAATAAGTATGTCTGTTAATTGAACCCGTGGATGACTCGCCTTTGGACCGATCAAGTCGTCCATTAGGCTCAACGACCAATTTGAACACCGGAGCAGGCGACGATGCTCCTATGCGTACTGCGCTGACCTCTACGCCATATATCTCTGTATTGCCCTCACACGCTCGATTAAGCCAATTGAGTGCTCTTGTATGCGCGTCAGTAAATTCCGGAGCGACCCAAATGATCACGCGGGCCTCGTGGTCAGCTCCATACTTTAGAATTCTGACGAAATGGTCGTCATCAGTAGCCCCCAACTGGTTTTCTACAATAACCGTGTTGCCCGAGTCGTCTTCCGCCAGGATGTCTGCGTATCCGCCAAATTTATACGCTTCTGTCTGAACCAAATCTAAAGCTAACCCGGCAGCGTTACCCAGCAAATGCAAATTCTCTGCTAACCACGGAGTAAATTCTTGGCTTTCATGGCTCCAAACCGAACCCACAGGCACGGCTTCCAGGTTACCAAGTTCTGGTATCGGCATTTCCATTCTCCTTTCATGCTAGGCCAGTAGTACATCCAGCAGCCGCTGACACTGGCGGAAACTGTTTTGAACCAGGTGGTCAGCGAGATGGACGCGGTAGAAGTATCGATGCAAAACTTCGCCTTCACCAAAAAGCCGCCGCAGGTTCACATCCGGAATCTGCGCATCGATTACCGGTACCGCCTGTTTTATCTCAAAGTGCGAGTTCAGCCTTGCTGGCGTGTACCGGGGAGCAATGTGTTTGATGGTGTGGACAACGGTACCCCACATCATTTCGGCGGCGGTTAGCAGGTCGCCTTGCTCAAACTCTTCCTCCGCCTTCCGTCGGCAACGCAACGAAAGCCCATAATGGTCAGGTGGACTCATTCCGCCATCGTCAGCAGGTCGGTGATGAACGAGCGTATCACCGGTTCGTAAAACACCACATCCTCAAGGTCCATCAAATCTCCATCGCCATTGGCCTTGAATTCCTGAGTGATCAGGTAAGCGGCCATGAGTCCTACTCCGGCAGGAAGCTGTTGGTCCAAGCCATCAATGAAAGGTTCAACGTCGTCGTACTCTGAGGACGCGAGTTTGTGTCCATACGCGTGCGCCGTCTGCTTTATCGCCGCCTCGGTGGCCTTCCAGAAGAACGTTGACGCCTCGCCGTGCTTGCCCCGCAGCAGGCTGAGGTCGGCCCGGTCCAGCAGCGATTGGATGTTTTCGGGGATGACGCTTTTGGTGGTCATCGTTCCTCTCCCCAGAGTTAACGGCGTAAGGGCGGATCCGCCAGAGGCGGATCGCCCTTACATCGTAACACCGCAGTGTCAGGGAACGTCAGCCGCCGTTCTGCTCCCACAGCGCCTCCAAGACTGCGCCGGGGTTCATGGGGAGGTTGTTCAGGCGGACGCCGGTGGCGTCGTGGATGGCGTTGGCGATGGCGGCCATGGGCGGCACGATGGGCACCTCTCCCACACCACGCACGCCGTAGGGATGCCCGGGGTTGGGCACCTCCACCACCACCGTGTCGATCATCGGCAGGTCCAACGCCGTGGGCATGCGGTAGTCCAGGAAGCTGGAATTCTGCATGTGCTCGTCGTCGTTGAAGAAGTACTCCTCGTTGAGCGCCCAGCCGATGCCCTGCACCGCGCCGCCCTGGATCTGACCCTCCACGTATGAGGGGTGAATCGCCGTGCCGGCGTCCTGGATGGCGGTGTAGCGCAGGATGTCCACCTTGCCGGTTTCCTCGTCCACCGCCACGTCGGCGATGTGCAGCGCGTAGGCTCCGCCGACGCCCGTGGGCGACACGTTGGCGCGCCCGACGATGGGGCCGCCGGTGCCGTTGAGCCGCGCGGCCAACTGCCGGAAGGTGAAGCGCAGTTCAGGCTCGGACTTGTGCTGGATCACGCCACCTTCGTACTCGACGTTCTCGGGGTCGATGTCCCAGATGCGGGCGGCGCGGTTGATCATCTGCTGCTTGACGTCCTGGGCCGCCTCATAGGATGCCCAGCCCGTCTTGAAGGCCACGCCGCTGCCGCCGGTCATGGAGGTCCAGCCGATGGAGTTGGTGTCGCCCACGGCGGGGGCCACGTCCTCGGCGGCCAAGCCCAGAACCTCGGCGACGTGCATGGCGGCCACGGCGCGGCTGCCGCCGATGTCGGGCGAACCCTCCACCAGGCTCACGGTGCCGTCGCCCAGCACGCTCACGATGGCGCTGGCGGGGCCGGTGCCGTTGAACCAGAAGCCGCCGGCGATGCCGCGTCCGACCTTCTTGCCCTCAGCTTCGGGCGAGCGGTCGATGGGAGCGTTCCAATGGTCGTGCTCCCGAGCGGCCTGCACGGTCTCAATCCAGCCGATGCTGCCGAACTGCGGGCCGGTTACACGGCGGTCGCCCTGCTTGGCGCCGTTCTGAGTGCGGAAGTCCAGCTTGTCCATGCCGATCTGCTCGCAGATCTCGTCCACCACCGACTCGACGGCGAAGGCCGCGGCCGGCGAGCCGGGAGCGCGATAGGCCGCCGTCTTGGGGTGGTTCAGCACCACGTCGGCCGCTTCGATCTTGCCGTTCTCGATGTTGTAGCAGGACAGGGCGCACTGGGCTCCCGGATTCACGGGTGAGCCGGGGAACGCGCCAGCCTCGTAGTACAGCGAGACGTCGGCGGCGGTGATCCTGCCGTCGTTGGTCGCGCCCATCTTCACGCGCAGGTAGCCGCCGGAGGTGGGGCCCGTGCCCTCGAACACCTCGGTGCGGGACATCTGGATCTTCACGGGACGGCCGGTCTTCTTGGACAGCACCGCCGCGACGGGTTCCAGGTACACCAGCGTCTTGCCGCCGAATCCGCCGCCGATCTCCAGCTGGGTCACCAGCACCTTGGATACCGGCATGCCCAGGATGGTGGACGTCTGGTCGCGGACGTTGAAGTGGCCCTGGCTGCTGCACCAGATGTGCAGCGTGTCGTCGGCATTCCAGAGCGCGGTGGCCGCGTGGGGCTCGATGTAGCCCTGGTGGACGGCCTTGGTGCGGAACTCGCGCTCGATGACGACATCGGCGGCGGCAAAGCCGGCTTCCAGGTCGCCAATCTCGTAGAAGTAGCGATTGGGCACGTTGCCCACCTTGCCGTCATCGCCCTCGCCCAGCAGTCCGCCCGGGCGCACGTTGGGGTCGTTGAGGTTGGCGAGGCGCTCGTGGACCAGCGGGGCGTCGTCGCGCATGGCTTCCAGCACGTCCTGCACCGGCGTTAGCACCTCGTACTCCACGTCGATGAGGGCCAGGGCCAGCTCGGCCTCGTGGGCGCTGTCGGCTGCAACGGCGGCGATAGCGTGTCCCTTGTACAGGGCCTTCTCGGCGGCGAGGCAGTTGTTGCTCAGGAACTTGGGGTTGATCATCGCGCCTTCGCCCAGATCCAGCACGCGCCCACCGGCTTGCGGCAAGTCGGCGGCTGTGGCGACGGCGTGGACGCCGGGCATGGCCTCGGCCTTGCTGGTGTCGATGCTCTTGATGCGGGCGTGGGCGTGGGGGCTGCGCAGGACTTTGCCGTACAGCATGCCGGGCAGGTTGAGGTCGGCGCCGTACTGCGCGCGGCCGGTCACCTTGTCGGTGCCGTCGTGGCGGACGGGTCGGCTGCCGATAACGCTGTAGCCCTCGGTGGCGGCGGATCGTTGGGTTGTGGTCATAGTTCACCTCATAGCGGCGTCAATGGGTGTGTGCGTGATGGCGGCATCTTAACATATCGTCCAACTGAATGGCCAAAATCGAGAAACCTACGATCCTGATGGTCCAGCGCCCTCGAGCCGGCCGGGAGAGGATACCTGCACGTCAAAGCCTAGTAATTACGATGCTGAGCACGGTGATTATGATGCCCGCGATGATCACGCCGCCGATCCAGCGACTTTCGCGCCGGATGCTAGCGTTGTTGGCATGCATCTCGCTACGTAGAGCGTTCATCTCCTCGCGCAGGCTCGCGTTGTTGGCGTTCATCTCCCCACGCAGGCTCGCGTCGCCAGCGTTCATCTCCTCGCGCAGGCTGGCGTGATTGGCGTTCATCTCCTCGCGCAGGCTCGCGTTGTTGGCGTTCATCTCCTCGCGGAGACCTCGTACTTCGCCGCGCACGCCTTGTATATCTTCGTGCAGTCTGTCCAGCCTTCGGGAGATGTCGGCGAAGCGTTCGATGTGGTCGGCCAATCGCTCATTAACCTGCTCGTAGGCGCCTTCGAGTCGACTGAGACGGCTTTCGGTAGTCATAGTTCACTCTCCCGGACTGGAGATGATTATACCGACTGATCGTATCGGCAGGTAGTGAGAGTTTTCCAGAGCATTGGACTGCGGCGGCAGCGCGTCGATTATGGTAACGTGCGCTATAATAACGTGGCCTAAAATGAGAGAGCAGTATGCGCAGTACTGCCGGCGGAGGTATTGCTGGATTATGAAACCACTGGAAGGCATCAAGGTGCTCGACTTGACCCGCGCGTTGGCAGGGCCATTCTGCGCCCTCATGCTGGGCGACTACGGCGCGGACGTAATCAAGATCGAACGTCCCGGCGTCGGCGACGACACCCGCAAGTGGGGCCCTCCTTTCATCGGCGAAGAGTCCGCGTACTTCCTGAACGTCAACCGCAACAAGCGCAGCCTGACGCTGAACCTGCGCGATGAGAAGGCGCAGCAGGTCTTCCTGCAATTGGCCGCCGACGCCGACATCATCGTCGAGAACTTCACGCCCGACGTGATGCCCAACTTCAACCTGGCCTACGAGGACGTGAAGAAGGTCAACCCCGCCATCATCTACTGCTCTATCTCCGGTTTCGGGGCCACCGGGCCCTACCGCAATCGCCCGGCCTACGACCAGATCATGCAGGGCATCAGTGGCCTGATGAGCATCACGGGCGACCTGGGCGGCGACCCGCAGAAGGTTGGCATTGCCGTTTCCGACATCGGCGCCGGCATGTGGGCCGCCTTCGCCGTCATGGCCGCGCTGCACCACCGCAACACCGCCGGCAACGGCGAGGGGCAATACATCGACCTCTCCATGCTGGACGCGCAGGTGGCGTGGATGACCTACCAAGCCGGCTACTACTTCGCCACCGGAGAGGCGCCCAAGCGGCTGGGCGCAGCCCACCCCACGCTGGTCCCCTACCAGGCATTCATGGGCAAGGACGGCAAGTACTTCAACGTGGCCGTGGGGTCCGACCGCCTATGGGACCGGTTCTGCGAGGGCATTGACCGGATGGATCTGCACGAGGATCCCGACTACGCCAGCAACGGCGTGAGGGTCAACAATCGCTCCAAATTGGTGCCGCTGCTGCAGGAGTACTTCCTCAAGAAGGACGCCGACGACTGGGTGGCCGACTTGCAGGCCGTCAGCGTGCCGGCCGGCCCCATCAACGACCTCGCCGACGTTTTCAACGACGAGCAGGTGCTGCATCGGGAGATGCTCCTGGAGATGTCGCACCCCACGCTGGGCAGCATCCAACAGACCGGCCTCCCCATCAAGTTCTCGGAAACTCCCGGCGGCCTCGATCAGCCGCCGCCTCTCCTGGGCGAACACAACCATCAGATACTAACCGGCCTGGGCTACTCGGATGCGGACGTGGACCAGATGGTCTCGTCGGGCGTCATCTGACCCGTTGATCGTGCGAAGAGGGGTGGCTAGATGGATCTGGGTTTGCAGGACACCGTGGCGCTGGTGGTCGATTCCCATTTGGGTATCGCGACCGCGGCCGCCGCGTCTCTTGCCAATGAGGGCGCGATTCTCTCCCTGACCGCGCCCGACAACTACCACATGCGGCATGTGGAGATCGAGCTAGCCCGGTCGAATATCCCCCAGGACCGTTTCCGCGCCGTGATCGCAGACCTCAGCCGCACCCGCGACATCCACCGCCTGGTTCGCGAGACCCTGCACCGGCAGAACGATATCGGCGTGCTGGTCAACACGGTGCAGGAACTGGACCCATCCTCGGCCATGGAACTTGAGGAGGAGAACATCGAGCCGGCCATGGCGCGCAACTTCTTTTCCGCCGTGCAGCTAACCCGCGAAGTCTTGCCGCACATGAGGCGGCTGGGCATGGGCCGCATCATCAACCTGATCCCGTATTCCGCCATCGAGGTCTCGTCCGGCGGCACTCTGTCGTCCCTGAGCCTCGCGCCCCTGTTGGCCTATTTCAAGGGCCTGGCGTTCGAGCTCGCGCCCAACCACATCACGGTCAACAACATCATCTACTTCGGTGTTGAGAGCGACGATTCGGAAAACGGCGACGCGGATGGGAACGGCCGCGACCGGGCGAGCGGCCGCGCGCCATCGGGAGGCCCCGGGGAAAACGGTTCCCACGGCAATCACGTGGAGGACGATACTCCAATGCACCGGATGGCGCAGCCCTGCGAAATCGGCGATGTCGTCGCCATGGTGGCGTCGTCCCGCGCCTCATACTTGACCGGCGCCAATATCATCCTGGACGGCGGCAGACACCGGCAGTATTACGCCTGAACCCGTCCGATCCGCCTATGGCGGACGGCAGGAGGAACCCAATGGCCAACGCGCAGATGATTCACGACGCCCAGGAATTCCTCACCAACCAAGCGGTTCCCGGCTGGCTGATCTACGATTACCTGGGTTGCAACCCGGTGTTGGGGCAGGTCGCGCCGGCATCGGGGCACGTCACCCGACCGGTGTTCCTCTACGTTCCGGCCTCCGGTTCGCCGACCCTGCTGACTCACCACGTGGACGCCGGCAAGTTCGCTGATTCGGGTGTGGAGACCGTCGTGTACAGCAGCCGCGTCACGCTGGAATCAGCGTTGCGGGACACGTTGGCCGGAGCTTCCAGCGTTGCCATGGAGTATTCGCCACGGAACAGCCTACCTCGGGTCTCCCGCGTAGATGCCGGCACCGTGGAGCTGGTGCGCAGCATGGGGGCGGATGTAATCTCTTCGGCGGACCTGATGCAGTACGCGACGCAACGCTGGTCGCCGGAACAGTTGGCCGGTCACCAGCGCTCAGCCGACACCCTGGGCCGCATCGTCAACCAGGCATTCCAACGTATCGGGCAACGGCTGTCCGACGGCGTCACGGAGTTTGAGATCGCCGAGTTCATTCGCCGCCGCTTCCGCGAGGAAGGGCTGATTACTGCTGATGGGCCCATCGTGTCCGCCAACGCCCACTGCTCGGACCCCCACTACGAACCGGAACCCGAGGGCAGCAGCGTGTTCGCGCCCGGCGACTGGGTTTTGATCGACCTGTGGGCGCGCGAGGACACCCCGGGCAGCGTGTACGCCGATATCACCTGGACCGCCTACGTGGGCGACGACCCGCCGGCACGCAATCGGGAGATTTTCGACATCGTCCTGGGCGCGCGCGACGCAGCCCTGGCTTTCCTGCAGGACTCCCACTCGGCCGGCGACCCGATCCAGGGTTGGCAGGCCGACGACGTGGCGCGCCGGTACATCACGGATCGCGGCTACGGAGATTACTTCACGCATCGCCTGGGCCACAGCATCTACCACACCGTGCACGGAGAGGGCGTCAACCTGGACAACTTCGAGACCCACGACACGCGCCGCATCATCCCGGGCGTGGGCTTCTCCATAGAGCCGGGCATCTACCTGCCCGAATTCGGCGTCCGCTCCGAGATCGACGCCTACATGAGCGAGAACGGGCCCTATGCCTCATCCCCCGTGCAGCGGGAGATCGTTCTCATCCCCAGCGATTAGGCCCCTGCAACTCCTACGTTGCAGACAGGCTCTCTGCGTCGTCGATGTACCTGGCAGTTTCCCTGATTCGGCGCTCCGTTTGCGGATTGCAAAGCGCGTCGTAGAAGCAAGCGCCGTGCAGTTGCCCCAGGCGGCTGTAATAACGACCCAGGAGAGTTCGGGCCGCCGGCTCCCGATCCACGAATGCATCCAGTTCGTCGGTAGTTCGAGCGGTGGTTACTGGCTCCTCACTGGTTCGTGACAGAATGAGCGCGTCGGTGGCCCGCTTTGTAGCGCACCATGCCTTCTCCGCCGCGTCCCGAATATCGCCCGCTTCAAGGCGTCCCAACGCCTGAGCGTGGACCATTCGGGCATCGGCGAAAAGTTCTGCCACACGGTCATGAATCGAGGTGGTCGTCAAAGCGCCTCCTTGCGTCAGCAGGGCCTTTTCAAAGTTAATCCGTCATTCCGGCGAAAGCCGGAATCCAGAACATTTCGAACACGATAGTCTGCTGGATTCCGGCCAAAGCGGGAATGACGGTTCGAGGTGAAAGGCCGCCATACGAGACTTTGAAAAGGCCCCGTTGCGTCAGGCGGCAATTGCAATTACGTTGCGCGAGATTTGTCCATTTGTAATCCATTTTATTTCATAGGAGAGGGACATCGACAGCCCCGTGCCATTCAGTTGCCCTTACGCGTCGTCCTAGGTGCAGCGGGAAATCGTTCTCAGCAAAAACGACTAGACTCCCGCCAAATTGATCGCATTGGCGATTACCAGGGCGTACACCGCGATCAACAAAGGAATGACGATAGCTTTGACCGATTTCGCCAGAGCCAGTTCCAGAGAATTGTCCCTGCTCAACAAAGCCCACTCCGCCAACGTGTTGATGATAAGCGCTAGCCCCAGCGGGATACCAAGGGAAAGAAGATCCGCCATATCACTGTCGTTCTGGCCGATCGGAATTTTTGGCTTCGTACTTGTCGCGCCATACCCCCACTGCTAGTACACCGGTCATCGCGAGGGCCATTAACCCGAACAACACGCTCGCCGCCCGCACAACTTGGCATGAGTATTCACTGCCATCGCAGATGAAGAAAGTCACGGGGACGAACCCCATCACTATCAACCCCAACACTATACCTGTCATGGTGCTCTCCCGGTACGATGTTGATACCTTGCACCCATTATATCTATTTCAGACGGGAATTGTCCATTTATTTTCGATTATTGTTTCTGGAGATGAGGAATTCAACCCACCAACTTCTCTTGGGGCTCGGATGTTTCGTTCCCGTTCAGCGGGAGATCGTCCTGATTACTGCGCCGTAACCGTCCCGATAAAGTCCAGTTCCAGCAGGATTTCATCCTCGACACTGAGGACGATGGCCACGCTGGGCTTGGTCATGCCGAAATCGTCGAAGGTGAACGTGACCGCAACGGAACCGCTGGCCGTGCCGTCGCCCGGGAAATCAATGTCGCCGTCCCAAGTGATCTCGCGCGTCTGGTCCTTAACCGTCAGGTCGCCAGTGATGTGCACATGCGCATGGCCGCTGGCGTCGGCAATTGACTCGGGCAGTCCCTCAATTGCAGTCGGCACAAACACCACCTCCGGATAGGTGTCCGTTTCCAGCGTGCGGTTGCGCACGTAGCCGTCGCGCCGGTTGCTGTCGGTGCGCAGCGTCGCTGCCTGCACCGCGATGCGGCTCTCGTCCGCGATAACGGCGCCATCCGCGTCGAAAGCGATGACGCCCTCCACGTCCATAGTTTCGCCCGTCGCCACCTTGAATCCGGTGTTGGCCAGCACCTCCTCCACCTTGTACCGAGCGATGGTTCCCTCGCCCAGCGTGAACACCGTCACCCCGCCGGATGGCATGGCCGCGGCGGTGGCCGGCTCGGGTGGGGGCTCTGTGGGAGCCTCCGTTGCCGCCATTGCCTCGGTGGCTGCCATCGCCGTGGTTGCCGTGGGCGGCGCGGTGGTGGGAGTGGCCGGAACCTCCGTCGCGGCAGGCGGGGCCGTGGTCGCAGCAACGGTTTCGGCGGTAGGGGGTGGCGCGGCGGGCGACGCTGCCGGTTCACCAGCGCAGGCAACTGCGAACATCACCATGGCGACACTAACGATCATGGCAGCGACGACAATATTGCGATTCAAGGTCATGAGTTATCTCCTGTATATCCGGCGATTATGTGCCCGCCAATTCTATCATTGCCCACATTCCGCCCCGGCAGTACAATCCCGCTACCATCCTCAAAACCAACAATGGAGCACTACGCTATGAAATTCGGCCTGGCATACGAAATGCAGCGTCCCGAACTGGACGATCACGCCGTCATCGAGGAAACCATCGAGCAGGTCTGCCTGGCCGACAAGATGGGTTTCGACTACGTGTGGTTCGTGGAGCATCACTTCCTGACCACCTTCAGCATGTCTCCGTGTCCGGAGGTCATCTTCGGCGCGCTGAGCAAGATGACCAAGAATATCCGCCTGGGCTTCGGCGTCATCATCCTGCCCTACCACCATCCCGTGCGCGTCGCCGAGCGCGTCGCCATGGTCGACCACCTCACCAACGGCCGGGTCGACATGGGCACGGGACGCAGCGCCGCCTACGAGCAGACCGGCATGGGCATTGACCCCCGGGAGACCCGGGAGATGTGGGAAGAATCCCTGAAGATGATTCCCCAGATTTGGGACTCAGACTACTTCGAGTGGGAAGGCAGGTACTGGAACGTGCCGCCGCGCCAGGTGCTCCCCAAGCCCTACCAGCAGCCGCACCCGCCCATCTGGGTCGCCGCGTTGCAGCCGGCTACCTACGAGTTGGCCGCCGAACGCGGCATCGGCGTGATGGCCCTGGGCGTCAGCGCGCCGTCGGTGCTGGAGCCCCACATCGCCGCCTACCGGGAGAACATCAAGAATGCCAAGCCGGTGGGCCAATTCGTCAACAACCAGTGGCTCAGTTCGGTGTTTGGCCTCTGCGGACCGGACAACTCGGAAACCCGCCAGCTCTGCACGGACTCACTCAAAACCTTCTTCGGCCCGGGACGTCCCTACGTCCAGGACCAGAAGGATGTGTACGCGCGCCTGCTGGATCAGTGGGGCGGCATCCCCGAGCACCTGCAGCAGAACTTCTCCCGGTACGTGGACGTACCTGCCGAAGGCGCGCCGGATGCGGACGGATCGGTGGACCTGTCGGGCGGCACTGCGCTCGCCCAGAAGATCTGGGAAGAGTTCGACGCGGACACCCTGGCCGAGCGCGGCGTCATCGTCGCCGGCGACCCGGACAGCTGCATTAGGGCCGCCAAAATGCACGAAGCCACCGGCGTTGACCAGCTCCAGTTCCTCATGGCCACTGAGACCGTCGCTCACGACAAGGTCATGGAGTCCATCGAGATGTTCGGCAAACACGTCTTCCCTGCGTTCCGGTAGCCATAAAGATTGGTTGCGTTGGCGATGTGACTGGTGTGATAACCTGAAAACACACCGCCGGCCACTTACCGAAGCCGGAGAACCAAATTGCCCGCCCCAATCCTCGATCTCGATCTACCCCCGGATCACCCAATACGGCAGATCCTCGCCACCATCGAAGCGCACCCTGAGGTGCGCGAACCGGTATTGCGTGCCCTGCTCACTGAGGACTTTCTGGCGTTGCCGGGCCAAGTGCAGGGAGTGTCTGATCGAGTGGACGGGCTCACCGAGCGGGTGGACGGTTTGACCGAGAGGGTCGATGAACTCCGTGAAGACTTTGATGGCTTCCGTGAGGAGACCCGTGAACAATTCCAGTCTGTTAACGAACGGTTGGACGAAAACACCCGGCGGTTGGATGAAAACACCCGGCGGTTGGATGAAAACGCGCGGCGGTTGGACGACAACACCAGCATGCTGAGCGAAAACACCGCTTCAACCAAGCGATTGGAGGGCCACGTGGGCAGGATGAGAGGCCTGACTTACGAAGATTCGTGCCGCTACTACATTGGAGTAATCCTTGACGGGTTCCTCGACGGCCCGGTTCTGGCCGACCGCGAACTGATCAACAACCAACTCCTTAAAGCCCGTCGGAACGATCTCATCAGCCGGCCGGAGTACGAGCACGGCCTGAGCCCAGATATCATCGCCAGGGCTCAGGATGATGTCAGCCATTCGGAGCGCCTGGCCGTGGTTGAAGCATCGGTCACGTTCAATCGGCGGGATTTGGAAAATGCCGCGGCGCGCGCTGCCATTATTGGCAGAGTCACCGGCGTGCGCGCCGACGCGTTCCTCGCCACCCATTACCCCTGGCCTGACGATATCGGCGCGGTTGCCCAACAACTCGGTGTGACAATTATCCGCCAGGAGTCGGAAGAGCACGCATACGACTATTGATCGATACCTGTGCAAGTCCCCGCGAAAAGCAATGGGGCGGCTTTTTCGGCCGCCCCACTTCGTTTCGTGCTAGGCACAGTGTGACTAATCGGGCTCGCCCGTCAAATCGCTCACCCGCGGCGCGACCTCCTCGGCGATCAGGCGCAGGCAGTCCATCTCCCACTGGTGGTCGTCTGGGTCCTGGGTGATGCACAGCATGTGCCCGAAGCCGCCCACCTCGTCGTAAAGCTGGCGGATGCGTTGGGCGCACTCGTCGGGGTCGCCCACGATCCAGATGTTGTCCATCATGTAATCGACGGTGAGTTCATCGTCGGTCATGTTGGGGTCGATCTTGGTGGCCTGGATGAGTCCTGACCCCAGCCGGTTGGGCAACTGGTGCTGCAGGTAGTTACGCCCCAGCACGGCGTGAGCGCGTTCCCGCGCCTCTTCGCTGGTCTCCGCCACGAACACGTCCCGGCCAATGCGCCAGTCGGAACGCTTGGCCTCCCGGCCGGCCTCCGCCGCCGCGTCCTCGACGGTCGTCCAATGGTCGGCCAGGTACTTGGGCGCGAGATTGCTGCTGCTCATGGGGATGTAGCCCTCGCGTCCGGCCACGCGAATGCTGCTGCTGCCGATGGACGTGGCCGCCACTCCGATGGGCGGGTGCGGCTGCTGCAAGGGCTTCATGTGCAGCCCGCGCTCCAGCACCGGGTCAAGCTCCGGCGCCTCGATGTCGAAGAACTCACCGTGATACTCGAATTTGCCCTCCGACGCCCACAGGCTCAGCACTACGTCCAGCACCTCGGCGGCGCGTCGGCGCACGTCGTCGCCCTGGCCGGGGTCCATGCCGAACAGTTGCAGGTCGGTGGGAATCGCGCGGTGCCCAATGCCCCAGTACAGCCGACCGCGGGTCATGTGGTCCAGCATGGCGATGCGGTGGGCCAGCTCGATGGGGTTGTGGATGGGCAGCAGCGTAACGCCGGTGGCGAGGCGGATGTTCTCGGTCATGGCCGATGCTTTGGCGATCATCAGGTCAGGGTAGGGCGCGTTCTCCCACCGCTCGGTGAGGTGCTCGCCGATCCATGCTTCGTGAAACCCCAGCCTGTCGGCGGCTTGGAGGAGGTCCATATCACGGTCGTAAGAGTCGGCGTAGGAACGGTGCGGCGGATGCAGCGGCATCATGAACAGGCCGAATTGCATGGCGGTTCTCCTTGGGGTCGATTGGATGGGGTCAGAATAACGCGGGAAGCGTCCGGCGGCAATGCGGGCTAAGGCAGACGACGCACCGGAAATGCTGGGAAAGATCTGTTCCAGGATTCTATGTTGAACACACCGCAATTCCTGACCAGCGGGCGCGGCCACGGTTGAGACCCCGGGCCAAGCAAAGGGACATTTCGTTGCAACATGCCTGTGGTCAGGAGCAAGTTGGGTTCGGTCAATAGGTCCAATCCCACCAGGATTGAATAGTCGATTGGTTTATTGGCTCGCCCCGAAGCCCACTCATAAAGCAAAGAATCGCGGTACTTTTGCTTGAATTCATCGGTGATCCCGCCGGACAGCAAAGTCTGAGCGTACTGAAGGTCAACTCCGGCGGGGGCATTCGGATCCTGCGGGTCTTTGACTTCAATGAACAGGTAACTGTCGGCGAACTCCACAACGAAATCCACGGCGCGCATGCAGTGGCTCAATCCATGGCTCGGATCATCGAATTTGCGCGCGCTGATTTCGTGGTTGATCGTGATCTCCAGATTCCCCTCGGTCAGCACGATCATAGCAGGCTGCCTCCGAAGGAGCGCATGATTTCCCGGTCGTATAGATCGGTGAACTTTTCATCAATCGCGTTGGGGCGAATGTCGAGATAGTGGTGCGTAGTGCGGCACGCGATTTCTCCGGTCTCATCGCGGTGCAGTGAATGGAAAGCCACCTCGTCCTCTTCCGTCATCTGCAAGTCAAGCTCCTTGAGAATGACATAGTCGTGCGTCGCAAAGAAAACTTGCACCCCTGCCCGCTGCAACTCCAACAGCACCTCAATCACTACCTTGAACATCTTGGGGTTCAGGTTGGTTTCCGGCTCGTCCCAGAACAAAACCGAGCCGTTCTGCAATGTTCCGTTCTGTATCAGCAGCCACAACAAACCGAGCTTCCGCCATCCTTCCGCCAGCAACGTGAACTCTAAGTCGCCCTGCTCGTTGCTGCGAAAGAACTCCTCACCCTTGAACACGACCTTGCCGCCGATGACGGTTTCCAAAATGTCAAGCATTCGCTGGTGAGTCTCGTCAACAGGTTCACGCAAAGCAGGCAAATAAGCGTGGAGCAAGATGTCCGGATATACCTGCTCGAAATGGATTTCGCGGGCGGCGTGCAAAGAAAGAAACCCCGGAGCATTAGCCAGCACGTCCTTCGCTGGAATGAAAGCACTCCGTACTGTAGGCGTTGGCGGCTTGATTAACGAAGTAGTGTATTTCAAGCCAGTACCTTCGAAGACGCAACGTGCAAACCACCCGTCCATGTAGACTTCGACGGCACCGTCATTTTGTTTGTGTCCTTGCTGCACTAACCTGCTGCTCTCGCGGCCCGAAGGCAGGAACACCTCGACAAACTTGCGAGTTAAAGCCCAATCCTCTTGGTCTGAGTCACACACCACGTAGCACGCTTTCATCAAATGCGTCTTGCCCGTGCCGTTCTCCCCGATGAGCGCGTTGATGCCCGGCGAGAACTCCACCTCCAGATCCTTGAAAGCGGTGAAATTCTCGAACTTTGCTTTGGTCAAAGGCATGATGCTTCCCCATGCGTACGGTCGCCGGTCTATGCCAGGTTAGTTGGTCACCCAGTGCTGCCGATCCGCCGTGTATAATCGTAACATCACCAGACGGATTGACACCCAATTATGCTCTTTTTCAAGCGCAAGCCCGGCATTGCCGTTATCGAGATGCACGGCGTCATCGGCACCGCCATCAAGGAACCCGAGTACTCCCGCCTGCTGGAAAACGTCCGGAACAACCGCAAAATCGGCGCGCTGGTGCTGGACATCGACTCGCCGGGCGGGTCCGCCACCGCCAGCGACCTGATCTACGAAAACGTCCGAGAAGTTGCCCGACGCAAGCCGGTCGTGGCTTACATCCGCGGCCTGGGCGCCTCCGGCGGCTATTACATCGCGTGCGGCGCCGGCACCATCATGGCCTCGCGCGCCGCACTGGTGGGATCCATCGGCGTGATCTACTTGCGGCCCATCCTGCAGCAGTTGTTCGGCAAGCTGGGCGTGGAGTTCTCGGTGTTCAAGGCCGGTCGGCTCAAGGATATGTCCGGCTTCTGGCGCATGCCCACCGACGAGGAATCCGACAAGTTCCAGAGCCTGATCAGCCAGATGTACGACCTGTTCGTCTCTGTGGTGACCGACAATCGCAGGTTGACCGACGAGCAGGTGCGCGAGCTGGCCACTGGCGAGGTGTACACCGCGCGACAGGCGCAGGAATTGGGGCTCATCGACCGGCAGGGCGGTATCGACGACGCCATCGCCGAGGCCATGCGACTCAGCGGGGCGCGGCGCAGGATCCGCCACTACCGACCCAAGCGACCGTTCTTCAGCCGCATCGGGCTGCCCGGACGCGCCAGCAGTTCATACCTTCCCGCGCTGGAGAACATAGCGACCCTGGCGTCGGGCGGCATCTACTTCCTGGAGCCGGGGATGTTGGGCAACTATACGGCGCACGAACCGTAGCAACTGTATTGGGTGTCAAGGTGAGGTTTGAGGAGTGTGCTGCCAGGGTTGGCGGTCCCGGGCGATGGCGTTGAGCATGGTAAGGAGTTTGCGCATACACGCGGTGAGGGCGACCTTGCCGGGTTTACCGGCGTCGCGGAGTCGTCGGTAGAAGGTCTTGATGGCGGGGTTGAATCGGGTGGCGACTACGGTGGCCATGTAGAGTGCAGAACGCACTGCGGCACGGCCACCCCAGATGCTGCGACGGCCCCGCCATTGGCCACTGTCCCGGTTGAAGGGCGCCAGTCCGGCCAGGGCCGCGATTTCCTTGTGGTTGAGCTGTCCCAGTTCGGGCAGCCGTGCGATGAGGGTAGCGGACACCACTGGGCCGATACCGGGGACCGACTGCAGGAGTTGGGACTGCTGGCGCCAGGCTGGGTTGTCGCGGATCAGCGCGGCGATGTCGGCGTTGGCCTTCCGGACCTGTTCATCAAGCCAGTCGATGTGTGCCTGGATGGCATCTCGGACGGTGGTAGAGGTGGTCCTGCCCAGACGGTTGGACTCGGCGGTGCGGGTGTCGATCAGCCCCTGCCGGTGTGCCACCAGTTCCTGGAGTTCCCGTTGTTGAACATCGGGCAGTGGTCTGGGTTCGGGATTGACTGCGGCGCCGTACGCGGCCAGAACTCGAGCATCCAACCGGTCGGTCTTGGCCAGACGACCAATGGCTCGGGCGAAGTCCCGAGGCTGGCGTGGATTGACCACGGCCACCGGCAGCCCAGCAGTGCACAGAGCGGCGGTGAGTGGCTGCTCCAGTCCTCCGGTGGCCTCCACCACGATGACTGTTGGTGACCAGCCCAGTAGGGTCTCAACCAGTTCCCGCAGATGCTCAGTGCGGTAGTCTATTCGCCAGGACTCTCCCACCGGATGAACCCAGATGTCCAGGGCATCCTGAGACACGTCGATGCCTACGGTTGTGCTATGCTTTGCCAAGGTGCCGAACCTCCTGATGGGTCAGGCATCATCCTCACCGGCCTGGCCTTGCTCATACGGGGTCGAGCCCCAAACAACTGTACAGGCTGCTGTGAGGAAACGGCGCGGCGACCCAGCTACGCATCGGTTTCTGGAACCCAGGGGCGAAACGGTCTGCCGCGCCCGATCGCCTGATGGTTCTCACCAATATACAAGGGGCGAATAATCATTCGCCCCTACAACGCCAACGCATCCCTGTGAGCGCCCTTGGCTTCCTGCCAGAGCGCTTCTTTCTCCTCCAGAGATAGCTTGACGAACTCTTGACCGCGTTCTGACGCCAGCCTCTCCATCACCTTGTAGCGGTTGCGGAACTTGGCGTTAGCCTGGCGCAGCGAGTCCTCGGCCTGGATGCCCGACCACCGCGCCACGTTCACCAGCGCAAACAGCACGTCGCCGAACTCGTCCAGCCGTTCCTCATCGGTGGCGGCGTCCCGAAACTCGCCGATTTCCTCCGCAAGCTTGTCCAGCACTCCGCCGGCGTCGTCCCAGTCGAAACCGAACCGCGCTGCACGGTCTTGGATCAGCTGCGCCGCCGTGAGCGCGGGCAACGCCGCCGGCACGCTGTCCATCGCGGAGGGTTCCGGTTTGCCGGCCTGCCGCCGTTCCTCGGCCTTCAGCTGCTCCCAGTTGCGTTCCACCTGCCGCGCATCCGACGCGGAGCCATCCGCGAATACGTGAGGATGCCGGCGGATCAGCTTGCGGTTGATGGCCGTCAGCACGTCGGCGATGTCGAACTCGCCGGCGGCGCGGGCGATGTCGGCGTGAAAGGCCACCTGCACCAGGATGTCCCCAAGCTCATCGGCCAGCTCAGCCGGCTCACCGTCATCAATGGCCTCCAGGGTTTCGTAGCATTCCTCCAGCAGGTTGCGCTTCAGCGATTCGTGGGTCTGCTCGGCGTCCCAGGGACAGCCGCCCGGCCCGCGCAACCGCGCCACGATGTCGATCAGCGACTGGAACTCACCAATGCGCTCCTCAGGAATAGGTGAAACGTGATTGGTACTCATGGCGCGGGCCAGTATATCCCATCCCACTCCTATCCGCTCACCCTGAGCCTGTCGAAGGGCCACTCCAAAGCCTTGCCGCCGTTTGAACAGCCGACGCACTTTCCGGTAACCTGTACTGTACGAAAGCCCGCGAGGAGGCTTGCCATGGTCACGAAACTCATCCGCGCCGGAACCCGAATGTCCATCGCCGAGTTCCTGGATCTGCCCGACACGGAAGAAAAGCAGAAAATGGAACTGGACGACGGAGAACTCTACATCATGCCCCGACCCCGACCTGTCCATCAGTTCATACTGATGAGGCTCTACATGTTCATTTTCACCTACATAGATGGCCTTGCGGAGCCGCCGGCCCAAGTTCACGCAGACATGGTCACTATCCTGTCGCCCAGTTCCCGCCGCGTACTGGTCCCAGACTTGGCCGTCATACTTGCCGGCCGGCCTTATCGGATGGTTCGCGGCTATTTTGAGGTAATACCGGACATCACAGTGGAAGTCCTGTCCACCGACCGTAGCCGCGACCTGGTGCGCAAACGTCAACTCTATGCCGAGGCCGGCGTCCGTGAATACTGGATCGTTGACCCGAGCGACGATACCGCGACCCTGCTGGAACTGCACGACGGAGAATACGCCGAACGCGCCGTGTTGACCGTCTCCGACACGCTGACCACGCCCTTGCTGCCCGGTCTCGCCATTCCCCTGGCTGAGGTATTTCGACACCGCCAACGTCCCACGGATGACTGACCGCCGATTGCTGGCGACTCGTACCCGGTCGGCGGCGCAGATTCTAACGATCCCCGCCTGCCTGCTGTTCCTGGTGGCCGGCTCGGTGGCCTGGGCGGTGAACGACGCCGGCCTCTATCGCAACGGGTTCCAGCGATACGACACCGCCCAGCGCTCCGGCATCACCGACGCCGAACTCATCGCCATCGGCGCCGAACTCCGCCGCTACTTCAACACGCGAACCGAGCCGCTCAGCGTCCGCGCCCCCATCTACGGCATCGAGCAGGATGTGTTCAACCAGCGCGAGATCGCCCACATGTACGACGTAAAGCGTCTGGTGCGCGGCACCTACTGGGTCGCCCTCGGCTCCGGCCTGTGGATCCTGGCAACCCTGGCGGCGGGATTTGCGACACAACGTCGGGAATACATAGCGCCGGCGGCACGTCTGGCCGCATGGGGCGGCGCGGTAACGCTGCTGGCCGTGGTGGGTGTGGGATTGGCGTCGATCGCAGCATTCGAGCAGTTGTTCCTGCTGTTCCACCAACTCAGCTTCGCTAACGACCTGTGGATCCTGAACCCTTACACCGACTACCTGCTGATTCTGTTCCCCGGCGGGTTCTGGTTCGACGCCACCATGCGAGTAGCCCTAACGTCCGTGCTGGGGGCCATATTGTTGCTATCGGCCGGCTCCGCCATACTTGGGTATCAGCGTTGGCAATCGAAACGGCAAAGCGGGGATTGAAATGACGCGCCAACTGGAAATTAAGCAACCATTCAACCTGGAACTCAGCCTGATGATGGGCCAGGCGTTCCGCTGGCGGCCGCTGAGCGAAGGCTGGTTCTCCGGCGTCATCGGAGAAAACCTGATCCATATCCGCCAGCCCGACGGAGTGGACGGCCCCGTCACGTACCGCATTGGCTGCCCGGAGGGGAAAAGGCCAGCCACGGATAAAGATGACGCTATGCTACTGAGGTACTTTCGGGAGGACGACGACATCGCGGCAGTCTACGCCAGCATCGCCCGCGACCCCAAGATGGCTACAATCATCGAGGAGTTCCCGGGGTTGCGTATCCTTCGGCAAGACCCGTGGGAGTGCACGGTAGCCTACTTATGCTCGGCAAATAACAATGTCAAGCGTATCAGCGCGATTGTAGAAACGATAGCCTGTGAGTTCGGACACCCGTTACAGTTGGCTGGCGATATCAACACCACGTTCCCAGCCCCAGATCAAATACTTGCGGACCCCGACCATGTTACGAAACTCAAGAAGATGCAATTGGGGTTGAACCGGGACAAGAACATCGTCAAGGCAGCGTATCGCTTTGCAGACGGTGAATTGAATCCGAACCGACTCAGGAGCGCGTCGTATCAAGATGTGATGCTCGCGCTGATGGAAGGACCGCGCCACAGGAGCAAGCCGAACGGCATCGGCCCTAAAATCGCAGATTGCATCGCTTTATTTTCGCTCGACCAACTGGATGCATTCCCGGTGGACTTGTGGGTTTGGCGCGCCATCACCGAGGCATATCCGGAATGGGGATTTTCCGAGGGGTCTAAACCCAGCGATAAAGACCTCCGCGAAGCGTCTGAACAAGCCAGGCAGGTGTTCGGCAAATACGCCGGCTATGCCAACCAGTATCTATTCCACTGGCGGCGTCAGCATGGTGATGAACCTTTGACCTTCGCTCACCGGTTGCATGGCAAATTCAGGTTGCCACCCGGAATGACCCCTGACCAAGCTCGCTATGAGTACTTGGTGGAGAAGTATCTATCATAATGCTGATTGACAACAACATACTGATTGATGTTGCGCTTAACCGACCGCCCGATCCCAGGCCGTCCCGAGATTTGATTAGTCATATTGAGCGCACATCGACGACCGCTTTCGTCGCCTGGCACAGCGTAGCTACCTTTTACTACGTGGTGGCTAGGGCCACTGGCAACACGAATGCTCGTTTCTATGTCGCCTGGATGACCGACTTCCTGATTGTCGTGCCGACCGGAACGGACGCGCTGCGGTACGCCTTGTCCCTGCCCATGGCCGACTTCGAGGACGCGATGCAGGTTGCTGCTGCCCAAGCCGCTGGCGCGGGACATGTCGTCACCCGCGACATTGGAGATTTCACCAATTCTCCAATCCCCGCCATAACTCCCGAGCAGGCTCTGAGCCAACTATTTTAGGCATACGATTCGCGCACGCCCCCGCCGATAACCCGAAAATGCTGCACGCTCTCCGCGTCGCTGAACGCCTCCAACGCTCGGCGATACGCCGGCTTGCTGCGACGCTGGCGGGCGTCTAGGAGGATGCCCACCACCGTCCCGCTGTGGGCCACGTTGATTCCCGCGGCAGATTGCTCTTCAGCGAACGCAGCCGCCCGCTCGACCCACTCAGCGACCTCCGGCAGGTGTCCGGCCCGCGCGCTGATGGTTGCGCCCCGGCCTACCAGTTCGGGATCGCCGCGTCGGACACCCTCGCGCACCAGTTCCAGCGCCTCGTCGGTGCTCGATTCTACCTTCTGCCACAGCGCAGTCCGGTCCACGCGGTTGAATTCCAGGGTGTCCACGGTGCCGCCCGTATCGACGACGATCACCTCCATCGGCGGCGGCGGGCCGAGCGATTCCGCGATGCTGCCGCACCGGTGGTCAAAAAGCGCGACACCCGGAAACATCACGCCGTCCGTTGGCTCCACCGACAGCGCGATTCGGGAGATCGATTCCGGCGAGAACGGGGCACCGGCCGCAATCCCGACCGCGCCAACGGCAACCGTGATGTCTGCGCTGCTGCTGCCCATACCCTTGCCGGCTGGAATCGGGTTGGCGATGGCAACCTCGGCGCTCAGCCCAGCGATGCCCACGCGGGGTGCCAACTCTGCTAGCGCTTTGATCACCGCCTCCCTGGCCTTGGGCAGGTGGTCAATCCCGCTTACTTCCGGCTCAGCGTTGCTTGAACCTCCGGCGCGCAGCGTCACCATCGCCTTGGAGAACTGGTTGATGGGGCAGGTGACCAGAAAATGCGCGCCGCCCGTCATGCCCTGCACCAGTTCGCCGCAGGTTCCCGGGGCCGACGCCGTCGCGCTTCCGATCATATCGCCAGACATTGCCGCGAGGTTATCACAAGGGCAGTGTAGGGGCGAATAATCATTCGCCCCTACTTGATACGCACAGGGATGCCGGCCACCACCAGCGTCACCGCGTCCGCGTCCGCAGCCATCGCCTGGTTCACCGTGCCCAGCAGATCCTGAAACTGCCGGCCCAACGATGACGTCGCCACCAGCGATTGCCCCACCTCGCTGCTCACCACCACCGCGTCCGCGTCAATCTCGCCCACGTAGGACGCGAACCGGCGTACCGCCCCAACCGTCCGGCCCTCCAGTTCTTTACGATCCATGCCTTCGTGCTCGATCAGCAGGTTGGACACCCACCCGTCCAGCGAGTCCAGCAGCAGGACGGGAGATTGTGCCGAATCAACGCCAGCGTCCCGCAACGCGCCCACCGGATTCAACGGCGCCTCAACCGTCTGCCAAACCGCTGGCCGCCGTTCTCGGTGCAGCCGGATGCGCTCCGCCATCTCGTCGTCGGTCACGGTGCCCGTGGCCACGTAGATCACGGGCCGTCCTTGGCCCAGTTCCGCCGCCAGCCCCTCTCCGTACGCGCTCTTGCCCGACCGGATGCCGCCCAGTACCAGGTGGATGCTGCTCATGGCTCGGGATTGATGCCCGTCATCTCGTACACCATATCCATGCGCAGGCTGCTCCGCACCCAGTCGGCCAGCCGGTCGTACTCACGGTCGCGGGCCACGTCCACACCCTCCGGCAGCGTTACGCCCTTGCGCCGCGCCAATTCGCCCAGCATGGCCCGCCGGACGCCGGCGTTGTGGAACAAGCCGTGGATGTACGTGCCCATCACGCGCCCCGACTCGTCCAGCGCGCCGTCGAAAGCGGTGGACGCAGTGACCGGCGCATCCGCTCTGTCGTTCACCTCAAACGCGGGCACGAATCCCTCGCCCACGGTGCGGCCCATGTGTATCTCGTAGCCGACGACGCTTTCGCCGGCCGCGCCCGACAGCAGCCCGCCGTTTCCACTCGCCTCTGACCGCACCGTGGCCTGCACCCGGTGGGTCTCCTTGCTGCCGGCAAACGTGGTGGACAGCGGCAGCAGGCCCAGCCCGTCGGCCTGCCCGATGGTCGATTCGATGCCGTCCGGGTCGTACAGCGTGTTGCCCAGCATCTGGTAGCCGCCGCAGATGCCCACGATGGCTGAGCCCCGCTCGTGCGCCGATGCAACGGCCTGCGACAACCCCTGCCGTTCCATCCACAGCAGGTCGGGGATGGTGGTCTTGCTGCCCGGCAGGATCACCAGGTCGGGGTCGCCCAGACGGTCGCCATGCTGCACATAGCGCAGGTTCACCCCGGGCTCCCGGGCCAGCGGGTCGAAGTCGTCGAAGTTCGAGATGTGCGGCACCTGCACCACCGCCACGTCCAGCACCGCTTGCGCCGTGGACGCCGGCGGCGTGATGTCCAGCGCCACCGAGTCCTCCTCGGGGATGTGGATGTCGCGGTAATGGTGGATGACGCCGACCACGGGCTTGTTGGTGTAGTCCTCCAGCCAGGTCAACCCGTCGGTGAGCAGGCTCACGTCGCCGCGGAACTTGTTGATGAGCAACCCTTTGACCGCCGCCCGCTCCGCGTCATCCAGCAGTTGCAGCGTGCCCACCAGCGACGCGAACACGCCGCCCCGGTCGATGTCGCCGCACAGCAGCACCGGCGCGTCGGCGTGCAGCGCGACCCGCATGTTCACGATCTCCGTCGCCTTCAGGTTGATCTCGGCGGGACTGCCCGCGCCCTCGATGACCACTACGTCGTGCTCTCTCCGCAGCGTGTCCAGCGACTTCGCCACCGACTCCCACAGGGTGGCCTTCATCTCGAAGTAGTCGCGAGCGCGCGCCGACATCCACGGACGGCCCATCAGCACCACCTGCGCGTGGCTGTCGGCCTCCGGCTTGAGCAGCACGGGATTCATCTCGGCCCGCGCCTCCACGCCGGCCGCCTCGGCCTGCACCGCCTGGGCCCGTCCGATCTCCGCGCCGTCGGGCGTCACGTACGAGTTGTTGGACATGTTCTGCGCCTTGAAGGGCGCGACGCGCAGCCCGTCCTGCCGCAATATCCGGCACAGTGCGGACACCAGCACGCTCTTGCCCACGTGAGACGCCGTCCCCTGCACCATCAGCACGCGGCCCAAGGGTGAATTACTTCCATTTCCAGCAGCGGTCATCACCAACCTCCAGCGGAATGATACCGCATTTGACGACCGATAGACTCGTCGTCGCTGTCCTCTTGCGATCGCGCCTGAACCCCTCTGATATACTCGAATCAAGGCGAGGGAGCATCAACATGTCCACTGATTCATACCGGCAGAGCGCCTTTGAACTGCTCCAGAAAGCGCGGGACGAACTGGATACGGGAGATACCCGCCAGGCATCCGAAAAGGGCTGGGGAGCCACCGCGCAGATGCTCAAGGCCATCGCCCAGAAGGATGGAATCCCACACCACAGCCACGCGGCCCTCGCGCGGATTGCAAGCGACGTGCATACACAAACCGGGGACGAAAACATCGCCACCTGGTTTGCCATCGCCCAGAACCTCCACGTCAACTTCTACGAGGACAATCTGTCCCCGGAGTTCGTCAGAATCTATCTCAACCAGATGACACTCATGGTCAGTCGATTGGATCGTTACCTCACCGAAGCCTGAAAGCAAACCCTCCGCCAGGTGCGTCATGACTACCAACGCCGGCAAACCCGTCGTCAGAACACCCAGGGCCCTGGGCAACATTCGCTTACCGGACCCGCCTCCGCGCGAGCCCGATGAGATGACCAGTTACGACAGCATCCACCAGCCCGGCAACAGCCATCACCTCATCCAACACCTCGGCAACTCCGCGACCACCCTGGTAGCGGCCGACCGCTGGATCATCGCGGAGCCGGGTTCTTTCCGGGAATTGGCGCGCTACCCCGACCTGCTGATCGCCTTTGACGTGGATCCGGTGGCCTACCAGGCCAGTAACGGCTATATCATCTCGGAGCAGGGCAAACCGCCGGATTTTGTGCTGGAAGTGGCGTCTGAGAGCACGGCGGACACCGACACGAGTGAGAAGCGGGATGACTACGCGCAGTTGCTGATACCGGAGTACTGGCGGTTTGACCAGACGGGGGAGTATCACGGGACGCAGTTGGCCGGGGACCGGTTGGTGAACGGCGCATATCAAGCCATCGACATTCACGAGTTGTCCGAGGATGTGTTGCAAGGGTACAGCAGGGTTTTGAACCTGTACTTGCGATGGGAGCGCGGCGAATTGGGTTGGTACGACCCGGCCACAGACCGGCACATAGTCACGTTTGGCGACTTGCAGGAACGCCTGTACCAGGAGCGTGCGTCCAGGATGGAGGCCGAAGCCCGCGTGCGCGAACTGGAATCCGAACTGCGCCGCCTGCGCAACCAGTCGGAATGAACCAATCTGACCGGCTGCCGTTAACTCCAGAGGCCAGAGGGCGGATGCCAGCCAGCACCCCGTCGTTGATCAGCAGCCCAGCCGATGGGTACACCGTCGCTGCGGTATCGTTGGTCGGTTCGACGTCGTAGCCTACTCCGGTAGAAACACCAGCGCGCCGTCGTCTGACGTAAAGATCACCAGCCGTTCACCGAACACGGTGTAACGCTCCGCGGTCGGCAGGGCATCCAGATACTGTTGCTGCTTGGGCGATATGCTGACCTCATCGTCGCACGAATTTTCCGCTACTATCGCGGCGGCGATGGAGATCGTTTCATCCGCCCCCACCAACGGCGTCCCGTCCTGTCCGACTGCCCGGTACGCGCAAGAACCACGCCCGAGCGACCCTGCTATAGACCATTCATCGAACACGACGGTGATGTTCTCGCTGACGCCCACGTCGGTATCGCTTGCCCACCGCATTCCTGAGCCGTCCGAACGACTTTCCAGGAAACGAATCAGCCGCCACTGCCCATCGAATATGGCACTTGCTGACTGCGGCAGCCGTTCAAACGTCAGCGTCTTGCCCCGGCTGGTGCGCACCGTCAACCGTTCTGACCCGTCGGCCCGGTTGATCGAGTATTCATCCGCCCACCCGAAATCCTCGGTGAATTCGTGCTCCTGCCGGGAAACTTCACTGGAGCACGGCTCACTGGAACCGGACATGCTCATGGCTGGTATCCGGATGCGTCCCTCGGATGCAGCGTACCCAATGCTGTAATCTCGGCATACGGTGGTTCCCGTGGCCGCCCAGGAGTTCAAGAACAAGATTGTCGTCGCGTCTCCACCGTAGGTGGCCTCGTCGTCCACCAGCCGCCAACTGGTGCCAACCAGATCCCTGGGCTGCCCCACCAATGGCTGCTCCCTGGCGAACACCAGCGCGACCTCCCCCGAGCTATCGACAATATGCAGGCGGTCATCGGTAACACGGGCTTTTGCATCCCGAATAATAACGTCCAGATAACGCTCAGCCTGGTCGAGGATGGCCGGTGTCGGGCAGCCTGCCGCGGTAATCGCAAATTCCGGCACTGAGATCGCTCCGTTTCGTCCGATGACCGAGTTTCCAGACTCGTGCCGTCCGCCGAAGCCGTTACAACCGTCGTATCCGCCGAACTGCGGTCCGTCCACCGTCAGCGTCAGGTGGGTGTCGGCGATAGGCGGCTGGCCGTCGATAGACTCAAGGATCCAGGTCGCGCCGTCGATTTCCGGTACCGATTCAGACCTACCACAGGCGAGACCGACCGCAAGCATCAGCGACATTATCGAAATCGTCATTAGCCAGGCCGCCAAAACAAATTTTCCTGATGCAAGTGTCTGGGTAAGGCTTGCCATTTCACTCCAACCGCCGGATGCGCGGCAATCCTACCCCAGTCACCACGTTCAACCCGGCCAGCACGGCCCCGTTGATCAGCAGCGCCGCCGGCGCGCCCACTGCGCCGGCCAGCGCGCCGACCCCAACGTGGCCCACCGGCGCGAACCCGACGCTCAGCACCCACGTGCCCATGGCGCGGCCCCGTTCCTCGTCGGGCACCAGGTCCTGCATCAACGCCTTGTACAGCGTGTCCACCGCCATCGCGCAGGCGTTGACCACCAGCAGCACCACCAGGAACGTGTAGATATTGGTGGTCAGGTAGAAGGCCATCAGCCCCACGCCGAACCCGATGGCCGTGGCGAACGTCAGCAATCCCTTCCTGCCCATGGAGCCCAACCCGGCCAGCAGCCACAGGCCCAGCATCCCGCCGGCCTGCCGTCCCGCCGTCATAATGCTGAGCCCAACGGGTCCAACGTGCAGCACGTCCTTGGCGAACACCGGCAGCAGCGTCATGTGCGTGAACCCCAGCACCTCCGTGGTCGCCGTTAGCAGCATCAGCGCCAGGATCAGCCGGTGTTCCCGCATCAGCCGGGCGTACCCGACCAGGTTCTGCAGCACCGACTCCGCCGACGTGCGCAGCGAGCGGCCCGGATTGGCGATTGCCAGCGTCGCGGCGGCGGACAGCAGGTATGCTCCCGCCGACGCCAGGAACTGCCAGCCCGGACCCACGTACTCGATCACCGCTCCCGAAACCAGCGACCCCACGATCCCGCCGCCCTGCATCGCCATCGCGCCCAGCGCCAATCCGTTCAGAGCGTGGCCGGAACCCACGATGTCGTAGGTGAAGGTCTGCCGCACCGTGATGGTGAACGCCATCGCGCTCCCCAGCGCCAGTACCAGCGCGATGATGACCCACTCGTTGGCCAGGTCGAATAACAGCAGCAGCGCCATGATCAGCGCCGCCGCCGATGCGCCCACCGTGCCGATGCGCAGCAGCGTCCGGCGGTCCCACCGGTCCGCGATCGCGCCCGACAGCATGCCCAGCACGAAGAACGGCAGCATCCGCGCGCCCGCGCCCACGCCCACCATGAACTCCGACCCCGTTAGCTCATAGATCAGCCACCCGACCGACACCTGCTCCATCCCCGTGGCCAGGGAGTAAAAGACCGTCGATAGCCACAGCAGGCGAAAATCCCTGAAACGCAGCGAGGCCGCCCAATTCCCGATAACCGTCACGATTGGCGGATGATACACCCGCCGCCACGCAATCGCGCCGTGCCCGGCACGCCCGTTTGCAGTGGTATCATCGGCCCACGTCAACCCCGCCCGGTTCGGATATAATCCGACGCACGGGCCCGCTCGGCTGCAATCCGCCCCTGCGCTGGCCCCAGAGGTTCAGCATGACCACCAAAGCGCCTAAATCGGCAACCCGTTACCGACTGCCGGATCCGCCCGAGTGCCAGCCCGATAAGATGACCGCCTTCAAACATCTGGCCGCCACCGGCAGCGCGTACCTGCTGATCCAGCACCTTGGCAACCCGGAAACCACCCTCGTCGGCGGCGAGCTCTTCATGAGCCCCGTGCCGACCAATGACATCACCGGCTTGCGTTTCCCCGACCTGCTCATCGCCTTTGACGTGGACCCGGCGGCGTACTACGAGAGCAACGCGTACTTCATCTCGGATCAGGGCAAGCCGCCGGACTTCGTGATGGAAATCGCGTCCCGGAGCTCAGGCCGCATCGACGTGGTCGACAAACGCGAGCATTACGCGGAGTTGGGCATACCGGAGTACTGGCGCTTTGACGAAACGGGCGAATTCCACGGCGCGCGGCTGGCCGGCGACCGCCTCGTCGATGGCCGGTACGAGCCATTGCCGCTACAGGAACTCCCTGACGGCGTGCTGCAAGGATACAGCGAGGTCCTGAACCTCAACCTCCGTTGGAATAGCGGCCGCCTCGAATGGTACGACCCCGACACCGGACTCCACATCGCCACCCTGGAAGACGAACGATCCGCCCGCGCCCAGGCTGAAGCCCGCGCTGAGAGCGCCGAAACTCGGGTGCGCGAATTGGAAGAGGAAGTCCGGCGTCTCCGCGGATCGTAGCGGCCCGCCTTGCATCGACCGCCGACGCCCATTCCCTGCATATCCAGCAAGATAATTCCAACAGAACCTACGCCCACGCCAACCTGCTCAGGAGGTATCAAAATGCCCTTCGGAAACAACGACTGGCTGGCCCTGACCCAGGAAGAATCCATCGAACCCGAAATCCCCCTGTGCGACCCGCACCATCATTTCTGGGACGGGCGATTGGGGAGCGTGCCCTACCAGCGTTACCTGCTGCATGAGCTGATGGCCGACCTCGATTCCGGCCACAACGTCCGCTCCACCGTGTTCGTGGAGGCCCGTTCCATGTACCGCGCCGACGGACCCGACGAGCTGAAACCCGTGGGCGAGGTGGAGTTCGTGCAGGGTCTGGCCGCAGCCAGCGCCAGCGGAACCTACGGCGAATCACGCGCCGCCGCCGCCATCGTCGGCCACGCCGACCTCAAGCTCGGCGACAACGTCGCGCCCGTGCTGGAGGCGTTGCAGGCCGCCAGCCCCAACCGCTTCAAGGGCATCCGCCACAACGTTACCTGGAGCCCCGACCCGTCCATCGAGGACCGCGAGACTCCCGGCATCCTCGCCAACGACACCTTCCGCGCCGGCGCCCGCGTCCTCGCCAGCATGGGCCTGTCGCTGGACATCATGCTGTCCTTCCCGCAACTCAACGAGGTGGCCGAGTTCGCCCGGGCCGTGCCCGAGGTGACCATCATCCTCAACCACGTCGGCGGCGTGTCCCGCACCGGCATCTACGCCGGCAAGGACGACGAGGTGATACCCGCATGGCGCGAGGGCATCGCCGCAGTGGCGCAGAATCCCAACGTCGTCTGCAAGCTGGGCGGCCTTGGGATGCCGCGCTGGGGGTTCGACTGGCACGCCCGCGACATTCCCATCGGCTCCGAGGAACTGGCCGAGGCCATGGCCCCGTGGATGAACTACTGCATCGAGCAGTTCGGCCCCGACCGCTGCATGTTCGAGAGCAACTTCCCGCCCGACAAGGTGTCCTTCTCCTACAACGTCATGTACAACGCCTTCAAGCGCATGTCGCAGGGTTACAGCACCACCGAACGCGCCAACCTGTTGCACGACACCGCCGTCCGCGCCTACCGCATCCAAACCTGATGCAGACGGCGTAGCGTACTCGCACATGTGGAGACAATTGTCCGGTACGCTGAACTGGCGGCCGCCGTCGGGGACCCGGTGTTAGAATTAGTCAGCCATGTCCACACAGAAATACCGGGAATCAAGCTACCATCTTCTGGCTCAAGCGCGGGCCGAACTCGCCGCCGGCGATGTGCGGCAGGCTTCGGAGAAGGGTTGGGGTGCCGCCGCCCTCATGCTGAAGGCCGTCGCTGAGGAGCGGGGTTGGGAGCATGGCCGGCATCGCCATCACTTTCGCACGGTCGGACGCCTCCGAGCGGAGCTGGGCGACGGCGCCATCACGGACGATTTCGCCAGAGCCAACCTCCTCCACGAAAACTTCTACGAGGACGAATTGGCCAGCGCCGAAGTTGCTGAGGGTCTGGACCGAGTGCAGGGACTTCTGGATAAGCTGGAGCCATTGCTGCCGCAATGATTGACGCACGAGTTCTTCCGGACCAGCCAGGGCCGTTTAGGTAATTGCCACATGAAATACGACTTCATCATCATCGGCGCCGGTTCCGCCGGCTGCGTCCTCGCCAACCGCCTCTCCGAGGATCCCGACCGCTCCGTCCTGCTGCTGGAGGCGGGGCCGGACTACACATTCGACCAGCTACCAGCCGAGCTCAAGCACGACATGAACCAGGCCGCCTCCGAGGAGGGCGCGGCGTACAACTGGTCATTCGTCGGCCAGTCCACGCCCCAGAACCCGCGACCCATCCACGTCGCCCGCGGCAAGGTCACCGGCGGCAGCAGCGCCATCAACCACCAGATCCTGCTGCGCGGAACGCCCGAGGACTTCGACGGCTGGGCCGCCGCCGGCAACGACGAGTGGGCATACCAGAAAACTCTGCCCTACTTCCGTCGCCTGGAAAACGACGCCGACATCCACGACGACTTCCACGGGGCCGACGGCCCCATCCCCGTGTGGCGGCACGCCCGCGAGGACTGGCTGCCCCTGCACGCCGCTTTCTACCAGGCCTGTCGCGACGCCGGATTCCCCGACGACCCCGACATGAACCATCCCGACGCCACCGGTGTCGGCCAGGTGCCTCTGAACAACCCCGGCGGCGTCCGCATGAGCACCGCTATCACCTACCTCGACGCCTGCCGCCACCGCCTCAACCTCACCATCCGCGCCAACGTGACAGCCCGACGCATCGTGTTCGACAATGGCTCCGCCCCAACCACTCATGGCGCCGCCCCAACCACTCACGGTGCCACCCCCTCCGCTCACGGTGCCAACCCTTCCGCTCATGGCTCGCCCCCAACCGCTCATGGTGAGCCTGTCGAACCACGAGCAATTGGCGTCGAAGTCGAGAGCAACGGCGAAACTTTCGTCGTCGACGGCGACCAGATCATCCTCGCCGCCGGCGCCATCGCGTCCCCCCAGTTGCTCATGCTGTCCGGCGTCGGACCCGCCGACCACCTGCGATCCGTGGGCGTTGAGCCGGTCCACGACCTGCCCGGCGTGGGTCGCAGCATGAAGAACCATCCGTCGGTGTCCATCGTGTTCCGCTCGCAACCCGAAAACCACCTGCCGCCCGACGCGCCGCGCAACCAGGTCGGCCTGCGCTTCACCGCCACCGGATCTACCGAGCGCAACGACATCCAGGTGCAGCCCACCACGTCCTACCCCGAGAGCCGCACCGCGCCCGACATCCGCGTCGGCTGCCGCCTGGAATACCCCTACAGCGAAGGCGTGCTGACCCTCACCTCAACCGACGTCGACGTGCAGCCCCATCTCGACTTCCGGTTTCTCACCGACCCACGCGACGTTGACCGCTTCCGCGACGCCGTGCGCCGCACCGTCGCCGTGTTCGAGCATCCCGCCTTCGCCGACCTGCTGGCGGAACGTCTCTCACCCACCGACGCCGACCTGGCCTCCGACGACTCGCTGGACGCCTGGCTCCAGCAGAACGCCGGTATCGCCGGCCATTCGTCGGTGTCCTGCAAGATGGGGCCGTCGTCCGACCCGCTGGCCGTGGTGGACCAGTACTGCAACGTCCACGGCATCAGCAACCTGCGCGTCATCGACGCCGCCGTCATGCCCGACATCGTCCGCGCCAACACCAACGCCACCATCATCATGATGGCCGAACGCGCCGCCGACTTCATCCGCGAGGGCCGCTGACGGTGACATTGATCCGCTCATCCTGAGCCTGTCGAAGGATCATCCTGCGGTACGTCCGCCCCTGGCGGGAGCCCGTCGAAGGATGGCGCTCAGGAGCGACGCAAGTCCCCTCTCCCTCGACGGGCGGAACGTCCGCCTCTGGCGGGAGAGGGCCAGGGTGAGGGTGAAAATCCCTGCGCTTTCCACTCATGGTGCGGAACGTCCGCCTATGGCGGAAGCCTGTCGAACCACGAGCCCCAGCAAATCCCCTCCCACAATTCCGGCGTATTTAGCAGACACGGTAGCCGACAAAATCGCCGGCAGATGCTCCAGTCGCCAGTCAGGCGACCCTGCGTCATTCGGTAAAATTAACCCAAGGCCACTGTGACACCACGCACCGGAATGCATGACGAGGAGGAGAGAGGAGAGATGAACTCATACCGTTGGACGAAACGCATCGGCCTCGCCGGACTCGCCTTCCTCGCGGCCATCGCCGTATTCGTAACCGCCGTGAGCATCCTTGACGTGCGCGTAGCCGGCGTCTACCCCGAGGCCTTCCGCCTCACCGCCATGATGACCGCCCCCTTCACCCTGGGCCTGGTGACCGTCTCCACCCTAACCTCCACCCTCATTGAAACCTACCGCCGCCTAAAACACCGCCCCGCCGGCACCTAACGGCGGGCGGCTGCGGCCGCTACTCAGCACAACGAGGTGCAGGTCCGAAAGGGCCTGCACTCGGTTTCTGCCTCTGTAATGACCTACGTCAGTTGGATACACTGCCTTTAAGCATCCCCAACTATCGCACTGCCGTCTTGGCCGCGCTAACTAGTTCGGCGATCCAAGTTTCAAAAACCGTCGCGCCGCCGGGCAATATGTGCCGCAATAACTGCTCTGGAGGTAACCCACGTAGACCGTAAACTCTGGTCAACTGCAAATATCTAGGCGCGGTGTTTTTGTTGGGATGTACCAAATAATTTCTGACGCTCCTAAGTCTATTCGCTGTATGCGACACTGAACTTAGACCTAAGTCTATCTCGTTGTAGTTTGCGACCCCAATCTTTCGTGCGTGCCGCTTCGCATATCGCGGTTGTTCCCATTTGGTCTTGGGGTCAGTCAGATCCATTCCTAGCAATGATGAAATATGCGCCACCTTCTTCACTTGGGGCACCCCTGATACGACACGACCAGTGTTGGTCGTACACCCTCCTATCGCCGAACGTACGACTAATTCCCGACAGTATTCGCCCCATAGGTGTTGAAGGCGAACCATCAGGTAGGCCAAGCCATCTCCATGCACGGGTTCACATTCTCTCAATTGCTTTGCATCGATAGGGAAGTCTGGCCAAAAACCTAGCCTCAATAGACTTACTGCGGGCGACGTATCGCCTGTAAATGTTCAACAAACTGTCCTGGCGCATAAGTTCATACCGAATCAGGCATCAGCGCCTCATAAAATGTCTTGAATCGAACCCGTCTCGTCCGAATTCTTTGCGTAGATCCGGACGATGCGAGCAAAAAATCGTGAAATCGACCTGGGACGTCACTGATGTCTTCGTCCAACGTATCTGAAAGAGTGGCTAGGTTCCTCCTAGCCACAGCAACGTCGCTGAGCGCAGCATCGTTGGGCTTAGGCATATCGGCACCCATATCGCCATTGGGGATTCCGAAGAGGGCATGCGCAACTGCGGCGAATAGCATCAGCAGGTGAGGCGCCCTAGCTAAGTTTGTTTCCAAGACGTCTCTAAGGTCGGCGGAGATATAATCCAAGGTGCGATCGACCAACTGCGGAGCACGGGCCGGCATAGAAGCGTCATACGTTTTGTACAATCTTTCTATTCGTCTTTGTCCGCCATCGGTTACGCCTTCGATTACAATCCCAAACATCTGCGCCATTAATTCGTCATCAGCCATCCTTATGCGGGCGCGCTTCGCTATCACATTGTATTGATCCCACAGGAATGCCCATTGTCGGGAGCTGGCGATGACGGCGTCTCGAAATTCACCGTGGTATTTGCCGTGACGTAGTTCCTGCGGGGACAGGTTGTAGTTATAGGTATTTAACCTTTGAAAGACGTCAAAGACAAACGAGTCAGAAGCGTTCATCAGCTGATAAACGGGTACTTCGTACTCCAAAAAACGTTGCTTGAATTCGTCGTCTAGCTCGGAATAGCGTTTGCCATTAATCTCCGGCATGTCGTTCCCCTTCAGTCGAAGCGGAAAATCGTCCTTGGCGTATGACTGCATTGCCATCAAGCGCTGCTGTCCATCTACTACCTCCCGGTATGTTCGCATGGTCTTAACGTCAGTGCGAGTCCGCAGGTAGATCTTCGGCATGGGCATGTCCCTGAGGATCGTGTCTATGAGGTATTCTTTCGCTGCGGTAGGCCACACTCCACTGTTCCGCTGAAACTCCCGGTTTATGACCAAAGTTTTGTCAGTCAGCCAAGTCAAAAGATCAGCTATGGTATATTGTTCTAGCATACGGACCTCCCCGATCAATGGACGGCACCTTTTGCATCACAACTGCACAATGCTATAATTCGAGCCCTGAAACACTGGCATGGAACCCTGTGTTTCGATTGTAGCATTCCAATGATGTTCCCAGATGATCAAGGGAAACTGGCTCTCCTAGAGTCGTTAACTGTCTGTGCCACGAAATACGTGCACCATGTATTCGGACACCCCCGTCTACATCGCCCGATCCACCATCCACTGCCACAGAATGCTTCCGCTGCGCGGGTCCGGCGTCATCTGCGCCAGCACCGCGCTGGTGTCACACACCACCCGCAACGGCATCAACCGGCTATTTCACGAACAATGTCATCCTCACTGAGGCCGTTGCTCTGAAACTCGGCCAGCGCGTCTTCAAACGCCATCGGCTCAGATGGCGTCAACACCACCCCTTCCGCCGCACTACCATGAAACCCTCGCCGACCAACTGGGATTCCATGTCGTGCGGCACCGTAAATTGAGCCCCGGCGTGCGACGGCAAGGATTTGACGTGAGCGCAAACCAGGCATTTCACGAACTCTTCGACGCCAATCGCACGTTCGGCGCACTGGGCCCTTAGCTCATCGTGCGCCCATTCCGGAAGGTCGAAAGCATCGACTTGGAACAGCATGGCGTTAGGTTTCCTACCGTGCCCAGAGCCATTGTACCGCAACGCCCTTAACCCCAATCCTATTGTTCCGATTTATCCTGTTGAACTTGTCCGCCTCTGGCGGATCCTGTAAATGCGGCCCTCCCCACCATCATCCTGCAAATCCTGCCGCAGGCCCGTCGGTCCGCCGCCGGCGGTTCCATCCATGCCAATTCCCGTCCAAACCACCCCTGGACACTCCGTTAGGGAACGTAAATCCTAATATCAGCCGTGGGGCTCGCCTAACCCGGAGGCGGCGGCCCGCCTCCCATCTGCAGCCCGCAGTTCAGCGCCGCCTCGAACAATTCCGCCGGGAACTCGGCGCCGGGACTCAACCACACCACCAGCTCTTCCTGTCCGCCGGCCGCCTCCAGCACGCACTGGAAACCCTCGTACTCGCCCGGCATGAAGCCCATGGCCTGCCCCGCCAACGCGAACTCCTCTTCATTCAGGCACGACAGGGACACTATGAACATCACCATGCCCCGGGCCATCGCCTGCTGCGCCGCCACGTCGTTGCCCGGGTCGGGCGCCATGCCGCCCAGCAACTCCTCCAGGTCAACGCCCGCGTAGCTGTCGCGCAGGCACTCGGACGACTCGACACTCAGCGGCCCGGTGGTGGTCAACACCTGGGTCAACAGCAGCCGCAATTCCGCATCGTGCCCCAGGCATCCCAGGAATGCATCACGCTCCTCGGGAGTGGCCATTTCAGGAGACGTTGTCAACTGCTGCATTCGGTCCGGCGTCAGGCCTGAACTCCCCGCCAGACACGCGCGCTCGGAGTCCGACAGCTCGCCCATCAACGCTCCCAGGTCATCCACCGGCAGCGGTTTCAGCGCTTCACCGTCGCCGCCGCCGGATCCGGAGGGCGCGGCAACCTGCTCCGGCGTCGGCGGCACGGTCGGAACCGCGGTCGGCGTCGGGGGCGGCTCGGGAGTCGCGGTAGGAGCCGGCGTGGCCGTCGGGACCTCGTTGGCCTTGGCCTCGGCCGTAGCCTCCAGGATCGTCCTCACCGCGGCCGCCACGATGGTGGCATCCACGTCCGGCTGTTCAGCCTGGGCATCGTCGTTGCCGCCGAAACAGCCCACCGCAAACAGGGCCACCGCCGCCAGCACTGCGACCAGGGCAAACCTGGCGAAAAAGCGATTCATCATGGTGTACATATCAATTCCAAATCCTCTATCGTGAGCAGCTTTTTATCATCAACGTCAGAAGACAGCATTCAGTATATTTACATCTTGCAACACGTTATGTATGGATGTCCACTGCCCGCCACACCAGTTTGAGGCGAAATAGCGACACCACGCCCACGTCTGCCGCCAACGGATTGGGGCGGGTTCGAGACCCGCCCCTGGTACGTCGGGATGTGTGGACGGTTCTACTCATCCGCCCCCGGTGACCAATGCCGGCATTATGCAAGACTCGCGTTTTAGGGTCGTCAGCAAACTAGGTTTTCTGGGATGCCGTCCGTGGGCCTACGGCTCATATGGCGGTACGCAAATGCTCAGTGCGAATAACACCGCTGACTCGTGGACGGCCCCTCCTGGATACTCCTCTCGAAGCCACCCAACTTGATCCAGAACACACCGATTAATTCCTTCCCTACTCGTGGCAACGGGTGCGAATTGATGGCACCTTAGCACTCTGAATGTGTGAATTTGCTCGTGATTTCCAGATAGATAATCGTCGAGATCCCACGTTTCACCGGTTTCCTCATCCTTGACATCGTAATCCCAAGGGAGCAGGGCGATTTCTTGCGATACGTCGTTCAAACACTTTGCGAAGTTTTCTCGAGAGGCTCCGCCGGCCACGTCTGTCATAGCGATGGTGGGCCTTGGGACGGCTTCACTGGTAGCGTCGCTTGTTTCTGTCGGTGCTGGCGCAGTAGCAGATGGGCTCTCGCTTTGACTTTGTGGATTGTCGTCCCGCGAGAATATATCCGCCCTATCACATGCAAGCGCGCCGATTAACGTCAGCGCCAGTATCGCGGGAAGTATGGATCGAATCATGTCTTTTGTCTCTCGCACTGCGTAAAGGATCAGCGTGGGAATTTACAGCATCAACTCTACCTTGCCAAATTTCTTTGGGCTTTTGGCTCATGTCGAACCCCAAAATACTGATCCCGTCTGCCCGAAACAAAGGGGCGACACAACGTCCGCCCCTCGTGAGAGATCTGCTTAGCTTGGCGTTTACTCCCCCGGCGTCCACTTGTACACGTTCGCCAGCGTTCCGCCCATCAGCACCTCGCGATCAGAGTCCGACAGCGTGTCCGTCAGCCGGAACGCCTCCACGCCCTGCTCGTAGGTGAGCAGTTCCACCGCCCGCGTCCAGTCCGTCCCCCACAGGCACCGGTCCAGCCCGAACGCGTCGAAGATGCGGTGCAAAGGCTCCCAGATATCCGGATACGGGAACCCCGCGTGCGACAGCGTGCCCGCTCCCGAGATCTTGATGACCACGTTGTCCAGCTCCGCGCACGACAGCACGTTGGGCAGGTCGGCGAAGGGCTCGTCCGGCGGCGGCGGATTGAACGGCTGGGCGATGCCCAGGTGGTCGATGATGATCTGGGTGTCGGGGTTCTGCTGGGCCAACTGACGCAGCAACGGCAGCTTTCCCGCCGCCATGATATTCACCGGCACGCCGGCGCGCCCGCCGGCCGCCAGGATGGCGTTCAGCCCAGGGTGGTCCGCCTCGTAGTCGTTGTTCGCCAACATGATCCGGCAGCCCACCACGCCCGGCGTGGACGTCCACTGCTCCACGTCCGCGTCAATCGTCTCCGAGTTGGGATCAAAGGGCCGCACCAGCCCGAACTTGGTGGGATGCTGCGCGTACACCTCCAGCGCGTAGCTAGCGTCGTAGCCGTAGATCGCGAATGGCGAGATCAGTATCGCGCCGTCCACGCCCACGGCGTCCATCGCCGCCACCATGTCGTCCCCCGTAACCTCCTCCGGCCCGGTCAGAAACCCGACCCACGGGCGTTCCGGCGTGTTCCGCTGGTAAGCATGCACCTGGCAGTCAATCGTCAGCGCCATCGTCATCCTCCTTGCATTCTGCGTCGTTCAATGGTCATTCCGTCTCGGCGCTACCCGCCTGCCCGGATGATACCAGATACCAACCCTCTCTCCCTGCTGAACTGATCGGGGCGTGGGCCTTCGGACTGTTCCCTCTCCCTCGATGGGAGAGGGTTAGGGTGAGGGTGTCCCCTCCGCCCATCGTCAGCCGGTCAAGCCATCAACTCCATCCAATCAAACATCCCGTCCACCCTGTGCATCCATGCAAAACAAAACCCCCTGCCTTGCGCCATCGCATACCGCCGGCTATGATGACTTACGTTCCACAATATCAAGCCGCGCGTGGTGGAAAACGTCCGCCTCTGGCGGTTCGAACCATCACCCCCCACGAAGGACTTTTGACGCTATGACTACTGCAACGCAGCCCTGGACTTCCAGCATCACCGAGGTGGCCGGCTCCAACGTGGAGGTCGTCTCCGGCGGTTCCGGCTCCCCCATCGTCATCCTGCCCGACGAGTTGGGACATCCCGGCTGGCTGCGCTACCACCAGGCCCTGGCCCAGAACCATACCCTGCACATCCCGTCGCTGCCCGGCATCGGCGGCTCCGACGTGCTGGACTGGTCCATGAGCATCCACGACCTCGCCATCTGGTACCTGGGCGCGCTGGACAAGCTGGGCCTGGAGGGCGCCGACCTCATTGGCTTCTCTCTCGGTGGCTGGATCGCCGCCGAGCTGGCCACCATGTGCCCGCAGCAGTTCGGCCACCTGGTCCTCGTGGGCGCCGGCGGCATCCGACCGCCCGGCGGCGAGATCTACGACATCTTCGAGGTCACGCCCCCCATGTACATTCGCGACTCGCTGCATGACCCCGACGGCACGCCCGAGTACCGCACCGTCTGCCCCGCCGAGCCCGAGGAGGACATCCTGGAGCGTTGGGAGTTGGGCATGGAGGCCACCTGCCGCGTCGCGTGGCGTCCCTACATGCACGACCCGGGCCTGGTCCACCAGGTGTACCGCCTGGAGCGTCTCCCCACCCTGCTGGTCTGGGGCGCCCAGGACGCCATAGTCCCCGTAGCCGCCGCCGAGGAATACCACCGCCGCATCCCCGGTAGCCGCCTCGAAATCATCCAAAACTGCGGCCACCACCCCGAACTGGAAGCGACCGAACAATTCGTCTCCCTCGTCGAAAACTTCCTGGCGTAGAATGAATATATCCTCCACGCGTAGACGCCTCCGGTCCGGAAGGAAACAAAAATGACCTCGCAAGACCCGCCGGATGACACTCTGCTGGCGCAACTCTATTCTTGCTTCAGCGAGCACACCTACTGCGCCGGCTGGATGATGGACCCGTGGAATCCGCACATCAAGCGCGAATTTACCGACTGGCTGCGGCGCTATGTAGTTAACCCGACGCCGGACCGACCCCTCGAAGACTATGAAGAAGCGGCCTTGGAGACCCTGCGTGAATGCTGGGCCGATGCCCACGCAGACGTTGCGTCGCCGGACGGCGCAAATGCCGAGGCGAACACCGACTTGCCGGTCCAATCGCGCTGAACACCATACGGCCTGACCGCTCATGTTGTCGTCTGATCTGCCGACAGCATACGTAGATACGTCCGCTCTGCTCACCGTCGCTTTCGAGGAGCCGGCTGCGGCCGCTGTCGCCCAGCGGCTCACGCAATTTCCCCGCCTGGTCGCGTCAAACCTGTTGGAAGCGGAAATGCGCGCTGCTTTCGGACGACTGGGGTTGGAATTCGACGATGGCTCGCTATCTGATATCGAGTGGGTTTTTCCAGACCGTCCCCTAACGGAGGAAATCAAGCAGGCACTGACCGTTGCTTATCTACGGGGCGCGGACTTGTGGCACATTGCCACAGCTCTATACGTGAAAGATACCGTTGTCGGTGAAATGACATTCATCACTTTGGATAACAGACAACGAACCGTAGCCGCCAACCTGGGATTCACAACCTGAAGGAAACCGGCCCACCATGCTCATCTGGGGCGCCCAGGACAACATCGTCCCAGTAGCCGCCGCAGAGGAATACCACCGCCGCATCCCCAACAGCCGCCTGGAGGTGATTGAGAACTGCGCCCACCACCCGGAGCCG
The DNA here is from genome assembly GCA_965204395.1 of Dehalococcoidia bacterium. Classification (GTDB taxonomy): domain Bacteria; phylum Chloroflexota; class Dehalococcoidia; order Lucifugimonadales; family UBA3495; genus Bin87. Next base: position 1,575,066 of record OZ241987.1, read on the forward strand.
GAGGCGACGGAGCAGTTTGCGGCGTAGGTGGAAGGGTTCCTCGCGTGGCTCCCAACAGAACACTCGCAAAACCGAACGGCGCGCTGGTGGGCGCGCCGTTTTCCGTGATCTAGTTTGTTCGGGTCGAGTCGTCACAAGGCGCGAAAGGGGCAATCAACGCGTGCCGCAGTATAGGTCAACACCGTCGTCACAAAAAACGGCACAATTAACAGACATTTTGCCGGCAGTATGATAATATTGGATATCCGCTTAGGTTGGAGTTCAAATATGCAGTTCATGACACTTCCCCAAGCCCGGACGATCCTACTCCCCTACATGGAGCGTTTGGTCCTCGCCTTTAGGTATTCATTGATGGTTCACGGGCAACAACCAAATTTTTACTTGACGAATGCTAGTCCCGGCATCATATTCGGCGCGATTGACGAAATGGCTTATGCTGCTGCTAGACAGCAGTTCGGAGACGAGCTTGAGGTAGTCGTAGACCAGCACATCGGGCAAAACTACATTCGGTTCGGAAACGCGGTGGTCATTAGAGTGAAGCATTTTGATCGCAATTTCCGGACCCGCAACGCGCGGACAAAACATAATCGTATGTGGGTTTCGCAGGGCGCGTTTCCTGATATGCCTCCAGGTGCCCGGCTTGATTTCGGCTACCGTTGGGACAGCCTGGGAATCGAATTTCAGGACGCTTTTATCGCTCTACACTACCACGAGCACCTGCTATGGTTGTGGCAAGTATTAGGAACGGAGATAAGAAAACCGTGGGCGCAGTTGACGTTAACCCCCGCGTACCAAACCGCGGAGCCAACGTTCTTCTATGATGACTTCGACGCGGTTTGAAGAGTGTTCTGATGGACGAGAGCGAACAATTCAATCCTCAAATGCTGACATTGGGTCGTAACACCAGAGGATTATCTCAGGCGCAGACGGCAGATGCAGCGAACGTACCTCGCAGCCTGATTTCTAAGTACGAGTCTGGCGCGACGTATCCCCGTGATTCACACGTGGACCAGTTAGGGGCGGCATTGGATTACCCGGTGTCCTTCTTCCGACAAGGGCTGGTAGTGAATGGCCCTGGGATTGGAGAATTTTTCCACCGCAAGCGCGCAAACACCGGAGCGACGACAGTTCGGAAAGCCCATGCGATCGCGGAGACTCGCCGGTTTGATGTTATGAGGTTGCTCGAAGCTTGGCCGTCCACGGAGCCAACCGTACCAGTCCTTGATGTCGATGAATACGAAGATGATCCTGCGATGATCGCACGGTTGTTGCGCTCTGTCTGGAATCTCCCACAGGGTCCAATCTTTAATTTGACCGAAGCTATGGAGCGGAATGGTTGTGTTATTTACGCTCACGATTTCGGCACCCGACAGATAGATGGGTTCAGCGTCCGCCTGGCAAATCTACCACCATTGTTCCATATCAACTCTCAGTTGCCTCCTGATCGTTGGCGATGGACATTGGCCCACGAACTGGGTCATGTGGTGATGCACGGATTCGGGCATGTAACGCCCGAAACTGCGGAAAACCAAGCCAATTTGTTCGCAGGCGAGTTCTTGGCGCCGGCAGCGGAGATTCAGCCGATGCTATGGAATCTGGACTTTCGGCGCTTGGCCGGCTTGAAACGGGAATGGAAGATATCTATGCAGGCCCTCATTAACCGGGCTCGCCATTTGGAGGCAATCACCGAGCGGCAACGCAGGGAACTCTATATGCGGTTGTCAAGAGCAGGATATCGCAAGAGGGAACCGGTCAGTCTTGACCCGTCCATTGAGCCGGAAACTAAGACACGCCGATTGGTTCGATACCATTTGGATACATTGGAGTATTCTTACGAGGAACTTCTTGAATACCTCCGCATCGGGAAGCAAGATTTTGACCGCTATTATGGCAGTACTGGAGATGACCAGTTGGACGCAGCACTGAGAGGTGAGGCACGACCGATGGACTTGGGGATTAATGTTGACGTGGGCCCAATCGCGCCTCGTTTGTATATGCAACTGGGATGTGCCGAAGCGGAAGTTTCTGAGTATCAAGAGAGTTTGGACGCGTTGTATTTCCGGCGGAATGCAGATTTATTAGACGAGACAACGTATCAAGATGGCATCCGGGCGGTTATGAATCGCCTTGGGCTTAAACTGCAAGCGTTAAGGGATTCCCGCAAGCCATTTGGTAGTGAAGGGAGTCTGAACCTTGCCTTTGGTCCTAATGCGCCACCCTTGCATATCCAATTGGGATGCCATCCTGAGGACGTGGCTAACTTCCAAAGCGAATTGGATGCAATGTACCAGCGTACTGGGGATGGGGCTTGGCAGCGGAACGCAGACGAAGGCAGGCGACAGCAAATTGTAGCTGCTCTGGAACGTAAGATAAACGCGATACGGGAACACAACCGGCGTTTGAGTGAGATGTGGGACGCCTAAGCATGACGGCTGATCAGCGGTATCTTAGTTAAGTGTGAGAAAGCACCGCATCTTTTGACAGCGAGGCGCGGGCTCCGACTAAGTGCTACTCCGCACCCTACTTCAACGACCCCACCACCGGTATCAGCCGTTCGTTGTACGAATCAACGGCGAGGAACACGCCCTCCAGCGTATAAGCGCCGAGTATTGGAGCAACATCATCCTCGCCAAAGATGACCCAAGTATAGGTGTCTCGCCCTTCCACTCGCGCCCACGCCTGCGCCATATCCAGTTCCACACGTTCACCGCTGGCGTACTCAAAGGTTTCCTGTCGGGTGGGAATTATACCCAGCCCGTCCAGAATGCAGCGGGGGACAACGGTGGTAGTGGCCCCTGTGTCGGCCAACGCCTCCATCGTCTCATAGCGTTCGCCGTCAAGGTTGCCAATTTCAATAGTTGTGCTGAACGTCCCCATGTTGCTCCTCGGACGAAATCCCTACTGCCCGTAGTAGTGGCGGTACGGCCGGTCATAAATGTCTTCCCGGTTCAAGTTCAGAATGCCCGCCTTCTCTTCGGCGCTCTCAATGGCTTCGCGCATCTTGGCAATGCGTTCCAGCCGGGAGGTGGCGGGGCTGGTCGCTATCCCCGTCAGGTACTCCGCCACCATCTCCGCCACCGTCATGTCCCGCGCCTCGGCAATCCTGCTGACCTTGGCCACGATTTCATCGTCGATGTCCAGCGTAAGGTCCATGCCGTTTCCTCCACGTTCAAATCAATACGGCAAGCGAGGATTCATTCCCCGCCTGCCGTATCATTATACCGCCGCGCCGTTATGCGCCCGGATCAGTCCGGCCTAATGCGCCACCGAACTCGGCGCGAACCCCCCGTAGCGCGGGTACTGCGAGCAGATGAACTCCAGGTACGACGGCTGGCCCTGCTCGTTGGCCGCCATCGCCCGCTCGAACGCCGGTATCACGTCCGACGGCTCCGTGACCCGCTCGGTGTACAGCCCAAGCTCCGCCACCGCCCGCGACATGTTCACGTCCTCGGGGCCCAGCACCCGGTGCGTGTACGGGTCGTGCCCGTCGCCCCAGAAGCCGGGGCCGTAGCCCGCGAACCCGCCGTTGGCCACGTGCGCCACCGTGATGCCCAGGTTCTGGCGCACCGGCACCTCCAAGTTGCCCAGCATGTAGCCGACCCCCGCGTCGCCGGTCACCGCCACCGCCTGCCGGTCGGGGTAGGCCAGCTTGGCCGCCATCGCTCCGGCCAACCCGAACCCCAGCGTCGAGATGTTGCCCCAGCCCAGGAACCCGCGCGGGATCAGCGTGTCGTACACCGTGCTCAGCTGGTCCCGCGTGTTGCCGGAGTCATGGGTCACGAACGACTGGTACGGGTCCAGCACCTTCATCATGTCGCCGAACACGCGGTACGGGTTGATCGGCGCGTCGTTGGACGCCATCGCCTCCCGGTACTCTGCCAGTCCGGCGTCCCGCGTCTCGCGGATCTCGGCCACCACGTTGCCGGCGGGACGGCCCGCGCCGTCCGTCCGCCGCGACGCCTCGTCGGCCAGCGCCTGCAAGACGAACTTCGCGTCGCCCAGCACCGCGTGATGCGTCGGGAAGATGCGGTTCAGGTGGAACTCGTCCAGGTTGCACTGGATGATCGTCTTGCTCGGCGCGTTGGGGATCCCGTGGGTGAACCGCCCCGGCGACAGGCTGCTGCCCACCGTCAGGATCACGTCGCTCTTGTTCAGGTACGCGATGGGATGCTCGCCGCGCACCCCCACGAACAGCGGGTGGTTCTCCGGAAACGCCCCCTTGGCCTTCAGCGTCGTGATCACCGGCGCGTTCAGCATCTCCGCCAGCGCCACCAGTTCCGACGACGCGCCCGCGTAGATCACGCCCTCGCCGGCGTAGATCAGCGGATCGGATGCGCCCAGCAGCAGGTCGATGGCCTGGGCCACGTCCGACGGGTCCGGAGCCGACCGGTACCCGCGCACCGGATGGTACGGGTCCACGGTCTCGTCGTAGATGCCGGCCGCGTTGGGCACCGCCAGCACCACCGGACCGGGACGCCCGCTGCGCAGCATCGAGAACGCCCGCCGCATGAACTCCGGCGTCCGCTCGGGACGGTCGATGTAGCCGAACCACTTGGTCACGGTCTTGAGGCTGGTGGTCACGTCGAACTGCGTGTTCTCGGTGCTGCCGGCCGGCACGCCGTCGGTGATGCACAGCATGGGCGAGTTGTCCTCAAACGCCTGCGCCAGCCCGGGATACGAGTACTGCAACCCCGCGCCGTTCACGCCGCCCTGCACCGTGCACACGCCGATGCGGTCGCCGCCGGTGACGCGCGAGTAGGCGTCGGCCAGGGCCACGGCGTAGCGGTCGTCCCGCATCATGATCATGGGCACGCCCTCGCGCCCCAGCGCGTTGTTCACCCGGCAGACGGGAAACGTGGAAACCCACTCCACGCCCTCCGCCTTCAAAATCCGCGCAATGGAAGTGGCAACATCAATACTCATACTCAAAAACCTCGTTGCAAGTTGGTTGGAAGGTTGGAAATGTTGCGCGATTGTACCATTGAGGACCAGGGGACTCGTCGCCGCCGCGATATCGGCGCACTTCGCGTAATGCCGTTAGAGGAGTACAATAATTCTGCCGACGCATCCCAAGCACGATGGCAATGCACGATCGATCCCTCATGATGCAAGGGTCCAATGGAGGTCCATTACAGGTGGTCCGATAATGATGGAGTACACGACAATTAACAGATATTGCGCTATCGAAGGCGTAGAGTGCAATAGATCAGTCCCGTTCCGTGGACGCGACACTTTTTTCTTTGCGTATCCGTCTGGCAACGAATGGCGGGATTTTTCCTTTCAGTTGGCTAACGAGTTGGGCGAATGGGGTATCCAAACCGAACGTTGGGAAGATCTGGTAAACAATGATTTGCTGTTCGCAAAGGTTTGCGATGCCATTTACGGGAGCGACTATTTGTTGGCGGAAGTAACTGAACCCAACCCAAATGTCTTGCTAGAAATTGGCTACGCATTGGCGGTCGGGAGACTGCCTGTATTGCTCAAAAACAAGAACCGGAAAGACTGGAATCGAACTTTGTTAACCACTTTGGAGGGTTGCTACTACGCAACGAGAGAGGACATACACAATTACATAACCACGTTATTGACCGACCAGCGTCCGATTCCACAATCACCTAACCGGCGTTTACCTTTTCTAGAGAACATGGGAATATTTGATCCGGCAGAGGTTCCGGGGACCGTTTATCATTTAAAGCCTAAGCTTTCGGCTGATTGGATCAGCCGCGTTGATAAAACTTTGGGTAGTAGTTATTTCAAATTGATAAAGATGGACCCAAGCGATTCAGTGTATGACGAATTTTATCCGCAAGCGCGGGAAATACAAAGAGCTTCACTGATCATTGCTAGTCTCATCAGCAAGCAACACGATGATTGGGAGGAACATAACGCTAACGTGGCGCTACTGATCGGATTTGCGATTGGCTTGGGCAAGCAGGTTCTAGTCTTGCAGCAGGAGCCCATGACTCCGATCTTGGATTTGGGGAGCGTGTCACGGCCATTCGAGACCGAAAGTCAAGCTGGACAAATAGCTCACGCGTACCCAGTTTGAGTTGAGGGGTTGAAAAAGGTCGGTCTCTCCGGGTAAGGAACGGGTTACGAAGCACCGTTGCCACCTGGGGAGGCCGACCATGCCATGGTATCACCGCATCGCCACCTTTCTGAATCACTCGTTGCCGGAGTTCCGTGCCACCCGCCGCACCAATCTGGCTCTGCTCACTGCGGCAATTCTCCAGCGTCGCACCCTTGCCATCTCTGTGTTGGTGCGCTCGTGGCAGGTTCAGGTACCCTACTCGCACCACACCAGCGTAAGAAAAGGCTCTTTCGCTTTCTGTCCAACACCGGCTTTGACACCGTGGCGGTGCAGACGGCGCTGCTGGGACCCATCTGTCAGGCAACTCGGCTTCGGGGACTGACGCCGATCATGATTGACTGGTCTGATCTGGGTCAGGGGCGCAACGGTCTGTTCGCTGCGGTCTGTTTTCGGGGTCGGGGGTTGCCGCTGCTCAGTTGGGTTTCCACGCCGGAAGAGCTGGACCCGTCCCAGAACCGAGTGGAGGAGTTTTTCATCGGACGGTTGTTGCGACACCTGCCCAACCACATCCGGCCCCTGCTGCTGGCTGACCGGGGCTTCGGACGGGCCAGCCTGATCCACTTCTTGCAACAGATGCCCAACCACACCGGCTACCCAGTGGACTACGTAGTCCGCCTCAAGGGCGACGTGGTGGTCCAGAGCGCCCACTATCGTGGTCGGTTGCGGGACTATCCCCTGCGCAAGGGCCGCATCCTGTTCTGGCCTCAAACCCTCTACCGCTCCGATGGCGCCGTGGTGATCAACCTGGTGCTTTATTGGGCCAGAGGCCATCGGGAACCCTGGTACCTGGCCACGTCGCTCACCGACCCGCGTAAAGCAGTGCGGATGTACCGGAAGCGGATGCAGCCGGAGCAGTACTTCAAGGATGGCAAGCAGCGCTTCGGGCTGAACCGAAGCACGGTCACCACCACCGATCGGCTGCAACGGTTGCTGGTGGGATTGCTGTTGGCCTGCTGCCTGCTGATATTGGCGGGAATGCGAGTGTCCCAAACCTTCCGGCGACAGGTGTGCTCCCGCGGGAAGCTGGGCATCCTGCACTTGGGTTACGAATACTACCTCGCCACACCCGACCCACCGGACAACCTCTTCCCCATTCAACGCCACCAAACCGGGTACGCGTGAGGGACAAATAGTACATGCTTGGATCGACGCTCAAACGCGTTTGTCAGTGAATCGTGCTACCGAGGCGCAAAGCCTTGCTACGGCGCGTCGCAGGGCGAGTCAAATCAAGGACATATACCTTGGGCACCCAGATGCACTACAAGACACGAATTTGCTAAATTATTTCGTGCCGACCAAGGAATTTGAGGACGCAGTCAACGGTCGGCGAGATATCTTCGTGGGACGCAGAGGTACAGGAAAAAGCGCTAACTACCAAGCCATCAGAGAAGAACTCCGTGAGCAACCTGCTATCATTACCGTGGAAATCGCCCCAGACGAGTTTGAGTTGGAGATCATCTCTGCATACCTTGACCAAGGCTATGCGGCCTCGAATCCCAAGTTGGTTTTTCGCAACACTTGGAATTATATCCTGCTTACGGAAACGCTAAAGGCAATCGCGGACAAAACCGATTTACTGTACATGTCGCCGAACGATTTGACGAGAAACAATTTGTACCAATATTACCAACGACATTACGATATTTTGAACCTAGATTTCGGGTCTAGGGTAACAGCCGCCCTTGGGGGTACTTCGGCGTATGACGATAACGGAGCACAAAATAAAATGGAAGGCGACGCATCGGCGCTTGTCAGTTCACTTCGCGACTATAACGTGGCGAGAGACCTTAAACGGTTCGCTGGCCAGGAGAAATTGACATTATTTGTTGTGATTGACGACTTGGACAAAAACTGGCGGCCTGACACCCAACAATCGATCGACCTGCTTCTGGGGTTGGTGTCTGAATCGTATCGATTACAAGGGTTTTTCGAAGGGATGTTGAAAATAGTAATGTTCCTGAGAGAAGACATCTTCGATTTACTGGCCCAACATGACGAAGATCTCCCTAAGCGGAATTACCTCCGTTTGGAATGGACTGATGCGAATTTGAAACACCTAGTCGCAGAACGATTGTCAATGGGAACGGACCACGAAAACGACGACGATGATGCGACGTGGGGCATAATCTTCCCTAGCCTAGTGAACGGCGTACCTACCGCTGATTATATTTTGGGGCACGTTTTACCTAGGCCTCGCGATGTGTTGGGGTTTTGCCAAGCTTCAATCGACCAGGCCCAGCGAAACGGACACAGTGAAGTCACGACCCAAGACATTTTGGATGGAGAAGGAGCGTTTGCAGACATTTTCATCCGCTCCATTGCCGCTGAGTTTCGGGACTTGTACCCGAACCTGCACGAAGTTTTGATTGAGTTTGCGGGCGTACCTGTGCAAATGAGCTGGGAGGATTTCAGATGGTACGCAAATGGCGCGATTGAGAAGAACAAACATATCACCGACCGATGGGTTGGTGCCACCGAATGGGATGCACACAAGATGGCGGGCGTACTGTTCCGCGTCGGGGTAATTGGACTAGCTATGTCTGCCACTGACAAACCGCATTATCGCAATGGGCGGTCGTTTGCGGAAACATGGAGTCTGGTATCCCCTAGGCCGGTGGTTCATATCCATCCGGCTTTCGAGAAAGTCTTGGACGTGTCGCGAGGCGGTGCTCGATTTTTGGGAACTCGCCGGAGGGTGAGTGCGGTGGATCCTCGCCAACTTCCTTTAGGATGACGCATTCGGCGATTGTCTAACGTCATATTGCCGTGCGCCTTTCCACACTTGCTCGCTGCGTTCCGTACGCGCTCCGGACAACTCAATGTCACCTGAGTGGCTGTCTGACGCGAGAAGCCCTCATAATCTTGGTTTGATGTCATGGTGCGTCATTGCCGCAGGGCCGAGCATCATTCAAGTGTTTCTCCACCCCATTTTCCCAATCCATCCTGTCCATCCTGTGCATCCCTGTAAAAATAATCCAAAAACAACTGACACCACCCCGTTGCCCCCACCCCCGCCACCCGCCTATCCTAGTGTCACCTAGGCAACAACGTACGTTTGATCACACCCCGATAAAGAGAGGCAGGATCCCAGCATCGACGGCCAACCCCGTCAGTTTCAAAATCGCAACCGGCCCACGGGGGCTAACGCCGCTTAAAGACCTGACTCCTCACCGGCGCAGCCCCACTGGTGTCCCCGGGACTGTCCGAGCCCGCGCGCAGGCGCGCACACAGCGCGCCGAGTACACGAAAAAGTAGGCTAAATAGTTGCGTACCCAATCCGGCCGTGCGCTGACAACGATGCTATAAGCCCGCCTTCGGACGGCTGTAAGCCCGCTCCAAGCGGGCCAGAATCCTGCCTCTCGCCAACCAACCAAAACCCAAAGCCCCAAAGGAGAAAGCAACCGAAACCCCGCAAACAAAGAACCAAAATCCCCCTCTCCCCTTATGGGCCGAAGGTCCGCCTATGGAGGAAGAGGGTTGAGGTGCGGAACGTCCGCCTCTGGCGGGAGGGGTATAACCTCCCATCCCGTTCATCGTGCCGTAGGTCCGCCTCTGGCGGATGCACCCATGTAAAAACCGGACTCCACCCCCCGCGTTGACACCCTCCGGCGCCCTCCGTACACTGCCGGTGCTACCCGAACGCACCGCAGGAGGACGCCGGCCATGCCCGATCTAGCCGACCTTTTCGCCCAGGTTGACGCCGCTGAGGACGACATCATCGCCCTCGAGCAGGACCTCGTCCGCATCCCCTCCGTCAACACCGGCTTCATGCCCACCGGCAACGAGTCGCCCGTCTGCGATCTCGCCCGCGACTTCCTCGCCCGGGACGGCATCACGTCCGACATCCTGGAGTCGTCTCCCAATCGCGGCAACCTCATCGCACGCGTCGAGGGACGCTCCGGCAACGCCGGCCTTATGTTCATGTCCCACACCGACGTCGTGCCGGTGGAGGACCCCGCCGAGTGGCGGTTCGATCCCTTCAGCGCCACCATCGCCGATGGCCGCATCTTCGGGCGCGGCGCGTCCGACTGCAAGGGCCTGCTCACCGCCCAGCTCATGGCCATCCGCATCCTCCAACGCAACGACATCCCCCTACGGGACAGCCTGATCCTGGCCGCCGGCGCCGACGAGGAACACGGCGGACGCTACGGCTTCGGCTGGCTCGCCGATAACCATCCCGTACAGTTGGCCGCGCCCTATGCCGTCAACGAGGGCGGCGGCACTCCAATCCCCGCCGCCGGCGCGCTCACCTACATCCTCGGCGTCGGCGAAAAAGGCCGCCTCCAGGTCGAAATCGACGTCAAAGGGACCAGCGCCCACGCATCCCTGCCCTGGCAGGGCGCCAACGCGCTGTACCGCCTCAACCGCGCCCTCTCCTCCATCGAGGAGTACGAGCCCGACCGCGACACCTCCACCAGCATCTTCGATTACCTCTCCACCTTCGCCATCGAGCACAAGGCATCGCCGGAAAACGTGGACGCCATCATCGCCGAAATCCAGCCCGAGAACCCCCGCTTCGCTTCCATGCTCCGCGCCCTCTCCCGCATGACCCTCACCCCCACCATGGTGCGCGGCGGCATCAAGTCCAACAGCGTCCCCGAGTCCATCCGCCTCACCTGCGACGTGCGCACCCTGCCCCACCAGGACGAGGAATACGTCCGCGCCCAGCTTGACGCGGTGCTGGCCGACATCCCCGGCGTAACCTACGAGGTGGACTACATGGCCCGCCCCAACTCGTCGCCCTTCGAGTCGCCCCTGGCCTCCAGCATCCGCGGCGTTACCTCCCAGGCGCTCCAGCGCGGCGACATCCAGTGGGTGCCCGCCATCAGCAACGGCTTCACCGACTCCCGGTTCACTCGACCCCTGGGCACCGTCACTTATGGCTTCTCCGGCTCCCACCCCGACGACGACCCCATGCTCAACTTCGTACACGGCGCCAACGAGTCCGTCGGCATTAAGAGCCTGGTTAGCGGCACCAAGATCATGCTCGGCCTCATCGTCGACATGCTCGCCGAAAAGTAACCCACCGCACCAAACTTCAGTCCCCTCTCCCCTTGCGGGAGAGGGTTAGGGTGAGGGGTAATATCACAAATACATGCCTCTTTGGCCATCTGTTAAACTTCTGCGCCCCCATCATTTATAACGGTGAGGCATGCCTCACCCCCGGTTCCAACCACTTGAGGTGGGAGGTTCTCGCTCCTCAAACCCGCAGATCATCATCCCATGTCAACACCGATCCCGTTCGCGATAGACCATGACATACCAAAGCCTCACCCTGGAACGCGACGGCCACATCGCCGTCGTCACCCTTAACCGCCCCGAAAAGCTCAACGCCATTGACCGCAATCTCACCTGGAGATGATGGACGCCTGCGCCGAACTACGCGACGACGACGGCATCCGTGTGGTGATCTTCACCGGAGCCGGACGCGGCTTCTGCTCCGGCGCGGACCTCACCGCCGACCGAACCAAGTCCGAAAACCCCAGCCGCGCCGAGCGCCTCGACGAATACAACTGGGTCGGACAGCAGGCGTTGATGATCTACCGCGACCTGGACAAGCCCACCATCGCCGCCGTCAACGGTGTCGCCGCCGGTGCCGGCATGGGATTGGCCCTGGCCTGCGACATGCGCGTCGGCTGCGAGAACACTCGCTTCAAGACCGTGTTCATCGAGCGCAGCCTCAGCCCCGACTCCGGCCTGTCCTGGTTCCTGCCCCGCATCGTGGGCGTCAGCCGCGCCATGGACCTGGTGTACACCAGCCGCAACGTCGACGCCGACGAGGCCTACCGTCTCGGTCTGCTGGACCGCATGAGCGCCGCCGAAAACCTGCTGACCGACGCGAAAGAGTTGGCCCGCCAGATCGCCTTCTGGCCGCCCGTCGCCATGCAGATGTCCCGCCGCGCCATGCACCGCAGCCTGGACGTGGACCTGGACGATCAACTGCGGTACGAGACCCACAGCATCGTCTTCGCCCGCCGCGCTCCCCACGATGTTGAGGAGGCCGCCGCATCCTTCCGCGAGCGCCGCCCGCCCAACTTCACCGGCGAATAGACCCCGCTGATAGAATAACCTTATGACCACCCAAATTGCCGACATAGTGCAGTCCACAGCCGCAAGCGCGGGCTGCGACGCACGGGCATTGCACGTCGCCAAGTCCTTGCGCGACGCAACCGACGTTGAGTGCGTCATCCTGTTCGGTTCCCGCGCCCGGGGCGACTGGACCGACCGCTCCGACATCGACCTGATGATCATCGAGCCGGAGATTCCGGAGGTGGCCCAACGGGAATCCATCGAGCGCATCGCCAGAGAGTTGGCCGCTGAGGCGTACCATGATTGCAAGTACATGCCCGTGGGCGTCGTTTATCTGTCCCGGGCCGAATACGAGCGGAAAAGCCGGCACACCCTCAACCACGTCGCCCGGTTCGCCAGACGGGAAGGGGTTGCAATGCCCCGCAACCCCGCAGATTTCCCCGGCAACAACCCAGCCGACGATCCCAACCACAGCGACGAACCTATGGAACGCAGATTACGCATCGCCGACGCCAATACGTACTACCGGGCCATGCACACAATGATGGACTCCGGCATAACTGATAAAGTCGTCGTGTACAACGCACAGCAGGCTCTGGAACACGCCATGAAAGCCCTGATTTCAGCCCAGGGCCATGCATACGCTCACACTCATGAACTTGGCACGTTGGCGGCCGATATCAATGCCAACGACCCGAACATCAACTTGCGGCTGGTCAGTGACTTGGGGCAACTCAGCAACTTCGCCGGCGGCAATCGCTACGGCCCGTTGCAAACTCCCGTCTCCGATTACACCGACATGGCCAACCGCGTCACTGACGACCTGAACCGCATCTACGACGAAATAACCAAGCTGACCGGCGAAAACCCCTGGGCCATGCCGCCCGAAGGCAGTGACAGCCCAATCCAGCCACGCTACCGCTGATGACCACCCAGGCCACTGACATAGCGCAATCCACCCGCGCCGGCGTCGGTCCCGACACCAGGGCCCTGCACGTCGCCAAGTCCTTGCGCGATGCAACCGACGTTGAGTGCGTCATCCTGTTCGGCTCTCGCGCCCGGGGGGACTGGACGGAACGCTCGGACATCGACCTGATGATCATCGAGCCGGACACATCCGAACTGATACCGCGCATGGGGGAGATTCAGCAGACTGCCGGGGAGCTGGTCCGCCTGGCTTACCAAGGCTACGTTGACATTGACTTCGTTTATCTGTCCCGGGCCGAATACGAGCGGAAAAGCGTTCACACCCTCAACCATGTGGCTCGGTTCGCCCGCCGTGAGGGTGTCATTGTTCCCCGGAACCCGGCAGATTTCCCCGGCGGCGACGCAGCCGACGACCCTAACCACAGCGACGAGCCTATGGAACGCCAACTCCGTATCAACGATGCTAATGCGCACTACGCAGCCATGCACTTTATGATGGACGGCGGCATGAGCAATAAAATCACCGTGTACAACGCGCAGCAGACGTTGGAACATGCCATGAAGGCCCTGATTTCGGCCCAGGGCCACGAATACTCTCATACTCACCGGCTGTACACTCTTGCCGCGGACATCAATCAGAATGACCCCAACCTGAACTTGCGGCTCCGCAGCGACCTGCAGCAACTTAGCAACTTTGCTGGCGGATACCGCTACGGCCCGCTGATCACTCCCGTCTCCGATTACACCGACATGGCCAACCGCGTCACTGACGACCTGAACCGTATCTACCAAGAAATAACCCGGCTGACCGGCGAAAACCCCTGGGCCGTGCCGCCCGAAGGCAGTGACAGCCCAATCCAGCCGCGCCTCCGTTAGCGATCCTTGAACTTTTCCCTCTCCCCTTGTGGGAGAGGGCTGGGGTGAGGGGTATCGCCTCCAACGAACCATTCAAACCCTCAAACCGCCCAAAGGAGCCCAACCATGACCACCGCCGATTGGGGAGACATCTACAAGGAACTGGGCGCAAAGCCCGTCATCAACGCCACCGGCAGCGTCACCATGCTGGGCGGCTCCACGCCGATCCCCGAGGTGCGCGAGGCCATGGCCCAGGCCGACGGCGCGTACATCCCCCTCATGGAGTTGCAGGAAGCCGCCGGCAACGCCATCGCCCGCATGGTCAACGTCCCCGCCGCCTACATTACCTCCGGCGCAGGGTCGGCGCTGATGCTCGCCACCGCAGCCGCCATGGCCGGCGATGACGACGACCGCATCCAGCAGTTGCCCAACACCTCCGGCATGAAGAACGAGATACTCATCCAGACCCGCCAGCGCTACTGGTACGACCGCTGCCTCGAACTGGCCGGCGCTAAGCTGGTGATGTTTGGCTCAGAGGAGCGCACCACCCGCGAGGATCTGGAGCAAGCCATCGGACCCAACACCGCCGCCGTCCACTACTACGCCGTCGAGCAGGAATACGACCCCAACGCCCTGTCGCTGGAGGACACCATCGAAGTCGCCCACGCCCGCGACGTGCTGGTCACCGTTGACGCGGCGGGGCAGATCTATCCCTTGGAAAACTTCGGCAAGTACGTCCGCATGGGCGCGGACTTCCAGTGCATCGCCGCCAAGTACATGGGCTCTCCCCAGTCCTCCGGCCTCGCCCTGGGCTCCGAGGAGATGATCCGCAAGATCGGGCTGCAGGCTTTCGCCAGCTACGAGGGCCGGCGGGTGCGCGGCGTCGGTCGTCCCCAGAAGGTCGACCGCCAGGAGATGATCGGTGCGGTGGCGGCCGTCCGCCACTGGATGACCATGAACCACGAGGATCGCCTCGCCGATTCAGAGCGTCGCAGCCACGCCATCCTCAGCGCCGTGGCCGGCATCTCCGGCCTGCGCGCCGAACTCATCGACAACGTCATCGGACACCACGCCTATGGCCTGAACCTGTGGGTCGATCCCGCCGTCGCCGGTTTCGACATCTACGACCTGCGCGACCGCCTCAAGGATGGCGACCCGCCCGTCTGGACCCGCGTCCGCGACGACGAGGATTTCATCACCATCCACATGTTCGGCCTCAACCCGGGCGAGGAGACCACCGTCGGCGAACGCATCGCCGCCCTGTTCCGGTAGTCGCCTATCCGCAACTATTCCCTCTCCCCCGGTTGGGAGAGGGTCAGGGTGAGGGGGATCCCTCCCTGCAGAACTTGTCCGCCTATGGCGGATCCTGAGCCTTCCGAAGGATGAACCCACCACCCATCTACATCCTCGTAATGTGCACCGGCAACCGCGCCCGTTCCCAGATGGCCCACGGCTGGCTCACCCACCTCGGCGGCGAGCGCGTCCATGTGGACAGCGCCGGCGTTGAGCCCAAGGGAGTCCACCCGCTGGCGGTTCAGGTCATGTCCGAAGTCGGCATCGACATTTCCCACCACACATCCGACCACACCGACCACACCGACCGCTACGCCGCCAACGACTACGATCTGGCGCTAACCGTGTGCGACGCCGCCCGCGAGATTTGCCCCGTATTCCCCGGCGTCAAGCGCACCGTGCACCACGGCTTTACGGATCCCGACCAACCTGAACTGAGCGACGCCGACCTCGCCAGACGTTTCCGGCAGGTGCGCGACGAAATCGGCGACTACTGCCGTTCCATACTCAATGATTCGGAAACCTCGGCCGATATTACCCGCTCGTTGGGAAGCCGGTGAAAAGCGATTCAGGCCCGCCTGAAATGCGCACGATCCGTAGTCTATAATCGCAGTGTGGAGCGATGCCCGCATCGCCCAACGAGTGTATCGGCCTCTCCCCGCCTGAGGAGGACCACCATGACAATGCTGCCGCCACCGCACCATCCCGACGAGCACCTCATGCACTCCAGGACTCAGCGCAAGCTGCAGGACGCCGAGGGAAACAAGGGAAGCCGCGGGGTTACCAGGGGCGATGTGGCGCTTGTGTCCGGATTGGCGTTCGCGGCAATATTGCTTATCGCTTTCCTCGTCTTCCTGCTGTTCTGATTCGCCTGCCGGATGCTACCGCCGCGGCGATGGCCCCAGGTGCGATCCCGCGTCCACCAGAATCGTCTCGCCGGTGACGTGCTCCGCGCCTTCCAGCAGCCAGATCACGGGGTCTGCCACCGTCTGCGTGGTGCCGGCCGATTTTAGCGGCGCACTCTCCGCGTACCGCTCAATGAACGCCTCGTAGCCATCGCCCAGGCCGTCCCGCCACCAGCGCGTCTGCATCACCCCCGGGCACACCGCGTTGACCCTTATCTCCGGCGCAAGCGCCCGCGCCAGCGAGTACGTCATCACGTTCAGCGCCGCCTTGGACGCCGCGTATGCGATTGAACTCCCCGTCCCGCTGAACCCGGACCCCGACGACACATTGACGATTGCTCCTTTGCCCAGTTCCTGCATGGCCGGCGTAACCGCCCGCGCCATCTGGAACGCGCCCACCACGTTCACGTCCAGCACCCGCCGGAAGTCCTCCGAGTCCAGGCCCTCCAGGTTGTGATGCGGCACGATCACCGACGTGGCGGCGTTGTTGACCAGCCCGTCGATCCGGCCCCACTGCTCCAGCGCCGCCTGCGCCATCCGCCGGCAGTCCTCGTCCACAGACACGTCGGCCTGGCACAGGATGGCCTCGCCGCCGGCCGCCCGGCACGCCTCCACTGATGCTTTGGCCTCGGTCTCGCTCCTGGTGTAGTTGATCACCACGCGCCCGCCCTTGGCCGCTAACTTTTGAGCCACCGTCGCGCCCAACCCGGTGGCCGACCCCGTGATTATGAACACGCCGCCTTGAATCTCCATCGTCCTACCCCAATCGTTTGCAGTTTGGCCGGATTATAGCGGATGATCGATGCACCCCCATCGTTAGACGACTGCATGGGCATCGTGCGCAGTAACCATCGTAGGGGCGAGGCATGCCTCGCCCCTACCTCCGCCAACCAAATTTCCGGACCGAATTACGCCCAGCGTTGAATCTCCACGATCAATGGACTGGGATTCACCCGTTGATCAGGTAGTCAACCGCCAGCCGGTGGCTCACCAGCAATCCCGGCACCCGGTTCGGGTCGGTGCGTCCCCAGCCGCACTCGGTGGCGACGCCGAACGACGGCAGGAACCGCAGCGCCGCATCTATGCGGTCGCAATCCCCATCCTCGTCGTCGTAGTGAATCAGGCCCAGCATGACCTCGGTGTCGTCCGGAATTTCGAGCCCCCGCAACGGCCGGAAATACGCGGCGTCTGTCCGGTCCTGCGGCACCGGCATGTGGACGAAATCGAGCGGTCGATTCAGACCTGCAACGATCCCGTTGGCGATCTCCACCAGGATGCCCATGTCCTTGGGCATAACCAGGTGCTCATCCCGCGGCGACCCGTAGCACAGGTGGTAGCCAAGGTCCACCGCGTCCGGCACGGCGTTGCCCAGCCTATCCAACTCGGCGAATACCTGGTCCCTGTAGTCGTCGGGCCTCTGAGGAAAGTAGTCCTCGAAGATCAGTACCTCCTGGCACACGTCCCACTGGATCGACAACTTGTCGTGCGACACCGACCCGACTATCTCGCCCAGTGCAGACAACAGCGAGCGTTCGTACGCGGGTATGTAATCGTCCCGCGCGCTCGGGCTGACGTACATGTACGCCGTAGCCATCGGCGTGGGCAGCGAAACCTGGAACCGTGTGTCCGGCCCGATGACCCTGTCGGCCTGCAACCGTGTGTACAGCTCGAACGACTCCAGCGCCGCCTCGGCGTAACCAGTGGGAAACTCCACCGACGCCGGGTCAACGCCGGCCCTGAAACGAACATACGGCGTTTCCCGCAGCAGTTGGCCGTCCCACTGGTACAGGGCGTACGGCGGTTCGTCCGTATCGACCTCCATGTCGGGATGCTCCAGCAGCATCTCCCGCTGGAACCAGATCCACCGGCCGCGCTCTCCCGTCTCCCCGTCGGTGATGCGACGCAGGAACGGGTTCAGCGCGCCGCTCACCGTCCTGAACACGGTCTCGGCGTCGGGCAACGGGACGCTGCCCACCAGGTGGATGCCGCTGCCGGATGTGGTCATATCCCCTCCAGATCTCGGATCACTGGTGGCTGGTGCCCTGGTACGGGTGCTCCGCCAGAAGCGGCTCGCCATCGTCAAACCGGCTCAACCGGAACCGCTCAATGGGATGGTCCCTGCATCCACCGTGTAGCACCAGTTCCGCCACCATCCTCCCTATCACCGGCGATAGCTTGAAACCGTGGCCGCTGAACCCCGCCGCTCGATACAGTCCCGCGACACTTGGACTCTGGTCGATGATGGGGTTGGCGTCGGGCGTCATGTCGTAGTGGGCGCTGTAACCGCCCCGGCAGGTGGCGCCGGCGAAGTCGGGCAACCGCTGGGTGGCGCGCCGCCACAGGCTCTCGATCATGTCGTGGTCGGCATTCCTGGGGATGTTGTCGGGATCGTCCATCTCGATCAGGTCGCCGGGTCCCTCGGCTCCCACCAGCGTGCCCCGGCCGGCGTCCTCTCGCAGGTACGCGCCCGTGGAGCGGTCAATCACTATCGTGCTCATGGACTCCAATGCCGGCGGGCGGAAGAAATGGGCCATCTGCACCCGCGCCGCAACTATCGGCAGCGGCTCCGCTATGTCGCCGACCAACCGGTTCGTCCTGGAGCCGGCGGCCACTACCACCGCGCCGGTCTCGATGCGCCCGGTCGCCGTCTCAACGCCCGCTATTTGCCCACCAGATGTGACCAAGCCGGTAACGGGCGTTTGGGTCAGGATCTCCGCGCCCAGCGACCGCGCTCGCTCCGCATAGGCGTAGGTCGTCGCCACCGGGTCCGCGTAGCCGGCGTCGGGTTCGTATGCGCACACCGCGATGCCTGAAACGTCCAACTGCGGCACGATGTTCGTTGCCTCCGACGGGGTGAGCATCTCGATGTTGACGCCCAAGTCCCGGTTCATCGCGACATTGGCGCGCACCGCCGGCTCGTCGTGCTGAGGGAACAGTTGCAGCCGGCCGGTTTGCCTGAATCTCGCGTCGCCGCCGATCACCTCTGCGAAGTTGTGGAACACCAACCGCGCCTCCATGGACATCCGCACCAGCACCGGATGCAGGTAGTGTTCCCTAACCATTGCGCCGGACAGACCGCTGGCTCCGCCGGCCAAATGGCCCTGCTCCACCAACACAACCCTGCCGGAACCAATCAGGGCCAGGTGCATGGCGATGCTGGTCCCGATCACGCCGCCGCCCACCACGACAATATCCGCCGTCAAGTTTGCCATCCCTATCCGCCTGCTACTTGGTTAATCTTGGCTCCATCCGGGACGCCGCGAGTCGCATGCCCCGGTCTCCCCGAGTCCGGAGGATGTTATCACCCACCGGGCGATTTTGCCGTTTGTCCATCCTACAGGTAACTGTTCAGATTCGCGGAGCCATTTGCGCGTTCAACATGTCATTCCGGACTTGATCCGGAATCCAAGAACTTTTTGCCCTGTTCACGGTTGCCCATGAGCAGGTTTCCTGGATACCGGCATCCGCCTATGGCGGACATCTCCGACTTTCGCCGGTATGACGGTTTGGTTTGGGATGGTCACCTCAAACCTGAACAGCCACTCTTGCAGATGCGAACCCGTGCGCGCTCGAAGCGCGACCTTGGCATGCCAGCGAATGCGCAGCCGATCCATCAACAATCGCCCAACGTATCAAGGTTTATATAGTCAATAGTTATGGAGGCATCCGATGC
Source organism: Dehalococcoidia bacterium (assembly GCA_965204395.1). GTDB lineage: Bacteria > Chloroflexota > Dehalococcoidia > Lucifugimonadales > UBA3495 > Bin87. Next base: position 1,594,840 of record OZ241987.1, read on the forward strand.
GCAATAAAAACGGGCCACTCCGATGGAGCACACTCAAGAAGTCCCCGATGTTCCTGGCCGCCGTGGCCGCCGGCGTCGTACTGCTGGTGGCGGCCCTCGCAATGATCTCTTCCCGACCGGCCAACGATGGCGACGACCGGCCTGCGTGATCGTGCCTCGCGCTAGTCGGCGGCTCTCGCTTGAGCGGGCTGCAGGTCGGCGGGCAGATGAGTTTCCCAGTCGGGGATTTGCAAAACGCGCGGCGATGGCAACAACGAGGCCTGGACCAAAGCCATCGTGCTGAACCCCAGAGACATCAGCAGCGGCGCCAGGTACGTCCCCGTAATATCCCACAGTATCCCGGCGGTGACGGGCGCCAGCCCCATGCCCAGGCCGCTGCCCAGGCTCTGCCAACCGTAAAGGCTGCCCTGGGGCACGTTTCCGTAATACTGGCGGTTGGCGATGGGGAACGTGGGCACCTCGGTGCTCTGGCCGATGCCAAAGAGTATGCCGAACAGGTAATAGGCCCAGACGTCGTTGAAGAAGATAATCAGCAGCAGCGGGAACACCTGCAAGGCCATCCCGACGATCCACACCAACCGGCAACCCAGGCGCTCCGCCATCACGGGCACGGCGGCACGGACGACTACTCCCACGACCTGCTGGGCGGCCAGGACGCCGGTGGCTGCGCCCAGGGACAGGCCCCGGTCCACGGCGATGGCCACCACCAACACGTTGATAATCTGGTGCCCCATGCAGCCCCAGTAGTGGATACCGATCAGGTTCCAGAAGGTAACGGTGCGCTTGGCCTGCTGGAGAAAAACCCTGGCCCTTACCTTGGAGGTCTCGTCGTTGCGGGGCCTTTGAATCGGCGCGTCTCCAACGTCGCCAAAGGGGCGCAGGCCGATGTCCGCCGGCGTGTTGTAGAAGAACCTCACCAGCACGAGCAGCAGGGCCCCGCCCGCCATGCCGGGAAGCCAGAAAATCCACCGTATCCCCAACTGGCCGAACGCCGCGCCGATCAGGAACAGGAACGCGACCACGCCGATCCCCTGGAACGACCAGACGACACCCATAGCCGCTCCCAGGTGTCTCCGGAACCACAGGGTGATACCGGACACCGGCAGCACGGTGAAAACGGTGGAGGCGATGCCGAGGATCACGCCGAAGTAGAGGTAGAACTGCCAGAGGCTGGTCATGATGCCGGTCAGCAACATTCCGGCGATGAACAGCACGGCTCCAATCAACAGGAACCAACGCACTCCGTAGCGGTCGCCGAGCCAACCAACGTACGGGCTCGCCAGTCCGAAGATTATCCACTGGAGGCTGAAGGCCAGGCTGATCGCGCCGTAGCTCCAGCCGAAACCCGCGGCGGGGTCGCTCAGGTGGGGCACCAAGGCAGCGGCCGCAAACCGCACCGACGAGGTTATGAACCCCATCATCGCGGCGATAGCCACGATGATCCACGCGTAGTGGAGTCTGCCCTTCAGAAACATGGAAACCGTGACTCGGCTGGACTAGAGTAACGAGACTGGCCCGTCAGTTCCTGCCCATTGCCACCTGTCCCAGCACGGCCATCAACTGCGCCGTGTCGTCCAGGCTCTCCAGGTTCTCCAGCATCTCCAGCACGCGCTCGGCGTCAGCGTCGGACAGCGCGCGAACGAAGCAGTCCTGGACCTTCGCCAGCCGCTGCTCCCGGGACATCGGGTTGCCCGCCGACCCGCTGAAGGCGACGCACTCGGCGCTGACCGTCCTCCCGTCTTTGAGCACGGCAGTCGCCAGCGTAGCGCCCGATTCGGGGCCTTCCGGTTCCACCCGCATGCGGCCCAGCATATCTTCCATGTCCGGCGAGAACCGGCGGGGGTCGGTGAAGGTGTCGATTCCCACGCGCCCGTCCAGCAGGGCGGCGGCGGCGCAGTATTCCACGCTGAACTTGCCATCCAATCCGCTGCGGGGCCTGGGACCCGAGTGGCCCCGTCCCCGGCGGCTGATGGTAACCTGCTCGATGTCGTCGGGCCCGATGCCGTTCTCGTCGCGCAGGTTCAGCGCCGCCTCGATGGCGTTCTGCATGTACACCTGGGCCGGGAACCGCTTGATGTCATAGCCCGGATCGACCAGCCGCCACGACGCGCCCAGCCCGCCGGTGGCAATATCCCAGTCGAACTCACCGCCGAACAGGGCCGCCGCGTAACCCACCGGAGACTCCAGAACCTCGTCGCTGGCCGTGTAGCCCATGCCGGCCAGGATGCCCGCCTCGGCTCCCATGCGCGCCGCGTTGCCCGGGTGCGTGGACTTCACCATGGTGCCCGTGTTGGCGGTGAGGCCGCCGGTGCGGGATGCCGCGATGCCCAGTGCCATCAGGGTCTGGTCCGCGTCCAAGCCCATCGTCTTGGCGGATGCCGCCGCGCCTCCCAGTGGTCCCACCAGGCCCGGCGGGTGATAGCCGGCGCGGGTAGCTGGAGCCGATGCGGCTCGCAGCCGTCCCTGGATCTCCCAACCCAGCACGTAGGCGGTGATCACGCGATCACCCGAGATGTGGTGCTGCTCGGCCAGCGCCAGGGCCGACGGCAGGCAGGATGAGGTGCCGTGGGTAGGCGGGAAACCCTGGATCTCGTAGTCCAGGCAGTGCCCGAAGACCCCGTTGGCGAATGCTGCGGACGGCGGGTTGGTCTTGTAGCCCCAACCGACCACCGACGCCTGGGGCGTCCCGCCGGCGTCCCGCACGTAGCGCCCGATGATGTCGGCCAGTTCCTGCACCGAGCCCGCCACCATGTTGGCCACCCCGTCCAGGATGGCTATCTTGGCCGCCTCCACCACCGGCGACGGCAGGCTCTCGAAGTCGGTGTCGGCGATAAACTCCGCCAGGGTTCGGGTAGTAGTCATGGAATACCTACCTCACGGGCACGGGACGGCGTCAAAGTGGGAAGTGTTACGCACGGTCGCGTTGGCCGAGTGGCCGGTCGACAGGGTATCACCCAGGGCAGGGTAAAGCCACCGCCGCAGCGTCGCACAACAGGATGATTGCAAAGTCGAAAAGTCCTCCTGTCCCGCTCATCCTGAGCCTGTCGAAGGGTGGCCGGCCGGCGCCGGAACATGGTTCGACAGGCTCACCATGGGCGGAAACTCGGCAGACTTCGCAATCGTCCTGCGTCGCACAATGCCAACCTGGGATGACTTGATCCGACTACCGACGCTCCACCGCATCGCGAGCGGGCTATAATGTGCCGAAACCAGACTGGGAGGCGCCCCTATGGCCAAGATCAAGCACGTTGCCATCACCTGCGAGGATCCGGATGCGGTGGCAAAGTTCTACAAGGAAGGCTTCGACCTGTTCGAGGTCGCCCGCAACGCCCGGCAAATCCAGCTTTCCGACGGCGACATCAACCTGACCATCCTCAAGTGGAAGACCAACGAGGACGCCGACGTCGGCCCCAACGGCGAGAACTATGACGGCATCCACCACATCGGTTTCCAGGTCGACAGCCTGGAGGAAACCGGAGCGAAGCTGAAGGAAATCAACGGCGAAGAGATAGTGCGGCGTGATGTGGCCCCAGACGGTCAGCCCCGTCCGCCGCGCGCCGAGGAAAAGTGGTCTGGCCCCAACGGGCAGGTGCTGGACATTTCGGAGCCGGGCTGGCTCCACAAGCTGCCCATGGACTAGATATCCATCTATTCCCAACCGTCTCGCATGGCGGCCCGATTCGCGAACCGCATGGGCCCGCCGTCAACTCCAGGGAGGCGAACCTCATGGACGCAACCTGCGTAACCCATATTGGAATCTGCGTCAGCGACATGGACCGGTCGCTGGCTTTCTACCGCGACATACTGGGCATGACCGTCCTGGGCGACCGCATGACCGACCCCACCGAGGGCGGGCGCCTGCACAACTACCTGCACGAACGCCAGGCCCGTCGCTGGGTCAGCCTGGCCTACGGCGACGGAGCCACGCCCACGCTGACCCTAACCAGCCATCCCGGCGACAACCCCGACGGGGAACCCATCAAGCTGGACATGGTCGGCATCAGCCACATCTCCTTTGGTGTCGAGGACGTGAAGGGGTTGACCGAGGAACTGCTCAGCAAGGGCGTCGAACTCGCCGGCCCCATCGAGTCGTTCACCAACGCCGACGGCGATATCCGCAGCATCTACGTTCACGACCCCGACGGCATCCTGGTGCAATTCAACACCCCGCACTAGCCGGCCTCTCCTCCGGTTCGAGCACATGCCAGGCTGACACGCGACCACTCGAACCCGATCGCAAAAATAAAACGCCCGGGAACGATCTCCCGGGCGTTTGCAATGCCGGCTATTGCCGCTTAAATCCGAATCACCCCAACCAAGTCTCCGTCCTTTTCCTCGATGGAGATCTCGGTGCCGAAGGGCTCGGAAACTTGCTGCAGCCACGTCAGGGTCTCGCGGGCAATGGATTCATCAGCCAGCACCGGCCGGCCCCGCTGCGGGATCGGACGCCCAAATCCCATGTCGATGGGATGCAGAATGACCTCCTTGAGGTTGCCGCCGGCGTAGTTGCACACCGCCACCACGCTCTGCCAGAACACCGGGTCGGCGGCAAAAGCCTTGGTGCCGCCGCCGGAACGGGTGTCCAGGTACTCGCCTGGGGTGCTGTTGTGGTCCAGCCCGAACCGGCGGTAGGCCTCGTAGGGCAGCCACAGCACGCTCTCGTTCTGGAAGATGAAGTTGCCCAGGCTGTAGAAGATGGGCCGGTTCTTGTAGATCTCGATGCCACGCAGGAAGTGGGGGCCGTGGCCCACGAAGGCGGCACAACCCTGGTCGATGGTCCAGTGGGCGAAATCCACCAGGAAGTGCGGCGGCGACAGCCGCGAATGGCCGTGGAAATCTCCTTCGGGCCCGCTCTCGTGGCAGTGGACGCCATAGACTTGCCAGTCAGATTGGGTCTGCGCCCCCCGAATCCAGTTGCCGATACCCAGCCGGTCATCCTCGTTTAGAGCGGTGCGGACGGCAAACGTCTCGTCCAGGATGAATTTGTGGTCCAGGAATTCCACCTCAGCGCTGTCATCGGGCGCTTCCTGGTTGCCCCGGAACCCGAAGTGGCGCATGAAGGTATGCTCCTCCTCGTACCCCAACTCCAGGTTGGCTTTGCGCAACGCGTCGAACACGTCCTGCTGCACGTGGTGGGTGACGTCGTGGCGCAGGGCGTTGACCCCCGGGCGGCCGGCGAAGTCGGGACGGCCGGCGCCGGCGCGAGACTGCTCGCTGAAGGTGCTGGTGGCGCTCATCACCGCCACCCGGCCACGGGCTGAGTCCACGTAAGCGGGGGAGCGGGCTTCGTCCAGGTTGCGGCCGCCGCCGGCGTGGGGCAGGTCCACCTCGCGGCAGTGCTCCAACGTGGTCAGGAAGCCGCCCTCGGAAAAGTCAAAGGAATGGTTGTTGGCGGTGGTCACCGCGTTGATGCCCATCCACTTCAACTCATCCAGGTTCTTGGGGTCGGAGCGGGTATAGGTATTGCCGCTCCACTGCCACGTGCTCTCGTAGTCGTGGAACAGCATCTCCAGGTTGACCAGGGACACGTCGGCTCCCCGGAGAATGTCCACCAGCTTGAGGAACCGCGGTTCCTGGAAGGCCTGCATCCGGCGGGTGATCATGGCGTCGCCGCCCACGGCGATGGAAATATCGCGGCGCTCGGCAGCATAAATCGTCGAGGTCATGTCGTCTCCTTGTTGCGTCGGGACGAGGTGATTCAGGTGGAGGGCATTCTAGCAAACATGGCGCGGCGCATGATTGCCAGCCAGCGCCCATTTCCGCGCTGCTGCTTGCGGCCGTTCCGATCAGTCGAACGCGCCGGCGATGGCGCAGTCCTCGACCTCTTCGTCGGTCATGCCTAGCAGTTCCCGCAGCACGTACGTCATGTCTGCCGCGAAGGCGGGCGCGCCCCGTGTAACGCGGCCGGGAGTACGGGACAACTTGTATGGCGCGCTCTCGATGGTCCGCAACTCCCCCTGGTGGTCCGGGACACGATGAAAGAACCCGCGCTCCTTCAATTGGGGATCCCGCGACAGATCCTCGCCGGTTTGCACCACGCCGGCCGCGACGCCCGCCGCCTGCAGCATATCCATCACGTCCTCCGCGCTGTGCCGCATGGTCCACGACTCCACCAGCTGATCCAGCGCGTCGGCGTTGCGCTCGCGGGCATCCGCCGTGGCGAACCGTGGATCGTCCCCCCACTCAGGATTGCCCATGACGTTGGCACCCGCCCGCCATTCCTCATCGGTGAAGACGGTGATGGCCACCCAACGGTCCTCTCCCCGGCACCGGTACGCGCCGTGGGGAGCGCCGCCTCCGTACGCCGTGCGATTACCCGTGCGCTCCGAAACGGCTGCAGATCCATTCACGCTCATGTCCAGCACCAGCGTGTCCAGCAGCGATGACAACGATTCGAACTGGGAAACGTCCAGCCACTGGCCGCGCCCCGTCCTGGCCCGGTGCATCAGCGCGAGCAAAACGGCCTGCGCGCCGGCCATGCCGCCCACGGCGTCGCTGTACGCGCTGGCTGGCCCGCTGGGGTCGGTGTCCGGAAACCCGGTCAGTTGCGTGAACCCCGACCACGCTTGCAGCGTCTGGCCGTAGCTGACCCGGTCCTTCCACGGCCCCGTGCGCCCAAAACCCGACATGCTGAGCATGATGACGCTGGGGTTGATGGCCTTTATCGAGTCGTAATCGAGACCCCAGGAAGGCATCACCCGCCCGCTGAAGTTCTCCGCCACCACGTCGGACACGGCGGCCAGCCGCTTTGCGATGTCAATGCCCTGGGGCGTCTTCATATTCAGGGATATGGACAGCTTGCCGGCGTTCCAGTTGTGGCGTTGTCCCAGCCCCCGGGCCGTCGCCGACGCCGGCCCGCCGATGACGGACAAGGCGTTGTTGGACTCAACCTTGATGACCTCCGCTCCCTGATCGGAAAGAATGCGCGTGGCCGACGGGCCGGCGTGAATCCAGGTGAAATCCAGCACGCGAATGCCCTTGAGGGCGAGGCCGGTCTGCTCGGTATCAGCGTTCAAATCCGTTCAACCTCAGGCGGAAAGCCGCGCGATTTCATCCGGCGACAGGCCGAGGATCCCGCCCAGCACCTCCGCGTTGTGCTCTCCCGGCGCGGGCGCGGTCCGGCGTATCGGCTGCGGGAACTCGGTAAGCCGGTACGGGTCTCCCGGGTACACCATGGACGTGCCGCCGTCCGGAGATTCCAACTCCGTCAGATATCCGCGCCCCCACAACTGCTCGTTGGTGAGAATTTCATCGGCGGTCGCGGCGGGACCCCACGGGTGGTGGTTGGACTGCCCGAACTCAGTGATCTCCTGCCGCGTGTGCAGCATGGCCCACGCCTGTACCAGAGCCTCAATGTGCGCCGAGTGCTCGCCCCGCAGGACGAAGTGGTCGTTGTACTGTTCGTCCATCAAGTCGCCGGCCATCCCGTCCCGGTCCATCCACTTCCGCAGGTCGTCCCACGCCGCCCGCGTGTTGGTGGTGATGCTGGCGTAGCCGTCCTTGCACTTCCAGGTGGCGACGAACTGCCCGCCGTGCCGGAACCCGCAGCGCACCGCCGACTCGCCGGTGTAGTTGTAGGTCGTGTTGACGTGCTCGGTGGTGGCCGCCACCGCCTCCTGCATGGACACGTCAATGTATTGCCCCTCGCCGGTCATCATCCGGTGGTACAGCGCCAGCAGGATGGCGATATAAGCGCGGTTCGACGCGGTGTTGTGTGCCTGCGACCCCCACAACTTGTTGGGAGGAGTGTCGGGCCAGCCCGTCACGAACATGTACCCGCCCATGGCAAAGCCCACCAGGTCCGACACCTTAAAATCGCGATAAGGTCCCGTCTGCCCAAACGGAGTGATCGACGCGTACACCAACCCGGGCGATTCCGTCGCCAGGCTCTCGTATCCCAAACCCAGCGAGTCCATGTATCCGGGCGGGCCGGTTTCCAACAGCACGTCGCAGTCCAGCGCGAGCCTGCGCAGCATCGTCGCCCCGTCCGCCGTTTTGATGTCCAGCGTGACGCTGCGCTTGTTGGTGTTGAAGTGGAGCCAGTAAAGGCTGCGATTGGGACCGGGTTTGCCGTCGATGAACGGGCCGATCTCGCGCATGGGGTCGCCGCCGGGTGGCTCCACCTTGATCACGTCGGCGCCCATATCAGCCATCAGCTTGCCGCAGTACACCCCCATCGGGCCCGACAGATCCAGCGCCCGATAACCGCTCAACGGCAGCGACCCTTCAATATGTGTTTGTTCATCGGGAGTGCTCATGTGCGGCGCATTGTAGCACCGGCCTGTCGTGATAGAACCTGCCCGACCGTTGAACCATCAAACCTCCCCAATCAACAGCCTCAATCAGCGTGACTTAATCTCATGCCCCACCCATGAACACCAGCATCCGGCAAGAGTTCTCCCTTGCCCCAGTCAAAGACAACGCACGTCGTGGGGCACATACAACACGAAGTAGTCATCGGTTGCGGGATTCACCACGCTGAGCACAGCGTCCACCGGCGCATCGGTGGACGTCGGGTTGTAACGGGAGGAAGCCGCGCCGCGCCCCACAACCCACGCCACACTACCTCGCCCCGGCGCACCCGCTCTGAACCGCGTGAGTCGTCGAAACGCGATACTACTTCCAAACTGCGATGTGGGTAGTCGGTTCCGCCCGGATATCGACGCGAGAGTCCGCGACGGCGCCCCAATCTCGAGCCCTACACCGGTGTGATCGACGCCATCCCGAAAGGAGATGCTGGGGGTCCAGAATCGGCGACAACCAGCTCCTGGCGGCCTTCTAGTGTGGCCCGCTGCCTGTGCTAAAATCGGACGCGGAGGGCAATTTCCACCTCTCCCTCCGGGGAGGGCGTGGCTGAGGGCAGAGAGCATGAGACTGATTTCGTGGAACGTCAACGGCATTCGGGCAGTTCACAGGAAGGGTTTCCTTGAGTGGTTTCAGGAAGAACAGCCCGATGTGCTCTGCCTCCAGGAAACCAAGGCCCACGAGTCCCAGTTGCCCACCGCCCTGAAGCAGGTGGAGGGTTATTCCAACTGGTTCACCACCCCGGAGCGCAAGGGTTATAGCGGCGTGGGCCTCTACACCCGCGAAGGACATGAACCCCGCAGCGTCAGCTTCGGCCTGGGCGTCGAGCGGTTCGACAGCGAGGGACGCACCCTCGTCGCCGACTTTGACGATTTCGTGTTCCTGGGCATCTATTTCCCCAACGGCAAGCGGTCCGCCGAACGTCTGCGTTACAAGATGGAGTTCTACGACGCCTTCCTGGATTACGTCGACAAGTTGCGACGGGAAGGCCGTAATGTGATCGTGTGCGGCGACGTAAATACCGCCCACAAGGAAATCGACCTTGCCCGGCCCAAGGAAAACCAGAAGATTTCCGGCTTCCTCCCGGAGGAACGGGCCTGGATGGACGCCTTCCTTGAACACGGCTACGTCGACACCTTTCGCCGGTTCAACCAGGAGCCGCACAACTACAGTTGGTGGAACCAGGTAACCCGGGCGCGGGAACGGAACGTGGGCTGGCGTATCGACTACTTCTTCACCGATAGCGATTTCGCCTCCAACCTGACCGACGGCTTCATACTGCCCGACGTGATGGGATCAGATCACTGTCCCGTCGGCATCGAAATTTCCTGAACTTCCCCATCTGGGTGTTGATGCGGGGCGCCGCAGGAGGCGGTAAGGGCGACGTGCTGTGAGCAGGTCGAGCCGCGGCCGTCGGGTTAGGGGAGCGGGGAACCGATTGACATGGCTGCGAGGCCCGTTTTCTGACGCGGACGCGTTGTCAGCGGGTTTGGGGCCATATCCATGCCTCGGCTCACAACACTTTCGGCTCCAACTGCGCCCACCGCTCCAGGTTGCAGGTGTAGAGGTATTCGCCTCCGCCCGGAACCGATCTCGCCACGTTCCGCGAAACTGCGTTGGTGACTTGACGCCCGGTTGGGCCGGCATGAATTCATGCGGATGCTCCGGCTCACGTAGGATTTCTCCCAACGGGAGGTCCACAACCCGCGAGTCTATCTGTGTTCTGGACGCGGCCTGCTTTGACGCCGCCAAGCACCCGCTGCTGTACCGCATCGAGGGCAGACCGCCACGTCTCACCCCGGAACTCTATCCCCCACCCGCCTCGGACCAGCGCCCGGACCGCTGCGCGCTGGAGACTACCTGCTCCGCTTCGCCGAAATGGAGGTCACCGACCGCCAACGGCGCATACTGCCGTGCCGGGCCCGCGCCGCACGCTTTCCAGTCCCCAAGAGACTGGACATCTTTTTGGCTGCGCACTTGACAGTTGCCGAATCGCCGGCAATTTGGCATTCAGGTAAGCGGCGTACAGCCGTGTTCCAGAGCGCTCTGCGGGCGCCGAATCATTGCGGGACCGAAATCCGCTGCTCCCAACGCGCACACCAATCAAAGGCTCACCACCAGGAGGCCGGAATCTCGGCGTCAATCGAAACGCCAGGAACGTCTACCGCAGCCGGCGATATGCAAACCGCGCTCGGAACTTATCCGGCAGCATCAAGTTTGCAGATGTGGGCACGGTCATGTCGTACAAAGCGACCGAGACCGTCAACTGCCATAAGTGATAAATCCGGCCTTATTGGCCGGATTTTGTACTCAAACCCAAAGATTTTGGTACCCCTGGAGGGACTCGAACCCCCGACGCGCGACTTAGGACGCCGCCGCTCTGTCCAACTGAGCTACAGGGGCAGGCCAAATACATTGGTGGAGATAGCGGGGCTCGAACCCGCAACCTCGGCATTGCGAACGCCGCGCTCTCCCAGTTGAGCTATATCCCCACGCACCCGACAATCCATCACATTGGACGAGTTCTCGGTATCTAAATCGTAGCCAACTGGCATGGTGAATGTCAAGGAGACCGCCGTCGAGAAACCATTACCCGATCAAGCAACGACGCCTCCACTTGTTCGAGCTGGTCGTGCCCACGGTTGCCGATCCGTATCCCAAACCCCGACCCCAGGGCCATGATCCGTTGAGGCTGCCAGGCTGAAAAACATCTAAAGCATCAGAGCCTGACATAGTATTGGATTATTTTTGATGCATATTCACTATATACGCACACTTCGATCGCCGGCGATAATGATTCATCGATAATGAAATCGCTAAATAATCTCAAGCGCCTCGGCGCAAAGGAGGTGGAAATCGTAAGGCTTGGATTCCCGCGGCACTAACTTTTGCATATCAGCATCCACTGGAAGCCCCGAACTAATTCGTACTCAATCTACTTTGCAGCGGCATATGTTGAAAAATTTATAGTCAGTCCTTGATCAACCGCAACCGTTCGGGAATCTTTTGCCACCCCCGTCTACACCAAAAATGCAGGTCAATTTCTGACCTGCGTTGACAGGAGGGTATGATCGTGCAATCGATTTGCCAAACTATCAAGGACACAATCCAGAACATATCGAAATTTGGAATACTACCCGTATGCATCCTGGCGGTGTCGGCCTTCATTATCGCCAACGCCGTTCCTCAATCGGTTCTGGCCGGCTTTGATGCAATTGCGCTCCCCGGACAACATATCCCGGATGGAGCCAACCCTGACGGAGGGGAGAGATTCGTCCATGCTCCGAACGAATCGGACCGGACGCGGGTCAGCCCCAGCAACAGCGACGCTCCGTATATCGTCGACGATGGTGTGCAGATGTACCAGGTGCGAAACGCCATCGAAGCCGGCGGGTGGGACTTTCGCGCTCCCGGCGACGATACCTACGGCAATGGCGAACTGATTGTGGTTTCCGTCGAGTTCAACGAGCCGGTCCTCGCAAACAACAACACGACTTTCCGGATTCAGATTGGCACAGCTAGACGGAATTTGGTTCCCGTCAGCCACCGGGGCGAAACCGTGCTGTTCGGAGGTCTTATCAGATCCACCGACCTGGATACCAACGGCGTCTGGATCGGGGACAACACCGCCACCCTGGACCACAACCCCGCCAACTACATCCGAAGCAATCCTGATGAGGGGGATGCCGTCAACGCCAACCTGACCCACGCCAGCCCCGGCACCCAGTCGGACCACAAAGTCGACGGCAGCAAGACGCGCCCGCGTCTGAAGAACATCCGCATTACCTCTTCGCCTCAACACGCTGATGCGTATGTGCGGGGAGAGACCGTTGAAATCGAAGCCAGGTTCGACCGCCCCGTGACCGTCAGCGGCGACGTGGACTTGCATCTCAACGTGGAGGCATTCCAACAAACCGCTTCCCGTTTCGCGCAATATGCCGAAGGTACCGGTACCTCTACATTGGTGTTTCGGCACATCGTCACTATTTTTGAGAACGACAGCGACGGTATCGTCATTCCCAACAACGCCCTCTCACAGGACGGCAACCTGGCTTCCGGAGTCTATGGCGGCGGGTCCATCGTCGGGCAGCAGGGCGGATTGATTGCCGACCTGTCCAGCCGCAAGCGGGGGCCGCTGGCGGCGCACCAGGTGGATGCCAGGTTCGCGGCCGTGCCCGAAATCATGACCGCCGTCCTGTGGCACTGGGAGGAGAACACTCCAGTCAGCGATTCACTGGTCATGGACTTCAACATTGCCGTGGATCCCGGACACTTCTCGGAGACCGACGTCCTCGTGGCAGCGTTGGCATGGGGCAACATCGACAACATGCGATTCGCCGTCGGGCTGCGCACCGACGTGGACAAACCCGGCACCGACGGCTCCCAGGGCAAGGGCATAATCTTCAACCGGTGGGGCACTACCGACACAACGTCGTTCGCCAGAACCACGGGGGATGGTTGGGTCGAAACCGGCAGTTTGGGTGGCCCATTCATCAGCGTCAGGCGGTCCTTCGATTGGAGCGAAGGCAACTACTCATTGCGCGTCGCTCAGGACGGCGATGACGATGCCGACGGACGCTGGTTCGGCTTTTGGATAACCGACAAGTCCACCGGCGTGGCAACCAAGCTGGGTTCTTTGAAGTTCCCCCTTCCTGAAGCGGGCGAACCGAAGATCCAGGCGCGAAACCAAGGAATCGGATCGCTGATCGCCATTCTGGGAGACGGCGCGTTGAAGCCCCACGAAATACCCGTGTTCGAGGTGGCTCTGGCCTTGCCGGAAGCCTCCGGCGGGGGACTGCCCAACCGGGCTACCGTCAGCTATTCCCAACTGAACGGGGTAATGACCAACTCGAACGTGGGCTACCACTCGAACACCGGAAAGGTCATACTGCGTGCTGGCGGCGACACCAGTCGGAACACCCCCGCCGGAGATCTCACCGACTTAGCGACGCCTCAACTCACCGCCACCACGACCGACGCTCCGGAGTCCCACGACGGGTCGTCCACGTTCACCTTCCATTTGACCTTTAGCGAAGAGTTTCCCCTCAGCTACCAGACCCTCAGGGATCACGCATTCAACGTCACCGGAGGCGACGTGATCAGCGCAGGGCGGTTGGACCGACCCAGTAACATCAGGTGGCGGATCAGAGTGCGCCCCGATTCCAACGGCGACGTTACCGTTGTTCTGCCCGTGCCGGAGTACTGTGGCGCCACCGGCGCGATCTGCACCGCGGATGGCAGGGAGCTATCGGAAGCAGTTACGGTAACCGTCCCGGGGCCGGGCTCAAGCAATTAGGAGGAACGAACCGGCTAACGCCAAATGACCAGCAGGCGCCGTCGTTGCACCACCGAAAGCGATTGATGCGTGCGGCGGCGCCTGCCATTAACCACAACCCGGACAGAAGTTACGACACCGCCCGCACCCGGTGGTTGTTGCTGTCCGCCACGTATATGTCGCCATTCGCGGCGATGCCACAGCCGTGGGGGCGGTCCATCCCTGCGTCGGTCGCAGCGCCACCGTCGCCGTGGCCGCCCAACTCGCCGCCGGCGATGGTCGTAACCACGCCCGTATTGGCGTCAATTCGGCGGATGGCGTGGTTCTCGGTGTCCACCACGATGATGTTGTCGTTGGCGTCGCAGCGTATCGCTTTGGGCGCGCCCCAGGTGGCGGCCAGGGCTGGCCCGCCGTCCCCGGTGTATCCCCGCTCGGCGTCCGCGCCGGCCACCGTGCCCATGATGCCGCCGGCCGTAACGATGCGCACGCCGTTGCCCTCGCGCTCGGCGATGAAGGTGTTGCCCCGGCTGTCCATACACACGGCCCGCGCGCCCAGGATGCTGGCCTGCGTTGCCGGCATACCGTCGCCCCCGCGAACCTTCTCGCCGTTGCCGGCAAAGGTATTGATGATCCCTGTCGCCAGGTCTAGGCGGCGGATGCGCTGGTCCTGGATGTCGGCGATCAGCAGCCCTCCACGGCCATCTAGGAAGCAGTCGTTGGGCTCCCGCAGTTGCGCCTGATTGCCCGGGCCTCCGTCGCCCGAATAGCCCGGCTCTCCCGTCCCTGCCACTGTGGTGATGATTCCCGTCGCGCCATCCACCCGCCGTACGGCGGCGTTCAACCGGTCGACAATGTAGATGCTGCCGTCGGTGTCGACCTCCAGCGAGTACGGTTCGTTCATCGTGGCGTCGGTTGCGGCTCCGCCGTCGCCCGCATAGCCCTGTCCGCCGTTGCCCGCCACGGTGGTTACGATCCCGGTGTTCGTGTCCACCCGCCGCACGATGTGGTTGCGTGCCTCGCAGAAAAACAGGTTCCCCGCGGAGTCAAACGCGCACAAGAAGGGTTCGCGCAACGTCGCGTCTGATGCGGGGCCGCCGTCGCCGGAATAGCCGGGTTCCCCCGTTCCAACGATGGTGCGAATCGTGAGACCTTGGTTGCCTGTGGTCATGTCCGTCTCCTGGGTGCTGGCTCGCTGGATGGCCCGTACTATAGCAGGCTCGGGCGTCGCCATCGGCGCCGACGGGCGTGATACGCGCAAGATTCGACCGTCCGGATTCGATTCTTTACCTGCACAAGCAATCCGTTATCTCAGCGCTCGGATCCGGTACGGGACCAGCATTGGGCCAGAATCCGGGAAACTCTTGCCTGGAGACAGTTTGTTTATGCGCTGAGTTTCTGGATTTCTGATTGTGCATAAACGATGCCCCGGACGGCTCTATGTCCAATGATAAAGATGGTGCGACCGTTATTTTTCCATCATTTTTGCACAATTAATGCGAGTGCGATATACTTGCTCATCATTGCGCGACAAGGTATTCGGCTGTCGGTGCCCCCTGTTGCTGAGTGCATCTCATGTGGCAGAATGTGAAATACTACGCGGTCGCCTACGTTGTCGTCGTTATTGGAGTCCTGGTAGCAACCGGCTTTCAGTTGCTGGAATCTTTATTCCCCGAGATACACCCGTTAAACAAGCTGGCAGCAAACCTGTCCGGCATTTCTGTTGGAACTGTGATTATGGTAGTTGGATTAATCAGGGACAAGCGGGTGGACGACGCCCGGAAAGAGACGAACAAGGAACGCCAGCGCGCAGACAAGGCCGAGGCCGCCATCGCCAAAGCGACCCGGGAGGCCGAGCTATCGCGCCAACAGGCGGAGCAGGCACGTGAACAGGCCGAACAGGAACGGTTGAGAGCCCGAAAAGCCGAGGCCGAACTGGCCAGGGTCCGCGCCGAATACGATACCGAAGTGCTCGCCCGCATCCGGAGGCTGGAGGAATTCACCGGTATGCGAGCGCCGGCGCCCGAGGCGGAATGATCCGCCGCGTCAGCGTGCGCCGAGAATCTCGGCCCTAATGCCGTTCACCGACTGGAGCAGCCGGTCGTCGGAGTCCATGCCGGCCCGCACCCTCTCCACCCCGTGGATCACCGTGCTGTGGTTGCGTCCCGACAGGAACCGGCCGGTGCTGGTTGGAGGCATGCCCAGCTCCACGTTGAGCAGATACATTACCACCTGTCGCGCCTGTGCCACCGTCGCCGTGCGGCCCCGTCCCAGGATCTGCTCTGCGGTGACGCCAAAATGCAGGCACACGGACTCCAGGACCTGCTCGGCGGTTACATCGGCGCGGGGATCCGGCCCGGCTATCGTGTCCAGTTGGTCCGCCACCGATTCCGGCGTCAGCGGAGCGTTCATCAATTGCGCCATCGCCATGATCCGGTTGAACGCGCCCTGCAACTGCCGTACGTTCCGGCTGACCCGTTGCGCGATCAGCGCCAGCACCGACTCCGGCGCATTGGCGTTTCGTGCCGCAGACCAGGAATGCAGAATGGCCATCCGCGTCTCCAACGAGGGCGGCTGGATGTCCGCCTGCAAGCCCCATTGGAATCGCGTCCGCAGCCGTTCCTCTAGGGGGCTGATCGTGTGCGGCGCTCGGTCGCTGGTCAGCACGATTTGGGCTCCCGACTGGTGCAGGTCGTTGAACGTGTGGAACAGGCTCTCCTGGGTCTGCTCCTTGCCCGCCAGAAACTGCACGTCGTCCATGAGCAGAAGGTCCAACCGGCGATAACGGTCTCGAAACTCCCGGGTCGCCCGCCGTTGGATCGCCGACACAAACTCGTTGGTGAATTGCTCAGATGTCACGTAGAGCACTGAGCGATCCTCCTCCAGCGCCCGGTTGCCCACCGCATGCAGCAGGTGCGTTTTGCCCATGCCCGACCCGGCGTATATGAACAGCGGATTATAACCTTGTGAGGTGTCGCCGCTCGCGTCGCCTCTTCCGGTGCGGGACACCGATTCCGCGGCGTGGTACGCCAACTGGTTGCTATCCCCCACCACGAAATTATCGAAAGTGTACCGGGGGTTGCAGGTGGCCGCGTTGACTGCATCCCAGTCGTAACCGCCGGCTGCTGATCCGTTTCGTCCCAGGTCATAATCGTCGGGCACCGGCGTCCGGGAACGACGCGCCGGCGCCTCGGTGATGGCGTGCACCGTCACACGCTCGCCCCGTTCTGCCGCTCCATCGCCCGACGCCACCGTCGGCATCGCTTGGTAGTCGATCTGGGCTGGGCGTCCCACTGTTTTCGCCAGCGCCTCCTTTGCCATCGCCAGATGCAGCGGCAACTCCAGCCACGACACCGCGAAGGAACTGGAGGCGGCCACCACCAGGTTGCCGTCGTGCCAGCCGTGCCCAACGCTGGGACGCAAGAACGTGTTGAAATGCTCCCTGGGCATTTCCATTTCCAGCCGGCCAAGCACCGCTTGCCAGACTGATACGGGATCGGAAAAATCGGCCATGGGTTATCTAATCTCCCGTTGCATGGCCGATATGTTAATGGGGTGTCCGCAGGAACCGCTAGGGCGGTTGCTAGATATCACGTTCCGCCTTATTTCGGTTATCACACCAAAACAATCCAACTTACAAAAATAAGCATTCCGTTCAATCGGGACGGCTTTGCTGTCAGATCATAGGCGAAAATGAGTTCCAAAACCGTGGAGGAATACCGGGGATAGCCCGCGTCCGCGTACGACCCCACAACAAACAACATCTGGTAGATAGCCAGTCCGGGATGCTCCGGGCCGCAGTTTGGCGGTAGGTTTCCGGGTACCCAGGCCCACTACCGAGGCTTGGATCGACCTTTCTTGACCTGCCCCGCTAGACTTTCACCGCGCCGATCACGTACTCGGTGTGCATCCGACGCTCGATTCCAGTGCTCTCCAGCGCGGTCCTCGATCCGTTTCGCGCCGGCATCATTCGCCGGTCGCGGTCCAGGTTGCGCGGCGCGACTCCCACCACGTCAAGACCCGCGGCGGTTGCGATGTCGGCCAGGCATTGATGCGTGGGAACCAGCACGTCTCGCATCACCGACGGCCCCACTACGATGACCACCGCCGCGCCGCGCCGCAGTACCCTTGCCATCTCACCAATCGCGGCCGCCATGTCGTGGAAATACCGGTCCAGCACCCGAGCTTTGCCAGCGTCCCTCTCACTCACCGCGCTCACCACCGTCTGCACCGTTCCGGGAAGGGTACAGCCGCCACCGTCAGCTCTGCTTTGACGCTCCGAGCCGATGTAATGGCCGCGCAAATCCGAAAGGCGTGGAATTGGATCGCCCAGCCACGACAGCGAAAACTTGTGGGCGCGCATGTAATCCAGGGCGTTGGCGTACGGCGGCGACGTGACAATCAGGTCGACGCTCCCGCCCCGCAGCGGCAGGCGCCGCGAATCCCCGGCGACGACGTTGCTATGTCCCACCTTGGTCGCATCGACGTGCGAATAAGCGTCGACAGCACGACTCATCAGGATCTCGAATTGCCGCAACGCGCTCCGAGGCTGCTTGTCGGCAACACGGTGCGGGCGAGTGTGCGCCAGGTCGCGAGCACGTGATACGCCTCCCGACTTGGTGACTATTGTGGACGAAAAGATCACCTCCAAGAGGTTCCGCAGTGGTAAATCCGGTTGCGCTCGGATGGCCAGTATCAGGGCCGCCAGTTCCTGCTGGGTCTCCGGCAAAAACCAGTAGTCCAGGAATTTCAGCGTGGCGTCATCCACGCCGCCTCGCACCAACCCCAGCGGGTCAGCGGGATGACTGACGCCGGCGTGCAACTTGGCCGCCCTGTCCAGCGCCTCCGACCCAGCAACCCTGACCGTTTCAGGATCCAGCGCAGCCGTCCGCGCCAGACTCTGCCGTCGGGCCAGCGGGTCCAGATCCACGCCGATCACGTCCCGTCCCGCCAGCCAACCCTCCAGCAGCGTAATACCCGAACCGCACATCGGATCCAGCACTATATCGCCCGGCCGAGTTAGCCCGTCAACGAAATATCCCGCCAATCCGTGTGGGAACCTGGCGGCAAAGGGATGCAAAGCATGCAGCGGGTGCGCCTCCCTCGCCGGCATCTGGAACGCCAGATCTCCCGTAAGGAGGCTGTCCAGACGTTTGCCGGTATGTGCAGCCAGAGTCATGGTGCCGACGGTTCGCCAGAAATGGTTCTGATGAGTTAGGGAATTGACACCACTATGGCTTGCCAAACCCTCCGGACGTCTACGTTGCCCAACTCGTGAGCGAGTTCGTTACGTAGGTTTACCCAGTACACCCATTGGTATTCCGGATAGTCTTGCTCCAGCACTCGGGAATATTGGGTGACGGTGTTACCGACTCGGATCAGGGCATACGCGGCGGCATATAAGGTTCGGGTCTCCAGCAAATCGATTTCGTTGATGTCGCCCAGGACATTTCTTTCGAATGTCGCCCGTCCGACGATTTCTCGCAATCGCGCTTCGGACGGTCCTAGCGCATCATTCAACATAGACCGGTATCTTGCGTTCGAGCACTAGCTCGTGGCGCCAGTCGAAAAGCGGGTGCGTCTCCGGCGAAGGGACATCGGTTACATATGCTTTTTTGCCGATGACTTCGCCCAGCAACCGCCCCATTCCCCAGCGCTCCATGGTGTATGGAGCGTCCTCCCGGTACATGACCCGCATTGACACCTCGGCACCGTCGAACGGTCCGCCCGACTCGAACCACTCCAACTCCATGGGTATGGAGTACATCTCTTTGATGCCCCATTTGCGACAGAATTCTGCGATGGCGTCCAACGGTAGCGAATCTACGGGAACCGTAACGGCGTCGTGGTTCAGCAGAGCCTCCACATCGGCGGGCTTCCACCATTTGCGGGCCGGTTTCCCGTCAGACATTTTGAAATCCTCCCTGAACGTGTCGCACCGAAACTGCCGTTTATCTATACTTCCCAGCTAACGTCTAGAGTATAACCGATGGCCGACGAGCCGCATCCGCGACAACTAATGCCCATTACCAACAACCTCGTATTCCATCCCCTAACCCCCAACCTCATGGACGATTTCGGCGCCGTCCTGCGCGGCAACTTTGGCGCCGGCTGCTGGTGCATGTTCCCCCGCCTGACGCAGGCCGAAACGATTGCCTTGCCCGGGGAAGGTTCCATCAGCCCGCGCCGTCGAAGGGTTATGACAGAGTTGGCACGGCGAGAACTCGCGCCCGGCCTGCTGGCATACGAGGGTGATGAACCGGTGGGATGGATCGCCATCGCGCCCCGCCACGAGTTGAACCGCGTAGACCGCTCCCGCGCAACCCCTCGAGTCGACGACATTGACGTATGGGTCATCCCCTGCGTGACGGTGAGGAAGGACGTGCGCGGCCGTGGCATCGCCGTCGCTCTGATCAACGCAGCCGTACAGTTCGCGGCGGGACATGGTGCGCCCGCCGTGGAGGCATACCCGCGTGCCGGCTCCGAACGCACCGGCGACGACAACGCTTACTTCGGCACGGAGCCGATGTTCCAGCGGGCCGGGTTCAAAGTCATACGAGGGCCGCTGGAGAACCGCCCACGCAACTGGATCGCCCGCGTGGTGATGCGGCTCGAATTGGCCAAAACGGCAGAACCCTAAGTGGCCGGTTCCGGAGCCGCAGTTCCGCCCTGCACCGCCCGCTCCGCGCGCTCTCGCCGTGCTGTCTCGCGTTCCTGCAACAACTCCAGTCGCCTGGGCATCGGCGGACGCGGCAGGAACCAGTAGCCTATCGCCGCCGCGATATACAGCAGCACCAGCGGGAAGAGCGCCCAGTAGAAGCTTCCGGTGTAATCGTAGATCGCCCCCATCCACATGGCCGTCCACATGGATGCCAACTGGTCGGGCAGGTGCTGCCAGCCGCGCAGCGTCGCGTAGGCTCGCCGCCCAAAGAAGTCGCCCATGATCGCCCAGTTCAGCGGATTGGCGCTTTCGGAAAACGCCAGCAGCAGGACGAACACCACCACCTGCCACATTTCCCCGCTTTGCGTGAGCAGGGAAGCCAACGCCATCGCGCCGGACAACATGCATACCGAGCTCAGCTTTCGCCGGTCCACTCGGTCCCCCAGCCATCCCATGCCTGGGTTGAACACCATATTCAATATGGAAAACCCGCTGACGAACGCCGCCGCGATGATGATAAATCGCTGCCCCTGATCCGACGCGGGGTCCACCCGCGTGCCGGCCTCCAGGAACCAGATGATCAGGGGAGCCATCAGGAAGGAAGCGCCGGCGTGGACGATGTTACGGAAGCCCGTGGACATCACCAAGAGCCAGTACGAAGGCGTACGCATGGCTTCCTTGGCCGTGAAGTCCAGTTCTCCTCCCCGACTCCTGCGACGCTGTTGCGATCTGAGCTGATCGTTGGCTGAGGTTGTCGCGAGCTCAGGCGGGTCTCCGTCTGGCAGCAACCCCATTTCCTCCGGAGCGCGCTTGAGAAAATACGACAGTGGGATCACGACCGCGATGATGACAATCCCGAGAATTGTGCAGGCGTCCCGCCAGCCCACCATGAAAACCAGCAGACCCACCAGGTAGGCCGACGCCCCGCCCAATCCGTTGCCCATGCTCACAATTGACATCGCCAGCCCGCGGCGTCGCCAGAACCAGTTGTTGACCGCCGCGATGGACGCGTTGTTGTATCCCGAGCGGAACCCCACTGACAGGAACACCACGAACACGAACAGGAACCACCAGAAATTGGTGGCGCGGGCCAGCAGGATGAAGCCCAGGCCCGACATCAGGCCCCCGAAGGCAAGCATCACACGGGGACCAAAACGGTCCGTGCAATAGCCCATCAGCGGCCCCTGCACACCTCCCATGAATCGGCCCAGGCCCTCGGCCAGTCCCAGCAGGGTCCGCGATTGCGGGCTGAACCCCAGCACGTCCTTTGGAAACAGAAGGTCGTTCTCAACCGGAACGTACATGACCGTGAAACCGCGGTTGAAACTGCCGTGCTTCATCCCGTCGGCGATCAGGCTGACCAGGACGATCCACCAGCCGTAGAAGATCTTGGGGCGGCGCAGGCGCATCAGTACACCACCTGCTCCGCGACTAACTGGGCAATGCCGGCGTCGTCAATCCCTAGTAGTTCCGACAGCACGTAGTCGTTGTGCTGCCCCAGCAGCGGCGCCGGAGCGCGAACGCCGCCCTGCGTCTCGCTGAACCGCCACGGCACGCCGTACAGCATCTCCGCGCCAACGTGCGGGTGGTCGATCTCAACGTAAGTCTCCCGCGAGTTCAGGTGCGGGTCGGCGAACTGGTCGGCGATATTCATGACCGGCATGGCGGCGACACCCGCCTCTTGCAGTACCTCAGTCGCCTCCTGAGCAGACCTGGTGCGAGTCCAATCAGACACCATCTCATCCAGCACCCGCCGATTCTGCCATCGTGATGCCGGATCGCAGAACCGGGAATCTGCTTTCAGCCGGTCATCGGCCAGAACATCAACCAGCGCCCGCCATTCGGCGTCACTGCCAACGGCGACGGACACCCACTCATCCTCGCCAGCGCACTGGTAGTTGTTGTGCGGCGCAAAGTCGGGGTCGTCGTTGCCCAACGGCGTCGGGATCTTTCCGGTCATCTGATATTGTAGCGCCGGCACACCCAGCAGGGCCGCGGTGCCTTCCAGGTGGGCCGCCTCGACATACTGACCGCACCCGGTTCGGTTGCGATGGTGCACGGCAGCCACCACGCCCAGCGCGGCGCACAGGGCCGCCATCGTGTCGCTCCATGCTGCCTGCAGTTCACCCACTAACGGTTCACCCTCCTCCGGCGGATACCCGACCAGGCTCATCATACCCGACATTGCCTGTATGATTGGCGCGTACGCCACCATGTCGCGCAGAGGGCCGTTGTCTCCGAAAGCGGGCATGGCCGCCACTATGATGTCCGGTTTCACCGCGCGCAGGCTATCGTAGTCCATGCCCAGGCGTTGCAGCACCCCGGGCGAAAAGTTCGACAACACCACGTCGCTCACCGACGCCAGCCGGCGCAGGATCGCCTTTCCCTCATCCGTCCGCAGGTTCAGGGTCACGCTGAGCTTGTTGCGGTTCAGCCCGTGAAACACCGGTTGCAGTTCCGGCCAAAGCCCTCGGTCTCCGCCGGCCAGGTCATCGCCGACCATCGGACGGCCCAGGCGCATCCCGTCCATGCGGGCGCGGCTCTCGACCTTGATGACCTCGGCGCCCATGTCGGCCAGCAGCTGCCCCGCCATCGGCCCTGCCCAGGCGGAACCCAGGTCAACGATGCGCACGTCGCGCAGGGCGAGGGGCTTGTGGCCGCCTGTTGGAATGTCGCGCACGTCGTTCGGCTGGAATACAGACTGCTCAGCAGTCAGTTCGTCGAATACCTCGGCGTTATGCTGCCCCAACGTCGGCGCGGGTCGTGTGACTTTGAGCGGCGACCCATGAAGCCTGACCGGCGGCCCGGGGTATCGCAATCTGCCGGCGTGCGGGTGGTCAACCTCCCTGAACCACTGGCGGGCCAGGAGTTGCGGCGATTCCAGCGCCTCGTCCATGGTGAGCACCGGAGCGCACGGAATGCGGTTTTCCAGGCAAAGTTGCAGGATCTCTTCCTTGTCATGCTCCATGAACCACGGCGCGATCAAATTCTCCGCTTCCTCCGGGTACTTATCGCTCATCGCCCGACGGTCCCGGTAGCGGGGGTTGTCAATCCACTCCGGGTCGCCCAGCAGATTCAGGAACCGCTGGTATTGCTCCAGTTGCGGCGCATCGATGCACACGTAACCATCCCGGCACGGCAGCACACAGTTGGGAAACAACCCCAATCGCATGCGGTTGCCTGAGCGTGAACCGGCGATGCCCCGGTAGATAAACGTGGGCAGGTGGTATCCGGTGAGCAGGGTGGCGATGATGCCCGAGTCTGCCACGTCGATGTACTGGCCGGCGTCCTCGCAGCCCGATACTCGCGCCGACTCCCGCGCCAACAGCGCCACGATTGCGGCGTACGCACCTCCCACGCCGGCGAGAAATCCAGCCTGTTGATCCGGCGTGGTCAGTGGCTCCCGGTGGATGTGGCCGGTGCCAAAGCTCATCCCGCTCAACGCGTTGACCTGCAGGTCGTACCCGGCGTACTGCTTGTACTGCCCCATCCGCCCGTAAGGCGAGATCGATACCGCGATCAGGTGCGGATGCCGTTTCGACAATTGCTCGGCGGAGATGCCAAATCTATCCAGCGTATCGTAGGGCTGGTTTTCAACAAAGATATCCGCGCTCGCGATTAGCCGGTGCAGCCATTCCACGCTCGATTCGCTCTCGATGTCCAGGGAAACACCACGCTTGCCGAGGTTTGCAAACAGGAAAGCTCCACTCCGTTCAGAGTGCCGCAAGCCGTTCGGAAACGGGCCGCGCCGTCTCGCGGGGTCGCCGGCGGTGGATTCAACCTTGATCACGTCGGCGCCAAATTCGGCCAGGAGCTTGGCGCAGAAAGGCGCGGAAATCATCTCCCCCCATTCAACGACGCGAATGCCCTCCAGAGGAGCAGAGGGCAGGGAAAGTGGGGTCGCCGTTGATGTACCGGTGTCTGGCAATTGCTACCTTGATGCTTTCAAGGGTCGACGGCTGGACAGTGCAGCAGCGGCCCGCCACTGGCGCGCGCTCCACGATATACGCAGGCCCTGCTATGCGGTAGGGAGTTGGGAGTATTGCGGCAGTATAGGCCGGCGGGCATGAAGGCGCAAGGCGGAACGCCACTCACGCGTACCCGCTTTGTCATCGCGAGGAGCGTGGTCCGCCAGCGGCGGACTCGCAACGACAAATCAGGCGAGACTGGGTACGCGTGAGGACTTGAGAGCTCCAGAGCCCAATCAACGGTCGTAAGTAAGGTAAGGAAATCAGGGCAATCGCGTCTTGCGGTAGTCGGTATAATCAGCGCACGCGAACTTTCTGCTCTTTGATACTGTCTGTTGTCGGCCGCCTTCCAGATACTGCAATTCAGTCCGATTGGGTTCCAAATCGGCGAACACCAGCCTCACGTACGTATGTTATGACCTTCGAATGCAGCCACAGCATATGGTTTGGTCCAGCATCACCGCGGAGTCTAATCTAGACGCGATTGCCCTGGTAAGGAGATGATCTCGTCCGAGGCCAAAGCAGTGGCATGTTATAATGGCCGTCGCCGCGCCGGGGCGACCCATCGGCGGGCCGTGCGGAGAGGTGCCAGAGTGGACGAATGGGCGCGACTGGAAATCGCGTAGGGGTTAACGCCTCTCGCGGGTTCGAATCCCGCCCTCTCCGCCATTTACGCATCATAAATCACTGGTCAAAATGGCCGTCTCTTACTCACATCAGGTAGGAAGCGGCTATTTTTATGTCCGGCTAAATGCCACGCAATCCTGTCCCATCCACGAACAAATGGTATATCAATTGGTACACAGCCGTAATAATGTAAGGCGCCATGACCACTAAGAAACACAAGCGCGCACCATCCACGGCCAGAGAAAGAATTTGGGCCGCGGATCATACCCATCAGTTTCGCTGGCCGACACCCGCCAGGCGGCCTGGACCAATGCAACTATCATTAATGCAACTATCATTAGGGAAGGACGCGACCCGGTCGCCGTGAAGCGCTAGGAAAAAGCAGTTCGCAAAAGACCACCAACCCCGACGTTCTCCGCAGCATCGTGAATCGTGATTGATTTACAGCGACCGACCTAGTCAAACGCCAAACGCGCTGCCCAACGGAGCAGCACGCTCACCACTTACGCATTCCCCAAGATCGGGTCCAAGCTGGTCACCGACATCACGACTGCGGATATTTTGGCGGTCCTGACCCCGATTTGGACGGAGAAGCCAGAGACGGTGAGCCGGGTACGCCAGAGCATGGAGACAGTGCTGGATTGAGCCGGTGCCCAAGGCTACCGGATGGACAACCCTGCCAATCGTTCAATCACCAAGGTGTTGCACATGGGTTCCGCACCAAGCAACACCATCCGGCGTTGCATTACAGCGCTGTTCCGCAAGCGCTGGAAAAAGTGAGACAGTCGACGGCGGACACAGTCACCAAGTTGGCGTTCGAGTTCCTAGTGTTGACGGCGGCTCGAAGCGGGGAATTCAGGCTAGCGACGTGGGATGAGATCGATTGGCCCGAGCGAAAATGGACTGTGCCAGCTGAGCGGATGAAAGCGCGCCGCGCGTTCCCGGTATCCCACTGGCAGAAACTCTGGTCCAACAACCCGCTGGAACGACTCAACAAGGAGATCCGCCGGCGCACCGACGTGGTGGGCATCTTTCCCAACCGGGCCGCAACGCGCCGTTTGGCCGGCGTCCGCCTCTGGCGGACTGGCGGAGCAGCACGACGAATGGGTCGAGGGCCGCCGCTACCTCACCTTCACCGACAATCTCGCTACCGAGACCCCACCGGCCAGCAACATCCTGGAGGCAGCAGCCTGAACAACATCAACAAGGATGACGATTCCTACACTACTTGACGGGACGTAACCCCAGGTTGGAGACGTCCCGGGGGTGAAGGAGAGTGTCGGTAGCGCCCGTATCGATCAAAAAATGCACCCGCCCGACAATGTCCAGGCGGGGGAGATATAAACGGGCTTCCACGTAGGGAGTTCCACGCCCGCTGAAATAGCCGGCGATCATAAAATCCACGGTGTCGGGTCGGTGTCAAGAAACTCGATCACGTTGCTGCCCGGGGGCGTGTTCAACTCGCGGAATTTAACCGTTAGAGCTTCGAGGGACGGGGCAATCAGCAACTCTCCCTTTTCTGTCAGCGCTGCCCATTGGTCCGGGTATTGACGGGTCAAGTCATCGACCATGCTGTCCAATTGTCGTTGGCGTTCCGCATGCTCGGCCATCTCCTCACGGACCATTTGTGGGTTTCCCATCCATTCTTTCCAGCCGGAATCCGTCATGCGAATGGGCTTGTTCGAGGTAGTTGCCGCATTTCGTATCGACATCTTCGTTCCTTCCCGCACCTGCCATAGTACAATCGCCCGGCGCGTACCGATTCTAACACCACCGGCCCCACGCAAACTTCCAACCGGCGCGATATGACACTGGATCCTGCCGTTAACATGAACCCCGAAACCATCGCCGCCCAGGCCGCCCACCACCCCGACCCCGCCACCGGCGCCGTCGCTCCGCCCATCTACTTGTCCACCACCTTTGAGCGCGACCCGGATGGTGAATATTCCCGCGGGTTCGTCTATTCCCGTTCAGATAACCCCAACCGGAGCGCACTGGAAATCTTGCTGGCCCTGCTTGAGGGCGGCGATTCCGGTGATGCGGTAGCGGCCGCCTTCGCCTCCGGCTCCGCCGCCACCGGCACCGTGTTCCAGGCCCTGGCCCCCGGCGACCATATCATTGCTCCCGACGACTGCTACCACGGCACCGCTCGCATGCTGCGCGAGGTTTTCTTGCCGTGGGGCCTTGAGACCACGTTTGTCGATATGACCGACGCCGACAACGTGCGCCACGCCGTCCAGCCCAACACCCGCATGATCTGGGTGGAAACGCCGTCCAACCCGCTGCTCAAGATCACCGACATCGCGCAAATGTCAGACATCGCCCGATCCTCCGGCGCACTCTGCATCTGCGACAACACGTGGGCCAGCCCCGTGCTCCAGCGACCCCTGGAACTGGGCTCCGATCTGGTCGTCCACTCCACCACCAAGTACCTCGGCGGCCACGAGGACGTGACCGGCGGCGCGGTCGTCAGCGCATCCGACACCGACTTCTTCCAGCGCGTCCGCCTGATCCAGAACCTCTACGGCGCGGTGCCGTCCCCATTCGACTGCTGGTTGACCCTGCGCGGGATCCGCACCCTGCACGTCCGCATGCCGGCCCACTGCGCCAACGCCGGCAAGATCGCTCGTTTCCTGCAAGACCATCCCAACGTCGCGGCCGTTCATTACCCCGGCCTGCCGGAGCATCCGGGCCACCACATCGCCGCCCGCCAGATGTCCGACTTCGGAGGGATGCTCTCGTTCCAGGTGGCCGGCGGTAAGGACGCTGCGATGCGCGTTGCCGCCAACGTCAACCTCTTCGTGCGAGCTACCAGCCTGGGCGGTACCCAGAGCCTCATCGAGCA
Organism: Dehalococcoidia bacterium; assembly: GCA_965204395.1. GTDB lineage: Bacteria > Chloroflexota > Dehalococcoidia > Lucifugimonadales > UBA3495 > Bin87. Next base: position 1,622,517 of record OZ241987.1, read on the forward strand.
CCGTGCCTCAATAGAGGGACCCAACAACACGACGCCCGATGACCTCCTGCGCGTGTCGGTCGGCCTGGAAAACGCCGACGACCTGATCGCCGATTTGGCCCAGGCTCTCGATTAAACTCCCTCTCCCTTGATGGGAGAGGGTTGGGGTGAGGGTGAAACTCTCTGCATAACATCCTGCCCATGGGGTTCATCCCGGTAAATCGACCGTTCCTACCAGGCGTTTGTGCTACCATGCATTATCTTGGCGCGGTTTTTTGCGCCATCCGGAGGGCTGAAAATGTTTGATCTGCTGATCACCGGCGGCACCGTCGTCATGCCCAGCGAGGCCGCCGTCGTGGATGTCGGCGTGCAGGACGGGCGCATCGTCGCCATCGGCGCGCCCGGCACGCTCATCGACGAGACCGTGCAAACCATTGACGCCACCGGCCGTATCGTAACCCCGGGTGGCATCGAGCCTCACGCCCACGCCGCCGCCAACGTCCAACCCGGCGTGCACCAGCAGGTCGCCGGCGTTCCCAACGCCGGCCCGATTGACCACTCCCTGGGCGCGATCTGGGGCGGCACTACCACCATCGTTGACTTCGCTCCCGCTCCCAACGAGGGCGAACTCGTCGGCGGCATCCTCGACTTCATGTCGGTTTGGGAAGGCAACGCCTATACCGACTATTCCGCCCACGTCATCTACCGGACCAGCAACACCGCCGACAGCATTGCCCGCGTCGGCGAGCTGATCAACAACGATTTCCCCAGCGTAAAGATCTTCACCACCAACATCCGGCCGCCCCAGGATCCTCCGCTGACCCTCACGCCTACCGGTCGCATCGATAACGGACGCCTTGCGGATCTTACCGCCCAGTTGGCCCGCCACGATGGGGTTCTGGCCGTTCACGCTGAGGACGACGAGATCGTGATGTACAACTACTTGGTGGCCCAGCAGCGCGGCCTGTGGGACTGGTGGAACGCGCATCTCATCCATTCCAAGGAAGTTGAGGACGTGGCCTTCCGCGACGTTATACGCATCGCGGAGCAGAACAACGCCGGCATGTATTTCGTCCACGTCACCGGGGCTGATGGCGTCAATGCCGTGGCCGCCGCCCGCAGCCGTGGCCAGGCAGTCTACGGCGAGGTGCTCACCCTGGCCTTGTCATTCAACGCGTGGCAGTACCGGGAACCCGACGGTATGAAGTACCACACCTACCCGTCCCTCAAGTACCCCGAGGACGGCACAGAGCTATGGTCCGGCTTGCTGGGCAACGACCTCACCTTCACCGCCACCGACAGCAGCTTCACCACATATATCGACAAGACCGCCGGCCTCAACGTCCAGGACATGCGCGGCGGCAACATCGGCATCGAGATTCGCATGGGCGTCAACTACACTGAGGCCGTGGTGCGTCGCGGCATGTCTCTCACCCAGTTCGCCAACATCACTGCCACCAACGCCGCCCGCCTGCTCGGGATGTACCCGCAGAAGGGCGTCATCGCCCCGGGCAGCGACGCCGACTTTGCCATCATCGACCCCACCATCCACAAGCGCCTGACCATGGACGACCTGCACCTCCGCGATTACAGCCCCTGGGAGGGCTGGGAGATCTTGGGCTGGCCCACCACCGTCATCCTGCGCGGCAAGGTCATGGTCGATAACGGCCAACTCCTCGGCGAACCCACCGACGGCCAGCGCGTCCGCCGCCGCATTGACCCGGCAGTTCTGCAACGTCCAGCCTTCTAGTCCACTTGAGCGCCAACCCGTCACAATCTGAGGAGGCTAGAGTACTCCTCTGCCGCTTCTGCGGCTACCTCAACGACCAGCCGACTCCGGACGCCCGGTGTGCCCAATGCGGCGCGTTCTCCGGCCTTGAAACCGTCGCCATTGAAGAGGCGCGTCAACGCTCTCGTCGCGTTCGTCTGGATTTCCTGCGCAACCGCTTGGTGCGCGTCGCTTTCGTCGTTCTGCCGATGCTCGGCGTTTTGATGTACGTCCTGTGGGCCTACACCGGACTGCCGCCCGACCCTCCGCAACCGACCAGCGCCATCGGCGACACTTCCATCCCACTCTCTCCCAGCGATTGGCCCCAGGCCAACGGCGGTGCCACCAACGCGTCCGCCGCTGTCGGGTCGTCCTTATCCATCGGCGATTCGCCGTCCGCCTCTGGCGGATGGGAGTACACGGCCGAAGCCCCCATCGTCGCCCCGCCCGCTGTCGCCGGCAGCCGGGTGTACGTGACTGCCGAGGATGGCAGCGTGGCCGCCTTGGATCGCGACAATGGCGATGTCCTCTGGCGCTACGATTCCGGACTCCCCGCCGCCGTAACTCCGGCCGTATCCGACGGTTTGGTTTTCGTGGTATTCAAGCCCGGCATCGTCTCCGCTTTGGACGAAAACTCCGGCGATGTGATTTGGTCAAAACGCCTGCCCGTCGCATCGCTGCCCTCGCCTACCGTCGCCGACGGTCGCCTCTTTGTCGCCGAAACCGACCGCAATCGCTTGCTGGCCCTAGACGCATCTACCGGCGAGACCCTGTGGGACTACCGCCTGAGCGACTGGGTTATCGCACCTCCAGCCATCAACGACGGCCTGCTAGTCGCCACCTCCAACGACGCGAAGATCCATGTCCTGGACGTCAATACCGGCAAGCTCCGCATGATCTACGACGCTGGTGAAGGGCGCTGGACCCGCGGCGGCCCCGTGGTAACGGACGACCTGCTCCATGTCAGCAGCAACGGAGTCCGTCGCGATGGGAACCGCGCCCGCGTTTGGGGCATCGACTACCGGGGCCATCGCTACCCGTTGGAGCGACCCATCTATTACGTGCGCACCCAACTGGCCGTGTGGGGTTTCGCCAAGCAGCCGCCGGTCCAGCAGGGCACCGTCTGGTCCACGAGGACCTCCGGCAAGCAACCCTACCAGCCGGCCGTATCCGAGCAAACCGCTGTCGTCGCCGATGCCGCCGGCCTGGTCACCGGCCTTGACCTTTCCAACGGCGAGATCCTGTGGGAAACCGACCTCGCCGTGGACATCACCACTGCTGCCACCATCGCCGGCCCGGTCGCCCTCATCGGCGACGAACACGGCCGGATCACCGCGCTATCTCTCGCCGATGGCTCGCAACAATGGGTCGCGACCCTGGAAGGAGCGGTTGCCGCCGCGCCTGTCGTTGCCGCTGATCTGATCTTGGTGCCTACGGCAGGCAACGGCGGCACGCTGACCGCCCTGCGAGCCAATAGCCAATAACCCCCAGTTCTGGCCGGTTTTGGGATTTGCCCGTCCCGCAGCAGCGCGCTACGCCGCGATATTCAGCGCCCGCTGCGCGTTCTCCAACAGCACCTTGGGGATCACGTGGTCGCGCATCTGTAGGTTCTGGAAGTCGGCCAACCAGTTGTCCGGCTGGATGAACGGGTAATCAGAGCCGAAATCACCTTGTCCTGCAGCCGCGTGTTGGTCTCCCGGATCAGAGTCTCCGGAATGAACCGCGGCATCCAGCCCGACAGGTCTAGGAACACGTTGGACTTGTGCAGCGCGACTGCGATCTGCTCGTCGATCCACGGCCACGCGGGATGGGCCATGATGATGGTCATGTTGGGGAAGTCCGCGGCAACGTCATCGAAACACGGTACGGGCTGGCTGTACTTGAGTTTGAGGCCGCTCCCGCCCGGGGTTCCTGATCCGGCGCCAGCAAACCCAGAGTGGAAAAGCACCGGGATGCCCAGCCCGTCGGCTACCTCGTACAACGGATAGAATCGCGTGTCGTTGGGGAAGAAAGCCTGGTGAATCGGATGCAGTTTCAGCCCCTTGAGCCCCAACTCCTTCACCGACCGCTCCAGTTCGTAGCATGCCGCCTTACCCATCCACGGATCCACCGACGCAAACCCCATGAACTGCTCGGGGTGGTCGTTCACCATGCTCGCTACCCAGTCGTTGCTGTCGGGTTTCTCGCCGGTGTTGGTGGTGGTATCCACGGAAAAAATGACGCCGAACAGGTCCAGGTCGCGGAACTTGTCGGCCATTTCCGCAGGGTCCGTGGGCGGAGGCGGCGCGCGGAAGTATCGCAGCAGCTCGGCCTCGATTTCGATCTCGGGCAGGCCGGGCTCGCGCGGAACGTGGATGTGCATGTCGATGGCTTGCATGGTGTGTTCTCCAAAAAGTAATGTCTGGATTGTCCATTTAGTTTGGATAATGATATGATAATGTAAGCAAATCTGACGGTAGAGACGGACACCGTCTCTCAGTAGCGGATTGCATGATGGCAACGAGCACCGAACTCATCCAGATGGCGGGAATTGGCGTAGGGGCAATGGTTGCCCTGATTACGGTGATTGCTGGCTTGTTCATTTGGACAATCAACTTTCGCGATAAGTCCAATTACCGTCAGCACCAGGAAACACGAAATAGGGTCGACGAGCGTTACGAGGAAACGTTCGACTTGGTGGAGCGGCGCCACCGGGAAATATTGGAAGTGGTGGACCGACGCCATCAGGAAGTATTGGACGTGGTGGACCGACGCCACCAAGAAGTATTGGACGTGGTGGACCGACGCCACCAGGAAGTATTGGACGTGGTGGACCGACGCCACTATCAAACGCAGGAAGCGATGGAGCGGATGCGTCAGGAAACCCTGCAGATGTTTGAGCAATCCGGCGAACAGAATGAGCGGAGACATCAGGAGTTGCTCGCAGCTATCAGGCCTCTCTACCACCATGTCCATGGTAACGATGGCAAAGTCATGATTCTTGCGGAGGAAGTCGCCCCTGCGCCCGCCGGAAACTAACGCGGACCATCTTGCTACTTCGGCGGCAGCGTCCCGGCGAACTCCGCTCCCTGTTCCACCCATCGCCCCAGCATCGCATCTGACGCCAAGCCTTCCGGCTCCACCAATACCCAGCCTCGCATGGGCCGGCCGGTTAGGTCCATCACCCTGGCATGCGGTTGGGCCAGCGCATCCTCGTACGCGTCTGTCCCCACGCGCACCATCAGTCCATGCTCGGTCACACAGCAGCACATGTTGCCGTCCAGCATGAAAGCCAGCCCGCCGAACATCCTGCGCTCGTCGATGCCGCAGCGCCCGGCCAGTCTCTCCCGAACGCGCTCGGCCAGCGTTTCGTCGTAGGCCATTGCGGCAATCCCGATCCTTGACGCCGTCTACGGCTGCCGGCCCATGTGGCCGATCAGCCTTTCCTGCATGTTGGCGTTATCCGGCACGGCGACGGCCGGGCCAACGAATCCCATTTGACGCCCCATATTCACGAACATGGATCCTTCGGGCGAGGTCATCATCCCGTACGCGGCTTCAACTACGTTGGAATCCAGCGTATCGTCCTGCCCCGTCGCACGCGCCAAATCCCAGCCGTGGATGATGTGGTCAGTGGCCATGGCGATCAGGAACTGGGGCACCGTCATCATACCGCCCGGCGTGGCTGCGTCCATCGTCCCGGGCGTCCTCGCCGCCGCCAGAATGCGAGCCGATTCATTGGCATACGCCTGCGCCAGCTTGGCAACGTCCGTCTCGCCTGAGTAAGAACTGATGGGAGAAACACCTCCCACTCCCTCTGGGATGTTTCCCTCCAGGCTGCCCGCCAGCACCTCCGCGCCGCCGATCACGTGGTTCATGACATCTCGCACGTTCCACTCCGTGCAGGGTGTCGCATCGTCTCCCTGGTCCTGCCGTATCCCTGCCATGATCTCCTGCAATGCGGCGGCGGCTTTTTCAAAGATGGTGATCGGGTCAGGCGCACCGGCTTGCAAGGTCATTGGTAGCTCCGAAGATAACACCCCGCGTCCAGCACGGGGTGTCGTTGGTGGGTCAGTGCGGGTTGGTTGTTCAAAAAACCTGCGGGCAATCCCGCGTGAACACGTTCCACTCGCCCTTTTCAGGGTCATAGCGCGAGTTCACAAACACTTTCCAGTTGGCCTCGTCCATCTCGGGGTAGTCGCTGCGGTAGTAGAACCCCGGCCACCGCGTTTCCTTGCGGTGAAGCATGTGACGCAGGTGGGCTTCGGCGACCCAGGAGCGGTGAATCAACTCGTGGCAACGCAGCAGTTCGTGGCGACTGCGCGCCCCCAGTTTCTCCAAGTCCTCGCGGAACATGCCCATCAGTTCCAGGCCGCGCAGCATGGTGGCCTCGTTGGTGGTGAAGCCAGCCGACACTCCGGCCACGTACTCGTCCATCAGCTTCTGCAATCGGAACAGTCCCTGGCGGGGCAGCAGGTAGTTCGGGTTGACCTCGGGATTGGTGGATGCGTGCTGGTTCTCCTCGAAGGTCACCATGGGCGCCCAGGCTTGCCGCTTTAGTTCCTCGATCTTGCGGTCATCCACCTTGGGCGGTGTCGTGTTGTCCAGCGCGTACGCTACGGCGGACTTGCCGGCCAGCCGTCCCTCGGTGAAAGAACCAGAGGAGAACTTGTGCGGGCAGGCTCCCACGCCGTCGCCGGCAGCGAACAACCCGCTCACGGTGGTCATCTTGCTGTATCCCCAGTGGTAGTCATCTGGCGCAACGTCTTCCGGACCGCTGACCCACGCGCCGGCTTCGCCGCTGTGGCTGCCCATGATGTACGGCTCGGCCAGCACGACTTCTGAAGGACGTTCCTCGGGCGCGATGTTGTGGGCCGCCCAGAGGATGGCCTGGGAGATGGTCATATCGAGAAAGTCTTCCCAAGCCTCGGCGATGATGTCCCGCTTGCGGTCCGCGTCGCCGGCGGCCAGCGCGTCGATGGCCTCGGGTGTCTTGAGCATGATCGGGCCGTTGCCGGCTTGGATCTCGGTCCACAGCAGGTGGTTGCGCAGTGGCGTTGGCGTCGGGAATGCGGATCCGTAGGGATCGTACTTCTTGAGTTCGGGCAGGCGGTTGATGAAGTAGTTCTCGCCGGCGGCGTTGGTCAGGTCGGCGCGGAACAACTGGGACCATGCGCCCACCGGGCCGTAGGAGTCCTTGAACCGGCTGGGCACGAAGCGGTGCTCCATCTGGGTCATCTCACCGCCGATGGGGATGATCAGCCCATAAACGGAGCCGGTATCGAAGATGGAGTACCACGTGCGCCCCATGCCCTCGCCCACGCTGCGGGGCCGGAAGATGGCTGTTGCCCCGCCGGCCGCGCTGATCACGGAACGCGCCTTGAAGACGTAGATCACATCCTCCCTGACACCAAACCCCACGGCGCCGGCTATGCGGTTGGGGTCGTCGGCGTCGGTGAACAGGTGCGAAATGAACACCCGCTCGTAGTGGTTGTCCGGGCCCAGTGCCTTCTTCGTTGCCTCGGAGACGATGGGTTTGTAGGCCTCGCCGTGGATCATCACCTGCCAGCGACCTTCACGGACGTACAGACCCTCGTCGTCGTACCAGAACGGCAGCCCCCATTCTTCGAACATGTGGACGCTGCTGTCCACGTGGCGCGCCACGTCGTACACCAGGTCCTCGCGGGAGACGCCCATCATGTCGTTTCGGACGTACTCCACGTAGTCCTCTGGCTGGTTCCAGCCGTGGCGCATCCCCATGTACATGTTGATGGCGGAGAGACCCTCGCCCACGGCGCCGCTGCGGTCGGTGGCGGCTTTGTCCACCATGACGATGCGCAGGTCGTCGCCGCCCCAGTAGCGGGCTTCGATGGCTGCGCCGCAGCCGGACATTCCGCCGCCGATGATCAGCACGTCGGATTCAACAATTCGGGTTTCGGGTTGAGCCATCTTGCGGGTACTCCTCAGGGTTGGGCCGGCTGCGGCTAGTGGCGGCGCGCGGCAGTCTATCAGTCAGATTGGGCAGGGAGGGCGGCTATGGGGTGGGATTGGGTGGAGGCAAGGATTCAAGTGTTTGAACGAATTCGGCGATAAGCTCTATGCCTCGGCGGATAGCGTGGGCCGGTGGGGGACCGCCATAGAACCGTTGATGATAAGCAGACGCAGTCAGATACTGAATCCAGATATCCATGGGCGCGCCTTCTTCTTGTACCAAGCGGTCGACGGTTTCTTCCAGCAGGTTGTGAGCGTGATGCTCCCAGCCGCGGCTTTCGGCGATGGCTTTGATGGCGTGAGCGGCGGCGCCCCACAGCTTGTTGCTGGCCTCTTCCAGCTCGCCCCGGGCCAGTTCATCGTCCACCAGAGCCAGGAAATGCCAACTGCGTTCCCGGTGATAGGCGATGGTGTTGGCTGCGGTAGTCATCTCGCTAGGCGGAATCCGGAAGCATGAGGTATTCGGGTTCGCCGAAGAGTGCCGTCGTGCGCAGCGCGTCGCGGTCGGCCGGGTTGATGCCGGCGTAGGGATCGATGCTGCCCCAGGGCGTCGAGCGGGAAGCGAATCGGAAGTGCTCGGTGCGTCCGTCACGGAACGTGACATTCCAGACGATGTCCTGCCCCTCGTAGTGCGGCTGCACCTCCGCGCCTAACGGAACAAAGTCCGCGTAACCGCGGACGTGAATGGCATTTTCGGGGCACAGCTTGACGCAGGCGTAACACTCGGAACACATTTCCGGTTCCTGATTGCTGCCCTTGTTGACCATGTCGTCCAGGACCATCAGGTCGTTGGGACAGATGTAGACGCACTGGGGTCCGCCGTGCACGCCGGCACAGGCGTTACAGGCGGATGGGTCGACGTAGGTAGGCACGAATAGCTCCTCTGGGATGGACGGTCAAGACGCCCGGCGGCAAAAAAGTCTGCCGAGCATTGTAACACCAAACGCTGGAATACGGATTCAGAGACTTTGTGCCGTGGATGGGAGCCTTAATGCCAGGTCGTTGAAATCCTCGTGGCACTTCTGCCGGATGGCTCCGATGTTCCGAGATGCTTCGTTACCGAGCGCTTTCCTGCCACCATCCGGAGTGTTGGACAAACCTCGTTGTGCGGCCAGCGGCTCAAAATACTGTTCTTTGACGTGGACCTCGGCCCGGACATCCTGCCACTGCCATCCGGGCAGCAGATCCAGACCAGCCAGTACCCAGGTCTCCAGTTCTTCCCATGCGTTCGCGGCCAAGAACGACGGACCGAATTCGCGCTCAATATCGTCGAGTCGTTGACGACGGCCGACCACGCCATCCCGGTCAACGCAAAGGATGAACAGGTCGTACATCGCGCGCCGTTTTTCGACGATAGTGGCTAAATTTTCAAGATCGAGGGCGTTGCCGATGCCTCCCAACAAGGGGTTTTGGCAGACTTCGATATCTACGGAAGGCACTCCGAGTCGTCGGAAAAGCCTGGTGAACAGCGGTTTGAGGATGTACTGGTCTTTGCGAAAGTCTTCCGGGATGATGAGGACCTTCATTCTGCAATCGGCTCCTCATCGTCATCATCATCATCCAGGTGATCCGTGTCGAAATCCCCCTCGGACGCTTTCATCGCCGATTCCAGCCAGCCTTCGGTGAAAAGCCCTTCCATACCGTACTTTTTCCGCAGTTCTCGCAAATTGTAGAGATCGGCTATCGGCCGAATGATGCTGTCCGAGGCGTATTCATCGCGCCACACTATTGAGGTATGCTCAAACGTGGTGTCATTCATCCACGCAAGCAGCGCCGGGTTGTGCGTGGTAGTAATGACCTGAATGTTCCCCTTCGCGGTCTGCCGTTCAATCAAGTCCAGCAACAGCCACAGGCGGTTGGGGTGGATTCCGCTGTCAATATCCTCAAAAAAGTAGGCGCCTTCGGCATTCTCGTTGAGCACCGCGGCCAGTATCCCCAGGAACCGTAGTGTCCCATCGGACGCGCTGTAAGCCGATACCTTGCGTCCGTTGCGCTCCACGATTTGCAGATGCACCCGGCCGCTGGGGTCTCGGGGAAAATCAAACCCGGCCACATCCATGGGCGTCAGTTCCTCAAACCACGAGAGCAGCGTTTGCTTGCGGTCAGCATCGGCGCAGATTGATTCAATCACGGTGGGCAGGTTCTGACCGTAGTCGCCCAACCTCTTTGCGCCGGGGACGGACGGTTCCCGCATTTGCGTTGGCGAGAACTCCAAAAAGCGCATGCTCTCCAAGGCGGACCGAAGGTGTAACCGCGCGTCATCATGCGGCGACTCATCGGCAAAACTCCGCGTCAGATATGGTCGGGGCGATTCGGAGATAAAGCGCCATTCACTACCCAGATCCAACTTCCCCGCGATCGGCTGACCATCAACGGACATTGCATCGGATAACCAGCGAAAGCCGTCCGGGTCGTCCGGGTTGAATCCGACCTTTGTGGAATAGATCACCTTCTCGTTGTTCAGGCGCAGCCCGACATGCACGGCCAAGTCGCGCGCATCATAAGAACCACTTTGCTGGAATCGCACGATTTCATTGGGCGCGCCGCGTATGGGCTCCCATTCGATGTAGCCCCCGGGACCGAGTTTGCCGCCGATGATCTCTGCCAACGTGTAGCCCCGCCCGATGCCATGCAGAAACCGAAACGCGTCGCGGATATTGCTTTTGCCGCTGGCGTTGGCGCCGACGATCACCGTGAAAGGGCCGAGTTTCAGCGTCTCGTCGGCGAAATTCTTGAAGTTGACCAGGCGGAGGGATGTAAGCACGATGATGCTCCCGCGTACGGTGGGCGTGTCAGGCGCAAGTAAGGTTAATATAGCAAACTAACCTGCTCACACCGCCGCCGGCTCGGCGCGCTAATCGGCATCGCCATCTCCCACGCCGGCCGCACTGATGCGCTCCCCTGCGTGCTCTGCCTCCGGCGACTCTGCGGACCGTCGCCATACCAACCCGCGCACCCGGTAGTAAAGGTTCGGCGCCGATTCCTCAAACAGCATGTACACCACCGGCACCGCCACCAGCGTCAGGAACGTCGAACTGATCAAGCCGCCGATCACCACCGTCGCCAGTTCCGCGCCCACCAGGCCCGCGGATTGGCTCAGCGATAGCGGTATCAGCGCCAGGATCGTGGTGAAGGCGGTCATCAGGATGGGACGCAGGCGCGTCCGGCTCGCCGACATCACGGCTTCGTACGGTGGCTCGCCTCTCTGCCGCAGTTGTTGCACGAAGGTCAGCAGCACGATGGCATTCGTTACCACGATTCCCACCAGCAGCAGGAACCCCATCAACGCCGGCAGGCTCAGCGACCGGTCGGTGATCACCAGCGCGATCAGCGCGCCCACCACCGCCAGGGGCATGCTCAAAACGATGATGAACGGGATCTTCAACGAACCCAGCGTCGCCACCATCACCAGGTACACCAACGACACCCCGATGGCCATGGCCACGTAAACGTTGTTGAACTCCTCACGGATGTCGCTGAACGTCCCGCCCGAGCGGACGCTGATCCCCGGCGGCAGCGGCGTCTCCGCAACGATTGTGTCAACGCGCTCGCCGATGGCGCCGGCGTCCCTGCCTGCCAGGCTCCCCGACACCGTTGCCGAGCGATTGCCGTTGTAGTGCGTGACCACGTTCGGCCCCACGGTGTACCCTGCGTCGGATATGATGCCCAGCGCAACCGGCCCCGAGTTGCTGGAGATGGGAATCAGTGGGATGTCCTCTGGATCGTCGACCGCCTCCGGCTCGCCGCGCACCACCACGTCCAGCGTCTCTTCGCCCAGGTTTATTTCCGTTACGTCACTGCCCTGTAGCCAGGTGCGGATCTGGTTGGCAACGCTCATTGACGTCAGGCCATAGCGTCCAGCCTCGGCCGGGTCAATGTTGATGGTGAATTCCTCGGCGCCGTCCACGACATTGGTGCTGGCGTTGCGCACGCCCGGATCCCGCTCGATAGCCACCTCCAGGGTGTCGGCGGCGGCCCTCACGTCCTCGTAGTTGGGCCCGGTCAGCGTGAGCCGCACGCCGCCGCCGCGCCCGGGCCCGCCGGAGTCGGCGAACACACGCGCCGTTACGCCCCTGCTTTCCGGCAATGCGTTCCGAATCTGCTCATCCAGGCCGGCCGGCGCGTCTTCAGGCAGCACAACTGTGAAACCTGCCCGGTCGAACGACGCGTCCGTGCTGCCGGGTCCGAAGTTCCGGCTGCCGGAACCCAGCGTCACCTGGTAGCTCTCCACCGCGCCGCTGTCCACGAATTCGTCCAGCACTCCTTCGACGGCGCGCACTTCCTGGAAGAGCCTCCCGGTGGACGGGTTGCTGCTCAGGCTCAGGTCAATCCGGATGCCTTCGGTGCGCCCTTGGGAAAACAGCTCAATCGGCAGCACGCGAATTAACGCCAGGCTCGCCAGCACCACCACCACGCTGGCCAGCGCGGTCAGCAGGCGGAACCGCAGCGCCAGCCGGAGCACTGGCGTGTACAGCCTCTGCAGTATCGTGTCCTGCTCGCTGATGGCGGGGCGGTTGTCCATGTCGCCCCGCCGCAGGAACCACGACGCCAGCACAGGAACGGCCGTCAGCGCCACTAACGTCGATGCCACCAGCGACACGCACACGGTCTGGGCGAAGGGCAGGAAGAACTGGCCCACCACGCCCGGCAGGAACCCCAGCGGTATGAACACCGCCACCGTGGTTAGTGTGGATGCCACGATGGCCGGGCTCACCTCCTGCGTGGCCTCGACCACCGCTGCCGCCCGAGTGCTGCCGCCCTGTATGTGCCGGTAGATGTTCTCCAGCACCACAATGCTGTCGTCAACGATGCGCCCCACGGCGATGGCCAGGCCGGCCAGGCTCATGAAGTTCATCGTCCAATCGAAGACCGCCATCACCAGCAGCGTCACCATCACGCTGAGCGGAATGGACGCCGCGATGATCACGGTGGGCCGGAACGTGTTGAACACGCCGGAGAAAATCGTGGGCCTGATTTGCAGCAGGAACACGAACACCGCGATGACGGCGAACGCGAACCCCTGGGCGCCCTGGGACATCACCTTGCCAAGCTCCTCTTCAAGTCGGGGCGCCTGGCTGTCCATCACCGCAATGTCCAGGTCGGCCGGCAGGTTGTTTTCCAGCTCCAGCAGCACGTCGTCGATTTCGTGGGTGATGTCGATGGTGTTGCCGTCCGGAGTTTTCAGCACGTTCAGGCTGACGCTGGGCTGCCCGTTGGTGCGCGAAACGGTCCTGGCTTCCGGTGTGGCGACCCGCACGTCAGCGACGTCGACCAATCTGATCGGCGTCGCGTTGATGTCTCCGGTGCGACTTGCCGCCAGGCCGCCGTCGGGGCGTGCGAATCCCACGGGCAAGTTGCGGATGGTCTCCAGGTTGGCATACCCGTGGAAGGCGCGCACCGTTACGGTGCCGTCCTGTGCGGTCATGCTGCCGGCGGTCAGGTCCACTGAGTTGCTCTGCAAAGCACCGATGACGTTCTGGATGGTCAGGCCGTAGGTTTCCAGCAGCACGGGATCAACGGTCACGAAAACCTGCTCCGACACCCCGCCCTCAATATCCACCTCGAACACGCCGGGGATAGCCTGGATGGGCGGCGCGATCTGGCGCTCGACGATCCTCAATAGCTCGGGAATATCCCGCTGCCCCGAAACGCTCAACTCCATCACGGGCCGCTGGTTCGGCGAGAGCGCGAACACTCTTGGGTCGCCGGCGGCGTCGGGCAGGCGAAGGGCGGTAACCCGGTTCAGGATTTCCGCCTCAGCTTCCTCCAGGTCCGCGTTGTTCTCGAAACTCGCCCGAACGGTTGACCGGCTCCCGCGAGACGTGGACGTCACCTCCTTGAGCCCTTCCATCCCGATGATCACGTCCTCGATGGGCTTGGTGACCTCTTGCGACACCTGATACGGAGTGCCCTGCTGGAACGAGGTAGAGACGTTGATCACACCGAGGCTGATCTCGGGGAAAAGCTCCTGCTGCAACTGCTGGTAGGCATACACGCCCCCGACCAATATCAGGACCAGCGCCATGATGGTTACGGTGCGACTGCGCAGCGCCAGTCTGGTCAGAAAGATCATGGTGTGTCCTCGCTGCGAATCATGGCTCAGTTCAGTAAGTTATCGCAGGCGTGCCGAAATCCATGCGGCCACGGCAACAGCATACAGCGCGCCCAGCATTTCTGCTTTACCGTCGTCGCGGCGATGATACTTGTCCGATGTTAAGATTTGTTCAAGATTGAAATCGTGTGAGTTGCAGTATCCCGCGTTGCCCGCCTCAAGTTGACCAGTGCCGCCGGCCCGCTCATCTGCCACGGTGGTCATACATCGACGGGAATGCTGATTGGCGCGGTGAATGGGCCCGTGCTACCATGATGTACGTATGAAGGACGGCATTATGAATCAGCAGCGTATCCGCAATTTTTGCATCATCGCCCACATCGATCACGGCAAATCCACTCTTGCGGACCGCCTGTTGGAGATCACCGGTACGGTGCGTCCACAGGACATGAAGGCCCAGTTCCTCGACCAGATGGAACTGGAACGGGAACGTGGCATCACCATCAAGGGCAAGGCGGTGACCATGTCCCACCGCGTCAAGGATGGCGACCGGGCCGGAGAGTACCAGCTCAACCTGATCGACACGCCCGGCCACGTGGACTTCTCCTACGAGGTCTCCCGCGCTCTGGCCGCCTGCGAAGGCGCTCTGCTGGTGGTCGACGCCACCCAGGGCGTCGAGGCCCAGACCATCGCCAACACCCTGCTGGCCATGGAATACGACCTCGAGATGATCCCCGTCATCAACAAGGTCGATTTGCCCTCTGCCGAACCCGAGCGTGTCGCCGCTGAGATGGAGCAGATCTTCGGCTTCCGTCGCGACGAGGTTGTGTTCGTGTCCGCCAAGTCCGGCCTCGGGTGCACCGAACTGCTCGACTCCATCGTCGAACGTGTGCCCCCGCCGGACGGTGGGGCGGACGATCCCTTCCGCGCCCTCGTGTTCGACTCCACGTACGACACCTACAAGGGCATTATCGCCTACGTCCGCGTCGCCGACGGCGACATCTCCGCCAGCGACCGCCTTCGGGTCATGTCCTCCGGTAAGTGGGTGGAGATCATGGAGGTCGGCGTTTTCGCCCCTGAACCAACTGCGATCGATACCCTGCACGCCGGCCAGGTTGGCTACGTCGCCACCGGATTCAAGGACGTGCAGGAGTGCGCCGTCGGCGACACCCTGACCAACCACGCCCAGCCGGCCGAAGAACCGCTGCCCGGCTACGTCGAGCTGAAATCGATGGTGTTTGCCGGCCTGTATCCTGCCGACGGCGAGGACTACACCCGGCTGCGCGCGGCCCTCGACAAGCTCAAGCTCAATGACGCCTCTCTCTCCATCGAGCCCGAGAACAGCGGCGCCCTCGGCTTCGGTTTCCGTTGCGGATTCTTGGGCCTCGTGCATCTCGAAATCGTTCAGGAACGCCTCGAGCGGGAGTACGATTTGGACCTGATCGTAACCGCTCCCAGCGTCGCCTACGAGGTCCTGCTCACCAACGGCGACGTGGTCCGCATTGACAACCCGTCCCTGCTCCCGCAGCCCAACGCCATCTCCGAGGTGCGTGAGCCAATCCTCGGTGTCACCATCGTCGCGCCGAGCCGCTCCGTGGGCGCGGTTATGGAGTTGATGCACGCCCGCCGTTCCGAGTTCCGTCGCATGGAGTACATCCAGGGCATCGGCGGCAGCCAGTCCGAGGCCGGCGCGGACAGCGAGCAGACCCGCGTGGTCATGGAATACACCATGCCCCTGGCCGAAATGCTGGCCGATTTCTACAACCAGCTCAAATCGCGCACGCAGGGTTACGCCTCGCTGGACTACACCTTCGAGGGCTACCGGGCCGCGCCGTTGGTCCGTATCGACATCCTGGTCAACCAGACGCCCGTCGAGGCCCTCAGCATGATCAGCCACCGGGACAACGCCGTAGTCCAGGGCCGCACCATCGTCGAAAAGCTGCGCTCCACCATCCCACGCCAAATGTTCGAGGTGCCCATCCAGGCCGCCATCGGCAGCCGCATCGTCGCCCGCGAGACGGTCCGCGCCATGCGGAAAGACGTCCTCTCAAAGTGCTACGGCGGCGACATCACCCGCAAGCGCAAACTCCTCGAAAAGCAGAAGGAAGGCAAAAAGCGCATGAAGCGCGTCGGCCGGGTGGAAGTGCCGCAGGAGGCGTTCTTGAGTCTGCTGAAGATAGGGGAAGACGGGTAGGGTATGGTATTACGTTGGCCTGCCGACTTCCCTGATGATTGCCCGCCAGAGGAAGCGCAGCCCCCCAGAGGTGTCTTTTATTACATCGTCAAAACCGATCCAGCGCAAGCCGGCGATTTCGTACCACTGTATCACCGAAATAGGGAATTAGCCCTGCGAAGAGTAAGGAGACGCTTGCAAAACGCCCGACAACCGTTGACACGCCAGCGTTTGATGTGTTTCGTAAATAACTTGCAAAACTCGGGCGGGACGTTGCCGTTGCCGCCCGCATGGAGTACGATTCGGAACGAAAAGTGAAAAGTTTGACCCCGAGTGCTAACGACACCCGGGGTCGGATGAACAATCCTCGATGCCATACGACTGCCTCCCGAGGGCCGTTCAATGGGGACGATACCACGCGGTACGCCCTGCCTGCAAGATATTCAGGGCATCCTCGACACCATCGACGACCGGGACCTGCTCGCCCAGCTCGGCAACTACCGCTGGACCGGACGCAAGGGTTACACGCCCGAATCCATGTGGCGTGCCGTCCTCGCCAGATACCTGCTCCGTCTCCGGTACATCCGCGACCTGATCGCTCAACTGGAGGCATCCCCCGCTCTCCGCCACGTCTGCGGATTCGGTGACGTCGTCCCCTCCGAATCCACCTTTTCGCGGTTCCTTGCCCGCTTGGTCAATCATCAGGACTTGGTTCACCAGGCCGTCGCCAGCGCGGGCGCCAGTGTGGGAGACGTGCTGATTCAACTCAAGCAAGATGGCGAGTTGCCCAAGGGTGCGCCCTCCCCAGGGCGGTACGTGTCCATCGACTCCACCGACATTCCGGCCTACGGAAATCCCCGACGCGACCCGCCTGCGGACCCGCAAGCCCTTTGGGGGCATCGGACCGCCAAATCCGACGGCGGCGAGATGTTCTACGGCTACAAGCTACATGCCGTCTGCGACGCCTACTATGGCACTCCCTTGGCGTGGTCCGTCCTACCTGCCAATGCCAACGACTCGCCCCAACTGCCGCCCCTTGTGGACCAGATCGCCGTCAGCTGCCCGGGCGCGTCGGTGCGCTATCTCATGGCCGACCGTGGCTATGACGGGATGCCCAACTATCAGTACCTCCACGACCGGCGCATCTTCGCCGTCATCCACATGCGGGACACCGATCATGGAGAGGGGTTGACCGACACCAAGGGCCGCCCAAAATGCTTGGGGAATCAGCCTATGGAGTACGTTCGCACCGACCGCGGCAAGGGCCACCTGTTCCGCTGCAATCCCGACAACGGTTGCCCTCTCCAACACACGGCCCCTTGGCTTGGTCCACGGTGCAACAGCGAGCACTACGAGACGTGGGAGGGCGACGGACTCCGGCGCATCGGACGGCTGCCACGCGCCAGCAGGCGCTGGGCGCGACTCTACCAACACCGGACCATCGTTGAGCGGATGTTCAGCAGCCTGAAACGCTCCCGCCTGCTGGCCCAACATTCCTACCTGGGCATCGAAAAGGTCAGCCTGCACGTTTCCCTGTCCTTGCTGGCCTACACGGGCTCGATGCTGGCCCGGCTGCGAACCGGCAAGTATCGGGATGCGCTCGATATGGCGGTGCGCCGACCGGCGGAACCCTGGGCGTTGGCGGCATGAACGGGATTTATGCAACGATCTTTCGCAGGAAAGCTTTGGCTTGGCTTTTGCGCCCCCGATTGGGCAGGTTGCCGGTACGCTTTGCGGCGGCAACCGCTTTGTGTATCCGTGTTTTTGTGGGTTTCCTGGGCTTCTTGGACTTTGTGGCAGCCATAAAAAGAGAACCTCCCGCGCGAAACCGTCGCGGGAGGTTATTGCCAGCAATCCGGGGCCGCTGATAGAATCAGTCTGTCCCAGGGATTGGAGCCTGCCACATTCATAGCGAAGGTTCCGCGCTAGCCCGCTGTTTGCGCAGCGGGTTTTGCGTATTCAATTTTTCAGTGGATTGTGTTTCCTTGATGGTAGCAGACCAGCGGGCAGCCGGGAATCCCCGGAGCGGAGAGGCCCCGATTCTTCCTCTCCCGCTTGACACCCGCCCGCTACGGGCGTAATTTGGCGGCGCTAGAGACGCGGGGATTGCCCGCCGGGGTGTGGGCTTGTGACAGATGGGTCCTCGTGTCCCTCTTGCCCAGGCTCACGCCGTCGGGATGTCCGCGTCTCTAGCAAGCGCCCATCCAACGCAAGGGGGACTTCAAGTTAATGGCGGGCCACCGCTGCCGCTCACTCGCAGGCCATCCGCTCCGCCGTCCATCAACACCACTCATCACAATCTAATCACAACGCCCCGCCGCTACCAACGGCAGAGCGTTGCGCCTGAATCACCTGACAAAGCAGGCGAAACCGGGCCGATTAAGCAAGCGGGATTGTAACCGCTTGTATCCCGGGATTCAATGACGCCTCCTTTGGCCCAGGTGCATGGCTAAAGGAGATTCCATTGACCACGCCGAATTCACCTGCTGACCATGACAATCAACCCGATCCTGTCGGGCCATCGGAGCAAGTCAAGAAAGACAACAAAGCCATCGACCGGATCGTCTGGGCATGGACATTGCTCATCCCTCTGGCATTCATCATCATATGGGCCGTGAAATGCTGAAACGGAACATCCCCGCCGGTGAGTTTAACGACGCACCGGCGGGGATGTTCCATCTGAAATCTGACTCTCCACACGTCCCGGTCCTCAGCGGGACGGGTTGAATCCGCTCTGTCTTACTTTGTCAACCTGTTTTGCAAGCGTCTCGTAAGGAACGGTATCGTAACGGAATGCCAGACGATGGGATTGTCAATCTTTACCGATCAATCCGATGCCGTGGCGCGAGCGCGGCAATATACCGGAATTGGGGATAAGATCGCGGAACTTGCACTTGGGCCGGATGCGGGAAAGATACTCCCTACGCCGAGAGGTCGCGATTCACACCACACTTGGTGGAAAGCGGAAGGCTACGACCCAATAGCAGTCACTGCTATCGTGCTCAACTTGTAAATAGCAGATGGAGGAAGGGTTATGTTGCCCAAGATCAAAGGATCCCTCTTGCCCCGCTTGCCGTGGGGCGAGATTTCGTTTGACGAAGTGCTCGACCAATACGAGCAAGCCTGCATCACCCTGCAACGCGGCCAGTCCGGCGAACTGTATCTGACCTGGTGGAGCGACGCCGATATGGAAATGGAGCGATGGATTTGCCTGCCTCTCACCGAGGCGCGTCTCCACGCCATCTTTGCCGGCGAAATCGCGCCGCGCAACGCCATGGAGAATCCTGAAGATGGTTACTTGCTGGCGGTTGATATTGACCTGGCTACCGACGCAGCAGTACGAGTTGTCAAAACCACCGCTGCGGATTTCCCTGAAGACGCGCTGCCCCATCCCGAAGCCGACCTGCGCAAGCCGATGCCGGCAACCTTGTAGATCGCCAAGTCCTATGCCAATGTTCAAAGTAAATGTCGGCGTCGGCCACCCGGACGGTGGCGACCTGTTTCCGGTAGATGCCGTTGTAGATACCGAGTCCGCTCACTCCGTGCTGCCGGCATCCCTCTTGGCCGATCTGAATGTCTCACCACTGCAGGAGTTGGGCTTTATCCTTGCCGATGGTAGCCGGGTGCGTTACGGATTTGGTATCGCTCGTTTCGAGATCGATGGGAAGGAACGACCTTGTCCGGTTGTATTCGGTCCGGGCGACAAATATTTGCTGGGCAAGACCGCGTTGGGGATTTTCAATTTGAAAGTTGATCACGGCAAGGAGTGTTTGTTGCCGCAGGAACCACTCTCGCTGGGGTGGGGTGGTAACCCGGGTTCCTCAAAGTCCACTGGCCAGTCGATTCTGGAAATGTTCGACGAGTTGCACCGCTCGGCGCCGGAAGGAGCGTTTGACGGATTGCCCACGGACGGAGCCAGGAATTACAAGCATTATCTGTATGGTTTCCCAAAGGACGAAAATTGATGCCGGAGGTGTTCGCCGACACCGGCTACTGGATAGCGATGCACAATCCGGATGATGAATGGCACGACGCAGCACGGACAGCTACGAACCAATTGAGAGATGATGCGATCGTCACCAGTGAAATGGTTTTGGTGGAATTCCTGAACTTTTACAGCAGGCTAGGATCAATAAGCCGGCTTCAAGCCGCTGCCACAGTGCGACGATTGTGGAACAGCGAAGAAACTGTTGTCGTAACCCAAACCAGCGACCGGTTGAGAACAGCTTTACAGCGGTATGCCGAGCGTTCGGATCAACGCTGGAGCGTTACCGATTGCGCCAGTTTCCTGATAATGGAAGAACGCGGTATCACCGAAGCTCTCGCCTACGACATCGACTTCGTGCAGGCGGGATTCCGAGCGCTACTACGCGAAGGCTGACAAAAATGTAGGGGCGAATGATTATTCGCCCCTACTCCGTTCGCAATCCTGACGGTTGGATTACTGCACGATGTTCGGAGTTACCTCGGCGGGGATGCCGGTGGCCTCCATTTCACGGCCGCGCTTCTCCACCTGGGGAATGGTGGCCGCCAGGAGATCTTCGTCCAGATCGGCCGCGACGCCGGGGTAGCCGGCTCGCTCGATCATCGACTTGAGCTTGCCGCCCTTGAACTGGTCCAGGCACCAGCCCAGCGGGTCGGGAACCAGCGTCTTGTCCCAGAAGATCCGGTGGTTCTTGTTGCGCGGGCCGTAGTGGTAGTGCGGTTCGTCGCGGAAGCAGTCAAACGCCAGCAGCTCGGTCTCCTCGGTGAAGACGCGCCCGGTGTTGCCGGCCAGGTCGCTCAGCACGTGGATCGCCAGCCCGCCGTCGCCCGACGCCTGCCGCCGCATCTCCAGCCCGAACCGGATGTTGCCTGCCTCGATGATGTCAGTGCCGCGATTGTGCTTGACGGTGTTGCGGTCGGCGGCGAACTTGACCCGTGCGGTGCCGTCCACCTCGTCCAGGGCATTGTTCACGGCGTCCATGTCCAGGCCGGCGGCGGTATCAGCGTAGCCCGCAGCCTCCAGCATCGTGCCAAGATTGCTACGCATGGTGCGTACCGACCAGCCGATGGGGTTGCCATCGGTGGTTTGGTCCATGCGGTACTGCACGTTCTTGCCGTCCGGCGCGTACACGTAGCTCTTTTCGATGTCGAAGCAGTTGAACCGCAGCGCCGTCTCGTCGCCCACCTGGACCAGGATGACAACGCCCTGGTCGGAGTGGTCCTGGATGTTCCCGTCCCACAATTCGTGCTGCACGATGAAGCCTACGTTGCCTGCGTCGACGCTGACTCGTCCTCTTGGTGTTGCCATGTCTAATCTCCTCCGTTTTGCGCGATAGATAGTATTGACCGGAATATATGCGCGGCGAGGCCGCAGTGTCAACTTGAAAAACGATTCGGTTCAGTGTGCAGATGTAACCGCCAGCGCCAGGCCTCACACGCCCAGACTCTCTCGGATGGTGCGCAGTTGGTTCAGGTGTTCTCCCCAGTGCCGCTCCAGCCCGTCGATGAACGCCTGCGCAGTGCGCACCTCGTGGATGTCGCGGTGCGGCAGGTGCGCCATGGCCGTCTTGCCCGTGAAGTCTGCATCCGCCGCCGCCGCGATGGCATCCTCGGCGGTTTGCAATATGGACAGCGGCCCGGCCAACGCGTCGCCAATGTCGGTCGCCATGCGCTCGGGCGTCATGTTGTTGGCGTCGGGCAGGATGAGCACCTCCTCCCGCGTCCCGTTGAGCACCCCTGCGATCACGCTGCCGATGCCTCCTTCGGGCGTGTCCACCAAGTGATACAGCACCTCGCGGGCGCTCCATTGGTCAAGGGCTCGGTTGTCGCCGTCTTTCCAGTCCAGGCAGTAGTCCATGCCCTCCAGCAGTGAGGTCAGTTCGTCGCGGATACGTCGGACGGTGGCGAGGTTCTCGTCGCGGGTAGCCATTTGTTGAAACTCCTGTGGAATTGGGCTGTCTCTGGCGGGGCGAATCCGCCTCAGGCGGATTCGCCCCTACGTGGGTTCAGCGGCGGGCCGGTTGCATCAGCCCCAGCGTCAGCCAGACGCCGCTGACGATCAGCCAGAGCAGGAACGCTATGCCCGATACGCGGTGCATTACGGTGGCGGCGTCAACCCAGATGAACAGCATGGCAACGCCGATGATAACGTCTGCAACGGCGGAGATTTTGAGAATCCCGCCCATGCGCCATTGCACGGGACCCAGGGCGATGAGGCCCAAACCGGCCAGGAAAAACCCAATCTTGCCGGCAATCCAGCGCGCCCCGTCGATGGGCGCTACCCATCCGGGAACCTCCCACGTGATGGGCGCCACCACGGGGCCGGCGTGCCCGCCGACGGCCTGTGGTATTTCCACGGCCAACGCCAACATGGCCGCGCCGGAGATCGCGGTGACCGCGCCCGACAACTCCAGCAGCGTGGTGGCGACGCCGGCGAATACGGTCTGTTGGGGCCGCAGGGCCAGCCTCAGGAAGGCCGCCGCGGCCACCAGAGCAAAGCCCGAGACCATGCGGGCGATTGCTGCTGTCGCGTACTGGCCTGTGTCCAGGATGATGGGAAGTGGTATGGGCGCGCCTTCCGGCGACTCATCGCTGCCGGCGAGGCGGGTCATCACCGATACGGCGGTGGCGACGGCGGTAAGCAGGAGCAGCAGGCCGGCGGAACGGGGGTGGGATAGTCTCATACGGATAGAGGGAGCAGGAGGTTGATGAGATCTCGGGTGGTATCAGCAGCGTCTCTGACCTGAACGTCCGTCAAATTGTTCAAGTAAAAATGGACGTGGAGTCGGTTCGCATCTTTGTAGTCTTCAACGATAACAGGGTCGTTGAGTTCGGCGATTATCCGGCGCATCACGTGGCGACGATGCTGGTGTTCCTGATACCGTTGGCCGCGCTGCATCGCTATAGCAATGATGATCTGCGACAGGGCTCCCCAGAGCAACTCGGCTCCCGCTATATCGTTGCCGTTGACAATATGCTGCTCGGCGAGCATAGACAGTTCAGTAGACGTCCGAAGACGTTCTGTCGATGTCATGACACGTCGCGTACGGAGAAACCCAGAACACGATCGATGAACCCGGTGGAAATGTCCCAATCTTCTTCAACGTCTTGAGCAGGTATCGCCAGGCCCATTCCATTGGTTCGCGCCAAGTCGGCGCAGCCCAATGCAGACATGAAACCACGCTGTTCGGGATGTGCTTTGGCAATTCGCCGCCCAGCGTCGTATATCTCATCGTCCGATCGGCAGGGCCAGCCCCGCTCTTTGGCTACGCACTTGATGGCGTGGGCCGTCGCTTCCCAAATTCGCTTGCAGAACAACTCGTGGTCGCGCTGGGCCATGGCCTGGTCGGCTAGCCATACCTTGTTGCGGACTTCCTGTACCTGCTCCGGCGTCAGCATCTGCGGCCCTCCGTACCATACGGATATGCAACCATTATAGCGGCCGCGTCGCTCGGCTATGCGGAGGCTGGGACTGGTTCCCTCGTGTGCCGGTCCCCCGGTATCATCAGCGACGCCAGTAGGCCCACGAAGTAGATGCCGGCGGCGATGAAGAAGCCGTACTGCCAGTCCAGCCACTCGATGGGGCCGAAGATGAACACCGCCGCCACCGCGCCGAACAGCACGTTGTTGCCCCACATCAGGCCCAGGAAACTCGACTCCAGCCGGTAGCGCGCCGCCACGTCCGCCGCTGCCGCCGACGTGAGGTTGATCACGGTGAAGTGCTGTAGCCCGTACAGCGCGACGCACACGGTGATCCACGGTGAGTACTGCTGACCTCCCAGCGGGATCGCCACCGTGAGCACGGTGGTGAACGCCATGAGGAACACGATCAGCGACTTGCGTCCCACCTTGTCCGACAGCGCCCCGATGAGCGGCGCCGTCACCATGGCCGGCCCGACCATCAACGCCAGGTGCGCCGCCGCCTGGAACGAGTTGACCCCCAACGCCTGCGTCATGTAGAGGGGCACCAGGAACAGCAGGGAGCCATCCGCCATGCCGCGCACCGCCGACACCGCAAAAATCGCCCACAGACCTGTGCCGCGAAACGCCACGCGGGTGCTGTCCCACTGGTGTCTCATACGCTGCACGATGTTGATATTCAGCGGCGGCGCGTTGCCAGCGTGGCGCAGCAGTCCGTAGATGATGAACGCCGATACGATCATCACCGGGGCGCTGATGGCCAGCCACGCGCGCCATCCGATGGGGTCCCATCCCAACTCCCAGCCCACGGTGAGGCCGTCCGATGCTTCCCACTGCAGCGCGCCCAGCAGCAGGATGCCGGCGGCCATGGGGCCGAGCACGTCGCCGATGCTGCCCGTGGACCGGTGCATGGATATGAACAGGGCGCGTCGGTTGGGGAACCGCTGCGCCAGCAACCCCAGGGCCGGCGGGTGCCACAGCGCCGCGCCGGAGGATGCGCAGGCCAGCGCGAACAGCAGCAGCCCAAACGATGGCGACACCGCCATCAAGAGCAGGCCGATGCCCGACAGGAACGCGCTGATGGACAATACCCACGCGACCCGATGGTGGAACAGGTCGGACAGGAAACCGCCGGTTACGCTGGTGAGGCCCCCGCAGGCCGAGCGCACCGCGACGATGATCCCGACCTGGATTGCGCCGAGGCCCATGTCGGCGGCGATGAACGTGGTGAGCAGAGGGATTGCGTTGGAGAAGAAATGCTCGAAGGCGTGGGCGCCGATGATGGTGGATGCCATCACTCGGTTGCCGGTGCGGCGGTACGGCGTCTGCGGAGCCTCGGATGCCGGCTGGGGTGGTGCTGCGGCTTGTGCCATCTGGGGACGTTGTTCGGACGGTTGTAGGGGCGGGTTTTAAACCCGCCCCTACGGACGCTGGTGATGCGAGGTACTCAGGCGATCAGGCGGCTACCGGCACGGCCTCGGGCTCGCGGGGCTTGCCGGGGATCAGCAGCGATACCAGCAATCCCACGAAGTAAATGCCCGCGGCGATGTAGAACCCGTACTGCCAATCGAACCATTCCACCGGGCCGAAGATCATCACGGCCGCGATGGCGCCGAACAGGGTGTTGTTGCCCCACATCAGGCCGAGGAAGCTGGACTCCAGCCGACGGCCGGCAGCGATGTCTGCGGCGGCGGCCTGGGTCAGGTTATTCACCGAGAAGTTCATCAGGCCGTAGATCGCGACGAAGAGGGTGATCCAGAAGGTATATACATCGTGCGATTGACCTGCCCAGATGATGCCCAAGGTAAGCAGGGTGGTGGCCGCCATGATGAAGATGATCAATGGGCGTCGGCCGATTTTGTCGGAAAGCGCGCCGATCATCGGCCCGGCCAGGATCCCGGGGCCAACCATCAGGGCGACGTGGGCAGATGCCAGGAAGGTGTTCGCGCCCAGAGCCTGGGTGAGGTACAGCGGGATCAGGAACACCAGCGACCGGTCAGCCATTCCGCGCACCGCCGATACGGTGAAGATGGCCCACATGCCGGTGCCGCGGAACGCGTCCTTCATTCCCGCCCAGTTGGTGCGGACGCGCGCTCCCACGTCCACCCCGACGGGACGCTCGCCGCCGGCGTTGCGCAGCAGGATGAATATCAGCACGGTGGAGATGAACATGATCGGCGTGCTGACGCCCAGCACCCACCGCCAACTGATGGCCGGCCAGGGCAACTGCCAGCAGAAGGGCAACGCGCCGCAACCCTGGGTAACGATGTCCTCCGCTTCGCCGGCGCTCCACGCCAACGCTCCCAGCACCAGCGCGCCGGCGACCATCGGCCCCAGCACGTCGCCGATGCTGCCTGTGGAGCGGTGCATGGATATGAACAGACCGCGCCGGGCAGGGAATCGCCGTGCCAGCAGACCCAGCGCCGGTGGGTGCCACAACGCGCTGCCCATGGAACCCAGCGCCAGCGCGCAGATTATCAGCCCGAACGTGGGCGCCAGGGACATGAGCAGGTAGCCGGTGCCAATCATAAAGGTGCTGATGGACAGCACCCAGGCCACGCGGTGGTGGAACAGGTCCACCAGAATTCCGCCCGATACGCTGGTCAGCCCGCCGAAAACGGACCTCACCACGACGATCAGCCCTACCTGCAACGCACCGAGCCCCAGGTCAAGCGCGATCACCGTCGCCAGCAGGGGTATGCTGTGGGCATATAGGTGCTCAAAAGCGTGGGCGCCGATCAGGGTCGACGCCATCACTGAGCCCTTGGTGCGCGGCTCCACGTCCTGTGCTTGGGGTTGGGTAGGACTGATGCCGGCTGCGTGTGCCATCGACGCGCTCCTCTTGTGGCTCCAAGAGCGGAATGGGCCGCATTATACACGCCGGCAAATGCAATGGAATGATGAGCAGGATGTTAGTGGGTTTGGTTTGGTGTTTCGGTTGGCTTTGCTCCTTTGGGGTTGGTTGGTTGGCGAGAGGCAGGATTCTTCCGCCAGAGGCGGACCTTTCGGTCCTCCTGAGGCGGACGCTTGCGCGCATCGTTGTCAGCGCACGGCCGGGTTGGGTACGCAACTATTTTGCCTACTTTTTCGTGTACTCGGCACGCTGTGTGCGCGCCTGCGCGCGGGCTCGGACAGTCCCGGGGACACCAGAGGGCTTCGCCGGTGAGGAGTCAGGTCTTCGAGCGGCGTTAGCCCCCGTGGGCCGGTTGCGATTTTGGTACTGACGGGGTTGGCCGTCGATGCTGGGAATCTGCCTCTCTTTGGATTGGGATGCATCCGCCTTGAGGCGGATTTGCCTAGACGATATTAGGATATACGTTCGGTTGGGTGGTGTCAAGGGGTGTGGTCCAGGGCAATCGCGTCTTAATGAGTGACAGCGCCGCCATTGGAATTGGCAGTAACGGGCGGTGAATTCACAGGGATCCGCCAAAGGCGGACAGGTTCCCAGGATGAACGGGATGGACAGGATATTTTGATTTGGGAGTTTTGGGGTTATGGGCTGGTTGCGGGGACTTTGAGGCAACGAGCTGTGTGATCATTATCACCAAACGGAATGTAATGCAGGCACCGGCATCGTTTGTTTTGAAGACGCGATTGCCCTGGGGTGGTCAGACTCAGGATTTGCGGGCCCCGTATCAAGTACGGGGTGACGTTATTTGGGGATTTTCTGGATTCCCGCGTCCGCCTATGGCGGACATCTGCGACTTTCACGGGAATGACGGCGGGGGAACGGGAATGATGGGATAATTTGGCGACGAGCCTTTAAGCGAACAGGCCGGCGGCGGCTATGGTGGAGTCGATTTGCGGCATGAGTTCGAGGGTTTGGGCGATGGCGGCAGCCATGCGGCGGTAATGATCCAGGTCGTTGTAGGGCGACAAGGCGCGACGACGGCGGTCTTTCAGCCACTTGTCCATGGGCTGATAGCCGCCGATGCGGAACTGCCATACCTCCGGTGTGATGCCGGCGAAATGGGCTGATTCGGGCCGAATTTGCAAGCAACATGCAAGCAAATTTGCAGGGCGGTCAAATAGGAACCGGGCAGATGAAGCGATGAAATCGCCCGTTTTTGCAAGCAACGTGCAAGCAAATTTTTGCGGCGTTTTTGGTTAGGGACAAAATAAGTTGATTTCGCCCCGGTTCTGCAAGAACGTCAAACGCATGGGTTTTCTCTTGGAGAGAAACTTGATTGATTTCACCCCTGTTTTGCAAGCAACGTGCAAGCAAATTTTTGCAGCGGTTTGAGTAGGTACAGCGAGCCGGCAGGCGTAAAACGGACCGATTTCACCTCCGCTTTGCAAGCAACGTGCAAGCAAAGTCAAGCAGCCCAGAATGGCAAGTAAGTTCGGCTGCGCGTCCCGACGCTCACATCCCGCACTCGCATTACTCCGTCGTCTACTGCTTCTTTGAGCAAACGGGACGCGCGATCATTATGATCATCCGAAAGGCCAAAGCGTTCTCGGATTGAAGCATTATTTACTGGGCGATTGGTCACATAGCAAAGACAAGCGTGCAAATAGCAAGCGCGAATCCGCTCTGATTTATCCATATCAGATAAAGGCTTATGAGCAAACAGCGACGCTCGAGTAGAGTTGGGAGGGGTTTCGAAAAGTGGCGGAGGTAGCTGAAAAACCTCCACCTCTTGCAGCACTTTATCGATGCCGCTGCCACGTTCTTCGCAAATATTGAACCTGCGCATCAATCGTGCGAGGCTTTCATTACGAGACTTGGGCTCAGCGTCCACAAAGCGATCGGTTGGTACTAGAGGTTCACCAGGATTAGCGATTTCAATGCGAGTGTCAAATACCGATACCATCGGCCCGGCGCCCGCTATCGACAAATCTTGGTGTATTAGTGCGTTGGCGACCAATTCCCGTACCGCGATGCGCGGAAACATTGGAATTTCGCGGCGGAGCGCCTGTTCAATCACTTCGTTAGCTGGCGTCACTGTCATGACGTAATCAACGGCGGCATCAAAAATGACAGCATAGCCTTCGGTGAACTCATTCTCGCGTTGCGTTTCGGTGCGCCCGTCACCCCTATATTGAACGATACGCAGGTTTTTGCGCCCAAGTCTGGGGAAATCTTCCAGATTGCGTGCGAATAGCACGGCCCCCAAGTTGGTAATGTTCCAACCGCCGGCGTCGCAAGGCAACAGCAAACCATTGCTACGTAGCCCGTTCAGGATAGCAGTGCGTCCATCCGGCACTGCCCTGCCGAGCAGGTCAAAGTAGGATGGGTAATTTAGACTTGACAAAACGTCTTCGTCGCTTGCTCTCTCCAGAGCTATACCGTCTTCAAATCTCACTTTGTCGGAAAGTCGCCACAACGCGCGTTCTTTTTCGGGATGCTCCCGCAGACTTGTCTTCACGTCGCCGATACGGATATATTCCCTGCCCAGGATAGCAACGGGCTGTTGAGTTGTCGGTTCGATTTCGAGTACTACCACCCGCTTCCCGTCAATCGCAACTTCGTGGAAGCGAAAATCTATGCGTGGTGTCAGCCCACGCCGCAGCCAATTGTCCAAGGGCTCATTGCCCTGCTTTACTGTGTCCGGCTTGAACTCCGTGCCGACCAAGGCATGGCTGCCGTTCTCTATGCCCCACAGCACATACGCAGCGTTTTCCCCGTTCAGGGCGGCTCCGTTGGCCAAAGCCGAAATGTACTCGCCAATGTCCTGCGGATCAGTTGCTTGGTTGACTTTGAATTCCACCCACTCGGTTTCGGACGGTAGCCGGCGTAGGTTGTCAACCAGATTGGTCAGATATTCGGCGTCTCTTTGTGGAATCATGTCGGCACGCTTTTGCCTCGATGCAGCTCTCATGCAGCATTATACTGGCAGTCGTTCTGACAGAATGCGCGGCCCGCGCGCTGTCAGTACTCGCAAAACATTTGCTGGAGGGCGTCGCGGTCGCTGGTGACGGTGAGGCCCAGCATCAGCAACAGGCGCGCTTTTTGCGGCATCAGGTTGTCGGATACTATGAAGCCCTGCTCGTCCTTGCGCGGCGTCATCACCACGCGGCCGGCGCTGGAACGGCTGGCGAGGACTACGGGCATCCCCGCGGCCACGGCCTGCTCGGCAGCGGCGATGAAGGTGGGCGGGAACGTGCCGGCGCCGAATCCCGCGACCACCAGGCCGGCCGAGCCATGCGCTCGTGCGGCGTCGATGAGCATGCCGTCCGCGCCGGCGTAGGCGTGAACGATGTCAACGCGAGGTAGGTCGGTCATCCCGTCCACGCGGAAGGGGGTGTCCATCGTGTGCTTGCGGAAGGGCCGGCGGTAGAAGACGACGCGGTGGTCGGAATCGGCGTAGCCCAGGAATCCCAGTTCGTTGGGCTTGAACGTCTCCACCCGCAGGGTGTTGGCCTTGTACACCTCGCGGGCGCATTGGATCTGATTGTTGAGCACGGTGAGCACGCCCATGCCGGCGGATTCCGGCGTGGCAGCGATGCGGCAGGCGTCGAGCAGGTTCAGGTCGGCGTCGGTGCTAATGGACGTTGGTGGCCGCATCGCGCCGGTAATCACCACGGGCCGCTGCGTCTTGACGGTCAGGTGCAGGAAGTAGGCCGTCTCCTCCAGCGTGGCGGTGCCGTGGGTGATGACGATGCCGGCGGTGTCGGGCTCTTCGCGGTCGATGGCGTGGATGCGCTCGGCGAGGGCGATCCAGTTGGCCGGCCCAATCGCCGTGCTGCCGACGCTGACCATGTCCTCGGCGATGACGTTGAAGTTCTCGGCGATCTCAGGCACGCGGGCCAGGTTCTGGTCGATGGTGAGGTGGTCGCCGATCTCGGGGTAGCGGATGTAGTCCATGCGGTCGGGGCCGACGCCGGCGATGCTGCCGCCGGTGGCGATGATGTGGACGGTTGGGTTGGGCATGGTGGTCTTTTCTCCTCACGGCGGATCGTATCGCGGCGGATCGTATCGCGGCGGATCGTATCGCGGCGGATCGTATCGCTGATTTTGCGTGGATGGCGCCGGCGCTCCGCCAGTGTACATGACCCCAGGAATGCGGGAGCAGTTCGTCCGCGCTCGCTCGTGGATGGTCAAACGGGGTCGGAGCCCCACCGTGTTATGATGGCCCGACTAGATTCACTACGCTCAAAACCGATCAGCGATCAGGAGGTCTCGGCAAATGGCGATAGGCGCGCAGGTATGGACGGAAGAATTCGTGGAGGCGGCCGGCGTCAGCCTCCAGATGGTGAAAGGCGGTAGCGGATCGCCCCTGCTGGTCCTCCACGGCGAACTGGGACACCAGGGCTGGCTGCGCTGCCACGACGCCCTCGCCCAGGACTACACCCTCCACATACCGTCCCATCCCGGGTTCGGCGCGACCGAACGCCAGGAATGGATCATGAACATGCGCGACCTGGCCGGCTGGTACCTGGAAGCCATCGACGACCTTGGCCTGCAGGGCGCGAACATCATGGGCTTCTCGCTGGGCGGATGGCTGGCCGCAGAGATGGCCACCATGTCGCCGGACACGTTCAACAAGCTGGTGCTGGTCAGCCCCGCCGGCGTGCGGCCGCCCGAAGGCGAGATCTACGACATGTTCCTGGCCGTCGCCAAGGAATTTGTCACCGCCGGCTTCTACGACACCGCCAGCACACCCGAGTTTCTGGATATCTGCCCCGACGAGGTTTCTCCCGAACAAGCCGAGGCTTGGGAGATCGCCCGTGAGGAAGCCTGCCGGCTCAGCTGGCGGCCCTACATGCACTACCTGGCCTTGCCCAACCTTCTGCACCGCCTCAAGCGTTTGCCCACCCAGATCATCTGGGGACGGGAGGACGAGATCGTCCCCGTGAGCGCCAGTCAGGTCTACAACGATTCAATCCCCGGCTCCCGCCTCACGGTATTCGACAACTGCGGCCACAACCCCCACATCGAAAAGACCGACGAGTTCCTTAACGTCGTCAAAAACTTCCTCTCATCCTGATCCGAACCAGAAAGCTGAACGGCCATGACCGCCAATGCCATCAAAGCGGACCGGCGCGCGATTGAAGTGGCCCTTGAGGTCCACCGGATGGCCGAGCCGGAGCAGACCATTCTGTTCGGCTCGCGAGCCCGCGGCGACCACCGACCTGACTCGGACATCGATGTTCTCATCATCAGGAAACACTCCCCAACCGAGGAGTGGCTTGATGACCTGCGAGACCGCGCCAGAAAGGTGCAAAAGGCGAGCCTGCCGGAGGCCTGTGGCATCGACGTCATCTGCATGACGGTTGACGAGTTCGCCGGTCGCCGCCACCTGCGCAACAATCTCGCCAACTCCATAGCCAGGCAGGGAGCGCCAATCTTGCCCCAGGAAAACACCGAACCGCCCGAAGAGTCCATTGATTGGAACGACGTCGACGGGAAAATCAACGACGCTGTGGATGCCGCAAACGCTCTTACCTCACTGGCTGAAGCGGGCATACTTCACTCTTTCCCAGACAAACAGTTCGGGCGCATCGCACAAAACGCTCTGGAGAATGCCTACAAAGCCGTCCTGGGCGCCCACGGGTTCGAATACCCAACCAGCGGGGGCAGCGGCCACAACCTACGTATCATCACCGAACGCATTCGGCAACATCAGATAATACCGGACGGTGCCCCCATGCCGGGCGAAGAACACCGCTACCTCACCGAGTTCGGCGGCGCGGCTCTGTACAGCCACGAGCATCTGCCCCTGGACAAGGAAAGCATCGCCCGGGACGTGCCCCAGGCCGTCGTCGAATTACGCGCCTTGGTGGAAAGGGCAAAATCCGCCGAATAGAGTGCCCATCCCAATGACTACAGCGTTGAACAACAATGCCGCGGTTCGTCCGCGAAGCAACTGCGCCGACTGGCGCGCCTTTGAAGTGGCCCGGGAGATTCACCGGATGGCCGAGCCGGAGCAGACCATTCTGTTCGGCTCGCGCGCCCGCGGCGATCACCGCCCCGATTCGGACATCGACGTCCTGATCATCAGCAAGCGTTCCCCAACCGAGGAGTGGTTTGATGACCTGCGAGACCGCGCCAGGAAGGTGCAAAAGGCGCGCCTGCCGGAAGCCTCCGGCATCGACGTCATCTGCATGACCGTTGATGAATTCGCCGGTCGCAGACATCTGCGAAACAACCTTGCCAACTTGATAGCCAAGCAGGGAGCCCCAATCTTGCCCCAGGAAAACACCGAACTGCCCGAGGAGTCCATTGATTGGGACGACGTTGACGGCAAGCTCAAAGACGCGGTCGGCGCGGCGGACAGTTTGGACGCAATTGCCAACGCCGGCATACTGGACGTCATGTCTGACAAACAGACGGGCCGAATGGCATTGGACGCCCTGGAAAACGCGTACAAGGCCGTGCTGGGCGCTTACGGGTTCGAATACCCAACCAGCGGGGGCAGCGGCCACAACCTGCGCACCATCACCGAGTTGATCAGACAGCACGGGATAGTGCCGCCTGGCGCTCCCGTTCCCGGCGAGAATCACCGCTACCTCACCGAGTTCGGCGGCGCGGCTCTGTACAGTCACGAGCACCTGCCCCTGGACAAAGATGCCATCGCCCGGGACGTGCCCCAGGCCGTCGCCGCCCTGCAGGCCTTGGTGGAGCGAGCCAGACCCGCCGAATAGAGCGTCCATACCAATGACCTCTGCGTTGAACAACAATATCACGAACCGGCCGCAACGTCACAGCGCCGACCCGCTGGCGCTGGCAGTAGCCGAGGCCGTGCAGCGATCCGTGGCGCCGGCGCGGGTTATCCTGTTCGGCTCCCGGGCCCGGGGCGACTATCGGTACGATTCAGACATCGACCTGATGGTCATCACCAACGCCGCCGATACCTCTGCCGCGGAGCTAAAGGCCAAACTAACGGCCCGCGAGTGCCTCCGCTTGCAGCAAGCGGACATCGGCGTGGACGTGGTGACTATGACTGTCACATCATTCCGTCGCGCCTGCCTAGCCAACCAGCACGTCGCCGGACAAGCCCACAATCATGGAATCTCGATGAGCAACGAATCTCTCGATAATGTCGTCCCCGAACCCGACGGCTACCCCGACCATTGGCCCGAAACGGCGCGTCGTCTGCAAACGGTTGAGGAATGGCTGTACCACGTCAACGATATGCTGGACCGGGAATCCGGCCCCCAGCGGGTTATGGGATTCGGCGCTCAGCAGGCCGTTGAAAACGCGCTCAAAGCCTGGCTGTCCACCCATAACCTGCAACGAAACTACGGACATGATCTCATGCCTTTGTGGGACGAAATCCGCAACCTGCCGGAAACGTCCACTCCGGACGCGGCGACAGTGGCCACGGCAGTAGATGACCTTTTCGCTGACACGCGCTACGAAACGCCGGAGCCTGCCGGCGCCCAACTCGACCGGTTGACCAAGTATGCTGTGGACTATCGCTACGCCGGAGTGTCCTATGTCATGACTGCGGCGGAACGCGCCGAGTTCAAAGAACTACTGAACATCGCCGTCTCGGCGATAGTAGCTCTGGTTCACCAACGCAGCAGCACCACGCCCGCGGACGTCTGGCCGGAAGGCGTCAGACCCTGGTAGGCAACGCAGCGCGAACGCAATTTCATCCCCTGTGCTAAAATCCGCCCGTACCCGGAACCATAAGGAGACCCAATATGTTCATCGGATACTTCACCGAAAGGCCGTACCAGGACCCCAAGTCCGGATACTTCGGGGCCACCGGCAAGTCCATCATGGACCTGAACGTCAGCAACGACATCTACGATAGCGAGTTGGGAGCAAGCCTTTACAACCGCTACCTGGACGAAAAACTCTATGCCGAGGAGATGGGCTTCGATGGCCTGATGCTCAACGAGCACCACAGCACACCCTTCTGCATGGGCGGCGCGATGAACGTGGAGGCGTCCATCTTGGCCCGCATCACCCAGCGCGCCAAGATCGTGCTGCTGGGCAACATCCTGCCCATCTGGGACGACCCCCTGTGGCTGGTGGAGCAGCTTGCGATGATCGACATGATCTCCCACGGCCGCTTGGTGTCCGGCTGGGTGCGCGGCACCGGGCGCGAGAGCGTCGCCCACAACGTGGAGCCCCACTACAACTGGGAGCGCTTCAAGGAAGCTCACGAGCTGATCGTCAAGGCGTGGACCACCCCCGGCCCCTTCCGCTGGGAGGGCAAACACTTCCACTTCCGCCACGTCAACCCCTGGGTGCGCCCCTACCAGAAACCCCATCCGCCCATCTGGCTCCCCGGCGTGGTCAGCCGCGACTCGCTGATGTGGGCCGCCGAGGAGCGCATACCCTACATCATGCTGGCCACCGAGATGGAGCCCACCAAGGCGGCTTTCCAGCTCTATCACGACCGCGCCGCCGAATTGGGCTACGAGTCCGGCCCGCAGAACATCGGCTATCTGTGGAAGGTCCACGTTGACGAGACCGAGGAGTTGGCCGAGCAGACCGGTCGCAAGTACGTGCAGGGGCCCAGCAACCCCTTCCTGGCCGGCAACGAGGGCACAACCAACCAGGCCCTGCTGCAACTGCCCGGCCTGACCTCCCGCCGGCGCGTCCTGCCCACCCGGGACGTGGCGACCGCGGCCCGCGGCGGCAGCGCCGGTCCCGGCGGGGTTCTCTCACGCCCCTACGAGCAGCAGATCGCCGACTACACCATCATCTCCGGCACGCCCAAGACCGTCATCCCCAAGATCCGCCACGTGCTGGAGACCATCCGTCCCGGCAGCATCTTCTTCTGGGATGGCGATGGCGCGATGACCCACGACGACGCGATGCGCAGCCTGCGCCTGATGGGACAGGAGGTGCTCCCCGCCGTCCGCGAAATCGCCGACGAACTGGATCTCCCCGGTCCCTTCGAGATGGATCCCGCCACCGGCAAGCCCTACGTGGCCAACCCGCCGGCACCGGAACCCGTTGCGGCTGACGACTAGCAACGTACGCCAAACTCGGACAAATTGAGAGCGGCCCTGCCAACGGGGCCGCTCAGTTTATTCCCGTGATTTCGGCTTTACCACCGTTCACACCACAGCCATCACTGCCGCCTCGATGGGCACGCTCAGCGTGAACTCTGCGTACTCGCCGGGTTGGGTATCCACCGTGAGGTCTCCGCCAGCGCGCCTGGCCACGTCGGCAGCGATGGACAACCCCAAACCGGCGCCCATCGCTCCGTCACGCGTGGTGAAGAACGGATTGAATATGTGGCCCACCACGTCGTCGGGTATGCCGGTGCCATTGTCCCGAACGTGGACCTCGACCATCCCGTCCACCAGTCGGCTTGACACCCTCAATTGTGGTTCGTAACCGTCCTCGGTGCCCGAGGACTCGCGCTTGGTTCGCATCGCGTAGCAGGCGTTGGACACCAGGTTCACCAACGCTTCGCTGAAGTCCTGTCCCACCAGCGGCACCGGGCCGAACGAGGTGTCCAGGTCGTAGTTGGGTTCCACCTCGAAGTCCTGCCATTCCGCCCGGAAGGTGTCGCAGCCCAGCTGCACTGCCCGCCGCACCAGCGGGTTCAGATCGGTCGGCACGGGCTCGCCGCCGACCACTCCCAGGCCGCGCATCCGCTCCACGATGGCCAGCGCGCGCCCGCCGTTGTCGCGCACGCGATTGAGGCTGGTGGTCAGCTCCTCGGTGATATCGTCCAGCAGCGCGGCGTCATCGTCGCTCATCTCGTCCCGGTAGTTGGTCAGCATGTCGGACAGTTCGCCGTACAGTTCCTGGGACCCTTCGGAGAAGTTCTTCACGAAGTTCAGCGGGTTGCTGATCTCATGGGCTACGCCCGACACCAGCTCACCCAACGCCGCCAGTTTCTCCTGCGCCACCAACCGGTCCTGCATGCGCTGCAACTCGGCGTTGGCCTCGCGAAGTTGGCCGTACAGTTGCTCAACCAGATTCAATCGCTGGACCTCAAGCGCCTGCTGTCGGAACACCTCCAGGGCGTCGGCCAGCTCGCCAATCTCGTCAGTACCCACCTCGGGCACCGGTGTTTCCAGGTCGCCGGTAGCCATGCCGCGCATCCGGTCCGACAGGCGAGACAGTCGACGCACCAGCCCGTTGCCCACCCACAACCATGCGGCCAGCGTCGCCGCCACCACGCTGGCTACGCTGATGATGACCAGCAGGACGCGGCCTTCATCGAAGCTGCGCACGGCGGCGTCCAGCATGGCCGATGATTCCGCTCGCGCTTCCTCCAGCAGCACGGCCACCGAATCGCCCAACGCCGTTCCCGACTGCTCAAATTCCAGGGCGAACTGGTCGGACTGCGCTTTCAATGCCAGTTGCTCAGAACGCACCGTGAAGATTCCATCGCCTTCCCAAAGCGCCCGGACGGCGGGCGACACGCCCGACGTGGCGGCTGTTTCAAACTCGGCCCTTAGGTCATTCAGGGTCGCTTCATCTTCCACCGACAACATTCGGGCCAGGACTTGCGCTGCCGTCTGTGATGCGTCGTCGGATATTTCCAGCGCGTCCAACCCCTGCTGGAGTTGGGCAGCTTTTTGGTTGGCCTGCAGCGTGGCGGTTCGGTTGACCGACAGAGCGTTGATCACGTCGGCCACGTCGTTTGCGCCGTCAAACACTGCCACGGCGTGGGGTTGGAGGGTCTCGACGCTGTTCACCCGCGACAGCGCCGTCTCCAGGCGGGTCAGCGAATCCTCCACCTGCGCGGGGCTCACCGCACGCGAATCATCATCAGCTTGGGCCAGCAGGTTGGCGCCCAGGTAGCGCAGGTTGTCCGCCTCGCGCGCCGCCGCCCACGATGCTTCCAGCACCGGCACCGATTCCGACTCAACGCGGTGGTTCAGGTCGCCGCTGCGCTCGAAATAAAACACGCCGACCGCCGCCGAAACCAGCGTCAACACCACCGCAAATCCCAAGGCCATATATAAACGGGTGCCGATTCGGCGCCAGGGATTCGAAAACATACCCATAGTGAGCAACTCCGCTGCAAAAATAACCTACGCTAAGTTGCTGGCATTATCTCTCTCACTGTCCGACTATCAAGGACACCACGCAACCCTATGCGATCTCATCGGCCCCACGGTCCACATTATCCCTGCGCGGTCTTGACAAAAACAA
Source organism: Dehalococcoidia bacterium (assembly GCA_965204395.1). GTDB lineage: Bacteria > Chloroflexota > Dehalococcoidia > Lucifugimonadales > UBA3495 > Bin87. The sequence continues at coordinate 1,659,886 of OZ241987.1, forward strand.
GGACCATCGCTGCCTTCGTTTTCACCTGTGCTGGAGCCGACTATAGGACTCGCGGTGGCGGCGACCGCCGTTTTTGAGCTTGATCAAACTCCCGCGGTTAGTTGATGCGCTCTATCGTCACGGTCCATGAACCGACGGCATCGATCTGCAGTAGATACTGCCCTGCTTGGTCATGGTAGGATTTGCCGTCGTTGTAAATGGTAAAGGTTTCGATTTCATCGTTGAGAGGGCCTATCCCGAATACGGTTGCGGCATATGATCCTCCCGTGATGGGTATAAGTTCGGCATCAAAGAACCTGTCACTAGAGGAGGATGCGGTCATCCGGTATAAGCCTGCGTGAAGATCGACTATGGTAGATGCGGCGTCCCCCGTGCCCGTGTAGGTTCCGATGTTGGCAATTGGGATGCAAGTGCCGGCAGTAACGCAGTCAATGGATGGCGTAGGCTCTCCCCCGGGCTGTCCCGCCGGTTGCGCGGGGCTCGATGACCACGACGACCATGCTGAATAACCTCCACCGAACCGGCCGGCTGTTCCCTCGACGTCTGTTGCCCGGATTATCGCGAAGTGGGTATCGCCACCTGTCTGACCGTTGACCGTGTAACTAGTCCTGTGGCCGGCCACGGTGGTGTAGTGGAATAGGCTGAGCCAGTCTCCTCCCGAGGTGTGGACGGGTTGTCCCTCGGTCCAGTTGATCCATCCCACCGTGTAGAACTGCGCTCCCGGGATACTGTCCCAGGATATGACCAACTCTCCTACGTTGGCGGTTGCTTGAACGGTGGGCGCTACCGGCTGATTCAGCACGGTCGGTGTGGCGGCTATGCCGGCCAATACACAAAGCGCCGCCACGGCTAGCAGTATGAACATGCGAAGTCGGGTTTTCATGGTTGAACCTCTAGTCAGTTTGTCCGGTTGATATATCACCGGAAAATCGTCAAGCTTGCCACGCTGAGGGCCAATCAGGCACTAAAATCGCAAGCCGGCGTGTTTGGCAAGCGAAACCCCCGAACAAATCGGGGATCAAAATCAAAAATGGTGGGGAAGGCGGGACTCGAACCCGCACGCCCAAGGGCACATGATCCTAAGTCATGCTCGTCTGCCAATTCCGACACTTCCCCGGAGCCTGCCGCCGATTGGAGCACGACCAAACGCATCGACCAATTCGGGAGGTGGTGACCCGCCTCGGGGTCGAACCGAGAACCTGCTGATTAAGAGTCAGCTGCTCTGCCAGTTGAGCTAGCGGGCCACAATAGGGCGTACAAGACGCATTCGTAGGCTATCAACAAGGTGCGCCGAGTGTCAAGAAACGGGCGGCGTTCTACGTTCGTCATTCAGTTCGTTGGGGGACGCGAAACGCGAACGTGCCTACCCTGCACGGTTATCAAGGCGCGTTCTTCAAGTTCGTGACTGTATTGTTCAATTACCTCTGCAATGATTTCGATACGCCGGGACCTGCGCACATCGGGCAATCGTATGAGTCCCGCGTGGGGAGCACTGTGTAGGTAAATCAGTTCACCGAAGTCTTTGTCTATTGTGACGAGGATACGGTTCTCCGACTCCGCCAATTCCAGCAGAGCCCGATCGCCGGGATCCGGACCAATGGTTTGCGCCTCAAGCGCGTCGTGACCATTATTGCTAAGCCACTCTGCCAAACTCCGCCCCGCGCACCTATCGATCAGAAACCTCACCTGTCAGCGATTGAAACCGTGCCCAGGGTGTCCCTGGCAATGACAGCGTGAGCATAGGCGACGCAGGCGCGGATGTCTTCCGGTTCCAACCCGGGGTAGTCATCCAGCAGCTCCTCCGGTGTGGCGCCCTGACTCAGAAGGCTCAGGATGAGTTCAACTGTTAATCTCATGTCGCGGATGATCGGTTTCCCTCCGAAAACATCGGGGCGAGCCGTGATACGTTTCAGCAATTCCTGGTTATCGGGCATGGCTATCGTTCCTGATTGATTGGAGTGCGTCAAGAAATGGGCGGGGCCTGGTCCAGGCCGGCGATGCGCTCGCACCACTGGGCCGCGCCCAAAACCTGGGCTTCCTGCGCCCACGGGCCGCCGAACTGCACCGCCATGGGCATCCCTAGCTCGCTCAGGCCGGTGGATACCACCACCGTTGGTAATCCTGCCGCTGTCCATGGCTGCTGGAACGCCGCGTCGCCGGTGGTGTTCAGATCTCTCGGCGCCGGAGCCGGTATCGCCGGCGTCATCACCACGTCCACCTTGGCCGCCATCTCGCTCATGTCGGCGCGGAACTGCCGTCGCAGCCGCTGGGCCTTCAGGTAGGTGGACGTCGGGATGATCATTCCCATCTCCATGCCGGCGCGGATGCGCGGCCCGTAGTCGGCGGCTCGCGTCCGGTGGTTGGCCTGGTGAAACCCTGCGCATTCCACGTTCATCACGATGCGCTGGAAACTGTGCACCCGGGCGAAACTGGCGGGCAGCGGTATTTCCTCAACCTCGGCTCCGGCCTCCGCCAGTTGGTTGGCGATGGCCTCGGTGTGCGCCCAGATCTCCGGCGTCGAGTAATCCTGGTAGAACTGCCGCACCAGCCCGATGCGCGGCGGCCGGTTGTGCTCCGCCATCTGCGCACTGAAGTCGGGCACCGGTTCCCGAAGGCTGCCCGGATCATTGTCGTCCTCGCCGCTGAGAACCTCCAGCATCAGCGCGGCGTCGGCCACCGTTCGGGTCAGGATGCCCACGTGGTCCAGCGACCAGCTCACCGGCGCAACACCATAGCGGCTGATGCGCCCGTAGGTAGGTTTCAGCCCGACGATGCCGTTGTACGCCGCCGGCCGGCACGTGGACCCGCCGGTCTGCGAACCCAGCGCCGCCGGAACCATCCGCGCCGCCACCGCTGCCGACGACCCGCTGCTGGAACCGCCGGGCGTGTGCTCCAGGTTCCAGGGGTTGCGCGTAGGCGATGGGTCGGAGGTGGCGAACTCGGTGGTCACGGCTTTGCCCAGAATGATGCCGCCGGCTTCCTTGATCTTCGCCACCGAGGTTGCGTCAAAGTCGGGCACGAAGTCGGAGTACACTTTCGAGCCGCAGGCGGTTAGCATTCCCTCGGTGTAGAAGATGTCCTTGAGGCCCACGGGTACGCCGTGGATGGGGCCGCGTATTTCGCCCCGTGCGACCTCTGTTTCCCGTTCCCGCGCCGTCGCCAGGACCGCGTCCCGGTCGATGGTCACCCAGGCTTGCAGGTCGCCGTCCAGCGCATCGATTTGGGCAAGCAACGCCTCGGCCAGCGCCACCGGAGAAACGGTTCCCTCGCGAATCTGCGCGGCGGCTTCCACCACCGATAGCTCATTGAGTTCGGGCATGATCCAACCTCACTTGCAGGTGCGAATCCGCCTGAGGCGGATTCGCCTCCACCCTGACAGGATTATTCCTGGAACAGCGGTTCCAGGTCTGGGTGAACGTCGTCGGCGTTTTCGACGTCGTGAATCTGCTGCGCCGCGGTTCTCAGGTACGACTCCAGTTCCGTCGCCCGCTCCTCGCCAAACTCCACCACCGCACGCCGGCGCAACTCCTGGTAGATCCGTTCCTGGTCATTGTTCTGGCTCATTTCAGTGGTACCTCATCGCCGGTGTGGCCTCAGGGGCCGTTCCCGGTTCATGAACCGGATTCTAATTGGATGGCTTGTGTTTGGGCAACTGCGAAGAGCGCTGATGGATGCCCTACGCAAGCTCGCGTCGGTCCGTCGCGCAATCGATCAATGTCCCCGGGCTAGCCGGTCTGCCAGCACCTCGGGCAGGCCGGCTTCCCGAATTTTGCGCTGTGCCGTCGCGATGTCGTACTCGACCCGGCGGTGTTCCAACACGCCGGCATCCCCGGCGTCGCTGTCGTACAACAGGTACGACGCTCGCCAGTCTCCGTCCCTGGGCTGCCCGACGCTCCCGGGGTTGACTATCACCCGTTGGTCGGCGCGCAACGCCAGCGGTTCGGTCGGGTCCAGCAGCGCAACGTCCGCGCCGCCCGCGGTTTCCGTCCACACCAGCGGGTAGTGCGAGTGACCCACCAGGCAAAACGGCGTTCGCATGAGTGCAAAAGTCGCCAGCGCCGCCGGCTCGCTGAGCAGGTATTCCATCACCGGATCGCGCAAGCTTCCGTGTACGTGCGTAAAGTCGCCCTCGGTGCGTACTTCCGGCAGCCCCGCCAGGTATGCCAACTCATCGTACGTGAGGACATCCGTGGTCCAAAGCGCCGCCGCCCGCGCCGCGCCGTTGAACAGGTCGGGGTTCAGCTTGCCGGTGACCGCGTGGTCATGGTTCCCCGCAATGGCGACGTGCGGCAGGCTCCGAAGACGCTCGATGCACGGGCCGGGATCCGCGGCGTAGCCTACCAGGTCGCCCAGGAACCACACGATGTCGTAACCGCCGCGCTCCTCCGCGTCCGCCAGCACCGCGTCGAACGCCTCCAGGTTGGAATGAATGTCGGACACAATCAGGGCGCGCATGGCCGGCATGGTAGCACAGCCGGATCCCCGTATCCGGAGAGGGTGCCCGCGCCCAGGGCAATCGCATCTTAATGAGAGACAGCGCCGCCATTGGAATTGGCAGTAACGGGCGGTGAATTCACAGGGATCCGCCAAAGGCGGACAGGTTCCCAGGATGAACGGGATGGACAGGATATTTTGATTTGGGAGTTTTGGGGTTATGGGCTGGTTTCGGGGACTTTGAGGCAACGAGGTGTGTGGTCATTATCACCAAACGGAATGTAATGCAGGCACCGGCATCGTTTGTTTTGAAGACGCGATTGCCCTGTGCCCGCGCCGACGATTTGCCAAGCGTTTGAATACGTGCCAGAATCGGCGAAACTCATCCCCATATTCATCTAAGGAAGAGACCACCATGCAATTGCGAATCATGTCGCCCGCCGCCGCGCGGGTGGATTTCAAAGTTCCGCCGGCTCCGCGTCTGGACACCCTGGAGGGCAAGACCATCGGCCTGTACGACAACATGACCGGCGGCGCCGGCGTCGCCGTTGACCGGGTGGCCGAGCACATCGCCCGCCGATACTCCAACGTGAAGTTTGAGAGCTACGGCGGCCCCCGGCGCGAAGGCCGCCCTTCGCTCAGCCGCGGCGTGCACATCGACGAGGCGGAGGCGGCGATCATCGCCAACGAGGTCGACGCCATGGTGGGCGCCGCAGCGCATTGAGGGGGCTGCACGTCGTGGCTTGCCCACGACATGGTAGCTATGGAAAGGGCCGGCATCCCCGCCGTGGGTATCGCCGCTCGCAGTTTCGCCCGCGCCTGGCAGTCCTGCGTTGACGGCTGGGGACAGCCCGCCACCGCGTTTGTCACCATCCCCCACGCCTGCACCGGGCAGCAGCCTGATTACATCCACGGGATGGTGGACGAGCAGATCGATAACATCATCCTGGGTTTGACCAGGATGTCCACCACGGCCGACCTCACCGGCGCCAGCAACGGCCATAGCGAGACCGACGTGTTCACCGTCACGCTGGACGATTCGCCGTGGGGCATCGACGCCGTCAACCGCTTCATGGAGGAACGGGACTGGAGCGACGGAATGCCCGTGGTCCCGCCCACGCCGGAGTTGGTGGAGGCAATGCTGAAGGGCACCCGCCGCGCCCCGCAGGACGTGGTGATGGTCATGGAGCCGGGATTTGGCCTGGCCACAGTGGAGAAGATCGCCATCAACGCCGTCATGGCCGGCTGCCGTCCCGAGCAGTTCCCCATCCTGCTGGCGGCCATCGAGTGCATCGCCCAGCCCGAGAGCAACCACCGCGACATGCAGGTGTCCGGCCACACCGAAGCGCCGCTGATCCTGGTGAACGGGCCGATTGCCGACCGTGCGGGAATCAACTACGGCACGTCTGCCATGGGCCCTGGCGTGGTCAACAAGGCCAACACCGCCATCGGTCGCGCGTTGCGCCTGTGCCTGATCAACATCGGCTACTGCAAGGCCGGCGCCGGCGACCCCAACTTCATCGGCCTGCCCACCAAGTTCGGCATGTGCATCGCCGAGAACGAGGAGGTCAGCCCCTGGCAGCCCTACCACGTGGACAAGGGGTTCCGCCCCGACGAGAGCGCCGTTACCGTCGTAACCGTCACCGGCCCCACCGACGTACTGGACAACGCCTCGAAGAACCACATGGACACTCTGAATAACATCGCGTCCATGATGTTCTATCGCCACGCCGGCGGCGGCAGTTGGATCAAGGGTCGGCAGTCGGCGCAGGTTGGGCACACCAACCAGCGGGTCTCCTACCAGGGGCCCTACCATCCCATCATGCTCAGCCCGTCCCGCGCCGTGATCCTGGCCGAGGCCGGTTTCAGCAAGCGCGATACCCAGGAGTGGCTGCACGAGCACTGCCGAGCGTCGTTGCAGGATGCCATCCGCGCCGGCGTCCCCACCGACGAAAACGGCAAGTGGCTGGCGCATCCCGAACTGCAGCACCTGGCCGATGATCCCAACGCCACCATCCCGGCGCTGGAGGATCCGGACCAGTACCTGCTGTGGGTCACGGGCGGGTCCACGCACTACGCCAACTTCTTCTACGGGACGTATGGCATTGCGACGATGCCGGTGGAGGATGTTGGGTAGCGATCCCCGATTATCCGGATTAGCAACGCGAAAGGGGCAGCCGTCAAGGCTGCCCCTTGTCCGTGTGTGTGGCGAGGAGTTTCTCACATCCCGCGAAAAGGTCATGAAATGCCTTGCCATAGCGCTTGATGCTAATAGCGTGATGCGCTATTATATTGCTGGCAAGCGCGCCTCCTCCTCAGTATGTTGGCTAAAGGGCTGTGTGGTGTTTTATCTCCATATGTATCCGTGGTAAGAGAATTTATGATAATTAGTTTCAAAGATTCGGATACCGAATCCGTATTCCACCGTAACCGGGTTGGCAGGTTGTCTAATGAGTTGCAACGTAGCGCACAGAGAAAATTAACGATATTGCATAACGCGATTGACTTGAACGACCTGCGAATCCCGCCCGGCAACCGCTTGGAGAAGCTTTCCGGCAGTCGGGAAGGGCAGTACAGCATCCGAGTTAATAATCAGTGGCGGATTTGTTTTGTGTGGGAGGCGGGCAACGCCGGGGAAGTAGAGTTGACGGATTACCACTGAGCCGCAGATTATCAGGAGAGCGAACCATGACTTTGACCATATCGAACCAAGCTGACAAGCTCCCGCCGATTCATCCCGGTGAAATCCTCAACGAGGAGTTTCTTCTCCCGTTGAACATCAGCCAATATAGACTGGCCAAGTCCATGGACGTGGACCCACGACGCATTCATGCCATTGTGCATGGCGAGCGGGCGATCACCGCCGAAACTGCGCTGCTGCTGTCCCGATTCTTCGGGAACAGCGCGGCCTTCTGGATGGGGTTGCAGAACCAGTATGATCTGGAAACCGCCGAGGACCGCATGACGGAAAGGCTGGCGGCAGTGGAGCCGTACCATTGGTCGGACGGCGTGTTCGCTCAGTTCGAGGGGGTGGAGTGAGCGCCATCGAGGGAACAGGCAAACTGCGTGGGTGGCTTACCCGTTGTCTTGCCGTACCATGCTGCGTATGGTAATTTGATCCTGCAAAATTCGCGCCGTTAACGTACGGCAGGCGTATATCTGCACGCATTCAACCAGAGGAGGGAGCGCTGCCGTGGACCCGCTGCTGGAAGTCAAGAATCTGCAAACGTACTTCTTCACCTATGAAGGTGTCGTCAAGGCCGTTGACGACATCACCTACGAAGTCATGCCCGGGGAAACCCTCGGCCTGGTGGGAGAGAGCGGCTGTGGCAAAAGCGTAAGCGCCCTGTCGCTGATGCGCTTGATCCCCGACCCACCGGGCAAAACCGTCGGCGGGGAAGTCCTGTTCGACGGGGAAGACATCCTCGAGATCGACATGGACGACATGCGCCGCATACGTGGCGCCAAGATGGCCATGGTGTTCCAAGAGCCCATGACATCGCTGAACCCGGTACTGACGCTGGACCGTCAACTCACGGAAACCATCCAGCTACACATGGGCAAGTCTCGCGACGAAGCCCGCCAGGACGCGGTCGACCTGTTGGCGCAGGTGGGCATCCCCGACCCTGAAAGACGCATCCGCCAGTACCCGCACCAGTTCAGCGGGGGTATGCGTCAGCGCGTGATGATCGCCATGGCGTTGAGCTGCAACCCCAAGCTGATTATCGCCGACGAGCCTACCACCGCGTTGGACGTAACCATTCAAGCACAGATCCTGGAGCTGATGAAGTCCCTCACGGATACCCTGGGCGTGGCGCTGATCATCATCACGCACAACCTTGGCGTGGTCGCGCGGTACGCCGACCGTGTCAACGTGATGTACGCCGGCAAGATCATCGAGCGCGGCTCCGCGCTGGAGATCTACACTAACCCGCGGCATCCTTATACCGTGGGCTTGCTGGACTCCGTGCCTCGCCTGGACCAGCGCCTGTTGGACGACGAGGGCAACGCCGCCAAGTTGGTGCCCATCGAAGGGCAGCCGCCCGACCTGGTGAACCTGCCCCAGGGCTGCTCTTTCCGCGCCCGCTGTCGTTGGGCCGTCGATAAGTGCGCCACCGAGGCGCCTCCGTTGATGCAGGTGGAGAGCAGTGACGGAGAAGAACCCCACGTCTCAGCCTGCTGGCGCTCCGACGTGCTGGGCGTGCAGGCCCTGAGCTACGCCATGGGAACCGCCTAGCGCCGCTATCGCTCCAAGAGGAGTTTAACGATGACGACTGCCGAAATGCCGCAGACGGCCGAGACGCATCCGGGGCATGGCGACGTGCTGCTGGACGTGCGCGGCCTGAAAATGCACTTCCCCGTTACGTCGGGGATCCTGTTCCAGCGGGCCGTGGCCTACATCAAAGCCGTGGACGACGTTGACTTTACCGTCATGCGCGGCGAAACCCTCGGGCTCGTGGGTGAGTCCGGCTGTGGCAAGACCACCACCGGCCGGTGCATCCTACGTCTTTACCGTCCCACCGACGGCGAAATCTGGTTCGACGGCACGGAAATTGCCGGCGCTCGCACCAACCAGATGCGCGCCATGCGCCGCCAGATGCAGATCATATTCCAGGACCCGTATAGCTCCCTGAACCCTCGCATGACTGCGGGGAACATCATCGGCGAGCCGTTGGCGGTTCACGGATTGGTCAACAACAAGCGGGAATACCGCGAGCGTGTGGCCGAACTGCTGAACAACGTCGGCCTGAACCCGTACATGGCCGACCGCTTCCCCCATGAGTTCAGCGGTGGACAGCGCCAGCGTATTGGCGTCGCCCGCGCTCTATCCGTCGACCCGTCATTCATCGTGTGCGACGAGCCCGTTTCGGCGTTGGACGTGTCCATTCAGGCCCAGATCATCAACCTGCTGGAGGACCTGCAGGAGCGCTACGACCTCACCTACCTGTTCATCGCCCACGACCTATCGGTGGTGCGGCACATCAGCGACCGCGTGGCCGTGATGTACCTCGGCAAGATTGTTGAGATTGCCGACCGGAACGCGATTTACGAGAACCCTCAGCATCCCTACACGCGGGCGCTGCTTTCCGCGGTTCCGATTCCCGACCCGGTGCTCGACGCCCAGCGCGAGCGCATCATCCTGTCGGGCGAGGTTCCCAGCCCGTTGAATCCTCCCAGCGGCTGCGTGTTCCATCCCCGTTGCCCGTTGGCTACCGACGACTGCACCCGCGTGCTACCCGAAGCCCGCGAGGTCTTGCCGAACCACATTGCCGCGTGCATCAACGTACCGGGGTACGGCGCGTACTGACGACGCTAACCGTCAGGAAACTCGGGGGCGGGCCGAAGGTCGCCCCCGAGTTGTTTTTTGACACGGTCGGCAGCATGGATTTATGCTGGCAGTATGAAAGGGTCGCGGAAAATGCCATTGTGGCAAAAGGTCCACATCGTATCCCTGATGGCATTCTTTTTTGGAATAGTCGCCTTAGGAATTGGCGATCAATGGGCGCAACTCTGGTCCGATGTGACTGTACCTTTGGGTCTCACATTGTCATTTGCCGGCGGTGGCATGGGGATCATATCCGGCGTCGTTCTGCTGTTGACACCTGGGTTCAGGCTGTGATGGGGAGAGTGGGTATGCTCCAGCGCATTTTTGCCGCATCGTCCATATTTTTCCTGATCGGTACTCTCGTTTTTGTGATCGGGTCGTTTTTTTTGCCGGATTGGTCTCGAGTTACTTTGCCCGCAGGGATGTTGACTATGAGTGTATCGGGCATCGTCCTGGGGATCGCTGGGGCTGTCCTGATTCTTCACGCCAGAAACGGAGTGTGAATGATACGATGGTACCTGCCGGCTGTCGCCATAGTGCTGGTAACTTTCGCTATCGTATTGGCTGCCCTGTCATTGGTCGCATTGGTTTTGGTAGTGTCCTGGCTGGTGGGCAGTTTCAGTATTGACCGCCTCCTGGGTGTGGTCGGGGCCAGCACCGGCTTAATCGGGTTGTTGGTCACCGTATCGGTACCGATTGGGCGCCGGCTGTTGCGCAGACATCAAGAAGATTAAACCGGGGTGTAAGTATGCGTCTTGAAAACAAAACCGCCTTGATCACCGGCGCCAGCAGGAACATCGGCGCCGAGATTGCCCGAACCTTTGCCCGCGAGGGGGCGGACCTGATCCTGAACACGCGGCAATCGGCGCAAGAGTTGGATTCAGTGGCTGCACAATGCCGGGAACTGGGTGTCCGCACCCACACCGTTATCGGAGACGTGTCGGACCCTGACCGCGTCGCCGCGATGGTATCCGAAGGGATAGACGCCCTGGGGACCGTGGACGTGCTGGTGAGCAACGTGGCGGTGAGACCCCACAAACCGCTGCTGGAAGTGTCCGTGGAGGAATGGCAGGATGTCATCGCCACGAACCTGCATGCCTCGTTCTACCTGATGCGCGCTGTGTTGCCCGGGATGCTCGAGCAAGGTTCCGGAAGCATCATCGCGCTGGGCGGGCAGGCGGCCATCACGGGCCGGCCGGAAACCGCCGTGGTGACCACCGCCAAGACGGGATTGCTGGGGCTCATCCGCGCTGTTGCGGCCGAATATGCGGGGCAGGGCGTGCGAGCCAACCTGGTCAATCCCGGCGCCACCGATACCTCCCGTGAGCATCCGGAATGGTATCCCGAGTTCCAGGAGGTGGCGCGCGGCTCCTCGGAGCACCTCAAGTCCATCCCCATGGGACGGCAGGGCACGGTGCAGGACATCGCCAACGCCTGCCTATTCTACGCCAGCGACGAGTCGTCCTACATCACCGGAGACCGCATGAACGTTGTGGGTGGGCGCTACATCGTATAATGTCTGCCCGGCAATGCCGCACGTCTCACGGAGCAGGGACGCCATGACCAGCAGGGAATCAAAATCCCAAGCCAGACCCATGCCCGACCCGCCTCGGATCAAGCATCCCACCGAGGCTGAGGCGCCGCATCTCTACGAGAACGGGGTGTACTATCCTTCCGCCGTCAACGGGCCGCTGCTCGATCCGCCCTCCGAGGCCGACGCGCCTCACCTGTACGAGAACGGCGTTTGCTACCCCGAATCGGACGGTGTACCCTTGCCCGACGGAGAAACCCAAGGCTTGTATTTCCAGGCGCTGGTGCCCGCTCTGCGCGGCCACTACGCTGACCAACCCCGCACCCACGTCAACGGCAACACTTTCATCTACTACGATGAGGGCGTCCCTCGGCGCGCCGTTTCACCCGACTGCTACGTCGCCTTCGACGTGGACGTTGACATCATCGAGCACAACAACAACTACCGCATCTGGGACATGGGCAAACCGCCCGACTTCGTGTTGGAAATCGCATCCGAAAACACCGCCGACAACGACCTGCATCCAAAGCGGGAACTCTATGCCATCATCGGCATCGGCGAGTATTGGCGTTACGACCCCACGCCGGACAGTGAATTCTACGGCGAGCCGCTGGTGGGCGAGCGCCTGGTTGACGGCGAGTATCAGCGGATGCCGGTGGAGCCGGACGACGAGGGCAGACCCCGCGGCCACAGCCCGACGCTGGGGCTGGACCTGGTGTGGGAGGGCGACGGCCGACTGCGTTTCTACGATACCGCCAGGGGCGAGTGGCTCCGCGACTTTGACGAAACTCGCGCCGAGCTGGTGGCGGAGCGAACCGCCCGGGAAGCGGCAGAGGCTATGCAGGAAACCACGCAGGCACAACTGGAAACCGAGCAGGCAGCTCGCGAAGCGGCAGAGGCGCGCGCCGCCGCGCTGGAGGCCGAACTGCGCCGTTTACGCGGGGACGGGGCCTAGACTGCCAAACCCGCGGCCGGGCTGACCCTGCGTTTTCGCCCACACCAGGCTGGCCGCGCCGACCAATCCCTGGCTGTCGCCCAGGGTGGCGGGCACCAGCCTGAACTTGCGGTGGCCTGAGCTCATGGCACGCCGCCGCATTCCGTCCTCGATGCGGTCCAGCAGGTCGAGTTGCAGCAGGCCCTGGGTTACGCCGCCGCCCAGCACGACCACGTCGGGATTGAACAGGTTCAGGACATTGCCCATGCCCACGATGATGGCGGCCACGGCGTCGTTGACCACCTCGATAGCCACTGAATCGCCCCGTTCCGCTGCATTGAACACGTCCTCGCCGGTGATCGTGGCGTTGGCTTCGTAGGCCAGTTGCAGGGGCGCTCCAGGCGTCGCGTCAGCCAACCGGGCCTGCGCGGCTCGTCCGATTGCTGTCCCGGATGCCAGGGCTTCGAGGCATCCGCTGTTGCCGCAGGCGCAGGGCGGCGCGTCAGCGCGACAGTCGATGGTCATGTGTCCCACCTCGGCGGCGGCACCCGCGGCTCCGATGAACATCTCGCCGCCATCAACAACGCCCGCGCCAACTCCCGTGCTGAACGTAACGAATACCAGGGTACGAGCCGCCGGATTTTCAGGCAGGTCAGGCCGCCCCGCTCCGTAGTAGCACTCGCCCAGCGCGGCCAGGTTGGCGTCGTTGCCCACCCACACCGGCATGTCCAGCATGGGTTGCCACGCGTCGGGCAGCGTCACTCCGTTCAGCGCGGGCAGGTTCGGAGAGGAGAGCAGCATGTTGGTGGCAGCGTCGATGGATCCGGCCAGCGCGATGCCTGCGCCGGCGATGGGCCGTTCACCGGCGTTGTCCCTGGCCTCCAGGAGCAGCGATCCGGCAGCCTCTACCAGTTCATCCTGGAAGGCTCCCGGCTGGTTGGCAACGCGGCCCTGCCAGAGCAGGTTCCCCTGCTTGTCTATGACTGCGGCGCGCGCCCACGTGCCGCCCCAGTCCATGGCCAGCACAACCTGGGATTCAGCCGAGTGATTGGGGGGTACGACGGTGGTCATCGTATCGATGTGTCTCCAACGTCTTGGGGCGGTATGAATGGGCGGATTGTATCACCTGTCTTTTGCGGCTAGCCCCCGTTCGAATCAGCCTCGGCCAGCAGGTTGTCCAGCGTCGCACGGAGAACATCTTCCGGCATGGGGCCAACGTACTTGTGCCGGATGACGCCATCGGCGTCCAGAAAGAACTTTTCGGGGATGCCGCGTACGCCGTAGTTGAGGGCGATTGCTCCATCAGCGTCCACGCCGGCCGGGTACTCTACGCCAAATTCGACCAGGAACAGTTCAGCTCCGTTCTTCGTGTCCCACACGTTGACGCCGACGAATTCCACGGGCCGGTCAGCGTAGGCGGTGTAGGCGCGGTTCAGCACTCCTGATTCCTGGCGGCAGGGAGTGCACCAGGACGCCCAGAAATCAACCATGACCACCTTGCCGCGCAGGTCTGATAATCGCATCGTTTCGCCGTTTAGCAGAGACAGTTCGAAGTCTGCCGCCGGCGACTGCTCAATGCTGATCTCGCCGAATTGCTGGTTGATGCCCGCGCCGGCCGGTTGCCCCCGCTGCTGCGTCGCCGCCCAGGCCAGCAGCGCGAACAGGGGAATGAGCGCCGCCGTCGTTCCCAGGATGATCCAGTTGCGGCGGGACATCAGGCGACGGTTTTCACCGGACGGCGCCACACGCCCCATACCAACAGGCAGGCCAGCGTCGCGGCCACCAGGACGGGTATGGCGCCGTACCAGAACCGCGCCTCCGACAACGGGTTGCCCAGCTTGGTAATCCATGACGGTTCCGGCAGGCCGCTGAGCTGCAGGTTGACCCCTGCGCCCGGGGCCAGGTTTTCGGTTCCCCAGACGCGGTAGGTTATCTCCCCCAGGGTCAGTGATTCCTGCGCAGCCAGTCCGCCCACGCCGATGTCGCCGAACTCGTCGGGGATCAGCAGCCGCAGCGACTCCGCGCCCTGTAGCGTGTTGTCCCTCCAGGTCAGGGTGTCGCCCGCGTAGGGTACGGTAAAGGTGAAACTCACCTGGTGCCGACCCGGCTGGACTGGAGCGGTGATAGCGAAGCCCGTTCCCACCGGAATCACCTCACCTCCGACCAGGTCGGTTGAAACGTCCAAGTTGGTGGCTTCGGGCGGCAGGGAAAAACGGAGGAAGCTGAACTGCCCGATCATGGGCGGAGCGGACAGGTCGGGCACCAGCGTGGTGTCGCTGCGGTTCTCCAGCGTGAAAAGCTGCACCGCTGCCATGCGTCGCGTCGCGGTGTCGATGCCGGCCACTATGATCGACTGCTCGGTGGTTGCTACCACACCGACGTCCCGCGTTAATTCGTAGACGGTGAGGGTCAGCGATTCCGTCGGGTCCGCGGGTGAGATCACCCGGCTGTATCGGGTGCCGCCATAGATCGCCACCAGCGCCGCGCTCCCGTCGGAGGGTGTCGGTGGAATATCCGCAAAGCTGAACGCTCCGTCCGCATCCGTGGTCGTTTCGTACGTGTCCACCGAGCCGGCGTCGACCCCGAACTGGTGCAGCAGGACGGTGACGTTGGCCGGAATTTCGCCGCCTTGCGTCCCATTGACCAACACGCCCGAAACCGGCGCGGCGGCGGGCGACTGGGAATGAATACCCGCCGGCGTCACCGCCAGCAACGCGATAGCCAGCAAGGCGGCCGGTATGGCCCATCGGAGCAACAAGGCGGGATTACTGGCCGTTATGCGTGTCGCCGTTGCGCTGCTGGCGCAGGTGGGCGATTTCGGCGGTGAGTTCAGTCAGCGCGGCCATGAAAGCCTGGTGTTCCTGCCGGCGCTCCTCTGCGGCTTGTCGGCGTTCTTCCTCTGCCTGCTGGCGTTCTTCCTCTGCCTGCCGGCGTTGCTCCTCGCGGATGGCAGCGTTCTTCGCCCGCTGTTCCTCCAGCTGTTTTTGCAGTTCAGCCACTTGCATCTGTGCCGCGATGCGTGCGGCTCGTTCCTTTTTGATCATGTCGTACCGCCAAAACCCTCCGATCCCGCCGACCAGCCCTCCGTAGGTAAGCATCCTCCCGAAAACGTCAACGTTGACGTACCTGGCAACGGAGCCCGGGTTGCAGCCCGTCAACGCGGCAATTTCGAGCGTGCAAACCGTATGGGTATAGTACCAGACGAGCCACGTTGACGCCGCCGTGGCAATCGCGAGCAGCGCCGGCAGCCACACCACTTCCACAACGTCTGAGGCGTTGGTCGGCCGGCTGTTGAAGGGAAGCCCGGTGGGGTCAACCACCCTGCCCCTCACCGCTCTCCCGGTCCATTGCCCGAAGGATGCGCGCGGCCTGCCGCCGGTATTCGTCCAGTTGCTCCTGGTAGTCGTCATCGTTGACGCGACCCAGGCCATGCTCGGTTTGCAGCGTTCGGATGGCATCGTAAACGGCGTTGAGGGCGGCTGAATTGTCGTTCGCGGATTGATCCGACTCAACCGGTGGAGTCGGCGCGTTTCGCCGCCGCATCAGCAATGGCCACGCCACCACGGCAACGATCAGCAGCGCGATGGCGCCCGCGAGGACCAGTTGCATGCCTCGCCTGCTAATCGGCGGAGCTTGCCGCAGTGGCCGCTATTACCGGGCGGCGCACCCGCGCCCGGGACGGCCACAACGCGATCACCGTGCCCAGTATCATCACCGGCCCGGCGACCCACATCCACCACACCAGCGGGTTCACCAGGATGCGGAACCCGACGGCACCGTCCTCCCGGTTCTCGCTGGGCACCACGTAGAAGTCCTCCACCGGCGTCGAGCGTATTGCCGCCAGCGTGGACGCCATGTTGTGGTCGGGATGGAATGTCCGCCGCGGGTGCATCGCCTCCAGGAACTCGCCTTTGTGATACACCTCAACCGTCGTGCGAAATTCGGTGCGGTCGGCGAAGGCCAGCGTGGTGGTGTCCACGTACGTCATGCGGTAATCGCCGACGGTAACCTCATCCCCGGGAAACATCACTACGTCTCGCTGCACGCCGTAGAACGACTGCCCCACCACGCCCAGCGCAACCATCACCACGGCCAGGTGGACGACGTAGCCGCCGTAGCGCGGCCGGTTCGCCATCACCAACCGGATGAACCCGATCGCCGGATTGTCGCCCACGCTGCGCCGCCGCGCCATGGTCCCCCGCGTCCACTCGACCAGGATGCTGGTTGTCACCAGGGCGCATAAACCGAACCCCACTACGGCATAGGGCTGGCGAATCCCCAACACCAGCAGCACGGCCGCCGTTGCCAGGGCCACGCCCCCCGGCAGCAGCAACGCCCGCCGCAGCGACCGCAGGTTCGCCCGACGCCAGGGCAGCAACGGCCCCACTCCCATGAGCATCACCAGCGCGAGCATCAGCGGGCCGTTGACCTGGTCATAGAATGGGCGGGCGACCGTGATCTCCTGCTCGGCGAACAGGCGAGACAGCAGCGGGTACACCGTGCCCCAGAGCGTGGCAAACGCTACGCCCAGCAGCAGCAGGTTGTTGATCAGGAACGCTGCCTCGCGGGACAGCATGGAGTCCAGACGCTGCGCGCTGCGGACAAGGTCGTAACGCCAGAAGAATATCGCCATGGGAACTATGACACCGAACGCCAGGAACAGCAGGAATACCCAGCCCAGCGTCGACGCGCCGAAGGAATGTACTGACGGCACCGGCCCGCCCCGGTTCATGAACATCCCGTAGAGCGCGAACCCGAATGCGATGTTGATCAGCACGATGTTCCACATCCGGAACATGCCCCGCCGTTTCTGCACCATGATGGAATGGATGAACGCGGTCAGCGCGATCCACGGCATGAATGCGGCGTTTTCCACCGGGTCCCAGAACCAGAAACCACCCCAGCCCAAAATGGTATAGGCCCACCAGGATCCCAGCAGGAGGCCGGATGCCAGCAATGCCCAGATGCCAACGCCCCACGCTCGGCCGGCGTCGATCCATTCGTCGCCGCCCTTGCCTCCAATCAGGCTGCCCAGGGAAAAGGCCATCGGTATGCTTATGCCAACCAGACCGGCCATCAGTGCCGGCGGATGGAAGAACATCCCGAAATGCGTCAGCAGGGGGTTGATGCCCTGACCGTCCGGTACCGGGAACGGCAGTTTCTGGAAGGGGTTGGCCATGAACGCCATCACCGCCAGGAAGAACACTTCGATCAGCATCAGGATGGCTACCGTCCACGGCAGCGTGGGCCGCGTGGATGCCGGCGCCAGCCAGATTGCCAACGCCGCCATCACCGAAAGCGCGAAGGCGATGTACAGTAGCGATCCTTCGTTGCCGGCGTAGAACGCCACCCAAGTAAAAATGTTGGGCATGGCGATGCTGCTGTGCGCCGCCACATACGCCAGGGAAAAATCCCGGGTGATGAAAGATTGCACCAGCGACAGCGTGGACACCAGCAGGACCACCACGAGGACGTAGGACGCCTTGCGCGAGCTGTCCAACAGGGCCACCGACCCCCGGACCTGCCCCAGCACGGACGCCAGGGTGGAGTACACGGCCAAGGCCAGCGCCATCCAGAGACAGGCGGCTCCCAGGTCAGCCATCCTTTGGTTCCCCCTCACCCTGGCGCTCTCCCACCTGGGGAGAGGGAATTGATGTGTCCGCCAAAGACAGGTCGCGGTCCACGGCCGCGAGGTAGGGTTGCAGGTCGTCGGCTTCGCCGGCGATGTCAGGCGCGTTGTCGTCGGTGCGGCGGCGCATGGCACGCAGGGTCAGTACGCCGCCGGCCAACGCGGCTACTACCACCACACCGGGGACAATCCATGCGATCAGGTAAAACCCTGAGCGCGGCGGTTCTGCCAGCACGCCGGGGCCGTAGCGTTCAGGCGCGGAGAACCAGGCCAGCACTTCCTTCCTGGTTCTGCCCTCCGAGAGCAATTCGCGCACTTGGGAACGCATCTGCTTGGCCAACGGGACTTCGGTCTGGTCGATGGTCTGCGCGGGGCAGACGGGGCACATGAGCATACGGTCGATGGCCTGCGCCTCCGCCTCATCATACGCGCCACCGTTTTCGCCGGATTGGGCCGTGATGACGCCGGTGAACAACATCCCGGATGCCAATGTCAGCCCCGCAACGATGCAAACCCAAACGAGGGCGCGGCGCCAGTTGGCCACTGGTGTCAGGATAATCGGGTACAAGCGGAGCCAGCGCGTGTCAGGGTCATTCCTGCTCTGAGCCCACGAATGCCAGGAATTCGGCCGGCCTGATAATCGCTATCCCACGGAACGGGTTCATCACCAACAAGTCGTAATCGCCGGTTACGATGTAGTCGGCACGCCCGTTGACGGCCAGTTCCAGGATTTTATCGTCTTTGGGATCGCGACAGACGCGCACCGGCTCGGTAATTGGCACCATCTCGACGTCGAGCATCACATCTCGCAGGAACTCTTGACGCACCTCCAGGGTGGCGTGGTGGTCGAAGCGTGCCCTGGCGAGCACGTCCCTAACCTCTTTGGCCGTCTCATCGGACATCAAGAGTGACCCATGACGCAAAGAATGCACCAGCGCCCGTCTTGGCACGGAAGCGGTGAATATGGCCGCGCTGACGAGAACGTTCGTATCAAATACTAGCCGGGGTCGGAGTCGGGGTGTCATTCGTCGAGTATGGATTGCAGTATCTCCGGCGTCAGACCGCTTTCCTCAGCCTGGCGACCCAGTTCATCCATTACCTCTTCCAACGACCTGCTGCGGGCCGGCACCTTGTCCAAGCCCAAATTGGCGATCAGCTCCGCCCTCCGACGCTCAAGGTCAGCCTCCCAGCAAGGGCCACGCGCCGCCTCCGCCTCTTGCCGTCTTTTGGCGAGGGCCATCATATCGCGCAGGAACGAGTTCACAAGAAACTCGACTTTGCGGTGGTCCATGTCCGAAGCCGAGCGATAATATTCCGCCACTTCGGAATCAACCGGCACCGTTATAGTTATGGTGTCTGTCATGGCTGCGCCTCGCCATAGAAATGAGTGCTACCGTAATGGTAACACTCTGAGCGACTCTTTGCGGGGGGCTGCGCGGGTATTGCGCTACTGGCAGGCGGCCTGGTTGCCGTCCTGGATGCAGCCTTCCACGTAGTCCAGCACCAGTTCGATCTGATCGTCGGTCAGCAGCTTGGCGAAGGGAGGCATCACGTTGACGCCGCCGGTCACCACGTTGCGCAGACCGTCACGGTCCAGGCTCTTGGCGGCTTCCGATGTCAGGTTGGGGTTCAGCAGCGGCGCATCGGTGGTGATGTAGCCGTAGTCCACGACCATGCGACCCAGCACCTGGCCGTCGCCCTGCCCGGTGGCTCCATGGCACATGGCGCAGTTGGTTATGAAGATATGCTCACCCGATCCCGCGAAAGACGTTGGTTGCGGCGGCGTGGAGCCGTACCACGGCACTGCCGATTCCGGCGGGGTCAGCCGCGGCGGCTCGTGCGCCTTGTATGATGGTTGGTAGTGCATTTCGTAGAAGATGTCCAGCGGATACGAACCTTGGGAACACCCGACGGCCAGCAGACCGGCCACGATGGCCAACCCGACCAACGGCAGCAGTCGCCCGCGCATCAGTTTAGTCCGTGTCATCAAAGTTCTCATTTCAGGTTTCGGTATTGGTGATTGGTTGACCAGCCGGTTGCTCGGATCTAGGCGTTGGTCACGTCCACGGCGCCCGCTTCGTTCAGGATGTTCGTTACCTGGGAACCCCGCTCGGCTCCCGCGTTGACCAACAGTCCGATCATGCCCTGGCTTATCCGGTCGTCCGATATGCTGTTACCCACGTTGGGCCGAAGCGCCAGGACCAGGCCAATCACGGTGAACAGGATGGCTCCCAGCAGCGCGCCGGTGTAGCAGATGACAGACAACGGCGGCATCTCCAGGATCGGTCTGTCGGCGATGGTCATGGGCACGGCCATCGGGCTCATGGCACCGATCACCAGCGAGACGATCAGGCCAATGAGTCCCCCAAGCAGGGGCCACAGGTAGAGCCTGTGCCGCTCCATGCCCTCCCCGAACGCGCCCTCCGGATAGGGAACGTCGGTGAGGAAGTTGTAATCGGATTCCGGGATGCCGGCCGACTTCAGCGCATCGCCAGCGTCAGCCGCGGCCGATGCGTCGTCGAACAGTCCCAGGATTGCTTGCCTTGCCATGCGATAGGTCCGCTCTTTGCGTTACTGGTCCGTTTTGACTTCAACCGCGCCAGCGGAGTTCATTATCTGGATTACCTCGTAGCGTTGCTCGGGCTCTGCCTTCACCCGCAGGCCGAGGAACCCCTGGGTGATGCGTTCGTCGTAGATGCCAAGCTGGAACTTGGGCAGCCGCGATTCGAATACGATGCCGATGACCGTAAAGAGGATGGCACCCAGCATCGTTCCCTCGTAGCACACGATGGCCATGGGCGGGAGCGACAGAATGGGCTTGCCGCCGGTCACCAGCGGGTACGCCACCTGGGTCATCGCGGTGATCATAATCCCGGACGATAGGCCGAGCAGCGCGCCGATGAACGGGTACAGGTACAGGCGGTGCTTCTCCTCGCGTTCGCCCAGCGACCCTTCGGGATAGGGAGAGTCAGTGAGGAAGTCGTAGTCGGTTTCGGGAACCCCAGCATCCTTGAGCGCGTCGCCGGCGGTGGCGGCGGACTCAGCGTCCTGGAACAGGCCCAGAATGGCCTGCTTGGTACTGGGCGGGTACAACGTGTCCCGCATCCGCTGCAAAATTCCTGGCATCGCCATGACGGTAACTCTCTAGTCCTCTCTGAATGTGGCGGTCAACTTGCGACGGCCTATCTGCATCTCAGTTCTGAGTATGTCCCCTTCCTTGATGTCGTAGAGCGGCACCAGCGGGAACACCCGGCTGAACAGTAGCATCAGCATGGACACGAAGGCGAAGGTCGCGGCGACAATGAGCGCCTCTGGCCAGCGCGGCAGGTAGTCGTTCCAGGTGAAGGTCAGGAACTGCTTGTTGGCCTGTCCGGGGACGAACAGCAGGTAGCGTTCGAGCCACATGCCCACGTTCACGGAGATACACGCGGCCGACATGATCCACAGGTTGCGACGCCACGCCTTGGGCAGCCAGAGGATGACCGGCAGGAAGTAGGTGATGCCGACGAACACAATCATCCAGACGTTGTAGGCCACGCCATAATCGCCGGGCAGGAATTGCAGGGCGCGCACGCCCAACTCGTCGCCTTCCAGTCCGTAGATTCCGAAGATGATCTCCATGACCAGGAAATAGAACCAGCCGGTGGCGACCACGATAAGCAGGCGTCCCAGCGCGTCGATGTGCTCGTGGCGGATGTAGTCCTGCCAGCCGTAGGCCCAGCGCAGCAAGATCATGGCGAAGACCACCGCAGAAACGCCGGAGTGAACCGCGCCAACCACGAAGTAAGGGGCGAATACGGTGCTGTGCCACGACTTGATGGCTACCGCCATACCGAAGTCCCAAGACACGATGGAGTGCACGGAGACGAAGACGGGCAGGATCAGCGCGGAGAGCAGTACGCCGGCGATGATCTGGAGCTTCCACTGGCGTGGATTACCCTCCCAGCCCATCGCGAGCATGGTGTACACGATCTTGGGCCAGCCCGTGGTGCGGTCGCGCAGCACCGCGAAGTCCGGCACCAGCGCGATGATCACGAACAGCGTGGACGAGGTGAGGTAGGTCAGGATGGCGGACGGGTCCCACACCAGCGGGGTACGGATGTTGGGCCAGATGCCGCGCGCGAAATCGTAGGGGAACGCCCAGTACAGGATGCGCCAGGGCCGACCGGTGTGGATGATCGGCATGATCATGGCCGTCATCAGCGAGAAGATGGTCAGCACTTCGGCGGCGCGGGTGGCGGGTCGCCGCCATTCGGCCTTGGCGAGACGCAGGATCGCGGAGAGCATCACGCCGGCGTGGCTGATACCGATCCAGAACACGAAGTTGGTGATGAAGAAGCCCCACACCACCTTGTAGTTCAACCCGGTGATTCCGAGACCCAGGTTGATCATGATGCCAATGGTGATGGTCGCCGCCAGCACGACCGCGCCCAGCAGAGACACCACCGGCCAGAACCAGCGCGGCGTTTCCAGTATGGACCGCAGCAGGTCCCGGTTGATCTGTGCTGCGGGTAGGACTTTGCCTTCCTGCATTTTGACTTACTCTGCCTGTGACGCTCGGATTGTTGTTCGTGTGGTGGGTGTTGATTGGGGGTTACGGTCGTACGGGAATCATTCGGGCTTGGCCATCACCAGGTATCGCCCGCGGATCAGGGTGCCGACCCGCTGGTACATGGAGCCTTCCTTCATTTCCCAGAGGGACAACGGAGGCAGCAGCATCATGCCGATGCGGAAAACCAGCAGCACGATGCCCACGCCGCCCAAGATCATGAAGATGTCCCACAGATCAGGGAAGCGGGCCGCGGTTACGTCGCACACGCTGATGGCGGTAACCTGGCACAGCAGGGCCGGGAACGAGAAGGCGTCGGACGGCAGGTAGTATAGTCCGCCAAGCTCCGCCGGCGCCGCGTTGAACGCCGCCGCAAAGATGCGGATGTGCCACAGCAGCAGTCCGATGATGATGAAAACGGCTGCCAAGGGCGCGCCCCATCCCTCTCGGCGAGCGTGGTTGGAAACCAGGATCGGGAACGGGATGAAGAACGTGAAGAATAGCTGCGCCCAGAAGATGCCGATGTAGGAATCGAACATCAGGTAGTTCAGGATCGCCTGCTCGACCTCCAGCCGACCGTACCAGTAGGTGATGAAGAACGCGAACAGGTGATAGGTGTGCAGCAGGGTCAGACCCAGCAGCACCTTGCTGGCCGCCCAGAAGGGGGCTTGGCCGATGAGATCGCGGTAGCCGCCCCAGCGGCGCATGACGTAGGCCACCAGAAGGATCGTGGCGAGGCCGCCCTGGAAGCTGATCACCGTGTAGAACGGCGGCAGGATCGAGTCCTTCCAGCCGGGGATCATCGCCATGGCGAAGTCGCTGACGATCAGGAACTGTACGAACACGACCATCATGAAGTACAGCGCGCCCAGGATGGCAAGGCCGCCTTTCTGTATCTGCCACTGACGCTTGGTGCCGTACCAGCCGCCGGCCAGACGGCCGTACAGCGATGCACGGAATCCCGACACCAGGTGCCGGCTCTGCGCCATGTCCGGCAGCGCGGCCAACCACAGGATCGCCACGGAGCAGAATGACAGTCCCACCATGCCGGCGAACAGCCAGCCTGACGGGTTGACGAGTTCCTGGAACCAGATGGACCGGCGCACCATCTGTTCGCCGCTCTCGGTCACCACACCGATGTCGGGAAGGGCGATCAGCGCCGGTATGAACAGCAGGATGTTGACGATGCTTACGAGTGAGAAGATCTCGGCGATGCGTGAAAGCGGCCGCCTCCAGTGGCTCTTGGTGAACCGGAAGGCGCAGGCGGCCAGAGGCGCCGAGGCCGTCAGCGTGAACACAAAGGCGAAGGCAGCGACGTAGAAGCCCCACGCCCGGTGGTCCGAGAAACCGGCGGTCATCGCCTTCAGGACGAATCCAACGATTCCCAGGACGGTGAGGGCCGCGCCAACGTACAGCACGATCCTGAAGATGCCTGACGGAGCGTTCTGTTTCTCGTTGACCTCGGCAACCAGCCCCGACGCTTCGGGGATCACCCACATTTCCGGCCCGAAATGGCCGTGTTCGTGGGAGTCGTCGCCGTGGTCCGCCGAGGGCGGATGCGCCTGGGTTTCGCTCGCCATCAGTGTCCACCCTCAAGCGGGTACTTGTCGATCTTCTTCAGGTAAATGACGCTGGGACGGGTGTTCATCTCTTCCAGGAGCCGGTAGCCCCGGGTCTCCCGGTCGTGCTCGCCATGGCCCGGATGCGCGTTCACGTCGTCGAAGTACGGTTTGATGGCCGCGTTGGGGTCCATCAGGTCGCCGAACATCAGCGCGTTGGTCGGGCAGGCCTGCACGCAGGCGGGGTCGTAGTTGCCGGATGCGATGGTCTCGTCGTTGAGGCGGTTCCCGTCGCGCGCCTCCACCTGGAGTTCGCCGCGGCGGATGCGCTGGACGCAGAACGTGCATTTTTCGGTGATACCCCGGGAGCGCACGGTGACGTCGGGGTTAAGTTGGTTCTCCATGCGCGCCGGCCAGTTGGGATGCCAGAAGTTGAACATCCTGACCTGGTAGGGGCAGTTGTTAATGCAATACCGGGTGCCCACGCAGCGGTTGTACACCTGGACGTTGAGGCCTTCCTCGTTGTGGTAGGTGGCGTACACCGGGCACACGGGCTCGCAGGGAGCGTTTTCGCAGTGCTGGCAGAGCACCGGCATGAACCGCGCCTTGACGTTGGGGTACTCGCCCTCCCAGTAGCGTTCGATGCGGATCCACTCGTAGGCCCGCCGCTGCAGGAAGTAGTCCTTGGTATTGATGGGGATGTTGTTCTCGGCCTGGCACGCGATCACGCAAGCCTGGCAACCCGTACATTTATCCAGGTCAGCGACCATCCCCCACTTGTGTTCGTGTTCGGCGTTGGGCATATCCCGTTTATATCACCAGTCCAACCGCTTGAATATCCGGCTTGGGTTAGTGACCTCCCTCCTCTCCTCTGACGGTCTTGAATACCTGCTCGGCGGGATGCTCGCCGATTTCGCGCGAGGTGTAGCCGCCCTCCATCTTGGAAACGGCCATGCTGTCGCCCGTCGGCGTGATGGTGCAGCGGTTCCCGCTCCATGTGACGCCGCCGCTGTCGTTGGCGGCCACCGCCAGGATGGACACAACGTTGCTGCTCTCCCGCGAGTCTCGACCCGTCGCGAATTCCGAGCCGGCGGTTCGCCCGCCGCCCATGGGTACCGCGGCGATGCCGGGAGGCGCTCCGGGGTTCAGGTACACCAAGGCCTGGATAGTGCCGGACGACGTGGTGATGTTTACCACGTCCCCCTCGCGGAGGCCCATCTCGTCGCGGGCTTGGTGTTCGTTTAGCTCGACCCAAGTCTGCCAGGCCACCGTGGTGATGGGGTCCGGCGCGTTCTGGGCCCAGGGCAGGTGGGCGTTGCGCCCGTCCAGCACCGTGTGGTGCGCGAAAGGCAGCAGTTGGAAATCACCGGAGCCGTGCATCTGGGCCGGCGCGGCCATCTCCGCAATGTCGTTGAGCATATTGTCGGACGGCGTCGGCGCGTTTCCGGTGGCGTTGTCGTTCCACCAACCGCCGTATTTCAGGGTCTCGTTGAAATCTCCGCCCAGCGTGTCCTCCACGTTGGAGCGGATCATCTCTTCGTAGCTGGTGGCCGGCATGGCGTCGGCGCGACCCAGATCGGTGGCGGCGTTGATCAACACATCCAAGAAGCTGCGTGGGTCCAGATCGGGCAGCGGGTTGATCACCGGCTGCTGCACCGCGTAAACGTGGTAGCCCGGCATCGGGTCGGGCAGGTCGTCGCCCCAGTCTTCCAGTGCGGTACGGTCCGGAATCAGGAGGTCTGCCATCACGCTGGTATCGTCGATGAACGGGCTGGCGCTGATGATGGCGACGCCTTCGTTGCCGAGCGCGTCGGCCATGCCCACGCCGGACGGGAGGCCATGCACCGGGTCGGCGTTGTGGACAACCACCAAGCCCGTCGCGCCATTGGCAATGTCGGCCGCGATTAACCGCCACTCGTCCAGCGATGCCATCGGAGCGGAAGTGGGAGCGTCGGATATGGGGCTTCCAGGATCGGGCAGCAGGCCCCCCTCGTGCCCCACGTTGCCTATGAGGTAGTTCAGCATCAGAACCGCGGAGGCGTTGAACTTGCCGTTGCTGTAGGCCGCGGCCTCGCCGCCGCCGCCGATGGCCAGTCCGCCGTGGGCGGCGTAGTCATGGGCGAGTTCGTGGAAGAATTCGTTGAGCGACTTGCCGGCCAGGACAGCGTCCGGGATCTGCAATATCCCTGCGTTGGCATCCGGAGCAAATTGGCGGAGAGGGCCGGGCCCGACCTCGCCGGTCATTTGCTGCATCGAGCGCGATTCGGGATGCGAGTCGGCAATGGCCCAGGCCAGCGCCATCGCCGCGTAGCCCTCGGCGCCGGGCGCGATGGGAATCCACTTGTCGGCGTTGGCCGCGGTGATCGAGTAGCGGGAACCGAAGTGGAAATGAGTGCCCCGGTGACCGTGGGCCCCCGACCGGAATTTGCCATAGCCGACTTCGTAGGCGGTGGGATTGCCCCAGGTGGAAAGGAAATCGGAGCCGAAACTGATCAGAGAATCGGCGTGAGCGATGTCGTGGTAGGGCAGGCTGTCGCTGCCCAGCACATCCTTGACCGCCGCCCGATATGCCGCGTCGTCCGCCGCTCCGCCGAATGCCACATGGCGACCGCCGAAGGCATCGGCGAATCCGCCGCAGATCTTGGCGAAGCTGCACTTGCGGGCCTCGGTAATCAGCACCATGCGGTTGCCGTTGGCTTCAACCGCCGCGTTGAAACGATTGAGCGCCTCTTCCCAAGTGATGGGCCGGAATCGTCCCGAACCACGGGGTCCGGTTCGCAGCATCGGGCCCGCGATGCGGTCGGGATGGTACGCCGATTGCAGGAGCGCATCGGCCGCCGCAGACTGCTTGCCCTGGTTGGTCGGGAAACGGGGGTTGCCGCGCACCTTCTTGGCGCGGCCTTCCATCACCCGCACCAGGATGCCTTCGCCGCCTGGGGAGGAGCTATCGTAGGTGGCATACCAGTTGTCGCGTCCGCTGACCAGATCCTCAGGTATGAGCGCGGGGCTCTGCACCCTCAGTTCATCGTCGAACAGGTCGCAGGCAATCGCACCGGTAGCGGCGATACCGGCCCAGGCCAGGAAATTGCGGCGGCTAAGTTTCATTGATCAGAGCGTTCCGTTGCCAGGGTGCGGCCTACTTGTGACAGACGGTACAGTCGGTGCTTACGCTGTTTTCGCGGTGGCAGTCCAGGCAGGTTCCCATCTTGAGGGACTGACCCGGCTGGGGCTGCACTTCTTCCATGTGGGCTACGTCGCCGTGGCAGACGGTACACGCCTCTTGCACCGGCACCGGGAGGTTCATCGGTTCCTGGTCGCCCACGGGCAATGTCACGACGCGTTCCTCGCCTTGAGTCAGGAAACGCAGGTGCGCCTCGTGAACGAACCGAACGTGGTCGGGCAGACGGTGCACCCGCTCCCAGTCGATGGGGCGCCCGTCCGCGTGCTTGTCGATCACGCGCTGGATGTTGATCAGGGTTTCAGGCTCTGCCACGTCGGCCTTGGCGTTGGCGCCGTTGATCTGCTTGTGGCAGATAACGCAGACCTCAACGGCCGGCACAGTCGCGGCGGCTCCGGTGGTGACGTTTCGGTGGCAGAACTCGCACTGGATGGCGTGGCCGCCGTCCTCGACCGCGCCGGCGTGAACCGTGTGCGGGAAGGCGATGGGTTGGTCGGGGGCGTTCCCCCACCCGAACGGCGGGTTGGAGAACCAGGAGATGAACAGCACCACCACGATGAAGGCTACGATTGCCGTTACCAGCAGCCCCGCCAGGGCCATAGGGATCAGTTGTCGAGTTGGCGGCAGAGGCGGCATTGGTGGATGATGGTGGGGGTTCGGGTGATGGTTGAATCGTTACGCCGGATGGCCAACGTTGGCCTCAGGCTGTCGGCGGCGCGTTATACGAAAAGCCGATGCCAGACGCCCTGGAAAGTTACGGGAGATTGCATGATGGTGAGGACCATCATAGCCACCGCGCCGCCCAGCGCGGCCAGGCCGATCACGGTGATGGGGATGCGCAGACGGCTAAGCGCAGCCGGATAGGTACCGGTCTGCACGCCGGACGGAATCAACCCGTGGGCGATCAGCATGCTGAACGCGAAAATGATGATCAGCGGGAAGTAGATCCACAGGTACGTCAACCACAGGTGAACGTTCTGCCAGAGCATGGCGTTCATCGCGTTGGGATCAGTCGGCGGCATTTGGTCGCTTAACCTGCGCTTATCTCGGTGTGTCGCTGGTCGCGCCCCACGGTTGGTTGATTTTTACCCCTCGTAAAAATCGAGCCCCGTTTTGGGCTGGTGAAAATTATCACATTCGATTTGGCGTGTCAACAATCCGGCTCGCCCGCGAACACCATTTTCGCGCCTCGATCGTCGAGGGCACGGCACCCATGGATTGCATGCTTGGCCCCGAACGACCCACCTCACGTCAACCGGCGCGCTCCCTCGCCCGACTCCTGCAATCGCAGAGCCTGGCGGGGGTTGCCCAAGTTCCGCTCACGTACCCCGAATCCCTTCGCGACGTACTCCTTCCCTCGCCTGTACCGCTGCGTTTAACCGGTGTTTCAATGTTGCGGCCGAAATATTATTGCAATTATTGATAAGTGACATCGCAATTTGGCAATGGTACTGTCTGCTGGCGATTCGCCGAAGAACACCACTTGGGGAACAAATTCGTCCCGAAAATACAGGAGGTGACCAAATGGCAGCTTTACCGTCGGCCCGCTTGCCGCGCATCGTAATCACCGTCTTGCTCCTGATGACCGTGGCCGCGATCTGGGCATGTGGCGGCCCCGCAGAACCCGCGCAACAGGCCGCCGCCCCAGCGGCGCCAGCCGCGACCGAGGCCCCGGCCGCAGCAGCGGCTACCGCAGCGCCCGAACCCACCGCCATGCCCGCAATGGCTGAGGAAGACTCCTTCCTCCACCTGGCGGTGACCCCTCTGCCCCAGGACACCTACCTGCCCTGGTTGGCCACCAGCAGCGGACACCTGCCCTTCCGGCCCATGTGGGAAAACCTGACGACCATCTCCCCGGACACCGGCGTGTCCACGATACTGCCCCAGTTGGCGCGGGAGTGGGACGTGAGCCCGGATGCCAGCGAGTACACCTTCTATCTCCAAGAGGGTGTGGAGATGCATCATGGCTGGGGAGAGTTCACCGTCAGGGACGTGATCCTCACCATCGATCAGCAGATGTCCGACCCGCTGGCCGGCTGCAAGCTGGGCTTTCCGCATTTCAAGCGGCGTAAGCGAGGGAGTCCACCATTCGTCGGTACAGAGCGACGGGGAATTCCTGCGTGTCGGGGTTGCCGGCCGACAGTGAGAAATCTTCCGATGCCAGCCAGAGGTGCCGACGCACCAGGGCGATGGCGTCCACGAAAGTTGGCGATGGTTTGTCGTACCAAGCGGCGGTGCGCGGAGTCATCGAATGTTGTTTTTGCAACGAATGGGCGGCCAGGGTGGTCCAGGAGAAGAGGCCCAGCAGCGCGGGCGTGGTGCGGGCGATGGCCAAGTCGGACCACTGGCGCTGGGTCTCCATGCCCAGGTGGGTTCGCGCCTCCTGAAAGGTGACTTCGAGTTGCCAGCGCAGGACAAACCACTCCCGGATCTGGGTCGGGTTCGCCAACGGGTCGGTGCAGAGGAGGGCTTGGGGATCGAAAGCGCCTTCGGGATCTCGGACCAGCACCCAGCGAATGGTCACCGCCGGTTTGCCCGAGCTGTACCAGACCGCGGTTTGGGAGGTAAGTTCCAGCGTGCGGATGGTGCCGTCGTACCACGCCACGGCGGCGACGGTCCAGGCCACATGGTCCTGGTCCAGGATGGTTTTCAGCGACGGTCGCCGCTGGCCTTTCAGGGCTGACCGGCCTTTCTGACCTGGCGGCCGAGGCGGCGCTGGCGCGTAGAGAGCGGCGTCCAAGCGCAGTCTGGCGATGAGGGTAACGGGTTCACGAAGGGATTGGCAGCAGTGGAGCAGATCCAGCACGGCGTAGCCGTTATCCCCCACCAGCACGAGAGTCCGGTGGGGCAGCCAGCGACGCAGCTGAATGACCATTTGCCGGGCCCAATCGGTGAGCTTCTTGTGCCGGCGTCCCTGCTGCTGGTAGTACCGAGAGGAAGGGGCCAGCACCGTGAGCACCGGCAGCGCCCAGTGGCGTCCCGCCCACGGCACGTGGCCCAGCCACATCAGGGAGATCCAGCGCAGGCCACTGGCCTTGACCAGTTGATGGCGGCTGGAACGCACCGCGTCCCGGTAGATGCCTCGTGCTTTGATCTTAGCGCCCCGACGCCGCTCCAGGGTTTCGTCGATGCCGAAGACCAAGGGGCCGTCGCCCCGATCCAGATGCTGGAGCAAAAGCAAGAGCAGGACGCGGGCCACCGCGCGGGACGACCACACCGCCCGATTGAGCACCTCGTGGTAGCGGGCGTAGTCGCGCTGGTCGCTGCGGCCCATGACGCGCAGCGCTGCTGCCACGGTGCGTTGACCTGTGGTCAGGATCGCGCCCACCAGCAGGAGTTGAGCCTTCTGCCAAGTGGGGTTGGTGAACAGAATTGCGAAGGGGGAGAGTATCGGTACAATGGCATTGGGCAGGGTGTGCATGGCTGGACCTTCAGTGACGTTTGGGTCAGGCCAGCTTACCCTGTCCTTTTACTTTTCTAAGCATGCGTAAAGTCTAGCCAAGGGCCCAGATATTCGGGTACTCACGCAATAGACGTGATTCGCTACCGGGCGTCCGCAGTATCAAGAGCAGCGGTTGAGGATTGCCAGTCTTCTGAGCGGCCATGAACGGCCGGACGCGCAGTTGGGCGCTGTCCTGGGTCGGCCTGGGACCCTCGAGCTCCACGGCATGTAGTACCCCGCTCCCGCCCGGCAAGCTCACCTCGGCCCATCCGTTAGGGGTAATGTGATCGTCTTCACCCGGGTCGAAATCCAGCCTGCCGCCCAACTCCAGGTGAATGCCCGATTTGCGCCAATTAATGGCGATGCAGGTGAGCTGGCGCCGGTGACAACGGGCGTTCCTGTTCAGGTTTATCTGACCATCGTGCGAATCTCGGTAGCGCGCGACGATCGTCTGGTGGTGAGCCACTGAACGGCGGGCAACACATTTCAATCCGTTGTCAGACAATCCGATCCCATTCTGGTTATGGTGGACGAGATCTTGTTCTGTCAACTTCCCAGCGGCACATTTGACCTTCCTACCGGATAGTTGCGACAAGTCGGCGGCATCCGTGGGCCGTGCCATTGGATAATCCTCTGCCAAGGAGAACAGACGACCCCCAAGCCATCGCGGTAGATCAGCATGGCCGGTTCTGTTTTCACCCAGTCGTATATGTTCTCCGGTTTGCCCAGTGTGGCGGGGCCCGTCGAAGGAACCACCAACGACCCCGACGTCGGGTCGGGGTCCCGAGGATAGTCAACTCTGATGTCGGAGCCGAGCATCTGCACCATGATCCTAGATTCATCTGGCCACAAATGGCGTCGCACTAGCTCTGTTGACACGGCTCCATGGCACACGATGACCCAGTGTCCCGGTTTGATAGCCTGCCTAGTCGGATCGTCGTCCGGGGTTGAGAGCCCAAAAAGCGCGCCTTGGCCAGGTTGGCCAAGGTTCTGGCATCAGCCTGACGATCAACGAACACGAAAGGCGTCTGTCCCGCTTGGTCGTAAGTCCCAACGGCTTGCGGATACCCATTCGGGTTCCATTGGAGTGCCAAGAGATCCAGCCCGCCATTCGTAAGGAACGTTTCTGTCATGAGGTGTGAAACTTCCAGGTTCGGGTTTTCTTCGGCCATTTTGCGACTGTGGGTCAGCCAGTCGCGGCGCACAGTGGGCGCTATCTCGTGAAAGATTTCAAGCATCGGCAACACCGCTAACCTGCTTATCAACGCCTCCTCGGTCGCAATTTTGGGAATTGCTCCGTTGAAAAACAATTCGCTGGCCTGAAGCACTCCGTCGCGGAAAGCATCCACCGCCACTGCCGCCGGCGATTCCACCCAACTTTGACGGCTACCACCAATCCCGCACTTCTCATCACGCCCAATCGGCGGTGAATCTGTTTGTAAGTGTGGGACCCGGCCGCACAAGGTCGTTGTTGCTGGCTAGCGGTATATTGACGAGCCACCACAAAATCCACACTTGCAGGCTTGTCTTGATCATTTCGCGAATCTCGTTTAGGTCCCTCATGAGGTCTCCTCCCGGACGGTGTCGTGTATGCATCGAAAGCGCACACCATTCGAACTGCCATTGCTTGGGCATCATCGGTTTGCATCGGGGACTCCAGGCCATCAGTCACGCTTGACTACCGCCTTGGGTTCGGCGTTATCTCTCAGCCG
The DNA here is from genome assembly GCA_965204395.1 of Dehalococcoidia bacterium. Taxonomy (GTDB): domain Bacteria; phylum Chloroflexota; class Dehalococcoidia; order Lucifugimonadales; family UBA3495; genus Bin87. The sequence continues at coordinate 1,692,180 of OZ241987.1, forward strand.
AGAACGCCGCCAATCCCCGGAAATGAGGGACCCGGTTATTCCAACATGGGACTCGAACCTGCTAGATCCGACGGGGTCTCGGACGGACCTTCCTCGAAAGTCAAAGGCCGCGGATGACCCCTCGTCGGTTCATTCGACCCCCCCCCCCGCGACAGGTTCCGTTGACTGGTTCCCAGACCCCAGCGGCGCACATGAGGCGCGGAATGACGCGGTCTGGCAGGCACCCCTGCATCGTCAGGCTCGGCATCTGGCATCGGGCGCTGGATACCAGAGACATCGCGAAGAAGCTCGCGACCGAAAGTGCGGAAGCGGTATCTGACAGTGCCAATGGGCATTCGCTCAGGTACGCCAGTAGGAAATCGGTGAAAGGAATACCGGCCCAGGTGGATGCCAAGGCAGCAAACAGCACTGCCGACAAAACGGGCAGCGCCAGCGGAGTTATCAATGCGCTCCTGGCGAACGTGCCGGCGAGCCCGACGGCTAGGTTATTTCTGTGGCTGAGGACCCCGTACATAGCTCATGTGCCCGGCGTATCTTTTGGCGGCAATCATGACCAGGACATCCGCGTAGCTAATTAGGGTTCGATCCTCGGTCGCTCCAGTTGTTTTCTCAGTGTGTCTACCTCAGCCTCGGCTGCTTCGGATCGTTTGCGTTCTCTTTTCAACGCGTTGCCCAAAGCAGTAGCGGCCGATTTTTGCTCCTCATTCTCTACCCGGAGTAGCGCAACTTGTTCCAGCAATCTCGCATTCTCCCCCTCCAGATACCTGATCTGGTCACGCAAGACAGCCCGGTCGGACCAGCCGCTCTGATTTTTCTCCTCACCAGAAATGGGAACTTCTGATAGCGCCTGTTGGTAGGCACGGTCGAAGGACGTTTCCCCCGACTGCACCGATTTTTCCAAACCGCAGCCGCACACGACGCGAGCCCTCCGGTAGGCATCGGCAAAACCCAGGTCGCCTGCCAGAACCCGCTCCGTTAGGCCGAGCGCGCTGACCACTTTCGCCTGACTGATCAAGGTGGTGCCGACTCCGGCCAACTCGGCCATCTCTTCTGTTGTCCTGCATTTTGTGGGATTGTCCGAAAAATCCACACTTTCCGTGGATTTTTCTCGTTTGGGTCGTACTCGAGATACCCATCCGCACATTGAAACGACAATCAGCGCTTTGTGGCTTTGACTCAACGGACGTACGTGCAAACCACGCAAGCACAGGTGTGCAACTGGGTCTCCGCCATCGTACTGCTCGAATCTCAGTGGGAAACCGATCTCGCGAGCAATCACGTACGCGTCCCAATCCCAAAGGACCGTCCCGTCCAGCAACTCGACGACCAATGCGCTGGCCGTGCCGGTTGCCTCGTCCGCCATTAACTGCAATCGCATGACCGACAGCAAGCGAATGCGCATTTTTCGTCGCGGTCACCGAAAATTTGACTGAGGGGATGTCTTTCCAAGTCCACGGTGCGAGTCTCGATCGCCGTCTCAACCAGATCAGTCAAATGCAACTCGGTCCGGTCCATCGACGAGGTTCTCTGTCCTGTATCGTCGGTCGAAAATAGAAGCAGTTCTTGTTGCCCTGCAATAATTGCGCTCTTCACCATGGTTCCAAACCCTCTGGCACTAGACACGAATGGCGGCGTCCCAACTTGATCGTATCCATCGCTGCACTAATTTTGCGCAAAGCAACGTTATGCCCTGGTCCGGGCAGTACAGAGGAGACTAACTGACGAGATGGGGACACGGGTGTAGGCTCTTGACGAGGTGTGTCGTCCGGACCGAGGCCGAGAGGACATTGGTGCTGGTTGCCCGGCGCAAAGCATGGTCTGGGAGTCTTACGGCGGCATCATTGGTGACGTCCCAACGGGACGATCCCGTTCGGGAGATTGGCTACAGTCCGTGGCTCCCTCCGGAGACACGCCCACGCTGCGATGCTGGAGGGGTACGATGACGGCAAATCGGAGGAGCGCGAAACCGGTGGAAAAGTCTACGTCAGGGTGGGAGCGTCTGCCAGCGGGACTGTCCCAGGTAAACCTGAACGCGGCGGGCATCGACGTGGGCGCTGCCAGCCACTTCGTGGCGGTGTCCGCCGACCGGGCGGAACCGCCGGTGCAGGAGTTCGCCGCCTTCACGGCGGACCTGTATCGGTTGGCGGAGTGGCTGACCGAGTGCGGTGTGGAGACCGTGGTCATGGAGTCCACCGGCGTGTACTGGATACCCCTGTTCGGGGTGCTGGAAGAGCGGGGTTTTGAGGTGATGCTGGTGGACCCACGGCGCATCAAGAACGTGTCTGGACGCAAGACCGACGTGCTGGACTGCCAGTGGCTGCAACAGTTGCACACCTACGGGCTGCTTTCCGGAGCCTTTCGCCCTGAGGCCGAGATCCGACGCCTGCGCAGCTACCTGCGCCAGCGGGCCATGCTGGTGGAGTACGCGTCCCACCACATCCAGCACATGCAGAAGGCCCTCACCCAGATGAACGTGAAGCTCCAGCACGTCATCAGCAACATCACCGGCAAGACCGGCATGGCGATTATCGAGGCTATCGTGAAGGGGGAACGGAACCCCAGGCGATTGGCCAGACTCCGCGACAGTCGGATCAGGGCCGACGAGAAGACCATCTCCAAGTCGCTGCAAGGACACTGGCGGGAGGAGCACATTTTCGAGCTTACCCAAGCCCTGGAGTTGTACCGGTTCTATCACGACAAGATTACCGAGTGCGACCGGGAGATTGAAGCCCAGTTGGAGCGGTTCGAGGACCGCAGCGACGGCGGGTCTCCTGGCGACAATGGCCGGCAACGCAGCCAGGGCAACGCGCCCGGTTTCGACGTCAGGACGCATCTGTACCGGATGACAGGGGTGGACCTGACCCGCATCAACGGCATTGACGGCTTCACCGCCCTGAAGGTGATCAGCGAGGTCGGCACCGACATGACCAAATGGCTCAGCGCCAAGCACTTTGCATCCTGGCTGGGACTCAGCCCCAACAACCGCATCACCGGCGGTCGCGTCATGAGCTCAAAGACCAAGCCCAACTCCAGCCGAGCGGCGGCGGCACTGCGTCTGGCCGCTCACGGACTGCACCGCTCCGACAGCGCACTGGGCGCTTTCCTGCGGCGGAAGAAAGCCCAAATGGGCGCGCCCAAGGCCATCACCGCCACGGCCCACAAGCTGGCCAGGCTCATCTACTCCATGCTGCGCTACGGTCAGGACTACGTGGACGCTGGGGCCGAATATTACGAAACCCAGTATCAGCAGCGGTCATTGCGCGCGGCCAAACGCCGAGCAGCCCAACTCGGCTACCAACTGGTGCCCATGCACGACGCTCCAATTGCCGCGTGACGACAATCGTTAGTCAGGAGTCGAGCTGAGGACTTCGGCTAGCAGCCCGTCCGAGAAACACGGTTGGCGAGTTGCAGAGGTATGATGTGGGCAGTTCTGTTGTGCGGAGCCAGTGATGAGCAAGACGTACCTACCTTACGATCCTGATCAGCAATTGCTGCTGCCGGCGGCGTTACGGGAGTGGCTGCCCGAGGACCACCTGGCCTACTTCATCTCAGACCTGGTGGACCAGTTGGACCTGTCTGAGATCACGGACCGCTACGACGGTGAGCGGCGCGGCGGCCCGCCCTACAATCCCAAGATGATGGTGAAGGTGCTGTTGTACGCCTACTGCGTCGGGGTGCCGTCATCAAGGCGCATCGCCGCCAGGCTGCATGAGGACATCGCCTTCCGGGTGCTGGCGGCCAACAACACGCCCGACTTTCGCACCATCTCGGACTTCCGGAAGGATCACCTGGCGGCGCTGGCAGGATTGTTTCTACAGGTGCTTTTGCTGTGCCAGCGGGCGGGACTGGTGAAGCCGGGGCCACGTGGCGCTGGACGGCACCAAGGTCCGGGCCAACGCATCGAAGCACAAGGCGATGAGCTACAGGCGCATGAAAGAGAAGGAAGCGCGGTTGCAGGGCGAGGTGGACGAGTTGCTGCGCCGCGCCCAGGGGGTGGACGAGGAGGAGGACCGCCGATACGGCAGGGACAAGCGCGGTGATGAGTTGCCGGCGGAGCTGTCCTTTCGGGAGGGTCGGTTGGAGAGGATCCGGGAGGCGCTGGCAGCCCTGGAAGCCGAGGCTCAGGCCGCTGCCGAGCAAGCCGAAGCCGAAGGCAAGGATCATCCCGGTGTACCGGACGACCAGGCCCAGCGCAACTTCACTGATGCGGAGTCGCGCATCATGCCCGGTCCCGGGGGACGGGACTTCCTGCAGGCGTATAACTGTCAGGCGGTGGTGGACCATGAGCATCAGGTGATCATTGCGGCCCAGGCCACCAACCAGACTACGGACAAGCAGCAGGCGGTGGTGATGATCGAGGAAGCCATCGACAATGTGGGAGTGGCGCCAAAGGAAGTATCCGCCGACGCTGGCTACTACTCGGCAAAGGCCGTTGCAGACTTACAGGCCCTGGGCATAGACCCCTACGTCGCGCCGGAAAAGACCCGCCACGGGCATAGGCCGCCGCCCGCTCCCAAAGGACGCATCCCCAAAGCTCTCTCCCCCAAAGACCGGATGCGCCGTCCGCCATAGGCGGACAGACCCAGCGGGGTCGCAAGAGGTACGCCCTGCGCATGCAGACGGTGGAGCCCGTATTCGGCCAGATCAAGCAGGGCAGAGGCTTCCGGCAGTTCCTGCTGCGGGGATTGCAGAAGGTCCAGGGCGAGTGGTCGCTGATCTGCACCACCCACAACCTGCTGAAGCTGTTCCGCCATTGCCGCCCGTTGGCCAATCCCACACCGCCAAGCCCGCTGACCTTATGAACCCTCCCCCTGACACGCTCCCATCAACACTGGAACCTAATCCTCAGACGGGCTGCTAGCCGTAGGATCCGAGCATCGTCCAAGCCCATGTCGCCCTCCCGATAGTCAGCGGTTTCAATATCGCCATTGGGCTAAATCCCGCTGCCGTCACATCATAGGGCACGAATTTGCATACGATTCCCTCCCGGCGCGTTTTCCGATGTCAATACGGCGGTGCACAAGCACAAAATCAGTCCACCTGATTCCAATTCAGGGCTGCAGTCGGGCATGGTGAAGATGGGGCCGCCACCGGAGCGATGGCAAATGGATGGATCTGAGGTACGACGGCGGATGTATCGGTCGCCGACGCCACGAGAGCGGAAAAGGTGGCACGCGCTATGGTTGCTAGGGCGGGGATGGACGGACGCGCCGGTAGCCCGAGCACTGCACCGGGACGACCTCGCGATTTGCCAATGGGCCAAGGTGCTTGCGGAAGGGGGTTGGCAACTGTTGCGGAGTTAGTGGCAGGGCCTTTTCAAAGTCGGGTGTGGCGTGAAAACGCTCCCAAGGGTTGGGCTGCGAGCCTTTGTGCACGGCCAGTGAGGGGTTCGCGGTCTGACCAGAGAGGACACTTGCCGCGCAGCAAGGTGAGACCGGCGCCGCGTAAGAGGCTCATGACCAGGCCGCTATGGTGGTGTTGCAGCACGTGGCGGTCTTCGCCGAACCCGTCATCCTTGACGTAAAACAGCCGGTTTTCGATCTCCCAATGTCCCCGCAGCAGGGCCAGGGATCGGTCCGGCGCCAAGTCCGACAAGCTGCTCACCCCGTACTGCACGCTACCCCTTTCTCGGCCGGTCCAATTATCCCGCACCACCTGGCGTGCCATAATCACGCTGGTCAAGCCGGGGAAATCGCCATGATCCGCCAGTTCCTCCGACACCCAGACCTGTCGTCGTTCCCGTCGTCCGTGGCCGTAGCACAGCGCGATATGCTCCGGCGGCCCCGGGTCAGAGAAGAGAAGTGCTACGTCCTGATGCAGTTGGGGCCGGTTTTTTTGAGTTTCACCACGTAGTCCTTGCCCTGATCCACGATGGCCTGACACAAACTAGCGTCGGCGTACAGCGCGTCTCCGGTCAGCACCCTCAAACCCTCAATCCGTCCCGCCACCTCCTCGACCCAGACCTGGGCCGCCCGTGGTTCGTCCAGATGCCTTTTTACCGCCACCTGATCCAGCGCCACCGCGCTCGCCTGGCTGAATCCGCCTGTGGCGGACAGTACCCGCAACTGCTCACCACCTTCCCACACCCCGCCCATGGTTTTCCCGTCCATGGCCACCACCCCCACGCCACAGCGCCGCTGCACCGCCAACTCCAGCGCGAACCGCATCAGGACCTGGCGCAACTCTCCCACCGACACCATGCGCAGCAACCGGGACAACGTGGGCACCGACGGACTGCGTGGTAGTTTCAACTGGGTCCACAACTCCGGATGGGTGTCCCCAAACCGGTGGATGGCGCTCAACGAACCATAGCCGCACATCAGGGCCAGCACGGTAAGACCAAGCACCCCAGCCAAGGGGGTTACGTCCCGTCAAGTAGTGTAGGAATCGTCATCCTTGTTGATGTTGTTCAGGCAGCTGCCTCAAGGATGTTGCTGGATGGCAGCGTCTCGGCGTCGAGACCATCGGTGAAGGTGAGGTAGCGGCGGCCTTCGGCCCATTCGTCGTGCTGCTCGGCCAGTCCGCCAGAGGCGGACGCCCACCAGACGCCGGGTCGCCGCCCGGTTGGGGAAGATACCCACCACGTCGGTACGCCGGCGGATCTCCTTGTTCAGGCGTTCCAACGGGTTGTTGGACCAGAGCTTCTGCCAGTGGGACACCGGGAAGGCGGTGAAGGCCAGGATGTCGGGCAAAGCGTCTGCCAGCACCTCGGCCGCCTGGGGGAAGTGTTCTTGCAGTTGTGCGATCACCCGGTCGGCTTGAGCGTGGACCTCTTCCGGCGAGAGTTGCTTGTAGATGGTGCGGACCATGGTGGCCACGCCTGGTTGAGAACGCTTGGGCACTCGGGTGAGCAGGTTGGTCATGAAGTGAGTGCGGTCCGCCAGAGGCGGACCAACCGGCTCCGGCAAACACGGTGGCGATGGCGTTCTTCAACCCTTGATGAGCATCGGAGATGACCAATTCCACCCCGCTGAGGCCCCGAGCGTTCAGCGAACGCAAGAAGGCCAGCCAGAAGGCGCCGTCCTCGCTGGCGCCCACCTCCATGCCCAGTATCTCCCGCTGACCGGCGCTGTTCACACCGGTGGCCACCACCACGCTGACGTTGACGATCCTCCCGCCCTCACGGACCTTTTGGGTCAAAGCGTCCAGCCACACGTAGGGATAGGGACTACCGTCCAAAGGTCGTCCCAGGAAGTTCTCCACCACCTGATCCAGGTCCCGGTCCGCCTCAGGCGGACGCGACACCTGGCTCTTCGAGATACCATCGCAGCCCAGGGACTTGACCAGATCGTCCACCCTTCTGGTGGACACGCCCTCCACGTAGGCCTGCTGGATCACCGCTAGCAACGCCTTCTCACTGCGCCGGCGCGGTTCCAGTCCGCCTCTGGCGGAGGGAAGTAACTCCCCTCTCTAACCTTGGGAATGCGCAGCTCCATGGTCCCTACCCGAGTGTCCCAATCGCGACTGCGATAACCGTTGCGGTGGGTGAGACGATCCGGGTTGTGTTCACCATGCTGGGCGCCGATCTGCGCCGACACCTCGGTGTCCCCCGTGTCGGGGCACGGGGCAGGCTATGATCCACTCTACCAGAACCCGCAGGGCTTCCCGCAGAAAGTCCACATCGCCGTCCATGCCGCGCTTGCGTAGTAGTTCCAAAAGGTCCATGCTGTTCTTGGCCACCGTCGTATTCCCCGTTGGGTTTGTCACTTCCATCAAGGATGACGCGGTGGCCTTCTTCGTGCTACCCGGTTTCCGTTACACCATGTGCGGGGACTTTACTCAACCTGGACGTCCCATTTGCGGAGCTGAGCAACCCCGTCGAGCGTCGCGAAATCGGTGGAACACGCAGCTACTACGGAGAGCCGGCGGTGGTCTTGCTCCTCGACGATGATTCGTGGCGCAGGTTCGATGTTGAACTCTACATTTCGCCACCGCAGGCCGGATCCGGCGCTTTGCCTTCGCTATTGGGCCGAGACGTGCTGAATCAGATACGGATGGATTACTACTTTCCAGCGGGGAGGCTGGAATTCGCGGTCGGCTTTTAGGGACGGCACAGCGGGGCGAATGATTATTCGCCCCTACCTGTGCGAGTCTTGAGTTGAAATCAGACGCCGGTCTTGATGAATTCGGCGACGCGCTCGCCGATCATGATGGTGGTGGCGTTGGTGTTGGCACGGATGACGTCGGGCATCACCGAGGCGTCGGCAACCCGCAATCCCTGCACCCCGTGGACCTGCCCGTGCTGGTTGACCACGGCCATGGGGTCGCTGTCGGGTCCCATCTTGCAGGTGCCGGCGATGTGGTGCTGGGTGTAGGCGTTGCGGAGGATCCATGCGTCCAGCGCGTCGTCGCTGACCAGGTCGGCGTCGGTGGGGTTGAGCCGTTCGACGATGAAGTCGCTGAAGGGCGGGTTGTCGGCGATTTCCAGGGCCTTGCGGATGGCCTGGCGCATGCGCTGGCGGTCGTAGGGATCGCTGAACAACTGGTAGTCCAGGTCGGGCTGTACGGTGGGATCGGTGGACTGGAGCGAGAGGCGGCCGAATCCGACGGCGTTCTGCAATCCCACGCTGAGCCCGAAGTGGAAGCCCTCGCCGTCGTAGGAGACGCTGGCGGGCCGGTGCTCGCTGGTCATCAGCGTGGGCGTGATCTGGAAGTCGGCCTTGGTCGGTGAGTCGTCGGCGCTCCAGCGCAGACCGACCTGGATGTTGGGCGCGAAGGTGTCGGGTTCCTCGCCGTCGCCTCGGAACAGGATGTAGGCGGCGGGATGGTCGCGGAAGTTCATGCCCACGCCGGGCAGTTCGTGGTTGACGGGGATGCCCATCTCGCGCAGGTGGTCGGCGGGACCGATGCCGGATAGCAGCAGGATCTGGGCGGAGCCGATGGTGCCGCTGCACAGAACGATCTCGTTACCCTCGACGGTGAAGATCTCGCCGCCGCTCTCGACCTCGACTCCAACGGCCCGGGTCCCGTCAAGAATCACGCGGCGGGCGTGGATGTTGCCGCGCACGGTGAGGTTGAGGCGATGGCGAGCGGTGTTGAGAAAGGTGAGCGAGGTGCTCATGCGCACGCCGTCGATGTTGTTCATGGGTCGCGGAGAGATGGCGGTCTCGCAGTCGGGGGCGTTCTGGTCGGGGTGCTCGGGGATGCCCAGGGCGACGCAGGCGTCGTAGAAGGCGGCGTTGAAGGCCAGCCAGTCCTCGCGCTTGGGCCGCCGCACGGGCAGCGGGCCGTCGGAACCGTGGAAGTCGTCGCCGCCGAAGTCCCAGTCGTTTTCCAGCTTGCGGAAGAAGGGCAGGCAGTCGGTGAACTTCCATTCGTCGTTGCCCCGCTCGGCCCAGAGATCGTAATCCTCGGGGATGCCGCGAAAGACGACCTGGCCGTTGATGGACGACGAGCCGCCCATGGCCTTGCCGCGTGGGATGACCATTGGCTCGTCTTGCGTGGGGTTGGCGCGGCCGCGCAGGTCCCAGCTGTGGGGGCCGTAGGCGGAGAGCCAGGTGTTGTTGCCCTGCTTGAGGTCCTGGGGCAGGTGCTCGAAGTCGGGGTAGTCGGGGCCGGCCTCCAGCAAGATGACCGACTTGTCGGTCTGCTCGGAGAGCCGCGTGGCCATAACACAACCAGCGGAACCGCCGCCGACCACGATGTAGTCGTACTTCATAACGGGAGACCGCTCCTTGGTGGGATCGGTTGGGATTTTAGCATGGGGGTTGGTGGAGGCTTACAAGCGTCGGTTGGAGACGACGGGTTCTGATGCCAGCAGCCGGCGCAGAGGGTCAAGGTTGGGCAGGCCGAGAATCTGAGAGAGGCCGTCGTCCAGACGTTGGCGGGCAGAGCAATCTGCCATTGCGGGGAGGCGCTGAAATTCGTCGTCGGTAAGTGAGTCGAACAGATCGGCGAGGGCTTGCAACGGTTCGGCGGACACAGCTGTAACATCAAGGACGGGCAGAAGTTCGAGATCGGCCTTTTTCATGGCCACCCAACCGCCTTCGGTACTGGTGCGCTGGGACAAGATGGTCAGCAAGCCCAAGCTGGAATTGAGCCAGAGGGTCAACGCTTTCTCTTTGGCAATTTCGTCCATCTGTACAGGCCACCAGACATTAGACAGCACTCGGGTGTCTGCCCGCATGGCTACCATTCTGGCGGTATCCAGACGCAAACGTTCAGAAACAAGCAGGCGTCCGGCCTGTTGCCAAAGATGATCGCCGTACCCAGGGCGTTGCCCACCCTTCGGAACGGCGAGGGGCGACAGGTAGGCGTCGGGGTAACAGACCAATGATTTACGCTGCTCAGTATCGTGTCCTTCCACCATTGGGTACGCGGTTTGAGCGTTTGTCCGTTCAAACCCATCGACCAACCTGCGGCGGTCGGGGCCGATTTGGCCAATCTCGCCCAAGGGGCACAGGGGAATCTCGCCGACAGTGGGTTCACCGGGCACCCAAGCCTCGCCGTCGTTCAGCAGGCAGAGGGCGCTGCGGGTCAGGTCGGCGCGGGCGAATTGGACGCCGGCCCATTTGCCGCCGGCGAATTGAGACTCGGGCATGGAGACGATTTCGCCCGCGTGGCGGCCATCGACATCGAGCAGTGACGAGCCGGCTGCCTCGATGTTGGCAGGCACAGTGTCGGTGATGGCCTGGGCAATGCGGTGGGCATCCAGAACGCCGTCTGGGTTGCGCCACAGGCTGACGAAGGTGGTGCGGTGATCGTTGCGTTCACCGTTGGCGAGTGGCCGGCGGGTGGCAATGAGCAGGGCCTCGGACAGGTCGGTGCTATCGGAGAAGTTCCAGCGACGCGGATCGTGGGAAACGATCACCATATCCAGGGTGAAATCATGCTCGATCAAGGCACGGGTCTGCTGCCAGGATGGGCCGGTGCAAACGGTGGCGGGCAGCACCAGGGCGAGCCGGCCCTCGCCAGGTCGTAGTTTCGGTGATGCCGCCGCCACGAACGCAGCGCCAAGGCCGGCGGTTGCGGTGCCCTGCCGGGATCTCAAGCGGCGGGACAACTCATTTTGCAACCTGCGGCGCTCCGTGGCAGGCAAACTGCCGAAAAGGAGATTGCCGCCGACCGAGCGCGTGAAAGGCGGGTTCATGATGGCCAGGTCCAAGTCTGGCAGAGTGGCCAGAGATTCCTGCTGCTCTCCGTTGGGACCGCCACCGTACACTCTGCCGACGTCGCGGATAGTCCGGCCAGCATTGCCCATGGCATCGGGAGAAAGCGAGTACTGGACAGCGGCCTGGGATTCGCCGAGGAAATCCAGCGAGCCCAACGCGATGTCATCGCCGTCGGCGCCCAGGGGCATCACGTAGAGGTTGATGCGATCGAACCGGATGTCGGGATTCAACATCGCAAGGCTGGTGGCGGCGAAGTGGACTGCGGAGAGTTGCACGTCGTAGCCGTGGAGCGCCTGTTCCACCATGGCCTTGTGCAGCTCTGGGGCGTGCCGGCCACCAACCTCGGTATGGCGTCGCTCGGCCTCAGCAGCGACCGCCATCAACAGGGTTCCGGTTCCGCAAGCGATGTCGGCCACGTTGAGGGAGGCAGGAAACTCGTGGTCTCTCCAGTCAACACCCTGTGGCCAGTTGTGGAATACCAGACGGGTGAGAAGCGTGGCGGCGGGGACGGAGGTATAGTAGGCGCCGGTGAATTTGGCGTCGGTGAGCAAGGTGTGGAACAGCCGACCGGAAAGGTCGTGGCCTTCCAATTTATTGGTATCTTCAACCGCTTTTAGTAGGGGGGAGATCGCCGGTTCATGCAGTTCCTCGGGCCCATCGACAAGGATGTCCAAAATCCCTGATGCCAAATCAAATACAGGTCGGTAGCCGATGTTGTCGCAGATATAGCGCCAAGCGCCGAACAAACCTTTGATGCCATCGCGCCACGCCTCAGCAACAGTGGAGACATCTTCGTTGTCATATGCCAGCCGCAAATGGAATGCCAAGGCATTGAACACCACCAAGCAACCGATTCTCAAGGCTTTTTCGCGGTCATTCTCCTGATCTGTCTGGGCGATGATGTCCTTGACGCGGCGTGAAATGCGGGCGTGCGAGGAGAGATTCCGAGCGGATTGCTCCACAGCGTGTTCAATGACGCCGGCGGCCGCGAGAACCCGGTCCCTCCCTTCAAGCTCCAACGGCAGGACGCGCAACTGGTCGGCGATATCGGCGAGAGAACCGGATCGGTACCGGCGATCAGCAATGGACCGGCCCCTGGAGCCGTGTAGCCACCACTCGAGGTCGCCCACGTTTTCCAACCCTTCGCGGGTGTCATCCAGGAATTTCAGGCCTTCAGGGTAAAGGACGCCGATGACGCCCAGCGCATCGGGGTACTGCTGCAAGCGGTCGTCAAGCTGGCTCTCCAACTGGCTGACGGAATCGGCCCACTTGCACTCCAGCAGAACGATATCCTCGGTCTTCAAGGTAACGCGGATATCGGGCGTTGAGCCGCGGCTACGGCGTTCGGCGCGTGCCGAGATGCCCTGATCGCGGAGCAATTGGGCGAGCAGGGTATTGACGCCCTCCTCACGAATGACTTCCCCGCTTGATGTTGCCATGTTTGATGTCTCGTCCCAGTTATCGAGATTCTCTATCGTCCGCAGGACGAGTGCCCAGCAAACGCGTTACCGAGTTACGGCATAGTGCGCGTCAAACATCATGCCAGACAATCGCCGATATGGTAACCGGCTTGTGTCACCAGTTGCGGGCGGCGCGGGTTCGGTGGAATACCCCGTCCAGGATATCCGGCGTCAGGCGGCCCGTCTGGGTGTTCTGCTGGCTGGGGTGGTAGGAGGCGATGAGAATGGTCACTACCGTAGCACCGCAAAGAAGCCGGCCTGGGTGAAATGGTGGTCGCCCGTCAGCGCTCGCCAGATTCCCGATCGTTCCATCACTATGAAACTGGCGCAATCTGTGATGCTCCATTCTTGATCGAGCCTTTGGCGCAAATAGTTGAACGCCGCCTCGAAGAGTTCCGGAGTCTGCGGCTCAATGGCAATGTTGGGATTCCGTCCTATTCGCTCTACAAGGTCAACGGCGGATTGGCGCTGATGCCTGGTGGTGCCGCTTCGGGGGTTGAGTACCTCGTTGAGCACCAATTGGGTGGTTACGATCCGAGCGTTTTCCGCTGCAATTAGTCTTTCGTACCTGCTGGCCGGCTCGTGGAGTTCATCGGATCCATCAATCAAGGCAATCCAATAGCCGGCGTCGCCAAAATAGTCGCTCATGCGTTGCTGCCGCGCAGTTTCATGTGGCGACGGACAGCAGATTCCCAATCGTCAACCCAAGCCACTCCGAAGGATTCGATTTCCCTGATGCGCTGTAGTTCCCCGTCAGGTGAGTATTCACCGATGCCGGAGACAATGGCGCGGCGCAGGTCGTTGGCCTGGAACGCCGCCCCGACCTCAAGGTGCCACTCCTCCGGGTAAGGGCTGACGATGGTAGTGCCATCTTCAAGGAGCAGTTGGAAGGTTCCGCCGCCACCCTTACTACCCGGCGGGTTCATTTGGACACCGCGGACTTGGCCCCTGACTTCAACCGGGCGGCAGTTTTTGGAGTGAGACATGATGCGCTCCCTGCAAATTGACGTGTCAGATTGTAAGTTCGATTATAGCATCACCCCTCGCACACCGCCCGCGCCCTGGCGAACACCGCGTCCAGCATATCCAGCGTCAGGCGGCCGGTTTGGGTGTTCTGCTGGCTGGGGTGGTAGCTGGCGATGAGGATGGGGCCGCCGTTGGGCAGTTCGGTGGCGACGTTGTGGCCGAAGGGCGGCTTGCGCTCCGGCGGGGTGCGTCCGGCGGCGGCGTAGGCGCGCAGGAACGCGTCGAAGGCGATGCGTCCCAGGGCCACCACGGCGCGGAGATCCGTCAGCAGTTCGATCTCTCGGGTGATGTAGGGACGGCAGGCGGTCAGTTCGTCGGGTCGCAGCTTGTTCTGGGGCGGCGCGCAGCGGGCGGCGGCGGTGATCAGCGCGCCGGTGAGTTCCAGGCCGTCGCCGATCCGGACGGACTCGGGCTGGTTGGCGAAGCCGGCGCGGTGCAGGGCGCCGAATAGCCAGTCGCCGCTGCGGTCGCCGGTGAACATCCGGCCGGTGCGGTTGCCTCCGTGAGCGGCGGGGGCCAAGCCAACCACCAGCAGGCGGGCGTCGGGGTCGCCGAACGCGGCCAGGGGGCGGCCCCAATAGTCCTCATCGCGGTACATGCGACGCTTGACGCGGGCGGTCTCCTCGCGCCACTCGACCAGGCGAGGGCATTTTCGGCAGGCGACGACCTGCTGCTGGATGTCGGCGATGGTGTCCCACATCTGCTTTTGCATGGATGCATCCTCCGAAGGCGGACCTGCAGCAGGATAAACGGGATACTGGGGGAAAACGTAGGGGCGAGGCATGCCTCGCCCCTACACGATGGCGGCATTTACCGTTGCAGGAACTTGAGGATTTTGGGGTTGACCTCTTCGGGGCGCTCCTGGTGCATGAAGTGACCGGTGCCGGGGATGATGACCTTTTCCAGCCCACCCTTGAAGTATTGGTACATCCCTGAACTCAGGAAGGACTCCAGACGCCGGGGGCGGTCGCGGGTGCCGTGCAGCGCGAGAGTCGGGACCGCGATGGGGCCGGCGCTGATGACGGCCTGGTCGGCACGCACCTGGTCGTCCACCTGGGATGCGTCGTAGCGGGCGCGGTAGTAGCCCAGGGCCGCCTGCACCACGCCAGGCTTGCGGAAGGTGGAGCGGATGCTCTCCAGCGCCTCGGCGGGTATGTCCCACCCGGGCGAGGCCCAGCGCCACCATCCCTCGACGAAGGCATAGTCGTTGTGAGCGACGATCTCATCGGCTTCGGGTCGTTGGAAGAAGAAGCCATGCCAGGTGCCGCGCAGGTACTCGAACTCCATGCTCAGCTCGCGGTCGACGCGGCCCGACGCGATGGTCACCAGCTTGATGACCCGCTCGGGCGCGAGGGCGGTTGCTCCGACGACTGCTCCGGCGCCCCAGTCGTTGCCAATGAGGTAAGCGCGCTCGGCTCCCAGCGCGCCGATGAGTTCCACGGCGTCACGGGCCATGAGGGCGGAGTGATAGCGTCCATCGGCCGGCGCGGAGGTGGGAGCGTAGCCGCGCATGAACGGCGCGACGGCGCGGAACCCTGAGGCGGCCAGGTCGGGCAGCAGGTGGCGGAAGGAGTAGGCGTGGTCAGGGAAGCCGTGCAGGCAGATGGCCAGCGGGCCGTCGCCCATCTCGAGGTAATGGAAATCGATGCCGTTGGCGTGTACGGAGCCGGTGTTGAAATTAGTCATGGTCTTCTCCACATGTCCAATGCAGGATTATAGACGGGAATTCGTAGCGTGGAAATCTGCGCGCCGCCATCAGCAGGGCCTTTGGCATCCAACAGTAAGGTGATGGTAAAATAATGTTATCCACAAGGTGTGCATATCTTGTCGTGAACTTCGCTGTGTTCAAATGCGCACCAATCTGTATCTGTGGGTTGTAGTTGCGGGTCCATGCCAGTCGGCTCTCGACGTATCAGGAGGGGTTCTTGGAAAACTTCGGTGAAATTTTCGCAGGGCTGCTCACCCCCGAATGGGTCATCACTGCGGTGTTCAACCTGGCCTTGCTTGTCGCAGTGTATGTGCGATCGAAAGTTTCGCCCTCGCCGACATCGAGCGACAACGATGCTACGGGTTCCTGCATCGGGGCCGCAAAAGTGACTATAATCAACAACCTGTATGGTGCCGGATTCACCCGCAGAAAGAACGTCAGACGCCGCAAAATACTGCGTTCGTTCGTTGAAACCGTTGGTCCTGAAAACGTTGCAACGGATCAGGAGAACTAAAATGCAATACTTCATAATCCCGTTGATAGCGGGCTTGTTTGCGGGTGTTGTCGCGGCAGTCTGTTGGGCGCTGTTTTGGACGGTGGTCATTCCCTGGGAGGAGCATACCGTGTTCTACACCATCGTATTCATCGTTGGAGGGTTTGGAGGCGCAGCCCTAAGCCTGAGGGGGATGCTGTCGTAACATCCGCAGCGATGAACGACTGATCGACGAACGACCATAGGTTAGCCCGCTCCAAGGATTGGCTCGACCGTATCCCATGCTTTACAGCAACTCCGGACGATACGGGGTTCAAGAGTTCTTCGGCGCCAAGATTTAGAATTCGCGGATCTGGGGGAGGACTTCTTTGCCGAAGAGTTCGATTTGGGCCGTGACGTCCTTGTGGTTCAGGCCGGGTTGCTGGAAGGCCAAGTCCACTACGCCGACGCCGCATTTGTCGTGGTACTCGCGCAGTTGCTCGGCGACGGTGTCGGGGCTGCCGACGAAGTTGAGCATGCGGATGGTTCCGCCGGTGCGGGCGCGTGGAGTAGCGGCAGCCGCTTGGCCGGCGGAGCGGGCGGACTGCACGGCCTGGGACAGGGAACGGCCGATGAACGTGCCGCTGCCACCGCCGGCGGCCTCGACGCGGTCCCTGAGCCTGTACGCCTCGGCGTCGGTTTCGGCCAGGCAGATGCCGCCGCGGTACACGATGTCGTCCGGCGACGGTTCCCAGCCGGCCTCGGCGCACCATTCGCGATACTTGCCAACGGTTATGGTCATGTCGTCGGGGTGATCGTAGGAGACGCCGAGGCTCAGGCGGTTTTGGGCAGCGTACTGGACGGTGTCGGGACTGCGGGTGGCCACGATGAGCGGCGGCAGGGGACGCTGCACGGGCTGAGGCCAAACGCAAACGGTGCGGTACTGGTAGAAACGTCCTTCCCACGAGAATGGCTGGGGCTCGGATAGAGCCTTGAGCACCAAGTCCATAGCCTCGATTAGACGCTCGCGGCCTTCGGCAGGATTTAGGTCGTAGACTTGGTCCTCGCCGGGGGTGCCGCGCATGAATGCGGCGATGAGGCGGCCGCCGGTCAGGTTGTCGAGCATCCCGATTTCCTCGGCGGCGCGGACGGGGTTGTTCAGGGGGAGTAGTTGGCCGAGCAGGGCGATACGGGCCGTTTTGCAGCGCTCGGCGACGGCGGCGGCCATGACTGCGGGATTGGGCGTGGTGCGGTTGCCGGAGTAGTGATGCTCAGAGAGGCTGATCCAGTCGAACCCGACATCTTCAGCCAGTTCGCACTCGGCCATGCCTTCCCGGTAGGAGCGCTGCGAGACCTCCGGGTCGTGGAACGCGGGCGGCACCGGCCAGCCGTCGGGAAACTTGTCCCGATCCGAGTAGCTCATGCAGCCGAAATAGGATGCCTTCATGGATCCCCCACCGTGTTACCTGGGTATGCAGGATGGTAGGCGGGCGTGAAGGGGGTTGTCAACGTGAACTGGTCGGCTGCCAGGGCCTTTCCAAAGTCCCCATGCATCCCGCTCATGGTGAGCCTGTCGAACCACGAGCTCATCCTTCGACAGGCTCAGGATGAGCGGATGCAAGAAGATCACGTAACTTTGGAATGGCCCTGGTTCGGCTACCAGGGCCTTTGGATGATCGGTCCAAGCCGGGTTGAGGGCACGGCTAGCGCGCAGGTGCGGGAAGGTCCCAGCGGAGGAATTTGTGGTAGCGGTCGCCGTCAATCCAGGGAAGGAGGTTGATGACGATGTCTTCAGGGTAGGGGACGTCCCTCTGGCGTCGGGCATTATCCAGGCAGTGGCGAAGGTTACCGAAGGTGGGGAGGCGCCAGCCGGCTTTGACAAAGCGCTCGATGACTTCGGCGGGTTCGGGAGGTTGGTCGGGGTCCCAGTGGTCGGAGACGGCTTCGGCGATGCGGCGGAGCTTGATGATGGCGAGTTCGGTGGCGAACCTGCGCTTGAGGGCGTTGATGCGACGACGGATTTGGGAAAGGGTCATGGGATTACCTCGGCGGGGGGAATTGTCATGGATGAAGGGGATGGGCAGGATTCGGAATCAGGCATGAGGGGGTCAGGAGGGTTGTTGGTGGAGGCCGATGGCGGTTTCGAGGCTGTCGAGGTCGGAGCGGAGGTTTTCGAGTTCGGCGGCGCGGAGGTTGAAGGACAGGGCGTAGTTGACGGCACGGAGACGGATGGCCGGGTCGGGATTTTGCATGGCGTCGGCGAGGACGGAGACGCAGAGCGGGGTGAGTTCCAGGAGTTTCTGGCGGGCGATGTTGGCGGACTGACGGCGAAGTTCGGCGAGACAGTTGCTGAAGGCGGGGTCGGTGAGCCAGCGGCGCAGAGTGGATTCGCCGACGTTGGCGGTGCGAGCGGCCTGGACGATGGTTGGGGAACCGGCGACGATGGGAAGGGCGGCCTGCTGGCGAGGCGAAAGGGCGGAAAGATCGATTTCCCGCTCATTTCCGTTCATTTCCGCTAATTCAAGCAGGACCGATGGCGGGTCGTGGGGCTGAATGGGGGCTGCGGGAACGATTTTGGGGGTGATATTGGTGGTTTTGGCGAGCATTTGGGAGGGTTTGGGGGAGCGATGTTTACGGTGTTTGGACGTGGGCATTGGATGGCTCGCGGCCTGGGTGGCGGTTGGATTTGGGGTATTGGTTAATATGGTACGGACAGGTGAAGGGTTAGGGAAATGGGGAAGTGTCATTGGCAGCGGGAAAAGGCAGCGAGGGGATTTCCTGGAGAATCGAACGGCCCTAGCAGCCCGTCCGAGAAATAGGTCAGCGAGATGGAGAAGGTATGATGAAGGCAGTCCAGTTTTGGGGAGCCGGTGATGAGCAAGACCTATCTGCCCTATGATCCTGACCAGCAATTGCTGCTGCCCGCAGCCCTGCGGGAGTGGCTGCCCGAGGATCACCTGG
The DNA here is from genome assembly GCA_965204395.1 of Dehalococcoidia bacterium. Classification (GTDB taxonomy): domain Bacteria; phylum Chloroflexota; class Dehalococcoidia; order Lucifugimonadales; family UBA3495; genus Bin87. The sequence continues at coordinate 1,710,918 of OZ241987.1, forward strand.
CCTACTTCATCTCAGACGTCGTTGACCAGTTGGACCTGTCTGAGATCACGGCCCGCTACGAGGGTGAGCGGAGGGGCGGCCCGCCCTACAATCCACGGATGATGGTGAAGGTGCTGCTGTACGCCTATTGCGTCGGGGTGCCGTCATCAAGGCGCATCGCCGCCAGGCTGCACGAGGACATCGCCTTCCGGGTGCTGGCGGCCAACAACACCCCCGACTTCCGCACCATCTCGGACTTTCGCAAGGACCATCTGGCGGTACTGTCCGGACTGTTTCTACAGGTGCTGGTGTTTTGCCAGCGGGCGGGGCTGGTGAAGTTGGGTCACGTGGCCTTGGACGGCACCAAGGTCAGGGCCAATGCGTCGAAACACCAGGCGATGAGTTATAAGCGCATGAAAGAGAAGGAAGCGCAGTTGCAGGGTGAGGTGGATGAGTTGCTGCGGTTGGCCCAGGAGGTGGACGAGGAGGAGGATCGGCGGTACGGGAAGGACAAGCGCGGTGATGAGTTGCCTGTGGAGTTGTCCTTTCGGGAGGGTCGGTTGGAGAGGATCCGGGAGGCGCTGGCAGCCTTGGAAGCCGAGGCTCAGGCCGCTGCGGAACAGGCTGAGGCTGAGGGCAAGGATCATCCTGGAGTGCCTGACGACAAGGCCCAGCGCAACTTCACCGATGTGGAGTCTCGGATCATGCCCGCTGCTGGCGGGCGGGACTTCCTGCAAGCCTACAACTGCCAGGCGGTGGTGGACCATGAGCATCAGGTGATCATTGCGGCCAGAGCCACCAACCAGGCCTCGGACAAACAGCAGGCGGTGGTGATGATCGAGGAGACCATCGCCAATGTGGGCGTGGTACCCAGGGAAGTATCCGCCGACGCCGGATACTACTCGGCCCAAGCCGTGGCCGACTTGCAGGCCATGGGCACCGACCCTTTCATCGTGCCGGAAAAGACCCGCCACAGCCACCGACCGCCGCCCGCGCCCAGAGGACGCATCCCCAAAGCTCTCTCCCCCAAGGACCGGATGCGCCGTCCGCCATAGGCGGACAGACCAAGCGGGGTCGCCAGAGGTACGCGTTGCGCATGCAGACGGTGGAGCCGGTATTCGGACAGATCAAGCAGGGTAGAGGCTTCCGGCAGTTCCTGCTGCGGGGATTGGAGCAGGTCCAGGGCGAGTGGTCGCTGATCTGCACCGGCCACAACCTGCTGAAGCTCTTCCGCCACTGCCACCCGTTGGGCAATACCACATCGCCAAGCCCGCTGACCTTATGAACCCTCCCCCTGACACGCTCCCATCAACACTGGAACCTAATCCTCAGACGGGCTGCTAGTTGGTTGTGTTCCGCTTTATGGTTTGATTGCATGGATGTACAGGATAGACAGGATGGTACTGATTGGGATTTCCTAGATTCCGGCTTTCGCCGGAATGACAGTTGGACGCAGAAATGGCCCAGCAAGTCTGAACAGTTACGCTTGTTGAGCCGTCTTGACAGAAGGCAGGGCAACGGGCATCGTTATGGCATGCGCGCTCTACTGGCCGGCATCTCCGGCGTCAACAAGGATGTCGTTGTCGCCAACCTGCTGGACCGGCTGCGGGCTAACGGCGACATTGGCGGCGCCACCGGTACACACGGGTACCCTGATCCGCAGGGCGGTCCGGATCCGCGAGAACTGTTCACCGCCAGCGTGGAGGACGTTTTCGCCCAGCAGGGTGACGATCTGGCCAGCACCCTGGCAGCATTCCGGCCACGGTACCAATTGGGAGCCTGGCAACGGGCCGGCCTATCCATCGCAGAGCAGATGGAGGACCTGGACCCGCGCCACAGCCTGCTGTCCACGCACCTGACCTATTACACCAGCGGCCGGCAGTTTTCGCTGATCGACATCCCGACCATCCGGCGGTGGCGGCCCGACTGCATCATCACGCTGGTGGACGACATGCTGGACATACGGGCGGCGCTGGCGCGTCGGGACGCCGAGCAACACACCAATTTCCAGCTCAGGCTGCGGGAGATCCTGGCCTGGCGGTCGGCGGAAATTGCGATGGCAGATCTGCTGGCCCGCAACCTGTACGAGCGGCGGGACATTCCCCATTACGTGGTGGGCGTCAAGCATCCGGCGGAGATGCTGTACCGGCTGATCTTCCACCGCCGGCGGTATCCGGTGGTGTACTCCAGTTTTCCGATCACCGCCATTCGGTACGACGCCGACCGGCGTGCCAGCATTGACGGGATCCGTGGAGAACTCCATCGGCGTTTCATCGTGTTTGACCCGCTGACGCTGGACGAGGGGACTCCGCAGGTATTCGACAAGGCACGGGCGGCGTGCGCCGACGGCGTAACGGAGATCATCATCACCGCCGACGAGGCGCGGTGGCCGCTGGGCAACGCCGGCACGCTAAAGGACGGGCTGCCGTCGGATTTTCCAATGACCCTGGATCCGCGGGAGGCGCTGGAAGTGTGGGACGACATGGAAAACCAGGTGCGCCACCGGGACCTGACGATGGTGGAGCAGGCCCAATGCGTGGCGGCGTACCGGATCACCATGGGCGGCCGGTTGTCCACGGGGATGTACTCGGAGTTGATGTACGCGTCGCATACCGCGGAGCCGGCGCGGCCGGTGCTGATGTACGCCGACCCGGAGGACGGTGGGCTGGACCATCCCTTCCTGCGGAACTTCAACCACCGGACGTACTATGCCACCGAGGAGTGGTTCGACGCCATCGCCAACATCGTGCCGGCAGCGCAGGACGATCCGCAACGGCCCTTGTTTTAGGTCGGATGGGCTATCAATCCGAAGCATTCCGACAATTGAGGGGCACAGCTTACGGCACTCCGGGGGACCGTAACTGATAAAATACAAACCGGATTCTGCGCCAGGTTTGCATTTATGCCAGATTTCGGTTAAAACCGGCACACGAATTTTGATTCATTTGTAGAAATGTTTCGACAATTCCGGTGGACGAGGCGGGGCTATGAAGTCGGTGAGGTCACTGGTTTTGAATTTCTTGCCATCGATGATCGGCGTAGCGTTGTTGGTGGCCGTGGCGGGGATGGCGTGCCTTGGCGCGCAGGACGCCACGGCGTCGATGGATGACGATAAGCGCTCGCGTTCGGCAAACTCCGCAAACATCGCCGACGGTGGCAAGGAAGACCCGGGGATCTCCGACGGTGAGGTACTTTTCGGACAGACGGCAGTTTTCAGCGGCCCATCCAAGGCACTGGGCCAGGGGATGCGCCTGGGCATCGAGGCGGCGTTCCACGAGGCCAACCAGGCCGGAGGCGTTCACGGCCGGGAGTTGAAACTCAAAACCATGGACGACTCTTACGAAACCGACTACGCGTTTCACACCACGAAATGGCTCATCGAGAAAGTCGGGGTTTTCGCCCTGATCGGAGCGGTGGGGACACCCACGACGGAGGTCTCGTCCCCGTTGGCCCATGATGCCGGGGTGCCTTTCCTGGCGCCCTTTACCGGAGCGGAATTTCTGCGCGACCCGGCATTGGACAATGTGGTGAACCTCCGCGCCTCGTATTACCAGGAAACGGAGGAAATGATCGCCCGCCTGACCGAGGATCTGGGAATCACCCGGGTGGCGGTGTTCTACCAGGACGACTCCTTCGGGAAGAGCGGGCTGGAGGGCGTGAGGCAAGCGCTGGCACGTCGAGTTCTGGAGCCGGTCGGAGCGTGGCATTACCAACGGAACTCGGGCGCGGTCCGGCAAGCAGCGTCCGGCATCATCGAGGCCAACCCCGAAGCGGTGGTCATGATCGGCACCGAGGATGCGGTCGCCACGGCGATTGAGTTAGTACGCAACCAAATAAATCCGGTGTTCGTCACAATGTCCTTCGTGGGGGGCGTCGCCTTCTCAGACGCCCTGGGAGAAGACGGGCACGGCGTGTACGTTACGCAGATAGTACCCTTCCCTGAAGACGCCAGTATTCCGGTGGTCGCCAGGTACCAGGCCGCGCTGTCCGCTTACAATCCCCAGGCGGAACCGGGGTTTGTTTCGCTGGAGGGATACTTGGCCGGCCGCCTGGCAATCTTTGGCCTCGAAACCTGCGGGCGCGATCTCAGCCGCGAATGCTTCATCGACGCGCTGCATGATTCGGAGGTCATAGACATCGACGGTTTTCGTCTCAAATACGGCCACGACGACAACCAGGGTTCGGACGAGGTTTTTCTGACCGTGATCGGCGCCGATGGAAAGTACCGCCAGGTGGAAATGATGTCGCGGTAGCGTGGATTCCTCCCGGTCAAGAACAGAAAACGGATTCATTTGACGGCAATGCCTCCGTTTGCGTAGAATCGACGTATCACCCCAACCCCCCCACGAGGAGGTTATTCAAATATGCCCATCACCCAGAACGGCGTGGAACTCACCGTAGAGATTTCGGAGAAGGCCGCCGAGAAAATCAGATATTTTGCCGAGAAAGAGGGGATCACCGACAACGTCGGACTTCGGGTCGCGGTCAAGGGCGGTGGTTGCTCCGGGCTTACCTACGACCTCAACATCACTGACCAGGAGCGCGAGTCGGACAAGATCGTCGAGCAATACGGCGTGAAGGTCATGGTGGACAAGAAGTCTTACATCTACCTGGTCGGCACGCAGTTGGACTTCTCAGATGGACTGAACGGCAAGGGCTTCGTCTTTGAGAATCCCAACGCCAAGAAGGCCTGCGGCTGCGGCACCTCGTTTGCCGTCTGACACACGACTCGACATTCAAGGAACGGCGTAGGGGCGGGTTTGAAACCCGCCCCTAACAATTGTGAGGTCCCTGATGGCTACCACCGCTTCGATTAATGCTCATACCGCCGAAGAGTTTCGCGCCGCCACCGAGAGGGCAGCGGTGTTTCCCAGCAACGGAGGTCGCCTGAGGCTGACCGGGGAGGACGCGCGGGATCTGCTGAACCGCCTGTCCACCAACCTGATCGATCCGGACGGCGAGGCCGGCGAGGTTGCGGTCACGGTGCTCACCAGCGACCGGGGGAGGATCGTTGACCTGGTGTACGTGGTCCACTGCGGCGACCACCAGTTGATGATCACCAGCCCGGGCCAGCAGCAGGCGGTGATCGACTTCCTGGACAAGTACACCATCATGGAGGACCTGGAGGTTGAGGACGTAACGGGCGACACGGTGATGCTGACGGTGACGGGCCCGGAGGCCAGTGAAATCCTGGAGCGCGCTCAACCGGCGGCCGACCTGCAGGTGGCGCTGCCGGTGAACCCGGATGATCCTCAGCGCCCACCCGTTCACCGACTGGTCTTTTCCGACCCGGATACGGCGGACCGCGCCGCCGCGGCCCTGCAAGCTGCCGGCGCGGTTGCGATCAGTTCGGAAACCGCCGAAACGTTGCGGATCGCCAATGGGCAGCCGGCCTACGGATCAGAAATGAGCGACACCTACAACCCGCTGGAAGCCGGGCTGATTGGCGCGATCGACTTCCATAAGGGCTGCTACATCGGGCAGGAGGTCATCGCGCGGCTGGATACCTACCACAAGGTGCAGAAGTACATGGTGACGCTGCGGTTCGAAACGGACGGCGGTGATTCTACAGAGTCGGCGTCGGCGCTGCCGGGCGCGCGGCTGAACGACGATGCGGGCGACGCGATGGGTCTGGTGACGTCGGCGACGGTCGTACCGACGGCGGACGGCGTTGGCCTGATCGGGTTGGGGTACGTGCGCACGCGCGCCGTGGAAATAGGCGGGCGGCTCAGCGTGGCGTCGGACGATGTGGACGGAGTCACGGCTGTGATCACCGCGCAGCCGCTGTTGTTCGGGGGCGAGAAGCCGGGGCTGGGCGGGTAGCAAAGGACAACGAAATGCTCAGGACAATCAGGGCAAAGTTCAAAGATGGCGTGCTGGTGCCGCTGGAGCCGGTGGAGTTCGGAGAGGGGGATGAAATCCTGATCAGCTTTGACGAAGCGTACAACCTCTCACCGGAGGAACGCCTCGAAATATCCATGGCCTCCGCCGGCGGCTGGGTTGGCAGCGTTGACGCCGACAAGCTGATCCGGGATATCTACACCTCTCGCCACAGGGGCTTCGACTGTGACTGCATATACTGCGCGCCCGAGGGGTGAATCGCTGAGGTATTTGCTGGACACTGATTGGGCCATAAGTTACCTGAACCAGCATCTTGGAACTGTGCGACATCTAGATACCCTGCGTCCGGAAGGCATCGCCATCAGCATCGTGTCGTTAGCCGAACTTTTTGAAGGAACGACGGGCAGCTACGATCCCGAGCGTAACGAAAGGGCATTGACAGATTTCCTGAGGCCATTCCCCGTGATCAACCTGGATTTTCCCATTTGTCGGATATTCGGCGCCGAGCGGTCACGGCTTCGCGCCATTGGAACCCTCATCCCCGACATGGACTTGTTGATCGGCGCCACTGCGTTGCGGCATGGCCTGACGCTGCTGAGCAACAACCGCCGGCACTTCCGGCGGTTGCCGGGGCTCAATATCGTTTCTGTCTAAAGGGTTTGCTACGCGGGGCGGATCTGGCCGTCTTCGCCGGAGGTGAAGAGGGAGGCGAACCGGTAGCCGCGCTCGGAAAACCTGCGCATCACCTTTGCGCCCGCAATTTATCCAACGTGAGGCTTTTCCCCTGACGCCTGGCTTCGAGCCACCGTTGGAACGACGCCGCGCTTTCGCCTGATGGCTGGCCATTCAGCAAATTCTGAACGCTCACGTCCTCGTCCAGGTCTGGCCAGTGGATGCTTTCACCATTGCCGATTAGTTGCAGGTTCTCACGTTCTTCGCGTGTAGCATCCAATAGCCGCGGATACCACGCCAGAGGCACGGATATGGTACGACCGTCGTTAATCTCTGCGGTCAGAGTGTCTTCAGTAGCTGTCGCTTTCGTTGCGCGTTGAGCGCCCGAGCTAGCCGTCGAAATACTCATACCTACGTGGGCCGTATGCGCCCGTCTTCGCCGGCGGTTAGGAGCGAGGCGAAACGGTAGCCGCGCTGGCGGATGGCGTCGCTGCCGCCCTCGTTGCGGTCGAGAGCCGCCAAGACGAGCCCGACCTTGTAGCCGGCTTCCTCGGCAGCTTCGATGGCGTGGAAGAGCGACCCTCCGGTGGTGCAGGCATCGTCAACGATGGCCACCGACGTTCCTTGCGGCGGCAACGGCCCCTCGATCAATTGGGCCGTGCCGTAGCCCTTGGCCTCCTTGCGCACTATGAAGGCCGGGATGGGTGTGCCCTGCTGCCAGGACGCGGTTGCAACGGCGGCCACGATGGGATCAGCGCCCAGGGTCGGGCCTCCCACTGCGCCGACGCCGGCTTGCGCCAGCAGTGGCAGCAGCGCATGGCCGAGCAGGTACGCACCCTCCGGGTCCAGGCTGATCAGGCGTCCGTCGAAATAGTAGGCGCTCTTGCGGCCCGACGAAAGCGTGAAATCGCCGTAGCGGATGGCGCCACGTTCCAGCGCCAGATCCAGCAGCCGGGTTACCATTTCGTCGTACTTGGCTGTCATGTCATTAACTCCGTGAGGATTTCAGGGCTGCATTACCGCACTCACCGAATTACCCATGAGATTGCCGCACCGGTCGTTTGGCAGGTCAGGGTATCGATTTGGAGGCAAGATTACGGGCGAATGATTATTCGCCCCTACCGCATAGTGGATGATTCGCTCGGGCAACCGGGAGTTATCAGTTTTCATCCGCGGTAGAGGCCGTGGTGGGTGATGTAACGAGCGACCGGGTCGGGGACCTGGTAGCGCACCGACTGGCCATCCGCGAGGATACGGCGAATGTCGGACGCGCTGAAGTCCACGCGAGGGCCGGACACGGGCAGAACGGCGCCGGACTCGACCGCGGCGGGGAACCGCTCGGCCAGCACTTGGATTCCTCTCACGGGGCCGCCGGGACGCTCAATCACCGCCAAGCGGCACAATTCCAGGATCTCTTCAGGCTCTTTCCAGCGATGGAACTGGTCGAGTACGTCGGAGCCGACGATGAAGTAGAACTGTGTACCGTCGGGGTAGGCGCAGCGGAGTTCGCGCAGGGTGTCCACCGTGTAGGTTGCGCCGGTGCGGCGAATCTCGCGGTCTGAAACACAGAAGCCGGGGTTGTCCGCGACGGCGAGTTCAACCATGCACAGACGGTGAGCGGCGGGGGTGATGCGTTGTCCGGACTTGAGCCACGGTTCGCCGGCGGGTAGGAACAGCACCGACTCCAAGTCGAGGGTGACACGGGCAGTCTCGGCAATCAACAGGTGTCCCAGGTGGGGCGGGTCGAAGGTGCCGCCCAGGATCCCGATGCGCCGTTTCACAGCTTCCCCCTCACCCCAACCCTCTCCCGCCAGGGGAGACGAGTCTGCTTGGGGAGACTTGACGACACTAGAACCACTCCAACTCGGCGCTGCCGATGCGGATGGTGTCGCCGGGCTCGATGCCGGCTTCCTCCAGCCTGCGAGCGATGCCCAGACGAGTCATCTCGCGCCAGAGTTGCAGCATCACGCGGTAGTCGCGCATGTCGGCGCGGCCGGTGAGCGACTCCAGGCGTTCGGATTCCACCACGTAGGTGTCGCCGTCCAGATACACCCCCAGCGGAGGTCGTTCCCGCGTAGTGGTCTCACCCACTGCTACGACCGGTTCATCCTCCCACTCGGACTCGTCCAGGCCGGTGCGCGGCGCTTCGGACAGCATGTTGGCCAAGCGTCCCAAAAGCCCGTCGATACCCTCCCCGGAGACGGCAGATATGAAGTGGATGGGTGTGTCGTCAGGCGTAGATGGATACTCGTCCATCTCGCTGATAGCCTTGCGAAGTTCCTCCTCGATGACATCGCGGAGTTCGTAGGTCTCGGTGGTGTCCAGTTTGCTAACCGCCAACACCTGAGGCTTGGCCGCCAGCATGGGGCTGAATTCACGGAGTTCGCGGTTGAGCATGACGAAATCGCCGGCGGGATCGTCGGACTGACCATCAATGAGGTGCACATACACCCGAGCGCGTTCAGCATGGCGCAAGAATTGGTGGCCCAGGCCGATGCCGCGGTGGGCGCCCTCCAGGAGGCCGGGGATCTCCATCATCACGAAGTCCTGTCCGCCGTGGGTGACCACGCCCAGCACAGGCTCGACGGTGGTGAAGGGGTAGTCGGCGACCTTGGGCTTGGCAGCAGAGCACCGGGAGATCAGCGTGGACTTGCCGGCGTTGGGCTTGGCCAACAGGCCGACGTCGGCAAGCAGTTTGAGCTCCAGCCACAGGACGGAGTAGTCGCCCTTTTTACCCGACTCCGACAGCATTGGCTCCTGGTTAGTGGAGGACACGAAACGGGCATTGCCCCAACCACCCTGACCACCCTGGGCGATCAGGACCGGCTCGTCGGACGTGATATCGGCCAGGAAATACTTGCTGCCATCGGGGTGCATCCGCCAGACTACGGTACCCAGCGGTACCGGGATGTGGCGATCCTTGCCGTTGGCGCCACGTTGGTTCTTGCCCTTACCGTGGGTGCCTCGCTGCAGGTAGAAGGTGCTGTTGAATTTGAGATGCAGAAGCGTGTTGATGGAGTTGTCGCCCACGATGTAGGCGCTGCCGCCATCACCGCCATCGCCGCCGTCTGGTCCACCGCGGGGCTGGTATTTCAAGCGGAGGAAGCTGATGCAACCGTCGCCGCCGTTTCCGGCTTTGACGTTAATTCTTACGGTGTCAATCATGTTCTGATGTCATCTAAGTATAGATAGCAGTAATACCAAAGGCGTTGATGACGTTGACAATCTGCTGGGGTCTGCGTGGATTGTCGTTGATAACTGGTGGACATGGGCGGAGATAGGTTTGAGATCTGCGTTGACAAGATTATAGCGGTACAGGCGGGTATCGGTGGTTACAAAGTTGTTGTGGGAGTGTGAACTGCGATTGGGGAGTTATGAACGGATTTTCGGGCTAATTTCAACGTAAATCAATTGTTTATCAACGAGTTGTCAACGGTGTTCAGGTATTCAGCGAGGGTGACGATGCGGGTGTTTTCGATCGTTTCCAACGCGAGCATCGCGCGATCGCCGGTTACTATGAGGTCAGCGTGTGAGGCGATGGCACATTCCAGGATACGGTTGTCGGGTTCGTCGGCGAGGATGTGGAGGGTTTCGGTAGGCATTACTAAATGGGCATTCTGATCGATCCATCTGGTTACCATCGCGAGGTTGGCCCGGTTCCAGTGGAATTTTTCGACCAGCACCCTGAGGAGTTCTTCAATGATGGGCTGTGATATGAAAAGTTGGTCCCATTCCGCGACTATTCGCTCCAACGCAAGGGACGCCCGCCCTTCCGGACGTGTAAAGGCCGAAACGAAAACGTTGGTGTCAAAGACAACGCTCACGACTCCAGATATCGAAAGAGATCGTCCTCGGAATATATTCCCAAGGCTTCGGCTTGTAGGCGACCATAGTCCTGTATCTGCTTGAGTTCTTGCAGAGCGCGTTGCTTTTTCAGTTCCCGGAGCGCGGAGACGATGAAGTCCTCCGGTGTTGTGCCCTCCTTTGCCGCGTACGCTTTGATGGCGTGTGCGAGGTTGGGACCGAGGGATATGGTGAGTTCTGTGTTCTTGATGTCCACCATGTTCACGTCTCCCTGCTAACGCATGCGGCGTCGTTAATTGCGCGGTTTGCCGACCTGCCCATTGTACCAGTCGAGGATTTGGCTGCCGGTCCAGAAGGTTACGCCCTCCTGCTGGGTGATGTACTCGACGAGGCGGCGGAAGTGGCCGATGCGGTGAGCCGCGCCGGTGATGTAGGGGTGCATGGAGATGCACAGGATGCGCGCGTTTTCCTCGCCCTCCTCCAACATGATTTCCAGCGAGTCCTTGGCGCGGCGGAACAGTTCGGGAGCCGAGTGGTGCTGCACCAGGTAGATGGGGATGTCGTTGAGTTCGACGGTGTAGGGCAGGGCGACCAGGCGGCCGGATTTGACTTTCAACTCGTAGGGCTGGTCGTCGTTGACCCAGTCGGCGACGTATTCGATACCTTCCTCGGCGAGGATGTCGGGCGTGTCGTAGGTTTCGGCGAGGCCGGGGCCCATCCAGCCGCGCGGGGCGCTCCCGCTGAACTCGCGGATAACCTCAATAGTCTTGCGGATGGTGGCGCGCTCGTCGGGCTCTCGGTGAAGCACCTGCTGGATGTAGCCGTGGCCGAGGAGTTCCCAGTCGCTGTCCAGGCAGGACTGGACCATTTGAGGGTATTCCTCGCACACCGCGGCGTTGAGGCTGATGGTGCAGGGCAGGTTGAAGTCGTTGAGGATGCGCTTCATGCGCCAGAAACCCACGCGCATCCCGTAGTCGTACCAGGAGTAGTTGGGGATGTCCGGAGAGACCGCGGCTCCCTGCGGCGATGGCAGCACCGTGCGGGCCATGGGCTGGCTGATGTCCCACTCCTCCACGTTGATGATGAACCAGACGGCTACCTTCGCGCCGTCGGGCAGGGTGAATTTTGGCCGGTCGAAGATGGGGGAGTATTCGGCGCGGGGGTTGGGCATGGGGTGGGCCTCCGGGGTGTTTTAACTTGTGGCGGCGCTACGGATTATAGCCTGCGCAGGTAGTCCAGGAGTTGGCCGGCGTGGGGACAGGCTGTAGCGACAATGTCCGGGTCAATCTGTCCCAGGAGTTCAAAAGAAACCTTACCTTTACTGTACGGCCTCTGACAATTTGCTGTGGACATCTCCATTGCATTGAGCACCGTGTCTTTTGGCACCGCTTCCAAGTCAGGCCATTGGCTGAAGTGGTTCTCGTTGAGCGACGGTCCGAAGAAGCGGCGCAATGCCTCTCGGTCGGCCAGAAACCATGTCTCCATGACTTGTACCATAAGATAGGCGCTGTCGTCGTCAGCGCCTTGGGGTTGGCTCCAATTATCCCGATTGTGTAAATGTTCCCATGCTGATCGTTCGGGAACAACTGGCCCCTCGCTGTCCACCAGCAGAATCGGCAGTTCGTTGGGGCGGCGGCGTTGCAGAGCGGTTTTGAACTTGTCAAAGGTCTGTTCACGTCCTTCCCCGCGCACCACTCTGGGCATTCTCCCAACGAGGCCGGCGGATTCGAAGAACTGCGTCCATGCTTGTCGAAAATCCTTGTCCGGGGTTTCACCGCTACCGCCGCCTTCGATGACAATCCGGACTCTCACCATCGATTGCCTCCCAGGTCGCCGGCGCTCCACAATTTGCCGAGGCTGTACCTTTCCAGCCACTCAGTCAGGTGCTTGGGATCGAGGCGCTCGAATATGGATTCACCGTCGTACTTTTCGCAGACCACCACGCTTGACGGGTAATCCGACAAGGTATCCACCAAGTCCTTTGAGTGTGTGGTCACCACCAGTTGCGTCCGTTGAGATGCCTTCGCCAGCATCCGCCCGATTTCCAGTGTGATGTCCGGGTGCAAGCCGAGTTCGGGTTCTTCGATAACCACCAAGGGAGGTGGTTCCGGGTCCAGCAGGATGGCGGCCAGGGCCATGTAGCGGAGCGTGCCGTCGGAGAGGCGGGACGCCGGAAGGTATCGCTCTCCAGCGCCCCGCTCCACTATGAATAGTTCAGCGCGTCCGCCGCGAACCTCTACCTGGAAATTGTCGATGCCATCGTAGAGTTGCTGCAGCGATTTTACGAATGCCTGGCGCTGGTCGCCACGTAGTGTGGATAACACCAGCGGCAGGTTCTCGCCGCGTTCGGTCAGGAAGGTGCTGGGTTCATCCGCTCGTGGCGACCGGCGCAGTCCCGCGTCCGGCCCAAACTCCCAATTCCGGTACAGGCGGATTTTCCGATATTGCTGTTGTAGCCGGCCTAGTTCAGGGTAAGTATCAGGGTCCTCTCGCTGCGAGAGAATGGACTGGTCACGACGCACCGTGCCGCGGTCCAGGGTTCGCATCCCGCGTTCGCCACTGGAATCCTCAACCAGCCGGTTGATTTCTACTTTATCCGTGGTTGCCTTGTAGTAAGCTTTTGATGGTTCCTCGTCGTGGAGGTCGCGGTGATCTTTTATGCTTTCAAGCGCGACCTCGAACCGTTCTTCCTGCTGCCACATGAGCAAGGTATGATGCAAGGGCGTGGCGCCAGCGGGACAACTGATTATCGCCTCGGCAGTTGCGATCTGACGCTCACCGTCTCCTTTCCAAAGCCACTCCGAGATTCCGCCCATGCGCCTGATCGGCGCGGACAGGTCATTTGGGGCCGCTTGGAGCAGGGCCAGCGCCTCGATGAAGTTGGATTTGCCGGAGCCGTTGGGGCCGATGAGGACGTTCAGCGGCTCCAAGGGCAGGTCGATGCCCTGCGGCCCGAAGGACAGCATCCCGCTGATTTTGAGGCGCTGGATCAGCGGGATGGCCTGCGCCACTTCAAGGGCGGCGCTGATGGTGGACATCGGAGCGTCTTCTTGGTTAGTGAAGCCCGAACGCTTATGCAGCTACAAGCCGAGTGCCTGGGCTCCGAGGCGGGCGAGGTCCTCATCCTCCTGGGCAGAGAGGCCGCTGACGCCGATGGCTCCGAGCACCAGGTCGGTCTCGGGGTCGCGAACGACCACGGCGCCCTGCACGGCGACGAGTTGGGGATCGCCGAAGTCGGCGATGTTGCGGCCCTCGTTCTTGAGGCGTTCCGCATAGGCGTTGGAGTCTGAGCCCGACATTGCGGAGGTGTATGCCTTGCTGATGGCCATGCGCTGCGGCAGGGCGCGGCAGTTGTCCATGCGGGCGTAGCTGAGCATCTTGGCGTCGGCGTCAAGGATGGCGATGGCCAGCGGGCGGTCGGGTTCCTGTTCGGCCTTGTCCAGCATGGCGTTCATGGCGTTGCGGACCTGGCTCAGGCTGAGAGTGGGTCGTTGGTACATGGTTCACCTCCGTGAGATGCAATGCGACGGCGGGGAAGTTGATGCCGGCATTGTACACAGGGGCGATGACGGGCGGCAATCGGGGGAGAAGCGTCAAGGCTTCTGTCGATAGAGTCGCGGGTTGAGCTGCAAACCCTCGCTAGGATGATGGCCGTCCTAGAATCGTTACATGCTGGGTAATCACAACCTTTGCGGTGATATAATTGGCACTTGGTTGCTCAAAAAGCCAGCGTGGTGTTGGAAGGATCACATCTAATATGGACGATAACTACATGCATCCTACGGGCGATGAGGCATTGACGCATCTGTCTAGTGGCAATAGCGTTGGAGTAAGCCTTGTAAAGGCATTTCCAGGGAATACTGATGCAGAAGATACGGGTTGGTTGCGCAATTGGTTTCGTAATCGGATCGCGCAACACTACGACGGACTCACCGATGACAAATCCTCATTTGGTTTTGATCCACCACAGGAGGAATCATCGAGCGGCCCGATAGCGCCGCCGGTTCGGCTTGGTTCTCTGCAAGCCAATTATTTTCGCGGGTTTCGTGAAATGTCGGTTCCGATCGATATGAGCGGGAACTTGGTGGTAATCGATGGTCCAAATAGCTCGGGAAAAACGAGTCTTGCCGAATCGTTGGAATGGCTATTCACCGGTTCATTGTCCCGGCGAGCGAATAGTAGCAACGGCAATCCTAGGGAACTGGAAGATTGTGTACAGAATCAATTTCGCCCGGAGGGAGTCGAGACTTGGGTTAAAGCCACTTTTGTTTCCGACCTTAGCGAGAATGACTCTGAAGGTTTTACTCTGCGCAGGGTGTTGACAAAGGACTACGGAAGGACTGCGACGTCAACCTGCGAGTCTGTCCTATTTTTGGACGATCAAGAATTGGAGCAAGGCAGTGAGCAGGCAGTATTGGATAAACACTTCGCTGGGGTTCCGCCCTTGCTCATGCAGCATACTTTGCGCGATTTCGTAAACTCGGACCCTAGTCGCAGACGAACATATTTTGAACGCTTATTACGCCTCGATGAATTGACCGAACTGGTTCGTCTGTCGGTTATTTCAGACGACCGATTAGCTGACTTTCCGAGCCCGCATGGGACCGCATTCTCGTCCATGTGGAACGAATTAGGCGACAGCTTACAAACGCAAGAAGCCAAGCAAGCACACAATCGTGCTCTACCAAACGCTGAACCTGTAACTCCAGAGCGGATTGCAGGTACCTTGATTTTGGTAGCCAAGAGCGAATTTCCTGCGATCGGCGAAAATCTTGAAGACACTGGACAGATTATCGATGCCTTGAGGACCGAGCAAGCGATCGGTCGTCAAAACGCGTTCCCGCTTCTGGGTCGGTTACGGCCCAAAAGGCCAATAGCAGAAGATGCTCAACACACTGCTAGTGTTGATGCTCGAGAAACCGTTTACAAGGTAGTGCGTGAAGCTTGGGCTGAGTACGAACCCGCCCGACTTGCGATGCAAGAACTCGGCGAGAGCAATCTGGCGATCTCTCAAGCATTCAAGATTCTCTCGGACGCGGGATTGATCCGACATGGGGCAAATGCTCAACCGTGTCCTTTGTGCGCGTATCCTACGGCGGAAACGTTGCTACATGACAGAGTAGAAATTGTTCAGACTTGGGAGCCTATACGGTCCAACGAACAGAACACTCGGCGCAGGTTCGAAGGAGCTTTGTCGTCGGTAGTTAATCTAATTTCGGAGGCTGTAACCCTTTATAACGACGTGTTGCCGGATTCGCCGTCAGAAACAGAGTGGGAGACTGCACTTTCTGATGTCGGTGATCGGACACGCGACGCAGTAGATGAACTGAAACAGGTTATCAACGGACGGGAAGAACTGTCGTTGGTGGCGCGGAACGCCAAAAGGCTGACTGGCGAGAGTATTCCCGCTATGACGAGTGCTGAAGAGTGTGAGGCTTTCATCGAACGTTGCGATAACCTTCTGGAGGGTTTGGCGATTACCCCGATCGCTGCTAAATCGTACGCTGAGGCGTTGACATCTGTAGAAACGGCGGTTGGTGTCGAAGCGAGTTTGGACCCAGACTATCGCTTGCGGGAACGATTCATCCTCTGTGACGAAAAGGCTTTGGAGATTTCTGAATCCCTCAAATGGGAACGCGCGAGGAAGTCAGCTCAACGGGATCTGGAAAAGGTGCGTGAGGGCTTGATGTCCTATCGGCAGCAATTTTTGGAAGCCCGCAGGCAATCATTCAACACTCACATCGAACGCATTTGGACTGATTTGCGGAAGGACAGATATTCTTCATTCAGCCATATCAATATCCCACGGCCAAGTGGACGAGGCTTTCCGGTAACAATCGAACTGAAAGCGAACTTAGACGATGCCGAAACTCGGCAACAAGTAGACGTATTAAAGGTTTTCAGTGAATCCCAGGTGAACGCGCTCGGAGTAGCCGCCTTTGTGACAAGGTCAAAGCTTCTGGGCCATCGAATGCTCGTACTAGTATCGGATCAATCTAGGAATGACAGGGATAGAGGCGATGGAGTTTGGAGCGGGCATCCTGGGTGCTGAAACCCCATTTGATGGTGGTCTTGGCGGCGTTGCGCCGGATCTCATACGCGTCGACGGCTACAGCCAGTGCCACTTCGTCCCCGTGACGTCTCTGCAAACAGTTTCTGGACAACACGCTGAATTCGATCTCCGCCATATTCAGCCAACTGCCGTGTTTGGGCGTGTAGTGAAACTCCAGGCGTTTCACGATGCGGCGGGCTTCGGCTGCCGGAAAGGTCTCGTAGAGAGAAGCCATGCGATGGGTGTTCAGGTTGTCGAGAACGACGCGGACCACGGGCGCGTCGGGGTAGGCTACATCCACCAGCCACCGCATCTGATGGGCGAAGTCCTGCATGGTACGCCGCTTCGTGATGGCCAGATGGCGCCAGCCAGCCAAGGGTTCGCAGCAGAGGAAGATGTTGCGGGTGCCCACGCGACGATACTCGTAGTCCTGGCGTCTGGGTCGCCCCGGCTGGACCGGCATCGGCTCCCTGACGTCGGCCAACAACTGGGTGGAGGTCTCGTCAAAGCACACTACCGGACGACTGGGGTCGTAGGGTTCGGCGTACAGGTCCAGCACGTCCTCCATGGCCGCTACGTATTCACCCCCTACCTTGGGGATACACCACTGTTGCTTGCGCCACGGCTTGAGGACGTTTTTTTCAGCTTGAGCCGCACCGTCTCATGCGAGAGGCTTTCCACCACTCCCAATTCCACCATCTGGTCGGCCAGTAACTGCAGGGTCCAGTGGTCCTGGCCCTCCGGTGCGTCGCTGCACGCCAGGGCGATCAGGTGGGCCTCCCCCTTCTCGTCCAGCTTGCGGAAACGGTTGGCTTGGACCCGATCCCGCAACACGCCGTCCAAACCCTCCGCGGAGTACCGCCGCTTGACCCGGTACACGGTGCCTTCGGACACGTCCAGGGCCGCTGCGATCTGTGGCACCTTCCAGCCCTCGTCTATCCTCAGCAGGATGCGGGCTCGGGTGGCGATCCGCGCCGCGTGTTTGCCGGCCCGGATCAACCGGTTCACTTGTTCTCGTTCCTCGGTGGTCAACTCGATGGCGTATCGCTTTCCCGACATGGCTGCTGCACCTCCCCGCAACCCGAAATTGCAGCCAGCATAGGGACTTCAACCGCTCAGCACCAAGACCTTCTAATACTGATTTGAGACGATACTAGATGATCCAGTCCAGTCAATGGATGAAGATCATTTCAAATCGTTCGCCCGGGACCTCCTTTCAGACGTGCTAGAAGATGGGTTTCAGATCATCCTTCTGACTCATAACGGCACCTTTGCGCGAGACGTGAGCCATTATCACTACGATCGACATGACTATGTCACGATGTCAATCCAACATTCCAGGCGGAAGGGTTCTGGCTTAACAGAAGGCAACCGCAGGGTAGCGGAACGATTAAAATTGGCAGAGCATATGGTAGATGACGGTAATCGGGCCGAATCTTGGCGGCTCATCCGGCTTGCTGTGGAAAGACTTTATACCGTGACAAAAATCAAATATGGTCCGTCTAATTTCAATCCCGAAAGCTGGCAACACCAGAGTGCTGAATACATGTGGGGCCAAGGTGTCGACACCATCATCGCGGATCGGCTACCAGGATCTGCCAATCGTTTCAAAGAAATCTTGGACATGACAGCCGGAGGGGCGCATGACACAGAACCGAATGGAGAAACCGAACTGCGGAACAGTTTAGCGTTCCTCCGGAAGGCTCTCAACGACCTCAAGATAGGGGGATGACGTAACCTCGAGAGGCGCATCCATACAGACCAGATATCTTGAAGGCACGACCGTGAGGCCGGATCCCGAGTCTCCGTTTGCCGCTCTTTGGTTGGTGCGCTATACTCGCTGCGCTCTGGCAAACTTTGATTCTTCGCCCGGCTGGCCCGTTCTGAGGCGGCCCGCGGCGGGAGGCTCTCCCTATGGATATGGGACTCAGCGAGATTCAGCAGATGCTGAAAAACTCGGCCCGCGAATTTCTGGCCCAGGAATGCCCTCTGACCCTGGTGCGCGAGTTGGAAGAGGACGCACATGGGTTCAGCGAGGACATCTGGCGCCAGGTGGTCAACCTCGGCTGGACCGGCATTCCCTTCCCCGAGCAATATGGCGGCACCGGAGGATCCTTCCTGGATCTGGCGGTGCTGGTCGAGGAGATGGGACGGGCGCTGCTGCCCGCGCCGTTCTTTGCCACCGTCGTGCTGGGCGGGCTGACTGTATTGGATGCCGGCAACGACCAGCAGAAGCAGGACATCCTGACCGGCGTTTGCGCGGGCACGGTGCGGCTGACGCTGGCGCTCACCGAGCCGTCGGCGACCACCGAGGCGTGGGGTGTTGAGACCCAGGCCAGCGCGTCCGGCGACGGTTACACCATCAGCGGCACCAAGCTGTTCGTGCCCGATGCCCATGCCGCCGACACCATCATCGTGGCCGCTCGCACCATGCCGGCCGGGGACAATCCCGAACAGGGGATCACGCTGTTCCTGGTGCCGTCCAATGCGTCGGGCGTGGCGATCGAGCAGGTCAGCACCATCGGCAACGAGCGGCTGTGCGAGATCCGGCTGGAGAACGTTTCGGTGGGGTCAGATGCCGTGCTGGGCGAGGTTGGCGGAGGCTGGCCGGTCGTTGAGCGGACGTTGGCGCGGGCCACTGCGGCTCATTGCGTGCAGATGGTGGGCGGCGCCGAAGCGGTGCTGGACATGACTGTGGAATACGTCAAGCAACGCACGCAGTTCGGCCGGCCGGTGGGCAGTTTCCAGGCCGTGCAGCATCACTGCGCCAACATGGCCACCGACGTTGAGGGATCGCGGCAGGTGGCGTATCAGGCCGCGTGGGCCATTTCCGAAGGTCAGACGGCGCGTCGCGAGGTCGCCGTGGCCAAGGCGTGGTGCAGCGGAGCCTACCAGCGGGTCTGCTCGCTGGGCCACCAGTGCCATGGGGCGATTGGATTTACCATGGAGCACAACCTTCAGTTGTACACGCGCCGCGCCAAGGTGCAGGAACTGTCGTATGGCAGCGTCCACGACCACAAGGAAATCGCGCTGCAGGAGATTGAGGCGGCGTAGCAGCGAATTTACACGGGGCGAATGATTATTCGCCCCTACAATGTTACGAGCAATCAGGAGTTATACCCATGACCATGACCCCTGCCCGCAGTTCGCCCTTTGCCGCCATGGCCCGGGATCCGCTGCATCCCGACGTGATCTACCGGGACGAGCGTTGCTTCGTCGTCCGGGACATCGACCCCAAGGCGCCGGTGCACCTGCTGATCATTCCCAACATGCCCATCAACGGATTGGACTACATCAGCCCGGCGATGGAGGCTACCATGGGGCACCTGTTCGTCGTCGCGGCGGAGATGGCGCGGCGTGAGGGTGTCACCATCAGCGGGTACCGTCTGGTGGTGAACAACGGCGAGGATGCCGGCCAGACCATCGCGTGGCCCCACATGCACCTGCTGGGTGGCCGTGGACTGGGTGAGATGGGCTAACCTCGAATCCTCCGCCAATTCTCAACTCAATTCCGCGTGCGCGGAGCGTACCGGCAACCGAAAGGGTTACACCCTAGAGGTATCCTGTGGATAATACGCTGTCTCTCCAAGAACTGTTCAGCAAGCGAATATTTCAAGTTCCTGACTACCAACGTGGCTACGCGTGGGAGGACCGGCAGATCGCTGAATTTCTGGATGATCTTGGTCTGCTTGGCTCCTCCAGTGCCGGCTATCGCCACTATACAGGCACTATCGTGCTCTGCAGCCAGTCTGACAAAGTGGAGGATGACGAAGGGACGAGCTATGAGGTTTGGGACATAGTGGACGGACAGCAACGTCTGACGACTATCGTTCTGTTGCTCAATGAAATAAGCCGGGCACTGAGTGATTACCCAAGCAGCGACGCTCTGGCCAAAGGAACCGCGAGGAATTATGTCCGGGCAAGTCGCGACGGTCTCCCGCTCTACAAGATGAAACTCAACAAGAGCACCGATGATTTCTTCAAGTCCGTTGTTCTGCCGGTGAAACCTGACGTCGTGGGACCGCCGATAGCTTCGGCACAACGGCTCTGGGATGCCAAGAAACAGATTGCTGACTATCTGACCGCGGCGGGGGGCAATACGGGAAAACGGGAGCAATGGCTACGGGAGTTGCGTAGTAATATCACGGATCGCCTACATTTCAACTTGTACGAGGTTGAGGACGCGGCAGCAGTCGGTACCATCTTTGAGGTGATGAACGATCGCGGTAAACTGTTGACTGACCTAGAGAAGGTCAAAAACTACCTGTTGCACGCTGTATCTCCTCTCGACGTGGGACAAGATAGCAAGGACATCTTTATAGAGACGGTCAAGGATGCATGGGCGGACATACTGGAACGGTTGATGGTTGCTGGGTTGAGTTCACCCGCAGATGAGGATAGGCTACTCCGTGCGCATTGGCTCATGCAGTATGACCCTCAATCCAGGAATTGGAAGGGAAGTAAGAGTATCAAGGATAGGTTTGATTTCCGACGTTATGATGGGCAATCCGTTCAGCTATTGGGCGAACTGCAACAGTACATAGACGGACTTCGTTCGGCGAGCATTTGCTATTGTGATGCCCTCAGTCCTGATCGAAACGACGCATTCTCGTCATTTTCTTCCTACCCAGGACGCCGGGATGACGTCAAACTCTGGAATTCCAAACTGGTCAGAATAGGGGTAACTGCAACCTTCCTGCCTTTGCTGATGGCGGTTCGAACACGCTGGCCTTCCGAGCCGCAAAAATACCTTGAGGTAGTGCGACTCTGTGAGGCATTAGCCTTCCGTTTCTATACGGTGGCACAATATTATGCCACCTTCCGGCAATCGCACATGTTTCGTCTGGCCAACCGTGTCTATCATGGGATGGAATTTGACGAAGTCTCCCACATCATCAAGCAGATTTACGACGTCAGCGACGAAAGGCGTGGGTTTGACGAGTTTACAGACGCAGCGACGCCTCGCAAATGGTATGGGAGGAGGGGCCTCAGGTATTTCCTATACGAGTACGAGCAGGACTTGGCATCAGCCAAAAGCGCATCGCCCAAAATTATCTGGACGGATATCAGCGGCACGGGCCTTAAAGATACTATTGAGCACGTACTGCCGCAGTCTATTGAAAACCAGCCCTACTGGCAGGGTGGCTTCGATAAAAGCACACATGGTGAATACCAGCACGACATCGGCAACCTGGCGTTAACCAAGCACAACCCTTTCTACGGCAACAAGTCGTTTCCTGAAAAGAAGGGTACGAAGGGCGCCAAATATCCTTGCTATGCGGAGTCGCCGTTTTTCCAAGAACAAGAACTTGCCCAGTATGATGACTGGACCGTAAAGACCATCGATGAGCGCCGTGCCAAATTGCTTGAGTGGGCAAAGGAACGATGGCGCATTGCCTTCAGTGGCCTTGATGCTGCACAGCCAGAAAGCGATGATGATGACGAGGATTACGAGGCTGGCGAATTGTAAGGTTCTCCAATTGCCATAGAGGCCAAGACGAAGGTGATGACCCCATGACCACCATTGAAATCCCCGGCCGAGTGTACGACCGCATCCACCGACGGATGCGTCGCCTGCCAATCGGGCTCTTCGAGCATTGCCAGCGGGTGGAGCAGATCGCTCGTGGCCTTTGCGAAAAGCACGGGCAGGATTCTGACGCCGTGGGGCTGGCCGCGCTGGCCCACGACGCCACCAAGCATTTCTCGGGCGTGGAGAACCTGCTGCGTATGGAGGAATACGACCTGCCGCCCGTTACCGACTACGAGCGGCGGAACCCTGCCATCCTGCACGGGCCGGTGGGCGCTGAGTTGCTGAAGCGCGAGGACGGCCTGAACCATCCCCAGCTTTACGATGCCATCTACTGGCACACCACCGGCAACCCCACGGGCGGCGATACCATCGGGCACATCGTTTTCCTGGCCGACAAGCTGGACCCCGTGAAGCGCAAGCGGTACCCCTGGCAGCCGGAGATGGGCGAACTGGCGGAGAGTGACCTGCCGGCGGCGATGGTGATGTTCCTCACGAAGAACATCACGCGGTTTTTGGATAAGGGGACGCCGGTGCATCCGGCGGCAATTGAGGCTAGGAACGCGTTGCTGTTGGCTGCTGAATCTCATTGATCGGTATAATGGTGTGGCGCAGGAGGGGCGGTTATGGAATACGATGTAGTGGTCTGGCGAGATTCCCTGTCCGATGGGTCAGTTTGCTATGCGGCGATTTGCCCGGCCGTGCTCCGCTGCCATGGGCAGGGCGACACCGAAGCAGAGGCTTTGGCAGAGGTATCCGAAGCGATTGGGTGCTTTCTGGAGTTAGAACCCGACCGGGTGAAGACAGGCCAAGCGGCGCAGGATGAAATTGACACGCTGCTTGAGGACCTGACTGTGGAAGGTGTTGATCCTTGGGTGTGTAAAGTGGCTCACCCTTCGATTCCAGCGCCGGCCTAGAGATGCCGAGGATTGCCAACGTCACCACCCGGGAACTACTGCGTTTGCTCCGACGGATGAGGTTTATCAGGCATAACACGCACCACGCATATTTCTACCATGCATGGTTGCCGATAACTACTCATATATCGCATGGGGATAAGGAAATCAACGCCCTATTGATGGGTAAGATTGCGATCGATGATCTGAAAATGAATAGTGTTGGGGAATTTCGCGCCGCGTTGCGCGGCGATATTCCGCGCCGGTACCTGGACCCCGAGGCTCCCTGGGATGGGCAACCGCTGGATTAGAAGGCTACGATATGACCGCTCAGTTGGAAATAACGTCTGATACTGCCCAGATGATCCGGAACCGGGGCGGGCAGGCGGTGGTTGACATGCAGGAGGGCGATGATCATGTTCCTGACCAACAACATCGCCCGGCTGCTGGACAATGGGTACCGGTACATCCGGCGGCTATTGAGGCGCGGAACGCATTGCTGTTGGCTGCCGAATCTGGGTAAGCCGTATAATGGTGCAATGCAGGAGGGGCGGTTATGGAATACGATGTTGTGGTCTGGCTTGATGATTTACCCGACGGTTTGCAATGCTATGCTGCGGTCTGCCCTGCTCTGAACCACGCCAACGGCCAGGGAGATACGGAAGAGGAAGCGCTGGTTGAAGTTGCGGATGGCATCGCCTGCTTCCTGGAGCATATACCGGAAAGGCTCAAGACCGGCCAGGCAGCCGAGGATGAAATGGCGGAACTGGTGGCCGAGTTGACCGCCGACGGTATGGAGCATTGGTTCCGTAAGGTAACGCCTCGGCGGATGGCTGTAGTCACGTAGCCGTGCCCAGAATAGCCAACGTCAAAGCTCGCGAGTTGATCCGTTTGCTGCGTCGTATGAGGTTCATCCAGAGCAACCGGGATCACGTGTATTTCCACCGCGAGTGGCTGAATTTATCGGCGATGGTCTCGCATGGCGACAGGGACATTGGCGCCGCATTGATGGGTGATATAGCAATCAAGCAACTCAAAATGAACAACGCCGACGAGTTTCGTGCGGCGCTGCGGGGCGATATTCCGCGCAGGTACCTGGACCCCGACGCGCCCTGGGATGGGCAACCACTGGATTAGAAGGCCACGATTGGATTAGAGGGCTACAATATGACCGCACAACTGGAAATAACGCCCGAAGCTGCCCAAATGATCCGGAACAAGGGCGGGCGAGCAGTCATTGACCTGCTCTGCTGGAAGGGTTGAACCGGAGAGTCGGTGGAGGTATCGGTCGATACCAACGTGCGGCGGCGGCGCAACCTGGACACCTACGAGAGCGCGGAGCAGGACGATATTGAGTTGCTGCTGGCGCCGGGAATTGCAGACTATGCCGAACGGGTGGATTTGTCGGTGAGCAAGTTCCTGCTGTTCCGGAGCCTGAAGGCGACTATCGCGCTGCCGGACGGGATCACGCTGGGTCGGCGGGCATCGCTGGTCTAGGTTTGGCCGGTTTGTGAGGCGATGGCCGGCAGCAGGTCGGCGACCCGGCAGGTGAAGCCAGGCAGGTAGTCGCCGCCGTCGATGGTGTCAGCGTCGGTCAGGATCAGTGGCGGCGTGTCGGAGGTGTGGACGGTGAGGGTGCGGGCGTCGATGTCGATTACCCATACGGCCCTACCGCCGGCGTTGAGATATTCCTCAATCTTCTGCGCGATCTGCGCTGGCGTGTTGCTTTCCGACAGGATTTCCACCGCGAGGTCGGGCGCGCCGTTGTAGAGCATGCCCGCAAGTTCGGGCCGGTCCAGACGTTCGGTGGACACGAAGGATACGTCAGGCATCCGTGAGGTGGCGGGGGAGTTGGGGCCGGTCACGTAGCCGCGGTTGCTGGTGTACACCTCGCCCAAATCGTGCTGGTCGGCATGAGTATCCATGTAACGAGTTACCCTTGCCGCAGTTCTTTCGTGTTCTCTGGACGCTGTCATCAGCCCGATCAAAACTCCTTTGACCAATTCATAACGGGGATGCTTGGGCAGCGCGGCGTACTCTTCCAGCGTCACGGGCGGTGCGGCAGTGATATTTTGCGTCGTCATGGTGGTACCTCCGGGATCACTGGGCCGGCAGCAGGTTGGCGACGGGGCAGGAGAAGCCGGGTAGGTAGTCGCCGCCATCGATGGTGTCAGCGTCGGTCAGGATCAGTGGCGGCGTGTCTGAGGTGTGGACGGTGAGGGTGCGGGCGTCGATGTCGATTACCCATACGGCCCTACCGCCGGCGTTGAGATATTCCTCAATCTTCTGCGCGATCTGCGCTGGGGTGTTGCTTTCTGACAGGATTTCCACCGCGAGGTCGGGCGCGCCGTTGTAGAGCATTCCAGCCAAATCCGGCTGATCCAAGCGCGCATTAGACACAAATGACACGTCGGGCATGCGGGAGGTTGCTGGTGAGTCGGGGCCGGTGACGTAGCCGCGGTTGCTGGTATAAACCCGCCCCAACCTGTTGGGGAAAACGTGGGCAGACATGTGCCAGTTGACAAGTGAACCGGTATGTTCGTGCTCTTCCGAGGCTACCATCAGCTCAACCAGGACTCCCTTGACCAACTCGTAGCGGGGATGCATCGACAGTGTGACGTACTCTTCCAGCGCCATGGGCGGCGCGACGGCCATGTTACGGGTCGTCATGGTGGGACCTCCGGGATCACTGGGCCGGCAGCAGGTTGGCGACGGGGCAGGAGAAGCCGGGTAGGTAGTCGCCGCCGTCGATGGTGTCGGCATCGGTCAGGATCAGTGGCGGCGTGTCGGAGGTGTGGATGGTGAGGGTTCGGGCGTCGATGTCGATGACCCAGACTGCTTTGCCGTCGGCGTTGAGATATTCCAGCGTTTTCTGTGGTAGCTCCAAGTCGGAATCAAAGCCTGAAAGAATCTCAACTGCGAGATCGGGGGCACCGTCGAAAAACATCCCGTGCAAGTCCTTTCGCTTTTCCCGTTCCGCGGAGATGTAGGATATGTCGGCATTGCGGCAGGTGGAAGGTGCCTGTTTGATGGTTACGTAACCGTAGTTGCTCTCCAGCACGGACCCCAAACGGTTTGGAAATACATGCTGGCCTAGCCGCATACCAACCAATGCGCACGTGTGTTCATGGGCTGCTGTCTCTGCCATTGGCAACTCTACAAGCATGCCGGATACCAGTTCGTAGCGGGGTCTCTCCGGGAATTTTGCAAACTCTTCCAGAGTTACAAAACGGCTCCCGGTTGTAATCTTGGTGGTCATAATAGGACTTCCGTGGTGGGATGCTCATTGAGCTACCGGGCGTAGCGGAAGCCGCCGGTGGGGGTTCGGGCGCAGTTGAGGCGGCGGTTGAGGTGCAACCCCTCCAGCACGAACTCCACCGCGGACGCCTGCACCTCCGGGCGTTGGTCGTCGCCAGTGAGGAGCGACACGACCGCTGAGAGGCCGTCGACGTTGGCAAGAGCGGATGCGTAGGAAGCGGATGGCACGTCGCTGCCGGTTTCAACGGCGTTGCCCAGGTCAAAGGACATCACGATGTCTTCCAGGTCCTCCACGTTGCAGTAGCGGGTGAATATGGCCAGCGTGGCGCGTTTGGTTAGGTCTTCCACCAGCCGGTCCTCGCGTCCTTCGCCGAAGGTTTCCATCTCGATTTTGCCGCCCAGGGACGCGAGGAGGAACGGCAGGTCGCTGACGCGAGGGCAGGCGATGGACTCGCCCAACCGGATGCTACGGCGCAGGGCGTTGCTGATCAGGGTCTCGTAATTGCTGATTGATACGCGCACGCTGACGCCGGAGCGCTGGTTGATTTCGTTGCTGCCCCGCGCACGGGCGGTCACTTCGGCCACGATCTCGGTCATGAAGGACGGGACGTATACCTTGTCCTCATCAGGAAACAGGTTGCGCTCCTGCTCCATGATGTCGATCTCTTCCTCGATGGTGCGCGGGTAGTGGGTGTGAATCTGGGCGCCGTAGCGGTCCTTGAGGGGCGTGACGATGCGGCCGCGGTTGGTGTAGTCCTCGGGGTTGGCGGTGGCGACGACGAATACGTCCAGGGGCATGCGGATGCGGTAGCCCTTGATCTGGACGTCGCGTTCCTCCATGAGGTTGAAAAGGCCCACCTGGATGCGCTCGGCCAGGTCGGGAAGCTCGTTGATGCAGAATATTCCCCGGTTGGTACGGGGCACGAGGCCGTAGTGGATGGCAGTCTCGTCGGACAGGTGACGGCCCTCGGCGACCTTGATGGGGTCGATCTCGCCGATGAGGTCGGCGATGGATATGTCGGGGGTAGCCAGCTTTTCGGAGTATCGGAGGTCGCGCTGGACCCAGGCGATGGGGGCGTCGTCACCCATTTCGGCGACGATGCGCTGCCCGTCGGGGCTGATGGGGTTGTAGGGATCGTCGTTGAGTTCGCTGCCGGCGATGGTGGGGATGTGTTCATCCAGCAGGTTCACCATCTCGCGGATGAGGCGGGTCTTGGCCTGCCCGCGCTCGCCCAGCAGGATGATGTCCTGGCCGGCCAGGATGGCGTTCTCCAGCTGGGGGATCACGGTCTGGTCGAAGCCGATGATGCCGGGGAACACCGGCTCCTCGGCGCGGATCTTGGCGATCAGGTTGCGGCGGATTTCCTCGCGCACTGAAACGGTCTGGTAGCCGCTGTCGCGCAGTTCGCCGAGGGTAGCGGGCAGGGAGTTGGTGGTCATTGAGACACGTCCTTTGCTCCGGACGCTATCGCGTCCGGCTATGTTGCCGGCAGTATAGCAAACGGGGGCGTCTGGGTTCTGGGTCCACGGGATGGCGCGGTTGACCGGGGTAGAGACCGGTGATTAGTATTGTGTATATGAAGACCACCGTGGACATTGAAGACAGGTTGTTGGATCAGGCAAAACGTCATGCGCGGGAGACCGGGCGCCAGTTGGAAGAATTGGTTGAAGACGGCCTACGGCTGGTCTTGTCTAAGGCGCGACCTGACGGGCGGTACAGGTTGCCGGATCACAGCGTCGGTGATCCGCGTCGCCCGGATCCTTCCGAGAAATACACGTGGGCAGAATTGCGTTCAATGATTTATGGCGATTCTGAGCAGCGGTGATCACCTTATTGGGGAAACGGGCGAGTTTGTACAACGTCTAGGGGTGGTTGGCGGAGTGGTCCACGATGCTCGCATCGCCGCGATTTGCGTTGCGCATGGAGTCGAGGTTTTACTTTCCCGCGACCGCGATTTTTCGCTCTTTCCGGAGCTGCGGACGAGAAATCCCATCAGATCGATTTAGCCGGATTCGTCTGTGTGATGAACCGCCGCAGGATGGTTACGGCGGCGGCGGAGTCGATGTCGCCCGGGCTGGGCGGTGCGTTGGGCTCGGCCTGGCGCAGTTCGGTTTCGGCGGCGTGAGACGTGAAGGATTCGTCAATGGTGAGCACGGGGATGTCGGTGGCTCGTTCTATGGCGCGGACCAACGACTGGATTTTGCGGGCCTGCTCTCCCGGGCGGCCCTGAGCGTCGTAGGGCATGCCGACGATGATAGCGACTACGTCCCGGCTGTTGGCGGCGTCCAGGATGGCGGTGATGTCGGCGCGGCGGTTGCGTCGCTGTATGTGGCCGGCGGGCAGGATCAGCGAGCCGGGCGGGATGCTGACGGCGAGACCGATGCGACGGTCGCCAACGTCGATCCCCAGCAGGCGGCCGGATTGGATCGCCACCGCCGGATCGAGGTTCATCTTCTCGGGCCGGGAGGAATGTACGTCGGCAATGGTTCCCCGGAGTCAGTGGCGATGAAGGCCATCATATCTCCGACCGTTGCCCTGATTGATTCCAGCACCTGGTATTTATCCGGCAACGGTTGCTGGACATCTTCATAGGGAGCGTCGATAGCGTATTCGTCCAGGAAGACGAAGTCGGTATCGCCCAATATGCGCTGACCGTCCGGAAACGTGCGGATTGCTTCTTGCAACGCAGCGATTGAATGGGTGCGACGCCAGGAGTTACCGGCGCCGTCGTCATACTCAAGATAAGCAAGGAACCCCTTATAGGCATTTTCCAAGCAGCGTTGGAAATTATGTCCAACTTCTTCATACCCCAAACCGATGTCAAGAACCGTCTCCGCCAGCAACACTTGGCGTTGGTAGTTCGTGAAACGCTGCTCAACATCGGGACGGTTGTTAGGCTCGACATCCGGATAACGGTCACTTTGCGCGGCCGGCTCGCAGTTCATGGTGATCCCGTCTTTGAGGGCGTGATAGGTCAGGTGCGTTCGCGCGGTGCGGAAGCGCTCGAAATCTGCGAGGCTGTAGCGAACCAGGTCGATTTTGACGGGGCGGCCGTACAACTCCATCGCCTGGAACTGGCCGGCTTTGAGGGCGCGACGATGTCGTTCCTTCGTGGCAGGATCGGCGTCTGCGATGGTGAATACGTCTATGTCCGAAGCGTCATCCCAATCCCCGCGGGCGCGTGAGCCGAACAGGAAAATGTCGTCCGGCGTGGCGATCTCCTCGATTGTCCGGGCGACCAGGATAGCCTTGGCATCGTAGTTGGCTGAGGCGGTCATGTTGTTCTCTGCCGTGGGCAGATCTCAGGTCAACCCACTTGCAGTTCGGGGAAGTACGTCGAGTAGAAACCGCGATCTCGGCTCAGGAACGTGTCGGCAGCGGCGATGGCGTGTGCACCGATCAGGAAATCGGAAAGGATCCGGGTCCTGGGGCCGCCGGCGCGGCGGTATTGTCCCCAGCGTAGTCCTGCGTCGAAGGCGATGTCAGTGGTTATCGGCGAGATCGCGGCTCCGATGGTTTGCAAGGCCGCGTCCAGGGCATCGCGACTTTCAAAGTTTGGGACCAGTTCCGCGTACACGACGTCGCAGACGAGAACCGGGCCGCGTCGGCGAGCGTCGTTTAGCAAGGCTACGGATGAGGGGTTGGCATCTTCGTCAGGGACGAATATGTCCACCAGGATGTTTGTGTCAACTGCTGTCGTCATTATACCGACGGAGTTCTGCGGCGTAGTCATAGCCGCGAATCGCCGACATATATGCGTCGGTGCTCCCGAACTCTTTGGCGGCCCAGCCATCGGCGATGCCAATAACGGCATCAACCGGATGCTGGTCCGGATCACGCTTGCGGATGAGCAACCCTTCATCCAAAATCTCAAACTCAACATCAATATCGGGCGTAATGCCATAGCGTTCGAGCAGGACAGCGGGGATGGTGATTTGTCCTTCTTTGGAGATTCGCATGATGTCCTCCTGCCGAGCAATGTCCGTATCAGTTTAGACCATCACGCACCAGGCCGCTCACGGCGTCGAGGGCGGCGCCGAGGCGGTCGGGCTGGCGGCCGCCGGCTTGTGCAGATTCGGGGCGTCCGCCGCCACCGCCGCCCATGAGTTTCGCGGAGTCGCGTGCGATGTTGCCGGCGTGGAGGCCGCGATCCACAAGGTCGGGCGTGACCATGGTGACGATCATGGGAGAGCCGTCGATTACCGCGCCGAGGGCGATCACGACGCTGTCCAGCTTCTGCTTGAGGTAGTCGCCCATTTCGCGCATGGACTCCACGTTGCTGGCGGAGGTCACGGATGCAACGAGCTTGACGCCGTCCACGTCGCGGACGCGGCCCAGCAGGGTCTCAGCCTCGGCGCGCACCCCGATGCGCTCGGTCTCTGCAAGGCGACGGCGCAGCGCGTCGGTGTCTGCCATGTAGGCGTCCAGCCTCGCTTCCAGTTCATGGACGGGCGCCTGCAACTTTTGGGAGATGGCGTGGAGGGTAGCAGACTGCTGGACGAAAAGATCCTCGGCGGCGCGTCCGGTTACGGCCTCGATGCGCCGCATGCCGCCGCCGATGCTGGACTCGCCGAGGACGACAAGGGTGCCAACCTGTCCGGTGGCGTGGACATGGGTGCCGCCGCAGACCTCGAAACTGAACGGGTCTTC
Organism: Dehalococcoidia bacterium; assembly: GCA_965204395.1. Lineage (GTDB taxonomy): Bacteria > Chloroflexota > Dehalococcoidia > Lucifugimonadales > UBA3495 > Bin87. Next base: position 1,741,598 of record OZ241987.1, read on the forward strand.
GTGGTCATGCCCGTTGGAGTCCGAGCCGGCCATGCGGACGACACGGACCACGTCGCCGTAGCGGTCGCCGAAGAAGGCCAACGCACCGTCGCGGACGGCGTCGGTGTAGGTGGTCTCGCGGGCGGTGACGGCCAGGTTCTCACGAATCTTGCTGTTGGCGAGGCTCTGCACTGAAAGTTGCTCATCGGGAGTCATCGCGCCGACGTGGTTGAAGTCGAAGCGCAGGCGTCCGGTGTCGCACAGGGATCCGGCCTGGCGGACGTGGGGGCCCAGCACGGAGCGGAGCGCGGCGTGGAGCAGGTGGGTGCCGCTGTGGTTGCGGGATGCGTCGAGACGGCGTTCGGCCTCCACCTGTCCGGTCACGGCATCGCCCAGCGCGATGTCTCCCTCGGCCACTTTGCCGCGATGGACGATGAGGCCGGCCACGGGGCTCTGGGTGTCCTCGACCTGCATGCGGCCGTTGGGTCCGGTGATGAAGCCACGGTCGCCGACCTGCCCGCCGCCCTCGGCGTAGAAGCAGGTTTCGGCGAGCACGATCTCGACCTGCTGGCCGCGGGTGGCCTGACCGACTGCCTCGCCGTCGCGCAGTATGCCGAGGATGCGGGACTCGATGGACGTCTGGTAGTAGCCGTCGAAGGCGGTATTGCCGGCGCCAAGGTTCTCGTAAGCGGTGACGATTTCCATGCTACCGGTGACCTGGTGTCCCGCGCGGTCGCGCTCGCGCTTGGCCTCCATCTCGGCGTTGAAACCGTCCATATCGACGGACAGGCCGTATTCGCGGCGTCCGATCTCGTCGACCAACTCGGGTGGGAATCCGTAGGTGTCGTAGAGGACGAAGGCCACGGCGCCCGGTATGGAGTCGTTGGCACGCGCGGTAGCCAACGCGGGATCATCGACGCCGGCGGTTTCCAGCAGGGCCGGCGGGTTGGCGTCGGGGGTTTTGAGGTAGTGGAGGATGTCTTCCAATAACGGCATTCCGTGTCGGATGTTGTCCAGGAACTGGTTTTCCTCCAAACCGACAACGCGCTGAATAAACTCGCGGTTTTCGGACAGTGCGGGATACGCGGCGGCGAAGCGGTCGATGACGGCAGAGGCCACCTCGGTCATGAAGGGACGGTCCAGGCCAAGCTGGCGGCCGTAGCGGATGGCGCGGCGGATGATGCGGCGCAGCACGTAGCCCCGCTCGCTGTTGGACGGCACCACGCCGTCGCTGATCAGCACCGACGCAGCGCGGGCGTGCTCGGCGACGACGCGGAGGGCGTAGTCGGTGTCAGCGTCGGATCCGTACTCCTTCCTAGTGAGGCCACACACGGCGTCGATGATGGGGCGGAACAGGTCGGTCTCATAGACGTTAGGCTTGCCTTGCAACACGGCGGCGGCGCGCTCCAAGCCCATTCCGGTGTCGACGCTGGGAGCGGGCAGGGGCGTGCGGACGCCGTCGAGGTCCTGGTAGAACTGCATGAACACGAGGTTCCACAGCTCGACGAATCGTTCGCAGTCGCAGTTGGGATGGCATCCGCCGGGATCGGCGGGTATGCCCTCGTCAGCCTCGCGGCGCAGCAGGGCCGTAAGTTCGTCGGGAGTCATCATCTCGTCGGTTTCGCGATGCTGGCCGATGCCCTTCTCCGCGCCGCCGTCGTAGTGGAGTTCGGAGCAGGGGCCGGTTGGTCCCTCGAGGCCGGCGGGTCCCCACCAGTTGTCGCTGTTGCCGTAGCGGTAGATACGCTCGGGCGGGATGCCGATTTCGTCGTGCCAGATGTCGTAGGCCTCGTCGTCGTCCAGGTGGACGGTGACGTACATGCGCTCGGGCTCCAGGCCGAACAGTCCGGTGCAGAGGTCCCAGGCGAAGGCGACGGCGTCCCGCTTGAAATAGTCGCCGATGCTGAAGTTGCCCAGCATCTCGAAGAAGGTGAGGTGCTTGTGGTCGCCGACCTCGTCGATGTCGGTGGTGCGGAAGGACTTCTGGCAGCTGGTGAGGCGGCGACGGGGCGGGGTCTGCTCGCCCATGAAGAAGGGCTTGAAGGGGACCATGCCGGCGGAGGTGAAGAGCAGGGTGGGATCGCCGGCGGGAATCAAAGAAGCGGAAGGCATGTGCAGATGCTCCCGCTCCTCGAAAAATCGGATGAAAGAACTACGAATGCTGTCGCCGTCCATTGGGTTACGACTCCCACGCATAGGATTACGAAATAAGGCTACCGGGCCAGTATAGGCGATTTTATGGTAGGGGTGTGGGGAGCGTCAACGATGCTGAAGGGAGCGAGTTATATCACATGGATATACAGCTGGACTTTACGCAAAATTTAGAAAAGATATAAAAGCAAGGTAAGCTGACCGCCCCAACTTTCCACGGAAGGTGCAGTCATGCTCACCCTGCCCGATGCCATTGTATCCGTACTCATGCCCTTCGCAACGCTGTTCAGCAAACCAACCTGGCGCAAGGCTCAGTTGCTGCTGGTGGGAGCCGTCCTGACCACGGGCCAGCGCACCGTGGCCCAGAGCCTGCGGGTCATGGGCCGCAGCCATCACCGGGACTATGCTCGGTACCACGAGGTGCTCAACCGGGCGGTGTGGTCGCCTCGGCGGTCGGCCCGCATCCTGCTGGGTTTGCTGCTGGAACACTTTGGCGCGGGCCACGGCCCTCTGGTGTTTGGCATCGACGAGACGTTGGAGCGACGGAGGGGTCCTCGGATCGGGGCCAAAGGGACCTACCGAGACGCGGCCCGTTCCCATCGGGGCCACGTGGTCAAGGCCAGTCCGCCATAGGCGGACGCTGGATCTCCCTGATGTGGCTGGGACAGATCCCCTGGGCCGGCCGAGTGTGGGCATTGCCCCTGCTCACCGTGCTGGCGCCCTCGGAGCCCTACTACCGAGCTCAGGGTCGCCAGCCCAAGAAACTCACCGACTGGGCCAGGCAACTGATCCTGTCCACCTGCGGCGGACGTCGGTGGCTGCCCGACCGAGACCTGATAGTGGTGGGCGACGGCGCTTATGCCGCTTTGGACCTGCTCCACTGCTGCCGCGCCCTGACCCATCCAGTAACCTTCATCACACGCCTGCGTCTGGACGCCCGTCTCTACGATCCGCCACCGGCACGTCAACCCCGCCAGCGGGGACGGTCCCGCATCATCGGCCCGCGACAAACCCCCTTGGCTCAATTGCTCGATCATCCCGACACCCCCTGGACCACGGCGTCGGTGGCTTGGTATGGCGCCCGCGCCCGCACCGTGGAACTGACCTCCCACACCGCCCTCTGGTACGTCTCCGGCAAGACGCCCTTGCCCCTCCGCTGGGTGCTGATCCGCGACCCCCAACGCCGGTTCCAACCCCAAGCCCTGCTGTGCACCGACCCCAACGCCGATCCAGCACAGATCGTCCAGTGGTTCGTGCTCCGCTGGCAACTGGAAGTGACCTTCCGCGAGGTGCGAACCCACCTGGGCGTAGAGACCCAACGCCAATGGTCCCACCGGGCCATCGCCTGCACTACGCCGGTCCTGCTGGGCTTGTTCTCCTGGGTAACCCTGGCCGCCCACCAACTGCAACACTCGCAACCCATGCCCGCTCGCACCGCAGCCTGGTACCCCAAACCCAAGCCCACTTTCAGCGACGCCCTGGCCCTGGTGCGCTGCCACCTGTGGCCAGCCACTGCGCATTTCGCCATGTCGCCCCAACCATCCCACATGTCTAAAATCCAACTCACCCAGCGACACGTGGTCTTTTCTTCCCTGGCCTACGCAGCCTAAATGCGTAAAGTCCAGTACAGGATGGACGGGATGATGGATTTAAGGATTGCCGCCGCGGAGGTGGTCTATGAGAAGTGCGAAGTTGGGGCAGGCGGAATAGACAACGGAAGGGTTGAGCCGATCAAGCAAAGCGATAGCATGTGTTTTCTTGTTGTACGCCCCTTTACGGCATCGGCGGGTTGCGTTACGCAACCCTTGTTCAACATCTGGTTTTGGTATGTCCTCTACGTTGGGATTGCCGGGTAAGATGCCGACGTTGAACTCACGTCCGTAATATGCTTCCAGAGTTGGTCGGTCGGCGAGGAACCAGGCTTCCATAAGCTGCACCATGAAAAAGACGCGGTTATCGGCACTAATCTGTCCGGCTACGCGATTAACCAGTTGGGTTGATAATGCGCCTTCCGAGTCAATAAGCAACACTGCGCCCGCATCTTTTGCGCATTGCTTGATTGCGTCATCGCCTGAACGGCAAGGTGTTATTTTGAGATCGATGGGGCCGGTGGCCCGCCGGATAAACTGTCCCATGGGCGGGCGCAGGAGTTTGTCACCTTCGAGATATAACTGCACGTTCCTACCACCTCACCCCACCGACTGCGCCGCGCATCCAGGTCTCTCCTAGGGTGTAGTCCACCAGCCAATCATCCAGTTTTTCACGGGAGAGACGTTTGAACTGCGTCCCTTCGGCAGGGTGCCGGTCTCGCTCGCAGACCACCACCATGTCGGGCTCGTCGGAAAAAAGGTCAACCAGTTGTGGCGAATGTGTAGTAACGATGATCTGAGTACGTTCAGACGCTTTACGAAGGAGTTCCGCGATCAAGCCCAACGAATCGGGGTGCATGGCGATCTCCGGTTCCTCGATGCAGATGAGCGGTGGAGGGTCGGGGTGGCACAGGATGGCCAGCAGCGCGATGAACCGGATGGTACCGTCGGACAGTCGGGAAGCCGGAACAGGACGGGACAAGTAGGATTCCCGCGCCGTCAAACGGATCATACTGTCATATACAGGAGTGTGCAGGCTTTGGTATGACTCGTAAAACCGTCCTAGATGCGAGTCCATGGATGACCCCAGCCCGTGGTTTTCCCGCAGGTCATTCACCACTAGGGCTAAGTTGCCGAAGTCTTCTTCGAGAAATTCAACAGGGCCGTCGGTAGGTTGCGCGCGGCGCGCTGGGTTGTTAGGACCAACGCGCCAGTCCCGATAAATCCTGACTCTGGCTAGACGTTGGGCGGTCAGAGTCAGCGTAGGGTAACGGACCGGGTCGCGGATTTCGCTCAGGACCGACTTCCCTCGTCCGATGTTTTCAGGTGTTAAATCTGTGAGTGCTGCATCGCTGAGTAGAAATGAGTCTTGGCTGGCGATTTTGCCATCGCCGTTCTGAACGTTGAAGAAAGAAAATTCCCGCTGGCCGTCTGGCGCCTCAGTTGGAGTTTCCAGCCTTTCGTAAATCACATGATATGCCTCTCTGTCGTTGCGTACTCCAAGCTCCAGTTCGTATTCGAGTGGAGTATCGGGAGAGCCGTAGTTGTCCAGCACTGCTGTGGTCTTAGGGATACTAAACGCCGTACCAGACTCTAGTTCACCATTCCATACCCAATCACGGATCGAGCCAGTACGGCGGAAGTAGGCAGGCAGGTCGATAGGAGCAGCCTGTAGCATGGAAATGACTTCGATCAGGTTGGACTTGCCGGAGCCGTTGGGGCCGATGAGGACGTTCAGGGGCTGGAGGTCCAGCTTGGTGTCATGGAACGAGAGGATGTTCTTGAGGTGCAGCGATTTGATGAAGACAGACATGGCGGCCTCGGTTGTGAAGGCGCAGCGTTGGCGGGTCAGTACTCGAAGCCTGTTTCGGTGGCCCAGGCCTGGACGCCGCGGCGGAAGGCTAGCGCGCCCATGGGGGCGATGACAGCCTGCATGGCCTCCAGGATTTCGCGGGGAGTGGCACCCTCGTTGAGGGCGACGCGCATGTGGGCCTGGATCTGTTCCTGGTCGGCGCGTAGGGCGACCTCCACAACGATCTGCAGCAGTTCCTTGGTCTTGCGGTCGAGCAGACGCTGGCCGGTGTAGGTGGCCTCGATGAACTCGCCGTACTTTTGGGTCCACTCGGGGTCGGCCAGGGCGTTGATGCGGTGCATCTCCAGGGTGTAGCCGCGGGTCTGGGCGGCCTCTTCGATCAGGCGTTGGGCGTCTTCGTTGGTGGACATGGATTCACCTCGTTGGTGGTTGTAGGGGCGGGTTTCAAACCCGCCCCTACGTGTTAGTTGGGAAATTACAGGTCGTAGTGGACGCGGGCGGCGGCCTGGCCGGGGACGTCCTGCTGGAACAGGTCGGGGTGCGTCCCCCGTGCCAGCGCCAGGTGGTAGGTGAACAGTTGCAGCGGCACGACGCTGGCGATGGGTGTCAGGTGCCACGAGGACATCGGCAGGCGGAACACGCGCGCGCCGGCCTCAGCCAGCCCACCGTCGGGGCGGTTGCTCAGCGCCCACACCGGAGCGCCCAGCGCAGCGGCGGCATTGGTGAGATTTAAAGCACGCCCCCGGTCATCGCCGGGCGTGGCGATCAGGGTCAGCAGGCATTCCGGATCCAGGGAGCAGAAGGGGCCGTGGAGCAGCTGCTCAATCTGGAACCCCTCGCAGTCGGCGCGGCTGGTCTCCTTGATCTTGAGGGCTACCTCGTAGGCGTTGGCGGTGTTGGCTCCCCAGCCGGCGGAGATGAACCGTCGCTTGTCCTGGTGCTCGACGACCACGGCTTTCACGTCGTCCTCACGGGCCAGAATGGCGGCGATATTGCCGGGCAGCTGGGCCAGGCCATTGTCGGCGTCGGCGAGCGTACCGGCCATGGCCAGGTTGAGCATGGCCAGAGCGGTGAGCGCGGTGGTGTAGCTGATGGTGAAAGCAGAGGACGTTTCCTGCTCCACGGTGCGAATGCCGGCGTCGGCCACCTGGATGCGCGGGCCCGGGTCGGTGGACGTGATGGCGACGGTGTAGGCGCCCCTGGCTACTGCCAGGTCCAGAGCGTCATAGGAGGAACGCTTGGTGCCGCGGTGGCTCACAACGATGACGCCGTCGTCGGGGGACACCGAGGGGGGCGCGGTGCAGAACTCGAAAGAATTGTGGGCGAAGGCCTCGGGGCCATCGATGAGTATGGACGCGCCGACGAGGGCGGCGTGCCACGACGTGCCGATGCCGACCACGTGGATGCGGCGCTTGCCGGCAAGTATTTCACCGACCTCAGCGCACTGCTCGCGCTGGGACTCGATTACCGAGGCGATGGCGTCGGGCTGGGCCGTGATGGCATCGTACATCCGGTAGGGATGGGACGTGCGGGGTGTTGGTGGAGCGGTGGTCATGGGTGTTGGGTCTCGCGGGTTGACGGTTGGGTTTGCACAAGGAGGGAAACGTCATCATGCTATCATAACCCCACGAATCAGCATGGAGGCGCACCGTGGCCAGCATCACCATATCGGGACTGTCGGACGAATCCCTGGAGCGTCTCGAGAAGCGGGCCGCCGTCCACGGGCGGTCGGTGGAGGATGAAGTCGTCCACATATTGAAGCAGGCGGTAGGTCCCGATGAAGCAGAGGGGGCCGTCGGGATGAAGGAATCTGTGGAGGAACTGGCGCGCCTTAGGAAGAAGGTATCGCAGCAACAGCAAGCGCGTGGCGTCAAAGTGGATGACAAGCCGGGCTGGTTGACAATTCGAGAAGACCGCGACAGCGATCACGGGCGCTTGTACGACCCCTGAGGACTGGATGATCCTGGTAAGTGACGCCAGCGTAGCGGTGAAGTGGGCGGTAGAGGAAGAGGATTACGAAAAGGCTGTCCAATTGCTGAGCGGCGATCACCAATTGCACGTTCCAAGAGTGCTGGCGGCGGAGTTGGCTAATGCTTTGTGGAGCAAGGTTCGATCCGGTTCGCTGACCTCAAGTGAGGCGCTTGGGCTACTGGAACGGGTGCTCGCATTGGATCTGGAATGGGCTAACGATGCAGAACTAGCGGCCGACGCCCTACGCATCGCCATCTCCTTAAACCATCCGGTATATGACTGCGTGTATCTGGCCCTGGCCTACCAGGTTGACGGCGCTCTGGTCACCGCGGATACACGCTTTTTCAATATTGTGGCCGCAACCGAACACGCTGAACGCGTTGCCCTGCTGGCGGATTTCGCGCCGGCACAGGGATGAGGTTTTCGATCTGACCACGCAGATTGCAACCGTGCCTCCGGAGACGGCGCAAATCCGTCAGCGCCGTCGGTTCAACGTAGTCGAATATTACGCAATGGCCGATGCCGGTATCCTGGGGCCCGGCGAGCGGGTTGAGTTGCTGGATGGGGTGGTCGTCTCGATGGCAGCTGTGAGTAGCCGCCATGCTGCACGTGTCGATTGGCTTGCCAGGACGTTGATTCTGGCGCTCGTGGAAACAATGATAGTGAGGGTGCGGGGCCCGGTGTGGCTGGACAACTACAACGAGCCTGAACCGGACGTAATGCTGCTCCGACGGCGGGACGATTACTATGCGACTGGTCACCCCGGCCCCCAAGACGTGCTGCTGCTGATTGAAGTGGCAGATTCCACCGTTGATTTTGATCGCAACCAGAAGTTGCGGCTGTACGCGCGTGCCGGCATCGTGGAATTCTGGATCGTGAACTTGCAGGACCGTCGGGTGGAGACGTATGCGGAGCCGGAGGGAGACCGGTACGGCAGCATCCGGCACTACGGTCCGGGCGAGAACGTCTCTCCGCTTAGCTTCCCCGACATCACGTTGGAGGTCGAACGGATCGTTCCGACCTGAGGGCCTGCTACCCCTGTGTTATGATTCCGGCGTCGGCGTTCGGATGGTCTTTCCGCCGGCGCTGGCGCACTTTTATTGAACTCAAGCACTGAACACAGGAGGTCCGAAAATGCCATTCGGAGGCAATGACTGGCACGCGCTACGGCAGGAAGAGGCGCTGGAGCCCGAAATCCCCATCTGCGACCCGCACCACCACTTCTGGGACTACCGCACCGAGCGGATTCCCTACCAGCGGTACCTGCTGCACGAACTGGCCGCAGATATGAACAGCGGCCACAACGTTACGTCCACGGTGTTCGTGGAGGCGCGCTCCATGTATCGCACCACCGGGCCGGAGGAAATGCGGCCTGTGGGTGAGGTGGAGTTCGTGCAGGGGCTGGCGGCCGCGTCGGCCAGCGGGCTGTACGGCCCGGGTCGCGCGGCGGCGTCCATCGTGGGCCACGCCAACCTGAACCTGGGCGACGGCGTCAAGCCGGTGCTGGAGGCGTTGCAGGCGGCGAGTCCGAACCGATTCCGTGGCATCCGACACTCGGTTACGTGGGACCCGCATCCCGAGGTGGAGAACACGGCGGCCCACAATATGCCCAACCAGATGTCCAGCGACAACTTCCGCGCCGGCGCTCGCGTCCTGGCCAGCATGGGCCTGACGCTGGAGGGCTGGATGTACTTCCCGCAGATGCCCGAGTTGGCGGAGTTCGCCAAGGCCGTGCCCGACCTGACCATCATCCTGAACCACATCGGCGGCCTGCTGCGGGTTGGCCCCTACTCCAACAGCGACGAGACGCTGGCGACCTGGCGCCAGGGCATCGCGGCGGCGGCGGAGTGTCCCAACGTGGTGATCAAGCTGGGCGGGATCGGAATGCCGCGGACGGGATTCGACTGGCACCTGCGGGACGTTCCCGCCAGTTCCGAAGAACTTGCCAACGACATGGCTCCGCTGGTCAACTACTGCATCGAGCAGTTCGGCCCCGACCGGTGCATGTTCGAGAGCAACTTCCCGGTGGACAAAGTGTCCTACTCGTACAACGTGATGTACAACGCCTTCAAGCGGCTGTCCGTGGATTACTCGGCCAGCGAGCGAGCGGCGATGTTCCACGACACAGCGGTGCGGGTGTACTCGGTGGACGAGAGCTAGGCTGTCTCCCGTCGCCGGCCCGGCGCCTCTCGTCTAGCTTCGGCGCAGACGAGAGCGCCGGCGACGGGCAACGTAGCCGGCCAAGCATAATCATGTAATTATTCATATGAAATAACCCCCAAAAAATATGCCATCATACAGATTATGGTATAGCGTTCCGTAGGGGCGTTATGTCCATTCATCGTCGCTCAACTCGGATACTCATCATGGCGGCGCTTGCCGCATTGGTCGCCGCAGCGTTGACCCTTGGCGGATCCGAGCGGTTGGCCGCCGCGCAATCGGAACCGCAGACGGTTGGGGATGTGACGGGTTTTACGGCCAGCGTCGAGGGTCAAGCGGACGGTTCGGTGCATCTCACCTGGAATGCCGCAGACAACGCGCAGGTCTATTTTGTCGTGTACATCAAATCCACCGACTTGGTGGAGGGAAACTACGGAAGCGTCCAAATGCGTCCGTTCAACGGGACCGAGGGTACGATTGACGGATTAGACGGAGGAGCGCCATACAGTTTTACCGTCATCGGGATGCGTTGGAACTGGATCAACTACGGCACGGTGTGGGGCAATTTCACAGCTTGGCAGCACGCAACTCCCTCCGGCACTGCCACCTCGCCAGCATCCGGAGACACACAATCGGAACCGCAGACGGTTGGGGATGTGACGGGTTTTGCGGCCAGCGTCGAGGGTCAACCGAACGGTTCGGTGCATCTCACCTGGAACGCGGCGGACAACGCGCAGGTCTATTTTGTCGTGTACATCAAATCCACCGACTTGGTGGCGGGAAACTACGGCAGCGTACAAATGCGTCCGTTCAACGGGACCGAGGGTACGATTGATGGATTGGACGGCGGAGCGCCATACAGTTTTACCGTCATCGGGATGCGTTGGAACTGGATCAACTACGGCACGGTGTGGGGCAATTTCGTAGCTTGGCAGTACGCGACTCCCTCCGGCGTCGCCGCGCTGCCATCCATCGCCTTCTCCGATCTGGAGAACGGCGCGTGGCTGGAACAAAACAAACCGGCGCTAGCAAATCAACTCAAAGCCCTGCTCTGGGTCGCTGACGGCGTGGACGGCTCTGAGCGCGGAACTGCGGAAGATTTAATTGCCGCCGCGCTATGGTTTCCCAACGTGTTCAGTTCCCTGATGCAGATGTCCTGGGTTAGGGACGGCGTTACCGATGCCGAAGCGATAGCTATACGGTATATCAGGGCCACGGCATTCTATGACTCTAAATCGCCTGGGGCTGACTTGGCCGGGCTGATGCTGCAAAAGTCATGGGCGCAGGACGCGATCACCGCCGACGAAGCGGAGATTATAAGACGTCTATTCTTCATAGTCTGGTACGATACTGACTTCCCACCGCCGTCGCAGGTCATCGCTGCGGTCAACGTTGCTGCCAGTCGTGTCCTTGGAATGCCCTTCCTGGATCGGGTGGAAAGTACGGATGCTTTGGCAGTAAGTTCTCTGGAAAGGATTGAAGATGTAAGCAAAGCCGATTTTCTACAGGTCATGTCCCGCCCTACCCTCAGCGACGGCATCACTGACGAAGAGGCAAAAATCGTGCTTCTGCTGGGTGCCACTTATCAATATGGTGATCGTGCTCTGGTTGACACCCTGCTTGACCCGACTCAGATCACTGTTGAGGAACGTGCCATTCGCCTGCCGCGGTCCGGGGAGATGGATCTGGCAATTATCCGCCCTGCCCCGGGTGCGGCCCGCAGCATGAACCTGCTGGAATACAGCGTCCAGAGCATCGAGGAGTTTATGGGACTGCCGTTCCCAACCAATCACGTGGCCGTGCTTTTCGATGAAGAAGCGATATTGGAAGGCGCCGCCGGAGTCAACTTCGGCACCCACGTCACGATGCTCTCTGAATATGACGTTGACGACGGCAGCCACGACGCGAATTTTCTTCCCAGCCTGACAGCCCATGAGGTTGCCCACTACTACTGGAGAGGGAACGAGACCTGGATTGACGAGGGTGGAGCGACTTTCATGGAGTTTGCCGTTGAAAAAGCGCGCACCGGACGTGGCCTGATCGCCGACCGTTATCCGTGCCCTTATGTGTCCAGTATCGCTGAGGTGGTAGCCCTTGACCCTGAGCAACTCTCTCCGGCAGACACCTGCAACTATTCGTTGGGGGAACGTGTGTTCTTGGACTTGTACCGCAACCTGGGGGACGCGATTTTTCGTCAAGGATTCAGCAGGCTTTATCAGATGCGTCAGGTCTTGGACGAATATCTCTGGCCCACGTATTTGGACATCAGCCACGTTCGTGACGCCTTTCAGCCGCTCGCGCCCGCTGCAACCGCCATCATCAACCGCTGGTACGATGGGCCCGCGCCGCGCGGAATTGCGCCGCCCGATACGGGCCCGGTGACTCCTGAACTGGAAACTATCACAAGAGGGCAGATTGTCAACTCATTCGTTAGCTTGGACGATTGGGATACTGTCAGATCCGGAGGTTGGGACTCGTTCATATCCAGAGAGACGGAAAAGTTTTCCGTTTCAGACGCTGCAGGAAAAGATGCGTATGCATATTTCGGCGCCACTTTTCCCATTACCATTAACCCAAAGGTCTTGCATCTGGAAATTATCGAATATTACGAAGATGGTTTTTTATTCCATGACCGAAAAGAGAACATACAATTCGAGCCGGAGTGGCAACGTGCCTGGTTTAGTGTCCAAGTGGGACAGGCCCGGAATGAACGGCCATGGTTGCCGGGCCGTTATTGGGTTTTCCTGTACGACGGAGACCGCAAGGTGGCAGAGATTACCTATGAGGTTATGCCGTAGCCTTGCCGTTGTTCACAGGGCCGCTGTGTTGATATGCAGCGGCCCTTTTCCGTTATGCGCCGGCGGTGGTGGTACAATTCGACCCGGAACCGCTCCGGAGAGCAAGTATGACCACCAGAGAAATGAGCGTCGAGGAGCACGCGCAAACCGCTGAATCGTGAATGATGGAGACTAGGTTGCTCGTCCGCTACCCTGAGGGTGTACTCGGTGGACGAGAGCTAGACGCTATGGCGTCTTGAGGAGGTGCGCAAATGGCTGCTCCGATTAATGACTGGCTGGGGAAGACTGTCGAACCGGCGTTGGAGCCGGACCTGCCCATTTGCGACCCTCACCATCACCTGTGGGACGGGCGAACCGACCGGGTGGAGCCGCGCTACTTCCTGGACGAGTTGGAGGCGGACACCGGCAGCGGGCACAACATCGTGTCCACGGTGTTCATCGAGGCGCGGGCGATGTATCGCGCCGACCCGCCCATGGAGCTGCGGCCCGTGGGCGAGGTGGAGTTCGTGCAGGGCATCGCGGCGCAGTCGGCCAGCGGCATGTACAGCATGACCAAGGCGGCCCACGGCATCGTAGGGCATGCCAACCTGCACCTGGGAACCGAGGTGCGGCGCGTGCTGGAAGCGTTGCAGGCGGCCAGCCCCAACCGGTTCAAGGGCATCCGCCACGGCGTCAGCTGGGATCCGCACCCGGAGATCCCCATCGTTGGCGCGTACCCGATGCCTGATCAGCTATTGAGCGACGACTACCGGGCCGGCGCGAGGGTGCTGGCCGACATGGGCCTGTCGCTGGACGTGTCGTTGCTGCACCCACAATTGCCGCAGTTGGTGGATTTCGCCAACGCCGTGCCCGACCTGACCATCGTGCTGAACCACGTGGGCGGCCTGATGCGCACCGGGCCTTACGCGTCCAACCCGGACGAGGTTATGGCCAACTGGCGGAGCGGCATCGCGGCGGCGGCAGAGTGTCCCAACGTGGTGATCAAGCTGGGCGGCGTCGGGATGCCTCGACTGGGCTACGACTTCCACGAGCGGGAGACGCCGGTGGGTTCCGAGGAACTGGCCGCGGCCATCGATCCGGTGATGCGCCACTGCATCGAGCAGTTCGAGCCCAGCCGCTGCATGTTCGAGAGCAACTTCCCGGTGGACAAGGAGTCGTTCTCGTACTGCGTGATGTGGAACGCGTTCAAACGGATGTCGGCGGACTTCTCAGCCGACGAGCGGGCGGACATGTTCTACGGGTGCGCGGCGCGGGCGTACCGAGTGGGGTAGGGAACGGGTCATTTGCATGGATGCACAGGATAGACAGGATTACTGATTTGCCGGGGGCGGATGATGGTTCGCCCCCAAATCACGTGATGTTTTTGCCACCAGTAACAGGCCGCGTTGGCCTGATCAGGAGGTTGGGTTTGACGATGGATCCGCAGCGTTTCCCGCCGGAGTTTTTCCAGCGGGATGACGAGAGCAACGACGCCGAGTTTTACACGATGCCCCGCCTGGTGGTGCACATCGACGATGGAGCGATCACGGCTGTGGGCCGGCTGTTTCAGCAGCTGATACCGGAGAATGCAGAGGTGCTGGACCTGATGAGCAGCTGGCGGACACACTGGCCGGAAGCGCATCCCCGGCAGCGTATTGTGGGCCTGGGCATGAACGCCACCGAGATGGCGGACAACCCCCAGCTGAACGAGTACCTGCTGAAGGACATCAACGTCGATCCCGGGTTGCCGTTTGAGGATGAATCGTTCGACGCGGTGGTGATCACGGTGTCGGTGCAGTACCTGACGCGGCCGGTGGACGTGTTCTCCGAGGTGTCGCGGATTCTGCGGCCGGGCGGCGTGTTCATCGTGACGTTCTCGAACCGGTGCTTCCCGACCAAGGCGGTGCGGGTGTGGCGGTCGACGAATGACGAGGACCACATCGAGCTGGTGGGGCAATACATGCTCCACGCCGGCGGATTCAACGGGGTGCGCGGCGGACTGGCGAATCCGGACATGGCGCCGCCGGGGGACCCACTGTTCACGGTGTATGCCTACAAGGAGATGGACGGCGGGGAAGGCGAAGGGCAGTGATACACTGTTGCCAACTGTTCGCGGGAGAATCGCGATGACCACGGCCAAACCAAAACTACTGACCGCTGACGACCTGCTGCGCCTGTACAGCAAGGGTGTGAGGGGCGAGTTGATTCGAGGGGTGCTGCACGAAACGATGCCAGCGGGACTGAGGCACGGGAAAATAGCAATGCGGCTCGGGGGGCGGATTGATGCCCACGTTGCGCCGGCGGGATTAGGCCATGTTTTCGGGTCCGATAGCGGGGTGCTGCTGGAGACCGATCCGGACACGGTGCGGGAGCCGGATATAGCCTACGTTTCCGCGGAACGGCTGCCGCTGGATGCCGACGTTGACGGTTACTGCCCGGTGGCGCCCGACCTCGTTGTGGAGATCAAGTCGCCCAGCGACTCCGAGCGGGAAGTTGATGACAAGGCTACCATGTGGCTGGACTTCGGGGTTCGGATGGCGTTGGTGATTAACCCTGAGACCGGTACGATAAGGGTGCGGCAACCGGATCTGCCGACGGTCATCCTCACCGTTGACGATACGCTGGACGGTGGCGATGTGCTGCCGGGGTTCAGCTGTCCCGTGCGGGAGATACTGGGGTAGGGGGATTAACGCCGTGTTTCGGCGGCGTGTTCAGGAATTGCGGGGGTTTTCGGGGTCGTCGGGCCATTTGGCCGGATTGTGGATGATGTAGTTACGGATGTGCTGGAGTGATGCCTCATTCCGGATGATGTGTTCGTAGTAGTTGCGCTGCCAGACAGGAACGCCGGGGATGCCGCGTATTGCGTTGATCCTGCGAGCGGAGAACGTTTTGAGTCCCCTGACAATTTCCGACAAAGGATGCCGTTTATTGCCGGTATCAGTACCAGTAGGGGCGGGTTTCAAACCCGCCCCTACATCATGAGGATCAACCAATACGATGATTCCGTGCACATGGTTTGGCATGATGATCCACGCGTCCAATTCGATATGGGGATAATGATTTGGAAGGTTATCCCATGTGGCTTGAACAATCTGCCCCGCCGCGTTCAACCGCATCTCGCCGTCAATGATCTCTCCGAAAAGAGGGATTCGGTTTTGAGTGCAAATGGTGACGAAATATGCCCCATTCTGACGGTAATCAAACCCACGGAGGCGCACCGGACGGCGGTGGTTCGCAGGTATGCAGGGGTCTTTCATGAATTCTGAGACCCAACGGGGCGGGTTTCAAACCCGCCCCTACGTGAACAGGGACATTGTGGAGCGCTCATTTGCAGATCAACCGGACACCGGGCGGTAGCGGTTGACGATGGGGAGGCGGCGGTCTTTGCCGAAGGCGCGTGGGGTGATCTTGACGCCGGGGGGAGCCTGCCGGCGCTTGTACTCGTTGCGGTCGACGTAGGCTATGACCTGGCGGACCCATTCGGGCTTGTGGCCCATGGCGACCATGTCGGCGTAGGAATAGTCGTCCTCGACGTAGGCCTTGATGATGGGGTCGAGGTCATCGTAGGGCGGCAGGGTGTCCTGGTCGGTCTGATCGGGACGCAGTTCGGCGCTGGGCGGCTTGTCGAGGACGGCCCGGGGGATGATCGGCCGGCCGTTGGCGGAGCCGGCGTTGCGCCAGCGGCAAAGCTGGTACACCAGGATCTTGGGCACGTCCTTGAGCACGGCGAACCCGCCGGCCATGTCGCCGTAGAGGGTGGCGTAGCCCATGGCCATCTCGCTCTTGTTGCCGGTGGTGAGCACGAGCCAGCCGAACTTGTTGGAGATGGTCATGAGGACGTTGCCGCGGATGCGCGCCTGCACGTTCTCCTCGGCGGTGTTGGTCTCCGTGCCGGCGAAGTGGTCGGCCAGCATGTCGGTGAAGGCGTGGTGGGCCGGTTCGATGGGGATGCGCCAGAGCTTGATGCCGAGGTTGTCGGCCAGTTCCTGGGAGTCTCCGATGCTGCCCTCGGAGGAATAGCGGGAGGGCATGGTGACGCCGACCACGTTGTCGGGGCCGAGGGCGTCCACGGCGACGGTGGCGGTGAGGGCGGAGTCGATGCCGCCGGACAGTCCGACCAGGGTACGGCGGAATCCGGACTTGCGGACGTAATCACGGGTGCCGACCACCAGGGCCTGGTACACCTCCTCCACTTCGTCCATCGGGCGGCACATGGGCGGTTCGGCGGCTGTTCCATGGCCGGCGCGGCGGTGATCGGAAATGCGGATGACGGAAGCCTGACCAACCTCGCGCAGGATGTTGGGGTTCTCCTTGCGCGGACGGGGATCCCGCAGGCGCTGGCGGAACACGGAATCGACGTCGAGGTCGGCGACGATGAGCCGGTCCTCGAAGGAAGGGCCACGGGCGATGACCGACCCATCGGGACTGCATACGACGCTGGCGCCGTCGAATACCAGCTCGTCCTGCCCGCCCACGGTGTTCAGGTAGGCAACGAAAACGCCGTTGTCGGCGGCGCGGGTGGAGATCATGCGCTCGCGCTGGGCGGCCTTGCCGGCGTGGAAGGGTGACGCGTTGATGTTGACAATGACCTCGGCGCCGGCGTCGCGTTGAACGGCGGCGGGGCCGACGGGATACCAGATGTCCTCGCAGATGTTGACGCCGACGTGGCAGCCGTTAATGACATAAACGGGACAGAGGTCGCCGCGCCGGAAGTAGCGGTCCTCATCGAACACGCCGTAGTTGGGCAGGTACATCTTGCGATACCAGTCGAGGATACGACCGTCGTTGATGACGGCGGCCGCGTTGGCGATGTCGTCGCCAACCTCGACGCATCCGACGATGACGGCGATGCCCCGGGCGGCGGCAGCGATGCGCTGGACGGCGGCGGCGTTATCGGAGAGGAACGACGGCTTGAAGAGCAGGTCCTCGGGCGGATAGCCGGTGACGGCAAGCTCGGGGAAGGCGACCAGGTCGGCGTGGGCGGCCCGGGCCTCGTCAATCAGCTCGATGATGCGGGCGGTGTTGCCGGGAATGTCGCCGACGGTGGGGTTGAACTGGCCGAGGGCCAGCCGGAGGGTGCGCTGCATTGGGGCATTATAGCGCAGGGGGTGTTGGGGGGGTTGCAGGGATAAACAGGATGGGCAGGATGAATGGGATAGGTCAGGGGTTTCAGGGATGTGCGATAATTCGCCCGTAGTACTTTCATGTCAGGCGACGGAATTATCCAGTTTCAGGGAGACCTATCGGTGATGTCCATTGCGAATGCCAACCGCCACGCCGACCTCAGCCGTCGCCTTATGGAGCAGGCCAACTACGAGCTGCGTACCATGGGCGACCGGGTGCAGGCTTCGGACAAGGCATCCGGCGCCGTGGCTCAGGCCGTGAAAGCAATCGCCGAGGACCGGAATTGGCGGCACCGTTCGCACAACTTGCGCCGGGACATCGTTGACTTGCTGGCCGATGAGTTTCAGGAACCGCAGATGCGGTATTTGCAAGCCATCGCCGATCAGCTGCACGACAACTACTACGAGGACTGGTTGGGCGAAAACCTCGTCACGAATTTGCTTGCCGACGTGAATGCGCTCATACCCTTGTTGTGGGAAGCCCGGGAACGGGGCACTAACCTGGACTTTACGCCCACTCCCTCACAGCAAAGGACCATCGACCGCCTGCTGCTCTCCGAAGCAGAGGCCCTTGCCGACGAAAGCATAGACCTGCCTCCACCCATGCCACCCTTCAATCCCCCAACCCGCTGAACGAAAGCACAGGGAGCTGACGATGATCGCAAGAATACCTTTGATACTGGATCCTCAGCCCGAAGGTGGGTACACCGTCACCTCACCGCTGCTGCCGGAGTTGATAACCGAGGGCGACACCATTGCGGAGTGCCTGGTCAACGTGGAGGACGCCTTTGCGGTGGTATTGGAGATCTATGAGGA
This sequence comes from Dehalococcoidia bacterium, assembly GCA_965204395.1. Taxonomy (GTDB): domain Bacteria; phylum Chloroflexota; class Dehalococcoidia; order Lucifugimonadales; family UBA3495; genus Bin87. The sequence continues at coordinate 1,759,977 of OZ241987.1, forward strand.
CGAGGGGCGTCCGCTGCCTGAGGGAATTTGCTCGGACGACGCCAACGGGCCGGTGTCTATCGAGGCCGTCGTCTCGCTATCGTGAGATATCGGGAAGCAGTTCGCAAACTGTCGCGGCTGGGGTGTTATGAGGTTACGAGGCGGGGCGGTGGCTCTTATCGGAAGTGGTTTAACTCTCAAGTCAGCATTGATAAGGAATGAACGCGAATGGTTTCATCAACCGAGAATAGCGACACTCGCCCCGCGTGGTTCGTATTCGCGCAAACTACAGGTGTGCCCGATCAAACGCCTCGATTCGTGCGAGAAGGCACTTGGGAGAACGTTGCGTCGGATGCCGAAAAATATTCGGACGATGTCAAGTCCATCCTTCCTGGTGACCGAATCGCGATCAGATCACTACAGAGTCGTAATCCCACTAGCCGACCTTTCCACAGTCGCCGAAAACAAATCCTTTCCTTAACAATCAGAGCCACTGGTATCGTCACCGAAAACCCTGATGATGGCCGAAGATTGATGGTTGATTGGACGCTTCTTGACAGCCCACGAGAGTGGTATTTCTACGCTGGCCGAAAGCCTGTTTGGCGCGTCCCTCCGATACAGCCAATATCAGAAAACTCATGGAAATATGAAGCCCTCCTCCATTTCACTTTTGAAAACGGAGAGCAGGATATTGGTAGGTTTTTGGAAGAGATCTACGAGGATGATGGGCCAGATGACGAGACTGAATCTGAAATAGACCTCGTCGCCGTAGCCGACGATCTTTATCTACCTTCGGGCTTCCTCGAAGAGATTCACACGCTGCTGGAGGAGAAGAAGCAGGTTATTTTCCAGGGGCCGCCGGGGACAGGGAAGACTTACGTGGCTCAGAGGCTGGCTGAGCATCTCGCAGGGTCGAAGGAGCGGGTCACGCTGGTGCAGTTTCACCCTTCCTACGATTACGTGGACTTTGTGCAGGGGTACCGTCCGGATTCAAATGACGATGGGCAACTCACATACGAACTGAAGGATGGGCCGCTGCTGCGGATGGCGCAGCGGGCGCGGGATAACCCGGGCGTTCCTCACTACCTCATTATCGATGAGATCAACCGGGCCAACCTGGGCAAGGTATTCGGCGAGCTTTACTACTTGCTGGAGTATCGAGACGATGAAGTGATGCTCCAATACTCGGATAAGGCGTGGAGCCTCCCCGAGAATCTGTACATCATCGGGACCATGAACACGGCGGACCGGTCCATCGCCCTGGTTGACCTGGCGTTGCGCCGGCGGTTCTACTTTGTCGAATTCCATCCCGATAAAGACCCTATAAAGGGTTTGCTCCACAGGTACCTTGAAAAGAATCCCCCTGCTGTGGATTGGGTTGCACCGGTGGTTGACGAGGCAAACCGACGGCTGAGCGACGAACCGCACGCAGCCATCGGCCCCAGCCACTTCATGAAAGAGAATCTCAACGAGGATAGAGTCAGGCGCATCTGGAAGTACGGTGTCCTGCCCTACATCGAAGAGCGGCTATTCGGGCAGGACGAGCAACGGTTGGCCGAATTCGACTTGGATACGCTGCGAAGAGCCGTTGCTTCAAGCGGCGCGAGCGGCGAACAGGAAGAGGCTTCCCTAACAGAGGTTGTTGGCACTGGCGGCAATAATGCGCCAGATTAACCTGCAGGAATATCAGCGCAGCGGACCGCATAAGCTTGTAGCGGAAGAACGCGACGCACTGCGTCGGATAGCGTTGGTCGCCGTGGAACCCGCCGAAGGATTGGAGGGCGAATACACACTGACGCCCCAGTCTGTCATAGGCGCCGTCGAGGTCGGCAAATTATCGGTCCTCATTGAGCCCAAAATCGAAATCCGTCAGGTTCTGGCTCTGGCTTGCTACGCCATAGGGAACGGCGCCGTCAAGTTTCAGGTGGACGATTTCGGGTTCGACCAGGAAGACGCGCTGCACGACTTTCTGGCGATTGCCCTGGCGTTTCAGGCGCGCAAGGCCTTCGCGCGCGGCCTGTTGCACGGTTATCGCACCGAGGAGGAGGCTTTGCACACCGTGCGGGGGCGCATACGGTTTGATGACCAGTTGCGGCGCAGGTTCGGTGTGCCTCTGCCGGTTGAAGTGCGGTACGACGAATTCACCGCCGATGTGCTTGCCAATCAACTGGTCAAGGCGGCGGTGTACCGACTGGTCCGTGCGCGTCTGCGCTCACCCAAAGCCCGACGCGATCTGGGCTGGCTGGCGTCGATGCTGGATGATGTGTCGCTGTGTGAATTCTCGCCGAAGGATGTTCCCTCGGTTCGGTATGACCGTCTGAACGAGCACTACCGGGGCGTCGTGGAGTTGTCCCGGCTGATTCTGAGGCACGGGGCGTTTGAGTCGGGGAGGGGAGAGATTCGGGCCAGCGGGTTCCTGATGGATATGAACGTGGTGTTCCAGGAATTTGTGGCCGTGGCGCTACGGGAAGCGTTGGGAGTCTCGGCAACCGCGTTCCGAGAAAAGTACATCCACACTCTGGCCTACGGGCAGCACGTCCGGTTGCGGCCTGATCTGACGTGGTTTGAGGGCAACCGCTGTGTGTTCGTTGGAGACGCCAAGTACAAGAGGATCGCATACGACCGCATCCCCAACGCCGACCTATACCAACTGCTGGCCTACACCATCGCGGAAGACTTGCCCGGCGGCCTGTTGATTTACGCGAAGGATGACACTGAGCCCGGAGCCCGCGAATATTTGGTTCGACACGCGGAGAAACGGCTGGAAGTGGCTCATCTGGACCTCTCCGGCACGTTGGACGAAACCCTTGAGCGGGTAAAGGGTTTGTCTCGGAAAGTCATTGCCTTGCGGGTTGGTCAGCGCTGAGGTTCAGGCGGTTACTTCGCTGGTCATGGCGCGGAGGGCCTCGATGGCGTCCGGCCTGAGCAGCGCGATTCCCTCCGGCGGGATGTTGTTGATGGAGGCTGCGCCGTCGAAACCACGGCGCGCGGTTTCGACGAAGTCCTGGGCGCGACCGGTGTGGGCGCCGGCGAGTTGCCAGAAATGCCACGAACCGAACCACAGGAAGCAGGCGTGAACGTACGCCCAAAGCGGGAGGGTGCGACCAGACCACGGGGATGTCACCGATATGCTGCCGGCGTCGAGATAGGACGAGAACAGGTTGTCGGAGATCTCCATTTTGGAGATGAGGCAGTGGATGGACTCATGCAGTAGGGCGTCCACCACCTGCCCGGGGGCCCACCGGAGCGAGTGGAGGTTGGAAAACGCCGCCGAGCCGCGCAGGTGAGGGTGCGAGCCGGACACGGTCATGTTGGGGTCGGCCGGGACGCGGCCCAGCGACACGACCCGGAGGCAGGCATCCAGCATTGAACACGCCGGCCCGGACACCGATTCGATGAACTCCATGGCGGCGGCCAGTTTGGCGGTGGCCTGCTCGAACTCCGCGTCGGGGTGGGGTTCCACCGACCAGGGGGTGTATCCGAAAATCGTCGCGTAGGTGGGGCTGTAGCCGTCGACCACGGTGCCCCGGACGACGGGCGCGAGGACCAGGTCGTTGGCCCGGCGATACTGATCGGGCACCGCGGGCCTGACCCGCGCCGAGGCGCGGCTGACGCAAATGTCGCCGAGGGCGCTCCAGCGACCGTTGGGCAACGGGCCGGCCAGGGGATGTCCCGAGACGTGGAGTTCGACGGCGCAGAAACTCAGGAGTATTTCGGTGACCTCGGTGGCGGGAGTGTTGTGGGGAGCGGCCAGGAGCCGAAACACCTCGGGGGCAAGCTCAATGCGATGCCACATTTCCACCGGCATACTGGAGAGCATGGCGTTCAGCGGATCGCTGTACTCACCGAGGGCGTCGATGCGGGCTCTCACGAAGGCGGAGTGGATGGAATTGATCTGGGCAAAGAGGTCGGTGTGGTCGTCTCTCCACCGGAGGATATCGGGGAGCGCGGAGACGAAGCTGGAGGCTTGAGCATCCGGGTTAACGGTCTCGAACAGTCTGGGGTCTAACTGGTCGAACGCCAGGTCGGGTCGTTCGATTCGGCCGCCATTTGATTGTGTCAAGTGGATGTTTCCTGTCGCTTTGCTGGCGTGGAGCGGGATGGGCGTTTTTGACGGTCAATCGGGGAGCCTTGTACCGTGGCTGGGCGGTGATTGATGGCGATGAGAATCGACAGGCGGCAGGACGTTATGTTTAGCGATGAGACTCTATCACCAACCGCGCTATCATCCAAGGATTCACCGGCGATTTCAACAGCCAAGGATTTGTCAGTCGGCGAGTCGCCGGTCAGAGATCGGGGCCGCCGGCCATGCGGCAGACGGCGGGACCCATGAGAAGGGAGCGGGGGATCGAAGGATGTCGCCTGCTATAATCGGGCGGCGTTTTGCCTCCCCGGTCTGTCCGATTGCATTTGTGAGCCGTTGAATCACCCGATTGCCGCACCATTCTGCCGGCCGCGTAGGTCGGCGCATTTTTCTCGTCGGCGCGACGGCGGCTGATGCGAGGGCTGCAGACCCGGGCGGCCCGGGCGACGCCGTTCTACTACGGCTGGATCATACTCGGTCTGTCGGGGATCGTATCGTACTCGGCGCGGCCGTTGATGTCGGTGGCGGTGTTGACGGTGTTCGTGGTGCCGATGTCGGAGCAATTCGGGTGGACGCGGGCGGAGTTGGCGGGAGCGGTGAGCCTGGGAGGAGTTTTCGCGGCGGTGATTTCGCCGCTGGTGGGGCTGGTGTTGGACCGGTACGGGGCCGGAATGGTGGTTGGCATATTTTCCGCCATCGCCGGAGCGTGCGCGGTGGCGCTGGGCGCGGTGAGCCAGATCTGGATGTTCTACGTGGTGTACGTGCCGGGGCGCATGGCGTTCTCCGGTCCGCTGGAGCTGGGAACGTCGGTGGCGGTGAGCAACTGGTTCGTGCGGCGGCGGCCGTTTGCGCTGGCGCTGAACCACGTGTCGCAGGGTTCAGGCCTGGCGGTGATGCCGTTGGTGGCGCAGGCGATCATTGGTGCCTGGGGCTGGGACGTGGCGTGGTACGCGCTGGGCGCGTGGACGGTGGCGGTGGGAGTGGTTCCGGCCATGCTGCTGATGGCCCGGCGCCCGGAGGACCTGGGATTGGAAGCGGACGGCGGCGAGGGTACGGCCCGCCGGGGTTCCGCCTCCGGCGGACCGGGTCGGCGTCCGCAGAGCACGACCGAGGAAATCAACTTCACGCTGCGGCAGGCGATGAGGACGCGGGCGTTCTGGCTGATGATGGTGTTTGCCTTTGCCGGTTTCATCGTGCAGGCCGGGGTGTCGCTGCACCAGGTTCCGCACTTCGTGGACCAGGGGGTGCCGCCGTCGGTGGCGGTGTGGACGGCCAGCACGTTCGCGATATCGCAGGTGCCGGCGAGCGTGTTCTTTTCGGCGATGGCGCAGAAGACGCAGGCGCGGTTCGTGATGACGACGTCGGGTCTGGTGGTTGCCACAGGCGCCATCACCACGGCCTTTGCCAGCGAGATCGCGGTAGGTGTCCTGGGAGCGTTCTTCCTGGGGTTTGGCGTCGGCGGCCTGCACATCATGGCGCGGCTGGCCGGAGCCGACTACTTCGGGCGGCTGCACCTGGGGTCGATACGGGCGTGGGGACTGGCGGCGCAGGTGGGCGGGCAGGCGCTGGGTCCGACGGCGGCCGGCCTGGCGGTGGACCGATTCGGCACGTACCAGTGGGCGTTCCTGGTGTTTGGGCTCAACCTGGCGGTGGTGTCGCTGTTGATGGTGACGGCTACGCGGCCGGGGCGGGAGGTGGCTGAGGCTTCGACGGGCTCAGGATGATCCTTCGACAGGCTCAGGATGAGCGGGTTGGAAGGATGTTAGGCGAAGAGGCGAGAGAGCCAGCGGAGGAAGGATTGGGAGAGTGGGTTGTTGACGGTAAGATCTCGGGCACCGATTGCCTGTCCCATTAATCTCGGGTCCGATAGGGTGGCGAGCCAAGCGTGGACTTGAGCGCGGAGGGTTTTGCCGGATGCGAATTTCCGCTGCTCCGGTGGAATTTCATTGATGTACTGTTGAGACATCGGCCATACGGGGTCATCGTCCGGAATCATGTCGGCGACAAAGTTTTCAAGTTCGCCGTCCATTGAGTTGTCGGGCATCAACCAGATACCCACTCGTGGTTTTTCCTCGGTGTCTATGATTACACCATCAGCGTCCGGACGGTTCGGTATGCGGATACCCTCTTCGGCCAGGCGGTTGACTATTGAAGCCCAGCGTCCGTTCAGGTTGTCGTCCGCATCCGCGAGAATGCCGAGAACCCGCCGGCCCGGCGCATTGAGTTCTGCACCTATGGCGTCTAGCAAGGGCTCAACGCCTCCCCGGTCCTGGATGAAGAAATCGGGAGTGTCGGGACTGCGGTTGCAGATCTGCCAGACTACATTCTTATCGTCCGGACCCTCCACCAACAGGACGTGGAGTTCCGGTTGAGACGATTCGGTACGAGCCGTTGGGGCTATCTGACCTCAATGCCGTACTTGGCGGCGGCTTTGAGGTTGCGCTCCGTATATTCCACTGCGCGCAGCCGGTCTTCGTGTCTTTCCAGACGGACGAGTGCGCCTTCCACATCCTCCAGTTCCGACGAAGCTTCGGCAAACCCCTTGACGCAATCCCAGCTGTGGGTGGTGGCGATGACCTGGACGTTGTTGCGCTGCGCCGTCTGCAATACCATTTTCCAGAACTTGGGCTGGATGGAGTGGTGGATGCCGTTCTCGGCCTCGTCGATGAGGAGGAAGCCGCCAGTGCTTTTGGCGAGGGCCAAGGCTACCGCGTAGGTGCGCATTGCTCCGTCGCCGAGGGTGCGCAAGGGGACTTGGTAGTCTACGCTCTTGACCTTTGCCATCACCCTGCGCGGCTGGATTGGCCCGCCACCGACGAGTGGGCCCAACGCCGCGACGCGCTCGACTACTGCATCGGTGATTAGGTTTAGTGCATCCAGGGCCTTATCTTCGTCGGGCGTTAGAGCCAACTCGCTCCAATATCGTTCGACTGTTTCATCGGTGGGACTATTGGGGCCCAATGTGTCGCAAATGATCGCATCCGGTGGGGAATTACCGTGATACAATCCGCTCTTTTTGGTGTCCCAACGTGAATCTTTGCCGAATCTCATCTCAAGATGAAGATTTTCAAGCATGTCCGCACGGGAAGAATAAGCACCCGCTAACTGTACCGTGGAAGCGATTTGTCGGATTTGGAACGCATTATCACCTTCGGCTGTCGCCAGTGAAAGACTTGCCTCAGGCGAATCGGGTCGATTTGTAAATAGCGCCGTACGGTCAACGACGGTTCTTTTTTGGGTATCTTGGATCGAAACGAACGAGTCTCCGCGTTGTTCCAATACCGCGTCGAAAACGCACGTCCAACCGCGATCGGCCCACACCCGCACCGCGTCCAGCACCGTGGTTTTGCCGACACCGTTTTTGCCAGCCAGTAGGGTTACGCGGCCGAGGCGGGGGATGGTCAGCTCGTCGATGCCGCGGAAGTTCTTGATTACCAGGCTGGGGAGGTGCAGGGACTGGTCGGGCTGTGGAGTCGCGTCGGGCATGGGGTTACCGTCCTTCGACAGGCTCAGGACGAGCGGTTGGTTGACGGTTGTGGTCGGAGGTTGGGTGCGGCGAGAATAGATAGGTTCGGGTCAGTCGGCGGTGGCGGCCAGTTCGGCTTGTTGGAGGGTTTGGCGGAGGTAGCGGCCGGTGTGGGAGGCTTCGATCTGGGCCAAGGTCTCGGGGGTGCCGCAGGCGATGAGGTTGCCGCCCTGGTCGCCGGCGCCGGGGCCGAGGTCGATGATCCAGTCGGAGTTCTTGATGAGGTCCAGGTTGTGCTCGATGAGCATTACCGAGTTGCCCTGGTCCACCAGGCGGTGCAGGACGCGCAGCAGGGCGGCGCAGTCCTCGAAGGACAGGCCGGTGGTGGGCTCGTCCAGCAGATAGAGGGTGCGTCCGGTGGCGCGGCGGGACAGTTCCGTGGCCAGTTTGACGCGTTGGGCCTCGCCGCCGGACAGCGTCGTCGCCGGCTGTCCCAGGCGGATGTAGCCCAGGCCCACGTCGCGGAGGGTCTGGAGGCGGTTGCGGATGCGTGTGTAGTTCCAGAAGAAGTCCAGCGCGGTGTCCACGGTCATGGCGAGGACGTCGGCGATGGACTTGTCGCGCAGGGTCACCTCCAGCGCCTCCCGGTTGTACCGGCGGCCCTGGCATATCTCGCAGGGGACGGTCACGTCGGGGAGGAACTGCATCTCGATCTGGTTGTAGCCCTCGCCCTGACAGGCCTCGCAGCGTCCGCCCTTGACGTTGAAGGAGAACCGGCCGGGCTTGTAGCCACGGATGCGGGCCTCGGGCAGGCCGGCGAACACCTCGCGGATGGGCGTGAACGCGCCGGTGTAGGTGGCCGGATTGCTGCGCGGCGTGCGTCCGATGGGCGACTGGTCGATGTTGACCACCTTGTCGATGTTCTCGATGCCGGTGATCTCGTCGTGGTCGCCGGGGCGGTCGCGGCCCTGGGCAACGGCCTGGGCGAGACGCTTGTACAGGATGTCGTACATGAGGGTGCTTTTGCCGCTGCCGGACACTCCGGTGACACAACCGAGGAGGCCCAGGGGAAAGTCCACGTTGATGCCCTTGAGGTTGTTCTCGCGTGCGCCCTTGACTGAGATGGAGTTGCCGTTGCCGGGACGACGTTCCTCGGGCGTGGGGATGCGCTTGCGGCCGCTGAGGTACGCGCCGGTCAGCGATGCCTCGTTGGCCATGACCTCGTCGACGTCGCCGGTGGCTACGATGTGGCCGCCGTGCTCGCCGGCCCCCGGGCCAAGGTCAACGATGTGGTCGGCGGCGCGCATCATGGCGTCGTCGTGCTCCACCACGATGACGGTGTTGCCCATGTCGCGCAGGCGGGTCAGGGTGCCGATGAGGCGGTGGTCGTCGTGGGGATGCAGGCCCACGGTGGGCTCGTCGCACACGTAGAGGACGCCGGTGAGCCCGCTGCCGATCTGAGTGGCGAGACGGACGCGCTGGGCCTCTCCGCCGGACAGCGTTCGCGCCGTGCGACCCATGGTGACGTAGTCGAGGCCGATGCTGTCGAGGAACTGTAGTCGTCCCTCGATCTCCCTGAGGATCTGGTCGGCGATGAACATTTCCCGCTCGGTCAGGGTGGCGGGATGCTCGGCAACTGCGGCGCGCTTGCCGTTGCGGCGGGTGCGGCGGGTTGTGGGTTTCGCGCCGTTGGCGTCCGCCGCAGCCTCGGCTGCCAGGGATTCCGGCGGGTGGTGGCCGTTGGTGGGATGATGCCCGTTGGCGGACCCATTGGGGGATGGTTCCGCGCCCGGCTTGATGCTGCGGACCCACTGCAGGCCGGCGCCGATGGTGAGGGCGGTGACCTCCATGATGTTGCGGCCGCAGATCAGGACGCCCAACGCCTCGGGACGCAGGCGGGCGCCGCTGCAGGACCGGCAGGCGCGCTGGGTCATGTACCGCTCGATCTCGCTGCGGGTGTGGTCGGATTCGGTATCGCGGTAGCGTCGCTGGAGGTTGGGAATGACGCCCTTGTAGGTCGTGTTCCACGAGTAGGTGCGTCCCCGGCCGGTGCGGTGGCGGACCTGAACCTGCTGCTTGCCGGCCCCGTAGAGGATGATGTTGAGCTGGTCGTCGGTGAGTTCGCGGATGGGAGCGTGGGGCGAGAAGTCGAACTGGCGGGCCACGGCCTCCATCATGCTGGCGTACCAGGAGTTGGCTGCGCCGGAGCGGGCCCAGGGTACGATTGCGCCCTCCAGCAGGGACAGCGAACGGTTGTGGATCACCAGCGACGGGTCAACCTCAAGCTGGTAGCCCAGGCCGGTGCACATGGAGCAGGCGCCGTGGGGGTTGTTGAAGCTGAAGGTGCGCGGCTCGATCTCGGGGAGGCTGACGCCACAGGCCACGCAGGCGAACTGTTCGCTGAAGGTCAGGTCGTCCTCACCTTCGCGGGCCACGGTGATCACGCCCTCGCCCTCGCGCAGAGCGGTCTCGACGGACTCGGTAACGCGGTTGGGTTCCGTGTCGTGGCGGATGATCAGGCGGTCGATGACGATGTCGATGTAGTGCCACTTCTGCTTGTCTAGGGCGAGGCTGTCGGTTTCCTCGACGAGCATGATCTCGCCGTTCACCCGCAGGCGGACGAACCCGCCGCGCTTGGCCGCCTCGAAAATCTCGCGGTGTTCGCCCTTCTTGCGCCGGATCTTGGGGGACAGCAGGGTGATTCGCGACGATTCCGGCAGGGCCAGGATGGCGTCGACGATTTGCTGGACGGTCTGGCGGGCGACGGGGTTGCCGCACTTGGGACAGTGGGGCCGGCCGACGCGGGCGAAGAGCAGGCGCAGGTAGTCGTAGATCTCGGTTACGGTACCGACGGTGGAGCGGGGGTTGTTGGAGACACCCTTCTGGTCGATGGAGATGGCAGGGGATAGGCCCTCGATGTAGTCCACATCGGGCTTGTCCATGCGGCCGAGGAACTGGCGGGCGTAGGCGGACAGGGACTCGACGTAGCGGCGCTGGCCCTCGGCGTAGATGGTGTCGAAGGCGAGGCTGCTCTTGCCGGACCCCGAGACGCCGGTGATGACGACGAGCTGATCCCGTGGGATGGTGACGTCGATGTTCTTGAGGTTGTGCTCGCGGGCGCCCTTGATGTAGATAGTTTCCTGGGGCATGGAGTGCCTTCTTACATTAGGTGGGTGAAATCACGGTCTGCGGTAAGCGCGTGGGTGATGCCCCTCTCTCGCATTGCGATAAAGCTGGCGCAGTCGGTCAAGCCCCAACGCTGATCGGGGCGAGATTGATAGAGGGTGAAAGCATTACGGAATTGGAGCTCAGTTTGGGCGATTATTTCCACATTTGCATTGGACCGCATTCGCATTATTTCTGCAGTAGCCAGATTGCGGTGGTATTCGCCGAGACGGCTGACTCCGTTCAGAAGCTCGGCCAAGACCATTTCGGTGGTGAAAATGCGCGCGCCTGAGATTTCAAGGGAGAGGAGCATTGCAATATCGTGCCAAGGGTCAGAGCGAACCAGCAGCGCAAACCAGTAAGAAGTATCAGCAAAGAGGCGCCTCATTCTTCGTCGCGTTTGGGGGCACCGTAAAGGTAGTGATCCAGATTATAGGAGAAATCCGGGGGTATTTTCGCCAGCTCCTCGTCCGGGATTCGTTTGCCGGCCTCAACCCAGTATTCCCAAAACGGGCGCTGGTTGGAATCCTGGGGCGGTATGACACGTTCGGTTGCCAGCAGGTTGATGCCGGTGATCCTTTGGAGGACACCATCGGCGTAGTCGCCCATGCCGACGAATTTGATGGAGTACCGACCGCGGTTGTGCATGCTCTGCAGATGACCCCACTCCGTCGGCGTGAAATCGGCATGGATTATTGAGCCGTCTTCAAGGAGCAGCTTGTACGTGCCGCTGTAATCCAGGTTCAGATCCATGGATTGGACCTCGGCGACTACTTCAACGGGGTGATGTCCGGATTTGCCGGGCATGGCGGGCCTTCCCTGGGGTCGGATTGCTAGTCCAATTCTACCAGCGGGTCGTTGGCGTTGTTGTGAGATGACATGCACGTTGGCCCAAGATAGTGGCGGTTGCTCCATGCAGAAGGGGCTTCTTACATCAGGATGGTGAAACCGGCCTGGGTGAAGTGGTGGTCGTTGGTTAGAGCCTCGTGGATGCCACGGGTCTGCATGATCTGGAAGCTGGCGCAATCGACGAGGCCCCATTCCTGATCGGGGCGGGCGTTGTAGAAGTCAACGGCGTTCCAGAATTGTTCAGTGCGTACTGGTTCCACCTTTACCTTGGAACTGTTCTGGAACCCTCTCACCAGTGCAACAGCAGCTCTTCGTTTCTGTTCTCCATATTTCCCCATGAAATTCAGTACTTCGACAAGAACCAGTTCACTGGTGATTAACGGACGGTGCGCCATTTCATTGGATAGCCTGAGGGCCACTTCGTGCCACTCGTCTCGTTCCAGCAACAGTGCGATCCAGTAACATGCGTCTGCGAAGATAGGGCTCATCAGTCGTCCACCTTCGGACGACCGTACAGGTAGTGATGTAAATTTTTGGCGGCGTCGGTGGGGATGTCATCCCAGTCGTCCTGGGGGTACTTCTTGTGGATCTCCTTGATCAAGTGCAATAGCGTCGGCTCCTCAGGATCTTCAGGTGGGAGCACACGTTCGGTTGCAGGCAGATCGATGCTTACGATGCGCTTCAGGCGTCCGTTGGTGTAGTCGCCCGTTCCGACGAATTTGATGGGGTATCGGCCGTGGTTGTGCATACCCTCAAGCGACCCCCATTGTAATGCGGTGAAGTCGGCATGTACCGTGGAGCCGTCTTCAAGCAGCAGTTTATAGACGCCGTTGTGGTCCAGATCCAGTTCCATTGACTGGACCTCGGCGACAATTTCGACGGGGTGATGTCCGGATTTGCCGGGCATGGCGGGCCGTCCTGTGGGGTAGTTTGCTACTCCAATTCTACCAGCGGGCGGTTGGCGTTGTTGTGAGATGACATGCACGTTGGCCCAAGATAGTGGCGGTTGCTCCATGCATAAGAGCCTGCTTACATCAGGATGGTGAAACCGGCCTGGGTGAAGTGGTGGTCGTTGGTTAGAGCCTCGTGGATGCCACGGGTCTGCATGATCTGGAAGCTGGCGCAATCGACGAGGCCCCATTCCTGATCGGGGCGGGCGTTGTAGAAATCTACGGCGTTCCAGAATTGTAACGAGGTTTGGTCCACCACATCTACACGACGGTCAACGGCGAGGTCTCGCGCCAAATCCACAGCCAACTGACGACCGCTAGCGCCAAATTCTGCAAAGAAATTGAAAACTTCCACAAGCACCATTTCAGTGGTCACCCTGGGTCGGCCCCGGTGTTCTGCGTGCAATCGTACCGCTGTTCCATGCAACGCATCTCGTACGTTCAGCAAGGCGATCCAAAAGCAAGCATCCACGAATATGGGGAACATCACTCGTCCATTTTGGGGCGGCCATAGAGATAATAGTGCATATTTTTTGCACCATCAGTGGGCACGTTGTCCCATATATCCGGAGGGTACTTTTTGCGGATTTCCGCGAGCCTGTGGAGGAGAGTGGGCTCCTCCGGATCCTCGGGCGGGATGACCCGGTGGGTTTTGGTCAGATCTACGCTGGTGATGCGTTTGAGCTGTCCGTCGTCGTAGTCGCCAGAGCCGACGAATTTGATGGGGTAGCGGCCGTGGTTGTGCATACCCTCAAGCGACCCCCATTGTAGTGCGGTGAAGTCGGCAGGCACCGTGGAGCCGTCTTCGAGCAGCAGCTTATAGACTCCGTTGTGGTCCAGATCCAGTTCCATGGACTGGACTTTAGCGACAACCTCGATTGGATGTTGCCCATTTTTGACTGGCATTGCAGGCCGTCCTTTTTGCGACAGGCTACTCCAATTCTACCAGCGGGTCGTTGGCGTTGACGGAATCCAGCGGTTGCACGAACACCGTCCTCACGACGCCGTCGCGGTGGGCGAGGATGCTCTGCTCCATTTTCATGGCCTCGACCACGCATACCTCGTCGCCGGCGGACACGGCGTCGCCCGGACGCACCAGGATGGACATGACCCTGCCCGGCATGGGCGAGCGCAGGATGTCGTCATTGATCGGTACGCCAGACTGCGGCGCGGCGGAGCCGGACGGTTGTGCGGCTGGAGCATCGGGAACCGTCAGGCCGCCGGCGGGCCGACCCCGGCGAGGCGGAGTCGGGCCCGCGTCGCTTTCGACCTCCACCTCGAAGGTCTCACCGTCAACGGTGACCTGAACCGGGGACTGGGTAAGGTCGCCAACCTCGACGGTGAACCACTGTTCGCCGATGCGTACTCTGATGGTGGTCAATTTACCAGGACGCGCTCCCCAGCCGGGAACGGAACAGGTCGCGGCGGCCCTGCATGCGCCAGCGGGAGGCAGCCTCCCGTGCGCCGCTACCCTGCCCGTTGGCCTGTTGGGCCGCAACTGCGGCGACGCCGATGGCAGCGGCCAACGCCCGCGGGTCGAGTGCGCCGGACGGGTGGTGTCCGTTTGCTGAGGCTCCGTTGGGATGCACGGTGGTGGTTTTGCCCTTGGCTTGCAGTCGTCGCTCGAGGATGCCGTTGAGGCTGCCGGTGTGGTATTGGCCGGACGTGAACTCGGGGCTGACCAGCACGTCGCGTAAGAGAGGGATGTTGGTGGTTACGCCGGTCAGGTGGAAATCGGCGAGCGCTTGGTCCAGCGTGGCGATGGCGTCGTCGCGGTCATGGCCCCAGGCCATCACCTTGGCGAGCAACGGTTCGTAGTGTAGCGAAACCTCGTACCCGACGCAAAGGGCGGTATCGACGCGGACATTGTCGCCCTCTGGAAGTCGCAATTCGCTGACGGTTCCGACGTTGGGCAGCAGCGTGTCGGGATCCTCGGGGTAGATGCGGGCCTCGATGGCGTGGCCGTTGGGCCGCAAATCGCCCTGGCGGACGGCGAATGGGATGCCGGCGGCGGATTGCAGTTGGAGATCAACGATGTCTTGCCCGGTGATCAACTCGGTGACGCCATGCTCCACCTGGAGCCGCGGGTTCATTTCCATGAAGTAGAAATGGCCGTCGGAAGCGACGAGGAACTCGACCGTGCCGGCGTTGGTGTAGCCAGCCTCGCGCCCCAACTGTCGGGAAAGGCGGCCCAACTGTTCGCGCACGTCGGTGGAGAGCTTGGCGGACGCGGGGGTTTCCTCGATGAGTTTCTGGTTGCGGCGCTGGATGGAGCAGTCGCGCTCGAACAGGTGCAGGACGTTGCCGTACTGGTCGGCGATGATCTGCACTTCGATGTGGGACGCGCCTTCGAGGTAGCGTTCGTAGAAGAGGCTGGAATCGGCGAAAGCGGCCTGGGCGATCTTGCGGGTGCGCTCGATGACGGGCTCCAGTTCCGCCATGCTGTGCACGACGTGGATGCCGATGCCTCCTCCGCCGGCCGCGGCCTTGACCATCATGGGGAAGCCCAACTCCCATGCCCGGGTGATGGCCTCATCGTCGGATACGGGCTCTTCGGTGCCGGGCATGACGGGGAGGCCGGACTTGCGGGCGACGCGGCGGGCGGAGAGCTTGTCGCCCATCTGGTTGAGGACTTCCTCGCCGGGGCCGATGAACACGATGCCGTCGGTTTTGCAGCGCTGGGCCAGCTCGTTGTTCTCGGACAGGAAGCCGTAGCCGGGATGGATGGCCTCGGCGCCGGTGGAGCGACACGCGTCCATAATGGCGTCGATGTTCAGGTACGATTCGGTGGCGGTAGGCGGGCCGATGCAGATGGCCTGATCGGCCATCCGGGTGTGCATGGCATCCCGGTCGGCCTCCGAATAGACCGCGACGGTGGACACGCCAAGCTTTTGACAGGTTCGAATTATGCGGGCGGCGATTTCGCCCCGGTTGGCCACCAGTATCTTGCTGAACATTGCTATACCTCGCTTATTGGGGCTGAGCGAACGGTGATATATACGTCAACTCACGGAACGATGTATGTGCGGTATTGAGCAATGACAGACTTTTACGCTTTACGGGCGTACAGGTCAACATAAAATGCTTGCGGTTTTCAAGCGAATTTGGTGGCATCGATAAATGATTGGGACCGGAGTTGACGGTCCAGCCAGTACTGGACGGTTTCGGTGACCAGCGTGCTGACCTCCGCGTGTACGGTTGCCGGCATGTTCAGGTGGGGCAACCGGTCCACCGACTCGGTGCGGTGCAGCAGACGCATGACTTTCAGCGCGGCCAGGGATAGCGGGCGGACGAGCACATCGGGAGGCGTGCAGTCGGGACACAGCACGCCACTGGCGCCGGCCGCGTAGCGATGGCGTTCCGGCTCCAGTTCGGCGCCGCATTCGACGCACTGGTACAGCTCGGGCATGAATCCGGAGAGCTGCAGGATCTGCAGGTCGAAGTAGCGCAGCGGCAGGTCGGAGGAGAGGTCGCCGTTACCCACGAGGGGTTGGCTGCCGATGACGCCCAGGGTTTGGAGACCGAGGTCAAGCACTTGGGGGTTTGGCGCCGAGTTCGCGCTGAAACCGTCGATGAGTTCGGCGACGTGAAGGCCACGGGCGACGCTGGCGTAGTCGGATTTGACGTCGGTGAAGGCGTTGACCACCTCGGCTTCGGCGACGATGTCGAGGGAGCGCCCCCGGGCGACTGACAGGCGGACCAGCGTGAGCGGCTCGAAATGCCCCATCAGCCTGCTGGTGAGCCGTCGCGCTCCGCGGGCCAGCACATCCAGCTTGCCGTGCTCGCGGGTGTAGAGGGACGAAACCAGGTCGGCCTCGCCGGCCGGGGTCTTGCGGAGGGTGAGGCCGACGGCGCAGTAGGTTCGGGGCTGGGTCATGGTTCCATCCGCCAGAGGCGGACCTACGGCGGGCTCCCGCCGTAGGCGGATGTTCCGCGCCGTGAGTGGGTCGAGAGGTTATTCGAGGGCGTTGCGGCCGGCCAGGGCGCGGCTGAGGGTGGTTTCGTCGGCGAATTCCAGGGAGCCGCCGACGGGGAGGCCGAGGGCCAGGCGGGTGATGCGGATGCCGGTGCCGGCGAGCCGGCGGTGGATGAAGTCGGCGGTGGCGTCGCCTTCCAGGGTCGGGTTGGTGGCGACGATGAGTTCCTGCAGCGGGTTGTCCTGGCCCTGAAGTCGGGCGAAAAGCTGGGGCAGGTGGATGTCCTCGGGGCCGATGCCGTTGAGGGGAGACAGCGCGCCGTGGAGGACGTGGTACATGCCGCGATAGACGCGGGTGCGTTCCAGGGCCACGAGGTCGCGGGACTCCTCGACGACGCAGATCTGGTCGCGGTTGCGCTGAGGGTTGGCGCAGATGGCGCAGGGCGAGGCGTCGGTGAGGTTGCGGCACTCGTCGCAGAACAGGATCATGTCCTTAACGGCGACGATGGCGTCGGCGAGGGCGCGGGCCTCATCGTCGGGAATGTGGGCGATGTGGTAGGCGATGCGCTGGGCGCTCTTGGGGCCGATGCCGGGCAGCTGGTGCAGCCGGTCGATGAGTTGGCCGAGGGAACGCGTGGTGCCGGGAGTGGGATCGGAGGTCATGATCACACTATATCGATATAACTGAATCAGGTACCAATTCTAACGCTCCGTCAGGCCGAACACCCTGATGTAAAGCAACATATCTTCCAAACGTGGCAGGACGATTTCCGACAGCTCCGGAAACACACGTGACATATTGCGGTCTTTCAAGAAATCTTCCAAACCCATTTTTGCAATCAGATAGCGACGCCGTATCAGTGGCTCCACTACCTCATCATGCAATTCATCGGCAGAATGGGACAGTTCCAAGTGGTCCCGCAGCAGGATCAAACAGTGATATTCCAGATAGCCGACGATGGCGTGGTGGTACTGCCAAAACTCAGCATCCCAACGTGCGGATTGCGAACCATATCGTCTAATCCGCCTCTCGTCCACGCATGTCCTCTTCGACCTCCGGCAACACGGCCACCCAGCTTGGCTGCCGTTCCAGCAACTCCAAGCAGTCTGAGCCGGGGTTCTCCTTGTAAAAGTTCTCGGTCGATTCCTCCTTCCCTTCCGGTACGTAAGGGTGAATATGCTCCGGCGTGTGGCGGAACCTGAATTTCTCGCCCATGATTATATGCTCCTGAAAATCCTGATATGACCTGCGTACCTGAACCTGTGCAGCCGGTCGATGATCTGGCCGAGGGAGCGGGTGGCGCCGGGAGTGGGATCGGAAGACATGATGCTGATGCGGTCGCGCCGCGTTGACGGTTATACGCTGCTGACAGGCGTGGGCTGGGACAGGGTTGCCAGCACTGGGGCAAGGTGGATCGACGCTCGGCGCAAATCCAGCGCCACGACATCCCATTCGCTTCCATCGTCAAACCACTGCCGGTAGCTGACGAAGTCGCCGCTGTCCGCCACGCGATAGTCGGCGGTTGGCTTGTCGCCCAGCGTCAGCGTGTCGGTGTCGGCGTCGTAGCCCCGCTCGGCGTCGAGTGGCAGGAACCGGGTTGCACCATGAACGTCAACCCGTGTGACGTTCTCGTCGTCTTCATCCTCGCCATCTATAACGAAAATGACTCCAAAATCGTCTCGTAAAGTGCCACCGCCACCACCTTTGGGCGACGCTATGAGTATGAGCACATCGTCTTCGGGGTAATAGCTAACTTGCATCTCTCACCTCCAGATTCCGGCAATGGCGTTGAAACCAAAGGCGACCTTCTTGATTGATCCTTCGGCTGGCCCCACTGTCAAAGGTGGCCGTTATGATCTCCTCGCCGTCCAGCGAAACCGGAACCCGCAACATGGCTCGCCTACCAGGAACGAATCCCCAGTACGTAAGGGTCGTACTGCCATCGCTGTTTGTACAGACGCCGCGGACAACCCAATTCTCAAGTACGTGTTGAATCCTGCTGGCGGTAACGCCGGGGTGGGGATTAACGCGCAGATGTCTGGTCAGCCATCTGGGGACGCCGTTGGCTGTGATGGTCTCCGGCAGTCTGCGACTTTCCTGAGACGGACCTCCGCTGCTTGGACCGGCCATCTATTTTTGACGGCGACTCGGTCGACAACGCTGGCTCATCTCGGGGCGAAGGTTTCGTCAGAACAGGCCGGGGATGTTCATGCCGCCGGTTACTGCGCCCATCTTTTCGGCGGCGAGTTCCTGCGTGCGGGTGAAAGCGTCGTTGACGGCGGCGGCGACCAGGTCCTGGAGGAGGTCGATGTCTTCGGCGGCTTCGGGTTCGATGACGACCTGGGTGACTTCCTGTTTGCCGGTCATGGTGACGCGGATCACGCCGCCGCCGGCGGAGCCCTCGACGCTCATGGCTTCGAGTTCCTCCTGGGCCTTGGCGAGGCGGTTCTGCAACTGCTGGGCCTGACGCATCATGCGCTTGTTCATCATGGTGGGTTTCGGGGCCTCCTATTGTTCGTCCAGGATGCGAGCGCCGAGGCCCATGGCGGTGCGGACCAGCGGGCTGTCCTGGATGGAGCTGCGGGTTGGATTTGCGCCGTCTGAACCGGCGCCGGACAGAATCACCTGGAAGGAATGTCGTGTGCCAAAGGACTCTTCGATGGCCTGCTCAATAGTATCACGAACACGTGGGTCGCCCAGTTCTTCCTGCATGCGGTCAAGGTTGGCGGCGTTGCTGAAGGGCAGTACCAACGTGGAATCGTCGTCGGCAAGGTGGACGCTGTTGGAGCGGCAGTCGCGCAAGAGTGCGCCGAGGTTGTACTTGCTGCCCTTGGAGCGGGCCAGTTGGCGGACGGCCTGTTCCCAGCGCGCCTGCAGGCTGTCGGGCGCGGCGGCGGGAGCGCGGGCCGGTGCGGGTCGGTTGTCCGGCGGCGGCCCGGGAGGTGGCGCGGGTGCAGGTTGGCGGGATGGCGGCGGACCGGAATTGCCCTGGCGCGGTTGACCTCGCTGTGGCGGAGGCGCCGACCCACGCTGAGGCTGGCGCGCGGCGGGCGCGGGCTGAGCCGGCATCCGAGATTCCGCCGGCATCGGCGCGGGCGTTTCCTGGGGCACTTCCTGGCGGCAGATTTCGGCAGCGGCGATTTCCAGCGCGAGAGCGGATGGCGCATCGTAGCGTAGGCCGGCGCTGGCCTCGCCCCAGATGCGGACGGCGCGGAGGATCTGGTGGGAGTCGGTTTTCTGGATGGCGGCGCGGAGGCCGGCGAGGGTGTCGTCGGGGAGGTCAAGGTTCTGGCCGGCATCCCAGGAGAGGAGGAGCATGGAGCGCAGGAGGTCAAGGGTCTGGCGGTGCAGTTGGCGCGGCTCGCCGCCCTCCCAGACGACATCGTTAATGGTTTCCAGGGAGCCGGTGGTGTCGCCGGCCAGGAGTTTCTGGGCCAGCGTGAGGTAGGCGTCGCTGCGGACAAGCCCGAGGGACTCCTCAACATCGCGCAGGGTGATCTCGGCATCGGACGAGACGGCCAGTTGCTCAAGGATGTTCAGGGCGTCGCGCATGGAGCCGCCGGCGTTGCGGGCGATCATGCGCAGCGCGTCGGGATGGACCGCGATGGCTTCCTGGTCGGTGATGTAGGCGAGCCGGTCGTGGATGGTCTGGCCGGGAAGGCGGCGGAAGTCGTACCTCTGGCAGCGAGAGAGGATGGTGGGCAGGAGGCGGTCGGCCTCGGTGGTGCAGAGGATGAAGATGACGTGGCCGGGAGGTTCCTCCAGGGTCTTGAGGAAGGCGTTGGAAGCCTCCCGGGTGAGCATGTGGGCTTCGTCGATGATGTACACCTTGCGGCGGTTCTGGGCGGGCTGGAAGTTCACCTTCTCGCGGATTTCGCGGATTTCCTCCACGCCGCGGTTGCTGGCGGCGTCCAGTTCGATGATGTCCAAGTTGCGGCCCTCGTTGATGGAGACGCAGATGGCGCACCGGTCGCAGGGATCGCCCTGCTGCGGGTCGAGACAGTTGACGGCCTTGGCGAGGACGCGGGCGGTGGTGGTCTTGCCGGAGCCCCGGGTGCCGCAGAAGAGGTAGCTGTGGCTGACGCGGTCCTGCACCACGGCCTGTTTCAGCGTGTTGGCGACGTGCTCCTGGCCGGCCAGGTCGCTGAACGTGCCGGGCCGCCACTTGCGGTAATAGACTTGCGCCGAGGTGGTCATGGGGCCAGATAGAAACCGGGAGATTCGGGGGTTGCCAGTAGGCTCAATGATAACGCCAACGGCCCCGCCAGTGCCAGAGCGGGGCCGTCAATGGTTCGGGTGATGGATGACCTAATCCGCCGGCGCGGACTCGGTGTTTTCGGCAGGCTCGGCCGGCTGCGACAGTTTCAGGTTGGGGAAGCGTACGCGCCTGGCCTTACTCCAATCGACGTAGTCCGTGGAGTCGTGGGTTTCCCAGAAGGCGCGCTCTTCGGCCTCGGTTTCGAAATATGGAACTGGCTTAAGTTTCTTGGGCATAACGTTCACGCTCTCTTCGGCTCATCGGACGAGCGGATATGATGCGGATTAAAGTCCTTTCGTTACGCATTGTAAAGGTGATATGCAGACGCCGTCCCGCATCGGTAACCCCGGAAGCGTTAAGCCTGCGTTCCTGCTGACTGTGAGCGGTATCGTCAACGATCAAAAGAGGATGATTTGAAAAAACCTGCTCGGCCTCGGCTTGGTCAACTCCGTGGGTGTCGATGTTTTTGCGCTCGTTGCCCTCATCCCATTGGAAACCGGAAACCCGGCTCAGGTCAATCATTGATGGAACATGCTTGCAGACCGACGTTGCTCGGCGCAAATACTGGCTATTATATTCATAATAAATAGATTATACATTATCCCAGGCCTGCATGGCAACAACATATTGACAGACGCAAGGCTCCATCAGTCAGTTGCTGAAATCGGGCGGTTCGGTGATTTCGCGCAGGGGCCGGTCGGTGGTGTACATGCGGAAACTCTGGGAAATCTCGTCGCCGGCACAGTTGGATACTTCGTACACGGCACCTGGGCAGCGGCGCTCGGCCTGATCGGTTCGATAGAAAATCGGGCCCACGTAATAGCATTTGCCAGGCAGGAGTTCCCGCAGATTTTCCGGCGGGATGCTTTTCTGGTAATCGACCAGTATCGGGTTTTGGGCGTGCTCCAGGGTCGCGCTGGGGCGGTCGGCCAGGTAGAACCAGTTTTTCTTTCGTGGCTGGCCGCCCACGAAGCACCCTGAGACGTATTGTTCGACTCCCGGGGCGCGGGCGAGTTGGCTGGGCAAGGAGCCCCGCTGTTCCAGCAATTCCGGGTCCGGATAGGGCGGAGGCGTAGGTGTAGGAGTCGGGCTCGGCGGTATGGGTGTCGCGGTCGGCGCGGGAGTTCTGGTTGGAGGCGGTGGAGCGGTAGGCGTGGGTGTCGGCGGCGGCATCGGAGTGGCGGTTGGTTCGCCGGCGGCTACCACTACGGCCACGGTTGCGGGGATGTCTGGCGTTTCTGTGGGTGGAGGGAGCGGAGTGTCCGTAGGTGAGGTCGTGGGTGTCGGCGTGGGCTCAGGCGTGGCGGTGTGTGTGGGTTCCATAACCGCCGCGACGGGTATGGAGGTGGGTATGGCCGGTGGCGCAGGTCCACCCCCCAGGGAGCCGATGACGGGCACCAGGCCGCCCAGGAATGCGCAGGATGTAACCAGGGCGATTGTGCCGATTACGCCAGCGGCCACGGCGAGACGCACGGTTCGCGAGAGCGTGGGAGCAGATGGTTGAGACGGCTGCTGGCCGACTTGTGGCGTAGTGTGCGCGGCTCCTGCCTGAGACTGTGGGGCGTTCTGGCTGGAGGGCTGACCCCGGTTTCGCGATCGTCGCCGGATGACACTGCGGCGCGTCGTCGCCTGCTGGCGCTGAAGCTCGATGGCGCGGTCGAGGGCAATGATCCAGTCCTCAGGGCTGGGGAGGTTGCCGGTGCCGGTCCGGAGCAGGAAGGGGTCAAATGCCTCGCAGAACAGGTGCTTGATTTCCTGGCGGAGGCCGTCCCAGTTTTCCTGATACCGCAGGACGGGCTGCTTGTATTCATCCGGGACGGTGTTGTCCTCGTTGTAGGGGAAGTAGCCGTTCCTTATTTTCTCGCCCAGTTCGGTGATCGCGTCCTCGTCGTCGGGCGCGATGCGGCTCATGTAGGGGTGGTAGCCGCCCATGATCAGTTTGAAGATCAGGACGGCCAGGCCGAAAAGGTCGTCGTTGGTCTCCCGATCAATCTCGCTGTACCGAACTCCCTGCAGGCGGGGCGGCGTGTAGTCCTCGCGGCCGACGGTGCAGCGGTACAGCCGGCCGCCGTTGGGGTCGCTGATCTGGATGGCGTCGATATCGACGATGATGACTTCGGACCGCGCGTTGATCAGGAGGTTTTTCTCGTTGACGTCGCCGATGACGTGTCCGGCCGCGTGGATCTGTCGGACCGCCTCGGCTAGGTTGCGGGCCATCCGCAGCAGGTCGGAGTCGCCGAAGGTCGTGTTCAGGTCCTGCTCGGTGCGACGGCGGGCGGCCGGATTGAAGAAAGCCTGGCTTTCGCGGTACTGCGACAGATCGACGTAGGGCATCAGGAAACCGACGATGCGGCCGGCGTCGTCGTACAGTGCGTCGTCGGGCCACGCGAAGGGAGCGTGGGCGCGGTTGGCGCGCGCGCCAAACAACGGTCGGCCAAGGCCTCCTGAGGAAACGGATACGGCCGGCCGCTGGCGAACCATGACGGCGATCTTCTCGCCGGAGCGCGGTGTGGGGTTGTGCCAAATCTTGGCGACCTGGCCGCCATTGCCCTGGACCCGGTAAACCGCGCCCTCGCCGCCGCTACCGACCTCGCTGCCGAGGATGATGCGGTTGCCGCGACTGTCGCGATATTCGGCCACGTCAGGTCACCGGGCGTTGGGCCAGTAGCAGGGAGAGGTCGTCGTTGGTCCTGGCGTTGACCCGGGGCGACTTCAGGAATCGCCGGAGGCCGACGTAGGCGGACAGTTCGTCGGGTTGCTGATCCAGCCAGGTGAAAACCCCGCGGAAAAAGGGAGCGTGGGGAATCGGCTGGGTACGGTCCCGGTAGTCGAGCACCAGGTTCTGGATGCCGTCGGAGAACATGGCGATATGCGTGGCGTGCAAGTCCGGTATGACGCTGACCTGCATGGCGTCGAGGTACCAAGGTTCGGTGACAAAGCTGGTCTCGTTGGCGTATTCGCCCCGGTCGGGGTGCGTGATGAGGGCGTAGTCGCCATCTTCGCCGGCCGCCACGACCGCGCCGTCGCCGATCTGGGCCGCGCCCAACAGTCCGTTCACGTGGACGGCCACGAGCAGAGTGGTGTGATACTCGCGGGGGCGATGCTCATTGGCCTGGGCGAGATCGTTGACGGCGTGGTGGGCCGCCTGGATGGAATCGGACAGGATATCCCGCAGGCCATCCGCATCCATGGCGACGGCCCGATCCGACAACGCACCGGCGATGAAATTGATGCTGACCGATGCGGCGAGCCGGGAGCCCCGATCACTGTAGGGAGCAGAGCCGGCGCCGTCGGCAACCGCGGCGACCAGGGTATCGGGCGGAGCGCCGGATATCGGGAGATAGCGGAATTGCGTGGAGTCCTGGCACGGCTGGCCGGATCGAATGTGGCCGGTGCCCACCACCGAAGCGGCTGCGATTTTCCAGCTCAGTTCATCGGGGTGTGGGCTGTCTGACGCGGGGCTGCCCATCAGAAGTCCAGGTAATCGTCCTGGCTGGGCAGCGTCAGGCGTTCGCCGACCTGGGAGGACGAGATCTGCGACAACGAGTTGGATAGCCACTGGAAGATTCCGCTGAGCTGGGCCTGGTGCAGGGGCTTGGCCGGGCGCTGGGGTGCCATCATGGAGGACAGCCTGGGGATGTCTGCGTCGTCATCGATTCCGAAGGAGAACACGGCAGCATGCCGGCCCTCTTCCGTCTCCCTGACGCGCCCCGCAGCCTGCTCGATGGCCTCCGGTGTATCGTGTTCGGGGTAGCCGTCGGTGAGGAGCATGACGATGGGGCGGTAGTAAGCGATGCCGTTGGCGCGATAGGCGCGCTTGCGCTCCTCGATCATGTCAAGGCCCACGTTGAGGGCGGCGGCGATGCAGGTGCCGCCGCTGGCGGTCAGCGTGGTCGGCTGAAACTCATCGGCGGTCACGAAGTCCTGGACGACGTTGACCTGGTGGTTGAACGCGACGACGGCGATTTCGGCGCGGAGGGCGGTGAGGGAGTCGGCGCTCACCTCTTCCTGGAATGCCCGGATGCCGTCGTTCAGTGCCTGGATACGGCTGCCGTGCATGGAACCGGACACATCCAGCAGGAGCACGCACGGGCAACGGGGTTCGGGGTTGTCGACAAATTCCACCATGTCCTCAAGGTGAGAACTGCCAATGGTGTTGTCCTGCATATCCCCTCCTGGTGGCGCGATTTTTGAGAATACGATGCCAGCCGGGCATCTAAAAGGGGGAATGTCGCGCCGCTACATCATCAAAAACTGTAATGGCGGGTATGTGCGCTGTCAAATGCGTGGTGTCCCGGTCGTGCTTGGATGTGCGCACATGGGCTTTGGGAGATGTACGAGTGCGCCGTCGCTCGCCATCGTCGATTGAGCGTTAGAGTTCCAGGTACGGCGTCTGTTCCGGCAGCCGGATTCTCTCGCCGGGCCGTGAGGTTGAGATGGATGATACGGAGTTGGTGCCCCACTGGAATATACGGCTTTGCACAAAAAGTTGTTTCTGAGACGATTGTTTGTGCAACCTGGATCCAAAACTTGTGGTCGTGTACTCGCCGTTGACGTAGAGCGAGAGTAACCGCGACGATGTTGCTGCTGACCGAGGCGCTTGTCCCTGTGTCGCCACCGAGGTGTGAGAGGTCGCTATCGCGACCTGACCAGTGTCAGAGTGGCGATGTACGCCTGCTCGTCCGGTGTGATCTGGGCAAAGCCCAGAATTGCCGATTCGGCCCTGTCGAGGTGTAGGGCGCCGTCGTTGGTGGTGATGACGGCGTTGGGATCGTAGTCGGCCAAGTGGCGGCGTTGTTGTAGATCGGCGAACGCGTCGGTGAAGTTCTGGGCTTGCGGGGAGAGATGCTGGCGATTGCTTTGCAATTGCCGCCGGGCGGTGGTGTGGTCGAGGCCTCGGTAGATCCGCGACCACGCTGCGGTGGTGGTCGGGTTTGAGGGAGAGCCGACCAGGGCTGTGGCGTTGCTGTGGGCCAGGGAATGGAACATGGCGTAGTAGGCGTTGCTCGCCGCCCGTCGAGCATGTTCATGTGTGGGCAGATGTCCCGCCTGCTGCGGGTTAAGGAGGTCGCGACCCGCCTGGATGAGGTTGGCCCAATCGATGGGAGTCGGCGTCACGCCGGCGGGCGTGGTCATACGTTCAGTTCACTCCGGTCGGCGTAGGACATGTTCGGGTTGTGGGGAATGCCCAATTTTTCGAAGAGGTCGCCCATCTCTCGGCGGAACCACATGTGGATCTGCATATCCAGCTTGGGGTGGTCGTCTTCGAGGATGACTCTGATGTCGACCCAGTCCTCGTCGTCGGGTCCGGGCCGGTTTTCCGCCGTCACGTCGTGGATGACGAACTCGGCGGGCAGGTACTTGGGCGCCTCGGAGCGGATGATGTTGGCGATTTTCTCGAGGGTTTCAGAACTGGCGGTCATGGGCTTTCAACCTCGTGCCTTGGTGTGGGAGTTCGATGATATTTGCGGGATAAGAGAACGGTCAACCTGGGTGCGTTATGGTGAAACTGCCGTGGGTTGTGAGGCGTTTACTGGAGGTTGGGGAGATCCGACCAGTTCGCACCGGTGCTCCGCGTCCAGATAGGGCGGCAGCGTGTCGCCGGCCACCACGGCGGCGCTGCACTCCCGGCATACCCATACGTACTGGGGAATCAACAGGCGGGCGCGGCGCCGGCGGACTCAGGACAGTTGTGGAGCTCGCCCTGGTAGGGATATTCGACACGTGATGTTCGGGACAGACCGCCGCATGCATCTGCTCCAGCGCGCCGATGGAAACGTTGGGCGTGGTCACGGTATGTGCCTCCCGCGTGCGCGTGGCCGGCTGGGGACGGCCAGGCCGGCTGGACATACAGTGCCATTATTGGTATCATATTGGCGCATATAGTCCAGGTGTTTTCAACGGGATCAATAAAATCTTGATAAACTATATTGGGTTGCTTCGAAACAACCGCAAAGGAATTCGGTTCAGTGAGCTAGCAGAAATATGCGATGAATTCTTTGGAGAGCCGCGCCAGAGTGGGACGAGTCATCGAGTTTGCCGGATGCCTTGGCCGGGCGATCCCAGAGTCAACATACAGAACAACCGTGGGATGACCAAGCCGTACCAGGTGCGTCAGGTGATTCGAGCGCTTGAGAAACTGAACAATGACGGTTGATCATTACACATATCGAGTTACTTGGTCTGCGGAGGACGACGAGTACGTCGGGCTGTGCGCGGAGTTCCCGTCGCTGAGTTGGCTGGGGCCGACGCAGGAGGCGGTTTTTGCCGGCATACGGGCGCTGGTTGCTGAGGTGGTCGAGGATATGCTCGGCAACGGCGAGACGCCGCCGGAGCCGATGGCGGACCGCGCCTACAGCGGCAGGTTCGTGGTGCGGGTGCCGCCGGAGGTCCACCGGGCACTGGCGATTCGCGCGGCCGAGGAGGGCGTGAGCCTGAACCGCCTGGTGAGCGCGCGGCTGGCGAATGACACCATGCGCTGAGGTGTTGCATCCGCCGGAAGGGGCCGGAGGTAGCGCGATGATGAGCGACGCACGACGGCCGTCGTTTTTTCTTTCTGGCCGGCGCGGCGGATGCCGATGGCGATGCGCCCCGGAGAGCCACGCGTTCCGACATGTGTGTGGCGAATATGCGAGACAGTTGCGCTGACTGCTCAGGCGAGATGTTATTCCTGATAGTTGCAGATATTACTGTATTGGGAGTCTGGAGTGTCATCAATTGCGCAAAGTGATGGTGTATCCTGTGCACATGTATTTTGTTGCCCGGATGGGGCTGGCGTGATAGATTCGCCACGTTGACCAAGGAGGAATAACTGATGCGTGCGGTGGGATTGATAATACTTTGCGCCCTGATACTTTCGGCAATTGCGCTGGTGGGATGCGGTCAGGAGGTGGTCACGCAAGAAGTGGTGCGAGAGGTGGAGGTGGTGGTGACGGCCACGCCGGATCCGAATGCCGCTAGCCAGACTACCCAGACCAGCCAGGCGGCCCCGCCTTCATCCGGGCCAGCCGCCGCGACACCGCGTCCAGATCAGCCAGCGGCAGCGCCAACCGAGGCGCCGCCGGCCGCGCAAGCGTCCCCGAGCGCGACCGATGTGTCCGAAAACATTTACCAGCTTGGAATCTCGGCGGACCTGACCACCACCAACTACTGGTCATACCTGGGGAAGGACGGAACCATCTGGAACCTGTACGTTCTTGGCGGGACCAAGCCCTCTCTGTATAGCTACTCGGCCCAGCGGTTCGACTGGGTGCCGTCGCTGGCCTCCGATTTCCCCACGCCGTTGGTGGAGGAAACCGTAGGCGGCGAGACACTGTGGACCACCGAGGTGCCCCTGAAGCAGGGGGTGAAGTGGAGCGACGGCAGCGACGTGACGGCCGAGGACTTCGCGTTCACCGCGCAGACGGCGGCTGACCTGCAACTTTCCGGCAACTGGCCGTCCATCGTTGACCCCGAGTTCTTCGACCACGCGGAGGCGCTGGATCCCTATCACCTGAAGATATATTTCAAGCAGAAGCCAGGGCTGGCGCGCTGGCAGTTCGGCCAGGCCTTCATGCCCATCTTCCCGAAATCCTACTGGGATCCCATCGTGGCCGAGGCCAAGCAGGCCGGCAACACCACTGAGCAGCAGAAGGTGCTGTACGCCCACGTTCCGGAGAACGAACCCACCGGCGGAGGCTTCGCGTTCGACAAGTGGGAGCGCGGCGCGTTTGCGGAGAAGGAACGCAACCCCGACTACTACTTCGCCGACAGCGTGGTGACCCAATATGCCAGCGGCGCGTACGCCGAGACCAAGCCGGGCGTGTACGACTTTGAGGCATACGGCCAGCCGGGCGGCGACACAACCCTGGAATACACGGTGGGACCCTTCGCCGACAGCGCGATCTACTCCATCTACGGGAGCCAGGACGCCACGGTGCTGGCGCTGAAAAAGGGCGACATCGACTTCATGCTGAATCCGCTGGGTCTCTCGCGCGGATTGCAGGAACAACTGG
Source organism: Dehalococcoidia bacterium (assembly GCA_965204395.1). Lineage (GTDB taxonomy): Bacteria > Chloroflexota > Dehalococcoidia > Lucifugimonadales > UBA3495 > Bin87. Next base: position 1,788,639 of record OZ241987.1, read on the forward strand.
AGGGCGAGGACGGGTTGACCGTCATCGAGAACGCGTCGGACGGGATGAGGTATCTCGGTTTCAACTTCCGTAAGCAGCCCATGGAGAGCAAGGCTTTCCGGCAGGCCGTGGCTACGCTGATCGACAAGGAATTCATCACCAGCACGGTGCTGCAGGGCGTGGCCCTGCCCATGTACACGACGGTTCCGGAGGGCAACCAGGCCTGGTACAACCCCGACGTGCCGCTGATCGGCAAGGGCCTGAGCCGCGGCGAGCGCATCGAGCAGGCGGTGCAGATGCTCAAGGACGCCGGGTTCACCTGGGAGACCGAGCCTCGGGTCAGTGAAGACGGCAGGTTCGTCGAGCAGCCTGGCGAGGGCTTGCGGATGCCCAACGGCGAGCCAATGCCCGAAATGGACATCCTGGCGCCCAGCCCCGGCTACGACCCGCTGCGCTCGACCTTTGCCATTTGGATTGAGCGGTGGCTGAACGAGGTGGGCATCCCCGTGCGGGCCGACCTCACCGGATTCAACCTGATCGTGGACAAGGTGTTCACCAACCAGCAGTTCGACATGTGGATCCTGGGTTGGGGCTTGAGCCTGTATCCCGACTACCTGGAGGCGTTCTTCCACAGCCGGCACGCGGGGCTGGAGGGACACAACGCCGGCGGATACAACAACCCCGAGTTTGACCGGCTGGCCGACGAACTATTGGCGGAAACCGACCTAGAGGCGGCGCGGCAGAAGGTCTTTGAGATGCAGGCGTTCCTGGCCGATGACCTGCCCTACGTGCCGTTGTTCGACACGCCGCTGGTGGAGGCCTACCGCAGCGACCGGATCGAATACCCGTACACTCAGTCGCTGGGCGGGTTGCAGGACGCCGCGGGCATGACGACGCTGGTGCAGTTCAAGTAGTTGTGCCGGAAAGCGGACGGGTTGGGCTCCGCCGCTATGAAAATGTGAGGGAGCGACCATATCCGATGCATGCAACGGGAGTTCGGGAACGGGCGCCGTTGTGGGAACGGCGTTGCTTTGACTGCCGCGGATGAACGAACGGACACAGTCCTCAACGTCGCGACGGATGGTGACGCGCCCAACACGCGAGGAATCCCAACGGTGCCCCCACGGCGCCGGTCAGCAGCCAATCGAAAACATCGAGCAGTCCCGTTGGGCGGGAAATGGATCAGAGGGGGTATAGCCTGACTGCCATCCGCACGCTGGACGCAAGCCCGGAGGGCGGATGAGGTGGACGACGGTTCTACCGGCTCCGGCTATGCTGTGTGACGGGTGTCGGTTGCGTCGGTGAGCGGCCTCGATTCCCAATCTCGGATTTCCTCTTGAAGCTCTTGCAATATGCTTCGGGTGGCGTCCAGCTTGGCTTGGCGTATAACCGGGTTCTCGCCAGGGATGCTTTGTGCTGCTTCAGTTTCCATGCGCCGGACCAGTTGAGAGAATGCCTGCTCACGCTCTTGGGTAACACGGTATTGTTCTTCATTTTCGATCATGGGAGAGTCCTCAGGTCGATGGCGATTATTCCTTTTGGCAGGTCCTGTTGGTCGGTTTGGAAGAATTCCAGGAAAGTTCTGCCGTGCTCGTCGGCCTCCCAGTCGGCAGGGAAAAGTTCGCCGCCGAAGGCCAGTTTCTGCGCTTGGCGGCGATTGCTGAAGTCCAGCAGCGTAGCATCGAGCAAACGAGGGTCCACATCTCTGGTCTCCCATGCGACGTCGAAATCGCCGGGGAATTCCTTGTCGGTGGCGAAGCTCCCGTCAAGATAGATTTTTCGGCATCCAGATTGTCTGAGGCTTTCCAGGGCTTGGAGCAGGCCCGTCAGTAGGATGATTCGGTGCAGGTTGGTTCCGAAGTGTTCGTTTACTTGTTGCCATGTGGCTACGTGAACGCCCGGCGGCAGATAGCCGTTGGGCTGGAATGGCGGTATCATGGGCTTCGGTTTCGCGTTGACGCCCTGCCGGATTCTATGCCGTTCGTGGGTGCGACGCAATGCGCGGCGCCAGGATGTGCGGGCTTACGCTCTTGGTTAGTCTTCCGTGGGAATTTGTCCACACGCTCCAGACGACGCCGCCTCCCCTTGCCACACAAAACCGCAGGCACACATCAAAATCAGGCCGAACAATACGCCAACAATGAAATATCAGTGCGTCGCATAGTAACAATTGCATTTGATTTGTGCAACATGATTGTGTCATACACTTGGTTGTCATCATCGACGCTGCGGCGTTTCAGGCGATTCTGCCGTACGCTTGAAACCGGGAGCGTGTCGCGATGACGAATTACCTGGCGCGGCGGGCCGGGCAGATGGTCCTGACGCTGTTCTTGATCATCACGCTGACGTTTTTCCTGGTGCAGGCGCAGCCCGGCGATTACGCGACGTTCTACTCGCTGAATCCCGACATACCGGCGGAGGTGCGGGAGCAGATCAAGGCGTCGTTCGGGTTGGACAAACCGCTGTGGCAGCAGTACCTGGTGCACATGAAAAATGCGGTCACCGGGAACTTTGGCGTTTCCTTCGGACACTATCCGCGCCCGGTGATGGAGGTGCTGGCGGAGCGGTTGCCGCGCACGGTGGTGCTGTTTCTCTCGGCGACGGCGGTGTCCTTCTACGTCGGGTTCTTCCTGGGCAAGGCGATCGCGTGGCGCAGGGGCGGCGTGCTGGAGTACGCGGCGACCATCTCGGGAGCGACACTTTTCACGGCCTTCACGCCGGCGTTTGCGCTGATGATGATCTGGATATTCGCGTTCAAGTTGGGGTGGCTGCCGATCGGCAAGTTCCTGGATCCGCTGATTTGGCGGGGCGCAGACGTGAGCGCCAACCATATATTCAGTTACATGCTGTTGACTGCCGGCGCTTTCATCGTCTTCGCGTTCCTGGCGTTGCTGGCGACCCGAAAGATGGGCCGATTCGGGACGGGGCGGGTGCCGCTGGTGCTTATCGCGCTGGGCGCGACGGCCATTCCCATCGCGTGGGCGTTCACGGGAGTGGGCTACCTGGCGCTGGACATCCTGCGGCACATGATCCTGCCCATCGCCACGCTGACGCTGATCTCGTTTGCGGGGACGATGCTGCTCACGCGCAACAGCATGCTGGAGACGATGCGCGAGGACTACGTGATGGCGGCGCGGGCCAAGGGATTGCCCGAAAAGGTGGTGCGGGACCGGCACGCGGCGCGCAACGCCCTGCTGCCGGTGATTACCAGCCTGGTGTACAGCCTGATCTTCGCCATCGACGGCAGCGTGATCATCGAGGGGGTGTTCTCGTGGCCGGGAACCGGCCTGACGCTGCTGGAGGCGGTGCGTTCGGAGGACCTGCCGCTGGTGATGGGCGCGATGGTGTTCATCGGGCTGTTTTCGCTGCTGGCCCACGTGATCGTGGACGTGCTGTATGTGTACCTCGACCCCAGGATCCGTTACCAGTGATTGACCTGTCACCTTATGATTGAAAGACCGCCAAATCAGCCGCCGTCGATGGGCGAGGGATCGGCCCTGTTCGGGGACGCGCCGGAGGTTGACCTGAGCCGTGGGGGCCTGGATCTGGCGTTGGTGCGGCTGCGGCTGGCGTGGCGGACGCTGAGGGACGGCTGGTCAATATTCGTGGAGAGCCGCATCGGCCTGCTGTCCCTGTCGATCATCGCGGTATTCGCGCTGATGGCGTTCTCGCACCCTATTCTCATGGCGACCGTGTGGACGCCCGACGTGTACGACCCGGTGACGGGGTATGCGTTCGACCAATTCGATCACCCGGCATCGCCGACGTGGCGGCACCCCCTGGGCACGGACTCGCTGGGCCGGGACATCCTGAGCCAGCTTTTGTTCAGCGCGAAGTCGGAGTTCATCCTGGGCATCACCGCCGCGCTGGTGACGGTGGGTATCGCGACCACGGTGGGCGCGGTTGCGGCATACTACGGCGGGCTGGTGGACTCCCTGCTGATGCGGTTGGCGGACCTGATCATCGCGCTGCCGGGAATCTCCCTGCTGATCGTGCTGAGCGCGCTGTTCAACCTGAACCTGTTCTACCTGGCGCTGATCATCGGCCTGCTGGGAGGGTTCGGCGGCACGGCCATCATCCTGAAATCGCAGGCCCTGAGCATCCGCGTCAAGCCGTACATCGAGGCGGCGCGGGCGGCCGGTGGGAGCCATTTCCACGTCATCTTCGTGCATATCATCCCCAACCTGCTGCCGCTGTCGCTGCTGTACATGATGTTCACGGTGACGGGGGCGATCTTCGCGGAGGCGGTGCTGTCATTCCTGGGCCTGCTGGACATTCGGATGAGTTGGGGCATCATGATCCACACGGCCAACACCGGCGGGTACCTGCTGGGCGGCACCGCATACTGGTGGCTGATCGTCCCCGCCGGCGCGTCCATCACACTGCTGTGCAGCGCGTTCTACCTGGTCGGTCGCGCCCTCGACGAGGTGGTGAACCCCCGGCTGCGACGGCACGACGGGTGACGGCGCGGACGACGGCGCCAGTGATTGAACGACGTCCCCTCGTGGAAACGGAGGCTCGGTAAAGTGGACATTGTCCGTTGATATGTCCAAAAATTTTGAGTACAATCCATGCTCAGCATTATTTGGACATTGACCAGTTACTTGTCCACTTTACGAGGTACTCAACATGCCGAGTTGGGAGGTAAATTTTGATCTGCGTTTGGCGACCGGAGCGCGGAACATTGTAGAGGATCTGGCCAAAATTCACGCCTTGTCAAGCGTGATCAGAGGTATTCCTATTCCGCCATGGGTACAACAACGCCTGGACCGACTCAATATCATGAGGGCCGTTCGCGGGACTACTGGAATCGAGGGCACTGAACTTTCCGAGGAAGAAGTTAGCCAGATTGTAGATTCCCCAATCGATATCGCGGTACTCGGGCCTGACCGTGAGCGTGAGGAACAGGAAACGCGCAACGCGAATGCGTTGATGCAGTTTGTTGGCGAGTACATCAGGAATCACCCGGATGCCCCCCTGACAGAACCATTGTTGCTGCAGTTTCATGAGATTCTCACCGCTGGAATCAACTATGAGTACAACGAACCCGGTAGATATCGAAGCCACGCCGTGAATGTAGGTCCTTATCGGCCTCCCTCAACTCGGGAGGAGGTGCGAGATCTGATGGCTGCGTTCTTTACGTGGTTCAATACGGGGCTCCCAAACACTTGGGACCCGGTGCTGAAGGCGATAATTGCGCATTTTTACGTGGTGAGCATCCATCCATTTGGAGACGGCAATGGGCGTACGTCGAGAGCCGTGGAAAGCTTTCTTCTTTACAAAGCCGGAGTAAACGTTCGCGGATATTATTCGCTTGCCAATTATTATTATCAGCACCGTGACGAGTACATATACCATTTGAACGAGATACAAATGCGGGGAGGGTCAGATCTGACTCCATTCGCTTCATTCGCACTCAAGGGATTGGTGCAAGAGCTTGAGGTTGTTTATAATGAAGTGTTGGACGAGGTTAGGGTATTGGCCTTTCGAGACTATGCGCGTCGCACCCTGGCCGACGTCGGCAAGCTTGGCAATCCGGCGGGCCAGAGGCAATTGCAGTTGCTTACTGAGTTGGCCAGCCGACCGGTGTCTGTGAAAGCGTTGCGTTCGGGATCAGACCCTCTGGCAAGGCTTTACCGAGGCGTCACCCAGAAAACCCTCGCACGTGACTTAAACTACCTGAAAGAACAGAATTTGGTTAGCATAGCTGGTGATGAACTACGTGCCCGTGTAGATTTGATGACTCAATTCACCGCCTGATTTGCTACGGGAGGGAGAATTTGTAGCCGGGAGGTGATGTGGGGTATGGCCTCCGCGGGATGCCGTCGGATAAGGGGATACTACAGGGTATGCCCGCTCTGTATTGGACAATGGACCATTCAATGTCTAATCTTTTTGAGTAGGCATACTACTTATATGAAAATTGGACATTGTCATGTCGTGTGTCCATTAACGAGATTGCCACGCTTCCGCTGGCAATGACACTTCGCAGTGAGTCCGCCAAAATCGAGGCTGATGACAACCGCTGATAACCAACCCGTCCTCAAGGTCGTTGACCTCTCCTTGTCCTACCTGACGCGGCAGGGGCCGGTGCATGCGGTGCAGTCGGTGAGCTTTGAGTTGGGGCGCGGGCAGTCGCTGGGGCTGGTGGGAGAGTCGGGCTGCGGCAAGACGTCCATCGCCAACTGCCTGATGCGACTGCTGCCCGACAACGGACGGTTGACCTCTGGGCAGGTTGTGCTGGAAGGCCAGGACCTGCTGATGCTGTCCGAGGAGGAGATGCGCCATTTCCGCTGGCGGCGGATGGCGATGGTGTTCCAGGCGGCGATGAACGCCCTGGATCCGGTGTATCGCGTCGGCCAGCAGGTGGTGGAGGCCATCGAGGCGCACGGCGTCGAGGAGACCGCGGCCGACGCTCGCGAGCGGGTGTCCAGGCTGTTCCGCATGGTGGGACTGGACCCGCAACTGATGGACCGGTATCCCCACGAGTTCAGCGGCGGGATGCGCCAACGGGCGGTGATCGCCATGGCGCTGGCGTGCGACCCGGCCGTGATCATCGCGGATGAGCCGACCACCGCGCTGGACGTGATCGTGCAGGACCGAATCCTAAGGGAACTGAAGGGCGTGCAGCAGGAACTCGAGATGGGCATGATCTACATCAGCCACGACATCGGCGTGGTGGCGGAGGTCACCGACCGGATTGGCGTGATGTATGCCGGCCACCTGGTGGAACTGGGCGACACCGCCGACGTGTTCGGCGCGCCCATGCACCCCTACACGGCGGCGTTGATGTCGTCGTTCCCCAGCATCAGCGGCGAAAAGCAGGCGCTGGAAACGCTGCCGGGCGAGCCGCCCAACCTGGTGAATCCGCCCACCGGATGCCCGTTTCATCCCCGGTGCGCGTACGCGACCGACGAGTGCCGGAGGGAGTTTCCGCCCCAGGCGCGTCGGGGCAGCCGGTGGGCGGCGTGCTGGCATCCGCTGGATGGGACGGATGTTGTCATGGATGTACAGGATAAAATGGATATTATCGGATAATATTTGACAATTCTCGGTTATAATATTCATACAGTGTATCTGGGACAACAATAGGAGCGTTGCGATGGCCACGCAAAAGTACCACGATGACAGTCGCGCCCTTTTGGCGCAGGCCCGATACGAGTTGGCGGAGGGCGACGTGCGGCAGGCGTCGGAGAAGGGTTGGGGCGCGGTGGCCCTGATGCTGAAGGCGATTGCCGAGCAGCGCGGCTGGGAACACGGCAAGCATCGGCAGTTGTCCCGGGTGGCCAGCCGGCTGCGGTCTGAAACCGGCAATCGCGACGTGGTCCGCTGGTACCATGTGGCGGACGCCCTTCACGGCAACTTTTACGAGGATGAGTTGCCACCCCGGGATATCGCCGACGGTCTGGACGACGTGGAGCAGTTGCTGGATCTGCTGGAGCCCCTCGCTCACGTGTGAAGCCGGATACCGTTTTCGGGCGCACCCGCGCCCGCCGGATGCTGCAAATGGCCGCCATGGACACAGAATCTCATATGGAACTCGCTGACCGCCCTTACATCGACGGGGGCGCGTTGGTCGCCGTGGACGGGCTGACCAAGCGGTTTCCGATTGCAGCCGGCCTGTTCCGAAAGCCGACCAGTTTCATTCACGCCGTGGACGACGTGTCCTTCCGGCTGGGCAACGGAGAGAGCCTGGGGCTGGTGGGCGAGTCGGGCTGCGGCAAGACCACCGTGGGCAAGCTGCTGGTCAAGCTGCAGGAACCCACGGAGGGCAGCATCACCTACCGGTTCCCCGCGCCGGCCGTGGGTGGACACCTGGCGGGCTCGGTGGAGGCGTCCAACATCAGTGGCAGGCAGCTAAGGGTATTTCGCCGCCAGGTTCAGATGATTTTCCAGGACCCCTACGAGTCCATGAACCCGCGGCGCACGGTGTACGACACCATCGCGGAGCCTTTGGCGGTGCAGGGGATTGGCCACGTGCAGGACCGGCTGGATCGGGTCTCCGAGATTCTGAACCTGGTGGGGCTCACGCCGGCCGGCGCGTTTTTGTTCCGGCGACCCCACGAACTGTCGGGCGGGCAGCGTCAGCGGGTGGCGATTGCGCGCGCGCTGGTGATCGGGCCGTCGTTCGTGGTCGCCGACGAACCCACGTCCATGCTGGACGTGTCGAGCCGCACGGGAATCATGTCGCTGATGCAGGAGTTGGCGGACCGGCTGGGGATCGCGTACCTGTACATCACCCACGACCTGGCGGTGGCGCGATACATGTGCCACCGGATCGCCGTGATGTACCTGGGCAAGATTGTGGAGATGGCGGAGACGGAGGAACTGCTGCGGAACCCGCTGCACCCGTACACGCGGGCGTTGCTGTCGGCGGTGCCCAGTCCCGACCCCATGCGGCGTCGCGAGCCACCGGACATCCTGGGGGACTTGACGCTGCCGGTGGATCCACCGCCCAGGTGCCGGTTTTACGACCGGTGTCCCATGGCAACGGACCGGTGTCGCGACAACCCGCACCCGCCGGCCGAGGACAAGGGAACGGGCCACTGGGTGGCGTGCTACGAGGCTTGACGGATACGTGCGCGGCATGTGCGCGCAGTGTGCGCGTCGGTGGGATTGCTAACAGATTACGAGCGGCGTGTGAGTACGCCCACCCGTTACTGAGACCCTATGAAAAAATAAAGCCGGACACGAAATAAGTGTCCGGCAGCTTGGGTTATGACCCCTTTTCGGAAATAAATTGATGTTTCAGGGCGACTTTGACTTATATCTCCTCACTATACGGTACGGAACATTGCTCCGCTATGGCCGCCGCCGCCCCATAAGTGATAGTAGCACGCCAAAAAGGTGAAAATGGCGATCTTCACAAAACCGTCACAATGTTTCACAAAGCAACATAATTGACGGGAGGATCGTATCGTCTTGAGTTCCGTCCTGCCGCAGCGAGTCACCCATGACGGCGTTCCTCGCGCATGGTGATGATTGCCAGCGGGATGGAGGAAACAATAACCAGCAGCAGGGCCGGCGCCGCGGCGCGGGCGAAGAAAGCCTCCAGCGCCGCCGCCCAGATGGACGAGGCGAGGGTGGTGAAGCCGATGGGGCTGAGGATCAAGGTGGCGGGCAGTTCCTTCATGGTGAGGAGGAACACCAGCGCCGCGCCGGTCAGGATGCCGGGCCGGATCAGGGGCAGCGTGATGGTCAGCAGGACGATGAACGGGGTCTTGCCCAGGCTGCGCGCGGCGTCCTCCAATTCGGGGCGCACCTGCACGAGGGACGCGCGCAGTGATCCCACCGCCGCCGGAAGGAACAGCGTAACGTACGCAACGGCCAGTATGGCCAGGGACTGGTAGAGCCACGGCGCGTAGTTGGCTCCGAAATACACCAGGCCCAGGGCGATTACGATGCCGGGCAGCGCGAACCCGACGAACCCCAGCCGTTCGAGCCACCGGCTGAACTGGCCCGGGTAGCGGACCGCCAGCACGGCGATGGGCGCGGCGCAGATTACCGTGAGCACCGCAGCCAGGGCCGAGACACCCACGGAGTTGGCGGCTGCTTTCCACAGCAGGAGCAACGGCTCGCCGGCGGCGACGCCCCTAACCGTCCAGTAAACCAGCACCGCCACCGGCAGGCCCAGGGACACCAGCGCCACCGCGGCGCAGTAGGCCAGGGCCGGCCAGCGCCACACGCCCAGACGGACCGGTTCGGGCAACCGGGAAGCGCCGCCCCCGCTGCGGTAGTAACGACCGCCGCCGGCGGTGCGCGCCATGTATTCGCCCCATACCACCACCAGGGCCAGGACGATCAGCCCCAACGACCACGCGGCGGCCAGGGTCCGGTTAATCGCCGCATCGTACTGGATGAATATGCTCCAGGTGAAAGTCTCATAGCGCATGATGGCGGCGGCGCCGAAGTCGCTCAGCGCGTACAGTGCGGCAAGCAAACCGCCGGCAAGAATGGCCGGACGCAGCATGGGGAGGGTTACGCTGCGGAAGGTCTGCCACGGAGTGCGGCCCAGAGCGCGGGCCGACTCCTCCAGGGAGGTGTCCATGTTCCACAGGGCGGCGCGGATCGGCAGCAGCACGTACGGAAAGCTGATGATGATCAGCGTGAACGCCGCGCCGGGGAACCCATAGATGCTGGGGATGCGGTCGATGGTAATGGAGAGCGGGCTAAACGCCGCCTCCAGCCAACCCTGGAGGATGCCGCGCGGGCCCAGGGCGACCGCGATAGCGAACGCGATGATGTACGAGGGGAGCGCCAGCGGCAGCATGGTTACCACACGCCAGAATCCGCGGGCCGGCAGGTCGGTGCGCACGGTGAGCCAGGCCAGCGGCGCGGCGATGGCGATGCAGCCCAGCATCACGCCGGCCATCAACGCCACGGTGCGCCACACCACCCACAGGGTACGGGGACTGAAGATCAGGTCGGCGGCCTCGGAACCGGCTCCCAGGGTTCTCAGGACGAGATAGGCCGGCGCGGTGAGCAGCAACACAGCGATGACCACAGCGGGCGCCCAGATGACAGCCGGCGGTCGGGCCGTGCCCTCGAACAGCCAACCGGTTGGCGAGCGGGGAATGGAACCAACAAGCCTAGCAACTGGGGTCATGTTGTGCGGACAGACCGTATGGACTTGTATGTACGTAAATTCTTTTGGAGCAAACCCTATTGCCGGTTGGCCGGGATTTCATTCACGTTGCGACCTGCCGGCATCTTCTCCAACCAATCATGCACTGAGCGGCTTCATACGCTATTGTAACGCAATACTTGAGGTGACGGGCGCACGTACCATTGCAGTGCACCGAATGGCCAACTTTCAGACCTGCCACCGCAATGGTATGATCGAATCCAGGGTATGATCGGCTCCGGCACGATGTCCCGCCAGCTCAGCCCGTCGAGGTTCAGCATGACCACCACACGCCCCGTCGACCTGCAGGATGCCTCGGCCACTTCCTTCCGTCTTCCCGACATCCCACAGCGCCACCCCGACGATATGACCTCCGTAGAGCACCTGCATGAACCCGGCCAGATGCACCACCTGTCTCAATACCTGGGCAACCCCGAAACCACCCTGGTCACCGGCGAACGCTACGTCGTGCCGGGTCCTGCTTTCGTCGCCGGTGAAAGCCGCTACCCTGACCTCCTGGTAGCCTTTGACGTTAACCCTGCCGCGTACAAAGCCAGCAATGGCTACATCGTTTCCGAACAGGGCAAGCCGCCGGACTTCATCCTGGAGGTCGCGTCGAGACGCACCGCCGCTGATGATCTGGGCGTCAAGATGGATTACTACGAACAGTTGGGGGTGGGCGAATACTGGTTGTTTGACAGCGCGGGGGAATTTTACGGATTCACGCTGAGGGGGTACCGGCTGGAAGAGGGTCGCTACCGCGCCGTAGCGGTGCGCGAAATCAGCCCCGGGGTGGTGCAGGGAAACAGCGCGGCGCTGAACTTGAACCTGAGGGTGGGGGATGGCCGCCTGGGGTGGCATGATCCAGCCATCGGAGAGCATATACCCACCCTGCAATCGCAAACGGCACGGGCCGAGGCGGAGCACGCCGCCCGCATCCGGGAGACCGACCGGGCCGAAACTGCCGAAGCGCGGGTTCAGGAACTGGAAGCCGAGATTCGCCGGCTCCGCGAGAGCCGGTAGCGTACTACCTGCGGCCCCGCAGCGCGTCCGGTCGGGAGAACCGCGTTACTCAGCGCATGGCGGATGTGGGCCGGGAGGATACGCAGGATACTCCTACTTCGAAATGTTGTGCCGCACTACCGGCGGCTTATGACGGTTGCTCGGCCTCGGCCGGCCGGACCACGATTTGCTGCGCCACGTTGTAGCCGATGGAGATGCTGTCCACCTCGGTGTCCACCTGCATCACGCCCAGGTAGGGCATGGCCTCGCGGAGAGTCATGTGGTCGCCGGGCACCAGGCGGGCGCCGGCCAGGAACCGCAGCAGTTGGGGATCCTCTTCAGGTACGCGGTCAACCACATACGGTACGCCGCTGGCGGCGTTGTCCAGCGTGACGGCCCCCGGCGTTGGCCCCGGAGAACCGTTGCCCGGTATCGGCCAACCGAAGGGAGAATGGGTGGGATTGCCCAACCGTTCCATCAGCTTGGCTTCCAGGGCCGGGGACATGCCGTGCTCCAGTTGGTGGGCTTCGATGTGCGCCTCGTGAAGTTCCATGCCCAGGAGTTGCACCACCAGCCATTCGGCGAGGCGGTGCCGGCGGGCGATGCTTTCGCCTTCCTTGGTGCCGCGGTCGGTCAGGCGGATCCGCTTGTCGTTGCCGATTTCGACCAGGCCCTGCTTTTCCATGCGCCGCAGCATGCCGGCGACCGATGGCACGGACGTGCCGAGCCCTTCGGTGGGCGGCAGTTGGCGCAGAGCTTCCGTCAGCCGGGTCAGCGTGGGGACCTCAGAGTCCTCCCACATCTTGTAGAGGGACAGGAGGTAGTTTTCAGTTACGGGCGACAAGCGATCAGGAGTGTCCGACGCTTGAGTTTGAGCGTTGGCGTTGGCCCTGGATTTGCGAGGACGTGCCACGTTAACTCCCAACACGAATGGAGGATCGTGTTGCGATTATACCCCAACGGGACTGGGTTTGCCCGTCCGCGGATTTTAAGCGGCTGCTATTCGGTTTTAGCGGCTGTCTCGCGTCAGTGCGTCGACTCGCTCAACTCCTCTGTCAGACTGGCGCGTTGGTGTTGGTAAACGATTGGCTGCCGACGAATGGCAGCAGGCGGTGCCCTTCACGCGGGAAAATCCTCACGCGAGTTCCGGCGTTCAGTTGCACGATGTGCGAGACCATCACGCGGACGCGGCTGCCGGAGGGCAATTCCACGGAATAAAGGTTGAATGCGCCCAGGAACTCCCGGCCCACCACCGTCCCGCTGCCGTTCTCGTCGGGAACGATATCGACGCAGTCGGGGCGCATCATGACCTGCAATTCCTGGTTGGACGGCCAGGGGGTGGGCCAGGATGGAGGCCAGGGAATCTGTCCGACCTCGCTGGCGAGGAAATCGCCGTCCCGCCAGGCGGGCAGGAAATCGGCGGTGCCGAAAAACTCGGCCGCAAAGCGAGTATCGGGGCTGTGAAAGACCACTTCCGGGGGCCCGATCTGCTCAATATTGCCTTCGTTCATCACCGCGACCCGGTCAGCGAGTTGCAGCGCCTCTTCCTGGTCGTGGGTCACGCAGACCGCGGTGGCATTCCGTTCCTTGAGTATCGAACGGACCTCGGTGCGGAGTTGTTCGCGGAGGCTGCGATCAAGGCTAGAAAAGGGTTCGTCCATCAGGATCAGGTCCGGCGCCGGAGCCAGGGCCCGGGCCAGGGCCACTCGCTGCTGCTGGCCGCCGGAAAGCTGGTGCGGATAGCGATTGTCGTAGCCGTCCAGGTTCACGAGGTTCAGGGCTTCGGAGATGGTTTCCCTGCGGGCGGCGTTCTTGGGCAGACCGAATGCCACGTTCTGCGCGACGGTAAGGTGCGGGAACAGCGCGCCTTCCTGGAAAACCATGCCCACCCTGCGCTTTTCGGGGCTTTCATTCACACCCGACCCGAATACAGTACGGCCGGCAATCTGAACGCTGCCGGAATCGGGCTGCTCGAAACCCGCGATGATACGGAGGGTGGTGGTCTTGCCGCATCCGCTGGGCCCCAACAGGCACAGGATCTCGCCATGCTCCAGGGTGAGGTCCACGTCAGCGACTGCCACGACGTCGCGAAACGATTTACGCAGGCCCGACAGCGTGAGCGCATAGGGTGCAGACATTGCGGCTGCACCTGTCGGTTGCTTTATTCCGTTAGAAGGCGCGAATAGCATTTAACGCATGCATGCTAATTCTTTTTGAATGCCGATAGAAAACGCTGGTGAGTCTATCTACCTGCGCTGCGGTTGTCAACGTTTTTAGCGGGGTTAGGGTAACCGGGACGGCAGGATAAGGGGGCCATTGCGACGCCGAAAAGCCCATCGTGCCGACGCCGGCAGCGGAACCAGTCCGAATTGACGCTGCCATCGCGCGCGACTATGATTCGCCGCAACCGTGATACGCAAAGCAAACGCCGCATTGACCGGCGACTATCGCAGCGTCGTCCTCCTGAGCATCTGCGGCGCGCTCAACAGTTTCGGCATGGGCACCATCGGGCCGGTGCTGCCGTTGTTCACGCAGCACGAGTACCAGGTTGGCGCGACCGAGGTCGGGATAGCGGTCGGCTTGTTCGGAGCCGGGCGGCTCTTCACCGGAGTGCCGGCCGGACTGCTGGCGCAGCGGTACGGTCGCAAGCCCATCATCGCGCTGGGCGCGGCGATCAACCTGCTGGGCGCGGCCATGGTGTCGCTGTCCTTTCATTTCTGGTGGCTCACCGGATGGCGGTTCGTGTCGGGGCTGGGCGCCAACGCCTTCACCACCGTGATCACGGTGTACCTGCGGGACGAGTCGACGCCGACCACCAGGGGGCGCATCCTGAGTACTCAGGAACTGAGCATACTTTCGGGCCAGATCCTGGGGCCACTGCTGGGCGGTTACCTGGCGTCGGTGTTTGGATTGCGGGTGCCGCTGTTCACGCAGGCGGCGCTGATGGCCCTTTCCCTGTCGCTCATCGTGTTCGCGCTGCCAGAATCGCGGTGGCGCGAGCGGCAGAATCAGCCACCGGAGGTTGCGGCGCAAACCGCATCGGAAGCCGATCAACCGGCGGGGCGTCGTCGGGGGGCGTTTCTGAGCCTGATATTGAGCCCCGCGTTTATATTCGTGGGCCTGTTTGCCATCATGATTGTGGCGAACCGGCAGGGGGCGCGGTTCAGCGTGATGCCGCTGTTCGGCAAGGCCAAGGGATTCGGGCCGGAGCACTTGGGCTGGTGGCTTGCCCTGACGCACCTGCCCCAGTTCTTTTCCACCGCGACCTCCGGCTACCTGTCCGATCGCTTCGGGCGCAAATCGCCCATCATCCCGTCGGTGGTCCTGATGTGCGCGGGCATCGCGATGTTCGTGTTCGCAGACGGTCTGTGGCAGTTGTTGCTGTCGGGCGTCCTGATGGGGATGGGCGAGGGTATGGGCAGCCCGGCAGGGACGGTTTTCTTTGCCGACATCGCGCCGCCCGGGATGGAGGGCGTTACGCTGGGAGTGTTCCGCAGCATGGCCGGCATCGGCACCGTGGGCGGCGCGCTGGCATTTGGCGCGATTGCGGACATCTGGGGATTCCCCTGGGCGCTGTGGGTGGACGCGATCCTGTTCGCCGCGGCGGGAATCGGGGTGATGCTGTTCGTGCGGGAGACGCGGCGGCGGTCGGGCTGACCAAAGGGGCGGCGCGAATGGAGGCGGGGGTTATTCGCCGCGCAGTTGCCGGATCTGCTCTTCCAACTCCAGCACCCGCGCCTCGGCTTGGAGACGCGCTTGGCGTTCTGAGTCCAGGGTGGCAACGGGCTCGCCGGTCGCGGGGTCGTACCAGGCCAGTTGACCATCGGTCCAGCGGAGGTTGACGTTCAGCACGACGCAATAACCTTGCAGGCTCCCGTCGGGCAGTTCGTCAATCTGGATTGGCTCGTACCGTCCTTCCACCAGACGGTCGCCGGCCAGACGGGCGCCGTGGGATCGGCCATCCTCGTCAAAGCGCCAATACTCCGGGATTCCCAGGGCGGCGTAGGAGATGCGCTTGTCCACGGTGTCCCTACGCCCCGTGGACGGGGAGGCGACTTCCAGCACGAAATCGGGAGGCTTGCCCTGTTCCGAGATGACGTAGCCGTTTCGGGCGCGACAGGTGGCTGGGTCGGCGTTGAGAGAGATCAGCAGGTCAGGATAGGGAACGCCGGTCATATCGGCGAGTTCGTTGGGGGGAACCGGCGTGATGTAGTGTTCGGCGTCGATCACGGTGGTTTCGGGGCTGCCGAGATGTTGGTACAGATAGTGGGCGTTGCCGGTGAGGCCCAGGTGGTGGGCGGCGGTCATCTTTTCGTCGGGGATCTCAGGCGGATCCGGGAAGCGCAGGAAGGGTGGAGATTTGGGGGTTTTGGCGGTGGTCATGCTGAACCTCGCCCGGCTCGGCGGATGCGCGGACGGTCGATTTGCGATACATGTGATGTTGGATTATACCCGGTCGAAGTGAGTGAGACGCGCAGCCGCAGTCGCATGGATCATCGTGGTTTCTCGCCGTGATGCAGCGCGACGCCGCCCAAGCCCAGCCGACGGTAGCCAACGTTGACCAAGCCCGCATTGCGGTAAACCTCGGCCAGGCCCTCGGCGGTGAGGAAGTAGTCCACGCTGCTGGGCAGGTAGGTGTAGGCGGTGCGGTCTCCCGCCACCAACTGACCCATCACTGGCACTAGGTGGTGAAAATACAAACGCCCCAGAGCGGCGCGTATCCCCGGGGGCATGGGCGTCAACTCCAGGGTAGTCACGCGGCCGCCGGGCGACACGACGCGGGCCATCTCGGCGATGGCGGCCGGCACATCCGCCATGTTGCGCAGGCTGAATCCCGCCGTGGCACAGACAAAAGTGTTATCGGCAAAGGGCAGTCGCAGGGCGTCGGCCATGACGAAGGTCGTGGAGACTCCGGTCCCTGCGGCATCGGGCTTGTCCACCGCGATGGTGAGCATCTCGGCCAGCAGGTCGACGCCGACCACGCGGTCGATGCCGGGGCAGCGGGCCAGGGCGAAAGCAAGGTCGCCGGTGCCTGTCGCTACGTCCAGGGCCGCGCCGTGCAACCCGCCGGCGGTGAACCGGGCCGTCTCGCGCTTCCAGCGGTGGTGCAGGCCGCCGGTCATCAGCGAGTTCATCAGATCGTAGCGCGGCGAGATGCGGGCGAACATCTCCGCCACGTAGCGACGCTTGTCGTCGCCGCGCAGGTGGGCCATTGGTCTATGCGGCGCGGGAGCGGTAGTACAACATCACCACGCCGTCATCGTAGGATTGGGTCTCGACCAGTTCCAGCCGAGTGGGTGGCGCGTCGCCGCCGAACAGGGGAACGCCGCGTCCCAGGATCACCGGCATCACATGGATCAGGTACTCGTCGATCAGGCCGGCGCGGCGAAACTGCTCCGCCAGGTTCGCGCCGCCCAGCAGCCAAACCATTCCCGAGTACTGTGCGGCAACTGACCGTGCAAACTCATCCGGAGTGTTGCTTACAAATTCAACATCATGTGGGTTGTCATCCGGCGGGTGGCTGGTGAAGACATAGACGGGCTTGCCGGAAAAGAGCCACTGGTCGAATCCCACTGCCTGGTCGTAGGTGCGGCGCCCCATCACCAGCGCGTCCACGCCGGCGTAGAACTCCTCGTAGCCATAACCCCCGACATCCCCTTCCGGCAGCCAGTCCACACCGCCGTCGGCATCGGCGATGTAACCGTCCAGGCTGGCGGCGACGTAGTAAATGATCTTGCCCATGCCGTTGCGGGCCGCTGCTTGGCGAATGGGTACCTGGAGCGCCTAGCCCGCCAATTCCGGGTCGGTCGCGGGATCGTAGCCGGAAGTTTCAGCGATGATTCGCAGCAACTGCTCTACCGCTGCTGGAATGTCCCGGTGGATTGCCTCTCGATTCAATGGCGGTAGGTCGTCGGCGTAGATGGCGCTGCCGGCAAACTCGGTCAGATAGCTGTGCTCCTCGCCAGGTACGGACACCTCCCCGGGGATCTCGAGTTTTTCCCGCACCAGGGCGATCAGGCCGGCGAGGTCGTGGCCTTGCCAACCCACGGGATAGTCGTGGCCGTTGGCGCCCAGCGCCGCCTTGTAACCGTGTTCCAACGCCTGCTGCGCGATGTGGCCCAGCACCTTCTCTGGAGTCAGAGAAGAGTCAACGGTGTGCTGAATAGCATAGGCGTTGTCCTTCGAGTCCCGCACTCTGGTCCTGACGTTGTTCCAGTCGATGGACTCTGCACCGTGATCGCTGGAATATCCAATTTCTTCCGGAGGCATAATGGGCAGTCCGTCCCTTGCGACATGGTTGGCCAGGTTATTTTTCAAGCAGCGGTTATCGAGGAATTTCCGTAGCGTCCAGCAAATTACGTCAGTCTTATCGGCTTCCGGCAGCAACTCTTTACGCGCCTGTTCGGCAACGCTTTTCGCATATTCCCGGTAATCCGGTTCGGTTTCATCTGCGGTAATGACGAAGATATCGATGTCCGAATACCACCGGTAGTCCCCACGGGCGCGGGAGCCGAACAGAATGGTCTGCACGGGGTTGAGCGCATCGTGAACCACGCTGGCCACCCGGGCCGCCCTGGTGTCGTGTCGTGTGATGGATGCGGTGTTGACCATCGGGGTTGCGTCCTTGCTCGACCTGCCGATGTGCAGGTGACCCGATTATACGCCACGCGGCGTTGGGACCAGTCAGCGCTCCCGGTCGTGGTACTGCATGTCGTCGGGCAGGCTGTCGGCGATGCCCAGTGACACCAGCGCCCGCTGCACCACGAAGCGAACCACGCCGTCGATGTCCAGCGGCTTCAGGTAGAAGGGCGGTTCCGGCGGCAGTATTGTGGCCCCCATGCGCGAGAGGGTCAGCATGTTCTCCAGGTGGATGGCGTGCAGGGGCGTCTCCCGGGGGATAAGGGTCAGCGGACGCCGTTCTTTCAGGGTGACGTCGGCGGCACGCAGCAGCAGGTTGGGCGTCAGCCCGTGGGCCAACGACGCCACCGAGTTCATGCTGGCCGGCGCGATCACCATGCCGGCGGTGGGATGGGTGCCGCTGGCGATGGGCGCGAACAGGTCGCTGATGGCATACTGGTGGAAATTGGGGTGTTCCACCCAACGAGCGACGGCGTCGTTGTAGGACTCGTCCAACTCTTCCTGCCACACCATACGCGCCGCGTTGGACGCCACCGCCGCCACCGGTGTACCCCGCTCCAGCAGAGCGTCCACCAACTCACGGGCGATGACGGCTCCGCTGGCGCCGGTGATGCCCACCACCACCGGATGGTCGCGCTTGATGGCGTTGGTGCCGGCCATCCTTACCACGGGAAAAAGCCGTCAAACGGCAGCGCGACGGCCAGGATGGTGAAGCACAGCAACTGCGTGGAAATGTACTTGTTGAACGCGAAAGCCTTGCCCACCATGGGCGGCTCGCCCGACTTGACCAGGTTGTTCTCATACACCAGCAATACCACGGCAACGGCCCAGCCGATGAAGTAGAACACGTTCAGGTCCAGCCAGATCCCCACGGCCAGCAGGGCCGCTGCGGACAGGCTGTGCAGCACCCGCGTGGTGCGGATGGCGTTGCGGATGCCGAACCGGGATGCGATGGAGTGGATGTTGTTCTCCCGGTCGAAGTTGTAGTCCATGGTGCCGTAGACGGTCTCGAACCCGCCGGCCCACATCATCACCGCAAAGGTGATGAGCACGGGCTGCCAGTCCCACTGTCCCGTTACTCCGATCCACGCGCCGGTGGGGGCGATGGACAGCGCGAAGCCCAGCATCAGGCTGCACAACCAGGTGTAATACTTGGCGAACGAATACGCGACCACGTAGATCGCGGCCACGGGAGAGAGCATCAACGCCAGCGGGTTGAGTTGCCACGCCGCGACGAAGAATATCGCCGCCCCGCCCGCGGCCATGCCGCTCACCTCCAGCGGTTTCAGGATGCCGGCGGGGATGTGCCGGCCGGCGGTGCGGGGGTTGCGGGCGTCCTCTTTCGCGTTGATGATGCGGTTGGCCGACATCCCCAGCGTCCGTACGCCCAGAAACGCCAGCGTGATCCAGATGAACGCGTGCCAGCCCGGCCAACCGGTGCCGCCGGAGTAGTGGGACGCCAGCGCCATCCCGATGTACCCGAACGGCATCGCGAACAACGATTCGGAGATGTTGATGGCGTTGAGGTAGTGCGGGACTTTGACCGCAATCGCACGGAATGGGCCGGGATGCGCTGGCGCGTTCTGCATGGCAGGATCATGGTAACATACGGGTGTTGCGGTACATTTCCGCAGGGCTCGCCAACCGCCTATGCCCAAGGTAAGAGAGGCCATACGCATTGTTGAGCGCGACGGTTGGCGTCAGGTGAGAACGAAAGGTAGTCACCGCCACTTCAGGCATCCCGACAAGTCCGGCACCGTCACTATTCCGGGGCATCCTCGGGACGATTTACATCCCAAGACCTGGAAGAGCATCTTGAACCAAGCGGGTATCCGGGAGGAAGACCTATGAAATTGACCTATGTAGTGGTCTTTGAAAAGGGTCCCGATAACTATTGCGCTTATGTTCCCGACCTACCCGGTTGTATTAGCACAGGGCGCGATTGGGAGGAGATGCAGCGGATGATCCAGGAGGCCATTGAAGGCCATATTGAAGTTACCCATGAATACGGCGAAACGGCGCCATCACCCCAAATGTCGGTACAGCAAGCGCTGGCCTTCCACCGGGCTCAACCCAACGACTACGGCGGATACTTCCCCGCGCCAGCGCCATCCGACCAAATTGAGGACCCCTATGCAGTCCTCGAGATTGAAGTTGATGTCAACCTAGATCCTGCGGCGACGGCGTCATCGACTTAACGCTGCCCGCGCCGCCAACCGCGCCAATCCACCGGAAGTCTCGCATGACCACCGCCAAAACGCCCAAAACCCAGGGTCGCTTCCGCCTGCCCGACCCTCCCGAACGTGAGCCCGACGAAGTGACCAGCTACGACCACCTGCATGAGCCTGGCAACTCCCACCACCTGATTCAACACCTAGGCAATCCTGCAACCACGCTGGTGGGAGCCGACCACTGGATCACGGCCGATCCGCAATCCTTTCGCACGTTGGCCCGGTATCCAGACCTCTTTGTCGCCTTCGACGCGGACCGCGCCGCATACCGGGCCAGCAACGGCTACATCATCTCCGAGCAGGGCAAACCTCCTGACTTCGTTCTGGAAGTTGCCTCCGCCAGCACGGCGGACGTGGACGTGGGGGACAAAAGGGCGGACTACGCCGCGTTGGGCATACCGGAATACTGGCGCTTCGACGAGACGGGCGAACACCACGGAACGCGACTGGCCGGCGACCGTCTAATGGGCGGCGTGTATGTACCGATAGACCTGGAGGAACTGCCCGACGGTGGTTTACAGGGGTACAGCGAGGTTCTGAACCTGTATCTCAGGTGGGAGCAAGGCCAACTGGGCTGGTACGACCCTGCCACCGGCCGGCACATTACCACGTTCGAGGACGAGCGCGACCGCGCAAATCGGGAGCAGAGCCGCGCCGACCTGGAACAAGCCCGCGCCGATCAGGAACAAAACCGAGCCGATACGGCCGAGGCCGCCCTCAACGCCGCCCTGGAGCGCATCCGGCAGTTGGAGGATCAGCAGCGGGAAAGCTGAGCCGCTAACCCAGGTTGGCCGGCGGTATGATGTCGCTCAGGCCAAGCTCGGCCCAACGCTGGGATACCTGCTGCCGGATCTCCGCGCTCATCTCAATGTCGGGCGGCCACTCCCGGTGGTAGCCCTCCTGCGGGCCCTTGCGCGTGGCGTCGATCCCGACCTTGCTGCCGAATCGCGGCGTCGGCGAGGCGACGTCCAGGTCGTCGATGGGCCCTTCCACCAGCACCAGGTCGGTGCTTGGGTTGATGTTGTTGGCGACGCGCCAGGCGACTTCCGACGGGTTCTGCACGTCCACGAAATCGTCCACCACCACGATCACCTTGGTGAGGCTGAGCAGGCCCAGGCCCCACAGGCCGTACATCACCTTGCGGGCGTGGCCGGGATACTCCTTCTTCATGGACACCAGCACCAGGTTGTGGAAGATGCCCTCGGCCGGCATGTTGATGTCCACCACCTCGGGCAGGATCAGCTTGATCAGGGGCAGGAAGACACGTTCCGTGACCTTGCCCATCCAGTAGTCCTCGGTGGGTGGTCGGCCCACGAACGTCGTCGGGTAGATGGGATTCTGACGGCGGGTGATGGTCTCGACGTGGAACACGGGGTACGGTTCGGCCAGCGAGTAGTAGCCGGTGTGGTCGCCGAAGGGCCCCTCTGTGCGCTCCTCGCCGGGCAAGACGTAGCCTTCCAGCACGATTTCTGCGTTGGCGGGCACCATCAAGTCCACGGTTTTGGCCGGCGTAAGCTCCACGCCGGCGTCCCGGATGAAGCCGGCCAGGGTCATCTCGTCCACCTCCGGCGGCAGCGGAGCCGATCCGGTCCAGATTGACGCCGGGTCGCCGCCCAGCGCGACGGCCACGTCCAGCCGATCGCTGCTCGCCCGGTAGTGTCTGGCGCCCACCTTGTGGGTCTGCCAGTGCATCCCGGTGGTGCGGGAGTCGAACACCTGCATCCGGTAGATGCCGTAGTTCTGCGTGCCCGTCTCGGGGTCCTTGGTGATCACCAGGGGCAAGGTGATGTACGGCCCGGCGTCCTCGGGCCAGCACTTGATGATGGGCAGGCTGTAGAGGTCAACGTCCTCGCCCGTCAGCACGACCTCCTGGCAAGGCGCGTTGCGCACCGTGCGGGGTTGGTACGCGCCAATGTGGGCCAGCCGCCCCAGGGTACGCAGCTTGTTCATCAGGCCCTGCGGCGGGCCGCCCAGCGCCATGTCGATCATGGACTCCAGGCGGGCGGCGAGGTCGTTGGCGTCGTCGACCTCCAGTGCCCAGTTCATCCGACGCTCGGCGCAGAAGAGGTTCATGGCCACGGGCATGTCGTGACCGATGACGTTCTCAAAGAGGAGGGCCGGGCCATCCGCCCGCATCAGGCGGTAGGCGATCTCGGTCATCTCCAGTTCGGGACTGACCGGAGAAGAAATACGGCGCAAGTCCCCCTGGCTCTCCAGGAAAGTGAGGAACTCGCGCAGGTCTTGGTACGGCATACTGAATCAGCCGGACGAAGCCGGCCAGCGGCCGACGGGATAAAACTGGGGCTGGCCCTGATCGGGCCAGCCGTCAATGCCCTAGAGGGTCAGGAGTTGCGCATCTGCGAGAAGCAGTCGCTGCAATAGACCGGTCGGTCGCCGCGGGGTCGGAAGGGTACCGTGGCATCCACTCCGCAGTTGCTGCAGACGATGGGGAAGGATTCCCTGGGACCGCCGTATCCGCCGCCGCCGCCACCGCCGCCTCCGAAGTTGTCCCGAGGCTGCCCGCGGCGGGCGTTGCGGCAGGGTTGGCATCGCCGTGGATAGTTGGTGAATCCACGGGATTGGTAAAATTCCTGCTCGCCTACAGTGAAAAGAAACTCTGCGCCGCAGTCGCGACATTCCAGAGTCATGTCTGATAGAGCCACTATTCCCCTCCGTTGAGGTCGGTAATCACGATGCACGCTGTTTGGTCGGATTCGTCGGGCAAAGCGATTCCCAATACCCAAGGAAGATGGACCTGCGCAATCTGTTGTCGATTCACTATACTGGCAACCACCCGCACAAGCAACGATTTTAGCGTTGGTTTTGTGCGGTTATGGTTGGCGGCGAACCCGATCGGCAATCGACAAGAGGGGCGAATAACCATTCACCCCTGCCAAACGTTCGCGGATATTGGCGGTGTTACGCAGGTTCGGCGACGAACACCGGAATCTTTCGCGTGGTGCGTCCCTGGTATTCCTCATAGGGTGGGAACGCCTCCACCGCGATGTCCCAGAGGCGGGCTCGCTCCGCGTCGTCCTGCACCTCTCGGACCCTCATGGTGTACACGTCGGTCTCGTCGCGGATTTCCACGTTGTTGTCCGCTCGCAGGTTGTACACCCAGACCGGGTTGTTCGGCGCGCCGCCCATGGATGCCACCAGCACGTAGTCGTTGCCGTCCTTGACGCGCATCAGCGGCGTCTTGCGGATGCCTCCGCTCTGGTTCCCCCGGTTGGTGACGATGATGACGGGCAGCCCGGTGTCGCGCAGCGTGGTGCCTTCCGTGCCGCCGCTGCCCTCGTAGACTTCCACCTGCTCGCGAACCCAGTCCCTGGTGGATGGCATGTACTCGGCCATAGTTTGCTCCTTTCGAGTGATTACGGAGTTACATCATAACCGTAAATTGTGGTGTATTGCGCATCCTCAAAAGTAACGTCAGGGCAATCGCATTTAGAATTTAGACGCCCGTCGCTCCGGCGCAAGCCGGAGTCCAGAGGCCCCCGAATGAAGAGAGCGATCGCGAAACTGCCGATTTCAGGCACTGGATACATGAGTCATCCCGAATTTGGGTTGAGGTGAGGGAAGGACGGTGGGTGGGTTAGCCAGAGGGTACTGAGTGCGGAGCGAAGCCTGGGGAGAGGTAATTTGGCTTGTCGGTACCGCTCCCCGGTTCGGTGGCACCAGTTTCTGATTAGGCTTTGGACGAGAGATTGGCGGCTTGGCGTGAGCAGGTGGAGGAGGAAGGCATAGACCAGAGAGGCCATGAGCAGGAGTTTGAGGCGGTTTTCCCAGAACCAGAGGCGGGGGCTTTCCATGGCCAGGTCGGTCTTGCAAGCTCGGTAGCACATCTCTACCTGCCAGCGGCGAGCGTAGGCCATGACCACCCGCCAGGCGTCGTCAACGGAAGCAATGGGCTGGTTGGTCAGCAGGTACCAGGGTGTTCGTCCCGTACCGGGTCTGGAGACCACCAGCCATAGGGGATGATCCAACTGGGGGTGGTGTACTGGCACGGTCAGGATGCCGGTTTTGCGGTACTGTCGACGGTTGTAGTCCCAGATCATGCGGTGGTCCTGGGAGCGTTTGCCTCGGGAGATCTGCCCTGGGAAACGCTCCTGGCCCAAGGCATCCACCAGGCGATGGCGGGTAGGCCAGCGCATGATGAAGCAGAGTTGACGTTGGGTCAGTTCCTCCAGCCAGGGAGCGCCAGCGTAGCCCCGATCAAAAAGGTGGATCACCTGTTGCTGCCAGCGCTGGGCGCATTGGTCCAGCAGTGTGGCGGCCTGCGCTCGCCGGTGGCTGGCCAGGGGACCTCGGCTGGTCCACCAACCCATGGCAGCCAGGGTGGGCGCGCCCGCCATCCCAGCCACTATCACCGTGAGCCACTGCATCCCCGGCACGAATACGGGCGGTCCTCCCGGAGGGTTGTAGTAGCCCGGCTTGATCCGCTTGAGACGGGCCGCCTTGCTGGAGCGCACCGGACACAACCCCTCCAGGGCGATGCTCTCCGGCTTCTCCAGGACACTCTCATCCCAGATGGCCAATGCCCCTTCCCCAGCGGCGGCCAACTCCGTAAGCCGCCGGTCGGCATCATGCCAAAGAAACTCTTCCAGGAGAGTATGGGACCACTTGGATGAGCGCAGCAGATTGCTGAGACGCTTGGTCCCCGCCGGCGCACGGTCGGGACTAATGATGTGAGCGCCCAACTCGCTCAAGAGCAACCCGTAACGATTGTGGCGCATCCGCACCATGGCCACCAGGGTCAGCAGAAAGGTGCGCACCAATCGCCGATCCAGTCGATGGTTCAGCCAGGTTTCCAATGGCCCGATGAACAATCCCAACAGATCCGCAACCTGTTGCCCTTGCTCCTGGCCCGCCCCTTGCTGCAACATAAAGAAGCCCCCTTCGGTGGTTTGGAGTTTGCTCACTCCCACTTCACCAGAAGAGGGCTTCTCTGATCAGCCCCTTACAGCGACAGTTTTCCCATTTTCTAAAATCCGGGATGACTCATGTATGACGGTGGCCGGGAGAGCCTTATCCAAGGGCCGACAATTGAAATGCGATTGCCCTGCAAGTAGCGTGAAAACCCCTGACACCCAACACGGATACTCTGCAATTGCGTGGCGAAAGGACGGAAAGGTCGATTTCCCGCTCATTTCCTCTCATTTCCGCTAGTTCCAGTAGGGCATTGGGTGGGTCGTGGGGCTGAATTGGGGGTTGAGGGAAGGGTTTTGGGGGCGGTTTTAGCGGTATTGGCGGTCAGGTGGGCGGGTTTGGGGGAAGGGGGTTGGCGGTGTTGGGAAGTGGGCATCGGGTAGGCTCTCGTGGGCTTGGGTGGCGGGTTGGACTTGGGGCGTTGGGTAACATGGTACGGATGGTGTATGGGTTAGAGCAAGGGAGAAGTGTCGCCGATGCGAGGGGCCTGAACTGGGGGTTTTGGGGGGAGATGGTACGTCTTTTTGCCACAAAAGGCAGGTGAATCACAAAAAGTTGGGCGTTTTGGCGCCGACAGGAATGTCTGTGCCACCTGAATGGGGCGGCGGGGGCGCTGGCAGTGACAGGTTTCGCAAAGCGGGTACGTGTGAGATTGCGCATCCCGCCGGGCGCGCGCGCCAAACCCGCTATAATGCTTCCGCACTTTTCTGGAGGCCCAACATGGACGGTAAGACCGCATTTGCCACGATCCTGGAACGCGAGGGCGTTGACGTCGTTTTCTGCTTTCCCAACAACATCCTGATCGACGCCTGTGCCGACGCCGGCATCCGCCCCATCATATCCCGCATGGAGCGCACCGCGGTCAACATGGCCGACGCGTATAGCCGCGTCAACAACGGCAACAAGAACGGCGTGGTCCTGGTACAGGGCGGCCCCGGCATCGAGAACGCGTTCTCGGGCGTGGCCCAGGCCTACGCGGACTCGTCGCCGCTGATGATGGTGCCCAACCATCCCGGCACGCGGCGGCACGGCATGTCGTCGGACTTCAACGCGGCGCGCAACTATGAGGGCGTCACCAAGTGGGCCGACTCCGCCAACCACACCGACCGCATTCCCGAGATGATGCGGCGCGCCTACACGCAATTGCGCACGGGCCGGCCCAATCCGGTGCTGGTGGAGATGCCCAACGACGTTCTGGCCGGTGAAATCTCCGAGGAGCAGTTCCACTACCAGCCCCAGCGCAGGCACCGCTCGGCCGGCGATCCCCGGGACGTGTCCCGCGTTGCTGAGTTGCTGGTCAACGCCCGACGTCCGGTTATCTACGCCGGCCAGGGCGTCCTCTACGCCGAGGCCACGCCCGAACTGGTGGAGCTGGCCGAGCTGCTCAACGCTCCCACTATGACGACCACCCTGGGCAAGAGTGGCTTTCCGGAGAACCACCCGTTGGCTCTCGGAGCCGGCGGGAACACCGGCACCAAAATGGTCGGCGACTTCCTGGCCAGGAGCGACGTGGTATTCGGCATCGGCACCAGCTTCCAGAAGACCCTGGCCTCCGCGCCCGTGCCGGCCGGCAAGACCGTCATCCAGTCCACCATCGACGAGAAGGACCTCAACGGCGAGTACCCGCTGGAAGAGATTATCGTCGGCGACGCCAAACTGATGCTGGCCCAACTCATCGAGGAGGTCAAGGACCGCCTGGGCGCGGACGGCCGGCGCGGCGATGAGTCCGTGGCCGCCGAGATCCGGCAGGTGCGGCAGGAGTGGCTGGCTGAGTGGATGCCGCGCCTTTCCAGCAACGACGCGCCGATCAGCCCCTACCGCGTGGTGTACGAGCTCAACGCTCGGCTGGACAAGGCCAACAGCATCGTAACCCACGACTCCGGCAACCCCCGCGACCAGATTGTCCCGTTCTACGCCGCCACCACGCCGCGCGGCTACATCGGGTGGGGGAACTCGACGCAGTTGGGCAGCGGCCTGGGCTACGCCATGGGCGCGAAGGTGGCCTTTCCCGAAAAAACGTGCGTCAATCTCATGGGCGACGTCGCCGTGGGCATGGCCGGCACCGACTTTGAGACGGCGGCCCGGGAGCAGTTGGGCATCATCACCGTCATCGTCAACAACGGCGCGATGGGCGGCTACGAGAAGAACATCCCCATCGCTACCGAGCGCTACCGCACCAAGTACGTGACCGGCGAATACGCGGCCATGGCCCAATCCCTGGGCGCCCACGCCGAGCACGTAACCGACCCCAGCGAGGTTGGCCCTGCCATCGAGCGCGCCAAGGAAATCTCCGCCACCGGCCAGCCCTGCGTGCTGGAGATCATAACCCGCGAGGAGCCGGTGTTTTCCCAGTACTACCGGTAAGCGCAGGTCAGTGACGATTAGGGCAATCGCATTTGGAATTTAGACGCCCGTCACTCTGGCGCAAGTCGAAGATGTCCGCCATAGGCGGATGCCGGAGTCCAGAGGCTGCCGAATGAGGCGAGCGACCACGAAACTGCCGATTTCAGGCACTGGATACCGGCTTGTGCCGGTATGACTGTGGCCGGGAGAGCCTTATCCAAGGGCCGACAATTGAAATGCGATTGCCCTGCAGTGACGGTCCACTTGCTTGGTTCATGCGTAGATTATACATATACCAGCACCCAGATTGGCCATCGCTCACCTGGCGCATGGAGAACCTGGCCGACACGTTGGCCGACGTCCGCCATCGCCAGGGAATCCTGCTGGGCAAGATGGCAAATTTAGGTTTCGTCTCGCGACAGGAAGCGACGCTCGCCACCCTGACCGAGGATGTGGTCAAGACCAGTGAAATTGAGGGGGAAAACCTGAATCCCGACTTGGTGCGTTCTTCGGTGGCGAGACGTTTGGGCCTTGACGCGGGTGGCCTCGCGCACAACGACCGGAATGTTGAGGGCGCGGTTGAGATGATGCTGGACGCAACCCAGCGATACGAACAACTGCTTACCTCGGAGCGCCTCTTCGCCTGGCAGGCCGCATTGTTTCCCGCGGGCCGCAGCGGTATGCGTCGCATTACGGTCGGTGGCTGGCGCCAGGATACAACAGGACCGATGCAGGTGGTGTCCGGCCCCATGGGTCGCGAAAGGGTCCATTTTGAAGCTCCGCCCGCCGCGGTGATCGACCGGGAGATGCGCTCCTTTTTGGATTGGTTCAACACCGCCGCCGCCACCGACCCTGTGATCAAGGCGGGGATTGCGCATTTCTGGTTCGTTACGA
The DNA here is from genome assembly GCA_965204395.1 of Dehalococcoidia bacterium. Lineage (GTDB taxonomy): Bacteria > Chloroflexota > Dehalococcoidia > Lucifugimonadales > UBA3495 > Bin87. Next base: position 1,817,280 of record OZ241987.1, read on the forward strand.
TACACCCCTTTGAGGACGGCAACGGGCGCATTGCCAGGGCGATTGCGGACATGGCTCTGGCCAGGGCGGATGGTACAGGGCAACATGAGTCATCCCGGATTTTAGAAAATGGGAAAACTGTCGCTGTAAGGGGCTGATCAGAGAAGCCCTCTTCTGGTGAAGTGGGAGTGAGCAAACTCCAAACCACCGAAGGGGGCTTCTTTATGTTGCAGCAAGGGGCGGGCCAGGAGCAAGGGCAACAGGTTGCGGATCTGTTGGGATTGTTCATCGGGCCATTGGAAACCTGGCTGAACCATCGACTGGATCGGCGATTGGTGCGCACCTTTCTGCTGACCCTGGTGGCCATGGTGCGGATGCGCCACAATCGTTACGGGTTGCTCTTGAGCGAGTTGGGCGCTCACATCATTAGTCCCGACCGTGCGCCGGCGGGGACCAAGCGTCTCAGCAATCTGCTGCGCTCATCCAAGTGGTCCCATACTCTCCTGGAAGAGTTTCTTTGGCATGATGCCGACCGGCGGCTTACGGAGTTGGCCGCCGCTGGGGAAGGGGCATTGGCCATCTGGGATGAGAGTGTCCTGGAGAAGCCGGAGAGCATCGCCCTGGAGGGGTTGTGTCCGGTGCGCTCCAGCAAGGCGGCCCGTCTCAAGCGGATCAAGCCGGGCTACTACAACCCTCCGGGAGGACCGCCCGTATTCGTGCCGGGGATGCAGTGGCTCACGGTGATAGTGGCTGGGATGGCGGGCGCGCCCACCCTGGCTGCCATGGGTTGGTGGACCAGCCGAGGTCCCCTGGCCAGCCACCGGCGAGCGCAGGCCGCCACACTGCTGGACCAATGCGCCCAGCGCTGGCAGCAACAGGTGATCCACCTTTTTGATCGGGGCTACGCTGGCGCTCCCTGGCTGGAGGAACTGACCCAACGTCAACTCTGCTTCATCATGCGCTGGCCTACCCGCCATCGCCTGGTGGATGCCTTGGGCCAGGAGCGTTTCCCAGGGCAGATCTCCCGAGGCAAACGCTCCCAGGACCACCGCATGATCTGGGACTACAACCGTCGACAGTACCGCAAAACCGGCATCCTGACCGTGCCAGTACACCACCCCCAGTTGGATCATCCCCTATGGCTGGTGGTCTCCAGACCCGGTACGGGACGAACACCCTGGTACCTGCTGACCAACCAGCCCATTGCTTCCGTTGACGACGCCTGGCGGGTGGTCATGGCCTACGCTCGCCGCTGGCAGGTAGAGATGTGCTACCGAGCTTGCAAGACCGACCTGGCCATGGAAAGCCCCCGCCTCTGGTTCTGGGAAAACCGCCTCAAACTCCTGCTCATGGCCTCTCTGGTCTATGCCTTCCTCCTCCACCTGCTCACGCCAAGCCGCCAATCTCTCGTCCAAAGCCTAATCAGAAACTGGTGCCACCGAACCGGGGAGCGGTACCGACAAGCCAAATTACCTCTCCCCAGGCTTCGCTCCGCACTCAGTACCCTCTGGCTAACCCACCCACCGTCCTTCCCTCACCTCAACCCAAATTCGGGATGACTCATGTTTCGTCTCAAATCCGCAGGGAACGCCAGGACTATTATCGGATTCTGGAACGAACCCAAAAGGGCGCGACTGACGTCACCCCTTGGCTGGTGTGGTTCCTAAATTGCCTCAGTGCAGCCATCAACAGCGCGGACGATACCCTGGCTCACATCGTTGCCAAAGGGAATTTCTGGACCCGAATATCTCACTTACCATGCAACGAACGGCAAATCACCATGTTGAATCGGTTGCTCGACGGTTTCGAAGGCAACTTGACCTCCGCCAAGTGGGCGCAAATCACCAAATGCTCGCACGACACGGCATTAAGGGATATCAATGAGTTGATCTCATATGGTGTCTTGCTCCGCAGTCAAGCAGGAGGCCGCAGCACCAGTTACGATCTGATTGCGCTCCAATCCGACTCATAAACTCCCGTGCCCGAACCACCTATCACCGTCATCGGCGGCGGGCCCGCCGGTTCCGCCTCGAACGCTCCGTCCCACCGTGCTATGCTGTGACCGCGAGGCTGTGCCATGAAGACCATCACCATATCAGTGGACGAAGAAACTCACCGTCTGTATCAATCCAGGGCCGACGCTGTGGGAACCTCAATCGAAGAGTGGGTTGCCGCGCGCTTGGCCGAAGTGACGCCCAAGCCGATTTCCGATGCCGAGGCGCAGCGCGGACGCGAGCTATGGGAAGATATACAAGCCCGTATTGACGCACGGGCCAAGGCCAGAGGCGACGACCTGCGACCCTCGAGGAAGTTGACGCGCGACGAACTGCACGACCGCAATGCGCTTAGTTGATACCAACGTTCCGCTTTATGCGGTCAGCCCACTCACCGAGGAAGCGGATAAACGCGCTGTCGCCGTTGACCTGCTTGATGGCGGCGACCTTGCCCTGTCGGCGCAGGTCCTCCAGGAATTCTATACTCGGGCGACCAGTGAGCGAGGTTCGTGGCAAATGACGCACGAAGAAGCAGTCGGGTTCATCACCCTGCGTCTGTTGCGCTTTCCAGTGCGGGCCGTCACCCTCGAACTGGTGCAGGATGCTTTCTCCCTTCGCGCCCGGTTCGGCCTGAACTACTGGGACTGCGCCATCCTTGCCTCCGCCCGCTTGCTGGGCTGTGATGCTGTGTACTCGGAGGATATGAGCGACACCCAGGATTATGACGGCCTCCGCGTGATCAACCCCTTCGCCCACTTGCCTCAGCCTGCATAGTTACCAGCGTCCGTGCCCGAACCACCTATCATCGTCATCGGCGGCGGGCCTGCTGGCTCCTGCGCCAGCGCCCTTCTCGCCCGCCAGGGACATTCCGTCGTACTGCTGGAACGTGAACGCTTCCCACGCGCCCACGTGGGCGAATCTCTGCTGCCGGCCAGCATCCCCATCCTGCAGGATCTGGGCGTGCTCGACGAGGTACAGCGGGCCGGCTTCACCGTCAAGCGGGGCGCGACCATGATCTGGGGCACCGACCGCGAGCCGTGGAGCTGGCATTTCAGCGAGACCAACGCCAGCAACCCCACCGCATTCCAGGTGTGGCGGCCCGACTTCGACGCCATCCTGCTCAACAATGCACGACGCGCCGGCGTGGACGTGCGCGAGGGCTGCCAGGCCACCGGCGTCGCGTTCGACGAAAGCGGTCAGGCGGTGGCGGTGCGCTGCCAGGAATCCGCACGTAGGGGCGGGTTTCAAACCCGCCCCTACCCAACAACCGGCGAGACCGAACTCTCTGCGCGCTACGTGGTTGACGCCAGCGGACAGGGTGGCCTGCTGTCCCGCCAGCTTGGTCTGCGGCAGTGGGACGATTTCTTTCGCAACCTGGCCGTGTACGGCTACTATCAGGGCGGCGATCGACTGCCCGCGCCCGACGACGGCAACATCCTCATCGAGTCTCAGCCCGGCGGATGGCTGTGGCACATCCCCCTGCGCGACGGCTGGGCCAGCGTGGGCGCGGTGGTGGACGCTGACAGCGGGCAGCAGGGAATCCGCGAGTTCGGACCCCAACGGTTTCTCGAATCCCAAGTTGCCGCCGCGCCTCGTCTGGCGGAAATGCTGGCCTCGGCCCGGTTCGCGTCGGGCACCGAGGTGTTGCGGGACTGGTCATATCGCTGCAAGTCGTTGCACGGGCCGGGATACATCCTGGTTGGCGACGCCGGATGCTTCATAGATCCGCTCTTTTCGTCCGGTGTCCACCTTGCCCTCACGTCCGCGACCCTGGCCGCAGCCACGGTTACATCCGCGCTGGACGACCCCACTATCGCGGCGCCGGCGGGGCAGGTGTACCAACAGCTCTACTACAAGGAATACGGGCACTTCCGCGAACTGGCCCGCCTCTTCTATTCCAGCAACCGCACTGCCGATTCCTACTTCTGGGAGGCCCGTCGGCTCTTGGACGACGACCCCACCCTCACGCCGCGCCAGTCGTTCATCCAAGCCGTGGCCGGCCAGCCGGCGCGAGGCTACGAGCGCGTGGTGCTGTCCCACGGCCTCGCGCCCGCCGCCTACGGCGACAGCGTGGCCGCGGTTGAAACGGAGCGCAACCGCCGCCAACGCGACGGATTGCCACCAGACGTCCCTTTACGGTTGGCTGACGGAGTGCTGTTGCAGCGGCAACCCGTGCTCGCCGCCGACCGGTTCGTTTGGGGCGTTGGCCTGATCACCGACGGGCACCCCGAAGGACTGCCGTGCAGCGCGCTGGTGGCGCAACTGCTGGCCCGTCTGAACGGCAGACGGACCGCCACCGACGCCATAGCCGACCTCTGCAACGGAATGGATGCCGCCTCCATCAGGCAGGTCGAACCCGCCGCACGACAGGCCCTGCAAATCCTCTACGTGGACGGGGCGATAACCATCTGACCGCGACGGGAATCGCCTCTACGGACCGGAATTAACGTGGTAGGGGCGAGGCATGCCTCGCCCCTACACCGCGCCTCAACGCTGCATCCCCGTCCCCCTACGGCTTTACCCAGGTCTCCGACCAGGCGATGCAGGCCGTGCTGCTCTGGGCGGGCCCGCGCATCTCCAGCGACACGACGCCCGACAGCGCTTTGCCGCCCACGGTGATCTGCGCCTGACGCGCCGGGAAGAAGCAGCTGTACACGCCGTGGGTGCGTCCAGAAGCCTCTCCGGCCGGGTTGTTGAGCATGTAGGGCGTGAGGAAATCGTGCCAGCTCAACACCACGGAATCCGCCCCCGCTGACACGTGCTCGTTGTAGGCGCTGGCAATCCCGCCGGACCGGCTGAACTCCGCGCTGATCACCGGCAGTGAGATGTCGCCGAACTCGGGGAACAGCATGGACTCGATCTCTTCCTGCACGTAGCGGGTCATTGCGATGTTGTCGGAGTACACCCGCGCCCGGCCGCCGTCCACCTCATCGCTTTTCAGAAACAGGACGTGGCCGGCGCCGGCCGGCGTCCAGAGCACGCGCCAGTGGCTGGTTCGCGCGGTCTGCGCTCCGCCCTCCTCCTGGGCAAGGCGGATAAAAGAGTTCTCGCCGGTGAGGCGGATCTGTACGGGATCAACTGGGCTGGTCATAAGTTACGTCTCCAATAGGTTCAGGGCCGCAGGGTGGTCACGCCATATTTCGGAATATCACCGTCGTTGGTAATGATAATGAGGTCTTCAATCTGCGCCTGCGCTACCAGCATCCGGTCAAACGGGTCCCGGTGGTGCAAGGGCAACCGGCCGGCGGTTTTGGCGTGTAATGAGTTGATGTCCAGCAACCGGAAACGAGAGTCATCCACGACCTGTTCTGGTTCCTGGTCCAGAGGTTCCAGCTTGCCCAAACCCTGTTTGATAGCCATCTCCCAGATGCTGGCAACGCTGATGAAAACCCGGTTGGCGGGGTCGCCAAGAATCCGGTAGGTTTCTTCCTTCAAGGTTCGAGCCGACGTTGCGTACCAAAGGAATACGTGCGTGTCGGGCAGGTAGTCCGCCATGGTTATTTGTAAAAGTCTTGGATGATGTCTTCGGGAGTGTCGCAGAAATCTTCAGGCACCACCAATTTCCCTTTCAACACGCCCGGTCGAGGAGTCGGCCGGTACGCATCGTGAGGCACCAACTTGACCCACGGCTGGCCATCTCTGAGGATGACCACCTCGCGCTGGAACCAGGATTGCAGGGCCAGTTCGGCCATCTCTTCTGGCAAATCATTAACGTCGATTCGCATCATACATCCCTCCGTGCGCCAGTGCGTGTTGCCGGCGCAGGAACAAGCACTATTATAGCCCGTCGGCCGCGGCCCTCATCGTTTTGAGGTACTCGTTGCTGGCGCCCTGGATCAGCCGGCCCACGGTGTTGTGGAAGTAGCGCACGCCCAGCTCCAGGTAGTGGGGAACCAGGTTGTCGGGGCAGCTGCACCCGGCCGTGATGCCCGCCGCAGCGATCTGCTGCACGCCCTTTTCCACCAGCGCCTGCACCTCAGGATGGGTCTGCTGGCCCGGGTAGCCCATGCTCTGCGACAGATCGCCCGCGCCGATGAAGTACACGTCCACGCCCGGCACGTTGATCAGCTCGGGGATGTTCTCGATGGCCTCAACTTCCTCCAGCATCAGGCACACCAGCGTGTTGCGGTTGGCGTCGGCCACGTAGTCGGGCGTGGCCTGGTTGAACCCGTACTCCGCCGGCCGGCCGCCGCTGAACAACCCGCGGTCGCCGTCGGGGAAGTACTTCACCGCCTTCACCGCCGCACGCGCCTCCTCCGCCGTGTTGACGTGGGGCACCTGCACGCCCCAGGCTCCGCGATCCAGGAACGGCGCGATGATCTCCGGACGGTTGCCCACCGGCCGCACGATGGGCGCGGTGCCCGAATACTCGGCGGCGCGGATCATGTCCTCGGCCAGGTCCACGGTGATGCTGCCGTGTTCGTTGTCGATCAGCACCCAGTCGTAGCCCAGGAACCCCAGCATCTCCACCACCGCCGGCGACGGGAAGGTGATCATCGACCCGAAAACGGGCTTCCCCTCGGCCAGTTTCTGCTTCATCGTGTTTTCGCGCATGTCGCTCTCGTCTCCTGCTGTTCGGTTGCTCGAATCCTATGCGCGCGGCGGGCGAGCGTCAACACCGCATGGGCATGGCTGGGAACAAAGTAAACGCCCTGACGCGGAACACGCAGGGCGTAGGGACACTTATCCTTGGCGTGAAGGTAACTATGCTACGGTCGGAAGGTCGCCAGTATGGATTCCCGTTCCGCGTGGTACTGGTCCAGCACGTCCTCGCAAACCGCAAAATCAGCTATGAACCCGAACGGCTGGTTCGGGAACGTGGAGGATATGCTGACCAGCCCTACGTGCGAGCGCGTGCAATCCTCTTCGGTTTCCCGGGAGCGGTATTCAACGCGAAAAAAATTGCTTCCGCCTATGACCACCGGACGAACGGAAACCCTTTCCAGGTAGTCCCATTCGTTCCCTTCGGCGACCAAATCCAGGTATCTGGTCCAGAAGAAATTCGTCAAGCCGGCGAGCGAACTGTTGGCATCAACATATGGCGGAGAGAATCTGAACGTCCTGATAATCGAGGTTCGTTCTCCGCCATAGGCGTCAAACCAGACGAATTGCCTGGTAAGACCTTCGTCGCTCTCGTCTAAGATATACCACCCCTTCGGTATATCGATGCTGTAACCGTAACCGTACTTCAAACTACGGTACGTGGCGTACTCCGGCCCGCCGGCTTCGTAGGTCGCCAGGCGATCTCTGACTTCGTTGCTGGCGATTGAAAGATTCAAGCCGGGCGCGATGGCCACGCTTCCGTCCGGAAAGAAATGCAATCGCCCCAGGGTATTTACTGCAACAACATGGCCGTATCGATCAATCAAAGGTCCGCCACTGTTTCCCGCGTTGACGTCGGCGTCAGTCTGGATAAAGTCGGTGTCCGCAAATATCCGGTGAGGCGCTGAAATGATCCCTTGCGTCAGGGAGGGGTATTTGCCCAAGCCAAAGGGGTGGGGGTACCCCCAGGCGGTAACCGGGTCCCCGTATGACACCCGGTCCGAGTCGGCCAACTCCAAAGCGCTGAAAGTACGGTTGGAGCTCAGTTGCACCGCGGCGAGGTCGGCGAGAATTCCTTTGCCCAAAACCTTTCCAGTGAACTCAACCGTCTCGCCATTCTGGAGAAACATCTCCGCCATCACCGTTTCAGCATCCTCCACGACGTGTCGGTTGGTGACCATTAGCCCATCTGAACGAACAACAAATCCTGTTCCCCCGCTAACGCCTCCGTCGGGATAAGTGACGGTGAGGTTGACCAGCGCAGGTCTAACCAGTTGCCCCACCTGCGCAATGGAAAGTGGCTCCGTCGTATCGGGAGCCACCGTCAGCTCGAATGCCGGGCAGGAACCGCCGTGATCCGTGACGGTCAGGTACTGCCACGCGGGATTGAAGGGCCAGGTGGGCTGACCGTAGCGCGCGTTGTTGGTGAGCACCGAGCACGCGTGGTACGCCCCCTCCTGCAACCCGTGCAGGGTGTAGGAGGGGCGTTCGGGGCTCAGGTTCTGGGCCTCCACGTCAACGTAAACGAACGCCTCCTGCCAGTTGCCGGTGACGGTGGCCTTGGCCCGGGGGTAGTCCCGGTCCATGTTGACGCAGCCGATACGGTAGTGTGTGGCGTCGTAAACAGCGTCCCAACTGAGGATCACCTCGCCAGGGTTGTGGCCGTTGAACACAATGATGTTGGTGGCGGGGGCGGCGCGGTCCTGGGCATCGGCGGGAACGACGCCGCTGATAAACGCTACCGACAGGATGACGAACGAAAGCGTGGCAAAGAGTTTTATCGACTTCAAGATGTTTGCTCCGGATGGATGGCGACCGACGGGTATCTAGTAGGCTTTGAACCCGCCTGAGTTTCCAGAGTTGCTTTCGCCATCTCCAGGATAGTAGTAAGTTCCCGGCTGTTGTTGCAATTGATCAAGGGCCTCTTCGACGCTGGGTCGTTCGGCGAACCAGGACCGGAACGAATCTGCGTCCTCTTCGGTCATCGTGTTCTTCTGCACTGCCTGGTACAGCATCCATTCGAGGTCGATTTCATCGGCCTTGATGGCGTCCAGGGGCGAGAGGTGTTCCATCCCGTCGGGCCGGTCGGAGAGCCACTGGGACAGAGTGACGGTCCCTCCGGATCCCTCAACCTCCTGCCCTGCGCCCGGGTCCGTTCCGTCGCCGGGCTGCGATTCCACGACCACAGCCGGCGGTTCCACGCGCTCGGCTACGGGTGGTTTGGCATCCAGGCCCGGGTCAACCCCGTCGAAATGGGCGGACTGCACCGCCGGTTGAATCTCGGGATTTGCGCGGTCGTTGGCGGCGAACAGGCTGCCCACTGCCAGCACCGTCACCAGCAGCAGGATCGTCGCCAGCAAGGCCAGCCGGAAGCGTCCCAGAGAACGGATATTCCTCATGATGCTCTTGTCCTTCATCGTTCGGCCGAGCGAATTACAAAACTGGGCGAACAATGTTAGCACACCCAAAATGCGCTTGCGCACGTACCGTTGTGCGTTGCGAGAAGTCTTTGCTGGCCGGTTTCCGGCACAATGTTGGAACAAGGGTTACCTGGTGCGCAGGCGGTGATGACCGGCTGCCAAAATGCAGTCTAGCCTGGGGTTGGTGAGTGAGACGGGCCGGTTGACGCCGGCAGCCTGGAAGCAGTCTCCTGCGTTGGCGGTCAGGTCTAGCGCATGTGGTTGTCATCGGCTTGCTCGTTGTCAGCACGTTCGCTAGGTGTTGCCAAGTCCAGATAATCATGCCCAACAACGTGGACGACGTGGCCCTCGACGCCCGATACCTGCCCTTCAAGCACGCGGGCAATATTGTCGCTATCGTCGATTATTGCTTCAACCCTTATCTGGTGTCCGACCTGAATGCCGTGGTGTGTATCCCAAAACTCCAGCTTGTGAGACCACTCGTCATCTTGCGTAGTAACAACGGCATCTGCCTCGTGCCACCGGTGGTTTCTCTGGATTTTACGGTATTTCTCGCCGATCAACCTCGCATCATATTGAGATCCATCGACGGTGAGTGTAACCCGCCCAGTCAGCAATTGCGCCAAATAGCATCTGGCATCCGTTTGGGTTTCGGCACGCGCAGCAACACGCACTGGCCCATTTCTCGATGGCGTAATGTGCCAGATACCGTCGGGACCACGGTCGATGAATCCAAGGTTATGACCCGAGGGTGTTTTGACTATCCCGCTGCGTTCCCCTTGTGCATCTAGCCATTCGACTGGCGGGGTGGCGTCTCGTGGTTGTCTAGGAAGCACGTCTAGCCTGATCGTTAAGTACCGCACGGCGGGATCTTGAGATCGGCGGAGAGTTTCGTACGCTTGAGCCGCCACTTGATTCATGATCTGATTTCCGATGTGGAACCCCGATTTTATCGCATGAGCGAGGGAGTCCTTGAACGATGGGTGTTTTTGCAGCCAAGCGAGGTATTCCTTAACATCGGTTTCTTTGGCGCTGCCCGGGACGTAGGCCAGATGGTCAGCCTGCGTCAACGCATCAAGCACTGCACGCTCAACACGGTCTGCAACAGTCTCCGCAGCAGTCACGTCTTCATACAGGTAGACCTCACGCAAAGCGCGCAATATCTCAAGATGAATCGAAAGCCAAATTCGACCGGCCAGCGGGTCGGGCGCTTGGTCTAGCTCCCAATACCGCATCGTGTCGAAAGCATTAGCCGTACCTACCATTGAGAGATACGCATCCAATGATCGAAGATGTTTGAATTCAATGCGATTCGGATTGAGGCCGTAAAACGAGACGGCAACATCGAAAGCTTGGTCTAGGTATTCTGCAGTACGTGGGCTGCACCGTCTTAAGGTTTCCAGATGCGTGTGTAAGTTGTGGTCTTCCTTGAAGTCTAGACCTTGCTTGCGGATCAAAAACTTCAATGCCCTTTCGATTGACAGATGAGCTAAGGGCGCCCGGTTCATGACCTGCGCGATGGTTATTTCGCCTATCATGTCGGGCCTCACAGGCGCGGACTCCAAGATATCGATCACGTCGTCCATGGAAAACTGAATGATGTGGTCCTGCACGTTTGCGCTCCAGATATTGGTGTCGAGTGGGATTGAACAAAGTTATGATGGGGCTCGAGATCACGTCGTCGCGAGCATCGGATTCATTCACTCAAGACATTCGGCCGCCGTGTGATTTCCCTTCTTACTCTCCTCCGTCCTATAATCTACGATATCTCTCGAGGTCGCCAGAAAGCCCCATGCAACCACTGCACATCGACATCCATCTCCCCGACTGGGCCGCTGAGGACATCGCTGCCAAGAGTCGGGAGTTGGGCATACTGCCCGATGAACTTGTGCGGTCGCTGATCTGCTCGAACGTCGAGAGCTTCGACCCGCGCCGCGCTCGACACTTCTCCGTTCCGGCATCCATGGAACAACGCCTGGTTGGCGACGGCTTCATGGTCGTAGGTCGAACTCAAGACCAGGTGGTGCTTGCGCCCACCAGGGACGTCCCGTTCGAGGAGGCTCTGGCCGCGTTCCAGGCTAACGGTCTCAACGAGGAGCAGGTGCTGGAGATCCTCGAATCGTGACGCCCTGGCGCGCCATCTACGACACCAGCGCCATACTCTCCTCGATGACTCCCGCTCCCAACCGGGGGTCAATTGTTTGGCACTGGATGGAATCCGGCGTGGTTCAACCCATCGTCTCAGACTATCTCATCGACGAGCTTGTGGCGGCGATCGCCGAACCCCGATTCCGGTTGAATACGGATCAGCGAGCTTCGATTATGGTTGAATATCTCCAGCACGCCCTGTCGTTCGACCAAGTGCCGCCTTCAGGCGCATATTGCCGCGACCCCGAGGACGTGCCCGTCCTGGATCTTGCCATCTGGCAGCAGGTGGACGTCATCATCACCACCGACCCTGACCTCCTGGACCTGGACGGCGAGTTCGCGTTCCGGATCGTGAACCCCGCCGGCTTTCAGGGACTGCTCACCGAGCCCCGATTCTGAACCAGATCATCCACCTTCGGCGAAACGTTCCCCGCGTATTCACGGCCGCCGTCGGCGCGGGCCAGTTCGCCCTTCATTGCCCCCACGATCCAGGAGTTCAGGCTTATTCCGCCTGTCTTGGCTGCTGTCACCGCGGCTCTGTGGATTTCGGGTTCCATGCGCAGCACCACGCGGCCGGAGAAGGGCTTGTCCGGCTCGCGATTTCTCTCCGCGCAGATTTTCAGGTACTCCTCCACCGAATCCCTGAAAGCTTGCCGCAATTCGTCGACGGATTTGCCCTGGAAGGTGATCACGTCGCGGGTGTCGATCACCTCGCCGTGCAGGATGCCCACGTCATCATCGAAGGTGACCACCGTGTGGTAACCGTTGTACTCCATTGGATTGCTTCCCATCAGTTGGGCCGGACTCCGGCCTGCTCCAGGAACCTGCGGAGCGAGGCTACTGCGCCTTTTCCATCTCGTTGCCCGGGTGAGGTCGATGCAACATCAAAAATTCGTCGTCGAGGAAAACGGCAATGCGCGATCCGGTTGGTGTCCCCTCCTCAACATGGCATGACACTACTTGATGCTACTACCGTGTTACGGGCTTCCCAACGCGTCAATCCAGCCAACATCCCATTCATCCCGTCCATCCTGTTCATCCATGTAAAGATAAACCCCCGTCTGGAATTCCCGCCTTCATTAAAGTATGATTGCGGGAACCTGCCGCTAGTGCGGCGGGATACATCTGAATTTCACCGCCGTCCGGTGATGGGCGTTGCGATCATCACCGGCGCGCGTTCCTTAAATTAAACCTGCGATGCAATCGGAGGGCAGAGATATGGCAAACCGCGATGTTGAACTGATCGGCCACCTGATGCGGCGGGCCGGCTTCGGCGCCACCCGCGACCAGCTGGACTCCTACGCCGCCCGGGGCTACGAGGCCACCGTGGAGATGCTGCTGGACCAGACCAGCGAGCGGCGCATGGGCGACGACCTCATCCGCCGGTTCCATCCCGAGCTTTCGGGCATGATGGGCACCCTAGGGTCCGGCGAGAACTGGCTGTACCGCATGGCGACCACCACCACGCCGCTGCGCGAAAAGGTCGCCCTGTTCTGGCACGGCATCTTCGCCACCGGCTACCCCAAGGTCATTCACGGCAAGGCGCTGTCCGACCAGGTCCGCATGTTCCGCTACAAGGGAATGGCGAGCTTCCGCGACCTGCTGGTGGACCTGTCCAAGGACCCGGCCATGATCATCTGGCTGGACAACCAGGACAACCACAAGGACGCCATCAACGAGAACTTCGGGCGCGAGCTGCTGGAACTGTTCTCCATGGGCGTGGGCAACTACTCCGAGCAGGACGTGCAGGAGTGCGCCCGCGCCTTCACCGGCTGGACGCTGGGCAACCGCGAGTACATGGAACTGCGATCCATGCGCGATTCCGACTGGCCCTACGGACGCATCGCCTGGCACTACGAGTTCCAGGAGGACGACCACGACTTCGGCGACAAGGAGTTCCTGGGGCAGCGGGGGCAGTTCAACGGCGACGACATCGTGGACATCATCTGCCAGCAGGAGGCCACCGCGCGGTTCATCTCGCGCCACATGTACAGCTTCTTCGTGGCCGACGAGCCGCCGGTTCCCGAGTGGCCCTACACCGAGCCGCAGGACCCCGAGGCCATCGACCTGCTGGTGCAGGCGTACTTCGACAGCGGCTACGACATCACCGCCATGCTGCGGGCGTTGTTCAACTCCGACCACTTCAAAGATGAAGCGGTGTGGTACCGCAAGGTCAAGAGTCCGGTGGAGCTCGTGGCCGGCGTGCTGCGGCTCACCGGCGAGTTCGACCGGCCGCGCAAGGAGATCCTGGAGCGCTACCAGCAGTCCATCTTCATGGGGCAGTTCCTGAACAATCCGCCCAGCGTGGAGGGTTGGCACCAGGGCACCGACTGGATCGACACCGGCAGCCTGGTGGAGCGCATCAACTTCGCGTCCCAGCAGCTTGGGGACACCGGCAAGCCGGGCGTGCAGACCATGGTGGAGCGCATCGCCCATGCGCCGTCCGTGTCGCCGGAGATGCTGGTGGACGCCTGCCTGGACCAGGTGGGGGCGATCCAGGTGTCGGAGGACACGCGGCGCGAGCTGGTGGACTTCGCCGCCGTGGCGGGTTCGCCGGACGACGCCGGCAGCGGTCGCATCGCCGAGGTGCTGCAGATGGTGGCGTCCACCCACGAATTCCAGCGGGCGTAGGCGCAGAGACGGACGCATGGTTCGACAGGCTCACCATGAGCGGGTCTGTTCTCTCCCTCCGATGACAGATTGGTGAAAAGAATATGACCACAGTGCAGGACATACCCGAGGTAAAGCTCCTCGAATACCGGATGACCCTGGGCATGACCACCATGGAGGGGCGGGGTTTCTACGCGCCCACCGACGTTGGCATCGCCGAGGACGGGCGGATGTACGTCGCCAACCGTTCGCTGGAGAACGTGACCCGGGGCGTGCGCGTCACCATGTGCGACATCGACAGCGAGTACTATGGGACGTTCGCGTCGTATGGACAGTCGCCGGGGCAGTTCGTCTGGCCGTCGGCGTGCAACCTGGACAGCCGGGGCCGCGTGTACGTGAGCGACGAGGCGACCCACCGCATTTCGGTGTTCGACCGGGAGGGCGCGCTGCTGTCCACCTGGGGCGAGCACGGGGACGGCGAGGGACAACTGGACACGCCGTCGGGCCTGGCGTTCGACGCCGACGACAACGTGTACGTCGCCGACACCTACAACCACCGGGTGCAGAAGTTCACCGACGACGGCCGGTTCCTGCTGGCCTTCGGTTCCGAGGGTAGCGGCGACGGCGAGTTCAGCCTGCCGTGGGGCATCACCGTGGGCGCGGACGGCTGCGTGTACGTGGCCGACTGGGGCAACGACCGCATCCAGAAGTTCGCGGCAGACGGGGCGCACCTGGCATCCTTTGGGACGTCGGGGCGCGGCGACGGCGAGTTTCACCGGCCGGCCGGCGTGGCGGTGGACGCCAACGGGTACATCTACGTGGCCGACTGGGGCAACGAGCGGGTGCAGATCCTCAATCCCGACGGCGGCTTCGTGCAGAAGCTGAGGGGCGAGGCCACCCTGTCGGCGTGGGCCGCCAACTTCCTGGCCATCAACGTGGAGGAGGGCGACGCCCGCTCACGCGCCAACCTGGAACCCGAGATCGAGTATTTCGTGGACGACCCCCACGAGGAATCGTCCCACATCGAAAAGTATTTCTGGTCGCCCGTGTCGGTCAAGTTGGACCGCGACGGCAACCTGTACGTAACCGAGAGCAACCGGCACCGCATCCAGGTGTACCAACCAGCATAATCGCGAAACTCCCCCAAGTCCTGGCTCCTTTAATATAGAGTAAGGGTGAGGGCGAAAGTCCCAAGACGCAACAGGAGGATAGCCCGATGACTTCCACCAATAGGGAAAGGTCGGTAGTGGTGATTGAACTGCAGGGCGGCAACGATGCCCTGAACACGGTGATCCCCTACAACAACCCGCTGTACTACGACTTCCGCAGCAACGTGGGCATCCCCGAGGGCGAGGTGCTGCACCTGGACGGCGAGGTGGGCTTCAACCCCAACCTGGCGCCCATCAAGCACCTGTGGGACCAGGGGAACATCGCGGTGATCAACGGCATCGGCTACCCCAACCCCAACCGGTCGCACTTCCGGTCGCGGGACGTGTGGTACACCGCCGAGTCGGAGAAGATCGGCGCGGAGGGCTGGCTGGGCGCGGCCATCCGCGACCTGGACGCCCGGGGCGAGAACGTGCTGACGGGCGTGAACTTCGGGCGCGGCCTCCCCCGGGCCATGGTGTGCAAGGGCGTGCCCGTGGCGTCCGTCGCCAACCTGGAGACTTACGGCCTGATGCCCGACATCCAGGACGAGAAGTCGCGGCAGTACGCGCTGGAGGCGTTCAGCCGGATCTACGGGCCCACGGAGACCAAGGACATCGTGGCGCAGGTGCTGTCGGAGACGGGCTCCAACGCGCTGAAGGGCGCCGACCGGCTGCGCTCCGCGCCGGACGTGTACTCGTCATCCGTGGAGTACGCGGACACGCCGATCAGCCAGTCGCTGCGGAACATGGCGCAGGTGATGTCGGCGGACCTGGGCACGCGCATCTACTACACCATGCACGGCAGTTTCGACACGCACAGCAACGAGATTCCCGCCCACGCCAAGCTGTGGACCGACGTGTCCACCGCCATCGCCGACTTTACCAGCGACCTGGACGAGCACGGGATGCTGGACGACACGCTGATCCTGGTGTTCTCGGAGTTCGGGCGGCGCATCCGGGACAACGGCACGGGCACGGACCACGGCTCGGGCGGCGTGGCCTTCGTGATGGGCGGCTCGGTGAACGGGGGGCTGTACGGGGAGTACCCGTCGCTGCGCCCCGAGGACCACTCGGAGGGCGACCTGCACTTCACCAACGACTTCAGGTCAACCTACGCGACGATCCTGAACCGCTGGCTGGAGCTGGACCCCAACCCGATTGTGCACGGGGACTACGAGCAGATGGCGTTCCTTTAATATGTGGGGGGCGTCCTTCGACAGGCTCAGGACGAGCGGATCGGTTGTAGTAGTAGGGGCGGGTTTGAAACCCGCCCCTACGTTCGTTATGACGGGCGTTCTTTTGATGTAGGGGCGAATGATTATTCGCCCCTACGTGGTGGCAGGGCCCTACGTTGGGGTCGTATTGCCATGCGGTGTGGGGGTTCGGTTTTTACAGGGATATACCCTCCAGAGGCGGAACCGCCAAGGGCGGACCAACTGGCCCGCGGCAGGATGCACAGGATGGGGTTCTGGGTTTTGTCCTTCGACAGGCTCAGGACGAGCGGATCGGAGTCGGTTGTAGGGGCGGGTTTCAAACCCGCCCCTGCGATTAGTAGAGGATGTCCAAAAGCTCCCTCTCCCCTTGCGGGAGAGGGCTGGGGTGAGGGGGAATGGGGTGTCGCAGATCCGCCTCCGGTGGGAGGATGAAATCTCCATCACCATGTAGGGGTCAGGCATGCCTGACCCCTACGTTTGTTATCACGGGCGTTCCGCACCCCCGTATCAAGTGCGGGGCAGGCTCCAACCGTTTCACCCTCACCCTAACCCTCTCCCATCAAGGGAGAGGGGATTTTTTGGGCGGCGGGCGTTGGCGGTTTTTGAAAATTGTCCGAAATGATATGTCATCCGTAATACTCGCGTAATATTGCGCCTGCTATAATTGCGCGGCAAGACTTGTAATCTATCCCGCCGTGACGCGCGGCCGGCCCTTCGACACGCTTCCGCCAGAGGCGGACTCCGCATCATTAGCGGACGGGGAGGGCCAGCCCTGGTTACGGCACCATCGCAAGGAGGTGGGAACACAAGAGGATATGTCTAAAGTCGCCCCCTGCCCGCCCGCGGGCAACACAATCGACTCCCCCGGATTCCGGCTCAAGGCCGCAGACGCGCCTTTGGCGTACCGGAATGACGGGTGGAGAACAGGCCCCGGAACCAACGGGCCGAGGGCGCGCCGAATCACACCAATCACGCAAATGGCAATCTCACAAGGAGATTTTGTCAAATGAGTAGAAAAACGAGAAAATTGATGTGGTCAGTGCCACTGATCGCGGCGGTAGCCGTGATCGGCGCGCTGGCTGCTTTTGTGGCGCTGTCGCCCGGCGTCCTGTTCGCCGACGAGTTGCCCGGCGCGCCGCAAAACCTGAAGGTCGCGGCCGCTAGCGGCAATGATGGCCGGACCACCCTGGTCCTGAACTGGGAAGCGCCGGCCAGCGGCGCCCCCGACATGTACCGGATCGACGTCTCGAAGGACAATCAAAAATTCACGTTCCTGACCGAGGTCTCCGGTACCATGCTCACCCACGATCACGAAGTGCGTCCCCGAGGCGGGGACAGCATGGGGAAGGCGGGCTGGAAGCGGTACTACCGCGTCTACGCCATGAACTCCCACGGGTACGGTGAAGTATCCTCGTCGGAATCGGCCACCACCAAGGCGCAGGCCGAGCCGGGCGAGGTCGGGAGCGTCACGTTCTCATCCACCGACCCGACTGTGATCAACGTGAATTGGGCGATGCCGGATGACGGCGGTTCCGACATCCTCGGTTACTGCATCAGGGTATGGCCTACCGATACCGAACCCATAGCTCCAGCAACTATTGCGCCCCTATCGAATGCCACCTGTTTGACGGCGTTCAGATTCGACGGGCCCGGCGGGAGCGCAGGCGATTACCGCAACGATGACCTTACCACCGCCAACGACGGCAACAACCAGCCAGGTAACGTCATCCGCACCGACGCCATGAAGACGGAGTACATGCACAAGAGTCTGCGCGCAGGGCAGAAGTGGTCCTACGAAGTGTATGCGTTCAACATGCACGGTCATTCCGAAACCTCGTCCGGCGTGGTGAACGGCACCGCGGCCGGTCCCAAGCGCCCCACGTATCCGGGTAGCCTGCTTGGGTTGCAGGATCACTCCCGAGCCAGCGATGGAACGATCGTTGCAGTCGCTGATCCCCTACCCACTCCCGCCGATGACGAAAATAACATCCGTCTTTACTGGACCGCGGCCAATGACGGTGGCCAGGACATCACCAGGTACGAGGTTCAGATTTCTGACACCCCAAACCACTGGCCAAGCGAACAATTCCTTACATTTGATGACGCCAACGACGGTACTGTCGACTACGTACCTGCGTCCGCGACTCAAAGCAAGGATTTCGCCGGTGATGGCCCATTCACCGGTCAGTTGAACCCGGACCCAGTGGACACGACGGGTGATCAAGCCAACGTCGCGGTGGTTTGGGTTAGCACGAATTTTGGCGACCCGGGACCGACAGCTACCGAGCTTGGTAAGCCATACCAGTTGGAGCACACCTATACCGGCTCGGATGCGGACCGCGACGACACCAACGCTCGCACCTACGCAACGAAGCTGTATTACCGGGTCAGGACAGTAGCCGGTACTGGCTCCAGCGAGATGATGAGCCCGTGGAGCCGTGGCAAGAGCGTAAGCGTCAAGAACGTTGTCGGCACTGACTCCGACGGTAACCAATTACCCATTTTCGTCCCACCGGTCGCTGCGCCGATGCTGGACGCCGATGCCAATGATGGACTGGCGAATAGTTCGGATACCTCGCTGGACAGCGACGACGAAAACGGAAGCACCGGCGGCGGCACCACCACCGCAGACGACGACCTGACCCCGCGTGAGATCAAGCTCACGATTTCCAGCACGGTAGCCGGAGCCGACTCCTATCGCGTTGACACGTCTGACGACGATGGAGCGACGTGGACCACGTCCCACGAGTTCACGCTGCCCATCAACAAGGATGACTATGACCACCGGGGCCTGAAACCGGAGGAACAACTGACCTTCCGTTTCTTCGCGAAGGACGGGTCTGTTCTGGGGCTGGCCTCCAATGTCGTGACTGACGCCGCCGGCAACACGGACCAGCCCGGTGACGTGCGGAACCTGGTGGCCGCCCGGCACAGCACTGATGGCGCAGGGAAGATCAACCTGTCGTGGGATCCTCCCGCAAAGAACGGCGGGGCCGACATCGAGCAGTACTGCATCGTGGTAAATCTGCTTGGGGAGAACGACGCTGTTGGCGCCAACCCAGACACGCGGAACAGCATATTCACGAGCAACTATGCCGCTGGCGCTGACGGCGGCGGTACGGATGCAATAACGGCCAACTGCACCAGGCTGGGAGCCTCTGACGCCAAGGAGAAGAACGGCGTCATGACCATCTCCGTCAGCGGAGATGCCAACGTGTACCAGGTGGACCATGACACCACAATGGTGACGTTCACCGGCCTGGAACAGGAGACCCGTTGGCAGTTCGAAGTCTTTGCGCTCAACAAAGCCAGTGACACGGATGTTGACAACGACGGCAGTCCAGCCGACGACGCAACTGCCGATGCTGATGAGGACGGCGGTCGCCACGCGCTGTCGGGAGGCAGCGACAAGAAGAAGGCCGGAACCGGCTCGGCTACGGTGCCCATGGCTCCCATGCGCCTGACCGCGCAGCTGGCGCGGGACACCGACCCGGACGCCATCGCCGGAGGCATTGGCAACCAGGGAGTTCTCATCCTCTGGAACCCGCCGAAGGATCCCGTCGGAGCGAAGGTGCTCTCCTACCAGATCGAACGAAAGATCGATGATGGGGAATTCGAAACCGAAGTGGCGACGCATCCCGTTGGCCTCACCCACTGGGTGGACACCGACGAATTGGGAGCGGATGAAACCCGGGCCTACCGGGTGAGCGCCACCAACGCGGTCGACACCGGCACGGAAATGGCCACGGTCATGATTCCGTACCCCGACACGCACACGCACAACGCTCCCGTGCTCAGCGCCATTGGCAATCAGACGGTAGAGGTGGACGGCACCACCACGGTGGACCTCAGCGCCACCGACGCCGACGGCCACGACGTGACCTTCACGGCAATGTCCAGCGACGAATCTATTGCGACCGTCACTGAGCACGGTGACCACATAGACATCGCAGGCGTTGCGCCCGGCGAGGCAACCATCACGGTAACCGCCACGGACACCGAAGGCCTGACCGACACCGAAACCTTCATGGTGACGGTGACAGCGGCCGAACTGGGCGATCCGTCCAACGTGATGGCCAGCCATACCGGACTCGAGGCGACAGTCACGTGGGATGGCGGCGAGAACGCCGACACGTTCTATGTTGCGATGATCAGGCGAGATGCCGACGGCAATTGGGACATTGACAACGCAGTGTACGACGCTGCCCCGAGCGGTAGTCCTTTCACTGTGAACATGGCGACCCGGCCGGCCGGCACCTACCACGTCTTCGTGATCGCAGGTTCGGCTGAAGCCGGATGGTCCAACTGGGTTTCCGGTTCGTTGGAATACGCGCCCTAGCGTGGTCCAGTGACTGGGATTAGCGAAACAGTTTCCGGAACGCTTGGAAACAGCAATGCTCGACCGGGCGTTCCGGGGATATCAACCGACAATCTCGAAGAGGAGATTCAGTCAAATGAGTAACAAAACCAGAAAGCGCATCTGGCCGGTGTCGGTGGTTGCCGTCATCGGCATGGTTGCCATCTTGGCAGCGCTTGCGGTCACGGCGATGATGCCAGGCGCCTCCCAGGCGCAGGGAGCGCCGCCGCCGGTCGCTGGGCCCTCTAACCTGCAGGCAACTGCTGACAGCCGTACCGAAATCAGCCTGAGCTGGAGCAGCGGTTTGGGTCAAGCCACCTACGAATTGCAGCGCGTGGAAGGCGCCGACCCCGCCGGCTTTGCGACTATCGCCGACGACATCACGGGCACCACGTACATGGACAGCGGCCTCACCGCCGGCACCCAGTACTCATACCGCGTTCGCGGCGTGAGCGCCGGCGGCGAGTCGCCGTGGTCGAACACGGTCATGGCCATGACGGAGGCCCTCCCGCCGGTCACTGAGACCGAAGCCGTCTCCGTCAGTGGCTGGAGCAGCTCTTCCAACGGTTCCGACGACCTGACCATCAACGTCAATGACGCCGGCGCCCTGGGAGTTGACGACTCCATAATCCTGGTGCTGGAAGACGACTTCGCCGTGCCGGACAGCATCCCCAACGGCGTCGTGTTCTTCAGGCAGGCCGGTAGCCCCAGCCACGGAGCCCGGACCTACGCCAGCGTCTCCATCGACAGCGAGGACGACGGCCATGCGGGCGACGACGCCCACACCATCCGGATCTACGTGCCGGACATGGACCCGGCCGACAACCTGGTGGCCGGACTGGCCGATAGCCCGTTCGGCATCGTCATCCCCAAGCAGGCTGGCATCAAGAACCCCGGCGACGCCAAGGACGGCGGATTTAAGGTCGGTTACCAGATTCTGACCGGTGATCGCACCAGCTACGATGACGCAAGTACCATGGCTCTTGACAATGTCGTGGTGAAAGCCAAGGTCAGCCTGGACGACGAAAACAACAAGCGCGGCTACGAGTTGTCCATCAGCGGAACCGGCTTCAACAAGGACAGCAGCGCCACCGCCTACGTGGCTCATGCCAGCGCCGTCATGGCGTACTGGGATACGCTGGACTGCGACGCAATGAACGCCCTGGTCGGCTCTAGCGACACCATGGGCATGGGCTACTGCCAAATGTGGGCCGGCTTGGACGAAGATCAGCAAGCCCGCGTCGCCGGCGAGGCCATCGGCCAGAACCGGGGCGGCGTGCGCGAGTCCATCGGCTCCGGCACCGTTGGTGACGACTACAAGGTAGTCATCATGGCTGAGGTGACGGGCGGTTCCAAGGGCGACTTCGTTGCCGGCAACAACAACTACATCGGCATACTGGACGACAACTCGCCGACCCGGCGCTACTCGCCATCGGCCAAGTTGTTTGACCTACAGCACTCAATCGCCGTGGAGCCCAGTGATGTGGCCTCCGGCGAAGAGGTAACCGTCAAGCTGCGGGACTATGCCGGCAACTACATGGTGTCGAACGTTTCGCTCGACGGCAAGAGGAATTCCGATGCCGGCCATTTCGACATCACGCCCAACAAGGGCGGGACCAACCCGACGGAAGTAACTTTCGATATGCCGGGCGGCGTGTCCGGTGCGGTTGAAGTGGCCGTGGTAGTCGCGCGTCCTGCTGGCGACGCCAGCAAGGCTCCCAGCGACAAGACGGCGACCATCACGGTGAACCCGTCCAGTCTGGACCTGAGTCAGTCGGAAGTGGCGCCCAACGCGAGCGTTATCATCTCCGGCAGCGGCTTCAACGAAGGCAAGATGATCGCCGTCGAAAATATCACGATTGACGACGAGCGACTGGTTGTGGACGATGCCGGTACGGTGTCGTGCGCCAAAGACATCAGTGACAGTGGCGAATGCGTCCAGGTGACCAGTTCCGGCGAGTTCACCGCGACGGTTCGGGTCTGGACGCACAGGGATTCCAATGCGAACCCGGCGCTGGACGATGACGAGTTCACCATCAAGGTCAAGGATGAAGATGGATTCGAGGGCAAAGCCAAGATTACGATCAAGTCAGCCACGGTAAAGGTGACGCCGGAGACGGCCAGCCCCCGGGACTTCATTGTGATCAGCGGCGAGAACTGGCCCATCAGCACTCCCGAGCTGGACAACTCGGTGACCATAGAGATTGACAATCGTATGCGTCAGGCTGATGTGGACAGCACCGGCCGCTTCCGGTACGAGTACCAGTTGCGGGCCAATATCGGGATCGGCGACGAGCACGACGTCACGGTGACCTACAAGGATCCGCAGATAGTGGACGGTAGTGCCCGTGACGACATTGAAGAGGAAACCACCTTCAGCGTCGTCGAGGCCGACATCAGCGTGAATCCGGCGGCGGCGGCTCCCGGTCAGACCATCTCCGTCTCAATCGGCGGGATGCGCCCTTACACGCTGATCGATGAGATCCGTATCGGCCGGGTGAGTCTCCTGGGTAACCAGAGCGTGACCACCGATCGCGAGGGCGATGCCATGGTGTCTGACATCACCGTCCCGTACCTGGACCCGGGCCATTACCCGGTGACGGTGCAGGTTGGCAACGATACCCGCGTGGTCGAGTTCGAGATGTTGGCCGAGGCTACGGTACCCGGCGTGGCGGCTGAGCTGCCTGGTGCGGTTTCCGACCTGGGCGACAATTTGGAAGCTATCTTCCACTTCAACAACGTCACCAAGGCGTGGACCTTCTACGACCCGCGTCCCGAGTTCGCCGACCTCAACACGTTGACCGAACTCCACGGCGGCCAGCCCTACTGGGTCCTGGTCAAAGATAGCCAGGATGACGTGGACTGGAACGGCCGCCTGATTAACTTCACCTGCGCCGGCGGCGACTGCTGGAACCTGGAAATCTGGTAAGCGTCAAGCAGCGTATATCGGACAGGAAGAAGCAGTCACAGGGAAAGAGTACCCTCGCTCCGGAACCGCAAGGCGAAGGGGCGAGGGGCAACCCACCAAGCAGGAGTGAAGTGATATGAAGAGATTAGGAGCATTGGCGGCCGCTGGGCTGATCGCCCTGTTGCTGGCACTGCCGCTGGGGCTGGTTTCGGCCCAGGGCGGCGCGTCCGGCGCCAACCTGCCGCCGGCATTCCTCTTCGGCACCGCCATGGCCGACGGCCTGCCGGTCGGCTCAGGCACCATGATAGTAGCCATGGCCGGCGACCAGAAGATCGGCTCAACCATGGTGATGGAAAACGGGAAGTTTGGCCCGCTGGAGCTGATGCAGCCCACCGGCGGCGAGACCACCGTGTCCTTCATGGTCGGCGACCGCATGACGGAATACACGTACGAGTGGATGTCCGGCGGCCGTGAGGCAATGGTCATGCTGGACGCCAACCTGATGATGATGATGCCGGAGCCTGAGGACGGCGACCAGGGTCCCCCGGGCCCTCCGGGCGTCCCCGGCCCCGCCGGTAAAGACGGCGCGGACGGAGCAGCCGGAGCAGCCGGCCCCGCTGGGCCTTCGGGTCCTGCCGGAGCCCAGGGTTCCGCCGGCCCCCAGGGTGAACAGGGCGTCCAGGGTCCTCCCGGACCTCCGGGCGCGCAGGGACCCGCCGGTTCCGTCGGCCCTGCCGGCAGCGCCGGTTCCATGGGCATCATCGCCCTCATCGTCGCCATCGTGGCTGCGGTTATCGCAATCGTGGCCGTGGTGATGGCGCGGCGGCAACCCGCCGGAGCATAAGCGACGCTGAGCGAAAGCCAGCACCGCGTAGCTTAACCATCCCCCGCCGGCCATGGGCCGGCGGGGGATTTTATTTCCCTGGGAACCCAATCGCGAACCAGTCCGGAATATAAGCTGCTCACGGGTCTGGACTACCATCAAGTGGCGATACAGCTTATTTGTGTGTATTCAGTGGCGTATGAATTAAAATATCATTATAATATGTAAAGTTACTCATACTTATTGTCGATCAGATCATGCGACGTGGTATTCACGTGATGCGGCCAGCCATACTAATCCTGGCCGCGATTGTCGCTTGGGCAGGGTTCCTGCTGCTGGTGCTGCAGGATACCGAATCCTCCGCAGCGCGAGACGAGGAGGAGGCGGTGCCGGGGATAGTAGTGGGTGGCGGCGAACCTGAGGAGCCTCCTTCTGGTAAGGAAATCGGGAATAACCTGAGCCAGGTCATTCTGCTGTACAGACCGGTGGGGCAAGCAACGTATCCCGCAGGGTGTAATGCCGTTAATGACGATGATGATCCTGATAATGATTGGAGTGGCAAGTTACCGACCGCGCCCTGGAAAGTCAGAGTTCGATACGTGGGGGAAGACCAGAACCACATCAACCGGCCTGCCGCGCTCAAGATTACTTGGGACCGTGGCCAGGATAGCGGCCGGGTACATACCTATCACATTGAGTTTCAGTGGCTGGCCGCACCAGGAACGGCACAAGCAGACGTCCCCGATCCAGACTGGAGAGGTAGAGACGAAAATCCAAGTGAAGTCGGGCCTGGCATAATACGCAGAGATCACACCCTGTCGGGCCGGTACACCATTTACTCCTTGGAGCCAGGCTACTGGGCATTCCGCATCGGGGCATACCAACAGGAAGAAAAGGACGGCAGGTTCACGGACAGAACATGCACTGTATATTCCGTGCCCATCAATACAGATTGCGATACCGACGAGAACCCTGATGCACCGCGCACAAGGAGTTTGCCGTTAGAACCCACCATGCCGTTCAATCCCTGCGACGAATTCAAGCTTGAGAACCAGAACGCAGATGCTAAGCACGGCAAGCTACCGACGCCCCAGCCTCCACCTCCCACGCCCACACCCACGAACACGCCGGAAGGCACGCCGACGCATACTCCCACACCAACCCATACACCGACTCCCACCAATACGCCGACGGCTACACCGACGCATACACCAACCCCGACCCACACGCCTACTCCCACTCCCACGAGGACGCCGACCAACACACCCACCGTCACGCCGACTCCTACGGCGACGCCAACTCCGACCAACACTCCCACGCCAACCCCAACGGGTACGCCGACCGCCACGCCAACCATCACCCCTACACCGACCATAACGCCAACGCCGTCCGCCACTCCCTCGCCGACGCCGGACCTTTCCGTGAACTGCCCGGGCGGTCTCCAGGTATCTCAGAACTCGGACGGCGCGGTGGTGGCCAACTGGGGCGCTACCAGCGGCGCCACCAATTATCGATTGCAGTGGATCATGGTCAGCGGGTCCGGAGTCCCGGGGATCGAGTGCACCCACGATGGCATGCTGGTGACCGCCGCCGTCAGCCTTACCGGAGAGCGGGTCAACCAGGCGATCGTCGAGGGCACCTCCCACACCGTGGGTTCCCTGTCGCCGGGTTGGTGGTACTTCCACGTCATAGCCGCAAATGACCGGGGATACACCAGCGAGTGCTGCTCTCCCAGGTACCTCAATGTGATGGCAACGCCCACGCATACCCCTACGCCCACTCCCACGCCGGACGACGGCAACGGCGGGGGTAGCGCGCCGGTGGTCAAGCAGCCCACGCCGGAACCGCCGACCAAGGAACCACCGACCAAGGAACCACCGACCAAAGAACCGCCAACCGAAGAACCTCCTACCGAGGAACCGGAAGCGACGACGGAAGCGCCCGCCGAGCGGGACGAGCCGACGACCACGCCAACCTCCACCGCAACCGCGGTTCCAGCGTCGACGTCCACACCGACGTACACGCCCACGCCGACATCTACGCCCACGCCCACACCCACGGCTACGCCTACTCCTACACCCACGTCGACTCTCACGCCCACGCCGCTCCCAACGCCAACGCCGACACCCACGCCTACTCCCAATCCGACACCGGGCCCGGCGGAAACCGGCACGGCTGACCTTCAAGAGCCCGGCATTCCAATCATCGGCAACGCCATCCCGCGCGTCCGCGACACGCTTATCAACGTGGTGACCACGCCGCGTACCCGCAATACGCTGATCATCATCCTCGCCATCGTGGGTCTGCTGGTCCTGATCATATTCGCCTACCTGGTGTGGCGGCGGCGCTAGACTCGGAACCCGGCGCGACCGGCCCGGGTCTTCGGTTCCGATTCCGACGCGTTGAGACTGACGGACTCCAGCCGGATGTTGAAACGAGGGATCCGCTGGCGCGCAGGTGGTGATGATGGGTCGCCCAAAAGCGGGTTAGCTTGGGGTTGGTGAGTGGGGCAGGCCGGATGCGACTCACCCTGCAGTAGCGCAGCTTCCGGCCGCCAGCCGCCGTTTTCACCGAGCCGAAGACCTCCTCAATAGGGTTCCTGACCCGCCGGCTGAAGCCATACCCATCATGCCGCGTGGTGCGCCGCTCACGCCGAGACTTCACCTCCACGATCGCTGATCCTCCAAAACAGCGGACTTTCCCTTCACCATGTACAATGCCCCCATCCAACTTACCCAGGGAGCGATTCCCATGAAATACGATCACATCGTTGTCGGCGGCGGCACGGCCGGGTGCATCGTGGCGGCGCGGCTGTCCGAGGACCCGGACCGCTCGGTGCTGCTGCTTGAGGCCGGCCCCGACTATCCCGACTTCAACCATCTGCCCGAAATGCTCAAGCTGGGCTGGGGCACGGTGAACCTCGAGGCCCGCGCCGCCGGTTCGCCCTTCAACTGGTCCTTCACCGGCATCGGCACGCCGGAGCAGGCCGAGCCCATGCCCGTGCCGCGCGGCCGTGTGCTGGGCGGCTCCAGCGCCATCAACGGCCAGACCTTCATCCGCGGCGCCCCCGAGGACTACGACACCTGGGAGTCCTTTGGCAACGACGGATGGGGCTACGTGAACTGCCTGCCCTACTTCCGCCGGCTGGAGAACGACGCTGACTTTCACGACGACTTCCACGGCACCGACGGCCCGGTTCCCGTGCGCCATCACCAGCGCGAGACCTGGCCGCCGTCCCAGGAGGCTTTCTTCCAGGCCGCCACCGGCCTCGGCTATCCGTTCCATCCCGACGTGAACAATCCGGAGGCCACCGGCGTCAGCCTGCGCGCCGAGAACAACATCGACGGCGTGCGCATGAGCATGGCCCTGTGCTACGTCGATATGGCGCGCCACCGCCTGAACCTGACCATCCGGCCCAACGCGCAGGCCCGGCGCATCGTGCTGGACCGTGATTCCTCCGGCTCACCACGAGCGACTGGCATCGAGGTTGAGAGCGGCGGCGAGACGTTCGTCGTCGAGGGCGACGAGATCATCCTTTGCACCGGCGCCGTCGGCTCGCCGCAACTGCTGATGCTGTCGGGCATCGGCCCCGCCGACCAGCTGCGCGCCCACGGCATTCCCGTGGTGGTGGAGTCGCCCGGCGTGGGCCAGAACATGCGCGACCATCCCAATGTGTCGGTGCGCTACATGGTCAAGGAAGGCGTTCCCCAGGACCCCAACGGCATGCGGGCCCTGCGCCTGCGCTACACCGCCACCGGCTCGGACACGCCCAACGACATGATCCTCTCGCCGGCGTCGCTGAACACCGTGGTGCGGGACGACAACCCGGCCCACACCGTCAACTGCGGCCTGTACCTGGCGGCCGGCAAGGGCGAGCTGCGGCTGGAGTCCGCCGATCCCCACGTGCAGCCCAGCATGGACTACCGCTACCTGGAGGAGGACTGGGACCGGCAGCGGCTGCGGGAGGCGGTGCGGCTCTGCGTGTCGCTGCTGCAGCACAGCGCCTACGACGACATCATCGACGAGATCACCGCGCCGACGGCGGCCGACCTTGAGAGCAACGAGACGCTGGACGCGTGGCTGCGCCGCAACATCAGCACGTCGTATCACATCTCCGGCACCTGCAAGATGGGCCCCGACGAAGATGCGATGGCCGTGGTTGACACCAACCTCCGGGTGCGCGGCGTTGCCGGCCTGCGGGTCGCCGACGCCTCCATAATGCCGGACGTGGTGCGCGCCAACACCAACGTCACCACGATGATGATCGCCGAGCGCGTCTCCGACTTCATCAAAACGGGGGATTAGACGGAGCAACGATAGAGATGGACAAAACTCGCTCCTGGGATAGTTGATGTAGCATGTACTCCATAATAACTACCCTATCAAGCGTGTTAGAATGGGGAAATGAGGGGGCTATGGCAACGGCTGACGCCAGAGAAGTTGCTACGAATGCACTTCTTGGCGTCCCCGTTTGGAGCCGCGGCAGCGACTTACCTCGTAACCTATTACGCGACGGGTTGCAACTGGCCTTCAATTATTGACGACTTCGATCATCTAGCGGAGTATGCCAGCATCAGCGCGATCTTGTATGGAGCGCTAGCGGTCACCTCTGAGCTTATTGTGATCTGGGGAGGTAAGGCAATGCTTTACGGCATCGCAACGCTTGTCCGAACGTGGCACGAAATAAAAAATTCACAGCGGGGGGACGCCGTCCGAATCGTTAGTCAAGAAAATACATTGACGGCAGACGCCATCAGGAGCAATTCTACGCTGCAAGCTAACCCTGAATTGGTTCAACAGATCTTGACCGAATTAGGATACGAACCAGCCGATGAAGAACATTAGTGTCCGGTTGTGGTTGGGAATCCAGAACGACAACCTTGGCGCTCTAGAGGTCGCTACGCCGATCTTTTCTCAACCAAGTCCTCGTTGGAGCCGACGATGTGATCGCCCAGGCACGGCTCGAAAAGCCGACGGTACTCGGTTATCTGGAGGTCTATGTCGCAGCCATCCTGCGCCGGGACCTCCACCTCAAATATCTGGCCGACGCCATCCACCGTGTCCAGGTTGAACACGACGTTGTCCTTCCGCCACAACTCGCGCTGCTTGCGGACGGTGGCGCTGATGCCGAGGGCGGCGGCCAGCACGTCGCCCATCAACGGGTCGTTGGCCTTAGCCGTCTGGAAGCGGCTGGTGCGGGGCGCCTCTATCCTGGCCCTCGCAGTAGTAAATCAACTCCCCTTTCCCCTTCTCCATACGGAGCTTGAGGCGGCGCGTTCCGTCGGTGGCCTCCAGTTCGGGCGGCAGCCGGTAGTAGTAATCCACCTGCTCCTTGATCTCGACAAGCGCCGCGCCGTGGTTCCGCAGCAGTTTGCGGACGGCGGCGAAATCGTTGCAGTAAGCCTTGATTTCCCGGTTGAGGCGCAAATTCATAGGTTTGGGGCGTCGGCTCTCAACGCCGCTATCCCCTCCGCCAACCCCGGGTGCTCCAGGTTGAGCCGGCGCATCGTCTCCCGGCAATCCAGGCCCAATCGGTCGGGGCGGGCCGATGCTCCGGCGCGCGCCCGGTCATCTGCGTCCATCGGCTCCACGAGGGCGGCGTCCAGCCCGAAAGCATCGGCGATGGCGGCTGCGAATTCGTACATGCTGACCCAGTCACGGCCGGCGACGTGCAGGATGCTCGTGTGTCTGCCTTCCACCAGCCGCGCGATGCCGTCGACCAGATGCTCGACGTACACGGGCGTTCGGAGCACGTCGGTGGGAGCGCGATATGGTCTGCCGTCCCGCAGGCTCTCGATGAGCGACGGGGCGAAGTTGCGCTTGCCTTGACGCGGCCAGCCGTACACGATGCTGGTGCGCACGATACTCCAGGACGCGGCCTCCCAGACGACCTCCTGCTCGGCCTCCCACTTAGTCCGCCCGTAGTGGGTGTTGGGTCGCGGCGTTTCGTCCTCGCGGTAGAACCCGCGCTGGCCGTCGAACACGTACTCGGTGGACACGAAGATCAAATGCGCGCCGTTCTGCTCGCAGAGTCGCGCAATGGCGGACGTCGCGGCCACGTTGATCGCGGTGGCGCGCTCGGGTTCCCGCTCCGCCGCGCCGACGTCGGCCATGGCGGCGAGGTGTACCACAACCTCCGGTCGGGTCTCGTCGAAAAGCCGCTCAATGGACGCAGGGTCCGTCAGTTCGACCTGGCGCCAGGCGTTGCCGTCACTGGCGGGCGTCTGGGACCCGTAGGCTCCGGTCACGTCGTGGTCGGACGCCCCGCCGAGTCGCCGCATCACGTACCGTCCGATGAAACCGCTGGCTCCGATTACCAATACGCGCAAACTGCACCTGCCCGATGCCCTTTGGGGGCGATCACTCGCCCCGCAACCGGCGGATCTGGTCCTCCAGTTCCCTGACCCTGGCTTCGGCCTGGATTCGGGTTGCTCGTTCTCGATTCAACGCTTCCCGTTCGCGGTTCAGCGTTTCCCGTTCCTGCGCCAGGGTTTGACGTACGGATTCCAGGGTGGCGATGGGCTTCCCGGTTGCAGGGTCGTACCAGACCAGTTCCCCATCGACCCAGCGCGTGTCGACGTTCAGGATCGCGCTGTGCCCCCGCAGGCTGCCGTCGGGCAGTTCTTCAATCGGGATGGGCTCGTATCGCCCGCCCACCAACCGGTCACCGGCTAACCTGGCGCCGTGAAACTGGCCGGTCTCATCAAACCGCCAGTACTCCGGGATACCCAGGTCGGCGTAGGTGATTCGCTTGTCCACCGTGTCCCTGCGCCCGGTTGACGGCGAGGCAATTTCTAGCACGAAATCGGGCGGCTTGCCCTGCTCCGATATGACGTAACCGTTGCGGGCGCGACAGGCGGCCGGGTCGGCATGGAGGGCGACCAGCAGGTCGGGGTAGGGAACGCCAGTCATATCGGGGAGTTCGGCAGGGGGTACCGACGTGATGTAGTGTTCGGCGTCCATGACGGTGGTTTCGGGGCTGCCGAGATGTTGAGCGAGGTAGTGGGCGTTGCCGGGCAGTGTCAGGTGGCGAGCGGCGGTCATCTTTTCGTCTTGGATCTCGGGTGGATCCGGGAGCGGGAAGAAAGGCGAGGATTTTTGTGTGTTGGCGGTGGTCATGCTGAGCCTCGCCGGGTCTGTCGAGTATTAGGTTGGTCTGCGAAAGGGTGGGCGTGGGATGGAATTATACCCCGCGCCGGGTTGGGCCTGCGGCGACACGCCGCCGCTTGGCCGCCACATCGCCGCGTCCGGCCAATGTCGATTTACCTGGAGCGCGCAGGTGTGCCTTTTACCAATACGCGCAAACTGCACCTGTCCGATGCCCCTTCGTGGCGATCACTCGCCCCGCAGACGGCGGATCTGGTCCTCCAGTTCCCGGACCCTGGCTTCGGCCTGGATGCGAGCTTCCCGTTCCTGCGCCAGGGTTTGACGTACGGATTCCAGGGTGGCGATGGGCTCCCCGGTTGCCGGGTCGTACCAGACCAGTTCTCCGTCGACCCAGCGCGTGTCGACTTTCAGGATCGCGCTGTGCCCCCGCAGGTTGCCGTCGGGCAGTTCGTCAATCGGTATGGGCTCGTATCTCCCGCCCACCAGTCGGTCGCCGGCTAACCTGCTACCGTGAAACTGGCCGGTCTCATCGAACCGCCAGTATTCGGGGATACCCAAGGCCGCGTAGGTGATTCGCTTGTCCACGGTGTCCCTGCGCCCGGTTGATGGCGAGGCAATTTCCAGCACGAAGTCCGGTGGCTTGCCCTGCTCGGAGATGACGTAGCCGTTGCGGGCGCGACAGGCGGCCGGGTCGGCGTTGAGGGCGACCAGCAGGTCGGGGTAGGGAACGCCGGTCATATCGGGGAGTTCGGCAGGTGGGACCGACGTGATGTAGTGTTCGGCGTCCATGACGGTGGTTTCGGGGCTGCCGAGATGCTGAGCGAGGTAGTGGGCGTTGCCGGGTAGGGTCAGGTGGCGGGCGGCGGTCATCTTTTCGTCTTGGATCTCGGGAGGATCCGGAAGCGGGAAGAAAGGCGGGGATTTTTGTGTGTTGGCGGTGGTCATGCTGAGCCTCGCCGGGTCGGATGAGTGCGCGGTTGGTCTGCGAAAGGGTGGGTGTGGAATGGAATTATACCCCGCGCCGGGTTTGGCCTGCGGCGACACGCCGCCGCTTGGCCGCCACATCGCCGCGTCCGGCCAATGTCGATCTATCAGGAACGCTCAGGTGTACCTTTTACCAATACGCGCAAACTGCACCTGCCCGATGCCCATTCGGGGCGGTCACTCGCCCCGCAACCGGCGGATCTGGTCCTCCAGTTCCCGGACCCTGGCTTCGGCCTGGAGGCGGGCTTCCCTTTCTCGATTCAACGCTTCGGTTTCCTGGGCAAAGGCTTGGCGCAGCGACTCAAAGGTGGCGACGGGCTCGCCGGTGGTGGGGTCGTACCAGACCAGATGCCCATCGATCCAGCGCACGTCAACGTTCAGGATGGCGCTGTGGCCCTGCAGGCTGCCGTCGGGCAGTTCTTCAATCGGGATGGGCTCGTACTGTCCACCCACCAACCGGTCCCCGGCTAACCTGGTACCGTGAAACTGGCCGGTTTCGTCGAACCGCCAGTATTCAGGAATGTCCAGGGCCGCGTAGGTGATTCGCTTGTCCACGGCGTCCCTGCGTCCGGTTGACTCCGAGGCCACTTCCAGCACGAAATCGGGCGGCTTGCCCTGCTCTGATATGACGTAGCCGTTGCGGGCGCGGAAGACGTCCGGGTAGGCGTTGAAGGACACCAGCATGTCCGGGTAGGGCACCCCAGTCATGTCGGCCAACTCGGCGGGCAGAACCGTCGTGAGGTAGCGATCTCCACCCATCACGGTGTTGTCGAGGTTGCCGAGATATTGGGCCAGGAAGTGCGCGCTGCCGGTGATGGTCAGATGGTCAAATACGGTCATCTTCTCGTCGGGGACAAAGGGAGTGTCCGGCAGTGGGTAGGTGGGAAGAGATTTGGGCGATTTGGCGGTGGTCATGCTGAGCCTCGCCGGGTCTGTCGAGTATTAGGTTGGTCTGCGAAACGGTGGGCGTGGGATGGAATTATACCCCGCGCCGGGTTTGGCCTGCGGCGACACGCCGCCGCTTGGCCGCCACATCGCCGCGTCCGGCCAATGTCGATCTAACATGAGCCCGCAGGTGTACCCTTTGCCAATACGCGCAAACTGCACCTGCCCGATGCCCCTTCGTGGCGATCACTCGCCCCGCAGACGGCGGATCTGGTCCTCCAGTTCCCGGACCCTGGCTTCGGCCTGGAGGCGGGCTTCCCGTTCCCGGTTCAACGCCTCACGTTCCTGCGCCAGGGTTTGACGTACGGATTCCAGGGTGGCGATGGGCTCCCCGGTTGCTGGGTTGTACCAGACCAGTTCCCCGTCGACCCAGCGCGTGTCGACGTTCAGGATGGCGCTGTGCCCCCGCAGGCTGCCGTCGGGCAGTTCTTCAATGGGGATGGGCTCGTATCGCCCGCCCACCAGCCGATCGCCGGCCAGCCGGGCGCCGTGAAACTGGCCGGTCTCGTCGAACCGCCAGTATTCTGGGATACGCAGGTCGGCGTAGGTGATTCGCTTGTCCACGGTGTCCCTGTGCCCGGTTGACGGCGAGGCAATTTCCAGCACGAAATCGGGGGGCTTGCCCTGCTCGGAGATGACGTAACCGTTGCGGGCGCGACAGGTGGCTGGGTCGGCGTTGAGGGCGACCAGCAGGTCGGGGTAGGGAACGCCGGTCATATCGGGGAGTTCGGCAGGTGGGACCGACGTGATGTAGTGTTCGGCGTCCATGACGGTGGTTTCGGGGTTGCCGAGATGCTGAGCGAGGTAGTGGGCGTTGCCGGGCAGTGTCAGGTGGCGAGCGGCGGTCATCTTTTCGTCTTGGATCTCGGGAGGATCCGGGAGGGGGAAGAAGGGCGGAGATTTTTGCGTGTTGGCGGTGGTCATGCTGAGCCTCGCCGGGTCTGTTGGTTGCGCGGTCGGTCTGAGATGCGGCAAGTGTCGGATTCGGATTATAACCCGCTCAGAGCACACCCTCGCAGGTATGCCTCTTGGGGTTATGCGTACAGCCGGTTCAGGTTGGCGTACCGGTCTGGGTCCAGATCCTTATCTGCCAGCGCGGGATGGTCGTGGCCGTAGCGGTGGGCGCGGAATACGGAGTTGGCGAGACCCGAGACGGAACCGCCCACGCCGAAGCCGCTCTGCCCCAGGAAGGGATTGATGTACTCCCACACGATTTCCCCGGCCGGCGTCACCTCGAATATCCGGCCCGGCGCGCCCTCGCAGATCAGCGTGTTGCCGTTGGGCAGGCGTTCGGCGCCGCTGATGTGGTAGCTGTAGAAGGATATGGGCGGGTCGCCCCGGTATTCCCAGGCAACCTCGTTGGTGGCCGGGTCAACTTCAATCACCCGCGAGTGGGTGACGCCCCGTTTGTGCGGGCCATTGTCGAAGAGGAGCACCCGCCCGTTGACCAGCATGGTGGGGTGATGCTGGCGGGAGATATTCCCACGGCCCCACTTCCAACGGAACTCGCCGGTGGCTTGGTCAACAATGCCCACGGTGTCGGTCTGGCGGAAGCTGACCAGCAGGTCGCCCTCGTGGGTGACGTTCAGGGCGTTCTGGTGCGTCCACTCCTCGCGCCCTTCCGGGAAGCCGATCCAGTCCTCATCGAAATCCAGATGATCCCACGATGTCCATTCGTACACCACGTCGCCGGCCGGAGTAATCTCGCGCACCACGTCGCCCAGCATGCCGCGTCCCTCGCCGTCATCGTGCCCGCCCTTGACCCGCCGCGAGATCTCCTCGGGGATCAGTTCCCACGTCAGCACCAGGGTGTTGCCGTTGGGCAGCCGCTCAAAGTCGTGGTGCAGCAGCGGATACCGGTATTCCCAAACGACGTTGCCGTCCCAGTCAATCTCCAGGATGGCCCCGGACACCGTGCGCCCGCCCCGCGGCAGCAGTTCCATCTCCGGACGCTCCAGGAACGAGGTCTCCGCCGCCGGCCCGGTGCGCAGCAGCAGGTTCCCGTTGGGCAGCAGGTACGAGTAGCCGATGCCCCGGTCGGAATGCCATCGGTGGCAGATGCGTCCCTCCATGTCGATGAGGCGCGATTCGTGCCCGTTCAGGTTGGTCACCAGGGTGTAACCCCGGTACGCCTGCCGGGGGTTGTAGTGAATCAGACCGTTCGGATGGTTGTTGGACCAACCCATGGCTGTTGCTCCTTTGACGTATCTGGCGAAATTGCGGGCTGTATAATACCCCGAACAACCGACGGGAGCATGGCAAAATGGCAGATTTGACGAGCACGCGCCGCATCGGGGCACTGGTGCCCGCGACCAATCCGGTGGTCGAACCTGATTTCTACCGGGTGGTGCCGCCGGAGATCACCGTCCACTTCGAGCGCATGTGGAACGGCGCGTGGGGCAGCCAGCCCGACACATCCGCCGACTCCGGCCACCGGCTCAGCATGAGCAGCGCGGAGGCCAATGAGGTGGAGTGGGCGCTGTTCGGGTTCGACGTGGGCAAGATGAACGACGACGTAGCGCGCGGCGCCAGCGCGCTGTCCAACATCGGCCCCGACGTTCTGGTGTACGCCTGCACCTCCGGCACCTGGCACAAGGGCTACATGGCCTACGACCAGTCGATGGCGAAGCTTATGGAGGATGCCAGCGGCGTCGAGTCGATAACCGCCGTCAGTTCCTGCATCGCCGCCATGCGCCACATGGGCAGCCGCAAGCTGAGCATCGCCGGCCCATACCGCAACTACCACCTGCGCAACCGCCTCAAGCCGCTGATGGAAGAGGCGGGATTTGAGGTTTTCAGCGCGGACGGCGCGCCGTGGATGGAAAACTCCATGAACCCCCGGGAGATCGACATGGACCCGCCCCAGGCCATCGTCGATTTCGCCGCCGAGGTCGCTCAGGACGACGCCGACACCATATTCCTGCCCGGCACGGCGTGGCGCGCGCTGGATGCTGCGGAAGAACTGGAGCAACGGCTGGGCAAAACGGTGATTACCGTGAACCAGGCCACCATCTGGGCGGCCCTGCGCCATCTGGGATGGACGAAACCCATCGACGGCTTTGGCAGCCTGCTGCGCAACTTGGAGTAGGCGGCGCATACCCGTCCCTCGACCCCATGGAATCCGGTTGCCGCTTCGCCCGGCAAACCCTCGACGATCCGCAGCTGTAGGTACCGGCGGCGGGAGTTGATGCGGTTGTAAAATCGGCGTCTGCGGCCGGCCGGGGCGATGAGCGGCTCCCGTTCGCCCCGTTGCCGTCAAAAAAGCGGCGGTTTGAAAGCATCCCGCACGCGATACCCGCGAAACCGCGTGAGCGCCGGTCCGGGGGAGTGGATTGGAATGGGCAAAGTTGGCATAGTCGTAGTTTTCCTGGCTGCCTGTATCTTGTTGGTCCTGGCGGGTGAGGCGTACGCTGGGGAGCCGGCCTGCCCCACAAGTTGGCCTGAATCAGACCACCAGGATTTCTTTACCGATTCCGACGGCGGGAACTGGTTCATCATCCGCAGCGCCGACAGCAACGGCTACGAAACGGTGCGCGCTTACCCCGCCAGCGAACAATACGATGCTGGGTACGTTCCCAACTCGCCGGACGAAGTTTGCCACCTGCTGGTGCGACGCCCCGGGAATGACGAGGATCTGGCCGAGCCGAAGCAGATGACTTTCCCGCGGGAGCGGGAGGAGGAACCGCCCAGCGCGGCGACGCCCACCGTCCCTCCGGGCGGCATAACCGTCGCCCCCGGCGCCAGTTGGGGCGATCTGTTCGCTGACTTCACAGAGGCGGAACGGTCCTGCATATCCGGCGCGCTCGGCGAGGACCTGCTCGCCGTGGCCGTGGATACTCCAGTCCATCGTCCGGGGGACATCCGGGAATGGGAGGTGACCATATTCGGCTGCCTGTCCCAGGACACGGCCATCACGCTGTTTCTATCAATTTTCTTTGCCCACTTGGGCGTGACGACCGAATTGCCCGACGCGGCCACCGCCTGCATGAGGGACGTGCTGGCCAACGCCGACATTCCGACCCTGGTCGGCGGGCTCGGGCCAAACCCCACCGCCGCACAGGCGGAAGCGATGATCACCTTCTTTTTCGGCATGGCGACCTGCGGAACGCCCACCACCGGGATCGGTCCCGGCGGTTTGCCCGGCGACGAGACCTTGCTGTGGAGTTTCGCCACCGGCGGTTGGGTGGCGGTCGCCCCCGCCGTGCTCGATGGCGTGGTGTACGTCGGATCGGCTGACCAACACGTGTACGCCCTGAACGCGGCGGACGGAAGCGAATTGTGGAGCTTTGCCACGGGCGATGCGGTCAACTCCACCCCCACGGTGGCCGATGGCGTGGTGTACGTCGGTTCCAACGACAATCACCTGTACGCGCTGGACGCTGCCACCGGCAACCTGCTGTGGAGCCACGACGCCGGCGCCTGGGTCCAATACTCGCCCACCGTCAGCGGCGGCATGGTCTATGCGACCGCTGGGGTCGGCGACGAGCCCAGGGTGGCAGCCCTGGACGCCGCAACGGGCGCACTGGTGTGGACCGCGCAGGACACCCATCCTTCCGACCCGCAATTCACCCCCACCGTAGTCGGCCAACTGGTGTACGTGCCGGGAGCGGAATACGGCGTGTTCCGAGCCCTGGACGCCGCCACCGGCGAAGTCGCGTGGACCGCATCGGTCGGCAGTTACGTGGACTCTGCGCCCACGGTGATCGACGGTGTGGTGTACCTGACCGTGGTGAACGAGGCTTACGCGCTGGACGAGGCAACCGGCGCGGTGATCTGGCGCTACGGCACCGGCCGGCTCCCGGCGCGGGATTTCCCGGCGCTGGTGGCCGACGGCGTGTACTATCTCTCGCCCGACGAGTTCGTCCATGCCCTGAATGCGGCCACGGGAGAATTGCTCTGGACTTATCAGGCAAGCGGTCCCATCAACGCCGCGCCGGTAGTGGCCGACGGCTCGCTGTTTACCGCTACCGAGAGTGGCGTGATCGTTGCGCTGGACGCGACCAGCGGGGCTGAGCTTTGGAGCCTGTCCGTCGAGGGCAGGGGTCTGCAAAACCTGACGGTGGCCGACGATGTCCTCTACTTTGAGACGGACGAGGGCTTCCTGTCCGCCGTGAGCGCATCCCATGGGGCGCACATCAGGGACTTCCAAAAGGGCTACATCATGGATGTCAGGACCTACACCGTCCACGACGGCGTTGTGTACTTCGGCTCTTTGTCCAACGGCGTGCACGCCTACGCCGCTCCCAGCGCGCCGTGATGCTATAACATCACATGAGCAAACCCACCGTCGCTCCCTATGGTTCCTGGAAGTCGCCGATCACGCTGGATATGGTGGCGCACGGCACGGTGAACCTGATGCGCATCGCGCTGGACGGCCCCGACACCTATTGGGCGGAGGTGCGCCCGGCCGAGGATGGCCGAACCGTCATCGTCAAGCGGCATCCCGACGGATACCTGGAAGATGTAACGCCGCCGGGTTTCAGTTCGGTGTCGATGGTGAACGAGTACGGGACGCGCAGTTTCACCGTTGCGGACGGAGTCGTTTACTTCTCCAACGGCTCCGACCAAAGGGTGTACCGCCACCGGCCCGGGGAGGCGCCCGTGCCCATCACGCCGGCCGGCGAGTTTCGGTACGGCAGCAAGGTGTTCAACCGGCGGTTGGGGCGCATCATCTGCATCCGGGAGAACCACACCGACCCGGACGAAGACCATCCCCTCAGCGAAATCGTCGCCATCGACGTCGAGGGACGCCACGCGCCCGAAGTGCTGCTGGCGGACAACGATTTTCACAGCTCGCCGTGCCTCAGCCCCGACGGAAGGCAACTGGCGTGGCTCACCTGGGACCACCCCAACATGCCGTGGGACGGCACCGAACTGTGGATGGCCGCCCTGCGGGAAGACGGGAGCATGGGAGAACCCGAATTCGTCGCCGGCGGCATCGACGAGGCGGTGATACAGCCGGAATGGTCGCTCACCGGAGACCTGTGCTTCATATCCGACCGTACCGATTGGGCCAACCTGTACCGGTGGCGCGACGGTGAGGTGGAGCCGATCTACCCCATGGAGGCCGAGTTCGCCCGGTCAAACTGGTGGGTCGGCATGTGCTCCTACGGGTTCGATTCGCCCAACAGCCTGGTCTGCTCCTATTCCCATCGGGGTCATTGGAGCCTGGCCCGCGTATCGTTGGACGATAAACGCCTCACGCCCATCGACTTCCCCCACTGGGAGATGGGACACGGCGACCTGCAGGTTGACCCGGGCCGGGTCGTGCTGGTGGCCGGTTCGCCGGTTCAACCCATGTCGCTGATGGAGGTGAACCTGGAGGACGGCGCGGTGGAGGTCCTGCGCGTCGAATACGAAGAGGACCTTCCGCCCGGATATACCTCTTTGCCGGAGACCGTAGCGTTCCCCACCGACAACGACGAGACGGCCCACGCGTTCTTCTATCCCCCCGCCAACCGGGATTACGTCGCGCCCGACGGCGACAAGCCCCCGATGGTGGTCCTGTGCCACGGCGGGCCCTACAGCGCGGCGTCTGCGGACCTGAACCTCACGACGCAATACTGGACCAGCCGCGGCGTGGCGGTGATGGATGTCAACTACGGAGGCAGCACCGGATACGGCAGGCACTACCGCGAGCGTCTGATCGGCGAATGGGGCGTGGTGGACGTGGACGACTGCGTCAACGCCGCGCTGTACGCGGTGGGTCGCGGCGATGCCGACGGCCAGCGCGTCGCCATCAGCGGCGGCAGCGCCGGCGGTTTCACCGCTCTGGCGTCGCTGGCGTTCCGGGACGTTTTCAAGGCCGGGGCCAGCTACTTCGGGGTCAGCGACCTGGAGGCCCTGCTCAGCGGCATCCACAAGTTCGACGCCCACAGCCTGGTCGGCCTCGTGGGGCCATATCCCCTTTACCGGCGACGCTATATCCAACGCTCGCCGATCAACTTTCCGGAGTACACCACCTGCCCGGTCATATTTTTCCAGGGGCTGGAGGACACCATCGTGCCGGCGATCCAGTCGGAGGAGATGTTCAATACCCTGAAGGCAAGCGGAGTTCCCACGGCCTACCTGGCCTTTGAGGGTGAGTATCACGGCTTCCGCATGGCGGAAACCATCAAGGCGTGCCTGTCCGCCGAGTTCTATTTCTATTCGCGGATCTTCGGCTTCGAGCCGGCGGACGACCTGGCACCAGTCCCCATCGAAAACTTCCCGCCGGTTCATTGATATAGGGGGCCGGCCCTACTTGCTCACGTTTCTCCTGCGGGGCCTGGGCAGCGGTTGGCGGCTCTGCGGGCGCCTGCGAAGAAGGGAGAACCAACGGTTTGGGACGGAAAGTTTATCCGAGCGACTCCCTGATGTCGGAACGTACTCCTCAGGAAATGAACTCGGCGGCCGGGGTGGCGTAGCATTATGGCTATTCGGCTTCTTGCTTCTCTTTTTCATCCTCATGGTTCGTCGACATTGGGCTGGCATGGTCAGAGTTTGACTTTTCTGGCGGTTTCGGCGGCTTGGCCGGCTCCAATGCGCTTTCGAACATGATCGAGGTAATTCCATAGACAAGCCCCTTCGGCAAGGGCTTATCACGTCGGTATCTGAACGACATTTCACACCTCCCTATTGACGTCGTGCTGTCGTCGCGCCGCCCAACACAGAGGTGGGCTATCTTTTGCTGCCGGGCTGTCCAACTCTATGAGAACGTCCACTGCTTCAATCCAACGCGGCATCGCCAAGCTCATGCTAATGGTATTGGATTCCCCAGGTTCCAAAGAGATCCTCGCATTCACCTGTGAGAGAGTGTAGTTGACGTTCCAAGGGAACTCAATAGGTACTCCATCAGAGTCTATTGGTAAACCATCGAACTC
Source organism: Dehalococcoidia bacterium (assembly GCA_965204395.1). Classification (GTDB taxonomy): domain Bacteria; phylum Chloroflexota; class Dehalococcoidia; order Lucifugimonadales; family UBA3495; genus Bin87. The sequence continues at coordinate 1,858,321 of OZ241987.1, forward strand.
CAAGTAGGGTGCGTATTCGCTAATCTTGTTTTCTATATCGGCATCGTTGTATGGACCCAGTACTCGGATTAACCATCTCAATCTCGTAACTCGTACCGCCACTCTGGACGTGTTAGTCAGAACAACTACCGCACTCAACGAATTGTAAGAGGGACTGGATCGATGGCTGGTCACGGTAAGATCCATCTTGATGGCTGGCTCTCTGACCCTGAACACCTTGAACCGCCACCATGCCAGGAACAGCGTTGCCCCGGCAATAATCAACGGCGACAGATAGAAAACAATCTGTACTGCCGCCACTACTGTGTCCAGGGCCGAAGTTTCCATACTTGCGCCGTGCATGGCAGTATTCCATCACGCCGCAATCCCCAGCTCCCGCAGCCGCGCCACCAGGTATTCCTGCGGCCTGTCGCCCTTTACGCTGTTGCAGTGCCCACACAGCAGTTGCAGGTTTTCGATGTGGTCGGTGCCGCCGCGGCTCTCCGGAATAATGTGGTCGATGGTGAGATTGCGGAAAGGAAACTCGCTGCGACACCCGTTGCATCGCCCTTCCTGCTGCCCAAACAAAACGTGCTTGTTCTGCCGATAGGGAATCGGCGCGTCAATATCCGTCCGCCGGGGAATGTCCGTCCGCGCCGTCACCAGCCGGTTGTGAAACAGCTCGCCCATGGTCTGCTGCAACCGCATATTGACCAGCTCCACGGCCTTGGGCGATATGTCGATCCCAACCCAGCGTCGGCCCAGGTTCTCGGCGGCGACGCAGGCAGTAGCGCACCCGCAGAACGGGTCCAGCACCACGTCGCCCTCGTTGCTGCTGGCGCGGATGATGCGTTCCAGCAACGCCAACGGTTTCTGCGTCGGGTAGCCGATGCGCTCGCGGGCTTGGGCCCCGATGGGCGCAATGTCGGCAATGATGTCCTCTACCGCAGTGCCCTTTGCCGCAGCAAGGTACCGTTTGAGCCGAGGCATACCGTTCCCGTCATTGGGCCAGTGGACTAATCCTGCGACGTCCAGTGCGTCAAGACGAGCGTGAACGCCGGCGTAATCGTCGGGCCACCCAGGTATCAGTTCTTGGTCAATGATGTAGTCGTGCATCGCTCCCAGTGTTGGTGTGGCCCAATGTCGCCCCACTTTGCTTGGGTCTATATCTCGCCACGGTTCGCCCGATTCGCCCGCTCGCAAACCGGCGGCGGTGAGCTGATCAGACTGCCAACGCCCCCTTTCGTCCTCGTTGCGATACGCACGTCTGACGTGGTCTTGGGAGAGTGGCAACCATTGGGCGTTCCAAGTGAACGATTCGGTCATGCAGTAGTACAGGATCGTGTCGTGGACCCTGCCGAAGCCGTGAGCTCCAGACCTGCCCGAGGTTCGTTTCCACACCACCTCGTTTCGGAAGTTAGAGTGTCCATAAATGCTGTCCATCAGCAACTTGAGGTAGTGGCTAGCTGTCGGATCGCAGTGCAGGTAAATGCTGCCCGTATCCTTCAACACCCGCCGCATTTCCAGCAGCCGCACCGCCATCATGCACAGGTACGACTGCATCCCCTTGCCGTGCGTCAGGCCCGCCGTCTGCAACACCTGGTACATCGCCGGCTGTTCGTCCGCAATCAACCCCATCCACGCCACGTCCAAATCCGACAGCGTCCACGTGTCCTTGAACGCCGCGCCCGCCGCCGCCGAACCCACCGGCGCGGCATAGTTGCGGTTGGAGTTGAACGGCGGGTCCAGGTAAATCAGGTCAACGCAGTCCGAGTTCATCCCCCGCAGGATGTCCAGGTTGTCCCCCGTCCAGACGGTCTTGTCGGCAAAGTTCGGCGTCGTCATGGCCCGATTTTAACACGGACGCCCATCCCCCAATCCTGACCCGGCGGGCCACAATCCACTGACACTTCTCCAGGGCCTTTGCAAAGTTGTGCGATTGAAGTCCATCCGCTCGTCCCGAGCCTGTCGAAGGACCCGCTCGTGGTTCGACAAGCTCCCGCCCAAAGCGGACGTGCCGCACCATGAGTGGGATGTGTGGCGACTTTGCAAAGGCCCTGACACTTCCCCCTTTCCTCTACGCACCGTCCATCCGTACCATTTAACTGGGCCATCCAACCGCCCCAATCCAAATGACTGGAAACTCCCAATCCTCCTAATCCTCTAATAACTGCCTGCCCCGTGCCCGACGCGGGGTCACCCGGTACTTGATACGGGGCCCAAAAATCCTGATTCAGACAATCGCGAGCCATCCCAACCACCGCCCCCAAACTCGCTCATGTGCCCGCCAAAACCACCAATATCGCCCCCAAAACAACCCAATCATCCCCCATTCACCCCCAAGTCCTACCCCAACGCCCTACTCAAATGAACAGAAATGAGCGGGAATGAGCGGAATTTCGCCAAAATAGCCACCATCCCACCCATATACCCAATCCTTTACATCCTGCTCATCCATGAAAAAACTCCCGTCCGAGGCAATCCCATGACCCTTTCCCAAATCCGCCGTCAGGTCAGGGCAATCGCGTCTTCAAAACAAACGATGCCGGTGCCTGTATTACATTCCGTTTGGTGATAATGACCACACAGCTCGTTGCATGAAAGTCCCCGAAACCAGCCCATAACCCCAAAACTCCCAAATCAAAATATCCTGTCCATCCCGTTCATCCTGGGAACCTGTCCGCCTTTGGCGGATCCCTGTGAATTCACCGTCCGTTACTGCCAATTCCGATGGCGGCGCTGTCGCTCATTAAGACGCGATTGCCCTGGCCGTCAGGTCTAACGGGCGGAACCTGCGCGTCCCAGGCGTGTACAATCTGGGGTTGGCATACGAGGAGGTTGCTCATGGCTACGGGACTGCTGGCGGGCATTACGGTTTTGGATTTTACGGCGGCGTTCGTGGGGCCGTTCTGCAGCCGGGTCATGGCTGACATGGGCGCGGAGGTCATCAAGATCGAGCGGCCGGTGGCGGATCAGGACGAACGGTTCACGCCGGAGTCCCTGCCCACGCGCAACGGCGTGCCCTATCTGCACCTCAACGGCGGCAAGAAGAGCCTGTGCGTGGACCTGAAGACCGACGCCGGGCTGGAGATCGTCCACGCGCTGGTCAAACAGGCCGATGTATTCGTGGAGAACTACACGCCCCACGTCGTGCGGAGCTACGGGCTGGACTACCCCAACCTGCGCAAGCTGAACCCGGGCATCATCATGTGCTCCATGACGGGCTACGGGCAGGAGGGGTTCGCGCACAATCCCGAGCACGTCTGCACCGATCCGGTGGCGCAGGCCGTCAGCGGCCTCAACTGGATCACCGGCGAACGGGACGGCGCGCCCTACACCATCGGCGGCGGCATCGGCGACACCGTCACCGGCATGACCGGCGCGATGGCCGTTGGCTACGCGCTGTTTCACCGGCAGCGGACCGGCGAGGGCCAGTACATCGACCTGTCCATGATCGACAGCCTGCTGTTCCTGGACTCGCTGGCCATGCCCCACGTGGCGGCCAACCACGGCGTCCCGCTGCACTACCGCAACGGCGAGCAGAACACTTACACGTTCCCGATGGGCATATTGAAAGCGAAAGAGGGGTACATATCGCTGCAAGCGCCTGGGCAGGGTCCCGGCAGCGCGTGGGGCCGGCTGTGCGAGTGCATGGGACGGGAGGATCTGATCGAGGACCCGCGCTACCTGACCGACGATGACCGGGTGAAACGGCGGGACGAAATCGTTGGCATCATCGAAGCGTGGCTTCACACCCTGCCGGACGACGAGGCGGCCTTGCTGGTGCTGGCCGAGGCGCGAATCTCATCGGGGCCGGTGCTGTCCCAGGAGGAAATCTGGCGGCATCCCCACTACAACGCGCGCGGCGCGTTCCAGGAGATTGAGTACCCGGAGGTTGGGCCGGTGGGCGTGGTGTCGCCGCCGTACCGCTTCTCGGCGACGCCGGCGGCGGTGAGCGGGCCCGCCCCGCAACTGGGCGAGCATAACTACCAGGTGTTGGCCGAACGCCTGGAGTACACAGCGGAGGACGTGGCGACGCTGATCGATGCCGGCGTATTGTATGAGTCCCCCGCGGCAAAGCGGAGACGGCTGCCGAAGTCTGGTTAGGGCCGCACTGCCACGTCAGCGGCGGCGCGACGGGTCGGCGTCAGCGAGTGCGCCGCCAAAGCGTAAACGGGACTCGCCGACTTGCCGCCGGCGGATGTGACCCGTTGACTCCCCCACGGTCGGCAATTGCGGCGGTTTGGGCATTGCCATCATCCCGTCAATAAGAGGTTGAACGGCAGGCCTCCCGCATGCCGCCCGCAGTTGTCGCTCCGGCATTTGCCCCATAGCGGCCCGAACCGCTCGCGCTGTCTCACAGACCCCACCGGCTCACCGTAGTCCCCTCCCACCGTAAGGTTTGGGTCGGCCACCAAGCGTGTCTTTGTCGCCATCACCCTCTTGTGCCAGGACGCTCATGGCCGCAGTACGCCGGCCTCAGCGGATGGTCGGTTTGGCCAGGCCTGATCGCGACACAATTCTGCGACATTTCACTTCTATCGTGGACGTAGCAAGAAAAACTTCACGAAGGAGGTGAAGAAATGATCGGCAAGCAGAAGATAACCAGGGCATTGATCATCGGGCCGGTTGCGGCGGCGATGCTTGGCGCAGGAATCCTGATGGGCTGCGCCGGCGACAACGGAATCATGGACGGTCGCGAAACCAGCAGAGCGGGAACCACCCAGGAAATCTCGGGCAGCGAGAGCGGCGGGTCCGGCAGCGAAGAGGCCAGCGGCGCCACCCTGGCCCCGGGCGACACCTTCGACGCCGTTCGCGGCGGCGCCAGGCTCATCCTGAACTACAACGCGGCGAACAACTCATTCAACGGCACGGTGGAGAACACCACCGGCAACACCCTGGGCCAGGTCAGGATCGAAGTGCACCTGTCGAGCGGTACGGAACTCGGCCCCACCACCCCGGTGGATCTGGCTCCCGGAGAGGTGATGTCGGTCAACCTGCCCTCCACTCAGGAGACGTTCACCGGTTGGATCGCCCACGCCGAGGTCGGCAGCGGAGCCGAGAGCGCTCAGTCCGCCGGGGAAAGCGGCGGCGAGAGCGGCCCGGACGGTCCCGAAGGCCCGGAGAGCGGCGGGTCCAACAACGAGGCCGCCATGGAAGCGGCTATGTCCAGCCCCATCACGCCGCTGGACCAGACGTGGCAAGGCGTTCTCGGCGGTCTGGCCGTCTCCGCCCGCTACGACGCGACCACTCAGACCGTCCACTCCACCGTCCAGAACACCCTGGCGCAGCAGCTCTGCTACGTGCAGGCCGAACCTCACCTGAAGTCGGGCACGCAGACGGTGGGAGAGCTGGGCCCCGACCCGCTCGGCGACCTGAACCCGGGACAGCAGGCGACTTCCAGCATCCCGATCTCCAGTGAGCCCAGCCTCGCGGGGGTCGCCTTCGACGGGTACGTGGTCCACATGGAGGTGTTCGACTGCGGCGGCCCCGGGCCCATGCCTCACACCGGCGGTGAGTCCGGCGGCGGTGAGGGAGCCGGCGGCGAGGGACACGGTCCCGGTGGCGAGGGTAGCAGTGAAGTCGGCGGCGAGTCCGGCGGCTCCGGCAGCGAAGAGGGCAGCGGCGCCACCCTGGCGCCCGACGCCACCTTCGACGCCGTTCGCGGCGGCGCCCGGCTCATCCTCAATTACGACGCTGCCAGCAATTCCTTCCAGGGAACGGTGCAAAACACCACCGGCGGCGTTCTCACCAACGTCAGAATCGAAGTTCATCTGTCCAACGGCACCGAACTCGGCCCCACCACTCCGGTGGACATGGCGCCCGGCCAAGTCATGGCGGTGAAACTGCCCGCGACCCAGGCGTCCTTCACCGGCTGGATCGCCCACGCCGAGGTTGGCGGAGGGGGAGAAGGCGGAGGTGAACACGGCGGCGGTGGCGCGTCCGGCGGCGAGCACGGTTCCGGTGGCGAACACAGCGGAAGCCGGGGGTCGGGAGGCTAATACCACAACCAAAGCTTCCGACGCGGTGGTGGCGGGCAGACGCCTGCCACCACCCCCGCGCAGTTAAACCGGCCGGACCGCCGCGCGGACGCCGGGCCTCAAACCGAAATGCGATAATCGACCTTGAGCGTTCCCTGCGGACGGACGTGGCGTTGTCCTTCGAGAAACCGCCACCTGGAATAACCCTGCTACTGATGAGAGGACTGCCGATGAGCGGCACGGTATTGATAATCGAAGACGACACGCGCATCGCCAACTGGGTGAAGCTGTACTTCGAGCGCGCCGGATTCTCGGCGGAGGTCGCCCATGATGGCGAATACGGCCTGGAGCTGGCCCGCGACCTGTCGCCGGCCCTGATCATCCTGGACCTCATGTTGCCCCGCCTGGATGGCGTCGAGCTTTGCCGTATCCTGCGCCGGGAGTCGGACGTCCCGATCATCATGCTGACGGCCCGCGAAACTCCCGCCGAGCGAATCGCCGGGCTGGACATCGGGGCCGACGACTACATCGTCAAGCCCTTTGAACCCGAAGAGGTCATCGCCCGCGCCCACGCGGTGCTCCGGCGCGTCAACGACCGCGTCCAGCAGGTGCTGACCTGGGGCAACATCACGCTGAACGAGTCCACCGGCCTGGTGACGGTCGATGAGGAGCCGGTGGCGTTGAGCCAGGCCCAGCGCGCTCTGCTGTCAACCTTCATGCGCCATCCCAACCAGATGCTCACCCGAGACCAGCTGATTTCGCTGACCTTCAACGACGACTTTGACGGGTTCGACCGCGCCATAGACAGCCAGGTCGCGCGGCTGCGCCGGCAGATCAACAGGGACGGCCGGCAGCCCATCCAGACCGTTTACGGCGGCGGCTACCGGTTCGTCGCCGAGGGCGAGTAGTAGCGGAGGGAAAGTAATGTCCGTTCGCTGGCGAATCATGGCATCGATGGTCTTCGTCATCGTGCTGACCGTGGCGGTCAGCGTGAGCGTCGGCTACTACGCCACCCAGTCGCGGCTGGGCACGTTTGTGGAGCGTATCGGCGGCGACGCGGCGCAACAGTTGGCCCTCAATCTCGGTCGGGAGTACGCCGCCGCCGGCGGTTGGTCCACGGTGGACCAGGCGTTGACCCGGGCCGGTTACGCCTACGACGGCGCGCCCCCGGGCGAGCGTTCCGAAACGGACGCCGGAGAACACGCAGAGGGGTTCCACCACGACCGGGTCCGGGTTGTCGTGGCCGGCGTCGATGGTTGGGTGGTGAGGGACAACCTGTCCCAGTTGTCGCCAGGAACCGCAGTGCCCAGCCTGGACGGTCACCGGGAGACCGTATTCGACGCCACGACCAACCGGCCCGTGGGCGAGGTCTATCTCGACGTGAACCGTGAGCTCCTGTCCACGGAGTCCCACGGGTTCCTCAGCACGCTGCTGTACATCATCGTAATCGGCGGCGTGCTCACGATAGCCGTGGCGATGCTGCTGGCGGCCTGGCTGTCCAAACGGATCACGGCGCCGGTGGCTGCCCTCACCAAGGCAACCCAGTCCATCGCCCAGGGGGAGACGGCGCAGTTGCCGGTCTCTTCCTCGGACGAGCTGGGACGGATGAGCGAGGCCTTCAACCGGATGACCTCCGCCCTGGAAACCCAGCGCGAACTGCGCCGGCGGCTGATCAACGACCTCTCCCACGAGCTGAACACGCCGCTCAGCGTCATACAGTTGGAGGCGGCGGGGCTCCGCGACGGGCTTCAGACCTCCGGGGAAGCCTCGGACCACATCATCCAGGAAGTGGACCGGCTGCGCGGGCTGGTCACCGATCTGGACTGGCTTGCCGAAACGGACCACGGTGAGTTGAGGCTGGCTCCGGAAACCATCTCGATTGGCGACTTGCTCACCGCAGAGGCGGACCGTTGGCGGCCACAATCCCAGGCTCGTCAGGTCGAATTGTCCCTGCTGGTGTCGGGAGAGAACCCGGACGTCGAACTTGATCGGATGCGCATGAGCCAGGCGCTGGGCAACGTCGTGAACAACGCCATTCGCAACACCGAGGCCGGCGGGTGCGTAACCATCACGGCCCGACTGGAGGGCGACGATGCGCTGTCCGTCTCGGTCGCTGACGACGGCATCGGCATCGATCCGGCCGATCTGCCCCACGTCTTCGAACGCTTCTACCGTACCGACCAGTCCCGTAGCCGTGGCATGGGCGGCACGGGCCTGGGGCTTGCCATCACCCAAGCCATCGTTGAAGCCCACGGGGGAACGGTCGCCGTGGCCAGCGACGGGATTGGTCACGGCGCCACCGTGACGCTTCGTCTGCCCGTGGCAGGGTCAACCTAGCGGCGCGCGTCTGCTAACGGGCGATCCAGGAGACGCTGCCTGCAATCACAGGGTCCGTGCGCGGCGCCGGGTCTTGGCCGCTATAGCGAGCCACTCCGTCAAACAGGCCGCGCCGCGCACGCCGGTCGCTCCGCTTCCGGGCGACTCGCTAGCCATCCAGCAGGTCGGACAGCACGGCTTCGTTCATCGTGAAGCTCTCCGACTCGGCCGGAAAATCGCCGGAACGGACATCCTCTGCGTAGCGTTGGAAGGCGGTGGTTATATCCTCAGACAGGGTGGCGTAGCGGCGGGCGTGCTTGGGCAGGAAGTCGGAGAACAGCCCGAGCATGTCGTGGAACACCTGCACCTGCCCGTCGCAATCGGGACCGGCGCCAATGCCAATGGTCGGTATGGTGAGCCGTTCCGTGATCACCTTTGCCAACTGACTTGGGACGCATTCCAGCACCACGGAGTACGCGCCGGCGTCCTGCAGCGCCAGCGCGTCATCCAGCAGGCGTTTCGCCGTAGCCCGGGTGCGTCCCTGCACGCGATAGCCGCCCAGCGCGTTCACCGATTGCGGCGTGAGGCCGATGTGCCCCATGACCGGCGCGCCGGCGTCCACGATGCGGCGCACGGTGCCGGCGATGGCGACGCCGCCCTCCATCTTGACCGTGTGCGCGCCGCCTTCCTGCATCAGGCGGCCGGCGTTGCGCATGGCCTCGTTGGCGTCAACCTGGTAGGCCATGAAGGGCAGATCGGCGACGATCAGGGCGTTGGATGCGCCCCGGCTCACCATCCGGGTGTGCCGCACCATGTCGTCCATGGTCACAGGGATGGTCGAGTCGTAGCCCAGCACCACCATGCCCAGGCTGTCGCCCACCAGGATGATGGGAATCTCGGCCGCGTCGGCGATGCGGGCGGCGGTGTAGTCGTAGGCGGTGACCATGGGGATTTTCTCCCCATCCCGCTTCATCTGCGCCAGTTGTCGAATCGTAGTCGCCATGATGACGCGATTGTATCAGCCCGGAGTCAATGGAGCGACTGATCGTGAATCCAAGGTAGCGTTGCAATTTGGGTGGTTTACTATCCGTCATTCCAGCGAAAGCCGAAGATGTCCGCCATAGGCGGATGCCGGAATCCAGGAAATCCCAATCATTACCATCCCGTCTATCCTGCCGCAGGTCCGCCTCCGGCGGGTAGGTCCATGCAATCAAACCACCTAAAGCGGAACACAACCTGAGTCCATATAACCGTATCCAGCGATTGTTACGATCACGCCATCCAGTTGTAGGATATGATCCATGCAGTCTGTAATACACGCGCCACCCATGCCGGTCGGAGCACACCATGACTATCACAGCAGAACAGGCAGAACAAGTCAAAGGCATTATTCTTGGAACTCTGGACGACCATCACCAGGGCCGCTTACCCTACCGGGAAGTGTGGACCAAGCCCGGCGAGGACTTCGACGGCGTTCCTTTCCTCAAAGTCTGGGTGATTTACGACGGCCTGCCCGACATCCTCGACATTGACCGGCTGAACTCTTACGGCAGCTACCTTTACCAGGCCATGCTCGACGCCGGCATTCGCGCCATCCCGTCCATTTCGTACATTCCCCAGAGCGACACCGACCAGTTGGGCACGCCGTGGATTGGGTAGAACTCATCACTGCCAGCCGCCTTCTCGCCGGTGGCCAGCCCTCCCAAGAAGCGTTGCGCCGAGCCATAAGCACCGCCTATTACGCAATGTTCCACGCGCTGGCCGCCAGCAACGCCGACCTTATCGTGGGCCGCAGGACGCCGGCCAACGAATCCCGTTGGATTGCAACCTACCGGTCGCTCCGACACTTTCGCGCCGAGAACCCGCTGCACGGTTGGCCCCATCTCTTCAGCCCGCCGGTCCAAAATTTCGCCGTCGTAATCGGGGGCATCAAGACTGAGCGCGAGAACGCCGACTACAATCCCAGCGTGAACTTTGTCCAGAACGAGGTCATTACCTGGATTGATTCTGCGGAAAGGGCGATCATCGACTTCAACGCCACGTCCCCGCAGGAACGCGCCATGGTGGCAGTCGCAACCCTGGCCGGCCAGCGCTGAGCCGGCTTCACTGCGGGGCGAATGACGTTAGCGCCTCCAACTCCGCCTCCCCAACGCCCTTCGCCCGCGCCAACGGTATGGACGCCAGCGTAAGCTCACGGTACAGCGTGACCAACTCCGGCGCGTGTTCCTCCAGCAGCGACAGGTGCGCGGCTATGGTGGCCGCGTCGCCCCTGACGGCAGGGCCGGTCACCGCCCGGACGGGTCCGGCGGCGGCGATGGCCTCCACGGTGGCGCGAGCCAACGGCGCGACCGCTCGTACTCCGTCCTCCTCCGTGTATCCCATGCGCGTCCACAGCCCCACGGCGGCGTCCAGCAGGGTGCCCACGTACCCGCAGGCCAGCACCGCGCTGGCATGGTACAGCGGGCGCAGTTCGTCGGGGATGCTCAGCGCCTGACCCTCCAGTCGCTCGGCCAGGGACGGCAGGAACTCCGTCAGCCATCCGGTCGCGGACACCGCAAAGGTAACGCCCGACAGCCTGCGGGCCGCCTCGGTGGGGTCACTGAGCGCGGCGAAGGTCTGAAACGGGTGCATGGCTCCGACGGCCGCGCCGGCGCTGGACGCTGCATCCAGCAACTCGATTGACGACGCGCCGCAGCAGTGGGTCACTCCCTGGCCGGCGCGCCAATTTACCGAGGCTGCCACTTCCGCGATCGCCCCGTCAGGCGTGGTGATGAACACCAAATCGCACGTGTCGGCGACATCCTGCGCCGTATTCAGTGCGATGCAGCCATCAATCCGCTCGGCCAGCCACTCCGCGCTGGCCCGGGTGCGGCTGGACACTGCGACCACGTCGCAGCCCACGCCGTCCAGCGCCAACGCCAGCCCGCGACCCAGCGTTCCCGCTCCCACGAAACCGATGCGCACGTTATCAGCCGATGCCATGATTCAACTCCCCGACTGCTGGGATGCCCGCCAGCCCGCTGGCCGATCTCACCGCGTCGATCACCGCCAGCGCGACCACGTGCGTCGCCGCCGCGACCAGGGCGGTCAGGTCAACGGACGTCGAGTTGCGCCCCGTCGCCACGCAGAACAGGGTGTCCCCGTCGCCGAAGGTGTGGCACGGGCGGATGGTCAGCGCGAGGCCGTCGTGGGCCGACGACGCCATGAAGTTCGCCTGCGCCTTGTCCAGTGCGGCGTCGGTGGCGACTACGCCGATGGTGGTGTTGGTCATCGCCGAATCATTCCGCGTCGTATCATTCCGTGGGTATTCGCCATCGAGGATGACCCCCACCGGATCCGCCATCGTCCCGTCGTCCCGCAGCGGGCCGGCGATCAGGCTGCCGTCCCGGTGGTCGTGGATGCCGCCCCAGGCGTTGACGACAACGGCCGCGCCCACCGTGATGCCGTTGGGCAGCACGCAGCACGCCGACCCGATGCCTCCCTTGATCGCGCGAGCCGACCCCAGGGCCTTGGCAACCGTGGCGCCGGCTCCCGCTCCCACCGAGCCGGATGCCAAGGTATCGTCGGACGCACCTGACGCTGCCGCATAGCCCGCCGCCGCGTCGGGCCGCACGTCGGCTCTGCCCACGCCCAGGTCATAGAGAATTGCCCCAGGCACTATGGGCACGTACCCATGCGGCGTTTCAAAACCGATGCCCCGTTCCTCCAGCCACCGCTGCACGCCCGCGACGGCGGCCAATCCGAACGCGCTGCCGCCGCTGAGCAGGACGGCGTGGACCCGGTCGACGCGACGTACCGGGTCCAGCAGGTCGGTTTCGTGGGTGCCGGGGGATCCGCCCCGCACTGCGACGCCACCGACGGAGGTATCCCCGCACAGGATCACCGTGCATCCCGTCGCAGCCTCGGTATCCGTCCAGTGGCCGGCGGCGATGCCGGGAACCGAGGTGATGGCGCCGGCGGGACGGGAATGCCTCATAGGCGGGGGCGAGCTGCGGCTACGGGTTCCGCAAGCGCCGGTTTTCCGCTTCCAGCTGCTGGATGCGTTCCTCTGCGGCTAGGCGGGCGTCGCGCTCGGCCTGGCGGGCGTCGCTTTCGAGGAGACGCGCTGCGCGTTCGTTGTGGAGCGCATCGTCGGTCTCGTCATAGGTAAGCAGGTACTCGCCGGCCGCCGGGTCGTAAAAGCGCATTTCTCCGTGTTCCCAGCACACGTCCAGGTTCAGAACCTCGCTGTGTCCCCAGTAGCGGTTGTCGTCCGTGCGGTGAATCTCAACCGGCTGGTATTCCCCGTCCACCAGCACGTCCCCGGCCAACGGCTGTTGATACCATTGGCCGCCCGACGCGTCGAACCGCCAGTATTCCCGCACGCCGAAGTTGGCGTAGTCAATCCGCTTGCCCCTTTCGTCGTTGCGCGCGGTATTGGGAGATGCCAGTTCCAGGGCGAAGTCCGGCGCCTTGCCGTGCTCGTCGATGGAGTAGCCCATCTCGGCAATCACCAACGCCCGGTCAACGTTGAGAGCGATCAGCAGGTCGGGAACCCGTATCACCTCGCGTCGGGTGTGGATGTTCCAGCCGATGGGAACCTCGCCGATGACCACGGTGGTATCGGGGTTGCCCAGATGTCGGCGCAGGGCCGGCTGGTGGCCCTGCTCGTGCAGGTGGAGGGTGTTCTGCATATCGTCCCTGGGCGGAAACTCTGGGAACTGCCCGCCGGGCGCTTCGGGAGCATATATGGGCGCCGGCTTGATGGGCCTGGTAGTCATGGCACGCCTCGCAGGATGGGTGGCGTCCGTATTATACGCCGGGCAACGCGCGAATCCAAAAGGCTTTCCTATCCGTCTCCCTCCACCGACGCCAGCAACTCCTCCGCCCGTTCCAGCAGAATCCGCTGCCTTTCTGGACTGACGCCCTGGTTTTCCAGGTACAGGCGGAGGGCCGTCAGAGGCTGGAGGTCGGTGGTTGCCGTGTCCAGGCGTCGGCGGGCCTCGTCAGTGATGTCGCGGGAGATGCTGGCGACGTAGTGGGCCGGCGACAGCGCGGCCCGCAAGTCAACGTCCCGCACCCGGGCCGACTGCTCACCCGTCAGGCGCAGTCGGAGGCGCGCGATGGACCCGGCAACTGGGCGTCGCTCAATGGCGCGGACCACAAAGTCCGTCGGGTTCCCCTCGTTGTCCGGCACGTTGGCGTCCACGGTTACGAACGGCCTTGCGGCAATGCGCTCGAAACGAAAGTCGGTCAGCCGCCGACCCTGGGGCGCACTGGGGTCGATATCGATGATGCAGAAGCCTTTTTCGTCGGCCTCCTCGGAGAAGTCCACCCGTTGCAGACTGCCGGAGTACGCGACCGCGGGCCCCACCCCAGCCGATCCGTCCGTTGGCGGCGGCCTCAACACCTGGTGCTTGTGGATGTGTCCCAGCGCGACGTATTCCAGTTGAGGCTGCTGCACCGCGCTCACGTTCAGGACGTGGTCGTTGCCCAGCATCATGGAGCGTTCGCTGCCCACGGTGGCCCCGTTGACCGTCACGTGGCCGGCCATGATCGCCGGAACGTCGGGGTCCAACATCTGGGCGCGCCCTGCAATGGCTGCGGTCATGCGCCGTTCGATCTCCTGCCGGATCCGCTCGATGGTGAGGCCCCGGGACTCGTCCCGCGCCAGCATCGCGCCCCGGGACGGCCACGGCACCGACAGAACCTGCAGCGGGCCGCCCGGCGTGGGCACGGTCTGATTGTTCAACGTCGCCCCGACGTACACGTTGGGAACGTCCAGCGTGTCGAATATCTCCACGGCGTGGGCCCGACCCGACGCCGCCGGCAGGTCGTGGTTGCCCACCAGCAGGAACGTCGGGATGCCGGTGGCGGACAGCCGGCGCAGCCGGCGGGCAAACTCCCGTTGGTGGGTCTGCGACGGATCGCGTCCCTTGTAGGCGTCACCGGCTAGCAGCACCAGGTCCACCGAGTTGGACAGGGCATGTTCCACCACCTCGTCCAACGCCTCCAGGAAGTCCGTCAGGCGCGTGGACAGGCCGGTGTTGGGGTCCGTGCGCCCGTAGTTTTCGACGCCGATGTGCAGGTCGGAGAAATGCAGTATCCGCATGACGCGCTAACTATACACAGCCCGCCGCAATCACGCGAACTGCCGCAGCGCCGACGATTTGATCACTCCCCGCCCGCGAAATCGGGGTGGTGTACAGCCCAACCGAATGATATACTGAGCCTGCCGGGAGGAGGGTTCCGACAGGCCCAGAAGCCCGGAAAGGGCAGGAAAGGTGCGCTACCGGCCGCTACGGCAGCGCACCCCTTTACTTTGATGCCCGCGCTCTGCTCGAAGGCCCCGGCCTGAATCCTTCCATCAACGGGTATCCGCAATGCCGGCCGGTCGCGATATGGATCGCCCCGTCGGCAGCGTCAGGGGCGGCCCGGACAATACGGATGGCGTTGCAAGCCGGGTGCACGGTGCGGGTCAACTCCACGGGTTCAGCCCCTGCATCCTCGGCACACTGCCGCTGCCATTGACCGCCGGCGCGCCGAGTCCGGCGCTGCTGAAGAATTCAATCGGTCGATCATGGTCTGTCTGCCTCGGCGTGTTGATAGAGATGCCAATGGGTTCGCATGGAGCCAACGATGGTGGCGTTTGTAATTTCCGTGAATCGAAGCGGGGAACGCATCTGATTCGTTAGCATTGCTCGATAATATTAGTGTACACGAAACACAAAGTCAATAGGCAAATCTTACCCGATTTAGTGAACCAAAAAAGTAGGGATTCGTCCGCATTGCCCGGTGGGTATTTCGGCTCGAATATACGGCTGACCGGCCATCAGCCACCGCCGCGGTTCGTTCGCGCAGCCCAAACCAAAGCTGGCCCCGGCCCTCTCAAGCGCGAGTGACGCCTCCCCGCAAATCTCATCGCCGGAGCCGCCGCTATAAAATCGGCGGTAACCCTGATAGACTAGATTGTCGATGCCGTACCCGAAGCAACACCCACGTTGGAGCAGATAAGCCCGCCATGACTACCCCTCGAGAGCTGTATGACCTGCAGGTAATCGACCACCGGATTGACGGGATTGAGATTGAACGACAACGTGTGGAGCATCGCTTGGCGGCCGGCGTGAATCGCCCCGACCTTACCGACGAGGCCGACCGGCACTCGTCCCGCGCCCTGGCCATCGCCGACAACGTGCAGAACCGTCGCGACGAGGCGGAGCGTCTGCGGGAACGGCTCACCGGCCTGGAATCGCGCCTGTACAACTCCAACACCTCGCGCCGCGACCTCTCCACCATTCAGCGGGAAGTCGATTCGACCCGCTACCAGATCGGCCAACTGGACGACATGATCCTCGAGGAAGAAGAGGAACAACGCACCCACGAAGAGGCCGCCGAGTCGGCGCGTACCCAAATGCAGGATGCGGAAACCCAGTGGCAGAACGCGGAAACTCAACTCAACACCCGCCTCACGGAACTGGCCTCGGATCGGGAGGAAGCGGACACCCAGCGACAGGCCATGGCCGCCAGCCTGCCTTCCGACGATCTGCAGCGCTACGAGCGGCTACGCAGGAACAAGGGAGGCACCGCCGTCGCGCTGGTGGATAACGGGAGGGTGTGCGTATCGTGCCGCATGACTTTGACCACCAACGTGATGCGGCAGTTGAGGAATAAATCACGGCAAGTGACCTGCAGCGCCTGCGGGCGAATCCTGTACCAACCCTGAACTTGATGTTGATACGGCAGACGCCGACCCGATAGGCGGGCGTGTGTCTGCTCGCCGATACTGGAGAACGCAATAACCATGTACTCAAAAGTGATCGTGCCGCTGGATGGCTCGGACCTTTCTGAACAGTCGTTGCCTTACGCCGAGCTGATTGCAAAGTCGCTCAGCGTGCCCGTCGAGTTGGTGCAGGCGTACGACATACTGCCGGCGAGCCTGCTGGGCGGGCAGAACCGCCAGGGGGTCGTCAGCGCCCTGGAGGAAGGATCCCGCGCCCGGGCGCTGGTCTCCATGGAGAATCAACGGCGTCGGCTGGAAGGCGACGGCCTCAGCGTGAACCTGGTAGCCCAGCGCGGCCCCGCCGCCGATGTCATCGTCGCCGTCGCGGGCGCGGAACCCACCGCGCTGGTCGTCATGTCCACCCACGGCCGGGGCGGCATCTCCCGCTGGGTCATGGGCAGCGTCACCGACAAGGTGCTGCACACCATCCCCAACCCCATGCTCATCGTGCGGGCCAACGTGCTGGGGCCGGCGGCGCCGGAGTCCTCGCTGCGGTCCGTCGTGGTGCCGCTGGACGGCTCGCCCCTGTCCGAGTTGGCGATCCCCCACGCCATCAGCGTCGCCGGCGCGCTGTCTGCCGGCATCACCGTGCTGCGAATCACTCCGTCGGAGGACCAGTATCGAACGCAGCTCAACCTCGCGTTGCCCGAAATGGGGACGGGAACCATGCCCGATTTCGACATGGCAAGCCCCGATGAGTTGACCGCTGACGACGCGGCAGAGGCGTCCGACTACCTGGACGATGTGAGAAACCGCATGAGCATCGACCATGCCCACGGCGTGGCAACCGAGCACCAGGTCAACGACAACATCGCCCAGACCATCATCGAGCGGGGCAGCGCGCAGCCGTCGCTGGTGGCGATGACCACCCACGGACGCAGCGGCGTGGGCCGCATGGTGCTGGGCAGCGTCACCGACCGGGTGATTCGCCACTCCAACCTGCCGGTGCTGGTGATTCGCTAAACCCCGTTACACTCTATAGAACAGGCCCCCGCCGGCCCAGATAACCCGCAGCGCCCGGCTCCCCACCACCGGGTCGAACCGGATCCATTCCGCGCTGGGCTCTCCCGGCGGGCCGATCACAAAACGCGGCGATTGGCTGGCATCGGCCGGGTCCGGCGTCAGCGGTTCCTCTCCCCCGTGCGGCCAGGCCAGGTACAGCCGTCCCCGCCGCAGGATGACGCGGAAGCTGGGAAAGTATGGGGAGTGGCTACGGTAGTGCCCCGCAAAAGCCGTCCACTCCGCCGGATGCTCCATCGTGCCGGCCAGCGGTTCGCTGCCCTGGCGGACGTACACGTCGGCCCCGTGGTGGATTTCCACCGTGGCAGCGCTGTCATCCACCCCCTCCGGTCTGCGGAAGCGCAGTGGGAACGGGTCGAAATCGTCGTGCGGCGCGCAGAACGTGTTCCCGGCGATATGCTCCAGGAGAATATCCGGCGCGCCCGCTCGCTGTAGCAGCAGGTGGTCTCCGTCAGCCATCGCGGATAGCGTGCTACCCGTTCCTTCGCCCACGTAGTTCCCAGCGTAGGCGCCGGCGTTCTCCACCCGCGTAGGATCGGGTAATGCGGGCGCCTCGGGTGGCGGCCGGCCATCGGCCACGGCGGCGGCGAATTGCAGGGCGTAACGGGCGGGTGGGTACAGATTTCCGTCCGAGCCGTTGCACATCATGACCACGCCCAGGCCATCGGTCTGGTCGGTTAGCAAGATGGAGCGGAACCCAACGGTACTGCCGCCGTGCCCGATGAAGTGATGCCCGTCGACGTGGTGGGACATAATCCCCATGCAATAGTTGTACTCGGGCGGGTAATTTCCGCCCTGCGCCATCGAGATCGCCGGCGTGGTCATCAGCGCGTACGTCGCCGGCGACAACAGGGGGCGAACATCGCCGCGCCCGCCGTTCAGCCACAGGCGGGCGAAACGGGCCATGTCGTCGGCGGTTGAAACCGGGCTGCCGTCGCCCACCTCGTACTCAATCCACGTGGCGGGGATGAGAGTGCCGCCCCTTCGGTACGGACGGTCGTCGTACAGCGGCACATAGCCGGTTGCCGAGTTGCGGTGGGTCGTATGGGTAATCACCGGGTACGTGGAGGTCATGCCCAGCGGTTCCAGCACCCGCTGGCGCATCACGGTTCCGAAGTCCTGCCCCGTGATGTCCTCCAGCATCCAGCCCAGCAATTTGTACGCCGTGTTGGAGTAGTGGAACAGGGCGCCCGGCTCCCAGGCCGCCTCGGTTTCCCGCAGGGCGAAGCCCTCGTACCGGGCCGCCGGCGTGAAATCCGCGCCGGCAGGCAGACCCGCGGTGTGGCTCAACATGTGCCGCAGGGTGATCGGCCCGAACCGCGAGGGGATGGCGAACCAGGGCAGGTGCGCGCTGAACGGCGCGTCCAGATCCAAACGCCCCGATTCGACCAACTGCAACACGGCCAGCGCGGTCATGGACTTGCCGATGCTGCCAATCTGGAACCTGGTGTCCAACAGAACGGGGCGCCGCGATGTCAGGTCTGCGTACCCCAAGCCGGTGGTGTATAGAGTCCGCTTGGCGTCCGTAATGCAGACGGAAACCCCCGCCGCCGGCACGGCGTCTATCCACCGGCGCAGGTAATCGGTGAGGGGCGCGAATGCGGAGTTGTTAGTCGTCATGGCATTGGGATTGAGATTGTTGTAGCGCCGTGGCCGCTCTGACTGCCTGTATGGGAGCCGGGCGAGCCGGGCCGGTTCTCACGCTATCCGTAAAAGAGGTGTCGGAGAACAAAGCGCAGCGCGTGGCCAAATCCACGGTTGGGCGCAAGCCGCGTGGTGACATAGACGTGGCCGTGTGATCCGCCATCGATGCCGGCGCCGCCCTGACCCCTCAGGCGGAGCCTGCTGCCGTCAGCGACTCCGGCGGGGATGGTCGCGTGCAGGCGCAGGACCCGGCCCAAACGCTGTTCGCCGCCGCAACGCCAGCACCTGCCGGCGATGGCGATTTCCTCCGGCTCCAGGCCCGTGCCACGGCAGCGCGGACAGGTCTCCATCCGCTCCACGATGAAGGATTTGCGCGCCCCCTTTGCGACCTCACGCGAGTTGATGAGCACGCAAACCTCCAGGTCCTCGCCGCGCCGGGGCACGTGGTTGCGGGGTCGCGCCGCTCCCCGCCGTGGGCCGGTGCGGGTGGACCTCTGCGAAGTGGGCGGCGTGGCATTGCTGACGGTGCCGTGCAGGTCATACTGTCGGCGGCGGTCGGGGTCGGACAGCGTGGCGTAGGCGTCGTTGATCTGCTGCATCCGGGTCTCGGCCTCAGATCCCGAATTCAGGTCCGGGTGATACAGGCGCGCCAGGCGGCGGTAGGCGGCGCGGATTTCGCCTGGGCTTGCGGTCCTCGGGACGCCAAGGATGCTGTAGCAGTCCTGTTGCATTGTTGTATTGATCGATCAGATGTATGTAGCGGCCCGGAGCGTAACTGTTCGGAGTTGGAAAGATTCTTGGCGGACCCAACGGCATTCCTGCGAAAGCAGGAATCCAGAGGGTCTGCGCAAAGGCTATCGTGAGTTGGGGCAATGATTTTCTGGATTCAATCTCAAAGTCGAAATGATGCGTCAATTGAAGACTGGCGCCTCTAGTCTAAACGGTTACACCGGAGCGGGAAGCGTTGCGATTTAGGTGGTTTACTATCCGTCATTCCGGCGAAAGTCGAAGATGTCTGCCTGAGGCGGATGCCGAAATCCGGGAAATCCCAATCAGTACCATCGCGTCTATCCTGCCGCAGGTCCGCCTCTGGCGGGTACATCCATGCAATTAAACCACCTAAAGCGGAGCTCAACCACCGGAGCGCGGTGCGTTGCTAACCGTACCGGCACGTGCTATGCTTGAGGTGTCGGGGCGGGGCGTAGCGCAGCCCGGTAGCGCACCTGCATGGGGTGCAGGGGGTCGCCAGTTCGAATCTGGCCGCCCCGACCATTATCAACCAAGGTTGCTGTCAAGTTGGAGCGTCCAAACGGGCGCTCTTTCTCGTTACATCGCGGTGCGGCCTCCGTCAACGACCACCTCGCTGCCGGTCACGAAAGACGCCTCGTCCGATGCCAGGTACACCACCGCGTAGGCGATATCCTCGGGTCGTCCGATGCGGCCCAGCGGCACCCGCCGCATTTGTTCCTCGTCGCTGAGACCGCTGCCCCGGTTCCGCCGCGATTCCTGCAGCATCGGCGTGTCGATGGGACCGGGATGCACCGAGTTGCACCGGATGCCCTCGCCGGCGTGCTGGATGGCCGTGGACTTGGTGAACAGGCGCACCGCTCCCTTGGTGCTGCTGTACCCCGCCAGGTTGTAGTCGTTGCCCACCAGCCCGGCGGTGGACGAGATGTTCACAATGCTCCCGCCGCCGGCCTCGCGCAGAGCGGGCAGCGCGGCCTTGGTTCCCAGGAACACGCCCTTGGCGTTGACGTCGAAAAGGCGGTCCCATTCCTCCACGGTCATTTCCTCAATGCTGCGCCCGAGGACGATGCCCGCGTTGTTGACCAGCACGTTCAGCTTGCCGTATTCGGACACCGCCGCATTGACCGCGTTCGCCCAGTCGCTTTCGCTGGTGACGTCCAGGTGAACGTAGGTGGCCTGACCGCCCAGTTCGCGGATCTCGGCTTCCACCTTGCGCCCCTCGTCGTCCAGAATGTCGCCGAACACGACGCACGCCCCTTCTTCCGCGAACATCCGCGCCTCCACCGCGCCCTGTCCGCGCGCGCCGCCGCTGATCAATGCAACCTTGCCGTCCAGCCTGCCCATACTTTTTGCCTCCTTGATTCGTTCCCTCTCCCTTGACGGGCCGAAGGTCCGCCTATGGCGGTAGAGGGCTAGAGCCTGCCCCGTACTCGATACGGGGGTGAGGGTGATTACTGCCCGAACATCAGCCGGCCCACCTCAAAAACGAAGTCCGGCAAAACGTCCTCGCCGGACAACGTCGCCGGGTTCTCCAGAATCTCCACGTCCTGACCGGGACGATAGATATATGCCCGTTGGTCTATTGGATCCAGCAGCCAGCCCAGGCGTGCGCCGCCCTCCATCCACTCTTCCATCTTCGCCAGTAACGGCGGCAGGCGGTCGCTGAGTGAGCGCACCTCCACCACAAAGTCCGGCGCCCCGTTGATCGCTCCACGTCGTTCCTGTTCGGTGCGATTATCGAAACGCTCTTGGGTGATCCAGGCGGCGTCAGGCATCAACACCGCTCCGCTGGGGAGTCGAAACATGGAAGTTTGGGAGAAGCTGCGCCCCGTGTTGTCGAGTTGCCACATAGCAAGTACGGCGTTGATTACAGTCTCTCCGATGTTGCTATCCGATCCCGTTGGAGCCATTACGATCAGCTCTCCCTGTGCCGAAAATTGAAAATCGTAGGGGTGGTTGTCCCGGGACAACTGGCACAGGCGCTCACCGAAATCGGGCGCGCTGCCGTCAACGCCCAGCGCCTTCAGGTTCAGGCGCAGTTCGCCGCCAACCGCCATAGACAGACCCGGCACGAACTGAGGGGCCTCAGGGGCCTCGATCGTGGGCTCTTTTATCGTTGGCCCTGTAATTGTGGGCTCTGTCGGCGTAGTCGTAACCATCTGTGATACCTCGCGGGGCCAATCACTACCCGTTGATGACCTCTCCAAACTCGCGGATGGCGTTGATGTGCGGGCCGCCGCTGATCAATGCAACCTTGCCGTCCAACCTGCCCATGATTGAGCCTCCTTGATTTGCTCCCTCTCCCTTGACGGGCCGAAAGTCCGCCTATGGCGGTAGAGGGTTGGGTGAGGGTAATGTCCGTTGCTACTCGTGCCCAAACATCAGCCGGCCCACCTCAAAAACGAAGTCCGGCAAAACGTCCTCGCCGGACAACGTCGCCGGGTTCTCCAGGATCTCCACATCCTGACCGGGACGATAGATATATGCCCGTTGGTCGATGGGGTCCAGCAGCCAACCCAGGCGTGCGCCGCCCTCCATCCACTCTTCCATCTTCGCCAGTAACGGTGGCAGGCGGTCGCTGCGGGAACGCACCTCCACCACGAAGTCAGGAGCCCCGTTGATGGTGTTGCGCAGCTCAAACTCAGTGAGATTGTCGAACCGTTCCTGCGTTATCCAGGCAGCATCGGGCATGTACTGTGCGTCACTGGGCAGCCGGAACGCCACGGTTTGGGAGAAGTGTGCGCCGGGATTGTCCCGGTCCCATATTCCCAGATCAGTGTTGATTGCGTTCTCGCCGAAATTGCTCAAAGGGCCGGAGGGCGCCATTACGATCAACTCTCCCTGGGCGGAAAATTGGAAGTCATATGGTTCGTTGTCCCGGGACAACTGGCACAACCGCGCACCGAAATCGGGCGCGCTGCCGTCAACGCCCAGCGCCTTCAGGTTCAGTCTCAGTTCGCTGCCAACCGCCATAGACAGACCCGGTACGAAATGAGGGGCCTCAGGGGCCTCGATCGTGGGCTCATTGATTGTGGGCTCTGTCGGCGTGGTGGTAACCATCTGTAATACCTCGCGGGGCCAATCACTACCCGTTGATGACCTCTCCAAACTCGCGGATGGCGTTGATGTGCGCGTCCGGCGTGTCCAGGCCGGCGGACATGGTGTTGATGGAGAAATGCGACGCGCCCATGCCGCGCCACGTCTCGGCTCGCGCCTGCCAGAACTCGGGGTCGCCGTCGGTATAGTTGACGCGCGGCTCCATCCCGATGGCATCGGGATCCCGACCGGCCGCCTCGGCAACCTGCCGCACCCTGGCGATGGTGGCTTCGGCCTCGGGGTGGTCGGCATCGAACTGTGGGAACCAGCCGTCCGCGCACCTGCCCACCCGACTCAACACCCGGTCCGGAGGAATCGGCCCGCGCGCCCGGCTCCCCGCGCCCATCCACAGCGGTATCGGTCGCTGCACCGGCAGCGGGTTGATGCCGGCGTTGGTCACGTTGTGGTAACGGCCGTGGAAGTCAACGACCTCCTCGGTCCACAGGCGGCGTAGCAGTTCCATCTGCTCCTCGGCGCGCCTGCCCCGCGTGGTGAAGTCCTCGCCCAACGCCTCGTACTCCACCGGATTCCAGCCGATGCCAACGCCCAAACGGAGCCGGCCGTTGCTGAGCACGTCCACCTCGGCGGCCTGCTTGGCGACCAGCGCGGTCTGACGCTGCCCCAGGATCACGATGGCGGAGACCAGTTCCACCTTGGAGGTCAGCGCGGCCATGTAGCCGAACGCCACGAAAATCTCGTGGAACATGCTGTCCTTGGTGTAACTGCCGGTCCACGGCTGGTGATAGCTGGTGTCGGCGCCCAGGACGTGGTCGTAGGCGATGATGTGAGCGAAGCCCAACTCCTCGGCCGCCTGCACGTAATCGCGCACGGCGATGGGGTCGGAACCGATCTCGGTCTGGGGGAAAACCACACCGATCTGCATCTGCTGGTCAGGCATAAGTGCGCTCCTGGAAATGAGGGGTAAATCCGCAGCGGGCGGACAGGCTCGATTTTACCCGGCGGAGCGTACACGGGCAAACGGGCGCCGCCCGCGCTGCGCCGCGACTGCGTTATCTCTCGGGACCGTATGGCAGCACACTGACATAATCGCGTCAGATCGCTGATACAATAGACTCCATGCATTCAAACGCATGACGATTGTGCGGCGCGTCCGAATTGGGCTCGGAAAGAGCGAAACCGTGTTTGGGTTACAATAACTTTGGACGGAAAATAACGATAGGAGGCACTCAATGCCCATCATCAGACTGCCAGACGCCTTGCGTGACGTTATCACCAGTGCGTTGGGCAATGACCTTGGTCGCCGCATCGAAAAAGGCCGTGCCGTAGCAATCTTCACGTACCAGTCAGCAGAAACTGGCGAACGCCAGTATCTGGTTGAGTTCAAGAGCTCGGAGAATGCAGAAACCCTTGCCTCTTTTCGGGGTAACAGCAAGGACACGAAGGCTGAAGCGGCGGTTCCCCTCTTCCCTGACGCCAGCCACGCCGCGCAGGCATTGGCCGAAAACATCGACATTGGGGATGCGGGTTTTGTGCTGCGCCACATCGCGCCGGCGGATGAGGGAATGGACGACTTCCGCGTAGAATTCACACCGCCCGGGTCCTCTGCCGTTTATCTTGCATTGGAAGCCACAGCCAGGGAAGGCGAAAGCGTCCCAATGCAACGCGCTGAACTGTATCCAACCAGAGGATAACGTTGCGTCGGGCTTCCTACGGACGGATCAGCCGGCGAGTGACTCTATATGACCATTCGCTTACCAGAACCGGCCAGAGATCGACGTACCGAGAAGGAGCTCGATAGAAGATACAAGGAAGCAAGGCTGTTCCTTCTTCGCCAATGTATTCCCGGAGAGGTTTACCGGCCTGCTCCGGACGACGCTAAAACCGCGCTATTGTTTAACCAAATGAGTCGAGAAGGATACTTTACCGAGGTGTTGCCCGAGCGATACACAATAACCCCGAAAGGCTTGGAATACCGAGACAGGTTACGACGCTCGGCATGGCGACAGTGGACGATAGATAACGCTCAGTGGGTGTTTCCAACGCTTGTCGCGGTCGCATCTACCATCACAGCAATATGCGCCGTCATACTCGGCATCCGCTAACCCACAATATGCTCCTGTGGCGTCATGGGGTCTCAGAATGCTGGGTTTGAGGGATAATTACCCCGTGCCCCAGACCAGGTTCCAGAGCAGGAGAAACAGCAGGACTGCCGTCCAACCCGTCAGCATCGCGATGCGGTACAGCCGGTTGAACCGCAACTGATCGCACTGCTGGAAACGCGCCACACCTGGCAACCCCAGAGCGAACCGGCCTGAACCATAAAGGCTGCCATATCCCAACCGATCAGCAACCCAGCCCAAGCGTCCCTAGCAGCGCGGCAGATGGGGGGCTGGGTAGGGGTGGATTATAATTCTCGCGCGTACCTGCTTTTGGGTGGTCGTCAGAACCGAGATTTGCGGGATTTTGGGATTTTCAGGCTTTCGACGCCAAAGTACATAGAAGGGTTAACCAATATGCAGGTCATTATGAATGTGATGATGACAATCTGGCAGTCGAAAACCATGACGTTCGGTGTCGCTTGTGAAATCCTTGCCGTCATCGCAGCCTTATTGAGCCCGCCTGTCATTCCAAGCCCGGGGTGGCTGCCATACGCCGCATTGTTGATGGCAACAATAGGCGCAGCCATCGTTGCCGGTAAGGTCGCTTGGGACTATCACGGCCGAGGACTGAATGCCAGACAAAGAAATGACGTGCAAGACATTCTGACAAGTGCAGGTCTCAGCGCGAGACAAAAAGAAGACGTCCAAGGCATTTTGGCAAACGCCACTCTCAACGCGACGCAAACGGAAGAAGTGGCCGAGGCGATTAAATCGAGCGGATTGACCGAGCGTCAGAAATCCGAGTTGGCAGCGTCGCTAACGGGATTATATCTTGCCGATACCGTCTTCGCCCAAAAGGCTGTAGCCGACGCGATGGACCAATTGAATAAACCGGGGCACGGCGTTGTGGTGGTCATACACAGGATTGGTTTAAGCCAATGGGACGTTCAAAGTGTAGCTCCGCCGTGGGCAGGAATCGGATGCGTGCGCCAACACGCGCGTGGACAAGATGTCCCCTTCAATTTCATTGATGTAACTAAATCTCTCAACCAAGCATTTATCCCGACCGCTTTTTTATGGAGACAACCGGGTAGCCAACAGTTGCGCTACACAAACAACGAAGACCCGAACTCATTCGACAACCAACTCGTGTTTAATCTCTATGACTGCGTGCCAGAATGGAGAGTCCCTGCAACTGGCGATTACGTGCTCACTTACGACCCGTCGGATAAATGGACGTGGAAACAAAAATCGTAGCCCTCCCATGGACTACGGTCTAAAGGTCGCGACTGGACAAAGACCGGGAGCATAACCATAAACCAACTGCTTCAAGAAACCTTCAATCGAGCCGCCGACCTGCCTCCCGAAGAACAGGATCGGTTCGCCAGATTCTTGCTGGCCGAGCTTGAGGCTGACCAACTGTGGGACCAACAATTTGACCGGCCGGAATCGGATGAGTTGCTGAGCCGCCTCGCCACCGAAACCTTGGCCGACCACCGAGCCGGAGCCACCACGTCGTTGGACCTGGCCAACCTCTAACCATTCGTAATTCCTGCGTAACCATTCGTCATTCCCGCGAAGGCGGGAATCCAGGAATCTCCAGCACAACATCCTGTCCATCCCGTTCATCCTCTTTATCCCGGTAAAATTCGCCGTTCACCGTTGCCAATTGCAACTCCGGCGCCATCGCTGATTATGACGCGATTGCCCTGATGACAATCCCCCTTTGACCCGCCCCGCCGTCCTCCCTAAAATAGAATATATGTCCGCTCTCGCCGACATCATCGCCCAGGAAACCGGCGACGGCCGCCTCATCGTCCGCTTCCTCGTCTCCGCCATGGACGGCGAACTCCCGGACTTCCAACCCTGCCACCGCATCGACGCCGCCCGACTCCTCGTCAAACTCGGCTTCGACCAGGCCCAAACCGTTATCGTCCGCGACCGTGCCGCCCACCGCGCGCAGCCTCAAACTCAGCGGCAATCCGAATCCCAAAGCGCCGCCCACCGCGTCCGGGCCGAACTGGCCCAGATCGTCCGTGAAGAAACCGACGATGGCTACATCGCCGTCCGATTCCTGGTCAACGTGATGCAGGGCGAACTCCCCGACTTCAAGCCCTGCCACCGCCTCTCCGCCGCCAAAGAACTCCTCCAACGCGGCTTCGACTACCTTCCCCACGACGCCGAAGCCCACGACGCCGAACCTGAACCTGAGCCGGACCCGGCGCAGATCGAAGCGCAACGCCGACTTGCCGAAGACATCGAATTCAGCCTACACGGCCCGGTGTACTACCAAACCTATCGCTACCCCTGCGTCTGCGAAGACCGCCTCCACGACTGCAATGGCAACGTCCTCGACGACCAGCAACGCGAAAAAGCCGCCTGTAACAGCCCAGGTATGGAGTTTTTCATCGGCGAACCCGACCGGATCGACGACTTCCTCGCCCGCTACGCCGACTACCTCACCCGACGCAACGCCGAAAACCCACACAATCCCATCGACATCAACCGCATCCTATGGACCGACCACCGCTGGCAACATCTCAACCCCGTCCGCGGTCCCTAGCCCAAACCGCCGCCCCTACCCCGTCGCCCAGACGAAATGCCACAGCAGGAAGAACAGGATAACCGCTGTCCAGCCCGTCAGCATGAATATGCGGTACAGTCGGTTGAACCAGGGATGATCCCAGAAAGGCAGCCGGCGTTCCCGGGCCATTTGGGTTTCCGGCGCGCCGCCGGCCCAGATCCAACGGCGGAATTTCAGCAATAGCGACATGGCGATCTGTAGCGAGCTCGCGGCAGGTTGTACGTCAGCGTCTGGCGTCGGCTAAAGGATCTGCGACAGGAAATGCTTGACCCGTTCGTGGCGCGGGTTGTTGAAGAACTCGTCCGGCGGCTGGTCCTCGACGATTATCCCCTCGTCAAACATCACGATGCGGTCGGCCACCTCGCGCGCAAAGCCAAGCTCATGGGTCACCGCCAGGATGGTCATTTGGGATGCCGCCAGCTCCCTCATCACCTCCAGCACCTCCTTGATCATCTCGGGGTCCAACGCAGACGTCGGCTCGTCGAACAGCATGATGTTGGGCTGCATTGCCAGGGCCCGTGCGATGGCGACGCGCTGCTGCTGCCCTCCGGAAAGCTGCGCTGGGTACTTGTCCGCCTGCTCAGGGATCCCCACCCGTTCCAGCAGTTCCATAGCGATGTCGCCGGCCTCGCTGGCCGGCAATTTGCGCACCTTGGTCGGGGCCAGCGTGATGTTGTCCATCACCGTCAGATGCGGGAACAGGTTGAACTGCTGAAACACCATGCCCACGTCGCGCCGTATCGCGTCGATGTTCCGCACGTCGTTGGTGAGCTCGATGCCGTCCACGACGATGTCCCCCCGCTGGTGCTGCTCCAGCCGGTTGATGGTGCGAATGAACGTGGACTTGCCGGAACCCGAGGGGCCGATGATCACCACCACCTCGCCCTTCTTCACGGACGTGGTGATCCCTCGCAGGGCGTGAAAGTTGCCGAACCACTTGTGAACGTCGCGGCAGACGATGATCTCTTCGTCGAGTACCGTGTGTCCGTTGGTAACGGTATGTCCGTTGGTGGTCATGCTGAGCGCTCCGTCAGGGTCGTGGGCGGGTGGTTCTATCGTCCATTGTTACGCAGGCGGCGCCGGCGGGAGCGGCGCGTAGCGCGTTCGTTGCGCAGTTGCTCCATTTCGGTGCTTAGCTCATCCAGGCGTCGCATGATAGTTGCAACATCGGCCAGCGCGGCGTCGCGCCTCTGTTCAGCGGCCTCCGCTCCTGTTCAGCGGCGTCGGAGCGTTTGCCAGCGGCCTCTCGCTCTTTCATGGCAGCCTTGCGCTTCCATTCGGCGGAGTCGGCGCGTTCTACCTCCCGCTGTTTCGCGGCCGCTTTGCGCTTCCGTTCGGCGGCGATGTCGCAGATTATTGTGGTCAATGTGAGTATCAAGGTGGCCTTTGGTGATTGGGGCGGCTCTATTGTCCGTTGTTTCGCAGGCGGCGCCGACGGGAGCGGCGAGAACTACGTTGCGATTGCAGTCGTTCAATCTGGGTGCGCAATTCGTCGATCTGTCCTTGCAACTGCTGCTGCGTTTCAGATGCGTTGGCGGCGGCCTGATCTCTTTCGCGCACGGCATTATCGCGCAGTTCGAACGCCTTGTTGCGCAGTTGCACCACCTCGTCGCGCTCCCGTTCCGCCGCAATCCGGGCATCCCGTTCAGCGTCCCGTTCCTTTTCGGCAGCGATGCGTCGGCCCGATTCCTGCCAGTAAAGCATGATGTCCGGCCCTCCTATTATGGCGCTGGCCAAGCCCATTGCGGTCAATATGCGAATCGCCAGTTGTCCCGGCGACAGGCCGGCCTCTCCAACACTTATCAAGTAGATTACCGCCCCGACCACCACATCCAGGCAGACGTAAAACAGCAGCCGCAGCGGTGCCCGCTCCAATAACCGTCTGATCATATCTGCCGCCGCCGCCCGGCTGCATTTTATCAGAACGCTGCCAACGGCGCGGCGCGGACCCGTCTTATCTCTGCCCCACTCCCAGGTGATCTTCGATCCGCCGGCTGATGTACGACATCCCGTAGGTGAATATCCAGAACACGATGGCCAGGAATACGAACATTTCCTTGGCGCTCCCCAGGTACTCCGGCCGGCTGATGAACACCCGCCCCATCTCAACGATATCCACCATCCCGATGATGTACACCAGGCTCGTGTCCTTGAACAGGGCGATGAACTGGCCCACGATGGCAGGAATCACGTTCCGGATGGCCTGCGGCAGCGATATGAGCAGTGTGGTCTGCCAGCCGGGCAAACCAAGGGCGCGGGCGGCTTCCGCCTGCCCTGGATGCAGCGCCTGCAGGCCGCCTCGGATGTTCTCCGCCATGTACGCCGAGCTGAACATGGTGATCACCACGGCGGCGCGGAACAGCGAATTCTGCGGGAAGTCCTCGGGGAATGCCAGCGGCACCAGGGTTTGGGACATGAACAGCAGGGTGATCAGAGGGACCCCGCGGAATATCTCGATGAAAGCGACACAGAGCAGTTTCACCACCGGCAGATTGCTCCGCCGCCCCAGCGCCAGCGCGATCCCGATGGGCAGGCTCAGGCTGATTCCTCCCACGGCCAGGATCAGGTTCAGCGTCAGCCCGCCCCAGTACACCACGGACACCGGCTGCAGCCCCGGGAAGTTGGGGATGCCCCTCAGCAGGGCCAGCGTGATCAGGAAAGCCGCCACGCCCCAGACCACTGCCCACCGGGGCTGGCCCAGCGGCGTGTACCTGGCTACCGCCCACCCGACGGCGGTGGCCGGCAGGTTGGCAAGCAGCAGAATCCGAACGTCCCATCCCATGCGCTCGAAGCTGTACGGCAGGAAGGCGAACAGGGCGGCGACCACGGCGACCAGTATCGCAATGCGCTTGGCCACGCCCCCGCCCAGGATGGCCCAGATCATGCCCAGCAGCGCCGTCACCATGAGCAGCGATATCTGGGGACGCCAGAAACAGTTCTGCCCCGGGCAGGCCAGTTCGGTGTTGTAGCTGCCGATCAGGAACAGTCCGCCCACGGTCTTGACCACCGTCCAGTCTGCCGACCAGAAAATCCAGCGCAGCCCATACCACAGGATCACCAGCAAAAGCGCGCCCGATACCACCGTCAGCGCGGAGTTCAGCCGGCTGCTGAAAAGGTTGGCGTGCATCCACCCGACGACACCCACCTCTGTGCGAGGCGGCGGCAGCACGGGCGCCGTGGTGTTCGGCGTTACGTCGGCAGCCATCTGCTAACCCGTGAACCCGATGTGGCGGTTGTACAAGTTGCCAATCAATGACCACGTCAGGCTCATGGCCAGGTACGCCGCCATCAGCATCAGGAAGATGTTGATGGCCGGCGCGGTCTGGGTCATCGTGATCGCCACGTTGGTGAGGTCGGTGTACCCCACCACGCCGCCAAGGCTGCTGTTCTTGGTCAGGTTCAGGCACTGGCTGATCCACGGCGGAATGATGACCCGCAGCGCCTGCGGGAACGTCACCTGCCGGAGCGTGTTCATCGGCGAGAGGCCCAGGGCGCGGGCCGCTTCGGTCTGCCCCCGTCCCACCGACTGGATGCCGGCGCGCACGATTTCGGCGATGAAGGACGAGGTGTATATCACCAGGCCCACCAGCAGCACCAGCATCCCCGCCCGGATGGTGATTCCGCCGTCGATGCGGCCAAACCGTCCCTGGGGCGCCGGCGTTGAGATGGAGAAGGGTGAGTCACCGAAAATGCCGCTCAAGACCAGCCAGGCGATCGCGGCGATGCCCACCGTCGCCGCGCACCCCAACACGAACGGATATGAAGGTCTGCCCGTTTCATCTTCGCGCCGGACTAATCTATGGTGCACCAGCACACCAACGACCACCGCAACCACCGCCAACGCCATCCAAACCACGGGCGGCGTGATTCCGTGCGACACCGGCCCGGGGAAAGATATGCCGGCGTTGTTCACGTAGAACCAGTCGAGTATGACGTAGCCCTCACGCACCGTTGGTAACGCGAGGATGATGTAGAACCAGAAGAAAAGCTGGATCAGCAGCGGAACGTTGCGGAAAAACTCAATATAGACCGTGGCAAGCTTGGAGACGATCCAGTTGGTTGAGAGGCGACACACGCCTATGAAAATACCGAGCAGTGTGGCAAGAATGACGCCGGCCACCGCCACCACTACGGTATTCGTAGCCGCTACGATCAGAGCGTACAGGAAGGAATCGGAAGACTCGTACGGAATGACGTGTTCCCCGATGGGCGTCTGGTATTCGCGCGACAGGAAGCTGAAGCCGAAGGGAATTTCCCGGTCCTCAATGGCAAAGGCCATATTGCCGAAGAACCACATGACCAGCGCCACCACCAGGATCGCGGAAGCTATCTGGGCGACCCATTGGATGATCTGGACATGCCGCCAGACCGGTATGCCCTGGTAGGTGAGTATGCGGGGCAGTGTCGTATCGGGATTCAGCATTTCTTCCTGCGCTGCGGCGTCATTCTAACCCATCTTGCGCTCTGCAAACACGCAGTAGGGGCGGGTTTCAAACCCGCCCCTGACATCTGATCGGACTGCCGGTTGGCTTTGCTTTTAGCGCAGCGGCGCGGCGTAAATCTGGCCGCCCTTCGGGCAGTCCTGGCAGGGAGCGTTGGCCCACAGGGCGTTGCGGCCGTTCTCCCGCGGCAGGTCGATGCCATCGGGTCCCAGGTTCCGGGCGTAAATCTCACCGTAGTTGCCCACGGCATTGATCACGTCCTGGGACACGGTCTGGCTGAGTCCCAGGGGCTCCTGGCCAAACGCGCCTTCCAGGCCCATCAGGCGGTCAACCTTGGTGTCGCCGGTGGCGGCGGTCGGAACGTTGCCCGAGGTCACTCCGTAGGCCTCGGCGTAAATCAGGATGCCCATGACGGTCTTGACAATGTCAAACCACTGGTCGTCACCATGCGGGACCACCGGGCCGAGCGGCTCCTCGGAGATGGTCTCGGGCAGGATCACGTGGTCGGCCCGATTTTGAAGCCCCGTTCCCAGCGCCGCCAACTGTGAGCGGTCGTTGGTGAACGCGTCGCACTGCCCGCTTTCGTAGGCGGCGACCACGGCCGGCGTGTCCTCAAAGGTCAGCACTTCGAGGTGCAGGTCGTTCTGGTTGGAGTAGTCCTGGAGGTTCAGCTCGGTGGTGGTGCCCAGCGTCACGCAGACGCTGGCGTCGTGGAGTTCCAGCGCGCTGCTGACACCCAGGTCCTTGCGCACCATGAAGCCCTGGCCGTCGTAGAACATGGTCTGCGCGTAGTTGCCCCACTGGGCGTCGCGCGAGGTGGTCCACGTGACGGTCCGGACCAGCATGTCAACTTCGCCGGACTGGATGGTCGGGCCGCGTTCGGCCGCCGTGATCAGGCGAATCTCGATCTTGTTGGGGTCGCCCAGCACGGCTGCGGCGAGGGCGCGGCAGAGGTCGATGTCGAAGCCGACGTTGTTGCCGTTGTCGTCAACGTAGCCATAGCCGGGCACGTCGTTGCGGCTGGCGCAGATGACCTTGTCGCGAGCGCGAACCGCATCGAGGCGGCTGTCGCCCTGGTTGTCCATAGAGGTTGCTTCGGTAGCGGTGGGGGCAGCGGTCGCTTCCATCACCTGTGTGGGAGTGGCGGCGGCGGTGGGTTCGGTGCCGGCGGGGGCCGGCGGAGCGGGCGGTTGCTCTTGCCCGCAGGCCATCGCTGCCACCAGCGCAAGTATTACGGTTGCGCCAGCAAGGTATTTGATAGTTCGCTTCATCGGTATTGTTCCTCCTGTGCTATCGGTCGCGTAAACGCCTAGCGTCTTAACGCGGACGATTCTACCATGTTTGTTGCTACACTTTGTTCTGCCTTCGTTAACGTATTTGCGGAATATGTCTCCTGAACATTACGTCAAATTTGGGGACGGAGATACTGCCCGCCGATCCTGGAGAAGACCGTCAGTCGGATTCAACGCAACTACCGCAATGGCGCGGCGTAGATCTGGCCGCCGCGGGGGCAATCGGCGCAGGGCGCGTTGGCCCACAGAGCATTGCGGCTGCCCGCCCGTTCCAGGCCCAGCGGGATCAGATGCCGGTCGTAGATTTCACCGTAGTTGCCAACGGCGCGGATCACGTCCTGTGCCACGGTGTCGGGCAATCCCAGGGTTTCCTGCCCAAATGATCCTTCCATGCCTATCAGCCGGTCAACCTTGGTGTCTCCGGTAGCCGCGCTTGGCACGCTGTCGGAGGTCACGCCGTACGCTTCCGCGTATATTAGAATGGCGATCACGGTTTTGACGATGTCGAACCACTGATCGTCTCCGTGCGGAACCAGTGGGCCCAGGGGCTCTTCCGAAATGACGCCCGGCAGGATGATGTGGTCATCGGGGTTGTCGAAACTCGATCGGGTGCTGACCAGCCCGGAGCGGTCCGTGGTCAACGCGTCGCACTGACCGCTCCGGTAGGCCTCATTGGTGCCGATGTCGTCCGCAAAGGTCACGATCTCAAAGTCCATGCTATGTTCAGTATCGAAATCCTGGATGTTCAGCTCGCTGGTGGTTCCCTGCAGCACACAGATCTTCGCGCCCCGTAGTTCCATCATGGTGGAAACGCCCAGGCTCCTCGGCGCCATGAATCCCTGTCCGTCGTAAAACATGGTCTGCACGAAGTTCCCCCAGGCCGCGTCGCGCGAACTCGTCCAGGTGGTGAGATTTGACATCACGTCGATCTCGCCCGACTGCATGGCTGGTCCACGCTCGGCGGCTTCGACGGTCCGAAACTCCACTACGTTGGCATCGCCGAGAACTGCGGCAGCCACGGCTCGGCACAAATCGACGTCGAAGCCAACGGTATTCCCGCCAGCGTCCAGAAAACCGAAACCGGCCACGTTGTTGTTGGTCGCGCACACCAGCGTTCCCCTCTCGCGCACCATGACCAGGCGACTCACTCCCTGGTGGTCCATCGCGGTCGCATCGGTCTGTGCGGAAGCGGCTGATGCTTCCATCGCTTCAGGTGAAGGTTGAACGGCGGGGGCAGGATCCGGCGTCGTCTGGATTTGCGGTTCCCCCTGGCCGCAGGCAAATGAGGCCAGCAACGTCAAGAGGATTACTGCACAGCCAAAGTATTTCATGTATCTGCCAATAATTGAGTAACACTCCTCTCGGGTTGTGAGCAGAGATATCTCTGACCAAAACTGCTCTCGCTGTAGAGGAATTATTACCATAGCGCGAACATCACGCGAATCTCCATAGTTTTAGCGCCGTTGCCCCGAATATTTTGCCGATGTCTTCTTGTGGGCACCAATTCTCCATC
This sequence comes from Dehalococcoidia bacterium, assembly GCA_965204395.1. Lineage (GTDB taxonomy): Bacteria > Chloroflexota > Dehalococcoidia > Lucifugimonadales > UBA3495 > Bin87. The sequence goes on from OZ241987.1 coordinate 1,892,754, forward strand.
TCACGTATCGTATAGCGCAACGAGTTCCGGTACCCCTCGCGGTTGGTGCAACGCGGCCAGTCCGAACCCCAAACCATGCGGTCGGGACCGAACGCGTCGTACGCCATCTGCACCCACGGCGGCGTGTTGCGGTACGGGAACGGCGGGTCGCTGATCTCGCCCATCCCGTGAATCTTGATGACCGTGTTGGGATAACGCGCCAACTCCAGCGCCTGCCGATAGGTCGATTCCGGTGGCATCTCCGGCGCGCCGATGGCGTGGATGCCCATGCCGCACAGGTGCTCCAGGATGAACGTCAGGTTGGGCAGCTCGGCCACCAGCGCGTCAAATTCCGCAGAGGCGAAACCTTCCGCCGGCCCTCCCACGCTCACCGACACCCCCAAATTTGCGGCGGCCCGCCAAATCGCCAGCGGATCGTTGCCGGGAGAACGGTGAAAATTGCGGATCCGCAGCGTCTCCGCGCCGGCGGCGTGCAGGCTGTCCAGCGTGTCGGGGGCCGCCGGGTCGTCAACGTCCACGCGGCACACCACGGAGAAACGCCCGGGGAACCTCCGGATGCACTCCAACACGTAGGAGTTGTCCAGCGTCGCGGTGGACTGCACCAGCACCGTTTTGGCAACGCCGTTCAACTCCATCTGCGCCAGCAGCATTTCCACGGGTTCATAGTGGTCGCGTCCGATATGGACGTGGGTATCTACAATCATCATGGGCAAACCACCTCATCCAACGGGTAAACCGGGCGGCCCGGGGTAGGCCGTTGGAAAGAATACATGCCATGCCGATTTTTGTATAATGCCGGCAAACCCGCTGCAACTATGATCGGCCCGCGCCGGCCAACCGGATTATAGGAGGAAACGCCGCCATGATTTCGCAGGCAGATAACATCGCGCTGACCCAGGTCGGCCCCGGTACCCCAATGGGCGATTTGATGCGCCGCTATTGGATGCCCGCCCTGCTGTCCTGGGAACTGGCCGAGCCCGACGGCGAGCCGGTTCGGGTGAAGCTACTGGGCGAGCAACTGGTCGCATTCCGCGACACCGACGGCCGCATCGGCCTGCTGGAAGAGCTTTGCCCCCATCGGCTGGTGTCGCTGTGGCTGGGGCGCAACGAGGAGTGCGGCCTGCGATGCGTGTATCACGGCTGGAAGTTCGACGTGAACGGCCAGTGCACCGACATGATGAACGAGCCGGCCGACAGCGATTTCCCCTCCAAGATGACCACCACCGCCTACCCGACCATCGAGATGGGCGGCGTCATCTGGGCCTACATGGGCCCGAAAGAGCATATGCCGCCGCCGCCCAAGTTCGAGTGGGCCGCCGTGCCGGACACCCACCGCCACGTAACCAAGAACATCCAGGAGTGCAACTGGCTCCAGGCCCTCGAGGGCGGCATCGACTCCGCCCACGCCACCATCCTGCACCGCACGCTGCGAACCGACACCAAGCACGCCGGCCTGCGCATCGACTCTCCCCACGTGCAGGGCAAGCCGCCGGAACTCGAGGTGGACATCACCGACTACGGCTACCGCTACGCCGGCATCCGTTCGCTGGGCGACGAGGGCAACCACGTCAGGGCGTACCACTTCATCATGCCCTTCCACCAGATCCGCGCCAGCCAGCGCGGATATCGCGGCCGGCCGGGGCCCGTAGGATTCCTCGCCTCCGGCCACATGTGGGTCCCCATGGACGACAACAGCGTGATGGTCTGGAACTGGGACCTGTCTTACGACGAGCCCATAGAAGCCGAGGAACGGACCGACATGGACCGCAGCTACGGACGCGGCCCCGAGCACATGCTGGACAGCTTCCGTACCAGGGTCAACCGCGACAACAACTGGATGATCGACCGCGCCGTGCAGAAGACCGAGACCTTCAGCGGCATCGACGGCGTGAATGCCCAGGACGTGGCTGTGCAGGAAAGCATGGGCCACATCGTCGACCGCACCCGCGAGAACCTGACCCGCACCGACATGGCCATCATCTACGCCCGCCGCCAGTTGCTGCAGGCCACTCGCACCGTGGCTGAGGGCGGCACCCCGCCCGGCGCCGGCGACAACTACTACATGCTGCGCCCCGCCCAGGCCATCCTGCCCGTCGGCGTGGACTGGCGCGACGCCCTCTGGGACGACCTCTACCCCGACGGCTCCCAACAGCGCAACGGCAAGTAGCCGAGGTTGTTCCGGAACCATGTGGGGGCGGGTTTCAAACCCGCCCTTCAACTGTCTGTCTTGCCATGTTTATGGCACAATAGACTGATGGCCACCGGCGAATCCGAAACCCACCCGCATCATGGCTACCATCAACGAATTCTCTGACATCCTGTCCGCTATGGAGCAGAACCCGGAGCTCCAGGAGGCGATGCGGAGTCACGTGCTGGGGCAGGAACTCCAGCGACTGCCCGCCGTTGTTCAACAGCAGGGCGAGTTGCTGGTCCAGGTTCAGGATCGGCTGACGGAGTTGGCATCAACGCTCAGGGATACCACTGAGCAAATCGCAAGCTATGCGCTCGTCAGTAGCCGGGTGATCACCAATACAGTTGAACGCCTGGACCGTGTTGAGTCAGACCTGGCCGAACTCAAGGCTTCGCAAGCCCGGCTGGAAGCAAGCGTACAGGAAATACGAGAGATACAAGCCCGTATGGAAGGCGACATTGCGGAACTGAAGGGCGACATGGCGGGGGTGAAGGCAGACGTTGCGGAACTGAAGGGTGGCATGGCGGAGGTGAAGGCAGACGTTGCCGAACTCAAAGACACCCAGGACCGCATGCAAGCCTCTCAGGACCAAATGCAAGCCTCTCAGGATCGCATGCAGGCCACCCAGGATCGCATGCAGGCCACCCAGGATCGCATGCAGGGACAGCTCAACAACTTGACGGGCACCGACTATGAACGGAAGGTGGCCAGAAGAGCCCCCCGCGTCGCTCGCCGCCACCTGGATTTGCGGCAAGTCAACGTGGTGTATGGCATCACCGTCGCTGACCGCGTGAGCGTCAACATACATGAACTATTGGATCAGGCCACGGAAAGCGGGGCGATCAGTGACGAGGAATCCGACGAGCTTGAACGCACCGACTTGATCCTGACTGGTTTGACACCCGCCGGCGAATCGGTTTATGCCGTAGCTGAAGTATCAATCACTATCGACGACGATGATGTTGACCGCGCCCGCAGCCGGTCTCGAATACTGCAACGCGCCAGCGATACCGCCTCCAGGGCTGTCGTTATCGGCACTGCCATATCCGACGCCAATCGCCAGCGGGCGGTGCAAGACGGTGTGGCGGTTGTCATCATGGAGGAGTAGAACCCGGCCCATAGGTTGGCCCTGGTTCAACAGACCCCGACGGCTCTGACGCTGGAATGTTTCGTTGCGCCCGCGGAGCGCCTCTCGCCCAGATGGACTACAGCAGCATATCGCTGTCGAGCGATACTACATGCCGAGTAACGTCGTGGGGGCGGGTTTCAAACCCGCCCCGTTACTTTTGCGATGATACGGGGTCAACAATAAACGCTGTCGCGTCTGCCGATGCGAACCACCAGCACGCGCAGGATATCGTCCTGAATCTCGCAAATCACGCGCTAACCGCCAATCCTGTATCGCCACAACCCATCCAGGGGACCGGTCAACGCTCTGCCAGTGCTGGGTGGATCCTCTCGCCGAGCAACCCGCTCGTCCATGTATTCCACCACACGGCGGGCAGTCTGCCGATCCAATCGACGTAACTGGTCTCGCGCCGTATGCAGAATACTCAACCGTCCAGGCCAAGGTCGCGTCTCACCTCGTCGGATGAAAATACGCGCTCTTGACCAGAGCGGATACGTTCAAGAACTTGGGCAGCAAGGTAATAGTCCTCAACGTCGTCTAACCCGCGCTCTATGATCTCTTGAAGGATGGACGACTTGGTGAGGCCGGTTTCCGAAACCAGAAACTCGAGGCGTTCCTCTGTTTCAGCCGAGAGTTGGATGGTAGTTGCCATGTCGTCTTCCAGTGCTGTTGCCCAGGGGAATCGCCCGAATCCTAGATTCAAGCCTCCATTAGGCTCAGTAATTCCCTGGCTTTGGCAGCGATTCGTTCGTAATTCGGGATGCGCTTTGACTGGATTACAATTTGTAGTGCATCCCCTGCCCTACCGGATCTGATGATCCTACGCGCTTGGCTAACGCGGGTCCTGCTGCCGTTTTCGGTGTAATTTTCTCGGCGTATCAGATTCTCGATTATCCGGCGGTTGGGCATAGTCTGGTCAGCGAACTGACTAAAATATTCAACGAAGCACGCCTTGCCAATACTCCGCAGGCTCCTGTCTAGCTGGACATCATTCATTTTCTTTGACACCAGGTGTCATGGAAAACTCCGGGGCATGCTAACGCATGCCCCGGAGTTCCGTTGATTGCGGTGGTGGTTCGTTTATCCTTCCTTCAGCGCCGGTATCACCCTGGTGCCTAGCAACTCCACCGAGCGCATCACGTCCTCGTGGGGCATGTGGCCCTCGTTGCCGTAGATCAGGATGTAGCCGGGCTCAAGGTCCCGGCGGATGTGCCGCAGTTTCTCCGTAACGGTTTCGGGGCTGCCCACGATGATGTTGTAGGCATCCTGCAGGTCCTCGTAGGACATCCGGCGACCCATGGTGCCCGTGCCGATCAATGGCCGCGACATCTTGATGCGCAGGGCCTCGCGGGACTGGTAGCCCGGCGGGTCGTTGAACTCCATCGGCCCGCGGTTCCGGTGATTCTCGGTCCACAGGAACGTGCGGCCGATCTCCTGCGCCCGCTCGTCGGTGTCCGCCACCAGGCAGCGGATCAGGTACCCGAAGTGCTCGGGCCCAGCCTCGTAGCCCTCCTCTGCGGCGGTCTCGTGGTAGATGCCCTTGAGCTGCTTGGTGAGGTCCAGCAGGGAACCCAGGTTCATGTACGGGTAGCGGTGCTTCGCCGCCCAGATCACCGACTCGGGGCTGCCCGTGCCGGGGAACCAGACCGGCGGATGCGGCTTCTGGATCGGAACCACCCACGGGTTGACCATGCGGTGGGGCCAGTACTCGCCCTCCCAGCGGAAGGGGCCGGGCTCGGTCCAGCACTTGACGATCAGGTCGTGGGCCTCTTCGAAGCGGGGGCGGTTCTCGGTGGGCGGGTAGCCCGCGTGCAGCGTCTCAACGGCCGTGCCCCGCACGAAGCCGGAGATGATCCGGCCGCCGCTGATGCAGTCCAGCATGGCGATCTCTTCGGCCATCTTCACCGGATCGTTCACCGCGATCACGTTGCCCAGCATGGCGATCTTGGCGTTCTTGGTCCGCTGCGTGATGACGGCGGCGTCCACGTTCACCGACGGCTTCATGCACCAGTAGGAACTGTGATGCTCGTTGGACATGATCCCGTCGAAGCCCACCTCGTCGGCCAGCTGGTACTGGTCGTGGTAGTTGGAATACAGAACGTGCGCCTTCTCCGGATCGAAGTACGTGTTGGGGAAGTGCATCCGGCCCGATTCGTAGGGCGCCAGGTCGTCTTCGGTAACGTGGCCGTAGGGTTGCTCTGAGAACCAGAATACTTCGAGTTGATGCGCCATGATATTCGCTCCTTTTTCGTCTTCATCCGCTCATGGTGAGCCTGTCGAACCATGTGCCGCTTGCCATGTCATCCTTCGACAGGCTCAGGATGACCGCGAAAAGGGTCAGAAAATGGGAATCTACAGGCTGTTCAGGAACCCGCTGACGGCGGCCACGAATTCGCCGCGCTTTTCCACGGCGGGGGAGTGTCCGCAGTTGTCGATGATGCGCAGTTGGCTGCCCTGGATCGCCTGCTGGAACAGGTGCCCGCACTCTACCGGAATGATGGCATCCTCGCGGCCCCACACGATGAGCGTGGGCGTCTCTACGCGGGACAGGGTGTGCGGCAGGCTGGGGTTGTGCAGGTAGGGCTTCCAGCACAGTTGCGACGCCGTGATGGCGTTGGAGTGCACCACCAACTGCTCTTCGGGGCTCAGCTCTCGGGTGTAGTTCTCGTAGTTCGGCACCTGGCTGGGGTCGTGGAACCGCTGCTTCAGGCGGGTGTCGGCGGAGACCATGAAGATCTCTGCGATCTCGCCCTGGCGCGGCTTGATTCCGGCCGCGTCCACCAGTATCAGGGCGTTGATGTTGTGGTCGTCCATCGCCGCCATTTCAGCGGACACCCAACCGCCCATCGACGAACCCATCAGAACGATGTCCTGCAGACCCAGCGCGTCGATGAACATGTGATTGAAATGCGCCACGTCGCTGATGGTCTTGATCCACCCGGGCGCTTCGGTGCCGTTGAAGCCAGGCTGGCTGGGAACAAATACGGTGTACTCGGCCGACAGGTCTTCGTGGTACGGCTGCCACCCGTTGGAGCCGCCGGCGCCGTGGAAGAAGACCAGTGGCGGGCCATTGCCGCCCGAATACATTTCGACGGCAGTACCGTTGACATTCACGGTAGTCAGAGAACCGTTCTGAACTGTTGTCATACTCTCGTTCCTGTGCGGGGTTGGGATGGCGATATTCTGTTACAGGGGTAGCGGTATGTCAAGGCAACAGGAGTCAACGGCGGCGGAACCCGACCGCATCCGAACCGGCGCTGGCAAGGGCACGCCTTTCGGTTTTTTTGGAACGATGCCTTCGACCTCTCAGCAACGGAATCTCCCATAACCAGCCCGCGCGGCCAGAGCGCGTCAACCGGAGGGCGTCAAGAGGATTTACCGTCAGCCTCTCGATCGTAGCTTGGATGCGGGAGAACCGGCCGCATGCGCATGTCTGGTCGTGCAAACAATCCCCACTGGAACAACCCCTTCTGTCCGAGTCGTGGGAGATGATGCCATGACATCGCAACGTCTCATAGCGATAACTTGGTTCCTCATCCTGGCGGTGACCGTGGTGGGCTTCGCGTGGTCCCTATGGCCGTCCAGCAACTCTGGCGAATCAACCGACCAGCGGTACGACCGGTCAATCTACGAGAATCTGGACCCGTCATTCGCCAGGGAGCACATGAGAGGCCGCCTGATCAGTGCCGCCAGCAAAAATCCCGGATTCGGCGGCGTTTTCCTTTCCAAGAGACAGACTGTTCTCAACATCTACATCGCAGACGACAAGAACGACCCTGAACAATGGGACAGGGACCGACAGGCCCTTGAAGAACTGCTTGATCCCCAGTCGGGCTTGAAGCTCAACGTTATCAAGGGCGATTACACCATCGCCCAGCTTTCGGAGTGGTATGACCTGATGCAGTCGGAGGGTATATGGGATCAGGACGGGGTGCATATGATCGACCTGCACGAGGGCATCAACAAGCTCTACATCGGAGTGTCCAGCGAGTGGGACGTCGAGGGCGTTTACACGTTTCTTGAAGGAATCGGCATACCTCGCCAAGCCGTGGCGGTAGCAGTAGAGGAGCCCATGACCTACTGAAAGCCCACGTTGACGTGTCTGCCCACGACGACAGGATGGCAGGCTTCAATCGGATTCAACAAGTTCAAGACCTGAACGTCAACGTGTCCCAGGTTCCTCGGCGATACGCTGCAGCTGTAGCCCCCATATTGACCATTGAGCCGACGATAGCGGATATTGACGCATGGCTCGTCAACGATCGAATCACCGGCACGATTGTCCCTGTAACGCGTGCGTCAGACGCCGCAACGCCCGACGCCGCCGGGATGCGGACCGATACAGCGAAGAAGGCCGACCGCTACCGCAAGGCTCCCAACTCTACGAAATAGAAAGGGGCTTGCCTCCGGTTTACGACAGCCGGTCCATGGATGTTCGGAGAATTGAGGAAAGCATACGCACCAGGCCTAGCCGACAAATACTGCCTGCGGACTCTGGCGATGTTTTGGATCAACGCCCAGCACCTGTTGTGCCCGCTACAACCCCCGGACAGCCGCGAGATCGCGGCGGCGGGATAGGGTGGATAATCGCTACTTTGTTGGTTACGGCAGTGCTTGGCGGTGTCGTCTATGGCGCGATGCGTTTTGACTTGCTACAACCCGGCCAGCCAGCCGTTTCGCTCCCCGTGGTACTGCCGACGCCGACGCAGGCGCTTACACCAACGGAGTTACCCCCAACAGAGACGCCTGCCAGTCCGGAAGCTCAGGCACCTGTGATCCCTACTCCCACGGCAGGCCAGACCCCTACGCCAATCCCTACATCCACTCCCATTGCTACCCCCACCATGACAATTGTTGTGGCGGTCCCGACAGAGCAAGAGATTGTGGTGAATGCGTTCGCGGAATTTGATGGGCAATACTCGAGGGCGGACCGACAATTCAGAGCTACTGCGGCGAACCTCGCTGTAGAGGAGGGCCGTCAAACAGTGGTGGATATTCGTAGGTTGGTCGATGAATACTGCAACGGAGCGATCCCGGCATTGGCTGACGCCACGCATTTGAGCCAGGACACCGATGCCAGTACCGAACGCCCAACGCTCATCAAACCTACCGCAACTTCCGCGCCGACGCCAACGTCGCCACCTACCAAGATGCCTACGTTACGACCCACGCCGACCTCAATCCTGACCACGGGCGGTGATGGCCGATTCGATCAGTTGGAAATGGCTGCTGCCTTGCACCATCTTGTAAACGCCTACCGCGAGCAGCAGGGACGGTCTGAGCTCGAACTAGACCTGCGCCTGATGTTCGTCGCCCAGATGCACAGCGATGACATGGCGAAGCACGACTACTACTCGCACACGAACCGCACGGGAGACGATCCGACCGCACGCGCTCGTAAGGCAGGATACAACTGCCAGAATCCGCGCAGCATCGGCGTCGCTGAGAACATTCACGTGCTCTATGGACACACCAGCATGCTGTACGGCCAGCCCTACGCGTTGGAGACGCAGGAGCGGATGATTCAGAGGTTTGTCGCGGACTGGATCAACAGCCCGGGCCACCGTCAGAACATCCTCGACCGGAGGTACACCAAGACGGGAATTGGCGTCGGCTTTGGCCCCTATGACGGAATCCCAAGCGCGATATTCGTAACGCAGAAATTCTGCTAGGTGTGGGGCCTATCCGATACGTTATTTCCGCTGCCGGCGGTAGTAGACCACGTAATGCCGCGCTCGATCTCGGGAATGGTGCCCAAAGTCGTAGAACTCCCAACGCAGGTATTGATGTCTGTGGCCGTTGACCAGCAAAGCGAAGCCGCTGGTATGCGACGGAGTACGATATCGCCTTGGTCGTTCCGACAAGACGTTGGCCACCAATGCGGCGGGTCGTCTATCTCCTGCCAACTGTCGTGAACCTCGACAGGTTCGCCTATGAACTGGGCATACAACCACACTCTTTTGCCCTTCTTGGTTCGGTGGGCCAACGGTCGCCTGCTGTCGTGCTTTTCCAGGTTTGACCTTATTTTCCGACGGCGAATCTGTTCCGGCACGGTCCGCAAATGCTCGATCGCTGATGTGGCGAGGTTGGTTACAACTCTGGCCGAAACGTCTTCAAGCATAATATGCGCTCACAAATAAGTCGGGTTGTTCCATCATGCCAACGGCTTCACGCTTCGTCCCCATGACGTAGGACAAGATTTAGATAGCGGTTCGTTGCCGTCGCGGGTAACGAGGAGATATCGAGTTCCCCGACGCCCATTATACAGGCGTTGCTGCCTGCTCGTGAGGCAAACCCCTGTCATCTGTCCGTTCGTTGATGTTGGAAGGGCCGATCTATGGATACGGGCACATGAACATGTTAGTGCGTGCGAATGGGATCAGGCCCAAAAGGGATACCCTGGCGGTCGCGCGTTTCTTCTTGCCGGACTTCCCCGCATCAATTACGATATACGTTGGGATTGTGCACCAAACTCCCCTCCCAAGTGCCGGAATATATGGAAGAACCCACCAAGGTATTGGTAACCGGCGGCGCCGGTTTTATCGGGTCGCACCTCGTAAGCGGCCTGCTGGATAGTGGCTACGCGGTGGCCGTGGTTGACGATCTCAGCTCCGGTCAACTGCGCAATCTCGACCACCGGGCGACCTTCTATCACGCCCCAATCAATGATCCACGCATCAACCAGATCATTCAGCGCGAAGGGCCCGAGATAATATTTCACCTGGCCGCCCAGAGCAGCGTGCGACAGTCCACGCTGGATCCGGTGGCCGACGCCGATTCCAACGTGCTGGGCACCATCCGGCTGCTGTCCGCCGCCGCCGCCGAAGGGGTCGACAAGATCGTTTTCTCCTCCACCGGCGGCGCCATCTACGGCAACCCGGACACCGTCCCGTGCGACGAGGACACTCCCGTAAATCCCCTCACCCCGTACGCCTTGTCCAAGTATGTCAGCGAGTTGTACCTCGATCTCTTCTACCAGACCTACGGCCTGCAATACACTATCCTGCGGTACGCCAACGTGTACGGGCCCGGTCAGGACCCCAACGGCGAGGCCGGCGTGATCGCCATCTTCGCCGGTTTGATGCTCCGGGGCCGCAGCCCCAACATCTATGGAAATGGTGAGCAGGAACGGGACTTCGTGTACGTGTCCGACGTGGTCGAAGCCAACCTGGCGGCGGCATATCGAGGCGACGGCGGAACATACAACATAGGCACGGGTGAGCCTGTTACTATCAACCGCATCCATTCCCTGTTGCAGGCGTGTACGGAGTTTTTCCAGGAGCCGGTTTATCGGCCCCGGCGGGCTGGCGAAGTTTTGAGCATCGCCCTGGAGTCCAGCCGCGCCGCCAGGGAACTGAGTTGGGAACCCAAGGTATCGCTTGAGGAAGGCCTTCGCCATGCCGTCGATTACGTTCGCGCGGCCTCGGTGCGGCGGTCGGCCCGCGCCCGTTACGGCGCAAATCGCTGATGTGTGGAGGCGCGCCAAGCTACTATCTCGCCTGACCACCAGGGTAGGACTACCACCACCCGATAGGAGGGACCATTTCGATGGCAAAGGACTACGACGTTGTGATTCTCGGCGCCGGCGCCGCCGGTATGTCCGCCGGCCTCTATTCCACACGCGCCATGCTCAGCACCCTGATGATCGAGAGCATCGGTCCCGGCGGCCAACTCCTGATCACCGACGACATTGAGAACTACCCGGGGTTCCGCGCCGGCGTAAAGGGTCAGGAACTGGCCGACGAAATGTACAACCAAGCGGACCGGTTCGGCGCCGAAATGGAGTTCGCCGAGGTCGAGTCGGTGGAAAACCTCTACGATGACCGCAAGCTGGTCCGGACCTCTGAGGGCGATTTCACCGCCAAGGCAATTATCATCGCCACCGGCGGCGCTCATAACAAGCTGGGCGTCCCCGGCGAGGACGAGTTCGGCGGTCGCGGCGTCTCCTACTGCGCCGTTTGCGACGGAAACTTCTTCCGTGGTCAGGACGTGGTGGTCGTCGGCGGCGGCGACTCCGCCATGGACGAGAGCTTCTACCTTACCGGCATCTGCAACTCCGTTACCATCATCCACCGGCGCGATGAGTTGCGCGCCACCAAGGTGCTCCAGGACCGCGCCTTTGCCAATCCCAAATACAAGTGGCTGTGGAGCCACGTCGTCGAGGAGTTCGTCGGCAACGACGTCCTGGAGGCTGCCCGCGTCAAGGACCTCAAAACCGGCGAGATTTACGACTACCCCACCGCCGCTGCTTTCGTTTACGTCGGCTTCCACCCCAATACCGAGGCTTTCAAAGACCAGCTGGACATGGACGAACTGGGCCACATCCGCGCCGACATCCACATGCGCACCAACATTCCCAAGGTGTACGTCTGCGGCGACGCCCGCGCTGAATCCACCCGCCAGTTGGGCGCAGCCGTCGGCGACGGCATCACCGCCGCCCTGGCCGCCTTCCACGACCTGTCATCCTGACGTACAACTGACGCAAATCAACAGAGCAATAGCGAATCACGTCTCCGACGAAAAAACGCTTCACCTGTTCCAGTCCGAATCACGTGGGAATGTTCGATATGAAGGAGCATATCGTTGCGATGGTTACTACTACGAAGCAGGAATGGACAGCGCCGGGAATACTCGTCAAGTGATTGTGTTCGAATTGAATATGCAGTAACCCTATTCGTGAGGATTGGCCTGTATTCGATCAGACGTCATACTAATCGCCACGCCTCCCGTCCCAGCAACGCCAGGCACCCACCGATGATCACAAACAGAACGGCGTAGCGGAACACCTCCAGGCTCATCCGTCGCGATAGCCAACCGCCGGCCAGCGACCCCGCGACCACTGCCGGCGCTCCCACTCCGATGTCGTACACCATCTCGCGCGGGATCAGCCCCGTCATCGCGTACAGTGCGAGACCCAGCACACCTGCCAACAGGAAATACACCGCCAGCGTCGCCCGCATCTGCTCCCGCGTCCAGTCCTGCTCTATGGCGTAGATGCCGGCCACGAAACCGCCAATACTCAACGTCGTGGTTAGCAGCGTCGTCGTGAATCCGAAACCGACCGCGCCCCCACGTGTCCTGGCCCCGGGCAGCCGCACGTCGAGCAGCATCAATAGGGCAATCACCAAGATAAGACCGGCAATCGCCGTCCGCAGCACCGTTGGCGCGGCAGTACTCAACAGGAATACGCCCAACGGTACCGGTGGCAGTCCGGCCACCACGAACAGCCATGACTGTCGCCACCGGTAATGCCGCCAGGTTTGCGCCAGGATCATCACCGTAGCCAGCACGATCATCGAGTTGGCCAGCACCACTACCTGCTGCGGCTCCAGTATCAGCAAGAGGATCGGCGCCAGCGCCAGCGCCATCCCGAAACCCACGGCACTGAAAACGAACGAACCCAGCAGCAGCGCCGCCAGGCCGACGACCAACTCCCAGCCGGCCAGCATCAGGGGTGGTTGAACAGACCTAGTTGCGCCGCTCGCAATAGCGCCCGCTGCACCTGCACCACCGGCGGACCGTCCCGCGCCAGCACTACCTCCACCGCGTCATCGGGACTCAGCACCAGCGACCGTTCGCCGTCCAGGGCGATGGTGCAGTATCGCCGTTGCAATGACACGGGAACGCCCTCGTGCAGCAGGTCCCACCTCGCAATCGTCGCCGGCTCCACCATGCCCGGAGCCACGGGCGCAATCACCGTGGATGAGCCGTCCGGGTCCGCGTCCGGCCCTGCGAGACGGTAGTGCAACCCGCCCACGTCGGCCAGCGACAGGGGATGCAGCCGCCCGCCGATGGACGACAGGCCAATGCCGGCCGGTTCGGCGCGAGTCAAAAACACCTCATACACGGTCCGCAGATCCCATATCGCCCGCGTCGCCACGTACCGCTCACGCGAGACCGCCACGTCCACCAGCGCCAGTTCCGTCGGCTCGCCGTTCACGTGGATGTGCAGTGTCTTGCTGACTATCGCGGCGTCGTTCGCGCTGAGCCGTCTCGATGCGATCAGCCCTGCGGCAATCCCTGCCAGCGTGCCCTCCACCATCGCCGGAAAAATGTTGTTGGTGCCCGTTGAGATCGCCACCACCGGTATCTGGTTCGTGCCCACGGCCACCGCCCGGTTGGTGCCGTCGCCGCCCAGCGTGATCAGGCATCCCACGCCCATTTCCGCCATCATCGCTGCTGCCCGGGTCGTGTCCCCCTCGGTGTACAGCGGCGACATCGGCAGCAACTCCAGCGGAATGTTGATGCCCGAATCATCGGCGGCCCGACGACACAGGTTGCCGCTGTCGGGCATCGCCACCACCTTGTCCACCTCGGTGGATTGCAGCCCGATCAGCGCCCGCCGAATGGTGTTCACCTTCTCCCAGTCGGGCACCACGCGGCCCTGTGCCACCAGCCGGCGAATGTCCTTGCTGGCGGCGGGATTGGCGATGATTCCAACGGTAGCCATGCTCAAAATTTGCCTCTCCCTCGCTGGGCGGAAGTCCGCCGATGGCGGGAGAGGGCCGGGATGCGGTATGCCCGCCTCGGGCGGGAGGGTGAACGGCGCAACGGACGCCTACTATACACCATGCCCAATTCCGGATGAGTCTCGCCCCTCCTTCCCCTTGGGGTACGTTGGCGTACTCCGGGTATCATGGCCTATGCCTCAAATCTGTTAGAGACACCGGTATCACCACTCGGTGCCCTCGGGGAGCAGACCACATCGGTAAGGATGGTACAATGCGGGAAGATAACGGTGCCCGTCCAACTTGGCGATTTTTCGACGGCGCAGTGTCGATCAGCATCAGCATGTTGCTTGCAGTGGTGCTCGCCGAGTGCAGAGAATGCACAGGGTTGCCACCATTGGGTTACTTCAATTCGCTGACTGCACGCGACGACGGGATTATCATCGTAGCGACGCTGCTGCTGTTTCCCACGTCGATGGTGTTCTACGGAGGAATGATAGTGTTTTTCGCGGCGAGAGAGACTGTAAAAGCGTGGGCTGAAAAAAGGGACATAAAAAGGGACATGCAAAGCCGGCAAGCAGAGCGCGAGCGTATCCAACGCGAAATGGCCAAGCTGGGCGCTCCCCTCACACCGGAACAGGTCAGGATAATTTCCGGAGAAACGGGTAAAGACGAATCCGAGTAAACCCTGCTTGGCACAATTTCAGGCTGCAACTATCAACAGGAGTATGTAGTGGACACCGAACTCGCCTTCGCACCCGCCACCGAAATCCGGCGCATGATCGCCGATGGAGAGCTCTCCTCCGTCGAACTCACCGAGCTGTTCTACCAGCGCATTGAGGAACTCAACCCACGCCTCAGCGCCTACCTCGCCCTCTGCCCCGACCAGGCCCTCGCCGACGCCCGTGCCGCCGACGAGGCAGTGCAGCGCGGCGACACCCTCGGCCCGCTCCACGGCATACCTATCTCCATCAAGGACCTGGAACTCACCAAGGGCGTGACCACCACCATGGGTTCCGCCATATTCCGCGACCGCGTGCCCGACATGGACTCCATCGTCGTCGAGCGGGTCAAGGCCGCCGGCGCAATCATCTTGGGCAAGACCAACACGCCCGAGTTCGGCCAGTCCGGAACCACCGAGAACCTGGTCAGTGAACCCTGCCGCAACCCGTGGAACACCGATTACACGCCCGGCGGCAGCAGCGGCGGCGCGGCATCCGCCTTGGCCGCCGGCCTCTGCACCCTGGCCACCGGCAGTGACGGCGGCGGCAGCATCCGCATACCGTCCAGCTTCAGCGGCGTAACCGGCATCAAGCCGTCCCACGGTCGCGTCCCTCGCTACGGCGGATACGGTGGCCCCGCCGTCAACCACTTCTCCCAGTCCGGTCCCATGAGCCGCACCGTGGCAGACACCGCGATGCTGTTGCAGGTGCTGGCCGGTCCCGATTCGCGCGACCCCAACACCATGACCGACACACCGCCCGACTACACCGCCGCGTTGGAGGGCGGTGTCCAGGGCTGGCGCATCGCGTGGAGTGACGACTTCGGCTACGCTGCCGTGGACCCCGAGGTGGTGCAGGTTACCCGCGCCGCCGCCCAGGTGTTCCAAGAGATGGGTGCCATCGTCGAGGAGGCCGCCCCCGAGATCGAAGGTGACCCTTTCCCTGCCTTCGCCACCGTATTCGGCACCGCCTCCTACACCTCCAACATCGACCTCTATCCCGAACGCCGGGACGAACTCACCCACTACGTCCGCAACACCTACGACGCCGCGTCCCAGTACTCTGCCGCGGACCTGTCTCGCGCGTTGGCTTACGTTGACCGTCACAAGCGTCGCTTCGCCGATTTCTTCAACACCTACGACCTGCTACTCACGCCGGCGATGGCCGTAACTGCCTTTCCCATCGGCGAGCATCCCACCACCATCGCCGGCCGCTCGGTGGATCTCTGGTGGGGCTACCTGCCCTTCACGTTCCCCATCAACATGAGCGGCCAGACGGCGTCCAGCGTCCCCTGTGGATTCTCGGCAGCCGGCCTCCCCATCGGCCTGCACCTGGTGGGCCCCGCCGGAGCCGAGGGTCGCGTACTCCGCGCCATGGCCGCATTTGAGGACGCCCAGCCCTGGAGCCAACATCGCCCACCCGTGTCCTGAACTCCCCGCGTCCAGGGGTGTGCAACGCGTAGGGGCAGGTTTCAAACCTGCCCCCAATCGATCCTAACTCCCGGCAACGTCAGCAAACGTCGGATCCCTGCCGCGTCAGCATCTCTTCCAGCACTTGGGGCAGGTCGGAACAGGCGACGTTGCTCATCACCGGCGCTGGAGGCTTCCCGTTGGTAGCGCGCGCCGCTACGCCTCCCCGGTAGATGTCCACCGCCTCCACAATTTCGTCGTCGATCCGAACCCGCTTGCCCACCAGACCGATGTCGGCCAGGGCGTGGTTGGCGCACCCGTTGGCACAGCCGGACCAATACAGCGACACCGGGCCGATCTTGGGCAGCCTTTGTTCCAGCACACGGGCCGTTTCCATGGCCCGTTCCTTAGTCTCGATCAGCGAGAAGTGGCAGTAATCGATGCCGGTGCAACTTACCGTTCCCCGCGTGATGTCCGACGGCCGATAGGACAACGTCTGCAAAAGCGGTTCGTCGGTCAGCGCTTCCAGCCGTTCGTCGGGCACGTTAGGGATGATCAGGTTCTGCTCCGGCGTGATGCGAATTTCACCATCCCCGTACTCGTCGGCCAGGTCGGCCACGCCCCGCAGTTGCGCCGTGGTGATGCGACCCACCGGTACGCACAAGCCCACGTAGTTCAGGCCGGCCTGCTTCTGCGGGAATATACCGATGTGGCTCGTGTGGTTATCTGTCGCGGCGTCCCTGCCGGCGGACAACAGCGTACGTCCCGCCCGCGCTTCGATTTCGGTGCGGAACCTCTCGGCTCCCCACTCGGCAATCAGGAAAGCCAGGCGCACCTTGTTGCGGGCTTCGCGCGAACCGTGGTCGCGGAAAATCAGCACGATGTGGTTGCAGATTTCGGCGGCTTCTTCGGGCCTCACGAACAGATCCAGCGGCGTGTTTGGCGTGTAGCCTCCGGACCCCATCTTGCCACCCGCCGCCACGTTGAACCCGGCGATTTCCCGACCCTCAACCGTCTTGACGGCCGGCGTCATGGCGATGTCCTGGGTGGCAACGTGGGTACAGTTCTCCAGGCATCCCGTGATGGTGACGTTGAACTTGCGCGGCAGGTTGGTGTACTCCCGGTTGCCCACGAACATGTCGGTGAACTCGCGGGCGATGGGTGATGCGTCCAGCAACTCGTGGGGAGTCAGGCCGGCTGCCGGACAGCCCACGATGGTGCGGATGTTGTCCATGCCCGTCTGCAGCGAGATCAGGCCGACGTCGTCCAGGCGCCGCCAGATGTCGGGCACCTGCTCGATGCTGAACTCGCGCAGCTGAATCTGCTGGCGGGTGGTGAGGTCGGCGAACCCCTTGCCGTAGTCGTCGCTGATGCCGGCGATGGCGCGAAACTGGGCCGAGTTGCTGATGCCGTTGGAAATGCGGATGCGCATCATGAACCGGCCGGGAGTCTGCCGTCGGAAAAAGATGCCGGCCCACTTGAGGCGGTCCCGGTCATCCGTGGGGATGGATTCCCAGCCTTCCTTGCTGAAGTTGGGAATGTCGTTCAGGATCTCCAGGCCGTCTTTCTCGGCTTTGAGCGCTTCGACTTTGTTCATGAGGGCTTGCTCCCTGCGGCCGGCGGGCCACGTATTCGCGAATTCGCCCCATGAATGTAAAGGGTCGGTGTTGCGCCCCTATTGCCGCAAAATTAATGGACGGTAAAGGTTCCGTAAAATTAATGTGACAACAAAAACCCCTCCTACAATCGTGGAAGGGGGCGCTCACGGAAGTGCTATGAGGGTTATGCCCCCGAGTCAATCTCGTCGCTCAGCGAGACCGCTCCGGTTCGCCCGTCGTAAATTAGCTGGAAGTGGCGCAGGAAATCCCTGCCCATGATGGCTGAATAGGGCTGACCACCCGCTTCCAGATGAACTCCCGCAAAAACGCCGGCGAACGTGGCACCTAACGCGGGTATCGAGATTCGGGCCAAGTGAAAGTTGGCCATGCCCCTGCCGTGAACGCCAGACACCACCTCCTGGTTAACTATCGGCAGGTTCAGCGCGTGCGCCATATCTGAGTCAACGCAGGTGGTGTCCGAGCCCGTATCCACCAAGGCCGGCGATAATTGTTGTGCTATATCGGTAAGGCTAGATGCACCTATTGCAAGATCGTCATCAAGACCGATGATGACTGGCAGGGTTGGTCCGCGCACGACGAGTAAATCGGGTTGGTTGACGAATCCACATTCAATCGTTGGCATGGAGAGTCCGGTAATGCAGGTATGGTGGTAACGTCAGGGGAAGTGCACCAACACGCCTGACCAAACACGGACCCTGCTTAATGCGCACTATAGCGTCTTCGGCGGCCTCTTGGGATGTTTCGTAGCTTCCGACCAGCCGCTCGTCGTAGAACACGACCCACTTGCCGAAGTAGTCCAGTTCCAGATCGTCCTGCATCGCCTCGTAGGCGGCGATGTTTTCCTTCAGCGTGCTCATCGGTAAGCCTCCCGCGGTAACACACGAGCGAACCGCCTCTCTGAAACATGCTAGCGGCCCCCCTGCGCACTGGCAAGGGGGCCGTTGTTCAAGCGGATTGGCCCGGTCGCTTACTTCAGGTGTTCGTTGAAGAACGCCACGGTGCGGGCCTGCGCATCGGACGCGGCAGCCTCGTTGTAGCTGTCGCGGTCGTCGCAGTTGAAGCCGTGGCCGGCGCCGGGATACATCTTGAAGTCGTAAGACTTGCCGGCCGCGTCCAGCGCAGCCTCAATCTGTGTCACATCGGCAGGCGTCGGGTTGCCATCCGTCTCACCAAAGTTGCCCATCAGCGGGATGCTGATGTTGGCAGTCCCGTCGATCGGGGTCACGCCGTCGCCGTACGCGGCCAGGATCGCGCCGCCGTAGTAAACGACGCCGGCGCTCAGGCCATCGCAGGAGCTGGCGGCGAGATATACCACGCGGCCGCCCATGCAGTAGCCGACGATTCCGATCTTCTGCCCGCGGGTGCGGGGATACGTGCGCTGCAGGTAGTCGATGGTGGCGTTGATGTCAGCGATGATGCCCCCGCCGGTCAGTTCGGGCATGTATGTATTGATGGCGGCGTCAAAGTCATCGGGGGTGTAACCCAAGTTGGGATTGGGGTTGCGTTCGTTCCTGTGGAACAGGGCCGGCGCGACGGCTACGTAGCCTGCCGCGGCAAACTGGTCCGCGACGCGCTGGATGTGCGGGTTGACACCAAAAGCTTCCTGGACGACGATGACGGCGGGCAGGTTGGTGCCCACGCTTGGCGGCGGAAAGCTGACATAAGCGGCCATGTCACCGCCTTCGGCAATGTTGGCCCCCGATTCGCGCTCGCCCGTGGGGTCTGGCATTCGGATATTTTCCCAGAACGACGGCATAGTATCTCCTCCTCCATTGGTTACGCAAAGGACGCTCGTGCGGCGTGAAGTCGGCGTTGAGTCGCCTTCCACCGTCCGTGCCTTTCGTGCGCCGGAATTGTAACAAAGGTTGACAAGCCAAACAAGCGGCGAGGTCAACGCACGATTTGACGCTGCTGCCACCTGCTTCCTGAGAACTCAACAACGCGCCCGAATTTCACCCAGTCCCGGTCCCTCCGCGCCGTCATTCAAGCAGGAAATCGGACACCGCCAGCGCAACGTCCGGGAACGCCAGTGGCCCGATGCGCCCCTTCGCCGTCACCACCCGTCGGCTGCGGTACGTCCCGTCCACCGGATCGGAGTGGCCCTCCACCTGACGCATCCGCAGGTTCACGATCCACCCCTCGGGGACACCGGCGGCGGCGTACCGGGCCAACTTCACCTCCCGGTCAAACTCCAGCGAGCAGTCCGCCACCTCAACCAATAACAGCACGTCTGCCGGTGTAGGGTGTTTTACGTGGTAGTCATCGCGCAAACGCACTACCGCAATGTCCGGTTCAGGCAAACCATAGTCATCTAGCCGAACGGACTGCTGGATCCTGACCATCGCCCGGTCATACAACCTGTGAATGAGCTGGTTGCTCAACCGAGTATTTCCGTCCTCATGCGATGGTTCGATGGGCGCCTTGACGATGACTTCGCCATTGAGCAACTCGATGCGCTCGTCCTCCGCCAAGACACCATTGTCGAGCAAGGAGCGGTATTCCTCGACCGTGAACCGACGCCTGATTGGCGTGATGTCCTCTGGAGAATCGACTACGGTAGATGTTCCCGCCACAGTCGTCATTTCCGAACCTCCCGGCCTAGATGCTGCCGTCCAGGCGGTTGATGACCAGGCCGGTGGGCAGCTTGGGGTAGAAGAACGTTGACTTGGGCGGCAGCCGGTTGCCCGCGCTCACGATCTGCCGGAACGGTTCCAGGGGGAAGGGTTTGAGCAGGATGGCCATCTGCTGCTCGCCCAGGTTCACCCGCTGCACGATGCCGTCGTGGTCGGGGCTGTAGTCGATGCGCTCGCCCAGCGCGTCCCCCAGCGCCGGCGCCAGCACCCGCTCCTGCAGCACCCACGCCTCGGACACGGCCAACTGACCCCAGCTTTCCCAGCCCACGCCGGCGCGCATGGTATGCAGGGTTGGCGGCGCATCGCTCCAGAACACCGCGAAGCAGTGGGCGTCCTCACCCAGCCGCGCCACCTCGACCACCGCGCCGGCCGGCGTGATGTCGGGATCCAGCGGCCTTGAGTCGAACAGCCCGTCCATCAGCGCCCGCACGTCCGACAGCTGCTCGTCGTCCATTCCGCCGGCCACGCGGTGGTAGGGCAGCAGCAGCAATCCAGGGTCGTCGAACTCCACCAGCGTCATCATCACGTAGTTACTCGCCGCGTCCCCAGACGAGCCGGCCTGGCTGCGGCTGTAGCGCAGCGCCGCCTCGTAGCGGTGGTGCCCGTCCGCCAGGAACACCGGCCGGCCGGCGAAGGTATCGGTGATGGCCGCCTGCGTCTCCCCGTCCGCGATGCGCCACAGTTCCGCGTTGCCGCCGGCCGGCGTCGTTCCGGTGGCGTCCGGCGCGTTTTCCAGCACGCCGTCAAAGATCCGTTGCAGGTCGCCCTCGGAGTCGCGGTACAGCGACATGATCGGGCTGAACTGGGCCTGGCACGCGTCCAGCAGCGCCACCCGGTCCAGCACCGCCGGCTCCCGCGTGAACTCGTGTGGCAGCACCGCGCCCGCATCGTAGTCCTCCACCAGCACGTCCGCGAACAGCCCCACGTGCTGCCGACGCCGCCCGCCGAAGTCGTAGGCGTGGCGCATCAGGTAGAAGCACGGCCCGTCTTCCTGGTGCAGCGCGCCGTCGGACAGCCACTGCCGGAAGAGCTGGGCCGCCTGCCGGTATCCCGCCTGCGGGTCCACCGGGTCGGGCTGCTCTCCGCCCTCCAGGTGCACGGCGTTGTACGGGCTGCGGCCCTGCAGTTCGGTTTTCAGTTCCGGCCCGATCATGTCGTAGGGCGGGCAGATCACGTCGGAAAGGTTGCCCACCACGCTGGGATCAAATCGGCAGCCGCGAAAGGGTTTCAAAATGGCCATGGGTGCGATGACTCCGCGAATCGAATGGCCGCATTATACGATACGGCACACCGACCTCACGGGACACCGACCACCGGACTGCGGAGGCCAGGGGTATCGCGTCTTGATGAGCGACAGCGCCGCCATTGGAATTGGCAGTAACGGACGGTGAATTCACATGGATCCGCCAAAGGCGGACATGTTCCCAGGATGAACGGGATGGACAGGATATTTTGGTTTGGGAGTTTTGTGGTTGTGGGCTGGTTTCTGGGACTTTCAGGCAACCCGGAATGACGGTGGGGGCGCGGGTATGCCGGCTTGAGGGCATTGCTAGTGGGCGCGGGCGGGGCGTGGCTAGCGCGCGGGGGCTGGAAGGTCCCAGCGGAGGAATTTGTGGTAGCGGTCGCCGTCAATCCAGGGAATCAGATTGATGACGATGTCTTCAGGGTGAGGGACGTCCCCCTGGCGTCGGGCACGGTCCAGGCAGTGGCGAAGGTTACCGAAGGTGGGGAGGCGGCAGCCGGCCTTGACGAAGCGCTCGATGACTTCGGCGGGTTCGGGAGGTTGATCGGGATCCCAGCCATCGGCGACGGCTTCGGCGATGCGTCGGAGCTTGATGATGGTGAGTTCGAGGGCGAACCTGCGCTTGAGGGCGTTGATGCGGCGGCGGATTTGGGAGATGGTCATGGATTACCTCGGCGGGCGGAATTGTCATGGATGAAGGGGATGGGCAGGATTAGGGATTGGGGTGGGATGGTCGAGATTTTGGCGAAATCCCGCTCATTTCCGCTCATTTCCGGTCATTTGAGTAGGGCTAGGATTGTGATATGGGGGTAAATGGTGGCGGTTTGGGCGGGTTTGGGGGTGATATTGGTGGTTTTGGCGGGCTGATGGGGGGATTTGGGGGGAGCGTTTGGGGTTGGTATTGGACTGGTATGGGGTGCAGGGTCCTTCGGTTATCTGATCACCCGAGCAGCAAATACCATCCGGGATATTGGTAAGCGAACCGTCCGCTCGTGGTTCGACAGGCTCACCATGAGCGGACTACATCGGTGCGTGTGGATAATCCAATGGCCCTGCATGGGGTTGGGCGACGGGTTGGATTCGCAACTGTTCAGATTCGCTGAGCCATTTGCGCGTTCAACATGTCATTCCGGCCCCCGTGTCAGGTAGGGGGCAGGCTTTGATCCGGCATTCAGGAAATCTTTACCCCGCTCACGGTTGCCGATGACCAGGGTTTTTGGATACCGGCTTTCGCCGGTATGACGGTTTGGGTTTGGGATGGTCACCTCAAACTTGAACGGTTACGTTGGATTCGGGCTGTTGCATAGTTAAATGGTAAGGATGGGTGGAGGTTAGGGGCAAGGGGGAAGTGTCATTGGATCGGGCCTTTTCAAAGTCTCCATGCGTCCCGCTCATGGTGAGCCTGTCGAACCACGAGCGCGTCCTTCGACCCGCCACAGGCGGACCTACGGCAGCTCAGGACGAGCGGATGCAAGAAGATCACGTAACTTTGGAATGGCCCTGGTCATCGGATCAGGGTGGTTCGATGGATCGGGGTCGTTCGATGTTATCGGCGTGGGTGGGGGCGAGGCATGCCTCGCCCCTACAGGCTACAGGCGCCGTATCTGGCCGCGCAGGGGCGAGTCCGCCTCAGGCGGATTCGCCCCTACCGTTTTGGTGATTGCCTACACCAGTGCGCTTTGTTGGCCCTGGCTGCGGCGACGGCGCGGGGCCTGCCGGAAGGTGGCCGGCGTGCCGCCCCTCGGGTAGGCCACGGCGTCGCCGGCCAGCAGTTGGTCTATGGTCAGGATCTGGAGGCGCGGGTACTGGTGGTCGGGGAAGTGCTCGGGCGTGTAGATGCCGGCGGACAGGGCTTCCTGGCGCATGGGCTCCGTGGGCGGCTGCAGCGTGATGAACACGCCCAGCGTCGCCTGCTCGCGCTCCATGTCGCCCTTCAGCGTGGCGATCATGCCCCGATTCACGTGGCCGCTCTTCACCTGCGCGATGATGCGCTTGGGCCGGCCGCTGTTGTCGTCAAAGAAGTTGATGTAGCCGTCCACGCCGGCGTCCGCGCCCCGCCGCCGGTCGTTGGCTGGCCGGGCGTCCACCAGGCCCAGCGCCCACCACTCGAACTGGTAGCGGTCGTGCTCGGCCAACGCCCCCGCGCTGCCGGTATCGGTGGGCTGCCCGACGATCTCATAGGGCCGCAGTTCGTCGCCGAAGCTGTCCCGCAGCCGGTGGCGCACCAGGGTGATGGCCAAGTGGGTGATGTCGATGCCGATCCACCGCCGGTTGAGCCGTTCGGCGGCGACGGTGGCGGTGCCGCACCCGCAGAAGGGGTCCAGCACCACGTCGCCCTCGTTGCTGCTGGCGTTGATGATGCGCTCCAGCAGCGCCTCCGGCTTTTGCGTGGGGTATCCGAGGCGCTCGCGGGCATGGGCTCCAATCGGGGCAATGTCTGAAACCATGTCTTGGATGGGGTTGCCTGGACTCTCGTCCACATACCTTTTCCGTTGAGGGACGGAACCGCGTTCCGGCCAATGAACCCGCCCGGAGCGATCTAGGAGTTCTAGTTTTTCTTGGGTGGATAGTTCGGACAAATTAACGCTCGGAAAATCGTTGCGTAGAACGTCGTTCGGGACTGCCCAATGTCGACCCGAGTCGGTTGGATTGACGCCGCGCCAAGGCAGTCCAGAGTCCCCGGTGCGGATCCCAGCACCAGTTAAGTCAGATAATCGATACCTTCCTCTCCCATCTTGGAAGCGGTAATACCTGTCAAGGTAGGATGAATCATATTGTTGGTACACTGGGTTCCAAACATAGTCATCAGTTGCGGAGTAAAACAAGATAGTGTCGTGTATTGGCCCCCATCGCTTGGAACTGCTATGGGAACTTGTCCTTTTCCAAACGATCTCGCTTCTGAAGTTGTGGGCGCCAAACACCGCATCCAGCAGCAATTTCAGATAGTGGCTCGCCGTCGGGTCGCAGTGCAGGTAGATGCTGCCGGTGGGTTTGAGGACGCGGTGCAGTTCGACCATGCGCTGCGCCATCATGGTCAGGTATGCCATCATGTCGTTCTCGCCCAGGAACTCATGCAGGGCGGTTAGCAGTTTGCCGACCTTGTCCGGTCCGTTCTCCACAACGGCACGGTAAGCCCTCAACAATTCCCAGCCCCAGTGCCAGGTGTCCTCGAACGCGGTGATCTGCGCCGCCGACTCCTCGCCCGAGCGTTCGCGGAACAGCACGTTGTAGGTGGCGTTGGAGTTGAACGGCGGGTCCAGGTAAATCAGGTCCACCGACTCGGCGGCGACGTGCTGGCGCAGGATGTCCAGGTTGTCGCCGAAGTAGAGGCGGTTAGGTGGTGTGTCGGTGGTGGTCATATCGTTATTCATTCCCATAATCGGCTAATCGGCGTCGATATTTGCCCATGTTACACCAACGTCGCACTCCCATACCCCTCCCCCGGCGTCACCGGTCAGGGCAATCGCATTTCAATTGTTGTCCCTTGGATAAGGCTTTTCCGCTCACCGTCATACCGGCGAAAGCCGGTATCCAGCGCCTGAAATCGGCAGTTTCGCGACCGTTGTCTTCATCCTGCGGCCTCTGGACTCCGGCATCCGCCTATGGCGGACATCTGCGACTTTCGCCGGAGTGACGAGTCTGTAAATTCCAAAAGCGATTGCCCTGGTTTCGCAAATGCTTGAACGTGTTCTGCATATTAAGTGTGGTATTCTTGTCATGGTATAGTGGGCTGACTCCCTGTCACCCTGTGTGGAATCATGGACAGTTGGATTCAAAGAATCTCAGCGCTCGCTCCGGTGGTTCTGCCCATCGCCGGGGCCATTATCGCTATGATGGTTTTTGTCGTGCGGCTTGATAACGACACCCGGCACCTCCAGGAAGACGTTTACAGCCTGAGAATAAGCGTGGTTGAGTTGCAAGAGGACGTGGCGGAGTTGCAAGGGGACGTGGCTAAGTTGCAAAGGGACGTGGCCAAGTTGCAAGAGGATGTGGCTAAGTTGCAAGAGGATATGGCTGAGGTCAAAGCCAATCAGCAGCGCATCCTGGACGCTTTGGAGAACATCGAAGTTGCGCTGGGCAATCACGTCCACGAACCTGATGGCACCGTACGGGTTACACTAACATCACGTTGAAAATAGGCTTTGCTGGAAGGGCCCATGTGGACAGAGTCCCAGCACGGTGATAGCCTTTTCTTCCTGATCAACGCGGCATTTTGACCAGCCAACTGCGTGAACATTGTGCGTTCATTTGGACGGAGGAAAGCCACAATGGCATCGAAGCGCATTACCCGCATCTATCACGCGCGCCCCAGTTTCCTGGAAGGCATGGCGCGGGTCATGGACATAGGCGGCGCGCTGAATCAATACGATGCGGATGACCTGATGAGGATTCACCAAGCTTTGCGCGCGCGCCGGCTCGCGGGGCCGTCCGGGGTAGAGGCAGAATCCGAGGCCATCAGGAGAGTTTGGGTTGATGTCGGAGGGTGCATTGGCGATGCCATGGGCCGGCCCACCAA
Source organism: Dehalococcoidia bacterium (assembly GCA_965204395.1). Lineage (GTDB taxonomy): Bacteria > Chloroflexota > Dehalococcoidia > Lucifugimonadales > UBA3495 > Bin87. Next base: position 1,918,664 of record OZ241987.1, read on the forward strand.
CGCGTCATTCCGGCCTTGAGCCGGAATCTAGGAAATCCTGGCCTCGATCACGGTCGCCTTTGAAACGGTTTTCTGGATACCGGCTTTCGCCGGTATGACGGTTTGGGATCGTCGCCTGGAAACTGAAGGGTTACGCGTCCCAATCACGTTTAACTTGTCCGCCTCTGGCGGATCCTGCCCGTCCCTGCAAAAACGCCCCGCGCTCCCGCGTGTATAATCGGCGGATGCTTGCCGCCGCCCGCTCCCGCCTCCACTATGGTTGGGTCGTATTCGTCCTGTCCCTGGGTAACCTGACCATCGAGGGCGGCACCAAGAACAGCGAGTCCGTCTATTTCCACGCCCTGAAGGATTCGTTCGGCCGCAGCGCGACCTACACGTCCGCCGTGTTCTCCACGGCCGGCCTCATCGGCGCCCTGTCCGCGCCGTTCCTGGGCATCCTCCTGGACCGGTGGGGCGCGCGGGTCCTGCTCCCTCTGGCCGGCCTGTGCATCCTGTTCGGCTGGGTGGCCTCCAGCTACGCCACCGACCTGTGGCAGATGTTCATCTTCTACGGGATTTTCTCAGGCATCGGCCACACCGGCATCTCGTCATTCTCCATGACGGCCACGCTGGCCCCGTGGTTCCCGCAGACGCGAGGGCGCATGCTGGGCCTGGCCGACAGCGGGAATCCCATCGGGCAGGCCATCTTCGCCCCCCTGGCCGGATACCTGGTGACCACCGTCGGCTGGCGTTGGGCCTACCGCATCTTCGGCGTCATCTTCGCCGTCATGATCGCCGTGCCCAACGGCCTGCTCCAGCGCCGCGCCCCGGAATCACTGTCCCACGAGGCTTCTGCAACCCCTCCGCAGCCTGTCGCCGATGGGGCGCAGCCCGACGAGCCGGACTCCAACCCGGTCGGCCAGCGCACGCCGGCGTTAGCCAGCGCAGTACGCGACCCCGCCATGTGGCTGCTGGTGCTGACCCGCATCACCGGATCCGTGGGCGTGCAGCTGATACGGGTCCACCTGGTGGCCTTCTTCGTGCTGGCCGGCTACACCGCTCAGCAGGCTGCCAACACCATGGGCGCGGTGGGCCTGGTCAGCCTCTTCGCCCGCCCGCTGGTCGGCCTAGCCACCGACCGCTGGGGCCGCGAGTCGGTGTACACCGTGGGCATGAGCGTCGCGGCCGCGTCCGTCCTGTTCGTACTCTATTTCGGCGACGGCATCAGCTTCTGGCCGCTTGCCATCTACGTGTTTTTTGCCGGCGTAACCGACGGCATCAGCGGCCTCATCGTGGGCGCCAAGGCCGCCGACCTCTTTCCCGCCGATTCCCTGGGCACGGTGATGGGGTTCGTCGAGATGGGACGTGGCTCCGCCATATTCCTAGGCCCCATCATCGGTGGCATCATGTTCGACCTGCAGGGCGACTACATCCAGGCGTTCATCGTCTCCGCCGGCATGACCTTCGGGTCCATCATTGCCATGTGGGCCGCCGACTTCATCGGCCGCCGCCGCCAAACTGTCCCGGCCTGAGACGTTCCCTCAGTCCGCCTACGCCAGCCACTCGGCAAACGTCCGCCCGCCCGTGTGTCGTGCCGGTACAAGCTCCCAGAACTTTTCCAGCAGCATCGCAGCCCGGGCCATGCCCATTTCCACTGTGATCCGATCCAGGTTCACTTCATAGGATTCGGGGTGCATCGACCGCACTAACTCTATGGACTCGCGGATCGTAATGCGGTCATCCGACTCGTCGGCAATCTCCCTGATCGCCGCCAGCAGTTCGGCGTGACGAAAGTGCCGCCAACCCCGTTCGCTGGCCACCGCTTTGGTCATCTGCGCCACCGCGCCCCACGCCTTCTCTCCCGCCTGGCACAGGTCCTCTTCCTCCAGGTAGGCCGGGCACTTCAGCCAGTATTCCCGGCATTTCGCCAGGTGCTTGCCGATGCGTTCATCCCGCAACGCGGGCGCTTCCGTGTAGGTGGCGGGCGGCATGGGTCTATTGTACTCCCATAGCTGAGTTTGTATGCGCCAATCGTGTCATTTGTCGTTATATATGTCAACGCGGTGACACTATGCTCTTCACCAAAAGCGAACACATATACTACTATGATACTGCTGCTCCAAAACTGATAGGAGGGCCAAATTACCCGACCTACGGTTACAGGAGCCACTCTTGACCAGATATGTCTTTCGAGGCTGCCGGCGTTGCGGCGGCGACCTCTACGTGAATTTTGAGAATCGCCGCGATTCCGACTGGATCTGCCTTCAGTGCGGGCACCACCCCAAGCGTCGCAAGGCACCGATCGACACCGCCTCTCCAACGATACCAACAGGCGTATCCCGTGATATTCGTCATCACATACTATGCCTTGTGCCCATATTCCCAAAAGGCGTAGAATAGGCGTTGCTACGTAACCGTCCGCCTCCGGTCCACCTTTGGTGGATCCGCCCGTCGCGGACGCTATCTTTGCGCTTTTGTCATGACCACCCAGGCGCCGCCGTCCGGCGGTTCGCGTTTCGGATTCCGCCGGCCCAACATCTATTACGGCTGGTACATCGTCTTCGCGACCGGCTTCGTGATGACGATCGCCACCGTCCCGCTGTTCCACGCCATGACCCTCTGGGCCGTCGCGCTGGAGAATCAGTTCAGTTGGCCCCGCGGGCAACTGTCGCTGGCCCTGACCCTCACCCGCATCGAGGGCGGCCTCATGGGCCCGTTGGAGGGCTACCTCACCGACAAGCTCGGGGGCCGCAAGATGGTCCTCATCGGGTTCATCATCCTGGGCCTCGGGTTCCTGATCTTCTGGCAGATCGACGCCGGATTCTGGCCCGTCGCGCCCCTCTACATGTTCTACGTGGCCTACATGGTGATGGCCGCCGGCCAGGGCATGGGTAGCTGGGTGCCCATGATGACCACCATCAACAACTGGTTCTCCCGCCGCATGGCCTCCGCAATGGGCTGGGCCAACTTCATGAGCCGCGGCGGCGCGCTCATCGTCATCCCCCTCATCGACCTGGGCATCAACGGCAGCGTGGGCGTCCCCTTCACCGGCATCACCCTGAACGTCGGCCGCGCCATCGGATGGGAAAACGTCGCGCTCATCATCGCCATCCTCATCCTGGCCGTCGCGTTCCCCCTGTCCTATCTCATCCGCAACCGGCCCGAGGACATGGGACTCCAGGCCGAGGGCACGAACACGCCGCAGACCCGGCGCGGCGCAGCGGCCCAAACCCAGCCCCAGGGACTCACCGCACAGCAGGCGGTACGCACGCCGGCATTCTGGCTCATCGCAGTCGGCCACGGCATGACCAGCATGATCATCCTGGCCATCTTCACCCACCTGGGCTTGCTGCTCAAGGACGAGGGACTCCAGGAATACGCCGGCACGGTGGTGATCCTCTACACCATCATGTCCATGTTCGCCCAGCCCCTGGGCGGCTACGTCGGCGACCGGTTCCCCAAGCGCATCGGCCTGTTCGTGTTCACCATCATCCAGGCCAGCGCCGTGGTGCTGCTCACCTTCAGCAGCGAGTTATGGATGTTCTACGCCTTCGCCGTGATATTCGGCGTAGGGTTCGGCGGCCGCAACCCGCTGACCACGTCCATAAGGGGCGAGTACTTCGGGCGCGGCAACTTCGGCAAGATCCTGGGCATCAGCACCATCCCCATGAACGGCCTGCTGCTGATTTCCAGCCCCTTCGCCGGTTACATGTACGACTGGACCGGTACCTACACCGTCGCCTTCCTGGTACTCGCGGGATTCAACTACGCCGGCGGCGTCTGCTTCCTGTTCGCCAAGCGCCCCCAAATTCCGACCACCCCCCAGGCCACGCCCACGGTCTCCGCGCCCGCTCCGGCACCTGCTGCCGGCGACGACTCGTAGGTGATTTGCCTGCCGGGAGGAACGGGCCTTTACCGGATGTCCAATTCGGTTATTTGGCTGCGGCCGGGATCGTTCACAGCCTGGTTCACATCGTCCAGGCGTTGTCGTAAATCCGGCCAGGAGTTGGTGGTAAGGATCAGGACGCTGATATTCGTTCGGGCAAAGTATTCGTTCGGGCAAAGTTCTGTTGAAAGGGCATTTGCTGGTCGGCAGTGATCAGTAACTCATAGCCGTCCGCCTCGGCTCGATCCAGGAGTTTACCGTTGTGCAACTCCTGCCACCCTCTTTCAGGGCCTTTTCAAAGTCCTGTATGGCGGCCTTTCACCCCGAAGCGTCATTCCCGCTTTGGCCGGAATTCAGCAGATCGTTGTGTTCGCAATGTTCTGGATTCCGGCTTTCGCCGGAATGACGGATTAACTTTAAAAAAGCCCTGACCCTCTTTCCGCAGCGGTGTGCGCGTCGTGCCCAGGCAAATTATTCTTGAGAGGTCGCGGCACGCTGTGGTCCAGCAGTATCCTAATGGTCGGGCCCGCTCTCCAATGATGCGATCTGATGACTCAGGACCGCTTCCACCTGGTGGCGTGTTACCCCAGGGAACCATTCCATGAACTCGTCGATGGTGGCTCCCCCTTTCAAGTTGTTGAAAAGCGCAGACACCGGCACCCTGGTGCCTTTGAATATCCATGCGCCACTGACTTTGCCCGGGCGGCTCTCGATGGCCGTGCATGTGCTCCAGTCGTTCATGGTCATCACCCGTGTCAGTCCGTTTCATTGAGGCTTATTGTACATTCCCATGGCCACACCATAAGCAGATGTTGCGCTTCGTTTGCGAATCTAGTGAATCCACACGCGGGCATTCGGCGACGCGCGTATTGCTTCAGCCGATCGCAGCAGCCCAAGCGGAAGAGAGATTGAATAGCGGGCGCCGCTGGCGGGGCAATCGCATTTTGAATTTAGACGCCCGACACTCCGGCGCAAGCCGGAGTCCAGAGGCCGCCGAATGAAGAAAGCGACCGCGAAACTGCCGATTTCAGGCACTGGATACCGGCTTTCGCCGGTATGACGGTGGCCGGGAGAGTCTTATCCAAGGGCCGACAATTGAAATGCGATTGCCCTGGCGCTGCTGGTTATTCGGCGGCCAGCGCCTCGGCATCGTCGATGTAATCAGCAGTTTCCCTGATGCGACGCTCAGAGTGCCTGTTGCACGCCCCGGTGTAAAAGCAGGAGCCGTGCAACTGGCTGAGGCGGCTGTAGTATAGGCCCTCTAGCGGAGCCACCGCCGGGTCTGCCGCTACCAGGTCATCGAGGCTGTCGCTGGTGAGGCCGGTGGGTCCAGGTTGCTCTCCGGTGCGGGCCAGAATCAGGGCATCGGTGGCGCGTTTTGTGGCGCACCAGGCTTTCTCCGCCGCATCTCGGATGTCGCCATATTCGAGACGTTCGACCGCTTGTGCTTGGATTTGGCGGGCGTCGGCAAACAGTTCGTCGATTTGGTCTTGGACTGAAGTGGTGGTCAATGAAATAATCCTCCAACTCTCTGATCATATCGTACCACTATAAGTGAAGAGTTGGGGAATAATATGTACAACGCGGCCTGAACAGTCCGGTCATCCCGAGTCTTTCGAAGCATCAACTTCATGGAACGCTGCCCTGATCGAATTACCCCCATCCTTACCCCCTCCGCCACGACCGCGCCGCCGCCATCAGGACTGCCGCTACCAGCGCGACGCCGGCCATAAGCAGGAACACCTCCCGGTAGGTGTCGGTGCGGTCGTATGCGATCCCCGCAACCAACGGCCCGAAGGCGAACCCCAATACCTGTGATGCGCGGCCCACGCCGTGTATCGCCCCCAGGGATCCGCGTCCGTAGCTGGCCGCCCACATCAGCGGCGCCAGCGTGTTGATCCCGGTGCCGATCAGCCCCATCAGGATCACCACCGCATAGGTCTCGACCAGCGTGTCGGTCTGTACCAGCAGCGTCAGCGCCGCCGTGCCCAGCAGGTACAGCGCCACCATCAGCCAGCGCGGAGATACCCGATCCGCGGCTATGCCCGACCCCATCGCGCCCACCGCGCCCGACGTGGCCATCACGCTGATGGCTCCCACCGCCGCCGTCGCGCTGAGCCCCCGCTCCGTCAGGTACGGCACCAGGTGCAATCCCGGCCCGGCCATCGCGTTGCTGCCCAGAAACAGCGACACCAGCGCGACCCAGAACACCCGCGTCCTCGCCGCCTCGCCCAGCGTCAGCGACGGCTCCTCCGCTGTGATTGCCGCAGCCGGAGTCTCCCCGTTGACAACGGTCCGCTCGTGGTTCGACAGGCTCACCATGAGCGGACTGGCTTCGGGAGCCGTTGCTGTGCCGGTCGTCGGGCTGTCGCCGTCCACGCTCAGCCCCATGTCCTCCGGCTGCCGGCGCACCCACAGCGCGCACGGGATAACGCCCAGCACGAACATCAGCACTGCCAGCATCAGCCACGCCGAGCGCCATCCCCACTGGCCGATCACCAACTGCGTCATCGGCGCCAGTACAATCACGCCTACCGTCTCGAGCAGGAACACCAACCCCGTGGCTCGTCCCCTGTATCTTTGGAACCATTTCCCGGCCGCTACCGACGCGCCAATCTTGACTCCGCCCTGATCTGCGATGCGCGAAATCGTGAATGCGACGTAGAAACCCGTCAGGGTCTGCATCAACGACAGATACACGCAGCCCAACCCTATGATGGCCCCGCCGATCACCAGCGTGAGCCGCGACCCGAACCGGTCCACCAGCCGCCCGATGAACGGCGCCAACGCCGCCCCCAGGATCGCCCCCAACGTCGTTGCGCCGGCGATCTCCGTGCGACCCCATCCGAATTCCTCGGACATGGGCACGACAAATATGGTCAGTATCGATATGGCGGACGCGGCGTTGGCGAACCCGATGCTCCCCGACGCTCCGGCGACCACCCAACCGTAGTATAGCGATCCTGGTCGGAATTTCATGCACACGCATGCCGACGCTTCCAGCTTCGCCCGGCCTGCCGCGGCAATGCAGACCGGACGGATTTATGGATAACAACGGCGCTCCCTCCCCGGCTCGCCGTCGCTAAAATATTCAGGGGCAGGCTGCGGAGCCCACCCCTGCTGTGTTTGCCGTATTCAGACCCTTACGGCACGGAACAGCGGTTATCAGCGGTCAGTCTCGGTGATCTCGATGTTCCGGATCGCAAGGCGTTCGGTGGGTTGGCTGTTTTCACCGCCCCGGCTCTGGCGCACCGGCGACGTCGCCAATGCCTCCAGCACGTCGTCGCCCTCTGTCAGCATGCCGAAAATGGTGTAGTTGGGCGGCAGTCCCACATCGGCCCCGTGCACGATGAACCACTGGCTGCCGTTGGTGTTCGGGCCGGCGTTGGCCATAGCCAGCGTGCCCCGCGTGTAGGAACGCGTCACCTCTTCGTCGCGGAAACGGTAGCCGGGTCCGCCCGTGCCGTCGCCCTGCGGGCAACCGCCCTGGATCATGAACCCGTTGATCACCCGGTGAAACTGGTTGTCTTCGTAGAAGCCATCCTTGGCCAGGAAGACGAAGTTGTTGACCGTTCGTGGCGCAACCTCCGGCATCAGCTGGATCGTCATGTCGCCTTTGTCGGTCTTGATAATCGCCCGGTATTCCTTGGTCGCTTCGATCACGAGGCCGGGCGGATTTTCGTACTGCTTGGGAGGCATTTAGATGTTCTCCTCATGTTGATTCTGCGGATAAAACTGCGGGGATTATACCCCAAGGCGTCCGGTGCAGCCGGTATCGTGTTTTATAATAGTAGTAGAAGCACGCGCCGCTACGTGATGCTTCAAGCCCCGCGTCCCTTCGTCGCTGCCATCCATTAATTTTCCAAGAGGAGGCGATGCAATGAACGTTCTCAATAAGATGGTCAAATTCGGCCACGAGCAGGTCTCCATGTACAGCGACCCCGAGAGTGGCCTGCGCGGCATCATCGCGATTCACGATACTACGCTGGGCCCGTCGTGCGGCGGCACCCGCATGTGGCCCTACGCCTCCGAGGCCGACGCGCTGACCGACGCTCTCCGCCTCTCCCAGGCCATGACCTACAAGTCCGCGGCCGCCGGCCTGAACCTGGGCGGCGGCAAGGGTGTCATCATCGGCGACCCGCACACCGACAAGACCGAGGGTCTGCTGCGTGCCTGGGGGCGGTTCGTGGACACTCTCGGTGGCCGCTATCTCACCACCACCGACGTCGGCACCACCGGCCGGGACCTAGAGTACGTCCACCAGGAAACCGACCATGTCGTCGGCCTGGATACCACCCTGGGCGGCAGCGGCGACACTTCCATCATGACCGGCCTGGGCATCTACATGGGCATGCGCGCCTGCGCCGCCCACGCCTGGGGCGACGATTCGCTGCGGGGGCGCACCATCGCCATGCAGGGTTTCGGCAAGGTGGCATCCCATACCGCCGAACACCTGCTGGAGGACGACGCCCGAATCTTCGCCACCGACATCAGCGATGTCGCGCTGGACAAGGCGCGCCACATGGGCGTCAAGGTGGTCGATCCCGACGAAATCTACTACACCGAGTGCGACATATTCGCGCCCTGCGCACTGGGCGGCGTCATCAACGCCGAGACCATCGACCGCCTGAACTGCCGCATCGTCGCCGGCGGCGCCAACAACCAGCTTGCGACCCCCGAGGACGGCGAGGAACTCCACCGCCGCGGCATCATCTACGCGCCGGACTTCCTGATCAACGCCGGCGGCATCATCAACGCCGCCGCCGAGATCGGACAGCCCTACAACCCGGACCGCTCCCGGCAGCAGACCGAGCGGATCTATGAGCAGATGGCGGCGGTTCTCGCCACGTCGAGCAAAAAGGAAATCTCCACGGCCCGGGCGGCCGACCTCCTCGCGGAGAAACGCCTGGCGTCCGTGCGCGGCGTGCGGCACGTTTGGCGGGGGTAGAGGCTTACCATCTGCGCTTCCGCAATTCCGGTGGCAGGACGGCGTCTCCGTACAACTCCTCCAGGAACGCGAAAATCTCTGGATATTCTTTGCGGATCGTGCTCCGGCCAGCGCCCCTGCCAATCTCGTCCGTCACTTCAAAATATGCGGTGGTGAACACCGCGAAAAATTCCTTGGTGTCATGCATCATGTGGGTTCCTGGAAAGATATCGTCCTGCTTTGCGGCAGCGTAAAAAGCGTTCCACTTCTTGTGGTCTTCTTGGGTGAAGCACACATTCTGAATCCCATGGGCAAATTCGTGCACCGTTATCAAGGCGTCGAAAGGAAATCGGTTATGGGGATATTCCCTAATATCAAGGCCGAGGACCGACTCCTCCGACGCCGATGATACGGGTTGGCCCCTGACACCCCCGAGGCCGCGTATCGCGAAAGATTCGTAGGTTCTGCCGGTAAAATCGCTGCGACCTTTCAACCCGCCATATTCGGGAAGCGTGGTCACAAACTCGTCCTTGGGGATGATGGCGAGGTCTCCACCCGCGTCCGCCATGCACGGGGCTATGTCTTCGCGCCCTGATAGCATTGGGCCAATCATGCCCGCTGCCGCCATTAGCGCTTGCGGGTCTACCTTCCCGGTGGCTTTGACGTTGACGCCTTTGACGGAAAGGAATTGCTCGTAATAGGACGCCGGCCGCGTGTCGATTTGAAATCTGTCCAGTATCTCCATTCTGGCCTTGTCGTGCGTCAGTGCGTCGTGGTCGCACATCCACGCCCGCACCCGAAACCCTTGGGCGGGGCCAGGCAAAGAATCGGCCATCGTTACCAACTCCACGACATTCACCACGCAATATTGGGGGCTCTCCTGTACGCGATAACGGATCAAATAGGATGGTTGGCCGTTAGCCTCCCGTTTTTGGAACGACGTCAGTTCAAACAGCGAGCGTGTAGGCCACCAATCCTGTTCCGCCCGGTCACGTACCGACTCAGCGAATCGGTCGATATTGTTGCCTCTGGGCACGGCTTGCGAAGTAATCTGTAACCAACTCCAGGGCGATTCGCGGTGGTAACGGCCCTCCTCCACCATATTCCATGCGTCTGGCACATCAATAGTGTGACCGTATTCCAACTCGCGGTTCGTTACAGCTTTGTCGGATGTGTAGGTTAGGGTGGGAGTGGGCGTTGGGGCTATGGTGGGCGTCGGAACGAGAGTAGTGGTAGGTGCCGGCGTGGGTGTGCTGGTGGGCGTTGGTATAGCAGTAGGCACCGGCGTCGGTGTGGCGGTGGGTGTCGGAACGGGAGTTGCGGTAGGCTCCGGCGTCAAAGTCGCAGTGGGTTCCGGTAAGGAAGTGGCCGTGGGCACCGGCGTGGACGCTACGGGGGCGGTAGGCAGAGGCGTAGCGGTAGCCTCCCGCGTGGGGATAGCAGCCATCATTACCGTGGGACCTACGGTGGGTGCGGCCTCTGGCGCCGACGTGGGTACAGGCTGTGGCTCGTCGGCACACGCAATCGTAAATGCCAGCGCGCTCATGGTCCAGAACATCGCCAGCAAGCATCTCAGCACTTTCGTCAAATGCCCCTCCCTGCTGGCGCGCCGTACCAGTGCCGATTTATGAGCCGCTATCCTCTCCCTTGATACACCACCGTATCCGGCCTGTAAACCGCCCACGAGAACCACAACTGCCCGATGCGTCCGGGAACCGGTGTCAGTTGGGTTCCCTCCAGCGGGCCGTTGGTAGCGTTCCCAAAGATGTTCCACGCGCTGCCGGTTTGCTCGTCGGTGATGGTACCTTCAGCATCTGCGGTAAACGTCAGCATCTCGCCATCCGGCGCTACCGGCGAGAAGATGCCGGCGGTGCCCACGTCGCGGCCCGATTTGATCGAACCTCGGTCCAAAGCCGACGCCGTGCCGGGCGTCCAGAAAACCACGATGTCCTCGCCGGCTACTGATGCCGACACCACTCGCTCCTCCGCCAGCGTGGTGAACGACACCGCCCACGCGTCGCTGCCCCGCTCCAGCGCGACAACCCTTTCCACGGCCGGCAGGCGGGGATCCTCCGGACCGTCGAAAAGGAAGGGAGAGTTGCCCGGGCGGTCGTAGCCCGCGTAGGGGTTGCTGCCGTAGGAGCGACCGGAGTCGGGTCGCGAAAGGACTTGCCCATCCGGGTACATGGCCTTGAAATCGCCCCACGACGCGATGGACAGGTACAGTTGTTCCAGCTTTTGGCCGGCGTAGTGGCCGATGACTCCCTCGCCGCCGAACTCCTGCCACCAGGACTCGGTCTGCCGGTCGTACATAAGCAGGTTGCTGTCCCGCAGCGCGCCCGTCGTCCCGAAGTCCAGTGTCTCGCCGTCAACCGTCCGCCTGAACACGAAGGCGGTATTGCACAGTGGTCAATACGTGATGACGACGGGTTCACCTCCCACGGTGTCGTTGACCAGTTCGTGCCACACCATCACCTGCACCGGATACGCGCGGGCGTCGCCGTTCAGGTCAACCACCTGCACCGCCTCCAGGTCGTCCAGCCATTCGTCGGCATCAGCGACGGATTCAAACTGCGGGTCATCGATGGCAGGTATGCCGTCCTTGGGCGGGCCGCCGGTCATGATCTCGTCGAACGAGATGGTGGTGCGGGAGAAGTCGGTCGCCCATGTTGCACGGAGCAGGTTTTCATACTTGCCGCGGGTTCGTTCCGCCTCGTCGGCCTCGACCATCATCACACTTCCCTCGCTTGCCACCGGTAGCGACGTGGCCGCCGGCAGCATGGTGGCCGCCGATTCGACTCGTGCAGTGGGCAATGGGGTCGCGGTGTCAGCCAACTCCGCAGTGGGCAGCGCGGCGGCGGGAGCGAGGGTTGGCGCGATGGCGTCGGTGGGCGCGGGCGTGGTTTCCCACGGCTCTCCGCCCGGGGTCCCCTGCGTCGGCGTACAGGCCAGCAACAACCATGCCAGCACAGCCAGCGCCGTCAGCAATGATGCGCGACCAAGGCGTTGGTTATGCAGCGCGTGTTGTAATGGTGTGAAAAACATGTGATACTAATACCATAGTTAGCGGAATATGTTTTTCAAAAGGAACCTTTGATGACGACTCCCGGCCCAACCCTGGAAGAGCGCGTAACCATATTGGAAACTCGCTTGGACACCATCCTGCCCACCTTGGCCACCAAGGAAGACATTGCCAGGCTGGAAGGCAAGATGGACGCCATGGATGCGCGTCTGGGCGGCAGGATTGACGCCACGAACCGTCGGTTGGAAGGCAAGATTGATGCCATGGGCAATCGCTTGTTGATCAGATTCACTGGTGTCATGGCCGCGCTGTTGGCCATTGCGGTGGCGGCGGCAAGGTTTCTTTAAAATACGAGCGGGAGGCATCGGCGGTTTTGCCCTGCCTCCCGTTTTCGCTTGGTACGTTATTGGTGGCCTATCGTCCGCGCAGGCGCGGGTCGAACACGTCGCGCAGGGCGTCGCCCAGCAGGTTGAATCCCATCACCACCATGAAGATGGCTAGGCCGGGGGATATGGCCAGCCACGGACCGGCTTTGACGTGGGCCGAAGCCGCACGAACCAGCATCCCGCCCCAGCTTGGCTGGTCGGGCGGAGTGCCCACGCCCAGGAACGACAGCGACGACTCAATGATGATGGCGAAGCCGAGGTAATACGTCGCCAGCACCAGGTACGTGGCGAAGCAGTTGGGCACGATGTGCCGCAGGATGATGCGCCAGGGTGGGGCGCCGATTGCCGTCGCCGCCGTCACATAGTCCAACTCGCGCAGGGACAATACCTGTGAGCGCACTGTTCTGATCACGGGCGCGATCATGCCAATCACTATGGCAAGGATCACGGTGTTCAGCGACGGCGTCACCACGGCCATGATCGCCAGGGCGATCAGCAGGCCGGGCAGCGACATCAGGGCGTCCACGATACGTTGCGACACGGTGTCCACTATGCCGCCGATGTAGGTGAGCGCCACTCCGATAATGAAGCTGCCGGTGATGCCAACGACCACGCTACCCAAGCCAACGTACAACGAAATGCGCGCGCCGTAGATCAGCCGGCTCAATACGTCCCTGCCCACGTAGTCGGCGCCGAGCAGGTGGTTGGCGTTGGGGGCCTCCCACGGCAATGCGGGTGTGGACCTGGGATCGTAGGGCGCCAGCACCGGCGCAAGAAGCGCCACAACCACCAGCAGCAGGACGATAACCCCGCCGACCGCGCCCAGGGGTTTCGTCCTGACGAACCGGAATAAGCTGGTCCATGCCCGCGAGGTTAACCCCGGAGCGGGAAGCTCTTCCCGGGTTAAAGTCGCCTGTTCCGTGGTCTGATCAATCATGGCAACACCTGCCGATGAGAACCTGTTGGAATTATCGTTTGCGGACGTGCGTTTACGAGTACCGAATCCGTGGGTCCAGTATGCCGTAGAGCATATCTATGATCAGGTTGAGCAGCAGCACCACCGCGGCCGTCATCAGAATCACGCCCTGGATCACCGGAAAGTCCCGGTGGTTGATGGCGTCGATCAAGAAGTTGCCGACGCCGGGGACGACGAAAATCTGCTCAACTATGATGACGCCGCCCAGCAGGCGACCGAACTGGTAGCCGGACACCGTGACCACCGGAAGCAGCGCGTTCTTCAGCGCATGGCGACCCACCACGACCCACTCGCGCAGGCCCTTGGAGCGGGCGGTGCGCATATAGTCTTCGCGCATCACTTCCAGCATCGCCGATCTGGTGACGCGGGCTGTGAATGCCATGTCATGGAATCCGATCACCGCTGCCGGCAGTACCATCAGCTTCAGGTTCTGGATCGGGTCTTCCCATAAATGCGCGTATTCCAGGGGCGGTAACCATCCCGTCCCATACACCAGAGCGTAAATAACCAGAACGCCGATCCAGAAAGTCGGCATGGCGATGCCCAGCAGCGCGATGACCCGACTGGCATAGTCAAGGCCGGAGTCCTGCTTCATTGCTGACAGAATGCCCAACGGCACGGCGGTGGCGAAAGCCATCACAATGGCGAGCACCGCCAGTTCAAAGGTTCTGGCGAACCTTTCAACCAACTCCAACCCGAAGGGTTGGCCGTAGTAGAGCGATATCCCCAAGTCCCCGCGGACGACGCCCCACAGCCAGTCGGCGTACTGCACGTAGATTGGACGGTTGAGGCCCAGGTCCTCGCGCAAACGCTCAAAGTCTTCGTTGGTGACCGTCCCGCTGGCGTCCTCGCCGGTGAGCAGGAAAACGGCAGCGTCCCCCGGCACTATGGAGAAAAGCCCGAACACCAGAATGGTGGCCAGCAGCATGGTGGGAATGAAGAGGAGAAATCTTCTAATCAGATACTGGGACATTCCTCAAACTCCGGCTGCGGCTGAACTAGTTAGACAGATCAAAGATATTATGCACGTGTGGCCGGCCCCGTTGGAGGTCAGAGCCGGCCATGATCGCGTTGGGGGTGGTGGCAGCAGCAAATGGCTACGGTCGGTATCCCCGGTCAGTGTTGGCGTTGTGGTCGCAAGAGGATGCCTCTCCACCGGCCCACCACACGTGGTCCCACTTCTTCACCAACTGAACCGTGGGCGGGTAATGGTAGTTGCGGATTCGGCAGTCAAAGGCGCCACCGCTGGAGTACCACAGCACCGGCAACCAGTGGCTCTCGCCCTGGTGCAGGATCTCGGCCAGAGATTCCAGATGCTGTTGGCGAACTGCGGGGTCAACCTCCTGGTTCTGGAGGTCAATGAGCTCGTCAACACGGTCGTGCTGCCAGTTGTGCGGGTTGCGCAGCACGTCCTGGAGGTAGAACTGGTTGATGATGTCGCCCGGGTCGCGCAGAATGACTCCGGTTCCCACACCGTCGAAGTGGGACACGCCATCCCGCAGCCCGACGTACATTGTAGCCAGGTCGGTGGGCTGAATGATGATGTTGATGTTGAGGTCTTCCCGAAGTTGAGGCGCCACCGTCTCAGCCGTGGACAGTGAGGGGTTGGAGTTCACCACGTTGTGCGTAACCTCGAAACCGTCGGGATAGCCGGCCTCGGTGAGCAACTGACGAGCTTCGGCCAACGCAGCCTCACGGTCGCCGTAGGCGGCGTTGTTGGCGCGCAGGTCTTCCAGGTCTTCCACGACGCCGGGCGCGAAGAAGGTGCCGGGCTGTCCAAATCCCAAAATAGCCTTTTCCACGGCGTTGTCCCGGTCAATGCCAAGGTACATCGCTCGCCGCACCCGCGGGTCGTCGAAAGGCGGCTTCTGGTGGTTCAGGAAGAAGGCCTGTACACCGGAAGCTTCCAGGATGACGGCTCGCACACGGCCGCCGGTGTCTTCTTCCAGGCGGGCCATGTCCTCGGGGCGGTTGCTGCCGGTCACCGGCTGGTAGGAACCGTAGACCTGTCCGGCCTGCAACGCCGACAAACGGCGGGCAGTGTCGCGGATCAGGAATATCTTCAAGCCGTCGAAGAAGGGACGCCCGGTCTTGAAGTAGTTGGGGTTGCGGTCATAAGAATAACCGGAGTCCTTTTCCCAGTCGCGCAGCATCCACGGGCCGGAGCCGATGAGGCTGTCGGGTGTACCGGCGTTGATGGCGGCCAACGCTTCGACCTGGGTCTTGCCGGTGTTGGCCTGTTCCTGGGTCAGGTTCTCGCCCACGTGCTTGGGATAGACCTTCATGTAGTCGGAGGCCAGGTTGGGCAGGAACCCCGCGGCGGGGAACCGCAGGGGAATCTTGACCGTCTTCGCATCTACGACCTCGGCGGTGCCATGCACTACGAAATTGTTCAGGAAGCCGGTGCGGGCGCGCAGCACGCCTTCTTCGACCTGTCCTAGGGTGATGCGATTGATGGAGAACACGACGTCCTCTGCTTCAACCGGGTGGCCATCCGAGAAGGTGGCATCAGGGTGCAGGTTGAATATGTACCCGAACTCGTCCCCATCCTCGTACGACTCCCAACTGACCGCCAGGTCCCCGATAATCTCATTGGTATTGATCGGGTTGTATTCCAGAATCTGGTTGAAACGCGGACCCGAGGGAATCAGCACGGTGTTCATGGAACCGCCGTAGTGGACGTCCCAGAAACCGGGGTTGCTGGTCGCCACCAACGGGAAATCGCCACGATAATGCTGGGACTCGCCTTCCTGCCACCAGTCGGGCCGCTGGTCAACGGCCAACATGGCTGTGGGCACCGGAACCGCCGTCGGTGCGACGTCCAGTGGGGCGGTGGGGGTTGGTTCCACCACGCCGGCGAAGGGGTTGAGGGTGGGGGTGGCTGCTTGCGCCGCCGGTGCGCTCGCGCCGCCGGACGTATCGCCGGTGGTGGTCGGGGTGGTCGTAGTCGCGCCACCGCAGGCGACCAATACACCGGTTACGGCCAGCGCCCCTAACGCAAGCAAGGTTCTTGGATGCCAGATTCGTCGCAAATCCATTGAGTGAGTCCTCCGTGAATACCGCTCTTGCCTGAATCGGCTTGGCGCCGAAACAAAAAAATTACGCTCGACAGTCCGGGACTGCCAGCGAGGGACGATGCTACTCACGTGCGGAACGATTGTCAATTCTATTTTAATGATACTGTAGCGGCATTACTATCAAAAATAACCCCTATTGATGATGCGCTGACGTTTATCTGTCGGGCCCGGATGGAGCGACGCAGGCGATGCCACGGAGTCTAGGGTCGGTAGCCTCGCTCGGAGTTGGCATTGTGGTCGCAGTTGGACGACTCGCCGCCGGCCCACCAGAACTTTCTGCCCAACCACCGTTATATGCCTGGCCTGTGTGCGTCGCGACTGACGGATTTCCCGAAACCGTCTATAATCCAAGCGCGTCAAGCCGGCCCGATTCCGTTGATACACAAACAACGTCGCCCCCGAGAGAGGAGACGGCACCCTATGGCAGTACGAGTCCTCGACGTTCACGCGCACATCACCCCTGCCAGCGCCCTCCGGGCCATGCAGAGCGGCGATAACTGGTTCGGCGTCAGCGCCCCCACGCTCTACAATCAGCACCGCTACAACCCTCGTACTTTCTGGACGCCCGAACAGCGCATCGCCGATATGCAGTCCCTCGGCGTGGACGTGCACGTCCTGTCCACCAACGCCAACATGTACTTCTACGATCTGGACCCAGACCAGACCTTGGCCATGCACCGCGAGTGCAACGACTACGTTGCCCAGCTTACCGAGGAATACCCCGATCGGTTCGCCGGTCTGGCCCACCTGCCCATGCAGGACGTCGGCGCATCCATCGAGGAACTGACGCGCTCCGTGGAGCAGCTTGGACTCAAGGGCGCCATGATCGGCGATCACGTCAACGGGCGTACTTTCGATGATCCCTACTTCAACCCGCTGTGGGCCACCGCGGAACGTCTCGGCGCAATGTTCCTCATCCACCAGGGCGGCAGCACCATCGTGTCCCCGCGCCTCGACCGCTACCACCTGCCCAACACCATCGGCAACCTTGCCGACCGCGCCGTCACCTTCGCGTCATTCGTTTTCGGTGGCGTGATGGACCGCTACCCCGATCTCAGGGTCTGCCTCAGCCACGGCGGCGGATACGCCTGCTATGGCATCGGCCGCATGGATCGTGGCTGGCAGGTCCGCCCCGAG
Organism: Dehalococcoidia bacterium; assembly: GCA_965204395.1. Lineage (GTDB taxonomy): Bacteria > Chloroflexota > Dehalococcoidia > Lucifugimonadales > UBA3495 > Bin87. The sequence goes on from OZ241987.1 coordinate 1,936,054, forward strand.
GCCCGCGTTAACATCGACCAGCCACCCAGCGCCTACCTGAACCGTTTCTACTACGACTGTCTAACCCACAGTGAGGAGGGCTTGCGTATGCTCATCGACATGGTGGGCATTGAGCAGGTGGTCTTTGGGACCGATTGGCCCTTCGATATGTGCGCCGATTGGCCCGTGGCCTGGCTGCTGGGCCTGGAGAGCCTTTCCCGCGAGGAGAAGGACTCCATCCTCTTCGGGAACCTCGAACGCCTCCTCAACATCTGATCCGCCTCGTCCAATCCCCTTTTCCTCGATGGGAGAGGTTCAGGGTGAGGGTGAACTGTACGCGTTACAATCATGCAGCGATTACCCACTCACAACCGGAGGAAAACTGAACATGGGACTCATGGCTGACAACATACGCCTCAAGGCCATCAACCACATCACCTACAACGTCCGTGACAAGGACATCGCCCTCAAGTGGTACGAGGAAGTCCTGGGCGTCAAGCAGATTCCGAAGATGGTGGACAACGACAACCTCTACTGGCTCCAGCTACCCAGCGGCGCAATGGTCCACATCATCGAGAATCCCGACGCCCCATCCGCGCCATCGCATCACACCGCGTTCGAGGTGGACGATATTTCCGCCGCGCGCGACGAACTGCAGAACATCGGCGTCGAGTGCACCGACATCCAGACCCGCCACGACGGCCAGCAGGCCTTCTACTTCCACGACCCCGACCACAACCGCCTGGAAATCTGCACCAAGTCCGGCTTCGGCGTGCTCGTCTAGACTTGGGGGCATCGCAGACGTGCGCAGGGGCGGGTTTCAAAACCCGCCCCTGGCGATTGGCTCCGTTGTCTTTAGCTAGCGCTACGTTCTTATCGTAGCGAAACTCATCGGTCGATGTTTCTCAATCGTCAAGTCTGTATTCGTGAGCCAATTGCGCCAGCAATGCCAGACCGGGTTCAGCGTTGTCGATCAACTGAGGCAATAACTTATCCAGAACCGGGTCTTCCAGAGCAAAATCGGATAAATTTTCGAATGCTCGTTTGTAGTCTCCTCTTTCCATGACGTTCAGCACACCGTTTCGCAGCATTGCGACGTAGTCCTGACGGCCCAGTATCTCGACCAATGGGATGGCGTACTTGGTAAGGATATCCACTACATTTTCGCGGACTATCAAAACCTCGGCTCTTTCCGTCAGCCAGTCCTGCCCTTGATTCATACAGACCGTTGGGAACCAGCGGGCTACTTAGCTGCGACCGCACCGAGGCGCTTTGCTCGACTCTCGAGAATCTTGGCAATCAACCGCTTGTTCTCTTCCGCCTTCTCGTTGGCCAGAGCCTCCAGGCGACTGATCTCCTCAGCGTGTTCGATCAACAGAGCATCTATCTTGGGATCACCTGTCAAATTCGCCATTGCACAATCTCCTTAGTGAGATTCCATGATACCAAATAAAATCGATTAACGGAACCGCTATGGATTTTAGCAAACCACAGTGCGATCAATAAATGCGATATAAATCCACAACTCACACAGTCCTGATAACCTGACAGCTACGGCCGACCCATCGAGTAGCGGTTCAGTATCCCCAGGTACGCCCGCTGACCCTCCACCGCTATCGCCGTCCTATCCGCCAGGTATTCGGCCCAAACCGATTGCGTGAGCGCGGTGGCCTTGCTCGATGGCTTATATGGGTTGGCCGGATCCAGCCCCGCGAACGCCTGTATCCGTGCGCCGATGGACTGCCGGCTTCGTTCCAGGGCCGCGGCCAGCGCCGCCACCTCGCGGCTGTCCTTCGCCACCTTGCCCCGGTACAGGTGCAGGACCGCAAGGTCCTCTATACGTTCCCATTTTCGTGCGGGAGGCATGAAATACCTACCTATGACTAGGGGCGAATGATTATTCGCCCCTACAGATCCCCGATTGGCGGTTTTTACCGCCCTTCCTTGATGAACTCAGCGACGCGCTCGCCGATGGTCATCGAGGTGACGTTGGTGTTGGCCCGGATACAGTCGGGCATCACGCTGGCGTCGGCGACACGCAGGTTGGTAACGCCCTTCACGTGCCCGAACTGGTCCACCACCGCCATGGGGTCGCTGTCCGGCCCCATCTTGCAGGTGCCCGAAATGTGCTGGGATGTGGTCACTTCGCGAGCCACCCAGGCGTCCAACGCCTCGTCGCTCTCCAGGGCATCCGCCGGCGGCTCGATGCACTCCTGGATCAGGTTCTGGAAATCGGGGTGGTCCGCCAACTGCATGCACAGGCGCACCGAGTCCCGCAGCCGCACCCGGTCCGACTCCTCCTTGAGGTAGTTGTAGTCCAGGAAAGGCTGCTGGTAAGGGTCGGTGGACTGCAAGCGCATGTGCCCCGCGCCCGCCGCAAGCTGGATGCCGGTGCTCATGCGAATGCCCAGCGGCACCATGCGGTCGCCGCCCCGGTTGATCCGCTCGGTGGCGAAGGACTGCATGCTGATCTTCATGTCGTTGCGGAGGTCGGATCCGTCGGCGGTGTAGCGCAGGCACAACTGCGAGCGCGGCGCCAGGCCGTCCAACTCAACCTCCGGCTTGGTGCGCCAGGTGCACCAAACGGTGGGATGGTCCCGGAGATTCTGGCCCACGCCCGGAGCATCCTGGATCACCGGAATCCCCATCTCGCGCAGGTGGTCGGCCGGCCCGATCCCTGACAGCATCAGGATGTGCGGCGACCCTATGGCTCCGCTGCTCAGGATGATCTCCTCGCCCTCGGCGGTGAAGACCTCGCCGCCCGACTCCAACTGCACGCCGGTGGCCTGGTTCCCGTCAAAAATAATCCGGTGCACGTGGCAGTTCGCCTTGATGGTCAGGTTCAACCGGTGCCTCGACTCCGACAGGTAGCCGAGGTTCGTGCTCATACGGATGCCGTTGGGGTTGTTGAATGGGGTCGGGCCAACGCCGTAGGAATCAGGATGGTTGTGGTCCCAGGTTTCGGGGAAGCCGGCGGCCACGCACGCGGCGCTGAAGGCGTTCTGCGCCGGCAGCCATGACTCGCGAGCGAAACGGTGCATTACGATGGGGCCGTCGCCGCCGTGGAAGTCGTCGTTGCCGTAGTCGGTATCGGTCTCGATACGGCGGAAGATGGGCAACAGCTTGGTGTATCCCCACTCGTCGTTGCCTTCAGCCGCCCAGCCATCGTAGTCCTCCGGCACGCCGCGCAGGAACACCTGGCCGTTGATGGCGCTGGACCCGCCGGTGACCTTGCCGCGCGGCACCATGATTTCAGGGGAGGTGTCCGTGCCCTTCCCGACGAACTGCCAGTTGTGGTCGCTGACCATGATGTCAATTTCGGTGTTATAGCCGAACTTGACCTCTTCCGGCAGGTGCTCGAACTCCGGATAGTCTGGCCCCGCCTCAATCAGCAGCACATGCTTGCTGTGGTCCTCGGTCAACCGGCTGGCGATAATCGATCCCGCCGACCCGGCTCCAATCACGATATAGTCATATTTCATACCTGACTTGCTCCTTTCACCACCGAGATAGACGTATCTCCGAACCATCGTGGCGACAGCGAATTGAGTTCCGCCGCCATCATATACACGCAGTTAGGGCGGCGCAAGCGCAACCGCTGGCATGTCTTGTGGGATGCGAAGCTCCAATAAGGATCAACACCACACCGCAACGTTATACTAATTGGGACGACACGAGTCGGCGGTTGTCAGCGGCAGCAAGGTTGTGGAGCAACAACATGGTGATGGATCGGAGCCAGAAATATCGCGAGATGGCGCTGCGGGGCAAATACCGGAGACTGTACAGGTACCTGCGCGATCTACCTGCCCAGGAGTGGCGGGCGTCATTCCGTGAGATCGAAACGATCTTGGGCTTTGAACTCCCTGCGTCAGCACGGTTGCACCGGCCGTGGTGGGCGAACCAGGGTCAGGGTAGCGGGCATAGCCACTCTCTGGCTTGGGGGGCCGCCGAATGGGAAACGGCAGAGGTTGATATGGATGCTGAGACCCTGCTGCTAAGGCGCCAGCGCCCGGAGACCGGGCGTAGGCTGACGCTCGACGACATCTGGCCCGTTCACCCCACGGCAGTGTGGCCGGAAGGGCTCAGTCTTAGGCGTGAGGACATTTACGAGGATACGATATAGCATTAATGTTTATAGACACCAACGTCCTTGTAAACGCCCGGGTTCTTGGCGCTCCTGACCACGACATAGCCAGGGCACGGCTGGGGCGTATCGTCAGGGAACGCGAACCCATGAGGATCAGTCGGCAGGTTGTACGCGAATATTTGGCCGTCGTCACCCGCCCGCAGATTTGGTCGGACCCACTAACCCTGAACGAGGTTCTCGAAGACGTTGACCGGTTGATCACAAACTTCGATATTCTCGAAGACGGCCCGGCAGTAACCCAGACGTTGGTCGCATTATTGCGTGACGTTGCAGTAGGCGGCAGACAGATTCATGACGCCAATATCGTTGCCACCATGCTCGCCCACGGAGAGAACCGACTGCTGACGTTCAACGTCTCTGACTTTCGTCGATACGGAGATTGGATTGAATTGGTGAGCTTTTAGTGCATCACCAGCCCGCCGTCCACGTTGATCGTCTGACCGGTGATGTTCCGCGCGCCCGGACTCGCCAGGAACGCCGCCATAGCCGCTATGTCTTCCGGCTCGTTGGCCCGCCCAATGGGTATGTTGGACGCCCGTTGCGCCTGCAATTCATCAACCGAGATGCCGGCATCCGCCGCCCGCTGCTCCATCGTGCTCATGGACATGGCCGTGATGGTTGAGCCCGGGCAGATGGCGTTCACGTTGATGTCGTAACGCGCCAGCTGGTGCGCCGCGATCAGCGTCATCGAGATCACCGCGCCCTTGCTGGCTGCGTAGGCCGCGTTGGACGTGCCTCGGTAGCCCTTGCCGGCGATGGACGCGATGTTCACGATGCGCCCGCCGCTGCCCTGGTCGATCATCTGCCGCGCCGTCCGCTGCATCACGAAGAATGCGCCCCGCGCGTTCACCCGGTGGATGCGGTCCCAGTCGGCCTCGGTGATGTCCATGATGTCCAGGTAGCGAGTCACCCCCGCGTTGTTCACCAGGATATCGACGCGCCCCAGTGAACTCACCGCTTCGGCGATCACCCGGTCGATGTCGTCGCCGTCGCCGATGTCCGCTGTGATCGCCACGCTCTGGCGACCAGTGGCCCGCACATCCGTAGCCGTTTCCTCCACGTTATCGGCCATGATGTCCGTAACCGCGACGTTCGCCCCATCATTCGCCAGCGCCAGCGCAGTGGCCCGACCCATCCCGCGCCCCGCCCCGGTTACCAACGCTACCTTTCCGTCCAGAGACATTGACATTACCTCCTGGTGTTGACGCCGCGTAAGGTCCCGGCGCGTTTGAACAGAACGTTATTTCTTGTGTGGAAAAGCCGCAACCAAAGGCGCCAAATGCTTGGAAGCATTCCGCAAGTCAACTGCAAAAGGCTCCAGATCGTGGGGCGCGCATTCATCGTGCCGCCAGTATGCCACCAAGTCGCCGTTTTCGGCGATCAACGTAGCGGTTTCGCGCCCAGTTCCGAAAGTGAGGGTGTCTGTTGGTTCGGAATAGTCAGGCCGACGTAACGGGAAGTAGGTACTGAAGCCCGATATTTCCACGCCGACCGCTTCCCGGCTGTCCTCGTCGCGCATCTCTATCGTGGCAAAAGGCGCCTCTTCCAAAAGGCTGCTGCCGTCGCTTGGGCAGCCATCGCGCAACCACAAAATATCGTTGTCTGGGTCATAGGACATTTTCAGGTTCCGCGTCAGGCCCCGCATCATATTGACAATCACGCCGATCCTCACCAATTTTGTCGCCCCATGTGCACGTCAAGCACATCGGCAGCGTATCCCGGGTCATCGTGCAAAATATCGACATGAATAGGGTCGATATTTTTCAACGGATCCCCATCCTGTAACTGGTGGATGTACCACCGGGTTCCGTTGGGCAGCACAGCCAACCCTTCTTCCATACGCGAGTCAGCATCTACATAACCTTGCAACTGACGGAGGTCGTCGTCTGTTAGGATTCCACCATCGTATGAGTCCCGCACCTCGCGAGGTTTGACTTCTATAATGATGCAAGGGACAGCCGAGCCACGGGCGAAGTCGTTGGCTATGATTTTCATACTGCGTTCTTTATGCCGTGGATTGGCGTTCCGTTAACGGCTCCAGAATGTCGAGCAGTGTGGCGACCTCATCTAGCGATCCGGCAATGTCATCAGCGTGCAAAAACCTCTTGCGCTGGTAGAAATTACCATGTAGTTCGTTGGCCGTCCGACGCAGCGCGGTTAGCCGATTGTCGCCAGTTAGCTGGCGGGCCTGGTATAGGACCTCCGTAAAGTGCTCATGCCGATCATACTGCCAGCCTTTGGCGGTGGCCGCTGCTTTTGCCATCCATGCCGCTGCGCCCCAGCCTTTTTCAGAGGCTTGATGCAGGTCATCCTCAGCTAGGTATTGGTGGCTGCGCTCCAAAAAATAACGTGATTGAAGCCGGTAATCTTCGATAGTCTCGCCGAGTTCGTCAAACGGTTGCATCGGCGTCATTTGCGCCATGGTTGATGCTCCTAGCGAATGGTAGCGCCAGTATAGCAGTTAGCCTTGACTTAGACTGAACTCCGGCGGGCCGTGGAGCATCGGCGCAGGCGGGGGAAATGCCCCAGTCACAGCGCCCGCAGCAGATCCTGGTAGTTCTCCCGGCCCGTTCGCCGCAGCCTGTGGTCGTCGGTGACCTCAAGGTCGCCGGAGTCTTCCAGCAGTTCGATGTGCGCCACCACCTCCGTGAGCGCGGCGAAGAAATTGCCGCCCTCAAGTTTCCGCCGCTCGAAGGTCTGCCGCGTCACGTCCTCCAACGGCTGCGGCTCCGGCCCCGCCGTAACCAGTATGCGACCCAACCTGCGCGCGTGGAACCGGATCAGATCGCCGGCTCGCTGCGTGGTCTGAAAGTTGAACTTGTGGTTGTTATAGAGCCGGTGCGCCGGCAGCACCGCTACCTCCGTACCCAGGTCCGCCACCCGCTGCAGCGACTTCAGGTACGTGAGCAACCCGAAGGAATCGTCCGGGTCCTGGTAGTGGACCGGCAGACTGCTCAGCACCGCGCGGTTAAAAGCCGTTTTCATCGTCGGATGCGGGCTGATCTCCGGCAGCACGTGGTCGCCCGTGAACACCATCCCGCTGCCCGGTCCGTTGTCGATCACGGCGCAGATCTCATCGGGCGAATGGCCCGGCGCGTGCATGTACTGGAGCGCGCCCTGCTGTTCCCCGTGCGCGATGTGATGCCCCACCTGGTGCGTCTTTCGCGAGGCCATGTATCGCTCGCGTTCCTCCGAGTTAGAATGGCTGAACCCGTTGGCTTTCGCCGTCTCCCACATCGCCTGATGGATCGGCGACGATGCCATGAATTGCAGATCACGAGGGTCAAAAGGCAGGAGCGGCTGGTAGATGTCGTGCGCCCATAGCTCGGCGTCGGAGGCTTCGATGACCCGCGCCACGCCGCCGTCGTGGTCGGCGTGCCCGTGGGTGATGATCACCCGCTCGATGTCGCCGACCTCAAGGCCGCCCAGCGCCATGCCCGACTTCAGCAGATCGAACGACGCCTCTGCTCCCGGGTCGATCAGCGTCAGCCCCTCGTTCTCGAAAATGTATGCCCAGGTTGGCCCCGTATGTGAATGCCCTTCCTGCGGTACCGCCACGGTGTGAATCGTTCGGCCGTGGGGATCCGACAGGCGCAGCGTCATGCCGTTGCCGGCCGAATCGCCGTTGCGGAGGACATCCACCTCCGTGAAGTAGTCGGGCATCTGGACGTTCCTCCTCTGGAGTCCCACGCTCGTGTCGGGGGATCACAGGGCAGCATTATACTCCCCCGCCGCAAGCCCACGTGATTCGTCTGAATTGGCTCAACTGACTGCTATAATGCGTGGGATTCCAAACTACTCCTGTCTATCTTTATTTTAGTGTTTCCAACACCACATCCATCACAACTGCACTTTTTGTTTAGGACTGGGCCCGCCGGATCGGATGCGTCGAGGTTACGTTATGACTGTCACCAGAACCGGGATGTTGCCGTACGTCAAGCGGGGCGAGATCGACTACGCCGCGCTGGACTACAACCCGGACGAACCGGAGCCGATGCCTGAAGCCATGGAGCAGGAAACCGTTGTCAACGAGATCCTGAATATCCTGGCCAGCCGCTTCGCCGACTTCTGGCAACGACCCGACGTTTTCATCAGCAGCAACACCATCCTGTGCTACGACCCGTCCAACCTGAACGTCCGCCGCCAACCCGACATCTACCTGGCCTTCGGGGTTGACCAGGCTGCCATCCGCCGCCGTCGCCTCTACCTGCCCTGGGAGGCCGGCAAGCCGCCGGATCTTGCCCTGGAGGTGGGATCCGAGAGCACCGGTTCGGAGGATACGGTCACCAAGACCGGGGTGTACGCCGACATCGGCATTACCGAATACTGGCGCTTCGACCCCAGCGGTGGCGAGCACCACGGAGAGCCCCTGTGGGGAGGCGTGCTGCACGACGGCGTGTACCTTCCGGTCGATCTGACCACTGAGCCCGACGGCATCCTCAAGGGTTACAGCGAATTGATGGCGTTGTATCTCGCCTGGGAAGATGGCTGGCCCCGTTTCTACGACCCGTCCGCTGGCGCGTACCTGGAAAACTGGCGGCAGGAACGGGTCGCCCACGAAGCAGCACAGGCCGCCCACGAAGCCGAATGGGCTGCGATGCGGCAACGGATTGATGAACTGGAAGCGCAGTTGCGCGACCGGCGCACGGAGAACTGACCCCGCTTGCTATAATGCGGCCCAACAGCACCAATCCGGCACGACGACAGGAGGTTCCCCATGCGGTTGGAAGGCAAGGTTGCGCTCATCAGCGGAGCGGCCAGCGGTGTCGAGGGCGAGTTGATGGGATTCGGCGGCGCGGCTGCCAGGATGTTCTGCCAGGAAGGCGCAAAGGTCGTCCTGGGCGACATCAACACCGAGAACGGTGAGCGCACCGCCGAGCAGATCCGGGCCGCCGGCGGTGACGCCATATTCGTGAAGCTGGACGTAACCAACGAGCAGGACTGGATAGACGCTGTGGCCGCCACCGTATCGTCCTACGGAACCCTCAACGTCCTGGTCAACAACGCCGGCACCGGCGCCCGTTACACCGTCGAGGAAACCACCGAAGACGCCTGGGACGGCCAGATCGACGTCCACGCCAAGGGCACCTTCCTGGGCATCAAGCACGGCGTGCCGGAGATGCTGAAAGCCGGCGGCGGCTCCATCGTCAACATCTCTTCGATTTACGGAATCGTGGGCAGCCCGACCTCCACCGCCTACCACGCCGCCAAGGGCGCTATTCGCCTGCTCACCAAGTCGGCGGCGATGCAATACGCCGGCGATAATATCCGCGTCAACTCCATCCACCCCGGCTACTGCCACACGCCGTTGACCACCCGCAGCTACGATAACGAGCGGCATTTCGCCTGGATCAACGAACGCATCCCCATCGGGCGCGTGGGCAACGCCGACGACATCGCCTACGGCATCGTATTCCTGGCGTCCGAAGAATCATCCTTTATGACCGGCTCCGAACTGGTCATCGACGGCGGAACCACGGCACAGTAACCCCCTCTGTCATTTGTATGTTGCGCTTGCTGGGCAGATAGGCCAATCTGCGCAGCAGGTGTGAGGGGCGCGTCGACCGTCATTGGGCGGGTCAGGCCATTGGGCCTGACGGCGCCGAGCCGGAGTAGGACACCCCTCACGCCACCAACTCGGCCCTCCGAACGGATACCGGGGCCTGGGGCCCGCATCAGCAAGTGGGGAGGACCGCAGCGCAATCATACCTACCGGCAAACAGGATGGGCAACAACAATGAGTATTACAACAATGAGTACAACGATGACCAACGTGGTGGTGGGGATTGACGTGGGCAAAACCGGCTTGGACGCATCGGTGGACGGTGGCGCGGCGCGGTCCTTCAGCAACGACGATGGGGGCATATCGGAACTGGTGGCATGGGTGATGTCCCAGGGGCCGGCGCTGGTGGTGTGCGAGCCCACCGGCGGTTACCAGGAACCCATGGTGCAGGGTCTGCGCCGGTCGGGTGTGAGGGTGCAACTGGTCCATCCGGTCAAGGTGCGAGCCTTTGCCCAGGCCAGCGGACGCCAGGCCAAGACTGATCGTATCGACGCGCAAGCGCTGTCCCACTACGGACGGGTTTTTACGGCGTCTGCGGACCCGCCGCCGGAGGCTGAGGATGAACCCCAGCGCGCCGAGGTGCAGGCGCTGCTGCGCCGGCGGAGGCAACTGGTCAATCAGCGGGTCCAGGAACTGAACCGGCTGGATCGGGCCTGGAACGCCCGGGCCCAGGCTTCCACCCGACGCCACATCGCCTGGCTGGATGAAGAGATCGCCCGTCTCGACCAGGAATACCGGGAAGCATTGGGCAGCAGCGAGGTGCTGTCCCAGCAAGCCGAACTCTACCGCAGCGTCCCCGGCGTGGGGGAGTTGACTGCCGCCACCCTGGTGTCCCATCTGCCCGAGTTGGGCCGGGGCGACGGCAAGGGACTGTGCTCTCTGGTGGGTCTGGCGCCCTGGTCTCGGGACAGCGGTCAGCAGCGAGGCTACCGAGCCATTCGCGGTGGACGGGGCGAGGTGCGCCAGGCCCTGTACATGGCGGCCCTGTCCTCGGTGCGAGTGGAGGGCCCATTGCGGCGCTTTCACCAGGGACTGCGCCAGCGGGGCAAGGCGGGGAAGGTGGCCCTGGTGGCGGTGATGCGCAAGCTGCTGCTGCAACTCCACGCCGTCGCTCGTCGGGGCACACCCTGGCAACCCTCCAACGCTACCGCTCCCTGAAACCAAAACCAACCAAACCCTTGACATCCAACACGGATACTCCGGCGAAAGCCGGAATCCATGATCGTCGGACTTTTGAGGCACGGAGCATATCCATCATGGCGGTATCCAAGGATCGGGTGCTGTTCAAAGAGCACGGCGCGCTGGTCACCTACGAGCGGTTCGTGGAACCCCAGGGCCAGGAATATCGCATCGAAGACATCCTGTCCGTCGAGATGGAGATCGTCGAGGAGGAGTCCGACCGGCCGCCCATCCGCTGGTGGCGCACCGTCGGGGGCGGATCGATCATCGGATTCTTCGTGGCAATGGTCGGGGGATTCGCCGGAGCCTGGCTCACCATGGGCATATTCGTGGTGCTGGTGGCCGTCGCCGTGACCTGGTGGAGCAACCGCATCCGCTCCAACAAGTTCAAGGTGTATCACGTCATCGTGACCCTGCCCACCAACCGGGAGGACCGCCAGGAACACCGCATCATTTCCTCCACCAGCCGCTTCTTCAGCGAACGCCTCAAGGTAGCCTTGGAACGCGCCATGATCGAACGCCCCTCGCGCTACGAGAGTCGCGGATGATCTTGCTGTTATGACATCCTGATGCTACAATAAAACGTAGCAAGACCCGCCGGGCTTCTTTCCTTCATTGAGTAAGGATGTAGCTTACTTCGGCGGGTATTTTGTTGTGCGATAAATCATGGCAACCGGGACGTCAGTTTTCTCTTTTGAGCCGGCAGCGGACCGTTTGATCACCCGAGGCTTACGGGCCGATAAAACCGAGTTGATTCGTCGCTTGGAGATGGTAGGCGAATTCAGATTGACCGACTACGCTCAATTTTTCCGTGCGGAAAATTTTTACCGCTGTGATGCCACTTTGGAAGCGCTCTGGGGCATCGTTGAATTTGACAACAGATTACGTTCCTTGTGCTTTGAAGCGATCGGATGCATTGAAGTACAAGTCAGGTCTGATTTAGCTTATCGTTTCGCTGATGAGTATGGCCCCTACGAATATCTTGATGCGACAAACTTCCCGAACTTTTCACGCCAAGGTCCGACATTTACCTGGTGGCTGGGCAAAATCAAAGAGGCTCAGGAAAACCTGGCGAGAGACCATACAGGATCGGCTCCGGCTTCTAACGTAACAATTCCCGGTTCCGAGCCTGAGCTACGGATCTGGACGATCGCAGAAAATATCGATTTTGGGACCACCCTGTCATTCTTCCAGGGCGTCGCCGACAACATTCAGAAAGACGTTGCAAGCGCACTGGGCCAACCGGACGCCATTGCAAATTCTTGGTTGTTCGGCCTGCGTGTGCTGCGCAACAGATGTGCCCACCATGACCGCATATGGAACTGGCGATTCAATAGAACAAGAGTGAAAATACCTCAGCGTCGAAAGTTCCCAGAGTGGCATTCACCGAAACTATCGAACAATCAATTGGGTATATTGCTCACCATATGCCGTTACTGGTTGAACCACATCTACCCGGGAAACGATTGGACGAAAAGGGTTCTGGACCTGTTCGACTCTCACTCGACGGTGCAAACCTCGGCGATTGGACTCCCTACAGAATGGCGCAAACATCCCCTTTGGAACGACTAGAGGCTGAAATCTACCCGTCGCTTACGTCGATAACTACCTTGCCCACCGTGGCCGCTCGCACCGCCTCGTGCGCGCCGGCCGTGTCCTCCAGCGGGAAGTGCGGCCCGTCCATCCCTACCAACTCGCCCGACGCCAGCCACCGGTTGGTGTCGTCCACCCCAGTGGTCTTTGCCTCCTCCGGCATGTCGTAAACCAGCACGTGACGCACGTTCACGTTGCTCACGGGAAACTGGAACGGCGGCGGCGGCCCGTCGCCGGCCGCGTAAATCGTGATTGTGCCGCTCCGCTTGATGATCCGCTGGCTCACGGCAAAGTTGCCTGAGTAGTCCACCTCTACGATCAGGTCCACACCTTCACTGTTGGTGATCTCCAGGATACGCGCCGCCGTATCCTCGGTGCGGTAGTTCACGGTGTGGTGCGCCCCCGCCTGCCGTGCGATCTCGGCCTTGGCATCCCCGCTCACCGTGCTGATGATATTTGCCGCGCCACCGACACGCGCCATCTGCAAGGCCATGTTGCCCACGGCCCCCGCGCCGCCGGGAACCAGCACCGTCTTGCCGGTCACCGGGCCGTCCGCGAACACGCACCGGTGCGCCGTGAGCGCTGGCACGCCCAACCCTGCCCCCAGCGCAAAATCCACGTTGTCGGGCATCCGCACCGCTCGTTCCGACGGCTGGACTGTGTAATCGGCGGCGGTGCCAAATGGCCGCCCGAACTGCGACTGGTAGAGCCACACCCGCTCGCCGATCCTTGATTCCGGCACGCCTGCGCCCACGCGGTCAATCATGCCGGCGCCGTCCTGGTTGGGTATGACGCGCGGAAACGCCGTTCCAGGGCCGGCGTTCTGCCGCCGTTTCCAGTCCGACGGGTTCACGCCGGAGGTTGCGATGCGGACGCGCACCTCGCCCGGCCCCGGCTCGGGATCGGGCATTTCGCCCACCTGCAGCACCGAAGCATCCCCGTTCTCCTCATACCAGACTGCGCGCATGGGTTTCTCCCATTGTCGTCGACGCCACCATGTCTGCCGATGGCGTGGATGTCATTGTACGTGTTGGGACAGATTACTCGTCGTCGTTTCGTCGCCCGAATCTGCGAGCGCCGGCCAGCGCGATCAACCCAGCCGGCGCGGCCAGCAACGCCAGGGATGCCAACTCGGCTGGAACATTGCCCGACCGTTCCGGCGCTGCCCCGCAACCCCCTCCCGCCGGCGCGGACGGATTCGGGGGCGGCGCCGGCGTGTAGGTCGGTGCCGGAGCCGTGGTCGCCGTCGGCGTCGGGCGGCGGGTCGATTCTTGACCCGCTGCGGTGGGCGCCGGCTCCGTGGACGCCGGGGCTTCGGCCGCCGGTTGCGCCCCGCGCGTGGGTATCACCTGCAACGGCGGCGGAGGCGGCGTGGACAGGTCCCGAGGAGCCAGGCCCACGCTTTCCCGCCATTCGTTGTCCAGTTCCGGCACCGTCACGCCGTATGAGGCGACCAGCGCCTTTTCAAAGTTGTAGGTGGTGCGGAGCGTTGCGAACAATTCCTGCATCAAGCTAGGATCGTAAGCCGCCAGCATGTACTTGACCACGGCGTGGCCCTGCCCGTAGGCGCGCAGGGTCTCCTGCGGCGTGCCGGCGAATGTCCGCAGGCCGACCAGCGGAGGCACACGGTCGTTGAAAATGGCGTTTCGCATGTACCGCTCAAATTCGTTCTCGGGTTGCCGTTCCGAATACACTGCCAACCCTTCGTTCAACCACATATCGACCTGCGAGTACGCACTGCCGGCGGCGTCGGCCACCAGCAGGTGCGTGAATTCGTGGGCGGCGGTGGTCAGGGTGTTGTCGCCGACGTATGGGTCGTCTGAGCCGTCCACCAGCAGCGTCCTCTCGTTGGTATAGGCCCTGCCCAGCGTCCGCAGTTGCTGCGCTGCGACCTGCGAAGACGGATTCAGCGCCTCCCGCATGTGAGAGTAGTTCGAATACACCACGATGCTCATGGGCTCGGTCAGTTCCACGCCAAGGATGGGGCCCATGTATTCGTAGGTTTTCGTTGCTACCTGCAGCACCAGGTCGGCCCGAACCTCGGACAGCCGGTCATAATCATAGTAGTAGACGTCGATCAGGCCCGATGACTTTACGTCCCATTCCAGCCCTTCATTTAGATACACGATGGTTTCCGGTTCGGTCTGGAAATCCGCGCCGTCGGCGGTGCGGATGTCGAAATGGTATTCCAGTCGGGTGCCGGTCGGGATGTACTCGTTGGAGGTTTTGCTCTGAAACAGGGCCTCTCCCGATACCGCGTTCCCCGGTTCGAACTCCACCGCGCGGTACACCGTTCGGCTGGACTGCCCCAGCTTCCGCACGTACACCCGAATCTCGTCGATGGGACTCGCAGCCTCTGCGTCTATAAAAAACCTCAGTCCGTCCGGAAACTGGTTTTCAACCCCATGCTCGTTGATGGTAACGGTGTCCTGGGCGGCAACCTGGCCGGCGGGAATCGCCGCCACAATGCACCCCAGGACCGCGATCAGCGCCACCGCAACTACTGCCATTTTCTTCACGACGCAAGTTCCTTGCTCTGTACTGTTGTTTTGGATACGTCCGACGCTGGCGAAGGGATTTTCTCATCAGGCACAAAGCTGATCTTTAGTTTGGTACCCGTAGCTTGTGCAACCCGGCGCAGGGTTTTGACCGAGGGGTTGCTGTTCCAGCCCTCCAGCCGCATGATTGCCGTCACGTGAATGCCCATACGCTCAGCCAACTCGTCCTGGTCAATGCCGGCATAGGCGCGGGCATCCAGCAAAGCGTTGATGAGTTCGTACTGCGGTTCCGTCGCGTCGTATGCAGCCCGGTACTCGGCGTTCTCACGATACCTTTTTTCATGTAACTTGCTTACTTTCGTCACTGCGATATCTCCCTGGCTCGCTGCAATGCCAATCTGATTTCCCGACGCGGTGTCTCCTCGGTTTTCTTGATAAATACCCGCACTACAACCACCCGACGGCGTTGCGCTGATACGTAGATAGCGCGTGATATGCCGTCCCGTCCGCGAAGGCGCATTTCCCAGAGCGGACCCTCCAAATGCCGCACGTGCGGCATACGCATCGCCGGCAAACCTCGGGCTGCAATCATACCGCTGATACGAATGAAATAGGCGTACATATCGTCGGGTAGTGCGTCAATTTCGGCGTCCACCGTTTCATTCAGGGTTTCCACCGTCCAGGCGGCATTTCGGTCGCCGACCACATCAGCTCCGTTCTTGACCGTCAATGCGGCCCGGCCTACAATCTTACCGTCGCAACGCTCCCTCGGATAGTGCAGCGCGATGCGAGTCGTTGCCGATTATCCCAACCAACAGTGGTGGCGAAACCATGCCCATCAAAGTCGGCCGCGTGCCGTACCTGGAATCCGAACCCTTCTACTTTGACATGGAGCGACGGGGCATCGAGTTGCGCCTCACCACTCCCCGACAACTCGGCGACGCTCTCGCCAACGGCGAACTGGACGCGGGTCCCGCCCATCTTACCGACGTTTTTCGCCTTGAAGATCGTTTCGAACCGATTAGCGGATTCTGCTTTTCCACCCAGGCCAGGGCGGTCAGTGTTTCGCTGTATTCGCAGCACCCGATGGAAGAGTTGGGCGGCGTAACCATCGGGATATCCGACGAGGACGTCACTGCCTCAAAGCTGCTGGAAGTGCTCTTGCGTCGCAAGTACAACCTGGAGCCTGGCGAGTTCGCGGTCCGGCCCGGCGACGTGATCAGGCCCGACGAAACCTTCGACGCTTTTCTGCTGATTGGCAACCGCGCCCTGCGTCGCCGCCGGGGCACGCGCGGTTTCGCTCATCGTATCGACCTGGGCACCGAGTGGAGCCAGTGGACCAATCTGCCCTTCGTGTTCAGCCAATGGGTCGTTCGGAAGGACATGGACGCCCGCGAGAAGGCTACCCTGGAAGATTCGCTGTACGTCGGGCTTGAGGAGGGCGTGGACGGGCTCTACCACCTCAACGAGCCTCGGGACGAACTGCTCATGCTCCCCCGCGACGTGGTGGAATACGTCCAGGGTATCCGGTACTACGTGGGCAGATCCGAGCAGCAGGCCATCGTCCGCTTCCGCGAATACCTGGAAGAACTGGACGGCTAGCCCGCGTAGTCCATCCAATATCGACAATCCGCCGGCCGAATTGACCAATGGCGAAGGTAGTCGACCTCCGTAACGCGGTTACCGGCCGCCCCTGCTTCATCTGCGACTATTCGCCGCCGCGCTCCGGTCGCCCTGAGGACGTGCCAGCGCCGCCCGACAACGTCCAGTTCGTATCGGCGGCATACAACCCGGGCCGCGCGGTGCGAGTCAACTCCGTCGCCATGGCCGCCGTGCTGCGGGACCGCTACCACGCCGACCCGATCTTTACCCTCGCCACGCGGGACATGAACCGCCTGGCCCTGGAATCGCTGCTCCTGGGAGCCCAGGCGCTCGGTTTGGAGAACGTAATCGTGGTTGCCGGCGATCCCCTCGGCCCCCAGGATTTGGCGTTGCCGGTCAATGACTATCGGGCCACCGAACTCATCGCCGCCGTAGCCAACCTGAACCAGAGCATAGACTATCGCGGACGCTCGTTGCGCGCCCCCACCGATTTCTGCATCGGCGCCACCGTGGACTTGGGCCGGGGCATCGACCGCGAGGCGCAATTGGCTGTCCGTAAGGTCGATTCTGGAGCGCACTTCCTCATCACCCAGCCGGTATTCGATCCAACCGAGGTGGCGCGATTCGCCGACGCTTACGCCCGCGCCGCCGACGGTCCACTGACCGCGCCTGTCTTCTACGGCGTCGGTCTCATGGAGCCGGACGGCGTTTCCTTCGCCAGCGTGCCCCAATGGGTGACCGACGACTTGGCCAACGGCCGCTCCGGCGTCGATATCGCCCTTCAGGTTTGGGAGGGTTTGCGTGCGGTCGGCGTCGAGGACTGCTACGTCGTGCCACCCATCCGACGCAGTGGGGCCAGGAACTACGCGGCCGCCCACGAATTCGTCCAACGCGCGACGGCCGAATAACCTCTGACCGCCCTTGCCCCGATTGGGCGTGTCGCGGAGCTACCACTCCTGTATGCCGTGCGGCGGTGCTACTATGGCCGGCGTCCGCGCCCTGGTCGCTATCGTCAGCGACGGAGCGCAGCACTGACGTGAAATGCCACCAAGCAGCGCCAGGAGGGAGCAACATGGCAACGCAGATCGATACTCCCGTGGAAGAAAGAATCGTAAGCGTGATGCGGCACTTGGGCATCCAACGGGCCCACTTCGCCTCTCGAAACCTGAACGACTGGTACGGAATGGCGTCCGGATTCCCTGATTCCGTAGCCTCGTTGACACTGGTGTGTCCCTTGGGGTTCGACTCGTCGGCGCTGTCATCCTTGGGCGAGCGACTGCTGGTGTTCAATGCCGACCGTGGCGGCGCAACCGAGACCATCAACCGCAACATGGCCGGTCTGACGTCCGCGTCGATGGTCACCCTCTCCGATTACCAGTACCCGAACAACTACGCCGACATTGCTGCCGAACGCGGCGATGGTGTGGTCGGATCGATGCTGGACTTCCTGGGTCGGATCGATGCGCAGGACGGGCCTGCCGCGATGTCCCTTCCGGCGCAGGAGGGCGAGATAGACGGCGTCTTTTTCAAGGTCGCCGGCTCCGGCCCGCCGCTGGTCCTGCTGCCCCTGGGCGCGGGCCCATCCCAGTGGGATCCCATCGGCGCGGCTTTGAGCGAACGGCACTGCGTGGTGACCCTGACCGGGCCGGCGTTGGGCATGGTCGCCAGCCTGGAATCTCGGGGACGCACGCCCGGTTACCTGTCCGCCGTGGGCAGTCTCATAGCGGCCGCGGCGATCCAGCCCGGCGAGAGTGTCCTGGAGGTCGGCTGCGGAACCGGCGTGTTATGCCGGTGGGTGGCCCGGCAGATGGACAACGCCAACCCCGTCGCCGGCGTGGACGTCAACGCCTTCTTCCTGCGCGAGGCGGCGGAAATCGCACGGCGCGACGGCATGGAGGACGTGGTCAGTTTCCGTGAGGGCAGCGCTGAGTCCCTGCCTTTCGACGACAACAGCATGGACGTCGTTTTCTCCAGCACCGTCATTCAGCGCGTCAACGCGGACCGCATGCTGCCCGAAATGGTGAGAGTCGCCAAGCCGGGCGGCCGCATCGCCGTGTTGGGCCACGCCCACGACATGAATCGTTGGGTCAACCTGCCGCTGCCGCCGGCCCTGAAGACCAGGATTGAATCGCCTCCGTGGGTGGACGACCCCGGCCATCCCGACGGCTGCGACGATTCTTCCCTCTACACCCGTTTTGCCGGCCTGGGATTGGAGAACACCAGGATGTTCCCGTTTATCAGCACTTTTTCGGAGCCGATCCGCCTGCGGTTCCTGCAAGGCGGCATCCTGCCCACCCTGAACGCTGAGGAGGCGGCCGAGTGGCGCGCCGCCGTTGAGCAGGCGGAAACCGACGGCACCTTCTTCATCTCGACACCCTTCCACTGCGCCGTCGGCACCAAACCGTAGGTGGCGTGGGCCAAGGCCGCAAATCAAACCGCTGAGCGTGTGAGACTCACGACGAGAGCCTAGCCCAAAAATTATAGGATAGGCTCTCGGTTCAATTCGCGCCGTGTGTCCATCACGGCAGGGCAATCGCATTTCGATCTTTGGCTCTTTGGTCCGGCACTCCCGGCTACCGTCTTACCGGCGAAAGCCGGTATCCAGCGCCTGAAGTCGGCTGTTTCGCAACCGTTGTCTTCATCCTGCGGCCTCTGGACTCCGGCTTTCGCCGGAGTGACGAGTCTGTAAATTTCAAATGCGATTGCCCTGCCCATAACGGAGAAGGGGCGGACGATAATCCTCCCCTTCTCCGTTCACGGGAGTTTATCCCCGCCCGTTCCGCAGCAGGAGTCCGGGCATCGCGCCGGTGGGCTCGCCGTCCTCAAAGGTGATTTCGCCGTTCACCAGCGTCCAGCGGTAGCCCTTCGCCTTCTGGATGCGACGCCACTCACCGCCGGGCAAGTCCTCGGCCACCTCGGAGGGCAGCACTTCCAGCCTCTCCAGGTCGTATACGACCATGTCCGCCGGCGCGCCCTCGCGCAGCGCGCCCCGGTCCTGGAACCCGCCGAAGTGGGCCGGCAGGTACGATAGCTTGAAGTGGGCATCCTCCAGCGTGATTACCTTCTCGTCCCGCACCAGCCAGGCCAGCATATCCGTCGGATAGATGCCGGCGGTCAGGAACTTGACGTGCGCGCCACCGTCGGAAACACCGGCGACAACGTGGTTCGAGTCCAGCACCTCCGCAGTGAACTGCGCCACGTCGCGCCCCTGCGTGTCGGCGTAGAATTCCGTCGCCAGGTCGTCCTCCACGCACATGTCCAGCAGCGCGTCGATAACGTGCTTGCCCTGCTCGTCGGCGATCTGCTGAACAGTCAGGCCGGCCTGTGGGCTGGAGGCCTCGGTCTCGTCCGGCGCCAGGGCGATCATCCGCCCATCGACCACGTTGACCACGAAGGACTTCAGGCGCAGCTCGCCGTTGGTGATGCAGCGTCCGCCGTCGTGCTCGTACTCGTAGCCGTGCGTGTCGCAGACGAACTTGTCCCCGTCATCGTCCACACAACCGCCCTGGTGCGGACACACCACCGACAGCAGCTTGTAGCCGTCGCGGGTGTTGACCAGGAAGTAGTCTGCGCCGTTGACGTTGACCTTGGCCGGCATCCGCGTGAAGTCGGTCTCGGCTCCGATGTCGATCTTCACCTTGCGGGTCATCACCTGGAGGCTGCCTACGGAGCCAGGCGTGACCTGGGTGGGGCGGCGGCCCGAGTCCCATTCTTCCTTCAGCTTCCGGCGCATCTCCGGGTCCGACATCTTGGCCTTCCTGATGGCCTTGTCGCCCAGCGTTACCTCGCGCCACATGGGGGTGTCATCGAACAGGTTCCAGTCCTCAAAGGTGAGTTCAAACCCTCCGCGCCGGGTATTGCCCTGTCCGTAAACCCGCAGGCCACGCTCGGCGCAACTCTCCAGCCAGCGGATGCGCTCCCGATGCTGTTCGGGGTGGACGGAGTTGGGAGAAACCGTCTGGTACAGCACCGGCCGGCCCGACACCTCCGCTACCTTTTCAAAGAATACGCGAGCCCCTTCGCCCAGTGGCCGGCCTTCCTCGCCGGTCTCCTGGTAGGCCAACTCGATGAAACCCTCGTCCCGGTCGGCCAGCACCTTCGCGAAGGTCAACACCTCGTGCTCTGAGAGCAGGTCGGTGATCATCGGAGTGCCGTCGTAGTCGCGCTGCACCGAGTTCACTCCCAGCACCTGCGCCGACCAGCCGCACGCGCCGGCATCCATCGCCTCATGGATGAGCCGCACCATTTCCTGCAGCTCGTCCTCCGTGGGGCGGCGATTCTTGGCCTCGTCCCAACCCATCACCCAGGCGTACAGCGGCGTCAGCGGCACGTAGGTCAGGCAGTTCACTCCCTTGGGAGTGTTGCTGAGGCTTTCCATGAAGTCGGGGAAGGTCACCCAGTTCCACGGCATCCCCTCCTTCATGGCGTCGTAGGGGATGGCCTCGTTGCGGGTCATGCTGAGCATCGCCCGGTCCTGGTCCTCCACCCGCGACGGCGCAAAGCCGAACCCGCAGTTGCCCAACGCTACGGACGTAACGCCGTGCCAGCCTGACAGGGTGCAGTAGGGGTCCCAGAAAATCTGGGCGTCATAGTGGGTGTGCAGGTCAACGAACCCCGGCGCCACGATCAGACCTTCGGCGTCGATTACCCGGTCGGCGGTGCCGCCGTTCAGCCCGCCAATCTTCGCGATCCTGCCGTCTTTGATCGCAATGTCGCTCACGTACCGCGGCGTCCGCGTTCCGTCAACGATGGTGCCCTTCCTGATGATAATGTCGTAATCCGCCATCAGTCCCTCCTCATGGAAATCATAGTCGGATGTTGGTCTGGTATTAATGACGAAAATCGTTAGTATTTCGCCCGTGTATCAGTCTAAATTACCATCATTGCCGGCGTCAATAAAATTTATTCGTAGCATCTGCGTGGCCTCAATACAGCGGGAAACCCAGCGAATCGGCATCCCCGGTCGGTGAAAGAAAAAAGACGGCGGCCGATGTGGTCGCCGTCCTTACCGTTTTTGCGGGTGTCGCTGACTACGGTCCCCACGGCGGCGCGGCTGCCACGTCCCCGTCGCTCACGATGTCCACCACCGCCGGACGGTTCGCGCTCACCGCCTGGTCCAGCGCCGAGTTGATCTGGTTGGGGTCGGTCACCCGGATGCCCAACGCGCCCATGGACTCGGCGATCTGCGCGAAGTTGGTGTCGTTGAAACGCCAAAGCTCGGCGGAGTTGTCATTCTCTCTGCCGGCGTAAGCCGCCTCGTCGCCCCGACGGTCCTGGTTCAGCCCGCCGTTGTTGTGCACCACGATCACCGCGTTGATGCCGTAGCGCACCGCGGTCTCCAACTCGCCGATGTGGTACCACATGCCGCCGTCGCCGGTCCAGCACACCACCGGCCTGTCCGGCACCCCGCACTTCGCGCCCAGCGCCGCCGGCAGTCCCCAACCCAGTGATCCCGCGGCCCGCAGGTACGACTGGTCGGGATGGTGCATCTCAACCATGCTGCCGGTCCAGATGCCGGCGTGCCCCGTGTCGGCAAGCAGCACGGCGTCGGAGGGCAGGAAGTTGGTTAGTTCCTGGCACAGCCGCTCGGGGCGAATCGGCACGTCGTTGGAGTTCAGAACATCCTCGTGCTCATCCCGCCAGTTCTGCACATGTTCCTGCGCGCGGGACACCCAGCCGGCGTTGCCGCCCGTGGGCTCCAGCACGTCGATGAGCCGCTCCAGCGTACGCTTGGCGTCGCCCAGCAGTCCGTACGCGTTCGCGTATGACCGCCCCAACTCACTGGCGTCAATGTCAATCTGGATGGTGGGCGTGCCCTCGGCAGGCAAGCGCCAATCCAGCGTCACCTGGCTTCCGGTGTGGCTCCCGATGAACAGCACCAGGTCGGCCTCCGACACCACCCGGTTCGCCGACCAACGCGAGTAGCTGCCCACCACGCCCACGGACAACGGGTGATTTTCGGGGATGCAGCCCTTGGCGTTCAGCGCCGTCGCCACCGGGATGTTCAGCATCTCGGCCAGCCGCGTCACCTCGGCCTCCGCGCCCGACGCCGTAACGCCGCCGCCGGCCACGATCACGGGACGCTCCGCCTGCGACAGGATGCGCGCCGCCTCGCGGACCCGCTCGGGCTCCGGTTCGGGACGGAACGCCGGCCGCTGCATGAACGGTTCCTCGGCGATAACGTCGATGTCCAGTTCGCCGTCGGTGATCACGTCGCCGGAGATGCCCGAGAAGTCCAGGTGCGCCGGCAGCGTCTGACCGGTCGTAACCTCGCGGAACGCCTGACGCAGCAGGTGGGGCAGCTGGTCCACCGTCTCCACCTCAACGCTGTACTTGGTCACCGACGCGAACGGCCGCGAGTGTTCGATCTCCTGGTACGAATTGCGGTGCCGGTGCATCGGCGGACGATGGCCGGTAATCGCGATTACCGGCGAAACGCCGAGGTAGGCGTCCTGCAATCCGGCGGCCAGGTTCGCCGCGCCCACCGACTGGGCGAAGCACAGGCCGGGCTTGCCGGTAACCCGCGCGTACGCGTCGGCCATATACGCCGCTGACTTCTCACCGTGGGAGATGACGCGCTTGATGCCAACGTCCTCCATCTCAACCAGGGCGCGGCGGATGATCGCGGGAACAAAGAAAACGTGAGTTACGCCATACTCGCGCAGCGTTTCGGCGAGAAATCGGGCGCCGGTCATTCTGGGCATGGGATCGTCTCCTGTTTGGTATTCCCTCTCCCTGGACGGAAGAGGGCTAGGGTGAGGGTGAATGGTTGCTATTGACATTTGCCCCTCACCCTGACCCTCTCCCACTGGGGGGAGAGGGAGAATCGACGGACTGCGACTGCTAGACGCCGCGCTCGTCGAATACTTCCTTGGCCACGCGGACAGCGTTGGCGGCCACCGGCCAGCCGGCATAGAACGCCATGTGTGCAATCACCTCGGAAATCTCATCGCGCGTCACGCCGTTGTCCAGCGCGCGACCGATGTGTCCACGCAACTGGTCGGTGCGATACAGCGCGGTCAGCGTCGCCACGGTGATCAGGCTGCGGTCGCGCTTGGACAGTTCGGGGCGCTCCCAAACGTCTCCGAACAACACGTCGGCGGACAACTCGGCCAGTTTGGGGGAGATTTCCTGCATTACGGTTCGGGCTGCGGGCTGCGTCATAACGCCTCCTTTGATTCGTTGCTGAGTGTGGGATGTGGGCGGCCCGGCGGGGATATAACCCATCCCGCCGTCGCCGCCGGCAGTATAGTACGTAAGCCCACACATGGGTAGGGTCGCCCGACCTCCCTCATTTATGGGAGAGGGGCAGGGTTAGGGTGGAACGGACGCAAGCAGCGTGGCTATCGCCCGGTTGGTGAGGTTCGCCGCCATCGGAACCTTGTAGGCGTTGTCCGGCAGTGGTCGCGGGTCGGCGACGGCAACCGCCCCCGCCTCGGCGGCGTCGATCTCATCCACCAAGCGACCCCGCAGATACTCCTCCGTACCCGTCGCCCGGTAAGGCATTGGCGCAACGCCGCCCAGCGCCACCGATGCTTGCGTGACCACCCCGTCAACAACCGTAAGCGCCGCCGCCACGCTCACCAGCGCAAAGTCCCCCGATTCTCGTTCCCGCGCTTTCAGGTAGATGCTGCGCTGACCCACGGGCGACGGCGGCAGCGTCACCGCCGTCAGCAACTCGCCCGCCCGCAGGATATTCTCGCGCATCAGGTCAACGTCGGGGCCCACAAAGTAGTCCTCGATTGGTACGGTTCGCTCGCCAGCAGATGAGGCTATCGAGACTGAAGCGTGAAGCGCAGTGAGCGCCACCGCCGTGTCCGACGGATGCACGATGAAACACCGGTCGCCGCCCGTGATGCAAAGGTACTTGCCCACGCCCTGCACCGCAAAGCACCGGTCCCCGCCCCGTTTCAGGCACACCGTCAACGGATGACGGTAGTACCAGCAGCGTGGCCGCTGGTTCAGGTTCCCGCCCAGTGTGCCCAGGTTGCGCACCTGCGGCGTGGCGAGACCGGCGGCGGCCTGCGCCAGCGCGACGTAGCGGCTGCTAATCCCATCGTGCGCGGCAATGTCCGCAATCGTCGTCAAGGCCCCAATTCGCAAACCACCGTCAGGCGTCTCGGCAATCCCGGCCAGGTCAGCGTCTGCGATCGAATCCAACGCGACCAACGTGCCGGGCGCGGCGGTCCCGTCCCGTACCTCCGACAGCAGGTCGGTCCCACCGGCCACCGGTACCGCGTCGGGCGCGTCAGCCAGGATGGCGCACGCCTCCGCCAAAGAAGTCGGCTGAACCAGTCGAAATGTCATTGGTTGTTCCTTGTGCATGATGGTAAAAATAGCGTGCTGGAGTTTGAACTCACGCTGGAGTTTGAACTCACAAGGTAGGTCATAATGAATCGATCTCCGGACGAGCGCTATTGCAATTGACACGCTGGTGGCATAATGGTATAAGTCAACACAAAACTAAACCAGATTTCAGAACTTATTCACAATCAGTTACAAAAAGACTGTCGACGATGGGGAACACAATGGGTTATTTCAGCGTTCAAATTTACCTTGGGCACCCTTATGTCTCCGGTGGCGATATGTGTCCGATAGATGCGGTGGTTGATACCGGTGCGTCGGACTCCGTGTTTCCGGCATCCCTGCTCGAAGAGCTGCATATCGAACCAGAAGGGACGTATCCTTGCCGGTATGCCAATGGCGAGACCGACGTGCGCAGCTATGGAGACGCCGCGATCCGTATCGGCGAACGCACCAAGATCTGCCCCGTTATCTTCGGTCCGGACGGTCATTTTTTGCTGGGCGCCACGACGTTGGAAATTTTCAAGTTTGCAGTGGATCCTGTGGCGGAAGAACTGGTCCCCGTACCTGCCTTGAGGTTTGGTTGGGGCGGGCCTCTCTAACCGCCCGCCGGAACATCGTGTTGTCTGGCCACACCCCTCGCGCGGAACAGCTTACTGCCGCGCCAACGCATCCAGCACCCGGTCCGGCGTGATCGGCAATCTGGTGAACCGCACCCCGATAGCATCGTACAGTGCGTTGGCAATGGCCGGGCCGACCCCTACCGACGGCACCTCTCCCAACGCCTTGGCTCCCATCGGGCCCACGGGATCTACCACGTCGGCAAAGATCGTCGTGATGTTCGGGAAGTCATGGATCGTTGGACTCTTGTGCTCCAGGTAACTGCCGTTCAGCGTGATTCCCGTCGGCACGTCCGTGATCAGTTCCTCGCTCAGCGCGAACCCAAGCATCTGGGAGATCGCGCCCTCCACCTGGTTCAGCGCCGTACGCGGATTGATGATCCGACCGGAGTCGTGGGCCGCCACGTACCGGTTGATCCGCACTCGGCCCGTCGCAGTGTCCACCTCCACCTCGCAGAAGTGCGCGCCAAAGCTGTTCACGATGTAATCGGTGCTGCCGGGAAACAGCGCCGCCTCCCCACTCAGCGTTTCCGGAGCCACCGCCTGCGCCAACTCCGCATAGCTGATCCGGCGATCCGGACGGTCGGTCACGAACACCGCTCCGTCGGCTATGGTTAGCTCATCGGCTGAGGCGTCCAGCCGGTCGGCGGCGGCTGGCAGGATCCTTGCGCGCAGTTGGTCCGCCGCCCGCAGCACCGCCGTTCCCGTCCCGAACGTCGCCGTTGACCCCGCGGTGATGGCGGCGTTTGGCGTGTCCTCGGTGTCCGCGAAGTGGGGCAGCACGTCGTCGTATCCCACCGAGAGCGCTTCCGCCGCGATCTGGCACAGCACCGTAACCGCGCCCTCGCCCACGTCGATGACGCCGCTCACCAGCCGCACCTTGCCGTCGGTGTCTATCGATAACGCTGCCGCCGCTTCGAACCCGACACCGCCACGATAGATCATCATGCTCATCCCGCGTCCACGCCGAATGAACGGATCCACAGGATCCGAGCGGTCAAGCGGCTCGTGCCAGCCAAACTCGGCGGCGCCCCGTCGCAGGCATTCTTCCAGCCCGTTGCTGGAAAACGGAATGCCGCCCTCCACCGGCTGGCCGTCCACGATCTCGTCCAGCGGCGTTTCTCGGGTGCCGGCCTGCCCCTCAAGCGGCACGTGGTTCCGCAATCGAAACGCCAGCGGGTCCATGCCGATTGCCTCAGCAGCACGGTCCATCAGCGTTTCCAGCGCAAAATGACCCTGCGGCGCGCCCAGGGCGCGGTAGCTGCCCGACACCGGCTTGTTGGTAGCCACCGGCCGCGCGTCGAATCGCACGTTGGGGCACCGGTACAGGTAGAGCATCCCCTGCCCCGTCCGTCGCGCCACGTTCGGGGCGGTCGCCTGGTACGCCCCGGAATCCAGGATGGCGTCCCCATGTATCGCCGTGATGTCCCCGTCGCGCGTAACGCCGATCCGGAGATTGATGCGCCCGCCGTGCCGCGTGCGCCCTGCGACAAATTCCTCTTCGCGGGAATACTCGATGCGAACCGGGCGGCCCGCCCGACGCGACAGCATCGCCGCCAGCACCGCAATCCGGCTCTCGTCCTTGTTGCCGTACCCGCCGCCCATGTTCGGCCCGATCACCCGCACCTGCCGGGCGTCAACACCCAGCACGCTCGCCAACGCCATCCGGTCCACGTGGACGCCGCGAGTCGATTTCCACACCGTGAGTTGGTCGCCGTCCCACGCCGCCAGCGCGGCTCGCGGTTCGAGCGGCGTCGCCGAGTGCGTCGGCAGGTGGTAGGTTTCCTCCAGGATGATGTCAGCGGCCGCAAACCCGGCGTCAATGTCCCCGCGCTGCAGCTCCAGCGGCTCCGGGATGGCCAGGTTGCCCCCGTCGTGAATTTGGGGCGCGTCCGGTTCCAGCGCGGCCACCGGGTCCATAACGAAAGGCAGCAGTTCGTACTCCACCCGCACCAGCGCGGCCGCGCGTCGGGCCGTGTCCAGATCGTCGGCGGCCACCGCAGCCACCTCATCGCCGGCGAACCTGACCCGCGTGTCCAATACCGGCATGTCGGGCGCCAACCGCGTTGCCGGCGAGTCGGCCGGCGTGACCGCCGCATGCACTCCGGGCAAGGCCAATGCATCTGAGGTGTCCACGCTCAGCACGTTCGCGTGCGGATGCGGGCTGCGCACGATGATGCCGTGCAGCATCCCCGGCAGCGAGATGTCCGCCGAATAGACGGCCGACCCGTTCAGCTTATCCGGCAACTCCCGCCGCGGCGCGCTGTGCCCCACGGTGTTGTAGGGAGTTGGAACGGTCGTGGTCATGCCGGCGATGGTAACCACCGCCCCGGTTCGCCGTCAATGATTGCTATTGATCAAATCGTGCTTACCCGCGCCGGTATGCCGTCGCCAGGACGCACCAGGGGATCGGAAGGCAAACTTGTTAGGCAGATTGGCCCTGGAACTGGGAAGGTATTGATTCTGTGGCCGGGGTTTTCAATTCTTCAATGATGAGCTGGCAGATTCTCGTTGCAGGCTTCAACCGACACAAAAACGGTCCCAAGTTCGCAATTTCCAGGCGGATTTCTCCTTCAAAGTCCGCATGGATGGTAGGTGCGGTCTGGTGCACCGACAGTCCGAATCTTGCGATTGAGCTTTTGCCCTCCACTCTGGCCGCAAGATTCCTCGGAAATCTCACGCTTTCCATGGTCCAGCCCAGCACGAATTCACCTGCGTTTAACTCCAGATATCCGTCTTGCTCAATCTCTACTATCGTCCCGCGTTGCCTAGCTATTTGCTCTGCTTGAGACTCGCCAATGGTCACGATAATTCCGGAACCTGCGTTGGAATTGGCAAATGTCGTGAATTGGTTCCCCAGCCGGAGGTCAACGGCGGAAGTGTCGAACATCCCGCTCTCGGGCGCAGGGCTGATCTCCAATACCCCCTCGTCCAGGGCAGTCACGATGTTCTGCTTGCTGTAGATCATCACCACCACCCATGGATCACGGTCGTCTCTTGGTCGACCGTCGGCACACGCAGCACTTTGGTGGACTCCAGGGTCTCGTCAGGGATGTGGATTTCCCAGTCCCCGTTGTCAAAATCACCGACTATCATGGCTTTGAGCCATTTTCTGTCGATATTGACGGAATGTCTGGGCATCCAACCGTGAAAATCCTTCCCACCTAATGAGAATGTCACCTCAGTTTCGGTGGGAAACAATTTGCTGACTTCCGCTTGTTGCACAATAATTCTAACCTTTTCGATTTCTGACCGATTAATAGGTAGTTCGTACCGCACGTAATTGCCCGTCATAGCACTCTTCCTGGAAAAATAATTTTAAAGGATATTAGCGAGAATAGCATAACGCTGTCAACGACCGCTGGTCACCAACCAGGGCAATCGCATTTGGAATTTACAGACTCGTCACTCCGGCGAAAGCCGGAGTCCAGAGGCCGCAGGATGAAGACAACGGTTGCGAAACAGCCGATTTCAGGCACTGGATACCGGCACGCCGGAGGCGCATCTGCGACTTTCGCCGGTATGACGGTGGCCGGGAGGGCCGGACCAAAGTGCCAAAGGTCGAAATGCGATTGCCCTGGGTCACCAACCCCTCCTTGCCCACACCCACCCCCTGCGGTACGATTCGCCCACCATGACGAACCCACACACCGTCGACATTACCCTCACCGTCAACGGCGCCAATCACACCCTATCCGTTCAGCACCACTGGTCCCTGCTGGACGTACTGCGCGATTCCCTGGGCCTAACCGGAGCCAAGCGTGGCTGCGACCGTGGCGAGTGCGGATCCTGCACCGTTCTATTGGATGGCACGCCCGTCAACGCCTGCCAAATCGTCGCCATCCGCGCCTCCGGACGCGACGTGCTCACGGTGGAGGGCCTCGCGCCGGCCGGTGAACTCTCCCCACTGCAACAGGCGTTCCTCGACGAGGACGGCGGGCAATGCGGCTTCTGCACTCCCGGCTTCGTCATGTCCGCCCGCGCTCTGCTAGATGCCAACCCCGATCCATCCGACGCGGACATCAGGGAAGCCCTCTCCGGCAACCTTTGCCGCTGCAACGCCTACGGCCGCATCTTGGCTTCCGTTCGCACCGCAGCCCAACGCCGCGCCTAGTTTGACACCCGTAATCGGCTACGCATACACTGTCGCCGATTTTAAGCATACCCTTTGCGATCCCCCACGGAGGTCCAGTAGATGACCACGCCACAAACGCATGACCATGACCATCCTCACACCCACCCGCAGGCCGCATCCGAAATGCGCGGCGCGGCCCTGGCGCTGCTGAATACTCTCGACGCCAGCCAGAAGTCGGCCATCAGCTTCAGTTACCACGACGGCGAGCGGATTTTCTGGTACTACCCGCCCATGAACCGCCACGGCCTGCTGCTCCGCGATATGAACGAAGAGCAGCGCAAACTCGCCTACGCACTCATGGCTACCGGACTCACCGAAGACTCCAACCGCAAGGCCCAGCTGATCATCGACCATGAATCCGTCCTCGGCCCGCTGGAACAGGAACGCGGCCTCATTACCTTCGTTCGCGACCCGCTGCTGTATTCCTGGACCATATTCGGCGACCCGGCCAACGATGCCGAGCCGTGGGGCTGGCGCGTGGAGGGCCACCACGTCTCTCTCCACTACAGCGTCTGGGCCGACCGCGTCCTGTCCATGACCCCCTTCTTCTTCGGCGCAAACCCCGCCGAGGTGCCCAAGGGACCCAAGCAGGGCCTCCGCATCCTGGGCGACAGCCAGGACATCGCCCTGGAACTCATGGAAAGCCTCGATTCCGGCCAGCAGAGCCGCGCCGTCATCTACGACGAGGCCCCGGCCGACATCATCACCTTCAACTCCTCCCGCGCGTCCCTGCCCAAGGAGGAGGGACTGCCCGCCACCGCCATGTCCGGCACGCAACGCGAAATGCTGATGACCCTGTCCAGCGAGTACGTCACCCGCATCCGCGCCGACCTTGCCGAGGAGAAGCTCACCGCCCTGCGCGAGGGCGGCCTGGAGAAAATCCACTTGGCCTGGGGCGGCCCGGTTGACCGCGCGCAGCCCCACTACTACCGGCTGCACGGCGGCGACTTCGTCGTCGAGTACGACAACCGGCAGAACGGGGCGAACCACATCCACTCCGTCCTCCGCGACGTCAACAACGACTTCGCCGCCGACGTAATGCGCGACCACCTGCTCATGTACCACGTGCTGTAGCATTAACAGGATCATTGCCATGCGCGTTTTGGGGAGCGGCGTTAAACCGCTCCCCATATCAATGTGATGATGAATACGGAAATCCACGCCACCAATACCTACACCCGTTGGTTTAGCAGATTACGCGACCGGGAGGCGAAAAGGATAATAGACATGCGTATAGCCAGGCTGGCTGGCGGCAATCCGGGCGATGTCGGGCCGGTCGGTGAAGGCGTATCCGAGCTGCGCATCAACTACGGGCCAGGCTACCGGGTGTATTATGTGCAACAGGGCCAACATGTGATCGTCCTGCTGGCCGGCGGCGACAAGGATATGCAAGACAGAGACATCGCTCGGGCGCGCCGTCTGGCCCGCGAACTCTAACGGGAGAATCCAGCATGGCCAAAACAAAAACCCACCCGTGGGACCCGGCGGACCATATCGTGGACGGCGAGCACGTGCTCGTGTACCTCAAGACGGTTACTCCGGACGAATACGATCCGGTCGTTACGCCGTTTTTTCTGGACTGCATCGCCCGCTCCAAGGGTGTGGCCGAGATTACCGGCTTGGTTTGCCACGAAGCCGGCGACGGAAACCGCTCCATAACGATCACTACCATCAGCGGGGCTGAGGCAACTATAGCCATCGCTCCCGAAGTGGATGTGGACAGCATCCGCAGGGCCCTCACTCCGGCGCCCACGCCTACTTCGCCCTGAACCCGTCAGTTTCCCGTCGAAAATTTGACACAACGTTGGGGGAGCGGATTTACGCCGCTCCTCTCCCATTTTGCGATAATGCCCGCCGATAACTGATCGGCGGTGTCATCATGGAAGCCCACGAAATCCTCAAACTCGCCCGCGATGCCGGCATCAAGCTGGTCATGTTCGCCTACTGCGACAACAGCGGCATCATCCGCGGCAAAGCCACCCACGTCTCCGGCCTCGAACGCCGCCTCACGTCGGGCATCGGCGTCACCACCGCCATGCAGGTCATGGGCGACATGGATCGCCTGCAGGTGATGGACGGCATGGGACCCGTCGGCGAGTTTCGCATGGTGCCCGACCTCGATACCTTCACCATACTGCCCTACGCTCCCAGCCGCGCCCTCGTCCTGGTGGACATGATCACCATGGACCAAAAACCCTGGGACGCATGCCCACGCCACTTCCTCAAGCGGATGCTGGCGAAGGCAGCCTCCATGGGCATCACCTTTCAAGCCGCGTTCGAACCCGAATGGTACCTGGCCCGCCGCGACGGCGACTCATTCGTCCCCATGGACGAGAGCCTGGACAACTCCACCCTCGGCGCATCCATGGCCCGCGAGGTCGTTGACGACGTGGTGGACGCGCTGGAAGCCCAGGGCCTGCAACTGGAGCAGTACCACACTGAGGTCGGCCACGGTCAGCAGGAACTCAGCATCACCCACGCCGATGCCCTCCGCGCCGCTGACAACCACATCATCTATCGCGAAACGGTGCGCAACGTCGCCTTGCAGCACGACTGGCTCGCGTCCTTCGCCCCCAAGCCGTTCCCCGACCAGGCCGGCAACGGCAACCATACCCACATCAGTGCGTGGGACACCGCCGGCGAGCGCAACCTGTTCTACGACCCCGACGACCTGATGCAACTCAGCCAACTGGCCTACCAATTCATCGCCGGAATCATGGAACACCTCCCGGGTTTGACCGCCTTGACGTCCCCCAGCATGAACAGCTACCGCCGCATCTCGCCCGGCTCGTGGAGCACCGCCTACATCTGCTATGGGCCCGATAACCGTGAGGCTGCGCTGCGTGTGCCCTCCCGCTTCTGGGGCTCCGAGATGGCGTCCACCAACCTGGAATTTCGCCCCACCGATTCCAGCTCCAACCCCTACATCGCCCTGGGCGCGATCATCGCCGCTGGCCTGGACGGTATCCAGCGTGGCTTGACCCCTGCCGAGGGCCTGTGCATCGACGTGGACCCGGCCCGGCTCACTCCCGACGAGTTGGCGGCGCGCGGCATCAAGCGCCTCCCGTCAACTCTGCTCGACGCCATCCATGCGCTGGAGGCCGACACCACCCTGACCGATGCCATGGGGCCCCTGCTGGCCGACGCATACCTCACGGTGCGAAAAGCGGACTGGGAACTCTTTTCCCAGCACGACGCCGACTTTGAAATCCGCCATCACTTCTACAAATACTGAACGCCATCGGCAGGTATCGCGTCGATTTGTTATCATATATCTACGCATTCCCGCCCGGCAGGGCCCATCGGCCAGCCTCGATACATCGCCGCCACCCCTGACCACCATCCCGAATGTTCCGCGAAAGTCGTAGACGCGCCTATGGCGTGCGGGAAACTCAGAAAACCTCTGAGACGGCGGACATCGAGGGTCTGCGTTCCCAAGCGTAGGAATATCACAACCAGGACACCCGAACGCCCTGCCACGCCCGTAAAACAACCGATCCAATACAGGAGCAACCCAATATGACCACCATACTCGACCGCATTGATCCCGCCGTTGCCGCCGCCATTGAGAACGAGAACCGCCGCCAGCGTGATTCCATCGTCCTGATCGCATCGGAAAACTACGCCAGCAAGGCCGTTCTCGAAGCCCAGGCTCAGTTGATGAACAACAAGTACGCCGAGGGTTACCCCGGCCGGCGATACTACGGCGGCTGCGAGTTCGTGGACGTGGTCGAGACCCTCGCCATCGACCGGGCGAAGGAACTGTTCGGCGCCGAGCACGCCAACGTCCAGGCCCACAGCGGCGCCCAGGCCAACATGGCCGCTTACTTCGCCGTTCTTGAGCCCGGCGACACCGTGTTGGGCATGCAGCTGGACATGGGCGGCCACCTCACCCACGGCGCCGGCGTCAACTTCTCCGGCAACCTCTACCAGTTCGTCCCCTACGGCGTCGACCAGGAAACCGAGACCATCGACTACGACCAGGTTGAGCGGTTGGCGAAAGAACACAACCCCAAGCTCATCGTGGCCGGCTGCAGCAGCTACTCCCGCGTGCTGGACTTCCCCCGATTCCGCGCCATCGCCGATTCCGTGGGCGCCCTGCTCATGGTGGACATGGCCCACATCTCCGGCCTCATCGCCGGCGGCGCGCACCCCTCGCCGTTCCCTCACGCCCAGATCGTAACCTCCACCACGCAGAAGACCCTGCGCGGACCCCGCGGCGGCATGGTCTTGGTGGAGGAAGAACTGGGCCGCAAGGTCGACTTCGCCGTGTTCCCCTACATGCAGGGCGGTCCGTTCATGCACGTCATCGCCGCCAAAGCCGTCTGCTTCGGCGAGGCGTTGCAGCCCGACTTCGGCCGCTACGCCCACCAGGTCGTCGCCAACGCCCAGGTCATGGCCCAGGAACTATCCGAGGGCGGCGTGCGCCTGGTCGCCGGCGGCACCGACAACCATCTTATGCTGGTGGACCTCACGCCTCTCGGCATCACCGGCCGGCAGGCCGAACGCGCTTTGGAGTCCGTGGACATCGTCGCCAACAAGAACGCCATCCCCTACGACCAGTTGCCCCCGCGCACCGCGTCCGGCATCCGCTTGGGCACTCCGGCTATCACCAGCCGCGGCATGGCCGAGGAGGACACCCGGCAGGTCGCCAAACTCATCGTCCGCACCCTCGGCAGCATCGGCGACGAACCCGCGTTGTCGGCAATCCGCGACGACGTCCGCCACCTCAGCAACCGCTTCCCCGTCCCGGGGCTGGATGACGAATAAATTGTCCCCTATCCCTTGACGACGAGTAGCGTCTATTCCCTCTCCCTTGATGGGAGAGGGTGAGGGTGAAATCTCCTTCGTTAACGCTATCAAGATAGCCTGCAACACCGCATCAGTTTCGCTCAGAACCTGATTGTTCCAGAACCGAATCACACGAAAGCCGGCGAATTGCAACCATCGAGTACGATCGTTGTCATATTCAATTTTCGCCTGATGTTGCCCTCCATCAAGCTCTACGACAATTTTCTTTTCAAAACACACAAAGTCCACTATGTAGTTCCCAATGGGAACCTGCCTGCGGAATTTATAGCCGGCAAGTTGACGATTCCGCAGGATCGACCCCAGTTTGCGCTCTGCATCGGTGGATCGTCTACGTAGTTGACGCGCTGTCACTGTAGCGTTCATATCACCCTCACCCTGGCCCTCTCCCATCAAGGGAGAGGGGACTTCCTAACCCTTTCCCATCAACGGACAGGAGGCTTCCGTCCCACAAACAGGTTCCCGCCAAACCCGCCCTCGTACGCGTTGGTCTGGATGTACTCGGCCTCCAGACCCTCGGCCTGCAACAACCCCAACCAGGTCTCCGTGTGGAACAACCCTCCCGTATGACGGTCCACTTCCACCTTGATATCTCCGTCCTCGTCAATCACGAATACGAACACCGACTCGATGGTTGTTGACCCGGGCCGTGGCTTCCCCATGTACTCGATGAATGTCACCGACCGGTCCTCGGCCTCCTTGGTCCACTCGACCACCCGCGGACCTTCAAACGTTTCCTGAACACAGTCGGGCGCCAGCAGCAGCACGCCTCCCTGATTCAAGTGAATTGCGGCGGTCTGGATAGCCGCCCGCAGGTCGTCCTCCGTCGTCATGTAGTTGATGGCGTCGTGGATCGCCACCACGTCAAACGTCCGCCCCAACCGCACGTCTCGCATGTCGCCCAGGTGATGCAGGGTCTGCGGATTGAGACCCCGCGAAATCTCAAGCATCTCCGGCGATATGTCCACCGCCTCGGTGATGAAATGCTCCGTCAGGTGCGACAGCAGGTGTCCCCCGCCGCAGCCCAGTTCCAGGAGCGTTGGCAGACCGTGGCCGACACCTGCGGATATATCCAGCCGCTCGCGAATTACGTCCAGCCACTCCTGCGCCTCGACCATGTACTCGTCCGGCGGGCTGATGATGGGCCACAGGTGGGCCAGATCGCTGTACAGCCGGAGTGTCATGTGGTGTTCACGCCGCCGTCGTACCGACGCCATAGGTGTCGATGTAGAGGTATTCCCGAACCCGCGCCAGCAGGACACCGGAGTGGGGCGCATTATTGTACAGCCAACGCTCCAGGTTGCTGATCACCACCCCCGCATCCAGTTCAATGTAGGGACAGCCCAACGCCCGCCATCGGCCAATCATTCGCTCTGCGTCCGAGGGCAGGTCATCCACCGCAGCCATAACGCGAGTCGCATCGTTCACCATCGTGATTGGACCTCCTGTTCTATGCGGTACAATTGTACGAAACAAACAATCAATATGCAACACCCTCCAAACCCAAACCCAACTCATCCCGTGGAACCTGTAAATCCACATTCCCCACCATCATCCTGTCTATCCTGTGCATCCATGCCGATTCCCGTCCAAACCACCTCACGCATACCCGCTTTGCGCAACCTCTCACTGCGAGCGCCCCAATTCCAACCCGCCACCCAGGCCCGCGACAGCCGACCCAATGCCCACTTCCAAAGACCGCGAACCTCGCTCCCCCAAATCCGCCCACCTGCCCGCCAATACCGCTCAAATCGCCGCCAAAACCCTTCACTCGACCCCCATTCAGCCCCACGATCCGCCCAATGCCCTACTGGAATTAGCGGAGATGAGAGGAAATGAGCGGGAAATCGACCTTTCCGTCCCTTCACCACTCAATTGCAAACCGGGTACGCGTGAGACCTCTGGGCCTTTGCAAAGTTGTGCGATTGAAGTCCATCCGCTCGTCCTGAGCCTGTCGAAGGACGCGCTCGTGGTTCGACAGGCTCCCGCCGGAGGCGGACGTTCCGCACCATGAGCGGGACGTGTGGCGACTTTGAACGGGCCCTGGTGAGACCTGCGCGGCGGTTGCGCCCCCTGCGACCCTGCGCCATAATACGGCCATCCACGGCAGACACGTCGGCCTGTTGCCGGCATCCTCGGAGGGACGTCAAATGCCGCAAGCCGGAATTCCATCGGAACAGGAAGTGCGGGGCTGGTTCGACAGCCTGTCAAACTGGGGCCGCTGGGGCGACGATGACGAACTGGGCACCCCCAACCTCATAACGCCCGAGAAAACCAGGTCCGCCCTTGCCACCGTGCAGGAAGGCCACTGCATTTCCATGTCCCGCGAACTCACCTGGGACCCGTCCGTCGACGTGCCGGCTCCGCCCGTCCATTACATGATCGAAAGCGGCGAGGGTTGGGCCACCGGCGACAAGGTATCCAACCGCCCGTCCGCCGTGGCGATGGACTACATCGGCATGATCTTCCACGGTGTTACCGTTACCCACGTGGACAGTTTGGCCCACTTCTTCTGGAACGGCCAGACCTACAACGGCAAGCCGGCCCACATGGTTTCCACCAGCCTCGGCGCAACCGTGTGCTCTGTTGAGCAGGCTCACAAGGGATTCATCACCCGCGGCGTCCTGGTGGATGTCCCCTACGTGCGGGGCATCGACTGGGTCGAGCGCGGCGAGGGCGTCATGCCCGAAGATATCCTGGCCGCTGAGGAACGGTGCGGGTTCCGTATCGAGTCCGGTGATGTCCTGCTCATTCGCACCGGCCAGTTGCACCGCCGAAACGTCGAAGGCCCCGTTCCGCGCGAGGCCGGGTCAACCGCCTGCCAGGCCGCATGTCTGCCCCTGTTCAAGGAACGCGACATCGCGGTGCTGGGCTCCGACACCGGCAACGACGTCAGCCCGCCCCAGTATCCGGGCCAGCTGACCAATCCGGTTCACCAGGTCTCCATAGTCGCCATGGGCCTGTGGATCCTGGACAACGCCAATCTGGAAGATGTCGCGGAAGCCTGCCGGGAACGCAACCGATGGACATTCATGGTCAGCATTAACCCGTTGCGCATGCAGAACACCACCGGATCTCCGGTGAACCCCGTGGCGGTTTTTTAAGGAGGTGCGGATATGGCCGAAGCTGGTGAATCAACCGTCTCCATGGACGACTTCCGCGTGCTGGTCCGCATGGCGGGACTTCCACTCGATGACGAGGAACTGGAAGAACTCCTGCCGCTGTACCAGTTTCTCCGGCAGCGGGTTGAGATGCTCCATGAGGCTGATCTGCCCCTGGGCGGCCAGGCCATGACCTTCCCCGCCGACTGGAGCCGCTAGGGCTGAACCCCGCATTTGAGGTGATTTGAATGGCCGCAACCGGCGAGTTGCACTACCTTACCATTGGCGAAGCGGCGCCGCTGATTGCTTCCGGCGAGCTTTCTCCGGTTGAACTCACGCGCGCGTACTTGGCCCGCATCGAAGCTATCGACGGTCAACTCGATTCCTACGTCACCATCACGTCGGAACTGGCCCTCTCCCAGGCACGGCAGGCCGAGTCCGAAATCCAGGCCGGCCGGTACCGTGGCCCGCTCCACGGCATCCCCATTGCCCTCAAGGACCTCTACGACACCGCCGGCATCCGAACCACCGCCATGTCCCGGGTGACCCCGGACCGGGTGCCCGACGAGGACGCCACCACCGTTGCCAAACTCTACGAGGCCGGCGCCATACTCTTGGGCAAGTTGGCCATGCACGAGTTCGCCCTGGGCGGTCCCGATTTCACCAGCCTTTTCCCGCCGGCGCGCAACCCGTGGAACACCGCGCACATGCCCGGGGGCAGCAGCAGCGGCTCCGGTGCAGCGGTCGCTGCCGGTCTGTGCATGGGTGCGCTGGGCTCGGACACGGGCGGCAGCATCCGGGGTCCCGCCTCCATGTGCGGCATCGCTGGCGTCAAGCCCACCTTCGGGCGCGTCAGCAATTTTGGCGTCGTGCCCCTCTCCTGGTCCCAGGACCACTGCGGCCCCATGACCTGGACCGTGGAGGACTCCGCCATCATGCTCCAGGCCATCGCCGGGCACGATCCCAGGGATCCCACCACCGCCGACGTTCCGGTGCCGGACTACCTGGCCGCTCTGCGCGACGGCGTGCGCGGTCTCACCGTCGGAGTGCCCCGGGAGTATTTCTACGAGGAGGCCCCGGGCGTGGACGTGCAGGTGATTCAGGCCGCCGAACGCAGTCTGGAAACCCTGTCCGAACTGGGCGCGGAAATCCGCGATGTGGAGATTCCGCACATCAAGTACGCCCAGACCGCCAACCAGGTCATCATGATGTCCGAGGCCTACGCGTTCCATGAGGCCAACCTGAAAACCCGCCGCCACGACTACGGAAACCTGGTCCGCAACCGTTTCCTGCTCGGCGGCCTGCTCTCTGCGTCCGATTACAACCAGGCCCTCCGTATGCGTCGCGTCATCAAGGACGAAATGGCCGAAGCCCTGCGCCAGGCCGACGTGCTGGTTACCCCCACCTACGCCTCGCCCGCGCCGCAGATCGAGGGTTACGCCGGGGCCACTACCCTGACCCAGCCCAGCTTCACCGGCCCGTTCAACGTTTCCGGGCTGCCGGCCGTATCCACACCCAGCGGGCTGTCGGATGCCGGGCTGCCCATGGGGTTGCAGATAGTGGGCCGGCCCTTTGACGAAGCGACGGCTTTGCGTGTAGCATTCGCCTGCGAACAGGCGGCCCGATTCATTGACCGTCGCCCGCCGGTATGACCGTTCTTAATTTCAGGCGCAATCAAAGGATCGATACAAAAAATTTATAAAAATCGTGTCACATCGTATTGACGAATCGGCAACGATTGGCGTAAAACTGACCAGCATTGCTGGCTCGATCTGTTCCCGGCGGCAAAATGAACCTCAGCGCCGCTGATAAAATACTTTCACCAGCCGGCGCGACAGCCATCACAAATAACGGAGCGAAAATCATGGAATGGCCCCTGCAAGCCTACTCAGTCAAACTCAAGCGGAAGGTCGACATTGCTGAGGACTCCATGGAGTTGGTCATTATGAAGAACGGCCGCCACGCCCTCAGGGGCGTAGCCGTCGAGGACCGGACCATCAACGTGTTCCGGATCCTGGGCAACGCCGAAGTTGAAGAAGTACGGGTGAAACTGGATCTCAAGTAAGGCGGCGTTCTGCCGATTTGGGCTGGCCTTGGCGACGGCTAACGGGCCAGCCACCGCAATGCCCGGCCGGTGAATCCGCTCGTCAGTCGGTCCAGGTACGCATCCCAGGCTACTTGCTGATTCCCGGTGCCCAGAGACGGGTAAGCCTGCATCGCCCTCGCCACTTCGCCCATGCTGAGCCCTCGTTCGAAGGCTACGGCCCATCCCTGCAACGCTTCGGCGGCATTTCGACCCACCACGGTAGCGCCCAGCACGGTCCCCTTGTTCCGTTGCACGACCTTGATGAAACCGGCGGCGGCGCCGTCCGTGACGGCTCGGTCAATTGACCCCATGGGCAGAGTGGCAGTACGTATCGCGTCTCCATAGCGTTCCCGCGCCTGCTCCTCTGTATAACCTACGTGCGCCACTTCCGGGTCGGTGAAAGTCGCCCACGGCGGATGCGCCGGTCGCGCTTTTGATTGCCCCGGCAGCAGCATATTCCGCACTGCCATGGCACCCTGGTACCCCGCGTAGTGCGTAAACTGAAACCCGCCGATGCAGTCCCCGGCGGCATAGATGTTCCTGGCGTTGGTGCGTAGGTAATCGTCCACGGTGATGCCGGTCCGTGAATACTCAACTCCCGCCTTCTCCAGGCCCATCCCGTCAACATTCGGCCCCCGTCCCACGGCCACCAGAATCCCATCGCCCGCTACTTCCTCGCCCCCGGCCCTCACGAGGATATTGCCCGATCCGACGGAACGGACCGATTCAACGGGCGCGCCCAGCCACAGGTCAACTCCATCTCGCGTCAGCGCGTCGGCCACTATCTGCGCCGCCTCCGGGTCGTCGTTGGGCAGTAGTCGATCCAGCGCCTCCACCAGGGTCACCCGCGAGCCCAGCCGCTGGCATGCTTGGGCCAACTCGCACCCGATCGGCCCTCCACCAATCACTATCAGTCGAGCCGGTAGCTCCTCCAACTCCCAAAAACTCTCGTACGTCAGATACGGCGTTTCGGCTAAGCCCGAAATCGGTGGCACCAATGGCGATGCCCCGGTGCAGATCAGGAAATATCTGGTGTTGATCCGCCGACCCTCTACGTCGACGGTATGAGGGTCCTCAAACCGCGCTTTACCCTGGATTACTTCGATCCCCTCTCCGCTCAACACATCCGGCGATTCGGCCGAGTAGATCTGCTCTATGACGCGCCGCACGCGGCCCATCACCGCCGCAAAGTCGACCTCCGGTTCGCTTGCTTGCACACCATACGTCCCGCCAGTGCGGATGGTGTGGGCCACTCTCGCGGCATGCAGCAACGCCTTGCTGGGAACGCATCCGGTCCAGGTGCAGTCGCCGCCGACTCGGTTGGCCTCAATCAGCGCGACCCGTCGCCCCAACCGCGCCGCGAACCGGGCCGCTGTCAACCCGGCAGAACCCGCCCCGATGATTGCCAGGTCATAGTCCGTAGCCACAGCGTGCTACGCCTTGGGGAGAATGCATGCACAAATCAGGATCACGTGCCGTTGTGCCGTAGGGGTCATCTTGCCCTGAACAGTACATGGGTAGCCAGCGCACGCCTGGTCCTCAAGTCAGTGGACACGAGGTCGCCAATGGCAGCTTCGGCTCGTTCTATGGCGCGAACAGTTTCCGATCGTTGGAAAACTGTCTGAGGGTTGTAATCGGCGTCGTGTCGCTGGTTTTGGAGCGCGATGAACGTGTGTCCAAAGTCTTGCAGGCTGGCGGGAAACATTGCCATCGCCGAGGTTGAGTTGAAGCTATTCTTGGCGGGGCCGTGATCCAACGCACGGTAGGTTCTGGTCCACTCTTCAGATTGCCGGATATCAGGCGAAGTTCCAATCAAGGAGTCGGCGTTGCTGTTGGCTAGCGCGTGGAACAATGCGTAATAAACGGTACTGATAGAGCGGCGTAGCCTGGCCTGCTGGGGCCTGCCCCTGGTTTCACCGTGCTCTGGCGCTTCGGCGAGCAATCTGGCGATGGCTATGAGTTGCTCCCAGTTCACACGTTTACTCGACGTATGGTGTGGCCTGTACCAACTCCGACCAGTCGCTATCTTCCGTTCGGTCGATGTAGGTCTCGGTGGTCACGTCGGTTACGCCGCACTCTTTCAGTGCCAGGCTGTTCCGCCGGTAAAACCCATTGAGCCATGCGGGATCCAGCAAGCCTTCGTCGCCGTCATAAACCACGCGAATGTGGCAGTAGTGTTCCCCAAATGCATCCGTCTTGGTTGTGACCGTGATGGGGTCAAACCTGAACTGTTCGCCGAATCTCCCGGTCAAGTCACCGCGAATGATTTCGGCCACCCTGGATTTCTGTTCTACTGTGAGTTCCCCGTCCATGATCATAGCCTTTATGCTTTTAAGAGGGCTGTCGCGCGAGGTGATGAGTTCATTTTATCCTACCTCGGCCCCTTGATTTGGTCGGGCAGCCACAGCGCGAGGTCGGGGAATACGATGATCAAACCTATGACGATGGCCATGCACGCCATGAACGGCAGCACGCCGATGTACACGTCGTTGATGGTTCCCGTTTCCGCCCTTTGGCCGGTTTCTGCGACCTCCCTTTGCGCCACGTCATGCCGAGCTCCCTGCAGCACGTACAGGCTCAACCCCTGCGGCGGGCTGATCTGCGCCGCCTCCAGCAGGATGATCATGATGATCCCGAACCACAGCAGGTCCACCTCGGCCGCCCGCAGCACCGGCGAGATGATGGGCAGCGTCGTCAGCATCATGGAGTACGCCTCCATGAACGTCCCCAGCAGCAGGTAGAACACCACCAGGAACAGCACCAACTGCACCGTGCTCAGGTTGAAGCTGGCGACCCACTCCGCCATCGTGAC
This sequence comes from Dehalococcoidia bacterium, assembly GCA_965204395.1. Classification (GTDB taxonomy): domain Bacteria; phylum Chloroflexota; class Dehalococcoidia; order Lucifugimonadales; family UBA3495; genus Bin87. Next base: position 1,978,482 of record OZ241987.1, read on the forward strand.
GGAGATGCGCAGATAGGCGAAAGCGAATTGCAGCGTGAACGCCGCCATCAGGATGAACAGGATCATTGCAGAGGAGCGCGCCGCCGACACGCACGCTTCCATCGTCATGGCTACGATGAAACGGCAGTAGTTGCGGAAGTGCTCTCCGCTGAACCGGTATTCCTCGCGCCAGCTTTCCAGCGTGCCTCGCACCTCGGGCGAAAGCTGCGCCGCAATGGCCGTGCTCAATATCCACGCCGCAATGTTTCCCGCGAACAGGCGCACGAAGTTGTAGATGATCGCGAGCGCCAGCGCTCCCGTTACTCCGAATCCGGCGGCCTCGGATGGCGTCGCCCACCCGAAGTAGATACTCCCGAGCACGATGAAAATCAGCGCCAGCACCGGCACCATCAACACCGTGAACAGCAGACGCTCGACCCAACCCTCCCAGCTCCAGAATCGCGCTCCGGTCTGGCGCGGCGCGACGGCAGGCCAGATCACCGACGCTATCCCTATCATCAGCATGAACACGCCGGCCAGCAGAATCCCCGGTACGAAACCAGCCAGGAACAGCCGTCCGATGGATTCGCCCACGGTGAGCCCATACAGCACCAGCAGGATGCTCGGCGGAATCAGGATCCCCAGGGTGCCGCCGGCGGCCAGCGACCCTACCACCAGCCGCTCCTGGTAGCCCTGCGCTCGGAAGGACGGCAGCGCCACCCGGCTGACGGTAGCCGCCGTGGCGATGCTGGAACCGGCGCACGCCGCGAACACCGCGCAACTGGCGATGTTGGTGTGCATCAGTCCGCCCGGTATGAAGTCGACCCAGCGGGACAGCGCGCGGTACATCAGGTTCGCGAACCCGCCCCTCAGCACAATCTCACCCATCAGGATGAACAGGGGGATCGCCACCAGGTTGATGTTGGTGTTGGTCTCCCACGCCCGGTTGCCCATGATGTTCCAGACCGGATTGTCCGAGAACACCTGGAGCAGTATCAGCGCCAGCGACCCCAACGCGCCGGCCACGTACAGCCCGGCGAAAAACATCACCCCCATGAGGATGAACGCGATGGCAATCAGCATGGATCAGTTACGAATGTAATTGTTGAGGGGTTTGGCTGGCACAGAAAAACCCCGTCGCGGTGTCCACGGAAGCCTCCGGTTGGCGGCGACGGGTTAAAGGCCCGCGCATGATAGCCGAGACCCGATGAGGTGTCCAGAACGGGGCGTGGGCAACATGTAGGGGCAGGTTTCAAACCTGCCCCTACTGAAGGTGCGAGAACTTTCGGCGAGTTCGGGCGTCCGCCGCCCCAACTCTTTTTCTCCGGGAGATGTCCTATTTGCCGTCGTCGATGCTGACCGTGATGATGGCGTTGGCGATCAGCGTGCCGTCGCTGCCGTCGTCGTTGAGCAGTTGCAGGCCGCCGACCACTACGTCCACATTTGCGCGCCCGTGGGGCAGCGAGTCTGCCACCTCGTCGGCGTTGACCTTGTCAGGTTCGGGCGCGCCGATGGTCACGTTGACCGTCATGTCATCGGCGGTTGCCCCGACCAGGCGGGTGAACCCGAGGCTGCTGTGGTGAATGGCATCAAAGACGGCGCGCTTGGCCGCCAGGGTGTAATCCAGGCCATGGACGTCCACGCCCATGCCCATTTCGGTAACGCAACGCACGAGAGCCATGTTGAATCCTCCTGTGGATTGGGGGTTGGCTGCGACCATTTAACGGCAGCGCAATCGGCAAGTCAAGCGAGTATGCTATAATGCCGACACTCAAAGGGCGGGATAGAAATCATGCAGTGCCAAATGTGCGGAAAAGCCGGCATGACCGGCAACAACGTCAGCCACTCCAACCGCAGGACCAAGACCCGGTGGAAGGCCAACGTCCACAAGCAGACGCTGGCCATCGACGGCAAGCCCACCCGCGTCAAGATCTGCTCCCGCTGCCTGCGCACCATGTACAAGCCGCCGCGGGGCCCGAAGGCCCGAGCGAGAGCGGCCGCGCAGTAGTAGCGCGGCGCCACCGCAGCGAATCACGTAGGGGCGAATGATTATTCGCCCCTACTCGTCAGGATGAGAGCGACATGACCACTGTTCCCGACCTGCCGCCGCCCGGTATCCAAAGCGACGAAGACCGTCGCCAGATGAGCCGAATTTTCATCACCCACGCCCGCGACGAACTGGCTAAAGGCAGCCGTCTGCAGGCCGGAGAAAAAGCGTGGGGCGCGGTGGTGCAACCGTTCAAGGTCATCGCGGAACAGCGAGGCTGGCCCCATAAATCGCACCAGGACGTTTACGACGTTGCCAGCCAAATCACGCTGGAATACGATTTTGACGGGGATCAGGTCCGCGCGTTGTCTGACGCTTATCGGGTCGGTCACCAGAACTTCTACGAAAATTATCACAGAGCGGAAGAATTGGCAGATATGATCGACCGGGTTGAGGGCTTGTTGCCGTATCTGGTTAGCCTGACAACCACACCGCCGTGCCCGTTCACCATCACCAGCAACACGCAGTTGCGACGGTTGCGGCGGCTCACCGGCAACGACAGCCTGGAAATCGGCGACACATCTCCCGTGGGTTTCTCGAAAAATCAATAGCGGTTCTTGCCATCGCGGCGACGCTGTCCGATTCGGTAGGGGCGGGTTTCAAACCCGCCCCTACGGGTTCGCGTTCGCCGCACGGCCTGCCGTGTGGGGAGCCCTTATGATTGTCCGGGCGCCAACCCCGCCACGCTCTCGCGCATGGCGGCCATCGCCTCGGCCACCGACTGCTCGCGGTTGAAGATGGCGGTGCCGGCCACCAGGATACCAGCGCCGGCGGACACCGAATCGCGGGCGGTGGCGTCGGCCTTGACTCCGCCGTCGACCTCAAGCTGGGTGGCGTACCCGTTCTCCTCGATGATGCCGTAGAGCCGGCGCAGTTTGCTCAATGCCGACGGGATGAAGGACTGCCCGCCGAAACCGGGATTCACCGTCATCACCAGGACGATGTCCAGGTCGGACAGTACCTCCTCAACCGCCGCGATTGGTGTGGCGGGGTTGATGGCTACGCCGACCTGGCAGCCCCGCTCCTTGACGTACCCGATGGTGCGGTGGAGATGAGCGCAGGCCTCGGCGTGCACCAGCACCTGGTCGGTGATGCCCTTGACCAGCCCGGGCATCAGGCGGTCGGGCTCGTGGACCATCAGGTGGATATTCAGCGGCAGGTCCGTTGCGCTGCGGATGGCATCCACCACCACCTCGCCGAAGGAGATGTTGGGCACGAACCGGCCATCCATGATGTCCACGTGGATCAGGTCCGCGCCGGCCGCATCAGCATCCCGCACCTGCTGGGACAGCCGGCCGAAATCGGCAGCCAGCACCGACGGGGCAATCTGCACGTGGGCGGCGGTTGTATCGGAGTTCGCGCTCATCGGTTCATAGCCACGGCCGCAGTTCAGTATTCATTGCCAAAGCTTCAGCGCCGCTGACGACGGCCCTGTGGGTCCATGCGGCCTTGCCATGATTGCGGAAACGACGCAGGTACCATCGAGATTGCCACGCCGCACACGCAACGAGAATCCGGCGAAAGCGGCTGGCGATGATGCCGGTCATAGCGCTCCGGCCTCCCGCAGGATCGATTGGGCGCGGGCGAGACCTTCAGCCACGCGGTTGGGTGCGGTGCCGCCGGGATTATCGCGGGCGGCGACCGACGCCACGGCGGTGATGGCATACACGTCCTCGCCGAAGTGGGACGAAAACTTGTGGTACTCGCTCAGCGGCAAATCCGACAGCGACTGTCCCTCGACCTCGCAATACTGGCACAGCCGGCGCATCACGCCGTGGGCCTCGCGGAACGGGACGCCCTTGCCCACCAGGTAGTCAGCCAGGTCCGTGGCCAGCATGTAGCTCTCGCTCGCCAACGATTCCACCCGTTCGGCGTTCAGGGACATGCCGGGCAGCATATCGGCGAACACGCGCAGGGTGGACAGCAGCGTATCCACCGTGTCGAAAAACCCTTCCTTGTCCTCCTGCAGATCGCGGTTGTAGGTGAGGGGCAGGCCCTTGAGCACGGTGAGGATGCTCATGAGACTGCCGTACACGCGGCCGGTCTTGCCCCGGGCAATTTCGGCGAAGTCGGGGTTGCGCTTCTGGGGCATGATGCTGCTGCCGGTGGTGAACTCGTCCGCCAGCCGCACAAAGTCGAACTCGCGGCTGGACCAGATGACGATCTCCTCAGACAGCCGCGATACGTGCATCATGGTGATGGCCGCCGCTGCGTGGAACTCGGCCAGGAAATCGCGGTCCGCCACGGCGTCCATGCTATTGGGGCTGATTTCGGCGAAGTCCAGCGCGTCGGCCACGGCGTTGCGGTCGGTGGGATACGGGACGCCGGCCAGCGCGCCGCTCCCTAAGGGCATCACGTCCATCCGATTAGCGCAGTCGGTGAAGCGCCCAATGTCCCGCTGGAACATCTCAAAGTAGGCCAGCATGTGGTGGGCGAACAGCACCGGCTGGGCGCGTTGCAGGTGGGTATAGCCGGGCATGACCACGCCGGCGTTCTGCTCGGCCAGTTGGGTCAGCGCGCGCTGGACGTCTCGAAGCGCTGCGATGGCATCGGCGATGGCCTGCCGGGTGTAGAGGCGCATGTCCAGCGCGATCTGGTCGTTGCGGGAGCGGCCGGTATGCAAACGCCCGGCGGCGGGGCCGATGAGGTCGGTGAGCCGCCGTTCGATGTTCATGTGCAGGTCTTCGAGGCTGGGGTCCCAGGGGAAATCGCCCCGCTCGATCTCGTCCTGCACCTTACCCAGGCCGGCGATGATGCTGTCAGCGTCGTCCCGGGTGATGATGCCCTGCTTCGCCAGCATGGCGGCGTGGGCCTTGGAGCCGGCGATGTCCTGTCGATACAGCCGCCGGTCGTAGTGGATGGAAACGGTGTATTCGGTGTGGTCAGCCATGGGATACGCGGTTCGTGCGGCGCGTGTAGGGGCGAATAATCATTCGCCCCTACGTATCAGGCATCGAGGTAGGCGAAGCTGGCCGCCAGGTTGTCGAACACGTCATCCGCTGGCGGGATCTCCATGACCGCCGGGCCATCGTAGGCCTTGCCGTCCAGGATTCGCCTCATGGCGTGGCAGTCCAGATCGCCGTCGTCAACGCTGCCGATGGCTTCACCGTTCCGGGCCTGCTTGAAGTGCACGATCTTGATGTAGTCGGTGGGCAGGTTGGCCAGTTCATCCAGGGGCTGGCTATCGGGATGACGGCGCAGTTGGTTGGTAGGGTCGGGACACAAACCCAGGAACTGCCCTTCCTCTTCGGTCAGTTGGGAACGGGCTTCCTGCACCAGCATGGCCATGGAGCGCAACGGCTGGCCGGAGTTCTCCATCGAGAATATGACGCCCTGTCGCGCAGCCTCCCGTACCAGCGGGACGATGCGCGCCGCCGGCTCCGCAACATCGTCTGGAGATTCCCACGGCGTGTCGGACGCGCCGGGATCAACGGTGCGCAGATGCGGACTGCCACGGCCCACCAGGCGCGCGGCCTCCAGTTGCGACTGGTACAACCCGCCCTCGGGGTCGATGTCGGTGGTGATGCAGGGCAGGGCTACCGCAAGGTCGAACGTGAGGTCTGGGAATCTGTGCACCACGTTGGCCAGGTTTTCCAGGTTGGGTCGCCAGGCGTTGCCCTCACCCGATTCGGCGGCGCCGAGGTAGGTCTGTCGCAGTTCGACGTGGCCTGCGCCGCGCGAGTGGGCTTCCGCGATCAGGTCGCCCAATTCGGCATCGTCAATCTGGTTGCGCCAGGAGTTCGTTATCGCGCCGTAGATCATGGTAACCCTCCCCGTGTAAGGCGGCGTTGCATCGGCGGAAACTATACCGCATTTGCGGCGCTGATGGACAGTTGCCGAGCGGGCGACGGGCTGCTTTCTGCGGCGGCTTCGGCGATGTGGGAGAAATTTACATGGACACAACCGCCAGAGGCGGACCTGCGGCAGGATGAAGTATTGGGGTGAGATGGTGGAGATTTTTGGGAAATCCTGCTCATTTCCGCTCGTTTCGGCTCATTTGAGTAGGGCGGTGGGGTGGGTGGTGGGGTTGGATGGGGGTGGCGAGGGTGGTTTTGGTGGCGATAATCATGGTTTTGGCGGAGCGGCATTTGGAGTTGGAGATTGGACGGGTCTGGGGTTGGGCGACGGGTTGGATCCGGGCGGTCGGGTAGTTGCAGGGCGGTTGGATAGTTGGATGGTAGGGATGGATGGAGAGTAAGGGCAAGGGGGAAGTGTCACTCATGCGCACCCAGTTTCACTTGAATCGTCGTTGCGAGCCAAGCACGGCAATCTCGTCGGGGCGACTGGCGTAACCACGGGTGCGAGATTTGCGATCCGTCAGAGGCGGACTGGGCTTCTCGCGATGACAAACTGGGTACGCGTGAGCCCGCGCATAGGCGCTGGGGCGCGGAGGATCGAGTGGCCCTATGCTAGAATTAGCGCAAATTTCCGAAATTGGAGGCCGCAGAATGGCCGAACTTTACAGTGAACGATGCACCGCCTGCCGGCGGGATTCTCCCCACGTTACCGGGGCTGAAGTTGCTGAATTGCATCCCGCAGTCAACGACTGGGCGATGATCGACGAGGCCGGCATACCCAAACTGGACCGCCAGTTCAAGTTCAGCAACTTTGTGCAGGCCCTGGAATTCACCAACGCGCTGGGCGAGATGGCCGAGTCCGAAGGACACCATCCGCGCCTGACCACCGAGTGGGGCCGCGTCAGCGTAACCTGGTGGACGCACAAGATCCGCAACCTGCACCGCAACGATTTCATCATGGCGGCCAAGACCGACCAGCTATACGCCGAGCATGCGCCGGCGGAGTGACATGGACCTGAACACTAGGAAGGAACGGTTTTCGCTCGCTTACATCAACGCGGTGGCCACGTATGCAGATTGCGAGGTGATTGAGCCGAAGGTGGATCGAAGGAGCGTGGATGGGATTCTGAAAAGGGCTACGATCTCAGAAACCATTGGGTTCCAGGCCAAGGCTACGTCGCAAGACTTTTTGAGCAGAGACGGGCATGCGGTACATTTTCCGTTGCCAATACGCGATTACAATAACCTTCGAGTGGAAAAGCATCCTTTCATCCTGATTGTTGTTCTCTTGCCGGACGAAGAAACCGAATGGTTGACGCAAACTGATGACAAACTTTGCTTACGCCACTGCAGTTATTGGCTCTCTTTGGTGGGGCACAACCCCGTGCTTAACCGCAACAGCGTGACGGTTCGTATTCCGAAGACCAACGTATTCAGCAGTGCGCAGTTAACCGACATGATGGATAAAGTGGCGACGGGTGAAACACTATGAAGGTGCAAATTCGGGACAAAGAGGCGATGGAGTCTCTGACAATTGCGAACCTGCGGGCATACCTGGAGGCTCACGGATGGGGTGATGAGCGCCCCTGGGGGTCGTGGTCCACGATTCTCAGCAAGGAGGAGCGGGGCAAGATATGGGAGGTTGCCGTCCCTAATGAGGCCGGGGGCCTCCTCTACGCCGAAAGCGTGGCCGACATCATCGCAACGCTGGCCGATACCGAGGACAGGTCGCAGTTGGACGTGTATTACGACCTTCTCGGCGGCCCATCCGACGCGACGAAGCAAGTCGTGTCCTGATGAGTTGGTGTTCCCCCCAACCTTGAAACTGTAGTGGTCCGAGTGGACCACCGAATCACAGTGCAACCATATCCTGACAGGAGCCACCACACATGAGAGTTGTTTATTCACTGAGATCGCGGGATTTTGACGGCGTGGCCGCAGAGGCCGCTTGGGCGGAGTCAATGGGGTACGACGGCGTGTCCACCAACGAGACGACGCACGACTCTTTCCTGCCCCTGGCGGTGGCGGCAACATCCACCAGCCGAGTTACGCTGGAGACCCACGTTGCTATTGCCTTCCCGCGCTCGCCCATGGTGGTGGCCTACACCGCCCGCGATCTGCAGGACGGCAGCAACGGCCGGTTCCGCCTGGGCTTGGGCACGCAGGTCAAGGGACATATCGAACGCCGGTTTTCCACACGTTGGACCGGCTCGGCGGGTTCGCGACTGCGCGAGTACGTGCAGTCGTTGAGGGCCATCTGGAACTGCTGGGATACCGGCAGCAACCTGGAATACCAGGGGGACTTCTACCAGTTCTCGCTGATGACGCCGTTTTTCAGCCCAGGACCCAGCGAATACAACCCGCCCGAGGTGTACACCGCGGCCGTGAACGGGTACAACTGCCTGGTGGCCGGCGAGATCAGCGACGGGCTGATGCTGCACAGCCTTACCTCTCCCGAGTACATCCGACAGGTGGTGCAGCCCAACGTGGCTGAAGGCGCTCGGCGGGCCGGCCGCAACCCGGATGACGTGAACATTGTGGGCGGCGGGTTTATCGTGACCGGACCAAACCGGGAAGCGATCCGGCAGCAGGCCGAGGAAACCCGGCGTCGCATATCCTTCTACTCGTCCACCCGCACCTACTTCCCGGTGCTGGAGTGCCACGGCTTCGAGGACATCGGCACGGAGTTGCACCGGCTGTCCCGCGAAGGCAAGTGGGACGAGATGCCCGGCCTGGTGCCTGACGAAATGCTCCACGCCTTTGCCACGATTGGTGAGTACGATGAAATCGCCGGCAAGTTTAGGGAAAAGTATGGAGACTTGGTGGACGAGATGCACTTTTCGATTCACACGTCGGACAACGCCGAGCAGGAGCAGTTGCGCCGCATCGTGCGGGACTTGCAAGAACTGTAGCGGCGAACGTTGATTGGGGAATATCCAACGAAGGTTGAGCCGGACTTCCAACGGTTCAAGTTGGGCAGCGAATCGGAGCTGACCTACCGCCTGAAGTGGGAAGCCTGGGAATGGCTGTATTGTGTGGCCGGCTGCCGCTGTATCGGACTGGAGGTGCGGCTGCAAGGGCCGTGGGGTTCCATTGTGGACGTGGTAGGAGTTGGGCCCGCCAACGCGATCTACGTGGTTGAGGTCAAGGTGTCCCGCTCGGACTTTTCGCGGGACAACCATACGGAGGCAGATATTGCCCGACTACGCAAGCGCGCCGACTCCTTGGCGCGGCGGATCGAGTTGGCCGATGCGCCAGCCTATCGCACATCCGCCGGCGACCTGGAACGCTTGGTTGGGGAGCAGGAAAGGTTGCGAGAAAGATTGGCAACCGTGTCCACCAAGTTCCATGATCCGCGATTTCTGAGTATCGCGGACTACCACTACATCATGGCGCCCCGGGGCGTGGTGCTGGCGGAGAGGCTCCCTGATGGATGGGGACTGCTGCAACCGGGTCCGGAGGAGGTCGTGGCAGCGCCGGCCAAGAGTGTTCGCAAGAATGGCGGGATAATGTCCAACGTGTTCCGGGCGGTGGCGCGGGCCAACGCCGCGGCGATGATGCGGGCCCACGGGGTGCGGTTCGGCAGCGAGGGCGCGGAGTTTCCCCGCCCGGGCGAGGAACGATTGCCCGCATACGTTAGTCGCGAACAACCGACGGATGCCAAAGCATCTGAGTTGACGGAGGAGAGTTATGCCTGACGTAAGGATTGACCCGACCCAGACCGCGCTTCTGATCCAGGACATGCAGAACGAGTTGATCAAGGGCGGCGCCATGCCGGTGCAGCCGTATACGGGTGAGGAGATCATCGACAACATCGTACGGCTGCTGGAGAAGGCCCGGGCCGTTGGGATGCCGGTGATTTACGTGGTGGTCAACCGCCGGCCTGACCGCAGGGATGCGCCACGCCCACCCTTCGGAGCGCCGGCCAGCGCGGCGGACGCAGGGCCGCGCCTGACCGCAGGATCTCACGACGCGGAGGTTGTGTCGGAGTTGGCTCCGGGGCCCGAGGACCCGGTGGTCATCAAGCACACCACCAGCCCGTTCAACACGACGGACATCGAGGTGTACCTGCGGCGGTTCGGGATCACCACGCTGATCCTGACCGGCTACTCCACGACGGGCGTGGTGGAAGGGTCTTTGAGGGACGCACGGGACAAGGACTACGACTGCATCGTGGTGCGCGACTGCTGTGCTGCGGGCACGTCCACCGAGCACGACGTGTGCATGGATATCATCTTCCCCCGTATGGCGTGGGTGGCGACGGCGGACGAGGTGATCGGAGCGATAGATGGTTAAGGTTGGTGGGTCGGGAGCGGTCGTTTATTACTCCGCGGACCGTTCTCGGTTTACCAGCGGATGCCAATGCACCTGCCCGCTGTCAATGGCGCCTTGAATTCGGTGATCGTTGCGAACGCTGGCGATGGCCGCAAGGGCAGAGTGGCCCGTGAATCGCGTAAGGAATCCGGCGTTGCGAATCGCCCGACGAGTGTCTCGCTCGTCTGCGGAGTTGGAGACTTCCACAGCGATGTAGTTGGTAGCCCTACCTGCATCGACTGTTTCGATTACCAAATCGGCGCGTCGGAAACTTTGCAATTGTGATGTCGGTATTCCCGTCGTATCCGCTGTCCGCAGGAGATCCCTCAAGTCATCCCAAGTCAGGACCCGAACCAGTTGGAATCCCATATTCTCAGCGATGAAATCGGCTTCGCGAATGGCGCTGTTGCGGGCGTATTCGCCCCGCATGTTTGAGATGTCATCCTCGATCCTGTCGAACCGCGCGTCGGTCCGCTCCATGAAGCCTTCCACTCGGGCATTGAACTGGCGCTGGTCTTCGTTGAACCGCCGCTGCTCATCGTTGAACCGCCGCTGGTCTGCGATGAATTCCTTCGTGTCGGCGTTGAACTGGCGTTGGTCTTCATTGAACTCGAGCTGGTTTTCGTGGAACTGGCGGAGTTCCCCGATGGCTTGCTGGGTTTCTGACTGAAACTGCTCGGTGCTCGCCGCGAAACGGTCGAAACGGGCGGGCAGGTTCAGCAACTCCTCGGTGAGGATTTCACGGCGCACGGCTTCCTTCCACTCCGGGTTTTCGCGGAGCACGCGCAGCAAGTCTTCCGATGTACTTATTGTGACCATGGTAGCCTCGCTGCTACCCATTATACGTTACGGGCCGGTGATTAGCGGTTGAGGAGCCACCATTCGTCGGAGCCAAGATTGAACGGGATGCGGCGGAAGCCCTCGGCAAACGGGACGCCGCAGCGTTCGCCCTGGAGGCGTGAGCCCTCGGTCATGCGGTCCAGGCGCTGGGACCGGGTACGCGCGCTGATCTGGGATGCGTGCTTGCTCAACGCCTCGGCCTTCATCAGGATGTGCTCTTCGGTGATGGATATGAAGGTGTCGGGGCGTTCGGAACCCCAGAGCAGGGCCTCGCGTACCTGGTGGGGTTCCAGTCCTTCCTCGGTGATCTGCTCGGGGAAGTCCAGATAGCTCCAGGCGTAGGAGAATGCTGCGTCCAGGGCGGCCTGGCCGCTGTGGCGGTGGTCGCGGTGCGTGTGGGAAGTCACGCGGTAGGGGTCGATGCCGAATACCACCTCGGGCTTATGCTTGCGGATCTGGCGCACGACCTCGCCACGGTACTCGTGGGTGTCCTCCAGTTCCCCGTCGCCGTAACGGAGGAACACGACCTCGGCGACGCCCAGCACGTTGGAGGCGTTTTTCTGCTCGACCTCGCGGGTGGCGGCCAGCGTTTCGGGAGTGAAGGAGCGATCACCGGTGCCCTTGTTGCCGTTGGTGCACATGAGTATGACGACCTTGGTGTCCGACTCGGCAATCCACTTGGCCATGGTTGCGCCGCAGCCGCCCTCGGCGTCGTCGGGGTGGGGAGTCACCACCAGCGCACATCGCGGCGCTTCGGTCATCACTATGGGTTCGGGAGCGTATTCTTGGTTGGGAAAGCCCCACCCGTCGATTCCGTGGGGTCTGCTGGTCATGGTGAAACTCCGTGGGATGTTGTACGTGTTGGGGGCCCGGCCGTTTGGACGCAATGGGTAGGGGCGGGTTTCAAACCCGCCCCTACGGTACGGGGCATGTTGAGAGGTTAGCCGCCGAGGTGGAAGACGACCATCTTGAGTTCGGACATTTCCTCGATGGCGTAGGCGGGGCCTTCCTTGCCCATACCACTGTCCTTGAGGCCGCCGTAGGGCATGACGTCGGCGCGCCACTGGGGCGAGGAGTTGATGTGCAGGTTGCCGGAGTGGACTTCCTGGGCGAACTTCATGGCCCAGTCAACGTTCTGGGTGAAGATGCCGGCGGAGAGGCCGAAGCGGGTGTCGTTGGCCTTGGCAATGGCGTCATCGATGTCGTCGAAGGCGCTGACGGCGACGGCGGGTCCGAAGAGTTCCTCCCTGGATATGAGCATCTCAGGGCGGGCGTCGGCGACGACGGTGGCAGTATGCAGGGTGCCCTCGCGTCCGCCGCCGGCTATCACGCGGGCGCCCTGGCCCACGGCCTCGGCGATCCAGCTTTCGACACGCTCGGCATCGGTCTGGCGGATCATGGGGCCCATCTTCACGTCCTCGTCGAAGGGATTGCCCACGCTGAACTCCTGAGTAGGCTGGACCAAGGCATCCAGCAGGTCGGCGTATATGGTGCGGGCGGCGAAAACGCGCTGGGTGGAGATGCAGACCTGGCCTGCGTTGGCGAAGCCGCTGGCCACGGTGGCGGCGGCGACCTTCTCGATGTCGGCGTCGGACATGATGATGAGGGGGCTGTTGGAGCCCAGCTCCATGGTGACCTTCTTGATGCCGGCGTTGCGGCAAATCTGATCGCCGACTTCCATGCTGCCGGTGAAGGTGATCTTGCGGACGTCGGGCGAGCCGGTGATGGCGTCGCCGATCTCAGCGCCGGAGCCGGTGATGGTCTGGATGGCTTCTTCGGGCAGGCCGGCTTCGAGCAGGATCTCGGTGAGTTTGAGGGCGGACAACGGGGTGTCGCCGGCGGGCTTGAGGATGACGGCGTTGCCGGCTGCGAGCGCGGGCCCGACCTTGTGGCAGACGAGGTTCAGCGGGAAGTTGAAGGGCGCGATGGCGGCAACGATGCCCACGGGCACGCGGATGGTGAAGCCGAACTGGCTGACCACGCCGGGCGCGGCGTCAAGGGGAACGGTCTCGCCGTGGAGTCGCTTGGCTTCCTCGGCGGAGAGGGTGATGGTCTGGATGGCGCGCTGGACTTCGCCGCGGCCTTCGGCGATGACCTTGCCTTCCTCGCGGGTGATGGTCTCGGCCAGGTCGTCGGCGCGCTCGTCCATGAGGTCTGCGGCACGCTTGAGGATGGTGTAGCGGCGATGGGCCGGCAGCTTGGCCATCACGGCGGCGCCGCGGGACGCGCTGGCGATGGCGGCTTCGACGTCGGCGGCGGTGCCGCGGGGCACGGTGTCGAACGCGCTCTGGTCGAAGGGATTGATGACGGGCATCTTGTTATCGCGGTCAACCCACTGGCCGCAGATATACATCTTCATGGTGGGGATCTCCTTGCGTGGAATTCGGAACGGGATGGAGAGCACGCGACGTGAACATGACGTCACGCGGCGAAGATTGTACTACGGGAAGTGTGTTGCGACCAAACTGGGAAGCGCACGCCGGTTGCCGGGAATAACGCGACCCTTCATATCAATCGGCAGGACGAAGCGGAGGCAGGGATTTGAGGACACCCAAGTGATGCTAAAAGAACAGGGGCGACGCATGGGCCGCCCCTACGGGTGGATCCTGGCGTCTGGTCGCACCAGGGCCAGTTTCGGTGATGGGTGTCGGGCTACTTGGAGAGGATGCAGTAGTTGTACAGGCCGGCCAGGGGTGCCAATGTCTCGGCGAACCGGGGAGCGTGCCGTGCTCCGAAGTCGTCCATGCTGCCGGATTCGACGATTTGGAGGGGAGTGTTCCGCTCGAATACGGCTGGGTTGTCGAAACCGGTTGTGAATGGGGTGAACCGCTCGTAGAAGTAATCGAAGGCGCGGGTAACGCTGTCCACGCCGCTGGAACCATCGATCACCTTGGTGGACATGTAGTCGAAAGCGATGGTGAACCTGGGCAGGCCATCGGATAGCTGGTTGAGGAAATCGAAGATGAGGTTGCGCGGGAGGTACATGGTGTTGCCTTCCCAGATGAACAGGGAGGGCAGGTTTGGGTCGAAGCCGACTTCCTCTAATTTGTCGGGTAGGTTGACGTCCAGGTAGTCGCAGGCGACAGTCGGCCAGGGTTGGAGGCCGTGGCTTGCCAGCACTTGCCGTTTGTATTGGACGACGGCAGGCTGGTCCATGTCGAAGAAGGTTGCGCCGTCAGCGCGGAAGATGAGCGGGCGTGTATCGAAGCCGGAGCCCACCGATACGATTTGCCGTGTACCCTTGGCGATCTCGGCCTGGACCAGTTCGCGGAAGAAGAGCAGGCGACAGCGGATGAGGTCGTCAAATTCGGGGCAGAGTTCGGCGAAGCGTTGAGCGGCCTGCTTTACCTCATCGGGGACGAACCATTGGGAATAGGGGTCGTTGAACAGGGAGTCCGGACGGTTTCGTTCGGCGTCGCGGAACCAGGCGATGAAAAACGCCGTCATCCCGACGTCGTTGATATCGACGGTGGTAACCATGGTTATACCTCATTGGGTTGTGATGTATGGAGGTAGCGTATGATGCGAGCCAGCCTGATGTCGGCGGGCACTGGGGTTATGTTTAAATTATAGCAGTGGATGACGAAGACACCAGGACGCAGCGATTACAGGGACGAACGTCCACGCACGCACACCGATTCAGGCCGCCCGCCAACGGGTTCAGGATGGGCAACGAGATAGACACGCTGCGCTCGCCGCGACGACGGATTGAGTGCCGGTCCCCCGCGAGGCGCGGTCAGGTTTGGGCGCGCCCGCTATGGCGGACGCAGCAACGATGGGATCAGTGATGATGGTGATCGTGGTCGTCGTGCGTGGGAGCGCCCCAGCCGCCACCGCCGGGGGTGCGGATGCTGAGTATGTCGCCGGCGTCGACGTCCAGAGTTTCCTTGCCGGCGAGGCGGACCTCTTCGTAGCCGCCCTTCAGAAGTATGTTCTCGCCGTGGTGGCCGTGGTGTCCGCCGTGGTAGCCGGGGGGCGCGTAGCGGCGGCGCTCGGAGAGCACGGTAACGCGGGCGGGGCTGAGGAACTCAACGTCTCGGATGAGGCCGTCGCCTCCCTTGTGCAGCCCGTCGCCGCCGGAGCCACGGCGCAGGGCGTAGCGGCGCAGGCGCAGGGGGAAGGCGAACTCCAAAGCCTCGACGGGCGTGTTCATGGTGTTGGTCATGTGGGTGTGGATGCCGGATATGCCGTCCTTGTCGGGGCGGGCGCCCATGCCGCCGCCTATGGTCTCGTAGTACACGTAGGGTTTGTCGCGGGATATGTCGTGGCCGCCGACGATCATGTTGTTCATGGTACCCTGGGACGATGCAGGAATCTTGTCGGGCAGGGCCTGGCTCATGGCGGCGAGGAGCACGTCGGTGATGCGCTGCGAGGTCTCGACGTTTCCGCCGGCGACGCCGCGCTGGGGCAGCGGGTCAACGAGGCTGCCGCGCGGGGTGATGACCTCGACGGGACGCAGGCATCCCTGGTTGGCGGGGGCCTCGTCGCCGACGACGCAGCGGACGACGTAGAGGCTGGCGGAGACGGTGACGGCGCGAGGCGCGTTGATGCAGCCGGGCCGGTGGTCGGCGGTGCCGGTGAAATCGATGGTGAGGCGGTCGCCGGCGACGGTGACGGCGACGCTGATTGCCACGGGCTCGTCGGTCTGGCCGTCGTCGTCCATGTAGTCGGTGACGCGATAGGTGCCGTCGGGGATCTCGGTGATGCGGCGGCGGGTGAGACGCTCGGAGTAGTCGAGCAGGGCGTCCATGTGCTCGTGGGTTTCGGCGAGGCCGTAACGCTGGGCGATTTCGGTGAGACGGATGTCGCCGACGCGGATGGATGCGATCTGGGCGGCGAGGTCGCCCTGCCGGTCGTCGGGGGTGCGGGAGTTGCGGCAGATGAGGGCGATGAGTTCCTGGTTGATGCGTCCGGCGTCGGAGAGCTTGAGGGGCGGGATGATCATGCCCTCTTGGTATAGCTCGGTGGACAGGGGCATGGAGCCGGGGGCCATGCCGCCGACGTCGGAGTGGTGGCCGCGGTTGCTGACGTAGCCGATGAGCTGCTGGCCGTCGTCGGTGTCGATATACGCCGGGGCGACTAGGGTGATGTCGGGCAGGTGGGAGCCGCCGAGGTAGGGGTCGTTGAGGATGATGATGTCGCCGGGTTGGAGGCCATCGGGGAAGGTTTGGAGGGCGGCTTGCACGGAGGCGGGCATCGCGCCGAGGTGGACCGGCTGGTGAGCGGCCTGGGCGACCATTTCAGCGGCGGGGTTGAAGAGGGCGCAGGAGAAGTCCTGGCGCTCCTTCATGTTGGTGGAGTAGCTGGTGCGCTGGAGGGCCACGCCCATCTCCTCGGAGACGGAGATGAACATGTTCTTGAAAACTTCGAGGCTGATGGCGTCAACGGGCATGGTGGGCGTGGTCCTGTATAGGTTTCGGGTACGCGACGATTTGCTCGCTAAATGGTCAGTTCGGCGCGGATCAGACGGTGGTTTTTGGCGTCGGCGGCCAGGGCGAATGCCTCCAGGGCCATGGCTCCCAGCAGGATTTTCTCGCTGCTGGTACCAAAGACCACGTAAACGGATCGGGTGCGGCCTTCCAGCACCATATCGGCCCATCCTATATCGAGCTCTTGCACGGAACCGTCGGCGAGGCTGAACAGCTCGGTTTCATCGTGTTCGATGCCCAGTTCATCCAAAATGCCAGCCGGGATGATGGTGTACGACGCACCAGTGTCCACCAAGCCGTTCAATTCTCGGGACTGCCCGGTGTTGCGGTTGCGGATGGTGAAATCAACCCTGAAAGTTCCCACTTCGCCTCCGATGGTGGTGCCGGGCAGGATGATCCAGTCGTCATGCTTCTGTTGCTTTTGCGTCATCGGGATCCTCCAAACCGGCTTACGTTGGACTGCGGCACGCCAATCCGGGACATGGGAGCGCCTGTTGTTGCTACTCACCCAGCGCGAATGGCACGGGCATTTTAGCAGAGGGATGTGACGCTGGGCCCGAAGACGTTACACGCCATCGCCATTACACTGTACTTGAACTTGGAATATGTGTGCGGAATATTTGGGAGTGCAAGTTTGAGGCTGGTGTTGAAGGTGTTGGCGTTGGTGATCGCCGCGCTGTGCTTCGCGTGCGCCGGCGTGGCAGAGGCGCAGGGGTTGGCGGTTGGGCCGGCGGGGATGGGAAGCCCGACCCTCGCCGTGGCCACCGAGTTCGTGAAGGAATGGCTGGCGATCGCCGGCGCGCTGGCGACCACGGCGGCAGTGATTGGCGGAGGGATTTTCGCTTGGCGGAATGGGCAGATCTTCAGGGCGAAAGCGCCGCACGTGATCATATCGCACGAGGTGTCGCACCGGCTGGTGGGGACGCAGTACGTGCATATATTCGTCACGGCGGTGCTGCACAACAGCTCGCGGGTGCATATCGAGTTTCTGGACGGGTTCGCCACGATACAGCAGGTGCGGCCGGTGTCGGACGACGACGTTGAAAGGCTGTATGAGGAGGCTTTTTTGGATGGCGAGTTCGCCCATCTGCAATGGCCGCTCCTGGATGTGCTGCGCCACAGTTGGAACCGGGACGGTCTGTTGGTGGAGCCGGGAGAAATCGAAACGGAGACTTTCGATTTCATAGTCCAGAAGGATGTGGAATCCGTGGCGGTGAGGACTTATTTCTACAACGGCAGGGTGGTTGGGAAGGTGCCGGACGACACCGATTTGGCTCAAGTTCGACGGCGCAGGAGACTATTCCGGCGTTGGCTGACGGTTTCGGGCCCCTTGGGATGGGGCAGAACAACTGTCTATGATATAGTGATTCCAGAGTGACGCGACCGATTCATTTATCGGACAACACCCGTCGCAAAGCGGTGTTCCCGGGAAGCGAGGCGATGTGCCAAAGGGACGTTCAAGGAAGGTGCCGGTGAAGCTGGGCAGGAACCCGGGACGTGTGCCCACTGTAGTCAACAGGACCGGCAAGCCGCCGGGCGCGAAGTCGCTGGACGGAACGCCGATGGCGAAGAAGTCGTCATCGGGTTCTGACGGGGGTGGGAAGGGCTGATTCGGCGTTAGATCTGCTAATGATTAGCCCGCTCTTGGTCCGAGAGGATTGCCATGAGCGGGCTGTATTGTGGCACTTGCGCCTCAATCGGCGTTAGCTCACCCACCACCGTTGAGCATCAAACGGTCAAAAACGGGTTGGGCGAATTGTTTAATTTTCAATCCCCTAGACACCAAGCCGTCCATTCTACAAAACAGATCGTACCAACGATCCCATAGCCCACTATGATCGTCCTCTCGCATTTCTTCAAATTCTGTTCGATACCGAGCGACTAACGCCGCGTTACGGTCCAAAGCTTGCCTCAGTCCTTCAGGACCGCCAACCCGGTATTGCATGATCGCGTCGCGCACTGCTTCCAGACCGTCCAAGACGACACGCTTAAGTCCATCACTCAGTTGCGACTCCACAACGTCATGGATGAGACGTTCGACCTCGCTTTGCAACACCTCCAAATCTCCATCGGACAGGGGTGCATCACCCCATAGGTCCGTCGCGTCATCATCGAGCAATTCCAACAACGCCACAAAATCATCGCCGAATTCCCCTCTGAAATCTCCCCAAGGAATTGAATTCAGTCGGATTATCGTTCGCTTAACTCTTTGAAGTCTTTCCAGATGCGCATCTCGACGCGCAACATTGTTTTGACGCAATAAACCTTCTAGCCTGAATATCAGGTCCATCGTTTCCAAAAGAGAATCATGCAAGCGACTTTGAGGAATGTTGAGCGCGTTGATCCAAACATCCGACATTGGCAACCCGGGGATGTAACTGTCCTGGCCATGGTCCGCGATTTGCTTGAAGATAGTGTGGAGTTTTTTGGCGGGACTGATTTGTTCGTCCATAACTACCGGCATAACTACCGGACCTCGAATTTGATGTAGTTTGATATTGGCTCTACAGCGTCGCCAGCAGGTCGGTTGCGCCGGGGGGCGCGGCGAGTTGGTAGTATTCGGTGCCCATGAGGCCGGCCATGATGTCCTGAGGGAGTCGGAAAAACGGGCCGTCGTCGCTGATCTGGGTGCGGTGGCACTTGAGGGACGCGATCTTGGTATCGACGTGGGCCGACACGTCCACGGTGGTGGTGACCTCGTCGTCGGGAGTGCCCAGGGAGTCGATGGCGTCCACAGCGAAAGGCGGCTCGATGCCGCGGTCGAGCATCTCCTGCCACCAGCGCTGGAACACGCCGCGAGGGAAGCAGACGTAGTAGAGCAGGGGCGTGAACCCGTCGGGGTCGGAGGCGCGCTGCACGGCGGCGGTGGCGTGGTCGGACATGGTCTTGTGGTCGGGGTGTCCGTAGCCGCCGCTGGGGTCGTGGGTGAGCACGACATGGGCGTTGACTTCCGTAATGGCCCTGGCGAGCAGGTCAATGACGTGGCCATCGTCGGCGTTGCAGTAGGCGTTGGGATGGTTGTTGTCGTCCCAGCCCTCCATGCCGCTGTCCCGGTAGTCGAGGAATCGGAGGTCGGTGATGCCGGTGACGGCCATGGCGTTGCGGAGTTCCTGTTTGCGGACCTGCCAAAGATTTTCAGGCGTGGCTAGGGACGGGTCGCTGATCTCGCCGATGTCGCCGTTGGTGGCGCAGACCAAGGTTACGCGGGCGCCGCCGGTGGCGAGTTTGGCGAGGAGTCCGCCGGAGGCGAAGCCCTCGTCGTCGGGGTGAGCAAAGCAGGCGAGGACAGAGAGACGAGAAATGGTTGGAGTAGACATAACTCTAAAGTCAGGACAGCGGTGAGTTTGGATGGTTTTTGCAGTCAGGCACTGGAAATGCTATATTACTATAGAAATATCAAGCACTGGATAGACTTAATGGCCACAACTGTTGATTACCACATTGCGCAAAGCTGGCACTTTCTGGAATTGGTGGATGGTGAGGTAGAACGAGGTGAGTTGGAAGAAGCCAGCAACAAACTGTGGGGTGCGGCCGCGCACGCCATTAAGGCGGTTGCGGAGCGCCGAGGATGGCCTCATGGGGCGCACCGGGACTTGGAGGAAGTGGTGATGCGTCTGGTTGACGATGAGGGCGCTCCGGCAATCTTGTACACCTACTACGGGCTGGCAAACTGGTTCCATTCTCGCTTTTATGGCGGCCCACCCGACGCGAGCATGATTCATCATGGGAAGGGTCAAATGGCTGAATTCATTCGGCTGATGGAGAGCGTTTAGTCGGGTTCCAGTATCAAGTTGCCGTAGGGGTCGATTTGGCCGTTCCAGCCGGGGGGTACAACAATGGTGGTGTCGAGCTGGAGCAGGAGGGCCGGGCCGGCGATGCGGTTGCCGGTCTGTAGTTGGTCGCGGTCGTAGAGGGTGGTTTCAACGGGACCGCCGGCGAATACCACCTCGGCGGAGCCGATGGATGCTGCGGACGAGTCTGCGCCGTGCGAATCTGCGGGTTCCAGGCTGGGCTTGTCGACGGCCAGTTCGAGCTTGAGGCGGAGGTTGACCACCTCGATGGGCAGGTCGCGGTCGGCGTAACCGAACCGCTGCAGATGGGCCTCGTAGAAGTCGGACGAGATGTAGTCGGTGAGGTTGCCGGGGGCGTCCAGCGACGGGCAATCCACCGTGAGTTCAAAGGACTGGCCAACGTAGCGAACGTCGAGGAAACGACGGGGGGTCATGTCATCGGCGGGTAGGGCCTCATCGAGCAGTTCGGCGCGGGCCAGTTGCTCCATGCCGCGAAACTCGATATCTAAGCGGGCCTGATCCAGGTCGTCGCCGCGCAGCATAACGGTGCGGGAGTAGTCCTTGACCACGTCGGCGATGGCGACGCCCAGGGCGGAGAGGATGCCGGGGTGTCCGGGAACTAGCACGCGAGGGATGCCAAGCTCGGCAGCGAGTTCGCAGGCGTGCATGGGGCCAGCGCCGCCGAAGGGGATCAGGGTGAACTCGCGGGGGTCGTAGCCGCGTTCCAGGGAGATGGCGCGGATGGCGCGCTCCATGTTGGAGTTGACCACACGGATGATGCCTAGGGCCGTATCGGTGGCTGACGCGCCCACAGAATCGGCGATGTCGGCCAGCAAGGTCTGGGAGCGTTCTAGGTCCAACGTCATGCGGCCGCCGAGGAACCCGTCGGGTCGGAGGCGTCCCAGGGTCAGGTTGGCGTCGGTGACGGTGATGCGGTCGCCGCGGCCGTAGCAAGCCGGGCCAGGATCGGCGCCGGCGGATTGGGGTCCGACGACCAGCGCGCCGCCGGCGTCAACCCGGGCGATGGAACCACCGCCGGCGCCGACGGTGTGGATCTCGATCATGGGGACGCTGACGGGGTAGCCGCCGAGGTTGGCGGCGGTGGTCTCCTTGATGCGGCCGGGGCAGAGGGAAACGTCGGTGGACGTGCCGCCCATGTCCAGGGTGATGATGTCGGGGTAGCCGGCCTGGACGCCGGTGTAGAACGCGCCCACGACTCCGCCGGCCGGTCCGCTGAGGATGGTACGCACGGGCTGCTCGGCGGCGAGGCTGGCGGTGATGCTGCCGCCGGAGGACTGCATGATGCGGAGGCCGCGGCCCAGCACCGATTCCAACTGGGTGAGGTAGCGCGCCATGACAGGGCCGACGTAGGAGTTGACGACGACGGTGCTGGTGCGCTCGTACTCGCGAAACTCGGGCAAGATTTTCGATGATATGGAGATGAACGGGCTGTTGGG
The DNA here is from genome assembly GCA_965204395.1 of Dehalococcoidia bacterium. Lineage (GTDB taxonomy): Bacteria > Chloroflexota > Dehalococcoidia > Lucifugimonadales > UBA3495 > Bin87. Next base: position 2,000,136 of record OZ241987.1, read on the forward strand.
TAGCTCGGAGAGACGCTGGGCCAGGGTTTCCTCATGTATGGGGTTCAGGAAGGAGAATAAGAAGGACACCGCGATGCCATCGACCTCGGTTTCCTGGAGGAGCGACAGCAGGGCATCGACGGATTCGGGCGTGAGGTCTTCGAGGATGGCGCCAGTGTAGTCGATGCGCTCGGGGAGGCCGAAACGGAGCTGCCAGGGAGAGAGCGGCGTGGGCCGTTCCATGGACAGGTCGTAGAGGTCGGCCCGGTTCTGGCGTCCGATTTCGAGCACGTCCTCGAAGCCGAGGGTGGTGACCAGCGCAGTGCGACCGCCCTTGCCCTCCAGGAGGGCGTTGGTGGCGACGGTGCTGCCGTGGATGAAGTCGGTGGCGGCGATGTCGACGTCGGTTTCGCTGATGCCTCGGGTGATGCCCAGAGAAGGGTCGGCGGGAGTTGAGGGGAGTTTGTGGACGGAGAGGCGTCCGTCCTCCAAGATGGCGATGTCGGTGAACGTGCCACCGACATCTATACCTACGATGGTGCGTGGCATGTGGGTTCAGATCTCCGTGGCGTCGTCGGACGCGTCGGGCGGTGTGATGCCGGCGGCGATTTCGAGACGGCGGAGGCGGGCATTGATCCCGCTATCGTGCTCTGTGCGCAGCCGCTGTAACTCGGTCTCGGCTCGCTCAGCGCGCTGGCGTTGCTGTTCGGCCTGCTGCTGCAACTCCACGTACAACTTTTGGAACTCGTCAGCCCGCTGTTTCGCCTGTGCAGTTTCCTGTCGTGCTTTCGCGGTTTCCTCTTCGGCTTTTTGAACGCGGTCGTCGCGCAAAATTCCCAACACCAAGGCAAAACCTCCTAACCCGTTGCCAGTGAGTGCGATCGCAAGTTGGGCGACGCTGGACGCCACGTTGTACTGGATCGCAAGCCAGGCGAATATCGCCGTGACCAGCAGGGCGCTGGTATAGACGGCGAAAGCCATTATATACAATCGGTTTCTCTGGTTCATTGTGCAGCATCGTTCGTCGCCTGGCGGCGGCATGACATATGCACGTTATTATGAGGCACAAACGTCTGCGGCGCTACGGTCGCGTGTCACCAGCGGTGACAACAAAAAACCCGGGGAACGCGCGCTCCCCGGGCTGATTTTCGAGATGGAAGGTTGGGGTTTTAGTCGGCAGGCGACGGGGCCGGCTGGGCCGTGGCGTCCTCGTGTCGCATCTGCGTGGCGGCTGCGTTTTCGTTTTCCTTGCGGCGTATGAAGAAGCGGGGCACGAGCACCCAGAGCGCGAAGAGTCCTACGAAAGCGACAGCGGCGGCGATGGGAATCATGGTCAGTGTGTCTCCGTTCGAATCAAGGTAGTTGGTCAGTGAGCGCAGTATCGCCGGAATTTGTTGCGCCCATTTTGCGGCAATGTAACACTTGTGTTACCGGCGGACGCGTCACGTGAACGGGCAACAAAAATGGACCCAGGGTATCCCCCAGGCCCAAGGTTAGTGAGGAGATCAGGCGGCTAATCAGCAGCCTGCGGAGCGAACTCTTCCTGAGGGGCAATAGCGACCGGGGTGGTCTCGTTGTTGTGGCGGCGCAGGATGAACCGGGGCACGATTACCCAGAGAGCGAACAATCCAACGAAGGCGGCACCAGCGGCTATGGCAAGCATTTCAGTCTGTCTCCACGTGAGTTTGGGCATCTCTGCCCGTTTCGATGGGAGGCAGTATGGCGGTTGGGTGTTACACGGGTTTTGCGCCAATGTTACGTCTGTGTAACTTTTCACAAAGGGTTGACGGTCGGTTTTGCGTCAGTAGGTGAGTGTCGGTCAGACTCGGGATTCCACTCCGATCCACCAATGCTTGCCCTTGCCGCGACGCTTGCGCTCGTACCCCCGGGCCCGCAGTTCCAGACCGAACTTGCGCTGACTGTGGGCGAGGTACCCGTTGTCCAGGCACCAGTTGGCGTAGGAGGTGTAGAGTTCGCCGGCCAGATTCATAGCCCGTGAGCCGGTGGAGCAGGCATCGGTGACGAAATCGTCGATGGGGCCCATTTCGCTGGCCTGTGATGCGACGGTGATGCGGGGTTCCGGCGGGCTATCCGGAGCGATCCAGCCGGCGGGGGCGTTGGCTTCGATGTCCTCCGTGAATGATCCGGTCGGACGAAGCCGGCCGGACCCGCTGCCGTAGCCGCCGGCGTCGCTGATGGGACTCGCGGACGGCATTTCCCGCGAGAAACGCTCCGCGAGGAGCCCGAGCAACCCGTAGTTGCCCGATGACGCCTGCAATGCAACCGAGATGTCGACGCCGTCCAGACAATATGAAACAAACAGGGACAGGTCCAGGTAACGCGCCAGGCTTCCGAAATGCCCCCAACGGATTTCCTCTCCGTGCAGGCTGGAGGCGTCCAACGTGAAGTCCATATCGGCGATGGCGTAGGATTGGCGAAACTCCGGAGGTATGCGCCAGGTGGGAGCCATGAGGTCCAGGGCGACGCTCTGAGCGATGAGGTAAGTGGCCGCCCTAGCATTCCAAAGATCCACGTCCGGTTGGTCAGCGGAGGGTGGAGGGACGTGTGAGACGGGGCCGAAGACGGTTTCGGCCTCGCGCTGCGTTTGCATCGCCAGGAGGGCGAAAGCGCCGCGGATCTGGTTGCTCGTGGTACGCAGCAACGACCGGTGATCGGTAACGTGCAGCGGTGCGTTTGGCTGGTGGATTTGGCCGCCCTCGGCGTTGAGGTCCGCGTTGCCGGGGACATGGGTGGCGGTGATGAAACCCCGGTGGGACGCGGCGTAGACGGCCATCGCCAGGCACAGATTTTCCCGGGCCAGCCGGACCCGTCCGCCTGGAGTGAGAGCCGTTATTGACGGAGACGATGACACGGTCGCTTGAACTGTTCATACAGGTAGGGGCGAACCCGCCTCAGGCGGGTTCGCCCCTACGGAGTTGCGACAAAGGCTACGGGTAAGCGGTCTAGGTGTTGATGTCCATAACCACCTTGATGATGTTGTCGTCGCGCTGCTCGTACATGTCGTAGGCGTTCTGGATGTCAGAGAAGCCGACGCGGTGGGTGATCAGCTCGGCGGGGTCTGCCCAGCCGCGGTCACGGAGGTCCACCATGTCCTGGATCTGGCTGATGGGATCGCCGCTGCGCGCGCCGGTAGTGGGGATGATGCGGGGCTGCTTGTCCATCCAGAGGTTGTGCTCCACGGGCACCATGTGGTCGCTCTGGATTCCGAAGATGATTACCTGTCCGAACTGGCGGATGTGTCGGAAGCACTCGTTGAGCGCGTCGGGATAGCCGGCGGCTTCGACGCAAACGTCGGGGCCGGCGCCCTTGGTGATCTCCATGACGGCTTCGTGGACGTCCTGCTTATCGGGGTTGATGCGGTGGGTGGATCCCATCTGCTTGGACTTTTCGAGGCGGTAGTCCAGCGGGTCGACGACGATGACGTTGCGGGCGCCCATGCGGGACAGGATCATGGTGAAGCTGAGGCCGATGCTGCCCTGGCCGAAGATGAGGATGTTCTGCTGGAGAGGGCTGCCCATCTGGCGGCAGGAATAGAGCACGGTGCCGGGGGGTTGGCACATGACCCATTCGTCCAGGCCGCCGTATTCGGGCAGGAGCGCCATGCGGCCGGGTTCGGAAAGCACGTAGTCGCACAGGCCGCCGGTGCCGGGATAGGGAATCACGATGACGCGCTGGCCTTCCCTGAACTCGTCGGTCTTGCTGTCCACAATGACGCCGGCGAGTTCGTGAGCGCCCTTGCAGGGAGCCATTGGGTACTCCGACTCGTCAAGGACCGGGCCGTAGGTGTGGCGGATATCGGAGCCACATACGCTGACGGATTCCATCTTGACGAGGACTTGACCGTCAACGGGGGACGGAGTGTCAATTTCGGTGAATTCCCAGCGCTTGGGGGCGACCAGTTGGGCTGCTTTCATTTCGGGGCTGCTCCTTTCAATAGGACGACGAATTGAGATTAGATGGCCGGGCAATAATAGTATGTCGAGGTGACTGGGGCAACCCGGCGAGTTATTCGTTCAGGGTCTTTTCAAAGTCGTCACACGTCCCGCTCATGGTGAGCCTGTTGAACCACGAGCGCGTCCTTCGACAGGCTCAGGACGAGCGGATAGGTTTCAATCGCACAACTTTGGAAAGGCCCTGTTACTCATCCCGTGGGCGTTGGCGATGATTGAACAGGTCGGCCAGGGGGATGGACAGGCCAGGCAGCAGCGGCGTGGTGAGAGTGTCGGCACTGGTGAGAACGGGTCGCTCCGTGTATTGATCGCCACTTAATTCAAGGGGAAGAACCGTGTCGTTCTGAGGGTCGAAAATCCAATATTCTTGGACACCGGCTTCGGCATAGAGTTGACGTTTACGGACGAGGTCGCGGTTGCGGTCGGTGGAGAGGATTTCGATGACGATGTCAGGGATGTTTCCCGGGGCGCTGACGTCCGATTCATCACCGGGCGGTCGCAGGAAAATGGATAAGTCTGGTATCAGGATGCGGCCCGATTCGCGGGATATGATGATAACCAATTCGGTGTACACTTCTGCCGGTGGCTCGATCAAGCTGTCGAAAAGGATCCTGAATTGGGTTATCAGCGTGTCTTTCAAGAACTGGTGGGCACGGCGAGGTCTTGGCATAAAGTAGAGTTCTCCGTCGTCCAGTTCCAGCCAGCGGTATGCGTCGATCTCTGGCAGATCCAGGAACTCATCGACGGACATACGGGTTCCGGTACGGAGTTTGGGCTTGGAGGTGGTCATGGTGTCCTCCGGGATATCTATTCTTCCCGGGGCGGGCGACGGCGATGGTGGAATATGTCGGCCAACGGGATGGACAGGCCCGGCAGCAGCGGAGTGGCGAGGGTGTCGGCAGCGGTTAGGGCGGGGCGCTCGGCGTAGGCGTCGCCGCGCAGTTCGAGCGGAAGGACGGTATCGTTGCGCGGGTCGAAGATCCAGTATTCGCGAACGCCGGCTTGGGAGTAGATCTGGCGCTTGAACACCAAATCGTGGTTGCGATCTGATGACAAGATTTCCACCACTATGTCGGGGACGCCCTCGACGTGGCGTATGCCGCCGATGTCGTCGCGACCGGCCAGGATGACCACCAAATCGGGTTCGACAGCGCGCTGTAATTCTTCGGACAAGATGGTGGTTATATCGTGATGCACTTCGTAAGGCGGAATATCGAATTCATCCAGATGCGCCTCGAAGAAGAGCCGGATGGTAAACATCAGGAACTGGTGATCTTTAGTTGGTGTGCTCATCAGGTAAAGGACCCCGTCGAACAGCTCCAGGCGCTCGTCGGTTTCGCCGAGAGCGAGGAACTCGTCGAGGGACATACGTGTCCCGGTGCGGAGTTTGGGTTTGGAGGTGGTCATGCTGACCTATGGGGGATCTATTCTTCCCGGGGCGGGCGACGGCGGTGATGAAAGATGTCGGCCAGGGGGATGGACAGACCGGGCAGCAGGGGCGTGGTGAGGGTGTCGGCGGCGGTTAGGGTGGGGCGCTCGGCGTAGGCGTCGCCGCGCAGTTCGAGGGGGAGGACGGTATCGTTTCGCGGGTCGAAGATCCAGTATTCTCGGACGCCGGCTTCGGCGTAAATCCGTCGCTTGAACACCAGGTCGTGGCTGCGGTCGGTGGAGAGGATTTCGATGACGATGTCGGGGACGCCCTCGACGTGGCGTATGCCGCCGATGTCATCGCGTCCGCTGAGGATAACGACCACATCAGGTTCCACGGCGCGCTGGAGTTCCGGGGACAGGATGGTGGTTATATCCAAGTGAATTTCAGCCGGCGGATGTTCAAAGGCATCGATGTGGTCATCAAAGTGGCGGGCGATCCAACGCATCAGGAACTGGTGGTCTTTAGTAGGGGTGCTCATGAGGTAAAGGACACCGTCAAACAACTCCAGTCTTTCCTCGGTTTCGCCGAGGGCGAGGAACTCTTCGAGGGACATACATGTCCCGGTGCGGAGTTTGGGCTTGGAGGTGGTCATGGTGACCTCCGGGGATGCCTACTTGCTGCCAAGGGGGCCGTGGAAGCGGGGCAGGATTTCCTCGCCGGCCTGCTCCAACTGCTCCATTGACTCGGTGCCGGCGCAGAGGGGGCGGATGACGAACTTGAAACCGCCGGCGTCGATGTAATCCTGGATGAAGTCGCCGATTTGCTCGGAGGTGCCTACCGCGGAGAACTCGGTGAAATGGGCGTCGGGGCGTTGGCGGGTTACAAACTGCTCGGATTTTTCCTCGCCGTCTTTCTGATCGTCGCAGATGTAGTAGCCGATGAGCACGCCGACGTGGTCCTCCTCGATCTCGCGGTCGTACTGCTGGGCGGTCTCGAAGACGATCTCGCGGCCGGAGCGAACCTCATCGGGCGTAGCGCTGGAGACGAGCCAACCATCCCCGACGCGCCCGACTCGTCGAGCCGCGGCGGGACTGCGACCGCCGATCCAGACGGGCGGCGAGGGCTTGAGGAAGGTGCGCGGGGTTACCGATACGTTGTGGGTGGTGAAGAACTCGCCCTCGTGGGTCACGTCCTGCTCCTCCCAGAGGCGGCGCATGAGGGTAATGGCCTCGTCGGTGCGACGGGCGCGGTCGGCTTTGGGGACGCCGCAGGCCTCGTACTCGTCGGGGTCCTCTTGGCCGAGGCCGACGGCGGGGAAGAAACGGCCCTGGGAGAGCCAGTCCAGCGTGGCGACCTGCTTGGCCAGCACCACCGGATTGCGCAGGGGCAATGCCAGGACGCTGGTGCCGAACTTGAGTCGGTCGGAGTAGCCGGCGACCAGGGAGAGGGCGACCATAGGCTCCAGGCTGAACCGGTCGCTGCAGATGCGGTCGCTGAGCCAGATAGAGTCGTACTCGTACTTATCGCCCAGTTCCACCAGGGTGCGGAGGAAATTGGGGTCGTCGCCTCCCTGTCCGAATGCGCCGGGGACGTAGCCGATGGCAACGCTCATGATGGTTGTCCTCCTGGGTGGTTGTGTGCAGCCGGCTGTAGCGCGGCGATGAGAACGGGCAGGTGTCCCACCACTATCTCATATACGGTGTTCAGATCTATTTTGTAGTAGTCATGCACTATGTGGTTCCTGGCGCCTCTGACCTGGTGCCAAAGAATCCCCGGGTACTGTCGCAGCGTACTAGGATCGCATTTGCTGGCAGATTCGCCAACCACCGCTACCAGATAAAAGATCATCAGTTGCAGTGGTCGGTTGTGGCAGAACTCGGTGAATTCGGTGTCGCCCAGTACAGCTATGGCTTCGTTGGCGTGCCGTACCATATCTCCGATACGCTCGGGATCAGTGCGGTCGCTCATACTGCACTTGGGCGGTTTTTTTGAACTCCGCAACCCAATCAGAATCTCTTGGTCCCGCTCTCTCGATACTGGTCAGGCAACCCAGTACTTTACCGAGTTCATCGCCCATGGTGAATATGTCCCAGCCCACGTTGACTCCGGGCTCGAACTCGGCAAGAAAGCTAACATCGGCGTAGTTGTTGACCGACTCTCGGCTCGGGTAAGGCAGCTTGGCCAGCCAACGGATTTTTTTGCGCTTGCAGAACTCGGCGATTTTGTCCTTGGGCATCGGTACTTCTATGTAGTCTGCGCGGTCGTACACGATGCCGTCTTCGCCGGGCCCGTAGCCCAGGTACATCTCCCGCAGATACAGGTGCAGGTCGATTTTGCGGCCCAGAATGCGGCCGACTTCATCCTCCATCGCTGCCAGCGTGGATAATGAGGGTACGTCCGCTGGGTTGAACTCAATGAGCATCGCATCCGATCCGGCGTCCGGGCCGGTGCGGAGGGGTTCGTACAGCCAGGTTAGCCGGCGGACCCTGTTGCGTTGGCAAAGGGCGGCGACCTGTTCGTTTTCCGACGTAGTGATTGCTGGCTTGCTCATGGCGCTCACGGAAGCCCATTGTATCAATTCTGGCTAGCCCGATAACGGCTCCAGGCCGGCTTCGGCGCGGGCGTCGTTGATGTGGTCGAGGACGCGCATGCGCAGGGGCGGCAGTTCGTAGCCGAGGTCGGCCATCATGCGGCTGTTGTCCACGAGGTACACGTGGGGCACGGGCCGGTTGCCGGTGGTGATGCTGGCGTCGGGGATGTAGGAGCGCACGATGTCGGCGACGTCGGCGATGGTGGCAAGCTCGCCGCCGCTGATGTAGATGTTGTGGTTCAGATTGTCGGCCAGGGCGGCGCGGACGAAGATCTCGGCGGCATCCTCGGCGTGGATCATGGGCGAGGCTTCCATGGGGTCGAAGTCCATGCTGACAGGCTGGCCGATGGCGGGCAGGGACATCATCAGGCCGCCGATCATGCCGGTCATGCCGGTGACGCGGCCGTGTCCGAAGACGGTGCAGATACGTATGCCGCGGATGTCCAGGCCGTGCAGCGTGCGATAGCGGGCGGCGGCGAAGTCGTTGACGGCCTTGGTCATGCCGTACACGTTGATAGGGGCGGGCAGGTCGTCCTCGATGAGGGGCCGGTCGCCGAAGGTGTCCTGGACGCCATACACGGCGATGCTGCTGGCGTAGATGACGCGCTTGATGCTGCCCCAGCGGGCGGCCTCGAACACGTTGTTGCAGCCGTCAATGTTGACGGCCATGCCGGTGGCGGGACGATCCTCGGTGTCGGGCGGCAGCAGGGCGGCCATGTGGATGATGCGGTCAACGTCGTGGCGGTTGACGGCTTCCAGGAGGTGGTCCAGGCGGGTCACGTCGCCGCGGTAGATGGAGATGCGGTCCATCAGGGGCTGCAGGTTGGCGCGCGGGGGAGCCAGGTCGAAGCAGACGACGTCCTCGCCGCGTTCGACGAGCTTGCGGATGATGCGGTTGCCGATGAACCCGGTGCCGCCGGTGACCATCACGGACATTGAGGAACCTCCAGGATCGTCGCCGTGGTGATTGCAAGGGTGGGCGGCGAACGATGGGCAGCATCATACCCAGCGTGATTAAGGGGCGCAAGGAAACGGCCGTGGCGCTCGCCATCCTTCGACAGGCTCAGGGTGAACGTGGCTCGGAGGTCATGTTACCGGGATGTACAGGATTTTCGGGATAGACAGGATGGCCCGTTGCCCGTCCGTTTCTGTGTTTGGGTTTGGTTGGCCATCAAGCGACGTGCTGTTCTACAAGGTCGGTGTCGCGGGACAAGGCAGCTTCGATACCGTCGGCGGACAGGTCGTCGAGTTGGCCGAGGCGGTGGATGCCACGGTCATGGAGGCCGGCGAGGATGTGCACATCGATGGGCAGGAGATTTACCGGCAAAGGGGCGAGAAAAGCGCGGCGCGATTCCGGCGTGTCGGGCACCCGCAGGGCATTGCCGGGCCGGGTGATGCTGGCGGCGCAGTGAGCCGCGTAGTGATCGTCCGCGATGCCGACCTGTGGGTCCCAATGGTCGGGCACGCAGCGCATCAGGTTGGCGACGATGCGGGGTTCGTCCGGGTGGCATTCATCGTGGTGGTCAATTTGCACGTATGCGATACCCTGTCCTGCGTCATCGGCGGCATCGCGGACGCTGCGGAGGCGGTTGATGGCGGCGCGCCACTGCTGGGCGTACAACGGGAAGTCGGCCGGGATGGTAAAGGCCTGGGGACAACGGGCGAGGGCGGTGTCCAGCGGCATTTCGGGATGAATGCACCAACCGGGGGACGCGTCAACCACGCGGTGAAACGGAGCGTCGGGGTGGTAGATGACCAGCGGACCGTGGCGCAGGCGCGAATCGCGAGCGGCTTCGACCCGGCACGGCAGATGCTTGATGATGATGCAGGCCACCGTCATAGTGGCGTCATTGTATCAGAATATATATTCGGTTCGCCAGTACGGTAAGGATGTTCCAGGGCTTTTTCAAAGTTAATCCGTCATTCCGGCGAAAGCCGGAATCCAGAACATTTCGAACACGACGATCTGCTGGATTCCGGCCAAAGCGGGAATGACGGTTCGGGGTGAAAGGCCGCCATACGGGACTTTGAAAAGGCCACGAGGATGTTCGCAGGGCCATTCGATTCGCCAGGAAATCCCCTCTCTGCCCTTTCCCGCTGCCAATGACACTTCCCCCTTTCCTCCACCCTTCACCCATCTCTACCATAGTTAACTGATACCCCAAATCCAATCCGCCACCCAGGCCGCGAGCCGTCCAATGCCCACGTCCAAACACCTAACTCCCCAACGTCGCTCCCCCAAATCCTCTCATCTGCCCGCCAAAACCACCAATATCGCCCCCAAAACAACCCAATCATCCCCCATTCACCCCCAAGTCCCACCCCAACGCCCAACTCAAATGAACAGAAATGAGCGGAAATGAGCGGGATTTCGCAAAAATAGTCGCTATCCCGACCTCATACCAATCCTTTCCATCCCGTTCATCCATGAAAATTTCCCCCGCCGAGGCAATCCCATGACCCTCTCCCAAATCCGCCGCCGCGTCAACGTCCTCATGCGCCGGTCCGCCCCTGAACTCGCCATCATCAGGCTCCGCCGCATCGCCGAAGCTGTCTCCGACGACTGGGACCCCGACCAACCTCCCGAACCCGCCGACGTCATCGCGCGCGTCGCCAAAGCCGGCTTCCGCATGCCCACCTTCATGAGACTCCGCCGCTACCTCGACGACACCATACACCAGGGCGACGAGTCCCTTGGAGTCGAGGTAGCGCGGGTGGAGGGACCAGAGGTGCATTTGCAAGGCGCATGGTTGGGGCTAACGGCTAAATCATCCTGGGCTGAGGGGTATAAGGTTGGCAAATTTTGAACCCTACGATTGGACCGTACCGCTCCAACGTGCTGTCATAGGTGTGAAACTCGGATACAGAGAAACCCACTCTCATCAACCATTGGGCGGTAGCCAGATGGATCGCATCCAAAGGCTTGAGGCTCCAACCTCGGGTAATGGAGTCGCGAATAAGAGATCGGGCTTGCCGCCCAATGTCATCGTGATACTCGACCAAGTCTATCGCGTCAGGATCGCTCCAGAGCCCGTCGATTTTCTCTTCCTCTTGAACGTCCAGTGCTCGTCTCTGTTGCTCGGAGGCTGCGAATGCCACTTCCACCCGGGTAAGCGCCGACGTATAAATCTTGATGCTCCCCGCGGCACTGTTTTCGAGTAAAGCGTCCAGAGTAGGCATGCGATCCGGATATTCGTTGATGTACGAAAGAAAAAGGTTGGCGTCCCAATAAATGTCTGGGCTGCTATCAGGCATCTCTCAGTTCTCGGATTATTTGCTCTGGCGACGCATCGCCAGTCCGCCAAGGAATAGATCCTCTCGCCGCTCGGTAAGATCCCGCGCTGGCTTCCTGAATTGGATCAACGCTTACGATGTGCCGAATTGCAATGGGACGTCCCGTGTGCGCGTCCCTGGACACCCGTCCTGTGACCGTGGCGCGGTTTCCCCACGCCTCTCTCATTATTTCTTCCTGGCCTGGCGCCAGATAACAGGCTACCGCCTTATCATGCAGGGTATCGTAAAGGTTGAATCGCAGGCCGCCGCGATTGCTCAGAGTCTGTACGCGACCGGTAACGGCGCCGATGGCTACGGTCGGTAGAGGTCGCAGTGAGGTATGACCATTGCGGTAGATAGTGCAATCGCGCTCCGAAGTTTGGAACCGAACGTACTCTGTGGTCTGGGTAAGGTCACGAACGGCTTTGGCAGCACGCGCGACTCTGTTTCCGAATTGGAGCAAGTCCACGTCCTCTTCCAAGGCAGTGCCGATTCTTTCGTATTGATCCACTATCTGCTCGACCGTCGCAAAATCGGCGGATTCCCCTTTGAACGTGACGATAGCACTGCCGGGCTGCAGGTCATCGACTACCCACGTGACGCCTGCGTTCCTCGGAGTCAAAGAGCTTATGAGTCGTTGGAATGCATCAATGCCATTGGCGAAGTCAGAAATGTCGACGCGCCCGCCGAGTTCGAATGTGAGAGTACTTTTCACCATTTCAGAGCACTATCGCGCGCCCACTATAGATCGGCGCTAAATATCTGCATTCGTTATACCACACCAATGGACAGTGAGATTCTCATCCGTCAAGAAGCTAAATCAAGCGTATCATGGATTGAAAGGAGCCCGTCTGAAACGACGCAGATGAGTTGCAACGATCGGTATAGATCATGGACCAAACAGCACAGCGGGTTGAGGAGATTTTGGCGTCGCCGATGGGGTGCGCGTTTTTTGCCAGTGCCCGCGATTGGGGGTATGTGCCCGAGGACCTGGCGAATCCGGCGGTGTGCCTGCCGATAGCGGCGGAGGCGGTGGACCTGGTGGAGAGATGGTTGCCGGACCACGAGGAGGTGGTCGCGGAAATGCTGGGGTTGGCGCCGGTGATTCGTCCGCTGGTGGAGTCCACATTGGCCTACGACGGCACGGCGTGGTGGTACGAACCGCCTGACCTGGAAAGGCAGGTGTGGGTCGCGCACGAAGGCGAAACGCCTGATCCGACTCAATGGAAACAGCCCAAATCTCCGCCATCACGTTGGGAATGCTACGCGCAGAAGCCCGACAGCCTGCAATACACCTCCACTTCGTACGACGGCTATGTGTCGTTGCTGATCGCTTACGAAAATCACGCCGGAGACCATTGGGCGCAGAGTTGGCCGCTGCAATGCTGGTTGATGCGGATGCCGGCGGACGTGAGGATATACGAACTCAACGGGCCGGAGGACTGGCACCGGCTGTGCGTCGCGTATCCGGCGCATGATTTTGAGGACGGGCGCCTGGTGCCCGACTGGGGCGCAGCGTCGGCGGACTGGGACGGCGTGCATCTGAGCCTGGGCGGGTTGCTGAGCTGCGATCAGCGTCGTGTCGAATCGGCCGAAGGCTGGTCCATGCACGAGTTCTGGCACGTGGAGCAGACCTTCTGGTTGCGGGCTGTGGATACGCAGTTCGAGCGGATGCCCGACTACCTCGGCGGCGAGGAACGTCCGGCGGCCAGCGGCGAGCGTCAGCAAACGTTCCCGCCGTATGAGCCGCCCACGGAGGACAGGCCGGGCATGTTCGTGCTCAGGAAATACGAGCCAGGTGAAGAGGCTCCGGATATTCAGGCGTTTCTGGAAGCCGAACGGCGCCGCATCGCCGGCTTGCCGGATGAGGACGATTCAGTTTGAAATCCGGAACATGGAAAGGGAATGTCATCGCCTCTGATAGTTCGCGCACCGGGGCAGGCATAAATCTTCACAAAGGTCACACAAATATAGGGCAACCATTTACGTTGCTTTCACACCCCAGTGGTACCATGTTAATTGATAACTATTTTCTCGGGTACAAATACAGGGGGTTGAAATGTCATATCTACTTCGCGCTTCGGGTGTCTACATCGTTCTGGTCGGCGTGGCTATCGCCGTTCACTTCATCATCACTCCGTTCTATCATTCCGGGGGTGCGCCGTTCACGGCGTGGCACTACATGAACTGGTTCATCGCGCCCGCGGTGCTGATCACTCTGGCCGCCAGCTATATTGGCAAACGACGGTTCGACGGCGAAGGGTCTGGGGAGATGCAGCGGTACCTGGAGGTTAACGGGCTTTTCTATGGCTCGGTTGCCGCTGCAATCATCTATTACTGGAACTGGGCCCTGACTCTTGCGCCCAACAACGTGGCGGACGGGCAGTTCTGGTCGGTGCTGGGCGCTGTCCTGCCCATCCTGATGGTGGTGGCGGGCCTCCGGCTTTGGAGTATGCGTTGGCGCGCCGCCGCTCTGTCCAACTGAGCTATCGGGACAGGTAAACGCTGGGGTGGGACGGTCCTTCGACAGGCTACCGCCAGAGGCGGACGTGCCGCAGGATGAGCGCGGCAGGCCAGGGAAGAGCGGTGGGAGCGCAAATGCGGCTACAGAGTTTCCAGGACTCGCGCGATGCGTTCCACCCCTTCCGCGACCCGGTCAGCGGGAGACCGCATCAGGGCAATGCGGAAGTGGCCCTCACCGCTTTCGCCAAAGCCGATGCCGGGGGTTACCACCACTCCTTCCCGCTCGACCAACAGCTCGGCCATCTGCGTGGATGACATATTTGCCGAGTAGCGAGGGAACAGGAAAGTGGCCCCCTCTGGCAGCGGGCAGTGCACGCCGGGAACCTGTGCCAACCGGTCGACGCAGCGCACGCGCAGTTCGTCGCAGTCGTCCCGCCACGCGGGCAGGTGATCCTGGGGCCCCTGGAGGGCGGCCACCCCGGCCATCTGCACGAAGGGAGAAACAAAACTGGCCGTCTGTTCCTGTATCTTCAGCAGCGGCTCCAGCAGGTTTGACTGGGCCACGATGCAGCCCAACCGCCAGCCGGACATCGAATAGGCCTTGGTGAAGGTGTAACTGGTCAGGGTTCGTTCCGCCATTCCGGGCAAGGTCGCGATGGTGACGTGCCGGTTGGCATCGTAGAGGAAATACTCGTAGGTCTCGTCGCAGAGGACCAGCAGGTCCTGCTCCTGCGCCAAACGCGCCACCGCTGCCAGTTCTTCCTCGGTGTAAACCCGCCCCGTGGGATTGTTGGGGTTGTTGATGACTATCATCTTGGTGCGTGGGGTGACGTACTCCTTCAACTGCTCGTAGCTGATGTGGTATTCCTCCTCCTCACTGAGTGGCACGCCTACGGGCACGCCCTCGGCCATCTCCACCTGCTGGCTGAAGCTGACCCACGTGGGCTCAAGCACCAGCACTTCGTCGCCCGCCTCGATGTACGCGTTGATGGACTCATACAGGCCCATCTTGCTGCCGGGAGTAACCAGGATATCGCCGTCGGGATCAATGGCGCGGCCATTGTGGGCGGCCAACTTTTCGGCCATGGCGTGGCGTAGTTCGGGCAGCCCGCGGGACGAACTGATGTTGGTAAGTCCCGCGTTCAGGGCCTGAATGCCAGCATCAATAATGTGCTGCGGGGTCACGTGGTGCGGACTCGACTGGCCCAGGTCAATTACGTCGTGCCCCTGACGGGCCAGTTGCCGGGCCTTTTCGCCGGCGGCCAGGGTGGCCGGGGGCTGTACTCGTTGGATGCGCGTCGCGGGAGCTCTGGTCATGGTTCACCTCTGTCCGGTTCTGGCAGCGTAGTTTAGCAACCCTGTTGCCAACGAACCACACGCGGGGCGATACCGGAAATTTTGCCTCGGCGGGTCTCGCCGGCGCCGTGGTGGCAGCGCAGGGCCTTTTATACTGAAATTTGCGGCCGGCTTTTGGACACCCTCTGAGACTTGCCTGGGTGAGTGCGCCTTAAACCCAAGCACGTGTATCTGGCAATCACGGGGAAGGTACCGTAGCGGGCGGGACCGATCTAGGCGCGTCTAACGAGCCATTGATGTGTCAACAACCAGAGACGGCGACGCGAGAAGGTCCCTTAGATTTCATCCGCTTCCACGAGGGGAGAGTGGTGATCTTAGCGCGGCTCAACGCCGAGAGGATCCTGCTGACGCCGCAGCAGGATCACCAACGCGTCGCCGATCTGCTGGGTGCCGAGGTCTGCGGTCTGGGCGATGCACGCGTTGAGTACACGCAGGGCGGCTACGGCGGTGACAAGAAGGCAGCTAGCATACCCATTATTCATCGCTGTACGGGCCAAGAAACCTCTCACCGTCAAAATGTATCAAGTGAGTTGGAGCATCAGAAACCCATACTTCGGTCTCCCAAGCGATCTCGGTGAGGAAACGCCTCATTTCAGATCGGTTCGAAAAAGCAGTCACATACACCAACCCGCATCGACTGTTTGAAAAAAGATTCCTGAGTTGATTGCGTCGTAATTGATTCACCGGACCATGGGAAGTTACCGCTTCAACAATCACCAACCAATCTTTTTCTATATGATGCAATATAACGTCCGGCATTGGCCCGGCTTCATCAGTGATTACACCAAGAGAAGCCAAATACTCCGAGTCGAAGTAGCGGCCGCTGGCTCCGGCGTCCCCAACATAGATTACGTGCCCACCGGGTACGAAACGCTGAGCGAACTGTTCGATGATGTCCTTGACCAGAACGTTCTGTCCTCCAGCCGTGAGGGATAACTCGACGCCATCAGGCAACGTCACCGGTATCATATCCATGTGCCGCTCCCGCTGGCTGAGTTGATCCCGAGTTTCCAGCCCATCTAGAAAGGCGGCGAGCCGAGCCTCCCACTGCTCTGACCCGTAGTGACTGACAACGTCCAACACCGATCGGTGGACCTGATATGCGTTGTTGGGGCTATTGACAGGTCTAGTGGGATCGTCAGGATTCAGACTCACCAAACCCATTCCGATAAATTGGTGTAACGTGAATCGTCGTATGGTTTCACGAGTGTTGGGCGCGTATGATTTACCGTACTGTTCGCGCATCCAGACCATCATCTCAGTTACCCCTCTGAGAGGGGAGGCAACATTTAGCCACGGCTGATCGGGGCCAAGATCAAGTAGGGCCAGAAACGTCAGCGCAGAGCGTTCGTTGAGTTGACCGGTCTGGACCCCAAAGCTCTTGAGCATCGCTATCGTTTCTTCAATTCGTTTTTCGCTTGCCGTTGCTTGCACGCTATCGGTCATTGCAGGAATCTCCTGGCTCAAAAGACTGTCAATTACGTATGGCGCTAGCGTTTTCCCATCGACTTTCTGCCCCAACCCTACTAATGCGCCGGCATCAGGAAAACGCAATGTTCGCAAGTCCCCAGCATTGACTTGGGTGTGACCGCTGAATTGCCGAAAGTATGAGTCCACTACGGTACTATTAAAAAAAGCGGTTAATCCTTTAGCCAACATCTCGGGTAGTCCGGAATTACTGCTATGCAGGACGTTCAGCTTATTGTCGAAAGCGACGAAGGGAGCATCCACGTTGCCAGGATCGAAAAGAGACGCCACGATACGACGGCGATCTTCTTTGGCGCTAAATCGGTTCACCAACACATACCAACCGGATGGTAAAACAAGATCATCATCCGGGCCGGATACGGACAACGCATTAGGGATATTTTCACCCTGCTGGGGCCAGACTACGAAGCCGTTTCGGCAGTGCCGGGGCAGAATCATGGGAGCATCCCCAGCCTTGACATCAGTGCGGAGTCGCTCTTTGGCGCGAAAGCCGACTACACGGCCAGTTGAAACCGAAATTCCCAAGTCTGATAGGCGGTTATTAAGCTCTCCCATGCCGCGAGTTATCCTAGCCGCGTTCTCGTCAGGGACAACCCTGATCAGAAACTGCTTATCGTCCGGGAAAATCAATTCAGAACGTTCAATAACCCTTTCGGTCATACCTGTGTCATGCGGTCCGTAAGACGTGGTTACACTAACGGAACCGGGAGTCACTCCCCGAACCCCATGGAACACCACGTTCTCTTGCAACACGCCGTCAGTTGAGAAAGTTGCATGACGAGCGTCGTAAATGTGGATTCGCCGGAAAGAAAGCTGCCGGATCAACGCCTGACGAAAATCCCGGAAGTACGTACCATTCATAAAACTGCGTGGAGTGATCGCCACTATCTCGCCGCCAATCTGCAACAGTTCCAAAGCGAGCCAAACAAATGCTGAGTACATATTACTGGTTCCCATACCCAACCCGTCCAGGCGAGTCCGCTCTATGCTGCTCCCGTTCAATTTGCGGTAGGGTGGATTTAAGATAGCGACGTGGAAGGGAGCGATCTCAGAGCCCGTAGGAAGAGCGTTATTTCCTATGATGTCGGCCGCGCTTGAGATGAAGTCTTCGCACCGCAGATCCCAAGTGAACTGAACATCGTGCTCTTGGCAAATTTCTCCGCAACGTTGAAGCGTGTATTGCAATAGAGGCTCAAAAAAATCGTCAATCTCCCACGCGGTTACGTGGATGGTTGAAGGGCGTTTGTTTTCGGGACGGGAACAAAATTCCGCTACCGCAGCAGCCGTCAACATACCAGTGCCACTACCGGCATCCAGTAACCGCAGCTCAGTCGGAGGCACGGCAACATCGAGCATAGAAGCCATGAATTCAGCCACAACCGCTGGGGTCATGAACTGTCCCAAGGCCGCCCTGCGCCGCTGGTCAGAAGCAAGCGTATCTGAAACTACCAGCCGTTCCGAGTCTAGTTGTTCCAGAAGACGGTCGGCAGATGAGGGATGCCGGCGACTTGCATTGTTATCCGGGTCAGGTTGGATGTGTATCAATTCAAGCCCTTGGGAGAGTCGACAGAACCAGCAGGGTTCCGCTGCCAAACGTTAAGATGGCCCGCTGGATTGGCTCGCATAAAGAACAGTATATGTCTAAATTGGCTATCAACCCTCCAACAATCCTACCACCGCATCCCCCACCTGCTGGGTGCTGGCGTTGCCGCCTAGGTCGGCGGTTTAGGGCGGTGCGCTTGTTGAAATTCCTCAGGGCGCGGGCCAGACCGGAATTGACTCATCAGTCAGCTTCCGGCGCTCAGCTTGTTGGCCTGGCGGTACTTTCCATCCGGACCGATGACGGTCAGGAACACCGAGTCGGAGCCCTGGTTGTCGTTGGGGCCGTATTTGAGCAGAAAGCCGTCGATGTCGATGACATCGGAGGTGTGCAGAGCGTTCATAAAGCATTGTCGGCTAAGCTCAGCACCGCAGGCTTCGAGACCGAAAATGGCCAGCCGACCGGCCAGATATCCTTCGAGCGAAATGAACCCGGGTTCCGCCTCCGGACTGTAACCGGCCAGGGCGGTGTGATACCGGGCCACCACCGGAATGCTGCCATCTTCGGGAAACGGGACCACCTGAGTGGAGTAAACGCCGTCGCCTTCCTCTTCCAGAGCTTTCGCGAGGGCGTTGCCACCCACGAAGGAGACCGTCACGAACACCGGGCTGATGTCGCGGCTCACCAGCTTTATGGTAGTGGCGACCGCATCCTGCGTACCTATCATGATTACGGCTTCAGGGTTGGCTTCTACGATGCTGAGGGTAGCTTCGATCACCGCGCCGGTATTGCGTTCGTAACTCCATGCCCCGACCGGTTCCATGCCGCGACGTTCCAGGGCCATCCGCACACCCTCCAGTCCGTCCTGGCCAAAGGCGTCATCCTGGTAGAACACGCCGACTCGGGTTATCCCCAGGTCCTCGGTCAGTCGGGCGATGATCTCCTCCGTTTCCTGGTGATACGAGGCGCGGAGATTGAGGACGGTATCCAGCGCCGGATCGCGCAGGAATTCCGCTCCGGTGAACGGCGCGATGAAGGGTACGCCGGCATCCTGGGCGACCGGGAACGCCATGCGAGACGTGGGCGTTCCAACCGCGCCGATGAGGGCAAAAACACCCTCCTGCTCGATGAGCCACTTGGTGGACTGAACCGCATAGCCGGGTTCGTAACGGTCGTCCGAGGTTTTGAGTTCCAACATGCGACCGTGCAAGCCCCCGGCCTGATTGACCTCGTGAAATGCCGCCTCGATCCCAAGGCGCATGTTGTCGCCCAGTTCCTGGGCTCTACCGCTGAATGCGGCAGATTGACCGAACAGAACCCGGTCTGCGGAAACGCCCGGAATGCCGGCGTCGTCCGCGGTGGCGTCCAAGCACGCCATCCCCACAACTGCAACCAGCAACATCGCGCCAACTGACAATGGAGCGAGGCCGCGAACCAGGAGTCTGACTGATTTCATTGCTTCACGTGGACGAGCGTACGCGGCGCGTGATTCCTGAGAACGTACTCGCGGAGGAACATATCCAGCATCGCGACCCTGCCAATGACATTGATATGCTCCAATTTCCGCGCCATTTTATCAGCAACGTTTCGCTGAGTAACACGACTCGGCAACCCTACTTGGGAGAGATTCGTGCGCTGAGGGTCGGCGGGGCGCCGGCGTCGTTACTTCGGCCACCGGGTTCGGGCGATTGGAGAGGGGGCTGAAGCAGACCCTTCGACAGGCTCAGGATGATTCGACAGGCTCAGGACGAGCGGTCCATCGTTCTTACAGCAGGTTCACCACCGCGTCGCCTACCAGCTGCGTGCTGGCGTCGCCGCCCAGGTCGGCGGTTAGGGCGATGCGTTCGTTGAGGACGCGCAGCGCGGCGGCGTTGACCCGGTCGGCGGCGTCGGTTTCTCCGAAATGGTCCAGCATCATGGCCACGGCCAGGATGGTGGCCAGGGGGTTGGCCTTGTTCTGTCCAGTGATGTCGAAGGCGGCGCCGTGGACGGGCTCGAACATGGACGGCAGGGTCTTTTCGGGGTTGATGTTGGCGCTGGGGGCCAGACCCATGCTGCCGGTTACCACGGCGGCGATGTCGGAGAGGATGTCGGCAAAGAGGTTGGAGGCGACGATCACGTCGAAGTCCTCGGGCCAGCGCACCAGGTCCATGGCGGCGCGGTCCACCAGCAGGGACTCGGTCTGCACTTGGGGATAGTCGGCGGCGACGTCGTCGAACACCTCGTCCCAGAAGACCATGCTGAAGGCCTGGGCGTTGGACTTGGTTACCGATGTGACCTTGTTCCTGCCGCCGCGCCGCAGGCTGTATTCGAAGGCGGCGCGGATGATGCGCTCGGTGCCGCGGCGGGTGAAGACGCCGCTCTGGATCACGGTCTCGTGGGGCGTGCCGGCGTAGAGGCGTCCGCCGACGGGGGCGTACTCGCCCTCGGTGTTCTCGCGGAAGATGACCATGTCAACGTCGCCGGCCTGCTTGCCGGCGATGGGCGACTCGACGCCGGGATAGAGGACGGCAGGACGGACGCAAATGGCTTGGTCGAAGGCGCGACGCATGGGCAGCAGGAGGCCCTGCAGGGTGATGTGATCGGGGATGTTGGGGTCGCCGACCGCGCCGAAAAGGATTGCGTCGTGGGTGGAGAGCTGATCCAGGCCGTCCTCGGGCATCATGCGGCCGGTTTCGCGGTAGTAGTCGCTGCCCCAGGGGTACTCGGTGGCGCGGAAGGAGAGGCCGTCGGTCCGGGTGGCCACGGCGTCCAGGACCTTGCGTCCCTCCGCGATGACCTCGGGTCCTATGCCGTCGCCGGCGATGACTGCCAGGTTGTATTCGGCCATGTTCGCGCTCTCCTTACCAGGTGGTGCGGGGAATGGTGCAGGATGGTTGGTACGGCAGGCAATCTACACCGGGGAGCGCGGGGCTGTCCATTGCGTCGGTTACAATAAAAGCCACCACGTCTGCGACACCGGGGAGCAACGACAATGACCGCGCCGAATCAGAGTGAAGGGACAGACTGGCAGGACCGCATCGTTTGTGATCCCGCGGTGCTGAACGGTGCGGCGACCATCAGGGGCACCGGCATTGCCGTGGCGCTGGTGAACCAGTTGCTGGGCAGGGGCAATACCGTTGACGCAATCATCGGCAACTACCTGCACATCACGGAAGAAGACGTTGAGGCTTGCCGTCGTTACGGAGAGATACTGCAGAAGCAGCAACGCGAGGAACTGTCCAGGACCATTGAGCAACGGACGCCGGAAAAGGTCGCCGACTGGCGAGAGCGGATAGAATGCGTCCCCGGGAGATTGGGCGGCAAACCGGTGATAGTGAATACCCGGATTTCGGTGGAATTGATAACGAATTTTCTGGAAGGAGGGTCCACAGTAGATTTCCTTCTCTGCAACTACCCGCATATCAGGGCTGAGGATATCGATGCCTGTGTGAAGTACAAGGCGACGGGCGCGAAATTGTCCAACTTTACGTGGGCCGATTTGAACGCCCTGATGGATGCCGACGAGTTGCGCAAATCGTGAGGATACTGGCAGATGAAAATATGCTGGCGGTTGTGGTTGACGGGTTGCGCGACGGCGGGCACGACGTCCGCCGGGTAGTCGATACGAATCCAAGCGACCCCGACGCTGACTTGCTCAATATAGCCACTGTGGATGAACGGCTGTTGATCACATTTGACACCGACTACGGTGAACTGGTCCATCAAGATGGTGTACCGGCGCCCTACGGGGTCCTTTTGTTCCGAATCCACAGAGATGTGGCAAACGACGTCAAAGCCAGTTTCATAATCGGCACTGTCAACAGCGCCGACGAGTGGCCGCCGGGCGTCTGGACGATACAGATACGCCACCGAGAGTGAGCATCAAATCGGGGCGGGTTTCAAACCCGCCCCGCGTGCGTCGATATTTGGTAGTGGGCGTTACACGTCCCGCTCGATGGGGGCGCCTACTATGCTGCCCCACTCGGTCCAGGAGCCGTCGTAGTTGCGGACGTTGTCGTAGCCCAGGAGCTGGCTGAGGACGAACCACGTGTGGGACGAACGCTCGCCGATGCGGCAGTACGCGATGGTCTCGCGGGAACCGTCGACGCCCCGGCCGCCGTATAGCTCGCTAAGTTCGTCGGCGGACTTGAAGGTGCCGTCCTCATTGACGGCCTGGCCCCAGGGTACGTTGGCCGCGCCGGGGATGTGGCCGTTGCGCTGGGAGCCTTCCTGCGGCAGGTTCGGCGGCGCGTTGAGCGCGCCGGAGAATTCGTCGGGCGAGCGCACGTCCACCAGGGCGTGGCTGCCGCTGTTGACGGCCTGCAGCACGTAGTCGCGCAGGGCGCGGAGGTCAGTATTCTCGGTGGTGATGCTGTAGCTGGAGGCGGGATACGAGGGCACGTCGGTGGTGGTGGGCCGGTTCTCGGCCAGCCATAGGGCGCGGCCGCCGTTCATCAGCTTGACGTCCTGGTGACCATAGTAGCGGAGCTGCCAGAAGGCCCACGCGGCGAACCAGTTGTTGTTGTCGCCGTACAGGATGATGGTGGTGTCGGGTGAGATGCCGCTGCCGCCGAGCAGGGCTTCCATTTCGCTGTGGGACACGATGTCGCGGGCGACGTTCTGCTGTAGTTGACTCTGCCAGTTCCAGGTTACGGCGCCGGCGATGTGTCCCTGCTCGTAGGCGGAGGTATCGACGTCAACCTCGACCAGGCGGACGTTGGCGTCCGAGCCGTGATCGGCGACCCATTGGGTGGAAACAAGAGCTTCGGGATGCGCGTATTCGGCCATGGTGCACCTCGTGATGGGGTTATTCAAAAGAATGGGTTCGGCAGATTATACACGACGGTTCGGATTGGCCGGGACGGACGGTCAACGGTCAGTCGAGGAGCAGGAAATCCTTGCGGACGCGGTCGAGGAATCTCGCGTCGGTCAATGCCATGTCATGCAGGTCCACGATGATGGGCAGGTTGGACTCATCGAAATCCTCGTCGAGATCGCCCATGACCCTGGTGGGGATGGTTTTGCCGTGGTCGTCGAGCATGAGATCCAGGTCGGAGTAGCGGCGGGCGCGGCCTTTGGCGCGGGAACCGTACACCCAGATCCGTGCATCGGGCAGGCGGCGGCGGATGATGTCCAGCACCTGGGCGCGGTGCTCGGGCGTGAGGTCGATTTCGGGCGATGGTTCAGCCACCATCGGCGATACCTTGTTCCATGGCGTTGAGGAGGGCCCGGGCGTCGGCGGCGAAGGCGGTTGCATTGGCGGCTATCGCATCAGCCATAGGTTCGCTGTACGCGTGGACGGTCCGGTTACGGTTGTCCACGTGAAGCATCCAATCGGCGCACTCGGCAATGAGTCCCAGATCGGCAGCCTCGCGCAGGCAGCGGCGGGGCGACATCCGGTTAGTACGGCGTATAGCGGCTATCTCTTCCAGGTAGCGGCGTAGCGTGGACACCGCGACTTCAAACGTGAAGGTGAAGCGCAAGATCACAGCGTCGCGCAAGTAGGCGTTCCCAGGATCGGAGGCGCGTTCGGATAGAGCTTCGTCCAAGCGCGCCAATGCGTCTCGGAAGGGCTGAATGTCAATTTCCTCGGACATTATGCGCTGAGACCACGGGAGCGATTGGGGGACGAGGATTCCGCAACAAGAGGATAACACGAGGCAAGGAACGCCCGTCCCCTGTGAAACAAAAATTTAACCAATAGGCAACAGTTTGTTAATTGCGGCGCAATCGCCGGTTAACACGGCGACCATACGATGGCGGTGGTCACAACAAAACGGGACGCCGCCCACATTCCGCTTCAGGCGGACGAGACGACGCCTCAAAGGTGAAATGGAGGCAAATGTATGCTTGCGGCCACAAAATCTCTATACAGTTCCAACGTACTCAGACACGGCGTTGCCGCGGTTAAAGAGTACCCCTTCTCCCTGCGCCGAACGCTGCTGGCGCTTTTCGTGGGTCTGGTTGCCATCAGCGTGTTGGCAACCTTCAACTCGGTTTTCGCGCAGGGCGACGATGTTGCCACGGCGAGCTACGTTGACAATGTGGTGCTGATCGTCGCGGCGGCGCTGGTGTTCTTCATGCAGGCGGGTTTCGCGTTTCTGGGCGCGGGACTGATCCGTTCCAAGAACACGACCAACTACCTGACCAAGTCCTTCATGGACTTCGCCATCGCGTCCCTGGGCTTTTGGGCCTTCGGGTTCGCTTTTATGACCGGCGCCTCGGCCGGGCAGTTCATCGGGCTCAGCAACTTCTTCCTCGTTGAGGGGAACTACGTTGACTGGATGTTCCAGATGGTGTTCGCCGCCACCGCCGCCACCATCGTGGCCGGCGCGATGGCCGAGCGGACCAAGCTGCAGACCTACCTGGCGTACAGCTTCATCGTTTCCGCGCTGATCTACCCCATCTACGGCCACTGGGTCTGGGGCGACGGCTTCCTGGGCGCGATGGGCGCGCAGGACTATGCCGGTTCCGGCGTGGTGCACGCGGTGGGCGGCTTCGTAGCCCTGGCCGGCGCCTGGGTGGTCGGACCGCGCATCGGCAAATTCGTCAACGGAGTTCCGCAGGAACTGGCGGCTCACAGCACGCCCTTCGTGGTGGTGGGCACGTTCATCCTGTTCTTCGGCTGGTTCGGCTTCAACATCAACACCGGCGACAACATCGGCTTGAACGCCGTCAACACGCTGCTGGCCGGCGCGACCGGCGCGGTGGTGGCGTTGTACATCTCCCTGATCTCAAAGGGCAAGGCGGACATCCTGCTGACCTGCAACGGCGCGTTGGCCGGACTGGTAGGCATCACCGCTCCCGTGGCCTTCGTGGATCCCTGGGCCGCCGTGGTCATCGGAGCCATCGCCGCGCCGATCATGTGGGGTTCGGTAAACTTCGTGGAGAAGGTGCTGAAGGTTGACGACCCGGTGGGCGCGATCAGCGTGCATGGCGTAACCGGCCTGTGGGGCCTGCTGGCCGTGGCGATATTCGCCAGTGGCGCGGACTCGGCGGTGGCCAGTGGCCTGCGCTCTGAGGGTACCGTGGGCCTGGTCGGCGGAAACGCGGCGCTGTTGCTGCCGCAGATCCTGAGCATCATCGCGGTGGTGATCTGGCCTCTGGTTACCGGCTTCGCCCTGTTCTTCCTGCTGAAGTTCACCATGGGCGTCCGGGT
This sequence comes from Dehalococcoidia bacterium, assembly GCA_965204395.1. GTDB lineage: Bacteria > Chloroflexota > Dehalococcoidia > Lucifugimonadales > UBA3495 > Bin87. Next base: position 2,025,309 of record OZ241987.1, read on the forward strand.
CAGCGAAGAGGAAGAGATTCAGGGTCTGGACATATCCGAGCACGGAATCCAGACGTACCCGGAATCGGCGGCTACCAGCTAGCCTACTCAAGACGATTTTTCCTCTCCTCATTACGGGGGTCGAGGGTAGTGGCCACCCTCGGCTCCCGTTATTCATGAGCCGAGGTTGCCCGAAACGTCTCGAATACTGGGTTCGTCGAATCAAAAGCGATAAGGCGTGTAACAAGTTTGTAACATTTCCGTCATTCGTACGTAACACTGGAAATCTAGGCTGAAAAGGTACTCTGCGCCCGGTCTGCTGAAGGTCAAACCATCTGCCGACAGCACGGTCATCCGCCTCCGGGCGGGCTGCGGTGGTGGGACAGCGAAGGGCACAAATACAAACAATGGAAGTGAGGAGATAAAACACATGGAGTTCACCGATCTGGAAGTACTGTCCTTCCTGATATCGTCGGCGCTGGTGTTCATCATGATCCCGGGGTTGGCGCTCTTTTACGGAGGGCTGGTACGCCACAAGAACGTCATCGGAACGATGATGCACTCGGTCGCCGCCATCGGCGTGGTGAGCATCGTCTGGGTGTTGTGGGGCTACAGCCTGGCCTTCGGCAACAGCGTCGGCGCCCTGGGGTTCGTTGGCGACCTGACCAAGTTCGGCATGATAGGTGTGCTGCCGGATGAGCAGGCGTTCATGGTATTCCAGGGGATGTTCGCCATCATCACCGTCGCGCTGATTGCGGGCGGATTCGCCGAGCGGTTCAAGTTCTCGTCCTACCTGGTCTTTGCCGCCCTGTGGGTGTCCATCGTGTACGCCCCGCTGTGCCACTGGGTGTGGGGCGGCGGCTGGTTGGGGAACCTGGGCAGCGTGTTGGGCATGAGCGAGGCGGGATTCGCGCTGGACTTCGCCGGCGGCACGGTGGTGCACATCGCGTCGGGCACGGCGGCCCTGGCGGCGGCGTTCATCGTGGGTCGGCGCGCCGGGTTCGGCTCGATGCCGATGGTGCCGCACAACGTGCCGCTGGTCCTGCTGGGAGCCGGCCTGCTGTGGTTCGGCTGGTTCGGATTCAACGCCGGCAGCAGTTTCAACCTTTCAACATATGACGCGGCCAATGCGTTCGTGGTTACCAACGTGGCGGCGGCCACCGCCATGTCGTCGTGGTCGTTCGTGTCGTGGTTCTTTACGCACCGCCCGTCGGCCAGCGGCGCGGCGGCGGGAGCCGTGGCGGGCCTGGTAGCGATCACACCGGCGGCAGGATTCGTAGGCGTGATGCCGGCCATCATCATCGGAGCCGGAGCCGGCGCGGTGTGCTTCCTGGCCGTCGAGCTGATTCACCGCCTGCGCATCGACGACTCGCTGGACGTGTTCGGCATCCACGGCATCGGCGGCATGTGGGGCGCGCTGGCGACCGGCCTGTTCGTGGGCATCGGGTTCGGCGCGCTGGAAGCGGACGTCAGCCGGATTGAACAGGTCCTGTACCAGTTGATCGGCATCGGCGCGGCGTTTGCCTGGTCGTTCGTGGTGTCCAGCATCATCCTGCTGGCGCTGAAATTCACCATCGGACTGCGCGTGAACGATACCGAAGAGGAAGTGGGCGTCGACCTAGCACAGCACGGCGAAGGCATGGCCCAGCAATAGCAGTCAAACCCGGCGGCGACCGACAGTACCCGGAAAACAACTAAGGAGGAGATACAAATGACCCCTGCAGAAGTCATCGAGTTTTGCAAGTCAAACAACATCGGCATAATTGACCTGAGGTTCACGGACCTGCCGGGCACGTTGCAGCACCTGTCGATACCGCTGAGCGAACTGACCGAGGGCAACATGGCGGAGGGCTACGGGTTCGACGGTTCCAGCATTCGCGGCTTCAAGACCATCGACGAAAGCGACATGCTGTTGATACCGGACGCCAGCACGGCCAAGGTGGACCCGTTCTTTGAGATCCCCACGATGCACATGCTGTGCGACATCCTGGACCCGGTCACGCGCGAGTCCTACACTCGCGACCCGCGCCACGTCGCGCAGAAGGCCGAAGCGTACCTGAAGGATAGCGGCATCGCCGACACCAGCTACTGGGGCCCTGAGCCTGAGTTCTTCATCTTCGACTCCGCCCGGTTCGACCAGAACGTCAACTCGGGCTACTACTTCATCGACTCGGACGAAGGGTTCTGGAATACGGGCGTGGACAGCCCCATCCACGGGAGCAACAACCTGGCCTACCGGCCGCGCAACAAGGAAGGCTACTTCCCGGCGCCGCCCTTCGACACCTTCCAGGACATGCGCTCCGAGATGGTGCAGAAGATTGAGCACTTCGACATCATTGTCGAGAAGCACCACCACGAGGTTGCCACCGCCGGACAGGCCGAAATCGACGTTCGGTACAACAGCCTGACCGCCATGGCCGACACCGTGGCCATCCTGAAGTACGTGGTCAAGAACGTTGCCAAAAACCACGGCAAGGTCGCGACCTTCATGCCCAAGCCGCTGTTCGGCGACAACGGCACCGGTATGCACACCCACCAGAGCCTGTGGAAGGACGGCAGCAACCTGTTTTACGACGCCGATGGGTACGCCATGCTGTCGGCCACCTGCCGCCATTACATCGGTGGACTGCTGGAGCACGCGCCGGCCCTGCTGGCCTTCGCCGCTCCCACCACCAACAGCTACAAGCGGCTGGTGCCCGGCTTCGAGGCCCCGGTGAACCTGGTGTACTCGGTGCGCAACCGCTCGGCTTGCATCCGCATCCCGACCTACTCGCACAGCCCGGCGGCGCGGCGGCTGGAATTCCGCGCGCCCGACCCGTCCTGCAACGCGTATTTGGCCTTCTCGGCGATGCTGATGGCCGGCATCGACGGCGTGATCAACGAGATCGAGCCGCCGGACCCGGTGGACCAGAACCTGTACGAGATGTCCGCGGCCGACCTGGCGATGATCCGGCAGGTCCCCGGCTCGTTGGACGAGGCGCTGGCGGCCCTGGAGCGGGACAACGAGTTCCTGATGCGGGGCGGCGTGTTCACCGACGACCTGATCGAGACCTGGCTGGACTACAAGAAGAACGACGTGGACGACCTGCGCCTGCGGCCGCATCCCATCGAATTCTTCAAATACTTCGACGCCTAGCCCCGGTGGTACAATTGCCGGCAGCGGCAGCGGTCGAAAACGAGGTAGGGGCGAATGTTGATTCGCCCCTACGCGCACATCAGACGCGCGCACCGCGGGCACATCAACCGGGAGGTCTCGGCGATGGCACAGTACGAAGTGATCCTGGTCAAATACCCGAATCTGGAACCCCCCGACAACCTGTGGTGGACGGCGGTTTGCCCGGCGATGCAGGGCTGTGTGTCGGACGGCCAAACCCGCGAAGAGGCGCTGATGATGATTGCCGACGCGATGGCGGGCCACCTGGAAGAGGAACCGGGATGGGTAATCGTCGTCTACGACGAAGAGCGGACGAAGGTCGAAAAAGAAACGACGCTTACCGAATGTAATGAGGAGGGGGGAGTAACCGAAATCCACTGGGTTGAACCACGGTTCATGACGGACGAGGAAATCCGCAGCAATCCACGTTTCGATGGTATCGTTTTTCCAGTCGCCTAATGCCCCCGTTTTTGCGCAATTTGAGCGAGCGTGAAGTAGTGTCCGCTTACCTAAGACTCGGATTCAGGCGCGCCGGTAGGGGCAGAGGGCCCCATGAAAGATATGTTCACACAGGGTTGGGTTTGATTGTCCATATTCCCAGGCACAGGGGCACGATTCCGCAGGGTACGGTATTGCGCATGGTTCGCAGGTCCGGCATTGCCGACGAAGAATTTTTGATGGCGCTGAATGGTGAAATCCCAGAGCGTTTCAGGTAAGAAACCCTATTTGTGTTATTGATTGGTTATTTAGTTTATAGTGGATTGGCACCAGCAGGAGAGTTTTGATGTTGACGGACCATCACGCCGCGGAGCGCGAGTACGTGTTGCGGAGCGCCCGCGACTTTGACGTCAAGTTTGTGCGCCTGTGGTTCACGGATATCCTAGGCAGCCTCAAGGGGTTCGCCATCACGGTGGACGACCTGGAGGACGCGCTGGAACTGGGCGTGGGTTTCGATGGCGCGGCGATCGAGGGTTACACCAGCGACCAGGAAAGCGATTTGCGCGCTTTCCCCGATCCGACCACTTTTTCACTGCTGCCCTGGCGCCCGCGTCAGAACGCCGTGGCGCGCATCTTCTGCGACATCAGGACGCCCCGGGGCGAGCCGTTCATCGGCGACCCTCGCCAAGTGCTGAAGCGCAACTTGGAACGTCTGGCGAGCCTGGGCTACATCTACTACGTTGGGCCGGAGCTGGAGTACTTCTACCTGCGCGACCCTGAATCGCCGGAACCGCTGGACACCTACGGATACTACGACCAATTGTCCACCGGGCCGACGGCGGACCTGCGCCGGGACACGGTGCTGAACTTGGCGGAGATGGGGATACCGGTGAAGTATTCCCACCACGAAGGCGCGCGCAGCCAGCACGAGATAGACCTGCAATACACCGACGCCCTGACCATGGCGGACAACGTGATGACGGCCCGCATGGTCATCAAAGAACTGGCGCAGCAGCAGGGCGTGTACGCATCCTTCATGCCCAAACCGTTCAGATTGGAAAACGGCAGCGGCATGCACACCCACCAATCGCTGTTCCGGGGCAACTCCAACGCGTTCTACGATACCGACGACGACCTGCATCTGTCGGTAACGGGCAAGCGGTTCATCGCGGGACTGCTGCGGCATTCACCCGAGATAACCCTGGTGACCAACCAGTGGGTCAACTCATACAAGCGGCTGGTCCCCGGCTACGAGGCGCCGGTGCACGTTTCGTGGACCATGTCGAACCGGTTGGACCTGATCAGGGTGCCCTCCTACAAAACCGGCTACGACACGTCGCTGCGCGTGGAATATCGCGCGCCCGATCCGGCGTGCAACCCGTACCTGGCGTTCAGCGTGCTGCTGGCGGCGGGATTGAAGGGAATCGAGGAGGAGTATCCCCTGCCGTCGCCGGTTACGTCCGATGTGTCGCGCATGGAACCGGAAGAGCGGTCAGCTCGCGGTATCTCCAGGTTGCCCACCAACCTGGGCGAGGCCATCGGGTTGGCCGAGGAGAGCACGCTGTTGCAGGAGACGCTCGGCGAGTTCGTGCACGAAACGTTGATCCGCAACAAGAAGAAGGAGTGGGAGGAGTACAGTTCGGCCGTGACCGATTACGAAATATCACGCTATCTGCCATTGCTCTGAGTCCCAAGTCAAGGTGTGTGCAAAGTAGTTGTCCGCACGGTCTCCGCTCATCCTGAGCTTGTCGAAGGATGTCATCGCAAGGGGATCATGGTTCGACAGGCTCACCATGAGCGGGCCAAAAAGGTGTGAGAAACAATGCAATTCTCGGGAAAACTGGTCATCATCGCCGCCCTGGCGGTGACGGTGCTGCTGGTAAGCAACATCATCGCCATCAAGCCGGTATCGCTTTTCGAGTTGCCGTTCACCTTCATCGGCAGCAACCTGTTCGTGGTGTCCGCCGCAATCATCTGCTTCCCCATCGGCTACATCATCAGCGACATCCTGACCGAGGTGTACGGGTTCCGCGTCGCGCGCGGCGTGATCTGGCTGGGGTTCGTGTGCAACCTGCTGATGGTGTTCCTGTTCTGGGCCGGCGACTTGATCCCTGCCGCCGTGTTCTGGTCGCACGACCCCGTAATCATCACGGATGATGCCGGCAACGTGGTTGCGAACCTGCCCAGCGAACACGCCTTTGAAGCGATCCTGGGCGCGACCGGCTGGATCCTGTTGGGCTCGTTCGTCGCGTACATCGTCGGCGAGTTCACCAATGCGGTGGTGATGGTGGTGCTGAAGAACCGCACGCAGGGCCGGATGCTGTGGCTCCGTACCATATCGTCCACCGTGGTGGGACAGGGCATTGACTCGATCCTGTTTTTCACCATCGCTTTCGGGTTCTCCGGACTATGGATCGGCGAGGACGGGTCGTGGCTGCCGGTGTTCAACGCGGCGGTGTGCGCCTGGATCGCCAAGTCGGTGTACGAGATCATCGCCACGCCGCTCACCTACCTGGTGGTGGGATGGCTGAAGCGCACCGAGCGGATGGACGTTTACGACGCGCCGAGGTCACTCAACCCGTTCGGCGTGTTCGGCAGCGCGCCCGCGGGAACGTCCGTGAACCGGGCCTGAAACCCGAACGACGGCGATCATGGCGGAGCATGAGCCGCAGCGAGATCCTGGGCATGGTCATCACCACGATGAGCGTCCCAATCTGCGGTCTTCGGTAGGCAACCTGCGCGGTACCGGCCTGCCATGGTGGCAAGTGCTGGCGCAGGTTGCGAATAACTTCCGGATCAAGGTGGTTATGCGCCGGAACTGCTGCGGCAACATCGGCCAACCCGGTTGTTGAAGGCGCTAGGCTGCGCCGGCGTGGCCGGCGGAATTTGGTTACAGCAAATCGCGAAACTGCGGCACCGTCAGGCCTGCCCTGACTATCAGACCGCCCATTGTGTACCCGTTGATCGGATTATTGCGCGGGATCACCAAATCCACCGTACCGTTCGTCATGATCACGTGTCGGCCCTCACGCTCGACCCAGTAGCCCACCCTCATGAACGCACGGATGGCACGTCGATGGTTAACGCCGGGGCAGTTCGGCGCCTAAACAGCCACCGTCAGGTCTATCTCCACTTCGTCCCATTCGATAAGATGGCCTTCTGATTGACCAGCCTGCAGCAATTCCTTTTTCCGGTCAGCAGTCTTGTCCGCAAGGTAATCCAAATATTCGACAATCGCGATTTGGATGTTGTCCACTGCTTCTTCTCTGGTGGACCCCTGGGACCAGCATGCCGGCAGGGCAGGACAATGCGCCGCGTAACCCTCGTCGGATTTGATGAGCATCACTTCGTAACGCATGAAACCTCCCTTTGCTGAATTGTCCCGGCACATATCGGACCGGCTCCACTTTAGCACAATGCCCGCCGACGCCGGACAACCGGCTTAGGGCGGTGTGTTAGGATTGCCTTAAGCGGCGTGCTGCCGCCAACCGAACCTCAAGGAGCAGCCCCGATGCAAGCTGAACAGCGACGCGTGGCCGGCGACGGCCTGCACTACCTGGTCATATTCCCCGACGACTATGATGCCGAGGAAACCTACCCGCTGGTGGTGATGCTGCACGGTTTCGGGGCCAACATGCAGGACCTGGCGGGTCTGGCGCCGTCCATCAACCGCAAGGGCTACGTTTACGCGTGTCCCAACGCGCCGATCCCGTTCGAACTGGCGCCGGGGATGGTCGGGTACGGATGGCATCCGCCCCGGGGGCAGGCCACCGAGGAGCATTTTGAGCAGGCTGAGACATTTCTGGATGCGTTTTTCGACGAGGTGTTGACTGAGTTTCGCGCCGGCGACGGTAGGGCCGTACTGCTGGGATTCTCCCAGGGTGGCGGGATGACCTACCGCATGGGCCTGGGACGACCCGACCGGTTCGCGGCGTTGGTGGCGCTAAGTGCGTCGCTGCCGGACCCGGAGGTTCTGCGGCCGCGGCTGCCCGATCATCGCGAGCAGCCGGTGTTCGTCGCGCACGGCCTGTATGACCAGATGGTTTCCATGGACAGCGCGCGGCGAACCCGCGAGTTCCTGGATGCTGAGAACTACAACCTGTCATATCACGAGTACAACATGGGGCACGAGATTCCCGTGGAAGTGCTGCGGGACATGGTGCCCTGGGTGGAGGCGATACTACCGCCGCTGGTGCCCGAAACCGACCGCATCTATTAGCTAATCAGCCCCCGACCCGCGCCATACGGAGAATTCACATGGATGAACGGGATGAACGGGATAAAGTAGATAGGGCGTTGTTGTATTCCGAATTGACCAAAACGATAATCGGGTGCGCCTTTGATGTGAGTAATGAAATCGGAGCCGGCTTTCTGGAATCAGTATATGAAAATGCTCTAGCGATAGCCCTGCGGGAGTTCGGTGTTGCCGTCAGACAACAAGCCCCGATTAATGTGTATTTTCGCGGTCAGTCTGTCGGTACATTCTATGCCGATCTACTGGTTGAGAATAGGGTTATTGTGGAACTGAAAGCGGTTTCTGCTCTTGCGCAACAGCACGAAGCTCAACTGCTCAACTATCTGAGCGCAACCAACTTCCAAGTTGGCCTGCTTATCAATTTTGGCAATCCTAAAATTCAATACCGTCGTCTTACCAGACGCAATGTTTCCAATTTCGACTAGCGTATCCCAATCTCCTTTATCCCGTTTATCCTGTTCATCCGTGTAAATTTGCTTTCCGCCACTGAAATCCATGGAGGTGTGAGAACTATGAAAGCTACTGCGAAATTGCGCCAGATGCTGGCGTCCGACAAGATGGTCGTTGCGCCGTTCGTGCTGAACGCGCTGCACGCCCGCATCGCCGAGGACGTGGGGCACCAGGCGGTGTACATGACCGGCGCGGGCACCGCCGCCGAAAAGGGGTTCCCCGACGTCGGCCTGCTCACCATGACCGAAATGGTGTCCAACGCCAAGTACATCGCCGATGCCATCAACATCCCGGTGATCTGCGACGCCGACACAGGGTATGGCAACCCGCTGAACGTGGGCCGGACGGTACGCGAGTACGAGGCCGCCGGCGTCGCTGCGATACACCTGGAAGACCAGGTTTTCCCCAAGAAGTGCGGCTTCTTCGCCGGCAAGCAGGTGGTCCCCGTCGAGGAACACGTGCAGAAGATACGCGCTGCGCTGGACGCCCGAACCGATCCCGATTTCGTGATCATCGCGCGTTGCGACGCCTACGCTGTTACCGGCTGGGAAGACACCGTCGCGCGCTGTCGAGCCTACATGGACGCCGGCGCCGACCTGGTGTTTGTGGACGGCGTCAAATCCCAGGACGACATACAGCGTTACGCCAAGGATCTGGCCGACGTGCCGCGCATGTACAACGGCGACCTGGCGACCACGCAGTTCATGGACGATCTGGGCTACAAGATCATGATCTGCGGCAGCACCATCTGGCTGATCTACAAGCAGGTGCGGGCCGCCTACGAAGAGTTGATGGCCGACGGCATGGTCAACCCCGACCGCTACGGCACCCGCTGGGACGTGGCATCGGTACTGGGGCTGGACGCCATCTACGAGCTGGAGAAGAAGTACGGCGTGCAGGATGTTGGCACGGACGTAGCTTCGCTGGCCGCCGCCCAGGCCGAGCAGATGGCCGCCGACGCCGCGTTGGTTCCGGCCGACGACTGAACCGCGAGATGACGCGATGAGCGACCGCTACCGACTGCTCTACGACGGCGCCTGCCCGATGTGCAGCCGGGAGGTGCTGGGGCTGTACCGGCGAAACCCGGATGCCATCGAGGCGGTGGACATCATGGCGGCGGACTTTGACGCCGCCGCCTATGGACTCAGCGCGGAGCAGGTGCGAGCTGCTCTCTACGGCATCAAACCCGACGGCAGCATCACGGTGGGTATGGCCAGCCTGCGCGAGGCCTACCGGCTGGCCGGCGTGGGCTGGATGATCGAGTGGACCGGATGGGGGCCGGCAAGGCCATTATCCGACGGATTTTATCGCTGGTTCGCGCGCAACCGCATGCGCATCAGCCGGGCGCTGGGTCGGGCGGACGACTGCGGCGAGCACTGCGAAGTTTAGGCTTGTAGCGTCGGCAAGGCACAAAAAGAGGACGGGTCGCAGATTAACTGTTAACCGTCCCAATTTCGGCGTTGGCGACCTCGCGCCGGGCCTCAAACGCGCCAACCTGCTGACAAGAGCGACGGGAGTAACGTTGGAATATTCTGCCCGTCGCAACCGTCATGGCATAGCCTCATTATCTGGACGTCAATTGTCTAGCAGGTTGTCCGAGAAACTCGGTTGGTGATTTCCAGAGGTATGATGAGGCAGTCCACTTGTTGGGAGCCGGTGATGAGCAAGAGCTACCTGCCATATGATCCTGATCAGCATTTGCTGCTGCCAGCAGTGCTGCAGGAGTGGCTGCCAGAGGACACTTGGCCTGCTTCATCTCCGACCTAGCACGTCGCCCGAGCATACGGCTCGACTGTATCTGTATGACGGTGGTGATCGGGTCAGCGGCGAGGTAACCACCGTTACTCTGTTTCAGGGGCAATACACGCCGTCCACCGCCGGCTTGGCGGCGGACGGCCCCGGGTTCCCGACCGCACCTGCGCCAATGGCATCTCTATGTTCTGCGTATCCGCCTCTGGCGGACCAGTGGAAAGCCCTGGATGCCACGGGCATCTGCTCCGGCTCCACCGCGCACCTGCGCTTTCAGGAATGGGTTGCCGCTGGGGTGTTCCTAAACCAAAGCCAAGGTGAAACCCGCATTGGCGGTGGGTAGAATTGGCGATAGATGAGGTGTTCGGCGAGCGCATCGGAGTGGGGGTTGCAGTTGGGGAAGACGGAGATGGGGCCACTGTTGGAGCGGTGGCAAATGGATGAGGCTGAGGTACGACGGCGGATGTATCGGGCGTCGACGCCACGGGAACGGGAGAGGTGGCACGTCCGCCTGTGGCGGATGACTGCTGGCCCAGGGATGGACGGCGACGACGGTAGGCCGGGCGTTGGATCGGGATGCTCACACCATAGGTCAATGGGCCACGATGTTTGCAGAGGGTGGTCCCAAGGCGCTGTCATTTGAGCAGTCAGGAGGTTCCCCCCCGCGCTGAGCGGGGAGTAGCAGGCCGAGTTGAAGGCGGCGGTGCAGGGAGCGCCCAGGCAGTCGGGCATCGAACTATCCAACTGGAATTGGAGGGCGGTACGCCGGTTTGTGGAGGATCGCTTCGGGCTGGCGCTGAGCCGGAGTAGTTGTCTGAACTACTTGCACTGGCTGGGGTTTGTGCTGAAGCGTCCCAAGAAGCGGTTGCTCAAGGCAGACCCGGTTCGGCGGGAAGCCTTTGTGGCGGAGTATGCCGCATTGACGGCGGCCGCCCGACGCAGTGGGACCAAGATATTCTTCGCCGATGAGGCGCACTTTTAGATTTCACCTTGGCTTCGGTTTAGAGTTGTGGCGAGTGGGATTGGAACACTATGACGAACTGAAGGGTCTGGACTGGAGTTGGTTGAGCATGGACGGGGCCATGACCAAATCGCCCCTGGGTGGGGGAAAAACCGGCGCCAACCCCACCGACCAAGGTAAGCCGGGTGTCAAGCGTAGCTTGCTGACCGAAGCCCAGGGCATCCCGGTAGGCTTGGCGGTGGACGGGGCCAACCGCCACGACATGAAGCTGGTGCGGGTTACGGTGGACAGCCTGCCGGTATCCCGACCGACGCCCAGCCCAGAGCATCCCCAAGGGCTGTGCCTGGATAAGGGCTATGACTACCCCGAAGTGCGCCGCACCCTGGACGAGTTTGGCTTCACTGCCCACATCCGCAGTCGAGGCGAAGAGGCGAAGGCCATCAAACGGGAGGCCGGTTTCAAAGCCCGGCGTTGGGTAGTGGAACGCACGCATAGTTGGCTGAACCGTTTCCGACGCATCCTGGTGCGTTGGGACAAGTCCCCTGAGAACTACATCGCCTTGCTGCACTTCGCCTGTGCACTCATCACCCTTAGAGCCGCCGGGTTATTAGGATAGGCTCTAAGACGCGATTGCCCTGAGTGGGCGTCGAAGCCCCGCCGTTGGCTCGCGCCGGATGTAGTATAATCAAAATGAAGTGGAATCAATTTGGATAAAAGATGGAATATGAGGGAATGATATGGCGGTTAAAAGAGAAGACATTGCCACCGTGGGACGCGCCATGTACGCGGAGATACGGGAGGAGATGGAGGCGAACCACTGGGGCAAGATGGTGGTGATCGACGTCAACAGCGGCGATTACGAAATCGGCGACGATGATCTGTCCACCACGATGCGTCTGTTTGAGCGACGACCGGACGCCATGACGTGGGGGGAACTGGTTGGCTACCCGGCTCCGTACACCATTCGCAATCGCATTACCTTTATCTGAGAATGATAACCGGTACCGTGGTGGCAACGGGCCGTCAAGCCGGGGTGGTTTGGCTGGAGCCGCGTGTTGAAATCAATATTGCCGGGTTGGACAGAGTATTCCGGTCTGAAGAAGCTGTCGTAGATACGGGATTCACCGGGTGGCTGACATTGCCGGAAGCGACCATAGAGGAGCTTGGGCTGAATCACTACGGCCAAAGGCTGGCGAACCAAGCCGGCGGTGAGGCTGAGATGTTCGACATATACGGCGTTTTGGTGTTGTGGCACGGGCGGGCTCGTCCAGTGCCGGTTCATCTTGCTGAGGGCATTCCTCTCATCGGGATGGGTCTGCTGAACGGCAGCCGTCTGACCGTTGATTCCTGGGAAGGTGGCGACGTGGTTATTGAGGAATGCACCTAGCCCAGCCGCGATCGGACTCAAATGCGAAGCGCCCCTCGGTTTGAGGGGCGCTCACGTTTAAATCCGGCTGGGGAGACAACCGGGTTGTGGAGGCTAGCGGTCCATCACCACCATGGTGCCCTCTTCGGGGTTGTACTGGTAGCGCGTGATGCGGTCGAGCTTCTGGGACTCGAGGCGGACCACCACGGCGCGGTCGCCGGTGACGTTCAGGGTGTTGTGGATTTCACCGGGCAGGAAGAAGGCCACCTTGCCGTCCTTCTGGGTGAAGTCGCCAGTCTCCTGGAGCGTTATGGAGTCCACGCCCTCGCCGGGATAGAACCAGCGCCACTTGGTCTGCTTGATGGCGCCGTCGTACACGCCGTATACCACCCAGGCGTTGCCGTGGTCGTGGGGCAGGTTGTCCTGTTCGGGTCGCTGCACCGAGGCCATCAGCCAGAAGCCGCCGCCGGGATGACCGTAGTCCTCGTCGAGGTGGAGGTCATAGCGTCCGTAGCCGCCTTCATCGGGAAGCTCGAGGCGCTCCTCCAGCCAGCCGGGGGTCTTCAGCAGGAGCTCCATGCGCTCGGCTACGCCCGAGGCCTGGGCCAGCGGGTCCTGCGTGGAGTCAAAAATGTCGCGCACGTCATCGATGAATGCGTCCACGGTGTAGGCGGTGGTCTGAGTCATGTTGAACCCTCCATGTAATCCAAATTTCTTATTATCTTTATTGTGATGGGGAATAAGAGATGTGTCAACTTTGGGGTTGTATCACAAAACGCTCACAAAGCCCGACGGCATCCTGTAGGGCCGCTGACAAGCGGAGGGAAATCCGAATCTAACGCCTGGCCGGCCTGGGTGGGTTGGTAGGAGGTTGGTTGGGTTCGCTCTCTCGCGGTGGAGGTGTGGGTCGCGGCGGCGGCGGTTGCGGCCTCGGCGGACGTTCAGGCCCGGGTACTTGCCTGGGGCCCGAATCACTGAATCGCGTAGCGATTTCGAATGTCCTCGTTGGCCTCGTCATACGCCTTATCATTGATCCGCTTGTCCGTCCTCACCCTGGCTCGTTCGGTCGATGCCGCCCATCTCCTCTTGATGGCCTGCAGAGCAGACTCTGCATCCTCCGCTTCTACGCGTCCCATTTCTATCGCCCGCCACAAATCCTCGACTTCCTGAAGCAACGAATCGCACGTGAACTCCGCCGTCTGCAAATTAGCGGCGTTCTGCGCATAGTCGGACAGAGCATCCCATATGGTGCCTACCGCCAAAAGCAACGCCAAAGCCAATCCGAAGGCAAAGACCCACTCATGTTCTCGCGCGAAGTACAGGATGAAGCCTTCAGCGACGATACCAGACAAGATCGCGAATCGGATCGTCAAGTGATTGCGCTTGTACTTGTCAGCCATGGCTGCGTAGTACCGCTTATTCCATTCCAGATCGCAGAGCGCTCCCCAGACAGCGGTACGAGTTTGTTCTGACATTGACGCCATGGCTGTACCTCCCGCCTTGTCGTCCACCCGGTCACTATATCAAACCGCTGTGATTCCGGTGGAAGGCCGCCAGGTGTTCATTCATGGAGGCCCGGCCTCATCACCCGCCGGCGGTAGGCTTTTGCGGCGCCTGTGCTATGATTGGCCCGTTCCGAACCAACGTCGCCCAACCTCGTGCTCAGGAGGTGCGATTATGCCCAGTGGCAACGAATGGCTGGCCCTTACCCCCGAACCCACCCTGGAACCCGATCTGCCCATCTGCGACCCACACCATCATTTCTGGGTGCAGCGTCCCGAACCGGTTGACTACCAGCAGTACCTGCTGCCCGACCTGGTGGCCGACATCACCAGCGGCCACAACGTGCGTTCCACCGTGTTCATCGAGGCGCGTTCCGAGTACCGCACCGACGGGCCGGAGGAGATGCGCTCAGTGGGCGAGGTGGAGTTCGTGCAATCCATCGCCGACGAGAGCGCCACCGGACGCTACGGCGAAGGCCGCGCCGCCGCTGCCATCATCGGCCGCGCCGATCTCAAGATGGGCGACGGCGTGCGGCCCGTGCTGGAGGCGTTGCAGGCCGCCAGCCCTAACCGCTTCCGCGGCATCCGCCACTCGGTGGGCTGGGACCCCCATCCGGAGGTCGAAAACCGGGAGGTGGAGGGCTGTCTGCAGCGGGACGACTACATGGCCGGCGCCCGCGTGTTGCAGGACATGGGGCTGATACTGGAAACCACCGTGTTCTTCCCGCAACTGCCCGACCTGGCCGATTTCGCCCGTCGCATCCCCGACCTGACCATCGTGCTGAACCACATCGGCGGGATGATGCGCACGGGCCCCTACGCCAACCGGGACGACGAGGTCATCCCACAGTGGCGCAGCGGCATCGAAGCGGTGGCGGCGTGCCCCAACGTAATCATGAAGCTGGGCGGCATCGGCATGCCCCGCATCGGCTACGACTGGCACGAGCGGGAGACGCCCATCGGGTCAGAGGAACTGGCCGGTTCCGTGGGCGACTGGATGCGGCACTGCCTGGACTCGTTCGGGCCGGACCGGTGCATGTTCGAGAGCAACTTCCCCGTTGACAAGGTGTCGTTCTCGTACAACGTGATGTACAACGCCTTCAAACGGATGTCGGAAGAGTATTCGGCATCCGAGCGTGCGGCGGCATTCCACGACACGGCGGTGCGCGTGTACCGGATTGGCGAGTAGCTACCTCCACAGTAAGGGGCGAATCCGCCTCAGGCGGATTCGCCCCTACAATGTCGATTGGGAGTTGCGCTTTCGTACCGTTTGTCAACGGTCATTACCATGAAAATAGCCGTCACCGCGTATGTGCAACCCTTGCGGTTGCCCTGGCTACGCGGTGACGCGACTTTATTTTCATTCCTCAATACGCGGCCTCGCAAGACCATCCGCAGGAGGGACGGGTATTTGGCCCATGACGCGATGGCTCTGGGGCGGAGGGGAATCGGCGACGGCCGCAGTAGTGGTTGTGCTAGAATGGCGCCAATTGGAGGGTATGGCATTGACCATCGGAGAACTGGCGACTTTGGGAACGGCAATCGCGATGGTGCTGGCAGCCATCGCCGCTGCCGTGGCCTTTGGACGTCAGAACCAGCGCGTCGCTCAAGTGGAACGCGACATCGCCCGATTGGATAGCAGGATTGACGAGGTACGGAACGAGATTAACGAACTGCGGAATGAGATGCGGGCGGGATTTGCGGAACTGCGGACGCAGATAGAAGAGACCAACCGGAGGATAGACGAGACCAACCGGAGAATAGAGGAGACCAACCGGATTCTGGTTGGTATGGCGAATCACCGCCATGACACGGACGGCACAACGGTATTTACTATCCCGCAGCCGTAGCCGGATGGCGCGGGCATTAAACGGAGAACCTCCATGGAGCCCTTTGAGATAGCAATCAGCGACGAGGTGCTGGATGATTTGCGGCAGCGACTCAGCCTGACCCGTTGGCCCGACGAAATGCCCGGCACCGGCTGGGAGTACGGTTCCAACCTCGATTACATCAAGGAACTGTGCGAGTACTGGCGCACCGAGTTCGACTGGCGGGCGCAGGAGAAGAAGCTCAACGCGTTCCATCACTATAAGTCGGAGGTGGACGGGCTCAGCATCCACTTCATCAAGGAGAACGGCACGGGGCCGGACCCCATGCCGCTGGTGATCACCCACGGGTGGCCCAGCACATTCTTCGAGATGACCAAGATCATCCCGCTGCTGGCCGACCCGGGCGGACACGGCGGCGATCCGGCCGATTCCTTTGACGTAGTTGCCCCGTCGCTGCCCGGTTTCGGGTTCTCGCAGGCGTCGCAGGAGCCGGGGATGCAGGTGCAGAAGGTGGCCGACCTGTGGGCCAAGCTGATGACCGAGAACCTGGGCTACCCGAAGTTTGCGGCCCAGGGCGGCGACATCGGCGCGGGCGTTACGTCCCGTCTCGGCTACGCTCACTCGGACAAGATGATCGGGGTGCACCTGACGTCGATCACGCGGCCGACGCCGTACCTGGGTCCCGGTTCACGTCCGATGACGGAGGCGGAGCAGGCGCACTCGGACCAGCGGGAACGCTGGCAGCAGAGTGAGGGCGGCTACAGCCACATCCAGGGCACCAAGCCGCAGACGCTGTCCTATGGGCTCAACGACTCGCCGGCCGGCCTGGCCGCGTGGATCGTGGAGAAGTACCGGACGTGGAGCGACTGCAACGGCGACGTGGAGAGCAGCTACACCAAGGATGAACTGCTGACCACGGTGATGATCTACTGGGTCACGCAGACCATCGGGTCGTCGGTGCGGATGTACAAGGAGAACCAGAGCAGCGTGTGGGAGATGGCGCAGGACGAAAAGGTCCCCACGCCGGCCGGCATGGCCATGTTCCCGCAGGAGATCGCCAAGCCGCCGCGCGAGTGGGCGGAGCGTTCGTGGGACGTGCGCCGGTGGGTGCAGATGCCCCAGGGCGGTCACTTCGCCGCGCTGGAGGAGCCGGAATTGCTGGCCCACGAGGTGCGGGAGTTTTTTCGGCCATTCCGCGGGTAACGAATCCCGAAGAATACAGGCAGATTTGTAGGGGCGGGTTTCAAACCCGCCCCTACGCGATATCAGAATATGTCCCGGTCGGCTATTTGAACACGGCCAGGCACTTGGTGGAGTTGAAGATGTAGGTCTCGTACCAGTCGACGATGTCGGCCTTGTAGCCAAGCTCGTCCACCGCGCCGACCAGGCAGGCCCAGTTGAGGAGTTCCTGCTGGCCGGCGTCCTCGATCTGCGGCGTGGAGATGCGCGCCCAGGCCTGGTAGTCGCCATCCTTCATCTCGGCGAACCTGGCGCGGTCGGACTCGATGTCGGGGTAGAGCCAGTGGTGCTTCTCGGTGAGGAAGGCGTGGGACCATGAGGACGACGCGATGAGGGCGACGCGGTACGGCGATTCCTTGATGGCCTGCGCGGCCGCTTTGCCGATCTCCATGCAGCGCCTGGGCGAAGGACCGGGCGGGTCTGGGTCGGGCGAGTGCTCGACGCTGCCGCCCCGGTTGCGGATGACGCGGCTGCCGTAGCAGTTCACCAGCATGGGCACGACGGGGTAGTCGAAGCCCTTGCGGTCGTAGTCCAGGTAGAGGATGGTGTTCAGGATGGCGTGGCCGAGTCCCGGCTCGTGGAGCGGTTGGTAGGCGTAGGCCATGTCCACGCCGCGGTCGATCATGCCGGACACCAGCGACCGCGCGCCGTCCTTGTGTCCCCTGTACTTGAAGGTGGTTCCTGCCGGCTCGTCCCATACGTTGCGCCGCGTGGCGTGGCCTTCCTCGCCGAAGGGTTTGCACTCAAACTCGTCGTAGGCCAGCACGCAGAAGGGCGGGATAATGTCCTCGCGGAAGTTCTCGTACTGGTCGTCGCCCCAGATGACCACAAAGTCGGGGTTGAATTCGTCCAGTTCCTTGCGCAGCTTGCGGAAACCGGCGACCATGCGCTCGCGCAGGCGTACCGCCGAGGCGTAGCCGTCGTCCTCGCCGTACTCTATGCGCATGGGTTCCGGCCAGTTGGACGGGTTTTTCATCTCCGCCGGCACGTTGTCGTTGGTGCGCAGCGTGCGCTTCAGCGACGATTCGCCGTCCTCGTCGGGCCGGATGAACGACGGCGAGTGGGTCAGTCCCAATCCCAGGATTTCCGCCATGATGGTTCTCCTTGTTCATGTAGGGGCGGGTTTCAAACCCGCCCCTACGGGCGTTCAATTCGCAGGTCACTTGAAAATGGCCAGGCACTTGTTGGAGTTGAACACGTAGGTCTCCACGTAGTCCAGAATCTCCGGCTTGTAGTCCAGGGTGTCCATGGCGCCGGCGAGGCACATCCAGTTCAGCATTTCCTGCTGGCCGGCGTCCTCGACCTGGTCGGTGGAAATGCGGCTCCAGGCCTGGTAGTCGCCGGACTTGAGCTCCTCGAAGCGGGCGCGGTCGGACTCGACGTCGGGCCACAGCCAGTGGTTCTTCTCGACCAGGAAGGCGTGGGACCACGACGACGACGCGATGAGCGCGACGCGATACGGGGAGTCCTTGAGGGCCTCGGCGGTGGCCGCGCCGACCTGCATGCAGCGCCTGGGCGACGGCCCGGGCGGGTCCGGATCGGGCAGGTACTCGATGGCTCCGCCCCGGTTGCGGATGACGCGGCTGCCGTAGCAGTTGACCAGCATGGGCACCACGGGGTACTCGAATCCCTTGCGGTCGTAGTCCAGGTAGAGCAGCGTGTTCAGGACGGCGTGGCCCAGGCCTGGTTGGTGCAGAGGTTGGTAAGCATAGGCCATGTCGACGCCCCGATCGATCAGGCCGGACACCAAATCGCGCGCGGCCTGCTTGTTTCCCTTGTACTTGAAGGTGGTTCCGGCCGGCTCGTTCCACACGTTGCGCCGGCCGGCGTGGCCCTCCACGCCGAAGGGCTGGCACTCGAACTCGTCGTAGGCCAGCACGCAGAAGGGCGGGATAATGTCCTCGCGGAAGTTCTCGTACTGGTCATCGCCCCAGATGACGACGAAGTCGGGGTTGAAGGCGTCCAGTTCCTCGCGGATGCGGCGGAAGCCGGCGACCAGTCGGGCGCGGTGTTCCAGCGACGAGGCGTAGCCCTCGTCCTCGCCGTACTCGATGCGCATGGGCTCCGGCCAACTGCTGGGGTTCTTCATCTCCTCGGGCACATTCTTGTTGCTGTTGAGGGTGCGCTTGAGGGGGATGTTCTTGTCTTCGTCGGGCCCGATGAGGGGCGGGTAGTGCGTAAGGCCAAGGCCCAGGATTTCTGCCATTTCGTCACCTTCCGGTATGAGTATGGGGCAGGTTGTGCGAGATGGCGTCATTTTGCGTTGGGATTGGGGTGGTGTCAACCGGGGCAGGTTTGACTCTGTCATGGCGGTATGGCACATTGAAACAACGATCACAGTGCGTGGTATCTCGTTTCGAAAAGGCCGTACAGACCTGATGACAACGGTGAGTACATCCATCGACCGGTTGAGCGCCGGCATGTATTGGCTAAGCGAAGTGCGGGCATTGGCAGGTGTCCCCACCGCTTTGTCCAGGCGTTTCGTTCGAACATACAAGGGCCAAAAGGGTCTGTGGGGAGGTGCCGAACAAAGGGTCGGCAGATACTACTACGCCACCTTTTTGGACCTGATGGAACTGCGCATCGTGAACGCTTTTCACATCTCAGGCGTTTCGTGGCAACGGATTTGCAAAACCGCTGAGTACGCGTGTCACCGTTTCGAAACCGATTTCCCGTTTTCCAACCGTAGATTCCAAACGGACGGACGAGAAATATTCGATCGCGCTGGCAATCAAATAGAGCAGGTTTCTCGCGACGGTCAGCTAGCGTTCGCCAAAATCATCGGCCCGTCGCTTTTCGAACCCATGGACTACGAGGATGACGCTCCAGTACGTTGGTATCCGGCTGAAGAGTGGGGATTGGAAACAGTGGGGCGAAACGTCGTCGTAGACCCCACTCGGTCTTTCGGAGCACCTGTGATCAGTTCACGATACGTTCCTACGGACACGCTGTACCGGAAATACATTGCGGAGGGAATGAACGCAGATCTGGTATCGCGGTGGTACGAGATTTCGAAAGATGATGTACTGCACGCTGTCGCCTTCGAAAAAGAACTGGCAAATCGATAAACCAATTTCAGCAATTGAATTACTTTTTTGACGAGAACTTTTCGCACTTCTTAGCCAACGCCATCGCGCAATTGCATCGGAATGACTTTCCCGATGATCGCGTAACATCAGCGCGTGGTATGAACCTGGAAGGTGCCGCTGATCTGACTTGGGTCGGCGTTCTTGAAGCGAGCGGCGAGGCGTGGGTCGTTCTCACTCATGATCGTATGAGGAAAGAGTGGCGAACGGTTCAGACGAGCGGTGTGACATGGTTCATTTTCGAGAGAGGATGGTCTAGTTTGCGTTTCTGGGACGAAGCCTGGAAGTTGGTAAAAGCTTGGCCTGAGATAATAGAGGCAAGCCACAGGTCCAGGGAGCGGGCATTCAACGTCGCAGTCAGTGGACGCGTGCGCCCGGCGCGCTGAATAAACAGTTTTTATGATATGCTTTCTCCCGCGCCGGTGCACTGCCGGCGCGCGCATTGTTAGCAACACTCAGGAGGCCCGGCCTTGTACCAGACCGTCAGCGACGCCACCCTGCAAGCCCTTGCCAAGATCGACTCTCCCAGCATCTGCAACGCCATCGAGGGATTCAACTTCCGGCCCAAGAACGCCGGATTCATGCTGCCCGAGATCAAGACGGTGTTCCAGGAATTCCCGCCCATGGTCGGCTATGCCGTTACCGGCGTGATCTCCGCCAACCGCCCCGAGGGGCGCAGCGTCCCCCGCGAGGACTGGTGGGACCTGATCGTTTCCGTGCCGGAACCGCGCTTCATCGTGCTGCACGACATCGACAACCCGCCGCTGGGCGCGTACTGGGGCGAGGTGCAGTCCAACATCCACAAGGCGCTGGGCGCCGTGGGTGTCGCCACCGACGGGACCGTACGCGACCTGGACGAGGTACGCGAACTGGGATTCCAGTTCTTCGCCAAGCACGTCTCCGTATCCCACGCCTACGTGCACATGGTGGACATGGGCATTCCCATCGACGTGGGCGGACTGACGGTGTCCACCGGCGACCTGCTCCACGGCGATAAGCACGGAGTGACCAACATTCCGTTCGAGCTGGCGGACCGTATCCCTGACATGGTCGCGACCATCGCCGATTACGAGCAGAAGACCATCGGCCTGTGCCAGTCTCCCGACTTCTCCCTGGAAGCCCTCAAGGAAGTCGCCAAAATCACCCGACCCTACTGACCGCCGAGTCGCATAACATGACTGTACGCAGAATACTTGCCCTTTGCCTCGTATCGAGCCTGGCCGCGCTGGTTGTGGTTGGGTGCGGTTTCATTCCCAACCCCACGGCTCCCGAACCCGCTGAACCCGCTCCCACAACCGCAGCGGCGGTCCCTGCGACCGCGGTTCCCCAGGCAACCATGATCGCTGACACCGGCGCGGCGGCCTCAGAATCGGGCGCGTCCACACCAGTGGCCGCCATGAGCCAGGGCCAGTCCGTCAAGCGGTGGTCATCGCCGCCGCCCGTGACCATCGATCCGGCGTCGTCCTACACGGCGGTGCTGAACACGTCCGTCGGCGCGATCACGGTAGAGCTGCTACCCGAGGAAGCGCCCAACACCGTGAACAACTTCGTGTTCCTGGCCCGGCAGGGTTTCTACGACAACGTGATCTTTCACCGGACCATCGAAGGGTTCATGATCCAGGGTGGCGATCCCACCGGCACCGGCGGAGGTGGTCCCGGCTACAGGTTCGCCGACGAGCCGGTGCAGCGGCCGTACTCGCGCGGGGTGCTGGCCATGGCCAATGCCGGTCCCAACACCAACGGTAGCCAGTTTTTCATCATGCACGCCGACTATGCGTTGCCGCCCAACTACACCATATTCGGGCAGGCGGTGGCCGGGCTTGAGACAATCGACACGATCGCCACCGCTCCCACGCAGCCAGGCGGGGAAGGCTCGACCCCCATCAATCCGGTGGTGATCCAGTCGGTGGAGATAGTCGGCCCGTAGTTTTATCCCCTCACCCAACCCGCTTCCGCCAGGGGCGAGGGAGTATTGCCCCAAACGAGGGAATGATTTGGCTTTTGAAACTCTGCTTTACGATGAGCGAGACGGAATTGGGTATCTGACCCTCAACCGGCCCGAAAAGCTCAACGCTCTCAGCCCCACGTTGATCTCCGAATTCCGTGAGGTGTTGGAGGCCATCGAGGCCGACCCCGACGTGCGCGTGGTGATCCTCACCGGAGCGGGGCGGGCATTCTCAGCGGGTTTTGATATTGAGAGCGAGGCCAGCGGACCTTCGGGCGAGCCATTGTCGGTGGATGGCCGTCGTTCGCGGCTCAAGCACAACATCGACACCTTCCTGATGGTGTGGAACCTGAGCAAGCCGGTGATCGCTGCCGTCAACGGCTACGCGTTGGGCGGCGCCTGCGAGTTGGTGCAGGTCTGCGACGTGAAGATCGCGTCGGACCGCGCGATGCTGGGAGAGCCGGAGATTCGCCTGGGATACGGCGCGCCGTTCCTGATTACACCCTACTCGCTGAACCTGGCGTTGGCCAAGGAGATGATGCTCACCGGCGACATCATCGACGCCCACGAGGCTGCCCGAATTGGTATGGTGAACCGCGTGGTGCCTCACGAAGACCTGATGGCCGAGTGCGAGAGAGTGGCCCAGAAGATGCGGGGCGTCTCGGCCATCGGCATCAAGACCACCAAGCTGTCGGTGAACCGGGCGTTGGAGTCAGCGGGGTTCCTGTCCGCCCTCAACCACAACCTGGAGCTGATGACGCAGTTCGACACGGCGGACACACCCGAGCACGCTGAGTTCGCGCGCATTCGTGAGGAGAGCGGACTGCGGGCCGCGCTGGAGTGGAGCAGGTCGCGGTTCCCTGACTAGGTTTCCGGCGAGTCCTCGCGCCGGCCGTTCCGCTGTTCAGTCAGGCGGACTATGGTGTCCAGGAGGGCTTGCTGAGTTGCGGCGTCGCGTTGGCGGCGTTCTTCAGCGGCTAGACGGCGTTCCTCTCGGAACTCGTTCACCATCTCCGTCACCATCTGGATGGTTTCACCAACCCGCTTACGTTCCGCCGCCAGTTGCTGCTCGGCCTGCCGTCGAGCTTCGCGTTCCCTATCCCGCATTTGACGCAGCTGCCTGGGCATCGTTGGTCATTCACCGGATGGGTTTTCGGGCCGGCCGTTTCTCTGTTGGGTGAGTTGCAAGACGGCGTCTAACAGCGCCTGCTGGGTGGCGGCGTCGCGTTGGCGTTCTTCAGCGGCCAGGCGGCGCTCTTCGCGGCGTTCCTCGCGGAATTCGTTCACCATCTCCGACACCATCTGCAGGGCTGCATCACGGGCTTCGTTCGCCTGCTGGATGGTTTCATCAACACGCTTGCGCTCGACCGCCAATTGCTGCTCGGCCTGCTGCCGAGCTTCACGTTCCTCGTTCAGCATTCTGCGCATCATAAACTTGTCATAGCCCCCTTTGAGGGCGCCCACGGCCAGTGCCGCGCCTCCCGACTTCAGAAGGATTTCCACATCTATAAATCTAGCGGCCAATGCCGGGTTGCACAACCCGTTGGCGGCGGCGGTCGTCGTGCAGGCAGCCTTGGTGAAATACCAAACCACCCAGACGGCGACCGCAACAACGAGAGCCAGACCAACCGGGCCGCCCCAGTCCGACGCAAAGTCGCTGACCCAAACGCGGATACGGGCGAACATCACCCGCCGCGCGTAACCTCCACACCGGCGAGTTTTTCGATGAAGTGCAGGATGGCTGCGTGGTCGGCTTCCTGCTCGCCGTCGTTGATGAGCGAACCCAGCATCTGCTGAACCAGGGCAGTCACGGGCAGTGGCACGTTGAGTTCGCCGGCGGTTTGCAGCACGTTGCGTAGGTCCTTCTGGTGCAGGCGGATGCGGAAACCGGCGCGGAAGTTGCGGTCCAGCATCATGGGGCCCTTGGCTTCCATTACTGCGCTGCCGGCCAGGCCGCCACGGATGGCGTTGAAAACGCGCTCGGGATCGACGCCGGCCTTCTGGGCCAGCACCATCGCCTCGCTGAGCGCCTCGATGTTGGCCGCGACAATGATCTGGTTGGCCAGCTTGGTGATATTGCCGGCTCCAACGTCGCCGGTCAGGACCACATTGCCGCCCACCACGTCGAGCACGGCCTTGCAGTCGTCGAACACGGCCTCGTCGCCGCCGACCATGACGGCCAGCGTGCCGGCGATGGCTCCCGGCTCGCCGCCGCTGACGGGCGCGTCCAGGAACTTCACGCCCTTCTCGTCGCATGCGGCGCCGATCTTCTGGGACATGGACGGAGCGATGCTGCTCATATCGATGATGACCGAGCCAGCTTCGGCGCCTTCCAGAACGCCGTCGGGCCCCAGGATGGCCCGTTCAGAGTCGGCCGAGTCGGGCAGCATGGTGATGGTACGGACGTTGCCCGCCGCTGCGCCAGCCGGCGAGGACGCGGCGGTCGCGCCTTCCGTCGCCAGTTCCTCCATCGGCTCGCCGACGATGTCGTACACCGTGAGTTCGTAGCCGGCCGCCATGAGGTTGCGGGCCATGGGCTTGCCCATGATTCCCAGCCCGACGAATCCAATCCGCTCTGCCATTGTGTTTCCTCCGTTGCCAGGCGGTAGTCTGTCCGGCTGGCTGTTGTGCTAGAAATTTACCATACCGCCGGCCTAGCGACTACCGAACCGCAGCGCCAGGGCCGAGTCCACCGCCGCGTCAGCATCGCCGGAAGCCGTGGCGGTGATTTCCCCGAGGGACGCCGGTGTAACCGACGGCTGCGCGGACAGGTTGGCGATCAATTCCGTTGGTGTTTCGGCTGGTACTCCGGACCATTCCAGCGCTTGCCCAACGTCCCGCCACGACCCTGAGTTATCCGCGCCCAACACGACCACAGCCCTGCCGGATGCCGATAGCTTCGCAACGTCGTCCAATCGCTCCACGGAACCGCAAACGGCGTCCAGGGGCGAAAGGCCGACTTGGGTCAAAGCCAGGTTGTAGAACCCAGGGGCCGAGATCATCGAGACGTTCCCGACGGCTTCCCGAAGGTCTGACAGCAGCGACGGCATCGATTCGGCCGGGTCTCCCAGCGTAACGACCATGGACCAGAGGCCGGCGCGAATGTCCCGCACCGTGCGATTGACCAGTTCAGCGCGGTTGTCGGCGCGCAGGGGCAGCTCCACCGAGCGTATCCAGCGGTGGGCCACCGACAGCGCGGACGCCGAACCGATGACGTAGTCCGCGTTGGCGAGCATCTCCCGCGTCTGCATGGGCACCAACGCTGGGTCGCCCGTGCCCAGGCCGGCCACCGTGACGGCGCGCTCTGCGGAGCGGAACGCCGCCACGAACTTGCGCGTTTCCACTACCTGGCGGGCGTGGTTGCCCTCGTGCCCTGACGTGCGTTCGATGAGATCCAGCAGCGATAGCGACGGGAAGTCGTTTTCGGGATTGTACGGCGTGGCCGGCAGGTCAAG
This sequence comes from Dehalococcoidia bacterium, assembly GCA_965204395.1. Taxonomy (GTDB): domain Bacteria; phylum Chloroflexota; class Dehalococcoidia; order Lucifugimonadales; family UBA3495; genus Bin87. The sequence continues at coordinate 2,050,717 of OZ241987.1, forward strand.
CTGGGCTGGCGAGAGTCCCACGATCAGGGTGCGGAACCGTTGGTAGTTGGCCTCCAGACGCGCCACGTCGGCGGCGATTCGGTCCTGCCGGGCGTCGAACGGCGGCAACATCTCGCGCTCACCGGAGGCTATCTCCTCCAAGGCCTGCACGAAGTTCTCGGTGAGCAGGTGCTGCATCACCTCCCACACCGACCAGCGTGAGCCCAGGAACGCCTCCGCTTCGCCCACGCCGTGCAAAGCTTCCAGCAGCGCTGCGTGTCCTGCATCCAGGCGATTCAGCGCACGATGCTGCCGTTCGGTGGGTGAGAGGACTTCGTTCTGTACATCGTTGGGCACGCCGTGGGAAACCATGTAAACACCTGCTACGAGCCTGTCCATTTTTGGGCGGAGACATTATTGCACATGCCCATCCCGTCCAGAGGATTGCACCATCGGTTATCATGGAATATGCGGCCTTCCGATAAACTCACCATTCCAAGCGTGCGCCCCGGGCAAACCCTCTCGATACAGGGAGTGCAACGCCGGCTGGTCCGCTTGCGGGAGGCTGAAGAGTCTGAGTCTGGCGAGGCTTCGTCGACCCTGCATGTGCCGGTATTGAGCGGACGGGAAGACGCTACCATCGCCTCGTTGGCCCGGCACCGCGACGGCCCCGCGTGGATTGACGCCCTGGAACGTTCCAGCAACCAGTTGCTGCGCTCATCAACGGGACTCGTAGCTTTTCGGATCGGAGACGCTGGATTGGCCTTATTGCCGCCGTTCCCGATGGACGCCATCGGTCTGGAACCGGGGATTCGCGACGAACCGTTGCTTTCCCTGCTCGCGTCCCGGCTCACCGTGGGCGTGGCGATGGTGAGGTTGGGCCGGTACGCCATCGCCGTGTACCAGGGGCAGCGACTGGTGGTCTCCAAAACGGACACCAGGTACGTGAAAAGCAGGCACCACGCCGGCGGCACGTCCCAGCAAAGGTTCCGGCGGGTGCGGGAAAACCAGATTCACCGGCTGTACGTTGAAGCCGCGGGGGTGTTGGACCGGCAGTGGAGGCCGTGGTTGGACCGGCTGGACTATGTGGTACTGGGCGGCGAGGCGGCCACCGTCAACGGGTTCGTCAGGGAGTGTGACATGCTGGGTCGCCTGTCGTCCATCACCCTGGAGCGGAGGCTGGACGTGCGGGAACCCAACCGCGCCTCGCTGGACCGGGTGGGCGGGATGCTGTACCAGTGCCGCGCCTATCCTTTGCAGTGGGACATGTAAACTGGGCTTTCCGCATTTCAAGCGGCGTAAGCGAGGGAGTCCACCATTCGTCGGTACAGAGCGACGGGGAATTCCTGCGTGTCGGGGTTGCCGGCCGACAGTGAGAAATCTTCCGATGCCAGCCAGAGGTGCCGACGCACCAGGGCGATGGCGTCCACGAAAGTTGGCGATGGTTTGTCGTACCAAGCGGCGGTGCGCGGGGTCATCGAATGTTGTTTTTGCAACGAATGGGCGGCCAGGGTGGTCCAGGAGAAGAGGCCCAGCAGCGCGGGCGTGGTGCGGGCGATGGCCAAGTCGGACCACTGGCGCTGGGTCTCCATGCCCAGGTGGGTTCGCGCCTCCTGAAAGGTGACTTCGAGTTGCCAGCGCAGGACAAACCACTCCCGGATCTGGGTCGGGTTCGCCAACGGGTCGGTGCAGAGGAGGGCTTGGGGATCGAAAGCGCCTTCGGGATCTCGGACCAGCACCCAGCGAATGGTCACCGCCGGTTTGCCCGAGCTGTACCAGACCGCGGTTTGGGAGGTAAGTTCCAGCGTGCGGATGGTGCCGTCGTACCACGCCACGGCGGCGACGGTCCAGGCCACATGGTCCTGGTCCAGGATGGTTTTCAGCGACGGTCGCCGCTGGCCTTTCAGGGCTGACCGGCCTTTCTGACCTGGCGGCCGAGGCGGCGCTGGCGCGTAGAGAGCGGCGTCCAAGCGCAGTCTGGCGATGAGGGTAACGGGTTCACGAAGGGATTGGCAGCAGTGGAGCAGATCCAGCACGGCGTAGCCGTTATCCCCCACCAGCACGAGAGTCCGGTGGGGCAGCCAGCGACGCAGCTGAATGACCATTTGCCGGGCCCAATCGGTGAGCTTCTTGTGCCGGCGTCCCTGCTGCTGGTAGTACCGAGAGGAAGGGGCCAGCACCGTGAGCACCGGCAGCGCCCAGTGGCGTCCCGCCCACGGCACGTGGCCCAGCCACATCAGGGAGATCCAGCGCAGGCCACTGGCCTTGACCAGTTGATGGCGGCTGGAACGCACCGCGTCCCGGTAGATGCCTCGTGCTTTGATCTTAGCGCCCCGACGCCGCTCCAGGGTTTCGTCGATGCCGAAGACCAAGGGGCCGTCGCCCCGATCCAGATGCTGGAGCAAAAGCAAGAGCAGGACGCGGGCCACCGCGCGGGACGACCACACCGCCCGATTGAGCACCTCGTGGTAGCGGGCGTAGTCGCGCTGGTCGCTGCGGCCCATGACGCGCAGCGCTGCTGCCACGGTGCGTTGACCTGTGGTCAGGATCGCGCCCACCAGCAGGAGTTGAGCCTTCTGCCAAGTGGGGTTGGTGAACAGAATTGCGAAGGGGGAGAGTATCGGTACAATGGCATTGGGCAGGGTGTGCATGGCTGGACCTTCAGTGACGTTTGGGTCAGGCCAGCTTACCCTGTCCTTTTACTTTTCTAAGAATGCGTAAAGTCTAGCTTGGGAGATGCTGAAGGGAGAGTAGAACAGGTTGCCCTCCCCATCGCTCAGAGCGTGGTACAGGTCGAAGGCGAACGCGTTGTTTCCCCACACCAGCTCGTCCAGGCTCACCGATCCCTCGGACGCGACAGACCGTTCCCGGTCCGAACGCAGTTCATCCACCGTCATTGGAGCGGAAGGGACGCGGGTGACCAAGTTAGCCGCCGCCCGCGTCGTTGAGGGAATGGTCCCGGGTTGTTGATCGCCGCAACCGGAAAGCGCCGTCAACAGGAGAAAAACCGCGACCACCCACGTGATCCGCAGCATCATTACGCGCCACCTGGCTGGCTGAGGGGACAGTCCAGGGGGTTGACCATATCACCTAAACCGACGCGGACCGTTTTGACCCCTGCAAGGAGACATCATCCCCGCCGCGCTTTTCCGCTGGCGCAGGTTCCTCTTCAACCGCATTGCTGACCGCACAGCCATCGAGGTTAGGGACAACAGGGAGTCCGTGGAATCTTGTGGTCAGAATTACCGCCGCCGCCTTCACCGCGCACAAAGGGAGCATCACCGCCGTAGCCACGCCGTTGCATCGGCAGGATCATCGAGTGTGTCGAGGACACCCATTAACCAGGGACCTGTCATGGTGGTACGTTCGTCGGTCATACCGTGCGCCGCCGCCGGAAATTTAGTCCAGACCGGTCTTGGCAGCAAGTGTCGCCCATCGCTCATACAGGTGGAATCCGTTCCTGCTCTCGACAGTCTCATTGCGGCCCTCGGTCTTCGCACTGTGTACGCTTGTTCCACCACGGTGTCCAACGGCCAGCCCCGCGATCAGTCGGATGCCAGGAGACCACCGCCGCAAGTATGCAGCTTTCGATAAGGGCGATCCAAATGAATGCCCCGGCTCCCCAAACGAACATTACCCCACCCAAGTAGATTGAGCCCAACGATCCACCCAACGCGCCCAACAGGATTATGGCCAGAGCGAGCTTCCCAAAATGCCGCTTGGGCAGAAGATCCGCCACCAGCAACCAGGGGAGGCTGATCAAACCGCCCCGGACGAACGATAGCAAAAGGGCGCCTCCGCCCAAGTCATTACCCAGCCAAACCCACGCCGCTGCCGGCAGAGCAAGCACCGCCAGAGCAATGAGGAGAGAGCGTACCGAAACGAAATCGGCCGCCACGCCCCAAGCCAGGGCGCCAAGTCCTCCAGCCAAAGCCATGGCCTGGTAGCCGGTATCATCACCCGTCGCCGCCGAAAGCCACCGGATATGGGTCGAACCTGTGGCTAATATTACGGCCGCAACCAGGTATACGGCGGCGGCCGAGACGAAATCGGCTCTGACGCCGGGAACGGCGATGGCTTCCCTGAAGGTCGGCGCCGGACTGTAGTTGCCCTTGAACCATCGGGGGAGAAGGATGTAGAGCGCAATCCCGCCGGTCAGGGCCAACACCAGCGCGAACCATCCGACGGGGATGTCGAAATGCCAGTTGCGTACCGCTCCCCCTCCCAGATTGGCTCCAAATACCAGGCCGAGGGCGCCGATGAGCGTGCCCTTGAACCGCGTGTAACCCTTCACGACGATGGCATAGAAGACCAGGGAATGGAATGCGGCCCCTCCGGCTCCCACCAGGAACAAACCGGCTACAGCTGTGCCGAAGTTACGGGAAAGAGTTACCAGGACGATCCCGAGAGCGACGACGCCGGCGCCGGCCGCCATCATTCCGTGGGGTGGGCGGCGGTCCACCCAGATGGCTGCCAACACCACGAACAAACTCCCCAAGCCAACCACGAGGCCAAGCCAGCCAACCCCCATGGCCGTGCTGTTGAGCTGGTAGGAAACATGCCGAGTCCAGGAGGCGCCCGAAGTTCCCATCTCCAGGAGTAGCGCGGCCACCACCAGAAGGACCCCCAGCTTGACGTCGGGATGCCGGATGAACGTCGACATGCCCGCCATTGTAGCCGCCACAGAAGGCATCCTTGCGCCCGAAGCGCTCATCGAAGACGATGTCGGTATCCGGCCCTACCACCGGAAGTCGGCCACCGCTCCCTTTGCTTTGACCTCGGGCCGCCACCAGCGAAGCAGCCGCATCCTCACTTCCAATGAGTCTCAACCGGTCGCCGACGGTCGGGGCTTTAGATCTCCATGCCATGAGCAGCGGCGGTAGCCGGACCGCTCTGTCAAATGCTGGGCTGGGGTGAAAATACCCGGACGTCAATCACGCACCAGCGATTTGTGGGGTGGTGTCACCAATCTTTCAGGAGGTTCCATCCTGTCGACGAAACTGCGGCGAGCGGCGTCGGCTTTGTTGATACGTTCCCTGGGGGGAATTACAGTAATCCCGGAGATTGGGTCCGACATCAATAGGGGTCATCCCAACCTTTCGACCTGAAACAGCAGCGCCTGATGGGAGTCCGTCAGGACTACCAGCCGGTCGCCGAATATCATGTAGCGCCTCAGCTCGGGCAGAAGCTCCAGGTAACGTTCGACCTGGGCGGCTGCGTTCGGCTTGCTGGCCTTCTCACGATCCTCGCGAGGGCTCCGCCCGTCCGGCAAACCGGTGCCCCAGCGGTCCAACCCAGCCAACCCGTCCGTGCTGCTCTCGCCCGGCCTCACCATGGAGAGGCCCAGTTCGTCGCGACCGTATTCCCCACCGTTCACGGTCCCACGGACGGTGGTCGCCGTGAACCTGGCGACGATATCCGAACCAGGGAGCGCGTTCTCCACGCATGGTGGTCCCCCTGCTCGGAATTCATGCCAACGTACCTCGATGAACGACTGGAGACGCCACTCCGCATCCGATATCTGGTTCACCGCCGGCATGAGTTCCTGGAAGTCCACTGGGGATCCCGAGCCCGTGCGGACGCGGAGGAGCCTGATCCCGTCCTCATCACGCACAGCATGTCGGTCCCATCCTTCTATGTCTTGGAGGATATCCCGCACCTCCCGATCCGGGATGTCGGTGGGCCACTTGATTCCAGCGCTGGTCACGGCTATGGACCGGACGCGGATGGTCGTCCGCCACTTGTCGTATTGAGCCACGAAGCCATAGTCGGCGACGGCTCCTCCCACGAACGCCTCATCCCAGAAGGCCAGCGTGGGCGGCGTACCGCGTGGCGCTTTCCCGTCGATGGATGTGAGACGCCAGGCGGTGCCGGTCAGGTCTTCGGCCGCGCCGACCAGCGGGGACTTGTCGACCATCACCAGGCGGAGGTTTCCCGACCCGTCTCTGATTTGCGAGCGATGGTCTTGGACTTGGTACTGTTTCGCGTCCGCCAGGGCCTCCAGGTAGCTGTCCTGTTGGGCTATGGTGCCCCGAGGATGCTCGCACAATGCGAGCGTTTTCCCGAAGCCTGGGAACGATACGGTCCCGTCGGGTCTCGCCACATGGGAACCATCCTCAAGACTGCCGGTGAAACGGTTACACCCATCGTAGCCTCCGCCACCGTCCTCAGAGGTGGAAAGTGTCAACACGGTTCCCCTGATCACTGGTTTCCCGTTCAGTCTCTCGGCCACCCAGATGGGGCCATCGGTGGACATCGGAACCGGGGTCGCGGTGGGTGTGTCCTGAGTTGGTGTGGATACTTCCCCTGAACCTCCGCAGGCGATGGAGAAAGCGAGCAGGAGGACCAACATGCAGGATGTTGTTACGAATTTCATCGGCGAGTAGAGTCCCGGCAGGTAGCGCATCAGGAAACGGGCGGCATGACGACAACCGCAGGGATGCGCTTTTCCGGAACGGCGCCTGCATCCCAAGCTGGGCTTTGCGCATCTCAAGCGGCGTAGGCGAGGGAGTCCACCATTCGGTGGTACAGGGTGGCGGGGAGTTCCTGAGCGTAGGGGCTGGTTGCGGACAGTGAAAAACCCTCCGACGCCAGCCACAGGTGGCGTCGCGCCAGGGCGATGGCATCCACGAAGGTCGGCGATGGTTTGTCGTACCAGGCGGCGGTACGCTGGGAGATGGGATGCTGTTTCTGCAAGGCGTGGGCGGCCAGGGTGGTCCAGGAGAAGAGGCCCAGCAGGATGGGCGTGGTGCGGGCGATGGCCAGGTAGGACCACTGACGCTGGGTCTCCATACCCAGATGGGTGCGCGCTTCCTGGAAGGTGACCTCCAGTTGCCAACGCAGCACAAACCACTCCAGGATTTGGGTCGGGTCTGCGGTTGGGTCGGTGCAAAGCAGGGCCTGGGGATCGAAGGCACCCTCGGGATCTCGTACCAGCACCCAACGGATGGTCGCCGCTGCCCTTTCAAGGCTGGCCGGCCATTCTGACCCGGCTGACGGGTCGGCGCTGGGGCGTAGAGGGCGGCGTCCAGGCGCAGTCTGGCGATGAGGGTAACCGGCTCTCGCAGCGACTGGCAGCAGTGGAGCAGATCGAGGACGGCGTAGCCATTGTCCCCCACCAGCACCAGAGGGCGATGGGGCAACCAGCGGCGTAGGAGCATGACCATCTGTCGAGCCTAGTCGGAGATCTTCTTGTGCCGGCGTCCCTGCTGCTGGTGGTAGCGCGACGATGGCGCCAGCACCGTGAGCACCGGCAGTGCCCAATGGCGTCCCGCCCAGGGCACCTGGCCCAGCCACATCAGTGAGATCCAGCGCAGGCCACTGGCTTTGACCAGTTGGTGGCGACTGGAACGCACCGCGTCTCGGTAGATACCACGGGCTCTGATCTTGGCGCCCCGACGCCGTTCCAGGGTTTCGTCGATACCGAAGATCAACGGACCGTCGCTCCGATCCAGGTACCGAAGCAGCAGCAAGAGCAAGATGCGGGCTGCCTCGCGGGGCGACCACACCGCCCGATTGAGCACCTCGTGGTAGCGGGCGTAGTCGTCCTGGTCGCTGCGGCCCATGACGCGGAGCGCGGCGGCTACGGTGCGCTGACCGGTGGCCAGGATCGCGCCCACCAGCAGGAGCTGGGCTTTCTGCCAGGTCGGGTTGGTGAACACCGTTGCGAAGGGAGCGAGTACCGGTACAATGGCATCGGGCAGGGTGAGCATGGTCGGGCCTTTCCGTCGAAAGTGGGGTCAGGCCAGCTTACCCTGTCTTTATACTTTTTCTAAATTTTGCGCAAAGTCCACCTAACACGGATACTTGCAATTGCGTGGTGAAAGGTCAGGGCAATCGCGTCTTAATGAGATTTTTAGAAATGTGCTAATGTCCGATGATTCGTTGAGGACGTGGAGGCAGATGGGCATGGCACAACGACCTAATGCAACTATTCTCGATCATTTCACTGACCTGGACGACCCACGGGTGGAACGCACGCGACGCCACAAACTGGTGGACATCCTGGCCATCGCCATCTGCGGGGCGGATTTCTGGGTCCACATCGAGCTTTTCGGCAAAAGCAAGCTGGCCTGGTTTCAGAGCTTCCTGGAACTGCCCCACGGCATTCCCTCCCACGACACCTTCGGCGATGTCTTCGCCCGTCTGGACCCAGGCCATCGCGGAACTGCTCCCCGGCGAGGTGGTCCGCCGGAGGCGGATTGACGGGAAGACGGCGCGACGGTCCTATGACCGGGCTGGTAAGAAGGGGGCGATCCACATGGTCAGTCCGCCAGAGGCGGAGGCCACTCAGCAAAGCCTGACCCTGGGCCAGGTCAAGACTGACGAGAAGTCCAACGAGATCACCGCCATTCCCTCCGCCTGAGGCGGACTGGAGATGCTGGAGTTGCACGGTTGCATCGTCACCACACGATCTTTGACCAACCGGGCCATGGGCTGCCAGCGGGAGATCGCACAGCGGATCACCCAGAGTGGCGCCGACTACGTGCTGGCGGTGAAGGAAAACCAGGGCCAACTCCACGAGGGTATTCAGGATCTGTTCGAGGGCGCCGAGGCATTGGGCTTTGACGCGACACCCTATGACCACGCTCAGACGGTGGACAAGGGACACGGGCGGGTGGAACGCCGGGAATGCTGGGTCATCACCGATCAGGACTGCCTGGACTACCTGGATCCCCAGAGGCAATGGCCGCAACTAAAAGCCGCCGTCAGGGTGGTGGGCCACCGCACCACCACAGCGGGCGACGCCAGCCAACCCCGCTACTACATCAGCAGCCTTGCGGCTTCAGCGGAACAACTGATGGCCGCCATCAGAAGCCACTGGAGCATCGAAAACTCGTTGCACTGGACCTTGGACGTGACTTTTCGGGAAGATCAGTGCCGAGTGCGCAAGGACAATGGCCCTCAGAACATCAACACCCTGCGGCAGATCGGACACAACCTGTTGAAAAACGAGACCACCCTGAAAGTAGGCATCCAGGGCAAACGGCTCAACGCCGGTTGGGATGAGAACTACCTGCTCAAAGTCCTCCTCGGATAAGACGCGATTGCCCTGGGTGAAAGGTCGATTTCCCGCTCATTTCCTCTCATTTCCGCTAATTTTAGTAGGGCATTGGGCGGGCCATGGGGCTGAATTGGGGGCGGAGGGAAGGATTTTGGCGGCGGTTTTAGCGGTATTGGCGGGCAGGTGAGCGGATTTGGGGGAGGGAGGTTCGCGGTGTTGGGAAGTGGGCATCGGGTCGGCCTCGCGGGCCTGGGTGGCGGGTTGGAATTGGACGTTGGGTAACATGGTACGGATGGGATAAGGGTTAGAGCAAGGCGGAAGTGTCGCCGGGCCGGGCCTTTTCAAAGTCCCGTATGGCGGCCTTTCACCCCGAACCGTCATCCCCGCTTTGGCCGGAATCCAGCAGATCGTTGTGTTCGAAATGTTCTGGATTCCGGCACGCCGCAGGCGCATCTTCGACTTTCGTCGGAATGACGGATTAACTTTGAAAAAGCCCTGGTCACCGAGGCGGGGGGTGTCTGAACTGGGGTTTTTGGGGGGATTTGGGTGATTATGGGGGGCGATGGCACGTCTTTTTGCCACGAAAGGCAGGTGATGCACAAAAAGTTGGGCGTTTTGGCGCCGACGGGAATGACTGTGCTACCTGAAATGAGGCGGCGTGGGCGCTGGGCAGTGACAGGTTGCGCAAAGCGGGTACACGTGAGCCACCGTCATTGGTTGCAAGCTTTGGGCCGGGACTCAATCCACCCGTAGACCCCAACCTGCCGCCAAGCCACCGCGAGCACTCACACCGGTACTGGCGCAGGAAACTCCCCGCGCGCGATCATCGCGTACAGACTGGACCGTGAAATGGCGCAAACCTGGAGCACTGCGTAGAGTTTCATACGAGCATAGTTTTCGATCCTCATCGGGTCACCCTTGTAATCTCGTTGCTGGGGACTGCACACCAGCAAACAATTTCCGCTGCTGGCCGTGGTGCTGTCTCGTATCAATCACCACATTTGGGGACTGATCTGCACGTGCGATCCTATTCGTACAGCTTCCCACGCGCTCGGCACGCTATTTCCATGCTGGGAACAGCGACACATACTTGACCGCAATTAGATTGGACATCCCGCACGCCGCATGCGTGATCACGCGGGCCGCAGTTGGTTAGAACCCGGGGGAACTCGCGACAAAAATAGCCACGTCAGCGACTTGGCACTCAAAATCGCGTATGCAATTCCCCGTCAAATCCCGGGGAAACCTACCTGCTCGGGACCATCTGTTGCGAACTGCGCCCAGGCTAGTATCAATGCTCTTCGCTGTTTGAAGAGGGCGCAACCCATGGGCAACACCTTGGTGATCGAACGATTGGCGGGGTTGTCCATCCGGTAGCCTTGGGCACCGGCTTAATCCAGCACTGTCTCCATGCGCTGGCGTACCCGGCTCGCCGTCTCCGGTTTCTCCGTCCAAATCGTGGTCAGGACCGCCAAAATATCCGCAGTGGTGATGTCGGTGACCAGCTTGGACCCGATCTTGGAGAATGCGTAAGTGGTGAGCATGCTGCTCCATTGGGCAGCGCGTTTGGCGTTTGACCAGGTCGGTCGCTGCAAATCAATCACGATTCACGATGCTGCGGAGAACGTCGGGTGGGTGGTCTTTTGCGAGCTGCACTTTCCTCGCGCTTCACGGCGACGGTGTCGCGCCCTTCCCTAATCATAGTTGCATTGGTCCAGGCCGGCTTGCGGGCGTCGGCCAGCGAAACTGATGGGTCTGATCCGCGGCCCAAATTCTTTCTCTGGCCGTGGATGGTGCGCGCTGAATCCAATGTTTGGACCCGGATTTCTCAACCCGGGGGTTCAAGCCATTGCCGCCCGAGTATGTTGCGGGCTCCTTCACAGCTTGGACGAATGTTGCAGAAAGGGCGTCGCGCTCGTGCTTCTTAGTGGTCATGGCACCTTACATTATTACGGCTGTGTACCAATTCATAAACCATATTACGGCTGTGCACCAATTCATATACCATTTGTTCGTGGATGGGACAGGATTTCGCTGGAATTAGCCGGACATAAGAATAGCCGCTTCCTACCTGATGTGAGTGAGAGACGGCCATTTTGACCAGCGATTTATGATGCGTAAATGACGGAGGCGTCCGTCTATTTTGGCGACTTTTGCTATTCAAAAGCGCGGCCATTTCGGCGCAAACCACCGTTTCTATACCAATTCATATACCACTACAATTGCGTTGACACGTTGCTTGCCCGAGGCTCATTGAGGGGTGCTCAAGCGTTTGCAAATTGGACGTACATCGGCATCGTCGGAAGATTGGCGTTACGTTTCGCTTCTGGTGGTTCTCCCGAGTGAGTGGCCGGCCTTTCACCAGGTCGGCCGCCCTCGTCGCAAGAACGGATCCGTTCGGAAGGAGCGTTAGTTTTCCGATTGCCCGCGTACATGATCGGTTGTTGCGATCGCGGCTCGCATTCAACCGACAGAGCCACGACCGCATTTTCGCAGGTTGGGTCGCTTCCCTGTCGATTTTGATGATCAGGGCCGTCGATCCCGTGTTTAAGATACTCGATGTGGACTACCCACTGCCCTGAATATACGCTGGACCGTGCCGGTTAGCCGTGGAGTCCAACGCTAGCGCCGCGTTTCGTGGTTGACGCCAAGTCACAGGCTTTTCGTACATGGCGTCTACGTGGGCATGTGTCCGTTCATTGGCGGAATCAACTACGCGGTCCGCACAGGACGTTACCAGTTTTTCGGACGTCACCTCTAGTATTACAACGACGGGTTAAGAAGGAGGAAGGCCGGAAGCATCGCGACGGAGAGTAGTGCGGCGTTTGTCGTGGGAGCGTCGGGCCCGTTCGTTGCGTTCCTGGACATCTGCCAACCATCCCAGCAGTTCTCGCGGCCCGAACCGCTCTTTGGGCAAGAGTTCACGCACCACTCGGTACACCTGGGGCCGAGTGATCTGGGGCATCTTTTTCCCCCCAATCCTGTTGCAGTGTCAACAGGAAAGCCCCGGCCAGCAAGCACATGGTGATGTGGTGGTGCCAACCGGCCCAAGTGCGGGTCTCGTACTCGTCCAGTCCCACGTCGCTCTTCTCAGTCTCGTCCGCCTCCGGAGGATCGATGCGCCACCTGGAGCCGCCCACGTAAGCCAGGGTTTCCAGGGGCGTGTCGTCGGGAGCGTTGGACAGGTAGTAGCGAGGCTCGCTGCCGTCCCGGTTCTGACGATAGATTGCCCAGAGGATTTCGCCGGGCTGGCGCCGCTTGGTTGCTCTGACCCGTTGGGCGCTGTAACGGTAGACGCGCGGTCCCTGGCTGCCTTCGGCCACTGTGATCTCCCGCCAGGCTTCTTCGGGCAACGCCAGACTGCGTTGGACCATGGTCTGCCGCTCCTCGCGTGAGGGTCTCGGTTTGCGGGGACGGCCGTTACCCTGATACGGTGGCTTGGTCCAGGTGGGCTCCAGCGGCCATACGGTCATATCGGGACGCACGTCCAAAACGTAGAGCGCTCCAGCCGTCGTCAGGCCGTCCCGCGAGTTCGGCGACATTCCGAATGCGCTATCCGCAGCTACCCACTGGGCGCTGAGGCGCCCACGGGCCTGGGCCCGCTCCACCATCTCCAGCGCCAACTCCGTCTTGCTGCGGTACTGCCGACGCTCCGCTGGCACTCCCGCCGCCGCACAGCGCTCCACATCCCCAGTCCATTCCTTGGGTAGATACAGCCGTTTGTCCACCAGCGCTCGGCCCTTGGGCCCCACATGGGCGAGAAACACCCCAGCCTGATCCGCCATAGGCGGAGCGATCTTTCCCAACGTCCCATCCGCCATAGGCGGACCGGGCTACTCCCACCGACTTCACCCCCTGCTTGGGAAAGTCGCTGCCGTCCAGCACCCACACGCCCAAAGGATCCGCCAATCGGGGTCCCATCCGCCAGAGGCGGACTGCAACCGGCCGATCACCGCATCGTCATCCCAGCGGGCCTCGGTGAGAAAACGCTGCAGCACCCGCGGCGACGCCGCAACCGCCTCCGACAGGTTTTCCGCATTACGTCGCTCCTGGGACTGCACCAGCAGGGCTTGCAGGTATTCCTCGCTACGCTCCCGCCACTGCTTGCGACCGAAAACCGACCCGAAGTAAGCGTGAAAATCCTGGAAAGCCTCGTGCACCCTCTCCAAAGCTGCCGCGTCCATCACCCCGCCTCACCTCCCGAAGCCTCCGATTGCTCAACCCAATCCTACCACCCTAACCCGTCGTTGTAATACTAGGACAGCCGCCGATAAGCGCCAGCCGTCTTGGGTATACTCCCCGCGGCAGCGTTCTGCCGCTGTTCAGCAACCGTCGTTTTTCATCGATACGCAGTCCACCTGCCGGCCCTCCGTTCGTCCGGAGACGGCGCCATGCCGCCGGTGAGACAACACCGCATCGGTGACCAGTTGCTGTCCGCGATCCACCCGGATCCCGACCCGGCCGCAATCGACCTCTGCCGGGAGTTGGCGGACGAGACCGACGTGGAGGCCGTCATTCTCTTCGGCTCGAGGGCCGCCGGCGGCAGGGACGAGCAGTCCGATCTCGACACGATCATCATCCACGACGGCGCCGATGATGATGATCGCAGGAAAGCCCTGGGAAGGGCCTTGGCTGATCTCAAAGAGCGCCACTACCCGGGCCACGCCGACTACGACATCCCCGCAAACGCGGCCGCGGCATTGAGACGCCGGAGCAGGCTCGGGAGCGGGCGAAGTATGATCTGCCCCTGGTGGCAATCCTCTCCGATGCAGGGCTTCGGCGGAGTGAGGCGGCGGCACTGACCTGGGGTGACGTGCAGCGCTGGGACGACGGCTCCGGCCATATCACCGTGGTGCGCTCCAGGACCGACGCGGAGGCGGTCGGCGCGGTGGTGGGCATCCCTCCCGCCGCCATGCGCGCATTGGATGCCATCGGGCAGGCAGGGGTTGGTGCTGGGGAGAAAGTGTTCGGGCTGTCGGAGTCCCAGATCGCCCGGTGGGTGAAGGTCATCGCCAAAGCCGCGGGGCTTTCGGATCGGGAGTTCTTCAGCGGCCACAGCGGGCGCGTCGGCATGGCCCGGGGCATGGCCCAAAACGGCGCCCCCACCCACGAGATCGAACGCCGGGGCCGCTGGAAAGAGGGCGGCGGCATAGTCAGCCGCTACACCCGCGACGAGTCTGCCGGGTCGGGGCTCAGATCTCTTTGACTGGCTCGTTTCAGTCACGACTATAAATCTTCGGCTTGGATATTCTTAGCAGGGCGTTGAGAGCGCCGGCGGCACAAATGCCGGGTGGTAGGATGGACCGCCGCTGGTAGTTCGGGTTTCCATGAGAGGCAAAGCGGCGCGACAGACCACATGTTGATTGCGGAAAGACGTAAATCGTAATCATACTGACATCAACTGATACGATAATCGCCACCGATTCCCACGTGATGATGAATATTGCGGCATATTGGCAAGATCATGTGAAAAACAACGTCGCGTTGGCTAGCATGACAGGGGGGCTATAATTGAAAGCAAATCTGAATCTGAGGTTGAATTTATGAGCTACAAAGCAGAATACATTTGGATCGACGGTCAGCAGCCGACGGCCAAGCTTCGGTCAAAAGCAAAAATCGTTCCCGATGGTGAGGATCCGCCCATTTGGGGTTTCGACGGCTCCAGCACCAACCAGGCGCCGGGCGAAAACTCGGATTGTGTCCTCAACCCGGTGCTGGCGGTTCCTGACCCCATACGAGGCGGGAACAACAAACTGGTCATGTGCGAAGTCCTGCTCACCGACATGACACCCCACCCATCCAATACCCGGGCCTCCTGCGCCGCCTCGGCGGAACAATACGCCTCGCTGGACTTCTGGTTTGGCATCGAGCAGGAGTACACCTTTTTTGACGGCGTGAAGCCGCTGGGCTGGCCGGACAACGGCTTCCCCGCGCCCCAAGGTGGCTACTACTGCGGCGTCGGTTCCGACGAAGTGTTCGGCAGGCCTGTGGTCGAGCAGCATATGGATGCCTGCTTGGAGTCCGGGCTAGCTATCTCCGGCATCAACGGCGAGGTGATGCCCGCCCAGTGGGAGTTCCAGATTGGTCCCATCGGCGCCCCCGCAGTGGGAGACCATCTGTGGTTGGCGCGCTGGTTACTCTACCGCATCGGCGAAGACGTGCTGACCGTCGACGGCCGGCGCGGAATCAGCGCAACCCTCGACCCCAAACCCGTGAAGGGCGACTGGAACGGGGCCGGCGCCCACACCAACTTCTCCACCAACGAGATGCGGGAGAACTACGATGCCTGTGTCGCCGCTGCCGAGGCCCTGCAAACGCGCCATGACCTGCACATCGCCAACTACGGCGACCGCATCGAAGAGCGTCTGACTGGCCTGCATGAGACCTGTTCCTACCGTGAGTTCCGTTACGGCGTCTCCGACCGGGGCGCGTCGGTCCGCATACCCTGGCAGGTCGCCCGAGACGGCAAGGGTTATATCGAAGACCGGCGTCCTAACGCCAATTGTGATCCTTACACCGTCACGCGGTTGATCATCGAAACCGTGGGCGCGGCCACCGCCTAGCAGCAAACATTCGCAAGACACGACCCGTCGTTCCGTTAGGGGCGGCGCGGTCGTGTTCGCGTCTCTGAACGGACTTGGCGTATGCCTCCGTTTACTGTGATCTCTCCGTCGACCAACGGAATTGGATTTTGCCGCCGCCCAGCAGCAGGTCACTGTGGCGCAGCGACCCACACTTGAACGAATTGGGCCGGAGCGCGCGCCAGACGGGTTATTGGTACATGCAGCCAGTGGAAGATCTCAACGATGCGCGATTATTTCGTTGAACCAAACACGTCGACCTTGCATCAGATGGGCTGCCCGCACTACCGAGGAACGGGCGCATTCTGGTCCCATCTGGGCAAATTCGCCGTACCTATCCAAGCCATCAATGCCGCCAAAACGATGGGCTACCCCCAGGTGCGCATCTGCCCCAAATGCGCACGTGAGTGACCCGCCTCGGTGGCGACAAACGGCACCTCCCTATGGAGAGCCTGGGTGCGTCCGCTACACTTTTCTCAGGACTGAGAGGGTGTGTGACAAATGGGTTCAGGTGGCTTGGAGGCGTTTGAGCATCAGGTTGACCATGGCAACATGGACCCACGTTTCACTGCTCTCCGTGCGTTCCTCATAGTCTTTGCTCAACCGTCGACATCGGGCCATCCAGGCCAAAGTACGCTCCACCCCCACCGTCGGCGCGGCACTTGGAAGTAGTGGCTGTCCGGTTTGCGCTTCACCATGGTGAGCAACCATCCCCCGGTGGCCCAAGCCCACGACACCAGTCGGCCAGCGTAGCCAGTCCGCCTCAGGCGGACCGTTGACCACCACACGCAGGTTGGTGGTTCTGGGATGGCCTCTGGTGGCGTCAGGCGGCAACAACAGGGCCAACTCTGCCCACTGGGCGTCCGTCAAATCGCTGGGGTAAGGTTTTCTGCTCATGCCGCCAGCGTATTCAACATCCCACCTTCACACCAAGAATCCTCCGCGCCAATTTCGCCAATTGTCACACACCCTCTAACCGTGGCGGTCTGCCTTCGATGCGGCGCAGCAGCAGGTGCCTCACGGTGTCGAAACTGATAACGCCCAATTGCAGGGCGTCCCTCCCGGCGTGGCGGACTTCCTGGTCAGAGAAGTTCTCCGTGAGCCTGCACACCTGCACGAATTCCCGCTTGCCACGCTGGCCCATGTGCGCCTCCAACAGACGGCGCAGCGTTTGGTACTCTTCGGGAAGTCGCGACCCTTGCAGGGGTGCGGCCTGATCCAGAGCCGCCGTCTTCTGCTCCAACAGTGGCACGTAGTGGATAGGGTCGAAGACGAAGCCATCCCTCTCATACGAGCGGCGATGCATCCAGGTCTCGCTCCATGCGTTGGCCGATGGTCTCGGCGTGTCCTCGCAAGTGAGCGTGCATGCGCTCCAGGTACTTCTCTTCCAGGTGAGCATTCAGCGCTTCGAAACTCTCGAAGGATGGTATTGGCACCAGGAAGTTGCGGCGCACGTAGCCCACCATGCCTCCACCTTATTTTGTCGTTGCCCTCGCCGGGACGACCGAAACGGTCTTCGAACAGGTAGTGGCACTGCTGCTCGGTGAACGCACGGGTGCACTTGCGCCTCCGTCGCCCAGGATCCTGGCCACCGCCAGTCCGCCTTTGGCGGATCGTACAGGATGCTCTGGGGCACTCCGCCCAGAAGGCAAACGCGGCCAATAGCCTTTCAGAAACGCCTCGGTGGTCTCAGCGGAATAAGCCTTTACGAAGCAACCGTCGCTGTGGGGTCGGTCCAGGACGAAGTAGTGGGCCCTGCGCTCCACACCGCCGATGACCGCCAGCGCTTCCTCGAAATCACACTGGGCGTGGCCCGGCAGGTGCGACAACGGCACAAACAGTTCCTTGGTCTGCCGCCCTGCTTCCCTACGTAGTCCTTGACTATGGCGTATTGGCCCTCGAACCCGTACTCGTCCCGCAGCCGCTCGAAGATTAGTTTGGCGGTGTGCCGCTGTTGCCGCGGGATCTTACCATCGCCGTCCAGGATGGCGTCAATCACCACGGTGAAGAGCTCAAGCTTGGGCTTGGGGGCGCATCCTTTCGTCGGTAGCCGGTCGGAACCGAGTAGGCCAGCATTTTGCGCACCGTGTCCCGGTGCAGGCCGAACATCCGGGACGCTTCCCGAACGCTCATCCTTTCCACCATGCAGGCCCAGGGCACGCGCAGGTACATATCGACTGTATATATCCATCGTACCCTCCAAAGGCTGATGATCAACCTTACGGAAGGCCTCGGACGGTACGGTTTTCCTCCGCCGTCACCCGACGGTAGACCAGCCCGCCTGACCCACTTTACCGCCGCCCTTTACCATGCAGGAGTGTCAGTGGAGGTCAAACATGTGGCTTACTTGGAAAGACGGATTTCGTAACTCGTAACAGCATATTCTGCTGCAAGCCAGAGTAATTTTTAGTTTTGCAAATTGATTTTAGCATCATCAGGTATTGACAAGCCTTCTTTCGGAACGTATAGATATTGATTATCCCTATTAGGGAGGGTCAGAAATGCGACACCTTAGATTCGTTGGGCCAGTATACCGATACGCCTTCGTGTTCCTTGCCCTGTCTATCATAGCCTGCGGCACCACGGCTCCAGCGGAAGACACTGCCACCTCTCCGGCAGCCCAACCTGCTGCCACGACGCCTCCCCAAGCTCCCATGACCGAACCGACCTCCGTACCCCAGGCCCAACCTGAGGCGACGCCTGAACCTGTAGCGGTGGGTAAGTCCGGCGGTGTCGTGCCGATGCAAAAACATGCTGCTCCCAGGCGCATCGATCCCCATCCGTCCGGCTCCGGTATCGACATGTCAGAGGCCACTCTCCTCTATAACGGGCTGGTCAAATACAACGATATCGGAGACGTAAAACAGATCATCGGCGACCTCGCCACGCATTGGGACGTCAGTGACGACGGTTTGACTTACACGTTTTTCATTCCGGAGGGCGTACAGTGGACCGATGGTACTCCGCTGACCGCAGCTGACGTAGTCTTCAGTTTGGATCGCATGGTCCAAGAGGGAGAGAGCCGGCCCAGGGCTGGCGCCCTCCGCACGTATTACACTAGCTCCGAGGCCATCGATCCGCAGTCCATTGCTGTAAACCTGAAGTTTCCGGCCGCCGCCTTCCTGCCGGCCTTGGGAATTGACTACATGAAGGTTGTCCCCAAGCATGTGGTGGAGGCGGGGACCGAAATCGGTGATGTAGCGCCGCAGGTCGGTTCGGGGCCTTACGAGATGGTCGAATACCGGAAGGGTGACCTAATCGAATACAAGAGGAACGAAGACTATTTCAAGGACGGACTCCCTCTTCTGGACGGGATCATCAAGTACGTGATCACCGACAAGGGCCGGACTAAGGCAGGCTTCGAGACCAAGCAGCTATTGATGGCCACGGTAGGGTTTACCGGCATGAACGTCCAGGACTACTTGAACTTGCAGGAGAGCGCAGGGGACCATCTGACCGTTCACTTTATGAACGACTTTCTGGCTATCGGGCTGATGCTCAATACCACCATCCCGCCCTACGACAATCCCAAGGTGAGGAGGGCCCTATTCCTAGCGGTGGACCGCCAGGCGCAGGTCGACGCCTTCGGATTCGGCAAAGGGTCGATCCACGGACCGCTGCCGTCTTGGCTCTGGTTCGGAATGCCCGAGGATGAACTGCTGGAGGTACCTGGTTTCCGTCAGACTGCCGACGGAAAGAAAGATCCGCAGGATCTTGAAATGGCGAAGCAACTGCTGGCCGAAGCCGGCTACCCCGACGGGTTTGACGCCACTATCACCGTCCGACAGACCGGGATTTACGCCGACCAGGCCGCGCTTCTTAAGGACCAATTCCGCGAGATCGGCATAGACATCACAACTCGCCCTATGGAGAGCACAGCGGGCATCGCCGCCTTCCTGGCCTTGGACTTTGAAATGGGCATCCAAGGCACCGGGTTCGCCTTCCATGACCCGGACCAGATACTGGCAGGACTGTACCTGCCACGAGGCGCCCGCAATTACCCAGGTTGGGAGCATCCCAAGATTACTGAACTCTACGACGAGCAGGCCCGTGCCACAGACCAGACCCAGCGCGGGGAAATCATATCCGAGATCGAGCAGATACTGCTCTACGACGACAACCACTGGGTCGGATTGCTCTGGGACAACTTTGGCTGGCCTGTCAGCAAACAGATCCAAGACTTCTACGTGCCCTCCACAGTGGCTTCCACCGGGATGATGTGGGAGCGCATCTGGCTGGACCAATAGCCGGGGCAGCCGGTCAGCAACGGGAGAACGGCCCTGAAATGGCCGCCGCCCGGAGCGGACCGAAGGAGAAGTTATGGGACGCTACTTGGCAAAACGCGTATCCTTGTTCATCCCGACCATATTGCTGGTCTCCGTCCTTGTGTTCCTGATTATGAACATCATCCCCGGCGACCCGGCGATGATGATACTGATGGGGGAGCAAGGGGAGCGGGATTTCACCCAAGAACAGATCGACGCACTTCGTCACAAGCTGGGCACCGACCGGCCCTTGCCGGTGCAGTACGGTTCTTGGGTGTGGAACATGGCCCAGGGCGACTTCGGAACGTCCATGTTCTACGATGAGCCGGTATGGGACGAGTTGAAGGAGCGCTTCCCCACGACCCTGGAGCTGGTATTTCTGGCCTTCATCATCAGTTTCGGCTTGGCCCTGCCCTTGGGCGTCCTGTCGGCGGTCAAGCAGGACACTCCGATCGACTACATCGGCCGTCTTTTGAGCATCAGCGGCATCGCCCTACCCACATTCTGGCTGGGGATCATGGTGGTCATGTTCCTGGTGTGGCTCTTCGACTGGGCCCCGCCGCTGGGCTACGCCAAGCTGTGGGAGGACCCACTCAAAAACCTCTCGCAGATGATCTTTCCCGCACTGGTTCTGGGCTTCTACAACATGGCCTTCATTGCCCGTGTGACCCGCTCTGCCATGCTGGACGTGATGCGGGAAGACTTTATCCGCACCGCTCGCTCCAAGGGTCTTTGGGAAGTGACGGTCATATCCCGCCACGCCCTCAAGAATGCCTTCGCTCCGGTCCTTACCGTCTCCGGCTGGCAAATCGGACGGCTCATCGGTGGTACGGTCATCATCGAGAGTATCTTCCTGGTGCCAGGCGTGGGCCGCACCTTAATCGACGCCATCTTCCACCGGGACTTCACCATGGTGCAGGCGGTGGTCTTCCTGGTGGCTTTCGGGGTCCTCCTACTCAACCTGATAATCGACATGGTCTATGCCTGGCTGGACCCGAGAATCCGATACTCTTAGGCGGGCGTTGGAAAAACGATGAATATTCAAAGAGCCTCGACATCGGTTATGGACCGGGGCATTATCCGGAGGTTGTGGTCTGGCCCGTCCCGTGAGATCTCCGGCTTCGCCAAGAAGAAGCCGTTGGGAGCCATCGGGGGCGTGATCGTGGCCTTGACGGTATTGGCGGCAATATTTGCGCCGGTCATAGCGCCTTCCGACCCCTACAAGGTGAACCCCGCCGAGATTTTCGCCTCGCCCAGTGCGAGCGCACTAGTCGGAACGGACCAGGTAGGGCGGGATGTGTTCAGCCGTCTGATTTACGGCGCGCGGATTTCGCTGTTTGTAGGGATTGTCAGCGTCGGCATTGGTGCGACCGTCGGGGCCGTTGTTGGCGTGGTCAGCGCCTACTTCGGCCGCTACACCGACCTAGTGATACAGAGAGTACTGGATGCCCTGATTGCTTTTCCTGGCATCGTGCTTGCGTTGGGCATCATGGCGGCCTTGGGCAAAGCCTCCCTGATCAATGTCATTCTCGCCCTCACCATCGTGTTCGCCCCAGGGGCGGCCAGAACCATCCGCTCCCGGGCGCTGACCCTACAAGAGATGGACTTCGTCCTGGCTGCCCGGGCGGTAGGAGCTTCGGACTGGCGGATCATCTTTCGCCACATCATCCCCAACTGCGTGTCGCTCTATATAGTGTTCTTCAGCATCACCGTGGGCTTTGCCATCGTGGTTGAAGCGTCGCTTAGCTTCCTCGGCGTGGGGACTCCGCCGGAAGTGCCGTCCTGGGGCGGCATGTTGAGCCTGGCAGCCACCAACTACATTGGCATTGCGCCCTTGCTGGCCATACTGCCCGGGGTCGCCATCGCCTTGGTCGTGTTCGGCTTCAACCTCCTCGGCGACGGTTTGCGGGATGTGCTGGACCCGAGGCTGAGAGGGACGTAGAAGGGATATGCCGCGGTCCACGCTTCCCGGCTATTCCGGTGCCGGTGCAATTTGGGCCAAGCTGCTGTTCGGCGGACTCTGTGTTCCGCAGTAACTTGGTTGATGACTTCGTTTGGGACGGTTAGGTAGCGGTGGTCTTCTCCTCAGTCGTTGTGCTGCTCGGCCAACTGTCAAGCAACTGTCTTGAAAGTCAAAAGGTGAACCATGCTCATGTAGTGGCAGTCGCCCGAGGCCTGGGTTGCGACGGCTGAGCAGCGGAGTACGATGCCGACCTACACAAGGCTATAAGTACGTTTCGGCTGATAGATCTTTGCTGCATGCCAATAGCAGGTTTTGAACGGACATCTGCCTTCCTGTTGTGATCCACTCGACACCTGTTGCGCCTACCGGCTATTTCTGTCTGGTTGAACCATCTTGGTTCGCCCAACCTCCATTACGTAGATCGGTAAACCCTCGCGTCATCGCCGAGGCCGTCCCCGGTATCGGCGCCGTTACCGTCGTCGATCAGCGGTAACGCTCTCCCGAGCATAGAAGCGGATGTACGCCATCACCCTGCACCAACCTTGGGCCACGCTGATTACCCTGGGATTGAAGAACGTGGAGACCAGGTCCTGGCCGGCGCCGGAGCGGCTGCTGGGGCAGGTCATCGCCGTCCACGCCGGCAAGCTGGTGGTGCGGCAGCCGGGCGAATGCATTGAGCGGGAACTTCGGGACCGCGTAGGGGAGGAATGGATCCGGACCATTCCCACCGGCGCGGTGTTGGTCACCGCCACCTTGGCCGGCATGGCCCGGGTGAAGTACGTGGACCTGACCAGTGGCCAGGCGGTGCATGACGACGGCACCGAGATGGGCTGCGCCGTAGGGGTGACGCGAACCGAGATCGATCCCTGGGGCGACTTCAGCACCGACCGCTGGCTGTGGTTCCTGGCCGACGTGGAGGCGTTGCCGGAGCCGATCCCTGCCGTCGGCCGGCAGTCCCTCTGGCGCTGGGACGCTGGTGATTAGCGTTGGGACATGACCCCGGAACAGGCCTAGGCAGAGCGGAGGGACTCGGGATCGGCCGTGGCGAGCTGCAACTGGTGGGCGCCGAGACCCTCGAAGAGTTGCTCGCGACAAGTGAAAACCAGGATCTGGATGCGCTGTGCGGCGTGCGAGAGGATGTCGAACATCAACCGCATCCGCTGGTCGTCGGAAAACGCGAGCGCGTCGTCCAGGATCACAGCGGCGGGCGCGCCCTGGTCAATCAGCATCTCGGCGAAGGCCAGGCGAACGAGGACGGCGATCTGTTCCTGAGTGCCCATGCTCAGATGATCGAAGCTTTCTTCATATCCCGCGTGGCGGGATACACCGGTGATGTAAAGGTCCTCGTTTATGCCGATCTCGGCGTTGGGGAAGAGCATTTGAAGATACGGATGGACGCGATTGACGACTGGGGCTAGGTAGCGTTCTCTGGCCTCGCTCTCGGTTGTGCGAAGGGTTTCGGCCAGGAGGTTCAGGACCGCGATTTCGCGTTCGAATTGTTCACGGCGGCGGATGGCCAGGTCGAGTTCATGCTGCGTGTGTTCGATGGCCTCGTCGATGCCGGCGCTATCGTGAGCTTCGATGCGCTCACGCAGCCGGCCGATCTCGATTCGCAGATCAACTCGGGTTGTTTCGCGTTGTTCAATTGCCGCTTTGAGGCGTGAGATCCGAGCTTCCAGCAGCGTCCTGGCATCGGCTTGCTGTTCCGCCTCCAGCGCGGAGACGGTCTGTTTCTGTTCGGTCACGGCCTGCTCTACCGCTTCGCGCGCCTCCGCGAGTTGCTGATCGGGTGCAGCTTCGGCGTCGCTCCGGAGCTGTTCATCCCGCCTTTCGACCAAGTCGGTTTGACTATCCACCGTGTTCCGCAGCGTGCGCACTTCCACCATGCGGTCTGCGACGGATCGTGCCCGCTCGTCCACAGCCTCACGGGCGACCCGTTCCTCGTCCCTTGCCTTCTGCAGTTCTGACTGTGCGGATTCCAGGGCAACCTCAGCCTGCGCCTTTTCTGGGATCTGAACCGTGCCCTCCTCTTCCGGTAGGTCCGCCAGCGCCTGGATCAATTCGTCGATTCGTGGCTGGAGGGCGGCGGCGCTGCCGGACGGCGCGAGCCGTTCCAGTTCCTGACGAGCCGCGTCGGCGGTGACCTCGAGATCGCGCCGTTGGTCCCGCAGGACCTGTGCGTCGGCAAGCGTTTGCGCTCCGACTTCGCTGAGCGCAGCGTTCAGATCAACTCTGGCTTCCCGTTCCGCGCGCATGAGCTGGTCACGGTCGGCGACGGCCGGCTCGATGAGGATCCTGCCCCGCTCGGGGATGGTGATCGTGACCGGCTCCACTGCCTCGACTGTCCTGGGCGGGTCCGTCAACGGAACGCCGTTGGCCTCAATGCCGGTAAGACGGTCGCTTGGGATGTCAAAGGTGACGCGCGTTGCCGCGACGCTGAGCCGGGCATTTGCCTGCTCGGCTGTGTCCGTGGCCTGGCGGATCCGTTGCAGAGATTCATCCGTGACTCTGATCTGCTCGGCCTGACGCTGGGCTTCAGTGAGTCGCTCCTGCGCAGCTTCGACAGCGCTCTGTTGGCGGAGCAGGTCGTCCAGCTCTGCGGAGCGAGTGATACGGTCCAGCATGCGGCGCCAGCTTGCCTCTGACCGTATCGCTGTTTCAACGGCCGCTTCGGCGTCCGTCGCGGCCTGCCGCAGTTCGTCAAGCGACGACGATGATTCCCGCTCGTGTTCCTGCAGTTCCTCCAGCCGCTCGGTGTCCTGCCTCAGCTTTTCCTGGTCCGCCTTGAGTTCAGCTCGCCGGGATGTGCGCTCGGTTTCGGCGCGTTCGGCTTGCTCCAACCGTCCCTGCCGGTTCTGTAGCTCACTGAGAGCCGCTTCGAGTTGCAGGTCGTGCCGCATCACCTCGCCGAGCTGCTCCTGAGCCTCCGCAAGTTCTTCCTGATCGATGCGGTCCTGACTGCCTTCCTCCAGCCGCGTGAGCCGCGCTGCCGTCGCCGCCAACTGCTCAAGCGTTTCCGACATCTCCAGCTGTTGCTGCTGCTGCTCGCCGAGACGCTGTTCGAGCTCACTGACGTTATCAAGCGTGTCCTTGTATTCGCCGCGGGGCTGGCGCCGGGCCGGAGTCACCAGTTCGTCACGCCGCTGTTCGATGACCTGCGGCAGTTCTCTGCCGCGCCGGCCTCCGAGCACCGTGCCGACCTCGGACTCCAGCCCGGCGCTGAGACTTGCCAGTGCCGAATCGGGCAGGTCCGGTCTGCCGAAAGACTGTCCCTGTAGAACCCAGAGGACGCCCCACATGCCGAGCGTATCCGAAGTCGCTCCCCGGTTACCGGCCTCGGCGAATCCCAGAAGGTTGCGCAACTCGTCCTCGGCAGCATCCGCTTCGAGCAACGTTCCATCAGGACATTGCAGCCGCGCAAAGGAGCTCCTCACGAAGCGCTTGGTCAGCGTGTACTCAGCGTCGTTGACTTCGAAGACGAGCTCAACTACCGGCGCCGCGCCACTTCGATCGTTTTGCAATGCCACGATTGGGCGTGCCCTGGAACTGTGGCGCTCGAACAGCACTGCGCGAAGCCCGTCCAACAGGGTCGATTTGCCAAGCTCGTTCGGCCCAACGACCAGATTGAGGCCGTCGCCGAGCTCGCCCAACTGTGTCGGCACGGTGAAGCGCTTGAGCTGGTTGACCGAGAGCCTACGCAGCTTCATCGTTGCCCCGATTCAAGCTTCCTGTGCTCGATGTAGAGTCGATGAAGGGCGGCACGGGCGAGTTCGGCGTCACTCCCCCCTGACTCGACCATTCCTCGCAGCCTGTCCGCGGCGGCGCGCACAATCCCGCCCGGATCAATGCTGTCCAGGTCATCGTCGGTGGGTTCCGGAAACAACTGCCCCCGGTCGATCCGAAGATGGTATAGCGCTGCGGCCGCCCCATCGACGATCTTTTCCTCGAAGGCCAGCAGGTCAGCCAGTGAGAGCGCTCCTGAAAGGTTCAGATCGACCAGCGTGTGATTGAGGTCGCCGTTCAGGTTCCGCAATTTGCGCTCAAGCAGATCCACGTCATCCAGGTTCTCCACACGCTCGTCCAGCGTTTCCCATCGGTACTGACCTGTCGACAGCGGAGTGACCCGTGGCAACTCCTTCGGACCGTCGATCTCCACCAGCAGGGCTGTGCCCCTGCCACGCGTCTGAAACGAGTCCGTCTCGGGCGTGCCGCTGTACCAGCAGCGTTCGTTTACCTGGAGCTCTCCGTGCCAGTCGCCCAGCGCCAGATAGTCAAGTCGAGCAAGCTCCGGCCGCGTGGGATCGATCGGATTGGATCTCTGTTCCTCATTGGTATCGAAGCCGTACACGGCGCCATGAGCCAGACCGATGCGGATCAGGCTGTCATCGGTGACCTGCTCATCCATCCAGGCGGTGGGGTCATTGAGGGTCCGACGATGTTGGAGTGGAGCCGGAAGCAGGACGGCGGCATCCTGCTCGATGACCGCAGCGGTGGGTTCCGTGTGCGCGTGGACGTTGTCAGGCAGACCACGCCTTCGGAGTTGGTCCCACAGTCCGTTGGGCTGATGCGGATCATGGTTTCCCGGCAACAGATGCCACTGTACCGACGTGTGAGCGCGCATTCGCTCGACGACCTGGTTGCGCGTGCGGGGGGAGGGCGCTGCGTGGTCGTAAACGTCGCCTGCAACCAATACATGACTCACGTCGTGCTCGTCGGCGAGATTGCCGATGCGCGTGATCGCCTCCAGTCGCGCCAGCTGGAGACCTCCCATCTCCGCCACGTCAGTGAAGCGGAAAACTTTGCCGATCTGCCAGTCGGCGGAGTGAATGAAGCGAAATGCCATTGACTAAACAGGTTCCCCAATGAATGGCGTCATGGTGATGACACAGGAGAGTGTTCCCAGCTGCGGGGACATTGGAAGCGGAAAACCAGCCCGAAACTAGGAGCGCCCGACGGATATTACCACCGGATCAACTCACCCGCATCCACATTGCCTTTGATAGTCGGCGCCCGGCGGCTAATCTCAAACTGTTTTTGCCGGTGACCCTGTCCCATCATCTGGGACTGGGTGGACCGGTGAACCGCCATGTCGATCTGGGAGATGCGCCGGTTGGGCCCATGCGGGCGGCAAGCTGCTGACCCTGGTGGCGTCGGCGCTGGCCGGTGGTCTGCCTGAGGCGGACATTGACAACGCCGATTGCCCTCACGTCAGTCACCTCTCACTATCGTCGGCTGAATCCAGTCGGATGATGCCGGGGATTCTGCCAAAGTCGGCGTCGGCCGTAACCATGCGGGTCACGCCCAAAATGGATTGGTGTCCATTGCAATGGTATCCATTGGATGCCAGTCCACGGCCGGGCGTGCTCCTGGACAGGCGGGAAGGGATGCCGGGGGTTTTCACTACAATCGGGTCAACGCGACCAATCATCCGGAGGCGGGAACCATGCCCCAATGCATTGCCTGCGGCGCGGAACTGGAGCCACCCGTGCGTGCGCCCCACACCGTCTACGTGAAGAGCCTCTACCGCATCGGCGGCCAAGACTACTGCCGCCACCACGTCATCAAGGCCGCCGCGTAAACGCCAGCGTCATCACCGAGGTCAAACCCGGCGCAGGGCCGGTGATGGCCGTTCCGCGGGGCATGCCTGCCACGGAACGCTGAAGGAACCGGCGCGCTTGCCGACGCGGTGACGGTTTCGGACCGTACACAGGAACCGGTGAGCCCATGCTATTCTCCGGTGGGCCACGACTGCGACGCCTGAGGCCCGTGGGAATACGATTATCACTCGTCGGAAGCATCAGGTCGCAATGAGAAGGGGGATGGAAGGTTGGTTCCGGCGTCGTGGTGGCAGCGCGCAGTTCGAACGGGCCATTCCCGGTTCCTCCAACATAATCGGCCCTTGGACAACGGATCTCAGATATCCCGTGGACGGTGCACGCATGACTGCGCTCGCGTTCCCAATCGATCAACTTCTCGCTTTGGAATGACCAGGTTGCCAGGAGATGGCCCGTGGGAATTGCGAGAGACGCCGGCATTGGAGGCCTTGGATCAGTGAAGAAATCCGGCGCTTTGGGTCCGGTTTGGCCGCTCGCCCCCTTCCGGATGGGCGGACTCCGGTTGGTCGTTGCCAGCTTGCTGCTGATGTTGGTGGCCGGATGCGGCGACGGCACAGTGGATAATCATGTCCCTCCGTCGATACCCGAGCGTTCGGACAAACATCTGGCAAGTCGTGCCCCAATGTCTTCAGTAACGACATTCCCGCGGCATCACGCACCGCTGGGAACGGACCGAGGCGGCGAGTACTTCGCCGCCCAACTGGTCCTACAGGAAGGATGTCTTCGGGCGGAAGTTGCCTCCAAATACGACCCCAATGATCCAGGGTCCTGGCTGCTGATCTGGCCGAACGGGTTCACGTTTGCGACAGAGTCCGAAACGGTGCGGGTAGTGAACGAACTTGGTCGTGTCGTCGCGCACGTCGGCGGCCACATCAGGCTCAGCCCCGCCGCCGCCACGTTCCAGCAGGCCACGGAGCAGGGGTTGATAGAGGGGCTGTCGGAGGATTGCACCGGGCCCTATTTCCTGGTGGGCGACGAGGTCAGCGCCTTCGATCCCGGGTCCGAGGACACTGAACTGCGCTTGTCGGACCCGAACGTCGTGTTTCTCAGGGAAAGGACGGTGATTGCGCGACATCAGACGCTAATGAATGCGGCAGGCGTGGGAGAGCTCATTCTGGACGGCCAGTGCCTGCGCTTGAAAGACAGCTTCCCGAGAGAGCATTGGCCGACGATCATCTGGCCCGCCGGGTTCACGCCCCACGTCAACGAAGGCGTGGTCGAAATCCGCAACGGGGCTGGTCGCGTCGTGGCACAGGTTGGAAATCAAATAGCCGGCGGCGGCGGTTATTTCGAGCGCACCAGCGGAGATTGTTCAGGACCCGTCTGGCAAGCCAACAAGATGAAAACCCTGCCGGACGTCGAGGTCTACTTTCCGAAGCAGGATGGAACGCTGGCGCCTGAGGAGGGGACGGAGCTTTTCTCCGGAAAGCTGATCCTGTGGGAGAAATGCCTACAGGTGGCCGACGACGTCATTCGAGTGAAAGACCGGGTGTACGCCGGAATATCCCCGCTGATCATCTGGCCGCCTGACTTCGCCCTCAGCACGGAAGACGGTGTTGTGGAAATAGTCGATGGAACCGGAAGCGTGGTCGCCCGCGTGGGAGACGAGGTTGAGTTCGACGCCTTCAACCTCACCTACGAAGAGGCCAAGGAGCACGGCGGGCTTGCGAAGATCACGCCAGCCTGCTCGGGACCCTATTGGGCGGTGGGTGAGACATTCGCGGCTGTTCCTGTCCCGTAGACTTCGTCCGGATTTGACGGCGCCCAATGTTGAAGGGGCCACGCCCGGCATCATGCCCTGGTCGCTTACATCAAGGGTTTCGGGAAAAACGTTCTCCAACACCCTCTGTGGCGACTCAACAAGGAAAACCGAGGCCGCGTCGGTAAATGACCCTCTGCGCATGACATGAACGGCAGGAACGGCCTACTGGGGAGGCACTGACCCCGTGATGCCTTCCAGCGGCATTTCAAAAGTTACGTCTGGTTCCGACCCGGGCTCCGGTCCATGACCGCTTCACTGTCGCCGCGGGCTTCGCACTGCGCACGCTTGTTCCGCCACGGTGTCCAACGGCCAGCTCCCCGATCAGTCGGGCGCCACGCGACCACCGCCGCAAGTATGCAGCTTTCGATAAGGTCTATCCAAATGAATGACCCTGCTCCCCAAACGAACATTACCCCACCCAAGTAGAATGAGCCCAACGATCCACCCAACGTGCCCAACAGAATTATGGCCAGAGCGAGCTTTCTAAAATGCCGCTTGGGCAGAAGATCCGCCACCAGCAAACAGGGGAGGCTGATCAAACCGCCCCGGACGAACGATAGTAGAAGGGCGTCTCCGCCCCAGTCATTAACCAACCCGACCCATGCCGCTGCCGGCAGAGAAAGCGCCGCCAGAGCGATAAGCAGCCAACGTATGGGAAGGAAATCGAACGCTGCGCTCCAAGCCAAAGCCCCGATTCCGCCAGCCAAGGCCAGGGCTTGGAACTCGGCATCATAAGTGGCTCCAGCCGACCCTGTAGCCGCTGTAAGAGGGGGTGTGCCAATGAGCTAAACTGGCGGTGGTTATTCTTGGGACGCGAATAGGATGCTGGTTACGCTTGGGGAATGAGTAGAAAACCTTATCCCAGTAATTTGACCGATACCCAGTGGTAGGAATTGGCGCCGTTGCTGCCGCCCGACACCGTTCGGGGTCATCCCAGAACCACCGACCTGCGTGTGGTGGTCAACGGTCCGACTGAGGCGGATACATGCTGCGTGGCGTCATACCCTGGTCCGCCTGAGGCGGAATGCCCCATGACTTGCCGCCCTGGGGTACGGTGTGGTGGTACTTTCGCAACTGGCGCGATGACGGCACCCGGGAACGCATTGAAGAAGCCTGCGCTCCCGGGTTCGGGAGGCTGCTGGGCGGGATGCCACGCCCAGCGCGGCCATCATCGACAGTCAGTCGGTGAAGACCACGGAAAAAGGGGGCCCAGGGGTTACGACGCTGGCTAACGGGTAACCGGACGCAAACGGTCCGCCAGAGGCGGATGGTGGACACCATGGGCTTGCTGCTGGCCGACTGGTGTCGTGGGCTTGGGCCACTGGGGGATGGTTGCTCACCGTAGTCAAACGCAAACCGGACATCCACTACTTCGAGATGCTGCGCCGACGGTGGGGGTGGAACGTACTTTAGCCTGGATGTCCCGATACCGACGGTTGAGCAAAGACTATGAGGAACGCACGGAGAGCAGCGAAGCCTGGGTGCATATCGCCATGGTTTACCTGATGCTCAAACGCCTCCAAGCCACCTGAACCCATTTGTCACACACCCTCTCAGACCTGGAGCTCTATCCCTACCTGCCACGCGTCAGTGTGAAAGACCACCCAGCCTGGAGACTACCTGACCCTGCTGTCGAGGAGGGCGGCCTGAGCGACCGGTCGACGCTGCTTCTGGAGCACCACCTCAAAGAGCTGAAACTGCCCACCTACCTGCGTGAGTACCACAAACTGGCCGCCCAGTGCGCCGCCGAAGCTGGACTTTACGCATTTTTGGGCACTACAAGCGAGGACGATTGGGAGTGAATGATAGAGGCACCCGGGAGTTCTTAAATGTCTGGGGTAACTGCGGACGGTGAAAAACCCTCCGGCACCTGCTACGTATAGCACCGCGCCAGAGCAGGGACATCCATGGCTCTTTTGTAGATTTTGCGCAAAGCAACGTTATGCCCGAGTCCGGGCCATGCAGAGGAGACCAACTGACGAGGCCGGGACTCGGGTGTAGGCTCTTGACGAGGTGTGTCGTCCGGACAGAAACCTAGAGGACATTGGCGCTGCTAGCCACTTCGTGGCGGTGTCTGCCGACCGGGCGGAGCCGGCGGTGCGGGAGTTCGCCGCCTTCACGGCGGACCTGTACCGTCTGGCGGACTGGCTGAACGAGTGTGGGGTGGAAACGGTGGTCACGGAGTCCACCGGCGTGTACTGGATACCCTTTCGGGGTGCTGGAAGAGCGCGGCTTCCAGGTGATGCTGGTGGACCCTCGGCGCATCAAGAATGTGTCCGGTCAGAAGACCGACGTGCTGGACTGCCAGTGGCTGCAACAACTGCACACCTACGGTCTGCTGTCGGGCGCCTTCCGCCCGGAGGCTGAGATCCGCCGCCTGCGCAGCTACCTGCGCCAGCGCGCCATGCTGGTGGAGTACGCTTCTCATCACATCCAGCACATGCAGAAGGCGCTCACCCAGATGAACGTGAAACTCCAGCACGTCATCAGCAACATCACCGGCAAGACCGGAATGGACATCATCGAGGCCATCGTGGGCGGCGAGCGTGACCCCAGAAAGCTGGCCCTGTTTCGTCGCCCTGGGGTGAAAGCGAACGAAGCCACCATCGTGAAGTCGCTACAGGGGCACTGGCGAGAGGAGCACATCTTCGAGTTGACCCAGGCCCTGGAGTTGTACCGGTTCTATCAGGGCAAGATTGCGGAGTGCGATCAGGAGATCGAGGCCCAGTTGGAGCGGTTCGAGGACCGCAGCGACGGCGGGTCGCCTGGCCACAATGGCCGTCGGCAACGTCAAGGCAACGCGCCCCGCTTCGACGTCCAGACACATCTGTACCGGATGACGGGAGTGGACCTGACCCGCATCCCCGGCATTGACGGCTTCACCGCCCTGAAGGTGATCAGCGAGATTGGCACGGACATGACCAAATGGCCCAGCGCCAACCGTGCGGCGGCAGCATTACGGCTGGCGGCCAATGCCCTTCACCGCTCGGACAGCGCTTTGGGTGCCTTCCTGCGGCGTAAGAAAACCCATCTGGGCGCGCCCAAGGCCATCACGGCCACCGCGCACAAACTGGCCAGGCTCATCTACTCCATGCTGCGCTACGGTCAGGACTACGTAGACGCCGGGGCCGAATACTACGAAACCCAGTATCAGCAGCGTGCCCTACGCGCGGCCAAGCGCCGAGCGGACCAACTGGGCTATGAGCTGGTGCCTTTCGCCGATCCTGAGGATCATTCTGGCGGTGTGCCCCTAAACTCGCCAGCGGCCCCTTGACGACTCCGATTACTCGGGAGTCCAGCTTGGGCGCCAGTGTTTTTCAGCGGGACCGTGGGCCCGGCAAATTCGTCTCATCAACTCTGAACAGTTACCTGCTACGGCAGGGCAATCGCGTCTTATCCGAGGAGGATTTTGAGCAGGTAGTGTTCGTCCCATCCGGCGTTCAGGCGTTTTCCTTGGATGCCCACTTTCAGGGTTTTCTCATTTTTCAAGAGGTTGTGTCCGATCTGCCGCAGGGTGTTGATGTTCTGTGGGCCATTGTCCTTGCGCACTCGGCACTGATCTTCCCGAAAGGTCACGTCCAAGGTCCAGTGCAACGAGTTTTCGATGCTCCAGTGGCTTCTGATGGCAGCCAGCAGTTGTTCTGCTGAGGCCGCAAGGCTGCTGATGTAGTAGCGGGGTTGAGTGATACCACCCTCGTGGGTTTGACGATGCCCCACCACTCTGACGGCGGCTTTCAGTTGGGGCCATTGCCCGTGAGGGTCCAGATAGTCCAGGCCGTCCGGATCGGTGATGACCCAACATTCCCGATGCTCCACCCGCCCGTGCCCCTTGTCCACCGTCTGAGCGTGGTCATAGGGCATCCCGTCAAAGCCCAATGCCTCGGCACCCTCGAACAGGTCTTGAATACCCTCATACAGTTGGCCCTGGTTCTCCTTCACCGCCAGCACGTAGTCGGCGCCGGCCTGGGTGATCTGCTGTGCGATCTCCCGCTGGCAACCCATGGCATCTATCGTGACGATGCAACCGTGCAAGTCCAGCATTCCCAGCAGTTGAGGAATGGCGGTGATCTCGTTGGATTTCTCCTCGGTTTTGACCTGGCCCAGGGTCAGGGTCTGCTGGGTGGCCCAGGCACTGACCATGTGAATGGCTCCTTTCTTACCGGCTCGGTCATAGGACCGTCGGGCCGTCTTCCCGTCAATCCGCCTCCGGCGGACCACCTCGCCGGGCAGCAGTTCCGCGATGGCCTGGGTCCATGAGATGAAGCAGTTCTGCAACTGCACTGGGTCCAGACGGGCGAAGACATCTCCGAAGGTGTCGTGGGAGGGAATGCCGTGGGGCAGTTCCAGGAAGGTCTGGAACCAGGCCAGCTTGCTTTTGCCGAAGAGTTCGATATGAACCCAGGAATCGGCCCCGCAGATGGTGGCACAGATGGCGATGGCCAGGATGTCCACCAGTTTGTGGCGTCGGGTGCGTTCCACTCGGGGATCGTCCAACTCAGCAAAGTGATCGAGAATTGTTGCCTTGGGTCGTTGTGCCATGCCCATCTGCCCCCACGTCGTTCAGCCGTTCATGGCACGTTAGCACATTTCTAAAAATCCCATTAAGACGCGATTGCCCTGCCTGCTACGGCTTTTTGTTGACATTCGACTTGGCCAATCCTAATATGTTGCGAATCGGCGGCTGGTTTAGCGTTCTGGGCTCGATAAACGGAGAGGTGGTAATGCCCCACCAAGAAGACATTCGATTGATGGCCCATTTAATGAGACGGGCAGGCTTCGGTGATACCCGTGAGGAACTGGAGCAGCGTGTCTCCAAAGGCTACGAAGCCGTGGTCGAGGAGCTTCTGTATCCAGAGGGGCAGCCGGCCATAGACGACGAACTGTTGTACCGGTTCTTCCCGGGTTATGAGGGGGCCGGGGCGCTGCCAATAAATCAGGCCAATTGGGTGTTCCGGATGATCAACACCAAACGGCCTCTGGAAGAGAAGATGGCCCTCTTCTGGCATCAGTTGTTCGCCACCGGCAACTCCAAGGTGGACAATCCACTGGAGATGACTCGCCAGATTGCCATCTTCCGTGAGCACGGATTGGGTACTTACCGCAACCTGCTGGTAGAGGTTGCAAAGTCCCCAGCCATGATCTTCTGGTTGGACAACCAGGGAAATCGGGACGGCGCCATCAATGAAAACTGGGGGCGGGAGCTGTTGGAGCTTTTCTCCCTCGGAGTCGGAAACTACTCAGAGGATGATATCAGGGAAGCAGCCAGGGCCTTTACCGGATGGACGATTGCCCCAAAGATTCCCCGTAATCCTTACGGTCGTTTCCACTGGCTATTCGACTACAAACCTGAGGACCACGACGATCGGGAGAAGACCTTCCTGGGGTATACCGGGAACTTCAATGGCGAAGACATCGTGGACATTATTGCGGATCAACCGGCTACGGCCCGGTTCCTGGCCCGTCACCTCTACAGATTCTTCGTCGCCGACGAGCCCCATGTCTCCAGTTGGAACATTACCCCACCGGTTGACCCTGAAGCCATCGAGTTGTTGGCGGATGCCTACAATGAATCCCGTGGCGACACCCGGTCTATTTTACGAGTGTTGTTCAACTCAGAGTTCTTCAAGAATGCCCGCTTCGCCCGGGTGAAAAGCCCGGCTGAATTGATCGTTGGCACTGTGCGTATGGCGGGCAACTATGAAGGCTTCAAGCCAGGATTCAACAATCTGGCGTTGGAGTGCGGTTGGCAGGGACAGGAACTGCTCAATCCTCCCAGCGTGGAGGGTTGGCACACAGGCTCAGAATGGATCGACCCCGGCGTTTTGATGCGCCGGGTGAACTTTGCCGCGAGGATATTTGGAGACATCTCACTACCCGGCGTTCAGACTATCGTCAAACGGGTGGTGGTTAATGTGCATGTGCATGGGGATTCTTCCCCCCAGGCGATAGTGGAAGCTTGTCTCGATGCGATGGGACCGTTGGAAGTCAATAGGGAGACCCACTCTGAATTGATTGCCCATGCCGAAAAATGTGGCGATCTAGCCTGGAGCACCCACGAAGAATTCAGGGCTACAATGCACAATGTGAGCAAAATCTTGACCTTGATTGCCGCCTCGCGAGAATATCAGTTTGCCTAGGCAAGCCCGTACAACCGATGTAGAAGGATATGAACATGGCATCAACCCACAAAGACCCCGTGCTGGTCGTGCTGGAGCTAACTGGGGCCAACGACTATCTCAATACGATTGTTCCTTATAGCAATCCCCTGTATTGGGATAACCGGCCCAAGGTCCATGTCCCTGAAGACCGATTACTGCCCATAGATGACCAACTGGCATTCCGAGCCGATTCGGAGCCGTTGAAAGAAATCTACGACCAGGGCAACATGGCAATCATCCACGGAATCGGGTTTGAAAATTCACCCCGTTCGCACTTTCGCGCCATGGACATTTGGCATACCTGCGAGCCGGATTCCATCGGTATTGACGGCTGGCTCGGCAAGGTCATCCGGGACTTGGATCCTGACGGCGAGAACGTGCTGAAGGGAGTTAACTTGGGCCAGGGCTTGCCTCGGGCAATGGCCATGAAGGGGGTTCCGGTTACTTCTGTAAACCACCTCCCTTCATACGGTGTACTCTCATCAAATCCGGGAATCTCCTCCGAGCAAGAGCGGACCCAGTTGTTGGAGACCTTTGCCCGCATGTACTCTCCCACCATCGGCGCCGGACCGACCATGGACTATCTGGGACAGGCAGGACGGGATGCGTTGCGAGGAGCCGACATCATCCGGGTTGCTCCCGAAACCTATTCTTCAAACGTAGAGTACGCCAATAATGCCATCGCGAGGCGCCTCAGAGACGTGGCCCAAGTGCATCTGGCCGGCCTGGGCACCCAGGTCTTTTACACCTCCCACGGGCCCTTCGACACCCACTATGACCAGCTGGGACCTCATGAAAAACTTTGGACGGAGATTTCCGTTGCCATACGCGACTTCTTCGCCGACCTGCGTGAGCACGACGCCTCAGAAGAGGTGGTTATCATGTTGTTCAGCGAGTTTGGGCGCCGCGTCCGCGATAATGGCACCGGTACCGACCACGGAGCGGCTGGAGTAGCGTTCGCCATTGGCGACCGGGTGAATGGTGGAATGTACGGGACCTATCCGTCGCTGAAACCGGAGGATCTCACTCAGGGAGACCTGGAGCCCAACTATGATTTCCGTGGCTTCTACTCCACTTTGGCGGAAAAGTGGCTGGGACTCGACCCCGTGCCTATCGTCGGTGGACACTTCGAGCAAATGTCATTCGTGTAGCTTTAGGTTCCCAAAATAGTTCTCGGGAGAGGGGATATGCTGACCACCGTCGCCGCCGGCCGGGTGTATGACTACAGCGACTGCATAGGCATGTACAGTCAGGCCGGCCGGGGATTTTGGGCTCCCCAGGATTTCGTCCTGGGATCGAACGGTCGAATTTATGTGTTGAGCCGCGGCGCGGAACAATTGGGGCAGCGTGTCACCAAGATCACCTTTGACCACGAGTTTCAAGGACAGTTCGGCTCCGGCGGCGAGGAAGACGGGCGCTTCGTTTGGCCCCGGTCGATTGATTTGGACCGTACCGGCCGAGTGTTCCTTTCGGACGAGTATCTCAACCGGATAACCATTTACGATGAAGAGGGTGGTTATCGGTATCACTGGGGCAGGTCCGGCAGCGGAGACGGGCAGCTAAACGGACCGTCAGGAATTGCTTTCGACTCCCGGGGAACCGTTTGGGTGGTGGACAGCTTGAATCATCGGGTGCAGAGTTTCAGCCAGATCGGTGAGTTTCAGTCCAAATTCGGGAAGCGAGGTGGCGGTGACGGAGATCTGGAGATGCCATGGGGCATCTGCATCGACCGTCAGGACAACATCTACGTCGCGGATTGGGGAAATAACCGGGTGCAAAAATTCGCCCCTACTGGAGAGTTGCTCGTCAAGTTCGAAGGCTCCAGCGCCGGGGTGGGTTCGCTCAAAGGGCCATCCGGTGTAGCTGTGGACTCAGATGGAGATGTATACGTAACCGACTGGGGGAACCACCGAGTCCAGATCTACGCCGCCGACGGCCAATATATTACGGCGCTGGTCGGTGACGCCCAGGAGCCTTCGCCATGGGCCCAGACCTACATCGACGCCAATCCGGACATCATCAAAGCCAGGCGGCGGACAGATCTGGAGCCTGAATGGCGGTTCCGGCGGCCAGTGGCTGTCAACGTTGACGCAGACGACCGTATCATAGTTTTGGAGTCCTACCATCACCGGCTTCAAATCTACAACAAGCTAAAGGATTACGAGGAACCCTCAATAAACTTGTAGGCGCCGGCCCTCCTTCCTGAGGGAGTACGCCAAGCCGGCTGCCCAGTGTGCCGCCGAAGGCGTCAGCCATCCCGACTGCCTGTTGCGCCTGGCCGAGCTGGAAGTCACCGACCGCCACCAGCGCCTGGTGCAGCGCCGGATCCGCGCGGCCCGCTTCCCTGCCACCAAGGGACTGGACACCTTCGATTTCTCCGCCATCCCCTCGGTAAATCAGGCCTTGGTCATGCAACTGGCCCGGTGCGAGTACATCGAGCGGGGTGAAAACGTCATCGCCATCGGCAACAGCGGCACCGGCAAGACCCACGTCGCCCTGGGATTGAGACTGGCCGCCTGCCAGCGGGGCCTGTCGGTGGGCTTCACCACCGCCGCTGCCCTGGTCAACGAACTGGTGGAGGCCAGGGACGAGCGCCGGCTGCTCAACCTGCAGCGCCAACTGGCCCGCCTCAAGCTGCTCATCATCGACGAACTGGGCTTCGTGCCCCTGTCCCACACCGGGGCGGAATTGCTCTTCGAGGTCTTCAGCCAGCGCTACGAGCGGGGCTCGATCCTGGTGACCACCAACCTGCCCTTCGGCGAGTGGACCGAGGTCTTCGGGTCGGAACGGCTCACCGGCGCGCTGCTGGATCGTCTCACCCACACGTGCACATCCTGGAGATGAACGGCGAGAGCTACCGCCTCAGGGGCAGCCGGCGGGGTGCCACTGCGGCACCAGCGCCAGACCGATCATCCGCCGGTTAGCGCCCCGCAGATGCCAATGCTGGACCGTCGTCAATGCGGGGGGCCCCACCCCACACCGGGCCGTCTGGGCCATCAGGCATCACCCCGGTAGTCCAGTTTTATTCCGCCCGGCGGGCCTAACTTTGCTGCGCCCCTGACACCTCCACTTGAATCAATGCGATAGCCCGTTTATCTTCGGCATCGACGAGACCCTGGAACGGCGCCGCGGCCCCAAAATCAAATCCTTGGGCATCTACCGCGACGGGGTGCGCTCCAGCCGGAGCCGCCTGTTAAGGCCGGTCCGCCGCAGGCGGACGTTGGATCTCCCTGATGTGGCTGGGCCAGGTCCCCTGGGCGGGACGCTATTGAGCCTTGCCCTTTCTCATCGTGCTGGCGCCATCGGCACGCTGCCACCGGCAGCGCGGACGCCGCCACAAAAAGCTCACCGACTGGGCTCGGCAGATGATCCTGTCCGCCTGAGGCGGACGCCGCTGGCTGCCCGAGCTCCCTCTGGCGCTGGTGGGCGACGGCGGCTACGCCGTCCTCGACCTGCTCACTGCTGCCAATCGTTGGCCCAACCCGTTACCCTCATCGCCCGTTTGCGCCTGGACGCCGCCCTCTATGAACCGGCGCCACCACGTCAACCGAGCCGGAACGGCCAGCCCCCGCTGAAAGGACGGCGCCTGCCCGCGCTGAAATCACTCGTCGACCATCCCGGTCAGTCCTGGGCCACCGCCGCGGTGGCTTGGTACGACGGCACGACCCGCACGGTGGAGCTCACCTCACAAACGACGGTCTGGTATCGTTCGGGCAAGCCGCCCGTGCCCGTGCACTGGGTCTTGGTTCGAGTCCCCCAAGGAGAATTCGCCACACAGGCTCTGCTGTGCACTGACCTGGCCGTGGAACCGGCGCAGATTCTGGAATGGTTTGTGCTGCGCTGGTCCGCCTTTGGCGGAGAGGTCACCTTCCAGGAAGTGCGCGCTCACCTGGGCGTGGAGACCCAAAGCCAGTGGTCCGACCGCGCCATCGCCCGCACCACGCCAATCCTGATGGGGCTTTTCTCCTAGACCACCCTGGCCGCTCACTTAATGCAGGAACAACTGCCCATGAGTCACCGCACCGCGGCCTGGTATGCCAAGCCGTTTCCAACTTTCGTGGATGCCATCGCGTTGGTGCGCCGCCACCTGTGGCTGGCGTCCGAGGGGTTTTTACTGTCCGACGCAGAACCGGATATATGGAAAGTCCCGGCTGCCCTGTACCACCGACTGATCGGCATTATTAACATAAGCAGATATAGGATTTATGATGGTGGCGGATCCGATTTCTGGGAGGTGTGGAAATGGCTCGAAGGCGTACGTATCGTCACGATGTGCGTTGTCCCGATTGCGGTTCCAATCCGCCGCAGGCGGACGCAAGGACGGGTTTTCCAACGGGAAGCAGGCTTACAGTTGCGGGGATTGTCGGCGGCGTTACGTGCCAGCGGGGGCCTATCGTCGTCCCGGTTCGGCGGTGAAGGAGCGGGGGATTGAGCTGTACCTGGAGGGCAATACTCTCAGCGGCATTGGTCGGGTGTTGGGGTACAGCGTTCCGGCGGTGCAGGGCTGGGTCAAAAAAAGGGACGGCAAGCGCTGAACCGTTTGCGGGAAGGGGTGGAAGGACGCCTCCAGGGCCTGGCGGGGCGCCAGCCGGCTGCGGTGGTGGCCTGTGACGAGATGTGGACCTATCGGGGAGCCCGGCACGGGGCGGGGAGGGAGGAGTGGTGGATTTGGAAGGCGGTAGTCTCCGAAGCTGACGGTCGGCGCTGGGTGGATTTCGAGGTGGGAGATCGTAGTGAAGTGCCTTTCCTGCGCTTGTATGCACGGCTCCCGGAAGCGGGGTTGTATCGCAGTGATGCTTACTCGGTATACCTGGGGTGGCTTCCGCCGGAGCGCCATATCATCGGCAAGGGTGGGGCGGTGAACTGGAATGAAGGACTGCACTCGGTATGGCGGGGCAAGTTGCGTCGGTTGATGCGGCGGACCAAGGGATACACCAAAAGCATTGAGATGCTGGTCTATTCCCTGGCGCTGGTCTGCTGGCAAGGATGGCTAAATTCCTTTACCCGCGCACGTTAACGACACCCCACGATCATCCGCCTTGCCTTTTCACCACATCGGTGGTACGCTGATCGCACAGTTGAATACCACATCAAACGCTTGAGACAGCGGGTCCCTGACACGGGGTAATGGTGCGCCAGCGCCGCCCGCCGAGGCGAGAGGTTACACGATGCGTCCCCACCAGGATGCGTGCCCCGCGTCTGAGTCTCATAGCGCGGGGTTTTTGCTTGCTTTCCCTCGCCAAACCCCGACCGAAATCTGAAAACGAGGAGGAAAACATTGCCAACCCAGGCAAAAGTTGACCGGGTAGCTGAGCTGCGAGAAAAGTTGGAGAACTGCTCCATCGTCATCTCCACCGGCTGCACGGGTATCGGCGTAAACCAGATGGTCAACCTCCGCCGGCGCATGCGCGAAGGCGGCGTTGAGTTCATCGTCATCAAGAACAACCTGCTGAACCTCGCCGCCGACGGCGCAAACGTGCCCCAGCTCAAGGATGTCGTCACCGGCCAGACCGCCATCGCCCTTGGCTACGATGACGCCGCCGTGATCGCCAAAGCGGTCGCCGATGCCGCCCGCGCTGATGGCACGCTGAAGATCAACGGCGCGGTGGTCGGTAGTGGCCCCGCGATGGATACGGCCGAAGTGACTCGCCTGGCGTCGTTGCCGCCCCAGCCCGTGCTGGTGGCCCAACTGCTGGGCAACATGCAGGGCCCGCTCTACGCTTTGGCCAGCGTGCTCAACGGCACCATCGCCGGCCTTGCGTACGCGCTCCAGGCGCGGATTGACCAAATGCAGCCCGCGGACGTGCAAGACGAGGACACGCCGGCCGAGGACGCGCAACCCGAGGACGTTCAGCCCGAAGAAGCGCAGCCCGAGCCTGTCGCGGCCGACGAATAACCGATCATCTCCCGCACAACAAACGCAAGCAAAAACAGGAGGCAAATACCATGGCAGTGAATCAGGAAGTATTGGACGCCATCAAGAACATGAGCGTTATGGACCTGGCCGACTTGGTCAAGGCCATTGAGGAAGAATTCGGCGTGTCCGCCGCCGCGCCTATGGCCGTGGCCGCTGCGCCCGCCGCCGGTGTCGTGACCGACGACGCTCCGTCCGCGGCTGTCGAAGATCAGACCGAATTCACCATCACCCTAGCCGACTTCGGCGCCAACAAGATCAACGTCATCAAGGCCGTCCGCGAAGTCACCGACCTCGGCCTCCGCGAAGCCAAAGAACTCGTTGAGTCCGCGCCCACCCGCGTCAAGGAAGGCGTCAACAAGGAAGAGGCCGACAGCATCAAGGGCAAGCTGGAGGAAGCCGGCGCCACCGTTCAGGTTGGATAGACTTTCTACCACATCACGCTCGGACGTGTAGGGGCAGGTTTCAAACCTGCCCCTAAATCGTGCCGTGGTGTACAATCCCCGCAGAATACCCGGAGGCACCTACGCATGGATCTTGAACTCAACGGTAAAAGCGCGATCGTAACCGGAGGCAGTCGCGGCATCGGCAAAGCCGTCGCCCGCGTGCTGGCCGCCGACGGGTGCAGCGTGGTCATCACCGGACGCTACTCCGACACGCTCTCCACCGCCGCCGAAGAGGTGGCCGCCGATACGGGTGGTTCGGTAACCCCCATCGTCGCCGATATGACCAGCACCGAGCAGGTCAACGCCATGGTTGCCGCCGCCGCCGATACAATGGGCGGTCGCATCGACATCCTGGTGAACAACGCCGCCGCGCCCGGCGGATTGGCCCGCGGCGCCCTCGACGAAATCCGCGACGAGGACGTGATGCTCGACCTTGACACCAAGGTCATGGGCTACCTGCGCTGCGCCCGCGCCGTGGCCCCCTACATGCAGCAGCAGGGCTGGGGCCGCATCGTCAACGTCGGCGGACTCTCCGCCCGTCGTGGCGCTGGCAACCTCAGCGCCGGCGTCCGCAACTCCGGCCTCTCCAACCTCACCAAGTACCTGGCCGAGGAGTTGGGCGGCTCCGGCGTATGCGTCAACCTAGTCCATCCCGGCACGACCCGCACCGAGCGCAGCGGCCCCATGTACGCCGAGCAGGCCCAGCGGGAAGGCACCACCGTCGAAGAAATCGAACGCCGCGCCGCCGCGGGCAACTCCACGCGCCGCATCGTGGACGCCGAGGAACTGGCGTGGGTGGTGGCCTTCTTCGCCTCGCCCCGCAGCATCGCCATCAGCGGCGAAACCATCGCAGCCGGCGGAGGCGCCGGCCTCAACGTCTACCACTGAACAACCCCTCCCCGCCGATGCGATTGACCCCGCTGCTGCGATTGACTCCGCTCATCCTGAGCCTGTCGAAGGATCGTCTTTCCAACCACCATCCCCACACCTCTTACTCGTAACTCCCGTACTACTCGCAACTCTCGCGCCTCCTGACCATCATTCACGCCACCCATCCGTCATTCCCGCGAAAGTCTTGGATGTCCGCCATAGGCGGATGCGGGAATCCAGAAATCTCACAGAGGAGACTCCTCAGATGAT
Source organism: Dehalococcoidia bacterium (assembly GCA_965204395.1). GTDB lineage: Bacteria > Chloroflexota > Dehalococcoidia > Lucifugimonadales > UBA3495 > Bin87. The sequence goes on from OZ241987.1 coordinate 2,093,544, forward strand.
CAAGGTAACCGTTTTCTATGGCAACGAGGAAGGCAAGTCCTTCAACATGGACTACTACGTCAACACCCACATGCCCCTGGTGCAGGAGCGCCTGACCCCCTTCGGCATGCGCTACTACAACGTTGAGCAGGGCATTTCCGACACCGATCCCAACGCGCCGCCCATGTACATCGCCGTCGGCTACCTGCTCTTCAACGACGTTGACGGCGTCCACGAAGGCTTCAAGACCCACGGTCGCGAACTGGTCGGCGACGTCAAAAACTTCACCGACATCGAGCCCAAATTCCTCATCAGCGAACTGGTCGCATAGCAGCGCGTCTGCAGCTCCATGCTCAAGGTAGCCCGGCCGTCCAAACCTTGAACGAACGCGCCATCCGCGAACATTGAGAATTGCTGCCCCACCGGCAGCCGCATCCTTCGGCATTAGTTAGAACGACGGGCAGCTGCCCGATTTCTCCTCCGGCCGGGTTCGGCGACGGATTGAAGAACTGCATGAGGGGATGGTGAAACTGTCGGAGCGACCGATGGAAACATTTCACTGCTCTTATTTGAGCGACCCGGTGGAACTCAACGACGAGCGAGGGCGACACATCGCAGAAAAGCATCCCCAACTGCTCCCGAACCGACCTGACTACATTGCCGCTACGCTGGCAGACCCTGACCTGATCTTGCGCAAAACGGCCGGTGACGACATCATTCTGTTCTACCGCTGGTTCTACGACTTGGACAAGTACGCCATGGTGGCGGTGGTTAATCATCCGGGCCGTAATTGGATAATCACTGCGTTCGTTACCCGGAGGTTGCAGAGAGGAGAAACCATATGGCAACGACGTTGAGATTCGAGCACGATGTGGCCGGCAACATCATGTACATCGAAAAGTGCCCACCTTATCCGGGGCAGGATGAAGACGACATTGAGGACGGTGTAATCGCCCGGCTCCATCCTGATACAGACGAAGTGGAAAGCCTGATGATACTGTTCTACTCGTCCCGTATTCTGGCCCGCGAACCGCTCCGGTTGAACATCCCCATCGCGGAAGGCGCGATCAACGGGTACCAGGCAGCGGCGGAATTCGACTGTCTGGTCCAACCAAGCTCGAATTGGCTGACTTTCCCCGCAGACGCCGAAATCGTCAAGCGGTACATTCCCGGCTGGAATGAGGCGACGGAAGCATCGCTAACCTGAACCTTGGCATTGTCAAAGGGCGGCTGCCCGACTTCTCCACTGCCGCTTCGAGAAACCGCGCTGCCACCGGCGCAATTCCCGAATCGTCCGGGGCATAGCGTATAATGAACTCCGTCGCCCAGTGCCGCAAAATCCCTCTCCAGCCGCGCCCACTCTTGCGCCCGGAACGGACTGATGACTACGCCCGCAACCGCTAAATCCCTGCCCGCCCGCCCACCGGAGCCGGATGACGGTATTGATTACCCTTACGGGCCCGACGCGCTGCCGGTAAAGTCAATGTATCAATTTGTCCCCCAGGCGTATATGCAAAGCGCGCTGGAAACTTGGCTGGATGACCCCACGACCCTGGTCGCCAGCCAGATGTTCATCTACTATGAGCCGGGCAATCCCCGGGTCAGCGTGGCCCCGGACGTGTACATTATTCCCAACGTGGGCAGCGCGTTGCGCCGGTCCTACTTTTTATGGCTGGAGCACGAAGTCCCGACCTTTGCCATGGAGATAGCGTCCAGCAGCACCTACCGGAACGACGGCGGGTTCAAGTACCGACTGTACGAAAGCTGGGGCGTGCAGGAATACTGGCGCTACGACCCGGAAGGCGGACTGTTTACGCCGCTGTTGCAGGGCTATCGGCTGGTGGACGGACGGTACGCGCCCATTCCGGTTGCGGTGGACGCGGAGCGTGGGGAGTGCCGGGGATTCAGCCCGCTGCTGGGGTTGGAGCTGCACGGCAGGGTGGAATGGTTCCGGTTCTTGGACCCGACTACCGGACAGTTCCTGCCCAACCGTCAGGAGCTGTTGCAGGAACAGCAAGAACTGATACAGAAGCGTCAAGAGCTGGAACAGGATAGGGATGCTGAACGGGCGGCGCGTATTGCCGCCGAAGCCCGTATCCGTCAACTGGAAGCGCAATTGGAAAATCGGCAAGAGCGATGATTGCCATGAACCAAGCCGTCGACACCCTCACCGACCGCGCCATCCGCGAACACTGGGACTTCATGCCCACCGCCGGCAGCCGCATTGGCCGGCACGAGTACGATGGACGCCTGCCTGACTTTTCCACCGGGCGGATTCGCCGCCGCGTCGAGCAGATCCACCAGACCCTCGCCCAGTTGTCCGCTCTGCCCACCGATCCAGAGTCTAACGGCGTATCGGATGGCGACGCCCGCATGGACCGACTCTCCCGAAACTTGCTGGAAATGTTCTTGCGCCGCGATCTGTTCAACCTGGAGGAAATGCGCACGCTGGAAAACAACCCGCAACGGCAGGTGGGATACCTGGGCGTGGGCAGTTACGTGCAGCGCGATTACGCGCCCCTGCCGGACCGCCTGCGATCCGCAACCGCCATCTTGCGGCAGGCTCCCGACTTCATCGCTGCCCTGGACTCCCTCACCGACTCGTATCTAGGCGAGCCGGTTCGAGACGCCGCCGTCCGGGCCTACCGTGGCATGGCGTCGTTCTACCGCACCGGGCTGTCGGATGCCGCCACCCAATGCGCCGCCATCGCTCCCGACGTGGCCGCCGATTTCAACGCGGCCCGTGAAACCGCCGCCCAGGCTGTGGACGCATTCGCCGGCCGTCTCCAGGCGCGCGATACCCGCCCCGACTTCGCCATCGGCTCCCAGTTGTACCAGCGTATGCTGTCCGTGGGCGAGGCGGTGGACACGCCCCTCTCCGACATCCTGTCCATCGGCCAGGCCAACCTGGAACAGAACCTCCGCCGGCTGGACGAAGCCGCCGCCCGTGTCCTGTCCCAGCAGGGTGCCTCCGGCAAGTCCATCCGCGAGGCTGTGGCGTTGGTCAGCGCCAGCCATCCCACCGCCGAGGGACTGATACCCGACACCCGCGACATGCTGGAAGACATCCGGCAGGCTCTCATCGACCACGACATCATCGGTCTGCCCTCCGAGGAACGCTGCCAGGTCACGGAAACACCGTCATACATGCGCTACGCCTTCGCCGCCATGGACTCTCCCGGCGGCCTGGAGGAGGTGGCTACCGAGGCGTTCTACTACGTGACGCCCGTGGAACCCGACTGGACGCCGCGCCAGCAGGAGGAGTGGCTCAGCAACTTCAACTACCACACCCTGGAAATCATCAGCATCCACGAGGTGTACCCCGGCCACTATGTGCATAACCTGCACAACCGGCACGGGCACGCCCAGCGCGGACGCGACCTGCCGCTGATCAACCGGGTTGCCACCTCCTACGCCTTCACCGAGGGCTGGGCGCACTACACCGAGGAAATGATGCTGGAAACCGAGTACGGGCGCGACAATCCAGCCCTGTGGTTAACCCAGTTGCTCGAAGCCCTGGTCCGCAACTGCCGCTACCTGTGCTCTCTCGGCATGCACACCCAAAACATGACCCCCGATGAGGCCACCGGTTTCTTCCAGGCCCACGCCTACATGGAGGAACACCCCGCCCGCCAGGAGGCCCTGCGCGGCACCTTCGACCCCGGCTACCTCAACTACACGCTGGGCAAATTGATGCTGCTCAAACTGCGGCAGGACTGGCGGCGTCAGGAGGGCAGCGCATACACCCTGCGCCAGTTCCACGACACGGTCCTCGCCTGGGGCGCACCGCCGGTCCCAATGCTCCGCGCGGCCATGCTGAACGCCGACGACGGGATGATTCTGTGATGCTCGGGGTGGCTTCGCAAACGTTGTGCTAACATTTGTGGTGGAGTCAAGGTTTCCTTGACCGGACTATCGACATGACCACGCCCGACGACACCCAACTTCTTGACCTCATTCCACCCGAGGCAGAGATCGTTCGTCGCATCATCGAGGAAGTGCGGCAGTACCCACGTATACGCCGCCCTCTGCTCCGCTTTCTCGCTGCCGACGATTTCGATGAGCTGATTGACGCGGTCAAGGAAAACTCCGACAACATCAAGCTGATCCTGGATCGAATGGGCGTGATGGAGAACCGGATGGGCGTGATGGAGGAGCGGCTTGCGTCGGTCGAGGAAGCGACGCAACGCATCCCCGTCATCGAGGAGCGGCTTACGTCAGTAGAGGAGTCGGTTGCGCGCATCCCCGTCATCGAGGAACGGCTTACGTCAGTAGAGGAATCTGTTGCGCGCATCCCCGCCATGGAAGAGGACATTCGGTACGTTCGGGGGCAAGTCGATTCTCTACGCGGAGACTTTGGCCGATTCCGGGGAGAATCATATGAACGCCAGTGTGCCGAGGAAATCATTCCCATATTGGACGGGTATATTGCGGTTGCCGTACTCGCCGACCGGGAAAAGATCAAGGATGCGTTTGTCCGGGCCCGCCAGGACGGCCTGATTTCCCGCGAAGAGCTTCTGGATAGCTACCAACCTGACATCATCGCCCGCGCGGCGCATGACGATAGTGAAACCGAAAACTTCGCCGTCGTCGAGGCCTCCATCACTTTCAACCGCCAAGACTTGGAAAACTCCGCCCGACGCGCCCGGTTAATCGCCAAAGTCACCAACGTTCCATCAGACCCGTACCTGGTCACTCATCACGATTGGCCGGGGGATATGGATGACGCTGCTCTCGAACTGGGCGTAACTATCATCCGACACGAGGTCCCCGAGTACGCTACCGAAACCTGACCGGCTACCGCGGAAAGCCCCACGCCGACCGGGGCCAGTAGATCGCCCACACCTTGCCGATGATATGGTCGGCCGGCAATGGTCCCCAGTGCCGGGAATCCTGGCTGCCCGTGCGGTTGTCCCCCATCACGAAATACTCGCCCTCGCCCAACCGGACCGGGTGCATATTGGTGGTGGAAATGCTGCGCAGGTAGTCTTCGTCCAATCGCACCCCGTCCACGCTGACCTGGCCGCCTTCGATCTGCACGCGTTCTCCGGGCTCGCCAATGATCCGTTTGACAAACTGCCGCTGCGGATCTTCGGGATAGTCAAACACCACCACGTCCCCGCGCTTTGGCGTCCGTCCCAGGTAAATCCGGCCGGCGTCCTCGGGCTGCCAGAACGGGATGATCATGCCGAGACGATGGGTGTCTACCGGAAAATACACCAGCTTGTTGACCATCAGGTAGTGCCCCGGCAACAGGGTGGGGCGCATGCTGGAACCTTCGACCCGAAAGTTGACCACCGCAAGCTGGATAGCGATAAAGACAACCGCGCCGATGTACGCGGCCTCCACCAATTCCTTGAGCCAGTTGGAATCCTTCACCGTTGGTCCAGCATTTTGTTCCGGGTTCAATTCTATCAAACGACTTGACGGCCCATACTTCGAGAGCGCTGTCCCGCCGGACGGGCCCGTCAGTGTAATGAATGTCCGCCCCCAACCGCACCGGGTGGGACGGTGGACGTTGTCCCATCGTCCAGCCGTTGACTACCAACGCCTGCCCATTTACCATTGTTGGCCCGTCCCCGCCCGCAAACTTGGCGGGCTTGCCGTTGGCCGCCTCGTCCGCCGCCCCTGCGCGAAAGGTGCTGTAATGTCCGTGCTTGATGCCAATGAACTCAAGGTGTTTTCCGGCAACGCCCATCCTCAACTCGCCCACGATGTTTGTGCCTACCTCGGCATCCCCCTGGGCGAAAGCGAGGCCTTCAAGTTCGCCAACGACAACACCTTCGTTCGCATCCGCGAAAACATTCGCGAGCGGGACGTGTTCATCGTGCAGCCAACCGTGGCCCCCACCAACGATAACCTCATGGAGCTACTGATCATGATCGACGCCTGCAAGCGGGCGTCGGCCGGGCGCATCACCGCCGTCATCTCCTACTATGGCTACGGACGCACCGACAAGAAGGACCAGCCCCGCGTGCCCATCACGGCCCGGCTGGTCGCCGACCTGATCTCCACGGCCGGAGCGGATCGCGTCCTCACCCTGGACCTCCACGCCGGCCAGATCCAGGGTTTCTTCAACATCCCCGTCGATGAACTCACCGCCGAACCCATCCTGTCCAACTACTTCTTCGAGAAGGGGCTGGAAGACCTGGTGCTGGTCGCCGTGGACTTTGGCATCAGCAAGCGCGCCCGCGATATGGCTGAGCGCCTCGGGGTGCCCGTCGCCGTCATCGAGAAACGCCGCACGGGCAACGACGACCGTTCCGAAACGCTCAACGTCATCGGCGACGTGCGGGGCATGCGGGCCCTCACCTTCGACGACGAGATCCTCACCGGCGGCACCATCGTCAACGCCGCCAACGCGCTGCTGGACGCCGGCGTAACCGAGGTGTACTGCTGCGCTACCCATCCCGTTTTCTCACCGGCCGCTCCCAAGCTGCTCGGCGAAAGCGCGTTCTCGGAAGTGGTGGTCACGGACTCCGTGCCGCTGACCTCATCACAGAAAACCGCCAACCTCACCGTCCTGTCCATCGCGCCGTTGATGGGAGAAGCCATCAAACGCATCCACGAGGGTCGCTCGGTGGGCGAGCTATTCCAGTAGGACCCGATGCCGGCACGGTGAAGTAGCGTTCCGTTTCAGGTGGTTTGATTGCATGGCTAGCGTGACGGGGCGGGCAGGTCCCAGCGGAGGAATGCGCGGTAGCGGTCTTTGCTGGCCCAGGGGAGCAGGCTGAGGACGATCTCGTCAGGCATAGGGACGTCCTCCTGGCGTCGGGTGTCGTCAAGGTAGCGGCGCATCTTGATGATGGCGAGTTCGGGGGCGAACCGACGTTTGAGGGGGTTGACGCGGCAGCGGATTTGGGAAAGGGTCATAGGATTACCTCGGGAGTGATGGTCTGAATCATGATTTACGGGATTAGGGGATTTTCAGGATTTCCCGCTCATTTCCCCTCATTTCTGGTCATTTGAGTAGGGGGTTGAGGTGGGACGTGGAGGTAAATGGGGCGGCGAGGACGGTCTTGGGGGCGATAATGTTGGTTTTGACTGGCCAGTGAGAGGATTTGGCAGAGCAGCGTTTGGAGTTGGGCATTGGACCGCTCAGGGGTTGGGCGTTGGATAGTTAAATGGTAAGGACGGTTAGCGGGTTAGGGCAAAGGGGAAGTGTCACGCATGCGTACCCAGTTTGCTCTTGCGCGGGCTGCGCTACCTGAATTGCGGCGGGGGCCGTCTGAACTGTGATTTTAGTGAGTAAGTGAATGGCGTGGTTGGGCGGGCGAGCTGGATTGTCATTGCGCGTTCGCCTCCGGCGAACGCGGAGATCTCGTAGCGGCGGGGACCGTCGCTACACCAACGGGATTGCCACGCTACGTTCGCACCGACAAGGTGGGGCCCTCGCTATGACAGGTTGCGTCAGGGGGCGAGGCGTGATTGTCAACGGGCCGGCGTCACCCAACCAAATGCCGCAAATCCCAACGCCGGCCATACGTTGGTTTGAGAAGCCCCGCTTGCATCCTATGTCGACAGCAATGGCCACCGCCGATGGGGCTTATGGGCGTAGGGGACGGTTAGTCGCTTACTTCGCGTCCACCCAACAATTCGGCTATGTCGTCCGGCACCGTGAAGCAAGTTTGCTGCTCAAAGTCCGCAACGTTTTTGTAGCCATACCGGAACGAGGTAACTATATCGTATCCCATATTCATTGCAGTAGTTAGATCTGCCCTGGCATCATCCCATTCAGATAAATGCAACCGGGCTTCACCCCGAAGACAATAAGAATCAGGAGCGTTTGGGTCAAGTAATAATGCTCGGCTGTGGTCACGAACAGCCTCCGCATAATTGCCCTGCCCGACATGAGCCAAGCCGAGGTTGTTATGGATCAGGACAGCTTCTGGATCAAACGATAAAGCCGTTACGTAATCTTGTATGGCAGCCCGAAAATTGCCCAGCGCCGCATAAGCATTGCCGCGTTTGTTATATGCGGCTGGCATCTGCGAATTGAGGCGAATAGCGGTGGTGTAATGATCAATCGCTCTCTGGTCGTCGCCGTTATTTCCTGATGTCACGCCTTTGTAAAATTCAGTATACGCACTTTGGTGAATTCCTGTATGTCTAATGAAGCCGTGTAGATCATTATAAATAGTTTCCGAAGATATGCCATGGTGGTTGCGCAAGTAATCCAAGATAGCAGGCTTCAGTTCGCTATCAACAGGCACCGTGGCATTCGGTTCGATAAATCCGTTATCAGGAAGTACGAATACGCTCTTTTGCGCGATGACTCAGTGAACCGGATAACTTGGTTCTCTAACATCGTAATCCGAGCCGGTTTCGGAGAGCAAAATGACCCTGCCTTGTTCATCAGGCTCACCGCCGCAGGCAAAGAAAAGCGCAATGAGATAATCCGTGGTGAAGTCAATCAGATTTGTAGCGCCTCCGTTGTGTTGAAGCTGGGACAAAATTTCAAAATCGTCAACCTCACCCGTGTATCGGGTATACATCCTCGCCTGGCCCAGAACTTCTTGTTGGACGATTTTGATGTCAAAGTCTTCAGCTTCGATGTCCTGATACGGACGGTACAGACTCGAGGAAATTTTCGAGTAGAACTTCGGCTCCCCCGATAGATGCAACCGCCTCCAGCCGATTGGCGAGTAAGTTCGCTGATGACGTGCAAGACACTTTCCAAATCGGAGTCTGCCGTGCTGGTTGAGTCTTGCGTGTCCATAGGCCAATTCACTTAGCCGACATCCTGATAATCGTCGATAAGAACCAGTCGAGGAAATCCGCGGCGGAACCTCGTACAACGTTAAGCGTAATAACCCCTGGTCTTAGTCTGCCGGCTTTCAACCCGCCGAGCGCCGGCACGGGTCTTGGCCCTGCCGTCAACGGTCAGCTTGCCGCCGGGTCGCGCCCGTTGGTGCTCGCGTTCACGTCGGGCCGGGTTGTTGGTGATGCCGCGGTGGGAAATCCGGCGTCCCACCCGGTAGGTGTAGTTATTAGGTATTGCGCCTTGCCATTTGAAATGCCCTCCAATTCGGGATCTGCCGCCATTATAGCATACGAACGCCGGTTCGTAGCTTGCGATCCCCATACGCTCTCCGCCCACCATCCCTTCTCCACCAACTCCGTCACCCCGCTATACGCCCCCTACCTCAATCTTCACAGCCGTCAACCCGTACAGGCCATACGCTCGCCGGTCCATCTCCGCCCCAGTCTCCGCCGGGTCAACCGCATTGGTCACCAAGATGCAGTCAGCGATGGCAACCCTCTGCCACCAATCCGGCTAATCCCAAAATCCTGAAAATCTCGGTTCTGACAACAGGGCCTTCATGCTCCAAAAGGAGGGAGGCTCTGTCGCTAGACCAGATCGTCCAGGTCAACCCGCAGGGCGCGGGCAATGCCGGCCAGGGTTCCGGTGGACCCGGTGCGTTCGCCCCGTTCGATCTGCGACAGGTACACGGGGTTGATGCCGACAGACTCGGCGAGCTGGTGTTGCGTCAGGCCCCGGTAGTTCCGATAGACCCTGACCGGGTTCTGTCCGGCCAGGAGCTGGTCCACCACATCGGGGGGAACGCTTCTTCGTTTTCCGCCAGGGCCGTTTCAAACAGGGCTTCGTCGCTTTGCATCAGGCGGTACGTCATTGGCATATTATAGCGAGTCGCTTTTCACAATAAAGCAACGGGCTATGGTCATGGGCATAGCCATACGAAAAAGATGACACCCACCCGTTGCCGCGCTCCGGAGAGGCTGGCCCGGAGCAATGCCCCCAATACCTTCATCCCCAACGCTGGACATCCCGCCGGCGTATCGGTATCATCGTCTGGATAGGTTGGATTGCAGCATCGCGCCCGGGGTGATGGGCGGGCTGCCTGAGGAGGCCGCCTATGGTCGAAGTCGCCAGCGACTCCACTGATCTCATCGCTCGCGTATCGGAGTACGTTGAGGAGACCACCCAGGTTGACGCCATTAGAGCGGCCTATGATTTCGCCGCCCAATGTCATACCGGCCAGATGCGTCTTTCCGGCGATCCATACATTGTTCATCCGCTGGCAGCGGCCACCATTCTCGCCGACCTTTACCTCGACCCCGACACCATCAAAGCCGCCCTGCTCCACGATGTCGTGGAGGACTGTTCGATAGCGGTAGAGGAACTGGAATCGCGTTTCGGTCGGGACGTAGCCCGCCTTGTGGACGGCGTTACCAAGCTCACCCGGGTGGACTATCGACCTCCCGGATCCAATGGAGTCAGTCCCGCGGACGCGGAAAGCCTTTACGCAGAGAGCCTCCGCAAGATGCTGGTCGCGATGGCCGAGGACATCCGCGTCGTCCTCATCAAGCTCGCCGACCGGCTGCACAACATGCGGACGCTGGACCCGTTGCCCGAAGAGAAACGGCAGCGCATCGCCCAGGAGACCCTGGACGTTTACTCTCCGTTGGCGCACCGTCTTGGCATCTGGGAGCTCAAGTGGCAACTGGATGACTTGGCCTTCCGGCATCTGAACGAAACCAAGTACCGCGAAATATCCCGCATGCTGGCGGCTCGCAGGTCTCAGCGAGAGGCCTACGTCGCCGAGGTGTCCAGCCGGCTCCGGGACGAACTGTTCGTCAACCATCTCAACGCCGACGTCAGCGGCCGGCCCAAGGGCATCTATTCCATCCACCGCAAGATGCAGAAGTACGAAACCGAGGGCAAGGAACTGAGCGACATCTACGATCTGTACGCAATGCGGGTGATCGTTGACGATGTCGCCGACTGCTACGCCGCCCTGGGCGTGACCCACCGCATGTGGAGCCCCATCCCCGGCCAGTTCGACGACTACATCGCCACGCCCAAGCAGAACATGTACCAGGCCCTGCACACCACCGTTCACTGCGAGGGCGGACATCCCCTGGAAGTGCAGATAAAGACACGAGACATGCACCAGGTGGCCGAGTACGGAGTGGCCGCCCACTGGAGATACAAGGAACGCGCCGGCTCAGCAGCCGGCGGTCGTTTTGAAGAGCGCATGACGTGGCTGCGCCAGTTGCTGGAGTGGCAACGCGAAACGCCAGACACCAACGAGTTCCTTGAATCGGTGCGGGAAGACCTCTTCCACGACCAGGTATTCGTCTATACCCCCAAGGGCGACATCGTGGAGCTCGCCACCGGCGCGACGCCCATCGATTTCGCCTACAAGATCCACACCGACCTGGGGCACCGCATCTCCGGCGCCAAGCTGAACGGCCGGCTGGTGTCTCTGGATACCCCCCTGGAGAACGGCGATACCGTCGAGGTGGTGGCTGGCAAGACCGGCCGCGGGCCGTCGCCCGACTGGCTCAACCCGGCTCGCGGATACGTAGCCACCAACAGCGCGCGACAGAAGATCCGGTCGTGGTTCAACCGCCAGGCCCGCAGCGCCAACATCACGCGGGGCAAGGACCTGCTGCGCCGTGAACTGCACCGCATGGGCGTCAAACTTTCTGACCGGGAGGTCTTGCAACTCTGCCGGTTCGACACCATGGAAGACCTGCTGGCCGCGCTGGGCTCGGGCGAACTCAGCGATGCCGCTCTCTCGGACCGCCTCGCGGAGCACCGCAGCAAGGAGGCCGAGGCCGCCGCGTGGATGCCTCCCATCAAGGGGTCGCCGCGACTGGACAGCCCCACCTCCGGAATTTCCGTATTGGGCGTCGGCGACCTGCTGACCCGCATCGCCACCTGCTGCAGCCCCATCCAGGGGGACGCAATCATAGGGTTCGTTACCAGGTCTCGCGGTGTCAGCGTCCACAAGGTTGATTGCAAAAACGTGCTCAACGAGGACGAAAAGGAGCGCCTGGTTCCGGTGTCATGGGGCCAGAAGCAAGAGCTCTACCCGGTGCGGGTGCGCATCGAGGCCATCGACCGGGTGGGCCTGCTGCGCGACGTATCCACCAAGCTGTCCGAGGACAAGATCAACATCGCGTGGGTGGTTACTCGGGAGAACGACAACGCCACCGTCAGCATGGAGTTGACCATCCACATCGCGGGGCTCCAGCAACTCAACCGGGTGTTCTCCCGCATTGAGAGCGTGCGCGGCGTCACCTCCGTGAGCCGCGTCACCAGCAGCCCCCTGCGGCAAACCGAACGGTGAAAACCGGCTCCCCGCCGGGAGCCACTGCCCTCTCCCGCGCGGTACTCACCCCAACGGCAGCCAAGTTAGCGGTCGCCACAGCGGTATTCGTAGCAATACTGCTGATGCCCACGCCCGAAGGGCTCACCGTTCAGGGACAACGCTCCCTGGCCGTGATGACCTTTGTGGTCATCCTCTGGGCCACCGAGGTCGTTCACTCCAGCGTTGCCGGCATCATCGGCGTGGTGCTGCTGGTGCTTTTCGGAGCCGTCTCGGGGATCGGGGAAGCGGTGTACGGGTTCTCGCAACCCGTGTGCTACTTCCTCATCGGCATCCTGACGCTGGGACTGGCCGTGCATCACTCGGGCCTGGCCGAGCGCATGGCCGTGTTCCTCATGCGCGGCGCCGTGGGCAGCCCGTACCTGCTCTACATGCAGATGCTCTTTTCCTTCGCCGCCCTGACCTTCGCCCTGCCCTCCGCCAGCACCAGGGGCGCGATCATGGTTCACGTGTACGAGCAGGTGCTGGAGCAGTGGAACGTCCCGCAGGGCCACCCTTTCTACAAGGCCACCATGATGGCCATGGGCGCCCTGAACCGGCTGGGCTCCACCGCGCTGCTGGCCGGTGGCATTACGCCTGTTGTGGCATCGGGTCTGCTGGGCGATTTCTCGTGGACCCAGTGGTTCGTCATCATGAGCGTGCCGTTCTACGCCAACCTGATAGTTGGCGGCACGATGCTGTTTCTTTTCTACCGCTCCGGTTTTCGTCCCGAGAACATCGGCAATGCAACCCCGCCTGCTCCGGGTCCCATCAAGCCCGCAGAACTCAGGGCGGGGGGCATCGTAATACTCACCGCGCTGATGTGGTTTACGGACTTCGCCCACGGGCTGCATCCGTCCGTGCCGGCCCTCATCGCGTTGTGTCTGATCCTGCTGCCCCGGGTGGGAATCCTCAGTTGGAGCGAGTTTGAGCGCAATGTCGGCTGGACCAACTTCTTCGTTATCGCCACGTCCCTGTCGCTGGCTTACGCCCTGGTGTCCAGCGGCGCCGCGGCCTGGTTCTCCGAAACGCTGGTCGGCGGCGTATCCCAACTGGCGACGCAGCCCTGGTTGGCGCTCCTTGCCCTCGCAGTGTGCTTCGCAGTGGTAAGAATGCTGATGCCCAACATCGCGGGCTACCTAGCCTTGGTGATACCCGTCGCGATGGCGACTGGAGCATCGTTGGGGTTGAACCCGCTGGTGTGCGGCATGGCCGCGGTGGTCGTGGGAGACTCGGCGGTGTACTACGGTGCCGGCGGGACCTCGGCGGTGTTCGTGTTCCAGCGCGCCAACATCGGAAACACGGAGATATTCCGGTTCGGCATGGCGATGACGGTGGCGGTGATCGCCATCCTGCTGCTGGTGGTGGTGCCCTACTGGAACCTGGTGGGCTACCCGTTGGCGCCGTAACCATTGCATACGCTCGCTCATCCAACCTCATACCCGCTCGTCCTGAGCCTGTCGAAGGACCGCCTCATGGTTCAACAGGCTCACCATGAGCGCAAGTTGGCCCATCACCCAAGCGCCATACGAACCAACACCACCGCCGCCAGGATAACCAATACCACGCCGGCGATCACCAGCCGCGTCAGCAAACGGCGACGCCACCGACGCCGTTCCCGCGCCCTGCGAATGTCGGCCCGGTGATCCCAGGGGCGGCGATTCCGCCGGCCATCTCTCCACACGCCGCGCCGTTTTGCCTGCGCCTCGGCCTCAGCCTCGGAAAATCCCAGGTCGCGGTCCCCGTAGCGCCGGTACCAGTAGGCCATGCCGGAACGTACCATGGCCACGTTGATGGCTTCCCGTCCACGCTGCCTGGGATACAGGAGTCCCACCGTCCGCCCGTAACGGTCGGTGGCCCTGGTTTCCATGCGTATGCCGCCGCGCCGTACCAGAGACACCAGTTGATCACGGGACTCGCGTCCGTAGGGCTGGGCGAGTTCCGGCGCGTCGATGCCGTATAGCCGCACCGGAAACGGCCGGCGCATAAAGCTGAAAAACCCGCCGTACTTGACCTCCAGCGAATCCCCGTCGATAACCCGCCGTATCCTGACCTTGCGGGCCATGCCTCCATCAGCGCAGGCTGCGGCGACGGCGGCGAGCCGGCCTTTCGGCAAGTATGGCTTTCAGTTCCGCAACGTCGTTTCGCAGGCTGACCAATGCAGCTTCCGTTGCCGCCGCGCGTTCTTCGGCCTCGTTGCGTTGCTGCGCGGCTTCAACGCGTTGCTGTCTGGCTTCATCACGTTCCTGCTCGGCCTTGGCCGCCCTGGCTTCCGCCTCATTGGCCCTTGCGCGCTCTCGACGCGCCTGTTCACGCAGGGGAATAGTCAATACATAACTTGACAACACGATAGCAACACCTCCCGATAACGTCATAGTCGGGCTGGTTATCTGAAATATTCGCATCCAGTGGTTGACATCTCTCGTGATGTCCGGGTCGATCAGGGGCGCCTGCCAGTACAGGGCGGTGGTTATCAGTATAGCGATAACCTGCATCAACAGAAACTCTGCCACCACCAGCGAAGCCGCCAGAGCGTGTATCCGAAGGAGCGCCCAGGACCGCCATCCATCGGGTTGTGGTCCGACGTCCCATTCAGGATCGGGCGTCGTCATTGTTCGCCTGTCACACCGTCAACGGCGTATCGTCCCGGTTGGCCCATTCTCCCATGGAGGCGTCGTAGTTCTTGGCGTTCTCGAAACCGACGAGGCGAAGTACGAAGTTTCCGTGCGCCGCACGGATGCCGGCCTGTCAATAGGAGTACGCCGTCTTATCGGGTGTGATGCCGTGCTCGGTGAGAATCTGGCGGATCTCCGCGGCGGGCTTGAACTCGTGGGTGTCCCGGTCCATCAGGTGGAACCATTCCAGGTGCACCGCGCCGGGCACGTGTCCCACCCGCTTGTTGCGGTAGTTCTCGGCGGTGCCGTCCCATTCGGGATCGCTGCGCACGTCCCAAACCACCACGTTGTCCCGGACCCCGTCCAATGAGCAGGCTTCCTTGAGCTCGTCGCCGGTGGCTATGAAAGAGTTGTCGGCGCGCGGAGTGAAGGTAACCGACGCCGGCGGACGGGCCCGGCCGAAGTCGACGGGCTGTCCTGCGTTGACCCACGCCCTCCATCCGCCGTTCAGCACCCTGACGTTGGTGTGTCCGTAGTAATTGAACACCCACCAGATGCGGGCAGCGGTGAGACCCTGGGCGTGGTCGTAGGTGACTACCGTGGTGTCGTCTCCGATGCCGTAGCCCTCAGCCATCGCCTTGAACTGCTCGGGCGTCATCACGTGTTGCCGATTGGTGTCGGGGTTCTTGGCCCAGTTGTCGGCCACGTGGGCCGCGCCGGGAATGTGTCCGCGCTGCCAGGCGTCGGCAGTGTTGGCGCAATCAAGGACGACCACGTTTGGATCGTCCAGATGGTCGGCGACCCAGGCCGGATCGGTGAGGTATTCAGGGTGAGCGTAGCCAACGTCGGCGGTGGTCATAGGACGGCTCCTGCGGTAATGGTTCGGGATGCCGGCGATTGTAGGGTGGCCAGCCCAGTGGGTCAACGGCGGCGCCGCGACGCGATTGACCCACATGGAGCCAACCGGCGCCTTTCGGGTGTTATCCTGTTGGAGTCAGGAGCGTAACACGATGGTCAGGATACAGTTGGACGTCCCCGAAGAGGAACGCGCACGTTTCGCAAAGCAGGCCCACCGAGAAGGCATGACCCTGGACGCGTGGCTGATCAAAGTAGCGCGTCAGCACGTTCTCGAGTCCGACTCCATAACGGCTACCGCGAAGCCAGCAGCATTGCGGGAGTTAGAGGATATCTGGAGGTGGTCCGATTCATTAAACGATGGAATTAGAGAACCCGACTGGGAGGAACATCTGAGGAATATTGAAGCGTCACGGCTAAAAGGTCTGCCGGACATATGACGTTCGTAGATACCAACGTGTTCATGTACACCGTTGGGGGCTCTCATCCCTTACAGAGCGTATCCAGAGATTTCTTTCGCGCTGCGGTTCGAAACCAGACATTGCTTTGCACGTCAGCAGAGTTACTTCAAGAACTGGCACATGCCTATTTGCGAGTCGGTAGACAAGACGTTTTTGACTCCGCCACGGCCGTGATACGCGCCGCACAAGTGGAAGTATGGCCTCTGGAAGCGGAAGACGTCATCCTCGCTCGCCAATTGCATGAACAGTACCCCGACCTGTCCGCCCGGGATCTCTGCCACCTGGCTTCCTGCCAACGTCGCGGCGTCAGCGACATAATGACGTTCGACCAAGCGCTAGCCTCCGCATCCACCCGTTCCTCTACCAACTGACACTTTCGCCTGGGGTTTTGTCCCGACCGCACTATCCCGGTGTCCCTCCATAGTGCGCTTGGCAGGGCGTGGGATTGCGGTGTATTGGGACTGGGATTTTCACTGGGCCGACGCCAACGAGCAGGTGATAAACTGAGCGTACCAAGCGGCCGCGAGGGATGACCATGACTACTGAGGCAACACAAAAAACCGTAGCCGATTTGACCGTAGCAGAGCTCAAGGAATTGATCCGTGAGGTCGTTGTTGAAGTGGTTTGCGACTGGCTGATCGACCCGGACGAGGGTTTGGAGTTCAGGGAAGAGTTCGTTGAGCGCTTGGAGCAGTCCATGGCGGAAGCCGATTCCGGTGAAACTATGTCCGCAGAGGAGGTGTATCGGCGGCTGGGGTTGGACTGATGCCTTACTCTGCCCAGTGCACGAATACGGCTGTCGACGATTTTGCCACATTGGACGGAAATTGTAGCGCAGCGGGTTCGATCCGCCATTCAGCGGTTAGTGGAAAATGTTGAATTAACCAGGCACCGCGCGCTGTCCGGTCCGTATCGCGGTCAGTTTCGAATGAGAGTGGGCGACTACAGGATCTTATATCGGGTGGACTGGGAAAACCGTGTGATAACGGTGCTGAGAGTAGGACATCGCAGCGAGATATACCGCGGCAACTGACCACACGCCATCTCCCATACATACCGCCGGCCAATCCCGGTACAATAGGCGCACTTCACGCGATTTTCTGCGAGGTGCGCTTTTATGGTTCAGCAGGGACAGATCGACCATCTTCTGCAGGAGGCCGGCGAGATCCCGCCGCCGCCGCATGTATCCGGCCAGGCCACGCTCTCCGACTACGACGGCGTCTATGCCCGCTCGGTGCAGGACCCTGAGGGCTTCTGGGCCGAGGCCGCCGACGAACTGCACTGGTTTCGCCGCTGGGACGACGTTTTCCAGTGGGAATACCCCAACTTCCGCTGGTTCGTGGGCGGCCAGACCAATATCGCCTACAACGCGCTGGACCGGCACCTGACCACCGAGCGGCGCAACAAGGCCGCCCTCATCTGGCTGGGCGAGGACGGCACGGAGCAGGTCTATACCTACGCCCGGCTGGCCCAGCAGGTCAACCGCTTCGCCAACGGCCTCAAGTTCCTGGGCGTGGGCAAGGGCGACCGCGTGGTCATCTACATGCCCCTGACCCCCGAGGGCGCCATCAGCATGCTGGCGTGCGCGAAGATCGGCGCGATCCACAGCGTGGTGTACGCGGGATTCAGCGTCGGTTCGTTGCGGGACCGCATCCAGGACGCCGAGGCCAAGGCGCTGATCACCGGCGACGTGGGCTACCGCCGCGGCAACAAGGTTGACCTCAAGGGCATCGCCGACGAGGCCGTGGAGGGCTGCGACAGCCTGGACAACGTCATCGTGTTCCGGCGCGAATTGGCCCGCGAGGACCTGCGCTCCAACGAGGTGGACTTCGACGATTTGATGGCGCGCAGCAGCATCGACTGCCCCGCCGAGGTGATGGACGCCGAGGACCCGCTGTACATCCTCTACACCAGCGGGACCACCGGCAAGCCCAAGGGCGTCGTCCACGTCCACGGCGGCTACATGGTCGGCACCCACTACCACTTCAAGAACTTCTGGGACGTGAAGGACAACGACGTGTTCTGGTGCATGTCCGACATCGGCTGGGTCGTGGGCCACAGCTACATCGTGTACGCGCCGCTGGTGGCGGGAGCGACGACGGTGTTCCGCGAGGGCGCTCCCGACTTCCCCCACAACGCGGTGTTCTACGAGGTCATCGAGAAGTACGGCGTCAACGTGATCTTCACCGCTCCCACGGCGGTGCGGATGCTGATGCGCTACGGCGAAGAGCCGGCCAGCCGCTACAACCTGCGCTCGCTGCGGTTCCTCACCTGCGCCGGCGAGCCGCTGAATCCCGAAGCCCTGCGCTGGGCCTACGAGCACATCTGCGGGAGCGGCGAGTGGGCGCACATGGTGGACAACTGGTGGCAGACCGAGACCGGCGGCCCGTGCCTGGGCACCACCGCCACCATGACGACGAGGCCCGGCCGGGTGGGCAAGCCGCTGCCCGGCGCGGTGATGGACATCGTGGACCGTGAGGGCCAGCCCATCGAGGAGCCCGACAAGGGCGGTTTCCTGGTGATTCGCCGGCCCTTCCCTCACTTCTCGCGCACCGTGTGGGGCGACCCCGACCGCTACGCCGACACTTGGCAGCAGATCCCCGGCGTGTACTCATCGGGCGACGTGGCCCTGCGCGACGCCGACGGCTACTACATGGTGGTGGGCCGCGCCGACGACGTGCTCAATGTGGCGGGCCACCGCATCGGTTCCGCCGAGGTGGAGTCCGCGTTGGTGTCCCACCCCGAGGTTGCGGAGGCGGCGGTGATCGGCAAGCCCGACGAACTGCGCGGCGAGGTCATCAAAGGATTCGTAACCCTCCGCATGGGCAGCGAGGGCTCCGACCGCATGATCAACGACCTGCAACTCCACGTGCGCCGCGAGCTTGGCCCCATCGCCGTCCCGTCGGAAATCGAGTTCACCCCCACCCTACCCAAAACCCGCTCCGGCAAAATCATGCGCCGCCTCCTCAAAGCCCAGGAACTCGGCCTAGACCCAGGAGATATAACCACGCTGGAGGAGTAAGAGCACCATTCGTGGCGCGCCTTACGACTGCTAAAATTGCCCGATGAACGGCAGGGAATTCGTAAGGCGCGCCCGGCGCTACGCGCGGAGGAATGGATTGGAATGGCGGTTTGACCCGGCGGAAGGCAAGGGTAGCCATGGCAGGTTTTATATGGGAGATCGGCAGACAATAGTGCAGCACGGCGAGATTCCCCGAAATACGCTGTTCGGTATGTTTCGCCAGTTGGGAATCAACCCCCGGGAGTTCTGATCATGCGATACCTTTATCCTTGCACCATCGAAGGGAATACGGACGACGGGAACGGGTTTGTGGTGTCCTTTCCGGATATTCCGTGGGCTCACACCGGAGGCTTTACGTTCCGGGAAGCCCTCATCCTGGCTGAAGATTGCATGGTGGTTGCACTCAGCCACTATGTCGACCACGACCTGGATTTGCCCACACCCAGCCCCTACCAAGAGGGGCAGGAACTGCTAACGGTGCAGCCGGTGGTTGCCGCACAGCTGGATCTCTACACCGCCATGCGCGAGCAAAAACTGGGCGCAGCAGAGCTGGCGGCGCGTCTGGGTATCTGCGAAGACGACGCAGCCGCGCTCGTGAACTTGGACTACCGCACGCCCATCGGCGAGGTCGCCAAAGCCCTCAAAGCCGTGGGTTGCGAGCTGGCAGTGGCAGAACGGGCCGCCTGATAAGCTGTGTCAACTGTTGGAGGGGTTGAAATGCTCGACGACTTGGTTGGCGTGATTGAAACGCTGCAACAGCGAATAAGAACCCACGGCGCAACGCTGAGAGCCAACGAGATACGCACGCGCACGGCCTTGATAGACCCTTTGCTGACGGCATTAGGTTGGGATGTGTCCGACCCTGCGCTCGTCACGCCGGAGTATGCTGTGGGCGAAGGCAGGGCTGACTACGCTCTACACGGATCGGAGTCGATACCAGCGGCCGTAATTGAAGCCAAACGACTTGGGCACACGCTCAACGACGAAGAGCGTATGCAGATGCTGAACTACGCGAACACAAGGGGAGTTCGGTATGCCGCCGTTACTGATGGCAACGTCTGGGAATTATACCCGGTCTTCACACAAACTCCTCAACCATTGGAAGATCGCCGATTGTTAAATCTGCGCATTAGCAGCGAGCCTGCTCACGAACTCGTGCTGAAACTGCTACTACTCTGGCGACCCAACCTAGCATCAGGGCAACCAGTGACTGCGGAAGAGCCTTTGTTCAACGCTGGCCTCGTCGACCAGACTACGACACCTGAACCTGAAACGCAGGAACCGACGCAGACTTTCGAACCCCCCTCCACAGGTCCCACAAACAGGTCTCTCGCAGAGCCGAGATGGGTTTCATTGACGGAGTTCAACCCACCAAGCGGCAGTAGCCCTCCTAGTGCTATTCGGTTCCCCGGCGAAAAAGAGGAAAAGGTGATCAGCAGTTGGACCAGCATTTTGGTGGAAGTGGCCGTGTGGTTGAACTCAACTGGGGAATTAACTGTTATCAAAGCACCAGTTCCGTTGAGCAACAACAGTTATCTAGTTCACGTTGAGCCAAAACATCCTACAGGCGAGCAGTTTCGGCGGCGGCGGGAAATTGCTGATGGCAAACTCGTCATCAACACGTTCGGAAGTGCTGAACAAATGCGGAACAGCACCAGAAGGTTGCTCCAACACTGCGGTATCGACCCCGCTACCGTGCACTTGCAAGTGGAGCAATAACCGGCAGGCTGCAACTCCACCGGAGAACGACATGGCTACCGCACTGAAACCGGAGATGGAGGCGCGCATCGCCGAACTGGCGGAGCGGCTGGGCTTTGCCGGGCCGGACGCGATGGAGCGGGCGATCATCGCCGCGCTGGACTATCTGGACGAAAGCACCAGCAAGTGGGAACGGTGGTACACCCGCGCCGAGATCGACACGATGGTAGAACGCGACCGCGTGGCATATTTGAGGGAGAAGGGCTACTCTGAAACCGACCCACGCCCCTTGTCGCAACTGCTCCAAGACGAATTGTACGACGAATTCGGGCTGCCCAAGTAACCAAAGGACGCTGTGACCATGACTACCCTGGACAAGCCGGACATCGCAACTCGCATTGCGGCGCTGGCTCAGCGGATGGGTTTTGACGACCCTGACTCCGAAGAGCGAGTACTGGACATGGCGTTGGAATATCTGGAGGACAGCGTCGCCGGCCGCCCACGCTGGCGGACCCGCCAATACTGGGATGATTCCTCCCAGGAGCACGCGGCGGATTTGGCGCGGCAAGGCCACGCCGATGGCTTGGATAAGTCCTCATCACGGAAAACGTAGCAGGATCGGCGGGCTGATGATTGTATCCGATACCTCATCGTTGATGGCGTTGGTGATGGATGAACTGGAAGCGCCCGACGTCCGCCACGCCATTGATGAAGCCGGACAAATGCTAATCTCCGCCGCCACGCTGGTGGAATTCTATATCGTGGCCATGGGCAAGGGCAAAGGTATCTATGCGCGCGCCCAAGCCTTGATTCGGGAGTTGCCCATTGCCATCGTTCCATTCGATGCGGAGCAGGCCGAAATCGCCCGCCGCGCCTACGAACAATACGGTAAAGGGCGGGGCCATCCGGCCCAACTGAACTTCGGCGATACTTTCTCATATGCACTGGCCAAGGCCCAAGGATTGCCACTACTGTTCAAGGGCGACGACTTTGCCCGTACCGACATTGCGGTAGTGCTATAATCCCGACATCCCCACCCACTCCCCTCCCCAGGCAGGTTCGAGCCATGAAGTCGTTGCGCGTTGCCATGTTGCACCTCTCTCCCGTGGTCGCCGATGTGGAGCACAACCGCGGCCTGGCTGAGCAGGGGCTGACCCGAGCCGCCGAGATGGGTGCCCAGTGGATCATCACCCCCGAACTGTTCATTACCGGCTACAAATTCGCCGAGGTCATCGGCACCGACTGGATCCTGCCCCAGCCCGACGAATGGATGCAGAAGTTCTGCGGGCAGGTGGCCGACCACGGCGTTACGGTGTTCCTGTCCCATCCCGAGCGCGACCCCGACGAAGGCCTGATGTACAACACCGTGTTCGTCATCGGACCCGACGGCAGCATCATCGGCCGGCACCGCAAGGTGAAGGCGCTGCGCGGCCCTGAAGCGTGGTCGTCGCCCGGCGCAGAGATAATGCCCATCAAGGTCCCGACCGGGGAAGTCGACGGCCAGGTGCCCGTGGGCGTGATCATCTGCGCCGACGCCTACCGCAACGACGTGTCCGGCATCCTGCAGGAACGGGGCGCAAAGCTGCTGGTCTCCCCTGCATCGTGGGGTCCCGGCGACTGCGGGCCGCTGGGCGAGTGGGAGCAGCGCACGCTGGACACAGGGCTGCCCATCATGGTCTGCAACCGCTCGGGCTGGGAGGCCGACGACCTCGATTTCAACGAGGCGGTCAGCGTCGTCGCCAGGGACGGCAAGCGCGTGTTGGAGGCATTCTGCGGCGAAGAGTCGGCGGTGCTGACCTTCGACTGGGACCTGGACGCCATGCAGCCGTTGTCTGAGGACTACGAGGTGGCGTGGCTGTGATGAGGATGTCCGGTACGGGATTCTGACAATGGAGTATCGTAATTTTCTAATCGTGCTGGAAGAGGATGACTCCGGCAACGGTTGGCACGCCTGCTACCAGCCCTGGGAAGACTTGGGGGCCGCAACTTGCGGGGACACCCGCGAAGAAGCGATACGCAACATCAAAGAAGTCCTGGCGATGATCGTAGCGGAGATTACCGAAGGCTCGATCACGCCCGAGGAAGTCGCCGATCGGGGAGGATTCCCGGAGTCCCTTGCAAAAACCTGTGGTGGCTCCTTGTCGGTTCCCGTCGCAATTTAGCGGGATGGCATCCCGGGCCATTGCCTGATATGCCCATAGACTACAGTCGTATCAGGAGTTTAACCGCCCGTCAGATTGAAAGCGCCCTGTTGCGCGATGGTTTCGAGTTCGTGCGTCAGGTTGGCAGCCACCGTCGTTACGTGCATCAGCCTACCCGACGCCGAGTTACAATCAGCCGTTCCGGCGGCGATACTTTCCCTCTCCCAACGCTCCGAAGCATCATTGAAAATCAGGCGAAATGGGACGCCGATGACCTGGTGCGCCTCGGTTTACTGCGCAGGCGCGGACGCTGAACTGAGTGTCTGGGAGGCCCAGTATCGTCACTCCACGGCGTGCAGCATTCCGTCGGCGGTGCGCACGTAGAGCCTGCCGTCCGCGTACGCCGGCGGCAGCTCGATGGGAGCGCCGAGATCCAGCCGCAAAACCGGCGCCCCGTCCTCCCGGTTCAGGGCGTGCAATATGCCGTCGCGGGAGCCGAAATAGACTCGGTCGGCCAGCACGATAGGTGAACTGACAATTCCGGCATCGACCTCGTGTCGCCACAGTTCATCGCCGCTCCGAGCTTCGTGCGCTGTGAACAGCCCGTCGCCGTCCCCCAGGTAAAAGACTCCGTCGGCCACTGCGGGCGAGGCGATGACGCCCTGCGAGTTGCGCTCCTCCGGCGCGTACCGCCAGAACTCGCCGCGCTGCGCCGGAGGCGCCGGCACGAACGGGACCTGCCAGATCCAGAACTGGAACCACGTCCGTTTCATCCAGTACAGGCCCGGCAATCCCTTGACCGTGGTATCGATGGCGTACAGCGATCCGCCCGATGGGTAATAAGCCACCCCCTCGGTCACCACCGGAGGGCCGGATGCCGACCCGGCCGTGATAAACCGGAACCGGCGACGGCCGTTGTCCGCGTCTATGAAATAGAGGTCCCCTTCATCATCGGCAACGTACAGCCGCTCGCCGCGCAGGGCGGGCGTGGTTTTCACGTTGCCGCGAATCTTATGCTGCCATAACTTTTCTCCGGTCTGGGCGTCCAACGCGTAGATGATGTTGGCGGCCGACGTTACGTAGGCGACACCGTCGTGGACAAGGGCGCCGGCCGAGATGGGCAGGCGAGCCTTGAACTCCCAGACGGTTTCTCCGGTTGTCCGGTCCAGGGCCAGCATGCGGTGATTGGTCAGCCCCGCGTAAACCAGGTTGTTGTTTGCGACGGTCAGCGCATGGTCCATGGGGCCGGGCGTTTCCACTTCCCACAGCGTTTCTCCGGTTTCGGAGTCCAGGGCCATGACCTTGAAATGGCCGCCGACGTACACCACGCCGTCCGCCGCCAGCGGCGCGGAACGGGTCGGTTCTCCCAGGCTCTGCGACCAGAGGGGGCGTCCCTCCGGCTGTCGGTCCACTTCGGCGATGTAGCCGTTGAGATTGGGGCCGTATCCAAGCATGGACCACTCGCCGGCTCGGGAGGCCGACGAAGCCAGAGCGGAAGGGCTGCCGACGAACCAGCGGGCGGGATTGGGCAGGCTGAACCAGAAGAACCACGTCAGGAACCCCAGAATCAACAGAACCGCCAGCGTGGCGACGGGTTTGACGATGCCCATGCGGTACCGCCGCCGGGCGGTCCTCTGGCTCCGCTCGACCCAGCCGGGGAATTGGGACGAGGATTCTGATTCTGGTTGGTTCATCGTTGCGACACGGAGAGCGAACGTCGGTAGGGGCGGGTTTCAAACCCGCCCCTACACTATCACCTTACGGTGCAAGGATACACCACGTCGGCTAGACGTTGCGCTGCTTCGGGTCCAGGCGGTCCCGCAGCCAATCGCCCAGCAGGTTCACGGACAGCACGGTGAACAGGATGGCAAGACCAGGGAAGAAGGAGACCCACCATGAGTCAATGATCAACTCGCGCCCGTCGGCGACCATCACGCCCCACGCCGGGTTGGGCCGCGGAATGCCCGCTCCCAGGAAGCTCAGTCCGGCTTCCAGGAGGATGACGAAGCCCAGTTGCAGCGTCGCCAGCACGATGATCGTGTTGACCAGATTCGGAAAGATGTGCCGCACCATGATCCGGATCTGCGAAGAACCGGCCACCCGCGAACGCGCGATGAAATCCTGCGTCTTCAGCGCCAGGGTCTCGCCCCGCACCAGCCGGGCGTAGCGGGACCAGAGGAACAGGCACACCACGACCAGCACGTTTTCGATCCGCGGCCCCAGCGTGGCCGCCAGCACCAACGCCACCAGGATCAGCGAGATCGACAGCGACATATCAACCAGCCGCATCACCAGGGTGTCAACCCACCCCCCGAAATAGCCCGCCAGAATCCCCAGCACGGTGCCGATCAGGCCCGAGACGAAAATCGCCATGAGGGAGACCACCAGGGCGAGCCTCGCGCCGTGGACAATCCGGCTGAATATGTCCATGCCATTTTTGTCCGTGCCCAGCAGATACTTGGCCTGGCCTCCCGGCTTCACCAGAACACGGATTTCATCCCCGATAACCGGCGCATCGCCCTCGGCCTTTCCGACCACCGTGGCGTCGCCGATGCGAACCGTGCGCTCGGCGTCGCTGAGCTTGATCTCATTCTGGCGATTGTCGCGGTTGACCGTCTCAACGACGGTACGGTACGAAACGACGTCGCTGGACCAGGCCGGGGGCACCAGCCGGTCGTCCAGATCGCCGCGCCGGGGATTGTGCGGGGCGATCAACTCGGCGAAGACCGCCGGGATGAGCAGGAAGACCAGCAGCATGGTCACGGGAAAGAGAGGCAATCGCCGGATTTCCCGAACCCATTTCTTGATGCGGTCCAGAGTCCCCGCTGACGCCTCTTCCGTCTGGGCGGGTTGCGCTACCGGCGTCGTCGTGATCGCCATAGTTCAATCCTCCACCGTCTTTTCAGTCACCCGATCTATGGTCTTGTCGCTCGGAATTGTCTGCTTGCATTGCCTTGGGCTATGTGTAGCGGATGCGGGGGTCGAGGTAGGCATAAAGTATGTCCACCACTAGGTTGGCGAAGATGTAGATCGAGGAGCCGATGATCACCACCGCCTGGAGCACCTGGAAATCGCGCCCGCGCACCGCGCCCACCGCAAGCTGACCGACACCGGGCCAGGAGAACACCGTCTCCACAATCACCGTTCCCGTGAACAACCCGCCGATGATGATGGCGAAATAGGTGAGGGGAGCGATGAAGGCGTTGCGCAGGCAGTGCTTCCAGATCACCTTCCACTCCGGTACGCCCTTGATCCG
Source organism: Dehalococcoidia bacterium (assembly GCA_965204395.1). Lineage (GTDB taxonomy): Bacteria > Chloroflexota > Dehalococcoidia > Lucifugimonadales > UBA3495 > Bin87. The sequence continues at coordinate 2,119,690 of OZ241987.1, forward strand.
CGCCAGCTTGACGAACTCGGTGTCCAACACGTCCAGCATGGAGGAGCGGATCAGGCGCAGGAGCGCGGCAACCTGGAAGAAGCCCAGCGTGAAGGCCGGCATGATCATGTGCGCTATGCCGCCCTTGCCGGAGGAAGGCAGCCAGCCCAACTGCACCGCGAACAGCCACAGCAGCATGATGCCGAGCCAGAAGCTGGGAACCGATTGGCCTAGGAAAGCAACTGCTTTGCCCTGGTAGTCCAGCCATCCGTCCTTCTTGGCGGCGGTGATCACGCCCAGCGGCACGCCGATCACCACGGAGATGAGCATGGCCAGGCCGCCGAGCTGTAGGGTTGCCGGGAACCGGTCTAGGACCATGCCCATGGCGGTCTGTCCGCCGAAGGCGTAGGACTCGCCAAAGTCTCCCTGGATGGCATTGCCGAGGAAGACGAGATACCGCATGTGGAGGGGCTTGTCGAGCCCCCACTTTTCCTTGAGAGCGGCAATGTCTTCGGGCGTAGCTTCTCCCATGGGCAACATGACCGACGTAGGATCGCCGGTGATGTTGGACAGCATGAACACGATGACGCTGACCAGTAGCACGGCGATAATGGCCTGCCCGACGCGGAAGATGATAAACCGCTGCATTGTCGCCTCCCGTTCCGGTAATTGTTGTTTGCGCCCGCGCGTCCCGTCGGTCTACGCGTCCCGTCGGTCTATTAGATTGTCCGTCATTCGGGCTTACGCTGGAATGACGGCCGGCAGATGTGGGGGCGAATAATTTCTCGCCCCCACAGTTGGGTCGTGGGCCCGGTTTAGCGGGCCGCTTTGGCGTATTCCAGATGTCCGAAGACACCGGTCAGGCTGCCGAATTTGTACTCGGCGACTTCCTCGGGGTTCACCACCAGCGTGGAGCGGATGTTGACGATGGGGATGGTCCGATAGGTGTCGTAAATGTCATCGCCCATGGCTTGGATTATCCGATTGCGTTCGGCTTGATCCGTCTCTATCAACAACTGCTCGTAGGTGTCGTCGTAGAGCTGGTCTTCCATGTACAGCACGCCGCCGTTGGGAAGGCCGGTGTCCGGGTTGGTTTCCCCGGTGTAGTAGTAGATCCGCGCGTTGGCGTTGATCTGCCGGATGGTCTGGCGCACCGGCAGGATGAAGTGAGCGTCATGCCGGTCGCGGAACGCGTCCAGCGCGCGGGCAAACTCCACCTCCACCAGCTTGGCGTCGATGCCGATGTCCTGGAAGGACTGGGCAACCGTCTGCGACACCTCAATGGTCTCCGGCAAACCCGGCAGGCTGGATTGGTAAACTTCCATGAAGAAGCGGTTCTGTCCGTTGTCGCCGGGGAATCCGGCCTCGTCCAGCAACTGCTTGGCCCGTTCCGGATCGTAGCCGTACTTCTCGTCAAACTCGTCCTTCCAGCGCGGGTTCCAGCCTTCCAACGAATCGTGGAAGATGGTGTTGTACATCGGCTCGCCCCGGCCCTTGACTAGACTTTACGCATTCTTAGAAAAGTAAAAGGACAGGGTAAGCTGGCCTGACCCAAACGTCACTGAAGGTCCAGCCATGCACACCCTGCCCAATGCCATTGTACCGATACTCTCCCCCTTCGCAATTCTGTTCACCAACCCCACTTGGCAGAAGGCTCAACTCCTGCTGGTGGGCGCGATCCTGACCACAGGTCAACGCACCGTGGCAGCAGCGCTGCGCGTCATGGGCCGCAGCGACCAGCGCGACTACGCCCGCTACCACGAGGTGCTCAATCGGGCGGTGTGGTCGTCCCGCGCGGTGGCCCGCGTCCTGCTCTTGCTTTTGCTCCAGCATCTGGATCGGGGCGACGGCCCCTTGGTCTTCGGCATCGACGAAACCCTGGAGCGGCGTCGGGGCGCTAAGATCAAAGCACGAGGCATCTACCGGGACGCGGTGCGTTCCAGCCGCCATCAACTGGTCAAGGCCAGTGGCCTGCGCTGGATCTCCCTGATGTGGCTGGGCCACGTGCCGTGGGCGGGACGCCACTGGGCGCTGCCGGTGCTCACGGTGCTGGCCCCTTCCTCTCGGTACTACCAGCAGCAGGGACGCCGGCACAAGAAGCTCACCGATTGGGCCCGGCAAATGGTCATTCAGCTGCGTCGCTGGCTGCCCCACCGGACTCTCGTGCTGGTGGGGGATAACGGCTACGCCGTGCTGGATCTGCTCCACTGCTGCCAATCCCTTCGTGAACCCGTTACCCTCATCGCCAGACTGCGCTTGGACGCCGCTCTCTACGCGCCAGCGCCGCCTCGGCCGCCAGGTCAGAAAGGCCGGTCAGCCCTGAAAGGCCAGCGGCGACCGTCGCTGAAAACCATCCTGGACCAGGACCATGTGGCCTGGACCGTCGCCGCCGTGGCGTGGTACGACGGCACCATCCGCACGCTGGAACTTACCTCCCAAACCGCGGTCTGGTACAGCTCGGGCAAACCGGCGGTGACCATTCGCTGGGTGCTGGTCCGAGATCCCGAAGGCGCTTTCGATCCCCAAGCCCTCCTCTGCACCGACCCGTTGGCGAACCCGACCCAGATCCGGGAGTGGTTTGTCCTGCGCTGGCAACTCGAAGTCACCTTTCAGGAGGCGCGAACCCACCTGGGCATGGAGACCCAGCGCCAGTGGTCCGACTTGGCCATCGCCCGCACCACGCCCGCGCTGCTGGGCCTCTTCTCCTGGACCACCCTGGCCGCCCATTCGTTGCAAAAACAACATTCGATGACCCCGCGCACCGCCGCTTGGTACGACAAACCATCGCCAACTTTCGTGGACGCCATCGCCCTGGTGCGTCGGCACCTCTGGCTGGCATCGGAAGATTTCTCACTGTCGGCCGGCAACCCCGACACGCAGGAATTCCCCGTCGCTCTGTACCGACGAATGGTGGACTCCCTCGCTTACGCCGCTTGAAATGCGGAAAGCCCAGCCAAGCCCTCACCCTGACCTCCGCAGGAGCCAGAGGCGAGACCCAGCGCCAGATGGCGGACACGCTGCAACACCGGCTGCCGCACAGCAGCCTTCATCCTGCATTCAACGCCCTGGACCTGATCCTTGCTTCCAGGGGAAGGATCCAGCGGGAACACCCGACCAGGACGGCGAGGCCGGCCAGTATTTCCGCTTGAACATCGCCAACGCGGTTTGGGGTCAGGACGGCTATCATTTCCTGCCCGACTTTCTCGATGTGCTGGCCGAACACTACGGGGCCGGGATGATGCCTACGGACTTGACCGGCGCGCCGGACGAGTCTCGCATAAGGATCAATGATTGGGTGGCTGAGGAAACCTCGGGGAAGGTCAAGGACCTCCTACCGCCGGGAATCATAGACCGTTCCACGCGATTGGTGCTCACCAACGCTATCTACTTCAATGCCTCGTGGCTCTGGCCTTTCAGTCCGAAGGATACCGAAATGCGTCCCTTTCATCTGGACGGCGGCGGTATGGTGAGTGTCCCGATGATGACGGAGACCGCCAAGGATTTCTACGGCTATGCCAGGGGCGACGGGTACCAAGCGGTTGACCTGACGTACTCTTGGGGAGATCTGTCCATGACCATCTTGCTGCCCGACGAGGGTAGGCTGGAGGAATTCGAAGGCTCGCTGGATTCGGAAATGCTTGACCGGATCACCAATGAGATCGATATCGAGTACATCACCATCACGATGCCGTTGTTCGAGTTCGAATCGGAGTTTGACTTGAGCGATATCCTGGCTGGAATGGGGATGCCCGATCCCTTCGGCGCCGAAGCCGATTTTTCAGGCATGACCGGCTCCAGGGACCTGTGGATTCGCGCCGTAGTGCACAAGGCGTTCGTTTCGGTGGATGAAAAGGGGACCGAGGCGGCGGCGGCCACCGGCGTGGTCATGCTCGAGTCCGGTGTCAGCAAAGAACCCATCGCGGTAACGGTCGACCGGCCCTTCGTGTTCCTCATCCGGGACACCGGCACCGGCTCGGTGTTGTTCTTGGGCCGCGTGTCTAATCCGCACACAGGATGAAGCAACCGACAATCGCAGAGCGCAGCACGAATGCCCGCCCCCAGCACTCTGTATGGTTGACTTTGGGGTTTTCTAGCCTGACCAAACCGCCCCTGTGGTGCCAATGGATGCCGCAGGAAACCCATAGAACCACGGTTAAAATGACCCGGTGCCAATCGTTGCCCATACGGACCCGTATCTACCGTTCGATGGGAATGCCCGGCTGCCTGACAATCCCATTGCCGGCGTGGACGGCGACGCTCCGGCCCCTGCCGCAATGCAGCGTCGGTCGTGTCGTAGTAGTAGTCCGGCGGCAGTCCCGATGTACATGCCGGGATCCTGCCATTTGGAATGTGCCCGAGCCGGTCGTATCGCTATGGGAATCGGAAGCCAAAAGCCTTCGTGCCTGGGGGAGACAGGTGTGAGGTCTCCAATGACGAGGCCGGCATCGCGGCGCTGGTGGTCCAGATGCAGGAACTCAATCCCGCGGCCTTGGTGCTGGAAGCGTCGGGGGGGACCGGAACTGCCCTTGGTGGCGGCCCTGGCGTCCGCATCCCTGCCGGTGGTGGTAGTCAACCCTCGCCAGGTACGGGACTTTGCCAAGGCCACCGGGCGCCTCGCCAAGACTGACACTCTGGACGTGGCGGTCCTCGCTCACTTCGCCGAGGCTGTCCGTCCTCCTTTGCGCCCTCTGCGGGATGCCGAGACCCAGGACCTCAACTCGCTGGTGACCCGCCGACAGCAGGTGGTTGCCATGCTGGTTGGAACGGGAGGCGGACGCGCGGGAGCGGTCATAAAGCTTTTCGGCGTCCACCTAAACCGAGCATTGGAACCCCCTGGAATGGGAAAATCCACTTGACTGCGAAGACCACACACCGAGACGCCACCCACTGGAGCGCTCGATCCATGGCCCAACGCAGCGGCCTGATCCACAGGCATCCAAGACCAGATGGCCCATTTGCGGCAACCAAGACGTTGGTTTCGATTGGGGCCAAAATCCGACTAATGAGGTGTGCGCGGTTGGTGAAGAGCGGGAGGCCGTGCCCCGCTCCGGGTGTAAGTGATTGGCGATGAGAGGGATCGCAATGATGGTCGCCGGAAATATCACCCCGGCGATGATGTTGCGCACTGAGAACCCGTTGGCCCATCCGGTCATGGTGCTGAGGCTTCAACTCAGCGCGGGATAATGCCGCGGGCGCCTACTTGAAAACCGATGGTTGAGGTGAGCCGTTACCGCTCCGGTTCCCAAGTCCGGACATCCGTCGAGTGCGTGGTGCGCACGGGCACGAAGGTTCACCCTCGCCGCTGAGTTTCGCGGCTAAGCACCGGTCAAACGATGTTCTCCCTGCCGATGGCGGCGATGGCCTTGGCCCGGTCGTCTGTTTTCAACGCGATCATCGCGTGACCGGACTGCCTTCTCACGATGTGCAGGCTTTCGATGTTGACCTCCGCATCCTTCAGTCTGCCGGCCACGGTGGCCAGGGCGCCGGGTTCGTCGGGCAGGCGCAGCACCAGGGCATCGTCGCTCACCGCCTTGAAACCGGCCTGGTTGAGTACGTAAAGGGCGCGGTCGTATCGGTCGGTGGTGAGGATCACCGTCAAGTCTGCCCCCGACACCTCGGCGTTGATCGTCTCCACGTTGATCCCTTCGTCTGCCAGGACCTTGCTGATGTCGGCGATGATCCCCACCTCGTCCCGGGCCATGAGGATGATCCGGTTCATCGGGTTTACCCGGTCCATATCGACACTCTCCAGTTTCGGTGGTAGGGAGCAGTCAGTCGGCGCAGTCGTCCACGAGTTCGTCGATCATCTCGCGAGTCACGTGGGGCATGGTTATGATGTGGGCTATCTCGCCTTCCGGCGCCATCTGCCACTTGCGGAACACCTCCTCTCGCGGGCGCGGGAACACCACCGTGACGGAGTTCCGGTGCCGCCAAGCCGGTATGCCCCGCTCGTTGAACTGCCCCACCGCGTATTCCGCCGTGTCCAGCATCCGGGCGACGATGGCGCGAAAGCCTTCGTGACCGTGTCGGGCAAAGGCGTACCAGATCATCAGCGGAGCCAGCGCATTGCGGGAACCCGACAGCGTGGTGTCCTCGACACCCACGTACTCGATGGCGCGGCCCACCCGTTCCACGTAGGGCCGTTTGGTCAGGACCACCCCGCACGGTAGAGGAGCCCCGATCAGCTTGTGTCCACTGATCGAAATGCTGTCGACTCCGGCATCGAATCCGAAGGGCTGCGGATCGGAAACGAACGGGAGGATCATCCCGCTGAGAGCGGCGTCGGCGTGAATGTAGTGGCTGGTTACGGCCTGTTCGCGCAGGATGTTCCGGATTCGGCCGATGTCGTCCACGGCGCCCCGCATGGTGGTGCCCACGTTGGCCATTATCACGGCCGGCTGGTCCCGGTTGACACGGATCATCGCTTCGAGGTCGTCGTAGTCTATCTCTCCATTATCCTGCCGCCTGATCATGATGTGGCGCGCGTTCAAAACCCGCACGTTCTTGAGCACGCTGTAGTGGGTCTCCTCGGAGAAGTAAAACATCCCGTTGGGAAACAGCTCCCGCGCCAGGTACAGGCCGTACATGTTGCCTTCCGTGCCCCCGGAAGTTACATAACCCCACGCATCGTCCGGCTCAAGGCGCAGCAACCGGGCGAATATGCCGATGACCTCCCGTTCGATCTCATGCGTGTTGCCCCAGAAATTGCTGGGATGAAAGGGATCGCCGACGTTGTTGATCGAGTATTCGAGGAAAGGAACCAGAACTGAGTAGTCGAAGTCCTGGTTCACCGGATAGCCGACCTGCTGTCGGGTGGCGGCGTGTATGCCGCTCAACAGCCGGTCCAGCCTTTCCCCGATCTCCGCCTGCGGCAGAGCGCCAAGCTCGGGCGGCGTTGTTGGGACTGGCGCGGCTGTCATGATGTCTGCTCCGTGGGTGTCGGGGTATGGGGGTGGTGTCTCGCAGCGTCGTGCGTTCCGCTCACCGATCCTTTCGGACGGCGTCAGGCCTGTGACCGTGAGGGTATTCCACCGATGACCGTCATCGTACTCCCACTAGGATATGACAATAGTATTGTTTCGTCATGTAATTGTATGAATCATTGTATAGGATGGGACCCGAGCGGCGCGATGTGGCTGCCGACCGTGTGGACCACCCGATGCCGGGGACCGGCGACTCCCATGCGCGCGCCTGCCCGTCCCATCAACGGACCGGCAATGCCTCGAGCCGAACATTGTGCGGCAGTCTCTCACGCGTACCCGCTTTGCGCAACCTTTCGCTCCGAGCGCCCACGCCGCCCCAATTCGGGTAGCGCGGTCATGCCTGTCGGCGCCAAAACGCCCAACTTTTTGTGCCACAGTTCAGACTTACTGAGCCATTTCCACATTCAGCCTGTCATTCCGGCCCCCGTATCAGGTATGTGGCAGGCTTTGAGCCGGAATCCAGAAAATCCTCGCCCTACTCACGGATACCCGTCGGCAGGTTGCTTGGATACCGGCATCCGCCGGCACGACGGTTTGTGTTCCTGACCGTCACCTCGATTCTGAACTCTTACCTTATTGGGATCTCTCAGTTGGGCTAAACATATACGGAGTCGTGTGCCTTCAATCAGCAGCGACAATTGATTCCTTATGGGCAGCATACTGGGATTATGGAAGGTAGCCCAACACGGTTCAATTCCCGTCAACTTGGCTCAAGCCCCTCCGGGGGCGGCCAAGGAAGAGCGAATTGCGAACTCTTCGCTGGGAGGTCCGGCTATAGGCTCACCGGGTAGCGCCCCAAGACCAAGGGCAGGACGACAGAATGGCAGCAAGTGTTTCCCATGCCCACACTGCCCTTAGTCTGAACGTGATGTCTCAAGTCTCGTTCATATATTGAACGATCGGTCGTACAATATCGTCATGTACGCGATCCTGCGAAGCGCGACTTTCGAGCGTGCCGAGAGAATGGTGACAGAACGGCAGAGCTAATGTCTGAGGAGTACCGAAAGCTCGACGCAGCGGACTACATAAAGACCGAGGAGGAGGCCCGAGGGCTTCTCAGAGCGACTACGGATGAGGACCTTGGGTATGTGGCCGTGATCCGCGCTGCCCTCAAGCGTGTCGCTCAGACTCGAAACATAAGCTCCCTCGCCCGCAACACCGGGCTTAACCGTGGCAACATCTACGAGGCGCTGTCAGAAGATGGCAACCTCACCCTGGCGACACTGCTGAAAGGCACCAACGCCCGCGGCTGAGGCTGCGCCTTGAGCCCGTGGAGGATCGCGCCCTCGGCGCGCAACCAACCGGCGCCGGAGTCTTTCAGCAGGAATCGGCCGGCCAACCAAATCGGATCTCAAGGAGATGACGAAATTGAACTCAGCTATTGAAGCATGGCGCGACCAGATATTGACTTTTGATCGGGATATGGCAGATATGCGCAGGGAAGGACAGGAGCACGGTCATAGCCGTCCTGTGTTTGCCGCCGGGCCACTGGATCCGTACCGTACCGACGATCCCGCGCTCAACGGCCTCTATAAAGTCGTGGGCGAAGGCGCCGAGGTCCTGGACGTTGGCGGCGGCGCGGGCCGCTTCGCCCTGCCCCTGGCAACGCGCGCCAAGCGGGTGACGGTGATAGATCCCTCCGCCGAGTCGCTGGATTTGCTAAGGACCCGCGTGGCAGAATTCGGATTTGCCAACGTGACCGCCATCCACGAGCGGTGGGAGGATGTGGAAGTTCCCTCGGCGGACGTAACCCTCTGCTCCTGGGCGTTGCATCACGTTCTGGAAGCCGCGCTATTCGTAAGGAAGTTGGAAGAACGCGCCAAGGACCGCGTGGTGATCCTGGAGATGATGGAGACACCCAGCGCGCAGTATGCTCCGTTCTACGAGCGCGTGCATGGCAAGAGATTCACGCCGCTGCCGGGCGTCCCGAAATTGCTGAATCTCCTGTGGGCGATGGATATATTCCCCGACGTGACGATGATCAGTCCTGAAATTCCGGTATTGGGCACAGACCGCAGTTCAACGCTGCAGGAACTTCGACGAAGGTTGTTTGTGGGGGAAGGCTCAGATGCGGACGAAAGACTGCGCGCGGCGGCAGATGAATTGCTGGAAGAGTCCAGCGAGGGTCTGACCGTGAAGGGCGTGAATATGCGGCGGCAGGCGATCATTACGTGGAGGCCGATTCAAAGTGGTTCGAGGAGCGGGGGTCCGAACTGATTAGTCAGCCGACGAACTACCCGCTGATTGCCGAAGGACTCCCTGGAATGTGGATGCGCAGGACGCTGGAACGTCATGCGTGCAGGGATATAGATAGTCGACTCTTCGGTCAGGTCATAGACGTTGAGGTACTCGCCTACGATTCGGATGAAGAAATCACGTGGGGATTGAAGATAGGCATCGTGGAACGCCACTTCCCGGACATTGGCTCACTCATTGGTCAGATCGCCAACAGGCGGGGCTGAACATGGCCTGAACGAACCTGCAAAGTGTCCTGTGGTGGTGGAGCTGAGCGTACCGAATTGCGAACTTTCCGGTGGGAGGTCCAAATATGAGGAGTTCAGTTTGGTGGGTAGTGCATCAGTTTTAGTTTGGATCTCCATGCAAATTTATGCGCCACCAACTGCTGCAACAAGTTGACGGGGCCCAGTGACTTGAATATAGTCCGATCTGCGTAACGAACACTATTGTCGGCATGACATTAACAATTGAACACCTCCCGGAGGTGGCCCGCCCCTGGCGGGCCAAAGAGGGAAGCCGGTGAGAATCCGGTGCGGTCGCGCCACTGTAACTGGTAAGGCCGCTCTTTCCGCACCATTGCGGAGCCACTGGTCTGTTACGGACTGGGAAGGTTGGAGCGGGTGTCCAATAGCCAGGAGCCAGGAGACCTGCCTTCGGGGGTACCTTGAATACGCTTCGCGGAAGGGCGTAGTTAGCTAGACTTGTACCAAGCCCGGCCTAGGTCGGGCTTTATTGTTGCGAGGTGAATAGCAATGGACACGACTGTACATCCCTTAATCCGCAGTCTGCGGGAAGCGGGAGAGCTGGACCCCTATTTCGACATGCCAGTATCTAATGTGAAGGAGACTGGCTGGATCCCAGCTATCTCACTGTTCCAGGCTGAGGATACCAGTCTGCGTGAGATGGTGATGAGCTACGGTTACGCAAGATGGAGGACTACCAACAACCGTGTTGCAGCCTCGGCCTTCATCATCGCGTACCTCACACGATTTATCTATCCGATGGTCGGCCAGTATGTACTGAGAAGGAGGGTTCCCAGGGTGACTCTGGAAAACCTGGCCTTTCATCGTACCGATGGTCGTATCGACGCTACCGGACTGAGGCAACCACAGTTTGCCGTCCTTCCCAATGACCCGTCGGCCGGCCATCCTGACGCTGAAGTCCTGCACAGCGAGGCCGAACTGTACCGGCAGCTCAAGGACTGGGCCTTCAAGTCCAACGCGGAAATTGTAATCGCGGCCCTGTGCCGCTCCGTCCCCGCCAGCTTCAAGGTCTCGCAAAACGCGGTAGCGGCTTCCTGTGCCCAGGCCCTGCACCGGCTTTATAACCAGGTGGAAGACAAAAGCCTGGTAGTCCGGGATGCCGAGACCTTATTTGGAGACCCGTCATCTCTGATTTACCGTCAGGTCAGTATGGAAGTCATTGAGCATGAAGGGAGGAGCGGGTTCTTCGCCAGGCGGGCCGGATGTTGCCTGATCTGGCGCACCAGAGGGGACAATGGGTATTGCTCCAACTGCATCCTTGAGCCCAGAGAAGAGCAGACCCGTCAATTTACGGAGATGCTGAAGAGAGTCAACTGACGGGACGCCGATGGGACACTCATGAATGTCTGACAGATCAGATTTCTCCTAGGTAGAGGGCGACCGGTCTGCGTCGTACACGCTGCGGGAAGTCTCCTCCTCCTCGTAGTGTGCGCAGCCGCCCCCGCCGGAGTGGGGCGCCACGCTCAACGATGCCTGCCCGCACCTGCAGACCGCGCCGCGCCTCTTGCCTCTGCCACGGTTGGCCATCTTCGTAGCCGTGCCCCGGGGCGGTGCGGCAGTCGGCGGGTCCAAGCTTGCCCAAACGGTTAACAATCGGCGGCAGAATTTCCTGCAAAACGCCGTTCGGCTTGCTGGGTCAGTGAATTCGTGTACGTGCGCCTGACAAACAAAAACCGCTTCATGCTCAAATCAAGCACGAAGCGGCGTTATTGGCGATATTTTGGAAGAAAAGTGGTGGAGCTGGCGGGAATCGAACCCGCTACCTCTTCAATGCCATTGAAGCGCTCTCCCAAATGAGCTACAGCCCCACAGTCGGCGCGCCGCCGATCAGTACCAGCGGCGCGCCATTATTCTAGCAAACCTGCGGCGAAATCCGCAATGGGCTAGCCCTTGCGCGTGTACTTCACCACCGTCCGGCCGGTGCTCCCCTCGTAGGGTTCCACAACGTACAGGTCCTTCTGGCTGTCCACCCAGACGCCGTGGCAACTGCGGTGGGTCAGATCGCCCCACTGCGCCAGCCGCTCGCCGTTGGAGTCCAGGATGCTCACCATCCCGCCGTTGTGCTCGGCCACGTACGCCACGCCCTCGTCGTCGATGCAGATCACCGCCGGGCCAATCAGCTTGCTCGGCCAATCCGTGATGTGCGTGCCGTCCTGGTTGAAAACCTGCACCCGATCGTTCTCCCGGTCCGCGATCAGCAGGCTACCATCGTTGGTGATCCATGCGCCGTGCGGCAGGTTGAACTGGCCCGGGCCAGGACCCGGCTCGCCCCACGAGAAGATGTGCTCGCCGCTCGCCGTGAACTTGTGCACCCGCGCGTTGGCGTACCCGTCGGCGATGTAGATCTCGCCGGCGTCGTTCAGCGCGATACCTGCTGGCATGTTGAAGGGTTCGGCGCCGCGGACCACGGTGTGCCACGAGTTGGAGTCAAACGTCGTGTTATCCGCGCCCGTATCCGAACGGTAGCCGCGCTCGCCGATGGTCATCACGACCTCGCCATCCTTGGTCAGCTTGAAAATCTGGCCCATGTTGCGGTCCACCAGCCACACGTAGCCCCACTGGTCGATGATGATGGCGTGGGGGAACTCGAACATCCCCGCGCCCCACGACTTGATGAACTTGCCTTCCCGGTCAAAGATCATGATCGGGTGGTCGGGGTTGCGGTTGAAGCAGTAAATCCGGTCCTCGTCATCACCGAACACCGCCGCGGCCGGCATCGGGATTCCATCAGGCACTTGCGCCCAGTTACGGTCAAACTCATAGGTGTGTGCGCCGTTGCCGACGACATTGGTGGCAGTAGTCATCAGAGTCTCCTCGTTGTTCGTGTTGCGTCCAGTGATATTCCTATGTCTATGCTACTTTTACCACAAATCAACGCGACTTACCGACGCGCCACCGATTTCGCCAGGAAAATGTCCGGCTTGCCCAACCCGTTGGCGTCTGGCAATACCCCTGCGATGGAAAATCCCAGCTTCAGGTAGAACCCAAAGGGGTGTCCCTTCCGGTCGCTAATGCGAGCCAGGTGTTCCAACGGATCGGGAAAGAGGTCCACGCCGGCCAGCGATGTCATCCCGTCCTCATCATCCGAACCCAGCCAGATGGTCAACCCGCCACGTTCCCGCACTCGTTCCTCCATGTCCTCTACCAGCGCCCGCCCGATGCCGCGCCGCTGCAAGGAGGGGCGCACCACTATGATGTTCAATTCCCAGACGTAACCATCGTAGATCGGCTCCGCAGACGTCCACCCCAACACGCCGCCCGTAGCATCCAGAGCAACCCGGCATATGCCTCCTTTGGCCAATTCGTCTCGTACCGTTCGCTCAGCCGCGTCCATATGGGGCCAAGCCCGGGGCCAGTGCTCCGCGAACCCCTCCACCAGCAGCTGCGCCGCCTGTTCCTGCGCATCCGTCTCCGCAACCTGAAAATCCGCTATCTTCATGCTCAATTTGCTACAATCGTGTCATGGATTGGCGCCGCCTCGACCGATGGGCAACCATCGCCACCATCTCCCTGTACGTGGCGGCCGCCACCAGTTTGATTATAATCTTGGGCGAAGCCCTGCTGCCGCCGGGGACGCTTGCCCAAAGCGTTTTCCACGACATCGCTGACTATCTGAACCGTTTGGGCGATGTAGGCGGCGGTGCGGTTATAGTAATCATACTGTTCATCTTGGTAGGAGGTGGCGCCGGTATGCTGCTCATCAACGCCTACGATAAATTCCAGGAAATTCGCAGGCGACGCGCCCAGGAGCGGCAGGAAATGGCCGAAGCAATCGAGGCAAGCCGCGCCGAGGGCCGTGCAGAGGGACGCGCCGAGATCGTCGATCAACTCCGCGAGCGCGGTGTTAACGTAGCCGATTTCTTGCCCCCAGAGGATGCGGAGCCCGAATCTGCGGAAACCAGTTAGGAACCATCGGAGAGCGCATCATTGTCGCGGCACACATGCAAAAACCTGCCACAGGTTCCAAGAAACCTGCAAACAACACTTCGGTGCAAAGCAGCCCGAACGTGCGCACGACCGCCGCCGGCTGGCGCGCCATCCACAGCGAAGCCAAGGCCAGCGAGATCGCCGTTAGGTTGCTGACCATGTCGGCGGCGTCCGCGACAGCGCTAGGCTGCCTGACAATACGGCGCCGCCAACTTCCACCGCCACGACCCTGTGATCAGCGCCAGCGCGACCAACAGGCTTCGACGGTCGGCGCTCGCCTGCCGGCCCCTGAGTTGTGGCGTCGCCGCCGCTCCCGTTGCGGATCGTCGTTACCGAAGCGTCAGAACGGAGCAATCCCCGGCGTCGTGACTCGGATGCTGTACAACGACGCGCCCGACGTCAGGAACAGCGTCCGCATGTCGTCGCCGCCGAAGCAGATGTTCCGCGTAACCTCCGGCATCTCCAGCACGCCCAACTGCTCGCCCTCCGGCGACACGATCCACACGCCGCCTGAGCCGGTGCACCAGACGTTGCCCGCCGTATCCACCTTCATCCCGTCCGGCACTCCCGGCGCCGTCGATCCCATCTCGATGAGGATTCGATTGCCGCTCAGCGTGCCGTCCGCTGCCACGTCAAACGCGCGTATGCGACGGTTCGGGCAGAACTCGCCGCTTTCCTCGCGGTCAAAGTCCGCCATCTCCGCCCGGCTGATCGCGACGTACATCACCGACTCGTCAGGAGACAGGGCCAGCCCGTTGGCATACTCGCACTCGTCCGTCGCCAGGTGCACGTTGCCCGCTGTGTCAAGGCGGTAGATGCCGGCGAACGGAATCTCCCGCAATTCCTCCGGAAAACGCAGGTGCGGGTCGGTGAAGAAGATGGTCCCATCCGTGCGACAGATCACGTCGTTCGGCTTGTTGAACCGTTTGCCGTCCCAATGATCCGCAATCGTCGTGATGTTGCCGTCGGCGTCCATGCTCGTCACGCAGCGGTGGTCCGCCCCCTCGCACATCAGCAGATTGCCCTGCCGGTCGAATGTGCACCCGTTGCCCTCGCCGGTGTTTTCCCGCACCACCGTCGTCTCGCCCGTGTTCGGGTCCCACTTCAAGAGCTGTTCTCGTGCCAGGTCAACGAAGGTCAGGTACCCGCCGGGATGCCACAACGGCCCCTCGGTACGATCCAACGACCCATCCAGCAACGTTAATTCGGTTTCCGCCAGTAGTCCGCCCAGGTTATCAGCCATCTCGCCGCCTCCATTGTCGCGTGAATACGCATTGTCCGGGCGATTATAGCAACCATTACGCGTGACCAAGGGGCGAATCCGCCTCAGCCGGATTCGCCCCCCTCAAAAGCCAACGATATTTTTGCTGCACTACCGGCCCATGGCGTATCCGTCGCGCCGCAAATCCGCTCCGGCGTACATCGTTCCCCGTTCCTGGTCCACTTCAATCGCGCACAGGGAGCCCATCCGCGGCGTCCACTCGTTCCACACGTCCACGTCGTGGCCCCGCTTGCGCAGGTCGTCCACCACCGACGGCTCGATGCGCGACTCCACGCCCACCAGACCGGGCCGGTAGGCATGCGGCCAGAACGAGTTCGGGAAACTCCACGTCGATGCTCGCGGCGCTTCGATTGCCTGCTGTACGTCCATCCCAAATTCGACCACGTTCAGGAACAGTTGCACCATCGACTGCGGCTGCACGTCGCCGCCCGGCGTGCCGAACGGCAGCCACGGCTTGCCGTCCTTGAACGCCATGGCCGGATTGGGCGTCAGGCGCGGTCGCTTGCCCGGCTCCAGGCTGCACGGGTGGTCCTCATCCAGCCAACTCTGCGAACCGCGAGCCGACACCATGAAGCCGAGGCCCGGCACGATTGGCGCGCCGCCGAACCCGTCGCTCGGCGTCGCTGAAAACGCGTTGCCCCAGCGGTCCACGGCGCAGATGTACGACGTGTCTGCCGACAGTGGTCCGGCCACCGCCTCCGGCTGTTTCGCTCCATATCGGACACCGCCCTGCTGGTGCGCCCACGGGTCGCCGGCCATCGGCATCTCCGGATTGGCCCGGTTGGGGTCGATTTCGCGCCGCCGAACGTCGGCGTACTCCCTCGACAGCAGTCCGGCCATCGGCACGTCCACAAAGTCAGGGTCGCCGTAGTACGCATGCCGGTCGGAGAACGCCAGCTTCAGCGCCTCCAGCACCGTATGGATGTACTCGGCGGAGTTGTGTCCCATCCCCTGCAGGTCGCAGCCCTCCAGTATCCGCAGCGCGTGCAGGTTCATCGGCCCCTGGCACCACGGCCGGCAGGCGTACACTTCGATTTCTGCGGAGTTCGCGCTCTTGTAGTCGATCATCGCCGGCTCGTCGACGCCCACCGAGAAATCTGCCAGGTCCTGCATGGAAAGCCAGCCGCCCTGGCTCCGCACAAACGCGACCATTTCCTCGGCAATGTCACCCTTATAGAACAGTTCACGGGCGGCCCTGAGACCGGCCTCTCTGCCCTGCCCGTTGATCGATCGCTCCGCCTGGATCATGCGCCGGAACGTGCGGGCCAGGTCCTTTTGCACCAGTAGATCCCCGATGCCCAGCGCTTCGCCGCCGGGATAGAAGATCTCCATCGTGCTGGTCCACTGGCTCGTGTCGCCCTCGTCCAGAATGATGTTGTCTCCGCTGCTCACCAGCGCCCGGTGCAGCGTCGCCGGAATTGGGAAACCACCCTCCGCTATCTCCAGCGCCGGGGTAGCCACCTGCTCGAATGTCATCGTCCCGTACCGGATCAGCGATGTGATCCAGGCGTCCGGCGCGGCCGGCGTCACGGTGCGCATCACCCCGTGCGGCATGTCTCCGCCATGCTCCCGCCGGAAGTAGTCAATCGACGCCTCCGCCGGCCACCGGCCCAGCCCGCTGATCTCCCGTGTCTCGCCGGATTCGGCGTGGTGGATGATGATGGGCGCCACGCCCGCAAAGCTGGTGTACTGCGGCAGCGTAACGTTGATGACGATACCCGCGGCCACTCCCGCGTCGATGGCGTTGCCGCCCTGCTCCAGGATCCGGTATCCCGCGGCGGTCGCCAGGTAGTGTCCCGTGCTCACCATGTGCGTAACGCCGCCCACCAACGGGCGATAGCTCCTCAGTCCAATGGCCATATCAACCTCCGCAGTTTCGCTGCGTTACAGATCGCGTATTCGACATCCTCGGCAGTATAGGGCATCCCTCAGCGGGTTGCCACTTGAGCCAGCGGAGCGCGACGGCTCTCTCTTTGCAGTGCGCCGACTGTCGTTAGCCACGTCCGCTGCTTGCTATATCCGACGTTCGTGAGTGTAAAGAATCCGTCGCGCCAACTGGTGCGTATCCTATCGTAATAGCGAAACTTGGCAACAAAGTCGGCGAATACTTGCGGTTTGCAGCCACAATGCAACTCAATGACAATCCCTGATTGACATTCCAAAGGCTGGCCTCAGGCACAGGGCGCGTCGTCCAGGTTCATGCTGGCCGGCTTCGCGATATCCCATCGCTCCTGGTCCGCCCTTCGCTCCTGTTCCTCCGCACCGGCAAAGCTGAGCCTTTATCCGAAATCGTAATATTGAATTGCCCACTCTTGCAATCGCCACGGATTTTGTGACGAAAAAGATATGGTGCAGCTGTAGAATTTGCACAACCTACTGGTTTCGTGACGGCATTGTGCCAAGGCCCAGCGTAACGCGTGCTTGTCAGGCCAATAGGATAAACGGATAATGCACCATATTCCATTTGAAAATAGTGTGAAAGATATTTCACCTCTAAATTTATCTCGACATGCGAGAGGCTGCGATGTTGGAACGCGACGTTCAACGGTCCAGGGCTATTCAAGTCGGAATGTTGATGCGCGCCTATCGAGAATCCTTCCCTTCTGCAGAGGGCGGGAGGGGACTGACCCAGGATGAACTGCTCCGCCGCATGGCTGCGGTTGACAGAAATTATGCCCAGCGTTACAGCCACACGACTGTGTCTCGCTGGGAATCCGGAGCGACCCGTCCTAGCAGGGAACGCCTGGAGGTTTTTGGGCGCGCGCTGAACCTGACCAGGGCCGAAGTGGAAGGATTGGTTGCGCTGGCCGGTCTGGGTGACCAATCCGACTCTGGCCTTGACGGACCGGGTTCGGCCGTCTTGGTCACCGACGTTGCCCAGTCCCAATCCAGCGATCCTGACGTGCGCACCGTCGCCGCCGGCGACGCTGCAACTGTGTCGGCGTCAGAACTCCCTGATCCGAGCGCAAATTATCCGACCGAGCCTGCCATCGCAAGTTCGCGCCCTCGTTCCTTCCCAACGATCTTTCAAAGCGTCGTCAGTTGCCTGTTGCCCGCGTTGGCCACCATCGGAGGCGCCTACTTGTTGGCGTCTCTGGGTTGGAACGAAATGTGGATGCCCATCGCCTACATCGGAGCGGTGGTCGGCATCAGGTTGGGCGCAGCATTCCTCAGGATGTCCAACCCGTACGACCTCTGCGAGTTTTTCTGCATATCGGTGTTTGTCCTCCTGACCACACCGCTCTTGCAAAGCGCTGCGCTCAGCATGGACCATTATGGGTTCTCTGCTATCGGGACTTTCGGGGACACGCCGATGCCCTACATGCTGGCTCTCTTGGTCAACCTTGCTCTCTCCACGGTCGCTGGGGGCGTGTTTTGCGCTCTGTGGAATTGGCAGTACGGAGTCCCACGTCAAACCGGAAACCCCGTCCGCAGAGCGGCCTCAGTCGTGGTGTTGCCGATCGGTTTGGTCTACGCAACGATGGCGGTGATCACTAACACAGCCATTGTGTTGCAACTCGGGGTGTCGTTCGCCGTCCTCACTGCTGTCTGCATCGTACTTCTCTTGATGCGCGATGCCAGCGTGGCGCCCGACGAACGCGACCGGCGTTTCCTGCTGTGGGCTATCTTGATAGTGGGCATGGTTTTGACCACCATCGGCGCGGCTGTAATGCTGACCATATACTTGACCCCCAACTTGCCCGCCATGCTCCCCGACCACAACCTGCTGTATTCATGGGCCATAGATTTCGATCGGATCGGTCTGTCGCCTGAGGAAACCCTGCAAAGGTTCAATGTGGGTTACCTCTGGCACGCGACATCCGTTTTCGTGTACATGGTCTTCGTAGTGGGCGGCAATCTTGTTGCGGCGGCTTACCGCTGGGGACACGAACCCCCGCACACGCCCGGCGGCGGCCCCATGGGCAATTCCGGCGAGCCGACCGCCCCATCGTCCATCCTCGGCAAAATCATCGGCTTCCTCACCATCACATGTTGGTCCTTTTGGTATAGGCCGCGTGGGTCCGACTGACTCGGAACCCCAACATAGCGCGGCTTCGGTTCAATCGCCGTTTGTGCCAATATTTCAGCATCCGTTCGACAGTGAAAAGCGCGCGAGTTATCGTGCCAGCGCCGCTGTCGGTTTCGGGTGGTGTTTCGCTGGGTGTTTTCCTCCCTTAGGGTTGGTTGTTGGTTTGAGGTTTTGGGTGTCAGGTTGTGGTTCGGGTTGCGTGTTCCGCCTGAGGCGGATGAACTCTGCACGGCCAACACTGTTTTTTGCTTGCGCAGAAAGATATCGTCCTAGGCTTCCGTGTCCTCGCGGTCAGCCGGCCAATGATACCGGGGCAGCGCGAGCACGGGGCGGTGGTAACACCCGCTGGGTTCCGGGAGCTTGATCGCGGAGAAAACGATTCTAGGCTCCTTGGGAACCGTATTCTGCTTTTGGGTAACCGACAGGCCGTTGAGCGACCCGAACCTTTTTGACACCTCGCCATGATGAGTAGTTTGGTGGCTGCCGCTGCATGCGATGCGGCGACCCCGCCCGGTTCTCGAGTGCCGAGCGGGGAACCTGACACAGTTAGGATAGAACGTGGGTGCGGAGTGGTGCAACGGGCGGGTGTCACTGTCGGGAAATTCATTTTTCATGGATGCATCCGCCAAAGGCGGACCTGCGGCGGGATGGACTGGATAACGGGATGGGATTGAGGGCTCATCCTACGGCGGCACGGGATGAGCGGACTACCCACCCGCCCAGCAATAACCGAATGTCCCTGGCGGCGAGTCCATCCTGCTTGACACTACTGCGGGCACTCACTACGCTGGCCGGAGCCGGCCGGGCGTCCGCCGGCGCCCGTACTCGACCAACCGCTTCGGAGGGAACCTTGCGATGGCTACGTACGATCTGATTATCAAGGGCGGCACTGTGATCGATCCAACAGAAGGCCTGCATGGTGCCTTCGATGTTGGCATTGCTGACGGGAAAATCTCCACTGTCGCCGCCGACCTCCCGGCCGATGACGCGGACCGTGTCGTCGAGGTCAACGGCCGATACGTCATCCCCGGTCTCATCGACCTCCATACCCACGTTTACGAAGGCGTCAATGGCAATGGCGTGAATGCCGACCTCGGCGGCGTCCGCGCCGGCGTGACCACCATGGTGGACGCCGGCAGCAGCGGCTGCGACACCTACGGTGGATTCCCGGCGCACATCATCCCCAACAACCACACCGAAATCATTCCGTTCCTCCACATCTGCCGCACGGGGTTGGCGACCACGCCCGACATCTTCGCCCCCAGCAGCATCGACCTCGAGCGCACAATTCAGGTCGTTGAGGAAAGCAACGGCGTCATCCGCGGCATCAAGGCTCGCATGGTGTCGCCCGCCCTGGAAATCATGGGCATGGAGATGCCCCGCCAGGCCAAGCGCGCCGCCAGGGAAGCCGGCGTACCCCTGATGGTCCACATCGGAGATACCGAAAAACGTTACCCCGCCGAGGTCATCCGGGAGTTGTTGCCCATCATGGAGCCGGGCGATATCGTCACGCACTTTTTCACCGCCAATCCCGGCGGAGTGCTGGACAGCGACGGCAACCTCGTCCCCGAAGCCCGCGAGGCCCACGAACGTGGCGTCTGGCTCGACACCGCCCACGGTCGCGCCAACTTCAGCTTCGACATCGGCGAGCGCGTCCTCGATCAGGGCGTCGAGCCTCACTGCATCAGCACCGACCTTACCCTCCCCGGGCGCATCCGCACCGTCCACAGCATGACCGAGATGATGACCCGCTTCCTGGCCATGGGCTTCACCCTGGACCGCGTGGTGGAGATGTGTACCATCAACCCCGCCCGCGCCATCGGCGAGGAAGATCGCCTGGGCAGTCTCGCCGTGGGCAAGCAGGCCGACGTATCCGTGCTGGACATCGAGGACGGCGATTGGGTCGTGTACGACGTGCTGGGCAACGGACGCAAGTCCGAGCGCGCCGTGGTTCCGGTATTGTCCGTCAAGCGCGGCGAGGTATTCGAGGCCGGTTGGGGTCCCCGTCCGTGGGGCTGGACGCCGGACAGCGCGTAGAAACGACTACATCACAGCGGTCAGAATCAACAGGATTGTACTGAATGAGCTTGAAAGATCTCACGGGCACCAAAGGCAGTTGCACAACCAGAGAGGATATCAAGATGGTTGAAGTCATACTGAGTTCGCCCCGCGGTTTCTGCGCCGGCGTCGTGCGGGCCATCGACGTCGTCGAAGAATGTCTGGAACGCTTCGGTCCGCCCGTGTACGTCAAGCACCAGATCGTCCACAACCCCTACGTCGTAGCCGAGCTGGAACGCAAGGGCGCCATCACCGTCGAGGAAGTCGACGAGGTACCGGAAGGCTCCCTCGTCGTTTTCTCCGCCCACGGCTCTCCGCCGGAGGATTTCGAGCGCGCCAACGAACGCAACCTCCGCGTCATCGACGCCGTGTGCCCCCTGGTTACCCGCGTCCATAACGAGGCCAAAAAGTACCATCGGGAGGGTAAGCGCGTCCTGCTGGTGGGACATCAGGGGCATCAGGAAGTCCGTGGCACGATGGGGCAAGCCCCTATGACGCTGATCAACGATACCTCCCCGCTCGCTGAGCAGGACGTCAGCGCCGACATCGATTGGCCCGCCGATACCGAGGTCGCCGTCATTACCCAGACCACCCTGTCTGTCGGCGATACCGGCAACGCCATTGGTGCAATCCAGGAACGCTTTCCTGGCGCAGTCGTGCGCAACGACATCTGCTACGCCACAACCAACCGGCAGGACGCCGTAACGCAGATGGCGGGCCTGGTCGACGTTGTGCTGGTCATCGGCGCGCAGAACTCCTCCAACTGCAATCGCCTGAGGGAGGTCGCGGAAGCCAACGGTACGCCCGCCTACCTCATCAACGGGCCCGGCGAAATCGACCCCGACTGGCTGGTGGGATGCCGCCGTGCGGGAGTCACTTCAGGCGCATCAACGCCTGAGGTGCTGGTCGAAGCCGTAATCGAGTCCCTGCGGCCCGAGCGCGTGACCCTGCTGGAGGGGGCGGAGGAGGACATTACTTTCACGTTGCCGCGAGAGTTGCGGTAAGCGTGTTATTCAATCTCCGAAGCTGCTGGTTCGATGGCAATAAGTTCTTGCAGGAAGTCATAAGGTTTCGGCAAGGCGTCCAGCGGCCAGTCTTTAATGAGAGCCACCGGATAAAACTTCCCTCGGCTGTCGGGCCGTAAGTTGGCGTACCTCCCGCGTTGGTGTGGCTCCCTTTGAAAGTATTGATACACCTCGAACCGCAGGTCGTCCAAATTGAGGATGTACGCCCAATCACAGGCGATGTCTGATTCAATCAGATGGCTGTCGTCGGCCATTTCGCCCTGTTCAAGCAAATCGCGCAAGCTGCCGGCAAAAATCCAATCCCGTTCCCACCACTCGGCTTCTATCGGTTGCAATGCCCGACCTTTGGATTGCAACTCGTCAATGCCCCAATCCGACAGCATGGCTGTAATTTCAGCAATCAGAGTACATCCCATCACCGAAGGGCTGGAAACGTACTTGCGCCTGGTGAGTTTGTCTTGTGCGTCAATGCGCACGCCGTAAAGGCTCCACCTCGCCATCATTCTCCCCCTTCTGTTGATGTATATGGCACCTACCCAGATCCTTGCGCTACCACTCCGCTCGCGGCGGCCTCTCCATCAGCGCGGGGATGCATTCCGCCGCTGGCAGCCCATCGAACAGTACCCGCGACATCAGCCGCGTGATCGGCATATCTACGTCCAATTTCTCCGCCATCTCCAGCGCGGCAACAGTGGTGTTCACCCCTTCCGCCACCGCGTCCATGCCGGCCAGAATCTCGGGTAGCGTCCGCCCCTTCGCCAGTTCCTCGCCAACCCGCCGGTTGCGACTCAACGGGCTGTTGCAGGTCGCCATCACGTCGCCCAAACCGGCCAATCCCGCAAACGTCATCAGTTGAGCGCCCGCGGCGATGCCCAGGCGTCCGATCTCGCTCAACCCGCGCGTTACCAGCGCCGCCTTCGCGTTGTCTCCCGCGCCCAGTCCGTCCGCCATCCCGGCCGCGATGGCGATAATGTTTTTCAGGGAACCGCCCATCTCCACGCCCACCACGTCGTCGCTGGTGTAAACGCGAAACGCCGGCGACATTAGAGTGTCTTGAACCAACTGGCGCGCCGCCTCGTCGGGCGCTGCCACCACGGTCAATGCCGGTTTTCCCGCAATCACCTCGCCGGCCAAATTGGGCCCCGACAACACTGCGAATTTTTCCGACGGGTGGTTTGACAATTCTTGTGCCAACACCTCGCTCATCCGCAACCCCGCCGGCAGTTCCAGACCCTTGGTGACGCTAAGCACCACCGCGTCCGACGGCAGGTGTGCCGCGATGCGCCGTATGTTGTCCCGGAATCGGTCCGACGGAACGGCAACTACCACCAACCGCACGGACGACATCGCCCGCTCAACGGTGGCCTCGGGGGATAAGGTTTGCGGAAAAGCGACCCCCGGCAACCGCCTCGCATGTTCCCCTGCGCTCCCCAACTCATCCGCCTCGTCCTTGGTACGACACAGCAGGCTTACCGGAGCACCGCCGCGGGCTGCCAGCACCGCCAACGTGGTACCCCAGGTGGTCGTGCCCACCACAGCGGTTGTCAACGGGTCGTGGTTCGTTGAAAAGGTCAAAACGCACATTAATGGGCCGGCGACTTACAGCCGCCGGCCCGAATTGCGCCGGAAATTGCGGACTAGTTGTCCGAACCCTGCTTCGTCTCGAAGTGCGGCATCACATCCCTGGCGAACCACTCCAATTGGTCCATGGACGCGCTGGTTGGCATTCCCATGTTGGTCACGCCGATGTTGACCTCCTCAAGACCCGGGTACTTCTCCTGCACTTCCATCAACTGCTCGGTGATGCGCTCTGGGGGCCCGACCAGGTACTGGCCGGCCGCCACCGACTCTTCGATGGTGGGCATCTTCAGACCCTGCGGCACCGGACGGCCAAAGGCGTTCAGCGCGTCCAGTTGCTCCTGGCTCAGGCCGGCAATGAACCCCAGGGGCCCGAACATCTTGACCCGTTCTTCCATCCACAGGCGGGCCTGGTCCATCGCCTCTTTTTCGGAGTTGGCAATCTGAACCGAGTAGCCGACGGCCAAGCCTTCGCCCAGTTGCCATTCCTTACCGTGCTCGGCGTGTATCGCCTGCCACCGGTGGATCACGTCGTCGCTGGCGCCGCCGGTTGCCGCGCCGCCGCCGATGATGCCCTTGATTCCCCACTTGGCCATGAAGTTGATGGCCCGATCGCTGGCCGACACCACCGGCTGCCACCATTCGACCTCGTACTTGGGCCGAGGTACCAGTGTGATTTCCTCCAGGTCATAGCCCCGGTACGGAACGTTCGGCGGAATGTTGTAGTGCTTGCCGTGGTGCGAGAAGCTGCGCTGGTTGAACGCCTTCCAGATGACCTCAACCTGCTCCTCGAACAGTTCGCGGTTGGCGTTCTGGTCCATGATCGGCGCGCCGAACGACTCCACCTCGCGGGTATGGTACCCACGACCTACGCCGAACCGCACCCGTCCGTCGGTCAGCCAGTCGGCGGTGGCATAGTCTTCGGCCAGGCGCAGGGGGTTCCACATCGGGTTGATGTTGAAGCCGCAGCCGAACCGCAACTTCTCGGTCAGGTGTGCCAGGTGCACCCACAGCATCAGCAGGTTGGGAATGACCTCGTACCCTTCCCGCTGGAAGTGGTGCTCTGCCGCCCAGAACGTGTCATACCCCAAGCGGTCCATGGCGATCGCGATCTGTTCGGCCTTTTCAATGCCGCCGCCGGCCAGTTCTTCGTCCGATAGCCAGCGGTCGTTGGCCGGGGTACCCTGGTAGCCGGGATTGTCCATATCGACGTTGCCGGCCCAGAGGCTGCCAAACTTCGTAATCATCTAACGGATTCCTCCTTGTGTCGCCCGGCGCTCCGGACTCAACTGTTCACCAAGTGCAGACATGGTAGCGGGTTTTACAAACTCTGTCAGCATTGACTGTAATTCAGTGGCTAATTGTCGCCGTTCTCGCCGACGGTAGGATCGCCACTGCCCTCGGGCGGTTCCAGAGTGTCGGTCAGTGGCGCAAGGGGCAATCCGTCCTCGCCGTGGCGGTGCAGCGCAAAACGCCCCAGCATACGGCGGTTGGTTATGATCTCCGCACGGTTGGCTTGAAAGTCAAGTTTCAATTCCGTGCGTAGATCAGCCATGTCCCCTTTCAACTCGGCGCGCAGGTCGGCCATGTCCCCCTTCAACTCGGCGCGCAGGTCGGCCATGTCCCCCTTCAACTCGGCACGCAGGTCGCCTATGTCCCCCTTCAACTCAGCACGCAGGTCGGCTATGTCCCCCTTCAGTTCCGACCTGACGTTGGCTAAATCTCCTTTGAGTTCGTTCTTGGCGCCTGTGCTGCTCACCCTTATCAGAGACCCCAAAGCGACGAAAAGCGCAATGGCGGTGGCGATGATCGTCCATTCAGTGGTTCCCATGATGATATTCCTGGTTCGTATGCCGGTCGGACACTGCGGCCGCCAGTCCTACCGCAAGCCGCGGAAAAACGCCCGCATGTCGTTCACCAGTTCCTGAGGCTTCTCCAGCGCGGCAAAGTGGCCGCCGCTGTCCATCTCAGTCCACCGCTGCACGTTGTAGGTGCGCTCCGCCCACGACCGCGGCGGCGTGGACAGTTCTTTCGGGAACACCGCAATGGCGCATGGCACGTCGATCCTGTCCTCCGGCCCAAAATACCACGGCGTCCGCCCGTTCTCGTAGTACAACCGCGTGCTCGAGTTGATCGTCTGCGTAACCCAGTAAATCATCACCGTGGTCAGCAGGTCGTCCTTGGTATACACGCTTTCCACGTCGCCGTTGCAGTCGCTCCACGTTCGGTACTTCTCCACGATCCACGCGCACAGGCCCACCGGCGAGTCGTTCAGGCCGTACGCCAGCGTCTGCGGCTTGGTGCCCTGGATGTGCGCGTATCCGCCCTCGGCCGCCGCCCACGAGACGCGCTGGTCGATCATTGCCAACTCTTCGTCCGACAACGAGGCCGCAAAGTCCCGTCGGTATCCGCCCTGCGGCGTGCCGATCACCTGCTCCAGCCGCTCCCGCATGCTGAGCCCTTGCAGGCTCGCGCCCTGGTAGGGAATGGCCTGGGTAACCGAGGTGGTGTGTATGCCCAGCACGTGGTCGGAGTGATGAAACCCCAGTCGAGCGGTCACGCCGGCGCCCCAGTCTCCGCCCTGCGCGGCATAGCGCTGGTAACCCAACTCATCGGCCATCAGCTTGTCCCACAGTTCGGCGATCCGGCGCGTGTTCATCCCGCGCTCCCGGGTTTGCGCGCTGAACCCGTACCCCGGCATCGACGGCACCACCACGTCGAACGAGTCGGCAGGGTCTCCTCCGTGGCTCGCCGGGTCCGTCAGCATCGGGATGATCTTGTTCATCTCGTATATCGAGCCGGGCCACCCGTGCGTTACGATGATGGGCATGGGGTTCGGCCCTTGGCCCTTTTCGTGGATGAAGTGGATCCCCTGCCCTTCGATGGTGGTGTAGAAGTTGTCCACGGAGTTCAGCCCCGCCTCGGCCGCACGCCAGTCGAAACCGTCCCGCCAGTACGCCACCAACTCTTTGATGTAGTCCAGGTTGGATCCATAGTCCCATTCGGCTCCCGGAATCTCATCCGGCCACCGCACGTGGGCCAATCTGTGCTTGAGGTCCTCTAATACGTCATCCGACACCGAAATGGTGTAAGGCTGCACCGCCATATAAAGCCTCCGAATTCAACAGGAAAATCAAATGTTAGTGTGGGCCGCAGCCGCACACGCCGGCAGTTTAGCACAGCCTGAAAAGCCCGATTACGCTGCCCTTTTGTTATTGCATTTGATAAGATGAACTTATGAGGTAGGCAAAATGGCTACACCTAACGTGCAGAATGAAGAAATCGGAATGGACGGTACCGCGTCCGTCAAGCCTACGGTCAAAGGTCCACCTTCTGCGGATGATTGGTTGGGGGCCATCAGTTATCTTGCTGCCGGTATCGCTGCCATCGGCTTACTCGTGGTGATGTCCGGCGTGTTCCTGATTCGCGATGACTTGACCGTTCTGATCGGCGTGAGCTTAGTGTCCTTGGCCGCAGCAGGTTGGACAATCGTTGGTGTGATAATGATAGTTAGCATAATCAGGCGGTGGTCTAGTTCCTCCGATAAAGCGAGTAAATCAGCATCCCCAACCAAGACAGAATGACCACTATCGCGGCTATAGCGAGCGCCAACAGTTTGGCGTCCAGAAATATTGACAAAGGGCCAGTCAATACCGTCGGCGGAACGCCGCCGCTCAGCCGCCAGGACAGCGCGAAGCAAATCCCAGCCACAAAAACCGTGGCGAACGCCCCTATAATGACAATGCGCCTCCAAACCGGGGGAAGTTCACTAATCAGCGTAGGGATCAGGCGTATCAGATTCGAAACAGCCTGCCACATAACCCCGCTATTCTACTAAAAACCGCGTGAACACCTGGTTCGCTACCAGGTAAGCCTCCTCCGCCAGCCGCAGCCGTCCGTCGTTTTCTCGCACCAGCAGCCCGTCCTCTGTCAACTCTTCCAACTCAGTCGCGTACCGTCCCGTCAGGTCAATCCCAACCCTCTCCGACGCTGCTGCCACGTCCATCCCATCCAGCAGCCTCAGTCCCAGGAACATCGTCTCCGCCGCCGCCGTCGCCTCGTCGATAACCTCCAGGCCGTCGACCGTCGGCACTCCCTCAACACGCTCCGCAGTCGCGGACGCCCACGGTTCCGCCATCGCGACCCACTCTGCCGCTTTCCGCGCGTATTCCCGTGGCGAGCGCACCGCCCAGAACCGGCAACTGCCCAGCGACGAGTGAGCGCCCGGTCCCACCCCCAGCCACTGCAAATTGCGCCAGTAGGCCAGGTTGTGCTCCGACTCTCTTCCGTCCCGGCACCAGTTGCTGATCTCGTAGTGGTGGTAGCCAGCGTCGCGCAGGGCGGATCGGGCTAGGTCGTACATGTCCGCCGCCACGTCGGGGTCCGGCTCGGGCAGGCGACCCTGTTCAACCCATCGTTTCAGCGGCGTCCCGTCCTCCAGCGTCAGCGAATACATGGATATATGCTCCGGCGACTGCCCAAGAACTCGTTCCACCGTGTCCTGCCACTGCTCCAGCGTCTGGCCCGGCAGCCCATACATCAGGTCCAGGTTCACGTTGTCGAATCCAGCCCCCCGGCACGTTCCCAGCGCTGCCACCGCTTCGGCCGCATCATGCCGCCGCCCCAGCATCGCCAGCAGGCCGTTGTCCATGCTCTGTACGCCCATGCTGATGCGATTGATCCCCACTGCCCGCAACTCCACGCATTTCTCAGCGGTCAGGTCATTCGGATTGCACTCCGCAGTTATCTCAGCGTCACCCCGCACCGGGTATGTATTCGCGATTACCTCCAGTATTCGGCCCACGTCCCCATCCGGCAGGTAGGAGGGCGTACCGCCTCCCAGGAAGATGGTGTTCACCGTCGGTCGTCCCAGCGCCCGCGCCCAGGCCTCGATCTCCCCGGTGACTGCCGTCAGGTAATCGCCAAACTGGGACTCGATGCCCTGGTAGGTATTGAAATCGCAGTAGGGGCACTTGCTCAGGCAGAAGGGCACGTGAACGTACAACGAAATACCCTCATCACCCGGCATCGAAGGTTCCAACTCCCTGGCATCAACCAACTGAGACATCGCTGCACCTGTGTGTAGGGGCGGGTTTTAAACCCGCCCCTCGTTACCCGGTCGTACGTCATGCGCGAGATGTTCACTCACGCGTTTCGCCATCGTCCCTTGGACGGGCCTGGCCGTCCACTACGCTGTCCGGGTCCTGGTCTTCTGGACGGGGCGGCGGCGGTTCTCCCATGTGCTCCCGCACTACCGCCGGCGGGCACAGCTTCCAGAAAATGAAGACCGCCAACCCGAAGATGATGATGTCGTCGTAGCGTCCCAATCCGAAGGGAATCCGGTCCTTGATAAAGTCCCACGGCCAGACCGCGTACACCAATGCCAGGGGAATCAGCAGTTTGAGCACGATGTTCACCCGGGGGTCTTTGTGCAACAGCCATACCGCCCGCACAAACTTGATCACCCGCGGCGCCAGTTGAGGGCCGAACATCAGCAGCAGGGGCCAGAGGAATCTCAACATCGCTACACCACCTTCTTACCCGTTGATGTTAGCACATTGACCGCCTGTGCTGGACCGGTTTGCTGCTGGCGCAGGCCGGTTTGTCAGGCGAGGTCGTGCAGCGCTCCGACAACGATGATTGGTTCTGAAATTGCTTGACCCATACCGAACGGCGGTTCTATAATTGGGCAAATAAAGAACACACGTTTCGGAGTCGCTATGTACGGAGTGAACGCCGTTGCCGCCAGCAAACGCCGAACCAGGGAGCCCGGTCTTGATTACTACGCAGATAACGGATGTGAGGTCGCCCGCACCTGCCTGGAATGTCCCCTTTCGCGTTGCAAGTTCGACGATATGGCCTGGTTTACCAACTATCGCCGCTTGGCCCGCGACTTTCGCATTGCTGCCGCCATCCATTCCGAGGGGATTTCCATAAAGGAAGCCGCCCAGCGGTTCTCGCTCACGCCGCGAACCATCTTCCGCGTCCTCAATCGCTGCCGCAATGCTATGCAGGAACTCACGCCCGAAGAGGCCGAGGTGTTCGCCTCTCTGGTGCTTACAAAACCGCGCGCGCCGAGTAACCGGTAAATACCTGCTAACCATCGGTGCTAGTATTTGGTCAAATCTGGGTTGGCAGATAAAGGGAGAAATGAGCTTTGGTTGCTGCGTTGGTGGCAAACAGCGATGCGGGGAGGTGCGTCAGCCATGGCTCAGAAGAAAATTGCGGTACGGTTGCCGACGGGGGAGGGGTAATGCCGCGTGCTGACGCGCCACTTCCGGAGCACGGCTGCTCGAAAATATTCCGTGGGCACACTTATCCCAGAGGTATCGTCCACGTCGCATACAGGAGTATAAGATGACTGCCCTTTGGGACCCACAATCCCCTTCCATGCGTCCAACGATCGTCTGCTACGCCGATATCCTCGGGTTCCGTGCGGAAACGCAGCAAGCTTTCCGTTTGGCCTCGGGAAACAGCTTCCTTCAAAGGATCAAGCGAGCCTTAGACAAGGCTTACGGTAATGTGCGCGAGGCTAAACCCGGCTACCCACCGGGTACGTCCATGTTCGACATGAAGGTTTTCACCGACAATATTGTCGTAGCTTACCCGTTAGGCGACCGTCTCCGCAATGACGGAGAAATCGAGCTCGGCACTATCCTCACACTCTTCTCACAGGTCCAAACCAGCCTCGCGTTAGATGGCTTTTTTCTTAGTGGGTGTCTAAAAAGTAGGGAAGCGGGCCAAACGGCGTAGCATGAGCCCAGTCATCGAGATGTACAGCCAGGTTTCAGTGGTTTCGCACAATGCCTCATAGTCCTTGCTCAATCGCCGTTGCCGGTTCAACCAACCGAAGGTGCGCTCCACCACCCACCGACGGGGCAGCACCTGAAAGGAGTGCTGTTCTGCTGGACGACGTACCAACTCCACCGTCCAGTCGCCCACCGTCTTGGCCCACTGCACCAATTTTCCGCTGTACGCCCCATCAGCCCAAATCAGTTGCAGCCGAGGGAAACGTCCCGATAGTCGGGTCAGCACCAGCCGAGCGCCGTCCCGATCCTGAATGTGGGCCGGATGCACCGCCACCGCCAGCAGCAGTCCCAGGGTATCGACTATCCGCCTGAGGCGGAGCGTTTGCGTCCCTTCACCTTCTTGCCAGCATCGTAACCTCTGGGCCCCCTTTTTCCGTGGTCTTCGCCGACTGGCTGTCGATGATGGCCGCGCTGGGGCTGGTCTCTCGGCCCTGGGCCTGGCGCAGCATGGCATGCAGGGTGTCGTGGGCCCGCTGCCAACTCCCGTCCCGACGCCAGGTGCGGAAGTAATGGAAGACGATGCGCCAGGGTGGTCCGCCTCAGGCGGATGGGGCAGCATCCTCCAGGAGCAGCCGGTGCGCAACACGTAGCGGATGGCATTGACGATCTCCCGTCTGGGGTAGGTGATCGGCCGACCGCCCGGTTTGGGCGGCGGCAACAGGGGTTCCAGCAGTTGCCATTCTCGGTCGCTGAGGTCGCTGGGATAATCTGGTCGTTCCATACTCAAACGCTACGACCAACTGCTCCGTCTCTGCTTTCATGCGCCCATCCCAATTAGACCCTTTTTAGACACACTCTTAGTATTACAACGACGGTTGGTCTGGTAGGATAGCTGGCGAATTAGCGCAGGCCACGGGAGGTAGGGGCAAGGTGATTGATGCGGCGGCTTTGGGGCAGGTGTGCGGTGCCTTTCAGGATTTTCACGCTTACTTCAGTCCGCTGTTTGGCCGTTGTGAATCGCGGGAGCGCGGTCATAAGTATCTCCAGGCCCTGCTGGTGCAGTCCCGGGACCGGCGCAACGCTGAGAACCTGTCGGAGTCGGTGGGCGTATCCGCCCGAGGGATGCAGCGATTTCTCACCGAGGCGCCTTGGGACGACGACCTGGTGATGGGCCGGCTCCAGTCCGCCTCTGGCGGATGGGGCCGCGGCTGGAGCATCGTGAGGGGGTATGGGTGCTGGACGGCAGCGACTTTCCGAAGCAGGGTGTGAGGTCGGTGGGGGTGGCGAGGTCCGCCTATGGCGGACGGCAGACTGGGGAAGGTGGCGAACTGCCAGGCGGGTATGTTCCTGGCCTACGTCAGCCCGCTGGGTCGGGCGTTGGAGATGGTGGAACAGGCCCTGGCGCGGGGACACCTGCGGTCCGGATGGGTGGCTGGGGATGACGCTTTTGGGATGTCGCCGTCCTTTCGTGAAGGACTGTCAGCCCTGGGGATGGGTTACGTCTTGGACATTCCGGCGAACTTCACGGTGTGGCCTGAGGAGCCGGAGTGGACCAGTCCGGCTTACCCGGGTAAAGGGCGCCCCAGCAAACCCAGGCTGCGGAGCGGACAGCGGCGGACCATGGTGGAGCGGGCGGCTGCCATTCCGGAGGAAGCGTGGCGAGGGATCACGGTGGCTCATGGGAGCCAGGGGCCGCGGGTCTACCAGTGCAGCGCCCAGCGGGTGCGGCCCACCGCGAATCGGAAACCCGGCGAGGTCCATTGGGCGGTCTTTCGACGGAATCTGGACGGCAGCGAGCCGCACTACTACCTGTCCAACGCCGCGGCGGACGTCCCTTTGGAGACCCTGGCCCAGGTGGGCGGTTCCAGATGGCGCATTGAAACCGAGTTCGAGACCGAGAAGAGCGACGTGGGGCTGGATGAGTACGAGACCCGCACCTGGAGAGGATGGCATCATCACGTCGCCCTGTGCCTGCTGGCGGGGGCGTTCCTGCTGACCCTGCAACGGGATTGGGGGGAAAAAGATGCCACTGATTACCAGGCCGCAGGTGTACCGCGTGGTGCGTGAGATGCTGCCTCGACCGCGTTTTGGCCCGGAAGAATTGTTGCTATGGCTGGACGGCGTCCAGCAGCGCAACGAGCGAGCCCGACGCTCCCATCAGAAACGCCGCGCCATTCTCTATGCGACCACCGGCGTCCCTCCCTAATCCGTCGTTGTAATACTAGGGGTGCGATCTCTTACGGCGAACACTACCAAGACGACGACGTCGCATACGGGAATGCACTGCTGGAGGCTGTTGGTCTCGATCAGTCGGGCGGACCTCCGAGGTTAACTATCGCGCCGTCCGTCGAGCCATTGATAGCACGGCATCTATCATACTACGGTGACTCTACCTGGGCACCGCACCACCAGCAACTCCTTGAAGATCCAGCTGACGAACGTTTATTTGTTGACTACCTCGGGTCTGAGCTAGATCTTTTCCCAGATTACCCGATTCACCGCGAGCTTTTGCCTGCCCACAGAGACAGCGTGCTCAACGGTTTAGGTCATCACAAATCTGACCATAATGTGCGGGCCAAATATATGTGGCTTGCGCGTTATCACAACTATACTTGCGGTTCGTTCGCTGAACGATGGGATATACAGGCACCGAAAGCAGCCGATGATGAACAGTTGGCCTACAGTGCGGATGCGCAACGTGCACTTGATTTTCTCGTGCCCTTTGAGACAGACCAGTGTCTGCGCCCCCTTGATGCTAACCGGCTCCGCAACCGTCTCCGCACGGATTGACGCCTTGCCCCGAGTCGGGAAATTGGGCTGGCATTTCGAAAACTGACGATGTGGGTGTGGTTCTCTTAGCCGCCTCGATTGCAAACTAACCAAGTTGATGTGCAATGGCACGGGATGCAACCGGACGAGAACGGACACATCCATCGCTCCATCGACAATTCACCTTCTGACACTAACTAGCACTAATCGTCATTACCTTACCCTCGCGGCAACCCCAATCCCCTGCCTGCAACGATGCCCCGTTGCACCTCCGAGGTGCCGCCGGCGATCTTGTGGGAAAAACTGATCATCCAGTTTTCGGGCAGGCGCCCCTTCAACGGAGCCCGGATCTCGTCTCGCGCCAACGCCCCTGGTAGGCCGGTCACCTCCAGCACCGCGTTGGCCGACCGGTGCAGCGTTTCGCTGCCGAAGGCTTTGCTCATGGATGCTTCCTTGTTGGGAACCAATCCCTCGCCCTGCATCCAGGCAACGTTGTAGGCCATCAGCCGCGCTACCTCGCACTCCACGTATCGGTCCGCCAGCAGGTTCCGTACCCAGGGGATCTTGGTAACCTTGCTCCCGTTCCGCGACACGTTCCCCGCGTACTCACGAGTATCGTCCAGCAGCCTACGGGCGATGGCCGAGTAGTCGATTCCAGAACGCTCAAAGTCAAGCAGCGTCACCGCCACGTACCAGCCGCGGTTCTCCTCGCCCACCACGTTGCTGGTCGGCACGCGCACGTTGTCGAAAATCACTTGGTTGAACTCGTGCCCGCCGGCCATGTTGATCACTGGCCGCACTTCTACGCCGGGGGTTTTCATGTCCACCAGGATGAAACTGATGCCCCGGTGCCTCGGAGCCTCCGGATCGGTACGCGCCAGGCACATGATCCAGTCCGACCGGTGCGCCAGTGTCGTCCAGATTTTCGCCCCGTTGATCACGTATTCGTCGCCGTCGCGCACTGCCCGAGTGCTCAACGACGCCAGGTCCGAACCCGACTCCGGTTCGCTGTACCCCTGGCACCACTGGATTTCCCCTCGCGCGATGGGCGGCAGGTGAGTCTGCTTCTGCTCCTCGCTCCCGTGAATCATCAGCGTCGGCCCAAGCATCCGCACCCCGAATATGTCCCGGCCGGGAGCCCGCAAATAGGCCAACTCCTCGTTGTAAATCGCGGATCGTACCGGCGAAGCATCCTGGCCGCCGTATTCCTCCGGCCAGTGCATGGTCAGCCAACCCCGGTCGGCCAACCGCCCCCGCAGGTGCATCGTAAAATCCCAGTCGTATTCTTCGGGCCAGCGGCCGCCGCCTTCCCAGCCATCGGGCAACTCTGACTCGATGAACTGGCGTAGGTCGCCCCGAAACTGGTCGTCATCCGGGGTAAAACGATACTCCACCGGTGCCTCCTGTCACTTTCGTCGTTGCGTCACGGATATGATGATGCGTCAAGCATCCACCGCGACGCAGGTGACCGTCCGTACCACTCCCACCACTGTGTGGATCTTTTCCGTGACCAGCCCTCCGACTACAGACATATCCTCCCCGGATATCACCGCGATAATGTCGTAGGGCCCTGTAACTACGTCCACCGATTCGATGCCGTCCAGTCCTCGCAACGTGTTCGCCACGTCCCGTGTGCGGCCCACGGCCGTCTCGACCAGCAAAAAGGCTTTCGTCGCCATAATTTGCCCTCTCCTTATGTTCCTCAATCAGGTGTCATCGGGAAGTAGGAGCCATCCGAACATGACCCCAATCGCCCGACAATTCTACGGGCGGCGTTCGGACAGTGTCAATTGAATGTATGTCTTTACAACAACATCAAACATATTTCAAAAAAGTGTATGTGCTTGACAATTATGTTGAGCCTTATCGAGTCTTGCGGTTTACAGCCTCCCCGTGGCGTGCTTGTCGCGATGCCGTTTCGCCCTACAACGCCGTGTTGTCGGGGTGTTATAGCATCCGAGTATGTATAATGCGGCCATCTGCCCTCTTAGGAGCGTAACAGTATGGATCTCGGCCTTTTCTATCAGATTCAGGTGCCCAAGCCTTGGGACGACCGCAGCGAAACGCAGAAATTCCAGGAGATGGTGGAGCAGGTTTGCTTCGCCGAGGAAATGGGAATGACCTCAGTGTGGTTTGTGGAACACCATTTCCGTTCGGAATGGTCCCACTCCAGCGCTCCCGACATTACGTTGGCCGCTCTGAGCCAACGCACCACCAACATGCGCCTGGGTATCGCGGTGATCCTGGCGCCCTTGCACCATCCTCTGAACGTGGCATCCCGAATGGCCACCCTGGACATTCTGTCCGGCGGTCGTGTCAACCTGGGCATCGGACGCTCCGGCTACCCCTATCAGATGCTGCCCTACGGAGCCGACCTGCCCGACGTATCCGAGATGGTCGAGGAATATCTCCAGATCATTCCAGGCGCGTGGACCGAGGAGATGTTCGGATTCAAGGGCAAGCACTACGACATCCCGCCGCGCGAAGTCATCCCCAAGCCCGTGCAGAAGCCGCACCCGCCGATCTGGCAGGCCGTGAGCCAGGAGTTCACCGCCGAGAAAGTCGGTCGGCAGGGCCTCGGCTGCCTCGCCCAGACCAGCGTCGGACTCGACCGTGCGGAAAACCTGATCAAGATCTACCGGGACGCCATCCAGAACCCCGAGCCGGCAACCAAGCTCGTTTACCCCCGTGTTGCCGGCAACACCGTCGGTCTCTGCATGGAAAACAGGCAGAAAGCTTTTGAACGCGCCGAGACCATCATCGACTGGTATCGGGAACAACAACGCATCCGCGATTCCTACGTCTGGCAGGGTTATGACCCGGCTCGGGTGCCGGAAGATTACCAGTGGCACTACCAGCGCGCCGTCAACGCCGACACCGCCCGCGCTGATGAGGTTAGTTCCCGTTCCCTCATCGACGACGGCGGACGTTTCTGCATCGGCGACCCCGACGATTGCATCAAGTACATCGAAGACTACGAGCGCATGGGCGTTGACGAAATCATGCCCCTGTTCCAGGTCGGTCCGGTCACTCACGAGGAAGTGATGGAGTCGCTGCGCCTGTTCGGCAAATACATCATTCCCCATTTCCAGGAGAAGGCCCGCAAGGAGGCCCTCGCCGCAGACAACTGATTCGACGGTGTCGTCGTAAAACGTATAGGGGCGACCTTTTGGCCGCCCCTGACTTTTGGCGTGTAAAACGCGACTTACTGCCGGAAACCGCCGCCCGCTCCATTCTCGTGGCCGTTGCCATACTGCTGCCGTTCTTGCGCAGCGGCAGCGGCCCTGGCATGGCGCTCTCGTTCGTTCCGCACCTGCGCTCCGCGAGATACGTACCCGAACTGGGTCTCCGTGTTGTAGCCGTTCGGAGCCATGAAGTGGCCCGTGCCGAACCCGGTCTGCTCAAGTCCATCCGCCATGTGCGCCGGCGTGTAGGTGTCGTACATGATGTCGGTGATACTGTAGATGTTCGCCGTCTGCAACGGATAGAACAGTGAAACGTGCAGGTGCCGGTCCCCAGGGTTTTCCTGGAAGTTGGCGGACGCGAAAGACCACGTCAGGTTCGGGTACGCCAGCTCGAATTCTTCCCGGTCCAACTGGTCGCGGACGTCGGTTTCCACCTCCGCAAGCCCTTCAGATTCAATGGGAAGCGTGACCACCATCCTCATCACCGACTCGCCGTGGATGAAGTCGTGGTTGGCCAGGTTCATGTCCTGACGGTTCGGGTCCAGAATGTCCCACATCGCTTTCTTGGTGGCCCAGGAAAGCTGCTTGGCGTCGTCGTTGACCACCACCAGCTCCGAGCGCCGCATCCGACTCGGCAGCCATCGCGGGTTCAACTGTGGTACGTGGTTGACGTCGAGCCTGCGGCTCATTACCCGCATCCCGAACCAACCGTTTGAATAACCGCCGAAGCTCGCTACGGTTTCGGCCAACGATCCACTGTCCACCCGGTCGCGCATCCCGGCTTCCAGGGAAGACAGGCCCACGGCCAGTTTCTGGTCCAACCGTTGATAGTCTCGGGACAGCCTGTTGTCGGTAATCAGCGCGGGATAGCCGCGTATCTCCCGGGGCTCGCCGGCAGGGCCGTGAACGTTCCGGGGACGTGCCAGACCCATCGTTTCTTCGTAGGCTCCCCAGGTCTCTCGTCGCATGTTCTCTTCCAGCACATGCTCCCGGGGCATCAGCATGATGGGCATGAACAGCGCGTCAGGGAACCTTTCCAGCAGCATCTGGTGCAATACGCCGCCCAGCTTGGCGTGCCCGCCGAACCCCAGCCATTCCAGGATGACTTGCGGCGGCGCACCAACCTCTTCAGAGCGCCGGCTGACGGTGTCGACCATCCGCTCCATGTCGCGGTGTATCAACCCGAAGTAGTCCTTGTAAGCGTTGGGGTCCCTGAGGAATCCATCCACCTTCGGCAGATAGCCCGGGACGATCACCGGAAGGTTGGCGTTCCGGTCTCGCCTCCTCATCGCCCGCGTTTCGGCGTCAATGGTGTCGATGGTGCCCTGGTTGCAGTCGTACATCAGCAGGCTTTGCACGCGGTCCAACACGCCGGCCTCGCCCATTCGCTGAGCCCATTTCCAACTGCGCTTGTAGCCGGCGGTACCTACCGCAACGGATACGATTGGCGGAGGCACCCCATCGCGGTCGTGGTCCAACTGGGAACCCAGGCGATGCGGGTTGTTGCGGCGAATGTGGAATGTTCGATTTTGCAATTTAGGCGGCATGGCTGTTGGAACCCCCTTGCCGTTTTGGGTAGTCGCTGTTTGCGGGTTATCGGCCCGTGGTCTGACTGCGAACTACTTTCCTTCGTTGGTATTATAGATGATCCGATTTAGTTATTGTAAAGTTCGCTCCGCTGTTGATTAGGCGGGTCGTTCGTCGAACACATTATAGTCGCAATCACCCAAACTCGTCAAACTAACCCGCTAACAACTATTTCGTAAAATTATGGAAAAACCACTAAATGTAGCGTACGTGTTGCGTCCACTCTTCATCGGGATCATCGGGAGGCGGAATCGGAGCATCACCATTGAAGGCCTCCAGGTGGTAATAAGTCCCGAACCCGGTTTCGTGCGCCCATCTCCCCGATCGGTTCTCCGGTGAGTTGTCAGGATGCAGGATTTCGATCACTGGGGCCAACTCCCCCTGCACCGGGTAAACGCGCGTAATGTGCATGTAGGGTTCGCTGGTAGCGCCTTCCAGGAAACGGGCGGTATTGAAAGCAATGTCCATGTTCGGGAATTGTCCGAACAGATTGCTGCGATCCAGGACCTCGGCAGCGCTGGTCGCCAATGGTTCCAGGGCGTCCGGATGGACCGGCAACGACACCACCACCTCTTGGGGGACGTGACGCAAGTCGTTCATCCCCGCCGCTATCTGAGCCGGTGGGTCCAACGTCGACCAAATCGCATGCCCCACGGCGCTCGACAACTCCTCCTCCTCTCCCACCGCTGCATATTGCCGCCACCATGGCGGCATCCTCAACCACTCAAACTTTCGCATCAACTGCATCTTGCGCTTCACGGTTGCCATCCCCAGCCAACCGCCGGACGCGATGCTCAAACGTTGACACGCCGCAGCCAACGGACTGCCCGTCCTGCCCTCCTCATCAAAGTCGGCCACCTCAATCCCGGCCAGACCCGTGGCCAACCGAAGGTCATCCTCGCCAAAATGGCTGGAGGATTGAGCCGTCAGCAGGCACTCCGTTCCTTCCAGCAGGTCCTCAAACTGCTCCCAGATGAACCGCCTGGTCCATTCTTCCGAGACGTGGTCTTCCGGCAGCATCAATATGGGCAGGATCACTGTAGCCGGAAACGCCGCCCGCAACTTTCGGTGCAACCGGCCGCCCAGCACCGAATGGCCGGCAAAGCCCATAAATTCGACGATCGCTTCGGGAGTTTGGCTGCATCGTTCGGATTGAACCATGATCTGCGCCACGATGGTGTCGATGTCCCGTTCCAACGGGCCTTCGTATTCCGCGAACAGCTTGGGATCGCGCATGAAACCGTTGGGCAGCGGGATGTAGGTCGGGAACAGGATCTGCACCCCCGTGCCGTGCTTTGACCTGCCCAACAACTTCCGTAGGAAGCTTTGGATGTAATTTACGGTGATCTCGTTGCAGTCGTAAAAAACGGCGCTCTGAACCCGGCCGATCTCAGACAGCTCCGACATGCGCTGCAGAAACAGCAACGCCCGCCGCGCTCCCGCTGTGCCCACACCCACCACAACCAACGATGGCTGACTCCCTGCCGTCTTCCTCGTCGCGGTGCGTAGTAGTTGACGGCCCCTGCTGCGGGGCCGCACGAATATGGTTGACATGTCAATGTTGCCGTGGGTTCAGGGGAATCTGGATCCAGCCGGACCCGCCCGTTCACGAGCCGGGCTTCAGGAAAGACAGCACCGCATCGACAAACCCCTCAGGGTCTTCGATCTGCGGAATGTGCCCCACTCCCGGCATGATATGCTTGCGGGCCCGTACTATGTTGTTGTGCAGAAGCTCCTCGCCGTCCCGAAGTCGGTCCACCTCTCCGTACAGCACCAGCGTTTCCCGCGCGTTCACCGACGGCAGTCGGTTCATGATGTCATACCACGCCAGCGATTCGTGGAGCTTTTTCACCCACGCCCCCGCCTGTGCTCGGGTGTCGTTCTGAGCGTCCACCCAATCCTGCCGGGGTTCCGCAAAGGTGGTGGACTCTTTCGCCTGTTCCATGGTTCGCGGCACAGGCATGCCTTCGTCGTCATACCCGGCCGCGGCCTCGGCGATCCGTTCCGGAGCGGTTCGCGCGTCCCACACCGGGGCTCCCACCAGCACCAGCTTGTCCAGCCGGTCCGGGAACGACGCTGCCATTTCAGTGGCCAGCACCGCCCCCACGGAGTTGCCCACGTAATGCCCCCGGTGAATGTTCAGTATCTGGCAGGCATCGTCCAAAGCTTGGGCATAGTCCGGTATGTTGAAGTGTCGGGTAGGTTTGTCCGATTTCCCATGCCCCAGCATGTCAAACGCGTAGCACGTGTAGTGCTGACTGAACGCGTCGATCACCGTGCTCCAGGCCCAGGTGGATGTGCCCAGCGGGTGCAGCATCACCAATGGGTAGCCGGTGCCTTGTTTGACGAAGTGCATGTTGCCTTCGCGGGTGGGAACGGTGTCGGTAAGATCTCGCCGCACGAACATGAC
This sequence comes from Dehalococcoidia bacterium, assembly GCA_965204395.1. Lineage (GTDB taxonomy): Bacteria > Chloroflexota > Dehalococcoidia > Lucifugimonadales > UBA3495 > Bin87. Next base: position 2,159,753 of record OZ241987.1, read on the forward strand.
GCAGGCCTCCATAAGATGACAGGAACGACGGTTGTCTCAGTTGGTGCAATGCTAACTAGGGGCGGGTACAATGTCAATTGAAACGCTTGGCGCGATGGTCCGATCCAGACCCGATGATCGCCCGTGATCGAGCATCACCCGGCCAGTTCGTGTGCCGATGGCGCGCTTGGTGGGTCGTATCAGTCGCGACAAAGGATTATAGACAGCATGGGCATATTGACCGACGAGATGCAGCGGGCCCTCACCGAGCAGCGTCTGATCTTCGTCGCCACCGTTTGCCCCGATGGTACCCCCAACCTCTCGCCCAAGGGCACCGTCATGGTCTGGGACGACGATCACATCCTGTTCACCGATCTGGCCTCGCCCGGCACCATGCGCAACCTGGAATCCAACCCTGCCATCGAGATCAACACGGTGGACGTATTCGCCCGGCAGGGTTTCAGGTTCAAGGGTGTCGCGGAGATTCACAAGGGCGACGACGTACACGAAGCCGTGCTCCAGCGGATGCGCAACGGCCCGTCAACCCTGAATGGCCTGGACTCGCGAGTTCGTTCCGTCGCGCTGATTCGCGTCGAGCAGGCCCTGCCTCTCGTATCCCCAGGCTACTGGGGTGGCGCAACCGAGTCCCAGATGCGCCGGACGTGGCAGGAATACTGGAGCGGCGTCAACTCCGCGTGGCACGAGAATCAGGCTGGCGCCCAAGCCGCCGATTCATGATCCGGATAGGAGCGCTGCCCTACAATGCCGTCCCCAGGTGATACGCCGGAAATGGACGTCCCTGAAATAATCGTCAAGGTCGCCGAAACTCCCGCCGAGTTCGAGGGAGCCGTCACCGTGCGCATGCGCGTGTTCGTCGGCGAACAGGGCATACCCGCTAACGTGGAGGTCGATGACGCAGATTCAGCGCCCGACACCGTCCACGCCGTGGCGTTGCATCAGGGCGCGGTCATCGCCACCGGCCGGCTGCTCCCCGACGTCGACGGCAAGGGACCCCACATCGGACGCATGGCCGTCGAACGCGAGTGGCGCCGCAACGGCGTGGGAGGCAAGGTACTGACGTTCCTCGAGGAACAGGGCCGGTCGCTGGAATTCCGGCAGATCACCCTTCACGCCCAGGAATACGTCAAGTCCTTTTACGCGCAGCACGGCTACCACGAAGTCGGCGAAATGTTCCTAGAAGAGGGTATCCCCCACCGGGAGATGGTCAAAAACCTGTAGGGCTAAAAAATCCCCTCTCCCTTGACGGGAGAGGGTTAGGGTGAGGGTGGCTCCTCCGACCAGATTACGCCACGCCCGCAGTTTCCTCCACGCCGTCCATGACGCGCACCTCCATCTTGGCGATGTGGCTCGTCGGCCTGTCCCCCAGCGCTGAGCGCTCCGGAGAAGCGAAGTAGGCGGCCTCTTTCTCGGCGATCTCGTCCGCGCTGTCGAATCGGCGCACCCAGATGAACTCCGTCCGGTCCGCGTTCACGTAGCTGGACACCACCGGAATTCCCAGCCGGTCGTGCAGCGGGCGGATGTGCTCGTTGAACACGCCCAGCCATGAATCCATCATGCCTCGGTTAATGGTATAAATCCGCAGTTGATAGGTAGCCATTCGTCAATCTCCTCGAAGTCGTTGTGTGGCAATTCGTTTTGCATGGATCAGGAACAAATAAAATCCGTCCTGTCTATCCCGTGCATCCATGCAAATTTGCTTGAGGTTAGGCAACCCCGTACTGGGCGATGGCGTCCTGGCTGAAAGAAAGACCCAGGCCCGGACGGTCCGGAACCACAATCTCACCGTCCACAATGTCCGGCGTTTCGTCAAACAGCCGCAGCGTCCACGGCATGTATTCCACGGTCAGGCCGTTGGGAATCGCGGCTATGGTGTGCGTTTGCACCTCCGGAATCAGGTGCGAAACCACCGGCAGGTTGAACGCCTCGGCCATCCCCGCGATCTTGCGGAACGGCGTGATGCCGCCGGCCCGCAGCAGGTCAACCATCACGATGTCCACGCTCCGTTGCTCCACCATGTGCCGGAACGACCTGATGCCATAGACATACTCGCCGGCGCAGATCGGCGTCACCAGCGCGTCGGCGACCCGTGCCAGTCCCTGGTAGTCGTCCCGTACCACCACGTCCTCCAGCCAGAACAGGTGGTACTCCTCAACCATGCTCCCAATCTGAATGGCCTGGTTGACGTTCCACAACTGGTTGATGTCGCACATCAGGTCGATGTCGGGGCCGATCCCCTCGCGCAGTGTCCGGATGCGTGCCACTTCGCGGGCTGCGGTGGGTTCCGCCCCCATCTGGGTTTTCATCTGGCGAAAGCCCTGTTCCACCAGTCGCGGACCCGCCTCGGCCAGGTACTCCACGCCCATCGGCCGCATCAGCGCGCCGCTGGCGTAGGTCGGCGCTCGGTCCCGGTAGCCGCCCAGCAGGCTGCAAACCGTCTGGTCCAGCGCCTTGCCCTTGATGTCCCAAACCGCCATATCCACCGCCGCCAGTGCCAGCGACAGAATCCCCTCGGGCCCCGCGGACGCGCAGGCATCCATCAGCTTGCCCCACACTGCCTCAGGGTTCATCGGGTCTTCGCCCGTCGCGAGGTCAACGAGGTCGTCCACCGCTCGACGCAGCGCGTGGACCAACGGCCCGCCAAAAAAGGTAATGCCAATGCCGGATATTCCCTCGTCGGTATGCAGGTCAAGCGTCACAAACTCCCGCGTGCCCGGTTGGTCGATGCCCACTACTAGCGGGTTGTCGGCCGGGGTTTGTAGGACGCGTGTGGTACCGCCGGTGATTCTCATTGCACCTCTTCTCCGCCCCTGGGCTGAAAGGGACTGCGCCAATGTACGCTCATGTTTCCGGCCCGCAGATTAGCACGGGCACCTAACCACGGCAACACGGCCACCGATAGGTAACTGTTCAGGTTCGAGGTGACCGTCAGGAACTCAAACCGTCATACCGGCGAAAGTCGGAGATTCGCCTGCGGCGTGCCGGTATCCAAGTAACCTGGCGACAGGCATCCGTGAGTGGGGAGAGGATTTTCTGGATTCCGGCTCAAAGCTTGCCCCGTACCTGATACCGGGTCCGGAATGACCGGCTGAATGTGGAAATGGCTCAGTAAGTCTGAACTGTTACACCGATATCCCAGGGGCATTCGATTGTGGCTCGGCGGCAAGGTAGTCTGCTCACGGTGCAGAAGTCCGCCCCTGTCGAGAGTAGGACAACCGGACCACTGCCGCACCTTCATCGTGTTTATCCTGTGCATCCATGCTAATTCCCGTCCACATCATCCCTTGACGAACCCGAACACATGAGCCCATAATGAAATCACTCGAGTAAGAACATCCTATCCAGTCCTGCCCAGAGGTGAATTAGGTCGCACACGGCCAACCCGTCAGAATCCAAATCGCAAAACCGTCTCCGCCAGGATCAGCGCCGAACAATCCTTACCCGGCGTGGTTGCAACGGGGCCAGCGTCAATCCACACGCTGGGCGCACGGCGCAGTCCCCTCTCCCCTGGCGGGAGAGGGCTAGGGTGAGGGGGATTTCTCCCGACCCCACGCGCTGTCTGCCAATTTTCAGTGGTCAAAAAACCCTTACGTAAAACCCCCGGCCGTGGGGCTGACAACGACCGCCGTTCACCTCTGGCACAATCTCTCAGACAGCAGGCAACATCCCGACCCATCAATTCCGAGCCCGTCCAAAGACAAACCCGCAAAGGAGAAAGCCAACCGCAACACCAGGCCAACCAATTGTGATCCATGGGGGGCGGATTCAAACCGTCCCCTCGCGGTCGGCGCCTCCCGTGTCGGCGACTGCGCACGTCCGGCCGTTGGGCACAATGTTCCAACGTCGCCGAGTGTCCGGCATATCGTGCCCTGACCGTACGCTCGCTTTGCTTGCCCGTCCGCCGGGCGGTGTGCTACCATCGTCGCGCTATGCTACGCGACGCCGCAGCGGACTTCCGCGCTATATAACGCGCCCAACGCTCTCTACTAACTGCGGCCTGCGCTACGTCCGTTCATCCTATTCGCGGCAATCCAGCAGCAATGCCCAATCCGGAAAACCCTGCTCCCCGGACTCTTGGCAGTGGTGGCTTTCGCCAGGCCCTTGCCGAAGCCGCGCCGCCGTCTGGCAGTGGCACCGTCATCACCATCGGGGTTTTCGACGGGGTCCACAAGGGCCACACCCACCTGCTCCGGCGCATGTTTGAGCTTGCTGCTCCTTCATTGGTTTCCACCGTCATCACTTTCAGCAATCACCCTGCCGAGGTGGTGAATCCCGACCGCACCGTCAATAAAATCATTACCCCTGAAGAGAAGGTCAGCCTGCTCTACGAAGCCGGCGTGGGCCGCGTGATTTGCCTGGAATTCACCAACGAGTTGGCCAACATCGATGCCAACGAATTCACCAGCCTGCTCGTGGATTGCCTCAAGATGAAGGGCATCGTAACGGGACCGGATTTCGCCTTGGGACGCAATCGCAGCGGCAACCTGGAATACCTGCACCGGCGCGGCGCGTCCCTGGGGTTCTGGGTGGAAACGGTACCCCCGCTGGAACTCGAAGGCGAGGCTGTCCGCAGCCGTCGCGTGCGCAACTCCCTGGCCGACGGCAACGTGGACGGCGCCGAATTTCTGCTGGGCCGCCCATACGCTACCGATGGCGTGGTGGTGCACGGCGCCAAGATGGGCCGTCAACTGGGCTTCCCCACCGCCAACATCATACCTACCCAGAACTTCGTCATTCCCGCCGATGGTGTTTACGCCACCTACGCCACCGTCAAGGGCGTGCGGCACCTGGCCGCCACCAGCATCGGCGTGCGCCCCACCTTCGGCCTCAGCCAGCGCCTGATCGAAGCCCACCTGCTCGATTTCTCGGACGACATCTACGACGAAAACCTGCGGTTGGAGTTTGTGTCGCGGCTCCGCGGCCAGGAAACCTTCGACGGTATCGACGCCCTCATCACCCAGATGAACCGCGACGTCGACAACGCCCGCAGCATACTTGAAGAACACGACCGGCTGGAAAACGCGTGACCGGCCGGAATCACGGCGAGGTTAGCAGCGTGACCAGTCGAGTAGAGATTCCCGATAACTTGTCCCCCATCATCAGGCGGGGCGTCAGCCGAATCATCTCCGAGGAGGAGTTCACGGCGATGCTCCGGCGGGGACGCCCATTGCGTCTCAAGATGGGCTTCGACCCCAGCCGTCCCGACATCCACCTGGGCCACGTGGTCGGTCTCCGCAAGCTGCGCCAACTCCAGGATCTCGGGCACCAGGTAATCCTCATCGTCGGCGACTGGACCGCCCAGATCGGCGACCCGTCCGGTCGCTCGGCCACCCGCACCATGCTCACCCACGCCGAGGTGCTGGAAAACGCCGAATCCTACATGCGCCAATTCTTCAAAGTCGTGGACCGCGACCGCACCCAGGTGGAATGGCAAAGCCAGTGGTTCGGCGAATTCACCCTCGCCAACGTTATTGAGTTGACCAGCCGATTCACCATCAACCAGTTCCTCCACCGCGAGGACTTCGCCAACCGCTACGCGCAGAACCAGCCCATAGCCATCACTGAAATGCTCTACCCGCTGATGCAGGCCTACGACTCCGTTGTCATCGAGTCCGACGTCGAGTTCGGCGGCACCGACCAGATGTTTAACCTGCTGGTCGGCCGCGAGTTGCAGGGCATGATGGGCCAAACTCCCCAGCAGTGCTTCATGATGCCCATCCTGGTTGGCACTGACGGCGTCCAGAAGATGAGCAAGAGCCTGGGCAACTACGTCGCTCTGGAGGAGCCGCCCCAGGAAATGTACGGCAAGCTCATGTCCCTGCCCGACAGCCTGATCTCCTCGTACTACGAATACCTCACCGACGTGCCCGACGCCGACATCGCGGAGATGCAGCGGGCCATGGAATCCGAGACCGCCAATCCCATGGATTTCAAGAAGGGCCTGGCTCGTTACATCACGTCCGTGTTCCACGACGACCAGGCTGCCAACTCCGCTGAATCGCAGTTCGAGCAAGTCGTCCAGCGCCGCGACGTTCCAGACGATATGCCCGAAGTCAGTCTGGCAGAAGTTGGAGAACAACTGGTTGGTCGTGTCTATGTGCAGGCTGGCTTGGCAACCAGCAATAGCGAAGCCCGTCGTCTGGTAAGCCAGGGTGCCGTCGAAATCATACGGAGCAGTGGCGAGCGAGAAGCCGTTACCACCGATGTAACCCCGATTCTGGGTACGGGAGACATTGTGCGAGCCGGAAGGCGGCGATACGCCCGCTTCGGGTAGTGCGCGAAACGCCATGTGGACGCTTGTTATTGACCAAACTCCCCGTCTGCATCACTATGGTGTTGGATCACCAACGCCGGGAGGCGGCACATCATGACCACCGCCAAAAAACTCCTCACCGCCGATGACCTGCTGGCAATGCCCGACGACGGCAAGTGGTACGAACTCGTCCGAGGAGAACTCATTGAAATGCCGCCGCCCAGCTTTATGCACATGGTTGTCACCGGGAATATCGGCTGGCTCATGGCGACTTTCAACAGACAGAATAACCTGGGATTTGTTGATGGCCCGGAGGCCGCTGCCTACATCGAGCGAGGGCCGGACACGGTCCGAGCCGCCGACTATGCTCTCATTGCCCGCGACCGCATCCCCGACCCACCGCCGCGGCGCGGTTACGTTTTCGGGCTTATCCCCGACTTGGTGGTGGAGGTAGTCTCTCCAGGAAACAGCGTGGCGGAAGCGCAACGCCGCGCTCGAATGTGGCTGGACGCCGGCGTGCGGCTGGTCTTGACAGCATACGTACAGACCAGCGAGATACACGCCCACCACGATGACGGCGCGGTTTACGTGTTTGGCATCGCCGATACCTTGACTTGCGAACCTGTCCTGCCGGGATTCAGTTGCCCTATCGCCGACATATTCACCTACTGACGCTTTGAGCAGGAGTGTAAACCATGACCACCGCCAAAAAACTGCTCACAGCCGACGACCTGCTGGCAATGCCCGATAACGGCATGCGGCGCGAACTTATCCGAGGTGAACTTTTCGAGATGCCGCCAGCAGGTGATGACCATGGTTTCGTTGGGGAAGAAATCTCTTGGCGCGTGGGGACGCACATCAGGCAACGCAGACTCGGACGAGGCCGTATGGCCGAGACGGGTTTCTGGATCGAGCGACAACCCGATACCGTCCGCGCGCCAGACTACGCCTATATATCATACGAGCGAATGTCCCAACGCCCTCAGGGCAGAAGTTTTTCGGAAGTCATTCCAGATCTGGTGATTGAGGTGGTGTCCCCTAGCGATAGCGCCCGTTATGTCGCCGACAAGATTCGCATGTGGCTGGACGCCGGCGTGCGCTTGGCATTGGCGGTGTACCCATCCACGCAGGAAATAGTAGCCAACCACGACGACGGCCGCGTCGAGCGTTTCGGCGTCGAAGATACGCTGACCTGCGAACCGGTGCTGCCCGGCTTTTCCTGCCCGGTCGCTGACATTTTCACCTACTGACGCATATCCAACAGGAGCTTCCCGTGGTTCTCTCCAACGAACAGGACAACGACGCCATCCAGCAGCGCACCGCCGAATGGCAGCAGCGGGCCGATGGCGCAGCCAGGCGCAAGTCGGCGTACAAGACGCTGAGCCAGATACCCGTGGCTCCGCTGTACGGGCCGCCGGAGGTTGCCGACAGCGACTACCTGCGCGACGTCGGCCTGCCCGGCGAATACCCCTACCTGCGCGGCGTCCACCCCACGGGCTACCGCTCCCGTCTATGGACCATGCGCATGTTCGCCGGATTCGGTGAGCCAGCGGAAACCAACGAGCGTTTCCGGTTCCTGCTGGACCAAGGTGAAACGGGCCTCAGCGTCGCCTTCGATATGCCAACCCTGTACGGCTACGACCACGACGACGACCGCGCGCGTGGCGAGTTCGGCAAGTGCGGGGTCGCCGTGTCCTGTCTGGAGGACATGCAGACCGTATTCGACGGCATCCCGTTGGATCAGGTCACCACGTCCATGACCATCAACAGTCCGGCCGCGATCATATGGGCGATGTACATCGCCGCCGCTGAGCGTCAGGGCGCGCCCATCGCGTCGTTGGGTGGCACCCTCCAGAACGACATCCTCAAGGAATACATCGCCCAGAACGAGTACATTTTCCCGCCCGACCCGTCCATGCGCCTGGTCGTCGATACCGTCGAGTTCGCCACCGACAACATGCCGCGCTTCAACCCCATCAGCATCAGCGGATACCACATCCGAGAGGCCGGTAGCAACGCGGTGCAAGAATTGGCTTTCACCCTGGCCGACGGGTTCGAGTACGTGCGCCACTGCGTGCAGCGAGGGATGGCGGTGGACGACTTTGCTCCGCGCCTCAGTTTCTTCTTCAACGTCCACAACGACTTCTTCGAAGAGATCGCCAAGTTCCGCTCGGCTCGCCGCATCTGGGCGCGGGAAATGCGGGAGACCTTCGGCTCTGAAAACGAACGCTCCGGCTGGATGCGGTTCCACGCCCAGACCTCCGGCGCATCCTTGACGGCCCAGCAGCCCGAAAACAACGTGGTGCGCGTGTCGTTGCAAGCGCTGGCCGCCGTCCTGGGCGGCTGCCAGTCCCTGCACACCAACGGCAAGGACGAGGCCTGGGCGCTGCCCTCCGCAGAAGCCGCGCTCCAGGCACTGCGCACCCAGCAGATCATCGCCCACGAAACCGGCGTTACCGATACCGTCGACCCCCTTGGCGGCAGTTATTTCCTCGAAACGCTGACCAACCAGGTGGAGGCCGGCGCCTACGACTATTTTCAGCAGATTGAACGCCATGGCGGCGTGATACCTGCGCTCGAGTCGGGGTTCTTCCAGCGCGAGATCGCCGACGCGGCCTATATCTACCAGCAGGAAGAAGACCGCCGGGAACGGATCACCGTCGGCGTAAACGAATACGTGGACGAGGATGAAAGCCTGAACATCCCGATACTGCGCGTGGACGAGGCGGGCGAGCAGCGCCACATTGCCCACCTCAACGAAGTGCGCCGCCGCCGCGACGACCGGGAAGTCGCTGTCCGCCTCCGCGCCCTCGAATCCGCCGCCCGTCAAGATGGCAGCAGCGCCAACCTGATGTACCCCCTCATCGAGGCCGTCAAGGCCGAGGCGACCCTGGGCGAGATGATGGGCGTCTTCCGCGACGTGTACGGCGAATACCAACCGACGTGGGGATTCTAGCAGCCAGCTCCGACCACTTAACCGCAAGAGTTTGAGAGGCCGCCATGGTATCGACGAGGCTGAAGGGAAAATACACCTACGCGGATTATTTCGCCACACCGGAGGGCGAACGGTGGGAACTGGTCGACGGAGTTTTGCATCACATGGCCGCAGCGCCCAGCGTCAAGCATCAACTTGTTTCCGGCAACCTGTTTTTTTTGTTCAGCAGTCATATCCGGCCGCACCGGTTGGGGCTGGTGTATGCCGCGCCTTTTGCAGTGATGCTCCCGGACGAATCGACAGTTGAGCCGGATCTGCTGTTTGTCAGCGCGGCCCGGCGGCAAATCATGTCGGATCGGGCTTGCGAAGGCCCGCCCGATCTGGTGGTGGAAATCTTGTCTCCGTCGAACACGAGGCACGATCTGGAAACCAAGCGTGAACTATACGCGCGCCACGACATTCCGATTTACTTGATCGTGGACGTCGAAGAGGAATCGGTTCGCGCCCTGGCAGAACCAACCACCAATGGCAATGTCGGCGTGTACGCGGAGGAGGCTGTGTATCGCGTTGGGGACGTCATCGACATCGGCGTTATACCGGGTCTCCGTATCGCTGTGTCGGACATATTCGCATCGCCGCTTTAGGTACCGGTCGCAAGCACTCGCAAAAATTAGGGGCGGGTTTCAAACCCGCCCCTGCGCATTGCGAATATGCCCTCGACCCTAAGCAGTCGCCGCCTTGGCTTCCTTGGCGGTGTCGATCACCCGCTGCTCGATGTTCTGCGGCACTTGCTCGTAATGGTCGAACTCGAACCGGTAGGAGCCACGTCCACCGGTCATCGACCGCAGGTCTTGCGAATAGCGCTACGCCTCGGCCTCGTTACCCACTCAAGTATGAATCTCATCAGCCAAGCACTCTGAGGATGATGCCACCAACGATAATGGTGCCCATCAATCCGATGAGAGTGAGGTAGATTCGGGTGAGGTTGGCTTCCACTCGGCCCAGCCGGGCGTTGGTATCCTGCCGGTACGCGCGCTGTTCGGCACTCTGTTCCTCCCGGTATTGCCGTTGTTCCTCAATGAACAGCGCCATCGTGGCTTCCAGTGCGGCCAGGCGAGATTCGATGGCCGCCAGGCGTTGTTCTACGCCTGGTAGCGGGGCTGCTGCTTGCGTTGTCACAATATCATTTGAGTATCCAGCAGGGGCGGGTTTCAAACCCGCCCCTGCGCATTGCGAATATGCCCTCGACCCTAAGCAGTTGCCGCCCTGGCTTCCTTGGCGGTGTCGATCACCCGCTGCTCGATGTTCTGCGGCACCTGCTCGTAGTGGTCGAACTCGAACCGGTAGGAGCCACGTCCACCGGTCATCGACCGCAGGTCCTGGGAGTACCTCTGCACCTCGGCGTGCGGGACCTCGGCCTCAATCACCGTGTATCGATTTTCGGGACTCATACCCAGGATGCGACCTCGCTTGCTGTTCATGTCGCTGATGATGTCGCCGGTGTACGTTTCCGGTACGGTGATGTACATCCTGACGATGGGCTCCAGCAACACCGGCGCAGCTTTGGCCATGCCCTGGCGCAACGCTTGGCTGCCGGCGATTTCGAACGCGATGGGCTTGCCATCCACCGGGTGAGTGCTGCCGTCGTAGATCACGGCCTTCAAGTCAACAACGGGGAATCCGGCCAGCACGCCCTCTTTCAACGTATTGACCACACCCTTTTCCACTGCGGGAATCAATTCGCGCGGGACACGGCCGCCGACCACCTCGTTGCCGAACTGGAAGCCCTCGTCGCGGGTCATGGGCTCGATGCGGAGTAGTACGTGGCCGTACTGTCCGCTGCCGCCGGTCTGCTTCTTGTGGCGATATTCGGAGTTCGTCACCTGTGTGATAGTCTCACGGTAGGGGACGACCGGAAGCTTGACATTGAGGTTGGCGCCGAACTTCCGCGAAATACGGTCCAGGGCCACCTCGATCTGGACTTCTCCCAGACCGGTGAGCAGGCTTTCGCTGGTCTCGGGATTGCGCGTGAACTGCAGGCTGGGGTCGTCCTCGACGATGCGGGCCAAGGACGTGGACATCTTGTCCAGGTCGGCCTGAGTTGCCGGCATCACGGCTAACGAGTAGAAGCCCTGGGGAAACTCGATGCCGGGAAGGGTTATGCGATTGTCATTGGCGCACAGCGTGTCGCCGGTCAGGGTGGCGTTCAGCTTGCCGATGGCGCCGATGTCACCGGCCACCACCTCGCCCACGTTGTCCTGGTTCTTCCCCTGGGGCAGGTATAGTTGACCGAGGCGCTCCGACTCGCCCTTATTGTTGTTGTACGCCTCGCCGTTGGAATTGGCAGTGCCGCGGAACACGCGGAACATGGACAACTTGCCGACGAAGGGGTCGGACGTGGTCTTGAATACCAGAGCGGTCAGGGGAGCCGAAGGGTCGGCGGCAATGTCGTCGTCGCCGGAGGTGCTGGGCAGGTCGGCTGGGGAAGGCAAAAAGTCTCGGATCACTTGGACCAACTCTTCGACGCCGATGTTCTGCGTCGCAGCCGAGACCAAGATCGGCGTCAAATCCCCGTTGCGGATGGCCTCGCGGGCGCCCGCGGTCACCTCTTCCGCCGTGATCTCCTCTCCTTCCAGGTACTTGTCGGCCAGGGCGTCGTCCGATTCGGCGACCGCTTCGATGAGCCGTTCCCGAGCCGCGTCGAAGTCTCCAATAACTCCGTCAGGGATGTCAGTCGGCGGGTCAATCACGCTTACGAAACCGGTGAAATCCTGCGCCTCGCCAATCGGTAGCTGGAACGGAACGCACTGGTTGCCAAAAACGCTTTGGATCTCCTGGACATTGCGTTCGAAGTTTGCGTTCTCCCGGTCCATCTTGTTCAGCACAATGGCCACGGGTAAGTCCCGAGCCCGCGCCAAATCCCAGGACCGTTCCGTTCCGACGTCCACTCCGGTAGGAGCAGCCACCAGGATCATCGCTGACTCGACCACCCGCAGGGCTCCGACGGCTTCGCCGATGAACTCATCGTAACCGGGGGTGTCCAGAAGGTTGAATTTGTCGTCGCCTTCCGTAAATCGGATCAGGCTGGTTTGAACGCTGGCGGCGCGGCGGTTTTCCTCCGGCTCGTAGTCGGAGACGGTGTTGCCGTCTTCCACGCGGCCGATGCGGTTAATCACCTTGGCGTTGAACAGCATGGTTTCGGCAAGCGTAGTCTTGCCGGCGCCGCTATGGGAGAGCAGCGCGACGTTTCTGATGGTACTGGCGGATACAGCCATGGTGATTACCTCTTTCGGTTCGGTGGGATGTGATTTCCCGATTGTAGCGAATCCGTACTATCGGTTGCAACCAAACGGACGGATGGGTACAATCGTAGGCCAGCGACCGGCAGCGAGCCGCTCCTTCAGCGACTCCCCCTCGGGACCGGCCGCTCCTTTCATGCCTGTTTGAGTCCGAGGACGGCGGCCCTCAGCGGGAATCAACAGGTGGGTAGCCAGGGTCGTCGAGCAAGTCTCCTTGCCGAGCGGCCGCAGTCGCTAAGGCATCGCACCGTTCGTTGTCGGGGTCGCCGCTGTGCCCACGCACCCACCGGAACTCGGCCTGGTGCCGATCCAGCAGATTGAGCAAACGCTCCCAGAGGTCGGGGTTAACAGCCGCCTCCCGCTTGTTGCGCATCCACCCGTTTTTGCGCCACCGCGCCGCCCAACCCTTCTGAACGGCGTCCACCAGGTACCGGGAATCGGAATGCAGCGTCACCTGGCAAGGGCGGTTGAGCGCTTCCAACCCTACGATTGCCGCCAACAGTTCCATCCGGTTGTTGGTGGTGAGAGCGTAGCCGCCGGATATCTCTCTTCGCGTTCCCTGGTGGTCCAGGATCACGCCGTAGCCGCCCGGGCCGGGATTGCCCAGGCAGGCTCCGTCGGTATGTATGGTTACGGCAGGCGAATCGCTCATGCCGACGCGCCGGGCGGTTCGATGCCCTGCTGACTTAACAGGGCTTCGAGTTCACGGATTCTGGCCGCCTGCGCCTCGTTCTGTCGCTCGGTTTCAGCCAGGACGGTCTCGGTTTCAGCCAGGGCATCCTCGGCTTCATCCAGGTTGCGCAGCCAAGTTCCCGTTGCCGGGTCGTACAGCTTCAGCTCCAACTCTGGCCTGACGCACACGTCCAACTCCAGGATGTCACTGTGGCCGCGCAATACGCCGTCGCCGTCCTCCCCAACCTGGATGGTCTGATACTTGCCGTCAACTAACCGATCCCCCTCCAGAGCGGGAGTAAAGAGCTTGCCGGTGGGGTCGAAGCGCCAGTACTCCGTGACCCCCAGGCCAGCGTAAACGTCTCTTTTTTCCGTCATATCCCGCGAGTACGTGCTTGGCGAGGCAATCTCCATCACAAAGTCTGGCGCTTTGCCATCCTCTCGCCACACGATGTACGAGTCCCGCGGGTAATCCTCCACGCCAAACACCACCATGACGTCCGGCGCGACTCGCACCTCGTTGTCGTTCATCCGGTAATACACCAGCAGGTTTCCGGCCACGAACACGTCAGCCTGGTTCCGATAGCGACGTTCCAGGACGTGGACCGTTTCGGTCAACGGAATAAATTGCAACTTGGATTCAGCCAAGGGTTCACCGTCCGAGCTGGGATAAAAGACGTCGGGGTCATCCTCAGAGAGCGGACGGTTCAGCCCGTCTTGGACAAACTTTTTGATCCGTTCAGCGATCACCTGGCGCTGGTCAACCTGGGGTGTGCTAGAGGTTGTCATGCTGTTCGCTCCAGTGGACGGCTAGGCCGCCGGATGTCTCGCCACGCACTCCATCAAGGCGTGGGTGAGACCAATGCACTTGCTGCGGACTTTGGCCGCCCATTCATCCTGCGCGGCGGCCTTCCAGGCGTGGGACTCGACCACGGCCGGGCTGGCGATGCGGTACACAGCGGCGTACTTCTGTAAGCCGTTCAGATTGGTGCTTTCAACGCGATACCGAGTTGCGCTCGCCACGCCGTCCACCTGGCACAGACCGGGCAGATGCACGGTGTCGTACAAGTGGTTGAACTCGTCCTCGGCGTCGGCGGCGATATCGGTCTGCACGATGTATATGTACCCTGCATCGCCTGAGGCGTCGCCGGCATCAGCGATGCGCTTGAGAATGGTGTGGGTCCGGTTGGTGGCGTGGGGCCTGATCTTGGTGGCCCAGTCGCCCTTTTCGCCCTCGATGCGCCATCCTTCGGAACTGGGCACGCTGGGGTCATCGATCCGGTACACGGCGGCGTAACGGGCGAACTTGGGAGCGTCGGTGGACTTCAGCAGGAAGCGATCGCAGGAATGGACGCCGGGAGCCTGGCACAGGTACTTGGCATGCTCCGTGTCGTAAACGCGGTTGAAGTCGGCTTCGTGCTCAGCAGGAATGTCCATCTGCACGAGGTAGGCGTAATCGGCGGGCATTTGGAAACCTCCGAGAGTGGGTTGTCAGTCGGTGCGGATGTTGGTGAGGATGTGGACGGCGAGATCGCGGCGAACGTCGTCGGGGGTTTGGTTGAAATCGGTGATGGCAGCGTCGGCTTTGTCTATGAGTTCGACGACATCGCTTGGGTAGAATTCGCTGTTGGGATCATAGTCAGCCAAATGGCGTTCCCTCTGAATTTCGGCGAAGACCGTGCCGAAACGACGAACCACGCTGGCAAACCGGTTGCCCAGGCTGGCCCGGCTAAGTTTATTTCGGGTCGAGCGGTGGTCTGCGGCACGATAGGTTTGCTGCCATGCCCAACGCTGCCGGTCTGCCGAGGAATCTCCAACCAGGGTATTAGCGTTACTGTAGACCAGCGTGTGAAACATGGCGTAGTAGGCGCAACTGATCGCTCGACGCACCTCAGTTTGGGTAGCTGGCCCTCCGTTGGCGATAACGCCGTTAACCAAGGCCCGGGCGAGGGCAATGAGGTCCGATGGATTCATTTGAGGATTCGCGCTTTGTTTATATCCCATTCCCACTTGGCGATGAAGTGAGAGTGGACAGGCAAGTCAACGCCCAGGCCGTCCAACTCTGGTTCAATGTCAACGGCCAAGCCATTGATGCGGGAGTGATCCATGTAATCGCGATCGCCTTCCCACACGATCCATGCTTCCAGATAATCCTCACCGTACCAATCGTCGTAGCGCTGGCGGACTACGACGGGGTCGAAGGAGAGGTGAGGCTGAAACCAACCGTTGAGAGTGTCGCCGATGATGGCGGCCACCCGCTCGGTGGTGTCCTGTGTAATTGTGGCCATAACGGTTCCCCCGAGCGGTTCGTTTTGGCATGGTATGATCTCGCGCGGATTGGCAGCAACGGCGCCCCGCCGGACGTTCCGCCATTATTCTTGCAGGTTGCCAACCATCATGCAAACGAACGACGCTGAAACGGCAAAGCAGATTGCGGCGCTGGCGAGCGTAGTTTCCGAACTGCGGCGGTTGGAGCAACTGCTGTCCGAGGGGAGTCAGGCGCAAGTTGACGCGCTGGAGAAGTTTGCCGTTGAACCCGACTTGAAACGGCTGCGCGGCCTATTTGAAGAACAGCGTTCAGAGTTTGACGCTTTGGCTTTTTTAAGGCTATCGGACGATGAGGAATTTCATTCCAACTTTCTGGCCTGGCTGCTAAACCCGCTACAGAACCACGGAGGGGAAAGCTACTTTCTCCGGCATTTTTTGCACCAGACAGGAGCCCAGGTCCCAGCTGACACCATTGACTGGTCAGGAACCGACGTGCATCGGGAATGGGTCAATGAAGTGGACGGACAAGGGGGGCGTCTGGACATCCTGGTTGTGAACCAAGCAGAGAAATTCCTCTGCGCCATCGAGAACAAGATATGGTCATGGGAGCACAGCGAGCAACTGACGCGCTATCGCAAAGCGCTGGAGGCTGAATATCCCGGATTCACTAGGCAGTACATTTTACTATCGCCGAGCGGAGTGCTGCCCTACTGGGAAGAGGAGCAAGAATACTGGACGGTAGCGAATTACAAGGTTGTCTTGCGATTGGTGGAGCAAGTCATCTCAAACAGCGTCAGTCCCGTCAAGGAAGATGTGCGAGCCTTTCTGCAACAATATGCTACTACTCTACGGAGGGAAATCGTGCCTGACGTCAATACGAACATCGCGGAACTGGCCCGCAAAATCTACTTAGAGCACAGACAGGCAATTGAACTGATAATCCAATGCAAACCCGATTTCGCGGACGAAACGAAACCCATTTTGCGGGAAGCAATCGCTCAGCATCAGCGGTTGAAATTCGATTCTGAAGGTCCAAACATAATCCGCGTTCGCTCAGCCGACTGGGACCAATTCCCTACGTCCAAGACTGGGACGGCTTGGAAACCGTCTGGATCGGTGTTGACTTTTGAGTTCGATTTCCGGCCCCAACATCCATACCTGGTCCTCATGCTGGGTCCTGGAACCGATCCCGGAGTGCGCAGCAAGATTTACGAATCTGTAGTCCAACATCAGCACGTATTTAGCCCTACTAGTATCGGATCAATCTAGGAATGACAGGGATAGAGGCGATGGAGTTTGGAGCGGGCATCCTGGGTGCTGAAACCCCATTTGATGGTGGTCTTGGCGGCGTTGCGCCGGATCTCATACGCGTCGACGGCTACAGCCAGTGCCACTTCGTCCCCGTGACGTCTCTGCAAACAGTTTCTGGACAACACGCTGAATTCGATCTCCGCCATATTCAGCCAACTGCCGTGTTTGGGCGTGTAGTGAAACTCCAGGCGTTTCACGATGCGGCGGGCTTCGGCTGCCGGAAAGGTCTCGTAGAGAGAAGCCATGCGATGGGTGTTCAGGTTGTCGAGAACGACGCGGACCACGGGCGCGTCGGGGTAGGCTACATCCACCAGCCACCGCATCTGATGGGCGAAGTCCTGCATGGTACGCCGCTTCGTGATGGCCAGATGGCGCCAGCCAGCCAAGGGTTCGCAGCAGAGGAAGATGTTGCGGGTGCCCACGCGACGATACTCGTAGTCCTGGCGTCTGGGTCGCCCCGGCTGGACCGGCATCGGCTCCCTGACGTCGGCCAACAACTGGGTGGAGGTCTCGTCAAAGCACACTACCGGACGACTGGGGTCGTAGGGTTCGGCGTACAGGTCCAGCACGTCCTCCATGGCCGCTACGTATTCACCCCCTACCTTGGGGATACACCACTGTTGCTTGCGCCACGGCTTGAGGACGTTTTTTTCAGCTTGAGCCGCACCGTCTCATGCGAGAGGCTTTCCACCACTCCCAATTCCACCATCTGGTCGGCCAGTAACTGCAGGGTCCAGTGGTCCTGGCCCTCCGGTGCGTCGCTGCACGCCAGGGCGATCAGGTGGGCCTCCCCCTTCTCGTCCAGCTTGCGGAAACGGTTGGCTTGGACCCGATCCCGCAACACGCCGTCCAAACCCTCCGCGGAGTACCGCCGCTTGACCCGGTACACGGTGCCTTCGGACACGTCCAGGGCCGCTGCGATCTGTGGCACCTTCCAGCCCTCGTCTATCCTCAGCAGGATGCGGGCTCGGGTGGCGATCCGCGCCGCGTGTTTGCCGGCCCGGATCAACCGGTTCACTTGTTCTCGTTCCTCGGTGGTCAACTCGATGGCGTATCGCTTTCCCGACATGGCTGCTGCACCTCCCCGCAACCCGAAATTGCAGCCAGCATAGGGACTTCAACCGCTCAGCACCAAGACCTTCTAATACTGATTTGAGACGATACTAGTCAATCGTTGACATCTTTTGCGGGCTTGGATAAGAAAGGCCCCATAGTGGACGACTCTGACTTCGACAACTGGACTGATCAAGATGCAATCCGTCGCAAGATAATGGATTGGGTCAACAACTTCGCCGAGAACGAATTCCCGGCGATGAACAAGGTAATCGTCGACTGCCTCCGCGAGTACGAGGCGGAGCGTGACGGCGGTCAGTAGGTCAGCGCGTCGGCCGTGCCTTCGGGGAGTTCGACCGACAGGGCCTGCAGGGTGTGGGCGAGGCCGTGGTAGTAGGCTACGACGACCAGCAGGTCGACGATGCCCGCGTCGCCGATGACGCCGTGCAGAGCCTCGAACGTGGAGTCGGATACGCGGTGCTGGCGCAGCAGTTCGATCACGAAGCCGGACACCACCGCGTCGTCGCCAGACAGGCCGTTGGGTGAGCGGTATTCATGGATGGCGGCGATGTCTGCGTCGGTGAGGCCGGCGTTGCGGGCGGCAGGTTGGTTGACCGTCCAGACATAGTGGCCGCAGGCTTCCCGCGCCGCGGTGAGCACGGCTACGGCCTTCACCCGTGGGTCCAGCGGCGTCTGAAACCGTACGTAACCGCCCAGATGCGCGAAATTGCCGGCAGCCTGCGGGTTGTTGAGGATGGCGGCGTAGTTGCGCTGCACGCCGCCGCGGGAGGTCTCGATCTCGTCCCAAACCGCCTGTCCGGCGGCGTCCATGTTGTCTCGGGTTGCGAAGGGTACGCGGGCCATAGTTATCGTTCCTCCTGTCGGGACGGGTCGGATTAGCTGAACACGCTGGCTACGATGACGGCAATGGCTAGGGCTCCTACTATGCCAAGCACCGTGTAGTTCATCCGGGTGATTCCAGATCCAACCCGTTCAACCCGATCCTCCAGCCGTTCAATGCGGTTTTCCAATCGTTCAAATCGCGCGTTGACTTCCCGCCGATATTCCCGCTGCTCTTCGATGAACAGTGTCATCACGGCTTCCAGCGCGGCCATGCGGGCCTCAAGGCTTCCCATGCGGGAATCAAGGTTGGCCAAACGTTCGTCAACGCTGGGCGTTGCCGCAGTTGGGGTCGTCATATTGTTCCTGCTCTACTCAGGCCGACGGCGATTGTCCACCGCCGCCGGGCAACGAGCGGGTTTGCGCGATTTGGATTAGTCGCCGTTCTGTTCCCAGAGTTGCTCCAGGATGGCGCCGGGGGACATGGGCAGGTTGTCCATGCGCACGCCGATGGCGTCGTGGATGGCGTTGGCGACGGCGGCCATGGGCGGGACGATGGGCACCTCACCGACGCCTCGCACGCCGTAGGGGTGGCCGGGGTTGGCCTTTTCCACGATGATGGTGTCGATCATGGGCAGGTCCAGGCTGGTGGGCATGCGGTAGTCCAGGAAGCTGGAGTTCACCATGTCCCCGGAGTCGCTCATGAAGTATTCTTCGTTCAGCGCCCAGCCGATGCCCTGGACCGCTCCACCCTGCATTTGGCCTTCGACGTAGCTGGGGTGGATCGCCTTGCCGGCGTCCTGAACGACGGTATAGCGCAGCACGTCGACCTTGCCGGTATCGGGGTCGACTTCCACGTCCACCAAGTGCGTGCCGAATGCTCCGCCCTCACCACCGGGGCTGACGCTGACCTGTGCGGAGATGGGGCCGCCGGTGCGGCCCAACTGCGAAGCCAATTCCTTGAACGACATCTGCAGGTCTTCGTCGGTGTTGTGCGCGAAGATCCCGTCGGACAGTTCGATCTCGGAAGGTTCCTTTTCCCAGATCTGGGCGGCGCGCTCGATCATCTTGTTCTTGATTTCCTGCGCGCACTCATAGGCGGCCCAACCGGTGGCGAAAGTGGTGCGACTGCCGCCGGTAAGGAACGTGTAACCCACCGAGTCGGTGTCGGCGACCTGGGGGCGCACGTCTTCGGCCGGAATGCCAAGGACCTCAGCGGCCTGCATGGCGATGGACGCGCGGGAGCCTCCGATGTCGGTAGACCCCTCCACCAAACCGATGGTGCCGTCGGCGTTGACGCTGATGCTGGCGCTGGACGCCAACCCGATATTCATCCAGTATCCGCTGGCGATGCCACGTCCGCGATTGGGGCCGGACAACTCGGACTTGTAGTGGTCGGAGTCTCTGGCCGCCTCAAGGGTTTCAACGTTGCCGATGACGCGGAACTGAGGCCCGTCGACCCTGCGGCTGCCCTCCTTACTGGCGTTTTTGAGTCGGAACTCCAGCGGGTCCATTCCGCACTTGGCTGCCAACTCGTCCACAACCTGCTCGCCGCCGAAAGCGGAGATGGGCGCGCCCGGAGCGCGGTACGCAAAGGACCGTGGCTTGTTGGTGACTACGTCGTAGCCCTCGACCCGCTGATTTTCGAGATCGTAAGGCGCGAATACGCACTGAGCGCCGGCAGACACGGGAGACGAGCCTGGGAATGCTCCCGCCTCGTAGATGAGCACCGCGTCGGCGGCCACCAGCGTGCCGTCCTTCTTGGCGCCCATCTTGATCTTGACGTGCGCGCCGGCGGTCGGTCCGGTGGCCTCAAAGGTCTCGGTGCGACTCATCTGCATTTTGACGGGGCGGCCGGTCTTTTTGGAAAGCAGCGCGGCCAACGGCTCCAGGTAGATCGGAATCTTCCCTCCGAATCCACCGCCAATTTCCATGGGGACGACCTTGATCTGGGATACGGGGACTTCCAGCACGCCGGCCAAGGCGTCGCGGGCTACGAATGCGCCCTGCGTGCTGGTCCAAACGGTCAGATGTCCGTCGGCGTTCCATAGCGCCGAGGCGTTCTGCGGCTCGATGTATCCCTGGTGCACCGTGCGGGTGTTGAACTCGCGCTCGATGACGTAGTCCGCTTCCTCGAAAGCCTTTTCCACGTCGCCCTGCTCGTGCACGAAACGGTTGGAGACGTTGCTGTGCTTGTCGGTTTCCTCGCCGAGCTCAGTGGTGGTGAGGTCTTCGTGCAGCAGTTCGGCGTCGTCTTTCATGGCGTCGAGCACGGTGGTGCTGGCGCGCAGGACTTCGTAATACACCTTGATCAGAGCGGCCGCTTCCTCGGCGACGTGGGCCGAATCGGCGGCGACCGCCGCGATGGGGTGGCCGCGGAACAGGGCCTTGTCCGCAGCCAGGACATTGTTGCTGGCGGCGCGGGCGGACATCGGCGGGTTCTCCTTGCCGGCGATGGGCAGGTCGGCGCCGGTCACCACCGCGCGGACGCCGGGCAGCGCCTCGGCGGCGGAAGTATCGATGGACTTGATGCGCGCATGAGCGTGGGGGCTGCGCAGTACCTTACCGAACAGCATGCCGGACATTTCAAAGTCGGCGCCGTATTTGGCGCGGCCGGTAACTTTGTCCGCGCCATCGTGGCGTATGGGGCGGGTACCCACCACATTGTAGTTCGTATTGGAGAGGACGATATTCGTCATGCGGCACCTCGCTATGAGTTTGAATTGCTTGAAAACGCATCCCGCCGGATACGTGGGTTTTTGCTCGAAAGCGGCATCGGATTGCCAGCGGATTTTAGCATAGGGCGGCGCGGTATCCCAACCCTGGGCTGGTATGATCTCGCCCCATGTTGGATTCCACGCTGACCTCAGCCGTCGATTACCTCCGACAGCGCACCGCCTTCCCGGGGTGGACGGTAGAGCTGTTGGTGTTTCTGGCGATTTTCACCCTGGCCAGATTCGCCGCCGCCGTATGGAATGATACAATCCTGGAAGGTGAACCCCTGTGGGCAGCCTTTTGGGCTGCCTACGATAACCTGAGCGCTTACGCCGAAGATTCCATAATTCTGGCGTTGATCGCCACGATCATTACGGAGGTATCCATCATGGTCCTTGCCAGAAAGCGTATGCGTATCGAGCGCGAAGAAGGCCGCCAAGAAGGCAGGGAAGAAGGCCGCGAAGAAGTCAGGGCGGAGCTGGAACCGGTCATCAAAGACCTCCAGGAGCGCATCCGCCAACTGGAAAATGGCGGGCCTGAAGCTGAACCGGAAGGAGCACGCGCGCCGTAGGCGTTGGGACAATTCACGTGAGCGGTAGCGGGGGCTGCCACCACTTGCCGGTTTCGTTGACGGTGATGGAGTCGACCCACTTGACCCAGTCGTAGCCGCGCTTGTGAGGCTCGACCATGCGGGCGGGGAAGCCGTGGCCGGGCGACAGTGGAGCGCCGTCCACCCGGCTGGCGAGAATGGCGCGTTCTGATTCGGCCAGCGAATAGCGGCGAAAGTATCCGGTGCGGGATCTGATGGTTATGCTGGCGGCGCCGGCTTTGGGTTGGGCCCGGGCCAGCAATTCACCCACCGGAATGCCCTCCCATTGGCGCGTGGTGTGCCAGCCGCCGGTGCAGTCGAGCGTGGCAGTGATCGCATGGTTCCACGATTGGAGTTCCACGATGTCCATCTCAAACGGTTCGGCTACGTGGCCGTCCACTCGAAGCAGCCAAACGTCCGGGTCAATGTAGGGGGTGCGGTCGTTGAGCCACATGGTCACGGGAAAGTCCGGGCCGTCTTCGGGGAAAGATCCGGTGTAGCGGCGGCGGGTGCCGGGTCCATCGGACAGGATGCCGGCCAGTTCGGCGGTGCGCCACAACATCAGGCCCGCCAACGCCAACCCGCCAACGCGCAGCAGGTTGCGGCGGTCTGCCAGGTAGCGCGACCGGAAGCTGATCCGGTGCCGCAGCGAGTGCCATAGCAGCAGTGGTATCAGCATCCACGCGAGGTTCATGTGGATGGTGGTGCCGGAGAAACCCAGCCAGGAATAGCTGCCCAGATGACTCCAAGCCAATCCCAGGCCCAGGACTATCAGCAGTCCGGCCAGCAGGATTATCGACCAGAGCATTTCCCGCCCCGACCGCCGCCAGTTGTAGCCCGACTTCAGAGAGCCGAGGATGTTGCGGGACTTCCAGACGAAAAGGGCCAGGATCGAAAACCCGAAGATCCGGTGCAGATGCATCGCAGCGATCCATTCGGGGTTGTTGTGGGTCAGACCAAGATAGCCGGTGATCAACTCGGCAATCACCAGGGCAAACAGCGCGATGTTGGCCCATGGAAAACGCATGATGGCAGGTTAGCACGCCGAAGCCGCTGGCCTGGCAACGGTATTACGTTGAGTGAAGCCGGTTCGGTTCGCGTGGCGTTGGAGGGGGTCGGCTATATCCCTCCCGCCTGGGGCGGAGGTTCCGTCCGCCGTAGGCGGACCTTCGGCCCATCAAGGGAGAGGGAGGCGGGAAAGATCGGGCGACCCACGGGTCGCCCCTACATTTGGCGGTGGGTCGGTTGATTCGGTGTTTCAGTGAAGTATCTCCTTTGGGGTTTCGTGGTTGGGTTTTTGGTGGTTGGGGAGGCAGGATCCCTGTCCGCCAGGGGCGGATCCTCCAGAGGCGGACCCGCGGGGGCGGGCGCTTGCGCGCATCGTTGTCAGTACGCCGGAGGCGCATCTCCGACGGTACGGCCGGGTTGGGTACGCAACTATTTCGCCTACTTTTTCGTGTACTCGGCGCGCTGTGTGCGCGCCTGCGCGCGGGCTCGGACAGTCCCGGGGACACCAGTGGGGCGAATGCCGGTGAGGAGTCAGGTCTTTGAGCGGCGGTTGCCACCTGGGCCGGTTGCGATTTAGGTACTGACGGGGTTGGCCGTCGATGCTGGAATCCTGCCTCTCTTTGTCGGGGTTGCAAACACGTGTTTCATCTAGATGAATCTAGGGTAGATGGTTTGCGTGAGTGAGGGCAACGGCGCGGTGTCAGTGTTTTGTTTTTTCATCGATGGATCCGGCAGAGGCGGGACCGCCGGGGGCGGCCCTTCGGGCCTGCGGCGCTCCGGAGGCGGACCTTCGGCACGATTCACGGGATGATCTTGATTGATGGTTTCCGGTTTTGGATTATCGGGCTGCCGGGCCTGGCCCAGGACGGTTGGCTTGCGTCGGTTAGCGGCGCGCTGTGAGGGGGCTATCGGTGGGCCTATACTGGCGGCGCAGTAGTGGATCACCGGGGTTGATATTGGCTGAGATAGCAACCGGGGAGTGAGGAGCATCGAGACTCACACGGAACCGTCGACCAGGGCCGGGATGAACAAAGCCTGGTTTTACGCCGTGCTGGCGTTCGCGGTTTTCGCCACGCAGAACGCGGTGATGATGGTCCCGCCGTTGCTGGTGGAGGTCGCTACGGACCTGGAGATATCGGTGGCGGTGGCGGGTCAAATGGTGACCGCCACGTTCGCAGCCTGGGCAATCTCCGTGCTGACCGTCGGCCCGCTTTCCGATTCCTTTGGCCGGAGGCCGGTGGCGCTGACCGGTATGGTGCTGGTGCTGATTTCCGTGGTGGCGTCGGCTTTTGCGCCCAACATCGAAACGCTGCTGGCGCTGCGGCTGCTAACCGGTTTCGGCGGGGGAACCCTGCCGCCCAACGCGGTGGGGGTGCTGTCGGACGTGATCTCGCCGGCGCGGAGGGCCCAGGCGGTAAGCGGGATGTTGGCCATCAACGGCCTGGCGGCGGCGGTGAGCGCGCCGTTGGCCGCGGTGCTGGCGGACGTGGGCAACATCCTGCTGGACGGATCGGGCGGTTGGCGGA
The DNA here is from genome assembly GCA_965204395.1 of Dehalococcoidia bacterium. GTDB lineage: Bacteria > Chloroflexota > Dehalococcoidia > Lucifugimonadales > UBA3495 > Bin87. The sequence continues at coordinate 2,184,219 of OZ241987.1, forward strand.
TTGCCTTCCTGGTGGGCGGGTTGCTGATGGCGACGGCTTTCACGGCCAACTGGGTATGGTTTCCGCGAGAGAGTGGAGACCGGGTCCGCAACTGGGAGTTTTTCTCGCGATACCGTACGCTGATCTCACGGCGATATTTCCGCGTGGCGGTTCCCGTGGGGATATCGCAGCGGATCGCTTACTGGGGGATGACCAGTTTCTTCGCGGCGTATTTGATCAACACGTACCAGTTGGATGTGGGATTTGCCGCCCTGCCGCTGGGGATAGTGGCATCGGCGCAGGTGTTGGGCAGCTACTGCGCGGCGTTTGTCGCGACCAGCCGGCACCGCGCCGTTTTGATCGCCGGCATATCGGTGGCGGGAGGAGCGCTGGGATTGGTGAGCTTCGGGTTTCACATTGGACTTTGGGCGACGGTGGTGGTGGCGATGGTGAGCAGCGGTCTGCTCAGCGTTCCGATTCCGGCCCTGGTGGCCATCAGCACGGAATACTCGGGCGAATCCAAGGCGACGGGAGCGAGCCTGATGGGGTTGAGCAACCAGTCCGGAGGCGTGCTGGGGGCGGGCATCTCCGGGGTGATCCTGGCGAGTTCGGGATACGCGGGGATCGGATACCTGCTGCTGGGGGCGAGCTTGGTCAGCGCGATGTTGACTCCCCTGTTTGGCCGGCGGTTCGGCGAGGTCAGGAGCGAAGCCGACGGGGAATGAGACCCCCGGGATGACTTCCCTTTGAACGGGGTGCCGGTCCGGAAGGCCGGTGGATCGTGTCGGGAGCCTGTGGTGTTGGTTGCGCTGGGGCAGGCGCCGACCGTCGGAATAGATTTGTCCCGCGGTTATCTTCCCTAATCATCATCTCCGTGGATGATATATAATATTGCTATAAACGATTTTATCTACATACGAACCAATACCACCATACCCAAAAGGGAGGCCATCGTGGCATCGGAAAGCATTGGATACAAAAGAGTGGGCGCAATGGCGTTCCGGGCGCGTCGCAGATTGAGAACAGCGCGGCTGGCCGTGCTTGCCGTCGGCGTCCTGGTGGGTGCAACTACCGTTTTTGCAGGTGGCACAGCCCATGCGGCAACCCAGATGACAGTCGGCCTGGATGTGCTGGAAACGTACGACGTGGCTCGAGATCGGGAAGGCGCATCCCGACACGCGTGGGACTTGGGCGTGGACGCGATGACCGCCACGTGGCCGGCCATCCCGGAGTATTCACGCGTGTCGGTATTGGAATCCGGATCAGGATCGGGCGAGGCGTCGAGGCCTAACCGAGAGGTCTACGTTTGGGCCACGTTCATGACGGTGGGGGTGGCCACTGACGGCAACACGACCTACACCGGATATATGCCCGGCGCCGTGTTGGGCGCCGAAGGCAGCCTGGCGCACACGTCATTCACCTACGGGGATACGGACTACAACGTGCTGGCGCTGTTCCACCAACAGGTGAATGGAGGCGTGCAGCAGTTGACGCTGATCGCCGACCGGCAGTTGCCAGAGTATCTGGTGTTTTACGCCGGCAATGATGAGTTCAAGGTGTCCGAATCGGTGACCATGGGGCCGGCCAGAATATCCACGTGTGGCGCGTGGATTCGGGCCCCGGTTGGACGGAGGGCCAGCGCGTGATAGTGGCGCTGTTGGAGGAGTTTGGAGGGGAATCGCCGGCGCTACCGATTAGCGAATAGCGCGAGGTCGTGCAGGGCCGGGATGCAACTCTGACGAGGCAGACCCGGGAACCAACTGGCGTGGGCGCGCCACGTGCCGGGAAGATAACTGCGCATCCAGTCGATAATGTTTCACAAAGTTTAGCGCTCCATAACTGAAAGAGAGGGCATAATGTCATCAATCAGAGCACAAATCAGACAATCCGGCGCTATGACGCTGGTCGATCGGAAAGTATCGAGGAGATTATTGCTGGGCGTGTTGATCCTGATCCTTGCGCTGGCGGCGTTGTCGGCGACATTGGGCCAGGGGACCGCAGCCGCGGCCCAGACCGCCGAGGCCCTGCGAGGAATGGGGGGATGTGAACTCATTGAATGTAACGCGCAGGCCGCAAGTCGCAGCGCCTGGAGCCCTGCCATGAAATTTCAGAGCGACGTGCTCCCGATCCCTCCGGCCCAAGCTGGAGGCGTTGGCGCGGCGGCCCAGGAGGACGAAATCGATTCTCCCGAGGTCATGGTTTGGTCGGCCATGATGACGGTGGGGAAATCCGACATAGCGTCAATTGGCTACGTAGGGTTCGTCACCGGCGACTGGCCGGACACGGGCAGCATCGATGACATCGCGTTCACCCACGGTGGCGTCCACTACATCGTTACCGCCCTGTACCACCCGATAGTCAACGGGAGTCCCAATCACCTGTTCCTCCACCTGGACATGCCACTGCCTGCCGAGCTGAGTCTGCGGGTCGGACCGGACACGTTCGCGGTTTCGGAGGCAGAAATCCTGGGGATGAGACACAACATCTACCATTGGTATCTGGACTCGCGGCTGGATTGGGCGGAGGGCGACGAGATACCCGTGGCCCTGATGGGTTGGACGGAATCGGGAACGTTGGAGGAGTCGTTGGTCAGAAATGTCGCGCCGGTGATAGGGTGATTTCGAGCAAGTTAGCAGGGCCTGCGCGGCAGCATTGGCGACCGTGGCGTATGACAACTCACCGGCTCCGGCTAGTGGATCAGGCCGCCGGCGCCAAACAGGATTGCGCCCGTCACAAGCGGTAGGAGATTGCGTGGCGAAAGTGATGGCGGTATGATGATTCGCAGAGTTTGACCGCCGCGACTATTGCGCACCGCGATACGAAAAGATGACGACTGATACTTCCCCAGCAGAGAATCTCCGCACCAATCTCTACGACACCCACGTCGCCTCCGGCGCCCGTATGGTCCCTTTCGGCGGGTGGGACATGCCGGTGCAATACCAGGGCACGATTGCGGAAGTGGAAGCCGTGCGCAACGCGGCGGGCATCTTTGATGTTTCACACATGGGCCGGCTGAACATCGGAGGGCCAAACGCCGCCGGATTGCTGGATGTCCTACTTACCGGATCGGCGTCGGGTCTCAGGGTGGGGCGCGCCCGGTACTGCTTTATCTGCAACGAGCAGGGCGGCGTGATCGACGACACCATTTTCTATCGCCTTTCGGACGATGAATTTCTGCTGATTCCCAACGCCGGCAACCGGGAGGCTGTGGCGCTGTGGTTCGACCGCCAACTGGCGCACCACTACGACGGACGGGGCGTGCAGATCACCGACCGGACGATGGCTACGGGCCTGATCGCGGTGCAGGGACCCAACGCGGCGGGCATCGTTGACGAACTGATTGAGGATTTCAGCCCGGGCGCGCGCCTGGCCCGAAACCCCGGCAGGGAACCGCAGCCTTCCCTGTTGCGGCCGTATACGTGGGGACGCGGGCATATCGGCGGCCGGCGCATTTTCATCGGGCGGACCGGATACACCGGTGAGGACGGGTTTGAACTGGCAGTGCAGTCCTCGGACTCCGTGGCAATCTGGCAGTGTCTGACCGAAGCGGGAGCAGTACCCTGCGGGTTGGGCGCGCGGGACGTGCTGCGATTGGAGGCCGGCTTGCCATTGCACGGTCACGAACTGGCGGACAGCATCACGCCGATCGAGGCGGGTCTGGGCCGCTTCGTACGCCGAGATGGTGGGTTCAACGGCGCCGACGTGCTGGACCACCAGAGGGTCTATGGCACGGCAAGGCGACTGGTGGGGTTGACCATGCCCGGCCGGAGCGCACCGCGGGCGGGATATGATGTGCTGGCCGACGGCGTGATGGTGGGCACGGTCAGCAGCGGCAGCTATTCACCGACGTTGGAAAAATGCGTTGCCATGGCATTCGTGGACGCCGCGCATGCAGAGCCGGACACGGTGTTGCAGGTGGATATCCGCGGACGCTCGGCGGACGTGACCACGACGGAATTGCCGTTTTACCGACGCCCGAGTTAGACGGCCCCGCGCGACGGATGTGGCAAGATAGGTGGGATGGCGCGGGCAGACCGCGGCCACCACAGCAATCACGGAGGTATTGGACAAAGTGAATCCCGACGACCGCAAATATACCCGGGAGCACGAGTGGGTTGTCTCTGAAGCAGGCGCGGACACCGTGTTGGTCGGCATCACGCATTACGCGCAGGACCAGTTGGGCGACGTGGTTTACGTTGAGCTTCCCGCAGTCGGCGACCCGGTAGGCTACCTGGCGAAAATGGGCGAGATCGAGTCGGTGAAAGCCGTATCGGATCTGTTTTCCCCGGTCAGTGGAGAGGTAGCCGAAGTGAACGGCAGGTTGGCCCAGGAGCCGGAGTTGGTAAACAACGATCCTTTCGGCGACGGCTGGATGCTCCGGGTCAGCATGAGCGATCCAGCGGAGTTGGACAGCCTGCTGGACGCTGCGGCGTACGACGAGTACATCGGCCAATTGTGATCGATTGACCACATATCGGTCGTGGGGTTTGCCATGACCGGAAGCAGGGGCAGCCGTACGGTTGCCCCTTTTTTGATAAGAGGCGGAGGAATTCGGTGCGCGAACGATCTCGCAGGCAGGGCGCGCTTAGTGTCAGAGCGTTGAGCAAAGCAGGCCGGCGTGATATTATATTTGTGTAACCAATACTAATTATTGGTGTATGTAATGTGCAGGATTTCACAAACTCGAAACCGCGGATTCGCGAAAACATTCGGAGGTGCCCCATGGCGCTGTTCAACAACATCATTGTTCCGTTGGACGGATCGGAATTGTCAGCACAGGCGTTGCCTGCCGCCAGCGTTATGGCCAAGGCGTCCGGCGCGTCGATGACGCTGCTGCGGTCCTTTGATTCGGTGCCGGAGTGGCAGGTTGACGCGGGCCAACGACGCTTTCGGGGTTCCATGGCAGTGGCGGAGCACGACCGGGTCTTGGCGTCGTTGCGAGCGGAAAAGCAGTTGCTGGAAAGGCGGGGCGTTGACGCGCGGATTGACGTGGTGGCGTGCGAGGGGTCGGCCCACGAATCGATAATCAATCTGGTGAATGAGCGGCCCGACGCCCTGATCGCAATGTCGACGCATGGCCGGGGCGGGTTCTCGCGGATGCTGATGGGCAGCGTGACGGCGAAGGTGGTGCGGGCCGTCTGCAACCCGACGCTCATAGTGCGGTGCAATGAAACGGACTGCCCGGTGGTGCCGCATCATCTGGATAACATCATCGTCCCGCTGGACGGCTCGGACTTTGCGGAGAATGCGTTGCCGTACGGGCAAGAGCTGGCCGCCGCGTTCGGAGCGCGGTTGACGCTGGTGCGAACCACGCCGGACTCGGAATATTTCCGGGTGAACACCGAATGGGGCGCAGGCCATGACTTTTCAACCGCGAGGCATCTTGATCCCGATAATCTGGCCGCCAGGCTATCGGAGAAGGCCAAGGCGTACCTGTGGCGCAAGGCGGACGACCTGAGCGCCCAGTTCCCGGCGTTCGACGTTGAGGCGATACACAGGCTCGAGGCGCCATCCGAGACCGTGATCAGGCTCACTCGACAGTTGGACAACGGGCTGGTGGTGATGGCGAGCCACGGGCGTCGCGGGATCGGTCGGGCCCTGTTGGGCAGCGTCGCCGACCGGATCGTGCGCCATTCGCAGATGCCGACCCTGCTGGTGCGGGGACCGGTGCGCCAGGGATCAGACATGCCGACTACCGCCGATGACCGGGCGATGCTCGAGGCCGACCGAGAACTGATGGTGGTGTAGCGCTGGCGCGCTTTACAGAGTGGTGAAAAAGAGGGGCGGGTGCAAAGCCCGCCCCACAAATTTCGAGCGCGTTTTGCTGGTCCGACTACGCGGGTGTCGCAGCGGGGATGATGGTGGTCTGGTTGAAATCGTTGCCTTTGTACAGAAGTGGCAGTCCACGCACTGAAGCCAGTGCGTAGGCGAAGGTGTCGCCGAAATTCAATCCGGCGGGATGGCGTCCGCGGCCGAATCTTCGGTGCGCCTCAACTGCGGCCCAGAGTTGGGCATCTTCCACCGGAACCAGCTGGATGAACGGCCTTGACAATAACTCCACTGCGGACTCGTAAATCTCCTCGCCTCGGTTCATGGCAACCATCAAGAACTCAACGGCGGTGGCGGTAGAAACCAAAACTTCGCCGTCGTCAATCATAGCGTCTGAAAATGCCGGTCCTTCCGCTTCTCTGTTGACGACCGCCATCAGGGCGGATGTGTCGGCTACCATCATCTGGGTAGTCCCGACTCATCATAGAGCTCATCCTGCAGGAATTTTGACGGCGGGTTGCTATCGTCAAAAGGGTACAACACGCGGTTACGCTTCCCGACCTCTGCCCAGTACTTCTTTTCTTCTTCCATTTCGGCAGGGGTGAGCTTGCGTGGCGGTAATCCTATCTTGGACGCCAGGTTATCGACAGCCAGTTGCAGGATGCGGTCGGTTGTGTCAGGGCCGGTGTAGCCCAGGCGCTCGGCTAGTTCGGCAATTCTGGCCGCCGTTTCCGGTTTGAGTTGGGTGGTCATGGCTGCCTCCAGATGGAACGGGTGGATGGACCGCTATCGATGCCTACCACTTCTGGATTACTGGAAGAACTTCCTTGCCGAAGAGCCCGATGTTTTTCATCGTGGCCTTGTGGTCCATGCGGGATTCCTGTCCGTAGAAGACGAGGTGATCCATGCCCAGGCGCTGGTGCAGGTATTCGAGCTTTTCCAGGACGGTGTCGGGCGTGCCGCAGACGATGTGGTAGTTCTCCTTGAGTTCCTCGAAGGTCTGCGTGTTGAGGGGCTTCAGGCCGGAGCGTCGGGCGGCGATGGCCGCGCCGGCCGCGGAACGGTAGCCGACGGGAGCCATGTATTCGCGCGGTCCACGGACCGTGGGACCCATGCGCCAGATAAAGTGCCTGGCCTGTTCGTCGGCTTCCTCCTGGGTTTCGCCGACGTAGCAGCAGAGGAGGTAGCCGAAGTTGTCAGGAACAGCCTCCCTGCCGGCCGCGTTGGCCGCTTGGGTGTACATGCCGAAGAGCTCCTCAGTTACATCGAGGTCGGTCAGGAACGCGACGTAGGTGTACCCATGCTGTCCGGACCACTCGGCGGTTTCAGGGGATGAGGTACCCGGGACCCAGATGGGCGGGTGTGGCTGCTGGATGGGCACCATCCAGGGATTGACCACGCGGAAGTTGTAGTGCTTGCCCTCCCAGCGGAACGGCCCCGGAGTGGTCCACGTCTTCATGATCAGGTCGTGGCACTCCTCGAAGCGCTCGCGGTTGGCTACGGGGTTGTTGTTGGTGGAGACGGTTTCTACGCCGGTGCCGCGCACGAAACCCGAGATCAGCCGGCCGCCGGATATCACGTCGATCATGGCCAGTTCTTCAGCCAGCCGGACGGGGTTGTCGTGGATGGGCAGGATGTTGCCCAGCAGCAGAATCTTGGAATGGCTGGTGATCCGGGCGAGTACCGCTGCGGAAAGGTTGGTGGCCGCGTTCATGCAGGACGGCGTGTTGTGGTGCTCGTTGAGCATGATGCCGTCGAAGCCCAGTTCGTCGGCGTACACGCACTCGTCGAAGTAGCGCTTGAAAAGGCCGTTGGCGGTGTTCGGGTTGAACCAGGTGTTGGGGAAGGTGAGGCGGAGGGACGGATACTTGTCGCCCTCTGCGTCGGGGTATTCGTGGTAGGGAAACTCGGAGAAGTAGTAACTTTTCACGGGGTGGTGGCCTCCGTAGTCGTTGGTGTGAGTTGTGTCGGTATGATAGCACGAGGCGATGAGCCAACCGGCTGAACGGGTTGCCTTGCTATAATGGCGGAGCAGATCGAGGGAACGATGACCACCATCAACAACATTGAAGACTTGGTGAGGATTCTGGATGAAAACCCCGAATGGGCTGAGGCGCTGCGGGCGCGTCTGCTCACGCGGGAGCTGCTGGAGTTGCCGCAAACGGTCGCTGGGTTGGCGGAGACGGTTGCCGAACTGTCCAATGAAGTCAAGACTGTCTCAGTCGCAGTCAAAGAGTTGACCAACACGGTAAACGACCTAGCCAATGAACTCAGGGCTACTAACACGCGTCTGGACCGGTTGCAGGACGATGTCGGCTGGCTGAAAGGTCGCATCATATACGACATAGTTCGCAACGACGCGCCGCTGATTGCCGGTGACATGGGCTTTATTCTGGAACGAACGCTGGCGAGGGCAGACTTGAGGCGGCTGACGGAACGGCACGACGTTTCCGACCTGCCCCGCGGCGATGTGCGCAGTTTCCAGCGCGCCGACCTAGTGATGCAGGTTGCCGACGAGGAAGGCACTCAACACTATATTGCCGTAGAAGCATCGTTCACGGTGAACGGGCGATACTCCCGCCGTGCCCTGCGCAACGCCGAACTCCTGACCCGATTCACCGGCTTGCCGTCAACAGGCGCAGTGGCCGGCGTGCGGTATGACTGGGAATTGAAAGAGTCAGTGGAATCGGAGCGGCTGTACTGGTACGAGATACCGTCGGAGGATTTGGAGGCGGAGTAAATTAGCCCCGTTGCAGCCTGTTGCGCGTTACTGCCCCGCAGTCGCCGGGTTGATTGGACACCCCGCGCACATCGCTCCTCTGCTGCCGGGGATGCACTTGTGGTCGGTAGCGTAGGTGGACGGGGTTTCCATGATGGACGCCAGCGTTGGCGATTTGGTTGGCGGGAGGCTTACCCCGTCGGCTTCAGCGGCGCGGCGGTCCTGAGCCTCGCCGAACAGATCCATTCGAAGCTGACGGCCAGAGGGTGGACGTTGGCCAGGGAACACCACGTAGGGCCAGGCCCGCTTGCGCACCACGCCCATGGCCTGGAGGTCGCGCCAGTTATCTACGGTGTGGCGGCGGCGGTTTTCCAGGATGCGGCCAGCCGATACGGGGCCGATGCCGGGGATTCGGAGGAGCTGTTCCCGTGTGGCGGCGTTCAGATCGATTGGAAAGGCGTCCAGGTTTTCCATGGCGATAATGGTCTTGGGGTCCTGCTCCAATGAGAGGAAACCGCCGTGGTCAAATGCCAGGTCAATCTCGTCGGAGGCGAAACGGTAAACACGGCGGAGCCAATCCATCTGGTAGAGGCGATGCTCGCGGCCGGCATGGACGGGTGGTTTCTCCTCCATTGGGGTGTGCATGGCGGGACGGAAGGGCGGGTAGTAGACGCGCTTGAGGTTCCAATCGGTGTACAACTGGTCAACGCGGCGGTAGATCTGGCGGTCGGACTCATCGGCTGCGCCGACGACGAACTGGGTAGCCTGACCAACCGCGCCACCGCTGCTACCGACGGTGAGCTCGTTGATCCACGCCATCGGGTCGAGGATGTCTTTCTGGAGATCCTTGTTGGGGCTGATCCGCCTCATCATGTCAGGCTCAGGGGTTTCGATGTTGACGGAGAGGCGGCTGCCCAGGCTGTGGGCGCGCTCCACCAGTTCCCGGGACGCGCCGGGCATGACTTTGAGGTGGACGTATCCCTTGAATCCGTGCTTCTTGCGGATGATCTCGACGGTTTCCACCATGTGTTGCGTGGTTTTGGTCCCGTCGCCGGCTATGCCGGAGCTGAGGAACAGGCCATCCACGGCTAGACGGTTGTGGAGTTCCATGAACGTATCGGCCAGTTCCTCGCGTTTGAAGGCGTAGCGTTTACGTGGGACGTAGATGCTGTTGGGACAATAGGCGCAGTCCATCTTGCAGAAGTCGGTGAACATGACCCGCAGCAGGTTGACCTTCTTGCCGTTGGGAAGGCTGGACTTGTAGATGCCCGGGGCCGGGTTCTTGCGCGGGTCGGAGTAGGCGATGCGGTTGGCTCCGCTGGTGGCGTATCCGCTGGCGAATTTGTGGTCGTAAGACGGTTCAGCGTTGGGCTTGCCGGCGGTGAGGATGTCGTCGGAGGCGGCCATACCGCCGAGGATGTGGAGTTTGTCGTACCGGTCTGGCGTTCGCTTGATGAGCATGAGTTGAAGGCTCCCGGTCGGCGACATGGTTTGTGGTTCGCCGACGTAACGAACCCATGTTCAATCAAGGAGAGCAACAGCGGCAACAGGCAAGTGTCACCGAACATTCGGGTGCTATTTCCGAATCAGCGCAGTGGAGAAACGCGTCTGTCCTTGGCAGGCAGACGCAGCCGCGAAGGTCAGGCCAACGAGGTCAGGCGGTGGCGCGCGTCGGGCGTCATTTCGTAGCGGCGGGGTTTCTCGCTGGCCAGGACGACGCCGTGCTGCTCCATGACGGGCCAAAGTTGCCTGGCAAACCAGGTGCCGAACTGGGTAGCCGTATAGGATGCGGTGGGATGATCGGGCATCAGGTCCTTGAGAGCGTTTTGAGCATCGGACGCTTTGAAAAGATCGTCGCGAATGCCCTTGGCGACGGCGGCGGCCAACTGCGGCGGTGTAGGTTCGGATGCGCTCTTGCGATCCCTTTCCGGCGGAGCGGCGACAACAACTAAAGAGTCCTTGGCCGCCTGGGTGATTTCGTACGTGCGGGGCGAGCTTTTGCGGGTCATCAGCACCCCGCGTATTTGCAGTATGGGCCAGACCTCTTTGAGCAGAAACGTGCCAAATTGGGCAGGGCCAGAGGCGGCCAGATGATCAGGCCATAGTTGCTGGAAAACCTCGTGGGCGTCGGTGACTTTGAACTTGCCAACTGGAAGACGGCGGATCAACTCATCCGCGATGGCCTCATTCCGAGAGTTGGGCGAAGCCGTTTGGGGCGCCGGCGGTAGCGCGGGCGGGCGTTCCGGCTCTGGCAGTCGCGGTGGTACCGGTTGGGCTACTTCATGAGTAGATGCGACCGGTGGAAGGGCCGCCTCCGACAGATCCCAGCGCAAGCTGTCCGGGATGAAGCGTTCCAATTCGGGCGACAGGCCGCCTGCTTCCGGCGACGTGATCCATAGGAACGGAGTCTGCTCCACACCCACGGATCGAGCCAACTCCTTTACCTTGACGAACAACGCCCCGAAGTCGCTGTCATTGCTGACCACGGCCACCGCGTTGGCCTGGCCGGTGACCAGGTCGGCCACCGCGTCTGCGGTTATTGCCAGATCGGCTGAATTCTTGGCCTTGTTGTTGGTGAAATGCTGGACGCCGCGCACTCGGACCCGCAGGTCTGGGTATGACGCCTCGGCCCACATTTCCCAGCTCGCAACCCGATCTGCGCGTACGTAGAGGGAGAGGCTGCCGAGCGTAGGCCGGTCATTCGGCCAGTCGGCGACGATCCGGTCAACCAGGGTTTGGGCGTGGTCGGAGTCGCGCAGGTTTTCGGTGTCGACGTAGATTGCCGCGCCAGGGGATGGCGAGGCGGCGGGCGGGTTGGCATGGTCGAGGGTGCTCATATCGATTCCACGCCACAGAATTCATCCACCGCGTCCGCAAGAGCCGGACAGTCATCGACGAGCCGCTGAACCAGGACACGCAGGGCGGGGGCTTCCAGCCCATCCACAAGTTGGGCCACCGGGGCTTTGGACTCAATCGGGATGGGAGGATCATCGTCGTCGACGGTCAGCAGGGCGGAAACGACGTGCTTGCAATAGCCGCCCCAATCGTAGGGGCAGGTGCATGATGCGGTGAAATCGTCGCCGGTGAACGAAACGACGATACTGTAAGGGTCCCATTCGCTACCCTGAACGGTGACAAAGAGTTGGTCGCCGCGCGTCGTTGCGCTCTCCACAGCGCTCGCGTGGTAATAATCCACGCCGCGGTCGTAAGATTGTTCGGTGACTTTGGCTCGGATGGCGTCTATGGCGATGCGACGCGGGTCGGTCATGGGATGTTCCCCTCGTCCAGCAGGACAATCCGGTCAACCGGAATCAGGCGATTATTCACCAAGTCAACGGCCAGGCGAAGCTCTACCAAGGACTCCGCTCCAATCAGGGTTTTTCGACTGCTGCTGCCAAAGACCACCGTCACCACTTCGGAGCGGCTGTCCAACTCCATCAGAGCATACCCGATGCGACGTTCCTGTATGGACCCGTCAGCCAAACTGAACAAAAGCAACTCACCGCGTTCAATACCCAGTTCATCCAATATGGCTTCCGGTACGACGGTGAAAGATGCGCCAGTGTCAACCGTGCCATAGAGAGTTTGGAAACGTTCACCGTCAGGGCTGTATAGAGTAAACGGCAGGTCGAGGCTGTACATAGCTCCGAAAGCGCTTATAGGCACAAGACCGTGTTAACGAACCGTTTGTTTTCTGGGTCGGCGGCTAGAGCCAATCCGATGAGAGCGCTTTGGCCGATTATGACTTGCCCGTTGTCTTGGCCAAATAGAACTACAGGGCGGCCTGATTTGCCATTCAGCGTCACCCGTGGCCGGGCGCAGGGCAGGTCAGCCGCAGCGCCGCACGGCAATTCGCAGCGACGCTTGCCTTGCGGTGTAATGCCCAACCCTCGCAGTATGTTGGCCGGGACTATGGAGTAGCGCGCCCGCGTATCCACCACGCCGGCAACGCTTCGGCAAGATTTACCGTCGTCACTGTGCAGGGTGATGGGGGCGTCAAAAACCGCCGACGGGTCGCCGCCGATAACGGAGCCGGCCGCGATGTCCGACCTGACGTCAAGCAGGGCCATCGACATCTAACCCTCCTTACACAAACTCCGGCTGCTCGAAGGTTCCGCCTACGACCGGCTGGGCGTCAAGACCGAGCCACTGTTCGACCAGGGTGCCGTACACGCCGCGGAAGTCGGTGTTGAAGGCCAGGTCGCCCTCCACCAGGTCGCCCTCAGCCAGGGATGGGTAGGAGCCGTACATGCCGCCACGCACCGGGTCTCCGATGGCGAAGGCCACGCCGCCGCTGCCGTGGTCGGTGCCGCTGCCGTTGTCCTTGACGCGGCGGCCGAACTCGGTGAAGGCAAACATCACCACGTTGTCGGCGGCATCATGCTCTCGCAGGTCGGCGTAGAAGTCGCTGACGGCGCGGCTGAGGTCGCCAAGCAGCTTGGGATGCACGTCAGCCTCGCTGGCGTGGGTGTCGTAGCCGCCCTGCTGGGTGTAGAAGACGCGGGTGCCCAGGTCGGCGGTCAGCACCTTGGCGATGCCCTGTAGGTTCTTGGCGATGCTGGTGTCGGCGTACTCCACGGACGATGTGTACATGTCTGGAGCGGCCTTCAGGATGTCCGCGCCCTTGAGGGCGTCCAGGCCGGTCTGGCCCAGGTAATCCATGGTTGCGCCCAGGCCGACTGTGGGCGAGTACATGCGAGCGAAGATGTCGAGAGCCTGGGAGCGCTCCGGTTCACCGGTGATACCCGTCAGGACTCCGTAGGTTTCCAGAACCGCCACCGAGGCTACGGGCACGCCGGGGAGGGCCATGGCCCGTGGCAGACCACGACCGAAGTTGACTCCGGTAAGGACATTCTCGGCGTGGGGGTCGATGTCGCGGATGACTCGGCCCAGCCAGCCCTCGGTGCCCACCTTTTCCGGCTCGCAGGTGTGCCAGATGTCCATGCTGCGGAAGTGGGAGCGGTTGGGCGTCGGGTAGCCGATGCCGTTGATGACGGCAACCTTGCCGGCGTCGTAAAGCGACTTGATCTCGGGTAGGGCCGGGTTGAACGCGAACTGGTCATCGATGGGCAGCGCCCGGTCCGCGGGGATGCCGACGGTGGGCCGACTATCGTGATAACGCCCATCGTTGTAAGGAATCACGGTATTGAGGTAATCGTTGCCGCCGGTAAGCTGAATGACGACGAGGATCGGGTCCTTGGTGGTGTTGGTCATGGTGTCGCAACTCCGTGGAGTGGTGATGGCCGTAGTTTAGCACAATGCTCACCGGGCTCGGTAAGCCCCGTGTCAAAGCCGGGCCGATGGTAGAATGCAGCAGGTTAGTTCATCCGTCTTCATCTTGGAAAATGCCATGACAACGACGCACCAGCGAGCGCTTCGCCATTTTACCGACGCCGAGAAAGACGCAATGATCGCTGCCGGCGTTGTGACTGAGAATGAACGTGGGGATGTGAACGCCGGGCGGAGTTTTACTGTGGCCGAGTACCTGGCCCTGGCCGCCGCCGGCATACTGGCGAAAGAAGAGCGGGTTGAACTGCTTAATGGGGAGATAATCCGCATGGCGCCCATCGGCAACCGTCACTTGAACAGCGTTGACTGGTTGGCTGACCTGATGCACGAAGCTGTTGGAATCAGAGCCATGGTGCGGGTGCAGGGTTCGATCCAGCTGGACGACGCCAGTTCACCGCAGCCGGACATCGCGGTTATCCGACGACGCTCAATAAATGACATGGGTCCCGTAATGCCGTCCGACGTCTATTTGCTGGTTGAAGTTGCCGACAGTTCTCTGGAATTTGACCTGGGCGAAAAGTTGGCCCGCTACGCCGCTGCGGGGATTCCAGAGGTGTGGGTTGCCAACTTGCGCGCCCGTGAGTTGGTCGTCAACACCGAACCGGAGGGGACGGCCTACGCCAACGTCCGCATTGTTCCGCTGGACGGCAGAGTGAGCCCGCAGGCGTTCCCCGACGCAACGTTGGCGGTGGCCGACTTTATTCCCGCTGTCGGCTGATGATAGGGGGCCGCAGGACGCCGTGCTAAACCCGCACCTTGGTCGCAGGTTCCAGAACCTCGCTAACCGGGTCCACCTTGAACATCAAAATCTGTAGTGTGGTCGCCCCGTTGATGCTTCCTTCGCGGATGAGACGAGAGTGATTCTAGGCGATGATCGACACCGTGTCCAAAACCTTCAACCCCAACTCCCGGTCACCTTCAAGCACAATTCTCGACTCCACCATGCCCTTATCTATGCTCTTAGTGAACAGCTTCCAAGCATCGATCTCGTCTATGGTGGCGTGAGTGGCAGGCACTGTGGTTTCGTCGTCACACAGTACCCAGCCCGAAGCGTTGCGCATCACCAGCCAGGTTCCGCCCGAAGTGCCGGATATGGTAACCCCTACTGTAGTGCCTACGGAGGATCTCACTCCATCGTATGCCCTTGGAAGCCCGTGCGCGAAAGTCGCCAGAACCGGCGCGAACCAATGCGGATCAGTCAGCAAGGAGCATCCTACCGCTTCTCGAATCTGCTGTTGGTGATGCCAATACTCCGTGTATTCGCGAGCTATATGAAGCCAGATTGGTGCCGGATTCGAACCTGACCAGCTGACCACCGGCCCCATATCGTGTGGGTCGAGGGAGCGCAAATACTGGTTTACAAGAATGCCGGTGGACTTCAGTAGGTCGATCATGAGACGTGGGCTCATCCGCCTCATAGCCCCAACCCACTGCTCGTTCAGGTTATTGAGTTCCCTCACCAGATCGTCCCATTCATCTACAACGATCCATGATGCCTGGTAACCGTCGCGGCCGATCGACAATTGGCCGACGTGGCCGCCCAGGATGTGAGCCGTCAGGTCGCGTACCGACCAGCCGGGACATGACGTAGGCGCATCCCATTCTTCCGGGCGCAGGGAGTCCAATACCTCTACGAGATGTTGCAACAGCCCGGGTAGCAAATGCGCAGTGAACACAGGTTCCGCTGAGTGCATGGCCGCCACTCCCCCGCCTGCCGGACAAGTAGGCCCTGTCCGAACACGCGGTGGGTATATGAACAGGGGCAGGTTTCGTTACCTGCCCCTGCCGCGTCAGCGCCGATTAGCGCAACGGGACTCGGCTACTTGAAGTGCGGTATCACGTCCTCGGAGAGGCACTTCAGGGTATCCATGACCACCTCGCGCGGCACCGAGGAGGTCCAATTGCACTCGAACATGATCTCGTCGGTGGTGAACTGTTCCCGGAACAGGTGGATCTTCTCGACCACCTCTGCCGGCGTGCCGAATAGGTTGACCTCTTCCGTGGCCTCAGGACCAGCGCTGCCGGCGTCGGTGCTGCCGATGGCGAGGCGGCCGGCGTAGTAGATGCGGGCAAGATCCATGAGATTTTCGACGCGGCGGTCGGCCTTTTCCTGCGTGTCGGCGACGAGCGTGGGCACCCGTACGACGGTGGTGGGATCACCCTCATGCCCCGCGTCGATGTAGGCCTGGCGGTAGGCCTGGACGTCCTGTCGCAGGATGGCAGAGCCTCGCAGGTTGTGCGGGGAGCTGCCGGCGCCGATGGCGATGCGATAGCCATGCTCGCCCATGGGGACGAAGCTCTCCTGGCTGTCCACAGGAAGCAGCATGGGCATCGGGTTCTGCACTGGCTTGGGGATGCTCATGTAGTCTTCGTAGAAGGCGGGGTAATTGAAGTACTTGCCCTCAAACCCGGAGAATTTGTCCTCGGTCCAAAGCTGCTTGAGGAGCTCCAGGTACTCGTAGAAGTACTCCCGCCGTTCGTCGGAACCGCGAGTGCGCGCCCCCGGGCCGTAGATGAACCGGCCTTCGCTGACCTGGTCCACTATGGCAACCTGTTCCGCGACCTGGAAGGGGTCCTCGGGTTGGAGATTGTCGAAAGCGTACCTTTCGTGGGGCAACGCCCGCGGTGACGGTTCTTCGCCAGGCAGGCGCAGAGTCGGGCGGTGAATGGAGGTGCCGATCCGTATGTTCTTGGTGTGGTTGGCTATGATGCCTGAGAGCATGATGGACTGCGGGTCCATGCTGCCCTGGGTGGAGAAGTGACCGCCGCCGAACCAGACGTAGTCCCAGCCCGCGGACTCGATGTGGTCTATTTCCTGGAAGTTCTGCTTGTAGGCTTCGGCTTCCAGGAGCTTTCCGCCCTGATATTCAGGGTCCCAGGGGACCTTGCCGCCCTCGTAAACGGCGTTCCAAGTGGTGAACAATCCAAAGTCCATTTTGGCCATTTTCATCCCTCCCTGGGTCCGAATGTGCGCTGTGTTTCGTAGTCGCCAATGTAGCATCCGGGGGGAAACAGCGTCAACGTTGACGCCCAAGCAACGAGATGCGCCAGGACGATGCCGAAAACTGGCGGCAACCGAGGCTATCCGCTGCAACCACGGCGGATCAGCGGCGCTAGCGGGATCTATTCAGGAAGATAACTTCGATCAGAGCTCGGACGGTCTGGGCATCCAATTGGCCGGTGGACAAACGCCAGCCCAGCCATATCACCATGCCTATCAACAAACCGATGAAGGTGAAGAGCAGGACCAGGCCGGCGGCGCCGGCCCCCTGCCAAACGAGGATGATGCCAAAGATCAGTCCGCCGATGAGTCCTGAAACCAACAATCCAGGCATCCGTTCACCTCGTGAGAACCGGCTGGTCGCGGTCGCCCTGGTAACGGGCGCGAACCGGCACGTCGATTACGTTCAGGCCGGTGAGGCGTTCCACGACCTCGCGAATGTCGTGCTGAATATCGGAGGTGACGGCGGGAACGTCCGACCCCATGCGCAGACCGGCAATGCAGTTGATGGTAAGGCCACTCGACGCGACCTGAACCCTGCACCGTACGCTGCGGATTTCGCGATTGCTTCGGGCGGTGCGCTGGGCCAATTGGGCGATACTTTCCACCGACAGGCGCACGGTGCCGTTGGCGTCGGAACTGACCAGCACCATGCCCGCTGCAGCGGTGCGGGTGATCGTTCGGGCTTCCATGAGCAGGACCAACAGGCCGACCACGATGAAAGCGGCCGCGATGCCCGCGTCGCGCCACCAGGCGCCACTGGTATCTTCGACCAATCCCGCCAGCTGTTGCTGCAGGACCGGAATGGGTACCGCCTGGGCCGACAGTGTTTCCGTTATCACCAGTAAGATGAGCACCCCGACGGCAATGCTCGCCAGGGCGCCCAACGTTACCAATAAGCCGTTGAAGGCGTTCATGTAAGAGTGTGCTAGAGCACGGCGCGGGAGGGTGCGTTGCTGGGGAATTCGATTCCGACGACGCCGACGTTGATCTCCTTGGCGACCAGGCCGATCTGGTCGAACAACTCCTGCGCTACGGTCTCGCGGATTTCCTGCACCACACTGGGTATGCGGTGGCCGTACACCATGACCACGTCAAGGTCGATGATCGCTTCCTTCTGGCCGGCCTCGACGCCCACGCCGGTTGCCCGGGCCGCCGCCGGGGACCGTATGGTATCGGCCACGGCGCGCAGGATGCCGCCGGGATTGCCCAATCGGTCCACGCCGGAAACACTGTTAACCACGTGCCCCACTATGGCGGCAACGACGTTGGGCTCGATCTTGGTGTCGCCCGGCACGCCGCTGGGGTTATCGGTACTGAAAGGAAACGCGTCGGGGTGAAATATCTCCGCGCTTACGATTTCGCCGTTTGCCATCTTTGTCCTCCTGGTGTTCTCTTGCCGGCGGTTTACGGTTCCGCAGGCTCGTTTTCTGCATTTAATGTTATCACGTCGGAGCATTCCCGGAGCACGAAACAGTCGCTGTGCGCCGAAACGACACCGGTCGATTGATGCGAACCGAGAGCAGGTTTGTGCTTGATCACAGTTTTCGGTACACGATTATATGGTGGGGCAAGCGGTCGCTCAACCACTTGGTGCCGGCAGGGCAATCGCATTTCAATTGTCGGCACTTGGATAAGGCTCTCCCGGCTACCGTCATACCGGCGAAAGCCGGTATCCGGTGCCTGAAATCGGCGGTTTCGCGGTCGCTCTCTTCTTTCGGCGACCTCTGGACTCCGGCTTGCGCCGGAGTGACGGGCGTCTAAATTCTAAATGCGATTGCCCTGTTGGTGCCGGTGGCAGTTCCCAAATTGAATGATGGCGCCGGTTGCTGTACTATTTGAAAACGCAATAATCAATAACACGTGCCAATGGCCGGAAAGGAGCGTGCGTCGCAGTGGACAACCAATTGTTGAAGGGCTTGCTGGACATCGCCGGATGGGACAATGCCCGGGCGAACGACGTAGAGTTTTCGGGCGAGAGCGATCCCATACTCCCGACGCCGTTCCGAATTGGAGCGACGGCGTCGGCGAGCCTGGCGGCGGTAGGCCTGGCGGTTTCCGACCTGTGGGAACTCCGCACCGGTCAGGGTCA
Source organism: Dehalococcoidia bacterium (assembly GCA_965204395.1). Classification (GTDB taxonomy): domain Bacteria; phylum Chloroflexota; class Dehalococcoidia; order Lucifugimonadales; family UBA3495; genus Bin87. The sequence continues at coordinate 2,203,068 of OZ241987.1, forward strand.
GCAAATCGCGGTGGATACGAGGCGCGCCACGGCATCGTTGCGCAGCGGCCGGTACCTGGAACTGGACGGCGCGCCGGCGGGCGGTGAGAGGCCGTCCGTGATGGGAGTTTACCCATCCAAAAACGGACGTTGGAACTACCTGCACTGCAATTTCCCGAATCACCGGGAAGCCGCGCTGAGCGTGCTGGGAGTAGAGGAAGACCGGGAGGCGGTGAGGCGCGCCGTCGCGCAATGGGACGCGCTGGAACTGGAAGAGGCGATCATCGCGGCCAAAGGCGCCGGCGGCATGGTGCGGTCCATGGAAGAATGGGCGCAGCATCCCCAGTCGGCGGCGGTGGCATCGCTGCCGTTGTTGGAGATAGAGCGCATCGGCGACAGCCCGCCGGAACCGCTACCCAATGGCGACCGACCGTTGTCCGGCGTAAGGGTGCTGGACCTGACGCGGGTGCTTGCAGGGCCGACCTGTGCGCGAACTCTCGCTGAACACGGCGCGGACGTGCTGAAGGTTACTGCCGAACACCTGCCCAGCAGCCACTCCCAGGAATACGATACGGGGCACGGCAAGCTCTCCACGTTCATAGATTTGAGGAATGTCGACGACGTTGAAACCCTGCGTGGTCTGGTACGCGAAACGGATGTATTCTCCCAGGGTTACCGCCCCGGCACACTGGCCCAACGAGGGCTGTCGCCGCAGGACCTGGCTCAAATACGGCCGGGAATAGTTTACGTGTCGCTGTCCGCTTTCGGTCGAGTGGGACCATGGGCCGAACGGCGGGGCTTCGACACCGTGGTGCAAACGGTCAGCGGGATCACTCACCGGCAGGGCGAGGTGTTCCCTGGAGCAGAACCTGGACCGCAGTTCTACCCCGTATCGGCCATCGACTACCTGACCGGCTACCTGATGGCGTTCGGCACGATGGTCGCGCTGGGCCGGCGGGTGCGAGAAGGCGGAAGCTGGTTGGTGCGGATATCCCTGGCCCAAACCGGCAAGTGGCTGGTCGATCAGGGACAGGTGCCCGAGGACCGGTTGCGCGATGTCCAGACGGACTTCTCAAAGGAGGAAATCGACCGGTGGTCAACCACCACCGAGATCCCAGCCGGCCGACTGAGGCACCTGGCTCCGGTGCTGGAATTTTCCGAGACACGGCCCTACTGGGCGCGTCCGACGGTGCCCCTTGGGTCCCACGATCCGGTGTGGCCGGCGCGCGTCGCATGACGCATCTGGGGCTCTTTGCGGAGGGACAAACAACGACATAAAATCGGACGAGCAACACTGTACACGGCGTTGAATTGCCCGTAAAATCGCAATAGTTGTTGGTGTGTGGTGAACGCGCACCAACTCTCGAACTGTTTGAGTATGTCACCCAGGCCGGCGCCACGTGTGCATGGCGCGGTGATCAAGCCAATAAAAACAAAGGACGAGGTTATGCCGATCGAATCACGCCGGGACAGCGGAACTCTCATCATTCAAACCGAAGAGCGCGTTGACAGCGCCAACGCGCAAGCATTCTACCAAGAGTTAGATTCTGCGATTGAGTCTGATGACCGCGCTGTGGTCATGGACATGCAGCGATTGGCTTACATCAGTAGTGCGGGGCTGCGCGTGATCCTGCAGACTGCGCGCAAGTTGCAACAACAGAATGCCAAGTTTGCGATTTGTTCACTTTCCGGAACTGTCCGGGAGGTTTTTGAAATCAGCGGCTTCGACCGTGTGATAGATATCCACTCCTCGCAGGAGGACGCGATTGCAGCCGTTAGCGGCTAACGGGAGGCGGACGGCGGACTCAGTGAAATGCACTGATCGCCCGGTTGGTTTGGGATAACTGCGGAGGAAGAAATAATGGATGAGACCGCGGGAGCATATCGGATACTAGTGGTTGACGACGAGCCTGATCTGGAACCGTTGGTTCTACAAAGGATGCGGCGCAGCATCCGTTCGGGCCAATACCAATTTGTTTTTGCGCAAAATGGAGTAGAAGCTTTACAGAAACTGGGGCAGGACACTGATATCGACATGGTCCTGTCCGACATCAACATGCCGCAAATGGATGGGCTCTCATTGCTGGAGCGCATACCGGAAGTAGCTCCGGACACCCGGTCCGTCATCATCTCAGCCTACGGGGATATGAAAAATATCAGGGCTGCGATGAACCGCGGGGCCTTTGACTTCGTCACCAAGCCCTTGGACTTCGACGATCTGCGGGTGACGATTGAGCGAACGCTCAACAACCTCGAGGCCTGGCGACAGGCGGAATCATCGCGCCTGCGGTTGGCGGCGATAGAAAACGAGCTGGATATCGCCAGCAAGATGCAGCAAAGCATCCTGCCAACCGAATTTCCCGAGTCTCCTCATTACGAAGTTTGCGGAAACATGACCCCAGCCAAGGAAGTAGGGGGCGACTTCTTTGACATATTCAACCTGGAGAATGGGCACGTGGGCCTCGCCATCGCGGACGTGTCCGGTAAGGGCGTTCCGGCCGCGCTGTTCATGATGGCCAGCCGGACTTTGCTAAAGGGCGCCGCCATCGGCATGTATGAACCAGGCAAAGTCCTGGGCGAGGTCAACCAACTGCTGTACGAAGACAACGAAGCGATGATGTTCGTGACCTTGTTGTACGCAGTGTACGCCCCTGAAACCAGGACCTTGACCTACGCCAACGGAGGCCACACATTGCCGGTGCTGATCCACTCGGACGGCAGCCATACCGTTCTGCCCAGCACCAACGGTATCGCCCTTGGGGTGATGGGAGGGGCGGATTTCGAACAGGCCACGGTGTCGTGCTCGGCTGGCGACACAATTGTCTTTTACACGGACGGTGTCACCGAGGCGTTTAACGATCAGGGCGAAGAATTTGGGATGGACCGCCTGTTGAAGATTTTCGAGGCGCCCGTAGATAATTGCCGTACGACTATCGACTCGATCTTTGACACCGTGACCGAATTTGCCGGAGATGCTCCGCAGTTTGACGACATCACCTGTTTGGCTCTGCGGTGTACCGAGGCTTCCTGATGAGCGCATCGGCATCCCTGAAAATCGCTCCCACGCTGGACCAGTTGGAGCGCATCACGGCGATCGTCGAAGACCTGGGGGAACAGGACGACTGGCCCCCCGACTTGATCTTCAAAGTGAACCTGGTGCTCGATGAACTGAGCGTGAACATAGTGAATTACGGAGGGGAGGCCAGCGAAATTGAAGTGTCGCTGGCTGCCGATGCGGACGAGGTTCGGGTAGAAATCGCCGATGACGGCCGTCCTTTTGACCCGCTGAACGACGCCATGGAGCCGGATCTCGATGCGCCTCTAGAAGACAGGGCGATTGGCGGCTTGGGGATCCACCTGGTGCGGGAAATGATGGACGAATTGCATTACAGCCGCGAGGACGGCAAGAACCGGTTGGCAATGGTCAAGCGCAAAGGCGGATGAGGAGCATACTCGACCAACCAATAGGCAAGTTGTTACAACTTGCCGTTGTAGTCTTTGCGGTTGCCTTGGGTTTCGCAGGTTGTCGAGGCGATACCCAAGGCACATCACTTGGGCAGGACGGCGCGGTTGGCTCGTCAGCAGCGGCAACCCGACCGGCAACGCGGGCGCCCCAAGGCTCCGGGTCTCCCGGCGTATTCGATGACCGGATCCTGTTCGGGCAATCCGCTGCGTTCAGCGGCTTGGCGAGCCAGTTGGGAACCGGCATGAAGCTTGGCATCGAGGCGGCGTTCGCCGAGGCCAACCGGAACGGAGGAGTGCACGGCAGACAACTGGAATTGACCTCGCTGGACGATACCTACGAACCGGAACTGGCGATCACCAACACATCCCAGCTTATCGAAGAGGGGGTTTTCGCGCTCATCGGGGCGGTCGGAACACCAACGTCCCGCTCGGCCACGCCGGTAGCCCGCGAGGCGAAAGTTCCGTACATCGCGCCGTTCACTGGTGCGGCATTCCTGAGAGACGCCAGAAACCTGCCCAACGTGGTCAACATGCGGTCGTCGTACAACCAGGAAACCGAGGAGATGGTGGAGCGGTTGACACAGGACCTGGGCATCACCCGCATCGCCGTGATGTACCAGGATGATTCTTTCGGTCGGGCCGGCTACCAGGGAGCCAGAGAGGCCCTCAACCGGCGGGATATGCAGCCGGTGTCGGTTGGCCTGTATCCCAGAAATACCACCGCCGTTAAGACCGGATTGCTGGACCTGCAAAGGGGCAACCCCGAGGCGGTAATCATCATCGGGGCCTATCGCCCGGTGGCATCCCTGATCGCCTGGGCGCGCCACATCGAGAAAGACTGGGAATTTATGACCGTGTCGTTCGTGGGCAGCAATGCGTTGGCCGAAGAACTGGGGCCCGGCGGCGCCGGCGTGTACGTAACCCAGGTGGTCCCGTTTCCGACGGACGATTCGGTCCCAATAGTCGATTCATACTTGGGAGCGCTGGCCGAATACGACAGCGATGCAATCCCTGGATTCGTTTCGTTGGAGGGGTATCTCGCCGGTCGCTTGGCGATAACCGGGTTGGAACGTTGCGGGCGAGAGGTTGACCGGGAGTGCTTCTTGGACCAACTCTACAGCCCGGAACCGATCGATCTGGACGGCTTTGAACTGAATTACGGAGACAACGACAACCAGGGTTCGGATACCGTATTCTTGACGATGATCGGCGATGACGGCACGTATGTGCCGCTGGATACCCTGGACACACGGCGGAGGGCGTCCCGATGAAGGAGAGGCTTGGCAAGCTTCGGGAACTAATCCGTAGGCTCCCAAAAAACAGCGTCAGCGCGCTGCCCCAAATGGGGCGCAGACTGCGAGAGGTAAGACTCAGCCAGATTCTTGAGCTGCGTTTCCGCATTTCGGCGCAGCTTTACCTGGCTATTGGCGGCGCGGTGGTGCTGACCATTGCCGCTTGTCTGGTGGGATGGGTGTCCTTCAACCAGGTGGCGGCATCCCAAACCCGCGTTACCGACGGTAGCGTGCCGGAACTGGCTGCCGCGTTCGGTGTGGCGCAGTACAGCGGTGATCTGGTTACCGCCGCCGCAGAACTCTCGGTGTCGTCCACCCCGGAAGAAGTATTGGAAGTTGGCGATCAGATCGCCAGCGCCCACGAATCGTTCAACGAACAACTGGCTATCCTGGAGGGCCGTGGGGGGGAAGACGCGAAATTCGAACGGATACACACGTATTCTGCGGCGTTGATAGATAACATCGCCGGCATTAACAACGGAATCTGGTCCAGTTTCACCCTCAACGATCAATTGGCCACGATGGGGACGGAGTTGGAAGAACTCCGGTTCGAGCTCAACGGCATCATCGTGGAGGAGATGGACAACCAACTCTTCTACACCGTAACGGGTTATCAACAACTTGACCAACCGGCTGCTGACCGAACGGACCACCTGTCGGAGCCTCAGCTGGAGCGCTACCGCCACTTGGCGGAGCTGCGATCCAACGCGAACATAGCAACGCAGTTGCTGTCCAGCGCGGCGATCATTTCCGAACCGTCTCTGATAGAACCGCTGCGCGAGCGGTTCGAATCATCCGCGCATCACATACAAAGCAACCTGTTCCAACTGAGGGGAACGCCGTTGCACGATGAGCTGGCGCCCCCGTTCGAACGTCTGCTTGAGATGGGCCTGGCGGATGGCAACGGTTTCAGCGTCCGCGCCCAACAGTTGGCTCTTGAGGAGCGCCAGGAACTACTGTTGGAGAATAACCAACTGATTGCCACGTTGTTGATTGACGAGGTTGACGAGCTGGTGGTTGGAGCCGAGAACGGGGCGCAGGTCGCCACCGAAGCCTCCTCGCAGTCCATATTCACCGGCCGCATACTCCTGATCGCCATCAGCTTGATCAGCGTCGGCGGCGCGTTGCTCATCGCGTGGCTGTTCGTCGGTCGGGTGCTACTCCGTCGTCTGGAATTGCTCTCGGGTTGGATGCGGACGATGGCCAGCGGAGACCTGGACGCCGAGGTCGATATCGGTGGTCGCGATGAGGTGGCCGACATGGCTGCTGCGCTGGAGGTATTCCGCCGGCACGCTCAGGAAGCCATCCGATTGAACCTGGTGGAACAACTAGCCGAGGAATTGGAAGGCAAAAACGCTGAGTTGGAAGGCATCAACGCCGAACTGGACGGCAAGAACCACGAGCTGGAAGAGGTGCTGGAGAACCTGACCGCCGCGCAGGACCGCATCGTCGCGCAGGAAAAGTTGGCGTCTTTGGGTCAGCTCACTGCCGGAGTCGCCCACGAGATCAGGAACCCGTTGAATTTCGTCAAGAACTTCTCCGAATCATCCGAGGAACTGCTGGATGAGATGCGCGAAACCCTGGAAGAGAATGACGACGGCCATCTGGATGACGAGCAAAAGGAATTGATCCAGGACATCTTCTCGGACCTGACCGAGAACCTCGAACGCATCCGCATGCACGGAGACCGGGCAAACCGCATCGTTCAGGACATGCTGCTGATGGGAAGGGAATCCGTTAGTCATCAGATGAGCAGCATCAACAACCTGCTGGATGAGCACGCGCGCCTGGCTTATCACAGCGCCCGGGCGCTGGATTCTGACTTCCAGCTTGACTTGCAATATGACTTCGAGGAGATGGACGAAATCGACGTCAACCCGCGAGACATCGGTCGGGTATTCCTGAACATGGTGAGCAACGCCTGCTACGCCACCGATGAAAAGCGGCGAATGCTGATGGAGGGCGCCGGCGAGAACGGCTACATGCCCACGCTGCTGCTCACCACGCGCAAGAAAGAGGATGGGGTCGAAGTCCGTATTCGGGATAACGGCAGTGGCATGCCGCCGGACGTCATCGAGCAGATCTTCAACCCGTTCTTCACCACCAAACCCACTGGGCAGGGCACGGGACTGGGGCTGTCCATTTGCAGCGACATCATCCGCGAGCATGGCGGCACAATTGATGTAGTGTCCGAGCCTGGGGAATATACCGAGATGGTCATAGGCTTGCCGCTGGAGGCTCCCCAGGTGCCGGACCTGCATCATGTCGATGATGAGGAAGAACCGGAAGCCGAACCCGTGGTTGGAGCCAGCCGCGACGGACAGGACGACTAGATATGACTAACCAATCCGACGCGGGCGGCTCATCGGGCGCCGAATCCCGCCTGGGCATGGCGGTAGAGCAGGTGCTGGTGGGCCCGCCCCACGAAGGCGAAGCCGGCGAGGGGCTGGTGATCCGCACGAATCGGGGCGATATTCGCGCCATCCTCCACGCCGCTCCCGATACCAAACGCGCGGTGATCTGGGTATGCGGCGCGCGCGGCGGATTCGGCGGGCCGGCCAGCGGCATGTACGCCGACCTCTCGGAGGAATTCATCGGCAACGGAATCACCTCGCTGAGGATGGACTACCGGCACCCCAACGAGATCCAGGAGTGTGCCCTCGACCTCTTGGCCGGCGTCAACTTCCTGCGGGCATTGGAGTATGGGCCGGTGGTGGTGGTGGGCCATTCCTTCGGAGGAGCGGTGGTGATTGCGGCGGGAGCGTTCAGCGATCACGTTGCCGGTGTAGTGTCCCTGTCGCCCCAGACCTACGGCGCGCAGGGAGCCGGCATGCTGTCCCCCACGCCGCTTCTGGTGGTGCATGGCAAAGCCGATACCAGGCTGCCATTCTCGTGCGCGGTGGCGATCCACGACTGGGCCAAAGACCCCCGGGAACTGGTTCTCTACGAAGGCGCGGAACACCGGCTGGACGAATGCCGGGACCAGCTGATGGATTTATTGCGCGGCTGGATACCGGACAAGCTCACCGCAGCCGCCGACGTATAGACCTGACCCTGCGTTTATAGACCGGATCGGCTACGACGGCTACTAAACGATTGCGTTCAGGTCGCTGGACGACAAGCGGGCGGCGCGGTACTTGTTCCGAAGTTGCTGCATCTGACGGGCGGTATGGCCCGCGAATTAGGGTCGGACAAAAGCGGGGACGGTAAAGCCCGCCCCCGATCATTGAGCGGCTTGACCAGGATTGCGCGTGGCGGATAATTGGTAGCATGCCACCCCGATTCGATAATTGTGGCCCGTCCTAACCGTCAGCCAAACACGGGAGGAAACAAGGTGCAATTCGCCTGTTACGCTTGGCGCCTGGATGATCAGGAGTGGGAAGCCATTTGTACCGACTTGGACATCGCCGCGCAGGGAACCAGCCTGGACGAAGCGAAACGAGAACTCGAAGCCGCGGTGTCTGCATACGTTGAATACGTTTTGACGCTGCCGGAGGAGGAGGTCAGCGAGTTCCTGAACCGCAAATCTCCCCTTGGGCTCCGCCTGCGATTGGGGATGCGTTACCGTTGGTCGGCTCTTATTCGGTTGCTCAACGCCACACCGCGTTTCGCGAAGCCGTGGGTTGTTGAGATGCCCGCCCAGTGACCTACCGGCAACTGATCAGGATCCTGGAAGACAACGGTTGCCAAAGGGTGCGAAACCCGCCCGGTTCGCATGTGGTTTACGAGCGAATGACTCCTGAGGGCCGGCGCGTGTTCCCGGTGGCCGTGTCCAGATTAGGAGCAGATGTCGCGCCCGGCACGCTGGCCGCAATCATTCGTCAGTCCGGTCTCCCCAGGGACCTGTTCAGGCGATAGTTTATTGGGAGCCGCCGGCCGCGTAGGGTTTCAGCGCCGCGTAGATCACGTCGTTGATGGGCGTGGGGACTCCGGTCTCCTCGCCGGCCCGAACCACCGCGCCATTGAGCGCTTCCAGTTCCATGGGACGGCCGGCGGTCAGGTCGGCGTGCATGGACGCGCGCATCGCCGCCCCGCCGGATTCGATGTAGCTCAGGGTGTCCGGCACAATGCCGGGGGCCAGGTCCACGTTGGCAGCGCGGGCCACCCGCTCGATCTCGTCCATGCAGCCGATGATGATCTTGCGCCACTCGGGTCGGGGCAGCAACTCATTGATGTACTCGCGGGCCAACGAACTGGTGCCGGCCATGGTGGCGATGAACAGGAACTTGGTCCACAGGGTGATGGCGATGTCGTCGGACGCCTCGGCGGGCACGCCGGATGCCTGGAAGGCGGCGCAGATTTCCGCAGCCCTCGCGCCGTGGGACGAGTCGGCTCCGCGAACGGGCCCGGTGACGATGCGCACCACGGGGCCGGCCTGCCGAACGGCGCCGGGACCCAGTCGGCTGGCCTCGATGTAGGCAGCGCCGGGCAGCACAACGGCGTTTGAGAAGACGTCCAGCAGCGGCCGGAAGGAATCTATGCCGTTCTGCAGGCACAGAACCGCCGTGTCTGGCCCGACCATGGGAGACATGGCCGGCACGGCGTCCGCGTTTTGATAAGTCTTGGTGGTAAGCAGGGCGAGGTCAACGGGGCCCACATCGGCAGGATTGTCGGTGGCGGAGCAGGCTACGACAAAATCGCCGGCTTCGGTCTGCATCCGCAACCCGTCCCGTCGGATGGCGTCCAGGTGCTCGCCGCGTGCGATGAGAGTGACATCGTGGCCGTCGCGGGCCAGCATGCCCCCAAAGTATCCGCCGATGCTGCCGGCGCCCATCACTGCAACTTTCATGGATCAGCCCTTGGTTGGATGCGGTGGTTACAGTTGCGCGGCCAGACCCTTGATCAGCGCCGTCGCCGCCTCGCGAGTGTCGTCGCGCTGCAGGGCGTGTTCCAGCGAAGCCCGCAGCAGTCCCATCGGGTTGCCGCCGTCGTACCGGATGCCCTCGAACTCGCAGGCGTACAGCGGCGTGTCTTCCATCAGCAGGGCCAGCCCATCGGTGAGTTGGATCTCATCGCGCGCGCCGGGCGGAGTTCGCTCCAGGCAGTCGAAAACGGCTGCGGGCAGCAGGTAGCGTCCCACGATGGACAGGTTGGACGGGGCGGTGCCTGGCGGCGGTTTCTCGACAAGTCCACGTATCAGGTGACGGTTGCCGTCGCTGGATTCCGTGTCAACAACGCCGTAGTTATGCACAATCTCCCAGGGAACGCGCTCCACGGCGACGGCGGCTGCATCGTTGGGCGTCGCCGCCATCATCTGCGACAATGCCCCCGGCTCGTGGGCGATGATGTCGTCGGGCAGGATGACGGCGAAGGGTTCGTCGCCCACCGCATCGCGGGCCGTCAGCACGGCGTGGCCTAGACCCAGCGGCTCCTCCTGGATCACGAAGGACACGTCGGCCAAACGCGCACCGGACTTTACCTTCTCCAGCAGCCCCTCGTCGTCGGCCAGCCGTTCCTCAAGGTCGGGACGAGGCCGGAAGTAGTCAGCGATCCCCTCCTTGCCGGGAGAGGTCACGACAATCACGTCGGTGATGCCGGCCTCCGCCGCCTCGGCCACCACGTACTGCAGCATGGGCCGGTCCAGGATGGGCAAAAGCTCCTTGGGAACGGAGCGGGTAACGGGCAGAAAACGCGTCCCCAGACCGGCGGCAGGGATTACGGCTTTACGAATGACGGAAGACATCGCAGCGATCATATCATGGGGCCATCATTCCATGACCCGCGCGTCGGGCAGACCGAGCAGGAACTGGCCGTGGTTCTCGTAGGCGGTGTCGCTGACCATCTGGTGCTGCGCCGCGGCGTTGATGTCGCGGAGGCACTGCTGCAGGATGTGAGTGTTGAACAACGCCGAGCCGCCGCTGTAGCGGAAAGCCTGCGTGGCAACGTCCGCGGCAACGTCGGTGGTATGGGTGGCGACGGCGCGCATCTGGGCCTGTAGCGGCGGTTCGGGTGGATGGCCCGCGCACACGGCGTTCCAGGCGTCCCCCAGGATTTCGACGTTGAGGGCACGGGCTGCCCGCAAACGCATATCGCATTCCCCAAGGGCGCGCTGCAGCACCGGCCGGCGGGCCAGGGGATTGGTTGTGTTGTACCCACGGGTCTTGTAGCCGGCGACCTCGGCAAAGGCGTCCAGCGCCCGCCGTCCCACACCCAGGGCGAACGCCGAATGTTCGTTGGTGACGAAGCCGGGCCGGCCCAGACGGTATAGCGGCCCGCCCCGGGTGGGTTCGGTGCGTGACACGTCCCAGGCGAACCGGTCCGGCACGAACAGGTCGTCCACGGAAAAGTCGCAGCTCCCGGTGCCGCGCAGGCCCATGACCTGCCAGTTGTCGTGGACGGTCACGTCGCGGCGAGGCATCAGCAACCGCAGTTGCGCCGGACGGGGATCATCGCCCACCACTCGCGCGCCGGCGGAAACCCAATCCGAATGACGCACGCCGCTGCCGAAGGGCCAGCGTCCGGTAACGCGATATCCGCCGGCCACGGGTGTCGCCTTGCCGTAGGGCGCGAACGCTCCGGCGGTACGCGGTGGTTTTCCGCCCTCGAAAAGCTCGTCAATGGCGTCGTCGGGCAGGAACGCGGCGGAACCGCCCAGGCTGGCCGCGCCGATCATCAGGCACCAGCCGGCGGCGGGATCGATGCGGCTCACCGCTTCCAGGACGTCCAATTGGGTGACGGGATCGGCTTCGGCTCCGCCCAGAACTTGCGGCAGCTTGAGTCGGAGCAGTCCCGAGTTGTACAGCGCGTCCACCGAGGCGGCGGGAAGCGTGGCAATTTCCTCGGACTCGGCGGTACCGGCTTCCAGCGTGGGGCGGACGCTTTCCACCGCGTCCATGAGGACGCGGCGCTTTTCGGCGGTATCGCTTGGGAATGAAAGCAACGCCGGCATGGCTATGCGTCGACCTTGGGGATAATGTCCTGCGCCAGCGCGTCCATGGTGTCCAGGAGTTGCTGCAGGCTGCCGCACTCGTGGCAGTTGAGTTGGAACTCCTCCAGCCCGGCCTCTTGGCGGTAGCGGTTGATGTCGGAGGCAATCTGTTCCGTAGTGCCCAGGCCAGGCGGCCGGTCGCTGCCCGAGGCGGAGACGCCGGTGATGCTGCTGACGATGACCCGGAAGCTCATGCGCACCCGGGGCGGTTCCTCGCGTTCGATTTCGGCAGACACGTCGTTGAGGTACTGCCAGTTGCTCACCAGCGTGGGCAGCGGCGTCGGCGTGGGCTGCCACACCGCCCCAAAGCGGGCCGCCCGCCGCAGGGAGGCGTGGCTGGACCCACCGATCCAGATGGGCGGGTGGGGCTGCTGCACCGGCTTGGGACTGGTGTACAGGCCGTCGAAGGAGAAGAACCGGCCCTTGAAGGACACCGGATCCGGCTCCCAGCAGGCCTTCCAGAGGCGCAGGTACTCGTTGGTGCGCGCGCCGCGTTCGTTGTGAGGCACGCCCAGGGCGGCGTACTCGTCTTCGTTCCAGCCCGATCCAACCCCGACGATGGCCCGGCCGTTGGACATCTGGTCCAGCGTGGCGATCATTTTGGCCGTCACCACCGGATTGCGGTAGGGCATGATCAGGACCGAAGTGCCCAGTCCAATCCGGGAGGTGCGGGACGCAACGTAGGCCAGGGACATGAGGGGATCGTACACCTGCCGCCAGGGTTCGCTGCGAGCCGAGTCGTCCACGATCACGTGGTCGTTGACGAACACGGCGTCGAACCCCAGCTCCTCGGCCTTTATCGCCGTGTCAAGGATTCCCTGCGCCGTGGCCGGGAAACCCAGGTAGTCGGCGTTGGGGAGACGGAAGGAAAACTTGACCATGCGGTGTCACCTGGAGATGTTGGGCTGTGTTGGGCGCAATCATATTGCCAACGGTGGGTTGATACAAGTGGAGGCATTGGCGATAATCCCGCCATCAGACTGGTGGACATGGAGGTTTGAGATGCCCAAGTTCCGCATCGTTCCCCACGGCAGATTGCAGGAATGGGTGGCCGAGGAAAACGGCTTCTTCACCGATGAGGGCCTGGACTACGAGTTCGTCGCCTCCAATCGGCCCGACGAAGCACTCAATCCCTCGGTGGACTCTGCGGAAGGCGCGCCCATGGAGATCAAGCGGGGAGCCTTCGAGTCCATGGAAGCGGGCCGCGCCTGCGAGATCAGTTCGGCGTGCCACTGGGCAGTCACCATGGCCGCCAGCGCGGCCCACGGCAGGATGTGGGGGCACGCCTACTCGATCACGCCCAGCGCCATCTGGGTCCCGCCGGAGTCGCCGTTGCGAGACCCCGAGGATTTAGCCGGCGTCGAAGTGGCGGTCGGGTTCCACTCGGGCAGCCATTTCTCCGGTTTGCAGGCGTTGCAGAGCGTTCTGCCGCCGGAGCAGATTGCGCTCCAGTTCGTGGGCAACCCAATCGATCGCTTGCAACTGGCGTTGGACCGCAGGGTGGAGGCCGCCAACGTCTTTGGCGCGCCCGGCTACGTGCTGGAACAGCAGGGTTTCCGCAAGATCCTCGAAACCAGCTTCATGATCGGGTTTCTGATCAACGGCGACGCCACCGACGACCAGATCCGTGCCTATTTCCGCGCGTTGCAGCGTGCGCAGGTGGAAATCGACACGGCCAAGGAGAAATACCAGCACTACTTCCTGAAGGAACTGCCGGAGCGGTACCACTCGATGTTTGACCATCGAAAGGCCGGCACCGGCGAACGTCTGGTGTTTGAACCCTACACGCGGGAGATGTTCGAGCGTACGCACCGCTGGATGCTTGACTGGCAGATCTTCCCCGAGGACCAGATCGGCCGCGTGGCCTACGAGGAAGCGGTGGCCGTGTGATGCGCGGCTGAGACCACGCGCTAACTGGGTTGATCATCCCCGGCACCGTCCAGTGGACAACACGAAGGGGCGGCCCGCCATTGACGGGCGCGCCCCTTACTCATTTGACGGCGAGTGTGGGGATCAGGCCAGCGCCAGCGTCGCGGCGGGGAATAACTCCTCCACGTCCACGCTTTCTGGAATGACCCGCTGCTCGACGTTGAAACCTACGAAGGCTTCCAGCGTCTTGCGGGAACTCTCCACGCCGTAGGGGATGGGGTCATCGCCCACCACCTCGGCCATCTTTTGCAGTGCGCGGTCGGCGGCATCGTTGGCGTCGCCGGATTGGAACCGCTGCATGTAGAGGCTTTTCGCCGTCTTGAAAGTTGAACACAGTTCCTGCGCCAGGTCGGAGTTGGATTCCAGCGCGGCATTCTTGACGACCACCATGTGGCTGATGGGATAGATCCCGGTCTTGCGATGCCAGGCCGCATCGGCGTCGTCGGCCCCGTCGAATAGCGGCACCACGTCGGGAGAGTCCACCGCGCCCGCGCCAATGGCAGCGTCGATCTCGCCCGACGCCAGCATCTCGCCCAGGTTGCTGTTGGACGAGGACACCACGTTGGACGGCGCGACGTATTCGGCCACGTGCTCGTCGCCGGACAGCACCCAGGTCACCGCGTCCAGGTCCACGCCGTACTCGGTTTGCAGCAGCCCTCGCGTCCAGACCCCGGGCGTCAGGGTGTAGCTGCGGACACCGACGCGCTTGCCCTCCAGGTCACGGGGAGATTCGATACCGCTGCGCCGGTTGACCGACAGGCCGCCGTGGTAGAACGCGCGGGTCAGGAAAATCGGTATGCCGGTGAACTGCTTGCCGTGGGCGCGGGCGCACAGGTACGTCGACAGGGCCATCTCGGCAACGTCGAACTCCAACTCCCGCACCATGCGCCGGAAGATGCTGGTGACGGGCGAAACCTCGATATGCTCCATCCCGAACGAATCCGACGAAACGGTGCCATCCTTCAAAGGCGTGGTGTGGCCGTAGTTGCCCACGGCGGTACGCAAAACGGTTGCGGTCATTTTGTATCTCCCCGATAGTTTGTGAGTGGCTATTCCCGGCGGCGGCGCTGGTCGAACGAATCGTGGACGCGGTGTCCCATGTTACGTGCTCCGCAGAACGGATCCGCCGGCCGCCGTCATGTGTGGTGGTTCGTTGCGCCAAGCCCGATCAGGCTCGTTGCCGCAACGGGTTCTACATTGCTACGATGATGCTATCCTGCCGCCATTGATACCGCAAGTTTGGGAGCGATTCGTGCAGTTTCCCCCGCTGGTCGAAGGCCGCTTCATCAAGCGGCTGAACCGCTTCGCCGCCCTGGTGGACGTTGACAAGCGTGAGTACCTAACCCACGTCCCAAATTCGGGCCGGATGCACGAGTTGCTGGTGCCTGGCTTTCGTGTGCTGCTGATTCCGGCGCCTGAAGGCTCCACCCGCAAAACGGCCTTCGACCTGGCGTTGGTGGACATCGGGCACACCCTATCGTCGGCGGATGCGCGGCTGCCCAACAAGCTCGTGGCCGAGGCGATACGCGAGGGCCGGCTGCCCCAGTTCGCCGCGTATCCTGCCGTGCGTGCGGAAAGCACGTTCGGCGAAAGCCGCTTGGACTTTTTGCTGGAGGGACCCGAGGGGTCCTGCTACCTTGAAACCAAGTCCGTGACGCTGGTGGAGGACGGCGTTGGCCTGTTTCCCGACGCGCCCACCCTGAGGGGCGTGAAGCACCTGCACAGCCTGATGACGGCGATGGACGCAGGACACCGCGCCGGTGTGATTTTTGTCATCCAACGCGCCGATGCCGATGCGTTTGCGCCGCATGACACTGCCGACCCGCTGCTCGGTGAAACGCTGAGAGCGGCAATGGCAAGAGGCGTTGAGGTTTGGGCCTACCGGTGTCGCGTGGACGAGCGGAGCATCGCCCTTTCGGACGAGATTCCGGTTCAGTTGTGACGTCGTTGATGGACATCTACCGGCGGTTGCTGGATGCCTACGGGCCGCAGGGCTGGTGGCCGGGAGACAGTCGCTTCGAGATGATAGCGGGCGCAATTCTGACCCAGGCGGCAGCGTGGCGCAACGTCGAACGGGCGCTGGCGAACCTGCGAGCGGCGGGTGTTGACGACTGGGCGACTGTGCATCAGCTGGACGTGGACGCGCTGGCCGAGTTGGTGCGCCCGTCGGGGTACTACAACGCCAAGGCGCGGAAGCTGAAAGCGTTTGCGGCCCACGTGTGCGTGGATTACGACGGCAGCCTGGACGCCATGTTCGAGGCGGACACTGCGGCGTTGCGCAAAGAACTGCTGGGCATCCACGGCATCGGGCCGGAAACCGCCGACGACATCCTGGTGTACGCGGCGGGCAAACCGTCGTTCGTCATCGACGCCTACACCATCCGCATCATGCGGCGGGTCGGTCTGACGCCGGAGGGCCGGGACAATTACGCTGGCTGGCAGGGTATGCTCCACGCCGGCGTGCCTGCGGACGTGCAAGTGTACAATGAGTACCACGCCTTGCTGGACCGCCACCACAAGGAAGCATGCACCAAGAACGCGCCTAAGTGTGGATCGTGCTGCCTGCGCGATGTCTGCATAACGGGAAGCTCGACGCACGGACTTGTCGATCAGGGGGTTGTGACATGACCACCATCAAACCGAAAAGCGGGCTCCAACTCTCGGTTGAAGAGTTCCTGGACCTGGACGACACCTGGGACCGGCGGAAAATGGAGCTGGACGACGGAGTGCTCTACATAATGCCACGACCGAGGATAGTGCATAACTTTGCGCAAGGAGAGTTCTTTGCTCACTTCCGAGACTACCGCAACCGCACGGAAAGCCCATCGATCCAGGTTTATACCGACGTGATTGTCGCGCTGTCGCTGGACGCTCGCCGTCTATACGCCCCCGACGTTACCATCATCCTGCCGGGCAACCGGTGTGTGATCAACGACCGCATGGTGGAAGGTGCGCCCGACATCGTCATTGAGATTCTTTCCTCCGACCGCAACCGGGACCTGGTGCGTAAGCGCCAGGTTTACGCCGAAGCCGACATTCCCAACTACTGGCTGTGCGACCTGCGCCGGGATGTATTGATCCTGCTGGAATTGCGCGATGGCGCCTACTCAGAGCAGGCAACCCTCACCGCCGCCGACACGTTGACCACCCCGACGCTGCCCGGTTTCACCCTGCCGTTGACCGCCATTTTCCAGAGCCCCCATCGACCCCCGCGCGGGCGACCATAGGGTTATTACGGCGATTGATCTGGGCAGAAAAGAACCAAGAACGAGGCGGAACCTATGAGCCTATCGCGCAACATCCACGCCGTTATATTCAGCAGCGGCGAACACTACGTCGCCAACTGTCTTGAAGTCGCCGTGGCGACGCAGGGTCGAACCCTGGACGAAACGCTGGACAATCTGCGCGAAGCCATCAGCCTGCACTTGGAAGACGAGGATCTGGCTGATCTGGGCCTGGACAGCAATCCCATGCTTTCGGTCATGATGGAGATGGAGCTACAGAGCGCCGCGGCTTAGGCGGCTTTCCGGCGATGAAGTGATCGCATCCTGGTACGGTTCGGTTTTCAAATCTATTCCCAGAAAGGCAGTCACGCCAAAATGCGGCGCACGCTCTACCAGCGCTTATAGGGCAGGAATTTTCCGGACATGGTCACGCGCACCCGGTCGCCGTATGGATCTTCTTCTTTGTCCACATTGACGGTGAAGTCGATGGCGCTCATGATGCCGTCGCCGAACTTTTCGTGGATGATTTCCTTCAACGGCATGCCGTACACCTGCATTATTTCGTAGAAACGATAGATAAGGGGATCGGTGGGAACCACCGGGCCCAAGCCTTTGAGCGGCGGCTCGGTGAGTTCGTTGGCCACGTCGGGGTCCAAGCCCAACTCGGCGGCCACGTAGCTGGCTTCCTCGGCGGACGCGCTGGCCTGGCGATAGAGCAGAGCGGCAACCCAGACTTCATCCCGGCCAATGGCTTGTCCCAAATCGGCGAAGCTCAGTCCCTTCGCTTTCTTGGCGGCCAATAGCTTCCTGGTGGTTTCCCCAGTTTCCATACCATCATCCTCCAATCTGGGCCGTGTGTAATCCATGCAACGCCGGGAGTCTATCATGCGTGGCGGAGGTATAGCCCGGTCGTCCGGCAGCGGGGACGGAGCAATCGCTGTCTCCGTTATTTGTGTGTCTCGAATGTGGCCGAGGTTACGGCAATCCCGCACCTGAACCTATAATTTCCTTTTCCACAACGACGCGGATGCTATGATGGGCGCAATCGGGACTCTACCGGAGGTTTGATCGAATGCAGGTAGTCAGGATTTATACCGGCGAGGACGGAGAATCCCACATCGAGGACATGGAGCTGCCCTTCGAGCAGATGGGCCACGCCCTGCGCACCGCGATGCAGGATGCGATCGGCGTGCAGTTCAGCAGCCTCAAGCCCACCCAGTTGGTGGACTTTCACACCGCCCCTCGGCGCCAATACGTCATCACGTTGCAGGGCCAGGTTGAAATCGGCTTGGGCGACGGCACCAAGCGTATCTTCAACGTGGGCGATATCGAGCTCTGCGAGGACCTGACCGGGCGCGGGCATACCACCCGCAGCGTCGGCGATGTCGACCGGGTCAGCGTCCAGATTCCGCTGACGGATCAGACGCCAGGCGGTGGGTTGGCCGTGTAACTGGTTCACAGACAGGTAGGGGCGAATAATTATTCGCCGCTGCACGCATTGGTTATTGAGGAGACAATCATGCCCATCGCGCCCCTTGCCGACAACCTTGAGATGTACTACGACGACGACAACTTCACCGATCCGTGGCGCGACCCGGACACGGTCGAGACCATCGTGCTGCACCACGGCAACGCCAAGAGCGGACGGCTGTGGTACGCCTGGCCGCCGCTGCTGGCGCGACAATACCGCGTGATCCGCGTGGATGCCCGGGGGTTCGGCCGTTCCACGGTGCCGGAACCGGGCTATGACTGGTCGCTGGAGGGGTTCACGGGCGACCTGCGGAACCTGCTGGACCACCTGGAAATCGACAAGGTGCACCTGATCGGCGAGACCATCGGCGGCACCATCGCGCTGCAGTTTGCCTACCAGTATCCAGAGCGATTGCACACCGTCACCACCTGCACGTCGCCGTACAACTTCACCGGCGTGGACACCTACCAGAACTACTACCGCCTGGTGGCGGAAGAAGGCACCGAGGGCTGGGCGCGCGCCACGGGTGGCCGCCGGGTCAGCGCGGACGCCGCGCCCGAACACCACGAGTGGTACATCCAGCAGATGGGCCAGACCGCCCGCCACGTGGTGCTGGAGACGCTGGCCTACCTCGGAACCCAGAACCTATCCGACCGGCTGCCGACCATCCAGACGCCCGCGCTGGCGATGGTGGGTGAGTTGAGCGAGGGCGACATCCCCGACCGGGCGCAGGGCCAGGCGGATCTGATGCCCAACTGTACGCTGGCCCGGATTCCCGGCGCCGGCGGATACGTGCAGCACTCAGCGCCGGAGCAGTGCGTCCTGGCTTGGCAGGAGTTCGTCGGCACCGTCCACCAGCCGGCCTGATGCAGACCGGATGGTCCATGCCCGGTCCTGTCGCGGCGTCGGCTATTTGAGCACTGGCCGGCCATCTTCTAGGCGGAGCACGTAGTCGTAGCGGTAACCGGCGGCCCGTATGGCTGCTCCGCCCTGGTCGCGGTCGAACAGGGCAACCACCTGCCGGACGGTGCTGCCCGCCTCTTCCACCGCTGCGATGGCGGAGAGAATGCTCTCGCCGGAAAAGCACGTGTCATCAACGATGGCGACTTCCGAGGCCAAGTTGCCTTCGATGCGGTTCAGCAGGCCGTAGTCCTTGGCGGCGGGCCGGACGTAGAAACCCTGGCGCGGCTGCGGCGATTGATGGATGATTGCCGCAACCACCGGGATCGCCGCAGTTGCCGGCCCGCCCACGCACGTCAGATCGGGTGGGAGCAGGGAGACCAGCGACTGACCGGCGATAACGGCGTTACGGCTGTCCAGCAAAAATGCCCGCCCGTCGACGTACCACGAGACAGATTCGCCGGACGAGAGTGGAAAGTCGCCGCGGTGGATGTATGGCTCAACCAGGCGAGCAACGGCATCCGCCGTTCGGGATGCGGCCATAACGCGATTCGTCCCCTCCGACGACGCGCCTAGAACAGCGACTTGGACTGCCCGCCGTCCACGTTAATGCAGGTCCCCGTGATCAGGTTGGCCCGGTCGGACGCCAGGAACGCCACCGTTTCGCCGATGGGTTCCGGCCAGCCGAACTTGCCCATGGGCAGGTTGCGGTCGATGAACTCGGCCACCACCTCGGGCGTATTGTTCTGCTGGAAGCGGTCCCAACTGCTGCCGGGAAAGTCGATGCTGCCGGGCGCGACGCAGTTGACCAGCACGCCCGTCTGGGCCAGTTGCAGCGCTAGGTGCTTGGAGAAGGCGATCATGCCGGCCTTGCCCGTCATGTAGTCCACGGATCCCCCGTGCTCGCGCCCGTAGATGGACGCGATGTTGATCACACGGCCCCAACCCTGCGCCTGCATGTGGGGCAGGGCCAGCTTGGTCATGCGTACTGCAGAGATCAGGTTGACCTCCAGCCCCTCCATGAACAGATCCATGGGGGTCTCGTCGAACAGCACGGAGCCGCGCCGGCCGCCGACGTTGTTCACCAGGATGTCCGGCGCGCCCAGGGCGTCAGTTGTTTCCTGGAGGAAGCGGGCGGCGTCAGCATCGTTGGTGACGTCGGCCTGGCTGCCGCTGGCCTTGATGCCCAGTCCCTTGAGTTCCTCCACCGTGCGGTTCACCTGGTCGCCGTCGCGTCCGCAGATGCCCACGGCGCAGCCTTCCCGGCCCAGAGACAGGGCGCACTGGCGGCCCAAGCCACGGCTGCCGCCCGTGATGATTGCGATTCTACCGTTGAGGGTCAAATCCATTGGATTGCCTCCCTTTTGCGCATTTTGAATGCGGGGATTATAGCGACTTGGTCGCGGAGGCGGTTATTTCCTCATAGGAAAAATCCGGAATCGCGGTCCGAGTACTGGCGTGCTCGATGGTAATGCCGCAGAGCCGACCGCGAGCATCCAGGTCCAACAGGGTATCTTCGTCCAGATCGCGCGTTTCGTAAACTTCCGCCGACGAAAGCTCAATATGGAGAGTATCAGTGTCCGGAAAATACAGGACTTTCATGGCCGGAACGTCCTGTCAAAGAAGCCGCCGTGAAACATCAGCGTGCTGACCCATCCACAAGCCGGTTCATGTCAACAGGTAGCCCGCCCGCTTTCAGTTCGGTAGCCAGCCGTAGTTTCCACCCATCGCTATCATCCAATGGGACGTAGATGACGCCGTCGTAATCAGATGGCCGCTCCACGTCGCCTTTGAGCAACACGCACAGGCGGTTGCGGCCAAGTGCGCGGGTGAAGTATCCGAGTTCAAAGACCACGTTCTGCCGCATGCGTGGTTGCAAATTGTCCTGGTTATCGTACAAAGCACCTACATCATCCGGTGTGCCAAGAATTATTGCGAACCCTACCGTTTCAGCTAATTCCTCGAATTTTTCGATTATGGTGCGCCCTTCATTAGGTTGCTCACGTAGAATCACTGGTTCCAATCCAAGGCCTTCAAGATATCTTGCCGTGGTTTGGGTAGCCGCTTCATCCCGCCCGTGAACGACGAAAACTCGGTTCCTGGAAATCGGTTCGCCTATCGTTTTCTGTTCGTTTCCGGCTAACGATTGAACGTCGTCGTCCCAATACTCCGCGATTTCCTCAAGCATCGATTTGAGGATAGCTTCGGCATGCTTAAGTCCACCCAAGTAAGATTCTTGCCAATCACGGTCGGTACTAGGGTAGAGCACGAACGGACTATAGTGGAGGCCTCTAAATGTGTTGACGTGCCGCGACGTTTCGCCAAATGTGTATCCTATAGCTATCTCCGTATTTCGGTGCCAAGTTGTGAATTCTGAAGATCGGGGCATTGACATCAGTTTTGGTATCTCGTCCACCGCCCGCTGGATGCGTTCCTTCGCCTGGGCTTTTGTCGGCTTCATCATGATAGTGTGGCATCTCCGGGAACGGGTACTGCCCTACGCGGACGGATTGCGAAGCCGGCGCAGTTCGGCCTCCAGCTCCTGCACGCGGGCCTCGGCCCTGATTCGGGCAGCCTGCTCCTGTAATCGGCCCTCGCGCTCGGTATCAAAGGTGGCGATGTGCCGACCCGTGCCGGGATCGTACCAACCAAGTACTCCGCGCTCCCAACGTAAATTCAGGTTCAGCGCCGCACTGTAGCCCTGCAGCACATCGTCAACCGGTTCGCCGATGGCGATGGATATGTACTCGCCCTCGACCAGCCGGTCGCCGGCCAGGCGAGTGCGGTGGTATTGGCCGGTTTCGTCAAAACGCCAGTATTCAGGTACTCCCAAAGCGGCGTAGGCGTCGCGCTTCTCGCCCACATCGATGTGCCCGGTGTGCCGGGATGCAATCTCTAGCACGAAGTCCGGCGGCTTCCCTTGCTCCTCGATGATGTAGCCGTTGCTGGCGTCGTAGGCCGCGGGGTCCACGCCAAAGGCCACCAGCAGGTCAGGATAGTGGCTGCCGGCCATGCTTTGGGTAGGCCGCACCACCACGTACCGTTCGCCGGCGACCAGTGTGGTTTCAGGATCGCCCAAATGCCGGGCTAGATGGTGGGCGTGGCCGGTGGCAGCTAGCTGCTTGAAACTGGTCATCTTGTCGTCGGGATGCTCCGGCGGGTCGGGCAAGCGAAAGCGGCTTTGCGATTTTGGTGTCTTGGCGGTAGTCATGCTGAACCTCTGGCGGTTAGCGCGGCGGGCCGGATGCGGCCACGTGGGATCACGCCCGTATTATACGCGCCGGCATTCCTGTCTGGCCGCCCGGTTCTTCACCGCCAAGGCCATCCGATGCTCCAGGAAATCCCCTCTCTGCCCTTTCCCACTGCCAATGACACTTCCCCCTTGCTTCCGCACTTCGCCCATCCCTACCATAGTTAACTGGCGTCTCTCAAATAACTGGCGCCTCAAATCTGTCCCGCCGCCATCCCGCGAGCCATCCCAATTCCCACATCCAAACACCGAACTCCCCAACGCCGCTACCCCAAACCCTCTCACCGGCCCGCCAAAACCGTGCATATCGCCCCCAAAACCGCCCGCGCCGCCTCCATTCGCCCCCAAGTCCCACCCCAACGCCCTACTCAAGCGAACGGAAATGAGCGGAAATGAGCGGGATTTTCAAAAAAACCGCCGTCATCTCATCACAATACCCAATCCCATCCATCCCCTTTATCCCCTTTATCCATGCAAATGCCCTCCCGTCAGAGGTAACCCCATGACCCTCTCCCAAATCCGCCGCCGCATCAACGTCCTCAAGCGCAGGTTCGCCACCGAACTCACCATCATCAAGCTCCGACGCATCGCCGAATCCGTCGCCAATGACTGGGATCCCTCCGAACCGCCCGAACCGGCCAACGTCATCGAGCGCTTCGTCAAAGCTGGTTGCCGCCTGCCCACCTTCGCTAACCTCAGCCGCTACCTCAACAAAACCCGACGCCAGGGGGACGTCCCCATCCCTGAGGACATCGTCATCAACCTCCTTCCCTGGATTGACGGCGCCCGCTACCACAAATTCCTCCGCTGGGACCTTCCGCCTCAGCGCTCCACTCACCCGCCTTTGCCCGTTTAGGCCGTCAATTGCCGGCCCCATGCTATAATCGCGGCCAATTCTTATCACAGCGGAGCATGGCTTGGATGATTAAGCGGTTTTCGGTTCTGTACGTGGGGCAAATTGACCTGGACAACGTGGGCGCCGACGGTACGCCCCCTGACCAGCGTCGCTACACCAACGAGCAGTTGGCGCAGGCCTACGACCACGCCCAGGCGTTGGCCCAGCACATGGACGAGCGCGGCTTCTACTGTATGTGGATGGCCGAGCACCACTTCCAGCACGAAGGCTACGAGTGCATCCCGAACCTGATCCTGATGGGCGTGCATCTGGCGGGACAGACCAAGAACCTGAAGTTCGGACAGGCTTTCAACATCATCCCCATGTGGCATCCGCTGCGCATCGCCGAGGACTTCGCCATGGCGGATATCCTCACCGGCGGTCGGATGATATTCGGCGTGGGACGTGGCTATCACTCCCGCGAGGTGGAGACCTTCGGCTCCCCCGTCATCGACAACGACGCCAACCGCGAACTGTTCCTGGAGCAGATGGAGGTCATCCTCAAGGCGTTCAACGAGGACTCGTGGAGCCACCAGGGCAAGTACTACACCATCCCGCCCACTGTGCCTTACCGCGGCTACGACCTGCAAGAAATCACCATGGTGCCGCGACCCGTGAACCGGCCGGTGGAGATCTGGCAGCCCATCGCCAGCGGGCGCACGCTGAACTACATCGCCGAGCGCGGCATCAAGGCCATGGTGGCTCTAACCGGCGAACTGTACGCCGAACAGATGATCACGCAGTACCATTCCGCCGCCGTGGCCGCCGGACGCGACATCCCGCTGGGCGGCGACATGGCATTGGGCTTCGGATTCTACATCGCCGGCAGCCGCGAGGAAGCCATCGAGCGGGTGCGCCCCTTCCACGACGAGCGGTACAAGTGGTTCGCGCCCTTCGGGTTCGTGCGCTACACCGACGAAGAGGGTCGTCCCTGGGGCACGCCGGGAGCGCCGGCGCGCACCCCACGCGTCGAGGACGGCGTTGCCCAGAAGGCATGGTTCTGCGGTTCGCCCGGCGATTTTATCGACTTCCTGCACGAGATTGAGGATAAGTACCCCGGGTTGGAGGACATTGTGCTGCAGTGGCCCGAGGGCATGCCCTGGAGCGAGTTCAAGGACCAGTTGTCAGTCTTCTCGTCTGAGGTGATGCCAGCGTTCGCCGGGAGGGAGGCCACGCTGGTGGCCGGCGACGATTAGGCAAGCCGCATATACTGGAGCGGAGTAGTGGGTTGGCCAACCCTGAGCATATTGCAGTTGCCAAGGGGCGCACTTTTGCCATAGCACGCTGGCGCGCTCGCTTCTTTCAGGAACGGGCCCATCTCGACCTGTCGGGCGGGTACTTCAGCCGCGCCCGGATGCCGGGCGTCGACCTCTCCTTCGACGACCTCACCCAGATCGACTTCACGTCCGCGGACCTGCGCCACGGTCGGTTCAACGGCGCGCGGATGCGTGAAGCCCACCTTACACGCTGCAACCTAAACCGGGCCAGTTTTGAGGATTCCCTGGCTTCGGGCGCCGTCTTCACCCGGTCGGATCTGCGCGGCAGCAACCTGAACAACGCCGACCTTCGCGGCGCGAACCTGACCAACTGCGACATCGCCTTCTCCACTCTGGTGGGGGCGAACCTGTCCGGTGCCGATCTCTCCGAGGCCGACCTCACCATGTCGGATCTCACCGACGCCAACCTCAGCGGGGCGCGCCTGAACGCCGCCTGTCTGGACGTCGCAAACCTCACCCGTTGCGACCTGCGGCAAACCACGTTGGTTCGCACGCGGCTGGACAGGACCCTGCTGGAGGACTGCGTGGTGGACATGACCCTCTTCGCAGACTGTGATCTCAGCGCGGTTCTGAGTTTGCATACGCTCCGCCACGAGGGACCCAGCATCGTGGGGGCGGATACGCTGGCAAGGTCGGGATCTCATCTTCCCGAGATTTTCCTGTTGTCCGCCGGCGTGCCTCCCGATTTCATCAATGGACACGTCGGGCTACAGCAGGGAGAAACTCCTCACCGCAGGGTATTGCTGATCGGATCGACGGTGGACGCCACCATCGTGGACTGGCTGCGCGACGAGTTGCGCCAACGTGGTCTTCAGTGCTGGAGCCTCTTGGGGGACGATGAGGAGACGATCTACAACTCCCAGGTCATCCCGCCCATGAGCCGCTTTCGGAACTACGACCGGGTCGCGCTGGTCTGTTCCGGTGGTGCCTTGGAGAGTCCCGCGGTGTGGCGCCTGTACCGCGAGATCATGCAGCGGCAGGCCGATTCGGCGGCCCGCCGTGTGTACATCGCCGCGGTCGAACTCGACGACTGCCTGGATAATCCGCCGGCGTCGGACGATGAAGCATTCCAACTGCTGCACGGTGGGCCGGCGGCGCGCCTGCGGCCCCGCAAGGACGGCAAGGGCGGCTATCGGCGGGACGTGCCCGGCGTGCTGGCGACGCTGACTGCCGATGTGAAGCCCGCCGAGGAGCCCTGGCCCGACGCTCCTGCGGAGGACGACAATCCGGCAGCGGCGGGTTAGCCGCGTGAATCAGTGCGGGTGCTGGGAGTAGTCCCAATCCGACGGGGCGTACTCGATGGCAACGTCGTTGCCCAGCATCAGGCAGGCTTCGCCCCATTGGTTCGGTGCATCGGTGCCCCAACCGGATGGATCATCGGCCGGCTTGAGGCGGATGCCGTCCTCGCCGCCGTAGATCAGCATGATCACGCCCTCGCCGGAATCCTCCGACAGCGCCGCCATGGCGGGGCAGGGTTCGCCGTTTTCCCAACCGGTCACGTCGCACCAAACGTCGTTGCCCATGGGGTCGGGCGCGAGGATCCGCAACACCGGCTGAGGGTCCGTGAGTAGGTCGAACACGCGGTTGAGATCCATGGGACTGTTGCCGTCGGCAACAACTTCAACTTCGTATAGCAAGGAATGAACCCTCAGGCTGTGTTGCTGTCGCCGGTCTCGATCAAAACCGCATTGGTTGAACGAGCGAATCGTTGGTCAAAAGTATACAGCGGATTTGCGCCCGCCCGTTCCGCAGCCGCCAGTATCATCAAATCGGCGAAATCCGGACCACCCTGCCGAAAGGACAGAACTGCGCGCCTCACGTCGTCGCCGACTTCAAAAACTAAGCTCTCTACGGCGGTCAACTCTTCGAGAATGTCTGCGATCTGTTCACGTGGAAACCGATACGACCGTTCCAGCACCCACGCCGTTTCGATGGCAACTTCTCGACTGACGAAACCGGGATCTTCTAGCGTTAGCCTTTGCAGTAAGTCCTGGGCTGCCTCGGCCTGTTCCGGAATGTCTCGTACCAAGTAGCGCACCAGGACGTTGGTATCCAACGCAATCACTCGTCAGTCGCGCCGGATATGATAGCCTGCTGCATTTCTTCTAACGATACTGGCGGTCCATCATATGGCAACGCTCCGTAGAGTCCATGTATGGTGCGCACTTTTCGGATCCGCACCTCGCCATCAAGAATCGTGTATCGTACCCGGTCCCCGGTCTCTAGGGACAGGGCCTCGCGTACTGCCTTAGGTAAAGTGGTTTGACCCTTCGCCGTAATCTTGGATTCATTCATTACAATTCACCCGTTGCACTACATTAAATCGGTTCTCAGTACCCAAATCGAATATAGCAACGCCCAAACGCATCGTCAATTTCGGGAGACGATCACGCCACCCGCCCGATGCTACAATGGCCGCATCACACCCTGAAGGAACGCTGTTTTATGGCCGGCATCGCATTTGAAAAGCACACCCTCTCCAATGGTCTGGACGTCATCCTGCACCAGGACCGTTCGATCCCCGTGGCGGCGGTCAACGTCTGGTACCACGTTGGATCTAAGGATGAAGAGATCGGGCGCACCGGGTTCGCGCACCTCTTCGAGCACATTATGTTTCGTGGGACGAAGCACCACAAAGCCAGCCATTTCGAGCCGCTGCAAAAAATCGGCGCGACGCTGAATGGCTCCACCACCGGCGACCGCACCAACTATTGGGAAGATGTCCCGTCGAACTACCTGGAGCTGGCCCTGTGGCTGGAGGCCGACCGCATGGGGTTCCTGCTGGACGCGCTGGACCAGGAGGGCTTCGACACCGAGCGGGACGTGGTCAAAAACGAACGGCGGCAAAGCTACGAGAACCGGCCCTACGGTATGGCCCAGTGGCACATCCAGCAAGCCCTGTTTCCCCTGCCGCATCCCTACCACTGGATGACCATCGGCTCGCAGGAAGATCTGGACGCCGCCAGTCTGGACGACGTCAAAGACTTCTTCCGCCGTTTCTACGCGCCGTCCAACGCCAGCCTCGCCATCGCCGGCGACATTGACACCGGTGAGGCGCTGGGCTTGGCCGAGCAATACTTCTCGGATCTGGACCCAGGGCCAGCGGTGCGCCGCATTGCCCGCGCCGACTCTCCGCTGTCGGGCCGTGTTGAGCTGGAAATGACCGACCGCGTGACGCTGCCCCGCCAGTATTCGGTGCGTCTGGCGCCGGCCAACCTTTCGGGTCAGGACGATGCCAGCGACATTCTCAGAGCCATCCTTTCCGATGGGCACAGTAGCCGTATGTACCGGTCGCTGGTGTACGAAAAGCAGATCGCTCAGTCAGCCTCGGTGAGTTACTACGCCGCCGAGATCGCCGGTCAGTTCCGCATGGAACTCACGCCCGCCGAGGGCCACACTCTGGACGAGGTGGAAGAGGCCGCCGAGGAGGTGCTGGCCAGCATCGCTACCGACCCGCCCACCGAGGAGGAATTCGAGCGAGCAATCAATCGCATCGAGATGCAGCACTATCGCACGCTGTCCCGCGTCGGCGGATTCGGCGGGCGCGCCGACGCGTTGAACTATTTCAACGTTTTCACCGGCGACCCGGATCGCCTGAACCGCGTGATGGACGATTACCGGAAGGTCACCCGCGAGGATGTTTTGCGCGCACACAGCCGGATTATGGACAGCGGACTGGTGCGGATGCGTGTGCATCCCGAGCAGCCGCTGACGACGACTTCCCGGTCTGTCGATCGCACGAAGCAGCCCGACGGCGGCCCTACCCCCGCGTTCGTTCCGCCAACCCCCAAACGTGGGCGGCTGGACAACGGTATGGAAATCATCGTCGCCAACAAGTCGGGGCTTCCTTTGGTGTCCTTCGCGCTGATGGCCCGCGCCGGCGCCACCGGAGACCCTGCGGATCTGCCGGGCCTGTCGTCTTTCACCGCGGCCATGATGGACGAAGGCACCGCCAACCGCACCAGCCAGGAGATCTCGGCGGCTTTTGAGCACATCGGGTCTCGTTTGGCCACGGAGGCCCGCAAGGAATACACGCTGCTGACGGCGGAAACGCTCGGCCGGCACTGGCAGCACGCGCTCGGCCTGGCCGCCGACGTGGCCCGCAATGCCAATTTCCCCGAGCATGAGTTGGATAGAGTGCGCCGGGAACGATTGACGGACCTGCGCCGTGCCAAGGACGACGCCGGTTTTATTGCTGAATCCAACTTCGGGACCCTGGTGTTTGGCACCGGCTCGCCATACGCCCACTCGAATCTAGGCAACGAGGCCAGCGTGGCGGGGATGCAGCGGACTCACATGGTATCCCGACACGCTGAGTCGCTGCGCCCCGACCGCTTGTGCCTCCTGGTATCCGGCGATATCGATCTGGACGCTGCCATGTCGGCTGCACAGGAGCAATTCGGCGACTGGACGGCCCCATCGAAACCCACAGGCAACATCGCGAATGGTGGTTCTTTGAACGGCGGCGACGGCCCCCACGTTTACCTGATCGATAAACCGGGCGCGGCGCAATCCGTGATCCGAGCCGGCATGCCCCTTGTGGAACGTTCCCACGCGGACCACATGCCGATCTCCGTGCTGAACTACGCTTTCGGCGGCCAGTTCTCGGCGCGGCTCAATCAGAACCTGCGGCAGGACAAGGGATACACCTACGGCTACAACTCGGGCATATCCTGGTACAACGCACCCTCGCTGCTGGGAGCCGGCGGAAGCGTCCAAACCGCAGTCACGCGGGAAGCAGTGATCGAAACGCTCAAAGAGTTCGCCGACATCAGCGGCGACCGTCCGTTGACGGACGAGGAGTTGGACAACGCCAAGAACGGCTTGCGGTTGGGGTACCCGGCCGGCTTCGAGCGTCCGGCGCAGTTGCTGTCGCAGTTGGTCACTCTGTCGCAGTTCGGCTTGCCCGACGACTACTTCCGCACCTTCGAGGAACGGCTGGCCGGCGTGACCCTGGCCGACACACAACGCGTCGGTGCCCAGTACCTGGCAACCAACCGCCTCACCATCCTGGTAGTGGGCGACCGTGAGCAGGTGGAAGAACCGCTGCGTTCGCTGGGCTATGGCCTGACCGTGCTGGACGCTGAGGGGGTGGAGGTGGGTTAGGTTAGTGCAGCGGCAAGAGTTTCTCTCTCAGGGCTGCCTCAAATGCGTCCCGTGATATTGTTCTAGCGGCCAGTAATTTGTCGGTGGATGCTTCCAACGTGAGAACTTCCCAATGGCCCCTGGCAAGCTCATAAGAACCATTGCTGTCGTTATGGGTTAGCTCCGGTACCAACCAGATAATATCGCCATCGTTGATGTCCTGGCTGGGATTGAGGCTGGGGCCCCCGATGGATAAGAAAAACGGACGGTCAACTGCGACCGCGATTTTAGTCTGCCACCGTCGCACAGTGGGCGCTTTAATCTGTAATTGTGGCATCAGACGTTTGGCGCTGGAAGAACGCCAGTCGGGACGGCGCACCCGGTCCGGGTAGGGTGGCAAGGGCGACCGGTCATCGCGGAGTATCTCAAATTGCGTGGACATTCCGGGACCAGAGAAATAAACCGCCTGTATCTCCAAGGCATACCAGCGCAACTCACCAGCCCCCTCCCTCCCGATGACTAAATCGATTTTTCCGGCGGGTCTGTCGGTGATTGTGCTTTGCATGAAGGGTATTTCTCGGGCAAGCATCGTTTCGGCAGAATCTATTCCCACTATTTCTGCCAGCCATCGGATAATCAGACTATCCTGCTCAAACCGGGCCGGGCAAACGATCACCGGAGCATCGACCAGAGGGTCAACGCGCCCGTTACGGCCTTCATTGTACTGTTGCAGAGAACATACGCCGCCGGCTTTCCGACATGGCGGAGCGCCTTCCTGGAAAGGACAAGGTGGCGAGGCTCCGTTGCCCAGCGCGATATTCGCCAAATGCCGGCGTCTCGTTGGCGTCAGGGTAATCAAGGGGTTGCCGTACCACTCCCCGATTCCGTAGCGGCTCATCGTCAAAATACCGAACAGGGGGTGATCACCAGTTCTGAAAGGCGGGCATGGTGGGTGTTTTTCATAACGACGCGGACGGCATACAAACGATATTTGGCAACCAATGCCGAAATCTCTGGAGATTCATCGTAGGTCATCAGGAAGTTGACGCCGCTGTCGGCGAGCAACTCGAACAGCCGCTGATGGTCAATAACGTTGTGATTGTACAGACGGCTGCCTGCCCTTTTTCCTCCAGCCGTGTAAGGGGGGTCAGCGAAGACCACAGTTTTTTCCCTTGCACACGACGCCAACACTCTTTCCAGCAATTCCATGCCATCTGTTTCATGAAACTCGATCTGTCCCGCATACTCAGCGATTGCACGAAGTCTCTTTGCTAACGTTTCGGGATACCATCGAGAGGCGAGTCCCTTGCCATTCTCTCCAGACCGCGAAAGGGATGCACCCGCGGCCAGTATCCCGCCTCTGCGTGTGCGATTAAGAGCCAAGGCTCGAAATCCCCGCTCCAACACACCGGTAGGGGACTGCTCGGCGATTTCCTCGATGCGCCTTCGTGTCGGAGAGAACTGTCGAATTTCAGCTATAAGGGCATCACTGTGTTCCAGAGCTGCTTTCCAAAAAGCTGCCACTTCACGATCGATTTCCGCCATTACACAACGTTGCGTCAGTCCTTCCATAACTGCGGTCAGAGATACAATGCCACCACCGGCGAAAGGCTCAACGATAACTTCCGGCTGGGCATCTTGATTGCCCAGCCATGTGCGAATATGAGGTACGAGCCACGTCTTACCGCCGGGATACCGCAATGGGCTGCGCTGTGGAACCGTCGCCACGTTAACTGCCGGTATGGGGGATAGCGGAATCGCGGGTATCCCCGCTGAAGAATTAGTAGAATGACTTATGGATAGCATAGTGGCACGGCGTTCCTGGCAACGCATCTAAGGTGTGAGAATACCGGCGTATTTTCCGATACCGTCGGTAAACGCGCAACTGCATTTTGTCACCACGAAGATGCGAGCTGCGAGGCGCTAATACTCGCATCATCAGTCTGCGCCGGTCGAACGCCAAAGAGGAGAGAACGTATGATGAAGAACGCTGACCTGACAGCCCGGCGTTTTGACGAACTG
This sequence comes from Dehalococcoidia bacterium, assembly GCA_965204395.1. Taxonomy (GTDB): domain Bacteria; phylum Chloroflexota; class Dehalococcoidia; order Lucifugimonadales; family UBA3495; genus Bin87. The sequence goes on from OZ241987.1 coordinate 2,234,785, forward strand.
GTGGCAAGCAAATTAACCTTCGCTGAAATTGCCGCACAATACGATGAAGAAACTGCCATCAACGTCGGCATCGCCCGGGACCCGGATAACCCGGAATGGACCGCAGAGATGTTCAAGCGAGCGCGGCCGGCGATTGAAGTGCATCCTCACCTGCTGGCTCAGAGCTTGCGCCGGCGGCATAAACAGGAAGGCTTAAGCAAACGAGAAGTCAGCATTGAGCTGGACATTGACTTGCTCGCCCATTTTCTGGAAGGTGGCCCAGGCTGGCAGGAACGACTCAACGATGCGCTGCGGCAGACCGTAACAGCGTCACCCCAAAGCCCGCCGCTGGGCGGCGAATAGCCGCTCCATTCCCCGCGCGGCCAGGGCCAGGGCGTCGCCGACCCGTTGGCGGGGGAACGCCTCACCCTCCGCCGTAGCTTGTATTTCCACCAGGTCGCCGGCGTCGGTCATGACGATGTTGAAGTCGGCGTCGGCGGTTGAGTCCTCCGCATAGTCCAGATCAAGCAGCAACTCTCCGTCTTTCAATCCAACGCTGATCGCAGCAACCGCGCACCGCAGCGGCACCCCCTCCAGCGCGCCGGCATCCACCAGCCCCTGCATCGCCAGATGCAGCGCCACGTACGCGCCGGTGATTGCGGCGGTGCGCGTCCCGCCGTCGGCCTGCAGCACGTCGCAGTCGAGGTAGATGGCCCGCTCTCCCAGGCCCGGGAGGTCGGTTGCCGCCCGCAGCGACCGACCGATCAGTCTTTGTATTTCCTGGGAACGGCTGGCGGTGTGGCCCGAATCGCGGTCTCTTCTGCGACGGGACGACGTGGCCCGCGGCAGCATGTCGTACTCGGCGGTCACCCATCCGCTGCCACGCCCACGCATCCAGCGGGGCACCTCTTCCTCAACGGAGGCGGCGCACAGCACCGACGTGTTCCCCATTTCGATCAGCGCGGAACCCTCGGCGGCCTGTTGGCAGCCGGTCGTGATGCGGATGTCGCGCAGTTGATCGGGCATGCGCCCGTCGTGGCGAACAAGGGATTGGCTCATGTTGATGGCGTCCTTTTTTGGTGTGGCGGACAGTGTAACCGACGTTTGACACCACCGCAGGGCCGCCCGATAATGCGGACACTCCAAGTTGGAGTGCCGTTCCCGGACGCAGCCGTCGGCGGTAACGTATTGCCATGGTCACCCAAAGCCAACAGCCCTATCTTCCCGTGCCGGCCGGCGACATCGGCCTGCTCACTGATTTCTACGAACTGACCATGGCGCAGTCCTACTTCGCCGAGGGAATGGACGGCGAAGCCACATTCAGCCTCTTCGTGCGCGAGTATCCCCCCGGGCGTGGCTACTTGGTCGCCGCCGGCGTGGACGACGCGCTCGATTGCCTGGCCGCTCTGTCGTTCAATGACGATAGCGTGGAGTACCTGCGGGACACCGGTGTATTCACCGAGGATTTCCTGGGCTACCTGCGCGAGTTCCGGTTCACCGGCAGCGTCCGCGCCATGTCTGAAGGCACCCTGTTCTTCGCCGATGAGCCGGTCCTGGAAGTGACGGCCCCCGTCATCGCGGCCCAACTCGCCGAGACCATCGTCATCAACCAGATCCAGTACCAAACACTCTTGGCGACCAAATCAGCGAGATGCGTCGATGCGTCGGAAGGGCGGCCCCTCGCCGACTTCGCCGCCCGTAGGACGCACGGTTCCGAAGCGGCTCTGCGCATGGCCCGCACGTCGTACATGGCAGGGTTCGGCGCCACCAGCAACGTCCTGGCCGCCCGTCGCTACGGCATCCCGCCCACCGGCACCATGGCCCATTCCTACATCACCAGTTTCGACAACGAAGCCGACGCCTTTCGCGCCTACGCCCGCCGGTTCCCCGATCGCAGCATCCTGTTGCTGGACACCTACGACACCATCAACGCCGCCCACATCGCGGTGGACGTCGCGAAAGAGATGGAGGCGGACGGCCACCGCTTGACCGGCGTGCGCCTGGACTCCGGCGACTTTGACGATCTGAGCCGGCAGGTGCGCCGCATCCTGGACGCCGCCGGTCTGGACTACGTGCGCATCGTCGCCAGCGGTGGCCTGGACGAGTACGAACTGGAGCGGTTGATCCAGGGCGGCGCGCCCATCGATATGTTCGGTGTGGGCACCCGTGTCGGGGTGTCTGCCGACGCCCCCTATTGCGACATGGTCTACAAGATGGTCTGCTACGACGGCCGGCCGGTGATGAAGCTGAGCACTGGAAAGTCATCCCTGCCCGGTGGCAAACAGGTTTTCCGCCAGCGTAGCGCCGACGGCAAAATGGTCGGCGATGTAATCGCGCTGGACCACGAGGAAGTCGATTCTGCACAGCCGCTGCTGGAGTTGACGATGTCTGACGGGCGCCGTCTGATGCCTGCCGGTACCATTGATGCGGCCCGTCAGCGCGTCGCCGACGGCTTGGCATCTCTGCTTGAACAATACCGGAAACTCACAGCGCCGGCCCGTTATCCGGTGTCGGTCAGCGACGGCGTCCAACGGCTGGAAACGCAAATTCGCGGCGACATTGAACAGGCGTCATTCCTGCGTTCTTCCCCGTCATTCCTGCGAAAGCAGGAATCCAGGTAGCCACGAATCGGTCAGCGTTACCCGGGCGAGGCATCCGAATTAAGGAGCATAACCTCGATGAAAATAGCAGTCTGCGTGAAGTACGTTCCCGTCGTCTCGCGCATACAGTTCGACTACGAGAACAAGGTCATCCAGCGCGAGGGCGTGCCGTCAGAGATCAATCCATTCGATCTGCTGGGCATCAACATGGCCGTTGACCTCAAGGACGGCGACGCCGACAGCGTGATCGCACTGTCCATGGGACCGCCCAACGCCGCCGAGGGACTCACGCAATGCTACGCGTTGGGAGCCGACCGCGCTGTGCTCCTGTCCGACCGTGCGTTGGCCGGCAGCGACACTCTCGCCACCGCTCAGGCCCTGTCGCTGGCTCTACAGCGCGAGGAACCCGACCTCATCGTGTGCGGACGCAACAGCAGCGACGCCGAAACGGGCCAAGTGGGACCCGAGGTCGCGGAGCTCATGGGACTCCCCCACATCAGCAACGTGCGCAAGCTGGAGATCGACCGCGCCGGCAACCGCATCAACGTGGAACGCGCCACCGACGAGGGCTACCAGGTGCTGGAATGCGCACTTCCCGCCGTGGTGTGCGTTACTGAGGGAGCCGGCCAGGAACGCTACCCCGGTCGCGAGGAGATGGCAGAGGCGGAAGGCAAGGACGTCGAGCAACTCACCTGCGCCGACCTCACCGATGATCTCTCGCTGTTCGGGCTGGAGGGTTCGCCCACCTGGGTTGAGGACATCCGCCTCGTGGAACCCGACCGTCTGGGCGTGGTGATCCGAGACGAAACACCGGAGGAAGCGGCCCGCCAGATTGCCGAGCATCTCGGCGAACGCCTGGCATCCCTGGCCGCGGAAGGCGGGCAGGACTCCGACGACACGGATCTGCCCCACCACACGGGCGGAGACCGGCCCATCTGGGTGGTGGCCGAACTGTCCTCAGACGGAGTGCGGCAGGTCACGCTGGAAATGCTGGGCAAGGCCCGCGCGCTCACACCCATCACCCAGAGCGAAGTAGTAGCGGTGGTGATCAGCGACTCCATCGGCGAACCCGCGACTCAAGCGGGGATACTGCGCCAACTGGTCAGAGGCGGCGCGGACCGCGTGCTGACGCTGGACACCACGGGTCTCGGCCCCATCTGCGGGCGCGGCGTCGCCGACAGCCTATCGGACGCCATCGCCGCCGAGCCACCCTACGCCGTGCTGTTCGCCGCCACCGCCGACGGACGGGACCTGGCCGCACGCATCGCCGCCCGCCAACGCCTGGGACTCACCGGCGATGCCATCGACCTGGAGATCAACGACGCCGGTCAGTTGGTGCAACTCAAGCCGGCCCTGGGCGGCAACGTCGTCGCGCCCATCCTGTCCAAAACCCTGCCCAACCTGGTCACCCTGCGACCCGGCGTGCTGTCGCCCTCCGCCCCTGAAGACGGCGCCAGATTGGCGCTATTGGAGGAGATCCCGCCGGCGTCGCCATCCGGTGCGGACGTTACGCTCGTCAGCGAGCACGTTTCCGAGGAGCACGGCGCCCTGGAATTGACCTCCGCTGAGGTGGTGGTCGGCGTCGGCATGGGCGTGACCGAAGAGGGCGTGCCCACGGCGCAGCAACTGGCTTCCAACATCGGCGCGACCATCTGCACCACCCGCAACGTGGTGCATTCCGGATGGCTGCCCCACCACATTCAGGTCGGCATCAGCGGGCGCACCATCGCCCCGCAGGTGTACTTGGCGGTTGGGATCCGCGGCGCGTTCAACCATACCGTCGGCATTCAGAAAGCCGGCGTCATCCTCGCCATCAACCGCAACCACCGCGCCGCCATCTTCCGCGCCGCCGACTACGGCATAGTCGGCGACTGGAACGAATACCTGCCCGCAGTGGTGGCAGCCATCAAGCCGGTGCTTCAAGAGCACGGTCTGGCGTGACGTATCGACTGCCCGTGGGTGTTATAATTCGATAGTACTAACCCGGAACTGGATTAGTTCTGTACAATGAATGGCGAAGTGGGTAGAATGGGTGTTGGGAGGCGTTTATGTTTGGCAAGAATACGTCGTTATTCACGATGCTCGGGATACCTACGCTAGGCGGAGGAGTCGTCGCTACCGCAATAGCTCTGATTGCCGGCAGTGAGGCCGGTGTGTTATCGGACCAAAGATACTGGCCGGCAATCGCGGTTGCGGTCGCTTGGATTTTGGTTGGATTGGCGGCAACCCTGTGGGGCTTGCGGCATGGCACAAAAGGGAAGTAAGCCACGTCTGACTGAAGGAGGCGTCGTTTGGATCCGAGGACACGTGATTATCAGCAGATGGCCATTGGTATTTTGGCCATTGCAACCGCTGCGATGGGATTTGCGCTTTGGCAACAGGATTTTGATCTGACCTACCCAAGCGGCCACTCCGCGGAGATTGTAATTGCCTATTGGGTAGCCATAGTTGCGCCTTTTATTGCAGCGATTTTCTATTTCCTGACATTCATCACGGTAGGCGAGGTGCTGGGTCGTGCATCTGGGGTTACAGGTCTCGAAGTGGTGCGCAGTTCGGTAGTCTGGTTATACCTTCAGATGCTAACTTTATCTATTATGTTTTTTGTGAATTATTTGTCGGAGTTGATACTTGCAATAGCGTCTGCCGGCACTATGCCTTGACGGCGTCTGCATTTGTAAGAACCCAATAACGACCACGGATTGGGTCGCCGTTATCCCCGAACATTCCGGCTTGGCCACCGCCGAATACACCGACGAGATGGACGTCGGCGGGAAAATCTCGGTGTTGTCCAAGGATTCTGAAACACGTGGCCTTTTTGCCGCTTTCTTCAATGTTGTCTCGGGCGCGTGCGCGATGCCGGTCAAGATCGACCGAATGCCCATACCGCGCTATTTTGTAACCGAGTCCCCGGGCGGCGGATGGCGTGGAATTCGGCTCCCGCTTCTCAACCCGGGAGACCCCATTTGTCAATCCGCGTCCTGCTGCTTGACGTAACACGTCATAATAACGACGGTTGGGACATACCCGACCATGGGCGCAGGTGCTCATTATGGCGGAACCGTATAGCTACGTTTTGGTGTGTGTGGGGATCGCGCTGGGGATAGGGTGGTTGACCCGGTACCTCATCGAGCGACGAGTGAAGCGCTGGCGGCGCGACAAGAGCGAGCCGTAACCGCCCGGCAGCGCTGAAAACCCGCGAGTGCTGGGCTGCGCTGTATTGCGGCATTGCGCCTAATTACCCTGAAGTCGGAGGGGGGTTACATTGCGCGCAGCGGCTCTTGACGCTAAAGTGGGCGAAATTTCAAAACTTTTCAAAAACCGTGGGATTCGGGCGTCTGCCAAGGAGGTTATCGATGAGTTCCAATTCCGGTCAGAAAGTCCTCTGCGTTCTCTACGACGATCCGGTGGCCGGCTTCCCACCCGACTACGCGCGCCAGGCGATACCCGCGCTCAACACCTACCCAGACGGGCAGACCTTGCCGTCTCCGTCATCCGTTGACTTTACTCCGGGCCATTTGTTGGGATCGGTATCCGGCGGACTGGGTCTTGAGCAGTTTCTCAAAGGACGCGGACACCGGTTTATCGTGACCTCCGACAAGGACGGCCCCGACTCGGTCTTCGAGCGCGAACTGCCCGACGCCGACGTTGTTATCTCGCAACCCTTCTGGCCGGCGTACCTGACGGCGGAGCGCATCGAAAAAGCCACGAATCTCAAGATGGCAATCACCGCCGGCATCGGCTCGGACCACGTCGATCTCCAGGCCGCCATCGACCGTGGGATAACGGTGGCCGAGGTCACGTGGTGCAACAGCATCAGCGTCGCCGAGCACGCCGTCATGCAGATGCTGGCCCTGGTTCGCGACTACATTCCCCAGTACGGATGGGTCATGCGCGGTGGCTGGAACATCGCCGACGCCGCGTCGCGTTCGTATGACATCGAAGGGATGGATGTGGGCGTCGTGGCGGCGGGTCGCATCGGGCTGGCTGTGCTCAAGCGGATGAAACCCTTTGACGTGAACCTGCACTACACCGACCGGCACCGGCTGCCCGCTGATGTGGAGGCGGAACTGGGCGCCACTTTCCACCCTACCGTCGAATCGCTGGTCAGCGTATGCGACGTGGTCAGCATCCACTGCCCCCTGCACCCCGAGACCGAGGACATGTTCGACGACGCGCTGATCGGCAAGATGAAGCGCGGCTCGTACATCGTGAACACCGCGCGCGGCAAGATCTGCAACCAGTATGCCATCGTCCGCGCCCTCGAGAGCGGACAGCTTGCGGGCTACGCCGGCGACGTGTGGTTCCCCCAGCCGGCGCCCAACGACCATCCGTGGCGCTCCATGCCCAACCATGCCATGACGCCCCACACGTCCGGCACCTCGCTATCCGCCCAGGCGCGCTACGCTGCCGGCGTCCGTGAGATCCTGGAGTGCTGGCTGGATGGCCGACCCATCCGCGATGAATATCTCATCGTGCAGGGCGGCGGTCTGGCAGGGACGGGTGCCCACTCCTACAGCGAGGGCGATGCCACCGGCGGTTCCGAGGAAGCGGCGCGGTTCACCGCAAGCTGACGCGGCTAGTCAAATGCGCCCTCTCCCCTGGTGGGAGAGGGTTGGGGTGAGGGGGATACCTTCGGTAGATCATCGTTTGCGCCGCTAGTCGTCCGTCCAGCCTGAAATGGCGCAACCGGGTTCGGGTTTACGAGGAAACTCACGGCATACCTTGGGCCGTTCCTCATAGATGCGGCAGGCATGGGTGGACCGGTCGAGCATTGGGCAAGCTTCGCCAGCATGGTCCAGGAACAGGACGTTTCCCCCGCCATCAGCGGTGCGGGTGATGGTGGCGGTAACCTCCAGGCGATCGGCGGCTCGATAAAATCCGGCGACCTCGTCCGGCGCGAGTCGCAGGATCAGCGGGCCGCGACAGCACATGGCGCGGCACTCGTCCATGCAGATGCGGCTGGCCTCCGCCGGCGTGAGATCCAGCATCGGGTCAGCTCGCCGCCGGCGCCTGCAGCGAATCCAACAGGGCTCGGGCAGCGAGTGCCACATCATCGACGGTCTGGTCAAACGCCGGCGTATTGGCACAGGAAGGCTGGCGATAGCCGCTGATCTTGCGAACGAACTGCAACGCCGCCGCCTGAATCTCGTCGTCGGTGGCAGGCTCGCCGGCCCGCCGCAGTGTTTTTATGCTTCGGCACATTAGGCTGTATTCCCGTACCGGGGTTAGCATGTTTCAGAAGTCAAATATATCGCTCACCGCGCATGAGAACCCGGTCAAAACGTCGCCGCCGTCCAGCGTGTCGGCGTCGGTCAATGTCTGCGCCGGCCCGTCGTAAGGCATCACGGTTACGGTGCGGGCATCCGGGTCAATGAGCAGCACCAGACGGACTCCATAGCGCAGCCACATCTGCGCCTTGTCGTGAACGGCGACGGGACGGTCATTGGGTGAGATTATCTCAACCACCAGGTCAGGAACAACTTCGGAATAGCCGCGGACGCGAGTGTCCAAGGGGAGCCTTTCGGCGGAGATGAAGGCGATGTCGGGTTCACGAACGGTGTCCGGGTCTCGTTCCAGCCAGATTCCGGCGTCTGAGCCGACGACCCGTCCCAACCGCGCCGGGCGGACGAAGTTTGTGAAGAGACTGCCCAAGTTCATGACGATTTCGCCATGCTCGATTCCCGTGCCCACGACTTTGTGCAGTACCCCTCTTATCAACTCGCCGCGAACGCCCTCGCTGTATAGGCGCATCAGGTCGTCGGCAGTAAGCAGTCTCGTTTTCGGTGTTGCCGCGGCAGTAGTCATGGTGAACCATCCGAATACCGGTTGATGCCGGCATTATACACGGCAGCGCGTGATACACTGGCCGCCGCACAACCATACTCCTGAGTAGGCCGTAGTTGGCGAGGCTTCTGGATTAGGAATCACATCCTTGACTGCACAAGCCGCCGCTTGTCGCCAACAAAGGGAATAGCCATGAGCACCCACTCTGAACTTCGTGAAATTTTGGAGAGGGAAATACTGCCGGCGCTCGGATTTCAGGGGCTGGGTGTACCGGCGTACGCGGATATTCAAATTATGGGATGCAACCCATACGATTCGGGGGTAGCTGAGTGCAACATTGACGACCATGGGGAATTGAGAGTGGATTACACCGGTTTCGGATGCCAATACTCTCCGATAGCGTGGATATTAGATCGGCAGGCGGCGCGCGATTTCCCCGCGATTGCTGAGCACTTAGAGGGCGACAAACTGATTATGCGAGGGGATACAGCAGTTGAGATTCCTCTCTCCATTTTGGTTGACGACGGTTGGAACTCCAGCGGCAAATTTACCCAGCCTACGGGGAGACACCACGGCTACATACGTGGCTGGATAGGCGGGTCAAGCAGCGCCAAAATGCGGTTGGCCCGCCTGACGTACCAAATTCCCCACGACCTGGGGCTGACCGACGGAGATACTCGTTCGTCTGATAAGGACTGCGGCGACTTCACTTTGCAGGTCGCGACACTCAGGGATTGGGCCTTGAACTTGCGAGCAGGAAAGTGGCGCATTCAGATACAACAGTCTAGGCAGCGATGCGGTCCCCCACCTTCGTGGTTGTACCACGTTACATTGACTAGGCAGGACGAAGCTCCATTCACAATTAGTAACAACGAGCCGATCTTGGAGGCACTTCGATCCTTCCTGTCGGTCATGGTTGGCGCATGGTGCTACCCATCCACGATCCTGTGTGTCCCGGTCAATCTCAGCGACATCGTGGAAAGGGTGGCGGTGGGCAAACTGGCGCAGCACGATGCCTCGAATCAAAATCCCGAGAAAGTCGTAACCTGTAGGCTCTGGCCTCGCTGGTTCGAACAATTCTGGGCGTTTTGGACCCACGACGACCCGGAACAACAAAAGCACTTGTCTCTCTCCATACACCACTACATGGCGTCGCAAAACCGAAATCCCGAGAGCAGCGACGATGTTGAGCAAGCCTATAGCGACATCAGCGCCGCCAAGGAGGCTGTTAGTCGATGGTGGAATGGCTTCTCTACGGATTACCAACACGGCACGAAGGAAACCCTTAGCGCCAAGAAATCGCTGTTTCAGGCTGTGAAAAAAGCAGATTTGGGCAAAGACGATAATGCCAAGATTGACATGAAGGCACTGAGTGCACTGTACTCAGGGAAACGCGGGGCTACTAAACTAAGGAATGTCGTCGTACATGGTAATGACAGAAGCATTGGCTGGGAACATAACGACATTCTCAAGTGTCTGATGCACGATCAAAACCTTGTTCGGCTGCTCATACTGGCTAAACTCGCCTACCGGGGACGAGAAGACAAAATTTACCGAACGGGGCCAGTGTTCTTGGAACGAGAGACCTGCTGACCAGGCGATAAGCGACCTGGTGGCGCGACGGACATGAGTACCCTCCGCGAAATTGGCACAGCGTGGATACGCGCAAGCAGGGCAAGTAGGAGGAACCGTCAACGACACGTTGTGGAACTACCTACTGCGCAACAGAGTGGATCAGGGAGAAAGCACAATAAACACTATCTTGTGAGATAAACCCATCAATACAAATGCATTAACACATCAATTAGCGGTTAATGGTCAAAAATGAAAGGAGTTATGCTCATGCAGCCGCTTTCCGATCTGCGGGTCCTTGCCGTCACCGTGTTCTTGGCCGGGCCGTTCCTCAGCATGACCCTGGCCCGCCTGGGCGCCGAGGTCATCAAGGTAGAAATCCCAGGCCGGGGCGATCCGGTGCGCGGCAACGGCCCTTTCGCCGGACCCGACGGTATCCATACGGAGCAGCTTTCGGAGGAATACATCGCCACCCGTTTCCTCAAGCGCAGCCAGGGCGTCAAGAGCATCACCCTGAACCTGAGGACTCCCAGGGGCCGCGAGTTGTTCCTCGAGATGGCGCAGCATTCGGACATCGTACTGGAAAACCTCGCCCCCGGATCCATGACGCGATTGGGTCTGGGATACGACGACGTGGCGGCGGTGAATCCCGGCGTGATCTACGCCAGCATCTCCGGCTACGGCCAGACCGGCCCCTACGCGGAGCAGCCGGCCCACGACCCGCAGATTCAGGGCATGAGTGGCCTCATGGATATCAACGGCGAACCCGACGGCCCGCCCACGCGCGTCGGCTTCTACATCGGCGACCTCGTCACGCCCATGTTCGCCGCCACCAGCATCCTGGCCGCCCTGCGCGAGAAGGAACGCACCGGCAAGGGAACCTACCTCGACGTATCCATGATGGACACCCTCACGTCGCTCATGCTCATGGAAAACCTGGAGGAGGACATGGCCGCCGGAATCCCGCTCCGCACTGGCAACAACAGTCGCAGCGGCCCCACCGGCCAGTACCACGCCAGCGACGGCGCGATCATCATCACGGCGGCCAGCGACGACCAGTGGCGTCGCCTGTGCAACGCCATCGGCACGCCAGAGTTGATCGAGGACGAGCGGTTCGCGCGCTACCAGGTTCGTTCCGAGAACGCCGGAGCCGCCAGATCCGAAGTACAGAAACGGGTCGGCAAAATGACCCGCGCCGAGGCTCTGGAATGTCTCTCGGCCGGCGACGTGCCCTGCGCTCCCGTCCGCACCGTGCCCGAAATCCTGACCGACCCCCACTTCAGGGATCGCGGCGCGTTGCGTCCCATGCGAAACGCCGCCTACACGAACGAAAACGGCGACGGCGAGGTTGACGAGGTAGTGGCCGGCTTCCCGGTCCTGTTCGACGGCCAGCCCCTACCAGACGTTCCCGGCGCGCCGTCGCTGGGCATGCACAACGCCGAGGTCCTGGGCGCGCTGTGCGGCGTGGACGCTGCAGGATTGGAACGGTTGCGGGCGGAGGGAGTGGTGTAACTCTCGCGCTTGTCCCTTACTCCGTTTCCAGCTCCTTTTGCAATATCTGTGCCCAGTGCACTTCGCCACGTTCTACCAGCCGCTCAATGCCCGGCCTGATGCGCTGGGCCGCAACCACCGCGTGGGCCGGCTTTCCCGTAAAACGGGTCAGATAGCCGGCGTTGCGGGTGGCCCGGTCAACATCCCGCCAGCCGCCCGTGTAGGAAGCTTCCACCGCGATGTAATGTATTTCGCCGTTGTCGCGGGGCGTTGCTTCAATGATGATGTCGGCGTTTTCAAAGCTGGTCAACTCGTTGGGCGGAATGTCGTCGGTATCAGCGTCATCAATCATGTTCAGCACATCACCGAGGTCCAGAACCCGGTACTCCCGACAGCCAACCACTCGGGCAATACGCGCGACAATGAGCAACGCGCCGTTGCGCGCGTGGGCCGCCCTTATTGGGGCCAAGTGAGAATCGAGGCGATTCACCCCAGCCTCCAAGGCCATCAGCCTCTGATCAGTGTTCTCAATGAACTTGGCTAATGCCGCTTGCATCTCGGCCAGCGTGGCTTGCATCTCAGCTTGCGTCGCCTCCAGCGCGGTTAGCCTTCGTTCTGCGCTCTCGGCAAAATCCGCAAGCGTTTGGGGCAGATTCAGCAACTCCTGCGACAGCACCCTGGCGCGGAGTGCGTCGTTCCACTCTGGGTGCTCATCCAGGATTCTGATCAGGTCCTCTATGGTATTTACCGTGGTCATCTCAATCACCTGATACGACCATTGTATCAACCGCCCGTGACGCCATACAAATCGGCCTGGCGATGATACGATTAGCGCTGTCTCACCACTCTCAGGAGGAAGTCGCCCCATGCCACGCATCACCACCAAACCCCTGCGCTCCGTCATGTTCGTTCCCGGCAACAAGGAGGACTGGATGCGCAAGGCGCCGCAGTACGGGCCCGACGCGCTGATCCTGGACCTGGAGGACTCGGTACCCGAATACGACAAAGACGCTGCCCGTCCAGTGGTCGCCAGGATGATCGACGAATTGGCCGAGCGCGGACAGACCCTGTTCGTGCGGGTGAACCGCCTGGAAACCGGGTTGACTGGCTTCGACCTGGAAGCGGTGACCCGGCCCGGCCTGTACGGCATTTTGCTGCCCAAAGTGGAATCGCCGGCCGACGTGGTGGAGGCCGACGTGCTCTTGCGCTATTTCGAACGCAAGGCCGGTATGGAACTGAACACGGTCTGCATCGACCCAGGGCTTGAAACCGCTGCCGGCATCCGCACTGCCTACGACATCGCTATGGCGTCGGACCGCGTCGCCCACATGGGCGGCAGCGGCGGCAAGGGCGGCGACACGGCTCGCAGCGTCGGCTATCGCTGGACCCTGGAGGGCGCCGAGACCCTCTACCTGCGGAGCAAGGTGCTCATCGACAGCCGCGCCGCCGGAATCCAATGGCCCATCAGTGGGGGCTGGTTCGACATCCGCGACCTGGACGGCCTGAGATATTGGGCCAACAACCTCAAAGCGCTGGGCTACACCGGAATGCACCTGATTCATCCGTCCCACGTGCCCATCGTGAACGAGATTTTCACTCCGACGCCCGAAGAAATCGCCTTCTGGCAGGGCCTGCTCGACGCTATGGAAGAGAGTCGGCGTCAGGGCACCGCCGCCGTGACCTACGCCGGCGACATGGTGGACGTCGCCCACGAGGAGACCGCCAAAGCGATGCTGGAGATGTGCCGTAGCCTCGGGCTGGTCTAAAACCCGATGTTTCGTGCCGTTCGGCGCTTCTGGGATGTGCTGGGCTACGACGCGGATTTCTGGCGCGGCCCGGTCATACTGGGAGCGATGCTGGCCGGGGTGACCTGGCTGGTGTGGTACTTTACGAAGGTGCCCTGCACGTTTGATAATGCAGCCAGTGGATTGTGCAATCCCAGCGTCGTCGCGAGTTTCATCAACGTGGACATCGTGTCTCGGTGTACCGGCGCCTGGCTGGGAGCCACCACGCTGACCGGAGGTATCAACGCGATCATGCTCAGCAGAGAACGAGAGCGTACCGAGGAAGCCAATCGAAGGGCAGACGAAGAACGCAAGCGCGCCGACGAACGCATCGAAGCCCTGATGAACGAGCTGCGTGAGGAACGCCGCCAAGCCGACGAACGATTAGATGAAGAACGTCGGGAGGCCGCAGAGCGGGTCGCTGAGGAACGCCGTCAAGCCGACGAACGATTGGATGAAGAACGTCGGGAGGCCGCAGAGCGGGTCGCTGAAGAGCGACGGCTGGCTGCAGAAGAACGCCGGGTCTTGATGGCAACTATCGCCGAGCTCACCGGTGCCATCACGGAACTCCGGCGTGAGAGCGGTCACAATAACGGATCCTAAAACTAATACTGGGGGCCACCACGCTGACGCGAGGTATCAACGCGATCATGCTCAGCAGAGAACGAGAGCGTACCGAAGAAGCCAACCGAAGGGCAGGCGAGGAACGCAAGCGCGCTGACCAACGCATCGAAGCCCTGATGAACGAGCTGCGTGATGAACCCCGCCAATCCGACGAACGATTAGATGAAGAACGCCGCCAGGCCGCAGAAGAACGCCGGATCTTGATGGCAACTATTACCGAACTGACGGGCGCCATCACCGAACTCCGGCGCGATAACGGATCCGGTAACGAATAACCAGTACGCGATGGCCGGGCGTCAGCCTCCCTCGCCGGCCCGCAGCACCCTCTGGACCTCCAGCCTGCCTGTCACGTATGCCAGCCAGAACACGGTTACTACGCTAACCACCGCCAGCACCGCGTAGGCCAGCGCCAACATCCGCCAGTCCGTTTCAAAAGTCAACGGCGGTGTGGCCCGCACCCCACCCTCGGCGACCTCCAGCACCGGCAGCAGTGCCGCACCGATCTGCGCGCCGGCCCACGTGCCCACGGCCACCCCCGCGATCACTACGACCGCCAAGTTGAACCAGACCACGCCGTTCAGCTGTCCCCGGCTGCTGCCAAGGGTCCGCAGCAAGGCGAATTCCGTCTGGCGCTCACGCGTGTCCAGCCAGCAGAACAGCGCGATGCCGGCCGCGCTTGCCAGCGCCAGGGCCAGGAACATTATCACCAGCAAGCCGCCCCAACCGGCGTTGGCCAAAGGTTGTTGCCCGCGCAACGCGACCTCTTCTTCCGCAACAATCACGCGCCCGGAGGTCAATCCCAAGTCGCGGATGGCCTGAGTGGTGGCCTCAGCTTTGTCCAATGCTCCGGGCAGATCGCCGGGCGGAATTTCCCGGTCCACCCACAGTTCGCCCGCTCCGCCGAAAATACGGCGTCCATGTTGGTTTGAATAAGCTACGAACGCTCCCAGGTCTGCGATCACGAATGGCTGCTCACGCGGGTCCACCGTCGGGAAGAAATCGGTCACGCCGTTGATTTGCACCGGAAGCGCAAAAGTGGACATGCCCAGATTTATGCGATCACCCACCTCAGCGCCGGCGGCGTCCAGGATCTCCGGGCTGACCACCACGGGCAGCGGTGGCGTGTCGGCGCCTGGCCTAACACCGGGCGCGCCGATGCCTCCGGGAGCCCAACTGAAAACGGTCGAGCCGGCCGCGCCGTTGCGCGACACGTTTCGGCTGGTCTCAAAAGAGTAGAGGCCGGGCCGGACGTAGTCCTCGATCACCGTCCAGTCATCCGCGGTGTTGAACGGCGCGATTACAACATCGCCGTGGGGCGTATGCGCGGTCAGCTCGTTCAGGAACAGCACGCCAGGCCTGTCGCCACCGGTGCGCCCCACAATTTGGAGGTTGATGAGAGTGTGCGGCGGCACGTCCACCCGCGGGCGTTGCTCGTCCTCAGTGGGCCTTCCTGTGCGCCCCAGGCGCAGGACCACGTCGCCCTCGAGTTTCTGCCAGTCCCGTCCGCTCAGGTCTCCCATCGAAATGTCATAGTGGCGTCCAGCGTCGTCTCGCAATCGGGCTGATACGCTGACCAACCGGTTGGGCAAACCGCCCGTACGCGCCCACACCGAGAGATCGGTGGTTCCCTGTGGTAGCGGGATTCCGTCCGGAGCGTCGGGATCTGGCGTAATGTGTACCATCAGGTCCGACAGCGTGTTGCCGTCGCCGAAGTCTTCGCGCCACCACGCCACGTCGGCCAACTGTTCCGATTCCACCGCGAGCACCGATACCCGCTGGGACCCAAATCCCTCAGTCAGCAGGCTGCCCTCGGTTCGCATCACTTCGGCCGAATCGGCCACGAATTCGGAGGCGCCGGTATAGGCCCTGGGTATCCGCCCTGCATCGTGCTGAATGCGAATGTCGGCGCCGGTCTCATAGCGGACACGATCATCCAGGCTCCGCGTCAGCGTGGCGGAAAACGCGCTGCCCACCACGCCCAGCGCCGTTGCCAGCATGAGCAGCGCCACCAGGCTGCCTGGCGCGATGGGATCCCGTGCGATGTGGCGCAGGCCCTGCACCAGCCACCCGGGACCAACGGGCCCGACTGCCCGCGAGAGTAATCCCATCGCCATGGGGAAAAACCGCATCACCAGCAGGCCGAGGGCGATGAGGCCCAGCGCCGGCCCCAACAGCAACGCGAAATCTATCTCGAGTTCCCGACCGCCCAGGCTGCGCGTGAGCACCGTGCCCCGGTTGGAGATCTGCCACCACAGGAACGCTATTACTACGAGGGCCAGCAGGTCGAGGTAGTACCTGTGGACGAAGGGTGTCTGGGCCGGCCGGGCGCCGGCCTGCCGGAACTCCACGATGCTCTTGCCGGCGGCTGCCAGGGTGGACAGCGACAGCACCAGCACCGCCAGCGCCGCGCCGGCCGCTCCCATACCGAACGCCTGCCATGATAACGATACGGGCGCGCCGGACGACGCCGCGTCGAACACCAGCCCGCCGAGACCCTTCGCCAGCAGAGGAGACACCAGCACCCCGACGATGACCGCTGGCACGGCCAGCAAAAAGCCTTCCACCAGCGTCAGTATCCCGATCTGCAAGGTGGTCGCGCCCCTGCTTTTCAGCATGGCGATTTCGGCCGCCCGCGCGCGGATCACCATACCTCCGGTGATGATCAGGTAGTACGCCAGGATGCCGGTTACCAGGAACACCATCAGGAACAGTGGGATACGGGCCAGAAGGAGCCGTTCCTCGTGGTCCTCCAATATCCTCACCAGCCCGGTGGATGTGCTGCCGTTGGGCAGTTGGTTTGCCACATCACGGCGCACCTGACGCAAAGATAACTGGAACTCGTCGACTTTTTTGGCCGGCAGGCCGTTGCGGTCCACCTGCAGGAACCACGCCGCACTGGTGTAGATGCCCGGGTATCGCCGCGCAACTTGCTGGCGCAACGCTTCTTCCGAGACGAACAGCGGTACCAGCGTCCAGTCGTCATCATGGTACGAAAGCAGCTTGTCCCGGCGGTACCAGTATTCCTCGTCCCGGTCCACGGGCTCAACAATGCCGACTACCGCCACCCGCGTGGTCGGTTGTCCATCCCCTCCCGTAGCCGGCACGATTCCGAATCCTTCGCCCAACGGGATGTCCAGGAACTCGAACCCGGTCGGGTCCACCGCAACCTCGATCACTATGTCGCTTGTGTCGCCCGTGCTGTCGTCGTAGCCGCCATCGCCCGCAATGCCGGGCCAGCGACCTTCAACCAGCCGTCCCTTGCCGTCCTGGAACCCCTCCAGGTACTGCACGCGACCCCGCGGCCGCACGTCGTTGGGCAGATCCAGGTTGGGTCTCCCCGTAAAGTAAAACGTCGCCGTTTCCACCTGGAAAGACTTCGCGCCCACTGCGTTGCCCAGGGGTGGCAGCACGCGCTCGGCCACGAACCGTTGGGCGTTCCGGTACCGGTCGCTGGCGACGGTTGCGGTTCGCGGATCATCCAGGTCGTTGAACACGCGCACCCACATGTTCACGTCGCCCGACTCCGATTCGGCCAGGGTTCGACGCAGCGCGGTTTCGGCCAAAAGGTCGTTGAAAACCACCGCAGACGCCAGCAGCACCACGGCCAATGTAACGCCCAGCAGCACCGTGAGTTCGATCCGGAAAGACGACATCAGCCGCCTCCGGGCCAGAACGTAACCGAGGTTGAGGATTGCCGGCATCACTCGGTCTCCCGCAGCACTTCAGGCGGCCGCAGCCTTCCTGCCACCGTTCCGGCCAGCGCCATGGCGGCGGCGGCCGCAATCGCCAGGCAGAGGAAAGTTGCGGCCAGCCACGGCCCTTGGGCGATGAATATTATCGGTGGCGTGACGGGACCGCCCGACGCGTTGCTGGCCAGCTCACCGAGGGTCCACCGCGCCAAAGCCCAGCCCGACAGTCCTCCGATGATGATTCCCAATACTCCGATGATGGCCCGCTCCATCGCCAACCCGGCGAAACGCTGCCAGTGGGGCACGCCCAACGCGGCGCCCACCGACAGGTCCACCCGTTGCTCCCGTACTGCCACCGCCGCGTGCGCGCACAGGGCCAAACCTACCGCCAGCGCCAAAGACGCCAGCCCAATCGCAGTGAGGGCGTCCCACGCGCCGCCGGCCAACGGGTTCCTCGTCGCCAGATCGACCGCCGAGTCCCGGTCCCGCAGGTATGAGAGCCGATAACCTGTATCCAGGATGGCCGCGCTCACGGCTTCCCGGTCGAGGCTGGGGTCGTCGGAAATGTCGAACCACCACTCCTCGGGCGTGATTGGGTTGGCCCCCGGAGCCTGTGCCAGCCATGCCCGCAGCTCATGCGCCGAAACCACCACGAAGGGACGCCCGGTATCCAGCGTTGGGAAATGATTCACCGTCGCGGTAACCCTGGTGGGAACTACGTAGCCGTCCACGGTGATGCGTACGCGTTGGCCCGGCTCAAAACTCGGCCCCGCTATCGCCGGCAACGGCAGCTGGCCCGGCGGGATCACGATGCCCCTGGGCGAACGTCCCAACGGCTCTTCCCACCGGATCGAAAGGCCGTTGTCTCCGGAACGCGCCGCGTCCACCGACCGCTCCGTGCGGTCGGGAACCGCCCCGCCCTGCGGGAGGGCGGTCCACGGCCCCACCTCTTCAAATCCTTCTACCACGACGGTACCGCCCGGCAATGTGGCACCGTGCGCTGTTATATCGTCGAAAGACAGGCCGCCCGGCGGCGTGCGCGAGAACGTGTCACCCGAAAGGTGCAGGGATACCACCCGCCAACGATCATCAGGCGATATGGTCCCATGTTCTCCCGCCAACGGCGACACCACGTACTGCCACGGTTCGCCCTTGCCGAACTGCGGGGCCAGCAGCCCCATCTCCAGGTTGCGGTATCTGCCCTGCTCGTTGCCAATGCGCATCCACAAGCGGTAAGTGGGCAACGGCACTGCCGCGCCAACGTGCTCCCCGTCGTCGCGCCTGACCCAGATTCCCACCCGCTCCGTGCCCGGCGGCAATGCAACACCGGCGGCCTCCGGCGTGAGCGTGCGGCGCAGCGGGGCCAGCAGGGTATCCAGCGAGGCCGGCTCCCCCTCGACGAAATCATCCCGCCACCAGGAAGCATGCGGCATGGCGATGGGATCAACTCCCAGGGCCACTCCGCGCTGCGTTCCGCCGTCGATGAACCCTACCGGCTCCCGCACCACCGCAGATATCCCTTCCACCCCATCAATGGCATGCAGGCGTTCCAAGCGTTCCTTTTCCGCGCGGCCCAGGAAGCGCGCGCCCCCCAGCACCATGTCGCCACCCGTACGGTAGCTGGCCTGATCCGATTCGCTGCGCGCCAGCGTGGTCTGGAACGAGCCGGCGAATACCCCCAGCGCCGCCGCCAGCGTAACCACCACGGTCAACGATGCGTACGGCAGTGGGTGGCGGGCCATCCGCCTCAGGGATAACGCCATCCAGGCCGGCGCCAGTCGCTGCGACGCCCAGGCGGTTCCGATCATCAGCCAGGGGAGTGCCCGCAGCATCAGGAATGCCAACGTGAGCAGCGCCGCCGACGGGGCCACCAGCAGCGATGGGTCCAGGGATGGGCCGGAGCCGGTCAGCGTTCCTTCCACGAATCCGCCCCGTTGCCGAATCTGCCAGATCAAAACCGCCAGCGCGATCACTGCCAGCACGTCGATGTAGTATCGCTGGAGCCACGGAGCCGACGGCGGACGCGCCCGGGCCCGCAGGAAATCCAAAATCCCCAGGCGAGCCAGACTACCGCCGGCCACCATCAGCACCACCAGGCTCAGCAACCCCCCGACCGCTCCCATAGCGTACATCTGCCAGGACAGGGTCACGTCCAGGGGCGTTTCGCCGACGCCGACTCGGTCGGCCGGGTTGATGGAACCCAACAGAAACACGTTCCCGATGCCCCAGGCCAGCAGCGGCCCGATCGCGGTGGCGGCCACCACCAGCAGGCCCTCGCCCACCGCCAGCATGCCGCTGATCTGCCCCACGCTGGCGCCGCGGCTGCGCATCATGGACGATTCGGACGACCGCGCGCCGGCCAGCAGGCTGACCGCCAGCGCCAGGAAGTACAGAATCACCACCACAACCAGGGAGATGAACAGGAACAACGGCGCGCGCGCCAGCGTTAACGACCGTTGGTAAGTGGCCAGCAGGCCCGTGTTTCGACTGTTCTCCAGACCCGTCAGTATGTACGAACGCGGGAACTGACTGTTGATGTCGGTTTCCAGTGCGGTCAGGTTGTCCCGGGTGTCCTGCACTGTGTCGGCGGTGATGAGGTCGGGTATGACGTACAGGAACCACCCGTAATCGCCCACCAGCGTGGGGTACGGCTGCCCGATGCCGTCGAAGTACGCGGATTCGGACACGAATATGGGAGCGACCGGCCGGCCTTCCCAGTCCCCGAACCGGAAGTAGTCGGCGGACCCCATCCAGTACTCGGCTCGCGGGTCGATGGCCTCGGCCAACCCCACGATGGTGACCGCAATGTACTGGGGAGCCTCGGATTCGTCGCCCTCAAACACCACCAGCCAGGTCTCTTTGCCCACTCCCCAGCCCAACAGGCGCGCGGTGTCCACGCCCATCACGCCCTCAATCTTGGGACACCCTCCCAAATTCGGGCAGCCGTCGGGGTCCATGATCACTGAATCCGAAGGCCAGCGACCCTCGACCAACGTGGAGTTTTCCGCGAATCCGGTGACGAAGAAGGGACGTCCCAGCGGAACGTCATTCACGCCATACGGCGCTCCCACCTGGGTCAGGGGCAGCGTGGGCAGCATCTTGGCGTAGCGGTGTACGTCCCGCAGCAGGTAGCCCACGTCAGCGGATATGATGCCCTCAATATCCGTACGCAGGGCCGCGTAGTCCTCCGGCCCCAGGGGACGGTTTCGCACCACCACCTGCGTGTTGATGATCGTCGGCGAGGTGGTCGCCAGCGAGTGGCGCAGGCCCGCCTCCGCCAGCGCCTGGGAATACATCGCGCCCAGTGCCATGATGGTCACGGCGGCCAGGACCCCAAAAGCCGTGACCGCCAAAAGCCCCCACGCCGAACGCAGCCGTCGTGGGAGCAGCCACAGCAGAAGTGCGAAGTTCTGCAACAACCTAAACAGTGTTCTGGCGGCCGGTGGTCATGGAATTCGCCGGCTCCGCTTCCGATACCCTCAAAATTCAGTCAAAGAAAAGCAGCGCCCGGTAGTGCCGGAACGCAGCAAACCGAACGAAGCATACCATAACGCCAACGAAAGCGCGGTACCGGCGCCAGAAATTGTAATTGTTCAGACTCAAGGTGACCGTCAGGAACCCAAACCGTCATACCGGCGAAAGTCGGAGATGCGCCTACGGCGTGCTGGTATCCAAGTAGCCTGCCGACAGACATCCGTGAGTAAGGCGAGGATTGTCTGGGTTCCGGCTCAAAGCCTGCCCCGTACCTGATACGGAGGCCGTGATGACGGGCCGAAAGTGGAAACGGCTCAGTAAGTCTGAACTGTTACCAGAAATTCACCCCGCAGAAGCTCGTTATGAGCGGCCAGCAATAAGGGCGGGATTCAAACCCGCCCCAGGTGTCCTGTGTTATCCGGGCGAGAATCACCCGTCCGTAGCGTGATCCCGTATTCAGTCGTCGCTCGCGCCCGATTCCTGTGCCACCGCCGCTTGACGTTCCGACATCTGCGGGGGCGGGGGAGGTGGAGCCGCCCGGCGCGGTTGCGGGCGTTTAGTCTCCGCTTCCGCCGCCAACTGGGCCATGATCATCGTGGTCAGTTCCCGGCGCATGGGTGAGCGGTCAAGGTCGCACCCGGCGAACACGTCGAAACCCGGCGATAGTTGGTCGATCATCTGCCGCACCCGGGTGCTGCCGTGCCGGGCGGCGATGATCATGCGTGCGGATTGCGTGTCGCGAGCGATCCCATCCTCCCCTTCCTGTTCCTGCGGTTCTTGAATCTCGTCCAGTTCATCCTCGTAGTCCATACGGTCAACCACGCTGAGGGCGGCGGTGGCTTCCCGCCGGAACGTGTCAATCTCTCGCAGCGTCTCCGTCAGGCGGTTCACCAGGTTGGCCGCGCTGGCAATTATTTCGGGAAGGTTTTCCTGGGCCTGGTTGGCAGCGTCCAGGGCGTATCGAGCGCGTTCGATGGCATCGTTGCGGTGCTGTTCGCGCTCTTGGATCCGCTGCATGATGCTGACCTGTTCGCGCAGCGCGGGCGCCTCCAAGGCCAGAGATTCCAGCCTTTCGACGTATGCTGCCGCTTCTTCGGCTTTGCGCAATCGCTGGGCGAGTTCGTTGTCAAATTGGTCCGGCATGTTTATCCGTCCTCGTGATCTGCCAGCCTGAGGCTGCTCCGTTATGAAATTGTCCAAGGGATTGGAGCGTCGGCATGTTGTAGTACAACGGGCGAGCAGCCGACGCTCCCGGTAGCGCTGTTTATATCAAAACGGGCTCTCACGACGGGACATAACCCGCATGCCGATTTGCGAGTTTTTTGAAAATCCACCAATAGGGCACGCAACGCGCGGACGGCATATCTGGACAGCATGGCCCGAATAATCCGCCGCTGTCTCTGGTCGGTAGCGTTGCAATTTAGGGGGTTTCTCCCCGTAAGGGCGAATAATTATTTGCCCCTACCTGCACCAGTTGCAGCGTTTACCGAAATCAATCCACCTAAAACGTAACCCGCCCGGACCGGTTCCAGGGTATTTCAATTCTCCAGGCAATCCCCTCTCTGCCATTTCCCACCGCCAGTGACACTTCACCCTTTCCTCCACCCTTCACCCATCTTTACCATAGTAACTGGCTCCTCAAATCTGTCCCGCCGCCATCCCCCGAGCCATCCCCGTGAACCCTTCAAAACCACAACTCTTTGGGGTGACGTGAGCCCCCTTTTTTTCGAGGTAGATGGTCTCGGTGGTGGGATCCTCATCTGACTGCGCTGCGCGTACTGGCAGGTCGTAGTGAATGGTGGCCCGCTGGGTCTTGCCTTCGCGGGGGAATACCTCGACACTCTCTATGAAGATGCGCATGAATTCCCTGACTTCGTCGAGGTTGTCAGGATTGGCGAATGTCTTGCGGTCGAGGGCGGTGGCGATGACGCCTTCCTCGTTGTTGATGAAGAGACGGGCTTCCTCGGCCTCTTCAGCGACTTGGGCGGATCTTTCCTCGAGTTCCCGGAGTTCCCTTTCTCGGTTGCTGAGTCTTTTTGCCAGCCCGTGGAAGTCTTGGGCTTCGGCGCCGGCTAGCTCGAAGGTGTCGTTCATGTTGTTGATCAGATCCTGGACGACTTTCTTTCGGGCGTTGATGGCCGCCAACTCGGATTGTTGGCTTGCGAGGTATGCCCCGCTGGCTTCGGCGACTCCCTTGATGATCCTTTCGAGGTTCGGTCGGGTAAGGAAGTGGTTCCTGAGCCGGTCGTTGACTTTCTCGAGTAGTAATTCGAGTCGGGCGGTTTTGAAACTACAAACGTCGCTCCCCATCTTCTTGCGGCGGGAGCAGCGAACGTAGGCGATGCCCTTGTTCCTGACGATCTCGAGGTTTGAATCTATGCCTTTGGATTTGCACTCGGCGCATTTGAGCCGGTTGCTCAGCGGGTTCGGGCTCGAATGTGAGCGAGCCGGCGCCGTGGTCGGCCTCCGGTCGTCGATGGCTTCGTTCGCTTCCAGCCATTTGTCGTAGTCGACGGCTGCTTGGTGGTTGTCCTCCACGATGATCGGGGGAGCGTTTTCCTTCGGGCCGGGCAACCTGGATTGGGGTTTGACTCCTCGGAATAGCTTGCCGTGATACTTGGGATTGCGGATGACGCGTCGTACTGTTTCGTCGGTCCATTGGCCGCCCTTGGGGGCAGGGATGTTGTGCAGGTTCAGGTACATGGCGACGCGCATCGGAGTGCGTGGTTGCGTGACCTGATCCCAGAATGTCAGCACGTCGTCCCATTTTTCAGGGTCGGGCACCAGCCAGCCGCACTGGAACTGTTCCCCCTTGCTGTTGGTGCGATGGAAGTCCCGCAGTTCTTCGGGGACGTTCTGCACGTCTGATTCGTGCTGGAGCATATAGCCCCAGGGTGGTGGTCCGATGTGGTAGCCCAACGCAGTGGCCTGGCGCTGTCCTCGCTTGGTCCGCTTGGCGATTCTCTTGGATTCGCCCTGAGCGGCGATCAGCCGCTGGTGCCATTTCTCTTCGGACTGGTAGTCGTATTTTTCGCCGTCCAGGGCTAGGTGCAGCGTGATGCCGGCCTTGATGAGGTCTTTCGTGTAGATGAAGAACTCCTCGATGTTCCTGGTGAAGCGGTCCAGGTCCCAGAACACCACGTCGGTGACTCCGTTGGCAGGGACGAGGCAGTATTCGTGCATCCCGAGGAAGTTGGGGCGCTTCTTGACGGAGAGCCCGCTGCCGATGTCGGTCCACATGCTTTCGAAGGGGATGCCCTCAATGGCGCAGTAGTCTCGTACGTCCTGGTCCTGGCTTCTGAGGGAGAAGTTGTCGGCCTGCCTTCGGCCCGACACCCGGATGTAGCCTACCGCTATTCGCGCTTTGGGTGGTGTTGGCGCCATGATCGCGTTGCCTGCCTTTACAGGAGTTTCCTGCCGGTGTAGTGCTGGTAGATCTGGACGACAAACTTCTGCATGTCCAATGGCAGGGTGTCTGCCGGCTGGTGGAAATGGGCCACGTTGGGGTCGGTGATGACGAAGTCGAAGGCCCGCTGGATGTCCATGACCGAATTCTCGCTGGCCGGTTGAGGGATTTCTCCGTCCAATCCGGCGACGTGGATCAGGTGGTCGATGGGTACGGAGTAGTAGCGGCTGAGCTTGGTCAGTGTTCGGATGCCGGGTTTCTTGAGGCCGCTTTCGAGGTTGCTGAGATAGGCGTTGGTGATTCCGGTGTCGGCTTCCACCTGCCGGAGCGTCTTGGTTCCACGTAGGGTCTTGAGCAGCTGACCGATGGGCGGACGCAGTCGGGTCGTGCCGGCGTCCTGGTCTGCTGGGCTTTCGGCGTGGGTGGCGATTTGGCTTTCGGAAGTTTGCTCTTTGATGACCATTTTCCTACCATCCTTGCCTGGAATTGATGTTCGTTCTGCTATAATGAAAGTAGCGGCCACGTGCCGACTTTGCAGTAAAGGAGATGACTGGAGCAACGCTCGAGCAAGTATAGCAAATGAACGAGCCGACGAACGAGCCGACGAACGAGGACAAATTTGAACAGGAGGTGAATGATAACGTTGTCCATTCGGACAGCGACATCGCCAAGTCACAGCACGGTCTGGAGGTGTACGTGAAAATCCTCCTGAAAGAGAGACGGGCGATTTATAAGGAGGCCAAGGCTCTCGGCAAAGCGACTCCCGTCGCGGAGGAGCCTGCCTTGGAACTCTGGGAAGAAATGCCGCAAGCGGCTAAGGAATTTGAAGCGTTCGATTCGGACGAAGACTCTGCTGTTTAGAGCGAGCTCCAGGCTGCTGTTGGCAGCCGTATGAAAGTGCCGTAGCACTGATGATTGGCATGCGCTCTCTCCTGCGCCCGATGCCGAGGAATGAAAAGGAGCAACTCCCGGATCCGGGAGTTGCTCCTGATTTTTGCCGGTAGGTATGCCGACGCCAGGTCACGATCAGAGCATGGGATACAGTTCCATTCGGTCCTCTTTGACGGTCTCCCACGGCGAGTTGGTGGGCATGTTCACCTGGTACACGATGACCGCGGACGTCGAGTCGACCAGGACCTTTTCGACCAGAAGATCCAGGAGCTCCTGGGCCTCGTCAAGGCTGTTGCCGTCCAAAAAGGTTGCCGGGTTGGTGGCGTCGTTTCTGATGCCCTGTTCGTCGGTGATGAAGGCAATCTGGTCCAGTTCTTCCCTGGCGGCCATGGACTCGCGGGCGCGCTTGGCGGCCAGTTGGTCCAGCGCGCCGATCTCGGCTGCCGTGTCCTGATAGTACTTCGTGCGGTGCTCGGTGAGCTGGAATGCCATGGGGTCCTGGGCGTTGGCGTCTGACAAAGCCGCCTCGGCTGACTCCAGCTGTTGGCGCAGGGCGCTGGCGCGCGGCTCGGTGGTCGCCTTGATGACCCTGGTGGCGTAGCTGATGTTGTCGTCGGTGGCGAGCCGGTTGATCAGCCCGTTGAACACCGTGCGGAGCAGCAGTCGCGTGCCCACCGGGTTGGTCGAACAGTTCCGCATGGAGGGGCGGATGGCGTTCGGGCAGTAGTACAGTTGGCCGGTGTGCCCCATCGCGGCGCCGCAGTTGGCGCAGTGGACGAGGCCTCCGAGTGAAGGCTGGTTGCCGCCGAAGGCGGTGATGTCGGTCATGGGTTTGTTCTCCTTCGCTCTTTAATAGTTTTTCAGAATAGGGGTAGTTCGTCAAGATTGGTGATTTTGGCGCCGGGCGCGGGCTACTGGTCCGGGTGTCTGCCGTTCCTCGGCGGTCGGCGCGGTGTGCTCACGTCGGGCGGCTTGGGACGGGTGATCTCGCGGTAGCGATCTGAAAGCCTTCTGAGGCTGTCTTCCTGTTCTTTGGTGAGCGTTCTGGCGGGGTCGGGTATGAAGGTTCCGGGAATGGCCTCGTAGACGGGCAGTCCCTTGCGCAGTACGCTCTCGTTCTCGGGCCAGTTGGGCGCCCATCGGGATTCTACCGTCTTGAAGGTGGCGGTGACGTAGCCTACGGCGGTGATTATGCCGCGCACTGTGGCGAGCGCGTTGGGCTGTCCGGTGCTCCGGCTGGTCAAAGTGACGGCGGTCTCGCGGCGCAGGTTGACGGATTCGCTGGGGGTGGTCAGCCACATGACGGCTCCGTCGTCGGTGGTTCTGTCGATGAAACCCAGGGGTAGTATGCGGTTTTCGGCCATGACGTTCCTTTGCGTTTCGATGACAAAGGGCAGGCTTTTGGCCTGCCCCGTTTGGTGGTGGACGGACTGGTTTGCTACGGGTCGGTCCGTTCGACGCCGGCAATTGTCGCGTCGGCAGCTTCCTGTGGCGAAGAACGCGCCGGTTTCGGCGGAAGGGGGCGCACCGGCGTGTCCGACGGTCGCTGGGGCAATGGCGGGAACGTCCTTCTCGTCGTTCAGGGCGTTTTGGATCTGGGCGGGCGCATCGGCCGTATGCGGAATGGCTGCGGGAGTTCAGAGCTCGGTGTTGGCGCTGCTTTCGGGCTCGGAGCTGTTGTCCGTCACGGAGCCGGCGCGGATTGTCGGTTGCCCGTCCCGCCGGAGCATGGGATTACGGGGGCAGCAAAAAGGGCGGCTCGGTTGGGCCACCCTACGGTTCGTTCTGTGCGGTGACATCCGCTGGCCGGTCTCGGCCCGAAAGCGGCTGGCGATCCGGTGCAGGTGGCGCCGTCGGCTCAGCGGCACAGAATGCCCCAGTTCCGGCCGGAAACAGGCCCCGGGCGCGTTTTGCGGCCTCTGTAGCGTTTCTTATCGGTTTGGAGGTCTGATAGGCCTCAGCGGTTAGTTCAGTGCCGTGCGCCGTGGTCGTGGGCCGTTGTCGGCACGGCCTCGCGCGTTGCACAGTGCCATTGGACGCCGGAAGGCGCTGTGTTAATGTGGTCCGAGCAACCCTATTGCGGCATCTTGACCGTTAGGAAAATTCCTGACGCCATGCTCAGGAAGTGCTCTGTGTCCGTGAAATGAACCGGCGGATGGCGTCGCGGTAACGGGGCGGGCAGGGAGGAGCGCCCCGACCTTGACCGGCGTTGTGGGCGCTTCGGCTGGCCAGCCCCAGCTCGCGCTTGACCTCGGCAATCCAGCAGGTTTTGACGGAACCGGGCGCGACGCCCAGTTCCTGGGACACGTGCTCCTGGATCTGCCTGTAGGTGGGAGTGGCGGCCATTGCGTGAATTCCTCGTGTTGCGAATCGTACTCGCTGTTCGCTTCGACGCCAGGGGCTCCAGGCACGGCGTGACCATCATGTTTCACACCCTGCTCTTCACCGGCAGTGTCGGGCGTGGGAAGCCCTGATCTCGGCCATGGTGATTTCACCTGCTTCCAGTCGGTTCTGCAACCAATGCTCCGTCGCTTCCACGCTCAGCGGGACGGCGCCGGTGGCGTTCGAAAACGTCTGTCGGTGCAGGATTGTGTTCGAGTCAGCCATGCACTTGGCGTACCGGCGCAACAATTCCTCGTCGGAGTCCTTCCCGCAGGTCAGCCCTACCCAGAGCAACGCCAGCATGGCCAGAGTTGCCAGCAGGCCGCACATTGGCTTGCTCAAGCGACCACGCAGCACAGCGCCGGTCATGGCTTCCCTGACCTTGGCCCGATTTCCAACAACGGGACATTTCCGTTGGTGAGGTACCCACAGTCGGCGCATGGGGGCACCGAGAATCATGAGGGGCTGACGCCGCCCTGTCCTGCTCTTCGCCCGCTGGCGTTGGCCTGCCGGCGCTTGCGGCAGTTGGCGCTCTTGGATCGTTGCTTTTCAATGGTTGCGCCGTGGCCATTCAGAGGGAAGCGCAAGTGCTGACCGCCGTGAAGACCACTCCGTTCAAGGCGAGCCCTTCCACCACAGGTCTTGGCGCAGCCAGTAGTGCAGAGCGCGGGCGACTTCCTCGGGGTCATCGGGCGCTTCCCAACCCAAAGACAGCCTCTCCACAAGCTTGTCCGTGAACCGCATGGGCCGCAGGTGCAGGTCGTAGATCTCCCACCGGGTTCCGTAAGTCAGGACAGCCATGCCTCGGTTCATGCCGCGAGCGCGGGCCATCAGGCGTTGGCGGTCGCTGCGTCGGCGGCTTGGTTCCGTCCCCACCATGATCAAGACCGCGATGTCGCCGTCGGGGTCGAAAAGAGCGTAGTCGGCGGCCCCACGTTGACCTTGGCCGAAGTTGGGCAGGCATTGCAGTGGCGACCAGGTGCTCCACCCCAGGGCCCACAGGATGGGGTCCACCAGCGCGTAGCGCACGGCGATTTCGTCATCCGCAAGCCATCGCCCGTGCACCTGCGCGTTGGCCATGACCAGGCGAACCGCGCTTTCAACATCTGCGATGCTCATATTCCGCACTGGGCGCCTTCCAGGGCGTTTCTGGGTACACGGTGCCTTGCCGCGAACTGGTGGCGCTTGGCGGCAGCTTGCCGCTATTGCATCCGCTGCACTTGGTCGAACTCCTGCGGCGTGACGATTGCCGGGAAGGCATTGGGTACCCTGACCGCGGTCTCAGGATTCGCCATGTCCTGCTTCGCCGCCATGGCGGTGCCGCAGTAGACCTCGTTGACCAGGATGCGCCGCAGGTGCCTAATCTCCCACCGGCCGCCCGTAGGCGGGTTGACGCCGCTGGCGTTCAGTTCCGCCGCGATCTCGCGCTCGGTGGCTCCTTCGAGGCGCCGGTCAAAGATCCACCGCACTGTGTCCGACGCTGGCGGGTCCAGTTCCAGCTTGTAGCGGCGTACGCCCTGGTCTCGGACGGCTACCTTGCGGTAACCGTAGGGTGCTTGGGCGAACACGTAGAACCCCCGCCGGGCAGCGGCCCACACGCCGCGTCGAATCCGTCGCGATTCGGCCCTGCGCTGGTATTCCTCGGTGTACGCAACTATATCCGCCTCAATGTTTTCGTTAGCCATAACCAGATCCACTCCTTTGGTCGCCGGCCTCGCCCGATGCGCGTTGAGTGCGTCCGCCCGTAGCGAGATCCGGGTCAGTTCGGACACCAGCGCCTCCCAGAGTGGGGCTCGGCCGCAACGGTGCCGGCCATCATCAGGAGGAACTGGGCACGGTTGCCGTGGAGGTCGGAATACTATTCGACCACCGGAAGGTCAGATTGCGCGGCGCAACTGTGGGCTGCGTCGAGCTTGTTCCCGATGGACGCCATGCCGTCGTCGGGCTGGCTGGCGCGGATTGCCGTCCGTCGGTCTGCGGCGTCTTGGTCGTCCTCATTGGGCCGCGTTGGGTGCTCATGGAAATGCCGCTCTTGGAATTCCCGCCCGTGCCGTTGATCATATTCGACCTGCTACTGAAAACGGCCGCTGCCGACTTCGAACGTTGAGTATCCGTCGCGCAGGCGGTTCGTGCATCGGAGACGGCGCATTCGTGCTCCCATTGCGCTGATCATCTTACAATATTGGGAGTAGCGTTACGGAGATAGGTTTCCAAAGTGTTTGACGGGCGCGGGCCCGTCGCATAACTGGCACTCGCTGGCGTTGGGCACCCGCTTGGGGGTCGTTCGGCCGGCGCAAGGACTGTCTG
Organism: Dehalococcoidia bacterium; assembly: GCA_965204395.1. GTDB lineage: Bacteria > Chloroflexota > Dehalococcoidia > Lucifugimonadales > UBA3495 > Bin87. The sequence goes on from OZ241987.1 coordinate 2,264,768, forward strand.
GCCACGGCCGAGTGGCTACACGGCATGCCATCCAGTCCAACCGATCAGTGACAATGCGCCATTTCCCTGCCGGAGGAACCACCAGAGGAACCAATCCGGCAGCGTTATGGCGACCAGGTACAGGTCTCAACGCTGCCGATGGAATCCATTGACCGCGCCGTAACCGACAACGCAGCCGAAGGATTCATCAAGGCGGCGCATCGCAGCAACGAAACCGTGCTGGGAGCGACGGTAGTCGAAAGTCAGGCCGCCGGAACGTCGCGGGACTGGTCAATTGCCGCAGCGCGCGGCCTCGAGATGGCGATGTGGCGCAGGCACATCCATCCCCAGCCACGGGCAACCACAAATTGCTTGGGACGCTTACCTGGGGTCCTGACGCGTGGGCTTACCTGGCGCGTGCTACGGTGGTTGAGCCGTTAGCCTTCGCCACGGCTGAGCGCTGCCTTACTTGCCGCCCAATTTCGTCCGCACTTCGTCAACTTCGGCGTTGCCCAGGATGCGGAACACGTTGATGCTCCGGTCCTCCACGGCTACGCCCCGGATGGCGTGGCGTCCGTTCTTCATCGTGACCAACTCCATGGAGTCCTCGGCAATGTCGACCTTCCGCTTGAGCTTGACTGAGTAGGCTTGCAGTGGCCATTCCATGATTTTTACTCCCTCAGTGAGGTGGGTTTCGCGCCGGCCGGAACAAGGATTTCCCCAGCGGCATTGCGGTCTGCTTTGCTGCCTGGAGCAGGTCGCCCCGACAGCGGCTGGCCGATTTACGCTAATTTTTGCTGATTCGTCAACTTGGCCGCGCTCCGCTACGCTTCGGCGTGGGTTCCCACGGTTGCAAAGATGCAATCGCTGTCAGCGGCGATACTAAAACGTGCGAAATTGCCGATGGTGGCTGCACCGGCGGGCGTCTCCGGGGCTCTGTGGGCGAAACAAGAGGTATGTCATGCCGAAAGCGAAACCTGCCGCCCCGCTTGGCGTGGTGACCGGCGTCGCCGTTGGTCAGCGACGTTTACATTGTGCCAGCGGCGGGTGAGTCATGGCCACGAGTCGGTGTCACCAATTCACGACTGGAGGCGCCTCGTTGCTGCGGCAGAACCCACCGTGGCTGAGCGGTGGCTCACTTGGCAGGACACTCCCAGCTTCCGCCGGAAATGTCCCCGGGGCGCGTTCCACGCCTGGGCGGGGAAGATGTTTTCACGGGGGCTCGGAGCTATCCGGTGGCCGTTCGCGGGGAATTTCCCCTACGGAGCGGCGGCCACTTCTCGCAGACGATGCTGTCGCCATCGCCGCCTCGGGCGCTGGGCACCATCCACTTGGATCACCATTTGCCGCCGCCTTTGCCCTCCCGCACGCGGTGTCCTCCGGTCGCTCGGGCACAGCGTCGCCTTTACCGCTGCTGGCATGGTCTCTTCCTGCGGTTGCTTGACGATCAGCAGTCTTCTTCGAAGGCGTCGTGTTCGAAGGTGTCGTGGCAGTTTTCCTGGGCCCAAGCGATGATGTCCTCGTGGCTGGGGTCTCCGCCCATGGCTTGCACAATCTTCAACATCTGCTGCAACCCGAGGGCCTCGGGGCATGCGTCGAGGGCGTCCACCATGTTCTCCGCTGATGCCTGCGGCGGTTGCACGTTCAACTCATAAGGCTGGTATTCCATGGCAGCCGCCAGAGCGCGAAGCTGGCCTTCCGACATGCCGGATTTCCGGCCGGCTCCGATGACGGCGAGAGCCTGCTCCTTCGACACGCGGGGTTCCTCCTCGCCTCCCATGACGAGCAGGAGTTCCGCCCCGCCGTACTCCTCGCTCAGGGCCGTCATCGCCGCCTCCCGAACGGCGATGGGATCGTCGTTGATGGCCCGCAGTTGGTCCATGAACAAACCGAATTCAAGGCGATCTATGTCATGGAATCCGGCGAATGCGTTGTCGTAGACCATCCTGGCCAGTTTCTGGAAGGCGAGAGCGTTTTCCCTGCCCTCGGCGAACATCTCGTCGGCAATCGCCAGGAACGACATGGCGTGCCTGATCGCCTCCCCCTCGGTGGTGTCGTCCTCGTAGTTGTCGATGATGCGCTTGACGCGGATTCCGCTGTGGGTGCGGTAGGCGAGGAGGGAGTCCTCGGGCCAGTCGGCGTTCTCCATGATGGCGTAGTCGCTGTCGCCTTCGCGCAGGTGCTGGCCGAGTTGCGTGCCTTCCTGGGTGAGTTCCTCGTCTATGGCGATGTACTCATTCAGCGTGATGGGCACGGTACGGTCCATGATGTCGGATATTGCCTGGCACCTCGAGATGGCGTCGGCGACCTGCGCCAGGCACCGTCTCATCAGCCAGTTCGATGGTCTGGGGCCGGTCGTCTCGACGCTTCGCATCTGCTGAAGATGCTGGGCCGCTTGCTCCAGCGTTACGACCGTGACGCGTATGGCGGCGTTGTGGCCCTCCTGGAGGAATGTGTCGCTCTCCTCCTTGAGGCGCATGACATGATGGTTGAGGGCGGCGGCGTGACCGGCTGGCGCCAATGCGGCGCGCCATAGCGCGATTAGCGCGTATTCTTCGGTGGGATCCCGGTCCGTCAGGAGGGCGGCGTAGCGTTGGGCGGCCTCTTCGAGCCGGTCCAACCCTCGGCGCAGGCCACTGCTCTGCCGGTCTTCCTCCGCCATTTCTTCCCAGGTGAAGGTGTCGGTCAGGCGCGTCATCCAGCAGTGCGCTTCGATCATGGCCGCCCTGACACCGTACCTGTTGCCGGCTTGATGGAGTGGTTCGGCCTGCGCGATCAGGGCGTTTACAAATGCTGGCGCGGCGGCGAAGTGCGCCATGATTTCGTCCGCCCGTTCCCGTTGGCTCAGGCTGAACCAGGTCGTCCAGCCATGCAGGTTGGCGAGCTCTCCCACCGCGTCCAGCGGGTTTGAGTTGTTGGGTTCATCGTTCACGTCGTTCATCCCTTTTTCATGTCCTTTGGTTGGGCCTGGCCCATTTGGCGCCTCGTCTGGCGTAAAGCTCGGGCTCTTGCCAAGGTTGGCAGTTGGTTGATTCACGCCGCGTGATGGTCCGGCCCGTGCGCGAATTTTCGGCTACTTGGCAGCGGGTTCCGGTGTGGCCGCGGCAGTTTTTGACATCTCCCAGGCCGGCATGGTGGTGGCCACAGCCTGCGGCGCTGCGGCGTCGCCGGCCTGCGGCGGTGGGGGTGCGGGTTCAGTCGTTCAGGCGAGCAGCAGTGCGGTCAGGATCATGATGACGGCGAGGAACGTTCTCAACCGTCCGGCCCCTTGGGACGTATCGGGTTTGCGAGCAAACGGAGGGAATTGTCCCACGACGCCAGCGCATCGGCAACGCTCGAAAAAGGTCAGAAGTCGTCCGTGTCGCCGTCCTCGGGCTCGTGCTCGTCTTCCACGCGGGATGGGCAGTCGGCGGCGCTGACGTCGCAGAAGCCGCATTCCACGAAGGTCGGCACCCTCCTTGCCGGTTCGTCGGCTGCCAGCCGTCGGATTAGAGACCCGAGATTCTCGATGAACTGGCCTGGCAGGGCTCCCCTCGGGATTCGCACCGTGTGGGTCGCGTAGATGACCACGCCGCCTGTCCGGACGTTACGGTACTGTGGGATGACCAGCGGCAGGGCGGAGCAGTTGCTTGCGCCAGCGACCAAAGTCGCTGGTACCTGGTTGGACCGGTGTATATCGTCACCGCCATCTGTACGGGCAAAGATCATCCCCGTCGGCGAAGGTTTGGCGACACTACCGACGGGGACGTGAAGGGGGTTGATGAACGATATGTTAAGGGCGTTGGCAAATCTTTTTGGAACGGTAGCTGCGCTACTTTTTGGGGCAGGCATTTCGGCATTTTGGTTTTGCTTCGACGGGGACGTCACCCTTGTGCTGAGTGAGAGGTGCATTGCGCTTCTGACGCTGTTTCTTGGGTTTGCTCTGATATTCCTCGTAGTCGCCGTACTTCTCGGACGAGGAGGTAGATGACTACGAGCATGGCTACCATGGCGAACATCGCCACGCCATAGAGCATCCAGTAGTTTAGTGGGCCAAGTCCAGATTCCATTTTGTTTCCTCAACGTTGTCGTTGTACACGCCGCGGTTCACGGCTTTCAGTGGGCTGGTGCTCATGGTTCGTGGTTTATTACCTGTGATTGGGATGATAACGAGGGCGATTGGCGCAGCTCCCCTGCGTCGGTTCCGGCGAGCCCGGAGCATTGCTGGAAAGCGCGGCTGCGGTACCCGGTGGCGGTGTAGCGTGGGCAACAAAAACCGCCCTTTCTCGTTCGGGAAAGGGCGGTTGCTCATGGTTTAGCGTCGCCTACGGCGCGATTTCGAGGTCGGAAGCGCAGACATGAAAATACCCCGGGCACCGCGCCCGGGGCTCTCTTTCGGCGTCGGCGCTGCGCCGCGTTGCAGAAGAACTGCATCGTGTGTCGCTGGCAGCTGGTTGGCCCGGCGTGTACTATCGCCGCCATTCATACAGGCAAAGATCATCCCCGTCGGCGAGAGTTTGGCTACACTACCGACGGGGACGTGAAGAGAGCTATGGACTTGGAACGGATTTTGGTGGGCACTACCGGCTTTTTCGCCTTTGCTTTCGTGGTGGTGCTGTTTCTGACGATTCTGGAATTGTATAACCCTTACCTGATTCCAGATTGGCTGCTTCCGTACTCTATACCTCAGTGGCTGTTCGTCGCTTTATTGGCCTTCGGATTCGTCGCCGTTTTTTGTTTGATCTGGACTTTGAACATGCCAGAACCACGAAAAGGGTGAGGGCGCCCGTGAGCCCGCCAGCCCAATAGGAAAGAAACGCGGTGACGAGAATAACGTCGAATGTGCTGATTTCCAAATCGAAGGGCATGTTTTGCTCACTCAGATTGCCGGTTTCCCGGTGTAGCGTTTTCAGGGAAAACCGAACTCTTTGATGATAACGCAGGCGGCGGAATCAACCCCGGGACGCTACGTAAACCCGGTAGCGGTGGCGGCGGATGCCAAACCTGGTTGACGGTGTGGCCCTTGCTTCCGGCGTGACGTGGCTTGTGGCGTCTACAGCGCGATGCCGACGGTGAACTTGTCGGATGGCTCCACCGTGTAGGTCGCATCGGCGTCAGGCGTTACTCCGACACCGTCACTTGCTGGTTGGTGCGGGCCCGGAAGCGGTCTGCCACGTTGCGGTCGGCGTCGTTGTCGTGGAACACGTAGCTGAGCTTCCACAGTCCCGCCGCCGTTGGCGTTCCCGATAGCGTGCCCGTGGCGGCGTCGAACCGCAACCCGTTGATGGCCTGGTCGATGAAGTTCCGGCCGCGGCTCTGGTGCCAGAGCAAGTGCTCGTACGGAGCGCCGTCGCCACTGTTCGCGTTTGCTGCCGGCAGGGTCAGGCTGGATGCCTCGCCACCGTGGCGGAGTGGTCGCGGAACTGCGAGGCGTCGGACACCGTGGGCGTCTCGCCTGGGTGTCGGTGTCCCAGTCCTTTTCGGAAGCCTGCGCCAGGAAACCCTCGCTGGCTTGCTGGTACTGCTGGGTCGTCATTTGTCGCTACTCCCACTTCTCTGATCTGACGGATTAGTGTCTCAAACCTGTTCGGGCAATGGCGCTGCCGCAGCCTTGGCAATGTTTGAATCCGATTAGCGAAATGTCCTCAGTAAAACGGTCAGAAGTCGTCCGTGGTGCCGTCCTCGGGCGGGTAACCGTCTTCCGCGCGGGCTGGGCAGTTGGCGGCGCTGATGTCGCAGAATCGGCACTCCTGACGGCTGGGCACTCGTCTTGCCGGTTTGTCGCTCGAAAGCCGGCGGATGAGCGCGCCCAGGTTCTGGATGAACTGCTCGTCGACGGCCTCTGCCGCAATGCGGACCGTGTGGTCGCGGTAGGTGACCTGCCCCCTGAGTTTGGCGCTCCGGTACCGTTGTAGGGCCTTGGGGATGGCGTACAGGTAGATCATGACCTGCACGGCGTGGCTGGGGCTGTCGTGGCCGGTCTTGGCGTCGATGATGACGGCGCGGTCTTCCCGGTGGGCGATGATGTCGGGTCGGCCGGCGAGGATTGCAGTCTTGCCGTGGAGTTCAAACCGGTTCTGCGCCTCGATGTCGACGTCGTGGCCGCCGACGGTCCAGTTGGCGATGCGTTCGTTGAGGAGCGCGGTGTGGTCGAGCATCCACTTGGCTTGGTCAAAGTCCGACGGGACGCGTTCCCAGCTCTGGTGATGGGCTTTGAACCAGATGGCCCACTGGCAGGAGTTCTCGCCAGTGAGCAGGCGGGGCAGCCAGGTGGTCCAGATGTAAGGAAAATCGCGTGGGGTCGGCATGTGACGGCTCCTCCATTTTTGGGTAGCCGTCGTCAGCCTGAGGTCAGTTTATTCGGGGGGCCGTGCAGTCGCGCTACGGCCTGCTGTCATTGAATTTTGCGGTGCCCTGCTTGCCCCTTCTTCAACTGGACTCGATGGCGTCCGCCAGGCAGTTCAGGAACCAGGTCAGCCAGTCCGTGATGTTCATAGAGCCCGACTGCGTGACCTGCAGGGCTTGGTAGTAATCCTCCCGCTGGTAGAGGATCTCGGTCGACATGCTGTAGGAACGCGTATCGGTGCCGTCGCAGCGGGCCAGTGCCAGGTCCGTGATGGCGCGAGCGATGCGACCGTTGCCGTCGTCGTAGGGATGGATGGTGACGAACCAGAGGTGGGCGATGGCTGCTTTGATGAGGTCGGGTTCGTCCTCCGGCTGGTCGAACCATTCGAGGAAGCGGGCCATCTCGTTGTTGAGCCGTTCGGCAGCCGGGGCCACGAAGTGGACGACGGTCTGCCCCGTTGAGCTCCTTGAAACCACCCGCATGCGTCCCAGGCGGTCGTCGCGCCATCGGCCGACCGTGATGTCATGGCGGGGCGGGCTCGAAAACAGCGTGCGGTGCCACCCGTGGAGACGTTCTGCCGTTAGGGGCACTGCGTGGTTGGTGGACGTGTCGGCCGTTACGACGGCGATGCCTGGCTCGTCTCGTTGGATCTGATCGGTTTGTCGAGGTCCGCCTACGATGCGTCGCCGGATCGCGGCTTCTACGGCATTGCGGTCTGGGTACTCGTCCTCGATCTGGCTGGTAGCTACGGCCGAGTCCGTCAAGTGTCGAACCGTCGTCTCAGCGGCGTCCTCTGTGCTCAGCGCGGCGGCGTAGGCGACGATGTCCACCTGTTGACGACGGGCGTGCTCCAGCAGCGGCACGATGACCTCTTCGTTCCAGCGGAAGTTGGGCCAGTCGTCGAGCTCGTGCATGTAGGTGGGCCGGCGTCGTTGCGGTCTGGCACCGTGATCATGTCGGGCTGTCAAGGCGAACTCCGCTCGGGCCAGTTGTCGAGCCAGGGGAGTTCCCGCTCCGGGAACGTGCGGGCGTAGAGTTCAAAGGCGGCCTGCCAGCCCTCGCTGTCTGGGGCGGCTGTGGATCGTACGGAGACCATTTCGCCGCCGTGGTGCTTGACGGCCAGGAGGACGGCACTGACGAGGGTGTCGTAGTCGCGACACTCGGTCTTGCATTCTCCGTAGTTGCTGAGGAGGCCGGCGGCCGGTTTGGCGCCCTCGGTGGGCGGGTAGATGAAGTCCTCGCAGGGGTCGCCCAGTCCGTTGAAGATGATGACGTCGGGGCCAAACACTGGGCCGAGGTCCGGTTCATGGACGGAGCGCATGAGGAGGACGCCGCAGTTGGCGGCGAGGATGGCGGCGTCCTTGCTGACTTCGGCGGTGTGTTCGTGCCCGGCGTTTACGCCCCAGTCGTGGGAGTAGATGATCGTGCGGCGGCTGCGTTCCTTGCCGACCTCGCCGAAGTACCGCCGGTTGGCTCTTTCCATGCCGTTCTTGGCTTGGGCATGCAGAATTTTGCCGACGGCTTCGGCTGTTTCCCGAAGTTGGCGGCTTTCCGAGTGGTCAGGTTCGATGAGACCGTGGAGTTCTCCCCTGGGTTGGGAAGATCCGCTGGGGGATTTCATGGGGCCTTCTCCAGGAGGGATGGTCTTCGTAGATTCGTAATATGACGATTTTCCGCCTGGAAGTCCCGAAGGACGCGCAACCGGATTCAAGCCTTATATGCGTGTACTGGATGACAAGCCTGCGAACGCGCTGGCGTTCATCACTCCTGCGGTCTGCGTCTTGGAGGCCAGTGTCCGCCGGACGGGACGCCCAGGGTTCCGAGGGCGGCGGCGATCCTCCGGTCGTCGGCCCCTGCTTGGCGCAGCATATCGGTGCATTTCTCGAGAGCTTCCGGCGACGGCTCCGGTATACGGTACTCAGCGCCGATCATGTAGTAGGCGTTGGGATTGTGGCCGGCGTGTTCTACGACCATTCGAATCACGGCGGGCGGGAAGCCGTGCTCTCGCAGGCGTCGGGACAGGAAACGGGCCCGTTTGCCGGTCAGCCATCGGGATCTGACGCCGCACCGGTCGAGGAGCAGATTTCCCACGCTTGGGTGTTCGTGGAGATGCAGCATGACGGTCCGCTTGGCGTCGTCGTCCAATCCCGCGTTGTGGAGCACGTGGTAGATCTCCCTCCCCGTTGGGTGGTCGAAGGCGTGGAGACCGGCTTCGGCCACGAGCAGCATCGCATAAGCACGGTCGCGCGCGTGCTCGCTGCCGGTGGCGATCAGCCGGATGAGAACGTCGCGGCATTGGTCGATGGCGTCGCGAGTCGGGTAGCCGCGAGGGAAGGGGCCGTCGAAGGCGCGGTGGGCGAGATGTCCATTTGACGTGGTCCACGACACGCGGCCGGGGCTGCCGTCCGGTCCAGGGACGATCAGTGAATCTGGATTTCGGCGGTAGGCATCGTCGAGGGCGGCGGCCAGTTTCCGCTTCGTCTGCTGTGGGGTGTAGCCCGACATCCGTTGAATGGTGTCAAGATCGGTGCCGGCGTCGTGGGTGGTGAGCAACCACGTTTCGAAGGCGTGGGCCTGATTGGCCAGCGCGTCCGGCATTTTGCGTTTTCTGGCCTCTTCGAGCAGCAGGCTGGGGTAATGGCGCGGCCAGCCGGTCTTGGTGCGAATTGCTTTCTGCGTGAAGCCACGTCGCCTGAGGTCGCAGTACCGCTCGACGAGCGCGGTGAGTTCCGGTTCGGGGACGTCGAGCGTGGGCTTGGGTCGCGGCCTGCTGGTGCGCGTTGGCGGAGCCTCAAAGGCTTGAGGCGGCAACCTGATTTCGTACGCCAGGTTCGTGGGTCGGTATTGATCGTGGACAGAGCGGCCGCAGGTTATGCACGTGAAGGTGACGTAGTCGCCGTCGCGGCTTCTGACCAGTGTGCCACCGCAGTGGCGGCGGTGGCATGCCGGTGCCCGCCGCCGCGGTGGACGTCTTCTATGGATGGCGGACCTTGCTGGCTGTTCGGGCGTCATGGTCTTCCTCCGAGAGTTCCGGCCGGCGGTCTTTTCCGAGCCCGTTGGTCAGGACTTGCCGATTTCACGTTGCCGGAAAATGCCCGGGGATTTTCCCGTCGACGGAGTCGTTTGGCAAGAGGACGAGTAGGCTGGTGCTTCCGTTTCGAAGGCCAGCGATTCAGCAAGGGGAGTTCCTGTGGCTACAGGGGCCACGGGGCGCGGGATCGCATCCGCGCTTTGGATGCTCCGAACGCCACCGGCGACCGTCTGGACGGCTCTGGCGGGGAAACGCAGCCTGCGTAGTGACATCGCGCCCGAATGGACTGCGCCAACGCGACTGGGCTAGGATACGACACTTCTTCGAACTCGTTACCGATTGAGTTCCATGAGGGCTTGCTTCACGGCATCTTCGCTGAATCCTTGCTGGAACGCCTGCTGGTAAGCGGATTGCGCCTCTTGCTTCATCTCCAGCCGGCCCAGCACTTTGCCGCGTGCAAAGTGGTACCTGGCTGCTTCCCACGGAAGGGGTGAGGCGAGGGACTCGTAGGTGGTGTAGGCGTCGACCGCTTGGTCGTAGTGGTGTTCAGTCCACGCCTGTCGCTCTTCGTTGTCGGGACGGTGAATGGGGTTCCGTCTCAATGCCCAGGCCAAATGGGTCTCTGCCTTGATGCGGTGGGCGTTTGGGTTGTCGGCGCCGAGTTCAATCGCTTGGTCGATGTCGCGCAGCATGTCGATGGCGGAGGAATACGGCAGTCCAAACTGGGCCCAAGTCGCCATGAATTGGCGCAGGTCGGGGTCTTCCGACGATATGACGATGGGGTCGAAGAAGTTCGGATGGCTGACGCGGGAGTTGTAGGAAACGCGCGTCGGGAACGGCGGGTTCGGCTGACTGACGTGGGAAGGCAAAGCCATCGTCGTCCACATGCCTGCTTCTGGGTCGGCGGCGAGCTCGGCCGGATAGTCGCACCATTCCCACATTGCCTTGGCTTGGCTCATCTCCGCCCACTGGTGCTCGTACCGCTTGGCATTGAACCACGGGTCCGCCAGTTGCGAGGCAATGATATGGAGGGGTTGCTCGCTGCTGTATCCTGCGTGCCACGTGATTGGTACGTCATCGGCGGCGGCGATGATCCTGTCGTTGCAGGCAGGTATGTTCAGGTACTTCAGGCCTTCTTCGAGCCGCCCCTGGACGGCAAGGAGCGCTCCTTTGATTGCCAGATGTGCCGTGATGTCGCTGGAGTAGCTCGAGTTGAGGTCGTTGGCGTTTGTGGGTGGATAATTCTCGTCCCAATAGAAGAGCGCCGTGGGGTCGCTGTAGTCGAACGCGTTGATGGTGTCGGCCGCCTTTTGAACGTCTCCGAGGTTCCAGTAGGCGATTGCCAGCAGGGCTCCGGCCTCGATGTCTCGCTTAGGTTCGAGGTCCGCCGCGTGCTGGACGATGGCTTCGTAGTCGCCGATCTGGGCCCATATCCTCGCCCTCTGGACATAGAGGCTGGCCCTGTGGTCCTCTCCGGATAGTTCGATGATCTTGCTCAAGTCCTCCAGGGCTTTTTTGTGCCACCGCAGTTCCCGATGGGCGTGGTATCGGTTGTTGTGGAAATTGACGTCATCTGGGTTGAGGAGGAGATGCGTGTCCGCTTCGAGGATGGTATCGATGTTCCGGTGTACGTCGAGGTGCTCGTAGAGCTTGACTAATCCGTAGGGTGCGAGGTTCTGGTTGAGATCGCGCGTTGAGCCTTGGGGCAACCGCTGGAGGCTGTAGGTGTCGATGGCGGCGTAGTCTCCCGAACGGTAGAGGGCCGTGAACTGGGCGAGGTCGGCGTCCGCCCGCGCGAACTGGTCTTCGTGGTGAATCATCTCCTGAGCCGTCTCGGCGTCCGCGAGGGCGTCGTCGTAGTTCCCCATCTCGCTGTGGGCGTAGGATCGAAATGCGTGGGCGCGTCCGGCGTTTTCCGCTCCCATCGCCAACGCCTTTTCGAAGTCCTGCATGGCGCCGTCGTGGTCTCTCAACATGATGCGGGTGAAGCCGCGCAGAGTGTAGGCCTCGGCCAGGTTCGGGTTGCTGGCGATGGCCTGATCGAGAGAGTGCGCCGCACGGTGGAACCTTTGGTTCAGCAGATACAGCTCGGCTTCCAGGTAGAGGACTTTCGCCCGTTCGAGTTGCTCGCCCGTGGGCGCCGGTTGTTCGGTTTGGTCGCTCTGCTCGCTTGTGGCAGGTGTCGTGGGCGCTCCCGTCGGTTCCGCGGTGCTCCCTTGGCGCGGCGTGCTTGAGCCGCTGGATGCTGCGCCGCCGGCGTTTGCCGACTGGCTGCTGTTGGTGGGAGTGGCCGCGTCCGTAGGGACGTTCTGCGTACCGCTCCCCGCCGATCCTTGGTCGGTTCTGTCCGCAGTTTGGGTGGCGGGCCTTTCCTCGGCGGGCTCGGGCGATGCTTCCTCGGAGCCGCATGCCACTGTCAGCAAGGCCAGTAGTCCGATGGCACCCACCGCCAGTGCGCTCTTGGCATGGGCGAAGGTCGTCGTGAACGCAGCGCCGGTGGATCTCGGGTTGCTCCCCGAGGGGCGGTCCAAGAGGGCCCTTGGCGTGGCGGGGTCGTACAGGAGGCGGCCTGTTGCGTCGGGGTCGGCCGCGTGGTCTCTGTCAGGGGATGCTCGACAGACGACGTAGGTCGTCTCTTCGAGTTCTTGGTCGATGGACGACTCGCGGTGGCGAAGGTCGGGGAGTGGACGTGGCAGACGCATGTGGAACCTCCTCACGGAACCAGGATAGGCAATCTGCCACAACTGCGAACCCAAGCGCGAACCCGTGAGGAGGCACGGTAGTGCCTACCCAAGGTGAAGCTCGCGCCTCGGTGCCGCAGTCGGCAGGCGGGTGGGTCCCAGCAGTTGTGGCGAGGCCAGCCTATCGCCGTGCTGCGGGTGCGTCAAGGCAGTGGGCGTCACTCTCTGGAGGGGAGGCAGCGCCATTGATGGCGTGCCATTAATACGCTGTGGAGAACGCCGCAGTTCCGTTGACGGTTGCGCGATGGCGACGGTGGAACGTCACGCCGTCGGCAGGTAGAGCGGTCCTTCGCGGAGACGTTCCACTTCGGGGAGTTCCTCGTTGGGCAGTTGCTAGGGTGGCTCGGGATCCGGACGCTTGGAGAGAGTTGATCTCGTACGCGCAACTTCCTCGTCTTTCGGTTGTGCGTACTCGATGGTGGGATCAACGTAGCATGGTCTGAAACCTGCTCGTGTGCTATCTTCCGCGCCCGGAGGTGTGGTCATGCCCGAAGACTTCTTTTCCGACGCAGCGGTAGTGGCTTTGGATCACTACGTGTACCGCCTCATCGACCCGCGTAATGGCGACACGTTTTACGTGGGCCGCGGCCAGGGCCAGCGCGTGTTCCAACATGCCTTGGGTGCGGTCAATTCGGTAAGTGCCGAAGACCTTCTTATAGGAGGCGACGGGGATGATGGTGATCCGAAGGTGTCGCGAATTAATCAGATTCGCGCTCGAGGTTTGGAGGTTCAGCACGTCATCCATCGTTACGGCATGGACCTGAACACCGCGATGGAAGTTGAGGCGGCGTTGATCGATGCCTACCCTGGTTTGACCAACCGGATGGGTGGAGCAGGTTCCAACGCCCGCGGTGTCAGGCATGTGCGCGAGATCATTCGGGAGTTCGACGCCGAGGAGTTCGTGCTGGACCGGTCTTTGATCATGATCTCAATCGGGAAAACGTACGAGGAACGTGGCATCTACGAGGCGGTTCGGGGCGTTTGGAACATGCGAATGGAGCGAGCCGAAAACTACGATGTGGTTTTGGCTCGTGTCGGTGGCTTCGTCGTAGGGGCGTACTCGGTAAACCGCTGGCTCCGTTGGGGCCCTGGCCTGTTTCCGTTTGACGTTGATGGGCCACAAAATCGGATTGGTTTCGAAGGTGAGCTGGCCCCGCTTGACGTTCGGGAACGGTACGTTGGCAAGCGTGTTCCGGCGCACCTGATTCCGAAGGGAGCCCAACGTGCCTTCCGTTACCTTGATTTCCAGGCTGGTCAGGGTTCGAGCGACGAGGACGAGGGTGTTAGCGCGTCGTGAGTAACGCTGGCAATCTCCGCGCAGTGTGTCGAGCCTGACGGGCTCGGGACATGTCCTGGTGCCTGTGCAAAACCGGTCGCCCCGTCAGTCAGGGCGGCCGGCGTCCGTGGGTCAGCGACGGTTGCATTTAGCCAGAGGCGCACGCTCTGGCATTGGTGATGAGTTTCGCGTCGCCTACTAACCTTGGACCGCTGCAACAATTAGTCGTGGCCGACCTCCATTCCTCGGGCCATCCCCGGAAAAGCGAAGGTTGCGGGGAGCGTACGCTGGTCGCCGGTCCGGTATGGGGGCCAGCTCAGCCGGCATGCGGCACTGGGCGTTAGCCAGGTCGAGTCATCTTCGCGGCTGCGGCCCATAGCGGGTCTGGACCATCTCCTGGCTGCCTCCGCTCCTGCCAGTGCCGCCGATGAGAGCGGGGCGACCACGGAAGAGGCTAGTCACAAAGGTCACAGCCACGAACACCAACATGACAATGCCCAATATCGCAACGACGACCAACACGTACAATGCTATGCCGGCGGCCACCGCAGCAAGCACGATCTTCCTGCGCCTGGAGCCTCCCAGGATGAGCATGGTTACCCCGAGCCAGAGCACGACGACCCCCAGGCTTCCCACCGCGGCCAGTATGGCCATCAGGAACCTCTCGGCCGGCAGACCGAACAGGAGTGCCAAGGAACCGGACATGAGAGCGTTGGCGACAAGCCGCCATGATTCCTGCTCGAACAACAGCAGTTCGGCGATAATCACCTCGGGAACCGCCCCGAGGAAAAGCATCATGAAACCCAATGCCCCGACGTTCGCGCCGATTCTTTCTGGCAGGTTCATCCTGGACTTTCCTCTGGCTGCGCCGGTGACAAATCCCGCCAGAACACTCACCGCTAGGAGGAAAAACCCAAACAGCACGGTGATGACGCCGAAGAATTGGAGAATATCCCGGCCCATTTCGGCTTCCGTCTCGATGGCAAACCCGCTTTGGGCGGCTTCAGACGTGTCGTGGTCGGGCCAGATTTCTCTCTCCACCGGGTCGGTGTAGGTGTTCAACAGGTCCACACCCGCTTGGTAGAATGGCTCACCGTAAGACCAACTCAGCACGAACATGGTCAGCCCAGCGACTACCGCGGCCAGACCCGCCACGCCGAGTAAGCCCTTCAGCGCCCAGGGCATGAACCTGAAGATGACTAGGATAACTCCCAGCGCCGCCAGAACCCCGAAAACGAAATCCCCCACTGGGGGAAGCAGGAAAAGCAATATGGCCATGATGAAGCTCATGACCAGACAGGGTATTGCCAGGTATCCCGCAAACACCCGGACAGGATGGGTGCCGTGTTCTTCGACGGCTTCCTCCTCGACGGCTTCCTCCTCGACGACGGGATCAGCTTCCTGGGTGGACAGGTCCACGTTTTCTTCTGTGCTCATGCTCCAACCTCATCCTTCCTGTTCAACGAAGTGGGCGCTGTCGTACTCGTCGATGAGTACTCAGCGCAGGCGGCTGGAACCGCCGGTAAAGAATCTCCGTCAAGCGGGCATGAAAACTGGATTGCGCGGTTCCCGGCTGGTCTAGTTACGAAATATGGCACATCCCGTAGGTGGCGCGAATCTTCGAACTGTGAGGCGGGTCCGTCATCATTCCGTGAGGTCCGCTGGCCGCCCCGTTGGTCTATGGCAGCCGTGATCGCCGTTAGTCTGCGACGGTGACATTGTGCCAGTGGTGGGCGGTTTCGCGCTACTGGCTGTTGTCATTGCTTTGAGCACTGGCCAGTCACTGGCAGACCGCGCAGCGGTGGTGTGGGTTTCTCTTCGTGCAACGCTTACAGCGGGTCAGCAAGCGGAAGATGGAACGCCGGCGCATGTAGCGGTGTCGCATCATTCCGATGGATCTCGGGAGTGGCTGCCCCGTCAGTCGGGGCGGCCGGTACCGTCGTTGCTCGGCGGTTCCATGTTGCCAGCGGGGTGCTCCGAGGGCGATGGTTAGTTTTTATCCGACTTGGCGTCGGTTTTGCCGCCCGTTCACGGGTTCGTTCGCGTTGAATGCCCTCGTAGCCAGGCTTTTCCACAGCGCTGTCGGGCGGGAGAAGTGCGGGAACCTAAACGCAGTACTTTCCGTGGAGGACTCTTTTCGCCCTAAACGCGGTCCTCAACCTGCGGTCGGCAAAGCCTGTTCTCCCCGCAAGAGCGGGGGCGGATAGTAGCATGGTTGCTAACTACAGGCAAACCGGAACCGTGGGACGTGAAAGAGCTGCCGACGAGGTGGGTCGGCAGCGGATGTGGTAGAAACCGGCCCGAGGGCGATGGAGAGGCCCTCGGATGGCTCCGGCGGGAAATTACCCACCGGCGCGGCGTTGCAGCCTTCCCGGGGCGCTGGACGGCCGGAATTTCGGGCATTGTAGTTCCACAGCGAAAGCAGCCGTCCCGTAGGTCGGGGCGGCCGGCGTTGCCGTGGGTCAGCGACGGTTATGTGTTACGGGCGGTGGGCGGTTCCGCGTTACCGGCTGGTGACACTTCTGACACGAGTACGGGAGCGTTCATGAGCCCTGCTGTTGAAGTCGCTGCTCCAGTTCTTGGATGCGGGCCTCGGCAGCGAGGCGGGCCTCGCGTATGGCGCGGAATTCGGCTTCGGCACTGTCAGCGCGTTCTTCCGCGGCGAGGCGAGCCGCACGTGCTTGGTTGGCGCGGGCTTCGGCGGCGATGCGCTCAGAGCGCACACTTTCAAAGGTGGGTATGTGCTCTCCCGTAGCTGGGTCGTACCAGCCCAGCTGTCCTCGTTCCCATCGGAGGATCAGGTTCAGCGCTGCGCTGTACCCCTGCAGGACGTCGTCATCCAGTTCATCAATCGGGATGGGTTCGTATGCGCCGTCCACCAGCCGGTCCCCTGCCAACCTAGCACCGTAGAATTCGCCCGTTTTGTCAAATCGCCAGTACTCCAGGATGCCCATGGCGGCGTAGTCGTCGCGCTTATCGCCTACGTCAATGCTCGCCGTGCTTTCCGAGGCGATCTCAATCACGAAGTCCGGCGGCTTGCCCTGCTCCGAGACTACGTAACCATTGTTGGCCTCGTAAGCGGCCGGTTTCACGCCGAACGCGATCAACAGGTCGGGCTGGCGTGCATCGGCGAGGTCAGTGCTTGGGGACGCAACCATCCATCGGTCGGCTTCCACCAGGGTGGTTTCGGGGTTGCCGAAGTGCCGGATCAAGTAGTGTGCGTTGCCGGTCTTGGACAGTTGGTCGAACTGGGTGGCCTCATCGGCCTCGCGTTCGGGCGGGTCTGGCAGTCGGAAACGGCCGGGTGTTTGGTCGTTTTTGGCGTCGGCGGTGGTCATGGTGGACCTCAGGGAACTGACGTGGTGGGCCGTCCGGCAGTTGCATCGGAGGGTTGGCCCGATTATACGCCGGCCGCCTGGCGGGTGAGTAGGCTGTCGTGTCAGGGTGGCGGCTTGAACGCCTCCGGCTAATGTGCCGTCAACGAGCGAACCTTCGGTCTCGTTCGGCTGCCTCATGGTTGCCGAGGTTTTCGTGGGTCCATGCACGCATTCGGTACGCTTCGGGGTCTCGACCCTCGAACAGTTCGATGTGCCGGTCCATGTCGGCGAGGGTGTCAAGGGCGTTGCCCCAATCTAGGCGATTCCTCTACTCGGTTTCTTACTGGACGACAGCGGAAACTGATCGCCACGGTAACCGTTTCCGTCGGTGGTCAGAGCGAGCCCCGCTGGAGAGCGGTCCAGCGGGGCTTTGGCTTGGAGATAGTGCCAGATGGCTGGTGCCATTTTGGTTTACGGTGGTACTCCTGCCCATTTGATCCGTATTCGCGGAGGTATGCAGACGAATATGTCGCCTTCAATTACGTGCGGCGACGGTATGCCGGTTTTGTACCGATTCCACCTGTCGTTGAACCTGTAGGCCAGGTCCTTTTTCTGGAAATATTCGCCCAAGTACTCCTTGCACTCCGTTTCCAAAAACGGGTAGGCATACCATGCCTCTACCGCCAGTTGGGCGTGCAGGCTTAGCTCTAGCATCGTTATCAACTTGTCGTTGATGTTCTGGACGGGTAGTGGCTCGCCCTGTAGGTCTTGGACCGTGACTAGGTATGCCCAATCTTGCGGGGGGTGTTGTTTGAGGTATTCGACATACTCCCAAGCTGCGTCGTACGACGACCGTATGCCGTTTTTCCCTTCTTCCCGTGTCCTGTGCCGCAGGTGTATGAACATCTCCTTTTTTGTTCGCCCGACGAACGATTGTAGTTCAGCCTCGGTTAGCCACGGTATCCCTGTGAGTGGTCCGTCAACCCTGCTGATTTCTATCGGCATTTTTGGGCCACCGTCAATGCTAACCGTGGCGTTGGGGTTCATCGCCCGTCTGGCATTTTTGATGTCTTCCATCGTGACTATTCTTTGCCGTTTCATATTTCCTCTTGATGGCTGCATCCGCGGCGGTGGATTGCTGCCTGTTGTCATAGGGTTTCGGCAATCTTTCTGACTACTTCCGATACTACCGCGTCGCCGGCGCGTATCCCCGCTTATGATACGACGTCTTGGATACGTTGTTTGATGCTTGGCGTTTCGGAGGCTTCTAGCCAGCGTTGTCCAGCCAGAGTTAGTCGCGCCTGCATTTGTGCAGCGTGAACATCGACGCGGTCTACTCAGCCGCCGTCTTCCATCCACCGTAGGTGCCCGTGCGTCGAGTTACACTGCGTCAAGGTTCAACGCCGGCAGGTTGCGAACGACCTTAATCGTCACCACGGTGAGCGTGGTGACGCGCTTCACCCAGTCGATGACGTGGCGCGGGTCACCGTGCTCGGCGCACCAGTTGTTGGCGTCGTTGACGATGCCGCTTTCGCGGTGCGTCCTGATTAGGGCTCGGTTTGGGTTTGTTCTCGCGGCACTGTCGTATGCAGGCGGTCCATTGTGCCCACTTTGTTGTCCGCGGCAGCGTCCTGTATGACTTCGGCGATAGGTCTGATTAGGTTGATGAGCGTTACTACTGTTCCCGACATTTTTCCTGTCGGGGTTTGGTCATCGCCCCAGTTTTCCCGAGCTATGATTTGCTGTTGTGCTTCCAGCTTGTCAAGCATGGGTGATATTTTGGCGGACAGGCTCAGGGCTTGGCTTGCGATGTGGTCCTCGACTTGGGCGTTCGCAATGCTTGCTGTTCTGTTGCGGAGTGCCTCTTGGTTGAGGTGTCCTTTTGATGCCTCAATATCTAGGGATACCATTCCGATCAGCTGGTATACCTGTAGGAATAGTGTCCACGTTTCTTGAACGTGCTCTTCCGCATCTTTTTGTTCCCACTCGCTTTGAACTTCGCGCATCAGCCTGTCGATTTCTTCGGGGTTGGTGTCTCTCAGAGCCATTTTGTTCATTCCTTACGCCAGTTGTTGGGAGTATTGACGGTTTCGTTGGCTTTTCCCAAAAAATCAGTTTTTGCCCGGTTTTCGTGCAGTTCGCTGAAAAACTGCCGTCTGGTTGTTCACGGCTGAACCTTCCTAATCATTGATGGCTAGGCCCCTTGGATATGTTGAGCACGTACCAAGAAACTCAGTTTTCGTGCGGGAAGTGCATCAGTCCGAGGGCCTTGGAGCGGCGCTATTGATACGGTGGTCACCCTCGGGCCACAAATACTGTCACCTTTGGCGATGATTTGATTTGCCTTCCAGGTTGGGGCCGCATTGCGCAACTGATGGTGCTGGAGGTACCCACACCTGCGCAGGGTTGGACTGTGGTCTCGTAATCATTATGGCCCGTTCAGGCTATTGCAGGGCGTCATAAATGAGGGCAAACAGGTCCTGATCGTCAATGGGGACCGTCCACCAGATCATGACTGCTCCATCTGATTGAATGCTCGTCGGTAAATCTCGTCTTGAACTCTCCCAGTCCAAGAGGTCATCAGGTCTTGAGCCCGTCGGTCACCCCCACCTGAGCTGCGACGGCCAAGACCCGGCAAACGTTTGGCTACGCAATTCGTGCATTCAATGCACCACTTCCAATCACTTTCGCGAGGCTCGTGTTCCCGAATGAAGCTGATGTAGGCATCAAAATGTGCTTGGGGGTCCCCCAGATCTCGAAGACTAATACGAGGCCCATCTGCGTGTTCCCATGCCGAATGTGGAATACATGGTAGGGGTTCCATACGCCTGTCGCAGGCAGGGCAGTAAGGATGCAGGTCATAAATTGTAGTGCCGGCCCATTTCCAACGCCAAACTGGGTGACCTGCGCCATTTTCGAAGTCGCTGTATGGGATGCGATCCTCTACGTATTGGGTATGGTCTCGGGCAGCTGTCGTTGGACGACGCCGTTTGAGGAACCGCAATGGGTATTTGATGAGGTCTACGAGCGCTCGGACATCCAAGGCTCCGTTGATGTAATTCCACACGTCCTTGGCGGTTTGGCAAGTGGTGTCGCAGCTGTTTGTGAGAATCAGTGGAATATCCATGTTTGCCTCACGAAGTCACCATTTGGTCAGTTTAAGCGGTCTGTCGGCTGTGCCGCAAGCGGGCGAGCCTGTTTAGCCACAAACTTAGTCCGATTGCCCAATTACTTCGGCTATTGGAGCGGGGCTGTGAGTGATTGCTAACCTTGATTTTTTGCAACCATCTGTCGTTCGGCAAGAGCGGCCTGCGCTGGGTCGCTCAGTAGCTTGGCAACTGCTTTCTCTATGTCTTGGGCGACTTTGCTGTTGGGCTGCCATTCGTGGCGTAGTAGCCGGCGGGCGGCGCGGGATTGGGCGTCGCCTGCGGGCTTGTTCAGAATGTCGCTGTGTGCGATTAGGGCGGCGCATTCCTGCCCGGCTGCTTTGCCCAGTTCGCTCAGGCGGACGTGCAGCGATTCGTTCGCGTCGTGCCGAGGGATTGGGAGTTTCCAGCCGTGCTTCTCGAAATCGCGAATCTTCTTGGCCCAGTTGGTAGTGCAAAACGGTTTTGCTCTTGTCGCCAGTTCATCGCTGTTGAGAATCGCCAGCAGATAATGTGCTTCGTCTTCTGACTGACAGATTGTTTGGTACAGTTTTCGGTCAAAAATGGCGTGGTTGTCGTGGATGACCGCGGCGGTCGGTTGTCCCGACTGTGTGTACGCTACCCGGATGGTAGCGTCTTTGGCGAGGGCATCTTGTAGGTACTCCAACTGGCTGCTGAGCAAATTTTGATAGTTCAGTCGGTCGTATAGGTCTTTGATCACTCGATGCTCGTGCGCTTCGCGGTACATCTCTGAGGTATTGTTCCAACGACGTCTCATGCTCTGGTCCAGAGCTTCAATGTCCAAACGACAGGCTTCATGCTTATCGTCGGTGCAATTTTCGTGGATTAGCGGCATGGTCATGGTGGGGCGGTGTACCGGCAGTGCAGCCTTGAGCGGGTCCAATTTTACGTATGGGGCCACACTCTCACCGAGGTACACGTCGAGTAGGTGGTCGTTGCTGACCACGCCTTCCAATCTGGTTAATTTCCCGTCGTAAGTGACTTTGTCTTGGTTACTCAGGCGTGGTCTGACGTTGGTGGTATTGGCGGCCGGCAGCCACGCTGTATGCGGCACAATTTCTACGAAGAAAAGCCTGCGGTCTTCAATCTTGACTCCGTTCTTTGTAGCCTCTGCGTACGGCGACTTGAACTTGCCGTCGTCATGGTGGAGTGCTTCGCTTTTCCTGCTGATGCCCTCGTGGTCACTTGCCCAGTTGCCTCTCCATACTTGGACGGTTGCTGGTGCTAGTGCGGCGCCTTGGCCCACGCCCGTGAACTCTGAGAACACCACACAGGCCGGCATGGGAAAGAAGTTGGGTACCACGTTGTCGAGGTCCCACGGTTCGTGTATTCGGAGGTTCAGGCTGATACTGGGTGCGTTTCGCCCACTTTTTTGTGTGTAGCGGCCGCTTCGCCACTTCAGGTGCTGACCAGTCCGCAGCGCGCTGTGGGGTAGGACCATGCCGATTTCGGCACCCGCTCGCGCGTATAGTTCGGCGCACCGGGTGTAGAACAGGGTGGCGATGTCTTGATTGGATGCTTGTTTCCCACCTGCCCAGATTTGGTAACGCCTTTCGCTCATTTCCCTCAGTTCGTCTCGAATGATGTCGGCGCTCTGGTTGTAGGTCAGCCATGGAGGGTTGCCGATGATGCGGTCGACCTTTTCCTCTGCGATTACCGCCGGTCGGATCATGTTCCGGATGTAGTAAGCCCATACGTGGTTTCGGTCGGCGGCGTGCAGCTCACGCATTTGGGAGGCGACTGCCTTTAGGCTCTCACGGCAGGCGTCGCTCATCTTGTAGATGTCGATCACTCGCTCTGCGTCCCGTCCTTCGTCGATGACGGTTGCCATCTCGGATATGAGGCGGTCGATGTCAGACTGCTGTCGGGCCAGTTCCTTCGGGATGCTGAAGGTGATTGGCGTTTCCCTTCCAGGCACGGTCTCGCCGGTTTCGAGCTCAATGGACTGGGCAGCGGTCAGAGTGCCAGTGTCGTACCGCAGCTGCATGGAATCACCTAAGTAGATGGGAGCGCTGACAGCGCCGGCGTTGTTGTTTTCCTCGCGGGAGGCTCGGATGGTGTCGGCGGCTGCCAATACCCAGGTGGCTTTGGCGAGCTGGACTGCCACTGGGTGGATGTCGATGCCCACCACGTTGTCCTGCAGCTTCCGCAGCGTCTCCGTTGCCGACAAGCCGCCGGCGTGGTTGATGATGCGCTCGACGGCCGTTTCAATGAACGTCCCGCTGCCGCAGGCCGGATCCAGGACTCGCTGGCGCAGAGGGGCGTCAACTACGGTCTCGGTGATCTCCTTGGCCAGCCAACGGGGAGTGTAGTACTCGCCCAGGCGCTTGCGTTCCTCCTGCTCGATGACGTTCTGGTACAGCGTGGGCGCAACCTCTTTCGCGTCCTGCATCCAGTTGAACTGTTCAACTGCGCGGGCGATCTCCTGAAGGTACGTGCTTGCTCCCACCTCCGTGGGCCAGGTGAAAAGGTCGGCGTCGATGATGCCGTGCAGGTCGGACTGTTCGGCCAGGATACGCCCTTTGAGGAGGTCGTCCGGTCGTTCCGTGGCGTGCTTGGCTACGTCGCCCAGCAGCCGCTGTTGCATGATTACGGCGATCAGGCTGGTGATGTAGGTGTGCCTGATGAAGAGCCAATCGCTTTCGTCGCCGGCCGCGGCGGCGTCCTTGCCCAGCGCCACCTGCAGGAGGTCCTGCCAAAGGCGGCGTTTGACCGCCACGGTGGGTTCGTCGCGGTGTTCCTCGTAAGCTTCCTTCAAAAGAAGGTTGCTGGCGCGGAAAACGTCGGAGTTAGTGCCGAAGTGGCGTTCGAGGTTCTCGGCCGTCGGGCTGATGTCTTCTGCTGGGGCAGAGATGATGCCGTGCAGGTACTCGCGGACGTTGGCCGCCTGTTGGGGCCGGTCGAAGGTCTGCAACGCTCCGTAGGGCAGCAGGGGCAGTTTCTGTTCGCCTATGCGGCGCAGGAAGAAGTGGATCCCGTCGGTGAGGATGCCGTTCCGGACGCCGTTTCCGGCTTTGAGCAGGTTCTCGAGGTACCGGTCCAGTTGGTTGACGTACCCTTGGTCGGGCGTTCCGCCCTGCATGATGTTCGTCTTGAACTCAATGCACGTGTTATGGACGTAGAGATCCATCCGGCCTGGGTTGCCGATTCCAGGTGGTCCTTCCGTGGACATCTCGGCGGCGGTTGCTACGCCGGCGATTTCCATGAAGCGCTGGAAGGCGTATCTGATGTCGTTCTCAGATGCGCCGATTTTCTGGCGCTCTACGACGAGGCCGAAGGCTTCCGGCTCTTTGGTCGTGGTCATCGTGGTTCCTGAGGCGTTGGTCGATGTGGTTGTCCACCGCTCGACTGTGGGTCGCGGTAATGTAACAAGGCTGCGGTGATTGCGGCACCGGGGACCTGAGTGCTGATCAACCAGGGTGGGACACAGATAGGTGCTGGGCCAAGGTGACCGGTAACAGCAACCCAGCATTGGCCATCAAACGGTGGTCATCGAAGCCGATGTGGATGCAACTGGGACGCTCGCGCGGTAGTAACTGACAAGTGCTCCTCGGTTAAGGGTGGTTTTAGTGTCAAAAACCATTATCGCCGAATCTAGGAGCAATTTCTAATCTTTTCAGCGCGCCGTCATACTCATCCCTTCGGTGGATTCGGGCTAAGGGGGCGTGCGTAGGAGAGGACCCTGCCAGTCTGCGATGATGTCATCGATGGCGTCCCGCACTCCGGGGTCGTGGTCGGGCTGGAGGACGAAGTAGAAGGCTAGGTCCTCGGTGCGAAGGGCGCGGACGACGGCGGTGGGAGCTTCCAGCGCTAACCGCTGCTGGGTGGTTGCGACTTGGCCGGCTCTTCTGCTGGGGATGCGCTTCAGGAAGTGGAACACCAAGACGGAAAAGCCGTGTCGTTGGATGTGGGCTATCTCGGCGGGCGTTATGTGAGCGTCGCCGAGGTCGTGCGACCTCAAGCTGGGAGGAGCAGGGCCGATGTCGGGGTCGACGAAGATGAAACTCGAGGCGGCCGCTTCTTGTATGGCGGCGTGGAAGTAGGCGGGGCGTTCGTCCATGTCTTGGGGGAAAGGGGGCCAGTGGAATCGGCATCGGGCGATGGGGCTGGTGGGGTCGTCTTGCGTGGAGTGGACATCGGGATTGTCGGTCAGGTACTGGGCGCGCAGGAAGTCGAAGACGGCGGGATCACGGTCTCTCCAGTTGTTGGGGTCCTCGAGGTAGTCTTTCATTTGGCCGGCCGGGCGATCGACGTTTGGGGTGAGCATCCAGCAGATGGCGCACGAGAAGTCGTGAGCGAGGAGGTGCCGGACGATGCTGTACTTGAAGTAGTCGCGCTGGTCGGTGAAGTATTGGGGTTTCATCAGCAATCTCCGAGCGTTGGGTCTGGTGGGAGCGGGTGCCAATTTACAGGGGGTTAGGCCACTCTGGAAGCGCGGTTTTTGACGAATAGCAGGTTGTAGTCTGCTGGTCAATCACCCATTTAGCAACCAGCATGGCGCGATGTCGCGACAGCCGTTCTCGGTAGTTGGGGCCTGCCCTTGGCTTTGCGCGCCGGTGTTCATGTCACATCGGACGGTGGACTGCTTCACACCAGTCGGTTCGATAGGTCTGTGTCGAGGCGCATCGGACGGCGACGATTGCGGTCGTTCCCAGGAATCCGCGGCGGAGCGGCGGAGGTGCCCTCTGTTTCTTGGTGGAAATTCCCCGCCGACGGAGTTAGAGGCCGTCCAGGGCCGCGAGGTGCGGGAGTTCGGGGTGCAGCGTCAGCCTTTTCCTGTTTCCGGTTCGGGTTCGTCATCAAACGAAAGGTCGCTCAGCATGGCGCTCTGGCATCCGTCGTGGACGGGGTAGGCCTTGGGCCGGTGGTCGTCTTCTCCGACCGTCGCCACGACGGCGATCACCTGTCCGCTGATCCGGCGGTTGCAGGACAGGCAGGTGCTCCTCACGCGGTACTTGCTGACGGACATGGGGCACTCTCCCTTGTCGTGCTGTCAGGAACCCGCGTCAGAGCCACGGAGAGGCTTTCGAACGCTTTTTCTCGCTTGTGGTCAGGACGGCGGCCAGAGGCCGCGAGGCGCGGGAGAAGGTGACCGATTGGCTTTGACGTGCACGAATCTCCACAGAGAGCAATTCCGCGTTGGCGGGTGAGAGGGTCCCGAAGTATCGGGTCTGGTCGTCGGTGAGCGGGACATTCCCGCACCTGCGGGGAACCAGAAACGGTTAATAGCCGTGGTCACGCTGCAGGAAACGGTTAATAGCGGTGCTCACGCTGCCCTGACGCTGCAAAGGTCTATCCCAGCGCGTGCGCGACGACCTGTCCGGCGCGGTGGGCACGCTTCGGCAGCTGCCTCGGGGTTCCTGGCCTTCATATCACGTCGCGTGGTTTGCGCTGGTGAGGCGGCGTTGCCAACGACTACTCATCAGGATCATCGTGATCGTCGTCGTCCCCGTAGTCTTCGTGTTCGTCATCGTCGCCGTCCAGTATCTGATTCCGGCGCTCGAACGCCATGGTCGGGATGCCCCAGTCTTTGTTGGCTTGCTCGAGTTCCTCGAACGCCCTCATGTTGATGGCGAGGGGTAGAATGTCGTAATCATCGGGGTCAATGCCCAGCAGCTGGGCCAGTTCCCACAGCTTGGCGTCGTCCATGCCGGATTCTTGGCCTGCGTCCAACAGAGCGTCCGCTTGGCGCGATTCGACCAGCGCTGGCGGTTTCGCGGATCACTTCTCCGGTCACTCGAGATGTTCGATTTTGGTGTGGAATTCGAACCGGAGGGCGGTTGTCCCCATCAGGCACAGTTCGTGGTGTACGCAGGCGTCGGGTGTGATGTCCTCGATTACTTCCTCACACGTGAAGCCGAGTTCGGGCATGCCGGACCAGGTTTGTGAGAACTCGGGCGTGTTTCCGCAGGTGGAGCACGGGTGGGCGTATTCCTGTTCGCCGAGCATGATGTTCCAGGCTTGGCGCTGGTGTCCGTCGGGATCGCACTCGCCCAGCGTGTCGGGCTGCACGTGTTCCTCGGCCAGGGACAGGCCGATCTCAGCCCCTGTGCCGGTTTCGTCGTAGCCGCCGATGCGGTACCCGCGCAGGTTGTTGAGGTCGTGGTTTTTCTGTGCCGCCAATTCCCAGCAGACACCGTCGAGGTCCTTCAGGTAAGCTTGGTCGTGCTTTGGCGCGATGGGCGGCTTGCCGGACGGTCCCCGTCCGTGTGTCCGTTTCTTCCGTCGTCTGGTTCTGGACTTGGGCAATGTTGTCCTCCTGTGGTGGTCAATGATGGCGTCAATTTCGGCCGGAGACGGCTCCCGGGCGCGTTCTGCGGCCGTTGGGGTGGCAGCCCCTCGGGTGAATTCGGCGCGCGTGCGGCCGTCAGCAGCGTCGGAACTCGCGCTCTAGGTGGATGTTCGAATGGCCTGCATTCCTTGGCCTAACCGTTGAGTGTCGTTGCGCCGGTTCGATGTGTCGGGCTTCTCCTGGGTGGCAGTAGGCCCGGGAGACTCGGGTCTCTCGGAGTGCTCGGAGTCGGCGTCCTTATGATTGCTCTCATGAACAGCGTGGTCGGGGCGGCGTGCCGCTTTGGTCAGCGCGGGAGCGATTTACATGGCGAGCAGGATTTTCAGGATGCGGCTGGTGTTGGCGATGGCGGTGTTGCTGACCGTTACGGGCGCGCTGGCGTGCTCCGGAATCAGCGGCGCTGAGCACGAGCAGGCTTTGGCGGCGCAGGCCGCCGCCGCCCAGTCGCAACTCGACACCGTCACCCAGGATCACGGCATGCAGGTTGCTGCGCTCACGTCTGAGCTGGACGCGGTGCGCGAAGAGGTTGTCAGGCTTGAGGAAGAAGCGGCTTCGCTGCAGGCGGCCCTGGGCTTTCAAACCGAGAACGTCGAGCGCATTGAAGCTACCTTGTCCCGCGAATCAGACGCGGCCGAACAGGCCCGCCAGTCTGCGGTTGATGGGGCGCGGCGGGAAACCAGGTGGGTCTGGGAGTCCCGACCCTCTGGCGCGGGCCGGCACGTGTCCCTTTCCGGGTGGGCCTTTGACTTCGACGCGGAGCTGCCCCTGCAGGCGGGTCTTTACACGAACTGCATTGACGGCGAGCCGGGGTCTCTCTACCTGTGGGACCACGAAGTATGGGAAGACGGAGTGGAGTACAGTCTTCTGGTGGGCCTGGACGGGGGCAAGCCGCGGCGTCAGGCGGTATGGGGGGTGGGCGACGTCCGTGGTGTCCTGGAGGACCGGTTCGGCGACGACCTGTGGAGAATCGAACGCCTCTACGTGGAGGCGCCCTACGGCGAGGTCCCGTACTCGGTGACGTTTGACACGGCGCAGTTGCGTCGGATGTTCCCGACGGTGGCGGCGTTCTGCGGAGGCGAAAGGCCGTCGGGGAACTGATTGCTATATGGCCTCTCCTGGCGGCTTGGGCCTTGCGCTCGGTGCCGGCATGACGAAGGCATGAACCGCCGTGCCCTGCGCTGGTCAGCGCTGGCCTGCGGTCCTTTCATCCGTTTCACTGACTGATGAGAGTGATGGAGTTTGACGGATCAATTGCCGGACGGCAGCTGGCGGCGGCGAGGCGCTCGAGCGCCCGTCGTGCACGAGGTCGTCCTTCGGTCAATGGTCGTCATCCCCGATGGTCGCGACAACCGCTCTGTTTGGCGTAGCGGCGGTGGCCGTGACTGTAGGTGCGGTTGTGTGGCTTGCCTGTTCGCGGTTACGGCGGTGGGGCTCAGCTTGATCTTGCCGCAGGGGGATGTTCAGCACAGTCCTGTCTCACGGTCGGGAAAAGTTCACCCACCGGCCTGCCCGGTTTGATGGGAAAGCATCGAAGGTACTGAGGGTATTTTGCTGACGATTGAGCCGCGACGGGGCGCGTCCTTCCGGTTTATTCTCACCTGCGCGTGGTGCAGACGATGGAATCGGACGGTTTGATGCCCATTGCTGCAGTTCATCAGGGTGAGGACGTGCTGTCTCGTTCTGACGAGCATTCGAGGCCGCTGCTGGAGCTCAATGTCAGACACAGGATGGACGGGCTCGATCTGATGGGTACCTTGTCGGACGCTTCCGTACCGGCGGTGTTCTTTGACCCGCAGTACAGGGGCGTGCTCGACAAGCTGGCGTATGGCAATGAGGGAAAGTCGCGGGGGCGGGCCAGGGCCTCGTTGGTTCAAATGACCGAACCGGTCATTCTTCAGTTCTTGAATGAGATGGCGAGAATATTGCGTCCGAGCGGCCACCTCTTCCTGTGGGTGGACAAGTTCCACCTCTGTTCGGGATGCTCCAGTTGGTTCAATCAGTTGTCGCTCGAGGTGGTTGACTTGGTAACGTGGGACAAGGGAAGGATTGGGATGGGCTACCGGACTCGGCGTCGGGCCGAGTATCTGCTGGTTGTCCAGAAGTGGCCCTGTCGTGTGGATGGCGGATGGGAAAGTCGTGGCGTTCCTGATTTTTGGTCGGAACGGTTGCTTGGTGTGAGGCGACACGCTCACCAGAAACCTGTTGGCCTGCAGGCTGCGTTGATTGAAGCGGTGACTGAACCAGGGGATCTGGTGGTCGATCCGGCGGCGGGCAGTTTCTCCGTGATGGAGAGTGCACTTTCCGTCGGGAGGAATTTCCTGGGCGGGGACTTGGAATGCTGATACCTGTTGGCGAGTGGGTCAGGGATGCCTCAGCTTCCGCCGGAAACGGCCCCTGGGCGCGCTCTACAGCCTTTGGGGTGCTGCAAAAGACCGGCGTGTTCGCCAGCGCATTGTCAGCCTTGTTTTGCCGGATAGCGTTGCATCGGCAGTACTCCGCCGGCACAATGGCCTCGGCAAATCGTGTGTGTCGGCACTGGTTGCCGCTGGTGCCAGACATGGAGAGGCTGAATGAAACGAGACGAGTACCTAGCGGACGAGTACGTAAGCGGGTTCACAAAGTGGGCGAGCCAGTTGGTCACTGGCGAACTGGGTTTGACGCACCGTTGGAAGAGCAGGTGGACCGATTTCGCGTGTACGAGTCTCTACGACGCGTTGCTGCAATACCGGTGGCCCGATAACGCCAACGGACTGGATTACCGAGTCACGGAGCGACGTATGCGGGAGTTCCGGCTCAATTTCGAGGACATGGGCGCCATCGACAGCCGCGCGAAGCAGGCGAAGTTCGTCAACGTTGCCGAGGCCATCATCAGGTTGGGAGGAGCCCCACGCTGCAAGAAGCTGAACGACTGGCGGAGCATGTCGCCGGACCGGTTGCAGGCTATCGTAGAAGACGTGCGAGCGAGACTAAACCCCAGGACGGCGGATACCGACGACCTCGCCGGTTTCCGCTACATGGGGCCGGGGTTCAGCAAAGTGTACTCCGTGCTGATTGACGGCTTCCCGATGTACGATAGCAGAGTTGCGTGCGCCCTAAGTGGCTTGGTGGGCATCTACTGCCGGCGGGAGAAGGTCGGCCGGAAACCCGACTTGTTGAGGCTCAGAATACCGCCGCGTCGCGAGCCCAAGCACGCCAGGTACCACTGGTGCGACCGCCCGAGGATGAACAACGACAGTGCGGCGTACGCCCTCGACAACCTGAAGGCGGCGTGGCTGCTTGGAGAGATGGCACGGGAACCTGGGGAGTTTGAGCAGGTTGGGTTTGAACCCGTGGATGGGCTCCAGCACGCGCTGTTCATGGTCGGATACGCTTCCCTGCCGGATAGAGCGATTCCGGCGGTGTAGAGGCCTGCAGTGATGGCCTGCGGCGAATGCGGCCCCTTGTTGTGTTTGGCCTTCTTGGAAGCTAGCGGAGCCTGTTGGCGGTGCTGAGGCCGTCGTACTCCAAGACTTCCACGTCGTCTGGAATCAGGTGGGCGTAAGTTCTGATGTAGTATTCGGCCAAGGTTTCGTTTCTCAGCTCGCTGAAATCACGCAGCACGAACAGTACCTTCCTGAAACCTTCAGGTGCAAGCAGGAAGTAGAACATGGCTTCGTTCCAGACGGTCAGTTTAGCGCTGGGTACGTTGTTGCCACCGGTCCAGGTGTGGGACTTGCACTCTACTAACAGAGGAGGGTCTCCGGATCCTAGGTCAAACTTGTGCGGCTTCTTGCTGGAAAGGCCAACCGGCACTTGATAGTCCCGTTGGAGT
Source organism: Dehalococcoidia bacterium (assembly GCA_965204395.1). Classification (GTDB taxonomy): domain Bacteria; phylum Chloroflexota; class Dehalococcoidia; order Lucifugimonadales; family UBA3495; genus Bin87. The sequence goes on from OZ241987.1 coordinate 2,294,707, forward strand.
GCCATACCCTGCCGTCGAAAGAATTCCCGAGCCGCCGCTTCGAAAGCGTTGCCCACATGTGAGTTGGACACTGAGCCAACCCTTTGGAAATTGTTGGTCATTTTGTCGGCCTCTCCCTGGATAAGTAGGCATCCAGTTGTCGCGATTCTAGCACGCTGCAGCCGCAAAACCGCCCCGCGCTCGCCTTGTTAGTGGAGTAGGGACACCACGACAGGTTCAGAGGACGCCTGGCTAGCAACAGTAGCCGAAAGGCTGGGTCTGCGAAGGATGTTCTCAGTTGGGCGTTTCTCGGCTAGAGGGTGGGGGAATATGCTGCATGATACGATAGATGATCCGTTTCCTAATGGACTGGCCTTGCGATTCTGCACAGATTTCTCAAGGAGCGATTAGTAATGCCTCGTACTGGCACAAGCAGGTACCAATACGTGACGATTGAAGGCGATGGGTACGTCCTGGATTTGATGTATGACCATCTCTGGAAGGTGAATGAAGAGAGTGGCGCGGTTCAGCGACATCCTGTGCTCTTTTCGGAATATCGACAACGCGGCATTCTGACATTCCCGGCAGCCCCCGAGGCGGCAACTAGGATTTTTCGCGATTTTGAGAGCGTCCTGGATGCCGAGAGCAAATTCTGCTTGCACTGGCTACGCGAACACGGGCATGGCCTGGTTCCTGACGGGGTTGCCGAGGCGATGGCAGCCGATTGTGGAACCTCAATCGGAGCCTTGCGCCACAAGCATCGGCTGATAGAAATCGAGGACGGGCAAGCCCAGTTGCTGGGAATCGGTGATTATCACCACAGCCGCCGGAAATTGTCCTACAGCCTGACGGCTTGGGAAGTCTGTTTTTGGATAGCTCGCCACAGCGTCGAGTCGTTGAAGTTTGACCAACAGAACACTAAAGGAAAGTTGCAACTGCGGCAAACCATCCGCGCCGGGAACCGGGTGGGCGGTGATCTCATCCCTTCACGAGGTAGCGTTGAAACGATGACGCTGTTACTGTGCGATGCTTATGGTAGGGTGGGTTGCTACGTCAATGCGACGATATTCGAGGGCTTACTGCATCGCGGATTCGCCAGTTTCTGGTGAGTCTCTGCTGTCACGACTACAGCTGTTACCGGGCTGGCGCATGACCTAACCGGCTCTTACGCGTTAGCTTTCATCGCCTGCGCCTCGATGCTGGTTCTCGCATCCGTCGCCGTATTCGCAATCAATGAACAGAAATACTCAGCTCGATGCCAGGCCGCTGTGGGAGGGGGATGGCGGGGAATTAGCCCGACTCCACTGCCCTGAGGGTTTCCCATAACAGCCAACTGCGCAACCGGCGGCGAAACGTCCGGCTGAGATGCGCGGCGCCGACTACGGGACTTCTTGCCGTCGGAAAGACGTTGGCCCACAGGCGGAGAGCAGGGCAGTTGACGCCGACCGGTTGAAATCCCCCGGTCGGGTCAGCTTCACGTGCGCTTGTACTGCCTCGCTTCAGCAACAAAGTCTGGCTAAGGCGTCGGAGCCGGCCCAAGGATGCGGTGGCCCTGGTTGTCGTCGTTGCGCTGGTCGGCGGGCAGGATCTCGATTACCACATTGGAAAGGCCAGCCACGTCCCCGTTAGAGTCGAAGGTGTAACCGTCGCCGATGGCCCCGCTCCACGTCAGGTCGTAGAGGCAATCACGGAACCCGTCGGAATCCTGGTCGTCGCCAGTCTGGCTCAGGCACTCGGCGGTGATGTAAACGTCGTCGTACGCCGAGCCCTGGAACCACGGCAGCGTGGCCACCGTGCCGTAGCGGGCTTTGTAGTTCGAGAGGAAGTCCTTGCCGGTCTGCGTCTGGAGGTCCGGGTTGGGCACGATGGCCTTCAGGCCGGTGGCGGCGTCGCCGGCGATGCCCAGCGCCTCGGGCTGGGTGGGCACCACCTCGGAGTAGAGCGGGCCCTCAAACCCCAGGTCGCGCACCTGCTTGATGATGGTGCCGCCCGAGAACTCGCCCTGGGCGGCCAGGAAGATGGCGTCCGGTTCGGCGTTGATCAGCTTGGTCAGCTGGGACCGGAAGTCGGTGATGTCTGAGGCGTAGCTTTCCGCAGCCACCACCTCGCCGCCCAGTTCCTCGAACCGCGCGACCGTGGTGCGACGGGCGCCCTCGGCGTAGTCGGTGGATTCCGTTATGGTCGCCAGATGGTGGATGCCGTCGGAGATCAGCGTGTTTCCGGTGTCCTGCCCCAACTGAAGGTCGTTGATGGCGGTGCGGAAGATGTAGTCGCCAGCGGCGGCGATGTCGGGGCTGGTGGCGGAAGCGGAGAGCATGATCACGCCTTCCCTTTCAGCCAATGGGGCCGCCCCCAGCATGGCGCCGCTGCAGGTGGTGCCGAGAATGATCTTCACGCCGTCCACATCGGTAAGCTTGTTGTAGGCGGTGATGGCGTCCTGGGCGGCGCACTTCGAATCCTCGGGGATAATGGCCAGCAGCCGTCCGTTGATGCCGCCGGCGGCGTTGATCTCCTCGACTGCTAGGAGCTTGGCGTTGAGGATCGGGTTGCCGTAGGACTCGCCGACGCCGGTGAGGGCGTCCATGGCTCCGATGCGGAATGGTTCCTGGAATGCGGCAGCGGCGGGCATGGCGGCTACTGCCTCGGCGCCCGGAGCGGGTCCGAGGATCATGTAGCCGTTGTTGTCGTCGGTGCGGTCGCCCACGGGCAGCACTTCCACCACGGCGTTGGCCAGGCCGACCACCTCGCCGTCGGTGTCGAAACTGTAGCTTTCGCCGATGGCGCCGCTCCAGGTGATGGCGTAGAGGCAGTCGCGGAAGCCGTCGGCGTCCTGGTCGTCGTTGGTCTGCTTGAGACACTCGGCCGTGATGTACACGTCGTCGTAGCCGGAGGCTAGGTACCAGGGCAGCGTCACATAATCGTAACGCGCCCGGAAGTTGTTCAGCACTTCCTGGCTCTTGGGGTTGTTCGGGTCGAGTTCGGCGGTGACGGCCTTCAGACCGGTGGCGGCCTCGCCAGCCACCTCCAGCGCGGTTGCGCCCACCGGGACAATTTCGGAATATAGCGGGCCCTCGTAGCCCAGCTCCCTCACCTGCTTGACGATGGTGCCTCCGGCGAACTCGGACTGGGACGCGATGTGGATGGCGTCGGGGTTGGCGCCAATGATTTTGGTCAACTGGCTCCGGAAGTCGGTCACGTCGGAGGCGTAGCGTTCCTCCGCGACGATGGTTCCGCCCAATTGCTGGAAGTGGTCGGCGGTGACGCGGCGCACCCCCTCGGCGTAGTCGGTGGTCTCGGTGATGGTTCCCAGATTGCGGTGGCCGTCGGACAGGATGACGTTGGCGGTGTCGATGCCCACCTGTAGGTCGCTCATGGACGTGCGGAATATGTAGTCGCCGGCGTTGGCGATGTCAGGGTTGGTGGCCAGTCCCGAGAAGAGGATGACGCCGTCGGCCTCGGCCAGGGGCGCGGCTCCCAGCATCGCGCCGCTGCACGACGTGCCGAGGATGATCTTGACGCCGTCAACGTCGGTGAGCTTGTTGTAGGCGGTGATGGCGTCTTGGGCCGCGCACTTCGAATCCTCAACGATGAGCTCCAGCATCCGCCCGTTGACGCCGCCGGCGGCGTTGATCTCGTCAACCGCCATCTGCTTGGCCTGGACGGACACCGTGCCGTAGGTTTCCCCCGGGCCGGTGAGGGATTCCATCACACCGACGCGGAAGGTTTCGTCAGGAACCGCCATCGGCGCGCCGGGCTGCCCTGTCGCTGCTACCGTCGGTTGTTCGACCATGGCGGCGGTGGGCTGGGGCACAGCAGCGGAAGGAACGTCGCCGTTGCCGCCGCACGCGACGGAAACGAGGGCTAAAAGCGCGGCAACCGCAAGCGGAGCAATCCATTTCATTGACAGAATACGCATGAGTCCTCCGGTGGGCCGTGACATTGGACGAGGAGTGTTCAATTGATGCGCTGACTCGGCGCCCTACTCCAGCATTTGCGTAAATTTCCAGATAGACCCTACACCATAGTCAGTATGATGTGGGCATTTGATGGGATATTTTTTGTATCATTGGATGTGCAATTCTGCCTGAACAACTACGTGGCCGTGCCGGAAGGCGGGGATGGAGTAGGCGTACAGGTAGGCGGAGGCTCACCGGGAGCGTCTCCGCCGGCTGAGTGAGGCCAGCCTGCGTGTCAACGAAAGCGTGGACGTTGACTCGGTGTTGCGCGAGGGACTGAAACCCTCCCAGAGCGCACTGGTAGTGCCCCATGCCGTGGGAGACTTCAGCATTTACTACGTCCGGCGCCGGCTGACCGTAGCAGGGGATCCGGTAGGGTTGCCGACCACGGAGTACGCGACGCTCCAGCAACTGGCGCGCGGTCACCGAGTTACAGCCCCGCCCGTTGGTGGGTCACAACGCGATGGGTTTCTGGAGACCCACAATGACGTAACGGGCGAGGCCTGTTTCCACCAAAATGGGAGCGACGTAGGTGTCTGTGGGAGTGTTGTTCCGCCGCGCAACTCGGGGTGCCCACTCAAGCGTTTCGTGGCTCGCCCAATCCTGCCGGCTGACGATTGCAACAGCGCCACCCCAATCGGCAATCCTGTGCTTGGCATACTCAATATGCTGGAACACTGGCCCTTCCTGCTGCCACGTAGCCGGTTAGCCGGACGTCGGCCGCGGCCGACGTTGCCGAGGGTCATTGACGGATTCGTTGCCAGGTCGGAGTTGCTGTGACGACGCTCCCTTGTCTTGGCTTTGGATCAGTTGGTGCGTCCCCTGATGATTGCCTGCACCGCTACCGCGCGTCGCTCGTTCGCATCAACGCCCATGAAGTCGGTGATAACATTTTCGGCCCGGTCAATCCAGGCCAGTGCTTCCGTGAGCGTGAACTCTCGACTGGAGTCATAGTCCGCGGTGTGCCTGGCATTTTGGAGCGCTGCGAACGTCGTGATGAACTCCTGCACGGTCGGGGAGAAACGGCGGCGGTCCTGTTCAAGGTTTCTTCTTGCGACCCCGTGATCCAGGGCGCGTTGAACGCGGTGCCACGCGTGTTCCAGCAGCGGGTCTGTTGGCGAGCCAATCAGACAGTCAGCGTTGCTGCTGGCCAAGGCGTGGAATACAGCATAGTAGGCCGTGCTCACCGCCCGCCTCATGAAGTCCGGCGGCGGCGGGGTATTCGGGTCCGGTGAGTTCGTCAGCAATCGGCTGGCCGCGATGAGGTCCTGCCACCTCATCACGTTTGTTCCTTGGGCGGAGACATCCCAACCGGTTTCGACCACTTACTATCCTCGGTTTTCTCCCGGTACGAGATGGATGGGACTGTTTCGATGCCGATGGCCCTCAGGTCGTCCTCGATGGTGGCGTACAGGGAGTTCAACAGGCGTGGGTCCAGGTCAGAAGGTCTGCCGGTGTAGATGGCCTGCACGTCCAGATACTCGTCGTCGTCGGCACCCGGCCTTGCGGTGATGCGGATTTCGTGGAAATGGACTTTCCCTTGGAACTGGGTTTCCAGGGCGTCCTGAATGATTTCCTTGGCCTTCTCGTGGGTTTCGTGAGTTGTGACCATCGTCATTGCTCCGCTGTCGTCTTGAGTTCGATGCTACTCACCCGTCCAGGGCGGGTCAAGCGGTGCCTGTGGCACCAATAGAATGGGGACGACGACAGCAGTGCAGCACACAGATTTCCCGCTGACCGTTTCGATTCTCACCGTCGTGAACACGGCTTCTGCGAGACAAGAAGCACAGCCGAACGGGCGTGGTCATGGTAGGGTCGCCAGCTACCGCTCACCAGCGAGGCCGGTTTCTCGTGGTGTACGGGGTTCACCGCCGGCTGCGTTCTGGTCGTCACCGTGGTCACGCGGGTGACGGTTGCCAGACTTCCCGGGGTCCTGCGGGCATTCCAATCAGGACGAGGCGGTCACCGTTCACGACCTCTTCGCGCTGTTGGGTGGAAGTTCGACACTTGTCGGAACGACACGCCACCGTGGCGGAAAGGTCCATGGCAGCGTCCACATGTGTGGTCTCGCCGCAGTCGTTGCATTGGAAATCGAGGTAGTGGCTCCAACTGCTGACCAGTTTCATCATCTGTCGTTACACCTTCTTCATCAGCCGTTGCGGTCTCGGTGGGCGACCGCGCGGCGGAAATTGCGCCCCATACAGTAGGGAGGTGCCATCAGCTTGTCCATAAACGGCCCTGCGAGTTTTGGGCAATTTTCGCTGAGCGGCTTCTGCTCGATGTGTGGACGAATTTGGACGCTGTCCGGCTGCGGAATGTGCTCGAGCCGGCACGACGAGGCGGAGTCGGCGGGACGCGCTCCCGGGCAGATTGGCCGTTCGAGTATGTCGTCGTCGTTATGATCCCGGAAATCAACGACGTGGCTTGGTCGGCGTGCCGTCTGGGCCGGCACGGGAGCGATTGGCATGTCGAGCAGGATTTTCAGGATGTGGCCGGCCTTGGGGTTGGCGCTGCTGGTGGCGGCGGTTTTTCACTGGGGCGCGGGTGACGCGCAGGCTGAAGTCGGCGCGATGGAACGGGATGTTGTCGGTCAACTTGCTGGTATCGAATCCGTGTCTGCTCAGACCCCGACGCTACAGGTCTCTCCGTCCGGTCCGCTGACGGTGACCGAGGGGAGTTCCAACACTTATGTCGTGAGTTTGTCTGGTGCGCCCAGTGATCGGGTCGTGGTGCAGCCTGAGTTTATGGCTGCTGCTGGTTTTAGCAGCGATGGTCGCGCTGTCGTTATGGAGCCTACCGCTCTGGTTTTCACTCGCACCGACCACGGCAGTAAGACGGTCCGCGTCCATGTTTCTGAGAACGATTCCGACGATGAGGCCGTTCCCAATGCAGGAAGTATCAATCATCGCCTATTTGGAGCGCTTACCGGCGTGGTGTCCAATCCGGCTTTGCAGATTGCGGTCAACGACGATGATGATGATGTCGCCGACGTTGACCTGCCGGATACCGTGTCAGTGGCCGAGGGCGACAGCTTTGCCTACTTGGTCAGCTTGAAGTCCGATCCTGGTGAGGGCAAGACGGTGACAGTCGGGCTTCCCGACCCGGTGCCTGGCGCAGTCAGCTATGCGGGTGGCCCCAGTTCGTTGGCGTTCACCTCTGCCAACTGGCGTATACCGCAGGCTTTCGTGGTCAAGGGGGTGCGCGACGAAGTCGACAGCCGCAATCGGGTGGTTGATGTCACTCACACTGTTAGTGCTTCTGGCACTAATGGCTATGACGGCTTCACGCTGTCGCCTGTGCGTATCACGGTTGTTGATGACGACACGAGAGGTGTCTCTTTCTCCCCAGAGGGTTTGGTGCTGGCTGAGGGTGAGAGCGCCACCTACACGGTCAGGCTGAACTCCAAGCCCAGCAATGGCGATGTCACCGTGACGTTGTCGGCCGGCGGCGCTTTGACCAAGGCTGTCGAAGCGGGAAGCAACCCCGAGACTAATCAGATTACTTTCTCGGCAAATTCGTGGAATTTGCCTCAAACTGTGACTGTCACTGCTGCGGCTCCTGATAGTTCGTTTACCGGCGTTCGCAGCGGTACCGTCACTCACTCTTTCAGTGGCGGCGGGTACAGCGGTTCTGAGAAATTCTCCGTCCAGGTGTTTGACAGCAAGCGTTCTGCAACTTCTCCGTTGATCATTTCTGGTGGTGGCCCGCCGTTCATGACGCTGAACGAGACTGGCAGCGGTCGCGCATCGACTTACCGAGTGCGGTTGCGCAACGCGCCTTCTGGCGCGGTCACAGTGAGTTTGGCGAGCAGCGACACTTCGGTGGCTACGGTTTCGCCGACTACGCTTGCTTTCGATGCCAATTCTCCCGGCTTTGAGCAATTGGTGACGGTAACGGCCGAACAGGATGATGCTGCCTTGCGCCGTGATCGTTTCGCGCAGATTTCTCATAGCCTGAGTGGCGCGTTGAGCGGCAGCGGCGGCTATGTGGGAGTGAAGGTACTCGACTCTGATTCTGCGCCAAGCGCTCCTGAGGTTCGCTTCTTGGCCGGAGAGCATTGCGCGTTGTCCGGTACGGTTCCCGAGTGTTCCGGAGTTCCGGAAGGTGGCACTGGCAAGTACGGTGTGCAGCTCAGCGGGTTTAAGCCGAGCGGTCCGGTCACGTTGAGGGTCGATTCGTCTAACCCGTCGGCGGTGTCGGTGTCGCCAGATGTGTTGCATTTCACGCCGTCAACTTGGTTGATTACGCAGACGGTTGCGGTGCGTTCCAACGGGGATGTCATCGTTGATGATGCGGTCGCCGGTGCGGTCCTGACTCATCGTGTGTCAGGCGGCGGATACGATGCTGTTTCCGTTCCACCTGTCGAGGTCTCCGTGAGTAGCACGCCCGATGTCGGCGACACTGGTTTGGTGTTCAATGACGCGCCCATCCTGCTGTCGGAGGGCGAGGGTGGTTCGTACGGGGTCCGTCTGAAGTCCAAGCCGGCTGGCGTGGTGACGGTTTTCTTGGATCAGCCAGTGAAGGCTGGTTGCGTTGCCAACGGTTGTGACAGTAGCGATTCCGCTGTTTCTGATGCTGCTCCGCAGTTTTCTTTGGACCGTTCACAGATGGTGTTTACTCCATCCAACTGGGACACGGCGCAGATCGTTCGCGTGACCTCGTTTGACGATGCTGCCGTGAACGGCACTCGTCATTTTTCCATTGGATACCACGTGTCCAGTGGCAGTCATGGCTACCTTTCCGGTGAGCTTGGTTCGGTGGAACTCCGCATCACGGATGAGGACCGTGACGGGGTGGTGATCTCCACTACGACGATGACTTTGCAGCCTGGGGCTATTGGCACCTACACGGTGCGTCTCGCGTCGGCGGGTTCTGGAGATGTTTCTATTGAGCCGGCTGATAAGGTTTCACCTGACAGCATTACATTCAATCAGACCGTTGGCGATGACAAATACTGGAGTCGGGATCAGGTCGTCACGGTGACTGCGCCGGATGATGCCGGCGATTTTACGATCAGTCATGCCATTGGCAGCAGGCAGGTTGGCTACGTTTTCGTGCGCGTGGTTTCGGGCGCTGGCGCCGGCGTTACGATCTCGCCGTCTGGCTTGTCAATTGACGCGGGCGGCTTCAGCTCCTACGGCGTCAGGCTTTCCGCTCCGCCCAGCGGCGACGTGGTTATCACTGCATCCGTGTCAGACAGCACCGTGGTTGCGGTCTCTGGGCCGCCTTTGACGTTCGATGAGTCTAACTGGGGTGATTCTCAGATTGTCACGGTTGCCGGCGTTTCAGTCGGCGACGCTGTGATCCGCCACACGGCGAACGGCGGCGGTTTCGCTAGCCAGTTCGTGGGCTCGGTTACGGTGTCTGTCGCGCCGGTGCCTGGAGTTTCTTTCATCAAGATTTCGAAGACTCGCTTGGACTTGGTCCATGGCGGCAGTTCCGGTTCCAATACTGGGACTTACCGGGTGTCGTTGACCAATCCTCCGTCGTCTGACGTGTCGGTTAGCGTTTCCTCTGATCCTGGCGGAATCGTTAGCGTGGAGCCTGCCAGTTTCACTCTGACATCCGACAACTGGGAAAACGGTCAGTTGGTGACTGTCACGTCAGCCGGCGCTGGCTTGGCGCGGGTTGGTCATGGTTCCGGCAACCCGGTATTGGAAGTGCAGGTGACTTTGGGCGTTTCCATGCCTGGGTGGAGTATGACAGCAGGACGCACGAGTAGCGCTCCTGATGATGGTCGGGATTGGGGTTACTTTGGCGACCATGTTTCCTATGAGTATGACAAGGAGTCTCCAGATCCCGACCGTCCGTTGCACGATGGCCGGGTGTGGATATACCGCCTTTTGTTTGAAGAAGGCGATGGCGACTCGCCGGTTTCCTGCGCCGTGGATGGCGGTCAGTTTGTTCGGATACACTCGCGGGACATTGATGGCGGCGAGTTCGCCGTCAATGATGGACTTGGCAGCAGCCACGTGGTTTCCCGCACCCTTTTTGACGAAGGCATCAACTATGTCTGCTTGATGGATTCCACGGGGTTTGGGCGTTGGCACAAGCCGTTGCAGTTCAGGGTGGTGGAGCCGCCTGACACTTACCGTGTTTGGTTGAAGCGTGTCAACATTCAGTACGACGGCTTGCTGGGCGTTCATCCTACGGTGAACGGCGCGGTCTTGGGCCGCAGTGGTCCGAGTGTTACCAGTGGTGGCGACGAAGTCGTCGTCACTTTCAGTGAGGACTTGGATTCGGAGGCGACGTCGGTAAACGCCAGCGCGTTTTGTCTGACGGTTGGCGGCCCGAGTCCCTGTCGTGGTTGGAAGTCTGGCACTCCTCCCAAGATTAGCGGCAACAAGTTGACGCTCACTTTGGATTCCGCTGTTTCCGTAGCGGATAACCGGAATGCCAACCGTATCGAGTTGGACTACACCAAGCCTGACACCTGCACTACCAATTGCCTGCGAGACGTGGGCGGTGATGAGGTCCGCGGGTTCGAAAATCAGCGGGTTTTGAATCTTCACACCACTGGTGGGGAGTCGGTTGGCAACCGCACGTTTACCGACTTGTTGGACAAGAGCAACTTCTTGGTGTTCCGTGGCAAGCAGTCCTTGAATAGCATCCGCAACGCCTCGAGTACTGTTTATCCGCTTCCAGGTCCGCGGGATGACTGGCGCAGCAGTCCTTTGGACGACGCTTGGCATTTGCCGCAGTATCGAGGTTATGCACTTCCTGCGGATGACGGTAATGTGACGCAGCAGGACAAATACCAGTACGTGACCAGGACTGATGGCGACCTGTACCACTGCCAGAATGCAGGCGTTCCGAGGGGAACAGGTGGCCGGCTAGACGGTGGTCAGCTGGGTTGTGAGTGGGATGAACTTCCTGACGGCCAGCCGCATCTTGATCCTGAAAAGCCTTGGCGCGTCGGTTTGCGCAAAGCCACGGATGCTCATGATCCGGTCGATGTCCCTGGCGATGAGATGACCTTCCGTGTGGCTTGCCCGCGGCAGAGTGCGGAGGGTGTATGCGGCCCGTTTGCCCTTTTCTATGGTCCGGTTGATGTCTGGCGTCTGACGGCTCGCGATCAGGACGCGGACTTTGCCATTCACCGGGAACATATTGAGGGCATGGTTCCTCGTCGTGTGGACGACACCCGGCTCAGGGATGGACGTACATATTTCGAGTTCACGATCCCGCGCCACGGCGCTTCGAACTACGACGGGAAAACCTTCGTTTCCTTGGTTGATTGCAACCAATCCGTGTTGGCTGGTTTCACTAGCGATGAGGCTGAGAATTACCAGCGTGCGTTGCCCGATTGCACGGCGCCTTCGGTTACTGGGGCTCACTTTGGAGTGACCAGCAGTCCTGTAGATCACTACGTTTATTTACGTGAGGCTTGGGACCAGCATGATCCTCTGACTGGGAAAGTTCTTTCCTGTGACTTGGACAGCCTGGTGACTCGCACGATTGTGACTACCGAAGAGCGGGTTCGGGTTGGGATAGGTGATGATGCTTCGATTGAGGAGATCATCACCGTGTCCACCGACTATGAATGGGAACATTTTGTCATTTGCCACAACAGGTCTGATGATCGTCCTACCGTCGATCAGGTCCACAGTTGCGACGACACATTGCATTTGATGCCAGGTCTTCATGGCCCTCCAGTTAGTCCTACTTGGAGACAGATCAGTGATGAAACGACTGGCGGTGAGGACACCGACCAGCCTGGCACCACGGTGCGTACCCAGATACACGATTTTCGCAAACATCATTATGATGGTCCCTGCGGTTACGGACCGCCCAGGCCGTTCAAGCATGCGACGGATGATTTCACACCGTCCAGTGGTGCTGGGCCTTGGGGAACGGCTTCGTACAACGCGGCGCGTTCCTTTTACGGCTTCGTCATAGATTGGCAGGAAGGGTACGGTGGCGGCCTCGGTGATGGGTATGACCCCTACCTTTTGACTTATCGGGGTTGCCCGTCCTGTGTAGGCACTTCTAATTTGGGCGTTCCCGATGGTACGTCTCGTTGGAATGACGCCAATGGGCGCGTTCGGGAAGTTCCCGATGGTGAAGATTCCTATTCGTTGTCCATGAGAGTGCCGGCTGCCGCGAGTGGCTGGTCCTCTGAACAACGGTCGTCCGGGTATCGGGATTTGCCGATGCACTTTGCGGCGTATGTCTCGGGCATGCCGGCGGAGCATGACTACGAGGCTGAAGGAAATGCCGAGACGGGCTGGCGCCGTGTTTGGCTTGGTTCTTGGGACTATGGCGATGACCGTGACTTGGAACATGGCGGCGGTGCTAGTCGGCGCCCGTTGGGCATTGCTTTCCCGTTGGGTGACGGTGTGTCTGGGCAGAGCTACTTGCCACCTAAAGTCAGTGACATGGCTGACGCTTCGTTGGACTTGTTGATCCAACGGGAGTATGCGGACCGCAACGGGCGTGTTTACGTTTACGTGGTGCCTTGCCTGCCTTGGTTCGCCACTCCTCCAGATCCTAAGGGTCTTGAGCTGTGCGTCAACTTGTCTGAGCGTAGCGTATTGTCCGGCGGCAGCCGGGTCATCAAGTTTGTCGGAGCTGGGAAGGAAGGCCCCTACGGCTTGCATGATCCCAATGGCGACAGCAACGGCGTAGCTAACCTTCGTTACTCACGCCGCTTTGTCGTACAGTTTGGCGACCTGGCGCCTGGCGCGGTGGATGATCGACCTGTGTCCGTGCCGCGAGCTGGGGTGCCACCCGAAACTGGCGGCTGTAGAGTCGTGCGCAACGATAATGGCGTCTGGAGCGAGTCTCTGATTTGGAAAGGTCCTTGCGACTCTGACGAACTTGTGCCTGTCGATGTCTCGTTTGCGAACGGAGCTGCCGATCACAACGAGCAAATTTTCAGGGTTTACGCCACTGGTGGTCGCAGTAAAGGCTTGGACTTGGCGCTGACGCGTCGGGCTTCTGCCGTTGGCATGCCACCGGAGCAGTTGGCTCGCATGGGCTTGCTGGAGCGTGTTGCTACCATCGGTTCCGGTAATGATTCTCCAAGCTCGGTGAAGGTGACGCCCGATATGGCGGACGCCAGCGGCGAGATTTGGTTGCTGGCCTACGAGTGCCTTGGCACGGTCGAATATCCTGTTTGTTCGTCCGTTGCGCCTGTTGGCAAGGATGGCGCCGGCAATGACCTGCCTTATGCGGTCTTTGACCTCTGGCAACCGCCGGCTTTCGCGGTGCGTGTCAAGTACACGGCTGTGTCTGGCATAGCGCATGCTGCTCTCGGACCGATCTGCCAAGGTGGGGATTGCGAGCCTAGGACTCCTGTCCTGCGGTCTGCCGGCCCTGATGGGGAAGATGTTTGTCGAGTGGACGGGTACGGTGGTGCCGGCACGGTCGATGATTTGACGTATTGGCCAGACCGTATCGTTTCTGGCGGTGCTTGTTCACCTGAGGATGATTCTCCGTTGTTGGTCACCGTGCCCAACAGTGTCACTGTTGAGGACGGTCGCCCATTGGCGTTTTACGTGACTGGCGGGCGTGGTTCCAGCTTGGACGCGGTCCAGGTGAAACGCGGTCCTGGTGGGGAGCCGGCTGGCGCTGCCGGGTTGCGTCGCCTGCACACTAGGGTTGCGCCCGGCGAAGAAGGTTCCGCTAGGATTATGGTTGCGCCGCACATGGCGGATGACTCGGGTCGGATTTTGATCTTGGCCTATGACTGTGACGGGTCTTTGTCCAGGTGTCCTGAGCCAAGTGCTGGTTCGTTTGACATCATGGAACGTCCCTTGTTCCAGGTACTGGTGCGTTATGGTCCTGGGAACGTGCCTGAGCTGTCTGACTTGATGGTGTGCGAGGGTGACGAGTGCCGCATTTCTTACGGCGTTGGCAGGCGTGTCGCGCCCAGTGTCGCTGACTCCTGTCAGGTTGACTCGTTCTTTAACGGTAGCGAGCATGTATGGCCGTTGCAGCTGGTGGCTGGCGGCGGCTGTGACCGCAACGATCTGGACGATGTCTCGGTTTCCTTTGACAGCCTTGGTGCTCACAGATTGGTGGTTTACGCCACCGGCGGGCGCAGCGACGGCTTGGGCCTGGTCCAGGTGAAGACGCCTACTGGCCGTTCCGGCGTCAACGGCGGCAGCAGCTCACCCAGCGCGTTGCCGCATTACTCTGATCCTATGTATGTCCTGCTGAATGTCATCGACGGCGACTTCAGTGGTCTTGGTTCTGCCGACGCAGCCAACGTCATTGACGGTGGTTCGCTGTTGCGCGCCCACAACACGGAGAATATGCAGTGGGTTCACAGTCAGCATGTTGACCTGTACAACGCCATGGCCGCGAAGTCGTGGGTTCAGGACGGCCTGATTGATGTCGAGAAGTCGGCGTTGGACTATTTGTTGTCCATTGCTGTCATGGAGTCGACGATCGCGGCGGTTGCCAAGCGGGTGGTCGCCATGCCGTTCCTTGCTACGCTCGACAGCACCGACGTGTTGGTGTTGCGTGGTTTGCACACTGCCGCTGCGCGTGGTTTCGCGGCTCGCATACTGGATCATTCCGCTTTGAGCTCTGGCATCACCGATGCCCAGCGGGTGCTGGTCATCGGCGCATCGACGATGTCTTCGCGCACTCCGTCGGATGTCGACGGATTGTTGTCGAACGGCTATGCGGGCGGCGTGGTTAGCAGTGTGAGCTCCGGCGTTCGGGTGACTGTCGCCAGGCGTACTGCGGCGTCGCAGTCCTACGTGCCTACCGTGATCGCCAGCGCCATGCGCGGCGTTCGCGCTCACATGGGCTCGCCTTTCCCGGTGGATCACATCGTCGCTTTGGGCGACTCGGCTTCCGTCTTGCCAGGGGCTGCCGGCACCAACTACGGTTTTGCCATCTCTTACCTGCCGCGGCACGAAGTTGCCGATTCCGGCGGTGCCGCCGATCAGTTGAAGTCCATCCTGATTCACGAAGTGGCGCACTACTACTGGCGTGGAGCGCAACTGTGGGTCAATGAGGGCATGGCCAGCGCCTTTGAGGTCTTCCTGGCTTCCGACTTCAACCTGCCCGATTCCGTGGTTATCAATGAGCAAGGGACATGTACCCTCGCCAATCTGCGGGCTTTGGTGCGTGCTGCGCCGTCGCGGGACAGTGACCAGTTCTACTGCAACTATTACTTGGGGCAGCGCCTGTTCCTGGCCTTGCATGAGGCCATGGGCGAGTCTGCCTTCATGACCGGCGCACGTGCGCTCTACGCTGAGATTCGTGATTGCCGGGCTCGTGGCGGGGACCGTTGCGGCGACATTGACGACGTGTTGGCTGCGTTCTCCTCGCAGCGCACGCTGGTTGAGCAGCATTGGGGCGGGGCCTTGGCGCCTGTCATCGGCGGCGGCGTTGCTCCGGTTGCGGCCAGCAACGATTTGGGTCGTCTCGGGCTGTTTGAAAATCGTCTGACCGTTACCGCCAATGCCAACGGCGTCGTGACGCTGAGTCCGGACCAAGCGGACGCCGACGGCAACATCTACTTGTTGGCTTACGTTTGCGACGGTGGTCATGGCGGTTCCGGTTGCCCCATCTTGGGACGCCCCGCTCTAACCGGCTATGCCTTGGGAACGGGGCCGGACTTCGCCGTTCAGGTGCGTTTTACCGAGAAGTCGGGGCTGGATCATTCCGATTTCGGCGCCGTATGCCAGGGCAACAATTGCTCGCCGCCTACGCCTGTGTTGCGCAAGGCGGCGCCTGATTCCGAGGAATCTTGCAGCGCTCGCGTCAGGACGGCGGCTGCCGACGACTTGACCTACTGGCCTGATCGGGTGATCTCGGGCGGCGCTTGCGACCCCAACTCCTTTGAGCCGATCACGTTCACTTTGGAGAACGGCACCAATTACCAGCGTCCGGTGGTGGTCTACAGCACCGGTGGGACCGAATTCCCGCATTTGCAGCTGCGCCGTAGCGGCGTGGCGACGTTTGACGACGGTACTAATCGGGATGCCGCTGGCTCGCCGTCTGGCAAGCAGGGGCTGAAGCGCGATGTCTTGACGGGCGCTGGCGGCGTGACGGTCAATGCCGCCATGGCGGATGACGACGGGTTGGTCTGGCTGCTGGGCTACGATTGCAACGGCTCGTCGGCGGCCTGTCCTTTGCCGGTGGGCGCTTCCGATCCTACGGTTTTCAATATTGAATCTCGGCCTCTGTTCCAGGTGCTGACTCGTTTTTCCGATGAGCCCGGGATCATTATTGAGCCGCGCGACATATCCCTGCGGGAAGGCGGCTCCGGCGAGTACACGGTGCGTCTGACCACCAAGCCGAGAGGCAATGTCACGGTGACTTTATCTCGGAACGTGCTTGACGCGCTCAATATTGAGCCACCTACTCGGGTCTTGGAGTTCACGCCGGACAACTGGGATGACACGCAGACGGTGCGGGTGACCTCGGTCAATGACGATGATGTTGAGGACCGCACTGTGGTGATCAGTCATGCGGTGGCTGGCGCCGACTATGGTGGTCGGGTTTGCGGCGACGGTTGTCCCGTCACGGTTTCGATAGAAGACGACGATGCTTACGGGGCATCCATTTCTCGTACAGTCCTCACCATTCACGAAGGCACGGCTGCGGCTCCGGGCTTTGGCGAGTACACGGTCGTGCTCAATGCCAGGCCCACCGGTCCGGTTACGGTGGCGCTGACTGCTGATCCCGCGGCTGGCGTGATCACGGTGCCGGCGTCTTTGACGTTTACTCCTGGCGACTGGAATGTTCCGCAGACCGTGCGCGTTACGGCAGTGTATGACGACGAGTACCACGTGCCGGCACGGACGGCCGGGATTGCCCATTCTTTCTCGGGTGGCGGCTATGACAGTACGGTGAGCGTACCTGCGGTCAACGTGACCGTGGTGGATGCCCAGGTGCCCAGCGTTGGCATCACCGGTCCCGGCGGTGTGGTGATACCTGGTAACCGTCTGATCATGCGGGTGGGTGAAACCCGCGATTACGAGCTCAGCCTGGGTTCCAGGCCGGCGCAGCCGGTGACGATGTCATTGTCGGCCGCGCCCAGCGGCGTGGTCGGCGTGTCGCCTGATTCGTTGACTTTCTCAACTGCCAATTGGTCTGCGGCGCAGGTGGTGACGATTACGGCCAACGCCGTGGGCGAGGCGGTGATCAATCACCAAGGCAGCGGTGAGATCTACGACCGGGTGCGCATTCCGTCGATCCAGGTGGAAGTGTTGCCGGCGTCCAATCCTGGCGCCCAGTTGTCGCCGGCCAGTCCGATTTCTTTGGCGAAGGGCGCTGTCGGTCAGTATCGACTATCCCTCACTCAGCGTCCCGTGGGCGAAGTGGCGGTGAGCGTGACCAGCAGCGGCTCGGCGGCGACGGTGTCGCCAACGAGCGTGGTGTTCAATGGCAGCAACTGGCGGCGTGGTCACGCTTTCGCGGTGACGGCTGGCGATGCTGTCGGCTCGGTTACGTTCACGCATGACTTCTCGGGTGGCGGTTACGACGGTCTTGCCGATTTGAACATGACGGTGAACGTGGTTGAGCCGGGAGGTCCTGGCATCATCATTGGCACATCGCATGATGATGGCTTCGTTGCGCCGGGTGCCGATGATCCTGCGGTACAGGCATGGGATGTTTCAGTTGATGTTCAGCGCGGCTGGTGGGATACGCTGGTTTCCGGCGTATCTCATGTGGTCTCCTACGTGGAGTCGTGGTGGCCGTTTGGCCACGGCTCGTCTCACGGTGGCGATGGTCTTGACGCTGTCGCGGCCGGCCATGCAGGTCTGAAGTGGGCTTGGGTTGGCAACGAGATCTCCATCCAGCTGACTGGGTTTACTCGCGGGAATCGGGTGTGGGCCTACCTGGTGGTGCCCGATGAAGGCGCTGGCGCGCCCTCGTCCTGCGTCACTACTGACGTCAGCACGGTATTTGTTGCTGTCGGCGACGTATCGAGTGACGGCAACTCGCCGGTGTTCAAGGTGCCGGTGTCTTTGGACACTTTCAGCCTGGATGAAAACTACGTGTGCGCCGTTGACGGCGCTGGCGTGAAGCTGGCTGTGCCGCAAACCTTCGTTGTGCAGAAGCCGCCCGACAGGTACCGCATGGAGCTGACGCTCAACGATGTCGAGGTGGGTCTCGCCACCGGCAAGCTGGGTGATGGGTTTCAGGTAATCAATGGTCGCCATCATGGCGAGAACCCCTGGAAATCGCCTCAGATTCGCGGCAATTCCGCTGATGCGGGTGATTACCGCACCAAGACGAACTTCTCGTGGCGGCGTTGCGCTGGCGGCCCTGACAACTCGGTTGACGGCGCTCAGGTTGGCTGTGAGTGGTTGTCGGACCACGACCCGGCGATGGTGCATGAACCTTGGCGGGTTGGTATGGTTGCCGTTCCTGATGGCGGCGCTGCCGCGGTGGCGGTGCCCGGCGACGATGTGGAGCTGAGGGTCAAGCTGGGCCCCACTCAGTTCACGGGGCGTGAGGTGGCTCGTTTTGCCGTCTACTGGGGGCCGGTGGACCTCTGGATGCTGGGCTCGCCGTCAGGGCCGGCTGATGATGACGGTCCCACAGAGGCGCGGACCTACGCCATACACCGTGATCACCTGTCCGGCTTGCGTCAGAAGCTGGTGGCGCAGCGGGATGTTGCGCCGGACGGCAGCTACACGTTTACGGTGCCTCGTTCTTCGGCCAATGACCGTGGCGACACTTTCGTGGCGATAGTGCCGTGCAACGTGGATTACATTGGGTTTGGCGATGATGAGCTGGAGCGCAATAAGCGTTCGCTTTCGGACTGCGACACTCCGCTGAATTCGCGCGCGTCTTTTGACAGCGTAGTTTCTGAGGGTCAGGATGATGATTCTCACCGCTTGTTGCGTGATGCTTGGCAGCAGCATGACGTGCTTTCCGGTCGTGGTCTGGTCTGTGACCTCACAGTTGTTGAAAAGACGGTTGACGGTAAGAAGGTGCGTGAGTACGACGTTGACTGCGGCAACCCGGCGCGTACTACGCACTCGGATTTCACTGATAGCGCGGTGAGGGAGTGTGATGGTTACCTGCGTAATCCCGGCACTTTGCCGGTTGGGAAAACTTCTGGCTTGCTTTGCGGCTGGGGGCCGGTTGAGCCCATCGGCTCCGTCACGACTTGGGCCAGCACGGACTACAACGCTTTGCGTTCCGTTTATGGCTTCGTCATAGACTGGCAGCGGGGTGGCGCCCTTGGCGTGTCGGACAACGACGGTTGTGAGGTTGACCTGCTGAAGTACCGGCTGGATCGTTCTGACGCCGGAGGCGCTAACAACGATGCTGACGGCGCTCGTATCCCTCGTGTGAGCCTGTTGGAGAACGGTCATCCCATCGGTGCCAAGTACTGGCGTGTGGGCAAGTCTCTGGAGAAGCACTGCACCGCGCCGCCGGACGCCGATGAGTTGGACGTTACGTTCTACACCCCGTTTGCGGATGATGAGTGGTCGTCCGAGCACCGTGAGTGGCACAATGACGAGCCGGTTCACTTCGCGCTTTACGTGACCGGCTTGCCGGCGGAGCATGATGATCGTTCTGCGGGCGGCGACGGCGTGTCGGGCGGCGACGGTGATTCCGAGTGGTCAAGGGTGGCGTTGGGTTCCTGGGACATCCGAGCTCCGGGCTTGGCCAATAGCGGCGGTTCGCGTCGGTTGCTGGGCTACGCGATGCCCTTGAAGGACTACGAGTTCGGCACTCGCACGGTGCCGAACATCGAGGACTTCACTGACGGCGTGAAGTTCACGGTGCCCAGGGAGTATGCGGACTCCAACGGTTGGGTGCGGCTGTACGTGGTTCCCTGCTTGCCGTTGTACGGTCCCGCCCCGTCGGTCGACGCTCATCACGGCCCGTGTTACGACGTGGCGCACAGCGCGCCTGATCACGATGCCAATGCTGGTATAGCGCGCCCGGCGATTTTTGAGCGTGCTAGCGATTCGCGTGGGCCGTTTGGCTTGCTGACGGGCAGTCGCGATTACCTGCTGCGCTACTCCTACGAGGTGGTGGTGACTTTTAACGCTTTGCCGGACGTTTTGGAAGACGGGATCGTATCGGTTCCTACGACTACGGTGACGCCTTCTGGCGACGAGTGCAGAGTGCAGAGCCGTGACGACGGCACTTGGAAGACGGTCTTGGTCACCGGCGGCCCGTGTGAAGTTGAAGACGACTCATCGTTGCGGGTCTATTTTGAAAATGACGGCATCGGCGGCAACACCTTGTCCCTGTACGGCACAGGTGGTCGTAGCCCTGACCTGGACTTGGTCAGGGTCAACCGTATGTCGGGCGGCATTGACGAGGAAGGCGGCGATGCTTTAGGTCGGCTAGGCTTGTTGGAGCGTGCCCGCGTGCACATGGGCGCTGCATCGTCTGAGACTGATGTAGCTTCGGTGCTGGTGACGCCTGACATGGCGGATGCCGACGGCAACGTGTGGTTGGTGGCTTACCACTGCACCGGTCCGTTGGGTACCGATAATGCCATCTGCCCGCGCAGTTCCAGGAAAGCCGCTCTTGACCAGGTGCCTACTTTCCACATGCGGGTTACGCATTCCTTCATGGTACAGGTGAAGTACAAGAACCTCACGCCTTCGGATATTGGGCCTGTCTGCCAAGGTGGTAACTGTTCACCGGCCATGCCTTGGCTGCGTTTGGCGGAGCCAGACGGCAATGATGTTTGCCAAGTTGATGCGTGGTCGGGTGGTGGAGTTCGGGACCTGACTTACTGGCCGGATCGGGTGATTGCCGGCGGCGCGTGTGCGCCGGACTCCGACGGCAACCTGCTGGTGACGGTGCGGAACACCACTGCGTATCCGCAGAAGCTGGTGACCTATGTAACCGGCGGCCGCAGCAACGGTTTGGCCCGGGTCCAGGTGAAGCGTGGCGGTGGAGACGGCGGTGACGGCGTTTTGGCCGGCGCGGTGGGCTTGCGCGTGGAAGAGCGCGTGGTGTCTCCCAACGGCAGTGCTGTTCTGACTCTTGACGCCGGTATGGCCGATAGCGACGGCCGAATTCTGCTCTTGGCCTACGACTGCGGGCTTGGCGATAGCGGCGCCTGTCCTGCGGCGACTTCCGGCAATGATCAGGTTACTTTCGCGGTGCAGCATCGCCCACTTTTCCAGTTGGTGGTGGGCTACGACTCCGTCGTGATCCAGAGGTCGGGGCTGGCCATCTGCAAGGGCGACGACTGCCAGCGGGCGTACCCGTTGGGGCGATTTTCCCTGCCGGATTCCGCGGGTTGCGGTATTTCGGCCTTCGGCAGCGGCGGGGGTATTTACTGGCCGCGCGGCATCATTGCTGGAGGCGACTGCGACGTCGATACTCTGACCGAGGTTCCGGTGGAGTTCCGGGTGCCGGCGGGCGGCGTCGAGCGTTTGCGGATTTACGCCACTGGTCGGCGAGTGCCGCAACTGGATGAAGTATCGGTGTTGCGTGCCGAGCAGGCGTCGCTTGATGCGGCTCTGCCCTACTACGCCGACCCCTCCTATCGGGCGTTGCCCGAGACACCGTCGTTTGCCGGCGACGGCAGGCCGGGTTCTGGTGGCAACGCCAGCATCGCCGACCCCACGGGTTTGCTCGCGATGCACAATACGGTGTACATGCGCTGGGTGCAGGCCAGTCATCCTGCCTTGTACAATAAGATGGGTGCCAAGGCTTGGGTGACCAACGGCCTCGACGCCGTTGAGAAGCGCCTGCTGGACAACTTGCTGTACTTGGCTGCCAAGCAGTCGCAGAATCCTGAAGCGGCCTTGAGCGTCGTTGACATGGGCTTCATGGGCGGCAGTTCCGTCGATGCCTTGGACTACATCACCGTGGGGGCCCTGATCACTGCCTTGGGCGATGGTCACCTGACGGCGGTGCTTCGCGTCGCCGGCAACGACGGCATCAGCGAGGCCGACCGTCGCAAGGTCATTTACGCCAGCGTGATGCGTGACAGCGCCGACATCGGGCTGGTTACTGATGCGTATTTTGCAGCGAACCATTTCGCTGCGCCGACTTCGGGGGTTCCGATTACTGAGTTGCGTCCTGCCGCTGCTGCCTTCGACAACACTGCTTCGATCAATCGCGCCGTGGGTTACCTGAAGTCCAAGATGGGTTCACCCTTCCCGATTGATCACGTGGTTGCGGTGGCTGATACCAAGGCTTTGCTGCCCAACTCCGGTGGGGTGAACTACGGCGGGAACGTTATTTCCTACAATCCTGCTCCTGAGGGTGAACAGGCAGACGACCGCGTGAAGTCAACAATCATCCACGAGGTGGCGCATTACTACTGGCTGGGTGGTGAAGTTTGGATTTCCGAGGGCATGGCATCGGCCATTGAGAAGCTGGGCGCAGGCGCATTCGCGCCGGCCTTGCCGGACTCGGTCACTTTGAATAAAGAACGTGATTGCACCCATCGCACTTTGCGTGACTTGGTTGCGGCTGCGCCTCAGTTGGGTGACCCGCAGTTCTACTGCAACTACTACTTGGGGCAGCGGCTGTTCCTGGATCTCCACGATTCCTTGGGTGCGCAGGAGTTCTGGGCGGGTGCTCGCAGCCTGCACTCCGCCATCGTTGATTGTCTGGCGGCTCGCCGTGGTGAATGTGGCCGCATTGCCGATGTCCGCAGCGCTTTTCCGGAGAGCGCCCACGTGATCGACCGGCACTGGCATGGCGGTGTGCGCGTTCCCACGGGTGTCGGCGAGGCCGACGTTGCCTTGGGCCGCATGGGCGTGTATGAGACCTACCGGGCCGTGACTTCCGACGGCGCTGCGCGAGTCTGGATTCACCCCGACATGGCCGATGAGAATGGCCACGTGTGGCTGTTCGGCTACCGTTGCGACGGCGTTGACGACTCTTCGTGTCCCAGGTTGGCTCGTCCAACCAGGAATGGCTACGATTTGGAAGTCGGTCCTGATTTCGCCGTGCTGGTGCGCTTCACGTCCGAGTCGGGTCTGGCGGCCGCCGACCTGAAGGAGGTCTGTCGCGGGCAGCAGTGCGACATTCTGCATCCGTGGCTGCGGCGTGCGGAGCCTGACGTTGGCGAGTGTGGAGCTCGCTTGGGGACCTATTGGCCCGACCGGGTGATCCGGGGCGGGGACTGCTGGTTCCGGGGGACGAGGTACGGCGCCGTGAGTTTCGAGAATCTGACCACCGCCGAGGAGAAGTTCGTCGTGTACTCGACTGGTCACTCCGGCGGTGATTTCGGTGCCCTGCCGGTCTACGGCGTGCTTGGAGAAGGTGGAGGTGATGCTGAAGATTCCGGCGTCCAACTGGGAGGTCTCGGCTTGAGGGAAAACCGTCTCACGGTTGCGTCGGGCGATTCCGCCGAGGTGTACTTCCGGTCGGAGATGGCGGGCGATGACGGCGACGTTTGGCTCTTCGTGTACCGGTGCCTGGCTTCCCACGGAGATGCGGGCTGTCCGCTCGTTGGCCGTGACGCTGTTCGGCCGGAGTACGACATCGGCGTCAGGCCGATGTTCGTCGTGCGGGCCGGGTTCGTGGACGAGGTCGACGTTGGTCGTTCGACTCTCGACATTGACTGCTCGGCGGGCGATAGCTGCGTGCTGACGGCCGTCTTCCGTGACTCCGATGGCAACACGCTGCCTGGTACGGCGGAGTTCCGCGTGGACGCTGGCGGTCTGGGCGCCTCGGGTTCGACGGCGACGGTCAGTCAGGTCGCGCACGTCGAGTCCGGCGAAGGTTTTGAGTTCGTCGAAACCCTGCGCCTGCCGGTCGGCGGCGGCATCGTCAACGTGACGGCGGAGTTGCTGGGCGACGGGGCGACGCTGCGGGGCAGGGCTGGCCGCGCGGCCAGCATTTCGAGCCTGTCGGTCAGCGTGCTGCGCTGTGCTGACGACGAGGCTTCCTGCCATTCGGAGAGCTTGGAGCGGGCGACCAGCCTGAACCGTGGCGACCGGTTCGTCGTGGTCGTTCAGGGGCTCGATTCCGCGGGCGGCGTCGGCTTGGATGCCGGCCTGCAGGCGGAGCAGCGTTGTACCGACGGCATTGTCGGCGACTGGCCCGTCGTGAGGCTGAGCACAGCTGGTTTGCGCGCGCATCCCTATGGGACCCTTCAGCTTCAGGACCGCGGTTACGCGGGTTGTGCCTACCGGGTCACGGACGACGCGGATTTCGGCTCCCACGGCTACACGGTGACGTACTCGTCGGGCGGGGCGACGCTGTCGGCGTCGGGCGCTGTCTCCATCATCAGGAGTGCATCCGACCTGTCGATCCTTGGTCTGACGGGTCCTGCGCAGATTGAGTCTGGTTCCAGCGCCACCTACCACGTGGTGGGCTACAACGCTGCCGGCCTGCCGGTGAGTCTCGCGGGCGGTTGCGTCGCCGTGAACGTTTCCGGCGAGCTGACGGGCGACGACGAGTGTGCCACGACTGGCCTGCCGGCCACCGGCTTCGCCGTAGAGGTGACGGCCAATGAGGGCGTCGTGCTGCGTACCGATTCGTCGGTCGGTGTCTCGTACCGGGGCTTTTCGGATCGTCGGCACGTCCTGGTCTTGCCGGCTGGCGACGACGGCGGTGACAGTAGCGCGCCGCCGGTGTCTTCGGGTGATTCCGGTATCAGTGACCTGACGATCACGCCGGACGGCAGTCAGCTGCGCCTCAACTGGACGAGCACTCTGAACGCCGATTTCGCCAGCCTGCGGGCGCAGGTCTGGGTCCGGGTGGGCGATGAGGACGTGTTCCTGCCTGGTTGCTTGGGCGGTGAGGTTCACGACGTATCGACGGTCGAGGTCTTCTGCATGCTGTCCCATGGGCAGTCCGGCGACGTTTACCACGCCGCGGTGGGCTTCATCCGCGGTGACCGAACCGCTGCGCCGGTGGAGACCGCCCAGTGGACCCGCCCCTAAAGCCTCCAGGCATGGCCGAATTTCCGCGCTACAGCGGGCTGTGAGGCTCTTTTGAATCCCCGGGCGGAATATTCCACCCGGGGACGTTTTCAGGCGTCTCCAGCGCCTTTGGCACCGTTTCGGTTCGCACGGATTCGCGCTGCGACCGACTTGCTGGGCCGCGACGTTATGATCCGCCCGACTTTCATTGCATTGGAGTGGTTCCATGATTGACGTTCTTTCGTCCCGCAAGTCCGGCCGTTTCGTGATCTTGGGCGTGGTCGCCGTGTTGGTCCTGTTGTCGGGGGTCGTCGCCGGTTCGGCGGATGCCCAGACTCCTGGGCCGGCCGCGCCCGTCAACCTGAAGGCCTACAACGCTCAAACGGAGGGCGAGATCGTCCTGCATTGGGACGTCTCGGAGGGCGCGACGCACTACCGCGTCTGCCGGAGGTTGCAGGACCCGCCCGGCAGGTGGGGCTGTTTCGACAGTCCGGACAACAGCGCCCTGCTCACACGCCTCAAGGTGGGTGCCGTCCACGATTTCGCCGTGGCGGCCAAGGACAGCACGTTCCAGTCGTCGTGGGTTTCGACCGAGTCGCTGGTCGAGGTTCCCGAGGTTGAACGCGACCCCTTCACCGGCCTGCCGATTCCGGACGGCTACCTGTCGGTGGGAGAGACCACGACCCACGTGTCGGGGAGGGCGTTCACCCTCACGGGCATCACGTTCAAAGGGGGCATCACGCAGGGCGAGTCCGATTTTCCGCCCCTGGCAGGCCGGCAGTACGTGAAGGTCTGCGGGGAGGTGACGGCGCCCGCTGGCGTGGGCGGCGATTTCGCACCGGGAAGCGACAACAACCTGTTCACCGACCGTGGGATCGGTTTCCGCGTGCGGGGCGACAACGTGACCGGTTGGTCGGAGGTGGGCGCTGTGCCGGCGGGCGAGACCCGCAGCGCGTGCGACGTATGGGAGGTTCCCGCCGGTTCGAAGACCATTATCTACGCGGTCAACAACTGGCTGGAGCACCCTGGCGTTTACCGTGTTGAGATTCTCCCCTCAACGTGAATCTTCCGAGGAATGTGCAAAATGAACGGAGCCTCGTCAACTTCCATGGTCGTATCCGCCACGTTGTCCAGCATTAGCGCTGGTGAAAGCTGATCGTACGGTCATAACCGTTGATGGTAAGGATGTAATCAAGGAGTACATCTCGACCAATGACGAACGTGAACGGGATCCCCGTCCGCACAAGCGGTCCGCTGGCTACGGGCTTTGGGGCGTGGCGGCCCAAGTCCGGAATATGCACGTCAATATTAAAAGTCGGGTACTCGTCGCCTTGACCCAGCCCCCCTATGGGCACGGAGTCACGCGTTGGCGGGTATAGCCGCTGCGCCAAGTCAACGTCGATGATGGACATGGCAGCTCCGGTGTCTATCAGAGCAGGCACCGGTGTGAAGTTCGGGTCGTCCGGCAAATGAACCGGTAGTTGCGGCCCTTGTGCGAGGCGTTCTGCTGTCAACGTTACCTTGGTCACCAAGTGGAGCATCAACGATCAGCCATGGATATTATGGGCGGCGGATTGGACCCGACGAGCCGGATGTAGCGGTTGAACAGGTCGAAACCTTGATCCTCTGCGGCGCGTTCAGCATCTTCTGCGGTGTCAAAGAAACCGAGCGGCTTTAGTCCGGCGATCACAACCCATTGCCCCACGCGGTCGGGCGGGAAAAACGGTGCAAGCTTGTCGTAAGCCATCGCTTGGTCGAGAACGGTGACTGCCTCCGGCTTCTGCAGTGGACGCTCCTCTAACCCTCGTTCTTCGAACTTCCATCGTCGCCCGTGAAGCGACGCGACGGCGCTGATCTCCGTCCATCTCCCTATTACTTCTAGATCGGAGTGCTCCGTACCTTTTTCGAAAAGGCGCTTTTCGCCTAACCAACCAAAGACGATTGCAAGATCCGTCTTGCGTAGAGTGTCCTTCAGCCAATCTTCGCGTACGAGAAGGATGCTGTGGTCGTGGTTATGCACGAACTGGGCTACTGTCATGCCCGACGGGTCAAGCCATTCTCGCGTGCCGGGCTTCCAATTGAGGCGTCCGGCACGGACAAGGATGCTCGCTGGGTACCAAGCCCGGACTTCGTCGTCAATCGAACAGTCGAGTACGTTGCCTTCCCAGTGATATTCCTCCCAAGCAGGCAACACATCCAAGCCGGAGGTTCCCGAATTTCCGCGACCTCGAATGGGCTTCCAATCGCTGTCCGCGTCACCTACGGATATTGCCCATGGCAGTTCGCCGAGGTAGGCAGCATCGATATGACTTGTACCTTCGGGCATCCATCTGCCCATTAGTGAGCGGCGCTCAATGTAGGCAACTACCGCATGAAGTTGTTCCGGTCGAACTAGCCAACTGTAGATGTGGCTCCAAAAATCCCGGCGATTAGAGCGCTGGAACCGCGAGCCTGCCAGTTCGTTTACCCAATTGTGCCAGGCGTGGACCACAACCCATCTGTTGTTATCGCCGTCCTTAACTTTCAAGAGGCGTTCGAATTCCGGGATGTCGTTGATTTCCGTCCCCCACCCATCGCCCGCCGGCGGGTCATCATCGTGGTAACTCGGGCGGTCAGGAATCCACCGCCGACCGATGTCCTCGGCAAACGTGCTTTGGGTTTCGACTTCATCGTCCATGTTTCGCGTTCGCTGCGGGGGTGGCAGCGTCGGGTCAATGTCTCGGCTCCACAGCTGCCATGGACCCACGTAAGTTTCTAATTGGCCCCCGTAGTGGCTCACCATGTGAAAGTTGTCGGAGAGTCTCGCCAGTAGTTCACGGAAGGCAATCCACTGGTATTTCTTCCCGAATCGTTCTGTTTTGTGCTCAGTCCTGCTGGCGTCCCGATAGTTCACAAATTGGTCGAATTCGGCGAATTCGTCGGGGTTCCAACCGAGTGAAAGGGCTCGTTGGAAAACCCACCTGCGCCCCCAATCCGCGGAGAACACGGTTTGGTGCTGGCCGTTCGGAATAGAGGTTTCCAATGGATTCCAAGTGAAACGGTGCATTGCAGGTTCTATGACGTAACGGCCAAAGTCTCCGATTGAAAATACCGAGAACATCAATTGTCCGTAGGGCCATTCTACGCGCCGCGAATCCGGCCAACGAATATCATAATCGTGCCTGAGCTGCTCCTCGGTTGGTGGTTCTGACGGCGGGGCGGAGGAGTATGGAGGTGTCATTTCAGAGTAAGTTTGCTCGTCGACCCAGCCGTTGCGCAGACACCATTCGTAGATACCGCGTACGGCGTCTCGGGTGGCGAGATTGGGCACTTGGTCATCAGAGAAGACCACGCGCCGCAGCTCGTCAGCAGCATCGACGACGGCCTGGGGTTCCCCAGTCCCGCCACAAAGAGCTGCGCCGTAGACAGCGACCGCCAACCGCTCGATTACATACGGGTCGTTTACGCCGGAAAACCTCGATACGAGGGTTGGCAACACTGGCAGGTGCTCCGAAAGCAGTTGCGCCAGTGCTTTGGTAGTGTAGTCCCGCAATATCCGGTTCGGCGACGTGAATGTCCAGGCCAACGTGATTGCAGCGAGTTCCACGACCTCAAGAGGACAGTCTGGACGCTTCCTCCTCGACGCCCATCGAATCAGGCGGTCCAGCGGCCCTCCGTTATCAAGCGTGTCGTAAGTAGGGATACTCCATGCCACGTCGCGGTATGGCATTGACATCCCTTTGAGCGCATCGTGCAGCGAGTAAGCGTTCAGGAGGTGTTGCGGCTGCGTGGCGACCGACAGCCAGATTTCCAGCATTGGGTCTTCCAGGTATGGACCCGGTTGCCGAACGTCCACTAGAAGTTCGCTGGTTCGCTCCGTAACAGCCGGTGGGCGCCGCACGCAGATACTCTTCATCAGAGCAGAGGTCCATACCCGACGGATGTATGGCTCGAAATCCCAATCAGCAGTATCCAGGAGTTCGACGCCGAATCGTTCCGGTACCAGCACCGCTAACGCTTCGATCCAGCTAGGCGGGGCGTCCAGCAAGGTTTGACGCAGAGGCTCTCCAGGAGACACGGCTCGCTGTAGAGAGCCTGCGTCACTACCGAACGGGTCCAGGAGGATGGAAACCACCTGATAGTCAGCGAATTGCTGGTAAGTGAACCGGACTACTTGTCTGGGTTCTTTCGCTGCAAAATCCCAGGCCACATCCTTGCTGAGCACGCCCTCGCTAAGTAGTTGCCCGAACAATGTATCCGGCCACTGGTGGTAGCCATGCCCGAAGGCGTTGATCAAATCGGAGGCTCTTTCGTATGGCAAGCTGTCGCCGTTAGCGACAGCCAACGCTTGGCTGAAGCCACTAATAGCCGCCTGCACCGGGCGCAGTGCCGGGTCCATCTTGAGATGCCGTGCGATTCTCTGTTCTTTCCATTTCAAGTACCGCTCAAAGGTCTGGCTTAGGTGTGCTTCTCCTAGCGGTGCTGCACTAAGTCCCATCCCGTGCAGGCTTTCACAATAGAGCTTGAGGAAAAGCGGGTTGGTGAACTCAGGCGTGAGAAGAGGGACCCTGGGTTGCTCCAAACCGAAGGTGTCGAAGAAGTGTTCGGTAGCTTCCAACTCCCGCCCATCGAACCCGGGGTGTTCCACCTCCGTGACGTTACTCAGCCCGTCTTCTGGCAGCACCATCTCCAGGAAGGTGGACCTCACCGAAACCGCTACTGAAATCCAGGGGTTGGGGGCAACCTCGGCGAGCAGCCGCGGCAGTTCCTCCCGCCAAGCGGCTGGGTCGGCCGCTTCGTTCAGAGCATCCACCAGTAGCAAAAAGGGATTGTTGGACGCCTCGGCCGCGGCCTGCATAGCAGAGACCAATTCCTCGGAGCCGACATCCGCTAGACCCAATTGCTTGCCGATTTCAGACCAGACATCCCGGCCCGACAGACTGCCGCCCATGATGACCACCGCCGGCTGCCGGGCTTTGACGGCGCGGTCGCCCATGTCGCAGAACAGGTGTGTTTTGCCCTGTCCCGCCGAGCCTTCCAGAAGTAGTGCCCCATTCGCCGCCGCTTTCGAAGCGTGGCTCAGCAGCAACCCTTGAAATTCTCTCAGGCCGTATTCCACGCTTCGGAGGTAGTGGCTCAGGGAGCGTATGCGCTCTTCCGCAATCCGTTGCTGTTGCGTTCGTGTCTTTTGGCTTGGTGGCGGTTTTGGCGGGTCGACGTCTCGGATGAAATCCATGCAGTTGCGTGTCAGTGCAAGCAGTTCGGATTGCGGCAGCCGGATAGGTAGCGTAGTTTTTTCTGGGGTAGCTTGTTGCCATTCGGCCAGTTTCTTATTGAGTTGGCGCAACTGGTTGGTTACGCCGAGTCCAGTGTAACGGGAGACCTGGATTCGCTCCGCGGCGCGTAAGACCGAGTCGCGAACATCCCGGAAGCGCTGCCAGTAGGGTTCAGACATCGCCAAACCTTCCAGGGCGAAGGACACCGGCAAGTCAATGTGCAGTTTCCGGGTGTAACGCCCGCCAGCCAGGTCTTGAGCGATTGACATCCGGTGAGCGCACCATTCGGGTGAGAATACCTCCTTGTCCCAGAAGAATCGCGTTATCCCGCGTTGTCCAGGGTGGTTAACGAGGCGCTGCAAAAGGTCGCCTTCCGACCAAAGCTCAATGCGAACCTGGTCAGCGCCTGGAATCCGCCTTGCCCAGGATTGCTTCCTGTCCTCGAATTTCTGGCGCGCCGATTTGCGTTTTCCCGCTTCAACCGCGTCTGGCAAGTCGAAGGGGATGCAGAACGTCAGGCGCCGGCAATTTGGCCGTTTGTCGACTACCGTCTTTAGTGACTTCTCCATCCCCTTGAGGAGGCTGTCGACGTCGAAAGAAAACTTGGCCTGCCATCCCCATTGGGTTCCGTTTCTGCGGGTGATGTACCACTCCAAACCGCCATCGGGGTTGCCGGTCTTGACCAACTTGGCGCCGTCAGGCGTCGGGCCACGCAGTTGATAGCACAACTCCTCAAATGCTTGGTGCTGGGAGCCGCGCCACTGGCGAATGTTCTTGAAGTCGAGATTCGGCGTAGTCATGATTGCTGGTCCGTCGATTGAGTGCTTCTACACTTGGAACGTAGGCGAGATTCCTTGGCGTCTCTGCTACCCGTACGGGCACTCTAGTGGTGGTACGCATGGCAGAAGCAAATTCGGGAGCACGAATTTCGCAGCATCACGTGACCGCCTGCATCATGACCAGGTTTTGGTTGATTTGCTCCGGATTTAAACCCGGCCTGCACGGACGGTGACAGTTTCAGATAGTTTATAAGAATGATCCATGACCTGCCATGCTACACAGAGGACATTTCGCTACTCCGTACCGGGGAACCGCCGGTTCAGTCCGGAACTAGTACCGAAGTTGCACTCGGTTCGGAGTTGAAGTTGTATAGCAGTTTTCCAGCGTTGAAGTAGCAGCCCATGTTGCTCAACCCAGCGTTCACGGCTACGGTGCCCTCGGCGATGCGTTGTGACCGGTAGGGCCGATTGACGGCGGGTGGCCTGCCGATTTCGTAAGCGATGCAGGACTCGCCGTAGACCACCGGCAGGTAATCTTTTTTGAGTTTGCCTTGCTCAAGCAGCCAGTTGACGGTTTCGGCGAGGAGATGGGGCCAGGAGGTCAAGGGCACTATGGCGGCATCTTCGAAACGGATTGCTAGGGTCGCCCTATCCTCGATCCACTGGGGCCGGTCGGGAGACAGGGGGTACCAGGTGGCTGGCGGCCGTTGGTCGGGGGTTTGTTCCCAACGCTGAGCGGCCAGCTGCCGGTCGTGCTGGAAGCGGAGTATGCCGTGGAAGTCGGGCTCTGCGACCAGGATACAGCCGTTGTCGAGGGGAGCCGCGGTGCGCACTGGGTTGATGCAGTCGCATCCTTCGGCGTACACGGGCGAGTTCGGCGGCAGCTTGCTGAGTTGTTCGATCAGATCAGCGGCGGTCAACATCGTATATTCCCCCGTCTCGGTGGCGATGGCTGCCAATAGTGGACAGATGCCGTTTGGCTTGAATCGGAAAGTCGCGCGCCGTCAGCTGCGTCCAGTCTGGACTCGCCTGCGCCGCCGATTACTTCGGCGGGTGGAACTTGCAGTACTCGGCGTTTTCGAGGGCGTCCAATGGGCACTGCCGGTTCTGGTCGTCTCGGTAACGGCATTGGATGCGCGGCTTGTCGACTACTGCTGGCATGTTGGGTTCCTCCGGTACGATGGTCGACGGACGCCACGAAATGGCCCAAAAGCGCAGTGTCTTTGCGCTGGGCCTCTGTGGCCGAAGCCGGTAGCTTGGCGGGAACTCATCCCGCCGTCGGTCCTCGGTTCCTGGGAAACGTCGCTCGCTTCGCGCTACCCGCGTCGCCTCGACTTCATCGCGGCGGTTCGAGGAAGGAAGAGTTACGCGTAATCTCCCTAGCCTGCCTGTGAGCAGGCGGAGCTCATGTCGGAGAGCCAACCGTGCCGTTTACAGGCGGCGCCCTGTGGTCGTCAGCGCTTTGACCCGTGGGACTCGGGCTGGTTCGGCCGGGTTTAGCCACTGATAGATGGGCTGCGGGTGGATTTGGACCACCTTGTTCCCGTGGTCAGGCTCTTACGGCTCTTGGCCTTGGTCCTGTGACCATTGTAGCACGAGCGCCATCGTGCTCCGAAATCCGTCAGCGCATTGCAGAACTGTCTCGTGGGTGCGAATGTTGCCGTGCTCGGGCTGGTCGCCTCGCGGCTCGCGGCCGTTCGGCTGGGTTGGCTTTTGGCGTGGGGTCTGGCTCACGGGATGGTCGCGCTGGTTGACCGTCGGTCTCGGGCGGCGTTGCGTTTCTTCTTGCGCCGCCCCTTGCTGGTGCTGGGTTTGCGGTTGACCTTTCGGAATCTGACCCACTTGGTGTGGGCCTTCTTCTTGGTGCCGTCCGGCAGGTGGATCCAGCCCTTGCCATCCAGTTCTCCTTCGAAGGGGACCTAGGCCACTACGTGCTGGGCATATTCTCCCTCCACTGGGGTGAGCCCCTTCTGGGCCTGTCGTCGCTTGGCCGCCAGGTGCCGGCGGTAATGCTGGCGGAGTTCGGCCATCCGGTCGGCTCCCAGGTCTTCGATGCTCTGGCGCAGGTGCGCGAGGTCGTAGAAGCGAACGAATTTGTAGAACTTCGACGAGTGGTGCCGTGCGACGTGTCGCCAGTGTTTCTTCCTGGCCAGCCACCTGGCAAAGCCCAGGGAGATGTTGATGTCGGCGTCGCGGAGGTCCTGGGCAGTGAACCGGCTGATGGGCTTCTGGTTGTTGCGGTAGGCGTCAACGGCGTTGTTGCTCATGCCGCGGCGGTGGTTGTAGCCGGCCATCGTGTTGGCTCTCCTTGTTCGCCGTAGTTGGTCGGCGTCGTACTCGAGATCTCGTTGTCGCCCAAGAAAGCCCAGGAGGCTTGGAAGGCCCGTGGGTCGCACTCGTCTACCGCTGGCTGCTGTCTGACGGGCTATCGACAACAGGGGTCAGATGACCGCGGGCCTGAAGAGTTTCGGAAGCTAGGTCTCAGTGGTGGCAAACCTAGGAGTTCATATCCAATGTGCTATTCTTTTGCTGAGGAGGGAATCGGCATGAACGCGGACAAGATTGCCAATAACCTGACCGCCTCGACGCTGGAGGGAAAGTGGAAAAGCAACTTCCAATGGGAGGAGCGGAATCCATTTAACAACCGGATGCGCCGATCTCTCAGTTGGCTGGCTCGTGCTGAGCAAGAAGCGTATGATCCCGATGCTGCTTTCATCTTCTACTGGATTGCCTTTAATGCCATCTACGGTGAACATCGGCTCGAGGCTTACGAAGGTGAACAGGGAGTCTTCGAGGACTATTTCACGAAGATAGCTCCTCTGGACGCTGCCAGCGTCGTTTACAACGCTATCTGGATGAAATTCAACGGACCTATCAAAGCGTTGTTGAACAACCAGTACGTTTTCAAACCTTTTTGGACGGCGGCTGCCAATTGGAAACGGCGGTTTGATGAGAGCCGGAGTGAAATCGAGCGAGAACTCCTCAGTCGGAATACCAAGGCTATCTTGGTCAGGATGTTTGATCGCTTGTACGTGTTGCGTAATCAACTACTCCACGGAGGGGCAACCTGGCAAGGTTCGGTGAATCGCGACCAGGTGGAAGACGGTGCGGCCATAATGGCCTTCTTGGTTCCTCACTTCATCAATCTGATGCTGGACAACCCGGACGTAGATTGGGGACAGCCTCACTACTCGCCGGAATGGGCTTGGCGCCAGTAGGTCGCGGCCGAAGCTCGACGTAGCGTTACGCGGTTTACCGATCTTCAAACTTGGCTCCGGCGTTGCCGGCATCTGTCCTGCCGTCTGTTAGCTTGGATAAGCTCGCTCGCTTTTAGGATGGTTCAAGTCGGAGGCTCGATGACGAACTCTGTAAACGTTGCGGTGCCAAATCATCGGCTGTGGGGCCACTCCATGTCGTGAGTGCGACCACGCTCAGGTTGTAGCCGCCGCTCTTCTTGGCGGCGGCTTCATCGGCAAGGTCAACGTGTGCTGGTTGGTGGTGTGGTCCGGTACTTGGTCCGGCGTGGCGAATTTACGCGGTTGTGGCCGGTAGGCTGTCCAGGAGTGCCTGCCCGTGGAATGAGAGTAGCTTGCCAGCTGCTGCGATGGCCGACGCGGCGGTCTTCTCGAGCCGTTCGGTGTCGTCGGCGTCCAGGGTTAGGGCCATGACCTCCAGGTCAATCTGCTCCATGAACGGTTCCGCGACCGGCTTTCCATCGGTAGTCAGCATCTTTACCTCGCGCCAGACGTCGAGGACGTGGCCCGAGAGTTCTCGGACCATGTCGGGGTCGGGCTTGTCCTCGGGGTCGTCGGGAATGGCGTCGGCCAACGCGCGGGCCATGGCGCGTACCGCTTCGAGGCCGTGGCTGGCGTCACACACGGTGTGGCCCAGGATCTCGGAAAGGTTGGCCGTCCGATGGTTGTGCATCTCGTTCTTTTCGGTGGTTGTCGTAAAGGTGGCTGTGCTCAATGAATTTCTCCTTGTTGGCTTTCGCCTGATGTGGTTTGGTCGTTGACCTTTGTGTTCTCGTGACTGTGTGCGGCGTTGGCCGCATAACGACCTACGCGTTTTCAGGCAGTTCAGCCAGCCAGTTGATTGGGGCACCAATGTTGCTTGAATTCGTGCTCGCGAGAATGCTCTGTCCATCCCGGGAGCGGTGCTTGATCGGCAGGTAGACGTCGGCTCCCTCGCTAATGTCGAGGCGAGGCATCAGACAGTGGAGGGCGTCTCGCCCTCGCGACCGTACCCATGATGGCCGACTACCCGCTAAATGGCGTCTACATCAGCGACAACTTGGCATCCCTGATCCGGTCGAATCCCCAGCGTCCACGGACGCTTGCGGAAACGGCTCCCGGGCACGTTTTGCGGGGTGTGACGGGATTTCCCCCGTCGGTTGTCGAAAGGCGAAAGCCGCCGGATGTTGATTCCGGCGGCTTTTCGGGTGTGGCTGGTAGGTTGTGCGGCTTATTCGTAGGAGAACTTCGGCAGGAAGGTTTTGGCCAGCTTCCACCCGATGGGCATGCCAGCGATGGCGCCGCCCAGGGTGGCGAGGTACGCGGTTACTCCGTCGGGAGTGGCCCCTTGGGTCAGGTAGGCGGCGGTGATCATCGTCAATCCGACGACGGGCGCGACACCGAAGAGGAGTATTCGTTTCGCTAGTTGCATATCGATGTCCCCCATGTTTTCTGGTTGGGGGATTGTAGTCCCGCCGTTCGGCATTGGTGACTGGTAAAGCGGGCCGTCCCGGGCAATCGCCCTTCCAGGTCGCGGGCGGCGGCGTCCTCAAGAGTGTTCACCACACGGGAGCCGTGGTACGGATTCCACCCCAGGGTGGCGTCTCCGTCTTCGTCATCGCCGCGGCGGGGTTTCGTGGCCGTGACAGGAGGTGCGGCTACCGTTCGGAGGGCATCGGGTTTCCCGTGTCGTCCGGTTCCGTTCCGCGTCCCGTTCCGCAGCAGCCGCCGGATGATTTCTTTTTAGATCCGCCTTGCCGGTACTGCTTCGTCAGGGATCCGATGACGCCCAGCGCCTTCGCGGTCGAAGGGTGACGCTGGGGTGGATTGGCCGTTCTCGGGCCTGTTTCAAAACTCGCTCCCGGGCAGTTGTTCATTTTCCGTCGTTACACTCCGGGAAATCACGTGGCGGGTTTCGCCTACTGGAGGTATTCGAATGGGAGGAGGTTCAGGACTACAGGGCCTGATTGACATTGCCTTTTACGCAGTCGTCGCGCTGGCGCTCAGCGTCGCGGGCTTCTTCTTCGTAATGGGCGTCATCAACTACATGGGCGCCGGCGGCGACCAGCAGAAGGTGCAGCAGGGTGTTGCCGGAATGCGCAACGCGCTGATCGGTGCCGTTCTGATTGGCGGTGCGGGCCTCATCATCAACTTCGTGGTGCTCGACATCGTCCGTCCCGCCGGTGGTGACGTGGGGACGATTGGTCAGGGCATCAACTGTGACTCGCTGCTGCAACAGCAGCTGATTGCGTCACCGCTGGCTACGGCCAACGTCGCTAACGCCAACGCCATCATCGTGTCGATTCACCAACAGCGCGGAGACGATTGTCCGGCGGACTCGTGGAACCCCGAGATCGTTACTGATGCCGTTTCAGCTTCTTTCCCCATCAACGTGCCCCTCTCGCTGACGGCAGCCAACGCCGACGCAGGAAAGGGTACTGATTTCAGGAAGTCTCCCCTGCGGGGTGGCAACGGCGATGTCGGCGTGAATTTCAAGGATGCGGGGGCGGACCACACCTACGGCAATGCCAAGACTACGCTGCCCTTGAATCAGGCCAAGCGTTGGATGTATATCGCCAGCGCCGGAACCTGGTACCAGGCCAGCGGATAGCGGAGCGACATACCGGAATACCAGTCTTCGGGTGGTGCCTCCATTCCATTCGAAGATTCCCAGCGGCCCTGGATTCCCCTGGGCCGCTTTCTTTGTTTTGGGGTCGTGCAAAAATAGTATTTGCGATTCCTGGCATACGCTGTGTGCGGATGCAATGGGGCTATTGGCCGTTAGCGGCGTCAGTGGTCCGTACACGAACTCTCCTGTTGCCGGCCATGGTCAACTCCGTTTTCTTCCTCGGAAGTTGCTGCGCTTGCTGGTTGCGCGGTGCGCCAGCGGGCGGTTTTCAGCAGTTTGAACGACGCGACCAGCGCGAACGCCGACCACAGGACGGCCATGCCCAGGAATATTCCGATGCCCGTCAGGGCCAGCCACTGATCATCCAGACGGGCACCTAACCATGCCGTCCCGGCCGCGACGACCGCGGCCACTGCGGCGACGGCCATTATCAGGCTGCGGCGGTTGCGGGCTATGATTCCCGGCGGCCGGTTTCTGTTCGTAGCTTGACCAGGGCCGTTGGAGTCGGCGCGTGTTTCGTTCGGGTCTTGCGTCACGGCTTTCCTCGGCTTGGTGGGTGGAGCGGGCCCATCATACGTAACCGCCGAGCGTTGTTACAACGCCGGCGGGTGGGGCAACGGGCCTGCCGTGGTGGTTTGCCGGCTGGAAGGCGGGGGCTTTACTGCCATGGACTACGGAGACGGCCAGTGGCTGGCCCACGTTTGCGAGGGCCATCTCGGAGAGCGTGAGGAGTTGCTGAGCCCGAACCTCGGTACAAGTGTGTCGGTCGGCGCTTCCCTGGGAGCTTCCGGAGGATTACAGCGGTTGCCAGCGGAACGGTCTGGGGAGGGAGCCGTCAGCAATCGTTACCGTCACGACGCCCCAGGGCGGCATGAGCGGCGGTTCCGGCAGGCCGTTTCGGTATTGCGCCCAGCGCAGGTTCGTCAGGTTGCGGAACTTCTGCGGCTGGGTTTCATCTTCCTGGCAATTGACGCGGGACATGTGCCACGCCGCGTGGGGGCAAGTGGCGGTGTCGGTACCGGCGGAAGAAGACGTGGTAGGGCTTGCTGAGCGTGGTGCATCGGTAGGCAGCGTGGGTCAAGGCTTCGTCCTCGGGGAATTTGAGGCGCTTGCCGCCGATGGTGGGGTCGGTCTGCGGGAAAGAAGTAGGCCGCCGGGGTCTACAAATCCGGCGGCCTGGGAGGAGGCGCTCGACGGTCGGAGAGGTGTGGTGAACCGCTCCAGCGACGGAGCCTGGGGAGATTGTGCCAGGGCGGGAAGGGTTCGGCAAGGCGGGTGCGGTCCGGCGAACGCGGGCGGTAGTGGCACTTGGAGCGGAAAGCGGGTGCCTTCCCGCGCTGGCGCGGGTGATCCCGTTCGGGCGGTGCCTTGTTGGGCGTACTCCCGCGATGGGCGGGGCTTCGCTTGGCTGGGCGGTGCCGTTGAAGCCGATAACGGCGCAGCTCCGTGGTTGCGGGACCTCTTCCTGGTGCCGGAGCCGTCGAGTTTCTGAGAGGTCTGTTCCCGCGATGTGCGGGTGGTCGGCCATGAGGCCGCAGGCGAGATGGGCACCCCGATGTGGAGCGGTTCCCGCGCTGGCGCGGGGTGCCGTTGGCGAACGCCGGTGGGTCCGGTGGACTCCCGCAGTTGCGGGATGGCTGCCGTCAGGCTGGCGGGTGCGGGCAAAGTAGGCCGGTGGACTCCCGCGGATGCGGGTTGTGTTCAGCGAACCATTTCGGCGAAATTCCGAATGTGGCGGATTCCCGCGATTGCGGGGTTTGGCGTCAGCGGGGCGTGCAGGCGTACCAGATGACGCCGGCGACGATGATCGAGAAGAGCACTCCGGCGAGGAATTTCCACATGGTGTTGTCTCCTTTGGCGTTGACTGCCTGGGCGTTGGCTGCCGGCCGCCGAGGTGCGTGTCCGGCGACCGGCGGCGGGGCGCGAGGCCCTGCCTCGGGCATTGTGCCGCGTGTCGGGGTTGTGGTTGGCCGGCGCTGATTCCCGCGTTTGCGGGTGATGACGCTGTTCAGTGGAGCGCCGCGCGGCTCGCATGGTGGACTCCCACATCAGCGGGGGTGGGTTGTGTTCAGGTGATGGCGGAGTTTGATTTCAACTCCGCCGCCGGCGCTTCCCCAAACGCTGGTGGCGGAGAGCGAAAGGCCCGTCCCGTGCTTTGGGACGGCGGAGTCCCAGAGATGGGACGGGCTGGGAAGAGGACTTGGGTGGCGTCATTCGAATGACGCACTCTGCCAGGAATAGGAAGCGAGGTGCCGCATTACTTCACGGCGGAGCAGGTCCGGAGGCTGCTGAGGCGGCTGACGTGCCGGTATCCATGCCCGCGAAACTGCTGTGGCATCCCGGGAGCGGTGCTTAATTGACCGGTAGACGCCGGCTCCCTCGTTAACATCAAGGCATCAAATCGTGGAGGGCGGGATGCCCTCCCGACGCTACCGGTGATGCCCGATAACCCGCTAAATGCCGTCAACCGCGGCGTCTATGTCTCCGAAACTTGCCGTTCTTGAGGGGCTGAACGAGGGTTGCGGCGGTTGTTCGCGAACTGGCCGGCGTCGCGGGGTCCACGATTGAAGGTGGTGAATCTCTCGATGCGGACGTTGTTGCGCCACATAGCGGAGGGAGTCGCGAAGGCGGGGCTGGAGGCCAAGAGTCCGGGGACGGGTCCGAGGCGGCCGGCGCGTTCGTTTTGAGGCGCGGCGCGGCACTGGCTGATGGTGGGTAAGATGCCCCTGAACGTGGTGAGCCTGTGGCTGGGGCACGCGAACGCGGGCGTGACGCTGCGGATCTACCTGCCGATAGTGGGAGCGTGGCCGGAGTACAACATGGATGACATATCGTGAGGGCTTGGTGGCGCGCCTGGAGACGGGCGGCGCTGGGAGCGGCGTCGGGGTTCTTCTTCTGCGTTGGAGCGCTGGTGGCGGCGGTGTTGCCGGAGTTGAGGGTTCCGGGTTTGCTGCTGGCGGGGCTGGGCGTGATGGGGATGCTCTACATCCTGTCGGGTCTGGTGCGAGGGCCTGGGGAGGATGGTCCGTGAGTTGCGGGCAGGTGTTCAAGGCCTTTCTTGCGGTGGCGGCGGCCTTCGTCGTCTTGGTGGTGGCGGTTGCCGTGGCGGGGGCGTTGTGCGGCGAGTCGAGCGCTGGGCCGGGACCGGCGGCCCCAGGTTCGGGGGGCGCGTTGGCGACGCCAGGTTTGCCGGTCACGTTGCCGACGCCTACGGAGGTTCCGGAGCGGATACACGTGCTGGAGCTGTGGGACGCCTACTATGGGAACGAGGCCCGCGCCAACCAGGTTTATCGTGGTCGCTGGATGCTGGTGTCCGGTTCGATAAGACGGATTGACGAGCAGGATCTGGAATTTGAACTCGGGCTGATGGCGATGGGAATAGCGGAGGCGCGGTTTGCACGTGATGCCGCTGGTCAGCTGCTGGTTTTGGAGCCTGGGACGGATGTCGAGCTCCTCTGCCGGGTGGGAGGTCTTGATCTTGACTTCCTGCTGGTGCTCGATGGTTGCCGGGTGGAGGGCTGATGACGGGGACGACGAGGGGGCGCGAACGCCTTTATGGGCCTGATTTGACACCACGGGAGGGACATCTATGTCTGGGTATAGCCAACAGGAATTGGAAATGATTTTGAAAAACAGTGGCGGTCGTTGTCGTGAGTGCGGACATCGGCATTACCCGAGGGGCTACGGTCGTTATTGGGAGGTTGATCACATCATTCCCAAGGTGCGTGGCGGATTGGATGAGATTGGCAATCTTGCCGTGGCTTGCGTTGGCTGCAACCGCAGCAAGTCAGATAGTGTCAGCATTTCTGATGTCATGGATGGACTCACCGGTTACCGGAGGTAGGGGGCAACGTGAAGACATCAATTGGAAATCCCCTGAACGCCGAGGGTCGCGGCGTCTACATCAGCGACAACCTGCCGTGCGCCAAGAACCAGACCTTTGGGCGTCGGGAGCGCGACGAGAAGCCGGACTCGCTGAAACCGCCGCTGTCCGACGACGAGCGTCGAATTGGACGGGACTGCTCAGGCGCTGAGTCATCAGGACCCTCGGCCAGGAGACGGTCCACAAGGACTTCTGGAATTTGGAGTGGGAGAGCCGCCATGTTCGACCTGACGATGTTGCAGGTCTGCCAGGTCGCGGCCCTGTTGTTGGCCTTCTTCCTGGTGGGCACGGTGGTCTGCGCCGTCGGCTTGGCCGTGACCTTGGCGCGCCAGCTGCGTCGCTGCCGGGACTGCCCGCATTGCCGGTCGGCGCCGCGAACGGGTGCCGGCGAGGTTTTCTGACGGGGAGGCGTCGTGCCCATTGGATACACCTTCTGCTGCATCTGCAGCCGCTGTGGCCACGAGTGGGTGCCCAAGCGGACGGAGCAACTCGCCCTGCCGCGGGGTCTGCCCGAAGTGCAAGAACCCCAAATGGAACGGTCCCCGTCGGGAGACGTAGCGGGCCTGAAAACCGCCGGAGACAGCCCCCGGGAGCGTTTTGCGGGGTGCGACGGGGGATTTCTGGTCCACTTCCCGAAGACGGCTTGAAATCGACTGATACGACATGAAACGGAGGAATCGCACATGAGTGACGAGACACTTGAGTTGGGCCAGCTGGTGGCCGACCACGAGGCGGCTCACGACCGGGCGGAGGCCGCCAAGGTTGGGCTCAACGATGTCGGCCGCGTGATGGCCGAGTTGTCGGGCCGTCTGCGGGAGCATCCCGAGACCGTGACCGACGATGCCCTGTCTGCTCTGATGGAGCCGGGGAACATTGCCCGCCTGCTGGGCGAGTTCCGCAGCGCCACCCGTGAGGAAGAGGACGCCGCCCGTCGGCTCCGGGAGGTCAATAAAGGCTACATCGTGGACGGCCTGAAGACCAGGCGCACGGCGCCAGCCGCCAATCGGGAACGGGATCTCTTCGCGCGGACGGCGTGACGGCGTTGCGGTGAGGAAGAACCCATGCCTCGCCGCATTCGTGGCGGCGGGTTACCGCACTGCTGACACGTCAGCTCGCCGTACGTCAGATGGAACTGGCTACCGCAGCGGTGGCAGGGGATGGTGGGCGGTTTCGTGAGGGTGGCGGCGATCACTGGCGTTCCTGGACTTCAGGCCAGCCGAACAGGTTCTCGTACATTTCGGAGTACTCTTCGTCGTTCATAGCGGCGGTTTCGGCGGGGAGGTACTCGTAGAGGAATTTGCACAATGTGATTCCATCGTCGTCGAAGTTCAGGTCGTCGCCTTCGAGGACCTTTCCGCAGTCCTCGCACCGGTACTCGGTGTCGCACTGTTCGTCGTCGGGTGATGCCGGCGGTCTGGCCTCGAGTTCCACGTGGTGGGCCCGCGCCTTCTGGGCGAGCCTGGCTCGGGCGGCGGTCTACTCGGCGATCTCGTGACTGAGGTTGTCTCCGGTTGGGGGAGGCGACGGGAGGTTGCGCAGCCATTTCTTGGCAGCGGAGGTTCTCATTGTTCCTCCAGATGGGGCGGTTCTACGCCCGGCGGGGTAGGCGTCGGTCTTCCTCCGGTGTAGCGGGCAGGTCCTGCGCTTTCGCCGTGAAGACGGCTCGGCAGCCGAGCACGCAGCTCACGGCGGCGGCTCCGCCCAGGGCGTGATGCTCGACGGCTACCCAGCAGGTCAGGAGCGTGAGTCCCGTCACCAGCGCTCCTTCGAAGATGTCGATGGCCTGCCCTGCCGTCATGGCG
The DNA here is from genome assembly GCA_965204395.1 of Dehalococcoidia bacterium. Taxonomy (GTDB): domain Bacteria; phylum Chloroflexota; class Dehalococcoidia; order Lucifugimonadales; family UBA3495; genus Bin87. The sequence continues at coordinate 2,337,006 of OZ241987.1, forward strand.
CTACCCGTTCCTGATCGGGCGTTCGTCGTCGCCGAGGCGGTCGCGTCGTCCCAGGTGACGGGCGATGACGGCGGCGGTCCGTCGAGCTCCGGCGGCTCGCCGTTCGAGGTTCTCGGCGTCTTCGATGAGCAGATCGTGCATCACGGCCAGAACGTCCGCCTCTCCGTACGCCGGATGTTGCCCGTGGGGGCGCTCTGGGTCGAACGCGCCGAAGCCGTCTTCTTGTTCCTGGTTGGGCGTTTCGGCCGTCAGCTTCGGCCGCACGGCCAGCAGGCGGCGCAGTTCGGCCACCGCCGCCCGCACGGCGGCCTGCGGGCGTTCTGTCCCATCGCTGCCGGTGAGCAGCTCCGGCTCCCGCCGGCAGCGGTTTTCGAGACGGCGCACGGCGGCCTCCTCGGCCGCCGCCATCATCTCGTCGGTGATGACGCAGTTCATGGCTTCTTTTGGTCCTGACCTGGGTCTTGGTCTTGGACCCTGTCCGGTTCGGCTTCCCGGATCCCGACCGACAGGTTGACGTCGAGCGCTGCCGTCTCGGCGAGGAGGCCCATGGCGTGACGCCGCGCCTCCTCGTCCGTGAGATCACGGACGGGGTATGTCTCGGTGAGGAGTTCGTACAGCGGCCAGTTCTCGTCGGCGTCGGCCAGCCGGTTCATGGATCGTCCGGGCGCCGCCACGTAAGTCAGGCTGCCGTCGCCGTGGTTGACGAAGAAGGTCGCGCCGTCGCGCCTCGACATCCAGAAGGGCGACGAGATCTCCCACGTCACGGTTCCTGTCACGGTCTGCAGGACGAGTTCGTTCACGATTTCCTGTGGGTTGGTCATGGGGGTTGCTTTGCTCCTGTCGGGCTGGTTTGTTTACGGGTGAGGGCCGACACGGCGCTGGGCGTCAGTCCGGCCTGTTGCCAGGTGTTGAACAGTTCGAGGTCCTGCCGGAACGTTTGGATGCTCCGCGCCGGACTGTTCATGCTCCCCTGGATCTGCGCCAGCGGGATGGCCAGCGTTTCCGGTATGACTGCCGACACCACCGGCTGACCTGGAACGATGTTCTCGCCCTCGCTCCGGTTTTCGGCTTCGAGCTGACGGGCCAGCTCCGCCACTGATCTGCCGACGAACAGTGATACCAGCGTGTCGGCCGCCCAGACCGCGTGGCTGAGCGTGATGACGGTCTCCGTGGTGCCGTCAGTGACGGCCTTGGCGGTGCGGCGGTTGTCCAATCTGTACTCAGCTTCGCTCGTGTTTGCCTCCGGTGATTGTGATGTTCACTGCCGAACGTTGCGGCGCGCCATGGTCAGCGGTCATGCCGTGAGCAACAGCAGGAGCGGCGATGTGTGCCGGGTGCTTTGATGGATTATGCCGTGGGCATGGAAAAGGGGACGACCGGCTGCGCACCCTGGGGACGGTGCTCGCTTCGCCAGGCTTGGATGTCAATGTCGGTTGCTGGCTCCGTCGTTGGCGACTTGCATTCGTGTCGGGGAGGTCAATTTTTGCCCCGGGCAAGGGTTACGTGCCGCGGCGTCAGTAGAAAGGTCAAATGTGCGAAGGTAGCAAAGTGGAATTGACCCATTCACAAGGCGGTTCAATTGATATGATGCCAAGGCCACAACGCCGGGCAACCAAGTTCCGTCCGGCATCGGAATGGAGGTGTGTGATGTCATATCTGAACAGGGTACTTCCGAGGGGCTGGCCGGCTGTGCTGACGTTGCTGGCGGTGGCGTTGTTGCTTACCGCCGGCGTTGGCTGTCGCGGCGACGACGACGCCACGCCCACGCCCGCGTTTTCCCTGCCCACGGCGCTGCCCAGTCCGGAAGCCGTTCCTGCTGACGGCGGAAGCCGAGAGGCAACGGCGGCACGGTCATCGGACTACTGGACCGAGTCGAAGACCTGGACACCGGAGGATGTCAGCAGCCTCGAGCGTGTGACCCAGGAACTGGTTGATCCACCCTTCTTGCCTGAGCACGAGCAGACTTACGACGGAGAGCCCAGGGTGGTGGAGGTGCGCATGGTCGTGGAGGAAAGGGAAATCGAGGTCGCGCCCGGCGCTTCCATCTGGGCCTTCACATTCAACGGCTCCGTGCCTGGTCCCATCATCGTGGTGCACGAGGGTGACTACGTGGAGCTGACGCTGGTCAACCCGTCCAGCAGTCAACTGCTGCACAACATCGACTTCCACGCCTCCATCGGCGCGTTGGGCGGCGGCTCCCTGACCCAGGTCGGACCTGGGCAGGAGGTGGTGCTGCGCTTCCGGGCGGTCAAATCCGGCGTGTTCGTCTACCACTGCGCGCCCGGCGGCACCATGGTGCCCTGGCACGTTACCCACGGCATGAACGGCGCCATCATGGTCCTGCCCCGCGACGGGCTGAAAGACCCGGCGGGCAGTCCCATCCGCTACGACCGCGCCTATTACGTCGGGGCGCAGGATTACTATCTTCCCCGGGACGACAACGGCGAGTTCAAGCGGTACGACAACCCGGCCGCATCGATGGTGGACGACCTCGAAGCCATGAAAGCCCTGATCCCCACGCACATCGTGTTCAACGGCTCCATCGGAGCCTTGCAGGGCGACGGACAGTTGACCGCCAACGTGGGTGAGAACGTGCTGATTGTCCACACTCAGGCCGACCGGCAACTGTATCCGCACCTCATCGGAGGGCATGGCGATTACGTCTGGGAGCGAGGGAATTTCGGCAGCCCGCCGGCCGTTGACCTCGAAACCTGGACCATCGCCGCCGGCTCGGCGGGCGCGTCCATCCACACCATTAGCCAACCGGGAACCTACGTGTACTTGGCCCACAACCTGATTGAGGCGTTCGTCTACGACGCCAAGGCCATCCTGGTCGCCGAGGGTGAGTGGAACAACGACCTGATGGAACAGGTGAAACCGCCCGCCAACATCCAGTAGCCGGCTCAGCGTAGCGGCTCCGTCACCCCGAAGCAGCCAGCAATCATCTGCGGCCTCACCCAGTCGCCACTGAGTGGGTGCTGTCGCTGGACAGGCCCCTAGTTCAGCACGCCGCAGGCGATGCGCCCTCCGGCGCCCCCGATAGGCTGGGTGTTGTGGTCATCGCGGTTCTCGTGAATCACGATGGCGGATCCGTCGTCGTCCATCAGGATGTCCGGATCAACCAGGGCCGTGAAAAGTTCGGCCTGCACGTTGCCATCCGCGGTGGCGTAGATATTGGGCAGGTCGCCGTTGTCCGGGCCGTCGGGGTTGAGCAGCCCGTGCTGGCGGTTGTCCACGTTGATGTGTCCGCCTGACGCCTTGAAATCAGGCGTGCACGTGCCGACTGAGTGGATGTGGATGCCGTGCGGGCCGGGTTCGATGCCTTCCACCATGACGGTCACTACGAATCCCCCTGAGCCTTGCTGCATGACGACGGCGCCTATGGAGTCGCCCTCCACGTTCCGCATCTCGGCGGTGTAGCGCGCATCGCCCCAACTCCGGCCATCGTTGCCGCAGGCCGCGGCGACGAGCATCAGCGCAACTGATAGTGTCAAAGCGAAACCGAGATTCCCAATCATTGTCTGCATACGATTCCACCTTCGTTAATCGTCGCCGTCATGGAACAGCAGGGAACGCTGATTAGAGCGTGTAGGAGGGCGTCCCTTGGGCCCACCTCGCGCCGGTCACCGTGGCGCTACGTGGGCCAGTTTATGGTTTTCAATCTGGCGCAGGATGACCTGAGTAGAAACGGCTAACTCTTCCGCAAGATCGACCGACTCTTCTCCGTCTGCTCGGAGCGCATTGTAGTGCAGCCGCGATACCGACGGCCAGCATCCCGACCAGTCCGGCGGCGGCCAGGCGAAGCGTTGGCAACTCGTCTGATCCTGCCGTTGGCGACCGGCTCCTACCGACGGATCTCCTCCAATAGTCGATTTCGCTACTCGTCGCGGCAGGGTGGTCGAGACCACCTCTGCTCCGCAAGGGCGGGAGTTTACCCGACAGGGCTTGTACATCGTCCAGTCTGGATCCTCGAAGGGAGATGCCGAGATGATGAACATGATGACGAGAAGAGCGGTCCTGCCGTTCCTGCTGGCGATAGCCGTGCTGGCATTGGTGGCGGCGTTAGCCTACTGGCAGCCGGCGCCGGCCTCTGCTCAGGAGGATGAGACTGATAAACCCGCGGCTCCGGAAAACCTGATGGTCACCACGCGCCTGTCCGCGCCGCCGTACTATGTCCCGGAGACGGAGTACCGCTATACGACACGTGGCTGGGAACGCTACACGGTGCCGGGCAAGACCCGCCTGGTCTGTCCCCGCACCGTGGTCTTCGCCCAGTGGGACCGGGTTCCCGGCGAGGGCACGGTGACCTACGTTCGGCACTACCGTCGGACGGACAGCGACCAGGGGGAGAATGTGTGGACCGAGTGGTCCACCGGCGTCCTGGGTCCCGCTACTCGGCCAGCCGGCGCGATCCTCGACATCGTGCGGGGCGAGACCTACGAGGTGCGGGTCGCCGCCGTGGTCGGCGGTGTCCAGGGCGAGTACGCCTACGGGAAGGCCGATACGCATGTGGATGAGATCAAGGCTCCGGTGAAGCTGTCGGCGAAGCCCTTGGCGGACTCGCCGGGGCGGGTGGAACTGTCGTGGGAGAACCCTGGCGGCAACACCACCGCGCTGGTTGGGGTGAGGAAGTCCGGGCAGAGCGCGTGGAACGAGGGCACGAGACGCATTGCCGATCCCGAGGCTCCCCTGGTTCTGGTTTCAGGCTTGGATTACGACACCGAGTACGAATTCCGGGTGATCCACGTGAACCAGGAGTGCAAGTTCAGCGAGCCGTCGGGGGTCGCGTCTGCTGATGTTGCCGGCGTGTCGCCGCCCGGATTGCCGGAATACACGGCGACGGTGAACTACGGCGCCGGCTCGCCTTCGATGGTGGTAACGCCTCAGAACGCCCCGGCCGGCGTGACGTCCTACTCGCTGGTGTACCGGGTCAAGGATTCGGGGGACGAGTTCACCGAGGTTGCGGCGACGAGGTCCAACGCGCTCTCGGGCATTACGGTCAGTGGGCTGTCCCACGGCGCCATCTACCGGGTGGGCCTGCGGGCCACCAATGCCAACGGCGACGGGGAGTACTCCTACCGGGACGTGACGGTTTCGGCGTTGGCGGACCCGCCGGCGTTCACGGTGACGCCGGTCTATGCGGAGAGCGGCGCGTCTCTGACCGTGAAGGTAGCGACACAGGTGACGGGTGCGGTTTCGTACGCGTTGCGGGTGAACGGCACAACCACCACGGTGGCGGCCAGCGAGTTCTCCGGCGAAGGGCACAGCGTGTCGGCCAGCCTGGGAACCGCCTACACGGTGGCCATGGCCACGGTGAACGGCGCCGGCCAGGGGGCTTTCTCCGCGGACCAGTCGCTCACCACGCTGTCGTTGCCGTCGCGTCCCAGCGTCAAGGCGGTGGCGCAGTACTCGGGCGACACGGCCAGCATCCTGGTCACGGTGGCGGCGGCGGCTGCTGCCGAGCAGATGCAGGGGTATCTGGTGCGCCACCGCAAGGTGTCCGAGAGTAGCGTCGAGTGGTCTGCCCAGTTCATCACGCCGGCTCAGGCGCAGTCCGGCCACGCCATCCCGGTTGATCTGGGGGCCAGCTACGCCATTCAGGTTTCGGGCCTGAACGCGGCCGGTCAGGGAGTTGGCGCGGGTTTGGCGGTGTCCGTCAAGACCACGCCCGACGCCCCCGACTTCACGGCTGAGGTCGTGTACGCAACCGGCACGGCGAAGGTGCTGGTGAAAGTGACGGCGGCGGATTCGGACGTGCTGGATTACTCGGTGCGCCACCGGGCGTCCGCGACGGACTCCTGGACGACCGCCACGGTAACGACGGCGCAGGCGCAGTCTGGCTGGAGTTTCGCGGCGGATCCCGGCGTTGCCTATTCCGTTGAGGTGGCGTCGCGCACTGAGGTGGGCCTGGGCAGCTACGGCTCCGCCACCGTTTCGATTGTGTCGCGGGTCGTTGCGCCGGAGTTCACGGTCACCTTCTCCAGGGGCGACGATGGCGCAACCGCCAACGTGGCGGTGAGCAGTCCGCAGTCCCAGGCGCAGTACCACATGTTCAGCATGGGCGACGTTTCGCCGGTCAAGGTGGCGATGCCCGATGCGGCGCACGATTTTGACGTCGTGCTGGGCAGTACGTATCGCTTCGGTCTGGCGGCGGGCAACCAGCTGGGAACCGGCGACTACGTCTACCGGGACGTGGCGGCGTTGGTCATTCCCGACGCTCCGACCTTCACGCTGACGCCGGTTTACAGCGGCGGTTCGGCGTACCTTGAAACGCAGGTTGCCAGTCCTGACCCACACGCTTCTCACTACCTGCTGAAGGTGGGCGACGGGGAGGCGGTGACCCACACGGCGATAGCGGATCTGCGCGTGCCGGTGGATCCGGGCGAGACCTACACGGTGGCGCTGGCGGCGGGCAATGCCGCTGGCGACAGCGCGTACACGACGGTCACGCGGGTTACCACGGAGGCGGAGTACGAGGCGCTGCTGGAATGGCAGCTCATCGTGCCCGGACAATCCCTGCCCGCGGAGGCGGTGGGCGACGCCACGCAGTACGTCGCCATCGTGGACGGGGAGCCGGAGGAATACGACCCCGTGCCGCTCTGTGTGGGTCGGGAGACCGCCCTCCCGCGGGCTGACCTGGCGCGGGCCACGGCGCTGGAAGCCTGGGTGGACGCCATGTCCGGGGCCTCGACGGAACTGAGCGCCTACGTTGCCTCGCACCAGACGGCGATGGAGGCCGCCTTGACGACGGCTGAAACTGCCGCGCAACCGGAGTGCGAGGCGCGCTACCCGACGTCGGAGAACCTTGGCGACAAAGACGCCCGCTGGGTGCAGGTTCCACGGTAAGAACCATTCGGTTGGCAGGCGGCGCCATCGGAGTCGCTGCCTGCCGGCTTTTCACATGGGCAACCGAGGGGCGTGATCTACGCTCACCGGTGATTGCTCTGAGACCGTTGGAGGTGGAAGTTCGCCGTGGATTCTGCTGTTGCCCTGGCGGTGTTGCCTGAGCCGTTGATGTTCTCGAGACGGTCAACGGGCGGCGAGTCCGGATGCAGCCGGTGGTCCGGGTCCATTGACCTCGCGTCGTTGCTGTACGCTGCGGCGCTGCCGTGGTACGCGGTTGGTTCGGGCACCTTTGGGATGTACTTCTTCCTGCTGCTGGCGGCGGTCTGGGTGGGCCGGGTGGTGCCCGGGCCTGTGGGAGACGGGTTGAGCGACGTGATCTTCGTCTTCATGGTTGGCGCGGTGCTGCCGCTGGCGGCGCTGTTGCTCCTGGCGCTGCCGGCCGGCCTGACGTGGACGCTGTTCCGTGGTCCACCTGCCGGGCTATTTGGCTATGTTGTCCGAACAGCCTGCCTGATCTCCATGTTTTTCTCCAGCGTCTACTTCGCCATCATCCTGGGAATCATTGCGTCTGCGCTGATTGTTGGGGAGCCAGCATCGGAACCGGGACACGGATACCGGATACCGGCCTGGTGGCCCTTCGTGAATCTGGTGGTATTGCCGGTCGGCTTAGCGGCGACCTGGCGGTCCTGGCGGCTGTTGCGGCATGTTCGGCAGCCGATGGGACCGTCGCTGTAGCGATGGGTGCGGTGTGGCAAGTGCTCAGCATGTCATGGTTGATGCGTGCATGGCTGGCTGGACACCCCGTTAATCCGGCGGCGTGAAACGCGGCGTATCAGGGCCGTAGAGCCCTCGAAATTGCGCCAGTGGCAAATTCCCTGTGATCGGTCGAAAACGGCGTCTGTGGTCTTCTGGTGAGGCGATTTGGCCCGTTATGACGGAGGTTGCATCATGAATAAGCGTCGATTGTGTGCGTTCCTGACGGCGGTGTGCCTGTTGGCCCTCGCGGTGGCATTCGTGGTTGGGTGCGGCGGCCCGTCGGGGTCTGGGGAGCTGCGTTCGGAGCGAGAACGAGTCCTGCCGCTCTCCGAGGCTGCTGACACTATTGTCAATCCTGCTGTCCGTGACGCGCCGCATCCCGCAGAGCCGTCTGCCGCGGCGGATCCGGGCGTGGGTTCGGCCACGGCGCCGGGCATGGACCCGTATTCGGCAACGGGCCTTGCCCAGATCTTGACACCGGATCCTGACGAGACCCCGCACATGAAGGAGCCTGACCTGGGTGGTTTGGCGGATGACAATGCCGCATTCGCTTTCGATCTCTACCGTGAGTTGTCCGCGTCCAGTGGAAACCTGTTCTTCTCGCCGCACAGCATCTCGACGGCGTTGGCGATGACCTACGCGGGGGCAAGGGGCGACACCGAGACCGCCATGGCGGACACGCTGCGGTTCTCGTTGCCGCCGGAGCGTCTGCACGGGGCGTTTGCAGCCCTGGCCCATGATCTGGCCCTCCGAAGCGCCGGCAAGGACAAGAGGAGTTTCCGACTGAATGCCGCCAACGCGGTGTGGGCCCAGGAAGGCCACCCGTTCCGGGACGTCTACCTCGACGTCGTGAAGGCCAGCTACGGTGGGGAGGTCAGCCTCGCCGACTTTGCGGGCGACCCGGACGGCTCCCGCTCGGAGATCAACCGCTGGGTTGAGCGTCGCACGGATGGGAAGATCGAGGATCTGGTCCCGCCGGATCTCATCGACGCGCTGACCCGCATGGTTCTGGTGAACGCCGTGTACTTCAAGGCGGGATGGCTGTATCCCTTTGATGGGTCGTTGACGGCAACTGCCCCATTCCGTCTGCTGGACGGTGGAACGACTGACGTGGAGATGATGCGGGCCACGGAGTACTTCGGGTACGCGTCTGGGGAGGGCTACCAGGTCGTGGATCTGCCGTATGTCGGGCGTGAGCTGTCCATGGCGGTGCTGTTGCCCGATCAGGGGCGGTTTCGGGAGATTGAGGCTCAGCTAGACGGCGGGTTCGTGGGTCAGGCGCTGGCTGAGGTCGCCGAGAGTTACGTGGCGCTGGAGATGCCCCGGTTCGAGTTCGACGCCGCGTTCCGGTTGGGCGAAACCCTGAAGGCGATGGGGATGTCCGCTGCATTTGACGCCCGCGCTGCCGACTTTTCCGGCATGGACGGTTTGTCGTGCGCGGGGGGCGACGATGGCTGCCTCTACATTGGCGATGTGGTCCACAAAGCCTTCGTGTCGGTGGACGAGGCGGGCACCGAGGCCGCGGCGGCTACCGCGGTCATGATGCAGACGGAGTCGGCGGGGCCGATGCCTGTCAGCGTGACCGTGGACCGGCCGTTCATCTTCTTGGTGCGGGACCGACCGACGGGAACGCTGCTGTTCGTGGGCCGGGTGACGGAGCCGTGACATGGACGCCGTCATGGGTAGGGTTTCCAACCCTGAGCCTTCGGTGGTCACGCGGGGATGCTTGGTGTGCGCGGCGCTGTTGCCCTGGTTAGGGCTGCTGGCCGACACGTTCACGGCTTCTCCCTTCGTGCGCAGGGGCATTGGGGCGTAATTGTCCACATGGGCGGTGCCAATGGCTCTCCGTGGCTCTGGTGTCGCGCTGGCGGGTAATTGTTGCGGGTCTGGACGCACCGTGCGGGGACTTTCAGCGAGCAGTCGTGCCGTCAAACCTCGTGACCGCGCCATTGTGTTTGGAGCAACGAGCAACGGGCGTCCGGCTGAGGTCGGACGCCCGTGCGTACGGGACTTGCGCCCTGATGTAGACGGATTACTCCGCCACGGTGCAGGTCAGCTCCACCGCTTCGCTGTGCACCACGCTCTCGTCAGCCAGCTCGTACACCGCCTTGACGCTGATGCTGGCCTCCTGGCCCACCTGGTAGTTGCCCCTTTCGCGCACTATCGGATGGCCACGGAGCCTGACCTGCTCACTCCTGCCGTCGGGCAGGGTCAGGTCATAGTCGTAGGCGTACACCGCCGCCCCCGACCACTTGGGCGCGTCCCACTGGAACAGCACCTGGTCGGTGGTGGCGATGCAGCTCAGGTTGGACACCGGCGTGGGCGGCCCCACCACCTTTACGTCAAAGCTGTCGCTGACCGTGTTGCCGTCGCTGTCCTGGGCCGTGACCGTGATGGTCGCCGTTCCGTCGGCCACGGCCAGTACGGTCAATGTGCCTTGGAGTTCGAAGGCCCAGGCTACATCCGGGTCCGAGGTGTCGGCGGTGAAGGTCAGCGTGTCGCCGTCGGCGTCGCTGAACACCCCGGACAGGGTTATGTCCTGTGTATCTCCCACCTCCATACCGGACAGGTCGCTGATGGCCGAGGCCACCACCGGCGCCGCCTTGACCGTGACGGTGAAGGCGTCTGAGACCGTGCCGCCCCGGCCGTCGTTGGCCGTCACCGTGATGGTGGCGGTACCCTGGGTCTTGGCGGCAACCGTCAGGCTGGAGTAGTCCGCCGCCACGGACACCGTGGCTTTGGCTCCGTTGGACGATGCGGCGCTTACGCTCAGCGCGTCATTGTCGGCGTCGCTGAACACCCCACCGAGGGACACCGTGTACGTCCCGCTCTCGTTGACGATGGTGGCGTCGCCGATGCCCGAGGACACCGTGGGCGCCTGGTTGGGCTTTGCTGGTGGCGGCGGGGCGACGACCTCTACAGTGAAGTCGTCCATCACTCGGTTGCCGTCGCTGTCTTGGGCGATGACGGTGATGGTGGCCGTGCCTTCGGCCACCCCGGTAAGGGTGAGCGCGGACCCGTCGGAAGATACGGACACCGTGGCGATGGCCTCGTCGTCGGACGACGCGGTTATGGTCAGGGCGTCGCCGTCGGCGTCGCTGAAGACGCCGGACAGGGAGACCTTCTGCGTTGATCCCTCATCCAGGCCGGATGCGTCGGCAATGTCCGAAGCCACGCCGGGCGCGGCTTTGACCCTTACGGTGAAGGCGTCGTCCACCGAGCCGCCGTTGCCGTCGTTGGTCGTCACCGTGATGGTGGCCGTACCCCTGCTCTTGGCCGTAACCGTGAGGTTGGAGAAGTCCGTCGCCACGGATACGGTTGCCACGGCGTTGTCCGAGGACGCTGCGCTGATGGTGAGGCTGTCGCCGTCGGCGTCGCTGAACACCCCGGACAGGGACACGTCCTTTGTCCCGCTCTCGTTAACGATGGTTGCGTCGGCGATGGACGCCGACACCGTGGGCGCTTGGTTGGGCGGCTGCGACGGCTGCTGCTCCCGGGCGGCGACCTCCACGTCGAAGGTGTCGCTGACCCGGTTACCGTCGGAGTCTTGGGCCGTTACCGTGACGGTCGCCGTGCCTTCGGACACGCCGGCGAGCGTCAGTTTGGAACCGCCGGACGCCACCAACACTGTGGCCCTGGCCGTGTTTGAGGACACGGCGGCTACGGTCAGCGCGTCACCGTCGGCGTCGCCGAACACTCCCGACAGGGACACGTCCTGCGTTGAACCGGCTTCCAAGCTGGACACGTCGGCCAGGGCTGACGCCACCATCGGCGCGGCCTTCACCCTTACGACGAAGGCGTCTGAGACTGTCCCCCCGTTACCATCTTGCGCCGTTACCGTCACGGTCGCCGTGCCTCGGAGCCGCGCCCTCACCGTCAGGCTCGACCCGTCGGAGGATACCGACGCCGTGGCGGTGGCCTCGTCCGACGAGCGGGCGGTGATGGTCAGGCTGTCGCCGTCGGGGTCGTCGAACACCCCACCAAGGGACACCCGCCGTGATCCGCTCTCGTTGACGATGGTGAAGTCCGCTATGCTCGACGACACCGTGGGAGGTTGATTTGGCGGGGACGACGGCTGCGGAGCCGAGCCCGTGTCTCCCCCGGTCCCGCAGTTGGCGCAGGGGGAGTTCTGACCTGGGGACTCCTGTGGGGTGGTGTCGTGGATCCAGACCTTGTAGGACGGCCTCCAACTGTATACGTTGCCCGCCTTGAGCCAGTTGGGCAGGTTTGCGGCGTCGATGGACACCGTGAAGGACTCCCACTCCTCGTTGTCGCCGTCCTCGGGTACGGTGATGGTTCCGGTGCTGGCGTCCGAGAGAGGCCTGGTGATGGTGAGCGACGCCGGCCCGGAGTAATCGGCGGTTTCCGCCGTGTCTGGCGTGTACTTCAATGGGACCGTGACGTCGCCGTACACCGTACGGGACATCCGCACCCTCACGTCGGCTGTCTCTCCCTCGTTGATCGTGTTGCCCGGGCTCACGCCCAGCGCCACCTTGGGCAGCGCCACGTCGTCATCAATGACGTTGATCTTCAGGAACTTGGAACTGACCGAATGCGGGGGTCCGACGGTTTTCTCCGTCAACACTCCCGCCGGCAGGTCTTGGTTCAAGGCCACCGTCAACGTTTCGTCGTACTGGGCCTCGGTCCATTGAGTGCCGCCTTCGTGGTCGGTGTCCTCATCCGTGGTGAAAGTGGCCGTCCCTGTGGTCTGGCCGGCTGTGATGTTGATGGAGGACACCGCCCCGCGCAGCGGCATAGTCACGTCGCTGGACATTGCCGAGGACAGGGTGGCGGTCACCGTCACCGTATCGCCCTCCAGCACCGGGTTGGGCGCGGCCGAAAGCGCTACGGTGGGCGTGGTGGACTTGGGAACCACCAGGCTGAGGTGGGCCTTGCCGCCCTCGTGCCAACGGACGCCGCTCACGTACCTCCAATAATAGTGCCAGCCGTTCGATCCGTCTCCGGTTTTGCGGATTTTGACCGACATGTCGCTGCTGACGTCCTGCCGGGACAACCAGGCGCCGCCATCCACCACCAGCACCCAATCCTCATCGGGCAACTTTTTGTTGAAGACGATCCCCACGCTTGGGTGGGAATTGAGGCCTCCCTTCGGAGACCAGGTCACGTTTTCGACCTCGTATTCCGTGGATCCGTAGGTGAATTTGCCGCTGTCCGAATCGAAGGCCTGATCGCACCGCCTGTGTCTGAACCGGTTATCATTCTCCGGGAAACCGTTGCTGCAACCCAACAGGCGGTTCCCCTTGTGTACGGTGGTCAAGGCGCCACCCTCCCAGATGGCTTTCGCGACGGGGGTCGTGCCCTGATCGTCCAGGATGGTGACCTGCACCGAGGAAGGGGTGCCAACCTTGAGACCCGAGGGAAGTTCCCCGAGCGATACCGTGAAGGTTTCGTGGTCGGCATCGGCGTCCACGGTCGTGGTGATGATGCCCGTGCCGGCGACGGAGTTGATCGGGATGACAATCTTTTCGAGAGCTCCGCGGTCCCCAGTCTCCGCAGTCCCATTGGTGATGCTCAACGGAATGTCGCGAGCGACGGTTTGTCTCTTGGACAGAATGGCCATGACGGTGACGCTGGAACCCTCGGGCACCGGGTTGGGGGTGACGGAGAGTGTCACGGTGTTAGGCGAACCCTGAGCCTGGGCGGGAACTGCCTCCATCGCCGCGAATACCGCCAGCGCCATCGTCGCGACCACAACGGCCACTCGAGCGGGCGACAGCCGGACCGCGGCGGCTTGCTTCCGCAGCGATCCCCTATGCGCGTTCGGCGAGTCCTGCGGCGGTATGGGACGTAAGCCCATCAGGGATTGACGTGCTACCTTGATGCCGTCGCGTACTTTTTCACGTACTTGGTTCATTAGAGTCGTCTCCTGTGACAACCGGTTTGTGCGTGCAGATTGGATATTGGTAGTTACGCCAGTGAGATTATTCCGCCGCGGCGACAGTTCGTTTTTCCCCGACGCGAAAGTCGGCGGTGATCTTGCCGCCGGTTCCGAAGGACGTATCCAGGGCCCCGGGCGTGCCGGTTTCCTGCGCTTGGGCCGCCGGCGCGTCGTGGACGAAGAAGCTGGCCATGGCCACCAGAGTTGCGGCTAGGAGCAGGAGTCGTGGGGTTTGGGCGACGAGTTTCATGTTGCTGCTAAACCTCCGGCGGTTTTCAGGAGTGCGAGGCCAGTAGGCTGACGCTGCGGGGGATGGGTAACGGGGGAGATTGAATCTGCTCATGGGTATTGTGCCGAATCGGGACTTTGCCTTGCCCGGGAGAGAAATTTTCCCAGCTGAAGCAGCCGCGCCGTTATGTCGAGATTCGGCAAGAGCGCCTGTTCCGGTTCAGTGCGGCTGGCTGGCGCATTGACGGGAGTTCGGACGTTGACGCGGCGTTGTGTGAGGGCTGGGGACTGCCCGGGCCAGTTGTGGGTGTGCCGCTCCGTGGGAGACCTTGGCGTCAACTACACCCTGCACTGGGTCGGTCGGTGGAGCCGACAGGCACGGAGCAGGTGGGGCTCTACGAGCTGGCGGTCCAGGCTCCCTTGGTGCTGAGCGAGAGCGTGCTGCTCCAGCGGGTTTTGGGACTGGAGCGGGTGAGCGAGTGCTGGCTGGTGCGCAACGTGGTGAAGAAGCTGCGCCGCAAGCTGGGGGACTGTGCCGCCGACTCCAGGTACATTTTCACCGAGCCGCGGGTGGGATACAGGATGTCGGCGGGGGATGCGGACGAACGAAACCACCCGGATCCGCCGGAATGACCATCCTGACCGGCGGCCTTGCCCGGATCCGGCTTTCTTTTCTCTCCTCCGTCCTGCCGATGTTAGCTGTCCCTGGCGGGACCAAGTTCCCCCGCTCCAGCGCACATTACCGGCGGCAGTGCAGGGCGACTTGGGTCCTGTCCAACCGCCACGTCGTTGTCCGGCCTGACCACCCTTCCGCTGCGTAGCGGGTTCTGGGCCAGGGCGTAGACTGGTTCCAGCATGGCCAGCCGTCGCAGGGACATCTCCCCCCGCGACGTAGCGGTCCAGGGCTGGTGCTCGTGGTCGAGGCTGCCGTTGTCGCCGCTGGAGTCATCCTCCACCGGATCTGCGGCGGCGAAAAGTGAATTGTCTTGACTCTCCAAGTGGACGGAATGGTCGTGGCCCAAGGCGAAACGGTCCTGGAAGTCCTGAGGCAGTTCCCCGTGCGGGTGAGACTGGGCCAGTCCGGCGGCACGGGCCTCCTCGCGGGGGCTGGGGTGCCGGTGGGCGGTGACGTAGAGTTCGTCCACCGCCCTTCTTGTCAGGAACCAACGGTGCTGCCTGCGCTGGGTCATGCCCCGCATCACCGAGTCCCCCAGCCGTCGGCCCGCAGGGTTGCCAGCCTCCGCTGTATTGGCGCCGATGAAGCAGGCTATCCCAGGGGGTTCGGGGGCCTACGGACTACAACCGTGTCGCAAATCAGGTCGTGGAGCCCGCGCCGGTCTCTTCGGAAGGCAATCATCAGGATGCCTATGAAGAAGATCACTTCCGAAAGCATCTGGGCCAGGGAGCGGCACAGTTTCCGGCCCAGCCCCGCCGTGGTACCGTCTGGTCTCAATACGCGCAAGCCAAGAGCGCGTTTGCCGGGCGAGACCGCCGGAATCCAGACCAAGGCCGCGAGAACCGCGATAATGAAAATGGCCCCTGCAAACGCGGATGCCAGGCCCACCGTGGCATAGAGGATAGAGGTGAGGAGGATGAAGAGCATTATCGCCGCCAGGTCAATCAGGTAGGCCGCCAATCGTATCCAGAACCCTGCCGGGGTGCCTGCCTGGGCTGGCAGAACCGCCCTGGCCGGCGGGGCAAGACCTCTGCCCACCGGGATTGCGATGGCTGAGAGAGCCCCCACGCCCACCAGCACGATCCCCAAGGGGAAGACCCACGTCCACCAATAAACGGCGTGGCGGGTCGCGTGTGAAACCATCACGCCCAGGCTCGGAGCCGAAGGCGGCACACCCACTCCGAGGAACGATAACGAAAACTCGATGAAGAGGCCCATCAGCAGGGCCAGGCTGAAAGTCACCGGCAACAGCGAAATCCCGCAGCGGACGGCAAGCCGAATCGGGTTTGAGGATGTGCCATCCCTGCGGGTGGACTCAGAAACAAGGGCCATTGGCAGGATGGCCGAAAACACTCCTGCGCATACGATCACATACACAACCGCCGATGCCAAGGAAGCCGTCACCGAAAGGGACACAAAGACGCCGACGATGTAGGTGAGGATGGCCAGGAGGTAGAACGGGAGACCGAACAGGGGCGCAGAGGATTCGGGAGCAGGGATAGCGCCTCTGATGCTGCGCACGATGACCAGCAACCACGCGGCCAGTGTTCCCAAAAAGGTTCCCAGGAGACCGATGTACAGATTGGTCCTGAAACTTGTGACAATGCGGCCCAGCACGTCCCGCCCAAGATGGTCGGTCCCGAGGATGTGAACCGGGCCGCCATCCGCAGATCCGCCTGGAGGGGTGAAGTATGTGACCGGATCTGCCGCGTTTGGATCATGGGGCCCCAGGATCAGGGCAAAGATTCCTGTCACCGCCATGACCATGGCAACGGCGACACCGGTGATTACAGTTGGGTGCCGGAATACGGTTCGATGTCCCATGGCCTCAGTCTCCGTCATCAGCTTAGGAATTCTGTCGGCGGCGGCTACTGCGAAATCTTCCCGGACCCATTGCCGGCACGATTGACATCCGGCGCAAGCGCCGTGCGGAGGCAAGTGTTACCCACCTGCATGCGTTCGCGCCCGGCGAAGCTGTCATGCAGGCGGCCTTGCTGCTATGGCTGCTGACGTTGAACATGCCGCGGCGTTCTCCTTCCCCACGCCTTTCCGGGCGAGCCCACTCGGCGTGTTGAGCCCCGGCGGGGTGCCTGTTTTCGTTGCCGCCGCAACCGGGGAACCGACTCTATCCTCCCCCAGCGGCGCCAGGCCACCGGTGCCAAGACGGGACTGGACAGCTAGGAAAACCCTACACCATCCGCCGTGTAATGGGAGTAAATGTAGCACCTATCATTTGTATCAGTTTTTGTATGATTCAGTTGGTACAGCTACCGGATCAGCGCGCTAACCCCCAGCGTCCCCTTTGTAGCGGTTCAAGGGTTGGGGGACTGGAAGCAGACTTGGAACGGCGGGACCGGGATTTGGAGGGATTGCGGGAGTGCCTGTCCCGCCTCAGCCAGGCCAGCCGGCGCATCAGCGAGAGCGTGGTCTTCGACGTGGTGCTCCAAGGATCGCTGGACTCGGCCTGCTCTCTGACGGCGATCCCCTATGGCGTGATGACCCTGCTCGACCACGGGGACGGAGTGCAAGATTTCCCGTCCCCCGAGATGCCGGCGCAAGATGCCGAACAGCAGCCGACTACGCCCCTATCGTCACCGCCGACCCCCTGATGTGCCTCGCCTCATGGCCGAGGAGAAACCCCACTTGGCGCTGAACCAGAGCGTGCTGCTCCATCGGGTGTGGGGTCTGGAGCGGGTGGGCGAGCGCTCGCCCAAGCTGGGGGATTCCGCCACCAACTCCAGGTACATCATCACCGAGCCACGGGTGGGTTATAGGATGGCGGGGGCAGGGACGGGGCAGCGGGCGAATGACGGCACAGAGTTATCAATCACGGAGTTTCCGGAGCAGTCTGAGTGACCCGTGGGTTGCTCTCCCTCTACCGGTGTAGTAGTGGCCTTCGAGTCGGCCCGGGTCAGAACTGACCAGGACCGTCGTGCCACGGAATCGCTGCATGCTGCTGGCGGCTTCGGCTTCAGGCGCATTGTCGAAAAGGTAGGTCAGGACTACGCCCTCCGGCGCGTTGGTAAGAACCGAGGCGGTCACGCTCCAGGAACGCGACTCCGCGGCGTTCAGACGCACTGCCATTTTTGTCCAGGTCTGCTCAATCGTGACGTTCACGGGCTGGCAGTTTTCGAATTGGTAGTACGAACTGGCAATCGTGCCTGCCCATGCGCCCCGCAGGTCGGGCACGCTGATCAACCGCATCGTTCTCAGGAACCGCCATCGCCAGAGCCAGTTGTCGAACGCCCAATAGGAAACTCCAAAGACCAGAGGGATGGACGGAATGGGAAGCAGCCATCGCATGGGGATGAGGTCGGACGGGATGAGCATGGCTGCAACCCCGGACACGAGGGTGCTGACCATGAACAGGATCCTCACCACGAAGACACGCTCCCGTGAGTCGATGGCGTAATCGTGCATGGTAATGCCTACCAGCCCTCGTACTGCTTGATCAACGTGTCGATGAACGTTCTCGCGTCTTTCTCATTCCATGAGTCCGGTCCGCTGTCGAACAGGGGAACCAGCTTGTTCTGGCAGGAGAAGCGCGACAGGTCGCTGCGGCGCAGCCAATCGAGGGCGGACGAGTACGCCGACTGATGGGTGCCAGTCAGCAGCCGGTCCGGCACGTTGAACAAAAGGCACTCGATTTGGTATGACCGCGCCGTGTTGGGCCCCAGCCTGCCCTCTTCGATGAGCTGGGCGCGGGCGTTCTTGAACATCCTTATGGTGCGGCGGAACCGCGAGTTCGTCGATTTCTCCTTCAGGACGCCGTTTCGGCGATGCACGTGCGGATAGCTGACGGTCCATCTCCCTTCCGTCGGCAGGTACAACCCCATCCCTTCGGTGTTCTTGTAGCTGCGCTTGCCCGGATAATGCGTGTATTTCAGGTAGAGGACGGCTACCACCACGTCAACGGGAATTTCGGGGGACTCCATCACCACTTTTAGGGTCTTCTTGCCTTCCTTGACCCTGGACGCCCCGAAGTTGTCGGTAACGGCCCTGAGCACGTCCCTGCGGAACCGCCGCCATCCGTATTCCGGCTCGGGGAATCGCTCTTTCAACAATCTCTGCTGAGAAACGGGCAGCAGGGAACCGTCCCGAATGGGCATGGAAGTCAGCTCCACCACGACGTCGACGTCGCTCTGACGCCGGAGGTGGGTGTTGTTCCGGTAAGAACCCTGCAAATACGTTCGGTACCGAACATCGTCCGGCCACCCGTGTCCCGCCAGAGCTTTGCGAATTGCGGCGTGGGTATTCTTCGCGCCCTTTACCGTGCCCGGCTGGGCCCAGATCTTGAGATGATTTTCCGGAATTGCCATCACGTACGCCCACAGACTTACTGTATCGTCGCTGTGGGGCGTTCCGGCAAAATTACTGGAGCGCCCCGCAAGCGGGGCATTTTAACATCAACCCTGGGCTTTCGATGATTTGGACACCGGTCATTCACTGGCTTTGCACCCAAAGATGTGGCAGCGCGTTACGGGGTGTCGGTCAGGGACAACCCCAAGTCCGGTGGAGAAATCCCCTGATGTCGAGCGCGCCATGTCCCACGTCCACGAGACTGCCGGACAGTCCGGTGACGAGGCTTTTCTGACCGTTCATTGTGGCCATTCTCCCGCCGCGGAGCGGGCCGAGGATCGGGGTGGGCGCTCACGTGATCAGCAGCAGCAGCCACCACAGGAAGACGACCAATCTCAACAACCATGTAGTTGCTCGACGGTGACGGGCGGCATCAATCGCTGCGCCCGTGGTCTGGCCCACTGGCGACCTGCGTTCTTCAGTTGACCACAAGCCTGTCCCAATCCGGAAATTCGCCGTCTGTAATGAACTTGATGATGGCACGTCGGCAACATTCTTGGGCCTTGGCCAGGGTTTCGCGCGTAGTTTGGGTATCGTCGACGGACCCGGTGTGGACAGCCTTGGACCTCAGGTCATAGATGGCGCGGAACTCGCGCATCAAACGGCTTCGTTCTGGTCCGGAGGATTCCAAGTGCCATGCTGTGTGCAGAGCCAACCTGAATCGCAACTCGGCAGTGTTCCCGTCGTTCAGGTACAGCGATTCCAGGGCGATCCCCAGGTCGATGAATTTGTCAACGATTGACGTGTCGGTGTGGGAGCGTACCCACCGGTCGATGGGAACCGCCAACCGCGCCGCGGTCCTGGCAGCTAGAGCCCTGCGCGCTCGGTACAGGGACAACGCTTCTTGGACAATGTTTGCGACGTCTCCGGAACCGCTGTCAGAAAAGCGATGGCTCAATACGGTCGGGACGTAGCCGAATCCGCCGTAGGATGTCCTCACCTTGCAAATGTGGTCGTCGTCGAGATGCGACCACCACATGGCTGACTGGATCGCCCTCCCGGCAATCAAGGACAACGCGTCACAGAATTGCCTTGTGTTGAAGCCCAAGGGCTCGCCGGACGCATCCTCGTACTTGAAAATCCTGTGTCTGCCCGGTATTTCGTTACCGTCGCCCACCGTTTTCACTGGATTTATGAACACCGGTGAAACCGATGCGTTGACCACCAGTATGGTGCCGTTCAGGAGGTCCCCAGGCCTCGGAACCATGGGCCCATCCAATTCCGGCAGGTAGTGTGGAAAATCGGCGGTATTATTAGGCAGCGGGATTAGCCGTATGCCGTCGGTGACGGCGATTTCGCGGTCCGTTCGCATCCCCTGGAGCAGCGCCATCTTCCGGTAACGCACATTGGGAGCCTTGACGCCCGCAAGAAATGCTTGGGCTGCTTGATCAGGACCTCGGGCTATCGCGATGTCAAGCCAATGCTCCAGCAGGTCGTCGATCCCGAACCCATCTGAGGCGCCACCGTTGATGGCGAATACCGCAGACTGGATCTGGTCGTCACGGATGAACTCGTGCAGATGAGCCCTGATTACGCCCGCCAGTTGGCCCTTGACCTCGGTATCTTGGATGACGGGCTTGAGCAAACGGACGTAGGTCGTCGTGGTCGGATCATAGGACTCGCGCAGCGACCTCAACAGCGACCGGTAGGCATTCATGTCCACCGCAGACGGAGCCACGCTGTCACGCACGTCCATTACCCGCGTTGTGCTTATTGCCCGACCAAGCAGGGCGGCAAGCGAGTCGGCGCTGATTTTATTCATGCTTCTTCACCCCACGGCATTGCGCGGACGACTTCACACTGTCCATCAGTCCGTCGGTTCACTCGTCGTTGGTCAGGTTGCCCCATCTGAGCAAGAATCGTCGCAGCGGCTCGGAGACCACTGTACTCAGTATGAACCCCGTCATGGTCAGCGACACCGCCGTCCAAATGTCGGGGAGTCCCAGCATCCCCGGTACCAAGATGGCGACCACAATGGTCGGTATGAACAGCTAGGACATCAGCAGAGCCTGCAAACCCGGGCCGGCGAGCCGGCGGTTTTTGAGCCGGACCACCCAAGTCAAGCACAATAACGCCAAAGGCGACCAGAGGACGGCTACCAGAACTACAGTGGCCAACGGCAACAAAAGCAGGTCCCACGGATTGTCTCCATCCTTGGTCAGTGCCGCCGTCCAGTAGATCATCATGACAGCCGCGGAGAGCGCCACTCCAGTCATGAGGAACCAGTTGCGGCCCATCATCCACCAGGCGAGCAGATAGAAAGGCAGGATGATCATCGCGACGGCGCTGTTGGCCCCCAATGGGACGATGTGGAATTTCTGGCCGGCGAGGAGAGCCACGCCACCGGCGAGAAACACGGCGAACCAGATCGAATGGGCCTGCCACGGGCGCTGCGTCGGGGATGTAGGGAATTCCAGAGCCAGCATCACAGTGACCAGCACGGTAAGAGTGATGCTGCCCAGCAGGTCATCGGTGAGGTCCAGCCACCAAACCAGCACGTAGACCAGAACGCAACAGGTCAGAATGGCCCAGAAGGAGGGGCGCCGAACTGCCCGACGCATCGCGTCCAATGGTGAGGTCAGCCTGCTCATCGCCGAATCGTCTGTGTTGCGGCGCCCGGGGTTGTAGGTGCCGCTGGTGGAGGAGTTTCCGACGTGGTCACGCGACCCATTGGCGACCGCTCTTACAGCTCGGGGACCCGGGTCTGGCGGCATCGGCGCGGGGCCGCTTGGTCACAGAGGTAGCGATGTGTGGCCCTTTCTCTGGGTCGTGGCAACCCAACTGGCCATCCTCATACCGTCGGTCCACCAGTCGGTCGCCAGACTGGCTGGTGCCTTCTCTCCGGTGGCGTCGAATCTCCAGTGCTCCGGTATCAGCATCGCTTGGTAGAACTCACGGTTCTCTTCAACGGGGACTGGGCTGGTGGTGTGAATTACTCGACTCTGATCACGACGCTCCCTTGGCTCAGGGGCAAGGTCGACCACAAACGTCTTGGCCGTCCGTCTTCATTTCGCGTCCTTGATTGGGTCAAACTTCCAGTTCGAACCGTCTCCCGTAACGTCAATGAGGCGGACAGGAATGACGTCATAAGCCTCTCGCCACTGCGAAAGCATGTGATCCCGATAGGATCGGGACATCCGCCTTTGGTCTGGTGCGACGAGCGCGAAAACCTCCTTGCCCACCTCCGTGAACCTCAGGTACCCACATTGAATCTTGATCTCAGTTCCCTCCCTGCGGGCATACAAGATGTAATTGTCGTCGCCGAACCCCATGTGCACTCCCAATGGGGCATCGTCGTGCGACGCATTCGAAACACGAGATTTCGTAAAGTACCACCCAATAGGGCGACCGTTCTCAATGAGCCCACAATAGCTCAGCGGAAGTTCTTCCGCGTTATCCAGATGCCACTGTTCTGTCCCCTGAGGCAACACGATCACGGGCGTCGAAACGTCCGTCATCCAGGCATACGCACAAACTCTCGTGAACAGACGCGCTTCCTCCGTTGATAGCGTGTCCATCAATGCCAACGCCCTCAGGGAGAACGACCCAGGTTGCTGCACCTCGCCGGCCAGAAGTCGCGCCCACCATGTTCGTCTCTCGTCGTCGTCAAAGCCCACCCGGCGTGCCTTTTCCTCCCAGTGCTGGCGCCATGTGGGGTCCAGTAAGGCCAGGTTCTCCAGTTGGAAGTCCGGGCCTAGTATCTGCAGGGCCTGCGCCACGGTTAGTTCCAGACTGGCCAACGTTTGCAAGGCGCTGTCGCGCATGGCCTCTACAGCGCGTTCGCGGTAGTCAGGCCGGCGACCTCCTCTGGTTATCCACCCCGCTATGCGACCAGTCAGACCAGTCTGGTGGGCGATTTCGGCGCCTTGCCTGACCACATCGACATACTGTTGGATTCCGGGATCCATGATTTGCTCCTGTGCTTAGAATATGCTGGGAACATCTAACATCTGGGAACGATTGCAACGATGTCTCCAGTCTATCCGGTCAGGATCATAATCGCCACGTCGTGTCCGGCGGAGTCCTGAACGGCCGCGTTCATAGCATGAACGCCTATCACTACCCCCTGCACAGACACTGAGGTAGCCCGGATCGGGTCCGCCTGCCCTCTGGTTCGCCTCACGTTGTTTCCGTCCACCGTTACCGACGTCTCCGCCACCATTGGCAGTCGGTGCCAGCTTGGATTACGTCCGCGTAATCCAGTTCGCCATCTTCTTGAGCGGCATTGCGGTCGGCTGCTACGCCTTGGTCCAACAGCTGAGGAAACTGATTGCTGTTTGGCATGGTGATGGCGTATATGACTCGCATTTCCTGGTCTGACGGGTAGTGCTGCACCAGTCGGCGGGCGCGACGGGAGGTCTTGCGCTCGTGGTCCGAGCAGGTCAGGCGATTGACCATGTGGAACTTGTTCAAACGGCTTGCGGCAACAGGTCTCCTGGTTCGATGCCAGGCGTGAGAATGTGCGGGTCGACTTCCTGTACTATCACCAAGGGAAAGGGTACATCCTCGGCTGTGGTTCGTTCGCCGATTCGTCAGCCTGGGCGGTTTCGTTGGGCAATTACATACATATGTACACTGGCCATCAGAGCCGCCTGAACTCTGCATCCCACGCCACCATCTTCACCTGATATGATGAAAAGCCCGGTCAATCGACCGGACTCTGACCGGAATTGTAGTGATGGGGAACCTCCTGGGGTAGGGGTAGGAAAATGCTTGTACCAATCTTGGCAATCGTTTTGGGTTGCGTTTGTCTTGCTTACGGCATACCTACGGTTTGGCGCACAGCCAGGATAAGGCACAACTGTTGGAACCTTTCATTCAGCGGACGGCAAGGTGTCGGTTGGGCGGCGGTTATCGGCGGCATTGTGATTCTGGCGGTCGGTATCGTACTGGGCATCGGGGTCAAATTGGAGTGGTGGCCGCTTGTGGGCGGTTAGGTTGGTCTGGGGAACGACGGCATTTGGCCGGCGTGAAGCAGGCGTACACAGGTATGTAACTACCTTTCGTTGGCCGAAAAAAGAAACCGCTCCGCTGCGTGAGCGGTACGTCGGTTGATTTCCTGGGCCACGAAATCAGCGCCTGACACAAACATCGTCTCAGCCGGGCCGGGTACCCAACTGGCGTGCAGCGCGACTTGGGAAGATATGGGGAAGGTGAGTTCTCCTTCAGGGTGCAGCAGACCGGTCTCGTAATTGAAGGACACTGGATTGTCTCCGGTGAAGAACGCGTTGGGAGCGGACGCGCTGACGACTCTCCAGGTCATTGCGTAGATCATATCCACCGACTCGCGTTGGATCCAGGGCTCCCGCATCGGTTCGAGTGAAGGACCGTTTTCGCTGATGCCCTGCTGCCGTGAATCCAGGAGTTGGTGGAAGGATTCTACGCTCATGCCCTCAGGAACCTCATTCGGGTCGCTCTTGAGCTCAGCCACGAAGTCCGCAACGCCATCCCGCACCATGTTGCCCAACACGTTTCGGGCCAACGGGACCCGCAGCGCCATGACCTGGATGTAAATCGCCACGATCAGGCGATCAACCCCTGCTATGCGCTCACCCGCCGCCAGCCGACGTAGCTGCTCTTGGGCGGGTATCTCCACAAACTTGTTGAGCCATCGTTCGGCCTCCGCAGTGTAGAAATCGGGCTGCTGCGCCACGGCTTTGATGGGAAGCAGTTTGGGTCTGCGGGCGGGCTCGTTTTTGTCGGACATCCAGATCATGGTCGGGTGTTCTGGGTCCGCGAAACCCTTCAGGTAATTCTGCGGGACATAATGCTGACCCAATGGGGAGCCTCCTGTGATTTCTCGGGAGCGGAGGCCGCAGAGCGGCCCAGCGTTCGCCAACGTGGTCTGCCTCGTAATGCAATTCATCGCAACTTGGCAGGCCGGGCGTAAGTTCCTCACTGCGGGGAATTCTGGCGGCGGACGGCAAAGGGCGAAGCTCGTTGGCTTGGGTTGCGCCCAAATTTGTCCTAAAAGCCACTTGTTCCGACCTGCGGTCGCGGCTCGGTGCACTTCTGTTGCCGTGGCGACGCCGACGGTCCTATTCAGGAAGTATCATTATGGCCACGTCGTTGGCGGCGGCGTACTGAATAGCGGAGTCCAGGGCGTGTGCGCCGATTGCCGTCGCCCTTGCGGGAGCCGTCGTCGCTTTGGCCAGCAGGTCGGCTCGGTGTCTGGCGCGCTCGATGTCGTTTTCATCCACGGTCACGGACGTTTCGGCCACGACGTACTGTCCGGGTCCGGCCAAAATCAGGTCAGCGTTTTCCAGTTCGTCGGCCTCCTCGGCGTCGATGCGGCCAGCGGCGATGGCCTGGTCCAGCAATTCGGGGAGCCGGTTGTCGTCCGGCATGGTGATGGCGTAGATGACCCGCATGTCGCTGATGGACAGTTGTCGTTGCGCCAGGCGGCTGGCGCGTCGGGCGGCCTTGCGCTCGTAGTCCGAGCCGATCAGGCGGTTCATGTTCCCGTCGAGGCGGGCTTGACCGGTTTTCAGTTCGGCGACGTCTCCTTCCAGTCGCGCTTGGCCGGCTTTGAGTTCCGCGACGTCCCCTTCCAGTCGCGCCTGGCCGGCTTTGAGTTCCGCAACGTCCCCTTCCAGTCGCGCCTGGCCGGCTTCGAGACGGTCGAGGCGTTCCTCGATCTGACTGAGCCGCGCGTCGGTGGCAGCGATGTAGTCGTGTACCAGTTGGGCCAGTTGGGCGACGGTCTGCTGGAGTTCCCGCACGATGGCCGGCAGTTGCAGGAACTCCTGGTCTAGGACGTGCTGGCGCATGGCCGCCTGGAGCTGCGGGTTGTTCTCCATGGCGGCGAGGATGTCCTCAAAGGTGGCGATGGGCGTGGGAGTGGTCATTGACTTGCTCGGGTGCGGTCCTTTTGATTTTAGACGGTACTGGCGTCTTCCGCCACCGTCGTGGTCTCGTGTCGCTGGCCTCGCGCGGCCGCGAGTTGGTTTGGTCCTCGGTGCGTTCCGGTCAGTCCGGAAGTCTCTCTGCCGGTGCTGTCAGGCTGGATCGGACGTGGTTGTTCTTCCGTACCGTTGTGGAGTTCGGCCTCAATGCTGGCGACCACTGGGATGTGGGATAGGCCCAGGCATCACAATCTTGCCGGTGCTGGCGAGCCAGCGGAGACCGTGCAGCGGGCAAGTGATGACGCCGGTCGCGTCGGGTGTGATGCCGGCCAGGTCGGCCCCCCTGTGGGGACAGATGGTCCCCTTGATGAGTGTTCGCTCGGCGTAGGCGTGGTTGAGGTCGTGGAGCCACGAGAAGTGTCCGAATGGGTAGGGAGGGTAGGGCCCTTGGTACTTGCGAGGACGGACGGACATCCATGACGATGGGTCGATGTCCATCTGGTGGATCTTGTCCAGTTCCACCGGATCTTCATACCCGAGTGGCGAGACGTAGGATATTAGCGTCGAATAGACACTGTTGATGCACTGGATGTCGTTGGAGTCCTGAATTAGGTGGTCGAGGTGTCGTCGGAACGTCAAGTTCAAGAAGCGGTAGTCGACGTGGAGATGCTCGAAATCGGCTCCGATGTGCTCCCTGTCGGCGTGGATGGGGCCGAGGACGGGCAGCCAGTGTATCCGCTCCTTGGGCCAATGGGCGCGGACGCACGGGCGCCGGTAGAAAGTTCCTACGGCGGGTTCGTCGGGAAGTGGCGGGAAGAAGGGGAGCGTCGAGATCATGACAGGTTGTCTCCTATGCCGGCGCAGGATTTTGGGCGAATGGTAACGTTCCTGTGACCTAACTGGTCTGCGACGTTCGGGTGAGATTGGCCCGTGCCTCGGTGTGTGCGTGCGGATTGCAGTCTTCCGGTGATCCTCCGGCGGAAAGCGCCCGCTCCCAGCGGAAGGAACTGGGCAGAGGGCCGTCGTCGGTGGTGACGTTGCGCCCTCGACGGCGACGGGGAGGGCGGAGTCATTGGCCTGTTCGGAGTGGCCCGACAGTCAGTGCGCCGCCCGTCGATCATTCCTTGCTTTCGTTGTCGCTGGCGGGTACGCCTGGCAGCCTCCCCTGTTCGACCTGGCTGCGGCGCGGGCGAGGAACCCGAGGCTTTCGCGGCGAACCGCTTATTTTGACTTGACCCGGAACTTGGGCTACAAGTGCGAACGTTCCGTGTTCGGGGTTGTCTTTTTGAGCCATGGTAGTCTTCTCTTCTCCTGACGGCTTCGCCGCTTTCCGTGGCTCGATTTTATCGGTGCGTCGGTTGCTGGCGCGGTGCTTCAGGACGCAGTCGGCACAGCGAGTTTGGCCTTCAATGCCGGGATTGCCACATGCCACGCAAAGGCCGAGGGATATGCGTTCGGCACGCGTTTGAGCTTGAGTTTCCCGTTTCTTTTGCTTGTACGCTTCGCTGCGCACCCTCTTGGGTGTTCGGCCCGCAGCTTGGGCGTCTTGCGCGGAGCTCTCTTTCCGGATTGGTTCCAACGGTTTGGTGTCGTCGCTCCGATGGCGGGGCTGGACTCCTCTTGCTCGGTTGCGCTGTTCCGAATATCGGCGGTGTTTTTCGGCACAATCCGAACACCGGGTGCGCCCTTCGGTTGCCTTGCTAAGGCAGTCTTTGCAGAGACCGCGTTCCTTGAGCTTTCGGAGTCTGTTCGCGGCGCTCGTTCTGTTGCGCTCTCTCTTCTGCTCCTCAGTCAGGCGTGGCCTTCGGGCCCTTGCTTTTCCGGACGGGGACGTACCGGCCTTGGGTTTCCTCGTTTTGGTAACATTTGCCCGTGGCGTGGCCTTCCGCTTCTTGTTCTCCCGCTTGGCGTACTCGAAGGTATCCGTCAAAAGTTGTGTTTTTGCATGGTGCATCCCAATCCCCACATCCAAACACCGAACTCCCCAACACCCAACACCCAACACCCCGATCGCCGCTCCCACAAATCCTCTCAAACGCTCGCCAAAACCACTAATATCACCCCCAAACCCGCCCAATCCGCCACCATTTACCCCCATATCACAATCCCAGCCCTACTCAAATGAACGGAAATGAGCAGAAATGAGCGGGATTTCGCCAAAATCTCCACCATCCCATCCCAATTCCCCAATCCTGCCGCAGGTCCGCCTCTGGCGGTTCCATCCCGTTTATCCCCTTTATCCATGTAAAAAAACTCCCGTCCGAGGTACTCCCATGACCCTTTCCCAAATCCGTCGTCGCATCAACGCCCTCAAGCGCAGGTTCGCCACCGAACTCGCCATCATCAAGCTCCGACGCATCGCCGAAGCCGTCGCCGACCACTGGGACCCGGATCAACCCCCCGAACCGGCCGAAGTCATCGAGCGCTTTGTCAAGGCCGGCTGCCGCCTCCCCACCTTCGGTAACCTCCGCCACTGCCTGGACAATGCCCGACGCCAGGGGGACGTCCCTCACCCTGAAGACATCGTAATCAACCTGCTTCCCTGGGTTGACGGCGACCGCTACCACAAATTCCTCCGTTGGGACCTTCCCGCCCCGGCGCGTTAGCCATGCCCTCAACCCGGTTTACACCTATTATCGAACGACCCTGGGCCCGGCTCGTAACCGTTCCGGTCTGAGGTGACCATCCCAAACCCAAACCGTCATACCGGCGAAAGCCGGTATCCAAAAACCTTGGTCATCGGCACCGTGAACAGGGTAAAGATTTCCTGGATTCCGGATCAAAGCCTGCCCCGTACCTGATACGGGGGCCGGACCGACATGTTGAACGCGCAAATAGCTCAGCGAATCTGAACAGTTGCCCCGGCTCTCGCCAATTGGCAACTCTCGGCAGTCGCCGCTATAATGATCCGCAATCTTTGCTCAAAGGGGGCATTACGTGACTACCAACGGCGCTACAGATGGCCAGGCTTCCTTCAACGCCGACGAACTCCAGGTTTTCTTCCGCGGCCAGTTCGTTCCGGTAAGCGAGGCCAAAGTAAGCGTAATGACCCACGCCCTCCACTACGGCACCGGCGTATTCGAGGGCATCCGCGGCAACTGGAACCAAGAGCAGGGCGCGATCAACATCTTCCGCATGCGCGAGCATTACGTCCGTTTGCTGGACGGCTGCCGCATCCTGATGCTGGACATTCCTTACACCGCCGACGAGCTTTGCGACATCACCACCCAACTCGTGACGCGCAACCAGCACACCAGCGACATCTACATCCGCCCGCTGGCGTACAAGAGCCAGGAACTGGTCGCCAACCTGAAGTTGCAGGAACTGGCGTCCGACTTCACGCTGATCACCGTTCCGTTCGGCAACTACCTGGGCAGTGACCGCCTGCGATGCTGCACCTCGTCGTGGCGACGGGTTGACGACCCCATGATCCCGGCGCGCATCAAGGCGTGCGGAATCTACGTCAACAGCATCCTCGCCAAGACCGAGGCCACGCTGAGCGGTTTCGACGAGGCCATCCTGCTGAACCACGACGGGCACGTATCCGAGGGTTCCGGCGAAAACTTGTTCATGGTCAAGGACGGCCGCATCTACACGCCTGGCTTGGAAGACAACGCGCTGGGCGGCATCACCCGCGACACGGTGATGCAACTGGCCCGCGCCGAGTTGGGCCTGGAAATCGACATGCGGACCATCGACCGCAGCGAACTCTATCTCGCCGATGAGGTGTTCCTCAGCGGCACCGCAGCCCACCTCACCCCGGTGGTGGAACTCGACTGTCGCCCCATCGCCAACGGGGAACCCGGACCGATCACCAGCAAATTGCAGAGTATGTACTTTGACATCGTGGTCGGCAACAACCCCAAGTACCGCCACTGGTGCACCCAGGTAAAAACCGCCGACTTGGTACCCGCCTGACGGAGTACCTGCCTAACGGAAAGGTGACACATGGTTTGGCTGCTGGCGTGGTCCGCCGCCGGCGGACTGGGTTACCTGCTGGGCAGCCTGCCGACCGCGTATCTGGTTACTCAACGCGTCGGCAACGCGCTGGCTGACATCAGGTTGGCCGGCGACGGTAACGCGGGCGCGGCCAACGTCGGGCGGATGCTCGGTGCCAAATGGGGCGTTATTGTTGGTGCGGTGGACATCGCCAAGGGCTTCGTTCCCGTTCTGGCAGTCAACGCCCTGGTCAGTTCGTGGGACACCGTCACGGGCGCGGGCTTGCTGAGTGGCGTTGCGGCCATGGCCGGGCACATCTGGCCCGTTTGGCTCCGATTCAGAGGCGGGCGCGGCGCAGCCACTGCCCTGGGCGTAACCGCCGCCGTGCTCACCGGGCCGGTGCTGCTGGTCGCGCTCCCCGCGCTGGCGATCCTGTGGCGCACCCGCAGCACGACGCTGACCCTGGCGTTTGTTTACATCTCGTCGATCATCCTGGCGCGGATATTCTTCGACGTCTCCTGGGGCATCATCTGCTACTGCGTGGGAATCTTCATCACCGTGGGCGCGGTCCACTTCTGGAGCCTGAAGTTTCGGGGACAGCCGGCGGAGTCGGTCTCAATCTCCCCTCTCCCTTGATCAATCTCCCCTCTCCCTTGATGGGAGAGGGTCAGAGCTTGCCCCGTGCTCAATACGGGGGTGAGGGTGATTCCCCTCAGAACACCGCCAGCAAGGTCGTGCCGGCCACGATCATCACGATAGCCACAAACTTAGCGGCCAGGGCCGACGTTCCCAGCGATTCCTGCAGCAGTCCCAGCCGCCGCCAGCTGAGCAGCGTTCCGGCCAGGAATACGAACATCGGCCGAGTCGCCAGTACCGCCGACGCCAGCGACACTGGCCCAAACGCGAATGACCATACGAAAAGCAGGATAGCAAGTTGCGGCAGCAAGCCCTCTCCCACCAGGAACGTGGTCAGCGCCGGCCACGAACGGAGGCCCGAGTACAGCTTCCTCCAGTTTGAGGGCCGGCCAAACACGGCGAACACCGGCACCATTCCCAGTTCCTGCAGCGCGAAAACTTCCCACGGCGTCAGGTCGCTGAGCACCAGCTTCGCCAGGAAAAATGACATCCCCAGTCCGGCCGAACTGCCCACCAGCGCCGTCAGTCCCGGCGTCACGCGAAACAGCCCCCTGCCGAGTCCTTCCACCGACACCAATATCGCGCCCAAAACCACCAGCGCGATCGCCGTCCACTGCCACGGCCCAACCGCCTCGCCCAGAATCGCCAGCGCCAATAGAGCCACCAGTATGGGATTGGTCTGACTGACCGCCACGGCCCGCGAGGCCTCGCCCAGTTTCAAGCCCAGGAACAGCAGCAGCAGGCCGGTGCCGAGGCTGATGCCTGACAGGAGGCCGGTCCCGATGGCCTGCCACGATGCCCCGGTGGGCCAACCCACCGCCGCCAGTAAGATGGCTGCGCACGTCAGACGCGTGAGGATCGACCCGACGCCAAGAACGCCAACCCCGTCCAGGTAGTTGTCCAGCAGCCTCTTGTGGGCGATGTTGGCGAAGCCCAGCGAGGCCGCGCTGCAGATGGCCAGCAGAATCCACACAGCGAGATTAAATCAACCCCGCGTAATCTCCCAATGCGACGTCGCTTCCCCGCGGCAGGAGGTGAGCTAGCACTGCCATAACAACGCCTTTCAGTTCGTTGTTGGAAACCATCCCCATGTAGGTCAATATGCGTTCATCGGACACCGCCCGAATTTGGCGTGGTAGCACCCAGGATGGACGGCGCGTTTCCACCGATCGGAGTCGTACGGCGTACGGGAAGCCAATCCGTTGACGAGAAGCGGTGATGGGCAATGCAACGGCCAGGTGGCTTCGGGTGTTCGATAGCGCTTCGGTTAATATCAAGATCGGCCGCCGGCCGGCTTGCTCGTGTCCGAGAACGGGGTCCAGATCAGCCCAATAAATTTCACCTCTCAGCAATCCGGGCATTACGCCTCCAGCATCCGGTTCAGCGCGTCCAACAGCGCGTCCGGATTGCTGGATAATTTTTGCCCGCGATACCATGACTCAACGTTGGCCTCTGATGCCGCGAGCCCTTCCCACTTCAACCTCTCCGCGATCTCGCCGCAGCTCCAACCTCGATGTAGTACCAGGTAGCGCAATCTGGTACGCAATGCGCCCCACATCGCATCGTCCCAGTCTGATGAGCCATCGTTTCCAAACTTGCCTTCGTACTCCGGAGAGTCCGCAATGAACTCCACCACTGAGGCGGCCTGCGGATCAGACTGCGGTTTTGCCAAGGGAGCCATGCCCTCTTCTGCAATGGCCTTGTTGAATTCCACTTCAGTCATGCCGCCGTACTTTTCTTTCTCCCATTTGGCGAATTCCTCGAACAACCACCAGTTGACGCCGGCGTGAATGGCCGATTGAATGGCGTCTGCCAGGTCAACAAACTTGCCGGACGCAACCCAGCGGTTGAGGTGCTCGAGGTCGTGCGGTTCCAGTTGGGCTTGGATCGGCGTTTGCTGCATGGCGTGGTCTCCTTGTTCCGGCGCGCGGCCAGTATAGACCATTGGATCGGCCCACGTTCGCGGCGATGCGCCCTGCTATAATCCGCCAACATCCAGCACGGAGAGGTTCATTATGGGCTGGTCGATTCATCATCCGGTGGGATTGATCCACTACACGCCGACGGCATGCCAACTTGGCTACACGCTGTTTTCGACCACTCGCGGCGGCAAGGATGCCTACCTGATCGACATGCAGGGAAACGTGGTGCACCGCTGGCACTCGGAGGAGGGCATCCACTACGGCTACCTGCTGGACAACGGCAACCTGCTCTGCCGCACCATGCCGCCCAAAGACGCCGGCGGCATCGAAACCGTGGGCGGCTCATCGGCCAGCATCATCGAGCTGGATTGGGACAGCAACCTGGTGTGGGCTTACCGGGACAACACATTGCATCATGACTACGAACGCCTGCCCAACGGCAATACCCTGCTACTCCTGTGGGAACCCCTGCCCCAAGGTCTGGTGCCGCAAATCCAGGGCGGTTACGACGTGGACTTCGCGCCGGGGATGCTGGGAGACCTGGTGCGGGAAGTCACGCCGGGCGGCGCCACGGTATGGGAGTGGCGTTCCTGGGAACACCTGGACCCATCCGAGGACGTTATCTCCCACATGGAACCACGTCGCGAATGGACCCATCAGAATTGTCTCAACGTTACCGCTGACGGCGATCTCCTCGTCAGCTACCGGCTCACCAGTACCGTGGGCATCGTTGACCGCGCCTCTGGAGCATTCAAGTGGAAGTGGGGGCCCGGTGAACTCTACGAGCAGCACCATCCTACCTGGCTGGACAGTGGTCGCGTGCTGATTTTCGACAACGGCAGCCATCGCCGCGGCGCCAGCCATTCCAGAATCGTCGAAGTTGATCCCGAAACCAACCAGATTCACTGGCAATACCTGGGCGCGCCGCCCATCTCGTTCTACAGCTACAACATCAGCAGCGCCGAACGGCAGCCCAACGGCAACACACTGATCTGCGAGGGCGCTCCGGGCCGCATGTTCGAGGTGACCCCAAGGGGCGAGATAGTTTGGGAATACATCAACCCGTTCCCTGTGTTCAACGACGGCCCCGGAGGCTTGGGCGGTATGGAGTTGTCCAACGCCACCTTCCGCTGCCACCGGTACAGCCCCGACCACCCCGCGCTGGCCGGCCGCGAACTGGATCCCGCAAGGCACTCAGCGTTGAATCGCCTGCTGGGATAGGGAGACCACGTCGCGGGAGTGCCTACTGGGTTACCTCGTACTCCACTTCCGCGATTTTGCGCCCATCCTCGTACACGTAGGCCCAGTACCGGCCCGGCGCCCAACGGTGTGGCGGCGTCGGCCCCAGCGATAACCAGCGCGTGCCGCCGGCGTACTGCGGTTCGAAATCAACGTCGACGCTGCGGCGCGAGTACGCGTATCCATCCTGGTAATACTCAACCAGTTCCCACGTTCGCTGTTCTGCGCCGGATGGTACCTGGTAGGAATACTCCAGATTCAGAAATACCCAACCCTGTTGCTCGCTGGCCGAAAAACTGTCGGTCGGGGTGCCGAATTGCGTCAACGACACGTGGGCGCTGTCGATGCGCCCGTTGACACTCGGGAGGTTGGGATCGGGCGCGGTTGGATCAGGCGCCCCTTCGACCATCGTGCTGGCCGTGCCCCGATACCATTGGTCCCAGATGTGTTCCAACTCCGGTTGATTCAGCCTGCCGGCGGCTCTCAAATACCCGACGCGCAGTTCGACCTCTGGAAAGTCGTAGTCCACCGGATAGGTCGGTTGAGCAGCCAGCGATTGATACGGCTCACGCCAGCCCTGCAAAAATTGCTCCTCACCCAAATGGCGGTACAGCGCCAGTATCAGACGCTCCCCCAGGGAATAGACGCATCGGCTCAAATCGGCGTCCTCCTCGTTAACTCCCGGGTCGGCGGGCAGGCGGAATTCCAATTCGCTCAAAGAAACGGCCGCAGCGCACGGGCTGTTGGTCGCCTCAATGGGAGTGCCTGAGACCACGTTCCGCGCGTAGGAAGCCGCGAAATCCGCGCCCCCTTCGGCGTACCAAATGGGGTTCGAGTAAAGGTAGTAGTGGGCGATTTCGTGAAGCACCGAATGGACGGCAAATTCCGGTATTTCGTTGGCATCGATTGCGGGTTTCAGGGTGATGTGCGTCTGGTAATTGGTCCCGGCTGCAACACCGGACACGTACTCCGTGATGTGAATAACGATTGCCGGCATCGGAAACGGAGCGTCGAACATGTCCTCCATCAGCGGCACGGCCAACCGGCTCGTGGACATCACCTGCGAATCGGCAGGGATCGTTCCCGACCGGAGAATCGCTATGGGAACCGCGCCGCCAGCGCGGTTGGTAGCCGTCCTGATTTCCACGTTCAACGATTCGGGGTTCGCTACGATGGTGTCGAATTCGGGCGACACGAATCTTGACCGCTCGTAAAGCGCGGCGACAATGGCGGCTTCCGAGTCGGTGAGCCCGTCCCGGAACCACGGCTCCTTGGTCAGCTGGGCCAACCGCTCGGTGCGGTCCTGGGCCATGCGCTGCAGCGATAGCAATGCCGGGAGGTCGAACGCCGTCAGGCGGCTCCCAACGGTGTGGGAATCCAGCAGAGTATCCAGCGTCTCAGGAGCCAGGATGCCGATGTTGAGCAAACGCTCGGCGGCGTTGAATTCCGTAGCGTTTTGAAGTCCGTCGGCTATCCAGTCAACGGCGCGAACTGTGTCCACCACGTCGGGAGCGCTTTGCTCGGCGAACTGCCAATTGCGCACTTCCGTGATTTCGTGCATCGCGGGCAGGGTGGGAGTGGGTAGGAGTGTGTTAGTCGGTACTGCTGGGAAAGTAACAGTCGGAGCGTCGGTGGGCGTCGCAATGGTCGGAGCTGCCGTGGGCGCGATCGCGGTCGGCGCATCGGGACTGGGTTCGTTTGTCGCTGCAGTGGAGGCGATCCTGGCGATGGCCGCCTCGATGGTGGCTTGGGCATATCGGTCGGCATCCGACTCGCCGTCCCCGCAGGCGAGAACCGCACCCACCAGGACGATAACGACGATGCTCAGTGCGCGACGCATGGTTAAAGTATAGGGTATCGCAAGCCGTACGCTATAATGCGGCGTAAGACATCACGAATTAGGATTTCAGGAGAAAAACCATGGGCAAGTTGGATGGCAGAGTGGCGTTGATCACCGGATCGGGACGAAACATTGGCCGCGCCACGGCGTTGATGATGGCCTCCGAGGGAGCTAACATCGTAGTGAACGCCCGCAGCAACCGTGATGAGGCCGAGGCAACCGCGGCCGCTGTGGAAGAGTTGGGAGTCAAAGCGCTCCCCGTGCTGGCCGACGTTTCAAAAAAAGAAGAAGTGGACGCCATGATCGACGCGGCCATGTCCACCTTCGGCCACATCGACATCCTGATCAACAACGCCGCCATCCGGCCCCATAAGCCGTTCACCGAACTGACCTTGGAAGACTGGGAGCACGTACGCGGCGTGGTATTGGACGGTTCTTTCTACACCACTCGCGGTGTCATCCAGCAGATGGTGGACAACAACTTCGGGCGCATCGTGTTCCTGACCGGCGACGGCGCTTTCCGCGGCACCGCCCTTCGAGCGCACGTGTCGGCGGCCAAGATGGGACTGGTGGGTATGGCCCGCGCTCTGGCGTCGGAGTTCGCGCCCCACAACATCCGCGTCAACGTCATCGCGCCCGGGAGCATCGACACGTCCCGTGCCAACCCAGAGTGGTACGCCGGTCGTGTCCCCGACCAATCAGGAATCCCGTTGGGCCGACAGGGCAAGCCCGAGGAAATCGCCTCGGCTGTCACCTTCCTGTGCACCGAGGACGGCGGCTTCGTAACCGGCCAAACCCTCCACGTCAACGGCGGCCAGAGCTACTTCGGCTAAGGGTCGGGTTCACGCCTCCCCGATTCCGATGAGCACGTCCCATGATCATCAACCGGATACAGGTGCTCAACTACGGTTGTCTCCGGTACGTAGACGTGCCAATGGATCGCTTCCACGTGCTCATCGGGCCCAACGCCAGCGGCAAAAGCACGTTGATGGACGCCATCAAGTTCGTTTCCGACGTGGTGCGGGATGGCGTCGAGGCAGCGTGGATGAAACGCACTTCCAACTTCGCCGATTTGGTATGGGATAGGCCCAGTGATCCGGAGAAGCAGCGGTTTGAAATAGCGCTGGAGTTTCCCTTGCCCGAAGAAGTGA
This sequence comes from Dehalococcoidia bacterium, assembly GCA_965204395.1. GTDB lineage: Bacteria > Chloroflexota > Dehalococcoidia > Lucifugimonadales > UBA3495 > Bin87. Next base: position 2,373,342 of record OZ241987.1, read on the forward strand.
AACAACTGCTTCCTGCCGATCGAGATTTCACCCTCTTTCGCTATGAGATAGCGGTGGGCGTAGACCAGAAAACCGACCGAGTAAGTTTGCTCGAAGAGCGCGGTGCCTTGCATCCCGACACCCGGTATCGTCCTAGGCAACTCTCTTTCTTCCCGTCGCCCAAGGACCCGCCACCAACGATAATGACGCATCGTGGTACATCCGGTACTCGGCTCGTGTTTCGGAGGGATCAAGCCACTCGCAGTAGATTCAGCGTCGAAACCGTCGAAAAAACCGGCAGCACCAATTGGAGCCCTGGGTTCAACCTCAGTGCTGATCGGTCAATGATGACTTTTCTCCCCGACCGGGGCGATGAGTTCCCTGCATCTACTTATGCGATGACCCACCTACGCGACAAGGTCGTAACCATTGCACTGAACAGCGCCCTTCTGCGGGAGGCTAGCCCGCCTGGCCTCGGGTCCGCACTCCGTCCGGACGGCTCGAATGTACCTTGGGTGATGGATGCACTGCTTCAGACTGCATCAGAACGGTGGGAGTTGTGGATGGGGCACATCGAATGCGCATTGGATGGGTTCGAATTTGTTCGCCCGGTATTCCGCCAAGACGATGCCCATCGGTACTTGATGGTGCACTACAAAAATGGGTTACAAGTGCCTTCGTGGAAGGTCTCCGATGGCACGTTGCGCCTTTTGGCGCTCACTCTTTTGGCTTACCTGCAGCAGGCCACCGGATTGTTCATGATTGAAGAACCTGAAAACGGCATCCACCCTGGCGCGTTGCAGTCTCTATTTCATTCCTTGTCTTCCGTTTACGATGCTCAAGTGCTGCTGGCCACTCATTCGCCTATGTTCGTCGGCATTGCGGAAGTGGAACATCTCCTGTGCTTTGGAAAAACCGAGTATGGGGCCGTGGATATTGTCCCTGGGCGTTCTCATCCCCATCTTCAAGACTGGCGGCATGAGTTCGACCTAGGAACTTTCTTTGCATCGGGCATTCTGGCTTGAGTCCCAGTTCGCTAGCCAAAGATCTCGTTGTTCTGGCCGCCGACACCCAGATGCAGCGCACAATTGGCGCGCTACTTGAGCATCGGCGTTCGTCGCTGTCAATTGCTGCGGGTTTCACTGTGGATGTGCTCAGCCATCCCAACCAGGATCCGGGATGCCGCACAAACGCCGGTATAGTGCTTGAACCACGCCGAGATGCTTACCGTAAGGCAATGGTGATTTTTGACTACGACGGCTGTGGCGAACGGCGATTAGATCCTTGTGGTTTGGAAACCAGTTTGGAGACCGAATTTGTGACGCGGGGATGGGAACAGGATCAAATCGCGTTTATCGTGCTGAATCCTGAGTTGGAAGCATGGTTGTTCGGAGCTTCATTCCACCACCTTGAACGGTTGGTGAACTGGCCCCAACCTGGTAGCTTACGTGATTGGCTGATTGATCGCGGGCATTTGACTCCTGATTTAAACAAACCATCTGACCCCAAAACCGCGTTTACAACAGTTTTGCGCCGACAAAGGATCCCACCGTCTGCCAATCTATTCGCTGAATTAGCTAGGCGCGTCAGCACGCGGGGTTGCCAGGACCGCGCCTTCCAGAAATTCCGCGCCACCCTGCAACGCTGGTTTCCGGCTGAATGAAAACGGGCGGCTCGCGATAGCCGCCCGTTTGTTTTCGTTGGGTTATGCGTAATCACTCCGGCCGCACCCGTATCTCCCGCAAATCGTCGGCGATGATCAACTCCGCCTCCGTCTGCTCCTGGATGTCCTCGGGGGACCAGCCGGGAGCGTTCTCCTTCAGGACGAATCCCTGCTCCGTGATTTCAAACAGCCCCAGGTCGGTTGCCAGCAGCTTAACCACGCCGGGCGCCGTGATGGGCAGGGCGCAGCGTTTGAGGACGCGCGGCGCGCCGTTGCGCTGGTTGTGTTCCATGGCGATGAACACGCGTTTGGCGCAGGCCGCCAAGTCCATTGCGCCGCCGATTCCGCCGCCCTTGCGCACCGGTATGCGCCAGTTGGCGAAGTCCCCGTTCTCTGACACCTCGTACGCGCCCATCACCGTCACGTCCACCATACCCTTGCGAATGAGCCCGAACGAGTCGGCGTGGTGGACGATAGCCATGCCCGGCAGAGCCACCACGTTCTGCCCACCGGCGTTGACTAGGTGCCTGTCCTCCTCGCCGGCCGGAGCCAACGGCCCGTATCCGATCACGCCGTTCTCCGAGTGGAAGATGATCTCTTTGTCCGGCTCGCACTCCAGGTAGTTTGAGCACAGAGTGGGCATCCCGACGCCCAAGTTGACGATCCAGCCGTCCTGGAATTCCATCGCCAACCGGTCGCACATGGTCTGGCGGGACAGGCGGGGCTTATCGGCGGTAGTCATCGTTTCCACTCCTTGTTGATGGTAAGGCCCGACGCAAATGGCTGATTTCGATCAGTCCCACATGCCGTCTTCGGGGATTTTCACCAGTCGGTCGACGTACACGCCTGGGACGTGCACGCAGTCAGGGTCGATCTCGCCCGGCTCCACGATGCTGTCCTCGACCTCAACCACCGTGATGTCGGCCGCCATCGCCATGATCGGGTTGAAGTTGCGCTGGGTCAGTCGGAATTGAAGGTTGCCGAAGGTGTCGGCGCGATAGGCGCGTATGAGCGCGAAATCCGCGGGCAGCGGGTATTCCAAAACGTAGGTGCGTCCGTTGATCTCCCGGTGCTCCTTGCCCTCGGCCAGCTCGGTACCTACGCTGGCGGGAGTGTAGAAAGCGCCGATACCGGCGGCGGCGGCCCGCATACGTTCGGCCAGCGTGCCCTGCGGAACCAACTCGGCGTCCAGTTCGTCGTCGTTGTACATCTGGACGAACGGGGTGATCTGCGAGGGGTGCGTAGGTGCGGTAAAGGCGCAGATCATCTTCTTGACCTGCCGCGCTTCGATCAGTGTGCCCACGTCAACGCGATCGTCCAGGGTGCCGGCGTTGTTAGATATACCGGTGAGCTCTTTGACGCCCAGGCGGTGGAGGGCGGCCAGCAGGTTGCGGGCCAGGCCCACGTTGCCAAAACCGGGCGACATAAAAGTCATGCCGTCCTTCATGTCAGCGACGGCGGAATCGAAATCGGGATAAACCTTGTTCTTCATCGGGACAGGCTCCCAGCTCAGTTTGCGCCGGCGCACCGACGACGCGGGCCATTATACAAGCAACGGGAGCCGGGACAAGCGCGGATGAGGCCGCTACGGCTCGGTGTCGTACACGATCTTGCCGTTGCGCCAGGTGACGACCGAACCAAGGAGGGCGATGTTCCGCTGCCGTGCCTTTTCGGCGGCGCGTTTTAGTGCTGCCAAAGCGCCGTCTGTGTAGGGATCGTACGGTTGTTTTTCCTGTTGGTCGCGCTGCTGCGCAATCTCATACAGCGTCGTCATCTTCGCTGCTCCTTGCTAGCTCTACCGGAATGATGCCTGTGCTGTCGTATAGTATCCATTCGTCAACCAATTCTTTATAAATGGCCTCAAAATTGTTCCAGCCTGAGTTGAATCGGCGACTAATCACGTCATCCGGTATGCTGTGCCCCCCGGTCGAAACCCTCTGGTGCACCCGCGATACTGCGATCTCCGCCGACGGCAGAGAGAGGAAGTACAGGATCACTCGGTAGCCCTGCGCCTGCCATCGTGGGATCATACTAGCATAGCTGCGTCCGCTCAGCGTCGTCTCGAGCGCGAAGCTGCGGCCTTCGTCGACGTAGCGTCGGATCATGTCCAGCATCATGCGGCCGGCGGCGACGGCTTCCTGTTCCGGTTGTAGCGGGTTCAGCCCTTCCGCGATCAGGTCGGCGTTGACGAAGGTCGGGCAGTTCGCCTCGTTGGGCAGAAACTCGCGAGCGAAGGTGGTCTTGCCCGCACCATTCGGTCCGGCGATGATTATGATGACCTTGTCGGGAGGCACGTCGAACGACCAACGAAGCGGTCACAACTCGAGGCGGTTGATGCCGTTCAACGCGGCGGTGAGGTAGCACTCCGCCAGGCTCGGATAACTCGTGACCGCCTCGGTGAAGTAGTCGATGGTGCCGCCGAATGCCATCACCGCCTGGCCGATGTGAATCAGCTCGGATGCGTCCTCTCCCAGGATGTGGACGCCGTGCAGTTTGCGCGTTTCGGTGTCGAAAATCAGCTTCAGCAGGCCCGCGTTGTCGCCCTGCATCACGCTGCTCATAGTCTCCTGGTAGTTGGCTTTGCCCACCTCGTAGGCCACGCCGGCGTCGGTCAGTTCCTGCTCGGTCTTTCCGATCATGGCGACTTCCGGAATGGTCCTCACCGTGTAGGGAAACAGGTCTGGGAATGGATAAGTGGGCGCGTCGAAGGCATGGCAGGCGGCGAGACGCCCCTGCCTCCGCGAAGTGGATGTCAGGTCGGGGAACCCGATGACGCCGCCGACGGCGTAGATGCCCTCCACGCAGGTCTGGTAGTTCTCGTCCACGCTGATGCGCCCCCGCGAGTCCGCCCGCAATCCGGCCGCTTCCAGGTTCAGGGAGTCGGTGTTGCCGGTGCGCCCGACGCAGTACATCACTGAGTCGCTGATGATCTGCTTGCCGCTCTCGAGGTGGACACGGACCCCGTCGCCGCGTCGCTCCCTAATGTATTCGATGTCGTTGACGCTTTCGTTCAGGCGGAGCGTGACGCCATTCTGCCGCAGGTGGTAGACCAGCGTATCGACGATTTCGTCGTCGGCGAAGCTCAGCAATCGCGGGTTTCGGTCCACCAGGGTGACACGGACGCCCAGGGCCGCAAACGTGCTGCAATACTCCAAGCCGATCGCACCGCCGCCGACTATGGTGAGGGTGCGCGGGATTTCCGGAAGGTTGAGAACGTCGTCGCTAACGAAAATGCGGTGGCCGTCGGCCTGCACCACCGGCGGCGTGGTCGAATGAGAGCCGGCCGCGATGATCACCTTGTCCGCGGTGATGGTACGGTTCAATCTGCTATCCGAGAAGGAAAGGCTTATCGTGTGCGGGTCCACAAAGGAGCCCTCGGCATGGAACATCTCAACCTTGTTGCTGAGAAAGTGGACGCGCACCATGTCCACCTGTTGCTGCATCACATAACCCGTGCGAACCATCAGATCGTTCATGGTGATGTTCTGCTTTACCGAGTATGAGTCTCCGTATATTTTCCGTTCCCGAAATCCGGTGAGGTGCAGCACCGCCTCCCGCATGGTCTTGCTGGCGGTACCCGTATTGACGTCCACGCCGCCCAGCATCGACAGACGCTCCAGGACCGCGACTTTCTTGCCCAGTTTGGCGGCCTGGATGGAGGCCCTTTGGCCGGCCGGCCCCGAACCGATCACCACCAGATCATATTCGTAGTCACCCATCTCGGCGCTCCATCCACAAGTGTTATCGGTCTGCTCGTTTGTATTCTCCTGTAATTCTGTAACGTCGCCGGGGCGCGTGTCAAACGCACCGTAATGCTACTTTCGAGGGGCCAGCCAATACCCGTCCAACCCGCTGTGTTATGCTTTTCGGCGAAATTACCCAGGAGCAGTTCCCCATGACCGACACCGCAACAACCGTTCGAGACTCGGTTGTCGACACGCCCATCGATCCCAACGGTCACATCCTGTTGCGGCGTGACCATGCAGTCGCGACGGTAACCATCAACCGTCCGGCCCAGCGCAACGCGATATCGTTCACCATGTGGACCCAACTGGCCGAGTTGATGCGTGATCTGGACGCTGACCGGAGCGTGCGCTGTGTGGTGATCTGTGGCGCCGGCGGCGAGGCCTTCTCGGCCGGGGCGGACATCAGCGATTTCGACCAGTACCGCAGCGATTCGACCAAGGGGCGCGTATACAATCGCGCCGTCGACAGCCTGCTGGAGACCGTGGCCGAGATCGGGACGCCTGTTATCTCCATGATCCGCGGCTTTGCCGCCGGCGGCGGGTGCGAACTGGCGGTGGCAACCGACCTGCGCATCGCTGCCGAGGGCAGCCGGCTGGGCATTCCCGTGGCCCGCCTTGGCATCACCATCGGCCACCGCGAGATGTACGGGTTGGTCAACCTGGTGGGCAAGGGCAACGCCATGTACATCCTGCTCTCGGGACGGCTGCTGGATGCCGACGAGGCGCTGCGAATCGGCCTGGTCAACCAGGTAGTGCCGGCGGATCAACTGGAGGAGGTCACCTACAAGCTGGCCTCTGACATCGCCAACCTGGCGCCGCTGTCCCACGCCGTCAATAAGAAGACCATGAACCAGGTGCTGGCCAAGCCGTCTCTGGACCTCACGCCCGAGGAAGCCGACCTGCCGTTGACCCAGTTCGACACCCGCGATTACCACGAGGGCTTCCGGGCGTTCCTGGAGAAGCGGCGCCCCGAATTCATCGGCGAATAGGCGCTCAAACCATGCCGTCGCCGGACCGACCGGGAACCAAAAAGCGGGCTGGTCGCCGGCGGGCTGACCTGCTGCTGGTGGAGCGAGGGCTGGTCGAAAGCCGCGAGCAGGCGCAGGCGCTGATCATGGCCGGCGCGGTCGTCGCCCCCTCTGGTCCGGTGCAGAAGGCCGGCGCATTTCTCGATCCCGACACGCCCCTGGAGGTCAAGGAACGCCTCCCGTACGTCAGTCGCGGCGGCGTCAAATTGGCCCACGCCCTAGATGCCTGGGTCGACCAGCACGGGATAGAACTGGACGGCATCACCGCCTTGGACGTGGGCGCATCCACCGGCGGTTTCACCGACTGCTTGTTGCAGCGGGGCGTCGCCCGTGTTTACGCGGTGGACGTTGGGTACGGGCAGTTGCACTACAAACTGCGCAGCGACCCTCGGGTGGTGTGCATGGAAAAGGTCAACGTGCGCTACCCCTTCGACCTGCCCGAACGCGTGGATCTGCTCGTTGCGGACGTGTCCTTCATTTCGCTGACCATGGCTTTGCCCGAGCCGCTGGGCTGGCTGCGGCCCGACGGGTACGCCATTGTACTCATCAAGCCGCAGTTCGAGGCCCAGAAAGGTGAGGTCGGCAAGGGCGGCATCATTCGCGACGACGCGCTCCGGGCGGACATACTCTCTCGCGTACAGGGTTGGCTAACGGCTCGCGACGGCATAGTGCTGTTGGACACCATCGATTCGCCCATCACCGGCGACGCTGGCAACCGGGAGTACCTGGCGCTGTTGCGTAAGGTCTGATTGTCAGATCCGACCTCGCCACACTGTGCGAAAACCGGCAAACCATGCTTCGCGCGTAAATCGGGTATCATATCGGCGTTTGTAATTCTGAACACCAACCTGAGCTAGGAGCATCGAAATGTACGTACTGCGGAGAATCTTCAAGACCAAGCCCGGCGAGGCCCGTCGCGTGGCCAGCCTGCTGCAGAAGCAGGCGCAGGCTTACCATGACGCCGGCCAGCGCAGCGAGTTCAGGGTCTATTTCAACGGAGGCACGGTGCCGGGTGAAACCGACGTAGTGGTCCTGGAATGGACTGACGAAGCGCTGATGTCGCCCTTCCGCGGCGGACACCAGTTGCCGCCGGACGCGTTGGAGGTGGGTGGACAGATCCGCCCGCTCGTGGAATCCAACCGCATCGAATTCATGGAATGGATGACGCCCGACAAAATGCTGGACGTCTAGGGAGCCAAACAAGGAGGCGAAATCGTGGAAGTCGGACAGGTTGCGGAAATCCTGCTGGAACGGCATCAGACGGTGTCTGTGGCGGAAGCCTGCACGAACGGACTTTTGGGGTATACATTGGGCACGATTCCGGGAGCATCTCGGTTCTTCCCCGGCGGTGTGGTGGCCTATACCGGCGGTTTGAAAGAGAAGATTCTCGGAGTGCCGGACCAGCTATACGATACGGCCGGCAGCGTCAGCCGCGAGATGGCCATCGCCATGGCGCGCGGCGCGTTGGAACTGACCGGCACCGACTACGCGCTGTCCACCACCGGAGTCACGGGGCCTGCGCCCGGTCGCAGCGGCTTGCCCATCGGCACCTTCTGGATCGGTCTGGCCGTCAAGGACGGCGAGGACTCCGCCATCGAGATTCGCGTCGGCGGAGACCGCGACGCCACCAAACGCGGCGCGGTCCAGGCGGCCATCGACCTGCTGGGCAACCAACTGACCAGTTGACATTCAAGGATATTAGCGAATCGCCACCCCTTGCTCAGTCCGGGGGTGGCGTACTCACGTTCACGCCGACGATTGAAGAGGATCAGCAATGAAGTTTGGAGTCTCCCTTTCCGCCATGGCGCAGCAGCCCGCCGGCGCCGACATGCAGCAGGCCTTCGCCGACATCTGCGCCTACGTGGGCGCGGCTCGCGACCTTGGGTTCGACATGGTGTACCAGGGCCAGCACTACCTCACCGACCCCTACCAGCAGTTGCAGACCATGCCGCTGCTGGCCCGCATCTCCGCCGAGGCGCGAGGCATGGGCTTGGTAGCGACGCTCCTGGTCCCTCTGCACCATCCCGTCGACCTGGCGGAGCGCGTGGCGACCATGGACGTGATCACCGGCGGCAACTTTACGCTGTCCGCCGCGTTGGGCTACCGCGACGAGGAATACGACAACTTCGGCGTGCCCCGTCGCTCCCGCGTCAGCCGTTACCTGGAATGTCTGGAAGCCATGCGCTTGCTGTGGTCCGGTGAACGCATCGACTTCGATGGCCGGTATTTCCAGTTGCGTGACGCCCAGTTGATGCTGCGTCCGGTACAGCAACCCCATCCGCCGGTGTGGGTCGCGGCCAACAGCGACGCCGCCATCACCCGCGCCGCTCGCCTGGGCTACACGTGGTACGTGAACCCCCACGCCAAGTTTGAGACCATCAGCCAGCAGGTCGAGATGTACCATGAGGCTGCCGGCGCGGCCAACTCCGGCGCGCCAGACCGCCTGCCGCTGGGCCGCGAAGTCTTCGTTGGACGGACCCACGAAGACGCGTTCGCCAGCGCCGCTCCGTACCTGGGCGGCAAGTACGAAGCCTACGCCCAGTGGGGACAGGACAAGGCGCTGCCCGGCGAGGAGAACTTCCGCGAGCCCTTCGAAGACTTGGCCCGCGACCGCTTCGTGATCGGCAGTCCCGACGAGGTGGTCGAAGAGCTATCCCGCTACCGGGAGCTCGGCATGTCCCACGGCTGTTTCCGCATGATGTGGCCGGGAATGCCGCTGGCCGACGGCGTCGCCAACCTGGAGCTATTCGCCGAACGCGTCGCTCCGCACCTGCGGGAGGATTAGTCAGCGGCGGCGGTTCGACTTCACCATCGAAATCAAAGACACCAGGGACAAATAAACCCCTGTAGCGTAGAAAGCTACGAAGGTGAATCCGAATATCAGGACAGCCCAATAGGGGTTCCTGGTGGCGAAAACTAGCCAAGTTCCGACGATGCCAAAGACGGTGGCGACAGCCGTGGCGCTGATGACTAACCAGTTGGGTTCCTTAAGCAATGCCGGTACGACGGCCGCGAGGGCGATGATAGCTGCGACGAATTGCAGGGCGGATCCGCGGCTGGACTGAATAGACGTGGGCAGGTCCGGATTCAGCACTGGTGTCAGCATTATCAGCACGCCCAATAAGGTATAAGCGCCGCACCAAGCCCATCCCAAAGCCACCAGAGCCTCGCGCAAGACACCCCTGATCACCAGATCAACCCCAAGGTTTTAACCCTTGACGCCAAAAAGCCCAGATCGCACTGCCCAACAAAAAGAGGACCAGCACACTGCCCGCCACCAACGCAAAGATTCCGGCCTCACTGCCCAAGGCAGCAACCGCCTGTCCCAGCGGGCCCAGACCTGTCAATAGCACGCACGCTATCAGGGACGCCGTGCAGACAAGCACTATACCGGCGCCCAACAGCAACACTCGTGCCGGGAAGCTCAGATCTTCTAATGGTGCGGGTCGCAGGGCCATTTGGATACCCTCCTATGCCTTAACGATGTCAGTGTACCATCATGACGACCGCAAGATCTGCTTGGTCTCCGCGTTGCCGGCGATGCGTTCCCACCCGTACATCATGGGCGCCATCCTAACCTGGCTCCACATCTCCGCCTGGTCGGCGTAGTGGGGGCTGCCAGGATGGCCCGACGAACCCAGCGGCACCGCCCATAGCGACCGTTCCCAGACCGCCGGATCATAGGCATAGCGGAACACCGACATGCCGCCCAACGCGGCGAAATCGGCGGGCGAATAGGGCCCGGCCCAAGGGGTGTCCCCGTCGCCGCCCGTGGCGATGCGCGGTGGGTCTAGCGCCGGGCCAAGCTTGGGGTCGGCCAGAGTCAGCGGATGCTGCGGCCGCGTACGGTGGACCTGGTTCCACGTCCAGTTCTCAATATTTCGGCCCAGCTTGTTGGTCAGCGTATGGACGCCCTCGTCCAACGCCTCGCTCAACGCGGTCTGCCACGTTGCGCCTCGCGGTAGCAGCGAGGTGTCGTTCGCGGCTATGGCATCGACAACCAGGTTGCGGAACCGGTTGAAGAACACGCCGCGCCCCCGGTCGATGGGTTCCCAAGCCAACGCAGCCAGCCGTTCCCCGAGATTGTGCTTGAGTAGTCGCCACATCAGTGCGTCGCGCATCGCGCTGTAGATGGTGGGATCCACGGCGTCGGGGTCCATGCTGCCCGACCACATCCGTAACCGCCGCAGGGCGGACGCGGTGCGGGTGCTGGAAGGCTGCATCAGTTTCGACAGCGCGGCGATGTAGGTTTGGGCGGGTATGGACAACCGCTCGGCATGGATGCGGCCCATGTCGTTGGCCGACGGGTTGCTGATCGATTTGATCCCGTGGGTTACCCGCATGGCCCGGTACCCGGGGGCAAAGTCCATGGAGATGTAGTAGTGATAATCAGCGGCCACGGGCCGGTTGTTGGCCGTGGCGATGTAACCCTCGGGCGGGTTGATGTTGCGGGGCATATCCTCGAACGGAATCGCACCCTGCCACTCATGCTCACCGTCCCAGCCGGCAAAGGGCAGCGGGGCCGGCGCATCCCCGGGCCGGCGCGGAATCTCGCCCCGGCACTGGTAGCCGATGTTCCCCTCGGAGTCGGCCATCACGAAGTTGTTCACCGGATCAACCCAGCCCTTCATGGAATCTGCCAGTTCTGGGACGGTGCGGGCATCCAGCATGGCGCACAGTATGTCGGTCCACGGGTCGGGCCCGTCTCCAGCGGTGTAGCGTAGCGCCAGGCCATAGCCTGAAAGCGGATCCCCTCCGACCACCGGGCCGTGGTGCGTGGCCCACGTGCGGATGTGAACGTCGTTGCCGTCTCGCACCTTGATGACCTCGTCGCGCACATCCGCGTTGAACCAGTCCTCCTCGCGCTGGTATAGCGACGCGTCGGCGTCGTTGAACCGCTCGATGTACAGGTCTTGGTAGTCGGCGGCCGTGTGCGTGACGCACCACGCGACGCGCCCGTTGTGTCCAAAGTGGGGGAACCCGGGCAGGCCGGCGAACGAGACGCCGATTGCGTCGAACGTGTCGCAGGCGATGTGGTTCTGGTAGTAAACGCTGGGGGTGTCCAGCCCGCGGTGGCTGTCGCCGGCCAAAATGGGGCCGCCGGTTGCGGTGCGCGAACCGGCGATGACCCACGAATTGGAGCCGCTGTCGGTCTCGCCGATCAGGTTCAGGTCGGCGGCGGCGTCCAGCATCTGTTGCAGTCCTATGTCCACGGGGCCGTCGTAGTCCGCGCCGGTGGGTATGATCACGGGCTGGCCCGGCGGGTAGGATGGGAAAAGTTCCGCCGCCCGTTCTGGCCCCAGCTCTTTCACCAGCCGGGCGCGCCACGCCTTGCTCTCGAACACGCCCATGAAAATGTGCCGCACCTTGTAGATTGCCAGGCCGTGCCACGGCTCCCACGGTTCCGGTTCGATGCCCGTGATGGCGTACTCCACGGGCAGCGGCGCGTCGCTGTTGATGAACGCGTTGACGCCATCCGCATAGGCGTCCAGCATGGCGCGAGCGCGCGGACCGGCGGCCCCATAGTCGGCGCGAGCAGAGTCCTCAAGCCGGTGCCGCCGGATCTGCATGTCCTGGCCCACCGCAGACGCGCCGGCCGCCTCGGCCCAACGACCCACGGCGCGACGGCGGTCGAACTCCATAGCCCACAGCCGGTCCTGCGCCGTTACAAATCCCTGGGCGAACCACGCGTCACGCTCGTTGGCGGCGCGCACGTGGGGGACGCCAAGCTTGTCCCGCCACACGGTAACGGTGTCGCTGAGTCCCGTCAGGCGCATTTCGCCCTCCATGGACGGGACGGCGGCGGCGAGGTCGGCAGCGGTGATCGAAGTTGCGCCAATCGCGGTTGCGGTCATGTTGCGAGGCTCCAGTAGGGATTGGGGCCATGGTACAACAGACCGCCGCCCTTGGGCACACCGCCGTAGATGCGATAGCGACCGACCGCTTTCCCGGTACTCACGCGTACCCACTTGCAATTGCGTGGTGAAAGGACGGAAAGGTCGATTTCCCGCTCATTTCCTCTCATTTCCGCTAATTCCAGTAGGGCATTAGGCGCGTGGTGGGGCTGAATGGGGGCTGATGGAAGGGTTTTGGTGGCGGTTTTAGCGGTATTGGCGGGCAAGTGAGTGGGTTTGGGGGAGAGAGTCGCGGTGTTGGGAAGTGGGCATTGGGACGGCTCGCGGGCCTGGGTGGTGGGTTGGAATTGGAGTGATGGGTAACATGGTACGGATGGGGTAAGGGTTTGAGCAAGGCGGAAGTGTCGCCGGGCGGGGGAGTCTGAACTGGGGGTTTTGGGGGAAACTGGGGGACGATGGGGGACGATGGTACGTCTTTTTGCCACATAAGGCAGGTGATGCACAAAAAGTTGGGCGTTTTGGCAACACCGAAGTCACACCTACAGGAATGACTGTGCTGCCTGAATTGGGGCGGCGTGGGCGCTGGCAGTGACAGGTTGGGTAAAGTGGGTACTCGTGAGTTTCCCGGTACCCTTGCAGAGGGGGTCCGCCGTCAGGGGTGGCATCGGTTCCTGTAATAACTCCGAAACACCAATATAAGACCGGGTGGAGTATAATATCTCGCGATGTTTGCGAAAAACATCGTTCGCCCGTGCGGTTATCGTAGTCCAGAGAGGGAGTCCCCTGTTGTTGCAAGTACGTGAGCTCGCCCACCCGGTGCGGCTGGTGCGGGGCATGTTCTACGGGTGGTGGCTGGCGGTTATCGGCGCCGTGATCATGGTGATCGGGACGGTGCCGCTGTTCCAGGCCCTCTCCCTCTGGATGCCCATCCTGCAGCAGAACTTCGGCTGGACGACCACGCAGCTCTCCTGGGCCTTCACCCTCACCCGCGTGGAAGGCACCGTCATGGGCCCCATCGCCGGCTGGGGCGTGGACAAGCTGGGCCCGCGCAAGATGGTCGTCATCGGCTTGCTGGTATTCGCCGCCGGTTTCATCTTCTTCAGCCGCACGGCCAACCTCTGGATGTTCTACGTTTCGTTCATCGTGGTGAGCCTTGGAGCCGGCTTGGGATCCTGGCTCCCGGCCAACACCGCCTTGAACAACTGGTTCCGAGCGCGGCGCTCCACCGCCATGTCTATACCCATGCTGGGCTTCGGACTGGGCGGCGTGGTGATCGTTCCCCTGATGGCCTGGGCCATGGGTTGGGATGCCCGCACCGCCACGGAAATCCCGGGACGCCTGGGTTGGCAGAACACCGCGCTGGTCGTGGGTTGTGTCGGCCTGGTGGCGTCGGTCCCGCTGGCAATGCTGGTGCGCAACCGCCCCGAGGATCACGGACAGCATCCCGACGGCATCGACCCCGAAACCGTAACCGACACCGGCCCCCGCCAATCCGCCAACGGCGGCGCGGTCGCGCCCGACTACACGTGGCAGGAGGCCGTCCGGTCGCGGGCCTTCTGGCTGATCACCATGGGTCACGCCAGTTCGTCCATCATCATCATCAGCGTGATGACCTACCTGGGTCTTGTTATGGTGGAGCGCGGTTTCAACCTGGTGCAGGTCGGGCTGGTGATTTCCGTACAGACGGCGGTATCCACCGCGTTCATGGTGATTGGCGGCATGGTGGGCGACCGCATCCCCATACGGATTGCCATCTTCGCCTTTTCATTCCTGCAATCCATCGCTCTAACGGTGCTGCTGTTCGCGCAAACGCTGCCGCTATTCTTCCTGTTTTCGATCCTGATGGGGGTGGGATTCGGCGGGCGCACGCCGCTCACCACGTCGATCCGCGGTGTGTACTTCGGCCGTAGCAACTTTGCCAGGATTACCGGCATCTCGATGATTCCCATGAATATCATGTTCATCGTCGTGGTGCCTTACATCGCGTGGATGAAGGACACCATCACCGGCTCTTACGACATACCCTTCGCCACCATATCCATCGTCAGCGCCATCGGCTCGTTCATGTTCCTGGTCCTGGGCAACCCGCAGTTGTCCCCATCGCAACGAAGGCAGGCTGACGTCCGCCGCCTGGTAACGCGGGGCGCCGGAGCCGCCGATTGATCGACCCTGCCGCGGGCGACGGCCGGCAGGGGTGGGACGAGCGGCTGTCGGAATTCTTCCGCAGCGATAACACCGGCGGGGTTTTCTATGGGTGGTGGCTGGTCGCCATCGGTGTCCTGATCATCCTCGTGGGCAGGGCGATCGGCGATGGGTTGATCGAAACTGCGTGGTCAAGTCGGGCCTACGACGATGAGATCAGCCTGCCTTGGAGCCTGGTAGTCGGAGTGGGAAGCGCGATTGCCTGGTGGGTGTCCCTTTGGTTTGCGGGCCGTGGTGTCGACCGGCTGGGGCCGAGAAGGATGGTACAGATCGGGTTGCCGCTGGCGGGGTTGGTAGCATTGTTTGCGGCTCTTCCCGCTCCAGGCGTACTGCAAGTGGCAGTCACCGTCATGGTCGTGCTGGGTATGATGGGCGCTTATTTGCCGGCCGTAACGGCGCTGAACCACTGGTTTCGCGACCGTCTGGCCCTGGCGTTGGCCTTGATGTTGGTCGGTGTATTGGCCGGAGAATTCGTCGTCAAGATGCTCATGGCCGCATTGCTGGTGGTAGCGGACTGGCGGCTGCTGACGGTGGTGGCCGGCGCAGCGATTTTGGTGGCGGCGTTGCCATTGGTTCGGGCCATGCACAACCGTCCGGAAGACCGGAGGGAACATCCCGACGGGTTGGCTCCCGCGCCGACGGCGAGCATCCCGAACCATACCTGGCGGGAAGCCATGAAGTCACGCCAGTTTTGGACGCTCGCGGCGGCTGGCGCTTGTGTGGCCGTCGCCTCGGGGATATCGACCGTTTACGATTGGCAGATCATCTCCCAGGGCAGCGCCACGTTCGAAACCATCAACAAGTTCGGATCATTTGAGAAATTTGCGTCGGCCGCGGGCATACTGATCGGCGGATTGGCCAGCTGTCGCTTCCCCGTCAGGTACGTGCTGGCCGGCGCCGCGGTTGGTCAAACGGTCGGGATGGCATTGTTGCTTTCCGGATCTGGTCGAATCTTGTTGGAATCGGGCATTTTGCTGGGGGTGGCATCCGGCATGGCAGCCGCCCCGGGCATCGCTGCGGTCGGAATCTATTTTGGGCGCCGCAGCTTTGGGATGATCACGGTGACGGCCTTCCTCATCGATTGGGTCGCATCGTCCGCCGGGCTGCCCTCCGCCGGATACCTCGCCTTCCTCGGCGTGGGGGACGGGGTGTACACCCTGATTTTTGTAGCAGCCGCCATCGTGAGCTTGATTGGTGCCGGCCTGTACCTTGCGCTGGGCCAGCCCCGGTTATCGCCCTCGCAGCGGCGGCTGGTGTCGCAGGGCGCCGCTGCGTTGGATTGAACGGAGGCAACGGTTGATGGACACAGGCGATGAAATCGCCCGGCCGGGGATGATGGAGTGGCTGTCGAATTTCCTGCGCAGCGATAACACCGGCGGGGTTTTCTATGGGTGGTGGCTGGTCGCTATCGGTGTTCTGATCATCCTCGTGGGCAGGGAGATCGGCGAGGCAATTGGCCGTACGGCGTATATCGCCAGCCTCCATGACCATGTGGGCATCGAACCACCGTGGAATGTCGCGGCCATCGCGGGCGGGGTCATTATCTGGATCGGATCCATGTGGGCTGCAGGCCGTGGTGCCGACCGGCTGGGGCCGAGGCGGATGGTTCAGATTGGGTTGCCGCTGGCGGGGCTCCCGATTCTGTTTGCGGCGCTGCCGGTCCCAGGATCCATGCAGTTGGCGTTGCCCGCCATGCCCGCCATGGCCGCCATTGCACTGATCGGCGCGTATTTACCGACGGTGTCGGTCCTGAATCACTGGTTTCGTAACCGGTTGGCCCTTGCGTTATCTTTGATGATCTTCGGCGCGGCGATCGGGAGGGTGGTCTTCGACTGGTTGCTGTCCGTTTTGCTGTTGGTCGTGGACTGGCAGCCGGTAACGGTGGTGACCGGCGTGGCGATCGTGGTGGTGGCATTTCCGCTGGCGCTCTTGGTGCGCAACCGCCCCGAGGAATGGGGCGAGCGACCCGACGGGATGTCGCCGGAGCCGGCAGGGAGCATCCCCGACTACTCCTGGCGGGAGGCCATGCGATCGCGCCAGTTTTGGATGCTTGCGGCGGCCGGCGCCGGCGTGGGCTCAGCAGCCACGATAGGCTCGGTTTATGCGTGGCAGGTCGCCTCGCAGGGCGGCAGCGCCACGTTTGAGGACATTGACAAGCTTGGGTCGTTCGAGACGCTCACATCGATGGCCGGCATACTGATTGGCGGTTTGCTGAGCTATCGCTTCCCGGTCAGGTTCGTGTTGGCGGGTGCGGGGATCGTCCAAACGGTTGGAGTAGCCCTGTTACTGGCGGGATACGGGCCGGCGTTGCTGGAAACGGGCGTCTTGCTTGGACTTGCTGCCGGCATGGGGCCCGCGCTGGAAATTGCCGCGGTGGGCATCTATTTCGGTCGACGGAGTTTCGGGATGATCGCCGTCACGTCGCTGTTCGTCGGTTCGATTGTACCGGGGGTAGTTCTGCCCGGCGCTGGTTACCTCCGCGACTTGACGGGCGCTTACATCCCGGTAGCGGTAGGGGCCGCCGTCATCAGTTTGATTGGCGCCGCCTTGTACCTGGCGTTGGGCCAGCCCCGGTTATCGCCCTCGCAACAAGCCGAGGACCCAGCGATCAGTTGAATCGCGCCATCACCTCGTCGGCAAACAGCGCCAACGTCTCCGACGGCGCCGGATTCGGGAAGACCACGAAAAAGTACCCTATGCCGGCATCCACGTATTCGTTGACGCGCTCCGCCACTTGCTCCGGCGTCCCCGAAAGCGTGTTACGCAGCCGCTCTGTTTGATACCGACCGGCGGTCATCCCGGCCTGCTCTGCCAGCCGAGCCACCAAGGCATCGTATTCCCGCTGGGTTGACGCGATGACGCAGTCGGCGTTGTGGGTCCACTCGATGTGGGACGGATCGCGGCCTGCCGCCTCCGCCGCTCCATAGACAATGCTTTGATACCGCCGGTGTTCGGCCACGGTGTCGTTGTTCCCCACGTTCGCGATGTCCGCGATGCAGCCAATGGCGGGCAGCACATAACGCGGCCCATGGCCGCCTACCAGCACGGGCGGCATCGGCTGCTGCACAGGCTTGGGTTCAACGGATGCGCCATCGACGCTGTAATGCTGCCCGGTGTGCGTTACAGATGGCTCAGACCACAACCGGCGAATCAGGGCGACCGACTCCTCCAGCATCTCGCATCGTTCACGCGTGGAGGGAAACGGCAGCCCGCTGGCCCGGGTGTCGCTGCCGCTGCCGCCGGCCCCGATGCCCAGGGTGACGCGTCCGCCGCTGATCACGTCCAGCGTCGCCGCCATCTTGGCCAGCAGCGCAGGATGCCGGTAGGGATTCGCCAGCACCATGGGCA
This sequence comes from Dehalococcoidia bacterium, assembly GCA_965204395.1. Classification (GTDB taxonomy): domain Bacteria; phylum Chloroflexota; class Dehalococcoidia; order Lucifugimonadales; family UBA3495; genus Bin87. Next base: position 2,391,163 of record OZ241987.1, read on the forward strand.
CGGCCCGAATCTTCGCGGTCTGCGCCAGCAGCGCGGTGAGCGTCGTCCAGCATTCCAGCGCGTTGGTGTTGAGCAGGTCGAACAGGCTCGCTGAGTAGTAGCCCAGCCGGTCGGCTTCCAGCCAGATACGCCGCAGCTCCTCGTATGAATAGGCGTACTGGTTGACGCGAACGTTGAACTTGACGGTTGCTTGGGATGTCATGGGTCGATTGGAAACTTGGTAGGGGCGACGCATGCGTCGCCCCTACTTTGATTAGGCCGATATGTCCCTAGTTTGTTACTTCGACCCGTTGCCGTTCCGGAAGTGCGGGATCACTTCCTTGCCGAACTTCTCGATGGAGCCCATCACCTTCTCGTGGGGGATGGTCTCGGTCTGCATGATCAGCATGACCTGGTCGACGCCGATGTCCTCGTACATCTGGCAGGTCTTGATGCAGGACTCAGGATTGCCGGCGATGATGACGCCCCGGTCGGACAGGGTCTTGCCGTCCAGTTGGGCGATGGCGGCGCGGGCTGCGCCAGGGCCGGCGTCCAGCGAGAGGCCGACGTCCTGCGCCAACTGCTGGTGTTCCTCGTCCGACTGCCGCAGCCAGCGGCTGAAGTCAGCGGACAGGTGCTCGGGAACGCCGCCCCATGCTTCCAGCAGCTCCTCGTATGCTCCGATGCGGCCGGCGATGTAAGGCTTGTCCGGCCCGAAGAAGGTCTTCATTGACTCGGCGGCCAGTTCCTTGGCGTAGTCGTCATCGTCGTCGCAGAAGCCGTGGACGTTGTTGCCCCAAAACTCGGTGATGAACTCACCCACGGGCTCGCAGTCCTTCAGGGCGTCGCGGTAGATCTGCACCTTTTCCTTCAGCACTTCCACGGCGTACGATGCCGAGGAAAGGACGCCGATGCCCTTCTGGGCTGCCAACCGGAAGCTGTCCTCGGAAGTGCAGGCCAGATACATGCGCGGGTGCGGCTGCTGGAACGGCTTGGGGAGCACGCGCCGCTTCGGCACGCTCCAGTTCTCGCCCTCGTACTCGTACTCGTCCGAGGTCCAGATCTTCGGCAGCATGCTGATGGACTCGTTCCAGAGGTTGCGGGTTTCCCGTGGGTCGATGCCCAGACCAGTCTGCTCGTAGGCGTTGGAGCGACCCGTTCCGACCTCGATGCGGCCGTCGGTCAACTGGTCCAACAGTGCCACCCGCTCGGCGACGCGGACGGGATGGTGGTAAGGCAGAATGCAAACGCCGTAGCCGATGCGGATCTGCTTGGTGATGCGGCTCAGGGCGCCGAAGATCGCGTCCTGCGAGGGCGAGCCGGAAAAGCCGGTCAGGAAGTGGTGCTCCACGAACCAGAGGTTGTCGAACCCCATCTGGTCGGCCAGTTCACACTGTTCCAATGTTTCCTTGTAAAGAGCATTCCAATCGATCTCAGTGCCCTGGAAAGGGCGCTGGCATTCGTAAAGCAGGCCGAACTGCATGTCTAAACTCCTCTCTTGATAGTGGATTTAATGAATCGCTTTCGGCGCTGCGGCGATCTACTCAATCGAAAAGTAACGCGGCGTACCTCAAGCGCGAATTGGCGGGATTATAGCGCATACGCTCTGACTTGGGAAATTGCGGACGTGCGCGTAGAGAACGATCATAGCCGCGTGTGGTACAGTACGCCTATGCCCAACTATCATTGGGACGACGAGAAAGATGCCTTATTGCGCCGAACGCGGGGAGTGTCTTTTATCGAAATAACTTACGCCATCGAGCATGGCGGCTTGTTGGACACCATCGACCACCCTAATCCTGTATTGCACCCTGGTCAGCGTATCTTCATAGTGCAAATTGATGATTACGCTTACCGGGTACCGTTCGAAACCACGTCAGCGGGCTATTTCTTGCGAACCATATACCCCAGCGGCGATGATACCCGTTACTACTTGCGCTAAATGGAGGAGACCATGACGAATTTGGATGACCAGGAATGGCAGCCAAAGTGGGTCTTTCTCGACGGAGTGGGTTGGTGGCCGTATGGAGACCTCGAGTTGGATGACTACGAGCGTGAACTGGAGCAATCCATCGCTACCGGAGAGTGGCGCTCCGTCCCCGATTTTGACGTGGAAAAGAAACGTTACGAGGAAATCGCCCGTAACACGATTGCTGGCTGGAGTAAGGAGCAACTGGGTGAGGTCGAGCGCCGAGCTTCGGAAAGACCTGCCAAAATGAGCAAATCGGCTAATGCTCCTTCCACTCTTGCCGACGACACCGTTAGTAGCGATAATCCCCGACTAAGCGAGAACATTTAGCGTCCCCCAGGAGGCGTACCACAATGAAATACGATGTGATCATCATCGGCGCCGGCTCCGCCGGTTGCACGATGGCGGCCCGCTTGACCGAGGACCCCGACCGTTCGGTGCTCCTGCTGGAAGCCGGGCCTGACTACCCCGATTTTGAGCTGTACCCCGACGATCTCAAGTACGGCTACGACCAGACGGCATCGGCGGTAAACGCGCCCCACAACTGGACCTTCTGGGCGCAGAACCCCGGCCAGGCCAACCCCATGCCCGTGCCCCGCGGCCGCGTCGTCGGCGGCTCGTCGGCCATCAACGGCCAGGTGCTGCTGCGCGGCGTCCCCGAGGACTACGACGCCTGGGCTGCCCTCGGCAACGACGAGTGGGGTTTCACCAACTGCCTGCCCTACTTCCGCAAGCTGGAAACCGACACCGACATTACCGACGACTTCCACGGCAACACCGGTCCCATTCCGGTGCGCCGCCACCGTCGGGAAGACTGGTTGCCGGCCCAGGTGGCGTTCTGGAACGCCTGCCGCGACGCCGGTCACCAGGACGATCCCGACATGAACCACCCCGATTCCGGCGGCGTCGGCCCCGTCCCCATGAACAACCCCAATGGCGTCCGCATGAGCACGTCCATCACCTACTTGCGTGAAGCGCGGCACCGCTTGAACCTGACCATTCGGGCCAACGTGACCTGCCGCCGCATCGTATTTGAGGGCAAGAAGGCCGTTGGCGTCGAGGTGGAAAGTGGCGGCGAGGTATTCACCGTTGAGGCCAACGACATCATCCTCAGCTCGGGAGCCATCGGATCGCCGCAACTCCTGCTGTTGTCGGGTGTTGGCCCAGCCGACCACCTGCGCGAGATGGGAATACCGGTCGTGCACGAGCTTCCCGGTGTGGGACAGAACCTGCGCGACCACCCCAACATCCGCGTGCCCGTCAAGGTCAAGGACGACTTCCCGCTGGACCCGTCGGCGCCGCGAACCCAGGTCTGCTTGCGTTACACGGCGACGGGCAGCCACCTCCGCAACGACATCCAGATCATGCAGTCGTCCTTCTCGTCGCCCATCGCCGGCGACCCGTTGGAAGCCGAGGGCATCCGGTTCACCTGCATCCTCGAGCTTGCGGTTGGCTCAGGCCACCTGCAACTGGCGAGCACCGATCCCAACGAACAGGTGGCGCTGAACTATAACTACTTCCAGGACGAGTTCGACCTGTCCCGGATGCGCGAAGCCGTCCGGCTGTGCGTGAACCTGCTGGACAGCGATCACTACCGGGACGTGGCCGACGAATTGCTCGACCCCATGCCGGCCGACCTGGAAAGCGACGAGGCGCTCAACGACTGGCTGAAGCGTGTCGTCAGCACCTCGCAGCACATCTCGGGCACCTGCAAGATCGGCACCGCCGATGACCCCATGGCCGTGGTCGACCAGCACTGCCGGGTCTATGGCATGGAGAATCTCCACGTGGCCGACGCCTCGGTGATGCCCGACTGCATCCGCGCCAACACCAACTGCACCACCATCATGATCGCCGAGCGCAAGTCGGACTGGTTCCGCGCTGGCGAATAGATCAACATGGCAAATCAATAAAAGGGGAGACACAATGACCACCGCAGTCAGAGAAGTCCACGTTTACACCAACCCTGGTTGATTCAGCTGCCGGACGCTAGAGGAATTCCTCGCGTCCAACGGTGTTCAGTATGAACACCATGACCTGTTGACCGACGACGCAGCCCGCGAGGACCTGAAGTCCCGTGGCGTCCTCTCCGCTCCCGTCACCATCATAGACGGCACGGAAGTCATCATCGGGTACTACCCCAAGAAGCTGATTCCGGCCTTAGGCCTGGAAGACGCTCCCATCGACCTGTCCGGCAAGACCGCCTGGCTGGCTGACAAGTACCGGGCGATCCTTGAGGCCGCCGTCCGCGCCACCCTGGAACTGTCGGAAGAGCAACTGGCCCAGCCGGTGCAGTGGCGGCCCGAGAAGCTCCGCGACACGCTGGTTCACATCGTGTCATTCCCGGAACTGGCCTACACCAGCCGCACACGCGGATCCATGAGTTCCGATGACATGCGGGCCTGCCGCGAGAGTCTGGCGCACCTGCAGAAACCCCAGGAAATCGCCGACTACGCCTGTGGCGTCGCTGACGATCTCGTCGCGTTCCTGAACAGCGGCGACACCGAGGGATTCGACCGGGTCGTCCCGGCCCACTACGGCGGCGAGGTCACCGTGCTGGAACTGCTCAATATCATCCTGAGCCACAGCACCCACCACCTCAAGCAGGTGTACTGGTTCATGGACACCAACCTGGGCCAGCCCGCGACAACTCCCGCCACCGAACAGGACATGGAGGGTATCTTCACGCCAGCCCAACTGATATGAAGCTCATCGTCTTCGGCGCGACCGGCAAAACCGGGCAGCACGTTTGGCGGCAGGCTATGGAACTTGACCACGAAGTCACGGTTTTCACCCGCTCTGCCGCCAAATTTGGCAATGATGGGCCCAATCCGCGTGTTGTCCAGGGTGACGTCATGGATCGGTCCGCGGTCGCCGAGCCGGTGTTGGGCCAGGATGCGGCAATAGTCGCTCCGGGCGGCAACAGCCTGCGCGACAAGTCCACCCTGACCTCCGGCACCCGCAATATCGTGGATGGTATGGAACGCAGTGGCGCAGGGCGTCTCGTGGTTTTGTCTGCGGCTGGCGTGGGCGAAAGCTGGGGACAGGTCTCCTTGCTGGCCAAGGTCGCATTCAAGACTATGCTGCGCAACATCTACGCTGACCACGTCACGCAGGAGATGGCGGTCAAGCAAAGTTCTCTCGACTGGACCATCGTTCGCGCCGCAATTCTGAAAGATAAACCGGCTTCCGGACAATATACCGTCGGCAATTCAGGAAAGGTAAAATACATTAACCGCGCTGACGTCGCCCAATTTTTGGTCCAGCAGGTGGACGATACTGCATATGTGAGGGAAGCCGTATCGGTTACCTCTTAGGGGGAGGGTAATGGCAGAGCCGCTGATAGCGTTGGAGGAGTTGCCGGAAACTCGGGTGATCATAGCCGGCTGGCGTCGTCAGTGGTCTGACGGCGGCAATATTTCCAGCGGGATGCCCCGTTGGCTGATCGATAAGCTGTCGGCCCGGCGCATCGGACAGATGACCGGCGAGATTTCACGGATGTGTTTTCCGTTCCAGATCGCCGGCACGCACGACCTCTACCGCCCAAGAGCCGCATTCAACGAGGGTTTGCCCAGCCGTCCCATGCAGTGGGACAACGGTTTCTGGGATGCTGGAAACGGCGTCATGATATTCCTGGGCATCGAGCCTTGGTACCGCATCGACCTCTACGGGCAGGCATTCTTTGAAGCAGTGTCTGCTCTTGGAAATCCCAAGGTCGCGGCGGTGGAAGGCTATAACGGCCCGGCGCCGCCGGAACAGGAGCGACGGATCTCCTGCGTGTACAGCAAGGCGTCCATGGCCGACGAGTTGAGGCAACACGGCATGCTGTTCTCCAGTTACGGGTCTCAGCAGCGTCAGGGACCCACGGTCGGCATGGCGATGGTGAGCATCGCCCACTACCAGCACCCCGACGTGGAGATGGTGCGGGTCGGCGCCATGGCTCCCATGTTCCCGTTCAGCGGCAGCAGCGGCGGCCAACTGGGAATCACCACCGACCACCGGGCGTTCTACGACATCATGCGCCGGTTGCGCGCATTGTACTCGCTGGACATTGACCTGTCGGATCTGCGGCCCCGCTACGAAGAGGAGGCTGAGCGACTACAGGAATCGCTGGATCGCGTGGCGCAACGCAACGATGAGGCCCGACGATACATCGAACGGGTGCGCAACGAGCACAACTTCCAGCCGTTTGAGGAGCCCATCGAGTTGCCGCCCAGCATTGAGGGCACCCTGGCCGACATCCTCGGTCAACTGGACTTGCCGGACGAGGACGACACCGCGCCAGCCCGTTGACGGGCGATATCCATGCGGACTACGAAAAGATGAGGGGCGGGTTTCAAACCCGCCCCTGCAAGTGGAGATCGTGGCGAATCGAAGGCTAGTCGATGACCAGTACGGTGTTCTCACGGCCCTCGCGCCGCATTTCGGCCAATCCCTCTTCTGGGGTGTCGAACTTGTCGTAATAGAACTCGATACCGTTGCCGTCCGGGTCCTCGAAATAGACGCTGCCGGTCATGCCATGGTCAGTGGTGCGGTCCACTTTGATGTCGTTTTCGATCAGGCTGTGGTAGAGGTCCCGAAGGGAATCGAAGTCCTCCACCTGCACGGCGAAGTGGTTCAGGCCGATGTTGCCCTTGCGGGTCGCCGGCGAATCGTCCGACGCCTGGAACAGCGCCAGGTCGTGGTGAATCTCGCCGCAGGTGAGGAAGGTTGCGCCGGGCCGCGATACGGCGATCTCGAAACCGAGAATGTCGGTGTAGAACTTGGTGGATGCCGCAACGTCCGAGACGTTGATAACGAGGTGGCCTACCTGCTTGGGTTTAACCATTTTGTTGCTCCTTTCGAAATAAGATGGGCGCCTGTTGCGAGTTAATATACGATAGTCGCCATGGGCAGGCAAGATATCGGCGAGCCACGATCCTAGTCGGCGGCCACCTCTTCCGGTGTCAGCACTACTTGACCGCTGTCCGGGTCGTGCCGGTGGCGCATCACCAGATCCACCCGCTCGTGCAACGCTATGATCAAGCCCTTGATTTCACTGATTTCACGACCCTGTGCCGCAACCGTTGTTTCCAGTCGCTCAAGCCGTTGGGTGAGTTCGTCCATCCGCCAATTGATGGCCCTGACTTCGCCTTTCAGCTCGCCGGTGTCCCGCACCTGTCGCAACATCGCGACCATCAAGGCGATCAGCAACAGCCCGATAAAGGCCAGGAAGCCGTATTGGATATAGTCCGCTAGAGTGATCGTTTCCATATTCGCGTATCGGTCGTGCCGCGTGGCTGAAGTATGGCACAGCGACGCGCGTACTCACAACCGCGCCAAGTTATTCCTTGGGCTTCAGATCTCGTCCATCCTGCGCACCATCGGCCGGTAGAGCCAACCCGCCACTGAAATCACCAGCAGCACCGCCGCGCCGCTGGTGATGGCCAGGGACCAACCGTAGAGCTGCGCCAGCCAGGTCAGCGGCCACGCCCCCAGGAAGTGGAACACCGGCGCCATCTGCATCATCGCCATCATTCGCCCACGCATTTCAGGCGCGGTCGTCAACTGCATGAGTGAGCTGGACACCGGCCAGAACCCGCCGATGCTGGTAGAGCCGACCATGGCCACCAAGATGCAGCCTGCCCAGAACCAAGGTGTCCAGGCCATCACTACCAGACCCACGCAGCACAGGGTAACTTCCAGGTACATCAACAGCCCCTTGCGCTTGCGGTCGCCCCAACTGGCAACGACCATCGACCCCAGGAAAGCGCCGCCGCCGCGAGCCATCATGAAGATTCCGGTCTGAGTGCCGTTCAGCTTGAGGAATTCCTGGGTGAAGCCAACGACGACCTGCATGTAGGCCATGCCGAAGAACCCAAAGGATGCCGACATCAGGATCAGGACGGCAGCCATCGGCGTGCGGATGGCGTGGGAGAACCCGCCGACCAGATCGCTGATGGGGGACGAGTTGCGCCGGGTCGCGACGGGCGGCGAGGTAACCATGAACAGGAAGAAGATGGCCACCAGGTAGCTGGCTCCGTTGATCATGATGGCCGCCCAGGTGCCGATGTGGTCGATGGCCCAGCCACCGATCAACGGCCCCACCATATTGCCGATCTGCCCGATGGAAGTGTGCAGGGCGATGGCGTTCATCATGTCTTCCCGGGGAACCAAGTCGGCCGCCAGCGCCATGCGAGCCGGCATCTGGACCGCGCTCAAGCCGCCCATGATGAAAACGACTACGTAAACGTGCCAGATCTGTGCCAACCCGGCCAGGGCCAGGAACGCCAGTGCCAACGTGATGGCCCCGTTGGACAGCACGCAGATTATGAGGAACAGCTTTCGGTTCATCCGGTCGGCCATGACGCCGCCGGCGAAGGTGAAAATGAAGTTGGAGACTCCAAAGATGCTGACGGCCAGACCGAGCGACGTCTTCTCGCCGGTGAGGTCAAAAATGAGCCAACCGATGCCGAGGAACTGGATGCCCTGCCCGAACGACTGGACGCCGATGTTCAGAAAGAACCACCGGAAATCCCGGCGGCGAAGCGCGGAAAAGGTGCTGAGCCGGCCAGCGACGGCAGCGGCGGCCATACTGGTCAGGCGCGGTCTGGTGATGAGAGCAAGTGGTCAGCCAGTTCGTTGAAATCCGCGACTTCAAAGTCGGGGAGGTATGGCGATTCCTCGTTGGGCAGGTCGTACCGGTTCACGTACGCCCCCCGGTATCCGCACGCCCTCGCGCCGGTGATGTCGAAAGAGTGGGCCGCCACCATCAGTATTTCGCCCGGCGACCTGTCCAGAATGCGCGCTGCGGTGCGATATACCGCCGGATGAGGTTTGAATGAGCCGGCTTTTTCAACCGATATGACGTCGTCGAACGGCACCCCGATGTTGTCGCGAACCAGTTTCTCCAGGTAAGCCTGTTCGCCGTTTGACAGGGCCACGAGCCGGAAACGGCCGCTGTCGGCCAGTCGCTGCAGACCTGCCACCGCGTCGTCGTAGGGATGCAGGTCGTCGTACACAGCCATGAACCGCGCCACGTCGTCGTAGGTGAAATCCACCTTGTGCATGCGCAAGCAGTAGATGAAGGACCGGCGGCAGGTTTCCAGATAGCCGCTGTGGCCCAGCATGAACAGGTTGTCCTGGTACTGCTCGATGCGCTGCCGCCCGCGCCAGTCCGCCCAGAACGCCTCCCCCGACAGATGGGAACCGTGGTCTTGCAGGAAGCGACCCGCCGGCCCGGCAAGACTTCCGCCCAGGTCCAATACCGTGCCGAACATGTCGAATGCGAGGGTATTGACCTGGGTCATGGGGTCACTGGGCATGGATGGTTTCTCCGACGCCTCGGGGCGCTGAGCTCTGGGCTGTACTGACGGGACCGATGCGCCGACCCATCAAGTGCGGTGGCTACTCGGCGGGTTTGATGTTGTCGATATTGGTCTGGTCGACGTTGATCTGTCGCTTGACGCTGTCAAAGTAGACGATCAGCCAGGTGGCGGGGCCGACGGTGCGCTTTTCGCGAACCTCGCCCACGTCCCCGGTGGTGATGCTTCGGACCGAGGAACCGACGGGGGAGGCCATGACTTCGCGAACCTCGAAGTCGGCGACGGCTTCGACTTTCATTCCCTTTTCATACAGGTCAAAACTCATCGGGATACCTCCTGCGGGCAGAGCGGCGGCATGTCGGTGGCTGGGGATGACTGGCGTTGCAGTGTACGGGCCGACCGTAGCAGTGTCAACGAAACGGCGAGGAAACGGGCGAGGCCCAAGGCGGTTCCATTATCCGTTGTGCGCGCCGTTTTCCAGCCGGAGGAAGCCAGTCTTGCCGATGGTAGTTATAGGCAGGAATGTTCTGGATTCCCCCTCGCGCGGGTATGCCGCGACCCGAAGGACGGAATGGGGGCTGCCCCAGGCTTAGGCGGGTGTCTTATTCCTCGTCCTCTTTCCAGGATATGAAACGACCCGGGGAAATGACGATCAGGGTCAACCGTTCGTCTGCCAGGAGTTCCGCGGCGAACTCAGCGCCTCGCTCTTCTCCCTCGTAGAGGACGCATGTCCTGCGCACCATGTCATCCAGCCCGCTGTCGGTGATCTCGGCCGTGCCCTCGATGGTCACAAACGAATAGGGGTGATCCGCAGTGGGGACGCACAGGGCCACGGCGGGATTGCGGCGAATGTTGCGCACCTTTACCGCCGATCGGTCGGCCATCACCAAAGCCCGTCCGTTATCCCAGAGGAACCAGATCGGCGCCACGTGGGGAGTGCCGGCGGCATACATGGTGACCAACTGCGCCGTTCGGGGCTGGGCCAGAAATTCATCCACCTCTGCTGAGTTCAGTGTTCCCAGGGTATTTCCTCCTGCATCCTCCCGGGTCCGCGATGCCATCCATCGAGATACCGAACCCATGATAGCGGAAATGTAGCTGGTGACGGATTGTGGTGAACTGGTCCGCCTATGAAGGCCGGTCCCCGGTGTGCGCCGGCTCGGCGTTCCAGATCGTGACAACCCTGCACAATCTGACCAACAGTCTGATCCGATTGGCTGGCGAAACCAATCCGCCTATTGCGTCGTCACCCCGTTCAACTATCGCGTCCCCCGACCCTGATCGGCGCTGTCCACAGATAACCGAAACACCCTGGAGCGAGGTTCAGAGCCTTTCAATTATCGGTGTAAACCGGGTTGCTGGCATGGCTAGCGCGCCGGGGCGGGAAGGTCCCAGCGGAGGAATTTGTGGTAGCGGTCGCCGTCAATCCAGGGAAGCAGGTTGATTACGATGTCTTCAGGGTGAGGGACGTCCCCCTGGCGTCGGGCACGGTCCAAGCAGTGGCGAAGGTTACCGAAGGTTGGGAGGCGGCAGCCGGCTTTGACGAAGCGCTCGATTACTGCGGCGGGTTCGGGGGGTTGTTCGGGATTCCAGTCGCCGGCGATGGATTCGGCGATGCGTCGGAGCTTGATGATGGTGAGTTCGGTGGCGAACCTGCGCTTGAGGGCGTTGATACGGCGGCGGATTTGGGACAGGGTCATAGGATTACCTCGGACGGGAGAGAATTTACATGGATGAACGGGATAAACGGGATGGAACCGCCAGAGGCGGACCTGCGGAAGGATTGGGTGTGAGGTCGGGACAGCGGCTATTTTGGCGAAATGCCGCTCATTTCCGCTCATTTCCGTTGATTTGAGTAGGGCGTTAGGCGAGACTTGGGGGTGAATGGGGGAGGATTGGGGTTGTTTGGGGGTGATATTGGTGGTTTTGGCGGGCTGGTGAGCGGGTTTGGAAGAGCGGCGTTGGGGAGTTCGGTGTTTGGACGTGGGCATTGAGACGGCTCGGGGGATGTGGCTGCGGGACAGATTTGAGGCGCCAGTTACTATGGTAAAGATGTGTGAAGAGTGGAGGGAAGGGGGAAGTGTCACTGGCAGTGGGAAAGGGCAGAAAGGGGATTTCCTGGAGAATTGAAAGACCCTGGCGCGAGTGGTCAGGGCCTTTTCAAAGTCTCCATGCGTCCCGCTCATGGTGAGCCTGTCGAACCACGAGCGCGTCCTTCGACAGGCTCAGGACGAGCGGATGCAAGAAGATCACGTAACTTTGGAATGGCCCTGGCGGGTGGTGCTCCTCACTGGACGGGGTAGGCGGCGCCGGGTATGATTTATCCGGCAAAAGCAACATCGCAAAAACTCTCTGGAGGTACACTGCTGCCATGAAAATCGTAAAGATGTCCGCCGTAGAAAGGACTGAAGGCACTGCGCCCCTGTTCACCGGCCCCGTGGGCCGGCAGGCGATCCTCGATCCCGACGACAGCAACAATTTCAACTTCGGCATCGTCCACTTCGGCGCCGGCGTCCGCAACAAGTTCCACACTCACAGCGGCGACCAGATCCTGATCGTCACCGAGGGAACCGGTATCGTCGCCACCCGCGATGAGGAAGTGACTGTCACCGAGGGCGACGTCGCCATCATCCCCGCTGGCGAAGACCACTGGCACGGCTCCCGCGAAACCGCCATGTCCCACATCACCATCACGGTGAAGGGCAGCCAGACCCAGCAAAACGAAGACTAGTCCCCAGGGACAACGGATAATCGTAGGGGCGGGTTTCAAACCCGCCCCTACTTCTTTGTCCGGTGGTGTTTTCGGGCCTAGTGGTTCCGGTGTCCGTGGTCACCGTGTCCATGACCTTGCCCATGATCGTCATGATGCCCGTGTCCACTGTCGCCGTGTCCGCCATGGTCGTGGCCGTGCCCGCCGCCGTGGTCGTCATGGTGCCCGTGTCCACCGTCGCCGTGCCCTCCGTGGTCACCGTGACCATGCCCATGACCGTCGTGATGGTCGTCCACTTGGAGGGGTTGCGGCAGGCGGATCACCGCCAGCAGCAACGCGGCAACAAAATACAACGCTGCCGTGTAGTAGAAAAGGTAGTCGTAGTTGATGCCGTACAGCCATCCCGCGAGAATGGGCGATGCCGCGCTGAGGATGAACCGCGAGGTTGAGAGAAGCCCCAGCGTTGTCGCCGCGGTGCCCTCGCGCACGATGTCCATGGCCGCCGCCGTCAGGATCGGCTGGTCGCTGTACAGGAACAGACCCAGCAGAGCGAGCAGGATCGTCATCACCGCCAGGTCAGAACCCAGCGGAGCCATCAGCAGCGTGACCACACCCAGGAACAACATTCCCGGAATCAGCACGATTTTGCGGTTCAACCGGTCCGACAGGTAACCCATCACCGGGCTGGCGAAGATGCCTACCAGCACCAGCAGGCCCACCAGCGATCCGCGGATGAACAGGTTCTCAAAGCTGCGGTGCTCGGTGAGCGTGCTGCCCAGGTTCAGCTCGTCCACCAGGTACAGGGGCAGAACTGTGATGAACCCGATGTAGGCCATGCCCCGCAGGCCGGCGACCACTGTGATGCCCCATACGCGGGGATTCCGCACCAGCAGCTTGGTTTCGGCCAACTGCGTCTGCATGGTGCTGACGGCCCGTTCTTCAACCGCGGCCTGGGCGCGCTGCCCGATGTCGCGAAAGGCCCAGAACACCAGGAATCCCAGGAAGATGGGCACCGCCGCGTAGATGGTGATGATGGCCTGCCACGCCAGCACGGCGAGCAGGGCTCCGGTGAGGACCGGGCCGATCACGTCGCCGATGTTGCCGCCAACGCCGTGCAAAGAAAGCACTGAGCCCCGCCGGTGGGTAAAGTGGGATGATAACGCCGCCATCGCCGGCAGGTGCCATACCGATGCGGCGATCGCCACCACCGCCATGCCGATAATCAACAGGGCGTAGCCCGCGGGATTGAGCGTCGGGTTCGAAGGCGCTGAGACCCATGAGGCGCCGGGCACCTGCCAGCCGGCCGAAGCCATCAGCAGCCAGCCCACGCCGAACATGGCCATGCACACGGCCATGACCCAGCCCCAGTAGCGCCTCAACGCGTCGGTCAGCACGCCGCCGGGCAAGGCGACCACGCCCGAGGCGATCTCACGCGTGGTTTGGAGGCTGGTGGCCGCGATGACGCTGCCGCCCAGCAGCAGGTCGCGAACCTCGGGCAGCACCACGATGAAGCTCTGGGCGATGGAGTGGAAAACGCCGTGCCCGCTGGACAGGCCGCCGATTATGAAAGCCGCGCCTCGTCGGAAGCCGGTACGTCCCTCCGTTACCGAGGGAGCGGCATGGTGGTGGTGTGCGTGCGCCATAGCGACCTCCTGTGGCCGTGGTTGCCTGATGCGCGGATGCGGCTGATTACTCGAACGTTCCGGTGGATTCCCGGGGCAGCCGCGATAGGCCGCCTTCTGGATCAGGGAACCAGTTGCTGCGGATTTTAGACCACGACAATACCACCACGAACAACGCTGATGAGAGCAGGACTACGCTGGCACCCGATGATACATCAACGAAATAACTTATGTAGATACCCAGCACGGAGCATAATACTCCCAGCGCGGTGGACAGCACGACCATTTTGCGGAAGCTGTTGGTGAGCAGTCGCGCCACGATGGGCGGGATCACCACGGCGGCGGCGATCATCGTTACACCCAGCACCTGCATGGAAACCACCACGGTTCCGGCCAGCATCAGGGAAAAGAGCGTGTCAACCCAGCCGGTGGGGACGCCGTAGAATTGAGCGACATCGGGATCGAAGGTGGCAAAGAGGAACAGCTTGTAGGCCACGAAGAAAATCACGGCGATCACCAAAGCGGCAATCGCAATGGCGATCAGGTCTTCCCGGTCAACGGCCAGGACGCTCCCCCACAACGAAGCTTCAAAATTTTGGGTAGCGGTGTGGCTGCGGCTGACGATGGCGATGCCCAGGGCGAAACTGGCGGTGGTGATGATCCCGATGGCGGCGTCGGATCCGATGGGGTTTTTGCGAGTCGTCCACGCGATGAGCAGAGCCGACAGGAAACCCCAAACCGTGGCGCCAATGAAGAAATTCAGCGACATGATGGCGCTGACAACGGCGCCTCCGAAAACGGCGTGGGAAAGCCCGTGCCCGATGTAAGACATGCCGCGCAGCACGATGTACACGCCCATGAGGGCGCACAGGCCGCCGACCAGGCTGGCCGCGATGATGGCGCGCACGAAAAAACCGAACTCGAAGGGTTCCAGGAGCATATCGGTTCAGCCGGTGCGCGACTGATTCTCCTCATCATGGTGATGGTGATGGACGGGCACGTTCTCCCCAGTGGGGTGAGCATGCGGCAGGATGGGCTCCCGGTGGCTGTTGTCCGTGATGGTGGCCAGGGGTTCGCCTCCGTTGCGGTCGATCCAGAAATGCGCGCTCTCCGCGACCATGGGCATTCCGTGGTATTGGATGACGGGCATCTCGGCGCCGTACACCTCCCATAGGATGTGGGGAGATATCACGCTGTTGGGCGGGCCGTCGGCAACGATGGAACCGTTCAGGCAGACGATCCTCGGCAGATGCACCGCCACCGTGTTGATCTCGTGGGTGGACTGGATGATGGTGACGCCGGCGTGGTTGAGGTCGTGCAGCAGGTGCATGACGTCGTCCCGGGTTTTCACGTCCACGCCGGCGGTGGGCTCGTCGAGGAGCAGCAACTCCGGGCTGCTCACCAGGGCGCGCGCCAGGAAGACCCGCTGCTGCTGCCCGCCGGACAGTTGCCGGATGTGCCGTTTGCCCAGATTGCCGATGCCCAGCCGTTCCATCATGCCATACGCCAGTTGCCGTTCGTGTTTCCGGAACCAGGGGAACCAGGCGTTGGACATGGTCCTCCCCATCATCACCACCTCTTCCACCGTCACCGGAAAGTTCCAGTCGATGGTTTCCAGTTGCGGGACGTAACCGGCGGTCATGCGCCTGGCGCGCATGGGGGTGTCATGCACCCGCAGTTCACCGCTCTGCACCGGCACCGCGCCCAGGATCGTCCGCAGCAGCGTGGTCTTACCGGAGCCGCTGGGCCCCAGCAGGCCGACGAAATCGCCGGGCATTATGCTGAGGTCCACGTCGCTGAGAACCGGTACTCCGTTGTAACCGGCCGATACGTTTCTCAGTTCAACGATAGGCCGGGCGTTGGGATCCGGTCGGTGAAGGTGATCCAGCTCGGGCGGGTGCAGCATGGCGTGTCCGTGTTGAGTTGATTGGAATAACGGCGTTGATTGTTGGTTGATTGGTGAATGACTCGCCGGCGTTACTGTGAATGACTCGCCGGAGAGAGTGAAGCCGGCGTTACTGAGGATAGACCGCGTTGGAGTCGCCTTCAAAGACGGGCGAGATGTCAACTTCGTCCAAAGCGGAGGCATCGCCGCCCAATGCGGGTATGATTATCCTCAAGTTCGCCACCTCGAGTCCCAGGTAGCTGTGATCCGGGTCCCCCGGTCCGCCGGGCAGGTCATCGTCGCTCAGTTCGTCGATGTAGGTGGCCCCGGATTCTGCGGCGATGGTCTCCATAATGTCGTTGGGAAACACCTCCGAGCCGAACACGGCCGGGATGCCCTCGGTCTGAATCTGGGTGATCAGGTCTGCCACCTCCTTGGCCGAGGGCTCTGAGAAGTCCTCCGGCTGGGCCGCGCCCACTACGGTTATGCCGTACCGGTCGGCGAAGTAGGCCCAGGAGTCATGGTAGGTGAGCAGTTTGCGATTTTCCGGTGGTATGGTCGGTATCGCGGTCTTGATGGCGGCGTCCAGGGACGCGATGCGCGCCGCAAACGCATCATAGTTGGCCGAGTAGTAATCGGAGTTGTCCGGATCCCGGGCCGACAGGTTGTCCCGTACGATCTCGGCGTAACGCAGCGTCAGGATGGGGTCGGGCCAGAGGTGCGGGTTGGGATGTCCAAGCTCTTCCGGGAAGGAGAAGTCGAACTGCCATTGGTCGGTGCTGATGGTCTGTTCCCCCAAACTCACGATGGAGGCCCCGGGCTTGAGGTTGGCCTTGGCCATCTCCAGGGTCGGTTCCTCCAGGAACAGGCCATTGAGGAAGATCAGGTCCGCGCCGGACAGGGTGGCGGCCACGGAGGGAGCAGGTTCGAAAGTGTGTGAGTTGACGCCCTCCGGCACCACGCCCATTAGGTTGATGCGGGTGCCGCCGATGTTTTCCACCACGCTGGTGATGGGAGACACCGTGCTGACAACGTTGAGCGTCGCTGTCGAGGTTGAGGGTGATGATGCCGGCGGTTCGGTCGGGACCGGCGGCGGCCCCGCCGCCGGCGAACAGGCAACCAAAACTGTGGCGGCGAGCAACAGCAGGATGCCGGATAGCTTGGCAAACATGGTGATTGACCTCTGATGGGGCGCAATTGGGCGGTGGCAAATTACGTTACGGCTCGGCATTGGTTGCATACGCCTCCTATGGTGATGTTGTCCAGGTTGGGTGAGAAACCGAATTCCTGCTCGAGGCGCTGGCTGAATTCGGCCAGGTAGTCGGAGGTGAGAGTCTGCACGCCGTCGCACACGGAGCAGACCATGTGGTTGTGTCGGCTCTGATGATCGGCCATTTCGAAGTGCAGCTTGTTGCCGATGATGACCTCGGTGACCACGCCCAGGCCCTTCAGCCACTGGAGCGTGCGATAAATTGTCGCCAAATCCACGTAGGGGTGTTCCTCGCGGGCAAGGCTCCAGACTTCATCCGCTCCGACGTGCCCGGTGCGCCGGGCGACGATGTCGAGGACGGAAAGGCGCTGGGGCGTCATCCGGTAGCCCTGGGCGCGAAGGCGCGAAACCGCTGATCCGTGTCCGGACATATGCGAACCTCCGTTGTTGCAATTGATTGCGACAACGAATAATAGCATGTTGGCCCATGAAGTCAATAGCCAAGGCGATGTCAGAAATGGCGCACCGTCCTGCGGGTGCGCAAAAAGAAATCGAGGCAGGTCGAAACCTGCCCCGTGGATGGCTGCCCCTGCCGCGTAGGTCTTACGCGGTGTTCGACGCCCCGGCGCCGGCGATGGTGAGCCTCCGCGTCTGCGCGGCCTCCGCCACCGGGACCGTCACCGTGAGTACCCCGTGCTCTAGGGCCACGGCGGCGTCTTCAAGGTTCAGGTCGCTGGGCAACCGGATGGCGCGGGAGAAACTGCCGAAGCGCCTCTCGCGCATCAGGTATTCCTCACCCTCCCGTTCAACCTCGGTGTGGCGCGACGCCTTGACCGACAGAACGCGGTCCGGGCTGATCGCCACCTCCACGTCGTCGGAGCCAAACCCCGGCAATGAGGCGACCACGGTCAGGGCCCTGCCGTCCCGTCGCACGTCCATCGGAATGGACCAGGACTCCGTGGCGTGCTCGACGTCGCCGTCCAGGGGATCGCCCCAGCGGGATGCCCAGAACGGGTGGTTCATCATACGGGTGAAGTGGCGCATTTCGCGGAATGGATCGAATCGCTGCAAGCTGGTCATATTTTCCTCCATCAAGTCGGCTCGTTGGCCGGAATTACCGTCTGTCGATGTGTTCGACTGACATCACTCACTTTACTAACTTGATGGTATCTTGTCAAGTATTTGGTTGCTAACAGATCAGGTTATTGACCAACGCCCCATCGCGATGTATGATGTTGCCAAGACCATTTCTATATGAGCGGAGACCGACATGGCTGACTACTATGACATATTGGGCGTGTCGCGTACCGCCGATGAGAGAGAAATTCGCCAGGCGTATCGACGGCTGGCCCGGCAGCACCATCCCGACGTGAACCCGGGGGACGAAGCATCCGCCGAAAGGTTCAAGTCCATCAATGCCGCTTACGAGGTCCTGTCCGACGCCGACAAGCGCGCCCGGTACGACCGCTACGGCGACCAGTGGCATCACTCCGAGCACTTTGAGCAACAGGGCGGCCACGATTTTTCGCGGTTTTTCCGCGGCCGTGAATCCGGCGGCGGACGAGGCGGTTTCTCGTTCAATACCGGCCGCTCTGCCTTTTCCGATTTATTCGGCGGCTTGGGCGGTTTGGGGGACTTGGGAGGTGTCGGTGAACGCATGCGCCCGCCCCCGGCGGAGATTCCCGTGGACATCACGCTGGAAGAAGCCGACGCCGGCGCCACCCGCATCGTCAACCTCCCCGCCGGCCGCCGGCTGGAGGTCAAAATCCCCGCCGGCATCGCCGACGGAGGCCGCGTGCACATCGCCGCCGGCGGCGATTCCAGCGGCGAGTTCAACCTGGTGGTTTCCGTGTTGCCCCACCGCCGTTTCGAGCGCAAGGGGGCCGACCTGCACACCTCGGTGGACGTGCCGCTATTGGACGCCGTACTGGGCGGCACCGCCCAGGTGCGAACGCTTCGGGGCCAGATCGAACTTACCCTGCCCCCGGAAACCCAGAACGGCCGGCGGTTCCGGCTCGCGGGTCAGGGCGTGGCCCGCCTCAACGATCCGGAACGCCGGGGCAACCTCTACGCCACCGTCAACGTGACGCTGCCGTCCAACCTCACCGACGAGCAGCGCGGCCTCTTCGAGCAGATGCGCGCGGCGGAACCCGAGCATGAAGTGGTGGAGGAGGAGTAACTGACCATGACACTGAATAACGATTTTGCAACCGAACCCTGTTTCGTGATCAGCGTGGCGGCCCGTATGGTGGGCCTGCACGCCCAGACCCTCCGATACTACGAGAGGGTCGGGCTGGTGATGCCGTCCCGGTCCCAGGGCCGGCAACGGCTCTACTCCATGGCCGACGTGGAACGTCTGCGACGCATCAAGACTTTCACCGACGACATGGGCGTCAACCTGGCCGGGGCCGAACTGGCCCTCAGGTTGGCCGACCAGATCCGCGACTTGCAGGCGCAGGTAGAAGCGTTGACCCAGGAGGTAACGCGGTTGAGGGCCACATCCAATAACCGGGCCGTCAGCCCATCCCGCAATAACTACTGATCCGTGAGCGATTAGCTAAACTACTCCGTCATTCCTGCGAAAGCGGGGGGTTCAATAGGAAAAATTTACGACCTGGAGATTGAGTTGCCCGACTACCAAAAGAGGTCGTACACCCAGTCAACTCCCGAAAAGCGTAACAAAAAGGGGCAGAAGGCGGCAAGGAATACAACCTCGAGCGCCAAGCAGTCCCGCGGTCGCCAAGCGGGCGACCAAAAGAAGGCCAAGGTCATAAAAACCGAGATCAAATCAAAGCAGGCCCGGAGGAAGCCCGCCGAACGAGAACCCAAACCGGAATCAGCACGCCAGATTCAAAAGCGGCTCCGGGAAGAGGCAGAAAAACAGCAACTATCATTGTTCTGACGCCGATATCGCGGGGCTCCCCGCCCAGTCCACCAATCAATCCCAAATGTTTTGGCCGGTGTGCCTCTGGTTCGTCAGAGGCACACCGGCCAATATTTGTGCTCGGCCACCAAGCTATATCCGACCGGTTTGCGGCACCTCGAGACCAAACCCCGCAGCACAAGCACCGACAGCCCTGCGGCGATCATCCATCATGATGGATGACGACTACTCCCTTGCCAGCAAACGGCCACCACGACCCACGCCGAATTACCCAATCCGCACCCGATTTCCCGACATCGCCGCCCACGTGATACATTCACGGGCGACGAACGTTACCGATCAGTTGTTGCCAGCATAAAGCATGGAACACCCAGAGCACGGGCAGGACGACTTGCCGGACAACACCCTCCGGGAGATAGCGGAGCGGGTTTCAGACCCACCCGCCGCCGATACCTCGGCGCACATCCGTCGGAGGAACCAAATGCTCCAGCACTACATCGAACTCATCTCCGATTACCACGATTCCCGGCGCTCCGAAGATGCCTCGGAGTGGTCGCCCATCACCCACACGCTCCAACAGGACATCTCTGATATGCCGCCTCCAGCCGAACTGGTCCAGTCTATCCGCGACGCCGGCGGCGACCTGCCAGCCTGCCAAGCAGTCATCCGAGACAACCTCCAACAGATGCACCGTACCACCGGCCGGGATACGATCCTCTACGCCGGCGCCTTCCGGCAGGGAGAGCGCGGACCGTTTTCAGACGCCATCATCAACGAAGATGACATCGCCACCTTCGCCGACATCATTTCCAAGCTCAACCAAGAGGACGAGTTCCCCGATCCAAACCCCACCTTCCATCCGCTCCCCCACGGCGCCCATACCGAGGGGCCGGACAGCACCGGATCAATGGAACATGAACTGCTCCTAAGAGCAATCTCCGACCACGAGAACCCACAGCTGGACCTGATCATTCACAGTCCAGGCGGGACGATGCCCGCCACCCAAGCCATCGTCAGAGCCCTCAGGGGACGCTATGAACGCATCAGGGTTTTCATTCCGCAACGGGCCATGTCCGCCGCAGCCATGCTGACCTGCGCCGCCGATGAAATCATCATGGGCGGATTTGCTTCACTTAGTCCCACTAACCCGCTGGTCATCGTGCCGACCATGGGAGGACCAATGACGCTCCCCGCCCAGGCCGTGGTGGACGAGCGAAACGAATTGCTTCGTCGCCTTCAAGGGCCCGACGCCACGGGTGAGGACCTGATGTCCCTGGTGTCACAACCCCCAGGATTGTTCCACGAAACTCGAAGGATCATTGCCGACTCGCGTCTGGTTTTGGGAGGGTGGATTGAACGATATTCCCGTCATCCTGATGCTCCTGCCGCAACCACCGGACAGCACATCGCTGACTGGCTATCCGACTACTACCGGCATCTGGGCCACTCGAGCGTCCTTACCATTGACGATCTGCGCCGCTACGGCCTCAACGTGAGCCATCTAAACGATTACCCCGATTTGCAGGAGTCCTGCGTGACCGCCTGCCACGCCGCTCAGATAGCCTTCATGCTGACCGAATCCGCGAAGATCGTGCTGAGCCACCTTGCCGACACGGGCCCGCACGCACGGGGATGACGTCCAGCAGTACGGTCCGGAGCAGAGCGAATAACCAACCGCCACGCCTGCGCCCAGATACACCGCCGATCAAGAAAACCACAACCGTAGGCAGGATGCGTTGAACACCCGAACCGTCCGCCGCCACCTGGGTCAGATCGAAGTCCGGGCGGACACGTTGGAGTCCATGTTGCCCACAAGCGACACCAGCACTCCGCAGAGGCCGCTCTCCCACCAACCGACTCAAGGTCGCGCCATCGACCTTTCCCGCAACCGACGCGGCTGGGATCGAAAACGCCGACTCACTACACCAATCGGTACCCGGCCATCCCGATGGACAGCGTCGGGCCCAGGTCATCGGGGAGCACCACAGCCGCCTAGTACTCATAGTCGGAGCTTCCCGGCAGCCAGTAGAGGCGAGGCTAGCACCGGACCCTCTTACCCTGGCATCCGGCACACCCAAGAAGCGCTGAGACACTCCAGTTTGGCCCGTCGGCGGGTGAGACGGTAAATTTTTCCAGCGGCAGCCGGATACGCCAAACGAGGGCGTCTGAGCGCGTCGGAGCACATCTCAACCCGGCCCGTCAATATCGCAGCCGAATGAAGCCATACCCGGACCAAAGCCGCTATGGTTATATTCCGGTTCACTAACCACCCCGCAGACCGCCACGCCACGCTAAGCCCGCCGAGGTTCAGCATGACCAACGCGGACACGAAGATCACCCCATCCTAGCGGCCTCTAGAAAACCTTCTCCCCAGCTCGCCCCACCGCATATCAGCTTCAAAGTTCAGCAGCACATTCGCCGTCACTATCGCGATGATACCGATGACCAAGTATCCAGTGCTGCGCAAGTCAAGAACCCAACCAGCAAACGGCAATAGCCAAAGTACCGCGAAAACCGGGGTCAGATAACTCAATGCGTTTATGCCCAAGTTATCGCTGGAAGCATTGGCTCTCCTAAAGAAAACGTCCGCAATTCCAGCCGAAGCCATCCCGCCAACAATTGAATACACCAACACCTTGCCCGTGATGTACTCCCCCACCCCGAACCCGACGACAACACTCAGGATCACGCACAGCAACTGCGCCAAGAACTGCCCCAGCAAGGTGCCAAAGGTATAGAGGGAATCCGAAGATTCACGAGTGACGTCAGGATCCTCCAACTGTCTGCCCAAGACTTTGCCCCACTTGAAGAGAACCGCATTCTTCGAACCTCCAGCCAATGCTGCCACCACCGCCAAGGCAATTCCCGCAAACCTACACTCAGTCCCGAAGAGGTCTGCTCCCCCAGCCAGAGTAACGAACGCAATTCCCACGAAACATAGACACAGCATGGAGAACAGCCCAAGCCCAGTTCTCCTGTACTGCGGGTCGTCCCTGAAAAGAACCCCCATCAGTATGATCATCACTATCGGCCATATCTCGAATACGACCGCCACTACGGAGATGGCCACCGACTGTGCCGCAATGGCGAACAAAGCGTAATTGAACTTCCCGAAAGCGCTGTAGACCAAACTCAGCCCGCTGAGACGACGCATGCTGAAATGGTCGCGGACAACCTGGCGGGTCGCCATTTCCCCCGCTCCCCCCAATCTGAAGACCACGGACCATACTTCCCGAAGCAATCGAGGGTAACGAAATAGCAGAAATGCTCCGCAGCCGATGGCCCCGCCCAGACGCCACCCCCCGCCAAAGAGGAACGGGTTCAAGCTGCCGGAACTGAGGTCAATCGTCAGCGGCACTATCGCCCAGATGGCTACGGCACACAGCATGAGCAAAACGGGTGTCAGATGCCCATTCCCGCCGCGGCCAGACACTCGTGAAACGCCTTTTCCCGGTCCCACCATATCAGGTAACCTTATAGGACATCAGGAGGAGCCCAACCTGCCGAGGTGCCGCACCCCTGCAAGTAGGACTCATCGCCCAACCTGAGTTGGGACCAAGGTTTCGCGCTCAGCCTCCGACAAACCATGACCACGCTAGACACGCCCACGCCCGACCAGCCACGCTAACCCCACCAAGATCCGCCATGGCCACCGACGACACGAAAATCACCCAATCCTCCGGCCATTTCGAGCTCCCCGATCCGCCCGAACGCCAATACGACGAGAGGACGAGCAACGTCGATTACCTGCATATGCCGGGTAACACCCACCACGTGTCCCAGTACTTGGGGAATCGTGAGACCACCCTGGTCACCGCAGACCGCTACATCACCATGATGCCAGAGCGTCAGCTACCCAGCGGACAGACCCGACGCGTCCCCGACCTGCTGATCGCCTTCGATGTGGACCGGGAGCTGTACCGGGCCAACAACGGATACGTCGTGCAGTTACAGGGGAAGTCGCCGGACTTCGTGCTGGAGGTGGCGTCGGTAAGCACGGGAGACGAGGACACCGGCCCCAAGCGGGACGACTACGCCGCACTGGGCATCCTGGAGTACTGGCGGTTTGACCCGACCGGCGAATTCCACGGAACCAAGCTGGCCGGCGACCGGTTGGTCGATGGCGTGTACCAGCCCATCCCGATCGATGAACTAGACGACGACGTCCTGCAGAGCCACAGCGCGGCACTGAACCTGATCCTCCGGTGGGAACAAGGGAAGCTGGCCTGGCACGACCCAGCTACAGGGGAGCACATACCCACCTTTGAAAGTGTCCGCTCTGAGCGCATCGCAGCCGAAGCCCGCGCCGACCAAGCACGTGCGGACCGCCTCGCCGCCGAAGAGCGCGCCGACAGTGCCGAAGCCGAACTCCGCGCCATACGCGAGTCCCGCATCGCCGACGAAGCCCGCATTCGCGAACTGGAAGCCAAGGTCTACAACAAGGATCCCTGACTACGCCCAGACCACGACGCAGCATCATCCCCCACAATGCCCTGTCCAAGCCGACAGGGCTTTTCATTGGTGGCCCTTTCGCGCACGACCCTGCCGGACCGAACTGGTCACGCCGAAACTCCGGTATCCCAAGAGATCCAAAGAATGACAACCGTACAGTTCAAACACACCCAGACGCGCATCGCGGAAGACCGCCGCCGGAAGAGCGCCCGTTGGGAATGCTGAAGCAGATCCGGAGTCCCCTGTGAAAATCCCCCACCGGCTGGACAACATCCTCGCGCCGCCCCCGACCCGGGCCGGATTCGAACGAGACACAATGGTCATGAACGAGGCCATCAAAACCATGAACAAGGTCATGGGGGAGCAGCACACGGCACTGATGGACGCGCTGACCGAAACAGACAGACGATTCCGGAACGCCAAGCCGGGCCCCAAGCACCACCTGCCGGCAACTCAGCGGGAGATGTACCCCATGTCTTTGACCAACGGCGACGATGACCAGTACGGCGCCGTGTACCGGTGCGAGGATTGCGGCAAGGTTCTCGAGGACGACGACCTGAATTTCGACGACGATGGAATCCGACTGTGCAACCTGCACTACGAGTACCTCCTGGCCGACACCGCCGCCATGAGCGACGAAGAATACCGGCAAATGTACGAGACCCCGTTCACCCGGTCGGAAACCCAGGAACGCCAGTGAACTCTGCCACCCTCACCAAACCAGACGGCACTCCCTGCACCCGCTGCGGCGGCCAGTTTCGCCTGACCTACGGCGACTGGAACTGTCTCCAGTGCGGCCACCCGCCGACTGGCGAGACCAACGGCTACCGTTGCCACGAATGCGGCGGGGAAGTCCCCGACGGCCGCGCCCTGTGCCAGCCCTGCGCCACCAGCATCTGGCAGCCCCGAGGCCACGAGAAGGCCACATCTCGGCCGAAACGACGGCCTCACCACCGCCGGGACGTCAAAGAGACCCGGGGCAGGCACTGAAACGCTCTGACGCCAGTAATCACCCATCCGCGGCACGGTGCTCTTCCGCTCAGGCAAGAGGAAGCAGAGCAGGGGGACCCTAACGCGCCAAACTGCAACCACTCGGCCCCGGCATCCATCGTCGCCATGACGGGGAACCATGCCGGGTGTCGCAACCCTCGCACTCAACGAAGACGACGGCGAAGGGTCAATCGAAGTCACCGAATCGTTCCCGGAAGTGCCCGGCGTGGAATGCCTCTTCATCGTCCAGTTCGCCGACGCACATGGCCACCCGAGCTGGTCGTTGCCTTCCAGAACACCGAGTACGCCCCGGTGGGCTCGGACACGCCCATCAGGCACTAGTTCGGAAACCCAGCATAGCCGTCGACCCTGAACAAACGGGGGGATAAGCCGTCCACCCGCAGATGCCGCGTCCGGACGCGACATCCCGACGCCGCAAGAGCAACCGCGGCCCCACCAAGGTCCACGCCGGGCGGGATGACCACCATGGACACCTGATAGCGCACGGCGACAACACAGTAGGGGCAATTAGCCAGACCGGCGGCGCCACAGCAGCGTCCACAGCCCGCCCAGACGCCACGGTTCGGCCCGTCGTCGGGCAAGCCATGTGCATTCCACCCGGTGCCCAGGAAAGGCAAACCAGGGCGTCTGGATACCAAGCACGTCACGGCCGACGGTCCACCACCCGGTTCGAACGTCGTATCGGATGCGGACGTTGTCCCGCCAGAGCAATCCCAAGAAGAACACGAACAAGACAGATCGGAGGTACCTGCCGTTTCACTAGCATCAAATAGTCACCCATCCAGCCCGTTCCCACCCCACACCAGTCCCGACCTGCGCACGTCCGGTCCTCCCAGTTCGACCCGCAAGGAGATGCGGCAAAAAAGATCACGATCAACAGGTTGAGGAAGAGACCATCGCTGCCTTTCCGGCTGGCGCCGCTGGCGGTGTTTGCGGTGGCGGCGCGAGGCGGTACCGCAGAATCACACGAACAAGGAAGTCTATTATGCCAAGCAGAGTTGCATTGAAATACATTGGGGCGGGCATCATGGGAGCCGCCGCGGTCGCAGTAGTTGCGCTGGGGTTGTTCTGGGCACAGGATGCGTCCGCCCAGGGGAATCAGGAGGAGCCCACCCTACCCGCCATTTGGGTTGAGGTAGGCAATCCGGCAGCAGGACAGCCCAAGTCTCCGTACATCAAGGGCAAAGAGGGTAATCGCGTATTGGTTCCTGCGGGGCACGGGGTCACTGGGGAGCACTTCCAGAGGTGGCGTGCTTGCCCGATTACCGGGTTTACGGGCGTAACGACTTCGGGCCACATCAAGGTCACGGGTGGCGGAATCGACGGGTCAACCGACGGCGTGGATGTTCTGCTCAATCGGTATGTCACTAACGCCGACAGGAATGTCGGGGAAGACCAATATCAGTTGCGGAAGAAAGCTACTAACGGAGGCCCCTTCACTCTGGCCAATGCCAATCTGGGCCTTATCATAGACGCCCTCGATTTCAAGGAGCCTGTACGCGACACGTACCCTCATATTTGTCCAGAGTGCTGGAATCGAGCCCTCGCCATGAGCCGAATCCATGATAGTGGAGCGCGTACGTATAGCTACACCAGTGGAGCTCTCGGAGCCACAGTCCACAACGGAGTAGCTAAGTTTACGATCCGACTTGCTAAGCCGTCTACGCATACGGTAACGATTGCGTATACCACCGGCTCTGGTACTTTGGATGACCCCGCCAGCGCCGCTACTGGCGTCGCGTCAATGAACGAATACAAGATGGACGGATCCCATGATTACCTGCCAACGAGTGGTAGTGCAGTTTTCCAACCTGGGGAGACTCAAAAGAGTTTCAACGTCCCGATCATCAATGACTGTGTCAACGATCCTGGGGAGAAAGTAGGCTTTTGGCTGAGTAGCGTCGCCGGCGATACTGCTCTCTCCAGTTGGTTCGAGAATAAAGTGGTCGGCAACCATTACGTCATTCAGAACCATGACACCGTGGTCCTACCTGAAAACTTCCAGCCCGCGGTGGTCAGTGCCATCTCGGACGCCACCATCGTGAACGAAAGCGGCACGCGCCAGGTATCCCTGTCCGGCGTATTCTCCGATGCTGACAGCAACACGCTTACCATTACAGCGAGGTCGTCTGACACGGCGATTGCGACAGCGGCAGTAGCCACGGACCAGTCGTCACTGACGGTTACAGCCAAGAAGCGTGGCGCGGCGACTATTACGGTCACCGCAAGCGACGGTAATGGCGGTTCGGTGGACGACACTTTCACCGTCAAGGTGAAGACGGCACCGGTGGTGGCCTCGGCTATCGCCGACGTGAGCGGGTTGGTCATAGGCGGCACCCATAAAGTATCCGTCTCTGGCGTGTTCAGTGATGCTGATAGCGATGCGCTGACCATCACTGCTACATCGTCAAGCGACGCTATTGCTACCGCTGCTGTAGCTGCCGATGGCTCCAGCGTGAACCTAGCTGCCAAGAGCCGTGGCACGGCGACCATCACTGTCACCGCGCAGGACAGCGACGGCAACCAAGTCAGCGACGCTTTTGACGTAACGGTGGTCCAGGTCAACAACCCGCCCACGGTGTCCAGCTCCATCAACGACGCCACCATCGTCAACGAGAGCAGGACACACCAGGTGTCCCTGTCGGGCGTGTTCAGCGACGCCGACCAGGACTCCCTGACCATCACTGCATCGTCGTCCGAAGAGAAGATCACCACCGTGTCGGTTTCCGCCGACTACGCGACGTTGACGTTGAGCGCGCAGGCCCGCGGGTCTGCGACCATCACGGTAACCGCCAATGACGGGAACGGCGGCTCAGTGGTAGACGCATTCACCGTAACCGTGAAGGCGGCACCAGTGGTGGCCAACGCCATTGCCGATGTGAGCGAACTGGCGGTGGATGCAACTCACGAAATCTCCCTGTCGGGCTTGTTCGCCGATGCCGACGGGGATGCGCTGACCGTCAGCGCCACCACCTCGGACAGTGCAGTTGTCCACGTCTCCAATACCATTGACCCATCTACCGGGTCGGCAACCGCCATCACGGTGACCGGGGTGGACTTTGGCACCGCGACCATCACGGTCACGGCCCGAGACTCCGACGGCAACAGCGTGAGCGACGAGTTCGACGTAACGGTGCCCGCCGCGCAGGAACAGCAGGCGGCGGAGCTGCCCGGTCCCGTTGTGGGTCTGGAGCTGACGGCCTCGGCGGAGAACAGCGTGATCGTGCGCTGGAGTGCTCCCGAGACCGGCGGCGCTCCCAAGGGCTACATCGTGCACCTCAAGCCTGAAAACGGCAAGAAGGGCAGCGGCAAGATCAAGCGGCCCAAGGCGAAGAAGACGCAGGTGAAATTCAACAACCTGCAATCTGGTCAGACCTACGAAGTCTGGGTACGGGCGCAGAACGAGGCCGGCAAGGGCGAACGGATCCACGCCACCATCACTTTGCCTGAGTAAGCGGGCACGCAATCCGAGCGGCGGCCACGCCGGCGGGTGAAGATCGAAAGGGGGCGTCCAGCTGCGGCTGGGCGCCCCCTTTGTTTCGCCCAGATCAGCTCCTCAGCCATCGCCAGGCCCGCCATGTTGCCAGTAGTCCGATGATGAGACTTCCGACACGCCAGGTCAGAGAGAAGTCCCAGCCTTCGGCCACACCGTCCACGAACACAGGCGCCATGGCGATTGCCACCATCAGACCGCCGTAGGCAACGGTAAAGCCCATGGACACCAGGCAACCTACCCTGGTCAGACGCCCAGCCCACCCCTGCGGACTACAGCGCACGGCGGCGTAAACGGCCCCAGACGGCATGATCAGCAGCAACAGCACGGCGAGCGGAGCAGCCAGGACCAGCAGAGGCATCAACAGCCACGGCGACAGGAACATGGCAACCAAGACGACGTAGAAGTACAGGCCGTAGGTCCCCGAAAACACGGCGAACCAGGGCAGCAGCGCCGCGCCGACCAGGTACGCCCTCGTTAGGAGCATCGGCCGCGGGTAGTCCACTTCAGCCACGCCGGCACCCATGCTCACGGCCCCGTAATCCCTTCCACAAACGGCATCTCACGCGCACTGGTTGCCATCAGCAAGACACCCGCCGATGGAGCTATGCGTAACAGACGCATATTCACGCCGCGACCTCCGCCGCAATGGGCCCATTTTGCGCACCAGACGAACTCAGACATCCCTTTCAACCGATGGTAAGAGAATTGCCATTGAGACCATCAAAATCGATCTGGGGGCCTGACAGGCCTTGCCCTTAAATCCGTTTTTGCCACAAGAGTCTGGCTGGCCGGTCACGCGCGATTGACAAGACTGCGACGCCGCCAGAGACGGCAGGCACCCCAAGCAGCCGCGCCGCTGGGTATGGGCAGCAGGAAGTACCCGACGAAGGAGGAGGAAGCCTCCGGCAACAGGAACAAGCCCTCTAACCAGTACCAGCCCATCGAGCCGGCCACACCGACAAACCCGCCGGCAATCCCGGCCAGCAACCCCTTGCGCCAACTGACGCCGTCCATCCGCCAGGCGCAGACCAGTCCGACCGCCAAGGCGGGGACGAACGCGAGCAGTAGCAGCAGCCACCAGAGGAAGATGAGCAGGAAGAAGTAGGTCAGCATGGTTACTGGGGAATGCAGAGCAGGGCAGATCGGCGTCAGCCAAATACAGGCCGTTTCCGCGCGTCACAAGCCCACAGAAGCAGTTTTCGACGATGTTAGGTAAATCTTTGCCGCCGGCGCGGTTTCAATCGCTCTACGGGCTTGATACGGCTAATTGCACGCTGCCGGATTGTTGACCTGATTGGCCGGTTCCGCTGCGAATCAACGGGCCGCAGGTTCACCAACAAAAGAAGACGGGTTGACCAGTTCGGCCAACCCGTCTTTGCCATGCGTCTAGCGCGGCATCCTCACCCAGCGGGCATCATCCTGCCCGAGGTTCTCCGAAGCGGGATACCGAGCCTGGCACACCGTCGTTGCGGCAGTCTTCGCCGCCGTCAGCGCACTGGCCATCGCCATCTTGTGGGAACCGGCGTAGGCGGTCAGGTCCGCAGAAGCGTTCGACATCCCGCCCACCCAAGCCGCCAGGGCCGTGGCTTGATCCGACCGTGATTGCGCCAGAGCGGTCTCGCGCCCCACACAGGGCGGCACCGGGTCGTAACGCGCTGGCTTTCCGTTCACGATTGCCACGTACTGCGTGGCATCGCCCACGGCCTCGGCAGGCGTGGCTTGATCCGGCACGATGAGCCGCCACTCCAGCAGAGCCTCGAACTCCGTTGTCGTCGTCGCGCGCGTAATGGTCGTGAATCCGCTGTCGCCAGCCGCATTGCCCGCCGCTAACGCCACCGTGTAGGTCTGGCCGGGAACCACCGGCACGCGCAGATCGGCCGAGGCGGTGTGAGACACCGCAGCCGCGTTACCCACCTTCAGCAGGTAGCGGGAAGCGTGTGGGTCAGGACTGGCAACCTGCACCGCCAGGTGGGCTTCACCCTTCCGGTAGACCGGCGACAGCGTGAAGGACGGCGGATCGGGAACGACCAACGCCGTCACGTCACGGTAGGAGTACTCGCCGGTCCCGAGCTCGTTGCCCGCCGCCACACCGATGCGGTAGGTGTTGCCCAGCTCAACGGCGAACTCGTGCTCCGCGTCGGGCATCGCCACCTTCACGGGCGCAGCGTCGCCCACACTGAACATGTGGTAGTTGGCCTGATCCTGCGGGTCGCTCACCGTAACCGTGGCCTCCGCGCCGTCATTGCCCCTGGCGAACGTAACAGTGAACGACGGTGCGTCCACCTCTTCCACGATGGACACGGTGGCCGAGCCGTAATCGCCCAGACCGACCTCAGTGCGCGCCGCCACGCCAACGGCGTAGTCGGTTCCCGCAGCAGCGGCGAAACTAAAGCCAGCCTTGGCGGCCGCCACGCTAACATCCGATGTCGTCCACGAGTCGGCGGCCGACGCGCGGTAGCGCACGGAATAGCCGGTGGCGTCATCGGGGACGTTCTGAACCTTCACGACCACCCGGGCCTTCCCGTCGGCGTAGACCGCCTCAGCCGTGAAGTCCGGCGTGCCCGCTTTCTCCTTCACCGCGACAGTGACGTCAACATCAGGCCCAATGCCGGCAGGGTTCAGCGCAGTCACCTTAATGGCGTAGCTGGCACCCAGCTCCGCAGCGAATGAGTAACCCGCCTGAACCACAGCGGGTATCAGAAACACGCCAACGCGTTTCGACTCCTCGTAACCCGCCTTCAGGTAACTCAGCACGTAGCCATCGAGTGCCTCGGCAGCGTCCGCAGCGGCCACGGAGACCACGATGCTGGCGGACCCGCCCGAATACTGCGCTTCCGCCGTAACGTCGGGCTCCGACGGCAACGACAGCGTGGTCAGCGTCTGATCGCTGGAGAAAGCTCCCTGGCCAGCCTGGCTCACCGTCGCCACGGCTACCTTGTACTTCGTGCCCAACTGGGCCGGGACGCCGTAGCCCGCGCCCGAAACCTGCGCGGTCGTAACGGCGGTGTCGTCATCGTTGACCCGCAACACGTAGCCCGTGGCCCCCGAAACAGCATCAGTGACCTTCACGACCAGGAACACGGCGTCCGAGCCGTAGTTGGGCGTCACCGTGAAGCCGGGCGGGTCGGGCAACGACGCAACGGTCACGTCCCGGTAGGCGTACTCGCCGTCACCCACCTGGTTGCTGGCCCGCAGGCCCACCCGGTAGGTCTCCCCGTGGGTCACGCCGGACACTTCAATGCCGTCCGCAGCGTCACCCGGATCCGCCGACACCTCAACGTAATCGGCATCGGAACCCTTCACCCGGTGACGGAGCGTGTAACCCGTGATGCCGGCCGGCGCGTTCGAAGGCGTCACCACCAGCGCGACCGAGCCCTCTCCATAGTCCACGGTCACCGTGTAATCGGGCGCCGGCGGCGGAGCCGGCGGAGACAACGACACCACATCCGACCACTTGGTCGCCCCGCAGTCTCGCTTTTGCCCCGCCACCCGAAAGTCGTGGGCCTGGGCCGGGTCCAGTCCCGTCACCGTGTGACGGTAGGATTTTTCTTCGCCGGAGCCACGCTGCTCCACCTTGGTCCACCTGCTCTCCTGCCAGCCGTCATCGCCTTCGCCCGACACCCGGCGCTGGACCTTGAACCAGAACCCGTTGCCGGCGCCGTCGCTACCGTCCTTCCAGGTGAGTACGGCGCGGCTGTAGTCCCCGTCAGCATCGGACACCGCCACGCCAACCGGCGCAGCGGCCGTCCCTTCCGAGTATTCGTATGTCTCCTCGCCCCAGGGGCCGTGGTTGCCGTCTTCATCCAGCGCCCGTATCCGCAGGGAGTAGGCCTTGCCCACCTCGGGCTCCTGGTTCAACCGCAACGGCCACGGCCTGTTGCCCGTCTTGGTATTTCTGGCTACTAGACCCCAAGGACGGTCATCGCTTGAGAGGTTCGGGTCATGGCCCCAGGCAACCTGCTGCTGGTAGCCGGCCGCACCGCCGGATGCCTCGAAGCGCGCCAGGATCACCGTCCGGTTCGTGCGGCTGTTGCACACCGACTGAGCCGCCAGCGTCACGGCAGGGGCGTCATGGTCGGCATGCTCGTGCGCCTCCTGCCCCTCCCCGGGATCGTCTGCCCAAACTAAGCCGCCCTGCTGCCACCATACCGCCGCCGCCAAAAGCAGCAGCGGCAACGCCACCAACAGCGGCAGCACAGTTCTTTTCGTCATCATGCTCATCATCTCGGCATCTCCTCGTGGGTCGAGCTGGGAGGGCGTCCACCATGCCGGCCTCATCCGGCGCGGCGTAGGACGCCGTCCACGGGGTTGATGCCTCAACGTTAGGGAAACGGCCGGGACCTACCCTTTGGTTCGGCACCGGTCTGACCGCCGGCCGAGAACGACATTGCCACTTCCCAGGAGTAACCACCGCATGTTCACCAAGCAAATCATCCGCGCGGCCGCCGTCGCGATCATGCTCACCGTGATGATCGCCTGCGCCCTCTCTCCCGACAACGACACCCCCACCGACAACCCCACCCACGAGACCCCCGAGACCCTGCTGCTCACGGGTGAGGACGGCAAGACCTTCACCCAAGAAGACCTCGAACGCATCCGGGCCACCGTCAACGCCCGGTCCGCCACCAACCCAGCTCGGGACAAACATGGCGCCTCCGAAGACCAACGCTGGTGCCAAGCCTGGGCACTCGACAACCTAGCCCCACACGTCTATGCCGAGTTCCTCCAACTCGACCCCGAGGACATGGACGACCTCGACAGGTCCACATGGCGAAAACGACTACGGGCCAAAAAAGCCTCCGATGTCTTCGCAACTCTGCCCGAAAGCGATCCCTGCTGGGTGTACTGGTCCGAACCTTTCAACAAGGCCAACGCCGACAAGCGCAACCGCCAGTACGAGGCCGAATGCCTCCGCCACGTGGCACAGAGCGCCGACTACCAGTGGGCCTCCCTGGCCGAAGCCGCCGTACGATACGACGACACCACCGCCTACGAGATCCCCAACCAGCATGTCCGATTACTGCAATGGCTGCACACCCCAGGCCGCAAACTCCTCAAAAAGGACGAGCCGCCACATGAACTCCTCCGCCGAATAGCCCTTGACCCCGACGCAGCCGCCTCCGCCCGCAACTCGAACATCCCCGAACGACGCGAACTCTCCCGTCTAACCGAACTCCACGGTCCGTCCGTCACCGAGCACTGGGGCCTCTTGGATGCCGTAGATGGCTACGGCTTCAAAGCATGCCGGCACTTCTACCCGCAACTGTTCCACGGATACTGGGTGCCCTTTGCCCAACCATCCGACAAGCCGCACCGGCAGCTTTCCGACGAGGAACTCGCCCAAGTCGAGCATCTCCGAGAAGGACCGCTATACCTACCGTAACCATGACGGCCACCTCGCCCAAGGCACCTCATCCTCAAACCAGCCACACGGCACCGGATACCCGCATTTCCCCCACAAAACCGCCCGGACGCGCGCCGGGCGACGTGTCAGGCAAATTCCCCCAATCACCCAGTTCCGGCACCCCAACACCAACCAAGAGAGGCAATGATGTACGCACGACCCGACAGCACCACCCACCACGCTGTCGAAGCAGCCAAGCACCTCTGGATGGTGCCCTACACCATGATGGGACCAACAGACCCAGACGAAGCGTTCGCCGAGTCCATCGTCAAAGACGCCCAGCACGCCTGGCGAAACTACGACAGCGAATCGTTCTGGTACTTCACCACCGGAGCCTTGGCCTACGCCCACATCGCGGCCAACGCCGTCATCGGCACCCTGGCCGACCACGACAACAGCGACGAGGTCGGCGAACTCGACGCAGACCTGATCGACGAGCAACTCGAGGAGGCCAACCACGACGTCACCATGGCCGTCGCGCACTGGTTCAGGGGAGCCGCCTTCCACTTCCAGCTCGGCGAGGTTGTCCACGACGTGTCAACCGTGAACGACCGCCCCTCCGGATTCGATTGCACGCGCAACACCAGCGAGAGCGTTTCCTGGTTCCACTGCGCCGCCGGTGACAACGACCGGCAAGCACCCTGCCTCAACTGCCCCGCCGTCCAGAGACTCGGCACACTCATCTGCCGCACCGACCTGCACGAGACCATCGACACCATCCTCGGCCTGGCCCAAGGCGAACGGCGCGAACCCGACTTGGAACGCCTGGGGCCGCTTCCATCCCCAGCAGGTCCTGCCTCCCATTGCCTCAAGGCCATTCGCAACCTGGACGAACTGGCCAGCCGATTTGACGTTGGTTCAGACAAACACCGCGGCATCGCCTACGCCGTCTTGGCCGCCAACGACGTCATTAGGAAACTCCACCACCTGGGACATTACGCCGGCACCGACGAGGACACCCGCGACATCGAGGCCGACGCCGACCGCATCGCGGCCAGCATCCTGTCCGGCGAACCCATGGACGAGGACCGGGAATTCACCACCCCCGACGAGTACGACGAGTGCGTCATCAAGCACGAACTCACCACCGGCAAGACGACCTACGACTGCCTACCTCCCGACGTGCCGGAAGACTGGGGCCTTGACGACCTCGGTCACGACCTTCCCTGCCGCCTCTGCCCCATGAAGTCGTCGGCACCCGAGACGGCCATGGACCGGATCATCCGGCGGTTAGCCGAGCTGCCCGAAAACGCGTAGTCCATCGGGGCCAAAGTTACCCATCGCCACGGGAACGCCACGGTCAACGAACGCATTACAACCAGACGAAAGCCGCACAAAGAGGAGAAATCCATTGAGCACCGCCACTATTCCAACAACCACCGAAAAGAACGAGGTGCACAACCACCGCACCGCCGACCTGTCGGAGATACTGGCCCATAGCGTGTGCGACGCCGCCCACTCACTGCAAACGGTGCGCGCTATGGCCCACGCGTTGGCCGAGGCCGTTCCCGACGACCCCGAGGATCAGCCCGACCCCGGCAAGGTACGCGATCTGTCCAAAATCACCATCGACGCCTGGCGCGAGGTCAAGATGCTGACCGCCGGTGTTGACGCCACCGATGAGCCGTCCGTGGAGCAGATCGACCTGGAGGTCCTGGCCCTCTCCATGGACGCCCGCGACCCCCAGAGGCTCGAGAAGACCGCCGCTTCGACGGTTGAATCTGCCGGCAAGCTGTTCTCGTTGCACGCCCAACCTCTCCTGCACATCTGCCCAGTCCCCGCCCAGTAACGCCGCCCACGCCGGGCGAAACGGCGGAAAACACGACCAATTGGAACTCAATCGTTGACCCTTACGGACCCAACGTCCCATCAACGCCATGGCCGCCACGTCCGCAGCCAAATCACGCCTGCCGACCCGCCGAAACACACCCACGAAAGGAGATGAAGCAAGAATGACCACACCAACACTGCCGCTGGACGGCCTGATGCACTGTGCCAAGTGCGGCGGCGCCATGACGACAACGAAATCGCCAAATCACAGTTACCGATGTGCCAACGGCTGCGAAACCGCCATAGACGCCCCAAGCGCCAACCACACCCTGATCCAGCAGATCATGCAGGACATCATGTCCGACGAGCTCGCGGCGGAACTCCGGGAAACCGTGGAAAGCCAGTTGGCAGATGCCATCCGTCAAGAGATGCCGGGCGTCAAGCCGCCCACAGTCAGCGCGGAATGGATCCGCCAGTACGGCACCGACCCCGACACATACGTCGGAGGAGACCCCGAAACTGCGTGCGAGCTGATGACCATCCTCATCGAGCGCATCGACGCCCAAGACCAAAGCGCCGTGATCACGTACCGGTTCACGTCGCTGCTGGATAACCCCACGGTAGGAACCTGCCGCCAAACAGTCAATCTCCACCCCAACTCTCAGATGGAACCGTCCAAGCAACTGGCGAAATCAGAGAGACGCTGACCGACGGTGGCGCCAACCGCGCTCAACGAAGGGGCGGCAGGTTTTACTTGACACTGATTCGATGACGCACCCCAAATTCTTACACGGACGGGCGTAATTGAATGGCCATATGCGACACCAGGGCCTCTGGTTTCGTCTCAAAGGGCGTTTCCCCGCAAATACCCACTGGTAAGCGTATGCGCGGAAATGGTGGCGTCTGAGGGCATTTCAAGCAACTGCGGCGTACGACCCTCAACGACACGGAAGCCACTGTGGCCAGCAGCACTCAGAGGGCGGTTACATCGCTGACGAAAACGCCGCCGCGCCGAGAACCCTTCCCGAAACAGACGGAACGGCCTGCGCGCCCCGATGATGGGGAACCGAGACGTCTCGCCGCAGTTGGCAACACGCACGATACCCGGTTTCAGTCAGCTCAACCAACGCACCCACTGCCGTGAGCCGGTGCTGAGCACAGCCCATCTGGAAGTTTTCCATGGCGCAAGAGCTCGACCAAACAGTTGGCCCGGGCAGAGCTCCAGGCCGTTGCCCCGCATCGGATCAACGTCCCCCAGCCAGCGTCGACGCGGAGGCATGCCCCACAGAGCCGGGACAGGCGTTCTTCCGGGGGCTCCTACTTCTGGGCAGCTGCACCAGACCCTCTTCCCTGGCCACCTTCAGCCTTTGACGTGTCCACGATGACGCCCCACGCCTGGCCCATCAGCGCCCAAGCTGGTCTCCTGACGGTCTCCACCTGCGATCTGCGCTGAAAATCGCGTCCAGCCACGCTACCGCTGGCCGTCAACATCCCTCCAGCGTTGCAGCCGCACTCCGCACCGTCCATCTCGCCGACATAAAGACTCCGCCAGCCCGTTACCTGAACCATAGTGCCCGTCTGACCACCGCCACGGTATCCCTCCGTTGCACTCGGGTCAGCAGCCAACCAGCCGTCTCGCTGGGAATTGCAAACTATTTCCCACGGCTCTAACATCAACGGCAACGCTCGGACGTCACAAGCGAGGCAGTATGACAGAATCAAAGGGCGTCACACCGCTTCAGGGAGCGCATCGTCCCGATCCCAAAGCTGTCCAACTGGCCCAACGCCTGCAGCAGACGACCCAAGCCGACATTGCAATACTGTTCGGATCCAGAGCACGCGGAGACTATGACGAAGGTCGCTCCGACATTGACGTCATTATCGTTGACGATCATCTGAACGACTCACAAATACGCCAGGACGCTTTCCAAGAGGCCAAGGACTTGGCCGATGGTATCTACCATCGGCCGACCGCCGTCCAAATCCTGTGGTTCGACCACGAAACGTTCAGCAAGATGAGGCGAACAGTGAACCACGTCGTAGCGCGCGCAGTACGGGAGGGCATAATAATGCCCAGGAACACGGAAGACTACAGCACCCGTTACAACGAGGAATATGACGACGAAGCATACGAGTGGACCGTAACCGACCAGCGGATACGCAACGCCGAAACGCACCTCGTTGGTTTCAGAGCCAGCTACGAAAACGTAGACGACCCATACCACCGCGACCAGCTCACTGGCAAAAACGCCCAGGAAGGCATCGAACACGCCCTGAAGGCGATTATATCCGCAGCAGGAGTGCAGTACCCGCGAGAACACAGCATCAGCATCCTGACCGAACTCGCCAACGAGGCAGTCCCCGACTTGGATTTCCAGCCGCCCATTGAACCGCGCATCCTGAACCAGTACGCCGGTAGCGATGACTACTATGAGCCGGCCGAACCAATAAGCGACATTCCCGACTACTACGAAGCGGTACTGAACGACATAAATGCCCTCATCGAACGAGCGCGGGAACTCAGGGCAGGACCGTCGTAGGGAATTTCATACCAGACGATCCCAGGTCTGATAGACGGCGTAACCCGATGCACGCACCGACCGTCAGGCTAGCCAATGATCGAAATCACCGTTTATCCGAAGACGCGGCAACCGCCTGTCCCACAGGCGTAACCGACACCGGCAATACATAGCCCAGACATCCCGGGCGCAAACCGTCCTCATACCCGGCGTCACCCGGAGACTCCGCAGGAGCAAACGCCAATGAACGCACCCGACCAAAAACCGGCATCCGTCCACCCACTGTCGGCCCATATCCACGAAACCGACGACATGACCGTCCAGTTCGCGTCGTCGGAACTCCAGGACAAGCTCATGCAGACGCTGCACGCGGAGCGCATGAACGCCCTCGGCATAACCACGGCCCACGACGACGACGAGACCCACGAATTGCGGACAGTCGTGATCGACGATCCCGAAGCAGTCGAGAAGTTCAGAGAAGCCATGGCCGCCGCCGGCGAGGACATCACGGTAGGCACAGCACACGACATCAGACACCTGAACATCAACCTTGCCGACCTGGGACTTCCGCCCGACGAGCAGCTGGACCTGGAAGGGATCGACCCCGCGATCAGAGGGCATCTGATGTCCCACTCCGACCTATCCAGGGCCGAACAGGCAAGCGCCATGCTCCAGCAGCTGTGGCCAGTGCCGGGACG
Organism: Dehalococcoidia bacterium; assembly: GCA_965204395.1. GTDB lineage: Bacteria > Chloroflexota > Dehalococcoidia > Lucifugimonadales > UBA3495 > Bin87. The sequence goes on from OZ241987.1 coordinate 2,430,076, forward strand.
ACTGGCCACCACAGCCCATTCCAACAGCGTCATCCGCGAGTTCTACCAAGAATGCCATCTGCTGCAAACCGAGATCATCCTGAACACCATTGAGGAGATTCCCGACGAAGACCAGACCACGTTGCACGGCATGCTGGTCGCCGTAGTCATCAACCCGGACATCAGCGCGATGAGACTCGACAGCGACTACGACGACGAATCCATCATGAAGTCCGCCGGCGTGAAACGCCATCGGGCCACCCGGCAACACCAGCGACATGTCACCCGCGCAGTGCAGGAAGCATACTCCGACGAAGCGGCAGGCGAGGACGCCGCCGAACTCGTGGCGGAAACCCTGGCAGAATGGCGCGAGTAAACCGACGCCGCCAATCGACACAATGAAGGGCGGCCCATCACGGGCCGCCCTTTTCTCATGCCGGGGCCCGAACATAAAAGGCCCACGGCGCGCCCAAAGGCTCACATTTCGCCCGAAACGGCGTCCGCCCAAGACCCATCACATCAGGTCCTCAAAGGCCAACACAAGCCGCCTCCGCGCAGCGGACGCAATACCCAACGCGGTTCACAGGGCCGCCAAAGACGACGGACGGCAGCGATTGCAAAGGAGCTAAGCGATGGACACCGAACACGACGTAGGCCGGGTCCGGCAGATCGGACCAAACACATATACCTGCGACAACGACGATCCGGTGGATGACTGCCAAGTCTCGGCGATTCTGGAATACGGCGGAGGGGAGCATGCCCGGGTGACCATCAGCACACCCTACGCCGTCGCCGACTACCCAATGCAACCACACTTGAGCCCACTGGAGAACGCCGAGATGGCCTTGCGCGAGTGGTTCACCACACGCAACGAGTTCAAGGAGAAACTGGATGACACAGATCATCACGACGGATGACGGCTGGAAATCGACGCAAAGGGACCCGGTCGACGGAGATGTGATCGGCATACGCCTGGTCTACAAGACCGGCACCCTGCACCCGTCGGCAGTTCGTGTTGCGACGGCTTCGGCGGCTCAGGACTTTCCATACGACCACGACCGGAGCAGCACCGAGAACGCCGCCGACTGCCTGGACCAGTGGCTGAAGTTCCGCAGCGACCTGAAGGAGTGGTACGCCAAACGAGACCAGTGCGCGACCACCGAGGAACGCCAGCAACTTCCCACGTTGACGCTGCCCGGAGAAGACACGCTGTGACGCGCTGAGAGACGCGCAGAGCGACCGAAACGCCTTTAGCCGGTTCGATGGACCATTTGCGAAAACGAGCGGAACTCAGGGGCTCTGAAAGATGGACAACACAGGCACACCGATGGCATCGACGAGCCCGCCGGTCCCACAGTGGCCGGCGGGTTTTGTCACGTAACCATCAACCCAAGGGAGACCAAGAAATTCATGACCATGACCATCACGAACGCCACCGCCACCACCCACGAACTCAAAATCCCCGGCATCTGCTTCCTCCCGGATCAGCTGGCTCCACTGCCGGGACGGCACGGAGCGACCGACACCATGCCTGCCTTGCCCGGCCCTGGTGGACCTCGCCACCCCCGGCATCCGGCACGACTACTCAGAAGACCAAGAGGATATGGCCACGGAGTCGCCAGTCGGGGGTTCGCCCTTCGAGCCGTCGCACACAGGAACCATACCGGACCAAACCCACCCGGCAATACATACTCTCGCCGCCATCGAGCAGATCAGGAACATGACCGCCATGGTCGAGTCCGGTTCTGAAACTCACCGCAACCTGGCCTACGCGGCCACGGCCGCCGCCGAGTGCATCGATTGGCTGGACGGATGGCATCAGCACGACGAGGAAACCCTCGAAAGCCTGCCGCGTTACCCCCTCCGGCCCGCGCTGCAAATCACGGCCGCCATCCTCGGCGGACATCCCGATGACCCCGTTTCAATCCCCGACGAATACCCCGAGGAGGGAAAGATATGCCAGCTCATCAAAGTTCTGCCAGAGCATGACCGACGCTACGTGTGTTCCGGCAGCGACCCCAATCTGGAACGTAGCGACCCCTGCAGGCAGTGCCTACCCGCCGGGCGATCACTGCACCGCTCGTCGGTCGTTGCCATACTGGACGAGATCGGCAACTGCCACTGACCTGTTGCCGGCGAACACCCCGCAAGTTCTTCCCGGATCAACACTGAGTCAACCAAGGCCGCCAATCGCGGCCGCCTTGATCATTTCCAACGCAAGAGGAAACAGGTCGACCTCTACAACCACCCGCGTCTCTGCGCCATGAGCAAAGTCGCCGCCCCGCCATGCGTCGCCGTTTTACTTTCAACCCAGCTAGCCAAAGTCCGCAGGCTACTTCCGGGTCGTCGAACTTGGCGTGACCACCCCGGCCCGCGTGGCAGAAACAGCCACTTCCGGTACCCGGCGTGCTATCTTTGCGGATGAGGAAAGCATGACTACGCAGAAGTACAACACCGCCAGCCGGCAACTACTGGCCCAAGCACGAGCCGAATTGGACCAAGGGGACATACGCCAAGCCTCCGAGAAGGGCTGGGGCGCCTCCGCCCAGATGGTAAAGGCCGTAGCAGAAGCCCGGGGCTGGCCACATCGTCACCACGGGCTGCTGACCCAAGCGGTCGAGACCCTCACCGTCGAGACCAACAACGACGACCTCACAGACCGGTTCGCCATCGCCAACAGCCTCCACGTCAACTTCTACGAGGATGCGTTAAGTTCCCGGACCGTCCGCCGCCACCTGGACCAAATCGAAGTCCTGGCGGACGCGCTGGAGTCCATGCTGCCCCCAAACGACACCAGCACCCCGTAACCGCCGCTGGCGTACCAACCCTAGCCAAGGATGCCGCCCCAGACGCGAGTCGGGGCGTTTTTCTTGTAGACAACGACGCCCGGGTCGGACCAGCGAAACGAGCGATTTCGCACAATGCGAACATGGCAGACCAACCACGAACCCATCACCAAGACACCACAGCCGGGGCAGCCATGAACTTATTGGCTGCCGGAGTCCTGTTCGGTACCGGCGCCATACCCCTCGTTATCGCCATAACGGCAGGCACGTTATTCCTCCTCAGACCCGGCATGGCATCAGGCATCACAACCCTTGCAAGCACCGCAGCGGCACTGCTTTTCCTTGGCGGGGGAATATCCGCCATCACGGGTTGGAAATTAATCGGCAGGCGGACCAAACATTAGGGTTCTGTTTCATTTGCAGGATAAGCCCACGTTGGCAATGTGGCGGGTAATAGACGACGTCGATACCTGGGCGACAGGAGGGGATATGAGTTGGCGAACATATTGCAGAGACGTTGCGTATTACGCGGTGGTGTTCATGGTTTTTTTGGCCATCTGGGGCATCTGGCACGCATTTGACGGTAGTTGGGCCAAGATAGAGGAAATAGCAATCTTGTTGATGCTCACTATATCCACGCCTGAAGGATCGGAGTTGATCGAACGCATAGCGGAGGAGTCGGCGTGGTCGCTTAGTGACATCATATTGGGCATTTTCGTAATGGTCGCGAAGTACGGCACGACAGGGAGCATCCTCAAGGTCTATGGAGCGGCATTTCTCGCCGTGTTCGCACTGTCCGCCATCCTGGCCATTCTCGAATTTGCAGCCGCAGAATTGTTCGCCAGGTTGGTTGGACCGATCATCGAACACTATCGGAGAAAAGGGGAACTTACTTCACAGCGAAGACTGCGATGAACTACCCCACATATGGAACAGAACCAAGATTAGAGAACCCCGGGACCACATTCAACGCCACCGACCCCTACGCCCACGCCGTCAGTTTCGACCCCGCCACGGAACGGGACAGCGGAACTCAGCATACGAGTCGCCGACGCCCTGCTGGCAGAGATGCGGGACCGGGTTCACGACCCCCTGGCATCCGCCCCCGACGCCCTGGTCATGATCGAAACGACGCACCTGCACAAGATCAGCAGGCTGGCGCCGGGGGAAATCATCAACCTGACCATGCGGAGCGAGAACGGACCGGTTATCTTCGTATGCCCTCAGGAAGAGGACATCATCACCCACATGACCATCCCCTCCGGGGAAGAGCGAGCGGTCAGAAGAACAGGTACCACACGAGGCACACCACAGTGACCGCCACCGCGAGCACCAACAGGCCCCGGATGAAACGAAAAATCTTCATCACTAACTGCAAGCCCTATCCACCGGCCTCCTGACCGACTCGAAGCCGCCGACGTTGAACACCAGCGTCAGGTTCTCACCACGCGAGTTGACCACCCTGACCGCGGCCGTCCTCGCTTGATTCATGGGAGGACGGGTTGGCCCGAACCAACGCACTATAGTCACCCGTCCACTCTCCGAAACGTCCCAGCGCCGCTCGTCGGGATCCTCGCCGTCCAAAGAGAAGAAAACAGTTCTCTTCACCGAGGGTGGACCGACCGCTTCACGCCAGTCGATCCTCAGAATCCTGTCCTCATCGGACGTGCAGACGTACGCCAGGGATGGGCGCCCGAACAGCGACATCACCTTCCCGAAGAAGGTATTCGCCGACGCGCGGGTCTGGATAAGCACCTCCATCCCGCCGCCCACCGGATCCACTCTCTCAACCGTCTCCCAAGAACTCCCGCCCACGTAAGGGTTGGAGTTATAGCCTATAACTTGACAGCCCACCATCCCCACCAATGCCAACGCCCCTACGATAAGGGCAAGAGAACAACGTGGCAGCATATGCAACCCCCTTCTGGCCGTAAGAACGGCCGATAGGCCTAGCATACGGAAAAGCCTTCCCGGAAGGAGACGAAGCGTGCCAAACGACCAGAACCCATCCGGCCAGTCCATAGCAGAATCATTTGTCGCCCTGATACACGCCGGCCGTTATAATCCGCCCAACAGACCACCGCCAGCCACGCTAAGCCCGCCGAGGTTCAGCATGACCACCGCCGACACCAAGATCACCAAATCGCCCGGCCGTTTCCGACTGCCCGACCCGCCAGAACGCGAGCCAGACGACATGACCAGCTTCGACCGACTGGCCGAAAACGGCAACGCCTACCTGCTGAAGCAGCACCTCCTGGCACGGCACCCCGGCACCACAGACAACATCATCGTCTCCGGCGAGCATTACCTGCTAGCTGAGCCCACCCCAAATCTGGAAGGCAGCCGCTACCCAGACCTGTTTGTGGCCTTCGACGTGGACCTGGAGGCGTACCGCGACACCAACGGCTACGTGATCTCGGAGCTGGGCAAGCCACCGGACTTCGCGCTGGAAATCGCATCCCGCAGTACCGGCAGCACCGATACCGGACAGAAGCGAACCGACTACGCCGCACTGGGCATCCTCGAATATTGGCGGTTCGACGCCACCGGAGAACACCACGGCACCAAGCTAGCCGGAGAGCAACTCGTGGACGGCACGTACACTGCCATAGCTATCCAAGAACTCCCAGACGGCAACCTGCAGGGGTACAGCACCGTGCTGGATCTGCACCTGCGCTGGGAGCAGGGAGAGTTGGCCTTCTACGACCCCGACACCAACAGGCGCATCATTACCCTCGAAGACGAACGCGAAGGACGCATGGCAGAACGCGAAGCCCGTCTCGCCGCCGAAGAACGCGCCGACACTGAACGAGCAGCCCGCCTCGCAGCCGAAGAACGCGCCACGGCCGCCGAGGCCCGCATCCGCGAACTAGAAGCCAAGGTCTACAACACCGACCTCTAAAACGGCCCAAACTGCGCCGCCATGTCACCGCCCGGTCCCAGCAGGCTGGCTTTTTTATTCAACAACCAGCGTAGTTTGCACAGGCTGTCCCGGGAAAACCCATGCGCCACAACGCGCTGAGACGCCATCATTTGGTCTCTCAGCGGGTAAGGCGCAAATCAACCCTACCCAGTACCTAACAAAGCCAACCGAGACCGTCTGGGCGCGTCCTGGACGCCACAACCAACGCCCCCACCACCCAAAGACCAACCGGTTCCGGTGGCCCACACACGCGGTGGTAATATCCGACGACCCCACGAACACGACATCGAAATGAGCAAAGACCAAATCCTGCAGGCCAAAGAGCCGTGGTACCGAAGACTGCTCGGCCGGGTCAACCGCCGGCCGGTCCGTTACGACGGAACCACCATCACCGTCGAGGAACCACACGAGCAGAACCACCAGACGGTGGCGGCATCGACCCTGGCCGGCGTAACTCTCACCAAAGGCATCACCACCAACAGCCTGACGATCCGCACCAAAGACGGCCAAATCATCGAGGCGGACGGACTCGCCGAAGTCGGCCTCGGCCGCTCTGCACCTCGTACTCTCAAGCCAAATCCAAGAGCGCGAACTGGACCAGGCGGCCGCCCGTCAGGCAACCCAACTCGCCCCGGTCATCCACCACAAAGCCGAAGAACTCCAACATGCGCTCCCCGCCGACCGGTACATCCGCCACTCCACCGCCATTCAACTCCGCGACACCATCCATCCAAAGCATCCAGCATGAATGCACCGACCGAGTACGACGGCACCTGGACACCGCCACCACCAGCAACCTCGACATCATCGACGAGCTGGCGCAGGCCCTCTCCGGTGAGCAGCACCGTAACAAAGCAAACGCGGCCCGGACAAACGCGGAGGCCAACCGAGTCTCATACGCCACGGCCGACATTTTGCCCAGCGGCCTCACCCACGAACCGGCCCGAGCCATCGCCACCGACGAGGACGCCACGCTGGTGCTCGCCGGCACCGTAAGGCCCATTTGCCCCGTCTGTAACCGGGGCTCTCTCGTGCGGTCCCAGAGCGGAGACAACCTCCGCTACACCAACAGCCCGGTTTGCCGGCACCTGTCGCCGAGGTGCCCCAACTGCCGGGTCGGCTACGCAACCATCAACGCCCACTCCACGAGAGCGACCTGCTCCAACCCCGATTGCCATGAACCATCCCGGACCTGCCCTGAGTACAGAAAGGGCATCGTGGTCTTGCGAACGAACCCGCGCCGGTTCTGGGCCTGCAGCCGATATTACGACACGCTGTCCTGCACGTTCACGGCACCGTTCGGGAACAGCAAATACCGCCGGCGCGGTGCAACCAAGCTAAGTTGACCATCATAAGCGGTGAGGACAGGCCTCTACGCCCACGCCGCCCAACCGACAGGCGATGTGTACTACGCCCCATCAGACTGGATCGGGACACCACGCACGCAGAGAAGATCCAGAACGAGCACCCCGACTTCGTCTGCAAACAGACCGACCTACCCGCGAGAGGGCAAAGCCGGCAAGGAACGAGTCGCCTTTTCCCCAAAATCTGCCTACCAGCAGAAGAATGTGGTAACGGACCATTCTTCGAATGGTCAAGAGACATGGACGAAACCATCGAAGCCATGCACGCAGCGTACGACGTTCAGGACGAGTAGGACACAGGAATATGAGAGATTTCACGCCCATCAGAACAGCCACGATAATCACGATAGCCTTGCTCACACTAGGATTGGGCGTAGGATGCAACTTCTTCAACGCGACACCATCGGAGTGTATCCAAGCGGCGGAGGATGCCGGTCTGCCCGACGAGGTCATCGAACAACTGCGCAACCCAGACGACCTGAACGCACTCGAGAGGGCAGCATTACAACAGGCTCTGAGACGGGCGGGAATCGACGACGTATGTGAAGTCGCGTCTGAAAGCTCGACCGGGTCCGCCGACAAACAGCAAGAGTCAAGCAGACCCGAGGGGCAAGAAGGCGCCCGCATCCCTGACGACGAACATCGCCAACGATGCAGCTTCTGGGCGCTCAACAACCTCCAGCCAGTCGTGTACAGCGAGTTCGCCTCACTCAACCCGGACACTATGGACGATCTCGACCGGATCCTCTGGCGATCCAAGATCCACGGAAACAACCATCTCGGCTATTACGACGACGACCCCGATGCGACCGGAGACAACGCACCCCTCGGCCCCAGAAACCCGGGGATCTACTGCCGTGACTACTGGGCCGAGCCGTTGAACAAAAGCAACGCAGACCTCCGCAATGAAGGTTTCGAGGCAGAGTGCCGGTTCCGGCTGGAAGACCGGATCGCCAACCGGTACCAACGCCTGACAGACTGGGTGTATAACGACGACGACAACGAACTCATCTACGAGACACCCAACCAGTACGTGAGGATCCTCCAGTGGTTGGACCTGACCGGGGACGAATTGCGCAACGCCGACGTACCCCCATACCAGATCCTGCAAATTCAGAGCCGGTACCCGTACGCTCACTCGCACGACTGGGTCCCGACCGAAGATGACCTCATCGACTACGTGCGTGAATACGAAGAAACTCTCGACTTGGAGTGGCTCGGAATCGTCAGGGCGGCCGGCCTCAGCGAAGGGTCAACCGACATCCAAGCTTGCCACTACTACTACCCGCAACTCTTCTACGGGTACTGGGTACCATTCGACCCGGACCGAATGCCGGACAGCGACCAGTACGAACAGCGGGAACTGCCAAGTTACGAGGGAGCGACGACTCCGGTTTACCTGCCCAAGCTCGTCACAGCAGAGCGTATACGGGCCGGATATCCGTTGGGCAAGACCGCCGGACGGTATCACCTGTGTCAGAACAGCAGCGAGACCGAGGAGGTCGGGTACTACTACGTCGACCACCCGGCGGGCGATTACTGCGAACGCAAACCGTAGCCCACCCAAGAACGACACGGGAACAGGTTCAGCCGAACGCCCGCCGCGCGTTATTTGCCACGACCCGTCCCCGGTGAAGGGTTGTTAAGAAAACGCCGCCCACCAGATCGGTGTGAGACGCCTCGGTTTGACCTGTCGGCGGTTGAGGCGTATTTCCCTACCCCGACACCCAGATACGCCAAACGAGGGCGTCTGAGCGAGTCCGAGCACGTCCAAATACACCGGTCAACGCACCATAGGTCACGACGCGAGGAGCGCGCAACCAAACCAATTGCCAAGAGAGGCCCCCGCAGCCGCGAGGGATAGACCTTTCCGGCAGCCATTATTCAGCGTTTTGCAAGCGTCTCTACATCATCAACCAAAAGTTGACATCCATCATCCGGGAAGGCGACAATCGCCTCACGTGGGCACATATACCAACGCAGCATCGCCATACTCAACAGGGCCGTCACCGGCCAAGTACACTTTCTTGACAGCCAACGCCATACGATCGTTCCACTCGCTAGTCGAACGCCTCGAAAGCGCAGGTTTCGACCGGGCCTTTATCCACAGTACAATCCTCCCTGACTGGTGGGATGAAACCTGCGAGGAAGACCCGCAACTGTTGCCCGACTTTGAATTCCGAACAGCCCGCTTTCTCAACCTCCCCCTCGATACGATTCAGGATCCGACTGCATTGCTGGTCCAACCCCACCAGCCAACGACCAACGAAGACGTATCACCCGCGTCGATACACGCCGGCATCCAAATCGCCCAAGCAGTGATCCGTAACCTGCGCGATGACGCACCCGCCACGCTGCCCCCCAAAACCGGACGAACCTGGCGCGCCGAACTCCTGGACGGACTGGACCAACCGGTAGCACTCCACACAATCGTGAGCGACCTCTGGAACCGCCACATACCGGTGGTACCTGTCATCAGCCTGCCACAGCCGGATTTCCAAACCCTCGGCTGCGTTATCCAGGGCCGGCCCTTGGTGATGATGTCTAACCGCATCACCGACCACCGGAAAGCCGCTGTGCACACAGCTCACCAGATCGCGCACATCATCGCCGGCGACTGCGCGAACGACAAAGTCGTAACACACCAAGACGCGCCAGACCTCAACAACCCGTCCGAAGCCGGATTCAACGCATTCACCCGAGAGGTGATGGTTGATGGAACTGACGGAGCCATGCTCCCACCAGAACCCGCGACGAAACCTAACCAAACGGACAACCCTAAGCCGTTTCCAGAAAACGTCGATTTTTGGGTATCATCTGCCCTGCGTAAGGTAACCGTCCTGGATTTCAATTCTGATATTCCCAAATACCGGGCCATGCTTCCGGTACGGTCAATCTTGTTCAATGAGTTCGTACTGAACGTGGACGTCGCCGCCGCCTCGGATACCGACACCAATCTGCTGCGGTGCGTTCATGACGGAACCCTCGCCACTCCTACTCATTGACAACGACATATTTGGCAAGCTCGGAGCCACCCACCTGTTCCTGGATGCTGTCGCAGCCTTGGGAGCTTTTTACGACCAGTGCCGCCGCACCCCGGAGCTTCCTTATATGCTGCGGAGAGGGTCATTCCGGGAACACCTAGGTCCAGATTTTGCCAAGTGCCTAGCAGCCCGTCTGAGGATTGGCGGGTGATTGCTGATGAGGCCATGTGGTAGGCACGGTTCACACGGTTAGCGGGCTTGGCGATGTGGTATTGCCCAACGGGCGGCAGTGGCGGAAGAGCTTGAGCAGGTTGTGGCCGGTGCAGATCAGCGACCACTCGCCCTGGACCTTTGCCAATCCCCGCAGCAGGAACTGCCGGAAGCCTCTGCCCTGCTTGATCTGTCCGAAGACCGGCTCCACCGTCGCCATGCGCAGCGCGTAACGCTTACGACCCCGCTTGGTCTGTCCGCCTATGGCGGACGGCGCATCCGGTCTTTGGGAGAGAGAGCTTTGGGGATGCGTCCTCTGGGCGCGGGCGGCGGCTGGTGGCCGTGGCGGGTCTTTTCCGGCGCGATGAAGGGGTCGGTGCCCAGGGCCGATAGTTCTGCCACGGCCGTGGCCGAGTAGTAGCCAGCGTCGGCGGACACCTCCCTGGGTACCACTCCCACATTGGCGATGGCTTCCTCGACCATCACCACGGCCTGCTGCTTGTCCGAGGCCTGGTTGGTGGCTCTGGCCGCAATGATCACCTGCTGCTCATGGTCCACCATCGCCTGGCAGTTGTAGGCTTGCAGGAAGTCCCGCCCGCCAGCAGCGGGCATGATGCGGAACTCCACATCGGTGAAGTTGCGCTGGGCCTGGTCGTCAGGCACTCCAGGCTGATCCTTGCCCTCAGCCTCAGCCTGTTCCGCCTCAGCCCGGGCCTCGGCTTCCAGCGCCGCCACGGCCTCCCGGATCCGCTCCAACCGGCCCTCCCGAAAGGACAACTCCACCGGCAACTCATCACCGCGCTTGTCCTTCACGTACCGCCGATCCTCCTCCTCATCCACCTCCTGGGCCAACCGCAGCAACTCATCCACCTCACCCTGCAACTGCGCTTCCTTCTCTTTCATGCGCTTATAGCTCATCGCCTTGTGTTTCGACGCATTGGCCTTGACCTTGGTGCCGTCCAGCGCCACGTGACCCAACTTCACCAATCCCGCCCGCTGGCAAAACACCAGTCGGCCTATGGCGGATCGGTGCTGTTTCTATCCGCCACAGGCGGACCGCCAAATGGTCCGTGCGAAAGTTCGAGATGGTGCGGAAATCGGGCGTGTTATTGGCCGCCAGCACCCGGAAGGAGATGTACTCGCGCAGCCTGGTGGCGATGCGCCGCGATGGCGGCACCTCGCGCGGTAGCCGTAGAGCAGCACCTTCACGATCATCCTGGGATCGTAGAGAGGGCCACCGCGCCTTTCGCCCTCGTAGCGGGCCGCGATCTCAGAGAGATCCAACTGGCCCACCACGTCGGAGATGAAATTGGACAAGTGGTTCTCCGGCAGCCCTTCCCTCAGCGCCGCCGGCAGCAGCAACTGCTGGTCAGGATCATAAGGCAGGTAGGTCTTGTCCATCACCGGCTCCCAGTTACGGGACTGCCCATCATACCCTTTCCGTCTCGCTGGCCTCTTTCTCGGACAGGCTGCAAGCGCTGATCTGTACTCCCAAGACGATGCGTATTGCTGCTCGGCCTCTGTCACGAATCGAACCACACCCATTGTGCCCGAAACGACTCGCTCTCCACGGTTACCGGACACGCTACTCAGTCGTTTCTATTCGGAGATCTGCCATGGCAATACCAAATTTCGCTAATCGGACGTTTTACAAAGGTGACAACCTCGAGTTCCTTCGGGGAATGCACTCGGAGTCCATTGACTTGATCGCCACGGACCCGCCTTTCAATACCGGCGGCAGTCGGTCCGGGTCCGCAGGCAGTTACGAGGACAATTGGAAATGGCTCAGAGACGGCGAACGCAAACCGGATCAATGGCACTGGGAAAGCGTGGTTTACGAAAGTTGGCTAGAGCAGATCCGAGAGGATAGCTTCTGCCTCTATTCGCTGATTGACACCACAAAAAGCATTCAAGGTGACAGTGCATCCGCGTTCTTGTGCTTCCTAGGGATTCGGTTGTTGGAAATGCACCGCATACTGAAGCCGACCGGGTGCATCTATATCCACTGCGACCACAGGATGAATTCCTATATCAGGGTATCAATGGACGCCATCTTCGGCCGCAATAACTTTCGGAACGAGATCGTGTGGCGACGCTACGGATCACACAACGACGCCGCCGCCAAATGGGGTAACGTCCATGAAACCATCCTGTTCTACAGCAAATCAGACCAGTACGTCTGGACTGGTGAAGTCCGCGAGTCGCTCGACGACACGTACGTCGCACAGGCTTACCGATACCAGGACGAACGAGGACGCTACACCACGGCACCCCTGCACGCCAGAGGACTGTCCGGTGGGGGCAACGAGTTCGTCTGGCGCGGAATCAACGATACCTGGCGGTTCAGCGAAAAGCGACTAGAAGAACTCGACAGGAAAAACATGATCCATTGGCCAAAGAATGGCCGCATTCCCCGGCGCAAGGTGTACCTCGACCGCTCCAAGGGCATCCCCGCCCGGGACCTGATACTCGATATAGGCGTGGCGCCGCATCATGAAAGGACCGGTTCGCCAGACCAGAAGCCGTTAGCCTTGTACGAACGGCTTATACGTGCATCCAGCAACGTCGGAGATTGGGTGCTAGATCCTTTCAGCGGCAGTGCCACCACGCTGGTCGCCGCCGAAAACTTGAAACGTCGGTGGGTCGGGATTGACCGACGCTCCGACGCCGAAGCCCACCTGCTGGATCGTCTTCTGTTCGCTGGCGATCCGAGAGGTTTCATTCCGGTGAGTAAATCTGGCGACATTTTGTCCACGGAACGTGCATTGGAAGCCCACCTTTTGGGTCGTCATATGGACCTCGTCATCACGGAAGTGCCGCCGGTCCGTAGTGATGATCACGAAACCCCACTCAGCCTGCCAATCCATCCAAAAAATGAGCACGTTGAACCACAAACCGTTAGACCACCACGAGGTTAAAGAGGCTTTGATCAAACTATTTGGGTTTCAATGTTGAGGCTCCGATTTCATCGCTCAGGAAACTCGCTCCCATGCCACGGACCAGTCTTTGAATTGGTTGACATGGAACCGGAAAGCAATAGCCGGAGCGCCGGGTTGCACAACCGCGCTCTACTGTGACCCCAATGCAACCCCGACAGATTTGAAAACCGCACGATCCCGTAGAGTAGACGACAAGCCGGCTACGCTACAGGCGGGTTTAGTTGGGAACATCACGCAATTGACCTACGGATCACCGGCGGGAAAATCGCGCAGTACTTGGAAGGATGCGCAAGAAAGACCCCGTTCGTCGCCAAATCTTGATCGCCTAGATCGTGACATCCGGCGTCATTCCATAATCGGCCGATCTAATGCGGAGCGTTGAGCCAGTCCATCACATGGAGCCCCACCTGACTTTCGCTCAAACCACCGATACCCACATCACTACTGTCCCTCGTTACGTTCAAACGCGAACCGCGTAATGGAGCGATGGTCTGCAATCGGATCAGCGGTGGTTCCAACTTGCTGGAAAAATACAGAATGGTGAGGGGCACTGACCCCCGGTCGAATTCCCGCAGGTTCGATACAAGAGCATCGAGGCTTTGGTATTTTCTCCCGTCTGGTTTCGGGTAATAACGCGACGCCAGATGCTGGTTAAGTGGTTCTAGTTTCGTATGCTTTTTGTATTCGATCACATGGCGGATGTTACCGAGTTCATCGACTACGATCGCGTCCGCATCCCCTGGAAATATGTCCTGGGTTCCCGAAATGGCGCATTCAACCGCGCTGGTTCCGGATCGCAAACCCTTCCGCCCCACCTGAGATCGCGCTCCTCCTCTGTCTCTCCTAAAAGCTTGCTGTAGCAACCTCAGCGTCGACCTCCGGATTTGCAGAGCCCCTTCGTCTGAGCGCAACACCGACCAAATCGGAGTCCGCGCGTCGATCTTACCAACGGGAATTTCGGGCAGGATGACCGACACGATCCGCTTGTTATATTGGGCGCAAACAGCCTCCAAATTCTCGAAGTAATGAACGCTCCCGCTCGCAGTAAACGCCGCCATGACGTCCTCGTCGCAGACCGAGCTCAGCGTTTCGCCGGACTCCAGGTCGAGAAGACGCGACATCAAGAGGTTGTCGCTGATGGTGTAAGGGCGGTCGTTCCATCGCACGAAGAATTGAAAACTGTAAACCGCCCACCCTTCAGGGAGGCCGGCCTCAACCCATAGGTTGGGATCCGGACCTGCTGTGGTTCGAGCGCGGTTGAAGCAAGGGGCCTGACGTAATGGAGATATGAACATACGGTCCTCTATCTAAACCCAGCCGGAACTGGCGGTTTGCTTGGGATGCCCTGTTGGGATTCCTCATGAGATGCAGTCGCTTTGTTTCCAACCCGAAGGCAGTCAGTTTTCGGCGCATGGCGAACCACGTTTTATAGGTATTCCTGAGTAGTGCGCCCCAAAATATTTCGGCAGGAGGTTGAACAGAGCTAACCTCTTCCGATCGACAGTCATACCAACAAATCGTCCAATGTACTAACCACCCGGTATTGGGCGGGCGATTCATGCCATTGTAAAGCCTCGAAATGCGCGCAAGCGCATTTGATCTTGGCTCGTTCGGTATCCCGTAAACCTTCGAGTTCCGTCGATCCTTTGGTCTCTGCGACAAAGTAAAGTCTGCCTTCGTCTGGTTTGTCGATTACCAAAGCCCAATCCGGGTTGTAGGTGCCTAGCGGCGTAGGGACCGTAAACCAAGATGGCAGCTTAGCGTATGCCTTGACGGATTCATGCAACTCCAAGCGCCTTACGAACTCCGCCTCAACAGCGGAGTCGTATGGAACGTAGTCGTAGACGGACTTCTGCACGTCGATCATATTTTTCAGGTAGCCTGTAGGCCTTTGCCATTCGAACAATTCTTGCGCGTAGCGGACGTCTCCGCCCAATCGATGGTATTGGATGCCTTCGACCGAGGCTAACTGCTTGATGCGAATTATGGTCTTCGCGGTGGTTTCGATGAATCTCTGCGGATTGACCTCGAAGTCGGCGAGCCTTCCGCTGTTCAACAGGATGCGCTGAATGCACCTCCGGGTCAGTTGGGTTCGGTTCTGTAGTTCGGTGAGCACGTCCGGCAGGTCGAAAATTTCCCCTGTTAATGGCACCGGATAGCTTTCGGACCGATCATTGGTCTCCACACCAGATTGACCAAATTGCAACGATGCCGTGCTCCACCGCAGATTTGCCTTTTGAATTGGAGGAAGGGCTTTGAGGGCATTCGTGCAATCATCGACCAGTTTTTCCTCGTCGAATTGGACAAGGTAAGTTGTCTTGTCCTTGATCCGGTCCCACAGGGCTTTGAAAGGTTCGCCGTAGAGGACAGCTTTCCTGGGTCTCACCAGACGCCGTTCGTCGGCGTTTTGAACACGGATTCCCCCAGCGGCCTTACGCAGGACTTCGACTATCGCATCGCGAATCGGTTCAAACCTACCCGGCAGGTCCAACGTGTCGGCGACCAAGGCACTCCTCAGGTGGTCCTCAACCCTTCCGTTCGCGTCGATGTAACCGTGTCGCATGAGGAAATCGTACAAGGACCGTGCCTCTTGTGTGTCCAAATACCTGGCGTCCCCGCCATCATCATCTGCTATCTGGATTGACTCGAATTGATGAGGTTCCACGATGCCGAATCGGATACCTGTCTCTTCTTCGATCTCCCGCTGAAGGTTTTCGGCGAACTCTTCGTAGTGTTCGTTAGCGACAACCGTGAGGGTGTTGACGTCGAACCCGTGGATCCTCTCTCCGTCTTGATTCACGCACAATCGAAGCCCCCTGCCGATAGATTGCCTCCGCTCCCGTTCTGTCTGAACCTCACGTAAGGTGCAGATTTGGAACACATTGGGATTATCCCATCCCTCTCGCAGAGCAGAGTGAGAAAAAATGAACCTCAATGGTTCATCGAAGCTAAGGAGCTTTTCTTTGTCTCGCATGATCAGGTTGTACGCCCGCTCGGCAGAGTCCCGGTGTGCGTCCGTGTTGTCTGCGGTGTCCGTAACCCGGTTACTCCGCCTATCGATCGAAAAATATCCTCCGTGGACCCTTTCCGCCTCCACTGCGGCGTCTTTCCCTGCGAACAACGATTGGTGGTCTGGGTCGCTAGCAGCGCGTCGGTACTGCTGCTCAAATATCCGCGCATATTCACCCTTAACCGGGTTCCCTGCGTCGTCGTATTCCCGGTACTTTGCTACCTTGTCGATGAAGAAGAGGGACAAGACTTTAATCCCACTTCCCGACAACAGTTGTTCCTTTGCAAGGTGCTCTCGGATTGTTCGATAGATCATTTGCGTTTGAACGGCTAGGCTGTCGATGTCCCCGTATGCTTCTCCCGCGTTCAACCAGTATTCATGGCCGGGCAACCTTAGCTCCAGCAGTTGATCAGCCCAACGAATTTCGCCTATGGAGTGATCACGGTAGATCTCACGCTTCGTTTTCTGCCCGAGGTCGTCGCCATCCGTGACTGTGATCTGCCGACGCCTTACTGAGCCATTGGCTGTTTCTACATCGAGCTCCACCTGGGCGCTGATCACCCCGCGTTGCCGTCTCGCAGAAAGCAGTCGCACATAGGGTCGGTTGTGGTCATCGTCGCGCCTGGCCCCAGCAACTTCGATTTGCTTGACTAACTGTCGGTCGTAGGCGTCCACGGCGTTGAGGCGATAAACCATGTAATGAGAATCCACGTGCGTGGCTGAATACCGCAGAGTGCAGAGGTGGTTCATCGCATCGATCGCTTCCTTGCCACGTCCCCTGAGCCCACCATCGACGCTTTGAGGTTCGTCTATTATCAATATCGGGTTCGTGTCCCGAATCAGGTCTATCGGTTTCGCCCCGCCTGTGTTTTCGTTTTCCTGGTAGATGCTGTTAACGTTCAGCTTGTTGATGGCACCTACCGTCACCACCATGATCTGGATATGCGGGCTCGTAGCGAAATTTCTGACTCGCCCCAGCTTGGACGAATCGTAAACGAAGTGATAAAAGGGTGTACCAGAGTACAGCGCACGGAAATGGTCGCCCATCATCTCCAAGGACTTGTTCACGCCCTCTTTGATGGCCACCGATGGCACAATAATCGCGAACTTGGTGAAACCGTACCGTTGGTTGAGCTCAAAGATTGTCCGCAGGTAAACGTAGGTCTTGCCGGTGCCGGTTTCCATTTCAACCGTAAAATTCCTGGATTCGAGCGATGCTGAAACCGGCAGTCTGTTCCTCAATTGAATGTCTCGGACGTTTTCTAGTAGCGCCTCATCCGATAACGCCAAGAGATTTTTTGCGTTTTGCCCGGTCTGGCCAAGCCCGGATTGCGCAGCAACTCTCGAGGGGCTGGCAACCGTGAACTCGTTTTGGCATGACTCTTGACCGCGGAATATGTCGCACACGGCTTCGATGGCTTCCAGTTGAAAGTCCAGATTGGGTTCAAATTGGAATTTCATTTAAATGCTCCGAACGTGCTTGATTCCGTGTTGCTGCAGAATCCCGCTTAGATTCGTTTTGGTCACATCATCCGCAAATGCGCTGTCACGGAAAAACGCCATAGTGTCGGCGACACCGCCCAACTCCTGTTGCCATTCGACGATGCCCCGGGCCAGGGGTTCTGCTTCAAACCTGGCAACTTGGTCGGCAAGGCATGCTATCACCCCTCCGTTGTCCGCCGCTGCAACCTGCTTCCCGGCGATGCTGCGTGTGGTGATGGGACAACACAGGTCGACGCCCATTTTTAGCAGCAGTTCGTACAGGATGTCCTCGTCATTGCGGTCTGG
The DNA here is from genome assembly GCA_965204395.1 of Dehalococcoidia bacterium. GTDB lineage: Bacteria > Chloroflexota > Dehalococcoidia > Lucifugimonadales > UBA3495 > Bin87. The sequence continues at coordinate 2,448,059 of OZ241987.1, forward strand.
CTTGATGCGTTCTAGATTTTCTAAGATCCCCTGCGTTAGATCCTCAGGGCGTGGGTCCCAAGCCTTGATGTTGGACGTATCCAGTTTGAAAACCCGAAAACCGAGGTCCCCCGGGAATAATGGGTTTTTTTCCTTGATCGCTTTGCCGGCCCGCCGGAGTCGTTCCTTTGTTATCTCTGAAATTGTCTTCGCTTTGCCGAGGCTATCGCAAAAACTCGCAGCAGCAGTATGGTCTTTGTTCCCAAGGTCGAGCGGCTCCGGGAGCTGGACTAAGATGTACCGACAGCTATCTCTGTCGATGGCGTTCTTTTCCATGACCGCGTGAGCTGTAGACCCGGAACCTGCGAAGAAATCCATCACTATGTCTGTTGATTTCGTGTTGGAAACCGACAATATTCCCTTGATCAACTCCAGCGGTTTTGGATTGCTGAATATGTTCTTTTCCGAGAAAAGTTCCGTGAGCGCGTCGTTGCCCCCTTGGTTATGGCCAAATTGGTCGTGGTGCCACCAGTTAGTGGCGCATTGGCCTTCTTCCTCGCGTTCATGTCGGTAGTATTTTTTGCGAGGCGGGCCGTTTCCATTGTTGGGAAATATGATGCGCTGGTCTCGCAACAAAAAATCGAAAGTCGACTGCTCGCCCATCCACTCCTCATCGTATGTTTTGCCCGTCGGCGTGGTGATGGAATATCTGCTGCCTGATTGGCCTGAGCCGACCTTCCAAGGTTTGGAAGACCATTCTCCCCTTGGGTCATCATCCGGATTGGCAAACGAGCCTGTCAGAGCGACTTTCCCTACGCCCACCCGTTTGTATTCGGCACTATCCTTCGCGTAGCACAGCAGATGCTCTCCCACTATCCCAAGCATTTTCGTGCGGTCGTTCGGTTGATTGTGCCTCCGACGCCAATGGACGTGCCCTTCAAAATTCTCCTCGCCGAAAATTTCGTCCAACACTACCCGCAAACGCCCGGATTCAAAGTCTCCGATGCTGATGAAAATCAGGCCATCTCGCCTTAACATTTCACGTGCCAGCTTCAGTCGTGGGTACATCATGTTCAGCCATTTCGTATGGAAACGGCCCGATGCTTCCGTCTTGGAAGAAAGCTTGGCACCATCGCCATCGATTTGACCGGTGATGTTCAGGTAGTTCTGGATCCCGTCCTGGTAATTGTCCGGATACACGAAATCGTCCCCGGAGTTGTACGGGGGATCGATGTAAATGAGCTTGACCTTGCCGGAGTAACTTTTTTGGAGTAGCTTCAAAACTTCGAGGTTGTCGCCCTCGATCATTAGATTCTGCGTGTTGGTCCAGTCGACGCTCTCTTCCCGGCGAGGACGCAAAGTACCGCTGCTTGGCGTCATGGCCAACCGACTAGCTTTTTGCTTGCCGAGCCAGTTGAGACCGTATTTTTCCTCGTCGTCATCAACAACGCCGCCAAGGAGCTCCCGCAAAACTTCGAAGTTTAATTGTCCGTCGTTGAAAGCCTCAGGAACCAAGGTCTTAAGGCAGGCCACGTTGCGAGCGATCAAGTCCTCAGAGCAGGTTTCGGGATCGTTTGGGTTCAAAATGTCCATATCAGCCTACTTTTCGCCGGTTACCGACAAAACTTTGTCGATCTTCCCCAGCATTCGTTGAGTTGGGAATTCTCCATTGAATTGTTCGTCCAAACGGTCTTGGAGAGACCAGAAATGCTCGGTCGATTGCAACCGGCCCTGGGTCGGTCGATCATCACACAGTCGCCCAGCACTGTTTAGGGTTGAACAACCCCCGCGAACAGACACGCCTGTTCGGCGTACCGTGGCCGCAGGTCGGCACTATGAACCTCAGCGGCCCGTCAAGCGTTACAGTAGGATGGGAAGCCACAGGAGGCTTGCGGCGTCGATCCGGTGGCCTACGTCCGCTGATTGTACCAATTTCTTTGTCGCTCTGACCAACCCTGGGCTCGCGTTACATCGCGTAAACGGGGGTGCTTGGCATAATTCCTTTTTGCATCGTTTGAAGTTGCCGTCTCCAAGAAGATGACCGCCTGTGGACCCAGTCTGCAGGAGTCCTTAGCCCGAATCCACCGACGAGATACGGCGGCGGCCGTTCGGCGAGGGATGTGGGGGTAGGGAATGGTCTGGCGAGGGCTGATGCCGACGGAATGAATGATGCGAGGGGTGTCCGCCACTCCAATGGGATGTTGACGGCCTGAGGTAGCCGCGTGAGGAGTGATTTTCAGCGCAGATCACCGGCCGGAGACCGGAGGGTCCCAGCCTGGGCGCTGCTGGGCCAGGCGTGGGGCATCATGGTGGACAGGTCAAACGCCGCCGTCGGCGTCAGGAAGGAAGCGGCAGTGTGCGCAATCGGGCCAGGGCGCTGCTGAACTAGTTTTGCCAGGGCCAGCCCTGGGGAAGATGCAGGGTGAGACGGCGGGCTTTGCGGGTGATGCGCCCGGCCAGGGAGAAGAAGCGTCGACGTAAGGTCTTGGTGGTGGCCACCGGCTCGCCCAGCCCGAGGCGTGACGTCCAGCGGGCGAGGTTATGGGCCATCACCTGCACCGCCAGCCAGGCGGCGTTTGCGGGGAAGCGGCCCGATGGGAGGTGGTTGAGGCCCACGCCGTACTTGAGATCGCGGATGGCGTTCTCGATCTCGGCGTGACGGCGATGATCGGCTTCGAGATCCAGGGTGTCGCCCTCACGGTCGGTGATGAAGGCGTGATAGCTGTAGTCGGCAAGTAGGGCCAACTGGGAGCCGGGCGCGGGCTTCACCCGCCGTATGATGAGCCGCACCGCTACAGCGTCGGGCTCACCGCTAAATGGCGTGTATTCAGTCTCAGCCACGTCGGCGGCGCCTTCCATCCAGTACGGGATGGGCGTCCAGTCTTCCTCGGGTATGGCCTCGATGATGCTCCGCACGCTTTGGTGCTGGCGTACGGTGATGGAGAAACGGACGCCCTTATTGCGGCAGGCGGCCACAATGGGGTGAGTGTAAAAGCCGCTGTCGGCCCGCATGGTGAGTGTTCCGGTGGCTCCGGCGTAGCGTACTCGGCTGATGGTCTCACGCAGGAAATTGGCGGCGCCCCGCGCGGTGTTGGCTCTACATTTGCGCAGTCGAGCCATCAGGACGTCGCCGGTGCCGGCGGCGATGGCGAAGAGCGGGTGATAGCCCCGCTGACCAGCGTAGTTGTGGCGCTGGGCGCCCTCCTTGCTCAGCCCGTAGGTCTCACAGACGATGGAGTCTAGGTCGATGGTCAGCGGATCATCGCCCGGTCCGGCTCCAGCCGCCCAGGCTCGTGCCAGCACCTCCCGGCTCACCCGATCCAACTGGCGCGCATGGCCCCACCGAAAACTCCTCAGGAAGGTCCCAAGGGTGGACGGCGCCTTCACGGTACAGCCCAGCACCTGTCCCGTCCCCCCAGCGCGCAACGCGTCGGCATCGTCGATGCAGTCTCCACCGGCCAGCGCCGACGCCACCAGCGTCAGCATCTTGTTTCCCCCATTGGCCCGACCCGGCGCTTCTCCCAGGTCAACGTGGAGGTCGACCAGTTCACCCAGTCCCAGATGATGGGCCAAAGTGACCGGCAGGATCAGCCCAGCATTGACCACCAGGCGGTGGTCATCGAAGGCCACGTGGATGCGGTCGAGGCGCTCAGGTGGTAGCATCCGATGGGTGCTCCTTGTGAAGGGTTGGTTTTCTGTTTCAAAAACCATTATCCCCGAAGCCGGGAGCACTTTCTCATCCCCCGACTACGCCGACAAACTCATCCTTTCGGTGGATTGGGGGTAAGCCGAACCCCGCCCGCATGATGGTTGACCATGTCTAGGACGTCGGGTATTTTCGGAATTGATTTTTTTGTTGGCAGGTAAGCGGGATGTTTGAAACCATGCACCGATTATTGCAGGATGGCGATCTATCAGTAATCGAATCTTTCGAGCTGCCCGGAAAGGAATCTCAACCTTCTCCGGTGCCCGGCTATCTGGTCGATACGCCGGTTGGCGACTTGCTGACCCAACGCTACTCATCTGGTCTGTGGGCCCACCAAGCAAAAGCGTTGGAATCACTCGGACGCGGGGATAACGTCGTCATATCGACCGGAACAGCCTCGGGCAAGAGCTTGATTTTCCGGTCCTTTGCTTTTCATCAGATATTCAAAGATCCCACAAGTCGTATTGTGGTGTTCTACCCACTTTTGGCCCTTGCGGCCGACCAACTGCGCGGTTGGCATGAAATGGCCGAAGACCTTGGATTTGACCGAAGTGTGGTGGGTCGGATCGATGGAACGGTCTCCGACATGAGGGAGCGCGAGCGCATCATGGAGAGTGCCCGAATAATTTTGATGACGCCCGACGTCTGCCACCGTTGGTTGATGACCAAGTTAGCACAGCCGTTGTTCAAACGTTTCCTCAGTTCTCTGGCAGCGGTGATCATGGACGAAGCCCACATATTGGAGGGAGTGTTCGGTAGCAACTATGGATTTTTCCTGCGCCGTCTGCTGGCGGCCAGGAATTACCAAGTCCCGACCAGACACCGTCCCCGGACGCCTCAATTGATCGCAGCGACCGCCACCATATCGAATCCTGCGGAACATATGCGGTTGCTGACCGGCACTGATTTCTCGGTAGTGGGACCGGAGGACGACGGAGCTCAGCAGCATCAGCGTGTTGTCGCCCACGTCGCGTGCTCGGAAGGCGATGAATATAGGATTGCCAACTATCTCCAGCGAGCACTACTGGATTACGGCTCCGAAGGTGGATTCATCACCTTCGTAGACTCGCGCAAAGGCGTGGAAACTTTGGCGATGGAGACAGCGCAGGACGAAGGCGTGGACCAACTCTCCCGCAGTCCAGACGTGGAACCTTATCGCGCCGGCTATACGCCGGAGCAACGCCAGGCGATAGAACGCCGGCTGAGGGAAGGAACTCTACGGGGTATCGTTTCGACGTCAGCGCTTGAACTCGGGATTGACTTGCCCCATCTCCGTGTCGGGCTCAACGTGGGTGTGCCGTCGACGCGGAAGGCATATCGCCAACGACTGGGCAGGATCGGCCGTAACGGACCGGGCGCTTTCGTGGTGGTCGGGCCACCAAATGCGTTCACGAGATACGGGACCTCCTTCAGGGAATATCACGAGATGTCCGTTGAACCATCGTACCTGTATCTGGACAACCGTTTCATGCAATTTGTGCATGGTCTATGTCTCTCCAAGGAACGGGATGCGCTGGGTGCCCCGTCGGGTCTCCCCGGGCGTGTAGGTTGGCCAGCGGGATTCGACGACGCCTACGCTGCAACCCGTCCAGGTGGCCTGCGTCCGAGGGAATTCGACGAAATATACCGGCGTGGTAATGACGATCCCCACGCAACTTTCCTCCTGCGTAACTTGGGAGAAAGAGATTTCGAAATAAAGCAAAACCAGGATGCTCCACGATTGGGGAACGCCAGCGAGTCCCAGGCGTTGAGAGAGTGCTACCCGGGTGCGACGTATTTACATCAAGGCAAGGCATATGAAGTCCGCTCATGGAACACGATGAGCCGTGACAGGCCTTTCGTCCGTGTTCGTAACACGTCCCCACACCGCAGAACCCGCCCGCGGATTACCACTTGGGTCAACGCCGAGCTTACTGCGGACGACGTGTATGATGACCACCTGCTCAGGGGTGAGGCTGGATTCCTCGTGGAGTGCAGGATCCAATTCACAGAAATAGTCACCGGGTACACGGACGAAAGGAGCGGTCAGTTTCGTTCTTACCGCGATCTTCAGGCCACGGACTCCAACATGAAGAGCCGATCGCGAAACTTCCCCACCAGCGGAGTCATTCTTTGCCTCGGGAAAGATTGGTTCTCAAGGGTAGAAACGAAAAAGCTCATTACCGATCGTTTGCATGAAATTTTCGCTCACGAGCACAGCTTGCTCATGCACGATGTAGGCTCCACCGCAACTAACGTGACCGTGCGGGATGAGGACGGGAACATACAGCGCACCGGCTGCATAGCGTTGTTCGATAATACCTACGGAAGCCTGCGGTTCACCGAAAAGCTCTTTACCGAGTTCGACCACATCATTGATCGTATGGTGTCGGCGGCCGAGTCCGAGGCTGCCGAAAACCCGGGGCTTCTGGCGGCCGTAATGCGGTTGAAGGAAGATGTAAGCGATTTCCGACCGGCGACGGCGGGCAACCGTCTATTGCAGGATGTTCCCGATGGCTTTGAACTGGTGTTTGCTCCGCAGTCCAGGGTCATATACCGGGTGCCTGGTGAAACGTTGGCGAGTGAAGTGACGATAGTCCGGGCGGCCCTAATTCCTGATGTGAGCGCCGATGGAGATGCTGAAGAGGTCCTAATGTACCAAGTAGAACTGCTGTCGATGGCCGGCGGGACCCCGTCTCGGCGCTTTATAAAAGCTGATTCTGTAGAGGCATCCGCCGACGTAAATGCGTGGGAACGGGTCTGGTGGAATCGGGCTACCCAAGAGTATGAGGACCCTCCTGAAGGTGAAGCTGGTGAAGGAGCAACAGAATCCGATAGTGCTGAATAGGGCGAGTCCCGAAATGGAGTATGTATCCTTTCTGAGGATCGTTACGACTAAACTTCAATGCACCGAGGGTCGTTAAACACCGGGCACGTAGACGTCAAAGCACGTAAACGCCACACCACTTATGCCGGTTCCGCCAAGGTTTTCGACGACATTAAGGTTGATCATTGCAAGCCAGACTCCAACCGTAACAGGGAGTAAACCGGGCCTTGCAAATCTTGGAACAAACCTGCGACTACGGCGACAGGACGATGACGATGCCGGAGGACACGCTGTGCGACACCTGCCGGGAGTGTCACGAAGTTGAAGAACGGGAGCTGCCTCCGCCGCAGGCCAATAACGTGATTCCCATCGCGCTGACGCAAGGACCGCTGCCAAACGCCGAACTGGTGACACCAGCTTGCTGCGTGACAGGACCCGCGACTCGCACAAATAACTCGTCGCCGACTCTCGGCGGCGCCGGCCGCCCCGTTGGTCGGAGCGGCCGTTCTCGCGTCTCAACCCCGGACGAAATCGGCCCAACCCCCACCAAGCGCGACGCCACCACAACGCGCCCACTCATCACGCCGACTTCTGCCGCCCGCAAAACGGACCGCCCAGCCGAACGCGACCGCCGCCCGGACCACCATGGGAACCCAAGGCGGCGCCAACCACCCCGGTCCCATCCAACCCGGCCGTCCAGAACGCGCCCAGACGCCACCGTTTGGCTCCGCGGCGTGCTCGGCGAACTTTCCCTGCCCAACGAGCACAGAACCGAAACGGGCGCGTCTGAGCGCAGCATAGGCCACCCAAGTTGCCCGGCCATTTTCACACCCGGAAGCCGGCACCGCGATCCGCCATGACGACACCAGACGCCACCGTTTGGTACCACAGATCGCCGACCGACTTTCCCACGCCCAACACCACCAAGACCGAAACTGGCCCGTCTCAGCGCAACTCAGGCCCCTCATGTTGTCGGCCCATTCCCAACCCGCAACCCGGCCAAGGACATGGACAGCACCATCCTGCCCCGCGTCAATCCCTCACCGTGATCACCCAGCATCACGAGTCGGGGAGACGGTTCACGAACGTCAACGGCCGCAAGAAGGCGACACTACTGCTACTCACCACCGTCATCATCACCGCCATAATCGCCTACGCGCCGGCCGCGTCTCCCAACACACAGCCAGCAGACACGCCAACCTTCGTCACCGAATACGTCAAGGAAACCGTACTGACCACCGACGCAAACTTGGGGCAACCCCAAGGGGGTGAACCACCCTCCCAGCAAACACCGGAGCTGACAGAGGAAAGCACGGACCCTGCACCCACACCCACTGACTGGTCCGACGCCTTCGTGTGGCCCACCACCTCGCCAGACCCGATCATCGGATGGAACCTCCAATGGAAGATCGCAAACCACCTCGATCAGATCGAACAAGCGGAAGAAGACGGACTGCCGCGACCCATCGAGAAACGACACATAGTCGTAATCTGCACGTCGGCTGAGGCACTCGACCGGGTAGTGGCATACATGAAGACCAACAGCGACGCACGAGTATAGGAGTGGCGCCCAGACGGGCGCGACGGAGGCGGCAGCGCAGAGACGCCGATGGACCTAAGCCTAGTCCCCGCCACGGAAACGATAGAAGGTGTCCGACTCATACGGGAAGAACACCCGCCAAAACAGAACTCACCGAGTGCCGGCGGCAACCAAGGCATCAACGCCCCAGTTCACTTTCCCCTCTCGGCGGCAAGTGCCTGCGCCATATGGGCAAATCAAGCCAATCCTCAGGAAATCCCATGTTTCTTCGCGGCACGGATTTGTAGGCGTCCGACTCCATAAAGACGATCAGCCGCTGCGGCCAGTCCCCTTTTGGAGTGATCACCTCCATCAGATGTGTCACGATAACCAGCGCGTTATAGACCTTCCCTGTGCTCCCGTTGAAGGCCAAAGCAGTCTCCTTGGAACCGGCTAACTCACGCGGCAACTTCAAGCCAGGCTCTATCGTGAGGTTCCACATCCGCTCATGATGAGCACAGGTATTGCGTATCGACGTCAGGTGCCTGAGGGCACTCCTGAAAACCACCTCGTCCACGCCATAGCTGCTCGCAATTGCTTGCCTGATAGACCTAGCGGTCACTGAGGAATACCATTTAGACAGGCTACCGAAGGACATGGTCGGCAATACATCCCAAATGCTGGCCGTCTGGAAGGCTGGCCCACCCCGACCACGGACGGCGTCGTAACTTCTCTCCAGTTCCTGAAGGTTGCCGCCGTAGTGACGGGGGTTGAACAACCTGCCGTCCATGTGCGCAAACTTACCACTGGCCGAACTCTGTACCAGATGGTGGGACCACTGGTTACGAACAGATACCTCGATGTAGCTCAATGCCTCCAGCAGTAGAGAGCGCAACCGCTGGTCGAACATATACCGCAACATCACCCGGTCAAAAGAGGCACCGGACCGAAAACGAGCATTCGGGCCGGGCCCCGACTGGAACGGTCTCCAATAGGAAACCAATCGGTGAAACCCGATATGGGTCATGCAACGAGCTGCGAACGCACGGTCAGGAACTGCCATTCCACGGTCAATCAGCCCCTGTATCTGGTCACCGATAAAGGCCGGGTCTTGCCCTGACGAGCGCTGCGCAGTTGGGTTTCTCATGGACAAAATAATGCCCCCCCGTGGTGCGCCGATCTTACGGGAGGCGTGGGGGGTTCTGTCGAGAAATAGAATATCACATATACAGGTTTCCGTAAACCCATCCGCACCTTCGCTCAGGGCTTTTTCAAAGTTAATCCGCCACTCCCGCGCAAGCGGGAATCCAGGAGGTCGTTGTGATCGGAATGTTCTGGATTCCGGCTTTCGCCGGAATGACGGTTCGGGGTGAACGGCCGCCTACCAGGACTTTGAAAAGGCCCTGACCTTCGCTAGAGGAAACTCCACTACTCACCATTCGTTCGGACCGTGGCCAAATAGTTGCGAACCCGTCTGGTGTGCCAGGTGAAAACGAGGAACCGACGTTGAGAGAGCACCCCATCCCCAGTGCCCATTTTCACGCCCGACAGCGATGAAATAATACCCCGAGCATGCCCAGGAGCCGCCGTTTCGGCCGAAACAACTTTACCTTGCCGGAAGACGCAGCAGAGCAGGCAGGCCAAACCAGCCCGCCTGAGCGCGCCCGCCACCAGTAAGCCGACAACGCCCGGCTTGCGATCCTATGACACCGGGTCGCAACGCACCGTCATCTTCAACCAGCACAATCAGCACGCCGCCGGCCGCTCCTACCAACGCGGCGGACGTTTCCACATCCGCGCCCCGGGCAAAGTCGCCCCATCACCAAGCACGACGTGACCACCGCGCGCTACCCCATCACGCCGACTTCTGCCGACCACAAAACGGACGGCCCAGCCTGAAGCAACTGCCGCCCGGTCCCGTCCAACCGGGCGGGCCAGAACGCACCAGGACGCCGCCGTTTGGCACCGCGGCGTGCTCAGCGTAATTCCCTGCCAAAAACCCACAAAACCGAAACGGGAGGACCTGAGCGCAGCCCAAGCCGCTCAGATTGACCGGCCATTTTGCCGCCCGGACGCCAGGCCAGCGTTCAACTGGGGCGACGTCGACACGAACTGCATTGGTACCGGCACCACGGAATGAGCAGGGTCAGCATCCACGACCAACCCGACAACACCGCTGATACGGCCATATACCGCGCAGGGTTCAACCCAACCACCGACAAAAACGGCTAATTCCGCAACCCGGTACACGTGGACGTATCAGCACAACGGCGTAGTCCACGCCTCCGATCCGGGGGGTCTACCCGAGAACGTCAGCGCGACGTACGTCCTCGCCCACAGCAACGAACAGGACCAACAGAGACCCAATCGCGCCGGTGTCGTGTTCGCCCCGGCACCACCATAATCGGCCACTTGATCAGCTACGCTGACATAGACGCCATGAACAGCACCGACTACATCTACCCGGTCGAGCCATCAAGGACAACGGCAAGGGAGACGTAACCAACAAGGCCGAGATCAACGTCCCACAGCCACCCAACTCAACAGCGTCCCCGTCCCATGATCACACCGACCAAAACCTACCAACACGCAAGGTCGGCTCGAACGGACCGCCCTTTCCACTACCCGGCACCTTGATAATCAGCCAGCCTGCGCAACCCCAGACGCTACCGTTTCGCCCGAACCGCCGTTATCCTACCCGACGGGCCGGGACGGCCAAAAAGGCCAAACCAGCCCGTCTGAGCACAAGTCCACCACCTGGAGGAGAGAGCAAAAACAAGCAGGAGGACACCATGGCCAACGACAACTACACCCCACGATTCACCGCTCCGAACATCGCCGCCGTCCTGCGCGCCCTCCCCGACACCGACGGCACCTACCACGACGTCATCAGACAGGTCAGCGAGTACGGGGTCGCCCTGTCCCCCAGCACCCTTTCCAAGTGGGTCTCCAACGGCCGCGCCGACATCAAGGCCAACAGGCGTCAAACGGCCTACGCCCGGTTCGCCCAGAAATACGACCAACTCAAGCGCGAACACTGCGTCGCCGACGCCAACCGCACCCGGGAGTTCGACCTTGCCCTCCAGATCCTGGAGCGCAGCTGCGACTGCGGCAACGAGAAGATCGTACTCCCCGACGGCACCCTCGCCGACTCCTGCCGCCAGTGCCAGGACCTCGAGGACCATGGACGACCGCCCCGGCGATCGACGTAGGGCCTGCCGATTACCGACGACAAGGAGTGCGGTCAGTCGGTTGCCGGTTTCGCGCGCCTGACGCTGTGGCGCATCGGAACACGGAAGACGCGTTATGGAACGAGTCGACACCATGTGGAACGCACCGGGCCAGAGGGCCTTCAGATTTCAAGGGCCAGTTCCTTGCCGGACCCGGCCCTCTGGACGAGGCGGATTATTCCCCAATCTACTCCGTCCAGCCGGCGGGGTGCGTTACTTCCCGCCGGCGGGGCCATTGTAGGGAACATAGACCGACCGAACCGTTGCAAAATGGTTGCTTCAGTTACAAACTGCCGTAAGCCTTCATCGTGGGCACCTCGGCAACACAACAACGCCAAGTGGACACCCCTCAGCTACGAGTTCAAATCCGGCCCGAACTTGCCCAACGCGATGTCCACCAAGACCCCGAAAAGAGCTGCAGGCACGCTCCAGTCGGTCAAGGCCGTTGCCAAAATCGAGGCTTGCCAAAAGTACGCAACCCGCGTCACACGGGAGCAGACCGATTAGTACCCGGCAAAAGGTGATTTCGCTACTTTCGATAGAGTTCGGAATATCGCGGTCCTGTTGGCTTGCTCCGTTTCTGGCGTTGTGCCAGGCGGGTCACTCGGAGGTGAAGTCCGCTGGGTCCAATTGGTACCAGTGAACGTCGGAGCCGCGCAGTTCGGCCTCGATCTCCTGGACGTTATGCACGCTGGCGATGACGGCGTGGCAGGGATGGCCGGTCAGGCGTTGCAGCAACTCGGCGTTGCGGCGGGCTCGCGTTGTATCGCGCTCGTCGGCGGTGTAGGAGGCTTCCACGGCGATGTAGTAAGTCTCGCCGTCGGGGTTGGTGGTGATCAGCACCAAATCGGCGCGTATGAAGCTCTGCCAATCGCCGGCGGATGAGATGTTGCGGCCCACGGGTCCGATCAGTTGGCGCAGTTGTTGGCGGGAGAGGCTGTCTTGGAATTCAAGGCCGAGCAGTTCGGGGATCTCGCCGAAGTGCGCGGCGACCACGTAACGGGCGGGGTTTCCCTTCAGCTCGCCGATGGAATTTTCAATGCGCTTCAGGGAGGCTTCGATGCCCTCGTTGAACTGACGCTGTCCCTTATTGAACTGACGCTGTCCCTCGTTGAATTGCTCCTGCCTGGTGATGAATTGGTCGACTTGGTCGTTGAATTGCTCCTGCTTGGTAATGAATTGGTCGACTCGGTCGACGAATGCGTTGAACCTGGTGGGGAGTTCCAGGAGTTCGTTGGTCAGGATGAGGCGTCGGGCTGCCTGGCAGAACTGTGCGTCCTCTTCGAGCAGCCTGAGCAGGTCGTCGCTGGTGTTGATCGTGGTCATCCTGGCCTCTCCGTTGGTGTTCCATTCTATATCAACCACGTTGGTTGCGGGAACTTCTTTGACTGGTGGCTGGGATGATCGCGGAACTCTGGGTTTCCGAGTGACCGGACCCCTGTAGTGCGGCATGGCCCCGCGGATCTCCCGCTGTCTGTAGGTCGAATTGCTCTGCAGATCGACGTGTTCTGTTGGTCCATTGACTACTTCAGCTCATTCCGTTGAGTACTGAAATCGCCTACCGGCAAGCAACCCACCGACGTGCCACGACGACCCCACACGCTCCCATTTCGCCCGAAACGCCTTTACCCCAACGATGGGACACGACAGAACCGACAAGCCAACCCGGCCCGTCTGGGCGCACGTCCCTCCACAGCGAAGACGACGACATCCGGGCTACAATCCGATGACACCGGGCCGTAGCAAACCCGAGCCCACGACTGGGCTCAACGGACGCGTGGCTGACCAACGACACGCCTGGCCTTTCCATCTTGCCCCACGGAAACTAAACACCCGGGGGGACGGATAAAACGCCAACACCGAACGTCCAAATCGCGACCATCTTCTTCGCAAGGTCGCCGGTAGGGAACCACCACTCGCCATTCCCCAACATGATGGGGTCATGAGGCTACAGAAACTACGAAACACCGCCCTGGCGATAGCCGTATTCGCCCTGGCAGCAACGACAGCCTGCAACACCCTCAGCGAAAGCCTGTCGAGAGACACCGGCGCCCGGCCGCACGATCCCAACCCACAGAACACAAGGCCGGCACCATCCGGTCGATCATCCCAAGTAGCCACTTGGGACGACGACCCACAGGCCATCCGAATACCCACGCTAGCACCGGCGCCACTCCCATCGCTGGCAGTTCAAGCCGACACAGACGACCCACCCAAACGACAAGCCACCCCAACCCCGACCAGAACCGTAACCGAGGAGTACATAGAGGCGTTCGCGTCCTGCAACGGCACTTACCAAGGGGAAGCGCACACGATCAGGGCCAGAACAGCGCAGGAATCGCTGGAAGCCGGCCACCTCTCACTGCAGAAGCTCGCCGCCGACGTCGCAACCCAATGCCCCCACGCGACCGCAGCCATCACCGCCCAACTGGCGCCCACACTGACGCCATTCCCGACCCCAACACTGACGCCACAGCCGACACATACCCCCAAGCCGACATACACCCCCAAGCCCACGCCGGCCGCCGCTCTCGCGTGGTCAACACGACATCCAACGCCCACGCCCATCTGGCAAACTCCCCTACCAACACCGAGACTGCCGACCGGGATAGAGCAGTTCAATCAAGCTGAATTAGCCCAAGCACGGCAGCATATGCTGACCCTCATCAACAAAGAGCGCAAAAAGGCCGGCCTCAACTCCGTATCCCTGGGCAACAACCAAGCAGCCCAAGACCACGCTCAGTCAGCCCTCCAAAACTGCTTCTCCGGACACTGGGGCATTGACGGACTCAAGCCGTACATGCGCTACAGTCTCGCCGGCGGATATCAATCGAACGCAGAGAACGTAAGCGGCCTAAGCTATTGCATCAGACCCAAGGAGGGGTACGCAAGAAACGCCTCCATCCGAACGGAGGTCGGACAAGCCATGGCCGGTCTGATGGACAGCCCAGGCCACAAGCGGAACATACTGAGCAAGACTCACCGCAAGGTGAACATCGGGATCGCATGGGACGATTTCAACACCGCTACAGTCCAGCACTTCGAGGGGGACCACGTCAACTACAGCGTGTTGCCGAACATCAGCAACGGCGTTCTCAACCTCGCGGGGACCGTTAAGAACGGCGTCAGGTTTAACAGCGCCGACACGCTGGGAGTGCAGGTCTACTTCGACCCGCCTCCGCACCGACTTACCCCCGGTCAAATAACCCAGACATACTGCTACGACGGAGGCAAACTAATAGCGTCCCTACGACGCAACCTCACGGGCAGACAGTATTGGACCACAGACTCGTACACCACCACTCACAGCCCTTGCCCGGACCCCTACGACGTGCCTGCCAATACAGCAGCACCAAAATCGCCGCAAGAAGCGCACCAAGCCTGGCAACGGGCGTACAACGCAAGCAAGAACCGAACCAACTTGCGCATAACCGTACCATGGGTCACCGCATCATCATGGACGATAAACGGCACCCAGTTCCAAGTCTCGGCCGACATATCAGACATAATCTCAAAGCACGGGAACGGCGTTTATACAATAGAAGTTTGGGGAGACTTGGCGGGGGAAAGATCTGTGATCTCGGAATACTCCATATTCCACCGCGTGAGGCCACCATAACGCAAAGATCGCCAGAAGACGCACGACAACTCCGAAAACGCCCTCACCGACTGCATCCTCGTCACTTTGAGCAACATCGCGAGAACGACATGAGCACACTCGGCCTGGGGGTACTGCGCCGATTAGCCCCAATCCACCGAAAGCATGAGCGTGTCGGTGCGGTAAAGGGATAAAAAAGTGCTCCCGGCTTCGGGGATAATGGTTTTTGACAACGAAAACCGATCCCTCACAAGGAGCACCCATCGGATGCTACCACCTGAGCAGGGCAATCGCATTTCAATTGTCGGCCCTTGGATAAGGCTCTCCCGGCCACCGTCATACCGGCGCAAGCCGGTATCCAGTGCCTGAAATCGGCAGTTTCGCGGTCGCTCGCTTCATTCGGCGGCCTCTAGACTCCGGCACGCCGCAGGCGCATCTTCGACTTGCGCCGGAGTGACGGGCGTCTGAATTCCAAATGCGATTGCCCTGACCACCTGAGGGTTCCGTTTGAATTTAGATGATGCCCATGATAGCATCCTGCGGCAACGGAATCTGTCGGCGGTATGACCAAAACCCTGCCGCTCTGGGCAGCAGTGTGGCTCGGTACCGTGACATGTTTCCCGTGGCTCTATGCCGCTTGGCATTCGGCTCGCTGGGCGGCACGGCGTGTGTGGCCCTGAAGGAGAAGCGCAACATGCCCACAAACACCAAGCTTGCCCATAAAGCCTACTCCATTCTTTCCGACATAGCCGAGAAACGGCACACAAGAGTAGCGGAGGAAGCCTATTCCATCCTCGTTGAGGTGGCGGAGAACGGCGGCACGATTAGATACGGAGTGCTGGCCGATAAGGTCAACGAAAAGACCGGCGAAAAGGTTCAGCCACGAGGGGCCTACTCCGGCGTGGCGGACAGATGCCTTCACCCGATTTCAGCCTATTGCCTGCTGAACGGCTTCCCTGACATTAGCTGCCTTGCCGTGCTCGATGACGAATACCCGTCGCCAAAGGCAAGCTTCAACCGCGAAACGGTACATTTGACTTGGAAGGCGGTGAGGGCTTTCCCGTGGCCGACGGTTTTGTAGTAACAGAGGGCGGCAGGGAACCCGCCGCCCCTTCCTCGCGGTTTTGACAGGCTATGCTACAATCCGGGGCATGGCGGAGTTCACGAAAACCTACACGTTCAACTGCCCATACTGCGGCAATGCCAAGATCGTAAAGAACGGCCGTTAGTCCGGCAAGCAGCGCTACCGCTGTAAGAAATGCGGCAAGCAGTTCAACGACACCGGGGCTATCGCCGGTCGCCACGTTCCCGCAGAGCAAATCGGCACGGCAATCCAGATGTACTACAACGGTACGAGTTACAAACTCACTGCCGAGACGATGGACGATGCCTACGATATGCCCGAGCCGTCGAAAGAAACCCTGTACCGCTGGGTGACCGAGTACAGCAAGATTTCCAAGGACATCCTTGACGACTTTCCGGCCCACACGTCGGGCAAGTGGGTGGCCGATGAGATTCAGGTGAAGGTTGTCGGCGAGAAGTTATGGCTGTGGAATATCATGGACGCCAACACCCGCTACGCGCTGGTGGACCGAGCAGGTGCTGGGCTGTACGGTGAAGGCGCCGTCCACGCTGGGTACGTTCCTGCGGAGCTTCCGGTGGGGCCACGTGCGGCAGTTGGATCGGGTGAGCCGAGAGGAGCTGGCCCGAGCCTGGAGCGCCGGCACCGGTCTTGGCGATGAGCCACTGACCATCGACCTGGACGCCACCATCTGCGAGACCTACGGGCTGAGCAAGGAGGACGCACGCCACCACGGCTACACCGACCAGCGGGGCTATCACCCACTCCTCGCCGTGGCCGGGGGCACCAGAGAGGTGCTGATGGCAAGGCTACGCAAGGGTCGGGCCAATACGGCGCGGGGCGCCGCCAACTTCCTGCGTGAAACCATCAGCCGAGTGCGTCATGCCGGAGCTAAAGGGCAGCTCACCGTGCGGGCCGACAGCGGCTTCTACACTCACCCCATGGTGGCCGCCTGTCGTGACCAGAAGGTACGCTACTCCATCACCGTCCGCCAGCACCCCCAACTGCACAATCTCATCGACGCCATACCTGAAGAGCACTGGACACCGATTCCGTACTGGATGGAAGGCGGCGCCGACGTGGCGGAAACCACCTACACTCCCTTTGCCGACAAGCCCGACGCGGTACCGGTGCGGCTCATCGTCCGGCGGGTGACGCCCACGCCCGGCACCCAGTTGGCGCTGCTTGCTGACTACAGCTATCACGCCTTCATCACCGACCGTGCGGGCGACACCCTGTATCTGGAAGCCGACCATCGCCGCCACGCCGAGATCGAGAACGCCATCCACGATCTGAAGTACGGCATGGGCCTCAACCACCTGCCTTCGGGCTGCTTCGCCGCCAACGCCGCCTGGATGGCGGTGCAAGTGATAGCTCACAACCTGGCACGCTGGACCACGCGCCTCGATTTGGGCGAGCAGGTGGCCACTACCAAGACCCTCCGACGACGCTTCTTCTACCTGGCCGGGCGCATCACCCGCAAGGCGCGCCGTCTCACCCTGCATCTCCCTCAGGGCTGGCCCTGGCGAAACCAGTTCAGCAGCGCCCTGTCCAGATTGCGCGCTCTGCCACTCCCTTCCTGACCCCGCCCTCGGCCTTTGACCTGTCCACCAGATTACCCAACTGTCTGGCCCAGCCGCGTCAGGCTGAACTCCGGACGGTCTCCGCCGGCGATCTGGTGCCGAATGCGCTCCCAGCGCCGCTGCCACGGGCCGTCAACATCCCTCCTGCGTGGGTCGCCCGCCCCAAATCCGCGATTTCATCGGCATCAGGTCCCCGCCAGCCCGATCACTGGCCCCTCATCCCTCGTCTGACCACCACCCCCGTATCCCTTCGGTGGATT
This sequence comes from Dehalococcoidia bacterium, assembly GCA_965204395.1. Classification (GTDB taxonomy): domain Bacteria; phylum Chloroflexota; class Dehalococcoidia; order Lucifugimonadales; family UBA3495; genus Bin87. The sequence goes on from OZ241987.1 coordinate 2,465,821, forward strand.
CGGGGTAACGCCCCCGTGTTCTGGGTACGTTGGTTGTGGACACCGGGACAGTTTTGCATTTCCGGCCTGGCACCGGAAGACCATGGGATCAGCGGCTGAGAAACGTTTATTCCCGACTGCTCTGGCGGTCGCTCTTGGCCAGCCGTAGTTCGATCTCATGTTGCTCTTCGGCCGTTACGATCAAGTCTTGCTCGAGTTGATCCTTGTGATTTTCCAATTGTTGGTACCGGGCGATTTCCTCACCTGTGCCGGGACCAACGTGATCGACAGAAATCGACTTTGGGTCCCGCCCGTGAATTGGGTACACACCGGCTATATTGCTCCACAAGCTGTCGGTCGTTTTGCAACTCGGCTGTGTCGTCGTGTTGTCCTCCATGGTGTTTCCTCCTGAGTCGAATTTACGATGACTGGACGTGAGCCCGAAGGGTAAACCGCTGATAGGAATCCCCTCCCCAGGGATTACGATATCCGCCGGTTCCTCGCTCTGATTTCTCCTGCTTGAACAATCCTATTACAAAGGGGCAACAACGAAAACCACCCGGACGGCGTCATGGTCAACCCCACCAACGGATACTTCACCACCCAGACGTTCGCCACCGTGTTGAGGTCACTACCCGAAACCGACGGCACATACCACGACGTCATCAGACAGGTCAGCGAGTACGCGTCGCCCTCTCCCCCAGCACCCTCGGCAAGTGGCTTTCCCACGGCCGCGCCGACCTGAAGGCCAACAAGCGTCAAACCGCCTACGCGCGGTTCGCCCAGAAGTTCGACCGACTCAAGCGTGAACACTGCACCGACGACGCCAACCCCACCCGCGACCTCGCCCTCCAGATATTGGAGAAAACCTGCGACTGCGGCAACGAGAAGGTCATACTCCCCAATGGACCCCTCGGCGACGCCTGCCGCCCAGTGCCAAGACCTTGAGGACCAAGGACGACCGCCCCGCAAATCGACGTAAGGGTCGCCCAGCATCACCTCCAACGGGAGAACCAAAGTGCCCGTGCACTAGAGGGACCAACAGGACCAGCACGACGTAGCAGAGACCTAACCCGCCACATCGCTCACAATGCCGGCATGGGCTGGTTGACTTGGGTCGGGTACCCAGGACATCCAGAAAAGCAACAACATAAGACAAACCGGCTCAAGCAGAGATGGGGCAAGCATGTTAAGCCTATTGTTCTTAATAATTATCACCTTCGGAACTTGGTCCGTCACATCAAACCTCAACAAACACGAGGTTATCGGGGCACGAAGACGTGCTACCGTCGGAACGGCAACACTCGTTTCGACCTTCGCAATTGCGTACGGAGGGATACACGTACCTGCAACGTTGATCGCACTGCTAGGCCTATTTATTGGCGGGCCAGACAACGACCTACTCACGTACGATATAGCAACACTGGCAAAATTCCTCACCGCTATACCAAGCGTAGTCCTGTCGATAATATACGTCCCGAAAGTCATGATAACCCCCGCAAGCAGCCACCGAGGTCCCGTAAACATCAGCAGCCCCGGTGAGCCAACAACGACAATCCCGAACCAGAATGAGGAAGACCAGACGCAAAAGATCCCACCGACCGAGGGAAGTCAAAGAGTCGGAACTCCCCAGCCGAGCAGCGGACGAAAAAGCTCATGGACCGCCGTGACCATAGGAGTGTTTTGCGCAATTCTAGTCAGCGGACTGACAATCGCCATCCTGACAATGACCGGCAACGGCGATACCAACGCTGCGCCGACAGCATTCGCACCCGTGGTCCAGTTGAGTACACCAACACCAACACCGACCCCAGGAGTAAGGCCAATTCAGATAGCAACGCCCAACCCAACACCGACCATAGGGGTCGTCACGATAAAGCCCCCAACACCAATACCAACACCACTGATCGAGATCGCACAGTTGGTCGTTCCCACGACAACGGCACCGAACAAAATACCATCGGTCATAGAAGCCTTCGCATCCTGCGGAGGGAAATACACCGGCAAGGAGAAGCAGGAACGCGCCTCTGCGGCTCAATCAACCATCGACCGCGGCTACAGAACAGTGCAAGGACTGGAAGAAATCGTCAAAAACAACTGCGGCGAGCCACTGCCAGGAAACGGACATACGCAGGAACTGACCAATAAGCTCCACCCCGAGCACGTCTACATCGAAGCCTTCGCCTCATGCAACGGCCAATACCACGGAGACACCAAAGACAAACGGTACCAGACGACGAAAGCAGCCATAGACACCGGATACCAGACCACTGAACAGCTGCTAGAAATAATAGAGCGGCGATGCCCAAGCGGTGTCCAAACGGCCCCACACACGCCTACCCCGACACCACGACCTACGCGCACTCTAAGTCCGTCCGCAACCGCTACCCCGGCGTTTACGGAGCCACCGACTCCCGTATACGCTGGGGTCTTCGGTACAGGGCAAACGTTTGAGCACTTCTCCGCCACCGCGTGGGACGCGATGAACCGCGCGAACGCCTTGGCACAGCAAGGACACTATGAAGAGGCTCGAACAGAGTATAGGCTCGCTCAGGAGCTACATCACATCAAGCCGTCTGGCGTTATAGAGAACAGATTGGGAGTAACCTACGGCAACCAGGGTCGGCACCACGAGGCCGTTGTCCATTTCAGCAACGCTATCAATGTCAAGGATAGCGGCACCGATAGGTTCAACCGCGCCTTTTCCCGATTGCATCTTGGCCTTTGGCACGAGGCGTCCACGGATGCGCAGGCCGCACTGAGAATGGATGCTGGCACCGACGGTGATTTCCACAGCCACGCCATGGCTCATTACGTGCTTGCTCTCGCCAGTATGGCCACAGGGGACCTTACCAAGGCAGATGAACACGCCCGCCAGTCTGTGCAGGTGATGGAGGACAATGGGGTCGGGGCAGACTATAGGTTTGATGCCTACATGCTCTGGGCGGGTGCCAAGTTCAGGCTTGGTGAACACCACCATGCGATCAAACATTACACCAACGCTATTGCGTTGGCGGACAACGCCGAAGCGAGGTCGTCGCGTGCCAAGACCTACTTCGAAGCGCACCGATGTGACCTAGCTACTGCGGACGCCCACACGTCGGTTAGCATGGAGAAGATAGCATGGCAAGGGTATGATTCTGACGCTGAAGCTAACTTCATACTCGGGCTATGTGCTCATGAGGCTGGCGATTTCGACGACGCGATTCATTATTACCCACTGGCAGTGGCGTTGATGCAGGCGGCCGGATACCCCGAGGAGGAAGTCGACCCGGTGTCCGACCTTTTGTCCCTCGCGATGCAGAGAAAGAGTTGGTAAGGAACACTGGCACTTCCAGTATGGTTTGGTCAGATCACCTTAGTGTGTCCCACCACCGACCCAGCAGCCCCGCACGACCACCACCACGCGCTCGCCCAGCATGCCGACTTCTGCCACCCGCAGACCAGACCGCCCGGACTGAAGCAACCGCCGCCCCGGCCATTTACACGTCCCAAGACGACGCCAACGACCCCGGTCCCGCCCAACCCGGCCGTCCAGAACGCGCCCAAACGCCCCCGTGTGGCACCGCGGCTTACCTACCGACTTTGTGCCCTGCCCGACGCCCACCGAACCGAAACGGGCCCGCCTGAGCGCGGGTCACACCGCTCAGATTGTCCGACCATTTTCCCGCCCGGCATTCAGACCAGCGGTACGCTACGGGAACACCAGACGCCACCGCTTGGCCTGAAACGCCGTTAGCCTAACGATGGGACACGACAGGACCGACAGGCCAACCCAGCCCGTTTGGGCGCGCGTCCCTCGATAACGAAGACGACGACATCCCGGCGGCATCCTGATGACACCAAGCCGTAGCGAACCGGTATACCCACCTGGCACAATTAACCCGTCGCCGACCAACCGCGACACCGGCCGTCCTGACCAACGGGGCGGCCAAGTTTTTGATGACAGCAACCCGTAGCGCACCCAACAGATTGCCCAATAGACTCAGGTCAAGCCGACCCACGGCTAATCTTCCGGACGGTGCCGTGCCGTGGCAGAACAACGAGATTTCCCCTACATCTGGGCAACCTGGCTGCCCAAACTCCTCACGGGCGAGAACTCCTGCGAATGGGCCGTCTGGTTCAAAGCGCATTACCAGGGCTGGGACCGCCCGCCCTCCGACTTCAACCAATCCGAGTGGATGGTGCGTCACACCGCCCTCCTCAACCAGCAGAAGGAGGAGTGGCAGAACCACGGCTACACCGCCACGGTCGAGAACCAGAACGTCTTCCGACTGCGCGGCCGCATGGCCCTCCTGGTCGGCAAACCAGACCTGATCGTGGAACGCGGGGATGACGTCCTGGTCATAGACGTGAAGACCGGCCGCGAACAGGCCTGGCACGCAGTGCAGGTCCAGATCTACAAGTACGCCATCGCCAGGGCGAGGCCGGAGTACCACGACCGAATGATTGCCGGCCAAGTGGTGTACCCGCGACACGTCACCCGGGCACCGCGGGGAGCGCTGGACAACGGTTTCATCCGTGATCTGGGCGCGCTGATCCAGAAGGTGGCAGCACCGAATCCACCACCGGCCGCCCCGAGCGCGCAGGAGTGCCGTTTCTGCGACATCACTGAACTGGACTGCCCAGAACGGCTGGAGGGAGAATACGAGCCGGCCGAGACCGCCATAGATGACTTCTGACAAACGGCCGCGACGAAGCGACGAGGGCCCTGCTGCTCCACCGCAACGCGGAGCCAGCACATAATTGCATCGGATGGTGTCGTCGCCGATAATCGAGGCAACAGACGATAGGAAACGAAGAGGTGAAACCATGACAGGCTGGTCAACGTGCCCGACCGTGGAGAACGTTCCCGGCAGGTGAGCAGCACTACGGCCCTGTTCGGCCTACCCATGAACGAAGCCGCCCTGATGCGCCATTGCACGCTGTCCGATGTGGACCTCGAGCAGATATGAGTACGGCGGGGAGGAGACAACCGGCTGTGTTTCGCGCTCCAGGTTTGCACCTTTCGATTCACAGTTTGGGTGGGCCCACATTCTGCGCCCCGGCGAATGCCGGTGGCGAAAGCGCCGGCGGCGGACTTAGCACCGTTAGCGTGCGCTGCTGCCCCTACCGGAGTCGACCCATCATGGCTTCTCCCCCTAGAAGCGGGAGTGGTATGATGCATGCGCATTTCCTCGCACTCACGCGACAAGATTGGAGCCCAATATGACGCTTAAAGTGAACCATGAAGCCGAAACGGAGCACTTGCTTTTGGCAGTAGCCAAGACGTATCCGGTGGCACAGTTAGATCTGGCGCCTCCGAATTGTCATTATAGCCTGATCGATGGAGCTTGGATCCTCGATGATCTCGAAACTCTGTTGGCTGACACACCTGGGCGGACCATGCCTGCCACCAAAAAGGCAGACAACGAAACTGGAGAAGACCAAAAAGGCGCATGAACGCGTCGAATGAAGGCGAACGAGGTCAACGCGTAAAGATTGCTCCGGAAGTTTTGATTCTGGCGAGCAAGTTTGATCTGTCGTGCGACTTTGTGGTTGCGCAGTTGCGGAGGAGAAAAGCTAGCTACTTTCGCCTCAACTCTGAAGACCTCAACGGATTGCGTGTAGTGGCCGTCCCGGAAGAATCTAGCGTGTTCATCCACGCCGACCGATTTGACGTGGAGTTGCGTCCGGATACCTTGGAAGCTGTCTACTTTCGGCGAGGCGTTTACCCGCGCGAGTCTGGGACGCCTCAACGCTCGGCGCAGGACCAATTGGCTAGAGCCCATTGGTCCGCGTTTATCAGAAGCTTCATGATGTTTGATTCGTGCTTATGGGTCAACCATCCGATGGCGACCTACAAAGCGGAGCATAAACCGGTACAGCTTTCCGTTGCACATTCCCTTGGCTTTGCGTTGCCTCGCACGGTGATCACCAACGACGCGGCTGGAATTGATTTGGCCGCTGGGGACGCGCAAAAAGTGGCGGTTAAGGGATTGGACACCGTTCTAGTTTGGCAAGATGGGCTGGAGACTTTCGGATACACCACCCTCATCAACACTGACTTGGCTAAACGTTCTAACCTATCTCCAGCTCCGTTTATTGCACAGGAGGCGTTGGAAGAGAAACTTGACCTGAGGGTCACGGTGGTGGGTAAGCATGTATTTTGCGCTTCGGTGACCGACGAAGGCTCTCCAATCCCCGGGGATTGGAGACTCAATAAGCCTAGGGCCAATTTTAGTACATTCGAACTTCCATTGGATATTAAACGTCTTTGTGTCGAGTTGTGCAATCGGCTTGGTTTGGTATTTGGTGCGATAGACATAGCACTACAGAATGGGGTTTACTATTTTCTGGAAGTAAACCCGACTGGTGAGTGGGGGTGGCTAGTAGATCAAGCGAATTTGCCCATTGACCACGCAATCGCTGAGGTTCTCTTGGAGGCTCAAAAATGAGAGTATCCGAGATCCTGCACGAGTTGGCTGGAAACGTTTTTGACCTGTTCGAGAAGAACAAAAAAATCCGAGAGCAAATTGCTGCCCTGGGGGATCAACAAGATGAACCCGACGGGGATAACGCGGATGCATTGCCATCCGGTGACAGAATGTTGCAATATTTAGATCAGGAAATGGCGCGTAGGCGGATCATTGAAGATAAGGCTAAAACCAACGCGCTGGCAATTACTCTGGCCCTCAGCGCGATGTTGGCCGGAATAGCACTCGTAGGGAACCTCCCTGAATCAGGTGACAGGATCTTGGATGCGTTAGTATGGTTAGTGATGCTGTTGCAATTCTTGGGAATCATTTTTTTGCTAGCAGGAGGTTTAATAGCCCTCCGAACGTTGGGAGTCGTTCCTACTCAAATGTGGACGTTGGTGGATGACAGACGAGGCATCAGTGAGGAAGCTAAAAAGCTTGAGATAGCTGCGTATTTGGAGTTTAACCAGCATTATACAAACATCAAATCCAATTACGTAGACACCAGTTACAATTGTATCAGAAATGGAGTCATCACTTTGGCTCTGGCGGCACTCGTGGCGGTGATAGTAACTTTGACTCCGGGTCCTACCGGACCGTGTTGAACCTGCGGATCGGCTCATAAATTTTCGATTGAACTATCTGGCAGTTCCGATGCCTCCGGCGGGAACCCCCTGATGAACCGCATTCCCGTCGCCTAGCCTCGCATCATCACGGAGCGTCATCCAATCTCGTGCGACTCTCACTCCGGCTGAGCCGGGTAATCGCGGTCGTCGGCCAGTATATCGGGTTCAGCCCCAATCCACCGAGAAACGGGTGTGGCATCGTGACGATGGGGCAAGAAAGTAATCCCAGCTTCGGGGATAATCGTTTTTGATTACGAAAAAGCGACCGCTCGCACGGAGCACCCATCGGATGCCATTACCTGAGCGCCCTGACCGCATCCATGTCGCCTTTGACGACCACCGCTTGGCGGCCAATGCCGGGCTGATCTTACCGGTCAGCCTAGCCCACCATTTGGAACTGGGCGAGTTGGTGGACCGCCACGTTGACCTAGTAGATGGACCGGACTGAGTCCAGGCTGGCGACAAGTTGCTGCTGGTGGCTGGGAGAGCATGCAAACTGACTGGAGGCGGCCGGGCACCACAGACCACGAGCTGGTCAAAACCCGATTTCCTCCATGTAGAGCAACAAAACGAGCTCAACAGGCCCCAAATGCCTGAACCGGCCAAACGTCACGCCAAGTGGCTAAAAACAGCTAATCAGCAGGGTTCAGAGCAGAGGCGCGACCGAACAAATGTCGAAGGACGACCGGAGGCAGCCAAATACCGGGCAGGCTGGGCAGCAATCCCCGAGGTGGCCCTGACGCAGCAGCAGGACATCGCCTGGACCAGACGGTGCCGATGTGCTTGCAGGAATTTGACCAGTCCAGACACGAGCAGTCGGTTTCGAGGTCGTCGCCTCTCTCGGGGAACATCGACAGGCCGACGGAAAGGAAGAGCACGGCAAACTCATGCCGTGCTCTTCGGTAAACCCGTAGAAATTGAGCGGGGAGCCTGCATTCGGGCTAGACGAACCAGCCCATGCCTTCCAAGTGGCCGCGCAGGAAGGCTATCTGCCCTCCGTGCACGATGTTGTCAAAGACCAGGACACCCATGATAGTCTCTTTCGGCTCGGGGTCCGCACCGGGCCTCAGGCTAATGGTGGCGCTCAACTCCTCTTCAGTCACGGAGGACATATAGTCCCGGCAGCAGGCCTTCATGGCCTCGTAGTACCCCACCAGGACGTCTTTAGGGGGAAGCTGCCACGCTGCCACGCGCGCCGCGTCCCAGCCTTGGCCGGTCGTCTCCGGATCGTCGCTCAGGCCGAATTTCTCGCACCAACCGTCCTCTATCCATATCTGAGGCTTGCCTTGGAACCTGGCATTCATGAAAACGTCCACCACCCGGCTCATGTGGAAGAGGAGCCAACCGATGGAATTGTCGCTGTCGGATATCCGGCGCGCCAGTGTCTCATCACTCAGCCCGTCTATGGCGCGGTCTACCATACCCCAGTTACGTTCCAGCGCATTTGATATCCCAGCGGAAACAGCCATGATTACTCTCCAACAGGTTTCATTGGTTTGGGGTTGTAGGGCAAATTGTAACAGCCCAAAACTGGCATGGTAAGGTAGCGCCAGCGATCAAGCCGAGCGCTGTCTGCACCAACGAAGGACGCAAACTATCGAACAGCGCGGCCGCAGACTCAGACACCGACCGCGCAAACGACGCGCTCACCAGGACGCGCTGGTCCGGAAGGTGGCAGCGCCGGAACCACCACCAGCCGCCCCAAGCGCCCAAGAGTGCCGTTTCTGCGACATCACTGAACTGGACTGCCCAGAACGGCTGGAAGGGGCATACGAGCCGGCTGAGACCGTCATAGAGGACTTCTGAGAGAGACGGCGACGCGGATTTGCCGGAAACCGTCCTGCCATGGCGCTGCGAACAAGGATATAATTCAAACAAGGCAGCCACCATGACCCAGCAAAACATCACGACCATGCAGGACATCCTCGACGCGCTGGATCAAAACCCCGAATTGCAACGGGAATTCCACAAGCACGTCGTAGACGTCATCCGCAACGACGACGACATCCGCCAGGATCTCAGAAAGGAGATACTCACCGAGGAACTGCTGCTACTGCCCGCCAGGTTCACCCGCCTGGAAGGGGATGTGACCGAGATCAGGAGCGACGTAAGCCAGCTCAAGACAGACGTCAGCCAACTCAGGACCGACGTGAACCGCATATCAGGGCAGGTCGACAACCTGATAGAGCAAAGTACCCGCACATCGGGCCAGATTGCCAACCTGATGGGCAGCGACTATGAGAGCAAAGCCATCGAGCAATCGCGCCGCATGGTTAGAGGACAGCTGGACATGGACAAAGCCACCGTCATCTTCGCAACCCGATGGGACGCATCCGAATTTGAGGCCGACATTCTCATGCCCGCCATCAGAGATGGGCGCATCACCCGACAGGAAGCCGAGCAGGTGGAGGCGGTAGACAGCATAGTCCGCTGCGAAGACCAGCAGGGCAACGTGGTCTGCGCGGTGATCGAGATCTCCGTCACCGTCCAGGACGACGACCGGAGCCGGGCCACCGAGCGCGCCGAGATCTTTAACCGAGCGACAGGGATGACAACGATGCCCTTCGTGGTGGGACAGGAACAGGAAGAAGCCGCGCCCGGAACTCCCGACGTGCCGTTTTTGCAGTACAGCCCATAAGACCGTCCACAGAGAGGTAGATAAGGACTCAACAAAGAGGATTTTCACCACCACCAAGCAAATCGGCAAGTACGGCGTCTCCAGGTGTCCCGTACATCGGTTACCAGGATGCCATCAACGAAGCGGAACCATCAGCGGCTCGATCGAGCCGCTTTTTGTTGCCCGATAACGACAACCCAAGCGATCACCCCCGCACCCAGACCCCGCGACCTGTCTGGTTGAGAAAATCCGACCACCGACCGGTCACGCACCAAAACCAGCAGCAACGGCGCAAGGCATCGCCGAACCCGCCAGAAACCCGAACCACCCAACCGTTTCACTACCCTACCCTCAGAGATCGGACCAAACTGTCCGACTCACGTTACGCAATAACGACGGGGAAGCGCCCGACGACAGGAGGACCACCGTGGAACGGCGACGACAATTTCGCTCTCTGATGTCGCTCGGCATTGTGGCCGCGCTGGTAGGCGCGGTCGCGCTGGCAAGTAGCGGAGTCCAGCAACCGGCCAAAGTATGCGCCCAAGCACCGCAATGCCACTACACCCAAATGGCAAACGGCGCCCAAGAACTCGGCTACACCAGCCCCACCGGCACGTTCGTGAGGCCTGACCAAACCGCCACGCTGGAATTCAACGGCCCCTACCAAGGCACACTCGTCATCTCGCCCGAAGCCGAAACCGCCATCGGCACAGCCGAGGACGTGACGTGCGCCAGCGACGGACAAGACGTAACCCTCGAGAAAGGCAGCGGGACGCTAACCTTCTACGCGAAGAACTGCGGCACCATCCCGGACGAGATACGTTTCAACGTGGACATGGTCGACGAGTGCCGGCGCCCGGCTCAGCGGACCGAGTTCTCCGTAAACATAAACGACGGACAACAAACCTACAATTCCCAATGCCAAACACAACAGCAACAGTGCAACTGCCAACCACAGAACGGCGGCGGGAATACCGGTGGTGGCAGCAACACGGGAGGAGGGAACACGGGAGGAGGGAACACCGGAGGAGGGAACACCGGAGGAGGGAACACCGGAGGAGGGAACACCGGGGGTGGGAATACGGGCGGCGGGAGTTGGAGCCCCGGAAGCTTCGCCGGAGGGCAGAACTACGACGGCACCTGCACCGACGCAGGTTACGCTGGAATGAGAGACGCACCCTTCGCATATTCCGGCGCATATGAAAGAGGCCCGTACCAATTCCAAGTAGGGTGGTCCTGGGCCGAATGCGAACCCGAGATTGGCCTCTATCGAGTCCACGTAGAACACGACGACACCCAAGAACTGCCGGACGGCGTGGGCGCCCTCCGCAAGAAAGTCTGGGAAGCCGACACCCCCGGAGATGTTCTGACGAGAATAATGATCGGCGGACAAGGAGTATCCGGATTCGGGCCAGGAGTGACGTTCAAAGTACGCTTGGAAGCAGTGCCCGTCGGCGAGACGTCCGGAACCATGTCCGACACAGTAACCGTGACCACGTACGAAACGGCAGAACTGGGCGCAGTCGGCAACATACGCCTCCTCCCCTACTCATCCGGGGACCTTGGCCTGATATGGGACCACGCGCCCGGCATGGACGACTCAAGCCATCGCAACATAGACGTGCAATATTACTCGGTAGAACAACGCGGAGCCGGCGGCAGCTACGCCCACTACAAGGATACAACCAGAGAACGGGTAGGCCTTCCGCAGACAGCAGCAGGAACCGAGCTATGCTTCCGGGTCACTGCCAAGAGAAGGGGACTATCCGACGGAACGCCCGCAGAGAAATGCGTAACCGTACCGGAGATTACACAGATCCCGCCGGCGCTCACCATCACCAAAACATTACAAATCTACAGCGACAAGGTAGGCTTCCACTTCAGCCACAAGCCGCCGCCGGATGTTTACAACGTCAAAGCAGAGCTGATCTTCGAAAACGGGGACACCGTCAGCAAAGAAGCCCGTTCAATAATGGGTGCCTTCCGCGGATACACCGGCGTCCGCGTAGCACTGGACGGCCGGGCCTTCTGCATCAGAATTGCGGCAGTCATAGGCGATGGACCCAGACGGGTGGACGGAGAGTTTTCGGCTCCAAGATGCCACAAGATGCCAACCCCAACGGCCTGGCAATGACCTCCAGACCGACTTTATCGCCTCCGCTACCATGCACCAGCGCGCGAGGAGGTACGCCCCCGGCGTTGAGAATGGCGGGGAAGGTTCACTACGGCATTACTGAACGAACCTGCGGAGCGGCGAAAGCAGCCTTCCAACTCAAGTCCAGCACAACCGTCGCTGGGCTTGGAGCTAAATGTGCACATCAGAAGCTCGTACGAAACCGCCCGACTGACCTGAAGGAATGAAAAGGGAACGCCCGACGTAAGGAGACCCATCGTGCGACGGCAAATACGCTTTCGCTCCCTGATGTCCCTTGGCATCGTAGCCGCGATGGTACTGACGTCCTCATGCACCGCGGCGGGTCCGGGAGAACCGGCGCAAGGACACACGGGCAAGTCGGAGACCACGCGAGAATACGCGCTCGCGCCAGTCGCCGAGCTGAAAACGCAGAAGAGCGCCAGTTTGGAAAGCGACAGCAAGGCTACTCAGCCGATCATGCTAGAGCCAACCCGCAACCACTCCAATACAGGACTCAGGCAACCGACCCGGGACACGACCGGAGACGAGCAACGGCGCAATGCCCCAAGAGAAAGGCCTACCGCAACACCGCAGCGCTTCACAACCGCAACGACCAGCCAGGTCAGGGAACCGACGAGAGCAACCAGCCCGACGGACCGAGGTGACGTGGCTGCACCCCAACTCACGAGTGACGGGCAGGCAGCATCAGATGATTGGGCACTGTGGCGAATCGGAGATGCAGAAGACTGGCTGATGGCGGGGATCGCCGAAGCTGACCGGCGCTGCTTCCCAAGCAGCGTCAAAACCAACGAGGAAGTGAAGGCGTTCCTCCAGTACCTGGACCACACCGGGGAACAGGAACTCAACAGATGCCTGAGCGACGAAGCGGAATTCGGGCTGCACCTGCTGGAGAGGGAAGGCTCGGATATCAGCGGTGCCGAAGAGTTCTGCATATGGCAAGGAATGCGGGTCGCAAGCAGACCATACCAAGAACGAGCAACGGGCGCCGCATTCAGTGTCGAGACTCACGAGCAGGCCGAGGCCAGGTACATGGCGGAGGTCGCGATAACTGCATACTGCACCAGGCAACGTGCAAACTCGCTGGATGAGAGAGCAGAAACAGAGTCACCGAGTGATCAGAGAAGGCGTATCCTCACATGCTTGGTCGAACGGATAGGCGGACCCGCCAGATTCATGGCTGCCAACCTAGAGGAGAACACCCTGCTGGAAGAGATTGATCAGGCACTACGCGGCGAGGGGACGTGCGGCAAATCTCGTTAGACTGTCCGATTCGACGTAAGGACGAAGTGCCCGACGTGTACGACGCGGATGGCCGAGTAGCCCAAGGCCTGCGCGAGAAAACTTTAGCAGGGGCAGGCCGGCCTGACCATCAGGCCACGCTCGTGCTTGTGGGGAAACTCCCATGAGCAGACCGTTCCCTTGAGCGCCCCGTTTTCGTACCCGGCAGCCGGCGTAGCGACCCGCCACAACGACACCAGCCGCCACCGCTTCGATTCAACCGTCAATACCTGGTACGAACGGCACCGGCGCAACTATAGGCCAAATCACACGCTCTCAGTCTCTTTGCCCAACCACGGGATTTCAAAGCCAGCAGAAACGCCATCAACACCACCATCAACACCGTAGCGTACCCAACGCCACCTATCCCGGAGCCGCCGCCGATGGCGGCTTTTTGCATTCCGCCGCCCAAGGAGAACCCAGTATGCCCACCGAACCCACTCGCCTACTCGGAATGTCACGGGCATCCGCCGACGCCATACCGGCCCAACTCCTGCTTGACCGTTGTCACGACCTCATAGGCGACCAAGACTACCCAAGAGCGGCCGCCGCCGCCCAGCAGACCACCGACCCGGGCCCCAACCAGCCGAACCCGTACGTCGCCATGGCGCAAGCCATGACCAGCATGGACTGCCGAGAACACGCCGTGGAAGTCTCAGACAAGGCGTACCAGCGGACCCAGCCCGACAAACAGTATGAAATCCTAAAGGGCCGCGCCTACACCAAGCACTGCAACGCCGACTACATCGGCACCATCGACGACCTCACCGAGATGATCGCGCTTCAACCCGAGAACGCGAAGTGCTACATCCGCCGCGACACCACCCGGGCAGAGGTCGCCCATTACCAAGGTGCCATAGACGACTTCGACAAAGCAGCCGAAATCAGCGAGCTGGACGCAGAACTGCACAACCTCCTGGCCCATGCCCACATGCACGCCGCGTTCGCCCAGCTCGACGACAACGTAGACCCAGACAACGCCCGCCCGGCCCGTGAACTCGCTCAAAAAGCGTTCCGGCAATTCCAAAAGGAGTTAGACCTAGATCCGCAGCACACCCAAGCCGACCAAGGCAGCCAATTACTCCGTACCCACCTGCCATGTCTCGGACTGGTCTCAAGTGAGCCAAAGGGGCCCGCCATGGCGCCACCAAGCGCCACCATTTGGCCTCGCCGGATGTTGCCCTACCCACACAATGCAGAAGCCCGTCCAAGCCAAACCAAGCGGTGTGCACACATCAGTACCGAGTCTGAACGAACCCGAAGTCCGTCAACCCGCCGCCCAAAATCACCCCTGAAGGAAAGGATAGGAACTTTGCCCGGGAAACCGAACCACCAAGTTGGTCAAGCTGGTGGTAATGGAGCGGCTTGCGAAAGCCGAGCGCCGAACGGCCTCAGACGCAGCGGGCTCCGCGTTCATGACGCGGAGCCCGCTGGTGTTGGCATCACCAAGCAACGGCGGATTTAACGCAGCGCGGCTTCCAACCCGGAGGCGCCACGCTCAAGGAGATGATTTACCCTCCCGAACACCTCCCAAGACACGATCGGGGTGTGGGCTTCCCGCACCTCGACGGGCTCATCGGTTTTCCTGCCAAGGACCACGACCCCAGCGTTGGCCGGATTCCGAAGGATCCGCCGCACCTGTGGCCCAGTCCAAGCGCCGCCCGAAGGGGACGGAACCCCACGTTCGTTCAACCCGGCTGCGATGGCCGGTGGCAACGAACCGCCCAAGGCGCGTCCGTACATCGCACGAACCACCTCCGCAGTCTCGGGATCAACCCCCAACTTTGAACGCCGCCGGCCGTCGCCGCTGACTTCGACTTTCCGGTATCCGTAGGGCACCTGGGCGAACACCCAGTAGCCCTGCTCGGCAGCGACGCGCAAACCCCGACGCGTGTCCTGAGACTGTGCGTCACTCTGGAGTTCACTCATCGCTCCGTAGATCTTGCGAACGAGTTTCTTCATCGCCGGCCCCCAGTCCGGCTGGGTCACCGAAATCACGCGGATTCCCGATTCCGACAGGATTGCCTCAATGGCGTGCAAATCAGACAGACGCTTGGACAAGCGGTCCAAGGCGTCGACCACCACCGCGTCGAAACCACGGTCGGGCGACTGCGCCGCGGCCAACACGGCCTGCAACCCAGCTCGCTCAAGGTTATTGCCACTGAAACCCATGTCGACGTGCCAGTCGACCATCCGTATGCCGCGTTCGGCGGCCAACGCCTGGATCCGCGCCTTTTGGGCGGCGGCTGACGCCTGGGCCTCGGCATCGTCTGTGGCACATCGAACGTAACCGACGGCGAGGATCTGGCCCCCGGTCTCGTCAACCGACTTGATCATTTCGTCCATGTTGTTCCTCCATGCTGTTGTACTTTCCAGGCGGCAACTCAAAGCCGCCTTCCTGTTTTGTTTCAATCCGGCAGGCACCCCCTCTGCTTGATTCCGGCGGTAACTCCTCCACGGTGGGGCCAGGACCGGGTACCCGTCCGGGGCCACGACTCCGCAATCACACCAAGGCAGGCACCGGCCGTTCCCAAGGGTCAACAATGGTTTGCAATCCGCAAAGCAGGGCAACAAGGTCGGCATCTCCACCTGCGCTATAATCGACCCACGGCCGGCCCAAAAGCCCGGTCCCGACGACGGAGAACCGCCTCCACCGCCAATACGGCGCCGAGCGTCGGGTCGCCAGGGCCCCCCAGGACCATTACCCAATGAACACCGACACTGCGACTTCACGAGACAGCCAACCCGTGCTGGCCGGCCTGGTCAAATGCCAGGGCTGCAACTCTCCCATGACCGTTTCGCACGACGACGACGACGATGTTCCTCGCTACGTTTGCGACAACGCCATTGGCAGGGCCGGATGCCGCTGCGACGCGCCGAAAATCGAGGCCAAACGCCTGGACGAACTGGTCGTCGAACACGTGGTTGCCCGCGTCCTCACGGACGACCTGCTCCAAGAAGTCATCGTCCAGGTCAGGCTGGACGCCGCCCAGCGAGTTCTGCGGCAACAACGACACCTCGGCGTGGTGCAAGACAAGCTCGACAGTCTCGAACGCGACCGAACCAAACTCGTCACACAGGTAGAGGGAGGCGAAACCTCGTACCCCGCAATCTCCGACCAACTGGACCACATGGGCCACAACTGGCGTTCCATAAAGGACGAGGCCCGTCAGGCCGAACGGATGCTGGAGGGCTACCAATACGTCACCAATGGGGACCTGATCGCATCCTACGCCCGCAACCACAACACCTACCTCCGATCGCTGAACGCCCTCGCCACCTCATCACTGGTGGAATTGCTGGTAGACGAGATACTGCTGTCAGCTGACTGCATCACGGTGGTGTACAAAACGCCCCTGCCGTTTGAGCAAACGCCCGGGTGCACTGAGAGCGTGATCTCACTGCGGCCGGACGCGGGGCACCGTGCCGGTAGGTGATCTGATCCGATCACGGTGAGCACCTCTACGCCGGCATCGGCGAGGCGGTCCAGTACCTCAGCGAGGCAACCGGCAACGCTGCTCAACCTGTCAGGAGACCACACTAGCACCAGCCCGATCTCTTCGCGTCCGTTCTCAACGGCCTGCATGAGCTCCCGCAGCGCCGAATGGTCAGCACCCTTGCCTCCCGAACCCGTACCGACGTACCAGGCGGCGACGCTCACGCCACGCCCCTTGGCAAACCGGCGGATGCCGTCCTTCCGAACCTGCACCTGGCCGGCCAGGTCGTCGCCGGTGGCGGAGGCCCACACATAGCCGACGGCCTGCCCGACCGACGCCGCATCATCCGTCATTCGTTCCATCGTTACCATAATTCACGACCTTCTCGTCGCTGTGTTGGCCAGTTCCCGGGAAGAAACCCAATCCCAAGATGGTGACCGGCGCCAAGTTCTCCCATTCCGACAGCAGTTTCCTCATGACGCGGCTGGACCGTGCCCGCCGCCAACCAAGGCCTGCCTCCAAGGGGATATCCAACGGGTTCAGGTCATGGCCAAACCGTGGCTTGACGGGATCAATCTCTAGATGCCGGCCGCCCAGCAGGGACAGGTCCTCAAAGAGAGCCCGAGGCTGGCCATAGGAAGCGAAAGGTGTCTGCGGTTCGGGCAGACCCAAGATGTCCAGGGGCGGCGTCCGGTCCTGGCAGTCGTTCGGCGGCCAGGAGAGACTGTCCGACCGGTCTCGGGGCAGGAAGCTACGGTACGGCCGTAGCAGAGACGAGAACTCCAGACTCCTTGAACGCAAAACGGGGGCCAGATCTCGCCGTCTGCGGGGCCGGATCCTGTCCCACGGGAGGTCCATCGGGATGATCCTCAAACCCTCATCAACGCGCTCAGTCGTTTCCTCGACGGCAACACCTGATGCGGTCTGATCAAGTACTCCGCTGGCTCGGTCGGCGGCGATGGCCTCGTTGATAAGCTGCGCGATGGCGGTCACGACCCTTTGGCGTATATCTTCGGCCTGGTTGACATTGATTCCGACGTTGCCGACCGCATCGGGAATTGGGGATTCACTCATTCATTGATCTCCGGCCCAGGACGGGGAGTTGCCCAACGGGTGACCCTGGCCTTCAAATTACTGCTGACTTCGACAATCCTTTGCTACAGTAAATTATAAACCATTGCAACCAGTCTCGCTGGGGTGCGGCGTCACCTTTTTGTCCGTCGTTCCGCAGACGATACGCATAATCCCGCCGTTGGGTCGATCGACGCGACCCGCTCCGCTCTACACGCCGGTGCACAGGAATGCAAACCATACTGCACATGCGCTATAATTGGTTCCAACACATGACGCCGATCGACCCAAGGGGGCAGGAATATGACAAACATGCACCCCCCGGATCAACCGGGCGACGAGAATAGCAACGTCACCACGGCGCCTGCCGTAGAAGACGAGAAGGAGGTGAACCGAGAGGAACTACCCATCGGACCCGTGCTGCGCCAGCTCCGGCACGAACGGGAACTCAGCCTCAGGGACGTCCAGAGGGGCGCCGGAATCTCCAACCCCTACCTCAGCAACCTGGAACTGGGAATCCAGAAGCCCGGCGTCCGGATCCTGGAACGCCTTTCCGATTACTACGGGATCGGCATCTCGGACATCTTCCGGCGTGCCGAACTGCTCCGGGATCAGGGCCAGGATTGGCAGAGGTCCCACCACGCCGATATCGAACGCAGCTTCCGGTTTCTGATGGAAGACCCTCACCTGGAGCCCTACGACAAGCCAACCGGCACGCTGCCCCTGGAGGCCAAGAAATTCATGGTCCAGCTCTACGAGCACTACACGGGCAAGCAGTTGCTGGTCTGACCCGCAACGAACCCAATCTCGCATACCGAAAAGGGAGAACCGATTTGAGCGAACTACACGGACCAAAAGCACACGCCCTGTACGCTAAGGTGTCCAGCGCCGGACAGGACGGAGCGAACACAGCCGCCGAGCAACTGACAGCTTTGCGGGCGCTGAACAACGTGGTTATCGAACGCGCGGACCAAGATCCCCGCATCGACAGCGAATAGCTGCCGCACCCGCACCGGGCCAAACCGACCGACCACGGATCACCGGGAGGCATCACGTGAACAAAAAGAGTCCAACACTACGCATCGCTTTCTACATGAGGGTGTCCAGCTTCGAACAGGACGTGGAGAACTCCATCGGCGGTCAGCGTACCAACCTGCGGGTCGTGGCGGCAGCCCTGGGCGGCGTGATCGTCCGGGAGTATGTCGACGAGGGCATCCCCGGCAAGCGGGACGACCGACCCGAGTTCCAGCAGATGATGCGGGACAGCCAACAGAAGCCGCGTCCTTTTGACATCCTGCTGATCTGGGACCAATCCCGCCTGTCCCGGAAGAACACCACCGCCCTGACCGCAATTGAAAAGCTCGAAAGCCTCGGCATCGAGGTCAGGGAAGTCAGGGACGAGACCCCTGCCGACCCCAAAACCAGGAAGCTGGTCCGGACCATCAAGGGCGGCATCAACGAATACCAACTGGACGTGATGTCCGAGGACATCATCCGGGGGCAGCGGCAGACCACGATCCGGGGTTTCTGGGTCTCTCCCAGCGTGCCCTACGGGTACCAGCGCAAGTACGTGTTCGAAGGACCCAGGCGCCGGTCGCTGCTGGAGCTCCATCCGGAGGCGTCGCACCACGTCCGACTGGTCTTCGACCAACTGCTCAAGAACATGTCCCCGGCCCGCGTAACCAGATGGCTCAACGAGAATGGCCACCGCAAATGGGACGGCACCATGTGGAAGGTCAGCCACATCAAGAAGATCCGCAGTTCCCCGGTCTACATAGGCACCTTCGTCCGGGGGCTCCGCTCGAAGAACAAGAGACAACCCGTCACCTATTGCCGGAACGCCTGTGAAGCGATCGTGTCTGAGGAGGAGTTCGACCAAGTCCAGGAATTCAGGGCTCAGCGTACCTTTGAGAAGCAACACCCTCGGGTCTCATCCAGCCCCTATCCGCTGTCCGGCCTGATGGAGTGCGAAACCCACGGCGCCAACCTGCGCATGGAGGGCGCCGTCAACCGCAAGGGCGGAAAATACACCTGCAGCGCCATCAGGGAGGAGCAGCTCAGGGATTGTCCCACGCCGCGTCTTCCCGGCGACGAGATCCACGCCATGGTCATCCGCTGTCTGACGGAACGTATCCTCACCGATGAGACGATCAACGCCGTCGGCAACGAGATCATCCAGAACCCGGACGACGAAACGCAGGAACAGCGTCGGGAACTGCAAACCACGCAACAGCGCATCGCCAACGCCACCCAGTCCAGGAACCGCCTTACGCAGAAAGTCATGCTGGGACAGATGGAGGACACCGACATCACGGAGCAGATGACGGGCATCCGCAACAACATCGCCCAGCTGGAGAAACGTGCGGCGGAACTGACCAACAACCTGGCCAACCAAAACGCCTTTATAACCGACCTGGAACGGATCCGGGCCTACGCCCGGGACCTGAACACCTACCTGCGCGACGGGGCGGAAGACACGGTCAAGATGATCTTCAACCTAGTGATCGACAAGATCATCGTCCGGCCCGGCGGCGCAACGATCCGCTACACCATACCATTGCCGCCTCCAGACGGAGCCGGCGACTGGAGTTTCTCAGACGAACTGGGCCTCGACGAAGGTCCAGTTCTTCGTATTGGACCCCCCGCTAAAGCAGGAATCCAGAGTTCGCCGCTACAAAGACGTTCTGGATTCCCGCTTGCGCGGGAATGACGGTGGTGCGCTGGGTTTAGATATCAATTCACGCGTCAGTAAAAAGAGGTGACCGATATGGTTCTGAGCGCAGAAAAATTCACCCGCCAGGCGCAGGAGGCGCTGCAGCGTTCCCAGGAACTGCTGCGGAACTACCAGCACACCCAATGGGACGTGGAGCACGTGCTGCTGGCCCTGGTCGCCCTGGATGACGGCCTGCCCGAGCGCATCCTCAAGGAACTGGGCGTGGACCCGGAGTTGGTCAAGAGCCGTCTCCACCAATCCCTGGAGGGAATGCCGAAACTCACCGCCGGATCCCAGCAGATTTTCGTAACCCCCCGGTTGCAGCGCATGCTCCAGGTCTCCGACGAGGAGGCCCAGCGGCTGCACGACCAGTTCATCAGCGTCGAACACCTGCTGGTCGCCGCAGCCCGCGAGAACTCCGGAGATTCCGCCCGCCTGTTCCAGGACCTGGGCATCAACCAGGAGATGGTCTATCAGGCCATGCAGAAGCTCCGCGGCGCCCACCGCGTGGACGACCCCAACGCCGAGCAGCGTTACCGCTCCCTGGAAAAGTACAGCGTTGACCTCACCGAACTGGCCCGCATCGGCAAGCTCGACCCGGTGGTGGGCCGCGAAAAAGAAATCCGCCAGGTCATGCAGACCCTCACCCGGCGCACCAAGAACAACCCGGTGCTCATCGGCGAGGCCGGCGTCGGCAAAACCGCCATCGCCGAGGGTCTGGCCAGCAAGATCATCTGCGACGACGTGCCCGACTCTCTGCGCAACAAGCGGGTCATGGCTCTGGACATGGGCCGTCTCGTGGCGGGCGCCAAGTTCCGCGGCGAGTTCGAGGAACGCCTCAAGTCCGTAATCGACGAGGTCACCTCGTCCAACGGCGAGGTCATCGTCTTTCTCGACGAGATGCACACCCTGGTCGGCGCCGGCGGCGGCGAAGGCGGTCTGGACGCCAGCAACATGCTCAAGCCCCCGTTGGCCCGCGGCGAACTCCAGGCCGTCGGCTCCACCACCCTGGACGAGTTCCGCAAGCACATCGAAAAGGACCCGGCCCTGGCCCGGCGGTTCCAGCCCGTGTTCGTCGAGGAACCCACCGCTGACGAATCCGTGCGCATCCTGCGGGCGTTGAAACCCCGCTACGAGGCCCACCACAAGGTGTCCATCACCGACGCCGCCCTGGAAGCCGCCGTCCGCCTCAGCGACCGCTACATCACCGATCGCCGCCTGCCCGACAAGGCCATCGACTTCATCGACGAGGCGGCCAGCAAGGTCCGCATCGACGCCGGCTCCCTGCCGCCCCGGGTGCAGGAGATGGAAAACCGCCGTCGCGAACTCACCGACCTGGAGGAACGCGCCAACCAGATGTCCGACTACGAGCGGGCGGCCCAGCACCGCACCGAGCGGCTGCGCCTGGAAGACGAGCTGAACTCCGAGCATCAGCGCATCGAACACACCTCCGGCCCCGACCTGGTGGTGAACGAAAAAGACATCGCCGAGCTGGTTTCCAACTGGACCGGCATCCCGGTGGGTCAATTGATGGAGGGCGAGGCCGAGCGTCTGCTGCACATGGAGGAACACCTCCACAGGCGCGTCATCGGACAGGACGACGCCATCAACGCGGTTGCCGACACCATCCGCCGCGCCCGTTCCGGCCTAAACGACCCCAAGCGGCCCTACGGCAGCTTCATATTCCTGGGGCCCACCGGCGTCGGCAAAACCGAACTGAGCCGCGCCCTCGCCGAGTTCCTGTTCGCCGACGAGGACAGCATGGTCCGCCTGGACATGTCGGAGTACGGCGAGCGCCACACGGTGTCCCGGCTCATCGGCGCGCCCCCGGGCTACGTCGGCTACGACGACGCCGGGCAGTTGACCGAGGCCGTCCGTCGCCGCCCCCACCGCGTGATCCTGTTCGACGAAATCGAAAAGGCCCACCCGGACGTGTTCAACCTCCTGCTCCAGATACTGGAGGACGGCCGGCTCACCGACGGTCAGGGACGTACCGTGGACTTCCGGAACACCGTGATAATCATGACCAGCAACCTCGGCACCGGGAATCTGTCCCAGCGTCCCTTCGGATTCAACCCCGAATCCGACCGCGAGGGAGACGCCGGATCGGTATCCCCTGAACTGGCCCGTACCGTCAACGAGGCGCTGCGTCGCGCGTTCCGTCCCGAGTTACTCAACCGCATCGACGAGACCATCGTGTTCCACCCGCTGAGTCGGGCGCAGATCGGCCAGATCGTCGGCCTGCTGGTCGGGCAGGTGCAGGAACGGTTGGCCGAGCGCAGCATAACCTGCGAACTCACCGAGGCCGGCTGCGACTGGCTGGTGAAGGAGGGATTCGACGTCAGCTACGGCGCGCGTCCTCTCCGCCGTGCCATCCAGCGCCACTTGGAAAACCAGCTGTCCCGCGGAGTGCTCTCCGGTGAGTTCAACGAGGGCGACCACGTCGTTGCCGATGTGAACGAGGCCGGCGATGGCCTGGCGCTGTCGGTCAGCGTTCCCGCTGAGGATAAGGAGTTGGTGGGGGTGGCGTGACCGGAAGCGGGGTGATTCAGGGGCGAATAATCATTCGCCCCTACTGTTCTGGCAAAGTCCGCGAACGTATCGCCGAGTTGCTGACCGTTGAAAAGTTGCCTTCCCAATCGTTTCTCGATTCCACAGTACGCAGCATGAAGTGCGGTCGGTCGGCTACGTCCATGTCGGCTATCCGGAATAATATCAACCCTGGGGGTGCGCCGGCGCCGCGCAAAAAGATAAGCTCACCGAAATCCTTCTTGTCGAAGGTGACCAGTATGCGAGACTCCCGGGAGGCCAAATGCAACACATCCCGATCTATCAGGCCCGGCTGATATTCGGATACGGAGAGGACATCGTGGCCGGCGACTCGCAGCAGGGCAACAACCTCGTCAGGTATGTTCTCGTCAGCGCAAAGTCGGAGAGGCATCCACACACCAGCGAATATTCTTGATTAGCCGTCTGGATGTTCGAATTCGACGCCTGCTATCCAGGCGTCGATTTCCGACGTTATGGGCGGTTCCAGGGATTCGCTGGCGTAACGCAGGCAGGCGCGGACATCATCGGAACAGATATGCGAGTAATTGGTCAGCAGGTACTCTTCAGTGGCGCCGGATGCCATCATTTCCAAAATGAGCGCTACGGACAACCTAGTCCCCTTGATGCGGGGGCGCCCGCCCACTACTCCGGGAGTGCAGACAATGCGTTCTTGCCAATCCATGATTCCTACTCTCCCGAAACGATAAATCGATTCTACCATCGAGGATGTTTGGGTTCAATTAAGCACCAACACCGCTCCTGCGACGACCACCCATGCGGCTATCGACAGCAGCAGGGGAACGTCCCGCAGCATCAGCATCTCCGGCGACTCCGCGTCCCGGCTGTTGTTCAGCAGGTACAGGTATCGGAACAGCCCGAAGATCACCAGCGGCACCGTCAGAAGCATGGTGTTGTTTTCCGGCAGGTTGTCTGCCTCCACGGCGTACAACGTGTAGCTCACCAGCGCCGCCGTCGCGGACAGCACCAGCAGTTGCCCGCCCACCGGCGGCCCGTAGTGCTGCAGCGTGGCCCTTTGCGCCTCCGGATCGGGCCCGGCCAGCCGCGCCTCCGCGTACCGCCGCCCAATCACGATGAACAGCGCCCCGGCAGCGGTCACCGCGTAGAGCCACGGAGACGGCGCCGCGCCCACGGCCACCGCGCCGGCCACCGCCCGCAGCACATAGCCCGCCGCAACGATCATCACGTCCACCAGCGCCACCGATTTCAGCCGCAGCGAGTACCCCACGTTCGACACCAGGTACACGACCCCGATGATTGTCAACACCCGGTACGGATCATCGGAAATCGCGTACAGACACCCCATGCCGACAACCGCCGACGCGACGCACGTCACCACGGCCAGCGGCAGCGACACGTCCCCGGACGCGATCGGACGGTTGCGCTTGGTGGGATGCTCACGGTCTGCATCGCGGTCGGCGCAGTCGTTGAGAATGTAAACCGCCGACGATAGCGCGCAGAACCCGGCGAACAGTATCCCCAACCGTGGACCGTAGGGTAGCAGCGTCCCGAGGTCGCCGGCCGACCACACCAGATCCACCGCGAACATCAACGGCAGGAAAACCAGCGCGTTTTTGACCCACTGCCGCGGCCGTGCCGTCCTGATCAGTCCGGCGACTACGCTCATCGATTCTCGGGCGACAGTTCCGGTGCTGTCTCTGACCGGGTGGCAGCAGGTTCGGACCGGCTGATCCAAAGCCACGCCAGCAATCCGATCAGCACCGCGAACCAGAGGGTCGCCAACCGTGTCAGCAACGTGGCCAGAGCCGCCTCCGGAGCCTCCAGCCCCGATTGCCGCAGCAGCGCGACCATGCTGCCCTCGAATCCCACCAGGCCGCCGGGCAGCGCGGTTATCGCGCCCACCAGGGCCGCCGCCGCCGAAATCGGTATCGCCATCAGCGCTGAAATCTGTTCGCCCATCCCGGCGACGATGATCCACAGCGCCAAGCCTTCCGCCGCCCACGCCAGCGCCCCCAGGATCACGGCGGATGCCAGCATCGGCGGCGTCATCAACTTGCGGAGACCCTCATGGGAGTGGGCCAGTGGTTCCTGCCACCGCCGGAGGACGGGCAGCCGCAATGCTAGCGTCCCGAACCGCGATGCTGCCAGTGCCCCGGCGACCATTACCACCGCGAGTATACCCGCTACCACCAGCGCCACCGCAGTCGGCAGCAGCGCGATCCCCATCAGCCCCAAAAGCCCAACCGATAACACGTCGGTCAACCGCTCCATGACCACCGCCGGCGCGGAGGTGGACACCGGCACACCGGCCCGCCGGCTCAGCCACACGCTCTTGAGCAATTCCCCCGCTTTTCCCGGCGTGATGGACAACGCCAGACCCGCCGCGAAAACCGACACGCTCACCGTCCACGGCACCCGAATCCCCAACGCCCGGAGATACATCAACCACCGCAGGTAACGCAGCGCGTAGTTGATCATGGCTAACCCCAAGGCCGCCGCGAACGCCGCATATAGGGCCGGCGAATCCACCAACAGCCCGCTGACCTCGTGCAGGTCGCCGTACACCAGCAGCCCGGCGAACGCCGCGACTGTGAGCAGCAGCAGGATCAGCCAGGCGCGTCCGCTCAATCCGCCCCCGGACTCCCGGCCCCTGAGTCAACGTCCCCGGACATCGCGCAAATCTGCGCCGCCAGATAGCCCGCCCCGAATCCGTTGTCGATGTTCACCACGCCGACGCCCGGAGCGCACGCATTCAGCATCCCCAGCAGCGCCGCCAGTCCCTCAAAACTGGCTCCGTAGCCTACGCTGGTCGGTACCGCGATCACGGGCGCGGACACCAGGCCGGATACCACGCTGGTCAGGGCGGCTTCCATCCCGGCCACCACCACGATCACCCGCGCTGACTGCAATTGTTCCAGCCCGTCCAACAGCCGGTGCAGCCCCGCAACCCCCACGTCGTTGAGCCGTTCGGCGCGGCAGCCCATCAACTCCGCCGTTACCGCCGCCTCCTCCGCAACCGCCAGGTCGGCGGTGCCGGCCGTCACGATCAGCAGTCCGCCATACCGAGGCGCAACAGGATGATCCGTAGGAACGACGATGCACCGAGCAAGTTCTGCATACTCCGCCGCCGGCACGACGGCCGATACTCGTTGATACGCTTCCCGCGTGGCGCGTGTGACCAGCACCGGGTGCCCACGGCCCACCATTTCCGGCACGATGCCGGCGATTTGCTCCGGCGTTTTCCCCTCGCCCAACACCACCTCCGGCCATCCAGTGCGCAAGGGGCGATGATGGTCCAGGCGCGCGTAGCCCAGGTCCTGGTACGGCAAATCGCGCAGCGCCGAGGCCGCGTCGGCCACTGGGATCCTGCCGTCCCGAACTCCCGTCAACAGGGCCATGAGCGAGGCTTGGTCCATGACTCAGCCGGATTCGGACGCCGTAATAGCCGCCGCGGATTGAGTTTTCATCAGGCGGTACAGGCCTCCCAGCGTGCTCATGCCGGCCACGTACGCCGAAAACACCGCCACCGCGATCCAGGTCAGGATGATGAACCGCCCGGGGATCGGCGCGGCCAGCGTGATAATGACGGCGATCACGACCAGTATCGCCGCCGAAGCCGCTCCCACCGCGGAGCCGAATATCGCCGCCGTCAATAACGGTGTGTGGTTTCCCACGGGGATGGACCGGATCCCAAAATACGCGCCCAGAAATGGGCCAAAGGGCGCCAGCAGCACTTGGGCTATGGGAATGATGGTGCACACCAGCATCACGGCCAGCGCGGTGAGGACCCCTTTAGCCATGCTGCGACCGGCGAGTTGGGACTGGTGTCGAAATCGAGAACATTCGAATGGTCAGTATAGCCGGCATCGGCCCGCGACGCTTTCAGGATTCAGATTATAATTCCCGCGCAATCAGTGCGCTCATTTTGGGATTGAGAGGGAAACATGACTCAACTAGGATCATCGCCGTCAACTGAGCAGGACGGCCCGTTCGCAGAATTGCTGGGAATTCGGCCCGGTGTATCGGAGGACGGCGTCGGCACCGCCTTCATGACGGTGGCAGACCGCCATCGCCAACGGGCCGGCGCCGTGCAGGGCGGGATCCTGGTGGCCTTGGCCGATTACGCGTTTTTCCGCGCCTGCCGGTCCTTGTTGAATGAGGGAGAGCACGCGGTAACCATCGAGTTGAAACTGAACTTCATCGCCCCGGCGAGGGAAGGCGAACTGACCGCCCGCAGCAGCATCATCAGCCGCGGGGGCCGCATCATCGTGGGCGATATGCAGATCACCGGCCCCGACGACCAACTGATCGCCACCGGCGTCGGCACCTACATGACCGTATACGACCGCCGGACGAATCCCAGGTCGGACGGGTCATAGGCGTTGGGGCCGCCGGATCGCTCAGGCCATTCACTTCACAGGTGGGCGCGCCTTTTGCCCGCGCTGGCTCCGGCGAAAAGCGTCGTAATGGGCTAGGTTCGGGCGCGTTTTCGGTAGGGTTCCGTTTTAGGTGGTTTGATTTCGGTAAACGCCGCAGGCGGGGGGAGTAGGGGCGAATAATTATTCGCCCCTACAGTGAGAAACCACCTAAATTGCAACGCTACCGCGCGTTTTCGCGCCGGTTGGCATTCTGCGCGCCAATGGGTATAATCGTAACCCTAAGGGAGGGTAGGTTTGCGCATCCCCATGAGAGTCGATTACGGCGTCCGGGCGTTGGTGGAGCTTGCCATGCGCCACGGTGAAGGGCCGGTGCCAACCTCTGCCATCGCCTACCGCCAGGGTATCCCCGAATCTTATCTCGAGCGCCTGATGTCCGCGCTCAACAAGAGCGGGTTCGTCCACAGTCGCCGGGGCCCGCAGGGCGGACACCTGCTGGCCAGGTCCCCCGATCTCATCAACCTCTACGAAATCATGCGCGAGCTTGACGGAAACGCGTCGCCCCTGGACTGCCTCACCCTGCCCACCGACTGCATGTTCGCGGACTCCTGCGCCCAAAAAGAGATTTGGCAGACCGTGGAGGAGTCCATCCAGCAGGTCCTGGAAGGCACCACGTTGGCCCACCTGGCCGCTCGCCAGTGTGCGCTGACCCATGATGCCGACGTTCGGATGGATCGATGGGAGCCGGTGTCCGGGCCCGTGCCTGCTTAGTGCCATCATCTCCGGTTCAAACCACGCCGATTTGCTTGACAACAAATCCGGCCCGGCCATAAACTCGTTGCAAATGCTGCATGCGCAACCCTTGACCATCACCTGCGCCTGTCCCAAAACATAGGGGACGGGCCAATTGCATTAGCGAAAAGCCTGTGCCCGACGGAACCGTTCAACGGATCGGGGCGCCGGGCTTTTTTATTGACTGAACCGCGCCGCCCCAACCAACCCAGGTTACCGACGACTCGATCCAATTTACACGGAGGGATCCCCAATGGTGCAACCCCTTAGGTTGACCCCCGACCAGGTCAAACGTTACAGCCGCCACATCATCATGCAGGATGTGGGCAGCGCGGGACAACGCAAAATGATGGAGGCCAGCGCGCTCATCATCGGAGCCGGCGGTTTGGGCTCCCCCTCGGCGGTGTACCTGTCGTTGGCTGGCGTGGGTAGGCTGGGCATCGTCGATTTCGACGTGGTCGAGTTGTCCAACCTGCAGCGGCAGATTCTGCACCATACCCCCGACGTGGGCCGGCCGAAGGTCCAGTCTGCCAAGGACAATATCCAGTCCTACAATCCGGAAGTCGAGGTGGTGCTGCATGAGACGTGGCTCACTTCCGAGAACGCCTTCGACATCATCAGCCAATATGACATCGTGATCAATGGGGCGGACAATTTCGCCACCCGGTACCTGGTCAACGACGCCTGCTACCTGTTGAACAAGCCGCTGATCGACGGCAGCATCCTGATTTTCGACGGCCAGGCCACGGTGTTCCTGCCGGGTCAAGGCTGCTACCGCTGCCTGTTCCCGGCGCCGCCGCCTCCGGGCATGGTGCCGAACTGCGCCGAAGCCGGAGTACTGGGCGCGTTGACGGGCCTGGTGGGTTCCATTCAGGCCACCGAAGCGCTCAAGCACATACTTGATATCGGGGAAAGCCTGTCGTCCCGACTGCTCGTCATCGATGCCCTCAGCATGCAGTTCAGAGAAGTGAGACTGCGCCGCAATCCCCAATGCCCGCTTTGCGGCGATAATCCGACAGTGACAGGACTGATCGATTACGAAGTTTTCTGCGGAGTGGCTGAAGTGCCGGAACCGCTGGCGGTCGCGGCCGGGGCCGTATAGAGCCGGAACTCACCCGATATCAATCTTCCCGCCGCCCACGTTGAGACGCCGCTAATGCTCACCAAGGCTACCCACAAAGGCCTGCTTTCTACCATCGGCAACACGCCTTTGGTGGAGCTGGAAAACCTTAGCCCCAACCCCAACGTGCGGCTGTTCGCCAAGCTCGAGGGCCAGAATCCCACCGGCAGCGTCAAGGATCGCATCGGTCTCAAGATGATCGAACGGGCGGAGGCGGATGGTGAGATCACTCCGAACCGCACCATCCTGGAGCCCACCTCCGGCAACACCGGAATATCCCTCGCCATGATCGGCCGGCTGAAGGGCTACAAGGTCTCGGTGGTGATGCCGGAGAACGTCTCGGTGGAACGCACCCAACTGCTGGAAGCCTACGGCGCCGAGATCATCTACTCCGATGGGTCCCTGGGCACCAACGGGAGCGTGGTCGTCGCGCAGGAAATCGTGGCAAAGAACCCCCACGACTACTTGATGCTGTACCAGTACGGCAATGAGGGCAATCCGGAGGCCCACTATGAAGGGACGGGCCAGGAGATCGTGGAGGCCCTGCCCGACGTGGACGTGTTCGTGGCCGGCCTGGGCACGGGCGGCACCCTAATGGGGAACGCCCGGCGACTCAAGGAACACCGCAGCGACATCAAGATCATCGCGGTCGCCCCCGAGCCGGACGATTTCATCTCCGGTCTGCGCCGGCTGGAAGACGGATTCATCCCGCCCATTCTGGACATTAACTTGCTGGACAACCGGCTGTTGGTGAACAGCTTCGATTCTTTCTACATGACGAAAGACCTCATGGACAAGGAAGGGATCTTCGCCGGCATCTCCTCCGGCTCCGTGATTGCCGGCGCGTTGAAATACGCCGAGCGCATGGAAAGCGGCAACGTGGTGTGCCTGCTGGCCGATGGCGGATGGAAATACCTGAGCAGCCAGTTGTGGACGCGAGATTACGAAACCCTGGCCCAGGAAGCGCAGGGCAAGATCTGGTGGTGAGCCAAAACCCTGTCGCCTTTTATTGCAAGGCCCGCCGCACCCGGCGGGCTTTCACTTGCCATAATCGCCTTGCCCACTCCCTGCAACGATGATATAATTCGGCCACATAAACGCCCTGTTGCGGGGTACACCGACCTTCGGGTCATCGCCCTGCGACGAGAGGTTTTGGTATAGATTAGGCGGGGCGTAAACCCGCCTTATTTCTATCAATTGGACTGGGGCATCAAAAAGAAAATCAAAACGTTCGGCCAGCGGAGGACAACATGAAAAGCGATTTCATGATGGCGTTGAATCAGTTATCTGCCGAACGCGGGCTGCGCAAGGAACTCGTGCTGAACAAGGTGGAGGTGGCCCTTGCCACCGCTTTCCGCCGCGATAGCGTTGCGGGTGCCAAGAACCTTTCGGTGAAGCTCAACCCCAATACCGGTGATATCAGCATCTTCCCGCTGAGGATGGTGGTTGAAGAAGTGGAAGACCCCGAGACCCAGATCTCCCTGGCCGAGGCATTGCGCCTCACGCCTACCGCCCAGGTCGATACTGAGATTCCGGAGTCCGAAGAGGTCTCGTATGACACCAGCCGCATCTCCGCTCAAACCGCCCGCCAGGTGCTGATGCAAGGTCTGCGTGAGGCCGAACGAGAGAAGACCTTTGAGGAATACTCGGGATATCAGGGCGAAATCATCAGCGGCAGCGTGGAGAGCATCGAAAAGGGCCCTACGGTTTTCATCAATCTGAACCCCCACCAGGCGCAGAATCAGAACCGGGCGCGGGGCATCATGCGCCCGGACAACCAGGTAATCAACGAACGGTACCGCAAAGGCCAGAACCTCAAGGTTTTGCTGGTAGAGGTCCAACAGACCACCCGCGGGCCGGAGGTCGTGGTCAGCCGCGCTCACCGCGACCTGCTGCGCAGGTTGATGGAAGCGGAAGTGCCCGAGATCAGCAACGGCACCGTGGAAATCCGCGCCATCGCCAGGGACCCCGGCATACGCAGCAAGGTGGCGGTCGCGTCCCACCAGGAGGGAGTCGATCCCGTCGGCTCCTGCATCGGGCTGCGGGGCAACCGCATCCAGAGCGTTGTCAACGAATTGCAGGGCGAAAAGATAGACGTCATAGAGTGGGACTCAAACCCTCAGGTACTGATTTCGCGGGCCCTCAGCCCGGCTGACGTGGGAGCCGTGGAGCTGGAACCGGATGAACGCACCGCATACGTGGTGGTGCCCGAAAGCCAGATGTCCTTGGCCATCGGTCGGGACGGACAGAACGCGAAACTCGCCGCCAGGCTCACCGGGTGGCGGTTGGATATCAAGAACGTGGAGCAGTGGGAAGCCCTGCGCGCCGTGCGCGCCGCCGAGGCAGCCCGCATCGCGGCGGAACGGGCCGCTGCCGCCGCCGCGTTGGCCGAAGCTGAAGCCGCTGCCGCTGCTGAAGCCGAGGCGGCAGCCCAGGTGGAATCTGAAACGGCGGCTGTTGAACCGGAACCTGAAGTTGAGGCGTTGCCGGTGGCCGAAGCTGCGGAAGCCGCCATCGCGGAAACCGGCTTGGTCGTGCAGTCCCCCGAAGAGGTCGAGATAGAGGTATCAGAGGAGCCCGAGGAAGTCGAAGCGCTGCCCGCGGCTGAAGCTCCGGCGGTCATTGAAGAAGCCGAGGCCGCCGTCCCTGAACCGGTTGCGGCCGAGATCCAACCCGAAACCGAACCTGAACCTGATTACGACGAGGAGGCGCTGTTGGCCGAATTGCTCGCGGAAGAGGAAGCCGCTGCCGCCATGGCGGAGGCTCAACCTGGACCTGAGCCGGAACCGGTGGGCCTCAGCGTGGATGCGCTGGACACCCTGACGTTGGATGACGTCATCGAAGACGACGAAGAAGAGGAATTTGAAGACGAAGAGGACGAATTGCTCGACGAGGAGATGAGTGATCTGCTGGCCGGCCTGCCCAACCTGGCGCCCGACGCCGGCAAGATCAGGTTCGCTGAGGACATCGTCGGCGAACACCGGGGCAGCACTGGCCGGCGCCGACGTGGCGGCGGAAACCGACGCGGGGGCAACGTTCCCGGCGCCCGTGGCCCCGGCCCGCGCCGTCGATAAGCGCCTCAACCGTAATCGTCGAGACTCGACACTGGGATTAGGTAACCGGAATTCCAAAAAAGCGACACATACCGGAACGGACCTGTATCGCTTGCGGCCAAAAGGGGCCGAAGAGCATGCTGGTGCGAATCGTACGCACTCCGGACGGGCCGGTTGCGCCGGATCCCACCGGGCGCGCCAACGGCAGGGGAGCGTACCTGTGCAACCGGGTGGCTTGCTGGGAAGGCGGGTTGGCGAAACGAGCGCTCAGTCGCAGCCTGCGCGTCCAGGTCTCGGATGCAGACCTGGAATCGCTCCAGAATTACTATATCGAGATTATCCAAACCGGAGGGGCCAGCCTCGAGACCGGAGGGGCCGCTCACCAACCGCCGGGCGTGCGCAACTGACCCGTCGCGTACCGCTACTTCAGGTGGATTGATCGGCACGAGGAGGTGTTATTTATGACTACTCAGCAACGCACCGCAGGCCCGAGGCGGGCCCGGCGCAGTGAACCCCGTCGCAGCACCCCTCGAGCATTGGTCTTGCCCGAGACCCTCACCGTTAAAGATCTGGCCGAATTGCTGGATCAGTCGCCCGTTGATGTTATCAAACAACTGATGCGGCACGGCATCATGGTGGCGGTGAACCAGGTCATCGACCACCAGGTGGCCACTGTGGCTGCTGCGGCGTATGGCGTGAGAACCAGGCTGGCGGAAGCAACCGAGGATACGGCCGCGATCCATGCCGGTGATACGAACGAAGATGATGGTTTGATGGAAAACCGACCGCCGGTCATCACCATCCTCGGCCACGTTGACCACGGAAAAACGAGCCTGCTGGACTACATCCGCGAAACCTCGGTGGTCGACAAGGAAGCCGGAGGCATCACGCAGCATATCGGCGCTTATCAGGTCGCCCGGGACGGTCAGCCGATAACCTTCCTCGACACCCCCGGGCATGCCGCGTTCACCGCCATCCGCTCCCGCGGCGCCAGGGTGACGGACATCGCGGTTCTGGTGGTTGCCGCCGACGACGGGATAATGCCTCAGACCGATGAGGCGATCAACCACGCCCGCGCGGCCGAGGTCCCCATAGTCGTCGCCATCAACAAGATGGACCTGCCGGGAGCGCAACCCGATGTCGTCAAGCGCCAACTCAGCGAACGCAACCTGCTGGTTGAAGATTGGGGAGGGGACGTGATCGCGGTGCCGGTCTCCGCTCAGACCGGAGACGGTATCGACGACCTGCTCGAAAACCTTACGGTGTTGTCCGAGATCATGGAGTTGAAGGCGAATCCCAATCGGGATGCCGCCGGTGTGATCGTTGAAGCCACCCTGGACCGCCGGCGGGGCCCGACCGCTACGGTCCTGGTACAAGCCGGAACGCTCAAGGTCGGCGATCAAATCGTGGCGGGAGGCGCTTGGGGACGGGTGCGCGCCATAACCAACGAGCGCGGCGAAACCATCGACGCCATCACCCCCGGATCGCCCGGCGTGGTTATCGGTCTGAACGCCACTCCGGAAGCCGGAGACATCCTGAAAGTGGTTCGGGACGAACGGACGGCGCGTCAGACCGCCACCCGTCATGGGCAGCGCAGCAGCACCGGCAACCTGGACACCGTTCTGACTCTGGACAGCGTGGTCAAGCAGATCGACGCCGGCGATGTGAAAGAATTGGTCCTGGTGTTGAAGGCCGACGTCCAGGGCAGTGTTGAAGCCATCGTGCAATCTGTCGAGAAACTATCCGACGGTGACGTAAAGGCGCGGGTTATCCACTCCGGGTCCGGCGCCGTCAGCGACTCGGACGTGCAACTGGCGTCGGCGTCGGAAGGCATCATCCTGGCGTTCAACGTCGGGTTCGAAATTGGCGCGGAGCGCACCGCCGAGCGTTTGGGAGTGGAGGTCCGGAACTACCAGATCATCTACCGACTTCTGGAGGATGTGGAACAAGCCCTTCACGGCATGCTGGAGCCCGAGTTCCAGGAGGTCGTGGTCGGCCGTGCCGAGGTTCGGGAGATATTCCCTGGCCGCCGAGGCCTGCGCATCGCTGGTTGTCGCGTGCTGGATGGCCGCATCACGCGCCAAGGCACGGTTCGGATCATGCGCGAGGACGAAATCGTCGCCGAAACCGAGATGTCGAGCCTGCGACACTTCAGGGATGAGGTCAACCAGGCCACGGCTGGCACCGAATGCGGCATCGTCCTGGACTCATTCAATGACTATGAGGAAGGCGACGTGATCGTGTCCTACCGCATGGAAAGGGTCAACTAGCCC
This sequence comes from Dehalococcoidia bacterium, assembly GCA_965204395.1. Taxonomy (GTDB): domain Bacteria; phylum Chloroflexota; class Dehalococcoidia; order Lucifugimonadales; family UBA3495; genus Bin87. The sequence goes on from OZ241987.1 coordinate 2,500,298, forward strand.
CGCACGCGACGTTGTACGTGTACCCGGCGGCCCGGCCAATCGTTAGCGGTGGCCGTCTCGCTGGGTTATCGAATCATTACAGTATCGGATGAGGCAGACATGGCCGACCGACGCCGCATTGAACGGGTGAACGGCCTGCTCCGTGAGGAAATCTCCCGGCTGATCTCCTCTCAGGTCAACGATCCGCGGCTCAGGGGGATCATCACCATCACCCAGGTCCGCACCGCTTCGGACCTGCGCACCGCTCGCGTGTACGTCAGCGTGATGGGCGATGAGAGCGTCCGCCAGGAAGCATTGGCCGGGATCCAATCGTCAGCTACCTACCTGCGCCGCGAACTGCGAGACAGGGTGTCGCTGCGCTACATACCCTTTTTGCGGTTCGTCCTGGATGACGCCCTGTTGGAAGCCGACCGCTTGATGAAGATCATCGACGACCTGGAGGTGCCCGACGCATCCGAGAGCGGTGGCCTCCCTGAATCTGCCGGGCAGGGTTAGACCATGCCAGCCCGTGGTCGGGCCGAATCGACGGTCCATGGGTTTTTGAACCTGTACAAGCCGGCCGGCATGACCTCCATGGAGGCATTGCGGCGGGTCAAGCGCATCACCGGCCAACGGAGGAAAGTGGGACACGCCGGTACGCTGGACCCGCTGGCCGAGGGAGTATTGCCCATCTGCTTCGGCCAGGCGACGCGGTTGATGGAACACGTGGTTTCGGGCGCCAAGCGGTATCGCATGACCGTACGGCTCGGCGCCAGGAGCAACACCTACGATGCAGAGGGCGACATCGAAGAGGTCGCCAATCCAGCCGCCCTCACCCGTAGCGAAATCGCAGCGGCTCTGGCCCAGTTCGTCGGGACTATCGAACAGGTGCCGCCGATGTACAGTGCTATCAAGGTCGACGGGCAACGGCTTTATGACCTCGCCCGATCGGGCAAAGTAATCGACAGGCCGCCCCGCCAGGTGGAAGTTCACGCCATCCATATTGATGATATCGGCCTGCCATTTTTGCGACTCACCGTCGATTGTGGGCGGGGCACCTACCTGCGGTCGATAGCTCACGATCTCGGTTGTGTTCTGGGGGTCGGCGCGTACGTTACAAGCCTGACCAGATTGTCCTGCGGGCAATTCAGCGCGGAACGCGGGGTCACGCTGGACTCACTGGAGGAAGCGGCAGAGCGAGACGATTGGACCGCATACCTCCACCCGGTGGATTGGGCGTTGACGAATATAGAGGTATTGCAGGTTACGCGGGAGCAGGAGAAGGCAATACGAAACGGGCAGGCCATCTACTCTGACAAGGTGCATGCGTGCCAGGAAACTGAGACCCGTCGCGCGTACAGCCCGGATGGCGTGTTCCTGGCGTTGTTGCAGTTCCAACACGAAACGGGCGGCTGGCAACCCAAAAAAGTCTTCAGCAGTTCAGAGGTCTCTGCTTATGCTCCCCATGCGTCGGGAGACCAACCGCCCGGAGATTGGGAACACATGGGATGAACCCTTCAGAAGCCGCATGCCAAGGATGTGGCCGGACCCTGAGCGGTTCCAGTTACACCTTTCGGCCAACGGGCGGCACGGACGCCATCACCAAGTGCCTGAAATGCGCGCTGCGACATTGGCCCATGTTGCGACGCTCGCTGATCGCCAGCGCCGTGGTCGGAACTGCGCTCACGGCGTTGAATCAGGGCGATGCCATTCTGACGGCGCAACTGTCCAACGCGTTGGCGTGGAAAATCCCGTTGACCTACTGCGTCCCTTTCCTGGTCGCTACCTACGGCGCCCTGTCCAACAGTCGCGATTAGCTGGGCGCAATGAACAAAGGCGCGCCGTGGATCGACAGGCGCGCCCTCGATGGTTGCGGTGTTTCGTTTCGCCTAGAACTGGCGCAACACTTCCACGACGCGGCCCCTCACTTCCACGTTGTCCGCGTCAACGTAGATGGGATCCATGGTGCTGTTGGCCGGCTGCAGGCGAACCTGGCTCCCCTCGCGGTAAAACTTCTTGAGCGTGGCCTCTTCTTCCTCTACGAGCCAGGCAACGACCATCTCGCCATTCTGCGCGGTGTTGGTCGGCGTGATGACCACCACGTCGCCGTCATCAATCAAGGCGTCGATCATAGAGGTCCCTTTTACGGAGAGAGCAAACAGGGTGCCGTGCCTCTTTTTCAGCTCCGGCCTCACCTCTACGATGTCGAACTCCGCGGCAGCGGCGGCCCCTTCGGACGAAAAGGCCGGAATCGGCTCGCCGGCCGCGATGCTGCCCACTATCTGGACACGGGCTGAACCGGCGTTGACTGGCAATCCGGTCTCGTCCAGGAGTTCGATGCCCCTGGCTATCTCGGAACGGCGCTTGAGGTAGCCGTACCGCTCCAGCAGCCGTAGGTTGTAGTCCACCACCGAAGTGCTGCTGATTTCGCACCCCCGTTGAATGTCGCGAACGGTTGGCGGCATACCGTTCTCTTCCAGGAACTGTTCGATGTATTGCAGGATCTTCTGCTGACGTTCTCGCAGCGGGCGATTGGATGTCATGGGCGGTCACCTCCGGAACAAATTTAAGCGTTCCATTGTGCGGAAATTTTGTTCGTTGCGAACATAATACCCGTAAACCGCTGTGCTGTCAACGCAATTCGGGGCATTACAACCACCGTCCCGCACCATATAAGGCAGAAACGGGCCGGCACGTCTACTGCGCCGGCCCTTCATTACGAAGTGCGGTTTCAGACTACAGCGAACCCAATGGGTTACTCTGCCGCAGTGCGGTTGAGGGCGGCGGCCAGGCGGGCTTTGCGGCGCGACGCGTTGTTCTTGTGCAGCACCCCCTTACGGGCCGCCACGTCCAACTGACGCATGGCTCGGCGCACCTCTTCTTCGCTTTCGGGCGCACCCACTGCCATCGCTCTGCGGGCTCGGCCGATGGCTGTGCGCGTCGCGCGTCGCACGCTGAGGTTCCGTGCGTAGCGTTTTACTGATTTGCGGTGGGCCTTCTGAGCGGGCAAGGGGAAACTCCTGTGATTTGGTTTGCGGCGTTGAATGTTATCAAAGGGAGACCGAAAAGTCATCAGTCGGTTGACAATGTTGGCGACGTTGCAGAAAATTAGATGGCATATTTCGACGCGATCCGATTTTCCGTCATCGGATTTTATCGTCACCGTCCGGCGGATCGCGCGTATCAACTTGTTGTGCCCGGAGGATTCCCGCAATGCCTGAAAAGCAGCTAATTTTCGATGAAGATGCCCGTCAGAGTCTGATGAGCGGCGTTAACCAATTGGGTCGCGTCGTCGCCCTTACGCTGGGTCCCAGCGGCAGGAACGTGATATTGGGGCGCGTGTGGACGTTGCCGGTGGTCTGCAGCGACGGCGTCACCATCGCCAAAGAGGTGGTGTTGCCGGACCCCTACGAAAACATGGGCGCGCAGGTGGTCAAGGAAGCTGCGGCCAAGACCAACGATATCGTGGGTGATGGCACCACTACTTCCGTCGTGTTGGCGCGGTCCATCATACAGGGCGGCTTTATGAACGTCGCCGCCGGAGCCAACCCTCTGGCAATTAAATCCGGCATCGACCAGGCGGTTAGCGCGGTCAGCAACCACATCAGCGCCCAGGCGGTGGCCGTGGAGAGTCGGGAACAGGTGGCGCGCGTGGCGGCTTTGTCCGCCCATGAGGAAGCGATCGCCGAACTGATCGCCGATGCGATGGACAAAGTGGGCCGCGAAGGCATCATCACCGTGGAGGAAAGCCGCGGTCTGACTGACGAGCTCGATGTTGTCGAGGGCATGCGCCTGGATCGGGGTTACCTCTCCCCTCATTTCATCACCGACACCGATCGGATGGAAGTTTCCCTGGATGAGCCTCTCTTCCTGCTCACTGACCAGAAACTTTCTGCTGCCGCCGACGTGGTGCCTGCCCTGGAGGCAGTGGCGCAGGGCGGCCGTCGTCCCCTGGTGATAATCGCGGAGGACGTGGAAGGCGAAGCCCTGGCGACTCTCGTGGTCAACCGGCTGCGGGGCACCGTCAGCAGCCTCGCCGTAAAGGCCCCGGGATTTGGAGAGCGGCGCAAGGCGCTGTTGCAAGACCTCGCCATCGTTACGGGCGGCACGGTCATCACCAACGATGCTGGAATGCGTCTCGAAGACATTTCCATGGAGCACTTTGGTTCAGCCCGTCGGGTCCTGGCTACCAAGGACGAGACCACCATCGTGGAAGGCCGCGGACACGAGGACGACATCGCCGGGCGAGTCGCCGAACTCCGCGTGCAGATTGAAGAAACCACGTCGGACTACGACCGCGAGAAATTGCAGGAACGGCTCGCCAATCTGGCCGGCGGAGTCGCGGTGATCAAAGTCGGCGCGGCCACCGAGCCCGAACTCAACGAGCGCAAGAGCCGGACCGAGGACGCCCTCGCGTCCACGCGGGCTGCGGTTGAGGAAGGTGTCATCCCGGGTGGAGGCGTCACCCTGCTGAGAGCCCAGGCCACCCTGGACGGGATCATCGATAGCGCGACCGGCGACGAAGCGGTCGGGATGCGCTTGGTTCGGGAAGCCCTGGAGGCTCCTCTCAACACGATTGCCGACAACGCCGGCTACAAAGGGGCTGTGATCGTCGAAAACGTCCGAAACGGCGAGGACGACTACGGGTTTGACGCCGACCGTGGCGAGTACACCGGTGTGGTGGCTCGAGGCATCATCGACCCGGCCAAGGTTACGCGGTCTGCGCTGCAAAACGCCGGTTCAGTCGCTGGAATGCTGCTGACTACCCAGGCCGTCATTACCGAAATCCCCAAGTACGAACCGTTGCCGGCCGACATCCAGGACTTCATGCACGACTAATCCCACACGCCGGCATAAATTAGCCCGCCGCGATGCCGATTGGATCGGTGCGGCGGGCGTTCATTTTTCGATATGACCGTGGAATCCTTGAACTGCGTCGGCATTCTCAGCCGCGTCACCATTGCTGGCCTCGTTATAGGTGATCCTCCGCTGGTAGAACATTGTCGGGATCTGGAAACGCAGCTTCAGCCCAATGGTTTGGACGTTACGCTGAGATCCGTGTCCAGTTTCTCGGCTGGCTCCGCTCCCGGCGGCATCGGGATATCCGACCGAGATCGGACGCTGCCCGAAACCGTCGAGTTGGCATTCGGCGACGACGGCTGGCTGCATCTCCAATCCGGCCAATACCTGATCACATTCAACGAAATCATCAACCTGCCGCTCCACATAATGGCCCTGGCCCGACCCCGTTCCAGCCTGCTCCGTTCAGGCGTCGCCATCCATACCGCCGTCTGGGATGCCGGTTATTCCGGTCGATCCCAGGCGTTGATGACCATTCATCATCCGCAGGGATTCCGTATCCAACAGGACGCCAGGGTCGCTCAAATGGTGTTCATGTATCTCGACGCCGGTGATGCGCAAGGCTACCGCGGCCGTTACCAGAACGAAAACCAATGAACGGATCGCAGCACCACGGGACCGACGCGGAATCGCCGCGCCAGGTGATCGACCGACTGGCTCAGGCGGTCGGGTTCGACTTGGTGGCGGTAACCGACGCCACCGCATTTGCCCGTGATCGCGAAACGGCCATGAGACGCATCGACGATGGGCTGATGGATGGACTCCCCTGGTTCACCAAGATACGTGTGGGACACGGGACGGATCCGGAGCGCCTGCTGACCGGAGCCCGATCCATCATCTCCCTCGGACTCAACTACTATCCGGGCACCACGCCAACAACAACGCCCGGTTCAGGATTGGTAGCCCGATATGCTCAGGGCCGGGATTACCACCGCGTGATGAAGCGTCGGATGCGTAGGCTCGTCGTCGCGCTTTCCGAGGATCCGGCATTTCGACAATCCGGCGAGGAACTAACGGCGCGTTGGTTCGTGGATGATGGGCCGATGCTGGACCGCGCTGTGGCATCCCGGGCCGGATTGGGGTGGTTCGGCAAGAATGGGAACATCTTGAACCCTACCTACGGGTCGTGGCTGCTGCTCGGCCAGATAGTCACCAATCTGGAGTTGGAACCCGACCGACCACTTTCCAAAACCTGCGGCCAATGCACTCGTTGCATTCCGTCGTGCCCCACCGACGCAATCGTCGCCCCTTATGTGGTGGACAACCGGCGGTGCATCAGTTACTTGACCATCGAGCACAAGGGGCCGATCCCCCATGAATTGCGGCCCGCCATGGGCGCCTGGGTTTTTGGATGCGACATCTGCCAGGAGGTCTGCCCGGTCAACCGAAAGGCCAGGGCGACGTCGGATCCCAATTTCGGCCGGCGCGACCTGACAGCGTTGGACCTCATCGAACTGTTGGACATGACCGAAGCGGAGTTTCGCCAGCGGTTTGCCGGAACGCCCCTAATGCGCACCAAGTGGGTTGGAATGCAACGCAATGCCTGCGTCGCGTTGGGGAATCTCCATGACCCGTTCGCGGTTCCTGCGCTGGCGCGCGCCCTGGAGGGAGCAAATCCGCTGGTGAAACAACACGCGGCCTGGGCGTTGGGTCGCATCGGCGGTAGCGATGCGCGTATCGCCTTGGAGTCGGCGTCCCTCTCCGAGCAAGACCCGGACGTGCGCGCGGAAATCAGGCTGGCGTTGGGCGAAATCGCCGTGAACTAGTCGTTGTCGTACTTGACGGGGTTGTCCGGCGTCCTGCGGTTCCTGCCCCTGCCGTGAGAACGCCGAGCGCGCCCGTTGGAGCCGTCTCGACCATTGCCCGTTGGTTGCTGGTCGGCGACGCCTGGGGGCGCTGCTTCGTCGCTGGGCGCGGGATCCTCGGTTGTGCGTTCCGGGACGTCCGTAGTGCGCCCGTTCCGTGGTCTCGCTGGCCTGACCGGATCCCGCTCCGTATTGCGACGGCGACGATCGCGTTGAAAGTTGACCCGCTCCGTTTCTGCGGCCAACTCCTCATCTACCTTGCGCAGGGCTGCGTCGCGTCCATCCCGCAACTTCAGCATCTCCGTTTCCAGGAGAAAAAAGTCTCCCTTGGAAAGTAGGTGCAGGTTCCCCTGGAATGCCATGTGCCAGTCCTCGGGCGGCCATTTCCGGAGATATTCCAGACGGTAGGCGATCAAGCCGGCGTTGATGTATTGCTCGCTGGGGAGAATGACGTCGGGTCTAATCTCGATACGGTAGGGCCAGGCGGTCTTCCCCTCTTTGACCCATGGGGTGGACTTGACCTCTTCGTATGACTTGGTGACGGTCGCGGTGGCGGTGAACACGCGCACCCCGCTCACGTAGTAGATGATACGGTCGCCGGGTTCAACCCTTTGCACTTTGCGGCGATATTCGGCTTTCAAGCCCTGCTGAGCAAAGCCCAACTGCTGAGTGATGTCGAAATTTTGCTTGTTGCAATTAATCATCCAAAAGTTATGTGGCATATCTGTATCCCGGCAAATGGATCTGACATCCGGAATTTGGGCCATTCTAGCACACGGGGTTGGTCGTTCCGCTTCACGGCGCGTCCACCGTGGCGGAACCGAAATGTGGCAACAAGAACTGCCGGCCGTCGGTCGCGTTGCTCTCATGCCGTGACGGCGAGCTGCGGCATTTGTCGGCACACCAGTAATGTTGTACCATCGTTGGGCTGACAAACTGATAAATCCACCACTGGGAGTGAACTATGGCCAGCACCGCAAACCGCGAACGCGACATCGCAATAGTCGGGGTCGCCGAGTCCGACGTCATGGGCACGGTGCCCGACAAATCCTCGTTGCAGCACCACGCGGAGGCGGCGTTCAACGCTCTCGAGGACGCGGGGTTGTCCCTGGCGGACGTCAACGGCCTGATGACCGCCGGATTCAGCACGCTGGTAACGGCGGAGTACTTTGGGCTGCAGCCATCATTCACCGACAACACATCGGTAGGCGGATCTTCCTTCGTGATTCACGTCGCGCACGCCGCGGCTGCGATCCGCGCCGGCTATTGCGATACGGTTCTCATCACTCACGGGCAGGCCGGGCGGTCCACCCGCGCACCGGTGCCGCCGGACCGCAACCTTCCTGTGGCCCAGTATGAAACACCCTACGGAATGATCGGGCAGCCCATCAACTACGCCATGGCCTGCACCAGGTACATGCACGAGTACGGCGAAGAGCGCACCCGGCAGGCGTTGGCGGAAATCGCGGTTTCCACCCGCGCATGGGCCAACCTCAATCCCGTGGCCTACATGCACGAAACGCCCATGTCGTTCGACGATTACCATAACTCCCGCTGGGTGGCCTGGCCCTTCCATCTGTTTGACTGCTGCCTGGTCACCGACTCCGGCGCCGCCATCATCGTTACCACCGCGGAGAAGGCGCGAAACTGCGCCAAGGAACCGGTCTGGGTGCTGGGCGCTGCCGAAGGCCACGACCACAACCTGATCAGCTTCATGCCTGACCACACGTCCACCTGGTCCCGTGAAACCGGCCCCCGGTCGCTGGAGCGCGCCGGCCTGACCAACGATGACATCGACCACACCATGATCTACGACTCCTTCACCTACACCACCCTGGTGACCCTTGAAGGGTTGGGTTTCTGCGGCCCGGGTGAGGGTCCCGACTTTGTAGCCAACCAGCGAACCGCGCCCGGCGGCGAATTCGCGCTGAACACCAACGGCGGCGGTCTGTCCTACTCGCACCCGGGGATGTACGGAAGCTTCCTGCTGGTGGAGGCGGTGCGCCAACTGCGCGGCGAGTGCGGGGACCGTCAGGTGTACCGCAAAGGCTCTTCAGACCAACCGGCAGCCACCAGCATGGTCAACGGCACCGGAGGCTCCCTTTCCTCAACCGGTACGGTGGTGCTGGCAACCGGCTAAATATCGAATCAAGCGTTGCCAGACAGGTCTCGATTGCCCCGTCGCCGCTGGTCGGTACCGGGGCATCCCATTTGTCCGATCCAGATCCAACAATCTACCCACATCATCTAGCGAGACATGGACACAGTAATCATAGGACTGCCCCAATCCGGCAAAACCACCCTGTTCAACGCCCTAACCCTGGGCAAATCGGACGCCAGCGGAGCGTCCGGTTCAGCAACCGAAATGCACATGGGCGTGGTCAAGGTCCCCGACCCTCGGCTGGAATTTTTGGGAGAGGTGTACCACCCCAGGAAGATCGTACCCGCCGAAATCCGATACATCGATCTGCCCGGCCCGGAATCGATGGCGAAATCCCAGGGCATCAGCGGGAGGTACCGCAACATCCTACAGTCCGCCACCGCCTTTCTGTTGGTAGTGCGCGCCTTCACCAACGAGGCAGTAGCGCATCCCACCGGCGACGTTGACCCTGGCAGAGACCTGGAGACCTTGCTCGGTGAGTTGTCCTTCGCCGATCTGGAGGTGCTGGAACGGGCATCAACTCGTTTGTCTGAGCAGATGAACAAGACCAAGCCCGCCGACCGCCCCATGGCTATCCGGCACAAAGATGCGGTGGACAAAGCGCGGACGGGTCTGGAATCTGGTATCCCCGTACGGCTGCAGAACTTCACGGACTCCGAACGAGCGTTATTGGTCAACTACCAACTGTTGACCGACAAGAACGTGATCGTGGTGTTCAACACCGACGAAGGCTCCGAAGATGTACGCGTCGCGGACCTCGGCCTGGACCCTGCTTTGCTGCAAGGTGTGGGAACGGTGAGTATCAGCGCGCGCATCGAAGCGGAACTCGGGATGATGGAAGCGGAGGAAGCCGCCGAATTCCGGTCCGACCTGGAATTGGGAGAGCCCGCCACGAGCCAGGTGATCAACGCCAGTTACGATACCTTGGGCCTGGTGTCCTTCCTTACCGTGGGAGACGATGAGGTGCGGGCGTGGAGCGTCCCCGGCGGAATGCCGGCGGTGGACGCCGCCGGCGTGATCCACACCGATTTTACCCGTGGCTTCATTCGCGCGGAAGTAATCGCCTACGATGACTTCTCCACGTGCGGCAGCATCGCGCAGGGGCGCAGGGAAGGGTTGCTGCGTTCCGAAGGCAAAGCCTACCCGGTGCGCGACGGCGACATCATCAATTTCCTGGTCAACACCTGATGATCGATATCCGTCTGTACCGATCCCGAGATTATGAAGCCGTCCGCGAGGTGTTCAGCCATGCGCAGGATGACTTCGTACAGAGCTACCTGCATTCCGACGAGGACCGGGAAGAGTACAACGAATACGTCATAGGAGCGCTCGCTCGCGACCTCTCCGACATACAGCGCAGCTACCTCCAGCACCCGGGCAGCAATTTCTGGGTGGCCGAACGGGACGGCGAAACTATCGGATGCATCGGTGCCTACCAGCGCAGCCATGAGGAGGCCGAGATTCGGCGGTTGGTGGTGCATCGCGACGCTCGACGCCAGGGAATAGCCTCGCGTTTGCTCGACCAGGCCGAAGACTTTTGCCGGGACCTGGGGTACGTACGCACCATCGCGTGGACGTACAACCACATGCCGGGCGCCATCGAATTCCTGCGCCGCCGGGGCTACCAACTGATCGAAGATCACGCCTTCCCTCACACCAGTCTCACCCTGTACCTGTACGCCCTGGAACTGTAGCCGGCGAGCCCGAAAACGGCCCCGGAGCCTGCCCGACAATCGTAACGAACTTGACAGAATCGGGCATTGCAAGTAGTATCTATAACGATTAACAACTGGATACGTTGCTGGAACCCTTATCCAGACAGGCGGAGGGAACGGCCCTGTGAAGCCTGGCAACCAATCCCGCTCACCCAGTGGGATCAGGTGCTAATTCCGGCGTCCCGCAGATGGTGTCGCCTTGCGACGCGGTTGGAGCGGTATGACGAAAGATGAGGGGAGAACTGTACTGATGGGCTCTCCCGGCGTGGGTGGGCCTCTATTTTTGCCTTTGCCGATTGCAGCCTTCGGGGCCTCCTTTGCTCCAAGGCCCTGTAAGTCCGCAACGTATTCCCAACACACCGGGTAACTGGTGCTATGACTGAAATTAGACCCATCAACTGGACCGGAAGCAGTCTCCAGTTGCTAGACCAGACGCTGCTGCCCCATGAGCATGTCACGGTCACCATCTCCGACTATCGGTCCGCCGCATCCGCCATCACGGACATGCGAGTGCGTGGCGCCCCCGCCATCGGCGTGACGGCTGCATATGCCATGGTGCTTGCCGCTGCTGAATTGCAATCCCGCGAGCGGGACCATTTCATTGGCGCGCTGCGGGAGGCCGGAGCCCACATCGCGGCCGCGCGTCCCACCGCCGTCAACTTGGGTTGGGCCGTCCGCAGGATGCTGAGGGTGGCCGACGACGAGCCAGACCCGGGCAGCATCCGGCCGCGTCTTGAAGCCGAGGCCCGCCGAATCCAGGAAGAGGACGAGCGGATTAACCGTCGCATTGGCGAGAACGGCCGTGTGCTGATGCCCCCCGACGGCCAGGGCGTGTTGACCCATTGCAACACCGGAGCGTTGGCTACGTCGGCCTTCGGCACCGCCCTGGGTGTCATACGGGCCGGCTGGGAGGCCGGCGGGCGCTTCCGCGTGTTCAACACCGAAACTCGACCTTGGTTGCAGGGCGCCCGGCTCACGTCCTGGGAGTTCCAACAACTCGGCATCCCCGCAACCCTGATTGCCGACTCTGCCGCCGGCATCCTGATGCAGCGCGGCGAGGTGTCCTGCGTCATCACCGGCGCGGACCGCGTCGCCGCCAACGGCGACACCGCTAACAAAATCGGCACCTACTCGCTGGCCGTGCTGGCCCACGAGAACGGAATACCGTTCTACATCGCCGCGCCCACCAGCACGGTGGACCTCGCCATTGCACACGGAGACGACATCGCGATTGAGGAACGCCCCGAGCGCGAGGTCACGGGTTACGGCGCGACGCCAATCGCCCCCGAAGGCACTCCGGCCTATAACCCTGCCTTCGACGTGACGCCTCACCGCTACATCGCGGGCATCGTCACCGAAACCATGGTATGCCGGCCGCCCTATACCGAATCCCTGAAAACCGCCGTGGACGCCGCCTGACCCCAATCGTCATTCCGGCGAAAGCCGGAATCCATTTTCACCAATCACCAACTCGACCATCCCGTTCATCCTATATATCCCGGTAAAAACATGACCATTGACCAACAGACCCGCCGCCGCATGGCCCGCACCGGCCTGACGGCCCACGATCCGGCTAAAGCCAGCCCCGGCTACACCCTGTATGCGCCCCTGTCCGGCAACGGTGAGGTCTATCTGCTGGACCCCAACGGAGAGGTGGCCCACCAGTGGAATATGCCCTACCCGCCGGGACTCTACGGCTACCTGCTGTCCAACGGCAATCTGTTCTATGGCGGCAAGGTCCGTGATGATGGCGGTTGGGATATTTTCGAGGCGATGAAGCGCTTCAAGGGCGGGGTGATGCTCGAAGCCGACTGGGACGGCAACATCCTGTGGGAACACCGCGACCCGTACCACCATCACGACGCGCGTCGCACTGAATCCGGCGGCTGCCTGTACATGACCGTTGAGCGGATGGCCGACGCCCAGGCCGCCAAAATCAAAGGCGGCCAGCCTGGCAGCGACGCCGGCGGAATGTGGGCGGACGTGCTGGTGGAGGTGGACGCCGATAGCAACCGCATCTGGGAATGGCGCGCCGCCGAACACCTGGATCCCGACCGCCACGCGATCACCTTCAACGACCTGCGGGACGAGTGGAGCCACGGCAATACGGTCGTTCCTTTGCCCAACGACCGGGTGATGTTCAGCTTCCGCAACATCTCCACCGTTGGCATTATCGACAAGGCCACCGGCAACATCGAGTGGCAGATCGGCGACGACGTTTTGGCCCAGCAGCACGATCCTTCCCTGCTGGACAACGGCAACGTGCTCATCTACGACAACGGCTCCCACAGCCGGCACAACCCCTTGCCCGCGTCCCGGGTCATCGAAGTCGATACCGGCAACAACGAAATAGTCTGGGAATACCGGGACAATCCGCCCTTCAACTTCTTCAGCGCCTACATCTCGGGCGCGCGCCGCCTGCCCAACGGAAGCACACTGATCACCGAGGGGCAACCCGGGCGCATCTTCCAGGTGACGCCTGAGGGTGAGATCGTTTGGGAATATATCAACCCCCACTTCGCGCCCAACGAGCAGGGCTACGTCGTGAACAGCGTTTTTCGCTCCAATCACTACCTGCCCGAGCAGATACCGCAACTGCGCTGAAAAGTGTTCACGCATGTACGTTGACCAGTTTGGAATCTCAGGAACAGGCTCCGGCGATGCTTCCTACGGTTGCCACATTTCCCTATCCCGCGTGGTGCTGGTAGGCGTCGTAAGTTGGGGTTTGTACTGGTTTTACTGGATGTATCGCACCTGGGCGCAATACCGCGACCATACCGCAGGGGATCCCGAGCAGGCTGGTCAAACCCACTACCCGGTCTGGCACGGGCTGACCCAACTGGTGCCGGTGTACGGCTTCTTCCGTTTTCACGCTCACGTCCGGTCGTACAAAGCGTTGCTGCAGGAACGGGGCGTGACCGACAGCCTCAACATAGCGGCTCTGGTGACGGTGGTCGTTATCAACCTAATCGTCGGTCTTGTCGCGGGAGGAATGAGGGGCGAGTCAACGGGCCCCGGTGTGACCGCCGCCTCCGGCATCGGGTTCCTGATCAGCCTCGCCACGTTGCTGGTCAGCATCGGCGTCATCTGTAAGGTTCAAAGCAACTTGAACCAATATTGGGCTGCAGTAGCCGGAACGCCCGCCCAGAACGCTCGGTTTGGCAAGGGAGAAATTCTCTGCCTCGTCATCGGAGCGCTGCTTTGGCTCGGAGTGATCTCCGACTTCGTCTTTTGGTAAGCCCAGGCCGCAACCCATTCTCGAAAATAAAGTTAAGGAAACCAACGTAATGCCCAACCATCCCCAGGCGGAAATCGCCATCATCGGCGGCAGTGGACTCTACGAAATCCAGGGTTTCGAAGAGACCGCCGTGGTGGACATCGATACTCCCTACGGCAAGCCCAGCGACGCCATCACCGTCGGCGAGCTGTTGGGCGTGCCGGTGGCATTCCTGCCTAGGCATGGCCGGGGACACCGCCTCAGCCCCACGGAACTGCCTTTCCGGGCCAACATCTACGCGCTGAAAACCCTGGGGGCCAGGCGCATCGTATCCGTCAGCGCCGTCGGCAGCCTGCAGGCCCGCCTCGAACCCCAGCACCTGGTCATCCCCGACCAGTTGATCGACCGGACGCGCTCGTTGCGTCCCAGCACTTTCTTCGAGGATGGCGTGGTCGCTCATATTTCTTTCGCAGATCCCTTCTGCCCAGATATGAGCGACGTGCTGGCGAAAGGGGGACGGGAACAGGGTATCCCGACCCACAAGGGCGCCACCATGATCGTCATGGAGGGGCCCGCGTTCTCAACCAAGGCCGAGTCCGAAATGTACCGTTCCTGGGGCGGCGACCTCATCGGCATGACCGCGTTGCCAGAAGCCAAGTTGGCCCGCGAAGCCGAGATCTGCTACGCGACCATGGCGTGGGTCACCGACTACGACTGCTGGCATCCTGAACACGACGCCGTAACCGTTGACATGGTGGTGGAAAACCTCATCGCCAACGTCGCCAACAGCCGCATCATCCTGCGCCACATTATGCCCGCTCTGGCCCAACTTGGCCCGTGCGAGTGCGAGACTGCGCTCACCAACGCCATCATCACCGACCGGAGCATGATCCCCAACGACGTGCGGCGGCGACTTCGCCCAATCGCCGGCAAGCATCTTGACCCGCCGCCCAACTGACGCACGATCTAAATCTACATGGATGAACAGGATAAACAGGATAGTTGGGATATATCCAAGCAAGACGTTCTATCCCAATTCATCCTGTGTATCCATGCCAAAGATTCAAGGAGGTAACCGAATGCCACGACAGAATCCGGGGGAACCCTATTTCAGGGTTGATTCTCCCGAAGCCATGCAAATCCTCAATGCCGACCCGGACAATACCGTGGTCGTCGATGTTCGTCGCGATGACGAATGGGTTACGGGCCATGCGTCCGGCGCGATCCACATCAACGTCGATGAATTCATGGACCGGGTGGACGAGCTTCCCGACGGCAAGAAATTGCTGTTCATCTGCGCCGCCGGCGTCCGCAGCGGCGTCGCATGCGAGTACGCAGCAGCGCTGGGCATCGACTCGGAACTGCTCTACAACGTCGACGACGGTACGCCGTCATGGATCGCCGCCGGCAACCCAACGTCCTACGGAAACGATCCGTAACTGACCCAATTTCCGCAGCACTGCAAATCCGCCATATTTACGGGTGAAGAAAACCGGGGTTCCTTCGTCGAACGAGTACTGGAGATCCTGGCCTACTCCCGAATGGCGCACTAAAGCACACCAACATCCACCCGTCATTCCCGCTTTTGTGGGAATCCAAAACCCCCGCCGTCATTCCGGCGAAAGCCGGAATCCAAGCGGGCAAATCGGAGGTAAAACGATTTGACTGTTCAAAAAACCAAAGGCGACGTAAAAGACCTTTCCCTGGCAGCGGCCGGCGTCGATCGCATCCGTTGGGCCGCCCGCGAAATGCCCGTCGTCAACATGATCACGGAGCGGTTCCAAAAGGAACAGCCCCTGGCCGGCGTCAAGATGGCCGCGTGCCTGCACGTAACCACCGAGACCGCCAACCTGGCTATCGCTCTCAAAGCCGGTGGGGCGGATCTGGTCATTTGCGCCAGCAACCCGCTCAGCACCCAGGACGAAACCGCCGCCGCTCTGGTGCAGGAATACGGTATCCCCACCTACGCCATCAAGGGCGAGGACAACGAGACGTACTACCAGCATATCAACGCCGTGCTGGACCATGCGCCCAACGTTACGATGGACGACGGCGCCGACCTGGTGGGCATCCTGCACAAGGAGCGCAGCGATCTGCTGTCCAACGTCATCGCCGGCACCGAGGAGACCACCACCGGCGTGGTGCGCCTCACCGCCATGGCCGCCGACGGCCAGCTGAAGTATCCCATCATCGCCGTCAACGAGGCCGAGACCAAGCACTTCTTTGACAACCGCTACGGAACCGGCCAGAGCACGCTGGACGGCATCACACGCGCCACCAACATCCTGTGGGCCGGCCGCCGAGTGGTCGTCGGAGGGTACGGTTGGTGCGGCCGCGGCGTGGCGTCCCGGGCCCGTGGCATGGGCGCGCACGTCATCGTAACCGAGGTCAATCCCGTCCGCGCACTGGAGGCCGTCATGGACGGGTTCCAGGTCATGCCCGGCGTTGAAGCCGCCAAGGTCGGCGAGGTGTTCATCACCGTTTCTGGTGGCTGGCACGTCATCGGCAAGCAACACCTGGAAGTGATGCCCGACGGCGCGATCATCTCCAACAGCGGCCACTTCAACGTCGAAATCGACATTCCGGCCCTGGAAGCCATCTCGGTGAGCCACCGGGAAGTGCGCCCCTTCGTCGAGGAATACGTGACTACCGACGGACGACGCCTGTACCTGCTGGGCGAGGGTCGCCTGATCAACCTGGCGGCCGCTGAAGGCCATCCCTCTGCCGTGATGGACATGAGCTTCGCCAACCAGGCCCTCAGCGCCGAATATCTGGTCAAGAGCCACAAGAGCTTGTCCAACGGTGTCCACGTGGTGCCCCGCGAAATCGACGCCGAAGTCGGTCGTCTCAAGCTTGAGACCATGGGCATCAGCATCGATACCCTGACCGCCGAACAGACTGCCTACAACGAGAGCTGGGAAGAGGGCACCTAACCCGCCCAATGCGATCAGAGTGGGGGCGACTAATCATTCGCCCTTACGCTGCCACCCAGTAAAGCCAATCCAGGAGGAAACCAACCTATGCCAATCCGATTCATGACTTCGCCCAAGTACCTGCTCACCTCCGAGTCGGTTACCGAAGGGCACCCCGACAAGGTCTGCGACCAGATTTCTGACGCCGTGCTGGACGCCGCCTTCAGCGTTGACCCCATGAGCCGCGTCGCCTGCGAAACCGTGGCCGGCAAGAACCTCATCATGGTAACCGGGGAAATCACCACCCAGGCCGAGTTGGACTTTGACGCCATCACCCGCAAAACCCTGCTGGAGATCGGCTACAACGACGTCAAGTACGGTATCGACGGCAACTCGTGTGGCGTCATCCGCAACGCCAGCCAGCAGTCCCCGGACATCAACGCCGGTGTGAGCACGGCTCTAGAAGCCCGCAACAACGGCGCAAACGCCGTCGACGCCCGCCGTGCCACCGGGGCCGGCGACCAGGGGATGATGGTGGGATTCGCTTGCAACGAGACCGATGGCCTCATGCCCATCACCGTTGACCTGTCCCATCGCCTGGTCGAGCGGCTGGCCAAGGTCCGCAAAGACGGCACCCTGCCGTATCTTGGCCCGGACGGAAAGTCCCAGGTCACCGTGGAATACCAGTACGGCAAGCCCCACCGCGTCGACGCCGTGGTCATCAGCACCCAGCACGACGACACGGCCGACCGCGAGGCTTTCACGGCGAAAATCCGTGCTGACATCATAGAGCACGTAATCAAGCCTATTGTCCCGGCGAATCTGCTGGACGACGATACCAAGTACTACGTCAACCCCAGCGGATGGTTCGTAGTGGGCGGCCCCCAGGGCGACACCGGCCTCACTGGGCGCAAGATACTGGTCGATACCTACGGCGGCATCGCCCGCCACGGCGGGGGCGCGTTCTCCGGCAAGGACCCGACCAAGGTTGACCGCTCCGGCGCGTATGCCGCCCGCTACGTCGCCAAGAACATCGTGGCGGCTGGCCTTGCCGATCGCGTCGAGGTGATAGTTTCCTACGCTATCGGCGTCGCTGACCCGATCTCCGTGGCGGTGGAGACCTTTGACACCAACCACATCGACAATGACACCATCGAGGCGTTGGTCAACGAGCACTTCGACCTGCGCCCCGGCGCGATCATCGAAGACCTCGAGCTCCGTCAGCCGATCTATCGCAAGACGGCCGCATACGGGCACTTCGGGCGCACCGACATCGATCTTCCCTGGGAGCGCACCGATAAAGCCGAGTTGCTGAAACAGGCAGCCGGCACGTTGGCCGGCGCCGCTGGCGACTAGACCCGTCCGACACTGCGCTCTCTCTCATGCGCGCCCTTCACCTGATTGGTGGAGGGCGCTCTACTTTCTGGTTGGGTCGAGCTGTCGCAGTCCACGCTGCGCCGTAGCCGTTCCGTGTCATGATTGTCCGAATGCTGCACGCAGGTGAAAGACAGTTTGGTGGTTCGTCTCGGTAAAATCGGCGTAACTCTCTTAGCCGCCGTGGACGCGCGGCGCAGGATTACCGATGGACAGCGTTCTCCCATTCCGCCGCTTCGCCTCTTGGGTAATCGACCGATTGTTGTTCTTGGGAGTCGGCGCAGCGATTCTCTACGTGATTCACGTGCTCGACAGTCGGCTGGGCATCAGCGGGCCGCAGTCCGTGAATTTCGACGTGTACGATTTTTTCGCCATCCAGATGCCCCTGGCCGTGGTGATAACCTACGCCATCTGGCTGTTGATCATCATTAAGATAGGCCCGCCGGGCCGCGTTTTGACGCGCACGGAGGTGCGCCGACATCGCGGAGGTTCCGCCGGCCAACCCAGGAAACTGGTCCGCGCCGTGGCAAAAATCGGGCTACATCTCACGCTGATCGGCCTGATCGTCGACGCGATTTTCATCCTGCGCGATCAGCGGGAACGACGCTCCATACCCGACATACTGGCCGGCACCATGGTAACGCCGCGCCGTCGCTGATCCGAGCGAGCGACCGGCTCAAACCGTACCAGCATCTCAGCGCGGTGCCGGCTTTTCAATTCCCTTTCCCCCGCTCATGGTGGGCCCGTCGAACCATGAACCACTGAAAGTGGGCACCCTTTGACAACCTCAGGATGAACGGAATCGAAGTGAACGCCATGCTAGAATGATTTTATGACCTCTCCCATAAAATTCGGCACCGATGGCTGGCGGGGCATCATCGCTGACGACTTCACCTTTGCCAACGTGGCGCGCTGTTCCCAGGGCTTGGCCGACTACCTCCGCGCCACTGGCGCCGCTCGTCACGGCTTGGTGGTCGGCTACGACACGCGGTTTGCGTCGCGGGAGTTTGCCGAAACCGTGGCGTCGGTGGTGTCGGGCAACGAGATTCCGGTGTTTCTATGCCATCAGCCCGTCCCGACTCCCGTGGTCAGCCACCATGTTGTCCATCGCGGCGCGGCCGGCGGCGTGGTGATTACCTCGAGTCACAATCCGGCCGCATGGAGCGGTTTCAAGTTCAAGTCCGCCGAAGGAGGAAGCGCGAGCCAGTCCATGACCGATGTCCTCGAGCTGTGCATCGACTCCTCCGGAGATCCCAAGCGACTGGCCCTCCACGAGGGGCGAGACTTGGGCCTGGTTCAAGACACCGACCCCACGCCGCCATACCGGGAAGCCATAGCCGGATTGGTCAACCTGGACGCCGTACGTGCCGCCGGCCTCAACGTGCTGGTGGATGTCATGCACGGCGCGGGAGCAGGCTATTTCGCCGGCTTCCTTCATGGTGGAGAAACATCGGTGAAGGAACTTAGGTCCGAGCCCAATCCGGCGTTCCCCGGCATGGCCCAACCGGAGCCAATCGCCCACAACCTCTCGGAACTATGCCGCCGGGTCCCCGCCGACGGAGCGTCCGTGGGCTTGGCGCTGGATGGCGACGCTGACCGCATCGGCCTCGTGGATGAGAGTGGCAACTTCGTCAGCACCCTTGAGGTATTCTCCCTGCTGGCGCTGTACCTGCTGGAACGCGGCGACCGTGGCCCGTTGGTAAAGGGCGTCACCGCCTCCCTGATGCTGAACAAACTGGCCGAGAAATACGGCGTCGGAATTTCCGAGATGCCCGTGGGATTCAAGAACATCGGCCCCCGCTTCGTCGCTGATGACGCCATATTGGGCGGCGAGGAAAGCGGCGGATACGCGTTCCGGGGCCACATTCCCGAACGGGACGGCATCCTCAGTGGCCTGTATCTGCTGGAGTTCATGGCGACCAGCGGCCTCTCCGCGTCGGGCATGGTACGCCGCATGTTCGATACAGTAGGCGAGCACCACTACCAGCGGCGCGATGTCAAGTTCGATCCCGATGCTCGGTCATCCATAATGGAGCGATTAACGAAATCTCCGCTGACCGAACTGGCCGGGATGCCGGTTCGCGGTGTGGACGAAATTGACGGCCGACGTTGGTTGGTCGACGCTGGTTGGGTTGCCGCCCGTTTTTCCGGCACTGAGCCGTTGCTCCGAATTTATTGCGAAGCCGACACGACTGCCCACGTGCAGGCGCTCCTAGACGCCATGGAGGTTCACCTGGGAGTCTGAGGCAGAACCGCAGCCGCCAACCCAGCGTATCTTGTAGTGAGGCCACATCATGGAAACCGCCAGCCCGCTCCGCCGGTTGTTCGCGACCCTCCTTGACGGAATACTGTTCTTCCTGACCCTCGTAATCGGCTACATCATCTGGTGGCTCATCGTTCTGGCGCGAGGACAAACCCCGGGCAAGCAGTTGCTCGGCATCTACGCGATCACGCGGAGCGGCGACCGCGCCGGTTGGGGGACCATGTTCGTGCGGCAAATAGTAAAGGCGGTGGCGCACAGCTTCGTCATTGGGTTCTTTGCCGACGCTATCCTTTTGCTTTTGGACGACCAGGACCATCGCTCACTGTCCGACCGTGTGGCTGGCACAATCATAGTCCGCGACTGAACGCGGGTCGCCACGATTCATCAGATTATCATGGCCCAATACAACCTACCGCGCTCAATGAGCCGTAGCCTCTGCAGGAGGTGAACCAATGGCTATTCCTGCCAACTCTCCCGATACTTCTCCATCGCTCTTTGATCGTCTCACGGCGAGGCGCGGCATTTTGATCGCGGTGGGCATCGCCGCGGTCGCCTATGCCATCGCTGTTGTAGGGGCGCTAATCGTGCGCGATTCTACCGGTATTGATGGCGTCAACCGTTTCGTGGAGCTGCTGTCCGGGTCGTCCGGATCCGGCATCAGCAACGTGGGTATCAAGCTGGGATTCGCATTTGCGGTGGGCGCGGCATCCGCCGTCAATCCCTGTGGGTTTGCGATGCTGCCCGCTTACCTGGGCCTGTACGTCAGCGGCGGGAACCAAGATGACGAACGCAGGCGACCCTTCCGGCTCGTCAGTCGGGCCATCATGGTCGGGCTGTCCGTCTCCATCGGGTTCGTTGTGCTTTTTGGTGCGGTCGGGTTGATCTTGGCGTTTGGATCACAGGCGGTGGTGGTCGCGGCTCTGCCCTGGGTCGGCTTGGCCGTGGGAGTGCTCCTGATCGGAGCAGGCGCATATATGGCCGGTGGAGGCAAAATCTACACCAGCCTCGCCCAACGGGCCGCGTCGCGGATCGGAGACCCTAGCCAGTTGAATATCCCTGGATACGTGCTGTTCGGCGTGAGCTACGGCCTCGCTTCTTTGAGCTGCACCTTGCCGCTGTTCCTTGCCGTGCTGGGAGTCGGCGCGGGCCTGTCATCTGGTTTCCTGGATACGTTGGGCCAGTTCGTCCTGTACGCCGCCGGCATGGGCAGCGTGATCATGATCCTGACCCTGGGAATGGCCGTAGCGCGCACCGTGCTGTTGCGGTGGATGCGTGCCGCTCTGCCCTACGTCGGGGTTGTCGGCGCCTGGCTGATGGTGGTAGCGGGCACCTACATCGTGTTCTACTGGCTGACTCTCGGAGATCTGCTATAAAAAACAGGGGCGATCCATGGATCGCCCCTTGGACTTGCTGTCCGGCGGAACCTATCCGGCTGCGTCACTGGGGGACAGCAAAAACCGTTCGCCCATCCGCGTCGTGAGTGTGGGTCGCCAACCCGACCAATATTCTGTTGGTTTGGTGGATTGCCTGGTTGGTTTGCTGGATGTCAGCCCGTAGTTCGTTGACGGCGGTGGTCACCCTGTCTATCCTGGTTCCCAGGTTATCAATCTTGGCGTCTTGGTTCTCGACTCGGTTGACCAGTTTGCCCAGCAGATAACTGCCCCTGATGAGAAGCACAACCACGGTCACGCCCAAACTCACCCCTGCGACAACTGAGATGATGATAGCAGGGCTCATCAGCGTCCCCCTAGCCTATCTCCCTATCCTGTAGTCTACTATCGCTTGGTGTACTGCGGAGCCCGCCGGGCGCGCTTCAGGCCATATTTCTTGCTCTCCTTGACCCGCGCGTCCCTGGTGATGAATCCCGCTCGACGCAACCCTGCCTTCAGGCCGGGATCGGACACGACCAGAGCCCGGGCGATACCATGTCGTATGGCCTCGGCTTGCGCGTTGACGCCGCCCCCTTTGACCTGGGCCTGGACGCGGAAACGGCCTATGGTCCCTGAAATGGTGAAAGCTTCCCGAATCGTCGACTGCCATGGGAGCCAGTTGAAGTACTCTTCCATGGGCTTATCATTGATTATGATTGCCGTGCCGTCGTCGGGGTAGAGCCTGACTTTTGCGATGGCCGACTTGCGGCGACCTGTCGCATAGAAATACTGTTGCGTTTCGGTCTGCAACACCATTGATTACCTGCCTTCAGTTGGGGAAATTTCCAGGAACGTTCAGGGATCAGTCCGGGCTGCCCACTTGGGCTTCGTGGGGATGCTGGTCTCCGGCGTACACCCGAAGCCTCCGCAGCATCTGACGGCCCTGCTTGGTGGATGGCAGCATGCCCTTCACCGCCAGGTAAACGACGCGTTCGGGACGTTGTTCCATCATATCTCTCATCAGGAACGATTTGAGATTGCCCACGTATCCGCTGTGCCGGTAGTACATTTTCTGCATCAACTTGCGGCCGGTGATGCGGACCTTGTCGGCGTTTATGACCACGACGTGGCAGCCGGTAATTACGTGGGGTGTGTAGGTGGGCTGGTCTTTGCCCTGAAGGGCGACGGCAACCTGGCGAGCCAGGCGGCCGAGACTGATGCCCGTGGCGTCGATGACTCGCCAACTATCCGGTACGTCCCCGGCTTTGGCGAAATATGTGCTAGTGCGTTTCATGTTTGTCTTCAACCTTTGGGCCAAAAATATGGCCGTAATCGGGGTAATGAACCGATTTCAGGCACAATCCTTTGGCTGGGAGGGTTCGAATGTGTCCTTGGTTGTGTTCGCGTCCTGCCAGGGTTTCCGCCATGGCATGTATGGGGAGTTTCCCTTTGCCGATCTCCAACAGTACCGCGTTGGCCCGTCTAATCTGATGGCGAAGAAAACCGCTAGCAGAACAGTCTATGGTGATCACGTCGGGAATGCTTGGATGGCACTTTATCTCCCACCTGAGAACCTTCCTCACCGCACTCCGGTCAGCCGGAAGGCCCGTCGATATTCGGCGGAAATCCCTGATGCCCAGCAGGCTGGTTGCCGCTTGTCGAACGCGTTCCAGATCGATGCCTTCAGTTTCCAGGTGGTGCGTACGACGCAGTAGAGGCGATGCAATCTCCCTATTGAGGATGCTGTAGCGGTACTCCCTGCATGACGCGTCGAACCTGGAATGAAACTCAAGCGGCACATCTCCGGCTGATGTCACTCGCACCGACTCGGGCAAATAGAAATTCAGAGCGGCTACCAGAGTTCGAGGATCCAAATCGCTGCCGGTAATGAAATCAACGACCTGTCCCGATGCGTGGGCGCCTGCGTCTGTTCGGCTCGCTCCTCGGATCCGGCTCCGAACGCCGGTCACCTTTCCAACGGCTGTTTCCAATTCGTCTTGTATCGTGGGCGAACCCACCTGGAATTGAAAACCGGCGTAATCCGTCCCTTCATACGCCACGACCAAGGCAACCCGACGTCCCGTTTCCATCAGGGCATTCTCAGATGTCATTGAAGCATTGAGCGATGGCAATTCCTCACGTCGTCGATTTGCTGGGGATCAACAGCTGCGCCAATTGTTGGTAAGTGGCTGGATATCACACCAATTCGATGACAGCCATGGAGGCTCCGTCGCCTTGACGCGGCCCTAATTTGGTGATCCGGGTATATCCGCCGGGTCGTTCGGCGTATCGCGGTCCGAGTTCGTCAAACACTTTGGCTACAGCCCTCTTGTTTGGGACTTTGCTCAAAGCTACCCGTCGGTTGTGGAGGGTTCCCTTCTTGCCGTGGGTGATCAACTTTTCCGCCATCACACGGGTTTCCTTAGCCTTGGCTAACGTTGTGGTGATGCGCTCATGCTCGATCAGATCCACAGTAAGGCCGCGCAGAAGCGCCTTGCGCTGATCCTTGTACCGGCTCAGTTTACGGCCGGCAACGCGATGAGAGGCCATCGTTATTCTCCGTCATCGTCAAAGTCTAGGTCGTCGTCATCGGGGTCGAACACCAGTGTGCCGCCGGTAAATCCTCTCACATCGTCGGCAAATCCCGGGTCGACCGCAAGGTCGTCGCTGGCGCTGGGGGCATTTACGCCGAGTTCGGCCAATTTGCCCTGCAATTCTTCCAACGATTTCTGTCCGAAGTTTCGGATATTGAGCAGGTCATCGGCGCTGAGGTCAAGAACTTGACCCACTCGGTCCAGCTTGGCGCGTTTCAGGCAATTCAGCGTACGCGACGACAAATCGAGCCGCTCAATTGGCATCAGATACACTTCTGACGCCACCGAAAAGTTGCTGGCATCCAGCGTCGCGTCACCGGGGCGACTCAACTGGTTGAACATGAAGAAATGCTGGACCAGATTTTCCGAGGCTTCCTGGATTGCGGCCAACGGGGTAATCGCGCCGTCGGTCCATACTTGGAGAATAAGGCGCTCCCAGTCGGTCTGCTGTCCCACCATCATGCGCTCTACCGAGTATTCGACCCTGCGAACGGGATTGTAGATCGCATCGACCGGCAAAACGCCAACCGGCAATCCGGACGCGGTGTCCCCCTGGGTTACCTGCTGATAACCCTTGCCGGACTCCACGTTAAACTCGATGGAAAGAGAAACGTCCGGGCTGTCCAGCGTCGCCAGGTGCAATTCGGGATTTACGATCTGGAAGTCGCTGGCAGTTGATATGTCTCCAGCGCACACCCTACCCTCGCCGGTTACGTCCAACCGCATCTTGCCGGGCCGTTTCGCCAAGGCGTGGATCCTGATGCGCTTGATGCTCAACAGGAGGTCCATCACCTCTTCTTTCACGCCAGGGATGACGGTGTACTCGTGTGGTACATCTTCGATTTTGACCCAAGTTACCGCTGTGCCTTGAATGGAGCTCAGCAGCAGTCGTCGCAAAGGGTTCCCCACGGTCGTAGCGAACCCGCGCTCCAACGGTTCCAACGCGACGCAAGCGTAGGTTTCGTTGCTTTCAATTACCCTGATCGAGGGTGTGGGGATTTCGGGTTCCGATTCCCGCATCGGCGGGAGAATTTGGGGATTTAACATTCAGTGGCTACCTCGAGTAGTACTCGACGATGAGGCGAGAGTTAATAGTGTCGGGCAATTCATTATCCGGCGGCAGTGATACAATCTCACCTTCCATTTTGGCGAGATCCAACGACAACCAGGTAGGCAACGTGCGTCGCGGCAGTCCATCGGTCCGATCAGCGAAAAAGTCCCGGTTCTTGGACGTCTCCGTCCAGGAGATGGTTTGCCCCTGTTTTACCAGGAACGATGGAATGTCCGTCTTACGGCCGTTCACAGCGAAGTGGCCGTGCTGCACCATCTGGCGAGCCTGCTTGCGGGAATCCGCAAACCCCAAATGGTATATGACGTTATCCAAACGACGTTCCAGCGTGCGGAGCAGGTTGTTGCCCGATATGCCGGGAGTGTTGAAAGCGTCGTTCATATATTTGCGGAACTGGCCTTCCATCACGCCGTACATCTGACGAGCCTTCTGCTTCTCCCTCAGGTGTACGCCATAGTCGGAAACTCTCCGGCGGCGGTTACCCCCGCCCCCTGGAGGAATATGGCGTCGTTCAATAGCGCATCGGGGCGAAAAACACCGATCTCCTTTCAGGAATAGCTTTTCTCCGGCGCGGCGACAAAGCCGGCACGATGGTCCCGTATATCTTCCCATTTCAGTCTTTCCGTTGGTGTTTCGAATTGAAACTCCGGCAGGCGCCGGAGTGTGCGGTTCGGCGGCCCCTTAAACTCGGCGGCGTTTAGGTGGTCGGACCCCGTTGTGGGGAATAGGGGTTACGTCCCGGATACTGGTGACGTAAAGCCCTGCCGCCTGCAGAGCGCGGATAGCAGGTTCGCGCCCAGACCCAGGGCCCTTAATGTAAACGTCGATGTTCCGCATCCCCATGTCAACGCCACGGCGGGCGGCTTGTTCGGCAGCACGTTGCGCTGCGAACGCCGTCCCCTTACGCGACCCGCGGAAACCGACCGTACCTGAGCTGGTAGATGCCACCACATTCCCATCGGGGTCGGTCAAGCTGACCAACGTGTTGTTGAACGTGGAGTAGATGTAAGCGCGGCCCTGGGGTATGGACCGGCGCTCTCGCCTTCGGGCACGTGGTCGTGGCATCTGGGGTTACCTCGTTGGTCAGATTTTGGTGGAGTTGGGCAGAATACGTTTGCCCGTGGCGTCCGTTACTTCTTGCCACCCGTGCGGCGACCGCGACCGGCCACGGTGCGCCGGGCACCCTTACGCGACCGGGCGTTAGTGCGGGTACGCTGCCCGTGGACGGGGAGGTTTCGGCGATGGCGCAAACCGCGGTAGCTGCCGATGTCTATCAACCGCCGAATGTTTTCGTTGTGTTCCCGTCGAAGGTCGCCCTCGGTGATGTAGTCCTGGTCGACGATCACACGTATCCTGTCGAGTTGTTCCTCGGAGAGTTCGCTCATGCGCGGAGGCATCTCGACGTCCAGGTTGGCCTTGCCAACGATTTCAATGGCTTTGGTCGGACCGATACCGTAGATGCTGCGCAAAGCGATATGCGCGCGCTTGCGGTCCGGTACGTCAACTCCCGCGATACGAACCATGGCTTCTCTCCTGTGCTGAGCTTGGGGATGTCTGTCAGACCACAAACCGGTTTCGGTTGTTTGCGGTCTCGCCGGGTTGTTCAGCCCTGGCGCTGAGCGTGTTTGGTGTTGACGCAAATGATCCGCACCCGACCCTTGCGGCGGATTATGCGGCAACGGTCGCAGCGGGGTTTCACTGATGCGGACACTTTCATAGGAAAAGATCCTTCGTTGTTACTTGAACCGGTAGGTGATCCGGCCTCGGCTCAGGTCATATGGTGAGAGTTCCACCAGTACCCGGTCTCCCGGCAATACCCGTATGAAGTGCATACGGATCTTCCCCGAGATGTGGGCCAGGACCTGGTGGTCATTGGGCAACTCAACTCGGAACATGCCATTGGGCAGTGCTTCGGTAACCTGAGCCTCGACTTCGATCGCTTCTTTTTTTGCCATAAACAAGCCTTCTTTTGCTGCGACAGTTCCTCTGAGGGACACTTGCAGCCTATATCAGAATCAGTCGTGGACAGACAGAATTTTCGGGCCGTCCTTGGTGATGGCCAGCGTATGTTCAAAATGCGCGGACAATGCTCCGTCGGCGGTAACTACCGTCCAATCGTCATCCAGAATCTTGGTGTCCTCCGTGCCCATATTCAGCATTGGTTCGATGCAGATACACATCCCGGGTCGGAGCAGTACACCTTTGCCTGGTTCACCATAGTTCGGCACCTGAGGATCCTCGTGGAGGAAGCGGCCGATTCCGTGTCCCACGAATTGTCGAACCACACCGTAGCCGCGTTCCGTCGCGTATCCTTCCACCGCTGCGCCGATGTCGCCGACCCGGTTGCCCGGTTGGGCGGCCGCGATGCCTTCGTAAAGGCTCGCCCTGGTGTCATCCAGCAGGCGTTGCGTCGCTTCATCGATTTCCCCGACAGGCACGGAAATCGCCGCGTCGCCGATGAAGCCATCAATGATAGCGCCGCAATCCATTTTTATAACGTCGCCTTCTTTAAGGACGCGTTTGCCAGGAATCCCGTGGACGATTTCCTCGTTCACGGATGCACAGATGGTACCGGGGAAACCCTGGTAGCCCAAAAACGCGGGAACCGCTCCCATGCCCCTGATATTTTTTTCGGCGATGCGATTGAGCTCACCGGTGGTTATGCCCGGTTCGACCGAACTCCTGAGGAGAGCAAGGGTGGATCCGACGATTGCGCCGGCACGCTCCATGGCTTCCATCTCACGGCGGGACTTGATCGTTATCCCACCAGTGTACGTGGAAGGTGAATTGGAAGCTGTTTTTCGTTTTTTCTGACGTGTCACCATTATAATTATACCTCAAGCGTCAACCCCGAAATCGGGAGTAGTCGTTTTGCCCGTTGCTTTACTGTCGTCGATTGTAATCGGCAAGTCCAGTGCGGAGAGGATGGAATTGTTGACGGATGCGATCGGCCCATCGCCAGGTATCTCAGTTAAAACGCCGGCAGTCCGGTAGAAGTCTAGAACCGGAGCGGTTTCTTGATGGTATACGGTCAAGCGGTTGGCTACTGCGTCCGGAGTATCATCATCACGTTGGTAGATCTCGCCGCCGTCGGCACAGGCGTCGCAACGCAGTGGAGGATCCCCGGATATTTTGTTTCGAGTAAATGGTTTTTGGCAAATGCGGCAGATGTAGCGGTTGCTGAGCCGGCTAATCAGTTCGTCGTCGGGCACGGTGATATGCACCACCCCATCAATCTGTTGGTCTTGGCGGTTCAATGCATCGTCTAATGCCTGGGCCTGATTGGTGTTGCGCGGAAACCCGTCGAGCATGAAGCCGCGCCCTTCCGGTAAAGATACTACACGATCCAACACCATTCCTATGGTCACCTCGTCGGGCACCAGTGCGCCACGGTTCATGTATCCGCGGGCCAGTTCGCCAAGTTCGGTGCCATTGGACAGATGATGCCGGAACAGGTCTCCTGAGCTGACGTGTTCGAGACCTAGCTGTTCCTTGAGCAACTGGGCCTGTGTCCCCTTGCCGGCGCCTGGCGGACCAAAAAGGATCAGACGGAGATTCGCTTTGGTTGCCGATGCGGTCATCGGAGGAATCCTTCGTAGTTGCGCATCATCAGCTGGGCTTCCAACTGCCGCAGCGTATCCAATCCGACGCCAACCATGATCAGCAGACTGGTGCTGCTGAGGGCAATGGCCTCAACGTTAGTTACCAGGGACGCCAGGTACGGGACGATAGCAATAAAGCCAAGGAACAATGCCCCACCCAAAGTAAGGCGTACGATAACCCGGTTCAGATAGTCTTGCGTGGGCCGGCCCGGACGAATACCAAGGACGAAACCGCCGTTGCGTTGCAGATTTTCGGCGATGTTCTGCTGCTGGAACACGACGAGGGTGTAGAAGAAAGTGAACGCGACCACCAGGAAAAATGCCAGCACCCAGTAGATGGGGCCGGTAGGGCTGAGCGCAGTCTGCATGTTGCCGGCGACATTGCCAATGAACCCGCCGGCGGAGCTCAGGTACTGAGCCACGGTACCGGGCATGATCACGATGGAGAAGGCGAATATCAAGGGAATCATGCCTGCCGAATTGATCCGCAGCGGTATGTACGTAGAGCCGGATTGCCGGTACATTTGCCCGCCGCGAAATATGCTGCGGCCATATTGCACGGGGATTCGCCGGTGGGCTTCGTTGAACACCACAATCAACGCGATGATCAATAGGCCGATCAACGCGAAGAAGAATATCCCGATGATGTTGTCCCGGTCCAGGAAGCTCGTGGCCAACAAGCCAGGGAAGCCAACCACGATACCGGCGAAAATGATCAGCGAAATTCCGTTTCCGATACCGCGTTCAGTGATCAACTCACCGAGCCAGACGAGGAACATGGTTCCGGCGGTCATGGACAGTACCGCTGCCAGTGTGGGCAGGAACGCATCCCCGGTGAAGCCAACGTTGGTCAGTACATTGGCCTGTTGCAACAGGACCAACTGGGCAAAAGCCTGTGCGATGGCGATGGGCACCGTGCCCCAATGAGTCATCCGGTTCATTTTGATGCGCCCGGCTTCGCCCTCCCGGGACATATTCTGTAGCGATGGGATCACGGGCGTAAGCAACTGCATGATGATGGACGCGGTGATATACGGGAACACGCCCAGCGCGACAATGCTCATGCGACGCAAGGCGCCGCCCGAAAACAGGTCCAGGAACCCCAACAACTGGTTGTTGCTGAACAGGTTTTCCAGCGCTCCGGCGTCGAGACCGGGGATCGGGATGTGGGCCACCAAGCGGTAGAGGGCCAGCATGCCCAATGTGAACAGGATTTTTGCCCTGAGATCGGGAACGCTGAAAGCGTCGATCGCGGCCTGGATCAGCCGCGGCCACCGTCCGCCGCCCTGCACCTCTGACTGGATCATGCCCGAACCGTCTCGCGCCCGTATAGCCGACTAAAGCTTTTAGATCTCTTCAACAGAACCGCCGGCTGCTTCAATTTTGGCGCGCGCCGACGCAGTGAATTTATGCGCCACGACGGTGAGGGGCTGTCCCAGTTCGCCGTCTCCCACCACTTTTATGGGCAGATTAGGGCGACGAACGATATTCAACCCGTGTAGTAACTCTGGAGTGACCCGGACGCCGGCCTCAAATCGATCCTGAAGGGTGTTCAGATTCACCAACGAGTAATAGGTCTTGTAGCGATTGTTGAACCCACGTTTCATGGGCAGACCCTTGATGAGGGGCAACTGACCGCCTTCGAATCCAGGCCGCAAACCCTTGCCGGATCGGGATTTCTGGCCCTTTAAGCCGCGCCCGGCGTAACTCCCCCCACCGGCAGCGTCACCTCGGCCAACCCGCTTGCGGTTGCGACGGGCTCCCTTCGGTGGGGATATTTCGTGCTCCATCATCGTGTAAACGTTGCTCCAATAAGTACGCGAATTTCCACCGGAAGGACCTTATTCATTCAACCGGTTCCACCACCACCAGGTGCTGGACCTTTTTCACCATGCCCATGATGGTCGGGCTATCGTGATGCACCACTGAGTGGTTGAGCCGCTTCAGGCCAAGGGACTCCACGATCCGACGCTGGTAGGACGGTCGGCCGATGCAACTCTTCTTCCAGGTGATTTTGATCTGTGCCATTTTGCTACTCAATCGCTTCGTTGGGCAGATTATTCAGCATCAGTTTCGGACGTCGATTCCGCCGACGGTGAGACCTCACCATCGGATGGTGTAGCCTCAGCCGGCGCGTCAACTGCTGTGCTGGTCGGCTCGCTCGTTTCAGTTGTCGCCTCCGTTTCAGCCGCAGGCGGAGCCGCTTCGGCTGTTGGGGCCGGCTCTGCCGCAGTAGTCGCGGGCGCGGCCGGCTCAGATGCTTCAGCGGCTGCGGGTTGCGCAGATTCTGCGGCGCCGTTGACCTCGGGTCGGTTGAGTCCCAGCCGGTTGGCGCGTTCGGTTTCCGGATCTCTGAGCAAGCTCAACGCTTCCAAAGTGGCTTGGACGATGTTGATCGGGTTACGAGAACCGAGGGACTTGCCCACCACGTCCTGCACGCCGCCCAATTCGAGCATGGCGCGCATCGCACCAGCCGCAATTACTCCGGTTCCCAGAGGCGCCGGTTTGATGATCACGATAGAGGCGCCTTTCCTCACCGAGATTTCGTGAGGAATTGTGCTGCCCTTGATGGGGATGCTGATGGTGCTCCGCCGCGCCACCGCCGTACCTTTTCGCACCGCGTCTGGAATGGCCAGGGCTTTGCCCAT
Organism: Dehalococcoidia bacterium; assembly: GCA_965204395.1. Taxonomy (GTDB): domain Bacteria; phylum Chloroflexota; class Dehalococcoidia; order Lucifugimonadales; family UBA3495; genus Bin87. The sequence continues at coordinate 2,531,867 of OZ241987.1, forward strand.
GCCAGCACCGACGCGCCCTTGGCCGTCGCCGATCACCACCAGGGCGTTGAATCGGAGTCTGCGTCCGCCCTTGACCACTTTGGCGATGCGGCGGGTGTGGACGACCCGCTCGTTGAAGCCGCCACTGTCGTCTTCTCGTTGTCGCTGGTCGCGGTCGCGTCCGCGTCCGCCACGGCCGCCGCGTCGGTCGCCGCCGCCGCGATCGCTACGTTCACCTCTACGGGTTGCTGGTGAAACCATCAGAACCTAAGCCCTCCTTCTCGGGCTGCGTCGGCCAGGGCTTTCACCCGTCCATGGAATTGGTAACCGCCGCGGTCGAATACTACCGCAGACACCCCGGCGGCGATGGCGCGTTCCGCTACCAACTTGCCCACCGCCACGGAGGCCGCGGTTTTCGGTGTGGCTGCAGCTTGGTCCAACTCGCGGCTCGACGCTTGGGCAACAGTGTGTCCCCGGGCGTCGTCAATCACCTGGGCATAGATTCCTTTCAAACTGCGAAACACGCACAGCCGAGGGCGTTCAGGCGTCCCAATCACTTTGTTCCTTACCCGGCGGTGTCGAACGACACGCAGCTTCCGGGCATCCTTGTCTTTTGGCATATCTTCGTCGCTCTCAAATTCGAACGTTGTCGGACTCTGTGCTACACGGCGCGGCGCGCGGCGGCCTTGCCGGGCTTCAAACGCAAAGCCTCGTTTTGGTAACGGATTCCCTTTTCCTTGTAGGCGTTTGGAGGCCGCACTTTGCGTACTTTGGCAGCGAGCTGGCCCACTTTCTGCTTATCGACTCCGGATATATGCACCCGGTTATTGCCTTCCACCGCCATGGTCAGACCTTCTTCGGGGAAGACGTCCACCGTGTGGCTATACCCGACACTGAGGGTGATACCGTCACCATTCTGCTGCACCCGGTACCCGACCCCCATCAACTCCAACGTCCTGCTGTAGCCTTCGGTGACTCCGACGACGGCGTTCGCGACGAGTGAGCGAGTAAGACCATGCAACGAGTGATGGAACTTGCGCTCAGTGAGCCGCTCTACGATGATCTCATCGCCGTCGACACTGACGTTGACTTCAGGGTGGTACTTTTGGGTAACAGTCCCACGCGGACCGGTAACGATGATGCCGCCGTAAATCACCTCTACCGTCACCCCAGACGGGATAGGAATGGGTTGTCGACCGACGCGGGAGAGCGGGCGCTCTGGGGGCGGCACACGCTCGGCGACGCCGGAACTGATCATCATTTCATTACCAGACATAACAGACCAATTCTCCTCCGATTCCCTTCCGCCACGCTTCGTAACCGGTCATCATCCCCTGCGAGGTTGATACGATGGCGATTCCCAAACCGCCATAGACCCGAGGGATCTCTCCACGTCCGACGTGGACACGAAGACCGGGCTTGCTGATCCGTCTCAATCCCCGGATGGCGTTTTGTTCGTCATCCTTGTAAAGCAGATGGATGCGCATGGTCGGGAATTTCTGGTTCCTGGCCAGGTCCCAGTCGCGGATGTAACCCTGCGACTTCAAGATGTCGGCGATCGCCGTCTTGATCTTCGATTGGGGCACCAAAACCGTTTGATGACGCGCGTGGATGGCGTTGCGTATGCGCGTCAGCATATCTGCAACCGGGTCGTTGATCGGCATCGCGTTAGAGCTCCATCACTTTTTTGCTTTTTCGCCCACGATGCCTGGCGCTACCGGCATCGACTCACTCTTACTGGATTTTGTCACAGACTCGCTTTTCGGACACCGGGCAACAACCCATCGAGAGCCATTTCTCGGAACGATATTCGCGACAGGCCAAAGTGCCGGATATACCCTCGTGGCCTGCCGGTCGCGCCATCCCGGTTGCGGATGCGGTTCGGGTTCGCGTCGGGAGGCAACAGGGCCAATTTCTGCCTGGCCTCGAAGCGTTCTCGCATGGGTCTGGAGATGTCACGGGCCTGAGCGAGCAGTGCGGCCCTTTGCTCTGCGTATTTGGCAACGGTTCGCTTGCGTCGTTCGTTTTTTGCTATGGCTGACTTCTTAGCCAAAATCTGTTCTCCAGTTCGTAGGAAGTTCCGGACGTGCCGTGCGCGTCAGAAAGATACTGGTTTGGCACCAGCGTGATTGACCGTGAGGTTTACTGCCGGATGAATGGCATCCCGAAATGCTCAAGCAATCGGGTCGCCTCAGCGTCGTTGTTGGCGGTGGTTGTGATTGTGACCTGAAGTCCACGCAACCGGTCGATGCTGTTGTAATCGATTTCAGGAAATACGATCTGCTCACGCAACCCCAGAGAGAAGTTGCCGCGACCGTCGAAGCCGCGTCGGGAGATGCCACGAAAGTCTCGAATGCGCGGCAGGGCTGTGATGATCAACCGCTCCAGGAAGTAATACATGCGGTCGCCGCGGAGCGTGACTGCGGTGCCGATCGGGTTTCCTTGTCGGACTTTAAAGCCCGCGATGGAGCGCCTGGCCCGCGTGATTATTGGTTTTTGTCCCGATATGGTCGTCAGGTCGCGAACCGCGCTTTCCATGGCCCGACCGTTGGTCAAAGCCTCGCCCAATCCGATATTCAGGTTGATCTTGCTCAACCTGGGCACTTGCATCGGACTTGAATAGCCGAACTCCGATACCATAGCCGGGACGATTTCATCCCGAAACCGGATCTTGAAAGTTGGAGGCGGGAGTTCGGTCCCATTGGTACCGTTACTCTCCGCGGACTCCTGCTGACGACGGCGCCGTCCGCCGCCCTCATTGGTCCGTTCCTGGGTTCCTTCAGTTTGTTGTTGGGTCGTCATGGCGATCACTCGTCCCGGTTTCGGAACTGGCTACCAGGCTCCGTATAGTTGCTTTGAATCAATTTGATATTGGAGATGTGGATGGACGATTCCTGCTGGACTCTCCCGCCCTGGCGGATGCCGGGGCGCGGCTTGTAGTGCTTGGTGACGACGTTCACGCCCTCCACGATGACCCGGTTTTTCTCCGGCACCATCTGGAGCACGCGGCCGGTCTTTCCCTTGTCTTTACCGGCGATCACCACCACATCGTCGCCGCGGTGAATCTTACTCCTGGGCATTACACAACCTCCGGCGCCAGAGACACGATGCGCATGAAACCCTTGTCGCGGAGTTCGCGGGCGACGGGTCCAAATATGCGGGTCCCACGGGGCAACTGGTTGTCGTTGATAAGCACCGCAGCGTTATCGTCGAATTTGATATAAGTCCCGTCAGGCCTGAGCAAAGGGGCTGCCTGGCGCACGACCACGGCTTTGACTACGGTTCCCTTGCGAACAGGAGAATTGGGTACGGCTTCCCTGACCGTGCACACGATGATGTCGCCAACGGACGCGTATTTACGGCGGCTTGAACCAGGGATGTTGATCAACCGGATGCGGCGCGCTCCACTATTGTCCGCCACGTGGAGCCTGGTATAACTCTGGATCATTTACGCTTCCTCGTCGTCTGCGGCATCAATGTCGATGGTTTGGTCAGATTCGCTTTCGGCCGGTTCGATCGCAACGTCGGTCTCGAGATCGATGGGCCGAACGTCGGCCACCTCACGACGGGCGGTTATCTCCAGCAGGCGCCAGTGCTTGGTGCGGGAGATCGGACGGGTCTCCTGGATCCTTACCGTGTCGCCGATTCGACACTGGCCTTCCGGGTCATGGACATAGAACCGAGTGACGCGCCGCATCTGTTTGCGGTAAACGCGGTGGCGTTGCTTCCACACGTACTCCACCACAGCCGTCTTGTCCATTCGGGTGCTGACCACAAACCCCACCCGAATTTTCCGCATAGCTTTTGCCATTGTGAGTTATTCCTTGCAGTTACGTTCCAAACAGAGGGCCGCTACCCTACTCGACTCCCCGTTCACGCAGGCATGTCAGCATCCGCGCGATGTCTTTGCGCGTTTTGCGCGGCTGGTTGGTATCGGTGAGTTGGTTTGTTGCGTCGCGAAAACGCAGGTTCATGAGTTCCTGGTAGGACTTATCGAGTTCGTCTCGAATTTGATCGTCGCTGAGCGCCCGTATTTCGTACATTTTCATCGGGACTTAGCCTCCGGAACCGGAAAGCAGCGAGTTGACACGGTCCCGATACACGATTTTGGTAGGGATCGGCAACTTGTGAGCGGCGCGCTGCAAGGCCTCTTCTGCCTGGTTCATGGGGACACCGCCGACCTCGAACATAATACGGCCCGGCCTGACAACAGCTACCCAATGGTCGTTAGCCGCTTTCCCGCCGCCCATCCGGACCTCGGCGGGCTTTTTGGATACCGGCTTGTCGGGAAAGACGCGGATCCACGTCTTCCCGCCACGTTGGAGATGGCGGGTGATCGCGACACGCGCCGATTCGATTTGACGAGCGGTAATCCATTCCGGACTCATCGCTTTCAACCCAATTTGGCCGAATTCAACGGTGCTTCCGGTGGTGGCCGCGCCTCGGCGTTTTCCTCGGCCCATCTTCCGGAATTTGGTCCTCTTGGGTTGCAACATGATCAATGACTCCGTGTTGGTAACGGTCGTGGTTCTGCGCGAGTGGTGAGCCTTTTTGGACTACACCCGACGCTGCGCGTGTCAGATTTCCAAATCCGGCGCCATGTCCGCGTCGGCGTCCTGGCTGGAAACTCGGAATTCAATGCTATCCAATTCGTCGTCGTCTTCGGCCGGCGGGGGCATGATCTGGCCCTTGTAGATCCACACTTTGATCCCGATGCGTCCCATGGCGGTGTGTGCCTCCGCCAGAGCATAGTCGATATCGGCGCGCAGCGTGTGCAATGGGACTTGTCCCATCATCAATTTTTCGGTCCGTGCGATTTCGGCGCCGGAAATACGCCCTTTGGTGATGATCTTGATTCCTTCCGCTCCGGCTTGCATGGTGCGCAACGCAGCCTGCCGCATTGCCCTCCTGTAGGCAACACGCCTACTGAGTTGGTCCGCGATATTCCTGCCCACGAGGAACGGGTCCAGTTCGGGCTGTTCGATTTCTACGATGTTCAGGCGGAGCTGTCCGCTGGTCATGGTCTCCAGGCGGGACCTGAGCCCCTTGACCCGGTCACCGTCGCGCCCGATCAGGATGCCGGGGCGAGCCGAATGGATGTTGATGATAGTTTCCTGGGCGGTACGATCGATCTCAATGCGCGCAATTCCCGCGTCGGCAAACGCCTGATATTCGTCGTGAATCGTTCGGCGTAAGCCCAGGTCCTGTTGCACACCGTCCCGATACTGGGATCCGTTGTTAGCGTACCAGTGGGTCTTCCAGTCTTTGATGATTCCCAACCGGAAACCCAGGGGGTGGGTTTTATGGCCCATCGGCTAGCCCTCCTGAATGTCGTCAACTTCGATGATGATGTGACTGGAGCGCCGCGTAACACGACCGATCCGGCCTCTGGCCCGTGCGCGGAACCTCTTCAGAGGCCGCGCCTGATCTGCAGAGATGCGCGTGATGCGCAACTCGTTGCGGTTCATGAACATGTTGTTTTCGGCGTTTGATGCCGCCGACTGGACTACCTTGGCCACGGAACGGGCCCACGGGGAGGTCATCAAACTCAGATGGTCCAGAGCATCGTTAACCGTCATGCCCCGAACAGCGTCCATGATCGGTTTCAGCCGCTTTGGAGAGGCTCCTACCTGCTTGGCTCTGGCGCGCACCACTGGCATCGCGTCACCTCACCCTGCTGGATCGCTCGGATCTAGCGACGTGCCCGCGATACGTACGTGTGGGGGCGAATTCGCCAAAACGGTGCCCCACCATATTCTCGGTGATAAAAACCGGGACGTGCCTGCGGCCATCGTGCACCCCAAAGTTGAGGCCCACCATTTCGGGCATGATCATCGAATCCCGGGACCACGTGCGGATCACGGTGGCTTCACCGGATTCCCGGACCTGGTTAACTTTTTTTAGAAGCTTCGGGTGGACGTACGGTCCTTTTTTGATTGAACGCGACATAATGCAATATTCTTTGCCAACGCCGAGCCAACGGCGCGTGTGTTTTGATGTTTAGCGACGCCACCTTCGTCCGCGGACGATGAAACGGCTCGACGTCTTTTTCTTGTTGCGTGTCTTATGTCCCAACGTGGGTTTCCCGGTGGGCGATTTGGGGCCAGGCATACCGATCGGAGACCGACCCTCGCCGCCGCCGTGGGGATGGTCCACCGGGTTTTTGGCTACGCCACGCACATGGGGGCGCCGGCCAAGGTGCCTCTTGGCGCCGGCTTTGCCCAGGCTTTCGTTTTTGTGGTCAGGATTGGACAATTGCCCGACGCTGGCCCTGCAGTTCAGCAGGATTCGGCGCATCTCTCCGGAGGGCAGCCGGATCAAAACGTACTCACCTTCGCGGGAGAGCACCTGCGCTCCCGTTCCGGCCCCACGCACCAACTGACCGCCGCGACCGGGCGTCAGTTCAAGGTTGTGCACCACCGTTCCCGTGGGGATGTTACGCAAGGGTAGGGTGTTGCCGGGATTGATTTCGGCGGTTGGACCCGATTCGACCCGGTCCCCAACGCGGAGGTTCACCGGAGCCAGGATGTACGATTTCTCCCCGTCGGCGTAATGCAACAATGCGATCCGGGTGGTGCGATTGGGATCGTATTCGATGGTCTTGACTGTGGCCGGGACTCCGTCTTTCCGTCGCTTGAAATCGATCTTTCGATACATCCGACGCGACCCGCCGCCACGATGGTACGCAGTGATACGGCCCCGGTTGTTCCGGCCTCCACGCTTCTGCAGGGGCTCTAACAGAGACTTCTCCGGCTTTTTGGTGGTGATCTCCTCAAAAGAGGGCCTCACTGCGTTGCGCGTGCCAGGTGTAATTGGACGAATATTTTTCAGTGGCATCGATTTGCTCTCTTACAGTCCGGTTCCCGCTATGTCTCGAATTCAGTCGTCGGTACGTTTCAGAAGTTGCGGTTTGAACCGGCCACTAACTTTTCATTTCGCGGTGGCCGCCAAGGGCCGCTACAGCCCTTCGATAAGATCAATGCGGTCCCCAACGCGGAGCGTTACGACCGCTTTTTTAGTGTCGGGTTGTTTCTTGAACCGCGGACCGTATCGCTTGCGTTTCCCTCGGTTTACCGTGATGTTCACCCCGACGACCTTCACGCCAAAATGCTGCTCGACAGCTTGTTTGACCAGCGTCTTATTGGCTTTGGCGGCAATCTCAAAGGTATATTGACCCTCTTCCTGCAAGAGGGTGCTCTTTTCCGTGATGGTAGGCCGTAGGAGCACTTCACTGATGTTCATGCTTGTGTCTCCTCGGCGTTTGCGACCTCGGCCGCTTTTCTGGCGTGGAATTTCGGAGCGGTGGAAAGTTCAACGATACGTTGAATAGCTCCAACCGTTGCCAGGATCGTTTCCTTTTTCAACACGTCGTTGGCGTTGACCAGATCGGATGGCTGGGTCCAGACTTGCTTCAGGTTGCTGCCGGCCCGCGCTACGTTTTGGTCGGCGTTTTCGGTAATTACCAATACTGAACCCGAAATGCCCAAGTTTTCCAGCAAGCGCTTCATGGACTTCGTGCGTCCGTCCAGCTCACCCAACGAATCAATGCAGACGAGACGGCCGCCACGAATTTTCTCAGACAACACGCATTGCAGTGCCTTCCGGCGCATCGCTCTGGGCAGTCCCTTACGATAATCGCGCGGCTTGGGGCCGAAAGCGATGCCGCCGTGTCGCCATTGGGGAGACCGGATACTGCCCTGGCGGGCACGCCCGGTGTGCTTCTGAATCCAGGGTTTCCGTCCGCCGCCCGATACTTCAGCACGGGTCAGCGTTGAATGTGTGCCCTGCCGTTGGTTCAACTGATAGATGACCATGGCCTGGTGCACGAGAGAGGGATTCATCGGTATGTCAAGGATTCCATCATCGATGTTGATGGTGTCAATCGCTTGACCATTGCCGTTTACTACAGGCAGTTCCATTATGCTTGCGCCTTGCTTTTACCTGTTTTCCTGATGGTAACCGGGCTGTTGGGTCCGCCGGGGATTCCGCCCTTGACCATCAACAAATTGCGTTCCGGGTCGACCTTCACGACCTCTAACCCCTTGCTGGTGACCCTGCGGTTGCCCATGTGGCCGGACATTTTCAGGCCCTTGAACACCTTTCCTGGTGTGGTGCCACCCCCGATAGATCCGGGGGCGCGCTGCCGGTCCGATTGTCCGTGGGTGCGCGGGCCGCCGCCGAAGCCGTGTCGCTTCATCGTTCCTGCGAAGCCCCGGCCTTTCGACTTGCCGCTGACGTCTACGATTTCGCCGGACTCGAAGATGTCCACCGAAACCAACTGCCCCACCGCGTATTCAGACACGTCGTCAGCCCGCACTTCTTCCAGCCGCCGGCCAATTTGGCTGCCCTTCAAGTGTCCCGACTCCGGTTTATTGGGGCGTCGGACTCGGCCGAAACCCAACTGCACCGATTCGTAACCGTCATTCTCTCGGGTTCGAATTTGCGTGACAGCGCACGGCCCAGCCTCTATCACCGTAACCGGGACGACTTGCCCTGCGTCGTTGAACACCTGGGTCATGCCGATTTTTTTGCCGAGAAAACCTTTGAGCATTGTCTTTAGCCTGATCTTGGTTTGTTCCGCCTGGATTGCGTCCCCAGGGCACGTCTGCTATCGGCGGACACGACAAACGGAGCAACGATTTTACGATGAGAGCAGTATTTATTCAACCCTGCTCGGCGATGCCGCCCGTCCTGCCCACGAAGGCATTCTACAGTTTGATGGAGATATCGACCCCCGCCGGCATATTTAGCCTGGTCAAAGCATCGATGGTCTTGCTGGTGGGCTCCATGATGTCCAGCAAACGCTTGTGTGTGCGGATCTCGAAGTGCTCTCGGGAGTCCTTGTCAACGTGCGGACCGCGTATCACGCAAAATCGCCGGATCTGCGTGGGCAATGGGACCGGACCCGCCACGCGGGCGCCGGTGAGTTCGGCGGTGTCCACTATCTGAGCGCTCGATTGATCCAGCATCTTGTGGTCAAACGCCTTCAAGATTATGCGCATTTGCTGCCTGGCAACCATAATTCTCTTTCTCTATCTCTCCAAATTGAAAGCGCCTCACAGTGCGGACGCTTGTTGCATTAAATGTTCGCTACGGACCGCAACAGACTTTCCGGCACCGGTTCGTAGTGCCTGAACTCCATGGTGTACGAAGCCCGGCCGCGAGTGAGCGATCTAAGCGCGGTGGTGTACGCAAACGTTTCTCCCAGGGGAATCATGGCGCGTACTGTCTGTAGGTCGTCCTGGCCCTCAATGCTCCTGATCTGAGTGCGGCGACCGCCTAGGTCGCTCAGCACCTCGCTGAGAAACTCGCCAGGCGTCACGATCTCGATCTCAAACATGGGTTCCTGCAATACGGGCCCGGCTTTGCGCGTTCCATCCCGCATCGCCATCATTGCCGCCGACCGGAAAGCCATCTCCGAGGAGTCCACGGTGTGGTAACTGCCGTCCACCAGTTTGACCGACAGGTCAACCAGTGGGTAACCCGCGAGGGGCCCGTTGTCCAGGGCCTGTTTCACGCCGGCCTCTACTGCCGGTATGTACTGGCGCGGTATTACCCCGCCGGTAATTCCATCGACAAACAGATTTCCTTCGCCACGTTCGCGCGGTTCTATTTCCAGCCACACATGTCCGAATTGGCCATGGCCGCCGGTTTGACGAACGAACCGCCCTTCGATCCGGACCGGCTTGGTGATCGTCTCGCGATAGGCAACTCGTGGCTGGCCAACCCTGGCTTCCACGTCGAACTCTCTCCGCATGCGGTCGACCAAAACTTCGAGGTGTAACTCGCCCATTCCCGAGATGATCGTCTGCCCGGTCTCTTCGTTGAAACGCACCACGAAGGTGGGATCTTCTTCAGAAAGCTTGCGCAGGGCTTCGCCCAGTTTGTCCTGGTCCGCGCGAGTGGCAGGTTCTATCGCGACGGAAACGACCGGCTCGGGGAACCGAGGGGGTTCCAATATCAATGGTTTATGGTCGCTGCAAATCGTGTCGCCGGTGAAGGTGTCTTTCAAGCCCACCGCGGCACAAATGTTGCCGGCCGTAATTTGCTGCAACTCCTCGCGATGGTTGGCGTGCATTCTCAGCAACCGGCCCATTCGTTCCCGGTTTCCACGACTCACGTTGCGGACGGCGGCTCCTGCTGCTACGGTACCGGAGTATATGCGAAGGAACACCAGCCTACCGACATACGGATCCACGACCACTTTGAAAGCCAGAGCGGAAAGCGGTTCACTGTCGATGGGTTCACGCATCTCCACATCTTCAGTGCCCGGGACGACCCCTTCTACCGCCGGAACATCCAACGGCGAGGGCAAATAGTTGATGATGGCATCCAACAACGGGTCGATGCCCTTGCCCCTCATGGCGCTCCCGCACAAGACCGGCACCAACTGTCGGCTGATCGTGGCGTTCCGCAGGGCCGACCGCAGGTCGTCGGCGCAGATATCCTCTCCTTCCAGGTACTTGATCAGCAGGGCTTCGTCTGTCTCGACGATCTTTTCGATCATTTCCTGGCGATAGTCGTTGAACGCCTTGGCGTACTCATCGGGTACGGGGATCAGTTCCGGAGGTTCCGCGACATCGTCTCTACCGTCCGAGTACATGATGGCCTGCCCTTCAATGAGGTCGACCACTCCCCGGAATTCATCCTCCTCTCCCACGGGAATCTGGACCGCTACCGGATTTCCATTCAGGCGGCGTCGCACCGAATCTATGGTGCGTTCGTAAGACGCGCCGACCCGATCCATCTTGTTGACAAAGCAGATCCGGGGCACGTTGTAGGTATCGGCTTGTCGCCAAACCGTTTCCGACTGCGGTTGGACGCCGGCCACGGCATCCAGGACCACGATGCCCCCGTCCAACACCCGCAAACTGCGTTCGACTTCCGCCGTGAAGTCAACGTGTCCCGGCGTGTCGATGATGTTGACCTGATGATCGTGCCAATAGGCGGTGGTCGCCGCGGCCGTGATGGTGATGCCCCGTTCCTTCTCCTGGGGCATCCAGTCCATTGCGGTGGTGCCTTGGTCAACGCCACCGACTTTGCGGATGCGGCCAGTCAAATACAGCACGCGTTCCGTCACGGTGGTTTTGCCGGCGTCGATGTGGGCTATGAACCCGATGTTCCGGATTTTGCGAGAGTCGGTCTGTTCAGCAATCATACTTGTCTTTAGTCATCAATAAGCTGGGCGCATGGAGCGCCCGAAAGGCTATGTCCCTTGCAGGTGTGAGAAAATTAGCGACGGTAGTGGACGAATGCCCGGTTTGCTTCAGCCATCCGGTGCAGTTCATCCTTGCGGCGCACCGCGGAACCTTCTCCGCGTGCGGCATCCATGAACTCGTTCGCCAGACCACGGGCCATTCGCATGCCGTTCCGGCCGCGGGCTCCGCGGATGATCCAGCGCATCGCCAGAGCCTCGCTTCGATTGGTCCGCAACTCGACCGGCACCTGATAGGTTGCGCCACCCACGCGACGGGGTCGCACCTCAACGAGGGGAGTGGCGTTCCGCATGGCGCTGGAGAAGACAACCATGGGATCCTGGTTGGTGTCTTGCCTGACCAACTCCAGGGCATCGTAAACGACACGCTGTGCCGTGGACTTTTTGCCCTTCAGCATCACCCGATTGATGAATTTAGCCAGTTCCAAATTGCTGTATCGGGGATCGGGTTTGATTACGCGTGGTTCCGCTCGGCGTCTTCGCGACATGTTCCCTTCTGCCTTTCGTCGTACATTAAGCCACCCCCCAGCGCGGGGGGTGACGGAAAATCGTTTCTTTAGGCGTCTGCTTTATCCTCTACGGGTTCCGTACTTGCTACGTCCCTGGCGGCGCCCACTTACGCCTTCGGTGTCCAGGTTGCTCCGTACCACGTGGTAGCGCACTCCGGGCAGATCCTTGACCCGACCCCCACGAATAAGTACCACCGAGTGTTCCTGAAGGTTGTGTCCTTCGCCACCGATGTACGCAGTCACTTCCACGCCGTTGGTCAACCGCACGCGGCAGATTTTACGCAACGCGGAGTTGGGTTTCTTGGGAGTCATTGTCCGCACCTGAATGCAGACTCCGCGCCGTTGCGGACATCCGGGGCCCCAGCGTGTTCGGTTGCGCAATGAGTTCTGTACCCAGTGCAGCGCCGGAGCCTTAGTACCTTTGCGCACGGGCTTCCGGCCTTTGCGGACTAATTGATTCACAGTAGGCATGGTGGTCCTCGTGTCGCGCCCGCAGATAAATCAGGCGGAACGTCGAAAAATGTTATCCCTACTCACCCGGGATGTCAACTGCGAGCAAGGCCAACTATATCAGTGTCCTCAATAGCAACTGTGTCCCCGCCGACTCCTCCGAACCGAATTTTCCCCCGCATGCAAGACGCCCGCCAATGGCATCGGTTAGGCAGCGAGCCCAGGGCTCGAGGCGCAGCCGTACGTCAAGGGAAACCGCACCTTATGTGCGTAACACCACATGCCCATAATTGGACGGGTAACTTTGCTCACCAACGGAATCGGCGCCGCTATTCGGCCACTGGACGCACCGAGAGATCTAACCGAGAGCCGCGTCGCGGGCGCCAAACTGTTAACGGACTTCCTATCCTGTTTCCGTGGAGGTTTGCGGTTGACCCAAATAGTCCGGTATGCCATAATTCCGTTATCGCATAATCATTATACCTATATGCCATAAATCGACGACGCATCTGCCCGTCGGACAGAAGGAAGGTTACCTAATATGTGGACCGGCGACGATTTACAGAGGCTGGTCAAGAGGGAACTGAGCGATTACCGACTTTTGGTAGTCTCCAACCGCCAGCCGTATATTTTTAGTATCGACGAAGCGGGACAACTCCACGGCCAAATGCCTCCAGGGGGGCTCACGGCTGCCATCGACCCATTGATGCGGGCTTGTGGCGGCACCTGGATCGCTCAGAGCAGCAGCCAGGCGGACCGTTCCGCAATGGACGAAAACGGGCGGATCCCGGTTCCTTTTGACTCTCCCGCATACCGTATGCGCCTATTGAATCTCAGCGAGGAAGAAAACAACGGGTACTACTACGGCTTTTCCAACGAGGGACTTTGGCCCCTCTGCCATATCGCCTACACCGAGCCGTTGTTTGACTCTGAGCATTTCGGCTTTTACCAGTCCGTGAACCGGCGGTTCGCCGATTTAGTGCTGGACGAAATCGGAGATGAACCCGCCATCGTTCTTATTCAGGACTACCATCTGGCGCTGCTGCCTCGTTACATACGAGAAATTAATCAGGAAGCCATCATTGGGCAATTCTGGCACATCCCGTGGCCCAATCCAGACATTCTTCGCATTTGCCCCTGGCAGGAAGAAATCCTGGATGGCATGCTGGGCAACGATCTTTTGGGTTTTCACCTGTCGGGCGACTGCCAGAATTTCATCAACTGTGTTGACGCCAATCTCGACGCCCAGGTGGATCCTGACTACGGCCTGGTGGATTACCGAAACGAAACTACGCTGGTGCGGCCATTCCCCATCAGCATAGACTTTGACAACCTCGATGCCGAAGCCAGGACCGAGGAAGTGCAGACCGAGATGGCGCGTCTTTCCCAGGAACTGGGCCTGAACCGTGGCCGTATTCTGGGGTTGGGCATTGACCGTCAGGACTACACCAAGGGCATCCCGCATCGACTGCGGGCGGTGGAAAGGCTGTTTGAAAAATGGCCCCAATACCGTGGTCGGCTGATCTTCTTGCAGGCAGGCGCTACCAGTCGGACCAACATCGACTCGTACATGCAGCTAACCATCGATATCGAAGCCATTGTTAATCGCATCAATGAGCGATTCGGGTACGACGGTTGGCAGCCCATTCTCTACTGGCCCACCTCCTTGCCATCTCCCACCTTCTCGGCGCTGCGTCGACTGGCTAGTTTCTGCGCCGAAAGCAGCCTGCACGACGGGATGAACCTGGTTGCCAAGGAATACGTGGCCTCTCGTGTGGACGAGGACGGCGTGCTTATTCTGAGCGCCTTCGCCGGCGCGGCGCAGGAACTCACCGGTTCGCTGATCATCAATCCCTACGCCACCGAGCAATTCGCGGACGCCATCCACCAGGCCCTGAACATGACGGACCTGGAACGACGGATGCGAATGCGCCAGATGCGCAATACGGTGCAGGAAAACAACATCTATAAATGGGCCGGGCGCATCATGATGCACCTGATGCAGGCCAGCACTCCCGACCATTCCAGACTGACGGCCACCGTCGCTTCAACCGCTTGATTGTTGGACAACCTACTCCGCGGAGCATCTCCGTGGAGCATCAGGCGACAGCCACTACAGCGGCGGGGATATTCGGGTGACCGGGATCAACCGGCCTTCCGATTTCCCAGGCTGGTCCGCGGTATTTCCGGAGGGGACGCCTTGGCCTGGCGTCCTGCTTCTGCTGGATTTTGACGGTACCCTCTCGGAAATCGTCCTTAGTCCAGAGACGGCGGTGTTGCGGCCCGGCAACGACCGGTCTCTCCAAATGCTTATCAGGAAACCTGGATATACCGTTGGCATCATCAGCGGGCGCGCACTTGACGACGTGGCTAACCGTGTTGGGATACGGGAGCTGGTGTACGCCGGCAATCACGGCATGGAGATCAAAGGACCGGGATTCCAATACTTGCATCCCGACGTTTCGGGAATCGTTCCCCACCTGTCGGAAACGGCATCGCTCTTGCGCCTGGGACTGTCGGAGATACCCGGAGCGCAACTGGAGGACAAGACCATCACGTTGACGGTGCACTATCGACAGACCCCTGCTCGTTATCACGAGGAAATTCAATCGATGGTCAACGCAGCTACTTACGCTGGGGTGGCCGATGGTCGATACCGGCTGACCCACGCCAAGGCGGCCATAGAGGTCAGGCCAGCGGTGGACTGGCACAAGGGGCGAGCGCTGGAGTTCATTCGCTCCCGATTGGCTCCCGGAGCATACCCAATCTACATCGGAGATGACCGCACCGATGAGGACGCTTTTCGGGCGGCTCAGGCTGCGGGTGGCTGTGGGGTGTTCGTGGGACCGGCCGGCGCGGTGACCGACGCCCGCTACCGGTTGGAATCGCCGGCGGCCGTCAGCGCCGCGCTCGCGGATCTTGCTTTATTGTAGGAGCGCAGTTTGCCCGGGGCTGGCGGTGGAGCGTCCTGCGCTGGGTGACGCTCGGCGTGCCAGAACGATTGCAACCCATCCTGGCAATATGGTTGTGCTATTATTGGCCGCGTCCGGCTTAGTTCCATCGAGCCACTCTGCTTGCCGGGCGGTGCATCTCACCCAATGATCGACGCCATATTTTTCGATTTCTACAACACCCTGGTGCGCTTCTGGCCTCCGCTGCCCCAGATTCAACACGCCGCTTGCCAGAATCTGGGCATCCGCGTCCCCCCTGATGAGTTGGCCCGTGGTTACGCCATCGCTGACCTTTATTTCAACGAAGAAAACCACCGTTCGCCGCTGGGTGAACGCGACGCCGCCGACCGCGACGCGTTTTTTGCGCGTTACGAGCAAATCATTCTCGAAGAGGCGGGAGTGGCGGTGTCGCTGCGCATGGCAAAACAGATCTGGGACATGGCAATATCGGTTCCCAAAGAACTCGTCGAGTTTGAAGAAACGCGGCCGGTGCTCGCTGAGCTCAAATCGCGTGGTTACCGCTTGGCAGTCCTGACCAATCTGCGTCGGGACATGGAGCAACTCACCAAGCAATTGGGGATCCACGAATACTTGGAGTTTTCGATCACGGGCCGCGAAGTCGGGGAGAAGCCGGCCACAGCCATCTTTGAGGCGGGGTTAAAACGCATGGCAGTGCAACCGCAACATGCCATGCATGTGGGAGACCAACCACGCTCCGATGTCGAAGGAGCGCGCGAAGCGGGCCTGTATCCGGTCCTCATCGACCGAGGGGGGTTCCACGCCGGCGTAGAAGGTTGCGACCATATCGACAGCCTGGAAGGGCTTTACCCGCTGCTGGACAAGCTCGCTACCTGCTGACGCTCGAACATCACCCATCACACCATCGGGGAGGCTTTATGACGACCCCAACGCCAGCGCACAACCATCCTGGAGACGCTAACCCGGTCCACGTGATCGTTTGGTACGACTACATTTGACCCTGGTGCTATGTCGGCCTGGAACGCGTCGACAAACTGGCGGAAGAATACGACGTAACCGTGGAGGGACGAGCGTACCTCCTGCGCCCGGACACTCCGGTGGAAGGTCGCGTCCGCGAACCGCGGCCCGGCGAAAGCGACGACGAGCTTTCCGACCCGCTGCGCACCCAGGCCCGAGAGGCCAATATCGTCATGCGGCCGCCGCGCTACACGCCCAACAGCCTGAACTCTCTGCAGGCGACCGAGTATGCCCAGGAGCATGGCAAGTTCCTGGAATACCACCATGCGGCTTACGAGGCGTATTGGGACCGCCGGGAGAATCTGGGTGATCCTTCGGTGCTTGCCGACATCGGAAGCAGCGTGGGGTTGGATGGCGCGGAACTGAAAGAAAGGGTCGAATCGGGACACTATGCGCAGCGCGTCGTCGACCAGTATCAGGAAGCTCTAGGGTACGGTATTCGCGGTATCCCGACCTTCGTGTTCGACAACTTGCTTTTCACCGGCGCCCAACCTTACGAGGTGTTCCAAAGGGTGATGGATAAGGCGCTGGAAAACCGGGAGTCCGGCCAGTCTCAATAGCCTCGGTGCGCAGGCCCGTCGTCGGCGACGTTTGCCAGCGGGTTCGCGGGCCTCGGATTATGACGTATGGGCGGCTACCGTGTACGGTCGCGGCGGGCAGTCGAGGATGGCCAAACGGTCAGATGCTGCGCTTAGGTCTGTCGTCCCGCGTTGGCCGCTTTCGTTGCCCGGCTGGTAGCCCGTGTGCTAGACTGGCGGCGGCCACTCCCCTTTGTAATAGTTTTCACAAACTAACGGACCTGACCAATGGACGCCGCTACCCAGTCCCTGATCAGCGACGCAGTCAATAATCAGCCGCAACCCACAGTCACTGTTCTGTCCTCGTTGTTGGCTGTCGAGGACGCCATCGGCTACATACCGAGAGAGGCCGTTGAAGCCGTGGCTCAGCGCATGGACGCGACGATCAACGACGTTTGGGCGGTCGCCACGTTCTACCCCAACTTCCGGTTCGATCCGCCGATGGAACACCGCATCGAGGTTTGTTGGGGGCCATCCTGCCACGTAATGGGAGCCGATCGCATCATTGCCGCCGCGCAGGACGCGCTAGGTCTCGACGACGAGGGCGACACCCCTGATGGCAAGGCGACTCTGCGGTACAACACCTGCCTGGGCGCATGCGCACACGCTCCGGTGATAGCAATTGACCACCACCTGGCCGGGCGCGCTACGCCCGACTCCACCCGTCAAAAAATAGCGGACGCTTTGCGGTCCGCCGCCTCGCATTGATTCGACGGTTCTCTTGGCTACACCTAATACTGCTGATTTCGACACCATCCTGGCTGAGGCGCAACGCCGATGGCAGGATTTGACCAACGGCGATCGGCCGTGGATCCGCATCGGCACCGGATTGGCCGGTGAGGCGGCCGGTGGTTTCGAGGTCGTCGCCGCCACCAAACGGGCGCTGGCCGATCAGAATGTCGCCGCCAATGTTTCAGAGGTGGGCACTCTCGGCCTCTGTTTCGCAGAGCCTCTCATGGATGTCCAGAGTCCGGGCGGCCCACGGGTTTTTTATCGCAATGTGACGCCCGAGCTCGC
Source organism: Dehalococcoidia bacterium (assembly GCA_965204395.1). Taxonomy (GTDB): domain Bacteria; phylum Chloroflexota; class Dehalococcoidia; order Lucifugimonadales; family UBA3495; genus Bin87. The sequence continues at coordinate 2,549,562 of OZ241987.1, forward strand.
CGGGAACATCGTCCGGCAACACGCGGCCGGCGGCAATCCCATCAGCGAACACGCCATTGGCTACTTGGGCGACCGCGCCTTGGCTCCGGATGGCATCCCCCATTTGGACGATCACCCCATGCGTTCGCTGGAGCAGCGGATTGCCCTGCGCAACGCGGGAAACATCGACCCGTCCGACCTCTATCAGTACATCGCCAACGGCGGGTACTCGGCCTTGAATAAAGCCTTGACCGATATGTCGCCCGACGAAGCGCGACAGGAAGTAGTTGCGTCCGGTTTGAGAGGACGTGGCGGAGCGGCGTTCCCCGCTGGAGTCAAGTGGGGCTTCCTGGCTGGTAACCCCGATCCCAACAAATACATCCTGTGCAATTGCGAAGAGGGCGACCCCGGCGCGTTCAACGACCGTGGCATCCTGGAAAGCGACCCCGCGACGGTCGTGGAAGGCATCACCATTGCCGGCTACGCCTGCAACGCCAACCGCGGCTACATCTTCATCCGGCACGGCCACAACCAGCCAATAGATCGAACGCGGGCGGTCATCGAGCAGGCTTACGAGCTTGGTCTGCTGGGCCAGAACATCCTGGGGAGCGGTTTCTCCTTTGACGTTGAGGTGGCTCTCACCGGCGATTCGTACGTTTCCGGCGAGGAAACCGCGTTGATGGAGGCCATCGAGGGCAAGCGGTCCATGCCGCGCTATCGGCCTCCCTTCCCGGCCCAGGTTGGCGTTTTCGGCAAACCGTCCAACATCAACAACGTAAAGACCCTGGCCTACGTCCCTGAGATAGTGGCTCGGGGCGGCGAGTGGTTCGCCAGCATCGGAACGCCGGCGGATCCTGAACGACGCATCAATGGCAGCAGCGGCACCGCTATCCTCTGCCTGTCCGGCGATATTACCTACACCGGTTTGATCGAAGTCCCGCTGGGTATGACGCTCCGGCAGGTCTTGTTCGACATGGCCGGCGGAGTTCCCAACGGCAAGCGCATGAAACTGCTGCAAACCGGCGGCCCGTTGGGCGGCGTCCTTTCCGCCAGCGACGCCAACCTGGATCTGGTCCTTGATTTCGACGTGTTCCGGGCGGCCGGTGCCATCCTCGGCTCCGGTGGAATAATAGTGTGCGACGAGGACACGTGCGCCGTTGACCTCACGCGCAACCTGATCGCCTTTTGCCAGTATGAATCCTGCGGCAAGTGTTTCCCGTGCCGCATGGGAATGAGTCACCTCCTTGAGGTGCTGGAGCGGATCAGCAACCTGGAAGGCACTGAGGAAGATCTGGCTTTGATGCGCAACATCGGCGAAAACATGCAAGCCGGTTCCCTGTGCGGCCACGGCCAGTTGGGATTCAACCCGGTGTCGTCCGCCCTGCGTTACTTCGGAGACGAGTTTGAGGCGCATATCCGGGACAAGCGGCACACCGGCGAATGCCCCGAACAGGTCTTCTCGCCCGGGCTAACCCGCCGGTAACCGCGCTTGGTACGTGTCTGGTCGGCCAAAGCAATCGCGGATTAGGAGCTCTAATGCCTGACGACATCACCATCTCGATAGACGGGGTGGAAATCAGGACACAGCCCGGCAAAATGGTCCTCGAGGCGGCCATCGAAGCCGGGGTGTACGTCCCCTATCTTTGTTACCACTCCGGCATGAAGCCCTACGCTGCGTGCCGAATGTGTGTCGTTGTCGCGGAAAACGAACGGGGACGGGTTCCGGGCTTCCCCGCCGCGTGCACCCTGGCCGCCACCGACGGCATGACCGTATGGAGCGAAACGCCGGACGTCAACGAACTGCGGCGTTCGGTCATGCAGATGCTGATCGCGGAGCACCCCAACGGATGCCTGACGTGCCACCGCGTTGAAATTTGCGGCCCATCCGATGTCTGCCTGCGGCACGTTTCGGTCAACGACCGTTGCGTAACGTGCCCTAAAAACGAACGATGCGAGTTCAAAGACACGGTCCGGTATCTGGGGATGGAACTGGAATCCCCGATGACCTACGCCTACCGGGACATCCCCTTGGAGGTCAGCGACCCGTTCTATGACCGCGACTACAACCTGTGCATCACCTGCGGCCGGTGCGTCCGCGCCTGCGAGGAGGTGAGGGGAGACAGCGCGATCTGCTTCACGGAGCGGTCGGGCAAGGCGTTGGTGGGTACATCTTTCGGTACATCCTTGCTGGAGTCGGGGTGCGAATTTTGCGGCGCGTGCATTGACGTTTGTCCGGTTGGCGCCCTAACCGAGCGGGAAAACAAGTGGGAAAAAGCCGCAACTGTGCAGCGCACCATTTGCACCCACTGCCCGGTGGGATGCCAGATGAACCTGGAAATCAATGAGCAGGGCAGGGTGATTCGCGCGATACCCGAGTACAACTCTCCCGCTAACCAGGGCCAAGCCTGCTACAAGGGGAAGTTCGGCCTGAGCCATCTGACCAGCGGCCAACGTTTGCGGAGGCCCCTCATCAGGCGCAACGGGATCCTGGAACCGGCCACCTGGGACGAGGCGTTGGACTTGGTTGCGGAACGATTGCGGCCACACCAGTCGGGTACCGGATTTGGGTTGATCACCGCTGCCGACAGCACCAACGAGGAATTTTACCTCGCCCAGAAGTTCGCCCATATCGGGATGAACACCCACAATCTGGACCACTCGGGCAACGTTCAGCCGGATTTGACCAGGGGCCTGGAGGATGTATTCGGATACCCGGGAGCGACCAATTCGATCTGGGAATTGAAGAATTCCGATTGCATCCTGGTTTTCAACACGAACCTTACGGAAAGCCATAACGTTGTGGGCGTCCCCATCAAGCAGGCCGTAACCAATGGAACACCGCTGGTAGTGATCGATACCCGGGAAGTGGAACTCACTCGTTACGCCCGATTGTGGCTCCGACCGGTGCCCGGCGCAGAATTGCTGTTGATCGGGGCGATTCTGAAAACCGTGTTGGACGAGGGCTTGGTCGACGTAGAGTGGATGGCCGAAAACGTTGAGGACCACGACACTCTGCTTTACGAACTGGAGCAGATCGACGACGCAGCCATCGCTTCCACCGGAGTACCTCGCGACGATATCGTCCAAGCCGCCCGGCTATACGCCAACGCCAATAACGCGGCCATCGTGTACGGCCTGGACAACGTACCGGCAGCTATTACCAGGGACTGCGTGGTGGCACTGTGCGACCTGGCCCTTTTCACTCGTAACGTAGGGCAGTCTGGCGGCGGCCTGTTCCCCATGAGGCAGGGCGCCAATACCCAAGGGGCGACTGACATCGGATGTATTCCCAATCGGCTGCCGGGCGGCGGCCCCTTGTTCGACGACGAAAACCGCGCCCGCGTCGAAACAGTTTGGGGAGCTAAACTGCCGCCGCCTCAGCGCAGCATGGGCGTGGCGGGCATGTTGGTAGCTGCAACCTCAGGCGATATTCAAACCATGCTGGTCGTCGGCGACAGCCCGAATTTCACCAACGGTTTGTTGGGAGACGGTCTTGCCGCACTGGAGCAAGTGGATTTCCTGGTTGTGATGGACACGTTCCTGACGCAGCCGGCCCAAGTGGCCGACGTGGTCCTGCCGCGCGTGACGTTCGCCGAAAAGGATGGAACTTTCACCAACTTGGAGCGTAGGATCCAACGGGTTCGCCCAGCGGTGTCGGTGAGGAACAACGACGCGAAGCCGGAGGGCTGGGTTTTCGAGCAGTTGGCGGAACGACTGGGTATCAGCGGCATCAGTTATGACGACCCGGCCGCATTGATGGACGAAATCGCATCCGTAACGCAGCACTATGGCGGCGTTAGTTACGCCCGATTGGCCCGCGAGTCGTCGCTGGTAATGCAGACGGGCGTCGAAGCTCCGCGCCCCACTCAGATCCTTTACACAACTCGCGAAGAGCGTGGGATCCAGTGGCCGTGCCAGGCTGCCGACAGCCCAACTTCGCCAATCCTCTACACTGATGGCTTCCCCAACGGCAAAGCCGAACCAGGCGCGCCCCGGTTCCGGGTCGTGCATTGGGAGGCCGAGACCGATTATCCCGCTCTCCTCGCTCCCGGTCGCGTCCTGCTCCAACAGGAACGGGATACGTCGATTGAGTACGGCGACCTAAACAGGATCGTCCGCGATGAGGAAGTGCAACTCAATCCCGATGATGCCACAGCCTGGCGCCTGGCGGATGGGGATCCCGTGGTAGTCACCACGGCCGCGAATCAAGTGAATGGGATAGCCAGGGTGAATGGGACAGTCCCCCGCGGCGTGGTTGCCATCACGACCCTGTTCGGTGAGTTGGCAATTGAACTGCAAATGTCCGAGGACGTGAATCCGATGGCGCGGGTGCCGGGCCTACAGATCGAACCTTGTCGAGTGGAACTACTTTGATGCCCGTAAGCTGGGAATTGGCGCGCGGCCAGGGTTGGCGTGGCTACCCGGTATTCACCTGCTTCGTCTCCGAGCGGGAATCCCATGCTTGGATTGCAGCGAAAGCGCAATGCCGATTTAACATTCACCAAGTATCATGGTAGCCGTTTTATGGCGCAGGGACGTTTCAACGCCGTTCTAACACCGAACGTCCGGCTGACCAAGTTGGCCAATCGGTGAGCTACAAAATCGTAACCGAAAACCGGAGCTAGTATGACAAGTGTCCGAACCGCTGCCGCGACCCGTGATCGCACCGTGAACCTGCCACGGGCTCGCCTCGTGGAGCGCATTGACTACACCGATGACCTCATGGTCATCAAGATGGAACCGCAGGGGTTCGAGTTCAATTTTAAGCCCGGTCAGTACTGCACGCTGGGTCTGGATGGTATAGAGCGCGCATACTCCATCGCTTCGGCTCCCCACGAACCGTTGCTGGAGATCTTCGTGGAGTTGGTGCCCGACGGCGAACTTACTCCCCGGATGTGGCGCATGGACATTGGCGACACCATGTCAATCCGACCGCGTGCCAAGGGTATATTCCTGATGGACCGGACCGCCACGGAACACCTGATGCTGGGTACGGTAACCGGGGTGGCGCCGTTCGTCAGCATCACCCGGGACTACATCCATCGCGGGCACACCGGGCACCACTTCTACGTTCTGGAAGGAGCGTCGTACCTGGATGAGTTCGTGTATGACACCGAACTGGCCAGCACGGCAGTTCAACATCCCGAGACGCTCACCTTCGTCCCCGCCGTTAGTCGGCCCACCGAAACGCGCAACGCCGGTTGGGACGGAGCGACCGGGCGACTGAATAACATCGTAGCCGACTACCTTGCGAAGTTTGACCTAAACCGCGACGACACGCTGATTTACGCATGTGGGCATCCCGGCATGATTGAAACCAGCCGTGAGATCGTGACCGCCGCCGGCTGGCGTTGGACCGAGGAGCGGTTCTGGAAGGAATAGTAGCTGATCTGGACCACCGGCTTATTGCGGGGGCGAGATAATCGCCCCCGTGGTTTTTCGGGACGCCAAGCAACACCGCCGACGCCCGTAATGTAAAATCGGCACATGGCTACCACCAGCGCCCGACTGACTCCCGTCCGGCGGCAATACCTCACCATCAAGCATTCCTACCCGGACGCCATCCTGCTGTTCAGGATGGGCGACTTTTACGAATGTTTTGACGAAGATGCCAAGACGCTCTCTGACGCCCTGGAAATTGCGTTGACGTCCCGCTCGATGGGCAAAGACACGCGCATCCCCATGGCCGGCGTGCCCGCGGTCTCGTTGGAAACCAATCTGTCGCGCCTGATTCGCCAAGGGTACAAGGTAGCCATTTGCGAGCAACTGAGCGACCCGGCGCTATCTAAAGGATTGGTAGAGCGCGGGGTGGTTCGGGTGGTGACGCCGGGTACCGTCCTGGAATCGGCATTGCTGGACCAGGGCGCCAATAACTACCTCGCCGCCGTTTGCTCCTCAGACGACCAGGCCGGTATAGCCTACGTGGACGTCACCACCGGGGAGTTCGCGGTGGAAGAGATTCCGGTGGGTGAGTTGCCGCTGGAACTGGCGCGGCTGGAGGCGTCGGAAATTTTGATCCCGCCAGGCTTTGAAATGCCCACGGCGCCATCGTCGGCGGGGGAGGAATGCACTATCGCCAGCCTCGATGCCTCTGCTTTCAATCCGGAGATTGCGCGCCGCACGCTGCTTGATTACTACGGCGTACTGTCGCTCGAGGCTTACGGGCTGGAATCGCGAGGGGTTGAGTCGATGCCGCTGGCGGTGCGCGCCGCCGGGGCCATCGTGGACTACCTGAAATATACATGGCAGGGCGAATGTCCACCGCTGACCCCGCCCCGGGTGTCGGACAACGATGCGTACATGGCGCTTGACCCGCAGACCCGTCGGAATCTTGAACTCTTCGCAGCCGGCCGCCGGGACGCGCAGGATTATTCGCTGCTGCACGCGTTGGACAGCACCCGCACCGCTATGGGCGCTCGCCTGTTGAGGAGATGGCTGGGAAGGCCGCTGCTTGACTTGCAGCGGTTGGAGCGTCGTCTCGATGCGGTGGAGTTTTTCTTCGACGACGCCTTTCGGCGAGACGACACGAACGCCGCATTATCAGGTGTCGCCGACTTGGAACGGATTCTGACCCGCATCCAGACCCACAATTCCCCACCCCGCGACCTGCTGGCATTGCGGCAGAGCCTGGCGGCAGCGGAGCGTCTGGAGCAGGCGCTGTCGGGCGATGACGCCGCCTGCATGAGTTGGCTGGCGGTTGACCTCCGACCGGTGCCAGACGTAGCAAACCTCATCGACGCATCAATTTCTGACGAACCTTCCACGCAGCCAGGGGACGGCGGCGTGATCAAAGAGGGTTTTTCTCCTGAACTGGACCGAATCCGGGTGATGGCCAACGACGCGCGCGGGTTCATTGCGGGCCTAGAGTCCAAAGAGCGTGAGCGCACGGGCATACGGAACCTCAAGGTGGGGTTCAACCAGGTTTTCGGGTACTACATTGAGGTGAGCCGTTCCAACGTGGAATTGGTGCCGGCCAATTACCAGCGCCGGCAGACCCTCACCAATGGGGAACGCTACATCACCCCGGAACTGAAAGAGTATGAGAGCCAGGTATTGGATGCCCGCGAGCGATTGGAACAGTTAGAACGCACCCTGTACCGGCAGGTGTGTCAGCAAATCGCCGACCACGCGGAAAGGATAACGCGGCTGGCGGCGGCCATCGCCAGGGTGGACGTATTTGCGGGACTGGCGAATATCGCGGTGCGGCATGGATACGTGCGTCCCAGGCTGGACAACGGCAACGCGATCAGCATTGTGGGAGGGCGGCACCCGGTGGTGGAACGGGTACTGGAGACCGGGGAGTTCGTCCCCAACGACGCGCACCTGGATGCGGACGATGCCCAAATCATGCTGATCACGGGCCCCAACATGGCCGGCAAATCCACCTACATCCGGCAGGTCGCCATCATAGTATTAATGGCGCAGGTGGGGAGCTTCGTTCCGGCGACATCAGCATCGATCGGCCTGGTGGACCGGATTTTCACGCGGGTAGGATTGCAGGATGATCTGGCTACGGGCCAATCCACGTTCATGGTGGAAATGGTGGAAACCGCGAGCATATTGAACCAGGCGACCTGGCGCTCGCTGGTCATCCTGGACGAGATCGGACGTGGCACCAGCACCTACGACGGGTTGTCCATCGCACGCGCCGTGGTTGAGCATCTCCACAACAACCCGAAGGTCAGTTGCAAAACGCTGTTCGCCACCCACTACCACGAATTGACCGAACTTGCGGCAACGCTCCCGGGCGTTCGCAACTACCGCGTGGCTGTGTCCGAAGAGGACGGGCAGATCGCGTTCCTGCACCGCATCGTGCCGGGGGGCGCAGATCGTTCCTACGGCGTGCACGTCGCTATGCTGGCGGGCATGCCTGCGTCCGTGGTGAACCGGGCCCAGGAACTTTTGAATGAGCTGGAGCGGCACGGCACCGGCGCGAAGTCGAAACGGCGTGGTAAAGCGCCGCCGCCTCAACTAGCGTTGCCATTGTTCGAGCCCGAAGACCCACAGTTGGCGCGAGCTATCCTTGATCTGGACATCGGAAACCTGACGCCGCTGGAAGCGATCAACAAGCTGTACGAGTTGCAGGAACGGGCTCGGGAAAAGTAGTCCTCGGCACGGCGTGCACAATTTACAGAAAATTTACTTCCCGGTTCCGAATCCTGGGATGACCGGGTATAGAATGGGCTCGTTCGATGGCAACTCATGCGTCCTTAATAACGATTCAACGAGCGCGTTCCGTGCAAAGAATGTAGCCTAGATCGCGTATATACTGTGCAATCGATTGGGAATCGAGAGCTTTGCATTGTATGTGAAAGGGAGACGGAGACATGGCTAATTCAGCGACAATTTACTGGTGGCCCCGTTGAAGCAGCTGCCGTAAAGTGCGGGAGTTGCTCGTGCAGAACGGTCTGACGGTAACGGAACGGGACTATTTCAAAGAACCTTTTACGGAACAGGAACTCAACGACCTGGTTGCTGAGGTGGGGGAACCGGGGGTGAGCGCAATGTTCGCCAGCCGGAGCCCGTCCCTGAAAAAGATGGGTCTGACCGCCGCGGAACTGTCCGACGAACGGAAGTTGTCGCTGATGCTTGAGGAACCCAGGCTGGTGCGTCGGCCCCTGGTGCGTCTGGGGGACCGGCTGCTGATCGGGGCAAGCGTCAAAGCCATCACCGAAGCCCTGAGCGAATAAGTACAAAACCGATCCCTGCGAGACCACGAACGCGACGACCTGCCATGAAAATCTTTTTTGATGTCGATTACACCATCCTGGGGCTGGACGACACTCTTCGGCCAGGAACGATAGACACTTTCCAGAAGTTGCTGGACGACGGCCACGAAATTTACATCTGGTCCGGGATGGGTGAGCGATGGGAGGTCATCGAAAAACACGACCTGCAAAGGTTCGTGAGCGGGGTTTACGAGAAGCCGACCCACCACTACCACGAGCGCCTGGAAGAGCTGAAAGTTCCCTTTGAACCGGAGTTCGTCATCGACGACTACCCGGAGATAGTAGCGGCGTTTGGCGGAGTTTGGGTGCCGCCGTACTTCTTCTCCCGGAGCGTCGATCACGAAATGGACCGCATCTACCGGATAATATGCGACTTCTCGGAAACCGGGGACTCCGAGGACCGACAATACCGGGCCAAGGGCACCAAGATTCCGCTGTTCTAGTCGACGACCCCGGCTGTAGTAGGCCGGAGCCGATCAGGGCCATTCGATTATTGCTCGTCGAGTGGGTAGTCCGCTCATCCTGAGCGTGTCGAAGGACGAGCGGACGGTTATTCAACAAGCGTTCTGGCGTCATTCGTTGCCTCCGGTTGGGATAACCGAATGACCCTGGGAGACGGTGGGGATCGCCCCGCGACATCCTGTCGCTTTGATAACATGGAGGGCGAGGTCCGCCCGAACATGCCCATTCGCCAACTGTCTCCGAATGTTGCCGCCCAGATAGCCGCCGGCGAGGTGGTGGAGCGCCCCGCTTCGGTAGTTAAGGAACTGGTTGAAAACTCCCTGGACGCTGGGGCGACTCGCGTTTCAGTCCTGGTGAGCGACGGCGGCGTTTCCGAGATCCGGGTGTCGGACGATGGTTCCGGGATCGCTGCCGATGAACTGTCGCTGGCGTTCCGGCATCATGCCACCAGCAAGTTGACAACCGCCTCCGATCTGGCAACTGTGGGAACCCTGGGGTTCCGGGGCGAGGCGCTGCCCAGCATCGTGGCGGTAGCGAGAGTGACCTGCACTACCAGGACCGGCGATGAGGCCACGGGGTCGCGCATCGAATTCCGCTACGGAGACCCGGTGACGGAGGGGCCGGTGGGCTGCCCGGTCGGGACCACGGTGCAGGTGGTCGAGTTGTTCGGCAACGTTCCGGCCCGGCGCAGGTTCCTGCGGTCGGCTCCGGCGGAAACGGCGCGCATCCAGGAGGTGGTCACGCGCTACGCGCTGGCCTATCCGGATGTCCGATTCACGTTGACTGCGGACGGACGGGAACAGGTCAACACCCCGGGCAATGGGAACTTGCAGGACGTGGTGCTGTCGCTGTACGGCAGGGATGTCGCGTCCCGGATGATGCCGGTGTCCAGGACGGACGGCGATGTGGCGGTTTCCGGGTACGCCAGCGCTCCTGACCTGAACCGGCATAATCGCTCCTCCATCACGCTCCTGGTGAACCGCCGCTGGGTATATCACCGCTCGATCATGTACGCCATCGAGCAGGCGTACCAGGGCACCCTGTCCGACCGGCGATACCCGTTGGCCGTGATTAACGTTGACCTGCCGGCGGAGGAAGTAGACGTCAACTCGCATCCCACCAAGCGCGAGATACGATTCAAGAATGACAACCGGGTTTTTTCGGCGGTGCGACGGGCGGTGAGCGACGCCCTGGTGGCGCACGCTCCGGTGAGGCAGGTTGCCCGTTCGTTCAGCTTGCCCGGGGAAGCACAAAGGGATTGGCCGAGCACGGCGGGCAACCCCATAGCGTACCCTACGGGCGATCGGCTCAGCGTTCCCACGCCCAACCCGCTGGCGCTGCCGACCACCAGCCTGGCGCCCACCAGCGGGTCGCTGCGGGACGTGCTGACCGGGCTGCGCGTGGTCGGGCAGATTCGTCAAACGTACATCGTGGCTGAAGGAAACGAGGGCATGTACCTGGTGGATCAGCACGCGGCCCACGAGCGGGTAGTGTACGACCGGATGCGGCAGGGCGGCGCATCACAGGGGAAGGTGTCTCAACCGCTGCTGGGACCGACGCCGGTGGAACTGAACCTGGCGCAGTTGGGGACGCTCCAGGAGTACGGCGACAAGCTGGCGGAGTACGGCTTTCAGCTGGAGCCGTTCGGGGGAGAAGCCTGGCTGGTTCGAGCGATCCCGGCGGCATTGACGGCGCGCAACAACCCGGACCCGACGGCGGCGCTGATCAAACTGCTGGATGCCGTGTCCGTGGAGCAGGTGGTGATGGAGCGGGAGGATGCGCTGGCCGCCACCATCGCGTGTCATGGAGCAGTGCGGGCCGGAGACACCCTGACTACGGAAGAGATGGATGCGCTGTTGCGGCAACTGGAGACCACCGAAAACCCGCACCACTGCCCCCACGGGCGGCCAACGGTGATCCATTTCTCCGAGTACCAACTGGAGCGAGAGTTTGGACGTCGGTAGGGCGCGGACAGCGAAAAGGGAGCCGAGCGGCTCCCCCTATCAACGTGTGTCTATGGCGTGCCGTTACCGACGCGGGTCAGTACGGGGGTCCTGCGCCGGGTGGAACATGGAACCCGGGCCGGGGAACTCGTTGGCGGCTTCGGCGGTCTGATTGCGGCGACCGAAAGGCATCAGACCGGCCACCACGGCGGCGCCGGCGATACCAACACCCAGCACGCCCAGAAAGCGGCGGCGCGAGGTTCCCTTGGGGGCGGATTCGTTCAGTTCTGGCACGTTAGGGCATCTCCAGTTAGGATTGGTAGATGCGAAAAGCCTACCAACTGGCCCTTGCGATGTCAATGAAACGATACGGAACCAGGGCAATCGCATTTCAATTGTCGGCCCTTGGATAAGGTTCTCCCGGCCACCGTCATACCGGCGAAAGCCGGTATCCAGTGCCTGAAATCGGCAGTTTCGTGGTCGCTCGCTTCATTCGGCAGCCTCTGGACTCCGGCTTGCGCCGGAGTGACGGGCGTCTAAATTCCAAATGCGATTGCCCTGTACGGAACGCTACCCAATGACACTTTCCCCTTGCCCTAACCCTCCATCGATCCGTACCATTTGACTATCTAACCTGCCGCTGAATTGTCCAACTCCAACCCGCCGCCCCACCCCAATGCCCCACACTCAAACCCTCCCAAATGCCCACCAAAACCACCAATATCACCCCCAAACAACCCCAATCTTCCCCCATTTACCCCCACAACCCACCGCAACGCCCTACTCAAATGAACAGAAATGAGCGGAGATGAGCGGCATTTCGCCAAAATCGCCGCTATCCCGACCCCATACCCAATCCCGTTCATCCCCTTTATCCATGTAAAAAACTCCCGTCCGAGGTAACCCCATGACCCTTTCCCAAATCCGTCGCCGCATCAATGCCCTCAAACGCCGGTTCGCCCGCGAACTCGCCATCATCAGACTCCGCCGCATCGCCGAATCCGTCGCCGACGACTGGGACCCCGACCAACCTCCCGAAGCCGCCGATGTCATCGCGCGCGTCGCCAAAGCCGGCTTCCGCCTGCCCACCTTCATGAGACTCCGCCGCTACCTCGACGACACCATACGCCAGGGGGACGTTCCCGAGTCCGAGGCCATCGTCCTCGACCTGCTGCCCTGGGCCGGCAAAGACCGCTACCGGGCATTCCTCCGCTGGGACCTTCCCGCCCCGGCGCGCTAGCCGTGCCCTCAACCCTCCTATCCCCTACATACACACAATCAAACCACCTGAAACGGAACTCAGCCCTACGGCCGGGGAACATGGACAATGACCAAGTTGGAAAAGCTCACGGGCCAGCGGAATATCACGACAATTACCTTTGACATGGACGACACGCTGTGGGATTTCCAGGCGGCAATGGAGAATGCCCTGGCAATTACGCTGGAACGGCTGCGGGTGATGGCCCCGGGAGACGCGGCGCAAAGCCTCACGGTCCAGAAGATGATGGACATTCGGGACGAGGTGGCCGACGAGTTGGGTGAGGGGACGGCGACCCAGGAGGAGATCCGGTACACCTCGATGGTGCGGACGCTGGAGCACGTGGGGTTTCGTGCCCGTGGAGCGGCCGAGGAGTTGTACCGGCTGTACTGGGAGGAACGGATCGCGGGCGCCCATCCTTACCACGACGTTTCCGGCGTGCTGGAGACGCTGCAAGGCAGATTCCGTTTGGGCATCATCTCGAATGGGAATAATACGCCGCAGATGGTGGGCATGGACGACGTTTTCGACTTCATCGTGTTCGCCCACGAATGCGGGTGTCCCAAGCCCGACCCGCGGATTTTCGAGTTTGCACTGGCCCGGTTCGGCGATGAGCCCGGGCAGGTGATGCACGTCGGCGATAACCTGCGCAGCGACGTGCTGGGCGCGAATAACTACGGGGCGATCAGCGTGTGGCTGAATCGCGACGGGGCGGCTAACGACACGGGTATCGCGCCTCACCTTGAGATCAAAGACCTCACGGAGTTGCTGCATATCTTGTGAAGGCGATCGAGCGTGACCCGGTGTCTGCTATGATGTTCGCCATTTGAAAAAAGGAGTTTGTTCCCATGCAGGAGAACAAAGTCAGAAAGGCGCTGCGCGAAAACCGGCTGGCACTGGGCACGTACGTGACGTTCGCGGACCCGCAGGTGGTCGAGATTATCGGGCTGGCTGGATTCGACGCCGCGTTCATCGACATGGAGCACACCACGTTCGACCTGGGGCTGGTGTCGCAGATGATCATGGCCGCCGACCTGGTGGGCGTAACGTCCATGATTCGCATTCCCGGCAACGACGAAAACCTGATCCTGCGGCTGCTGGACGCCGGAGCCCAGGGCATCATCATCCCGCACATCGACGGTCTGGAGGGCGCAAAGCGAGCGGTGGACGCGGTGCGCTACGCCCCGATGGGACATCGCGGCGGCGCCGGCGGAACGCGGGCCGCCCGTTTCGGCACCATCAACTGGGACGAGCACACGCGCACGTCCAACGAGAACATCGTGCTCTCGGTGATGACCGAAGACGAGAAGGGCATCAGCGAGATCGGGCAGATCGCGCAGTTGCCGGGCATCGACCTGGTGTCCATCGGGCCGACGGACTTCTCCGAATACATGGGCATCCGGGATCCGCAGAGTCCGGTGATCCGGGCGCGGCTGGAGGAACTGGCGGCGGAGGTCAAGGCAGCCGGCGGGGCCAAGCTGTCCATGCCGATGAATCATCCGGCGTTCCCGTTGACCGCGAAAGAGTTGCAGGACATGGGCGTGGGGTACACGCACGTTGCGCCGCCGCCCACGTCGCTGCTGCTCCGGTCGTTGCGGGAGCGCATCGCGGACATAAAGGCCGAGATCGGTTAGTTTCCAGTCGCTACCAGCCGCAATTCCAGGGATGCGCAGGGACGTGCGGATTCGGCGATGGACGCCCACACTGGCGGTCGCGGTTCTGGTAGTGGTGGCCATGGTTTCAGTGTCCTGTACGAAAACGCCGGGAGGCGTTACGAATCCACCAACCGAACAGACCGTCGTGGCCTTGGCAACCCAATCTCCCCCAACCGCGACCGCGCCGCCCACCTCGACCTTTACGCCGGCCATGATTGCGCCCGTGTCCACTGTCTCCGCGAATTCTCCTCCTTCCGCTACGCCAACCACGGCTCCAACCAACACAGCCGAGCCTACGCCGACCGCAACGCCGCTGCCCGACGGGCCGCTGGTACACATCGGCGACACCGTTTACGTCGTGGACTTGGCGGTTACGCCGGCGGAGCGGACGCAGGGGCTATCGGGACGGCCGTCTATGGAAGCCAACCGCGGGATGTTGTTCGTGTACGACGAGGACGGGCCGCGCACGTTCTGGATGCCGGACATGCACTTCCCGCTGGACATGGTGTGGATCCGGGCGGACTGCGTGGTGGCGGGAGTCACGGCCGACGTGCCGAACCCGCCGCTGGACACGCCTCGCGATCAGCTGGAACTTTACCCATCGGCGGGGATGGTGCGATTCATTCTGGAGCTGAACGCGGGGCAGGCTGCCGCAAATGGGATTAAGGCCGGCGGCGCGGTGGAATTCGGCGGTGAGATCGCCGGCAAGTGGGGCTGCTGAACCCCGCGACATTGGCATCAACAAATTTCATGACGCAAATCTAGGACGAGGCATCAGAGGACGAGACATCAATGGAAATACTAGTATCCGGGTCCCTGGCAATTGACCGCATCATGACGTTTCCCGGGCGTTTCGGCGATCACATTGTGCCCGAGCGGGTCCACCAGATCAACCTGAGCTTCACGGTGGACGGGTTCAACGCCTACTTCGGCGGGACGGCGGGCAACATCGCGTACTCGCTGGCGATGCTGGGGCAGACGCCGCGGTTGATTGCGGCCATCGGCAACGACTACCGGGACTACTTCACGCGGCTGGATGCGAACGGCATTCCCACCAACGACATCAAGATCGTCGACGAGGAAGCCACGGCGTCAGCGTTCATCGTGACGGACTTGGCGGACAACCAGATCACCGGATTCAATCCGGGCGCGATGAAGCAGGCGGCGGGGTTTGACTTTGGGCAGGTTGATCCCGAGGACACCATCAACATCGTGAGCCCCGGGAACCTGACCGACATGTCCAACTTCACCGCCGACGGCAAGCAGGCCGGCGTCTATACCATTTTTGATCCGGGCCAGTCGCTGCCGGTGTGGGACGCCGATGGACTCACGGAGTGCATACGCAACAGCGACCTGCTGATCGCCAACGACTATGAAATGGCGCTGATCTCGGAGCGGACGGGCATCGACAAGGGCGGATTGATGCAGTTGACCGATGTTCTCGTTACTACCCTGGGCGAACAGGGCACCCGCATCACCATGCCGGACGGAGAGGTCATCGTGCCGTGCGTGCCCACGGAGAACGTGGTGGACCCGACAGGTGCCGGCGACGCTTTTCGGGGCGGGTTCATCCTTGGGCTGATCCGCAAGGAAGGGCTGGAAAGGGCCGCGCAGATCGGGTCGGCGTGCGCGCATTTCGTGATCCAGCAGCGGGGCACGCAGGAGTACCGTTACACGATGGACGAACTGGAGAGTGTGTTAGAGAAAACTTATGGGCCTCGTCCAGCATGATTGCTAAATTCTCATGACGCCCATAATGCGCTCATCCTGAGCCTGTCGAAGGATGGTTCGACAAGCTCACCATGAGCGGGTGCCAGAAGACTCTTGGCTACCCAAGCGTCGCATTGACGAACCGGGCGGGCTGCGCTAGGCTTTTCGGCAGTCCAGCATCCGCAATTTTCGGAGCGATTTGACATGACTCAACAAGCCCCTCCCACCGCGCTGACGCCGGAAGTGCAGGCGATGATTGGCGTCAGCGGGGACGTCGTTGAATCCTGGGGCGTGGTGGACGGCGAGTACATGCGCCGGTTCACGCAGGCCTTGATGGACCCGGACCCTCGCTACTGGGACGACGAATACGCCAAGACGACCCGCTACGGCGAACTGATCACGCCGCCCATCATGGTGAGTTACCTGGCCAGCCGGATCCGGCCCGACCAGGGCGATCCCATCACCGCGGCCTTCGAGGAGAATCCGGAGTCGGACGGCATCGGTTCCGTGGAACGGCCGGGCGAGTTGCCGCCGGTGCCCACCAACTTGGTGCGGGTGCTCAACGCTGGCAACGAGCTTGAGCTGTACGCCTACCCCAGCATCGGAGATACGATCTTTTTCCAGAACCGCTACTCGGACATCAGGGAGCGGCTGGGTCGCGACGGCACGCCGTTCCTGATCATCACGCGGGAAACGCGGTACTGGAACCAGAACGACGTTACGCTGTGCATCACTCGGGCGTCCACGATTCGCCGCTAAATCGCAGGACGATTGTAAAGTCGAAGGTTGACCATACCGTTAGCCGCTCGTCCTGAGCCTGTCGAAGGACGGCTGCCGATGGTTCGACAAGCTCACCATGAGCGGCTCTGTTCGCCATTCGGAGATATGCTATGACCACCCTGCTTGACGACCTCCTGAACATGGAAGCCGAGGAGATCTGGCAGCGCAACGAACGGCCCGACGCGGACGGTCTGCGCGACAAGGTCCAGATCTATTACGAGGACGTGAACGAGGGCGACGAACTGCCCAAGTACATCTACAAGCCCACTCCGACCCACCTGTTCCGGTGGAGCGCGGCAATCGAGAACTTCCACCGGATCCATTACGATCTGGATTTCGGGCTGAACCATGACCGCAACCCCAGCATCCTGGTGCATGGTTCGTGGAAGCAGAGCGTGGTGCCCCAGTACCTCAAGGACTGGACGCTGCCCAACGGCTGGCCTTGGAAGGCGCGGTTCGAGCACCGGGCGATGCTGGTTCCCGGGGACGTGCTGATCATGTGGGGGCGGGTTACCAGCAAGTACGAAAAGAACCAGATGGGCTTCATCGAGCTGGAAATCGGCATGAAGACCCAGGACGGCATCGAGAGCATGCCCGGCACTGCGACAGTGGTGCTGCCCCTCAAAGACGGGCCGGCGATTCCGTACCCGTTCGTACCGCCGGCCGACTAACCCTCCCGTCATTCCGGCGAAAGCCGGAATCCAGGACTACGGAGTTTGAAACAATGGCACGATTCATCGCCGTCCACAACATACCGGGCATCACCGAAGAGGATTTCCGGAGCAAGCTCGATGCCGTGAAAAAATGGCGACCCGACCGGCGGACCACCATCGTCAAGGTGTACGGCGACTTGGAGAACGGCAAGCTGATCTCCGAATGCGAGGCCGTCGAACAGTCTCATTTCGAGGACTGGCTGAACATGGTGGGGTGGCCGGCGGAGTCCATCAACAAGGTGGACATAATCTGTCAGGTGGGGAGTTTCTGGAAACTCTAGGCAACCCAAACGGCAACGCGATGGGGGCGACCAACATGGACGCCCCCGTTTGTTGTGGGAGTGTATGAGGGTCGGGCGGCTAGCGCAGGAACCAGCCGGGGCCGGGAGTCGGGCCGTCGTGGTTGTACACGTTCTGTCCGTACGCGGCCACGGCAGCGCCGGAGGCGAGCGTAACAGATGAGGCGAACAGCCAGACCAGCACGATCAGCACCGACGCCAACGGGCCGTACACCAGGTGGGACGGCGCGGCGTAGCTGATGAATAGCGCGACACCGTAGTTGACCGCCTGCAGGGCCACGCCGGCCACGCCCGCTCCGATGATTGCCCACCGCCAGAGTACGCGGCGTTCGGGTACGTAGCGGTACACGATCAGGAATGCGACAACGGATAACAGTCCTGCGAACACATTGGACCACCAGCCTTGCGTGATAAACGTTGCGATGACATCGGACGGCACGGTGGGGTCGGGCCGGCGCGAGGTTTGCGACGACAGGCCATAAGAAATCAGATAGGTGAACACGCTGGACAACAACAGGGCCAGTGACGTGGCGCTCATGAGGAGGTATTGGCGGGTCTTGCCGAATATGCCAACTTGGGCCGGGGCGATGCCCCACATGCGGTTGACCACGACTCCCACGGATCCGAACAGCTTATAGGACCCCCAGACCAGGCCCAGCAGGGCGAAGACGCCGGTGATGCCTACGACGGTGGAATCCTCGGTGATCAGCAAGCCTTCGAGATCGATGTCGCCGGGCAGCAAACGGGATGACCACGCGTCGAACCAACCCATGGAGAGTTCTTGCCCCAAAGCGAGTCCGAAAAACTGCAACAGCGCAACGGACACCGGAATCAGCGCGACCATTCCGTAGTAGGCAATGCCGGCGATGAGTTGCTGCGCGTCGTTGCGCGTCACGGCCGCGAGCGTCGCCAGAACGACGCGCAATGGTCTCCAGCGGGCGGCTGCGGCCTCGATTCGGCGCCTGACCCGGGCCAACCACAGGATGCCGCCGACCCAGTCCGCGACGCGTTCGGAGGCGCGGTCCAGGATCATTGGGGGTTGGGCCCCATCGGTTCGGAGCGCCGCGGCGGCCAACGGAGCCACACGCGGCCGATTATCGTCTGCGACGGTACGGGTCCGTAGCGGCGGCTATCGTTGCTGTCGGCCCGGTTATCGCCCAACAGGAAATATTCGTGGTCGTCGCATAGCCACGACGAGGTCTTGTGGGCCCGGTCTGTGACAGTGGTGGAATAGGGTTCAGTCAACGGTACGTCGTCGATCACGACCCGCCCGCCGTCGATCGCGGTGACGAATTCGCCGGGCAGTCCGATGACCCGCTTGACCCAGAATGAGCCATCCATGGCCGGTGACTTTACGACCACCACGGCTCCACGTCGGTAGCCGCCGGGCGTCCACGACCGGGGCACGATGTGCAGCAGGTCGCCGTGGCGCAAAGCCGGCAGCATGCTTTCACCGCGAACACGGAAGTGGGACCGGAACAAGAACGCAGGGACGCCGCCTATGAACGTTGCTCCGATACGGGCTGTGCTCATGCAGGACGATCAATCCGTGGGAGGTTCCCAGCACGGGTACGAGCCCAGGATTTTGAATACGTCTGCGTACTCGCGCAGGCCCCGCAGGGCAGCCGCTACCTCAGGTTCCTCGCGGTGGCCCTCGCAGTCGATGAGGAACACGTAGCGACCCAATTCCCGCTTGGTGGGACGGCTCTCAATCTTGACCAGATTGATGTTGCGTTCCGCGAATTCTCCGATGGCGTGGTAGAGGTTGCCGGGACGGTCGATGGCGAACGCGAAGCTAATGGATGTCCGGTCGTGGCCGGTGGGCGGATGGTCGTCGTGGGCCAAGGCGACGAAGCGGGTCTGGTTGGCCGAGTTGTCCTGGATGCTCTGGGCGAGAATCTGCACGTCGTAAATCTCGGTGGCGCGCTGGGGGCAGATGGCCGCTGCGGGCGCGCGGCTGGATTGCATGTCGATAACCGCGGCGACGGTGCTGAGGGAGGCCTCACGGGGGACGGTTGGGAAATGCTCGCCAAGATAGGCGCGGCACTGGGCCAGAGCCTGCGGGTGGGAATAGATCACCTCCACCGATTCGGGCGACACGCCGGGCGGAACCACCAGGTAATGATCGATGGGGATCACCACCTCGTTCTTGATGGAGAGGTCGGACTGGGCGATCAAGAGGTCTAGGGTAAAAGTGACCGACCCTTCTAGGCTGTTCTCGATGGGAACGACGCCGGATTCCAGCTCGTCAGCAACTACGGCGGCGCCCACGGCGCTGATGGTGGGGTAGGGCTGTAGCTCGGCGTCCGGCGCATAGAGCAGGGCGGCCTGCTCGGTGTAGGTGCCGGCGGGGCCCAGGTAGCCGATTCGATCAGGCATCAGTGTTCACGACAGTTGGTGGGTGGTCCGCGCTCATCGCTGGAAGGCTCGAGAGACCTGCTCGTGGCTCCCGACGACGACGAGTATGTCTCCGTCGCCGATGATCTCGTCGTCGCTGGGGTTGACGATATACTCATGGCCCCGCTGGATCACCATGGTGATCAGGCGGTTGGGGTTCTCGCTGCCCAAGCCAATGCCGCGCAGGCTGCGTCCCCTCATGTTTTCGGGAGGGCGCAATTTGTGAATTCCATCTGTGTCGGTGATGCCGATGAAGTCGATGGAGTTCGGGGTGAGGTCAAGGCTGGCGGCCCGGACGGCGGCCTCCTCCTCGGGGAAGATCACCTTATCGGCTCCGACCCGGTGCAGGATCTCCGCGTGCCTGGTGTCCGTCGCGCGGGCGATCACAAATGGCAATCCCATCGTCTTGAGCAGCATGGTGGTGATGATGCTGGACTGCACCTGGCTGCCGAGGGCGACCACGGCCACGTCCATGTCGGCGATGCCCAGATCTCGCAGGGCGGTTTCGCTGGTGGCGTCGGCCTCAACAGCATAGGTCACGCGGCCCAGCATGGACTGCACGCGCAGGTCGTTCAGGTCGATACCCAGAACTTCATGGTCGCTTTGGAACAGGGTCGTCGCCAATTTGGCGCCAAACCGACCCAGACCGATGACACAGACTTGATTCGGCATGATCGTTACCCAATTCTAACGGGTTCCTGGGGATAACGGTAGGATGCTTCTTCCCGAGGGGCCAGCAGCATGACCAACGTGAGCGGGCCGATGCGACCGGCAAGCATGGTTACCATAAATATTATAGACCCGGCCAGGCTCAAATCGGCCGAAACTCCGGTGGACATACCATTGGTACCGAAAGCGGAAACGGTCTCGAAGATCAGCTTTTCAAAATTCAGGTGGGGTTCGGTATAGGTCAATATGGGGGTCACCACGCCAAGGTAGGCCACGGCGATGAGGGCAATCATCAGCGCCCGGGCAACCAGAGTCTCCCCGATCTCACGGCGGAATATCTCGGTACGGGGATGCCGCAGGGCGGCGGACCGGGCCGCCGCCAGAAGCACGGCGAGCGTGTTGACCTTGATACCTCCGGCGACGGACGCGGTGGAACCGCCAATAAACATCAGCCCGCCATAGATGAGCAGGGTAAAGTCGCGCACCCCGCTCCAGTCCAGAGCCGCAAACCCCGCCGTGCGGCCGCTGGCGCCGTGAAAAATGGAGGATCCTGCCTTACCGAGGAAGGAATGGCCGGCAAGAACGCCGTTCCACTCTGCGAACAAGAAGGCGCCGGAGCTCAGCGCGTACAGGGAAAGAGTGAGCATGACGACGAGCTTGGTGTCCAGGGTGAAGCGCGAAAAATTGAACAGGTACAGGCCGCTCAGTCGCCCGCGGCCGAACCCGGGGCGCCAGTTCCGGCGCATGTCCACCATCAGTGGCCATCCCAACGCGCCCAGGATGATCATGGGCGTGATCAGTCCCGCGAGATACGGGTACGCACCCAGGGTGTCCAGGTTGTTCCCGCTGGCAGCGTTGGGCAGGATGGAGAGGCCTGCGTTGTTGAAAGCGGACACGGAGAGGAACATGGACTGCCAGGCGGCCTCCGCCAAAGACATACCGGGCATGGAGCGCATTTGGTAAAAGATCAACACTGCGCCGATGAAGTAACCCAGCATGAAGGCCAGAACAATGTTGCGCGCGACCTTGGCGACGTTGGAGGTGTGGCCGGAGCCAACGGTGTCGCGATATACCTCCTCCTCGATTACTGTGGTGCGCCGGCCGAAGAATACCAACACGGTGGCGGCGGTCATGAACTCGAGGCCGCCAATCAGCATCAGAACGAAGAGGATGATTTGGCCGGAAGTGGACCAGAAGGTCTGGGTGTCAACCTGGGTCAGACCGGTCACGGTGGACGCCGAGATCGCGGTGAAAAAAGCGACCTGAAAACCGGCGCTTTGACCGTCGGCGGCGGCAGCCGGGAGGACCAACAACAAGCCGCCAACGATGTTGAGCAACAGGAAAACGCCCAACAGGATAGCCGGCGCCGATGTCCATCGTCGTGGCGGTAAGCGCGAGCGGATCGGGACCCGCACGGGAGCGGCCCGGCGCCACGTCACAGCGGACGGGGCCGGGCCGGCGGAGCCGTCGTTCGGTTCGTTCACAGGGGGGTGTCCGGCTGGGGATGCAGGGGAGCGGAGGGTAAACCGCCGGCCGTGTCGTATGGTCAGCGCTATTATCGGCGCAACTGACAATATGTCAAACAGCGCCGTGCCCTTAGCGTTGGGCGCGAGCCCAGTGGGGATCCGAGGCGGTAAATTTGGCGTCGGCCCAGGGCGGGCAGCGTGCCGATGTTATACTGTCTTATCATCGCGGTTGCGCTCTCGCCTGTGCTATATTGAGCGACGGCGTAGTAATTCCAGCACGAGGGATCCCTTCCAATGACGACCACAGTGCAGCGTCAAGTTGAGCCTCGTTTTGACGCGGTAGCCATCGACCGCAAGTGGCAGGAACGGTGGGAACAAGACGGCATCTATCGGGTTGACGACAACGACCCGCGCCCGAAGTGGTTCGAGATGACGATGTATCCCTACCCGTCGGGCGACCTGCACATCGGCCACTGGTATGCGATGGCGCCCTCGGATGCCCACGCGCGGTTCCGGCGGATGCAGGGTTACAACGTGCTGCACCCGATCGGTTTTGACGCGTTCGGGCTGCCTGCGGAAAACGCGGCCATCTCCAGGGGCATCCACCCCTACGAATGGACCATGTCAAACGTGGAGAACATGCGCCGCCAACTGCGGTCGTTGGGCGCGATCTACGACTGGGACCGTGAGGTAGTGTGCTGCCTGCCCGAATATTACCGCTGGAACCAGTGGTTCTTCATAAAGCTGTACGAACAGGGCCTGGCGTACCGTGCCAAAGCGCCGGTGGTATGGTGCCCATCGTGTCAGACGGTACTGGCCAACGAACAGGTGCTGAACGGGGTGTGCGAACGATGCGATACGCCGATCACGCGCCGCGATTTCGAGCAGTGGTTCTTCCGGATCACAGACTACGCGGATGAGTTGCTGGATTTCGACACGCTGGACGACTGGCCGGACAAGATCCTGACCATGCAGCGCAACTGGATTGGCCGGAGCGAGGGCGTGGAGATCGGGTTCGACATATCCGATTATGGTTTGGAAGAGCGCGAGATCCGCACCTTTACCACGCGGATTGACACCATATTCGGCGTGACCTTTATCGTGCTGGCGCCCGAGCATCCGCTGGTCGCGAAACTGACTTCGGACAGCAAGCGAGCCGAAGTCGAAGCCTACGTCGAACGGGCCCGCGCTTCTTCGGAAATTGACCGCTTGTCGGCGGACCGGGAAAAGACGGGCGTATTCATCGGAGCGAGCGCACGCAACCGGCTCAGCAACGAGCACGTGCCCATCTATGTGGCCGACTACGTGCTGACCACGTATGGGACGGGCGCGGTGATGGGCGTGCCGGCCCACGACGACCGCGACCTCGAATTCGCCAGGAAATTCCGGCTGCCGGTTCGCACAGTCATAGCTCCCATTGAATGGGATGGGAGCGAACCCGCGCAGGCGTACTTGGGCAACGGGTTTATGACCAACTCCGGAGCCTACGAGGGCATGACCAACGAGGAAGGGACGGTCGCCATCTCCAACGACGTGGAGCGTCGGGGCTGGGGGCATCGCACCACGACCTACCGTTTGCGGGACTGGCTGATCTCACGGCAACGGTACTGGGGCACGCCGATACCGATGGTGTACTGCGATACCTGCGGAGTGCAGCCAGTTCCGGAATCGGAGTTGCCGGTGCTGCTGCCGGAGGACGCGGAGTTCCGACCCACCGGCGAGTCGCCGCTGGCCATCAATGAGGCGTTCGTCAAAACGGTGTGCCCGAAATGCGGCGGACCGGGACGGCGTGAAACAGACACCATGGACACGTTCATGGACTCGTCGTGGTACATGCTGCGGTATTGCACGCCGCAATTCGACGGCGGGCCATTCGAAACGGACACCGCGGCCGAATGGATGCCGGTGAACCAGTACACCGGCGGCGCTGAGCACGCGGTGATGCACCTCCTGTACAGCCGGTTCTTCATCAAGTCGCTGCGTGACATGGGCATGCTGGATATCGACGAGCCGTTCCTGCGGCTGTTCAACCAGGGTGTGATCCTGGGTTCCGACCACGAAAAGATGAGCAAGAGCCGCGGCAACGTGGTGAATCCGGACGACGTGGTAGGACAGGTGGGCGCCGATGCAGTCCGTTGCTTCCTGATGTTCATCGGCCCGTGGGATCAGGGAGGTCCGTGGAGCGATGAGGGCATCAACGGGGTGGTGCGCTGGCTGAACCGGGTGTGGAACCTGGTGGAATACAACGCTGGCGAATTGGACGCCCATCCGACGGATCCGGCGGCGGTTCGGGACACGCAGCGCGTGCTGCATCAAACGATCCGCAAGTGTTACGAGGACCTGGACAATTTTAAGTTCAACACCTCCATTGCCGCTTTGATGGAACTGGTGAACCACCTGAGTCGGGTGAGGAACGACCAATCGGTGGACAGCGCCACCTGGCGTGACAGCATCGAGAAATTCCTGCTGATGCTGGCGCCCATCGCACCGCACGTCGCCGAGGAACTTTGGGAGAGCACCGGACACGCCTACAGCGTTCACCAACAGGATTTCCCCCGCTGGGACGAGGACTTGGCCGCCGAGGATGAGATTACGCTGGTGGTGCAGGTGAACGGCAGAGTACGGGACCGGATCACCGTGTCCGCCGGGATCGGCGAGGACGAGGCCCGGCAGCTTGCGCTGGACAGCCAACGGGTGCAGGCCCACGTGAACGGCAAGACCGTGCGCAACGTGGTGTATGTACCGGGGAGGCTGGTTAACGTGGTGGTGGGGTAGGGAGGGCCGTCATGGGGGAAGTCGTTGCCTCTCTGGGGATCTGGGCCGCCGATGGTTCTCGGATAGAAAATATAGATATGCGAGTTGACACTGGAGCGTCTTACAGCCAGCTCCCTACCGATACGTTGCGTGATCTGGGCTGGGTTCCCAACTTGGCACCCCGCCCCGCCGACCTTGCCGACGGCACCCAGACCTTGGTGGAGCTGGGAGAGGTGAAAATCCGATACAACGACGAAGACTTGGTGCGCGTCTTCGTGTTTGGCGAGGAAAAATGCCCGAAATTGCTGGGCAGCGATACCTTACAGGGGTTGGGAATGGGCGTCGATCCGGTCAATCACCGATTGATGAACGTGGTATCACATCGGTGAATCGGAGTTGGCAGGTTGATATGACTGCGTTCTACGTGAATTTGGGCGTTTGCACCAAAGACGACTCTGTGGTGAAGCCGCTACGTGTAAAGGCCAAAACCGGAGCCAAATACACCCGACTCCCCGGGCGCCTTTTGCGGGAGTTAGGCTGGGAGCCGGACCCTCATGACCTGCCTTGGGGCTGGCCAACATCCCTCGTGTGCCAGACCGGCCTAAAAGTGGGCGACGTCAAATTTCGCATCAGTGGAGAGGATTACTCACACAGTGTCATATTTGGCGACGACGACTGTGAACCGGTGCTGGGAGAATGGTCTGCAAAGGGGTTTGTACTTAATGTGGACGAAGACAAACAGTGCGTCATCCCGATGCGGGTAATTTACCTGTAACCGAGGCATGCCCAAAGCTTGGCGGATCGCGAGTCCATGACCCTAGTTGAAAAATACGCGCTGCTGCCGGACGAGATCGATCGCCAGAGCCTGGTGATGGTCGCCGAAAGCCTCGAGGGCTACGATTCCGAGGCTGCGTTGTCGTCCGCTGAGCGTTACGTGTTGCATCGCATCGTGCGGGCCGAGGGTGACCCTGCCATCGCCGCCGACGTGCGGTTCGCCAACGGCGCCGTGGATGCGGCATTGGAATCGTTGAAGAACACCCGGCGAGTCGTTACGGACGTGCGCATGGTGCAGGTGGGCATATCGCGGGCTGCGCTGGCCAGGCGGGGCGTCGAAACTGACTGCCTGATCGATGCGCCGGCCGTCGCGGAGCGCGCGCGACGGGAAGGGACCACCCGCAGCGTCGCCGCGGTGCGGGAATTGGCGCCACAGATGGACGGGGCCGTGGTTGCCATCGGTAACGCCCCGACCGCTTTGCTGGCCCTGTTGGATTTGATTGACCAGGGTCAAGTGTCGCCTGCCGTAGTTATTGGAATGCCGGTTGGGTTCGTCGCGTGTCCGGAGTCGAAAGCGGAACTGGCGAGCCGCAACGTGCCGCACATAACGATCCTGGGGAGGCGAGGCGGAAGCTCGGCTGCCGCTGCCACCGTCAACGCCCTCCTGGACTTGCTAGAGGAGTGACCCTTATGCCTGCCGATGCCCAACACAACGGAGCCAGTGGCGGCTGGGGTGTGGTGCTGCTCTGCCACGGCAGCCAGCGCGGGGCCAGCCGAGATGAATGCTCCTGCGCCTGGGCCGCGGATGGCGCCAGGTTCCCCGCCTGGTGCCTGGGGTGTCCGAATACGCCCGTCGGGCTACGGCAGGCCGGCGAACGGTTGGCGGAATCGTTGGGCGGCGATGCCGAGCAGGTGATTGTGTCTTGCCTGGAGTTCCTGCCGCCGCATCCGCCGGAAGCGGTCTCGATACTCGCAGACTCCGGCGTCAATCGGGTGGTGATCGCGCCGTACCTGCTGGGCAACGGCAGGCACGCCACCGTGGAAATGGACGAAGTGCTGGAGGATATCGCCGCCGAAGCGCCAGGCGTCGAGGTGCGGCTGGCCCAGGGTCTCGGAGCGGACGCTCGCATCGCCGACCTGGTGCGCGAACGTATCGCCGCGCTGCCCGAATATGCCGCCGGTCCGCATGATGGCAAGCCCACCGGCGTGTTGCTGGTCAAGGCGGGCACCCAGACCCGCTACGACGACTGCCTGTGGCTCAAGGAGTTGGGCGGCTGGATTGAGCGGGCCCTGGGCGAGAATTACGCGGTCTCCGTTGCCCAATCGCATTACGGCGATCCTACCATGGAGTTCGCTGCGGCCGAACTGATCGAGGAACGCGGGGTAGGCAGCATCATCTGCGCGCCGTACCTGTTCTTCCCGGGCCTGATACTGCAGCGCAATGTGCTGGGCACCATGAATAGATTGCAGGAAGCGTATCCTGATGTACCGATGTCGGTGGCGCCTCCACTGGGTGTGGACGACCGTTTGGTTCAGGTAGCCAGCGATCGGGTGCGAGCAGCGCAGCGCAGTACGTGAGCAATTGGTTATAATGCTTTTAGACCGACGATCTGTCGTCGTATCGTAAGGATGGCGATGACCACCGCAACGCAAAAGCCGGCGATGCTGCCCTACGTAAAAAGGGGAGAAATCGACTATACCAGTCTGGAATACAACCCGGACGCGCCGGAGCCGATGCCCGAAGCCATGGAGCAGGAACTCGTAGTCCAGGAAATCATCGGCATTCTCTCGAGTCGGTTCACCGACTTTTGGAGTCGTCCGGACGTTTTTCTCAGCAGTAATACGATCCTCTGCTACGACCCGACCAATTTGAACGTGCGCCGACAGCCCGACATCTATCTTTCGTTCGGGGTGGACCAAGCAGCCGTTCGTCGTCGAAAGATTTACCTGCCGTTGGAAGCCGGCAAACCACCGGATCTGGCGCTGGAAGTGGGTTCAGAAAGCACCGGCTCCGAGGATACGGTGGTGAAACCCCGGGTATACGCCACCATCGGTATCTCCGAATACTGGCGTTTCGATCCCAGCGGTGGAGAGCATCATGGCGCGCCGATGTCGGGGGGCATGCTGCGAGACGACGGGTATCATCCGATTGAGCTGGCCACGGAGCCCGACGGTGTGCTCAAAGGGTACAGCGAGGTTATGGGCCTGTTTTTGTGCTGGGACGACGGCTGGCCTCGCTTTTACGACCCGGTGACTGAATCGTACCTGGAGAATTGGAGGCAGGAGCGGGCCGCGCACGAAGCCGAACGAGCCGCGCACGAAGCCGAACGAGCCGCGCACGAAGCCGAACGAGCCGCGCACGAAGCGGAACGAGCCGCACATGAAGCGCAACGGACCGTTCTCTCGGCGGAAAACGAACGACTGCGGGAATTGGTTCGCCGTTTGCAGTCCGAGGGATAGCTGGCGACACTGGCAGCGCAGCGCAATGAGCACGATGAGCCGCATGGAAAACAACTTGGAAGGAAGCAACGGGATGGAACGGCCCGAAAGCGACTACTCGCGCCCGACCAAACGGGATCCGAGAGGTATGCGCACGGGCTACACCACCGGCACAACCGCTGCCGCTGCCGCCAAAGCGGCGGTGATCCTCATGCTGTCCGGCAAGGCTCCCGACGAGGTGTCGGTCCCCCTGCCCGGCGGGCGCGGCTACGCGACCCTGAAGGTCCACAACAGTTGGGCGATGGAACCCTCGGAAGGGGTGCGGTGCTCCGTGATCAAGGACGGAGGAGACGACCCGGACGTTACCCACGGGGCCGAGATCGTAGTCGGCGTTTGGCGATTGCCGGACGGCAACAAGGGTTTGCAGATCACCGGCGGCCCGGGCGTTGGCACCGTGACGCGGCCCGGCACCGGGATTGAGGTTGGCGAGCCTGCGGTCACGCGGGTGCCCCGGCGGATGATGGCCGACGCGGTCGCGGAGGGACTGGAAGCGTGCGGATGGCCGGCTGAGACCGGCGTGCGGGCGCGGATTTCGGTACCCAACGGGGAGGAGATCGCCAAGCAGACCACCAACGCGCGCTTGGGCGTGCTCAACGGCATCAGCATTTTGGGCAGCACCGGAATCGTGCAGCCCTTCAGCACAGCGGCGTGGCGGGCCAGCGTGCACCTGGCGATCGACGTGGCGGCGACCAACGGGCTGGACCACCTGGTGCTTTCTACGGGTACGCGCAGCGAACAGTACACCAGGGAATTGCTGGATTTGCCAGATATGGCCTACGTCGAGGCGGGCATATTCTCCGGCCCGTCCATGAAGCGGTGCGTGAACAAGGGAATCAAGCGGGTTGCCCACGTTGGGATGGTTGGAAAATTTTCCAAGATGGCGATGGGATATTTCGTAACTCACGTGGCCGGTAACCAGGTGGATACCGGGTTCTTGGCGGAGTTGGCGGCTCAGTGCGGCGCGACGGAAGACCTGCAAGAAGAGATGCGCAACGCCTCCAGCGGCCGGCATTTCCAGGAACTGGCCCAGGAACATGGCGTGATGGAAGTTTTTCCCGTGATGTGCCAACTGGTATGCGAACAGGCGCAGAAATATCTGGGCGACGACGGTGAAGCCATCATCGTGGACGCGTTGTGCTTTGATTTCGAGGGGAATCTTCTTGGTTCGGCCAGCACGTCGCCAGAAGGTATCCCGATGCGCGATCCTGCCACAGCAGCGGCAAATGTTGAGGGCTGACCCGACGGTGAGAAACTCCAAGGCCGGCTTCGTCGGCGGCAATCCGGGCCTGGAGCGTCCGTTGGGTTTGCCGGATGACGCATTCGAACAGCGCAAGCCGGTGCGGGGCCAGATCACCAAGTCGGAAGTGCGGGCGGTGAGCCTTTATGCGTTGAGTTTGAGGCCCGACAGTATTGTATGGGACATTGGCGCCGGCACCGGGTCGGTTGCGGTCGAGGCGGCCAGGATCGCATACCGTGGACACGTTTACGCGGTGGACAAGGACGTGGACAGCGCGGGCCTGTTGGAAAACAACGTGGCGCGTTATGGTGACGCACGAGTTACCGTCGTGATCGGCGCGGCACCCGAGGTGCTGCGGGAACTGCCCGACCCTGACTCGGTATTCATCGGAGGCGGAGGGTCTGCCATGCCTGGGATCATAGATGAGGTGGTGGGCAGGTTGCGCTCCGGTGGTCGAGTGGTCGCGAATTTTGCGGTAATGGAACGGGCCAACGACACATACAAAGCAATGAGGGATATGTCACTCGGACCCCAGATGACCATGGTAGCCGCGTCGAGAGGACGCGAACTGCCCGATGAAACCCTGCGGCTGGAAGCAATGAACCCGGTATTTGTAGTGTGGGGGCAAAAATGACGACCCCCTCCGACCACGGACGCCTATATGGCGTGGGCGTGGGTCCCGGCGATCCTGAGTTGCTGACCGTCAAAGCGCAGCGGGTTCTGCAATCGGTGCCGGTGATCTGGGTGCCGCAGGCCGGCGTGAGCCGGGAGAGCTATGCCTACAGCATCGTAAAGCATCTGATCGACGAAGCGAATCAGCAAGTGGTGCGGGCCAAGTTTCCGACCAATGACGAAGACGCTGCCGGAGAGGTCTGGCGGAACGCGGCGCGGGACCTGGCCGTGCACCTGGAGGCGGGCAAGGATGTTGCCTTCATCACCGAAGGCGACCCGATGCTGTACAGCACGTTCGCCTACGTGCTGGAAACGCTGCAAGACGAATACCCGCACCTGCTCGTGGAGGTGATTCCCGGCGTGTCCTCGGTGATGGCCGCGGCGGCATCGGCGGCGGCTCCGTTGGTGCATCACGGCCAGCGGCTCGCCATACTGCCGGCAGTGTATGGTATCGACGACCTGCGCGAGGCCATCGCCCTGTACGACACCATCGTGCTGATGAAGGTCAACCGCACGCTGTTGGACGCCCTGGCCAACCTGGAACGATTGGGCCTGGCCGGACGCACCATCTACGTGCGACGAGCCACCACGGAGAGTGAGCGGGTGGTGCGCGACATACACGAACTTTCCAACGAAGACCTCGATTATTTCTCGCTCCTCATCATCCGGCGGTAGTCGGAGAGAGCTCCCCGGAGGGACACCACATGGACAACAACGGCAAGGTGTACATCATCGGGGCGGGCCCCGGCGATCCAGAACTGCTCACGCTGAAGGCCAAGCGCATCATCGACGACGCTGACGTGATTATCTACGCGGACTCGCTGGTGCCGGCCGAGATTGCTGGATTCGCCAAGCCGGACGCGGAGGTGTACGGCAGCAAGGAAATGGCCCTGCCCGAAATCATGGAGGTCACGCTGCGGGCGGTGAGCGAAGGGAAAACGGTCGCCCGCATCCAGAGCGGCGATCCCTCCCTTTACGGAGCCACTCTGGAGCAGATGCGGGTCCTGGAACGGGAAAAGGTTGACTACGAGATCATCCCCGGCGTCAGCGCGGTGTTCGCCGCCGCCGCGGTACTGAAGTCCGAACTGACCGTGCCGGAGGTCTCGCAGACCGTGATCATGACCCGTGCCGAGGGTCGCGTGCCGATGCCGGAGGGGGAGGCGCTGGTGGACTTGGCGCGGCATCACAGCACGCTGGCGATTTTCCTCAGCGTGACCAGGATGTTCCGCATTGCCAACCAGTTGCAGGAAGCCGGCTATCCTGCCGACACGCCGGTGGCGGTGGCATATCGCGTGGGCTGGCCGGACGAGAAGATCATCCGGGGCACGCTGGCCGACATCGCGGAGAAGGTGCGCGAGGCGAAAATCACGTTACAGGCGCTGATCATCGTTGGGAAAGCGGTCGATCCCGAACTGCTCAACCCCGATTCTGACGAACGAGTCGCGGTGTCGCATCTGTATTCGGACGACTACACTCACCTGTATCGCCGGGCGGGCCAGGGAGACCATGCCGATGCCGACCGCGCCGACCTCTACGACGCCGGCGGTTACGAGATCCATCCGGAGCCTGCGACACCCGCGCCCACCGGCGACGATTAGACGTACAAGGTCGTGTCCTCCGCTTACAGCCCAAGCACTGCAATAGTGGCGGTGTCAAAGCCCGGCGCCGCGTTGGCGCGGCGGCTGGCATCCAGCTTGCCCGGCACCGAGCTACATCTTGAACGCCGATTGGCCGAAGGCTCCGAAGGCGATACTCGCTTCTACGACCTTCCATTGCGTCCGGTATTGCAGAATCTATTTGTCAACCGCGACGCTCTGATTGTCTTCCTGCCCATTGGGGCGGCCGTGCGCCTGTTGGCTCCGGTATTCGCGGGTAAGAAGCGCGACGCCGCAGTGGTATGCGTGGATGACGGCGGTCGATTCGCGATCAGCGTCCTGTCCGGCCATGTGGGCGGCGGCGACGAACTGGCCCGGAGGGTTGCCGAAGCCATCGGAGCCCAACCCGTCATCACCTCGGCGTCAGACGCGCTGAACGTCACTGCTATCGACTTGGTCGGTCGTGAACAAGGTTGGCGGTTTGACGCATCGCCCACCGACCTGACGCGAGCGGCGGCGGCGGTGGTGAACGGCGAAGCCGTCGCGCTGTGGCTGGATCCTGAAACGGGAGCGTGGTGGCCCGATGACTCCCCAAAATCCGACGGTATCATCCAGCTAAGCGACCTGGCTCGAGCGGTGAGCGACGAGTTCGCGGCCACCTTGATCGTGTCCGACCGGTTGTTGACGGTCGATGCCACACATCCGGTGATCACGTACCGGCCGCCGACGTTGGTAGCGGGTGTGGGTTGCCGCCGGGGAGTCGATGCGAAACATCTGAGGAGTTTGGTCGAAGAAACGCTCGAAAAGCACGGCTTGGCGCTACAGAGCGTGGCAAAAATCGCCACTGCCGACATCAAGGCCGACGAATCAGGGATCATCGAATTGGCGAAATCGCTGGGCGTTCCGCTGGAGATTCACACTGCTGACGAACTGAACGCCTGTTGTGAGCGCGCCGCATCCTCCGTTGAGGGCACCGCCCAATTGCGACGCCCTACACCATCGGCGGCGCGGGAATTGCTCGGCGTGTTCGGTGTGTCTGAGCCGGCGGCGATGCTGGCGGCCGGCGCGGTTGGGCTGGTGGTGCCGCGCACGAAATCGGATCGGGCGACGGTGGCGGTGGCCCGAATCACCAATCGCTCGCAATAATCATCGGAACGTATATGAGCAACGGAAAACTTTACCTGGTTGGACTCGGGCCCGGCGACTCCGGCCACCTCACGCCGGCCGCCAACGCGGCCATTACCGAAAGCCACGAGTTGGTGGGCTACCGGTTCTACATCGACCAGGTGCCCGACGCTGCGGCGGGCAAGGTCAGCCACTCCATGGAGCTGGGGCAAGAACTGGAACGCGCCGCGCTGGCAGTGGACATCGCGTATTCGGGCAAGACCGTGGCGGTGGTGTCGTCCGGCGACGCCGGAATTTACGGGATGGCCGGGCCGGTGTTCCGAGTGCTGACCGACCGGCGTTGGGATGGACAAAGCCCAGCCGTGGAAACGGTGCCGGGTGTATCGGCGCTACAGTCGGCGGCGGCGCTGTTAGGATCGCCACTGATGCAGGACTTCTGCGCCATCAGCTTGAGCAACCTGCTGACACCCTGGGAGCAGATACGGCGACGCCTGGAAGCCGCCGCGGCCGGCGATTTCGTAACGGTGCTGTACAACCCCCGCAGCCGGCGAAGGGTCACGCAACTGGAAGAGGCGCGAGAGATCTACCTGGCGCACCGCAGCGCCGATACTCCGGTGGGCATCGTGCGACACGCCTTCCGTCCCGAGCAGGCCGTTGGGCTGGCGGATCTGGGCGGCCTGGACGGGGACAGGCTGGGCATCGACATGTTCACCACCGTGGTGATCGGCAACTCGAACACCTACGTGCACAACGGGCGCATGGTCACGCCGCGTGGCTACGAGGTCAAGGGTTAGCGCGCAGCGATGCTGTTATACTCCGCCGAGATTGTTTGAACACCCCAATCCACAGGAGGCGCGCCGTGCCAGCCATACGTACCAACCCAGCGAAAGAGAAGTTGCAGCGGGGTGAACCCACCACCTGCATTTCCGGCCTGATGAGCAGCGAGATCATCGATTTTCTGGGCCCGGTCGGGTTCGATTCGGTGTGGATGGAGTGCGAGCACGGCCCGGTGGACTGGGAGACGCTGGGCGACATGACGCGGGCCTGCGACCTGTGGGGCATGGCGTCCATCACCCGCTGCAATGCCAACGACGCAGGACTGATTACGCGGACGCTGGACCGTGGCTCCATGGGCGTGGTGCTGCCCCACGTGAACACGCGGGAAGAGGCAGAGGCAGCCGCCGGCGCGGCCAAGTTCGCCCCGCTGGGCTACCGTGGAATGTTTGGAGGCCGGCAATCTTTCGGCGTGCCGGACTATGTGCATAGAGCAAATGATCAAACCATGGTCGTAGTCCTGATCGAAGAGGTCACTGCCCTGGACAACCTGGACGAGATCCTCAAGGTGGACGATATCGACGTTTTCTTCGTTGCGCCGACCGATCTGTCCCAGACGATGGGGCACATCGGAAATGTGGGTCATCCTGAAGTCCAGGCGGCCATCGACGACACCATCGCCCGCATTGTCAACGCCGGGCGAACTGCGGGCACGCTGGTCAACGACGACAACGTGGCGTCGTATGTGGACAAGGGCGCCCGGTTCCTGATGACGTCGTGGAACGCCTGGGTGGCGCGCGGAGCCTCGGAATTCCTGGGACGCATACCCTAACGCAACGAAAGTGGGCAGGCTACGAGCCTGCCCCGAAAAACCAGAATTGCCGGTAGGGAGCGGTCTATTCGGTGCCGCTGGCGATGGCTGCGGTTCGCGGTTCGCCGCCGTGGTCGACGTCCCAGTCCCAGAGATCGGCGTGGAAACCCGACAGGTTTTCGGCCAGCGTGTTGATGAAGTTGCGAACGCCGCGCCCGTGGAACTTGCCGCGCAGGGTGCAGACGCCGATGTTGGCCGACGGGAAGATATGATCCAGGCGAACCACGGCCAGACGGTCGTGGTCCTCGGGATGGAGGGTGAAATCGCTGACGATGGCGATGCCCATGCCGATGGCAACGTAGCGCTTGATCATTTCGGTGTTGTCCATCTCCAGCACCACGTCGTAGTTGACGCTCCGCTCCCGCAGTTTCTGCTCCACGCGCCGGCGGCTCAGGCTCTCCGGGCTGTTGAGGATCAGGGGAAACTGGGCCATGTCCTCGATGGTCACCGGGTCGCAGTGCAGCAAGTGGTGGCTGGGCTCGGTGATGAGCACCACGTTATAGTCGAAGAGTTCCGCAAATTCCAGGGATGGATCATCGTTGGGAGGAGCGGAGCACAATGCCAGGTCAACCTCGCCGGATTTGACCAGCTGGATCAGGTTGGCGTAGGAGCGGGCCACGAGACGCATGCGAACGTCGGGATACTTGGAGCGGAACTGGCGGATGGGACGGGGTAGGTGGTAGGAGACGATGTCGGGATAC
Organism: Dehalococcoidia bacterium; assembly: GCA_965204395.1. Classification (GTDB taxonomy): domain Bacteria; phylum Chloroflexota; class Dehalococcoidia; order Lucifugimonadales; family UBA3495; genus Bin87. Next base: position 2,584,624 of record OZ241987.1, read on the forward strand.
GCGCCGACGACGAAAGAGCCACGGCCCTCGGAGTAGTCCATCTGGGTTTTCAGCGTGTCGATGGACTCGACGATCGGAGTCACCAGTTCGTAGAACAGAGAACCCTCAGAGGTGAGCTGGATGGGGCGTTTGATGCGGTCGAACAGGGTGATGCCGAATTCGCCCTCCAGCTTGCGCAGGTGGGTGGTGACTGTGGGCTGCCCGAGCTCCAGCTTGCGGGCCGCTTTGGATACGCTGCGCAGCCGGGCTACGTGATAAAAGCTGATAATCTCTCGCAGTTCCATAGGGCGTCCACCTCTAACTCAAACCCAGTTGTGTTCGCATCCCTGCACTGAAACGATATAATATATCAGGATAATCAATAATGCAACGGGGCCGCAATTTGCGACTTGAGAGGCGTGTGGGTCGGTCGGCGCATGAGATCAACATGACCGGACCACCGGAATTTTGTGCCAGTGAGACCTGGGGACCTTGTGCGATTGGGTTGGGAACGTGCAGTTTTGTGCGAGATTATTCGCTCGGGTGGCGCCCTTTGCGGACAGAATCATATCGCCGTCAGGAATAGCGATATGGTAGCCATATACCTTGACAAAATATCGGGACAAACCGCAGAATACGGCCTATTAACGGGCCAGCCACGGGTCGCGCCGACCAGGGGGCCGGCGACCGAAATTGCCGCGACTATCCGCCCGTGTCGAGGTAATCTGATGGCATTCGTGATTACACAGCCTTGCGAGGGTGTCAAAGACGCCTCTTGCGTCGAAGTTTGCCCCGTGGACTGCATCCATACCGACGACGACGCGCCGATGTACTATATCAACCCGGACGACTGCATCGACTGCGCTTACTGCGTGGCGGTGTGTCCTGTTTCCGCGATTTTCGACGAGTTTACGGTGCCTCCCAACCAGCGCGAGTACGTGCGCACCAACCGGCTCTATTTCGCTCGTTAGCCCTCTTAACGGATCACGATATGGCGCGGTTCCTTACCAACGCTCAGGTTAACGAATGCGTTAGCTTGGAAGACGTCCTGCCTGCCATCGAATCGATGATGGACAACCATGGTGGGGGCGAGGCCGCCAACCTGTCGCGACGGCGCATTGCTACCCCGGGTGGATACCTGGCGGTAATGGGCGGCGCGATCATGCACGATGGCGTCTTTGGGGTAAAGACTTTCACCAACACCCGAAACGGGTATTCATTCCAGGTGAGCCTTTACGACGCCGAGAGCGGCGAATTGCTGCTCTACACGCAGGCCAACCGATTGGGTCAACTGCGGACCGGCGCCACGACTGCGGTGGCCGTCAAGCACCTGGCAAACGATGGCACAGCCACGGTGGGGATCATCGGCACCGGCAACCAGGCCGGAGACCAGTTGCGGGCCGTGAGCATGGTGCGGCAGATTGGCGAGGTCAAGGCATTCAGCCGCAACGCCGACAACCGACAGGCGTTCGCAACGCGCATGACCGACGACCTTGCGGTTCCGGTGATCGCGGCTGATACCAACGAGAGCGCGGTCGCCGATTGCGAGGTTGTGATCGCCATAGCGTCTGCTCAAACACCGGTGGTGCAGGGCGAGTGGCTATCAGCAGGGACAACGGTGATCGGAGCCGGCCCGACTCTGCTGAGATACCGCGAGGTAGATGACGGCACGTTGTCCCGGGCAAACCGCCGGTTCGTGGACTCGTTGGAACAGGCGCCTCTCGAGTGCGGTGACATCTCGGCAGCCGTGGACCTGGGGCTGGTGCAGTGGAGCCAGTTCCACGAGTTGCGGCACGTGGTGGCGGGGACTATCCCAGGCCGCGCATCCAGCGACGAGATCGTCTACTGCAAGCTGATGGGCACCGGGCTGGCGGATGTGGCGGCGGCCAAGGTGGTGTGGGAGCGTGCCGAGCAGATGGACATCGGCATGGTGATGGACTGGTAGAGGCGGGTTTCAAACCCGCCCCTACAACCGTATGGTCTTCCCAATGCCGCGCTAGAAACGCGGTGTGGTCAGGTACTCTTCCGTGGTCAGGATGTTGTAGTTATCCAGGCCGCTGAGCATGCTCTCCATGGCGGCGCGGGCGGTGTCCAACGAGGTGAAGCACGGTATGCGCCGTTCCACTGCGGCGCGCCGGATGAAAAACCCATCTTGCATCACCGAGGTATCGCCGGACAGCGTGTTGACCACCGCGCCCACGGTGCCGTCGTTGATGACGTCCAACACGTCGGGCGAGCCCTCGCCGATGCGCTTGGTGATAGTGGTCACGGGCAGGTTCATCGCCGTGATCATGGCCGCCGTACCCTCGGTGGCGTACAACTGACAGCCGGCGTCGGCGAGGCCGCGAATCAACGGCAAGGAGTCCGCCTTGGCGTGGTCGGAGATGCTGAGCAACACGCCCATTCCGGGAGAGAGGTTGATGCTGGCGGCCTGCAGCGCCTTGGTGAGCGCCCCGGTGAAATCCCAGTCGATGCCCATGACCTCGCCGGTGGATTTCATCTCCGGGCCCATGTACCAGTCCACGCCGACCAGCTTTGACATGGAGAATACTGGAGCCTTGATGCCCACCAGCTTCTGCCGCGGCCACAGTCCGCCCTGGTAACCCAGATCCCTCAGCTTGTCGTCCAACATGACACGAGTGGCCAAGTTGGCGACCGGCACCCCGGTAACCTTGGAGATGAACGGGATGGTGCGGCTGCCCCGAGGATTGACCTCTAGCACGTACACCGTGGTGGGTTCTTCTTCGCCGTTGGACCGGATGCTGGGGCTGCGGTATGCGCTGCCGCCCTGCAGGACGAACTGGATGTTCATCAGGCCGCGCACGCCCAGCGCCAAACCGATACGGGTGGTGTAGTCGACCAGCGTATCGACCTCTTCTTCTGTGAGGTTCAGGCCCGGATAGATGGCCATGGAGTCGCCGCTGTGGACGCCGGCGCGCTCCACGTGCTCCATGATTCCGGGAATCAGAACGCGCTCGCCGTCGCAGATGGCGTCAACCTCGCACTCGCGGCCCTCCATGTAGTGGTCGACGAGAACCTCGCGCTCCGGCGTCACCTCGGTGGCTATGGTCAGGTAGCGGATGAGTTCGGTGGCGTTGCGGACGATTTCCATGGCGCGACCACCGAGCACGTAGCTGGGGCGGACCACCACCGGATAGCCGATGCGCTGGGCTACTCTCAACGCCTGGTCCACCGACGTCACGGTGGCGCCCGGCGGCTGCGGGATACCCAGGTCCACCAGGAACCGCTCGAACTTCTGCCGGTCGCTGGCGATGTCGATGGCCTCGGCGCTGGAACCCAGGATGGGCAGGCCGGCGGCGGCCAGGGACTGCGACAGGTTGATGGCGGTTTGCCCGCCGAACTGCACCAGGCTGGGTGGCGGGTTATCGTCGATGGTCTCGTTGTCGATGATGTCGCGCACGGCCTCTTCGTCCAGCGGCTCGAAATAGAGGCGGTCGCTGGTGTCGAAATCGGTGGACACGGTTTCGGGGTTGGAGTTGACCATGATGCTGGCGACGCCGGCCTGGGACAGCGCCCACGCCGCATGCACGCTGCAATAGTCGAACTCGATGCCCTGGCCGATGCGAATGGGACCGCTGCCGATGACCACGGCCTTGGGTCCCTCCAGCGGTGGCGCTTCGTTTTCGGAGTCGTACGCGCTGTAGTAGTACGGCGTGGCGGCTTCGAACTCGGCGGCGCAGGTGTCCACCATCTTGAAAACCGGCCTGATGCCGTGTTGCTGGCGCATCTGTCGCACCTGCTCAGGGAGCAGCCCGGACAGCGTGGAGATCTCCTGGTCGGGGAATCCCAGCCGCTTCGAGGCCAGAAGCGTCGCCGGCGTCAGCGGGTTGCCGAGCAGGCGGCGTTCCTGGTCCACGATGCGTTCCAGCGCGGCGACGAACCACGGGTCGATGCTGGTGTGCGCCACCAGTTCATCGCGGGTGATGCCCCGACGCAGGGCTGCGGTAAGGGCCCATAGCCGAAGGTCGTTGGGGTGCAACGGCAGGGTGTCCAGCAACTGCTGGCGGCCCGGTCGTGCGCTCAGGTCTCTCCAATCCTTGTCTTCCCAGAGGAGCGACGAGTTGGACTGCTCCAGCGCGCGCGTGGCTTTCTGCAGGGCGGACTCGAAACTGCGATCGATGGCCATGACCTCGCCGGTGGCCTTCATCTGGGTGGTCACATGGCGGTCGCCGTTAGGGAACTTGTCGAACGGCCAGCGTGGTATCTTTACGACGCAGTAGTCTAGGGCGGGCTCAAAGGCTGCCACTGTGCTATCCGTCACCGCGTTGGCGATCTCGTCCAGGCGTCGGCCCACCGCGATTTTCGCGGACACCCGCGCGATAGGGTAACCGGTGGCCTTGCTGGCCAATGCGGAGGAACGGCTGACGCGGGGGTTGACTTCGATGACGTAGTAGTCCGAATCGGCCTCCCAATCACCGGGCCGGTTCTTCATGGCGTCGGGATGAGGTCGCAGGGCGAGTTGGATGTTGCAGCCGCCCTCGATGCCGAGACCCCGGATGATGTTCAGGCTGGCGGTGCGGAGCATCTGGTACTCCTTGTCCGTCAGCGTCTGGCTGGGGGCGACGACGATGCTGTCCCCGGTGTGCGCGCCCATGGGGTCGAAATTCTCCATGTTGCACACGGTGATGCAGTTGTCGGCGCCGTCGCGGATCACCTCGTACTCCACCTCTTTCCAGCCCACCAGCGAGCGCTCCAGCAGCACCTGGCTGATCGGGCTGGCCGACAACCCGCTTTCCACGATGGCCGTGAACTCCTCGTCCGTCTCGGCGATGCCTCCGCCCGTCCCTCCCAGGGTGTATGCGGGTCGCACCACCAGCGGCAGGCCGACCTCGGCGCGGTATTCCTGCGCTTCTGGCATTGTGGATACCGTCCGGTTGGGCGGCATGGGTTCGCCGATGTCCAACAGGAACTGCCGGAAAAAATCGCGGTCCTCGGCCTTGCGGATGGTCTCCAACGGGGTGCCCAGCAAACGCACCTGATAGCGGTCCAGCACACCGGCATCCGCCAACGCGACGGCCAGGTTGAGGCCGGTCTGCCCGCCCAGCGTGGGAAGAATCCCATCAGGGCGTTCCGAAGCGATGACGCGCTCCAGCACCGGAACGGTCAGCGGTTCGATGTAGACGCGATCCGCGATGTCGCGGTCGGTCATGATCGTGGCCGGATTGGAATTGACCAGAACGACGGACACTCCCTCTTCGCGGAGGGCCTTGCAGGCCTGGGTGCCGGCATAATCGAACTCGGCGGCCTGGCCGATGACGATGGGGCCGGAGCCGATGACCAGTACCTTGCGGGGTTGCTGGGAAAGATCGCTCAATGGAGTGTCCTTGCTGTGCGGTGTGAAGAGTTACGAAAAACGGGGCATGGCCCCGGGCAGTTCCATCAGTTGCCGCTCGACCAGAGCGTTGATCATCTGGAAAATGAAGGCTCCAAAGTACTCGCCCTCGCTGTCGAAATGGCCGACGTCGATGCCACCTTCCGGAGTGCGCGGCGGGATAACCAGATCAGTGGCATCCGGAGCGATTTTGGAGACGTGGACGAAGCCCACCGGCCGGTCGTCGATGGGTTCGTTGGTAGCGAGGTCGGTGAGTTTTACGGCTAGTTCCCAGCGGGAACCCAACTGCCCTCGGCTGACCGCCGCCAGCAGGTAGCCGCGCCCGTGGTGAGTAAAGGAGGGAAGCACCTCATCCAGTAAAGCCAACGCGTCATTCAGGCCAATGGGTAATTCAGTTTCAATGCCCTGCTCGAGTAGAAAACTGGTGAATCCGGTCATGCTCTGCTTGCCCCTTCCAAATGATTGAGGGTTCTCGCTACGCGGACCGGCCCGCCGGTTTGGCGTCGTCAACCATGGCGAGGAAACGATCAAAAAGGTACTCGTTATCCTTCGGCCCGGGCGACGCTTCCGAATGGTATTGGATGGTGAACAACGGCAGTTCCCGATGGCGCAGGCCCTCAACGGTATTATCGTTGAGGTTGATCTGGGAGACCTCTAAACCGGCGGGCAGATTATCGGCATCCACGGCGTAACCGTGGTTCTGCGCGGTGATGTGCACCCGACCCGATTCCAGGTCTTTAACCGGGTGATTGCCGCCGCGGTGTCCGAACTTCAGCTTGTAGGTGCGCCCTCCCAAGGCCCGTGCCGCCAGTTGGTGCCCCAGGCAGATGCCCATGATGGGAACACGGCCGATCAACTGGCGTACGTTGTCCACGATGTTGCCCAGGAGTTCCGGATCGCCGGGGCCAGGGGACAGCAGCAATCCCGATGGCTGCATAGCCAGCATGACATTGGCCGGCGTAGTCGCGGGAACGGCGAACACCTCACAACCGCGGCTCTGCAAGAGGCGCAGGATGTTGTACTTCAATCCAACGTCAGTCACCAGGATACGGCGTATGCCCGCCGGCGGGGGAGCGGTTGGGAACCCGGAGTGCTCGGAGCCGTCCCAGGCGTAACCGTCCTGCGTGGTGACGGTGCTGACCAGATCCAGATTGTCATAGCGAGGTAGTTCCGCGAGCTTGCTTCGCCCTGCGTCCGGGTCGTCGGTGGTCAACAGGCCCATCATTACGCCGCGAGTGCGCAGCCGGCGCGTCAAAGCGCGGGTGTCGATGCCGCTGATGCCCGGGATATTGTATTCCTTGAGAAACGCGTCCAGCGTCATGTTGCTGGTGCTGTGGCTGGGCAGGTCGCAGTGCTGGCGAACGATGAGGGCGGCGGCCTGGATGCGCTTGGACTCGAAATCGGCTCGGTTGATTCCGTAGTTGCCCACCAACGGGTAGGTCAACGCCACCATCTGGCCGGCGTACGATGGGTCGGTGAGAACCTCCTGGTATCCTGTCATCGTGGTGTTGAACACCACCTCGCCCCATCCGTCCCGCTGGGCCCCGAATGACTCGCCGGTGAAAACCGTGCCGTCCTCCAGTACCAGATGCACCACACCGCTCACGCTATGTCTCCTTTGTTCAGTAGGTCAGGCTCTTCAAACACTACACGACCGCCCACAATCGTCGCGGCGACGCGTCCGCGCAGTTCAACGCCGTCAAGCGGGGTGTTGCGGCCCATAGATGCGAACCGGTTTACGTCCACCGTCCAGGCTGCATCCGGATCGAACAGCACCAGGTCGGCCGGCGTGCCCAGAGTAAGGGCAGCATAGTTGGGCAGGCCGTTGCCCAACACACGGGCCGGGCCGGTGGTCAATCGCTCAATCATCGTGGGCAGGCTGATGGCGCCGTTGTGCACCGTGGACAGCGCCGTGCCCAACGCGGTCTCCAGGACGCTGATGCCAAACGCTGCTTCGGGGTAGGTACACTCCTTGCTGACGCGTTCGTGGGGGGCGTGATCGGTGGCGACGCAATCGATGGTGCCGTCGGCCAGTCCTGCCACGCAGGCAGCGACATCGGTGTTGGTGCGCAACGGCGGGTACACCTTGGTGCGGGTGTCGTAGGCCATCGGCCCGGCGGCCACGTTCGGGTCGCCCTTGCCGCCCATCGCCCATGCGTCGGTCAACAGCAGGTGATGCGGGCAAACCTCAGCGGTGACGGCGATGCCCCGCTCCTTGGCCTGGCGTACCATCGCCACGCTGCCGGCAGAGCTGAGATGGGCCAGGTGTAACCGTCCTCCGGTCAACTCGGCCAGGGATATGTCGCGGGCGACCATGGCCTCCTCGGCCACGGAGGGGATACCAGGCAGGCCCAGACGGCTGCTGACCCAACCCTCGGCCATAACGCCGCCGCAGCATAGCGCGCGGTCCTCGCAGTGGTTGCTGATGGGGACGCCGAGGTCTCGGCTGTAGGTTAGAGCCAGCCGCATCAGGCCGGCGTCGTACACCGGGTCGCCGTCGTCGCTGAACGCCACCACTCCGGAGGTGATCAGCTCCTCCATGTCCGCCAGCTCACGCCCTTTGCGCCCCTTGGTTACGCAACCGAACGCCCAAACGCGGGCCGGAACGGTCGCGGCGCGGTTGGCGATGTAATCCACCACAGCGGCATTGTCGATGGCGGGGTCCGTGTTGGGCATGGCGCAGATGGTGGTGAACCCGCCGCGCACGGCGGCCTCGGCGCCCGTGGCGATGGTTTCCTTGTATTCGAACCCGGGCTCGCGAAGGTGGGTGTGGATGTCTATGAAGCCGGGCGATACCACGAGGCCACTCGCGTCAATCACCCTCGTCGTTCGGTCCAAACCATCGGCGGGTATGGACTGGTCAACGGCTTTGACCATTCCGTCGGCGAACAACACGTCGAAGACGCCATCCCTGCCGTTGGCCGGATCAATCACGCGGCCGCCGGTGATCAGGATGGGTTGGTCTTGGGACGAAATAACCATCGTTCAGTTCTCTACCGCCGCCGCGCCGACCAGTTGGTACAGGAGGGCCATGCGAATGGCGACGCCGTTGGTGACTTGTTCCTCGATCAGGGAGCGCTCGCCGTGGGCCAGGCCGCTGCTGACCTCGATGCCCTCGTTCATTGGGCCCGGGTGCATCAGCAGGGCGTCAGGCTTGGCGCGGGCCATGCGAGCGTCGTTGACCTGCCAACGGCGGATGTACTCGCGCAGGCTGGGGAAGAAGCCGCGCTGTTGGCGTTCCGATTGCAACCGCAACGCCATCACCAGATCGGCTCCGTCGATGGCGGCATCAAGGTCGGGTTCGACGGACACATTCGCCATGGGGTTGGCGACGCCGTTGCTGCTGGCCGCCGATCCCCAGCCCCCGGCGGTGAACGGATCCGGCATGAGCGTGGGTGGGCCGGAGAGCACGACCCGAGAGCCCGCCCTCACGAACCCCCACACGGCGGAGCGGGCAACTCGGCTATGTAGCACGTCACCAACGATCACCACCTTGCGGCCAGCTAGTCCTCCCAGGTGGTCGCGGGCGGTGTACAGGTCAAGGAGGCCCTGGGTCGGATGGGCGTGGGCGCCGTCGCCGGCGTTGATCACGGCGACGTTTTTGAGGTTGCGGGCCAGGAAGTGGGGCGCGCCGGCGTGGGGATGGCGCACGACGATTACATCCACGCCCATTGCCTGCAAGGTCAGGCCGGTGTTCAGTAGAGATTCGCCCTTCTCGATGCTGCTGGCGGACGCGGTCATGTTGATCACGTCGGCGCTTAGTATCTTGCCGGCCTCCTCGAACGAGATGCGGGTCCGCGTGCTGGCTTCGTAGAACAGGGTAACGATCACGCGACCGCGGAGGGCGGGTACTTTCTTGACATCGCGCTCCAGTACTGCGCGCATGGCGGCAGCGTTGTCCAACGTCGCGGTGATCTCATCGGCGGTGAAATCGTCGAGGTCGAGGACGTGTCGACGCAGCCCTGGAACTGGAACGGCGTTACCCTGGAATACCTCGGCGTCGTTCGATGCAGTCGCTACCATCAGGCTGACTCCCGCTCGAGGATGGACACGTCGTCTATGCCGTCGGTTTCTATGAAGCGGACTCGTACCAATTCCATCTGCCGGGTGGGGATGTTCTTGCCGACGAAATCGGCGCGGATGGGCAACTCGCGGTGGCCCCTGTCCACCAGCGCGGCAACTTGGATCCGCAACGGGCGGCCCAAGTCGCTGATGGCGTCCATTGCCGCTCGGATCGTGCGGCCGGTGTAGAGCACATCGTCAGCGAGCACCACTGTCCGCCCGGCCACGTCCACCGGCATGGTGGTGGGGCGCACGCGCATCCTGGGCCGTTCGGAAAGGTCGTCGCGGTACAGGTTGATGTCCAACCGGCCTACCGGCACAGACACGTTTTCGGCGTGCTGAATGTGCTTGGATAGCCGTTCCGCCAACGGCACGCCCCGGGTGCGGATGCCGGCCAGCAACAAGCCCTCGGCTCCGCGGTTACGTTCCAGAATCTCGTGGAACATTCGCGTTACGGCGCGCCGAATTTCGTCGGCGTCCATGACCTGTCGCCCTGGCAGGTTCGACTCGTCAGACGCGACTGGGCCGGTGCGAACTTCTATGTTTTCTGCAGTGGCGATGAAAAAACCCTGCTGTGCCGGAAGACGTTCCGGCGGCAGGGTAGCGTACACCGCGCAGATGCGAGCGGTTTGCTCGATCCGGTTCACGCACACGCTTTGCCAGCCTCGCCGGACTGTCTTAAAAGCTGCGGATGACTTTCGTTACTCTATGTTAACACCGACGGGCGGCTTTGGGAATAGTATCGTTCCTGATTTCGTAAGTTATTTTGCGGAATGCGTAAATGCCGCTAGGCCACCGGACTATCTTGTCTCTTGGAACAGCACGAGCATTTGCTGGACGAAAATGATCGACAATTCAAGGCCGTCCCTAAATTCTTCTTCACCTAAGTGATGCTGGTCGCAGTGGATATGCAACTTGCGAGCGGCTTCCCATCCGTCTTGCAGCAATGCGGGTGTGGGACTCTGCCCCATGATGGCTAGCAAGGCTCTGGCTTTGTTATCCGTGTGGCCGGGATTCTCTCCGCGGAGGTTGGCGACGGCGTTGATGCTGCTTTTCGCGGCTTCGTACAGGAGGCTGGCCGCGGATTCCGGACGGTTCCGTCTAAGCAAGTGTTGGGCGTCCGCCAGATAGTTACCGGCCGCAGCCGCGTGGATTGCCGCCCTTTGACGGAGTCTGCGACTTCTGTCCTGAATCAAGCGTGCGTCAGGACAAACTTCCGAACTCCATTAATGACCATTTCGAGTTCGTTGGGCCCCATGTAGTCAAATTCGCCGTTGTGTTTCATGCATTGGCCCGTGCTTAAACCGCCAAGGTAGTGATATTCGATCCCCTCTTTGACGTCCAGGGCCCTCGCTATTTCACTCAGGGAGTGACGGTTCATATCTAGGTCGTGCTTGTCGGCCAAACCCTGGAACGTGGATTCCACGGCTTTCCAAAGCATTAGGCAACCATCGGCGCGCTTCCCGACGGCAATAGCTTCTTCGCCGGCAGCCAAGTATTCCAGGGCAGCGTTGGGATTACTAACCGGGTTCGTCATGCTCGTCCCCACGATTCGATCATATCGCGGCTATCCCGACACCCGCTTGCGTCGGTTGTTGATGTAGTCCACCAGCACGTACTCGCCCAGGTTCTCGCTGCTGCTGTAGAAAGCCCGGCCGCGGTTGATGCGCGTCATGCGGTCCACGAAATTCACCAACTGGTAGCTGTTCTCCAGCATGAACGTGTTGATGACGATGCCTTCCTGTGTACACCGCCGCACCTCTTTCAACGTTTCCAGTTCGGTGCGGTAGCTGGGCGGGTAGGCGAAGTAGGCCTGGTCGCCCTCCAGGTGTGCCGTCGGCTCGCCGTCGGTGATCACGAGGATTTGGCGAGTGCCGCCCTTCTCACGGGACAGGAGCTTGCGGGACAGCATCAGCGCGTGGTGCAGGTTGGTGCCGGAGACCCAGTTGTTCCAGGTCAGCCCGGCCAGGTCCTCTTCCTCCAGTTCGCGCGCGTAGTCTGAGAACCCCACCACGTGCAGCGTATCCCGGGGATACTGCTGGCGAATGAGGGCGAACAGGGCCAGCGTGACCTTCTTGGCCGCCGCCCAGTTGTTGAACAGGCCCATGGATCGGCTCTGGTCGAGCAGAACGATGGTGGCCGCCCGGGTCATGTGCTCGTTGCGGTAGATCTCGAAGTCGTCTGGACGCAGTTTGACTGGAACCTGCGGGCCGCCGCGCACGATGGCGTTTTTCACCGTGGTCTGAAGGTCCAGTTGCAGCGGGTCGCCGAATTCGTAGGTCTTGGTGTCGCCCAGCAGGTCGCCCCCGGCCCCGCGAGTGTCCAACTCGTGGTTGCCGATCCGGTCCTTCTTTAGTTGCTGGAACACCTCGCGCATGGCCTTCTGCCCGATGCGCCGGATGCCCCGGGCGGTGAGCGACAGGTCGTCATCGCCCGTGATGTAGCCGGCATCCTTGAGCATCTGGCGCAGGCGGTCCATTTCCTCCCACGCGCGTCGGGCTTCCTCGCCCAGCAACTCGGCCAGTTGCTCGGGATCAACGTCGTCGAGATTTCCGGTGCGCATGGCCTGCTGCAATGACTGTTCAAGCTGGTCCAGCGACTGCATCTGCTGCATCGCCTCCATGGCCTGCTCTAGCGTCATGCTGTCGTCGCCCAGGAACGGGTACTGGCGGGCCAGGTCGTCGGGCGGCATGAGGGATTGCATCAGGCTGGCGAACTCGGACATTTCGTCCATCAGGCGCGGGTCCATGGCCGACTGCATGGCGTCTTCCAGCTCGCGGCGCGCCTCAGGTGAAAGGCTGTCCATGAGCGATTGCATCTGGGCCATCTGCTGCTGGATGCGTTCCATCAACTCTTCCAGGCTCTGCGGAGGGTCGTCGCCGAACATCGGCCCCCACTTCTGCATGAACTGCTCGAACCCGGGGTCGCGGCCCTCCATGTGATCGCGGAGCATCTGGTTGAGGTCGCGCATCATTTCGCGCATGGCCTCCATCTGCTCCGGCGTCATGTTTTGCATCTGTTCGCGCATCTGCTGGGAGACGTTCTGGGCCATCTGGCTCTTCAGCATGTCCAGCAGTTCCTGGAACTGCTGTTGGGCGTCGGGATCCATGAAGTCGTATTCCATGAGCTCTTGGATCTGACCGCCGATGCTGTTTGGCAGTTCGTCCAGCTTGTCCAGGTTTCGCTGGGCGCGTTCCTGCAACAGGCGGTTCAACGCTCGCTGTTGCTCCTTGCCCTCCATGTCCTCCGGCTCGGGCCGGTCCGCCGCCTCGTCCAGCCGACGCTGAATACCCTCCCGCTCCGTCCGCAGGATGTTGTCCAGCCGTTCCTTGAGGTCGTCCACCACCGAGTCCAGGTTGCTCTGCTGCAGCTGCTGTCGCCTCTGCTGCTTGAGCTGTTCCATCAACTGGCGCAGGTTGGGCATCTGGGAGCCGTCTCGGTTCTGCATGCCGTTCCGGAACAGGTCGCGCAAAGCCCGGGCCAGGTCTCCGTGCTGCAGCAGGTCATCCGACAGCGCGTCCATCAACTCGCTGGCGTCGATGTCGAAAATCTCCTGGGTGCCATCCCACTGGGAGTAGCGGTAGCGCTGATACAGCATGGGCGACCTCCGGCCGCAGGTCCGCCTTGGTCGGACGCGTGGCGGCTACAATGGGCGGATGATAACACAGGCCGCCTGCGCGGCCCGTGCGGCTACACCACCTGAGCGCCGAGGATGCGAGTGATGTGGCCCAAGGCCCAACGGTGCGCGTCTCCGTCGAATGACGCCACGCAATCCTCCGGGATCTCGACGGCGTAGTCGCGGTTGCGTGCGTCGGACGTGGTGTGCATCACGCAGATGTCGGTGCAAACGCCGCAGATGATCACCTTATCGGGGTTCAGGGCGGCCAACCGTTCCTCGAGGTCGGTGTTGAAAAACCCGCTGTACCGGTTCTTGGGCACTACGTTCGAGTCAGAGACCCACTCGTGGAGTTCGGGTATCACCTCGGGCTCCTCGGTGCCGATGACGCAGTGCACCGGGAACATCTGGAACTCCAAGTCGTCCGGCAAGTGATGATCGGAAACGAAAAGGATGGCCGATCCCGACTCCGACTCGCGCCTCAATAGATTGCGCACCGGCTCGATGATGCCGCGGGCGTCGTCGCCGCAGTACAGGTTGTGCCCGGGTTCCAGGAAACCGCGCACCATATCGACTACCAAAACTACGTTCGCCATTACACGCCACCTCCTGGAAATACTTTATCCGCAAATTATCGACCGTCGGGGTTGAACGGTACACCGTCCACCAGCACCTGTTTGATGACCGCGTTGCCGGAATGGCTCAACGACACCACGACTTTTACGTCTTCGGCCCTTTCGACGATGTGGCCCGTACCTTCGGGCACAAAGAATGTACCGATGCCGAAATCGAGGCGGCGTCTATCGTTTACTGTACCTCTGATATACACTTCGTTCGCATCGGGTTCCCGTCTGGAATACCGGTCCGCACACCAAACCCTGCCGCACTCCTCCAGCCGCACATACATGGTGGCTCCCGGTGACACTTCCCACCAGCGTTCGGGCAATCGAGCAATCTCGTAGTCCAGGATGGCGTAGTCGCCCTGCAGCAACGAGCGGGGGTCAACCGGTACCGTCTGCAACGTAACCTCTTGCCCCTGCGTCAACGCCACTTGGCGCACGCTGGCGAAAACCACCAACCCGATGACCTGGGCCGCCACCACGGCGAACAGCAAGATGGTCATGCGCCGGCTCATGACGCTACCCCGGATTCACGCATCCGGCGCACCAGTCGTCGGCGCAGATATTCCATACCGAACCCGCCGGCCAGTAGGATCACGCCGGCCACGATGAACAACACCGACTGCTCCAGCAGGCCAAGCCCAAACTCGAAGTAGCGGGTGAACAGCGTTATCGCAAAAATAGGCACGGCCAGGTTGATGAGATAGGCGCGGTTCCAGCGATAGCCGGCGGCAATCATCGCCAGCACGCCGGCCAGCATCACCAGGTTGAACGCCCACCAGAGCCACTCGCCGCCGAACGCCAAGCCGAGCCACATCGCGGCGGCGATCAGCGCCATTGCGCCGACGGCTCCGAGCTCCCACCAGATCTGGCCGGACCGTCGACCCAAATCCCGCCATGCAGCGACGCCCACCATGACCGCTGCGGCCAACCCCGCGATACCCACAACTAACCAGAACTCTACGCCGAGCGACGAGAAGTTTGAGGCCTGTCGGTCAATGCCCAACCGAAACTCGCTGAAACTAAAAAGGTAAATCGTCGCGCTCGCCATGAGCAAGCCGGCCAAGTCGTACATTCGCGCGAACGCCCGGGTATCGGAAAAACGCGCGTGCAAGCGTCCGGCTGCGAAAAGGAAGGCTCCCAGGACTAGCGCACCAGGGATCAACAGGATCGTTGCTTCGTTCCCCAAGTCGGGCACCCACTCCTGCGCCCGAAATCCCGCCGCCGCTAGGAACAGGATGATGGATAGGCCCAACATCGCCCGGGAGCGGGTGATGTACGCCAACGGGATTACGCCCAAGAACCAGAGCGGGACCAGGCTGGGGTGGTTCACCGGTACATGATAGGTCTGGGCAACCAGGTGTATCGACGCCCCAAAGGCGATGGCCCCCACCAGGATGATGGCGATGCCGATGCGCGGGTAGTCGAACCGGTACCCCAGGAACCATCCGATGACGTAGATCGCCGGCGTACCCACCACCATCATGGCGAGCTTGGCCAGCTTCGGGATCTCGGACCAGTTGGCGGCGATGAACGCGATGATGCCCAACCCGATGAGCACCGCGCCCATGATGGCAATAACGCTCACCACTCGGTTGCCGATAGCGCTGCCGGACGCTGCCGGAGCGTCCGATTCGTATCGGTCTTGGATCGCCTCCGCCTGCTCAGCGGTGATTATGCCGTCGGCCTCCCACTGTTGGACCTCAACCCGAAGCCGGCTTGCGAACGCATCCTCAGTAGGCGCGGAATCGTGATTCGTCGAGTCGGCGGCCATCGCGCCAATCTCCAGCCTAGGGAGCGGGTTCGGAAACCACCACGCGACCACCCGCCCGGGCGGCAATGGCGATGTCGCTGTTCCAAAGCAGGGACATGCCGATCAAAGGCCGGTCTGCGAGGGCAATCACCCGGATCCGACGGCGGCTGCCGTGCCAATCTACCGTTGCAGAGTAGGTTGGCGATTTTATTACCCGGCCGCCTGCTGTCGACAGCTCCATGTCCTGCCCGCGTTCGAGTCCCAAGGTTCTGATCAGGCTGGGCGGCAATGACAGAAATTCAGTGAATCCGGTGTCAATAACGGCTTCCACCGGAACAGCATCACCCTCACCGCTCGAGATGGCAATGGTCAGCCGGGGCTCCCTGGGATACGCGTTGACGTGCCCTTGCATTACAACTGCGCGGTTTCCCTGGATACCATGCTGCCTACCGTAAACGGAGCCGCGTGGCCGACCCGCATAAGGTACACAGGATCCGCATAACGATAATCGAGCCAGCGCCGCTGCGCTTCATCTTCATCATGGAACAGTTCGCACGCTCCAGATTCGACGTTGATGATTAATAATTTGTCGCTGTCAGCGTCGGTGAGAGTCGGCTCAATACGGTCGTGGAAAATAGCCATTGCTCTGCGTTTGATGTCTTGGAAACGACTGTCTTCAGCAGTAATTTCGTTGCCATCAGCGTCCGCCACCGCATACCCCGCGTCCCGTTCCAGCATCTCGGTCAGGCCCATCAGCTCGAACGCATCGGTCAATGGCGTCATCTGGCCGACCAGGTGCTCGGTGGTTCCCTTGGCCTTCAGTTCCTCCATCACCCGACCCACCGTGTACGCCACGGACATGAACGCGCTGCCGGGGAAAATCACCATCTTGAATCCCAGCCGTTCCAATTCAGACACGTTTAGCAGGGGAGATTTGCCGGTCTCCACGAAGTTGTAGAGCAGGGGGACGCTGGTGCGTTCCACGACCTCGGCCGCTTCCTCCGCCGAGCGTATGGCTTCCACGAACAACGCATCCGCGCCGGCCTCGGTGAACGCGTCGCAGCGGCGCATGGTGTCGTCCCAACCGGTTACGGCGAGCGCGTCGGTACGGACGATGATGGTGAAATCGTCGTCGGTTCGAGCATCGACGGCGGCGCGGATCTTCTGGACCATCTCGTCGATGGGAACCACGCGCTTGTCTTCCAGGTGCCCGCACCGCTTGGGGAACTGTTGGTCCTCGATATGCACGGCGGCTACGCCCGTGCGCTCGTACTCGCGAATGGTCCGCCGAACGTTCATCGTTCCGCCGTAGCCGGTGTCCGCGTCCGCGATGACTGGGATTTCGACCGTGCCGGCGATGGAGGCGGCGTTGGCGAGCATCTCCGTCGCCGTGGCAAGGGCCAGGTCCGGGTAGCCGATGCGTGCTACCGAGGTGCCGGCTCCGGTCATATACACCGCCGGAAACCCCGTGCGTTCAATGATCGCTGCGGTGAGACAGTCGTATGCCCCGGGCGCGGTGATGATGCCCGGTTCATTGAGCAGTTGGCGGAATTGCTGGGTAGCGCGCATCGAATCGTCTCCCGGTTACGCGGTCAAGCCGCCGTCGATGGTTATGGTCTGCCCGGTGATGTAGCTTGCGGCGGGACTGACGAGGTACAGCACAGCGGACGCCACGTCTTCGGCGGAACCAAAGCGTGCGGCCGGTACGCGGGACAGCACCTGGCTCCGCTGATCTTCGTTGAGGTCGCCGGTCATCCCGCCGCCGTCATCCAACTCGATAAAACCGGGGGCGACCGCGTTGACGGTTACGTTGCGGCTGGCGACCTCGCGGGCAATGGCCTTAGCAAGCCCGATCTGTCCGGCCTTGGACGCCGCGTAGTTGGCCTGCCCAGGGTTGCCGGACAGCCCGACCACCGACGATACGTTGACAATCCTTCCGTAGCGTTGCCGGACCATCAGCGGAACCGCGAATCGGGTGGGCAAAAACGTGCCCCGCAGGTTAACCGTCAGCACCTCGTCCCAGTCAGTGGCGTTCATCCGCATCACCAGTCGGTCGCGGGTGATCCCGGCGTTGTTCACCAGGATGTCCAGGCGCCCCAGCCGGTCGGCCGTTGTTTTGACCACCGCCTCGGCCGCGTTCTCGTCGGAGACGTCACCGGGAACCCGCAGGGCCTCGCCGCCAGCCGCCCTGATTTCGTCGATCACTCGATCCGCCGCGTCGGCATTGCTCCGGTAATTGATACCTACGGACGCTCCGGCGCTTGCCAACACCCTTGCTATCGCCGCGCCGATCCCACGGGACGAGCCCGTGATCAACGCAACCTGTCCACTCAAGTCAATCGTATACATGGACGCACCTATTCCTTCACGCTTCAAGCACGCCCGTATGACGCAACTCGGACAGTTCTTCCCGAAATCCTTCCACCAGGTTGGTGCTGCGGCATTGCAAACCGGTGTTAATGGCGCCGGCGATTCCCTCGGCGGTTGACGAGCCGTGCCCCACCATCACCAGGCCGTCCACCCCGAACAACGGGCCGCCCATCGTCCTCGGCAGGTTCATGTTGGTCCACAACGCCCCCGCGATCTGCCTGAGCTGGTTTTCCGGCAGGAACTCGGCAAGTTGCCGTTGCAGATACGGAGCGAGCGCCGAGCCCAACCCTTCAGCGAACTTGATCAGGATGTTGCCGATGAAGCCGTCGCAGACTATTACGTCCGCCTTATCGGTGAAAAAGTCCATGCCCTCAACGTTGCCTACGAAGTTCAGGTGACTGTTTCGGAACAGCGAATGGCTTTCCTGGACTTGTCGGCTCCCCTTTGCTTCTTCCTCGCCCACGCTGAGCAGGGCTACCCTGGGGTTTTCGATCTGTAGTTGGCGTCGTGAGAACGCCACGCCCAGCGCGGCGAAGCTCAAGAGCAAAGACGGCCGGGCATCCACGTTACTGCCCAGGTCCACCACGGTGGTATGGGGAGCGAGACCCAGGAAATTCCCGCCGATGCAAGGGCGCTCCAATCCCTCCAACAGTCCAAGGGTTATCGTAGCCGTTGCCATGGATGCGCCGGTTGAACCGACCGACACCACCATGTCCGCGTCGCCCGATCTCAACAGTTTCATTGCCGTTACGATGGAGGAACGGGGTTTCCTGCGCAGAGCGGAAATGGGGTGCTCGTCATCCTCGATTTTTCCTTCGCACGGCACGATGGTTATGGGCAAGGCCGCGATGTCGGCGCTTTGTTTCGAGAATGCTGCGCCCACCGCGTCCGGATCTCCCACCAGGGCGATGTCCAGTTGTGGATGCGCCGCGACGGCCGCCAACGCTCCGGGTACGGTTGCGCTGGGCCCGTAGTCCCCACCCATCGCGTCCAATGCGACGCGAACCCGCGCGGTATTTCCATTACTACTCATTACCGAGCAACCCCTTCCTCCGTTGTCGAGACAATCACGGTGGCTGTGCCTGTGATTATCCTCTCCCCTTTGGCTGCGTTATTGACTTCCACGTTGCAGGTTATCGTAGTTCCGTGGTCGGCCGGTTGTATCTTGGAGACGACGCCCGTGGCGTCTAGGGTGTCGCCGGGATAGGCTGCCCCGCGGAACCGTACCCGCAGGCTCCCTGAATTCAGCCAGTCCGCCCCGTACACCGTTGCCATCATTTCCGATACGAGTGTCAATGTCAGCATCCCGTGGGCGATCACACCCTCAAACCGGGTTTCCGCAGCGAAGCCGTCGTCGTAGTGTATGCGATTATTATCACCTGAGACCGTGCGGTAAGCGTCTATGCTCGGCCGCGAAATTTTGCGACTAACAGTCGGAAGCTTGTCTCCGACCTCCATGCGACTGGCCATCGCGGTTCCCACATCAACCACGGAATGCCTCGGAGTCTTGCCCATCGCTGGAGACGGGCAGCAAAACGGTGGTGCGTCCCTGCTGCAACAGGGAGCCGTCCTCCACATCCGTGGCGCTGTAATTCACCGTCAGGAACTTCAATCCGCCCCTTTCCCGCGCCGGCTCGACGTCCACGGTGGTCGACACCACCGTTCCGAGCCGCGGAGGGCGGATAGTTTCCACGTCCTGCAGGCTGTGTATCGCGCCGTCGGGCAGAGACAAACGATCGAGCAGCAGCCCGACTATCTTGGCGGTCAGCATCAATGGTGGCGCGATGCCGGACTCCGCATAAACGGGCAATTCATCGCCGACGGCGTGCAGGTATCCCCGCACCTCGTCGCCGGTGACCTGCCAGCTTCCCAAGTCTATGGAGGAATCTTGCACAGTTATCCGGTGGCGCGCTCATTTGGTAGCCACAGCGCACCCGGATACACTATACACCACGCCGTTTCGGATTACGCCTTGGGGAGTCCGAAATCCTCCATCGCCATGTCCGACAGGTACTCGCCGATTGCCAGGGATGATGTCGCCCCGGGCGATGGCGCGTTGAGCACGTGGAGGGCTTTCTGACCCCGCAGGATGTGAAAATCGTCCAGTATCGCGCCCGACGTTGATACGGCCTGGGCGCGCACTCCGCTGCCGCCCGGTTCCAGATCCCGCGCCTGGATCTCCGGTATCAGTTTCTGCAGATCGCCCACGAACACCGATTTGCTGTAGGAGCGGTGCATCTCTTTCATGCCGGTGCGCCAGTGCTTGGCGGTCATCTTCCAGAATCCGGGAAACGTGAGCGCGCCGGCCGTCTCCCCCAGGCTGATATTGCTTTTGTTGTAGCCTTCACGCGCCCACGCCAGGACCGCGTTGGGGCCCGCCTCAACGTACCCGTGGATGTTGCGCGTGTAGTGGACGCCCAGGAACGGGAACCGAGGGTCCGGCACCGGATAGATCAATCCCTTGACCAGGTCGTGGCTCGATTCGGCAAGCTTGTAGTACTCGCCGCGGAACGGGATGATGCGCACGTCGGTTTCCTCGCCCATCATGCTCGCCAGCTTGTCGGCGTACAGACCGCCGCAGTTGATCACGTGATTAGCCTGCACTGCGCCGCGCTCCGTTTCCAGCGCGGTTCCGCCGGAGGTCTGGCGCGCCTGCCTGACCTCCGCGCCGGTGAAGATGTCGCCACCGCCCGACTGGAACTTGCCGGCGTAAGCGTTGGCGACACGCACATAGTCGACGATGCCTGTGTGCGGCGCCCATAGCGCGCGGACGCCTCTGGTGTGAGGCTCAATCTCGGCCAGACGGTCCGGTTCCACGATCTCGAGGTCCGGCACGCCGTTGGCGACGCCGCGCTCGTAAAGGTCCTGCAGGCGGCCCAGTTCGCTCTCGTGGGTCGCGACGATCACCTTGCCGCACGGATCGTAATCTATCTCGTTCTCGTCGCAGAATCGGATCAGGCGGTCCTTGCCGCCCACGCAGAAACGGGCTTTCCAGGAACCGGGGCGGTAGTAGATGCCGGAGTGTATGACGCCGCTGTTGTGGCCAGTCTGATGCTGGGCCAGTTGCTCCTCTTTCTCGATGACCGCGACAGACAGGTCCGGCGACTGCTCCAGCAACTGCATCGCGGTGGACAGTCCGATGATGCCGCCGCCAACGATGGCAACGTCGTAGATTCGTTCCTCGACGGATCCGGAACCGTTTGCGGCCATTGCCTTACCTCCAAAATTTTCCTTACGGTTTCCTTATTACGTGTCCTGCCCTATGACGCGGACACCGGATCTCCGTATATCTCCCTGTATTCTGCTGTAGCCGAATCCCGCTTCGACAGGGCCGTTACCACGGTCAACGCGACAGCATCCGTCGCGTCCATCAGCGCCTGCACATCGGATGCTGAACTGGGTTCGGGGATCGATGCCCCGTTTGCGGACAACTGCGCCAAATGGGATGCCAATGCCTTGCGCGCCGTTTTGCACGTGGCTTCGAGCGATTCGCCGAAAGCCGTACATCCTGGCAGGTCGGGAAAACTGATTCCTACGCCGCCGTCAGCGTCCTGCCTCACCAGGGCCGCGTAGGTTCGCTCCGATGCGTCGGCCTTCACCGGCCGTAGTCCGATACCGGTTGCGACTGCTTCTGATATCGGCTCTTCATCACAGTATAGGAGGTCGTCAAACTCGTCCTCGGCAATCGGCGTCCCGTAAAGTTCCTGGTATTCGTCGGAAGCCAAAAACGCCTCAAACTCCGCCTGCGCCTCTGCTTCAGTACGCTCGGGCAGCGCCTCCACCACGATCAGCGCAATGGCATCAAAAGCGTCTTCGTGAGCCAAAGCCTGGTCGGCAGATCCCGGCGGCGAGATTTCAATGCTGTCCACGGCGAGGCCTTCGAGGTGCAAAGCCAACGCTTCCCTCGCCATCTCACGGGCTTCGCCCAACGTGCTGCCTACGCTGATGCAACCTGGGAGATCCGGAAAACTTACTCCATAGTCACTGTCCAAGTCTTTGTGGATCAACGCTATGTACGTACGTTCCATTTCGATTGTTCCTTCAACGCAACCGGACACCCGATAGTCGTTCAATGTTTCGTAAGGTGCCAATCGGTACATCCTTCCGGGGATGTGGGACCGGTACGGTAGTCGGCGCGGCTGGGTGTTTCATCTGGTGATGTGATCCACTGATACGGGCTACGTACCACCCACGCGCCTCCAGCCGGCTGATGACCTCCCTGCTGTCCACTACGGCATTATACACTCGACGCTGATCTGGCCTTGCGTTGCGCCAACCTGCGGCCGTCGCTATCCTTACTTTGCCATGAGTACATCCGAACCTGATTTCACCCAGCGCGTCGCCCGTTTCGCGGCGGAGGTCGCCAACAATCCTGACGACCTGCCGGGGCCCGTCGCCGACGTCTGCCGCGACATGATGCTGAACGCCGCTGCCGCCGCGCTGGCCGGCGCCGCTCACCCCGACGGCACCGCGCTGGCTCGCGGGCTACGTGCCATGGGCGGCAATGGGCGCAGCACCATCATCGGCATGGGTCAACGCACCTCACCGGTGTACGCCGCACTGGTCAACGGGACGCTGATCCGGGTGCTCGATTTCGACGACAACCTGGTGGAGGCTGGCCAAACTGGCGCCGGGTTGGTTCACCCCACCGCTGCCGTGTTTCCGGCGGTGATGGCGTTGGGAGAGATGCACGGCTATCCGGGCAATGCGGTCCTGGCCGCGTTCGCCGTGGGATGCGAGATTGTCGCCCGCCTGTCCACGACCCCACAGATTGCCAATACCGCTGGATCAATTGGAGCGGCAACGGCGTCAGCGATGCTGTTCGCGCCCGACGAGCCGACGATTGCCAACGCGATCAGTCTGGCGGCATCGTCCGCCGATTCAGGTATCGCTCACCGATCCGCGGGAGCATCAGCCTTGGTCAGCGGGAGAGCCGCGATGCATGGCGTACTGGCTGCGATCACAGCGGCCGAGGAAATCGATGCCCCAACTGTGGACGATCCTGTCCCTGTTGATGCCCTTGCAGACCTGGGCCTGGACTGGCGTTTGCTGGATCCCGGCATAACGATACGACTTTATCCCTGCCACCCCGCCAGCCACAGCGTCATCGATGCCGTCCTGGCGTTGTCGCAGCTCCATCGGTTGGAACCCAATCACATCGTTTCCGCGCATGTCGGTGTGACCGCCGAAACGCTGCGAAGTTTGCCCAATCACATTCCTGCGGATGGATGGCAGGGCCGCACGTCCATTGGGTTCATCGCCGCGGCCACGCTATGCCACGGACAGCCGCTCATCAACTTTTTCTCGGATCCTGCCGTGCAGGACGAGGGTGTCCGCTCGGTGATGGAACGCATCTCGGTGGAAGCGACCTTGACTGCGTCGCCGTTGGCCCCTCACCCGGCTGAGGTGGCGGTTAACCTCAACGACGGGCGCACTTTACGCCATCGTGTCGACCATCCCCGTGGTACGCCGGCCATGCCGCTCGATCCGGAGGAACTTGAGGCCAAGTTCCTCTACTGCACCCGTTACATCCTCCCGGCCGACCATATCGACGAGGCCATCGCCAGTTTCAGGGGCATTGCGGAAATCGAAAACGTCACCGGCATGGCGTCCGTGCTGGGCGGCTAACCTGCTGTGGGTATCATTGCGAGCGAAGCTCGGCAGCCCCATCCCCAAATCAAAATTCCCTTCATCCTGTTCATCATGTTTATCCCTGTAAATTAGCAATCGGAGGCAAACACCATGAAAGGCATCCGCGCTTACGAAATCGGCGGCCCCGACGTCCTGAAGTACGAAGACATGCCCGAGCCGACACCGGCTGCTAGCGAGGCCGTTGTGGCGATCCGCAACATCGGTGTCAACTACACCGATGTGTCCAGCCGCAAGGGAACCAACCCACCGGCTGCATTTCCTTGGACTCCCGGGCGGGAAGCCTCCGGCGAGGTAATCTCCGTGGGAGATGGTGTTACCGAGGTCTCGGTTGGCGACCGGGTGGCCTACGCGATGCACACCGGCTCCTACGCCGAGCAGCAGGCCGTACCCGCGTGGCTGCTGGTCCGCATCCCAGACGAAATGGACTTCGAGACCGGCGCGGCAACCCTGCTCCAGTGCATGACGGCTCACTTCCTGGTCAACGACATTATCCCCCTACAGGCTGGGCAGAGGGCGCTGGTGCACGCCGGCGCTGGCGGTATGGGTCTGCTGCTCATCCAGATGCTGAAGCGCATGGGCCTGCACGTGTATACCACCGTGTCCACAGACGACAAGGCTGCCCTCGCCTCCAACGCCGGCGCCGATGATGTGATCCTTTACACCCGGCAGGACTTCGAGGATGAAATCCGTCGTATGACCAATGGCGAGGGTGTCAAGATCATTTACGACGCCGTGGGCGCGACCACTTTCGAGAAGGGCCTCCGCATCCTCGGACGCCGCGGCTGCATGTGTCTCTACGGACAGGCCGGCGGTCCGGTCGGGATGGTCGACTCCGCCGCCCTGCGCAACGGGTCACTGTATCTCACGCGCCCGTCACTGGGCGATTTCACCGCAACGCGAGACGAACTGCTGAAACGTGCCGAGGACTGCCTGAACTGGGTACAGTCCGGCGAGATCAGGCAGAACGTCAGCCTCAATCTCCCCCTCGCCGAAGCCGCCGAGGCCCACCGGCGGTTGGAGGGGAGAGAGACCGTAGGCAAGATATTGCTGACTCCTTGATAAAACTGATGGAATCGACAACGACGACACAAGCGCGAGCGACTGCCGACCGCAGGGTCTATCTCGTTTCCTGCGTGGGTCAGAAACAACCATATCCAGCCATCGCCCAGGAGTTGTACATATCCCCGTGGTTCCGAAAAGCGCGGGGGTATGTGGACAAGTCAGGTTCTCCGTGGTTCATATTGTCGGCAGAGCACGGCTTAGTGTCTCCGAAACAGGTCTTGGAACCGTATGAAAAAACGCTCAACGCTATGAAAGTCGCCGAGCGTAGGGAGTGGGCACGGCGGGTCCAGGCTAAAATCGAATTCGTGATGCCAAACGCAGTCGAGGTGGTGATATTCGCTGGTGCTCGATACCGAGAATGCCTCGAACCTTGGCTGCGACGCAGATACGCGACCGTTTCGGTACCGATGCACGGTCTTCAGATTGGCAAGCAATTGCAATGGCTGTCGGAAAATGAACCGTCTTGACGACACTATCAAGTTCTATCAGCAATTGGATGGACTGGAAGCCATGAATGGCGGCAAATTCCTCCTGGCCAACTGCCACGGGAGAATGAAGTGGCCGCAACGGGGGATTTATTTCTTTTTTGAGGATGGCGAGTTGCGGTCGGGCAGCGGTCGCGGCCCAAGAGTGGTGAGGGTCGGAACTCACGCGTTGATGGCGAAATCTGGCGCATCGTTGTGGAATCGCCTCAAACAGCATCGGGGGACACTGAAACCGCTGGGCGGGAATCATCGGGGATCGATTTTTCGTCTGTTGGTCGGGGATGCCATGATCCGTGGTGGAGAAATTAACGGTGTCGACACCTGGGGCCATGGTTCAAATGCTCCCCGTGAAATTCGCGAAGTGGAGCGTCCTATGGAAGTTCAGGTCAGTCGCCGTATCGGCGCCATGCCGTTCCTGACTTTGACTATCGACGATCCCCCAGGCCCGGATAGCTTGCGCGGATACATCGAGCGCAACGCCGTTGGCCTGCTTAGCAGCTATTCGACTGAACCAGTCGACCCCATGTCCGTGGATTGGTTGGGGTTGATGTCGAGCCGCGAATGTGTGCGCAAGTTAGGTTTATGGAACAATAATCACGTCGATGAGAACTACGACCCTGATTTTTTGCAAGTCTTGCGGCACCTCGTTCTCCGTGTTTAGAGATCGTTACCCTGATCCAGACCCATCTAGTGCGCCGCGCGATTCCGCAGGGGCGCGCTCACCTGGTGCAAATACTGTAGGATTTCCCGGTGTGACCGGATCACTCCGGTTTCGTAATACACGATGCCGTTGCGGCGGCAGAAATCCATGATGATGGGCCGCGCCTTGCCCAGGTTGTGCCTCGGCATAGTGGGAAAGAGGTGATGCTCGATCTGGTAGTTCAGTCCGCCGTACAGCATGTCATTTATCGGACTCGGCCGTACGTTTCGGGAGGTCAGCACCTGCTGGCTTAGGAAGTCGATCTTGCTGTTGGCATCCGTCATGAGCATGCCCTTGTGGTTAGGCGCGAAGGTGGCGCTGACGTACAGGCCGGTCAGGATGTGGTGCACGGCCAGGAAGACCACGCCTTCCCATCCCGGCAAACACCAGAAGATCAGGCCCGCGTACAGCACGACGTGCCCAACCATGACCGCGGGCTCGGCAACCCGGTACTTGACATCTCTTCGCAGCAGGCGGGGAATTCCTGAGGCCTTCAGCACGAACGACTCCAGGCAGGTGAGAGGGTAGAACAGTGTGGCCTGGTGGCGGATGATCAACGCCGTGACGCCGGTGCTCTCCCTGGCCTGTCGGGACGAGAAAGCAATCAACGGCAAATTCACGTCAGGGTCGGTATCGACGTCGTTTGGGTTGCCGTGGTGTTCGTTGTGTTTGTTGACCCACCAGGTCCGGTTGATCCCCACCAGCAGGCTGGTTGCGAGTCCGAGGCGGTCGTTGTTCCTGGTCGTCCTGAACACCTGCTGATGTCCGGCGTCGTGTCCCAGGAAACAAAGCTGTACGGTCGTGAACGCCAAAAGCGCGGCGTTGCCAATCTGGATCCAGATGTTGTCTGTAACTATGAGGATCGCGATGCTCACTGCCATCAGGATAGTGGCAGCCGAAATTTTTCCAATATACCGGGCGGGTTTCTTATCCAGCAAATCTGCCGTGGTGATCGTATCTTTTAGTTGGGCGTAGTTGTCAATGGTCCCGGGAGAACTGGGCATATCTTGTCCTTGTTGGTTGAGGCGAGTGGGCGTGGCATTGTAACTGGATGGCGGTGTCTTGTCGCGTGAGGAACTCTCGTCGCAACGCTTCCCCACTCACCGTCCGTTCATGGTGAGCTTGTCGAACCATCAGCAGATTACGTGGTTACTCGGCAACAATCGAATGGCTCTGTGCTAATGAGCTAGGGCCTTTCGATTATTGTGGAAACTGGTGCGGGAGTGAGCTTGGATGGAAATGAGCATGGAATGTAGGGTCAGGGCATCCGCAGGTTTGGGGGTGTCCGATGGTGTCAGGGCCGGTAGCACAAGATGGAACGTCATTGATGGAGGCGTTAGAGAGGGTACCCGATCCGCGCAGCGTCCATGGGAAGCGGCATCCTTTGGGGGCGATTTTAGGATTGGCGGTGTGCGCCATGCTGTGTGGCGCGCGCAGTCTGTATGCCATCAGCCAGTGGGGGCGAGACCAGGGTCAGGAAGTGTCGAAGGCCTTGGGGTTCACCCGGGAGCGGACGCCGTGCGTGTCCACGCTGCATCAGGTGTTCAGTAGGCTGGACCGAGCGGCCTTTGAGCGGGAGTTAGGGCAATGGCTGCAGGAGCGCGGGTTGACTGAAGGAGAGGCGGTTGCCATTGACGGTAAGGCGCTCAGGGGCATCCACGGTGATCAGTTGCCCGGAGTGCATCTGGTGGCGGCGTACGCCCATCAGGCGGGGATCGTGGTGGGTCAGCAGGCGGTGGGTGAGAAGCGGAACGAGTTGGACGCGGTTGAGGGCTTACTGGGCCAGTTGGACCTGGAAGGTCTGGTGGTAACGGGCGATGCCCAGTTCACCCAGCGGGAGGTGTGCCAGCGGGTGGTGGACCAAGGGGGCACTACTTCTTTGCGGTAAAGGCCAACCAGCCCACCCTGCTGGAGGACATCACGGCCATCTGGGATGAGGAACCGGAAGCGGCCCAGGCGGTGCAAATTGACCAGCACGGCGGTCGTGTAGAGCAGCGAAGGTTATGGGCCTCCGACCTGCTGGTGGGTTACAGCGACTGGCCGCACCTGGCCCAGGTGTGCCGACTGGAACGCATCGTCCGCCGCAATCCGCCGGAGGCGGACACTCGACGAGAGATAGCCTATGCCGTTACCAGCCTGCCTCCTGCCGACGCCAGTCCCCAAAGGCTCCTCGCCTTGTGGCGGGGACACTGGGGCATCGAAAACCGAGTGCACTGGGTAAGGGACGTTACCTTCGACGAAGACCGCTCCCAGGTACGTACCGGCTCCGCACCCCAGATCATGGCGGCCCTGCGCAACCTGACCATCAGTATGATCCGATTGGCTGGCGAAACCAATATCGCCGCCGCCCTGCGTCGCTACGCCGTCCACCCTTCACGTCCCCTAACCTTGATCGGCGCTAACCTCAGATAATCGAAAGACCCTGGCTAATGAGCGGGAGCCGTTGACGCCCGCCCATGCCCTCCATACAATTGTTACCCGCACAACTGTTACCCGCACAACCGAATATCCAATCGCCGTGAAGGGGATTAGTACGCGTCCAGCGAGGCCCAGAGAGCCGGAGTTGCTGTGAACCGGCGCCAACCGCAGACGCTGAATGGACCCCGGAGCCGTCCGCCGAAAAGTCCGTCTTAGTAGGCCGGAACGCGTGGGCTGCGTTATTCGCCCGCAAAACACCGTACGCAGGGTGGCATTGCGACCATTTGGCTCGTCCCTCAGGGGGCGGGCTTTTTGTATTGCCGTCCAACCAAACGATTTGGAAATTAACCGTGAGCACTTACTACCCCACACTTGAGCAGGTCCGGTCTATGGCCGGACAGGGCAATCTTTGTCCCGTGTACTGCACCATCAACGCCGACCTGGAGACGCCGGTTTCGGCCTACCTGAAAGTGGCCCGGCCTCCCTATTCCTTCTTGCTGGAGTCGGTGGCCGGCGGCGAACGCATCGGCCGCTACAGTTTCATCGGCACCGAGCCTTACGACGTGTTCAGCACCGGCGCGGACCAACCCTCCCGCCAGGTAGATCCTCTGACACTGGTTCAACGGGAGATGGATTCGTTCCAACTTATCTCCGTTGATGGCCTGCCCCCCTTCCACGGGGGCGGTGTGGGTTACGTCGCGTACGACGCAGTCCATTATTTCGAGCCGCGCGTGCCCATGCTGGAATCCGATCCCCAGGGCTTACCGGAATCGGTGTTCATGTTCACCGATACTCTGCTTGTGTTTGATCACCTGCGTCACAACATCAAGGTTGTGAGCCATGTGCGGGTTGACGGTGGCGACATAGATGCTGCGTACGAGGCCGCTGTTGCCAAAATCGAGCGGATAGTGGACCGGCTCTCCCGACCGTTGGAAATACCGCCCGAACTGCTGGCGACCCCGTCTATGCCGTCAAACGGTCAGGCGGAGTCCAACTTCACCGTCCCGGAATATGAGGCGGTGGTCGACAAGTGCATCGAGTACATCTATGCCGGCGATGTCATCCAGGTGGTCAACTCGCAAAGGTTCAGCCGGCGCACGGATGCGCATCCGTTCCAGGTGTACCGCGCCCTGAGGGGCGACAACCCGTCCCCCTACATGTACTACCTGGACCTCAATGGCTTCCAAATCGTCGGCGCGGCCATTGAGACCGTAGCCACCGTCCACGACGGCATCGTCAACACGCATCCCATAGCCGGCACACGCCCGCGGGGCCAGACCCCGGCGGAGGACGTCGCCCTCGAGGAAGAACTGAAGGGCAGCGAAAAGCAGCAGGCGGAACACATCATGCTGCTTGACTTGGGACGTAACGACATCGGCCGAGTCAGCGTGCCCGGCACGGTCAAGGTCACGCAGTACATGGACGTGGAACGTTTCTCCCACGTCATGCACCTGGTGTCCCACGTAGAGGGTGAATTGCGCCCTGACATGACGCCATACGACGCCCTGCGCGCCTGTTTCCCTGCCGGCACGGTGTCCGGCGCGCCCAAGATCCGCGCCATGGAGATCATCGCCGAGGTCGAGCAGGAACGGCGCGGCCCCTACGGCGGCGCGGTGGCATACTTCAGCTACAACGGCAACATGGATACCGCTCTCGTCCTCCGCACCGGCATCTTCAAGGACGGCGTAATGTACGTGCAGGCCGGCGGGGGCGTGGTCGCCGACAGCGTCGCCGAGGATGAATACATGGAGACCCGCCACAAATCCGGTGCCATGATGCGAGCCATCGACACCGCCGAAGGCATCACCTAACCCCTCTCCCTCGATGGGAGAGGGCTGGGGTGAGGGTGAAATCCTCTGCCAAACAGGAGGCCAAAATGCTAACTTCCTTCTTTCACACCGGCTTCATCGTCAAAGATCTCGAAGCCGCCATCGATTTCTACTCCGATGTGCTCGGCTTGACTTTGACCATGCGCACCGAGCGAACCGGCGAGTTTCCCACCACCCTGCTGGGGTTCCCCGACACCCATATCAAGGGAGCGTTCTTCGACATGGGCGACGGCCACCAACTGGAGCTGATTCAGTACATCAACCCGGAGGGCAGTTACGCCAACTTTGACAAGAACGACGTTCGCGCCGCTCACCTGGCCTTCTTTGTCGAGGACATCGACGCCTTCTACGAGAATACCCGCAACCGCGGCCTCGCCTATCCCACGCCACCCGTCCCTATGTATGACGACGATGGCAAAATGGTGCGCAAGGCATCCTACTGCCAAGACCCTGACGGCAACTGGCTGGAACTGGTGGAGCTGTACTAACCAAAACCGTCATTCCGGCGAAATCCGGAATCCAGTCATCCTTTCCCGGCTCCGCTGTAAGGTGCGCAAAATGCTTCTCCTCATCGACAACTACGACAGTTTCACCTACAACCTTTACCAGTACCTGTGCGAACTGGGCGCCGACGTGGAGGTCGTCCGCAACGATAAGACCTCCATCGAGGACATAGAGGCGATGCAGCCCGAGGGCATCGTGGTGTCGCCGGGCCCCTGCACGCCTCGCGAGGCCGGCATCTCCAACGACGTGATCCGGCATTTCGGGCCCAAGTTGCCGGTGCTGGGCGTGTGCCTGGGGCACCAGTGCATCGGCGACGCGTACGGCGCGACCGTGGACCGGGCCGGCGAAATCCGCCACGGCAAGACCTCGATGATCCACCACGATGGTAAGGGAGTCTTCGCCGGCCTGCCCAACCCGTTCGAGGCCATCCGCTACCACAGCCTGGTCATTTATCCCGAAACGTTGCCGGACTTTCTGGAAGCAACAGCCTGGACCGACAACGGGCTAGTCATGGGCGTGCGACACAAGGAACTGCCCGTTGAAGGCGTCCAGTTTCACCCCGAGTCCATCATGACCGTCGTGGGCCACGATCTCCTGCAAAACTACCTAGACCAGGTGGCGGAGTTTCACGGCCAATCTTCGTAGCGGGGCTATAGTTGCCGGGGTATTCCCACAGTTGCAGATGACACAGCCCCGCCGTAAAGGCGCCTCCCGCATCGCCGACATTCCGCCCGACGTCCTGGCGGCGTTGAACGAGGGCCGCGAGGAAACCGCCACACTGATCGAGTGGCTCGCCATCGATATGGCCGCGCTGGTGGGCCACGTCGCCCCTGGGGTCGGTTTGGCCGAAAACGTCGACGCTCTGGTCGCCGCCGCTGACGCGCTGGCGGATTCAGGGGATCACCCGGCGCATGCACGGCATGGGTCGGGCCTTGGCAGATGCGATGGCCGTACATCCCAAGCGGGCAGCGATCTTCGAGTCCTGGCGACCCACACGTCCGACATGGTGCGCGCCTGGGCCGCTTATTCTGTAACCGCTGATCCTGATGTGCCGCTCGATCCACGGCTGCAAATCGCCCGCCGCTTCGCCGCCGACCGGTCGCACGCCGTACGCGAATGTGCTTGGGATTCTTACCGCCAGCACCTCGTAAACGACCTGGGATTGGGAATCAATCTCCTTCGTCAGTGGGTCGTTGACGAGGACCCGAACATCCGGCGGTGTGCGGTGGAAAGCACGCGCCCGATGGGGGTTTGGACGGCGCACATTCCCGCGCTGAAATCCGATCCCGCGCTTGGTTTGCCACTGTTGGAACCCGTGCGCTCCGATCCATCCCGTTATGTACAGAACGCCGTCGCCAATTGGCTCAACGACGCCAGCAAGACCCACCCCGATTGGGTAATCAACCTCACCGACCGCTGGCTGCGCGAATCCCCGACTGCCGAAACCACGTGGATTGTCAACCGCGCTCTCCGCACCCTGAGGAAGCAGGGGTTGACCACCTAATTTGGTGAGCGTTCTTGCGGTTCATGTCGCGGGATAACCAATGAAGACCAATGCCGACGGCATGGTGCGCGCTGATGTAGTGCTGGCCTACGCCTCTGTGGTCCGGTTATCATCCTCCTAAACTGTCATATAATCCCGTCAATCCTGCGCATCCATGTCAAACGGAGCTCACCATGTCGACCATCGCCGAGTACGTCTCCAACTATTCCACCAACCTGCATTTCAGCGACATTCCCTCTGAAACGGTCCACCTGTTCAAACGCATGACCATCGATACCATCGGTTGCGCGATCGGAGGGTACACGTCGGAGCCCAGCAAAATTGTCCGCGACCTGGCCGGCGAGGTGACCGGTCATCGCCGTCCGGTCACCGTCATCGGCAACGGCCTGACCAGCAGCCCCGAGTTGGCCACCTTCGCCAACGGCGTGATGATCCGCTACCTGGACTTCAACGACGGCTATACGACGTTGGAATCAGGCCACCCCAGCGACAGCATCGCCGCAACGCTTGCCGGCGCGGAACTGGCCGGAGCCGGCGGCCGGCGCTTCATCACGGCTACCGCCGTCGCCTACGAGGCATTCTGCCGCTTCGGCGATGCCTTCAACATACGAGCCGTGGGTTTCGACCACGTGACCAACGGGGCAATCGCCAGCTCCCTGGGCGCCGCCCGCGCCATGGGCCTGTCAGCCGCTCAGACCGAGCAGGCATTGAACTTGGGAATTACGCCCAACCTGGCGCTGGGCCAGACCCGCGTGGGCGAACTCTCCCACTGGAAGGGTTGCGCCTACGCCAACTCCAGCCGCAACGCCGTGTTCGCCGCCCTGCTGGCGGAGCGCGGGCTTACTGGACCCAGCCCGATCTTCGAGGGTGAGCTTGGGTTCTTCGCCGCCGTTACCAAATCGCCCTACGTGCTGGAACCCTTTGGTGGAGACCAGGGACAGCCTTTCAAGGTCCACGAGTGCAACATCAAGCAGTTTGCCCTGGGCCTGTATTCGCAGACCGTCGTCGAGGCCGTTCTGGCCGCTCGCCGTCAGGTGCCTGATTTCAACGAAGCCAACGTGGCGGACGTCCACATCCGTACGCTCCAGAAGGCCATCGACATCATGGCCGGCGACGAGGAGAAGTACAACCCGCGAACCCGCGAGTCGGCCGATCACAGCATGCCCTACGCCACGGCCATCGCCTTGAAGCACAACACCCTGAACCAAAGCCACTTCTCCGACGAACACATCAACGATCCCGCCATCGCCACGCTCATCGGCAACACCCGTATAGAAGCCACCGAGGAGGCCAACAATCGCTTCCCCGAAGCGATGCTCTGCAACCTGGACCTGCGCATGAACAATGGCCGGACTTACAGCGCAGAGGTAGCCCAGTTTCGCGGCCATCACCTCAACCCCATGACGGACGCCGAGGTGGAAGCCAAATTCCGTGGGTTGTGCGAAGACCTGCTAACCCCCGATCAGACCGAGGAACTGCTCGCCCGCCTCTGGCGTCTGGAGGAAGAAGAGGACATCAGCGCCCTCCTGCGCCTCACCCGTATCTAGCCAACATCTGAAACTCCCTCTCCCCTGGCGGGAGAGGGCTGGGGTGAGGGGGCATCACGCCCCGATGCGAGTCCCGTCCGGATAGATGTAACCCACTCGGTCGCTGTACCCGCCTGCCGCCGGAAAGATCTGCCGGTACAATCCCCGCGCCCGGTTTTTGACCACCGCCCCGGCCGCGTCCTTGGTAGGCGTGGGCTTGGCGTTCTGGTCCCTGTAGAACTGTGATTGGAGTGGGCTGTCGTCCTCCATCTCCCAGATGCACAGGTAGCGCATGACGTTATTGGCCTGTCCGTCCTCGGGATCCAGTACGAAACGCCGCGCGCTGATGTAGCCGGGGATCGACATGCGCTCCGGCAGGTGTTCCTCGTTGTACCACTTGTTGAACACCTCGTCGTCCGCCGGGTCCACCTCCATCATCACCACCAACACCGTGGTGCCAACCTTTTGATCGCTCACCTTGCTTCCATTCACGCTGGTCATAATCAACTCCTTTTACGCCTGATCTTCTTCTAGTTCCGTGATGGTAACGCTGCCGCCGTGCCTGAAATCCACCGACAGGTTGTTTCCCCACAGCAGGCCGACGCCGATCAGCGGGAAAACTTCAGACTCCAACACGTTCACCACCAATTGATGGCCGTTCCACAAAACTGCTCCCTCATACGTTTCGAACTCGACCAACGAGCCCTCGCCCGTTCGAAAACTGGTGACAGCGACGAACGGAAAACCCAGTTGTTCAATCGCGAAGCTTGGGAGGGTCAAGTCGCCGGTAAATCCGGTGTCAATTTGAGCTTCAATCGTTCGGCGCTCGCCTTCGGCGCCAATTAAATCGACATTGATGGCTGGCCGTCGCCACAGGTTAACGGCGCCCCGAATTACTGGCCGGTTCCTCACGGGCTCAACGACTCGAACGCAGCAGGGAAACCAACCCTGAACCCATATACGTCCGCATCGGGACGTCGTTCTCGCAGTCGCCGCGCTGCTTTGTGTAGCGCCTCGTCCAATTCCCAATCCATGCTGTCGTGGTCAACTGCCAGAAAATAGCCGATCGGTTCCTCGGTTCCTTTCAGCGTTGGCCGCACCTTGCCTTGATAAACCTGCCTGCCTATCTCCTCCGCTTCCTCGGCGGTCATGTCTCGCCATCCCATGGCTTTCGCCTCCCGTGTCCCAGTGCTGGCTACGCTCTACCTCAACCGCCGGTAAATCTGCACCCGGTGCCGGTAGCAGTCGGCCACGAATACCAGCCCGTCTTCGCTCACCGTAACCGCCCTTGGCCGGTAGAATCGGCGCTTCAGCTCGATGTTCTGCGTGGCGGCGTTCAGCTTCTCCTCGATGTCCGGGTTGGCATTCAGGAACGTGCGCGCCCACTTGGATGTTCCAGAATGCCCGATCAGGGTGTCAATCACATGGCCATCCGGATCCAGCACCTGCACCCGGTCGTTCTGCCAATCGCACACGTAGATTCGGCCCTCGCCGTCCACCGTCAACCCGTTGGGACGCGCAAAGCCGTCGCTGCCGTCCCGCCCGTCGAACTCGGTGATGTACGCGCCGGCGAGATCGAATTTCTGCACCCGGTCGTTGCGCCAGTCGGTGACGTACACATCTCCCAGTGAATCTACGGCCACGCCCCACGGCATCCGGAATTGTCCCGGACCTTCGCCTTCCTGTCCCCAACCAGCCAAAAACTCCCCGCCGCTCGTGTACCTTTGCACTCGGTTGTTCAGGGAGTCCACCACCAGCAGAGTTCCGTCCGGCGCAAACGCCGTGCCGGACGGCCGATTCATCTGCCCGGGTTCCGCTCCGAATTCGCCCCAGCAGTGCATAAACTCACCTTCCGGCGTGAACACGCTGATGCGATGTGTGTTTTCGTCCGAGAGGTACAGATTGCCGTCCGGCCCGAAGCGGATTTCGGTGATCCAGATGAATTGACTCGGACCCTCTCCCCAACCATTGAACTCGCCCACATAGTCTCCGTCGAAGGTGCAACGAGTGACCCGCACTCCCTCAGGTTGGTTGGGATTTGCCCGGCTCGCCACGTATAGCAAACCGTCCGGGCCCAACGCCAGGGAAACCGGCCCGCTGAAACCCGGCCCGCTGGCCGAAAGCAATCCAATCACGTTGTGGTACTGGTACAACCCCGCAACCGACACGGGATATTCAGCAACTGTGGTCATTGTAACCTCGTAGATTTACCCCTCTCCCCACCGTGGGAGAGGGCTGGGTGAGGGGCGTCCCCCTACGTTAACTCAATCGTAACCGCCGGCAGCCCACATTCCAGCTTGCCGATGGTTTCCAGGCACCGGTCATTGGCCGGCGGCATCACTGGACCCGACAGGGCGTCGCGACGCAGTCGTTCCAGCGGCGACGATTTCAACAGACCGCCTCCGCCAGCCAAACGCATCGCAGCGTCGGTTACCGATGCGCCCACTTCCGCGCAGTACTGCTTGGCCCGGTTCACCGCCAGCACTGCGCCCGTGGGGTTGACGTGCCGGTCGGTCAGCGCGGCGTCCACCAGCAACAACCGTCCCGACTGGATGGCTACCGACATCTCGCCAACCACTCGCTGGGTCCCCGGATGATTGATGATGGTTTCGCCCTCTGGTGTCCAGGTCTTCTCGCTCACGTAGTCGGTGATGTACTGGTACGCCGCCTCCGCGATTCCCAGGTAAACCGCCGCATACCCCAGCGAAAAGCTGCCCCAATCCGCGCTTAGGATGCGCCCCGGCGGCCCGAAAACGGCGTGCGCCGGCGCCACCGTGTTGTAGGACACCGTGTGGCTGGACGTGGCGCGCATGCCTACCGCGTCCCACTGCTCCGTAACCTCGACGCCGCTCATGTCGCTGCGAATCATCGCGGAGATGATGTTGTCCGAGCCTCCGCCGCTGCCATCAATGATCCCGGACACGAAAAAGTAGTCCGCCGCGTCCGCCAGCGAGCAGAAGTGCTTGGTTCCCGACACCCGGTATCCGCCGTCGGCCAGCGGAGCAAACGTCGTCGAAAGCACGAACCGGTCCCGCGCCGACGCCCCCGGTTCACTGGTGATGGACGCGAACAGGCGGCCGTCGTCCACAGCCTCACGGAAATACCAATTCTTCTGCTCTGGAGTTCCCAGGCCGCCCACGAAAGACCCCAGCACGTTGGTGTGCATCGTCAGGGTGAGTCCCGTGGATGCGCAACCCCGCGCCACCGACAGAATGCACATGGCAAACGTCAGCGGGTCAACTTCTAACCCGCCGAAATCCGTGGGTACCCGCAACCCAAGCAGCCCCGATTGGCGCAGGTCGTCGTAATTCTCCGAGGGGAACTCGGCTGACGCGTCGTAGCCCGCCGCGCGTCCAGCAAACTTCTCTCTTGCCAGACGGTCCGCCGTCTCAACCAGCGCAACCGAATCGCCGGTCATTGCCCGGATCGCTGCAGATGGTATCGGTTCCAGTTTGATGCTCAAGAATAGCTGATCCCCTATGATCCGTTGTCATCAAACATCGTTTGAATCAAGTCAACGGCTTCCATTACGTCCGCTACGCCCTTTTCCACTTCGGCGACCCCCATGTCACTCTCGTAAAAATGTTGGTGCAAGCTCCGGGCCGACAAATACCCGATACGCAATTTAGCAGCGTCCGCCACGTTCATCGTATTTGCCAGAGCCGTAAATTCTTCCGCCACTCGCAGCACGCTGCGATGGGTATTGACGTGCATCCCGTGTTCTGCACCTGCCGCCTTGACCGCCTGCGCGTACGCTCCCCAAGACTTTTCGGCGGCTTGCAGATAATCACCTTCATTCAGGGATCGCTGGGCCACGGTGCGGTAATGTGCCAGATTGCCGCGGTAAGCCACGGCCTTTTCCTGCGCTTCCTCCGCCGTCAGATTGTAGTTCTGCCGGCTACCGCTCAGCCCGGCTCGAATGGCTTCGTCAACCTGCTGCGAAGTAAACACCGAGTTCGTCATGCACAGTCCTCACGCTACGCGAACTGGTATTCCCTGGTGGATCCGATCATGCGGAGCGCGTTGAGAATTACCGACTCTCGGCCAGCGCCGTTTTCTAGCATTTCAGCGGCTTGAGACACCAGGGACGACCGGTTGTCGTCCCGCAACACCACGTGGCCCAGCAGTTCCAGGCACCCATCCACGATTCCGCCGGCGTCAAGACCAGGCTCCCTGCTGACCAGCGCGTCAACGATGTTGCGGACGCCGGTGTGCGCCGGGTTGCCCAGCTCGTCGGCCACGAAGTTGATCCGTTCGACCATGCTGCCGCTGTCGATCCATTCCTTGCCCGTGTGCCAGCCCTCGACGGACGGAGGGTTCAGCAGGTCCTGGTTCATGTACCGGCATTCCAGGGCGGTGTCCATCACGCCGGTGCGGGGGAATTTCAGGTCGCCGACCAGATGGAGCGTGCCCACCACCACCTCAGCCGGACTCTTCACGCGAGCGAACCGCGCCGTTTCGGACTTGAAAAAGTCCGAGGTGAACATCGTTCGCAACATCGCCCGGATATCATAACCCGACTGGAAATACTCAGCCTCCAGGATGGCGATGGCCTCCGGATCCGCCGGCGGTGTGCTCTGCCACGCCGGAACCTGCACGTCGTCCGCCACGAAGAAGTTGTACATGTGCCGGCTGATGAAGCGCGCCGTCGATGGCTGCCGGCAGATTATCTCTATGATGTCGTCGCCGTTGAAATTGCCGGTCTCTCCCAGGAATGTCTTGACGCCGTCGTCGTGGTCGTCAGGATCGTAGTGGAACAGCCATGGGGTTTTGCCGTAGGGAATGCTGGCGACGTTATCGTCGTCGATGGTCCAGCCGGTGAACGCCCGCGCGGCCTCCTGAACGTCATCCTCGGTGTAGTTTTCCTCGCCGTCCATCCCGACGCCCATGGAGAACAGTTCCAGCAACTCCCGCCCCCAGTTCTCATTGATGGCATCCTTGTGGTTGAAGTTG
Organism: Dehalococcoidia bacterium; assembly: GCA_965204395.1. Lineage (GTDB taxonomy): Bacteria > Chloroflexota > Dehalococcoidia > Lucifugimonadales > UBA3495 > Bin87. The sequence continues at coordinate 2,623,010 of OZ241987.1, forward strand.
TTGTCCAGCCAGAAAATCATCGCCGGGTCGCGGGCCAATCGCTCCAGCAGCGTCTGGAAACTGTCCAGGCCATGCTCCCGAAACAGATCGATCTGGTTCAGCATCGTCTTCTCGTGCAGCACTTTCGCCAACCCCGTGGCGAAAACGCCGTGCCAGAACAGGGCGACTTTCTCCTGCAATGGCCTCGTCGACGCGTTGCCATTCATCCGGTACACCGTTTCGGTGAGCGCCCCTTCGATGTTCCGGCTTTCCTTCCAGTCGATGTAGTAGCGCTCGATGATGTCCTCATCCAGGCCAGACTGCGCTTCGGGATGCAGCAGCCACTCCACCGTGGCGTCGTATCCCCACGAGCAGTACTTGTCCAGCTCTGCCGGCGTGGCGCCGAACCCGGCCCGCCGCATCAGGTGAGCGATCAAGGCCCGGTCGGTACTCTGTACAACGTTCTTATCGGAGCTGCCGGTAACCATAGTCATCAGAACTGCCTCGAATGTTCATCATCCGCGCCGCCTCTCTGAAACCGCGGCGCATTTTCGGAAATCATACCACAGCCATCTGGACGCCCCATTGAATTGCGGTACTCGTTGGTGGCTGCGAACGGACTGTTCCGACATATTGGTTCGCTCACGCGTACCCGCTTTGCCCAACCTGTCCCTGCCAGGGCCCCGCTGTCGCCCGCCGGGGCACACCCTGGCAACCCAATAACGCTACCCCTACCTGAAACCCAAACCAACCAAACCCTTGACATCCAACACGGATACTCCGGCGAAAGTCGAAGATGCGCCTGCGGCGTGCCGGAATCCAGAACATTTCGAACACAACGATCTGCTGGATTCCGGCCGAAGCGGGAATGACGGTTCGGGGTGAAAGGCTGCCATACGGGACTTTGCAAAGGCCTCGCCCGGCGACACTTCCGCCTTGCTCTAAACCCTGCGCCATCCGTACCATATTACCCAGCGTCCAAATCCAACCCGCCACCCCGGCCCGCGACAGCCGTCCCATGCCCACCTCCAAACACCGCAAACCTCCCTCCCCAACAGCGCTCATCTGCCCGCCAATTCCGCTCAAACCGCCGCCAAAACCCTTCCCTCGGCCCCCATTCAGCCCCACGATCCGCCCAATGCCCTGCCTGAATCAGCGGAAATGAGAGGAAATGAGCGGGAAATCGACCTTTCCGTCCTTTCACCACACAATTACGAGTGGGTACGCGTGAGATTGTTTCGCCATTGACAACCCTCAGTCGTCGGCGCACCATGTGGCGGCCCTTGGCGGCGCTGGCTCTCGCATACGGCGACTCGATGGGCACACTTCCGGCCGCGCGGTGGGTTCGAGGTACCTTCATTTTCGGAATACGATTCCCCCGCCTGCACACGATGGACTCGTGGCTGGCGTACCGCGATTACCGACTGCTGTGGTTTGCCAACTTCTGCGCTTTCACCGGCCAATGGCTCCAGTTGCTGAGCATCGGATGGCTGGTCAAGGAATTGTCCACGGGTTCCGGCGTGGGCGGCCTGCTGGTCCTGTCCGCCAGCGCCCTGAACACCCTGCCCGGGCTGGTGGTCAACCCGCTGACGGGTGTGCTGGGCGACCGGCTTGACCGGCGAAAACTCGCCATCGTGGTGCAGTCCATCGCCGCCGCCCTGGCGTTGGGCTTCGCCTTCCTGGTCGACACCTCTTATATCCGGCCCTGGCATGCCTACGCATACGTCCTGATATCGGGCTGTTGCCTCGCCATCACCCAGCCAATCCAGCAGGTGATGATCTCCAACACCGTGCCCAGGGGAGCCCTCACCAACGCCTACGCCATCAACACCCTGACCGTCACGGGTACCCGCATCTTCGGTCCCTTCGTCGGCGGCATTCTCATCGCCAGCATCGGCTTCTTCTGGAATTTTGCCATGGAAGCGGCCCTGTACCTCGGGGTAGTGCTGATGCTTATTCCCATGCGCACGCCCTACGTTTCCAACGAGTCCGCCGGCCCGCGCCAGCGCATCACTCCCATCGCCGACATCAGGGATGGCCTGCGTCATCTCTGGCGCGAACAACGAGAGGTTCTCGAGATAGCCGTCATCTCGATAATCCCCAATACCATCCTCCATCCGCTGTGGTTCCTGTTGCCGCTGTTCACGGTGGAGGTCCTGCAGGCCCACGCCGAAATGGGCGGTTACCTGTTGGCTATCACGGGCGTGGGAGGTCTGATCTCCACGCTCTGCATCGCAACCTGGGGGTTTCCCATCCGGCGGGGAAAAATCCTGTTCGCCACGTGCATTCTGGGCTCCATCAGCACCATGCTGTTTTCACAAAGCTCGTGGCTCTGGGCAGCGTTTACGGTGTTGGCGGTCCAGTCTTTCTTCCAGGCCTATTTCCGCACCACCGCGGGAACCCTGGTGCTCACCATCGTTCCCGACCAGTACCGAGCCCGCACCATGGCCCTGCTGGCCTACGAGCGTTCTTCCCTCATCGGCGTGAGCATCGTAGTGGGTATGCTTGCCGATTTTACCGACGCGGCGATGGCCATCCTCGCCATCGGGGCCCTCGGCCTGAGCTCAACCTTGGCCTGCCTGCTCACTCTCCGCCGCGTCCACGGTCTGCGCTGACCACTGCGCGACGGATCGGGCTGATAACCGGCCAATCGGCCCCGCTCCGCGAAACATCGTATAATCCCTCCATACTTTCATCGCGAAACGCGATACCGAGGCGCTGAGATTTTCCGAATAGCGCGCTTCCCACGCCTGCAAACCCTGGACGCGTGGGTGGGCTACCGCAACTATCGCCTGCTGTGGTGCGGCAACTTCTTTGCCAACAGTGCCCAGTGGCTCCAGTTGCTCAGCGTTGGCTGGCTGGTCCGAGAGCTGTCCGAGGGCTCGGCGGTGGCCGGTTTGCTGGTCGTTACGGTGGGCGGCATCAACACGCTGCCCGGCCTGATCGTGGGTCCCTGGGGCGGCGTGCTGAGCGACCGTTTCGACCGACGACGCCTGGTCATCACGTTCCAGTTGATCATGTGCGGGCTGGCTTTCAGCTTCGCGCTGCTGGTGCTGTCGGACCGGGTCACCATCTGGCACGCTTATCTGTACGTGATCATGGCCGGCGTGTGCCACTCCATAGCGCAACCCATGCGTCAGTCCCTGATCGCGGCCACCGTGCCCCGCAACATGCTGGGCAACGCCCTTGCCGCCAACGTCATGACCATCACCGGCACCCGCATCTTCGGACCCTTCATCGGCGGCATCCTTATCTTCACCCTGGGCTTTTTCTGGAACTTCACCATCGAGGCCAGCCTGTATCTCGCCAACGTGATGATGCTCCTGCCCATGCGGACCCCGTACTACCAGCAAGGCGACGCCCGCGCCCGCGGCTCTGCCATTGCCAACATGGTGGAGGGCATTCGCTACATCTGGAGCGGGGAGCGGGCCATATTCCAGATGATGCTCCTGTCCATCATCCCCAACATCATCCTCCATCCCACCTGGTTCCTGCTGCCGGTGTTCACCACCGACGTCCTGATGCGCGACGCCGACGTTGGCGGCTACCTGCTCTCGGTCACCGGTGTCGGGGGATTCCTGGCCGCGCTGTTCATGGCGTCATTCGGCTTCGTGTTCGACAAGGGCAAGGTGGTGCTGGGAGCGGCGGTCGTCAGTTCAATTACGTGCCTGCTGTTCGCGTTCTCGCACTGGATGGCTTTGGCTTTCATAGTGATTGCTGCAATGGCTTTCAGCCAGGCGGTCTTCCGCACCAGTCGCGGCACTTTGATACAGATGCTGGCGCCGGACCGTCTCAGGGGCCGCCTCACCAGCCTGCAGAGTTTCGACCGTGGTTTCCTGGTGGTTGCCAGCCTGGGCGTGGGCACGCTGTCCGACCAGACGTCGCCGGTGGCCGCCATCGCGATCGTGGGCGCTGTGGGTTTCATCCTGTCGCTGATTTGCTGCGCCACCTTGGGACGCGTGCGACGCTTGCCCTGAGCGTCTGGGCGTCGTCGAATCGGCAGGGCAATCGCATTTCGACCTTTGGCTCTTTGTTCCGGCACTCCCACCTACCGTCATACCGGCGAAAGTCGTCCGCCCATGGCGGATCCGCCATAGGCGGATGCCGGTATCCAGTGCCTGAAGTCGGCTGTTTCGCAACCGTTGTCTTCATCCTGCGGCCTCTGGACTCCTGCTTTCGCCGGAGTGACAAGTCGGTAAATTCCAAATGCGATTGCCCTGGTCGAATCGGTGCCGCCCGATCACGATGAGGAATAAAGGAGTATGATAGTAAACCGCCGCTCAAATTATCGCCGCTACTATCGTCCACCCCAGCCGCTTTGATCCAACGCATCACGACCAGCAGTGCCTATAAATGGTGGAACTTCTGGACCATCGCCGCCGGCACTTTCTTTTCCGTCGTTGACCACGGCAGCGTACTGATCGCGCTGCCCGGCATCGAGTCGCATTTCGACGCCACGCTGGAGTCAGTCCAGTGGGTCGTCGTAGCCTACGCCCTGGTCATCAGCGTCCTGCTGCTGCCCATGGGACGCTTGGGCGATGTGGTCGGACGCCGCCGAGTCTACATGATCGGCACGGCGATCTTCGTAATCGCGTCCCTTGGCGCTACGTTCGCTCCCTCGTTGGGAGTGTTGATCGCCATGCGCGTGCTCAAGGGCGTGGGCGCCGGAATGGTCCAGGGCTGCGGCATGGGCATGATGCTGGCCGCATTCACCGACGACGAACGCGGCAAGGCCCTGGGCACTCACCTGAGCGTGGTCGGATTGGGGGCCATCGCCGGGCCGGCCATGGGCGGGTTCCTGGTCGCTTGGCTGGGTTGGCAGTCCGTCTTCTTCGTTAACGTGCCTGCTGGTTGCGTCGTACTGGCGCTGTCCTGGTTCCTGCTGGAGCGTGGTCCCGCTGTGGGAGGGATCCAACGGCCGCGCAGCGCAACGTTCGATTGGGCCGGCGCCGCCGTGTCGGGCGTGATCCTGCTGGTCCTGCTGCTGGTGGTGGGCAACGGCAACAGCCTGGGCTGGGTGTCCGCTCCGGTCATTGTCGGAGCCGCTGTGGTCGCGGTGCTGATGGCGGTCTTCGTCTGGTGGGAGTTGAAAACCGCATCGCCCATGCTGGACTTGCGGCTGTTCGCCAATCGGATATTCGGCATTGGAGCGGCGGCGGCTTGGCTGTCCTTCTTCGGTACATCCGCGGTGCGCTTCCTGATGCCGTTTTACCTGCAGCGGGTCCTGGGCTATGCGCCGGAGCAAGTGGGCCTGATGATGATTCCCGCTGCCCTGTGCATGGTCATCCTGGGACCTCCCAGCGGTCGGCTGTCCGACCGGTTCGGTTGGCAGGCTTTCACCGTGGTTGGCCTCTCCATGAGTGCTGCCGGAGCGCTGTTGCTGGCGTTCGCCCTCCAGGAACGCTCCGCCGTGTGGTTTGTCATCGCCACCATGATGATGCAGAGCTCAGGGAACGCGGTGTTCAACTCTCCCAACAGCAGCAGCATCATCAGCGTCGTGGACCGCAGCCGGTACGGTGTGGTGTCCGCCCTGACCCAGTTGATCCGCAATTCCGCCAACGTCGTCAGCGTGGCGGTTTCGACCACCATCGTCGTTTCCACCATGGCAACCTACGGCGTCGAGCCCAAGCTGGAGGCCGTGGATCCCAGCGTCGCCACGGCCTTCGTGGCCGGACTGCGCTGGGCCTACCTGGCAATGGGCTGCGCGGTGGGCACCGGTGTCGCGATATCCATATACCGCGCCCTCACGTCCCGCCGGCCCACACACCCGGCCGCTCCCATCCAGCAGCCCGAGCCCTCACCGTCGGCCAGCGGCAACGGCAACGACTGATCCCGGGCCTCGAAATCAATTGAGGCGGCCCCGTCAGGATCTTTACCCCGATTGCCGGGCTTTCAGGGCATAAGCTCGGGCGTTTCTAACTCGCGCACTTGCGATGGGGAAAGCTTGGGCCGGCCCAGGAACAGAAACGCCAGAGACGCGAAGCCGCTCACCGATCCCGTGACCAAGATCGGCGCGGTCCAACCCCCGCCCGGCCCGCTTGTCAGGGCAATCAGAATTCCAATCACCTGGGGCAGGGAGTACAAAATCAACAGGGAGATGCCGGTGATTGTTCCGTAGTTCCGGCGTCCGAAGTAGGTCCCCAGCGCGGCGAAAATGAGCGGTGCGCCAGCGCCGGAACCGATTCCCGACAGGGCGGCCGAAACGTAAAACATCGGTAATGTCGTAGTGAATGCCAGTATCATGAAAGAGATCGATTGCAAAATGGCGAACGCGAACATCACCCGTCCGATGGGCAACCGGTCTCCCAGGATACCGCCTACCAGGATGAACGGAACCGCGACTATCGAGGCCGATAAGCCCAGACCACCGGCATGGATCACCGCATACCCGTGATCGACCACCAGACCGATTCTGATAAACATCCCAAAAGAAACGATTCCCGGGCCGCAACCCCCCAGCGCCAATAGCCAAAAAGCCCGCGTCCTGATCGCTTCCCGCCACGAATAATCCGGCAGCGCCAACTCCGGACTGGAGAGCAGGGTCGCTTCACCTGGAAGTGCTGACGAGGGTTCAATACCATCAGGGTGCTGCCCGTATTCCTCCGGTCGGTTCTTGATCAGCCTCGACACCGGCCAGGCCAGTGCAGCGAGCAATGCCGCTATCGAAATCAGGGCGCCCGACGGACTGACCAGCGTGAGCAGGCCACCGCCCACTATGAACACGGTCTGCAACACGAAGGCCACCACCGACGGCAGCAACATGACCGCCATTGCCGTGGCGCGCCGCCGTCGGAACCAATGGTTCACCGCAGTGGCCATTGGAATGCGCGTTCCCACGGCCCCGCCAAAAGCGAACACGGCGATGGCAAGGTACAGAACCACGAACGTGTTGTTGGCCAGGTACAGCATCAGTCCGGCCGCCAGCAAGATCAGCCCGGACACCGCCATGCGACGCGATCCCCATCGGTCGGTTGCCCATCCCACGAAAGGCAAAAGCAGCGCCGGCAGAAGGCCGGTGAGGAGTGAATGGACCAGTCCAAAATGAGCAGCGTCAGCGTGGGCGGAGGGCAGGTCGCCCACGACAACTGCGATCAGCCGCGGCAATCCGGCGCCGTCGGGACCGTTGCCAGCGATGGCGAGGACGAAAGCACCCACCAACGCGACTCGCCAACCGTCGAATCGCGTGCGCGCCGGACTGGACTGCTCTGGCGTGTCCCCAGGAGTCATGCGGTCCTCCAGGGTGGTTCAGGCCCGGCCCCATGTATCTGAGGCCGATTGTCGTCATCCCGCCAAGCGCTGCCGACGGGCTTGGCGGCTTTTTCCCGGAGCCGTTGGCGCTTGCTCCGGCCCGTGCCATCTACCGGCGGCTTTCCATCACTGGAAACGCGGCATAACTTCCTCGGCAAACAACTCCATCGATTTGAGCTGCTTCTCCTGCTTCAAGCCTCCGAACGCGAAGTTGCATCCAAAGTAGCGTACGCCCGCATCGTGCAGTTCCTGGATCTTGGCCGCGCATTGGTCCGGCGATCCAATAAAGGCCCGGTTTTCCGCCAGGTACTCGTAGCTCGGCGGCAGCTCAGTTCGGCGGTTGAGATATTCCGCCATAGACTCATAAACCTCACTGCCCACCGAGAACTCCCGCCGCCAGGTGTTGATGTCCAGCGTCCAGTTCAACGCCTCGCGAGCCTCCCGGTGCGCCTGCTCTTCGGTTTCAGCCACGTAGAAATAACGGAAGAACGGAACGTCCGATGCGCCCACGTTGTGTCCCGCCTGTTTTGACAGTTGCAAAAACCGTTTCAACAGATCCACTGCGTCGGTCGTATTCAACACCACGCCGACTATCAGCCGCCGCCCGGTCGAGGCCACGAAACCCAGGGACTCCAGGCTGCGCGTGGCGGCCACATACACCGGAGGGTGAGGGTCCTGCAAAGGTGTCGGCACCAGGTTCACATTTTTGATGGTGTGGAACTCGCCCTCGAATGTGTAGTCGCGGTTGGTCCACAGCGCTTCCACCATCTCGATGGTTTCCCGGTACCGGGCCTGGCTCTCCCCGTGGTCGATGCCAAAGTTCACGTACTCCGAGGACGCCGCGCCCCGGCCAAATCCCACGTCCAGCCGTCCGTCGCTCAGCACGTCCAGCGTCGCCGTGTCCTCCGCCAGCCGCACGGGATGATGCAGCGGCGGAATCAGCACCGCCGTACCCAGTCGGATGCGTTCCGTCCTCGCCGCGATGTTGCTGGCGATGATGAGCGATGACGCGCCGAGGCCATACCGGGTGAAATGGTGCTCGGCGAGCCAAATCGCCTTGAACCCAAGCTCTTCGCCCGCGGTCGCCTGCTCGGTCAAATCCGAATAGAGACCTTTGGGCGTATGTTGTTCCGGCCACGGGATATGGGAAAACAGGGCAAAATCCATTCTGCGCTCCTCGTTTGCATGTGACGGGGGAGTTTACACACCAGCGAGCGCCGTTTTCAAACTTCACCCTCAGACCCTTCCTTCACAATTGCTTAACGCGCGCCAGATACGGTTCCCTGAATCTGCCAACCGGCGGATATCCTGGAACTTCCGGTGTTTGGCTGGGGTCAACTGGTCGCGAGTCATCCACCCCCGAAATCACTGCACGTTGATTGTGCGCGTAACGCTGTAGTCGGAAAGCGGTCTGTTATCATTAATTTCTGCCGATTTCGCGGTATACACTCGCCTGAAAACTCCACCCCGGTCGGTATTGTAATCACTCAAAGGAATCACTTTTGACCTTCCTTACTGAACTAGCCTTGCGCCGCAAGTCGGTTACTGTGATGGCGATGGTCCTGTTGCTGGTGGCGGGGGTTTTTTCGTATAACCAACTGCGTCAGGAGCTTTTCCCCGAAATCAGCTTCTCCATCGTGTACGTCGTCACCACGTACCAACAGGGCGATCCGTCCACTGTCGCCAACGATGTGACCTCGAAAGTTGAGGATCTCATCATAGGGATGTCGGACCTGGAAAAAACCACTTCCATTTCCACCGGCAATCTATCGCTGGTGACCGCGAATTTCATACCCGGCGCGGATGTTGACGACGCCGAGGAAGAGATCAGAAGCAGGGTGAACGGTCTTACTCTTCCCGACAACGCAAGCGATCCCTTCGTACTTCGGCTCTCTTCGGATATCTTCCCCGTCATGCTCCTCACCGTGAGCGGGAACCAGGACATCCCGTCACTCCGTCGCATCACGGACGATGAGATCATCCCGCGTCTTGAGGCCGTGAACGGTGTCTATGAGGTCAGGGTAGAAGGCGGAGTGCCGGAGCGCGTCTCCGTGATCGTCGATCCGGCCCGCACGAACGAACATAACCTGACCATCCAGGACGTGGTCAACGCCGTGTCCGGCAATGCTATCGACCTCAATGCGGGGACCCTGAACAACGACGAACGCTCCATCGGCCTGCGCGCATACCAGGGATACGGCAACCTGGATTCCATCCGGGATTTGCCGGTGGGCTACACTCGGGAATCGGCCAACCCAGCCGCTCCCGGTTCTACCGTCACTCCGGTCCTGCTCTCCGATGTCGCCACCGTAACCATCGACACTCCCGAGTCCGAAACGGTGTCGCGCACCAACGGCCAGCCGAGCCTGTCGTTGGAGGTGCTGCGACTGCCGGAGGGCAATACCATCGAGCTCGCTCAGGAGCTCCTGGCCGTCATCGATGATCTCGACCTCCCGCCCGGCGTGCAGGTCGACGTCCTGTACAACGACGGCCCCGCACTTGAGGAACAGCTAGCCAACGTCGTGGGACAGGGCGGATTGGGGTTCATCATTGCGGTGTCGGCTATTTTCCTTTTCCTCCTGCAGATCCGTCCCACCGTGCTTCGAGGCATCCTGAATACGCTGCGTCCCACCCTGATCACCGCCATCTCGATACCGCTGAGCGTGATGATCACGGTTTTGGTCATGGCGGTATTCGACTGGTCGCTGAATTTCATGAGCCTGGCCGGTTTGGCAATCGCCGTCGGTCGGATCGTGGACGACAGCATCGTGGTCCTGGAGAACATCTATCGACACATCCAGGTCGGTTCGCAACGATTGCCCACCAGCGGCACCGAAACCGTAGCCTACCGGTTGGCTCCCTTGGGCGACAACCCACGTCTGGCCGCTGCCATACGCGGAACTCGGGAGGTCGGCCCAGCAATCTTGGCCTCCACACTGACGACGGTTGCTGTTTTCCTGCCGCTGGGGTTCATTCCGGGCATCGTGGGCGAATTCTTCCTGCCCTTTGCCCAAACGGTTTGTGTCTCTCTCTTGGCCTCCACGCTCATCGCGCTCACGGTGGTGCCCGTCCTTGCGTCCATGCTGCTGCGCCAAGGCGACATGGCCGACGAGGACGACACGGTCGTGGAGGACACCTGGCTCCAGAAGATTTACACCCCGATTCTGCGGTGGGCGCTCAATCACCCGTTGCTGACCGTCTTGGGTTGTATCGCCGCCGTCGCGGCCAGCCTGCCGCTGCTCATCATTCTTCCTATCACCCTATTCTCATCGGGCGAGGCCGAATCGATGAGAATCGACGTGACGATGCCGGAAAACACCGGGCCGGCCGCCATGTTCCGAGAGGTGCGCTCGGTAGAGCAGGTACTGGATGGGTACGTGAACGCGGGTTATATCACGGCCTATCAGGGCACCATGGGGTCCACGAGCCAGGATTTCGGTCCCGGTATCGGCGAATCTGGGTTCGACGTTGCCGGCTTTTTCCTGGCGTTGTCCGACGATGTGCCTCAGGGATTTGCGGACGAACTTCGTGAAGCGCTGCCCGATAAGGAAAACGTGGATATCCAGGTCTTCGTAGACGAAGCCGGCCCACCGCAATCCGGCATAGAGATTGCGGTCACCGGCGGCAACTTCAACCGGGTGCAATCGGCCGCTACTACCCTTCTCGAACGTATCGCGCCGTTGGATGGGGTTGTCAACCTCAAGACCAACGTCAGCGACAGCAAGGAAGAAGTGACGTTTGAGGTCGATACCAAAGAAGCTGGCCGGTACGGCCTCAATTCCATGGCGGTCGCCGGTCAGATTCGCACCTGGGCTTACGGGCACGATGCCGCCGACCTCAACCTGTCCGGCGATACCTACGACGTCGTGGTTCGCGGCAAGAGCGATCAGGTGGACGAGATCGTGGAGCTCCAGGCGCTACCCATCGCCGGAGCCTTCGGCGCCGTTCCCCTTGGTTCCATCAGCGACGTAAAAACTACCGTGGGCCCGTCAGTGGTAACTCACTACGACGGGGACCGGTCCGTCACTATCACCGGCGAAATCGAATCCCGGGACCCGCAGGCAGTCAGCGCGCGAATTACCGGTCTGATCGCCGAAGCCGGGTTGCCGCCGGGGGTGACGGTCCGCCAGGGGGGATTCGCAAGCGACATCGAGGAGCAGTTCCAAAACGTTTACATCGCCATGGCGATTGGCCTGGCATTGGTCTACCTGGTGATGGTGGCGACCTTGGGTTCCCTGCGGGATCCTTTCATCGTGGTGCTCAGTATGCCCTTGGCGGTCGTGGGCGCCCTGATAGCGCTCACCCTAACCGGACGAGCCCTGAGCCTTCCATCCATGATGGGTTTCCTGTTCCTCATCGGTATCGTGGTCACCAATGCCATCGTGCTCATCATCTTCGTCGAGCAGTTGCGCTCCCAGGGCCTGAGTGTGTTGGACGCTATCATGCTCGCCGGACGCACCCGCCTCCGCCCGATCCTGATGACCGCGTTCACCACCATCTTGGCGCTGTTCCCCCTGGCGTTTAGCCAAGCCAGCGGACTCGTAGGCTCGGAGTTGGCAACCGTTGTGATCGGCGGTCTTATCAGTTCCACCTTCCTGACCCTGGTGGCCGTGCCGGTTACCTATTTGCTACTTCATCAATCCGTTCCGGATCTTGCTACGCGCGTACGCCGGATGGTCGCGCGTCAGCCCAGACCGGAGGCGGACGCAGTGTCCTGATGGTCGGATGACCAACGGACTCTAACCCAGACCTCGGAGTGCCTATGTCGAAATTCAAGCTCGTCCCCGCCTGTTCGCCATCGGCGCTCTCTCGCATCGCTATTCCGCTGGCCCTGGTGATTCTGTCCGCGGCAATTCTGGTTGGCTGTGGCGCCAGCGCCGACACGTCCGAAGCCCCGGCTGTGACTGCTGGAGCGGGACCACAAACCAACGCCGTCCCCAGCGAGTTCCGGGTCCGCAGCGAGTTGGTATTCAACAAACGGGCTGATTTGTCCTTCCAGCTCGGTGGAGAGGTTGGGTCAGTCAATGTGGCGGTGGGCGACTACGTATCCGCCGGCGACATTCTCGCCACGCTGGACACTGAAACTTCCACCAACCTGCAACACGCCGAAGCTCTGGCAGAGTTCAAAGTCGAGCAAACCGAGGACGAATTGGCTCGGGTGTTGGGCCTGCAATCCGATGACCCGTTGATTCGGGCGCGAGCCGAAAACGCCCTTGCCCAAGCCGAAGTCGCGTTGGAAAAAGCCGAGGATGCGCTGGAGGACTATCAACTCGAGCACGACGTTGCGTTGAGCACCGCGATTCAACGCGTCGCCGATTCCGAGGCGGCCCTGGACCGTGCGGAAGATGCGGTCCGGGATTTTGCGGAGGCGCACGGTGAGCAGTTTGCTAACGCGCTGGCAGCGCGAGCCCAGGCGCGCACCTCTCTCGACGCCGCGCAGGACGCCGTCGAAGATTTCGTCCCGCTGCACTATGAATCGCTCAGCAAGCTGCACAACGACATTACCAAAACTCAAATCGCCATTGACAATTCCCAGGAGGCTCTGCGCGATTTCGACAAGAACCACGAGGACCGGCTATCCGACGCGCGGCAAAACTTGGCGCAAGCGGAGACTCGGCGCGACAACGCCCAGGACAGGCTCGACGATTTCTTCGTGAAAATCGTCAATGAAGAATTCCACGAACTCACCGACGGGCAGAATTTCGATGTGGTCCAACTCAACGCCCTCCAGGCCGCTGTGGACACCGCTCAACGGTCCGTGGAAACCTGGCGGAGTGAAATCGCGGAGCTCAGCGCCGGCCCCAAAGAACTCGACCGGACCGCCATCGAAACCCAGATCGGCCAGCTCCAGGCCACCCTCAGCAATCTCAACCGGCGGCTCGCCGATGCGGCGGGCGGACCCGATCCGGAGGAACTGACCCGACTGGAAGCCAACGTGCTCGTCGCGCAGGAACGCCTCAACACCGCGGAGCGCGACCTGGCCGAGGTCGAGCAGGGCGTCGATCAGATCGAACTGGCACGTCTGGAAACCGCCGTCGAAAGCGCCCGCGTCTCGTTGGAATCGGCGCTGATCAGATTGGCCCGGCTGGAGGAAGGCCCAGACATAGCCACCGTCGCCGCGCTCAACCAGGCGGTGACCACGGCCCGCGAAACTCGAGATGACCTGGCCGCAGGGCCTGATCCAGCAGACATAGCCCTGGCCCAGGCCAACGTCGCCGATGCCTTGGTGGATTACGCCGACGTTCAGGGCGACCTAAGCGATACCGTCATACAGGCGCCGTTCGATGGCCTGGTTCGGTTGGTCACCATCGAACCCGGAGACGCCATCAGGGTTGATGCTCGCGTGATTCAACTGGTCGACCCCACCGACGTGATGGTCCGTGGTCTGGTGGAGACCAACTATATCGAGCGCATCACGGTGGGCACCGCCGCGGAAATCACCGTGGCAGCGTTGCCGGGGGTGACATTCGATGCGACGGTGGAGTCAGTCAGCCAGGATGCCCGTACCGAACGCGGGGTGATCAGTTTTCCGGTCGATTTCAGCGTCACCGTCCCTGAAGACGTCCAAGTCCCTCCCAATCCCGGGCTGGTGACAACCAACGTCATCGTGGGAGATGCCGGTTCCTCTCCAGCGAGGCGCGACAGGCAACCTGATGGCCCAGGGTCGCAAGGGAGGCCGGACGGGGCTCCGGCTGAACGGCCGAACGGTCAACCGGGAGGCTCCGGCCCGCCGAACCGAAGTCAGTAGAGAAACAAAAACCGGCTCCAACTTTGGGCCGGTTTGCTCGGGCGTTGGTGGTTTCAAGCGGTGGGCGGCTTTATCTGGCCAATCCGGCTTCCCGCAGCGTTTGTTGGGCGGTGATTCCTATATCCGCCGGCGTGGGGATGATGTTGGCTCCCGCTGCTGCCAGGGCACGGGTTTTCGACTCCGCGGTCGCGCTCTCGCCCGTGATTATCGCGCCGGCGTGTCCCATCCGCTTACCCGACGGTGCCGTGGCACCCACTATCAGGGTGCAGATCGGCTTGTTGAACTCCGAGGACCCGATGAACTCGGCTGCCTCTTGCTCCATGGTGCCGCCTATCTCGCCGATGAACACCACCATGTCGGTGTCCGGGTCGTCGTTGTAGAGCCTTAGGATATCTACGAAACTCGTTCCGATGATGGGGTCGCCGCCGATGCCCACGCACGACGACTGCCCGATCCCCAGGTCCGTCAGTTGTCCGACGGCTTCGTAGGTCAGCGTCCCGCTGCGAGAGACCACACCCACCCGGCCCGGCAGGTGAATGTTGCCCGGCATGATGCCCACCTTGCAGCGCGCTCCGGGGTTGATCATCCCGGGGCAGTTCGGCCCGATCAGTCGCACCTCGTTGGCAATCACGTACCGGTAAACGCCAACCATGTCCTGCACCGGTATGCCCTCGGTGATGCACGCGATCAGAGGAACCCCCGCGTCCACCGATTCGGCGATGGCGTCGGCCGCAAACGGAGGCGGCACAAAGATCAGAGCTACGTTCGCTTGGGTTTCCTCCACCGCCTCCCCAACCGAGTCGTACACTGGCACCACGTCGTCAAACATCTGTCCGCCCCGTCCCGGCGTCACGCCGGCCACCACCTGCGTGCCGTACGCTTTGCACGCCCGGGCATGAAAACTCCCCTCCCGACCAGTGATGCCCTGCACCAGGATACGGGACTGTTCGTTCAGCAGTATGCCCATCCGTCTTTAACCCCGTGCGCCAGCACCGGCCGACAGGGCTGCCGCCGCTTCCGTCAAGGTGTCGGTGAAGGTTACATTGAGGCCGGATTCAGCGAGGATCTGCTTGCCTTCCTCCAGGTTTGTGCCCAGCATCCGGACCACCAATGGTTGCGTCGCCTGGTGCTCTTCAAAGGCCATGACAATCCCCCGCGCTGCCACGTCGCACCTCAAGATGCCGCCGAAAATGTTCACCAGCACCTGGCTTACCTTGGGGTCAGAAAGGATTATCCCCACGGCGGTGGCTACCTTTTCCTCGGTCGCGCCCCCGCCAACGTCCAGGAAGTTGGCCGGAGATGCGCCGGCCGCATTGGCCACGTCTAGCGTCGCCATGGCCAACCCTGCGCCATTCACCAGACAACCAACCGTTCCGTCCAGGCTCACGTACGCGATG
Organism: Dehalococcoidia bacterium; assembly: GCA_965204395.1. Taxonomy (GTDB): domain Bacteria; phylum Chloroflexota; class Dehalococcoidia; order Lucifugimonadales; family UBA3495; genus Bin87. The sequence goes on from OZ241987.1 coordinate 2,638,382, forward strand.
TCGTCGTCGGCCGCTCGTGCCTCAAGTTGGTCTTCCTGGCTCCGATCCCGCAACTCGCGCAGATCGGAATGTCTGAACAGCGCGTCGTCCTCGACATCCATCTTGGCGTCCAGTGCCACCACCGAGCCGTCGCCGGTGACGATTAGAGGGTTGACCTCCACCAGGGTGCAGTCGTTATCTGCAAAAATCCGGTACAGCGATGCCAATATCTCTGCGCCCTGCCGCGCCGTGGTTCCGGACATGCCCAGTCTGGCCGCCATCCGCCGACACTGGTACGGCATCAGTCCCAAGCCTGGCTCCACCGCCTCGGTGATGATGGCATCGGGGTTGGTGGTGGCTACTTCCTCAATTGACATTCCGCCCGCCGCGCTGGCGACCAGCACCGGGCCGCGGTGGTTGCGGTCCATGGTGATCGCCACGTACATCTCGGTGGCGATATCGGCCAGTTCTTCCACCAGCACCTGGTCCACCGGCACGCCGTTGGCGTCGGTCTGGTGAGTAACCAACTGCGAACCCAGCAGAGCGCCCGCATATTCCTCACCATCCTGAGGCGAGCTGACTACTTTGACGCCGCCGGCCAGACCCCTGCCACCCGCGTGAACCTGGGCTTTGATTACCCCGCGTCCCCCGTACGACGTAACGGCGGCGGCCGCCTCGGTCGGAGTACGCGCCACCGTTCCATTGGGAATCGGAATACCGTAGGCGGAGAAAATTTGCTTTGCTTGATACTCGTGCAATTTCATTGCGCCGTCCATTTTGCCCTACACCGCCCGCCCAGTCAACGCGGATTGAACCGCACCAGCTCGGTGTGACCTTGATTCCCGCGATGGGCCCGCACGCTCCGACGGTTTGCACATCCGTTTTCGCGAACGCTCCCGCAAACGAGCGCACGGGATCAGCGCATTGAAACCTCGTTTGGCGGATAATCTACGCCCGGCTCATCCGCAACTATGATCCACTTGATGCCACCCAAATCATGACCGAGCCTCGTCCCAGAACCCTCCGCGCCGAAACCATGGGCACTGCGCCCATGTGGTTTTTGCTGTTGCAAATGTCGTTACCGCCCATGATGGCGATCATTGTCATGGCGTTGTACAGCATAGTTGACCGTGCATTCGTGGGCAACGTCATCGGGGTGGACGCGCTCAGCGGCTTGTCGGCGGCTTTCCCTGCCCAGATTGCGGCCGTCGCCGTGGGCCTGCTGCCCGGCCTTGGCGGGATGTCCGTCGTCTCTCGCGCCCTCGGCGCCGGGGACACACGGCGCGCGTCCCGTGTGATCGGCTCGTCGCTCGCGGTCTTGGTCCCAATTTACCTCGCGTTGACCGTCGCAGGAATGCTGCACCTGGACGAATTGACTTCGTTCATGGGGGCATCTCCCAACACCGCGCCGTACGCACGTGAATACCTGGTGATCATCCTACCCGGCGGTTTGTTCACAATGGTGGCGATCGCGGCAAATAACCTGTTTATGGCTGAGGGTCGGCCCGGCGCGGCGACCATAGTACTGGCCGGCGGGGCCATCGCCAACGTGATTCTCGACGCTCTGTTCATCCTGGTGTTCCGCTGGGGAATTACGGGAGCGGCCGCCGCCACCGTCCTCGCCCAGGGATTGGCCGTTATCTACATCGCGTGGTTCTACCTCTCGGGGCGCAGCGCCCTCAGTATCACCCCGGATGCTTTGATACCGCGCTTGGGACTGATTCGCGAAATCGTCGCGTTGGGTATGCCCATTTTCATCATCGAGGGTGCCCGTTCCATCGTTGTGGTCGTGATCAACAACATCCTGAGCCAGTACCAGGGAGGCGACGGCTACATCGCCCTGTTCGGCGTAATCAATTCGGTCCTGGAGTTTGCTTTGGCTCCGTTCATTGGCATCGCGTTGGCGTATCTACCGCTCGCTGCATACAACTACGGCGCGCGGAACTACGACCGTATCCGGCAAGCCATCTGGCAGAGTTGCTTGGGCGCGACCGTCGCGGGCGTACTGATCACCGCCGTTCTGCTGCCAATTTCGGGGCACATCATTTCATTGTTCGCAGAGGCCAACGCGCTCCCGCCGGAAGCCACAGGCGCTTTGCGCGTGGCGTTGGTTGCTCTGCCTGTCGTGGGGGTAGAGTTCGTAGGTTCCGTGGCGTTCCAGGCATTGGGCAAAGCCTGGCCCTCCGTGGTCCTCACCGTTACCCAGCGCGTGGTTATGCTGCTCATATGGGTATTTGTCCTGTCCGAACTCGTCGGCGTATGGGGAGTCTGGTGGTCTTTCCCGGTAACCGACGTCAGCGCAATGTTTCTGGGGTTCGGCGCGCTGGTGCTGGTGTGGCGCAGGGTTGATAGATGGGGCGAGTCAGACTTCAACCGCAGGATGGGCAATTTTGACACCGCTGAGGGCGGGCAGTAGCATGGGCCAATCTCAATAGCCACGCCACGATGTACCAACGGAGGGAACACCATGGCTATGAACTCTTCTGGCGTGTCACACATCGCCGTATGTGTCCGCGACCTCGACGAATCCCTGAAATTCTACCGGGACATCCTCGGTATGAACGTTTCTGTGGATCGCGTTCAGGACACGTCGACCGGCGGCCTGCCCCACGTTTACGCGCACAATCGATCCACCCGCCGCCAGGCCATCCTGTCCTATGGTGAAGGCGCCGTTCCCACCTTGGTGATGACCAGCCACCCGGGCGACGACCCCGATGGCGGGCCGATCAAGCTCGACCAGGTGGGCATCAGCCACATCTCCTTCACCGTGTCCGACGTGAAAGCGCTGGCCGATGAACTTATCGCTGCCGGCGTGGAGTTGGCCGGCCCCATGGATGGCTTCACCAACGCCAACGGCGAGGTCTCCAGCATCTTTGTTTACGACCCCGACGGCATCCTCGTCCAGTTCGACTCCGGCGGCGGCTGATGCGCGCCAGCGCTCGCGTCCCTGCCATGCCGGGCGCGCCGCATCCGGACGATCGCGGTAACGTAGTACAATCAACTGCGTGGACTACGATGGCGGCAGGGAGTCAATCTGGGGTATTGACCGCAGGGATCGGCGGTGGTTTCAAACCCTTACCCTGGTCGGTGGTACGGTTACATCCATCGTTTTCGGAGTCCTGCATTTCCGGTATCGCTCCCCGTACGATACCGCCGATGAAATTCTGCTCAACCTCCTGTTGGGAATCGGGGCCGGTTTCGTTGCATCGGGATTCGTTGCCTGGGGATTGTTACAACTGAAGGAGATGGCAATGGCGATTGCAGACTGGATCAGGGAAGCCACTGAAAAAAGACGGCAGCGACTTATCGAGCAAGGCCGCCTGGAGGGTCGTCAGGAAGGCCGCCAGGAAGGCATTCAGATCGGTCGCGAGCAAGGCCGCGTTGAGGGCTATGAGGAGGGCTACATCGATGGCAAAGAGGGAAACCCTCCTCAGCCTCTGACCGGCGATTCCGAATCCCCCGATTAGACTCCGGTCGGCTGCCAACCATCAAGGAGCCTCACCATGCCCATGAACAGTTCCGGCGTTTCCCACATCGCCATCTGCGTCAGGGACCTCGATGTGTCCCTCAAGTTCTACCGCGACACCCTTGGCATGTCCATCGTCAGCGACGTGATTCAAGACACCACCACCGGTGGCCTGCCCCATGTGTACGCTCACAACCGCGCCACCCGCCGCCAGGTTCGCCTGGCCTATGCTGACGGCGCAAAGCCCACCCTCACCATGACCAGCCACCCCGGCGAGGACCCGGACGGCGCTCCGATCAAGCTCGACCAGGTGGGCATCAGCCACATCTCGTTCAGCGTGCCGGACCCGAAGGCTCTTGCCGAAAACCTGTCCGCCCAGGGCGTCCCGCTGGCCGCGCCGATGGACGTGTGGACCAACGCCGAGGGCAGGGTCGGCAGCTTTTACGTGTACGACCCCGATGGCATCCTGGTCCAGTTTGACGCCGGATAGACTAGAGAGGTGTAAGGAGGACTGTCCTGGCAACGATTCAGAAAATCACCCCATTCCTCTGGCTCGACGGCACCGCCCGTGAAGCTGCCGACTTCTACGTGTCCATATTCGACAGATCCAGGATCGTCTCCAGCGAAACCTACGCTGACGGGCCGGCTGCCGGCAGTTCCACGGTGGTATTCGAGTTGGGCGGCGTGCAATTCGTCGCCTTCGACGGCATCCCTGCCATCGAGTTCACCGAAGCCATCTCCTTCATGGTTTCTTGCGATTCTCAAGATGAGATCGACCACCTGTGGGACAACCTCACCGACGGTGGATCCGAGATACAGTGCGGTTGGCTCAAGGATCGGTACGGCGTTACCTGGCAGATCATACCCGCCCATCTCCCCGGCTGGCTGATGAACGGCCCCAACGCCAACCGGGTAATGGAGGTGATGCTGCCCATGAAAAAGCTGGATATGCAAAAACTCCAGGAAGCGCACCAGGGAGGTTAGTTGACCATGTCCCACCACTACGACGACCACGACCACGACAAGCTCCTCCGCTGGCGCGACGATTTGCAGGCCAATGCCATCATTGACGGCGAATTTCCGGCAATGGCCTTGTTCCTGGTCAAGCCACAGGCGACTGGCTCCCACGAAATCTTTCGCCGGTTTCGTACTGAGTTTGAACAGCGCGACGCCAGCTTCGCCCATCTCGTGATCTTCGGCATGCACGGTGTCTCATCCACCGTGCGCAGCCTCCTGGAGCGTACCGGACTGTCCGAGTCCGACCTTCCGGTGATGATGCTCGCCCCCGCCACCGAACCTGCATCCGTCATCGCCGTTCAACTCCCCTCCGGCGAAAGTCTCGAGGGAGGCGACGATCCCAACGGCGACGGCACCTGCGACTACCTCGCGCCGTGGCAGGATGTTCTCGACCGCATCCGAATTACCAAGCGCGGACGCCCGCTGCGACTGATGGGTGTGCAGGGCCGCAAGCTCGACGGCCCTGATCTACGCGACCTCCCGGCCGCTGCGTTGCCAGCGGCAAAACCATGATGATGTTTGACGCACACAGATACGGATGTTAACTTTATCGTGGTCCACCCACCGGGTATATCCCGGTGGATAGCAGCCCCGTCAGCGGGGCTGCGTCTTTTTATTTATGACGAGTGAAAGAGCGATAGCATATGTTGACGGGTTCAACCTCTATCACGCCATCGATGGATTGAACCTGCCACATCTGAAGTGGACAGACCTCCGGGCCTTGGCGCGGTCATTTCTGCGCAATGGTCAGACTCTTGACACGGTCAAGTATTACACGGCATTCGCAACTTGGCTGCCGGCTGCGTATGCCCGGCACCGGGAATACGTGGCTGCACTGAGAGCGTCTGGTGTCGATGTTCTTCTGAGCGAATTCAGGGACAGGCCATCCGAATGCTATCGGTGTGGGCATCGATGGATCGGTCACGAAGAAAAACGCACCGACGTACAGATGGCGGTGGACATAGTGGGTGACTGCCTGGAGGATCAGTTTGATCTTGCGCTGGTTATCACTGCTGACAGCGACCTGAGTCCGGCTATTGCGAGGGTCCGTGCCTCTCCAGGCAAAAGGTTGCTGATGATCGCCCCACCCGGGCGTTTCAATCGCGCCCGCGACTTGGGATTCACTCATCAAATCCGGCAGCGTAGGCTCGCCGACTGTCTCTTGCCTCCAGTGTCGATCCAAAACGGGCAGGTAGTCGCTACCCGCCCGCCCGAATACGATCCACCACAATAGCGGCCTACTGCCGCACCAGCTTCACCAACCGCCGGCCCTCCTGGTTGTGGCCGATGTACAGGTCACCGTGGGAGTCTGCCCAAACAGCATGCCCGCCGGCGTCGCCGATGTCCACCTTCGCTAGCACCTCGCCGTCCATGTTCAGGATGGTCATGAAGGCGTCCAGCTCCACCACATACACGATGCCATCCGAATCGACGTAGATGTCGCACGGCCGTGCCAGGTCGGTCCACATCCCCTGATATTCGCCGTCCCCGGTAAACAGTTGGATGCGGTTGTTCTCCCGGTCGCACACCATCACCGTGCCGTCCCAGTGGACCCAGATGCCATGGGGAATGTGGAACTCCCCCGGCCCGCGCTTGCCCGGCCGTCCCCACGAGTGCAGCAGCCGACCGTCCGGCGAGAACTTGTGCACCCGGCTGTTGGCGTAGCCGTCCGACACGAACAGATCGCCGTTGGGCGCCAGCGCGATGTCCGTGCATCGGTTGAACGGCCCGGCCGCCTTCCACATCGTCCCGTCTGGCCGCGCTCCCCCGGTATCCGACGGCACGTCCCAAACTCCCATCGTCATCAGCGGCTTGCCGTCCAGCGTGCACTTTACGATGGCGTGCGATTCCCGCACCGGCAGGTAGATATGGTCCTCTCCGCTGATGTAGATGCCGTGCGCGTCCGTCAGGTATTCCTTGCCCCACTCGCCCAGAAAGTTGCCCTCCCGGTCGAACAGCATCAGCGGGTGGTCGCTGCGATTGAACACGTACACCCGGTCCTGCGAGTCGCACGCCGGTTCCGCCTGCCCGATGGTCCACCCGTCCGGCGTTTTGGCCCAGTTGTCGATCACCTCATAAGTGAAATCCCCACTGCCTACGGTAGCCATGATCCACCTCGTCGCCGAATCGCGAGTCCTGTGCGTGAACTTGCGCGCATGAGCCCCGCAGAGTTCGGTTTATAATGGAAGTAACATATCATAAATCGCATAATAATTATTTGGATTCAGGAGGATACAACCATGGCCACCATAGCCAGCCGACCCCTATCTCCCTTTGAAGAGGTCAATTATTTCGTTGACCGCGCCGCCGACCGCCTCAACCTGGCCGACGGGTTGCGGGAGATGCTCCGCCGCACTTGGCGCGAACTAGGAGTCCAGGTGCCCGTGCGCATGGACGACGGCACGATCCAGGTTTTCAACGGCTACCGGGTCCAGCACAACGGAGCCCGGGGACCCTACAAGGGCGGCGTCCGCTACCACCCCCTTGCCGATCTCGATGAGGTTCGCTCCCTCGCCTCTCTGATGACGTGGAAAAACGCCCTGCTGAACCTCCCGTTCGGCGGCGCCAAGGGCGGCGTCCAGTGCGATCCCGCCCAACTCAGTCAGGGCGAACTCAACCGCCTCACCCGCCGATACACCGCAAACATCGAACACCTGCTGTCCCCCAACCGGGACATACCCGCACCCGACCTCGGCACGAATGCGCAGGTGATGGCCTGGATGATGGACGCCTACGGGCAGATTCACGGCCATTCGCCGGCCATCGTCACCGGCAAGCCGGTGGAACTGGGCGGCTCAGTGGGTCGCGAATCCGCCACCGGTCGCGGCGTGTCCATCATACTGAAAGAGGCCGCTGAGGATCTGGGAATGGATCCCGAATCCGCTGGAATAGTCATACAGGGGTTCGGCAACGTCGGGTCTTGGGCCGCCCACTGCTTGGACGAGATGGGTTGCAAGATAATCGCCGTTAGCGATGTCCACGGCGGCGTCTACAACCCCGGCGGTCTGAACGTCGCCCGGTTGGTGAAATATCGCGACCGCAATGGCACCGTCGCCGATTGCTCCGAGGGTGATTGCGTTTCCAACGAGGAGATGCTCGAACTGCCCTGCGACGTCCTGGTTCCCGCCGCCATCGACAACGTGATCCACGCGGGCAATGCCCCCGACATTCGGGCCAAGGTGATCCTGGAAGCTGCCAACCATCCCATTACCATCGAGGCTGATACTATCCTCAACGACCGTCGGATCCCGGTGCTGCCCGACATCCTGGTCAACGGGGGCGGCGTTACCGTTTCATATTTCGAATGGGCGCAGAACCTCCAGGAGTTCCACTGGGATGAGGCTCGCGTCGATAAGGAACTCCGCAAGGTCATGGTCACCGCATACGACACGGTGCGGCAGAAAGCGTTCGCTGACGGCATCACCTATCGCGAAGCCGCATTCGAGATCGGAGTGCAGCGGGTGGCAAACGTGGTGCAGTTGCGAGGCTTCGTCTAGCGGCGAGCGATCAATTCCCGTTGGCCAGGTTAATCGCCAACTGCGCCAGCGTTCTCGTCGGAACGCCGGTCGCCCCCTTCACCAGGTGTCCCTTTGCGCTGGAGGCGGTTGACGTACCCGCGATGTCCAGGTGTACCCAATCGGCGTCCTCGGCGAACTCGCGCAGCAGCATCGCCGCGGTGATTGAACCCGCTTGCCGACCGCCGGAGTTCTTCATGTCTGCCACGTCCGAACGGATCAACTCGCGGTAGTCCTCCAGCATCGGCAGTTCCCAGAAACGCTCGCCGCTGGCGTCTCCGGCCTTGCTCACCTGCTTCGCCAACTCCGACGAGTTGCCCATCATGCCCGTGCACGCTTTGCCCAGCGTCACCACCATCGCCCCGGTGAGCGTCGCCACGTCCACCATCCGCGTGATGCCCAGACTCCGCGCGTAGCACATCGCGTCCGCCAGCACCAGCCGACCCTCCGCGTCGGTGTTGATCACCTCGATGGTCTTGCCGTTCATCGCCGTTACCACGTCGCCCGGCCTCTGCGCCCGACCGCCGGGCATGTTCTCCGTAGCGGCGATGAATCCGGTCACGTTGATCTTCGGCTTGAGGGTCCCGATGGCCCGCATCGCCGCGATCACCGACGCCCCGCCGGCCATGTCGCCCTTCATTGCCTCCATGTTGGCGGCCGGTTTCAGGGAAATCCCGCCCGTGTCAAACGTGATGCCCTTGCCCACCAGGCCCAGGTTGTTGCCCGGATTGTCGGGATCGCCGCGATACGTCATGACGATCAATTTCGGCGGCTCCTCGCTGCCCTGCGCCACGCCCAGGAACGAGCCCATGCCGTGTTCCGCCATGCGATCCCGGTCCATCACGTCCAGTTCCAGCCCAACCTCCGCTGCAACTTGGCCGGCCGTGTCCGCCATCTTGGTGGGCGTCATCACGTTAGCGGGATGGTTCACCAAGTCCCGCGCCAGCATGGTGGACTCCGCCAGCGTCGTCCCCACCGATGCCCCCGCCGCCAGTGCGTCCACGCTCCCTGCGTCGCGCTCAACGATGGTAACAACGTCGATGCCGTTGCCCGTTTCGCCCTCGTCCTCGCCGTTCCCGTTGCTGCGGTACGTGTCGAACCGGTACAGGCCCAGCAGCGTTCCCTCGGCGATGGCCTGTGCGCTCTCGCCGGCATCCAGACCGCCTATTCCCGCTCCATGGGCAATGGTTGCGAATTCCGCGATGCGCTTGCGCCTGAGGAACCGAGCCACGTCCCCGCTGACCCGTCGCACGGTGCCGGCATCGAAATCCCCCGATTTGCCTAGTCCGGCCACCACCACTCGCGTCGCGGGTATGCGGCCGAGCGTGTGCACCAGCGTCAACTCACCGAGCCTGCCATTGATCTCACCGTCGGCAATCAGGGCCGTGATCGCTCCGTCCAGGGCCCGGTCCACGGCGCCCGTCGCGCCGCCCGGTTGCGTCACTCCCTCAAACAGGTTGACCACCAACGCCGGCGTGGCGAAATCGGTAACGTCCCCGGCAACAACGTTCACGGTGGTTGACATGATTCTCCTCCCATAGGGCGACTTCCGCACAACTCTGATTGGCCGATTATGCAGTGATACCCGCAACAGCACAACCGACCTCCGTATCTCATGCGTAGCGACTTTGTAATTGCGTGGTGAAAGGATGGAAAGGTCGATTTCCCTCTCATTTCCTCTCATTTCCGCTAATTCCAGTAGGGCATTGGGCGGGTGGTGGGGCTGAATGGAGGCCGAGAGCAGGGTTTTGGTGGCGGTTTTAGCGGTATTGGCGGGCAGGTGAGCGGATTTGGGGGAGGGAGGTTCGCGGTGTTGGGAAGTGGGCATAGGGACGGCTGTCGCGGGCCTGGGTGGCGGGTTGGAATTGTGGCGTTGGGTAATATGGTACGGATGGGGTAGGGGTTAGAGCAAGGCGGAAGTGTCGCCGGGCGGGAGGTGTCTGAACTGGGAGTTTTTGGGGGATTTGGGTGATGATGGAGGGCGATGGCACGTCTTTATGCCACAAAGGACGCGTGATTCACAAAAAGTTGGGCGTTTTGGCGCCGATAGGAATGACTGTGCTACCCGAATTGGGGTGGCGGGGCGCTCTCAGCGTTAGGTTGCGCAAAGCGGGTACGCCTGAGGCCTCCGTATAGGGCGAAAGCAAGCTCACATTGACAAAGGGCCGGTGTTTCTACCTAATGACCTCATGATTAGGAAGATCGTCTTGATGCCCACTGCAAACCCAGAACATAGATCGTTCGGTTAGGTACAAGCAACCGGAGTTAGCGATGATAGCGCGGATACCCGTCGTCCTGGATCCTCAACCCGGAGGCGGTTACACCGTCACGTCCCCACTGTTGCCGGAGTTGGTGACCGAGGGAGACACTGTTTCCGAGGCTTTGCCGAACGTGCAGGATGCATTCGCCGCGGTGGTGGAAATCTACCAGGATTGCGGATGACCGCTTCCGGTCGGGATTTACGTGGATGATGGCGACGGCCCGTTTTCGGCCGAAGCCGTAATCTCCGTCACATGAGACACCGGGAGGCTGCCCGCAAATTGGAGAGGCTCGGATGCTATGAGGTTCCCAGGCGGGGCGGAGGCTCCCACCGGCATTGGTTCAATCCGCAGGCGCAGACGGACGCTACGTTGCCGGATTGGGGCGGGCGAGATCTCAAGATCGGGACGTTGCGCTCTGCGGTCCGGCAGTTGGGCCTGGATTGGCGAGAGTCTCAGGAGACACAGTTGTAAAAGCGGTCAGCAGGATCGACCTGGGAGTCTGCATTGCTGATGTTGCCCGCATCCTGGCATTGACTACTTGGCTGGCCCATTCGGCCTCGTCCGCCTCAACACCTCGCCTATGGCGCCCTCCGCATCCTCCGGCCCGCGCACCAGGATGTGCGGTCGTGGTACGGGTTGGTCCGCTACTACCATCCGCGTATATACCTCCCACCCGGCGTCGCTTTGTCCCGCGTCCGCCGTCCCGTTCGCCCGTTGGTCCATCCGCTCCCAAACGAGGTCTGGGTGGGCGGTGAATCGTATGATCAGCGGGTCAACCCCAACATCCTCTGCCACCGCGTAGAGCGGCGCCCGCACCCCCTCGTTGAGGTTGGTGGCGTCGAAAACGACCGAGTACCCGTCCCGCAAATATCCGCGCGTCAGCACGTGCATCGCCGCGAACACCCGGCGATGCTCTCGGCGGCTGTAAATCGGACGCGCCACCAACAATTTGCGGGTGCGGTCACTGCTCAACCAGACGAACGGCGCTCGCGATGCCAGTTCCCTGGCAAAATGCGATTTCCCAGTGCCCGGCAACCCACACAAAACAGCCAGGCTGGGCGATTCGACGCGCGCCGGCAAGCAGTCTGCGTAAATCGATCTCAGGAAAGACAGATCCCGTGGACGCAGACCGCCGGCCGTCCAGAACTTCCTGCGCGGCCGTGGCATCTCGTCGGACAATTGCGCCCACCGGGTCGGATACGTGTGGCTATTGCGTTATAACAACGCCCTTAGCGCGTACTGGATAACCACCAGGATCACCATCACCACCAACGGGCTGAAGTCGATCATACCGGTCTGGGGCAGCATCCGCCGTATCGGACCTAGCACCGGTTCGGTGATGCCGAACACCACTTCGTAAATCCTGAGCAGGGCATCGGGTACGGTGTTGCCCTGCATGGTCATGTACTGCACCACGAACCCCAGAATGATCCGGGCCAGCAACAGCAGGTAGCACAGCGTGATGATGAGGCTGAGGAGTTGCAGCATGAGCGCTCCGCGGGACCCGACGAGTCGTTAGTCCTGCCCCAGCCTGATCGATTTCAGGTAGGCGGCGTTGACAGCGTCCACCACGGCTGCCGGCACACCGGCACGCTCCAGCGCCTGTAGCCCCTCGGCAGTCGTCCCGCCCGGCGACGTCACCATGTCTTTCAGTTCCGCCGGATGCCGGCCCGTCTGCGCCACCAACTCGGTGCTGCCCTTGACGGTTTGCAGGGCCATTCGCCGCGCCACATCCCTGGGTAGCCCGACGTACACCCCCGCGTCGATCATGGCTTCCAGGATCATGAAAACGTAGGCCGGACCGCTGGCGCTCAAAGCCGTCGCCATGTCCAAGTACTTTTCGTCATCGACGTAGATCTCGTCTCCGATGGTGGACAGGATCGCCGAGGTCGTCTCCCGGTGCGCCGAACTCACCGAGGACGCGCATGTCCACATCGTCATCCCCTCGCCAATCTGCGCCGGCGTGTTGGGCATAACCCGTATGATGCCGTCGTGCCGCATCCCGTCGGCCAGCGATTTCATCTTGGCCCCGGCTACGATGGACATGACGGATTGACTATCGCCGAGGGCGCCGCCAATGTCCATATACACCTTGGGCAGGTCCTGAGGCTTTACCGCCATCACCAACAACTCAGAGACGCTCACCACCGGGCTGTTGGTGTCGGACACGCCTACCCCGTACCGCTCCGCCAGGTAGTCGCGTCGAGCGGGTACCGGTTCGCCGATCATCACGTCTCCGGCGGTGGCGACCCCGCCGTCCAACATGCCGCCAAGGATGGCCTCGGCCATGGTCCCGCCACCGATAAAGCCAATGTTCATCCCGCTATTCCTCGCCCCCGTCGGTCAAGCCGCGCCTCAGGGAAAATCCTACTTCGGATGTGTCTCCAATCTCCAGATCATCGTTGCCGGTGAGTCGCCTAAGCCGCCGCATTTGGGTATTGCTGGTGATGGTGAACGGGCGCGGCGGCATGGCCGTTACGTCAATCAACGACGGTAGTATCTCCTCAACCCGGTCCATCATCTCCGACAATTCTTCAGGGCTGCGGAAATTTTCGTAAAAGTTTTCGTGGCCGACGAAATAAGCCAGTGAAAGGGCCCACATCTGCTCACCGTCGAAGCCGTATTCCAGTGCAATCTGGCTCATCACAGAGTGAATGTCTTGATGCGACTCGTGCTTCCAGCCGCGTTGCTGTGCGATGGCTTTCATCGGCTGGACCACGGCGCCCCAAGCTTTTTCCCCGGCCTGCAAGCGGCTTCCGTCGATCAGTTCCTCGCGGGCCTGGATGATCATTATACGGCTGATCTGGAGACGGTCGGCGACGCTTTGCGTACCGTGGGCCGGCAAGTCAGGTGCGATAGTCATCGCCCTATCCCTCGCCCCAGCCGTCCGTCAACCCGTCGCCGCGCGCAAACGCCACCGCCATGCGAATCGACTCCACCATCGACGTGTGATCAGCCAGGTTCTTTCCGGCGATGTCGAACGCAGTCCCGTGGTCCACAGACGTTCGGATGAATGGCAGCCCCAGGTTGGCGGTGATGCTTTCTTCAAACCCGTACACCTTCACCGGTATGTGGCCCTGGTCGTGGTACATACACAGCGTTACGTCGTACCGGTCATGGATCGCCTGGTGGAATATGATGTCCGCTGGCACCGGCCCAATGGCGTTGATCCCCTCGGACTGCGCCTCCTGCACCGCCGGCGCGATCTCCTCGGCCTCCTCGTTGCCAAGCAGACCGCCGTCGCTGCCGTGGGGATTCAGCGCCGCCACGCCGATGCGCGGGTTAGCGAAGCCCCACTGCCGGAAGCTACGGTCGGTGAGCCGCAGGTAGTCCAGTATCCGGTCCTTCTTCACGTAGTCGCACGCGATCTTCAGCGAGCGGTGTGTGGTCAGGTGCACCACCCGCAGGTTTTTCGCCATCAGCATCGTGGCAACCGTCTTCGCGCCCGACAATTCCTGCAGCAGTTCCATGTGCCCGATGGCTTCGTAGCCTGCCATCGCCGCCGCTTCCTTGTTCAACGGCGCCGTCGCCAATCCGTCCACCACGCCGGCCATCGCCAACTGGCCCGCTTTGCTCACCCACTCCATCGCTGCCTTGCCGCACGGGACGCTGATCTCGCCCACGGTGATGTCTTCGACGTTCAGATTTCCGATGTCCACCACGTCGATCTGAGTGGGGTTTTCGCCCGCGGAGGTCGGGTCATCGGTGTGGTTAATGCCCAACGGTAGCCCGGTCATGCTGGCCGCTTGCTCCATGGCATAAACGTTGCCGATCACCACCGGCCGACACGCCGCATAAATCCGCGGGTCCGCCAACGCCTTGACCACCACTTCCGGTCCGATTCCGCACGGGTCGCCCATCGTGATAGCAATGGCCGGACGGTCGATAGTAGTGCCGTTTGCTTCTGCCATGATGCGCCTCAAATACCGTGGGAGCGGACTCCATTTTGATGGTAGCGGATTATATCACGGAGCCTACGAATGATAGACTGAGTGCACGTGATTTCTGTTGCCCGGTCTTGTCAGAACCTTTAAACTCTGGCCCGGCGGAAGCAACAATGCGCGACGTTTCGGGGGCGGTTATGGTTACGTCGACAAAATTTGAACAGGACATCGACAAACTAATCGAAGCGGCCATCTTTCTGTGCGAACTGTCCGCCGATGACCCGGAGTTTGGGGTGTCAAAACTCACCAAGCTCCTCTATTACGCCGACTTCGATTCCTACCTGGCATATGGCGAACCGATCACGGGTACAACTTACCTGCATTTTCCCCACGGCCCTCATCCTGAGAACTGGCATCGAGTGCGCCAACAGTTGGAGCAATGTGGCGACGCTGAAATTCTGTACGAATCTGCGGTTGCCGGGTATCAGGAATACCGCGTATTGCCGCAGCGCTCCTCGAACCTTGAATTGCTCACCCCCAACGATAGAAAGACGCTCGAAGCGCAGGTCGAACGGTTCTCCGGGTTCAATGAGGCCGGCATAGTGCAATACTCTCACCAGGAGCTCGGATGGCGCTCAACCGAGGACGGAGAACCAATCCCATATGCGCTGGCTGGCGTGATTTCTCCCCGGCTCAGTGCCAGGGAAATTCAAGCCGGACCGCCCATCATTCGAAAATAGGCAGCATCCTTTCCAGCCAGACCGTTCGGTCGTCTTCGAGGATCACGTAATAAATGTCGATGGGGTCTTGTTGAGACACGATCGATCGCGGGAATCTGATGGCCCGTATGTTTTCAGGCCAACCAGAGATGGTGTCTGTTGTTCTTGGCGTCCGCGACAACAGATCCTTGATCGCTTGCAGCGTCACGTGATCGGCCATCGGGTTGATCCACCCTTCCTCGACCCCGCGCCGCCAGTCGGCATCAAAACTCGCCCGTTCCAAAACTTGATAAACGCCACCGCCGCCGGCCCTCTGCATCTTTCTGCCTGCAATCGGGCTCTACCATCGCCAACCATCAACGCTTGAGGGGGCGATGGTGGTCGCCCCCTCTGCGTTTACTCGCACTTGTTCCAACCGCAGGAATAGCAGGTCAAGCAACCCTCCTGGTTCACCACGCCGCCGTTGCATTCCGGACACCGTTGCGCGTAGGTCAACTCGGCTGCTCGGGGGATGGTGTATCCGTTACCATTCCCGTTCCCGCTTCCAGCTTCGGACGACGCGCTCCCAGATGCTCCCACAATCGTGCCGGGAGGCAAGAAACTGCTGCGCACGTCGACTCCGTCGCCCCCATAGCCGGGGAACCCGGTGGGCAACGTTAGTTGAACCCCGTCCGGCGCGGTGGACTCGCCGCCAGCGCCGCCAGTCAATCTATCCAGGACGATGGCCACGGCGTCGGGACCCGAACGCACCAGCGTTCCGTCGTCCCACGCCGGGCAGCAGGTGATACCGCTCAGTTGACGGGTCACCTCGCTCGTTTCGATCCCGGCGCGCAACGCCAGCGATACCAATCGGGACACGGCTTCCAGCAACGCTGCGTCGCAGCCTCCGGCCTTGCCCATTGTCCCGAATACCTCAAACGGCTTGCCGGCCTCGTCCAGGTTCACCGTCACGTACATGTTTCCGTGGCCCGTGCGGACGCGTTCCGTGATCCCGTGCGTCCGCCGGGGCCGGTCCCTGGGGACCCGGGGCCCGGGCACCTCGATCTCAACTACGGACGGCGTGCCGCTCGATTCCGACTTTTCCTCCGTCGTGCCTGTGCTGAGCACCTGTTCGGCCTTGCTGCCGTCGCGGTAAACCGTGATCCCCTTGCAGCCCAGCGCGAACGCCGACTGGTACGCCTTAGCGACGTCATCCACAGTTGCGTCGTGGGGGAAGTTGATGGTCTTGGACACCGCGTTGTCCGTGTACCTTTGGAACGCGCCCTGCATCTTGACGTGCCATCGGGGATCAATGTCATGCGAAACCCGAAAGACGTTCTTGACCCAGCCCGGCACGTCCAGGTCCTCCAACGACCCCACGGCGGCCAACTGTTCCATCAACTCTTCCGAGTAGAACCCTTCGTTCCGGGCCACCGCCTCAAAGTAGCTGTTCCCTTCCACCAGCCGCGTGCGGTCCATCACGTTTCGCACGAACGACAGCGCAAACAGCGGCTCGATCCCGCTGGATGCCCCCGCAATGATGCTGATGGTCCCCGTCGGCGCGATGGTCACCGGCGCTGAATTTCGCATGTGCTGCGGATTGGGGCCCCGGTTGTACGCGCTCCGCTCCCATTCCGGGAACGTGCCGCGATTCTCGCAAAGCTCCTCCGACGCCCTGTAAGTCTCACGCTGGATGAACTCCATCACGTTTTCGGCGAGTTCCAGCGCTTCGTCGCTGTCGTAGCGGACGCCCAATTGGATCAGCAGGTCCGACCACCCCATCACGCCCAGGCCGATACGTCGAGTCTTGCGGCTCATGTCGGCTATCTCTTCGATGGGATAGTTATTCATGTCAATGACGCTGTCCAGCATGTGGACCGCCGTCTTGATCACCTCCGACATCCGCTGCCAGTTGATCGAAACGTCGTCACCGTCGTACTGCACCATCCGCGCCAGGTTCAGCGAACCCAGGTTGCACGACTCGTAGGGCAACAACGGCTGCTCACCGCACTGTGCCGCCACAAAGCCATTGGCGATGACTGTGTGGGTCTCTGCCTCCGTGGTGCAGTACACATCCGTACTGCCAACAAACGTGATGGACTGCACACGGTCCGTGAACGAATCCTGATTCGACTGCCGCCGTTTCGTTCGCAACCAAGCGTTCGCTTTGTCCTGTTTTGACGGGATCATAAATCCGATCTCTTTCAAAAATCGATCGCGGCTCTGGCCGTCCATGACCAGCTCATATTGGTCGCTATAGCTGTAAAGTTTGGGTTGACGGTTAGAGTCGGGCATCAGCTTTGTGCCGCTTGCTCTTCGGTGGTACAACTTGCTGACCATCCCCTCGTTGAGCAAGAGGAGCTGTACATCTTTGAGCAACTGCTTCGAACTGTTGGCGAGTCGTATGGAGCACGACGCTTTGTGGGCTGACACGTTGACACTTCCGTCAGCCGTGAAAAGCGCGGACAAGAAACCCAGGACTGCGTATCGGGGCGCGTCCCAAATAGCCGACGGCACGGTTTTCTTCAACCCGTCGGACTCTGTGATGCCAAGCGACTCCAGGAATTTATAAAGCCCGGTTTTGTAATACAACGTGAGAGTACCGTGCCGTTCAACGCGGGTCCCGTCCATGCCCAGCCATTCTTTGACGAGCGCTTGAAACTTGGGCGCGATGAGTTTCTTTTCCTCGTTGCCGAACATGAGCCCCACGGTTGAGTTGGGCAGATGGCGGCGTCGCGGAGTCTCATGGCTTACCCATCCGTCGCCAACCACCCAACCAAGGAGTTCACCGAGTTCCCTGCTCCATTGATCGGGGAGTTTGGCCTCACCTCTTTCAATACGAGCCTTGAGCTTGTTTGTCGGAGTGAATTCAGGCAGGTCCTCGTTCTGACTCCAAACTCCTTTCCCTGATTGGATCAGGATCTCATCTCCAAGATCGAGTTCCTGGAGTTCTTTGGGTCCCTCCGGGGTGAAGAACTTGTGATCTTCCGTGGCTATAACCTCATATCCGTGTTCGGTTTCCAAACGGAACACCGGCCAGTCCTTGCGCGTCCGGAATACCGGAACCGCAGGGCGCAATGCAACACCAATCTTTGCGTCCACGGCGACGGCAACGCCCCCTCCATATTGCGCCTCCCTCAGGGCTGCTGCCCTGTTATCCGTGAGCACCGAGATTTCGGACTGACTGAGAAACAGCTCTTCCAAAGTCAGCAGGCCACGGTCCGTCGCCAGCCTCGTCCCGCCGGCAAAGCACGGATTCGTGCTCTCAATGTCCCCCAACTGCGGGTTCGGATTGTCCCGGTTGATCCGGTCCAGGAATACGATCCCGGGATCTCCCGTCCGCCAGGCCAACTCGGTCATCCGCTCGAACACTTCCCGGGCGTTGAGTTGCCCGGTGATCTGACCGGTGCGCGGGTTCACCAGGTCATACGTCTGGTCGTGCTCCACCCGGCGCATGAAATCCTCGTTCACCGCCACCGAGATGTTGAAGTTGCTCAGGTGCTGACCGTCTTCCTTCGACGTGATGAACGACAGGATGTCCGGGTGCGTGACGTGCAGGATGCCCATGTTGGCGCCCCGACGTGTCCCGCCCTGTTTGACCACGTCCGTCGCGGCGTCAAAGGCGTTGATGAAGCTAACCGGCCCGGAGGCCACGCCGCCCGTGGATCCGACCACGTCACCCTCTGGGCGCAGCCTGGAAAACGCGAAGCCGGTGCCGCCGCCGCTCTTGTGGATCAGCGCGGTCTGCTTGACCTTGGTGAAAATCGAGTCCAGCGAGTCTTCGACCGGCAGGACAAAGCAGGCGGACAACTGCTGCAACTCCCGGCCCGCATTCATCAGGGTCGGCGAGTTGGGCAGGAACTCCAGCCGGCGCATCACCTGATAAAAGGCGTCCTCGGTGGCCTGCCTTTCCTCTTCCGTCGCGCCGTACTCCAGGTCCGACTGGGAGAGGTTGTGCGCGACCCGCCGGAACATGCCTTCCGGGTCCTCCAGCACGTTGCCTTCCCGGTCTTTGGATAGGTAGCGCCGTTGCAGCACCACCCGGGCGTTGTCGGTCAGCTCGCCGGTCCGTTCGTTATAGGACTCGGCGATGCCGGCCGCCACCATTGCATCCCGGATGCGCCGCCTTATCGATACCGCAGTATCACGATCCACCTTCTCCGTCATGCTGGTTGCCCTGGCCTCCACGATGTCCTCCCTGGATTTCTTTCCTGTCCGCTCACAAAATGAGCCTTGTTTCCTACGTCCGCGGCAATCCACCGATCGGTCCAAATTGCCGTATCAATTCATGCTCGTCACACCGCACGGGTTGAAATAGCAACCCGATGCGATGTGACATAACCTCACTAGGCAGCGTTGGCCTGTTCTATCTGGTTCATCGCCCTCAGGCGCGCCGACAGGTCCAGGTCGAACCGCAATCCCTTGTAGAAGTAGAACACCGGGATCTCGCGAACTGGCCTCCAGTCTATGCCCGTCACCGTCGCGGCGAAGTCCTGCACCCGCTGCATGACCCCCGGATGGTAGGACGACTGTCGGGTGACCATCCGCACCACGCCCATGGTCATGGCGATCCCGAACTTGGTGAGCGTTTCGCCCACCATGTCTGCGAAATCCTTCAACGCCCCATCGGCGAATCGGCATCCCGAAATCATGCGCATCGCCAACCCGGTTGTGGTGGTTTGACAATTGGTCACCGGAAACGCGGTTTGCATTTGTCTGGCGATCCGCGACACATACCCTTTAGGGCATGGGCCGCAGTTAATCTCCACGTTGTACTGAACGATTTGTTGCATCAGTCCAAGCTCCGGGGCGAATGGCCCCTGATGGCGCGCGAACCGTCAAGCGGCCGGTTCCGCGCGCCGCGTTGTAATCATCTGTCGGGCATGGCTCCTGGAATCGCCGCGCGGCGAATTTCAGTGGCATTGCGTCCACCCTCGCGCGATCCCGGGCCCCGCTTATGCAAAGAGGTCATCCTCCTCACGCTGCACTGGCAATGCTGCCCAGCAACTCACCAGGCACGCGCGGGACTCACGGTCCATGTCATCCTGTAATTCCGCAAATGGGTTCGGTATCCACGATTCGCCATCGTCCTCATCGCTGTTTTGCCAACTCGATGGGACCCACATCTTCCGCAGCATCTCCTCCATATCGTGAACCCGGTTGTTGTGGGTTAATAGCCTGGTAAAGGCGGAGTACTGAACGCTGCTGCTCATGATGGTGTAAAACACCTCCCTGAAAGGTAGTGGTTGGCGAGCAGTTAGCATTTTTGCCGTTGTGGCATGACCTGTGGCGGTCGGCGTTGGTGGCGATACCGGGCCGCCCAATAGTCTCGAATTTGGTTGTTTTTGGATTCATCGCCAATAATTCCGCGCAGCGATGGTGGCACGCGCTGCGGGTACGGCTAGGCGTTGGGTCCGCCCCGGCGGGTGGTACGCCGCTGCCGGGTGCGCCGCGAGGCGATGGCGGCTACGCTCACCAAAGGTTCCGGTTGCCCTTCCCGCAGGGTCCGGGCCCGTTCCTCAAAGTCGCTCGCGTTCTGGAAGTCGTAATAGACCGAGGCGTATCGCATGTACGCGACCTCATCTATGGGTCGCAGGCGCTCCAGCACCATCAAACCTAGATCCCGGGACTTGACCAGGCCGCTGCCCAAACGTTGCAAATCCGTCTCGATGTCATCGACCAGTCGGTCCACATCGCGCCGGGGTATCGGCCTACGGGTGCACGCGATATCGACTCCCGTTTGCAATTTGTCGCGGTCAAATTCCTGCCGGCGACCATCTCTTTTTTCTACGAGCAAAGTGGGCAATCGTACCTGTTCGTGGGTGGTGAAACGCCGGCCGCACGACAGGCATTCCCGTCGGCGTCGGATACCGTTCTCGGTGTCCCTCGAGTCCGTGACCTTGCTCTGGCTCTCTTCGCAATAGGGGCATTTCATAATATCGATTGCCTTTTGGTCTATTTTTCAAATAATTTTTGGAAACGGCATATGTTGTGCTTCGGGACACAACAACCACAATTTCTTGTATTCCGGATTATAGACCAGCGCCTCATTTGGCTGTCAATTAACCCGGCATGGCACTTTCGGGCAATTTTCGCGGATTTTCTCGATCGCACGCTTCCGCCTATACTGGATCGCCGTCGCGACGGGAATATTCTGTCCAAATGGCCCGGTTAACGAGCCAAAAAAATCCCCGGCGCTCAAAGGCAGCCGGGGATCTTGAAGGTCTGAGCGCTCGGCGATTTAACGGAAAAAGCCTCGCCGGTTTTGCCTTCCTTGCAGGAATGTTGGGAGGTCGTAGTCGCTTCGTTCCGGAACCTCCATCTCGCCCAGCAGCTTGGCGATTTCATCCTCCGGCTCCTGCGTTATCGCCGGGAAATCCGCCGCCACCATCGTCATCTTCACCTCGTCATCCAACCGGGCGTCCTTGTTGATTCCGAAGATGATGTTGGCATTGGGATCCGCCAGGTCTTCCACCACCGCCGCAGCTTCCTGTACCTCCTGCAGCGACATGTTGTTGCCGCCGGTCAAAACGAACAGAATCCGTCGGGCTCCGTCCAGGGAAATGTCCAGCAGGGGGCTTTCGGTGCATTGCCGTGCCGCATCCCGCGCGCGTTCCTGTCCCCGGCCCCGTCCGATGGACAGCCAGGCTTGGCCGGCGCCGGTCAGGATGGTCTTCACGTCGGCGAAGTCCACGTTGATCTCCCCGGGTACGGTGACCACCTCCGCGATGGCGCTGATGCCCTGGTGCAGCACCGAGTCGGCGAGCTTTAGCGCGTCCTCCCAGGAGTAGGAGTCGGGCTGCTCTTCGTTCAGCGCCAGCAAACGGTCGTTGGGGATGACGATCATGGTGTCAACTTGATCCCGCAGCCGTTCCAGACCTTCCTCAGCGTTGCGCCGGCGGGTTTGGGCCTCAAATCCGAATGGCCGGCTCACCACCGCAATCGTCAGGGCTCCGCTCTCCTTTGCGATCTGAGCCACGATGGGAGCCGCGCCGGTGCCCGTGCCGCCGCCCATGCCCACCGCCACGAAGACCATATCGGCCCCGCGCATCGCCTGCTCGATATCCGACCGGGACTCCTCGGCCGCCTGCCGACCCAGTTCCGGTTGCGCTCCGGCGCCCAGTCCGCGAGTCAGGTTCCGCCCCAGCGCGATGCGATAGTGAACGTCGCACCGGGACAGGTGCTGAGCGTCGGTGTTCAGGGCGTAGTACTCCACCACCGGCAGCTTGTCTTTGTACATCCGGCTGACCGCGTTCGATCCCCCGCCGCCGACACCCATCACCTTGATGAGCGGCACGCCGCGACCGATTTCGGGAATCATGCCGTCGCCCTCCTCAAAACCGCCAGCCGGTTCCCATGATGCGGAATTGTCGGGGAAAATCATTTTCGTGGTTCCTCCTGATGTTGGCGCCAGTTGACGCCAGTTCTGTTTTTGTTATCCCGATTGGAAGATGGGTAATGCTGCTCCGCTTCACAAGGGTCCGGCCCCTGGCGTCGCGGCATCACGCAAATTGCATCCTTCATTCGTTGGGGGATTCGCTCGCGCCTGCCCTCGCAAATGGACGACGGAACAGCGAGGCCGGCGACCAACCTTTACCGCTGTCCTCCTTCACCCGGCTGCGATCCGTCAGGTGCCGGTGTTTCACGGCCCATTGCAACGTCCCCAACGCCGCCGCGTACTCAGGCTGCCGCAGCGACTCGGGCAGGCCCGCATACCACAACGGCGCCCCCAACCTCACCTGGGTCCGGAGTCCCCGGGATGCCATCTCGGCGAACCCGGGCATCTTGGCTCCGCCGCCGGTCAGCACGATGCCGCCGGGCAGTTCCGTAAGTTCGGCCTTGCACAACTCGGCATGAATCAGTTTCAACATTTGCAGGCTGCGCAGGCAAAGGGGTTCGCAGAGTTCCTTTCGCTGCATCGTCCGTCGCGGCTGCATCTGAGTCGCCGGCAGCACCACGTCCTCCGATGGCGGCAAGTCGTCAGGCAACGCGTGGCCATGCTCGATCTTCAGCTCCTCAGCCATCTGGTAGGGTACCCGTAGGGAAACCGCCAGGTCCCTGGTCAGTTGGTTGCTGCCCATGGCAACCACCGACGAGTAGGTGGGAGTGCCGCCGCGATACACCGACAGCTTGATCGTACCCGCTCCCATGTCCACGCACGCCACGCCCATTTCCCGCTCGTCGGCCGTCAGCACGCCTTCGGCCGACGCCAACGGATGGGACACCAGGCCCTCCACCTGTACCTTGCAGGCCTGAAGCGCCCTGATGGTGTTGCCCAACGGTATCGATGATCCTCTCACCACATGGGCTTCCATCTGCAGTTCGTTGGTATGCAGTCCGGTGGGGTTCCTTACGCCGTCGACACCGTCCAGCCGGTAACGCATGGGGATGATGTGCAGCGTCTGCTGGGTCTTGCGGTCGGTCTGGTCCTGCCAGGAACCGGCCGCTCCGCTGATCAACGACCGGAGATGCTGTTCAGTAACCGTCACCGATTCCGCGCTATGCTGCAATCCTTCCGACGAATTGGCGCCGACGAGATGCTCGCCATTGACCACGGCGTACACGTTGCCCAAGGGGTTGCGGCCCATGTACCTCAGACACTCGTCCAGGCTCGCCTGCACTCCCTCGGTGACCTCCGTGAAATCATCGATGATCCCCTGCTGCACGCCCAACGACGGCGCCGAGCCCATGCCAAGCGGTTTCAAATCACCTTCCGGGCCCAATCGGGCTACGATGGATACTATCTTGCTCGTACCGATGTCGATGACAGCGTATATCGGTTCCCTTGCCATGCTCCAGGTATCCTTTCTATGGGTTTCGTGTCCGCGGTGAAACGTTCTCTCGGGCCGCCGGTTGCCTAAATCCGTTCCGCGATTCTCAGTCTGGCGCTTCTGCTGCGCGGGTTATCCGCTATTTCCTGACGGGAAGGGCGGACGATCCTGCGGCGCACCGCTCTGAACTTTGGTTCCTGCTCACACACGCACACCGGAAAATCCGGCGGGCAGACGCACGTTGCGGTCTCGCGGTCTATCCATTCCTTGACCCGGCGATCCTCCAGGCTGTGGTAGCTGATCACCGCCAACCGTCCTCCCTGCTTCAACAGACTGCCGACAGCGGCCAGTCCGGCCTCAACTTGTTCCAACTCCCGGTTCACCGCTATGCGCAACGCCTGGAAGGTCCGTGTCGCGGGATGTCGTCCACCTCTCCGGCCTCCAACCGCCTGCGCTACCACTCTCGCCAGTTGTCCCGTGGTCAGGATGGGCCTGCTCCGCACAATCGCCCGCGCGATGGCGCGACTCCGCCTTTCCTCGCCGTACTGGAAAATCAGGTCGGCCAAGTCGCTCTCATTCTCCGAGTTGACTATGTCCGCCGCCGTCTCTCCCTCCCGGTCGTACCGCATGTCCAGCGGCTCGTCCGTTTGAAAGGAAAAACCGTACCCCGCCGTGTTGACCTGGCGGGACGAAAATCCCAAGTCCAGCAGGATTCCATCAACCGCAGGGATCCCGTGGTCCAGAGCGATACGCCGCATTTCGGCGTAGTTGCCGTGTACCAGTATCGCTCGGGCGCCATAGCGGTCCAGTCGCCGCCGTGCGACCGCTAACGATCGCGGATCACGGTCGATCCCCAGCACCACGCCGTCCGGTCCCGACGCCTCGAGGATTCCCTCAGAGTGCCCGCCCTCACCCAGCGTCCCGTCCACGTACGTGCCACCAGCGGCAACCGCCAGGAACTGCAACGATTCTGCCAGCAATACCGGGTTATGCTCCGGCTCGATATGATTATCTGGCGTCACTTCAAATTTATGGATGGATGACTGCAACGCTAGGAAATTGGTCCAATTAGCATTGGACCTTACCCAAGTCGCCGCCACCGGTACCGTCACCATTTCACACTGACCCAGTCAATACACTTATGCACCCGCGGTTTCGGCAATAGGTGCCCGACGCGTGTAATGCGAAATGTAACAAACCCTCGGCGATTCGCGCCCGTTATGTGCATTGCACGATTTTCCGATTTTTTGAAAACTCCAAAATGCAGGACGGTGCTGCTCCTGTTGGTAAAGCGATTCATGGCCGAATCCCGTTAGCATAGCGCGCCGCCTCGCCAACGGTTCGGAGCCCTGATAATCGCTGAACTAAACTCGCCAATTCACCATAATTGACGTTCCCGCTGGGGTGCCTACTCGTTCGACTTGGGTCGTACCACAAGGCGTATCGACGTTCGGTTCTGTTTTCGTCCGCCAACCCGTTGTGCTATACTGCGTCCCATACCGGGTAGGTCGGCGGATACCGCTCTGCCCGTCGCTTTTTGCTAATCTTCTCCCACAGGAGTGTACCGGCCGTGAGGGTCACCAGGGACAACTCAACACCCATCGAGATTACGCTTACGGTAGAATTCGAACCCGAGGACGAAAACCCTTTCCTCGAACGGTCCTATCGTCGCACCGTTTCCCGCATCAACATCCCTGGTTTCCGCCGCGGCAAAGCTCCGCGCCACATCGTGGAGAGCATGGTCGGGCGCGCCACCCTCTTGCAGGAAGCGCTGGACTTCATGGTCCCAGAAACGCTGGACAAAGTCCTCACCGACGAGGAGGTCTCAGCCTTCGGGGAACCCAACATCGAAGTCACTGATCTGGAGCCCGTTTCGTTTACCGCCACCATCCCTCTCGAGCCCACCATCGATCTCGGTGACTACCTTTCTATCCGTGTCGAACACGAACCGGTGGAGATCGGCGAGGAACAGGTCGATGACGTCATCTCCCGTATCCGGGAGGAACAGGCCGTCTGGGAACCCGTCGAACGCGCCGCAGCATACGGCGACCGCCTCAACCTCGACGTCAACGGTGAGATAGACGGCGAACTCGTCGTGGACGACCAGGATGTGGAATATGTCCCCAACGAAGACAACGTGCTGCCGTTCCCAGGCTTCGCCCCCAACCTTGTCGGCTTGTCCGAGGACGATGAGAGCGAGTTTGCAGTTACCATCCCAGAGGACTATCCCCGTGAGCAGTATGCCGGCAAGGAAGTCCAGTTCAAAGTGTCCGTCCTTTCCGTGAAGGAAAAGAACGTGCCGGAACTCGACGACGAATTCGCCAAGTCCGTGGGCGACGGTTTCGACGACGTGGAAGCCCTGCGCGCCAACATCCGTGAATCCCTCACCAACCAGGCCGAAGCCACTGCCCGCAACGAGTTGGAGCAGAAAAGCCTGGAAGCGCTGTGCGAAGCCGCCATCGTCAATGCCTCTCCCATCCTGTACGAGCGGGAACTCGAGGCGATGCAGGCCGACCGCGAACGCATGCTGCGGCAACAGGGCCTCGACCTGCCCACCTACCTCCGTTTCATGGGCAAGTCCAATGAGGAATTTCTGGAGGAAATGCGGCCCAGCGCCGAGCGCAGGCTGGTCGGTGGTTTGGTCATGCGCAAGCTCGCCGAGGTGGAGGAGATCGAGATTTCCGACGAAGATATCCAGTCAGAGACCGATCGCCTGTTTGAAATGTCCACCGGCGAGGAAGCCGAACAGGAAAGTCTCGACAATCTCCGCCAGTTTCTCGCCTCACAGTCCACCCGCGACAACATCCGCTCTTCGCTCCACAGCCGTCGCGTCCTGGAGCGCCTGACCGACATCACGCAGGGTAAACTCGACGAAACGGACGAAGAGCCTGAAGAGGAAACATCCCTCGAACCGGCGGAGGATGAAACGGCCACCGAACCCGCGCCCGAGGCCTCCGACGAAAACCGGACCTCGGACTAGTCCGAACCCAACGATTCCAGGAGCCCCTAACGATGCTGCAATTGCCCAATCCCCAGGAACGTGTGCTCCCCAGCAACGTCCTTCCCGGGATCATCCGACCCACCACCGAGGGCGAGCGCGCCTTCAATCCCTACTCCCTGCTGTTGCAGGCTCGCATCATCTACCTGGGTACTCCGGTGGATGACGATGTATCCAACGCCGTGGTATCCCAACTGCTCTATCTCGGCTGGGAAAACCCCGACGAGGACATTTATCTTTACATAAACTCACCCGGCGGTTCCGTGCTCGATGGCATGGCCATCTACGACACCATGCAGCTCATCAAGCCTGACGTCGCCACCGTATGCCTGGGCAAGGCCGCCAGCATGGGCGCCGTCCTGCTGTCCGGCGGGACCAAGGGCAAGCGTTACTGCACCCGCAACTCCACTGTCCTGATCCACCAGGTGATGGGCGGTATCCAGGGTTCGGCGTCTGACATCGAAATTACTGCTCAGGAAATCCTGCGGCTCCGCGAACGTCTGAACACCATCCTTTCCGAAAACTGCGACCAGCCCTTCGACAAAATATCCCGCGACTCTGACCGCGACTACTGGATGGACGCCGAAACCGCCGTCGCGTACGGCATCGTCGACCACGTCCTGGACCAACTCCCCGACGTAATGACCCGCGCGATCGCCTGAGAACTCTATACTCCGATCGTCACGCACTCGTCCGCGAACCTCTAGGAGACCCCGATGACCCTTCCTTTTGAAGACTCCCCGCTGCTTCAACCGACCAACATCGTCCCCATGGTCATTGAGACCAGCCCCCGGGGCGAGCGCGCTTTCGATATCTACTCCCTGCTCCTCAGAGAGCGCATCATCTACCTGGGGACTCCCATCACGGATCAGGTCGCCAACGTCATCATCGCGCAACTCCTCTACCTGGAGCGCGAGGACCGCGACCGCGACATCAGCCTCTACATCAACAGCCCGGGCGGCTATATAGCGTCGGGCCTTGCCATCCTCGACACTATCAAGCTGATCAACTCCCAGGTCTCCACCATCTGCGTCGGAACTGCTGCCAGCATGGCCACCGTGTTGCTCGCCAATGGGGAAAAGGGCAAGCGTTATTGCCTGGCCAATTCCACCGTACACATGCACCAGCCCAACGTGGGCAGTTTCCAGGGCCAGGCCGCGGACATCGAGATTCAGGCCAGGGAAATCGTGCGTTTGAAGGAACGACTCTCCAAGATCCTGTCCGATGCCACCGGGCAGTCCATCGAGAAAATATCCGACGATACCGACCGTGATTTCTTCTTGACTGCTGAAGAGGCTATCGAGTACGGCATCGTGGATGAAATACTTGGCGCGCCAGCCGAGGAAGCCACCGCCGAAGCCGCCTGATCGTTCCCCAACCCTCCCTCACGCGAGGCGGCCAGCTATGACCACCAGAAACCGCAACAGCAACTCCAACCGAAATTCCTATCGGTGTTCGTTCTGCGGTAGCCTGTTCCCCCAGGGTCGCCTCATGCGCCCGCCCGGCCAGAGCCGTGGCGGCATCTGTTACGACTGTATCCGTGAACTCGCCGCCTATGTCGCTGATCGAGGTGGCAAGCGGCGCTCAGAGGAATCTGGTCGGTCCTCGCAACGGAGTTCCGACCGGGTTGAGCTCACGGAGAAAGCGTTAGCGGAATCGTCGAGTCCGTCTCCCACGTTGGTTCCCCGCGAAATTTACGCCAGCCTCGACGCCTACGTGATCGGCCAGGAAAAAGCCAAGAAAACCCTGGCGGTGGCGGTTTACAACCACTTCAAGCGCATCCGGAGCGGCGCGACTTCGTCCGACATTGAAGTTCAGAAGTCCAACATCCTGCTGATCGGGCCCACGGGCTCCGGAAAGACTTTGCTCGCAGAAACCCTTGCCCGGACCCTCGACGTGCCGTTCGCGATCTGCGACGCGACCTCCCTCACCGAATCGGGCTACGTCGGCGAGGATGTGGAAAATATCCTGCTGCGACTCATCCAGGCAGCCGACTGGGAGATCCCGCGGGCCGAGCAGGGCATCATCTACATTGACGAGTTGGACAAGATCGCCCGCAAGGAAGGCGTCAACCGTTCCATCACTCGCGACGTTGCTGGCGAGGGCGTGCAGCAGGAACTCCTCAAAATCATCGAAGGCTGTGTCGCCAACGTACCGCCTCAAGGCGGCAGGAAGCACCCGCACCAGGAGATGTTGCAGATCAACACCCGCAACATTCTTTTTATCTGTGGCGGCGCGTTCGACGGGCTGGAGGAGATGATCACCAAGCGGTTGTCCGTCGGCTCGTCAATGGGATTTTTGGCCACCGGGCCAGACCGCACCGACCGTAACCCCGGCGACGACAACCCCTTGGATCACGTGACTCCCGAGGATTTGCTTCAGTTCGGTTTCATCCCTGAACTCGTAGGTCGCTTGCCCATCGTATCCGCACTCCAACCTCTGGATCGGGAAGCCCTGATCCGCGTGTTGATCGAGCCCAAAAACGCCATCGTCAAGCAGTACCAGCAGTTGTTTGCCCTCGACGACGTTAGGCTGGAGTTCACGGACGACGCCCTGGCCGCCGCCGCTGAGCGCGCCCTTGCCTACCAAACAGGCGCCCGTGTGTTGCGGCACATCGTCGAAGACGCGCTGCTGGAGGTCATGTACGAGCTTCCCTCCCTCGACGACATAGGACGGTGTGTCGTGCACGGCGACGCCATCAACGGACACGCGTCGCCCCGCCTCTACCGGCGCAGCGGCGGCCGCTACCTCACCCTCAAATCCGCCCTCGCCAGATCGGACCACGCGTCGCGCAGAAAAACCGCCTGACCGGCAACCACACCAACTCGTAGGGGCGAATCATCATTCGCCCTATTTTTGTCGGCTTCTGCGTCCCGTTTGCAGAAATTCAACCACGACCAACGCGTGCTTAAACGCCATACACCCAGTCCATCTAACCAACATCTCACGTTCATCCGGACGCTATCGCCGCCTCAATCTCCTCGGTCAACGAAAAACCCGCGGCATGCGTATCAGCCAGTTGTTCCCCGTTCGCGTCCAGCGCCTCGCCGGGCCGCACCCTCACTCGACCGTCCGCCACGGCTCCCAGCGTCGCCAACAACAGGTACGGTTCCCTCCGATATCCTTCAGCGCGGATCAATTTGAACAGGCCGTTTTCCTCACCCTCGTCATTCCGAACCTGTTCGATAGACCGCCTGCCCAACGCCGAACGCTCCTCATCGAATGCGCCGCCGACGATGGGCAATTCACAGTGGGATAGTACCGGCCCGCGATCGACCTCTTCCGTCGCCATGTGGATCATCGCGCCGGTCCGCGTGGCGCCGGTTTCGATCAATTCCCAGATCACTGACTGCCAAGTCCCGGTCGGGCCATCCGGCAGGGCTCCGTGCAGGTTCAACAGCGGGTATCGCCGGCACATCTCGCCGCTGCAAATGAGCATGTAGCCGGCCAATGCGCACACGTCGGGCCGGTAGGGATTCAGAAGATCCATCGCCTCCCGGTCAAAGCCGTCCCGGTGCCGCGACATCGGACCGCCGCCATGTTCCCGCCTGTACCGCGCCGACGACAGCGTAACCAGCGGCAAACTATACGACCTCACCAACTCGAAGAACGCGTCCGATCCCTCCGCTTCCCCCGGTTCCCGATTGCTGAACACAAACTCGATCGTGGCGTCGAGTTTCCCCGCCTCAATCGCCTCGGCCACGAACTGCAGCAGCCCTCGAGACCCTTCCCCCCGACCCGTCGAGAACCATCCTATCCGCAGCATGAACCCAGCTGTTCCACTTTATTTCACTGCCCCCAAGCCCCGCGTTTCACCAATCCGGAGCCTCGCTCATGGTGCGGAACGTCCACCTACGGCGGGAGCCGGGCGAACCATGAGGCAGTCGAACCATGAACCCGTCAAACCACCATCCAGCCCTAAATCCTGCCAATCCTGTGCATCCATGCAAAAACCGTACTCCGCCTCATCAGAACGGTGCATCGTCTTCAAAGAGCGATGGGTCATCCGGTTCCAGCGGTGGCGGAAGGTCCCATTCGTCATCGCTATCGTTGGCATCGCCAGCCGCAGGAACGGGCGTGCCCCGGTTTTCGCCAATCTGAGTGATGCGCAGTTCAGCCTCGGTCAGCAATTGCTGGCAGCGGTTCGCTAGCTCCATCCCCTGACGGTACAGCGACTCAGCCTCTGTCAAAGGCAATTCGCCGCGCTCCAGTTGATCAACCGTCTCTTCCAGTCTCCGGTATGCATCCTCAAACGAAAGCTCGGCCAGTTCCTCCCTCCAACCCTCCGTCGGTTCGATCATGGTTATGCGTTCCAGTACCGTCGGTTACAGCAACGGCCGCATCGCCGTCTGGACGTCTGACGCAGTGCGTCGTCGTCGTGATGCCCGTGTCCCCGGTTTGGGCTGTTCGGCTTTGCCATCGGCATTGGCGACTGCTCCCGGATCATCAGTTGGAGTGCTTGCTCCACCGCCGTTGGAACCCGCCACGGCCTGCATGTGCCCTCCACTCAGCGTAATGTCCAGCAAATCGCCATCGCGCGCTTGGCCCGGGTCCGTAACCACACCGGATCTGTGCGCCAGGCTCACCACTGCGTATCCCCTCCGCAGGGTGGCTGCCGGATCCAATGTCGACAACTTGGCCTGTTGCGCTTCCAGCCCGCGCTGCAACCGTTCCTTCCGCCGGGTCATCGCCGCCGTCGCGCGCTCAGTCAACCCGTCAACCTGCCGCTTCATCACGCCCACGTCCGGCCCGCGCCGTTGTAATCGCTGGCGTTGCAGTTCCAACTCGCTGCGTCTCCGGTCTATGTGTCCCAGCATCACGGCGGTCAGATGTTGTCCCGCCGCAAAAACGTTGGCCAGCAGTTGCCGTCGGTCCGGTGTCACCAACTCCGCTGCCGCAGAGGGTGTGGGCGCGCGTTGGTCCGCCACGTCGTCCGCGATGGTGTGGTCGGTCTCGTGTCCAACCCCCGACACCACCGGGATGCCGCTCCCGAATATGGCCCGCGCCACCTCCTCCGCGTTGAAGCACCACAGGTCTTCCAGTGACCCGCCACCCCGCGCCACAATTATCACGTCTGCCCGAGCCTCTTCGTTCAGTTGCTTGATTGCCTCTGCAATCTGGCCGCCTGCGGTGTCACCTTGCACCGCGGTGGGCGACAAGCACAGTTCCACTAGCGGATACCGCCGCCGCACCACGTTCTGAATATCCTGCCAGACCGCTCCGCTGGGCGACGTCACCACTCCGATTACCTTGGGAAACAACGGCAACGGCCGCTTGCGAGACGCTTCGAACAACCCCTCCGCCGCCAATTGTTGCCGCAGCCGCGCCAGTTCCAGCGCCATTGCGCCTTCGCCCACCGGCAGCACCGCGGCGACCTGCATATTCGCTTCGCCGTATGGAGGGTAGAACGTGAAGTTTCCGCCGGCCAGAACCTCCTGCCCTTCTTCCAGGTATTCCTGGCCGGAACGACCGCGGAACATAACGCAGCGAATCGTGCTGCCGTCCTCCCGCAGGCTGAAGTAGGAATGACCCGACGCCACCGTGCGCAGGTTCGCAACCTCGCCCTGCACCGTCAGCCGCGACAAAAGCCCGTCCGACTCGAGCTTTTCCTTAAGATAGTTGGCTACCTGCCCAACTGAATAGACTACCGGCGAAAGCATATCAGGACGTTACCTGTGCGCCGGTTTGCGCCTTTCGTGTAGCTATTACCATCGTCATGGCCCGCTCGCGTTCACTGTACGGTAAGTGTTACGTCCGACTTTGCTGCTCATTCGGAATCCGACGGAGCCGCGCCGGGTGGTGGTTCGTCAAATGGCCGGCCCTCCGATTCGGCATCTGCGCGTCGTTGCAGCCAGTCCTGCCACTGTACGTCCCTTTCCTCCCTACCCTCAGCCCGGCCTTCTGCCCGTCCCTCAGCCCGGCCTTCTGCCCGTCCCTCGGCCCGGCCTTCTGCCCGGTGTCGTTCAATGACCGGCGTCACGTAGCGGTTCACCATCGCCTGATACAGGGACATCAACAATTCTCCTATGAGGTTGAGGGGACGAGTTATCAGTAAGGCTATTATAGCGATTCCGACGGCTACCAGGCCAAATTCGGCCAGTACGGCAATGATGTAGTCGCCAGCCCTTTTCCATAAAGGCGTCAAGGTGGCTGTGGGAGCATAAGGCGTCCGGTATGCCACGTAAGCCAGCCCAACCAGCCACAACAGGCTGAGTAACCGGAAGAATGTCGAAGCGTCGCGTTGGCTGACGCTCCACACCGATTCGCGAGTCTCCGGTTGGGGCGTGGCCGGCGGCAGCAGCCTGACCAGAACGCGGCGCAGACGAGCCCACAGCGGTTCGCGTTCCCGACCCACCGGCGTTCTCACCGCCACCCGAACGGTAGCGGCAAGCGCGGCTTCACCGGGCAGAGATCATAGGGCAGCATGCGTGCGGCAGCTTTTGGCTCAACTTGATTATATTGGTGCGGCCCTTTCTGCGGAATCAGCTCAATCCTGCCAATCCGCCGTTGCCATACATCATGCTGCTTAGGGGTCTCCCTACGACACCCGTTCTGAGTACGTCGCGTTCCGGGTGTCTACTTTCACCACCGTCCCCGGCGTGATGAACATGGGAACGGTGATCTGCAGGCCGGTTTCCAGCGTGGCCGGCTTGTTGCCGCCCTGCGCGGTGTTGCCCTTGAATGCCGGCGGCGTGTCCACCACCTCCAACTCCACGTGGATCGGGAGGTTCACGTTGATTGGGGAACCCTTGTAGAACACCACCTCGACCATCATGTTCTCTTTCAGGTAATCCAGCGTGTCCCCCAGCTGTTCTCCTGTCAGCTCATGCTGGTCGTAGGTTTCCTGGTCCATGAAGAAGTAGTGCGACCCGTCGGTGTACAGGTATTGCGTCTCCCGGTTGTCCACCTCTGCCAGGCTGAAACCCGTGTCGTAACGCTGGAACGTGCGCTCCACCACCGAGCCGCTGATCAGGTTCCGCATCTTGATCCGTGTCACCGGCGCGCGCTGTTGCATCTTGTGCCGCTCATAGTCCATCACCTGCCAGGGCTGGTTTTCCAGCTCGATCACCATGCCCTTGTTGAGGTCGCCAAAGTTTATGCTCATCCTGGGTATCCCCTTTTACGTCTCTCGTTCTGCCGCCTCGTCGCCGATGATGCCGGCCAACGCTTCCAATGCAGCAGTATAGCCCCTCCATCCCAGCCCGGCAATTTGGCCGCGCACGGTATCAGCCAGCACCGAATGTCGCCGCCAGGATTCCCGTGCGTGGATGTTGCTCAGGTGCACCTCCACTACCGGAACACCGGCATCCGTCAATGCGTCCTTCAACGACAGCCCGTAGTGCGTCAGCGCTCCCGCATTGATCACCACGCCGTCAATTCGGCCCGCCTGCTCCTGCAAACGGTCGATCAGCGCACCCTCGTGGTTGGACTGGAAGCATTCCACCCCAACGCCCAGCGATGCTGCGTGCTCTCTGATGCGCCGGTTGATCTCGTCCAGCGTCAACGTCCCATAGTGATGCCGGTCTCGCCGTCCCAGCGCGTTCAGGTTAGGACCGTGCAGTACCAGGATCGTGACCATCTGCCGCCGTCTCGCTTTCGGGATTCTCGCCGTCCTGCGCCGCCATCGGGTGGAAATTCAGGTACGCCCGCCGCGCTTCCTGCTTGGTGATGTGCGTGTACATCTGCGTCGTCGATACGCTGCTGTGCCCCAGCAGGTCCTGGATCACCCGCAGATCGGCGTCGCCCTCCAGCATGTGGCTCGCAAAGCTGTGCCGCAGCGTATGCGGATGTATCCCTTCTTTCAGGCCTGCCCGCGCCGCGTAGTTGCTCACGATCTTCTCGATGCTGCGACGCGATAATCTGCCGCCATACCGGTTGACGAAAAGCGGCTCGTCATTCTCCACGCCGGCAACCAGATGGGGCCGGCCGTCGATCAGGTAGTTGTCCAGCGCCGCTTCCGCCGGCTCGCCGTAGAGCGTCCACCGCTCCTTGTTTCCCTTCCCGCGCACCAGGATCTCCCGCCGCTCCCGGTAAACGTCCCCCAGATTCATCCCCTCGATCTCCGCCAGCCGCACTCCGCACGCGTACAGCACTTCCAGAATCGCGCGATCCCGCAACCCGGTCGGCGTGTCATCGTCCGGCGCGTCCAACAATCGCGTCGCCTCCTTCTTACCCAGGAAGCTTGGCAGTGGTTTCTCCACCTTCACCGGAAACGACCGCGCCGACGGCACTGGCGTGGACTTGAACCATCCCTCCTGAACCAGGAAGTTGTAGAACGTCCGCAGCGCCGTCAACTTGCGCACTATGCTGACGCGCGCATACCCCTTGGGCCGCTCGCCATCCGTCCGTCCCTCAGTCGCTAGGTACGCCACGTAGCCGCGCAGCATCTGCCGGTTCATATCCGACAGTCCCAGGTCCTTGGGCCGGCAGTAACCGAGGAAAGTGTGCAGATCGTCCAGGTAAATTCGCCGGGTGTTGTCCGACAGCGATCTTTGCCCGGTCAGGTACCGCCCGTACCGCTCCAGCAGATCCGGCGTTGCCGGCTTGAATTCACGTTCCGAATCAACCGCCTCCGCTGGAATCGTCCCGCTAGTCGCCAACGGTCGCCAGCTCCGGTTCCGGCGAGTTCGACGTCGACTCCGATTCCACCGTGGGAGGGTCGCCCTTCCACTTGCAAACCGAACACGTCACCTTGCCTCGCGCCGCCGTAACCAACATCCCGTTGCATTGCGGGCACGGCGTCGGCAAGGGTTGCGTGTTCACCAGGAAATCGCATTTCGGATAGTTGGCGCATCCCCAGAACGGCCGCCCCGATTTACGAGAGCGTCGTTCCACCAGGTCGCCGCCACACTTGGGACAGGGCACCCCGCTGCTCTTCACGATGTTCCGCCGGTTATCGCACGGGTTGTCCTCGGCGTTGTAGCCCGTGCAAGCGAGGAACCGCCCGTAGCGACCCGTCTTGATCACCATGGGCCGTTCGCATTTCTCGCAGATCTCGTCCGTCTCCTCGTCCGCGGGCCGGTCCGCGTTGTTCCGCATGTTCCGCGTGTTCTGACATGCCGGATATGCCGTGCACGCCAGAAACCGCCCGAAACGGCCCATCATCATGGTCATCGGCGCGCCGCACTTCTCGCACGACGGAGAGAATGCCTTTTCCGCCTCCGTAACAGCTTGATGGAACGGCCCGTAGAATTCCCGCAGCATGGGCACCCAGTCCATGTCGCCTTGCGCCACGCTGTCCAGGTCCTCCTCCATCCGTGCCGTGAAGTTCATGTCCATCACGTCGGAGAAGTGTTCCTTCAACAGGTCTGTGACCGTGCAACCCAACTCCGTGGGCAACAGCCTCCGTTGCTCCCGCTCCACGTATTCCCGCTCTACCAACGTGGCGATGGTCGGCGCGTAAGTGCTGGGACGGCCGATGCCCTTGTCCTCCATTTCCTTGATCAGGGTGGCTTCGGTGAACCTCGGCGGTGGCTGCGTGAAATGCTGGTTCGCTTTCAGTTCCTGGTTGACCAGACCGTCTCCAGACGCCAACTCCGGCAGCGCGCCTTCCTCGCCATCGCCGGAATCGTCCCGCCCTTCCATGTACACCGCGCGGAACCCCGGGAACTTCAGCACCGATCCCGTCGCCCGGAACCGGAACACGCTGTCCGATGGGTCAACGCAATTGGCGTCGATCTCCACCGTCGTCGCTTCCAGCAGCGCGTCCGCCATCTGGCTCGCCACCATGCGCTCCCAGATCAGCGTGTACAGCCGCAACTGGTCGCGGTCCAAATATGCCGCCATCGCCTGCGGCGTCCGTCCGATGGATGTGGGACGTATCGCTTCGTGCGCTTCCTGCGCGTTCTTGCTTCGCGTCCGATAGCTGCGCGGCTTGTCCGGCACATACTCCTTGCCGAACCGCTGTCGCACGTAGTCCCTGGTTTCACGCACCGCGGTCTCGGCAACATTCACGCTGTCGGTCCGCATGTAGGTGATCAGGCCCATGGATCCTTCGGTTCCAACGTTGAGCCCTTCGTACAACTGTTGCGCCAGCGCCATCGTCCGTTGCGCCGTGAACCGCAGCTTGCGGCCCGCCTCCTGCTGCAACGTGCTGGTGATGAACGGAGGAGACGGACGTTGCCGCCTCGGCTTTTTCTCCACCTTGTCCACGGCGTAGGACGCGTCCTTCAACTCCGATTCCAGGCTCCGCGCCGACTCCTCATTGGGAATCGACATCTTCCGCCGCGCGCCCTTCTTTGAGTGCAGCGTGGCCGTGAAGACGTTGGGATTCGCGGGCGAGTCGGTGGCTTTGAACAAATCCGCTTCCAGCGACCACCACTCCTCCGGCACGAACGCGGAAATCTCCCGCTCCCGCTCCACTATCATCCGCAACGCGACTGATTGCACTCGCCCCGCCGACAATCCCAGTTGCACCTTCAACCACAGCAGCGGGCTTATCTCATACCCCACCAGTCGGTCCAGTATGCGCCGGGCCTGCTGTGCGTTCACCAACTCCATGTCGATCTCGCGCGGATGCTCGAACGCCTCTTCCACCGCTTGCTTGGTGATCTCGTGAAACACCACGCGCTTCGGCAGTTTCGCGTTCTTGTCCCATCCCGCCGCCGCCTGGAGGTGCCATGATATGGCTTCACCCTCCCGGTCCGGGTCGGTTGCCAGGAATATCTCGGACGCTTTGGCCCCGGCCTCTTTGAGGCCTTTTACCAAGTCGCGCTTGTCCTTCATCGTCAGGTACTTCGGCGCGAACTCTTCTTCTGTGTTCACTCCGATGGTCGATTTGGGCAGATCTCGCACATGCCCCATCGATGCGGCCACCACGTACTTGTTGCCCAGGATCTGGCCCACCGTCCTGGCTTTCGCCGGGGATTCAACAATCACCAACCGCTTGCCCGCGGCCGATGGCACGCCGGACTTGGCTCGCGTTGCTCCCGTCTTTGCTTTGCTGCCGGACCGGGCGGCCGCTTTGGCGCCCTTGGATCTGGCGGACGTTTTTCCGGTGGTCTTTTTGCTTGTACCGGTCTTGGGCGGCATCGGGTGGGTCTTTCTCCAGTTTGTTTCGTTTTTGGCTCAGGCCAGTTGGTAATGCATCATACCAGCCTGCACAACTAGTCCCTTTATTTCCAGCATTGTCAAAAGACCGCTGATTTCCGTAATTGGACGGTCTGCCAACCTGGCTAAGTCGTCGATATGCGCCGGTTCGCTGGTGATATGCTGCAACAGATTCAACTCGTCGGGGTCATCCGTAGTCGGAGATGGTGTAACCCCTGCGACCTTTAGGCCGTGGTCAACGTATGCTCGTTCGCCGACCTCGTTGCTGACCGTATCGCCGGGGCTGGGCCGTGCCGCGTCGGGATCATCCAGCGACAGAGGAATCTGGCGCACCGCCGTGTCCAGCCCGATCTCCTCTAATATATCACTAACGCCGCATACCAGCTTGGCCCCTTCCCGGATCAATCTGTTGGTCAATTTGCTGGCATCCGAGTAAACGCTGCCCGGTACGCAGAAAATTTCACGGTTCTGCTCCAACGCATGATAAACCGTCCATCTGGTTCCGCTCGTCTCGCTGGCCTCCGTGATCAACGTCCCCAGCGTCATCCCGCTGATGATCCTGTTGCGCCTGGGAAAGTTCGACGCCTCGGGCCTCGTCCCCAATGCAAATTCGCTCACCAGCGCTCCGCCCTCGTCCACGATCCGCTCCGCCAGTCGACGGTTTTCCCTGGGATAAACGGTATCCAACCCGTTGCCCAGCACCGCTATCGTCCGGCCCCTCACGTCCAGCGTCGCCTTGTGCGCCCGCGCGTCGATGCCCAGGGCCAGCCCGCTGACTACGGTCACACCTCGCGCCGCCAGTTCGGCGCACAATTCGGCGGTCACCCGGTATCCGTAATCCGTTGGCCTGCGCGTGCCCACCACCGCCACCGATGTTTCGTCATCAGGATGGAGCGCGCCCCGGCAGTACAATACCGGCGGAGCGTCCGGAATTTCCTTCAAACGGCGCGGATACTCCTCGTCGTGCCACGTTAACGCTGTAACCCCAAACCTCGCCAACCGCTCCACTTCCCGTTCGGGGTCGATTTTCTCGCGACCTTCTACTATGGCTTTGACGACACCCCCACCGATGCCCGCCGCGCGCAGTTCCCGTTGAGGAGCCTTCCACGCCGATCCCAGGTCGCCGTCGAAATGCGTTTCCAACAACCGGAATCTCGCCGCGCCCAAACCCGGCGTTTGGCTCAACGCTATCCAGTATCCCAAAGAAAATGTGGCGCTCGTAATCACGGCGGGGATTCTATCACAGCGCAAATTTTCCAAACAACGCGCAAATGTCACCAATTCCGCGCTGGCCTCAACTGCCCGGCCCATCTCCCTGGCCCGCTCATCCCGAGCCCATTGAGTCCCGAACCTATTGAAAAGTGGACCCACCAAAATCGAACGCCCCTCGACGCCGGCTATCCTTCAATACCCCAATCCAAACATCCCGTTCATCCTGCCCATCGATGTCAACAGGGCATTTTCAAAGTCTCGGTTAGCGTCCTTTCACCCCAAACCGTCATTCCGGCGAAAGCTGGAATCCAGAACATTCTGAGCACAATGACCGCCTAGATTCCCTCTTCCGCGGGAATGACGGATCAACTTTGAAAAGGCCCTACCATGTCAAACCTACCCCTTGACAAAAACGAACTCATGATCCCATAATGAACCTACTCGAGTAAGAACATCCTATCCAGTCCTGCCCAGAGGTGAACTAGGTCGTACACGGCCAACCCGTCAGAATCCAAATCGCAAAACCGTCTCCGCCAGGATCAGCGCCGAACAATTCCTACCCGGCGTGGTTGCAACGGGGCCAGCGTCAATCCACACGCTGGGCGTACGGCGCACGCGCCTCTCCCGCCATTCCGTGAGAGGACCGGAACGGAGGAAATTCCTCCGACCCACGCGCTGTCTGCCAATTTGAGTGGTCAAAATACCTTGCGTAAAACCCCCGGCCGTGGGGCTGACAGCGACCGTCCATCACCTCTGGCAGGCACCCCAACTCAAAACCCCAGGGATCCAAAGCTAATCGAAACAACCAACTTTCCCAAAAACCGCTTGAAAGGCCACGTTCCAAACTCGCCCTCCAGGGGCCCGCCATCTAGGTCGGCCTCCCGCCTTGCGTGCCACCGGGCGTACTTGCTACCGGTCGGAGAGGTCTGTCGCGAGCGTAGCCCGGGACCAGGCATGCGCATGTATCCGCGCCCGCCAATGGCATAACCCTGGCTTGGGCATCGTCCTCAAACCCCAATAACATCCATTCGGTGGATCGCTGCCAGGCGAATCTCCGCCTTGCCCGGCTATGCGTGGTCGGCTAGTATTACCGCCATCTCCACCCCTGCAACACACGGAGGCTAAGATGCGGTACGACTATATCGTGGTTGGGGCTGGTTCGGCCGGCGCCACCATCGCAACCCGTCTGTCCGAGGACCCGGACAAGAGCGTCCTGCTGCTCGAGGCCGGGCCCGATTATCCCGATTTCGATCATCTCCCCGATGACCTGAAACTGGGCAACAACGTCTTCTTTTCGGCTTACGGCCCCCACAGCTGGGCCTACAGTGCCCGCGTAACCGCCCAGCAGACCGACCTGGTCATCCCACGCGGCAAGGCCACCGGCGGCTCCTCCGCCATCAACGGCCAGGTGCTCTACCGCGGCATTCCGGAAGACTACGACCGCTGGTCCGAATGGGGTAACGACGAGTGGGGCTACACCAGCGTCCTGCCTTTCTTCCGCCGCATGGAAAACGACCACGATTTCCAGGACGACTGGCATGGCACCGACGGCCCCATACCCGTGCGCCGCTACCGCCCTGATGAATGGCTCCCCCATTCAGTAGCGTTCAAAGACGCGTGCGTCTCCCTTGGATTCAACGACGACGCCGACCAGAACCACCCCGAATCCACGGGCGTGTCCCCTCGGGCCCGCAACACCCTCGACGGCGTCCGCATCAGCACTGCCCTGGCCTACCTGAACTTGGCCCGCCACCGGCTGAACTTCACCCTCCGCGCCAACGTCCACGCCTGCCGTGTCGTATTCGACGGCAACCGCGCGGTGGGTGTCGAGGTGGAAAGCGGCGGCGAGCGTTTCGTCGCTGAGGGCAATCAGATCATCGTCAGCAGCGGCGCAATTGCCTCGCCCCAACTCCTGCTGCTCTCCGGCGTCGGACCCGCCGACCATCTCCGCGAGGTCGGTATCCCCGTTGTCCACGAACTCCCCGGAGTCGGCCAGAACCTCCGCGACCATCCCTCCGCCTGCGTCCTGTTCCGCGCCGCCGGCGACCGCCCCGATGTCCAGGCCGCTGCCATCCAGGTTGGCCTCCGCTACACCGTGGAAGATTCCTACCTCCGCAACGATATGCAGATCACCCCGCTGCTCATGACCTCCGAACACCGACCTGCCCAGGTCGTCATCGACGACGACGAGAACTACATCGGTATCAGCGCCGGCCTCCAGTTGGCCCTGGGTAAGGGCGAACTTCGCCTCAAGTCCAACGACCCGCTCGAATATCCATACCTGGACTACAACTACTACCAGGAACCCTTCGATCTCGAGCGCATGCGCAAAGCCATCCGCACCTGCATCGAGATCGGCGAGCACCCGTCGTACCGCGAAGTCCTGCTCGAGCGCGTCAACCCGGTCGATTCCGATCTCATTTCGGACGCCACCCTCGACGCATGGCTCATGAGCAACACCGGCACATCTCACCACGTTTCCGGCACCTGCAAGATGGGTCCATCCAGCGATGAGATGGCCGTCGTCAACCAGCAGGGCAGGGTTCACGGCCTCGAAAACATCCGTGTCGCCGACGCCTCCATCATGCCCGACTGCATCCGCGCCAACACCAACGCCACCACCATCATGATCGGCGAGAAAATAGCCGACTATATCCGCTCCGGCCGCTGACTCTGGTTCGTAGCGACTCCGACACAAAAAACTCCCTCTCCCCTGGAGGGAGAGGGTTGGGGTGAGGGGGATTGCCCACAGCGACCAAGTTGTCATCGGCCGTTCTACCGAGCTAACTCACCCGCGGCACCGGCACTCCCGGTATGTTCACCTGCACCCGGCCCAGTTCCTCGAACGTGGTGATGTACAGCGTCTTCCAATCCCCGCCGCCGAACCCAACGTTGGTGGCGCGCTTGCCGTCGCCTAACGCTATCGTACCCAGGTGCCGGCCGTCTGCCGCCAGAATCCAGACTCCTCCCGGCCCGCTCACGTAGATGTTCCCCTCAAGGTCGCACTTCATCCCGTCCGGCACGCCGGGCCTCTCGTCCTGCAGCACGCATAGCAGCCGCCCGTTTTCGATGCCGCCGTCCGCTCGTACGTCCCACGCCTTGATCAGACCCACCCGTGAATCGTTGATGTACAGGATGCTTTCGCCCGGCGAAAAGCACAGCCCGTTGGGGCCAACGTAATCGTTGACCAGCAACTCCATCTCGCTCAGGTCGGGCGATACCCGGTACACTCCTGCAAAACCGAGTTCCATCCCCGGATAGGTGTCCCGGTACGGGTCGGTGAAGTAAATCGTGCCATCCGACCGCACCGTCAGGTCGTTGGGCCGGTTCAGGCGTTTCCCCTCGTACCGGTCGGCCACCACGGTGATGCTGCCGTCCGCTTCCTGCCGGGTGACCCGACGCGCCGCGTGTTCGCAAGCCAGCAGCCTGCCCTGCGGGTCCCTGGTGAGCCCGTTCGCCTCGTTGGTTTCCGCCTGGAACACCGACAATCCGTCGGCATCGTTGTAGCGCATCCGGCGATTCTGCCCGATGTCGCTGAACAGCAGATAACCGCCCTCCTGCCACCACACGGGCCCCTCTGCCGGCCACCAGGGCACGCCCAATGCGGACCCGTCTCCTCCGAATCCGCCGGCCAGCCACTCCACTTCCTGATCCAGGTCCAGAATCCGTTCCAGTCCCGGCG
Source organism: Dehalococcoidia bacterium (assembly GCA_965204395.1). Classification (GTDB taxonomy): domain Bacteria; phylum Chloroflexota; class Dehalococcoidia; order Lucifugimonadales; family UBA3495; genus Bin87. The sequence goes on from OZ241987.1 coordinate 2,680,914, forward strand.
ATACTTGCTCGATGGGCATGTGTGTTGCCTCCTTGGTTATCCTCGCTCTCCCAGCGCGCGGTCCAGGTTGAACGCGCAACTGATCAGCGCCAGATGGGTGAACGCCTGCGGGAAATTGCCCAAGCCTTCTCCGCTGGGGCCGGTCTCTTCCGCGTACAAACCCAGGTGGTTGGCGTACCCCAGCATCTTCTCAAACATCAACCTCGCTTGATCCAACCGTCTTTGGTCGCCGCCCCAACTGGCTCGGGTGAGCGCCTCCACCAGCCAGAATGTGCACATATTGAACGTACCTTCCTGTCCGGTTAGTCCGTCCGAAAACTGCTCCGGATTATATCGGTACACCAGGCTATCCGACACCAGGCCGCCCTGCTGCGGTGTGCGGTTGATGGCATCTAGGGTGCTCAACATGCGCGGGTCGGTGGGCGACATAAAGAACACTAATGGCATTATCAGGTTCGACGCGTCCAGCGAGTCGCTCCCGTAATGCTGCACGAAAGCCTGTCGCTCCTCGCTCCACCCCTTGGTCAGTATCTCCTCGTAGATCTCATCCCGCGTCGCCATCCACCTCAACCGCTCCGACGGGAATGATCTCAAATCAGCCATTTTCACGGCCCGGTCCATCATCACCCAGCACATCAACTTGGAGTACACGAACTGCTGCCGACCACCCCTCGTTTCCCAGATGCCTTCGTCCGCCAGCCGCCAGTTGTCGCAGACCCAGTTGGTCATTTGGCGCAGCTTCGTCCAGAAATCAAACGAAATAGGCTCGCCATACCTGTTGAACAGATACACCGAGTCCATCAACTCTCCATAAATATCCAGCTGTAGTTGCTCTGCGGCGCCGTTCCCTATTCGCACCGGCTTGGAACCCCGGTACCCGTCCAGGTGATCCAGCGTAAACTCGTCCAGCTTCCGTCGCCCATCGATGCCGTACATAATCTGTATGTTGCGCCAGTCGTCATCGAACGGGTCGATCTGCGCCTCTAGCCAGTGCATGAACTGGCTGGCCTCGTTGGTGAAACCGATGCGCAGCAGGGCGTACAGTGTGAACGCCGCGTCCCGGATCCACGTGTATCGGTAGTCCCAGTTGCGCACACCGCCCAACTCTTCCGGCAGGCTGCACGTTGGCGCCGCCACGATCGCGCCGGTCGGTTCGTACGTGAGCAGTTTCAGCACCAGCGCCGACCGCTCTACCATTTCCCGCCAACGCCCCTTGTACGTGCATTGCGACAGCCAACTACGCCAGTACGACACCGTTTCCTCAAACAGGGCGTCGCTTTCTTCGTCGGTCAGCGGATGGTAGCTCTCGCTGTCGTCCCCCAGCGCTCCAATCGCAAATGTGGTGGATTGACCCGCGCTGAGCGCGAACGCGCCGATGACTCCCCCGCCATCCCTTTCGAGTATGATGCGCGTGGACAACTGCAAGCCCATATCCTTGGAAATGAACGCTGCCCCTTCCGAATTCAGCTCGGTCTGGTGCGAGTCCCGCGCGTAGTTGAAAGCCGGATAGCACTCCAGGATGAACGGTACCACGCCGCGGACGCAGTTCACCCGCCGTATCAGTTCCGTGTGCTCATGGGGATGCAGCGACGTGGACACCGGCATGTAGTCGATGATCTCAGCCACGCCGCTCTGCGCCAGGAACCGCGTGATCAAAACGTTGCTGGCCGGCCAGTACACCTGCTTTCGGACCGACGACTCCCCCAGCTCGGGCGCGATCTTGAAGTATCCGCCCTTCGTGTCGTCCAGGATCGCGCCGAACACGCTCGGCGAATCGAATCTCGGGCAGCAGAACCAGTCCACGGAACCGTTCACGCCGATGAGCGCGCACGTCCGCATGTTGCCCACTATGCCGTAGTCCTCAATCGGGAGATACGCCATGCTCGCAGCCCCGTTAGATATTAGCCCCGTTAGATATTAGCCCCGCTGGATATTAGCCCCGCTGGATATTAGCCCCGCTGGATATTAGCCCCGCTGGATATTAGCCCCGCTGGATATTAGCCCCGCTGGATATTAGCCCCGCTGGATATTAGCCCCGTTGGTGTTTTTGGCGGTGATTTTCTGTTGTCTGGACTACCCTTCCGCTTTGGCAAGGGTAGCCACGCTGAACACTACCCGGAACGGCTTGCAGTATATGACCACGCTTTCCACATCCGAAAGGGTAACGTTTTCCGGAATATCGTAGTTTTGCGCTCCGACATTGCCCTTCAGCTTACCCAGTTCTCGATACCCGGCGTCGTCCAGGTCACCGTGGCTCTCCGGATTGGGCGCATTCGCCAGCAGTACCCGCAGGTCCGGTCCGTTGGTCACCCTGAATTCGTCCAGCCTGAGAATCCGCTCGCCCGAACTCAGCTCGTAGATGGTCGCGTTCCCGGACCCCTTGTGGAACGAGTCCGCGTCGCGGAAATTCCCCGCCGCTTTGACCAGGTCCCGGGCCTCGGCCGCCGATTCCATCAAAGCGGACGGCATGGCGTCTTCCACCGTGTTGTCGTTGGTTGCAGCCAGGGCCATGGTGGTCTCAACGTCGGCCCTCGACATGCCCGCGGGCACAACGGCACGCGCTGCGTTCGGGAAATCCTCGTAAACCTCGTTGGTCATGAATAGGGGGCTCAGCAGCCACCACGCCAACCATGCGATGGGAATAATGGCCAATAGGCCTATGCCAACCAATGCGTAACGAATCATGATCGCACCGCTCCTGAAGTTATGGGGAGTGTGGTGAAGTTATGAAGTCTGCTCGCCCCGCAACCTGGACAACGCGTTTCGCACAGTTTGGATGTCCTCGGCGTCGGGTGCTGCTTCTATATACGCTGCGAAATCTTCCGCAGATTGATCATGATTGCCGGCTTTCAGATGCACCACACCCCGGTCCCTCTGCTCTTCGGGATGGTCGGGCAGCACTGCCATGAGGGCCCCGATCGTGATGATGCACTGGTCGAAGTCCTCCCGGTCCCAGTAAATCGCCTTGAGATTGCGGAGCATGCGGGCCAGGATTTCGCGCGGTGTCACCGGATTCAGGTGGTGAGCCTCCAAGCGCACGGCGTCGCCGGCGGCTTCCCGCATCAGCGCGCCACATTCGTCCTGGCTGAGCAGCAACCCGCCGTTGAAGGAGTCCACGAAGAAATTGGGCTCGTCGCGGTGCCGGATCAGAAAATGACCGGGCATCCCGATCCCCAGAATCGGTACGCCGGCCCTTCGCCCCACCTCTATGCACAGGAGCGAAAGCGTGATGGGAATGCCCATCCGCCTTTCCAGCACGTGGTTGATGTATGAGTTTCGCGGATCGTAATAATCGTCTCGGTTGCCTGCCAACCCGATCACGCCGAACAGCAAATCGGTGACCGCGTTCAACTGCTGCAACTCATTGCCGTCGTCGGGGATCCGGTTGCGGGCAGCCTCAGCCATTCGGTCCAGGTTGTTCAGGACGCCGTCGATATCTACGGTGGGAGAGTCTGTGGATGCGATCAACAGCGCGCCCAGCGCCAGGTCCAGATCCCCGCCGACCTCATCAGCCGCCGGAGATTCGAGCAGCTTGCCCAGTTCTAGGATTGCGTCGTCTGCGTTCATGTTTGGGTCACGATGTGCGAGCGTCTAGGAAACCGAACCGCTTTCTCGCCAGCGGCGATATTCCGCGGCGGAAAGGTCGGGTACTGGCGGATTCCCTGGATAACTGGCGCGCTCCGCCTCCAGCGCCGATTGCCGGCCCGCTACCTCACGTACCTCCGGTGTCTCCGCGCCGCACGACTCGCACCAAATCAGCTCGCTGACCATCAGGCGCATGTTGTCCTTTTTGACCGTGGTCTCACTGACCACCTGACGGCAGTGCGAGCAGCGGCTCCATATGGTTACATCCGTTATCGGCATCAGCGTCCCTCCGATTGCCTGCCAAGCCTATATCTGCTCTCCGTCACCGTGCGGTAAACCCGCCGTCCACCACCAGTTCGGCCCCCGTGATGTATGAGGCGTCATCGCTGGCCAGGAACAGCACCGCGTTGGCGACCTCTATCTGCTCGCCTTCCCGACCCATCGGCACTTGGTCTCCTATCATCTCGCTTCTGCCGGCACGAACCTCGTCTGTTGAAATGTTTCCCATCATCGGCGGCATGAATCCCGGGTGTACCGAGTTGACCCGAATATTCTCCTTGCCGTATCGCACCGCCATTGCCTTGGTGAATATGCGAACCGATCCCTTGGAGGCGTTGTACGCCGGGTGCCCGCTCAGCATGCCCACCAATCCCGCAATGGAGGAGATGTTTACTATAGACCCTCCTCCACCCTGTTGCATCTGGCGAATCGCGTGCTTGGTGCCCAGGAACACGCCCGTCGAATTGATGTCCATGATGCGTGACCAGGCTTCCAGGCTGTCGTCGTCCGGAACCGCTCGGCTGCTGATGCCGGCGTTGTTGACCAGAATGTCAAGGCGACCGAACCGGGATATGGTCTCGGACATCACATTCACCCAAGCCTCTTCGCTGGTAACGTCAGTGCGAATGAATACGCTCTCGCCCCCGGCCTCGTTGATCTCCGCTTCCACCTGACGACCGTCGTCCTCACGAATATCGGCGATTACAACTTTTGCGCCCTCGCTGGCAAACAACCTCGATTCGACCGCTCCCATGCCATGAGCGCCACCGCTCACTATCGCGACCTTCCCTTCCAATCGCATCTTTCACTCCCGCTCCAAGTCAAGCTGAATCCGAATATCCTTGAGCCGACAAGCGACGCCAGCATAAACCTTCCCTACGTTCCATTCAACCTTCGGTGACGCCTGTAACTGTTCAGGTTTGAGGTAACCATCCCAAATCAAAACCGTCATACCCAAATCAAAACCGTCATACCGGCGAAAGCCGGTATCCAGGGAAATCCTCGCTCCACTCCCGATTGCGCTCGCAGGCACTTTCTGCCCCCAGGTTTCTTTGAATACGATGATCGGACGGTCGAGTTGTAAGTCGCCCTGAACATTTACATCGCCTGCCCGCCCGCGGCTCGATAAGTCCACCACTATCTCCAGCCGGCCGTGCGCCCTGGTGTATGCTAAATGTGTAGGTGATTCCGACCGAGGCTCAACCCCCAGATGGAAGCCTGAACCGGCCGTAAGCCAAACGCCGACAAGATTTGATCATGTACCAAGCGGCAGTTTTCATACACTTGGCATCAGCCATCATCTGGATTGGCGGAGCCTTGTTCCTGGCTTTGGTGCTAATCCCCGTCCTGCGGAGATATGCGCCAACGCCGGGTCAACCTCCCGCAGACCCTACGCTGCCTCCAGATATGCTGGGCACCATCGCCCGAAGGTTCCGATGGATTTCATGGGTATGCATCGTCCTTCTGGTTGTTACCGGCCTGTACATCCTGCCCACCCGATACGGAATCGGTTTCGCCGAGTTCTTCAGCGTCGGCGGGCACTTCGTCGCGACCCTCCAGGTCAAGGTGGCGCTGGTCGCCGTGGTGATCTGGCTCAGCGTCATCCATGATTTCATCATCGGCCCGTTGACCAACCGTCTCCTCGATGAGATGCGTGCCGGCGCAGACCCTCCCCGATATTTGCCGACATTGCGCAGATGCGTGGTGTGGATCGCCCGGGTCAACGTGCTCCTGATGATTTTGATCGTCATCATCGCGGTTAGCATGACCAGGGGAACACTCGTGTAGTGGAGGTGAAATGCAAAACTCCGGCCAAGAAACAACGCTCAGCTCCCTACCCGTATTTGACAACCATCACGGCCGCCCCGAGGTTTGGTCCGGCCTGAGAATCGACGGCCTTGTCCAAAACCCAACCGTCCTGACGGAATCCGACCTTGCCGATCTGACCCAAGCCAGCCTTACCGATGATTTCCGGTGCGTGGAGGGATGGTCAGTGCCCGATCAGAATTGGGACGGCGTGCTGCTGTCCGTTCTGTTGGATAGAGCCGGCCCCCTGCCCAACGCCAGGTATGCCGCGATATCCGCTGCGGATTTTTCCGTGACGGTGCCGTTGGAACCGGACGTGTCCCACGTTCTGCTGGCAACCCGTCTGAACGGCGCCCCTTTAGCCCTCGACCACGGCGGGCCGTGCCGCCTGGTGATGGTGGAGCAGGCCTGTTACTCCAGCGTCAAATGGGTGGACACCATCCGCCTGACCGAGGAGATGCCGACGGAAACCGCCCGGGACATCGCCGGTGCCCGCAACGCGGCCCGGGACTCTACAACTCCTTGAATCGGTAACCCAGCCCCCGCTCGCTCAGAATGTACTCCGGCGTACGGGGGTCCCGCTCCAGTTTCTGCCGCAGGTACGTGACATAAGTCCTGACGTACTGGTGCTCGCCTCGGTATTCCGGCCCCCAAACCCGCTCCAGCAGCGTATCGTGGCTGAGCAGCTGGCCTGCATTGTTGACCAGTTGGTACAACAGACGGTACTCCGTCGGCCGCAGGCGCATCTCTTTCCCGTCCGCGAACACCAGGCTCCGGTCGAAATCTATCTTGAGCCAGTCATCCACCACCACCTCCTGCAGCGGCGGCGGTTCGGTGACCTCAATCCGGCGGAACAACGCCCGTATCCTCGACACCAGTTCCCTGGGACTGAATGGTTTCGTCAGGTAGTCGTCCGCCCCCAAATCCAGTCCCGCGACCCGGTCGGACTCGTCGCCGCGCACGGTAACAAAAATCACCGGCACGGATGATTGCTCGCGAATCCTGCTCAGCGTTTCGAACCCGTCGAGTCCGGGCATCATCACGTCCAGCACCACCAGGTCAATGCTCTCGTTTTCGGCGAGCAACGTAAGGGCGTCATTGCCGTTGCTGGCCGTCGCCACATTGAAGCCTTCCACCTCCAGATTCATCGCGGTGAATTGAACGATGTGCGGTTCATCGTCAACCACGAGGATCGTCCGCTTGTCCGCCGTCGTCATGGCAAGTCGCGCCCGGGGTCTGGAAATACCAGGGTGAAAATCGACCCGCCGCCGGGATTCTCCGATACGAAAATGGCGCCCCCGTGGGCTTTCATGATCTCGTCGCAGATATACAGCCCGAGACCCATCCCGCGTGGGTGGGATGAATTGGGATTCTCAGAACGGTGGAACCGTTCGAATATGCGGCGACTTTCCCACCTGGGCACCCCTACGCCGGCATCGGTCACCGTGACCGATACTACCCCACGGCTTTCTGCTGATCCGCCAACCGCAACCTCCCCACCCAACGGCGAATACTTCACCGCGTTGTCTACCAGGTTCATCAGCACCTCTTCCAGCAGGCCCGGGTCGCCATCAACCGGGGGCAGATCTTCCGGGAAGCGGACGCAAAATTGGTGCTTCTGTGAGGTGCTGGATATCCGACCTACAACTTTCTCGGCCACCGCTGCCATGTCCACCTGTTCCCGTTGCATGGGAAGCTCGCCGGTCTCCAACCGGGACGCCAGCAGCAAACGGTTCATCAGTTGGCTCATGTGGTCAGTCTCTTCTTCGATTGCCTCGAAAATCGGGCGTAGCGTTTCACCGTCCCACTGCCCGTCCGGCCTCGCCAGCGTGTTGGTGTAACCCTTGATGATGGCCAGGGGCGTCTGCAACTGGTGCCCCAACATGGAGAGGAATGTGGACCGCATGTCCTCAACTTCGCGGACCCGCGTCATATCCCGCACGTTCACCACGGCATTCAATGGCGCGAGTTCTGGGGAACGTACCACGGAATAGACCAGCGCCACGTCCGTACTCCTACCGTCCCGCGAACGCACCGTGGCGCTAAGCTCAGTCACATTGTCCGTGGCGAACGCTGGCGAATGGAGCATCGGGCACCGCCCCGGGCAGATGGGACGTCCCTCCCTGTCCCGCCAGTTCAACCCTACCGCGCAGGGTAGTCCCAACACCGCCTCGCTGGGAACTCCCAGGAGCCTCTCCATCGCCGGGTTGATGCTCACGATCCGCCGGCCGGCGTCCACCGTATAAATGCCGTCCGCGCTCCCCTCCAGTATCGATTCCACCCGCTGTTTTTCCTGTGTCAGCAGATGCGCCAGCCGTGCTGATTGCACCGCGATGGCCGCTTGCTCGGCAAATGCCGCCAGCACGGGCGGGTCCAACTGGGAGAAGTTTGCCGCATCGGACGAGCGGAGTACGAAAATCAACCCGACGTTCTCATCGTGAGTCTGGAGCGGCACCGCCATCACCGGGTTTTGCATCTCCCCGGTAGTCGAAATCGGCAAGGCTGATTGGGGAAACAACGCTGACAATAGGGCGAACTGTTCCCTGCTCAACGCCAGGTCGGGAATAGCCTCATTCAGCAACGGCCTGATCCGTGCGATCTGCTGCCGGTCCAGCCCGTAGCTGCCGGTGACCACAAACCTCCGCACCGCATCATCCCACGTCGCAACCACCGCCGCGCTGCCGCCCAGGGCACGGACCGCATTGCGGAGGATGTTTTCGAGTTCGGGCTGAAGCTCGAGTCCGTCCCCGCCTGCATCCCGATTTGTGGGCGTTGATCTCAGGTTGCTGCTGACCATGGGAAGTAGTCGAATAAACGGCAACTGCATGCCGGCTGCACATTTTCAACGCGATTTTAACATTAAGCCCATTGGAAAACGGACTCCGGTGGTTGAAAATGTAGTCCGCAAGCTACGGATGCGCACTTTCGCGCGTCCAGGCAAGGAGGAAGCAATGCCCAGGTACGTTTACCGGTGCACTGCGTGCGACTACGAATACGATCAGCGCCAGAGCTTTGGCGCGTCGCCTGAGGGTGAGTGTCCCGAATGTTACGGCATTTCCCGCAGAATATTCCACGCCGTACCCGTCATCTACAAGGGTTCGGGGTTTTACACCACCGATTACGCTCGCAAGAAGTAACCAGCCCGCTCATCCTGAGCTTGTCGAAGGACGCGGGTACAAGGCATTAGCCAGACCAAAGAACACACCACACTGCAAGGAGGCATTAAGTGGCCACGTTCACACCACTAGGAGAGCGCATCGTCATCAAGCCGATGGAACAGGAAGCCCAGACCAGGGGCGGAATCCTGCTGCCCGACACCGCGAAGGAAAAGCCCCAGGAGGGTGAGGTCATCGCTGTGGGCCCGGGCCGCGTTGCTGATGACGGCAGCCGCATCGCCATGGAACTCACCATTGGCGACAAGGTCATCTACTCCAAGTATGCCGGCACCGAGTACGAGGACGGCGACGAAGAGTACCTGATCATGCGCGAGTCAGACGTTCTCGCCAAGATCGGCTAACCACCACCTTTCTCATCATCCACACGCACCTAATTTAGGAGAAACGCAATGCCCGCAAAGAAGTTGGCATACTCCGAAGAGGCTCGTAAGTCGCTGCGAACCGGCATCGATACCCTGGCCGACTCGGTAAAAATTACCCTTGGCCCCCGCGGCCGCAACGTCGTCCTGGACAAGAAGTTCGGGCCTCCTCAGGTCTGCTCCGACGGCGTCACCATCGCCAAGGAAATCGAGCTTCCCGACGCCTTCGAGAACATGGGCGCCCAGCTCCTCAAGGAAGCCGCTACCAAGACCAACGACGCCGCCGGTGATGGCACCACCACCAGCATCGTCCTGTCCCAGGCCATCATTAACGAAGGCTTCAAGAACGTCACTGCTGGCGCCAACCCAATGGCCATCAAGCGCGGCATCGAGCGCGCCGTCGGCGAAATAGTAACCGAGCTCCAGTCCATGTCCCAGCCTGTGGAAACCCGCGAGCGCATCGGACAGGTCGCCTCCCTCTCCGCCCACGAGGACGCCATCGGCGAGACCATCGCCGAGGCCATGGAGAAGGTCGGTAAGGACGGCGTCATCACCGTCGAAGAGTCCCGCGGACTCACCGACGAGATCGAGTACGTGGAAGGCATGCAGGTCGACCGCGGCTACATCTCTCCTTACTTCATCACCAACAGCGACCGCATGGAATCCGCCATTGAGGACTCCTACCTGATCATCACCGACAAGAAGATCTCCGCTGTCGCCGACTTGGTCCCCGCCCTCGAGAAGCTGCTCCAGGTCGGTCAGAAGAACGCCGTCATCGTCGCTGAGGATGTCGACGGTGAGGCCCTGGCGACCCTGGTGGTCAACAAGCTGCGCGGCATCATGAACGTCCTGGCCGTCAAGGCCCCCGGCTTCGGCGACCGCCGTAAGGCCATGCTGGAAGACATCGCCATCCTGACCGGTGGCACCGTCATCAGCGAAGAGACCGGCCGTCGGCTGGACTCCGCCACCATCGAGGACTTCGGCCGCGCCCGCCGCGTTTCGTCCACCAAGGACGACACCACCATCGTGGAAGGCCACGGCTCCGAGGACGCGATCCAGGCCCGCATCAACCAGATCAAGGCCCAGATCGAAGACACCACCTCCGAGTACGACCGAGAGAAGCTGCAGGAACGGATGGCCAAGCTGTCCGGCGGCGTGGCCGTCATCAAGGTTGGCGCTGCCACCGAGATCGAGCTCAAGGAGCGCAAGGCCCGCGTGGAGGACGCCCTGTCCGCCACCCGTTCCGCTGTTGAAGAGGGCATCGTCCCCGGCGGCGGAGTCGCTCTGGTCCGCGCACAGCGCGCCTTGGAGAGCGTCACCAGCCTCACCGGCGACGAAGTGGTCGGTCTCAACATCATCCGCCACTCTCTCGAGCAGCCCCTCAAGATCATCGTTGAGAACGCCGGTGGCGAAGGCGCCGTTGTCCTCCACGACGTGAAAGACCAGTCCGATGACTACGGCTACGACGCCGAGGTCAGCGAATTCGGCCCCATGCTCGAGCGCGGCATCATCGACCCTGTGAAGGTGACCCGTTCTGCCCTGCAGAACGCGGCCTCCGTCGCGGCCATGGTGCTCACCACCGAGTCCATGATCACCGAGATCCCTGAGCCCACGCCGGCCATGCCTGCGGCCCCTCCGATGGATTTCTAGATCTCGTAGCTCCAATCCCACCGGGATTCCAACCGGGGCGGTCCCTGCGACCGTCCCGGTTGATTTTATGACCGTTCGACCCCCTCGATCCGGTTTTACCAACCGGCCCGATGCGAGTATAGTTACCGTCGCACCCGGTGTTGCGTGATACAGTCCGCTGTCTAGAATCATGAGTTACACCGCCGCTTGGGGACCTTTCTGAATAACTCGTTGCTCAAAAGGCTACTGGCCTGGCATCCGCCTACGCCGTTTTTCTACGGTTGGCTGGTGCTTGCAATGGGTTGTCTTTCCAGCGCGGGCGGCTCCAGCGTTTCCCAGGTGGTTATGGGGACCATCCAGGTCTACATTTCCCAAGACACCGGTTGGAGCATCGAAAAGATCGCCATCGCGGTGACTGCGGGAACCTGGGTTTCCGGCCTGCTCGCTCCCGTGGCGGGATTCGCGGCCGACCGGTACGGCCCCCGCGTCCTCACCACCTTGGGCTTGGTAATTGTCGGCTGCTGCTTGTTGGTCATATCCACCACTGCCAACAATTCGCTATGGCAGTTCATTGTCCCCTACGTCATCGCAAGGTCCATAAGCAACCCCTTCCTGATCGGGGTGGTTCCCCGGGTTGCCACCGTTAATTTCTTTCGCCGCTGGCGCAACATCACCATCTCGATCTCAGGGATGGCCCGTCCGGTGGGCGGCGCAATCAACATACAGATAATCTCGCTGATAGCGCTCAACCAGAGTTGGCGGGCGGCTTATGGCTACGTCGGCGTGTTCCTGCTGCTCATGGCGGTGCCGGTGTTCGTCACCATGCGCCGCACACCCGAGGAAATCGGAATGCTGCCCGACGGCGCCAGTCCCGGGCGGGCGGCGGCGACTGCGTCGCGGGCCGGCGCTGGTCGCGGCAGAGCTGCCCAGGGTTTGCAGCCCGAGTTCAGCTGGACCGCCCGGGAGGCAATGCGGACCCGCGCTTACTGGTGTATTGCCGGCACTGCCGTTTTTGCGGTAATTGCGTCAGCCGGGTTGGGTTATATCCTGGTGCCATACCTGGTAAGCCAATCCGGCCCCGGCCTGTCCAATCCTCAAGCGGTGGGCGTGGGCAGCCTGGGCGCGGTCTTGGCGATGACTACCCTGGTGTGGGGCTATCTGGCTGACAAACTGGGCCCCCGCTACTGCATGGTAATCACCATCACCGGTGCCGTGGCAACGGGGATCTTCCTGATCACCGGAGTCAACTCCGTGTTGACGGCCTACCTGTTCGCCATCCTGTGGGGGTTCTTCTCCAACACCGTGGGAACCCTGGAGCACATGTTGCTGGCCCAATATTTCGGGCGCGGTTCCTTCGGAGCAATCATGGGTTCGCTGGGCCCGCTGCAAACCACGGCCTTGGGCGTGGGGCCGCTGTTCGGCAGTTACCTGCTCACTTTCACTCACAGCTACTCGGTGGTCTTCATCGTGTTGATGGCAATGTACGCCGGCGCTGGGATGCTCATTTTCCTGGCCAAGGCGCCCCAACTTCCGCCTCGGGCGAACGGGGCTGACCCGTCCATCCCCGCGCCTTCGGCAGTATAATCGCGTCAATCCAACCTACGGAGGACAACAATGCCAGACGTAACCTACATGAACCCGGGCGGAATCGCCGATCCCTCTGCCGCAGGATTCACCGCAGTCGTGAAAGCCGGCAATACCGTTTACATTGCGGGCATGGTCGCCCAGGATGAGAACGGCAACGTGATCGGGGAAGGCGACGCTGAGGCGCAGACCCGGCAGATTTGGCACAACATCGGCGTGGCGGTACAGGCTGCGGGCGGCAGCCTCGACGACATCGTAAAAACCACCACCTACGTGACGGGCATTGAGCATGCTCCCGCCGTTCGCGCGGTCCGTAACGAACTGTTCTCCAGCAACCCGCCCACCAGCACGTTGCTGGTAGTAAGCGAACTCGCGAACCCCGCCTACGTGGTGGAGATTGAGTCCATTGCCGTGATTGGTTGATGCTTGAACGCGGGTTTTCTAGCTAACCTGCTAATTGCCGAGGCTCAGGCCAACAAAGAGCCGGGACGTTTTTGTCCCGGCCTTTGCTTTCTCGCTTAAGCGTGTGCGGTTGGTGTCTTTGGTACCGGCGATTATTCCTCGATCATCCCCATCGATTCGAGACGGCGGTACTGTAGGACTTGCCACATTTGGTGCCACACGAAGCGGCGCTCAGGTTCTTCCAGACGCCTGCCGATTAATTCGCGCACTGCTAGTACCGCCTGGCCCGCGAAAAACCCCCAGTGTCCCGGCTCGTTCCGAATCCAACCCTCTACCCGGTCAGGATGGGCATCCGCCACTTTCGCCAACAACTGGTCCAGCCCAATGTCGGCCTCGTCCTTATCGTTCGGCACGGATCTAACCACCGCCGACCGGGCGAACAATCTCCAGAGCGTCTCCGGGATGTAGCTTCACGGTCTCGAAATCCTCTTTCCGGATCACTTGCCCGTTGTATCCGACCGCGATGAATTTCATATTTACGTCTATGGTAGCCAGGTAGGATTGCAAATCCAGACCTTCATCTACTTCACGCGGTTTCCCATTCACTTGTAGCGTGATCATGGTGGCGAGACACCTCCTGTCAGACTGGGCATGGCCGTCAACCTTCCAGCCTCATTCATTCCTGTACTGCCCATAGATCCGTCGATCATAGCCGATTTGAGCCGCTCGGCCGCAGCGCGCGGATCCTCAGCAGCCAGCACCGCAGTGATGACCGCCCCGCCATGCGCTGCTGCGGCCATGACTTGGCGCACGTTGGTCTCGGTGATGCCGCCAATGCCCAGCATCGGCGTTGCGACCCCGGCATCCTTGATGCGGTGGAGCAGTTCGGGCCCCGCCGGTTCCTCGCCGGGGTGAGAGCGCGTAGCAAACATCGTTCCTACCAGCAGGAAGTCCGCTCCGCTTTGGGCGGCGAGGTTGGCACCCTCGACCGAATGGACCGACCGCCCGATCAGTGCCGCGTCGCCCAACAATCGGCGCGAAACATCAGTGGGTAACCCCGCTTCTCCAAGCTGAACGCCTTCCGCTTGCGCTGCCACTGCAACGTCGACGCGCTCATTAACCAGCAGCAAAGCTCTGTCCGCGATGACGGTTTGGATCTCCTGAGTCAATTCGAGCAGTACCGCGCCGGGCAGTTCCTTGTCCCGAAGTTGGACCACATCAACTCCCCCGCTCACCGCGGCAGAGACGCGGCCGGCCAACTCCTCCCTCGGGCACACCGCCGGGTCCGTTACTAGGCAGAGGCAAGGGTACGGTAAAACGGGTCTTGCGCCGGTCAATTCGACAACCTTTCGATGCCGTTAATTGGCTGCCACTGGTTCGGGAACATCCGTCGGCGGGCTGCTGGCAATCGCTTCCGTGCGCACCGGAATGCGTCCCGCCAAGTATGCCTGCCGCCCGGCTTCCACGCCTTTCCTGAACGCGTCCGCCATCAACGAGGGATTCTCCGCCTGGGCGATAGCAGTGTTTACCAGCACCGCGTCTGCGCCCATCTCCAGCGCTTTGGACGCGTCTGATGGCACCGCCAGCCCGGCATCCACAACCACTGGAACCGTGGCGTTCTCCAGGATAATCCTGACCTCTTCCACCGTGTGGATGCCTTGCCCAGACCCGATCGCCGAACCCAGGGGCATCACGGTTACACAACCCACCTCTTCTAGGTTCTTCGCCAGAACCGGGTCGGCGTGGATATAGGGCAGAACCTTGAACCCGTCATCCACCAACTGACGCGCGGCTTCCAATGTCCCGTTCGGGTCGGGGAACAGGTATTTGGCGTCCGGAATGACTTCGAGTTTGACGAAGTCCGTCTGCGCGACCTCCCGGCCCAATCGGGCCACGAACAACGCTTCCTCAACGGTCCGGCAGCCGGCCGTGTTCGGCAGGATCCGGTACTTGTCGAGATTGATGTGTTCCAGGATGTTCTGTTCCGGATTGTCCAGGTCCAGCCGTCGGATCGCAACCGTGACCATCTCGGTGCCCGACGCCTCCAGCGAATCGACCATTTCTTGCATGCTGCGATGTCGACCCGTCCCAACGATCAGCCGGGAATTGAACGATACGCCGCCTATCACCAGTTCATCGGCCATGGCTGCTACTCTCCTAAAGTTGTGTTTGGGCCAATGGAGACGGCCCAGAAAAACGTCGCCGCCAGGCGGAAACCCGGCGGCAAAGCATCGGTGCTACCTACTGTTCCTACGCCGGCATTACCCGAGTCAGGTACAGACGGTCGGCGACGAATTTGGTCGCCCTCTCAGCCCGGTTTGCCCAAGCTCCCGCCAGATTTCGCGTCAGGCATTCAATTGTACGTTGAATTTAGCATTACGCGAAAGTCAAGTCAATGTAAGAGCAGGGCAGGGCAATCGCATTTCAATTGTCGGCCCTTGCATAAGGTTCTCCCGGCCACCGTCATACCGGCGAAAGTCGTCCGCCCATGGCGGATCCGCCATAGGCGGATGCCGGTATCCAGTGCCTGAAATCGGCAGTTTCGCGGTCGCTCTCTTCATTCGGAGGCCTTTGGACTCCGGCACGCCGCAGGCGCATCTTCGACTTGCGCCGGAGTGACGGGCGTCTAAATTCCAAATGCGATTGCCTTGGAAACCAGGGCCATTCGATTATTGCTCGGCGGACAGGGTAGCCTGCTCATTCCGTGCTGCCGTAGGATGAGCCCTCTATCCCATCCCGTTATCCAGTCCATCCCGCCGCAGGTCCGCCTTGGGCGGATCCATCCATGAAAAATTGATTTTCCAACAGTGACACCCGCCCGTTGCCGCTGACCGCACCGACGTTCTATCCTAACCATGTCAGGTTCCCCGCTCGGCACTCGAGAGCCGGACGGGGTCGCCGCATCGCATGCAGCGGCAGCCACCAAACTACCAACATGGCGAGGTGTCAAAAGGGTTCGGGTCGCATAACGGCCTGTCGGTTACCCAAAAGCAGAATACGGTTCCCAAGGAGCCTAGAATCGTAGATCTGCCTCTGGTGGGCCGAAGGTCCGCCCCCGGCGGATCTATATTCCGCGATCAAGCTCCCGGAACCCAGCGGGTGTTACCACCGCCCCGTGCTCGCGCTGCCCCGGTATCATTGGCCGGTTACCCGCGAGGACACGGAAGCCTAGGACGATATCTTTCTGCGCAAGCAAAAAACAGTGTTGGCCGTGCAGAGTTTACCCGCCTCCGGCGGGACAATCGATCCAAACCACAACCTGACACCGAATTCCCAAATCCAACAACCAACCCCAAGGGAGGTAAACACCCAGCGAAACACCAACTGAAACCGACAGCGGCGCTGGCACGATAACTCGCGCGTTTGTCGCTGTCGAACTGACGCTGAGATGGCGTCCCCAAAACAAAATCGCCGTGCCTTCATCCCGGGCCCTCGTACCTAAATGGCCGGTCTCCCGTACTGACCTTTCAATACATGGGCGAGTGCGCATGACCCTGCACGCCAACCCGCCACAGGGCGCGCCTTTCGCGACCTAACCCCAGCCGGACCGCGTGCATCGATTCTTTTGGAGGGGGCCTATAGGCGTATGCCTGCAAATGAAAGGCCACGAGGGCGCAAACCAGGACCATTCGGTTATTCCTATGCTGCAACGTGGTCCGCTCATGGTCCTGAACGCCCGCTTTAGGCGGGAGCGTGTCGGACGGACCATGAGGGCGTCCTTCGCCCGGCCAAATGCGGAACCGCAAAGGGCGGACCAAGGGCCTACGGCAGCCCAGGACGATCGGACGGGCGGGTAGATAATCGAAAAGCCCTGGTTGAGCGATTTCCTCAAGCACAAACCCGGTTCGTTGGGTCCGTGCGGCGTTGTCTTCGACACTACTTCGGGCGTATGAGGCGATGCCGGCTGTCTCCGGTGGCTGGTTTTAGAAAACTGCTCCTGCAATGTGTCCGACCGGACGATTGAGCCAACCGGACCACAGATAAACTATGCCCACCAGAATGATCAGCGCGATGATAACGCCGATAATCAGGCAACCGTACCGCTCCATGTGCGATTAGGTCGGAATAACCGGCAATCGGATCCGCGACGGGTATTCTCCGTCGTGGCGGATTGTCTGCAGCGCCGGCACGCATTCCGTGGTAGTCCAAGGATCCTCGGCAGTGTTGAAGTTCCGGTCGAATCTCGGGAAATTGCTGCTGCTGATTTCCAGGCGTATCCGGTGCCCGGCTTTGAATACGTTGCTGGTAGCCACCAGGTCTATGTTGTACTCCTCAACGGCTCCCGGGGTTATCGGGCGCGACTCATCCGTCCCTTGCCGGTAGCGTGCCCGTATGATGCCATCGACCAGGCTCCGCGCCGCGCCGCACGGTTCCACGTCCACCAACTTGGCGGTGAAATCGGTGTCAGCGCCCGTCGTGGCCGCATAAAGCGTAACCGTCAACGGTCCGGTAACTTCCACATCCGATTCCAGTGGCGGCGTTGTGTAGCACAGCACGTCGCTGCGGGTTTCGACCGCCTGTTGGTCATACGCCCCCCCTGGCACGAAGGATGCCCCGCAGCACAGTGCTCCGCCGTGCGTCGGAACCGGATCCCTCGGGTCATACACGAACACGTCCGGCGCTTCCGTTCCCGGAGCCTCTGGCGACAATGATCCATCACCCGATGCCGTGTTCGCTTTGCCGCCACTATGTAGGTAATAGTCGGTGTACTGAGTGCGGGCCAGCGGCCATTCCTGTTCGTCCCTCCACTCGTTGCTGCCCATCACGAATATGCGGACCGGCGATTCGTTCTCCGCCCCGTTATGCTCGCCTTTGAGCCAGTGGTCGAACCATCGCAAATGGATACCGTCGGTGTCGATGGCCGGTCCCGCGGCGCCGAGCCCGAAGAAGAACTCCCCGGAGATTTCGCCGAAAGGCCCGTGGTGCCATGGCCCGACAATCAGCCGCTGCCCGCCGCGGGCCGCGGCGTCCTCAGCCTGTTTCTGCATCCCCACGAAGTTGCGCAGTGTGCCCAGCAGAAATATGTCGTGCCATCCGCCGATGTGCAAAGCCGGCGTCGTTATGTGCGGGTAGTGGTCTTCGATGCGCCACCGGTTCCAGTAATCATCGCTGGAGGAGTGGCGAATCCAGTCGTAAAAGTAACCTGCCAGCGGTTCTTTCAGGTGCGGAAGGTCGACAATGGGCTGGTGCCGGAACGTGCAGTCAAGCTCGTTGAAAGCGGCGAGCAATTGCCCACGGGTACCGTCGGGAATGTCATGCCTGCTGGAAATCGCGCCCATGTTGGCCATCGTCAACTGCCGCATCGTCCACGACAAGGCAAATCCCCAGGCCAGCGCGCCTCCCTGGTAGGTCCAGCCCTCGTAGTAGTCGGACGCCGTGATGCCGGGCGCAATGCATGTCAGATTAGGCGGGTTCGTGATCGCGCACAGCCATTGCGTCGCCCCGACGTAGGAACGGCCGAACATCCCCACCTTGCCGGTGCTCCACGGCTGTTCAGCGCACCATTGCACGGTGTCGTACCCGTCGTTGGGCTCATCCAGGAACGGGTAGAACTCTCCCTCGGACGTATAACGGCCCCGCGTGTCCTGGATCACCACCGCGTATCCGTGCGATGCCGCTCGGATCACCTCCAGCGCTCCCGTTCGGCCTTGCGACTTATCATAGGGAGTCCGTTGCAGAAGCACGGGCAACGGCTCATCCACATCGGGCCGGTAAACGTCTGCGAATAGCGTGACCCCGTCGCGCATGGGGACTGCCAGGTCCAATTCGTTGCGAATGTTGGTGTACGGCCCCATCAAATCAGGCATGGCGATACCTCCATAGCGTGAATGGCATAATACTTCCGGTTACGACAATAGGAACTCCAACACCGCCTTCTGGGCGTGCAGCCGATTGTGCGCCTGCTGGTACGCCACCGACTGCGGATGTTCCAGCATCCCCGGTGGCACTTCTTCGCCGTAGTGCGCCGGCATATCGTGCATAAAGCAGGCTCCCGGCGCGGCCATTTCCATCAAAGCGTAATCTACCGTGTAGCCCTGGAACGCTCGCAGCCGCTGCTCGGTTTCGGCCTCGTCGCCCATGCTGGTCCATACGTCGGTGTACACCACATTGGCGTCCACCACGGCGTCTTCCGGGTTGACCAGCGGATGCACGGTGGGTCTCGGTCCGCTGTCGACGCGAACGCCTCGGTCGCTGGCGGCGTCGAATACCGATTCTTCCAATTGGTAACCGTGCGGCGCGGCAATAGAGAAGTTCATGCCCACGGCTGGCGCTCCCAGGCACAGGCTGCGCGCCACGTTGTTCCCGTCGCCAATGTAGGCCACGTTGACGCCATCGGTCCGGCCGTGAGTCTCTGCGATGGTGAGCAGGTCCGCCATGGTCTGGCAGGGATGCTCAACGTCGGAAAGAGCGTTTATCACCGGCACGCTGCCATACTCGGCCAGTCCGACCAACGATTCATGCGAGTTCACCCGTGCTATCACGGCATCCACATAACCGCTCAGAACTCGCGCCACGTCGGACACCGGCTCTCGGCGTCCCAGTCCGACCTCTTCAGGCGACATGTACAGGCTGTAACCGCCCAATTCTGCGATCCCGATTTGGAAACTCACGCGAGTCCGCAGCGACGGCTTCTCGAAGAGCAGCGCGATTCTTTTCCCCGTCAGTGGTTGCGCCGCTCCAGGCAGCGCTTGTTTCAGTTCAACGGCTCGATCTATCAACCGACGGGTCTCATCAGGTGAAATGTCGGTGATGGAAATAAAGTCGCGCTTGTCGGACATGGGTGGGTTCCTGCCGCTGCAAATTTATGGCGCTGTGTGGCTGCACGTTCTCAAGGCCGGGTTAACGATATGGTGGGGACAGGCCAGTGTCAATCCAACGAATCGGGGCCGGTCGCAAGACCGGCCCCGTTCACGTTCAGAACGAACAGGATGCTTACAGGTTGAACTGCGGATCCATGTACGAGTCGTCCTTGTCGTAGATCTGCAACCGAGAGCGCAGGGTGTCGCACACCACCAGGCGGTTGTTCACCCGGTCAAAGTCGGCGCCCATGGGCATTCGGAAGGTTCGCTGCTGCTGTTCCAGATCCGGAACGCGGCGGCGGGCCTTAACCATATCGGGGTTGGCGTCCAGGGACAGGTTGCCCCAGTCGGATACTTCAACCGCGTCGCCGTTCAGGTAAGCGATGGGCCGCGTGTCGGCGTCGTAGATGACGATCCGTTCGTTCATCCAGTCCACCACGTATACGTCGCCGTCGTTGTCAATGGTGACGTCCAACGGGTGGTTCAACTCTCCGGATCCGCTGCCCTTGCTGCCGAAGGTAGCCAGGTGGGTCCCGCCGGAGGTGTACTTCTGTACCCGGTGGTTGCCCCAGTCGGCGACGTAGATGTCTCCGGACGGATCGATGGCGATGCCGGACGGCATTTCCAGGTCTTCGGGGCCGTTGCCCTTGGTGCCGAAGCCGCTCAGGAAGTCGCCGTCAGGGCTGAACTTTTGGACACGGCTGGTTTTGGCGGAGACCACCCAGAGGTTGCCGTCGGCATCAAATACCATGCCAGCGGCGCCGCTCAGCTGTCCCTCGCCTTCGCCGGCCTCTCCCCACTGTCCCAGCAGGTTGCCGTCGGCGTCGAAGGAGGAAATCTGGTTCTTCCACTCGTCGGACGCGTAGATGTTGCCTGCGGCGTCAGCGGTGATGCCCGTGAGCCACATGAACAGGCTGCCGGACCCGGCCTGGTAGGCAATGCCTTCCCGGCCGAATTCGCCGATGTACTCCTGGTCAACGGTGCACTTGGTAATTCGGGCGCTGGGGTTTTGCTCTCCGGAACGATTGGCTACGTAGAGTGTGCCGTCGGGAAGGGCGGCTACGCCAACCGGCTGGCTGAATCCCATGCCCACCTGAGCGTTCCGGCCGATATTGTGGCTATAAAGCCATGCGCGGCCACTCGCTACGGTATTCAGAGGCATAGTTGGTCCTCCAATTGCGTTTTGTCGGTAGTGGCGGCGCAACCTTTCGACTGCGCCGCCGCATTTTCTGTGCTGTCCCGCTTACTTCTGGATGAAGTCGTGCTTCGGGAAGGTGCCGTTGACGATGGGGTTGGCGTCCATGCCCAGCCAGTCTTCGACGATGCTGGAGTAGGCGCCGCGGAAGTCATAGTTCGGCACCAGGTCGCCCTGTTCCAGATCCTCGGCCTTCCGGGAAGGATAGTCGCCATAGAGGCCGCCCTTGACGGGTTCGCCGATGACGAACGCAGCGCCGGCTGCGCCGTGGTCGGTACCGGAGCCGTTATCGCGGACGCGGCGGCCGAACTCGGAGAACAGGTACATTACGATGTTCTCGCCGGTGTTGTGCTCCTTCATATCCTGGAAGAAAGCGCTGATACTCTCGGAAACTTCCTTCCACAATACCGGGTGGGCCGCGGCCTCACCGGCGTGGGTGTCGAAGCTGCCGTGCTGGGTGTAGAAGATCTTGGTGCCGAGGTCGGCCATGTACACCTGGGCGATGTCACGCAGGTGCATGGCGATCGGGCTGTTAGGATACTCCACGTTGCTGGAGTACTGCTCGGGCGCAACTTTGACGATGTCTGCGCCGACCATGGCGTCGGTGCCGGTGGAGCGCAGGTAGTCGTTGACGAAGCTGCCGCCCACGGTGGGGGAGTACATCTTCGAGAACAGATCCAACGCCTTGGACCGCTGGTCTACGTCAGCGATGCCGGTGAGCAGGCCATATGTGCTCAGGTCGGCGATGGCAGCGACGGGAACCCCGGGGACGGCCAATGCGCGGGGCAGGCCATGGCCGAAGTTGATGGCCGTCAGCACGTTCTCTTTGTTCGGGTCCATCTCGCGAGCGACGCGGCCGGCCCATCCTTCAGTGCCGACCTTGTCCGGCTCACAGGTGTGCCAGATGTCCATACTGCGGAAGTGCGAGCGGGGGCTGTCGGCGTAGCCGATGCCGTGGAGCACCGCCACCTTGCCCTCGTCATACAGTTCCTTGATCGGGCCCATGGTGGGCATAAAGCCGAGCTCGTCGTTGATGGGGATGATGTCTTCCCGTTCATAGCGAATGGACGGGCGGTTGTCGTAGTACAACGAGTCGTTGTAGGGGATCACCGTGTTGAAGTAGTCGTTGCCGCCGGTGAGCTGCAGGACCACGATGACCGGATCTTTCTTTGTGGAGGTCATTGCGTAAGCTCCTTTGTAATTTCGTTGAGTTAGTCGGTTCGGTGTTGCCGCCGGGCCGATTTGGGCCCGGCAGAGTTCCGATTAGCCGAACTGGTACTCGGTGGTGGCGCTGATGAGAGACATGGTCTCGCCAATGCGGGTGGCAGTGGCAGTGCGGTCGCTCCAGTTGACATCGCCACCGGCGCGGACGTGCTCGGCCAACTGGCCGCGTGTCTCTTCGCTGAGCTCGACAAAGCCCATGTACTCGGTGCAGGCGTCCAGCAGGTGGTCCGGCGTAGTGACGCCTTCGGCGTGCATGTTGTCGATGATGTCTCGCATGCCGGGCAGGTCGGAGTTGGAGACGCGGTCGGCCACGAAGTTGATGCGGGCCAACAGCGCGCCGGAGTTGATCCACTCAAGACCGGTGTGCCAGCCTTCCACCGACGGCGGGTCCAGGATGGACTGGCCCATGTAGGTGGGCTCCTTGCCGATGTTCAAAACTCCGGGGTCCGGGTTCTCGAACAGGCCAACCATGCGCAACGTACCGGCGACTACTTCCGCCGGGCTCTTGATCTTCTGGTATCGGGCGTCCTTGAACCACTGCGACAGGAACATGTGGCGGAGTACGGCCTTCATGTCGAAGCCGGACTGCTCGAACACGTCCATCATCTCTTCCAGCGCGTCCTCATCGCGGGCCGGCTCGATGGTCCAGGCAGGGACCTGCGGCTCGTCGGCGACGAAGAAGTTGTAGAGGTGGCGGCAGATGAAGCGGGAGGTTGCCGGCTCTTCGAGGATGATGTCTATGATGTCTTCCCCGTCGAAGTTGCCGGTGCGACCCAGGAACGTCTTTTCGCCGAAGTCGTGGTCCTCTTCATGGTAGGCGAACTTCCAGGGGTAGCGGCCGTAGGGAGCCCGGGGCAGCTTGGCCTGGATGGTCCAACCGGTGAAGGCGCGCGAGCACTCGCGAACGTCAACCTCGGTATAGTTGGAAACGCCCATGGAGAAGAGTTCCAGCAGCTCGCGGCCCCAGTTCTCGTTCACAGCGTCCCGATGGTTTTCGTTATTGTCCAGCCAGAAGATCATGGCCGGGTTCTTGGACAGCTCGATGAGAATGTCCCGGTAGTTGCCCATCCCGTGCTCGCGGAGCATGTCGATCTGCTCGAGCAACTGGTCGCAGTTGTCGACCTTCGAGTTGCCGGTGGCAAATACGTGGTGCCAGAACAGGGTCATCTTCTCTTCGAGCGGCCGGTCGCTGGATACCATGTTGTACATCCAGTTGGCCTGGCCGGAGAAGGGGACGCCGCCGGGGAGCAGGAAGCTGGGGTGATACCTCAGCAACAGTGCCATCTTGCCGCCAACATTCTCAGCGGGCGGATTCAACAGCTCTTCCACGGTGGCTTCGTAACCCTGAGCAACGCAACGTTCCAACTCTGCGCGGTTGGCGCCGAAACCGGCGCGCCGCATCAGGTGGGCCATCAATGCCAGGTCATCTTTATGTGACATTCTGTGCCTCCTTCCTGTGTTTTTCCTACCAAAGTCGCAGCCAAGCGAACACTACCTCGCGCGACTCACGATTGCTCGGTAGTTTAATTTACGCACTACACCGTGTCAACCGAAAACTACCATATCGCTCAAATTTGATAACGATTATAAAGTGGTAACCGACATCAATTTGCGCTCGGGGCCGCAAGGAATCCACGGCCCCGGCGGGTGCTGTCTAATTCGATCCGGTTTGTACCGGGTCGCAGTCTGGCAGGTGGTCGAAAGTGTCGAGATCGTTCTCTGCAATGTCTTTCAATCCCGACGGTATGCACCCGCTCAACTCGTTCCGCTCGACGTACAGCAGGGTCAGATTGCTCAGGTTGGTCAACGCCTCCGGTATCTGGCCGGTCAGCATGTTGTTGTCCAAATGCAGTTGCTCGAGTTTTGATAGTTGCCCAAGTTCAGCGGGTATCTGGCCCGTCAACTGGTTGTTGTCCAGGTGCAGTTGTTCCAGATTCTCCAGGCTGCCCAGTTCGGAAGGTATGTCGTCGCTCAACTCGTTGCGGTTGAAGTCCAAGACTTTCAACTCAAGCAATGCTCCCAGTTCAGCAGGGATTGAACCCGTCAACTCATTTTCACGAAGGCGGAGTTCTTCCAGATTCTCCAAGTCTCCCAATTCGGCGGGAATCGCTCCCTCCAGCTGATTGCTGCTCAACTGCAAACGCTCCAACTTGGCTAACTTGCCCAATTCGGAAGGAATCGCTCCCTCCAGCCGGTTAGTGGAAAGGTACAAGCTCTCCAGATTCTCCAGGTCGCCCAGCGCAGCCGGTATCTCGCCGGTCAGCCGGTTGTTGCGGAGGGTCGCTACCTTAAGGTTCTCCAGTTTGCCCAACTCCGTGGGTATCACGCCGGTGAGTCGGTTGTTGCGGAGGAACAACCTGCTCAGTTCCTTGAGATCGCCTAACTCGGTCGGTATGTCCCCGGTCAACTGATTTTCATGGAGATACAGTCCCCTCAGATTGGTTAATTTACCCAATTGGGGCGGTATCTCCCCGGTCAGTTCACTGCTGTACAGGCCCAGCCAGTAGAGTCTGGACAGATCACCCAACTCGGCCGGTATCTCCCCACTGAAATCGTTATCGCCTAGCCACAGAGCGCCAAGGTTGGCGAGACCGCCCAACTCAGGTGGTAACTCGCCGGTCAGCTTGTTGCCGTCTAGGTCAAGAGACCTGAGGTTAGTAAGGCCGATTATTTCGGGCGGTATCTTGCCCTCCAGTTCGTTGTTCCACAACTCCAGATCGGTCAGGTTGCTGAGGTTGCCCAACTCGGGAGGAATCGGTCCACTGAATTGGTTATGGTCGAACGACAACACGGTCAAATTGGTGAGATTGCCAATTTCCGCAGGTATCTCCCCGCCAATCCTGTTGCCATCGAGGTCCAGGGTCTCCAGGCTGGCAAGGTTGCCCAACTCGGGCGGCAGTTCACCGCTCAAGTTGTTGTTGTCCAGGTAAATGACCAGCACGCAACCGCTGCTGTCCGTGGATACACCGAACCATTGGCCGATAGGGGCATCTGAGAGCCAGTTCAGGTTGTTCTGCCATCTGTCGCCGCCGGTGGAATCGTACAAAGCCACCAACGCGTCCCGGTCATCGGCGCAACTGTCCAGCATCAATGCATTAGACCACGCCGACCAGGCCGGTCCGCCAAATCTTCCGGTGCTGCCCGCAACGGCGAACCAGTACGTCGCGCCTGGTTTCAGGCCCGTGATAGTTTGGGAAGTCTGTCCTGTGTTGCGTACGCTCTTGTAAGTCAGGGAGTCTCGCCACTCCTCACCTGCTTCGTAGGCCGCGTGGAATTCCTCCTGAGAAATCCACGCGAACATGTAAAACCTGGCGTCTGGAACGCCCTCCCATGTAATTACAGCCTCTCCGGCATTGGGCCCAGCTTCTGCCTGGGGTTTGCCCGGTGCGGGAAGGTTTCCCTGGGCTGAGACCGGGACCGTGCTACCGACTCCAATGACCATCAGAATAACGATGAAAATTGATGCAATGACTGTTCGAAACTTCAAAATGGGAACCGATCCTTTGAATTTATGAGTCCTGCTGGGAAATGTGCCCCCCAGCGAGCGCGACGAGGTTTACTTCGGCACCGCCCACGTCGGCGGTGGCGCGTAGGTAACCGATGCGTCGTTGTCGGCGGGAATTTGGGCTATCAGCCTGCCATTCTGCACTAATACATCGTGATAAAAAAGTTGAGCTCGGGGGCCATTCACGCATACCCCCTGGCTTTCCTCAAAGCGCCAACCGTGGTCCGGACACAGGAAGCTCTTGTCCCACTTGACCACCCGGCCAAAGGCATGAGGACACACCATGGACATCAGGCGGTATTGCCCGTCCCTGCCCTTGGCCAGCCAATGCTCCTCGCCGTTGTCCAGTCGGACCCGCGCTGGGAATTCGCGAAAGTCCGCCACCGCGCCGATGTCCACGCTGCGGGCCGGGGCCATCTTGTTGCCGCCGATATCGGCGGGGTCGGTGTACATGCGTCGCCGGCGGTGGTAAATGTTTTCGCTCATGGCGCTTCTCCTGGTCGCGTTATGCGTCAGTAAGCCCGTCGGTGGGCAACCCGTCGATAGCTTCTTCTATTGTGATAACCGGGAAAATGACGGCGCGGTTCCAGGCAGCGAGGCCCATGTCGATCACCGCGTTATCTACGGCGTGGGCGTCGGGGCCGTCCAGGATCAGCCACGTTTGATGCGACGATTTGCCTACCCACCCGCCGCGAAACTGGCAGCCCCGGTTCGCCAGCGTTTCGGTCAAGTCGGCGGACATGCGCAACACGCGATCCCTTATCCGCATGTCCACGCCGGGAGAGTGCTCCGGCGCGTGTTTCAGCGACACCATGTATAAAGCCATCGGACAGCACCTCCCAAAGCGATGTTATCGTACTGTAGTAGGTTGGTCGGCCGACGCCGGCCTGAAAATTCCCGGCCGGGTCAACCCGTCGAAAACCTGTGGACGCATGGCCTCGGCCAACCCTTCCAGTACGTCGATGACCCGAGGGCCATGCCGGCTCGGAATCTGGCCGTCAAATAGAAACACCCGTCCATCTTTCACGGCGTCCAGCTCATTCCACGCGGGCAGGTTCGACAAGCGCGTCGTCTCCGCAATCGTTCGATCCATGTTGAACGCGCATGGCATCACCATTACGTAGTCCGGTTGATATTCCGAAACCTCGTTCCAACCTACTTCCCTGGACTTGCCCCACTTTTCGGCCAGTCCTTCCTCACCGCCGGCCAACTCGACCAGTTCCGGAGTCCACTGTCCCGTGTTGCGCAGCGGTTCCAGCCAGTCGATGCAGAACACTTTGGGACGGCTACCGTCCACCACCCGGCCGGCCACGTATTCGTTTCGCGCCCGCAGTTCCGCCAGCAAGGCCCCGGCGGCCTTGGGAACCCCCGCCGCGTCGCCAATCCGCTGTATGTTCCCGAAAATGTCGTCCAGCCCGGCCGGCCGGATACTCAGAATATCGGGCGAATAATCCAGCGTCTTTGCCGCCGTCTCGAACACGGAACCCGCGCCCACGGCGCATACCTCGCACAATTCCTGGGTCAGTATGATGTCTGGCCGCAACCGGCGCAGCAAATCGCCGTCGATGATATACAGGGGGTTACCAGCCGTTCGCGCCTGCTGGATGATGGCGTCAATCTCTGCGCTGGACAGGTGCGATTTGCTGCGTATGCTCCGGCTCACCACCGGCAATCCTCGAGCCTCCGCAGGGTAGTCGCACATATGGGAAACGCCCACCAGGGAATCGCCAAGTCCCAGGGCGAAAACGATCTCGGTTGCGCTGGGCAGCAACGACACGATACGCATGCCCGGCATTGTAGGCCGATTCGTTTCCGATGGCAAACCTCAAAGTTCAGCATGGACATACCGGATGTACGGGATGAATAATTGAGAGCGATATGCCAATGGTATGATACGAGCAACTATGACCGCCCGCATCCTGAACGGAAACGAACTGGCTGCCGAACTCCGCACAGAGGTGGCCGAGGGCGTCTCCCTGCTGGTCTCAACGTCCGGTGTAACGCCCGGTCTCGCCGCGGTGTTGGTTGGCGACGATCCCGCTTCCGCCGTTTATGTGCGCAACAAGGCGCGCGCTTGCGCCGACGCCGGCATATTCTCCGAGACTTTCAACGTGGCCGCCGCGTCCACACAGGATGATCTGCGCGTGTTGATCGACCGCCTAAATGCAGACCCCCGGTTCCACGGGATCCTGTTGCAGTTGCCGTTACCCAATCATTTGAATGAGGCTGAGGCAATCGAGCGTATTGACCCAACCAAGGATGTGGACGGCCTGCACCCCATCAGCCAAGGCCGGATGCTCCAGGGAGAACCCACCTTCCTGCCCTGCACGCCGGCCGGCGTCCAGCAGGTCCTGCTCCGTTCCGGCTATGACCCAGCGGGGCAGCACGTGGTTATCGTCGGCCGCAGCAACATAGTCGGCAAGCCCCTGGCGGCCTTGCTGATGCAACGCAACTCCGGCGGCAACGCCACGGTGACCGTCTGCCACACCAGGACCCGGGACCTGCCCGATGTCACCCGTCAAGCCGACATCCTGGTAGCGGCCATGGGCGTCCCGGGAGCCATCGGTGCCGACATGGTCCGTCCCGGAGCCGTGGTGATCGATGTGGGAATAAACCGGGTGGATGACGCATCCCGCCGTCGAGGCTACCGCCTGGTGGGTGATGTCCAATTTGATGCGGTCGCCGCTAAGGCCGAAGCGATCACACCTGTGCCCGGCGGTATCGGCCCCATGACCGTCGCCATGCTAATCAGCAACACCTTGCACGCCGCGCGGGTCAGTGCAAGATACCCGTAACCGATTGCCGCCGCTTTCCTATGATGCTCCGCACCAGTGATTTCGACTATCACTTGCCTCCGGAGTTGATCGCGCAGACCCCTGCAGAGCCCAGGGACTCGTCGCGGCTGTTAGTGTTGCACCGGAATCGCAACGATGATTGGATCGAACACCGTGGATTTCGCGATCTGACCGATTACCTACGGCCCAGCGACCTGATGGTGTTCAACCGCAGTCGGGTAATTCCGGCACGTCTCCACGGTCTGGAGTCCCGTTCCGGCGCCCGCGTTGAGGTTCTCCTGGTCCGGAGGCTAAAGCCGGGAATCTGGCAGGCATTGGGACGACCCGGCCGCCGACTCCGTGCAGGCACGGAGGTGGCGCTGGGATCACCTCCCGGCGATACCTCCGCAGACTCGGTGCGCGTGGAGATACTGGCGACCCACGAGAACGGGTTGCGCACCGTGAGGGTTTCCGACGAGTCCCGTCTAGACTCCCTGGGTGAACTGCCGTTGCCGCCCTACATTAAAGAAACGCCGGACGATCCCGAGCGTTACCAGACCGTGTACGCCGACAACGCCGGCAGCGTCGCGGCACCCACCGCCGGCTTGCATTTCACGGACCAAATGCTTACCCACATCCGAGACCTGGGAGTCGCTACGGCATGGGTGACGCTGCACGTCGGTCTCGACACCTTCCGTCCCGTGCACGGCGAGGACATCGCGGAGCACAAAATCCATACGGAGTGGTTTGAACTGCCCCAGGATACCGCCGACGTGATCAACCGGACCCGCCGCGAGGGTGGACGCATAATCGCGGTGGGTACTACCACCGTACGCACGCTGGAACACGTCGCTCGCGATTCCGCCGGTCAAATCGGAGCCGCCACCGGCGACGCCGACCTGTTGATCCTGCCGGGCCACCAGTTCCGCCTGGTGGACGCAATGCTCACCAACTTCCATCTGCCCCGCTCCACCCTGCTGATGCTGGTATCCGCCTTCGCCTGCCGTGAACGCATCCTGGCCGCCTACGAAGAGGCAATCCGCCAACGCTATCGCTTCTATTCCTTCGGGGATGCGATGGTGATTGTCTGATAGCTACGCATTCTCGGTAACAACAAGGAGATAAACATAGTGACTTTAGGAGATGAAGAGACACGGCCGGTTTGGTTTGTCGGTGCCAGTTGGGGTGGTACAGACGACCAAACCGACCGATTCATAGGGAGCGGGATTTGGGAAAACGGTTATAGAGACGGAGAGTTCTATGATCTCGTCGAGGCAGTCCAGCCGGGTGATCACATAGCCGTTAAGGCGAGGTTGAGGAGGAGGCGAAACCTGCCGTTCGACAACCGCGACGAATATGTACCGGGAATGTTTATCAAAGCTATCGGAGTAGTCACGCGGAACGCAGGTGATGGCCGCTTGTTGGGCGTTGACTGGACTAGAGTCGCTCCCCCGAAAGAATGGTACTTCTCTATGTACGCTCAAACCATTCACGCAGTGTACCCGGATGATTGGAAAACCTATGCGTTAATTGCTTTCGCGTTCGACAATAAACCGCAAGACATAGAGCGTTGGCGCAACGATCCGCAATACCGAGATCGTTTCGGCGATCGTGTTTCTTCTATACAGCCGAACCCGCACGGGATAGAACCTGTTTCGTCGCCCGAGCCGCCAGTTTGGCCCTCCTACACAATCAATGACATCCTCGCCGAAGGCTGCTTCCTAGACCAACCCACCCTCGAAAAGATGCTCGACCGACTGCGCAACAAGAAAAACATCATCCTGCAAGCTGGGCTTTCCGCATTTCAAGCGGCGTAAGCGAGGGAGTCCACCATTCGTCGGTACAGAGCGACGGGGAATTCCTGCGTGTCGGGGTTGCCGGCCGACAGTGAGAAATCTTCCGATGCCAGCCAGAGGTGCCGACGCACCAGGGCGATGGCGTCCACGAAAGTTGGCGATGGTTTGTCGTACCAAGCGGCGGTGCGCGGGGTCATCGAATGTTGTTTTTGCAACGAATGGGCGGCCAGGGTGGTCCAGGAGAAGAGGCCCAGCAGCGCGGGCGTGGTGCGGGCGATGGCCAAGTCGGACCACTGGCGCTGGGTCTCCATGCCCAGGTGGGTTCGCGCCTCCTGAAAGGTGACTTCGAGTTGCCAGCGCAGGACAAACCACTCCCGGATCTGGGTCGGGTTCGCCAACGGGTCGGTGCAGAGGAGGGCTTGGGGATCGAAAGCGCCTTCGGGATCTCGGACCAGCACCCAGCGAATGGTCACCGCCGGTTTGCCCGAGCTGTACCAGACCGCGGTTTGGGAGGTAAGTTCCAGCGTGCGGATGGTGCCGTCGTACCACGCCACGGCGGCGACGGTCCAGGCCACATGGTCCTGGTCCAGGATGGTTTTCAGCGACGGTCGCCGCTGGCCTTTCAGGGCTGACCGGCCTTTCTGACCTGGCGGCCGAGGCGGCGCTGGCGCGTAGAGAGCGGCGTCCAAGCGCAGTCTGGCGATGAGGGTAACGGGTTCACGAAGGGATTGGCAGCAGTGGAGCAGATCCAGCACGGCGTAGCCGTTATCCCCCACCAGCACGAGAGTCCGGTGGGGCAGCCAGCGACGCAGCTGAATGACCATTTGCCGGGCCCAATCGGTGAGCTTCTTGTGCCGGCGTCCCTGCTGCTGGTAGTACCGAGAGGAAGGGGCCAGCACCGTGAGCACCGGCAGCGCCCAGTGGCGTCCCGCCCACGGCACGTGGCCCAGCCACATCAGGGAGATCCAGCGCAGGCCACTGGCCTTGACCAGTTGATGGCGGCTGGAACGCACCGCGTCCCGGTAGATGCCTCGTGCTTTGATCTTAGCGCCCCGACGCCGCTCCAGGGTTTCGTCGATGCCGAAGACCAAGGGGCCGTCGCCCCGATCCAGATGCTGGAGCAAAAGCAAGAGCAGGACGCGGGCCACCGCGCGGGACGACCACACCGCCCGATTGAGCACCTCGTGGTAGCGGGCGTAGTCGCGCTGGTCGCTGCGGCCCATGACGCGCAGCGCTGCTGCCACGGTGCGTTGACCTGTGGTCAGGATCGCGCCCACCAGCAGGAGTTGAGCCTTCTGCCAAGTGGGGTTGGTGAACAGAATTGCGAAGGGGGAGAGTATCGGTACAATGGCATTGGGCAGGGTGTGCATGGCTGGACCTTCAGTGACGTTTGGGTCAGGCCAGCTTACCCTGTCCTTTTACTTTTCTAAGAATGCGTAAAGTCTAGGCAAGACCTATCTGCCCTATGATCCTGACCAGCAGTTGCTGCTGCCAGCAGCCCTGCGGGAGTGGCTGCCCGAGGGCCACCTGGCCTACTTCATCTCCGACCTGGTGGACCAGTTGGATCTATCTGAGATCACGGCCCGCTACGAGGGTGAGCGGCGGGGCGGTCCGCCCTACAATCCCACGATGATGGTAAAGGTGCTGCTCTATGCCTACTGCGTCGGGGTGCCGTCATCACGGCGCATCGCCACCAGGCTGCATGAGGACATCGCCTTTCGGGTGCTGGCGGCGAACAACACGCCTGATTTCCGCACCATCTCGGACTTTCGCAAGGATCACCTGACGGCGCTGACAGGGTTGTTTCTGCAGGCGCTGGTGTTCTGCCAGCGTGAGGGACTGGTGAAGCTGGGCCACGTGGCCCTGGACGGCACCAAGGTCAGGGCCAATGCGTCGAAGCACAAAGCGATGAGTTACAAACGTATGAAAGAGAAGGAAGCGCAGTTGCAGGGTGAGGTGGATGAGTTGCTACGCCGTGCCCAGGAGGTGGATGAAGAGGAGGATCGCCGGTACGGCAAAGACAAGCGCGGTGATGAGTTGCCGGAGGAGTTAGCCTTTCGGGAGGGTCGGTTGGAGCGGATCAGGGAGGCCATGGCGGCGCTGGAAGCCGAGGCCCGAGCTGAGGCGGAACAGGCTGCCGAGGAAGGCAAGGAGCATCCTGGCGTGCCCGAGGACAAGGCCCAGCGCAACTTCACCGATCCGGAGTCGCGCATCATGCCCGGTCCCGGGGGACGAGACTTCCTGCAAGCCTATAACTGCCAGGCGGTGGTGGACAGCGAGCACCAGGTGATCATTGCGGCCCAGGCCACCAACCAGACTTCGGATAAGCAGCAGGCGGCGGTGATGATCGAGGAGACCATCGCCAACACTGGCGTGACACCCAGGGAAGTGTCCGCCGACGCCGGCTACTACTCGGCCCAGGCCGTTGCAGATTTGCAGGCCCTGGGCATAGACCCCTTCATCGCGCCGGAAAAGACCCGCCACGGCCACCAACCGCCGCCCGCTCCCAAAGGACGCATCTCCAAAGCTCTCTCTCCCAGAGACCGGATGCGCCGCAAGCTACAGACCAAGCAGGGTCGCAAGAGGTACGCGCTGCGTATGAAAACCGTGGAGCCCGTCTTCGGCCAGATCAAGCAGGGCAGAGGCTTCCGGCAGTTCCTGCTGCGGGGATTGGCAAAGGTGCAGGGCGAGTGGTCCCTGATCTGCACCGGCCACAACCTGCTCAAACTGTTCCGCCACTGCCGCCCGTTGGCCCATTCCACACCTCCAGGCCCGCTAACCGCGTAAACCGTCCCGACAACACCCATCCCTAATCCTCAATCCTCAGACAGGCTGCTAGAGACCCTGGTGAACACCTCGCCCGTAGTCGTCGCGGTGTTCGACGCTCGGACCGGGCTGCTGGTGTACTTCAACCAGGAGGCCCGGCGCATCGTGGACGTGCTGCGGGAGCCGGGCCAGTCGCCAGAGCAACTGCTGGACAGGCTGACCGTGAGGTGGGGGACGGAAAAAGTTCTCACGACAGGAATCTCCTCTGGTGCAACTGTTCGGGATCGGCGACACCATCCGGGCTCAGGAAATCGTCATGTCGGTTTGCAGCGGCGGGAGCGTGAGCGAACTGGTGAACGCCACGCTCATCCGGTCCGAGTCGGGCGAAATGGGTTCCTTCGTGGTGACCATGCAGAAGCTGACCAACCTGGAGGAACTGGAGTGGCTGCGGGCCGAGTTCCTGGCCATGGTGAGCTATGAGCTGCGGGAACCCCGACCTCGGCCAAGGGTTCCATCACCACCCTGCTGGACGCCATCACCGCCCTGGACGCCGCCGAAGTGGTCCAGTTCCACCGGATCATCGACTCTCAGACGGACCGGATGCGGACCATGCCCAGCGACCTGCTGGGCGTGGCCCGCATCGAGATGGGCACGCTGTCCGTCTCCCCGCAGCCCATTGATGTCGCCGTGTTGGTGGAGGATGCCCGCAGCGGCTTTCAGGCGGGGCAACCGGCTGGACATCGACCTGCTGCCGGACCTGCCCCGGGTGCTGGCGGACCGGGCCCGCATGGCGCAGGTGCTGGGCAACCTGCTGTCCAACGCGGCCAGCCACTCGGAGGAAACGTCGCCCATCCGGTTGACCGTGGCGCGGGAGGAGCACCAGGTGGCGGTGTCGGTGTCCGACGAAGGCCGGGGTGTGCTGCCGGAGCGCCTGCCCCACCTGTTCGGCAAGTTCAACCGTGGTGACGTTGACAACCGGGGCGACGGCCATGAGAGGTCCGGGCTGGGCCTGGCCATCTGCGAGGGCATCGTCGAGGCCCACGGCGGGCGCATCCGGGCGGAGAGCGACGGCAATCTGGCAGGGCGCCCGGTTCACCTTCACCCTGCCGATGGCCGAGGAAGTCATAGAGACAAGAACGATGAGGCGCGCTCCCCTGGCCGCCGGGGTAATCGCCGCAGGTGGGCGAGGAGCAGGTGCGGGTGCTGGCGGTGGACGACGACCCCCAGACCCTGCGCCACGTGCGAGACGCCCTGACCCGGGCGGGCTACGTTCCCATCGTCACCGGCGACCCGAAGGAGGCGCTGCCCCTGGTGGAGAGCGAATAGCCCCACCTGGTGCTGCTGGACCCGGCCCTGTCGGGCATAGACGCCATCGACCTGATGGTCGAGGTCGCCGGCCTGACTGACGTGCCGGTGAGCTTCCTGTCGGCCTACGGCCGGGATGAGAACGTCATCCGGGCCTTGGACATGGGGGCCGCCGACTACATCGTCAAGCCCTTCTCGCCCGCAGAACTGGCGGCCAGAATAAGGGCCGAGCTGCGCAAGCGGAGGGTTCCCGAAACGCCGGACCCCATCGTGCTGGGGGGCCTGGCCGTGTACTTCGCCGACCGCCGGGTGACTCTGGCTGGCGAGCCGGTGCCGCTGACCTACATCCAGTACCGGCTGGTGGCGGAACTGGCGGCCCACGCCGGGCGGGTGCTGACCTACGAGCACCTGCTCCAGCAGGTGTGGGGCGCGCCGGGCGACGGCGACGTGCGCCCCACCGCCCTGAGCAAGATACGCCGCCGGCTGGGCGACGACCCGGACCAGCCGACCTACATCTTCACCGAGCCGAGGGTGGGGTATAGGATGGCGAGGGGATAGGGGCCGGATAATGGATCGCGGGAGATGCTATGAGTTCGAAGAGTAAATGCTTTATCCCAATACAATGTGTGGGAGACCCTGACTATGGATATACTGGCCCAGCCGTCGTGACCGGCGTCTTGGCCCCAATCCACCGAAAGGATGAGTGTGGCGGCTCGCTGAAGGGATGAGAAAGCGCTCCCGGCTTCGGGGATAATGGTTTTTGAAACACAAAACCAACCCGAAACAAGGAGCACCCATCGGATGCTACCACGCGAGCAGTCAGACCGCATCCACGTTGCCTTCGACGATCATCGCTTGGTGGCCAATGCTGGACTGCTTTTGCCCATCACCCTGGCCCATCCAGCGGGTGTCGAACCACGGCCTGTCGCTGGGCATCTACATCAAGGACCCGGATGGCAACGGCATCGAGGTCTACTACGAGACGCCGCGAGAGGAGTGGCACCGGCAGGAAAACCTGTTCATGAGCGGGGGCCGGCCGCAGTGCAACTTCCCCGGCCCGTGGGAAACCGATTTGGTGCCGGACGGCGTGGCCGCAGCGCAGAGCCGCTAAGCCTCGGAGACACTCGTCAACTGAAGCGGGGCGCACGGCTGTGCGCCGCCACACTTTTGCCGTGGCTCCCGATAGCGCTTGGATTAAGGTCGTTAGCACCGGGGGGCTGGTTTGAAACCTGCCCCTGCGTTTTGGTCGCGAGCCGGGCTACTGGACGACGGCAATCGCTTCGATTTCAATAAGCATGTCGGGGTCGACGAGGCGGCTGATCTCGACCAAAGTGCTGGCCGGGTAGTCCGACTTGAAGAACTCGGCGCGCACCTCGTGAATGGCGGAGAAGTGCTCCGCAATGTTGGTCACAAACACGGTCACCTTCACCACGTCGTCCAGCGTGGCGCCAGCCTCGGCCAGCACCGCCTGCGTATTCTCCAGGACCTTGCGGGTCTGGGCGCGGATGTCGCCGCGGCCCACAAGCTGGCCGTCAACTCCGCGGGCCACCTGCCCGGAGGCGAACACCATCCGGCCGGCCGGGACGGCTACTCCCTGGGACATGATGCCGGGGGGAGTCGCGACTTCGCTGCTCTGCAGAATCGTTTTAGCCATTCTCACCCTCATCCTAACCCTCTCCCTGGGGGAAAGGGGATATTAATTAACGGGTCCTCTCCCAGGGGGGATAGGGAGCAAAAGTTACTTCCACTCGGCGTCAGTGGGCCAGACGTTGGTACTGCCCCGGGCCGCGCCCTGCAGCACCGGGTCGGCCCGCATGGGGCCCATGGTCTCGATCGCCTCGAGATAGTGTTCGGACGCCTGGTGGGCCTTGAAAGCGTCCTCGTCGACGTAGATTTCGTAGACCCAGAGCCGGTTGGGGTCACCGGCGTCCTGAATCACGTCGAAGCGCAGGCAGCCAGGTTCGGTGTTGGCGGCCGCTTGAGCGTTGGGCAGCAACGCCTTGACGAATTCGTCCTTGCAGCCTTCCTTGATCTGAATGGGGGCGATGATGACGTACATGGCACTTCTCCTACTTCCACTCGGCGTCGGTTGGCCAGACGTTGGTGCTGCCGCGGGCCGCACCCTGGATGCCCTCGACGCGGATGTCGGCGGTGGCGTCGCGGAACTTGATGAAGTGGGGCGCCTGGGTGTGGGCCTGGAAGGCCGCCTCGTCGTCGTAGACTTCATAGAGCCAGATGCGGTTCTCGTCGCCGGCGTCCTGGATGACGTCGAAGCGTCGGCACCCGGGCTCATCGTTCACCGAGCCGATGGCATCTGGGATAATGGCGTCCATGAACTGCTGCTTGCAGCCCGGCTTGATCTGAATGGGCGCGATGATCACATACATCTTTCGTACTCCTTCGACATGTTCAGAATAAAATGGTGAGACTGTCGCAACACGGCCGAATCGTATCATAGTCTGAACCGTGATTTCTGTGATTGAATGATTGCCCTGAATTCCACCCCGCGAGTCGCTGCAATGCCCTTTCCTTCGACAAGCTCAGGATGAATTCGACAGGCTCGCGATGAAATGGTGAGCCTGTGGAACCAGCAGACAATGACGCCCCAAGAACAGCGTGATTCCATTCCGGAAACCACAAGGCAGACAGACACAGGAGTCGTGCCATGCCAGCCAGAACCGGGGCGGAGTACATCGCCAACCTGAGGGAGAACGGCCCGGAGGTCTGAGGTGGACCCGGATCTCGTACAGGCAGCTAAGCCCCAATCCACCGAAAGGATGAGGGTGTCGGTGCGGTAAAGGGATAAGAAAGTGCTCCCGGCTTCGGGGATAATGGTTTTTGAAACAGAAAACCAACCTGAAACAAGGAGCACTCATCGGATGCTACCACGCGATCAGTCAGACCGCATCCACGTTGCCTTCGACGATCATCGCCTGGTGACCAATGCTGGACTGCTTTTGCCCATCACCTTGGCCCACCACCTGGGACTGGGTGTGCTGGTGGACCGCCATGTTCACCTGGGAGATGCGCCAGGTCGTGCCAATGCGGGAGACAAGGTGCTGACGCTGGTGGCATCGGCGCTGGCCGGTGGTGACTGCATTGACGATGCCGACGCGTTACAGGCTGGCGGTACTGAGCAGGTGCTGGGCTGCACGGTCAAGGCGCCGTCCACCTTGGGGACCTTTCTGCGCAGTTTCCGGTGGGGCCATGCGCGCCAGTTGGATCGGGTGAGCCGGGAGGTGCTGGCCCGAGCCTGGTCAACTGGAGTTGGACCAGGCGATGATCCGTTGACCATCGACCTGGACTCCACGGTCTGTGAGACCTACGGGCTGAGCAAGGAGGGTGCGCGTCGGCACAACTATCCGCCATAGGCGGACCAGCGGGGCTATCACCCGCTGTTGGCCGTCGCCGCCAGCACGGGCGACGTACTGATGGCAAGGCTGCGCCAAGGACGCGCCAACACGGCTCGGGGCGCTGCCAATTTCCTGCGCGAGACGGTGAGCCGAGTGCGCTACGCCGGAGCCGCCGGACCACTGACCGTACGGGCGGACAGCGGTTTCTACACCCACGGTATCGTGGCCGCCTGTCATGACCAGAAGGTCCGCTACTCCATCACCGTCCGCCAGCACGCCGTACTGCGCAACCTGATCGAGGCCATACCTGAAGAGGATTGGACGCCCATCCCTTACTGGATGGAGGGAGCCGCCGACGTGTCCGAGACCATCTATACCCCCTTTGCCAGTGAGCCCGACGCCGCGACGGTGCGGCTCATCGTCCGGCGGGTGCAACCCACGCCCGGCTCCCAGCTGGGCTTTCCGCATTTCAAGCGGCGTAAGCGAGGGAGTCCACCATTCGTCGGTACAGAGCGACGGGGAATTCCTGCGTGTCGGGGTTGCCGGCCGACAGTGAGAAATCTTCCGATGCCAGCCAGAGGTGCCGACGCACCAGGGCGATGGCGTCCACGAAAGTTGGCGATGGTTTGTCGTACCAAGCGGCGGTGCGCGGGGTCATCGAATGTTGTTTTTGCAACGAATGGGCGGCCAGGGTGGTCCAGGAGAAGAGGCCCAGCAGCGCGGGCGTGGTGCGGGCGATGGCCAAGTCGGACCACTGGCGCTGGGTCTCCATGCCCAGGTGGGTTCGCGCCTCCTGAAAGGTGACTTCGAGTTGCCAGCGCAGGACAAACCACTCCCGGATCTGGGTCGGGTTCGCCAACGGGTCGGTGCAGAGGAGGGCTTGGGGATCGAAAGCGCCTTCGGGATCTCGGACCAGCACCCAGCGAATGGTCACCGCCGGTTTGCCCGAGCTGTACCAGACCGCGGTTTGGGAGGTAAGTTCCAGCGTGCGGATGGTGCCGTCGTACCACGCCACGGCGGCGACGGTCCAGGCCACATGGTCCTGGTCCAGGATGGTTTTCAGCGACGGTCGCCGCTGGCCTTTCAGGGCTGACCGGCCTTTCTGACCTGGCGGCCGAGGCGGCGCTGGCGCGTAGAGAGCGGCGTCCAAGCGCAGTCTGGCGATGAGGGTAACGGGTTCACGAAGGGATTGGCAGCAGTGGAGCAGATCCAGCACGGCGTAGCCGTTATCCCCCACCAGCACGAGAGTCCGGTGGGGCAGCCAGCGACGCAGCTGAATGACCATTTGCCGGGCCCAATCGGTGAGCTTCTTGTGCCGGCGTCCCTGCTGCTGGTAGTACCGAGAGGAAGGGGCCAGCACCGTGAGCACCGGCAGCGCCCAGTGGCGTCCCGCCCACGGCACGTGGCCCAGCCACATCAGGGAGATCCAGCGCAGGCCACTGGCCTTGACCAGTTGATGGCGGCTGGAACGCACCGCGTCCCGGTAGATGCCTCGTGCTTTGATCTTAGCGCCCCGACGCCGCTCCAGGGTTTCGTCGATGCCGAAGACCAAGGGGCCGTCGCCCCGATCCAGATGCTGGAGCAAAAGCAAGAGCAGGACGCGGGCCACCGCGCGGGACGACCACACCGCCCGATTGAGCACCTCGTGGTAGCGGGCGTAGTCGCGCTGGTCGCTGCGGCCCATGACGCGCAGCGCTGCTGCCACGGTGCGTTGACCTGTGGTCAGGATCGCGCCCACCAGCAGGAGTTGAGCCTTCTGCCAAGTGGGGTTGGTGAACAGAATTGCGAAGGGGGAGAGTATCGGTACAATGGCATTGGGCAGGGTGTGCATGGCTGGACCTTCAGTGACGTTTGGGTCAGGCCAGCTTACCCTGTCCTTTTACTTTTCTAAGAATGCGTAAAGTCTAGATAAGCGGCAAGGCCGATACACGATGCACGGGGCCACATCGGCCCGGGAGGCCCAAATATGGCATCCACGCCCGCGGTGAGCGATGAGCCGCGACGCCTGCTCAGAGTCCTGGGGTTGATGCCCCTGGCCAGCGCATCCAACCTGGCCTCAATTCTGGATACGGGCGAGCGGCAGAACCGCCGGACGCTGGACACGCTGCGGCGTCGGGGCTGGGTATCGTCCACCCGGCGTGGCATGACCGAGCGCCGGCAGGAGCGGCGGTTCCTGACCCGCCGGGCGGTCGACCTGCTCTACGCTCACGACCACGAACACCCGTCGACCCGGGAGACGGTGCGGGCCGCATTGCCGGCGGGCTACGGCGCGCCGCCGCCGGCGGACTTCAACCAGCGGTTCACCCTGGACCACCAACACCAACCCCACCGGGAGCACCTGGTCGATTCCCCTTTCGTCGTCACTGCGCCGGGCAATGACGCTGTAGCGGACGGTTACCACGAGCACCCGCCGTGGACGGCCACCTCGCGCGGCGTGCGGACCAACCTGCGCCGCCTCGCCATGATCGAGCCCATCTACCGCCTGGCGCCGGAGCTTCTGACCTCCGGAATGGTGCGGTGGCCGTCGGAGTCGCCGGCGGCGACGCGGGAACTGCGCATGACCGATTTCCGCCTGCTGCGCCACGGCGGTTTCTACCACGCCGTGGCCCGCTACGGCCCGGAGGTGTGGACCCCCTTCATCTACGCCGGCGTCCACGCCACCCAGCGCATCCTGCGGCGCAAGGCGCAGCACCGCCTGTGGGGCGTAGACGCCTATCTCTACGTCGAGGACCGCTACCTGCGCATCGCCAACCGGGTGTTTTACGAGGACCCCGACCAGGAGGTGCAGCCCTCGGCCCAGGTGGTGGTGGCCGCCGATTCCTGGGCGGCGGAGTTGGCGCGGCAAACCCTGACCGGTTCCACTCCCACCCTGATCTGGACGCCGGCCGACGGCTACGGGGGCAACCCGTGGTGGATCTGATTCCGTCCCGGGACCTGGTGTCGGACCCGGCCGAGCATCCCTCTCTGGGGATGCCGGAAGCCCTCGACGATTGGCTCGCCGGAAACCCGGACCTTTCCGCGCTGCTGGACGGACCCCGGTCCTACCGGGTGTTCATGACCGTGGCCGAGTTTCCCGCCATGCGGACCTCTCACCTCCGGCGCGTGGCGGGCGGGTCAGCGGCCGTCATCCGCCGGATGCTGGATGATTTCGTCAGTTCCGGCCTGGTGGCGGAGTTCGACGGACGGTACTACCTGGACCAGGCGGGAATCGCGCGGGCGGCCACCCTGAGCCGGGTGTCGGCGGCGGCGATTCGGCGCCGCCACGGCGCCTACCTGGAACCGTGGTACCGGCGCCACGAACTGGCCCACAACGACGGAGTGAACCGGCTGGTGGTGCGCTTCGCCCAACAGGGCGTGGCGGCGGTCGGCGGCTGGCGGGCCGAGGTCAACGTGCCCGACATTACCCAGGTCCGGCCCGACCTGCTGGTTCCCGTAGTCACGGGGCCATTCGGCGGCGGGTTCCATTTCCTGGAGTACGAACGGACCAACAGAACCGACCGAGCCGGAATCAAGCTGCGTCCCTACCGGCGCATGGAGCAGCTGGGACGGGCGCTGCCGGCGCTGTTTGTGTGCGACGACCCCTTCATCGAGGAGTACTACCGGTCCGCCGGCGGCTTTCCCCTGCTGACCACCACCATGGGGCGGGCCCTTGCGGGACCCCTCACCGGCGGCGACTCCGTGTGGCGCAGTCCTTCGGGCGAACCGGCGGCGCTGTACTGCCGGAGACGGGGCCGCTAGCTCTAATCAGTCGCGGCGCTCTATTCGGGTGGCTGTGCCCGGACGCGGTGCCACCGGAACGGCGCCTCGGCGTCTCCGTCCGGCAGGCTCGCCCCGCCCTCGTGGGTAACCGGTTCCAGACGCTCTCCCTGTGGACCGATGTGTCGCAGAACTCCCGACACCAGGTTGGCCGCCACCCGGGCGGCTTCATCCTCGACGTTCCTGCCGTCGGGGTCGCTGACGCGCCGGCCAACCGGATCGTAGTGGTACATCCTGAGGTCAATGTCGTTCCCCACCGACGTGAGGATCAGGATTGGCCGGGCGGGATGCTCTGCCGTCTCGGGGATCATCAATCCCTCGAAGCAGACGGTGGTGTCCGGGTCGCTCTCCGGCCCCATGCACACCGGTTTGCTGAACTCGATGCACATCGGGGAGTCCGTCGGCCAGCCGATGCTTTCCGGCATAGCGGTAGCGTCAATCGCGGAAAACAGGATGTCTTCCGCCGCTTCACGCTCGACCCTGATGCGCACGGTCTCGTCGCTGACGGTCAGCCCCGCCAGTACCAGCCAGACGTCGCCGTTATCGTCGCGCTCCGCAAAGTGGTCTTCCTCCATCGCGCGGCGCAGCAGCATGGCGGTGGCCCTGGGTTCGGTGGGGTGTCGGTCCTCCAGCAGTGCGTCAATCGGGACGGCGGGCTCCAATCCCACCAGCCCCTTGTCGCGGAGGGACTGCATCTGCGCTCGCGCCTCGTCGGTCTCGATCTCCATGACGGCCGCGATGTGCTCCGGATCGGTGTACGCCGGCCACGGCATGTCCTGGGCCATGTAGCCCATGATCACCATCTCCCGGGCCGTGGGCCGGTTGGGGTCGGCCGGGCTGGGGCCGGTCTCGTTGACCGAGTCCCGGATGTAGCCCGACGATGCGCCGGTGGCGCGCCGGATGGCGGATTCCCGTTCCCCCAGGTCAATTCGCTCCGCGATGAGGTACGCCTCTGCGGGCGTCGGCTCTCCTCTCATCACCATGGCTCTACCCGCGTGGTCGCCGGCGTCGTGGCGCTCCGCTGGCGATCAGCAAAGCGGAGTGTACCATGCGGGAATCGGCAACAACGCCGGTCGGAGTCGCGTCGCCAGATGCGGTTAGCATCCCCACGCGCGGCCGGCAATTGGTGGCGTAAAGGAATTGCTATCGTACGTGCTGTCGTCCCGACCTTAGTGAAGCAAGTGATGGTAAACAACCGCTCCGAGTCGTCACGCCGAGTACAGTTGAGGGCACAAGTCCGCGAACCACAACCGCAGCGCTTAACACGGTTACGGGCGCGGAATGTCGGGGAACGGTGGGTGGTACCGGTCGTCGAGCACGGTCTCCGAAACCACGTCGATGCTGCCTTCGGTGACCACGTTTCCTAGTATCAGACCGGGGTAATGGGCCATCAGGAACGCGGGGCGGCGGTCTTCGGTCAGAGTGCTGTCCAGTACGAACTCTGCGATCACCGGCGGCATTGCTGGATTGGTAGAATCCCATTCCTCGACGTAGGAAACCTCAATTAGCCAGACGTACCGCGGCATTGGCAGCGCTCTCGCAAAATCGACCAGCTCGTCCGGATACCCATCAGGCTGGGAAGGCGAGCGGCGATTCTCAAGCAACTTTTGCTTGTAACTGTTCGACCTGACCAGGAGTTTGCGGGACACCACTTTTTTGCATTTTTCAATCACGCCGAATTGCTTTCCGAACTCGATCCAGTACCCGGCCTGGGCCGTCACTTCCAAGGCGTCCAGCATCACCCTTCGAGGGAAGGGAACCAGAATGGCGGTGCAACGCGCTTTTTCGATACCATTGGGTGTGTTGATGATCAGTACCGCCGTGCGGCGATCGGTGTCGACTGGTTCGTCTTCCAGCTCGGCGAGGAGGTACATTCCACGCTGGTCGTCGTGGATTACCAGGTAAGGAACGTACTGGTGGGCTGAGGCCACGTCGCGGAAGGCCGGTATCTCGTCAGGCGGAGGGCCCAACGTGTAACCCACGACGGTTACCGCGTGCCCAACTGGTCCGAGCGTGATGCCCAAAACGGGAGGGATGCCGCTGTCGGAAAACAGGTGGCAGACCTCAATTATGCGATCAGCGTTAGGATACTCGTGGCGCCGCGGATCAAACCCCATTCGGATGAGCGCTTGCTCCATCTCCACGATTGACAGTCCTCGTCGGACAACGGCGGGACCGAACGGGCGATCCAACGACATCGCCAGGGCGGTGATCTCAGCAGTGGTGTGAGCGGCGATGCTAGGCATCTTGTCGACCAGGTTGGCTGTGGACATCCAGACCGCGGCAGTTGCGCAGACCATTATCTTCGCGTCCTGCGACATGTAAGGACACGACTCGACCTCGAGTGGGATGCCCGCCAAATCCACTTGGGTGGCGCCCCTGGTCGGGAACCTCACTGGACGCCCGCAAATTGTGGTGGGATAAGCTATTACGGTCCTGCCCAGTGTGGCTGGCGTTTCCGGCCGCAACACCGCGAACCCCAGGTAGGAAGTCTGCATCGACCGGGTCGTGTCTTGGCTGGCCGCGATAAAATCGTCCTGTGAAAATTCCGCGGCGAAAAAATGGATGCGCTTGGTGACTCGACGGTCGGGAGTGAAGGACCGCCCCCGCTGGTCGTAATAGGAGGCGGAGTAATCCACGTCGGTATAGTCGTTTTCGATTACTGCGGTCCTGGCCGGCGTGTCCAGTGACGTCAGCACTTCACGCAGCCGATCGGCTACGTTTTCGGGGTACGGTTGCAGATTCTCGTCGGCGAAAACGTCCGCGGCGCTCACGACCTGAAAGCGTTCAAACACGATGATCCTGGCCTCGGCTGCTCAACATAAAAGAGCCAGGGTCGCGCCCTGGCTCCCGTAGGGTCTCCAAGAAGATGGTGGATGGTCAGCCGGCGCGTTTGTGCATCAACTCATCGGAAGTGCTCACTTCCGGCGTGCGCCGTAGCTCTTTGAGGCGCTGGTCCATATCCCGGATCACCTCGGGCGGCGTGTGCCTGATGATGCGCTCAACCTC
This sequence comes from Dehalococcoidia bacterium, assembly GCA_965204395.1. Lineage (GTDB taxonomy): Bacteria > Chloroflexota > Dehalococcoidia > Lucifugimonadales > UBA3495 > Bin87. The sequence goes on from OZ241987.1 coordinate 2,725,217, forward strand.
CTTGGCCATCTCGCTAGCGTTGGTGCGGTTGGGCTTCTGGTCGGCCATGAGTCATTCTCCTTCGGGTGAACTCCACTTACCGAAGCAGGTGCGGAACGTGCGGCTGGAGATTGAGGTTCTCGGTAAGTGGAAGCGTAAGGCCGTACTCGTTTTCACACGCAGCGACGGTCAACGAGCTAGCCTTCGCGTCGGGCCGGCACGAGTGGGATTTCGCTTGCATCATCGATGGCATTGCGGTTCATCGGGAAAATCTACAGCGGTCTGTTTGGTAACCGGTTAGGGCCGGCTACGACCGGAGGGGTGCCATGAACATATGGTAAAAGATGCACGCGTCCGTGTCGGCTCGCTAAAAGTTTAGGGATTGCATCATAAACGAGCAGTCATAGGCGGTCAAGCAACAACATCGCGAAAACTCGCCGGTGGGAACGTGGAACGCATCATGCGCTTGGGTCAGGGATTACGGGATCCGTAAAGCCGATTGCTGATCCTTTTTGCGATGTCCCTTGACCCCGGCGAACTGCTCAGACACGTTCAGCCCTCGGGCATCGTTGGAAATGAGGGTCTCCGACCAACGGGAGTTTCCGAGAGCGCTCTCACCTCGTCAGTCGGTCCAACCGTCTTGTGGTCGCCTGTATTGCGTCGTCAGCCCATCGGAGCAATCGCGTCTTGATACCCAATGCCCGTGCGTCGCGTCGCATTCTCTCGGCCTCTTCGTGGCGACCTGTGACGTCGGTGCGTAGATCTCCAGCGACCTCCTCCTGCTCCGCAGGGCAATGAGGCCTGGTGTCTTCCGCTAGGTGTTCTAGGAAGTGGGAATTCAGCGAGTACCGCAAAGGTCCTGGATCCCCCAGTCCCGCCGGCGCCGCGCTGAAGCTTACGTACTGAGCCAGCAAGCTACCCGCCACGTTGACGGATAAAGGAGCCACGTTCGGGTTGCTTGTTGGAGCGGCACGACCGGATCCGGCGATGTACTCGGGGCTGTTGAGCAACCCTTGTTTGTCTAGTTGAACCTCGCTGAGGTCCAACTGACGGCTGCAACTCATGCAAGGTCGCTGCGGCCGGACGACGTGGGAACGCCAGATCGCATTGCGCATACCGTGGTCAGGAAGGGTGTCGATGCGAATTCCGCCATCGATGACCGGGATCAAGTCCGTGTACGCCAGGGCATTGAGCACGGACCGGGCCCAGGGGCTGTCAACGCAGGAGAAGATGATGTCGTGATCCAGGGCCAGCTTGAGCCCGTCGGGTTCGCAAATGGAACGGTCGGAGACGTCGATGCGACAATCCACGGCGGTGGCCGCTTTCACCGCCTCCCGGTGGGCGACGTGGGTTTTTGGTCTCTTCAGCCGGGCATCTCGGAGCGTCGCCCCGATGAGCCGGTCCAGGTTGTGGAGCTGAACGACATCGAAGTCCATGACGGTCAGGTGGCAAATTCCCGATGCCGCAAGGCGCACGATGACGTCCAGTCCCACACTGCCCGCGCCAACCACGAGGATACGACGCCGCGCCAGGTCGGCTTGGCATCGCTCCCCCCAGGCGCTCGCGGAACGGACCTGTTTCTCGTTCGCCGCCGGGGCAGGCTGCAACGTGTCGTTCCACGAGACCGCCAATCTATCGCCGATGACGCGCACGTTGGTGCAATGACTGCAGTCGACCTGATTGTGCGATTTCACGTCCCAATGACGGGCCGACCAGGTGTGGTTGCCGGTAGCGAGCGTCATGCCCACCAGGGGCTGTCCAGTGATTTCCTTGACGAGATATGCGTAGCTCGACTCGGTGTCTCGGTCAGGCCCGCTCATGAACTGCCATCGATCGGCGGCCGGATGGCTGTGGAGTAAGACCAGCCCGCATTGGTCGTTCTGGGCGATTTGGGCGGCTCTCAGGATGTAATCGGCGGTCACGGTCGCGTTCCCATGAACAAACCGATCCCCCTCTTCGGGTGGGATCACCGTCCTGATCAACCCGGTGGATCGTGTGGCGCCGGTGGACGGCCGGTAGGTGGCCAGGCACAGGTCCTCCTGCCCATCGTCCCGGACCAGCAGGTTCAACAAGTCTTGTTCCGCTGCGGCAGTCATGGCGACTGATGTAGTGTGGTCTTTCATGAGCTAGCCTCGCTCAGGACCGCCCGGACGTGGCTGGCCCAACAGACTGCGGGCGGTGCGTCTCCCCAGCCGTGCAGGTTTCGGCTGTGTCGCAACCAACCAGATTTCAGCGACGGTTTGGTGTTGGTTTCAGGGAAGCCGACGTTGTCGGGGAAGTGGATCCAGTGCGGAGGCACCTGGGGCCACGGGTCAAGTTCCTCCGTACTTACTCCCGTTTCAACTGAGCGGCCGGCGTGAGCCCCGTCGATGGGGATTATCTCGAAGACGACGACGTCGGCCTCGACCTTGGGGGCGAAGCCGGCGTTTGTCATGTCGTCGATGAACTTCTGCGTGCCCGCGTTCATCAGGCTACATCTCCCTTCTGGCGGATCGAAACGAACCGGGCGTCCTTTTCGATCTCCACCAGTTCGCCGTCGTCGAAGCGCTTCGTCTCGGGACGGTCCTTCCCAATGAGTTCCCCCAGGTCGTAGGTGCCCGGATCCAGCCCGGCCAGCCGCAGGAGATCGGCCGCGGTCTGGCTGAGGTCGTTCGTGGTGTAGGGCTGGCCGTCGATGGTGAACGGGATGGAGCGCCGGGACGGGTTTACGTTGAGTGCGGTAGTCATTGCTTACTCCTTTCTGCCGTGCCCTTTCGGTGTCGCTTGCAGTTTTTCACCGTAGGCTGTAGAGTGATTGCCAATTCGATGTCCGATTTGACACTAGCATTATTGCATAGGTGGCGTATGATTTCAAGAGAGCAATTTCCCGATGGTGGCCCAGACGATGAAGCCGGCCAACCGAGGAAGGGGCGCTTTGACGCCGAGGCCTTTTACGCTGCGCTGGATGCCGAACGGAGATCACGGCGCTACACGTGGAAGCAGGTAGCAGAGGAAGCGCAGGTCAGCGCATCAACGCTGACGAGGATGGCCCAGGGCAGGCGGCCCGATGTGGACAGCCTCGCGGCATTGGTGACCTGGGCCGGTTTGAACGCGGACAATTTCGTCGGCCATAATCGTCCCACCCCCGAGCCGGGAACCTTGACGATGATTTCCACCTACCTCAAGGGCGACCCCCAATTGACCCCTGAGGCCGCGGAGGCCTTGGATCAGCTGGTGAAGGCGACCTACGAGCGCATGAGGAAGAAGGACTAAACCCGGTGCGCAGGGGTTTCAAGACGGAGGCGAACGCCATCGCCCGTGAGGTAAGGGGTGAGTTGGGGTTGGTTCCCGCCTCCCCCTTGGACGTGTGGCGTTTGGCGGAACACCTGGAAATCCCGGTGATCCCCCTGTCCAGTTTGCGTGAAAACGCGCCCTTGGCTGCAGAGCTCTTCCTGAACGACGGGCAGGGAATGTTTTCAGGGGTGACGGTTTTTCACGGCAATGAACGGACCATCGTATTCAATGATGGCCACGTTCCGGGGCGGCAGGCCAGCGACGTAGGCCACGAACTCGCTCACGGACTGTTGCTCCATCAGCCCGAGCCGGCGGTGGATGGGCGGGGTTGTCGTTATTGGAACCGGGACGTGGAGGACGAAGCGAACTGGTTGAGCGGCGCCCTGCTCGTTCCCGAGGAAGCGGCCCTTTCCGTAGTCCGGCGTGGTTGGTCCCTGGCGGTGGCGTCGACCCACTATGGCGTAACGCAGAGCATGATGAAGTTCCGGATCAATGTTACCGGCGCCATCAAGCGCGTTGGGAGAGCTGCGGCAAAAAGGGGTGATTGATCAACAAATAGTAACCTGCATTTGTCAAACTATCACGCTCTCCAGGCAGGGCAACCGCATTCTCCACGAAGGGTGTGGATTGGTAAGATTGAAGCAGAGCGTAAGAAGCTGAGTTGAGGGATAGGGTGGTGAAGATGGGTAGTAGTGAATGCGGCAGTTTGATGGAGCATTTCGGCCATTTGGAGGATCCCAGGCGGGACCAAGGCAAGCGGCATCAACTCCTGGACATCATCGCAATGACCATCTGCGCGGTTGTCGGGGGCGCCGAGGGTTGGGACGATGTGGAGTTGTTCGTCCAATGCAAGTACGATTGGTTCCAGAGATTTCTGGAACTGCCCCACGGGGTTCCCTGCTCTGACACCTTTGCGCGGGTATTCGCGGGTATTGACCCGGAACAATTCCGAAACTGCTTCATGGACTGGGTGAACAGCGTCAGCCAGTTGACCCAAGGCGAGGTAATTGCCCTGGATGGCAAGACCTTACGGCGGTCCCACGACCGCCCTTCGGGGAAGGCGGCCATTCATATGGTCAGCGCCTGGGCTTCGGAGAACTCCCTGGTATTGGGTCAGGGGTATTGGGTCAGGGGTATTGGGTCAGGTCAAAGTGGCGGAGAAATCCAATGAGATCACGGCCATACCTGAATTGCTCAATCTGCTGGATGTGTCCGGTTGCATCGTGACCATTGATCCGCCTCCGGCGGACCAGAAAAAGCTGGCTCGGCAGATTGTGGGCCAGGAAGCCGATTACGTTCTGGCGGTGAAGGAAAACCAAGGGAAGTTGCTGGAGGATGTGGCCGACCTGTTTTCCTGCGGCCAGAGGACCGGATTTGCTGATATGCAGCACGATTTCTGCCGGACCGTGGGCAGTGGGCACGGACGCGTTGCAACCCGACGCTGTTGGACCATCGACGACCCCGAGCAATCGACGACCCCGAGCAGTTGTCCTACCTGGATACCCGAGGCGAGTGGCCTGGGTTGCGCAGCATCGGGATGGTCACGGCGGAACGATGTCAAGGGGACCAGGTGTCGGTGGAAACCCGCTATTACATCTCCAGTCTGGAGTCGGACGCCCAGCGGTTCTTGCGGGCGACGCGCAGCCATTGGGGCATCGAGAACCGGCTCCATTGGGTGCTGGACGTGTCCTTCAGGGAAGACGAAAGCCGGGTAAGAACCGGCAACGCGCCGGAAAACCTGGCGTTAGTCCGACACATGGCTCTCAATCTGCTGCGCCAAGACCAGACCCGTAAAGCCTCGATCAAAGCCAAACGCAAATTGGCCGGCTGGGACAATAACTACCTGCTATCCATCCTCTCCCATTAGAATGCGGTCGCCCTGGCTCTCCAGGGTAGATTGATGCCCGTGAAAATGCCGGCCTAATGTCGGTGAACAACAAATCGCCGGCCTAATGCTCCTGTAAATCGACAAAGGCTACACACCGAACGTACTTATCGCGCCTACAGGGTGGTGAGAGCAGCCATCCGGCTCCGGCCAAGCACAACCATCGCTGGGTCTGGATCTAAGCTAGACTTTACGCATTCTTAGAAAAGTAAAAGGACAGGGTAAGCTGGCCTGACCCAAACGTCACTGAAGGTCCAGCCATGCACACCCTGCCCAATGCCATTGTACCGATACTCTCCCCCTTCGCAATTCTGTTCACCAACCCCACTTGGCAGAAGGCTCAACTCCTGCTGGTGGGCGCGATCCTGGCCACAGGTCAACGCACCGTGGCAGCAGCGCTGCGCGTCATGGGCCGCAGCGACCAGCGCGACTACGCCCGCTACCACGAGGTGCTCAATCGGGCGGTGTGGTCGTCCCGCGCGGTGGCCCGCGTCCTGCTCTTGCTTTTGCTCCAGCATCTGGATCGGGGCGACGGCCCCTTGGTCTTCGGCATCGACGAAACCCTGGAGCGGCGTCGGGGCGCTAAGATCAAAGCACGAGGCATCTACCGGGACGCGGTGCGTTCCAGCCGCCATCAACTGGTCAAGGCCAGTGGCCTGCGCTGGATCTCCCTGATGTGGCTGGGCCACGTGCCGTGGGCGGGACGCCACTGGGCGCTGCCGGTGCTCACGGTGCTGGCCCCTTCCTCTCGGTACTACCAGCAGCAGGGACGCCGGCACAAGAAGCTCACCGATTGGGCCCGGCAAATGGTCATTCAGCTGCGTCGCTGGCTGCCCCACCGGACTCTCGTGCTGGTGGGGGATAACGGCTACGCCGTGCTGGATCTGCTCCACTGCTGCCAATCCCTTCGTGAACCCGTTACCCTCATCGCCAGACTGCGCTTGGACGCCGCTCTCTACGCGCCAGCGCCGCCTCGGCCGCCAGGTCAGAAAGGCCGGTCAGCCCTGAAAGGCCAGCGGCGACCGTCGCTGAAAACCATCCTGGACCAGGACCATGTGGCCTGGACCGTCGCCGCCGTGGCGTGGTACGACGGCACCATCCGCACGCTGGAACTTACCTCCCAAACCGCGGTCTGGTACAGCTCGGGCAAACCGGCGGTGACCATTCGCTGGGTGCTGGTCCGAGATCCCGAAGGCGCTTTCGATCCCCAAGCCCTCCTCTGCACCGACCCGTTGGCGAACCCGACCCAGATCCGGGAGTGGTTTGTCCTGCGCTGGCAACTCGAAGTCACCTTTCAGGAGGCGCGAACCCACCTGGGCATGGAGACCCAGCGCCAGTGGTCCGACTTGGCCATCGCCCGCACCACGCCCGCGCTGCTGGGCCTCTTCTCCTGGACCACCCTGGCCGCCCATTCGTTGCAAAAACAACATTCGATGACTCCGCGCACCGCCGCTTGGTACGACAAACCATCGCCAACTTTCGTGGACGCCATCGCCCTGGTGCGTCGGCACCTCTGGCTGGCATCGGAAGATTTCTCACTGTCGGCCGGCAACCCCGACACGCAGGAATTCCCCGTCGCTCTGTACCGACGAATGGTGGACTCCCTCGCTTACGCCGCTTGAAATGCGGAAAGCCCAGTTTGTGACATCTGCCTTTTGTGGCAAAAAGACGTGCCATCGCCCCCATATCACCCAATTCCCCCAAAAACCCCCGGTTCAGACACCTCCGGCCCCGGTGACGCTTCCGCCTTGCTCTAACCCTTCCCCCATCCGTACCATATTACCCAACATCCCAATTCCAACCCGCCACCCTGGCCCGCCACAGCCGTCCCAATGCCCAACACCGCGAACCTCCCTCCCCCAAACCCGCTCATCTGCCCTCCAATACCGCTCAAACCGCCGCCAAAACCCTTCCCTCGGCCCCCATTCAGCCCCACGACCCGCCCAATGCCCTACTGGAATTAGCGGAAATGAGAGGAAATGAGCGGGAAATCGACCTTTCCGTCCTTTCACCATGCAATTCCCTCACCATGCAATTCCCAACCGGGCTGCGTGAGCCGTTTTACGGCTCCGAGCCGCGGGTGGTATCATATATGCATTCCACTGGCGATCATCGCCAACGTGGAGCACACGTGGGGACGCGTAGGTTCGACAGGTGCGTTCTCTGACGGATTGCAAGCCGAGGTTGCTGCTGCCCTCGCTAAAAACAGTGGCGAACAAGTAACTGGCGAACGTGAATTCGCTCTAGCCGCCTAGTCGCGGCTACGTCTGCCACCAGTAGGCCCGGAAGCCGGGAAGCGGACGTCCAATAATTCCGGGATGCTATCCCTGGTACGCCGATAGCGGGGGCCACAGATTTAATCGGCTGGCGGTTGCCAAATCCCGTCGGCGAGAGTTGGCAATCGCGAGACTAAACCGCCGAACAAGCTTGTAGCATATTCGCTCAGGGGAGTTTCTGGACGGGGAGTGCGACTCTCCCCCGTCTCCACCATCCCGCCCAAATTCCCCATATGGGGTGGGCCATACATCGACGCCTTCCCGGTAATTCGTTGCTTGCAGGAGGGTGTGGAAGGCCTTCTTGGACCGGGATCCCACGACCTCGCGGTTTTCAAGATCCACGTAGATGCTGTGGAATACCGCCATGAGCGTGGGTGTCTATCACCTCGTAGTTGCCCCACAGCCAACGCCTAACTCTTCTGGGCGCGGAAGTGGTGGAATGCTCGCCGTTGGGCATTTAGGTAAAACCCCGTCCATCTGCTTCCGAACCTCTCTCGACTTAGCATAAAGGTGTTCTGAGAGCCGTTACTAAAGGGCAGCCAAACCCGGGATTATCGTATCCCGGAAGGCGTCAACCTCGGCTCGCGGCATGTCGTAACCACCCTCCTGGGTATGGGTGGGGAAGATAAAGACGTGGTCGATGCCCGATTCGTCTCTGGCCCGCTGCAACCTGGACAGGCACTCCTCAGGTGTGCCGAACAGACCGAAGGCATCGCATATTTTCGCCGCTTGGGTGTCGCTGATATCCTCGGGAACAAAATCGTTGCCCAGGTCGATGCCGGCCTCGCGCAACCAGACGAGGTTGGAATCGCTGGGGTATTTGAGGTACGGTTGGCCGGGCCGAAACCATTGCTGGGGAAAACGGCGGGCGGCCGGGCCATCGTCCGACACGGTCGTCGGGGTGATGAAGATCGTCTGAAAACCGTCAAGTTTGCGTCCGGCCCGCTCTGCTCCGATTTCCAGCCGCCGGCGGACTGCCTCCGCAGCTTTAGGATGCAGGCCGACCAGCAACAGGGCCCCGTCGGCGACTTCACCGGCCAACTCCACCATCCTGGGACCGGCGGCGGTCATAAACACAGGGGTCGGACGGTCGCTCAAATTGCGGAGATGGGTTTGCACGCCGTTGAATTCCACGCGCTCGCCCCGTAGAAGGCTGCGAATGGTGATGACGGCCCTGCGCATGGCTTCGACCGTGGCGCGCGGCCGGCCGATATTGCCGACTGCGAGGTAGCCGGGAGCTATGGTCAGGCGCACACGCTCCGGCGCGATCTCCTCCAACGAATGTGCCAGCGACGCCAGCACCATCGAGTGGCGGGTGACCGGATTCGAGGTCGCCGGGTAAAGGGTCAGGCGGGAGGTGCGCTCGGCGGCCAGGGCCAGAGTCAGGAAAACGTCCCGCCCGCTATGCTGATGATCGTGGACGCCAACCCCAGAAAACCCGGCAGCCTCACATCCCGCGATGAAATCGGCAGTCTCCTGGATCGGCAAGCCGACGGGCACCCTGATATCCACTTTCATCGGGCGCACCTACCATCCATACCAAAGGTGGGCGAATCGGATGGCCACGACTTGCTCGTAGGCAACGTGCCCAGCAAGCAGACCGATGTCACCGCAGAACTGGTTCAGAGCGGCTACCGAGTTTCGGGTAATTTCTGCGGAGAAATAAGGAGCATCTCGTCGGACCAAGTCCTCGATCAACTCAGTTTCGTGCGGTGGGAACAGGCGTTGACCAACCGGTAGCGCCAGAGACGGGTCGGCCCGCAGGGCCTGTTGGGCCGCGACGATCGCGCTCACCGCTCCCGCCGCCGCCGCAGGGGATTCCTCGATCAGTCGGTCAGTGGTGACCAGTGCGGCGAAGGTGAAGTCCCTGGCTGCCGGCGGGCCCAATCCTCGCCGCGGATCAAGCACCACGCTTCCTATCCCGCTCCGCACTGCCACTTCGGCCCCCATCGCATTGGCCCAAAAGCCGTCGATGATCCCTTCCTCCAGGGCTCGGGCGGCATGGACACCGAAGGATACGCCGGCGTCCTCGCTGCCGGGCACCGGCGCCAGCGTCACACCATCCCGAACGGGGTCCACGCCGGCTTCCACCAGCAATTGACGTAAAGCAACGTCGGGACCGGGCGCGGCTCCGATACGCAGCCCCTTGATGGCCGCAGTTTCCCCCGGTTGGATGCCCAGGTCCGACCGCAGCACCAGCAACCAGAACGTATGCTGGGACAGAGCAGCCAGCAGCGTTGCGCCTTCCCAGTTGGGGAAAGCCGACAGCGTGGCATGAGCGGGACCAGCCACGAAATCGACGCGTCGGTCCCGCAACGCTGCCATAGCTCTGCCCACGGGGAAGATCATCTCCAACTCCGCGTCCATTCCCTGGGCTTCGAAAAACCCCAGCTCTATGGCGGCCACCGCCGGAAAGTAGGAGTTGGAAACGAGATCGGGTACCGCGATGCGCATTCGAGTCGGCTCCTGGTTGCTGGGCAGGGTATGGTGGCCCGAAGTTCGGCAGAGTTTACCACCGGACTCGCATCCCGTATCTTGCGTATGTCGCTGGCGTATCAGCGGAATAGACAACCCTCGGTAAAGGTTAGATGCCAGGTCATCACTGTTGAATTCCATGGCAACTGAGTCGTCCGGTCAGAGTCCTTGATGTGTGGCATTGGTAGACCGGTGAACAGGGGACATCATGCGCAAGTGGGATCAGGGCAACATACCCCATCAACATCATCCCACCTACTCGGACAGTGGGCACGTGCTGCTACCCGACAATGGTAGCTACCGATGAGCCTTGGGCAGGGTAAGCAGGAAGGCGACCCGGATTTACGAAACCGCGTACCAGCAGATAGACTACCTCACAGCCCAGCGACCGAACGGGCGGCAATCCGGCGCAACTGAACAGCGCAGTTTCCCAACCGCAGCACGGAGTTTGACATCATGTACAACAAGCCCATGATCAGCCTGGAACAGGCCCAGAACGCCATCACGGCCATGATCGCTGACTACAACCGGGACACTGATCGACGCAAGGTCGACATGGCCGTGGTGGACGATGCCGGAAACCTGCTGGCCTACGCCCGCATGGACCGCTGCCTGAGGCCTACGTTGGCAATTCGCAAGGCCTATACTTCGGCGGTGCGCTCCATGGACACTGCCGCGTTCGCCGAACAACTCAGCAGCACGGGCCGGACCCTTGAGTCCTTCGGGGATCCCCAATTGGTAGCGATACCCGGCGGAGTCGCCGTCTTCCACGACGGGGCAGTAGTAGGCGCCATCGGCGTGGGAGGCCTGCCCAGCGGATTCGACGACGAGGCCATCGCCAAAGCGGGAGTTGCAGCCCTGGGCATCTAACGGCGGCGGCGTTCACGACAGAAACGTGCTGGCGTCTCAACGGCGACGATCGACTGGGGGCTCTGCATCCGGGGCATCGCAACGAACTTCGCTGGCCTTCATCCCTGCCAATATAAGGCCGAGTGATTGCTGTACAGCGCCAGTGGTGGGTTTTCAGTCGCGGGTGGGGGTTCGATGCACGTCGGTCCCGTGATGTTCACAACCGTCGCCGTAACTTCCAGTTGGCGCGTGATGTTGGTTTCGTCGTAGGGCAGGTTCCGGCAGGTCAGTTCCGCGCTGTCGTGCCCCGTTGGTCCGCTGGCGCCGACCATGGTGAAATCACCGCTGTTGGAGCCGCCGATTCGCGTCCCACGGATGCCAAAGCCCGACCGTTACCTGCCGCACCCCGCCGGCGATCCTGTCGCAGGCCAGCCGGTTCGAGACGCAGCTCCGTTTCACGATGTTCTCCAGATCAGCTACCAGATTCGCCGTCCCCCACACCGGGTACACTCCCTTCCGCCTGGCCAGGTTCCCGGTGGCCACATTGGGATCCATGTCCGGGAACACCAGCACCGGAATCACGAACGGGTCGCGGGCAGTTTTGGCGCGAGAAGCTTCACCGGAGAGATCGTACGGAACATATCCGAGGTTCCACAGACCCCCAGTCGCGTCTCGCCGGGGAAACCTGCTACGGAAAGGGAAACCGACTCATCCCCCACGGGGTTGATGCCCGACGTGTCGTTGACCACGCCCAGGTCGATCAGCCCGTCGGTTACCGGCCGTACCCCGCCGGCGATCCGGCCCCAGGCCAACCGGTCCGCGACGCTCCTACGTTTCGCGATGTTCTCCAGATCAACTACCAGATTCGCTGTCCCCCACACCGGGTACACTGCCTTTCGCTCGGCCAGGTTCCCGATGGCCACATTGGGATCCATGTTCGGGAACACGAGCACCGGGATCACGAACGGGTTGTTGGCACAGGGCGATCGCGTCTTAATGAGCGACAGCGCGGCCATTGGAATTGGCAGTAACGGACGGTGAATTCACAGGGATCCGCCAAAGGCGGACAGGTTCCCAGGATGAACGGTATGGACAGGATATTTTGATTTGGGAGTTTTGGGGTCATGGGCTGGTTTCGGGGACTTTCAGGCAACGAGGTGTGTGGTCATTATCACCAAACGAAATGTAATGCAGGCACCGGCATGGTTTGTTTTGAAGACGCGATTGCCCTGGTTGCGGGCAGTTTTGGCGCGAGCCGTGATTGCGTCGTGCGGGTCCAGCGCCACGAGCTTGGTCTCGTCCAGCGGACAGGACTTGACCGTTTGGTAACCCTCCCTGGTTCTCAGGTGCCACCCGCCGTCAATGAGAACGCAAATGTCTCCTTTCACCTGCGGGCCGAACCTTCCTGCGCCCTAGGCCGATACGGCGAAGTCGATCTCGATGCGCTCGCAACCCTTTCGTCACTCGTAATAGACGAAGCCCCGGCAGTCGCTGCCAGCCAGGGCTTCGTAAACTCGTCTCTCCGCACGCCGCCTGGGTCTATTGCGGCGACCCGACGGAAATTCTTTGGGATAGTTGTTTATGTTGCAGGTTACTACTGCCGTTGATCGCAGGCGAAGGCCCGTAGGGAAACGCCAGGAATGCCGCCGAGCAAGTACAGTCTTTACTAGCTCTGGCGTCCATCTTCCGCGCCTCGTGTCATTCCATTCTTTGACGGCAATGGCCGGGACTATATGGTTACCGTCATCCAAGGTCAAACCCAATCCGGTTTCACCGGGAGACATTCAGGATGTCGCTGTGGCGGTATTGAGATCACGATTTGCCCACGGGCGGAGAGGAACCAAACACATGGGAGGCCTTCACCTGGGCTATCTGATCGCGTTTATTGATACCGATGGATACACGTTTGACGCTGTGGAGGGCGGTTGACTGCGGTCGGCAGTTGTGAATTTGGTCGGTAAAACAGCGAAAACGGCCCCGTTTGGAGCCGTTTCTGAGTAGGAAATCGGGGAATTGGTGCCGAGGGAGGGATTAGAAGGTATCGATGATGTGGCGTATTGTAAAGGGCTGTGGACCGAGATTTTCTACTCAAACCTCTGTTGATCATGACGTGTGGCGCTGTACGTTGCCGGCAATTTGTCCAGCATTTGTCCAGCATTTTACGAGCTTGATTCCATAGCATCTGCGAATGCCTCCGCAGCGTCCTGCTGCCACCCGGGGAGTGCGTGGGCGTACACTTCCATCGTGATTTTGGGACTGGAATGGCCTATCCGCTTTGAGACCACGACGGGGCTTTGGCCAGCCTGCAACGTCACTGTTGTATGGAAATGCCGCAGACTCCTCAGGGTGATTTCCGGACAACCAGCTTTCTTTCCCAAGGTCTTAACCGCGTACCTGGCGTTGTTGGGGTGCGTCCAGCTCACCTGGTCGGCGCGCGGGAAGAGCTTCTCGGGGGCTTCGATCCCGAGCGTGGCGGCCAGCTCACGCTGTTTACCTCTGTGGGTTTTGAGGATTTCGGCGGTTCGAAGGTCAAGGTCGACCACGCGCCGGCTGCTCTCCGTCTTGGGTGTCTCCAGCACCATGCCGGACTTGGCGGCGATTAGCGACTGAGATACCACGATCTGTAGTTTTTCCAGGTCCACATGTTTCCATTCGAGTGCCAGGGCTTCTCCCCGGCGCATACCTGTGTAGGCGATCAGGTGGATGCACACCCAGAGCGGGTGTTCCCGCTCCTCAGCGAGTGTCAGGAGAGACCGCACCTGTTCCACCTCGGGACTGTAGGCTTCGGTTTTCGGAGCCGTTGGAGGCGACACTAATGCCACGGGATTCCTGGCGATCAACTCAAGGCGTAGAGCGTGCTTCATGGCACCGCTCAATACGTTGTGGACCAATTGGACGCCTTTGGGTTTTTTCCCGTTCTTGAGCAGATTGGCTTCGAATTCTTGGACATGGGCTGGAGACAGTTTGGTCAATTCGATGTGACCCAGTGCCGGCTTGATATGAATCCTAATGTCGTCCCAGTAACGGTCGATGGTTTTCTGTTTGCCCTTGGGTACGATTTTCTCCTCCATCCACTTGTCCATCCATTCGCCCAGATTGTAGCGAGTTTTGGTGGGGGTGATGCCACGGTCCAGTTCGGACAATATTTCGCGCAGTCGGCGCTGGGCGTCGGACTTCTTCCCGCGAACCGTCTCCGTCTTTCGCATTCGTTTACCGTTGGCGTCGCGTCCCAGGAACACCTGGATTTCCCAGGAGCCCGGGTTGCGCTGTCTGATCGTTCCTTTCATTCCTACGCGCCTCCTGTTTTGCCATGGCCTAACTGATTGACTTCCCCGCGACGGTCAACCGACGCTCCCGGGACGTTGGACGGACTCACTCGTTACCTATGACTGCCGTTGACCGTGTAGGAGACCGACGCTTGGGTTTGGAATAGCCCGGGCATGTCGTTGCCGGCAATCGGGGAGAACGTTCGGCAACGGCTCCAGTCTATCTCTAGAGCCGCGTCCGGGTGCGTATGCCGGGCGCGCCACGATCTTCGGTGCCGGTGGTTAAGACGCCGCGTCAGGTGGCGGTGTTTCTGCGGCCATTCCCACTCTTTCCTCCAGAGCCCAGCGGGGAATCAGCAGGCGGGCTCCCATCTTGACCGAATAGATGCGCTGCTGGCGGACCTCTTCCCTGACCATCCACTCGCTGACTCCCAGGGCGGTGGCGGCTTCCTTGACCGTGTATGCCAAACGTTCTGTCATGCCAATCTCCGATCCTGCGGCTCGTCATCGGGTCTCACCCGAGAAGACGCTCCGCGATGGACTTGGGTCAAACCGATCGGAGGAGTGCAACAGCAAGTGACTTCCGACAGGTCTGCCCATTACGTGGCCGGACCGTACAGCAGGTTGGGAACACGCGGTTTTGCGAAATCGGAAAGGTGCTCAATTAGCCTCGGAAAACATGGGATTGCAAAGACGGGGGTGGCGGCTGGGTAGCGTTCCGTTTTAGGTGGTTTGGTTGATCAGGCCGCGCTTTTGGAGCAGCGCCAACAGGTTGTGGGGCGACCATACCGTGCCCATCTTTTCCCGTCGGCGGTACTCTCGGTTCTGCCGTTCCAACCGTCCGCCTGTGGCGGATGGTCTTGTACTCCCCTTCTCCCGTTTCCAAATGTCGCAGTCCTTGCGTCAAGGCTTTCTCACACCAGTACTGAGCCCGACCCTCGGTCAACGCCATAATCCGCCGCGCCCAGCCCATGGCAGCGGCTGGGCTTTCCGCCGCCAGCCCGCCGTAGGCGGGCCGGGCCTCCCGCCAGCCGTCCCAGCCCAGGTTCCGCCGATATTCCCGCAATCCGCCAGAGGCGGAGAAGTGGCACAGCTGGTGGGGCGCCTTGCTGCCATAGACCAGCGCAATACCCTCGGCAATGGCCCGATCCCCGTCGCTCACCAGATGAACCGGCGCCGTCGCCCCCTGCTGCCAGGCCAAGTCAATCACTGCTCCCCAACCGGCGAACGATCCCAACGCCACACCATTTTCATCCCGCACCACCTTCATTTCCACAGGACCCGCTCGGGTCCGCGTCCACAGACCATCCATTTCCAACACCCGGCCCCCCAACTGCGGTAAGCGCAACGGCATCCGCCTCAGCCACCGACATCCGCCTGGGCGGACTCTTCACCGCCCCCACCCACCCGCTGGCCGCCGCGTAACTCAACCCCAGGCCCGCCAACTTCCGCGCTAACTTCGTGGTTTTTTTGAGTACCGACGGTAACGCTCCTCATCCCCCAGCAGGTCCATGCCGCTGCTCATGGGCCGGCACTCCCCGCACCGGAACACCGGTATCTCCAAATCCACCTCCCCGTAGCCGGTCATTATGGAGCGGTGGTAACGGTGATGCCGGTGCATCCCCGACCCGCAGTCGGAGCAATCGTCCCGGTAGGCATCCAACACTTCCTGTATTGACCTTTGCAAGCGGGCCGGGATTTCACGCTCCAGCTCAGTTTCCAATCGGTACAACAACCCCATGACAGGGCCCCTCCACATCCATTCCGAACCAGTCTGATGACCGCATCCTATAACCAAACCACCTAAAACGGAACGCTACCGTGGCGGCTGCCGTCGTTGGCGCTGATAAGGCAGACTGTGGTGGGATCGGCTCTGTTGATCTCGGTCAAGGGGGCCATGGCTGGGCATTCCAGCGCACTGGCGCCGTGGTTATTCACTTTGAAACAGGGTAGTCTCAGGCCGGCGGCTTAGATTTCTGCCGTGTTCAGCTCATCGGCACCGTATGGACGCAAGCCCGCGTCATGAAAAATTCCTTTCAACCCTTTGATTGCCTGATTCCTGAGAACAGGGTGTGAACTCGGCGTTGCCCGTTTCGCTCTTTTCCAGTTGGTGACGGAGAACTTTGATCTCCGAATCAAGGAACTTGATTCGTTCGGCGAGATCGCGCTTGGTTAGATCGCGGCGCCGGTTTGCACCCTGTACAGCCGATCGGATGTCACAAGCCTGTAGCCAAGCGGTAGGTGCCGAGAATGCAGGCTACGACGGTTGGCGGGACGAAAGCGGTGGCGAAGGCCACTGCGGGCAGGGAGAGTGATTAGGCGCCGAAGATGGGGGTGAGCCAGAGTGCCTGGGGTTTTCTGATGATGGCCTTCCATGGGATGGCCGTGGGTCGTGCGATCAACGGGGCGGCGGCGATGATCAGGATGCCGTTGACCAGTCGGGCCGACATGGACCAGTAGAGCGGGCTGGCGTGGGCGTTGCCCCAAGCCATGAAGGGGATGGAGAGGGAGAAGCAGATGGCGGCAGCCAGCATGTTGGCTGCGGGGTGGGTGAGCGCTCGGATGGCTGGTCCAGTGGTCAAATTCCAGTCCTTGACGGCAGGAAGATGGGGGCGCTTTGTTACAAGTGCCGGCGGCCGTTTTGACTTGTAACAGGCACTTGTAACAATTTTGGGGCCGATTCGGGCCGAATTCGTGCGTGGGTCGTGCTGAATTGTTACAAGTGTTACAAGTCTATAGCCGCCCTATAGAGCAGGTCGGACGAATATTCGTTCTGCATATGGTATACGTTAACGCGGGGGGTAGACATCTAACACTTGTAACACTTGTAACAAAATCGGGCTGAAATCGGTGGAGATTAGGGTGGTTTGTGCTGATTTTGGCGGTTTTTGGGGACGTTCATCGTCCATCGGGCAGGATTCGGCCCTTGGCGAGATCCTGGTAGAAGCCGCGGTTGGCCTCGTGGTGGATGAGGACGGCGAGTGAGCGGACCATCATGGCGGCGACGGTGTCTGCCTCGACGCCGGCGCAATGGTGGGCGGGGCGTCGGCCGGGCCTGGCGCCGAACAAATCGCTGAAGAGGGTTGGCCGCTGGTTGAGGCGCGCGGTGTACTCGGCGCGAAAGGTAAGCGCGTCTTCGGCGAAGAATGGCCGGCCGCGGAGGACCATGGTGGCGGCGGGAACGTGGTTGCCCTGGAGGTCCATGATCTCCATGATGGCAATGGGTTCGCAGTCCTGGTCGATGTGATCGACCCAGCGGGGCTGGAGGTGTTGGTCGACGACGGACTGGCAGAGTTCGATGTCGGGTTGACTGTTGAGCGATTTCGCGATGACGATGGCCCGGTCAAGGGCGATGCCGGCGGTGGGGGAGAAATGGGCGTTGCACATGGTGTCGCCTCCTCATGGGCTTTGCCATGAGGTTAGCGACAGGTAGTGGCGCCGGGTTTGCCGGATTGTTCAGGCTGCGGGGCCGACGGTGATGGTGAACGGGCTGCCTGGGGCGGTCAGGCTGATGGGCTGCTGGACGGGAGGAAATCGTTCGTCAGCGAGCATGGCGCTGAACTTGTGGGCCTCGTAGGCGGTCTGGGCGTGCTCGGGCGCGCGTGAGGCCCATGCGGCTTCGAACATCTCGCGGTAGACGTCGTTGGTTAAGTCGTCAAAGGGGTTTTCGTCGTAGTCGTGGTTGTACTTGGTCAACGAGCGGTTGGCGTGGTTGAGGATGGAATGGATCTGCTCGATGTCGGCCGATTGGGCGGCCAGGTAGGCGCAGCGGTCGTTGAGGGGGAGGCAGGGAAGTTCGATCATTGCGGGGTTGCGGTCGGGCAGTTGGACGACCACGGTTATGGAGTCGAAGAGGGCATGGGGGTATCGGGAGTCGGCGCGCTGGTCGAGGACCCACTGGAGGCACTCTTCGGCGGTCTGCCAGATGTGGTGGCCAGCCCTGATGGTGAGGAGCGATACGTGCGGGGAGGAGCGGTCGGTGGTGAGCTGGAAGCCGAAGTCTTCGTGGATGAGCGCGTCGTGGAGGGCGACGGTTACGGGTTCGGGGAGAGACCGGTCGGGCTGGAAGGCGTACTCCACTGGCGAGAGGCGCCGGCGGCCTTCCGGGTAGCTGCGCCGGTCGATTTCGGGCGCCCAGTAGGATGCGAGCCAGGCTTCGTCCATGTCGTGGAGGATGATGCCGTTCTTGGCAGCCTGTTGTTCGACCTCTTTGAGGAAGTTGCGCATGAGCGGGAGGTCGGGCTCGGGGTTGCCGGCCCCGGGGTAGAAGTTGACGCTGCAGGTGGCTTCGGCCACCGGGTAGCCCACTGGGCTGTCGGGCGGGTTGACCCAATACTGGCGGTTCATGGTGAGCAGGGGAGTTTCGGCCGGCTTGGGGCGGAAGTGCTGGCTGTGGCTGGTTGTCCAGGGCTCGTAGATGGTGTAGGCAACGCCTAGAAAGCGGGCCGGAAAGCCGTAGTTGGGGAGAGCGATAGCGCCAGCGTTGGCGACTTGAGCCAGGCCAACGTCCAGGTTGGCAGCAGGTGGTGATCCACGCCGAGATTGCCGCCAATTTCAGCGGTGGTGACGACGCCGTTGGGGTTGTCTCCAGAATCACCGACCACACCGGTTTGGTTGGCCAGCAGGGTCAGATTCGCCACCGTGGCCGCCAGATACAACTGGAACTTGGTCTTGACCCGCCCGAAGTAGCGCGCCTGACGGATGCCCAATCCGCCTGTGGCGGATCGAGCCAGTCGATGCTCCGCCACCACCCGTCGTTGCCGGTACCGGTCGTAGTCAGCGCTCTGCTGCAACGCCCGGGCCGCTTGCAGCAAGCCTTCCTGTGGGTGGATCAGCACCTGCTGCCCCTGCCTGCCCTTGGCCGTAAAGCATCGGGACCGTAACAGACAGCCCTGGCACACCGCACCATTGAACCGGAAGGCCTGCAGACGATACACCGTTCCAGCACTGTCGGTGCGTTTCCCCGCCGGCACAATGGTGCGGGTGTTCTGACCCGCTGGACAGGTACAGCTCCCGGCCAGCAGGTCGATGACGAAGTCATCCTTGGGGAAACACTTCCGGTTGGGACGGCCCGGCACTCGGGCCACCAGCTTGCGCCCGGCGTCGGCGAAAGCCTGGCGGGTGCCGCCGTCGCCGTAGGCGGTGTCACCCATGGCTTCCGCCACCGCCACATCGGCGCTGACCTCGCTCTGTTCCACCAACTCCAGCGCTCCCAGATTGTCGGCAGCGTTGCCCGGCAGCACGTCCACCGCAGTGATCAACTGACTCTCGGTGTCCACCACCACGGCAGCCTTGTGCCCATCAAAGCGCTTGCGCTTGCTCTTGTGGCCGTGGCGCATTTCAGGATCATGCACCGACACCATCCGGTCCCTGCTAACTCCTTCTTTCAGACTCACCCCGCCGTCACCGTCAGCATCATCACCAGCGCCGTCGCCGTCCCCACCACGCTTCACGTCCTGGAGCAGTAATTGGCCCAGCAACTCTGCCGCGTCAACTATCGCCTGGCGCTCGGCGCTGTCGGCGTCCAACGCGTCCTGGGCCTGACGGTCCAATTCCAGCAGCCGGTCGGCATCCGCCACGATCTGTCCCAACAGCCTCCGCCGCGCCCGCCGGTTGGACCAGTCGATTGCCGCCTCACCCTTTACGCTGGAGGCCACTTAGCGCTTGTAACCGTGGGCTTCGGCCCAGCGCCGCACCGGAACATCCTCTTCCACCGCCAGCGCCCGCATCAGCTTCACGATGCCGTCGGCCTATCCGCCATAGGCGGATAGGTGTCCTTCACCGCCCCGCGCCCCAGGATGTACGTGGTGTCCATCGCCACACGCATCCCACGCTTTCCCTTCAGGTAGCCGGCCTCCCGGGCCAGCCGCAGGTGATTAACGACAATAAGGAATGCCGCTGACGTCGACTATTTTTGCCGGTCAGGATTGGGTAAAACCATCCGGCACGGAGGTGCCGGATTTTGATCAAGGACCGACAAGTCGCATTATTGAGGCAGAAACTTATGGAAGGAAAGACACAGGAAACGGCGGCGGCCATGGCCGGAATGAGCGTGCGTTCGGCGCGCAAATGGCAGAGTGGCCCGTTGCCGTCGGAGACGAAACAGGAGCGCTGGTGGCGCACCCGGTCCGACCCCTTCGACGGGGTTTGGGAAGAGGAGATTGAGCCCCTGCTGCGTGGCGATCCCACGGGCCGGCTGAAAGCAACGACAATTATCGAGTGGCTGGAGGAGCAGCATCCCGGCCGGTTCAGTGCGTCCCAGTTGCGCACCCTGCAACGACGATTACAAGACTGGCGGGCGCTCAATGGACCCGATCAGGAGGTGTACTTCCCCCAGGAGCATCCGCCGGGACGGGAGGCCCAGATCGACTTCACCCATGGCAGCGCCCTGGGAGTTACCATCGCTGGTGAGCCCTATCCCCACCTGTTGTTCCAGCTCATCCTCAGCCATTCGGGCTGGCGCTACGCAGAGGTCGCCGCCGGCGAGACCTTCCTGGCGTTGCAGCAGGGATTGCAGGCCGCCCTCTGGACCCTGGGCGGCGTCCCAGAGGTGGTGCGCTCGGACAATGCCGCCGCCCTCACCCACGAGATACGGCGCAGCCGAGCCAGGGCGCTAAACGACAATTACGCGGCCCTGCTGGAGCATTACGGTCTCCGCTCCACCCGCATCAATCGCGGCAAGAGCCACGAAAACGGCGTCGCCGAGCACGCCCACTACCGCTTGAAGGACGCTGTGGACCAGGCGCTGATCCTCCGCGGCAGCCGTGATTTCCACACCGACGACGACTACGCCCAATTCGTCCAGGAGATGGTGGCCAAGCGCAATCGCCTGGTGATGGGGAAGCTGGAGCAGGAAATGGCTTGCCTACGGCCCCTGCCCCCAGCCCCTCTGCCGGAATACGTCAACTACCGTTCCAAGGTGCGCAAGTGGAGCACCATCCAAGCAGCCGGACGGACCTACAGCGTCCCCTCTCGGCTCATTGGCAAGGAGGTAAAGATCCGCTTGTACTCCGATCATCTGGAAGTGTACTACAAGGGCCACCTGGTGGAACGCATGGCCCGGGTGCATGGTGAGGGGGAAACCGGCGTCAATTACCGCCATGTCATCGGCTCGCTGGTGCGCAAGCCGGGAGCCTTTGCCCGCTACCGCTTCAGAGAGCAGCTGTTTCCCACCATGCACTTCCGGCTGGCCTACGACGCCCTCAGAGAGTGGCGGGGTGAGCGTGCCGACGTGGAGTATGTGCGGATCCTGCACCTGGCGGCGAAAACCATGGAAGCCACGGTGGACAGCGCGCTGTCGCTGCTGCTGGAGGCCGGTCAGCCCTTCGACTACGCCGAGGTGCGGGACCTGGCCGAACCCAAGGTGCCCGAGGCTCCGGCGCTCACCCTGGTGGGTCAGCCTGACCTGAAGATCTACGATGGTTTGCTTACGGGCAGCCTGGCCGGGTCGGGGGTGTGCGGATGATGGACACCGACACCAGCGTCATGCGGGATCGCATCGGCCAGCTCTGCCACCAATTCAAGCTGCCCACCATGGGCGCCCAGTCGGTGGCCCGTTTCACCGAAGCCGGCCACGGCGACGCCCTGCCCACCTTCCTGGAGGTGCTGGAACAGGAAGCCGAGGATCGGCGCCACCGGCGCATCAACCGGCTGCGCAAGGAGTCCCGGCTGCCCTCAGGCAAGACCTGGGAGACCTTCGAGCACGACCGGGTGCCGCTGGTGCTTCGCCAGCAACTGGATCAACTGGCCCAGGGCAGCTTCGTGGAACACGGCGTCAACGTGCTGGCTTTCGGTCTGCCCGGCACCGGTAAGACCCACGCCTTGTGCGCCCTGGGCCACCAGCTGGTGGAAACCGGCCACTCCGTCCTCTTCGCCCCAGCCTATCGCCTGGTGCAGGACCTCCTCGCCGCCAAACGCGACTTCGCCCTGCCCCGGCAACTGCGCAAGCTGGATAACTTCGACTTCCTCCTCCTGGACGACCTGGGCTACCTGCCCCAGGGTACCGAGGAGTCTGAGGTCCTCTTCACCCTGATCGCAGAACGCTACGAGCGGAGGTCGCTGGGCATCACCTCCAACCTGGTCTTCTCGGAGTGGGAACGTATCTTCGCCAACCCCATGGCCACCGCCGCGGCGATTGACCGGGTGGTGCACCACTCCGTCATCTTGGAGTTTGACGTCCCCAGCTACCGGACTGATGCCGCCCAGCAACGGGGCCAGTCAGAGGAGGTGAACCGGCAAAACTAATCGACGATAAATCGGCAAAAATAGTTGACGCGGGACACCAGGCCCTGCTCGAACACCTCGCGAACCTTGTCATGCAAAATCAGTTGGGCGCGGAACACCTGCAGCGTGCTCTTGGCAAAGGGCCGATCCTCGATCTCAATCCCCAACGCCACCTTCCAGCGAATGTCGAAGTCGGCCCTGGCCTTGGCCTCGGCGTCACTGACCTTGTCGTGGGTCTGCAACAGCAGCGCCGTGGCCAGAAGGCTCGGCGGCACGCTGACCCGCCCATTTTCCAGGCAGTACAACTCGGCGAAGTCGACGTCGGGGAACAATTGGCCCCGCAATGACGCCAGCAGCCCATAGAAGGTGTCCCTGCCCACCAGATCCAGGTACAACTGGTCCGCCTCCCAAAGCCCTCTCTGGTCGGATCGCTCGCCCAGCATGGTCTCACTTCACCCCGCTATCTCAGATGGCCCGGAGTATAACCCGCGACTCAATCAGCCAGGGTTTCCGGCCAGCTTTCTAGGCCAACAGCTACCGGTTCAAGCGAGACCGCAAGGGCTGGCGGGTGTTCGCCAGCACCGGCATGATGGAAGTGCCTGTTGTCACTGACCGGAGTCGTGGAGCCATCGGCGTAGACCCGAACGCCGATCACCTGGCGGTTTGTGAAACCGACGCATCGGGCAATCCGGTGCACGCTTTCAGCGAGGTGCCGTTGGTCACCAACGGCGATTCCGCCCATCAGACCGAGGCCGTCATCGGCGACGCCGTGGCGGTCGTAGTGGGGCACGTCCGTGAAGCCGGCAAGCCCATCGTCATCGAAAGACTGGACTTCCGGCAGACGAAGGCGCCACTGGAGGGCGAGTCCCACAAGTACAGCCGGATGCTGTCCAGCTTCAGCTACGGCAGGGTCAAGGCGTACTTCATCTCTCGTGGCTACCGCCAGCGAGTGGAAGTACATCAGGTCAACCCTGCCTACAGTTTCCGTAATTGGCAGGGTGAAGTTCATGGAGCGTTATGGGCTCAGCGTTCACCAGGCAGCGGCCCTGGTGCTGGCCCGGTCCACCTTTGGCGGACTCGGTTGTTCCGAGCGCATCCCCCGCCGGTGGGTGGCCCCCATCGGCACTTCCGTTCACGCCGCCTTTACTGTACCCAAGAGGTAGTACGTGAAGCACGTGTGAATGTATTGGGGTTCAGTCCTGCAGAAACCCCCTGACGCGCTCCCTGCGACACCACTCCAGCGTGGGCAGCCCGTCCTGCCAGGCACGCCGCCTGATCTCACCCAGCGCCACCATGGCCAGTAACGCCTGCTCGCGGGTGTTGCCCAGATGACTGCCCGAGGCGCGCTCTGACCGCCGGGCAAACCCGGCCAGTATCTCGCCGATCTCTGCGGTGGTCAGATCCCCCGCAGCTGTCAGCAGAGCCGGTTCAATCAGGTTCATGGCATCGCAGATCTCGTCCAGCGCAGTGTCGATCTCCTCCTCGCCGTCAGCGCGGGCGATCGCCGCTTCGATCATCCGGAATGCATCTCTGATGATGCTCGCCTCGTCTCTCATTACGACCTCTCGGAAAGTTGCGCGATCACCGAAGTGTCGGCGGGGATCTCGGGCTCATATCCTGTCCTAGCTGCTACTGACCTTGCACGGTGATCAAGGAAGGTTCGTCGCCGTTGCCGCCGTAAACGATGGTGACATAGATGTTCATCACGTCCACCCGCTGTACCACGATCGCTCCGGCCGGACCCTGCACCGCCGAAGACGCCTCGTCGGAAGGGGCATCGTCCGACGGGGTCTCTATCGCCGTTGCCGATTGGTCAGCCTCCTCGTCGTGGCGGTGCATCAACATCTGCACCTCTTCCTCGATGTACCTGCTGTTGAAATCGGGTCGCATCTCGGCTTCACTGGGGAGGTCGACCAGATTGCTCACCAGATCGCTTTGTCCGAAGAGCACGCGTACTTTCCTCTTCTGGGCCTCGGCCAGGATTCCCGCATCGGGTTCCATGTCGGGGAACACCAGCACCGGTATGGCATAGACGCCGATATCCGGTCGAGACTTGAGCTTGTCGCGGACGGCGTTCGCCGAACTCCAGGTGTCCTTCAACGGATCGGGCAACGGGACGGTTGTGCCCATCGCCTCCTGGCTCAGCCAATGGTCATCACGCAGCCGGTATTGCCCGGGCATGAACTTTACCACCAGACGACCGATCCTTTCGAAGAAGACCACGCAATCCGGCGCCGCGTTCCGGGTGGCCACCCAGGGATGGAAGAGCGTCTGGCCGTTCCGGTCGCTGGATTCGAACTGCTCCCAGGCCTCCTGCTCAGTCGGGCTGAGGGGCCGGTCGGGGTTGGCGTTGACGGTCTTCACGGTTTCCATCCTTCGGAGCTCTGGGCTCGATTGTTGAATCACCCGCGCCTTTGCCCGAGGACGGAGACGACAGGCAATTCCAACGTCTCCGTCCTCTTTGCCGACACCGCGTTGCCATCGGTCGGACCCGGCGCTGCTCCAAAGGACGGTCGCTTACACCGGCCGGGGCTATGCCGGCAAGCGCTGGTTTCCCTGGTGGACGCGCATCCACACATCCACGCGCCGTAGGAATGGGATGGGCCTGGTCGTCGTGGCGACGCCTGAGGTTGTCCCGAACCGCTGGCGCTCCAGCGCGGTCCGGTCCATCTCGTCCCAGCGCGGCAGATCTTCCCAGGCGCCGGCGAAGCGCGGGTGAACGGGTCCTCCGCTGGTCAGCACCAGGAGGCGCCTGGCGCGGGAGAAGGCCACGTAGTGCTGGCGGGCGTGGTCAAGGTCCGCGACGCGGTGGGCGGGCTCGTAGGGCGGACGGGTCGAATGGCGGGCCAGGTCCCGTCCCGCCGGATCCACCTCCCGGTTGTCGAAATCCAGCGAGCCCACGATCACCACGTCCCACTCGCGACCTTTGGCCTGGTGGATGGTGGTGACGGTCACACCATGGTCGTGTCGGTTTCCACGCTCCCCATCGGGTCCGGCGCCGGCCGAAAGCCGCCGCGCCGGTATGCCGGCGTGTTCGAGGGCGTCCAGGTAGGCCGCGGCCACGTCACCCCGCACCGAGTGCAGCAGCAGCGCCACTGGGTCGTAGCCGGCAATCACGCCTCGTTCCTTCAGGAACTTCAACATCTCCACCAGCTGCCGCTTCTCGTCGGCGGGGCTCCTGCCCTCGACGGCGATGACGGCCGGGTAATCGGCGCAACTGTTGGCTTGGTGGGGGACGATGGTCTTGTGGTGGCGGAAGGACGCGCCGCCGTCGGGTTTGGACCAGTCGGCCGCGTCCGCCATCCACCCGTCGTAGAATCCGACGATGGAGGGGTGGCTGCGGTAGTTCACGTTCAGCCTCGCCACCCTGCAGTCGTGGAAGCGTTCGGGGAACTCCAGGATGTTCCGCACGCTGGCGCCGCGGAAGCGGTACAGGCTCTGGTCATCGTCGCCCACCACGCACAGGTTGCGGTGGCTGGCCGACATGCGGAGCAGTAGGCGTTCCTGGGCATAGCTGGTGTCCTGGTACTCGTCGCACATCAGGTGGTGGATGCCTCGGGAGAGCCCGCCTGCGATGGCGTCGTCGTCCAGGAGGCGCACGGCCCCGGTCTGCAGATGACCGAAATCCACCAGGTTCCCGTCCAGCAGCAGCTCCTCATAGCGCCGGAAGCAGCGTCCCAGGGCGGCAAGGAACCGGTCCGGAGAGGCCCTCAGGTTCCAAGGGGATATGAGCTCGTCGCAGATGCGGTCGAAGTGCTTCTGGCCGTGCCTGATCACCAGGCGCGGCTCCCGCCAGCGCCAGCCGCCCCCTGCTAGGTCATCCAAGTCGGGTCCGAAGATGTCGTCAAAGCGCTCCGCCAGCAGGAGGCGCTCCTCCTCCTCGTTCAGGACCTGGAAATCGGGCCGGAGACCCGCCCGGTCGGCGTGGTCTCGGAGCAACGCGTGGCAGAGGCTGTGGATAGTGCCGATGCGCACCCGTTCCCGACCCTCCCGGAACCCGGTTTCCTCGCTAAACGCGCGGAACTTTTGCCTCAGTTCCACGGCGGCGCGCTTGTTGTAGGTGCAGAGCACCAGCTCCCCAGGCTCGGCGGCTCCCAGCAGCAGGATGTTCACCGCCCGGAGGGCGATGGCCAAGGTCTTGCCGGTGCCGGGACCGGCCACCCCCAGTATCGGGCCGCTCAGGTGGGATATGAGCTCAAGCTGGCCCGGGTCCAGGCGGGGATGGCGGCGCAGCAATTCGCAGGCGATGTTCGGGGCGCTCTTCATGACAATTGGCTCCGGTATGGGATTTGGGCAGCGCGCGACGGTGGGCCCGTGGTTCGTGCGTCCATCGCGGCGGTCCGCAACTCCAGCATGTCAGAACCTGCGAAATCTCGCTGGCCGCATTCGCGTTCAGCGGCGCTCGATGACTCTCCTCATCTGAAAACAGTTGACCCGGCCGCTGACTCGCAGGATTTCGAGACCCGCTGACGACAGGGACAACGCGGGTTGATCAGGGAGACGCACGGGGGCGGATGGCGTTTGCATTGCATGGGATTCGTGCTTGCTGTGGGCCCAGTTCAGCCGGATCAGACCGTCGCTGACGGCAAACACCTCGTGGCTGATGCGCTCTGCGTCAAGGGCGGACGCCATGCCCCATTGCCGGCATATCTGCTCCAATTGTTCCACCGGGTTGGCGTCCCCCCACAGGAGATGCACCGCCTTGCGCTTGGCAAGTCGCACCATGGACTCATCGGGCTCCATGTCGGGGAAGGCCAGCACCGCCGTGACGAAGGGATTGTAGTCGGTCTCCGCCAGCTCCGCGATGTCGTCATGAAGGTCCAGGGCTCCCAGCCAGGCCTCGTCCAGCGGCGAGGCATCTATGGCCTTCAGTTCACGACGGGTGCGCAGATGCCACTCCCCGTCGATCAGCAGGTAGTGCCCTCCCTTCACCTGCAGGGCGAAACGGCCCAGGCTCTCCACCCACACGGCGAAATCCACCTCAATGCGCCCGTACCCTCGGCGCCACTCGTAGTACACGAACCCATCGCGGCCGCTTCTGGCCAGTCCTTCGTAGATCCGGCGCTCCGCTCCCCGCTCGAGCATCTCGGCGCGGATGGGCGGAAATCTCTGTGGATACATTCTCATGTTGGTTGCTTCTCCTATTTTTTGGTGCGCCGGAGCGACGACCATTGAACGCACCGGTGGTGAACGGGCGGACCGCGGCCCCAGCGGAACGTGTGCCCAGCCAAACTCCGACCAATCGACCGAGTCTGCGAGAAAGGCTTGGGGTATCTGACACAGGTTCGCGCGTATCGAGGAGCGCAACCCTGGAAGTGCCCGGTTTGTCGTCTCCAAACCGTCGCTGCGCCATCGCCGGGAACCTGACGATGATCACGCCGGCGGGCGTCGCCGCCGGGGACGCCGCAGGATCGAGAAAGGAGCGACGGGCACAACGGACGAAGTAGGCGTCGTGGCGGTGCACGGTCTCCAGGCGCGCGGTTCGGCGTCTAAGCTAGACTTTAGGCATTTTTAGAAAAGTAAAAGGACAGGGTAAGCTGGCCTGACCCTACTTTCCACGGAAAGGCCCGACCATGCTCACCCTGCCCGCTGCCATTGTAGCCCTACTCCTTCCCTTCGCAACATTGTTCACCAACCCAACCTGGCGGAAGGCTCAACTCCTGATGGTGGGCGCGATCCTCACTCCGGGTCAATGCACCGTGGCAGCAGCGCTGGGCGTCATGCGCCGCAGCGACCAGCGCGACTACGCCCGCTACCATGAGGTGCTCAATCGGGCGGTGTGGTCATCTCGGGCAACCGCCCGAGTCCTGCTGGTGCTGCTGCTCCAACACTTGGACCGCGGCGACGGCCCCTTGGTCTTCGGCATCGACGAAACCCTGGAGCGGCGTCGCGGCGCCAAGATCAAGGCTCGGGGCATCTATCGTGACCCAGTACGTTCCAGCCGCCATCAACTGGTCAAGGCCAGTCCGCCATAGGCGGACGCTGGATCTCCCTGATGTGGCTGGGCAATGTGCCCTGGGCCGGCCGCCATTGGGCTTTGCCAGTGCTCACCGTGCTGGCACCCTCGACGCGGTACTACCAGCAACAGGGACGCCGGCACAATCCGCCATAGGCGGAACCGACCGGGCCAGGCAGATGGTCATTTCCGCCTGAGGCGGACGTCGCTGGCTGCCCCATCGCCCTCTGGTCCTGGTGGGAGATAACGGCTACGCCGTACTCGATCTGCTCCGCTGCTGCCAATCTCTTCGTGAACCCGTTACCCTCATCGCCAGACTGCGCCTGGACGCCGCCCTCTACGCGCCAGCGCCGCCACGGCCGCCGGGTCAGAAAGGCCGGTCTGCCCTGAAAGGCCAGCGGCTACCCTCGCTTAGCGAAGTAGCGTTGTGAGGGCGGCGGCCCCGGTTGCCGTGGGCCAGTGCGGCAGCGCCACGTTCGCGGTAGGCGGCAAACATCCGGCGAGCGTGGCGCGGAGACACGCCCAGCAGCTCGGCGGCATCGGCGATGGGGACTTGGTATTCCAAAACGGAGTTGAGCACGGGGATTCTGGCTTGTTCTTTTTGGTTCAACGTAATGTCCTTCATCGGGACATTTTCGCTGACCAGTTAGCTGATGACAGAATCGTAGAACAGGAACAAATCTCGGTCAATGACGCTGAAAATTGACAGGTCTAGTCGGAGTGCTTGGCGTAGGACTTGATCAGATAGCGGGTTGGAGCGTCGCCAACCGTGCGGGCGTTGAGAGTGATGATGGTGGGCTTGCCGATGAGTTCGAAGATGGCGGAAGGGTCGGCGATGGCGGCGTCCACGTTGGCGTAGATGGTGTCCTTGGGCTGAGAGCGGAAGTACTCGGCGCGGCGGGGGGTGGGCAGGAAACCGGCGAAGTGGCCCTTGATCTCTGCCTCGGATTCCGAGATGTGTTCAGGGCTCATGTTGTGCACTGCGGCCCAGGCGTGGTCGAGGGATTCGAACTTGAATTGGGCGGTGGGGGTGACGATGGCGAGGGTGGCCTCGGCCTTGGTCACCTCGGCAATCATTTCCGACGTTGTGGCAAGAGCCTGGATGGTGAGCTGGTCGAGTGCTTTGGCAAAATTGCGGTCGTCGGTATTGGCGGCGGTGAGCGCGTCGGCTACGGTGGTAGCGGCGGCAATGTGCGCAGGTGGCATGGCGATTGTGAACTGGCCGCGGGAATAATCGGTGAGCCGGTATTCGTCGGCTGGACCTGCGGGGTGGCCGGCGATGGCGGCCAGGATGCTTTGGAAGGATTCGAGCAGGTTGGTGGCAAGACTCAGGCTGGTGCCTGGAGCTGATGGCTCGATGATGGCGATGGAGATGGTCTGCTGCTGTTGCTTCGGTGGCATGGTTGGCTCCGTGCGTTGATGGGATTTGGCGCGGAGCGCATTTTATGTTCGATCGGTTGGTCGGGGTTTGCGATTTAGCGCGGTTTGCTGGAATGTGGGATTGTGGTCGGTTTGGAAGTGCTGAGGAGGCTTGATGAAGTAGGCATCCATGACTGCGGGGCACTGGTGGATGACGGGGCGATGCGATGTGGGGGTTGGTTCCAGGATTCCGGCCTTGGTGAGGTTGGACAATATGCGTTGGGCCTGTCTGGATGAGATGTTGAAGCGACTGCGGATTGATCTCGAAGTGAGGAAGGGGTTGGAAAGGGCGAGGTCGGCGGCGTCCAATTCGGTCTGGCTGAGGCAGGGCAATCGCGTCTTAATGGGATTTTTTAGAAATATGCTAATGTCCGATGATCCGTTGAAGGTCATGGAGGCAGGAGCATATGGCGCAACCACCCAAAACAACTCTTCTCGATCATTTCGCTGAGTTGGACGATCCTCGAGTGGAACGTACCCGACGCCACAAACTGGTGGACATCCTGGCCATCGCCATTTGCGCCACCATCTGCGGTGCCGATTCCTGGGTTCATATCGAGCTCTTCGGCAGGAGCAAGCTGGCCTGGTTCCAAACCTTCCTGGAACTGCCTCACGGCATCCCGTCCCACGACACCTTCGGCGATGTCTTTGCTCGTTTGGACCCAGTGCAGTTGCAGAACTGCTTCATCTCATGGACCCAGGCCATCGCCGAACTGCTCCCCGGCGAGGTGGTCGCTATTGACGGCAAGACGGCCCGACGTTCTTATGACCGGGCCGGTAAGAAGGGGGCTATCCACATGGTCAGCGCCTGGGCCACTCAGCAGACGGTGACCCTGGGTCAGGTCAAGACTGACGAAAAATCCAACGAGATCACCGCCATTCCCTCCGCCTGAGGCGGACTGGGAATGCTGGACTTGCACGGTTGCATCGTCACGATAGATGCCATGGGCTGCCGCGGGAGATCGCCCAGCAAATCACCCAGGGCGGCGCCGACTACGTGCTGGCGGTGAAGGAGAACCAGGGGCAACTCCACGAGAGTATTCAGGATCTGTTCGAGGGGGCCGAGGCATTCGGCTTTGACGGGATGCCCTATGACCACGCTCAGACGGTGGACAAGGGGCACGGGCGGGTGGAGCATCGGGAATGTTGGGTCATCACCGATCCGGACGGCCTGGACTATCTGGACCCTCACGGGCAATGGCCCCAACTGAAAGCCGCCGTCAGGGTGGTGGGCCATCGTCAAACCCATGAGGGCGCTATCAGTCAGCCCCGCTACTACATCGGCAGCCTGGCGGCCTCAGCAGAACAACTGCTGGCCGTCATCAGAAGCCACTGGAGCGTCGAAAACTCGTTGCACTGGACCCTTGACGTGACCTTTCGGGAAGACCAGTGCCGAGTGCGCAAGGACCACGGCCCTCAGAACATCAACACGCTGCGGCAGATCGGACACAACCTCTTGAAAAACGAGACAACCCTGAAAGTGGGCATCCAGGGCAAACGGCTCAACGCCGGATGGGATGAGAACTACCTGCTCACAGTCCTCCTCGGATAAGACGCGATTGCCCTGCTGGCTGAGGGTGTTGTCGTGTTGCCAGGCTTGGCGGGCTTCGAGGACTCGCTCGAGGGAGTGGGTGTTGAGGTATGCGTCGTTGGTCAAGGCTGGGGTGAAAAATGTAAAGAGGCGTTGCCAGTTGGCTTCGGATCTGACCTCGGAAAGAGCTCGGTAGTAGTCCGACCGGTCGGCGTCGATGTGAACGCTGTGGGAGAACGGGGTTCGCGGGCTCTGAGCGTGATGTTGGCGAAAGATGGCGGCGTTGATGACACGTCCGATGCGGCCATTGCCGTCTGGGAACGGGTGTATCGTTTCGAATTGGTAATGCGCCAGGGCTATCTGGATATCGAGCGGGTAATCGTGGCGGGCTGGGCTTTGGAGCCAGGTGAGGAGGTCGGCCATGAGCGGGTCGATCCGGTCTGGTGGCGCCATGCAGTGGATGATGCGGGTTCCGCTGACGATGAAGACTGGGCTGGAGCGGTAGATGCCAGCCGTGTGTCCGACGTATTCGGGATCTTCTTCGAGCAGTTCTCGGTGTGCGCCGAGGATGGCTACGTGGTCGGTTGGGCGTTGGGTCAGATATTGGATTGCGTTGACGCAGGCGGTGCCCTGAAGGGTCGCCAACCTTGGTTTGGCGGGGAGGTGAGGTTGGATGAGCAGCTCGTAAGGTCTGACGTTGATCGCTTCGATTGAGCAGGAGGCGCTGGCCTCGCGGGCGCGGGCGATGTTGGCGGGGCCTGGTGTTCCTTTGGGAAGAGATGCTGCCAGGCTGGCCAGACGACGCAAAACGTGGGCGTAATGTTGAGAGCTCTCAGCGTCGTAATCGCCGGAGAATTGCTGCAATGGGGCGGGAGAGAATGCGTCGAATTCCTGCCATCCATCGCTGGTTTGGGCGGAGACTCGGTCGATTCTTCCGTGCTCGAGTTGTCGGGTTGGAGAGGTCATGGCGTTGTCGAGAGGGGCTGATTTTAAGCCGAGGTGGGGGTCCTAAAGGGCGTGGAGTAATTTAGGTTTGGCAGGGTGTAAATTCGTGCTCAAGAACAAGGGTGGCTTGTGAAGAGGAATGTAAGTATGGCTGGGTGTACAGTTCTGAACATTCAGGAAAAATGGGGTACGTGGGGGGGTCCTGTCCTACAAGAATGTGCTTGTGGACGCTGTTGAGGGTGTACGTTCGTGCTCAAGGGGATTTCGGGCCAATTCAGGGTTCTTCGCGGTGTTGGTGGGAGGCGGCGAGGACCTGGTGGGGGGAGACGCGGTCGGATTTTATGGAGTCGGTGAAGCCGTCGGGCGGGCGGGTGAAAATGGCGGTGATGTAATGCTGTGTGGTGGCTTTTTGGAAGCCCTGCTTTCTGGCCAGCTGGATGGCTGCGTTGAGCGTATGGCGCGCGGGATTGCTGAATGAGGGCGAGACTGTCTGACGCTTTTGGCGCCTGGCGGGTTGGTAGTTGTCGGCGGTGATGCCGAAGGTTTTGAGGATGGCAGCGGTGCGCGTCTGGCTGTCGGAGATGATTGCAGCGAAGATGATCTCCGGAGTGATCTCGGGGCTGTGGTACGACTGGGCGATCGCGCGGGAGAGCTCTAGAAATTCGGCCGGAAAGCTTGGCTGATTGAGTCGCGGGTTATACTCCGGGCCAGCTGAGATAGCGGGGTGAAATGAGACCATGCTGGGCGAGCGATCCGACCAGAGAGGACTGTGGGAGGCGGACCAGTTGTACCTGGACCTGGTGGGTAAGGACACCTTCTATGGGCTGCTGGCGTCATTGCGGGGTCAGTTGTTCCGCGACGCCGACTTCGCCGAGCTGTACTGCCTGGACAATGGACGGGTCAGCGTGCCGCCGAGCCTGTTGGCCACGGCGCTGCTGTTGCAGACCCACGACAAGGTCAGTGACGCCGAGGCCAAAGCCAGAGACGATTTCGACATTCGCTGGAAGGTGGCGTTGGGCATCGAGATCGAAAACCGGCCTTTTGCCAAGAGCACGCTGCAGGTGTTCCGCGCCCAACTGATTTTGCATGACAAGGTCCGTGAGGTGTTCGAGCAGAGTCTGCGTCTGTGCACGGTTACAAGGAACTCGAACGATGGTCCAGGAGCTGGGGCGATATCCACGCATTTGCTAGACTTTACGCATTTTTAGAAAAATAAAAGGACAGGGTAAGCTGGCCTGACCCAAACGTCACTGAAGGTCCAGCCATGCTCACCCTGCCCAATGCCATTGTACCGATACTCTCCCCCTTCGCAATTCTGTTCACCAACCCCACTTGGCAGAAGGCTCAACTCCTGCTGGTGGGCGCAGTCCTGTCCACAGGCCAGCGCACCGTGGCCGCGGCGCTCAGGGTCATGGGGCGCAGCAACCAGAGCGACTACGCCCGCTACCACGAGGTGCTCAATCGGGCGGTGTGGTCGTCCCGCGGGGTCGCCCGCATCCTGCTCTTGCTTCTGCTCCAGCACCTTGATCGGGGCGACGGTCCGTTGATCTTCGGCATCGACGAAACCCTGGAACGGCGTCGGGGCGCCAAGATCAAGGCCCGCGGCATCTACCGAGACGCGGTGCGTTCCAGTCGCCACCAACTGGTCAAGGCCAGTGGCCTGCGCTGGATCTCCCTGATGTGGCTGGGCCATGTCCCTTGGGCGGGACGCCACTGGGCTTTGCCAGTGCTCACCGTGCTGGCGCCTTCCTCTCGGTACCACCAGCAGCAGGGACGCCGGCACAAGAAACTCACCGATTGGGCCAGGCAGATGGTCATGTCCGCCTGAGGCGGACGCCGCTGGCTGCCCCAGCGTCCCCTGGTACTGGTGGGAGACAACGGCTACGCCGTGTTGGATCTGCTCCACTGCTGCCAGTCCCTGCGCGAACCGGTGACCCTCATCGCCAGACTGCGTCTGGACGCCGCCCTCTACGCACCAGCGCCGCCACGGCCGTCGGGTCAGAAAGGCCGGTCTGCCCTGAAAGGCCCCCGGCGACCCTCCCTGAAAACCCTCTTGGATCAGGACCATGTGGCCTGGACCGGCGCCGCGGTGTCCTGGTACGACGGCACCACCCGCACCGTGGAACTCACCTCCCAGACTGCGGTCTGGTACAGCTCGGGCAAACCGCCCGTCCTCATCCGCTGGGTGCTGGTGCGAGACCCCGAAGGCGCCTTCGATCCCCAGGCTCTCCTCTGCACCGACCCGTCGGCGGACCCGACCCAGATCCTGGAATGGTTTGTCCTGCGCTGGTCCGCCTCTGGCGGAAAGTCACCTTTCAGGAGGCCCGCACCCATCTGGGCATGGAGACCCAACGCCAGTGGTCCGACTTGGCCATCGCCCGCACTACGCCGGCTCTGCTGGGCCTCTTCTCCTGGACCACCCTGGCCGCCCATTCGTTGCAAAAACAGCATCCGATGACCCCTCGCACCGCCGCCTGGTACGACAAACCATCGCCGACTTTCGTGGATGCCATCGCCCTGGTGCGTCGTCACCTCTGGCTGGCATCGGACGATTTCTCACTGTCGGCTGACAACCCCGACACGCAAGAATTCCCCGTCGCTCTGTACCACCGAATGGTGGACTCCCTCGCTTACGCCGCTTGAAATGCGGAAAGTCCAGCTTTGGTATTGAAGGGACCGGTTCTTACGGCGCTGGCATCGCCCGTTTCCTGACCGACCGCCGTTACACCGTCGTCGAGGTCAACCGACCGGACCGGTCGACCCGCTATCGGAAAGGGAAGAGTGATCCCACCGATGCGGAAATGGCAGCTCGTTCCGTTCTCGCCGGCGTAGCCGATGCTATTCCCAAGTCGGGCCAGGGCGAAGTGGAAATGATCCGCATGCTCAAGAGCGCCAAGGAGTCGGCGGTCAAAGCCCGCACCCAAGCAGTCAACCAGATGAAAGCTCTGATTGTAACGGCCCCAGCTGAACTTCGTGAGAGCCTCGACGGTCTCTCCACCCATGCGCTGTGCGCCCGATGCAAGGGCTTCCGTCCGGGTACTTTGACCAATCCCACAGCGGCGACCAAATACGTCCTTCGCTCATTGGCCTGCCGTTACCGCCAACTCGGTGAGGAAGTCCGCGCGTTGGAAGCCGAACTGGGACGACTCACCCGTTTCGCCGCGCCGAGGTTGCTCAACATGTTCGGCGTGGGGCCCGACACGGCAGCCACCCTCCTAATCACAGCTGGGAGTAACCCCGAACGTCTTCACTCTGAGGCTGCTTTCGCCGCATTGTGCGGGGTGAGTCCGATACCCGCCTCTTCGGGCAAGACCAACCGGCACCGACTGAACCGTGGCGGTGACCGCCAAGCCAACGCCGCTCTTCATCGCATCGTCGTGGTCAGACTCCGTTACGACACCAGAACCAAAGCATACATGCGTCGTAGAACCGGGGAGGGATTGAGCAAGGTCGAAGTCATCAGATGCCTCAAACGCTACGTTGCCCGCGAGATTTTCTCCAACCTACAGACGTCTGTCGGACTGGTCAGGAACCCGGTTTGACATCTATAGGAGCATCATTTTCGCTGGCCCGTTAGTCAGGACCTTTTCGCTACGCGTCGACAAGAAAGTGGTACAGTTTTCCACCGCCCAAAATCAGCGATCGGGCCGCCCGCGTGATCCATTTTCTCTCCGCCTTTTACAGTGGCGCCGGCCGATCACATCAAACAACCACCAGCCGCTCGGCCTGACATCTCCCCTTTCCATTTAAACTGACAAAATCGCTGGACAGCAACACTTTACCGTACCGACACCCTCATCCTTTCGGTGGATTGGGGATTAGACGCGTCATACACCAGTCAATCTACCGCATCGTGGCTGGATTGCGTTCCAACCGTGGTAGCCTTTGAACCCGGCGTTGGGGTGCCGTGCTTTGGCCAGGACCAACCAAGCGTTGATTGCTGGTACTGCCAACTTGATGCAGGTGTCCCCCATCTCATAGAGGGATCCGTCCGACCGGCGATGGGAAATCCGATGAGCCTGCCGAGTTCACCGTAAGCGATGGCTCGGCACTCCTGAACGCATCGTTTGAGCCGGCGGAAAGCGGCCTGCGATTTTGGGCGCATTTTCGTTTTTCCTTCGGCGGACTTGTATCTTGGGAGCAGAGAAGAAATATAGCCGGGATGCGGCAGACCGGTGTGGACTGGGTCACGATAGGCCGTACCAAAGCGAGGGTCGCCGCATCCATCCCAATAGAACCCGAACGGTTGCCTGGGCCTGATGAGCCCGCATCTTGCAAGTGAGGGTACAATTCGATTGGAGGCGAGCATGGAGCAGGAACTGACTTTCGTTGGCATCGATGTGGCCAAAGCACGGGTGGACGTGGCGGTCCGCCCCAGCGGCGACATCTGGAGCGCCGAGTACGACGAGATTGGCGTTGCGGGATTGGTGGACCGGCTGCAGGCCTTGGGACCGACTGCGGTGGTGCTGGAGGCTACCGGCGGACTGGAAGTGCCTCTGGCATCGGCCCTGGCTGCGGCAGCCCTTCCCGTGGTGGTGGTCAATCCTCGGCAGGTGCGCGATTTCGCCAAGGCCACCGGCCGGTTGGCCAAGACCGACGCGCTGGATGCCCAGGTGTTGGCCCATTTCGCCGAGGCGGTGCGCCCGCCGGTGCGACAACTGCGGGACGACGATGCTCAGGAACTGAACGCCATGACCACCCGTCGCAACCAGGTGATGACCATGCTGGTGGCGGAGAGGAACCGGCTCAGCCGGTCCATTCCTTCGGTGCGTCCCAGCATCCAGGCCCACATCGCCTGGTTGGAGCAGGAGCTCAAGGACCTGGACGACGGTCTGCGACAGACGCTGCGCCGAAGTCCGGTGTGGCGGGAGAAGGACGATCTGCTGCGTTCGGTCCCCGGTGTGGGGGAACAACTCTCGCTGACGCTCCTGGCTTACCTGCCGGAACTGGGCACGCTGGATCGCAAGCAGATCGCCGCTCTGGTCGGCGTGGCTCCCATCAACCGGGACAGCGGAACCATGCGGGGGCGCCGCGCCGTCTGGGGCGGCCGCGCGCGAGTGCGGGCGGTCCTTTACATGGGAGCCCTGGTCGCCAGCAGGTGTAACCCGGTGATCCGCGAGTTTTATCAGCGGTTACTGGCGGCCGGCAAGTCCAAGAAAGTGGCCCTTACCGCGTGCATGCGGAAGCTCTTGGTCATCCTCAACGGCATGGTCAGGAGTGGGGAACATTGGAATCCCAACAGCATCGTGTCTTGACTTCCAAGACGGTTGCTTTGGTATGCTTTATTGCGGCGGGTATCCACGCCCAGATCCTTAGACCGGGTGGTTCTTGGTTGCCTGCTCTGGTCGTCGCAACATGGTGCCGCGTGTCAAGCGGTCGAACCGGATCTTCGCTGGTTGACTCAGATGATTTTGCGATAGTCTCTGACCGTTAGTTCTAGTTCGAGTTGGTCGCCGAGCTGACCGATGCCATAGTCAGTCAACTGTTGAGGAGCACGCTTCGGCTCAGACCATGACGGTACGATTTGCAAAAAAGGAATTCAGGAACCGGTTGCGTCAAATCGCCGATTTCGCGCTCCGATACGCTGACCACAGGCTCCCCAAACCCGACCAACGTTTCGGTGCAGACGAGGCCCAAGCTTATATCCGAACGGTCTGGGAGGGGTGGAAGATGGCACAATTTTGCATTGTCGAAGAGTTGACGCACATATCCAGGCAGCGGGCCGCGCTTGGACAGTTAAAAAAAGACGCCCGAAAAAACGGCAATCGAGAACTGGCAAACTCGGTTGGCACTGCCATCAGCGGATTGGATTACGCGGAGACGATGTTAAGGACAGTCGCAAACTCGATGATCTGGACCATGTTCGGGTCCCGCAGATGGATAGTTCGGAGGCTTTGGGCCGCAGGTCAGCCGGTTCCGGTTACCTCCATCAGCCAGGAGACCACTCTTTTTGTTGACGAAATCAACCAGAACACGGAATCGGTGGCTCTTATGGCAGACATCACGTCCTTAGTTGATGTCGGTGATGTAATCGTGGCGCATCTGGGGCCGGAACACCGAGAGCCCTATATCATTGAACTCAAAGAAGGCGAAATAAACAATCGGATCGTTTCCATGGTTGAGAAATACGGAACGGATCCTTTGGATGTGCCGTCCGAGGTGCTCGCTGGGATCGACAGGGAAATTGGGCCGCATGGGCGCAAGCATTTCGAGCGGGTGGCTCGTCAGAATAAACGGGCCCGCAATTTCGAATCGATCGCCAACGATGATGTTGGCACAGACCCTGAGACTGGCGCCGCGATGCGCAACATAGGTCCTGAATTGGATGTCCGAACTTACGACTCCGATTTAATGGAGATGATGCGCACAGCTTCCAACGCGGGGAGCGCGTTGGATTGTATAGATGGTTGTTTATGGGTTGGCGTTTACTGCTCAGCACCGGCGCAAGACAAACTTCGAGATGATTTTCTCCGGGAGATCGCCGGACATGGTGCCGGCCACTCATTTACGGTGTGGAATCTACGCAGTGTGAGCACCGACCCCAGGCTGCAGCCCGTGTTTCTCCGCGCCTTGGATTCCGAGGCCATCCTTGACATCCTGCTCGGCGACGTACAAATCCTCGTATACATAGACTGGGATGCGTTTTTCCAGCAAGTGAGGCAGGCCAGTATAAGCGCTCGATGGACAACACGTGAGGAGCGAAAAGAAATAACCGAGCACTACTATCAAGAGCGCGCTTTCAGGCAAGATGCTCGAATTCCTGTGTTGGAGAAGGATGGATCGGAATTGAGGCTAATTGGGGGTGTTGTAGCACGCATAGTTACCGAAGGGCTTTCCCCGCTGTGTTTACTGGAGATAATCAATATGCAGTTTCGCGGTTGGGATCAATCCGACGAAAATCCCGGCACTGGTTCCCAATCATAGGCGGGGCTTGACGTACGTCTTGAAACGCGCCGCATCTCCGCTAATCCAAGGTAGTAAGACCGCCATCATACCTCCGCTGGTGTCTGGATGCCGGCACGATATTCCGCTATTCGATGACCGTTTGACCGACTACATGCGCTTTCCGTAATCTTCTGGCTGACGGATCCTCAAGGAGATGCGACCACATGACCGCCAAACCTCCTCTCCTAGACCACGCAAAGGATCTCGTATCCAGAGAACTCCCCAGATATTTGGGCCCGTCCTTCGACATTCAAAACATCATCGTCGGCACGTTTCACCACGACGATGAAGACCTGGTTCACGTCACCGTTTATCTGAAGCCCGGCCACCCCGACATCGACCCGCACGTGCTTGTGCGTTTCGACGACGATATGCACGACCGTTTTGTAGGACAGGGATTTGCCCGGCCGCCGGCCATCAGCTACAGCGATTCGTACGAGGCGACCTCTTGACCAATACCACGTCCGATGAGCTTTCCTCACCACCTCCGCTCCCGCTGCATTGGCTGGACCTCATCAACTCTGCGCTGGAATCCCTCGAACCGACGGCCGCTCACCCCCGGCCGACCCGTGCGACGGCGCACCGAGCCGTCAGCACAGCCTATTACGCCGCATTCCACGCCCTCATGGAAAGCAACGCGTCCAGCGTAATCCCTCGTCCTGACACTGCACTAAAAGCCGAAGCGTGGACGCAGATCTACCGCATGCCCAGCCACCAAGAAGTTCGCAACCGCCTGGTGGCTGCCAGGCCAATGCTTCCCGAGCCCGCGCGCTCTTTTACTTCCCAGCTCTCCAATTTGGGTGACACCCGCATTAACGCTGACTACAATCCCAGACACACATTCGACCACATGGCCGCACGGGTTTGGCTCCAACGCGCTGAATTCGCCATTGCCGCGTTCCTTAAGATGCCGCCCGATGAGCGTGCTGCAATCGCCGCCATCACATTGACCCGAAAGGTCTAACCGCAGGCTCATCATATGTCGCACGCCACTGACGCAGTACATACCACCGTGGACGTGATCAGCCGAGGGCAATGGCGCCGGTGCCGGCTTATGTCGTGGCAATCATCAGGTGATGAGCAGCGAAGGCGCCGCTTGGACGGGTCCATTTTGACGCAAGTGTGGATAACGTGAGGGGAATCACACCGGGGCAATCGCATCTTTAGTTGCCGGTTCATCGATGGAAATGTCAGCATATAGGAGGCGTCCAGCATATTCGCGCCGGCGACCCGGACCGTCCGCACCCGTCGCTCGACGACGCGCCGATGTCGGCCGATCACTGCAGTCCACACCAACTCCAACTAGCTCTGGGGAAAAATCCGTTGCGGTACTGCAACCAGTTCCGAAATCGCGAACTGCATTTCCCGGCGAGCGATGAGACGCGACGACTTGGAGGCCGCCTCACAAATAACGCGAAATCGGAAGTGTTCGTCTCTGGCCAAGATTATGTAGCCCCAGTCTTGATCGGCCTTGTGCTGAACCACCACTCCCAGAAAGCTCTCTGTCTCGTCCATGAACCATCCCTCCTCTGTCAGGTAAGGATTTGATCCTTGGAAGGAGAAGCCGCACATATATTCGAACTCGCTCTTGGCAATCGCTGAAACGTAGACCCTCGCAACTTTGGGAGGACGGCTCTCGCGATCAGTGAACTGTACGATCCGAGTTTTGGACGAGAATGGGTGCCAGTAGGTGACTTCCGTTTGGTACAGCCCATTCTCGACGTACCCTTCAAGAGCGTCAGGAAAATAGCCTCTGGGAACAGGGTATAGAGCGTCCGGGTTATGGTGAACTACAAGGCCTTGGCCCCAGGACTCAGCGAAAGGAGGCTCGGCGAGACTATATTCAAAATACGTGGGATCCATCGCGTCGGGGTCAGGATTTAAACAGTAACCGCACCTGGAAATATCAAAATACCCGATGCCGAATCCTTGTTGATATCCCATCCTGGTGAACTTGGCATGAGTGCCGCTGTTGCTGAACATCACGGCGCTGACATGCTCGGTGCCAGGTTGCCCGAAAAAGTTCGAAGGGATTGTCTTGTCCCGGTATTTGTGGGCATCCACAATGGTCGAGTCGACCACCAAATGTCCTTCCGTTGTCCAGCCGGCTGAACTACGCTGGCCAAAAAGGTACTGGGCGAGGCCATTGTCAGCCAGGGCCAACGACTCTTCATTGAAATACGCCTGGATAGCCAGGACAAATGGCCGCTCTCGACAATGTTCCAGCTCCCAATACCGATTCTTGAGTTTTGAAAACAAAGGGCTGCCAAACCTGATGGGAACCTCTTCGTTCTGGAAGCGCGCCAATTCCATCTCATCCAGCCGGGAAGGCAGGACCTCGTCGGAAAACAAGTTTCCTTGCGAGGGATTCACAGTAGTCGCTTCCACCGAAACCGTAACCCCATCCCGAGTAACGGTGAAATCCGGGCTGGGATGACTTCTGTCTAGGTCAAACCCAGATTTGGAGAAATAGGCGAAGAGGTAAAGCTCAAAAAACCTGGCGTCAAACCCCGTGGTCTGAAACTGTTCCAAAAAATTGCCGTCCGGATCTTCAAAGTCCTGATAAATCAGGTCCAGCATATTCCGGGTAGGGTGATAGTTTGGGGCGTCTACCAATGACTTGAAGGGGAGGTTGAGTTTCTCCGGCGGGACGCTGGGGAGAAAAAGGCTTTTCTTTAGGTCGGCCATGACATGACCACTCCTCAAAATCTTTGCCGCAACGGTCGTCTGCCGCTCGCAGTTGGCGCAATCGGGGATCCACCATAACACCGCCGAATCTCTTCAACGGTCTCACGAAATCACGGGCAGTGCCCGTTAGCCGAGGTGGCAGCGCATTTCCAATCTCCGTTATAAGGGTGACAATGCCGAACCGGAGCTTGGTTCCCGTCGGCGGTTACGGCAGGGACGTTTCGCGACCGTCGTAAAAAGTCACAACTCTCCTTGGTCGTCGGCGACCCCTGTCGTTGGTACTCCACCGGGTTCACCGTAGCGCTAGGACGGGCAGCAACGGCATTCCGAAGAAAATCGCGGTCATGGGAGGGTCCCCGGAGGCAGGTTATCGGGGCGATTTGGGGGCGATTTTGGCGGGTGAAAGATGCGCGATAATCATATTATCGCGCGGCGAATAGACGTTCGCAAGTGGGGCGCATGGCCCTGTTTCCACCGTCGTTTGCCTGACCACGGGGGCCGGAAAACCGCCTGGGATAAGGGTTTGCCCTCCCCGCGCTCGGGGAGAGCGCCGGATCCTGCCGCGCGGCCACGTCCGTCGCGGCGCCGGCGATCGGCGCGATCAATGGATAGGTATTCATTGGAGAGCCTGTCCCAAAAAGAGGTTGGGGTATGGGGAGTTCGCGAAGGATGGCAGGATTGGCAGAAGGAACCATCCTGAAGGGCGTAGAGCAGACGATGGTCTGCAACGGGAAGGTTGTCGCTCTCTTCAACCCCGGTTCAGGCAGCAGGATGAAGCGAGAGCTCCTGATGTATAAATGGAGACTAAAGACCGCCACACCCGCCAGAGGGTGCGCAGGTTGAAGGCTGTGGCCAACATGGTCCATTCAGCCGCCACGTTGACAATGCCGCGCAACAGGAATCTCCGAGCTCCCTGTTCCTCCTTGATGATGCCGAAGACCGGTTCCACCAAGTGCTTTCTCAAGTCATAGACCTGTTTCGCGTCCTCGGTCTCCATCCACGCACGATGATCGCGCAGCACCGCATCATAAGGACCTATCGCCAGGCTGCGTCCAAGGCGGCCGTCCTTCGTACACTCTCCAAAGGCTGGACATGCCCGGCATACAGCCCCAGATGCCCGATAGACCCGCATCGGCGCTCCCTTATAGTCCCTGATGCGTACGAAGCGCAGGGACTGCCCGTGAGGGCAACTGTAGCTGTCGCCCTCCTGATCGTATGTGAAGTGGTCCTTGTGATACGGATGTCCCACTGGTCGTTGCGATGGCTCCGGCATCGCGACCCGCTGGCCTCTCCGGACGCATTCATCCAGGTGGCTGCCGCCGTAATAGCCGGCATCGGCCAACGTCATCGGCACTCTCATGCCCGTGGTTTCCTCCGACTTTTCCACCATAGCAGTCAGCCGGCCGTAGTCAACCGGCTCGTCCACGACATCAACCGCCGTCACCAACATGCCGGTCATTTCCCCGTCCCAAGCTATTGGGGAAACCATCGCCTGGGCATTGTAGCTAAGCGCGAAACCCTCACGGATTTTCATTTTCCGAGCGTCATGGTCAGTCAGGTTGATTCGCTTGTAGCCTTCTCGACTGGCGAGTTCGCCCATCGCCCGACGCACCTGTTCCCGCAGGGTCTCCTTGTCCGACAACTCCTCTGGCAGATTGGCGACCGCGGCATCCTCTCCTGCTTCGTTCTGGGCCTCCAGGTCTGCGATGGCCCTCTCCACCCGGTCCAGTAACCGTTCCAGTCCCTCATCATCGTAGGTTGGGTCTCCCGCTGCGTTCGCTCTCACCTTCGTCCCATCCACCGCCTGCACTGCCAGGTCAACCAACTTCATGGTCACCGCCGTGCGTACCGTACGCTCGAACAACCTCCGCATCGCCTGTCGATGTCCCTTGTAGAACCGCCACAGAGTATTGTGGTCAGGATGCTGCCACCCCGTCAGCCACAGGTACGGTATCTGGTCCCGGCAGGCCGCCTCCAGCTTGCGACATGACCGCACTCCGGTCATGAAGCCATACAGCCACACGCTCAGCAGTGCTCTGGGATGGTAGGCCGGCGCTCCCAGTGGGTCTCCTTCTATCT
This sequence comes from Dehalococcoidia bacterium, assembly GCA_965204395.1. GTDB lineage: Bacteria > Chloroflexota > Dehalococcoidia > Lucifugimonadales > UBA3495 > Bin87. Next base: position 2,769,006 of record OZ241987.1, read on the forward strand.
CCACGCCTAATTCCGCCCAGCCTTCCTTGTCCAGAGCATCGACGAACTCGGCCACGAATCGCGCCGGATGGTCCAACGGCAGCAGGTCGTCCAAGGACGGCGGCAACAGCCACATCTGTTCCCGGTCCATATCACGAAGCGGCATCGCCGACCTCCATGTCCAACTTTTGGACCCCAGTCTACACCCCAACAACTTTCCCGGATTTTGAGACAGGCTCTGCATTCCATTGGCTACCGGTCCACGGCCGGGCGCCGTCCCGGGCAAAACGCGAAGGGGCGCCGGAGGGGTTCACTACAATCCGGCAAGCGCGACCAATCACCCGGAGGTGAAAACCATGCCCCAATGCGTTGCCTGCGGCGCCGAGCTGGAGCCGCCCGTACGCACTCCCCACATCGTCTACGTCCAGACCCTCTACCGCATCGGCGGCCAGAACTACTGCCGCCACCACATCATCAAAGCCGCCGTGGCCGCCGGCGTGATCACCGCGGTCAAGGCCGGCGCCGGTCCGGCGGTGAGCGTGTCACGGGAGTAAACCCTGCCGCTGCTACAGGTGCAATCTCGTAGGACAAGGCGAAAGGGTTCACGATGAACACCCTTTGTCGGGTCGATTCCAGTAAAAAACAGAGTGGTGGCTGCCTTCACTGAGTTCGAAGCCGACCTCATCCGCATGCGCACTCGTGCGGTCATGGCCATCGCCCGCACCAAGGGGAAATTGCGCGGCAAACAGCCCAAAAGTCCGATAGACAGCGGCGGGAACTCTGCCGCATGCATGCCACCGCAAGTATTCCATCAGCGGTCTCGCCGAGCTCTTCTTCGTATCAAGGCCAACCGTCTATCGCACACTCAACCGACGTCTTTCCCCTTAGCGTAAGATCCTGTCCCCTACCGGAATCGCCTCCACCCTGTGCCAGGCTACGGAGCCGACGTCGATCGACGTAGCGGCCGTCAGACAGCGTGATGGGCCCGGCCACGCCGACATCGATGCCCACTGTTCGTTCCGGCAGATCCGCTGCCAGTTCCGGATCCGCGTGGCCATATACCAGGGGCGCCAAAACGCGCCGCGGCGTCCTGGTGATACGGATATTCAAGGTTGACCATATGGGGGTGGCCGACGCACACCGATTGCCATCGTCGGCCGGCCCTTGATGCGAATAGTTGCCCTGGTGCCGGCAGCGTTGACCTGCAGGAAACGGTCCGCGCCGGAATAGACCTCGAGTATGCAGAACCGGCTCTCCGTGGCTTGAACCGCTGATGGACGTGCGGCACATCCGCCAGACATCGCGCCGTTCCTACAGGGCAGCGTTGTAGAGCCGGCATTGGGCAGCGAGCTGGTCATCCAGCCGGTGGTTACCATCACGGGTGAGCCGAATCCTGAACTGACACGATCGCGCGGATGTATAATTCGCCATTGCAGGTTCTACCTCCAAGCAGGTGCTTACTAAAGTCGTCGGAGCAGCCACTCCGCCCTTGTATCTTGACCCGGCGTTGACCGTCAGGACATCTGGTCAACGATAATAAACCTGAGCTCGTGCCGGAGAAGCGATTCTGACGGCATATCATCCCGAGAGGTGTATTGTGGCAACTCGGAGAGTGACTTTATTCGTTCATGTGGACATCGATACACGCAGCCGCAGGGACGCGCGCTCTAAGGCAGAGGACCTCAAGAAGTGGGTGGAGGAGCGAATGCAACAGGATAAGGCACGGTGGGTTGAGGGCTACGATGTTGACTATTCGATAGACCCGTAATCTGCGCAAAATGTTGACTGCCATTGCCAAACTCCTTATCGGAGCTCCGATAGTGATCATCATCAAGGCGTTATGGCCAATCTTGTTGGCCTTCTTCCTGGTGGTGGCACTGTGCTCGTGGTGGCGCCGCCACCTGCGAGCGACAATAGGGACCGGCGTATTCATGGTCTCAGGTACCGCCTTGATATTTGCGTTGATGAACGATTGCCGATACCCGTACCGGCAATGGCAATCTACCGGACTTGACCTCCTCACAACCATCGGTGGATTTTGGTTGGGTATGATAATAGCGCGCGCGGTCAATCCTCAAACGGAGTCCCAGACCAATGGGGCGCAAGGGACCCTTTGGTGGAAGGTTCCACTCCTGCTCGCAATTGGTCTAATAGTCGCAACTGGTCTAGTGCTAGCTAACGAAACTCCGAACAACCTCGTGATCTTCATTTGGGCATTGGGGCTACCAATTTTGGGCGCAGCCGCCAAGCGCCGCTGGCCTGGGATATTTTGAGGCTGAAGCAACAGGTGCCGATGATATTCAACGATCAGACAATCGACTAATCAGTGAGCTAGTGCTTGCCCAGGCCCGAAAACGCAAGGTCGCTGAAAAATCTCGTTGCAATCCTTGCATTGGGTCGCTCGCCCGGGCCATCCGACTGGCCAGCAACGGTGATTGAATGCCCGCATCGGCCCCTGCGGTCAACGGCGGGCTGTCAACTTGACCTCTGGCAATCTGTTTAGCACGGTATTAGGATCATCGCGAGGCGCGTCATGAACCTGCGTGTAGTCGAGAAAGCCATCGTCCATTACAGTAACAAGGAACGGCGACGGCACAACCTTCGGAACATGCGCCGTAGCGCGTCTCTTGTGCAGGCCGCGCGGAGGCACGCCGAATGGTGCGCTGGTCGCAACCGCATGACCCATACTGGTACCGGAGGCACTCAGCCCTATCAACGAGCTCGCCAAGCGGGGTACCCGTCCCAAGCGGTCGCCGAAAACATGTGGCAGCAACACGGACAAAACAACACCACATACAAAAGCCGGTTCCGCTGGCAGAACGATTGGCAGTTCGGTAAAGCGGCGGTCATCACTTGGATGAACAGTCCCGGTCACCGGTCCAACCTGCTCGACCCTCGATGGACCGACATCGGCGTCGGTTTGTCGCGCCGTAATGGCCATACCATGCTGGTGCAGATGTTCGGTGACCGTCCCGCCCCGCCACCGAAGATGAAGATGCCGTCGGTGAAGCAATCCAGCAAACCTCAGGGCGGGCCGTATAGCCACTTCCATAACTGGTCGTTTCATACCCATCACAAGAGGCCCAAAGGCGGCAATCACTATCGCGCCGTCCGTCGAAGACAAAGGCCGTGGCGTATCGCGTTTTGGGTTGCGCTCGCGGGCGCACTCATCGTGGCAGGCATACTGCTGAGTGCTTGATGCGACGTGCTGCTACCACAAATCGGACCCGGCGGTCAACGGCGGGGGGTCAGCAGGCTGGTGGCAAAGCCGGGTCAATGACCGCGTAAATTCACAATTTGAGCCGGCCGCAGGAGCGCTGAAACAGCGAAAGGAGTTGGCTGTGAGCCCTGACAAGTTCGGAGATTCTTACGACATCGTCAAAAGGGAGATAATCCAGTGGTTGGCACCGCCCGAAGAGTGGGCGGTCCATCCTATGTGGTTCGGTCCGAGACGTGATTTCGTTGAGGCGTACTACAATTTTCTGGAGGTTGAACCTGCCGAGGGGGACATCACACGCAGACGGCTGGTCTCAGACGTCGGCAGGGCTTGTCCCAAGCACCTTCTCCTCGATCCAAACACCGGATTGCGTACGGGGCATCGGGGGCCCCCGGACAGCCAGTGGGACCATGTGACGATTGAGGAGCTTGCTGATATCGCCTGCGCTGATGGCCGGGAGTCTCTGCTCACTTTGGTCTTTGACCAAAGTATCGGCCACAGAACATACGAGGATGCCAAGGAAATCGTCGCAGGGAATCTGCAGACGCTCCGGGAGGGCCATGAGGTATATGGCGTCGCCTATGTGTCTCACGCCGCCTTCATCTGGGTTGCTAAGGATGAGGACCTGCTCACCAGCGCCACGCGACAGCTCTTGAAGCGTTCCCGTCTGCCTCTCTCCCGTTTCGTCGACGATGGATTTGGTAGAATCACATAGGAGCGTAGCCACTGCCCCGGCAGCCAACGGCAGGGCGTCAGCGGACATATTCCATTTCCGAGATCGAACCGTATAGGAGGCAATTACATGACGTCCGCAGACGACACTACTACCGGGCCGGAGACAATTGAACTGAGCGGCCAGATTTCGGCTGGTGCGGTTAGTTTGACTGGAACATTAACGGTTATTCAAGCCGACGATATCGAGGTCGGAGACTCGGATGCACCGAAGTACTTGCGCCTACGGAACGGCGACTTCAGATTGTCCAAACGCGTCTTTTTGGTGGTGGACGGAGCAAGAGTTGAGATAACCGTCGATGAGCTACCGCCAGAACAGTAATGCAGATCGCTTGCTTGCAAACTCCCCTGACTGCCGTAGCATAACTCAGGCCTTCCCTGACAAGTGTTGACAGATTGCCTACGCTATAGCTGATCCCCCTGCAGTCGGGCGGCTTCGGCCAACCTGCTGAGCAGGGTCTATTTTTGCCCTCGCGAGCGTCCTTTCCATGACCCAACCGCTGCGACTCGCGCTGTTCATCGACGCTCAGAATACCTATCGGCGCGCCCATGTCTTATCCAAGGCAGCTTCGCGAGGTACAATTGTACCCCAAGGCATTGCTGGGGGTTCGACATGGCCGACATCCACTTCCACGTCTGGCACTACCAGCGCGATCCCGACGGGGTCATCAGGTCCATGGAACGGTGCCCGGAACGCTATGAAAAGCGCCGCGCCGCCAATCGCGCCCTGGAAATGTTCCGCCGCAAGCACTGCATCGCCGGTCAGGTCCTCCAGTGCGTTGACGGCGCCTTCTGCCAGCCCCCGCCCGACTGGGTGGTCCAGGGCTACACTCTGGGCGGCGCCGTGGAGGTGGGCACGGAGTACTTCATCGACCGGACCCCGTCCATCCGGCCCTCCCGCAAGATGGAATTGGGGATGGAGAACCTGGCGGACTACGTCCAGGAGAACCCCGACCTCGTGGTACGACGTCCAGGCGACCTCCAATAAGGGAGCGCAGTCGGCATTCTCCCAGGTTGCCGGTTGTCCGCTGAAATGGGACCACTGGGGTTATCGGGAGCCGGAACGTACCCTGTTGCCGGCAGGCGCTGGGGCGATGAGGTGCATCCTACGGCGCCGATGCGGACCGGAAGCCCAACTGGGGCTTTCGGGATGGGGTCGCGCCGGCCATATCGATGCCCTCCATGAGCGCCGATATCTCCGCCAGGGCCTGCCACCGCTCCAGGGGGCGGTGGAGCCGGTATCCGGCCGCGGCATCGGCCAGTTGACCGGTGCAGCCCTCCAGGTCCCAGAGCAGCGGGATGCGGCTTCGGCGGGCCAGGCGCTCGATGCGCCGGTCGGGGTCCGTATCGAACAAGGCCAGGGCCGGCGCAACGGTTATCGGGAGGTTCAGGCGCTCCTGCAGGAACTCCCTGATCGACTGCGCCTCGATGCGGGCCTCTTCCAGCGGCGACGGCGCGATCTGAGGACCCGAGCCGGTGTCGACGCGCCACTGCCCACCCTGCAGGGAGTGACGGCCGTACTTCACCGTCATGCAGAAACGGCCGATATCCATGAGCCAGATGTCGAACGCCGGCCCCGGCGGGTTGGCCCCGGGACGCCAGTGGCGCAGGAAGAAGGCGGGCACGCCGTCTGTGCCCCCGCCGGTCAGCAGGGCCACGGTGGCCCGGTCCTCGGCGGCGTTTCCGTTATCGTGGTGGTGGGAAAATAGATATTCCAGTTTCATGGGTCTGCTCCTTTGCGCCGCGCCGTGACGGCACGGGGTCTTCGTGTCGGATATTGATGAGGATGCCGATTGCTCCGACCGCGCCAATGCGGAGGTGTGGCTTCGACTTGCCTTCGCGGTACTGCTGATTCGCAGAGCGCTGACGCTACAGCAACCTGCCACAACCGGCTTGAAACCCGCGGAGGCGCCCTGCGACAGAACAGGGATGACCTCGGAACACGAGTCCAGGTGTTGCCAAGGTTGGATCCGATTTCCGGCCGACCATCGATGGCGCGAAGACCCTCCCGGAGGTCAGACCGGTGCTCGAGCGCCACCATGCAGCTGGCGCAGCGGATCGTGAGCGGCAGTGGTAACGGCGAAGCCCTCATCCTCGGTCCGGGGCGAACCACCCCTGCCTCACCATCCTGAAACCTCCCGCCCGGGGCGCTGCGGAGAGTTGGCCGGAAATCTGATTACAATCCCGGCAACTAACCCGCATTCTTTGGAGGTGAGAACCATGCCCCAATGCGTTGCCTGCGGCGCTGAACTGGTGCCGCCCGTTCGCACTCCCCACACCGTCTACGTCCAGACCCTCTACCGCATCGGTGGCCAGGACTACTGCCGCCACCACATCATCAGGGCCGCCGTGGCCGCCGGCGTGATCACCGAGGTCAAACCCGGCGCCGGACCGGTGGTGGCCATGAACCGGAGAGCACCCGCCGAGGAGCACTTCCGGCCCTTCCAGGGATGAGCCGGTGTACGCCATCACTTTGCACCAGCCCTGGGCCACGCTGATCGCCCTGGGGATCAAGACGGTCGAGACCCGGTCCTGGCCGGCGCCGGAGCGGCTGCTCGGGCAGACTTTCGCCATCCACGCCGGCAAGCAGATGGTGAGGCGACCGGGCGACCGCATTGAACAGAAACTGCGGGACCGACTGGGGGAGGAATGGAGCCGAGCCATTCCGGCAGGCGCGGTGTTGGCCACCGTCACTTTGGCCGGCATGGCCCGGGTGGAGTACGTGGATCCAATGAGCGGCCACGCGGTGCATGACGGCCGCACCGAGGTCGGATGCGCCGTCGGAAGTGGACGAACCCCCATCGATCCCTGGGGCGACTTCAGCTCCGGCCGCTGGCTATGGTTCCTGGAGGACGTGGAGTCTCTGCCGGAGCCAATCCCTGCCGTCGGCCGTCAGTCCTTCTGGCGCTGGGTCGAAAACAGCGACGTCTCCTGACGCCAACCGTTCCAGTCGTTACACGGTTCCATACCATGCTGAACGGCTCATATTCTGAAACACAGCTGCCGAGCGCAGCCTGCGCCCAGTGGTGATCAGCCGCAAGATCAGCGCGGCACCCGCTCACAGCAGGGAACCGAAACCAAGATTACACCAGCGTCGATCTTCGCCACCTGGCGAGCACAAGGCCTCAATACCCTCACCACCTGCAAACAACTCCTCGCTTCCCCTCAAGCCCGAACAGTTACGTCAAACTGAGCCCCGGCAGAAGCCGGAACAGGAGCGCCACGATGAGGATGAGAACGATTGGGACGACGGAATAGCCGCTGAGATGCACCGAGACGTTCTGTGGGACTCAATCGAGAAGCAATACCCCTGATAGCCAATTGGATCGCGGAAACCATTGGAGCTGCGGGGGAATCGTTGGCGTTCAACGCGCTGGGGCGGATGTCCTCTGAACAGGCGGAGAATGCCGGCGATTAATGAATGTCGTGTCCAATCGGGGCGGTGCGACCACTGGGCAAAACCCTTACGTGCTTCCGCCCCAAAGCCCAATGCTAAAGACCGGCGACGACGTTCGGCCTGATGGCCATCACGCTGTCAGCATTGCGGGTCTTGATCATCGTAGCCCAGCTCGCGAGCGAGTTGAAAATCCCTCTCAGCGCCGTCCTCATCTCCCAGCAAATATCGGACCAGGCCGCGGCCGTAGGTGGAACGACCGCTGGCGGGGTCCAATTCAACCGCCGAGCTGAAGTCAGCCAGCGCCAGTTCCAGTTGGACGCTGAACAGGTGCGCGTTGCCGCGCGTGAAGTAGGCTATCGGGTCTCTGGGGCTGAGTTTCAACACGGTGTTGCAGTCCAGGATCGCGAGGTCGTACTGCTCCGCGGCAACGTAGGCATCGGCGCGAAACCGATACGTGAGTGGCTCTTCCGGCTTGAGACGGGCCGCGGCGTCGTAATCGGCGATGGCCCGGGCAAAGTCGAGCTTCATGCGATACGCCGCTCCCCGCCCCAGGTGGGCTGCCGAGTTCCCGGGGTCCAACCGGAGCGCGGTGTCGAAGTCCACGATTGCTTCATCGTATTTCTCTTGGTATCGGAGGCAATCACCGTGGACACGGCGGGCATCGGCGTGGTCGGGATCCAGGCGGATGGCTTCACACAGATCGGCGAACGCCCGGTCCAACTCATTCTGTTCACCGTAGGCCTGTCCCCGCTGATAATGGGCCCGAGCATCATCAGGCCTGAGCCGGACGAGTTCGGTCATGTCGGCAGCCATAAGGTCCCACCGCTTCCGGTTGCCGAACAGGGTGCCCCGCAGCATATACGCGGCCGCATGGTCCGGATCCAGCTGCAGAACGGCATCCATGTCCGCGATCGCCAGGTCATCGTTGCCCTTGGCGAAGTGGGCCAGGCCCCTGGTGATGTGGGCATAATCGTCATCGGGACTGAGCCTGATGACGGCGTCCATGACGGCAATCTTCCGGTCGTGTTCGTCGGAACCAGCATTGGCCCGGTCTCTTTCACCGAATTCCCGGAGCATTTCCCAAAACCTGAGCGTACCCTCGTCGGCTCCGAAATGCTGAGCCCTCCTGAGGTACCGCCGATGCTTTTTGCCGTCTCCGGTCAAGAGGGCGAGTTCCGAGGCGGCCAGCAAAACGGACGTTCCCTCGGGATCCAGTTCCAGGGCCGCCTCAAACGCCGCCAGGGCCTCGGGCAACTGCTTCAATCTCCAATGAGCACGCCCCAAGGTGCTGTGATATCGGGAATCCAGTGGACCGCATTCCGGCTTCACCCTGCGGAGGTGTGCGACCGCTTCCTCTGGACGGTCGGTGTAATACAGGGTGGCGCCTATCTCGGTCCAGGGAAGAATCCACTTGGGGTCCAGCGTAACCGCCAACCACAGAGCATCCAGGCCCTCGTTCACGAGACCCACGTCGCCATGTGCGATGCCGATGCTGGTTTTCACCGATCCCAGCGTGAAGTGGTTGGCTGGATCCAATGGGTCGAGGCGCGCCGCGATCTCGACCTCGGACAGAGCTTCGGCGGGTTTGCCCTGCATCTGGAGTTCAAACGAGCGCCGGTAATGAGCATAGGCTTCGGGATTGCTCACGTCCCAGTCTTCCAAAAGGCGCCCTTTTGTCTTCTGGATAAGTTCATCCTCTTCGGCCATGCGAGCGTTCATGTTCACGGAGACGACGCGGTTGATCCAACGCAACCCGGTGGACCGCAGGTCCTCCTGCCATTCTCCGTCTGTCTCACGTTGAATCAGCGCCGACAGCAGGGGCCCCGCAACACGGGCGCCAACGCCCAAATCAGCCAACACGGTGAGATCCTCCGGACGGTCTTCGGCGGGAAATTGATCGTCGATCATGCGATAGGTTTCTTCGGAGTACTTGCGCAAATGCCCGATGATCTCACCCACGGCCGCATCCCCGATGTGCTCCGCCAACAGTTCGGCGACGTCGCTGATCCAGTAGAGGGCCCGCAGCTCAAGGGCGATACTCGCCGCGTCCGAGCCTTCAATGTGCTCAGCCAGCGTCTCGGCCAACTTGGTGAGGTTGTCATTGGACGGCCGGGCGCCGTCGTACATCCAGGCGTCCACGGTATTGTCGGCCACGCCGATGGCCTCTGCGAGGTCCTCCAGCGTGAGGGCAGTCTGCCGGCGCTTTTGGTTGAGAAACTCGCCTCGGGCAGCAACGGTCGCCCAGTCGAGCAGCGCCAGGGCCGCGGGAGCCGTCCCGGCAAGGTGCAGGTGGGCCGCCACCCTGATGGCCAGGTCAATCACGGCAAGCCTGACGTACGCTTCCCAGACCTTCGGCAGGCGGCTGGGTACGATGCTCACCGTCCGGCGGCGGACCGACGACCGCATCAGGTCCCAATGATCCGCGTGCCACTGCAGCACGGAGGATAGCGAGGGCGTCGCCTCATGGTCGCTCTCCCCCGTCCGTGGCGACGAGACGAACCCGGCATCGGCCAACGCCTCCGCTATGGCATGGATGATCTCGGCCCTGGTGGCGTCTTTCACCAGGCGCTCGGGGTCAGCGGCGAAATACCGGCGCGCGTTTCGCTGCTGGTGAGCGGGCAGGCTGAGGCCCAACCTCGTAACCAGTGCCCCCAATATCTGACCACTGGTGGGGAGACGGGGCATCACTTCACGTTCCACCGTATTGTCTCCGTGCTCTTCACCAGGCATATAGACCCCCCCGCAAACGGAACCTGGCCGGGTCGACCGATACATCCTGCAGCGCAGCCTCGACGCCCACGTCATTGATGAATCGGCTGTAGACGTGGGCGCCGGCTGTATTGTCGAAGAACCGGCCCGCGGGATCGACCATCACGTAGCTCCCGGTCATCAGCTCATTGTCCTCCGGCACCACCGCCACTCCGGCATCCTCCACGCGCCGGTTGCGGTCGACGTAGGCGTCGAACTGCTCGACGGTAACCACCTGATCGTCGACCAGGCCGTCGTTCTGGCCTCCGACCGGAAGCACCTGCAGCAGTTTCCACCGCTCCGGGCGCGCCCTGGCAATGAAGCCGGTCAGGTCCTCGTCGCAGTTGCTCCGCGTCACCACGGTGTTGATCTTCACGCGAACGCCCCACTCCTTCAGCGTATCGATGACGTTCAGGTAGTCGTCCTCGCTCATTGGGCCGGACCGGGTGGTTCGTCCTGTCTCTTCCAGCTTCTGCGGGTCCACCGTGTCTATGCTGAGCGCGGCCCAATCAAGGGACCCGCCCACGCGGTCCAGCCATGCCGACGTGATACAGCTGCCGTTGGTCACGATGGAGGTGGTGAGACCCAGTTCTTTAACCCTCACTATCAGGTCCGGCAGCCAGGGGCAGAGGGTGGGTTCGCCGCCGGCGAAGTTGATCTTCTCGAACCCGGCGCTGGCCAGCGCGTCCACCACGGCGAGGCAACCCTCGCGCGACAGGTGCCCTTTGGGCAGGACGTCCTGTCCAAGATCCTGAAAGGTGGCGAAGCAGAACCCGCACCTCATGTTGCAGGGTCTCCACAAATGGAAGTTGACCGAGGGTATTTCGTTTGCGATCTTCATTTCGACCCCCTGATGATCCGCGCTGCATCACGTCGCTGGTTTTTGATCATCGTAGGACCGCCCTCCCAAGTCGTCAGCCCAAGTTGAGCGGACAAAACGCCCTCCGCGCAGAGGTTGGCGCAACGCCGCCGCATCCACTTGAGCTAGCGCCCGTTCTCCCGAACCGCTCGGTCAACCGGTCGCCCCGTTGCACTGTGAAATCCCTCTTCTGCGGCATGACATTCCTCCTTTGAACTTCTCCGCCTGCTCCTGCGACGGCGACGCGCGGGACGTAGCACTGGCTTTCACGTCGATTCCGAAGCTGCTACCGTCGCCGCCGATTGGCGACGACAATCACCCATCGGGCACGGCGTCGACCGTTATGTAGGGAGCGACGAACGCCTTCCCGTCCTTGGCAGCCGTGAAACGACCGTCCTCCCGGCATGGTCGTCCCCCAGGAGCGGACGCGGCGAGTGGGCAGTCGGGGGTTCCACCCTGACGCGGCGAGCATGGAGCGATGGTCGCCCTACTCTCGCGATGGATCAGGCCAACGCGACCCGCCGACCGGTACGTCGCCATGCTTGGGGTCACAGCTCTTCTGCAACAACCAGCCACCCGCTGAACTCCGCCAGTATCGGTCCATGGGAACGCTGCAACCACGATGGGGCGGCGATTGTAATGCGATGGAGACGAGCTCGCAAGTCACGATCCAAACCGGTACCGCATGCAGTACGAATTGCTGGACGACGAGCTGGTTTTCCTGGTGGTTCTAGTTGTTCACCAACGCAAGTCGTACCGTAACAGGCAAAACGCAGCGGAGATTAACGACGAGATTACCATCCTGGGCCAGGAGCCATGCCACGCCTGGCACTACCGGGAGGCGGATGGGGACTCACGGACCTCACGGTCTGACCGCAGCCTCGTCGGCATTGGTCGTTCCCCACGCGGGCCTGGACAGCAGGAGCTGGGCGGCGAAGGCTCGGCGCTGTTCGGGCTGGGCGGACAGGAACTCGGAGATGGCCGTCTCCGCCCGGTCGATGCAGTCCCGGGCCTGATCGGCCGTGAACGTGTTTTCCGGATCCTCCTCAGCCAGCAGCCGCTGGTGATGGGTGGCGAGAAAGACGTCGACGAAATTGCCGACGGCTTCGGGCTGACGGGAGAAGTCGGCCCGCATCAGCTCGAATGCGGAGTCGCCGCCCAGGGCCGTGTAGACGCGGCTCCACTCGGGCGAGCTGCCCTCCGCCTCGGATGGACCGATCAGCAGGTCCGCGTTGCTGCGGGCCAGGGCGTGGTACTTGGCATAGTAGGCGCTGGCGACGGCCATGCGAACCCTGGCTTGGTGGAGACGGTCGGACGATTCAGTTGCGGACATCTGCCGCGCCAGCTCGATGATGTTTTGCCATTGCATGGTTGGATCTCCTTGGTGTCAATTTTGACTGATAGCTCCTGCCTTATCCCTGGTCCGCAGAATGTTGGCGCATTGACGCCGCGGCGACGCTTGCCGCAGGCGGCCTGAAACCTTCCGCCCGGGGCGCCGGGAAGAGTTGCCGGAAATCTCATTGCAATCTCGGCAACTGACCCGCATTCTCCGGAGGTGAGAACCATGCCCCAATGTGTTGCCTGCGGCGCCGAGCCGGTGCCGCACGTCCGCGCGCCCCACACCGTCTACGTCCAGACCCTCTACCGCATCGGCGGCCAGGACTACTGCCGCCACCACGTCATCAGGGCCGCCGTGGCCGTGGCCGTGATCGCCGAGATCAAACCCGGCGCCGGACCGGTGGCGGGCGTCCCGCGGGGAGCGCCCTCCAAGGAACATTTCCGAAACTTCCAGGGATGAGCCGGTGTACGCCATCACTTTGCACCAGCCCTGGGCCACGCTGACCGCCCTGGGGATCAAGACGATAGAGACCAGGTCCTGGCCAGCACGGGAGGGGCTGCTGGGCCAGGTCATCGCCATCCACGCCGGCAAGCGAGTGGTGCGGCAGCCGGGCGAATGCATTGAAAAGGAACTGCGGACTCGACTGGGCGAGGACTGGCAGCTGAACATCCCCACGGGCGCGGAGCTGGCCACCGCCATTCTGGCCGGCATGGCACCGGTGGAATACATGGACCCAATGACCGGCCATGTGGTCCATGCGGCCGACACCGAGATGGGGTGCGCCGTGGGAGCGGCACGAACCTAGATCGATTCCTGGGGCGACTTCAGCACCGGCTGCTGGCTGTGGTTCCTCACCGGCGTGAAAGCATTGCCGGAGCCGATCCCTGCCGTCGGCCGGCAGTCCCTCTGGCGCTGGGACGCTGGTGATTAGCGTTGGTGACCTGACCACGGAACAGGCCTGGGCAGAGCGGAGGGTATCGGGATCGGCCGTGGCAAGCTGCAGTTGGTGGGCGCCGAGACCCTCGAAGAGTTGCTCGCGACAGGTGAAAACCAGGATCTGGACGCGCTGTGCGGCGTGCGAGAGGATGTCGAACATCAGCCGCATCCGCTGGTCGTCGGAAAACGCGAGCGCGTCGTCCAGGATCACAGCGGCGGGCGCGCCCTGGTCAATCAGCATCTCGGCGAAGGCCAGGCGAACAAGGACGGCGATCTGTTCCTGAGTGCCCATGCTCAGATGATCGAAACTTGCTTCATATCCCGCGCGGCGGGACACACCGGTGATGTACAGGTCCTCGTTTATGCCGATCTCGGCGTTGGGGAAGAGCATTTGGAGATACGGATGGACGCGATTGACGACTGGGGCGAGGTAGCGTTCCCTGGCGTCGCTCTCGGCTGTGCGAAGCGTTTCGGCCAGGAGGTCCAGGACCGCAATTTCGCGTTCGAAATGTTCACGGCGGCGGATGGCCAGGTCGAGTTGATGCTGCGTGTGTTCGATGGCTTCGTCGATGCCGGCGCCATCGTGAGCTTCGATGCGCTCACGTAGCCGGACGCTCTCGATTTGCAGTTCAACTCGGTCTCTTTCGCGTTGTTCAATCGTCGCCTGGAGTCGTGTGATCCGAGCTTCCAGCTGCGCCCTGGCATTGGCCGGTCGCTCCTCCTCCAGCGAGGAGACGGTCTGCTGCTGTTCGGTCACCGCCTGCGCAACTGCCTCGCGCGCCTCCGCGAGTTGCTGATCGGGTGCAGCTTCGGCGTCGCTCCGGAGCTGTTCATCCCGCCTTTCGACCAAGTCGGTTTGACTATCCACCGTGTTCTGCAGCGTGCGCACTTCCACCATGCGGTCTGCGACGGATCGTGCCCGCTCGTCCACAGCCTCACGGGCGACCCGTTCCTCGTCCCTTGCCTTCTGCAGTTCTGACTGTGCGGATTCCAGGGCAACCTCAGCCTGCTCCTTTTCTGGGATCTGAACCGTGCCCTCCTCTTCCGGTAGGTCCGCCAGCGCCTGGATCAATTCGTCGATTCGTGACTGGAGGGCGGCGGCGCTGCCGGACGGCTCGAGCCGTTCCAGTTCCTGACGAGCCGCGTCGGCGGTGACCTCGAGATCGCGCCGTTGGTCCCGCAGGACCTGTGCGTCGGCAAGCGTTTGCGCTCCGACTTCGCTGAGCGCAGCGTCCAGATCAACTCTGGCTTCCCGTTCCGCGCGCATGAGCTGGTCACGGTCGGCAACGGCCGGCTCGATGAGGATCCTGCCCCGCTCGGGGATGGTGATCGTGACCGGCTCCACTGCCTCGACCGTCCTGGGCGGGTCCGTCAACGGAACGCCGTTGGCCTCAATGCCGGTAAGACGGTCGCTTGGGATGTCAAAGGTGACGCGCGTTGCCGCGACGCTGAGCCGGGCATTTGCCTGCTCGGCTGTGTCCGTGGCCTGGCGGATCCGTTGCAGAGATTCATCCGTGACTCTGATCTGCTCGGCCTGACGCTGGGCTTCAGTGAGTCGCTCCTGCGCAGCTTCGACAGCGCTCTGTTGGCGGAGCAGGTCGTCCAGCTCTGCGGAGCGAGTGATACGGTCCAGGATGCGGCGCCAGCTTGCCTCTGACCGTATCGCTGTTTCAACGGCCGCTTCGGCGTCCGTCGCGGCCTGCCGCAGTTCGTCAAGCGACGACGATGATTCCCGCTCGTGTTCCTGCAGTTCCTCCAGCCGCTCGGTGTCCTGCCTCAGCTTTTCCTGGTCCGCCTTGAGTTCAGCTCGCCGGGATGTGCGCTCGGTTTCGGCGCGTTCGGCTTGCTCCAACCGTCCCTGCCGGTTCTGTAGCTCACTGAGAGCCGCTTCGAGTTGCAGGTCGTGCCGCATCACCTCGCCGAGCTGCTCCTGAGCCTCCGCAAGTTCTTCCTGATCGATGCGGTCCTGACTGCCTTCCTCCAGCCGCGTGAGCCGCGCTGCCGTCGCCGCCAACTGCTCAAGCGTTTCCGACATCTCCAGCTGTTGCTGCTGCTGCTCGCCGAGACGCTGTTCGAGCTCACTGACGTGATCAAGCGTGTCCTTGTATTCGCCGCGGGGCTGGCGCCGGGCCGGAGTCACCAGTTCGTCACGCCGCTGTTCGATGACCTGCGGCAGTTCTCTGCCGCGCCGGCCTCCGAGCACCGTGCCGACCTCGGACTCCAGCCCGGCGCTGAGACTTGCCAGCGCCGAATCGGGCAGGTCCGGTCTGCCGAAAGACTGTCCCTGCAGAACCCAGAGGACGCCCCACATGCCGAGCGTATCCGAAGTCGCTCCCCGGTTGCCGGCCTCGGCGAATCCCAGAAGGTTGCGCAACTCGTCCTCGGCAGCATCCGCTTCGAGCAACGTTCCATCAGGACATTGCAGCCGCGCAAAGGAGCTCCTCACGAAGCGCTTGGTCAGCGTGTACTCAGCGTCGTTGACTTCGAAGACGAGCTCAACGACCGGCGCCGCGCCACTTCGATCGTTTTGCAATGCCACGATTGGGCGTGCCCTGGAACTGTGGCGCTCGAACAGCACTGCGCGAAGCCCGTCCAACAGGGTCGATTTGCCAAGCTCGTTCGGCCCAACGACCAGATTGAGACCGTCGCCGAGTTCGCCCAACTGTGTGGGCACGGCGAAGCGCTTCAGCTGGTTGACCGAGAGCTTTCGCAGTTTCATCGTTGCCCCGATTCAAGCTTCTTGTGCTCGATGTAGAGTCGATGAAGGGCGGCACGGGCGAGTTCGGCGTCACTCCCCCTCGACTCGATGATTCCTCGCAGCCTGTCAGCAGCGGCGCGCACAATCCTGCGCGGATCAATGCTGTCAAGGTCGTCGTCGGTGGGTTCCGGAAACAACTGCCCGCGGTCGATCCGAAGATGGTAAAGCGCTGCGGCCGCCCCATCTACGATCTGTTCCTCAAAGTGCAGCAGGTCAGCCAGTGAGAGCGCTCCTGAGAGTTTTAGATCGACCAGCGTGTGGTTGAGGTCGCCGTTCAGGTTCCGCAATTTGTACTCAAGCAGATCTACGTCCTCCAGGGTTTCCACGCGCTCATCCAGCGTTTCCCAGTGGTACTGACCCGTCGAAGCGGAGTGACCTCGGGCAACTCCTTCGGACCGTCTATCTCCACCAGCAGGGCTGTGCCCTGACCCCGCGTCTGAAACGAGTCCGTCTCTGGCGTGCCGCTGTACCAACAGCGCTCGTTTACCTGAAGCTCTCCGTGCCAGTCGCCCAGCGCCAGGTAGTCAAGTCGAGCAAGCTCCGGCCGCGTGGGGTCGATCCGGTTGGCTCTCTGTTCCTCATTTGTATCGAAGCCGTACACGGCGCCATGAGCCAGACCGATGCGTATCAGGCTGTCCTGTCATCGGTGACCTGCTCGTCCATCCAGGCGGTGGGGTCATTGAGGGTCCGACGATGTTGGAGTGGAGCCGGGAGCAGGACGGTGGCATCCTGCTCGATGACGGCGGCGGTGGGTTCTATGTGCGCGCGGACGTTGTCAGGCAGACCACGCCTTCGGAGTTGGTCCCACAGTCCGTTGGGCTGGTGCGGATCATGGTTTCCCGGCAGCAGATGCCACTGTACCGACGTGTGAGCGCGCATTCGCTCGACGACCTGGTTGCGTGTGCGGGGGAGGGCGCTGCGTGGTCGTAAACGTCGCCTGCAACCAATACATGGCTCACGTCGTGCTAATCGGCGAGATTGCCGATGCGCGTGATCGCCTCCAGTCGCGCCAGCTGGAGGCCGCCCATCTCCGCACCGTCGGTGAAGCGGAAAACTTTGCCGATCTGCCAGTCGGCGGAGTGAATGAAGCGAAATGCCATTGACTAAACAGGTTCCCCCATGAATGGCGTCATGGTGATGACACAGGAGAGTGTTCCCAGCTTCGGGGATATTGGAAGCGGAAAACCAGCCCGAAACTAGGAGCGCCCGACGGATATTACCACCGGATCAACTCGCCCGCATCCACATTGCCTTTGACCGGCGCCACCCGGTGGCCGATGCGCGGCCGATTCCTACCGGTGACCCTGTCCCATCAACTGGGACTGGATGGACTGGTGAACCGCCATGTTGATCCCGGAGATGCGCCAGGTTGGACCGCGTTGCAGTAGCTGGACTCCGTGCGACGGTGGTCAAGCAGACGGTCGGCCTGGCTGTCATACGGGTGCGAGGTATTCCAGGTATACCGCGTGGTCGTCCTCAACTAAGCAGTACCAGATGATGGATCTTCGGTCGTACGTTACGGCCCGAGTGTCGATGGGCAATCCTTCAAAATGCCTGAACTGACGAGGATTTCGCGCGAGCCTGCTCCGGAACTTGGCGAGGAAGCGCCCCGACTCTTCGGTGATCTCGTCGTTTTGGACGGCATCAGCCCAGCCACGTGGGAACGGCTCTCGTTCAATGACCTCTTGCGGCCGTTCGTCTACTGGCGGCATTGGCGGCAATCCTCTTGGCGGTGTCGAGGTTTTTATCGGTCAGCGGGACGTCGGACAATCCAGCCAGGTCATAGGGTATTGCTTGGCCGGGTTCAGTCAGTATCCATCCGAACTCCTGGTGGACGTAGTCCACTATTTGGGTGGCATCGAATTTGTCAAAACGTTCCAGTTGCTGGTTGAGGATGGTCTCATCTTGAGAAGATAGAACTTCCGCGTGTACTAGTCGGTTTGCGATCCAGCGGTGCCTGTGGACGTCGATCCCCAGTTCTTCGGAGAATATGTCCACGTCGCCGGCCATCGTCATGGCGTTTCTGCGGGCTGCCCATGCCTGCGGGTACGGGCCGTGCGGGTAGCGCAGGTACGTGGCGCCGGTAATGGGTTCTCCAAATTGCAGGTATGCTGCGCAGTCGGCGTAATACAGCATCGTGACCAGCTTGGTCTCGCCGAAGTTGGGGTCGTTCTGCGATCTGTTGATCAGGAAAACTACTGCCTCGGTGAGCTTGTCCAACCGCAGGTCGAAAGTCGATGCGTCCATGTTTTCTTGCTCCTTCGGCGTCGGACTGTCGGAGTACGGTTCGGTTGCCGGAGTCAAGCCTTCTCGGGAATACCAAGATATGGTGGGAGGCTTGATGCTGTCAAAAATGATGGCGTGTCCGGCAGGCTCTGGACCTATGTGTCTTGGACATCTTCGGCGCTCAGCCGACCTAAAGGTCGGCTTCTACCGCTGGACGGGTTCGAACTATCCCCGTGTATGCCGGGGTTGCCGGGCTGATTTGTGGTTATCGTCGGCATCGCGCCTCTGGCGGGGTTATCGGTGTTGAGGCTGGACGACGACGTGGATATACCGGCCCGTCGCGTTCATCCCGACCTCCCCCTATTTGATGCTGAGCAGCTGGATGGTGATGCCTCAGACGGTGCCGGGTCCAACTTTCTTTCGGTGAGCTGGCCAATCATGCAGTGATCCTCGGAGCTGGAACTGCTGTGCTCCGAGGCGACGCCGCCGGGCTTGCCAAGGGCGTAATGGTCGAACCCGTAAATGCGTTGGGCGTCGCCGCTGCTGTGCTCTTGGAGTAAATTCTGGCCGTACTTGCCCTTGTTGGGGGGTACCGTTTGATTCTGTGGGATGTCCCTACGGAATGGGAGCATATTGTCCCGAAAAATCAAACGGCACCAAACTCAGGTATACATGGGCAGTGGGACTCGAAGTCAGTTGACAGACTGCACACGCCTCTGATGGCCATGTTTCACCACCCGTGGCCGTTAGACAGATTCAGCCTTGCCTATGGGAATATCAATCTCGGGCGGCTGCGGTGTCTACAGAAAGATGGTCGCACCAGTATCCCGCGGGGGTGGAGACGTGCGATTGGCTGGCTGCTAGGGTTGCTTACGTCCTTACCCGGGATATGCCTGGTGACGACGCAAGGTTCAATGTGAATATTTCCGCAGGGAGTTCTCTTGCGTTTTCGCTCAATATCTGGGCAATGGTCATTGTTTGACTGACACTTCCTTCAAATATGTTCGGAGGAAATGGTATTAGCCATAGCAGTGAGGCATGACCAGTTGTGTATTCTTGAGGGATAATTCCTGCGTCCGTAGAAGATGTTTCGCCTGTATTCATATCTATTGCTAGGTTCATCACAACGCCGGGCATGCAGGGTCTTTGGACTTCATTGATGTCTAGTCCCTCTTCGTACACGGCCGCCACTACATAATATTGATGTTCAGCAAGCGGTCGGTACTTATGAATCTTGCGTTTCACACGGTCAACAGAACTCTCATCGCTATCGAGATATGTGACTTCTACAATAAATCGATAGGAACTTGGTAACTGAGGCGCCACTGTCCACTCGTAATCTGGGCGTTTGCCGGAGAAGTCGGGTTCTCGATCCAATTGGCCGGAGCAATCGCCCAGTATTAGCCCCACATAGCCTTCCGCTATCGCTCCCTTCTTTCTTTCTCGCCTATAGGATTTCATGCGGTCTAGGCAGGCTTGGAGTAAGGGTCCATGAATTGTCAGATGTTCTTTCATGACACTCTGGGGGTTCCGTTTCATTCAGGGTGTACTACTGAGATACCCACTGCGCCCGACCAGTAGCGAAATCGATAGTGCACTGCGAAATCCCCTTGAACACGTTCATCCCGACTGGACGCTTGGCAAAGGGTTGTGATGAATATAGATCTTGGATGAGTCAGTGTTGTAGGGATGGCAAAAAAAGCACCGCTGAAATGTCGGAATACCGGTGAGTGCCGTCATCCTTCTTGGCAGTGAATACGGCGTTAGGTTTGACAACTTCTCTCAGTTGACCATTGCTTAGGACCTCACACCCTTTATCACCGTACAGGGCAACCATGTCGTCATCATCTCCGAACGAAAAGTGATTCGACAGCTTGGGCCAGACCGCAATTACGTAAGGGCTGAGAATTTCACCGTATTTGTGAGCTATTGCTATGATCACCTTACGAACTGGATTACCGATGTCCACTTCGACAGCCTGGCATACAATAACTCTCTATCGTGTTATGCCCCTCGAAACTTCTGCCAGCTTGCCAAAGCGCTAGCTTGATGCCCGGATCCTAACATGGAGCGCAGTGGCAGGAAACTGCTAACTTACACTTCAGGTGCGGGCAAAAGCCTTTACTCAATCCGCGAAATTCAGTCCAGTTGTTTTGGTTGAAGCAAGTGGGATAAGCCCCTTTCCCGCATCCTGGACAAATTTAACCTCCAATCCGATTGTTGTCGCCCTGGATTTGAATGTTCGTCCCTCCGCCGCTAACCGTCGAGGTCTGTGGCGCATAGTCAACCCCAACTTGGTCAAGGAGTAAGCCTAGTTCTTCAGTAAGGCGCGGACGTTTCTCCAACTCCTTTTGAAGAAGGTCTGCCAGAATCCTCTTCGCCCCGTCGTTGTCTGGATTAGCAACGATTGCTTCTGCAACCTCGGTAGCATTTGATTCGAAGTGGCGTTTGAGCCAATCAATCAGTCTGCTGCCTGCTTCAGTGGCAACGGCGGTCGCAAAGGACATAGCCAACGTTCCGCAATCGATCAATTGTTTCTCCTCCTCGGTTATCCTTCGGATTGTTCATTAAGGCGTTGCAAGGTTTCGAGTATCGGCGTCCAGACTGCGGGATAAGACACCTCACGTCCAGTGTCTCTACAGAGTTGCGAATAGCCCGAGATGATCATATCCATCTCCCGTTCATAAGCCATTGGCTGCGCCAGGAACGCTTCCCGCAATGTCACACCTGCCTCCTCTAACAAAGTGAGGGCTTCATCTGGGCGTCCGAGCTCGGAGGAGTAGTTTGACCGGTTGATGAGGTGACGGGCCAAGGCGGGACGAAAGGCATCTGGATTGGCAGCGGCCAAATCGCGCCCCAGAGCAACCGCCTCCTCAATAGCATGCAGCGCCTCGGGCTGCCGACCGCAATAAAACCAACGAGTCGAGAGGTTACTGAGGGAGGCGGCGAGGGCGGGACGGAAGGCGTCAGGGAAAGTGTCCGCCAAATCACGGTAAATGGTGGTCGCCTCTTCAATCGCAGCTAGTCCCTCTTCTTGCCGATCCAGTTCAAAGTATCGGTTAGAGAGGTTATTCAGAGATCTGGCCAAGGCAGGGCGGAACGTCTCAGGGCTGCTCGCCGTCAAATCTCTGCCGAGGGAAACCGCCTCTTCAATCAAAGGGAGGGCCTTAGCAGTCCGTCCAAATTTGGCGAGGTGATTTGACTGATTGTTGATATAGACAACCAATTCGGAACGGAAGGCATCGGGGTTTGCGGCGGCTAAGTCACGCCCTATCTTTGCCGCCTCTTCGCTGGCTGCGAGTGCCTCATCTTCTCGTCGGAGGCTGGATAAGTAAGTTGATAGGTTGAGTAGAGAATTGGCCAGTTCAGAACGGTAGTCATCGGAATGGATGGAGACTAAGTCGCGGCGGATCGCCACAGCCTCTTTGATTGCAGCAACCGCCTCTTCCTGTCGGCCAAGGTTGTGTAAGCAGATGGACAGGCCGTTGAGACTCGTCGCCAAGCTCGGTCGGAAACTGTCAGTTCGAGAAGCAGCCAATTCGCGGGATAGCTCCACCGCTTCTTCAATAGCAACTAGTGAGTTCTCCCACTGCCCGAGATCGGAAAAGCGGTTCGAAAGGTTACTGAGAGAGCTGGCAAGATTTGGTTTGCCAGCGTCGGGAACGAGTGTCGCCAACTCCCGGTCGAACCGCACGGCTTGTTTATTGGCATCGAGCGCTACCTCCAGATTACCGATGGCGGAGAGGCGATGCGACACGTTGCTGAAAGAATCAGCGAGGATCGTAAGCTGACCTATTTCGCTCCAATGGCTCGCGTGAGGGTAAACGTTTGCAAGTACAGCTATATCCAGTTCTGCCGCAATCTCCCTAAGTTCTAGTGTCGATTTGGGCATCGTGTTCGAGAGGTGGAGCAGCGAACGGAAATCGATGCTATCGGCATAGATTTTCTCAAGCCAGTTCAGCGGATAGCGATGGCCGCGTATGACAAAGTCCTGGCAGGTGCGAATGACTGTCTCAGCCACCGTATCCGGATCGTTCGAGTAGGCACGGGTGATGGCAGGCAGTGCCTGGATGTTGTCTTCCTTCCACACAGTTAGCAGCAAAGCCTCACCGATCATGTCCGGCTGCACTGCAGCGATACCTCCACCGTCATTGGGCAATGCTACGGCGAATGCATCACGCAGCGCTGCTGAACCGTACGGCAATTTATAGTTAAGATCATGACTTTCCGTTTCAATCACTTCCATTGTGGCTTCCGACGTCAGTCCTTGACGCAGGGTCGCAACTGCGGCCACATGTTTCACCAGTGCTGCCAAGCCCTCCGGGACATTTCTGCTCTCCATAACCTTAAGGATGCGAGTCAACTCAGTTTCTGCAACGCCGAAGGCGAGGTCTTCGGATCCCATGGCAAGTACCGGACCGAAGCCTTCGCGCGCCGCAGTGGCGGCAGCGAGCATCAGCAGTAGAGGAACTCCTGCCCAAGCTAACTCTCCCAAACGACGATCAAATTCAGAATCGTCGCCTAGAGGTGGCAGGGTTACTGTGCTGCCCAGTCTGTCCAAGGTATTCGTTAGAATAGCGCGGCGGTGGGTTATGTCATCTAGGGGCGGCAGGGCCACAGGTGCAGCGGGGTCGGCCAATCGCTCAAGCAATGCTGCGTCCGAACCGATGCCGAAGACCTCTGCCCACCAGCCAGAACCAGTTTCCGCTTGGCGTTCCAGCAGCAATAAACGCAGCGGATATTTGTGTATCGCTTTTGTGTCCTCCCAAACGTCATGGTCTTCTAATTCGCTCAGCCAAGCATGCAAGTCGCGGGCACAAGCTGATGCATAATCTACAACTGCTAAAGTAGGTGCATTCCACCCCCACCTTGCTACGTCACGCTGTCCACGGAACTGTTTCAGCTCCGACCTCGTGAGGAATCCGGCGTGCCAACCGAGAGGTGCCACTTCCTCGATCAACTCTAGCGCCAAGCGGGTCTTGCCGTATCCGGCGTTGCCGGTGAGCACCCGAACTGAAATTGGTGTCTCTTTTGCCAGCCAAGCGCGTAATTCTTCCAGATCATTTTCGCGCCCGACCATGTCGATGCTGCGGCTGAAAGGGCGGATTACATCGGTCTGGATTGCCTTACCGGTGTAGGGGTCCGATTGAATTTGGCTGGCAAGGCCGCGGCGACGGGTCAACTTCAAATGCGGCAGACTTGTGACGATGGAATTCCCGTCGCCCTGAATCTGAACAATAAAGTTGCCGCTTCCCGATGATCGAGCCGTCTGCATCATTAACTTAAGGGAGGCGGTCGATTTGAGGCTGGCAGTTCACTGTCGCGGCTAAATTATCTTTCCATTACTAATGAACTGGACCTCTAAACGCTTCACTTCCTCCTCCGTAACCAATAATCAGGACCAGCCGCCCTTTAGTCCCCAACCCTTCAGAGGGTAGAGTATTGCAATTGTATCTGATGTCGTTTTGGGGGCTTGGGTGGCTCCCGCTGACCGGCAATGACCGGGAGCCTGTTCTGTTGGTCTAGTACATAATCAGGTGAGTCGGAACCAGCCGTTGCTCCACCGGGTCCACCGCCAAAGCCAGCCCCTCCAAGGTGTAGGCTCACAGCAATGGCGGGGCGCTGTCATCCCCCAAGACGACTATGGTAATCACACTCTCCAAGTCTATCGTCGCCCATGCCTGCCCGTAATCCATATAGACGGGCGGCCGTCGGCCAACAGAAACCTGCGCTGGCCGGTGCGCTCCACCCCCAACTCACGCAGCAGGTGGGCGGGCAGTGTGGTGTAACCTGCGCCCGTATCGACCGTGGCTTCTATCTCCATGGTCTGCCCACGATCTATGCTGGAAATGTTCACCGGCCAGTCGAATGTTCCCATGTGCTGGATGCCTCATGATTAGGTTCTATGCCCTTCCATTATAACCGATGAGCCATGCTTCTCTCCATTTGCGTCCTTGGCGAAAGATACCGCTGGATCGCCTTCAACGCGGCTTACGCGGAAGAACGTCCGGGGAGCTATGAGGTCGGCGAAAGAGAGGCAATGCGCGACTATTTTCGAACGGTCATCAGCAAGGACGGCAACCACGTGATCTACGACTCCGTCTGGGAGAGATTCTCGGGGCCGATACGGATACTGCTCAACAACCAGTACGTGTTCAGCGGGTTCTGGGATTCGAACGACCGGGAAGTTGAGGACGCAAGCTGGAAACAGGAGTTTCGCGACAGGCAAGCCGCAATCAACAGCGCGTTGGGCGTTCGCAGCGTTCGCAACACGGAGGTCATCCTCCGAGAACTGTTTGACCGCCTGTATGTGCTCCGCAACCAACTGCTTCATGGCGGTGCGACTTGGCGAGGTTCGGTGAACCGCAGTCAGGTGCAGGATGGGGCTGCGATTATGGCATTTCTCGTGCCGAACTTCATCGACCTGATGTTGGATAACCCGGATGTTGATTGGGGAGTTCCCAGATTTGCCGCCGGAACGGTGCTGTTGCCATCAGTCAGCGAGTGACCAGGTTCACATTGGTGTCCCTCGTCAAACGGCTACGGGGCATCGCCATGGTCGGCATGGCTATGGTCCCTTGTTCAGTTTGGTCCGTAGGCGGCTCCCAGTCCTGTGCCCAAGTAGCCCCAGCATACGAGGGTTCCGTCCTTGCGCACGCCGCAGGTGTGATAAGTGGCGGTGCTGATTGACAGGAATTTCCCTGCCGGCGGCGCGGCGGGGCCGGCGAGGTCGCTACGAATGCCCCAGCAGGCGACGGTGGCGTCCAGCCTGATGCCACAGCCGTGGCTTTCCCCGGCGCTTACGGCCTGGAACCTGAGGTACGGCGCGGCTTTCCGGCCGTGGTAGTTGGTCCAGCCCCAGCAGACCACGCGGTCGTTGGTCTTCAGACCGCAGGTATATCCGCCGTAAACGTTGACCGACCGGTACTTGCCGGGGGGAGGAGTAACCTCTGCGTCCTCGTAACGAACGTCCCAGCATTCCACCCCTCCGCCCGTGGTTACGCCGCAGGTGTAGTCACGGCCCACGCTCAACGACCGGAAGGCTCCGGTGGGAGTCTCGTCCACATCAACCCCGGGTCCCCAGCAAAGCACCGTGTCGTCGAACCTGATCCCGCAAACGCGGTAGTAGTCCAGGTATCCACCCGTGCTCACCGACTTGAACACTGCATCGGGCTCCGGCGGAGCCAACACTGACGGGCTGGAGTCGTAGCTCCAGCAAACGGCCCTGCCGCCGAGTTCCAACGCGCAGGCGTGACGATGCGCCACGCTGACCTTCTCGAACAAACCTGACGGTGGAATCATCACGGCCTCGCCTCCATGAGCGCCCCAGCACGCCAGGGTACCGTCCGGCTCTATCCCGCAGGTGTCGTGTCTGCCGGCGCTGACGGCCTTGAAGTGGCGCGGCGGCGTGATGTCGGCGGCATCGCCGTCGCGCTCCCAGCAGACGGCCATTCCCGCGGTGTTCGACCCGCAGGGGTATGCTTTGCCGGCGCGAGCCAGATAAAAGCGCTCCGGCGGTTCGAGAATGCCGGGATCTTCCAGCCGTTCGAGCCCAAACCCCTTGATGTGGTAGTAGGAACCCCAGCAATCCACCGCGCCATCCACGCGCACTCCGCACGTGTGGTACGCGCCGACGTCCAAGGACTGGAAGGGCATATTCGATGGAGCGTCCTGGTCGGTGCTGTAATAGTTTGTGTCCCCGAGCCCACCCCAGCAGACTGCCTGCCCGTCTGTTTTTATTCCACAGGTATGCAGCCGGCCGGCGCTGACGGACCGGAAGGTTCCATCCGGCGGTTCCGCCTGACCGACGGGGAAGGTTGTGCCGTAGATCTCCGCGGAGTTCGCGCCCCAGCAGGCCAGGCTGCCGTCCGTCCTGACCCCGCAGGTATGGAAGCTGCCGGCGCTGACCGACTGGAACTTGCCCTCCGGCGGCGTGGCCTGACCATATTGAGCATCCCCGCTGCGGTCATGATTGGAACCCCAGCAAACGGCGTGCCCGTCGGTTGCCACGGCGCAAGTGTGGTAATGGCCGGCGCTGACCGACTCGAATTTGCCCTCGGGCGGCGTGGCTTGACCGTAGCGCCTTGCGCCGCGGAAGTCATGGTTCGAGCCCCAACATTCAACCGTGCCGTCAGTCTTCAGTCCGCAGGTGTGGTAGTAGCCGGCGCTGACCGACTGAAACTTCCCCGCCGGCGGCGTGGCCCGGCCGTCGACCACGACCTCGTCCTCGAACAATCCGGAGATGTACTCCTCGTTGAAGCCCCAACATTCCACCGTGCCATCGGTTTTGACCCCGCAGCCGTGCGCCGGGCCAGTGGTTGCGGCAACAAATGGCCCTTCCGGCAGACCGTCGGTTTGCCCGTAATGCCCCCAGCAATCCACCGTGCCGTTGGGGCGTAGTCCGCAGGTGTTATTGAGGCTGGCGCTGACGGCGACAAACCCGGAGCTGCCCGGCTCCGGCGCCGCTGGAACCGGCGGGGGAGTGGGCGCCAGCGTGAGAGACGCGGCAGCGTCTGCCTTTCCCTTGCGGGCGTCGAAAGGCGAAGCCAGGCCGTTGGTGTCATCACCCCAGCACATCACTCCGCGGTCGGGGCGCAGGCCGCAGGCGTGACGCCGACCTACGCTCACCGTTTCGAAGGTTACGTTCGGAGGCACCAGGGGGTTGGTGTAGCCGTACTTCGACCAGCTGAATTCGCGTCCGAATTTCCGTCCCCAGCACTCCACCTTTCCATCGGACCGCACTCCACAATTGTGCTGGCGGCCGGAGCTGACGGACCGGAACTTGCCCTCCGGTGGCGTGGCCCGACCATCAACATCGTAGCCCCAGCAAACGACCGTTGCGTCGGTCTTCACCCCGCAGGTGTGGCGACTGCCGGCGCTGACGGAGCGGAATCGGTCCTACGGGGGCATGGTATTGCCATGATCATCGTAGCCCCAGCACGCGACTGTGTCGTCGGTCTTCACCCCGCAGGCATGGGCTACGCCGAGGCTGATGGACCGGAACGCGCCGGAAGGAGGAGTGGCTCGGGCATCATCGTCCTCTCCCCAGCACACCACTTCGCCGGAGGTCAAGAGCCCGCAGGTGTGCTCGTTGCCCACGCTGACGGCGACAAAAGCGCCTTCAGGTGAGTGGGGGAGGATGTGGAAGTTTGGGTCCCAGCACAGCAGCTCGCCGGTTTGGCGAATGGCGCAATTGTCGTTGACGAACTTGAAAACGCCATCCGGCGGCGTGCCCGTTTGATCGTGGTCGAGTCCCCAACAGGCTATGGAGCCATCGGCCAACACGCCGCACTTGCCGCCCTCGGCGCTGATGGCGGTGAACGTCGGAGATTCGTGAAAAATCACCCCGTCGGGATGCACCGTCACGGCGTGATGTTCATCCAATCCCCAGCACTCCACGATGCCGTCGGCGCGTATCCCGCAATCGAGTTGGCGACCGGCGCTTACCGTCCGAAACGCATGGCTGGGCGGGTTTACCGGCGTCGCGTACACATAGGCTCCCCAGCATTCCACGCTGTTGTCGGGCCTCAGGCCGCAGGTTTGGGTGTCGCCGGCGCTCACCGACTTGAAAAAGCCCTCCGGCGGTGTGGACTGTCCAAAGGTGCCGTCGTCGTAATGGCCGACATTGGAACCCCAGCATTCAACGGTACCGTCGGGCCGCAACCCACAGGTATGCTTGCCGCCGGCGCTGACTGACGCGAAAACGCCGTCCGGCGGCGTGGATTGTCCGTGCTCGTCGGAACCCCAGCACGCCACCGTGCCGTCGGTCCTGACCCCGCAGGTGTGGTGGCCGCCGGCGCTTACTGACGTGAAGGCACCAGTCGGCGGAGTTGCCTTCCCGGAGGATGATTCACCATCGAATTCCGTGTCTGATCCCCAACACTCCACCACTCCGTCCGTTTTCACTCCGCAGTTGTGGTTCCCCCCAGCGCTGACCGACTGAAACGGACCAGCCGGCGGTGTCGCCTGCCCAGCCTCGTTCCAGCCGCGGCAGAACACGCTGCCGTCAGGCCGTAATGCGCAGAGGTGGCCATCACCGGCGCTGACCGAGA
Organism: Dehalococcoidia bacterium; assembly: GCA_965204395.1. Classification (GTDB taxonomy): domain Bacteria; phylum Chloroflexota; class Dehalococcoidia; order Lucifugimonadales; family UBA3495; genus Bin87. The sequence goes on from OZ241987.1 coordinate 2,797,249, forward strand.
TGAAGCGTTCACCCAAGAACACCTCTTCCGTAGTGTTGCCGGGGCCATAACTTCCGCCCCAGCAGATCACCCGGCCGTCGCGTGTCACCGCGCAGGCGAATTCGCCGCCCGCGCTAACCGGGTTGAAACCAGCAGACGATTTGCCGGGGTCCGCTGGCAGTGACATTCCGGAAACGGTGTTGCCCAGTCCTGCGGCCAGTAGGAACGCCGCCAACACCGCCAGGGCCGTCACAACGGTTGCCAGGCGTCTAACGGTCATCTTCTTCATGGACGCATCCAAGGTGGATGGTTGGGAAACTCATGATTGCCGGAGCACATTAGCACACTTGGGGAGAGTTGCTAGTCGGACGTGCTTAGTGCACGGGGGATTGGTGGGCGGGATTAAGTTTCGCTGATTACCTCGAGCGGAAGATCGCAGCGCGTCTGACACAGGCGTAGTGCGATTGCAACAACGAAAGTGCCACCGCTTTTGGGACGACTATAGGAGCGTGATGCCGTCAGCGTACGCAACCACTGGATTCGGGAAGGAGCGTCCTCCGGTGTTGAACTTGGGTGTGCAGAGCAGGCAATCTGCCTCGTAAGGGGGTAGCGGAGGTACAGATGGGTGCCACCGTGTGACCGCGGGGGTAACGGCGGTGATGTTGCCCGCCTCCGTGCTCGCGGTGCGTTAAGGGGCGATGGCAGGGCGCAGGACGGGTCCGGCGGTGCGGACGGGGACGGGGTTCCCGCACGAGCGGGGCAGGCTTGGTGCCAGGCATCCGGAGATTGGCTTTTCCTAGCGCCGTGTCGGCGCGGTTCAGAGACCCGTCCAATCCCACGCAGGTCCGCCAAGTGGCTTTCGGTGCCGCAATCTGCCAAGATGAGCAACTTTGCGACACACGTCGCGCCGACGATTTTGAGCAACTGATCGACAGGACCTTATTCTAATGGCGGTGTTGGTAGGGTTAAGTAGCTGTCCCGCACGGCGGTGTTGAAGACGTGGCGGTCATCGATGTCGTGGACGATGCGGAAGCCCGGTTGGGGATCCATGACGGTTAGGTCGGGGTCACGAGCCAGAATGAAGTCAGCGTCTGCTGCGGTGGCGAGGTCTATGAACTTCTGGTCGGTGGCGTCGCGGCACTGGGGAGCATCCGGGAGGTGAGGTGCGGGGACGATTTCGCAAAGGGCTTCGTATCGGCCCAAGGTGCGGCGGAGGAAGAGGCGGACTTGATTGTCGCCGGTGACGGGGCTGCGTTCTATGAGCTTTTCTCGAAGTTCGGCAAGAGTTTCGTTAGTGGCGAGGAGGGCGATGGTCCTGTCGTTCCACAGTTGGGCAAGCCAGTGGGGAGGCGGATGCCGGAGCAGGAGAATGGGCAAGGCAGTGCTGGTGTCGACGACTACTCTGAGCGGACGTTCCGGGAGTAGCCGGTTCATGATGTCTCCATCAGGGAGTTCAATTGCTGGTCGTCGATGCTGTCGGCGGTGTCGAACTCTTGGCGCGCTTGGGCGTGGTCGCCCATCTCTTGGAGAGCCAGGGCCCGGTTGCGGTGGCCGATGGAGTCGTCGGGCCGGAGGCTTATCGCTTGGTCGAAGGAGCGAAGCGCCAGTCCCGGCTCGGCGAAGTCCAGGAATAGGACGCCGGCGTTGTTGTGGTGGGTGGCGTCGGTCGGTGCGATGGATATAGCTCGGAGGAAATCCTGGTAGGCTTCCTCGGGCTGGTTGAGTTCGAGGCGGGCGAGGCCGCGGTTGGTGTAGGCGGCGTCCATGTTTTCGTCGAGGAAGAGAGCTTGATTGAGATCCCGGATGGAGTTGTCGAGGTCACCGAGTTCCAGCCTGGTGAGGCCGAGGTTGTTATGGGCAGGAGCGAACGTGTGATCGAGGTCGACGGCGTCCAGGAATGCGCGGAACGCTCGGGGCAGGTCGAAATTCAGGTACTTGATGCCCAGGTCGTTGGCGCGGACGGCCATGGAGCGGTTGCCGGGGGGGTCGGTGGCGTCAATGTGGCGCACGTAGAGGGGCGTGCGGTGGGCCTTGGTGGTCCTGAGCAGGATGGCGTCGCGCTCGTCCGCCGTGAAACATTTGGCGGGTATGGGGTCGCCGTAGTAGATGTCTTCCGGTGGCACGGGACTGATTGAGCCGGGGTCGTGGCTTGGCAGGTAGTGGGTCCTGGTGGGCTCCTTGGCGCAGCGGAGGTAGTTGTAGAGGTCTCTGCTGACGAACATCGGTGTACTCCTGCGCCGGACGTGGCGAGCGGTCTCTGCGCGGTATCAGTTTATAGCCGGTGGGCGACGGGTGGCAACGTGGGCGGTGCGTGCGGTGGGTGGCATTGGGCCGTGGATATAGGGGCTGCGGGAGCCGGGACGGTCGGGTGGCCCCCGTCGCCAGTCATCCCAGTGCGCCGCCAAGCATCATTGGGGCTGCCTACCCCAGGCATGCTTACCATTGGGCCGTGTCAGCCGTTCAACCCTGCTGTTCGGGGCCGGGTTCGCTCGGGTCGGCGTGGCAGCAGATGAGGATCATCGGGACGCTCACGGCCGTGAAGATGACGCCGCCGCCGATGAGGTGCGCGTCGTGGTTGACGATGCCTTTACCGAGGTGGAACAGGCTGTAGCCGGCAGTGAAGAGGAAGACGGCCAGCATGATTTTGCGCCGACTGGTGTTTTCATCAACCGTTGAATCGTCTTGCGGATTCGCGCCGTGATGGCGGTGGGTCCGGCGTTGCGTTCATGGTCTTTGCTCATGGTCGCCTCCTAACGGTGATTGTATTGCCGAGCGACCTCATGGCTGGCGCGCAGTGCTGAATCTCCGCTGTAGGTGGGAACTGTGGGTGCTCAGCGACTTGGGGAGCACACCACCAACCCCATGGTAGGCAGCCTCTCGCCGTCAGCGGGGACGGGGTCCGATTAGCGGGCCTTCATTGCGCTGTCGACGGTTGTGCATCGGGCTGTGCGGCCCAGTGGTAGGTCGGTGGATTAGATGGCAGGTGGGTAATCGCCATTGTGATCTGACGGCGCAAGCGGTGCTGGCGTGGGTGGCGGAGCAAGTGCTTGCTGAACAGGTATCTTGACGCCGCCAGTATTGGGGCGATTCCCCGCAGATCAGCAGGTGAAATGTTGGACGGGAGGGCGCATGACCCTTCAGGATAGGGGCATGGAAATGATCTTTGCAGCGATGGCCGTCTGACGCTGTGGGCTATGAGCACCTACTTCTTCTTGTTGTGGTTCGTCTGGTGGCTGTTGCTGGCTTTGACGTTCCTGCCTGCCATAGCGGCCGGTTTGCTGTGTGGCTGGCGCATGTCCGGTCTGACTTGGCGTAAAGGGCTACTGGCAGGACTCGCCGGCGGATTCGTCGGAGTCGCGTGTTCGATGGGCTGGTACTGGTTTGAGGGTCTGTTTCTGCCGCGAACCGATGTTATTTTCGTGGGCTACTTCCTGCTGCCCATCCCCAGCGCCGCTGTTGCCTGGACGGTCTGCCGATTGTGGCGACGGAGCTATGACGGATTCCGCCCCTCCGGTTCGGGTTCAATGCCGTAGTGTTCGAACATCTGCCTCAGCCATGTCAGGAACTCGCGCCGATTCTACAACATGCTACGGTACACTACGCTGGCAATCATGCGCGAGTGTGAGCGGAGCGGTTTGAGCGATAACTGCCTGATAATAACGGGATGCCTAGTCTAGATCCCAAATGCCGGTCACTTTAGCGCGCCACACGGACCCCACCCACACAACGCCGAAAATGACCAACCCACCAATAACTGCCACGTTGCCCGCCAACGGTATGGGTGGGAAGGTCAAGAGTATTGCGAAGAACCAAACCCCGCCGAGGACTGCACCAGCAATGGTGCTGCCTGCGATGATTTTTTGTCTGGGTGTCCGGTACACCGATTGACGTAGACTGCGGGTGGTTGCGCCCTGGCGGGTTCGCCGGGTGATTTCATCGAAACGCCGATAAGGAATTCGCGTTGTCGGAGGTCTGCCCACCGGCACCGACCCTAGCAACTCTCGGTACCGATGGCGAAAGTCCGAGTCGATCTGCAATCCCTTCCGAGAATTGCAGCGTTTGCACAATGCCTGGTAATTGTGTTCCTCGTTCGGACCGCCAAATTCCACCGGGTAGATGTGGTCGATTTCCAGATTATTACGGTTGAGGACGATCCCGCAGTACATACATCTGTTGTTTTGACGAGAGTTGACCCGGCGTCTGACTTCTTGTGAAAACCGAATCCGTCTTGTCCTCGCCACGGCACGTTCGCCGGCTCTAATCCGCAGGGAATATTGGTGGTAATAATCGACAGCCAGCAGGGTAAGGCTTGCGACCGCGCTCGCGATCACTTTGATGACGGCCCAAGAGCGACGCCGCAATCCAACCATGTCCGATCCTTCATTCTTGATGTGGCGATTATAACCTTGGTTTGACCGGATGTGCCCCGATGACCCCAGGGTCTTTCGATTATTGTGGAAATGGGTGCGGGAGTGAGCTTGGATGGAAATGAGCATGGAATGTAGGGTCAGGGCATCCGCAGGTTTGGGGGTGTCCAATGGAGTCAGAGCTGGTAGGACAAGATGGAACGTCGTTGATGGAGGCGTTGGGGAGGTACCGGATCCGCGCAGCGCCCATGGGAAACGGCATCCTTTGGGAGCGATTTTGGAGTTGGCGGTGTGCGCCATGCTGTGCGGGGCGCGCAGTCTGTACGCCATCAGCTAATGGGGTAGAGACCAGGGACAGGAAGTGTCGGAGGCTTTGGGGTTCACCCGGGAGCGGACGCCGTGCGTGTCCACGCTGCATCAGGTGTTCAGCCGGTTGGACCGAGAGGCTTTTGAGCGGGAGTTAGGGCAGTGGCTGCAGGAGCGCGGCTTGATGGAAGGAGAGGCGGTGGCCATTGACGGCAAAGCGCTGCGGGGCATCCACGGTGATCAGTTGCCCGGAGTGCATCTGGTGGCGGCCTACGCCCATCAGGCGGGGATCGTGGTGGGGCAGCAGGCGGTGGGTGAGAAACGGAACGAGTTAGACGCAGTGGAGGGGTTACTGGGACAGTTGAACCTGGAGGTGTCCCGCGTCAACTATTTTTGCCGATTTATCGTCGATTAGTTTTGCCGGTTCACCTCCTCTGACTGGCCCCGTTGCTGGGCGGCATCAGTCCGGTAGCTGGGGACGTCAAACTCCAAGATGACGGAGTGGTGCACCACCCGGTCAATCGCCGCGGCGGTGGCCATGGGGTTGGCGAAGATACGTTCCCACTCCGAGAAGACCAGGTTGGAGGTGATGCCCAGCGACCTCCGCTCGTAGCGTTCTGCGATCAGGGTGAAGAGGACCTCAGACTCCTCGGTACCCTGGGGCAGGTAGCCCAGGTCGTCCAGGAGGAGGAAGTCGAAGTTATCCAGCTTGCGCAGTTGCCGGGGCAGGGCGAAGTCGCGTTTGGCGGCGAGGAGGTCCTGCACCAGGCGATAGGCTGGGGCGAAGAGGACGGAGTGGCCGGTTTCCACCAGCTGGTGGCCCAGGGCGCACAAGGCGTGGGTCTTACCGGTGCCGGGCAGACCGAAAGCCAGCACGTTGACGCCGTGTTCCACGAAGCTGCCCTGGGCCAGTTGATCCAGTTGCTGGCGAAGCACCAGCGGCACCCGGTCGTGCTCGAAGGTCTCCCAGGTCTTGCCTGAGGGCAGCCGGGACTCCTTGCGCAGCCGGTTGATGCGCCGGTGGCGCCGATCCTCGGCTTCCTGTTCCAGCACCTCCAGGAAGGTGGGCAGGGCGTCGCCGTGGCCGGCTTCGGTGAAACGGGCCACCGACTGGGCGCCCATGGTGGGCAGCTTGAATTGGTGGCAGAGCTGGCCGATGCGATCCCGCATGACGCTGGTGTCGGTGTCCATCATCCGCACACCCCCGACCCGGCCAGGCTGCCCGTAAGCAAACCATCGTAGATCTTCAGGTCAGGCTGACCCACCAGGGTGAGCGCCGGAGCCTCGGGCACCTTGGGTTCGGCCAGGTCCCGCACCTCGGCGTAGTCGAAGGGCTGACCGGCCTCCAGCAGCAGCGACAGCGCGCTGTCCACCGTGGCTTCCATGGTTTTCGCCGCCAGGTGCAGGATCCGCACATACTCCACGTCGGCACGCTCACCCCGCCACTCTCTGAGGGCGTCGTAGGCCAGCCGGAAGTGCATGGTGGGAAACAGCTGCTCTCTGAAGCGGTAGCGGGCAAAGGCTCCCGGCTTGCGCACCAGCGAGCCGATGACATGGCGGTAATTGACGCCGGTTTCCCCCTCACCATGCACCCGGGCCATGCGTTCCACCAGGTGGCCCTTGTAGTACACTTCCAGATGATCGGAGTACAAGCGGATCTTTACCTCCTTGCCAATGAGCCGAGAGGGGACGCTGTAGGTCCGTCCGGCTGCTTGGATGGTGCTCCACTTGCGCACCTTGGAACGGTAGTTGACGTATTCCGGCAGAGGGGCTGGGGGCAGGGGCCGTAGGCAAGCCATTTCCTGCTCCAGCTTCCCCATCACCAGGCGATTGCGCTTGGCCACCATCTCCTGGACGAATTGGGCGTAGTCGTCGTCGGTGTGGAAATCACGGCTGCCGCGGAGGATCAGCGCCTGGTCCACAGCGTCCTTCAAGCGGTAGTGGGCGTGCTCGGCGACGCCGTTTTCGTGGCTCTTGCCGCGATTGATGCGGGTGGAGCGGAGACCGTAATGCTCCAGCAGGGCCGCGTAATTGTCGTTTAGCGCCCTGGCTCGGCTGCGCCGTATCTCGTGGGTGAGGGCGGCGGCATTGTCCGAGCGCACCACCTCTGGGACGCCGCCCAGGGTCCAGAGGGCGGCCTGCAATCCCTGCTGCAACGCCAGGAAGGTCTCGCCGGCGGCGACCTCTGCGTAGCGCCAGCCCGAATGGCTGAGGATGAGCTGGAACAACAGGTGGGGATAGGGCTCACCAGCGATGGTAACTCCCAGGGCGCTGCCATGGGTGAAGTCGATCTGGGCCTCCCGTCCCGGCGGATGCTCCTGGGGGAAGTACACCTCCTGATCGGGTCCATTGAGCGCCCGCCAGTCTTGTAATCGTCGTTGCAGGGTGCGCAACTGGGACGCACTGAACCGGCCGGGATGCTGCTCCTCCAGCCACTCGATAATTGTCGTTGCTTTCAGCCGGCCCGTGGGATCGCCACGCAGCAGGGGCTCAATCTCCTCTTCCCAAACCCCGTCGAAGGGGTCGGACCGGGTGCGCCACCAGCGCTCCTGTTTCGTCTCCGACGGCAACGGGCCACTCTGCCATTTGCGCGCCGAACGCACGCTCATTCCGGCCATGGCCGCCGCCGTTTCCTGTGTCTTTCCTTCCATAAGTTTCTGCCTCAATAATGCGACTTGTCGGTCCTTGATCAAAATCCGGCACCTCCGTGCCGGATGGTTTTACCCAATCCTGACCGGCAAAAATAGTCGACGTCAGCGGCATTCCTTATTGTCGTTAATCAGGAGGGTCTGGTGGTAACGGGCGATGCCCAGTTCACCCAGCGGGAGGTGTGCCAGCGAGTGGCGGACCAAGGGGGCACTACTTCTTCGCGGTAAAGGCCAACCAGCCCACCCTGCTGGAGGACATCACGGCCATCTGGGATGAGGAACCGGAAGCGGCCCAGGCGGTGCAGATTGACCGGCACAGTGGTCGCATCGAACAAAGGTCTGCCTAAGGCGGATGGACTTCCGACCTGCTGGTGGGCTACAGCGACTGGCCCCATCTGGCCCAAGTGTGCCGACTGGAACGCATCGTCCGCCGCAATCCGCCGGAGGCGGAAACCCGACGAGAAATAGCCTATGCCGTTACCAGCCTGCCTCCCACCGACGCCAGTCCCCAAAGGCTCCTCGCCTTGTGGCGGGGACACTGGGGCATCGAGAACCGAGTGCACTGGGTAAGGGACGTTACCTTCGATGAAGACCGGTCCCAGGTACGCACCGGCTCCGCACCCCAGATCATGGCGGCCCTGCGCAACCTGACCATCAGTGTGATGCGATTGGCTGGCGAAACCAATCCGCCTATGGCGGACCGCCGCCTTGCGCCGCTGCGCCGTCAACCCGTCACGTCCCCTGACCCTGATCGGTGCTAACCTCAGATAATCGAAAGACCCTGGTGCCATCCTCCACGATCTCTTGATAATAATTATTGTGCTTTATTGGAGGTGTCTAATGTTATTCGTGGCTCTGTTCATACTCGCCCTAGCCGGAATGGGATTGTACGTGCTCATCGCGCACGACAATCCAGCCGGACTTGTCCCCCTGTTCGCGTCCCCGATCGGTTCCATCGCGATCGGGTAGGGGCGATGTTCGCTGGGGGCTGAGATGTATGGATCGAGGATTTAGTCTCCTGTACTCTATCAAATGCTCCCGCTCTGCATCGCTTCGGGAGTCATACTCATCATCCCCTGACGCTGGAATACGGAGATCAAATGACTACGGAAAACCCACACCCACCATTTCACCGCAGATTTTGGGACGGCGTTGCTAGGCGCTTCGTACGGGGAGTTATCCTGCTGTTCCCATTACTACTTACTTTCTGGCTACTAAAGTTCGCCTTCGACACCCTGGACGGGCTCCTTCAGCCCGCCATCGCCGTCGTTTTTGGTCGGGAGTTGACCGGTCTGGGCGTTGCTATAATTGTCGCCGCCCTGCTGCTGGTTGGGGCGTTTGCATCCACTTCAGTATTCAGGTGGACAGGGCGCCGGATTGAGCGGGGTATTATATCGACGCCCGGCATCGGTTCTATCTACGGGACCGCCAAAAAGCTCCTCCCGGGTTCCGAACCCGGCGAGACCGGTATGGGTTTCGATACGGTGGTACGGGTGGAATACCCTCGTCATGGTGTGTGGACAGTGGGGTTCTTAATGGGTGTCGTTGACAACGGGCAAGACGGCAAGTTAGGAGTCGTTTATATGCCCTCCACACCCATGCCCCAGTCAGGTTGGTTGATCCAAGTACCACTAAGTGAGATCGAAACGGTGAACTGGTCGTCGTCAGTAGCGATGCAGTACATAATATCGGCTGGCGTTACTTCTCCCAGCAGCATTCAGGCAAGGCCAATGGAGATATCCTCTCGATCAAAGTAGCATTATTACCCGTTGCCAGAGCCGGCAGATCCCCCAGGCGCTGGCCACGCTGGGGACGGGCAGCAGGAAGTAGCCCACGAAGATAACGTCGGTTCGTGGCAAAAACAGACCCTCAATCCAATACCAGCCCATCGAACAGGCGACGCCGACGAATCCGCCGGCGAGTCCCGCCAGCAATCCCTTGCGCCAGGTCAGACCGGACATGCGCCAGCCGCACAGCAAACCTATCGCTATGGCAGGCAGGAACGTCAAAGCCAGCAGCAACCACCAAACGAACCACAGCAAGAAGAAGTAGGTTTGCATATCAGACGGCCATCGCCACGTTGCACGCGGTGTAGAACAACCCAACCATTAGGCTGGCCGTTAGAAATGTTAGGATCATCACTCTATTTCGCAACCCGGCACACTGCCGGCTAGCCAATCCACACAGGAGACTGTATGAACATTCGCGCCCTCGCACTCGCCACCGCTTCCGCTATAGTGGCCGCGTCCGTCGTCGCCGTCGTTCTTTCCTTCCAACCACAGGCACAAGCGCATGATGACGGCACTCTCCATATTCACGTTACGCCCACACCCTCGCCTACACCACCGCCCACACCTCTAGGGCTCAATGGTCCGTTGAGTTTGGACACAAGTGCAGTTTACGACGACGCGACCAGACACTTGGTTGTAACCTCTATAATCGACAATCCACCACCAGAAGGTTGGGAATTCGAGCGAGCTTATATTACGGTTAGTGCATGGCATGAGGATTGGAGTCTTGAAACGGAGGCCAGGGGGTTCGGCCCTCGGATCGTGTCTGGCCTGCCTGAGCTCGTGATCTTTGACACCAACCATTTCAGTGCCGAGATACCGTTGCCCGACTACGCCGACTTCAACCGTCTGACCGAGCCCGTGCTCGCAAAGGTGGATGCCCAAATAACTTATCATGATCCCGCACGTGAGGAGTACATCCGCGTAGAAGAGACGCTGTACATCGACCTGAACGACCGGAGGAACTGGAGATAGTGGTTTGTCATCCGTAACGAACAGTTGAATTTTGTGACAATCTGCACAAAAAATCAGTCTGGGTCCGATTTTTTGTGCAAAGCCCCTTTTGGGCAACGCCCCCAATACCGGACTTTTTGACTTTTTGGGCAACGCCACTCGCCCCTCGTTTGCTCGGCGGTCCTAACGCCGGGCAGCACTCATATAGGCCAGGATACTGTATCCGGTGTTGTCAAGACCCTTAGCGACGAAGGAGCATCATGGCATCGTATGTCCCAGACTTTGAGATTACGACCAGTATTGGACCGGATGGAACGCCGTCTGCGAGCGTGAAATCCGGTATGCTTTCGCGATTCTTTGAGCCTCGTCACGTACGTAAGATGGCTGAAGCCAAAGCGTATGAGCATAGCGTGATGTCTCTAAATGACCGATTGGAAGCCATGATTAAAAGCGGGGACCCCGAAGCTTATCGGCTGATCGCTGAATTTGGAGGGCGTACCAATCTCAAGAATTTGGCGAATGCGTTGCAGAAGTGGTCGTTGATTTCTTCATCTAAGGGAGATCATGAACAGGTGAGTGATGATTTTTTCTCGCAATGGAAAGATAATGTGCAGTTACGGTCTGATGAGGGAATACAGACCATTTTTGCTAGGCTTCTCGATGGAGAAATCAGCAATCCTGGCACATACTCTTTGAAGACCATGGATGTATTGGGACACATGACGTCTGATGATGCTAGAGAGTTCAGCAAATTACGCGCAGTTTGTGTTTGGCAACGCAACGGCAACAAGGACAATCCTTTCACTGGATTTGGAAAACCAGAGTTGGTCATTGATGTCCGCCGTAATGGCATTGGTCCAGGCCTCGTTAGTAATGATTATTATGATTGGTGTAAAGCTCTGAATATACCTGTAGGATACAACATAACCTCACACCTATCATATCTTGGCTTGTTGGAGAGACCTGGTAGTGATTTGATAGTACCACCCTATAGCAACGCCAGTTTCTATATTGGTGACAATCTGAACGATGTGGTGCATGTCCGCAATTTAAGCGTAGATATTTATTTGCTGAATTCTGGTACTGCAACCCTGTCTATTACAGGTCAAGATCTCATCAGCCTCTGTGAGCCGCAGCCTGCTCCCGATGGCTACACCGAATATCTAACTCAAATCTGGAAACATCAGGATTTAATAGAGGCATCCCTCAATATCAATGATTTGAGCACTCCAAGGTAACGTGCAACTACGGATTGCCTATCCGCCTCCCAACCGTCCTTCGCCCATCCCGCACCTCACGAACCCGTCCCGACTTCTCCAACTGGCGCAGAACGAAATCCGCCATCTGCCGCTCCCGCGGGGCCGGCAGTCCAGCCCGATAGGCCACCTCGGATAATCCGGGGATGTTCGTGCCCCGCAGCGGCGCAGACGTGAGCGGAAAGTTCGCATGACAAACATGAATGTTCGATACTTCGACATCACAGGCGATGATTATACGTTGATTGAGTGTTGGTCTAAGTGATTCAGCGGCACCGATAACATGCAGAGCGAACCGAAGCATCTGCCGCTGGAAACATAGACACAGAGGTGGGCGAGCCAACCGGAGGAAAAGCAACAATGGCATTCGATAAGTACATCGGCATCGACTGGTCCGGTGCCGAGAAACCCATCCACAACCCGAAAATACAGGTTGCCGAATGCGATCCGGTAACCCACCAAGTTAAGCTCGTCGCCCCGCCGCAAAATCGCTACAACAACTGGAGCAGAAACGCCGTACTGGACTACATGACAAAGGAGTTGGCGACGTGTAAGAAGGTCTTGATCGGGCTGGATTTCGCATTCGCGTATCCTTACTGCGACCTAGGGGTGTACTTTCCGGGCCTCGCCGGAGCACCCACCAATCACACGGAACTGTGGGATGCGGTCGAACAACTTAACGTCAATGACGATACCCTCTACGGAGCGTCGTTCATTCGCGACTGCGCCAGTCCGTTTCGTGACTTCCACCTGTTTGATGATTTCCGTGGGCCATCGTACCAGGAGCGATTTCGCGCCACAGAACTGGCAGCCCGGGGTAATCCAGGCGTTCCTGCCATCTCGATCTTCAAGTGCGTCGGCGCAATGGTCGGTCCCGGATCGGTTGCTGGAATGCGACTTCTCCGCAGGATTCGGAGCCAGACCGCAGCCTGCATCTGGCCATTTGACCGGAACTGCGAACCCGACGCATCCACGGTGGTAGAGGTCTATCCGAGGGTATTCCTGAAGATTTGCGAAAACGCCCGTATTCCACGGGACGCTGCATATACAAGAGATCAGTGCAACTACTTGGGCGCCACCCTGCTGGATAACCCAGACGGCCTGAATGTAACCGCCAAGAACGCTGACGACCGCCGCGACGCTTTAGTTACAGCGGCAGGGCTGGCCTACTTGGACGGACGGGGCGCGGCTTGGACCGTTCCTGTATGCGCCGCCATGTACCAAGGCTGGATTTTCGGCGTCTAGGCACCACTTTTCCCGGCGCCTGCCCCCGTCATCAGATTGGGGGGAGCCTCCCCATGACTGGCGTCGTTGCCCTCAATCGATTTTTGTGTAAAGTTCATTTCGGGACAGGATGTCCCGAAATGAACATCCTCTGTCCCAAAATGTGTTGAGCCGTCCCGAAAAACTTGTTACTGTCCCGTAATGCGTCCCCAAATGCAGGGTCTTTCGATTATTTGAGGTGAGCGCCGATCAGGGTCGGGGGACGTGATGGGTTGACGGCGCAGCGGCGCAAGGCGGCGGTCCGCCATAGGCGGATTGGTTTCGCCAGCCAATCGCATCACACTGATGGTCAGGTTGCGCAGGGCCGCCATGATCTGGGGTGCGGAGCCGGTGCGTACCTGGGACCGGTCTTCATCGAAGGTAACGTCCCTTACCCAGTGCACTCGGTTCTCGATGCCCCAGTGTCCCCGCCACAAGGCGAGGAGCCTTTGGGGACTGGCGTCGGTGGGAGGCAGGCTGGTAACGGCATAGGCTATTTCTCGTCGGGTTTCCGCCTCCGGCGGATTGCGGCGGACGATGCGTTCCAGTCGGCACACTTGGGCCAGGTGCGGCCAGTCGCTGTAGCCCACCAGCAGGTCGGAAGTCCATCCGCCTTAGGCAGACCTTTGTTCGATGCGACCACTGTGCCGGTCAATCTGCACCGCCTGGGCCGCTTCCGGTTCCTCATCCCAGATGGCCGTGATGTCCTCCAGCAGGGTGGGCTGGTTGGCCTTTACCGCGAAGAAGTAGTGCCCCCTTGGTCCGCCACTCGCTGGCACACCTCCCGCTGGGTGAACTGGGCATCGCCCGTTACCACCAGACCCTCCAGGTTCAACTGTCCCAGTAACCCCTCCACTGCGTCTAACTCGTTCCGTTTCTCACCCACCGCCTGCTGCCCCACCACGATCCCCGCCTGATGGGCGTAGGCCGCCACCAGATGCACTCCGGGCAACTGATCACCGTGGATGCCCCGCAGCGCTTTGCCGTCAATGGCCACCGCCTCTCCTTCCATCAAGCCGCGCTCCTGCAGCCACTGCCCTAACTCCCGCTCAAAAGCCTCTCGGTCCAACCGGCTGAACACCTGATGCAGCGTGGACACGCACGGCGTCCGCTCCCGAGTGAACCCCAAAGCCTCCGACACTTCCTGTCCCTGGTCTCTACCCCATTAGCTGATGGCGTACAGACTGCGCGCCCCGCACAGCATGGCGCACACCGCCAACTCCAAAATCGCTCCCAAAGGATGCCGTTTCCCATGGGCGCTGCGCGGATCCGGTACCTCCCCAACGCCTCCATCAACGACGTTCCATCTTGTCCTACCAGCCCTGACACCATGGGACACCCCCAAACCTGCGGATGCCCTGACCCTATATTCCTTGCCCGTTTCCCTCCAAGCTTACTTACGCCCCAGTTTCCACAATAATCGAAAGACCCTGTCCCCAAATGGCCTTTTTTAGACAAAGCCGGTGGCGGCCATGTACACTTGGAATTTCGTTTTGGCGCGGCCAAAGTAGCGCGCCTGCCGGATACCCAACTGCACCAGCCGGGCCAGACGATGCTCCACCACCACCCGCAACTGGCGATACTGGGAAAAGGAGGGACTTTCCTGTAACGCCCGGGCCTCCTGGAACAGGGCTTCTTGGGGATGGAGCTGCACAGTGCGCCCGGCGCCGGAGGTTCCGGCGATGCATTGGGACCGCAATGGACAATCGGCGCAGACGGCGGCGGGGAACCAGAACCCTTTCAGACGATATTTGCGACCGGCGTGGTCAGTGCGAGTTCCCCAAGTTCGGCTGCCCACGACGACGTTACCGGCGGGACACGTGCAGGTGTCGGCCGTAACATCGATGCGAAAGTCTTCCTTGGCAAAGTAGGGCCGCCGGGAACGGCCCGGCAACCGGGCCACCAGCCGGCGACCCGCGTCGGCGAACTCCTGACGGGTGCCTCCGTCTCCGTATGCCGTGTCACCCATGGTTTCCACCACTGGCACACCAGTGCTGACCTCGCTCTGCTCCACCAGCTCCATCGCGCCCACGCTGTCCCAGGCGTTGCCTGCCAGCACGTCCACCGCGGTGATCAACTGACTCTCGGTGTCCACCGCCACGGCGGCTTTGTGCCCGTCAAAGCGCTTGCGCTTGCTCTTGTGACCATGCGCATCTCCGGATCATGCACCGACACCATGCGGTCCTTGCTCACCCCGTCCTCCAGGCTCACCGAGCCGGCACCATCGTCGTCGCCCACACTGTCGCCGTCGCCATCCGTGCCGCGTTTCACATCCTGGAGCAGTCCGCCGAAGGCGGACCCCAGCAATTCCGCCGCGTCAACTATCACCTGGCGCTGGGCGCTGTCGGCATCCAGCCCGTCCTGGGCCTGCCGAGCCAATTCCAGTAACCGGTCGGCGTCGGCCACAATCTGTCCCAAGAGCTTCCGCCGTGCCCGACGGTTTGACCAGTCAATGGCCGCTTCACCCTTCACGCTGGAACCCACGTAGAGCTTGTAACCGTGGCCTTCGGCCCAGCGCCGCACCGGCACACCCTCCACCGCCGCCAGCGCCCGCATCAGCTTCACGATGCCGTCGGCCAGAAGATTGTAGGTGTCCTTCACCTCACCACGCCCCAGGATGTACGTCGTGTCCATCGCCACGCGCATCCCATGCTTTCCCTTCAGGTAGCCAGCCTCCCGCGCCAGTCGCAGGCTCTGCTCGAACACCTCCCGCACTTTGTCATGCAAAATCAACTGGGCGCGGAACACCTGCAACGTGCTCTTGGCAAAGGGCCGATCCTCGATCTCAATCCCCAACGCCACCTTCCAGCGGATGTCGAAGTCGGCTCTGGCCTTGGCCTCGGCGTCACTGACCTTGTCGTGGGTCTGCAACAGCAGCGCCGTGGCCAGAAGACTGGGCGGCACGCTGACTCGCCCATTGTCCAGGCAGTACAACTCGGCGAAGTCCGCGTCGCGGAACAATTGGCCCCGCAATGACGCCAGCAGACCATAGAAGGTGTCTTTGCCCACCAGATCCAGGTACAACTGGTCCGCCTCCCAAAGCCCCCTCTGGTCGGATCGCTCGCCCAGCATGGTCTCAATTCACCCCGCTATCTCAGCTGGCCCGGAGTATAACCCGCGACTCAATCAGCCAGGCTTTCCGGCCGAATTTCTAGTGTGGTGTAACTGAAGTTAGTAGAGAAAGCAAGCGGAATGAGGTATCCTGCGGGTGAGCTGACCCGAGGGGGATGACGATGGCGATTGGACGACCCATGCCGCCGCTGATTTTGGACGACGAGGAACGGGAAACCTTGGAGCGGTGGGTTCGCCGACCCAAGACGGCACAAGCTTTGGCGCTGCGCGCCAGGATGATTTTGGGTTGTGCCGAGGGTAGGAGCAATACTGCGGTGGGCGCCGAACTGGGGGTGTCGGACGAAACGGTGGGCAAGTGGCGCTCGCGGTTTGTGGAACGGAGACTGGATGGTCTGTCCGACGAGCCGCGCAGCGGTCGTCCCAGGTCGGTTACCGATGAGGATGTGGAGCGGGTGATTACGCTGACCCTGGAGACCACGCCCAAGGACGCCACCCACTGGAGTACCCGGTCCATGGCCCAACGCAGCGGTCTGAGCCACAACACGATCGGCCGCATCTGGCGAGCCTTCGGCTTGCAACCGCACCGCACCGAAACCTTCAAGCTGTCGTCGGACCCCTTCTTCATCGAGAAGGTACGGGACGTCGTGGGTCTCTATATGGACCCGCCGGATCGAGCCCTGGTCCTGTGCGTGGACGAGAAGTCCCAGATCCAGGCTCTGGATCGAACCAGGCCATTGTTGCCCATGCGTCCAGGACAGGTGGAACGGCGCACCCATGATTACCTGCGCCACGGCACGGTCTCGCTCTTTGCCGCCCTGGACGCCCAAACCGGCAAAGTGATTGGTCGCTGCCACCAACGCCACCGAGCGGTGGAGTTTCGCAAGTTTCTGGACACCATCGAGGCCGAGGTGCCCGCCGACCTGGACGTGCACCTCATTGTGGACAACTACGCTACCCATAAAACGGCCCTGATCCGGAACTGGCTAGCCAAGCGCCCGCGTTTCCATCTGCATTTCACGCCCACCAGCGCGTCCTGGCTGAACCTGGTGGAAAGGTGGTTTGCACTGCTTACGGAGAAGCAGTTGCGTCGGGGGGTACATCAGAGCAGCGGTGAATTGGAGGCAGCCATCTACCGCTACCTGGACGTCACCAACGAAGATCCCAAGCCATTTGTCTGGACGAAAACCGCCGACCAGATCCTGGCCAACGTGGCCCGCTTTTGCCAACGAACTTTGAATACAGGACACTAGTGTGGTGTAACTGAAGTTAGTAGAGAAAGCAAGCGGTATGAGGTATCCTGCGGGTGAGCTGACCCGAGGGGGGATGACGATGGCGATTGGACGACCCATGCCGCCGCTGATTTTGGACGACGAGGAACGGGAAACCCTGGAGCGGTGGGTGCGACGACCCAAGACGGCGCAGGCTTTGGCGCTGCGGGCCAGGATGGTTCTGGCGTGTGCCGAGGGTAGGAGCAATACTGCGGTGGGCGCCGAACTGGGGGTGTCGGACGAAACGGTGGGCAAGTGGCGCTCGCGGTTTGTGGAACGGAGACTGGATGGTCTGTCCGACGAGCCGCGCAGCGGTCGTCCCAGGTCGGTTACCGATGAGGATGTGGAGCGGGTGATCACGCTGACGCTGGAAACCACGCCCAAGGATGCCACCCACTGGAGTACCCGGTCCATGGCCCAACGCAGCGGTCTGAGCCACAACACGATTGGCCGCATCTGGCGGGCCTTCGGCTTGCAACCGCACCGTGTCACTAGCAACTTTAAAATGTGCATAAGTAGCAAAGTGGAACTGACCCACCCGATGGCAGTGGCATCATCTGCGGACTTTTCGCGGAGGTGCCGCAGAGACCTTGCTAACGGTGGGAATGATGAAAGAGATCTACGAGATGAAAGGCGCGGGACGTTCGATCCGGGACATAGCCAAGGAGCTGGACATATCCCGCAACACGGTGCGTCGGTACCTGAAGTCGCCGGAGGCGATGCGACCCAAGCCACGGCCGCCGCGGGGGTCGAAGCTGGACCCATACACTGAGTACATTGACTACAGAATCGCGGAGGGGTTGGAAAACTGTGTGGTGCTGCACCGGGAGATCAAAGCTCGGGGCTACCAGGGTTGTTACTCGACGGTGGTGCAGTACGTGAGGCCGAAGCGCCAATGGCGCCAGCCGGAGGCGACGATGCGGTTTGAGACGGCTCCCGGAGAGCAGGCCCAGGTGGACTGGGGGAGCCTGTCGTACATCAGCGAGGGCGGTATCAAGCGGCGGGTCTGGGTATTCGTGATGACCATGGGGTGGTCCAGGGCCTGCTACGTGGAGTTGGTTCGCCGGGCGGACACGGCCGCCTTCATCCAGTGCCATGTCAACGCCTTCGAGTACCTGGGCGGCGTGCCGCGCCGGTGCCTCTACGATAATGCGAAGGTCATCACGCTGGGGAAGGACGAGGCGAAGCGGCCGATCTGGAACCAGCGGATGCTGGACTTCGCCATGCGGGTGGGCTTCGAGGCCCGGCTGTGTCCGGAATACCGAGCGCAGACCAAGGGCAAGGTGGAGAGCGGCGTGAAGTACGTACGCCGCAACATGTGGCCCAGCATCCGCTTCACCGATGACGCGGACCTGAACGGCCAGGCGCTGGAGTGGTGCGACGTAGTGGCCAACGCCCGGATCCACGGGACGACCCACCGGGTGCCCTGGGAAGCGCTGGCCGAGGAACGACCTTACCTGGGCAAGCTTCCGGATCGGCTCACGCTGGCCCCGTACCTTCGTGAGGACCGCATCGTGTCCAAAGACGGCTTCGTCAGCTGGGAGGGATCTCTGTACGGCGTGCACTGGAAGTGGGTGGGCGTCACGGTCCAGGTGGGCGAGCGTCAGGGCACGGTGGAGATCTGGGTCGGTGATGAGCGCATCGCCGTACATCCCAGAGCGCAGCAGCCCAAGCAGCGCTTCATCCTGCCTGGTCAGTGGTCGGGCCTGCCCAGGGGAGACAACCGGCCTCGGAAGGAAGCCGTGGCAGTGCAGGTCCCCGTCGGCGAGGTGGAGCGGCGCTCTTTGGACGTGTATGAACTGGTGGCGGGAGGTGTGGCATGATCGCCTTGGAACAGGCCCGTCAACACCTGGAGACCTTGGGCCTCAAACAGGCGGTCGAGATCCTGGACAACACCCTGGATGCCGCCGCCAACAAGCAGCTGCCCTATCCCGATATGCTGGCCGAACTCCTGGGCGCGGAGGTCTCTGCCCGAAGGCAGCGCTACCTCACCACCAAGACCCGGATGGCCCACCTGCCCTTCCAGCGTACTCTGGAGCAATTCGACTTCGGCTTCCAGCCCTCCATCGACGAACGGCTGGTCAAGGAACTGGCCAACCTGGCCTTCATCTCCGAGGCCACCAACGTGCTGCTGCTGGGACCGCCCGGCGTGGGCAAAACCCATCTGGCCATCGCCCTGGCCCTCAAGGCCATCGAGAACGGACACGGCGCTTACTTCGTGCGCGCCTACGACCTGATGGAGGACCTGCGGAAAGCCAGAGCCGAGCACAACCTGAACCGGCGGATGCGGGTGTACCTGGCTCCCAAGGTGCTCGTCGTGGACGAATTCGGCATCTGGCCCTACGACCGGGAGTCGGCCACCGCCTTCTTCACCCTGGTGTCAGCCCGGTACGAACGCGGCAGCATCATCCTCACTTCCAACAAAGGCTTCGGCGAGTGGGGCGAGCTGCTGGGCGACAGCGTGATCGCGTCGGCGGTGCTGGACCGGCTGCTGCACCACAGCCACGTGCTGAACATCCGCGGCGAGAGCTACCGGCTCAGGGAGAAACGCCAGGCCGGGCTATTCCCCTCACACCAACAACTCAACGCGACGCCGGAGGAGGCCGGCGACAACTACGCCAACTGACAGAATCTCTGAGCACTATCCAGGTGGGTCAGTTTTAACTTGCTACACAACGCCGGTCCCACGGGTGGGTCAGATCCAGTTTGCTACACCTTGTGGATGCTCTACGATTTGGTCAGTAGCTAACGGTCCAGGGAAAATGTCAGGTTATGAAGGACTTGACATTGAACCCCATCGAACAGACGCGACTCCACGTGCTCAACTCAGTATTGGAACATCAGCTTCCCGCAGCCCAGGCGGCCGAACTGCTTGGGGTGAGTGAACGCCACGCCTGGCGACTTCTGGCAGCCTATCGGAGGGAAGGCGCCGCCGCACTTGCTCACGGGAACCGAGGAAGAAGACCGCGCAACGCGGTGTCTGACGACGAGGCCAACGCGGTGATCCAGCTGGCCAGCACCACCTACGCCGGAGCCAACCACACCCACCTCTCCGAGTTGCTCCGGGAACGGGAGGGCATTGACCTCAGCCGCCAGACCGTGCATCGCATCTTGACCCAGGCCGGTATCCCCAGCCCGCGCAAGCGACGTCCTCCCAAACATCGGGTGCGAAGGCAACGGATGCCCCAGGAGGGGATGCTGGTGCAGATCGACGGCAGCTTCCACCGGTGGCTGGGCGATGACGGACCTCAATTCACCCTGCTGCTGGCGGTGGACGACGCCACCAGCGCCGTGGTCAGCGCGGTGTTTCGTGCCGAGGAGGACACCCGGGGCTACTTCACCCTGATGCAGGGCCTGATCGAACGCTGGGGTCTGCCCATCGCGCTCTACGGCGACCGCCACGGCGTGTTCAAGTTTTCGGGCAAGCCCAGGCACATCCAGCCGCCGGTGGAAGCCACCCACTTCAGCCGGGCCATGGTGGAACTGGGCATCCAGCAGATCTTCGCTCGCTCTCCCCAGGCCAAGGGCCGCGTGGAACGCGCCGCGGGGACCTTCCAGGACCGGCTGGTAACCGAACTCCGCTTGGCCGGAGCCAGGACCATCGACCAGGCCAACACCGTCCTGCGGGATTTCCTGCCCCGCTACAACGCCCAGTTTGCCGTGCCCGCCGAATTGCCCGATTCGGCCTACCGCCCCAGGGTCTCCCAGCGACCCCTGGATGAGGTCCTCTGCTTCAAGCACCTTCGCAAAGTGGCTCGGGACAACACGGTCAAGTACCAATGGCGCACCCTGCAACTCCTGCCCAGCGGCGAACGTCCCAGCTATGCTGGCGCGAGTGTGGAGGTCCTGGAACATACCGACGGCCGGCTCCAGGTGCGCCATGAGGGCGAGATCATCCCCAGTCGGCCCGCGCCGCCTCGTCCCGGTGCGCTACGCGCGGCGCATGGTGGCCTGGCTCCCAATCCCGAAATCAGCCACATCGTGAAACGCCTGGGCAACCATCGTCTCAGCCAACCCCAACTGCGGAACCTCGCAAACCTGGAGCCCGATCCTGTCGTCGAGGAACCGATGGTCGAGAAAAACCACAGTGAACCCCCAGCCCGCCGAGAACTCACGCCGCGACAACTGGCCCTCTGGAAGGCCATCCAGCAGGCCAAGATACAAGGCCTCAGCTTACGGGAGATCGCGCGCCAGTTCGGGATCTCGCGGAACACCGTCCGCAAGTACGCTCGGTCCTTGACCCAGCCGACCAATCGGCCACAGAACCGGGGCCCGAGGCCATCACCCCATCAACCCACCGGTCACCGTGACTGACATTTTCCCTTACCTTTTAAACTGACGAAATCCCTAGACAACGACACTATTGACAACCGCACCGAAACCTTCAAGCTGTCCTCGGACCCCTTCTTCATCGAGAAGGTGCGGGACGTCGTGGGTCTCTATATGAACCCGCCGGATCGGGCGCTGGTGCTGTGCGTGGACGAGAAGTCCCAGATCCAGGCTCTGGATCGGACCAGGCCATTGTTGCCCATGCGTCCAGGACAGGTGGAACGGCGCACCCATGATTATTTGCGCCACGGCACGGTCTCGCTCTTTGCCGCCCTGGACGCCCAAACCGGCAAAGTGATTGGTCGCTGCCACCAACGCCACCGAGCGGTGGAGTTTCGCAAGTTTCTGGACACCATCGAGGCCGAGGTGCCCGCCGACCTGGACGTGCACCTCATCGTGGACAACTACGCTACCCACAAGACGGCGCTGGTCCAGAACTGGTTGGCCAAGCGCCCGCGTTTCCACCTGCACTTCACGCCCACCAGCGCGTCCTGGCTGAACCTGGTGGAGCGATGGTTTGCACTGTTGACCGAGAAGCAGCTGCGTCGGGGAGTGCATCAGAACTGTGGTGAACTGGAAGCCGCCATCTACCGCTACCTGGACGTTACCAACGAAGACCCCAAGCCTTTCATCTGGACCAAAACCGCCGACCAGATACTGGCCAACGTGGCCCGCTTTTGCCAACGAACTTTGAATACAGGACACTAGGTGCCGGCGAGACGCGGAGCATTGCGGAGCGCTGCTACTTCCGGCAGTGTGACGAGGGATCGCAGAACCGTATAGCGGCGCACGAGCGTTATGTCGGCGCGTCCGGCTCCGGCTGTGCGGCGACTACGGAAGAGTAGCGCTCCTTGGTGAACACTGCATATTGAACTTTGGACGGTGGGAAATCGGGCATCAGGACGCCGCTGGAGGCGCGTCCCACCTGATGGTTTGCCGGTTCGGGCCGACCAGTTCTGGGCGGCCCAGTTTTCCGTTGCTCGACACCGGCTGCGAACGTGGGGGTAGCTCTCTTGTGGGACGGCCGGTATCCGTTTCGGCTTCATCGCCGGCGGCTGAGACGGGCCCGGGCGGTCGGGTCATCAATCCGGCGGCGTGAAACGCGGCGTATAAGGCCGTAGCGCCGCTGGAACTGACCTACTGGCTTCCCTCCATCAGCGGTCGAAACCGGCGTCTGTATGCTTCTGGTGCGCCAAATGGGCCCATTGCGGCGGAGGTTGGATCATGAAAATGCGTCGGTTGCTTGTGTCAGGAGCGTCAGGTGTCCTGCTAGCGCTCACTGTGGTGCTCATCGTCGCATGCGGCGGCGCGTCGGATGGCGAGGTGTTGCGTTCGGACAAGGCTCGTGTTGTCCAGACGGACAACGGGAGCGAAGTGGAGGGCGTGTCGGTCAAGGATGGAAACGTAACGACCCAGAGCGTCGAGAACACTGGTGCAGTTTCAGACGAGCCGGACGCTCTGGCGGTCAGGGTTGCGGAGATTCTGGGCACGGACCCCCGGGCCACCTCCGACGCCATGGCCCGGGTGGATTCCACGGGGTCTGCCGCTGCGGACGGGTCCGGAGCGGACGGCCGCGCCGGCGAACGGGACGCGGATTCGATGTCTGTGGAGGCCGAGGGACTGTCTTACCTGGAGTACGGGAGCAGGCTCGGCACGGTCCTCGGGGTGGATGGCGAGCGGGCGGCGCAGGCCGTCGCCCAAGCCTACGAGGAGCTGTACGGCGTGGAGCGTGAACTTTACGACAAGGGCAGTGAGGCGGATAGGGGCCACGGTGAGGAGTTGCGTGTTCCGAAAGCACAGGATTGGTTCGGGGACCGCGGCTCGGATGTCGATGCGCTGGCGCGAGACAACCGCGAATTCGCCTTCGATCTGTACCATGCCCTGCGGACCAATGACGGTAACCTGTTCTACTCGCCCCACAGCATCTCGCTGGCCCTGGCCATGACCTACGCGGGTGCCAGGGGCGAGACGGAGACCCAGTTGGGCGATGCGCTTCGTTTCTCCCTGCCCCAGGAGCGCCTGCATCCGGCGTTCAACGCCCTTGACCTTGCGCTGGCTTCCCGCGGAGAGGACGACGAGGGGTTCAGGCTGCACGTGGTCAACGCGGTGTGGGGTCAGCGCGGTCATGGGTTCAGGAACGAGTTCCTGGACGTGCTGGCCGAGAGCTACGGCGCGGGGGTGCGGACGGCGGATTTCGCGACTGCGCCCGATGCAGCCAGGGTTGCCATCAACGACTGGGTGGCGGAGAACACCGAGGACCGGATCAAAGACCTGATCCCGCCCGAGGTCATCACCTCCTTGACCCGGATGGTGCTGACCAACGCCGTGTACTTCAAGGCCGCTTGGGCCCAACCATTCTTTGAAGCGGCCACTCGCGATCATCCCTTCGAACTGCTGAACGGTGGCAGCGTCGATGTCCCGATGATGCAGGCGGACGCGGATTTCGGCTATGCGGCCGGCGACGGGTACGTGGCCGTGGACCTGCCCTACGAAGGAAACGAGATGTCCATGACCGTCCTGCTGCCCGACCGGGGGCGCTTCGCAGAGTTCGAGGAGTCGCTGGACGCGGCCCTGGTGGAGCGGATTGTCGCGGACCTCGCGGTCCGCCCGGTTGAGTTGGACATGCCGCGCTTTGAGTTCCAGTCGCGCTTCCGCATGGCCGACACCCTCCGGTCCATGGGGATGACCGATGCCTTCGACAGCGGCGCGTCCGACTTCTCGGGCATGGACGGCCTCTCGTGCGCTGCCGGAGATGACGGGTGCCTGTACGTCCGGGACGTGGTTCACCAGGCCTTTGTTTCGGTCGATGAGGAGGGGACCGAGGCAGCGGCGGCCACCGCGGTCATGATGCAGGCCGAATCCGCACCGCCGGACCCGGTCAGCGTCACGGTGGACCGGCCGTTCATCTCTCTGATCCGCGACCGGGCCACGGGGACGGCGCTATTCGTGGGCCGGGTGACGGAGCCGTGAGCGCTGCAATCGTAACCCTGCGGGCGCCGCCGCCCGTGCGGTACGTTTGCAGAAGGCCTCTCCGGTCGCTCATCGGCCCAGCTGGCGACACGCAATCCAGGCGCCAGCTATCGCTGCGACGTTGAAGAATGCGTAATCGAGGGGTTAGAGCAGTCCGGTGTCTTCGTCGATGAAGAGCCAGAAGGAGAACCCCAGGATGCCGGCGGCCAGTCCCACGGCCAGGCCGGCCTGGCGGGCGCTGGTCCGCCTGGTGGAAAGGCCGCAAAACAGTCCGGTGACGCCGCCGCAGATGATCGGGGTTAGGAGGTACCCGAAGGAGATGCCCAGGACGATGAAGACCCATATGAACATGCTGACGCTCGTGAAATTTCCTCGCGTACTGTAGTCGGCTGGCGATGGGCGGGGGTTGATCCACCTCGGGCGCAGGGCGGTCGATCCGCCGGTTGCCCCGGAGCTCCTGGGTGACAACGCGGAGTTGGCCGGGACCACTGGCTGCAACGGCTACCAGGGCGCATACGAAGACACCGGCGCGGACCTCCGGACGGTGGACCTACAGATCACCGGGCGGGGCTGCGAAACCCCGGAACTGTTCGAGCGGGAGCGGGCGTACATCGAGACGCTGACCAACGCCAAAAGCGGGACGCTGACTCCCGGCTGGCCGCAGCTGGTTATCGAGGGCGAGGACAAACGGGCACTGATTTTTGGGCCGTAGCGGACACCCAGACGGTTTCGGGCGGGGTCGGTGCAAGCACCCGAAACACGCAGCCAACACCCAGTCTCCGAAGGCCAACGGACAGGCATGCCGAGGATGGATTCCGGCGTCGTCGCCTAGCCAACCGGGATGCTACCAGTGCCTGCACTAGTATGCCGACAATCACTAGAATCCCATAAGCCCCCCAAAAGCTCAAGGGGTAGACCGTCCACCCGTTCGATAGCGCAGTGAAAATGTACAGATAAAAGGCGCAGGTGACCAAAAAACTGACCACGATTCCCATAACAATCAGTAGCCACAAGCGCAAAATTGGGTAATCGGGTAACAAAGGCGCAAAACGCCGGCCGTGATAAGGCTCGACGTCAAGGGGGCAAGTACCGATAGGAAGGCAATCGGCCCTCCGGTTGAAAGGCCGCTGACTAAAATAGCCATCAGCATGAATGCCATAGTCTCCTTCATTTCAGGTGATGCGCGCGTCCGGTCCAAGGGGTCTACACGATGGCGTAGGCGGTGTACAGCAGCGCAATCAGCAGGATGACAGCCAAAACCCTCGTGCGGTCATGGTGGCCAACCGGAGCGGGCGAAATCCAGCGTTCCCGCTGCCGGTTTGAGCGAAAGCCAAGGAGTCGGATTCGGAGCTGACGCGCTGAATATGGCTCGAATCCTTGCGCTGGGGGCCACCTGTACCGCGATTTTCGCCCTCTCGAGGAGAACTGCGTCGTCGTCGTTTTAGCGGCTATACGTCCCTAATTTGGGGAATTATACCCTTGTGTACCCTGCTAGCAGCCGGCGAACATGGCGGCCAGCAACGCGGCCGCCCCTAGCACAAATATCGTACAACCTGCCCAGGTAGGCATTGCTAGGCGGCTAGGGGTTTATGGAGCAAGTTGTCAGCAACCACAATGCCGCCAATGGCCATGCGATGAACAGCAAAAACAGGATGATCGCTTGCGTCTTGTCCAATGTGGTATCGCCGACCTGCTCAAACGGGGCGGGGACCCGCCCCGCGAAAGTCTAACACCCCGATACGATCCGGGAATGAAGTTGAAGGTTATGGTTGCTAAGAACCCGGACGCCAGTTTGGTTCGGTTTCCAATCTATAGGCTGCTTCCAGAGCCGCCCGTAAGGTTTGAATGTCGTCCTCGGACACAACCAATTCCAAGACGTTTGACGTATCTGGTTGATCAAAAAATACGAATTCGATAGCCATTACCACAACCGTAGTTGTTTCGTCGCTTGCGTCCTCATCCCTAGAAGGAATCATACTCCGATCTCCGTTCAATTCGTCAACGATTGGCGGCCCCGTTTGATTCGTTCATTACGTTCGTAATAGTGAGTGCAGAAACGGTCGATGCCCCGTTGGTGCATTAGAACGCTCATTATCCCCACGATAAACACTTCCCGTTTTGTGAGTTCGGCCGGCAAGTTCCCGATGTTGTAACCGCTGATCTCATACCCCGCGCAGGCCCTGGCTAGCTCGCCCGTTTCCGGTTGCTCCATGCCGCTGGCCTTCATTGTGTCAGCAATGCGTGGTCTGTAATCCAAAGCGTATTCCGCCCGCAGAATCACGTAAGTTGCCCTTTCGTTATCTATGACGAATTATCAGGGCAATCGCGTCTAAATTAGGCTTGTGGTGATACCGGACTAAACCTCGAGCTGCAGCCACTTGTGACGGTAAAAACACACATTGGTGAAGTTTGCATTCGCCGACTTTGAACCCAATCGGACTGAATTGCAGCATCTTGAAAACCGCCGCTAACGCGCAGTATCAACACACAGAATGTTCGAGTGTGCTGATTATATCGATTACCGCAAGATGCGATTGCCCTGGACGAATTATAGCGGGTTGCGGAAAGTTGGGTACGCAAGGATATAATTCCCCTAATTTGACACGGCCAGCGCAGCCCGGGAGAACCGCCAGCAGTGGCGGCGGTCGGGTTATTTCAGGGCGGCAATCCGGCGAAGTCGCCGGCGGCTACTCTACGGCGCTGGGCGTGGTGTGGTCGCCCTTAGTCCCCACCCACTGGCTGGATTGGGGCGCTCCCTCGTCGTGGTCGCCGCCGGTGAAGGAGAGACGAACACGCCCGTGGCCACGCCGTTCTCCAGGTCGGTGATGGTGTAGGTGACCACGCCGCCGTCAACCACGATGCCGTCCTCGCCCAGGCTGTGTGGTCCTGGGGAATTGGCCCAGACGTAGGCCTCCTGGCTCCAGCGCAGGGCATGACGAATCCGGTCGTCGGCCACGCCCGGCCGGGGCGCGACCGTCCAGATGACGGTCAGGCTGCTGTCGCCGGGGACGACCTGGTCGATGGGCTGTGGCGGGGGGAGCGCGTCGGAGTTGACGTCAATGTCATCAACCGACACGGACTCGGGCCAGGGGTAAGGCCGCTCTGGCCATGATGCTTCCGAGCCCGGGGTGGCCGCATTGTACACGCACTGAATTACCAGGTTGTACGCTTTATTGCTGCGCCCTTCACTTATTCTTTTACCCATGTAACGCACGACGCTGTCAGTTGCTATGTCATATCTCCAGACGCCGCCCGGTGGCTTTATATCTATTTGGAAGGCCGTTATCGCCGGCCAATGCGATCTGGTGCTGACGGCATACTCCAGCAGCAATTGGCGGTCTCCCGGCGTAACGAACAAGGTGTTCACCTCGGGAGCGCCAGGAAGACAAGGATATCCATATTGGGATGCTTGCCGTATCATCGTGACCGTGTAGGGTTGGGTGATCCCGTCCTCGCCAGTCACTTCTATCTTGATCTCACGGCGAGGGCTGATGATGTAGAAACGATCATCCAACCAATCTGGACGGGATGTGTCGTACATCCTGTAACTTGCGCCGGCAATCACGGCGGGTGCCATATCTACCCTGTTGACGAGGTAGGGCACAGTGACGGTGTATTCGGCGATGGCGGGGTCGAAGGCCGGAACAAGCGTTACTTCGGTCGTTGCCTCCAATCTTCCCTCCCACTTTTCCGTCCCACTCCTGTATGAACCGTTTTCGTTCAAATGCTAGATCTTTGAACAACTCTGGGCCCATGTGCGCGAACCCGTGTTCTTCTGTTATGCCGGTCA
The DNA here is from genome assembly GCA_965204395.1 of Dehalococcoidia bacterium. GTDB lineage: Bacteria > Chloroflexota > Dehalococcoidia > Lucifugimonadales > UBA3495 > Bin87. Next base: position 2,825,241 of record OZ241987.1, read on the forward strand.
TCGCCAAACCAGTCAAGGCGGCACCGCTGGATGGGGACCGCCTAGTCCCCACAACCCGGTAGGTCCTGGATTTCCTCCCGTTGGGTGAGGTCACCACAATATCGATAGTCCTGGCCCGGCCGGCGGCCAGGTCAAGGGGGAAGTAGTCGAACCAGAACCCAGAGATTTGCCATCTGCCATGACCGTGGCTCCGGTCATGTTGACGGTGGGCGTGACGGTGACGCTGGATACGGAATTGTCCACACTGGCCGTGTGGATGACGATGCTGGGAGCATCTATGTCGTGAACGAAGTCCGGTTCCAGTGTCACCAGGTTGCTGTTGTCGTCGTGGACAACCAAATCACGCAGGCTGGCGTCACTGGGCTTCCGCCTCATCACCTCAACCTGGTAGGTCTTTTGCGTGCTGCCATCGTGAGCGGTCACCCGGATGCGGATGGTCTTGAGTACACCCCTTTCCTCCAGGTCCACCTGGCGCCAGGAACGACCTTGTACGCCACGTTGGGTGGGCTCGACCTCCACATTGGCGTGCATCTCGTTGACAATCGGCCAAACCGTTACCATGCCCACGTAATAGGGCACCTCGGCCGTATACTCCGTGATCGTCTCCAGGCTAGTGGAATCCGGTTGCGAAGTGATATGTGCAGACCTCCCACTACCACCACGCAAGTCACAGTCCGCCGCGGTATTGTTGTCGTCCGTTTTACACCCGCTCAAAATGTAAAGGCCACCCAAGTTGGCGTCGGACGATTCGGCGCTTGGCGGGCTGGGCGTGCCTTCAATTCTACGAGGTTGGCTCCGATGGTCACCGGTAGTCGCCACCGGCCCCAAAGAGCCCCATTTTGCGGGTATAAGGGACACCACATCTGCAGTTACCGGTCTGCGGACGGGCCGCCCTGACTTGGAAACCCGGTGCCGCCATTGTGGGGAATCTGGCGTAACTCGGGGGTAAAGCCGTTGGCAGACTTTTATAACTTAGTGGTCACCCTCCAGCCAATTTGCTGAATTGCTCCAAACAGGCCCGTTTCGCCCGACTTGCAGGGCCGCCAGGGGGTGAGGAATTGGAGAACGCCGATCAGCCGGCCCGGAATGAGGAACCGCCGGGAGACCGCCTCAGCAGCTGATGCCCACCCGTCCGGCCACCCCCGCGCGGGTTTCACCCCGGCCCGGTTCTGCGCCTCCGCCCGGGTCGGCTCCCGTTCACCGGCGACGGCCCGCCCATTGCATCGAAATATTCGCCGCCACGGTCACGGTGAGCCCCGCCGCCAGGATTAACCAGGCCACCTCGCCAGATATGCCCGATAACGCCAATATCAACACTGCCCATCCAGGCTGCAAATCACCCAACCCGTTCACCACTGGCCGCAATCCCCCGCCATTGGCCAATGCCCATAATGCGGTGCCCGCCAGTACCACCAAACCCATCAGCATCATTAGTCCCAATGAAACGCCCGATGCGCTCTCCCCCAGGACGTGGGCCAGCACAATAAACAGCGGCGCGGTAACTCCCTGGGCCAGGGCCAACGTCAGCATGGACCCGCACCATACCAGTCCGGCACCATCCCCCAGATCTTCCCAATACCATTCGATGGCCAGCACCTCACCCATGCGCAGCGCCGCAACGGTCAGGCCATTGCAAGCCACCATGCCCATGCCCAGCGCCAGGCCCACTCCGGTTCGCCACAGTTCACCGCCCACCTCGATGGAGGCGCCTCCCGCCCACATCACCAACGCCATTCCCAAGGCAGAGGCCGTCAGTCCAGCCCCCTGCCGGCGAGACAGCCGGTCCTGCTTCAGCGCCGCCAGCAACACGACGTTGGCCGCCGGAGCCAGGGAGGTGAGCGCCGTCGTCACCGAAATGTCCACGAAACGGTAGGAAAGACTGAAGAGCGCCACGTCCCCGGTGGTCAGCATAGCCAGACCCAGCAGCCGCCACTCCTGTCGCATCACTCGCACCGTGACGCGCAAACCGTGTCGGGTGAGCAAAGACCCGTAAAGGAGCTGAAGCAACACCAGCATTCCCAAGCTGAATGCCAGGCGCATCATTCCGGTCAACAGCAGCGGATGCTCCCACCCTCCGGCCAGGTAATTCAGCGCCGGAACCGTCGCGTAGATGAAGGACGCCGTCACGACTAACACGGCCGCGACAGTTGGTGTTCTGGCCACGCGCGCGAGGTCCATGGCGACTCAACTCGGCTCCGATGTCGCCGCCGTGAACACGGTCGGTTAGGCTGCGGAGGTCAGGGTGTCGCCTGACTCATGCGTGCCCACCTCTCGCAACCTGTTATTGCGAGTGCAGCGTAGCAATCGCGCAGACCAGTCCCAGTCGTCGGGGTCTGGGTATGCTGGCAAGCGAAAGCCGGCGACGCGCCGGCAACGGCTCAAACCGGCTTCTGTCGCAGCTTGGTCAGCCGCCGGGGAATCGGGCATCCCGCCTGGAACGCCGGGGGCGGCCGGAGACCCATCGGCCATCAGTTGCAGCAGGTTCCTGAAACGCATTTCGCAATCCTCTTTAGCCGCGGTTGACTGCCTCGGCCCCGATGGGCGGGTGACCCGGACCCGTGCATTTAGCAGCGATTATTGTAGAGATTTGTGCGTAACATATGGGTCAAGGTAAGGTTGAGTTTTATAACTAAAGAATCACTTTACGGCCAATTTGCTGGAATTGCTCTCAACCGGCCCGTTGCCGCCCGACTTGGCCGCCCGCCCGTGGAGTGAGAGATTGCGGAAGACGATCTGGTAAGTCACGGGTGTCCGGGAGGCGACGCCGGCGCATACCAAGAGAAACTTCAGGTGGCAGTGGATCGGCCAGTCAACCACCATCCACTGGCCGATGATTGCCAGGGGCGTGTTTCGCGCTGCGATGGGGTCGGAGCTGCGCCGACGCCGTGCTACCATCCGGGCATGCATTCGACACGTTTACCGCTCACGCTGGGCGCGTTGGCCATCGCCGCCGTTTTGCCGTGGTACGCCGTGTTTTCAGGAACCTACGGCCTCTATTTCTGCGTCTTGGTGTTGGCACCCGAAGCCGGTCGCGTCCTGGGCGGGTCCGCCGGGCAAGCGGTGAGCGTCGCCCTTTTTGACACGGCCAGGGCAACCCAGGAAAACCGCCGCCAATGCTGGCGGCGGTCGGGTTGTTCCAACGCAGCAATCCGGCGAAGTCGCCGGCGGCTACTCGGCGGCTTCGGGTGTGGTGTGGTCGCCGCCCACGCTGAACACTTTGACGGCGTACTCGCTGGCGCTGTGATGCTTGCCGTTCTTGGCGCGCGGCGCGTTCCAGATCAGCGACGCCGAATCGTTTAGGCCGGTGGTCTTCACGGCCCGCAGCCGCCGCACCCGCTTCAGCGCGTGCTTTTCGGCAGAGTTGGCGGCGGTGTTCGAGAACTTGGCCGTGGCCGGTTCCGCCGAAATATCGTCGCAAGCCGCGCTGTAAGTGTAGAACGTGACCCCGTAGTCGGTGGATGCCTCCAGCCCCGTGGCCGTCCACGGCGAGGTGACCTCGTTGCCTCCGGTGCGGTCGCCGTCGGAGATTCTTTCAACCCACACCTGGTAGTCCGTGGCGGTGCAATTACCCTCGCCGGGTACCTGGGCGTCCCACGAAATGGTCGCCTCCGGTGTCTGCGGCGGCAACGCACACGTCCCTCCTGGTCTTGGGTTTTCGCGCGCCGGGATGAAAGTTTCCCCTGCCGCCGTCAGCCGGACCGCCGGGGAGCAACCCCCTGCGGTCCCTCACGCGTACCCGATTTGTCATCACGAGGAGCGCAGCGACGTGGCGATCTCGTTCCCGCGGCGTCGGCCGCTGCCCTGACGAGATTGACGCGCTTCGCTCCCAATGACACTTCCAGCGAAACTGGGTACGCGTGGACCTGCGGTCCGGCTGATTGACTACTCAGCCCTGGGTGTGGTGTGCTCGCCCTTGGTCCGCACCCACTTGCTGGAATGCTCGCTGCGCTCCGAGTAGCTGCGCCCCGTGAATGCACGTACGAACACCCCGGTGGCCACCCCGTTCTTCAGCCCGGTGATGACGTAGCTGGTCACCCCGCCCGCCACGGAGAGGCCGTCCTCGGCCCCGCCCGCCCGGTGGTCTCTCGGGTTGTGCCACACCCCGGGCGCCTGGCTCCAGCGCAGGGCGTGCTTGATCTCATCGTTATCCACATCCTCCCTGGGGGTGACGGTCCAGGATACGGTGAGCGTCCCGTCGCCCGGCACGACCTGCACGTTGGCGGGGGGCGGCTCCGTGCCCCAGCCGACAAGCTCTTGTTCCTGCTGCTCCGGAGCTTTGACCGCAGTTACGTCAAACGTGTCGTTGACCGTGTTGCCGTCGGCGTCCTGGGCCGTGACCGTGATGGTCGCCGTGCCCTGGGCTACGCCGGTGAGGGTCAGCGCGGACCCGTCGGTCGCTACCGACACCCTGGTCTTGGCGTCGTCCGAGGATGTGGCCGTGATGGTGAGGCTGTCGCCGTCGGCGTCGCTGAACACGCCGCTCAGGGACACGTCATGCGTCGTGCCCACTTCCAGGCCGGACACGTCTCCGATGGTCAAAGACACCACCGGCGCGGCCTTGACCGTTACGGTGAACGTATCTGAGACGGTGCCGCCGTTGCCGTCGGCGGCGGTTGCCGTGATGCTTGCCGTTCCACGGCTCTTGGCCGTCACCGTCAGGCTGGAGTAATCGGACGCCACCGATACCGTGGCGACGGTCTCCGCCGAGGACGCGGCGGTGACGGTCAGGCTGTCGTTATCCGCGTCGTCGAACACGCCGGAGAGGGAGACCTGCTCCGTTCCGCTCTCGTGAACGATGGTAATGTCTCCGATGGCGGCGGATACCGTGGGCGACTGGTTGGCCTGCCTCTGCTGCTGCTGTTGCTGCTGGGCGGCCACCGACACGTCAAAGGCGTCGCTTACCCGGTTGCCGTCGGCGTCCTGGGCCGTGACCGTGATGGTCGCCGTGCCCTGGGCTACGCCGGTGAGGGTCAGCGCGGACCCGTCGGTCGCTACCGACACCCTGGTCTTGGTGTCGTCGGAGGATGTGGCCGTGACGGTCAGGCTGTCGCCGTCGGCGTCGCTGAACACGCCGGACAGGGAGATGTCCTGGCTCCCACCCTCTTCCAAGCTCACGTCACCCAGGGCCAAGGCCACCGTCGGCGCGGCCTTGACCGTCACCGTGAAGGTGTCTGAGACGGTGCCGCCGTTGCCGTCCTTGGCGGTCACCGTGATGGTCGCCGTGCCCCGGGCCTTTGCGCTCACCGTCAGCGTGGAGTAGTCGGAAGCCACTGACGCCGTGGCTTTCGTCTCATCGGACGATGCGGCGGTTATGGTCAGCGCGTCGTTGTCCGCGTCGCCGAACACCCCGGACAGAGAGACCTCGTGCGTCCCGCTCTCGTGAACGATGGTGGCGTCTGCGATGGCCGAGGCCACCGTGGGCGCCTGGTTGGGCGGCGGCTCCTGCTGCTGTTGCTGCTGGGCGGCCACCGACACGTCAAAGGCATCGCTTACCCGGTTGCCGTCGGCGTCACGGGCCGTGACCGTGATGGTCGAGGACCCGGCTGAAACAGCCACTATCGTCAAGGTGTCGCGGAACTCGAAGGCGGAGACTATCTCATCGTCCGAGGACGCGGCGCTGAGGGTGAGGGCGTCGCCATCGGCGTCGCTGAACACGCCGGACAGGGAGATGTCCTGGATCCCACCCTCTTCCAGGCTCACGTCACCCAGGGCCGAGGCCACCGTCGGCGCGGCCTTGACCGTTACGGTGAACGTATCTGAGACGGTGCCGCCGTTGCCGTCGGCGGCGGTTGCCGTGATGCTCGCCGTTCCACGGCTCTTGGCCGTCACCGTCAGGCTGGAGTAATCGGACGCCACCGATACCGTGGCGACGGTCTCCGCCGAGGACGCAGCGGTGACGGTCAGGCTGTCGTTATCCGCGTCGTCGAACACGCCAGAGAGGGAGACCTCGTGCGTTCCGCTCTCGTTGACGATGGTAATGTCTCCGATGGCGGCGGATACCGTGGGAGACTGGTTGGCCTGCCCCTGCTGCTGCCCCCTCTGCGTGTTGTCGGTCACGGACACCGCCACCGAGGAGACCAGCGCGGCGGCGTACTTGGCGTCCTGGCTGGACACCCCGTGGCTGACGCCGACGGTCTCATCCTCGGTGTCCTCGTCTGACACGCCGGACACGGTGAAGGTCGCCGGCGTGTTCCAGGCGTCCGGCGTGAAGGTGTGCGACGCCGGGGTCACGCCCGCCGCGCCGGGGTCGCTGCTTGCGGCCTCGATGGTCACTGCCGCCGTTGGCCGGCTGTCCAACACCACGGTGTACGTGGCGCTTTCGCCCTCGGTCACCCTCACCGGGTTGGCGGCGGTCACCGTGACGCCGGCGGTGTCGTCGTCGGTGATGGTGAGAGTGATTGAGTCTTCCAGGAGGGCCGTGCCAATGTCGAACAGCGCCGACATCACCACCGTTTCGTCCGCTTCGTCCAAGTCGTCGTCGGTGATGGAGATGGTGGCCGTCGCGGACCGCTGTCCGCCTGCAATGAAGATGTCGAACGGCATGGAGAAGTCGATGCCCTCGGACGCCGTGCCGTCCTCACCCGCCAACAGGAAACCGCCGATGCCGCCCTCCGGGGCCGGTCCGTCCAGGGTGGCCGCGACGGTCACCTGGCCGACGCTTTCGCTCACCGTGACGGCATCTAGGGCCAGGGTCACGGAGGTGAGCTCGCCAGCAGTGCCGGGGCTGCTCTGCTGGCCGCTTACTCCGCCGTCCGACACCGTCACCTTCACGCTGGGGCCGCTGGTTCCGTCCAGAGGGTCAGTGCCCCACTTCTCTCGCCACTCATCCTCGTTCAGGTTGTGGTAGTCCCACAGCGACGATCCTTCCAGCTGGCTGAACGGAAGGGTGTAGAGATCGTATTCCACCACCGCCGTCTCGCCACCCTGGCAGCCGGAGGCGTCCACCTGGATGTCCAGCCCGGTGTTCCACGGCTGCGCCCACCGGTCCTCCGGCGGACCCCACCAGCCGTCTTCCCAGAACTCCTTGCTGGGAGGCGGGTTGGTGGGCAGCAGGATCTTGCCCTGCTGGCCCGCCAGCCCCTGAGTCAGGCAATCGGGGCCCTCCCAAAAGAGGCTCACGCTCAGGGGCCACTGCGGAGACCGGTTCAGCCTCACGTTGAAGCTGCCCGAACCGCCCTTGTCCACTTCCAGTTCCTGCGGGGTTGCCCTGGCCGCCGCGCCCGACCGGTGTAGGTCCACCGGGATGGGCCGGGACCAGGCGCCGGGTCCGTAGGCGTTGCCGGCCCGCGCCTGGAACTGGTAATGCGAGCCGGGCTGCAGGCCGTCGACCCGCACCCTGGTGGCCGTCGGGGGCGACACCGCCACGGCGGCGCCGTTGTTGTACCGGTATTCGTAGTATTCCACCGCGCCGCCGACGCTGGGCGCGTCCCATTCCAGCGTCACGTAGTTGCTGCCCAGCTGGGCGACGCGCAGGTTCTCCGGCTCGCCCGGCAGGTCCGTCGGCGCGCCGGCCGTGGTGGCGCAGGCCCGGGCGGAGAAGGGACCCGTGCCCAGGGGGTAGGTTGCCGCCACCCGGTAGCAGTAGCGCTCTGCCGGCAGCAGGCCGGCGTGCTCGTAGCGCCGGGGGTTGGTTCCGTAGCCAGACTCCAGCGTCTGCCACTGCTCGGGGGACGCCGGCGTGTAGTCGATGCGGTAGCCGGTGATCAGGTCCGCGCCGAAGGCCGGCAGGTCCCAGGTCAGGTCGATGCGGTTCCGGCCGTCGGCCGCGGCGGCCAGGTTCAGCGGCGCGCCCACCTCCTCGGTGGTGGCGCTGCCGAACACCCAGGGACTCTCGAAGGTGGCGTTGCCGGCGCCGGTGCCCACCGACCGCACCCGGTACTGCCGGATGGCGCCCGGCGACAGCGTGTCGTCGGTGTGGGTGTAAGCATGGGTCGTTGCGGTAAGCGCGGTCCTGCTCGCCCCGGCCGGCAGCCAGTTCCAGGTGTTGCCGTCCGTGGAGAAGTCAAGGTGGTAGCCGGTGATGGTCACGTCGGCCACGGCCTCGGGCGCGCTCCACGACAGATCCACCCGCGACTCGTTGACGGGGCGGGCGATGAAGTTCCGGGGCGCCCCCGGCGTCAGGTAGTCCGCGGTGGCCACGCCCAGGACCCAGCCGCTCTTCACCTTCTTGCTGCCGACCATGCCCACCGTCCGCACCCGGTACTGCCGGGTCGCGCCGGCCACCAGCGTGCTGTCGGTGTGGGTGTAGGTGGTCGCGCTCTGCTCCGCCGCCAGGGAGGTCCAGGTGTTGCCGCCGTCGGTGGAAAAGTCCAGGTCGTAGCCGGTGACGGAGACGCCGTCCACGGCGGCGGGCGCGCTCCACGACAGCCTGGCCTGGGCGTCGCTGACGCCGGTGGCGGTGAAGTCGCCGGGAACGCCGGGGCGCCGCCCCGCAGTTTGGGACCAGGGCCCCGGCACACCGGCCGCGTTCACCGCCCGCACCCGGTAGTCCGGATTATCGCCGTCGGGAGTCTTGTCCAGGTACATCGGCACCGTTACGTCGTCCGCCAGCGTCGTCCAGGGGCTGGCCGAGCGCTGCACCTCGTAGTGGGTCACGTGCAACCCGTTCACCTGCTCCACCGGCGTCCACTCCAGGACGACGCCGGCCGCGCCCGCGTTCATGGCGGTGACCGACGCCGGCGCGCTGTCACCGCCGCCAATGCCCTCCGCGGCCGTAATCGTCACCGTGTTGTTAGCGGCGTTGTAGTCGTACACCGAGCCCTCGTGCCAACTGCCGCCGTTGGTGGTGTCGGCCACGCAGGCGGCTTCAGCGGTGTGGGCCACCAGGGTGCCGCGGTCGCTGCCGATGCAGACCTCGTAGGTTTTCGAGATGGCGATGCTCACGTTGGCGGTGTCGCCGGCGTCCGCGCTCAGCACCAAAGTCGGCTCGGGCTCGCCGCGCAAGGAGTAATAGCCTCCGGGCCACAACTCCCCGATGTCCCACTCGCCGTCGGTGGCGTTGTAGGCGCCGTGGCTGACGTGGAGCACCTCCGCGCCCGTCGGCAACCCGGTCACCTGCGCGTCCAGCGCTGGGTCAGGCCCGTTGTTGACGGCAACTATCGTCAGCCCGTTGCGGCCCGCAGCGACGTAAGGGCTGGCCCCACCGTCGCTCACTCCCACTTCGGAAATGGGGCCAACGTGGAAAACGTAAGTTCTCATGGCAACAGTATAGATTGTATCGTCGGTTGTATCTATGGGTGTGCCATTGTTTGCCGCTATCGCACCGCCGAAGTCAACCCGGTAGGTGCCCAACTTACTGAACTCCGCGTACCAGGGATATGATCCTGGATCCACGTACCAGGTGCCGGAGGTCAGCGCACCGTTGGTAGCAGAACCGAACCATTCATATGGAGGGCTGCGGTCGTCGTCGTCTGCCCATGTTGCCATCTTGCCGGGGCCTGATACATCCACATCCAGAGTAGCGGCGCGAGTGTCGTCCTCGTCCACGTCGACGCCCCATTGGCTGGGATCCAGTGAAACCATCTCCTCAGTCAAGACAACACCGGGTCTGATCACAACCCCTATGCCATACCCGGTGGACCAGACCAGAGCTATCGAGTTCTCCTCGGAACTGGCAGCTCGCCCCAGGGGGTCCGGGACCTGGATCACCACCTTATCCGGCTTGAACACCCCATACGGCAGGCCAGCGTCAGACGCCGCAGAACGACCGAGGGCGACGATCTCCACCGTATCAGCAGCACTGCACGGATAGGTGGTTCGACCCACACAGTTATGCCAAGTAAGCAGGCCGGTTTCACCACTATTGAACACCACCGTCCGGTCGGGAGGTTCTCCCAAACACGCTTTCGCCACGTTGTCCGATATGTCGTCGTCGCCGGGGCCGGTGCCGGGCGGGGGGTTGCGGGTCAGCGTCGCCGTCAGGCACTGTTCGTTCACGACGGCGCCGTTTGCCACCATGACCGGCAGGGTTACGGAATATATATCCGGTGTCCTTCGCAGATCTCCGTTAACTAAATGAAAGTATTTCTGTGTTCCGATATCGAATACGCCATTGCTGTAACTCACTGAAGTTGGGGTGTGAACCGCGACGCCTTGAGAGGTAGTTGAAGCGAGAGTTGCCGTGCCGGTAGCGGTCAGACCGTCAGTCAGTTCAACATCAACCCGTAGATCAATCGGCGGCGCGTATGGCACTTCTCTGCCTGCGCTGATGGTGAAGTTGACGGTATCCCCCGGCGCCGGCTGCCGCTCGTCCACCGACACCCTGACCCAATAATTCCCCCATACCTGCTGAACCTGCGGATGGGATTGGTCATCGTTGAATGCCCAGACCTGGGCTTTGTTGTTTCCTTTGTGGAGATCACTCTCGAAGGATGACGTGGTCACACTACCGGAGTATTCGTGTGGATCATATTTATTATCAAACATAGGTGTTGTACTTAGATGGATTACAGTCATAGGAATCAATTCACGTTGCAGCCCCCCAAGCGCGGTAATGGTCCAGCGCAGGGTTCTGCCACTATTCTCCAGAGACGTATTCCCGAGGGGCACTTCCCGCGGACTCTGGAAATAGCTGTGGTCGGGGTACACTATATTCACTACGACTTCCACGTCGTAAGCGGGCCTGGCCCCATTGTTCACAACAATAATGTTTACAATGTGGTGTGCATTTGCGCTAACTGTTTCGGGAACTTCCAGAACTAAACCCACGTCCACGTAGTCACGGTCATCCTCTTGGGCGTGTGCAACGCGTTCGTCCCCGAAGGCGCCGGCCAGCGCGGCAAAGACTACGCTAATCGTAATCAACGCAATCTGGGATTTCCACCGGGGGAGCATATTACTCAATCCAATGGGTTTGCCGCCGGAGTGGGAGATGGACTACTGGGCCTGATTTGCGTGCGCGACGCCAATCGGTCGCCGCGCACGCTGGGATTTTTGAAGGACCGGCCACTACTGCCAGGTGACCGTCACCTCGTTGGATGACCGTATCCGGGTCTCCACCCCGTCTATGGTCCAGGACACTTCCACCTGGTAACGGTACGTGATTGGGGTAACGAGGTCGCCAAATCTTTTCGTAAGGGTCCAGGTGGGGCCTTGCACTCCAGGAGGAGTGGAAGTTCTGCTAGCGTCAGAAGGATCTGTCTCGATCCAACGATAGGTCAAGGCGCCGTGGCCCGCCGGCAGATTGCTGGGCGTCGCCGTGAGGGTCACGTCCACCCCTTTCGCCACGTATTGATGGTTAGCCGAGATGGCAAGAGAGGGATCGTCCGCCACGTCTTCCAGGTTGATCACCACCCCGATAGTGTGATCGACGGTGTCGTCAGGGTTGCCGTCGTCGTCTTTGCCGTCGCTCACTCCCAGTACAAGGTCATACATGGGCACGGTCTCATAGTCCAGGATGGCGCCCCTGGCCACTGCAATCTGTGCGCCGCCCGAGACCGATGATGCGGTGAATTTGTGCGATCTGTTCCCGGTCAGGGTGAAGGTCAGCGTGTCATCGGAATCGGGGTCTTTTACCCCGACCGGATCGCCCACGCTGGTGCCCGCCGCCGAGTTCTCGGCGATGGAGTGCGTGACCGTGAAGATCGGGGGAGTGTTGGAGCTGGCCGGCACCGTGACGGTGACGGCGGCCGTGTCGTTGGACGAATCCGTGTCCACCACCGGCACGGTGTACTCCTCCTCTTCGGAATTGTTCCCCTGAGCATCGGTTTCCGTAATCGTCAGGGTCTCCGTGCCGGAGATGGCCGCTGTCACGGCCAAGTCCCGTCCGTGGGTTCCCGCATCCACCGTGGCCTTGACGGTCAGGCTCTTCGAGGCGCCGGACGCCAGGCTGCCGGCCGCCCAGGTGCGGACTCCGTCACCGTCGCCATCGGCGAAGGTATCGCCGGCCGGGGCGTGGGATGCATAGGTCAGTCCCGGAGGCAGCGTGACGTCAACGTTGGTGGCGGGCACCGCCTCAGATCCGACATTGCTGGCGGCAATGGTGACGGACACGGTATCGCCGTGCGAGGGGCTTGACGGAGTCGCCGTCGCCGTGACGCTGAGGTCGCTCGCGGCGCCCACGTGGATAATGTAATCCCGCTCGTCGCTGCTCACGCTTCTGTCCAGGCTTATCGGCTTCAGGCCATCGGCCCGGTCTTTCCTGCGGTCGGGGTAGCCTTGGATCTCCACCCGGAATAGGTAAGTGCCGCGGTCGGTGAAGAACAGCATGGGCCGTTCGTACCCTTCCGGCGCTACCGGCATCCTGGAGACCTTCACATTGGACGAATCCCAGAGGGCCGTAAACGGGCCAGCCGCGTCGGCGGCCGGGACGTCGTAGGCGAGGGTGTACCTCGGGTCCTGCACGTCGGTATCGATCTGGTGGACGTGGTCGAGCAGGAACTCGACCTTGCCGTTGGGTTCTTTAAGGGAGGTAGCCCAGTCCTCTGAATTCAGCAGGGCGGCGGAGAACATGATGCACAAATCGTCGGCCGCGGGGCTGCCGGCGGGAGGACACGCCGGCAGCGCCCATACGATGCCGTCGCCCACACCTTCTTCAGGCGTGCCGTCGCCGTCGCTGTCGCGGTTTTCCTTACCGTCGGCGTCCCACAACTCCTCGTACTTGACCCGTGGATAGGGCGTGTCGGCCGCGTTCAGATCGATCCGGTCGCTGTTGGGGATGTGGATGATGGTTTTCGCAATGTCGATGTTGGACGGGGAGCGGTCATCCCTTTCCGGCGTGGCTGCTGTCTTCCCCTTTTTGGGTTTCGCCGGAACGTACTCTACGGTCGGCGGGCAGGAGGTGTTGGTCAGCTCCCTCTCGACCGGGTTCCAGTACACGTCGAACAGGGCGATGTGGCCGGAGGAGACCACGCGGGCAGCCTCGTTGTTGGGATTGCCCGTCTCTCCGGGACAGGGTTCGGGCGGGGCATGGCGCGGGGTTGGCGACGGGTCGGTTTGCTGGGGCCGCGGTTGGGCGGCGCCGTCGTCGGGGGTGAGGGAAGCGGTGGTGGCCTGGGCCGGCGCGCCGCCGGTCAGCAGGATCACTGCCGCCACGGCGAAGATGGCCAAAGCCGCAACTGCCACGACGGAAAGTTGCGTCCTTCTTCGGTTAATGGTATTCATACCGTTGTGAGTCTCCTTTTTCTGGAGGGATTCGCATTCGGGGGGCAGCAGGTTTCAGCCGATGCTGCTCCCCATCTCTATTTCGTGCCGGACTTCTGCCTTTTGGGCAGGTCCGGCGACGTTTTTCGACGCGCGCACGGATGGATTCGGATTTCCGGCGTATTCCTGGAGCGGGCCGCCTCCGGGGGCCGGCTCGTGGCATGTGGAAAGGTCTGGCAATTCCGTCACCGGGCTTGGAGCGGCCGCCGCTGCGGCCGGGTGCCGGCTGAGGAAAAGTCGGGGGAGGGGGCCGCCGGGCCGGGAAATGCGCCAAGCGGGGCGGGGACGCCCGCCGGGTGCGATCCGGCGGATGGCGAGGGATGTCATCCTGGATTGTGCTCCTTCCCCGCCGGCGGCGAGATTTTGTAACGCCGGCCGGGCCCCGCGCTGTGTCAGGTTCGCGCGGAGTACGGATGTTTGCCGTCCTGCCACCGTTCCCGGCCTCCCTCCGTGCCGGGGCAGCGGCGCAGCGCGCCAATGAAGGCAACGCGCCACGCGGTTCGCAGTTCAGCGCAGCGCCGGAAGTGCCGGCGACTGCAACCCGTCGGGGACGGGCCGCCAAGATTCAAGCATATAGTATACGAACGGTCAAGCATTATTAGATAACTTTATGATGACTTTGTATCTATTTATGATAACTTCACCGGGCGTTTTCGCTGGACGCCGGACGGCCAGCCGGGCATCAACGAGAGCCTGGAAGCTCCGTCCGGCGTGAGCGTGGCCTATGCCGGTGGCGATAACGGCAAGGACTACGCCAGGGCCAGGATCACGTGGTCGGGCACTTCCGACGGCGACGGCTGGTTTGCCGTGCAGAAACGCGCTATCGGCGGGAAATGGCAGGTTGCCGATTGGCGGAAGGCTGAAAGATTGTCCGGCGGCGATTCGCCCTACTACCGCGATGTGTCGGGGCTTGATGCTGAGAAGGGTTACGAATTCTGCCTAACCGAGCATTCGGCCAGCTGTGAGGCGAGACCTTGGCCGGGCGAGGCGACGCTGCATCTGGGACCCGAGGCGCCGTCGTTTGCGACTTCTCCGGGGAAATCCGGCGATGGAGACGGGTACATGATGCGTGTTTGGATTGAGTCGCCCGGGAGAGTGCTGCGTATCACGTGCTGTCCATGGGCGAGGGCGATAAGGCCAAGAGCATTCGTGAGCTTGCGCACCGGTTCCCAGTGGAGTTGGGCGATTCGTACCGGGTCTGTGCGATGGCGGGCAACGAGCGTGGCGAGAGCGCGGCGAACTGCCGGACGGTGCCGGCGGCGATTGCTTCGCCCATCGTGGACTTCAGGTTGAGTTCCGATACGGAATCCGTGGGCCGTGAGTCGTCGGTTTCTCTGACGGCGTCTTGGGGGGTTGGCCCACATCCCTGACCCAATAGGGACTGGCGCCAAGATTACGGCGCGTCTGAGGTGGGCGCGGGACGGCGGGAAATCCATCGGAACACCCGTGCCGACAGGTTCGGAATGGATTCGTGCAGCATCATATAAGTGACGGGCACAGCCACCAGGGTGAGGAAGGTGGAACTGATGAGGCCGCCGATCACCACCGTCGCCAACTCGGCTCCCACCAACCCGCTGGTGTCGCTGAGCGCCAGGGGGAACAGGGCCAGGATGGTGGTGAAGGCAGTCATCAGGATGGGGCGCAGCCGGGTGCGTCCGGCGAGGATGATGGCCTGGGCAACGGCGAGGCCGCGGGAGCGCAGCTGCCCGACGAACACTATGAGCACGATGGCATTGGTGACGACTATGCCGATCAGAAACAGAAAGCCCATCATGGAGGGCAGGCTCAGAGCGCGGCCGGTGACGGCGAGGGCGACCAGGGCGCCAACCACTGCCAGGGGCATGCTGAGCACCACGATGAAGGGGTCGCGCAGGGAACCCAGGGTGGCCACCATCACCAGATAGACCAGCGCCAGGCCGACGGCCATGGCCAGGTACACGTTGTTGAACTGCTCCTCAATGTCGCTGGCGAAGCCGCCGTGGCGTATGGTCACGCTGGGCGGGAAGTTCCCGTCGGTGATGATCCGGTTGATGCGGGCGCTGACGGCCTGGGCGTCGCGGGCTTCGATTTCGCCGGTGATGGTGACGGAACGGTCGCCGTCGTAGTGGGTGACGACGGCAGGGCCGACGGTGGTCTTGACGTCGCTGATGGAGCCCAGGGGAACCGGGCCGAACGGGCTGGCGATGGGGAGGTTCTGGAGTTCGGCAATTTCGTCAACCCGGTCATGCCGGCCCCGAACCACGACGTCGTAGTTGTCGCCGGACAGGTTGACGTCGGCGGCGTCCTGTCCGTAGGTCCAGGTGCGGATTTGCTGGGCGACGGCCAACGAACTGACGCCATAGCGTCCAGCTTCGGTGGCGTCGACTTCAAAGGTGAGTTCCTCCCTGCGGTCGCTGACGTTGGTTTTCAGGTTGACGACTCCATCCAGCGGTGAGATGCGGTCGACCAGGCTGTTGGCGGCGGCCTGTACCTGGGTAAAGTCGGCGCCGGTGGCGGTGATTTCGATGCCGGCCTGCGGCGGGCCGCCGGATTCCACGAAGACCTGGATGTTCACGTTTTCCCGGTCGGGCAGGGCTTGGCGCAGTTGGTTGGCAAAATCTGCCGGCAGGTTGTCGGAAAGGGCGAGGGAAAAGCCGGCAATGCCGAAGCCGGTTTCCCCCGTGCTTGGTCCGAAATCCTGGCTGCTCGACCCCATGGTGGCCTGGTAGGACGTGATGTAACCGGCGTCCACGTACCGGTCCAGGGTCTGCTCAATGGCGCGGACTTCCCGGAACATGGCGACCACGCCGGTGTTTTCGGGCATGGTGACGTCAATGTGGATGGACTCGGCCTCACCCGACGAGAACAGGGTAATGGGCAGGATTATGATCAGCGGCAGGCTGGCGCCGACCGCGGCAATGCAGCCCAGGATGGTGAGCAGGGGGTGATTGAGCGCCCACCGGAGCGCGGGCGTGTAGATGCGCTGGAGCCTGGTGTCCTCGGAAACGGCCTCCGCTTCATCGGCCATGTCGCCCCGGCGCAGCAGCAGCGACGCCAGGGCCGGCACAGCGGTCAGCGCGACGAACGTTGACGCCAGCAGGGATACGCATACCGTTTGGGCGAAGGGCAAGAAGAACTCGCCCACAATGCCGGGGATGAACGCCAGCGGCAGGAAGACCGCCACCGTGGTCAGCGTGGACGCCAGGATGGCCGGTCCGACCTCGCGAGTGCCGAGAATGGCGGCGACCAAGCCGGGATCTTCGCCCGACGGGGAGGAGAACTCCGACCCTTGGCCGGGGAAGCGCACTCCGCCGGCCTGCGTGTGACGGTAGATGTTCTCCAGCACCACGATGCTGTCGTCCACGACGCGGCCGATGGCGATGGCCAGGCCGGCCAGGCTCATGAAGTTGACCGTCCAGTCGAACACCGCCATGACGAGCACGGTGGTCATCACGCTGAGGGGGATGGAAACGGCGATGATCAGCGTGGGGCGCAGGGTGTTGAGAATGCCTCGAATCGCGGACGGGCGAAGCTGGAGCAGGAACAGGAAGATGGCGACTACGGCGATGGCGAACCCCAGGCCGCCCTGTCCGACCACGCTGGTCAGTTGCGCTTCCAGTTCCGGGCCGTCGTTGGAGAG
This sequence comes from Dehalococcoidia bacterium, assembly GCA_965204395.1. Classification (GTDB taxonomy): domain Bacteria; phylum Chloroflexota; class Dehalococcoidia; order Lucifugimonadales; family UBA3495; genus Bin87. Next base: position 2,842,000 of record OZ241987.1, read on the forward strand.
AATATCCAGTTGAACGTCGGGCGGGAGGTTGAGGTCATTGACGACGGCGACCAGTTGCCGTGTAACCTCGATGGTGTTGCCTTCGGGCAGTCGCAGTACCTGCAATGCCAGACTGGGCTGTCCGTTGGTGCGGGACACGGTGTCCGATTCCGGCGTGTCGATTTTGACGCTGGCAACGTCGGAGAGCAGGACCGGAGTGGCCGTGGCGGCGGCCGTGCCGTCGGAACCGGGCGCGGGCCTGACGTAACCCACCGGCAGGTTACGTATCGAGTCCAGGTCGGCGTAACCGTGATAGGAGCGCAGGCCGATGGCGCGCTCGTCCCGGTTCAGCGTGCCGGCGCTGAGGTCGATGGAATTGTTGCTGACGGCGTTGACCACGTCCTGGATGGTGAGGCCGTGCTCCTCGACGCGGGCCGGGTCAACCACAACGGAAACGCGTTCGGGCACGCCGCCCTCTACGGCGACGTCGTACACGCCGTTGACGGCTTCCAGGCGGGGCCGGATGGTCTCGTCAACGACGCGCCACAGAGCCGGAATGTCCCGTTGGCCGCTGACGCTGAGCTGCATCACCGGAAAAGTGTCCGAGGTCAGCCTGAGTACTGAGGGATTGCCGGCGTTGTCGGGCAGGTCCAGGCTGCTGATCCGGCTTCGAATCTCCTCTTCGGCGGCGGCAACGTCGGAGCCGGTTACAAAGCTGGCGGTCACGCGAGACATACCACCGGTGGAGATCGAGGTGACGCTGTCCAGGTCCGACATGCCGATGATGACGTCTTCCACCCTGGAGGTTACTTCCCTGGCGACCGTGGACGGGTCGCCCTGCTGGTATGGGGTGACCACGTACACGATGGAGAAGCTGATTTCGGGGAAAAGTTCCTGCTGGAGCTGCTGGTACGAGTACACGCCGGCGGCCAGCAGGAGCGCCATTGCCATGATGGTCACGGGCTTGCGGCGCAGGGCCAGTTCAGTCAGGAAGGTCAAAATCGGTCCTCGACGATTGAGACAGCGTGGCTGCCGCTACAACACCGGCCGATTGGGCGGCGTGGCAAACCAATGGCGACCCATAAACAGCGCCGATGGGTTGTTCGGCGACCGGACTAGCCCGACCCGGCCGGCTGGGGCTGGCCTGGTGGCGCCGGCCGGCGGCGGGTGCGCGGCCCGTTCAGCGTCCGTCCGATGATGGTGTAGCGCACGCCGATCTGGTAAGTCACGAGCACCAGGGCGGTGACGCCGGCGCACACCAGCAGGAACTTCAGGTGGTAGTGGATGGGCCACCCGACCACCAGCCACTGGCCGACAATTACCAGGGGCAGGTGCATCAGGTACATCCAGTAGGTTGCATCGGAGAGGTAGCGCACGGCGAAACTCTCCCGAGCGGCGACCCAGCGAAACAGCCCCATGGTGCCGAAGCACATCAACCAGGCGAAGACGGCTTCAACCAGCCCGCCGGCCAGCGTCAGCCAGTTCCTGAACAGGAAGGCGGTCCGGTAGGGATAGGCCGCAAAAACCTCAGGGTTCCGCTCCCCGTACAGGTGAAGGAGGTAGATCCCGGCGACGAAAGCGGCCGCGGCGGGCAGCAGCGCGACCGTCCACCAGCGGCGCACCGCGATGTTCTGCCGGTAAAAGAACGCGCCGAAAATGAAGAAGCCGGCGTAGTGGGCGAACAGCGCCGGCTCCGGCACTATTCCGATGGCGGTATCCGGTCCGAAGACCGGCTCTGTCATCACCAGCGAAAGCGCCATGGTCGCCGGAATGACCAGCCACCAGGCCGGATGCCGGAATTGCAGGCCCAGCCGGGCCGCGATGATGAAACAGCCGGCCATGAGCAGCAGATACCAGAGAAACCACAGGTGGCCCAGGAATTGAACCCATACCAGCAGCAGGGTCCACAGCGGAAAGTCGTAGGGAGCCTGACGCCCGGCGATGAACGCAAGAAACAGGACGCTGAGGGGCAGGATGGTGAAGCAGGCGACGACAAAGGGTATTCCGACGCGCTGCAGCCGCTGCATGCCCAGCGCCCGCAGGCTCCGCCGCTGCCAGAGCAGCGCGCTGAAAAAGCCGCTGAGCAGGAAGAACACCGGCATCCGGAAGCCGTGGATGGCGTCCAGCAGCAGCCGGTACGTCGGGTCGCCGGCGGCGGTCGGGTCGTGGAGCGGCCATAACCACACCGGTTCCGGCATCACGAAAAGGCAGGTATGCAGCACGATGCCCAGAAACATCGCCCCGGCCCGCAGGGCGTCCAGGTCGTAAAACCGCTGCGACGGCCGGTTCGCGCTTGCCATGGCAATGGGCCTCCTTTATCGCACCGCCTACTGCCGGGGTCGCACCTGGATTTTGAAGTTGCGGTCCGGGCTGGGCACCGGGGCGTGGCTGATCTTCAGCCGGTAACTCGGCGGGTCCAGGGTGATGTCCGCCCGGCGCAGCAGCGTGGCGATGGTGAGGACCATTTGCACCTGGGCAAAACCCTGCCCCAGGCAGCTGTGGTGCCCCAGCCCGAAGGGAGCGAACACGCCGGGCTGGACGTTTTCCCGCCGCTCCGGCGAGTAGCGCTCGATGTCAAAACGCTCCGGGTCGGGAAAGAACTCCGGCAGGTAGTGTGGAGTGGCGATGGCGATCAACAAATCCGTCCCCGCGGGAATGCGGCAGCCGGCAAAGTCGAAGGAGTTGGTCACCGTGCGCGACAGGGCTGGCACGATGGGCCACATCCGCAGGGCTTCCAGGATGACGCCCTGGGTCGTGGTCATTTGTTGGATGCTTTCCGCGGTGATCTCATCGGCGGCGAAAAGCCCGTCCGCTTCGGCTTGCGTCCGCTCCAGCAGGTCGGGATGCTTCAGCAGGGCGTAGAGCGCGAAGGCGGTGGTTGCCGACACTGTGTCCAGGCCCACGATGAACGGCCCCATCACGTTGATGAACAGGTCCGTATCCGGCAGGAAGTCGGGAGCGGAACGGTGCAGCTCCAGCAGGTCGTCAACCAGGTTGCGGTCGGCGCCGGCGCGCGCTTCCGGCTCGTGGGCCGCCAATACCTGCTCAAAACGCAGCTCCAGACGTCGCCGCGCCCGCTTCACCCGCGGCATCCGCATCATGAACTTGGGCAGCCGCCGGGACAGATGCACCATCTCCATCGCGTTGATGAAGTCAATCACGTCGTCAACGTAATCCAGCGACGATGTTCGGGAGGCCAGCAGGCTGACCTGTTCGGTCATAATCCGCTGCATGGCATAGAAGGCGGGGACCGGGCGACCGGGCGGCAGCTGGGCCAGTTCCCGCTCCACCACGGCGACGGTTTCCGGCACGTGTTCCAGGATGAACTGACGCGAGTAGCCGTCGCGCATCGCTCCCCGCAGGCGTCGATGCTCGGCGCCGTCCAGCCCCGTTACGATGTTCGCCGCTCCCAGTTCGCTGCTGAACCCCGCCCAGGTTTCCCGGGTGCGCAGGTGGGACTTGCCTTCCCGCATCATGAACTGGTTGGCTTCCTGACCGGCCATCACGACGATGTTCCGCCCAAAGACCCTCACCTCATATACCGGGCCGTGTTTCAGATACTGGTCGGTGAAGAAGGCGCGCAGGTCTCCCGCCAGCTTGTGGGCGTGGCCGATGACGGGCAGGCGGCCGGATGCCCGGGGCCACCCGCCGCCCCGTTCCCGGATAACTCGTCGCATCGCCTGGGACTCGGACAGGCTCAGGTTGCGGATGGCGTCGGTTACCGACCGTCCGATCAGGTCCAGCCGGGCGACCACTTCGATCCGTTCCTTGATCTCTTCATATTCCGACGGGGCAAGCATCCGCTGGAAAGCTCCACAGGAGTGGGTCAACCCGACGATCATGGCGTCGGCCGGCGATGGTATCTCTTCATTGAATAGTACGCCCATGACCCGGTCGTGGATTGCCCGCCCGGACTCCGCGTCCGCCAGCGGATACCGCCGGGTGCGCGCCACCCGACGGGAGAGGGAGAACATCGCCAGCCCCTCGTCGGTGTCTAGGATGCCCTGGGCCGCCAGCCGCGCCAGGGCCTTGTCCCGCAACTCGTAAGCGGATTCAGCGATGCGCCTTACCCAGAAGGTCGCGGGGGCAGAACGGGAATTCAACTCCGCGGCGATGTCGGCCAGGACGGGGTCCAGCAGGTCGTCGCCCACCGGCGTCGGGTCGGCCAGGATGAGCGCGTCGACGTCCGTGTCAATGCGGCCTTCCAGGGCCAGGTCCATCAGCGCCGCCCCGGCCAGGGCGTAGCCCAAGGTTCGGGGCGACGTCGAAAACTCGCCGGTTTCATCGTCCAGCAGCAACAGCAGCAGTTCTTCGGCCAGTCGGAGCATTTCCGGTAATTCTCGAGATTGTTTCGACCCGGCGGTGGCAGTCTCCGCTAATCGGCCGCTGCGTTGGTGCGCGGACGTCCACCGCCGGGCATTGCATCGGCTACGCTGCGGCCTTCGGGGTGGTGTTCTCGCCCTTCGTCCGCACCCACTTGCTGGATTGGGCGCCGCCCTCGGTGCAATCGCCGCCGGTGAAGGAGTGCGGGGATACCCCCGTCGCCACCCCGTTCTCCAGGCCGGTGATGGTGTAAAGGCATAGCCCCGACTGGCGCCGCGACTAATGATACACATCCTCACGTCACATAAAAGTAAAGTCAAAAATGAGTTTTATAACGTGGTGGTCACTTTCCGGCCCAACCTGCTAGAATTGACCCCAAACGGCCCATTTCGCCCGATCTGCAGGGCCGCCAGGGGGTGAGAAATTGGAGAACGCCGGCGAGTCGTTGGGGAGAGAGGAATCGCCGGGAGACCGCCTCTCCCGGCTCAACGAGGCCAGCCTGCGCATCCATGAGAGCCTGGACGTGGACACGGCGCTCCGGGCCGTCATGGACGGCGCCCGGTCCCTGACCGGTGCCCCCTATGCGGTGATCACCACCCTGGACTCGGAGGGCCGGGTGGAGGACTACCTGGCCCGGGGCCTGGACCCGTCCGACGTGGAGCGGATGTGGCGGGCGCCGGAGGGGACCCGGTTCTTCGAGTACCTGGCCGGCCTGGCCGGACCGCTGCGGGTGGGTCCCCTGGAGGAGTTCACTCGGTCCATCGGCCTGGCCGAGTTCCGCCTGCCCGTGGTGTTGACCGCTTTCATGGCGGCCCCCATTCTCCTGCGGGGAGCGCGGGTGGGCCACGTCTGCGTGGGCAGCGACGAAGCGGGCTTTGGGTTCGCCGGGGAGGACCAGGAAGTCCTGGCGCTGTTCGCCTCCCAAGCGGCCCAGGTCATCGCCAACGCGCGGCAGCACCGGGAGGAGCGGCGGGCCCGGGCTGGTCTGGAGACCCTGATCGACACCTCCCCGGTGGGGGTCGTCGTCTTTGATGCCAGGACGGGAGCGCCCGTCTCCTTCAACCGGGAGGCCCGCCGCATCGCCGACGGCCTGCGGGACCCGGAGCAGGCGCCGGAGGACCTGCTGGGGTTGATGACCGTCCGCCGGGCCGACGGGAGCGAGGTCTCCCTGCGGGAGTTCCCCCTGGCCCGGGTGCTGGGCTCCAGCGACACGGTGCGGGCGGAGGAGATCGTCATGGCGGTCCCCGGCGGGCGCAGCGTCACGGTGCTGCTCAACGCCACGCCCATCCTCTCCGAAGGGGGAGAGGTGGAGTCGGTGGTGGTCACCATACAGGACCTGACGGACGTGGAGGAGGCGGAGCGGGTGCGGGCCGAGTTCCTGGCCATGGTGAGCCACGAGCTGCGGATGCCCCTGACCTCCATCCGGGGGGCGGGCACCGCCCTGCTGGAGACGGCGGCGGAGCTGGACCCGGCGGAGATGCGCCAGTTCTTCCGCATCATCGTGGACCAGTCCGACCGGATGCGGGAGCTCATCGGCGACCTGCTGGACGTGGCCCGCATCGAAACCGGCACGCTGCCGGTGGACCCGGAGCCGGCGGAGATTGCGGCCCTGGTGGACCGGGCCCGCAACTCTTTCACCGCCGCCGGGGGGCGGAACGTACTGGAGATCGACGTGGCGCCGGACCTGCCCCTGGCCCTGGCCGACCGGCGCCGCATCGTCCAGGTCATCGGCAACCTGCTGTCCAACGCGGCCCGCCATTCCCCTGAGGACTCGGTGATCCGGGTGAGCGCGGAGAGCGTTGGAGACCACGTGCAGGTGTCGGTGGCCGACCAGGGACGGGGCATACCCGCCGAGGACCTGCCCGGCCTGTTCCGGAGGTTTTCCACCAGGGAGGGGGAGGGTCCCGGCGGCGACACCGGCCTGGGGCTGGCCATCTGCCGGGGGATCGTGGAGACCCACGGAGGGCGCATCTGGGCGGAGAGCGACGGGCCAGGCCTGGGGGCTCGCTTCGTCTTCACCCTGCCGGCGGTCCGGGAGGCCCAGCCCGCCCGCAGGCCCCGCACCCAGCGGGACGGCGGGCCGTCCGGGGGAACGGTGCTGGTGGTGGACGACGACCCCCTGACGCTCCGGTCGGTGCGGGACACCCTCTCCTCGGCCGGGTTCCGGCTGGTGGTGACCGGCGACCCGCAGGAGGCGCCGTTGCTGATGGCGGAGGAGAGACCCTGCCTGGTCCTGCTGGACCTGGTGCTGCCGGAGTGCGACGGGGTGGAGCTGATGGGGGACCTGCTGGCGGTCTCCCGGGTGCCGGTGGTGTTCCTGTCGGTGTACGGGCGGGACGAGGTGATCGCCCGGGCCCTGGAGGAGGGAGCCACCGACTACATCGTCAAACCCTTCTCGCCAACGGAACTGGTGGCCCGGGTGCGGGCGGCCCTGCGGCGGTTTGAGGAACCCCGGCGTCCGGAGTCGGCGGGGACCTTCACGCTGGGCGAGCTGGTCATCGACTTTGAGACTCGCCGGGCGACCCTATCGGGGCGACCGGTGGATCTGACGGCCACCGAGTACGACCTGCTGGCGCAGTTGGCGGCGGAAGCCGGGCGGGTGGTGCCCCACGACCGGCTGCTGCGGAGGGTGTGGAGTCCGGGCAAGCCGGGGAACCTGCGGGTGCTGCGCACCCATCTGATGCGGCTGCGCCGCAAGCTGGGAGAGGACGGCGAGAACCCCAGGTACATCTTCGCCGAGCCCAGGGTTGGCTACCGGATGCCCCGGCCCGACGCCCGGGACCAGCAGGAATCGTGAGCCCGCGTCCCGGTTGAGCCGGCCCGAAGCGGCGCTGACAAATCCTACCGGAAGTTGAACTCTTCGTAGTGGATGTTCCTGCCCGGTACGCCCCAACGCTTGAACTGGCGTTCCATGGCGTCCATCATGCCGACCGGCCCGCACATATAGACGTGCTTGTTCCTGACGTCGCCCCGGCAGAGGCCCGCGATTTGCTCCACGCTGAGGTTGCCGCCCACGGACGAAACCCTGGGATGGTAACGGAAATTGTCATGTCCTCGGTCGGCTGACGCTATTTCATCATGGAACAGCAAGTCCTCCTCGCCCCGCACCGTGTAGAACAGATCCACGTCGGCATCAGGAGCGTCCCCGAAATCCCTGATCCAGCTCATGAAGGGCGTGATGCCGATGCCGCCGGCCACCCAGATCTGTTCCTCCCCGCCGGTTTTGTAATTGAACCGGCCGTAGCAGCCGTCCACCCGGGCGTTGCCGCCGGATTCCAGGTTGGAGTTCAGGTACCGGGTCCAGTCCCCCGAAGCCTTTATCGAGAAGCGCAGGGTCTCCTCGTTGGGCGAACAGCTCACCGTGAAGGGATGCGGTTCTTTCAACGCTCGGTTGCCGGGAAAGCTGATAAAGGCGAACTGTCCGGCGGTGAAGTTGGGCTTGCGACCCCGGGGCCGCAGGGTAACTTCAACGGTGGTTCCGTTCAGCCTGCGGATCGATTCCACCACGAAGGGGAACCTGCTCTTCAGGAAGATGGCAAATATCTCGGTGTAGAGGTAGCACACCGCTCCGATGACCTGACAGGGGTATGTAATGAGTTGTTAGGAAGGGGCATGGCGGATTATTTGCATATCAGGGTTGGGATCGGGCCAGGGTTCGGGCAGCAGCCAAACGCGACGCCACAGTCGGCCCTGGTGCAGCAACCGCCGCAGCCAGACGCTGCCGTACCGGACTACGCTGACCGATCTCACCGGCTGGTGGCCGGGGTTGTCCCCCTGGGGAGGCGGTGTTCGGGGCGGCGCCCGCAGCCGGCCGGGAGCCAGCTTCCGATCATTGGCGTCCTCCACCCGGGTCCCATAGGCCAGGGCCAGCAGGGTAGCCACCGACAGCACCAGCCAATGCCGGGAGATGCGCGTTGGGTCAGTGCGCCGGGTCTTGTGCCATTGCCAGCCCACGCTCTTGATGGCCTTGAAGCCCAGTTCAATCCAGAAACGCAGGGCATACCAACTCACCCCCACGGCCTCGGGTGGGTGGCTGGTCAGTATGACCCAGGGTTCCCGCTGGTCGGCGCACCAGACCACCAGCAGGGTGCAGCGGCGTTTGGCTTTGCTCTTGAAGGCGGTCCCACTGCCGATCCAGGCGGCATCGGGACGGGAAACGAAGGATTGGGCGGGAAGCCGTCGGCCACCCTCCGCGCAGAAGGTGATGTTTTTCGGGTATCTGATGTAGGGATGCCAGCCCTGGGCCCGGATCTGGCGCCACAATTTGGGACTGGTCAGGCCCCGGTCGCACAGCACGATCACGGTCAGTTCCCGGGGCACCGCTGGCGCCAGGGCTTGCAGCAGTTCCACGATGGGGTCCATCCAGGCTCCCGGCCGTTTGGCCCGCAGAATGCGCCAGGCCACCGGGATGGCGCACCCTCGGTAGAGTACGCTGATGACGATGGCGGCGGTGTCGTCCCCTTTCAGCGTCGGGTCAACCGCCAAAGCCAAACGGTTGCCACACCACCAGGACAGCACCCATTTCAGCAATGGCGCAAAGCAGAGGCTCACGTCCAGTTCCGTCCCACAGGGACGGGCCCGGTCGCTGCCGTCGTACAACCACTCTCGGAGATACTGCCGGCGACTGTTCCAGTTGCCCCAGAGGGAGAGGGTGGCAGCCACGGCGCTCTGGCAGGCGCTGCCCCCCAGGATGGTTCCGCACACCCACCAGGCCAGACCCGTCAACTGGGCCTCGGTTAGGTGAGGCAAATGCGTTTCAATGACCTGCCGCATTTGGTAGCATTCCCTGGGAAGGCGCATGGGACCCCTCCAACATCCGTTTTGTCACAAACAAGATGTCGGATAACCCGGCGCCTTCCCAAGCTCCTCACCTAACCATTTTCAGCCCGTACATACCCCTGTCAGGCTCCGATGACGGAAGCGACCGCCAGATAGCCCAGGAGGACGGGTTCGCCAAGAACGTAGGAATCTACGGTCAAGGCGTGGATGAATCCAATGACGAAGAAAAGGCCGATAAATTTATGCGTTATCTGCCACTTGTTATAGGAAAAGCGGGTGAATCTCCCAATCAGCGGCAGGCGCGGCGCGACGGTCAGCAGCACCAGCAGCAGCAGTCCGGCGAAAGCCACCAGGCCCAGGGTCTCGCCCAGGATTGCCAGAACGCCCGGCGGAACCGAAAGGTTCTGCAGGAATGACACCGCAAAGGTCATCGGTATCTCGGTTTCGGCTCCCTCCACCTCCATGCCGATGGGCATGACCAGAAAGTGGGCGACCACCAGGAGGAGCGCCGCCAACCCCGCGTTCTTGTGGGCGTGGTACATCTTGTCCAAGCCGCCGAAAAGGGATTCCAGGTAGCGGGGCCGCGTCGAAAGGAACAGGGCGCAGGCCATCAGGACCATGGCCGTGGAGCTGATGATTTCCGCCGTCAGGTGGCGGTTGTAGCCGGGCGGGGTGTCCGGGGCCGGCGGCAGGAAAACGAACCACAGGACGATGTTAGCCAGCGCCAGAATGATAATCGCCGTATTCCCGATCCACGTTTTCTGCATCATATTGCCTCGTTGGCGCTGGAGGGCGCTCGGGTCGACTGTTACGCGCCGCAGCCTCATCGCCCAAGGCCCGGCGGCCAGCGGTAGCCCCAACAGACCGGAGTTCCGTCCTGCTTCAGGGCGCAGGCGTGGCGCTCCCCCACGCTGATCGTGTCGAATCGGTCTTTGCTCGGCGGTTCAGTCTGTCGGTCTGAGTCAGATCCCCAACAGAAAGCCCTTCCGTCGAACGCCAGGGCGCACGAGAAGCCGCCTCCACTGCCGACCGCCTTGTACGCGCGTCCCACAATCGGTGCGTTGGAGACGTCATAATCGTAGCCCCAGCAGAGGATTGATCCCTCTGGCGTGACTCCACAAGTGTGGGAATCGCCGGCGCTGATTGAGGTCATTCCTTCCAAGCTGGGTGGCGACGCCTGGCCCTGGGAGTCGTCGCCCCAGCAGACCGGAGCGTCGGACAGCAGTTCTTCGGTAGTGGATCGGATCTGCGGGGCAAACCTCCCCGGCGCAGAGCGTGATCGACGCAACATTCGCCAAGCCCTGCCGCAGGGTCACCGCTCCACCAACCGTCAGCTGTCCATCCCCGATGGAACCGGCGTGTTGGTCGATACCGCAATTTTTCCTGTTTCTGTGTCGTCTCGACGGGCCCGGTTCCTGAGCTGGCCGTCCTCCGGTTATTCGGCGGCCTTCGGCGTGGTGTTCTCGCCCTCGACCACGCACCCACTGGTTGGATCGGACATCCCGGGCCGGGGCGTCAGCGAGCGTTTCTGACGCTCACCGCCAGAGGGCCAATAGAGCGCGGGGCCGATGGAGAACGCCCAGCGCGTCCCCGAACTCGCGAACTTCGGCGGCCTATGGTAAACGATTTGCGGATAACGTTGGTGTGACTTCCAACCCTTTTTTGGTGGAAATATGGTCACAATTTGGCCAGCAACCGACGCTGGATGATGGAAGAGCGAAACCCCTGTCTACCGACCCCACAGGCCTGGAGATCGCCGCCCTGCAGGAACGCCTGTCCCGCTTGAGCCAGGCCAGCCAGCGCATCAACCAAGGCCTGGACTTCGACGCCGTGCTATGGAGGCGGCTGTAGGCTGCCCGGGCGATCCGTCGGTGCCCCACCCGCAGGAGGGCTGAGCATCAACTGCGACCGGCGGCGGGTGGCGTTGGAAGAGGAGCGAGGCGATTTCGCTACTCTGAAAATGATCAAGCGAAGACGTATGTCGTGATTTGTCCGACGAAAGTCGTATCAGACAGAACGTCCACTATGCATCAGTCGATGACCTGTTTGTTGCCCGCTTTTTGAATGTAAACATTCCCTAGTTTGGCCCGTGTTCGTTCAAAAAAGCGTGCCCCATTGGCGTAATCTCAAACCGATCACCCGCAGCATCTGGCCCAATTGATTCCACAAGGCCGTGCGACAACAGCCAATTTAGGGCCGTCAGCCATCTGTGGTTTTCCTTTGGGTCTTCACCTGCTCCCAAGAGAAAGAGGTCAGAGGCAATCAAGGTTCCGTGAGGGGTCTCTACCTTAGTGAAGGGGTGCTGGATTCCGTCTGTTTGTGCACGTGCCAGTAGCGCCACAGCGTCCGTGCTGGTCTCGAGGGGCAGTTCGCCATACACATTTCCTGCAAGGGTCTCCGTCGCTTTTTGGATGGCGGCGGAAAAGTCCCCCACTTCTTCCCAGCCATTTGTGGAGAGGTCCACCGGGCAACCAGCGACTTGTAGTCTACCGGCTATGGCTTGTCGACATTGAGGGGTGTCTGCCAAACGAACTGTATGGCGCCCTATGACGTCGCTGAATCTTTTGATATCACCGACTTCGACAATCACCGTACTATTTTCGGACCACTGCATGGCAATGCCTAATTCGAAAAATACGTTTGGTCTCGGTTGACCAGACGGTCGGCTTTCTGCAGGCAGATCGTCCTGTCTTCGAAGACTGGGACTTAGGGTTACGATATCATCGGGTGTAAAAATGCGATGGCGGCGCGTGCCTTGCCTAAACCAGCACTGATTATGGGGCCGACGTATGGAGAGGATTGGCCGGTCTCCTTGACAGCCTCCTCCCACTGGATCGGGTTGAGTCCTATGGCGACCAGGAAATCGGAAATTGCCACCCTAGCCTCTTCGTTACGCCCGTGAATGACGAACACATCGCTGTTCGTTGCCTGTGGGTGCTCTTCCGGCAATGACTGAGATTGAAAACCAACAGATCCCTGACCCGATTTGACCTTTTTCGCTTCTTGGAGACCTTCGAAGGTCAAAGAATAAATATGCCACTCTGGCCGGCCTGCTAGTGGCATTTTCTTGACTAACTCCATTCCTTCTAGGTTATCCATGATTACGCCAAGTTCGTCCCAACCTCCGCAACCTGAACGCGCCAAAATTCTGGCGTCCTCGAAGATATCCCGGATCAGATTGGGTTGATCTCCTACAAGATCAAGATTGGTCTTCACCAAACCCCTGTCGTCCCTTAGCTCATACTGCCTACCCGGCCCGCCGCTGTCAAAGTGGATTAGCACCGCTCGCAAGGCATCTTCAATTTCAAAGTCATTCTCTGCGTCGACGATGTTGATGATCTGTGGCGTGAGCATAGGGTTGAAAGTCCCCTGTTCTCTTTCGTTTTTCAACCATGCGGTTAGACCTGCCCGCTTGGAATACATCTCGTTTAGGTCCTCCAGCAGGATGTCCCTAGCTTCAACTGTTGCAGAATAGTATCCCCCTGCCCTGTGAGACAGAAATCTGGTTCTTTCCCCTTCGCTAAAATCCATAGCCGGCCATTCGGGCCAGAGCAAGCATGCGTTCAATTTCCAAGCCGGCAACTGAGGTACATCGGTGATGGGTCGCTGGCTCATGTGGAATCTCCTTTGTTTGGAGTGGCTCCAGTTGTTGATCATCTAATGGTGCTTATCTGGGCAACGGCCTTTCGTACATCATCCTAACCACGGAACGTGCCACCTTCAAGCCGAGGCGATTTCGCTACTCACTCATAAACGGATCGACTCGCAAGTAGAGGGGACAGTTCTGCCTCGATGAAACCGAATTAGCTGCATCAGGACCTCTCTAAAAAACACGCTAACAGACCGACTTGGCGGTCCCCATTTTCTGGCCGCCGATTCGTCCGGGTCGTTTGAGGAGAGGAGCCGTGGCCCAGGGCCTTTCACTGTCCTTCCCATCGAAAAAGCCATTTTGGGACAGGGCGTCCCGAAATTCACAGCCTTGTCCCAAAAAACATGTTACTGTCCCGTAATGCGTCCTAAAATAGCCATTTTTAGACAAAGCCGGCCATAGGGTACGCGCTGCTCTACGAGTTGGCGGTGCAAGCACCCCGGGTGCTGACTTACGGCGTGCTGCTCTATCGCGTGTGGGGTCCGGAGTGGTTGGGCGAGGGCTGGCTGTTGCGGGACCTGGTGAAGAAGCTGCGCCGCAAGCTGGGGGACTCTGCCGCCGGCCCCAGATACATCCTCACTGGGCCCAAGATGGGGTACCGCCTGGCAATAAGTGAGACGGCGGAGAAATCATCCCTGTCCATGTCAACCATATCGCCCCACGCGGATGATGTTGCCTGTCCCCCGCCGATGATTGTCTGAGTTGCTGAGGCCGGTCGGGAATTGCGCGGGTTTCGGAGCCACCTGAGCCCATGGGTCGTGTCCTGTTAGTGATCCTCGCATTGAGCTAGCCACCCTTCCTCTTGGGCCAGCTTCCAGGTGTGGGTTATCGCGATGATGACCGCATCCAGTGATTTGCCAAGTGCTTCTCGGAAAATCCCGTCATCGTCCGGAAGCGAATGCGCGGTGAAGTTCCTGGCCAGGCACGTCACGATGAAGGCCATGGCAACGAGGCCATCTTTTGAGCCTTGAAGCTCTTTGTGGTTCAGTACTGTGTTCAGCTTGGTCCGGAATTCCTCGGGGGACTTGGCGTCCAGCAGTTTGTTGGGATCCGACCGAACGCGGTCGAATTTCATGGCCCAACTTCTTCCGTGAATGAGCTTGGAAACCTTGTTGGTGAATCCGGCTGGCAACGCGTCTTGGACGGTCTTGGGAGGCAATCTCCTTAGTAGCTCTTCGTACCCGGTCAATATGTTCCTGACGTTTGAGTAGGTGTGTTCCTGGGTGAACTTCTCGCGAGGCTCGTCCACTCCGACGGCCAGTGTGCCGCTGAGGGAGGTCCTAAAAAGGCTGAATCTCTGCTGCTCACAGAAGTCCAGCAGAGCGTTGGCGTCGACTTCGGTAAATGGCCAGCTGGATTTGTCGTCTTCCTGCAATGCTTGGCTGAAAGCCCCGGGCGTGTGCGTGAGAACGTCGACTGCGTAATCCCTTTCTTTCGCCGGCGCGCGCATGCGCCGAAAGGTTTGCTTGTCAAAATAGTTCGATTGCCCGAGTTGGTCTTCTACCTGTTGCCACGACCAGTCTTGGCCCAGTTCGAGGAGGCGGCCGCAGTGCAGGATGTCGTACCGCAACTTGCGCGCCAGCTTGTACCGTTCGTCTCGCTCGTAATCTTCGTAAAGGTGTATCAACTGGCGCAGAAATCGGCAGATGTCGCTGGCGGCCAGTTCGAAGCGTTCCATGGTCAAAACGGCTGACTCAGCGAGCCTTCTCTTGTGTTGCCCTGCAGCGATGGAGGTGATTCGTCTGACGCCGTCTTTATCGGGGACACCGGCGAAGGTCCGAGCACGTTCCCGCTCGTAGAGCGTGATCCAGAACGACAGGGCATCGAAGTACGGCCTCATCCCGTCGAATTCTCGGAGCCATTCTTTTGAGGGGAAATCCAGCCATAACGTCCGCGCCGGGTCATCCGGAGGTAGGCGATCAACGAGAGCCGCGTACCGGTACAGGTGCGGGTGACGCTGAATGAGGTAGAGCTGGTGGACTTGCCAGTAGCCGTAGTAGTGTGCGGCGGTCGGACGCTGGAGATCCTCGATGTCGGGAAGTGCCACCGCGTATTCGTCCCAGGGTTGGTAGTCCCCGAGGGTCGGTATCTGCAGGTAGGGATTTCCTCCGGAGTACCCGGCGCGGTCGAAGCAGTGAACCAGTTCCTCGTCGGCGAGGTCGTTGAAGTTGCGGAGGGCCCACGGGAACTTCTCGGTCAACGCGGCAAGTTCCGGCCATGACTCGAAGCAGTTCCAATCGTAGTCGCCATCCAATTCGCGCCGGTATGCTTCGACCACGTAATCGTCAGGGTAGATTACTCGTGCTACCGACAGCATGACGCCGGTCTTTTCGTAGTGGGCCAGTTCTCGTGAGTCGATCTGGATGTTCAGGTCTCTGCAATAGTCGATGAACAGGCCCACCTCGGCGTATCGTTCTCCGTAAATATCCACTGAAATCTCCTACTGTTGCGTGGTGTCCCTATCGTGGTCACCAGCCCCGTTAACGGGAAGCCTGGCTTGGACGGAATGAGGGCAGTGTTCCAGGACTGGATGGCGGCCATTGTGTCGGATCATTTTGCAAACGGACCGAGGCTGGTGTCGGAGCGAGCCGGCAAAACCCAACCAGAACGCCGGCGTTACGGCTGTTTGTCCCCGGCCGCATCGGCACCTTGGTTGGTGGGGCCAACCATTGATGGAAGGCCGTGGTCTTGAGCCTCAATCTTTGGTGTAGTCCTCGACGAATCTGTCGAAAGGTTTCTCTCCACCGGTGTAGGCGTCAATCACGGTGTAATACTTTCCGAGCAGTTTCTCGTAGTGGGAGGCGAGACTGCCGTTCACGTCGACCACGTAGAGCGGGATTTTCCGAAACTGTTCGCCGCGATTCCTGGGCCGCCGCGCTTCCCACAGCAGTGTCCGCATGGCTACGTCCGTCGCCGGGAGCGAGTAACCGATGACGTACAGGTTGTCGGCCCGTGCCAGCGCGCTGTTCCTGGCCTGCCGCCAGAGGTTGCGCATACTCTCGTGCCCAAGCAATGTCGATTTATCATGGACTGGCGGTGCTATAAAGCGGCGCTTATCGCCCAACAGCTTTTCTGGGGACCCGATGGGTCTCATGCCAAAGTCGCAGTAGCAATAAATTTGATCGATATTTGATTCACCGTGCGGCTTGTACCAACTGACCGAACCGTGCAGTTTGTAGAGCGTCAAGGCTTTGGAGTAATGGGTCGTGCCGTGAGAGTAATCTCCCTCAATCGCCTGTGATGGCAAGATGGGAATCGGGAACAGGGGCGTAACCTGTGTATCATCGAGTGCTCCCACCAATCTTTCCACCAAGGTGTCGTAGTTGGCCGTCAGCACATGACTTTGCTGTTTCATCCATTTGTCGACCAGTTTTCCGACATTGGGGTTCAAGCCGTCCTTCACTCCGGCTCGTTCTTGGGCCTGGAGAACTTCCCCTATGCCGAGTTCCAGCAGCGCGGTGACCCTGCGCTTGCGCAACACTTCAATCGGGTCGTCGGACGGACCGGGTATAGCGTAGTACGAGAGCAAGGTCTCAATGTTCCCGTCGGCGTAGTCGTACGCTTCTTGGTTGAAGCCGTCTGCTGCACCAATCAAACCTTGGAGCAGTCCAAACAATTCTTGCATCGTTAGCATATGCTCGGAAACTGCCTTGGAAAACCCGGCTCCCAACAAAAACGCGTCGCTCATACGGTCCTCACTTCGCGTGCCGCATTACATGCACTGCAATGGCTGGAGGGTCCAACACCCGTACTATCACTACTGGAACGAGTGCAGCCTTGGCGGCTGGTCCGCCAGTTCTTCAGCTTGGGCGGTTTCGTTGGCCGTAAACAGAAACCGTTCGGCTGAGTGAGAGGTACGTCGGTTGATTTCTTGGGCCACGAAATCAGCGCCTGCTACAAACATCGTCTCAGCCGAGCCGGGTACCCAACTGGCGTGCAGCGCCGCTTGGGAAGAGATGGGGAAGGTGAGTTCTCCGTCGGGATGCAACAAACCTGTGTTGTAAGTGAAAGACACGGGGTTGTCTCCGGTGAAGAAGGCGTTGGGCGCGTCCGTG
Organism: Dehalococcoidia bacterium; assembly: GCA_965204395.1. Taxonomy (GTDB): domain Bacteria; phylum Chloroflexota; class Dehalococcoidia; order Lucifugimonadales; family UBA3495; genus Bin87. The sequence goes on from OZ241987.1 coordinate 2,858,785, forward strand.
CCGACGACTCTCCAGGTCATCATGTAGATCATATCCACCCACTCGAGTTGGATCCAGGGCTCCCGCATCGGTTCGAGGGAAGGGCAGTTTTCGCTGATGCCTTGCTGCCATGAATCCAGTCGTCAGCGCTGTCTGCTTCGTGATGTAGTTCGTCACAACTCACGAGGCCGGCCATATGCTCTTCACTGCTGGGGACTCTGGCGGCGGACGGCGAAGCTCGTTGGCCTTGGTTGCGCTTAAGTTTGTGCTAAATGCCGCCTGTGTCCGGACTGCCGCCGCGTTCCAGTGCACTTCTGTTGGGTTGGCGGAGCAGGCGAGCCTATTCCGGAAGTATCATTATGGCCACGTCGTTGGCGGCGGCGTACTGAACGGCGGAGTCCAGGGCGTGCGCGCCTATTGCGGTCGCCCTTGTGGTAGTCGTCGTGGCCTTGGCCAGCAGGTCAGCACGGTTCTTGGCCCGCCGAACGTCGTTTTCATCCACGGTCACGGACGTTTCGGCCAAGACGTACTGTCCGGGTCTGACGAGGATCAGGTCAGCGTTTTCCAGTTCGTCGGCCTCCTCGGCGGCGATGCGGCCAGCGGCGATGGCCTGATCCAAGAGTTCGGGGAGCCGGTTGTCGTCCGGCATGGTGATGGCGTAGATGACCCGCATGTCGCTGAGAGACAGTTGCCGTTGCGCGAGGCGGCTGGCGCGTCGCGCGGCCTTGCGCTCGTAGTCCGAGCCGATTAGGCGATTCATGTTCCCGTCGAGGCGGGCTTGACCGGTTTTCAGTTCGGCGACGTCCCCTTCCAGTCGCGCCTGGCCGGCTTTGAGTTCCGCAACGTCCCCTTCCAGTCGCGCCTGTCCGGCTTGGAGACGGTCGAGGCGTTCCTCGATCTGACTGAGCCGCGCGTCTGTGGCAGCGATGTAGTCGTGGACCAGTTGGGCCAGTTGGGCGACGGTCTGCTGGAGTTCCCGCGCGATGGCCGGCAGCTGCAGAAACTCCTGGTCCAGGACGTGCTGGCGCATGGCCGCCTGGAGCTGCGGGTTGTTCTCCATGGCGGCGAGGATGTCCTCGAAGGTGGCGATGGGAGTGGGAGTGGTCATCGACTTGCTCGGGTGCGGTTCTTTTGATTTTAGACGGTACCGGCGTCTTCCGCCACTGTCGTGGTCTCGTTTGGCTGGACCTGGGCCGTCAGCAAAGTCGCCGTTTTGGGGATTCTATACGGAGGCTTGGCGGTCTCGACGCTGGAGTTACCACGCCGGGTCAGGTGCGGGTGCTACGTCCAGCATCTGCCGCAGGCCGGTCAGCAGGTAGGGGTCGGTGCCGTCGTGGAGGATGGTCATTTCGGACGCTCCGAGAATTTGGGTCCAGCGAGGTAACCTTGGATGGCGCTGTTGCGGTTGCCGGTCTTCGCTAGGATGAGCAGTCGCGCGAGGTTGTGATGGTGCATCCAACAATCGACGACGCTTTGTACGTGACCTTCAATGTTTGTGATCCTGCCGTGGTCAATATCGTTCCGGTAATCGGCGGCCTTCCTGACCATTTCCTGTAATGCCTGTTCGTCGATGATTACACCGCTGTCTTTGCCGAGATCCGCAGATTGCACGGCCTTCACCAGCAGTTGGTCAAATGTGGGTCCGTTGCGAAGTCCGAATCGGTGGGACATATCCAAGCCGTTCCACCAGCGGGTAAGCGCCTGCAGGGTTGACTGTGCCGCGACTAAAGCCTGACCGATGGAGCCATCGTCGAGAACTCGTCGGGCTTCCACGTAGTGCATCACGACGTTGTTGAGATGTTCCCTGCTCGTGGGGTCAGAGTAATGATTCCAGAACTCGCTGAATTCGTCAGGCCACTTCCGCCAATCTGAGGCGGTCCAGTTGGCTTTCGGCCGGTCACGCGTGGGTAACAATTTAAGCACTCGAGCACGTTCCACCAGCCACCCATCAGTGCCGGCAGGATGGCATACGATTGTGGCTATTCCCGTCCACCGACCGGATTGGAACGACAGAAAATTGTACAGGGCTCCGATTATGTCGTCGTCAGGTCTGTCATCGTTCAACGTGAACGGCGAGCCATCTTGTTTTGTCAACGTAGCGTGGTACAGAAGTGGCGATTGGGCGTCCCAATCGGAGTTGCTCTCAGTGAGTTGGATTTTCCAAGTTCCGGCTTCCAACGTCAGGACGGTGTGTTTCGTTACCATGCCCCGTAGAGTGGCACTCGACAGGGTTGTGTCATCTTCGGGCGTTGGCTGGCTACTCCGGGGCAAACGCAAATCTGGCAGATCATTCAGGGTAGCGGTCGCCGACCTCATTTCCGTGTCGCTGGACCCACCTAGCCAGTCTTGTATCTCACACTGATAGGCCTGTACTGCCAACATATCTGAGCCGTGCAACGTGCGGCCTGGGCTCAACCACCAGATCGGTATTTCGACTTCGGTGCCTTGCATGACCAGTTTCGCAGCAACCTGCCGGAAACCTATACCCCAAGGCGCCGTTCCGTCGCCGTCGTATGCAAAGTACTCCGCGGTCAGGAACCCTCTGTCACTGGTACCGAACATCGCCACCCCTTCCTGGTGTCGGAGTACCCCATCCACCCACAACTCGGCAGGGTAAGGGACCGCCATCCGGTGGACGCGCAGTACCTGGGGCAGTATGGTCTTGTTCACAACTGCCAAGACGTCTTGATGCGCCTGCATTTCAGTTTTCACCTCGTTAGTCGCTCGGCATCAAACGCCGCGGGTTCGGCGGCTGAGCTTTTCGTCCAGTTCCTCTAGTCCAGCATACATCGCGTCCCATCGCCAGACGTGTGGCGCAGCGCATCTAATCTGTCTTCGTCCCTCACTTCATAGGATGCGCCAAGGTGAACCTTTGAACAGATCAATGTCAAACGGAGGATTCGGTTTGTCAGGATTCATGGCTTGCTCTACCTTGTGTTGTTCCTCTTCGTTCAACGTCGACCAGGAAGTCTGGCTGAATACGACGGTCTCACACATTTTGAGCAGGGTTCGCGAGACCGTCCGACCGGAAAGCGTGCCCTTGCCGATGTCAGGGTGAAGTGCAATGTCCAGTGGCTTGGATCCTGCCTCTTTGGGGAAATGGATGCAAAAGGCGTTACTGTTCGTGCCTGGCACTAGTGTGAATCCCCACAGGCCCAACTCTCCGGTGTCCGTTTCGTTGATGCCGAATTGCGCAGCCGCCAAGACGGGTGGCCCTTCCGAAACCCAGACTAAGTGTTGGTAATCCTTGCATTGCTCAGTGTTGCAATCCTGGTGGTCTTCATCCAAAGCGCAGAGTTCCAATCTCTGCTGGGCCAAAAAAATCTTGTTGGACACAGCCAGGAGTTTCTCGACGCTGTCACCCAGGATGGTTTTGCCGAACTGTTCGTCTACGATCAGTGCTCCTCTCGCCCACAGCTCTTTCCACCACCGTGACTGAAGCGCGTTGCGGTAGCAGATCAGATTCAATACGCGCGTCCGCGGAACGACGTCCATGTCAACGATTTTGTCGGCTTCTTGGAACAGTGCGTCGTGAGCTTTACAAGAGAAGTAGCCGGTCGATGCTAGGCTGATGCCCTTACGCAAAGGGAGCTGTGGATCGGGACTGAACCGGTAATTGTTAAATACCTTCATCTGATTGTCGTCGCCCGGCAGCCGTTTCAGGTAAGCGCGGGGTGTCAGATGGCCTCTGATAGCGGGACTGAGGCAGTCCGCGCCGGCTTGGCACTTTTGATACTGCTCCGGCCGCGTTGCCGCTAGAATCGCCTGTTCAAGCTCTATCATGTACCGGTTTTGCATCCGTAGGTGTCCTTTTCAGGTGTCTGGCCGTATTGCGTTCGATGATTCGATTTTCCCACTGCAATTCGGGTCGCGCCATACGTTTCCTCCGTCAGAAAACTTTGAGGTCTTCAACGTGGCTCGCGGGCCGCGTCTTGCTTTCGTTCTTGCCCGCCGTAAGGCGTTGCAGCACCCGCTGTTCTCCGTTGTTGCGGCGTGGGCACAGCCGGTACTTTCGCAGCGTGACGCGGAATTTGACTTGGGCGGGAACTTGGGCCATGAGTTCACAAGTTCCGTTCTTCGGGTTATCAGGTTGGGGCTGTTGGCTGTTTGATGTTATGGGCCCGCTTTGCTCCTTCGGGCAGGGAGGCCGTCGAGAACGCTTAGCCCGTTTCGGTTTCGCGGCCTTGGGTTTACGCTTGGTGAGCTCTCGTTTCGGCGGGCCTCGACAGGTAGCGCGACTGTGAATAAGAAGAGGATTTCATTTGCGAAGGGTAGATGATCTGCGTTAGCGCAACTGACCCGGAGTGAATCTGGTACATTGCGGCGGTGATTTTTGGATGACCATCGGAGTGCGATGATCGACGCGGGACAATCGCCAGTGCGTCTGCCGCTGGTCAACAAGCTTCTGTTTGCCGCCGACCACATCGGGTTGCAGGCCATGTCCTACTTCCGGCAGCAGTGGGTGCTGTTCTTTCTGGCGCCGCCGGCCATGGCAGGCGTGAGCCGGGTTCCCGACGTGGTGCTGCTGGGCTTTGACATCGACGCGCGGGTGGTGGCCGGGATTCTGATCTTTGCCGGTCGGTTCATCGACGCGTTCACGGACCCGCTGATCGGCTGGTGGAGCGACCGGACGCGTAGCCGTTGGGGACGGCGAATACCGTTCATCCTGTTCAGCACGCCGTTTTACGCGGCGTTCGGGGCGCTGGAGGCGTTGGTGCCGGAGTTGACCAGGACGGCGCAGGACCGGATGAGCGTGGTGTGCCTGATCTTCTTGTTCGCAGTGGCCGGAGCGGGATTGGGGCTGGTGATGGGCGGTTTCATCAAGGATGCCTACGGCTTCCAGGTCGCGGGGACGTTTTTCGCGCTGGTGGCGTTGGTATTCAGGTATCTGTCGCTGAGGGCGGTGTGGAACCGCGCGCCACGCGATACTGCGCCGGCGCAGGTTGCTTTCTGGCAGGGGCTGAGGGAAACACTGCGCAACTCGCAGTTCGTGGCGTTTCTCCCGACCTTCGTGATGTTCACCACCGGCGTCGGGCTGCTGCAAGGCTGGGTGCCGTTCTTCGCGGTGGCAGTACTGCGGCAGGATCGGGACGGCGCGGCCTCGAGTTTCCTGTCCATGAGCGTCATCGCGGGCGTGGTTGCTGCGGGTATCGTGATCTGGGCATTGTTCGCGGCGGGCCGGGTTACCAAACGGCGCATCTACGGGGTGTGCCTGGTGGCGAGCGGCCTGTTGTTCCCGCTGTTGGGGCTGGTGGGCCTGGCGCTGCCCGGCAGCCTGCTGCTGCAGGGGTTGGCGTTCATGTTCATCGCCGGCATGCCCATGGCGGCGGTGTTCCTGCTGCCCAAGGGTCTCACCGCCGACATCGCCGACTACGACGCCCTGGTCAGGGGAGAGCGCCGGGAGGCGATGTTCTACGCGACGCAGAACTTCTTTGAGAAGGTGACCTACGCGCTGCCGCCGCTGCTGTTGAGCCTGGTGCTGCAGTTGGGAGACTCGGTGGAGCATCCCTTGGGGATCCGATTGGCGCCCCTGCTGGCCGGCGGGCTGGTGCTGGTGGGGTTTGCGCTGTGGCCGCGCTACAGACTGCCCGACACCATCAACCGGGAGACGGTAACTGCGGCGGGGCTGCTGCGTCCGGCGGTTTGACGGGAACGAAGCTGTGGCTGTGCGGAAGTCCTCAAGTTCTCGACTGATGTGTCGCAATGTCCCGAACAACGTCCGGTCTGGCGGTCACATGGTGGATCTGGCCGCATTGCCGTCGGTTGGCAGGATTGATCGTGTGAAGGAACGTCGACGGACCTGTCCCACCATGGGTCGAGGACTCCGGCGGTCTCCGGTTACAAGCCGACCTCGACCGCCACCGCGACCGGCACGAGGGCCAGCGTTTTGGGCGTGTTGCTCTCCTTGCAAAGGAGGTTGCTCCAATGGACGGGGACTGGCGTGGTCTTATTCCCTTTGGTTGCTTCGGGTTTGCTGCCGCGTTCGCGCCGGTTGGTGGTTATCAGAAGTGGCCTCTTGGGATGGAGATGGAACCGACGTGGCTTTTTGTTGCGGCTGTATGTTTCGCAGTAGTCGGGCTATGCGTAGCAATTGCCAATGTAGTATCGCGAGCCAGGCAGAGGTAAAGGCCTCCAGCCCGAGGATGGTCCACCACACTGCCGCCACGTCTGTTCGCGTCGCAATCTCCGTTGTCTCGGAGCCGAACATCGTCTCGTCTTCTCTGCATCCAATCGTTCGCGATGGTGGTGTCCCGTCAATAGACGATTGGCGTGATAACGCCGGCGACTAAAACATCCTTGGTGCTTCTTCGTCCTGGGGCTGTTCAGCGTTGCTTTGCTGTCGCATTTCAGGCGGAATTTATGCGGCGCAAACGCCGCTGCTGAGTTCGGGACGGGGGTTGCTTGGCCATCGGGCGGTTACGGTTTGACGGACCGTCGATCCCGGTAGCGGCCGCTGCCACGCCGGGTTGACGGCGTGGCGCAGGCGATGAATCAGCCCCGCACCGAATGGAGCGGGGCTGGCGTCTGGCTGACCCGGTTTGTATTGTCGCCGCCGTCCGTACAGGTAAAGAGCATCCCCGCCGGCGAGAGTTTGGCGACACTACCGACGGGGATGCGAAGGAGGTTGGATGTACGATCTGTTACAGATCTTGGCGAAGATTTTGGGAGTGGTCGCAGGGCTGTCTTGCGGCGTACGCATTTTCGTGGTTTTGCGTTGTGCTCGCCCTGCAGTCACTGATGCGTTTACTGGAAAGTGCTTTGAGGTTCTGGCGTTGTGTATAGCGCTGACTGTGATATTCGCCGTAGTCGCCGTACTTCTCGGACAAGTAGGTAAATAGCTGCTAGCATCAGGACCATGCCGAACATCATTACGCCGCAGATCAGCCAATAGGTAAGTTCGTCAATGCCGCAGTTCATTTTGTTTACTCAACTGTGGTGATTTACGCGCCGCGATTGACGGCGTTCATTGGATTGGTGCTCACGGTTGATTTCCTGTTGTTTTGCATGATAACGAGACAACGAAAACAGTCCCGGGACGCGGTCGTCGCGGAGCCGATGGTTGGTGCTTTGCTGCTGCACTTCGGGAGTGCTTGTGCGATGTTTGCGCTGAGTTCAGGATTCGTGATGCTGGATCGTCGGATGGCTCCGGTGCGGCGGGCGGCGCAAGCCCGCTGGCGGTTGCGGCGGCTACCCCACTAAGTAGTTCGAAGGGATGGCACGTCCGGCTCGCAGTCGATGAGGGAGTGCATTGACAGCAGGAGTTGCTGGAAATAACGGTGGCACCGTTCGCACTGCCGTCGGTTGGCGGGATTGATCGTGTGGAGGAACGTCGACGGACTTGTCCAACCATGGGTCGAGGACTTCGGTAGTCTCCGGTTACAAGCCGACCTCGACCGCCAATGCAATTGGCACCAACGCCAGTGTCAGGATGAAAAACACGAACGCCGCGATGGTTGTGAACCAGCTGCAGACGCTGGTCAAGCTCCGGCCAAAGGTGCGGTCGCCGAGCCGGTTGTGGGTCACGCACAGCAGGGCGGCGGTCATGGAGAAGAAGATGACAACGGAAGCCGTCAGGACACCCGGATTGACGGCGGCGCCGAGTCCCAGGTCGATGTTGAAACCGGCGACGTTCGCCCCTTCCAGGACCTGTACCACCTTGACGCTGCTCCCCACGGCGGCCATCAGCAGGGCCGAGATGGAGGCCAGCACCAAATTACAGGCCATCAGGTCGTAACGAGCGGGAGTGCGGTTCAAGGGTCAGGCCACTCCCCGTGGCCCAGTGTGCTGCATCGTGTTGCCGGCTTCACACGGCGGTTCGGCGACGCTGATGCCGGAGCCAGCACCAATGCAGGCGCGAGAGCGAATGACGATGGATAATGCCGCCGCCAAATTGGGGGAGATGTACCGGTCCTCGGCCAAGGAAGATTGGGGGTGTCGGTTTCCGACTCAGCGGCGCTTTCGGTTGGGTTATTCAAATGCAGTCCGATCCGTCTAGGATCCTTGGGCGGTGATGCCCAGGAAGGTTTGTGATTGAGATCTTGGCAGGCTCTGAGTTGGGCGGGTATTCTCCTGATCTCCCACTCCCATTTCCGATCATGGCGCATGATGATAATACTTCGGCGACTGAAGAGCGACGGAGCGTCCATTGCCGTTTTCGACGGTTTCCGCCGGCAAGCCATGGTTGCTGCGGTGGCGGTCTGCCTGTTGATCGTGCCGGTTGCCTGCGCGCCGGGTGCTGCGTCGCCGGAGGCGTGCGTGGACGAGGGTCGGGAACTCAGGTTGGGTTTCTACGCCCACTTCGCGCCGGTCAGCCACAGCTCGGGCGGCGAGCCTGGTTCCCTCGGCTTCGACATTCACCAGGGTTACGAAGCCGACCTGCTGACGGCCCTGGAAGCCATGGACGGGGTGGGCGTGTCCTTCTCGCGGCGCGGCATCGGCGTCTGGGACGACATCTGGTTGGCGTCGGCGGGTCCGGAGTTTGACGTCATCGGCGGCGGGATAACCATCCTCGAACCCCGTACTCGAGACGCCCAGGGGAGGGAAGCGGTGGTCTTCACGTCGGGTCACATCTCCTTCCGGCAATCGCTGCTGGTGCGGGCAGGCGAGGAGAGCCGCTTCACGAGCTACGACGACCTGACGTCGGACGTGCGGGTCGGTGCGCTGGCGGGAACCACCGGAGAGGCGCGCCTGCTGGAGTTGACGGGGCTGACCAACTCGGACGGCGTTCTTGCCGCTGGCGCGACTATCGAAACGCCGGCCGGTGAGATCGTCGCGGACGGCAGCCCGAAATACTTCATCACCGCTGCGGCCGCGTCGGAAAACCTGGCAGGAAGAAGCCGCATCCGGCCACCTTCGGACGACATGTCCGAGGTGGTGTACCTGGGCGACCAGTTGGGCGAGGCGGATCTGCTCGCCGCGCTGTCCGACGGGAGGATTGACGCGCTGGCGCGGGGTGAGGTGGGCAACCGTGACGCCGCGCACGCCTCTGGCAATGACTTCGCGGTGGCGCTGCTTGATGACTCGGTGGAACGGGGCGGCTTCACGCTTGATGTCGATGATGCCGCACTTGCTGCTTGCCTCAGCGACCGGTTTGACTTCCTGACGGGTGAGATGAGCATCGGTTACTCCGATTGGCTCCGCGACCCGTCCGTCTTCATGCGACGTGCTGAGATGTGGAACGGCGGGCGGTAGCTGACCAGGAATGCGTGGGGCATGGTCGGTGGCAGTGCGCGGATTCGTCCGGCAGGCTGGATCGTTCCCAGTGCACAGGCGCTGGCCGGCGTCTTCTTGATGGATCCACCGGGCGATTCAACCTTTGGTTCGGGCATGCGGTGTGAACCAGATGGTGACGTTCATGAGGTGCCAGCTGGCCAGCAGTTCCGTCTGTGCGTCTGGAAAACCTGGTTGGAGATACCGGATGGCCAAGTAGGTCAGTTCTCCCTCGTCATCGGCGACACCCCGCCGGAGCCAGAGCGTCCATCTCGTCGTCCGGCAAGTCAAAATGGCATCACGCCGCCACCGTTGGCTCGCGTCTCCCAACTTCCGTATCTAAGTTGGCCATCATCGGGACCAAGGTTGTGATCGGGCATCACGATCTTGCCGGTACTGGCGAGCCACCGGAGGCCATGCAGTGGGCAAGTGATGACGCCGGCATCGTCGGGTGTGATGCCGGACAGGTCGGTTCCCCGGTGGGGACAGATGGTCCCCTTGATGAGGGTTCGCTCGGCGTAGGCGTGGTTGAGGTCGTGGAGCCACGAGAAGTGTCCGAGCGGGTAGGGAGGGTAGGGCCCTTGGTACTTGCGAGGACGGACGGACATCCATGACGATGGGTCGATTTCCATCTGGTGGATCTCGTCCAATTTCACCGGATCTGCATATCCGAGTGGCGAGACGTAGGATATTAGCGTCGAATAGACACTGTTGATGCACTGGATGTCGTCGGAGTCCTGAATGAGGTGGTCGAGGTGTCGTCGGAACGCCAAGTTCAAGAAGCGGTAGTCGACGTGGAGATGCTCGAAATCGGCTCCGATGTGCTCCCTGTCGGCGTGGATGGGGCCGAGGACGGGCAGCCAGTGTATCCGCTGCGTGGGCCAATGGGCTCGGACGCACGGGCGCCGGTAGAAAGTTCCTACGGCGGGTTCGTCGGGAAGTGGCGGGAAGAAGGGGAGCGTCGAGATCATGACAGGTTGTCTCCTATGCCGGTGCCTGATTTTGGGCGAATGGTAACGTTCCTGTGACCTAACTGGTCTGCGACGTTCGGGTGAGATTGGCCCGTGCCCCGATGTGTGCGTGCGGATTGCAGTCTTCCGGTGACCTTCCGGTGGAAAGCGCCCGCTCCCAAGGTGGTCAATGACCGTGAAAATCTCGGTCAAAGACGATGAAAATTCACAACTGGGCAGAGGGTCGTCGTCGGTGGTGATGTTGAGTCCCTGAGGGCGACGGGGAAGGCGGCGTCATTGGCCGTTCGGAGGGAACTGGCAGTCAGTGCGCCACCCGTCGATCATGCCTTGCTTTCGTTGTCGTTGGCGGGCACGCCTGGCAGCCTCTGCTGTTCGACCTTGCTGCGGCGTGCGCGAGGCGCCTGACGTTTTCGGGGCGGGCCGCTTATTTTGACTTGACCCGGAACTTGGGCTACAAGTGCGAACGTTCCGTGTTGGGGGTTGTCTTTTTGAGCCATGGTGGTCTTCTCTTCTCCTGACGGCTTTGCCGCTTTCCGTGGCTCGATGTTATTGGTGCGTCGGTTGCTGGCGCGGTGCTTCAGGACGCAGTCGGCACAGCGAGTTTGGCCTTCAATGCCGGGATTGCCACATGCCACGCATAGACCGAGCGATATGCGTTCGGCGCGCGTTTGAGCTTGAGTTTCCCGTTTCTTTTGCTTGTATGCTTCGCTGCGCACCCTCATGGGTGTTCGGCCCGCAGCTTGGGCGTCTTGCGCGGAGCTCTCTTTCCGGATTGGTTCCAACGGTTTGGTGTCGTCGCTCCGATGGCGGGGCTGGACTCCTCTTGCTCGGTTGCGCTGTTCCGAATATCGTCGGTGTTTTTCGGCACAATCCGAGCACCGGGTGCGGCCTTCGGTTGCCTTGCTAAGGCAGTCTTTGCAGAGACCGCGTTCCTTGAGCTTTCGGAGTCTCTTCGCGGCGCTCGTTCTGTTGCGCTCTCTCTTCTGCTCCTCAGTTAGGCGTGGCCTTCGGGCCTTGGCTTTTCCGGCCGGGGACGTACCGGCCTTGGGTTTCCTCGTTTTGGTATCATTCGCCCTTGGCGTGGCCTTCCGATTCTTGTTCTCCCGCTTGGCGTACTCGAAGGTATCCGTCAAAAGTTGTGTTTTTACGTGGTGCATCCCTGTCCGCCAGGGGCGGGTCTGCCTCTGGAGGACCCGCGGGGGCGGGCGCTTGCGCGCATCGTTGTCAGAGCACGGCCGGGTTGGGTACGCAACTATTTCGCTTACTTTTTCGTGTACTCGGCGCGCTGTGTGCGCGCCTGCGCGCGGGCTCGGACAGTCCCGGGGACACCAGTGGGGCGAATGCCGGTGAGGAGTCAGGTCTTTGAGCGGCGGTTGCCACCTGGGCCGGTTGCGATTTAGGTACTGACGGGGTTGGCCGTCGATGCTGGAATCCTGCCTCTCTTTATCGGGGTGTGATCAAACGTACGTTTTGCCTAGGTGATATCAGGATAGACGGGCTGCGTGAGTGGGGGCAACGGCGCGGTGTCAGTGTTTTGTTTTTTCATGGATGGATCCGGCAGAGGCGGTCCCGCCGGGGGCGGCCCTTCGGCGGGAATTACAGGGATGTTTCAATTTGGGATGGGCGGGAATTGAATGGTCGGTAGGGGTTGACATAGGTTGCATCGGCAATTACGATAATGAAAATCGCAATCATTGATGAAGCGGCAAATCGAAATGGGAGGAAAGCAACGATGGTTACTGTCAACGAACGACTGATGCAAGAACAGATTGACCTACGATCCGGGTTGCTTAGCGAATGGGTGGAGCAGGATATGGCCGACGTGCTGACCGAGTTCGGGGCACGGATGGAAGACGCCGCGCCGGAGCGAGTCCGGCACATCCCACCGCCGAGCCTGGCCTACGGAATACCGATGGCCGGAGTGCGGTACTACACCTACGTGCCGGAACGTTAGCGTTCAAGGAGGGCGGCGCGGTTTCAGGGGGCGGTCTCATCGGGCCGCCCCTTGTTTTTTCGGATAGCTGCGGAGTTTGACCGGCGGGAGTCCTGGCGCGATTAGCCGCCACAGACGGGATACTGCGGGCGGACCTGCACACGGGTAACTGTTCAGATTCGCTGAGTCATTTGCGTGTTCAACATGTCATTCCGGACCCCGATCAGGTACGGGGCAGGCTTTGATCCGGAATCCAGGAAATCTTTGCCCTGCTCACGATTGCCGATGAGCAGGCTTCGTGGATACCGGCTTTCGCCGGTATGACGGTTCTGGATACCGGCTTTCGCCGGTATGACGGTTTTGGTTTGGGATGGTCACCTCAAACCTGAACAATTACGCACACGGGACGGGGTTGATGTCAGGGGGCGATTTAAGGATTAACATGCGGTTTTAACAATCAAGCGCATTGACCTCCTAGAGAATATCTGCTATGATACAAAGCGTATCAAGTCGGTTGCAATGCAACAGAGACATTCAGGAGGAAATAACGATGGTTACCGTCAATGAACGCTCGATCCACGCCGAGGCTCAACAGGGCCAGGGGTTGCTGACGGACCGAGTGGAGCAGGACCTGAGCAACGCGCTGAACGAGTTTGGCGTCCAGGCTGTGGCCCACGAGGCGGAACCGGCAACCAAGGCGTCGCGAATCGGCTTTGGCTACGGGATTCCGATGGCCGGCGTGCGCTACTACGCTTTCACGAGCGCCGATTAGCGCATACGCCACCCCGTGGGCGGGCTTTCCTCACAGTCCGGTGCGGGGGATAACTGAAAGCGCGACACCATAACCGATTACGCCGAATGGCATGGGCCGGGGATATATCCCCGGCCTTTTGCGGTGTCAGCGGTCGTTTTACATCATTCATTGTGTCGAAATTTCTTGTGATAGACTCGCCGCCAGAGGAGATGACACGTGACGACCGCTGCCATCCAAGACCGGGTTCGTGAGCTTTTCGCCGACGCCAGGGCTGTCCACTCCCAGGCTATAGAGCGTTTCGAGGAGGGAGACATACGGGATGCGGCTGAGAAGGCGTGGTGCGCCACCAGGAGCGCCACAGACGCCGTGATCCTGGCTCGAACCGGGGAAGAGCCATCCACGACTTCAGCCACCACCAACAATCTCGACTCTCTGGCTCGGCGAGACGCCGAAACCCGACAGTTGCAGGGGCGCTACTACAGCCGCATACACAACCTGCACGGGCAGTGCTTCTACGCAGGGTTCTGCAACGACCAGACCGAGCGTCGCATCAGGGAAACGTCCGCCTACATCGACGACGCCGAGGCTCTGGCCGGCGGGTAATCACGCCAACGGATCAGGTCGGTATGGGTGGCCGTACCGCAGGGAATCCTTGTCCTGTAGCGCTGGGGCGGGAGTAAACAGGTTGCCACCCTCCCGCCGGAGGCGGGGGTTCCGCCCGTCGTGGGAGCAGGGTAATCGAATTTCAATTGTCGGCCCTTGGATAAGGCTATCCCTGCCACCGTCATACCGGCGAAAGTCGTCCGCCCAAGGCGGATGCCGGTATCCAGTGCCTGAAATCGGCAGTTTCGCGGTCGCTCTCTTCATTCAGCGGCCTCTGGACTCCGGCTTGCGCCGGAGTGACGGGCGTCTAAATGCGATTGCCCTGATAGTGGGAGAGGGTGATTTTGAAGGTGATCAGTCGCCGGGGTAGCCGCGGTTGCGGATTTCATCTTCCATGTGGGCGCGGATGCCGATGAGGGCGGCGGCGCCTTCCCCAACGGCGGCGGCGACCTGCTTGGTGCTGCCGGCGCGGGCGTCGCCAGCGGCGAAAATGCCGTGGCGGTTGGTCTCCATTGATGAGGAGGAGGGGCCCGAGCCGGTCACGATAAAACCCCGCTGGTCAAGCTCCACGGTGTCCGCGAGGAAAGCGGTGTTGGGGTCGAGGCCGATGAAAACGAAGACGCCTGCGGGATGCAGCAACTCCTGCTTTCCGGTCTTGAGGTCCTCGACCAGGACGGACTCAAGCTTGCCGTTGCCGCGGAACTCCCGGACGGTGGTGTTGAGGCGAATGTCCATCTGAGGATGGGCGGCGGCCTTGTCCTGCAGGACCTGGCTGGCGCGCAGGCGGTCGCCGACCTCGACGACGGTAACCCTGGAGGCGAAGCGGGTGAGGAACAGACCCTCCTCGATACCGCTGTTGCCGCCGCCGACTACGAGGGTTTCCATGTCGCGGTAGAAGGGGCCGTCGCAGGTGGCGCAGAAGTGGACGCCGGCGCCGATGAAATCGTCCTCGCCAGGAACGTTGAGCCGGCGGTAGCGAGTACCCGGAGTGAGCAAGATGGCAGGGGCGCGGTACTGCTGACGGGACTCGGTGGTTACAGTGCGGGCGCCGCCCCCATCGGGGCCGGGATAGACGCACGCGACGGTTTGAGCGACGAGAATCTCCACGCCGAATCGCTCGGCCTGCTCGCGCATATTGTCAGCAAGGTCCGCGCCGGTGATGCCCTGGGCGAAGCCAGGATAGTTGTCGATGCGCTCGGTGGAACCGGCCTGTCCGCCCACGCCGCCGCGCTCGATGACGAGGGTGTCCATGCCCTCGCGGGCGGCGTAGATGGCGGCGGTGAGTCCGGCAGGGCCGGCGCCGACGATGATGAGATCGTAGTGGGAACGGCTGGCCCTGGGGTTGATACCCAGGCGGGCGGCCAACTCAGCGTTGCTGGGCTCGGCAAGGACGGGGCCGCCGTCGTCGAACACGATGGTGGGGATGATCTGGCGGCCGTCGTTGAGCCGTCGGACGGTGTCCTGGGCCTCGGGTTCCTGCTCGATGTCCACCCAGCGATAGGGTATGCGATGCTCGGCGAGGAACTGCTTGGAGCGTCGGCAGTCGGGGCACCAGAGGGCGCCGTAGACGGTGATGTTGGGGAACTGGGCCATATAGGAGCCTCGCTTTATGGAAGCTTGTAGAGATATTGATTATTGGGGTTAATGATAGTGTAGCACGCGTGGCTCACTCGCAGACAGGCGCAGGATGAGCGCAACGGCGGACATATGCTTGTCGGGGGCGGAGGGCGTCGGGCCAGGGTGCTACGGTTCCTTGCCCAAGCACGCAGGCTACGAGTGGATGAAGGTCAGGCGTCCCAGCCCCGCTCAGGGAGGGACAGTCGTTGGAATTCACCGTCGTCCTGCGGGATCTCCAGGAGGAGTTGGCTCAGGGTAGGGACATCAGACTTAGCGGCGCGACAGAGTCGGTCGTATTCATCTGCGGACAATACGACTGCGGCAGGCACTCCTCGTCTGGTAACGAGTTGGGGCTCGCCGGCTAATGCCGCGTTGACCAAGGCGCTGAATGCATTCTCCGCTTCCCGAAAGGTCCATTCTGCCATAAGCATATCCAGTTGCATTAGGGAGCAGAGGGAATAGGTGCGGAATTAGCGCGGGTTACCTACGAGTCATCGTCTGCGACCGTAGCCGTATTGGGTTCAGTCGGAGCTTCTGAGTCAACGGCTTTATTCCTGGGGATACCGTCCGGGTACTGCTCGGCCAGGATATGCCGGATTCTCATGCGGGCGAGTCGGCGTTCTTCCTCGAGATGAGGTGGCGGGACCCATTCGTAATCGCGGAGTGATTCTTCAAGTTCCCGCTCGTATTCGTCCAGATTATCGTCGCTGAATGGCCACCAGGCATCGAATTCCGCATCGGTCAGCGGCGCATCCGATGGTTGGTGTTTTTGATTTTGGATGTTGGCCGTCACCAGACCATCATACACCGCGCATTGCAACAAAACGTCGCGCTCTCGCGGGAGCACCAGTGCGCCGTTGGCGGGTGTCGTTTCCGCAGGGGGTATTTTGCGGAACCGAGGGCCGGACAGACTGAACGTAGGTAACCGCGCTCAGGAAAAGGTTTGCTGGATTCCGGCTCAAGGCCGGAATGACGACTGGTTCGGCAGAATTAGAGGACACCGGATTCGCGCCACTGGGCGATGGTGTCGGGTGGGTAGCCGAGGTCGGGCAGGTCGCCGGTTTTGAGGGCGTTGCAGAGCAGTTCGTTCAGGGTACGAGGGTCAGTCCGTTGAGCCGACTGCGTCTGGAGGTTCCTGCTGTTCGGTTTCAGCGCCTTCATCGATGGGAACCAATCGCCACAGGTCGTCCGAGGGCGTCAAGGTTTTGCGGAATTCATCCCAGCCCGTCGGGTCGGCATAGGGCGTGGAGGCCTCGCCACGCCAGTAGGCCAGCAGCCCGGGGGGCAGCAGTCGTTTTTGTTCGTCAGTCATACGACCCGGATGTTTTTGGGACAAGGCGCGGCGGGCCATTTCCTCGATACGCCGCTTGTTCTCCTGCCAGTTGGGATCCGGAAGAATCTCGTATCCCTCAAGGGATTTCTCGATTTCCCGCTCGTATTCGTCCAGATCATCGTCGCTGAACGGCCACCAGGCATCGAATTCCGCATCGGTCAGCGGAGCATCCGATGGTTGGTGTTTTTGATTTTGGATGTTGGTCATCACCAGACCATCATACACCGCGCATTGCAACAAAACGTCGCGCTCTCGCGGGAGGCACCAGTGCGCGGTTGACGGGTGTCGTTTCCGCAGGCGGTATTTTGCGGAACCGAGGGCCGGACAGACTGAACGTAGGTAACCGCGCTCAGGAAAAGGTTTGCTGGATTCCGGCTCAAGGCCGGAATGACGACTGGTTCGGCAGAATTAGAGGACACCGGATTCGCGCCACTGGGCGATGGTGGCGGATGGGTAGCCGAGGTCGGTCAGGACGGCGTCGGTGTGTTCGCCGAGGGCGGGCAGGTCGCCGGCCTCCAGTGGGGTGTCGCTGAAGGAAACGAGGGGGCCGGCCATGCGGACGCTACCGAGGTCGCGGTGGTTCACGTCCACGGCGAAGTGGTTGGCTTCAACCTGTGGGTGGTCGAACATCTCCTCGACGAATCGGACCGGGCCGGCGGGGACGCCGGCGGCGTCGAGCAGGTCGAGCCACTCAGTGTTGGTTTTGGCGCGGAATATGGCTTCGGCGTCGGTCATCAGTTGGGCGCCGAAATCGGCGGCTTCCTGCGAATGCTGGTCGTAACCCTCGTCGAACCGGATGTCGTGGAGGCCGATGACGTCGAGGAGTTTCAGGCGCAGGGCGGCGTTGAGGCAACCGACCACCAACATACCGTCGGCGGTCTGGAAGAAGCGGTAGTAAATGTTGCCGGGGGACTGGAAGTGCTGGGCCTGGTAAACCTCCAGCAGGTCGGGATATGGAGTGCCGGATGCGCGCATGGCGTCCACGGACTCACGGACCTCGCGGTGGGTTCCCAGGTCGAGCGAGTCGATGCGGACAAAACGCATTCCCAGCATGAGGAGACTGGTGCCAAGTAGGGACGCTTCGAGCTTCTGACCTTGTCCTTTTTCGCCGGTGGCAGCGTTACGTTCACGGTCGAACAATGCGCCGCAGACGGCCCAGGCCTGGGCGAGGCCGCAGGCGGAATCGACCAGGGGACTGGCGACGATGTGCTCGGGGACGCCGTTGACAACTTTGCCCTCGGCGGTGGCAATGCCGGACATGGCCTGGATGATGATGTCGTAGCCGGGGCGGTAGGCGTCTGGGCCTTCATGCCCGAAGGCGGAACCCTCGCAGTAGATGATGGATTGATTGATGGCGGCGAGGGTCTCATAGTCGATGCCCAGGCGTCCCGCGACGTCGGGCCGGTTGTTGGCGAGGATGACGTCGGCCTGCTGGGTGAGGCGGCGGACGATGTCGGCGGACTCGGGCTTGGTGAGGTCCAGGGTCATGGAGCGCTTGCCCCGATTGTAGGCCATGAAGGGCCGGCCATCGGTGGGCAGGACGGCCTGGGCGTAGCGCCATAGGTCGCCCCAGGGCGGCTCGACCTTGATGACGCTGGCGCCCATGTCGGCCAGCAGCATCCCCGCCGTGGGGGTAGCGATCATCGTGGAAAATTCGACGACGTTGATGCCGTGAAGGGGGCCGGGCATGGGGCCAATCCAGTAGTAGGGAGGGTAGAAATCGGGACGTTTTTTTGAGTGTCGCCGATTATAGCACCGGGCTACTGGGTGAGCCTGATGTGTTCGGGTCCGAGGGCCAACGCGTCCGGCGGGATCATGGCAGCCAGGGATGCAGGGGTGTAGCCGTGCGCGGCGGGCTGGCCGTCCAGCCACGACAGGGCAGAGGCCGCGCGTTTGGAATCGACGCCCTTAGACTGGAGCAGGACGCGGAAATCACCGAGGCCGCCGGGTTGGACTAGCCGGGTTAGGTTGGCGCGCCAGGCGTGACCATCGTCTGGCGGAACGTCGAACACATCGGGCAGGGTTTCGGGAGGCAGGCCGTCGGGGCCGGCGGGTATGGTCAGCCAACCCGCCAAAGGCGGGCCGCCAGCGTCGTGCTGTGGCGCGTTGCGGCGGATGGTCTGGAGGCCGAGGCGTTGGAGGAACACGCCCTGGGGGACGTTGCCCACGGTGATCAGGCCGGCGGCTTCGCCGGCGCGCTGGAGGGAGGTGAAATCGACCTGGGCGGTGATGTCCTGGCGTCCGATGTCGTGGAGCGGGGCGTCGGTCTGGCGGTGGTTGCGGTAGGTGACGAGGGTACCTTGGGGGCGTTCCGCCGGGTCGTAGAGGTCGCCGGCGGCGAGGCCGTAGTCGATGGTGAGGGCGAAGCCGGCATCGAGCAGGGTGGAAGTAGCGTGTGCCCACGCGTCCAATTGGAGACAGAGTTCGGCCGTCTGGCCTTCGGTCAATGTTATTGCCAAGTCAGATAGACGGGCTTCCAGAGCCGGGGTTGATGGTTCGCCGGATATCTCGACGAGCGCGCCCTCATATCCGTCGGCGACGTCGGACTCGATGGCGACGTAGAGTTCCCTCGGGCGGCCGCCTTCCATGCGAACCCGATGCACCGAGAGCGCATCGAGGAGTTCGTTGGAAAGGATGCAGTGGACGGGAGACGGGAGAGACGATGGGTCCGCTGTGAGGATATCAGCGACCACACGGGTGGCGTTGGAGAACGCAGCCTCGTGTCCGGCGGTCACTGACTGATCGACTACCGTGTATCGAATGGCGTCGGCGAAACCGCCGGGCAGGTGGCGAGAGGCGGTGAGGATGTCGCGGCAGAGCAGGCCGTCGCCTCCGCCTGGTTCCACAACGTGGAACTGGCTGGGACGTTCCAGCAGATCCCAGAGGTGGAACAACTGGACCGTCAGCAAAGCGCCAAAGGCGGGATGGATGCGGGGGCTGGTGTAGTAGTCAGCGCCGGCGGTGGATCGAGTGTAGTATCCGCCCGGGCCGTACAGTGCGGTCGCCATGAACTCGGCAAAGGTGATGGGGCCGTGGCGGGCGATGCGGCGGCGGATGGCCCGCTCCGCCTGGGTTGGAGGGAGGTCAGTCGTCGTTGGGGGCGTGGCCATGAACTCCGTCCATGCGCTCAATGCAGCAAATACCTGCTACTGATCATCAGCCGATTATCCAGGGATGACAAATGGATAAGTTATAAATAGAATGGTTAGCGTTTCATACCAGTGATATGGGTCGCAAACCGCTCACATCAGCCGTAGAAATGAGAAATTGGCAACGACATTGATCATAACGCTTCTCATTGCGGCGGGTGCGGTCGTCGCCGTTGTGTTTGCCTGGCTGGGGCGGCCGTCCAGCCCGATAACGCTCTTCGGATTGGCCGCAGCGTCCGTGTTGGCGGCGTTCCTAGTGATAATCTCTCGGGCCGAGGGTCCGGTAATTCTAATTGCAGGCACAATTGTCGGTTTATCCGGGTTGGCACTCGTGGCCACGCCGGCTGCCCTGCTGATATGGGAAAAATACCAAGCCCACCAAAGCAAAGCGCCAGATCGGCCAGATACGCCGGGTGCCGACGAGCACAAAGCATGAACAATTACTTTGCTGTTGGCGTGCTGCTGTTCGTCTTCCTGCTTGGACTCGCGGGTATTTCGTTTCACTCCCACTTGAACTTGCCAACGTCTGCATTTGAGACTTTCGACTGGGTTGCCAAGGTATCGTTGGGAGCACTGCTTTCGCTAGTGCTCCGCCAACCCAATATCCAGCCCGCCGGCCATCAAGACCAAGAATAGCCGGCCGGTGACTGTGGGTGAGCCGGGGATGGGCGCCGGGCCGTCTATCAACGGTACAAGGGTTTGAAGAAGCTGTGGAGGAAGTTGTTGCGGTGGGCCCAGGAGTGGGCGCGCTTGAGGACGGCGTCGGGGATGGGTCCGGCGTGGCGGCCCGGTCCTCCCGGATTGGTGATGCGCAGGGTCTCGTGGTCGGACAGTTCGGGCGGGGCCTCGGCGGTGTAGAGCAGTTCGCAGCCCTCGGCTTCGGCGTAGAGCTTGAGGCTGGCGAAGCCCTTCACACGGCGGCCGGGAGTCTGGTACACGTAGAACTCCGTGCTGCCCACCAACTCGTCGAAATGGTCGTTGCCGTTGCCGCGCCCGCCACCCTGCCGAAGCTGGTCGCGTCCGATGCCGTAGTTGCTCAACCGCCTGTTCTGCATGGTGTTACCGCCCCAGATTGCTGTTCGAATATGATTGGGTGGCCTCGTTGAGCCACTGGCTCATGCCCTCGATGAAATCGTCGCGGGTTCGGCTGGACGCGCCGCAGAACTCCGCGATCGGTTGCTCCTTGAACGCCTGCGGGTTCTGACCCTGGAGTACTTCGTTGATGTGTTTCCCCGAGCAGGTGCCCCGCCCTTCCTCGATGATGGACCCGGGCCGGCGGGAACTGGCGCGCTGGTAGGGCATATCCCTGACCAGCGTAAAGCAGACTCAGCGGTCAACGTCTCATCAGAGGCGATCAGGCCGCGTTTGTGGCCTTCCAGTTCCAGCAGTTCGGTGAGATTTTTCATGGGAGCGCTTGCACGCTGATGAGGGGGCGGTCAAATAACTGTCTTTGCCTGGTAAGCGAGCAATGGCATTTTGTGGAATCCCCCTCACCCAACCCTTTCCTGCCAGGGGAGAGGGCGTTCGCAGGCACCGTCTACGGGTAGATGGCCCAGCCGACGGTGTCGGTTTTGGCGTGGAAGAAGTGGCCGTCGGTGGAGGTCACGAAAATGTCGGTGTTGTCCGCGCCGCCGAAGCAGACGTTGGTGGGTCGGGTGGCCGCCACCGGATGGGTCGAGATGACGCGGCCGGTGGGCGAGAAGACGTAGAGCATGGGCCCCGGGCCGCCGGTGGGCCAACCCGCGGTGGCGACGATGTTGCCTTCGGCATCCAGGCACATGCCGTCGATGCCGCGGTGGACGGCGTTGGCGTCGCGGCCGAACGTGTGCAGGGTCTTGTAGGGGCCCACGGTGCCGTCGCCGGTGATGGGATAGGCGCGCAACTCACGGTCGATGTCGATTTCGTCGCTGTTGCTCTCGGCGACGTAGAGGGTGTTGCCGTCGGGGGATACCAGGACGCCGTTGGGCATGGTGGTGTCGTAGGTGGAGCGGACGGTCTGGTAGGAGCCGTCGGCCTGCGGCACGGCGCAGAGGATGGAGCGATGGTCAAGCTGCTCAACCTCGTGGGGGTCGATGTTGCCGGTGTTCCAGGGGTTGGTGAACCAGATGCGGCCTCGGGCGTCGATGGCAAGGTCGTTGGGAGTGTTGAGCGGCACGCCGTCCAGGTTGTCGGCGACGGTCACCATGCTGCCGTCGGGATCGAAGCGGACGATGGCGCGGCCGTTCTGGCAGCAGCCGAATAGGCGGCCCTGTGCGTCAAAAGCCAGACCGTTGGTGCGGTTGGTGTTTTCGCGGAACACCGAGAACTCGCCGGATTTGGGGTTGTAGGCGTAGATTCGGCTGGCGTGAATGTGGGTGAACAGGACAACTTCGCCGTTCCAGGCGGGGCCTTCGGTGATGCCGCCGGGCGGGTCTTCAAAACGGTTGAGGAGGCTGAAACGCCAAGACATATCGGGCAACTCCTTGAACAAACTGCGGGTGAATGCGCCGCCGGGATGCAATGGGCAGGCGGCGTTGGCGGGATTGTAGCAGGCGGCGATGATGGGCGGCAATTCAACTCAACGGAGCGCCTATCGGAGTTGAAGGACCATAGCGTCGCCGGGCACGACATCGACGTGGCGCGACAATCGGACTGGTGACGCGACGACGATTTAACATTAGATTCCTCATGCGATATATTATGGACAAATTATGCATTTAAATATCCCCGCAAATTGGGTGCCGACGTTCATGCCACGGCGTTGGTCGGACGTAGGTCAATGTGCAGAGTTTCGTAATGTTCCGGTCATGCTCAACCAAGGACGGCAGGTCCCGAACGCCCACCACGTATCCGGTAACCTCCTTACGCACACAGCCTGACTGAGGATGACGTATTGTCTACCGTCGCTTCCAGACGCGTTCTAGCAACCGTTTTTTCAGCGGTGGCCGCCATGCTGATATTGGGCGTGGTGGTCTGGTTGGTATTTGGGAACGGGGCGGGCAATCCGCAGGTTGATGCCGACGTTCAGATCATCCCGCCGGCCGGTGAATCGGCTGCCGATGACGATGCAGGAACGTCGACCCCGACGGTGGCAGCTCAACCGGTCGAGGTCGCGGCTCCGGTCGATATGGTGGTGTACATCACGGGCGAGGTGGTGAACCCGGGTGTTTACACGGTAGCCGCCGGAGAGCGGCTGGCGAACGTCCTGGATCTTGCCGGCGGGCCGTCCAAAAGCGCCGATCTGGAACGGGTAAACCTGGCCGCGCACGTAACCGACGCGGGACACTACCGGATCCCGGCCCTGGGCGCATCGGACGACGTACCCGTGGGCTTCGGGTTGGCCGCGACGGTTCAGGATGAAAGGGCGACCAGCGCCGCGGCGTCTGCTGACCCCTGCGCGGCTCCCGTGAACATCAACACCGCCACCGCCGAATGCCTGGAAACACTGCCGGGGATAGGGAGCGTTCGCGCTCAGTCCATCGTCGCATATCGCGAGCAGTCGGGGCCGTTCGTCTCGCCAGACGCCATAACCGACGTATCTGGGATAGGCGATGGGATTTACGGGCGCATCGCCGACATGATCACCGTGGGCGACCGGTGAGTCATCCCACGAGCCAAATCAGGATGATTGCATAGTAGTCGCAAGCCGCTCATGGTGCGCCTGTCGAATCATGGCCTGTCTTCGACAGGCTCAGGACGAGCGGGGAGAGGCACTTCACTGCGTCGTGCGGCTGATTCCTGAGCTAATCCTGACGGCGCTGATCGCCGGCGTTGGTTTCGGTATATGGGCTGACCCATCTCTACCGTCCACGCTGCCGCTCCTGCTGCTGTGCTTGGGCGCGTTAGGAGCGGCAGTCGGTTGCAGGCTGTTTGGAATCCCCGTCGGACCGGTGTTGCTGGCCGCGGCGGTGACATTTGGGGTTTGGCGGGCGGAAATTGTGGAGTCGCTGCCGTTGCCGGTAGTGCCCACGGGGTCTCGCGTCACCGCCACCGTGCAGATAACCGACGCGCCGGCGACATCCGGCGGGCGATACCGGTTCAAGGCGGAAGTGGTGGCGGACGCCGACGATTCGGTGAGGGGCCTGCCGGTTGGCGTCAACCTGCTGGTGTACTCGTTGCCGCCGGAGGCGCTGGCAGCGCAACGGGATATGCCCTTCCTGCGATATGGAGACCGCCTGCGGCTGTCGGGCAGCGTGGAGAGGCCGGAGCCGATCGGTGATTTCGACTATACCGCATGGCTGGAATCGCAGGGAATTGTCGGCGTGATGTGGGCGCGGCAGGTCGAGTCGGTTTCGACGGGCGGCGGTTCCCGGCCCAAGGCGGCGTTGCACCGAGTGCGAACCGCGTTAGCGTCGGCGATACAGAGGGCGGTTCCTGCGCCGGAGTCGGGACTGGCGCAGGCGTTGCTGCTGGGGATACGGTCGGAACTGCCGCAGCCCGTCAAGGAGTCATTCCGTACGGCGGGCATGTCGCACCTGCTGGCGATATCGGGCCTGCACGTGGGCGTGGTGATGGCGCTGACGCTGGGGGCGGCATCCGTAATCGCGGGGCGGAACAACCCGTGGGCCATCCTGACGACTGCGCTGGTGGTATGGGGGTACGCCGTTCTCTCGGGTCTGGATCCGCCGGTGGTGCGGGCGGCGATCATGGGCAGCCTGTTTCTGGCACAGGGCCTGTTGGGTCGTGGGATCAGAGGACTGACGGCATTGCTATTGGCCGGCGCGGCGATGGTGGTGATAGACCCGTTGCTGTTGCGCAGCCTGTCCTTCCAACTGAGTTTCACGGCGATGGCCGGCGTTATCGTGGGACTGCCCATCATCACCGCGCTGTCTGCCGCCGCCACTGCGCCGTTGTCCGCTGCGGGTTCCGGGCCGGCGCGTTGGACTCAGCATGGATTGTCGCTGCTGATTGCATCGACGGTGATCTCGACCACCACATCGCTAGCGACGCTGCCGCTGGTGGCGTGGCATTTTGGCGAAATCCCGCTGATGAGCGTACCGGCGACGATCCTGGCGATGCCGGCCATGCCGGCCGCTCTTTTGGGCGCGGCGCTCACGTCCCTCTTGGGGATGTTGGCGTCCGCGTTGGGTTTCGCGCTGGGTACGCTGGCGTGGGCGCCGTTGGCATGGTTGGTTTGGGTGGCGGACACCATGCCGCCGCTATTGCTGCCGGCGCCGTGGTTGACCGCTCCGCTGGCGGTGGGCTGGTTGGCGATGACCGGATTGCTCGCAGTGCTGGTGTCGTCGCACAGGGTGCGTCGGAGCGTGGCCTCGCTGCGGAGGCGACGGCGTTGGAGACCACGCGGACCCGAGGGCTTAGCGGCTGCCGCAGCACCGGTAGCAGTAATCGCCGCGCTGCTGCTGGCCGGTCAATTCGCCAGCGCCAGGCCGGATGGATTGCTGCACGTATACATGCTGGACGTCGGCCAAGGCGACGCGATATTCGTGGTTACGCCCGAGGGACCCCAGATACTGGTGGACGGTGGCCCTGACCCGGAGAGGACGCTGGTAGCGGTTTCATCCCTGATGCCGCCCGGAGACCGGTCGCTGGACGTGGTGGCGGCGACGCACCTGGACAGCGACCATGTGGGCGGGTTGCTGGGCATGCTGGATCGGTACCGGGTGGGCACGGTAGTACACGGCGGCGACCTGGGAGAGACCGCGGCGTTATATCCGCAATGGTCGGCTGTCCTGCGCGACCGGGGCCATCAGACGGCAGCGCTCCACGCCGGGCAACGCATACGGGTGGGACAGGATGTAACCCTGGAGGTCTTGCATCCGCCGCGGGATGGATTGCCGGCGGGAGTGGAGCGGAACGCCAACAACGGGAGTTTGGTGCTCAGGCTCGACTACGGCGACGTGTCGTTCCTGCTGACCGGAGACATAGAGGTCGAGGCCGAGCGATACCTGGCGGCAGTGGCGGGCGACGGACTGCGAGCCGACGTGCTCAAGGTGGGCCATCACGGGAGCAGGACGTCGACTACGCAGCGTTTTTTGGATGCCGTGGACGCACGCAGCGCGGTGATATCGGCGGGACGGGAGAACCGCTTCGGCCACCCGCATGATGAGGTGGTGGAGCGGCTTGAGTCGTCAATCGGACCCGAGCGCGTATTTCTGACCACACGGGACGGGACCGTGGAGTACATCAGTGATGGCAGGGGGCTGTGGGTGGAAGTGCATGGGTTTGGAGGGAAGTAGGCGTTACCCTCCCATTTCGGATGTACCGTCGTCTACAAGCACCCGTTCGTACCAGTGGAGTTCGCCGGCCTTTTGGAATCCCATGGAGTGGTAGAGGCGTATGGCTGGTTCGTTGTCGCCGTCGACCTCGAGGCGGATGTAGTCCGCGCCAGCCGAACGCAGATAGATCATGCCGGCGCCGAGGATGGTTTTGCTGATTCCCTGGCCTCGGAACTCGGGTACCAGGCCTATGGAGCCGATCACGCCCTGTCTGCGCTGGCCGTCGGACATGAGCAGCGTCCAACAGTAGCCGGCCAGTCGTTCCCCTTGCAACAGCAGCCTGATCCCGTCGTACGAGGTATTGGCCATCAGGGCGCGATGGGCGGTCTGTTCTTCGGTGTAGGGGGTGAACCACCACGTGTCTGCGAACGCGGCGTTGTGCCCATCGGTGAACAGGGCAACATCGTTTTCGGTGAAAGACCGCACCCGGTAGGTGTCGGGCAAATCGACATGGGGAACGCGCTCCTGGTCCCAGACCATATTCCAATAAACACGCGCCAGACCGAATCCTTCATCGACCAGGGCAGGGGCCCGGTCGTAGGGCGGCCACAACGCGATATGGGCGACGTCCGCGCCCACTTCACGCGTGCGGTCCAGACCAGCACGTAACAGGGCATGCCATCTCGTTTCGTAATCGTCACCGGGGGCGGCATGGATGTTCAGGACGCAGCGGCCCCCGCGGGCTTCATTGGCCGAGCGCTCGGGAAACACCAGGCAAAACCCACGCAGTCCCGAACTACCGTCGGCGGAGTCCTGGAACAGCAGCAGGCAGTCCCGTTGCTGGTCGCGGCCGGGGAGCCGCATGATGTCCGTGAAAACGCTGCGGTGGATCGCGGTGTCGGGGTTGTGACGATTGCCAGCCGGTTGGGGGACGACAAAATCCAGCAGGGCCGGCAGGTCGCCTTCGGCGAAGTTGCGGACGGTGAACACTTTGGGCGATCGCTAGACCGGAGCGCGGCGGGTGTGCCAGTCGGTGGCCTGCTGGTAGGCGTATCCAGCGCGCAGGATGGTTCCCTCCGCGAACGGGCCGCCGCCGAGTTGCAGGCCGATAGGCAAGCCGTCGTCGGTGAATCCGCCGGGGATGGATACCGCCGGCATTCCGGCCAAGGGGTAGCATCCGGTGTAGGAGCGGCGGAAGAAGAACCGCTGGCGCACGTCGTCGGCCGACTCGAACGGCGCGGTGAGGGCGTCGTGGCGCGGCGCAGGATAGGGCGCGGTGGGGCAGACCAGCACGTCAACGTTGCTGAACGCCTCTTCAAACTGGCGGCGGAGCAGGACACGGGCTTTCATGGCACGGTTCTGCACCTTGGCCGGCACCAAGGCAGCGGATTGGAGGCGGGTGCGGGACGCCCGATCCAACAACTCCGGCGAGCGGCGCATGAGGTCGTCGCGGGCGCCAGCGCCCTCGGTATCGGCGATGCCCACGAAGATTGCGCCGGCGATTTCGGTGAGAGGCAGGGAGACGTCGGAGATCTCCGCGCCCAAACCGGCGAACGTTTCCATCGCGTCGTCCACGGCGCGGCGCACGTCTGCGTGCATGTCGGGTGAGTCGCAAAGCTCGGTCATGCGGCCGACGCGCATGCCGCGGATATCGCCGTCAAGCATCCCGTAGTAGTTGGGCACGGGCCGGCGGCTGGTGGTCGGATCGAGGGGGTCGTAGCCGGCGATGGCTCCCAGGACGAGGGCGCAGTCTTCGACCGTTTTGGTCATGGGCGAGGCGGCGTCCAGGAACCAGCACATGGGGGTGATGCCGTGGCGGCTGATGCGGGTGAAGGTGGGTCGGAGGCCGACGGCGTTGCAGTACGAGGCAGGTCCGCGTCCGCTGCCGCCGGTGTCCTCGCCGACCGACGCCGCGCACAAGTGGGCCGCCAATGCCGCGCCGGAACCGCTGCTGGATTCGCCGGGCGTGTGGCCGAAGCGCCAGGGATTGTGGGGCGTGCCGTAGGGCGGGTCGGCAGTGCCGCCCATGGCTAGCTCGCTGAGATTGAGTTTGCCCATAAGGATTGCGCCGGCTTGCTTGAGGCGGGTTACGATGGTGGCGTCGTCGGACGGGACGTTTTCGGCGTAGGCTCGCGAGCCGTTGCTGGTCAGGATGCCGGCCGTGTTGAACTGGTCTTTGATGGCGACGGGGGCGCCGAACAACGGAGCGTTGATCAGGTCCTGGTCGCCGCGACGCAAGGCCTCGTCGATGTCGGCAGCGGCGCCGAGGGCCTCCTCACGCGTGACGGTGATATATGCCTTGATGTCGCCGTCGATGGCGTCGATGCGGTTGAGGTAGGCGTTGACGGCATCGGTGGCGGTGAACTCGCCGGCGCGGATGGCGGCTGAGGTTGCCGCGGAGGAGAGGAAGACGATTGCGTCGGGGTTCGCGGTTGTTGTCATTAGACAGCTCCGATGTGTTCGCCGGCCTGAATCACCGCATATTGCTCGGCGATGATGGCCTGGAAAGAGGGTGAGGTTTCGTGCCAGTCCAGCACGTCAACGCGGAAGGGCAGCGTGGATTCCTGGAATGCTTCAATAATCCGCCCCACTCTCACGAATCCCAGCGGGCCTTCCCCAACCAGGGCCAAGTCCAGGTCCGACCACGGCTTGATGTTCCCCTTCACCCGCGAGCCGAAAGCCCGTGCCTCGCAGTCCGGCGCATATTCGCTGAGTATGCGCCGTATTTCGTCCAGTTGTTCCGGCTTCACGTCAATCATTGCGTGCCTCCAGGGCTGCCAACAGCAGCCGGGCGTCGGTCAAGAACGGGCGATGATGGCCTGGAAAGAGGGTGAGGTTTCGTGCCAGTCCAGCACGTCGACGCGGAAGGGCAGCGTTGATTCCTGGAATGCCTCAATAATCCGCCCTACTCTCACGGATCCCAGCGGGCCTTCCCCAACCAGGGCCAGGTCCAGGTCCGACCACGGCTTGATGTTCCCCTTCACCCGCGAGCCGAAAGCCCGTGCCTCGCAGTCCGGCGCATATTCGCTGAGTATGCGCCGTATTTCGTCCAGTTGTTCCGGCTTCACGTCAATCATTGCGTGCCTCCAGGGCTGCCAACAGCAGCCGGGCGTCGGTCAAGAACGGGCGATGATGGCCTGGAAAGAGGGTGAGGTTTCGTGCCAGTCCAGCACGTCAACGCGGAAGGGCAGCGTTGATTCCTGGAATGCCTCGACCAGCAGACCCAAGCGTCGAAAACCCAGTGGTTGATCCGCGATTACAGCCAAATCCAAGTCCGACCACGGTTTGACACGGCCTGTAACGCGGGAGCCGAAGGCGCGAACCTCGCAGCCGGGGACATGTTCCCGGAGAATCCCCTTTACTTCATCCAGTTGTGCGGGGCTCATCTCAATCATTGCGGGCCTCCAGTGCGGCCAAGAGCATCCTGGCGTCGGTCAAGAACGCAGGGATGACGGCATACACCGCGTCCGCCGTCGACTTCCGGTAGGTATGGGACGTGTCATTTCGGGCCAGGTGATAATCCATCCACCGATCCACATCTTGGATCAATTGATGTTCGAACCCGTAGCGGAAAAGTTCGCGGCGGGTTACACCATCCGCCGTATTTGGGCTAACGTTGATTTCGAGCCAACGCTTGATGAACTTCCAGGACATTTCGTAGGTGAACTCGAAATGCTTGATTACTCCGGCTTTCACAGCATTTTGAAGCACTGTATCGAGACCCCCCATTGTTGACTCGTCCTCGCAACGTTCAAGGATCAAACACAGGCTAGATATGGAGTTTCTGAGGTTTTCTAAATTGAGGGGCATTCGAGATTTGCCAAACTACGCGTAGTGGGGCAAGGTCGTCTTGACCAGGCGACCTCGGGGAGGTCGGCGTCGTGGATGTTGATGCCGACGAGATCGGCGAGCGTGGCCACTCGGCCATGAGAGAATTCATCTGCGGGCATGGTCTATCACCTGCGGTTCCTGCGACCGCATAATTCCCAGAAATTTTCCACGGTCCAGCCAGCAGCGGCGATTATGTTTCCCGCTGTGGCCGGCGCGATGTCCCCGCTGTGGCGCGGTATTTCGACTCTGCGGTTTCCTTTTCTCATCAGCGTATGGTTTGCGCCTTCCCGCTGTTCCCAACCCCCGTCTCTGCGAAACGCGCGCAGCAAAAGGCGGCGGCTGACGCCGCGGACATAAGGCGGCATCTAGCGTCGAACTTGAATTTTGACCATTTCTACCGGGAATCCTGCGGCTGCATACTCACCAACTACTGTGTCCGTGGACACGGGTTGCGCCGGGAGATTCTGATGTGGCCCAAGGTCGTCAAGGTATAACTCGACGGCCTCTTGGATCATCTCCAACGCCTCGTCCCGTGTGCGGCCATCGGACACGCATCCCGGCAATGCCGGACACATGACAGCATAGCGATAGTCCACGCTTTCATCAGTGACAAGCACAACTTCGAACTCGGCGCTGTCTGCCGTCAAAGGAGACGCAGAAGGCTCGGAACCGGAAATGGTCATAACTCTACACCTTCGGCGAATGTGGATTTACTCGCCCGTGTCGGGGAAGATTGCGACGGGCTCGATGCCCTCGAGGTCGAGGTCGCGGAGGCGGTCCAGTTCCTGCATGAGGCTGGCGAAACGGTTGGCGACCTCGGGCACGTCGGCGTCGTCAATGGGGATGCCCACCAGTTCGGCGAGCATTTTGACCTGGGCCTCGGACGGGTTTGTTTCTGGCATACGGAAAGCCCCTGATGGTTGCCATCTTCTTGATGAAAGTACGATACGGGGCGATGCCGGCAGTGTCAAACCGACCGTGGAGCCACCGGGCGGCGCCTACAGCCAGTGCTTGAACCAGCCCAGCATGCGTTCCAGGTAGGTCTGGCGCAGCGCGACGTGCCCCGTGCGGAGAAAGCCGTGGCTGCAGCCGGGGAACCGCACCATCTCGACCTCCTTGCCCAGGCGTTTCATCACCTGGAAATACTGTTCGCTCTGGCCGATGGGGCAGCGGGCGTCGGCCTCGCCGTGCAACAGCAGGACGGGAGTTTCCACGCGCGGCGCGAAGGTGATGGGAGAACGTTGGAGGAGGCGGTAAGCCAGGCTGTCGACGCCTTCGGCCAATTCATCAACCAGCGGGCGGCTGATTGACAGTCCGCCGGCAAGGCGGTTGGCCCACTGGGTTTCGCCGAAACTGGTGGCGATGTCGGAGGTGCCGTACATGCTCCACAGGTCTATGCAGGGAGCGCCGGCGACGGCGGCGCGGAAACGCGTGGTGTGCCCGATGGCCCAGGTGGTCATGTAACCGCCGTAGCTGTAGCCGTGGATGCCCAGGCGGTCCGTGTCCACATAGTCCCTACGGCAGACCTCGTCCAGGGCGTCCATCAGGTCGCGGTAGTCCTCGCCGCCCCAGTCGCCCAGGACGGCGTTGACGAACTCCTCGCCGTAGGTGGAGGAACCGCGTGGGTTCACGGCGAGGGTCAAAAAGCCGGCGCCGGCCAGGACCTGATGCCAGGGTACGAATGAATCGTAGAACGCTCCGTTGGGGCCGCCGTGAATCTCCAGCACCAGTGGGTATTTGACGGCGGGGTCGAAATCGGGCGGGTGGTACAGGCGACATTCGACGTCGTATTCGTCGGTTTCGACGGTGAACTTTTCCATGGGGGCGGGCCGATGCGCGGCGAGCCACGAGGCGTTATGGTCAGTGAGCCGGCTGCGTTGGTATGTGTCCGCATCGACCAGATAAAGATCGGACGGCTCGGATGGAGCCGACGCGACCAGCGCAACGGTGCGGCAGGACGCATCCATGGCGACGCCGGACAGCATTTCGCCTCCCCTGGTGAGAGACACGGGCCGGTCGGAATCTGTCCCATCGGGAACGTCCAACGAGTACAGGCAAGTTTCGCCGGCGGCGTCGGCCAGGAACATGATCCAGTCGTTGCCTCCGTGCTTGCCTTTAGTCCAGCGCAGTTCCAGCGGCGGGTAGATGCCGGGGTAGCCGAGGCAGGGCCGGATGCTGTCGTCGGTCAATCGGCGGGGCGGCTGGCCTTCTTCGAGGATATACAGGTAGGGCTGCCACAACACCATGAGGCCGTCGCCTTCGCCGCCGGCCACCAGCAGGCGTTGACCATCCGGCGACCAGGACACCGCTGCGGCGTCGGCCAAACCGCGAGACCGCAGTTCCGGTTCATCCCACTCATCCTCCGGCAAGTCCACGTCCACCACGTACACCTCATTGGTAGCGGTCACGTCGCGGGAGCCGGAGCGGTCGGATATGAACGCGATGCGGCTGCCGTCCGGTGACCACGCCGGGGCAGTATCGTCCCAATCGCCATCCGTGATCTGCCGTGTTTCGCCCGATTTCGCATCCACCACGAACAGGTGGAAGTGGGCATCGCCCCGCCAGCCAATGGCGTCGTGGCGGTAGCGGATGCGTCGCACCCCGCGAGCCCGAGGCTCATCCGCCGGAGCGTCCAGCGCCCGGCGGTCATCGGGGTTCACGTCGGCCACAATCGCCAGGCGGGTTGAATCGGGAGACCAGGCTAATTCGCGGGCGCCGGACGGGAGGGTCGTCAACTGAGCAGCCTCGCCTCCATCGGCGGGCATGAGCCAGACCTGGCGGAGTTTTTCGGGGGAGTCGTCGACGCGAAGGAAGGCGAGGTACGCGCCGTCGGGAGAGTAGCGAGGGTGAGTGTCGGAGTTGCCGCGGGTGAATGGTTCGGGTTCCGGCGTTTGGCAGCGCTCATTGAGCCTGACCTGGTAAATGCGAGACCGGGCCTCCGATGTTTCATCGTCGATCCAGGACAGAACGTAGGCGCACCTGCTGCCATCCGGCATCAGGGTGGGGTCTCCCACGCCGGTCAAATGGCGGAACAGGTCTGGCCCGATTGGCTTGGTCATCGAACACGAACTCCCACGGTGGTTTGCGGATGGCGCAAAGCAGTCGCGCATGGTGGGTAGTTTACCTTACCGCCAGGCCCGCTACGTCAAATGGAGGCCTGCCGTTGCGGAACGTTCCCGAGTTCCTGAGAACGGTCGAACCGCGGGGTTGTGATGAACCGGGCAGGCTTGGACCATGCCCAGACGATGAGTGGCGAAGCGTGGACGTATTATAAAGAATAATGATAGTAGGCAGCGCTGATTTTCTTGACATACCGTTAACATGGGGCGCATACTGCGCAATTCAGGGAGAGGATTATGCGCGCAATCAACTTCAAACCTGCGGAGTTGTCTCTCGCTGGGCGGCACATCCACTACGCGTGGGTGATTGTGTTCATCACGGCGCTGATGAGGCTAGTCTCGTCATCTTTCCGGATGGGATTTCCGGCGCTGATCCCGTTGATTGCCGTCGAGTTTGGATGGGAAGTCTGGCTGGTCACACTGGCTTTCTCATTACAGTGGGTCATTTCCGGGGCGTTTGGGCCGGCGGCGGGGTGGTTGGGCGACCGATACGGCGCTCGAGTCACCATGACGATTGGAGCGACGCTCTACATAGTGGGGATGATTCTCACCGGGTTTATGACCCAACCCTGGCACCTGCTGCTCTATTTCGGCATCATCCTCAGCGCGTCAATGGGTATTTTCCAAGTGCCGCTGACAGTTTCGGTTACCTCGTGGTTCCGCAGACATCTGGGTTTGGGCATGGGATTGTTGCAAGGCTCACAGGGTCTGGGCCCCGTTGTCGCCATCCCCATAATGCTTGGAATCGCGGCGTGGTTCACGGTTGGCAGCGGCTTGAAACTACTCGATTGGGGGGGCCTGAATTCGCCGCTGCTGAGCTGGATACCCCTGGGCACCCCTGAGATCTTGGGCATCCGGATGGCATTCTGGATCCCCGGCATCATTGGCGGCATCGTTCTTTTGCTGCTGATCCGCGCATTCTATAACTCTCCGGAAGACATTGGCCTGCGCCAGTTGGGCGCCGATTCCAGTGCTCCCGTGCGCAGCGCTCCGTCCACGGGGGCTACGGCCAAAGCGCGCGCCAGCGTGTTTCTGCGCCAGGTGCGCACGACGCCGGCGTTCTGGAACTTGATCGGCATTCACTACTGGGGTTGTGCCG
This sequence comes from Dehalococcoidia bacterium, assembly GCA_965204395.1. GTDB lineage: Bacteria > Chloroflexota > Dehalococcoidia > Lucifugimonadales > UBA3495 > Bin87. The sequence continues at coordinate 2,892,538 of OZ241987.1, forward strand.
GGCACAGCATCGTGATCGTCTTCCTGCCAGCAATGATCATAAGCTCCCTGGCGCCGGAAGGCGGGTGGGAGAGCATCACGGATGATTCGGCTCGTTCGGCGGCGTTGTTGCGTGCCTCTGCAATTGGTGGTGGCGCTGCTGCCGTCATGAGCCTGGTCAGTACCTTCACGAGATTCGGGGTCCCCATCGCCGCCGACCTGCTGGGCAGCAAATGGGTGATGGCGGTATGCTTCTTCCTCCAGGTGGCCCCGGTGGTGATCTTGCTCTTTGGCATCCTGTTCCACCCCGTAATCTGGATGTTCTACCTGTTCGCAGTATTGTTTGGGATAGGTTTCGGTGGGGAAATGTCCGCATTCCCCATCATCAACCGGCAGTACTACGGCAACGCCCCAATTGGTACTTCGTATGGTTTCCAGATGATGGGAGCCGGCGCCGGCATGGCGAGTGGCGCCCTGCTGGGAAGCCTGCTGCTGGCCGTGACCGGCGGCTACGCAGCGACCGCAGCCCTGTCGTTGGTGATGAGTCTAATCGGGGTGATTTCGATAATCTTCCTGCCCGGGACCCACCATCACCAGCTGCCGGACTGGGAAGACGGCCTTCCTGCCGAGTTGCGTCCCGACGTTGCGCCGGCTACCGGAACGGCCCCGGCGGCCGGCAGTTCCACGGCCCCGGCCACTTCGGGCAACGACGACTGAACGATCCCTTAAACTCGACGGCATCCATGCGGGGACGGTGTATGAACCGTCCCCGCAGTGATTTGGACAAAAAGAAACGCCCCAAGAGGGGCGTCGGCCTAACAACCTTCGTCGTTAGGGGGGTACGTCTATACTGGGCTGGTATTGCCTGTTTGTCAACCTCCAGCATATTGCTAGAGTAATGATTGTGCCGCGAGTGTCATTCTATATCGACGGGTTTAACCTGTACTACGGCCTGCGTTCCAAGGGCTGGCGTCGATATTACTGGCTGGACTTGTGCCAATTGGCGCGGAATTTGCTACTCCCTGACCAACGTTTGGCAGCCGTCAGGTACTTTACCGCGCCTGTGCTGCCCCAGCCGGATAACCCCGGCCAACACGAGCGCCAGCGAACGTATCTGGAGGCGTTGGCAACTTTGCCCCACTTGAGCATTCATTACGGTTACTTCCTGGCCAAGGACTACACTTGCCCGGTGTGCGGCGCGGGACGGTCAACGTTCGAAGAGAAGATGACCGATGTGAATATTGCTGTCGCTCTGCTTCAGGACGCCCAGGATGACACGTTTGATACTGCCATCATCATATCCGGAGACAGCGATTTATCGGGTCCGATATTTGCTGTGCGACAGCGTTACCCGGGTAAAAGGGTCATCGTTGCGTTCCCACCAAACCGGACTTCTTTCCGGTTGCGTCAATCGGCAACCGCCTCGTTCACCATCGGGCGGCGGCGGTTCAGCGCCAGCCTGCTACCCGAACAGGTCCAAACTGCCGATGGATACGTCATCACAAAGCCGGCGGAATGGATTTGAGCGCAACGGGGCGTTGTGTCCCGGCTAGCCACCGACTCGCTCCGGCGGTATGATGGCGGCAACTGTACCTAATCCCCAACACAAGGAGGCGTTACCATGGCAGACGGAATCACTATCCTCGTGGGCACCGCCGGACAGGGCGTGATGCGCAGCACCGACAGCGGCGAGTCCTGGCGGCGGGTCGGAATCACCCAGGGCATCCACTCGGATGCCGTCGTGCGCTGTCTCACCCCGGTGCCGGGGTCGGAGAGCAGCGTGCTGGCCGGCTGCGACCGGGGTATCATCCGCAGCGACGACAACGGCGACACCTGGCGCTCCATCGACACCCCGATGAACGGCACGGCGGTGTGGGCCATCGCGTTTGACCCGTCCAACCCGCAGGTCGCTTTTGCCGGCACCGGCACGCCAAACCCGTGCCAGATCTACCGCTCCAAAGATGGCGGCGCCACGTGGGAACTGCGCCCGTGCGAAGTGGCGGCAGAGTGCCCGGCAGTGGGCGTGCCCCGCGTTACCGGCATCGCCATTGACCCCACCAACGGCAACAGCGTGTGGGTAGGCATCGAGGTGGACGGCCTGCGCCACAGCGCGGACGGCGGCGACACCTGGGAGACCGTGCCCCACGCAGACATCCCCAACCTGGACATCCACAACGTGACCGTGACCTCCGGCCCGCCGCATCGGGTGGTGGTGATGGTCAACGACGACGTTTTCCTGACGGACGACGACGGCGACACCTGGCGCAACCTGGACGTGCGGCAGAACTTCCCCCTGGGCTACCCGCGGGGCATCAAGGTCAAGGCCGACGACCCGCAGACGATCTTCACCACGTTTGGCGACACTACACCAGGTTCCACCGGCGTAGTCATGCGCTCTGACGACGCGGGAGCGACGTGGAACAGCCTGGACCTGCCGGTGGCTCCGAACACGGCGATGTGGGTGGTGAACTCGCAGCCGCAGAATCCTGACTTCCTGCTGGCGGGCAGCCGGTACGGGTACCTGTATCAGTCCAGCGACGCGGGCAGTTCCTGGAGCAAGTTTGACCGGGAGTTCAGCGAGATTTCGTCGGTGATGTGGTTCCCCAACTAGAGGCGTCTCGCATACCGGGCGGGAGGGTCATTTATGACTACCCCAAGCAATGCCGGAGTCGAGCCGGGCGTTATCAAAAATGCCCGGCTGGCACCCTTGCCCGACCCGCCGCGGAAAAACGACATGCGCCAGACCGAGAACTTTGAGCTGCGCGCAGTTATGAACACCGTAGCTCGCTTCTTTGGCGCCCTCCACGACGATTCCGACGTGCTGGTCAGCGGCAATGGCTACGTTTGCGCCTCACGCAGCCAACTGCCCCATGCTCCATACCCCGATATGGTAATCGCCTTTGGCGTTGACCGAGCCTCGCTCATCAACAACAATGGCTATGAGATTGACCGGGTGGGCAAACCGCCGGACTTTGTGCTGGAGGTGGCCTCGGAGCACACGGGTCGCCGCGACTACACCACCAAGCGCGACGACTATGCCCGCCTGGGCATACCCGAGTATTGGCGATTTGACTACACGGGCGGTCGTTTCCACGACGCTGCCCTGGCGGGCGACCGGCTGGTCAACGGAGCGTATCAACGGATTGAGATTACGCCGGGCGTCGAAGGGGGGTTCTGGGGTTATAGCAGAGTTCTGGAACTTTATCTGTACTGGGACAATGGCCGGCTACGTTTTTATGACTGGAGAACGCGGGCGTTCCTGCAAGATCCCACCGAACTGGAGGAAGATCGAGACGCGGAAAGGGTTGCCCGTCGCACCGCTGAAACCGAACTCGACCGGGAGCGGGCGGACCGACTAACTGCCGAAGCCCGCGTCCGCGAATTGGAAGAGCAATTGCAACTCCGGACACAGGAATAGCGTCAGGCTCAGAACCAGTTGGCCTTGTCTACCACGTTGCGCAGTTCGAGGCCTTCGTTGAAGCGCTTGCAGTTGTCGACGAACAGCTCGGTGCGCCGCTGCTCAAGATAGGGACCGTTGCCGGCGACGTGGGGCGTGATCAGCACGTTGGGCATGCTCCACAGCGGGTGGCCGGCCGGCAGGGGTTCGATCTGGAAAACGTCCAGGCCGGCGCCGCCGATCTCGCCGGCGTTGAGCGCAGCCACCAGGTCGTCCAAAACCACGGTAGCGCCCCGGCCGATGTTGATGAAGAAGGCGCTGCTCTTCATGGCCTGGAACTGCTCGGCTCGGAACATGCCCTGAGTCTCGGGAGTTTCGGGAACGGTGACGATGACAAAATCGGCGCGGGGCAGTACGTCAAGCAGAGCGTCGGGCCGGTGCAGTTCGGCGACGCCCTGCGTCGGCTCGGGCAGCCTCGGGTCTACGCCCAGGACAGTCATGCCGAACTCGGAGCAGAGACGGGCGGTTTCGCCGCCAATGCCGCCGACGCCCACGACGACGACGGTGGCCTCGGGCAGGTAGATGGTCTGGTAGCCCTGTTGCCAGACGCCGGCCACCTGCTGGGGTATGTACACCTGCAGCCCACGGGCAAACGCCAGCAGCAGGGACATGATGTGGGCGCTGATGTGGTCGTTGTAGATCTCACGGGTGTTGGTTACCACCACGTCGCTTTGAATCAGCGACTGGTGGTAGTAGCCGGCGCGGGGGCCGGCCTGGGGACAGGCGATCCACTTGAGGTTGTGGGCGCGTTCCAGCAGTTCGGGCACGATGTCGCCGAAGGCCGCGTCGGCGTCGCCGATCACCTCCATGGCCTCGCCCACGGTGGGGCACACCTGCACGTCGATGTCGGGGATTTCCTGGCGCAGCAGGTCGGGCCAGTGTTCCTGGTAGTTGGGTGGACAGATAACCAGTTTGAATGCCATGGGTAATTTCTCCCGCGTTTGTTTAAGCCGCTGGGGAGTATTGTAAAACAGGGTTGCATTGGCAATCGCATCTCTGATTCGCGATTGAGGCCTTTTTCAACCGGAATCTACCATCAGGACGTCAGGAGAGTTCCAGAAGGCCCGCCGTAGGGTCATTACAGAAACCCACGACATCACTATGGCGATCGCGCAGCAAGGCGGCCACCTGGGACGTCGGGCCGTTCCCCAAGCGTATCCAAATTACCTTTGGTGGATGGCCACGAGCTGAGCTCAGGTCGCGATAGTCTGCGTCTTTGGTGACTATGGTCAGGCCGTGCTCAATGGCGTAGGCCCAGATCGCGGTATCGGCAGCCGTATCCATTTCCAAATCCCAAACGTGGAGAGATCGCGGATAAATATCCGCAAGCAACGTTTTGAGATCCGGAGACAGATTGTGGTCAAAGAGCAGCCTCATAGCGGCTCAGGGTGCCGGATGCGCCGTTTGGGTTCCGCCGCGAATGCAAAGCAGGCTAAGATGTCTTCGTGGGTCAAATACGGAAAATCATGCAAAACTTCATCTTCGGACATGCCGCCCGCAAGATATTCCAGCACGTCATACACCGTGATGCGCATCCCCCGTATGCACGGTTGACCACTCCGCTTGCCCGGCTCAATGGTGATGATTTTCTTATAGTCCACGGACATAATGCCCCCTGCCGGCGCAACGCTTTCTCGCTGCCGCAGTGTTTATCATAACCCAATGGTCTGCGTATGAGCCTTCGGTTTTGCGCTATACTGCCGCCATCCAACGGCGACGCCGCCGTGCGGGGTTTGCATACCGGCTGACGCCGTTTCCGGAGGGACCGAAACTATGCTGGACTTGATTATTCGCGGCGGCCAGGTGGTCACGCCCTGGGGCGTGGGCGACTGGGACGTCTGCATCCAGGGCGAGAAGATCGTCGCCATCACTGCGCCCAACACCATGACCGACGACGTGACACGCGTCATCGACGCCACGGGAAAGATCGTCGTGCCCGGCGGGATTGAACCCCACGCGCATATCGACGCGCCTATTATGGGGCCGGGCAACCTGCGCACCGCGCCGCCCGAGCAGGTGAGCCGGGCCGCGCTGTTTGGCGGCACCACCACTCTGCTGGACTTCGCGATACACCACCCCGGCAACACCATCGACGAGGCCATCCAGGAGCGCACCAACTCGTGGCGGGGCAACTCCTACGCCGACTACGCCCACCACCTGATGCTGCTGGGCGAGATTCCTCAGCGCACGCTGGAATCGCTGCACGAGTACATCGAGGGCGGCTGGTCCAGCATGAAGATATTCACCACCAACATCCGGCCGCCGGAGATGTCGGGCGAGCCGCGCAAGGTGGGCATGGGCCACCTGCACGACCTGATGGAGGTGATCCAGCGCAACGACGCCATGCTGCTCGTCCACGCGGAGGACGACGACATGGTGCAGTACATGTACGAAAAGCTACAGCGCGAGGAGCGCAACGAATGGTGGAACATGCCGCTGGTCCACAGCAACGAGTCTGAGGACGTGTCCTTCCGGCGGGTGCTGCGGGTGGCGGAATGGACGGGCGCGCCGGTGTACTTCGTCCACGTCAGCGCGCGCGAGGGCATCAACGCCATCGGCGAGGCGCGCAACCGGGGCGTTCCCGCCTACGGCGAGACGCTGCACAATTACGCGTGCTTCAACGCCAACAACTACAAGGAAGAGGACGGGATGAAGTACCACACGTACCCGTCCCTCAAGTCGCCGGAGGACGCCGCCATGCTGTGGAAGGGAATCGCCTGGGGCGGGCTGCACACCATGGCTACGGACGAATACTGCACCAACTGGGGCCTGAAAATTCAGGGCAAGTCGGTGCGGGACGTCACCGGCGGACACAACGGCGCAGAGACCCGCGTGGGCATCACCTACAGCGAGGGCGTTTCCAAGCGGGGCATGTCCCTGCAGCGGTTCGTGGACGTCACCTCGGCCAACTGCGCCCGCATCATGGGCTTGTATCCGCGCAAGGGCGCGCTGGCTCCGGGGAGCGACGCCGACATCACGCTGATCGACCCATCCATCAAGAAACGCCTCACCATGGACGACTTCCACATCAGCGACTACAGCATCTGGGAAGGGTTCGAGATCGAGGGCTGGCCGGTGATGACCATCATGCGGGGTCAGGTGGCCGTGGAAGACGGCCAACTAACCGCGCAGGCGGGTCGCGGCCAATGGATTCCACGCAAGATTGACCGGGAGGTCACCAACCGGCCGATTGGGTAAAACATCCCGAAACTGTCAACGACGGCAGAGTAGGGGCGGATGAGGATTCGCCCCTATGTGTTTTGCGTCAGGCCCAGGAACGAGGACGGGTAAAACTGCCCCGGGCGTCGGTGAGGGTGTTGGGGAACTGGGCAGCGCGGAGGACGGAGGCGTTGATTTCCGGTATCGTACGTGAGGCTGCTATCCGCAACTCGCTACTCTGCCCTCCGGCAGGGTAGGGATTGACTACAATCACGCTCTTGCCCAGCTGGTTCACCACCATCTCTATTGGCGTGGTTAAATCTGAGTCGTTGGATACTACAACGGCGGCGGAATACCGGCCCTCAAAGGCGTCCATCAACAAATGGGATGCGATATTGACGTCGGTCCGCTTTTCCTCAAATACTTCAATAGTTGCCATTTGAGGTGGCGCCGATTTTGGCAACACGACACCCCTTTTCGTTCGGATCGCCATCCTCCCCTCATAAATAATCAGGCCAGGTATAGTAGCCAATGCGCGAAAATAGACTGACCGGCGGGCCAACGCGCTCGGGTCAGCAACATTTTTGATCAGCGGAGCCGAAAAGTACCTGATAGTGGCAATGCCCTCGTGCGGCAATAGCCTCTCGAGCATTGCTCTCGGATTCACCCATTTCAAGCGTGCCCGATTCCTGACGGCACCATAATAAAAATTCCAGCCGTCGATGTATGCAACCGTTCCCGGCATAGGAAATCCTTAAATGCGTAACCGCCCAAGCGGGCGGTTCGCTGCCCACCCGACGAAGAGGGGTGGGGGGGTCGCCTTCAAGTATATGCCCAGTAGGCACCAATTGTCAAAAGCATTTGGACGCTTGGCCATGGCGTTCTCTCACGCGCCCCCACTTTGAGTTGACTGGTCGAAAAGGCCGGCTTCTCCGGGTAGGGAATGGTTACACGCCACATTCCTGCCTGGGGACGCCGACCGTGTCGCGGTATCACCGCGTCGTCGCCTTTCCGATACTACCTCGGCACACCCGACCGCCTGACCACCTCTTCACCATCCAACCATACCAAAGCGGGTACGCGTGAGGCACGCCATCCTCACGCGTACCCGCTTCGAGCAACCTGGCACTGCCAGCGCCCCCGCCGCCCCAATTCAGATAGCACAGACATCCCTGTCGGCTCCAAAACGCCCAACTTTTTGTCCATCACGCGCCCTCTGTGGCAAAAAGACGCGCCATCTCCCCCCTTCATCACCCGATTCCCCCGAAAAACGCCAGTTCAGACACCGCCCCGCCCGGCGACACTTCCTCCTTGCTCTAACCCTTCCCCCATCAGTACCATATTACCCATCACCCAATTCCAACCCGCCGCCCTGGCCCGCGACAGCCGTCCCAATGCCCACTTCCCAACACCGCGAACCTCCCTCCCCCAAACCCGCTCACCTGCCCGCCAATACCGCTCAAACCGCCGCCAAAACCCTTCCCTCGACCCCCATTCAGCACCACGACCCGCCCAATGCCCTACTGGAATCAGCGGAAATGAGAGGAAATGAGCGGGAAATCGACCTTTCCGTCCTTCCACCACGCAATTACATAGTGGGTTCGCGTGAGCGCTCAAGTCATGTTGACCGACAGCGTTTGCGTTGATACTATCCCTCCAGTTTGTTTGTCTCGCGTGATACGCGCGGAGTCTTAATGCCCCTCTCGTCCACGTTTACTCGATTATTGCTGCTCGTCACTGTAGCGGTCTTGATGGCGCTCCTAGCGACCGCCTGCGCCCAGCAAGAGACTCCGACCCTGCGGGTGGGTGGTATTCCCGACCAGGATGCCCAGCGTCTGGCGCGACGCTACGAAATCTTCGCCGACTACCTGTCCAAAGAACTGGACGTTCCGGTGGAATATGTGCCCAGCGTGTCCTACTCGGCGGTGGTGACGGCGTTCAGCCAGAACGACGTGCAACTGGCGTTCTTCGGCGCGCTGACCGGGGTGCAGGCCCGGATGCAGAACCCCGGCGCCCGGGCTATCGTACAGCGGGCCCACGATGCCGAGTTTCACTCCAAGTACGTCGTGCGCGGAGGCGACGAGTTCGCTGGTCTAAACGGTCTGGATGACCTGGTTGGCAAGACCGGTGACCTGACTATCACCTTCGGCAGTGAGAGCTCTACCTCCGGCCATCTGATGCCGCGGTATTTCCTGGGCGAGGCCGGTATTAACGTCGCCAACGATTTCCGCACGCCACCGGGGTTTTCCGGTTCTCACGATAAAACCTGGCAGTTGGTGGCGGCCGGTTCCTACGATGTGGGCGCGCTGGCCGAGGATGTGTGGGAGCGGGCGGTGACGGAGGGCAATGCCGACCCCGCCCAGGTGCGCGAGTTGGACACCACACCGAACTATTTCAACTACAACTGGACGGCGCGGGCGGATTTGGACGAAGTGTACGGCGACGGATTCACCAACAAGGTGCAGGCGGCCCTGCTGGGGCTGAACCCGCAGGACCACGGGGAAATCCTGGAACTGTTCAGCACCGAACGGTTCATCGCGACCGAAAACGACAACTACAAGGCGATTGAGAGCGTGGCTAGGGAACTGGGCATAATTCAATGACTGCAACCGGTGTCCGCCTGCGGCGGGCCGGTGAGCAGTTTGCTGTAGCCAAGCCGCTGGTAGCGATTGATAGCGCGTCGAAGGTTTATGGAACAAACCGGGGCCTTGCGCCGCTGAACCTTTCCATCCACGCCGGAGAGCGGGTTGCCCTCGTGGGCCCGTCCGGAAGTGGCAAGACCACGCTGCTTCGCGTGTTGGCCGGCGCCCTGGTGCCCGACGAAGGGCCGGGCGCCGTCGTCATTAACGGCAAGTCCCCGGCCGAGCTGAAACCGGGCTCGGAATTGGCCTCGCTGGTGGGCATCGTGAGCCAGCGTTTCGACCTGGTTCCCCACCTCCCTGTGCTCCACAATGTATTGGCCGGCAGGTTGGGACACTGGAGCCTGGCCCGCTCGGTACTTTCGCTGGTCTGGCCCATGGAGCGCCGCGCCGCGCAACAGGCGTTGGCGCGGGTCGGAATCGCCGACAAGATCAACGAACGCCCCGGACACCTGTCGGGCGGCGAGCAGCAGCGGGTAGCCATCGCCCGCATGATGATGCAGTCGCCGCTGGTAATCCTGGCGGACGAGCCCGTGGCCTCCCTTGATCCGGCCCGTGCTGAGGAAGTTATGGAACTGCTCGTTGGCCTGGTTTCATGGAACGGCGATGGTGGGGACAGTCAGCGCACCCTGGTCGCCAGCCTGCACACCGCGTCGCTCATCCGCCGGCACTTCACCCGGGTGATCGGCCTGCGCGAGAGCCACGTCCAGTTCGACCTGCCGGCGACCGAACTCACCGACGCCGTGTTGGATGAACTATACGACCTGCGCGACTACTCCCATGAAGTTGAGCCGCTGGCTGGCCTGGCCGCGCGCGACGGCTAAGCGACAACCCCATGCTATGATGCCGGCTCCGGCCCAGCGGAGGTGCAAGCGATGACGAAACGCGATGAACTTCCTGAAGAAGAAAAGAAACGCCGCTACCAGGAAAAGAAGCGTCTGGCGGAGGAAATCTACGAAACCCGCATCCGCCACCTGATCGGCCCGCAGGACGAGGACAAGTACGTCAAAATCGACGTCCTCACCGGTGATTACGAAATCCATGAAAACTCGGCCACCGCTGGCTGCAAGCTGCGTACCCGACGTCCAAATGCCGTGATTCACACGATGCACAGGCATAAGACACACGTCATCCGCCTTCGTGGCCCCATACGTCAGGTAAAGGCGACTTGACATGCAATATGGCACTGTCAACGAGGACCTGGAAGCATGGGTGACTCTTACCGTTCTTGGTGATGACGGAGCCGGCGAACATCACGAATTCTTCATTGATACCGGATTTTACGGCGAACTGACTCTTTCCCAAGCCGTTGTTGATCGTCTTAATCTGCCAGTAAACGACCGTAGAGAGGTTTCGCTTACGCTGGCCGGCGGATCGACCAGGGACGCCAACCTTTACACGGCACGTATCCTGTGGCACGACCGGCCACGCGACGTTGAAGTGGTGAGCCTCGAGACCGACGCCCTCATAGGGATGGCCCTCCTCCGAGGCAGCAACGTCAACATTGACGCTATTCACGGTGGCGCAGTGGTCATCAGCGAATTACCAACGTCGCTCTGACGCGCGGGGCGGTGTTTGTTAGTGTCACGGCGGCTGGAAACCTGGTTCACCGGCCCCCGTCTGCTGACGTTGGGGATCATCATCGCGGTGGGTTGGAGCCTGTCGCGAGTCGATTGGCAGCAGCCCATCGGGCACACCGGAGGCGGCGCGGCCGCGCTGAAGGTGCTGCTCGCCCTGTTCCCACCAGACCTGTCGCCGGAGTTCCTGCGCATCTGCGTGGTCGCAAGCTGGCACACGCTGGCATACGCAGTGGCCGGCATGTCGCTGGCGGTTGCGCTCGGCCTGCCCCTCGGGGTGCTGGCATCCGGTGTGTTGGCAGCGTCAACGGACGGGAGCAACCTGCGCCGCAGGACCCTGATGGCGTCAGTACGTTTCCTGCTGGCGGCCATGCGGTCGGTCCACGAACTGGTGTGGGCGCTGCTGTTCGTCGCCGCAGTCGGGTTGTCGCCCATGGCGGCGATCCTGGCGATGGCGATTCCCTACGCCGGCATCCTGGGTCGCATCTATGCGGAACAGTTGCAGGACGTGCCCCGGGAGCCGGTAGCCGCACTGCGGTCCACCGGCGCGTCGCCGGCTCGGATACTGCTCTACGGCTACATCCCCATGGCCCTGCCCGACCTGCTGAGCTATACCTTCTACCGACTGGAGTGCGGCATCAGGGCCGCCGCCATCATGAGTTTTGTAGGCATCGACGGCATCGGATTTCAGATTGAGCTTTCCCTGGCCGACCTGCTGTTCCGCCAGGTGTGGACGCTGCTGATATTCCTGGTGGCGCTGGTGGTGGCGGTCGACTGGTGGAGCAGCCGCGTGCGTCGGAGCATGGCGTACTGATGGAATACGCCAGCCGGCCGCGAAATCAAGCCGAAGGCCGCGCCAGCCCGCGCTTCAACGTGCTGCGCTGGTCTGGCTACACGATGGCTTTGCTGGTGATAGCGGCATGGGCATTCATCCTGCTGGAGGGCAACAGCGGACTCACCGACCTGTTCCGCGAGCGCACCTGGGACAACACGGGCCGGTTCATCGCCAGCCTTGCGGGCAGTGGATCCGACGGCCCGTCGCCATTCGTCCAGGTGACGCGATGGCGTGAAACCGGCCGGCTCGCGCTGAACACACTCGCCATGTCGGTGCTGGCCATGGGCATTGCCGGCGTGGGCGCGTTGATCCTGCTGATGCCGGGCGCGCGCAACGTCAGCGACGGCACGCTGGGCGGCGCGCCGTCCCGCACTGGCGCGGTCGAGTACGCGGCGGTTCGGATCTTTTACACCCTGACGAGGGCCGTACCCGAGTTGGTATGGGCCATGCTCATTGTGTTCTTCCTGTCGCCAGGTATCATACCCGGCGCGCTGGCCCTAGGGATCCACAACTTGGGCATCGTGGGACGCCTGACCTCCGAGGTGGTCGAAAACCTGGACCCGGCGCCGGCTCGGGCGTTGCGGGCGGCGGGCGCATCCAGCCCCAAGGTGCTGCTGTACGGCGTGTTCCCCCAGGCGCTGCCCATGTTCCTAACCTTTCTGATGTACCGGTGGGAAGTGGTGATCCGCACCACCGTGGTGGTGGGATTCCTCAACGCCGGCGGCCTGGGCCGGGAGTTCCGGCTGCGGATGTCGTGGTTCCACTACGACGACGTGGCGTTGCTGCTGGTGTGGTACCTGCTGCTGGTCATCGCCGTGGACCTGCTCAGCGCCCAACTGCGCCGCCGCGTGCGGTGGGAGTAGAGTGCTTGACGTTCCAGATGGGGGGATGCAACAACGGCTACTAATATTTGCGCGTCGGACGCCAGGGTGGGAGAAGCGCGATATTTTTCAATTACTAATGCAATTCAAAAAAGTTACTCCCGTGTACGCTGTCCGGCATGTGCTATAGTTGCAATATGTGCCGCAGTGACGAGAATTACGATGCGTACGCGTGAGACCAACAACGATTTGGGCGGCTGGCTCGGCAAACTGGGGGGCCTTTTACGACCAACTCATCTGGCGTTGCGGAGCCTGCTGTTGGTTGATAACCAGTACGCGGCCTACTACCGAGCGTTCGGATTGTCAATGCTATTCCTGGTTGTTGGAACCGGCCTGATCTGGTGGGGCGACAAAGGCGATTACCTTGGAGTGATGGTATCCGGGATGTCGGTTTTTCTTCTGGCCGAAATAATATGCCTCGGCATTGGTGTCGTGTTGCTGTGGAAATTATTGCGAGCGGTCATTGATCATTTTCGCGTCGGGCAGCGCGGCCTTCCCGGTAAAGATAGAAATCGAACACTATCAGACCCTTAGGGTACGGCATGATGGCGATCACTACTCTGAGGGTGGTTGCTGCGACATTGACGATAGGGTGCACGTCTTCCACCCTTTCCAGGGGTGGCGAGGCGACCCACGCGAACAGCGCCAGCATCAACCCCGTTCCAATTCCGTAACATAGCGGCTTGGGCAAAAGTCTGAGAATTTCCAGCCAGGCTTTGCCCGATTCCATAGTGGATTATTACCTTGAATTATCATGCAATTGTTCTCCAATAATATTACTACAAAAACTATATCGGCCGGCGATAGCACGCCCTGCCCGCCGATGTGAGTCTTCACACACCACAGTGGCGAATGCTGGTTCGCCCCTAAGTCTCGCGATCGCCGAGTTGGCGCGCCGTCAGGATGGCGCGTATATCTCCGTGTCCGGATGGTACTGGAACCATCCGAACCAGAACGACGTGATGCTGGGGATGCGCGCCAGCCGTTGAGACGTATCGGCTTCTGCAACCAGGCCAGTCTCCGTTACCGTCCACCGCGTCCCGCTTTCGTCTAGCAGCTCCGCCGGCGCCAGGTCAGGATCGTCGTCCTCGGTAGTTGTGAAGGTCAGGTCGCCGCGTTCGTAGATGCGTCCGGCGCGGGACTCTGGCGACGCCACCACCACAACGTCCGTCCCGCCCACCGTGTCGTTGACCAGTCGAGCCTCCTGCAGATCCCGCACCGAATAAGCCTTGGCGGCGTCCCCGATGGAGAGTCCGACCACGACCTGCTTGGGCTGGAAGGTCTCGTCCCGCAGCCACACCGGGAACATCACCTCCTCCGCGGTGAAGTAGTTGTAGTAAATTGCCAGCGGATTGTCCTCGGGGACGTAGAATTCGGCGGGGTAGATGCCGGTATCCTGCGCCAGCACCGTGGTGTCGGGATGCTCGTCCCACCACTCGCCCCACGTGGTTACCACCGACGGGAAGAAGGGCTGGCGGATGCCCGAATCCGCCAGGGGACCAATCACCGGCTCGCCGATGAACTGGTTCCACAGTGATCGGGTCGCCCGGTCGTACATCACCTTGTTGCTGCGGTAGAGCAGGCCCGATGTGCCGAACGTGGTGGATTCGCCGTTGACGATGCCGGAATACACGATTCCGGTGCCGCACAGCGTTCAATACACCAGCGAGATCGGTTCGCCCCCCAGGGTGTCGTTGGCGAGTTCATGGGCGTTCATTACCCGCAGGGGGTAGGCGCGATGCTCGCCGTTGATGGAAACGCCGAACACCCGGTCATCGGGCCAAAGGTAGGTGGCCTGCTCAGGCAGGACGTGCGGCGGGTGCTCCAGCGGCGGAATCCCGTCAACCCGAACGCCGCCCCAGACCACTTCGGTGAGATTCACGCGCGAACGCTCGATGCCGGGTTCCAGCATCGCCGCCATTTCGGGGTCGATCACCGAGAGCGCGTTGACCTTCCACCGCCCGTAATCGGACGGTGGAGCGTACTCCTCCTCTCGGGCTCCGACGAACTCCCGCCACCGTCGTCGGTCGAAGTCAAAGTCCTCCCCGGTCAGCTCGGTGAGGGTATCCAGCGCCGCGCTGGCGACATCAAGGTTGAGGAACTTCAGGGCCTCCAAGATCACGTAGGCTTGGGACTTGTCGTTGTAAAAAACGGTGTCTTCCAGCGCCGCCAGGGAATCACCCGTATCGTGCCCGAGGCCGTCCCAGATGCCGTACATCGTACGGTTGGGGTCGTACGGCTGTTGTGAGTGAGGCGTGGCTGGCGCTTCGACTCCCGGCGTCGACGTGGCCGTTTCTGCCGTGGCCGTTGCCGTGGATGCAGGGGCGCTGGTGGCCGCGAGTGCAGTTGGTCCGGGGGTCGCGGGCGGAGGCTGGGTGAGACGCTGCGGCGTGTATGAGGATGGGCTTGGCTGGCCGCAAGCCACAGCAAACGCGGCGAGAGCGCAGATCAGCGCGGTCACGACGTAAAGGCGAGTCATTACCTATGAGGTCACTGGCTTGCCCAATCGATGCCGGTCAATCCGCTAGGTCCAAACCGTTCAGTTGAGCGTTAACCAACACCACCAGTGCGGGACGTAGCACGGTTGTCAAACCGCTGAAATCAATGCGCATCAGCGGGTCGTTATCCAGAAAGTCCACAACAAAACCGTCTAATCCTACGATGGCTCGTCGGTATTCTTCGTTCTGGACTTCAGCCAATACTCCTTGCCGAAACCGCGACGCCATATCGGTTCCGGTTAAGTTATCGAAAGCCAGCAACTCTGCCGCATATCTGATAGTTTCAGATTCGCAAAGCTGCTGGCATCTGATTACTGCGTCTATCGCAGAATGCACCTAAGCGTTCTCAATGTTCTCATCGAAGGGCATTCCTCGCTCAACCATGATTTGTTTGAGCGCCATTGCCGCCTCATACAGTTCTCTATCTCTCCGTTCTCTTTCACGCAGTTCCTCAGGCGTGAGGATTTTCGACAGTGGAACTCTTTTTTTAGTGGCCATGACGCACCTCCCGCTGACGGATTGATTGCAACCTAGCATGGCGGCAGAAATACTGTCAAACCGGAGATTGTCGCGCCAAGGCCTTTTCAAAGTCTCCATGCGTCCCGCTCATGGTGAGCCTGTCGAACCACGAGCGCGTCCTTCGACAGGCTCAGGACGAGCGGATGCCAGAAGATCACGTAACTTTGGAATGGCCCTGTTGTCGCGCCGAGTCTGAATCCTTAATCGAACTGGTAGGGGTAGACGACCTGGACGACGCGGCCGTCCCGGAGCGCGTCGAAGTACCCGTGGGCCGTGCCCGGTTGCTGCAGCCAGCGGCGCACGATGTACGCACAGATGCTTGCCAACTGGGCGCCAACGCAGGATTCGGGAGGCGCCACGATCAGATCGTCGTAGATGGACGGCGAAACCGTATCCGATTCCTCGCCCAGGAACTCGGCCATCGCCGATGCGATGGATTTCGATTCCGCCCCGGCCATCAGCATCGCATAGTCGTGCACGTCCCATACCGACTGCATGATGTCGTCGGGGTTCATCTGCGACATGACGTTCTCATCCAGGAACATGGTGAGGGCCAGCAGGAACCGGCTGAAAGCAAGGCGCGACGGGTCCGTATGCCCGTAGAGAGAATTGCCCTCGGTGCTGGCGGCCTCAACGTACTCGCCCTTGTTGATGTAGGAAATAATCAGCGGCGTTTCCCGTCGGATGAGGATGCTGAGGCAGTCCTGGATCAACTCGGCGCGTTGCTCGGGCCGCCAGGTCCGGAACGGCCCCGTGCCCTGGTACATGTGTCGCGGATTCAGCTCCGCCGGCACGCCGTCCGACCCGGGAGGAGAACCGAAATGGCGGCGCACCAGCGCGTCGTACTCGCCCGATATCGAGACGTACTGACTTTCCTGGATGAGGAGTCCGGCATGGACGTGATGCGGTTGGTTTGGGTCGTTGGCGCTGACGCCGGTGAGACCGGACTCGCTGAGGAAAATCATGTACATCGTGGGCCTCCTGGAGCGGCGACAGGATGCGGTAAAGGGTTAGGGGCGGGTTTTCGCGCCCGCCCCCAATCGGCGATCAGGTGGTGTCAGGATGAGACGGTGCGGAAATCCACGTGCAGCACGTCGCCGGTGCGGGGATCCCACTGGATCTCGGATGCTTCGACAGTGTAAGTTGCGGATTCCCCGGCGATGCTGATGTTCATGGGTTGTCCGCCGTGCTCGCCGCCGGCTCGGCTGATGGTCCGCAACAGGTTGCGCACCTCGCACTGCAGGGCGCGGGACTCTACGCCTCGCCCGTAAAGATGAACCGGTACAACGCCGGTGCGACGCAGGGCTTTTACCTTCTTGCCCAACGTCTCGCGGGGTTCAAGTTCGAGGGAAACCGCCTGGGTGGTCATTGTGTCAGGGACTCCTCGGTACGTATGGGATCGCGGGCCGGCTGGGCCCGCATGGTGCGTCGCATATCATAGCACATGCGGGGTTGGGCCATTGCGTCGGCAGCAGCAGGGCAATCGCATCTTAATGAGCGACAGCGCCGCCATTGGAATTGGCAGTAACGGACGGTGAATTCACAGGGATCCGCCAAAGGCGGACAGGTTCCCAGGATGAACGGGATGGACAAGATATTTTGATTTGGGAGTTTTGGGTTATGGGCTGGTTTCGGGGACTTTCAGGCAACGAGCTGTGTGGTCATTATCACCAGACGGAATGTAATGCAGGCACCGGAATCGTTTGTTTTGAAGACGCGATTGCCCTATCGGCAGCAGCCTCACGCGCACCCACTTCGCAATTGCGTGGTGAAAGGAGGGAAAGGTCGATTTCCCGCTCATTTCCTCTGATTTCCGCTAATTCCAGTAGGGAATTGAGCGGGTTGTGGGGCTGAATGGGGGTCGAGGGAAGGGTTTTGGCGGCGGTTTTGGTGGTATTGGCGGGCAGGTGAGCGGGTTTGGGGGACGAAGTTCGCGGTGTTGGGCAGTGGGCATTGGGACGGCTGCCGCGGGCCCGGGTGGCGGGTTGGAATTGGGGCGTTGGCAGAGCAATCGCACTTGGAATTTACAGACTCGTCACTCCGGCGCAAGTCGAAGATGTCCGCCATAAGCGGATGCCGGAGTCCAGAGGCCGCAGGATGAAGACAACGGTTGCGAAACAGCCGGCTTCAGGCACTGGATACCGGCTTTCGCCGGTATGACGGTAGCCGGGAGTGCCGGACCAAAGAGCCAAAGATCGAAATGCGATTGCCCTGGGGGCGTTGGGTAATATGGTACGGATGGAGGAAGGGTTAGAGGAAGGGTGAAGTGTCACCGGGGCGGGGGTGTCTGAACTGGGGGTTTTTGGGGGAATTGGGTGATTATGGGGGGCATGGTGAGTATTTTTCGCCGCAAAAGGCAGGTGATGCACAAAAAGTTGGGCGTTTTGGCGCCGACAGGAATCGCGGTGCTGCCCGAATTGAGGCGGCGTGGTCGCTGGCAGTGACAGGTTGCGCAAAGCGGGTACGCGTGAGCGGCTTCAGTCTGTCCGGGGCTCGGCGCATTGATCAATCGGAGCGACCCTGCGCCGTTTCACGCCATCACTACCAGGCTACTCCGTGGCGAGGGTAGTTGGGGAGTGCTAGAATTGACCCACGCAGCCATTCGGGTCGGGGGTAAATTGCCATGAGCACGTCTTCATCTTCATCAGCGCGTCGCAAGCGCGTCTACACCAAGTACGGCGACCAGGGCGAGACCAGCCTGCTCTACGGCGGTCGCGTGTCCAAGGCCAACCCGCACACCGAGGCCTACGGCATCACCGATGAGGCGGTCAGCCTGATGGGTCTGGCACGGGCCCTCACCGACGACGACAAGGTCAAGAACATCCTCCGCGACCTGCAGCGGGAACTGTTCACCGTGGCGGCTGAGCTGGCCACCGACCCCGAAAAGTACGACCTGTTCCACCAGCACTTCAAGCCCGTTACCGAGGAGATGGTGGACAACCTGGAAGAGACCATCGACGAGTTGGAGACTCACTTCCAGATGCCCCAGGTGTTCATACTGCCCGGTGGCACCCCGTCGTCTTCAGCCATGGACTCTGCCCGCACCGTGATCCGCACTGCGGAACGGCGGGTCGTTGCCCTATCCGAGGCCGGCGGCCTCACCAACCCTCTGATCCTGGCGTACCTGAACCGGCTGGGCGACCTGCTGTTCGTGCTGGCGCGCTATCACGACCGCGAAATTCCCATCGAGCGAGCCACCGGCGACCGGGTCTGACCGCGCGATGGTGGTACCAAATAGCCCGAACATCGTCATCATCGACTATGAGTCGGGCAACCTGCGCAGCGTCGCCCGCGCCGTGGAGCGAGCCGGCGTAACGCCCGCCGTAACTTCCGACCCAACTGCTCTCGATTCTGCTGACGGGGTGATCCTGCCCGGCGTGGGATCAGGCCCGGCGGCGATGTCGGCGTTGCAGTCCCGCGGGCTGGTGCAGCCGTTGCTGGACTACATCGCCGGCGGCCGTCCTTTCCTGGGGGTTTGTCTCGGCCTTCAACTCCTGCTGGACGCTACCGACGAGGGCGACGCGGACTGCCTGGGCCTGGTGCCCGGACGGGTACGGCGATTGCCCGACGGTCTCAAGGTGCCCCACATGGGCTGGAACACGGTGCGCTTCCAGCGTGAGCATCCGCTTTGGGAAGGCATCCCCCAGGACAGCCACTTCTACTTCGTGCATAGCTACTACGCCGACCCCGACGAGCGCGACGACGTGGCCGGACTCACCGAGTACGGCGTCCCCTTCTGCAGCATCTACGCGCGGGACAACGTGGTGGCGACCCAGTTCCACCCCGAGAAGAGCGGCGACACCGGCCTGCGCATCTACGCCAACTTTGTGCGGCAGGTGGCAGCTGACCGCTGATGGCGTGGGAGGAGGAATAGATATGTCCGAGCAGTCTATTGACGACCAATTCATGAAGGACTACAAGCGCGGCAAAAGGCTATACGAGACGAAAATCAAGCATCTGGTGGACCCGCAGGAAAAGGGAAAATTCCTGGTGCTGGACATAACCACCGAAGAGTATGTCATTGGTCCTGACCTGGGATACGCGACGCGGGAGTTACGGGAACGGCACCCGGATGCTGTCATTCACACCGTCAGAGTTGGCTACCCGGCGGTATACCGTTTGCTAAGTCCCCGGATTTTGTGGGACACAGAGCGCGAACCGTGATAGTCGGCAGCATCAACCAGGATGGGGACTTGGCGGTTCCGGTACGTGTATTAGACGCAAATCGACACGTCCATCGTTTCGAGGTAGTCGTCGATACCGGGTTCCGTGGGGACCTATCGCTTCTGCCGTATCAAATTAGGGATCTGGGATTGCTGCCTTCCCTGCCCATCGAAATGATATTGGCGACTGGGTTAGAGGTCGTTGTCAACTCATATGAGGGAACCGTGCTCTGGCGCGGCGAACCACGACCGATCCGCATTCTGGAAGCCGACAACACGCCGCTCATCGGCACCGCCCTGCTGTGGGATAGCCTGCTCACCGCTGAAATGACCGACCACGGCGCGGTGACCATCGGGCCGCTGCCGGCTGGAGTATCTGGATAGACGCATGGATGTTACGCTGGCGGACCAGGGAGGTGATGCTGTCATGACAACGCCTGATATCGATTTCGATAAGTGCCGTGAACTGGGCTGGGAGATCTACAACACCAAGATCAAGCACCTGGTCGAACCACAGGAGAAGGGCAAGTTCCTGGTGATTGACGTTACCACGGGCGACTACGCTGTGAACCGCGACCTCATTCTGGCCGAGGACGAACTGGAAGCCCGTCAACCGGATGGCATTGTTTACACTATCAGGATCGGCTATCCGGCGGTTTTCAAGATCCCCAGGATGCGGTAGTGATCAGGGAGCAGACTAGCAGTGATGGGAGGATGGATCAGCGGTAACCGGGAATTGGTGATGCCAATACGATTGCTTGATGTGAACGAACACGTTCACCGCATCGAAGCGAACATCGACACGGGGTTTAACGGACACCTCACGTTACCACCCGATTTGTTGCGATTGCTCAGCCTGATAGCAGCCAAGCCCCTGGATCTCAGGATGGCAAATGACGCGACCGAGTCGTTTCCCACGTTTCGGGGGATCATATTGTGGCGAAACCAACGGCGGACGGTTCGCATCATTGAGTCGGAAGGCACGCCGCTCATCGGGACCGCATTGCTGTGGGACAGCCTGCTCACCGCTGAAATGACCGACCACGGCGCGGTTACCATCGGCCCGCTGCCGGCAGGAGTATCTGGATAGACGCATGGATGTTACGCTGGCGGACCAGGGAGGTGATGCTGTCATGACAACGCCTGATTTCGATTTCGACAAGTGCCGTGAACTGGGCTGGGAGATCTACAACACCAAGATCAAGCACCTGGTCGAACCACAGGAGAAGGGCAAGTTCCTGGTCATTGACGTTATGACGGGGGACTACGCTGTGAACCGCGATGTCATCACAGCCCGAAAGATGTTGAAAGCCAGAACTCCGAATGCGGTTTGCTATCTGATGAGGATTGGTTTCCCTGCTCCTTATCATAGCCATAGTCCCCGAATCCGGTCCGGCAAACCTTGATCGCAGGTAGCGTCAACACTCGTGGGGACCTTCTCGTTCCCATCCGGGTACTGGATGCGAACGGACACGTCCACCGGGTTGAAGCTGTGGTCGATACCGGCTTCAACGGTTATCTGGCCTTGCCATCCGGTTTGATTGAGCAATTGGGGGTTACTGCGACGGAATTGGTTGACATGGGGTTGGCAACGGACTTGGTAGTCACCGTCGAATCGTTTGAGGGTATCGTCCTTTGGCGGGGAGAACGCCGATCTGTTGAGATTCTGGAAGCCGACGGTGCCCCGCTCATCGGGACCGCCCTGCTATGGGGCAGCCTGCTCTCTGCTGAAATGACCGACCACGGCGCGGTGACCATCGGGCCGCTGCCGGCCGGAGTATCTGGATAGACGCATGGAAATCATACCGGCAATCGACCTGCGCGGCGGCAACTGCGTCCGCCTGTACCAGGGCGACTACGAGCGGGAGACGGTGTTCTCCGACGACCCGCTGGGCGTCGCGGAGCGTTGGCAAGCCGAGGGCGGCCAGCGTCTGCACATCGTTGACCTGGACGGCGCGCACACGGGCAATCCGGCCAACCTCGCGGCCATCACCGCCATCACCCGCACCCTGAACATTCCCGTGCAGGTCGGCGGCGGCATCCGCAGCGCGGATACGGCGGCCGGCCTGTTCGACGCCGGCGCGGCCCGGGTGGTGGTGGGAACCGCCGCCGTGTCGAATCCCGAACTGGTGGAGGAACTGTGCCGACGGTTCGGCAGCGAGCGCGTGGTGGTCGCGCTGGACGCACGGGATGGCCTGGTGGCGATCCGCGGCTGGACTGAAACGTCGGAGATCACGGCCACGGAACTTGCCCGGCGCATGGCGAACCTGGGAGTGGTACGCCTGCTCTACACCGACATCTCGCGGGACGGCACCCTGGAGGAACCGAACTACGAAGCGACGGCGGCGCTGGTGCGGGACAGTGGACTGCATGTGCTGTCGGCCGGCGGCGTCGGCGCACCTGAGCATGTGGTGAAGCTAATCCCAACCGGCGCGGAGGCGGCCATCATCGGGCGGGCGCTGTACACCGGCGATATTACGATAGCCCAGGCAGTGGCGGCGGCGGGGTAGCGGACTCAAACATCCAGCGATCAACTGTCATTATAAAGCCCCGCCAACCATTCCCAACACTCTGACGGTAGTTGCAGGGTCGCCGGCAGCCGTTGGTTGAACAATTCCAGTAAGGAAGCCCTGAACACGGTTTCGGGGTGGTCTGGTTTGTGCTGAAAGTTGTGCAGTCGGGCCAAATCCCGCCATAGGCTGTATTCGTCCCTGGTCAGGATCCGCCGCGCGTACTGTCGCAAGTCTGATGAGCGTCCGCTGGGGATGTCGCCGTCCAGCGTTGTCAGTGCCGAGAGCACGTCCATAACGCCGTCCCAGACCAGCGACGCGACTTTCGCCAATTCGCCCAGGTTACGGTCGCAGCCGTTTGACATTGCCCTCCCGCCACGTTGCCCCGCTTCGCGCAACCGCGATTCCGCATATTCGAGGTAAGCCGCCGCCGCCAGGTCAGCCAAAGTGCTCGTCGAGCAGAGAGAGCACTATTTCGCCCAACTCGTAGCATAACTCTGCGTCTTCGCGGTCGTAACTCCCGTGTTGGTCGGCTTCCGCTTTCAGCTCCACCACTGCCGAATATGAAGATGCAATGCCGGCGTGTTGGCGAGCTTCGGAGACGCGGTTGATGACGGTCCAGGGGTCGGCGCCGGGGGCAATCTCGCCGATGCGGTAGTTGACTGCAGCCAGCAGCAGGGCAGGGCCGTTCTTCTGCTCCCGGCGCAGGGCCTTTTTTGCCAGTTAAATCATTGCCGCGGCGGTCGGCATTTGAGGCGGGTCGGCGCGGCGTTGACGTTTCAGGTTGTCAAAAAACTCGGCAACGGTCACTTCGGCATTAGCCATAGCGTTATCCTTTGGTTACGTCCGTCATTATAAGCGGAGGATATGGTTATTATGGGCGGCGCATCCGATGTACAATAAACTCAGGCCAAACCTGCTTGAACTATGACCAGGAAACGGAGCGGCAGACCATGACCATTGACAGCAAGGACGCCGCCGCCATTGGCCGCGCCATCTACAATGAAAAAATACGCGACACCCTGGGGCCGGAGTATCTGGGCAAGATGGTCGCCATTGACATACATAGCGGCGACTACGAAATCGCGGACAAAGGCATTGACGCCACGATGGGCCTGCTCGCGCGCCAACCCGACGCCTTCATCTGGCGGGAGCGAGTCGGATACAACGCGGTACATAGCATGGGCGGGGCCGGCTTGCAGCGGGTCAACGATGACTAGCGGCCGGGTAGTTCGAACTCCCAGCGGCGGCTTGCAACCATGGCTTGCCTTATCCGTAGAACGCCCCGACGGGGAGTTGCGACAGTGCGATTTCATCCTGGATACCGGATTTACCGGCAGTCTGGTGTTGCCGGAATCCGTCATTGCAGAGATGGGCCTGATTAGACTCGGAAGCGAGACCGTCGTTCTGGGCAGCGGCGAAGAGCATTCATTCGACTACTACGTGGCTAGAATCATCTGGCAAGGACAGTTGCGGCGGACGGATATTTATCGTTCGAGAAGCCAATCACTGCTCGGCATGGAACTGCTGGAAGGCACGCAAATTGCCGTGGACGCTTGGGATGGCGGCGCAGTGACCGTCGCCTTTGCATAGGCGTCACGGCGCGCCGGCTTTGCCGCTCAGGTTGAGGCGCACCAGGCGGCGCAGTATTTCGTCGTCCGCCAGGTCGGGCGGCCAGCCGTAGGCGTCGGCTACTGCGGCATCAAGCTCGGCGTGGGCGGTTTGCAGCCAGGGCGGGTTTTCGTTGTACAGGCTGGTCATGGAGCGGCGGTAGCTGCCGTTGGGTTGGCAGACGTTGCGCCGCTGCTCGTCCAGCGTCCGCGCCGCCTGCGTTACGGTCTGCCGCTGTGATTCCGTAGGCGTCGGGAAGGGAAACTTCTCAAAGCACTCGCTGATGATGTAACGCCGGCCCGATTCCTTTTCCCGCAACTGTGTGCCGATGGCGGCGGTCCATACTTTGTGGATATTACTTTCCAGTATCCCTAGAAAGTAGTCATCCTCACGACAAAAAGCGACGATAGTTACATCCGGCGCATTGTCGGCATCTATGTACTGGAAGTAACGATGCTTGGACACTTGACAGGTGCCAATGTACCGCGTTAACGGTGCAAGGGCCGCATCCAACGCTGGCGTCGCATCGTTAAGTAACCACCAATTCAATCTCCGATGTTCGCGCTTATTCTTATCTCGAACTGGTTTTACATAGTTTAGACAATGCTGGTAGGGCAAGTCGTATAGTTTCGCATCCGATTCTGGCATAGCGCCAAAGTCAACCAGCCAACGCTCTTGTCTCTTGTGGTTTGCCGTTGAGGTCCCTGCCGATGATGTAGCGTTTGAGGACATCGCTGTTAGGCTTACCATTGGGATTGCTGTCGGCCAGCATTAGCGCCGCCTGTTCCGCCGTCAAGTCGAGTGGGCCACCTTTCTCAATACCCCTAAAACAAATGGCATTATTCTGTGACAACAGCCGCGCCTGGTCCAGATTTACGGCGTCGGTGAGGCGGGTGTCGATGTCGGATGCCGGCGCGCCGTTCAGCGTTTTGACGGTTTCGCTGCCGTCGTCGAAGCAGATGATGGACACGTGGACGGCGGCGGAGCCGGGTTCTTCCGGTTTCCATTCCAGATCGTCGTAGGCGGCGAAAATGTCGCCGGTTTCCTTGATGCGCTCCAACGTGCGGCGGTTGCTGCTGAACCGTATCGCCTGCGTGGCCAGCAGGCCGGCGCGCCTGGCCTTGCCGGCGGCAATCTGGGCCCGAGCCTGCTCAAACCAGTAGCAGCACAGGTCAACCGCGCCGTCCAGTTCGCCGGCGTAGGTCTGGCGCAGCCGTCCGGTGTAGTCGTTGCCCAACTCGGTGAGCATATCCTTTGCGCCCAGGAACGGAGGGTTGCCGATAATGTAGTCGGCGTCGGGCCATTGCGCTTTGATCGCATTTTCACCGGCGTCGTTGAGGGCGATGGCGGCGTCCCGACATTCAACGCCGTGGATGTTGTCCAGTATCGGGCGGTTGGTGTAGGCGAATCCGTTGGCCTGATGCCACTGGATATAGCCAATCCACAGGGCGGTTTTCGCCAGTTGCGCGGCGTACTCGTTGATCTCCAGGCCCATCATCTGGGCAGGGTTCACCAGGGGCGGGCCGGGGCGGCGGTCGAGTGCGATCTGATAGTCCATGGCCTGCCGCTCCAGGTCGAGCAACGCCTTGAGGGTGACGTACAGGAAGTTGCCGCTGCCGCAGGCCGGGTCCAGCGTTTTCACGTCGGCCAGCCGGCGGCAGTAAGCTTGCATCGCGGCCATTGCGCCGTCGGTGTCGCCGGCGGATTGGGCGGCGTCGGCCTCCGCTTTGGCCCGCTGCCACCGCCGTTCCAGGTCGTCCAGAATCACCGGCTGCACCACGCGGCGGATGTCGGCCTCGCCGGTGTAGTGCGCGCCCAGCGGAGCGCGTTCCTCGGTGAGACCCAGCGCGCGCTCGAACAGTGTGCCGAATATGGACGGCTCGATGTTGCTCCAATTCTTGGCCGCGGCTTCCGCCAGCCTTTCCAGGGCGGCGGTGTTCAGCGTCACGTCGGGAACGTGGGCGAACAGTTCGCCGTTGAAATGCTCAATGGTCTGGGGGCCGAACAGTCCGCCGTGATTCATTTCAGCGAACAGAGTCTGCGCGCCCCTGCGGAATCGCTCCGGTTCCCGCCGTTGGTTCACCACCAGGCCGGTGAACGCGCCGTCGGGCAGCAGTCCGGCGTCCTCGGCGTAAAGGCAGAATATGATTTGGTTGAGGTACTGCGCCAGTTCCCGGATTTTTGACGGATCAGCGCCGTAGCCCGAACCGGCCATGTCGTTGCTCACCGCCTGGAACAGGGCGGCGGTTTCCCTGGTGACGTCGTCGCGGCTCCTGCCGGTGTTGAACCAGTCCGGATCGGTGAATATCCGCTGGACGGCGGCCACGGTTTCCGGTTCCGCCAGGTCGGCGACGCGGATTTCCCGCTGCACGCTTTCCATGCCGGGAAAGTTGGTGCGGATGCGGATGACGTTGAAGGCGGACACCACCAGCAGGGGCGGCGTTTTCAGGTACATGGAGTAGCCGAGCACCTGGCGCATGGCCTCGTCCAACTGCCCTTCGTGGGTCTTGAACTCCCAGCCGAAATGATTTTCGTAGTAGGCGTCGGCCTTGCCCGTTTCGATGCGATGCTCAAAGGCGTAGGTCAGGCCGTTGAGATCGCCCAGTGGCTTGGGATGGCCGATGAGATCGCAGAGGTCGTTGAACCAGGACTGCGCGCCCTGTTCCTCGTTCAGGGTGGTGTTCTGCCAGGTTGCGATGAATTCGGCAGGGGACATGCACATATTCTACGCCCATTCGCGCAGCGGTTGCAGGGCGTTCGCGTCACCCGGCGGTGGCGCATCCTTCGACAGGCTCAGGATGAGCGGGCAAGGCAGGATGAGCGGACAGGATCGGGAGGGGCAGACCAGATCGGGAGGCGCGGACCAGAAAATGAGGGGCGAATAATTATTCGCCCCTACGTGGGTTGCCGGTTTGCCGCGGTCTAGTCGGCGGTGGTGGTTGCGGTTCCGGCGGCGGTGGCGGAGTCCACGACGGGCTGGTTGGTGCGGGGGTCCACCTCGAAGGGGGAGTAGAGCTCAAGCTCCTTGCCCATCTCGCGGACGGCGGGAATTACCTCCTCGCCCATGAGACGCAGGCTGCGCATCTGGTCCTCGTGGGTCATGGCGCCGTCGCCGTCCCAGAAGAACACGCTGCCCGGGCGCAGGTACTCCAAAACCTCGCGGATCTTGGGGATGACCGTCTTGGGGGTGCCGGTGATGATGGTGCTGTCGGCGACCTGATCCTCGAAGGGCCGGCGGTTGGTGCCGAAGCGCCCGGCGGGCCCGAAGGCGGCGGCGGACAGGCGGCGCGACGTGCGGGACGTGTGGCCCGGCAGGTTCATGATGGCGGGGTTGATGCCGCCCTCGTTGCCGGCCAGGAACGGGTTGCTGACGCCGGAGAGGTACTTGCGCCCGACTTCCTCGGCCAGTTCCTCGGTTTCGTCGACGTGCACCTTCCACAGGTAGGCCACGTTCTGGGTGCCGGACTCGTAGCCGTTTTCGGCGGCGGTGTCGTGGTACAGCTGGAAGGCTTCGCGGGTGGGCTCCAGCCGGGTGGCCAGCAGGACCAGCGGGTACCGGTGCTCGGCGCACCACCTGACGGTCTCGACGGACACCGTGGACGGGATCCAGATCTGCGGGTGCGGCTCCTGCAGCGGGCGCGCCCACGGGTTCACGTAGCGGTAGTGGAAGTGCTTGCCCTCCCAGCGCCAGGGGCCGTCCTCGGTCCAGGCCTTGAGAATCAGGTCGTGGGCTTCCTCGAACCGCTCGCGGTTGAAGTTGGGCGGCGAGTTGTGGGACCAGCTCTCGCGTCCGCCGCCGCGCACGAAGCCGGACACCAGCCGGCCGTGGGAGATCATGTCGATCATCGCCAACTGCTCGGCCAGCCACAGCGGATCGTCCCAGATGGGGAGCACGTTGCCCAGGATGATGATCTTCACCTTCTCGGTGATGCGGGCCAGGATGGACGCGCCGACGTTGGTGACGCCCTGCATGCAGAAGGGCGTGGAGTGGTGCTCGTTGAGCATCACGGCGTCGAAGCCCATCTGCTCGGCGTACACCTTTTCGTCCAGGTAGCGGTTGTAGAGTTGGGCGCCGATCTCGGGGCGGTAGTGGGAGTTGGAGATGCCCAGGTCGGTGCTCTGGGTGCCCATGAGGCCGGAATTTTCATCCTGCCAGGGCTGTTCGGTGAAATGGCCAATCAGCATAACGGCGGCTCCTTAACGTGGAGAAAGGTTGGAGTCTGTGATGGCGGCAGTTTAGCAGGGGGCGGGGAAGGGGGCAACCGGGTGGGGGGTGGCGGGACGTTGCGTCGGCGCTAGAGGCATTGGGCCAGGTATTCCAGCTCGTCCAGGACTTCAGGGAAGGTGGGAAACTGGTAGCGTTCCAAGCGTTCGTAGAGTATCTGCTTGCCGGTATCCGGGTGGTAAACGCGGTGGATGTAATCGTTGGGGTCGGCGTGGAGGTTGTGGTATTTGAGCAAGCTATTGCCGCCGGTTTGCCAGCCGATGTAGGCGAATCTAAAACAGCGAACACGGAGCGGGCTATAACCGGCATCGAATTCAAACCACTTGTCCACTCGCAAAACTACATCCTTCTGGCAATGCACCATGCCCCGCATCATGAGGTCGCCGGCAGCATCGTCAAAGTGAAAGCTGATGGTATCCCGATGCCGGACGACAAAGGGACTTTGCTCCAACTGGATGTCCTGGATGGTCCGGTAGCGGTCTAATGACTGCCATCCGTTTGGGTCCGCTCTTTGAGGGATTCCAAGGCGCGATAAGCGAAACACCATTTGAGTACCTCGGCGGTTTCATTCATTTCGCCCCATTCGATTAACGCCGCCATTCGCTCGCTGGGCATTTCGTAGCGCTGTTCGTAATCGGCGATTTCGGCTTGCAGTTCCGCCATCATTTCGGTTCTGGAAACCTTGCGGACGGGGACCCTCGTTTTTGCGGTAGTTGACATGGCCTGCTCTCCTTTCCTGCTCACTTAGATTGTAGCGGACGGTCAATCGGCGTCATCGGGATGTGGTTATGGAGGCTCGCCGTCGGTCGGTAATAGCCGCGGACTGGCAGGGCTCGGGGATGGCGGCCGGAGGAAATTTACATGGATGTACAGGATTTACAGGATCATCATGGATTGGATCAATAAGATGGCGGAGATTTTGGGGAAAACCCGCTCATTCCCTCTCATTTCCGCTCATTTGAGTAGGACGACGGGGCGGGATGTGGGGGAAAATGGGGGCGATTGGGGCGGTTTTGGTGGCGATTATCATGGTTTTGGCGGGCTTTTGGGAGGATTTGGGGGCGCGACGTTTTCAGCTGGGCATTGGACGGGTCTGCGGTTGGGCGACGGATTGGATAGGGGCGGTCGGAAAGTTGAATGGTAAGGATGGATGGAGGGTAGGGGCAAGGGGGAAGAGTCAGTTAGGGATGTGGAAAATTCGTAGCTTGGCAAGCGGCGTGACGGATTGCGGCTATTCTACCGGGGCAATGTTGTAAAGTTCCGCCTTTGAACGAAGGTAACCTTGAAGGGCACTGTGATGACCGCAGTGATTGCTTGGCCTAGTTTCTTGCCTTGGCAGTTCTTTATAGCAGTACCCGCCGTAAGGGTTTCGTTTATATTCCTTCGTCCTCGAATCTTCTTCCAAATCACTCACGAAGAAAGCGCAATTCCAGCATTCCAATTTCTTGCCAGATTGAGTATAGACGACATGGCCCAACGCAGCTTTGTCAGCCTTGCTCTGCGCCTCCAATTCAAACTCATAGGGTTCACGGTCGACCACCGCATTTATTTTTGCGATTAGCAGTTCGTGATTTCTTCGGGGTCGCAACATTCGGAACAGATTTCGGTCTTTTTCCGACAGCGTCTGTAGCCCATCCCACGTATCAACGTCCAACAATTCGATCCTTACCCCGTGTATCTGACGCAAGCGCCATAGCTTGATGGGAGCGATTATCCTGCGATGCGTTGCTCGGTAAGTCCATTGAACAAATCTCGCTATACCACCGGGCACGCGTTTCACAATAGGGCCGATCCATACTCCCAAGATGAACGTGACAATTGGAGAGCCAGCCACCAACCAGGTTTCCAAACCAATTCCCAACATGGTCCATCCGTCTCCCACTGACAATGGCAATCCATCTATCTATTCATCGTCGAGTTCCAAGCGGGTGCATACTTTCAAACGTCATGCACTGTCGTTGCCAATCATCGGTTTTAGTCAAGACTTCGTTTCGGTAACGTTATCAGGGGCATGTTCGGTACAGCAAGTTGTTCATGCGGAGTCTTCTTCAAAATCCCAACATTCTTCTGGTACCTTCGTACACAGGGCGTCGTATGGTTACGGGTGGGTTCCCTTCCAGCCCGCTGAACCGCAACAGTCCACCGTCAGTAGTCTCCATGACAGGAATGTTCCACTGGATGGCTGTTGCTAAATGGGTTGCGTCCTTGGTCTTGATCGTAGGCGGTGTCCTGTGCCTCCTGATCAAATCCCTGGCAACCGCAGCCACTTGCATATCCACAGCGATGGGGATGATGTATTCCCTGCCGAACAACTCTCGAATTAACCGTTCCGATGTGTCGTCATCATGGCCTTTGAGGTAAGCAACCTCAATAGCTGCCTCTATAGAAACGGCGATTTCCAATTCTCCGCGTTGGGCGGCTTCGATGATATCTCCACACGGCTCTGCAAGATCTGCCTCTCCGGCGAGATAGCCAATCACCACGCTGGAGTCCCACAACCGTCGAGGTCCAGGCATGGAAGTTATCGCTCCGTCTCCCGGAGGGACGCCAACCAGCGTGCGGCACCGATTTCCTGTACTACCGGATCCGGAATCGAGCCGAACGTAGCTACGTCAGGATGCCGGATACGAACCACTTCATGATAGGCGACTACGTTCGATATAGAACGAGGTTTGCCGTTAGAAAAATATCGGATATTACCAGTGACCGCGATTAACCTCTCGAGCAACGCTTTGACCGCTTCAGTTTCTTCTCGTGGAAATCTCCAGCGCACAGGTGCCCCGCTGACTCTGTCCCAAATAGTCGCTGTGGGTGAACTGTGTACGTTGATCGCTTCCAATCTACCTTGGAGTGATCCAAGATTGTGATATCCACCGGACAATACCCGATCCGCCTGCTTCTCTATGTTCTGGTCAATCGATGCGATGAACTCATCATCCATAAGTACCGAAACGGTGCGGGCACAGCCCTTTCCTTGAAACAGTCGCCTCATTTTCTTCAAATCTTCCAGAGACGTTTCCGTGAAATGCTCTGGAGGATAATCGATGCCTTCGCTAATCGATTTGAGACCTGTCCCCACAATCTGAACCGATTGTCGCCGTTCTGGTTTAGGTGCCAAGGTAATCGTTGGAGCACTCGACTTGATATTGGTAACCATCCACTCTTGTTCGTACCTACTGCCCCGACCGTAGACGGCGTAATCTACGTCGCGAAGCAACCGTTTGATGTCCTCCAAGGATTTGACCAGAAGGTCCAGGGAAGAAAATTCATCGGTCGGATCGATTACGAATGTAAGCTGGTCGGGCATACCAGTGGTGGTCCACACATGCGGAAAAACTGGGGGATCGGTGTGTTTGTCGGGCGAGTATAGCACCCATTGCGAAGGATTTCGGACGACTGTTCTCTAACCCTCCGAGAGCGACTATCGAGCCATCTGGGATGCTCTCCCCACGGACAGGATAGTAGATCTATCGTGGCGCCGCCCCTCGGTCCCGCCCCACGGGGTGGTTGGCCATGCGGTTTTGAGCGGCCAGTTCTGCCGTCTTGGCGACCCGGGCGGTTCTGGTTTCGGGTTTGCGGGCCGACTTGATCCACCAGAGGATGTTCTTTTTCGATGCCGGCGGGAAGTTGTCGAAGCGGGTTTGGGCCGTTTCGTTGGCCGCCAGGGCTGCGGCCAGGTCGGGCGGAATCACCAGGTCCTCGATCTCGTCGTATATGGTCCACGCGCCGTTGGACTGCGCCGCCGCCACGATGCTGGCGCCGGATTCGGCCATCCTGCCCGTCCGCATCAAGCGCACGGCCTTGTCCTTGTTGATGCGCGACCACGGGCTCTTCGGGTTACGCCGGGTGAAGAGACGCATGGCCCGCTGGTTGTCCAACGTGTCGACCCGGGAGTCGACCCACCCGTAACACAGCGCCTCATCCACGGAATCGCTGTAGGGCACGAAGGGCTTGCCGGTGGCCTGCTTCCACGACACCAGCCAGACGCCGGGGGAACTCACATGGTTCTGCTCCAGCCACGTGCGCCACTCCTCCTGCGATTCGACCAGCAGGAGCGGGCGGCCGTCGCTGGGGTGAGCGCCGATTTCTTCGATCATCAACGTGCCTCGGCGTGGTTACGCCGGGCACATTATACCGGCCAACTGTGCCAGGTCGGCTACCTCCAGGTCGGGGGTCGCGTCGGTCTGGCGGGTGCCGCCGCCGCGGTCGGGGCGGTTGACCCACGCGCTGGCGATGCCCATGCGGTTGGCCGGCCCGATGTCGTGGTACAGGCTCTCTCCGATATGCAGCCACGCCGCCTTTTCGCAACCCATGCGTTCCAGTGCGGTGTTGAATCCGCGCAGGTCGGGCTTGTAGGCGCGCACCTGCTGCGAG
This sequence comes from Dehalococcoidia bacterium, assembly GCA_965204395.1. Lineage (GTDB taxonomy): Bacteria > Chloroflexota > Dehalococcoidia > Lucifugimonadales > UBA3495 > Bin87. The sequence continues at coordinate 2,924,964 of OZ241987.1, forward strand.
GTCACCACTACGTCGAAGTCGATGCCCAGCGCACGGGCGGAACCGGCGAACAGGTCGTCGTCCACGTTGGAGATGATCGCCAGCCGGTAGCGCGATTGCAGCGTGTTCAACGCGTCGGCAGCGTCGGGGAACACCGGCCAGTTGGGCAGGCTGTCGGCCAGGCAGCCCAGATCCGACTCGCTGAAGTTCAGGCCCAGTTCCGCCCCCATCAACGCCATCACCTCCCGCAGTACCGGGCGGTATTCCTGGTATCCCTGCGCCGTCTGCGCCCGCGGCTCCAGGTCCGCAAACAGGGCCAGGATCTCCGCCGGAGTCCTGGACACGCCGTGCGATCTCAGGACCTCAGCGACTGCCGTGGAGATCCCCGTCTCCCAGTCCACCAGCGTGCCGTAGCAGTCGAAACTCAGCCATTCGTAGCGGTCGAAATCCAGCATTGCGCCCCCACTCACCGGACGAGTTGCGCGGCCTGCTCTTCGCGCCGGCGCTCCAGCCAGTTGGCCGATGCTTCCGACGCCTCCAGCTCGTCGTCGAAGAACCCATGCCCCCGCTTGGCCACCTGCATCGCCTCGTAGAACAGCAGCCAAACGATGTGGCGCACGATCTCGTCGGGCACGCCGTTGGCGTAGAACGACTTTGGGTTCATGTCCGGGTCGGCGTTGACGTAGTCCACGGCGTAGAACTTGCCGTCCTCGTGCAAGCAGATCTCGCTGCTGAACTTCTTCATGCGCGAGACCTGGGCGATTTTGCGCATGATGCGCCGCAGCGGCTGCAGCTTGTAACGCTTGATCTGCGCCGGGGACACCATCTGGTACTCGTGGGTCTCGGGATTCCACCAGCACGGGATGACCTCCCGGCAGATGTGGTAGAGGCGGAACCAGCCGATGCGCTCACCCAGCGGTTTCGGCTTGAGCTGCTGCTGGATCAGGAACGAGTCGGAGTTCGGCGCCTGCGCCTGGGACATTTTCAGGTCGTACTCCGATGTGGCGTCCACGATGACGCCCACGCCCGAGTCCCCCCAGGCCGGCTTGACCACGAAGGGCGAGCCAACCTTGCTTTTGACTTCCTTGGTGATCCGGAATTTGTCCACGTCCTGGCTGCGCACCACGATGGTTTCCGGCACCAGCACCCGGTTCTGCACCAGCAGGTCGTGCAGATTGGCCTTGTGCGCCGCGAACGCGGTCTGCTCCGGGTCGTCGATCACCACACCGCCCTGCTCCTTCACCTCGTAGGCCAGCCGCGTGTACACGTCGGTAGGGTCGGTCTGGTTGGCCGTCAGGTCCAGCATGGCGCGCACGGCGATCTCCCGCGTCCTGAGCTTGCCCAGGAATTCGTGCACCCACACGTCGTCGGCGAGAAAGAAGGTGAGGTCCATCTGTCCGCACAATTCCCGCATCTTGTGTGCGAAAAAGTCGTAGTTTGAGAATGGACTGGACAGGACGATGTCGTAGGTTTTTCTGGTCATCGGGATCCTCCGAGTCAAGCCGGGGATGAATGTTATGTACACCCTGCCTGGCGCAGGAAGGGTGAGCGAAAAGTCTTGATTCCGAAAGAGTATAGTCAGCCCTTGCAGAGCATCGAATTACATTCGCAAGCAACATTTCGGCATTATTGCAGCCCGGCGCCGACTCCGGCCGGTGCTAGAATCGCCGCAACAGGCTCAGCGGAATCACGGAGGTGGACGAAATGGCAATCACGGTCGGCATGGGCGATTACGTGTACGAGTACCAACCGGAGTGGCCCCGCCTGCCGGTGGGCCAGACCTTTCGCGGCATCAGCGGCGTGGCCGTGGACAGCCGGGACCGGGTTTACGTGTTCCAGCGCCAGGGCCCGCCCGTCCTGGTGTTCGACGCCGACGGCAACCCGCTGGCCGCCTGGGAGCGACGGGAGGGAGTGCCCGCCGACGCTCACCACATCCACGTCGGCCCCGACGACTCCATCTACCTGGTGGACCGGGACGCCCACCAGATCCTGAAATACGCGTCCACCGGCGCGCTGCTCGCCACCATCGGCACGCGGGATCAGGCCGCGTTGCAGGCTCCCTTCAACCATCCCGCCGACATCTGCGTGGCTCCCTCGGGCGAGCTATTCGTCGCCGACGGCTACGGCAACTCCAGCGTGCATCGGTTCGCGCCCGACGGTACGCTGATCGCGTCCTTCGGCAGTCCCGGCCGCGGCCCCGGCGAGTTCATCGTGCCCCACAGCATCCGCGTGTCCGGCGATGGTCGGGTTTACGTCGCCGACCGGGAGAACAACCGCGTGCAGGTGTTCACGTCGGACGGGCAGTTCCTCGACCAGTGGACCGATTTCAAGTGCCCCATGGGCGTCCACATCGATGCCCAGCAGACGGTGTACGTCTCTGACCAGGTGCCGCGCCTCAGCATCCTGGACCTGGACGGCAACCTGCTGGCCCGGGGCCGCACCTTCGAGAACGCCCACCAGATTTACACCGACTCCCAGGGCAACATCTACGGCGCCGACACGTCCACGCAGCGGGTGCAGAAGCTGGCGCGGGTGCGGTGACTTCCGCCCCTGAACGCGATGCCGTAACGGACAGGTTAAAGGCGACATAAGCCTAGCCCCTGCGCTATGAAGCACGTTCGGCCATGGCCACCGTGAAGTTAGTGCGGCAACGCTGGCGGTGCAGCGTGGAACAGTTGAGTTCCAGGAAGTGTTAATCTACAAGTCGAGAGCCTTGGCGAGCTTTTCCAAGGTTGCATCGATATTGTGGGCTGATCGACGGGCTAGAATATAAAGGTGTTGCAGTTGCTCATCTTGTTCGATAGGAGAATTTGCGGTGATCCTTAGGGCTTCGACCGTGACGCCTGATTCGTCTAGGATCTCTAGCTGATAGCCGGAGGAGCCATCCTGAATCATGATTGAGATGGCGTCCAAAGAAGTGACAAAGCTGCCATCATGGGCAGCGCGAGTCCACCTCACCTTTCCTTCGGCCGTTCTTTGAACCAATCCGTTCAGTATTGCGCCTAGCTCAATCATTTCGTCTCCCCTTGAGCATCGTCGAAACCAATGGCGCTAGCCAGTGCTTCCAGATCGGTTTGGATGTCATTCAGGCTTTCAACAAACCGCGCTCGAGCACGGTCGCCGACGTCTTGATCGGGGCGTTTGCGAACCGTGTTTTCCATTTCCCTAATGATGGCTCTCCCAGTTGCTAGTTTATCGCATACGTCGCGTTGATCGACGGGGCACCGGACTATGACGTCCGAAAGCATCGCTCGTAACGTTTGGTAATGCTCCCTGGCGGGTTCCCACCGCCCGTTGTCGTGCAGGGTTTTGATGCGCTCGATAAGACCGATGGCGCGCTGCAAATCCACGGTTTGCAAATGCTTGGCGATTTGATCCCTGGTTTCGCTCGCCGCTTTCTCGGCTGCCTTTGAAGCTGACTTAGCACCTTGGGCTTCCCTGATAGCCCAAATAAAACCACCAAATGAGACGAGAATGCCAACTACGGTAGCTATGTCGCCCCAATTGGTCGACCAGAACTCCATCATACAGCGTGATTATAGCCTGTTTTGATAACGTTAGCGAGTCAGTCGAATTGCTACGCGCCATGTTATTGTCGGATAACTACTTAGATGTCCCGACACGTGCCCGGCTAGTTGCTGCCAAACCCACCGCTCTCGCTCAATTGCGGTCCGAGGATAACGGCGGGTCCAGGTAGGTCAGGTCAACACAGTCCGAGTTCATGCCCCAGAGGATATCCAGTTTTTCCCCCGTCCAGGTGGTCTTGTCGGCAAAGTTGGGTGTGATGGCGGTGGTAATGGCGTTCGTTTGTGCGCGTCGTTATTCTGTGGTCACCAGCGGCTCCAGCATATCTAAAAACCGCTCCACATCGTCCAACGCGCTGCTCACGTTCGCCGCGTTATCCCAGTTTTCATAGAAGTTAACGTGCAATGCGTTGGCAACGTGGAACAAGCGTCTAATCTCATGGTCGCGGGTTTCAGACACCAGGAATGAAATCGCGTCGAACAGAGCGGCGTGATTCCGATGCTCCCAGCCGCGTTGTTCCGCAATTGCCTTGACCATCTGCGCCGCCGCGCCCCAGCCCTTTTCGGACGCCTGGCGTATGTCGCCGCCGGCCAATTCCTCTCGGCCTTGCGCCAGCAACTGCCGGCTGGCCGCGTGGTAAGTGTGTGCCACCATGGATTGTTTCCACCTCTGCTCACAACATCCTAACATGCGATGCCACAGGCGACGGATTCGCTGCGTCACCTATCCGCTCGCTACAATCTTTTCACCACTGACACTCACCCGTTGACGGTCATCCGCTCACCTCAATAACATGTACATACGTTCGCCAAACACCGGCGGATGAATTTTTTGTGTACGCGCCCAATGGCGCTCGAGGTGTACGTGTTGAATTGTCGTCGTTGTCAATCACAGGCGTTGCTGGAACTTGGCCGGCTGGACGGCCAGGACCACACCGTCTATCGCTGCCGCAAGTGCGGGTTCCTGTTCAGCCCGCCCGACGGGGTGGCCGAGTCGGCGGGCATCGAGCCGTCGCCGCTCCTCCCCGATGGTGAGGCCGTTCGGCTCCGTCGCGCCCGCATCGCCGCCATGCGTCCCCGACCCAATCGGGGTTAGCGCTGGCCCAGCCGTGGACGGACGGCACTCAAGCCCCTGATGAACAAGACCATGAACCAACCCATGAACCTGAACCAACCCATGATGCGCCGGCGCCGGACCTCTCACAGTTCCGCGCCGCCGGCAACGACAACTGGGTCCCGCCCGTCCAGTTCGCCCGGGACATCCTGGGCGTGACCCTGTGGTGGAAACAGGAAGACGTGCTGGACGCCGTGATGCGCGAGCGCCGCGTGGCGGTCAAATCTGGCAATGGCCTGGGCAAGGACTTCACCGCGGCCGTGGCCGTCCTCTGGTACCTGCACTGCCACGACCCGGCCATCGTGCTCAGCACCGCGCCCACCTTCCGCCAGGTGCGCCACGTGCTGTGGCGGCAGATCCACCGCCTGCATCGCGGCGCGGCGGACACCCTGGGCGGCACGATGCTGGACACCCGTTGGGAACTGGCCGAGGACCGCTACGCCCTGGGGCTGTCCGCCGACGGCGCGGACCAGTTCCAGGGCTTCCACTGCCCCAACGTCCTGGTGGTCGTCGACGAGGCCGAGGGCGTCCATGAGGAAATCTACGAGGCCGTCGATTCGGTGATGACCTCGCAGAACCCCAAGCTGCTCCTCATCGGCAATCCCACCTCCACGTCGGGGCCGTTCCACCGCGCTTTTCACGAGGAGAGCGGAATCTACGAGACCATCACCATATCCGCACTGGACTCGCCCAACGTGAAGAAGGGTCGCATCGAAATTCCCGGCCTGACCACCGCCGAGTGGGTCGAGGAACGCCGGAAGGTCTGGCGCGAGAACAGCGACCTGTTCCGCTCCCGCGTCCTCGGCGAGTTCCCGAAGCGAGGAGATGACAACTTGCTATCGATGGACGACATCACCGCCGCCGTGTACGAGGAGAATGAGGATGCGCTCATCCTTCGACGGGCTCAGGATGAGCGCAATGGCGATATGGTCATGCCCAGTGTAGGGGCAGGTTTGAAACCTGCCCCTACGGGCGCTGCGCGTGTGGACGGGGACCGGGTTAGGGACGACCCGCTCGGGCTCTTCCTCCCCGGCATGGCTCCATCGGCCTACGGGCGGGTGGTCGTCGGCGTGGATGTGGCCCGCTTCGGCAGCGACCGCACCATCGTCCTGATGCGGCGGGGCGACCGCGTGGAATCGATCAAAGCGTTCTCGCGCATCGACACCATGGCTACGGTCGGGCAGGTGATGGTCGCGGTGCGCGAACACCGGCCCGATGTGGTCAACGTCGATGTGATCGGCGTGGGCTCCGGCGTGGTTGACCGGCTGCGGGAGCAGGGAGTGCGCGCCCACGGGATCAACGTGGCCGAAAGGCCGCGGCGCGACCGTACCTGCGCCAACCTGCGCGCCGAGGGTTACCAGTCGTTGGCCCAACGGTTCCGGGACCGCCGCATCCGCATACCCCGGGACACTGAACTCATCTCGGAACTGGCCAGCCTGCGCTACGGCTACAACAGCCGCGGCCGCCTGCTCATAGAAAGCAAGGACAGCATTCGCAAGCGAGGAGTGCAGTCGCCCGACAAGGCCGACGCCCTGATGCTGGCGTTCCTGGACGACTACGCCGGCGAGTTTTACACGGACGAATCCGCCGCCGGCGGGCCTTTCGGCGCGCTGCGCACAATCAATGGAGGTTAGCAATATGATGGTCGGTATCGGCAAGATGCTGAGGGCATTTTCCAGGCGCGACGATGGCCCGAAGGCGCCGGGCGTCGTCGTACAACGCGCCAACCGCGCCGCGGCGGCCCACCGTCTGCCCGGCGACGAGTCCGCCGGCGTTGGAGCCGGCGGCGAGGGCTGGGCCCGCCCCGAGTACGGACGCTACATGGCAACGTCGCCGTCGGTGTACTCCGCCGTACGGCTGCGCGCCGAGGCCGTAACTCGGCCGCCCCTGCGCGTCTATCGCACGGAGCCGTCCGGCCGGCGTGTGTTGGTAGAGCCGTCCCATCCGGTAGCGCGGCTGCTGGAGCGGGTCAACCCCTGGTACACCCGCGCCGATCTGTGGCGCGCCACCGAAATCTACCTGTGCCTGTGGGGCGCGGCTTTCTGGGCCGTCGAGCGCGGGGAGGACGGCGAGCCGGAACTGTGGCCGCTGCGTCCCGACCGCATGGCTATCATCCCCGACCGTCGCCGCTACGTGCGCGGGTTCGTGTATCGCGGCGCGGTGGAACAGGTGGCGTATACGCCCGATGAGATCGTTTGGCTCCGCTACTTCAACCCGTTGGAGGAGATGGCTGGCCTCTCGCCCCTGGCTCCTGCCCGGCTGTCGGCGGACATGGGACACGAGGGCCTGCACTTCAACCGCCACCTGCTCCGCAACTCGGCCCGCCCCGATTTCCTGCTGCTCACCAACCAGGAGATGAACGACGCCGAGCTTGAGGACTTCTACGCCCGCTGGGAGCAACGCTATCAGGGTCCCGGCAACGCCCACCGTCCCGCCGTGGCCTCCGCAGTGCGCGACGTCAAGACCCTGGGCCTGTCCCACCGCGACATCGATTTCATCCAGGGTCTCCGTTGGAGCCTGGAAGAGGTCAGCCGGACCTACGGGGTGCCCAAGCTGCTGTTGGGCGATTTCGAGCGCGCCACCTACGCCAACGTCCAGGCGTCGGAGAGGATGTTCTGGCGCAACACCGTGGTGCCAGAGGTCAAGTTCCTGGAGGAGCAGCTTAACCGCTCCCTCCTGCCCAGGCTCGGCTACCCCCAACTCACCGTTGAGTTCGACCTGTCGGTCATCGAGGCGTTGCAGGAGGACGAGAACAGCCGCGTCCAGCGCGAAACGGCCCTGCTCGATCGCGGCGTCCTCACCATCAACGAGGTGCGCCGCGAACGCAACCTGCCCGAGGTCCCCTGGGGCGACGCCCAAGCCAACCAATAGACAGTCCCATAGCCCTGCGCTATTCTGGCATCCGACCGAGGTACTCATGCCTATCCAGCCGGAACTGCACAACTTTGGCAACGACTCTGATGCTCCAACCGAGGCAGAACAGCGGATCCGTGAACTCGCAGTAGAAGATGATCCCGATTTGATTTGCGCCGACGCATTCCAATGGTTGGCGAATGCAGAACCGGAGTCGATACACGCGGTTGTAACCGATCCGCCATACGGGTTGGTGGAGTACCAAGCGGACCAACTGAACAAACGCAAAAACGGCAAGGGCGGTGTTTGGCGCATCCCGCCGAGTTTCGACGGAGCGCAACGCAATCCGGTGCCGCGCTTCACTGTGCTGACGCCGGCGGAAGAGGTGGGGCTGCAACAATTTTTTGGCCGTCTGGCGCCCTTGCTGATGCGCGTCCTGGTTCCGGGAGCGCACATTTTCATCGCTACCAATCCGCTGCTGTCGCACCACGTGTATGTGCCTCTGATGGAGACGGGATTCGAAAAACGCGGAGAGATCGTGCGGATCGTGAAAACGCTGCGCGGCGGCGACCGGCCCAAGGGCGCTCACGAGGAGTTTCCGGATGTATCCGTGATGCCGCGATCCGGCTGGGAACCTTGGGGCCTGTTCCGCAAACCGTTGGAGGGCCGGGTGCAGGACAACCTCCAAAAATGGGGCACGGGAGGATTGCGCCGTATCTCCGACGAGCAACCGTTCTGGGATGTCATCATCTGTCCGCCGGCCTCAAAAGCGGAGCGGGAGGTCGCGCCGCACCCCTCGCTGAAACCGCAGCGTTTGATGCGACAGCTAGCGCGCGCCGCCCTGCCCCTCGGGGCCGGCATCATCCTCGACCCTTTCATGGGTTCGGGTTCCACCGTTGCCGCTGCCAGGGCGGTGGGTCTGCGGGCAGTGGGCATCGAAGCGTCGAATGAGTACCACGCCATGGCGCGCCGCGCGGTCCCCTTGCTGGCCGCGCTGAAAGATGACTAACCGATCTCTCAGGTCTGATTGGTTCAACTCCGATGTACCGCTTCCTCCCGGGCTAACTGTCGGTCAGTTGGCCCGTGCAATTGCCTCGGTAGAGGAGGAGGTTGACCAGTTCGTAGAGGTGTATTTCGAGCAGGCCAACGTGTTCAGCGCGTTGGTCGGAATATTCGCTGCGAGAGCGTTTTCGTCGCTGACCGTGTATGAGAAACACCGGCACGCCGATTTGGCGCAGCAGCGTTTTCCAGACCTGAAGCGACGCAATTCTTCAGACCCTCCCGCGGCCAATGACTCCCTGGAAATCAAAGCAAGCTCACGACCCTGGGCATTGCAGGCGCACTATGACCATCCGGGTTGGTATTGCGTCGTTCGTTACCTTGTAGATCCAACGGCTACCATCGAACCCGGCCAGCGTGCAGTTGTGTGGCGGGTTCACGTGGCGTTTTTGCAGTCGTCGGACTGGAAGTACGAATCCAGCACGGCCGGCGCCGGCGGAGGCGGGCGAACGGAGACGTTCGGCGTGATCAAGCCCGCCACCAGGTTTCGCAACGCGGCCGCCTACAGCCGTCCCGATATCGTCATCAGAAGCGGCAAGCCCGTGCCCCGTAACGGCCAGTAAAGCGGTTGCGGATCGGTAACGACGCGGGCAACCACAAGGGTTGCCCCTGCACCGGTACAGCTATCCCTAACCCTATCGCAGAACCGTGGGCGCGACCTCGAGGGTCGCCCGTAGCAAAATGTAAAGCAATCGGGCGCTGTCCCGCCCTCTTACCGCCAATCATCGCCGGGCATGATGCGGAGCATGAACTCGTCGAACATTGGCACGGTGAAGTCTGTGTCCCCGTGACTTGGACTCCAGATCATGCCTTTGTTGATGAGTTGAGCGCGTGTGGGAGCCAAGGACCTTACTGAACGACTGAGCTCGTAAGCGATATCACCGGATCGGTGCGGGCCCGCTCCCAGCCCCGCCATCGCTCTGACGTAGCGCTTTTCCGAAGGGGTGAGTCGGTCGAACCGGACCAGGAAAAAACTTTGATCGAGGGTGGCCAGCGCCTGTTCTGCCGCGAGCTCAACGTAGTCGAGGGTGATGGGAGAAGATTCGGCGGCGTCCCAGAGATGCTTTCCCCATTCCTGCAAAAAGTAGGGATAGCATTGCGTTTGGGCGATTACGGCATCCAAGGCCGCATCATCAATCTGCACGCCCTCGGCGCGGGCCGGCTTAACGATGGCGATACGCGCGTCCTCGGGAGTCAGCGCGCCGATTTCCGGGAAGTCAAACAGCCTTTCAGCATAGGACTTGGCTCGCCCCATCTTGCCACGCAACTGAGGCAGACCCGCGCCGAGCATGACAATCGGAAGTTGCCGCTGGGACGCGCGATGCAGCGCAACAATCAGGGAAGCCAGCTCGTCTTCATCAACGTATTGGAGTTCGTCAATAAAGATCGCTACGCACGCATTGTCTGCCGCTGCGGCCTCGCCGACGACTTCGAACAGAGCTTGCAAGTCGGTTTCCAGGTCTCCATTGTCCGCCAGCCCCGGTTCCGGGTCGAAGTCCAGTCCGACCTCGATGTCCTGGTACTTCACCTTCAATGCCGTGACCAATCCGGCCAAGCCCCTGAGGGCCCGTTGCGCTTTGTCTTTGGCCGCCTCCCTGCGGGAGAGCCGCAGTAACGCGACGCGCAACTGGGGCGCCAGCAGGGACGGCAAGGAACGGTTTTCAGGGGATTCGATGCTGAGGGTATAGATGCCGCTCGCCTCTGCGTCCTGCCGAATGCGCTCCAACAGGACGGTCTTGCCGACGCCGCGCAGACCAACCAACAGCAGACTTTTGCTGGAGCGGCCGATTCGGGTGCGCTCCAAAGCGACCCGCGCCGAGCCTCGGATGGCGTCACGACCGGCCAACTCCGGCGGAGGGGTTCCCGCGCCGGGAGCGTAGGGATTTCGGATGGGATCCATGACACAATGTTATAGCAAAGTTACCCCAAGTTACAAGATTTTTATAAACCATAGTAACTTAGGGTAAACCATAGTAATTTCCCTATAAACCGCCTCAATCCTTGCCCGTGATGGGTATGTCGAAGGACATCAGCAACTGTTCAGATTCGCTGAGCCATTTGCGCGTTCAACATGTCATTCCGGACCCCGTATCAGGTACGGGGCAGGCTTTGATCCGGAATCCAGGAAATCTTTGCCCTGCTCACGGTTGCTGATGATCAGGCTCCTGGATACCGGCATCCGCCTATGGCGGACATCTCCGACTTTCGCCGGTATGACGGCTTTGGTTTGGGATGGTCACCTCAAACCTGAACAGTTACGGACATCAGCCCCCGCTTGAATATCCCGCGTCCCCGTCCGATAATGCCGTCGGGTCTCATATCTTGGTTTGCGGGGGCTCGATAACTCTATGGTTGAAGTCCTGGGCGGCATCCTAGGCGGCGTTGGCCTGCTCTTCTTCGGGATGTGGCTGCTCTCCGAGAACCTCAAGGCCGTGGTCGGCCCGCGCCTGCGCGTGCTGGCCAGCCGCCTGGCCGACAACCGCTTCGCCGGTTTCGCCTGGGGCACCCTGGCCGGCGCCATCACCCAGAGCTCGCCGGCCGTAACCTTCATCACCATCAGCATGCTGCGGTCGGGCCTGATCTCGGCGCGGCAGGGCTACCCCATCGCCCTGGGCGCGCAGATGGGCGTCGGCCTCATCCTGTTCATCGTCACGGTCGATATCCGCATCGCCGCCCTCGTCGGCATTGGCATCGGCGGCGTGGTCATCACCCGGTTCAGCCGCGGCAACTACCGTGAGGCCGGCGCGATGCTGTTCGGCGTCGCCGCCCTCCTCTTCGGCCTGGTGCTCATCAAGGAGTCGGCCGCGCCTCTGTCCGAGCAGCCGTGGTTCCGCGCCGGCCTGGACATCTCGGCCGGTTCCATCCTGCTGTCCTTCATCATCGGCGCGCTGCTCACCTTCATCGTGCAGGCGCTGGTGCCCGTGGTTGCCTTCGGCATCGGACTCGCCGCCGCCGGACTGGTCGGTGTCGAGCAGGTGCTCATGTACATGTACGGCTCCTACGTCGGCCTCGCCATCAGTGTCGTCGTGGTGTCCTACGGCCTCAGCGGCACGGCGCGCCAGCTGGGCATGTTCTGGGCCTGCCAGGTCTTCTTCTCGGCGGTGATCCTGGTGACCCTGCTCTACGTGGAGGTGTACGGCGGCGTGCCGTTGGTCAAGGCGCTCATCACCTGGCCCGACATCGGTCTGGGGCCCCAGATGGCAATCGCGGTGATCATTTTCGGGATGCCGTCGCGCATTGTCGTGCTGTCGGCTCCCGACTGGACCATGCGGCTGTTCTCGCGCTTCTGGCCGGCCAGCATCGCAGAGCAGCAATCGCGCCCCTGGTACATCCACGACCAGGCCATGGACGACGTGGAGACCGCGCTGGACCTCACCCACCTGGAGCAGACCCGCGTCCTCGGCATGTTCTCAGACTACCTGGAGCGCGCCCGCGACGGCCAGCCCGCCGGCGTCGTCCGCGAATGGGCCCGCGAGGTCAACGCCCGCATCGACGAGTTTCTCGACGAACTGGGACGGCAGCGGCCCGGCCAGTCCAGCGAGCGGCGCAACCTCGTCCTCAGCCGCCAGAAGCTCATCACCTGGCTGGAGGAGCAGTTCTCCACCATCCCCGAGGTGCTGGGCGGCCTGCCCGAAGACCCGACCCTGGACGCCTTCCGCATGAGCGTGGTGGAGGGCACCGACGCCGCGTTCCTCATCTTCCTGGACGCCCTGGACGAAGACGACCCCGACACCTGGGAGTTCACCGTGCAGCTCATGGGCGACCGCCGCGTCCTGATGCAGGACGTGCGCGCCCGCTACCTGGCCCTCACGCCCGACGACGCCGGCGAACAGCAGCGCATCATCGTCGAGGCCACCAACGCCGTCGAGAACATCTTCTTCCTGCTCTCCCAGCTCACCCGCGACTTCCAGGAATCCGGCGCTTCCGCCACCGCAGCCGCCGAGGCGTAAAACGGGCGGGTCGCCCGGCCACGGATGACACAATCGATCATCACATTGGATCCAAGGATTATGCGCCATGGCGACGTACCAGGCTAAAGTCGAACAGGATCAGGATGGGCGTTGGAGCGCGTGGATCGACGATCTCCCAGGCTGCGCAACCTGGGGACTCACTCGGGCCGAAGCCCTCGCCGCACTGAATGACGCGGCTGTAGCGTACGTAGAGGACATGGTTGAAAGCGGCGAAATTCCGCACCCGGACGGCGAGGTCGAGGTCATCATTCTGGAGCCGATGATCTCTGCATGAGTTCGCCCCAGGAGCTCGCTCGACGGCTGAGAAACACGCCGGTCCGCGAGTTGGTGCGGGCATTGGAACGGGACGGATTCAGCTACCGGCGAACCAGAGGCTCATCACGGGTGTACCGTCACGACGACGGACGGCGTACCGTGGTTCACTACCATCGGTCTAACGACACCTTGCCTCTGGACACCCTGCGCAGCATCTTGGCGGGAACCCGTTGGGCGCAGGAGGATCTGGAGCGCCTGGGATTGGTTTAGCGCTCCCAATGCCCGACGCCGCGTAGTCGTCCCGCACCGCGATCGTCCTGCCCGTGTGGGGATGATTGGGCCAACCCTGCCGCGCCCTATGTTCGGTGATCGTGTGCCCCCGAACGGGATCACATTGTGGGTAAATCCCCCGTCGCGACCGGTTATGCTCGCTCATCTGCCGCCGCCGCTCGCAATTGTTCAGATTCGCTGAGCCATTTGCGCGTTCAACATGTCATTCCGGCCCCCGTATCAGGTACGGGGCAGGCTTTGATCCGGAATCCAGGAAATCTTTGCCCTGCTCACGGTTGCAGATGCGCAGGCTCCTGGATACCGGCTTTCGCCGGTATGACGGTTTGCGTCCCTGATCGGCCCTCCGAGTCTGAACAGTTATCGCCGCACGCCTTTGTTGACGGATAACGAACGTTCATAGTACAGTCCCGACGGGTAATAATTGCCCTGCAATAATATCGTGAGAGAATCTCACTGATCCTGGGCATTTGTGGCGTTTTTTGCATTCGCCGGGAATATCCCAGGGAGGAGGCAGGTATGCCAAATCTCGGATTGCTATCAAGCCGCAACGTCATACTCTGTGCCGCACTCGCCACTGCCCTGATCCTTGTTATCGGGTGTGCCACTACCGCCACCGAACCGGCCGCAGCCCCCGCGGCCCCGGTTGCCACCACGGCCCCGGCCGCCCAGCAAGCCAGCGCCGCCACGGCTGTGCCCACCGAAGCCGCCGCTATGCCGGCCGCGCCGGACGAGGTCTCGGGGATGGTCACCATGATGGTGGCCGACTGGGGCACCCAGGCTTTTGAACCCCGGGACGCCTCCGGCCAGATCATGACGCAGCATCGCATGCTGCACGGCTGGCTGATTGCCGGTAACGAAAAGACCGAAATGATCCCCGGCATCGCCGAAAGCTGGGAATTGTCGGAAGACGGCCTCCAGTGGACCTGGACCATTCGCGATGGGGTGAAATTCCAGAACGGCGACGACCTCACCATCGACGACATTCTGTTCACCCTGGACCGGCACCACGGCCCCGAGGCGGCGGAGAACGCCATCCACGGCATTTTCATCCAGCAGTCCAAGCGAACCGTCAGCCAGGAAATCACCGGCCCCAACACCATCGTGGTAACCCAGACCGAGCCCAACGCCACCTATCCCTTCCTCCTGTCGCAGCTTCATTCATCCGACGCCCACGGCGCCGTGCTGCCCAAGAACTACTGGGAATCGGTGGGCGGCAAGGAGGGCTGGGAGGCCGCGCCCATCGCCGCCGGCCCCCTCATGATCGTCGAGTACAAACCCTCGGAGCAGATGCTCTTCGAGCGTTTCGACGACTACTACTTCACACCGGACAACGGCTTCCACGAAGACCGCAGGATGCAGTTCCAGACCATGGACGCGCGGCTGGTGACCGAAGAGTCCACCAGGATATCCGCGATACGGGCCGGTCAGGCCGATATGGCCGAAGCCAGCCTGAACGCCCGCAGCCAGGTGGAGGCGTCCGGCGGCCGCCTGGTGTTCATACCCGAAGCGTCCTACTCCCAGGTCAGGCCCATGGGCTGCTGGAAGGAGGATCTTCCCTGCAGCGACAAGCGAGTGCGCTACGCTCTCGACTATGCCGTGGACAAAGAACTGATCCGCGACAAGCTCTATGGCGGCACCCAGGTGGCGCAGGTGGGCGGATTCGAGGCTGCCACTCCCAACGCCTTGGGTTACAGCCCTGAACTCGATTCCCTCCCCTTCGACCCCGAAAAGGCTCAGGAACTTCTGGCCGAGGCCGGCTACCCCGGCGGCGAGGGTTTCCCTCCCTTCAAGATACACACCTGGAACGGCGGCGACGTGCCGCTGCAACCGGAACAGGCCGAGTTGATCGCCGAGATGTGGAAGGACAACCTTGGTCTTGAGGTTACGGTGGTGGTCGGCGACCCCACCGCCGTCCGCCAGCAGGCCAGAAACCGCGAACTGGACGGCGACGTCTACTTCCGCAGCAACGAGGCACGGTTCGATGGTGGGAGCCTGATGCGCAGCGCCACCGACCCGGAGAACCCCAACAAACTTATGGACTCTCCGGAACACTTCGCCATCGTCAACGAAGCCCTGGCGGTGTTGGACCCGGCCCTGCGCCACGACGCGTACAACAAGGCCTACCGCGCCATTTGGGAAGAGCACTACTACTGGAGCCCCATCTACGTGAACCTGCCCTGGGCGGTCAGCGAACGCATCGCCACCTGGGACCCGTGGCCCCTGGGACCCTACGCCAGCGCCCTCTGGACGGTAACGCTCAAGTAATCGCGGTTCCACAAGGCATCGCCGCCGCATACCGCCTGAAAACGGCTATGCGGCGGCCCGCTATTTCTATCCTGTCAGCAGGTGTGGGACGGTCAACGGGAGAAGCGTCTGCTCCAGTACCAGCCAAAATGAAACAGGCCGGCAATCGCGATGCCGCCCACCACTCCCACGGGTATGAACAACAACGCCAGGCCAAAGGAGAAAAGCAACAGTCCCAAATCGATAACCGCCCCGGGCACGGCCAGGTAAAGGTGGTCTAAATAGACCCAGCCAACCGGTATCAATGCCCCCAACACCGCCAGGGCTATGTATAGCCACTTCATATCAGGGTCTCCAGACCCCTGGAAGCCGACAGAGAGGAGGAACTTGTATGCGTATCCGGATGAGGTTTCATTCCAAGTTATGGGTGGTCGCTCTCCTGGGGGTTTTCGCCCTGATTATATCGGCGTGCGCGGGCGGGGCAACACCTGAGGCTCCGGCGGCCACCACAGCCCCCGCAGCGGCAGCATCCGATACTTCCAGCGCTCCCGCCGCCACCACTGCGCCGGCCGCCCCAGTGGCCACCCAGGCGCCGGCGGTTCCTCCCGCGGCGCCGGAAGTGTCCGGCAAGGTCACCATCATGCAGACCGTGTTCGGCACCGAGGCTTTCGAGCCCAGGTACACGTTGGGCCTCGGAGAGACCACCTACCAGCGCGCCCTGCACGCCCTGCTGGTGGAGGGCAACCACGACACCCAGATGGTCGCTGGCATCGCGTCGGCCTGGGAGGTCTCCGAGGACGGGTTCACCTGGATCATGACCATCCCCTCCGATCACCCGGCTACCTTCCACAACGGGGATCAGTTGACCATCAACGACGTTGAGTTCAGCTTCCAGCGTTACTTCGGCCCGGAGGCTGAGGACGAGGCCACCAGCACGGGCGCAATCAACTGGTCGCGCCTGACTGATCGCATCGAGATCACCGGGCCCGAGACGATCGAGGTCACCCACAACAAGCTCTCGTCGTCCTTCCCGTTCACCTACTCCGCTCTCCAGTCCTCCTCGGACGGCGGTTCCATCATCCCCCAGAAGTATCACGAAGAGGTGGGCGAGGATGCCTACTCCAACGCCCCCATCGGCGCCGGCCCCTTCCGGCTGCTGGAATTCAAGCGGTCCGAACAGTTGCTGTTCGAGCGTTTCCCTGATTACTACTACAACCCCGACAACGGCTACCCCGAAGACCGGCGGATGAATTTCCAGACGCTGGATATGCGCCTGGTGCCCGAGGAGTCCACCCGCGTCTCCGCGCTGCTGGCCGGCGAGGCCGACATCGTTGAGGTGACCCTCCAATCACGCGAGAGGGTGGAGGCCGCCGGTGGCCGGTACGTCTGGATCGAGGAAGCATCCTACACCCAGGTGCGCCCCATCGGATGCTGGATCCCGGACCTCCCCTGCAACGACAAGCGGGTGCGCTACGCCCTGGACTACGCCATCGACAAGGAGCTGATACGGGACAATCTCTACGGCGGCACCGAAGGGGCCGGCCTGGCCGGATTCGAGGCGGTGACGCCCAGCACCCTGGGTTACAGCCCCGAACTGGACGCCACACCCTACGATCCGGAGCGGGCCAGGGAACTGCTGGCCGAGGCCGGTTACCCCGGTGGCGAGGGCTATCCTCCCTTCACCCTCTACACCTGGCAGGCCAGCGACACCCCGTTCATGGTGGAACACGCCGAGCTGATCGCCCAGATGTGGCAGGACAACCTCGGCCTCGACGTAACCGTGGAAGCCGGCCAGAACGTCAGCATCCGCGAGCGCGTGCGCAACCGCGAACTGGACGGCCACGTTTACTTCCGCAGCAACGAGGGCCGCTGGGACGGCGGCAGCCTGGTGCGCAGCATGCACTACCTGGACTCCAGCCTGCGCCAGTCGGAAGACCCCGAGCTGGTGAAGATCGCCGACGAAGGGCTGTCCGTGATGGACCCGGCCCTGCGCCAAGACGCCTACAACAAGATGTACCGCGCCTCATGGGAGGAGCACTATTCCTTCAGCACCATCTACACCAACCTGCCCTTCGGCCTGAGCAGTCGCATCGACGCCTATCAGCCCTGGCCTTTGGGTCCGTATCCCACGGCCCTGTGGACGGTGACCCTCAATCAATAGGATAAACACCCTCACCCGGCATCGACGGCAAGGTCGTCGGCAACTCCGATGGTCCCGGGATGCACCGACGTGTATCCCGAGAAGCCCGGGCTTACCGGCAACGCCCCTGCTGATGGGTGGTACACTCACGTCAATCGCCGCGTGTCAGGATAGAAACACACTCAGCATGACAGGCAAAAGATTGGATATACCCCCAAGGTAAGAGCATATGCAGCGTTACATACTCTCCAGGGTATTCCAGGGGCTGCTCGCCTTGCTTGGCCTCAGCCTGATCATCTTTATGAGCGTCCACCTGTCCGGCGACCCGGCCCTGCTGCTGCTGCCGCCGGAAGCGACCACCGCCGACTACGAACAGCTTCGGGAGAACCTTGGCCTGGATCGGCCCATCCTCGTGCAATACGGCACCTTCCTCCTGAACGCGGTACAGGGTGATTTCGGCCATTCCATCACCACCCGCCGCCCGGCCCGGGACGTGCTGTTTGAGCGGATCCCGGCCACCCTTCAATTGGCAGCGGTGGGAATGCTCCTGGCGATATTGATGGGGGTGCCCCTGGGCATCCTGTCCGCGGTCAAGCGGGACTCGATCCTGGACAAGGCCTGCAAGCTCTTTGCCATCGCCGGCATTGGCGCTCCCCAGTTCTGGGTCGCCATCATGCTCATCCTGCTGTTTGGCGCCATTCTCCAGTGGCTGCCCACCTACGGCCGGGGCGGGCCTTCCCACTTCGTGCTGCCGGCCTTCGTGCTGGCCTGGTCCATCATGGCCGGCATGATGCGTCTGGCGCGCTCCAGCATGCTGGAGGTGTTGGACAGCGAATTCGTCAAGTTCGCCCGGGTCAAGGGATTGAACGAGCGGCTCGTCATCTGGAAACACGCGCTGAGAAACGCCATGATTCCCCTGATAACATTCGGCGGAATCAGCCTCGCCGGCCTGCTCAACGGGGCCATCGTGGTGGAGGTCGTGTTCGCCTGGCCCGGCGTGGGCCGCCTGATGCTGGAGGGCGTGGCCCAACGCAATTTCCCCATCGTGGAAGCCACCGTGCTGACCTCGGGCTTCTTCTACATACTCACGTCCCTCTTTGTGGACATCCTCTACGTGTACGTGGACCCGAGAATCAGGATCGAGTAAAGCGAGAGAACTGGGCATGGCGCAGCAAACGGCAGTAACCGAAGTAAGTCGAATCGGTCAGCTACAGAAGCTGGTCAGCGAGACCAAACTGCCCTGGATCCCCATCGTGATCCTGGCCGTTCTGCTGATTTGCTCCGCAATGGCGCCGGTGTTGTCGCCCCACGATCCCACCGACAAAAACGTCATCGACAGCCGCATCGCCCCGTTTGAGACCAGCGCGTACCCGCTGGGCACCGACATCCTGGGTCGGGACATGCTGAGCCGGCTGATCTTCGGAGCCCGCACCACCGTTTACATCAGCCTGGTGGCCCTCGCCACCGGCATGATCGTGGGCACCGTCCTGGGACTGATCGCCGGATACCTGGGCGGCATCATCGGCGCGACCATCATGCGCGTCGCCGACGCCGTGATGGGATTCCCCACCATCCTGGTGGCCCTGGTCATTGTGGTGCTGCTGGGCCAGGGCACGGAGAACATCATCATCGCGGTGGCGGTCACTGTATGGGCCAGGTTCGCCCGGATGATTCGGGGCGACACCCTGAGCATCAAGGAACGCGACTACGTGATCCTGGCCCGGATCGCCGGCGTCAGCACACCGGTGATCATCATCCGCCACATCTTCCCCAACGTGGTCAACACCCTCATGGTACTGACCAGCCTCCAGGTGGGGCAGGTGATCCTGCTCGAAGCCTCCCTGAGCTTCCTGGGGTTGGGACTCGCGCCAGGGTCGCCGGCCTGGGGAATCATGGTATCCGAGGGGCGCAACGTCATCCTGGATATGTGGTGGCTGTCCCTGTTCCCCGGCGTGGCGATAACCATCGTGGTGATGGCGTTCAACTTCTTCGGCGACTGGCTCCGAGACTACCTTGACCCCAAGCTCCGCCGCGCCTAACCTCGGGAGGGCGGCCCCACCGCGCACGGCCCCGACAGCAGGGCGTTGGGCGGCGCCGTTCCACGGTCATAGCCAGGCCGGCTCTCGACGCGGGGAGTGCGTCGGAATTTGGGATGCGTCGTTGAATGGGCAGTCGGCAGCGTGGTATGATTCGAACACTCACCACGCTGCTTTTCGAGCGGGCGTAACTCAGTGGTAGAGTGTTTGCTTCCCAAGCAAAAAGTCGTGGGTTCGAATCCCATCGCCCGCTCCATCTTCTGCACTCCCAGCGCAAACTGGATTCGACTAGCTGGGTTCTACGCAATGGATACCAGTAAAGTATCTGGTTTGGATTACACAGTCCTGTGCGGCGTCGGCAGATAATAAACAACAAAGACCTACAGCAGCTATGCGCTCACTAAAACCGGGTCGGAGGCGACACCCTGTTGGAAGACTTGGCGGCAGGCTGTAGCGGGTTGGGATCGCGGCGTGAAGAGCACCCATTACGGAGGTTTCTGATGCCATTGCAAGAGTGGAGCATATCCAATGTGCAACCTTTCACCGAGCAGGTGAAATTCAACTTCAACGATCACATAAATCTTTTTATAGGTCCTAACGGCACGGGAAAGTCCACCCTTATCAGGCGGCTTTGGCATTATCTCAGGGATCAAGCATCTGTGGTGATACCCGCCCATCGATTGGCTCTGCCACGGTCTAACGACGAAGAAGGACAGAAATCGATGGTACGCGATCAAGACGTAACTGAGGAGATTAGCACCTTATTGGCTAACAATTTAGAAGTTTTCGACGCGAAGCGTATGCACTTCGTCAAGAACGTCATGGCAACAGAAGCTTTGCAGGGCAAACGATCGGGAGCGGCAATAGAGCAATATTTGCGTGCCCGCGACATGTCGTATAAGTGTGCACACATGGTTTGTGGAGAACTCCTCGCCGAAAATCCTCCTGAAACCTACGTGAGGACGCATTCTGTTACAGTCTCCGAAACCGTGCCCTCTCCTGGAGGTACAGCGCGACGCCGGTCCCGCGAGGTTGGAACCTTTCCTTATTCTTATGATGGGATGGCCATCACCGTCACTCATGACGTGCCGTACAATCGACGGGGGACCTATGGAAAAGTTTTTTCTGGGGACCTGAGCGACGGTATCCAAGGAACGTTGTCTTGGCTCGAATTCATGGCGGTACATATATGTTACCGCTACCGGTTCGAAGCTGGTTGGGAATCTCGTCCTGCGACATTATTGATCGACGAAGTCGAGAATCATTTGCACCCAGAATGGCAACGCCGAGTAATCCCCGCATTGCGGCATTATTTTCCGCAACTGCAGATTTTCGCCACTACCCATTCTCCATTCTTTGTAGCTGGATTAGAGGCAGGGCAAGTACATCGTCTGTACCGGGACGAAGGTTTGGTGGTTCGGGCCGAGTCTCCCAATGAGGAGCAAATCTTGGGATGGACCATGGATGAAATCCTCAGAGGGTTGATGGGGGTCCTAGACCCTACGGATAGGAAGACAGCATTGAGGACTGAGGAACTGCGCCGCCTACGAAATCAAACACCGGCAGAAGATCAAGAGGATGAGGACCGCCGTTTACATCGGATTGCCGAACTACAGGCATTAGTTAGTCCAGCAATTTTATCGGGAGGGGCAGTCGAAGCTGATCAGGAGTTATTTGAACTGCAGTTCAATGCCGCACTGGAACGATTCCGTGAAAGCAGGGGAATTGAGCCGGAGCAATCTTGATATGCATGCTGTCGAACGTTCACCAGAACCAGCCTTTATCGCACAATTTAGGTCGTCGTTTACTCGATGGGACGACTTGGATGGCCCGAGCCGCCACCGGATCAGGGTGGGACTGGCTAATGATTTCAAAAGCGTCTGCGGATACTGCGAACAGCCTTGCAGACCGACTACAAGCACGCATGAAGGTCGCGATGAAGAGACGATCGACCATTTTCGTCCTAGGCAAAAATACCCCGGCCTATGGATAGACTGGGTGAACCTAATCTACTCATGCCGGCGCTGCAACAAAGCAAAAAATAACAAGTGGCCCCAAGTTGGAGACGGGACGAATCGACTGTTGAGCCGTTTAGAAGAAAGGTATACGGAAGTTTCCGAATTCGTGAGTCCAAATGCGACCGATACAGGGGAACCCACCGAAGAACTGTTCATCTTTCATGTTGCTTCGGGAGAGATCAAGCCACAAGAAATTGCCGACGACTCTGAATGGTCCAAAGCGAGACGTACCATCGCCGATATAGACCTGAACGACAGCGAATTGGGTCTTTACGATGAACGCCACTTGTGTAATCGTAGGCGCCGGCAGGTTGAACGACTAAACGAACGGCTCAAGGGTTTGAACGCCTTCGACGAGCGCTTCAACATGATGCGAGAATTCATGAAGCCCGATAAGCCGTTTTCTAGCTTCGTCCGCGCGTATATTTTAGAGCGTTTCCCCATGATGGCCGATTTCATTCCCTGAACGGTCCGATTCGCAGGACCGAGACGCTTTCTCCAGGAATCTTGGGGCTGGTGGTTAGCACGGATTTGGCCTGCGTCTGTGCCGACCCCCGATTATACGCTCCGACCTGAGCTACCGCTTTACCGGTTCCGCACCATTAAGCGGTTATTGTTACCCGTCCTGCGTCCCACAATATCGGCGTCACGGAATCGCTGACCCGACCCGGCGAAACCTCAGGCGCCGCAGCAAACCAGTCCAAGCAAATGACCGACGACGGGATCAACCCCTACCGCCATTAGATTCCTTTGCTCAACCCCGAACGTTCGCTTATCCCGCCAGCAGCGCAGCGTTCACCCACCGCCACGCCCAGCGGGTAATCCTCGCCCGTTGACACTGCCATCGGGCCTCTATACCATCCCTCCAACTGCGGCGGTTCTGGAGCCTGCGTATGACCCCCACTGAAATCATCTTTGAAGTCACCGAAGCTGAGGAAGGCGGCTATAACGCCAGGGCGTTGGGTTACGGGATTTTCACCCAGGGAGACGATTGGGACGATCTCAAAGCTATGGTCGAAGACGCAGTCCTCTGTTACTTCGACGAAGGGACAGCCCCGAGGTCGATCACGCTCCAAAGGCGGTAAACGGCGCCGCTGCGATGTCAGGGTAAAGTCAATAGATAGATGGTAACGCAGACTTACAGAGATGCCAGCCACCGCTTGTTGCGTCAAGCCGAGGAAGAACTTGCGGCTGGCGATGTGCGGCAAGCATCCGAAAAGGGATGGGGCGCGGCGGCCCAGATGGTCAAGTCCATTGCTGAACAGCGTGGTTGGGCGCACCGCAGCCACACCGCGCTGTACAACGTGATCATCCGATTGGTGACCGAGACCGGCGACGACGACATCAGGCGACTGTTCGCTGTCGCCGGCAACTTGCACGTCAATTCTTACGAAAACTGGAACAATGCCGACAACGTGGCTGCCGGACTCGCCGACGTGCAACGCTTGATCGACAAGCTGGAGCCTTTGGCCTGAAGGCGCCGGCAAGAGAGTAGACACCATGAAAGCATCTTATCTGGGCGCGATGGGCTACGCGCACCGCCGCGACTTCCCGCCCACCTGGCCCACGCCGCCCAGCTACAGCGACCCCGAGACCTCGGTGCAGAGCTACCAGGACGGCATCGAGGAGTGCGAGTTCGCCGAGGAGATGGGCTTCGAGTGGGTCAGCTTCTCCGAGCACCACTACTCCGGACGCATCGCCACCGGCACCCCCGCCGTGATGGCCGCCGCCGTCGCCGAACGCTGCAAGTCGGTCAAGATCGCCATGCTCGGCCCCCTGATGCCGCTGAACAATCCCGTCCGCGCTGCCGAGGAACTGACCCTGCTGGACAACCTCACCAACGGCCGCCTCGTCATGGGTTTCCTGCGCGGCACCCCCAACGAGGACCAGGTGTACGGCGTCAACCCCGCCGAGGGACGCGGCCGCATGCTGGAGGGTATGGACCTGATCCTCAAGGCCATGACCGAGCCCGAACCCTTCGCCTGGGAGGGCCAGTACTACCAGTACCGCACGGTGGCGGTGTGGCCTCGACCGGTCCAGACGCCCTTCCCGGCTGCGCTGGTCGCCACCCGCAGCGACGACGCCGTGCTCTACGCCGCCGAGCACCAACTCGGCCTCGGCGTGTCCTTCATACCCGTGGATGAAACGGGCCGCATCACCGACAAGTACGTCGCCTGGTGCAATGACAACGGCTGGCAGCCCCAGCCCGACCAGATGGTGTATCGCGGCAGCATCTACCTGGCGGAAACCGATGCCCAGGCCCAGGAGTGGTTCGACCGTCAGACCGACCGGGGACGCGCCCCCGGCATGGCCCTGCGCTCGTCGGTGTCTCAGGTGATCCAGGCCACCCGCGCCGGCCAGGAGGTGGACTACCGCAACGTCTTCGCCGGCAGCGCCAGCGGCGACATCGTGGGCGGCGCGCCCGGCCTCACCTTCGTCGGCGGACCCGACAAGGTGTTCAACGAGATCAAGGCGTACCACGACCGCTGCGGCATGGGCGTCATCGACCTCTTCTTCCAGCAGCCCAGCCTCACCCACGCCGACGTGATGCAGGAAATCGACCTGTTCGGTCGTGAGGTCCTGCCCCGCCTCAAGGAGCTCTGACCCGTGACGACCGCAGAATCCACCAGCACGGTGGTCATCATCGACGGCTCCGTCGGTCACTCCCAGGCGCTGCGCGATGGGCTTTCCGGTCGCTGGCAGGTGGCAGAGTCAATCGAGGCGGCAGGGTCCCAACGCTACGGTTTGGTCGGCATATCCGACGGCGCGAACTCCGCGTTGCAGCACGCCCTCCAGAACCCCGAGCGCGTGGAGGTCCTCGTCCTCGTCTCACCCACCGCAATCCGTCCCACCGACGGCCATGCCAACGCTGCGGCGGATACGGAAGCGCGCCTGCCCGACGTGCAATGCCCCACCCTCGTGGTGTTCGGCCGCGACGACAAATCAGTTCAGCCGGACGCCGCCGCCACCTACCGCGAGCGCATCCCCAACTGCAACATCGCCTTCGTGTACGCCGCCGGCCACGACATCGCCGCCGACCGGCCCCAGGCCCTGATCAACCTGGTGTCCGATTACCTGGAGCGCCGCGAAACCTTCATCGTCCAGAACCGCAGCAGCGTCATCAACCCGTAGCCGTCAGCCTGCCACCGCCCGGTCAAGTCGTCGCGTCTGCCGGTTCCTCTCGCCTTGGCCTCAGCCAGGACATCAGGAATCCCCGGCGCGGGGACACCGTCACCACCACCAGCAGCAGGCCCACCGATATCACCACTATGGTCGGCCCCGTGGGCAGATCGAAGAAGAACGACAGGTACAGTCCCGCGACCACGGCTCTCAATGCGACGACGACGCTGGCGATCATGATGGTGATCATCCTGCGCGCCAAAAGCGTACCGGTCACCGACGGCACCACCAGCAGGGACATCACCATCACGTTGCCCACCGTTTTGATGGCCGCCACCGTGGTCAGCGCCACCAGCATGGGCAGCATATATTCCAGCAGCCGCACCGGCACGCCCGATGCCTCGGCAACCGTCGTGTCGTACGTGGTGAATACCAACTCCTTGTAAAACATGCGCACTATCGTCACCACCGCCGCCGCGAGGATCCCGATCAACAGCGCGTCGCCCCACGATGCTCCCAGCACGTTGCCAAACAATATCCCCAACAGGTCGCCGGCCCGATTCTCCAACGAGTTGATGATGATCACGCCCACGGCGAATCCGCCGGCGAAAACCACGCCGATGATCGCGTCCACCCGTACGCCCGACCGTCGCGACAGCACGGATATCATCAGCGACGCCGGCACCGCCCATAGCAACGCTCCCAGGAATATGCTGCCGCCAAGCAGGAACGCCACCCCCATGCCGGTCAGCGCCGAATGAGCAATGGCGTCACCCAGGAAAGCCATTCCGCGCAGTACGACAAAAGTGCCCGCCACGCCGCAGGCGGTGGCCGCCAGCGCGGAAACCAGCAACGCCCGCTGCATGAACCCGAACTGCATGGGTTCGATCAGGAGGTCAAGCAACTACAGACTCCAGGGTGCCGCCTCGCGCCCACCAGTCGCAATCCGCCGCTCTTGTCATGCCGTATTCTGTAGCCGCCAGCATTGCACAGCCGATCGTATTCGCGGGTTCCGGGCAATTTCGTGGGCTCCGGGCAGTCATGGACGAAGCATTATACCCGCCACATCAGGGCGCTACTGTGCACAAAATATGCGTGAACCGTGCGGTCCCCACCGCGACGCTAGACCAATGCTAAGCCGTTCCAGCATTAACCACTGCGGGAAAATCGAAACGCCGCTCAGCCGCCGGCTCTAGCTCGCTGCTCCTCCTGCAACTCGTCGATCTGCTCCCTCGTGCGACCGTAGATCTGCGGTACGTCCCACCCGTTGAGGCCGGAGTAGGTATCGATCTGCGAGCGGTGATGCACCTCGTGCTCGATCAGCATCATCAGCAGTCGCCATCCGCTCAGCGTGCCGTCAGTGTCGATCATCTTGATGCGCCGGTTCAGCCACTCCGCCGGCGTGCCGTCCAGCCGCCGGTGAAACTCCGCGTAAGACTCTTCCAGCGCGGGTAGCCATTCCGATTGCTGCTCCGTGCTTGGCACGTCCCAGTCGTACAGCCAACCCTCATTTCGATACGCCCGGGCGAAGTACATCCGCGACTCGCAGATGTGGTGCACGATCTGGTTGATGCTCCAAGACTTCTCGCCCTCGCCCATCGGCGGCGTCCAGTTCTGCGCCGCTTCCGGCAGGGCCTGGATGTCCCGCATGGTCCGGCGGTGTATCGAAAAGAAGAAGCGCAGAAATTCCTGCGGGTCGGTCAGCATGGCGACTCATCTCCCTCGGTTTCAGTTTCGTCACCGTTCCTGCGCCGCAGGATATCTCGTAGCCGAGCAACTTCTGCTCGGGCTGCGTCGCGCTGGTCTCGCACGGCAATGGCGTAGGCCCGTTCCGCACGCCAATCCCGGTCGTAGGTTCCTGTTGCCGGATCGTACACTCGCGGCCAGCCGTCATCCCAGCACAGGCTCACTTCCAGGAGCGGACTGTAGATTTTCAGGATGCCGTCAGGCTCCGTGGTGGTTGGCAACGACTGGTAGGTTCCATGGACCAATTCGCCTCCCCACAAGGGTTCACCGTAATACCCCCCGCCGCTGGGATCAAAGCGCCAGAACTCAGGTACGCCGATGGCAGCGTAGATGCCCGGCTTGCGCTGGGTGTCCGCGTCGGCGGTGCTTTCGGAAGCGATTTCCAACGCGAAGTCCGGAGGCTTGCCCACCTCCCACGGCAGGTAGATCTTGCGGGGCCGGATGGCGCGGGCGTCCACACCAAAAGCCAGGTAGATGTCGGGCGCGATGCGGACGTTCAGGTTGCTCGGGTCGTAGCAGATGAAGGTCTCGTTATCCAGGAACACGTCGGGACGCTCGTTGAAATCGGTGAACCTGGCGCGGAAAAGGCCAAGGATTTCCACGAGTTCCAGGTTCTGTTCCATTCCGTCTTCCGTTACGTTCTTTACGTCGGGGTCAAATTCCAGCCCGGCATAGTCAATCTCCCCCCCGCGTTGGTAGGGCAGCATCGGGGCGGACCTGGGCGATTTGGGCGTAGCCATCACAGTTCTCCAATCTCGATGATTGTACCATCCGGGCAGGCACAACAAGCCCGCCGCAACGTCACCGGCTGGATCGTGGTGTAAAATCGGGCATCCCCCATAGAAAGGAAGGGACATTATCATGAAGTACGACGTTATCGTGGTCGGCAGCGGCTCCGCTGGTTCCGTGGTTGCCAGTCGCCTGTCCGAGGACCCCAACCGCTCCGTCCTGCTGCTGGAAGCCGGACAGGACTACCCCAACGCCGAGCATCTGCCCGACGCAGTGCGCGACGGCTACTCCAACAAGGGCGAGGCTATCGGCTCCCCCGTGTCCTGGAACCTGCGCGGGGTCATCAACGACCAGCAGGGCGAAATCAACATCGCCCAGGGCAAGGTCATCGGCGGCTCCGGCTCCATCAACGGCCAGGTGTACCTGCGCGGCCTGCCCGAGGACTTCGAGCGATGGGAGTCCTTCGGCAACGAGGAGTGGTCCTACACCAAGGTGCTGCCCTTCTTCCGCAAGGCCGAGACCGACCAGGACATCCAGGACGACTTCCACGGCAGCGACGGACCCATCCCCATCGTCCGCCGCGAGAACGACCCCTGGCCCGACGTGCAGAAAGCCTTCCACGCCGCCGCCATGGAGCGCGGGTATGCGTACAATCCCGACCTCAACGGCCCCGACTCTCCTGGCATCGGCGCAATCCCCATGAACAACCGGGACGGCGTCCGCATGAGCACCGCCATCACGCACCTGAACCCCGTGCGCCACCGCCTCAATCTCACGGTCAAGGGCAATGTCTTCGTCCGTCGCGTCCTGTTTGACGATGGTTCGACGGACTCACCACGAGCGGCAGGGGTTGAGGTCGAGAGCGGCGGCGAGATATTCACCGTGGAAGCCGATCAGGTCGTCCTCAGCGCCGGCGCGCTGAAATCCCCCCACATGCTCATGCTCTCGGGCATCGGTCCCCGCGACCAACTCGACGAGTTCGGCATCCCCGTGCTGCACGAATCCCCCGGCGTCGGCCAGAATCTCTTCAACCACCCCATGGGCAACGTCACATTCCGCGTCAAGGACCACGTTCAACTCACCGCCAATGCCGGCGCGTTGCGTTGGGGTCTGCGGGTGACGTCCGAGCCGCCGTCCTACCCCAGCGACGTGATGCTGCACACCCTGGGCATCTTCAACGTGATGACCGGCGAGCGTCTGCCCGACCGCACGGCCCGCATCGCCTGCGCCCTGGAACTGCCCGACGGCTCCGGCTGGGTGCGCCTCCAGTCATCCGACCCCACGGTGCAGCCCGCCATCAACTACCGCTACTTCCACAACGAGAACGACATGCGCCGGATGCGCGACGCCGTGCGCCTCGCCGCCGACATGTTGGAATCCGACGCCTACAAGGATGTTATCGATCACCGCACCGCGCCCACCGACGAGGTGCTGGCCGACAACGACACGCTGGACGCCTGGATCCGCCAGACCGTCGGCACGTCGCGCCACGTCTCCGGCACCTGCCGCATCGGCCCCGACGACGACCCTATGGCCGTTACCGACCAGCAGTGTCGCGTGCGCGGCGTGCAGGGCCTCTGGATCGCAGACTCGTCCATCATGCCCCAGGTAACCCGCGCCAACACCAACGCCACCGCCATCATGATCGGCGAACGCGTCGCCGACTGGATCGCGGCGCAGTGACCACCACACTGTTCCGCTCATCCTGAGCAAGTCAAAGGATGAACTGCGCACCCGAACCAAGTGGGGGCGGATAATCATTCGCCCCTGCGTCGCATAGATCCCGCGTGCAACGGCAACCCTACACGTGAGGCAACAGATTGTGCTCCGTCGCCATGTGGTATATGTCCGAGACTCGATTGCAGAATCATAAGACCCATGCTACAATGCCAACACATTATCGATTTTAATTGAAACTAGCCTCATGGACCCGCAAACCTACATACTGATCGGTATCTCCGTTACGCTCGTCCTTTCTCTACTGGCCGGCGCTTTCGCGCTGGGCAAGCTGTTCCAACGTGTGGATGCACTCACCGACGAAGTCCGGCTAATCGCCACCGAGATGAGACGAACAAACGACACCGTCATCGCCCTGGCCAACCATCGCCACGATATTGACGGCAATATTTTGTTCATCGTGCCCAGCAGCGGCGATTAGGCAATCAGCGTTCCGACCGCTGACGCAAACATCCAAGCGGCCATTGGCTTTTTTCGTGCCAATGGCCGTTATTGATGCAGTCCCAGCCTACACCGGCGGCCGCCGGTTGTGTTCCGTAGCCCGCTCGCCGGCATCACCCACCCAGGGCAATCGCATTTGGAATTTAGACGACCGTCACTCCGGCGCAAGTCGAAGATGCGCCTGCGGCGTGCCGGAGTCCAGAGGCCGCTTAATGAAGAGAGCGACCGCCAAACTGCCGATTTCACGCACTGGATACATGAGTCATCCCGAATTTGGGTTGAGGTGAGGGAAGGACGGTGGGTGGGTTAGCCAGAGGGTACTGAGTGCGGAGCGAAGCCTGGGGAGAGGTAATTTGGCTTGTCGGTACCGCTCCCCGGTTCGGTGGCACCAGTTTCTGATCAGGCTTTGGACGAGAGATTGGCGGCTTGGCGTGAGCAGGTGGAGGAGGAAGGCATAGACCAGAGAGGCCATGAGCAGGAGTTTGAGGCGGTTTTCCCAGAACCAGAGGCGGGGGCTTTCCATGGCCAGGTCGGTCTTGCAAGCTCGGTAGCACATCTCTACCTGCCAGCGGCGAGCGTAGGCCATGACCACCCGCCAGGCGTCGTCAACGGAAGCAATGGGCTGGTTGGTCAGCAGGTACCAGGGTGTTCGTCCCGTACCGGGTCTGGAGACCACCAGCCATAGGGGATGATCCAACTGGGGGTGGTGTACTGGCACGGTCAGGATGCCGGTTTTGCGGTACTGTCGACGGTTGTAGTCCCAGATCATGCGGTGGTCCTGGGAGCGTTTGCCTCGGGAGATCTGCCCTGGGAAACGCTCCTGGCCCAAGGCATCCACCAGGCGATGGCGGGTAGGCCAGCGCATGATGAAGCGGAGTTGACGTTGGGTCAGTTCCTCCAGCCAGGGAGCGCCAGCGTAGCCCCGATCAAAAAGGTGGATCACCTGTTGCTGCCAGCGCTGGGCGCATTGGTCCAGCAGTGTGGCGGCCTACGCTCGCCGGTGGCTGGCTAGGGGACCTCGGCTGGTCCACCAACCCATGGCAGCCAGGGTGGGCGCGCCCGCCATCCCAGCCACTATCACCGTGAGCCACTGCATCCCCGGCACGAATACGGGCGGTCCTCCCGGAGGGTTGTAGTAGCCCGGCTTGATCCGCTTGAGACGGGCCGCCTTGCTGGAGCGCACCGGACACAACCCCTCCAGGGCGATGCTCTCCGGCTTCTCCAGGACACTCTCATCCCAGATGGCCAATGCCCCTTCCCCAGCGGCGGCCAACTCCGTAAGCCGCCGGTCGGCATCATGCCAAAGAAACTCTTCCAGGAGAGTATGGGACCACTTGGATGAGCGCAGCAGATTGCTGAGACGCTTGGTCCCCGCCGGCGCACGGTCGGGACTAATGATGTGAGCGCCCAACTCGCTCAAGAGCAACCCGTAACGATTGTGGCGCATCCGCACCATGGCCACCAGGGTCAGCAGAAAGGTGCGCACCAATCGCCGATCCAGTCGATGGTTCAGCCAGGTTTCCAATGGCCCGATGAATAATCCCAACAGATCCGCAACCTGTTGCCCTTGCTCCTGGCCCGCCCCTTGCTGCAACATAAAGAAGCCCCCTTCGGTGGTTTGGAGTTTGCTCACTCCCACTTCACCAGAAGAGGGCTTCTCTTATCAGCCCCTTACAGCGACAGTTTCCCCATTTTCTAAAATCCGGGATGACTCATGTATGACGGTGGCCGGGAAAGCCTTATCCAAGGGCCGATAATTGAAATGCGATTGCCTGAGCACCCACCTGCACCAGCAGCGGCTCGGCTAGGACCTGTGATACAATTCGAGAATTATCAAAATCATTTGAATTACTCTTATGGAACCGCAGACATACGCGCTGATCGGCATTGCCGTTACGTCCGTGCTTTTCATGCTGGGCAGCGCTTTTGCACTCGGCAAGCTGTTCCAGCGGGTGGACACGCTGTCGACCGACTTAACGCAGCTGACTGCTGAAGTTCGGCAACTGGCGGCAGAATTTCGACGAACCAACGAGTTCGTCGTTGCACTCGCCAACCACCGGCACGACGTCGATGGCAACACCGTGTTCACCGTTCCGGATGCCGGCGGCTAGAATCAGTGCTATACTCCCAACGTTATCAAGTTTAATTGAAACTAATCTTATGGAACCGCAAACATACGCACTGATCGGCGTTGCCGTCACTGCTGTGCTTTTTCTGCTGGGCGGCGCTTTTGCGCTCGGCAAGCTGTTCCAGCGGGTGGAAACGCTTACGACCGACCTCACGCGGGTGTCGACCGACCTCACGCGGGTGTCGACCGACCTCGCCTCACTATCGGCCGAAGTCAGGCAACTGGCGGGCGAGGTTCGACGAACCAACGAGTTCGTCATTGCACTGGCCAACCATCGGCACGATGTCGATGGCAATACCGTGTTCACCGTGCCGGATGCCGGCGGCTAGACTATTCCCGCTTTAAATCCCGGGCCGCAGGTTGTGCTCCGTCGCCCGCTCGTAGGCGTCGCCCACCTGCACCAGCAGCGGCTCGGCCAGGTGCTTGCCGATAAATTGGATGCTCAGCGGCAGCCCCGCGCTGTTCAACCCGGCAGGCAGCGAGATCGTCGGCGCGCCGTTGAAGTCGTAGGGTATGGTGAACCGCCCCCAAGTCCATTCGTCCTCATCGCCCATCGGCCCGTACAGTTCCTCCGGCGACACCCGATGCGCCACCCCGGTCATGGACGGGCACACCAGCACTTCGATGTCGGAAAACACGCCGGCCAGGACGCCGTTGCACTCCAACCGCACCAGGTTGGCGGCTGCGTAGTCCACCGCCGTGTACCCGTGCCCTTTCTCCAACCACCCGCGGAACCACGGGCCGTAGTCGTCGGCGCGGGACGGGAACGTGTCCCGATGAACGGTGGCTGCCTCGGCTGAGCACAGCACGCCCCACGCTCGCGAGTACGGCAGCGTGTCCGGCATCTGCACCGGAACCAGCACGGCGCCCATGCTTTCCAGCAGACGCGCGCCGGCCATCACCGCCTCGGCTACCTCTGCGTCCACGTCGCCGCCGCCGATATACTCCTCGTCCACGCCGATACGTACGCCAGCCACGCCCTGACCCACTCCGGCCAGCATGTCCGGCACCGCTGCACGCAGCGACGTCGGATCGTTGGGGTCGTGGCCGGCCAATGCCTGCAACATGATTCCCGCGTCGGCCGCGCTCCGCGTCATCGGCCCCACGTGGTCCAGCGATTCGCCCAGCGCCAGCACACCATACCGGCTCACCCGACCCCACGTCGGCTTGATTCCCACGGTGCCGCACGCCGCCGCCGGAAAGCGTATCGACCCGCCGGTGTCGCTGCCCAACGACCCGTAGCACAGGCCCGCCGCGGTCGCCACGCCGGAACCGCTGGACGACGCGCCGGCCCATCGGTCCGCGCCCCAAGGATTCACCGGTATGTCGAACTCGGGGTTGTATCCGGCCATCGCCCCCTCGGTCAGGTTCAGCTTGCCCAGGATGATCGCGCCAGCGTCGTTCAGCTTACGCACCACCGTGCCATCAAAATCAGGCACGAAATCGCGCAGTACCTTGGCGCCGCCCATGGTCGGCACACCGGTGGTAAAGCACAGGTCCTTGACCGCAATGGGCACCCCGTGCAGCCCGCCCCGATAGTGTCCGGCGGCGATCTCTGCCTCGGCGGCCCGCGCCGCCGCCATGGCCGGCTCGGCCATCAGGGTGGCGTAGCTTTTCAGCTCACCGTCCAGCGCGGCGATACGGTCCAGAATGGCCTGCGTCAACTCCACGGGGGAAATCTCCCGCGAAGCCAGCCGACCCACCACTTCGGTGATGGTCTGGTAGTGCAGGGGGATGTCAGCCATGTTTCTACTCCCTTATCCGTCCAAAAAACTCCCTCTCCCTAATGGGAGAGGGCTATGGTGCATTGCGTCCGCCTACGGCAGAAGGGCAAAACTCACCGTGAAATTACGGCGCCGGCTGCACCAACTCGATCAGCACGTCGTCCGGCCCCTCAATGTACGAAAGCCTGGAGCCGGTGGGCGTATCGGTGATGGGCAGCACCGTGCGGATGCCGGCAGCCGTCAACCGCTCCATCTCCGCCTCGATGTCCTCAACGTCGAAGCCGAAGTGCTCCAGCCCCAGCCGATTCAGTTCGGCCACGGCCCGCTCGTCCGACGATCCCGGCGGCTTGGACGACACGTTGAGCCGGCAGGCGCCGGCCATCTCCATGCCGATGGTGATGGTGTTAGGCATCACCGTGCGCTCCGACACAATCTTGGCGTTGAAGTATTTCTCGTACCAAGCCGCCGTAGCGTGCGGGTCCGAAGCCCGTATGTGAACGTGATTGATCCGGTATTCCATTAGTTTCCTCCCTTTCAGGCGTTGCGAGAATAGATGGTAAGCATGGCGGTGATGAAGGCTTGGGCCTGTTGCCATGATCTGTCAAACTCGTCTCCGGAGAGATGGCCTCGGTCGGCATGAATGTGAAGTTTATCAACGTGCTGCCAGTTCTCCATCAAGACCATTCCATCGGTCTCCGACGCTGCAACCTCGCGTAGCACGTTGACCTTCCCGCCGATGGTACCCGGGTTTGCTCCGAGTTGGTTGGCTATCGCGTTTATGCATTGCTTGGCGGATTCATACAGAAGCGCTCCGGCACAGTCGATGTCGGAGTCCCGTTCCAACATCAGGATAGCTTGACGGCGATAATTCCGAGATCGTACCTCGTGACGGATTGCCCTTTCCGCGTATCGTTCCGAGGGACTACCGGTCATTGAAACACTCTCGGATAAATCGCTCAGCGGTTTCGTAGGCGAGTTCCAGTTGGTAATCTTCCAGCACGTCCATTTCAGCGTGATCTTTCAGCAAGGAACCTGGGGCAATGGCGCTGCCGTAATATCGCTTGTTGACAGTTGGGTCTGCTTCCAAAGCATCGGCAATTGCAAACAGATCAAGGTCGTCCAAGCCGCTGTACTTCACCCCATGCGCATCGGCCAGCGCGGCAAACGTGGCCTGCGTCGCCTGCCACATCAGGGCGGCGGCTTTGTGGTGATCGCCCGCCTCCTGTTCCCGTTTGGACGCGGCCAAGTATTCCAGGGGCGTCATTTCCATCACCGGCGCGCTCATGTCATCCCTCCGATGTTCCCATCATCTCACACCCGCCTGCGCCGAATTATATCAGCGCGATACTGTTCGGGCGTCAGTTGCCCGCACCCGGCGGGGTTGCTACACTTGCCGCATCCTGACCAATTCAACTCGTATCCACACCACACACTTCAGGAGTGCAAAATGATATACGAAGTCCGCACCTACGACCTCAAACCCGGCGCCGTGCCCCAGGCCGAGGAAGCCTTTGCCGAGGCGCTGCCCCACCGCGAGAAGTACTCGCCCATCGCCGCCTTCTGGCATACCGAGATCGGCCCGCTGAACCAGATCATTCACGTTTGGGGCTACGAGAACATGGAGGAGCGCAACCGCATCCGCGCCGAGGCCGGCCAGGACCCCAACTGGCCGCCCAAGATCACCCCCGGCAACATCCTCAACATGAACTCCGAGATCTGGAACCCGGCATCCTTCATGCGGCCCATGGGCGGTGACCAAGCCCTGGGCAACATCTATGAGATGCGCGTCTATACCTACGAGAACGGCGCCATGCCGGAACTGCTGCGCCGCTGGGAAGAGTCCCTGCCCTACCGCGAGGAGTTCTCCCCGCTGGCCGCCGGCATGTTCACCGAGTTCGGCGACCTGAACAAGTGGATGCACGTCTGGCCCTACCAGGACCTGAACCACCGCGCCGAGGTCCGCGCCGCCGCCAGCAAGATCCCGCAGTGGCCCTCCGGCGCCCCCGGCCGCGTGAAACAAGAAAACAAGATCATGATCCCCGCCAGCTTCTCGCCCATGCACTAAGGGGTTGCTGTGAGCAGCCGGCGCGCATACCACTTAGCCCGTTTCTACGAGCTGCTGGCTCAACTGGAACGCAACATAGGCGGTGCGCGCCGGCTGTCAGAATGTTCCGGGCGCAAGGACTGGCCGCGTTGTGGCGTCTATTTCTTTCAAGAGACGGGCGAAGAACGCAACACCAATGGCACCGGCCCGCGCATCGTGCGGGTAGGAACTCACACCTCGAATCGCGGCAAAGGGTCGCTGCTTTGGAGGCGGCTTCGGATGCACCGGGGCAATGCCGATGGCAGTGGCGGGAATCATCGTGGGTCAGTTTTCCGAAAGATTGTAGGTGCCGCCCTAATTGAAAGAGACGGATACAACTATCCAACTTGGGGGCGGGATAATTCGGCTCCCAAAGAAGTCACCGACGACGAGCGTACTCTGGAGCAGCAGGTTAGCGCAACGCTGCGCGATATGCCTTTCTCGTGGCTGACAACGGAAGATGAGCCATGGACAGGTAGTCAGCGTGAGTATATCGAGCGCAACGCGATCGCCTTGCTCAGCAACTACGGGCGCGAGCTGATTGACCCGCCATCACGGCAATGGTTAGGGCATTACAGCAACCGGGAACGGGTCAGGCTTTCCGGCCTATGGAACAACAACCATGTCGAAGTCGACTACACGCCGGAGTTTCTGGACACTATGGAACGGCTGATTGAGCAAATGGGAGCAACACATTTTGGCCGATAACATAGTCGTCATCCAATGCGCTGGCCGCAAACAACCGAACGCCGGCCATCTCCAAAACAGCGACGGGCGTAAGGTGATGTTCGTCGCCAAGCCCGATGACGCTCCAAAGGATGCGCCGTATGCCTATGCTCATCCTGATGGTGCCGACGATGCCGGCGAGCCATGGCGTGAAAAGTTGTCGCAGTACAACCGTGAGCCGACAGACAACCCGCTGGGACTGTTGCCGGCATGGCAACTCTACCAGAATCCAGCCTACGAGCTGCTTTACCGGAAGTGTAGGCCGGATGACCTTTACATCCTTTCGGCAGGCTGGGGATTGATACGAGCGGACTTTTTGACTCCGACCTATGACATCACGTTCAGCAGCAGTGCAGAAAAATACCAACATCGGTACAAGCGGGACTCGTATGACGATTTTTGTATGCTGCCAGATAGCACCGCTAAGTCGGTGGTGTTCTTCGGCGGTAAAGACTATGTGGGCCTGTTCTGTGAGCTGACTGGACGAGTACAAGGGCCGCGCTGCGTACTTTACAATGCAAACAATGCCCCCAAAGCCCCAGGTTGCCAAACCAGGAAATTTCACACCAACATCAGAACTAACTGGCACTACGAGGCCGCCCGTGCATATGTTGACGGTCGTCTCAACATATAGCAACCCTGCCTATTCCGCCATTTCAACACTGAGCAGCTACCCCCATGCTAACCACCGACCGCGTATCCGCCATCTTCGCCGACGCCCGCGCCGTCCACGCTGACGCGCTGCGGCTGCTGGAGGCCGGCGATGTCCGCGACGCCGCTGAAAAAGCTTGGTGCGCCACCAAGCGAGCCACCGACGCGCTGATTCTGGCGCGTACGGAAGTCGAGCCGGTAATATCCTCCGAGACCACGAGAGGGTTGAATGGGCTGGCGGTGGCAGATCAGGCCGTCCGCCCACTGCGCCGACGTTACTTCTCACAACAAAGCGAATTGCACGGCTCCTGTTTTTGCCTGGGAGATTGTGAGCCGTTTGACGAGGTGGAGCGGCGCATCCTACAGACTGCCGACTACATCGTCGACGCTATGAGGCTGGCCGGTTACTCTGACGCCGCCTGAAACAGCGAGTATGTTCACCCTATGACGACAACCACCGACCGCGTATCCGCCATCTTCGCCGACGCCCGCAGCCTCCACGCCGACGCGCTGCGGCTGCTGGAGGCCGGCGATGTCCGCGACGCCGCTGAAAAAGCTTGGTGCGCCACCAAGCGCGCCACCGATGCGCTGATTCTGGCGCGTACGGAAGTCGAGCCGGTAATCTCTTCCGAGACCACGAGAGGGTTGAATGGGCTGGCGGTAGCAGATCAGGCCGTCCGCCCACTGCGCCTGCGTTACTTCTCACGACAAAGCGAATTGCACGGCTCCTGTTTTTACCTGGGAGATTGTGAGCCGTTTGACGAGGTGGAGCGGCGCATCATACAGACTGCCGACTACATCGTCGACGCTATGAGGCTGGCCGGTTATGCTGATGCCGCCTGAAACAGCAGGAACGTTTACCCATGACAACCACCACCGACCGCGTACCCGCCATCTTCGCTGACGCCCGCGCCGTCCACGCTGACGCACTGCGGAGGCTGGAGGCCGGCGACATCCGCGATGCCGCCGAAAAGGCCTGGTGCGCCACCAAGCGCGCCACCGACGCGCTGATTCTGGCGCGTACGGAAGTCGAGCCGGTAATATCATCCGAGACCACGAGAGGGTTGAATGGGCTGGCGGTAGCAGATCAGGCCGTCCGCCCACTGCGCCGACGTTACTTCTCACGACAAAGCGAATTGCACGGCTCCTGTTTTTATCTGGGGGATTGTGAGCCGTTTGACGAAGTGGAGCGGCGCATCCTACAGACTGCCGACTACATCAACGACGCCGAGCGATTGGCAGGCTACTCCAACGGCACCTGACCAAAAAGGAACTGCGAACATGAAACTCCTTACCTACGACAACGGCTCCGGCCCCCGCTGCGGCGTCCTCCGGGAGGACGCAGTGGTGGACGTTAGCGCGCTGCTGGGAGCCCGCCGCACCATCAGGGACGTTGGCGCGCTCTTGAACACCGGCGACTCCGCCGTCGACCGCGTCGGCGACGCCCTGGCCGGCAAGGTAGGCGCGCCCGCCGTCGGACTATCCGACGTACGCCTCCGCGCGCCGATCCTCCAGCCGCCCACCGTGCGCGACTACATCGTGTACGAGGAGCACGCCACCTCCCAGGGCACGCGGGAAATCAACGACGTCTGGTACCGCATGCCCGTGTTCTACTTCTCCAACCCCCTGGTCATCTACGGCCCGGACGAGGACGTGCCCTATCCGGCGGCATCGGAGCAACTCGACTACGAGCTGGAGATCGGCTGCATCATCGGCAAGTCCGGAACCAACGTGCCCGCCTCCGAGGCGATGCAGTACGTCGCCGGCTTCTGCATCTTCAACGACTGGAGCGCCCGCGACCTGCAGTTCGATGAGATGGCCTTCGGTCTCGGCCCCGCCAAGGGCAAGGACTCCGCGTCGTCCATCGGCCCGTGGATCGTCACCACCGACGAGATGATGCCCCACATCAAAGACGGCCGCCTCGACCTCAAGGCCCACGCCCGCGTCAACGGCGACGACTGGCTCCGCGACGGCGAGACCGTCAACGCCTGGTATACCTGGGGCGAGATCATCGAGCGGGCCGCCAAGGACAGCCGCATCGCCCCCGGCGACCTCATCGGCAGCGGCACCGTCGGCGGCGGGTCCGTCCGCGAGTCCATCCGCAAGGGCTACGAGGCCTCCCGCTGGCTGGAACCCGGCGACACCGTGGAACTCGAGGTCGAGCACATCGGCACCCTCCGCAACACCCTGGCTCCCAAGGTCGGCGTCGATCCCAACTACGCCTACCTGCCCAACAATCCCACCGCCACGCCCGAGCGCGGCACCGCGAGCGACTATCGCTACGAACGCAACCGGTAGCTTCGGTACAATGGTTGAATGACTACCATCACGGACATCGCCGACTTCGTTCGCATCATCAACGAGCAGCCCGAATGGAACGACACCATTCGGGGAATCCTGCTCGGCCGTGAACTGCTGGAACTGCCCCAGCGGTTCGCCGAATTCGTGCGGGTAACCGAGGAAAACAACCGGCTCGTCGCCGAACGCCTGGGCCGATTGGAATCTGATGTTGCCCAGCTCCAATCCGGCGTCACTCAGCTCCAAACCGACATGGCCGACATGAAGGATTGGCGAGCAGAGACCACCCAGCGGCTGGATCGGATCGAAGGCCGGCTGGGCAACCTGGAAGGAGCAGAGGCCGAACGGCGCGTACACAGCAACATTGTGAATATCGCCAGTCGCCGCCTGGGGCTTACCCACGCTCATATCATTCAGAGCTGGATTGTCGCTCGGTCACCGGAATTTCAGGGTCTCATTAACGACGCCGAAGATCAAAGCATCATCACCGAGGAACAGGGAGACCACTTGGAACGGGCCGACGTCATCCTCTCAGCTCGTCGCCGTGACGACCGGCAGGCGGTTCATGCAGTGGCCGAAGTGTCGATAAATATCGCCGACTACGACATCACGCGGGCTCGGGAACGTGCGGATACGCTGTCCGCCATTATGGGTACGCCGGCTCTAGCTTTGACAGTCGGCGGCAACATCGAGCCGGCGCAACAGGAGCTCGCCGACAGCCTCGGCGTGGCTACGATAATCACGCCGAGGCTGACAATCTAATCCCGCGGCGCGCCCCACCGGTCGTACGAACATACCTCGTTCAACGGCTTGCGCGTAACCGGCCCGAAGTTGCCCCGTGGGTAGCCGAAGGGCATGCAGTAAACGATCTGCGCCTCCTCCGGTATGCCGAACAGCGCGTGCACCCGTTCCTCCACCACCGGATGCAGCGTGGCGATGGTGCCGCCGATCCCGAAGGCCCGCGCCGCCAGCAGCATGTTCTGCGCCGCCGGAATCACCGACCCGGCCGCCTGCGCACCCTTGGACGTGGCGCAAATCAGCACCATCACCGGCGCGTCTCCGATCTCATTGGCCAGCCGCATGGCCGAGCGCATCGAGTTCCGGCCGGGCGGAATGTCCTGGGGCCCCATGATGCCAGCGTCGGCCCGCTTGGCCCACCACGCCTCGTGATAAAGATCGCCCAGTTTGCGCCGCATCTCCTCGTTCTGCACCACTATGAAATGCCAGCCCTGGTTGTTCCCTCCGTTGGGCGCGCGGATGGCGGACTGCATGATGTCCTCCATCACGTCGGCGGGAATCGGGTCCGGCTTGAAGCGGCGTATGGCGCGCTGGGAGAACATCGCCTCCCCCAGCGGAATGTGGTTCAGACGGTCGGCGGTGGTCACAGTGCTACCTCCAAGTATTTGCGGTGGGCGAATGTTACCACAGGGAAACGCATGGTCGGGCACGCCGGCCAGCCTGACGGTTACTTCGCGGCCTCGGTTGAATCGTGGTCCAACTGCGCCAGCACCTGCGCAGCGAGCGTTGGATTTTCCCTGATAACCTGCGCCGTAAGATCGTTATCGTTGCTCACGATGCGGACGGCGTTGGCATTTCGCTCGGTCTTTCTTTCGTCGAAGAACTTGATGATGGCCCCAATGGTGTAAAACACGGCCTGTCCTCCCAAATCTACAACTACTGCGCTCATGCCATACAGGATTACGCCCATACTGGCATAAATTGCCAGCTTGTCAAAGTCGGAGATCGCGGGCAGGCGGCTCAGGCGCCAGACTGCTATGCCGTAGGTTGCCGCCGCCGCCGCGAACGGGGACGCCAGAAAGTGCAAACGCAATACCCTGTCCTGTGTGAACCATGGTCGCAATCGTGCTATTGCACCATCATATCAAACCTGCTAATTGTATGATCGCATTAGTTATCCAGAAACTATGAGAATATCAATCAATAGACTGCCATTCAGACGTTTGCGGAATGGGTTGACTAATCCAACCAGCGGCTGGCGACGGGCTGACCCGTTCGTTTTCCTTGCTGCCTGGATTCTGCTCCCCCTGCTGCTGTCCGTAATCCTGATTCACCAACTCGGTTCTTTCTACCGCAACCCCTGGACTTTCACGCTTATCATCTCAATGGTCGCGGCCGGCTTGCTGACCTTCGGGTGGAGCTCAATCTGGGCATCCTTGCGGAGTATCGACTGGTCGGCCAACTGGCGACCCCACTGGGCGTGGGGGTTGGTGGTCCTGGCGGTTGCGCTGCGCTACGTCCTGCTGGATTACCTCCCTCCAGCGCATCCGATATTCGAGGAAATCCAGACCGGCGGCATCGCGGCCCGCGCCCTGGAACACAGCGAGCTACCCCTGGAATTCCGCTTCACCAACTGGATGGCTGCCATCGGATTCTCCATCGGCGGGTACTCACTGGAGGCCATGCGTGCCCTGTTCAGCATCGCCGGCGCCCTCTCCATACTATTCATGGCGCTGACCCTGCGACGCTTGGACGTGGGCTGGCCCGCGGTCATACTGGCCGTATTCACCATGGCCACCCTGCGTATCCTGGTGCTGGGCGGGAACACCGCCGAGGAAATTTTCGGCGGCTTCATTTTTGCAACGCTCTTGTTCTACTGTGCGGTATGCAGTCAAACATCCCGGGACCATCAACTGATATGGGCGGGGTTCGCCGGCATCCTGGCCGGCGTTCTCATGTACGAGTATGTTCCGTACAAGTGGATCATCGCGATCCCCGTCCTCGCGTGGCTCTGGCGAGCGTTTTCCGCGCCGAATGGCCCTGACAAGCGCACCGCCCTGTGGGCCGCGAGCCTGTACGTACTGTGCCTCACCCTGATCGGCGCCGTCGTTCTCGCGGATTTTGCGGACGATCCGAAACGCAGTTACCTGCTTGAGGTCTATTTCCGTCACGCCCACGACCGATCTTTCCCGCTGATGGACCTGGCCGAACTGAAACTGTCCGCCGTGAAGATGTGGGACTACATCCAGGCGCTGATCGGGCAAGTGGAAACGCCGGCGCCGTTGGCCTACCGGCAGCCCCACGGTCCGGTAGTCCCCGGGCTGGTCGGCTTGATGTTCGCAGCGGCATTCCTCTACGTGTTGTGGCGGCCTCGCCTTGCCATCCTCCGAATCGCGGCGCTGGTGGCGCTCCTCACCATCGTCCTGTTCGGCCTGGTTGCCAACAACTTCAACGTCGGCATCCTGGTGCCCATATTCGCCCTGCTGATCATATCGACGGGCATCGCTGCCGACGACCTGACGCGACGCCTGTGGGCCAGTGCGAGGTTCAGGCCATTTGTGATCTATCTGCCCGCCTTGTTCCCGCTCATTGTCGCGCTGAATGTCATATCGGTGGTCCGCATGGCCGCCGATCCGGCAGTCCTCCGGGAATTTGGGAACAACCAGTACAGCGTCTGCCGCGCCATCAGCGAGGAGCCGCTGCAGTACCAATCGGTCCTCCTCACCACCTATGGCGGCCATTGCAGTCACAACGATGAGGCATGGATGTATCCGGACAGCGACGCTCCCATCACGATACTCGACCAACTCCCCGCGTCCGAGG
The DNA here is from genome assembly GCA_965204395.1 of Dehalococcoidia bacterium. Lineage (GTDB taxonomy): Bacteria > Chloroflexota > Dehalococcoidia > Lucifugimonadales > UBA3495 > Bin87. Next base: position 2,967,392 of record OZ241987.1, read on the forward strand.
ACATTCAACCCGGCGCACTTGTCGTAGTCGGCCACGCTCACGGCCTGCCCGACGAAAGCGTCAGCGAGCTGACCCGGCTGGCCGTGCGCATGAACAGCGAGCACACGTTGCGCCGCGTCAGCAATCTGTTGGGCGATACCGCCGCGGTGTCCTTCTGTCACCAGTGCGAGCCCGACCCCGACATCCGGTAACGCGTGAGGGAACCCACCCCCTTGCTATAATGCCCGCATCCACCGCCGCGCGCAGCCAGGGAGGCCGCCTTGACCCAGCAGAACATCACCGACGCCGAACAGGCCTATCGCAACCTCGGCGTCACCCCCATCATCAACGCCTCCGGCTCGGTAACCCGTCTCGGCGGCACGCGCACCCGACCCGAAGTGCTGGAGCAGATGGCCGGCGCATCCCGCGTCATGGTCAACATCGACGAGCTCAACCGCAAAGCCGGAGAGGAAATCGCCCGCCTGGTCGGCGCAGAGGCCGCCATGGTCTCCAGCGGAGCCGCCGGCGGACTGCTCCTCCAGGCCGCCGCCTGCATCGCCGGCAGCGACCCCGCACAGATGCACCGCCTGCCCGACACCGACGGCATGAAGAACGAGATCATCCTTCAGACCATGCACCGATTCCCCTACGACCACGCCTACCGCGTCGCCGGCGCCAAAATCGTCGAGGTCGGCAACTACCTCTACAGCCACCCCTGGGAGATGGAGGCGGCCATCAACGAGCGTACCGCCGCCGTCGCTTACCTGTGCGCCCCCTACACCAGCCGCCGTATGCTTCCCCTCGATCAGGTCTGCGAAATCGCCCACGCCCACGACGTGCCGGTCATTGTCGACGCCGCGTCCATGCTGCCCCCGCGCGCGAACCTCCATCGTTACCTCAACGACGGCGCCGACATGGTCATATTCAGCGGCGGCAAGGGCGTCCGCGGGCCCCAGGGCACCGGCATCCTCTGCGGCCGCGCCGACCTCATCGACGCCGCTCTCGCCAACGCCAGCCCTGCCCAGTTCCTCGGCCGCCCCATGAAGGTCGCCAAGGAGGAAATCCTGGGCCTCGTAACCGCCCTGACCATGTTCGTGGAGGAGGACGAGGAGGCCGAAATGGAGTTCTACCGCAACCTCGCCCAGCGGGTGGTGGACAGCCTGGTCGAGGTCCCGGGACTGCGCGTGACCCTCGAGCACGACGGCTTCGATCACCTCATTCCTACTGCCGTCCTCAACTTCGGCGGCGATGATTGGTCCGGCCCGTCGCCCCGCGAGGTCTCAGCCGCGCTCCAGCAGGGTGACCCGCCCATATTCCTCCAGCAGCTCGGCCCACCCGACGAGCTAATGGTCGACCCTCTCAATCTAACCGAGCCCGAAACCGACGTCGTAATCCGCCGCCTCCGCGAAATCCTCACCACCTAACCAACTACCGCGCCGTCCCCTCTCCCTTGATGGGAGAGGGTTAGGGTGAGGGTGGCAACCCCTACTTTGAAATATCCTCGTCCTTTCTGGTGCGTCGCGAGACTGCGGATTCAACTCCGGTCAAAAACAATTTGCAGTGCTGGCTAACTAGAGCCTACCCGCCCACAGCAACCCCCACGCACGCCGCAATCGCCCCTTCCCACTCGTCCAGGTCGAAGAAGTGCGGCCCCGCGCCGCCGTGGTAGGCCACCCGTCCGTCCACGCCCACCAGGTACAGCCGCTCCGGCGCCGCCCCGTAAGCCTCGTCGATGGCGTTGTCCATCTCCTCGATGATCACCGGCAGGCCGATCTGCAAATCGATGCTGCACGACTGCGCCACCGATTCCCGCTCGTCGTAGCTCTGGTGCTGGCGATACAGCACGCCCTCGTCGAGGTTGCTGTCCACCTGCCATCCGTCAGTGGGGTGCGCCTCCTGCACGTACACCACGAAGAACTCAACATCGTCCCTGTAACGCTGGTAAATCTGCGTCATGCGCTCAGACTGGGCGCGGAAGGGCGGTCAAGTGTAGCTGCCGAAGGCCAACGCCACCGGACGCCGCCCGCGATAATCCGACAACCTCACCCGCTCCTCGGAACCCAGTCGCTTCAGCGAAAAGTCGGGAGCCTCCTCGCTAACCCTGGGACCCGTTTCGTCCCGGACCAGGGTTGCTTCCAGCGCCGCGCGAACATCAGACGACAACTCTTCCTGCCACCCATACAGCAATTCCCGCGCCGTGATCCTTCCCGTGCCGGCCGGCGCATCGGGACTGCCTCCCCTGGCCTCCTTGATCGCGCCGACGACGCGCCGGAGATTCCGCCGGTCTTCGTCGCTCAAGCCGCTCATCAGCTTGTCGCGCTCTGCTTTCAACATGATTCTCTCCAAAAATCCCAACTGCAACCCCTGCTGACGGCGCAACTATACCATCCGCCCTCGCGCGTACCCAGATTTTTAGGCGATTTCGCTACTCAATTGGAATGAGCTGAAGTAGTGAATGACCCAGCAGTGCACTTCGATCTACGGACACTTGGAGATCCGCTGAGGCATGCCGCCCTTCAGGGGTCCGGTCACACGGAACCCCAGAGTTACGCGATCATCCCAGCCACCAGTCAACGAAGTTCCTGCAACCAACGTGGTTGATATAGAATGGAAAACCAACGGAGAGGCCAGGATGACCACGATCAACACCAGCGACGACCTGCTCAGGCTGCTCGAAGAGGACGCACAGTTCTACCAAGCGGCCCGACGCCTCATCCTGACCAACGAACTCCTGGAACTCCCCACCAGGTTCAACGCATTCGTCGACCGAGTCGACCAATTCATCACCAAGCAGGAGCAATTCAACGAGGAACAGCGCCAGTTCAACGAGCAACAGCGTCAGTTCAACGAGGAACAGCGTCAGTTCAACCAGAGAATCGAGACATCCATCGGCGAGCTGAAAGGCAACACCGCCCGTTACGTGGTCGCCGCGCACTTCGGCGAGATCCCCGAACTGCTCGGTCTTGAATTCCAGGACAGCCTCTCCCGCGAACAACTGCGGCAGCTGATTGGACCCGTGGGCCGGAACATCTCGTCCGCCGGCGAATGGCAGAGCTTCATCCGGGCCGATTTGGTGCTGATCACCACCAACCCCGACGGCGAGATTTACTACATCGCCGTGGAAGCCTCCTACACCGCCGACGAGCGCGATACAACGCGAGCCCGCCGAAACGCCGAGTTGCTGCAACGCCTGACCGGCCATCCCTGCCACGCCGTCATCGCCAGCGTGCATAACGTCCAGGAGGTCGAGGCCGAACTGCACGGCTCCGACGTTTACTGGTACCAATTGGACCCAGCGGACTTCACCCCCGAATAACCCGCCTGGCACAACGGCAGAATCGGAGCGAGCCAACAGGACCGCGATACTCCGAATTCCATCGAAAGCAGCGCACGGGCGCAGGTAAGCCAATACCCGAGTAGCGAAATCACCTTCCAGATTTTCACTTTGAGGACCAATTCGACGCGGCAATCCCGCTCACTGAGCGACGTTTCATTGACAAATGTCGGCGCCCGTTCCGTAGCCGGACCCGGATCCTCCGTTTGGATTCAGGTTGGAAGCGCGATGCAGTTCCTCGAAGACAGCACCATACACTCTCACGCATGGCCCACGCGCCCGCTCATGGTGAGGAACGTCCGCCTTCTGCGGAGGCCCATCTAACCAAGATCTGACCGACCCAAAACCTCCCTTTCCCCTTGCGGGTGGAACATCAGCCTCCGTCGTGCCGTCGCCGTGCCCGCATTGCCCCAAATCCGCACGCGCCGGCGAGTGCGCTACCTTGCCGTCATTCCGGGCGGTGGGCTATACTTGACTCCAGTTTTTTCAGGCGGCGTGAGCGTAATGGCCGACATTTTCGACAAGTTGCAGCCCATTGTGGAGCGGTATCGGGCCATCGAATCCGAGATGGCCCAACCCGAGGTGGCCGCTGATTACGCACGCTTGGGCGAACTGAACCGCGAACGCTCCGGTCTGGAAGACCTGGTCGCCATCGACGTGCATCGCCACAGCCTCGTCGAAGAGCGGGCCGACCTCCGCGCCCTCATCACCGAGGGTGGCGACCCCGAACTGGTCGAAATGGCCCAGCTCGAACTGGAAGACGTTGAAACCCGCCTCTCCGACCTGGCCCAGCGACTCCGCATCGCCCTCCTGCCCAAGGACCCCAACGACGAGCGCGACGTCATCGTCGAGATTCACGCCGCCGCCGGCGGGCAGGAAGCCTCCCTGTTCGCCTCCGACCTCTACCGCATGTACCAGCGCTACGCCCAGGAGCAGGGCTGGAGCGTCGACATCCTCGACTCCAACCCCTCCGACCTGGGCGGTTTCAGCCGCATCGCCTTCTCCGTCGACGGACGCAACGCGTTCAGCAAGCTCAAGTTCGAGGCCGGCGTGCACCGGGTCCAGCGCGTCCCCGAAACCGAGGCCCAGGGCCGCATCCACACCTCAACCGCCACCGTCGCCGTCCTGCCCCAGGCCGACGAGGTCGAGGTCAACATCAAGGAAGACGACCTGCGCATCGACATATTCCACGCCGGCGGCCACGGCGGTCAGAACGTCAACAAGGTCGCCACCGCCGTGCGCATCGTCCACGAACCCACCGGCATCATGGTCGTCTGCCAGGACGAACGCTCCCAGTACAAGAACAAGTCCAAGGCCATGACCATCCTGCGCAGCCGCCTCTACTCCGCCGAGCAGGAACGCCATCAGGCCGAGATCTCCAGCAACCGCAAGGCCCAGATCGGCAGCGGCGACCGCAGCGAGAAGATCCGCACCTACAACTACCCACAGGATCGCATCACCGACCACCGCATCAGCCAGTCCATCCACGGCATGCAGCGCCTCATGGACGGCGGACTCAACGAGATCATCGACCGCCTCATCGCCGACGACCAGGAGCGCGGTCTGGCCGCAATCTCCGCGTGACCGTTCCCCCCTTTGATGTTTTGTCCCCTCTCCCTCGATGGGCGGAACGTCCGCCTCAGGCGGGCGAGGGCTAGGGTGAGGGTGACCATGACCCCAGTCCAGGACTACGCCGCGATTTTCGCCGACGCCCGCGCTGTCCATGCTCAAGCCCTGGAGCGGCTGGAACAGGACGACATTCGAGATGCGGCGGAAAAGGCGTGGTGCGCCACCAAGCGGGCCACCGACGCCCTGATTCTGGCCCGAACCGGAGAGGAACCCGCAACCACCGCCATCACTTCCAACGAACTGGATGCCCTTTCGCGACGAAACCCCGCGGTAAAAACCTTGGTAGGACGCTATTACAGCCGCATCAGCCAACTCCACGGGGCCTGTTTCTACAACGGCATCTGCAACTCCGAAACGGAACGCCGCATTCACGAAACCGCCGACTACATCAGCGACGCCGAACGCTTGGCCTCCGTGTAAGCATCCAGCGACCTTAACCACTATGACCCCAGTTCAGGACTACCCCGCCATTTTCGCCGACGCCCGCCAGGTTCATGCCCAGGCGGTCGAGCGGCTGGAACAGGACGACATTCGGGACGCCGCGGAAAAGGCGTGGTGCGCCACCAAACGGGCCACCGACGCCCTGATTCTGGCCCGAACCGGCGAGGAACCTGAAACCACCGCCATGACCACCGAGGGCTTATTGGCGCTGGCCATGAGATCGGACATTTTCGAAAACTTCGTCGGCCGATACTTCACTCGGATCAGTTACCTGCACGGGACCTGCTTCTATAACGGCATGTGCGGCCCGGACACGGCGCGCCGCATCCGCGAAACCGCCGACTACATCCGCGACGCCGAGCGCTTGGCATCCCCCTGACCCTCTGCCGCGTCCCTCATCCTCCATGCCCAGCCTACGCGACGTAATACAGGCCACCCACCGCACGCTGGAATCCGGCGGCATCCCCGACGCCCGCCTCGAGGCCGAGGTCATGGTGATGGACGTCATGCGGATGCCCCGCCAGGCCATCTTTGCCGAGCAGGAATCCCAGGTCGCCGCCCAGCAGGAGGCCCAACTCGCCGCCATCGTCGAACGGCGCCTCACCCGCGAGCCCCTGGCCTACATCCTCAACTACCGCGAGTTCTACGGCGTCAACCTCTTGGTCAACCCGGATGTGCTGATACCCCGTCCCGAAACCGAGACCCTGGTGGAACACGCCCTGTTCATGGCCCTCATGGGCATGGAGAGCCGCGAACTGGTCATCGCCGACATTGGTACCGGCACTGGCGCCATCGCCATAAACCTCGCCATCCACCTGCCCGCCGCCCGCATCTACGCCAGCGACGCCTTCGACCCCACGCTAGACGTGGCCGCCTACAACGTCCGCTTGCACAACGTCGCCGACCGCGTCACGCTCCTCAAGGGCGACCTGCTGGAATCGCTGCCCGAGCCGGTGGATGTTATCGCCGCCAACCTGCCCTACCTCCCCGCCGACCGCATACACACGCTGCAACCAGAAATCCAGTGGGAGCCGGTGGCGGCCCTGGACGGCGGCCCCGACGGCCTCGACCACATCCGCCGCCTCATCAAACAAGCCGCCGAGCCGGACCGACTCAAACCCCACGGCGTAATCCTGCTGGAAATGGACCCCGAGCAGATGGACGAAGCCCGCAGTCTGGCGTCAGAAACCTTCCCCGACGCTGAAATTACCGTGGAACCCGACCTCTCCGGACGGGAACGCGTCCTGTCCGTCAGCCTCGCCGGCAGCTACGACGAATACTAGCCCTCCGCTCCGCTTGCCCTTCGCCGGCAATCACGGGCATGACAAAAGGTATCCGGGAACCCAAAGACTCTCGCATATCCCCCGACCGGCGGCAGGTTTTCGCTAATCGGTGAGTGGCCCTCAGCCGATGGCGCGGCTGCTCTGGAGCAGCCAGGCCGCGTCCAACTCCACGTCCGGCTGGCAGATTTTGATGAAATCGCCCACGTCGCCGATGTAGGGGGCCTCGCCGCGGCAGCGGCGCAGGTATGCGACGACCACGGCCAGATTGACCGCGCCGCCGGCGTCCATAAAGGGCGATGCGCCAGCCCCGGCCTCGTCCGTCAGCTCCCATCTGCCCGGACCTGTTCCCTGGTTGTTGAACCAATCTCGTTTCAACACCCCGTCAACGTCCGGTTTCCGTTCGCCCATCGCCAGTTCCACGGCCTGCCAGAGCTGGGCGCGCCGGATGGGCTCCCCGCGCGTCACCAGCACGTCGCGGATGATCTTGCTGGCCATCAGCGTAATGCTGTCGTCCATCTTGACGGCGTAATCGGGATCAGAATTGTATTCAACAAAAGGGGTTGCCATGGGTGCTCCTGGATCTAGCGGCGTAATGGGGAAAACGGCGGTAACCTGACGTATTTATGTTGCCGGATGGCGCATCCAACGTCAAGAAGGCAACCAGCGAACCGTTCGGCTCGCTCAGCTTGGGTGAGATGGCAGGTTATTGGAGCCACTTGCAAAACAAGTTGACAAACTGCAACCGAACTATGATGGCGGCAATGGTATTATAAGAACCAACCACAAGCAAACGGCAGGGGTCCCGGAGGTAAAGCGGGCCACTAACAAACTGGCCACCCGGTCTGGGGAAATTGGATATGATCGGCACTCAAATGCCAGCCAGCATAGAGCGCGCCATTACCCGAGGTCTTGCCGCGGTCGGGTACGAAGAATCGCTGCTCGAACGCAACATCGACCATAGTTTTGCAGGGCAGCGACTCGACCCTGTTGAATTGGGCGCTTTTTGGAAAATGCCGCCTGACCAGTTTACTTCTGCCGTAGCGGTGCGCTGGATGGATGATTCAGCATCATCGGTCCGAGAAGTCAAAACGCTGGGAAGGCAACTGTGGGCCCCTTTCGGCTTGATCGCCAGACCAACCCACTGCGAGTTGTGGGACGCCCTCCCGCCCTCGCCGTCTAAACAACCGGCGATCATCGAAGAGTCGATCCTCTATCCTGATTTGGCGGGCAGATTGAAGTCGTTGGAGGGTAGGCTAGGACGAGACCAAGTTCAGCGGCGCAAAATCCGATCCAGGCAATTCGCGTTGTACGAAGGTGCCGCGTCGAACGACGTCTTTCTCCAATGGGCTTTTCAACCCACACAGAATGCACTCAAAAAGCTCCTCGTAGACCTTTTCAAAGAGTTTGACGCCTCCGACCAGGAGTGGCCAGATAGGGCCGAACAACTGCGCCTGATTCTAAGGTTTCTGGCAGTTCGTATCGCTTGGGATAAGGGAAAACTCGGCTGTGCCGAACGCACTTCGGCCGAAGCGGTTCTAAACACTGCGTTGACTTACCCGACGAATATCCACCGGGACCCGGGAGGCCGTAATCTACGACTCGCCGAGCAATTCGTGAATTCGATGCCACCGGTCAACCTCGGAATAGTAGATGGGGGTATTCTGAGTCAAATCCTTCAAATGAACGGTATGACGCAGGAAATGCGAAGACAGTGGAAATTGTACCCGACTCCCGCTGACCTTGCGTGGAAAATGGTACAAGCCATCCCCATCGAGAGACTAGAAGAGAACGATCCTGTCGTGTGGGACGGGACTTGCGGCACAGGTACATTGTTGGTAGCCGCTCTCGACCGACTACGTCAATTCAATGTTGATGACGAGGGGTCTCGGCAGCAGATTGCGACAATGATTAGCGGAAACGATCAGCAGCCGCTACTCGCCGATTTGACACGAATAAACCTCGCAATCGCCGCGGGCGATATAGATGGGCAACCATGGCATATCTCAACCCATGACGTATTGAATCCCGATGCGACCAAATTCCCCAATAGTCCCAGCATTATCTTGGGAAATCCGCCTTTCAAATCCTTCGGTAGGGGAAACGATTACGCAATTACGATCATCAATAGCTACCTGAACAAGTTGAAGCCCGGGGGAATGATCTCCACGATAATGCCTCGAACAATTCTTGGAAATACGGGAGTTCGGGCGAGTGAACTTAGGGCGAACCTACTCGACAAGCTCGAGATTCACGAAATCTGGGAAGCACCTCAGGGGTTTGTACCCCACGCCGGCAGTGAAATCGCCGTGATCAACGCGCGGAAGCGTTTCCCCAACGAAAACTCTCGCACCCCGGCAATCTGGAAGATGCTGGACCCTGACCGAAAGAAATCCGCGATGGTCGACGTCGTTCCGTCTCCGGACGACTGGATCAACGCCAAGCAGTCAAGCATCGAACCACCACTCCTTTTGAAGTTGAGGGCTTCGATTGGGGGCCATCCGGTATTGGCCGACCTTATGAGCGGAGCTTGGATCACAAAAGGCATAGACCCCGGGTCTGAGGGACGAAAAGATGTGCTAGATCGAGAAGAACCTGGAGCGCTTCGGTATCTTACAGGACGCTCTGGGATGGACCCCTTCAACATTTCGTGGAGTACCAATCCCCGGTGGATACGGTATGATTCGCCCAATATCGAGCGACCTCGACGTTCACACCAAACGCTATTCACGGGGAGAAAGGTACTCTTGGGGAAGTGGGCTACAGGAGGGCATCCTTGGGTTGTACGCGCAGCAATCGACGAGGACGGCATCTACCCCAGTGAAGATTTCATCGTTATCGCGCCCGAGCCCAAACTGACATGTGAGTTCATTTGCGGGCTGCTCAACAGTGCGTTGATCAACCTCTGGTTAAAGTTGGTGAATCCGTCGCGCACAATTCGGGTTGAAGCATGCCGCTCGATCCCTGTGCCCATGAACTCCACTGACGAAAGCGTCCAGTCGGTGGTGAGCGCGGTGAAGCGGATCACCGCCTTACGTAAGTATGGTGCCGCTAAACGTCCAGGCGATCAGGCCTCGAGCCAGCAGGCGGTAGTAGACGCAACGATCGATCTGGACCGTGCGGTGTACGACATGTATGCGATTCCGGAAACGATTCGCGTGGCGATTGGGAACTACTACAGGTGGTATGACAAACCAAGGCCTGGATTCGATATGGAGTCCGGTGGGGCGGCCGTGCTTGATTTCCCATCCCCCGCACCTCTTTTCCCAGCGTCGCAGGCCTCCAGGCTCAGGGAATTGCAAGAGTTGGCCGCACTTCGGGACCTATCCGAATCGGAGGCGGACGAACTCCGTGCTTTGGCGATGGAATGGCAGCAGGCATACATAGCGCACGACCAGCGAGCTCTCAACGAAAACCAATAGCCTCTCGTAACTGTCGCCTACGCAGGCGAAGACAGCGCAAACGTGGCCGTATCCACCGCCACACGGAGGCTCGTCAGCGAGCGAGCGAACGCCCGATGCGAGTATTGCAAAATTCCGGAAGAGGAATTCGCGGCAGCAACGTGGTTCGTTGCAGAACATATCCGTCCGAAGTCGGAGTTCCGTGATGATGACCCCCTGCGCGACGACCCCCAAAATCTTGCTTGGGCCTGTCCGAGATGTAATGGCCACAAATTGAGCCGGACACATGCGACTGATCCAGAAACCGGAGAGGTATGCGCTCTGTTCAATCCCAGGGATGAGCGATGGGAAGATCATTTTGTGCCACAACCTAGCGGGCACATCGCGGGACGAACTCCAAAGGGACGCGCGACTCGGGCTGCATTGCAATTAGATGCGCCGGAGCGAGTTTTAAGCCGCAATCTTCTCGTTGCTCGCCAGAGATGGCCTTGAGCCAGTCCAGCGAAAGACCGCCGAACACAACATTGGGTTCCGTTTAAAATCAGTTGACGAACCTGATGCCATCTGTAGCATCAGAGTGAAGTCCTAGCCGGCCAACAGGCCATACTCCTACGCAGCCATGGGCGTTCCGTCCATTTGGCGAAGCGCTTTTTCTATTGCAAGTCCGTTGCTGTTGTCAATTTGTTGACGGTATGTTGCCAATTGGGTACCATATAAACGCAAGCGCGGAGTGGTCGGAGAACGTCGTCCAGCTTAGAGGATAGACGCCGGACATAGCCGCGTTTCGCGCTTTTAACGAGCCCAGGCGTGCTACATCAATCACCAGCGCCCCCGATCCACCGAAAATAATGACGGCGCGTCCCATTCCCTAGCCGATTCTCCATTGGCAAGGAACCGCTCGCCAGGCAGAAGCCCGAGCCTGCTTTTGACGAAATTGACCATCTCGCGCTTATCGTCAGCCCGTTTTGATGACGCATCGTAAAAACCGTTGTCGTCTTTCCAATCGAACTGAATACATCCCAGGAGCATGTCCACTATTTGCAGATAGACCGACATATCAGATGTAGCCCGCAAACATCCCTTCACCTGCGGCACCGAGCAGAGCACGTCCTCCAAAACCACCGATGAGTTGCTCGGTTGGCCTTGCAAGTCCACAATGGCGAATACGCTCCGGTCAAGTCGTCGTTCGAGCAAATCACGCGTGAGATGCACGTATGCGCTCCAGACGTCTCCGTGCCAACGATCAAGACTGTAATCGGGCGCACGACGATCCAATATCATCGCGTGAAACCGCAACTCGGGGAACGTGAAGTAAATGTTGAGGAGATCGATGTACTGCTGGATATTGAATCGCGATGCTTCAGTGAATTTGTACTCGTGATGGCTGGTCGAGTGCATCAGAATATCGACCTCTTTCAACGTCGGGTTACGACCTTGCTGCTGGATGTCCTGGCGAATTTGTCGCCGCTCCGCCATACGGCCCGATTTGAAGTTGAAATGTCGTCGATACAATGCATCGGTAATGTCTTTGGTTTCAGGAACGACCAGCGCGGCGATGCCGAAGAGCGGTTGTCGCCTGGTTGAACCGGACAGCACCCCAGTCTCGTCAATGAATACGGGGCAGACCTCCATAGCGCTGGTTGGTAGATGCGTCGGGCGGCTCGGGCCCCAAAGTCGAGCCGCCCCCTCCAATTACAACCCCGTAATCTCCAGCGTACGCACCTCGTCGGCCTCGAAGTCCGCGATGCGGATGGCGTGATTGTTGGTGTCCGCGATGTAGAGCAACGGCTGGCGTCCATTCTCAAAAACGGCGAAGCTCAACCCGCTGGGCTCGCTGAATGTAGCCAGCTTGCCCGCCCCGTCGTGCAGACCCATCGCGCCGGAACCCAGCACGGTCTGCACCGAGCGCGTCAGCGGCAGCACCTTCTTGATCTTGTGGTTGTAGGTGTCGGCGATGAACAGCTCGCCCTCGTACCATTCGATGCCGATGGGGTGCTGCAACCGGACGTGGTGCTCCACGCCGTCCCGGTCCCCGAAGGCGAACAGGTCGATCCCCACCAGCGTCGCCACCCGGCCGGTCACCGGATCAATACCGGCGCTGCGTACGCTGCTGGTCTCAGAGTCCGCGAAGTACAGGATGTCCGCGTCGCCCCGGTCTTTGCCCACCACGATGCCGCTGGGCTGCGCCAGGGTCGCCTGCGCCAGCGGTCCGTTATCGATGTTCTCGCCCCCCGTCCCGGCGTGGGGACACACCGTACCGTCGGCCAGCGACAGCCGCCAAAGCTGGTGGGTGCCGGCCATCGCGATGTACAGGTTGCCCTCATGATGCGCTAGATCCCACGGACTGCTCAGGGCGATCTGCGTTCCCGGGCCGGACGCCCGCCGGTCGTGCCCCTGCTGCCCGGTGCCGGCGATGGTGTCCACCGTGGCCGCGCCAAGATTCACCCTGCGGATGGCGTGGTTCTCGGTGTCGGCCACGTACAGCGTGTCGCCCACCAACTCCATTCCTTGCGGATGGTTGAAAGCGGCGCTGGCGTAGTCGCCGTCCGCGAACGCCTCCGCTCCCGAACCAACCACAGCCTGGACTTGCCCGTCAAGATTGGTAATGACGATGCGGTTGTGATTGGTGTCGGCGATGAACAGGCGGTTGCCCGCGCCGTCGGCCAGCACCTTGCCAGGAAAGGCCAACGCGGTCTCCTCCACCGCCTCCGGCGTGAGGCCCAGGTCGCGGCGGTCGATCAACCCCTGCTCGTCAAACTCCGCGACCATCCGCCCGATCAGATCATCAAAAGCCTCGTAGGGCAGTTCGCCCTCATGCTTGCCGATCACCTTCCCCTCTGGATCGACGAACATCAGCGTGGGCCAGGCGCGGCAGGCGTACTGCCGCCACACCTCGAACTCCGCGTCGTTGACGATGGGATGCTTCAGTTCGTAGCGCTGGGCCGCCAGAAGCACGTTGTCGGCGTACTTCTCATTGGGGAACTTGGCGGAATGCACCCCGATGACCACCAACTCATCCGCGTACTTCTCTTCCATTTTCCGCAACTGCGGAAACACGTGCACGCAGTTGATTCAACAGTAGGTCCAGAAATCCAGGATGACCACCTTGCCCCGCAGGTCGGCCATGCTCAGGGGCCGGTCGGTGTTGATCCATTCGACGCTGTCAGGGAAGTCCGGCGCGTTCACGGTGCCGGCAAAAGATCGGGTGGCCATGTTGGAGCCTCCGGGGTTTGGTGTGAGAATTGGTGAGTGAGGCGCTAATCGCCGCGCTGCTGGCGCACTTCACGGGCGCGGTCGATAATGCGCTGGACGTCGGCGACGGTTCGCTCCCGATAATCGGGCTGCTCCGACAGCAGGGGCTGCCGACGGGTCAATCGGTACACCTGATCCCCTGCGTATTGAGTGTAGATATCGGGCGGGATGTTGAATTGGAACTGGCGCAGGTTCGGGTCAACGTCCCGGACGCGCCCCAGCAGATCCCCAATATTGTGGGTGCGCTGGTAGCGCGCGCTGTGGGCTTCCAGCAGGGCTTTCATCGCGTGTTCCAGCGCGTTTTGAGCCTGCTGACCGATTAGCAGGTCAATGCGGCCCAAGTCGATCATGTCCTCAAAAGCAGTCAGGTGCGCTTCGGCGTGACGCAGCCGCTCATCATAGGGCGTCCAGTCGTATTCGTACTCGGTTTCCCCGTCGTCGGCGTCGCGGTTGTGGTATTCCTCCGGGTTCTGCGTCATGATTACACCGTCGAACAGGGCTTGGGTAGCGACGTGGTTGACGTACCGCTTCCCTTCGCTGAACTCTTGCTCTGAGAACCACACCAGCTGAACCGGCACTCGACGCCCGTAGTTTGCCCGGACGATACCTTCAGTCCACTCCGCAACCGAACCCTTGTATTCGCCGTCGGGTTCTTCCGTCTGCACCACCATGATGTCAATATCGGAGCGACGTTCTTCGTAGTCGCCCCGGGCCCGGGAACCGAACAGGATGGTGGCCAGCGGCTGCTCCCGCTCATGCACCGCTCGCGCGACGCTGAGCGCGCGCGGGTCGCAGGCAGCGACGGCAGTCGCATCATTCCGATCGGTTGCAGTCATGGGTGAATCATCATGCCAACCCTGATGTAACAGGGCTGGCGCATTTTTAACCCGAGTCCGCCTACTACTGCGGCGGCTGCGACTCGAACGCCAGGGTGGCGTAGCGCATGAAGATGGACCCCACGGGCTCGCCCAGCGGCGCGTTGGCAACCAGCACCGCGATGACGTGCTCCTGCCCCGGCTGTCCCGGCTCCTCCACCAGGACGCGCTTTGCGGTGTTGTTGCCGGTCACCACGCCGATGTTGCGGTCAATCTTGCCGTCGACGAATATCTCGCCGTAGTTGTCAACGTTGGTCTCAAACCAGACGCGGCAGGTGTTCACGTCCTGGCCCTTTACCGTCTCCGGCATGGTGAACCGCAGGCGATACCAGGCAAAGGTGAAACCAACTGAATAGCGCTTCTGAAAGTCCGCGCCGCTCTCCCAGCCGGAGTCGTCGTAGTCGGGCAGCCGCGCGTTGCTGCCCAGCTTCTCGGCGACCAGGCCCTGGTTGGGCTCTCCGGGTTCCAGACCCTGCGCCACGCGCCAGCCGTCCGACTTGATGACGGCCAGATCCGCTTTCTGTTCTAGGTCAAGTGCTACTCGGGGCATGGGAATACTCCTAATCTCGATGATACGCGGCATTATACGGTATTCCCGAAGCCCGGTGCCGGTTGTGCGTAAACAGCACCGTGAGCGAGCATTGGTATGCAGGGTTGCACCGAATTTGTGCGCAAGAAGAGATCCCTATTGGTGTCGGATGATAAGGCGAAAGCGGGAGAATGATGCGAGTACCTCAATGCGTAAAGACATCTATCGTAACGGCATGGCCGTGGCTAAAAGCCGTATTGACGATAGCCATAGCGAGCGCGTTGCTCGCAGCAGGTTTTCTACCGTGGACAACCGAGTACGTCACCCAAATACAGGGTTCCGTGTTGTATGAGTGCCAGCCGGAGATACAGTTGGGAGCGGCTGCCTTCGCTGGTTTCGCATTTGCCGTCCTCCTATACTTCGGAGGTACAGGACCAAGGTTAGTCGCAACAATAGTGATGGCACTTATCGTGATGGGGGCGGTCATACGGCCGCGGGAGTGATTGTGCCTGTGGAGTAGGATTGTTCAAGTAGGCGAAAAAGAGGATGAACCGTGACGAATCCCGTAATTACCAACAGAACAGCCCCATGAGCTGAATCTCATGCACGACGCTACGTGGCAGCCGGGAACATAACGCGCTCCGGAACTTGACCAAGCACTCATTGACGACATAGAACGAACCGCCGGACACACTGTCGGTGAACGCTCCCAGCACCACGACCCACACAACCGGGAACGGAGGACAAATGAGCCAACCCATACCAACAACGCCCGAAGAGGCGGCCCACATCTCGGCCCAGATGGACGAGTACGAAGCCATCTCGACGCGCCTGCGAGCCGAAACTGAAGGCATGAGCCTACAGCATCCCCGCCAGTGGGCGGGCATGAACTCCGATCAGAAACTCACCCTGGCCGACACCCTGCCGGAACTGCTGGCAAAACTCAGGTCAGAAGGCGAACTCCAACGTACGGTCGCAGTGCTGTACCTGGACCCCGACCCGCCGGAGATGATCCTGTGATCAACGGTTACTACAGCGGTCGCCGGCCGATGATGAGAACCCACATGACGCTGCCCAGACTGAGCATTGAGGGGCAGATCGACATTCTGGTCGACACGGGCGCCCAGGTCACGTGCATCCTCGGGGCCGACGTCGACGTGCTGGAGGTGCCATACGAAACCCTCGCCCAACCAGCGACGCTCCACGGCGTGGGCGGCGCCACCGTCATGTACCGGGAGCCGGCGATCCTCACGTTCCGGGATTCGGAAAACGGCCGGCTCTACCGTTACCGCACCGACGTCAGAATCGGAGCCCGAACTCGATCCGGCAGCAACCTGCCGTCCCTGCTGGGACAAGACATCCTCCAGAACTGGAGCCTGCTCCACGAACCGGCGACGGGCAGGCTCGAAGCCATTCCACTCACCGGTTGACGCCCATACAACGGGAACCCAACTGCTGATAATTCGGGACGCCATCAGGGCTACGGCCCACAGCTGGCCAGCACCAGAGACACCGACGCCTCCAACCAACACGTCCGCCGTGCCAGCAGACGTTACCGTTTTCGAAGACCCCAGCGACCAATCTCTGCGGTTTTCGTAGCGCGAACCCCTACTCGAACAATCCTACTGTCGAGGAGAAACTTGGGGCATGGACTACCGCAGGACTACTGGCTTTTCCACTGTTAGCGGCGGTGGCCACCAAAGCAGCCAAAATAGCGTCCGAGAAAGAAGACGATACCAGTATAGGCGGCAAATTCAAGGACTCGTTCAACAACGCCATGCGCGCCGAAAACATCGCAGAGTTACTTCTGTGGACCATCGCATGGGCGTCGGGAGGATTCGGGGCATTCCTGCCAACCAAGGCTGTCGAAATATGGTGAATGCGACGGACATTTGAAGCCCGCCCCATGCTCGACACCATGACACTTCCCCCTTGCCCTCACCATCCATCCATCCTTACGATTTAACCAATTATCCAGCGTCCAAATCCCCGAGTCGTCCAATATCCAACTCCAGGCGCCACTCCCCCAAATCCTCTCACCAACCCGCCAATACCGCTAAAACCGCCGCCAAAACCTTTCCATCGGCCCCCATTCAGCCCCACGACCCGCCCCATGCACTACTTGAATTAGCGGAAATGAGAGGAAATGAGCGGGAAATCGACCTTTCCGTCCTTTCACCACGCAATTACAAAGCGGATACGCGTGAGACCAGGGCCATTCCAAAGTTACGTGATCTTCTGGCATCCGCTCGTCCTGAGCCTGTCGAAGGACGCGCTCGTGGTTCGACAGGCTCACCATGAGCGGGACGCATGGAGACTTTGAAAAGGCCCTGGCGTGAGCCGTTCCCCCGTTGCCCGGCGCTGGGCCCACGTATAAAATGACCCGGCGTTGTCATCTTGTCCAGACTCTGGAATGACCAACGACCAAACCAACCTGGAGAGTGCATCGATGGCAATCTGGAGACCGGACCCAACCTTCTATCCATCGGCGCGACTGGCCATGCAGGCTCCGCAGGAGCGCCTGGCCTACGTCGCCACACTGAACCCCAACTCGGGCGAACCCGACGCCATGACCGTGGTGGACTGCGACCCCAACTCGGCGTCGTACTCGCAGGTGGTCCACTCGGTGCCCATGCCCTACCTCGACGACGAGCTGCATCACTTCAACTGGAACGCTTGCAGCGCCGCGCTGTGTCCTTCATCGGCGCACCCCCACCTGGAACGGCGGTACCTGGTGGTGCCATCGCTGGCCAACAGCCGCATCTACATCCTGGACACCCAGCCCGACCCGGCCCGACCGCGCATCGTCAAGACCATCGAGGCGGAGGAAGTCCAGCGGGCCGGCTACTCCCGCCCCCACACCGTACACTGTGGCCCCGATGCCATCTACGTCAGCGCGTTGGGTTCCGCCGAGGGCGACCGGCCCGGCGGCATCATGCTGCTTGACCACTACACCTTCGAGCCCATCGGCCCGTGGGAACTGGATCGCGGGCCGCAGGAACTGGCCTACGATTTCTGGTGGCACATCGGCCTGGACACCATGATGACCAGCGAATGGGGCACTCCCGAAATGTTCGAGCATGGCGTCCGGCTTGAGGACGTGGTCGGGCAGAAGTTCGGCCACATGCTCCATTTCTGGGACATGCGCCGGCGCTCTCACCGCCAGGCCGTTGACCTGGGCGCCGAGCATCAGATGGCGTTGGAGCTGCGGCCCGCCCACAATCCCACCCGCCACTACGGCTTCTGCGGCGTGGTGGTCAGCACCGAGGACCTGTCCGGCTCCATTTTCCTGTGGTATCGCGACGGTGAGGAATGGGCCGCCCGCAAGATCATCTCCATACCCGCCGAGCCGGCCGACGCCGCCGATTTGCCCCCGGCCCTGCAGCCCCTGGGCGCCGTGCCGCCGCTGGTCACCGACATCGACCTCTCCGTGGACGACAGGTTCCTCTACATCTCCTGCTGGGGCACCGGCAAGCTGCTCCAGTACGACGTGTCCGACCCATTCAACCCCGTGCAGACCGGCGAGCTGGAGCTGGGCGGCGTGGTCCGCAAGGCGGGCCATCCCAACGGCGCAGCCCTCACCGGCGGCCCGCAGATGGTCGAGATCAGCCGCGACGGACGCCGCATTTACCTGACCAACTCGCTGTACTCGTCCTGGGACGACCAGTTCTACCCCGACGGACTGAACGGCTGGCTCACCCGCATCGACGCCGACCCCAACGGCGGCATGTCGGTAAACCAGGACTTCTTCGTCGATTACGGCAAGACGCGCAGCCACCAGGTGCGCCTCCAGGGCGGCGACGCATCGTCCGACACCTTCTGCTTCCCGTAAAGGCCAGATCGGGGACGCAACCGCAACGTAGGGGCGAATCCGCCTGAGATGGATTCGCCCCGCTTTGTCGTTATAGTTCCGCCGTATCTGTGATCCAGGTCCTCCTACTCCACGCCCTCATCCCCGACCCGGCGGCTCTGACGGCGCTGGGCCCGTGGCTGGGGCTAGCAGCGTTGGGCGCGTTCCACGGGCTGAACCCGGGGATGGGCTGGCTGTTCGCGGTGGCCCTGGCGCTCCAGCGGCAACGACCGGCCCAACTCTACACCGCCACGGGATACATCGCAGTGGGCCACCTGGTATCGGTGGCGGTGGTGCTGGTCGCCCTGGTGCTGCTGGGAGCGTTTCTGC
This sequence comes from Dehalococcoidia bacterium, assembly GCA_965204395.1. Taxonomy (GTDB): domain Bacteria; phylum Chloroflexota; class Dehalococcoidia; order Lucifugimonadales; family UBA3495; genus Bin87. Next base: position 2,986,292 of record OZ241987.1, read on the forward strand.
CGCTGAGATGGGTGCGGATTGCCGCCGGCGCAGCCTTGTTGGCGTTCGGGCTATTCCGACTCGCGCTCTACTACCGGCATCCCCGGTGGGTCGGGATGAACGTGGGCGGTCGGGACCTGATCGCGTGGTCGTTCCTGATGGCGACGGCCCACGGAGCCGGGCTGATGCTGGCGCCGGTCGTGCTGGCGCTCACTGGCCCCGACGCCGACGCCGGACTCGCGGGGGACCTGGGCGAGCACGGGGGATTCCTATCGCTCTCAGACGCGCCGGTCTGGTGGGTGGTCGGCCTGCTTATGCACACGGTGGTCATGCTGGCAACGATGCTGGCGGCGGCGGCCATCGTGTACTACCGGGTCGGGCTTGCGTTCCTCCGCAGGGGTTGGATCAACCTGGACCTACTGTGGGCCGGATCCCTAGTGCTGGCCGGAGTAATCACGCTGGCCTGGGCGGTATTGGGGTGAGCAGGCCGACAAACACTGCTGACGTGCTGCCGTGAGTCCTCGGGTCGCGCAGCAGCGTTCGAAAACGCAACCGGGACGAGTTTCAAACCCGTCCCGGTGATAAGGTAGCGTTGCAAACCAAGTGGCGTTCCGTTGTAGGGGCGAATAATTATTCGCCCCTACCCTGCCGCACCGCTAAGCCTTCAAATGCTCGGCGAAAAACTCCAGCGTCTGCGGCAACCACGGGAGCAAGTTTCAAACCTGCTCCGCGTGGCCGGATTTTGCGTTGTGCTTGGCTATGATGGCGTCCACAAAAGGTTTGAGCACGTGTTCGGCAAGTTCGATACGCACTCCTTCGGCCACGGAACCGTCTTCTTTGTTGTAAAAAACGACCACGCCCTTTGCGATTGTTTCACCCCCTCCGAGCTGTTTCCCGCTGTCGATCCACAGTGATTGCGTTTCGGGAAAATACCTTACCACTGGCTCACACTCGGAAGGTTTCTGAGGATTCATTGCTCGTTTTGCCATGGTCTTCCTCCGTACCTTTCTGCCAGCCTACGGTCCATGTAAGCAGTGTGAAACAGGCCCGTTTCTGGATCGCCCACGAACACCAACCTTGTCCACTGCGGAGCTGGCGGAACACGCCCTACCACAACCGTCATCCGTGTCCCGGCCCGGTATTCCTCGACCGGTATTCCTCGAATCATTTGTAAGGTTCAGCTATGATTTGCATGACCCATTCAGGACGGACATCCGGATGCTTTTCTGTAGCGGAAATTCCGTGCATTTCCGTTTTGGGCAAATCTTCATAGGCTCGGCGCAATCGACGGTCTTCTTCTACTTGATTGTGCGACATGGCGACGACCGCTCGCAGGCTGACAATCAGGTTAGGGGCGAATCCGCCTGAGGTGGATTCGCCCCTAACTCGCTGGCGACGGCGTCGGTGAAAGTGAATCACCTATCCGGAGCGCTACCCTGTCGCACCGCTACGCCTTCAAATGCTCGGCGAAAAACTCCAGCGTTCGAGGCCACGAACGGTCGGCCGCCTCCTTTTGGTAGCGCGGGCCGGTGAAGTCCATGAAAGCGTGGTCGGCGTCGCGATACACGTAGAACTGGTGCTGCTTGCCCAGCCGATTCAACTCCTCGTCGAACTTCCGCATGTCTTCCTGCGAGGGATTCTCGTCAACCTCGCCGAAGTGGAACAGCATCGGGCAGTTGATGTTGGCGGCCAACTCGAAGGGCGGCGTCTCGCCCGCGCCCCAGGTCACCAGCAGGTTGCCGCCGTAGTACGGAGCCACCGCGTTGATGTGCGGGTTGCTCGCCGCGCCCAGCCAGGCCACGCGCCCTCCCATGCAGAACCCGGTGATACCGATGCGGTCACTGACAGCGTCGTGGTTCCGCAGCCACTCCACGGTGGCGTTGATGTCGGCCACGATGTCCGGATCGCTGAGCACGTCCCACGGACGCGGGCGCGGGTCGGCGTTCATCACCTCGTCCGAGTTGCGGTGGTAAAGATTGGGCGCGACGGCGGCGTATCCTTCCTCTGCCAGCCGGTCGCAAATGGTGCGGATAAACTCGTCCACGCCGCCGCCGTGCTGAGAGACGATTACCGCCGGATACGGCGCGGTGAATCCGGCGCTGCTGCTGGGCACGCTGGCGTACATATCCATTTCACTACCATCAACGGTTAGGTTTTCCCAGAAACTGGCCATGACGATACCTCCTGTGTCTCGTGGGGGATGCAACTGACGTAGGGGCGGGTTTCAAACCCGCCCCTACAATACCACCAATACCATTACCCCTTCAGGTGCTGCGCAAAAAACTCCAGCGTCCGTGGCCAGGACGCCACCGCCGCGTCTTCGTTGTAGCGCCCACCGGAGGGATTCATGAAAGCGTGGTCCGCCCCCGGATAGGTGTGGAAGGTGTGTTCCTTGCCCAGCCGGGTCAACTCCGCATCCAGCTTTTTCATGTCTTCCTGCGACGGGTTGGCGTCAATCTCGCCGAAGTGGAACAGCATGGGGCAGTCGATGTTGTTCGCGATGTCGAACGGCGGCGTTTCCCCGGCTCCCCAGGTCGTCATCAGGTTGCCGCCGTAGTAGGGCGCCACCGCCTGGTAATGGGGATTGGTCGCCGCAGCCAGCCACGCCACGCGCCCGCCCATGCAGAACCCGGTAACGCCGATGCGATCGCTCTGCACCGCATCGTGATTCCGCAGCCACTCCACGGCGGCGTTCATGTCGGCTACGATGTCAGGATCGCTGAGCAAAACCGCCGGACTGGGCCTCGGCCCCCCGTTGGCGGACGCGGCGATGGCCTCGTCGCTGTGGCGATGGTACAGGTTCGGTGCGACGGCTGCATAGCCCTCGGCAGCCAGCCGGTCGCAGATCTCCTGGATGAACTCATCAACGCCGGTGGCATGCTGCGCCACCACCACCGCAGGGTACGGCGCGCTGAACCCGTCCGCCTCTGGCGGACTCGACGGCACGCTGGCGTACATATCCATCTCCGCGCCATCAACGTCAATCTTTTCCCAAAAACTAGACATGGTGTACCTCTTAAATTGGTGATTCGTCTCAGGGCATCGGCGCATCCTGGTTCGTTGAGGAACTTCGGTCAGGTCGGGATTCCCAGGCTTGCTTGAACGCCCAATTGAGCATTGAGGACACAGCCAACAGGATCAGAGCGGTTCCCACAGCTATCAGACCAGGTACGTCACCGATTCTTAGCACGTTCTCAAAGACGTACCCGACCACAATCAACAACAGCCCGGACAAAACCAATATTGTCCAACCGATCCTGAGAGTGCGCACGTCATTGATCCGCAAACAGTTTGATGAACAAAAAGGCCAAGGCGCCCGCAAGCATGCTAGCCATGGTCGCTAAAGCCACGGTCTGCACCCACTGCCACGCGGACGGCGTTTCTACTGCCAATACTCCTGAACTGAGGACCAACAGAAAAAGCGCAGAACTCGCGCACGCGATGAGGAATCCGTAGCAGAGCTTGCGCATCCAGATAAATCCCCCAGCCAAGTTTGCTCGTGGGCAGGCTCAATGCATCAATTGTATTTGAGCGGAATTCGACGAGTATAACGCTACACCAATCCCTCCGCGCGCACCTCGGCCAGCGTCGCCTCGAAGGCGGCCAGCGTGGCGTCTATGTCGGCCTCGTCGTGCGTCGCCGACACCAGGAACGCGTCCCGCCCCATGATGTCCACACCGTGGTTCTGAAGGGCGCGCTTGATGCCGGTTACCGCAGCCGAAGCGGCGGCTGACTTGATCTGCTGGTTTATCTCGGGCCCGAACTGGTGGTCAAAATCTCCGTCGGCCATCGTGAAGTGGATCATGGATGCAACTCCATACGCGTGCCCGTTGACCTCCATGCGGGTGAAGACCTCGTTCAGGCCCGCCTTGAGCCGTGCGGCCATGGCGTCGGCACGTTCGTTGATGGGCTCGGCAGCGATCATCTCCAGGCAGGTCGCGCCGGCCACCGCCGACAGCGGGTTGCCGTTGAATGTGCCGGGATGATAGACCCGCTCGGTGTTGTCCCACTCGGGGTCGCCGCGTTGGGCGATCATATCCACGATGTCGGCCTTGCCGCCCACTGCGCCGCCGGGCAGCGCGCCGGCCACGATCTTGGCCATGGTGGTCAGGTCGGGCGTGATGCCGTATCGCACCTGCGCTCCGCCGGATGACGCGCGGAACCCCGTCACCACCTCGTCAAAAATCAAGACAACGCCATGCTGGTCGCACAGCGCGCGCAAACCTGCCAGGTAGGTCGGCACGTCAAAGGGAAGTTGCCCGTAGTGCGCACCTGTGGGTTCCAGAATGATGGCCGCGATGTCCGTATCGCGCTCCATGGCCTGCTCCACGGCGTTCAGGTCGCCGGCGGGCACAATGACCATGCTGCCCCAGGACTCGGCGGGGATGCCCGGTGCCGGACGGTCTGATCCGGCCATAGCGTAGTCGTGCCAGCCGTGGAAGTGGTCCTGCAGCTTGATGACCTTGTTGCGCCCGGTGTAGGCCCGGGCCAGCCGCATCGCCATCAGCGTGGCCTCGGTGCCACTGCTGTGGAAACGCACCCGCTCGATGGCCGGCATCAGGTTCATGATCGCCCTGGCCCAGCGCACCTCCTCGTCGGTGCACGCCCCCAGGTGGGTACCGCGCCGGATCTGCTCGGCGACCGCGTCGGCAATGGCGGGATGCGAGTGCCCCAGGATCAACGCGCCGTGCCCCGAAACGTAGTCGATGTACTCGTGGCCGTCCACGTCCCACTTGCGCGGCCCCTGCCCGTGGGTGATGTACAGCGGGAACGGCTCGGCGTAGCGGTTATCGTGGGTCACGCCGCCGGGGAAGATGCCCACGGCCTCCCGGTAACGCTCGGCCGACCCGGGATGCGTGGCGATGTACTGTTCAAGGATGGTGGGCATTTTCAAGCTCCTGTCTGGGGATTTCGGGGATGGTGGAGTCAAGTTGCGTGGCGCAGTATCATCTACGATTATCGGTGGCTGCTGTGCCGCGGCTTCCAGCATCGCCAAGCGGCGCGCTGATTCTTCCGGACTCAGGGCGGTCCATTCGCCACGCTTGTATGATTCGATGATGTCGCGTTCCTCGTCATCGATATATTCGTACTCCCTGTGTATTTCGCACATTTCTACGTTTCCTGCCTAAGGCCATAACTCGTCATTCGTCCGCCGTCAGGGTAGATTGTTATCAGGCGAACCGAATCGCCAACTCTCTGATGAGGAACAGCGTAGAGGTAATCGCGAATCATGATCAGCAGCAAATCCTGGCCCGGATACCGCTCAGGGTTGTGGCTGAAAATAGTGCTAACTGCGTCGCCCCGTCGAAGACCGATGTAAACGTCCTCGAAGGCCACGCCGCGCTGCCGTTTTAGGAGGTGGTTCTTATCCGCCGACCATGTGAAGTCCAACGAATACATGGCTGCCCTGATGTTGTAGGTCTATCGGGGCATTCTTGCCATGGGACGCTGTAAGCGCAATTGTAGCATGGCGCTACCCCCGGCCCCCTAATCGTCGGCAGCCGCTGGCGCCTCCGCCATCAACTCCGGCGGGCGTTTGATGAACAGGAAACAGGCCCCCGCCGCGAACGCGCAGATCGCTCCAGGCACGATGGCATAGTCGTAGTTCCCGAACCGGTCGGCCACCCACCCCGCGTACACCGGCGACGCCACCAGCGCCCAGGCATAGGCGAAGGTGATGTACCCCCGCAGCGTGGCGAACCGGTCCCGCCCGAAGTACTCGCCCAGCGCCGCCCACACGATCACTCCCGCGCCGTCCATCATCCCCTCGCACAGGATGAACCCAAGCACCAGCGTGATGCCAATGGCTGTTTGCCAGTCTCCCAGCCACAGGAACAGGTACCCGATCCCCTCCACGGTGAGGCTGAAAAACATGATGCCTTTCTTGGAAACGCGGTCTCCCAGGTATCCCAACGCCAGCCGGGACACGAAGTTGATGAAGGACATGACCCCAATGAGGTTGGCCGCCATCTGCGTGCTCATGCCCTTGTCGTCAACCAGGATGGGGAACAGGCTCACCAGGATCCCCAACGTGGCCGTCTGACGCAGGCCGGCCCCAAGCATCAGCAGCCAGTATGCTTGCGTCCGCAGCGCTTCTCGCGTCGTGTAGTCGCGGGTCTCGCGAGGTGCGGCGGCCCGGCTGCTCCGCGTCGCTGGCGGACGGGTCGCTCCGTCGGGCAGCAGGCCCATGTCCTCAGGCTTGTTGCGGAACCAGAAGCAGATTGGCAGCAGGATCAAGGCGTAGAATCCGCCCGACGCGATCAGCCCCCACCGCAGGCTGGATTTGTCGATCAGCAGGTTCATGGTGGGAATCAGCGCCAGCCCGCCCAGGGAAGACACTGCAGCCAGGATTGAAATCGCCAGCGAACGCCGCCGCTGGAACCACTGGTTCAGTCCCGCAAAGCAGGCGTGCTGGAACGCCATGCTGTTGCCCAGCGACACCAGGCCCAGGTAAATGAGTGCGAAACCCCAGAACCCCGGCAGCCAGAAGGCCATGATCGCATAGCCAACCACGGCGATGAGCAACGAGGGCACCAGCACGGCGCGGTTGCCCCACTTGTCGATCATCCAGCCCGCCACCGGACCTTCCAGCCCGCCCTCGGCGCGGGCGATGGAAAAGATCAGGTTGGTCTGCGCCTGCGTTATGCCCAATTGGTCGCGGATGGGAATGACCAGCACGCCAAACCCACGAAAGAAAATCCCGCTGGCAAAAAAGGACATCACCGACGTGATGGCCACCATCCACCAGCCGTAGAAAATCCGCCCGCCTGGAGCCTGTTGACTCGGCGCCGAGGCGGGATTTTCTGCAACTGCCACTGATCAGACCTGGTCAGACGCGCAATAATTCGACCCGCCTGTGGCGGGTCAGGACGCAACGTCAGGGAGTGTAACGGTTGGCGTTGCGGAGGGCAAACGTGGACTTGCCCCAATTGACGAAGAGGGAAAGTCCCTAATCTTCCGCGTTCAGAATCGCTTCCAGTTGGATGATCAAAAGAGGCAACTCATCCTGTACGATTGCCCACAGGATGTCGTCGTCGATCGCGTCGAATTTATGAATCAGGATGTCTCTGAGGCCCACGAAGCCACGCCAGTCCGTCTCCGGGTACTTCCGCCGGAACTCCTGGGGAACACGTCGGGCGGATTCTCCGACGATTTCCATAAGGCGCGTCAAGCGCAGGGAAAACGCGCGGTCGGTGATCAGGGCCGCTTTGGAATACTCCCCGGCCAGTTCCTGGGCTTCCCGGGCATGAGCGAGCATCTGGCGCACTGACCCCAGGGGGCTATGCGCCCACATAGACGTTTTCGGCTTCGTCCAAAACCCGTTGCCGGAATTCGGGGCTGATGAGCTTGGGGGTGCTCAAATCCACATCGTGGCCGAAGATCTGCGCCAATTCCCGCTGCATGGCGAAAAAAGCCAGGCCTGGAATGTGGTCGGGGTCGAACTCCACCAGCACATTGATTGGGGCTTCCCAACGACCATTATCGAACGGACCCGCACCGGACGGTCCCGCCTCCCACAACGCTAGGCGGTTGATGTGATGGCGCCGGCAAAAGTCGGCGACACGCTTTTGGGGAATGTCAATGCTGGCGCTCATAACTTGCCTTCCGATGGCTTTCGGCCAGATGGAACCGGCGCGTAAACCGTCCTGTCGTCACAATCAGTATAGCCATGCGGAATATCTGGAGCAATTCCGGCGCGGCGCCGGACCATCTTGAAACCGCCCGCCTGGCCGCGCTGATGCCGCAGCACGGGACACACCCCATCGATTTGGGAGACGCCTCGCTGGGAGCGGCGACGGAAACGATGGGCTTACGAACGGTGTTTACATTTGACCAGCAGTTTTGCGTGTACGGCTGAGTGACGGCGGTGTGCTGGAGGTGGCAATGTAGAATTGATGGTAGTCATGATGTGTTTGAGATCTATATCTATTGTATGGAGAGGTTATGCCTACGCTGGAAGCCGTTGACGCCAAGATTGAGCGTGCTCGCGCCGAGTCGCGCCTGCTCAAAGGCGAAATTGCTGCGTTCTGCGAGGAGCGGACGCGCCTGATTGTGCGCGAGGACTGTGGTGAGCAAGAACGCTGGGTGTATCGCGGCGATACTCCGAAAGTTCCCATTCAGTGGTCAATCAGAGCCGGCGAGTTCGCCTACAACTTGAGATCGGCACTTGACCACCTCGTTTGGCAACTGGTTTTGGATAATGAGAAACAACCTGGTGAGCATAATCAGTTCCCTATCCAACACGAATACAACGCTAGTAATTTCAGGAAATATCTGCGTGGTGTTTCCCAATCCGTGAAAGGCTACATTAAATCCGTACAACCGTACCAGATAACCGCTGTGGAATATCCCCCCGATACTGACCGCGTTGGCATGGCTCACGCGTACCCAGTTTGAGTTGAGGGGTTGAAAAAGGTCGGTCTCTCCGGGTAAGGAACGGGTTACGAAGCACCGTTGCCACCTGGGGAGGCCGACCATGCCATGGTATCACCGCATCGCCACCTTTCTGAATCACTCGTTGCCGGAGTTCCGTGCCACCCGCCGCACCAATCTGGCTCTGCTCACTGCGGCAATTCTCCAGCGTCGCACCCTTGCCATCTCTGTGTTGGTGCGCTCGTGGCAGGTTCAGGTACCCTACTCGCACCACCAGCGTAAGAAAAGGCTCTTTCGCTTTCTGTCCAACACCGGCTTTGACACCGTGGCGGTGCAGACGGCGCTGCTGGGACCCATCTGTCAGGCAACTCGGCTTCGGGGACTGACGCCGATCATGATTGACTGGTCTGATCTGGGTCAGGGGCGCAACGGTCTGTTCGCTGCGGTCTGTTTTCGGGGTCGGGGGTTGCCGCTGCTCAGTTGGGTTTCCACGCCGGAAGAGCTGGACCCGTCCCAGAACCGAGTGGAGGAGTTTTTCATCGGACGGTTGTTGCGACACCTGCCCAACCACATCCGGCCCCTGCTGCTGGCTGACCGGGGCTTCGGACGGGCCAGCCTGATCCACTTCTTGCAACAGATGCCCAACCACACCGGCTACCCAGTGGACTACGTAGTCCGCCTCAAGGGCGACGTGGTGGTCCAGAGCGCCCACTATCGTGGTCGGTTGCGGGACTATCCCCTGCGCAAGGGCCGCATCCTGTTCTGGCCTCAAACCCTCTACCGCTCCGATGGCGCCGTGGTGATCAACCTGGTGCTTTATTGGGCCAGAGGCCATCGGGAACCCTGGTACCTGGCCACGTCGCTCACCGACCCGCGTAAAGCAGTGCGGATGTACCGGAAGCGGATGCAGCCGGAGCAGTACTTCAAGGATGGCAAGCAGCGCTTCGGGCTGAACCGAAGCACGGTCACCACCACCGATCGGCTGCAACGGTTGCTGGTGGGATTGCTGTTGGCCTGCTGCCTGCTGATATTGGCGGGAATGCGAGTGTCCCAAACCTTCCGGCGACAGGTGTGCTCCCGCGGGAAGCTGGGCATCCTGCACTTGGGTTACGAATACTACCTCGCCACACCCGACCCACCGGACAACCTCTTCCCCATTCAACGCCACCAAACCGGGTACGCGTGAGGTTGGCATGGGACTTGCGATGCTCCATGAAATCTGCAATATGGACAAACACAGGCACCTTGCCATAGCAATTGCCGAATGGACTGGCGAACATCCAAAATCCGTTGTCCGCATACCTTTCCACCCAGTGCGTAATCGCGATGAGAGCGTCCGATTCGTACATACTGGCTTAGCAAAGAATATCCCGACTCTGTCATCAACCATGAATTGCAAAACGGTCAACCTTTGCTAACAGCTCCGTTTTCGCTATCCGGCGAATGGCGGGCCCTTGAATTTCCCATAGCTGCTTTTTTCGATGGACTGAGGTTTCCCCACTTCAACGTTCGAAGTTTTTCAGCTTCGGAAACACTTGACTCCTGCATTGACAGCGTAGAGATGGTGGTCAGCCGACTTCGTAACGAATTTAGCTGACGACACAAGGCGGACGCTACGCCGGCGGTCATGGCAGTGAAATACGCATAGGCAGGGGCATCCAGCCGAGCGTGGCTGACACCCGCAGGATGCGCCCACCATCCATCCGGGGTTACAATCGGCATCACAACGCAACTTCATCCGGCGAACCTGTGTGAATCAGATGGTCCGCCACATCATCCACGCCGACCTGGACGCTTTCTACGCCGCCGTGGAGCAGCTCGACAATCCCGAGTTGCGCGGCAAGGCGGTGCTGGTCGGCGGCCGGCCCGAGGGTCGCGGCGTCGTGGCGACCGCCTCCTACGAAGCCCGCAAGTTCGGCGTCCACTCCGCCATGCCCATGGCCACCGCCGTTCGCCAGTGTCCCGAGGGCATCATCGTGCGGCCTCGCTTCGACCGCTACCGCGAGATGTCCGCACGCATCATGGACATCTTTCGCGACGTTACGCCCACCATCCAACCGGTGTCTCTGGACGAAGCCTACCTGGACATCACCGATGCCGTGGCTGAAAAAGCCCCCATCGCAATCGCTATCGACATCAAGGATCGCGTGCGCCGCGAGGTCGGCCTGACCGTCTCCGTTGGGCTTGGTACCGGCAAGTGCGTCGCCAAGATCGCGTCCGATTTCCAGAAACCCGACGGTTTGGTGGTGGTCCCGGAGGGGCAGGAAGCGGAGTTCCTGGCGCCACTGCCCGTGGGCACGCTCATGGGCGTCGGCCCCAAATCTGCGGCTCGGCTGCACGACGATGGCATTCACACCATCGGAGACCTCGCCGCCATGCCCGACACCTGGTTCGCCCGCCGTTTCGGCAAGCGCGGCCCCAGCATCCGCGACCGCGCCCGCGGCATCGACGACGAGCCCGTGCAGACCTCCCGCGAGGCCAAGTCCATCAGCAGCGAGACCACGTTTCCGCATGACATCAGCACGGTCGAGGAAATCAGGCCGGTGGTGGAACGGTTGTCCACCAGCGTCGCCGGTTCCCTCACTCGCAAAGGCATCTCCGGCCGCACCGTCACCGTCAAAATGCGCCTGTCGGACTTCACCACCTTCACCCGTCAGACCACGCTGCCCCGCGTAACCCACGACGATGAAACTATCCTCGCCACGGCGTGGATGCTGATGCAGCGGGAAATGACTCCCGGCCGCGCGTTCCGATTGCTGGGCGTCGGCGTCTCCGGCTTCGCCACCGAAACGGAACCCGACGACGACGTGCCACCGTCTCCCGAACTGCAACAACGCCTGCGTTTGTAGCGTCAGAAACTTTGCTCTACAATCGATAGCCGTCCCGCATTCATTTGCGACGATCCAGGGGAACCGCTATGACCACTCCAAAACCCAAAGCGCGACCGGCAGCCCAACATTGGGAGCCTTATCCTGACCTGCCGCTAGAGCCCAGAGATATGGAACAAATGCCAGCCGCGCACTACCTGCGGGAAATGCTGCAATACGTCCTCACGCCCGGGGTCCAATACCCCCACCATCCCACCGTGCTCATCGGCGATCAGATTCCCATCTACTACGGGCCCGCAAGACCCGGCGGAGGGCCACCCGCCCATGTGATACCTGATTGCCTGGTGGCATTGGACGTTGACGCCGAAGCCATCTGGAACCGGGTCGGCTACGACCCGATACAGAACGGCAAGCCGCCGGATCTCGTCATCGAAGTCGCGTCGCGTTCCACTTATAGGAACGATGCGACCCGCAAGCGCGAGATCTACCGACAGATCGCCGTCCCCGAATACTGGCGCTTCGACCCCACGGGCGGCGACTTCCACGGCCAGCCCATCATCGGCGAGCATCTGGTCAACGGGCAGTACGAACCGTTCCCAGTTATTCGGTACGACGACGGCAGCGAGGGGGCCACCAGCGCGGTACTGAACCTACAGTTCCGCTGGTACAACGGCCGATTTCACATCCACAACCCAGCAACCGGCGCGGAGTACGAGCACCCGCAAGATACGATAGCCCGACTGCAAGCGGAAAACCGACGGTTGCGTGGCGAGGGATAACCCACCGCTTACCGGAACAAATCCTTGTCCGGATCGCGCACGATGGCGCGGCTGTCCGCGTCCTCCATGCGCTCGTAGGGATAGCCCTTGATCAGCGCCACCGGCACCCCCAGCAGCTTGCCCGTAACCAGTTCCGCCGTCGCTGCCAACTCATCGGCCACCGCGATGGTCGTGGTGTGCAGCTCGTTGCCGTGGGGGTCGAACTCGCCCACGTAGCTGATCACCGGGTTGAATCCGGCCACGCCGATGGACACGTTGATCGCCCCGTTTCGCCAGGGCCGCCCGAAGGTGTCGGACACCAGCACCGCAGCGTCCACGCCCAACCGCTCCCGGATGGTGTCGCGGATGCGCCGCGCCGACGCGTCCGGGTCAACCGGCAGCAGGCAGATCGAGTTGGACCCCGGGATGTTGGAAGCGTCGATCCCCGCGTTGGCGCAGATGTAGCCGTGGTAGGTCTCGCTGATGATCACCCCGCGATCCATCCGCACCACGCGCCGGCTCTCCCGCAGGATCATCTCGGTATGGCGCGGGTCCCGCCGGTGCCCCTCGGTGATCGCCACCGCCAACGGCGAGGCTTCCACCTCGTCAATCGTCATCACCCGGCCCTCGGCCTTGGATACGATCTTCTGCGTCACCACCACCACGTCGCCATCCTCGATGGGCGTGCCCTGGGCCGCAGCAGCATCGATGATTTGGGTGGCCAGGTCGTCCCCCGCCTGTACTTCCGGGAGTCCTTCGATTCCAACGGCGCGAATTTCCGGCGGCATGGCTCACCTCTGCAATACGATGGGATGTAGGAGCACGTTATCGTAGCTTGCTAACACCAGTTTATCACCCGGCGCGAACCGGCAATAAACCCCCGCCAACCGCTCTCATCCTTACCCGGGCCATCGCTCCTCCTGATAAAATGCAATCTACCTTGGCAGGGCAATGGGGTGGCCGCTCGAGAACCGCTTGACCATCTCAGTTGGTGCACCCCAAACAGGGAGACACGATGACAGCAGCAGAAATACTGAACACCAGGGCCGCGCAGAGCGTCGCCCAGATCGTCCGCAAAGACCTGGAGCACATTACCACCGAGGGCATCTCAATCGACGACGTGAGGATCACACCCGGTGAAGACCAGGACGGAGACCCGTACCATCACATCGTAATCGTCTACTCCGGGAACGGAGACCTCTTGGACCCAGCATGGCTAAACGGGTTCAAGAGGCGGAACCGAGACGACCTCGCCAGGTGGGGTGTCCACCTCACGACGGAATCATACGTCGAAGCCACTGAGGACAGCGAGTGGTCAGAACTGTCAAACGTCGCGCATTACGATGGGTAGCAAAGGATGAACTGGGAGCAGCTGCTCGAGCTGGCCGAGACGCTAGCCGAAGCGCCGATACACGGTGAGGCAAGAGGCAGATGCTCAACGGGAGCCGCATGGCAACCTTCCACTCCGATATACAGGACTTCGCCGAAACTTTCATCGCGCTACAGGTGCAGCGCCACGAGGCTGACTACAACCCCAACCCCAGCGCGCCGTTGACCCGTACGCAGACGGTGCGCAACATCCAGCGCGCCCGCGACGCATCCCAAAGGTTCTTGGCAACGCCGCCGCAAGAACGCAAACGATTCGCCACTTACTTGCTGCTCACACGGAGAAACTGAGCAGCCTGGCCAGGACCCTCGACTCTCGCCGCACTAACCGTAGCGCCCATTGGCGAAGGGAGTAGCGAAATCTCCCCGACCAGTGACACCCGCCCGTTGCAGCTAACCGCACCCACGTTCTATCCTGACCGTGTCAGGTTCCCCGCTCGGCTTCGAGAACCGGGCGGGGTCGGCCGCATCGCATGCAGCGGCAGCCACCAAACTACTCAACATGGCGAGGTGTCAAAAAGGTTCGGGTCGCTCAACGGCCTGTCGGTTACCCAAAAGCAGAATACGGTTCCCAAGGAGCCTAGAGTCGTAGATCCGCCTCTGGTGGGCCGAAGGTCCGCCCCCGGCGGATCTATATTCCCCGGCCAAGCTCCCGGAACCCAGCGGGTGTTACCACCGCCCCGTGCTCGCGCTGCCCCGGTATCATTGGCCGGCTACCCGCGAGGACACGGAAGCCTAGGACGATATCTTTCTGCGCAAGCAAAAAACAGTGTTGGCCGTGCTCCGACACGCAACCCGAACCACAACCTGACGCCGAAATCCCCAAACCCACAACCAACCCCAACGGAGGCAACCACGCACCGAAACACCAACTGACAACGACTGCGATCCTGGCGCGATGGCTCGCCCGTTCGCCACTACCGCACGGACGCTGAGATGGCGTCACCCAAACAAATCGCCGTACCACTGTCCCTGGCCCTCGTACTTAAAATGGCCGGTCTCCCGTACTGACCTCTCATTGCAAGCACGAGTGGGCATGACCCGGCACGCCAACCCGCCACAGGGTTCGCCTTACGCCGCCGGGCCACGTCCGGACCGCTTTGCTAAACATATCTGCACCGCGGCTCCTGGGCATGTGCCTATAAACTAAAGACGGCGAGCGGTGCAAAGAGGAGATTTCGCTACTCCCCGATTCAGCGGACGCACCCATGCCAGCGATCCTGATTTTTCGGAGTAACCAAATCCCCTAAAACCGCCGCAAATGCAATCAACGTAGCCAGTGCTACACTGCCCGCGTGGAACGATCAAGCAGGACACCTCAGGGAGCGAGCTATGACTAAAACAGTGAAGGCCCGATTCGCCAACGGGGTGCTCACGCCGCTGGAATCCATTGACCTACCGGAAGGCGCGTTGGTTTCACTTGACATCGGAGAAATCTCCAGCACAGAGCCGGATGCGCCGGCCACCGAAACGAAACCCTCGTTTGTTGCCAGCCGCACGAGCATCACCGACGGCAACGGACCGGTCAATTACAACCGGCTGAATGATGAGCTTATGGATCAGGAATACTTCGAGAAGGAACGGAGGATCAGGGAACGCAACGCATGATCGTGCCGGACATAAACATGCTGATCTACGCTCACAAACCCGACGCCCCAGAGCACGACGTGGCACAACGCTGGTGGCAAGACCTGGTTCATGGAACCGAAAGCGTCGGCATCCCCTGGGCAGTAGCAACCGGATTTGTGCGCGTAGTCAGCATTCCAGGAGTCCTGAGTCCTCCCGTGTCGCCGGCCAATGCCGCGGACTCCGTAGCAGACTGGTTCCGACATGACCATATCACTCCGATCAACCCGGGCGACGGCCACATGCGCATCTTCCAAGAAAACCTCGCCGTCGCCGGCAGCGGAACCAAGTTGGTGACAGACGCACACATAGCCGCATTGGCCATGGAACACGACGCGGAGCTCCACACCAACGATTCGGATTTCGCCCGCTTCCCCGGCCTACGCTGGCTAAACCCGCTCGCATGACAAATCCCATGCCAGTGCCGACCGCACCCGAGTAGCGAAATCGCCTCTGCAAACGTAAGAGTTCAGAATCGAGGTGACGGTCAGGAACGCAAACCGTCATACCGGCGAAAGCCGGAGATGTCCGCCATAGGCGGATGCCGGTATCCAAGTAACCTGCTGACGGGCATCCGTAAGTAGGGCGAGGATTTTCTGGATTCCGGCTCAAGGCCTGCCCCGTACCTGATACGGGGGCCGGAATGACAGGCTGAATGTGGAAATGGCTCAGTAAGTCTGAACAGTTACCTGCAAACGAAAACTATTGACAATTTTCGGGGCGTTCCGTAACCTGTTTAACCGACTGACGAAAACCGGATGGCCCCGGACCTGTCGGGGCCATTTTTAGGTTGTGGCGTGAAGAGATTCCCGCCCCGGTCGCCGTTGGACTTCGCGCCCCGGTGGCGCAATTGGCAGCGCAGCCGATTTGTAATCGGCAGGTTAGGGGTTCGAGTCCCCTCTGGGGCTCTTTCAACGGGTCTCTAAAACACACTGGAGAACCAGACGCAACATCAACATGGAGGGGTGGGTGAGTGGTTAAAGCCACCAGACTGTAAATCTGGCGCCCTGACGGGCTTCGCAGGTTCGAATCCTGCCCCCTCCACCATCTTTTCAACAGCCAACCAACTTCCTGGGTCCCAATCCGGATATCCTCAATAACCGCCAACACATCAATTCACGCCCAAGTAGCTCAGAGGTAGAGCACGTTCTTGGTAAGAACGGGGTCGGCGGTTCGATTCCGCCCTTGGGCTCCACCAGCGCAAATTCCCCGCCGGGGCAAATCCACCAACCCGCGGGCAGGCGAAACCGACAAGGAGCAAGGAGTAACTCCCAACCATGGCTAAGCAAGTCTTCGACCGTTCCAAGCCGCACGTGAACGTGGGTACCATTGGTCACGTTGACCATGGCAAGACCACCCTCACGGCCGCCATCACCAGCGTGCTGTCTCAGGAAAACAACGCCAGTTTCCGCAGCTTCGACAGCATCGACAACGCTCCCGAAGAGCGGGCCCGCGGCATCACCATCGCCATCGCCCACGTGGAATACGAGACCGAGAACCGGCACTACGCTCACGTCGACTGCCCCGGCCACGCCGACTACATCAAGAACATGATTACCGGCGCAGCCCAGATGGACGGCGCCGTCCTGGTCGTGTCCGCCCCCGACGGCCCCATGCCTCAGACCCGGGAACACATCCTCCTGGCTCGCCAGGTGGAAGTCCCCTCCATCGTCGTCGCCCTCAACAAGGTCGACATGATGGACGACGAAGAACTGCTCGAACTGGTGGAAATGGAAGTCCGCGAATTGCTGGACACCTACGACTTCCCCGGCGATGACACCCCCGTCGTTCGCGTCAGCGGCCTCAAGGCCCTCGAAGGCGACGAAGAGGCGATGGAAGGCGTGCGGGAACTCGTCAAGACCATGGACGACTACATTCCCCAGCCGTCCCGCGTAACCGACCAGCCGTTCCTCATGCCCATTGAAGACGTCTTCGGCATCAAGGGCCGCGGCACCGTCGTAACCGGCCGTGTCGAGCGCGGTCAGTTGAACGTCGGCCAGGAAGTCGAGATCATCCGCTCCGGCGACGTGCGCCGCACCGTTGCCACCGGCCTGGAAATGTTCCACAAGCTGCTCGACACCACCGAGGCCGGCGACGCCGTCGGCGTGCTCCTCCGTGGCGTGGACCGCGACGAGGTCGAGCGCGGCCAGGTGCTCGTAGCCCCCGGCTCCATGCGACCCTATCGCAGGGCCGAAGCCGAGGTTTACGTGCTGAGCCAGGCCGAAGGCGGCCGGCACACCCCCTTCTTCACCGGCTACAAGCCCCAGTTCTACATCCGCACCAGCGACATCACCGGCGAAATCGCGCTGCCCGACGGCGTCGAGATGGTGATGCCTGGCGACAACATCACCATGACCGTCAGCCTGATCACGCCCATCGCCGTTGAGGAGGGCCTCCGCTTCGCCATCCGCGAGGGCGGCCGCACCGTCGGCGCCGGCGTGTTCACCAAACTGCTGGAGTGACTTTATGGCTCGCAAGTCCACCGACGCGCGGCAGATCATCACGCTGCAATGCACCGATTGCCGAGAGCGCAACTACTCCACCATCAAAAACCGGCGCAGCCACACCAGCCGGATGGAACTGCGCAAGTACTGTAGCCGTTGCCGCGGCCACATCGTACACCGTGAAGTGAGGTAACCGGCTGTGGCCCGCGCATCAGCCAGACGACCTACCCCGATCTCTCCCCGCTCCGTGGGGAGGGTCGGGCCCATCGGGTTCCTGCGCGAAACCGTCTCCGAACTGCGCAAGTCGGTATGGCCCAGCAAGGAGGAGACGGCCCGTCTTACCGTGATCGTGCTGGTGCTAGCCGTCATCATGGGCTTCTTCCTGGGGTTGCTGGACCGGGTATTCGCCGAGCTTTTCACCCGGGTGATACTCAATCCCAACCTCTTCTAAAGAGGGTGCAGGCGCAGGCGACGGCCTCGGATCAGCGCGTGCGGAACGCCGGCGCTCTTTGTGAATCGGCGTAGCCACGCCGTGAATCGGCTGCCGGCGCGTAACCCTCTTATCAACTCGACCAATCCACAGGCTCGTTATGACCACATTGCACCCCTCTGCTGACCTCCGCTGGTATATCGTTCACACCTATACCGGCCAGGAGGACATGGTCAAGCGCAACCTGGACCTGCGTCGCCATAGCTTCGGCATGCTGGACCGGATTGCGCGGGTCGAGGTTCCATCCGAAGACGAGATTATCCGCAACAAGGGCGAGCGCACCTCCCAGCGCCGCAAGTTGTTCCCCGGCTACATCCTAGTCCAGATGATCATGGACGACGAGGCCTGGTTCCTTGTCAGGAACACCACCGGCGTCACCGGCTTCATCTCCGCCGAGGAAGAGGGCGGCGACCGCCCCAGGCCCGTGCCCCTCGACGACCGCGAGGTGGACGAGATCCTGGACCGCGTGGCCTCTGGAGAACCCCGCGCCGTCATCGGAATGAACCAGGGCGATATGGTCCGAATTTCCGAGGGCCCCTTCGCCGACATGCTGGGCAGGGTCGAAGAGGTTGACGAACACCGCGGGCAGGTCAAGGTGCTCATCTCCGTGTTCGGACGCGAAACCCCTGTGGAACTGGACTTCATGCAGGTGGAAAAGGTCTGATCCCCTGTACCCTAATCTGGCTCCCGACCGGCGTCGGGAATCGTGACATTGGAGGCCTTTAGTGGCTAAGAAAGTAATGGCAGTGATCAAACTGCAATTGGAAGCGGGCAAGGCCACTCCCGCGCCGCCTGTCGGCCCCGCGTTGGGTCAGCACGGCGTCAACATCATGGCCTTCGTCAAGGAATACAACGAACGCACCGGCAGCCAGGCCGGCACCATCGTTCCCGTGCACCTCACCGTGTACCAGGATCGTTCCTTCACCTTCGTCACCCGCACTCCTCCCGCGTCCGACCTGCTCCGACGGGCCGCCGGCATCGAAAAGGGCCAGGGCGACGCCCGCGCGCCCATTGGTGTTGCCATCGACAGCGAGGTGTTGCGCAGCATCGCCGAGGAAAAGATGAAGGACCTCAACGCCAACTCGGTCGAGCAGGCCATGAATATTATCGCCGGCACCGCCCGCAGCATGGGCATCACCGTCGAAGACGACTAGCAATCGACTGTCCCCTCTCCCTTGATGGGCGGAACGTCCGCCTATGATGGTGGGAGAGGGCTAGGGTGAGGGTGATTTTCTTCAAGGGAGAACAGCAAAATGCCGAAACATAGCCGCCGCTACAACGCCGTCGCCGAGCGAGTGCCGGAGGACGCCGTCTATCAACCCCGCGAGGCCATCGACCTGGTCAAGGAGCTTTCCACGGCCAAGTTCGACGAGACCATGGAGGTGCACCTGCGCACCAACGCCGACGTTCGCCACGCCGAACAGCAGGTGCGCGGCGTTACCGTCCTGCCCCACGGCCTGGGCAAGGAAACCCGAGTCCTGGTGTTCGCCCAGGGCGAGGCCGTGGACATTGCGCGACAGGCCGGCGCCGACTACGTGGGCGACGACGACCTCATCGCCCAGATCGAGGGCGGCTGGCTGGAGTTCGACGTCGGACTCGCCATCCCCGAGGTCATGTCCAAAATCGGCCGGCTCGGTCGCATCCTGGGTCGCCGCGGCCTGATGCCCAACCCCCGCACCGGAACCCTGGTCCCGGCTCGCGACCTCCCCCGCGTGATCCAGGAATCCAAGGCCGGACGTCTGGAGTTCCGCACCGACCGCACCGCCATCATCCACGGTCAGTTCGGCAAGTCCTCCTTCGAGACCGACACGCTGATGGACAACTTGACCGTGTTCATGGACTCCGTGATGCGCGAAAAGCCCGAAGCGGTGAAGGGCGCGTTCATCAAGTCCGCCTACATCACCTCGTCCATGGGCCCCGGCATCTCCGTGGACGTAGGCATCCTCCAGACCCTGAAACCCGATTAGCCCCGATGGCTACCGCGCCAGAGCTGCCGCCGCCAGGCATTCAAAGCCCTGAAGACCGCTGTCAGATCAGCCTGAGACTCCTCATCCACGCCCGTGAAGAACTGGCAGCGGGCAACCGGCTGCAAGCCGGCGAAAAGGCGTGGGGAGCAGTGGTGCAACCGATGAAAGCCATCGCGGAGCAGCGGGGTTGGCCCCATGAGTCCCACCGGGACGTCCGCGAAGTCGTCAGCCAGATTGCGCTCGAATACGGCTTTGACCACGATCAGAGTGAAGCGATATCGCAAGCTTACTGGATCGGCCATGAGAACTTTTACGAAAACAAGTACAGCATCGAATCGCTGACCTCAATGATTGAGCGAGTTGAGGATGTGGCGCCGTACTTGAATCAACTGACCACGGCGTTGCCGCGTCCGTTCGCCATCACCAGCAATGTGCAGTTGAGACGATTGCGCAGGCTCACCGGGAACGACAACCTGGAAATCGGCGACACGTCGCCGGTGGGTTTCTCCCTGAACCACCCTCTGCCCTAATTCAAACCGCCGCTGCTGGACACGCAGCATATGGGATGAGGATTCAGGCGGTTGATATGCTGGGCGTCGCGCAATGACGCGACACCATTCGCCACTGGCTCTGAGCACCCTTGAAAGCCCTAGTGCCAAACGTGTGACGCTTACGGAGCATCACTGCCTGGGACTTATAGTAGTGTAATCGCGCGCGCGATCCTGTCGCCACGATCGGCATTATTAACATAAGCAGATATAGGATTTATGATGGTGGCGGATCCGATTTCTGGGAGGTGTGGAAATGGCTCCAGGGCGGACGTATCGTCACGATGTGCGTTGTCCCGATTGCGGTTCCAATCCGCCGCAGGCGGACGCAAGGACGGGTTTTCCAACGGGAAGCAGGCTTACAGTTGCGGGGATTGTCGGCGGCGTTACGTGCCAGCGGGGGCCTATCGTCGTCCCGGTTCGGCGGTGAAGGAGCGGGGGATTGAGCTGTACCTGGAGGGCAATACTCTCAGCGGCATTGGTCGGGTGTTGGGGTACGGCGTTCCGGCGGTGCAGGGCTGGGTCAAAAAAAGGGACGGCAAGCGCGGAACCGTTTACGGGAAAGGGTGGAAGGACGCATCCAGGGCCTGGCGGGGCGCCAGCCGGCTGCGGTGGTGGCCTGTGACGAGATGTGGACCTATCGGGGAGCCCGGCACGGGGCGGGGAGGGAGGAGTGGTGGATTTGGAAGGCGGTAGTCTCCGAAGCTGACGGTCGGCGCTGGGTGGATTTCGAGGTGGGAGATCGTAGTGAAGGGCCATTCCTGCGCTTGTATGCACGGCTCCCGGAAGCGGGGTTGTATCGCAGTGATGCTTATTCGGTATACCTGGGGTGGTTTCCGCCGGAGCGCCATGTCATCGGCAAGGGTGGGGCGGTGAACTGGAATGAAGGACTGCACTCGGTATGGCGGGGCAAGTTGCGTCGGTTGATGCGGCGGACCAAGGGATACACCAAAAGCATTGAAATGCTGGTCTATTCCCTGGCGCTGGTCTGCTGGCAAGGATGGCTAAATTCCATTTCCCGCGCACGTTAACAACACCCCACGGTTAGCGTGTCCTCGCTGACGGCGACTGTTGTTGCCCGCGGCGGTTCAACCATTGAAGTGATCATGCCAAGCCTCTAATAATAGCTTTTGTTTGGCCTCTACGATCTTATAGATGCGGAGCAACTCTCCTCTGCCGAGGTTGCCACTATCCGCAAACCTCGTCGGACCTAGCGAGAACTTAGCGAAACCGGCGTCATGTTCCACATACACATGTGGCTTCTCGTCTCTGTTGTCGGAAACGAAGTAAAATCGGAACTCATCCTCTCTGATTGCTGTTGGCATCGCCCTACACCACAGATCGGTTGTCAGCCGACCACCAACTGCAAAATCGCGCCGATCCGACGCGCGGTGTCGGGGAAATGCTGCACCTCCGCTGCCAGCAGCGGGCGACCTACCACCTTGCTCTCCCGGTACGACAACCACTTTTTTGGGGACCTGGTAGCCGCCAAGCTGGTAATCCCAAACGGCGGCGGGAACGTTGCGTCAGTAAGCTCGCTCGTTCAGGTACACATCAAACGTCGTATCGCCCAGCGTCGGTACGGCGTCGCGCAGCGCGGCCCGCTCGGCGCCGGTGTAGCCATGCTCCACCGCTCGCCCCTGGCCGGGCATCACCGCATTGCCCGTCCCGAAGTGGCCCCAGCTGGCGGACACCGCGAAGTCCTCGCCGGCCATGTTGCCGCCGTCCGGGGTCGCGGGCATGGCGATGGATGCCAACTCCGGCCGCAGCCCCCCGGTGGTCACGCCGGCGACAGCCGTGCCGGAGTCCAGCAGCGCCACCAGCTCCCGGCTCCGGGCTACCGATGCGGCCAGCGCATCTGCTGCGCCTTCTGGATTGCCATCCGGCCAGTCCGGCAGTGGAATGCGCGGCCAATCGATCCGCAGCGCACCGGCGTTGGCGACGCGGTAGGAGGGATCATGCAGCGTGGCGACGACGTGGTGGAACAGGTCCTCAACGTCCAGCCCCAGGCGATCCAGATAGCGCTGAGCTGATAGCGACAAGTTGGGACGATGGTGCGTGGCGATTTCGTTGACTCCCAAACCATCATCCCGCAACCAAGCGGGGAAAAAGTGAGATCGCCCGTTGCCAACGTAACCGGCTAGATCACGAACCAAAGTGCCTCGAGAAAATGTTTCCCTCGATTCGCGGTGCCGAGCTTCTATCCATAGATTCCTGCCGAAGACGTGGGGTAGGTATTCTGGACGTAGTCGGTCAAGCAACCCATGATCAGCCTCCCAATATAGCCATCTGATGTCGAAAGGACGATATGCGTACCGTATGTAACCCTTCTCATCTGATGGTCCGGCAGAGATTAAAGCATCACGCACTTTCCGCGCGTCAAAGTGCGCCGAAGTTTTCATCACGGCCGGATAACGGCGAGCGATTTCTTCATGCGTGAGATCAGCATCGAAGTACTCGCCAACGCGCGTTCTGAGACGGTCCAGGTCGATATCATCCAAAAAAGTATCCCGGCCGCTTGTTGCGCCTAGAAATGAAGTTGGGAACAAATCGTGGAGCGCCAGCCACTCTTGCCAGCCGTCGCTCACCGACAGTTCGGCGAAAGGCAATCCCAGCGACAGCAACGGCGAGACCCCGCCGTACAGGCTATCCGGCTCACTCTCCGCCGTTTCCACCGGCTTGTCGTGCTTGGACTGACCCCACAGGTGCCGGAAGTCCACCTGTTGCGCTGCTACATGGCACGTGCTACGCACCAGTGTGGCAATGGCGGTGCCTACCTGGATCCCTACCGGATCGTCCGGCGTGGAGAAGATGCTGGGGTCGGGCGCACCATCCGGCGTCGTCTTGCCGGTCTTGTATTTGTCCCCGTTGAGACAGTCAATGCGGACGATGTCGAAGGCATCCAAATAGCGCTCGCGCATCCCGGTGAATGACAGCCCGTCCAGCCACGAATAGTTGGAGATGAAGCAGACTACGCCCTGGCCGGTCTTCTCGGCGATGCGTCGCTCCGCCATGCGGAAGAAACGCACGTAGAGATCGTTCAGTCCCTGCCCTTCTGGGCGGCGCACCTGCTTCGTGGTGCGGTAGGCTTCAGACAGTTCCCGCTCCTCGTCCACGGCCATGCCGGCGAAACCATTGTAGGGCGGGTTGCCCAGGATCACCAGCACCGGCGTGTCCTGCTTCACTCGCTCAGCACGGTCGCGCTCCTCCTCAAGCTCTGGGAAGGGCAGTGGCTTCTGCACCGTGGGCTCCCAGCCGGTCAGCGCGTTGGTCAGGAAGACGCCGGCCCGCTCGCTGCCGTCATCGGACAGGGGCGCATCGAGTTCCTGCATGGTGAGGCCGACCTGCAGATGGGCAACCACGTATGGCGCCGGCATGATCTCGAAGCCGAACACTCGCTGGGTGGCAGCCTGCCTCACCCGCGCGCCGCCCAATGCCCCCATGCCGCTACCCTCCAAGTTCGAGGAGATGCGGCGCAACACCTCGGCCAGGTACGCGCCGGTCCCGCAGCAGGGGTCCAGCACGTAAACGTTCTCGGCAGCCAGACCATCAGCAATGTCCAAGTCATCCTTCAGCGCGTGGTCCACCCGCGCCACCATGTAACGGACGACCTCGGTGGGCGTGTACCAGACGCCCAGCTGCTTGCGGAGTTCGGGATCGAAAGCCTGGAGGAAGGGCTCGTAGAAGTAGGGCACGGCTTCGCCCTCGTCGAACCTGGCGAAAAAGGCCTCCCGGTCCACGCGGTTCAGCGCGGCCGCTGTCCAGTCCAACACCTCGACCAATCCCAGTGACTGCAACCGGCCCGGGTCAGACAGCTGTTGGAAAAGTGCACGCAACAGGGGCACTCTCAGGTGCCAGACCGCGGTGCGCCAGTCGAACGAGCCGTTCGGAGACAACTCCTGCCGTGCCCAGAGCACCCACGCGGAGAAGATCCCGTAGAAGAGGGTCTGCACCAGGGTGGACCGGAAAAAGTCAGCGCCCCTGTCACCCTCGAAGCGCACTCCCAGGGATTCCTCCAAGGCAGAGCGCACCATGTCGAGAGACGTCGTGTCGCCGGCAGCTTCGACACGCGCCAGGCCATCCCGCGCATAGGACGCCAACAACCAGGCCAGATCCTTGGGCTCGGTCAGCGAGGCTGAGTGGGACAGCACCGGCCCAGATACTCGCCCAATCCGGGGCCGACCTCGTTGGAAAGGGCTCGCGGTCTCTCCAATTTCGCGTTGAACTTCTGCCTCAGAACCCGCTATGCGGAAGGTCTCCAGCCGCACCGGTTGGCCAGCAGCATCCTCGCCCACCAACACAAAGTCCAGGGCGTTGGTGACTAGCACCCGCCGGTAGCCATCCCAGTAACGGCTCACCTGGTCGCCGGCCGCGGTGAGCCACGCGTCATCGCCTACTGGCTTGACCTCGACCACACCCAGTTCCGGTTTCTGCCCAGTCTTCGGCCGTCCCTTCTGGGCCTAGCGGGTCGAGTACAGACCGAAGTCGGGATGCCCCGCGCCCTGGTCGGCCAGCTCCTGCACGCAGAACACCTTGGGTTTCAGCGTGCCGCCAACAGCGTTCAGCAGGTTGGCCAGCGGCACATAGAGGGATCGCTCGTCGGTGGCGCCACCTGATGCCCTCACCAGACGCAGATCGGTCAAGTAGGACTCAACGGCTTGAGCAAGCTTGCTGTTTGCCATAGCGGTCGCGTTATCCTTCTGAACCGAGGAGAGCAGCTACCTGTGGACGCAGTTCGCCCATAACCGGCATAAAGTCCGGTAGATCGACTAGCAACGGGCCAAGAGAGTTCTCCCAACCCTTTTCCACATCGTCCACTATGCGTGGGTCGAAGAAATCTTCCGGACCTTCGAAATCAACGTTCCGCAGCTTGCACTTGTCATGGAGGCGGGCACGGAAATCAACCAGGTCCAGTCGGTCCCAGTAATACCCGAGAACTCGCCAAAGGTCGTAATAGTCCCGTGCCCGGTTGCGCGACCAACCCCTGCTTTCCAGGCGCACCACTTGTTGGCGGGTCGCCCGCAGCTTCTCGGCTACCACCTCCGTTGCGGAATAAACCTGCAATTCCGCTTCCAGCGTCTCACCGTAGTCATGGACCACCCTGCAGCATTCCACCGGCCAAAGGATTTGCTCGTCTGCTGTAACCTCGACTTTGATCGAGATATCCGGCCTCGGATGCCGCGGCAACCTGGCACGGATGCGAAACGCCTCCTGTCCACCGGGATGTGGGCGGCTCTCGACGTACCGTTCGCAGTGCAACTCCACTTGGGCGTATTCTTCAAGCAGTCCACAGGCTCTGTTGCAAGCCTGGTCGATGGCGTCGCTGATCGCATCGCCCTTTGGAACGCCTTCCAATCCAGAGAAATCCAAGTCCTCCGAAAAACGGTAATCTCCGAAGTAGCACTTCTTGAGCGCCGTCCCGCCTTTGAACACCAGCGTCTCTCTCAGTTCTGGAACCGCACTGATGCCGGCCAATATCCAGGACAGAAGGTAGTCCCACTCAACGACGTAGGATTGCAAGCCCGGTTGGCGCCAGGCTTCCTGTAGACGAAGACGCAGGTCCCTCATTTGCCCACCATCCCCGGAAGGTTCTCCTGAAGCATCCACCGATTGTTATAGGCTCCCTTTCTGGGGCCGGTGGGGTCAAGCTTCCGATGGCCCTTGATGGGAATCGCAGCCAACTCCTCCAGTTGAGGAGCATCGCAGCCATGCAACTCTAAGACCCAGCCCGCCCGCTTGGAAACAGCGGGACCCAGCCGCTGGGCGTATTCGGCGATCCGCTGGAGGTCGAGCCGCCCCATCGCCTCTGCGAAAGCATGGATGACTTCTCCGAAACCACCGCAGTGTTGAGGCATGGCCAGACCATCCAGCAGGGTGCGCTCCAGATCGGTCATTGACACCCGGGCGTCGCCCACCCAAATTCTCTCGGTGCCAAAGTACCGCTTCGGCTGCACCTGAACAAACCGGTACACCGTGCCGTTCACGGGATAACCGCCCCTGCCACGAGCGCTGTCCGAGGCTTGCTTTCGCGGTACCGAAGCGTCCGTGGTGGTGAGGACGAACACATGCCGCGGGATCTGCTCCGTCAAACCATGATAGTTCAAGGCCGACCAGTGGGAGATCGCCGCAGGCTTGATCAACGCCATGGCTACTTCGAACTCGTGCACTGCTGCTACGCCGGGAACAGGTGAAGACAGTGCATAGAGGCCGCGACGCAACGGAACGATCCAGTCATTCCGCCTCAGGTGGTGCAGCGACTCGAGGAGGTAGTCATCACTCAGCCCCGCCTTGGGGGCCAGTTCTCTCGCCCGGTCCGTGTTGAAAATGCGGTCGCCTTCGGAGGCGAGGAGCCTGACCAACTCGATGCCAGCCATAGATCGCTTTGGCTTTGTTGTAGTCATTTGGCCTAAATCCTAGGTATTACAACGGCGACCTGATGAGGGTTCCATTGGATGTGCGCCGTCTGCATGGCCTCCCAATGTGGACGCCGACCTCTGGGGGCACCATCCAGGTCCGCCATACAGCATCGATCGAGTCCTTTATGACCCTTGCTCAATCTAACAACAGCAGACCAGAAGATGACGCATTCCTTCGACCCCCAACCGCGTGATCGCGTAGCCGGTATCCTAAAGGCAGCCCAAAGGGAATGCCGCCGAAGAATCAGCGAGTCAGTGTAGACCCCTTCATCCGCGCTTCTAATGTTCTTTGCTGCGGAGCCTGGCTATTCGTTTTTCGACGCTCGGATGAGTGTCGGTATCCTTCCCCCGCACAGTCTCATCAGAGGTGGCTTCAAGAGTGAAGGTCATCGTATCCGTACCGACCATCCTTGCCGCGCGCCTATCGGCATCGTATTCCTGATATCGCGCGAGGACGGGGATAGATACGGGCAGAACTGTCAGTGCAACTCCCAGCCACACCAGCCAAGACTCTTCGCCAATCAACGCTATGAGGACGAAAACAGCGCACACGGAAATCCCCCAATTCAGCGCCATCCATAGGTTGTGACGTCCGGCCAAGTGCGCCATTTCGTGGGCCATCACACCTAGCCATACCTGCGTTGAGGGGCAAGTTCGCAGACCTTCGGTTATCCGCATGGAATCTCTATTTACCGAAGCGTTGAACCCTTTATCGGGCAACACCTTCATGGTTTTCGGGGGACGAGTGCGTAAGCGCTTGGCGAGGTCACTGGCTGCCTGTGGAATCGGCTCCGAAGGCGCTGTGGCGTCTCGCCAAAAACAGCGAAAATCGTCTGGCGCCAACCTCGCCAGATACGGCCCAATGGGTAAACATCAGCGGCCAGGGCCAAAGCATGAACCCCAAGAGCAGCCCCCAACCCCAATCGAGCGAATTGCTGATGGCGAAAATCAGCAGTCCTACGAGAGCCAGCAACCTCAGCATCGTTTCAGCGCGATACGACATATCCACTCCCTTGCCCTAGCGCGATATGCCACGCCGAATTCCTTCGTTACCCCGACCAAAATGCATCGTGAAGTGTCATAGAGTGCTAGTTTTTATACCGTGGTATTTGGATATTATCAGGGTTATCAATAATATCTTCGTGACTCGACCAAACGTCTGCGCGGTCTGTCACGCCTTTGCTTGGTTCCCATACAAGATCGGCTGCTGTTGCCTGCGCAGCCCGAGGTCGCCTCGGATGAGCGGATCGGGCATCACGAAGGACCGGAAGGTGCGGTCTATGGAATTAGACACCCTGGCCTGGGCCAGAAAGCTCTTGCTCACGCCGGCTCGGGCCGACTTCAGTAAGGGGCAGAATCGTACGCTAACGTCGTTTTGGCCAACGATATTCGCAGATGAGCAGGACGCGGGCCCAACCAAGGGGTGAGATGCGGGCCAGCAGCTCGGGCTCGACGGTCAGGCCGGCGTGTTTCCGTTGTATGACCGCCTCAAGGTATGATTCCCCGCCATTCGTCGGTGTTCTGCAGGCCGAGACAGCAGTAGTTCATGTCAGTTCTTTCGTTAAGGAAGTGGAGGTCTGCTATGCCCACGTCCTGTTCACCCATGATCCGCTGCGCCCACCCGCCGGTTTCGTACACGGGCGGCCAGGGCGCTAATGCAGATCTGTCGTGGGTCAGCCGAGTCTCGATAACGAAATTATCTTCTACGCACATCCGATCTCCCGCTCTGCGGGGGATGTTGATAATCAATCCCCTGCCTGGACGGTAGGAAGCTTGCACGCGGAGGTTGCCGGACAGGACGTTGGTCTCCGCATCATAAGCCAGTTGCGGATGACGCTCGGCCAACTGCTCCAAATCGACCGACGACACTTCCCTAGCAACAACACAGTTGCCGGCGCCTTCAAGGACGCCACCGTATTGCTTGCGCGGTTGCACCAGGACCGATGCAGATGCTGCCGATGTTTGGGTGGCCCGTGGTCGTGCTCCGGCGTTCGCGCCTGACTCTGAAGAAGACCCGGTGTTCCGGTCCTGCCCTCCGTTAGAATGCTCCTCAGTTTGAAGTCGTCGCCGAACAGTTTCTGCCAGGCCGCAATGGACTTGGCCTTATCAGGCTCGTCTCTAGCCTGGCGAGCGGTGTTGGCGTAGACCCCATGAGGCGACGGAAGTTCTGGTGCTGGTTGTCCTCCCAATGCGTGTTGAACGTAAGGTCAGGGTTCGCCGGATTGGCTATCACCGGTACCTGATCGCACTTCTGTAGACGTTCGTCAATCCGGCTCAACACAGTGGCCACCGTATCCGCCATCGTGCTGACCTCTTCACCGTCAGCATCCTTTTCCTGTATCGCTTCTCCGGCCAAGGCCGTCAGAATAACGGACGGGACACTGAAGTTGCCCTTATGGTCACGGAGGAACTTGAGCAACCTCACGGTGCGCTTGAGATTTCCATTAGTAATCCGATTCTGATCGTTGAACCAGTCCCGAAACCCCGTCCCATCGGTTTCCTCCAATTCGTCGCCATTGCGCGGGCAGACGTACTGTTTACCGTCGTCTTCCACGCACGGCACCGTGTCCAGGTGGCACTGGCCCTGGGACTTGACCTTTACGCACCGGTTCCAGGGCTCGATCTTTTCCTTGTAACGGTCGCTGTCTTTCAAGGTTCCCCATAGGGTGTCGCTGTAGCGCTTGGGCGCGTTCCCATCCTTGTCCACAATCACCAGCAGGTCGGCGTCAAATTCGTGCCGGTCCTTCACCGGTCGGATAATGGTGCCCAAGGAGCGCGAGTCTTGGTATCCGACCCGGCGAAACCCCGCAAGATTGTTGTGCAGGTAGGACGTTACCGCCTTCACGTGCTGGTCCAGTTCTTCTATGCGACCTTGATTGAGATTGACGTGGTCCCTCAGGAAATCGGCAAATTCCTCGTTGTGCTTCATTGTCGCGGTCTCTATTGACGGCGTAGCGTGTCGGTTATAGGGGAATGTTCTGGCTGAGGTTGTAGCCTGCGTTTGCGCGGAAGATTATGTTCAATATCGGATCTCTCTTGCGATAGATGGTTTGTGCCTTCCCCCCAATCCGCCGTAACCAGCTTGGTCTTCTCATCTCATTGGCGATGATGGAGACAACTTCGCCGGCCACTCGTTCCGCGGATGCGTCATCCCGAACGTGGGGAGCGTCTGTTTGGGTGCTGAGCGCTCGATGAGTCCTGGGCATATAGGACCCGGGGGCGGTGAGGCTCTCCTCGTATAAGCGGGGACAGCCGGTCTCCCGTGACTGGGATCTCATACGAAAATTCAGAGGCAGCACCGGCTTCCCCGCTTTGCGCATCAACTTGGCGGTATCCTCCACACCCTTGGAGCCGCCAATAATGATTGCAGCGTCAGCTTGTTGAAGTTGCTGACGCCGAATCGTTCCGCCGGTCCAGTCATGAGCCGGTATGGGCAGATCCTCCGTATTCCGTGCTATGCGCCCCAACAGTCCAATCTGATCTTCCGACAGCGCCGATTGGTAGTCCGATCGCCGCACCGTACGCAACAGGACCCTTCTCGACTGGAATGTGGTCTCGAATTCCACGGCTGCTTCGATTACGTCCCAGTCGAAGGGAATGGTGGAGTTGGGTTCGCCCTTGTTGACCAGTACCACCAATCCTCCGCCGTTCCGCAATATGCCCTCAGCCAACCCGGTCACAAAACGCTTCACCAGCGCAACATCATGGCCCGGGCTATCCGCAGGCACACTGTCCGTCAAGTGGATGAACTTGCCCTTCAGATTTCCCATATCTCCCTCTTGCCCAACTGCGCCATTAGAGTCGCTCACAATCGCACACCGCCTCATGGCTGACGCTTACCTGATCTCAGCAGCAAATTGCCTTTCATTCGGCGCTGTTCCTGGGGTCAAGACCAGAACAGTTTCTTGAGTTCGGATTGGGTCTTGCACGCGTTGAACTTGTTCAGCATTCCTTGAAACGCCTTTGCTGCTCGCTGACGCTGCGGGCTGTTCGCGGGTCCGAGGTATCCATCAACATATCGCGACTGCTCAGAAGAGTCCACGATGGGCTGCAGAACAGCTCGGGATGAGAAGTCAGCAAACCGGCGCACCATGCTGCTCAGGTCCTTCGTACCTCGGTAATTTTTGAAGGCTTCAATTGCCAGAGATTCCATATGGTATCCCGCGATCTGGTCGCGGTCGCTGCGAATTTCCTAGTTCGCCAACCCTTTCATAAGCTTCACGGTTGGGATGACTCGGCCACCGTTGGCCTGGTTGACCTCCGTCAGCTTTCGGGCAAAGCGCTCCGGGTGAACGACATTGCTCCATTGATTCCTTCCCGGATCGGCAACTCTCACTCCTGATTTGGTGCGTATCGCCGGCAGGACCTGGATTTCGATGCCATCCGAATATTTGATCTTCACCGACATGTCACCGGTGCTCACGCTGGTTTGCGGCAACCGGTGCCTTATGCGCCCCGCCATCTGTCGAATGACTGCCTCGGGCGATTGGCCCGACAATGATGAATCATTGATGATTGCCAGGGCATCAACATCGCTGAGGCCATTAACCGCAGTATGCTTGCTCTGAGAGCCGCCGAAGACGAAGCGTATCACGTCGTCATCCTCGAGCTCCAAACTGTCGCGCAACACGTCCAGATGCCGGTTGATGGCTTCGCGTTCTTGCTCGTTGTACTCACGCAGCAGTTCCCGCAGACACCTGTTGATATCGGCATCGCTCAAGCCCTGCTGAACCGACCGGTGCCGCCGGCCCGAGTAACCGCCCCCAGACGAACCTCCCATGATTTTTCGCTCCCTACTGTTTTGAGATTGTCGCGCCCGCCAGTTCGGCGATGCGCGCTGCTCTGACGGCCGGCGGGAATTCTTCGGCTAGTGCAGCGAAGTCACGGGTCGACGCGTACCGTTGCAACGATACTTGCAAGCGGTATAGAACACTCAGGTTCGCGGTCCAGGCTTCCGCAAACAACTCGAAATCGTGGAGGTTGGAGTTCATATCCTCAAACGCCGTTTCCTCAATCGGAATCGAACCCCGTTCCCGGAAAACCAACCGGAGCCAGTTCAGGCCGTCAAACACATCGGCGCCACAGAAGAAATACGTCAGCACTTCCAGCGGGGTTATGGCTCCGAAGACGTGGACCGGCAGGTTGAGATCGGCGTCGTCAAGCGTGTCCCGCAGCGTCACCACCGTACGGCAACGCTGGGTCAGGGTGTCCCCCGATTCACGTGCGGCAACGCCGATTATGTCGAATTGAGACAGGTCATCAACGTACCTGGCCACTCGATCCACATTGACCAGGCGAGCTGGCGATTCCGGCTTCACCAGAAAATCGTTCGCCGTGTGGGGCGCGTGCGAAAAATCTTCCGCTGCCCGCCTGATTTGCCGTTCCAAGGGTTCATACCCGTCGTAGTTCACCAGGATCCCGTTGGCGGCCGCGTCAACATCAGCGGCGATCTCGAAGTATTCATCCCTCGACCAGGGACGGTTCGCGACGGGCAAGCCACGAGCGACGCATTCGTCCATTTGCTTTCGCGACTCATACATACCGCTGTCAATGACGATCACATTGACTTCGTCGATCACGCCTGCAGGGATACAGCCTGACGCCAGATCCGCGGCGCTGACCAAACAGACACCGTACAGTTTATCCTTCATCTCCCCATAGATTTCTGCGACCCTCTGGAACCCACAACTGGAAAACGACGGCACCAGCAATGGTGAGGGGACACCGATCTTATCGATGCGCCGAGCCTGGCCATGTGTTCGCTCATCCTGCGTCAACATCGACCCGGTCCTCACACTATGGGCACTGCAAGCACGGAGGCGCGTTCTGCTCCTCACAGCTGTACGTCATGTCCAGGGGCACGCCGTTGTCCCTGGCAAACGCAATCACCTCGGCCTTCGGGCAGGCCAAGAACGGGGCGGTTAGGACTACGGAACCAGAGGAGTAGCCATCCAAGATCCGTTGCATTTGCCGTAGGAACAGGGGCTGGGTATCGTAGTATTCGGAGAGCGCGTGAATTCCCAGCGCAATCATCAGGAGCCTGCTCTCCGTTATCCCCGCCGCGGTAAGGACCAAGAGAGCATTGCGCCCGAAGAACTCACCCGATTGGGAACCTAGCCGGAAACCCAATTCGACCTTCTTTACCTCGAGGTCAAGGTGATTGGCTACGTCCTGTACAGCGCGCCACTCGTTGCGGGCAGCCGGCTGCCCGTAGTCCACGAACAGTCCCGACGTTTCGTAGCCTTCCTTACCGACGGCTACCGCCGATGCTGCCGAGTCGATCCCGCCGCTCATCAGTACGATGCTATTACCTATACTCATGAGCAACCACTTCAGAGGGTGCGGCCCTTGTAGAGGAGGAACGTGGAGACCTAACCAGATCGCCGGGCGTTGGCCAATTAGCCGACGTAGCCGGCTTGGCGCTCATCGTCGAGGCGGCAACGCTGGTTGGGGCTGCTGAACTACGATCCGGATTATCCCGTTCGTTCATCGTTTCCGTATCGGAAGGTCCGTTGGTTATTGGGGGTCAGGGTATTGATCCTCAACCCTGTCCTGTGGGCATGTTGGTTTACAGATACCCACATTGCACCATACACTGTAAACTAGGAGGTGTCCCCATGTTCAGCGAACGCCTCAAGCTCGCCAGGAAACGCAGCGGTCTTTCCCTGCGGGATTTGTCCTCGAATATGAACGGGTTGGTCTCCGCCCAGGCTATCGGCAAATATGAGCGCGGCGAGATGATGCCCAGTTCATCCGTTGCCATTGCGTTGGCCAACGCGCTCGACGTTTCAACAACCTACCTGCTCAGCCCCACCCTCGTCTCACTGGAATCCGTCGAGTTCCGGAAGTTGGCTTCGACCAAAGTCAGGGAACGGGCGATGGTGGAAGCAGCGGTTCTTGACCATGTCGACCGTTACCTGCAGGTGGAGGAGCTCCTGGACATCACCAGCAGCGTCTGGGAAATCCCCGACGGCGCCCCTTACTCTGCAGAAGCCGTTGAGGATGGCGAACTGATCGCGACGAGAGTACGCGAGGTCTGGAACCTCGGCGGCGGACCCATCCCCAACATGACTGCGCTGCTCGAAGAACACGGCATCAAAGTCCTCAAGCTGGATTTCCCCCGGGCTGTCGACGGGCTCACCTGCTTCGTCCATCGGACTGACGAAACGGCCGTGCCCGTAATCGTTTACTCTACCGGCAAGTCCATCGAGCGACAGAGGTTCACCCTCGCCCACGAGCTCGGGCATTTGGTGATGGACACTCCCGCCGGAATGCCTGAAGAGAAGATCTGCGACCGGTTTGCCAGCGCCTTGTTGGTTCCCGAAGATAAACTGATCCGGGAAGTGGGCCGCCGCCGCCTCGACTTCGGCTTCGGTGAGCTCGTTGAAATCAAGAAGATTTTTGGCGTCAGCGCGGCGGGACTGGTGATGCGCATGCGCGATTTGGGCATCATCGGCGAAGCAACGGTAACGCGCATCTTCCGCGGCATCGGGCGATCCTGGAGAACGCAGGAGCCTTGTCCCCTCGCACAGCCGGAAACCCCCAAACGATTCCGGCGCCTCTGCCTGAGAGCGCTGGCGGAGGACGCGATATCGGAATCCAAAGCCGCCGAACTCCTGGGTATGCGGGTCAGCGACATCGAGCGCGTCATGGTGGGAACGGCAGACTGATCCGTCATGCAGATCCTCGTCAGCGACAGTTCCGTGCTGATCGAGTTCTCGAAGCGAAACTTGTTGGACAGGATGTTCGAGCTACGCTTTCAGTTCGCCGTGCCGGACCGGTTGTTCAACGAGGAACTCATCGACCTCGGGCGTTACGACCGCCAGGACCTGATCAGACTGGGCCTTCGCGTCGAAGCCCTGGACCCCGAGGGCGTGGCAACCGCAGTCGCCTATCAAAGCCGGCGGAGGGCCCTCAGCCTGGTGGACTGCTTTGCCCTGGCTCTGGCCCATCACCAGGGGTACACCCTTCTGACGGAGGACAGGCGCATGATATCCTTCGCTCTCGAAGAGGGCATCCAGCACCACGACCTCTACAGTCCGGATTTCAACGCCCCGATTTTTGACCAATCGCGCCATCTGGGGCTGGGTGCGTCAGGAGGCAACCGCCAGTGTGTGCCTGGGAACCGGTGCCGCAGTACGGGAAAAGGTCCGCGGCTTTTTCGCCCATCTGGACCACCGCCGGCAAGAAGTCAAGCGACCATGTCGCACCATCCTTCAGGCTCGCGCCGCAGAACTGACCGGCAGCACCCGAGCCGATCTTCCCAGCCACGTAAATGTAGATTTCACCTTGGCTTCAGTTTAACTGGTCAGCGAAAATGTCCTTCTGATGAAGGACGTTACGTTGAACCAAAAAGAACAAGCCAGACTGTCCGTGCTGAACTCAGTTTTGGAATAGCAGGTCCCCATCGCCGATGCCGCCGAGTTGCTGGGCGTGTCCCAGCGCCATGCGCGCCGGATGCTGGCCGCTTACCGTGAGCGCGGCGTCGCTGCGTTGGCCCACGGTAAGCGGGGCCGCCGTCCTCACAACGCTACTTCACCAGGCGAGGCCGCCGCAGTGGTGCAACTGGCGACGGAGCGCTACGAGGGAGCCTACCACACCCACCTCACCGAGTTGCTCAGTGAGCGAGAGGGCATCGACCTGAGCCGGCCCACGGTGCGCCGTATTCTCACCAGGGCTGGCATCGGCAGTCCTCGCAGCCGGCGCTCTCCGCAGCACCGGTTTCGTCGCCAGCGGATGCCCTAGGCTGGGATGCTGGTCCAGCTGGACGGCAGTCCATCATGCCTGGTTGGAGGACCAAGGGCCCAAATTCGCCCTGCTGCTGGCCGTGGACGATGCCGCCAGTACCGTGATCAATGGCGTGTTTTGCGTCAGCGAAACCACCGCTGGGTACTTCACCCTGCTGGAGGGCCTGATCGAGGACTGGGGCATCCCCCTGGCGCTGCACAGCGACCGCCACGCGGTATTCAAGCACAACGCCCGCAAGGCGGAGACCGCGGCAGAAGCCACCCAGTTCACGAGGTCATTGCAGGAGTTGGGCATCCGGCAGACCTTCGCCGGCTCTCCCCAAGCGAAAGGCCGGGTCGAGCGTGCGGCTGGAACCTTCCAGGACCGGCTGGTAACCGAACTGCGCCTGGCCGATGCCAGGACCATCGACCAGGCCGCGGCGGTGCTGCAGGGCTTCCTGCCCCGCTACAACGCCCGCTTCGCCGTGCAGCCGGAGCATCCGGAACCGGCCTACCGCTCGGCTGACCCCGATCTGTGTCTGGCGGAGATCCTGTGCTTCAAGGACACCCGCAAGGTGGCTCGCGACAACACGGTGAAGTACCAATGGCGGGTCCTGCAACTGCTGCCTGACCAGGAACGCACCAGCTACGCCGGACTGTGGGTCGAGGTGCTGGAACGTCCCGACGGTGAACTCATCCTCAGGTACGAAGACCGTCGCGTGGCCACTCAAGAACCGCCGCCGCGCGTGGGCGCCCTGTGGGCCGGAGTAACCGCCTGGTCCCCTGGTCCCGAACTCCGACGCGTGGTCAGAAGCGTCAGCGTCGGGGATCACCACATCAATAGGTCCCAGTAGGGCCGTCTGGCCGCCCTGGAACCGGTGCGTCCAGCCGAGCCTGCCCCAAACCCGTGGCCGGCAAGGACACCGCGGCGAAGGGCACCGCCAGCAAGGCATCCAACCCGTGGACCCGTACGCCCGCGCCAACCCAACTAGCCCGATGGAAAGCGATCCGGGAGGCCAAGCTGAAAGGGCTGTCCCTGCGGGCCATCTCCCAGGAACTGGGCATATCCCGCGTGAACGTGCGCAAATACTCCTACGCCGACAAAAGGACAAGACAAGCTGCGATCACTACGCAACACCGCAACCGTCACAAGCTAACCCACTGGACAAATTGGCTTTCCATTTAATGGGACATAGTCGCTGGACAACAACACATTTTCGCGATTTCCTGGCCTAAAGATTGCGATTGTTGACAACCAGAGTCCTTTCACCTTTCGGAATTGCCACGCTGGGCTCGCAATGACATAAGAGGTACGCAGTTGGAGGCCGTTACACAAATCATTTCGGCTTTCGCCGCAATCTAGTGGCTGAATTCGTTGATGATATTCCAGATCCGTTCGCTGTAACGTCAGTGGATTCCTGCGAAAGCAGGAATGAAGCGTTTATAATTTCGGGTGAAACTGGGCACGCGTGAGGGCCCCCCTCCCTCGACACACCCGGACACGCGAGGGGATAATGCGCCAGTGGCATCAGCCCGGGCGACGGAGGGCTCCCCGGCCGGTGCCGACCTTGATCGGGTAGGTGCGACGATGACGACGAGTGAAACGCAGCAGAACCAATCCCAAGCCTCTCCCATCCCTCAGGAACTGCTGGGCGCGGTGCGCTGGCGCTGCATAGGTCCGCCCCGGGGCGGGCGGGTGGTGGCGGTGGCCGGCGACCCGGTCAACCCCGCGGTGTTCTACTTCGGGGCGTGCGCCGGCGGGGTGTGGAAGACCAACGACGGGGGCACATACTGGGAGAACGTCTCCGACGGCTACTTCAACACCGCCTCGGTGGGCGCCATCGCCGTGGCCCCGTCCGACCCCAACGTGATCTACGCCGGCATGGGCGAGGCGTGCATCCGAGGCGACGTCACCTACGGCGACGGAGTGTACCGGTCCACCGACGGCGGGCAGACCTGGACCAACGTGGGCCTTTCCGACACCCGGCACATCGGCAAGGTGCGGGTGCATCCCACCAACCCCGACCTGGTGTACGTGGCGGCCTTGGGACACGCCTACGGCCCCAACGACGAGCGGGGCGTATTCCGTTCCAAGGACGGTGGGAATACCTGGGAGAAGGTACTGTTTCGCAGCGAGGACGCCGGCGCAATTGACCTGTCCATGGACCCCAACAACCCGCGCATCCTGTACACCTCCATATGGGAGACCCGGCGCACCCCGTGGAGCCTCATCAGCGGCGGCCCGGGGAGCGGCATCTTCAAGTCGGTTGACGGCGGCGACACCTGGACGGAGATCACCGACAACCCCGGCCTGCCCGGCGGCCTCAAGGGACGTATCGGCATCGCCGTTTCCCCCGCCAAATCGGGCCGAGTCTGGGCCACCATCGAGGCTGAGGACTGCGGAGTGTACCGTTCCGACGACGGTGGCGATACCTGGGAACTGGTCAGCGACGAGCGCGACCTGCAGGGCCGGCCCTGGTACTATCAGCACATCTTCGCCGACCCGCAGGACGCGGACACGGTGTGGATCCTCAACTACCAGTGCTGGAAGTCGGTGGATGGCGGACGCAACTTCAACCGGGTCACCACTCCCCACGGCGACGACCACGACCTCTGGATCGACCCCAACAATCCCCTGCGGATGATCGAGGGCAACGACGGCGGCGCCTGCGTCAGCTTCAACGGCGGGGAGACCTGGTCCAGCATCTACAACCAGCTCACCGCCCAGTTCTACCACCTGACCACCGACAACCGCTTTCCCCACCGGGTGTACGGAACCCAGCAGGACAACACCGCCATCAGCGTTCCGTCCCGGACCCACAAGGGCGCAATTCCTTGGGGCGACTGCTACGTGGTGGGCAACTCCGAGAGCGGCTACATCGCCCTGCATCCGGATGACCCCGACACCGTTATCTCCGGCGCCATCGGTAGCTCCGCCGGCGGCGGCGGAAACCTGCTGCACTACGACCACGCCACCGGGCAGGTGCGCATCATAACGGTGTGGCCGGAGCTCTACACTGGATGGGGCGCAAAGGACATGCGGTACCGCTTCCAGTGGACTTACCCCATCATGTTCTCGCCCCACGATCCGCAGACCCTGTACGTG
Organism: Dehalococcoidia bacterium; assembly: GCA_965204395.1. Taxonomy (GTDB): domain Bacteria; phylum Chloroflexota; class Dehalococcoidia; order Lucifugimonadales; family UBA3495; genus Bin87. The sequence continues at coordinate 3,024,939 of OZ241987.1, forward strand.
GCCGGCAACGTGGCGTTCCGCTCCACCGACCTGGGCAGCAGCTGGGAAGCCATCAGCCCGGACCTGACCCGTCATGACCCATCCACACTGGAACCCTCCGGCGGCCCCATCACTAAGGACACCTCCGGCGCCGAGGTCTACGCGACCATCTTCGCTTTTGTGGAATCTCCCCACCAGCAGGGTGTCTTCTGGGCAGGCTCCGACGACGGCCTGGTGCATATCTCCCGCGACGGCGGCGTTACGTGGGACGCGATCACGCCAGACGGCATGCTGGAGTGGACGCTCATCTGCATGATCGAGGTTTCTCCCCACGACCCAGCCACGGCCTACATTGCGGCCACTCGCTACAAGCTGGACGACACCAGCCCGATGCTCTACCGAACCACCGATTACGGCCAGACTTGGACATCGATAACCGCCGGCCTGCCCGACGATGACTACACCCGGGTGGTGCGGGAAGACCCTGTCCGTCCCGGCCTGCTCTACGCCGGAACCGAGACCGGAGCGTACGTGTCATTCGACCAGGGAGACTCGTGGCAGCCTTTGCAGGCCAACCTCCCGGTGGTCCCGGTGTACGACCTGGAGGTCAAGGACGACAACCTGATCGCCGCCACCCACGGGCGCTCCTTCTGGATCCTGGATGACCTGACCCAACTGCGCCAGCTCGCGCCAGCCCTGGGTGACCAGCCTGTCGTCCTGCTGCAACCCCGGGACACGTACCGAGTCCGGTCGCCATTCCGGGACCGCAAGCCTAGCCCCGGCAAGATCTACCGCGCCGGCCTGGGCGCCGACGTTACCTACAGCGAGTCGTTGGGGCCGGTGGGCCAGACCGTGCGCAAGATGTGGGACGCCGGGGAGAACCCGCCCGACGGTGCGATGATCCACTACTACCTGCAGGAAGCACCCGACGAGCTGACCCTCACCATCCTCGACGGGGCAGGGGAGGTCATCCAGAGTTTCTCCAGCAAACCACCGGAACCCGGCGCGGATGCCCCGGAACCCCGGGCGCCGGCCCAGGCAGGAATGAACCGCTTCGTGTGGAACCTCCGCTATCCGGACGCCCGCAAGGTGCCCGAGGACAAGACCACCGAGGATGCGATCATCGGCCCCCTGGCATCACCCGGAGAGTACCAGGTGTCGCTGCGGGCGGGCGACGATGTCCAGACTCAGACCTTCCGTATCCTGAAGGATCCGAGGGTGGGAGCCACCCAGAAGGATTTCGACGCCCAGTTCAAGTTCCTGATCGAGATCCGCGACAAGGTTTCCGAGACGCACGACGGCATCAACCAACTGCGCCGGGTTCGCCAGCAAATGGACCAGTGGGTTAGTCGCGCCGAGGGGCATGCCTCAGCGGAAGCGGTGGGAGATGCGGCCGCGTCGGTGAAGGAGAAATTGGGCCAGATCGAAGAGCAACTCATCCAGTCAGCGTACCGGGGCGCCCGGGACCGGCTGAACCTGCCGGCTCGTCTCAACCGCAAGCTGGCGGAAGTCACCGCGGTGGTGGCCGCTGCCGATTTCGCGCCTCCCCAGCAGGCGTACCAGGTGTTCGACTACCTCTCCGGCGAGATAGACCAACAGCTAGCGGCGCTGCAGCAGGTCCTGGATGAGGACGTGGCCCAGTTTGGCAACCTGGTGCGGGATATGGACATACCCGTCATCGCGACCTGAGGGGAAACACGACGCGGCTGCGTGCCCACCGGGTCATCGCTCCGCTCCGCCTCGAAACGGATGTAGTCCCGGAACTCCTGGGGCAAACCGGCCGCCTCGGCCGCCTGCGCGTTTTCCTGGATGCGCTCCGGGCGGGAGGTGGTGGGTATGGCCGAACTCACCCGTCGGTCAGAAATGACCCACGCCAGCAGGGCCTGGGCGCAGGTGTTGATGCCGTAGTCCCGAAGCGGCGTGAGGTCCGGCTGATGCTTCAGGTCCAGGACGTAACGGCCCTTCTGCAACGGCTCCATTACCAGGACACCGGTGCCCAGTTCCTCGGCCAGGAGCAGCGGTTCGTCCTCAACGCTCCGGTTCGTCACGTTATAGGGGATCTGGATCGTGTCCACTCGACCCTGACGCATCAGGACCTTTTCGCTGCGCGTCGACAGGAGTCGCCCCATGAAAATGTACCCGAAAGCGTTCCCGTCCGGTCGCCGCAAAAGACCAAGACGGCGGGCCGAGCAGCGAGTTTACGAGACCCTGGCAGGCAGCGACCGCCAGGGTTTCGTCTATTACGAATGGCGACGTGGTTACCGATATATCGAACTTGATTTCGGCCTCTGGATTGCGGGGGTGGACCGCTTCGCCCTGCAAGTGAAAGGTGGCCACTTCCAACTCATTGGTGGCGAGTGGTATCGGAAAACCAGATACGGTGTACAGGCTGTTGAGAAATCGCCGCTGGATGAGACCTGGCTGGCCGCGCTTGACCTCCACGATGAAATCGCGGAACGGGCTCACACCGGCTACAACCCGTTCGTAATCCCCGTGCTGGCGTTTCCAGACATGGAGCCCGACCCGGCCATCATGCACCTGGCCGAGCGGAAGGGGGTGTACGTGGTCTGGGGAGTTGCGAGCCTGGTATCGGACTTGGCCGACATCGCACGGGCCTGTGACATATCGCACCGGTTGTCGTGGGAGCGCATCGCCCGGGAGGTCTGCGCCATCTCCGACGGCCAGATCCGGTTGGCCGCGCTCGCCGAGAATTCCGAATCCAACGCTGACGCCGAGGCCGGCTCGGATTCCACGCCGGCGAGCGTGGCAGTCCTGGTGTTTGCGTTGAACGGGAAGCGCGTGCTGCAGGTCCGGGGCCAGTCGTTGAGACTGGAAATAGGACACCGCGCCTCCACGAGGCCCGACCCTCCCGATTGACCTCCAGCGCTTCCGGCCAGCGGGTGACCGCAACCCCGGTTCAAGGCGCTTGACCCAATTTGCACATGGGAGCCGCCGTTCGCGTATGCGGCGGGCTCCGAGACCGGTTCGAATCCGGAAACCAGACTTTGGAGATACATTTACATGAGCAACACCAACACCATAGCCCCCGCCATTCTTCGCCTGCAGCCGGAGTTGGACGATCGGCAGGTTGAGTTGATTGGACACCTTCAGGGTCCCGTCCTGGGCATCGCCGGACCGGGCGCGGGCAAAACTCTGGCCATCGTCCGACGGGCGGTCAACCTGTTAATGCTGGGCGCAGTCCAGCCCCGGAACCTGCTGTTATGCACCTACAGCCGGGCCGCGGCGCGGGAGTTGCGCCGACGCTTCGACGCCACGGTCTCGGCCGTCGGCTATGACGGCGACGCGTCGCAGGTGCGCATCACCACACTTCACGGGTTCTGCGCCCAGCAACTGATAGGCCGGGCCCAACGCATTGGCTTACGTGGCCAGTTCCAGGTCCTCAGCGAAGACGAGAGGACCAACCTGCTGGCACGCCACCTCAATGAGGTCTTCGGTCCCGACCTGGGCCGGCTGGAACGACGGGGATGGCGGCGGCCCGATGCCGTGGCGCGCAATGCGGCAAAGTACTTCGACCGCATCTGCGACGAACTCATCGATCCCCGGGAACTCATCGATTCTGGCCGGCGTTTCACTGCCGCGTTGGGCCGATCCTACCGGCGCTACGAGGACCTGCTGCTCGATCAAAGCGCCGCCGATTTCGGCCACCTGCAACGGTGGTTGGTGGAACTCCTGGAGGACGACGAGGAGATCGCCGCACAGATCTCGGACGAGATAGCGCACGTGTTGTGCGACGAATACCAGGACACCAGCCACGTCCAGGAGCGTCTGCTCACGCAACTGTCCCAAACCCACAGCAACCTATGCGCAGTGGGCGACGAGGATCAGTCCCTCTACCGCTTTCGCGGCGCCAGCGTGGCGAACATCCTGAATTTCCCCCAACGCTTCCCCGACTGCCGCGTGGTGAGCCTCACCTTCAACCACCGCAGCCACGGCATCATAGTTCGGGCCTACGACCGGTGGATGGCATTGGCCGATTGATCCAATCCCAATCCCGACCTCCCACCCTTCCGGCACGAAAAGACCATCACGCCCCGGCGTTCGGAGGACGACGATTACCCGGCCCTGATCTCCATCGAAGGGAGGAGTCCGGGAGACGAAGAGGACCAACTGGTGGACTTGCTCCGATTCCTGAAACGCCACCGGGTTATCGGCGACTATTCCCAGGTGGCCCTGCTGCTGCACAGTGTGCGCGACGAGATTGCCGGCCGCTACATGGATGCCCTGGATTATGGCGACATTCCCGCCGCCTTCCCCAGGCGAGGATCCACTGCCAATGCGACCGGTCGACGTCGGGGACCCGGCGAGGTGGTGGTCACCACCATCCATCGGGCCAAGGGGTTGGAGTGGGACGTGGTGGTGGCCGGCTCCATCAGCTTCAACAACCGCGACGTTGACCCGGTGGGCCGAGTATTGCTCCCCTACGCCCGGCGCAGGCCCCTGGAGCCCGACGACCGCATCGCCCACTTCGATCAGATGCGGCAGCACTACGTGGCTTTTTACCGGGCCAGGCGTTTGCTGATCCTTGTATCTTGGAAAAGGCGGACGCGGCAGACCGTCTCATCCTGAGGCATTGAATGCCGTAGCTCAGCGAGGTCGCCGCGTCCTATGGCCCTGGTCAGCCCGAACAGTTGTGGGGGGAGCAACCCCGTATTGCAAGGCAGGGTAGTCCGGGGAGTTAGGACACCAAAGGCAGGGGGAGTGTAAGACAAGATGACGCAGGAAACAATCATCGGCATCGACGTGTCCAAAACGGCCTTGGACGTGTGGATACACCCGGAGGGCCGGACTTGGCGCTGTGAATACACTGAGGAGGAGTTGGCACGCTTGGCGCCAGAACTGGGCCGGTTGCAGCCGAGCCGGTTGATCATCGAGGCTACCGGCGGTCTGGAAACGCCCCTGGCATCGGAGTTGTGCGCCGCTGGGTTGCCCGTGGTGGTGGTCAATCCTCGCCAGGTGCGGGAGTTCGCCCGGGCCAGTGGACGCCTGGCCAAGACTGACCGATTGGACGCTGAGCTGCTGGCCCAGTTTGGCAGCGTACTGCGACCGCCGGTACGACCCTTGCCGGACCCAGCGTTGCGGGAGTTGAGGGCACTGGTATCTCGGCGGCGGCAACTGATCGCCATGCAGACCCAGGAACGGAACCGGGAAAGTCAGGCTCCCAGCCGAGTAGTGGAGCAGATCGGCCAACACATCACGCTGCTGGGGAGGCACATTGACCAATTGGATCGAGACATCGCTGGCCTGCTGCGCGCCAATGCCCACTGGCAGGCTCGGGCCCGGCTGTTGCGCAGCATCCCCGGTGTGGGGCCCATACTCACGGCTTCCCTGATCGCCCAGTTGCCGGAACTGGGTCAGGCCACCCACAAGGAGATCGCCGCTCTGGTGGGCGTGGCTCCATTCAACAGAGACAGCGGGACCATGCGGGGAAAACGCTCGGTATGGGGCGGACGTGGACAACTGAGAGGGGTGTTGTACATGGCCACGCTGGTAGCCACCAAATGCAATCCGGCGATCAGAGCCTGTTACCAGCGCTTGCGTGGGGCTGGCAAGCCTGCCAAGGTGGCCCTGACCGCCTGTATGCGCAAACTGCTCATCATCTGCAACGCCGTGATCAAAAACGAGACTCCCTGGAACCCTGCCCTTGCCCTTGCAACCACTTGACCAACAAGACAGTTGCTGACCTCGGGGGAGCCTCCCCGGGTGCGGTTCGATCCCATCCTCCGTATGGCAAGGCCCTGGGCGGATCTCACCGGCGGAGAGTTGAGAGCGCTGGCGCGCCAGCGCTTCCGGACCAGTCCGGACGTAGCTCCTCGCGACCCGCATCGGGTCCGGCCACCGCGGTCGGGGCGGGTTTCGGGTTTGCATGCGAAGCGGATCGTGGTGCGCATGGGACCACGCGGTGGTCAAGACGCCCCTCCTCATGTGACACCGGCATGATGTGAGAATTGCGCCCCGGAACCAACTTGACGGAAATAAACAATCAACCCAACGGCGACCATTGCCCGCGCGGCCCGCCTGCAGTGCGGGATGCCGGTCCCCAGTCGCCAACCAACACGAAATCACCCGCGCGCCGAATGCTGTGGGCGGTCCATTTGGAATCATGGACCGCCCGCATTTGCGTTTGGCCCGCAGCCAAGCCACAACACATCACCATGAGGTGCAAAGATGCAAGTGGTAAACAACCTTACCAACGGAAGCAACCAAACTCCACTGAGCTCCGCCGAGCGCAACGCCATGGCCCAGTTTGAAGCCAGTGATCGCGGAGGCGCCACGGTGTGGCGCCCTTGGGTATCGGGCAACCGCACCTCGCCCCACTGCGTGGTCCTGGCCCGGAAGATCGGCCGGTTTGCCGTCTCCTTTCTCCCCGGCAACTACGGGATGGAGGGCGATAACTGGTATCACCGCGGCGCTGACGGCAGAGACATCGAGGTGGCAGACCCGCTGGAAACCGTCTGGGAAGCCAGCATGGCGGCCAGGGATGAAATTCACAGTGACTTCAACTTTGGCGGTTTCGTCGTTCCGATCGCGGTATTCACTGACATGGATCCCGACGAGACAATCCTGGAAGAGCGGGGGAGTCCGGGTGTCAAGGTCCTCTGGGGCCTGGATGACCTGGTGGGACGCGTCATCCGTCAACTGCCGGAAGACAAACGCCAGTCCAACCTCAGCTCCAAATACGTCGAAAAGGATGTGCGAGCCTTAACCAGAGGCCCCTCGCCTGAAGGTGGCGCTGCCGCCCCGGATGAGGTGGAGGTGGACCTGGAATCGGGGGTGCTGAACCTCAACGACGCCAAGAGTGTCATCGTCAACGTGGCTAGCGGCGCCCGGATGACCATTAACGTCAACGGATCCGCGGTGGATGGCGACCCGTTTCCACCGTTCACGGCCACAGGACGGTAGGGAAAGAGAGGTGGAGTGGCCCTGTTTGGGCGCCCTTCCCCCCGCCCAAGTTCCACTTTTCTACTTTTGCACATTTCAAAGTCGGTGATGACAAGGAGCGCCAACGCTCCCACAGACTGGCCCAACTGCGCCAACAGGTAGCGGAACTCGGCCACCACGATGGCGGAAACCACCACCGCGGCCCTCCCCAATTCAATCCGCCGGAATAGGACGCCGGCGGCGACGAATCAGGTCCGGCTGGTCATCAGCGTTGTTGGTTGACCCGCCGGTCAGCTTCTCACCAGTGTCCCGGGTGCCCTTGATGTTCTGGAAGTCCAGGCATTCTGCGTCGTGCAATCGGGAGAGCGCGTCCTGCTACGCGGCCAGGGAGGGCTTGGCCGCGGCCACATCTATATCCAACACTAAGATCTCGCGCCGCCTGAGCGCGGCGTAAAGGAGCAGACTCAATGCAATTGAAATCTCTATCTTCCCACCACCACGATAACGGAAATGCCGGCGCGGACCGGGCCACCGCGGTCTTGCTGGCCGGCGGCTTCAACGACGGCGTCCCCGCCTTTTTCCTGCGCCACTGGAATCCCGGCGTCGACATGCCGGAGCCCGTGTTCGTCATCTGGCTGCTGCACGTCGGCCGTTTCTGCCTGACGGTGAAGTATGCACCCCACTCCCTGAAACGCGGAAAGTGGCGCGTCGACACCGGGTCGAGCCCGCGGACCGCGCCGTCGCCCTTGGAACAGGCCCAGGTCGAGGCGCAGTCTGTCAGCGACACCCTGCAGGAGCGTCTGAAGCGCCCGATAACCGTTGCGCCGGCCTTGGTCTTGTTCGATACGGACCCCGACCGGCGCATCGAGCGCCTGGCCCGCCGAAGCCATGTGATGCTGCTCTGGGACCTGGAGCGCTGCACCGGGAGCCTGGCCGATGCCGCGGCCGGAGGTCGGCTCCGCCAGCCCCTGGACCGGTGGCAGGCCCTGGAGGAGATATCGGCGCTGATGGAGGGCATTGATACGGTCGGAGCGGTCCCATCGCGGAAGCCCCAGATGGGCTTCCGGTCCTCATCGGCGTCATAGGGAGCGCTGAGCCGCCCCGAAGCCGGTCATCAGGGTCTTCGCGCCGGAAACCGCGTTCCGAGGCAGAGATAACAGCCACGCGCCCATCGCTGCCACATCAGCGTGGGCCACTACAGGGCAACGGTCAGGTGCCTGTTCAGGAAGGACGCTGCGCCTCCGCTTCGTCATCGTACGGGATCATCTCCCGCAAAATCGCCTTCTCAATCAACAGCGCAGATTGGCACAGCATCCCGGGGCCGTCCTCGAACAGAAGATGGCCGTCGTCTCGGGCCGATGGTCCCCGTGGGTCAGCACGTTGTGAATGATGACCACCGTGGTCAGCGCGGTCAGACCGAACAGCCCCGCTCAACTTTCGCCGCGCCACACGTTCAACGTCAGAATGGCGACGTAGCCGAGAAAGATCCCGTTGCCATACCAAGAACCCAGCGATGGCTCCCACGGTGACCTCCATGGTGATACGGCCGCACCGTGTCCATTCCCTGCCTGACCGGGCTGGTTATCGTCGCGACTGAAAAGATATCCCACCCGTTGCCTCGCCGGAGATGTACGTGGACGCCAGCCTGGTCAAAGCCAACGTGAGCGGCTACGTACTTGAACCCGGCGGGATGACCGTGGCGCAGTTATAAGGAACAGGCCATTGAGGAAAACGGTCTCTTTCCTACTGACCCAGACCGTCATGCACGACGATGGCGTTGAGCAGGGGGAGGTGCGATACTTCCAGAGTCCTGAGGGACGGATGCCACTGAACCCGGTTGATACTGACGCCCGCTGGAAGACCGCCAGAGCTGGCAGGGCCTCTGGATTGCAGTATCAGGAGGACGTGATCGTTGACCTGAGCGGGTTCATCCTGTCCAGAGGTGTAACCCATGCCTCAGAACGGGAATTCAAAGCCGTTCCTGGGCTGCTTGAGGGTCTCCCTCTGCAACCAGTGCCACTGGGTTGGGGGACACCGGCTACAGCGACGGTCGGCTCCGGCGTCTACTGGAGGGACAGGGCATCACCGCGTACATCCCCATCCATCCCAGGCAAGAGACCAGCATGGTGGCCAGCGGCGATTTCGTGCATCACGGCGACCACCCGATCTGCCCCCAGGGAAAGATCCTGCGCAGGGGCGCGTACCACAAACGGCAACGGGCGTACCTGTACGTTGCGCGTCAGAAGCATTGTCGAGCTTGTCCCATCAAGGACAGCCGCCTCCCGCCGAGGCAGAAACGGCGGTACTTCGGCGTGCCGGCGGGCGAGCATCTGCCGCAAGACCATCGCAGAAGGAACCTTCGCCTCCCTCGACCGATTCGGATGGGAGAAGTCCCGACTGCGTGGACTGTGGAAGGTAGACTGCGAGGGCTACATGGTGGCGTTGGCCCACAACGTGCCGAAGATGATGCCCACATTGGGACACGGCGTCTGGTCCCCTGGTCCAGTGGCGCCGGAGGACGCCATCGCCGTGGATGCGTGGTACGGCTCGGCCGACGCGGTGGCCGATTCTGTCTCGCCCTCATGGAGCTTTGCCTGGCTAAGCTGTTGGATATTTCACCTCGAGCCTGCACCACGGTAGATCTGCTGTCAATCCAGCGACTTCTCAACAGCCCGTTCTCTGCGTTTTTTTGCCCTTCCCGGTCAGCGCCGGTTCGTCATTTGGTGAAAGCCCGTCCGATTGGCGCCCACTACCCAAGGTAAAGAAATCAGTTGATTGCTGGCAGGAGCGGAAATGTTCACCGGCTCGCCGCGAAAACGAAAGACCGTCCCGTCGCCGATCAAGTTACCGATCATGAATCGGTCGTAGGTTGCGGTGAACAGTAACAGATCCTTTCCAATCGCTCAGAAAAGAGATTCCGCCTCTTCCCTGTCACAGATCAACATGATAGCCGGAGGGTCGCAGCGCAATTGGCGGAGGTGGTCAGTAAGTCGATAATAGTTGACCAACTTGTCCGCTATAGTCCCCTGGTTGACGGCGGATCTTTCGTATTCGCCGTACCACCAATTTGGCTCAATCGCGAGCCCGGCCGCGTTGCCGGCGCCCATGCGGACCATGAAGTCGGGATCGATTTGAGTGAGATTCGGGATGTTCAAAACTGGGCTTTCCGCATTTCAAGCGGCGTAAGCGAGGGAGTCCACCATTCGTCGGTACAGAGCGACGGGGAATTCCTGCGTGTCGGGGTTGCCGGCCGACAGTGAGAAATCTTCCGATGCCAGCCAGAGGTGCCGACGCACCAGGGCGATGGCGTCCACGAAAGTTGGCGATGGTTTGTCGTACCAAGCGGCGGTGCGCGGGGTCATCGAATGTTGTTTTTGCAACGAATGGGCGGCCAGGGTGGTCCAGGAGAAGAGGCCCAGCAGCGCGGGCGTGGTGCGGGCGATGGCCAAGTCGGACCACTGGCGCTGGGTCTCCATGCCCAGGTGGGTTCGCGCCTCCTGAAAGGTGACTTCGAGTTGCCAGCGCAGGACAAACCACTCCCGGATCTGGGTCGGGTTCGCCAACGGGTCGGTGCAGAGGAGGGCTTGGGGATCGAAAGCGCCTTCGGGATCTCGGACCAGCACCCAGCGAATGGTCACCGCCGGTTTGCCCGAGCTGTACCAGACCGCGGTTTGGGAGGTAAGTTCCAGCGTGCGGATGGTGCCGTCGTACCACGCCACGGCGGCGACGGTCCAGGCCACATGGTCCTGGTCCAGGATGGTTTTCAGCGACGGTCGCCGCTGGCCTTTCAGGGCTGACCGGCCTTTCTGACCTGGCGGCCGAGGCGGCGCTGGCGCGTAGAGAGCGGCGTCCAAGCGCAGTCTGGCGATGAGGGTAACGGGTTCACGAAGGGATTGGCAGCAGTGGAGCAGATCCAGCACGGCGTAGCCGTTATCCCCCACCAGCACGAGAGTCCGGTGGGGCAGCCAGCGACGCAGCTGAATGACCATTTGCCGGGCCCAATCGGTGAGCTTCTTGTGCCGGCGTCCCTGCTGCTGGTAGTACCGAGAGGAAGGGGCCAGCACCGTGAGCACCGGCAGCGCCCAGTGGCGTCCCGCCCACGGCACGTGGCCCAGCCACATCAGGGAGATCCAGCGCAGGCCACTGGCCTTGACCAGTTGATGGCGGCTGGAACGCACCGCGTCCCGGTAGATGCCTCGTGCTTTGATCTTAGCGCCCCGACGCCGCTCCAGGGTTTCGTCGATGCCGAAGACCAAGGGGCCGTCGCCCCGATCCAGATGCTGGAGCAAAAGCAAGAGCAGGACGCGGGCCACCGCGCGGGACGACCACACCGCCCGATTGAGCACCTCGTGGTAGCGGGCGTAGTCGCGCTGGTCGCTGCGGCCCATGACGCGCAGCGCTGCTGCCACGGTGCGTTGACCTGTGGTCAGGATCGCGCCCACCAGCAGGAGTTGAGCCTTCTGCCAAGTGGGGTTGGTGAACAGAATTGCGAAGGGGGAGAGTATCGGTACAATGGCATTGGGCAGGGTGTGCATGGCTGGACCTTCAGTGACGTTTGGGTCAGGCCAGCTTACCCTGTCCTTTTACTTTTCTAAGAATGCGTAAAGTCTAGGTAAAACGATACGATTGACCCAAATTATCCTTGAGTGAACGTGGTCGGCATCATGAGCAACACCGTATTCGGTTCCGAAGTTGATCAGCAAATTTTCGATGAAGCCAATGCTGTGCTGGCTGCCAACGGCCTTTCGATCTCTGACGCTGTTGGGCGGATGTTGGCCTATATTGCCGAAGCGAAGCGCCTGCCCTCATTCGAATATTCTCATCGCGGGTCGGAGGGCGGAAGAGGAACGGCAACAACCGTTTACGAAACGCTCAGTTTCAAGGAACTCCTGGAAGCATGCCCGATTGACGGCATAGACCTCCAACGAGAACGGGAAGCCCCACGCGACATCGACATTTGATGTTCCTCCTGGATGCGAACGTCATCTCCGAACTCCGTCGGGTTCCGCGGCGCCTCGCTGGACCGGGTGGGCGGAATGCTGTACCAATGCCGCGCCTATCCTTTGCAGTGGGATGGGTGAATACGCCGCGTGCTACCATGCAGCGACCAGATATTGCAGTTTGAACGAGAGGTTGCGACTACGATGGGCATCGTCATTAATGCTACTGCTGAAGTGGACCCTCAAGTGTGGGAGGAGGTGAAGGCCGTGCTGAAATGGCATGACTTTACCGTTTCCGACGCTTTCCGTCTGATGCTATTGCACACAGCCTTGGGCAAGGAACTTCCCTTCGACTGCATCATCCCCAACGCAGAGACGATAGCAGCGATGCAGGAGTTGGATCACGGCGACTTGCCTATCTTCGCCACCGTCGAAGAGCTCATGGCGGATCTGAATAGCGATTACGGGGACGATGAGGAGGATTAAACGCACTAACGCGTTCAGGCGCGACTACCGGAGGGAAATGCGAGGGCACCATCGCGCAATTCTAGAATCTCAATTTCAGCAGACAGTGAATTTATTGGCAGCAGACGAAACATTGCCACAGCGTTACCATAACCACGCATTGACCGGAAATTGGGAGGGCTACCGAGATTGCCATTTTCGGTTCGACTTGGTACTGATCTACGTAAGTTGGACGGCGAACTTCTCGAACTCACCCGCCTGGGCTCACACAGCGAACTCGGTCTGTGAGCGTTAGCCCCAAGATAAGCCGATGCTATAATTTCGCGCATGGTATTGGCGGACGAACAGCCTATTCCGACCGAATCAGACGCTGACGGCAGCTTCCGGCGCGCGCTGGGGCTGCTGGAATTCGACGAAATCCGCCGCCAACTGGCTTCTGCGACCCGTACCGCCGTCGGCGCGGAGGCTGCCACTGAACTCGCACCTTCCGACGACGCCCGCGACGTGGCCGTGCGGCAGCAGGAAACCGCCGAGGCCCGCCTGCTTTTGGACACCGCCGCGTCCTTGGAACTGGGGCCGGCCGATGACCTGCGTCCCGCCGTGCATCGCGCGATGCTGGGTGGCGTCCTTGCGGGCGAGGAGTTGCGCCACATCGGGGCGTTGGCCGCCGCCGCCCGGTGGAATCGCGGCGCGCTGACCCACCGCGACGACCTGCCCCTGCTGTCTGCGATCACGCAGAACCTGCCCGACCTGCCCGACCTGGAAAGCGCCGTCAACTGTGCAATCGGTCCCGCCGGCGAGGTGTTGGACGACGCATCGCCGGAACTAGCGCGCCTTAGGCGGGAATCGCGCTCGGCATACTCCTCCCTCAGCGATGTCATGCAGCGGTCGCTGCGCCGGTACCAGCGCTCCGGTATCGTGCAGGAGGACATCATCACCGAGCGCAACGGGCGGATGGTGCTCCTGATCAAGACCGATTTCAAAGGCAAGGCCCCGGGCATCGTGCACGACGTGTCCGACAGCGGGGCAACCGTTTTCATCGAGCCCATGCCGGCCATCGACCTGGGCAACCGCTGGCGGGAAACGCGGCTGGCCGAACAGCGCGAGGAGGAACGGATCCTCCGGCAGTTGTCGTCCCTGGTGGGCCGTTACGCCGAGGAGATCAACCTGATGGCGCACCTGCTGGGCCGGCTGGATCTGGCAGTGGCCAAGGGCAGGTATGCCACCGGCATGCGGGCCATCCCTCCCAACCTGCTCGACCCGGACGAACCGAGAAAGCTGCGCCTGGGCGGCGCGCGTCATCCGCTGCTGTCCGGCGACGTGGTCCCCACCACCATCACTATAGACGAGGGCGCGCCGGTGCTGCTGATCACGGGCCCCAACGCCGGCGGCAAGACCGTCGCGCTGAAAACGGTGGGTTTGCTGTCGTTGATGGCTCACGCGGGGTTGCAGGTGCCGGCCAACGAGGCGGACCTGCCCCTGTTCGACGGCATCTACGCGGACATAGGCGACCAGCAGAGCATCTTTGAATCGCTATCGACCTTCAGCAGCCACATCCGCAACATACAGGGCATCATGGATGTTGCCACCGACCGCTCGCTGATCCTGATCGATGAGCTTGGATCGGCCACCGATCCGGAGGAGGGCTCGGCGCTCGCCATCGCGCTGCTGTCCCACCTGCGAGATCGCAGCGCGATGGTGGTGGCGACGACGCACCACCGCAACGTGGCCCGCCTGGCCCAGGAGGAGCCCGGCATGGTCAACGCCAGCGTGGACCTGAACCCACGAACGCTGGAGCCCACCTACCGTTTGACCCACGGCGTGCCGGGCCGCAGCTACGCGCTGACCATTGCGTCGCGGCTGGGTTTGCCCGAGGCGGTGATCGCCGGCGCACAGACGCACCTGGAACCGTCTCACGTGGAGACCGACCGGCTGCTGCAGGAGTTGCAAGAGGAACGGCTCACGGTCTCCGAGTTGCGTCAGCAGGCGGAACAGGCGCTGGCCGACGCCCGCCGCCAGGAGCAGGAAATCGCCGAGCGGCTGGAGGCGGTGGAGGATACCAAGGCGGAACTGGTGGAGGACGCACGCCGCGAACTCGCCGAGGAAATAGCCGAGGTGGCGGGCCGCATCCGGCAGGCCGAGAGATCGCTGCGGCGTCAACAGGAACGGCAGACCGCCGGACGGGAGATTCAACAGCCTGATGTTGACCTGCAGGCGGAGCGGGAACGGCTGGCCGAGGCCCGGCGCGAGGTGGTGTCTCCGGAGTGGGCGCCGATTCCGGTGGAGCAGCCACCGTGGTATCACGACTTGCACGTCGGCGACCGGGTGTACATCCGCGGCGTTTCCCGCCCGGTGGAAGTGGTGACGCCGCCCGACGAGCACCAGGAGATCGAGGTGGTGATTGGCAGCATGCGCGCCCGGTTGCCGGTGTACCAGTTGGACCGCCCTGCCGACCGGGTCCATCCCGCCGCCGAGCAGGCCGGCGTGGTGTATCGCCGTCCCGAGGCCAAGCGCACGCTGAGTCCCGAGGTGAACCTGCACGGCTACCGGGTGGATGAAGCGCTCAACGTGATCGATTCCCTGCTCGACGATGCTGCCCTGGAGGGCATGACGTCGCTCAAGATCGTCCACGGCAAGGGTACGGGTGCGCTGCGCCGCGCCATCCGCGAATACCTGACCGGCCACCCGCTGGTGGCGACCACAGAGCCGGGAGAAGGAGGCAACGCGGCCGGTGTGACGGTGGTGCAACTCCGCTAATCAGCGACGGCTATCTCGCCGTGGGGATGCGTTGTAGCGATGCACACAAGGTGCGTCATATCAACATCCCATAACCTAAATAATACTTTCAGTCGCAGATGTCAAAACTACTCCGAATCAATACACAAGTGCATTACCTTCCAAACTATTCATACTTATGGGTTCCGCACTAGGTCATCACAAACAATCGCCAGCTCATACCACACTCTGCTTATACATTGCACGGTTTTTCAGATCCAACGGACGACAAGCATAGGGAATCCCAAGAACAGGCGCTACGATTAGACACCTCATCGGCGGAGCAACCCGGTAATGGGTGGGCATCCCGCCGGGTAAGTCCTGTTCTCGTCAGCAACCACCGCCGGATACCTGCCCGGCGGTGGTCGTCGACGCCCCTGCTGCTGTTGGGCGTGTTCCTGGCGCTGAACCTGCTGGGCGGCATATTGCTGGCCTCTCCGATGGCTACGGCTCACGGGGACAGCGCGGGCTATCGAATCGCGTTTTTCACGGCGGTTTCGGCGTCCACGGTAACCGGATTGACCGTGGTGGACACCGTCGAGTTCTGGTCGCACGCGGGCGAGGCGATCATTTTCGCCCTGATGCTGCTGGGCGGCCTGGAGTTCATCACCGCCGCCACCGCCCTGATCAACGTGATCGGCCGCCGCGCCACTGTGGTTGAGGAGGACGTTTCGCGGGACACGGTGGGGACGGTTTCAGTGCGGAGTCTCGCCGGCGTGGCGCGCAACATCATGGTGGCGTTTTCCGTCATCTACCTGATCGGAGCCGCCCTGCTGTTCATCGAGATTCGCACCATCCCCGGTTTTTCGCCGGGCGAGGCCGCATGGCAATCGATTTTTCTCTCCGTGTCCGCGCTCAACAGCGCCGGATTTTCCATCCTGCCCAACTCACCGGGGGGAGACAACACGGCCACATTGGGCGCCCATCCATTCCTGATGTGGGTGATGACGCCGCTGATCATCCTGGGCGCGTTGGGCTGGCCCTACATCATGGACATGTACCGCAACCGGACCCGCAGGTTCTCCCCAAGGCAATGGCGAGGCGTGTTCCTATTCAACTTCACGCGGCTGACCGCGGATACCAAGTTGGTGCTGATTACCACCACCGGCCTGTACATTTTCGCCACGCTGGCGTTCCTCTGGTCGGAGTGGGACGGAGTGTTGTCAGGACACTCTGCCTTGGGAGCTATTGGCCTGGCCGCGTTTCATGGAGTCAGCGGGCGCACCGCCGGGATGCCGGCCCTGGACTGGACCGCAACCCGGGACATCACGCAGGAGATTTTCGTGTTCCTGATGTTCATTGGAGGCTCCACCGCCTCGGTGGCCAGCGGCATCAAGGTGAACACGCTGGCGGTGCTGGCGGTGGCGGTGCGGTCATCGCTGCTGAGGAACCCGCGGGTCGAGATCTTCCGGCGTGAACTGGGGTCGGCACTGGTGGCGCGCGCCATCCTGTTGGGCCTGCTGAGTTTCGTGTTCATTGCCGTGGCGCTGCCGGTGATGACGTTGACGGATCCACAGGTTCCCGTGAATGACCTGCTGTTTGAGATCGTTTCAGCCTTCGGCACCAACGGATTGTCCACGGGCGTCTCAGGAGATATCAGCCTGGGCGGCGACATCATCCTGATGGTTACCATGGTGGTCGGCCGGATCGGTCCGCTCTCCCTGGTGATGATGCTGACTCCCCGGGACACCGCGTCCTACCGCTATCCCAGAGAGGCGATCAGGATTGGATAGATACGGGAGGCTTGAGTATCATAGACGTAACTTTGGCTGTTGATATTTGGTGGTTACCGTCGACAATCAGCGACGTTCATCCGGGTTATCGTCGTCATGAACGTATTCGTCGTCGTAATACCACTCGTACTCTTCTTCTTGACGCCGCCGCAGCCGTCCCCAGACCAACTTGCCCACCACGACAACCACCGCCAGCAGCACCAGCCCGCTGATGATCCATATATCGATGTAGGCCAGCCAGGTGAGGTCGGCGGACTGGCCGCCGGCCTGCAGGAGGGGAAATAAGAAACCAGGGAAGTGCATCCAGCGCTCCGCGACACAAAATGGCCGAATTTTGCAGGGCCCTCAATATGCCTTTTTCTAAAATCTCACCAATAATAGCATCCGTTCCCCCGCCGGGCTGTCGGATAGCCAGCGCCGCTGAGTGGCGATCCAGAGCGGGCCGATGGTGATTAGTTATGAAAGAGACCGTGAATGCGTTCCTGCAGCACCTCGTCATTGAACGGGGATTCTCCCAGAACACGCTGGATGCCTACAGCAACGACCTCAACCAGTTCCGTGATTTCGTTGGCAAGTATCTGAACGTTTCCGACGACGACCCGGAAACGTTGCGCGTGGTGGACCTGGACCTGCTGAACGCCTACATCAGCGAGTTGCGGGACAAAAAGAAATACCGCGATTCCACGACCGCGCGCAAAGTCGCCGCGGTCCGTTCTTTTTTCGGCTACCTGAGCGCCAACGAACTCATCAACGACGACCCCACCGAAAACCTGGGCTCGCCCCGCGTGGGTCGCACCGTGCCCAAGTTTATCTCCGAGGCTGACGTGAAACTGCTGCTCAGCACGGCTGCCGACACCGGAACCCCGGAGGGCCGCCGCGACGCCAGCATCCTGGAACTCCTCTACGCCACCGGCGTACGCGTCAGCGAGTTGGTCGCCCTCAACGTGCAGGACATCGATTTTGAGGAGGGCTTCATACGCGCCTGGGGCAAGGGCTCCAAGGAGCGCATCGTATATCTGTACCCCGAGGCCCTGTCCAATCTCCGTGAGTACATCGGCGGAGCGCGGGCCGATCTGGTCAGCAACAAGAAGGGCGAAACCGCGCTCTACATCAACAACCGGGGCGAGCGGCTGACGCGCCAGTGGGTCTGGAACATCCTGAAAACCGCCGCGAAGAAATCTGGTGTTGATCCTAAGATAACGCCCCACACCCTGCGGCACAGCTTCGCCACCCACCTGCTCCAGAACGGCGCGTCGCTGCGCCACGTCCAGGAACTGCTGGGGCACTCCAGCATCTCCACCACCCAGGTGTACACGCACCTCACCGACTCCCACGTCCGCGAGGAATACCAGCGCAGCCACCCCCGGGCGTGAGGGCTACGCGGCGACGGAGCGTCCCGTTCCGAATTGAGGAATAACCGCGCCGGGCCCGACCTCACTGGCCGGTGCGGTCCCGCGCGTTGACCACCCGCGTGCCGGCGATGCGGTCGTACACGTTCCGACGGTCGTCGTTCAGTACGACCAACAGGCCGTTGGCGAGCTGGAACAGCGCCCAGAGTCCTATCATCCATCCGACGCCGAAGAAGAACCACGGCGCAGCGGCAACCGCGGCCCGTGTGGTCGCCTGCTGTGGAGACATGCCTTCGTCGGTTGCGATATCCACGGGTCGCGCGCCGATGATGAGGTGGCCGGCGCCTGCGCCCTGCCGCGTGTACATGAACCAGTAGTACGCGAACATCACTCCCGTGGCGATAATCCACCCAACGAACTGCCACAGCAATACTGCGCCGGATCCCAACGCGAACGGGGAACCTCCCAACGGTATAAACAGGATGATGTAGGACACCACGAGGCTCACCAGGAAGCCGATTCCGATCTCAACCAGGAACGCCAGGACTCGCCTCGCAGGCTCCACCGCGTCCCCGACGGCGCCGGAGCCCGGATCGGTGAGGCGGCTGAAGAAATCATCCAGCCCCCCCGAGCCGGACCTCTGCCCGAACCTCTCCGGGGTCGCCGCCGCAGTGGGATATATGGCATGGGCGACGCCCGCCTCCCCGACGAAGTCCACCCTCACGCCGCGGGCCGGTTGGAAGTCGGCGCCCCTCCATTCGCCGGCGGTGAAGGTGTAGCGCGCGCCGTCATCCCCGGAGATGATTCCCTCACCCGATTCCGGCGAATAATCCAGCACGTTTCCGAGCATATCCCTCAGTCCCAGCCCGCAGTCGATATGGTTGATGGGCCCCACTTCGGCGATTGTAGCATCGGGTCGTGCGATCACAGCGCAGACCCGCGACCGGAGCCGCGAGGAGTACCAGTACAGCCACCCCGGCCGTGACGGTACGAAGGAACTGGCCCACAGGTCCACCGACATTGCCATTTGACGAATACCGGCCTTGCACAAAAATTGAGGTTCTGGTACGAGCGTCAGATATCCCGAACAAAAACGTTCTGCGGGTTGCCTATGACCGACGCCAAGTCGCTGATGCCCGCCGCGCGAAAACCGGCCAAGGAGTTTTCGACCATGGACCAGGAAACCGAATACCTCCTCCAGCCAGCCATCTTCCATTCCATGCGCGAGGCACAGGAACTGGCCAACACGCTGGAACATAACCTGGCAACCCGGCGCCCGGCGGCGGCCAGCATCGGCGGCGTGGCCGTCGAAACCTTCTCCGAATTGCTCAACAACGCCGCCGAGCACGGCATGAGCGACGCTGGCGCTCACTGCCACGTCCGCGTGATGCCGCACCGCATGGGCAACTGCCTGGACATGGTCGTCGCTGACTCGGGACCGGGCATCAGAGCCACCCTGGGCCAAAATCCCAACCTGCCGGCCACCCAGTCCGACCAGGAAGCCATCGCCCTGGCCATCCAGGAACTCACCTCGGGAACCGGCACGCCAACCCGCGGTATCGGACTGTGGATCACCGTGACCGAGATGCGCCGGCCCGGTCGCAAGCTCCAGATCCACTCGGGCGCCGGGCTCCTCACCATGTACGGCGCCGCCGAACCTCAGATAACGGAGACGGAATGCCGACCGGGAACCATGGTCCGGGCCACCATCCCGTTCTGAGGCTGTAGCTCAAAACCGACGGGAGCGAGCGCGAAACAGCCTCTCTCCCCACCTGGAACACAAAACCCGACGACAGGCGCCAGAACGTATTCTGGCCTGAACCGCACAAATAATCGGCATTTGGCAGATTTGGCCAACGCCACGAATACCCAGACTTATGGTAGCCTTTGGTTGATTTGCTCCCCGTCCGCACGGGCTGGCGCGTGCCAGTACCCCCGGGCGGGTGTTTTAGGGACACCATGATGTTCCAATCGCGCCCGACCGAAACCTCGCCGCGCGCCATTGACATAAACCCGCAAGGGACTCACTGCCCGCGACTCGGCGTTTGCTGGTATCATTGAACCATGCCGACGGCCTTTCATTACAATCGCCGTTTCCATCAATATTCTGACTGCAAATTGCGCTGACGAACGCCCTCCGGTGTCGCGGCGCGTGGGGGGTCGCCATGCCAAGCAAGGGCAAACGAGTAGCAGCGCGCCAGCAGAGCCTCCGCCGGCGTCGCAACAACTCCAACCGCAATAATCCGCCGGGCGGCGCGCGACCAACGGCCGTAGCGGAGGCCAATAACGCTCCGACAGCGGTGACAGCGCCAGCGACTCCAGTGGCCGCCGCTGCTGCTGCCACTCCGGTAGGTGCAACCCAGGCCATCGGGCGGCCCCAGGCGCAACCCCGCGGCCGGCGCTTTGATCGGCCGGCAGCCTACAACCACGTGGGTTCGGAGCTCAAGCGCATCGGCATATTCTCGGGCGTTTTGGTAGTGGTGCTGATCGCCGTATCCTTTGTGATCTAGCGTTCGGGGTGATCTAGCGTCCGGAGCGGCGTCAAGCACGGGGCCGCGTTGAAATGATTTGGGACGAAATTGACCATCGCTTGCTGGTGACGCCGGAACGCCCGGGCGTTTACCTGATGAAGAACGCCAAGGGTGCGGTGATCTACGTCGGCAAGGCGGCGGTGCTGCGGAACCGCCTGCGTTCCTACTTCGGGTCGCCGGCCGGCCTGGACCGCAAGACCCGCCGGATGGTCAGCGAACTGGCCGACTTCGAGTACATCGTCACCGACACCGAGGCCGAGGCGCTGATCCTCGAAAACACGTTGATCAAGCGGCACCGCCCCTACTTCAACGTCCGCCTCAAGGACGACAAGACCTACCCGTTCCTGAAGGTTGACCTGGCTGAGGAGTTTCCGCGGGTGTACATCACGCGGGGCGCTCACACCGACGGGGCGCGTTACTTCGGCCCGTTCGCCAGCGCCGGCAGCGTCCGGCAGTCCATGGACCTGGTCAAGAAGCTGTTCCCCTACCGTTCGTGCACCAAGCGCATCACGGGAACCGATCCTCGCCCTTGCCTGGAGTACTACATCCACCGCTGCGTCGGGCCGTGCGCCGGACTGGCGACCCGCGAGGAATACGACGAGGTCATCAAGCAGGTCATCCTGTTCCTGGAGGGCAACACCGAGACCGTTACCGGACAGCTTCGGGACAAGATGGAACAGGCCGCCGAGTCGCTGGAGTTCGAGCGCGCCGCTGTGCTCCGCGACCAGATGGGCGCGATCCAGAAATTTG
This sequence comes from Dehalococcoidia bacterium, assembly GCA_965204395.1. Lineage (GTDB taxonomy): Bacteria > Chloroflexota > Dehalococcoidia > Lucifugimonadales > UBA3495 > Bin87. Next base: position 3,046,361 of record OZ241987.1, read on the forward strand.
AGGAGGAGCGCACGGTCAAGGTGGACTCAGGGCGGGCCATGGACCTGGACGCCATCGCCGTGGCCGTGGCCGACCCAGATTCACGCATACGAGAGGCCTGGGTCGAAGCGTTCTTCATCCGGCGGGGCAAGCTGATCGGGCGGGACCACTTCTTCATGGAAGGCCCCGATGAAGACGAGCCCGGCGCCATCATCGCCCAGTTCGTCCAGCAGTTTTACGCCAACGCGCTGGAGATACCGCCCACCATTTTGGTCCAGCACGACCCTCCGGAGGAAGACGCTCAACTGTTGCAGGACTTCCTGCGCGACCGGCGCGGCGGCGCGGTCCGCCTCTACCGGCCCCAGCGGGGCGAGAACCGCAAACTGGTGCAGGTAGTGGCCGAAAACGCGGCGGAAGGTCTGGCGCAGCATCGGGTCAAGTGGCTCAATCGCTCCGATGCGATCCAGGGCGCGCTCACCGAGCTGGAGGAGGAACTCAGCCTGCCGGCCGCTCCCGTACGCATGGAATGCTACGACATCTCGCACATCCAGGGCAGCAACCTGGTGGGCAGCATGGTCGTTTTCGACGACGGCAAACCGCGCACTCGTGACTACCGACGGTTCAAGATCAAGGCCGTGGACGGCGTCGACGACTACGCCAGCATGAAGGAGATGCTCAGTCGGCGTTTCAAGCGGCTCAGCCAGGCCATCGACAACCCGGACCCCGACGGCAAAGTGGATACTTGGGGCGTGATGCCCGACCTGGTCATCATCGACGGCGGCAAGGGCCACCTGTCGGCGGCGCAAGAGGTGATGCTGCACCTGGGGCTGGAACAGATTCCCCTGTGCTCGCTGGCCAAGGAGAACGAGGAGATCTTCGTGCCGCACACGCCGGAGCCCATCGTGCTGCCCCGGGACTCGCAGGCGCTGTACCTCATGCAGCGCATACGGGACGAAGCCCACCGATTCGCCATCACGTTCCACCGGAACCTGCGCTCCAAGGGCAGCCTCAAGTCGCCCATCGACATGGTCACGGGCATCGGGCCCAAGCGCAAACGCATGCTGTTGCGCCGGTTCGGTTCTCTACAGGGAATCAAGGAGGCAACGGTGGAGGACATCGCCGCCGTGCCAGGCTTAACGCGTTCGTTAGCCGTCAGACTGAAACAGACCATTTAGGCCGACGCTGATCCGGTGTCGGTCGTTTATCCGCCGGAGGCGGACGATGAATCGCCAGACCGACCCACAATCCTCCACAGCGTTGGAATCCCAAGCCTCGCCGTCCCCGGCGGGCACTGCCCCCGTTGATGCCCACGTGCACGGTGCGGCGGTGCTGGCCGCCCTAGAACGGGAGCAGGTGGACGCGGCGGCCAGGCTCCTGCGCGAGATGCTGTCTGCCGACCAGGGCATCCTTCTGAGACGCGCCTCCCGGGACGAACGTCGTCTGCTCATCGCCCTGCTGGCGCCGGATGAGATTGCCGACATATTGGACGAGGCTCCCACCCCGGCCGCCGCCGCCGTCACCCGCGAACTGCCGCCCGACCAGGCCGCCGACATACTGGACGACGTCGACACCCACACCGTCGCCGACATTCTCCAGGAACTGCCCGATGCGCATGCCGCCGCCATCGTGGCCGAGCTCGACCATCCCGAAGAGGTGGTTCCGCTGCTCCAATTCCGGGCCGACACCGCCGGCGGGATGATGACACCGGATTTCCCCCGCGTGCGCAACGACGTAACGGCCGGCAACGCGCTGGACGCGCTCAGGCTCTTCGGCGAGGACGCGGAGGGATTCGGCTGGGTCTGCGTCGTTGACCGGGGACTGCGCTTGACCGGCTACGTCAGCATCGCTCAACTGGCGCTGTCCAGCCCGACCCGCACGGTGCAGGATCTGGCGGACCGGTATGATCATCGCCTGGTGTCGGTGCCGCCCGATATGGACCAGGAGGAGGTCCACCGGATCATGTCCCGCTACTTCTTCAGCATCGTGCCGGTGGTGGACGCTGAGGAGCGGGTCCTGGGAGTTATCCGCGCAGAGGAAGCCATGCGCGTGGCGGAGGATGAGGCCACCGAGGACATGCTGCGCATCGCCTCTGCGCCGGGTGAGCGGGTGTTTGGCCCGCTGCACCTGTCGGTGCGCCATCGCCTGCCGTGGTTGGTGTTGAACCTGGGCACGGTGCTGTTGGCCGCCGCGGTCGTCAGCCTGTTTGAGTCCACCATCGCCGCCATCGCCATGCTGGCGGTATTCCTGCCGGTGGTCGCCGGCCAGGGCGGGATCGCCGGCACGCAGACGGTGACGCTGGTGGTTCGCGGCATGGCAATCGGCGAGGTGCCACCGCCAGCCGGATTGCGGCTGTTGGGTCGGGAGATTCTGTTGGGCCTGATGCACGGAATGGCCCTGGCCGCTCTGGCCGGCGCGTTGGGTTGGGTCTGGAAAGGCAGTCCGGGGCTGGGGGTTGCACTGGCCGCGGCGATGGTTGGAAACCTGCTGGTGGCGGCACTCACCGGGGCCGGGGTGCCGTTGCTGTTGCGCAGGTTGGGCATCGACCCGGCGGTGTCCTCAGCGGTGTTCGTGACCACGTTCACCGACGTGCTGGGCTTCCTGATTTTCCTGGCCGCCGGAGCGTTCTTTGTAACGCGATTGGGTTGACGCGTGCGCGGCGGTCAGCGACGCATGTAGCGCCCATGGCATTTGGTAGACAAAGCACTGAATAAATACATTATGCATTTAACGTGAATGTGCTATAATCATTCCGGTATAGCAACCATTTCCGGAGCAATATCATGACTACTATAGACACAACGATGGCGCAAACAATCGGTGCACTGGTAGAGGGGCAGCGTCACATTGAGGCCCGGCTGGATCGGCTTGAAAGCAAGGTCGACCGATTGATTTGGGTGGGAATGGGCTTGCTGGGCGCGATCATCGCTTCCATCGTGGTAACGGTCATCCGCTGACTGCCACGCGGCTGCCTGCTTCCCGCGGCGGGCCTCCCCGCGGTTTTTGGTGACGGGGTTGGGTCGATATGGCGAACAGCGGCTGTGATAGATTCTGAACACGGAATGGCAGGGAAGACTGGGGGTGCGAACATGGAAAGAGAAATCTTGATACGCGGTCGTCTGATGAAGGTCGACTGCGAAAAGCGCACCGCTGAACTGCACAATTTCGGTGATACGTTGATCGCCCTGCAGTTTGAGGAGGGTCTCTGCGAAACTATGCAGAAGCTGGCAACCTGTTTTGTGAAGATCCTTGGCATCGAAAAGGCTGGCCCAAGCAATCAATTCGGACCGCTGAAGGTACGCGAGGCCAGCGTTGCATGGCCGACTGTCGAAGAATTTGAGGCGGTGGAACTCAAAATTTTCGACCCCAAGAAGGCGACCAGTTTTTATGATCACTCCGACGATGATCCGATCGACATAGAACAGTTCATACGGGTCATATACGAGGCACGGGACGCGTGACTTCCTCATTTCGACTTCCCGTAGTCGTAGACACCAACGTGGCGTCGTATATCTACCGCAACGATGCCATAGCGCGACCGTATTTGGATATTTTGGTGGGGTACCGAGCCGTCATATCGTTCCAAACGTATGAAGAGATCCTTTTCGGCGTACTGATCAATAATTGGGGACACCGACGCAAAGAAGAGATAGTTCAATACATCGATGCCACGTATCACGTGGTTGAGTCCACTTTGGATATGATTAGAATTTGTGCCGAACTTCGGGCAGAAAGCCGCCGCCGTGGCCGGGAACTCAATCATCCTGATGCCTGGATTGCCGCCACCGCAGTGTTGCTGAACTGCCCCCTGCTGTCCCACGACCGCGATTTCGGAGACCTGCCTGGGTTGCAAGTAATCCACTGCGAAATTGGCGGTTGATGACGCTCGATATTGATCCAAACCTGCCATCCGTTCGCCTTGTCACAACCCACGGCGTTACATTACCATTGGCCTATTGTTGCGCGTCGTGACCGCGGGTCTGGCCGCTTGGAACGCGGGCGGCGGCAGCATCACTGTGATCGGGTGGAAGGGAATGATCAAGCTCAACATCACGTTGCCGTCAGGCGCCCAGGTGTCCATCGAGGCCGACGATAAGGACCTGGTGCGCGAGGTACTCTACTCGGCGATGCCGCACCTGAACGGGGTTGCGCAGCAGTCGATTGGAGAGACCAACGGCGCCTCAGTTGAGCCCCCCGTTCACCACAACGGATCGCAGACCAACGGGCACACCGCCCCTCCGGCTCAGCATCAGACTGCGCCCGTTTCCAACGGCTCGGACCCGGCGCACGAAGCCACCAACGGCGCGACTAACGGAAATTATATGCCCGTCCCGACGGCCACGGTTGCCTCCCCGGTTGTCTACGAACCCGCCCCGGTTCCAGCGCCCCAACCCGCTGCTGTAGTCCAGCCGGCGCCCGCACCTGCCCCAACGCCTGTCTTCACGCCGTCAACCCCGGATGAGCACGAATACATCGCCTTCTGCCAGCGCGTAAACCCGCTGGGCGACATGCGGCGCGTGGTGGTTGCCGCCGAGGCCGCCGACCGTCATCTGAATGTGCAGAGCGTGGACCCCGACGAACTGGAGCGCCTTTTCACGCTGGCCGGGTGGCCCATCCCGCACAGTTTCGTGCAGACCCTGCGCAACGCCGCCCGCACCAAGTTCCGGTGGCTTGAGCGGATTCCGGGCAAGCCCGGCCACTACCGCGTAACGGATACGGGCCGCCGGATCGTGCTGGGCGAGAATAGTCCCGCCCGTCGATCCCAACAAGCCGACGCCGCAGTCGAAGCCGACTCCCAGGGTTAACCCTGATTGCATAACCGGGCCCGGCCCGGTGTCCAGCGCGTTCCGGAGCGAATTCGACGACTCGCTAGTCCCCAATAGCATTCCGCCAAGGCGTGGCGGTTTGGCGTCCAATTGGGTTCCCGCGTATCCAAGGGCTGGCGTGGACCTCATCGATGTCCGGACCCAGCATGCGCATTGGGCCGTCCGTGCCTCTGCTAGAATGACGCCGGCCGGCCCGCAGCGTGCGCCGGCGCACCCGGACTCTGACAGGAGATTACCAACCATGGCTAAAGTAGGATTTATCGGCCTGGGCACCATGGGCGCCAGCATGGCCTACAACTGCCTGAGCGGCGGCAACGACATGGTCGTGCACGACATAAGGCGCGAGGCCGCTACCCAGCACCTGGAGGCTGGCGCAACGTGGGCCAACACGCCACGCGAGGTTGCCGAGTCCAGCGACATCGTGTTCACGTCGCTGCCCGGCCCGGTGGAGGTGGAAGCCGTTTCGCTGGGCGAGGACGGCATCATGTCCGGCATGGCCGCCGGCAAGACCTATTTCGACCTGAGCACCAGTTCGCCCACCCTCATCCGGCAGATCCACGACCGGGTCGCGCCCCAGGGAATCAACGTGCTGGACGCCCCGGTCAGCGGCGGGCCCGCCGGCGCGGCCAGCGGGCGTCTGGCGATCTGGGTCGGCGGCGACCAGGCCGTTTTCGACCAGCATAAGGCCGTCTTGGACTCCATCGGCGACGCCGCCTACTACGTGGGGCCCATCGGCAGCGGTTCGGTCGCCAAGCTGGTACACAACTGCGCCGGCTACATCGTGCAGACCGCCCTGGCCGAGGTGTTCACCATGGGCATCAAGGCCGGCGTGGATCCGCTGGCGCTGTGGCTCGCCGTACGCAAGGGCGCCGGCGGACGCCGGGGGATGTTCGAAGGTTTGGCTCAGCACTTCCTGATCAACGACTACGATCCGCCGGACTTCGCCCTGCGCTTGGCCCGTAAGGACGTTGATCTGGCCGTCGCGGTGGGCCGCGAGTTCGACGTGCCGATGAAACTCGCTAACACCACCCTGGCCGAGATGACCGAGGCGCTGAACCGGGGCTGGGCCGGCCGAGACTCCCGCGTCGCCATGCTGCTCCAGTCGGAACGCGCCGGCATCGACGTGGGGGTCGATCCCGCCAACCTGCAGCGCGCGCTGGAGGAGCAGGGCGGGTAGGGTTATCCTGACGGCCACAGTTGCCGGAGGGCGCTATGGTAGTGAGAGCAACAGGCATCAACCCTGAAATGCTGCGCTGGGCACGGGAACGGGCGGGCTACTCCATTGAGGAAGTGGCCCGCCGACGTCGCGTGCCTCCTGAACGGGTCAAGGAATGGGAATCCGGCAAGAGTTTCCCAACTTGGAAACAACTAAAGCAGTTGGCCTTCAAGGACTATCACCGGGGCACGGTGTTTTTCTTATTCAAAGACCCGCCGGAGGAGAAAACCGTTGCCGAGCGATTCCACCGTCTGCCGGCAGAAATGCTGGCAGACCTGCACCCTGATACGTTGTACGCCGTGCGGCAGGCTCGCTACCGGCAGGATGACCTGGTGGAACTGCTGGGCTCCAACGGCCCCGGAGAGCGATTCATCCTCCGCGATTTGCGCGGGTATGCGGACGCCGGCGATTCGCACCAATTGGAGGTAGCGGTTAGGGAATATCTTGGTGTTGACCTGAATGACCCAGAAGGATTCCCTGACAGCGCCTATACTTTTGAGGATTTTCGCAGCCGAGTTGAGGACGCCGGCGTCTGGGTGTTCAAGCGGTCATTCCGCCAGAAAGACGTTACCGGCCTTTGCCTGGACGACGACGTGTATCCGGTCATCTACGTGGGCAACGGACAGGACAAAGCGCGGGAAATCTTTACCCTGTTCAACGGTCTGGCGCACCTGCTGTTCGGGTTCAACTACCTGGAGCGCGCGGACAAAGGTCATTACCTGCCGGGCTTGTCCGGTGACGATTACACTATTGAACGCGCGTGCATCCGGTTTGCTGTCAAATGCCAAGAGGATTTTGAGACGGTAATAGCAAAACAACGCCGACATTCCAATAACGGATATGCCGAGTTCGTCGCGTCCGACAACAACAAAGATATTTACTACGCTACCCTGGCCGCAGACTTGGGGCAAAAATATCTGCGCTCAGCCTTTCTGGCCTTTGAAGAACGCCATATTGAGGAGACTGACCTTTCTGCATTTCTGGGAGTGAAAGGCTGGCACCTCGATGGGTTGGAACGCTATGCTTGGCGGTGATAATCCATTGGCTCAGGTGTACATTCTGGACGACAACACCATCAGCCAAGCGTGGCTCTCGTACCACCGCGATATTTTCCCCAGCTTTTGGCAGAGATTCGACGACCTTGTGCGTGCGGGAAGCGCAATATCCGTTGATGCGGTGAGGGACGAGCTGTTAGGCAGCAGGCGAGTAGCCGGGGCGGTGGCTTACCTGGAGCGGATAAACCTTCAATTCTTTGAGGAACCAACCGGCTACGAGCAGACGCTGGTGGACGAAATGAAAGTTGCGCCCGTCCTGTCTTCAGCCGTCAACCGCTGGCAAGCGAAAAGGAGCGTTGACGCAGACCCCTATCTGGTCGCAAAGGGGCTCGCTTACGCCATACCCGCTACCGTCGTTACCGAAGAGAGCCAACACCCGGGCCGAACCGCCAGCATCCCCTACGTATGCCGTCACTACGGAGTGGACTGCATTAGCAGCCACGAGATGATGGCCCGCTTGGGCTGGCGGTTCTAGTCCCCAGCCAGCGACTCTAATCCGCCGCCGCCGCAGGTTCCCACCGCAGCACCGGCCTGCGCGCTGCCGTAGCTTCGTCGAGTCGGGAGACCGGCGTGCTGTGCGGCGCGTGCTGCACCGTTTCGGGTTCGTTGGTTGCCTCGGCATCGATCGCGCGCAGGGCGTCGATGAAGGCGTCGAGGGTCTCCTTGGTCTCCGACTCGGTGGGCTCGATCATCAGCGCCTCGTGGACGATCAGCGGGAAGTACATCGTCGGCGCGTGGAAGCCGTAGTCCAGCAGGCGCTTGGCGACCTCCAGGCCGCTGACGCCGCGCTCCCGCTGCAGGTCGGCGGAGAACACCACCTCGTGCATGCAGGTGCGATCGTAGGGCAGCGCATAGATGTCCTTGAGCTCGTGCATGATGTAGTTGGCGTTCAACACGGCGTTGCCGCTTATGGACAGCAGGCCGGCCGCGCCCAGCGTGCGGATGTAGGTGTAGGCCCGCACCAGGACGCCGAAGTTGCCGTGGAACCCGCTGATCTTGCCGATGCTCTGCGGCGGTTCGGACAGCGAATATTCGCCGGATTCGTTTCGTTCCACCACTGGGGCCGCCAGGTACGGCGCGAGGATCTCGCCGCAGCACACCGGGCCTGCGCCCGGCCCGCCGCCGCCGTGGGGCGTGCTGAAGGTCTTGTGAAGGTTGAGGTGGCAAACGTCGAAGCCCAGTTCGCCCAACTTGGCCCGTCCCAGCAGCGCGTTCATGTTGGCGCCGTCGCCGTACACCAGGCCGCCGCACTCGTGAACCACCTGGCACACCTCCAAGATGTGACTGTCGAACAGGCCCAGGGTGCTGGGCAGGGTGATCATCACGCCGGCCAGGTCATCGCCGGCGATTTCCCGCAGGGCCGCCAGGTCGGTGTTGCCGTCGGCGTCGGATGGAATCGTCACCACGTCGAAGCCGGCCATGGCCGCCGATGCGGGGTTGGTGCCGTGGGCGCTGTCGGGTATCCCCATCTTGGTGCGGCCCGAGTCGCCACGCGCCAAGTGGTAGGCCCGCATCATCAGCACGCCGCCCAGTTCGCCGTGCGCGCCGGCCAACGTCGCCAGGCTGGTGGCGGACATGCCGGTCACCTCGGTGAGGAATTCCTGCAAGCGGTACAACAAATCCAGTGCGCCCTGCGACTGCTCGGCCGGCTGCTGCGGGTGGATGCCCGCGAACCCGGGCAGGAACGCCACCTCGTCGTTGATCTTTGGGTTGTACTTCATGGTGCACGACCCCAGGGGATAGAAGTGGGTGTCGATGCTGAAATTGAGCTGGCTCAGCGAGGTGAAATACTGCACCACCTCGGGCTCGGACACCTCGGGCAGCGGCAGCGACTCGCGGATGTACGCGGCATCGGGCAGGGGCGCGGCCGGCACGTCCAGCGCCGGCGTGATGACCCCCGCGCGGCCGGATACGCTGCGGTCCATGAGCATTCGGGTGGTGTCGCGGTTTCCGCCTTTGTTCAGCATGTTCAGGTTGTCTCCAGTCAGATGTTATGGGGTTCGGGAAACGATCAGGCGATTTCCGCGAGCGCGGAGACCAGGGTGTCGATCTCGGCGCGGGTGTTCATCTCGGTCACGCAAAGCAGCATCCCGTTTTCGAAACGGTCGCTCACGTCCAGGCCCCCCAGGATGTTGCCATTCTTCATGAGTTGGCGGTTGACCTCCGCCGCAGGCTTGGGGCAGGACACCACAAACTCCTGGAAAAACGCGCCCGACTGGGGCAGCGAATAGCCATCCAGCTTTGCGATGGTGTCGGCGGCGTAGTGCGCCTTGTGGTAGCACAACTCGGCCACCTGCCGCAGCCCGTTCCGTCCCATGGCGGCCAAATAGATCGAGGACGCCAGGGCGTACAGGGCCTCGTTGGTGCAGATGTTGGAGGTTGCCCGCTCGCGCCGGATGTGCTGCTCGCGGGTCTGCAGCGTCAGCACGTAGCCGGTGCGTCCCTCGGTGTCGGTGGTGCGGCCCACCAGGCGGCTGGGCATCTGGCGGATGTACTGCTGCTTGCAACTGAACAGGCCCAGATACGGGCCGCCGAATGAGGGCGGTATGCCGATGGGCTGGCCCTCGCCGGTAACGATGTCCGCGCCGAAATCGCCGGGCGGCGTCAGCATCCCCATGGCCAGCGGGTCGGCCGACACCACGAGCAGCGCGCCGTCGGCGTGGGCCATCTCGCCCAGCGCCTTGAGGTCATCCAGTTCGCCGTAGAAGTTGGGGTACTGCGCGACGATGCCCGCAGTGGCCTCGGTGATCGCTCCGGAGATCTGGTCGGTGGGCACGATGTCGATGGTAATGCCCTGGGCCTGGCAGTAGGTGGCAATCACCTGCCTGTAGGCCGGGGACACGGTGTCGGCGACGATGACCTGCTGCCGTCGGGTCACGCGGCACGCCATGAGCACGGCCTCGGCGACGCTGGTGGCCCCGTCGTACATGCCGGCGTTGGCAACCTCCATGCCGTACAGCGCGCTGATCATGGTCTGGAACTCGAAGATCACCTGCAAAGTGCCCTGAGACACCTCCGGCTGGTAGGGCGTGTACGCCGTCAGGAACTCGCCACGGGTCATCAACGCCTTGACGATGGACGGGATGAAATGGTGGTAGCACCCCGCGCCCAGGAAAGATGGCCCGCTGGCAAGGGGACGGTTGCGGGAAGCCAGTTCGCCCAACTCGCGCTGGATCTCCAACTCGGAGAGCGGGTCCGGCAGCCGCAACGGGGGGTTGCGGTAGTCGTAGGGGATGTCCGCGAACAGTTCGTCAATGTCCTGCATGCCGATGGCATTCAGCAGTTCATCCTGCTCGGCAGGCGTGTTGGGGATGTAGTGGGATTGGAAGTTGGTTACCATTCGGGTTAGCTCCCAGAGCTTGCCTGTACCGGCAATCGGTTGTGGTTTGGTCGATTAAAGTAGAAATTCGCGGCCAATGCCCTCGTGGTTGGCCACCAGGGTATTGATGGTGATCTGAGAAACGGCGAAATGGTCGGCGACCTGCTCCTGGTTTTCTTGAGAGTAGTCGTTGTTCAACATCGCCTTTACGGTTTCCCAAGGACTCAGCAACTCTGCCGCAAACGCGCGTTGGGCTTTCTGGCGATAGCTGTATGACCGAGTTGCCGGCGTCAGTGGTTCTTCCATCGTCAGATTATTTTCGCTGAACAACCTGTCCCCGATGAGGCGTGCCAAGTCGAATCGACGGCTGGTGTGCCATGGGGACCTGAACACCGCCCGGTAGCGGCTCGATTTTTGTCGCAACGCCCATGAAAAGGTGTTAACACTGTGGTGAGAGGTTAGGCTCGAAACTGATATTCCCGCCAAATCCGCCAATTTCGGGTCGCTAATAGGTCGGTCTGACAAGCCTGACTGTTGCCGTACGGCGTTGGCCGTAGCGACGCCGATATGCCAGGCCGCCGGTTGCCCCCACTGTTCAGGGATGGGGCCAGCCAACCGGAAAGCGTCGCCTATATTCATCTCAAACCCGAATGACTCGGTGTCATCAGAAATCTGACGAGCGGAGACCATGTGGTTAGATGTAGCGGCCGCTAGTTCCTCCAGGGCGTTTTCTCCCAACATGTCCTTGTCTCTGATCCACCGCTCAATAAGCTCCTCATCCGTTTCGTCCGGGTCGAAGCCCAGCAGGGCTTCAATGCGACGGAAGCGCGCGACTTCGGGATCATGGCGTTCGGTGTCCAAATCATCCCATAGTGTCTGCAGGTTGGTGTCATGAATCCCGTTATCACGCAGCCGATTAATGATGAACAGCACGAATTGATCAACTGCATTCTCGAAGTCGCCTGTCGGTATGGTAATTGTCGGCGCTCCGATGTAGTAGAAAAACGGAGAATCGGAGGGATTCGAACGCTCCGAGGCCAGATCACAGTGTAATCCGTCTGATGATATGGTGATGTTCGGCCAGAAGTAGCCCTCGCCTATGGCGGGCATGCGGTGGGTCATATCCCATTCGTAGGTGGAAGCGTCGGATGGGGGGCGAGGTTCCCACCGGAGTCGCCACCAGTTCCACACCAACCATTCCGCCAGATGGTAGCCTGAGACGCAGGGGCCGTTGTAGTAATTGCTCTTTCCGTTGTCCACGCCGATAGCCGCGGTCAATAGACGCCCCGTTGCAGTGATTTCGAGCAAGCCAAAAGCACTTCTCTCGTAATCCGGTCCTTCATCTAGACTCTCGGGCGTCAGGTCAATCTGGAGTTCGGTCATGGCTGCTGGTTCCTTCTGTTCCACTCCGCAATGACGTACTCCCTATTGGGCGCCGACTCATTCAGGCGATAGCCGTGATAGTTGGGCCCATCACTGCCCAGGATTGCCTCATAGGGTTGACCCTCGTGGTCAACTGCCCACACAAACTTGGGCAAACCGCGCTCGTAATGGTCGCTCACCATCCCCAGCCTTATGGCGGAACGAAACAGTTCGATTGCCTCCCGAAAGGTAATGGCACGCAGCTCGTCGCAGAGTGATTTTCCGCGACGAGGATTGACCGGAGGGTTGAAATTATAATCGGCTGGCCGGGTCTTGTGGTGCGCGCTGCCCACATAACGTGCCTCATCCAGGTCTTTCCTGGTTGTGCAACTGATCGTCCCCAACGGAGCTATCCTGCGCTTTTTGTCGTTTCCTTGGCCTCTACGACGGGGCATAAGCAGTCGCGGTGCGAATGGGACACTACCGCCCAAGATGCCGCAAATGATTTGCTTACGCCAGCACCCGGTAGCGGTAGCTGGATTCTAGCAGGTCGTCCTCAGCGAACCGCGCGAAGCGCAGGGGCGACAGGTCAACGTCGCGGGCGCGGCCCTCCAACACCAACTCGGCGACGGCCTTCCCGATGGCCGGCGACAGCTTGAACCCGTGCCCACTGAAGCCAATCGCGCAGTAGAGGCCGCCCACGCCGGGCACCGCGTCCAGGATGGGATGCCAGTCGGGGGTGGTGGTGAACAGGCCGGACCAGCCGCCCCGGTAGTACGCATCCGCCATGCCTGGCACGCGGCGGGCCAGCTTGGCCCGGGCCGATGCCGCCTCCGTGATGTCCACTCCCTGCGGGTACACCTCAGGATCCGACTGCTCGTCGTCGTCGCCGAACCCCATGGTGGTGAAATTGGAGCCGTCGGGCCGGAACGAAAAGGACTGGCTGATGTCGCCCACGGTGGGATGGTGCGGCACCACTTCCACGGGTCGGGCCACGGTGGCGACCTGGTGGCGCACCGGTATCAGGGGCGCGTCGACGCCCACGCCGGCCAGCACCTGCTTCGACCACGGCCCGGCGGCGACGATCACAGTGTCGGTGGCGATGCGGTCGCCGGACGTGGTAATCACGGCCTGCACCCTATCGCCGGTTGTTTCAATCCGCGCCGCGGGGCTGCGGGTTACAATGCGGGCGCCGGATTCCTGGGCGCGGGCGGCGTAGGAAACGGTTACCTGGTAGGGGTCGGCGTAACCCGATTGGGGTTCCCAGGCGGCGCGCTCGTCGTCATACAGGGTAACCATCGGCGCAAGGCTCGCCAAGTCGTCCCGGGACACCACCGATGTGGGCACCCCCAACTCCTGCTGCATGGCGACGTTGCGTTGCAGGCCGCCCTCGTCGGCCTCATTGACCACCACCAGGTAGCCCGTATTCACAAAGCCCGACGTGCCGCCCACTCGGGCGTCAAAATCGGCGAAAACCTGGAGGCTCTGCCAGGCGAGTTCGGTGGTGACGGGGTTGGAGTAGTGCATCCGGCAAATGGCCTGGGATCGGCCGGTGCTGCCGGAGGCGATGACGTCGCGCTCCAGGAGCACGGTGTTGGTCACGCCCAGTTGCGCCATGTGGTACTGGATGGCGCAACCCATGACGCCGCCGCCAATGATGACGGCGTCGGCGGTCGGAGGGACGGGCGAGCCGGGGTTACTCGCCATCTCCTTTCCAGGAGAGCACGCGCTTGACGTCGATGACGATGGCAACCAGACGCTGATCGCCCTCGGTCAGTTCGTTGGCGTCTTCCTCGCCGCGCTCGGCTCCCTCGTAGCGGGAGAATATGGTGCGCACCGCCTCCTTGATGTTGTCGTCGGATACGGTGGCCTCACCTTCGAGTATGACGTATTGGTACGGCCATTCGTCGGTGGCGATGGAGATGGAGACCTTGGGGTTGCGGCGGACGTTGCGCGTCTTGACGGCGGATTCGCCGGATACCACGGTGATTATGCCGGTGTCGGGTTCGCTGCCGGCTTTCCACTGATACCACACCGGCGAGATATGCGGAGCCCCATTCCGCCGGATGGAGGCGAAATGGGCCACGTGGGGGCCGGCAAGATAATCGTCAACTTCCTGGGGGGTCAGCCGCGGCATCGTAACCTCTAGCCATCGGGCAACGGTGGGCATACACGCCCGGGGTCTGTGAAACGCTAAAAATATCATACCATACCGGAATCAGCCGATTGGATCGACGGCGCCGGCTTGGTGATCGAATGGATCAAAGTCCGGCAGAAACCGACTACGCAGGCTCGCTCTTCCAGGGCAATCGCATTTCAATTGTTGGCTCCTGGATAAGGCTCTTCCGCCCACCGTCATACATGAGTCATCCCGGATTTTAGAAAATGGGAAAACTGTCGCTGTAAGGGGCTGATCAGAGAAGCCCTCTTCTGGTGAAGTGGGAGTGAGCAAACTCCAAACCACCGAAGGGGGCTTCTTTATGTTGCAGCAAGGGGCGGGCCAGGAGCAAGGGCAACAGGTTGCGGATCTGTTGGGATTGTTCATCGGGCCATTGGAAACCTGGCTGAACCATCGACTGGATCGGCGATTGGTGCGCACCTTTCTGCTGACCCTGGTGGCCATGGTGCGGATGCGCCACAATCGTTACGGGTTGCTCTTGAGCGAGTTGGGCGCTCACATCATTAGTCCCGACCGTGCGCCGGCGGGGACCAAGCGTCTCAGCAATCTGCTGCGCTCATCCAAGTGGTCCCATACTCTCCTGGAAGAGTTTCTTTGGCATGATGCCGACCGGCGGCTTACGGAGTTGGCCGCCGCTGGGGAAGGGGCATTGGCCATCTGGGATGAGAGTGTCCTGGAGAAGCCGGAGAGCATCGCCCTGGAGGGGTTGTGTCCGGTGCGCTCCAGCAAGGCGGCCCGTCTCAAGCGGATCAAGCCGGGCTACTACAACCCTCCGGGAGGACCGCCCGTATTCGTGCCGGGGATGCAGTGGCTCACGGTGATAGTGGCTGGGATGGCGGGCGCGCCCACCCTGGCTGCCATGGGTTGGTGGACCAGCCGAGGTCCCCTGGCCAGCCACCGGCGAGCGCAGGCCGCCACACTGCTGGACCAATGCGCCCAGCGCTGGCAGCAACGGGTGATCCACCTTTTTGATCGGGGCTACGCTGGCGCTCCCTGGCTGGAGGAACTGACCCAACGTCAACTCCGCTTCATTATGCGCTGGCCTACCCGCCATCGCCTGGTGGATGCCTTGGGCCAGGAGCGTTTCCCAGGGCAGATCTCCCGAGGCAAACGCTCCCAGGACCACCGCATGATCTGGGACTACAACCGTCGACAGTACCGCAAAACCGGCATCCTGACCGTGCCAGTACACCACCCCCAGTTGGATCATCCCCTATGGCTGGTGGTCTCCAGACCCGGTACGGGACGAACACCCTGGTACCTGCTGACCAACCAGCCCATTGCTTCCGTTGACGACGCCTGGCGGGTGGTCATGGCCTACGCTCGCCGCTGGCAGGTAGAGATGTGCTACCGAGCTTGCAAGACCGACCTGGCCATGGAAAGCCCCCGCCTCTGGTTCTGGGAAAACCGCCTCAAACTCCTGCTCATGGCCTCTCTGGTCTATGCCTTCCTCCTCCACCTGCTCACGCCAAGCCGCCAATCTCTCGTCCAAAGCCTAATCAGAAACTGGTGCCACCGAACCGGGGAGCGGTACCGACAAGCCAAATTACCTCTCCCCAGGCTTCGCTCCGCACTCAGTACCCTCTGGCTAACCCACCCACCGTCCTTCCCTCACCTCAACCCAAATTCGGGATGACTCATGTATCCAGTGCCTGAAATCGGCAGTTTCGCGGTCGCTGTCCTCATTCGGTGGCCTCTGGACTCCGGCTTGCGCCGGAGGGACGGGCGTCTAAATTCTAAATTCGATTGCCTTGCTCACTCTTCCGATCGGTTGACGATTTTGCATCTATGTGATAAAAGAACATATATGGTTATGCCGAACCAACCCATCAATCCGAAGATGCCCCGGGGCTTCATGACGCCGTGGGTGCTGCTCCTGCTGAAGCAGTGGAGCCTGCACGGCTACCTGATCATGCAGCACCTCAACCGGATGGGCTTCTCGGAGGTGGACCACCCCACCCTGTACAAGGAACTGCGTCGGCTCGAGAACGAGGGCTACGTGGCGTCCGAATGGCAGACCGGCGAGAGCGGGCCCGCCAAGCGCGTGTACAGCATCACCGACGCCGGCGAGGAGTTGCTGCTGGGGTGGACCGAGGTGGTGTCGGGCTACCAGCGGATGTTCAACGGCTTCTTCGACCTCTACGCGCAGGCCTTCGGGTTTGCCCCGGTCGGAAACCCTGATCCCGAGCACACTCCCGACCCCGAGGACACTGCGGAGAAAGACTGAAGCTTTTCTCACGCAATGGCAAAACAATCGTAACCGATCCGTAACAACAGGAGCGTACACTAATGGAAAAGACTCAGGAACTCTTCAAGGCTTACAACGACGCCATGGCCGCCGGCTTCGCCGCCTTCAACACCGGAATGCGGCAGAGCAATGCCCTGATGACGGGCATGATGGATGCCAACGTCAAGATGGTTGAGTCTGGCCAGGAGTTCGCCAAGAGTTCCGTCAAGTACGGCGAGGCCTACATGGAGTGGCTGATGGACGCCACTCAGAACATGGCGCCAAAACCCCAGGCATAGCGATACCAAGGTCAAACAACCCCTTGATCCCAACCCCTCTTTCCCTACGGAAGAGGGGCGATTGATGGCACAAAAGCCAAGGAGGAACGCCGGTGGTCAGCCAGGCAGAGTTTGTTTCCCAGTTCCAGGAAGACATGCAGGAACACCTCAAGCGTGCCCAGGCGCTGGTCGATTCCTTTGTGATCAACCCGGCCGAACCGCCGGTTGAGGTCACGCCGTACGAGGTGATCTGGAAGCGCGGCAAGGTGCGCCTGCTGCGCTACGGCGAGCGTGACCAGATCAAGCACCGGACGCCGTACCTGATGGTGCCGTGGCTGGGCATCAGCCGTCCCTACGTGCTGGACCTGCTGCCGGGCAACAGCATGATCGAGTACCTCACCAACCAGGGGCACGACGTGTACCTGCTGGACTGGGGCGAAATCGCGGCGGAGGACAAGGAACTGGGCTTCGAGGAGGCGGTTTTCAAGCTGATCCCTCGCGCCATCGACCGGGCGCTGGAAGCCTCCGACGCCACGGAACTGACGCTGAACGGCATCTGCCTCGGCGGCACCCTGAGCGCGACCTACCTGGCGACCCACCCCGACGCGCCGGTCAAAAACTTTGTGGCCATCGTCGCGCCCATCAACTTCGAGGAAGGCGGCCTGTTCCGCACTTGGCTGGACGAGCGCTACTTCCCCGCCGACCTCATCGTGGAGCACTACGGCGTACTGCCGGCCAACCTCATGGGCGCCGGCTTCAAGATGCTGCGCCCCACGCTGGATGCCCAGGCCCTGTCCGGCCTCTGGGCCAACGTCAACCGGCCCGGCTACGTGGACAACTACAAGGCCATGAACCGATGGGCCAGCGACTTCATCGGGATGCCGGGGCGTTTCTTCGGCCAGTTGTCCAAGCAGATGTACGGCAAGAACCAGTTGATCCAGGGCGAGTTTGTCCTGAACGGCCGCAAGGTGAACCTGTCGAGAATCCAGCAGCCGCTCCTGTGCGTGGCGGCCAGCCAGGACTTCATCGTGCCGGCGCCGGCGGCGCGGGGCCTGATGGACGCCGTGTCCAGCGAGGATAAGGAATTCATGGAACTGCCCGGCGGCCACATCTCCGTGTTCTCGGGTCGGCAGGCGAACCAGACGCTGTGGCCCAAGATCGACGAGTGGGCCGCGGCGCGGGCGGAATAGGCCGATACCCCCTCTCCCTTGATGGGAGAGGGCAAGGGTGAGGGTGAAAACCTCAGCAGAGTGCCCAATATCTACCCTTATACCTTGCGAGGGTTGAAGGGTATCAGGAGAGAATAGAATGACCAGCACGCAGGACACGGCCAACCCCTTCGAGGCCTGGCAGGAGATGTTCCGCAAGTCCACCGAGATGTGGCAGCAGGCGGCGGCGTCCGGATCGCCCAACCCGTTCTGGCCGCCCAACAGCGGCGCCATGCCGGGAATGGGGATGCCTGGAGCCGGGATGCCAGGTACAGGAATGCCGGGTTTCGGCGGGTTTACGCCACCCTTCGGCGGCAACGATGTTACCGCCATGTGGCAGCAGTTCTTCAACATGTGGTTGCAGCAGTGGAACCAGGCGCTGGCAGCGGGAACGGCGCCGCAGACGCTCAGCGACGTCCAGAAGCGTTGGAACGAGCAGCTAGAAGCCATGGCCAAAGCACTCGCCGACACCATGAGCACCGAGGACTTCGCCCAGGCGCTGGGCAAGTACATGGAGCAGGGCCTGCACGCGCAGGAACGCATGGCCGACGCGGCCAACCCGCAGATCGACGCCATGCTGCGGACGTTCAACATGCCGTCGCGCAGCCAGATGAACCGCCTGTTCGTCCACGTCCTGAGCATCGAGGAGCGGCTGGACGACATGGAGGAAGAGATCCGCAAGATGCGCAAGGAACAGGAAGCCTCGCGGAACAGCGCGGGCAGTCGGCGCAGGAGCAACCGGAGCAACGCCAGCGCCGAGACGGAAACGGCGGCCTGACCAGGGCCCTGTATCTTGACGGTGAAAGGGGATTGTGCGAGTACCGTGGTGGAGGCCGTACCCGTTGCGCAGTCATGCTAGGGAAGAACAGCGGTGTTGGTTCAAGTTGCGTCGATTTCCAGTGTGCGCGTTTCTCCCGGGCTCATGGAATTGACTGCGTCGTTTATCGCGGTCAGAGCGCGGCTCACGTGTCGCCGACGATTGCCGGTGATGATGAGGACGGCGATATTTCTGCGGGACAGGTTCTGTTGGTAGGGGATTCGTTGGTCGGCAGTGATCAGCAGTTGGAATCCCTCGCTTTCAGCCCGGTCCATGAGTTCGCCGTTGCTGAGAGTGTGCCAACCGAACTGCAGGGCGACGTTCACCTGATGGCCCGGCAGGTTATCCCTAAGCAGTCTTGGGACGTTGTTGTCCAGCAGTATCTTCATCGGCGAAGTGTTTCTCCAGGGATTGGATTTCGTGATCGAGAATGGCCTCGATCTGTTCCCGGGTGACAGCCCCGAAGTCGTCGATGAACTCATCGATCGTCGGGCTGTCCTTGAAGGCATCAAAGAGGCTCGCCACTGGCAGCCTCGTGTCCTTGAAGATCCAGGCTCCGCTCACTTTGTCAGGGCGACGTTCGATGGCATCACAACTGTCCCAGTGGCTCATGGTGTTGTCTCCTTCGCGGGTGGCGCTTGGTGAAGTGATTGAGTCTATCACCGGCCGTCTGGAGCGGCGGTTCGCACTTCGAGATTGGTGTTGGCGTTTGCGGCCAACATTTCATGCGTTCGTGCTGCTTGAGATGGAGAACTCACCCGCGTGCCGACGGGGAGATTGTTTGTGCAGGAATTTCGACGGCCGTAGCCAATGCCCTGTTTTGTGCAACGCGCCTTTTGGGTTCAGGGCATTGCCACCCCGTACCTGCAATGCCAAAATGGGCCGCGCTCGGTTACGCCCCTACACGCACGGGCGGCTGCATCACAAAAACCCTTGCGCGGAGACACGACCATGAACATCGGTTTTTCCCTTTCCAACAACCAGGGCCTCGCCAACGTGCAGGATGTGGTCAGCGTGGCCGCCCGCGCCGAGGAGCTCGGCTACGATTCGGTGTGGGCCAGCGACCACGTCTTCAACGTCAGCTACGTGTACGAACGTCTCGGCAACCGGCCCTACTACGATCCCATGACCATCCTGACCTACGCTGCCGCCCAGACCAGCCGCGTCATCCTGGGCACCAGCGTATTGGTGCTTCCCTATCACAACCCCATGCGTCTGGCGAAGCAGGCGGCCACGCTGGACCAGCTATCGGGCGGGCGCGTCGCGCTGGGCGTCGGCGTGGGCGTGATTGATACCGAAATCGAGGCTCTTGGCGTGCCCTTCTCCGAGCGGGGCCCGTACACCGACGAGTCCATCGAGATCATGAAAACCCTGTGGTGCGACGATGATCCCCGCTACGAGGGACGATTTTTCCAGTTCGCGGACATGGCGTTCTCGCCGCGTCCGGTGCGTCCCGAGGGGATTCCTCTGATCATCGGCGGCACCAGCCGGGCGGCGATCCGTAGAGCGGCCCGCCACGGCGACGGCTGGCATCCCACCGCCATGCCGCCGGAGGACCTGGCCCAGGGCATCCGTTACCTGCACGAGCGGGCCGAGCGCGCCGACCGCGACCCGGCGACCATTCCGGTGTCGGTCAGCGTCCCATTGCAGGGCGGCCGGCCGGGTCGTTTCACCCTGGGCACCGACCCTGCGGAGATGCGTGCCAACGCCCAAGCCTACCGCGACATCGGCGTATCGCGCATCGTGGTATCGCCCTACTCCGGAGATCCCGCCGAGGTGTTCCCCGCCATGGAGACCGTCGCGTCGGAAGTGATGCCGGCGGTGGCATAAGGGAGTGTCATTGCAGCAGGGCCGTTCCAAAGTTGTGCGATTGAAGTCTATCCGCTCGTCCTGCTGAACGTCCGCCTCTGGTGGGAGCCTGCTGTAGGCCCTTGGGTCCACCCTTGGCGGTTCCGCCTGTGGCGCGTCGAAGGACGCGCTCGTGGTTCGACAGGCTCCCGCCGCAGGCGGATTCTCCAGAGGCGAATCTGGGGGCGTTCCGCACCATGAGCGGGATACGTGGCGATTTTGTAACGGCCCTCGGCAGGTGGGCAGGGTTTTCGATTCTCCAGGAAATCCCCACTCTGCCCTTTCCCACTGCCAATGACACTTCCCCTTTGCCTCCATCCTTCACCCATATCTACCATAGTTAACTGGCGCCTCAAATCTGTCCCGCCGCCATCCCGACAGCCGTCCCAATGCCCACATCCAAACACCACACCGAACTCCCAAACGCCGCTCCCCCAATCCTCTCACCGGCCCGCCAAAACCACCAATTTCGCTCCCAAAACCGCTCAAACCGCCCCCATTTACCGCCACGTCCCGCCCCAACGCCCTACTCAAATGAACAGAAATGAGCGGAAATGAGCGGGATTTCGCCAAAATAGCCGCTATCCCGACCTCACACCCAATCCTTTCCATCCCGTTTATCCATGTAAAAAACTCCCGTCCGAGGCAATCCCATGACCCTTTCCCAAATCCGCCGTCGCGTCAACGTCCTCAAGCGCAAGTTCGCCACCGAACTCGCCATCATCAAACTCCGCCGCATCGCCGAAGCCGTCAGCGACGAATGGGACCCCTCGGAACCTCCCAAACCCGCCGACGTCATCGAGCGCGTCGCCAAAGCCGGCTTCCGCCTCCCCACTTTCATCAGACTCCGCCGCTACCTCGACGACACCATACGCCAGGGCGATGTCCCTGAACCTGAATCAATCGTCCTCAACCTGCTCCCTTGGGCCGGTAAAGACCGCTACCGTGCATTCCTCCGCTGGGACCTACCCGCCCCGGCGCGCTAGCCATGCCGTCACTCGGTTTACACCGATCATCGAAATGCCCTGGCATTGCAGGTAGGGTCATTCTATTATCCAAGAGATCCCCTCTCCCTTGATGGGCTGAAGGTCCGCCTATGGCGGAAGAGGGTTAGGGTGCGGAACGTCCGCCCATGGCGGGAGGGTGAAAACGTATCGGTTGGAGTTTTCTTGGAACAACAGGCATTTTCCACCAGCCTCTGGTCATAGAGGGAAATTGAGAATCGAATGACCCTGATTGCAGCGGACGCTCACGCGTACCCAGTTTGAGTTGAGGGGTTGAAAAAGGTCGGTCTCTCCGGGTAAGGAACGGGTTACGAAGCACCGTTGCCACCTGGGGAGGCCGACCATGCCATGGTATCACCGCATCGCCACCTTTCTGAATCACTCGTTGCCGGAGTTCCGTGCCACCCGCCGCACCAATCTGGCTCTGCTCACTGCGGCAATTCTCCAGCGTCGCACCCTTGCCATCTCTGTGTTGGTGCGCTCGTGGCAGGTTCAGGTACCCTACTCGCACCACCAGCGTAAGAAAAGGCTCTTTCGCTTTCTGTCCAACACCGGCTTTGACACCGTGGCGGTGCAGACGGCGCTGCTGGGACCCATCTGTCAGGCAACTCGGCTTCGGGGACTGACGCCGATCATGATTGACTGGTCTGATCTGGGTCAGGGGCGCAACGGTCTGTTCGCTGCGGTCTGTTTTCGGGGTCGGGGGTTGCCGCTGCTCAGTTGGGTTTCCACGCCGGAAGAGCTGGACCCGTCCCAGAACCGAGTGGAGGAGTTTTTCATCGGACGGTTGTTGCGACACCTGCCCAACCACATCCGGCCCCTGCTGCTGGCTGACCGGGGCTTCGGACGGGCCAGCCTGATCCACTTCTTGCAACAGATGCCCAACCACACCGGCTACCCAGTGGACTACGTAGTCCGCCTCAAGGGCGACGTGGTGGTCCAGAGCGCCCACTATCGTGGTCGGTTGCGGGACTATCCCCTGCGCAAGGGCCGCATCCTGTTCTGGCCTCAAACCCTCTACCGCTCCGATGGCGCCGTGGTGATCAACCTGGTGCTTTATTGGGCCAGAGGCCATCGGGAACCCTGGTACCTGGCCACGTCGCTCACCGACCCGCGTAAAGCAGTGCGGATGTACCGGAAGCGGATGCAGCCGGAGCAGTACTTCAAGGATGGCAAGCAGCGCTTCGGGCTGAACCGAAGCACGGTCACCACCACCGATCGGCTGCAACGGTTGCTGGTGGGATTGCTGTTGGCCTGCTGCCTGCTGATATTGGCGGGAATGCGAGTGTCCCAAACCTTCCGGCGACAGGTGTGCTCCCGCGGGAAGCTGGGCATCCTGCACTTGGGTTACGAATACTACCTCGCCCCACCCGACCCACCGGACAACCTCTTCCCCATTCAACGCCACCAAACCGGGTACGCGTGAGCAGCGGACGTCATTGCAATGAGCAACGCGACGCAGTAATCTAGCGGATTGCCTGCGGTGCTCACGAGATCGCCATCCGCCTCGGGCGGACTCGCGATGACAGCAGTGGCCCGTTCGCAATGAAACATTCACCTTTGGAGATCCTGTCTTGAGTACCCACAATCCCACCATCGCACCCTACGGTTCCTGGCGTTCGCCCATCACGGCGGACGCCATTGTTGCGGAGTCCATCAGCATTGGGCAGGTCGCCATCGACGGCGACGCCATCCTGTGGACGGAGGGCCGGCCGTCGGAAGGCGGGCGCAACGTCATCATGCGTATGACGCCTGACGGCGCAGTCTCCGACGTGAATCCGGCGCCGTTCAACGCGCGCACCCGGGTCCACGAGTACGGTGGCGGCGCGTGGATCGCCGACGGCGGCGTGGTGTGGTTCTCCAACTTCGACGACCAGCGCATCTACCGGCAGGAGTTGGACGGCGACCCGCAGCCAATCACGCCCGACGCGCCCCTGCGGTATGCCGACGCCACGTTGGATCGCCAGCGCAACCGCCTGATCTACGTCCGCGAGGACCATTCGGATCCGGAGAACATCATCAACGCCATCGCAGCGGTGCCGGCCGACGGAGACGGCGAACAGGTTGTGCTGGCCGAGGGGTGGGATTTCGTGTCGTCGCCAAGGCTGAGTCCCGACGGCGGGACGCTGGCCTGGCTATCGTGGAATCATCCCAACATGCCCTGGGACGACGTACACTTGTGGACCGCGCCGGTTCAGGATGATGGCACGCTGGGGGAGGCAGCGCAGGTCGCGGGCGGCGAGCACGTTTCGGTGTTTCAGCCGGAGTGGTCGCCCGGCGGCGTGCTGCACTACGTTTCCGACGAATCCGGTTGGTGGAACCTGTACCGGCGCGGCGACAACGGGCCGGAGGCGCTCCACCCCGACGATGCCGAGTACGCCCGGCCGCAGTGGGCATTCGCCAGTTGCACCTACGGGTTCGCCAGCAATGGGGATATTGTCTGCGCGGTGAACCGGCGCGGCGCGTGGTCGCTGAACCGTCTGAACCCCGACAACGGGATCATGCAGGAGTTGAACGTCCCGGCGGGTGAGATGGGCCGGGGCGACCTGGTGGTGTCGGGCGTCACGGCCGTGGTCGTGGCCGGCGACGCCGAGCGTCCCATGTCGCTGATGCGAGTCAACCTGAGTGACGGCTACTGGGACACGCTGAAGGCTGCGTCAAAGAGCAGCGTGGACGCCGGCTACATCTCGCCGGCGCAGACCATCGAGTTTCCGTCCAACGAGGGCCGGCCGGCCTACGCGCTCTACTACGCGCCCAGGAATCCTGAGTTCCAGGCGCCGGAGGGGGCGTTGCCCCCGCTGCTGACGCTCAGCCACGGTGGACCGACGGGCGCAGCGTCGGGCGCCCTGGATATGTCGGTGCAGTTCTGGACCAGCCGGGGCTTCGCCGTCGTGGATGTGAACTACGGCGGCAGCACGGGGTACGGGCGGGCGTACCGGCAACTGCTCAACGGCAACTGGGGCATCGTGGACGTGGACGACTGCGCCAACGCCGCGCTGCACCTGGTGCACCAGGGCTTGGCGGACGGCAACCGGCTCGCGATACGGGGCGGCAGCGCCGGCGGCTACACCACGCTGGCAGCGCTCACGTTCCGCAACGTGTTCGCGGCCGGCGCAAGCTACTACGGCGTGTCGGACCTTGGCGCGCTGGCGGAGGACACGCACAAGTTCGAATCCCGCTACCTGGACGGGCTGGTCGCGCCGTATCCGGAAGGGAAGGACACCTACGAACAGCGTTCGCCCATTAACCACACCGACGGGCTGTCCTGCCCCATCATCCTGCTGCAAGGGCTGGAGGATCGCATCGTGCCGCCCAACCAGGCCGAGATGATGTTCGACGCGGTGAAGGCCAAGGGGATACCGTGCGCCTACCTGCCCTTCGAGGGCGAACAGCACGGATTCCGCCGCGCCGAGAACATCAAGCGCGCGCTGGAGGGCGAGCTGTATTTCTACTCAAGGGTCTTCGGGTTCGATCTGGCCGACCCGGTGGAACCGGTGGAGATAGAGAACTTGTAGCAGGTAACATCCGGCTGTCGTTGGGCTGGGAACCGCGATGCTATAATTGAGTCATGTCCACCGAACCTACCCAGCATCTCGACCCGGAATCGCTGGTTGCGCGCATCATCGCGGAGTTGCAGGCCAACCCAGAGGCGCAGCCCTTGCTGCTGCGCGCCATGCTGACCAACGAATTTCACGGTATGCCGGCCGGCCTGGATCGGATCGAACAGGATGTCGCCGATCTGGAAGACAAGACGATTGAATCGAAAAACGCCGAGCAGCTTCTGGACGAAGCGGCAGCGTTATTTGAAATCGGCGACGTGCTGTGCGGCGCGAGGCTCGCTTATGAGGGAGCGATGCAGGCGGTGAAAGCGGCGGCGAAACGCAAAGGCTTTGCGTGTGATACGCGGGAAGATGTGTGGGAGATGATGTACACGCTGGACGGCATCAAGAAGCCCGGCCCCGGCCAGTGGCCTGACTTTAACGAGGATCGGCCGCCTCTCCGACACATGGGACACTATGGTGTAGTGGAGTCGTTCTTGGAACACGCAAAAACCCCGTTGCGCGTACAGCAAGACGACCGGGAACGCTACTGGCAGCCCGAGGACTATGCGTTGTACCTGGGGCCGGTGCGCGAACTGGTAAAGATGCTCGTCGATGTCAAAGACGTATGACCAGAGACGAGCATCTCCACAAAGCGGAGAGCCTGAGGGAACTGGCGATACACCTGCGCGACGAATTGACGTACTATGATGCCGCGGGCGAAATCGTTTGGGGCGCGACAGTACACGCGATGAGCGCCGCCGACCCGGAGCACGGAACCGGCGATCACCGCGCGCCCAACACCGCAAGGCGATTCAACGACGCTGCGCGTCGCATCGCCAATGACAAACTAACTGCGTCAGACTTATTGGATTGCTTGGACAATAACCAAGGCGGTTTGCACAACCATTATTATCACGGGAACCTTTCGGAGCAGGCTCTTTATGCTTGCCTAACCATGGGGTTCGACTACTTGACCCGTCTGATACAAGTAGCCGCAATCAACTTTCTTATGGTGTCGGAGCCATAAGCGGCATCCCGCACTCCGCTAGTAGGCCGCGTGTAGCACCTCCATAATCGGGCCGGCGTCTATGACGGGCTTGGGGTTGGTGCTGAGGCTGCGGTCCTGCAAAGTCGCCGTGGCGATGTATTCCAGGCCGTCCTCGGGCACACCCACCTCGCGCAGCGTGCGGGGCAGTTCCAGTTCCCGGCATAGCCCGTCCACTGCATCGGCGGCGGCCAATCCGGCCTCCTCATCGGTCATGGTGGAGTTGGCGACGCCTATGGCCTCGGCGATCATGCGCTGCCGGTCGGCGCAGGCGTCCAGGTTGTAGCGCATGGTGTGGGGCAGCAGGATGGCGTTGGCCTCGCCGTGGGGCACGTCGTACAGTCCGCCCACGTGGTGGCACGTCGCTGTGTTCAGACCCAAACCACCGAAAGATGCCAGGGACGCCATGGCACACGCCGTCTTGGTGGTCAGCAAGGTGTCGATGTCGCCGTCCTTGCAGCGGGGCAGGTTTTCGAAAAGTAGGCGGATGGCGTGCAGGGCCATGCCGTCGCCGATGGGGTTGCGCCCGGTGGAGTAAACGGTCTCGATGGCGATGCGCAACTGACCGATGGCGGTGGATACCAGGATCCGCAGGGGCGTGGTCGCCAGGGCCTGCCCGTCGATGACTACCGTGCGGTGCGTAACCCCGTCGCCGGCGATGCTCAACTTGCGTCCCTGCTCGTGGTCGGTGATCCCGCCTCCGCCGCGGCTGAACTCGGCGCAACCCATCGTCGTCGGCACGCTGACGATGGGCACCTTGGGCGAGGGCGTGGGCGGGACAATGATCGTGTCGGGCGGCTCAAAGAAGATCGCGTAGTCGCGGATGTTCCCGCCCTCGGCCAGCAGGACCGCGATGGCCTTGGTGGTGTCGTGGGTGCTGCCGCCGCCCACGCTGATGAAAACATCGGGTTGCGTTTCCTGGGCCATGGCGGCGCCGGCCTCCACGGTCTCAACGGGCGAGTGGGGCTGAACGCCGGAATAGGTGCCGACGTATCGCGAACCCAGCGCCTCCTGCACTCGCGGCACCACGTCGCAGGCGGCCAGGATGGTTGGCCCGCACGTGATCATGGCGCGGCCGCCGCCCAGGCTGTCAACCACGCGCGGCAGGTCGTTGATAGCGGTCTCAGAACACACAATGTCCTGGTGCAGGGGGTCGTATCGGTATCGCAAGGTGTTGGCGGGCATGATTCAGTCTCCAGGTTGTGTGGCAGGCGAGAGTAGGGCTGTTGCGAGAGAAATTTAAATTACAACCAGGTGGTTTTCATTCGCTCCATGAACAGCGTCAAGGGCGATACGTCTGTCCAGAGTCACCAGCAGAGCGTCGTGGGCTATGGCCAAGGCCAGCAGGTACACGTCGGCCAGTTGTCGGTGTCCCAACAGCTTCCGGTCGTCAACCAGCGCATTATCCAATAGGCTGATGTCGTCGGGGATGAATTGGTGATATTCGGTGGCTACGGCAGCCTGCAAAAGCTCAAACGCATCGGCGATGCTCACCGTGTTGGCATAACTCGGCTGCGAGAGGATACGCAGGCATCCGTTCTGAGTTAGCGGACAGGAAAGCCATCCCTGCGCCATGTTGGCGATATGCCACATTGCCACCGCTTGATGAGAGACATGGTTCTTGTCCAGTAGCACGATCAGGCAACTTGTATCGTAGAGGATTGTCAATTTCAAATCCCCAAATCATCCCGGATTTTATTTACCATCTCATTGGTGACCACGTTGCCGCCGGCTGGTATGACCTTGAAACCGTATTGCTCCAGGTCCACTGGCTCGACCGCGCTGACCGCCACCTCGACCTCCACCTGCTGGCCTTCCGGCAGGCCGAGGGGCTCATCAAATTCGATGGTCTGCCCTTTAACGACGCCTTTTCGTTTCATTTCGCGTTCTCCCCGGACGACATTGGTTTGACTTTACATCACTGAGTCTGTGTTGGATGGACTGGACTTACCGCCGTGGGGCAGGTTGCCGCAACACTTTAGCGACATTGCATATGCGCTAACGATAATCTTCAATCTTGACTGCACAATACTCTTCCAGGTGACCGTACTTGTTGCCAAGGTCATGTATCGCGACGATCCGCTCGATTGACCAACTGTCGGTTCCTGTAGCCTCCGCGGCAACGTTGACGTCCCAACTTGCGTCGCGAAGCATCTCACAAGCCTCTACAATGCCCTTCCTTCGGCCCTCAATTGGGGGATGCCCAGCTGCGTCCAATAAAAGCTGTACCTCATGCTCTATCTTGTAATGTACGGGGGGCAGAGTGGGTATAGAGAATGTCGGTGCTAATGTCGGCTCAGGGGTCGGCGGCGTAGATGCCGCTCCGCACGCTAAACCAAGAAGAAAAACTGAGAACAATCCTACTCCGATACACGGAACCAACCATTTGAAACTCGAAAAATACACCGTCACGTTTATCCCTTACTGGTTCAACCCCCGCTGCATCCCCCGCAGGTAGCCGGCCTGGCCGCCGTGCTGGTTGACCTCCCAGATGAGCAGGCGGAACATATCCGCCACGGCCATGGTCTCGCCGCGTCGGTTGGTCATCTGGGTGTTGACCAGGGATTCGTCGTCGTGCTGGGCGAGAAAGTCCAGCAGGTTGTTTCGAGCAGCGTCCGCGTACTCCATGAGCAGTGCCTTGTCGGGACACTTCCAGTTGGTCAGGTCCTCGACGGTGTAGCCGAAGCCGACGTTCATCGGCTCCGGCGCAAAGCCCAGACGCTCGGCCCACTCCCGCTCGTACAGCTGGGTGTCCTGCTTGGCCAGGGACTGCACCCACATATCGAGGGCGCGGCCATAGTGCCACACGATGAAACCGATGGAATGGCACTGCTCGTTGGGGGTGAACTCGATTTCGGCCTGGGTCAGGCCGTCCACATAGCGGACCAACCAATCCCAGTTGCTGTCGAAGGATTCCTTGATGAATTCCTGCAACGCCATTTGTCAGCCTCCATAAATAAATATATTTACATGGATAAACGGGATAAATGAATAAATATCCCATTCATCCCGTTTATCCTCTTCATCCATGTAAATGATATGTCACGTCGTCCAGACGGGTGGACGCTTTTCGAGGAAGGCGGTGATGCCCTCATGCGCGTCGTCCTCCAGCAGGTTGTCCACCATTACCTTGCCCGCGAACTGGTACGCCGACGGCCGGTCCATTTCGATCTGCTTGTAGAACGCGGCCTTGCCCAACGCCAGGGTCTGGGCGCTAGCCGACGCTATCTGCTTGGCCAGGTCCATCACCTGTTCTTCCAGTTCGTCCGCCGGCACGATCCGGCTGATCAGGCCGAACTCCAGGGCTTCCTGCGCCGAAATGGGTCGGCCGGTCAGCAGCATCTCCATGGCCTTCTTGGGCATCACGGAGCGCGCGACGGCGACGCCCGGCGTGGTGCAGAACAGACCAATCTGCACGCCCGGCGTGGCGAAGGCAGCGTTATCGGCGGCCACGGCGATGTCGCAGGTGGCAACCAGCTGGCAGCCGGCGGCGGTGGCAAGACCCTGCACCTGGGCGATGACCGGCTTGGGCAGCAACCGTATGCCCTCCATGACGCGGGTGCAGGCGTCAAAGACGGCGGTGTAGTCCTCTGCTTCGCCGTTGACCAGCTCGTTGAGGTCATGCCCCGAGCTGAACACCGGCCCCTCGGAGCGTATGACCACCACGCGGGCTTCGGGATCCTTCGCAATCCAATCCAGCCATTCTTCCAACGCCGCCAGGGTGCGCGATGACAACACGTTGCGCTTTTTCGGGTTGGTCAGCGTTAGGACAGCGATTCCAGAAGAGGTTAGATTGCAAATGACCGGCCTTGTATTAGTCATGTGATCACCTGTGAACACTAGGAGTCTCGCGTGAATTCATAATCAATCAGTGATAAGCGCCCCATAATTTCGGTAACGCGCACCAAGGCTTCATGCCCTTTTACATCGGTGACGCGCAACCGTTCCAACGGAAAGAACTGTACCGGTTGTTGTCGGCCACCATTTATGATCATGTCGGTGGCGTAAAGGAATGTCCTGTCGCGCAGATCATGTACCGGATTCAGACGTCCAACCAGACCCGGGATTTCACCTATACCATCGTCGATTATGATGGAGCCCCCTTGTGCCGCCGGTGTCATATTGATTTCCATAGTCCA
Source organism: Dehalococcoidia bacterium (assembly GCA_965204395.1). GTDB lineage: Bacteria > Chloroflexota > Dehalococcoidia > Lucifugimonadales > UBA3495 > Bin87. Next base: position 3,076,402 of record OZ241987.1, read on the forward strand.
TGCTGTGTCCACTACATCGCGATAGATATGACCACAGTATCCTTGAGCGGCAACAAAAATTGTCAGCGCCGCACTTGTAACTGGCAGTTCGACTTCTGCGTTGCCGCGTTCGTCAGCAGATAACCGAACGAGTGTCTGGTTAGGCATTATTATCAAGATATCGGCGTTACCGATAGGTTGTCCACCGCAACGGATTTTGAGGGTCACAATTGCGCTGGTAGCGGCTCGCATGGCAGCCGGAATGGTAACGCGAAATTCGCTGTCGTTGATGAGTTCAAAAACTGGGAGTTGCCCACTCAGCGTTTGAGTCTCCCTGCGTATAATGGCGACACCGTCGCCGCGTCGTTCCATGATATATTGCCGGTCGCCTGCACCGGCGATTCCGGTTGTCGGGACACGTCCCATCAGAGAAGCAATTACTTCGTTCCGTGTTGCCTGTAAATTGGGCATGCTATCGATGGTCAAATTGTTGGGAAGACTTCCTGGAGAGTTGATTTCCACCCTGTCGTTGAACATGGCGATTCTGATGCGACTGTTTCTTATTGAGTAGTCGCGATGCACTACGGCATTGACAATTGCCTCAAACAATACCCTTTCGCTGTATTGGGGCAGATTTACACGCGCGGGGCTCTTGTCTGCCGATACTCGCATATTGCGGATCGTGAATGCCAGTGCTTGCTTGATCTGCTCTTGGACGGGACCATGAATGTCCTGCGTATCGATCTGACGTGACGCTCGATCGTTACCCAGATAATGGGTAGCGGTAATATAGGCATTGTTCAGCCATTTGTGTGGGGAGCCACTGCAGATTAACAATCCTGCCACGGTAGCGCGTGTAATGTTGTGTTCATCAGTGGCAAGGAGATGCATTCTGGTTAAACCAATCTCAGGCTCGGAGGCGCCGGTTGCGCTGAGCAGGGGCCTCCACAGATCCTCGTCCAGAGATGCGAAACCGGTATCCGGCACTGGCTGTTCGTCATACCAGACAAAACGCGCCTGGCCCCGCCGTTGGGCCAACCGGAGGCGCTCGTCGCTGTTCAACTGTCTTTTGGAACTGCCTACTCGTTGCCAAATGCCGCCCGGGCTTTCATGTGCCGCGTAGCCTGCCGGTACCTCAACTAGCAAGATAGCTTTGCCGTCTATCTCATGTCGGTATACGCCAACGTTTAGACGCGGCTTGATGGTGTCTTGGCTGATTTCAACCAGGAGCCGTTCAAGATTGTCCAGTTGGCCCCGGGTCATGCCCGGCGCGTCGCCGCTATCCGTCACTCCACACAGCAAGACACCGCCATCGACGTTGGCGAAAGCGCAGATTTCATCGGCCAAGTCGTCGCGGCGCGGGCTGACGGGACGGTCGCCGTTAAATGCAACCCGCTTGAATTCCCAACCACTGTCTTCGCCCAGGCGTAAGTGCAGCTTGATCTCTTCACCCGTAAACGGCATGATTCCGCACCTGACGGCATAACTCACTACCCGCGCGGCAGGCCCAACCCCCGGCTGGCGATGATGTTGCGCTGCACCTCGCTGGTGCCGGCGGCGATGGTGTGGGAAAAGGCCCGCAGCCAGTGTTCCTGCATGTCGGCGCCCATCGGCGTCCACTTGTCCTCGCGCAGGCCACCGTACATGCCCATCACCTCGAGGCACGACGCGGTGGTGCGCTGCACGGTCTCGCTGCCGAATACCTTGGACATGGACGCTTCCTTGTTGGGCACCAGCCCCTCGCCCTGCATCCACGCCACGTTGTAGGCGATCAGCCGCGCCACCTCGCACTCGATGTAGCGGTCGGCCAGCACGTTGCGCACCCAGGGCTCCTGGCTCAACGGCTTGCCGTTGCGCGAGATGCCGTCGGCCCACTGTCGGGTGTCGTCCAGGTGCCGGCGCGCCGCCGCCGAATAGTCGATACCGGAGCGCTCGAAGTCCAGCAGCGTCACCGCCACGTACCAGCCGCGGTTCTCCTCGCCGACGATGTTGCGGGCGGGAACGCGGACGTTGTCGAAGATGATCTGGTTGAACTCGTGCCGGTTGCCCATGTTGATGATGGGTCGAACCTCAATGCCCGGCGTCTTCATGTCCACCAGGAAGAAGCTGATGCCCCGGTGCTTGGGCGCGTCGGTGTCGGTGCGGGTGAGCAGCATGATCCAGTCGCCGCGATGCCCCATTGAGGTCCAGATCTTGCTGCCGTTGATGACGAACTCGTCGCCGTCCCGGATGGCTCGGGTGCTCAGGGACGCCAGGTCGGAGCCAGATTCCGGTTCGCTGTAGCCCTGGCACCACTGGACTTCGCCCTTGGCCACCGGCGGCAGGTGCTCGGCCTTCTGCTCGTCGGTGCCGTGGATCATCAGGGTCGCGCCCATCATGCGGACACCGAAGTTGTCCCGACCGGGAGCGCGGTGGTAGGTCATCGCCTCGTTGAAGATGGCCGTGCGCACCGGCGACGCTTTCTGGCCGCCGTACTCCTCGGGCCAGTGCATGGTGAGCCAGCCGCGGTCGGCCAGCTTGCGCCGTACGTCCAGCGTGCGTTCCCAGTTTTCCTGGCCGTCTCCCCGTTCACCCAATTCCCATTCGGGCACATACTCTTCGGAGATGAACTGCTGGAGGTCGCTCTGGAAGGTGGCGTCCTCGGTACTGAATTGGAATTCCATAGTTGTATTCTCCTGGTGGTTTGAACGTGCCCGGTGTATGGCTGGGAAACAGGGCGATCAGTATCGAGCAATGACGCCGCAGGCCACGCGTCCGCCCGCCCCGGCGTCCTCGCCGTAGGTGTCGGGCTTTTCGTGGACGATAATTGCGGAACCGTCGGCGTCAAAGACAGAGTGATCGGCGCCATCGTCCAGGGTAACGGCGACGGTGAAGTAATCTGCGCGCGCAATACCGTCGGCGCCGGCGTAGATGTTGGGCAGGTCGCCGGCGTGTACGCCATCGGGATTATTGTAGCCATGGCCAACGTCGCCCGGATTGAAGTGGTCGCCGGCGGCAGCAAAATCGGGCGAGCAAGTTCCCACGGTGTGGATGTGGAAGCCGTGGCCGCCGGAGGCCAACCCGTTCACTTCCGCCGCTATCAGCACTCCGTGATGGGTTTGCGTCAGTGTGACTACGCCCATGCTTGAACCCTCCGGCCCAACCAGCGCCGCGACGGCTCGCGCGCCCACGCCCTGCGGCTGATCCGACTCCGGCCGGCATGCCAGGGCGGCCAGGATAACGGTAGCGATAACCATGGCTACCACGAGAGTTCGCAACATACGATGCCAACGTCTCCGGGAAGTTGAATGGGCCAATCTTACCATGCTGGCACGCTACATTTGGCTGTAGCCGCTGCCGGGCCCGCGCGTATCGTCGACACCCCAACCGCGACCCTCATCAATCCAGCCGAACTCCAGCAGGATCTGCTGGCTGTAGCAGACACGACCGGTGACCTTTTCGGGCGATTCCGACGCCAGGAGCAGAGTGGCCTTGGCCAGCAGTTCGGGCGGTTCGCCCCGAGGGTCGTCCATCCCTTCAACCAGGTGGTGGAACACGGTCCCGGGCGTGGGCACCACCAGCGACGGCGCCACGGCGGTCACCGAGATTCCGTACTCGTACACCTCTTGCGCCAACCCTTGCGAGAACCGCTCCAGGGCCGCTTTTTCTGCGCCGTAGCAGGTGCCGTTGTTGGCCGGCGTGGTGTAGGGCCCACGTCCGGGGCCAACCGCTGACCCTGACGAGATATTGACGATGCTGCCGGACTTCCGCTCGATCATGTCGGTGAGCACCAACTGGCTCAGGATGAACGGAGCGTGGAAATTCACCGCCCACGAGCGCATCCACCGGTTGATGGGAAAGTCCTTGATGGGCAGATAGTAGGTGAGCGCGGCGTTGTTCACCAGCACGTCCACGGGGCCGTAGATGCGTCGCGCTTCCGACACCAGCATCTCGCAGTCTTCCGGCAGGGAGATGTTGGCCGCCACGGCGGTGGCCTCGCCGCCGGATTCCTTGATGTCGGCGATAGTCTTGGCCAGGGAGCCTTCCAGCGGATGGTCGCCTTCGTTGACGGTGCGGGCGGCGCATATAACGCGGGCGCCTTCGGCGGCGAACAGGCGACTGATCTCAGCGCCGATGCCGCGGCTGGCGCCGGTCACAATTGCGGTCTTTCCTTCTAGTCGGGGCATGTTTCGACAATCCTTGGTGGTGTTTAGTGTGCGCTCGAAGCCGATGAGCTGTTGCGCGTCGGGGGTGGTTCGGCGAAAGGCTCGCCGTCGCGCTCTGCCGCAATACGACGTTCGTTCCAGGCTTCCCAAGCCCGCTGGGTTTCCTCGCGGCCTTCCTCGCGACCCTCTCGGCGGCCTTCCTCTCTGTAAAGACGCTTGCGTAATTCTGCTAACACCATGGAAGTTCCCTCCACTGATCCGAACGCGAGTGGGAGCGCGATGCCGACGGTTATGGCGGCGGATACGATGCTGATTATAACAATTTCGAACCACGCTAACGGTGGGCTTTCCGTCGTCAAAATCCGCGCCCAGGTCAGCAATCCTGCCAGCAAGACCCAGATGACGTAAAAAGCAAGGAGTATCCGCCCGCTGCGGCGGGCCAATACGTCAAAAAGGCCGCGCCTGGCATCGCCGTCCTGGTGGTTCTTCCGACCCTCTCCCTTTCCGCCCTCGCGATGGTGGATCAGATAACCCTCGCCGCACGCAGCAGTCCCAGTTCCCGGACCGTGAGGCCCAGCTCACCACACAGAATTTCGACGTTGTGCTCGCCCAGGCGGGGCGCCGGTCGGGCCGATGCCATGGCGTTTTCCCCGTCGATAAAGAAGCCCGAACCCGGGTATTTCAACTGGCCGGCGCTGGCATGATCCATCTCGACGAAGAACCCTCTCTCTTCCAAGTGGGGCGATTCCACCACCTGCTGCGGCGTTTGGACCAGCCCTACGACCAGGCCACGGGCCATGGTCTCTCGCATCAAGTCCAAATTGGTCCACTGGGCCAGTTTGGGGGCCACCAGGTCGTGAAGTTCCTCCCAGTGTTCCATGCGTCCGGCGCGGGACGCGAACTTGGAATCCAACAGCCCCGGTTCCTCCAGAAACTCGGCCCAAGCCTCCATGGGACGGCCGCCAGTGCCGGCCGTGGTGAGCGTTACTTCACCGTCCAGGGTGGGCAGGTGCATCCCGTCCATTACATTGCCGTCGCTGCCGCCCCGGTGGGGGTTGCGTCCGGTGTAGGTGTAGGGGTGAATCAGCCCGGAGGGGGTGCTGACGGCGGCCTCCATGGTCGAGACATCGATGTGGGTGCCCTTTCCTGACTGCTCCCGCCGCAACAGCGCCGCCATTACCGCAACCGACCCGTTGCGGGCGGCGGTAATCTCCATCTGCTGCAGGGCCGTTCCCATCGGCGGCCGGTCGGCAGAGCCTGTCACCGCGTAAAGGTAGCCCCCCATGGCCTGCGCTACCAGGTCATCACCTTGGTATCCGGCATAGGGCCCATCCTGACCGAAATAGGTGATGGAAACCAGGATCAGGCCGGGGTCGGATTGGGACAGCCGTTCATAGCCCAGTCCCAATTCCGCCAGCCTCTCCGGCGGATAGCTCTCAACAATAATATCCGCAGTGGCGGCCAATCGCTCGAAAAGCTCCCGACCGTCCGCCTGCTCCACATCCAGCGTGATGCCCCGCTTGTTGGTATTGAAGGCGAGGTAGGAGGTGCCCCGGTCGGGGTCGGGAACGTCGTCAATAAAGGGCGGCTCGTGGCGGGCCTGGTCGCCCCAGCCGGGCGGCTCAACCTTGATGGTGTCCGCGCCCTGGTCGGCCAACAGCTTGGCGCAATAGGCGCCCGAGGGCCGGTGGGTCAGTTCCACTACGCGCAATTCTGACAGTATTCCGGGCATGGTCTCTCCAAGGTAGCGATCCGTTTTAGGCGGTTTTCTCATTCAAAACTCCCTCTCCCCTCGCGGGAGAGGGTTGGGGTGAGGGGGGCGTCCTTCCTTCCTTCAAATCGCCTGAATTGCAACGCTGCCCACGTCAATTACGGCCTTGGTTCATCGGGCCGGGGTGCGCCAAAAACCACGCCTTCGGATTCCAGTTCCCCTATTTCCGCCGGCGACAACCCGGCCAGCTCTGCCAATATCGTCTCGTTGTCCTGTCCCAATGCCGCGACCTTCGCAATTGACATGGGATTGCCGGGATCCCTGAAGGGGCGACCGGCGAAAATACGGGACCCAACGGCAGGCGCCTGAGGGTTGGAGAACTCCGACATATAGCCGCGTTCCCGCAGGTGAGAGTCGTTCACCAGGTCCTGGGCGGTCATCGCCGAACCGGCGGCGATGCCCAGTCCCTGCAACCTCCCGGCCAGCTCCAGGTCGTCGTGCTGGGAGGTCCACTCACCGATCAACTCGTCCAATTCGTGGCGGTTTTGCCAACGGGCTAAAGCGGAGCCGAATTTGGCTTCCTCGGCCCACTGGGGACTGCCCATTGCTCCCTTCAGCGATTCCCATTCTGCGTCGGACGACACGACGATGACTATCCAACGGTCATCGCCCCTGGCCGGATACACGTTGTGCGGCGCCTTCCACCAGTGGGCGCAGCCCAGGCGATCGCGGGTAATGCCCCGCTGCGCCTCCAGGATGGCCGGTCCGACTGCCGAGACGCCGGTTTCCAGCATGGTAAGGTCAACCCGCATGCCCTTGCCCGTCCTGTTGCGCTGGTACAGGGCCAGCAGCAGGGCATAGGCCACGTTGTTGCCAACGGAATGGTCCATGTAGTTGGGGCTGGCCCGCTGGGAGGGTCCGCCCTCGTAGCCGGTCAGGTAGGACAAGCCACAGGCGGCGTCAACGGTGCGCGCCCGGGAGCCGGCCCGCCGCCAGGGTCCCGTGTACCCGTAGGCGGTGCTGCTGAGCGTAATGATGCGGGGGTTGATTGCGGACAGGCTGTCATGGTCGAACCCGAACCGCTGCATGGTGCCGGGACGGAAGTTGTCGGTCACGATGTCAGCCTTCTCCACCAGCTTGAGAAAGACTTCCTTGCCCCGCGGGTGGGTCACGACCAGGCACAGGCTGCGCTTGTTGCGGGTGCCGTAATAGACCAGGTTGCCGGCCTCGTTCCACCACTCTTCACCCGGAGTTCCTTCAGGAAAGGGGCCGGCTTTGCGGTCCTGCAGGTGGTCAGGGCTTTCCACGCGGATGACATCGGCGCCCAGATCCGCCAGGAATCCCGTCCCCCACGGCAGCGCATGCACCTGCTCCAGAGTAAGGACTCTAACTCCGTCGAGAATTCCCTTCTCCGCCATGACCGCTGGACCTCCATTTGCCGCTGCTGCGCCGAAGCGTTTAACAGGCGCAATGATAGTCCAGACCAGAAACCAAGTCCACTTGGGCCGTCGCCCCCCAGGGCCATTCGATTATTGCTCGGCGGGTGGGTAGCCCGCTCATCCCGTGCTGCCGTAGGCCCTTGGGTCCGCCCTTGGCGGTTCCACCTGCGGCAGGTCGAAGGACGAACCGCCCATCCCGTCCCGTCCCGTCCCGTCCATCCTGTAAATCCTGTCCATCCATGAAAAATAACTGTTTTCCCAACAGTGACACCCGCCCGTTGCCCTTGATCGCACCCACGTTCTATCCTAACCATGTCAGGTTCCCCGCTCGGCCCTCGAGAACCGGGCAGGGATGCCGCATCGCATGCAGCGGCAGCCACCAAACTACTCAACATGGCGAGGTGTCAAAAAGGTTCGGGTCGCACAACGGCCTGTCGGTTACCCAAAAGCAGAATACGGTTCCCAAGGAGCCTAGAATCGTCTTTTTCCGCGATCAAGCTCCCGGAACCCAGCGGGTGTTACCACCGCCCCGTGCTCGCGCTGCCCCGGTATCATTGGCCGGCTGCCCGCGAGGACACGGAAGCCTAGGACGATATCTTTCTGCGCAAGCAAAAAACAGTGTTGGCCGTGCTCCGACACGCAACCCGAACCACAACCTGACACCCAAAACCTCAAATCAACCACCAACCCGACGGAGGTAATCACACCAAAACACCGCCTGAAAACGACTGCCGCGCAGACGCTGAAATAGCATCCCCAAATAAAATCGCCGGGCCCTCGTACCTAAATGGCCGGTCTCCCGTACTGACCTCTCATTGCAAAGGCGAGTGCACACGACCCGGCACGCCAACCCGCCACAGGGTTCGCCGTTCGCGGCCGAACCCCGGCCGGACCGCGCTCATGGATTCTTTTGGAGGCGACTCCGGGCGCACGCCTGCGGAGGTCAGATACCGACGCCGCCCTTTGATCCAGTTTGCCGACTGCCCGTCACAAACACCGCTCCGCCTCGGAACGGATGTAGTCCCGGAACTGCTGGGGCAACCCGGATGCCTCGGCGGCCTGCGCGTTTTCCCGGATGCGCTCCGGGCGCGAGGTGGTGGGTATGGCCGAACTCACCCGGCGGTCGGATATGACCCACGCCAGCAAGGCTTGGGCCCAGGTGTTGATGCCGTAGTCCCGCAGCGGCGTGAGGTCCGGCTGATGCTTCAGGTCCAGCACGTAGCGGCCCTTCTGCAACGGCTCCATCACCAGCACGCCCGTGCCCAGTTCCTCGGCCAGGGGCAGCAGTTCGTCCTCAACGTTCCGGTTCATCACGTTATAGGGAATCTGGACAGTGTCCACTCGACCCTGCCGCATCAGGTCCATGATGGTGGGATAGGCATCAGGCACCATGGCGGACACCCCCAGCATTCCGATCTTGCCCTCTCCTTTGAGTCGCTCCAGTGTGGGGAGGTGGGTCTGCCAGTCGATCATGTTGTGGACCTGAAAGAGGTCGATGTAGTCGGTCTGCAGCAGTTCAAAGGAACGGGCAATCTGGGCTTCGCCGGCCTCCTTCCCCTCCGTGCGCACCTTGGTGGCGATGTAGAACCGGTCCCGACGGTCCTCAGTGATCTCGCCCAGAACCTGCTCCGCGTTGCCGTACCAGGCGGCGGTGTCGATCAGGTTCACGTCGCTGTCCAGGCAGTTGTCCACGATCTGTTTTCGGACGGCGATCTCATCCTGGTCGGCAACATCGAAGGTTCGTAAGGTTCCCAGCCCGATGACCGAAACGTCCAGGTTGCCAAGTTTGCGGTATTCCATCTCTGTTGACCTCGCCCAGGTGTCTGATGCAACCGTGTACACGGGGGATACGCAGGATTTGTCCCCAGTGGTTGTACCACTTACCACGCCAGCCCGACCAGTACCGAACGTGGCCCATGTACCATCATCAGTCCGGATCAGTTCCCGTCCACATTGACGGAAAGTGAGCACGCGTGAGACGCCAGGGCCTTGCCAAAGTCGCCGCACGTCCCGCTCATGGTGAGCCTGTCGAACCACGAGCGCGTCCTTCGACAGGCTCAGGACGAGCGGACACAATAGGATCACGTAACTTTGAAAAGGCCCTGGTGAGACGCGCCGGCTCTGGACGACCACGCATCAGGGGAGTATCTTGCGGCTCGGTGCCCCGGTGCTGAGGGCTCAGCAACATGATCCAGACTGACAACATGGATCGGATATACGAGGTTGAATCATGCCTGAACTCCATGAGCTTTCGGTGGCAGAAGCCGCCGCCCAGATTCGCGAAGGAACCCTGTCGCCGGTGGCGCTGGCGGAGTCGCTGCTGGCCCGCATCGACGCGCTCGACGGCGAGCTGCGGGCGTGGGTCACCATCGACCGGGACGCCGTGCTATCGGCGGCGCAGCAACGGGAAGCGGAAGTCCAACGGGGCGAGCCGCTCGGACCTATCCACGGCGTCCCGGTGGGTCTGAAGGACATTTTTTACACCCAGGGTATGCTCACCGCCTGCGGATCCAAAGTCAACGCCGACTTTGTGCCCGACTTCGACGCGACCTCGGTGGCGAAGATCAAGGCGGCCGGTGGCATCATCCTCGGCAAGGCGGTCACCACCGAGTTCGCCTCCTCCGACCCCTCGCCGACGCGCAACCCGTGGAACCTGGAGCACACGCCCGGCGGCTCCAGCAGCGGGTCATCTGCGGCGGTGGCGGCTCGTATGGTTCCGGCAGCTCTCGGGTCGCAGACCGGCGGGTCCACCTGCCGGCCGGCAGGCTACAACGGCATCGTCGGCGTGAAGCCCACCTACGGGCGCATCTCGCGGTACGGGGTGGCCCCGTTGAGCTGGTCGCTGGACCACGTGGGTATCCTGACGCGAACCGTGGCCGACGCCGCGTTGATGCTGACCGTCCTCAGCGGCGCGGACGACAATGACCCCGGCAGTCTGCGCGAGCCCGTGCCCGACTTCAGCGCGCAGATGGCCGAGCACGACCGGCCGCCGCGCATCGGCCTGGTGCGGCAGTACTTCCAGGACTATGCCACGCCGGAGATGTGGGCGCACACCGAGGCCATCGCCAACCAACTGGCGGAATCCGGCGCAGATGTCGAGGAGATCCCATTGCCCGACAGCTTCGCCGTAATCCACAGCGCCCAGCGCATCGTGTCGAACGTAGAGTGCGCGGCAATCCACGGGGCCAATCACCGCTCTCGCGCCGGCGACTACGGCCCGCGCATCCGCGCCGGCATGGAGATGGGCATGGTCATGCCCACGCCGGCCTACCTGAAGGCCCAGCGGCTGCGACGGCAGTTCCGCGCCGACCTGAGCGAGATGGCTGCCAGGGTCGACGTCGTGATGACGCCGGCCATGCCGGCGCCGGCTCCCCGCGACCTGAACACCACCGGCGATGCGGCGTTCCAGGCGCCGTGGTCGGCCGCAGGGTTGCCCACGGTCGTGGTATCGACGGGCCTGAGCGAGTTGGGCATGCCCATGGCGGTGCAGTTCGGAGGGCCGTGGGCCCAGGAGGGCAGAGTCCTGGGCGCGGCGCAGTGGTGCGAACGGATTGCCGGGTTGAACCAGCCGCCGCCAATCGGCTGACATCGTGCCACACTAGATGAACGGCTGCTTTGCCCAGCCCTCCTCGAAGGTCGTGTGGAAGAAGGGCGCCGACTTCTTGCTTTTGTACATCCATTTGCCCTGGACTCGCACGTATTCCTCCTCGTCGAGACCGGCCCGCCACATCGCCTTGCCGGTGTCTCCCACGGTGCACGGCATGAACAGGTACCACCGAGCCCGGGCCGTATCACCGGTGACTTCTATCTGCGGGTTGAGCCCGTAGTGCAAAGCAAAGACGAAGTGGCCGGAAATTCCCCGAAAGAACTCGCGAATCGCCTCCCTGCCCTCGTATCTCCCCATCCCCTGGCTTTCCCAGGTGGCGTCCTCGACAAACAGTGCGGCCAGCCGGTCGGCGTCATAGTTGTCGTCGCAAGCGGCGGCGTATTCCGCCTTGAGGTTGCGTAGCGCCTCAACGTCCTCCAGGTGCCGAACCCTGTCCTGCAGCTCTACCACCACCGCTGCCAGGTCGGCTGTTTGATCAGTTGACATCCGATCACCTCGCTCGAATTTCGCAGATTGCCGAATAATGATGAGGCTTTAGCACGCGCAAAAATATTTGGCAATATGAACCCAGAGAGAACCAGGGCCTTGTCAAAGTCTCCATGCATCCCGCTCATGGTGAGCCTGTCGAACCGCGAGCGCGTCCTTCGACAGGCTCAGGACGAGCGGATGCAAGAAGATCAAGTCACCTTGGAATGGCCCTGAGAGAGAACCTTTTGTGGGTCGACTTCAGCGTTGTAGCGCTGCCCTTCCACCAACCGGTTCGGCCAGTGGTCCGACGTCCGATCCCTTCCCACGTCCGCTCGCTTCCCAATCTGTACCAACGCCGATGAACAACGCCACACCATCTTAAGCGCGCCAAACAGATCCGACGCTTGCAACGAGTTCATTGCTGCGGACGCCATCCGCCCAGCGTCGGTTATGCCTGGGCCAACGCGCCGTAGCCGATCAGCGCCAGGCCGACTACGATCAGGACGATATGGGCCGCAACCAGGGCCCACCGCCCCGGACTGAAGGGATCGTCCAGGAAACGGGGCACCGGCGCCAGGCGGAACCAGAACCATAGGCCCAGGACTCCGCCCATGAGCACCCCCGCGGTGGTCATCAACCAGCCGACCCGGGCCGCGCCCCAGTCCGCGGGCAAGGTCGTGAGACAGATGGTGACAAGGCCGACGCCGACCAGGGTCGAGGGAAGCGCCAGGCCGTACCGCGCCAACGGCCAGCGCAGGCTCACGGTCAGCAAGACCGGCATCAACCCCCAGCCCGCCGCCAGGCAGATTCCCACGAACGCGGGGGTTTGCAGGGTTGTGAACTGAAATCCCCAGATCAGTCCGAGGGCAACCACGCTGGTGGCCGCCAGCCGGATGACGCGGACGCCGAAACGGGAGTCCCGCGTCATCTCCACGGATGTTTGCCCGTGCGCCACCGCCAACGTGTACGCTATGATTCCGGTTCCCGCGCCGGTCAGACCGCTATTGCCATACATGCTGCCGCCTCCTCGTACCGGGGCTGCCGAGCCGCGCGCACGTGATCGCGAAAGGCGTTCCTGCGGCCGGCCTTGGCCTCGGCGGTGTATAGCTGTCCCGCCAGTTCAACGAGCCCGTGTTCCAGGTCCTCAACCGACATGTGGCTGGGTTGGAAGTTCACGTCGAACAGCGTGCATTTCTCCCACGCGGTTTCGTCCAGCAACCTGCCTTCCCCAAGGAGCCGGGAGTACAGCGGAGTCCCGGGGAAGGGCGTCATGACGGTGATCTGGACCTCGCACAGTCCACTGTCCTCGACGAAGTCCCGGACGGCCGGAAAACAGTCCACCGTGTCGCCGTCCATCCCCAGCACGAAGCAGCCGTTGACCGCGATGCCGTGGGACTGGATGCGCCGGATGGCATCCCGGTAGCCGTCAAGACGCTTGCGCTTCCAGTTGTTGTTCAGCTCAACTCCGTCCAGGCTTCCGGCCGTCGGGCTCTCGAAGCCAATCAGGACCTCGGCGCAGCCCGATTCGCGCATCAGGTCCAGGATTTCGGGGTCGTCGGCCACGGCCACGTCGGTCTCGGTGAACCACTTGACGCCTTCGTCGGCCACGGCCCGCAGCAGCTTTTTCGAATGGGAGCGGTTGACGAACGAGTTATCGTCGGCGAACTCGATGAAGGGGCGCGGCCAGATTTCCTTGATCGCGCGTATCTCGCGGATCACGTTCTCCACAGGCTTCGGCTTGTACCGCTTGGTCATCAAGATCGAGCTGGCGCAGAAGTTGCACCGCCATGGGCAGCCGCGTTGGGTCTGCACCGTGATCCGGTTGAACTCGTCGGGGTTCAGCAGGTCGAACCGGGGCAGCGGCGAGTCGGCAAGATCAAACTCCTGCCCGCCGGCGCGGTAGATGCCGCCCAGGCAGCCGTTCCGGAAGTCCTCCAACACCCGTGGCCAGGTCAATTCGGCCTCGCCGACCACCACCGCGTCGCAGTGGCGGATCGCCTCTCCCGGCAGCGCGGTGGCGTGGTGCCCGCCGATGACGGTTTTGACCCCTGCCTCGCGGTACCGGTCGGCCAGTGCGTAGGCGTCCTTGACCTGGGCGGTGAACGTGGAGATGGCGGCCAAATCGCAGTCCGGCAGCCGGTCCAGTTTCCTGATGTCGGGCACCTGGTGGTATTCCACCTCAAAGCATTCCGGCGTCATCCCCGCCAGGGTGAGCAGCGACAGGCTGGGCAGGGAGGCAATCACCTCGCCGCGTTCCATGAAGCCCGGCATGGTCATGCCCAACGCCGTCAGTTCCTCGTTGTAGGCGCGCACGCCGCTCATGGCTATCAGTGCGATCTTCATCGTTCTTCCTCCTTCTGCTCAACCTTGGTGTTGAGACGCTGCGCCGAAACCATCCCGAATCAATAGCGCGGTCATCATGGCTGAGCCTTTGCTTAATCAAATGCTATGATCCTGTATCTGACGTATCCATAACGCTTTGAGTTATAGTTATGACGCTTCCATGACAGTTTGCACGGATCGGCGCATTGCGTCCCAACTGGGTCGCGTGTGTCGAAAAAGATCTGAGGTGAGCATGGCGATCAGGGACGACCGGACGGCGGCAGGCACGCGGGCGTTGCAGGACCGCCTCACCAGGCTGAGCGAGGCCAGCCTGCGCATCAACGAAGACCTGGACTATCACGCTGTGTTGGAAGAGGTCACCAGGAGCGCCCGCACCCTGACGGGCGCGAGGTACGGCGCGACGACCGTCCTCAACGACGCCAACCGGCTGGAAGAGTTCGTCACCTCCGGCCTGACGCCGGAAGAACATCGTGAGATGGAGGGTCTGCCGGAAAGCGCAGATTTCTTCCGCTACCTCAACGGCCTGCCCGACCCGCTGCGAATCAACGATTTGGCCTCGTACCTGAGGTCGCTGGGCATGGGAGAGTGGAGCCCGCCCGTGGCCGTCGCTTCCCTGCTGGTCGCTCCCATCCGCAGCAAGGGCGTGCGGCTGGGTTCCATCTACGTGGCGAAAGGCGAGGCGGGCAGCGAGTTCACCCGCGAGGATGAGGACACCCTGGTGATGTTCGCATCTCACGCGGCGCTGGTCATAGCCAACGCTCGGAGGTATCGGGACGAGCAGCGGGCCAGGACCGACCTGGAGGCTCTGATCGCCACCTGCCCGGTGGGGGTTGTGGTCTTCGACGCAAAATCGGGAGCGCCGGTGTCCTACAACCGGGAGACGCTAAGGATCGTGGAAAGCATCCGACCACCCGACCAGCCCGTCGAGCAGATGATGGACATTCTGAGCATCCGGCGGATTGACGGACGGGAGGTCTCGCTGGAGGAGTTCCCGCTGGCTCACCGGCTGAGCGCCTACACCGCCCTGCGCGCCGAGGAGGTCGTGCTGAGGGCGCCCGGCGGCGGATCGGTCACCGTGCTGGTCAACGCCACGTCCATCTACTCGGAGGACGGTAACGAGATGGAATCGGTGGTCGTGACGCTACAGGACATGACGCCGCTGGAAGACCTGGAAAGGCTCCGGGCGGAATTTCTGGGTTTGGTCAGCTATGAACTGCGGACCCCGCTGGCCTCCATCAAGGGTTCGGCGGCGACCCTGCTGGACGAGACGGCGCACCTGAACCCCTCAGAGGCGCGCCAGTTCCACACCATCATCAACGACCAGGCCGACCGGATGCGCCGGATGATCAGCGACCTGCTGGACACGGCTCAGATCGAGTCCGGCACCCTGTCGGTGAGCCCCGAGCCTTCGGACGTTGCGGCCCTGGTAGAGCAGGCCGGAGCGTCGTTCGGCAGGAGCGGGGCCCGGAACGATCTACAGGTGGACGTGTCGTCGGATCTCCCCGCCGTGATGGCTGACCGGGCGCGCATTATCCAGGTGATCAGCAATCTTCTGTCCAACGCATCCAGAAACGCAGAGAGGGCATCCGCCATGAGGGTCAGTGCCGAGCACGACGGCTTACACGTCGCCGTTTCGGTAATTGCCGAAGGGTGGGGACTGCCGCCCGACCAACTGACCAATCTGTTCCGAAAATACTCCCGCATCGATGGCGGGATGGTCGAACGGGACATCGCCGGCTACGGTCTGGGGCTGTCCATCTGCAAGGGGATCGTCGAAGCCCACGGCGGCCGGATCTGGGCGGAAAGCGAAGACCCGGACCGGGGCGTCCGGTTCACCTTCACGATACCCGTCGCCGAGCAGTCCGCACAGGAAAATCCCCACCGTGCCGATCCAACGGCAGGCCGTGCGCGCACCGGCCAAGATGGTCCGGCGCGCATCCTGGTGATGGAGGATGATCCGCAGACGCTGAGGCACGTCCGCGACATCCTTTCCCGGGACGGCTACGCCACGATCTTCGCCACCGGCCCCGACGATGCGCTGCGCCAGGTCGAGTCCGAAAAACCCCAGCTTGCCCTCTTGGATCTGGCGCTGCCCGGCATCGACGGTTTCGAGTTGATGCAGGACATCCTCAGCGTCGCCGACGTGCCGGTGATCTGCCTTTCCGCGCGAGGCAGGGACCAGGACATCGAGCGAGCCCTGGACCTGGGCGCCGCCGACTACATGGTCAAGCCCTTCTCGCCCACGGAACTGACGGCGCGGATCAGGGCCGCCCTTCGCAAGGCGGCCACGGTGGATCACGGCGATGAGGCGTCGCCGTTCGCGCTGGGCGACCTGATCATCGACTATGCTCAGCGTAGGGTGGAAATCGCGGGCCAGCCCGTGCATCTGACGCCCATCGAGTACGAAATGCTGCGCGCCCTGTCGCTGAACGGCGGGCGGCCGATGTCCCACGAGCAGTTGTTGCGGCGCGTCTGGCGGGTAACCAGCGCCGGCGATCCCCAGGTGGTTCGCACTCACATGCGCCGGCTCAGGCGCAAGCTCGGCGACGACGCCGACAGCCCAAGGTACATCTTCACCGAGCCGAGGCTAGGCTACCGCATGCCCGAATCGTCGGCCGTGAACGCAACCCATTGAGTTACGTCCCCAAAATGGGTGCAATCGACGGCATCCCTGGTGATTTTGATTAGGCAGCGGCCTCGGTGTTGATGCGGTCCTCCCTCATCGCGTTTGTTGTAGTTCCGACAAGGGTGACGCGGTGCCGTCTTCATGCCATCAGGTACTTATTACACCAACTCTTGAGACTCTACCGCTTCTAATACGGCCCCCCGCCCGTGATAAAATCGGGCGCGGAGGGCAATTTCCACCTCTCCCTCCGGGGAGGGCGTGGCTGAGGGCAGAGAGCATGAGACTGATTTCATGGAACGTCAACGGTATTCGGGCAGTTCACAGAAAGGGATTTCTTGAGTGGTTTCAGGAAGCGCAGCCCGACGTGCTGTGCCTCCAGGAAACCAAGGCCCACGAGTCCCAGTTGCCCACCGCCCTGAAGCAGGTGGAGGGTTATTCCAACTGGTTCACCACCCCGGAGCGCAAGGGATACAGCGGCGTCGGCCTCTACACCCGCGAAGGACATGAACCCCGCAGCGTGAGCATCGGCCTGGGCGTCGAGCGGTTCGACAGCGAGGGACGCACCCTCGTCGCCGACTTCGATGATTTCGTGTTCCTGGGCATCTATTTCCCCAACGGCAAGCGGTCCGCCGAACGTCTGCGTTACAAGATGGAGTTCTACGACGCCTTCCTGGATTACGTGGACAACTTGCGACGGGAAGGCCGTAATGTGATCGTGTGCGGCGACGTAAATACCGCCCACAAGGAAATCGACCTTGCCCGGCCCAAGGAAAACCAGAAGATTTCCGGCTTCCTACCGGAGGAACGGGCCTGGATGGACACCTTCCTTGAGCACGGGTTCGTTGACACCTTTCGCCGGTTCAACCAGGAACCGAACAACTACAGCTATTGGGACCAGATGACTCGGGCGCGGGAACGGAACGTGGGCTGGCGCATCGACTACTTCTTCACCGATAGCGATTTCGCCTCCAACCTGACCGACGGCTTCATACTGCCCGACGTGATGGGATCCGATCACTGCCCCGTCGGCATCGAAATTTCCTGAGCTTCCCCATCGGTGTGTTGACGCGGTGCGGGTAAGATGGGTCTAGTGCAACGTGGTGGGGGCAGGCCGAGCCGCGTCGCCAGGTTAGCGGGACGGGGAAAGGAAGGATTGGATGCTGCCCCAGGTTTGGGATGGCTCCTTATTCGTCGTCCTCTTTCCAGGATATAAACCGACCCGCGGATATGACGATCAGGGTCAACCGTTCGTCTGCCAGGAGTTCTGCGGCGAATTCGGCGCCTCGCTCTTCTCCCTCGTAGAGGACGCATGTCCTGCGCACCATGTCATCCAGCCCGCTGTCGGTGATCTCGGCCGTGCCCTCTATGGTCACAAACGAATAGGGGTGATCCGGCGTGGGGACGCACAGGGCCACGGCGGAATTGCGGCGAATGTTTCGCACCTTTACCGCCCCTCTGTCGGCCATCACCAAAGCCCGTCCGTTATCCCAAAGGAACCAGACTGGCGCCACGTGGGGAGTGCCAGCGGCATACATGGTGACCAACTGCGCCGTTCGGGGCTGGGCCAGAAATTCATCCACCTCTGCTGTGTTCAGTGTTCCCAAGGTATTTCCTCCTGCATCCTCGCGGGTCCGCTATGCCATTCATCAAGATGCCGAAACCATGATAGCGGAAAGCGGCTCCATTCACTTCCTCCCGTACCCCGGTTGATATCGCCGAACGCTCCCAGCCCAACTCGTTTCCCCGTACGACCGCGTGGTAAGGGTCATAGCGGCGGGCTCGGAAGACGCTGTTGGTCATGCGACGGCTCTTCCCAAAACTTTCAATGGGTCGATGGACCTCCACCGTAGTAAGCGACCTACTCAAGTCCCACAGCTGGGCAGCCAGTTCTGCATCGTATCTGATGCTGGAGGACGGCACCGGCCGGCAGTCCACGTCTGTTTCGCCGTCGTGCGCTAAATAGCAAGAGTCTTCCGATGGTGTCGGTGGTCGCCAGGGCCGCGTAGGCGATGGGCCGCCGGTCGCTGGACCCGACCTCGAGACTGCCGGGCCGGACCGGCCAGGCGGCGGATGGCCCCGAAGCAGTGGGAGGCGGGACCTGCCGGAGCCGAAAGCGGCCCACACCACATCCCTATCTCTGTTACAGTGGCGAAGGGGCGTCTGCCCTTTCGAGACCTGAACCGTTTCCTCCGAATCAGTGAGACCCATGAGTACCGCGATCTCCTCTCTACCCACGAAGTTGCCGCCAGGGCCGAGGGGTCTGCCGGTGTTCGGCTCCCTGCTGGAACTGCGCCATGACACCCATCTGGCCATTGACCGGCTGGCGCGGCGTTACGGCGACATCTGCCTGCTGCGCTTTGGCAACGTGCCGACGGTGATAATCAGCCACCCTGACCTTCTGCAGGAGGCTTTTGGCAAGCCGGAACTGGCCGACCGCTGGGTCAGCGAGATCATGGATATTCTCAGCGACCAGAAAGACCTGGTGCTGGCCCCGTACGGAGACAGGTGGCGGCAGATGCAGCGCTTCGCCAACCGCGAACTGCTCAGCGCGCGCAATCTCGATAATGTGCGTGAGCGTCACATCGAGGGCATAGTCAACGGGCTGGTGGACGAGATGGCCGCGATGGGGGAAGCCGGCGAGTTGGTTTCCCCTCCCGTGATGGTGGCCCGCAGCAACTCCGAAATGATGTTCCGCGCCGTTTTTGGACGGGACGAAGACAGCGCTGGGGAGTTTGTGCAACTGCGGGGCGCGCTGCTGGAACATGTCAACTGGATCTTCGCCAACGCCACGGCCACCAACCTGGCCGACTACATCCCCTGGATGAGGTTCCTACCCAACAATGCTCTCAAGGAAGCCGTCCGGCAGTCGGAGATCGGCACGGCCATCATGGATTCCCTGGTGGAGGGCGCCCGCAACCGCCCCGGCCTTGACCTGTCGGCCCCCACCTGCCTCGTGGAGGTGATGCTGGCCCAGGAGGCGACGGGCGAGATAAAGAGCGACATGATCAATGACCTGTGCATGGATCTGCTGATCGCCGGCACCGACACGTCGGCGCAGACCGTCAACTGGACCCTGCTGCTGCTGGCCAACCGGCCGGAGGTTCAGGCCAAAGTCCACGATGAGTTGGATGAAGTCATCGGACCCGACGCTTTGCCGACGGTGGACGACCGGACGCGGCTGCCCTACACGTTCGCTTGCCTGGCCGAGTCCATGCGCTACCGGACCATCGGTCCCCTGGCGGTGCCGCACCAAGCCACCGAGGACACCGAGGTCGGCGGCTACCTGGTGCCGGCGGGAGCGCAGGTGTTGGGCAACATCTATTCCATCCACCATGATCCGCGGTTCTGGGACTCGCCCGATGATTTCATCCCGGAGCGGTTCCTGCCCCAGTCCGACGGCTCTCCGGCCGCCGCGCTGAGCGGCAACGCTTTCATACCCTTTGGTACCGGCCACCGCCGTTGTCCGGGACGACGTTTTGCTGAGACCGCCGTGTGGCTGCACCTGACCCGTATGCTGCACCGTCTCCGCTTCGACACGCCGGACGGTAACCCGCTGTCCGAGGCCGAGGTGTTCGGCCTGGCGATCTCGCCTCGTCCCTACGCCCTGCGCGCGCATTTTAGGTAGCATCCTGAACGACCGGTCTCATGGCGCTCAAAGCGGCTGAAGCGACAGCCACGTGATGGCGTAATTCGCCGCCACTTCCAATTCAACGCCGCCACTTCCAATTCAAAGGGAAGTGCATCATGGCGACTTCATGCGCCGGCAGTGCTCGGACGTATGTGATGGTACGTGCTATTGGTCCGGCAACCGTTTCTGGCCAACAGCGCGATTTCATGTCCTTGCTTACTCGAAGACGGTATCAGTCTTGCCGGGAATGCCCAGGTTCTGAATACGCTGGTCTTCGAGGGGCGCCGTTTCCGGCCGGCTGAAGGGCGTCTCGTCATGGAAGCGCGCCAGGTACTCGGCCAGGGCGTCCTGCTCCTTGCCGGCTGCGAAGGCGTCGGACAGCCTAGGGTCTGCGTCGGCTACCGGCTCATCGATAACGCCGTTGCCGTTGGCGTCGGGGAAATCGGCGTCGTGCGGGTTGTACTGGCCGGCTTCGCCGCTGAGGTCAATCCGGCCCGGATGGGGCACCGGGAACGGGTAGCCGCTGCCGCCGTTGGCCAGGAAATTCAGCGTGGCCATCTTGATGACGCGCTCCGGGTCTCCCATCAGTTCGCCGTTTTCAACCACGCGGTCGCTGACTGCGCCACTGGCGTCGATCACCGCGAGAGAGCGGACGCGCTGGTCGGCGGGAGCCTCCGGATCAAAGCTGAAGCGTATCCCGCCCACCTGTGGGAAACCGCCGGACGGTACATTCCCGACATCGTCGGCGCTCACCGTATGCTCGATGATCTCCACCAGTTGGCGCGCCGTCAGCGGGATGATGACCAGCCCGTTGTCGAAGCGCAACGTGCCTTCAACGTCGAACTGGGACACGTCGCCCTGGAGTTTGCCGGTGACCGGATTGGCCGGGGGCGGCAGAAACTCCACGTCGGACGCATCGGTGGCGCCGGCCGGCTGAACCACGATGCCGATGTCGTCGCGGATGCCGCCGCTGTTCTTGAGGGACACCGCCACGTCCGGATCAACCTGGCGGGCTATCCAGAGGAAGGAGTCCGCCACCAGATTGCCCAGGTTGCTCTCCTGGGTACGGACGGTGCCGCGCCGGCCGTCAAGGTACACGTCGGTTCGGGCGATGATGTTGCCGTCGCGCACGATGAGAATCCGGCGCAGGGACTCGGCGATGCGACTCACCTCCGCAATGGGCTGTCCGGCGAAAGCCTGGCCGCCCTGGCGGTCGGTGGCGTAGGCTCCGCTGAGGTGCGGGTCCACGGAGTCGGGGAGCGCGCGGCCGGCGTCGTCAAACTGCACCACCAGCCGGCCTACGTACTTGTAGTCGCCGTCGGTGTTGACCAGCAGCACTGGGGCTCCGTCGGCGGCGCGGTAGCTCAGAGGGTAGGTGTTCTGGGCCTTGTCTCCGTGTCGCAGCCGGTCGGTTGCGTCGGCCAGCAGGGTGTTGGAACCGCCGGCCACGATGATGTCAACGTCCTCCAGTCTGGTAGCCAAGGCTTGCTCAATGTCGATGCGCTGCATGTGGGCCAGCAGGATGACCTTGTTGATTCCCTGGGCTGACAGTTCGTCTACCGTGTCCTGGATGATTACAGCCAGCGCGTCCACGTCGAAGATGTCCTCTGGGGCTACAGTGATGCCGCCGGCTCCGGTGATGGATGCCAGGGTAGGGGTGGTTGCTCCGACGATGCCGATACGTTCTCCGGCGACGGTTACCACGGCGCTGCGAGCCAGGCTGCCGCCCACCAGCATCGCTTCCTGCCCGTCGGGGACGACCAGACCGGTCAGGTTTTCGTCGCTGGTGAAATCCAGGTTGCTGGACAAGTAGGGGAACTGGGTTCCGGGATAGTACCCGCCCTCGTCGGTTTCGGAACCGATGACGCTGGCGAAGGCTCCAGTGCCCAGGTCTAGCTCGTGGTTGCCGAGGGCGGACGCTTGAAAACCCATGGCATTGAGGAAGGCGATGTCTGCCCGACCGTTGCCGGAAACGCCCAGCAGGGCGTCGTTGGCGTCATCGCCGGCGGCGAAATAGCGGGGGCCGGGGACGTAATTGTCGCCCGAACTCAGGACGAGGGTGTTGTTGGGGAACTGCGCCCGGAAACCGTCCAGCATGGCGGAAAAGTTCTCGACGTTCTCCAAAGCGCCCACCGCGCTGTCCATGTCCGCGGCGTGGAGCAGCTGCAGGGTGAACAACGGGCCGGCGGGCGGTGGCGCGGATTGGACTGTCGCTCGGCTGGAACTCGCTTCCGCTTCAAGCCGGGCGAACCGGTTGTCTGTTGCCTCCGCGAACTGTTCGAGTTCGGTTTCCAGCCGTTGCAAATCTTCGGCTGATGGACCGGATTGATCCGTCGGCGCCGGCGTGCTCTGTGAAACGTTCGCCAGTTCCTGGCGTAAGGATCCGACTTCCGCCCGCAGGGCGTCCAGTTCGGTATTGAGGCCTGCCAGTTCCGTTTGGCTTTCACCTCCGCAGGCGACCAGGGCGACCGTGGCGATGACCGACAATCCCAGCATCAATTTGCGTATGTTGAACATTGCTATTTGCTCGTCTGTGATAAGGAATCTTCGCCCGTCTGGTCCGGTGGGGATGGGAGAAGTTCCGGTTATGGGGACTGTGGAAGGTGGACCGCGGGAGGAACATGACGGCGCTCACCCACAAGGTGCTGAAGATGGTGAGAAATTGGGGTGCGGTGTCGGGTCGCCCGGCCCGGTGGCGCCCGCTCAGGGCCTTGCCGCCAGCGCAGGGTACGCCATGAACGGTGCGACTCCCGATCTCGGCGTGCCGTCACGGCGGTTCGGATGTCTAACCCGGCGAACCCAACATCTCAAGCCCTCGCCGCGGTGGATCCGCCTCACTTCCAGCGACTTTCTCAACAGACCCGATCTTGGCGCCCTACAAGGAGATATGTTGAAGGTACCGACCCAGCCCGTTTCATTGATGCCGACGACATAGTTGTCGGGGCCGCGGAACCTGAGTTCGCGGAACCTGAGTTCATGGTAGGAGGCGCCGCCTTCAGGCTGCGGATGGCCCAAGTCCAGCCGCCGATGGAGCGGCCTGTCATATTGGCTGGTTCCAATTCCGGAGCGTCCGTTAATCCTGGTACCAGGCCGGCGCAATCCGCGAGGGACCGCAGCGATTCCGTCGGTCGGCCTTCCTGCCGTCCCGTCAACCGAACCAATGAGGTCGGGTGGTGGCGACCAATGCCATGCGGGACGGGGTTCCCCCCTTAAGGACTGCTGCCCGAGCAGTGTTGGTTACTGGTTGGCCAGGGGGATGGTGCAGGTGACGCAGGGCTGGTCGCCGTGGGTGGCGGTGGTGTGGCCCTGGCCGGTGGTATCCTCCACCAGGCGGGCGTCGCCGGGGCCGAAGACGTGCCTGGAGCCGTCGCCCAGGCCGATCTCCAGTTGCCCGGACAGGATAATGACGAACTGGCGGCGCGGCGCCGGGTGCCAGTCGGAGAAGCGGCCGGCCGGGGATTCACTGAAGCTGATGGTGGTGACGTCTCGGGCGCTCTTCCAATCAGGCGTCTGTTCCAGGTCGATGGTCTCAATGTGGGACTGGCCGTCATCGCCAGAGTAAAGTCTGAAGGTTCCCATCCTGTTCCTCCGTTTTGGTCTATATTGGTCTGTAATGAATACGGTCAGGCCGCGACTGAAGTCTGCCGGGCTTCGACCCTGGCGATGAACTCCAGCAGGTGTGCGGCGTAGAAAGTAGACTTCATGTGATAGCGGTTGGTGGCGGCGATGCCCGGGAAGGTGTTGTCGTGCTGACCGATGACCGCCCATTCCTCGTGGGTCCACGCCGACGGGAGCAGCTCCGCGTGGGGTACCAGCCGCTTCACGTTCTCCGCCGCAGACTTGTGGTGAACGTCGTCCGGCGTGTTGCCCTCGAAAGCCAGCACCGGGCATGTGATGGACTTCAACTGTTCCTCGGTCAGGTCTCCCACCGGGTTGGGTCGGGAGAACTGGTCGCGCCAGCGGCTCATGACAGAACAGAACTCCCCGGGATCCATGGCAAGGATCCGTTCCCGGTTGTCAGCGTTGTCCCGGATGCGCTGCTCGAAAAACTCGGTAGCGGCCACGGCGGCCATCCCGCCTCGCTCGGCGGCCTCGATGTATTGTCCGTAGTAGCCGGGGGACATCAACTCGGCGCTCCTCGGCCCGCCGGAGACTTCCCAGATGAATACCCCCTTGACCACCTCCGGGTGGCGAACCGCCACCGTCAGGGAGGTGCGAGACCCGGCGGATCCTCCGGCCAGGTAGGCCGGGGCAGCGCCCAGGTATTTCAGCAGAGCCGCCATCTCCTCAGCCCAAAGGTGCTGCTCGGAAAGCTCACCACCGATCACCACGTCGGACTTCCCGCAGTTGCGGCGGTCGTGGATGATGACGCGGCAATGGGTCGACAGCAGGGCGGCCATGGGACGCAGGCCGTTGTGGTCCACCCGTCCGCCCGGCGTCAGCATGACCGTGGGGCCGGTGCCGTACTCCTCGTAATACAGGTTGACTCCGTCTATGTTGGCGTAAGGCACTGCTCACTCCTTATCTGTTCTGTTTGAATACCGAGGCACAAATTTGCTGGGACCGTGACACCGGCAGTTTAGCACCTTGGAACTGCCCCGGCGTGGCCTCGGAGGAAGTCGTCGCAATCCGGGCGCCGTGACCCAAAGATGAACGGTAGCATAACGCCGTACCCTCGCTCTCCATGCCCGGCAGTGCAGAGTGATAAAATCAAAGCGGGACGCGGAGCAGAACCATGACGATGAGCCAACAGGATAAAGAACGCCTGCTCCGGACGCTTCAGGACGATCCCGTATTCCTCGCCCAAGTCCGCAGCCTCATCCTCCCCGCAGAGCTGGTGCAGTTGCCGGAACGTTTCGCCCAATTCGCCACCTACGTGACGGGCTTCATCGAGCGCCAGGAAGAGTTCAACGCCCGGCAGGAAGAGTTCAACGCCCGGCAGGAAGAGTTCAACGCCCGGCAGGAAGAGTTCAACGCCCGGCAGGAAGAGTTCAACGCGCGCACGGACGCATCCATCGCACGCCTGGAAGAATTCGCCGTACGGCAGGAAGACTTCAACACGCGCCAGGCGGAGACCAACGCCAGTGTGGCGGCCCGCCTGCAACGCATCACCGACGATCTGGGCGATCTCAAGGGCCATGTGGCCGGCCGCATCGCCTGCGAGATGGCCGACGATATCGCCGAGCAGCTGGGCTACGAAATCACCTGGCAGCTCAACGGTAACGACCTGCGAAACATGCTGCGCAGGTCCACGGCCAATGACATTCCCGCCGGCGTCCGGCGCAGCTTTTACGTGGCCGACCTGGTAGCGCAGGTTCAGGACCAGGACGGCAACCAACTGTTCATGGCCGTCGAGGCATCCTACACCGCCGACGAGCGCGACACCCGGCGGGCTGTCCGGAACGCCGAACTCATCGGCCGTTTCACTAGCATGACCGCCGTACCCGTAGTCGCCAGCCTTGAGAACGACCACACCGTACAGCAGTTGGTAGACGACGGACACGTCCGGTGGTTCCAGTTCCAGTCGCGAGATCTGCAGCCCCAGTAACTCCGGGGAGACCTGACGGCACAATAGCCGTCGCCTTCCGGCCCGCTCAGGCGCCAACCAGCGGGCCTTCTTGACCGCTAACGACGGGCAATGGCCGGAGGGCTCAGGCGTCACCCACACTACAGGTCGAGCCTGGGCGTCGGGTCAGTGGAGCGGGGGACCGATTGATCCGGCTGGGAAAGTCGGCTCTCCGGCAGGGCGCGTCGTCAGCGGGTTAAGGCCAGACCTAACCTTTCAGCGCGCCGGTAGATCGCCGGCGGCAGTAAGGGACGCGCTCATGTCCCACAGCCTGGCAGCCAGTTCCGCATCGTAGCTGATGCTGGCAGACGGCGCCAGGCGGCAGTCCACGAAATACCTGCCGGTCACACCTTCCACTTCGGGCGACGCCGCCAGGTACACTGGCGTCTCCGCTCCCTTGTCCGGCGTGATGCCGCGAACTCCAATAAAGAAGTTGACCACACGACCCAGCAACCCATTGTTGCGGGCGATGTTTGTCCGCACCAGACCGGGGTGCAGGGCATTTGCCGTGATGTTCTCGCCTTCCAGACGCTGCGCCAACTCGTAGGTGAACAGGATGTTGCAGAGCTTGGAGCGTTTGTAGGCTGGATATCCCCCATTGCCTGAAGGCTCCGGCAGGTCTTCCAGCCGGAACCTGCCTGGCGATTCATGCGCACAGGAGGATACGTTGATGATCCGGGCCCGTGGCGCCTTCCGCAGGTGATCCAGTAGCAAGCTTGTCAGCAGGAAGTAGCTCAGGTGATTTAGGCCGAAGGTCATCTCGATGCCATCAACGCTGCGCCGGTCGGACAGGAAGATGGCCCCGGCATTGTTCAGCAGCACGTCCAGATGGGGTAACAGGTCCATCGCTTCGGCGGCGACGCGACGCACCTCACGCTGGGACGAAAGATCGGCCAACAGGTACTCAACCGCATGGTTGTCCGTATCGGCGATGATCTGCCGCACGGCGGCTTCGGTCTTGGCGGCGTTGCGGCCTACGATGACCACCCTGGCTCCCAGACGCGCCAGTTCACGAGAGGCAGCGTAGCCGATGCCGTCGCTGCCTCCGGTTATGAGGCAGATTTTACCGTGCATCCGATTATTCATAGGAACAACCTTGCCGACCCGGCCGGTCGCATCATCGCCGCCACCGCCATGAACGGCCGCCAGTTGGTGACCGCCGACCGCCGCATCCTGGACTGGTCCGGCGGCTTACGATGCACGGACGCCGCCCGATGAGGCCCGCTCAGAAATCCCGCGTATCGCCAGAGACGTGTCCATGGGTGAAGAACCGGCGCGTCATTGGGACAGCAACTCGTAGAGACGACGGTTGCGCTCCAAACTGGTTCGGAAACGGACTATCGCGTCGGGCTGCACCTCATCGCCAGTCTTGCGTTCGACGTCCAGTCGCATCGCATCTTCCTGCGCTGCCTCGAAATCGCGACCTTCTGCGCGGGCTATCTCCCGTATCAACGCCAGCAGTTCAGGGGATGCCTGTCCCATGAACCGCTCCTTTGCCGTAATCATCAATTCTCTCCCGATTCAGCGTGGTTCCATTGTGGCGGCGACCACGAAATTGGGTCAAGGCTTGCTGAACAGCGCGATGTATGGGGCGTCCCATGGTGAAGGCAGATCAATGACGGTGCGTGCCAAACAGTGTCATCCAGCTCACGCATACCCACTTGTATGTTGCGGTAGCGCTGCAGATGGGCCAATTCGTAGGGCAGGCGAGAGGGGAGCGTCGGGTACACGCTTTGCGCAACCTGCCACTGCCAGCGCCCACGCCCCCCAATTCAGGTAGCACAGTCACTCCTGTCGGCGCCAAAACGCCCAACTTTTTGTGCCTCACTTGCCTTTTTTGGCAAAAAGACGTGCCATCGCCCCCCATCATCACCCAAATCCGCCCAAAACCCCCAGTTCAGACACCCTCCGTCCTGCGACACTTCTCCCTTGCTCTAACCCTTGCTCCATCCGTACCATATTATCCAACGTCCGAATCCAACCCGCCACCCAGGCCCACGACAGCCGTCCCAATGCCCACTTCCCAACACCGCGAACCTCGCTCCCCCAAATCCGCTCACCTGCCCGCCAATACCACTAAAACCGCCACCAAAACCCTGCTCTCGGCCCCCAAAGCAGTCCCACGACCCGCCCGATGCCCTACTGGAATTAGCGGAAATGAGAGGAAATGAGCGGGAAATCGACCTTTCCGTCCTTTCACCACGCAATTACAAACCGGGTACGCGTGGTCCGATATATCGCCCTGACGTTAGGAAAGGCGACGGCGCTATGACTGGAATTTGTTATACTGCTGTTGTATCCGCCCGTATTTACGGCTCGTTTGGAAAATATGATGAGTACTCCCGAACAGGATCAGGACTTCATTAGGATGAGGCACCTGGCCCAACAAAGCGAACATAACGCGCGGAGCATGGGCCTGAACCATCCGGCTGGTTCACCCGAAGATGCGGCATCAGAGTTTGCGATCAACCAGGCCGAGCTCAACCAGATTATGGTCAGGACGTTCACCACCATCAACGGGCGGTTGGAAGTAATGTCGGACCAGATTGGGGACCTAAATGACCAGCAACAGGCCATGAGCGACCAACTAAAAGCCATGAGCGACCGGCAACAGGCCATGAGCGACGAGCAAAAGGCCATGAGCGACCAGCAGGAAGCTATTCTTGACGACATCGCAACTATCAAACGCCGTCAAGACACCATGTCCAATGACATCAGCCAAGTGAAAGGCGGTCATGCCCGAGCGGAAGTGGCGCAAGAAGCCGGCGTCATCGCTCTCGATATGGGGTTGGAATACGTCGACAACGTACCGAAACTCCAATTGGCCAGGTGGGCCCAAGAGAACTCTAACAGTGGGATTGATCCATCAACTCTGAGGAGTTTTCGCGAAGCTGACCTGGTGGTGGAGGCAACCGATGGTCCTGACACCGTATATATCGCGGTAGAAGTATCGTTCACTGCGAACCATAGAGATGTTGACCGAGCCCAGCGGAATGCGGAATTTTTGGAGCGATTCACAGGCCGCCGGGCACGAGCCGCTATCGCCAGCGTCAAGAACGACGATTACGTTGACGAACAGGTTGATAAGAATCTGGTGCACTGGCACAGAATTGAGCGGCGCTCGTTGGAACCCGATTAGACGGTACAGGTCCGTCAGGTTATCGTCTCTCGGCTTGCTCAAGCGGCTCTCGTGCGGGGGCCGCTTGGGATTTAGGAACGGTCTCGAGATAACGCTCCGGTTGCTATAATGCGGCGATTATGATCGTTCGTCGCCCGGTACTTGCCGCCGCTGTCATCGTAATGCTCGCGCTTTTCGCCTGCGCGCCCGCGTCCGCAGGCTCCAGCGACGCGGAAACGACGCTTACGGTGTTCGCCGCAGCGTCCCTGTCGGATTCTTTCCGAGCCCTGGCAACCGCGTATGAGGCCGATCATCCTGAAACCACAGTGGTGTTCAACTTCGCCGGCAGCCAGACCCTGCGCACCCAGATTGAACACGGCGCGGCGGCCGACATATTCGCCTCCGCCAACTGGGAGCACATGGCAACGGTGCGAGAGGCCGGCCTGCTCGGCAACGCGCCCGAATATTTCGCCGCCAACCGCCTGGCGGTGATTACACCCGCCGATGCCCACGCCATCCAGACCCTGGACGACCTGGCAACGCCCGGGGTCAGCATCGCCATCGCCTCTAATCAGGTTCCCGCAGGGAACTACGCCCGCGAATCCCTGTCCAGGATGTCCACAGACGACGCTTACCCTCCCGACTTCGCGACCGCGGTGTTGTCCAACGTGGTCACCAACGAGACCAGCGTGCGCGGCGTGGCGCAAAAGGTTGCCCTCGGCGAGGTGGACGCCGGCATCGTGTACGAGACCGACGCGGCCGCACGCCAGTACGCCGACGACATCCGCGTGCTCGAGATCCCGTTGCAGTACAATCCCGCGGCTCAATACCCCATCGCCGCGTTGTCCACCGCTGCCCGGCTTGAGGCTGCGCTGGAGTTCATTCAGTTCGTCCAGGGCGATTCCGGCCAGGCCATCCTGCGCGACTTCGGGTTCGTCCCGCCGGCCAACGTCGCCTGCCCCTGCCACGCCGGATCATCCTCCTGACCTCCGTAGTCTGGCCCGGCCAACACAATGACGTTCCTATCGGTGGGCCACGGCAACCGCGCAGCCACGCTCGGCGCTCTGGCCCCGGCCGGGGTGGCCGCCACCGTCGTCTATGTGCTGTTCATCGGCCTGCCCATCATCGCGCTGCTTGTGCGCGCCGGCCAGCAGGAGGGGTTCCTGGCCGGATTGACCGGCCCGCTGGTGCTGCAGGCCCTGCAACTCACGGTAGTCACCAGCGTCATCAGCCTGATCATCGTGGTGGTCATTGGGACGCCGTTCGCGCTGCTGCTGGCCCGTAATGGCCCGACCAGTCGGTTGTTGCGCATCATCGACACCTTCGTGGAACTGCCCATCGTCCTGCCGCCGGTCGTCGCCGGCGTTGCCATGCTGATGGCGTTTGGGCGCAACGGCCTGGTGGGGCCGGCTCTGGATTCGGTCGGCATTGCGCTGCCGTTCACCACCGTGGCCGTCATATTCGCCCAGATCTTCGTGGCTGCGCCGTTCTACATCCGCGCGGCCCGCATCGGGTTCGCCGGCGTGGACCCCGCGTTCGAGGAGGTGTCGCAAACCCTGGGGGTCTCGCCGTGGCAGACTTTTTGGCGGCTGACCCTGCCCATGGCGCGGCCATCCCTGCTCACCGGTGCAACGCTGGCGTGGGCGCGCGCCGTATCCGAGTTCGGCGCAACCATCATGTTCGCCGGCAATCTGACTGGTCGCACCCAGACCATGCCGCTGGCAATCATGACCACCATGGAGTCCAGCCTGGGCGCCGCGTTGGCGTTGGCCGCGCTGATGCTGGCGATGTCGGCGTTGTCCCTGGCGCTGCTGAGTTTCCTGGTCCGACGCCGGGCGGAGCCATCGCCGTGAGCGGTCCCGCTGCCGGTGGGCATTTCAGCGTCGCCATCGGTGGGTTCCGGCTCTCTCTGGATTTTTCCGTAGAGGCCGGCCAAGTGCTGGTGCTGTTCGGCCCGTCCGGCGCCGGCAAGACCACCGCCCTCAGGACCATCGCCGGCCTGGCTCGGCCGGATTCCGGACGCATCGACATAGCTGGTCGCACCGTGTTCTTCGACCACGATGGCGAGCCGCCGGCCTGGGTTCCGCCCCATCTGCGGCGGGTTGGCTACGTGACGCAGCAGAACCACCTGTTTCCCCACCTGACTGTTTCGCAGAACATCGCCTACGGACTGACCGAACGTGGCGGGGTCGTCTCCCGCCAACGGGTTGCGGGCCTGATCAGCCGCCTGCAACTGACCGGTCTCGAAGATCGGCGGGTCTCGCAACTTTCGGGTGGGCAGCAGCAGCGTACTGCGTTGGCCCGCGCCCTGGCGCCGTCCCCGGACCTCCTGCTGCTGGACGAGCCGTTCAGTTCGCTGGACATGGAACTGCGCCGTTCGCTGGGCGCCGAACTGCGCGCAACCGTTCGCGACCTCAGCATCCCCGTAATCATGGTCACTCACAGCCGCGAGGAAGCGCTGGCGCTCGGCGACACCGTGCAGATCATCGACGCCGGCGAAACCGTGGCGCAGGGCCCTCCGCTGTCGGTGCTGGAGCAGCCGGGGCAGGGCCAGGTCGCTCGCCTGGTGGGCGTGGAAAACCTGCTCCCGATGCGGGTGGCCGCCCGAGTGCCCCAGGACGGCACCATGGTATGCGAGGCTGGTGAACACTCGCTGGAAACGCCGTTGGCGGATGGCTACGCCGTCGGCGACGCCGTTACCGTGGGCATCCGCGCTTCCGACATCATCCTTGCCACCGGTCCGCTGCCGCAGTCGTCCGCCCGAAACACCTGGTCGGGGGTGGTGTCCGCCGTTGATCTGCGACCCCCAGGCTACGAGGTTGCCCTGGACTGCGAGGGGACAATCCTGCGCTGCCACATCACCGGCGCGTCGCTGGAAGCGATGGGCATTTCTCCGGGCCAGCCGCTATGGGCGATCTTCAAGGCATCGTCCTGTTTCCTGCTCAGCGAGTGATCCATCGCGTCGCCTACCCTTGCCACACCGCCGAAACCGTGGCAACCTTTCTGGTCGGCACCTTTGCAGCAACTCTCAGGAGGATCATTACGGATGGCCGGATACAAAGGCATTTTGTTTGATATGGACGGTGTGCTCGTGGACAGTGAGCCCCTGTTCCACAAGGCGGTCAACATCATGGTCGAGCGTTGCGGCGCCGCTCCCATCACCGAAGAAGAGAACAACCGCTACCTGCTGGGCACCACCGTCGAGGAGACCTGGGTCCGCGTCAAGGAACTGCGCGACGTGCCCCAGACGCCGGCGGAACTGCTGGCCGGCTACAACGAGGTGGTGAAAGAGGTGCTGCGGTCCGACCTGGTCCCCCGCCCCGGCGTGCGCGATCTGATTGCCGAGGCCCAGCGTCGCGGTTTGCCCATCGCCGTTGCCTCGTCCTCGCTGCGCGAATGGGTTGACCTGAAACTGTCCGTGATTGGCCTCACCGACGCGTTCAACGTCAAGCTCGGCGGCGACGACATCGAGAACGGAAAACCTGCCCCCGACATCTACATTAAGGCGGCCCGCCTCATCGGCCTGGAGGCCACCGAGTGCGTCGCCATCGAGGACTCTCCCATCGGACTCGCCGCCGCCTCATCCTCCGGCGCGTACACCATCTGCACGCTGACCGACTCGACCCGGCACCTGGACCTGTCGGCGGCCCACGTGATCATCGAAAACCTGGAGGATTTCGACTACGGTCTGCTCGCCTCGGGCAACTAAGAAACTCCCTCTCCCCTGGTGGGAGAGGGTTGGGGTGAGGGGGCTTCTTCTAACCCCGTCGCCGCCGGCGTAGCCCCGGTATCCCGGGGAACACGCCATCCTGCAATATCCATTGCAGTCGCTGCATCAGCGCCCTCGCCTCCTCGGCGTCCAGCAGCGTCAACAGTTCCGCCACGTCGCCGGTGGGCGATAGCATGTCTCCACAGAGCCGGCGCAACGGTTCCAGGAGATGGTCGGGTATCGGTTCCTCGCCGAAGTCCCAGATCACGGTGCGGATCTTGGTATCGGCATGGAACGTGAGCCCCTGGTCGATGCCCCATAGCTTGCCATCATAGCCGCGCAGCACGTGGTTTGCCTTGCGGTCGGTGTTGTTGGCGACCAGGTCGAAGCAGCACATCATGCGGAGCTGGTCGGCGTCTGATTCCTCCAAGCTGTCCCGGGAGATGGTGTAATAGTTCTCCTTGGGGTCGTGGTCGACAAAAAGCTGCGCCGACCCGATCCCGTGCGGCCCGTCGCGAATCACCGTCAGGGGAATGAAATCCCAGCCCAGTATCCGGCTCAGCAGGTAAGCCGCGCATTCGCGCTTGAACAGGGTCCCGCTGGGGAAGTCCCAGAGGGGGATTTCGCCCTTGCGCGGTTTGTAGATCGCTTGCCCGTGTCGGCCGTCCAGTTCCAGTTCCGCCAGGAACGTGTAGTTGGAACCGTGGGGCGTCAGTTCCCAGCTCAGGAACTCGCCACGCGACAACAGGTCAAGGTCGGAAGGATCAACTTCAGACACGAGCAAAATGGGCCGGCAGTGCGGCTAACCTGTTTCGAATACCGCGTGACCGTTCGCGCGGGTGCACTGGTGCCCGTCCGGGTCGATTGGGGCGCCACACAGGAAACACGGTGGGCGACCGGCCGCGCAGATGCGTAACGCCTCGTTGGCCAGCGCGGTGCATTGCGCCATCGTCATCCAGAAACTCACCGAGGTCTGGGCTCCGGCGTCCGGGTCGTCCTCGTCCCCTTCGAAAGCGAGCAGCACGAAACAGTTGGCGTCTTGATCGTATTGCAACTGCATCTGACGAGCATGGAAGTCCTGTTCCAGGGGGTCGCCGCGCCAGGGGTCTTCACCCGGCGTACTGGTCTTGGATTGTGCCGATTCCCCCAATTGCTTGACCGCCTGCTGCAGGTATAGTCCCAGCTGCAGCAATTGCTCTTTCTCAAGCCAGATGAAAAACTGCGCCCGCCCTGCCTCTGCCACCAGCCGGAATGTCCGGCGGCCGGGACGACCGAAGGTCTCCGCCGTCACCGCCTGGGCCGCACCCATCTTGTACCTTACCTCGCGCTCTGCCATGGCGTAATGATAGTCTGCAACCAACCGACTGGCAAGGGCCGCCGCCGTGGGCAGGATGATGCAGGATGGCTGGGCATGATGTATCGCCGCTTGCAAATGTTCGGATCAAAACGGTCGCCGTGCCAGTCCAATGACGAAGTAAGTCTTTCGCTTCCCTTGACGGTCTTGGTGTTCTATAAGACCGGCCACCAATTCGGTGCGCAGTCTTCGGCCGTGACCTGCCGTCGGATGTAAAGGTGATGCCTCCGAACCGGAGAAATCAGGGTGGGGTTCCTGAAAAGATTCACCCCGTGCAGTGGCTGCGACCCTCCGCTGATTCCACGCATCCCAAGCGGCATCGACTTCAGCTTTGCCCGCATCGTACCCTCGTTTGTAATTCTCCCGGTACGCTGAGCGTCGGTTTAGTCGTCGGAACCATCTATAGAGTTTCATGGGCCGCACTCAAGCAGAGGAGGTTCCCGATCGCGACGTCTGCGCCACATTCAACCCGAGTTGCGGTTGTGCTCGGCTTCAGCATCCGGCGGGGACTCCGTGAAAGGCTCGCCATTGGCCTCCGCCTCCATCCGTCGGCGGTTCCACTCGCGCCAAAGAGCGTTCGCTTCCCGACGCGCTTCCTGTCGCTTTTTCTCCACGTACAACCAGCCGAAAACCATGACCACTCCTTCCACCAGGATAGGGCTAGCCAACACCCAGAAAGCGGCGGCCCGTGTCGTGATGCAGCTACCAGCCTAACCGCTGGACGAGCCGTTGCGCGCACTGGGCGGCGGCTCCGTGAATGATTCTCCGTTGGCCTCGGCTTCCATGCGCCGTTGGTTCCATGCGTCCCAAAGAGCGTCCCTCTCCGCGATCGCCTCTTCCCGGCTTTCCCGACGCGCTTCCTGTCGCTTTTTCTCCACGTACAACCAGCCGAAAACCATAACCACTCCTTCCACCAGTATGGGACTCGCCAACACCCAGAATGCGGCGGCCCGTGTTGTATCTGCTATTACCAGCGATGGCGCTTGATGCCAGGTGGGACTGTCCACATCAACGACGTGAACATAAACGTAAAAGATCAGCGTAATGACAAAGCAGACGCTGAACGTCCAGAAATGTGGTCGAACCCGTTCCAGCGGTACCCCCAGAAAGGGCACCCACAGACGTGTTTCGTTGCTCCTATCCCGTTGGTTCATATGCTATCCATCCCGGTGGTTTGCCGCAAGCCGCCGCGCTACGTGTTTGTTCAGCTCAGCCCACGGGCGCGGTACTGCAACGCCTCCGCCAGGTGCGCCGGCCCGATCTTCTCCGCGCCGGCCAGGTCCGCTATCGTCTGCGCCACCTTGACCACCCGATGCAAAGCGCGTGCCGACAGGTCCAGCGTCTGAGCCGCCCGCTGCAACAGCGCTTCCGTGTCATCCTGCAATGTGCAGTACTCCCAGATCTTCGACCCTGCCATCTCCGCGTTGGATAGCGACGCGGGCCCGGCATCGGTAGCGAATCGTCGGTCCTGGATCTCCCGCGCGGCAGCGACCCGCTCCCGCACTGCCTCCGACGGTTCGGCCGTCGCCTGCGCCAAAAGGTTGTCGTATTCCACCGGTGGCACCTCCACGAATATGTCGATGCGTTCCAGCAACGGCCCGCTGATCCGACGTTGGTAGCGCGACAACGCCGACGGACTGCACACGCACTGCTTCCTCGGATGCGTGGCATACCCGCAAGGGCAGGGATTCATCGCCGCCACGAGCATGAAACTTGCCGGATACGTAACTGTACCGCTCACCCGAGTGATGGTTACCGTCTTATCTTCCAGGGGTTGCCTGAGTGATTCCAGCAGCGCGTGCCCGAACTCCGGCAACTCGTCCAGGAACAGCACGCCCCGGTGGCTCAGCGTGATTTCGCCCGGCCGCAGCATCCGGCCGCCGCCAACCAGACCGGCGTTTGAAATGGTGTAATGCGGCGCGCGGAAAGGCCGTTGTGCGATCAAGGGGCTGTCCGGTGGCAAATTCCCGCTCACGCTGTAGATCTTGGTTACCTCCAGTGCCTCGTTCGGCGTCAGGTGCGGCAGAATCCCCGGCAACGCACGCGCCAACAGGGTTTTCCCCGACCCGGGCGGGCCGCTGAACAGGATGTTGTGGAATCCCGCCGCCGCGACCTCCAACGCGCGTTTGGCATGGTCCTGCCCGCGGATGTGACACAGGTCGGTGTTGTCGGGCGGGTTGCGGTTGCCGTTGAGGTACACCCCGCTGTGCGGATACGGTTCGATCTCCGTTTCTCCCTGGAGATGCGCCAGTAATTGCGCCAACGTCGATACCGGGAATACGCGCATCCCGTCCACCAACGCCGCCTCCGGTGCGTCCACCGCCGGCACGTACACCGTGTGAATTCCCTGTTCGCGGGCGACCCAAACCATGGGCAGAATGCCGGCGGTGTGCCGCAGCCCGCCGTCCAGCGAAAGTTCCCCCAGGAAGATTGCCGGCTCGCCGGGTGGCGGCGCTTGTCCCGTGCTGAAAAGGATCCCCGCCGCGATGGGTAGGTCGTAGGCCGGCCCCGCCTTTTTCAGGTCTGCCGGCGCCAGGTTCACCGTGATCCGCCGCATTGGAAACTCGCAGCCGCTGTTGCGCAGCGCGGCGCGGACCCGTTCCTTGGCTTCCTGCACCGCCGTGTCCGGTAGGCCCACGATGTGAAACGCGGGCAGACCCGGCGAAATGTCCGTTTCCGCCTGTATGATTTGCCCGTCTAATCCTATAACCGCGCAGGTTTGAGCTGTTGCTAACATTTCGACTCCTAATTGACTGTGGCTCCAAAATCATAATGGAACGTATTTTCGGAATATTATATCCAAAATAAACTGAGTCGCAATAGTTTGCCGACACCGAAAACGTCCCACCTTTTATCTGCGGCTAATTCGAGCGTTGGCTGGTTTGGGCAGCCAACCGACCATCCCCGCAGGGCCATTCCAAAGTTACGTAATCTTCTTGCATCCGTTCGCCCTGAGCTGCCGTAGGTCCGCCTGTGGCGGGTCGAAGGACGCGCTTGTGGTTCGACAGGCTCACCATGAGCGGGACGCATGGAGACTTTGAAAAGGCCCTGCCATCCCTGGCTGCGCGGTAGCACGACCATACCCCAACGGTTATGATGTCCAAATTCGGGGTGACTGAATTCGTGCGGTTCTTGAACTTGTTCACGGACGATCACGGAAATGCAGCGCGTCTGACGCGCAGGTCGGGTCGATCAGGGAGGATGGATGACGCAAATAAATCACCAGGCCGATGAGTATCCGTCGGACCTGAAATCTCTGGGCTTTGCCGACGCTGACCGCGACGCGGTGTATCGCGCGATTTACCAACGGCGCGATGTCCGCAACTTTCGACCCGATCCCATTCCCGACGACAAGCTGGCCCGCATCGTTCGTGCGGCCCACCATGGCCCCTCGGTGGGATTCATGCAGCCCTGGGATTTCATCCTGGTGCAGGACGTAGAAAAACGCCGCCAGGTGAAGGATTTGTTCGACCGCGAGCGCGACGCCGCTGCCTGCTTCTTCGACGAGCCACGGCGTTCCGCATACTTGGAGTTGAAGCTGGAAGGAATTCTCGACTGCCCGGTCAACCTGTGCGTTACGTGCGATCCAACACGTGCCGACGTCGTCTTGGGGCGCAACTCCATGCCGGAAACCGACGTCTATTCCACCTGCTGCGCCGTGCAAAATCTATGGCTGGCCGCCCGCAGCGAGGGCATCGGCGTGGGCTGGGTCAGCATCCTCAAGCTGCCCCAACTGCGCGGCATCCTCGGAATACCGCCGCACATCATCCCGGTCGCCTATTTGTGCTTGGGTTACCCCACTGCGTTCGCCGATGAGCCTGGCTTGCAGACCGCCGGTTGGCGTCGCCGCCTGCCCATACAGCAATTGGTCCACCTGGATGGTTGGGACAATGCCGGCCCGGATCAGGACTGGCAGGGTTTCCGGGACGCCCTCGACACCGAGAGCCCTCCGGCTCCGTAGAATTGCAACCGCCACCGCGCTTTGCCATCGCCCCCAACCTAATCTATACTCGACACATGGATATTCAGTTTGAGATCGGAGATCCCTCCCGC
Source organism: Dehalococcoidia bacterium (assembly GCA_965204395.1). Lineage (GTDB taxonomy): Bacteria > Chloroflexota > Dehalococcoidia > Lucifugimonadales > UBA3495 > Bin87. Next base: position 3,114,148 of record OZ241987.1, read on the forward strand.
CCCCGGGGACACGCATTGCTCTACTTTCGAGTGGACACCGAGCCCGACAACGTTTACGGCACCTACATCGTAACCCTCCCAATCACCGCCGATCTCACCAAGTACGTCCCACCCTTCCTGGCCGCCCACCTCGGCAGCGGCGATTCGGGTCCGTTGACCAACTTCGCGGCCTTCGCCATGCCTCCCATGTCCGAGCTGGTTGAGGGTGGCTACGACCGCCTGGTTCAACTTGCCAACTTGCGCAGCGACGATCTCGTCTACGGAGGCAACATGTTCTCCTACGACCTGGCCCGCATGATGGAGTCCGTGGCCTCCGCCGTGCAGGAATACTCCGACGCCTGGAACCAGGCCGCCGGCACGTCGGGCGCCGCCGCCGCTTCCATCCCCGCCGATGACGCGGCAATCCCATTGGGCGGCTCCGGTTCATCCTCCGCCATCGCCGAGCCTGACGACAGCGACACCCAGGGTCTCGGCGTCAACGAGGTCCTGTGGTCGTTCATGAGCGAGGGCGACCGCCTCGCCGAAATGGGCCGCCTCCTCGGACGCCTGCGTTTCGCCCAGGAGGGCAACGACGCCACGGCCATCGCCGACATCACCGCCGAAATGACCGCCCTCGGCCGCCACCTGCCCGACGAGTTCAGCATCGCCACGCTGGTCGCCAACGCCTCCGACACCGGACCCGTCGCCGCGCAACTCGCCCAGCTATACATGGACCGCTGCTACCGCCTGTCCTCCGGCGACACCGAGCAGGTGCGCCGCATCGACGAGGCCATCCGCAACCTGGAACGCCGCAGTCGGTAACGTATTCAACTGCGTTTGAGGTTCAGCATGACCACTACAAGTCACGCCGACCTGCCGGCTGTACCGGCCACGCCGGCGCCTTTTCGTCTCCCTGACATTCCGGAGCGACACCCCGACGACATGACCAGCGTCGACAACCTGCACCGGCATGGTGCAATTGCCAATATAATCCAGTACCTGGGCCATCCCGAAACCACCATCGTCAGCGCCGAACATTACGTTGTGCCCGGCCCGGCCTACGTGGCCAATGAAAGCCGCTACCCGGACCTGCTGGTGGCCTTCGGCGCAAATCCTGCGGCCTACGCGGCCAGCAACGGCTACGTCGTACCGGAGCAGGGCAAGCCGCCGGACTTCATCCTTGAGGTTGCATCCAGACGCACCGCCGGAGACGACCTGGGGGCGAAGCAGGATTACTATGAGGCGATGGGGGCGAGCGAGTATTGGCTGTTCGACAGCGAGGCCCAGTTCTATGGGTTCACCCTGAGGGGCTACCGGCTGGAGGGAAGCGCATACCAACCAATAGAGTTGCGTGAAATCCGCCCCGGCGTGCTTCAGGGATACAGCGGGGCGCTGAATCTCAACCTGCGGGCCGAGGATGGTTACTTGGGATGGTATGACCCTGCCACCGGGGAACACATCCCAACGCTGCAATCACAAACTGCCCGCGCCGAAACCGCCGAAGCCCGCGCCGAAACCGCCGAAGCCCGCGCCGAAACCGCCGAAGCCCGGTTACAGGAACTGGAAGCCGAAAATCGCCGGCTCCGCGAAGGCCGGTAGCGTAACGACCTACAACCCCGCGGCCCGCTTGACCGATTCTTGACACTCTCGCTCTGTCCTCAATACACTCTCGCCATCAGAACCCAAAGCAACCTTCAGGAGGTCATCCGCGATGACTGAAGCTCGCCTCACGCACCCCCACGCCAAAGTGGCCGCCGCCATGGTGGACTCCGCCCGTCGCTGGGTCGCCAGCCTCGACCGGTCGCAGCGAGACAAGGCTACCTATCACTATCTCGACGGCGAGCGCATCTTCTGGTACTACCCGCCGCTGAACCGCCACGGCCTGCCCCTGCGCGACATGACCGAGCAACAGCGCACTCTGGCCCTGGAACTGCTCGCCACCGGCCTCACCGATGAGACCAATCGCCAGGCCAACCTCATCATCGAGCACGAGTTGGTGCTGGGCCCCCTGGAAAAGGAGTGGGACCAGGTCACATTCGTCCGCGACCCTGAACTGTACTACTGGACCGTCTTCGGCGACCCGGGCCGTCCCGACCCCTGGGGCTGGCGCGTCGAGGGACACCACCTGTCCGTCCACTACAGCGTGTGGGGCGACCAGGTCATCGCCGTCACGCCGCTCTTCTTGGGAGCCAACCCCGCCGAGGTGCGCAAGGGACCCAAGGAAGGTCTCCGCATCCTGGGCCGTCGCGAGGATTTGGCCGTCGAGTTGATGTCATCCCTGGACGCCGGCCAGCGCGGCAAGGCCGTCATCCACGACAAGGCGCCCTGGGACATCCTCGGCTACAACACCAGCAAGCAGCCCGTCCACAACGACGAGGGCCTGGCCGCCCGCGAGATGAACGGTACTCAGCAGGAAATCCTGATGACCCTCATCGCCGAGTACGTCAACGGCGTGCCCGCACCCATCGCCGAGCAGCGCATGGCCTCCATCCGCGAGTCCGGCATCGATGACTTCCACCTGGTATGGGCCGGCGGACTCGACCGTGGCCGCGACCACTACTATCGCATCCACGGCGGCCACTTCATCGTTGAGTTCGACAACATCCAGAACGAGGCCAACCACATCCACTCCGTGTGGCGCGACGTCGAAAACGACTTCGCCGCGGATGTGCTGCGTGACCACCGCCTGATGTACCACGTCCTTTAGCCAGCCAGACGAAACCCAACCGAGCGTAGGGGCGGGTTTGGAACCCGCCCTTTGCTTGCTACGGCGCTGCGGAACCTCTAACCCCACGCAAGGGTGCGACCCACGGCAATACGCCCCGCACCTGCCCTTGCCAACGATGGTGGGGTAGGGTAAAGAGGGAGTCGAAATACAATTGTCACGCATCCGACGACCAAGGGCACAATCTGTTGCAAGCGGCAGATGACAAAGGCCCCGGCGGGCGCGAAAAATTTGGAGAAAGCATCATGCCCAAGTATCTACTCCAGGCAAACTACACCGCAGCGGGAATGCAGGGCCTGCTTCGAGAAGGCGGCACCTCCCGCCGGCAGGTCTTTGAAGGCATCGCGAGCGAACAGGGCGGGACTCTGGAGTCCTTCTACTACGCGTTCGGCGGATCGGACCTGTACATGGTCTTCGACCTGCCCGACGCGACCACGGCGGCGGCCATTTCGCTCGCCATCACCGCCGGCGGCGCCCTCAGCATCAGCACCGTCCAACTGATCACGCCGGAGGAAATCGACGCCGCAGTCGCCAAAACCGTCAACTACCGCCTGCCGGGAGCATAACCCGCCAACCCCGCTCATCCTGAGCTGCCGTAGGTCCGCCTCTGGCGGGTCGAAGGACGAGCCAACCATCCCCAACCTGTAGGGGCGGGTTTCAAACCCGCCTCGATTTTTGCAACCGTATTCCCGTAGGGGCGAGGCATGCCTCGCCCCTACATTTCGCCCTTATCCCGTCCATCCTGCCGCAGGTCCGCCTTCGGAGGATGCATCCATGTAAAACCAACCAGAGCAATCGCATTTACTGATCCGTGAGCGATTAGCTAAACTACTCCGTCATTCCTGCGAAAGCAGGAATCCAGAGTTCGCCGCTACAAAGACGTTCTGGATTCCCGCTTGCGCGGGAATGACGGTGGTGCGCTGGGTTTAGATATCAATTCACGCGTCAGTAGAATTTACAGACTCGTCACTCAGGCGAAAGTCGTCCGCCCATGGCGGATCCGCCATAGGCGGATGCCGGAGTCCAGAGGCCGCAGGATGAAGACAACGGTTGCGAAACAGCCGACTTCGGGCACTGGATACCGGCACGCCAGAGGCGCATCTGCGACTTTCGCCGGTATGACGGTAGCCGGGAGCGCCGGACCAAAGAGCCAAAGGACGAAACGCGATTGCTTGTAAAACCGAACCCCAAAATGACAGCCCCCTTGCCGTATGCTATCGTAAGTTGCCCTCGCCGGCCCGCATGATCCGGTCGGCGCGAAACCACGAAAAACTACCCAGGAAGGTGTTGTTATGCCCACGATGACCGGCGGCCAGGCCCTGATGCGTTCGTTGTACCTCGAAGGCGTGCGCGTGATTTTCGGACTCCCCGGCGTGCAGCTATACCACGCTCTCGACGCCCTCAACGACGTGCCCGGCATCCGGTTCATCACCACCCGCCACGAGCAGGCCACCACCTACATGGCCGACGGCTACGCCCGCGCCAGCGGCGAAATCGGCACCGCCCTGATGGTTCCCGGACCCGGCCTGCTCAACGCATCCGCCGGACTCAGCACCGCCTACTCCGCGTCGTCGCCCGTCCTCGTCGTCTGCGGCCAGATCGAGCGCGACCTCATCGGCGTGGACCGCGGCATGCTCCACGAGGTCAACGACCAGCAGGACGCCATCCGCCCCGTCACCAAGTACGTCCGCCGCATCATGGCCACCGAGGAAGCCCCCGAGGCCGTCCACGAGGCGTTCCGCCAACTCAAGACCGGACGCCCTCGTCCCGTCGAGGTCGAGATGCCCCCCGAGACCATGGCCGACCCTGGCGAAGTCACCCTCATCGAATCCGAGGGCTACGCCCGACCCGCCGCGCCGGACGAGCAGGTCGCCCAGGCCGCCAGCATCCTGGCCGGTGCCCAGCGTCCGTTGATCTGGGCCGGCGGCGGCGTCATATCCTCCGAAGGGTCCGAGCCATTGGTGCGTCTCGCCGAGCGGCTGCAGGCTCCCGTCATCACCACCGCCGAGGGCAAGGGCGCAATCGACGACCGCCACCCGCTGGCCCTGGGCTCGCTGCGTCTGCGTAACGACCCCGTCGCCAAGACCGAGCCCAACTTCGACGTCATCCTGGCCGTTGGCACCCGTCTCGCCTTCCCCGCCTGGCTGGGCGGACAGCGCGTGGTCCAGATTGACATCGACCCCGAGGAACTGGGCCGCAACTACGAGAACACCTACGGCGTGGCCGGCGATGCCCGCACCGTCATGGAGCAGGTGGACGCCAAACTCGCCGAGTCCATCGCGCCCGGCTCCCGTCCGTCCATGGCCGACGAGGTGGTGGCCCTGCGCAAGCGCCGCCACGACACCGCCCTGACGCCCGAGCCCCAGGAGTCCCTGCTGGCCGCCGTCCGCTCCGCGTCGCCCGACGACACGATCCTGGTGTCCGGCATGACCCAGCTGGGCTACTACGCCCGCGCCTTCTGGCCCACCTACGAGCCGCGCACCTTCATCACGTCCAGCTACTCCGGCAACCTGGGCTACGCCTACCCCACCGCGCTGGGAGCCAAGGTCGCCCAGCCCGACCGGCCGGTGGTGGCGCTGTGCGGCGACGGCGGATTCCTGTTCAACTCCCAGGAGATGGCCACGGCGGTGCAGCACGGCATCAACGCCATCGCGGTGGTGTTCAACGACAACGCCTACGGCAACGTCCTGCGCGACCAGGTCAACCGCTTCGACGGCCGCGTCGTCGGCGCCGAACTCCACAACCCCGACTTCGTAAAACTCGCTGAAGCTTACGGCGTAAAAGGCATCCGCGCCGAAGGCCCCGAAGCCCTCGAAACCGCCCTCAAAGACGCCATAGCCGCCAACGCCCCCGCCCTGATCGAAGTCCCCGTAAGCATGATGCCAACGCCGTTTGAGGTCTAGAGGCGACATAACAGCCTAAAATCCCGTTGAGGAAACGGAAAAATGCCCAAGGTCAATCCAGAAATATTGGTTTGGGCGAGACAAAGCGCCGGACTGACGCTAGAGGAAGCGGCCAAAAAGAACCAACGCCTTCGCGACGGTCAGAAGGCGTCAGCGGCCGACAAATTGAACGCGCTTGAGCTCGGCATGGCGGAGCCATCGCGACCAGTGCTGGTAGAAATGGCAAGGGTGTACCGCCGTCCTTTGGTCACATTCTACTTGTCCAAGCCACCGGCTCAGGGCGAACGCGGGACAGATTTCCGTACATTGGCGACGGATCATTCGACTGCAGATGATGCTCTCTTAGATGCTTTGGTGAGGGACATACGCGCACGACAAAGTATGGTCCGGGCCATCTTGGAGGACATCGAGGAAGCTGAGCCGTTGCCTTTTGTCGGTTCTCACGTTATTGGTGATGGACTCCCGGAGGTACTCGCCTCACTCAAGTCGTTGCTAGACGTGGACTTAGATGCCTACCGGAAACAGCGAAACGCAACAGCAGCGTTCGGATTGCTGAGGACGCGGGCAGAAAACGCCGGCGTGTTCGTATTACTCAAAGGTAATTTGGGAAGCCACCACACTGATATCGTTGACACGGACGTTTTCCGCGGCTTCACCATCGCAGACGATGTCGCACCGTTTGTGATAATTAACCACCACGACGCCCGGCCTGCGTGGTCGTTCACTCTACTGCACGAACTTACTCATCTCTTGTTGGGGCAAACTGGGGTTAGTGGCGCCCGTGCAGAAAATGACTTAGAGAGATTCTGCGACGACGTGGCTAGCGAGTTTTTGTTTCCACAGGAAGAGAGCAAGGAGCTGATATTCGCCCAAGGTACTGATTTCGAAACGATAGCCCTGCAGATCAGTGCTCGTTCCAATGAAGCGAACGTTAGCCGGACTATGCTGGCTTATAAGATTTGGCGCAGTGGCGGGATCGGACGGGACACGTTCAATCGCCTAAAGAACATGTTCCGAGCTCAATGGCTAAGTGAACGGGAAGAACGACGTGAACAGACGCGCCAACAACAATCCGGAGTTGTAGTCAACCCTTATGTCACGCGACGCCACCAACTCGGACAGCCGCTCGTTGGCCTCGTAAGGCGAGCGATGACCTCCGGAGAATTGACGACCTCAAAAGCCTCCACGGTTCTCGGAGTTAGGCCAACACAAGTCAGTTCTCTATTTGATGTTGGCAGGCCGTCGTAGGTATGGGTGCCACGCTGATTTTGCATCTGCTTGACGCCAATGTCCTGATCGATGCAAATCGCGACTATTACCCAATTGGAAGGGTAGATGAATTTTGGGAATGGCTAGCCGAGATGGGCGACAGAGGCCTCGTGAAGATTCCTCGAGAAGTCTTTGACAAAGTGACTGCGGCGGACGACGTTCTTTCTCGATGGCTCCGGAGCCATCGAGACGCGCTTTTGCTCGATGAAGAAGTCGACGAGGAATTGATTAGCCGGGTGATCTCTGAAGGCTACGCACCCAACCTCACCGACATCGAAATTGAGACCCTGAATGAAGATCCGTTCCTCGTAGCGTACGCACTGGCGGATGGAGAGCACCGTCGCGTCGTTTCGACCGAGCGGTCACGGCCGCGCACGACCCGAGCCAACCGTAAAGTTCCTGACGTATGTCATCAGTTTCGCATAATCTGCTTCGATACGTTTGAGCTCATACGTGAACTCGATTTCAGCACCGATTGGCGTGATCGGCTACAGCCATAATTTGAGCATCATGAGAGAGTCCAATATATTGCCCACCCGTCCGTTCCGCTGACGCAAATCCAAAAACCACTGACACCCCGCCGTTGCCCCCACCTGCGCAACCCGTCTATCCTAGATTCACCTAGGCAAAACGTACGTTTGATCACACCCCGATAAAGAGAGGCAGGATTCCAGCATCGACGGCCAACCCCGTCAGTTTCAAAATCGCAACCGGCCCACGGGGGCTAACGCCGCTTAAAGACCTGACTCCTCACCGGCGCAGCCCCACTGGTGTCCCCGGGACTGTCCGAGCCCGCGCGCAGGCGTGCACACAGCGTGCCGAGTACACGAAAAAGTAGGCAAAATAGTTGCGTACCCAACCCGGCCGTACGCTGACAACGATGCTAAATCCTGCCTCTCGCCAACCAACCACCCGAAAAACCAGGAGCCAGCCAACCGAAACACCAAAGGAGAAAGCCTACCGAACACCAATGACTCCAACCGCTCGTCCTGCGGAACGTCCGCCTCTGGCGGGAGCCCGTCGAAGGACGAACCGCCAATCGGAGGCCGCATGGTCCGACAACTCACCGCGATCATCGAGCGCGAGGACGATATGTACGTCGCCCTCTGCCCCGAACTCGACATCGCCAGCCAGGGCTATACCGTCACCGAAGCACGCGACAACCTGAAAGAAGCTCTGGAGCTATTTTTCGAAGTAGCTTCCGACGCTGAGGTCCGCGCACGACTATGCCAATAAGGGGGAATGCAAGGTATGCGCCAGGTAGTGATCTACCCCGGTGAAGACGGCTACTGGGTAGCCGAATGCCCCAGTCTGCCCGGCTGCGTCAGCCAGGGCGAAACGAAGGAATCGGCCATCGCCAACATCAAAGAGGCGATTGATGCCTGCATTGCTGTCCGCGAAGAGGATGGCTTGCCAGTCCCCGAAGAACGCTTTGAAACGCTGGTCGTGGTGGTGTGAACAGCAACCCCCAGGCACCGTGGAGCCAGGAAGAACTCCGCCAAATCGCCGAGTTCTACGATTCCCTCACCGATGAAGAATGGGTTGCCCACTACGAATATGCCTACGAGCGGGAAGGCTATACCGACCTGTTGGTGCCGAAGGAGTTGATTTCCAACATCAGGGAAATGATCGCGCGTCACGAGGCTGATCATCCCGAAGCAGCAGCGTCAGCGCAGGCGTGGCTAAATCGGAAGTCGGACGAACCCGGCAACTTCCCGCCCGGCTGGAACTCGGAAAGGGTTCAGCGTCTCATCGCTGATGCCAAAGAGGAAGAGGCCAACTGGACCGAGGAGGACGAAGCGGAATTGCAAAAACGGTTGAAAGGCAAAGCCTCGTTCCTCGTTCCCGATGAGATTGTCCCCGCCATACAGGCCCTCCTCGCCGAGCACGCCGCCAGCCTGGAAACCCGGCCCGGCGCTTAACACTCGCCGACCCGCCCCTGTGCTATCATGCCACCGTCGGCGACTCATACCGCCGCACGGCAGGAACTCCGCGTTACGAATTGCATCCATCTGAGGAGGTAATCATGGCTGGAAACTACACCATCAGCGTCGGCACCATCGGCGGTGGGCTCTCCGTAAGCCCCGACGGCGGCGAATCCTGGAACCGCATCCGCGACCCGCTGCCCAGCGAGTGCAACATCCGCGCCCTGGCCGTCGACCCCAACCACAAGAACCGCATCTACGCCGGCTCCGACAACGGGCTCTTCCGTTCCACCGACAACGGCTTCACCTGGCAGTACATCGAGTCTCCCATGGACGACCTGCAGATCTGGTCCGTGGGCATCGACCCCGACGACTCCGACACCGTCTTCGTAGGCACCCGGCCCAACGCCTTCCGCTCCCGAGACGGCGGCGAGACCTGGGAGTCCCTGGACCTGGGCGTCCGCATGCCCTGCCCCATCGGCATTCCGCGCACCACCAACATCATCGTTGACCCGCGCGACACCCGCACCGTCTGGGCCGGCATCGAGGTGGACGGCGTGTACCGCAGCCTGGACGGCGGCGACAACTGGACCCGCCTGCCCGACCTGGGGCCAGACCCCTTCCACGGCGACATCCACGGCATGGCCCTCAAGCCCGGCCCCGACGCCGCCATCTACTGCACCACGCCATTCGGCATCTCCACCAGCAACGACGAGGGCGAGAGCTGGGAGCTGCACGAGTTCCCCCGCTTCCACGAGGAGGACATCCGCTCCTACTGCCGCGGCATGGTCATCAAGCCCGGCGAGTCCAGCACCATGTTCGTCGGCAACGGCGACTCCATCCCCGGCATCACCGGCGCCATCCGCCGCACCCAGGACGCCGGCGGCTCGTGGGACGCGCCCAATATGTCCCAGACCCCCAACTCGGTGGTGTACTGGTTCGCTGCCAGCCCTCACGTCGATGACGTGATGGTGGCCGCCAGCATCTACGGCTACGTGTACGTCAGCACCGACGGCGGCGAGAACTGGAACAAGATCCAGAAGGAGTTCGGCGAAATCCGCTCCCTGGCCCTCACCCCCAACGAGTAACCCCCGCATTAACCACCCCTTCCCCCTCGATGGGGGAAGGCTGGGATGAGGGTGAAAATCTTATCCCCGCTCGTCCTGAGCTAGTCGAAGGACGCCCCTCTCCTCACCCGGGGAGAGGGGCTTTTGATGCTAAAATGCCAATATCAGGGAGGCACACCCGGCAGGTTGGTGCAACATGACGACCGCGCGAAAACTGGTTACGGCCGACGAGCTGCTGCTGATGGCCCAGAACGGCGAGGGCAAGCGGTACGAACTCGTCCGGGGAGTGGTGATCGAAAGAGTGGCTACTGGAGACCCCCACGCAATCGCGGTCAGCAGGATTGACACCGCGCTGTCCATTTACGCCGATGACAACGACTATGGCGAAACCCGTACCGGGGAGCCCGGCTACCGGCTCGAATTAGCTCCAGACACCGTGCGCGCGCCCGATGTGGCCTGGGTCGCGCCGGGCCGTATCCCGGAAGGTACGCAAGGCTTTCCGCATCTGGCCCCGGACTTGGTGGTCGAAGTGCTATCCCCCAATCAGGATTTGTCGGAAAAGGCGGCAATGTGGCTCAGTTTCGGCAGTAGGGAGGTTTGGGTGGCCGATCCCGCACCTCCCGTCAGCATCACCCGCTATCGCCCCGGCGTGGAACCCGAAGTCCTGGGCGAAGGCGACACTCTCGACGGCGGCGACCTTCTCCCCGGCTTCAGCATTCCCGTCTGGCGACTCTTTCGCCGCCACCGTTAGGCTGGTGCAACATGACCACGACAAAATTGATGACCGCCGAGGAACTGATGCTGCTCCCCGATAACGGATATCGGCAGGAGCTGGTCAGAGGAGTACTTATAGAAATGCCGCCTCCGGGCAAGGGACACGGCACCGTATCCCACAGGTTTGGGCTTGCTATCGGCAATTACGCCGACGCCAACGACTACGGCATGGTGGGCGACAATTACGGCTATCGGCTGGAATCCAACCCCGATACGGTCCGCGCTCCCGACGTCGCTTGGTTTGCACCTGGGCATCCTGCGGAACTTACCGATGGTTATCCAGAACAGGCGCCCGACTTGGTGGTTGAAATCAAGTCCCCCAGAGATTCTCCCCGCGCCGTGGCGGAACGAGCACAGATGTGGCTGGACTTCGGTGCTCAAGAGGTCTGGTATGGCGACCCTCAAACCACCACCGTAACCCGCTACCGCCCCGGCGTGGAACCCGAAGTCCTGAGCGAGGACGACACCCTGGACGGCGGCGACCTTCTCCCCGGCTTCAGCATTCCCGTCTGGCGACTCTTTCGCCGCCACCGCTAACCCTCTCTACCTCACCATTAACCAAATAACGACCCTGGAGCCCATCAATGCCTACCTTCGATTCCGACGGCGTGCAGATCTTCTACCAGTCCACCGGCGAGGGTTTCCCTCTCATCTGGAGCCATGAGTTCGCCGGTTCCTACGAGAGCTGGGAGCAGCAGGTGCGCTACTTCAGCCACCGCTACCGCGTCATCACCTACAACGACCGCGGCTACCCGCCCTCCGAGGTGCCCACCGACCCCGAGGCCTATTCCCAGGACGGCACCATCGAGGACCTGCGCCGCCTGATGGATCATCTCGGACTCGACCAGGCCTACATCGGCGGCCTGTCCATGGGCGGCAACGTCGCGCTCAACTTCGCCCTGCGTTACCCCGAACGCTGCAAGGCAATCATCGTCGCGTCCGCCGGCTCCGGCACCACCCACAACGAGGCATTCCGCACCGGCGGCGAGGCCATGGCCGCCCGCCTGCTGGCCGAGGGCACCCCGCCCGTCATGAAGGACTACGGCAGCGGCCCCACCCGAGTCCAGCTACAGCGCAAGGACCCACGCGGCTACGAGGAATTCATGCGCCTGCTCTTCGGGCACAACGCCCGCGGCTCGGCTTACACCTTCCGCGGCGTCCAACTCAAGCGTCCCACCATAGACCAGCTAATTCCGCAGATGAACGCCTGCCAGGTTCCCACCCTCATCATGATCGGCGACGAGGACGACCCCTGCGTCGAGCCGTCCATAATGATGAAGCGCCACATCCCCAGGAGCGGCCTGGCAGTGCTGCCCCAGTGCGGCCACGCCATCAACCTGGAGGAGCCGGCCCTCTTCAACCAACTGGTCTCCGACTTCCTGTCGTCGGTCGAGGCCGGCAAGTGGGCCGACCACCCGTTGGGCGATACCCCCTATTCCACGGGATCCCGCTGACGGATTACACCGGCGGCTCTATGCCGTGCTCGCGCAGCACGCGTTCCAGTTCCGCGCGGGCGCCGCGCTCGGCCGTCAGTGCTTGTTGATCGGCCAGACGGGCTTCGCGCTCGGCTGCCAGAGCCTCCCTTTCTACCGCCAGGGCCCGCTCAGATTCCTGTATGTCGCGCCGGTAGCTGCCCTCCACCGGGTCGAAGAACCGGAACCAGTCCCGCTCGGCGTGCAGTTCCAGCCCTAATACTTCGCTCAGGCCGCGATAGCGGCCAGGCTGCGCCGTCTCCTCAACCGGAATCGGTTGATACTCCTCGCCAACCAGGCGATGGCCTTGCAGCGGGGGCGACAAGATTCCGGTCGGCGTCGGATCGTACATCCAGTATTCCTTGACACCCAACTGGCGGTAGATCGGAAACTTGGTCACGAGGTCGTCGCGATAATTGCTTTCCGACAGGACTTCCAGGATGAAGTCGGGTATGCGTCCCTCAACCCAGGTCTGGAATATATTGCGCCGTTCCTCTTTGTGCGTTTGCGTTACCACGAATAGGTCTGGCGCGACGACCTTGCTGGGGTCGCCTTCCTCGTAGTAGAGGAACATATTCGATCCTACCCAGGTAGTCGGATCGTCCGAGAACCAGGCGGTCAAAGCCCCGTAGGCGTAAACCAGTGGGAAAAGTTGATGCTCGGATTCGGCCCACGGTTCCTCATCCTCTATCGGATAAAAGACGGGTTCAGCCTGGTCAGCCTTGCCGACTTCCGACTTGAGACGGGGCGCAGTCATGGTGAATCCTCCATCAGGCGGATGGCGCAGACAGTGTAGTAAGGAGGGTTATCTGCCCCAGCCCACGGGTATCACCTCGCGAAACTGCCGCATCGCATCAATGTGCTGATCCACGGCGCTCAGCGGGCCGCGCCGTGCCTCGGCCATGACGTGCGTGCCGCCCATGGACTGCCAGCCCTCGACTTCCGCAAGCCATTCCTGCGGAGTTTTGTCCGGCATCCGGATGCGCCCCGCGAGGCCAACGTCCTCGGGCTGACGACCCGCCTCGGCGATGTAGGTCTGCATTTTGTCCAGCACCGCCCGCGCTTCGTCCCCCGGCGGAAAGCTGGGGAACCAGCCGTCGCCCATCCGCGCGATGCGCCGCAGCACCACGTCCCTCGGCACCGGTCCAGCGGACCCGCCGGCGCCGAACCACACGGGTATTGGACGTTGCACCGGCAGCGGCTTGATGCCGGCCGACCGTACCGTGTGCCACCTACCCTCGAAGTCCACCACTTCCTGCGTCCACAGGGCCCGCATCAGGTCGATCTGCTCCTCCGAGCGGATGCCCCGGTTGGTGAAATCCTCGCCCAACGCCTCGAACTCCACGTGGTTCCAGCCCACGCCGATGCCCAGCGTCAGACGACCGCCGCTCAGCACGTCGATCTCTGCCGCCTGCTTGGCCACCAACGCAGTCTGTCGCTGGGGCAGTATCAGGATGCCCGTGATCAGGCGGATCTTCGTGGTGATGGCCGCGATGAACGCCAGCGTCGTCAGCGACTCGTGGATCACGCTGTGGTGAGTGTAGTAGGAGCCCCGAACGTGCTCATGGTGCGCTGGGTCCGCGCCCAGCACATGGTCGGCGATGAACAGGTAGTCGAACTCCATCCCCTCCACGGCCTGCACGTAGTCGCGGATTGCCGCCGGGTCGGGCCCGATCTCAGTCTGCGGAAATATTGCGCCAATCTGCATTGATGCCTCCATTACTCCTTCTCCCTTGATGGGAGAGGGCTGGGGTGAGGGTGGAAGTCTTCGCTGCCAACATGATCGCCCTCTCCCTGTCTCGTCAGGAGAGAAGGGACTATTTACTTACCGCCGGTACTCGTCGCCGCAGTCGCCGATGATTCGGTACAGGTCGCGAGCGTTGGCCGACACCTCGTCAATCGCCTGATAATCGTCCTCATCAAGCTGGAAGCTGAACACCCGCGCGTTCTCCGCGATGTGCTCGGCCACCCCCAGGCGCGCTCCGATGATCACGCCGGCCACCGTGTTTTTCTCCAGGATGTACCGCGACGCCACGTTGGCGATGCTCACGCCGTGCTTGTCGGCAATGGCTCTGAGCGCAGTCAGCAGACGTTGGAACATGTCCCATCCGCCCCAGGCGTCCACCATCTGCTTGTACTTGCGCAGGCTGGCGGTGTTCAGAGTGCCCGCGCCCGGTTCCGGTTGGCCCAAATAGCGGTCGGACAGCAGCCCGCCGCACAGTACGCCGTATGGCAACAACCACACTCGCTGCTCCTCGCACACCGCCGTCATCTGCACCTCGGGCCGCCGGTCGATCAGCGAATACTGCACCTGGTTCGACACCACCCGGACGCCGTGGTCAGCGATGTCCCGCAGCCGTTGCGTATCGAAGTTGGTCAACGCCACGCGATGCAACTTGCCCTCGTCCCGCAGTGCCGCCAGTTGCTCCAGCGCGTCCAGGTACCGCCGGTCTCCGTACTCCCACCAGTGAAATTGCAGCAGGTCGAGTCGCTCCACGCCCATGCGCCGCAGCGAGATGTCAACGTTGTTCTCCACGATCTGCCGCGTCATAGGCCCCGGGCGCGGCACCCACTTGGTGAACGCCTGCATATCGGCAAGCGCATCCGCTCCCCGCGCATTCGCAAGTCGCCGCCGAAACTCCCCGATGAAATCCTCAGCCGGACCGTAGTGGTCGGCCAGGTCCCACGTGGTGAAACCGGCGTCGTGGTACGCCAACATCGCGTCCAGCGCCGCCGCGGGGTCAATCCGTCCGTGTGCCCCCGACACCTGCCACATCCCGTTGAGCACGCGGCAAATGGGCAGGCCGTCAACAAATCGGAGGCTGGCTTCTTGGGGTAGGGTCATGGCTATGAAGTGCTCGGTCGAACAGGGTACGACAGACTATATGATTGGCAGAGTATCAGCCGTGGTAAACCACGGCAACCATGGGCCACGGCATCGGGTACAATGCAGAATCCCAAAGCCCACGATCTGTTCCGCCACGACCAATCTGGAGTCTACTCATGGAGTCCCGTGATTACACCGATAGAATGTGTTCATTGGTGAATCGAACCATTGAAGAAGAAGGTCTGCAACAGTTTAAAACTTATTGGAACTTGGGCTGTGAGTTAGTGGCAGGGCTACCTGTCCAGGCATTCTATCTGGTTTCCGATGAAGGATACGCGAACCTGGCGATCCTTACGGACCTGTCGATTATTGACATTGAAGCTGACGACGATGACCGCGATTTAGCATATATTTCCGTTACAACGATCCAGTCTATTGCCAAGGTCCATTTCCGAGCCGGGTCTGTACAGACGGTTCCCAATTCAGAAGACGCACAGTTAACCATAGTGTTGTCAATGATCGGTGCCACTGGAACCGGGCCATACTGGTTCGCGGAAACTGACGATGAGCGCCGGCACCTGACCCGCTTTGGAGTGGCTATCATGAAAGCCATCAACAAACGCTGATTGTGAAGATCGAGTTGAAGTATGGCACAGGAAGCTAAAACCGTTCCGCAGCCCAGGCGAAAGAGGCGTCAAGCCACTGCTATCCCCGTAGTGGACAGAAAACGCCAAAAACCTCTCTTGGGTCTGCACATCCCGCCCGACGCCGAACCGTTGCTCACCCCGTTCCGCGCCCAGGCGTTGCAAACCATCTACGAAATCGCATATCAGGAATTGGGTGAACGCATCAGATCCGCCGTGGTGCTGGCTGAAGCAGACCAAGAAGCACCCGATCAAATGTCGCTCGTTCTGGCCATTTGGACAGATGTGGATGGAACAGAATGGAGTCGCGCTTTCAGGGCGATCAGCGATGCAGTTTTCGATTTGGAAACATCATGGTCCGAGGCTGACCGGGATGATTACATCAACACGATCCAATTTGAACTCTTGCCGCTGAACAAATGAGGCCGCTCGATTTCTACAATCTGGGGCTTAACCTTGCCGGTCAAGCTTCCACCGATGCCGAATACCGCAATGTGATTGGACGATTGTATTACGGCTTGCACCACGAAGCATGCTGCCGTTATTTCAGGGAGCATCCCAGCGCCCCAGCCATCGGCAGCGGTAGCAGGCACCGGCAACTCATCCAAAGGTATAGACGTCTCGGCGACGGCGGAGCGAGACGCGTTCAAAACTTGCTGCGACAGTTGAGCCAGATGCGCAATATATCGGACTACGAACTGACCAACTCGTTTAGATACCGGCGCAGAATGCAATCGCCAGCCAGTTTGATGACAATCGCCGTATCAGTCGCGGCACAACTGTTGGCGGAACTGGAATCTTTCTCCCCCGGCGAAGCTGCAGACGGTTGCCCCTGTATGGTCCAACGTTAGCCCGCCCGCCCCTGTGTTACGATGGCGCCACCTGAACACCTACGCCCTCTCCACACAGGAGGCTCCGCCATGACCACCCAGCAGCCCATCAAGATCGGACTCATCGGCGCCAACATCCACCAGGGTTGGTCGCCTCGCGCCCATTTGCCGGCGCTGGCCGCGCACCCCGACTTCGACCTCTCCGCCGTGTGCACCACCCGCCAGGAATCCGCCGACGAATGCAAGGCCGCCTTCAACGCCGGCAGCGCGTGGGACAACTTCAACCGCATGCTTTCCGACGCCGACATCGATGCCGCCACCATATCTCTGCGCGTGCCCAGCCACTACGAACCGACCATGGCCGCCCTGCGCGCCGGCAAACACACCTTCACCGAGTGGCCCCTGGGCCGCACCACCGAAGAGGCCATCGAGATGGCCGACCTCGCCCGAGAGCAGGGCGTCAAGACCATCGTCGGGTTGCAGGCCCGCGCCAATCCCGCCATCGCCCACCTCAGCAACCTCATCGCCGATGGTTACGTGGGCCGCGTCATGACCTGCCACGTCCGCCTGATGCGTGAGGGCGTGCTCTCCCGCGACTCCGGCCGCACCTGGCAGCGCGACAACGAACTCGGCGCCCACACCCTCACCATCGCCTGCGGCCACACCATCGATGCTCTGTGCAGCGTAGTTGGTGAGTTCGCCGACGTATCCACCGTGGTCAGCACACAGGCCACCACGTGGCACGAGTCCGACACTGGTGAGGACCTTCCGGTAACTTCGCCCGACAACATCCTGGTCAGCGGCAACCTCCAGAGCGGCGGCGTAGCCTCCGTGCAGATCGGCAGCACGCCGTGGGCCGGCAGCGGCTACCGCATGGAAATCTACGGCGAGGAGGGGACCCTGGTCGCCGTATCCGTGGACTCACCCCAGCTACAGGCGGTCAGCATCAGAGGCGCCCGAGGCGGCAGCAACGAGCTCCAGGACCTCACCCCCGCCGAGGAACTGCACCTTGCGCCCGAGATCCCCAGCGGCTCGCCGTACAACGTCGGCCAGCTTTACAGCCGGTTCGCCGCGTCCATCCGAGGCCAGTCAAACGGCGACGCGCTGCCCGACTTCGACCACGCCGTAACCTTGCACCGCTTCATCGACGCCATCCGCCAATCCAGCGACGAGGGCCAGCGCGTGAGTGTAGGGTAAAATGTTTGGTGAGGGTGGGGCTTGACAACCTCTCGCATGGGGATGGAAACCGATGACCACGACCACCGACATCTATAGCGGCATGCGCATGACTCCCGAGGAGTTTCGCAGTCTGCCGGACACTGGGCCACGCGGTGAATTGGTGGAGGGAGTGCTGTACGTAATGCCGGAGCCGGGGTTGGATCATCAATTCTTGGTGCATTTATTGTGGAAATATCTGTTTGATCAACTGACCCTGGCTGGCTTGGCTCATGTCTATGGCCCGATTAACCTTGTGCTGAACGAGGACGATTACTTTTCCCCCGACATCATTGTGGTGGATTCGAGCCGCGCCGATATCTTGGGTCAAGTATGGGTGAACGGCGCTCCAGACATCGTGGTTGAGGTATTGTCCTCAGACCGCAACTACGATCTGGTGACTAAGCGACGGCTCTACCAAGAAGCCGGCGTTCCCGAGTACTGGATTCTGGACGGCGACGCCGACAACATTACCCAACTCGCTCTGGGCGATCACGGCGTGTACCAGGAAAGAGCCGTGCTCACCCCGGCAGACACTCTCACCACACCGCTGTTTCCGACTTTCACCTTGCCGCTGTCGAAGCTATTCGACCATCCGGCTCGCATCCGCCAGTAGGACTTCGACGAAACACAACGCGATCCCACGCTGGACTTTGGAACACTCATGACGACCACACCTCACGTCGGAACGGGCACACGTATGACTCTGGCAAAGTTCCTGGACCTGCCCGAAATGGAGCAACGCTGCGAACTCCTGGACGGTGTTGTGTATATGGCCGCTTTTCCGATTCCAGACCATCAATTCCTTGCGACCTTATTGAGCACACATTTGGTCCTGCAAATCATGGAAACGGGGTTGGGCATCGTGTACCAGGTGGCCGGTGTCGTCGTAGCGGACAACAGCGCGTTGGGCCCGGACATTGTGGTCGTGAGGACGGAGCATGTCGGCATCATTGGGCCAACCGTCATTGATGGTGGCCCGCCCGATATCGTGGTGGAAGTGTTGTCTTCCAACCGTCACGTTGACCTGGTGCGCAAATGGGATTTGTACGCAGCCGCCGGCATTCCGGAGTACTGGATTTTGGACGGCGACGCCGACACCATCACCCAGCTTGAACTCGGCGACGACGGTGTGTATCGGGAGCGTGCCGTCCTCACCGCCGCCGACACTCTCACCACACCGCTGTTTCCGAGCTTCAGCCTGCCTCTGGAGCAACTTTTCAACCACCCGGCGCGCATCCGGGCGTAGCGGCCCAAAAACCGTCATACAAACATGGGGGCGACCCGGCGGTCGCCCCTTTCGATTAGAATCGACTGGTGTCCCGGCATAATGCCGGCCGCTTCTTGCGTAGTCCTGGAGATTAAACCGCTTCCGCCACCGCGTCGTCGCCGCCTACAGGAATTCCTCCGCGTTCTTCAAGAATTTGTTGCCGCCGAGCCAATCGTTCCTCGGCAGTTGCGTCCCAGTCCTCGCGCAATACTTCCATCAGTATGAAATCGTGCGACATCCTGCGTACGTGCCGCACCGGTTTGAACCCCGATCGTTCAAAGCTCTTCTGCGCCCGGTGATTCCACTCCAGCGTATGCAGGTACACCCGCTTGAGGCGCATCTCATCAAACATATACTGCAGCAGCGTCACCACCGCATCGTAGCCGTAACCGCCGCTCCAGTAGTCCTTGTCCCCGATTACGATGCCCAGTTCCGCGGCCTTGGCGAGGCTGTCCAGGTCGTAGTACATGCAGTTGCCGATGTACTTGCCGCCGGCCGCCTCGATTCCGAAATGGTGCGACCCGGGCGTTGGCCAACGGATCTGGTCCTGGAATAGCTTGAGGTACCGGTCGTACTTCATCGTAAGGGGATAGGCGGCGTCCAGCCTGGCGATCTCGGGGTCGCTGCGCCAGATGTAGTCCTTCTCGGCATCCTCCATCCGCTTGCCCCGCAGCAGCACGCGCACGCCCCGCAGAACCAGGTCTTGCTTGCTCATGCCCCGAGATCCTCCCGGTAGGTGTCGATGAGAGACCGGGCCTCTTCCAGCACGCTGCGTTCGTTGTCGTATTCCAGCAGCTCTAGGGCCTGCTCGTAGCTGCACCACTCCACAACGTCAAACTCGGCGTCGTGGTCGTCCGTACTGCCGCCGCGCGGCTCCATTAGGTAGAAATAGACCGTCTTGTCGTATCGGACGCCGTCGTCGTGACCTACGAAGAAGTACTGGATGCTGGTTATGGGAGCCAGGACGTTGACGTGCACGCCGGTTTCTTCCTGCACCTCGCGCTGGGCCGTTTCTTCCACCGTTTCCCCGTGTTCCGGCGTCCCTTTGGGCAGACGCCAGGTCAGGGGAGCGTCCTCGCCGTAGTAGCCGGGTCGGGCACGGGCGCAGAGCAGCGTTTCGATCAGGTTTCCGGATTGCCGGAATACCAACCCGCCGGCCGATACCACCTTCACGTTGGAACGGGACCCTGGAGGGTATGAATCCGGACCTGACCCCGCGTCGTTCACAGTCAGCCCAGCCTCGAAATCCGAGCTGAGGATATCAGAGTGGTCATCGGTTGGACGTGCAGGGCTGGACATAATTTATGCAGTAAATCGTTAGGAATGGAATCATTGTAGCCATAGGGCCGGGACGGGTCAAACGGCCGAGTGGCCTCACGCGTACTCACTTGCATGTTGCAGTAGCTCTGCGGATGGGCCGATTTGTAGGGCAGGCGAGAGGGGAGCGTCGGGTACCCACTTGTCATTGCGTGGTGAAAAGACGGAAAGGTCGATTTCCCGCTCATTTCCTCTCATTTCCGCTAATTCCAGTAGGGCATTGGGCGGGTCTTGGGACTGAATGGGGGCCGAGAGCAGGGTTTTGGCGGCGGTTTTAGCGGTATTGGCGGGCAGGTGAGCGGGTTTGGGGGAGGGAGGTTCCCGGTGTTGGGAAGTGGGCATTGGGACGGCCCTCGTGGGTCCGGGTGGCGGGTTGGAATTGTGGCGCTGGGTAATATGGTACGGATGGGGGAAGGGTTAGATCAAGGGAGAAGTGTCGCCGGGCGGGGGTTGTCTGAACTTGGGGTTTTGGGAGGAATTGGGTGATTTTGGGGCGCGATGGTAGGTCTATTTGCCACCAAAGGCAGGTGATGCACAAAAAGATGGGCGTGTCGGCGCCGACAGAAATGACTGTGCCACCTGAATTGGGGCAGCGTGGGCGCTGGCAGAGACAGGTTGCGCAAAGCGGGTACGCGTGAGGACGAGCGGCACAGTCATGCTAACTGGCCGTTGCCCAACACGCCCATGGCGCCGGACATAGCCGCGAGTTGAGCCTACGATGGACTCACCCGCCGCCGATGGCCGGCACGAAGTGGATCTCAGAGGTCTCGCTGACGCGCTGCATCAACCCCATGCGGGCCACCTCGCCATCAACGTCCACCGCCAGGTTGCTGCGGATTTCGCCGTCTTCCATCAACCGGCCGGCGATGCCAGGGAACATCTCTTCCAACTGCTCGATGACCTGCCGGACATTGCGCGCTTCTACGTCCACCTGCTTGACGCCGCCGGTGGCGGATTGCAGCATCGTGGGTACAAATACCTTGGGCACAGCACACCTCCTGCACTCGGGATGATGCTTACATGATAAGACAAAAGCACCCGGATGCGTTAGCAGGCTGCCAGCCCTCGCTCATCCTCGAAAATGCCGTTGGCTCGCTGCAACTCGCGAACATAGCAGATGATCCGCTCCACGTCGTCCTCCGCAACGCCGGGCACGGGAGCCATGTTGCCGAACTGCCAGTGATGCGCCATCACGCCGTTCTGCACCGCGTTGCGGAACGAGAAGTCCTGGTGGTGGTTCGGCTCGTAAATCTTATGCACCAGCGGCGGCCCCAGGCCAGTGCCGGCCGCGTTGACCCCGTGGCACGCCACGCAGCTGGTGTTGAATACTGCCTCCCCCGCCTGCGCTTTCTCCGACAAAGCAGGCACCGTCACCGCCACCGGAATCTCCGTACCGCTGCTGGCGTCCTGATATTGCGGCGGCTCCTCGGCCGCACAGCCTGCCAGGAGCAGCGCGGCGATGGCGGTGACGAAGAAAATCGCAATGTAGTGGTACACCCTGCTCATGGTCATTTGCAATTCAGTCCTGCCGTTCGCGCATCAGGACGTAGATCGCGAAGGCGCGGCGCTCACGATCCGGCGCGTCGAGAAAACCGGAAATATGGTCGGCGGCCTCATTGATGGCAGCCAGAACCTCCTGCTGCGCAAAGTTTGTGTTCGGGTCGTAATCGGCCCGGTGGCGAAGTGTCTGCATGTCAACGAAAGATCCGGCCAAGCGTTGAATAGAGGGCGAAAACCTGCCATTGCCCGAGGCTCGTTGACAGCGTTGTTTGGCGTAGCCATGCTCCAGTGCGCGATACGCTTGCCGCCACGCCAGTTGGTCCCGCTGTTGTGGATCGTCCCCAGCCAGGGTATCGGCATTGCTTTGGCACATGGTGTGGAAAAGTGCGTAATAGAGGCTGCTGGTTGCGCGCCTGAGATCCGTCTGTGTCGGGTTGCCTGCAGTAAGGCGCCAGGCAATGTCCAGCAGGTCGTCAGAAATCAAGCCCTTCCGCCTTATGGAACCATCCCCAATCCTCCTTGGGGATGTACCGCGGAAGAATGAATTGGGTCACACCGACGGTCGCAAGGTCCGGCTCGATACGCGAAGTGAGTTTCCAACCCCAGAGGTCGCGCACCAATTCGTAGTCCCCATCCACCACGATGAAAACTTGCAGATACCATTCGCCCGTCACCATGTCGTCCGTTTCCTGGACGCGGATGGGGCCGAAGGTCAATGCGCCCTGGTAGTGGTCGTCCAGCGTTCGCTGAACGATATCGGCGATTTGTTTTTCAAGCGCTTTATCTAGCTGGCCGATTACCATCGGAAGGTCTCCAAACGTGCGAGCCAAGCATCATCATCTGGACATTGAGGGCGTAATGTTGAGTATATCATCGTGGGCGCCCGGTAAAGCCTTCACTGCTCCCGCACCATCGCATACAGCCATTGGTCGATGGTCTGCCCATCCTTGGTGATGCTCTTGCGCAACCGCCCTTCGAATTCGTAACCCGCCTTCTCCAGCACCCGAGCCGACGCCGGATTCCACTCGTAAACGTTTGCGTCTATCCGCACCAAATCGAACTCGCCAAACGCATATTCGGTGAACGCTCGTAGTGCGCCGGTCGCAATCCCCTGACCCCAGTACGGTTCTCCCAGCCAATATCCCACGTTGGCCGAACGCCGGTGAACATCACGGCCCAACTCCAGACCGATGCCACCGATCGCTTCCGTGGCGGAGGCGATGGCAAAGTTTGTCTCCGGAGTCTGGCCGGCGGCGAGATCTATCCAAACCTCGGCATGGCGAACGCTGTACGGATGCGGGAACCGATCCCGCAGGTTGCGCCACACCTTCCGGTTGTTGGCGTGTTTCGCCAGCGCCTCCGCATCCTCCGCCCGAAAGCTCCGTATCCGCCACTCACCGAATTCGATCAGCACGGCACACTTACTCCCGCACGATGGCGTACAGCCACTGGTCCAGTATCTCCCCATCCTTGATGACGCTCTTGCGCAGCAGGCCCTCGTATTGGTAGCCCGCTTTTTCCAGCACTCGGGCCGATGCCGGATTCCACTCAATCACGGTTGCGTACAGCCTGACAAGTTCTAACTTGGTGAAAGCGTACTCGGTCAGGGCTTTCAGTGCTCCCGTGGCAACGCCTCGATTCCAGAAGGGTTCGCCGAGCCAATACCCCACCTCGGCGGAAATCCGCGCCACGTCGTCCTGCGGCAACAGGCCGATGCACCCGATGGCCTCGTCTGCTGATGCGATCGCGAATATCGTCTCCGGCTCCCGTTCCATCGCAAACCGTATCCATTCCTCGGCATCCGCGATGCTGTAGGGATACGGGTGACGGTCCCACAGGTTGCGCCAAATCGCCCGGTTGTTGCCGTATTTCGCCAACGCTGGTGCATCTTCCGGCTGGAAGGTGCGTACCTGCCACTCGCCGAATTCAATTGGCAATCGCCGCTCCTTTTGGTAAGGGGTTTGTCTCCATGTGTGGCGGGGAATCGCGGGGGTTGCCTATTTGACAACCTCCTAGCCATTTCGCTACTCTAGTGCTAATCCGCACGCTGAGGCGGAGGGGGGCGGATATTATAGCCGCCGGAAAGAGGGGCTTTACGAAGCCTCTTTTTTATGGCTCCAGACGCTTGCTTGCGACAATTTCGCCCATTTGTTGGCGTACTTTGCCAGCTCCGGCGCGTCGCCCGACCGAGAACTGCGCTACTGCCGCTCGTCAAAATCAAACCGCATTAGTCAGTCCTGATATGAACGGGGGCGATCATGAATCGCCCCCTCGGGTACCCTTGTTGGGACGCGATGTCGTTAGAAGTTACCCGCCGTTCCACTCCGCTTCCAGGATGCTGCCCGGGGTGATGGGCAGCGCGGTCATGCGCTTGCCCGTTGCTTGCTCCACCGCGTTGGCGATGGCCGCCAGCGGAGGCACAATCGGCACCTCGCCCACGCCGCGGACGCCGTAGGGATGCCCGGGGTTGGCTACCTCGACGATCACCGTGTCGATCATGGGGAGGTCCAGCGACGTGGGCATGCGGTAGTCCAGGAAGCTGGAGTTCATCATCTGGCCGCTGTCGCCGAAGTAGTATTCCTCGTTCAGCGCCCAGCCGATGCCCTGCACCGCGCCGCCCTGGATCTGGCCCTCCACGTAGCTGGGATGCACCGCTTTGCCGGCGTCCTGGATGGCCGTGTAGCGCAGGATCTCGGTCTTGCCGGTGTCGGGGTCAACCTCAACGTCCACCAGGTGGACGCCGAAGGAGTTGCCCTCGCCGGTGGGGTCCAGGCTGGCGGTGCCGGTGATGCCGCCGCCCGTGGTGTAAAGCTGCCGCGCCAGTTCCTGGAAAGTGAAACTCAGTTCTTCCGACTTGTGCCGGATCACGCCGGAGTCGTACTCGACCTCATCGGCCGGCACGTCCCAGATGGACGCCGCCCGCTCCACCATCTGCGTCTTCACGTCCTCGGCGGCCAGGATGGCGGCCCAGCCGGTGGCGAAGGTGGTGCGGCTGCCGCCCGTTACCATGGTGAATCCGATGGAATCGGTGTCCACCACCTGCGGCTTGATCTCATCGTAGCCGATGCCTAGCGTCTCGGCGGCCTGCTGGGCGATGGACGCCCGCGACCCGCCGATGTCCACCGACCCCTCGATCAGGTTCACCGTGCCATCGGGGTTCACCGTCATGTTCACGCTGGAGTGGAACCCTCGGTTCATCCAGTATCCGGCAGCGATCCCGCGGCCTCGGTTCGCGCCTTCCAGCGGCGTCCGGTAGTGGTCGTGATTCCGCGCCGCTTCCAGGCACTCCACCAAGCCCACCTTCTGGAATATCGGCCCCTCTACCTTTCGAACGCCCTCCTTGGAAGCGTTGTTCAGGCGGAACTCTACCCCGTCCACTCCCAGTTTCTGGGCAACCTCATCCACCACCTGCTCCACGCCAAAGGCGGCCTGCGGCGAGCCGGGAGCGCGGTAGGCGGCGGTCTTGGGTTTGTTGACCATCACGTCGTAGCCCGACACCGTCGCGTTTTCCAGGTCGTAGCAGGCGAACGCACACGTCGCGCCCTGCATCACCGGAGAGCCGGGATACGCGCCAGCCTCGAAGGCCAACTCGATCTCGGCGGCGGTGATCTTGCCGGCGTTGCTCGCGCCCATCTTGACGCGCATCCAACTGCCCGGCGCCGGGCCGCTGCCCTCGAAGACCTCGGTGCGGCTCATCAGCACCTTCACCGGCGCGCCGGATTTGCGCGACAACAGCGCCGCCACGGGCTCAAGGTAGAACGACACTTTGCCGCCGAACCCGCCCCCGATTTCCATGGGCGTGACGCGCACGTCGGACACGTCCACCCGCAGCGCGTCGGCGGTGTTGGCCCGCACTACGAACGCGCCCTGCGTGCTACACCAGATGTTGATCTGGCCGTCGGCCCGCCAGTGGGCGGTCGCGTTGTGCGGTTCGATGTAACCCTGGTGCACCGACGCCGTGGTGAACTCACGCTCCACGACCACGTCGGCCTGTGCAAATCCCCCGGCCGTATCGCCCTTCTCGAACTTCATGTAGGACGCCACGTTGCTGGGCTTCTCGGAGACCTCGCCCATCGCCGACGTGTGTACCAGGTCATCGTGCAGCAGCGGCGCGCCGTCCTGCATGGAGGCCCGCACGTCGATCACCGGCTCCAAGACCTCGTAATCAACCTCGATCAACGCCAGCGCGGCCTCGGCGATGTGCGCGTTGTCGGCGGCCACCGCCGCGATGGCGTGTCCGCGATACAGCGCCTTGTCGCTGGCCAGGAAATTGTCGCTCAGGAACTTGAAGCGGTTGTAGTCGCCGCCCAGTTCCTCCTTGTTCAGGGACGCAAAGGGTAGGTCGGCGGCGGTCACCACCGCGCGCACACCGACCAGCGCCTCCGCATTGCTGGTATCGACCGACCGGATGCGTGCGTGAGCGTGGGGGCTGCGCAGCACTCGTCCCTGCAGCAGGCCGGTCAAGTTCAGGTCCGCGCCGTACTGCGCCCGACCCGTCACCTTGTCCACACCGTCCGGACGCACCGGCCGCTGGCCGACTACGTCATACTCAACTTCCGATAGCACTTGATTAGCCGTCGTCACTTTGTCTCACCTCGTTATCAGTGTGCGATGGCCGATTATAGCGCAAAGAACCCCGGCGCAAATCATGCCGGGGTTCTTGTAGGGCCTAACCCTTGCTGGTGGGTTCACTGCGGATTATGCCACGCAGTTGTTCGATTACTGTAACAGGGTCGGAGTCCGGATTCTGGACCAAGGCGGCTTCCACTCGATCCAACAATTCTGCTTCTTGTTGCTGCTTTCTTCGCTGTCGTCGTTTTGCTCTTTCGTCTAATGCCCAGAACACCAACCAACCTCCTCCTTCTAATAAAGCAATGCTCATGCCGTAAATAATTAATCCGATGCTGGCCATATCCGCGAATTGTTTCCAATTATACCAAAATGCCCAGCTACCGCCGACTGCGTATACCGATAGTATCCAGGTTGTTATGCCGGCCCCAAATGGCGCCAATACAGCGTGGGTTCTCTGCCAGTTCCTGGTCAAAGTATTAAAAAATTTCCTTATCTGGGCCATTTACTCCATAATTCCGTCCTCGTCATTCATAAGATACGGAGTTATTATACCACATATCAAGTTATGGTGGATTAGGTGGTCGTAGCGGATTTGGATCAGGCGCCCATGCAAAAGGGGCTACCGAAAAGATAGCCCCCTTGGCGTCGTTATTAGCGGTTATCTGATCAAGCTAGCCCGCCCGCATGCGCTCTCCCGCGTCCAGCACGGCACGGACGATCTTGTCGTAGCCGGTGCAGCGGCACAGGTTGCCGGCCAGCCAGTGGCGAATCCGAGCCTCGTCGGCGTCGGGCTCGGCGTCCAGCAGGGCCTTGGCGGCCACGATGAAACCGGGCGTGCAAATGCCACACTGCAAAGCGGCGTTCTCGAGGAACGACTGCTGGATCGGGTGCAGGCCCTCGGCGGAGGCCACGCCCTCAATGGTGTTCACCTCGGCGCCCTGGGCCTCAACGCCCAGCACCAGGCACGAGCATACGATGCGGCCGTCCATGTTAACCGTGCAGGCTCCGCAGTTGCCGTCGTTGCAGCCCTCTTTCGAGCCGGTCATGCCGACGACGTCGCGCAGGCACTCCAGCAGGCTTTGGCGCGGCTCACAGAGAAAGTCGGTCTGGTTGCCGTTAATGGTAGTCGTTACGTGGACAAGTCCGGGCATTGTTATTCCTCCCCTCGGGCGCGCCGGATGGCAATATTCAAGGTGCGGCGGGTCAGCACGTCCACCAGGTGGTGGCGCTGACGGATGGTGCCTCGCATGTCGGTAATCGGAGTGGCCGCTTCGCTAGCCAACCGACCCGCTTCGGCGATGGCGTCATCGGAAATGGCCTTGCCGGCCAAGCTGTCGCCGGCGGCGGAGGCCAGGATCGGCGTCGGGCCGACGGAGGCCAGCGCGATACGCGCCGACTGGATGGTCTGGCCGGAGGCGTCCAGTTGCACCGTGGAAGAAACGCCCGCCACGGCAATGTCCATCTCGTTGCGCGGGATGAACCGCAGGTAGGCGGTGCCGGAGTTCGCAGCCGGCGCCGGCAACTGAATCGCCACCAGCAATTCGCCGTTTTCCAGCGCGTTCCGACCCGGGCCGGTGCAGAAGTTCTCCGCCGGCAGGGTACGCCAGCCGTTGGGTCCGTTGATGTGCGCCTCACCACCCAGCGTGATCACCGGCGGGATGGTGTCTCCCGAAGGCGCGGCGTTGCAAAGGTTCCCGCCCACGGTCGCGCGGCCTTGGATCTGGATGCTACCGATCATGCCGGCGGCGTCGATCAGGCCGGGATACGCGGCGGCAACTGCGGAGTCCTGGTAAATCCGGTAACACGGAACGGCGGCTCCGAGCTGCAATCCGTTGTCGCCTAGATTCAGCGCGTTCAGCTCGGGGATCTTCTTCGTGTCCACCACCACGTCGGCCTCGCGACGACCTCCGCGCAACTGCACCAGGACGTCCGTGCCGCCGGCCAGGGGCTGGGCGCGATCACCGTTGGCAGCCATGATGGACACGGCTTCACTCAGGGATGTGGGGGCTTGGTAGTCAATAGCTCGCATGGGCACCTCCTCCGGCGCAGATTATAGCAACCAATAGCGGCCCTGTCAGTAGGACGGCGTTCCGCAGAGGGCCCTCCGAGCGGCTCCAAAACCCGCGCTCACGGCCAGCATCTCAAGGAACGGCGGCTATCATACCCGCATACCGCACCCGGCGCAAATGGGCCGGACGTAGCGTGCTATGGGTATCTGAAGAAGTCGGCCACTGCGCAGGCGAACCCAGGCAATACCGGTTCGCAGGTCAGCGTGTCGTCCATACTAAAGCGTTGTACTTCGCCATCGTCGCCGTAGGAGATTATCTCTTGCGTGGCGATGTGCGCTGCCAGCGCCAGCCGCACACCGGCGTCCAGCCACATCTGCGCTCTGGATCGAGCATCGGCAACCGAATAGTCGGGCGAAACCACTTCCACCGCCAGGTCAGGAATCAGCCCGAAAACGTAGCCCCGGTTCGGCAAAGGCGTAATGATGCGCTCGTGGGAGACAAAAGCGCAATCGGGCGCGCGCACGGTATCGGGATCCTGCTCAATATAAATGCCGGGGCCACCGGTGACGATGCCCAGACTGCGTTGCCGCACAAAGTTACCGAAGTGCAGGATGAACTGGGCGACGACGAATTCGTGCATGAAACCGGGCGGCGGCATTTCTACCAGTTCTCCCTTTACCAGTTCGTAGTTTTTGCCGTCGTCGGGCATCGCCAGAAATTCATCGGCGGTGAGCAGTGTCTTAGCGGTGGTCATAGCATGACCTCCAAAGGGCCGTGTAGTCGCCGGATGGGATGTGAATAGACTGCCCGCAGTATAGCGCAATGCGACTCACCGCCTCATCATCCCCTCTAGCCGGGCCTTCACGTCCGGCCACTCGCTGTCGATGATGCTGAAATACACGGAGTGACGGTTCACACCATCCTTCGCGATACGGTGGTTCCGCAGCACCCCCTCCTGCACGCCACCGATCCGCTGAATGGCCCGCTGCGACCGCTCGTTGCGGTGGTCGGTCTTCAGGCACACCCGCAGCGCGTCGTGATCCTCAAAGGCGTGGCGCATCAGCAGGTACTTGCACTCGGTGTTCACCGCCGTGCGGCGGTACGGCGCTCCGTACCAGGTCATGCCGATTTCCACCGCTCGGTTGGGCCGGTCGATATCCGAGTAGCCGGTGGTTCCGATGGCCCGGTCATCGCCCAGGTGAATCACTGAAAACTGCAACCGCGCGCCGGTTTCGTTGCGACCCATGCACATGTCCACCCACTCCCGCGTGTGCTCCAGGCTGGTGAAGGGTCCTCCGGTCAGGTAGCGCCAGATGTCCTCTTCCTGGCCGAATTCGTACAGGCTTTCCGTGTGCTGTTGCCCAATCGGCTCCAGGCGCACGTGTTGTCCGGTGATGATGATCGGTTGGGGATCCATCATGGAAATACCTCGGTGTTAGTTGGTTAGGATTGTCCACTTACCGCGTCAGCATCTGCTCAAGGCGTTGTTTCACGTCCGGCCACTCGCTGTCGATGATGCTGTAGAACACGGAGTGCCGGTTCGCGCCGTCCCACGCGATCCGGTGGTTGCGCCAGGTTCCCTCAAGGACTGCGCCGATGCGTTCGATGGCCCGCTGCGACCGCTCGTTACGGTGGTCGGTCTTTAGGCAAACCCGCAGCGCGCCCAGGTCCTCGAAGGCGTGGCGCAACATCAGGTACTTGCACTCCGTGTTGACCACCGTGCGCTGGTAGTCCACGCCGTACCATGTCATCCCGATTTCCAACGCCCGGTTGGGCCGGTCGATGTCCAGGTAGCCGGTGGAGCCTATGGCCCGCTCTTCCTCGCCGTGGACCACCGCAAACTGGATCACAGACGCGTTCGTATCCCGCGCCGCACGACTTTCGATCCAGGCACGCGCGTCGTCAAGGTCCGTGAATGCCGGACGCGGCAAGTACCGCCAGATGGATTCATCCTTGCCAACTTCATAAAGATCGTTGGCGTGCTGTTGGCCGATGGGTTCCAGGCGCACCTTCTGGCCGGTGAGAATGATTGGTTGCGGGTTCACTGTCGGATTACCTCCGTCTCGGCTACCGCTCTGGTCTCCTGTCCGCCGGTGTGTGCGTCCGGATATGGCAGCGGCGGTAGCGGTTCAATGCCGTCCTCGACGCACGATTCCAAGTACATATCAATGGATACCTGAAACTCTTGGTACACGTCGTAACCTTCTGGCAGCTCGAAAATGACGATAGAGTACGGTTCGGTGTTGATGACCGACCCGCAGTAAAGCTCTGCCTTATCGTCGTATTCAAACCCGGCCAGGTATCCTTTGTATTCAACCGTCCTCATGGTTTGGCTCAATTGACCACCGGCGATTGTGTGTTTCCCGAGATGAATGATGTGCACAGACTGGAAGAGTAGCGTGAGTGCCAGAATTCTCCGAGAAGTCTTCCGCTAACCTCCGACAGATCCGATGTAGGCCCCTATAGCTCCGGTAATTACTCCGAACGCCATGCTCCAACCACCGAAAAACAACAAAGGCGACGGAATGTCCCCTCCCGTCGCGGCTATGATTACCATCACGATGAGAGGAATTCCGAACATGAGACCCGCAATGGTCAGTAGTGTGCCACTCATCGGCCTGGACCTACATCAACGCCCGCCACTTGGTGTTCTATCGTGTGCGCCTCCCATAACCGTTCAATCTGCTGTTTATTGGACTCGATGCTGACGGCGTTTTCGCGGGTGCTTGCCAACATTTCCGGATAGGCCACCAGTATCCCAAATAGAGTGTCTATCGCCGCTCCGATCAGCAGCATCGCGATGTCTCGGGGAATTCTGCTGTTCATTGGTTTAGCCCAGGATGCTGCGTAGGTCTCGCGAAGATCCGCTCCAGCGTCCGCTGATGCCTTGTGCGCAACGTGCCCATGATACCAAACGCCGACCCGCCGCCCGTAGCGCACGCTGTCTAATTGCCGTCTCCCCCGCTGGGCGCGGGTTGCGGTGCGCCCGTCGTTTCCGTGCCGATCCACCGACGCTGGGACCTGGCCGGAGGATTCGGTCGGGTCGCAAACAGGAATGCCACCGCGCTCACCAGGTACAGCGGTGTGAATACGGCCAGCACCCAGTAGTAATTCCCGACCGCATCCCTGACCAGGCCCGAAACCCATGGTGAGAAGAACATTCCCACGTTCATGAACAGGCTCATGAACCCCATCAGCGTGGCGAACCGGGCCCGCCCGTAGTAGTCGCTCAGCATCAGCCAGTTCACCGACGTGATGCCCTCCACTATCGCGATGCCCACCACGAACAGCAGCATCCCGAAGATTCCGGGACCGATCCAAAGGCCGCCCATGCCGATCGCCCCGACGGCCATGCCGACGGCCAACAACACGTTGCCGCTGAACCTGTCCGACGTAACGCCCAGCACGAACCGCAGCGGGATCCCCAGGAAGAACATCGCCGCCACCCACGCCGACGCCTCGTTGGCCGAGATGCCGCGCAACTCCATGATGGGGAACACGTGCACCAGCATTCCGTTGGTGACGGATACCCGCAGGATCGCGCCCACCATGATGAACCAATACGTCCGGGTCTTGATGGCCTCCATGAAGGTGAACCCTTCACTCGCCGCGCTGCTCCTCCGTCCGCGGGAACCGCCCGAGGCCGCGTCATCCGGTACGTCTCCGTCCGGCAGCAGTCCCATGTCTTCGGGACGGCTACGGATGAAAAACGACGCAGGGATGGTCATCGCCAGGATGAACACTCCCGTCCACAGCAGTGTGTCCCGCCAGCCCAATTGCTGGATACCAACGTTCAGCAGCAGCACCACAAACGCGCCGCCGCCGGCGAACGCCGTCATCAACGTGGACATCGCCACCGACCGCCGCCGTATGAACCACTGGTTCACCGCGGCCATCAGCGTCTGCCCGAAGCCGGCGCTCTTGCCCATCGACACGATGCCCGAGAACAGCACCAGCAGTTCCCAGTAGCTGTCCGCCCGCGACAGCAGGATGGTGCCTATGCCCACCATCAAGCCGCCGCCCAGCACCATCGGCCGCGCCCCGAAGCGGTCCACCGCCCAGCCAATCAGCGGCCCCCCGGCGCTGCCCTCAGCCCGGGCCAGGCTGAACACCAGCGACATCTGCGCCGACGTGAGCCCCAGGTCGGTCTGTATGGGTGTGAAAAAGCGCGGGAACCCCTGCGAAATCGAGCCGTTCCCGAACATCCCCACAAACGAGGAAACGACGACAACCCACCATCCGTAGAAGATGCGAGGCCGTCGCCGCGCTGCGTCATCTGTTGTATCTGTCACGTTGAAAGATTATAGGCATCCCGCCCCAAAGCGGTCAAACCGTCAGTATGCGAGGAGGTCACAGCGAAGCCCGCTTGACATCCAACACTGGCTACACTAACGTTGCGCCAACATTCAAACCCGTTTGCACACATGCGAAGGAGGCATATCATGGCCCGAATTGGTGGACTTGGTCACGTCGGCATCTACGCCACTGACTTGATGAAAATGCGCGATTTCTACACCCGTGTCATGGGCCTGGAAATCGCAGATGAAGACCTGGAACAGCGCCGCATGGTGTTCCTCAGCTCTGACCCCGTGGGCGAGCACCACGAGTTCGTGCTCATGGCTGGGCGAGTGACGTCCGACGATGCGCAGGTTATCCAGCAGATCTCTTTCCACGTCCCGTCCATCCAGGACATGCGCGATTTCAAAGAGCGGATCGACGCCGAGAACCTGACCATCGACCGCATCGTCAGCCACGGCAACGCCTTTGGCATGTACTTCTTCGACCCCGAGGGCAATCGCATCGAGCTGTACTACAAGACCGGATTCCCGGTCCCGCAGCCCCACGGCGACCCGCTCGATCTCAGCCGCTCCGACGAAGAGCTGCTGGACGAGGCCAAAGAGTTGCTGTTCACCAAGCGCTAACCTGTTACCGCTGAACCACGCCGCCGTCGCCGGTCTCCCACCGCGGCGGCGGCTTCTCATTTGCCTATACTGTGAATCCGCGCGCGGGCTCTCTACATTCATTCCAGATTTTCCACCGTCATTCCTGCGAAAGCAGGAATCCAGAGTCGTGCTTGTATGAAACAGTCCTGTGTTTACATTCTGTCAAGTAAACGCAACGGAACCCTGTACGTCGGCGTAACCTCTAACTTGGTTCAACGAGTGTGGCAACACAAGAGCGACCTGATTGAAAGTTTCATCTTGAAGGTTTCACCAAACGCTACGGTGTACATGCTCTGGTCTGGTATGAACCCCCCGAAACCATGGAAAGCGCCATTACCCGCGATAAGGCCATAAAACGGTGGAAGCGGGACTGGAAAATCAAAGTGATCGCAGAAGCCGATCCTTCGTGGCGGGATTTGTACGGGGACATTGGTTGATAGTGGATTCCTGCTTTCGCAGAAATGACGGCGATGATTGCCAGCGATAGAAATACGGTATCCGCCCCCGTCGCCTACAACGACCTGCCGCCCCGCTACCATCGGTGGAAGTGGCAGGTACTGATCTCCTTCTGTGCCTTCTACCTGTTCGTCTACACTGGCCGGTTCAACTTCTGGCCCACTTCGCCCCTCATCAAGGACGACCTCCTCCTCACCAACATCGAAATCGGCATCATCAACGCCATGCTCCTGTGGGGCTTCATGCTGGGAGACCTGGTGCATGGTCGGATGTCCGAGGCTTACGGCTTGCGCCTCTGGGTGATGCTGGGCGCCATATTCACCACTGTTTTCAACTGGGCTGCATCCTTCGGCACCTCTGCGCTCACCTTTGCGATCCCCTGGGGCCTGGCCGGTTTCGTCAACGCCGCCTGCTGGTCCCCCGCTATCAGCATGATCAGCCAGTGGTGGCCCCGACGCGAGCGCGGCATCGCCATGGGCTTCGTCGGCACCGTTGCCGGCGGGGCGATGCTGCTGATGTGGTGGCTCAGCAGCTGGGTGGCCGCCGAGTGGGGCTGGCGCGCCGCCTTCCGATACCCGCCCTTGATGATCATGGCGCTGGGTATCGCCTTCTACTTCCTGACCCGCGACCGTCCTCGCGACGTTGACCTGCCCGAGTACATCGAGGAGGACGCGATATCCGCCACGCCCGAATCTGCGAGCGCAGAGCAACTCAGGGGATTCGGCCCCTACAAGCTGTTGCTGACCAACGGCCGTTTCCAGCTGGCTTGCCACGTCAAGGGCCTGGAGAACGTCGCCCGCTACGGCCTCACCACCTGGGTCCCACTCTACTACTTCGAGGCCGGCGGCCTGGACATCACTCAAACCGTCCTCATCACCTTCTTGCTGCCTCTCGGTTACCTGATCGCTCCGCCGGCGTCCGGGTTCATATCCGACAAACTGCTGGGCAGCCGCCGGCGTCCGCTGGTGATTGCATCGTGCTTCCTCTCCGCCGCCGCGCTAGTCGTGATTGCGCTGGCCCCGCCGTCTAA
Organism: Dehalococcoidia bacterium; assembly: GCA_965204395.1. Lineage (GTDB taxonomy): Bacteria > Chloroflexota > Dehalococcoidia > Lucifugimonadales > UBA3495 > Bin87. The sequence goes on from OZ241987.1 coordinate 3,148,875, forward strand.
CGCGTGGCTGGGCGCGGCCCTGATGCTATGGGGCGGCGTCAGCATGGGCGTGTCGCTCATCTCCACCATCTCGGTGGACCTCTCCGGCCGTAAGATGGCCGGCACCGGCGCCGGCGTCCTCGACGCCCACGGCTACCTCTACGCCGGCGCTCAGGCGTTGATATTCAGCGTGCTGCTGGACATGGCGGGCAGCCCCTGGCCCATAGTTTTCCTGGTCATGGCCGCCACCCGCCTCATCTCCGCCGCCATGATCAGCCGCGTCCGCGTCTAACCCTCAAAGCGGCCGCCGCATGAAGACTGTCGCCTCGCCGTACATCCCGCCCGAAAGCGACTCTGGGCTGCGGTGCTCGATGACAGGGCCTTCGCCCATTTTGCTGCGCCACGCTCCGTTGGGCATTTGAACGCTGGCGTGCTGATATTCGCCGTCATCCTCGTAGAGTGCGATCTTTCGGTAGCCGGGTTCGAAGCGACCGTCGTGACATTCCACGAATTCCAGTCCTGCGAATACTTCCTGTAGGCTTTCGATCCGCGCTGACCTGGTTGCCCAGGATGGCCAGTAGCGGCCGGGTGTATGCTCCCACCACTGGCTCGTATCCCCGGCGGCATACGCGATGCAGTTGTACTGTTCCGACAACGGATCCACTACGGTAAATCCTTCGCAGCGAAGGTTGGGGAACGACAGGTTGAGCCAGGTCATCCACCTAGGCGTAGCCATTGCGTTCGCCCCATTGCAGCCAGGAATTCTGCATCGCTGCAATGTTGCCGTGGTCAGCTGGCGATACTGGATCTGCTCCCGTTATCTGTTGTAGCGCTTCAAACCAGTGCCCACCCTGGGAACGCATCCGCTCAAGAATGAGCGGCACCATCGGTAGGCCGATGCTTATGATTTCCTGGAGTGCGGGGTGAGCATTTTTAAGGTCCGATCGGGACAGGAAGAAAGTCTCTTCTTGCCACCGGTCGGCCAATGCCTCAAAGCGTTCGCGGTCGGCCGGTTCGATGTCCATTGAGCCGCCATGCTTGGCATCGACCCGCTCGCCGCGCTGCGACGACGCTGACGTTGATTGCGATGACGACGTGCTCATGGTGACAAACCCCCAAGCCAAATTGCGCCTATGCCACATTCTAGCATCACGCCGCCACCATCATTAGCCGCGTGCGTGCGTAACCCGCCGGCGGACCCTTGCCGCTGAGTCGCGGCCTTGCCATGAACTACGTCCGTCCGTGGCGGGTGGTAATATCTGGCCACCATGCTGAGTTTCCTGGGACGGTCCACGTATCGCCTCTACATCATCGTCCTGGTGGCTGCGGTGGTTATCGTGGCCGCACTGGCGCTCTTCCGTCCGCTGACGACTGCGATCCATACCGCAGCTTTTGCTGCCCAGGTGCTGCCTTCGCCCGTCAAGCCCCAACCTTGGCTGGCCAGCCAACCGGTGCACATCTCCGCGGAGTTCGCCCGCGATGACGGTTCTACGGGACGCGGCGACATCTACGTCATCCCCGACGGCAAACGCCGTGCTGGCGTAGTGGTATTCCTGGGCGCCAACGCCGCCGGCGCCGACGACCCCGACGTGGTCAACCTGGGCAAAGCCCTCGCCCGCGCCGGCTTCGCCATCATGTACTACTGGTCGCCCACCATGGGCGAGCGAGCGCAGGTGGACGCCGGCGAAATCCCCAACGTCGTCGCGGCATTCGACCACCTGCGCCGGCAGGACTTCGTCGATCCCGACCGCGTGGGACTGGCCGGATTCTCCGTCGGCGCGTCCTTCGCCCTGGTCGCCGCCGCCGACCCGCGCATCGCCGACGGCATAGCCTTCGTCAATGCCTTTGGCGGCTACTACGACACCGCCGACCTGGTGGTGCAAATCGCCGCCAGCCGCGCCATCGACAACGGCGGCGATACCCCGTGGGAGGTCGACCGCCTCACCCGCCAGGTGTTTAACAATATGCTCACCCCGGAGTCCGAATCACCCGCCGCCCGCGCCCTGCTGGAAGGGGTCGATTCCATCGGCGAGGCCCGCGAACGATACGGCGAGCTATCCGAAACATTCCGCGCCGATGTGGACTCGATATCGCCGTCCCATCATATTGACCTGTGGAGTCCCAACACCGTCATGCGCGTCATGCACGACCAGGGGGATCCCCTGATCCCGGTCGGCGAGTCCCGTCGGATGGTTCATGCGTTGCAGCAGCAGCGACCCGACGTATCGGTGTATTACACCGAGACCGACATCTTCCGACACGTCCGCCCCGACGCCAATACCGACATCAAATCACTGCTCGGCGGCGCGTTCCAACTCTACCGGCACATGTACCACATCGTCGCCGTCGCCCAAAAGCCGTAATGGTTAATCGCCGTTGGGAGGCGTGATCCCATGTTCCCGTAGAATGCTCTCCAGCAAAGCCGCTCGATCCTCGGCGGTTTGGGCTCGATCCTCGGCGGTTTCGGCCCGTTCCTCAGCGATCCGTCTAGCCTCGATTTCCTCACGGAAATTCCTCAGCCAAGTTTGACTGGCGGGATCATACATGCGCAAAGCGCCATCCTGGGCAAACAGATCCAGTCCCAGCACGACGCTGTACCCGGTCAGCGTCCCTTCCGACTCCGATATGGTGATGGGCTCGTATTCGCCAGATTCGTTCAGCCTCTCTCCGATAAGCACCCGTCGGAAGATCTGCCCGCGGTTTGGGTCGAATCTCCAGTACTCGGTCACACCCATGGCGGCATAAATGTCGCGCTTTTCGTTGGCGTCTCTATGCCAGGTGCTGGGGGACGCCACTTCAAGCACGAAGTCGGGCGGCTTCCCGTCGCGCCAGACGAAATACGACAGACGCTCACGGTCTTCAACGCCGAAGGATACCAGGACATCCGGCGCCACTTTGCGGTCGGGGTTGTTCATCTCGTAATAGACGAATATATCCGCCGACACATACACGTCCGGCCGGTCGCTGAAGTGTTGGATCAAGGTCTCGCTGATGTCAATCAGGACGCGCCGCTGGTGGTCGTTTTCGGCCATGGGTTCATCATCCGAGTCGGGATAGAAGATGTTGGGGTCTTCTTCCGGGACGAGAGGAGTGTCATGGCCCAATCTGAAGGGCTTGGTAACCATGGGTGTTACCCTCCCAAAGGAGTGTCGCGTCAGTTCCGGTTCTTGAGCCGCTCCAACTGCTGCACCGTACCCGGCAGCTTCCAGTCCACGTAGAGCAGCACGTGCTCCTTGATGGCCTCCTCGTGCACGCGGCACGAGAAGCACGCCCGGTCTATGCACAGGCCGTGGCGGGGACGCAGCACCTCGCGCATGCTGGACAACTGGTCAGCAAGCTCGGCGTCAATCGGCTGGCCGTCCTGCGCCAACGCCAGCAGGTCGTCCATCTGCCCCGCCAACCGTTCCAGCAGTTCGTTGTACCGCTGCAAACCCTGCTCCACGAAATTACGCGGCTCGGAGGCCGTCAGGTACGGAATCATCTGCATATCGGGAACATCGGCCATCATGCACCTGCGCCGTCGCGGGTAAACCGCCAGTCTGTTGTGGTCGTGACTCTACCACACCAATAGCCATGCAGAGGCAGGTTTCAAATCCGTCCCCACCCCAGGCCGCATACTCCAACTCAGGCCGCGTATCCCTACCCGCTCATCCTGAGCTTGTCGAAGGATGGGCCTGCTGCAAGTCAGCCGCCACCGCCGCCTCCATCGCTGCGATGGCAACCTCGATCTGGTCGGCATCCGGCTGGCGCGTCGTGATCTGTTGCAGCCACAGCCCCGGCGCCGACAGTATCTTGCCGAACCACGCCGTACGATGCGCCCCGGCGAACCGTATGATCTCGTAGCTCACCGCTGCCACCACCGGAATCGGCACGATGCGCGACAGCACCCGCCAGCCCAGGCCCGAGTACAGAACGGCGTCTAGGATGGCAAACGCCACCACCGACACGATTGCCACCGTGATCAGGAACGCCGTGCCGCAGCGCGGGTGCGGCGTCGGATGCTGCCGCACGTTGTCCACCGTCAGCGCCTGCCCCGCTTCATAGGTATGCACCGCCATGTGCTCGGCGCCGTGGTAAGCGTACACCCGCTTGATGTCCCGCATGAGCGAGATGCCGGCCACGTAACCCACCAGGATCACCAGCCGGATTACTCCCTCGATCAGGTTGCTCACCAGCAGCGACCCGATGAACGGCTCGATCAAGCGCACCGCCAGCAACGGCAGCACCAGGAAGATCCCGATGCCCAGCACCACCGCGATCAGCATCGTCAGACCCATCGTCCAGTTGCTGACCGCGTCCCCGGAGCCGGACTCGCCTTCTTCCGACGGCTCTTCGGCGGCGATGATTGCTGAACGCTGCAGCGACTTCATGCCCAGCCACAGCGTCTCAGCCAGTATCAGAACCCCGCGCAGAAACGGGATGCGCCGCATACTCCCCGAAAACCGGCTGCTCACCGGCTCCGTGGTGCAGAAAATATCGCCGTCGGGCCGGCGCACCGCCAGGCTGTAGTGCCGAACGCCGCGAATCATCACCCCTTCGATGACCGCCTGCCCGCCGTACAGGGGACGCGGCGATTCGGCATGCTCGGTGTGGGGATGGCTACACACTTACCGTTTCCTAATCAGTATGTAGGGGCGGGTTTCAAACCCGTCCCTAAGCGGCCAGCTTGCCCCACGCTTCCCTGAACTCGTCGGCCGAAAACGTTTCCGGCTGCAACCACAACGCGCCGCCGAACTCGTCATCCATCCGGCCTTCCACGCTAACGTCGGCCCGAGACATGAGATACGTAACGGGGGTTTCCTCCAAGATGTACGTGGTGATCACCAGGTACTCCCAGTTCCAGTCCAGCGTGTCGGCGTTGTAGAAACGCACCGCCTGACTGCTCTCCTGGGAGTGGAACTTGAGCCGGATTTCGATGTCCTGCTCCGGCCTCCCCGCGATCACCTCGTCCTCGTTGGGACTGCGCCGGGCGATGAAGCACTGCCAGCCGTGCTCGCCCAACCGCTCGGCCAAGTGGATGCGCCCGCGCTCACGGACCGTCTTGGGAACATATCGCACCATGTTCAGGCCTCCTGTTACACAATCGCGCCCGCCGGGTTTCTTGCAATGCGTAGGGGCGACCCATGGGCCGCCCCCTCTCGCGATTGTCGGTGTGAACGAATCTACCCGTCCAGGTTGAACCGGCGGCTGAATCGCTCGATGCGCCCCTGCGTGTCGACGATGCGCTGTTCACCCGTATAGAAGGGATGGCAGCGGCCGCACACTTCCACGCGCATGGCCGGCTTGGTGGCCCCGGTCTGGAACACGTTGCCACAGGAACAGGTGACGGTGGCGTTGAAATACTGCGGATGAATCTCTGCTTTCATGATGATTCCCTCAGGGGGAGTTGAGTGCTCCCTCTCCCCTCGTGGGAGAGGGTTGGGGTGAGGGGGAGATACCCTACGCCGCCACGGCTTGCTGAGCGGCTTCCACCGGATACACGCTGACCCGGCGCTTGCCCCTGGCGGCCCACTCGTAGGTCACCTCGCCGTCGATTTTGGAGAACAGCGTGTAGTCCTTGCCCATGCCCACGTTGGTGCCGGGCCGGATGCGGGTGCCGCGCTGGCGCACGATGATGCAGCCGCCGGTTACGCGCTCGCCGCCGAATCGTTTCACGCCCAGCCTTTTAGCATTGCTGTCGCGGCCGTTGTTGGTGCTGCCGCCTGCTTTCTTGTGGGCCATTGGTTAGCCTCCCGTCTCGATGCTCTGGATCTGAATGCGTGTGTAGTTCTGGCGGTGGCCCTTCTTCCGGCGGTACCGGGTCTTGGCCTTGTACTTGTACACTATGATCTTGCGGTCCTTGTAGTGCGACTGCACCTCGGCGACCACCTTGGCGCCGTCCACGTTGGGCGTGCCGAAGCGCATCTGCCCGTCCCGCGACACCGCCAGCACGTCGTCCAGCTCAGTGGTGGAGCCGGCATCAACGTCCAGCAACTCCACGTCCAGCACGTCGCCCGGCGAAACGCGGTACTGCTTGCCGCCCGTTTTTACGATGGCATAATCCATAATCAGAATCTCCCAAACGGCCTACCATTCTATGTTTGGGGGCTCGCGGCTGTCAAGGCAAGATGTGGACCGACGATAGCCCTGTGGAATGGTCAGGCTATCGGATAGTGCGTTCCGAAATCCGGTAATCGGATGGAGGATTTCGGAATGGTAAAATAATGAGCATGAATAACGTTCTGTTTGATCATAAAGATCGCTATTGGACTAAACCATCTGGTAACGCAGAGACCTCCTACGATTTTTACGACCGTTCTGCATTGCCCGAATTCGAACGGTTGAGGCAAATGCTGCAGAGGTGGATAGAGCGGCTACCACCAGCACATCAATCGGCATTTGTGAGCCGCATGCGTCATGAAGGAAGGGGTTCTGCGACAGAAGAGATAAATTTTCAGGGTGCATTTTTTGAGTTGTTCTTACATGAATTTTTGTTGGGAACCGACGGCGAGGTGGAAGTTGATCCGTTGATCCAAGGGCTTACTCCTGACTTTGGTGTGGCCGAAGCAAGCCCGGCAGGGACAACCAACTACGTGGTCGAGGCCACTAACGTTGATGTTGTAGGCGGGAGCGACTTGGCAACAAATCCACACGAGCAGTACGCGCTGGATGCTCTAAACGAAATCGTGTCCCCGGATTACTTTCTGTGGGTAGAAACTGAAGGGGACTTGAACTCAGCGCCAAAAAAGCGAGATTTGAAGCGTCCGTTTGAGGAACTGATTCGGAATGCAAACTACGACAATGTTTGCGAGCAACGGGAACGGTCAACCTTCCCCGGCGACGTAATGTTGACCCCGCAAGCAACCGTTCGGCACGACGACTGGATAATTACGGGATGGCTGGTACCCGTGAGAAATCGCCCTAACCAGGGGCGTTTCATCGGGGTGGGCCCCGGCAAAGGTGGAGGCTTCGATGACATTGGAAAAATCAGATCGGCACTGTCTGACAAGGCCAAGCGGTACAGGAATGTTGATAACCTAGTAATCGCGTTACGCGGCCATCCTTGGCCGTTGCACGAGGACGAGGTTATCGAAGCCTTGTTCGGCAGATTGGTACTCGAGGTTTATGCCTCTGATGATCCAAATCATGTGGGACCTATTCTTCCCCCGGTCGAACGGCAACAGCCGGACGGTTTCTGGTTTAGCAACAGTGGGCCACAAAATGAGCATGTGATCGGAGTGTTGGTATTTGGAGAACTCTACCCGCAGTCCGTCGGCAGGGCTACGGGCGTGTTTTACGCGAATCCATACGTCCAGAAGCCAATGCCGTCATGGTCCAAGGCAATCGCGCACGCTGAGTACGACACGGGCAAAGTCCAAGTTGTGGCAGGAGTCCCTCTTTACACCATCGCCAAGGACTATGAGCCAATTTCCAACGTGCAATGGCAACACTAGGTTGTTATCCAACGCAAAAAGTAAGCCCGGACTCCGATACAGTCCGGGCTTACTTTTGTTCATTTGATTTTCAGCCTCGGGCCTTCTCTAACGTTTGACCTGTTCGTCGCCATTCGGCCAGCAAGCCCAGCAACGCGCCGAGCGAAGCGCGGACCATCCAGTCGTTCACATTGGCGAACCGTTCCAAGGCATCCATTGTCGGCTGATCGACAAGAAGCGCTTGTACCGCTAGACCACCCCATCCCAGCAGGAACACACTGACTATGAACAGAACTACAAGCCACCGCATCAAGCCGACTCGGAAGCTCCTGACTCACCTGGAATAGCGGTCAATTCAGGCGTCGCCTTGAAGCGACGATACAGCACAACTGACATCCCCACCAACGAAGTCACCAACGCCAAGCCGCCGGTCACAATCAACACGCCCGCCAAGACCGCCAACAGTGCTTGTTCCATCATTGTCTCCAACGCCGTTATGGTCGGCTTCTCTCCGTTCGCGTCCGGATTATGATAACGGTTCTTTACCATTATGACACGCCTGAGGCAAGGTAGGTCTTTAGCGAATACGAACGTGATTTCCCCCGCAATTGACCTCCGGCCCCGCCTGCGGTATGGTATTTTGCGATTTACCCCACCGTTTTCGGAGTGCCCCGCTATGGCCGCACAAGACCTCCCACTGTTCAACTACGACGACGTCCAGATCGGCGAGGAGCTCGGCTCCTACGAGTACACGCTGACCCAGGACATGATCGACATGTACCGCAAGGCCGTGGACGACCCCGACGCGGTGTTCCCCACCATCGCCGTCAAGCACGACGCCACCTCGCTGGCCATGGCCTACGACGACCAGACCGGCAGCATCAACGCGGGCAACGAGATCGACCTGCACAACCCGCCGGTCCCCGGCAAGAAAATCCGCGTCACCGGCCGCATCCACGACAAGTTCGTCCGACGCGAAAAGCCTTACCTGGTGATTGAGGCCACCGCCACCGACGAGGACGGCCGCCTCATCGAACGAATGCGCACCTACCAGATCAAGAAACCCGAGGAGTTGGGCAAGAAATGGCATCCGCAAGGCTAGACAGCGAAACGCTGCCCGTTATCACCAAGCACATCACCCAGGACGTCATCAACCAGTTCGAGGCGTGCGGCATCCTCAACCGCGCCAACATCCACAACGATCCGGAGTTGGCATCCAAGCGGCTGGGCACCACCTACGCCATCGCCTCGGGTCGCATGAGCATCGCCTTCTGCACCGAGGCCATGCGCAAGTTCATCGGCGGAGATGACTTCCACCGCAGCGGCAACGTCAACCTCAAGTTCCTGCGCCCCGTCAAGCACGGCGACACCGTCAGCGTCCACGGGCAGGTCAACAGCCGCCAGCCCCAGGACGACGGCACCACCGTGGTCGTGGTGGACGTGTACTGCGAGAACCAGAACGGCGACAAGACCGCCGTCGGCCAGGCCAGCGCCGTGGTGAAGGGCTAATCGAGGACGATACCCCTCACCCAACCCTCTCCCGCAAGGGGAGAGGGACGTAACCCATGCGCAAGCGCATCCCCCTGCTGAACACCCGAATAGGAGAATCAACCCGAATGACTATGACAAGGTCAGACTTCGGCAAAGTTGAAGTGGACATCGTCTACTGCGTGCCTTGAGGGTACCACGGCCTCGCCACGTGGCTGGCGACCGAATTCTGGCGTTCCCAAAACGCCGGCGATATCGCAATCAAGATGACCCCCGCCGACAAGGGCCGCCTGGAAATCTACCTCGACGGGCAGAAGATCTTCGACCGCTTCGACGAGGACACCGAGGAATACCCGGGCTACAGTACGGTCAACCAACTCAAGATGGTTATCGCCGAGCGCGTCTTCGACGTCGAAGACGAGATGGCGGCGGCGCGCGGCTGATGGCTAACCGCGAACACGTCGAGATCGTGCGCGCCGGCAAGGACGCCCTGGCGGCGTGGCGCGCCGACAACCCCGACCAGCAACTCGACCTCCGCGTCGCCGACTTCCGCGGCATTGACCTTGCCGGCATCGACCTCCGCGGTTCCGATCTGCGCGGCGCGAACCTCAACGACGCCCGGCTCACCAGGGCCAACTTCTCCCGCTGCGACCTGCGCGCCGCCGACTTCACCGGCGCAGACCTCTACGGCGCGACCCTGTCCCAGGCGCAGATGGCCATGACCATCCTGCGTAACGTCAACCTCTTCTGGGCCGACCTGAAGCAGTCGGACATGTCGGAAAGCATCCTGCAGTGGTCCCGCCTCAACCGCGCGTCGTTCCTCAACACCAACCTCACCGCCGCCGACTGCAGCCAGACCACTGCCATCGAGGTGGACCTGCGCTCCGCCAACCTCACCAACTCCGACTGGCAGGGGGCGAACATGAACGGGGCCGACGTCAGCCGCGCGGTGATGCAGGGCGCGAATTTCACCAACGCCAAGATCCGAGACTCCATGTGGATCATGACCGACATGCGGGGCGCAAACTTCGACCGCGCCAGCCTCCACCGTTGCGACATGACCATGGGCAAGTGGGACGACACCACCAACTTCCCGCCCGGTTTCGATCCCACGCACATTGAAAACCGCGTCGACGACTACTGACAGGTGCCGAACCTCGTGCCGTAGGCATCCCGATGATCAGCATCAATCCCGACATTCTTGCGGTGATAATCAGCTTCGTCACCTTGCTTGCACTCATTGGTGGCGGGTTTTTTTGGCTTGGGAAGCTCAGCAACCGGGTTGACCAACTTGACATGAAAGTTGATCGTCTTGCCGACGATATGCGGGATCTGCGAGAAGGGCTGGACCATCAACGCACGGAGCTACTCGAAGAGATGCGACGCGGCAACCAGCAATTGTTGATCGCCCTGGCGAACCACGGCCACGACGACGGCGGACAACCCGTATTCCGTGTGCCGGTGGGCGCAGAGTAATCGCCCCGCGTTATCTGCATGTCCGTTCTCCTGGTAGCATCCCACGGCCCCGGCGCCGGGAAAACGTCGATTGCCGCCGGTCTCGCCAGGTTGATGGAGCGCAGCGGCGTCCGCGTATCCGTCTGCAAACCCCTGTCGCCTGCCGGACGCTCCGACTCTGACGCGGTCTACTTCGCCCAGCGCTTCCGCGGCGGTGTGGCCGTGGCCTCCAGCGATGATCCATCGTCTTTGGACGCTGCCGCCAGCGCGGTTCGGTCCCTCGCCGGCATTAGCGAGCACACGCTGGTCGAAGTGACGAACCCGGTCAGCGGCTCCGGCGTCTCATCACCGATTACCGCCGGCCTGGTCGAACGGCTGTCAGCCCGCGTTATCGCCGTGTTCGGGTATGACGCCGCCCTTACCACGGTGGCAGCGTCCAGCAGCGTCGCTCCACTCGGCAGCGCCCTCGCTGGCGTGATGGTCAACCAGACTCCGCGCTACCGCTCCGCTGCGACCAACGGGCTGCTTGCCGAACTTACCAACATTGGAATCCCCGTCGTCGCCTCCCTGCCTGAGGACCGCCCCATGCTTTCGCTGACCATGAACCAGTTGAAGCAGCAGTTGGGCGGACACTGGGAACTCGCGCCGGCAGACGGCGACGAATGGGTCGACCGCTTCCTGATTGGCGGCAACATCATGGACTCCGGTGCCGGATACTTTGGCCGCTACGCCCACCAGGCCGTCATCACCCGCGCCGAACGCCCCGACATCCAGATGGCTTCGCTGATGCAGGACACCCGCTGCCTGGTGCTCACCGGCGGCGCTCGCCCCACCGAGTACATCCGCGTGGAAGCCGCCAAGCGCGACGTCCCCGTGCTGCTCGTCGATTCGGGTACGGTAGCCACCGCCGACGCCGTCGGAGACCTACTCGGCGCGGTCGTCCCCTACCACGCTCACAAAGCCGACCGCATGGCCGACCTGCTGGCCGAGCGAATCAACGTAGCCGATCTGTTGGCGTAGGGGCGGGTTTCAAACCCGACCGCTTTGATTCCGGTCAGCGGCCGGGTCAGTCCTGCATCTCGAACCGCTCGGACTCCGGCGGCTGAGACCATAGCTCTTCGGCGCCGGCCATCGCCACGGCCCGCTCGGGGCTGGCGCGCCACGCGTCGTAGATCTCGTTGCTCTCCCACGTCACCAGCGTCGAGATCTTCGTCGGGTCCGCCAGCGAAATGAACGTCTGCCGCGCCCCGAATCCCGGCGCTTTGCTCTGCGCCAGCCCGTTGCCTTCCAGCAGCGCCTTAGCCTCTGCGATCTTGTCATCCTTGGCCCAGTGGTGCGTCAACACGCCAATCATTGCCATCCTCCTGATCTCCTTGCGCTAGCCCTGCTTCGTGACAACCTAACCTTGTGAATCGTGGTCAGCCTCGACTCCACGGGAGTTGCAGTCGAAACGTGAGTCCTTCTTGACGCACGTGCAGCACCTTGCCCAGCACCCATGCCACCAGCGCCGCCACGATGCTGAACACCGCGCCCATCTTGCCCGGCTCCTGGAATGGCGAGTCTCCCGGGAACGCCTTGCCGGCCACGAACAGCGCCACCGTCAGGCCGAGCCCCGCGATCACGCCCGTCACCACTAGGTGTCGCACTCCCATCCCATCAGGAAGCGGGAACCCGGCCCGCTCTGCCAGCCACGAGAATAGAGCGACGCCGATGCCCTTGCCCACGATCAGGGACACCAGCACCATCATCGTAACCAGCCCGATGTTGGAGAAAGCCACGCCGGCGTTGGCGAACGCGAAGAAGAACAGCCCGAAGTCCACGAACATCTTCAGTTGGTGCTCGAACTGCTCCAGCACACTGTTCCCGCCGTGTCCGCCGTGTGCGGCCTCCGTCGCGCGCGGATGCGGCGCCGAAATGGACTGGTGCTCGTGCGCGTGCTCCGCCTCTGCCTCGTTGTTGTGGTTGCCGCTGGGCATGAAGGGCACGATGGGCGCCAGCGCCAGCGCCGGTTCTACTCCCGCACCGGCCAGGCCAACCCACGAAAGCGACCCCCCGGTCAGGATGTACACCGGCCACCAGCGGACTCGCAGCCTGCGCAAAACGTAGACCACCGCCATGCCGCCCACGGTCGCCAGCAGCCAGATCGGTTCCACCGGATGGTGTGGGTCCGGGTAAAACACCGCGATGATCACCAGCCCGATTGCGTCGTCCACCACCGCCAGCAGGAGCAGGAAGTTCACCGCCGGATGCAGCGGCCCAAACACCACCCGCGCCACCAGCCACGCCAGCGCGATGTCCGTCGCCGTGGGAATCGCCCAGCCGTTGGCCACCGCGCCGAATACCTCGCTGCCCCCGTAGAAAATCCAGGCCAGCAGGAAGTACAGGCCAACCGGCCCGAATACCCCGCCCAGCGTTCCGATCAGCGGGTTGATCGCCCGGCGCAACGGGTTCAGCACCCCTCCGGGCAGCGTGGATTCGGTGATTTCCTTGGCGGCGATGCCAAAGAAAAGGCACATGAACATCCCGTTGATGATGAAATGCAGCGTCAATGCGTGCCCGAACACGTAAACACCGTGACCAAGGGGATGAAAGTCCACCACCACCTCGTACCAGTGTTGATTGACGTTCGCCGCCACCAGGCCCAGGACCACGCCGGCGATCAGCGGCAAGGAAAACTCCTGCAGGAAATTTATCGCCCGAATTATCGGGTTGACGCGTGGCGCTGGATGGGCGTGCATGTGTCAGACACTCGCGAGAGATGGACCGCAAAATATTCCGGCGGCAATGTTACCACCATTCGCCGCCCGGGGAACCGATCAGACGGCGGCAGAAATGTAGGATCTGCCGGTGTGCCGGACTTTGCGACGCCCGAATCAGACGCTCTGCTGCCAGCAGTCAAACGCCACCGACACCGGCCCGTCGTACACCGACCGCGCTTCAGCCGCCAACGGCCCGGTGTCCAGGTGGTACGCGTTGTCGATGTGCGTCAGCGTCAACGCCTGCACTCCTGCCATCTGAGCGATGCGCGCGGCCTCGGCGGCGGTCGAGTGCGCGGTTTGGTCGGCCCGTTCACGTTCCGCCTCGATGCACAGGGCTTCGTGGATCAACAGCGTCGCCCCCTCCGCCAGTTCCGCCAGCGATGGACACCACCGCGTATCACCGGAAAACACCACCGCCTGGTCACCCGATTCCACCCGCCACGCCATCGCGCCGCCAATGTGGTCGACCGGAGCGCACTTGGCCCGCACGGTCAGCGTCAACTGCACCCACTCTCCAGGCTCGGTGGGCTGGAGCGTGAACACCAGCCGGCCATCTCGTCGCCGTACTCTGTCCGCTTCCACGGTCAACCCACGCTGGGGGTAAGCCATCAAGGTGGCCAGGTCCGACATTGCCCGCTCGGACCCGTACACCTGCATCGGAGCCTCGGCGGGATTGCGCCGGCTGCGCTGCATCTCGATGTGCGGCAGCCCCTCGCAGTGGTCGGGATGGCTGTGGCTCAGCAGGCAATGGTCGAACTCTGTCGGAGACATCCCCAACTGCTCGGAATGGCGCAGCACGGTGTTGCCAGACGCCGCGTCCAGCAGGATCCGCGCGCCGTCGGGGCACTCCAACACCATCGCCGTATGATCCCGCAGCGTGCTGCCTCCCGACCCCGTTCCCAGATAACTAACCGTAAATCCTGCCGTAGCCAAAGCATCCCCCTGTCAAACAAAATCCCGTTTACCCTGCCGCAGGTCCGCCTCCGGAGGATTATCCATGTAAATTAACCCGCGAGTGCGGCAGCACCGCCGGATTCACCAGGAACTCCGGCATCCGTCCCTGCAGCACGTCCACCGTCGCCTTGGCGGTCCGCACCTCCAGTTCCAGCACCGACTGTTGCGACAGGAACGCCACGTGGGGCGTTACGATCACGTTGTCCAGCGCGAACATCGGGTGGTCCGTCGGCGGCGACGCCGACTCCATCACGTCCAGGCCGGCCCCCGCGATACTGCCGTCCCGCAGCGCGGCGTACAGCGCGGGTTCGTCCACGATGGGCCCCCGCGCGCAGTTGATCAGGTACGCCGTCGAACGCATCAAGCCGAATTCCCGCTCGCCCACCAGCCCCCGCGTCTCCTCGTTCAGCGGCGTGTGCACCGTCACGTAGTCGGACGCCGCTAGCAGATCGTCCAGTGATGCCGCGCTCACTCCGTCGGGCAGGTTCGCATCCGACGCTAGGTAAGGATCGAACGCCAACACGGATAGCCCGAACGCGCGCGCCTTGTCCGCCACCGCCCGGCCGATGCGTCCGAATCCCAGGATGCCGATGGTCTGACCGCGCAGTCGTGTCAGAGGGTGCGGCGACGGTGTGCCCTCCCAACGTCCTGCCCTGGCGACCCCGTCGTAGAAGCCCACCTGCCGGTTCCACGTCAGCAGCATCGCCATCACGTGGTCGCTGACCTCGTCCACGCAGTAGTCGGGCACGTAGGTTACGGGGATGCCCAACTCGGTCGCCACGTCCACCGCGATGTTGTCCACGCCCACGCCGTACCGGCTGATGCACCGGCACCGTTCGGCGGCCCGCACCACTGCTGGCGTAACCTGCGCGAAGCACGTCATGATCGCGTCGCAATCCACCGCCAGCGACGCCAACGTCTCCTCCGACCCATCCGGAGCCTCCACCACCTCAACGCCATCGCCCAACCCGTCAACCAAAACCTCCCGCTCCGGCGCAGTGGAAGGCCAAACGAAGTCGGTGATGAGGATGCGGGTAGTCGGTTCGGCGGCGGTCATACATTGTGATCCAGAGGTCACGTCAAGGCGCAGAGAGTATAACCTATGGGATGAGCCCTCTTGTACCACGAGTCCGGCTGGATGAGCAGAATACTTGGGCGTATCGGATTCTGCGAGAACTTCCCGCAACCTGACGGTCTAATATAGTCTGGCTGCGATTCAACAAAATCCCATCGCCCCGTAGTGGTGTACCCACCGGTTGTTGCGACTGGTTCACGCTTTGATATGGCAAAGTTTTGCTATACTGGCAGGGTAGTTGTCCACGGCAGGCGAGAAGAAGGCATGGCTACTCAAGAACCCAACCGCGACCTGAGACGCATGGAGGATCTCATCCGTCGGAATGCCGACAGTGCAGATGATCTGAGATTCCAGGATGACCCGACACGCTCCATAGAACGGGCGTTGCCGGATTTCGTGGAAACCCAGGTTGAGATCAACCGAGAAGTGGCGACCTCCCTCGCTGCCATTAACGAACAGCTGGGCACTTTGGTCAGCGATATGGACGAGGTCAAGAGTCGCCAGGACTCGATGGCCGAGGACATCGAAGTCATCAAGAGTCGCCAGGACTCGATGGCCGAGGATGTCGAAGTCATCAAGAATCGCCAAGACTCGATGGCCGAGGATGTCGAAGTCATCAAGAATCGCCAAGACTCGATGGCCGAGGACATCGGACAAGTTAAAGGCGGACACGCCCGGGCGGAGGTGGCTCGGGAGGCGGGTGTCATAGCATTTGATATGGGCTTGGGTTACGTTCGCAGCGTGGAAAAGCTCGAACTGGCCGCTTGGGCACAAAAACATTCCAATAGCCGCTTCACGACGGCGGAGTTGAGGAGCTTCCGAGCGGCAGACTTGGTGGTGCAGGCCATCGACGGCTCTGAAATCGTCTATATCGCTGTGGAAATATCATTCACGGCTGATAAGCGAGACTCCGATCGGGCCATCAGAAATTCAGCAATGCTGGAGCAGTTCACCGGATGTCAAGCCAGGGCAGTCGTCGCCAGCGTCAAGAACGACGACTACGTTTCAGAACAGGTCAATAAAGAGTTGATTCATTGGCATCCCATCGATCAACGCTCGTTAGATCCTGACTGACCGTGAAATATGATGGCGAATTCGATTGCCGGACTCAGTTTCTGCGGCACTCTACTGATGAGTGTCGCGTCATTTTGCGAATGCCGCGTCCGCGTATTCATGATGGCATCATGAGCCTGTCGGTTCTATAATCCCCACATGTCCATCCGTTACGCCGTCAGCCTGCTCACCGACCCCGACTTCACCGCTCGCGCCTACCGGGCGCGCCAGCTAATCTGCGGCCAGTACGCCTGCTGGGCCGCCGAGATGCACATGCTGCACATGCCCATGTCAGACTATTTCCCCCTGGTGGGCGACGACGCAGGCACCGTGGAAGCGCAACTGGCCGGCGAAGTGGAGCGTCTCGCGGACCGCTACCGCCGCGTGTCGCCGCGCTTCCCACTGTTCAACCGCGGGATCACCACCACCCGCGAAACCGAGACCGACGGCAACATCTGGCTGGACTTCTCGCCCGAGGTGGTCAACGAGTCCCTGTATCGGCTGCAGTCCATGGTCGCCGACCTGCTGGAGCGCAACCCCGACGTGGGCGGCGACCGGCGCGTCTATGGCCCTGAATTCCCGCCGCAGATCCCGCTGATGTCCCACGCCAACCTGCCCGACTCGGTGTTCGACAGCGCCTTGGATTTCGCCCGTTCCGTCACCGACGAGCTCAAGGTCTCCCAGATTACCCGCTCGTGGCGCCTCGCCCTCACGCGATTTGAGTCCAACGCCGCTGGCGACGACTGGTCCAACGGACGCTGGGCGCCAGACCTCTCGTGGCGCGCCATCGGCAGCTACAGCCTCTGACTGCCATCATTGCGCTATAATGACCACGTCATCCGTTGGGAACGCGCCATGGACATACTCCCAATAATCGCAGCCGTCGCCGGCCTCGTTACGTCGCTTTTTGTCATAGGCGGCGGTTTCTACTGGTCAGGCCGCATGTCCAACCGTGTTGATCGCCTCTCCGATGATTTGGAGTCTGTTCGCGACAACCAACAATCGCAGCAGGAGGACATCAAGGCCTTACAAATCGACGTGAAGGCTCTCCAAACCGACGTGAAGGGTCTACAGGCCGACATGAAAGCCGTGCAGTCGGATGTCAAGGACCTCCAATCTGACGTCAAGACCATACAGGTCCATATGCAGGTGGTTCAGGACGACGTCAAGTCTCTGCGCGATGATGTGCGCGACATGCGAGATGAACTGCTCGGTCAAATGCAGCGCAGCGAGACCCGTATATTGACCGCTTTGGTCAATCACTACCACGTCGCTCCCGAAGCCGGGCGTCCCGTATTCTGGTTCCCGCCCGGGTTCGATCCCCCTGGGATGGACCCGCCCTTGGCCGGTCAATCGGGTGAAGCGCCGGCGGAAGCCTGACCGGCGCACGCCCTCACACCGAAAACGCCCGGTTTAACCGCTGCCGCTGCTCGGCGGTCAGGTGCCAGCCCGACGCCGCGCAGTTCTCCTCAGTCCGCGCCACGCTGTTGGACTTGGGAATCGCGATCACGCCGTCCTGGTCGGCCACCCAGTTCAATGCCACCTGCGCCGCCGTCTTCCCTGTTTCGTCCGCGATCTCGGCCAATACCTGTTGGTCCCCGCCCAGTCCCAGCGCTCGCCGCAGCCTCCCGCCGCCGTTGCCTACCAGCGCGCCCTCGTGCAGCGGTGAATACGCCATGACCATGATGTCGTGCTCCAGGCAGTAGGGAATGACGTCCCGCTCCGCCCTACGCCGGCGCAGGTTGTAAAGGATCTGGTTGGACACGATGGGGTTGTTCTGCATCGCTGACTGGGCGTCCATCATGTCCTCCACCGAGAAATTGCTGACGCCGATGTAATCCACCAGGCCGTCGGCAACCAGCCGCTCCATGGCCCGCATCGTCTCGGTGATGGGCACTCTCGGGTTTGGCCAGTGAATCTGATACAGGTCGATCTTGTCCACGCCCAGCAGGCGCAAGCTCTTGTCCGCCGCCCGCAGCACCGCGTCGTATCGGAGGTTGCTCCCCAGCACCTTGGTCGCGATGAACACCCGGTCCCTGATGCCGGCGATGGCCTCGCCCACCTGATCCTCCGTGCGGTACATCTCCGCCGTGTCGATCAGGTTGGCGCCCAGTTCGATCCCGCGCCGCAACGGTTCCGACCCACCGCTGTACCGCCATGTTCCCAGCCCGATCTCCGGCACCATCACGCCCGATGCTCCCAACCGTTTCAGTTCCATGTCAGCCGCTCCCTGTTGCCCCCGTGGCGCCTGTTTTTTGCGCTCGCCTCCATTCTACCCCGCCCATCGTAGTCCACACCCGCCCATCGCGAGCCACCCTCCGCTCATCCTGAGCCTGTCGAAGGATATGCGGCCTCCTCCCGCTCCCGCGCGCTCGCCCGCATCAGCAGTGCCGGAACCAACGCCACCAGCGCGATGATTCCCGCCACCCGGTAGAAGGTGTGGAACAGGTCCAGGCTGGCCGTCTGCAAAGTCTCCCGGTACTCCATGATCGCTTGTGCCCGCGCCGCCGCGTCTAGGCCGGTCATCGTCAGCGGCGACGGCGTCTCGGCCAGGATCGCCAGGAACTCGTTCACCCCCCACGCCGAAAGCGCTGCCATCCCCAGTGTCATCCCCAGCATCCGCGACACCACCACCGTGGATGCCGACACCGCCCGGTATTCAAACGGCGCGGCTGCGATGGCCCGGTGCATCAGCGGCGCGATCACCAGCCCGAATCCCACGCCGGCCACCACCATGTCCACCGTTAGCCGCGGTTCAGCGATCTCCACGGGCCACCCGCCGAGGCGGAACATGCCCGCCGCAATCAGCGCCAGGCCGACCACCGCCACCCATCTGGCATCCACCCAGCGCAGCAGCCATCCGCCGAGGATGGCGAAAACCGGAATCGTCCCCGTCATGCGCAACAGCCACAGGGCCGCGGTGGTCGCGTCCACCGGGCGCTCGGGCCGGTTCATCACCGTGTTCGCCATGATCACCGTCGTCGCCATGGCGATGATCAACGCGACCCCCACCAGCAGTTGGCATGCGTTGGCGGACACGAACGCCCACACCCGGAACAACGCTCCGGACAGTATTGGCTCCACGGCCCGCCGCTGCGTCCAGACCAGCGCCCCAACGCACAGCGCGCATCCCGCCAGCAGAGCGAACGGGACCCACGACGCCGCCCGGAACAAACCCTCGTGGGCAGACGCCAGGGAAATCAGCACCAGCGCCACCGTCAGAATCGCCGCGCCCCGGTAGTCCATTCGCCCTCCGGTCGCGGCCTGTTTCGGTACCCATAACAACAGCGCCGCGATCGCCGCCGCCTGCGGCACGTTCAGCCAGAAGATCGCCCGCCAGCCCCAGATCTCTATGACCGTGCCGCCGTACGCCGGCCCCAGCATACTGCCCGCCTCCGCCGCGCCGGCCACGATGCCCAGCGCCAGCCCGCGATGCTCCGGAGCCGTCAACGCCGCCGCGATTGCCAGGCTGATGGGCACCGCGCCGCCGCCGCCAATGGCCTGGATCACCCGCGCCACGACGATCTGGTCCAACGGCTCCAACAGCCCGTTCAGCCCCTCGAACTCGCCGGACAGCGCAACCAGCGTCGTCCCGACGCCGAACACCACCAGCGACGCCCAATAGATGCGAACGTACCCGTGTACGTCGGCCAACCGTCCCAGCAGCGGCATCGCTACCGTGTACCCCAGCAAGTAGGCCGTCACCACCCAGATCACCGACTCCAGCCGGATAATCGGCACTTTCAGATCGGCCATCACCGCCGGCAGCGCGGTGACCACCACCGTCTGATCCAGCGCGGTGATGAACGCGCCGCACGCCACCACGCCCACCAGCGCCCACTGACGGCGGGACGAGATTCCCATCCTCCCGGGACGGATTTGCAACGCTGCCCTCGCGATCTCCGGCGATGAATCAGCCGCCGCTCACGTCTGTGAATTGGTCGGGCGGTTGGATGTTCACTTCCCCGTTGATGTTGGTCAACAGGATCTCCCGCACCGTATCGGCCTGGTCGAAAGATCCCACGGGGCCGGTGACGCGCAATTTGCGCAGCAGTTTCTCCTCAGTGTCGGTCCAGACCTCAATGCGTACCGTCTGGCCCGCCTCGGCGGACAGCGGCAGCCAGTCCATCACCGACGCCGGCGCTGAGCCGGAAATCTTGTGAACGGCAACTCCGTCAACCTCATCACTGCCCTCAAGCACCGGAGCGTCAACCATGTCCACCAGGTCGGCTATCAGACGGTTCAACTCGGTCACCGGTATCGGCACTAACGATCGCGGTTGTTTCAGCCATGCCCCCGAGAAAGGGTCCGTCCCATAGTAGGCGTCCGGGGTGATCACCGATTGCATTCCCAGGTAAATGCCCGATTCCGCCTCAGTCTGCGCGTCGGACACCAGGTAAGCATCCACATCCAGTTGGGCCCCGTGCTGCGCGTCCCAGGCCCCGCGCGCCTCGGTCAGTTTCGCGCTGAACGCCGGCAGGAAAATCGCGCCCGACTCGTGTCGCAGCGCGAACTCCGCAGACCGCAGATCCCGCAGGTTCGCCGCTGTCTCGGCAAGCAGCAGCGCCGGGTCCGGCGGCGGTGTGGGCGTCGGCGGAACCGCCGTGGCAGCCGGCGCAGAAGGTCCGGCGCACGCCGACGCCACAACTCCCACGGCTAATCCGATGGCAAGAAGCAATGCCCCCGCCCGCGCCGTCAACGTCCGACGCATCAAATCACTGCGGGGACCATACCGCGATCCCGCCGGCGGCTATGTCCTGCAGCCCGCCCGGTTCCCCGATCTTGGCGACGTACACGTGCGGCCCCGCCGCGCTGCTGCCGTTCCTCCGTTGCGAGAGGTACTGCTGGTTCCCCGATACCACCAGGGCGGACCCGTCTGGTGCCCACGGCGAGTGGCTGCGGGCGTACTGGTCGAAAAATGCCAGCATCAGGAACGTTTCCCCGCTGGGCGAAAAGCGCAGCCCACCCACGGGATCATCCGAGCCGGCGGCCGCCTCGGTCTCCGTTGCCGCTCCGTCCTCAATCCGCCACTCCATAGTCCGCTCTTCGCTGTTCAGGGCTACCCACGCCAGCCGCGTCCCCTGCGGTTCCCAGAAGAAGCCCAGCACCCAATCGTCCTCCCTCACCGTGCGCACACCGCTGCCGTCCGCCGCCACCAGCCGCAGCCGTCGATAAGCCGGCGATCCTTCTTCCTGACGGTCGGCCACCGCAATCACCCGACCGTCGGACGACCACAGGAACGAGCAGGCTCCCTCCACCTCCGCCAAGCGCATCGGTGGGTAGTCCGTGTCGTCCGGCTTTCCCAGCCAGACCGCTTCGCTGTCGCCCCCGGGCGCGGACCAGGCCAGCGTCGTCCCGTCCGGAGACCACGCCGGAGTGCGGAAAGAGCGCGACCTGCTGATGGGCTGTGCCGTGAACCCCGTGGCATCATCGTTCAGCCGCAGCACCGACAGTTCTTCGCCGCTGTGCACCGCCAAAGATCGGCTATCCGGCGACCAGTCGAAATACAACGGCGCGCCACGCACCACCGGCACCGCCGCGGCGGGTGTCGCCTCACCATCCACCGGATTGGCATCCACCACGAAAAGCGTCAGGCCCTCCGGCGTGGCGGCGGTTACCCCCAGGCGTTGGCTGTCGGGCGACCATTGGACGTAGTGCGGCGTGCCGTCCGCTATAGTCAACGGCGCGGAGTTTACGAAGATTGGCCCGCCGACTCCGTTGGATGACTCCAGCGATTGCACGCTCATCTCGGCTTCGGACGGCCTGCGCCCGCTGATCAGCGAAACGGCTATTCGACTCCCGTCCGGCGACCAGACCGGCCACCCGTAAAGGCGTGTCTCGCTCGTCGGTTGGGCCATCACGCCGCCCATGCGTCCCAACGATTCTGCGACCTCCCCAGCGGTGAGCGTGCTCCGGTCGCTGCCGTCGGGATTGACCGTCACCAACTGCCCGTTCGAGTCTATGTACGCAATTCGATTGATGGTCATGGAATCATTCGGGGCAGGTGCGTTGCCAGGAGCGCAGGCCAGCGCAGTCAACGCAATCAGAATCGCTATAGCAACCGCCGCCGGCCAGCAGGTGTTACGGGAAGGCATCCGGGCTACGGTATCACCCGCCAGTCTCCTTTGGCAAACGACGTGTTTTCCGCTTTACCGCAGCCACTGTCAGGTGTCTTCTAATCGGACACCATCGGTGTTTAGAAGGGGGAGTACCTCTCTCCAGATCGCAGACGAAACCTCGTCAATGGAACGGTTGCCTTCGATCTGCCTCCAGGTTTTAGCATTGGCTTCGGCCTGGCGAAGGAAACCGCGCCGTACCAGGTCATGGAAGGCCAATTCTTCGTCTTCGAAGCGGTCCGGCGCATCGCCAATCGGGAGGGCAAGCTGAAGCAGCCGGCTGTTGATTCGCCCCAAACCCACCAGTGGATCAACGTCAATGAGGAGGGTTAGATCGGGATATCGGCCTTGGGTCGCGATGTCGTTGAGCGTATCTATCGTTTCCAGGTCTATCCCACGCCCATGACCTTGGTAAGCTACCGTAGAGCCAGCGAAACGGTCGCAGATAACCACCGTGCCCTCTTCTGTCGCCGGCACGATCCTCTCACGCACCAATTCTGCGCGCGACGCTTCGAACAGCAGCAGTTCGGCCAGGGATGAAATGGGCTGCTTCGCGACCAGGTATTCACGCA
Source organism: Dehalococcoidia bacterium (assembly GCA_965204395.1). Classification (GTDB taxonomy): domain Bacteria; phylum Chloroflexota; class Dehalococcoidia; order Lucifugimonadales; family UBA3495; genus Bin87. The sequence continues at coordinate 3,171,738 of OZ241987.1, forward strand.
GGTAATCCCCGACCGTCGTTGAGCCGGGCTCACGCAACAGCAACGTGCGGAGACCTTGTTGGCGAAGGGTGTCCTCCAATATGGCCGCCTGCGTCGATTTGCCGGCGCCGTCCCCGCCCTCAAAGGCTATGAAAAGACCGGACATGGACGCCAACCTATCCTTTACGGTAGTGGCGGCCTAATGGCACAAACCGGCACGCCAATCCGCATACTTATCTACCGGAGATTCACGGCCGGTAGATGAGCACAGCGCGCTGCGGATCACGCCCCCGGCTGGTGGACGCCAGGTTGAATTCCTCGGCCAGCATGTGCTGCAACCGCCGTATGTACGGCCGCTGGGGTTCCAGTTGCACGCTGAACTCTCCGGACAGCACCCTCTGCGCCGCTTCTTCAGCCTCAGCCCGGGCGGCGGCTTCTGCCTGGGCGTCCGTCTCCTCCTTGAAACGGCCCGACGGTGGCGGCAGGTCTATCCCCTGGTCCCGCGCGATGGATGTCAGGAACTCGCTCACCTGGGGCACGGTGTTTTTCCGCAGCACGTACACCGGAACGCTGTTGGTTTCCGCGATGCGCACCAACTGGCTGCCCCGCCGGTAGTGGTTCTTGGTGGTCAGCAGCACGTTCGCCCGCCGCAGTTCGCTGACGATCTCCGCCGTTGCGCCCCGTTCGGCCAGCGCCGCCTCCACCTTGTCCCGGCTCACGCCGAACAGGAAGATGCGCACGTCCAGCCGAGGCCCGACTGCGCCGCCGGCGTCCGGTGCATCCTGGAACCGCTCCGGCGGGTACTGCTCGTAGGCGTCCCGGCTGCGCCCGTTCCGGTTCCGGCCCCGGCGGTTGCGGATCTCGTTGGCCGCCCATGGTGTCGGCGCCGCCTCGTTCTGCCGGGTCGCGGCCGTCTTCGAGATGTTCCCGTCCTCGTTCATGTGGCGGACTTCCGGCTCAACCGGATAGCCGCGCAGCCACTGGTCAACCACCTGCGACACGTCGTCGTGTACCGCCACCTCGTTCCAGTCCTGGATCTCGACCACCACGTCGAAAGTGGGCGGTGCTTTCCGCTCCAGCACGGTCTTCTGCGTGCCCCGGAACCGCGCTTCCTGGTCTCCCAGCGTAACGGTCTGCACGCCGCCGATCAGGTCCGACAGGGTCGGGTTCATGATCAGGTTGTCCAGCGTGTTGCCGTGGGCCGTGGCCACCAGTTGCACGCCGCGCTCCGCGATGGTGCGCGCCGCTGACGCTTCCAGGGTGGTGCCCATCTCGTCGATGATGATGACTTGCGGCATGTGGTTTTCCACGGCCTCGATCATCACGTCGTGCTGCACCGTGGGCGTCGGCACCTGCATCCGCCGGGCGTGTCCGATGGCCGGATGAGGAATGTCTCCGTCGCCGGCGATTTCGTTGGACGTGTCGACGATGATCACCCGTTTGCGGGCCTCGTCCGCCAGCACCCGGGCCACCTCGCGCAGCATCGTGGTCTTGCCCACGCCGGGGCGTCCCAGCAGCAGGATGTTCTTGCCGCCGTAGGCCAGGTCTTCGATTATCTTGATGGTCCCGAATACGGCCCGCCCCACGCGGCACGTGATTCCCACCACGCTGCCGTTGCGGTTGCGAATCGCCGAGATACGGTGCAGCGTGCGCTCCATTCCGGCCCGGTTGTCGCCGCCGAAGTCGCCCACGCCGGATACGACGTGCTCCAGGTCTTCGCGTCCCACCGGCTCTTCATCCAGTATCACGTCGCCGAACGAGAACCGCGCTTCCGGCGGACGTCCCAGATCCAGGACAATTTCCAGCAGGTCCTCAAACTCGTCCTGCGCCTGTATGCCGGCCAGAACCCTTGGCGGCAACACATCCAGGAGTTGCTGCAATTCATCGTGGGCCAGTTGCTCGACCGTAACCAACTATGCCCTCCTTGTCGCTAATGGGGAGTTTACAAATGATTGGTATGTTGCGTTATTGACTATTATTCTTGTGCCAGGCGCCCCCGCACCCGCGGAGCGTCAATCTGTGGGGCGCTCTCGTCGAACGTGGGCCCGCCGGCCATCTCGACGAAGTACCGGTGAATGCGCGCGTCCGCGGTGAGTTCGGGATGAAAGGAGGTCGCCAGCAGATTACCCTCTCGCACCGCCACCGGACGCCCGTCGGGCAACGCCGACAGTATGTCCACGTCCTCGCCCACCCGGATGATCACCGGCGCCCTGATGAAGATGGCGTGATACGGGTCCGAACCCAGCCCCTTGATCTTCAGGTCCTGCTCGAACGAATCGACCTGGCGGCCGAAGGCGTTACGCTGCACGCCAACATCCATCACCGCCAACGGTATGGGGTCCTCTTCCGTGATCTCTGCGGCCAGCATGATCATGCCGGCGCAGGTCCCCCAAACCGCCTTTCCCGATGATGCCATCTGGGCCACCGGCTCCCGCAGGTTGTACAGGGACATCAGGCGGCTGAGCGTGGTGCTCTCACCGCCTGGGATGATCAAGCCGTCCAGACCCTGGAGATGTTCGGGCAATCGCACTTCCGTAGCGTTAGCGCCTATGCTGCGGAGCACATGGCAATGTTCCGCAAAATCTCCTTGTACTGCCAAAACGCCGATGTTCAACTACGTGTCCAGCTGATAATGTCCCGTTCCGTCCGTATGTCGCGGTGTCCTTGCGTCGCCGGGTGCGCAACCCAACGACCTTTCCGGCTATACGCTGCGCGGCGCCAGCAACTCGCTCTCGGCCAACTCGCGAACGCTCCTGCCGACCATTGGCTCGCCCAGGTCCTTGGAGACCTCCGCCAGAATGTGCGGGTCGTTGTAGTGCGTGACCGACTGCACGATGGCATGGCCCCGCTCGGCCGGGTTGCCGGACTTGAATATACCGGAGCCCACGAACACTCCGTCCGCGCCCAACTGCATCATCAGCGCCGCGTCGGCGGGAGTCGCCACGCCGCCGGCCGCGAAGTTCACCACCGGGAGACGCCCCTCTTCACGGGTCTGCTGCAGCAGGTCCAGGCTGACCCGCAGGTCCCGCGCTTCCACAACCAACTCGTCGTCGGGCATGGTCTTCAGCTTGCGAATGGCGTCCTGCACGGCGCGCATGTGCCGCACGGCTTCCACCACGTCGCCAGTGCCGGCTTCGCCCTTGGTGCGAATCATGGCCGCGCCTTCCGAAATACGGCGGAGCGCCTCGCCCAGGTCGCGGCACCCGCACACGAACGGCACCGTGAAATCATGCTTCCAAACGTGGTGCATTTCGTCGGCCGGCGTCAGCACTTCCGACTCGTCCACGTAGTCCACGCCCATGGCCTGCAGTATCTGCGCTTCCACGAAGTGCCCAATGCGGCACTTTGCCATGACGGGAATCGACACGGAGTCGATGATCTCGGCGATCATTGAGGGGTCGCTCATACGGGCAACACCGCCGTCCGCCCGGATGTCGGCTGGGACGCGCTCCAATGCCATCACCGCGACGGCGCCCGCTTCCTGGGCAATCCGTGCTTGCTCAGGGTTGACCACGTCCATGATCACGCCGCCCTTCAGCATCTGGGCGTGGCCGGATTTGACGGTGAAAGTGCCGGTTAGAATTTCAGCAACCATTGAAGGAGCCTCCTCTATTTTGCTAGGGATGCCAGTGGTTCATTATAGCCCCCACTGCCGGCGTTATCAATCAAAACCCACGCGCCAAACGCCAGCAAGCAGCGCTTGGGCTTCCCACACTACGATTGCAGAACCCGAACCTCGTCCCCGGATTCTACGGTTGGTAGATCACCGTGATGGTTGTCTCTTCCGCGGTCCCGTCGCGCATGGCCCGCACCGCGATGGCGTTCTCACCTGGCTGAAGCACGATATCGGCTTGCCACTGCCCAGATGAGTCGGGCGCTGCCGGGATGATCTCATTCACCACCACCTGCGCCCCGGGCAGCGTCTCGCCGGAGATCGTCAGCACCCGTTCGGCCACGGTCGCCCCGTCCTCCGGAGCGAAAACGTCCACGAACAGCATCAAAGGCGTACTGTCGTAGGTCAGTTGCAGCAGTTGGTGTTTCGGGTCGGGCGACGCGCTGTTGTTGCTGATCACCTCGACGACGTTGAACCCCTCCGCCAGCGGAATGGTAGCGATGAAGTTGCCCTCGCTGTCGGCCCTCAGGATTATGCTCTGTTTTGGGCCCTGCCTGTTGTCGTACGTCACCTCTAGGATCGACCCGGGCAGCGTCGTGCCGAACAGGTCGATCTCGAAATGTCCGCGTATCACGTCAAGGTTGATGGGATGGTGCACCACCAGGAAATGCGGAAGCGGCGTCGGCGTCGGTTGGGCCGGGGTTGGCGTTGGTGTGGGCGTTGGAGTTGGGGCCGGTGTCGGAGTGGGCATCGGTGTCGGAGTTGGAGTCGGAGTCGGGGTTGGCGCCGCCACCGTGGGAACCGGTGTCGGAGTGGGGGTGGGCGGCGCAGCGGTCGGCAGAATCGGCTCCGGCGTTGGCGTGGGGCGCACATTCGTCATCGACGGCGCTTCCGGCAGGCCCGGTAGGGCGAACACCCAAACCGCCATGAAAACGGCAATCACGCCAAATGCCAGGACCGCTGCTGTGATCCTCTGTCGCACGGGTGGGCCGGTGGGAAATAACGAGAGGCTTCCTCCGACGATCGGGCCGTTGGCCCTCGACGGATCAAGCCTCGGTCGAACCTATCGGCAGCGAGAGCGTGAACATGGTGTGATGATCGGGCTTCGGCGCCGCCACGGACTCTACCGAAAGATCTCCACCGTAGCGGCGGGCCAGCGTGCGGCTGATGTACAGGCCCAGGCCCGACGAGGTCTTCTCTTCGCTGCGCCCCATCTCCGGCGTCCAACCCCTGGTGAACAGGTGCGGCCTGTAGTGGTCCGGTATGCCGGGCCCATTGTCGCTCACGCAAATCCGGAAATTCGCCTCGTCCCGCGACGCTGAAATTTCGATGTAATCGCCCCCGTATCGCAGGGCGTTGTCCACCAGGTTAGCGATTATGTGCTCCAACGCGGCGGCCTCCGAATACACCAGGCCGAATTCTTCAGGCTCAGACCACCAGGCGATGTCCTTGCCCTGTTCAGCGGCCTGGCCGGTGTATCGCTCCACGATACGGCTGACCACTGCGGTTGGTTCTACCGGGTAGCGCTCAATGGGAGCATCCGGCGTTTCCAGGTTGATCATCACCTGCATGTTTCCCATCATCAGCCTGAACGATGGCGCCTGCTCCTCGATCTCATCCAGCAACTCGTGGACCACTATCGAAACGTCCTCGCCGGTCGCCGCCAGCACGCCGCGCACCTCGCGGCACTTGCCCAGGATTCGGCGCATGGGCCGGCCCAGGTCATGCTGGAACGTCTCAAATTGCTGCTCCGTAAGCCGGCTCCAGTCGTCCAGTCCGTTTGTACCCTTGCCGTTGCCGTTTCGGCTTCCGTCCGCTACGTAGCTTCCCACTGCGACCGCCAGCCCCACCACCACGCCGGCTATCCCGAAGTATGCCAGCGGTTCCACCGGCAACGGTTCGGGATATATCCAGGTGAACGGAACGAACAGCGATGCCACCATCGCGACCAGGCCAACCACCGCCAGGAATATCCCCGCGTAGGCCAGCAGGGGATGTCCGCCGGTCCGTCGGGAAGGCAACGTCGCCATGCGTCCCCCTAGTCCCGCGGCGGCAGCAGGCGATAGCCTCGGTCCCGGACGCTGACTATGAAGTCGTTAGCGCCCAGGGGCCGGCCCAGGGCGCGCCCCATCGACACCTTGATCTCCCGAATCCTGACCCTCAGCGACGCCCGCGTATCGTCGCCCTCGAGGTAACGCTCCAGCCGGTCGAACGGCACCACGTTGCCGGGGCTGCGATACCAGGCCTGGGCCAGGTCGCGCAGGATGTCGAAACGTCGTCCCGTTACGTCGGCCACCGCGGCGCGAGTTCCGTCGTCGTCCACCACCATGACCGCAGCGGCGTCGTTGTCCAGCAAAATGCGGTTTCCAATGGCGATTGTCCCGGGCTCCGCGCCGACCAGTCTCCGCATTCGCAATGCCACCTCTTCCGGCGACGCCAGTTTGTCTATGAACTCCACCGGCGCTTCCACCTGCAACGCGCTGCGCGCGACTGTCTCGCGTTCCACGCCCTGGCTGTACTGCGTAAACATCAACACCGGCAGCCGCGGGCGGTCCTCTACAATTCTCTTGAGCAGGTCCAACCCCTTGAACTGGTCATCCCGGTATTCGCCGAGCCGCACATCCAGGATTACCCCGTCCGGCATCGCGTCCTCAATCGCCTCCAGCGCCGCCCACAGCATGTCGTCGGCCGAGCCGTGCGCCTCCTTGCTCACCACCTTGGTGGTCCACCCTTCGTCCTCAAGCCGCCTTCGCACCGCCCGCACGATGGCTGAAGTCGCCTCGTCATCGACGATCAGGATATTTCCTGAACGGGGCGCCATCGCACTCTACTCCCCTTCCGGTCGTGGGCGGCCGCGGTGGCGGAATACGTTACTCAACGGTATTTCCAGACCGGGCAACAACGGTGTGGTTAGCGTATCGTCGGCGGTCAGCACAGTTCGTTCCACGTACTCTCCATCGCGCAATTCCAACTGCCGAGCAACTTGATTCACCTGGTCAAATATCCAATATTCCGGTATGCCCGCCTCGGCGTACACCTGCCGCTTGCGCACCAGGTCGCGGTTGCGGTCCGATGACAGGACCTCCACAACTATGTCGGGCGCTCCCTCGATCATTCGCTCGCCCACGACTGCGTCGTTGTCTGGCAGAATCACCGCCAGGTCAGGCGCGAACAGCCTCGGCAGCTCCGATGGCAGCGCCACGATCACGTCGGCGTGCACATCAAAAGGAGTCTCTTCAAAAGCATCCTGATAAAGGTAAAAGTGATAAAGCAGTCTTCCTTGCGTCGACTGATGTGCGATCCTCGGTCTCGGCATGATGTACAGATTCCCGTCGTCCAGTTCCATCTTGAGCTTGTCGTCCGGTTCCGGAAGTTCCAGCTCAAGGAACTCGGCGATGGAAACCCGCATCCCGCTCCGTGGTTTCGTCGGCGTCGTCATGGTCAATGGCTCCCTAACCTGACGCCATTATAAAGCCAACGGGACGCCCGCGTCGTGGCACGCGCATGCCGCGTATTACGCAAGAGGGCGACCCGAGGGCCGCCCCACGCGCTTACCCACGTCAGGCTTGCCTAGGTTTCCTTGGTCAGGTTGGTCAGGAATTCGGAGTTCGTGCGAGTGCGCGCCAACCGCTCCAGCACCCGCTTGGTGGCATCGCCCATGTTGGCCTGATCGCCGCCCGACGCCAGCGTCACCATCCGGCGCAGCAGCCAGATCTGCGGTACCGCCTCTGCGTCGTACAGCAACTCCTCTCGCCGTGTTCCGCTGCGCACCACGTCGATGGCGGGGAAGTAGCGCTGGTCCGCCAACCGCCGGTCCAGGTGCAACTCCATGTTGCCGGTGCCCTTGAACTCCTCGTAGATCACCTCGTCCATCCGGCTGCCCGTGTCCAACAGGCAGGTCGCGATGATGGTCAGCGATCCGCCTTCCTCCAGGTTCCGGGCCGCGCCGATGAACCGCTTGGCCGGATACAACGCCGCCGGATCAATACCGCCCGAAAGCGTCCGGCCCGAGGTCGGCAACGCCAGGTTGTAGGCACGCGTCAGTCGGGTGATGCTGTCCAGCAGGATCACCACGTCGCACCCCGTTTCGGTCATCCGCTTGGCGCGCTCCACCGCCAGTTCCGCCACCCGGCACTGCTCCTCCACCGACTCGTCGAACGTCGATGCGAACACGTCGCCCTTGACGGCCCGGCGCATCTCCGTCACTTCCTCCGGTCGCTCGCCGATGAGCACCACCATGAGGATGACGTCCGGGCGGTTTTCGGTGATGGCCGCGGCGATCTGGCGCAGCACGGTGGTCTTGCCTGCTTTGGGCGGTGATACCACCAGCCCCCGCTGCCCCAGCCCGATCGGCGCGAACAGGTCAATCATCCGGGACGGCAATCCGCCTTGGGGATGCTCCAGCACGATATGGTCGTTGGGGAAGATGGGAGTCAGGGACTCAAAAATCCGCCGGTTCGCCGGCGTCTGCTGCTCCGGTTCCAGCAGGTTGATGCTGGTGACCCGCGTCAGGCCGTAGTGTCGCTCCCCGTCCTTCGGCGGACGCACCGTTCCCGACACCGTGTCCCCGGTCTTCAGGTTGGATCGCCGGATCTGCGACTGACCCACGAAAACGTCGCCGGCCACCGGAGGATAGTGCATCGACCGTAACAGCCCATGCCCTGCATCCATCACTTCCAGGACGCCAGACGCCACCAGTTGGTTCCTGCCCGAGGCGGCCTGCCGAACCCGGTGGAACAGAGCGTCCCGTCCCAACTCGGCGAGATTGCCGTCGTCGCGCATACCGACCTCGGGGGCCAGTTGTAAAAGGCCTGCCTGTGACAGCGTCGCCAGGTCGGCAATGTCGACTGGATCTCCGACGTGGGCGCCGTTTGCGTGCGCTGCTAAATCACCATCCGCGTCGTCCCCTCGCCCTCGGTCAATGACGATATTCGCGTCGTCATCGATGGACTGTGGTGGACGGCGGCGGCGGCGGGGGGCCGTTGTGGTCCCGGTGCGGGCGCGAACCATATCGTCAGCCTCCGGATGCTTGTTGCCAGTCCTGCAGGAATCGCGACAGGCCGGCGTCGGTCAGTGGGTGTTTGATCATCTGCGTCAATACGTTGTAGGGCACGGTGGAAATGTCCGCGCCGGCGGCTGCGGCCGTCGTACAGTGCCGCGCGCCGCGAATGCTGGCCGCCATCACCATGGTATCCAGGTCCTGTTCTCGGTACACAGCCACTATGTCGCGCACCAGTTCCATGCCGTCTTGTCCGATGTCATCCAGACGGCCCACGAACGGGCTCACCACGGTGCTGCCGGCGTTGGCGCCCAACAGGGCCTGGTTTACGGTGAACACCAGCGTCTGGTTGACCTGGATGCCATCGCGCGCCAGCACGCTGATCGCTTTGAACCCTTCCTCGGTGCTCGGAATTTTCACCCACGGCTCGGGGATCCACTCGGCAATGTCCCTGCCCTCGGCGATCATGCCCGCCGCGTCGGTGCTCACCACCTCCACCGATATCGGGCCCTCGATGATGTCGGCTATTTCCTGTACGGCTGCGCGGTAGCCCGCCGCGCCGCCAATACCCTCTTTGGCGGCCAGCGATGGGTTGGTGGTTACGCCCGATATGACGCCCAACTCTGCGCCGGCTCGAATTTCATCGATGTTTGCGGTGTCCAAAAACAGTTTCACTGCTTATCCTCCCGGTCCATGTATCCCAAAATTATCGCTGTCATCCGTCGCATACCGTGCCCGATCCATCGGCTCATTGGGCCGGATCGTCGCCCCGGAACGTGTGGTAACCGGATTAGAGAATGATTGCCGCGAACGCCGCGGCGGGGGTGCGATTGAAAATTTTCCCTGTCTGCTCTACTGCGTCGAAAATGACCACCAACCCGGCCGGCTGAATGGCAACTGCTTCCCTTCCCGCACCGTGTTCCTGGCCTCGCCCATCAGGGCGCTGAACAGCGGATGCGGTCGGTTGGGGCGCGACTGAAACTCGGGGTGAAACTGCACGCCCACCATGAATGGATGGTCCGGTACCTCCGCCGCCTCTACCAACTCGCCGTCCGGCGAAAGCCCGCTCATCACCATCCCGGATGCTTCCAAAGATTCCCGGTACTTGTTGTTGACCTCGTAGCGGTGCCGATGTCGCTCCAATACCTCGTTGCGGTCGTCGCCGTATGCTTGCGCCATTCGGGAGTTGCTCTGCGGCCGGCAGGGATACTGCCCCAGCCGCATCGTCCCGCCCAGGTCCGTAATTCCCCTCTGCCCGTGCATGATGTCGATTACCGGATGCTCGCAGTCCGGGTCCAGCTCCGACGAGTTCGCCCAGCGCAAGCCCGCCACCTCTCTCGCCCAGTCGATCACCATCACCTGCATGCCGAGACACAGGCCCAGGTAGGGGACTTCCTTGTCCCTGGCGTAACGACTGGTTTCGACCATCCCCTGCACGCCCCGCGGCCCGAAACCTCCCGGCACCACGATGCCACACACGTCCTTCAGATGTTCCTCCGGCCCGTCCCGTTCCACCGCCTCGGAATGTACCCAGCGCACCTCCGCCCGCAGCCCGCACGATGACGCCGCGTGTCGCAACGCCTCCCGAACCGACATGTAGGAGTCGGGATATTCCACATACTTCCCCACGATGGCGATGGGCACCGCCCGCTCGGCGGCGTTCATCCTGTCCACCAGGTCGTACCATTCGCCCAGTGCCCGCTCGCCGTCCAGGCTCAGCGATTGCGAGAGGTACCGACCCAACCCGAAATCCTCCATGATCAGGGGAACTTCGTACACGTTGTTCACGGTGGGCATCGGGAAAACCGCTTCCGTTTCCACGTCGCAGAACAGCGAAAGCTTCTCCTGGATGCTGCGCGTGATCTCCGTGTCGCTCCGGCAGATCAGCGCGTCCGGCTGGATACCGATGCTTCGCAACTCCTTTACGCTGTGCTGCGTCGGCTTGGTTTTCAACTCCTCCGACGCCGAGATGTACGGCAGCAGCGTCAGGTGCATGTAGAAAACGTTCCACCGGCCCACCGTGTTCCGCATCTGGCGTATCGCTTCCAGGAAGGGCAGGCCCTCAATGTCCCCAACCGTGCCGCCGACCTCCACCACTACCACGTCCGCGTTCGACCGCTCGGCCAGGTTGATCAGCCGGTCCTTGATCTCGTTGGTGAGATGCGGCACCGTCTGAATCGTGCCGCCCAGGAAATCTCCCCGACGCTCGCGGGTGATCAGTTCCAGGTACGCCTGTCCGGCGGTCACGTTGCTGTCCCGTGTCAGTTCAACGTCGATGAACCGTTCGTAGTGGCCCAGGTCCAGGTCGGTCTCGCCCCCGTCCTTGGTGACGAATACCTCGCCATGCTGATAGGGGGACATCGTCCCCGGATCCACGTTCAGGTAGGGATCGAGCTTCACGACTGTCACGGAGAGCCCTTGACTTTTCAGGATGCGACCGATGGACGCAACGCAGATACCCTTTCCGATGGAGCTAACCACGCCCCCGGTTACGAAAATGTACTTAGTGGGCATACATGCTTGGTAGGGTCGATACCCGTTTATCCGACAACGAGACGCCCATAATGCCATTCATGCGTGGCCACCAACGGGGCAACTGGGCGTTTATTGTCGGATAGGAGTTGACCTTCCGGATGGATTCGTTCCGGTCAAATCAACCATATGGCAGGCACACATTGCAAACAAACGGGACGTGTGCCGCCTCGATCACCCACATACTACAACGCTCAACCAAGGTAGTCAAGAAACATCTTTGATTTGAAACGCAACTTTGACAACCGTTGCCCCAACGCCGCCGCATTGACAAATTCGGGTGCGCGGAATACCCTTAAATCATAAACACCAATAACTAATATCATCTCATACGATGCAACGGTCGATAACGATTCCCTGCACGTCGTCGATGGCCCACGCCCCGCTGACCATAACTGCAACCACTGGAGGATACCAACATGCTCAAGATACACAGCAGTTTCATGGATTGGAGATTCGGAAGGATAGGTAGATCAGGCGCCATAGCGCTTTTGTGCCTGTTTACGATCATCGGGTTCGCCATCGTGGTCGCCCAGTTGGCGACACCGCGCGGCGAGGTTCAGGCTGCGCAGTCAGCCGGGGGCAGCGAACCCCGGCTGGAAATCAACCGCTTGGAAAACAAGGTTGAGGAGGGCGACGACTTCCGGCTCATCGTCAATGAGAAGTTTGACGAAGAGTGACCCCACAAGACCATGCGGGTGTTCTGGTACACCGATCCCGGCGCCGCAGACGAGTCTGACTACGAGCGACTCTACGCCGAGCGCCAGTCCAGCAACGGCTCCCAGTCCAAGCATGGCCGTATGGGACGCGACTTCCACACTCGGGACGACGATTACCCCGAAATCGATGAGACCTTCACGGTCCGGTTCGACAACTCCGAAGACCATGGCCACGACGGTAAATGCGAGATCACCATCATAGACAACGACGGCGTCGGTATCTACGAACTCGAAATCACTTCCATCCCGCAGCCCGTTCCCGAATCCTGGGGCGACCAGCCCAAGGTCGGCTACTTCGCCGGCGACACCATCCAGATTACCGCGTACTTCACCGGCGACGCCACCACCGTCAACCCCGACATCGGCGAACAGGCGGACTACGCCGGCATATACCTGCTGGTCGAGGATGCCGCTCCGATGAGCAACGGATAGGAGGGGCCAACAGAGTCACCGACTCCACGGGAGTCGGTACCGGGCAATGGGGGCGGCATCGCAAACGGCGGTGCCGTCCCCTATTTCCTGGCGCATCCCTCGTAGGCGCTCCGGCAGCCCGCCGATTTGCCACCATCGCCGCGCCAATCTACAATTCCCGGCACCAAATCGGAGGGAAACGATTATGAAACTATTGGTAATCTCAGGTGGACGCCACCCGTACGAGGAATCAACCCCCATCCTGGAATCGTTCCTCAAGGGTGCCGGCCACGACGTAACCGTCACCGAGGACGCGTCGATCCTGGCCGACGGTTCCGCCATGAGCGCCTACGACGTGCTGGTCTTCAACACCCGCCGCGAAAACGTGCCCGACTTCGGCGACTGGACCCTCACCGCCGACCAGATGGACGGCCTCAAGGACTTCGTCAGCGGCGGCAAGGGCTTCGTCTGCATCCACATCGCCACCTGCGTTGCGGCGGCCTGGCCCGAGTACCACGACATCACCGGCGGCGGCTGGATCTCCGGCACCAGCTACCACCCGCCCTACGGCAACTTCACGGTCAAGGTCAGCGACGCCGGCCACCCCGGCGCCAGCGGCATCGCCGACTTCGCCACCGAAGACGAGCTCTACATGAACCTCGCCATCAAGGACGGCAACACCGTTTTCCTGACCGGCGCCTCGGAAGGCGGGACCTGGCCCTGGGGTCCGGATCGTAATCCGACCCACATGCCCGGCGGCACCTATCCCCTGGGTTGGACCCGTCAGTACGGCGACGGCAACGTCTTCACCCTGCTCCTCGGACACGACGGCCGCAGCTTCGAGACGCCCGAGTTCCAGAAGATCGTCCTCAACGGCGTCGAATGGTCCGCCACCAAAGTCCCCGCATAACCCCGGGCGGGCAGGCAATCGTAGGGGCGAGGCATGCCTCGCCCCTACATTTGAGAACGACATCCCCCGGGTAAATTACACCCGGCCACGTAGGGGCGAATAATCATTCGCCCCTACTTCCACCATCATCCTTTGGTGGCGTATTCGCCCATACCTGGCCTCCTACCATCATCCTTTGGTGGCGTATTCGCCCATACCTGGCCTCCTACCATCATCCTTCGGTGGCGTAACCTACCCTATCCCACACGCTCGGCGTGCCTCTGCCGCGCCCGGTCAATGGCCCGCACCCGGCCGCTGACTAGGTCGTCCTGCCGCTCCTTGGCCCACTGGTTGGACGCCGCCGTGCTGAGGACACTGCCCTGGAAGTGGGGCATCACGTAGCGCGCCATGAGCTCGTAGCTCTTCAGCATCTTTTCCCGGGGCGCCCAGTCGATGGTCTGCACCAGGAACGCGCCGAACCCGCCGCTCTGCTCGCCCAGCCGCTCAATGGCCTCGATGCAGTCGTCGGGCGTGCCGATGATCCAACTGCCGGTGTCGGACATGTTGTCGATCACCTTGTCCAGCGGCCCGTCGAACACCGGCTTGCGGCCGTTCGTGCCCTCGCTGTACTCCCGCAGGTAGCGCCCCGCGCCCATGCGGGCGTCGTTCAGGGCTTCCTCCCTTGATTCGGCCAGGTGGCAGGGCAGCACCAGACGCCAGTCGTCCCGGTTCATGGTGTTCCCATGCTCCGCGGCCGACTCTTCGGCGATGCTCCAGAGGCCCTTCAGGTCCGACGGCCCGGCCGACGGGTCGCGCGGTACCGTGATGGTCAGCACCGAGCAGCCGTGCTTGCCCGCCAGCGTAACGCCGGCCGGCGACTGCACCGACGCCACCGACGTGTGCATGTAGGGTTTCTGGTAGGGACGCAACTGCAGTAGCCCTTCCTTAAGCTCGAACCAGTCGCTCTTGTAGGTGATGGGCTCGGTTTCGGTGAAGAGGCGCAGGATGATGCCCAGGGATTCGTCCATGCGCTCTCGTTGTAGTTCGTGGGGAATGCCCATCATGTACGCGTCGCCCGGCAGCGCGCCGGGGCCGACGCCGAACAGCACGCGCCCGTAGGTCATGTGGTCCAACTGAACCATCCGGTTCGCCACCATCAGCGGGTGGTGATACGGCAGGCTGACCACGCCGGTGCCCAGGTTGATCCGCTTGGTGCGTTGCGCCGCCGCCGCGATGAACACCTCCGGCGACGAGATGATCTCCCAGCCGGCGCTGTGGTGCTCGCCGATCCAGGCCTCGTCAAATCCCAGCTTGTCCAGCCACTCGATCAGTTCCAGATCACGCTCCATAGCCAACGTGGGGTTTTCGCCAACGCGGTGGAACGGACCCAGGAAGATTCCAAACTTCATTCGCTCGGGAAACGCCATTTCAGGACCTCCTCCAGTAAGGGAATGCAGCGGAGCGCAATCCCATCCGAATCGCAACGGATCCGTCGGATGGCCGCCCCCAGATTGCCGTAATTCTGCGCCCGCCCGTATGTCCTGTCAATCAACCGAGTCAACTCACGCGTACCCACTTGCAATTACGTCGTGATAGGACGGAAAGGTCGATTTCCCGCTCATTTCATCTCATTTCCGCTAATTCCAGCAGGGCATTGGGCGGGCGGTGGGGCTGAATGGGGCTGAGTTAAGGGTTTTGGCGGCGGTTTGAGCGGTATTGGAGGGCAGATGAGCGGGTTTGGGGGAGGGAGGTTCTCAGTGTTGGGAAGCGGTCATTGGGACGGCCTCGCGGGCCTGGGCGGCGGGTTGGAATTGGGGCGCTGGGTAACATGGTACGGATGGGGTAGGGGTTAGAGCAAGGCGGAAGTGTCGCCGGGGCGGGCAATTGCATCTGGAATTTACGGACTCGTCACTCCGGCGAAAGTCGAAGATGCGCCTGCGGCGTGCCGGAGTCCAGAGCCCGCAGGATGAAGACAACGATTGCGAAACAGCCGACTTCAGGCACTGGATACCGGCTTTCGCCGGTATGACGGTGGCCGGGAGGGCCTTATTCAGGGGCCGACAATTAAAATGCGATTGCCCTACCGGGAGGCCCCGTTCAACCAATCGCGTGCCCGATCTCTAAAACCGTATCGGCCCCGAGCGCGTAAGAAATCCAACGTATCGGAAACAGCAAAATGCTGACGTTGGTCTAAATGCGGTATATCGTTACTTTATGATACGTTTTATGATCATTAATCGCAATAATACAACGTATCAGGTTGTGCAATACGGCAATCGTTGCTATAGTGCCGCAACCATATGACAGCCCCCTGAAATACGATATTCGTATCAAGAGCACTGTTCTTGATGATGTAGCGGAATGAGGTGCGATTGTGCAGCGTTTTATCGTAGTCCGTGTCTTTCATTCCCTGATCGCCCTGGTCGCCATCAGCATAATTGTCTTCGGATTGGCGAGAATTACCGGCAACCCGCTGGATGTATTGCTTCCAATTGAGGCGACCCAGGAAGATTTCGACCGGGTCGAAAAAGCCTGGGGACTCGATAAACCTCTGCCCCTCCAGTATTTCAAATACGTCAGCAACGTCCTGCAGGGCGACTTCGGCGATTCCTTCAAGTGGCAGGACAAGACCGCCCGCGAGTTGGTGGTGAGCCGCTTCCCCGCCACGCTTCAGTTGGCCTCGCTGGCGCTCATCATGAGCATCATTCTCGCGTTGCCCATCGGGGTAATTGTAGCGGTCAAGAAGGACACCGGCATCGACTACCTTGGCAAGATAGTGGCCCTTTTGGGCCAATCGTTACCATCCTTCTGGTTTGGCATCGTCCTCATGTGGATTTTTGCCGTCCAACTTGACCTCCTGCCCACGTCGGGCAAGGGCGGCATCAAGCACATGATCCTGCCCGCCGTTGCGCTGGGTTGGTTCCAGGTGGCCGCCATCATGCGCCTCACCCGCTCATCCCTCTTGGAAGTGCTGGACACCGAGTACGTAAAGCTGGCCCGCATCAAGGGCCTGTCGGAGCGCACGGTGATCTGGAAACACTGCCTGCGCAACGCTCTCATCACGCCGCTGACCTACTTCGGCCTGATCCTGGGCAGTTTCCTCACCGGTTCGGTGGTTACCGAAACCGTGTTCGCCTGGCCCGGCGTCGGCCTCCTGGCCATTGACGCCGTGCGCGCCCGCGACTTCCAAGTCGTCCAGACCGTGGTGCTCTTCTTCGCCACCATCTACATCCTCGCCAACCTGCTGGTTGACATCATGTACGCCTACCTCGACCCCCGCATCCGCTACGACTGATGTTGGCAGTTGACCCTTTCCCGACGCCGCTAGAAAAGGAGAAGCATGGCTAATATCGCACTGCCCAATCAACTGCCCACCCCATCAATTTCGCAGACGTGGCGGGTCGCCTCACAGGTGCGGCAATACCCGATCTTCCCCGTCGCGATTTTGCTCATCGTGCTGATCATACCCGCCATCTTTGCCGGCCTGATCGCGCCTCAAGATCCCCTCAAGGGCAGCCTGCGCAACCGCTTGCAGCCCCCGGCCTGGACCCCTGCCGAGACCGTCAACGGCGTCGAGGTCAAGCCGGGCGGTACCTGGCGGCACGTATTGGGCACCGACAAACAGGGCCGCGACATGCTCAGCCGCATCATCTACGGCGCCCGCGTTTCCCTGACCGTCTCGCTGATTGCTGTGTTCATCGCCGGCGTCATCGGCACCGCGCTGGGACTGGCCGCCGGCTACTTCGGCGGCAGCCTCGACCACCTGGTGATGCGCATCGTCGATATTGGCTTATCGATTCCGGCAATTCTGTTAGCCCTGGTGCTGGTGTCCGCCATCGGCGCCAGTTTCGGCACGGTGATCGCGGTGATTGCCGGAATATTCTGGTCTCGCTACGCCCGCATGGTGCGTGGCGACACCCTGAGCATCAAAGCCCAGGACTTCGTGGCCCGCGCCCGGGTGGCCGGCGCTTCCAACTTCCGGATCATGGTGCGGCACATCTTCCCCAACGTCGTCAACACCGTCATCGTGCTCGGCACGCTGGAAATCGGCCAGGTCATCCTGCTGGAGGCCACGCTCAGCTTCCTGGGCGCCGGCATCCCCAAGCCAACCCCCGCATGGGGCCTCATGGTGTCCGACGGCAGGGAACTCATCGTCGAGGCGTGGTGGGTCGCCATGTTCCCGGGCGTCGCCATCCTGTTGACCGTGATGTCCCTGAATCTGTTCGGCGACTGGGTCCGCGACAAGCTCGACCCGAAATTGCGCAACGTGTAATCGCTGCGCCCAGGTAGATTGCACACAGGAGGTAAGTATATGAGGTTCAGGCTCGTTCATCCCAGGGCGTTTTTGCTGTTGCCGGTGTTATCGCTGCTGGCCGTCATCGTCGCTTGCGGCGGTGCGGCCACCGAACCCGCCGCCGCTCCCCAGCAGGAATCCGCCGCCGCCCCCGCTGCTACCATGGCCCCCTAGGCCGGGCAACAGCAGCCCCAGCCCGAGGCCACCACTCCGGCTCAGGCGCAGGCCGCCACCGCCATGCCCGAGGCCACTGCGATGGTTCCGCAGGCCATGGGCGGCGAGGCGAAGATCGACCGCCTGAGGATCGCCTTCACCATCCCGCCCAAGGAGACCAACCTGCCCTGGACGGGCCCGCGCAGCCTGCTCACCCAGCTGAGCCCCATGGTGGAGACCCTGCTCGACATCGATCCCGACACCGGCGCATACGTCCCGATGCTGGCATCCGAGTGGGAAATGGCTCCCGACGGCAAGGCCTGGACCGTTCACCTCAGGGAGGACGTCATCTTCCACCAGGACTTTGGCGGTTTTGACGCCAAGGACGTGGTGCACATGCGGCAGATGATGGGGCCCGGCGAGGACAACCTCAACAGCTTTCGCAACACCTGGGCCACTACCGTGGCAGACGTTGAGGTGGTCGACGACTACACGGTGGTCTTCCGACTTGAGAAGCCCGATCCCGGGTTGGACTTCTTCTTCTCCCTCAGCGGCGACCTGGTGATGATGAGCAAGAACCACTGGGACGCGGAAGGCCAGGAGGGTGTCGAACAGCGGATCATCGGCACCGGCCCTTACCGGTATCTCGAGCGTCAGGTGGGACAATCCATCGCCTACGAGCGCGTGCCCTACGAACACTGGCGCATTCCGCAACCCGACTTCAAGGAGTTGGAACAGGTCTGGGCGCCTGAGTCCGCCACTCGCCTTGCCATGCTCCTGACCGGCGAGGCTCAGATGGCCGAACTGCCCCGCGATGTGCTGGCCCAGGCGGCAGCCGAGGGCATGGAGATCTCCCAGAGCGGCTTGGGCGCCATCCTGACTTGGATCAAACTGGGCGGCCAGTATTACACCACCGGCGACGAAGCCTATGTGTCCGCCAACGCCACGCCGTGGGAAATGCCGGGCGACAACGGACGCCTGGTGCGCCAGGCGCTGAACAAAGCGGTCAACCGGGACGACATCAACGAGTTCATCTTCAAGGGCGGCGGCGAGCCCATGCTGTTGCACGGCTATCATCCCACCCTCCCCGGCTGGAACACCGAATGGGAGGATCGCTGGGAAGCGGAATACGGTTATGACCCAGAGGCCGCCAGGGAGTTGCTGGCCCAGGCCGGATATCCCGACGGGTTCAAAATGAAGATGTACGGTTCCCACACGCTGCCCGGCGTGCCGGAACTCCCGGATATCGCCGAGGCCATCAGCATCTTCTGGACCGAAATTGGCATCGATGTCGAGATCGTCAGCTTGGAATTCTCCGCGGTTCGACCCCAGTATCGGACCAAGCAGTTCCACGGTTTCGCGGCGCCCTTCCGCACCGTGCGCCGACCGTTGCAGGAACAGATTCGCCTGTTCAACCTGCCCGACGGCGTGGTCCACCAGTATGAAACTGACTCCATCGTCCAGACGTGGGAGGAACTGTCGTTGACCCTGGACCCCAGCGAGCGCGACCGGTTGATCCGGGAAATCGGCAACGAAAAGTATGACAACTTCGCCGTCATCCCGTTGCTCTGGATCTTCTTCCAGGTGGCCATCGACCCCGACATCATTGCCGAGTACAAGTTCCCCGGCACTGCGGCCAGCAACTTCAGCCACCTGGAAACCATCAAGGCGGTACCCAAGTAACCATTTAACCCACCGGTTGTTTGGCACATCAGAAACCCCCGCCACCACGGCGGGGGTTTGAAAATATCCGTGCTTGTCACACCCAGCCGGCGCTCAGTCCGAGGATACTGGTCTCGGCTACGGGTCGCGCAGGTGGGAGAAATTTATCACGCTGTCCGGATTCGACGTAGCGGCGGCAAGGTACAGGCCGAAATCTACAGTGACGATCGGAGTATCCTCAGTAGCCACTTGCAACAGCGCGGCATCGGTCAGCCCCAGCCGTGTGAACGATCTATTTTGTGATGCCACGGCGCTGTCAATAACAATCTCCTCGGTATCCTCGATAAGGAACCGGAGTTGCTCCAAAAATTGGGACCGTTCCGGTTCGCCGTGTTGTCCCAGGAGATTGGAAGTCTCCGTCAAGGTGTTGGGCGTAACCAACACTCGCCCAACCTGTCCAATGAGATTGGACAGGATCAAATAATCTTCCCGCGTAAATTCTTGGAGCCTACGGTGTCTGGCAATTGCCGCTGGGTTGGCATTGCCCACCACCAGGAGCAAAAAGCAGGTTCGCGTCAATGAAGTAACCATTCGCGGGCATCTAGTCGGGTCTTTCAGCCAGGAGGCGGTCCGTGAGAGAAATGACACGACCGTCGATGTCTTTGATGCGCACCACCTTATAAGAACGCTCCCTTGGATTAAGACGCCTGATGAGGGGCGACGCGTTCGTCGTATCGGTTTGGTTCCAGCGGCGCGCAAAGCCGACCGTTACTTTCCAGTCCCCCGACAACTCATCGAATACGACCTCTTCAAGACCCACTTGGGTTAGCGTTTCGTCCGCAAAGAGGTCGGCCACGTAATTCTTGGCCATGCCTACTGCTTCTTTCACGTCCATGAGACCACTCGTCCGCTCGGCTGCGCAGCGCTTCTAACGCATTCAGTCTATCAGGAAAGCCCTGACGGCGGATGCGGAGCAATTACATCCAACACGCTCCGGTATCCAATCCCGCCGCCGACTGGCAGGAGACGCCAGACCTACAGCACCTGGAAATGCGCCTCCGTCGGCACGCAATCGACCCCGTTGATCGGAACCACATCCTGCGGACACGCCGAGAACGCCACCACGCAGTCCATCTCTGCCCGCAGCGTCACATGGTCTCCCGCCTCGGACACCGGCGGCTCGAAGCTCACTTCGCCGTCCGCTCCCACCGGTATGTTCATGAACAGGTTCCACGGGCTAGGCGTCTCCGGTGGCGTCAGGCCCAGCTCGGCCAACGCCGCCGCCAGGTTGTCGGTGCAGTTGTCGTGGTATTCCTCGCACCCCAGCAGCTCGTACCGGTATCGGTCGCACGCCGCCAGCAGGGTGTCGTGAATCCCGCCCGACGTATCCTCCACCAGAGTCAGGATCGGCCGGCGCCGGTTCGACACCATGGCCTGCCCCACCGTCGGCATGATCCGCTCCAGCGCCGTGCGCGAATGCTCCATCGACATGAATTCCGTGATGTCTTCCCGGCTGAACGCCCACGTGTCCACCACCTGCTGCCCATGCGTGTTGACGACCCTCACCGTCTGCCCCGCGGACACGAACGCCGCCTTGCCGCGCCGCGCTGGAATGGTGATCAGCGATTCTGCGGTCATATCTCCCTCCTGTGGACTGGCGCATAAGCGACGATATTGAGCGTGCGTCGTCGCTCAGTCTCCAACCAGCCCATCATATCCCAGAGTCTCGCGGTTTTGCGAAATGATTCCCTCTCCCTTGACGGGCGGAACGTGCGCCTCCGGCAGGAGAGGGTTATGGCCTGCCCCGTACTTGATACGGGGGTGCCGGTGAAAACCACCGCACAGCGACTCTACGACCCCGCAACCTCCATCAACGCCGCCTCCAACTCGGACAGCGTGGCAAACCCCTCGAATCGTTGCCGGACCACCCCGTCGCCATCCAGCACGAACACCCACGACTCGTTGGTCCAGTCCGGGATCCGCGTGAACCCCCATTCGTCGGCAGCCGGCACCAATTCCGCCCGGCTCAGGTCGCCCTGTATCTCGTCCGGGTTGTCGTATAGCTCGACGTGGATGTAGTTGGCCGCGTCGGGATGCTCCGCCCGCAGTTCCGCCACTGTGTCCACCTGCGGCCCGCACGTCGGGCTGGTGCAGAACGCCGGCGTCGCGAACACGATCACGCTGGGTTTCCCGGATCCCACGGCGTCCGCTACCGACACTTCGTAAAGGCCGGCATCCGGTTGGTACGCCGTCGTCACGTCCACCAGTTCCAATCCGTCTCCCAGCGTCTTGGTCTGGCTGGACGGCGGAGTGTCCCCCACCGACGGCACCGGAGCGTCGGCCAGCACCGTCACCGGTATGTGCGCCTCTCCCTCGACGTCGCCGCCGACGGGCGTCACCGTCAGCAGGTATTCGCCCGCCTCCGTAAACTCGATAGGCGTGCTGTAAGACCCACGGACACCATAGGGCCACTCGTTGTAGTCCGCCGTGATCTCCGAAAGAGGTTCCGAGCCTTGTGGACGCGTCACCACGATCCGGGACTGCGGCGCCTTCACCAGCGCCTTGTTCGTGGACAGCAGGAACGCCACCCGTTGCGTGCCCACCTCCAGAACCTTGGTCGCCAGGTACGACTTGATGGCGTCGTCGCTGTAGTCAACCGTGGGCACCAGCACGACCGGCGCAGCCGTCGCCGCCTCCGCGTCGGACGACTCCGATGTGTCGGACGATACCGGCGCACTGGTCGACGGCGGCGACTCAGCAGCCGAACCCGCGCAGCCCAGGACGGCCAACAGGCCAACGGCGGCCACTATGGGCAGAATCCAGCGCAGCATCACGGGCCCTCCGCGTAAACGCCGAACGTGAAGGCGAACAAGCCGAAGTCGTCGGAGTTCGATCCCATGATCAGGACCGATTCGGGCAGGTACTGCGGGTTGTTCACCAGCCCGTACATCCGCGGTTCGTCAACCAGGACGAACGAGGTGCCGTTTTCGTCCCACTGCACGTCCTCTCCGGCGTTCTCCGGCGTCATCATTGCCCCGTCAACCGTGAGATACACCCGGTATGGCGCGCCGGAATCGGAGGTCAGCACCGCGTTGACGCTCTTGGCCGCGTACTTGAGGGCCAGGTAGTCCTCCAGGTTCTCTGTAACACGGGCGTGGCGGATCCGTTCCGGTTCCACCGACCATTCGCCCTGGAAGTACATGGCGTGGGGGTGGATGTCTTCGGGCATGCTGAAGTCCGGAGCGGAAACATTGATCACCGCGGTGGCGTGGTCTCCCTGGTCGGTGGAGTTCAGGATCGCCTCAAAGTATTCCTGCTGCGCCACGTAGGGAGGCCGTCCGGCCCGGGCGGTGAGGAAGTTGCGATGCCAGCCGGCGTACAGCTCGGGGGTCACCGCCGCCCGGCCGCCGGCCTCGGTGAACGTCGGGTCCCGCGCTTGGTCCTGGGGCAGGATCAGCAGGTCGTCCGAAAGGTCGGCGCCGGCCTCGACCAAAGCGTTGCGGATGCGCTCCTCCGTCTCGGCGTAGGCGCCCTCACCGAAGTGGGAGTACACCATCTCGCCGCGGGTGTTGAAAAGGTACTTGGCCGGCCAGTAGCGGTTCTCAAAGTTGCGCCATGTCACCATCCGGTTGTCCTGCGCCACCGGCCAGCCCACGCTGTGGGTCTCGATGGCGTCGGCGACGTTCTGGTAGTCCTTTTCGAACTCGAACTCCGGCGTGTGGATGCCCAGGATCACCAGCCCGTCGTCCTCGTACTGCGCCCACCAGTCCCGCAGGAACGGCAGCGTCCGAATGCAGTTGATGCACGTGTACGTCCAGAAGTCCACCAGCACCACCTTGCCCTCGGCGGCCAGTTCGCCAATCTGGAGTTCCATCTCCGTGTTCAGCCACGCGTCGATGCCCTCGATGTTCGGAATGTCCGTGGACACCGGTACCGAGGCCGCCGCCGGACGTACGGGCGCTGACGTCGCCGTCGGATCAGCCGCCGCCTGGCTCTCCGGAGCGGTTGTGGGCTGTTCGCTGGTTGTTGCACTGGACTCGCTGGTCTTGGTGTCGGTAGATGGTTCCGTCGCGGCCGGTTGTGCAGCCGCTCGCGCCTCGGCTGTGGCCGCCGAAGCTGCTGAGGCCGCCAGCGGCGCTTGTGGCGGTGCGGTGGGTTCGGTTGAGTCGGTTGCGGCGCTCTGTTCGGCGCTGGGGCCGCAGGCGATGGCTAGGATGAGCAGCAACGCCGTCAGAAAGACGACGCCCGGCATGATGCGGCGCATTCGGAATTTCATAAAATTACTCACAGGGAATGGATGTATCGAACCCAAATACGCCCACGGCGCAAATTCGGATTGACTCCCCACGGCAAGACAGTATAACCACTGCCGGTAACTCTCACCGTCGTGCAACCGGCGGCTTTGTGCTACTATACGTCGAAACGTGTCCGCCTCCGGCGGAAGATGGAGGAAATTTCAATGGCAACTATGATTGACGGCGAGTCCTATCTGGGCAAAGTGATGGTCCGGCCACTCAGCAAGCAGGGCGACGTCACCATGTACCTGTGGCCCCTGCGCTGCTTGAAGGCCAAGTTCGGCGGCCCCACCTTCGGCGTGGACGTCCAGGGCGTTGAGATCATCCGCTTCGACCCCCACGGAGCCCGCGGCCACTGGCACAAGGGCGGCTACGACAAGCTGGGCGCCGGCGGGTCCCACGTGGACTACCCAGAGGACGTGAAGGAGAGCCAGGCGCAGCTCGACTGGTCGCTGGATATCCTGCGTGAGCAGACGGGCGCCTACCTTACCGAGGCCGGATATCCTGAGGCCGCCGCCAACCTGGATACGGAAATGGTCAACGCCGCCGCCGAGGCCATCAAGGCCCACCTAGCCGAGCAGGGCGATCTGATCCCCGACGCCATCGCCAAGGATCTCATCGCAGCCTAACGCGGGGACGTATCCGTTAATGGCAGGGGCGGGTTTGAAACCCGCCCCTCACGTCGTTAATGCCACCGAACTCGGTATAATGGTGCAATGACCACGGTCAATGACATAGCCGACATCGTTCGTATCATCCGCGAACAGCCGGAGTGGGCCGACACCATTCGGAGCGTTCTGCTGAGCCGCGAACTGCTGGAGCTACCACAGCGCTTCGCAGAATACGCCGAAGCAACGAACCGACGGTTGGAGCGGCTTGAGACTGTCCTGGCGGATTTCATGGAATCGACTGATCGACGCCTGGAAGCGCTGGAAACCGGTCAGATTGCCTTGCAACAAGGACAGGCCAAACTGGAAGCAGGGCAGGCCAAACTGGAAGCGGGACAAGCGGACATAAGGGACGATATAGAGGAAATAAAGGACGATGTAGATGAAATCCGCACCGATATTTCCGCCATCCGGGAAGACCTGCGCCCGATCAAAGCTGCTCATGCCCGTAACGGAGCAGAACGTGATACCAGGCTTATCGCGCGCACGATGAACTGCTTCCAGATCAACTTGCTCAACAGCGACGATCTTTACCGATTGCTCGCTGCAATCGACTCGGACGACATTTCACGGAGCGACCGCGATAGTTTTGAGAGTGCTGATATCGTCATCGTCGGCGAACACCGGGAAACCGGCGAAACTCACTACATAGCCGTTGAAGCCTCGTTCACTGCTCATGAGGACGATACTCGCCGCGCCATTCGAAACGCCGATTACTTGGCGCGGTCCACGGGCCAGCCAGCCCACGCCGTCGTTGCCTCCCGGTTGGTTGATCCAAACGTGGAACCCATATTTGCCAGCGGACGGGTTCGCTGGTACGAGATTCCCCTCAGGGACCTGGAATCCGATTGATCGGATAACCACATTTCCTGAAGGCGTTAAGCATAAGGGCGGGTGCTAAACCCGCCCTCAATTCGTCGATTGATGGAGTGCCGGCTCACGGCGTTATTCGCGTCCCAATCGGCCGCCCGTTCACGCAGTCCATAAGCGCCCCCGGCTCTCGCCCGTCGATGATGTGCGCGCTTGGCACCGCCCGGTCGGCGATGGCGTCCAGGCACGCCGCCAGCTTGGGCAGCATCCCTCCCCGCGCCACGCCCGACTCACGCAACGCCTCTGCGGTCCTGGCGGTCAATCGAGGAATCACCCGCCCGCCGTTGTCCATCACGCCCGCAACGTCCGTCAGGAACACCACGCTCTGCGCCCCCATCGCATTCGCCAGCGCGCCGGCCGCCGTGTCCCCGTTGATGTTCAGCGGCTGCCCCTCGTGATCGCTCCCCTCGCTCACGTCCACGGCGATGGGAGAAATCATCGGAATGAACCCCGACTCCAGGATGGCGTTCACCGGCGTAGGATCCACCTTCACGATTTCTCCCACGTAGCCAAGGTCGGGGTTGGCAATCCTCGCCTGCAGCAGGCATCCATCCATCCCGCTGATGCCGATGGTCGGCCCGCCCAACTGCTGCATCAGCGCGGTCAGTTCCTTGTTCACCAACCCGCCCAGTACCGCAACGACAATCTCCAGCGACGGCGCATCCGTGACGCGCAGACCGTTTACGAAGTTTGGGGCCAGGTTCTGCCGCTGCATCCACTCGCTGATGACGTTGCCGCCCCCGTGCACGATCACGATAGGCTTCCCTTCGCGATGCAGTGCGACCAAATCTTGCAGCGACGTATCGTTGCCACCAAGCGTGCTGCCGCCGATCTTGACGACGATAGGAGGTTCAGATAGATGGTTCGGCACGGTTACGTTGGTCCGGGAGACAGATTATTGGACAATCAGATTTCTGGCCCTAAGCCTCGACCTGCTCTCTGTTGGCGAGCCAACGAGCCAGGGACTTTTCGCTCTCTCCTGACCGCCGACCAGCCACCAGACCGGGAACACTGATGTCTTCGTCTATCGATTCCCAATGAATTCCACGTCCGTCGTCCATTAGCATCCAGTCTTTGCGTTCCTCCGGAGTGGCATGAAAAAGCCTCGGAAACCAATCAAAAGGCACGTGCACTGCGGTGCCGTCGCTGCATTCCACGACAAATTCAACATCTTGGATGACGATGTTCACAGCCCTGCAATCGGGTGCTTTAGACGCTGAAGAACTCATTCCAACGCTCCAGGAAAAACGCTTGGTGGTCTTCCACGATCACTCGGATGCGATTGATTTCATGTTGGGGCAAGCCACCGGTACGGTCCAATCTCAATGGGTTCAACTAGAATTTCGCAACTTGTCGGTCTCGTCTGACGTGCACGTGCGGCGGCTCGTTCCCTTCGTTTGCGTAAAACAAAAAGCGATACGGTCCCTCACGCAGGACTTCTGGCATTGTGTCCTCGTCCGTGCGGGTTTCAGTTGTGGACGGATGCTGATTACGTCGTGTACGCGCTGTTGATGATCACGTAGTCCTCGGTCAGGTCGCACCCGTACGCCGTCGCCGCGCCGTCGGCCAGGTTCAGGCTGACTCGGAAGTCCACGTGCTCTCCCGACATCAGCGCGACCACCGCGTCCCGGTGGAACGGAATCGGCGTCCCCGCCTCCATGATGCAAACGCCGTTCACGAACAGGTCGACCTTTTCCTCGGTGGCCTCGGCTCCGCTGCGGCCCAACGCCATCATCAGCCGACCCCAGTTCGGATCCGCTCCATACACCGCCGACTTGACCAGGTTGCTGCCCGCGATGGTCTTGGCGGCCAACCGTGCGTCGGCGGCATGACGCGCGCCGTCCACCTGTACCGTGATCAATCGCGTTGCGCCCTCGCCGTCCCGCGCCAGCATCGTAGTGAGGTTGGCGGCTACCTTGTGCAATGCGGCTCGCAGGTTGTCCGCGTCGGGCGACCGCTCGTCAATCACCGGATTGCCGGCCTGTCCATTGGCGAACGCCAGGTAGGTGTCGTTGGTGCTGCTGTCGCCGTCCACGGTCAGCATATTGAACGTCTCGTCCGCCACCGCCTTCACCGTCTGCTGCAGGAACCCGGGGTCAACCGCCGCATCGGTGGCGGCAAACGTCAGCATCGTCGCCATGTTGGGATGGATCATGCCCGAACCCTTGGCCACGCCGCCCACGGTGATGGTCTGCCCGGTGGACGCCACAAAGGACACCGCCGTTTCCTTGGGATGGGTGTCGGTGGTCATCATGGCCCGCGCCATCTCGCTGCCGCCGTCCCCCTTCAGCTCGATCTCGGTTACGCCGGAGCGGATCAGCGACATCGGCAACTCGACGCCGATCACGCCGGTGCTGCACACCAGCACGTCCTCGGCGGTCAGGCCCAGCTTTTCGGCGGCCAGCCGCGTCATCTCCTCGGCGTCCTTGTACCCCTGCGCGCCCACGCACGTGTTGGCGATCCCCGCGTTCACGATCAAAGCGCGACCCCGACCCGTGGCGACCCTTTCCCGGTCCAGGTCAACCGTGGCGGATCGTATCGCCGACGTCGTAAAGACTCCGCCAATCGAGCACTCGGAATCCGAAACCAGCATCGCCAGATCCAGCTTATCCTCGCCTCGCGTCTTCAGGCCGATGAACACGCCGCCGGCCGAAAAGCCCTGGGCCGACGTTACGGTGCCGTTGGGAATGGGAGTGATCTCTGCGCTGGCGGCCATGTCAAAAGCGCTCCTGCTAACCAAGAATAGGTATCAAAAATGCCGAATAAATATACCACAGGGATGCCGTCGAGCATCACGCGGCGCAGAGGTCCGTACGTAGTAGCAGATCGCGGTGAGTCCGCGTGACCTGAGTAATTTCCTGAGTGGAGTATCGCCGCACCCTTCGGCCGCGGTTGGTAGTGTAAATGTGTCCCGGCATGCCCTGCATGATGTCGGGGTCGGCAAAATCCATTTTCAACCGATTGTCGTTGGAGAACAGCAACCGGGCGCCGCTGACCCTGGCGAGGGCAAGCACATGCTTGTCGTTCGATCTGGTTTCCACCGATTGCAACTCAGCTTCGGCTGCGTCCACCACTGAATCCGGGATCCTGATGGCCCGGCCAGCCTGTTGTCGCGCCTCAAAGAAACTTCGGAAGTTTGGGTTCTGGATAAGTTCTCGGAAAAGCCGGCCGCCCGCGACAATGATACCGCCGTTGCTTTTGCCCAACCAATTGCGGAAAAATAGCCCCGGTCCCGTGGGGTTTGTGCCGAAAACCTGATGGCTCACATCGTTGTCGATGATGGCACACATCTAGGCCCAGATAGACCTCATCATCTCATCAGTGAAGAACTGCCGGTATCCTTCCGGAGCGTCCTTTATGTTGCCAGCATCATCAATCCTGATCGAGTGAATCTTCACCGCCGCATCCCCAGGCTCAAAGTACAGAATCGAAACATCTTCCGGCTTGAGCCCCGTCGTCCCGTCCCGCACGTCCATCCGCACCCGGTCGATGATGTAGTCGCTGTGCGTCTCAATCACCACTTGCCGCCCGCCCGCCGCCACCTGGCAGAACAGCGTCCCCAGCGCCGCCTGCGCCTGCGGGTGCAGGTGAACCTCCGGCTGCTGCAGCAAAAACATCGTCGGCCCGTCCGGCCGCAGCAGCTCCGTCAAAACCGGCAGCGCTTGGCTCACCCCGTATCCCACGTCGATCAAGTTGCGCCACGGTCCCTTACGACGCTTGCCATACTTGCGAACTTGGATTTGGAACGGGTCGCCATCGGACTTGCCGAATGAACGCACCGAGATTTCGTCGAATAGTTCCGATGCTTTGCCGAACTCTTCCAGCCTGTTTTTCAGTGACTGCCATTCGTCAGCATTGCGGCGCGACAAGTTTGCCAAATAACTTGGGATGTAGTTACCCTCCGCGTCGCGTTCTAATATTTCAGGGTCGTAGGTACGATGAGGACGCGTACCGATTGGCGCACCAGCAAATGGACGATTACCGATGGATTCTGCGTGAAACCGTATCGTGTCCCTCAAACGTTTGAGTTCTGACGTGTCATAAGCATCTCTTGGCGGCTGGTCTTCGCCACCCACTAGGAATATGCTTTCGGATGCGAACAGTAGAGAACGTAAAGGAGTCAAGCCAGAAAAACCGTGTTCCCATTGGGTAACATCTTCGTGGCCGCCAGTGCGAGTGACCCACTGCATCCTAGAACCCGGGGTAATTTCCTTGGCCGTTATGCTGTCGCTGCCGCGAGAGTAACCACGGGTTGCAGGGTACGGCGAAGACCGCAGGTTGGAAAATACCGCTGAACAGCCGATTTTTCCGTCGAGTTGATCGGTCGCGGGATGAAAATCAAACCCACCTGCGAATTCGTTGGAGGACTTTCCTCTTCCGCCACCGTTATAAACAATATCGTCCCACGACCCCAGGTCGTACGGCTCTTCGCGGAAATTCGGCACTACCTCCCGAAACGCCACGTCCCACAGGGCCCGTATCAGCGCCAGGAAGGATGTCTTGCCCGTGCTGTTGGGACCCACCAGCAGCGTCAGCGGAGCCAGCCGCGCTGACTGTTCCTCGCTGCCGAAACAGCGGTAGTTTTTGAGGGTGATCCGGTCCATGGGGCCAGTGTAGCACTAACCCAAATCTAACCCCGGTTCCGCCGCTCCTCGAACGACGCCGTGATGGTCAGCTCGGCGCGCTTGCTGTGGATGGCGATGAACTGCTCCAGCCGCTTGATCTCAGCGGCGGTCTCGCCCGACATCGGCTGCCGTCCGGCCTGCTGCTTCAGCCGCGCCAGCGCCTTGCGCGCCTCGTCAACCTGCTGCACCGATTCCAAGGCAGCCAGTTCGTCCTCTGCCGCCTGCTTGATGGTCAGCAGCCGCCTCCGGTTGTCCTCCGCATCCTGCAGCCGCTCCTCCACCTCGCCCATCGCCGACAGTGCCATGTCCAGCGGCGCCCGCCCGTAGATGGTCTGGCGAGGCAGCCGCCGCAATTGCGTGCGGAACTGCGCGATCGTCGCGTCCAGTTGCTCTTCCTTGTGGCGAATCTCGGCCAGCGACAACCGCAATGTCGCCATCGCCTGCTGTAGTTGGGATACGGATGACATAGCTCTGGATATGCGAAGGGGCGAATAATGATTCGCCCCTAGCGTTTTGGATTTTCGGTATTTTAGCCCTTGAAGCCGACTTTGGGTAGCACCCGTCCCAGCGCTTCCAGCACCTCGGCGATGTCCGCCTTGCTGACCCATCCCAAGTGCCCGATGCGGAAGCAATGCCCGGTCAGCTTGCCCTGGCCGCCGGCCAGCACCACGCCCTCCTCCTCGCGCATCATCGCCATGAACCGGCCGCCGTCGATCTCCTCGGGCATCTTGATCGCCGTTACGGTGTTGGACGCGCGGGCCTCGTCATTCGCCAGCAGCGTCAGACCCAACGCCTTGACCCCGGCCCGCGTGTACTCGCCGATCTCGGCGTGCCGGTCGTACACTGATTCCAGGCCCTCGCCCAGGATCCGGTCCAGACCCAGCCGCAGCCCGTACAGCAGCGCCACGTTGGGCGTCCAGGGCGTCTGCCCGCGAACCAGCGACCGCTCGGCGGCCATCAGGTCGAAGTAGAACCGGGGCATCTTGGCCTCTTTGTAAGCCTCCCAACCGCGCGCGCTGATGCTGATGAACGCCAGCCCCGGCGGGATCATGAACCCCTTCTGCGATCCGGTGGCTACCAGGTCGCAGTTCCAGCCATCCACCGGCAGCGGCAGGCAGCCAAGGCTGCTCACCGCGTCCACCAGCAGCAGCTTGTCGAACTCGCCCTTCACCACCCGTGCAATCGACTCCAGATCATGCGTGACGCCCGTGGACGTCTCGTTGTGCGTAACCAGCACCGCCTTGATGGACGGGTCCTTCTGCAGCTCGGCGCGAATCGCCTCGGGATCGACGGCGTCGCCCCACTCAAAATCCATCCGCAGCACGTCGGCGCCGTAGGTCTCGGCGATCTGCACAAACCGGTCGCCGAACGCTCCGGCGGTACACGCGATCACCCGGTCGCCCGGCGAAAGGGTGTTCACCACCGCCGCCTCCAGCGCGCCGGTCCCGCTGGCCGTGAGGATGTACAGGTCGTCGGTGGTCATGAAGACCTGCTTCAGCCCCTCGGTCGTGGCCTCGATCAGCTCCTTGAACTCGGGCCCCCGGTGGTTGATCATGGGCAGCGACATCTCCTCGACTATGTCGTCGGGGATGGGCGTCGGTCCGGGGGTTCGCAGGTTTTGCGGGGCAATCTTGGTCAACGTCATGTGGAAATCTCCTGGGCCCATCTCGTGGGCGGTTTCAAACGATTACGCGGCGCATGGCAAGCTTCTACATCAGAAACGGCGTCGGATAGCAACGCCGCAAAGCACACACGCGACGGTTATTATACCAGCAATTACGAAATCAGACACACCGCCCCTATCGTCTTGCCGGCCACTGCCTTTCGATTCGTGCTCGGGACCATGGCAGTCCGCTCATCCTGAGCCTGTCGAAGGACGGCGGACGGTGATTGAGGAAACGTTTTGGCGTCGCTCGCTGGGCTGTCGTGGGGATAACCGAACTCCCTGCCATAGCGGTAATGCCAAACCCAAAGCAGTTTGCCGGGCCGCTCAAGCTTGGCGGTCTCGAGTTGAGTCTGTCCGGGTGCCCCCCAAAGAT
The DNA here is from genome assembly GCA_965204395.1 of Dehalococcoidia bacterium. Taxonomy (GTDB): domain Bacteria; phylum Chloroflexota; class Dehalococcoidia; order Lucifugimonadales; family UBA3495; genus Bin87. The sequence continues at coordinate 3,203,486 of OZ241987.1, forward strand.
ATCCTGTCCATCCCGGCAAAAATGCTCATGCCAGGTTGAACGCCGGGCACACCCAAGGAACGGTTGTAGTACATTACCATCACCAAACCCGACTATACCCAAACCGGGAGCGACACCATGACCACCGCAAAGCCTCTCCCCCGCGGCGAAATCATCCAGCAGATGGACGGCACCTACGAATTGTTTCCCATATCCACCGACCAGGACACCCTGTACGGAATCCTCAACGATTGCCTTGCCGAATGGGAGCACGTCCGCATCGGCATGCTGATCCCCGGCGCAGTCTGGGAGATCAAACCCCCGCGCCAACCTCGCCTCGGCTTCCTCGACGGCTACCTCACCGTGGACTTCCAGGAGTGGCATCTCCACATTTGCATCGGCGAGCACAAGTCGGCTCTGCCCGACGTCGCCCGTTTGAGGCGCACCGCCCGCGCCGAACTCTACCGCCGCCTCAACCCAGACCAGCAGCCCACCTCATGGGGACTCCGCCTCTTCAACGGCGGCGACCAGCAGCAGATCACCGTCCTGCTCCCCAACCCCCACCTCGACGAAAACCAACAATACGAGCAACAACCCGTCTGGGATCGCCTCTACCTCTGGGACCGCCTCCGCCAAAAATACCTGTCGCAAGGGGAGGACCCCACTGACCGCTCAGCCCCCAACTTCTACCACGGGTGATCCAAAAGCACCTCATTACATTATAGTGTGAGACCACTAATCGTTGTAAAATGAGTTAATCTGTTCGAAGATTATCTGTTTTGAGAAAACTGGTGACCGGCAACGGCAACTTTGTTGGTGTAGTCCAGTAGAATTTGCCTGCCGGTTCTCCTCATCTGAGAGGCACGAAATGTCGACGCAAACCGATTCCCAATCTGTGGCTGATCCCGAACTCCAAAGCTTTCAAGAAGTGGACCATTTCGCTGTCCCACCTCCCGACATCGTAGCTTACAACGAACTGCGGTCTTGCGCGGATTTGTTCAGAATGTATCAGGAAGGAATATTAGAAATCGCGCCTGATTTCCAAAGGGAGGTCGTATGGAACGATGCGGCACAAACGCGATTCATTGACTCGCTGATGAAACAATTGCCGATACCGAGCATGTGCTTCAGTCTGGATTACAAGACTCAAAAGTGGCAAGTTATAGATGGTCTTCAGCGCATTTCCAGCATCGTCCGGTTCCTACAGGGCCAAGGTAGCGAGTGGCGGCTATCACGGCTTGACGACATAGACGCCCGGCTTGCGGGAGAATCTGTCGCGACATTTTTTGAAGACAGCGATTACGTCGGTTACCTCCGCCGGCTCCAAAATGCTGTGTTGCCGGTTACAGTCCTGAGGTGCGATTACTCAAAGAGCGACCACATGGATTATTTGTTCACCATTTTCCATCGCTTGAACAGCGGCGGTGCTAGGCTAAATAATCAAGAGATTAGGAACTGCATATACTCAGGCCCACTCAACGATTTTTTGCGCGAAATGGACCAAAACCCGCCTTGGCTCAGCTTGACCGGTCGTACCGGTCCGCATGGCGACAGATACCGTGGGCAAGAGCAAATCCTAAGGTTTTTGGCGTTTCATACCAAATTTGAAGAATACAGGGGCGGGTTGGCAAAGTTCCTGAATGATTTTATGCATCGACACAGGCTGGCAGATCGCGAATCCATAGACCGTTGGGAATCGGTTTTTCTACGAACGGTCGAACTCGTAAATGGCCACATATTCAATAGACACGCAGATGACAAACCTGGCGTCTCAGTTTTGGAAGCCACTATGGTGGGGGTTTCGCTAAACCTCGATAAGTTAGAACGCAGCCCTGCGTCCGACTTGCGGGAAAAATACCACGGATTGCTGGCATCTGAAGAATTCTCCGAAGCCATGCTGAGAGAAGGGCTCGCTGCCAGAGCACGGGTGCTTGGCCGCATGAGGACCGCGGCAAGGGTATTTGGCGAGAGTAACGATGGTCAACAAAACTGAAATCACCAGGAACCTGAAAGAACTAAATGCTCGATTTCAACGTCCATCCAGAAACCCGCGGGACCCATTATATTACTCGAAACTAGCGATATTGGAGACATGCGGTTGGATCGAAACCACCATGGACGACATTGTCTCCACCTGCGCGAATAAATACATGAAAAATGCCTCCAATGTTAAATATTTGGATGACCGAATTCGTGGAAATTCTAATTTACACTATGATCGGAACTTTCGGAGGATACTGATCGAAGCGATAGGCTTGATTAACGTAGAGCGTCTCGAGGTTATCGTTGATCAGGCAAAATTCGATTCGATGAAAAGCGCGTTAGGTACGCTCGTTACCAGACGCAATGAAGCCGCGCACACGTACATCAAAAACGCCACCATCCAAATCGATTCTCCGGCCGTCACGACTGCATATTTTCTCCGGGTATATGAAGGATTGAAAGATATCGAACGTTCATTGCGGCGTTTGTCTATTTGAACGTCCATACCTCTATGATCGTATCGGGATGTTGTAGGTCATGAGTACCGCATCCGTATGTGATAGTGGCTCATGGGCGCATCAATCCTCAGTAATCGCTCGTCAATTTTGCGGCAGGGACAGCCTCCAAAATCGAATATTATCGACCAAAAAGATTGGATTGGGCGGTCGTAATCTGGCGGGAGGTAACCGTTCAGAGGGACTATGCGATGAATCTCACTACGATGTTGATCTTTGATAGCCCCCATCAATACTCAATCCCATAAACCCGCGCCGCGTTGTCGTGGAACATCGCCGCCCGCTCTGAGGCTGAGTAGGCCGCCGTCATCCGCTTGAACGCGTTGTACATCACGTTGTACGAGTACGACACCTTGTCCGGCGGGAAGTTGCTCTCGAACAGGCACCGCTGCGGCCCGAACTGCTCGATGCAGTAGTTCATCAGCGGCGCCATCGCCTCCGCCAGTTCCTCCGACCCGATGGGCCGGTCCCGCAGGTGCCAGTCGAACCCGTACCGCGGCTGACCCACGCCGCCCAGCTTCATCACCACGTTGGGACACTCCGCCAGCTTGGCGATCCCGTCCCGCCACGCCGGCATCACCTCGTCGTCCCGGCCGGCGTACGGCCCGACCCGCATCAGCCCGCCGATGTGGTTGGACACAATCGTCAGGTCCGGCACCGCCCGCGCAAAATCGGCCAACTCGCCCAACTGCGGAAAGTACACCACGTTGTCGTACGCCAACCCCCGGCTCGCCAGCACCTGCGCCCCGGCCCGGAACTCGGCGGACTGCAACTGCCCGTCGAAGCTGCGGCTCTCCACCTCCGGATGCGGGTCCCAGCTTGTGTTGTGCCGGATGCCCCGGAACCGGTTGGGACTCGCCGCCTGCAATGCGTCCAGCACCCGCGCCACGTCCGCGCCCAGGTTCAGGTCGGCGTGCCCGACGATGGCCGCCGCCGCTTTGCCCGGGCCGTACAGCCCGGTGTCGCTGGCCGCCGCCAGCCCCTGCACGAACTCCACCTCGCCCACTGGACGCAGTTCCTCCGGCCCGCCGGGCCGATACATCGACCGCGCCTCCAAGAACACCGTCGAGCGCACGTTGTGCCCGCTGTTGATGTCCGCCGCCAGCTCGGGCAGCAAATACCGTTGATACGGCACCCGCTCCGACCGGAAATCCCAGAAGTGGTGGTGCGCGTCGCAGATGGGCAACTCCGGTTCCAGCGTCTCTTCGGTGGTCAGGGCCAGCCAGTCATTGTCTCCGTACGGCATAACAGCGCCTCCATACCCGTTTAATTCTGCCCAATCCTAGCACACACCGCACCCCGCCAACCCTCAGCGCCTTTCTTCACCCGCCCAATCAAGGCACGCCAAACCATCTGCTCGCCCCGAGCGGATCGAAGGATCCCTCACACCGACATGCGTACCGACGTTTACTGCCCCAGTCAAACCCGGCACGGGTATAATCCGGTCCATAGTCCACCGCGTTGCCAACCGTTCAAGCGTTTGTTATGGAGAGATTCAGGATGACCACCGCAAAATCGCCGAAATCTCCACCCTTCTTCCGGCTCCCGGACCCTCCCTCAGCCCCGGACCAGAAAATGACAGCCGCCAAACACCTGGGTTCTACCGGTAACGCTCACCATATTGCACTGTACCTTGGCTCGCCCCAAACCACCATCGTAGGCCTCGAAAGGTATCTGACCCTTATCCCGACCTCCGAGAGAGCAGACATGACCGGCGTCCTCTACCCCGACCTATTGGTGGCTTTCAACGCCGACCCGGTTGCCTACGAGGACCACAACGGGTACGTGATTTCCGAACAGGGCAAACCGCCGGACTTCGTGCTGGAAATCGCCTCTCGATCCACTGGGCAAACCGACACCACCGAAAAGCGAGCCGCCTACGCGGAACTCGGCATCGCCGAATACTGGCGTTTCGACGAGACGGGCCAATTCCATGGCGCCCGTCTGGCCGGTGACCTGCTGGTGGATCGGCGATACGAACCCATCGAGATCACCGAACTGCCGGATGGCAACCTCAAAGGGCGCAGCGCCGTTCTCGGATTGGAACTCCGCTGGACCGACGGCTACCTGGGTTGGCATGACCCCGACACCGGCGACCACATCGCCACGTTTGCAACCGAGCGCGAGGGCCGTCTCGCGGAGCGTGAGGGTCGCCTTGCGGAGCGCCAGGCTCGCGTCCAAGCTGAAGCAAGGGTTCGAGAGCTTGAGGCGGAACTGCAGCGGCTTCGCGGCGACTGATACCTGCGTAACGCCCGCGTTCCCAAAAACGCCGTAGCATAGAGATTGCGCCTCCAGGCTGGCAGACAACGGGCGTCGCGACGAGAGCGAACAACTCAGGCAATCTCTGAGGTCCTTCCACCGCCTGCCCGCTCCAGGCTCGCCGAGCCGACCGTCACCCAACAATCGCGTGCGGTGTGGCGGCAGATCATCATCTGTCCCGATGGTCCGCATACGTAAGACTGGCCGGGGCAGGCTATCGCCATCCTGTCAATCCTGTGCATCCATGACAATTCGCCGCGGTCGGCTGTGCTACGATGCCCCAAATCCACCGCAGGAGCATCATCATGGCCGACAAAATTCGCCTGGGCATCATCGGCGCCAACATCCATCGCGGCTGGGCCGTCCGGTCCCACCTGCCCGCCGTCGTCGCCAGTCCCGAGTTCGAACTCACTGCCGTCTGCACCACCCGCATGGAGAGCGCCGAAGAGTCCCGCCGGATGTTCGGCGCGCGCCTCGCTTTCGACGACTACCACAAGATGCTGGCCCACCCCGACATCGACGCCGTTGCCGTCAGCCTGCGCGTCCCCAACCACTACGAGCCCACCGTCGCCGCCATCAACGCCGGTAAGCACGTCTATACCGAGTGGCCCCTTGGACGTACCACCGCCGAGGCGCAGGAGATGGCCGATCTCGCCCAGGCCGCCGGCGTCCGCAACATGGTCGGCCTCCAGGCCCGCGCCAACCCCGCCTTGCTGTACCTCAGGGATCTGGTCGCCGATGGCTACGTCGGCGAGGTCATGTCCTGCCACGTCCGCCGTATCTCCGGCGGGTCGCTCCAGCGCCAGTCCGACCGCACCTGGCAGCGCGACCGCGAACTCGGCGCACACACCCTCACCATCACCTTCGGCCACACCATCGACGTCCTCCGCATGGTCGTCGGCGATTTCAGCCACGTCTCCACTGTTGTCAGCACCCAGGCCACCCAGTGGTTCGAGACCGACACCAATCAGATGGTCGACGTAACCTCCCCCGACAACATCCTGGTCAGCGGCCGTCTCGAAAACGGCGCCGTCGCCTCCGCCCACGTCGCCAGCAACCCGTGGGTCGACAGCGGCTATCTCATGGAAATCCACGGACGCGAGGGCACGTTGGTCGCCACTTCCGACGACACGCCCAACCACGAGGGCGTCCGTCTGCAGGGATCCCAGGGCAGCAACCAACTGGACGACCTCGAAGTCCCCGCCCGCTACACCTACGTTCTGGAGGGCATGCCACGCGGCGCGCCCTACTGCGTCGGCCAGATGTATTACCAGTTCGGCGAATCCATCCGCGCCGGCGCCGACTGCCAGCCCGACTTCGCCGAGGCCGTGCGCCTCCACCGCTTCATCGACGCCATCCAAACCGCCTCCGACCAGGGCCGCGAGGTGGCGGTGGAGTAGTGAGGGCAACCGCCACAATCCATGCCCATCGGCCCAAGTTCGCCAACTCCCTGTCACGGTGGAGTCCCGAGAATCCCTGGTATCGTGGGCCGGATGCGCGACGAGGCGATCTCGCTGCTTCGCCGGAGACCACAAAACGAGTATTGTTTCACCGGTCCCCCTGCCGTTAACGCCAAGCCAACCGAGTGACGACAATGGCGCAACCACAGACTCCCACGGGAGGAAGCCCATGACCAGCCGCCATACCACCAAGACGGCTCCGCAAAACCCGACGGACTACCGCCTGCCCGACATTCCAGAGAAGCATCCCGACGACATGACCAGCTTCAAGCACTTGGCCGAAAATGGCAATGTTGGCCGTCTCAAATACCATCTGGCCAATCCGGAGACCACCATCGTGTCCGGCGAACGCTACATCTCCGCCGCGCCCGGTGGTCCCATACGCTACCCCGACCTGCTGGTAGCCTTCCAGGCCGACCCTGACTTATACGAGGCCAACAACGGCTATATCGTGTCCCTTCAGGGCAAGCCGCCGGAACTGGTGCTGGAGATAGCGTCCCGCCATACCTGGCGCACCGACATCGAGGTCAAGCCCGACTTCTACGCCAGCCTGGGAACCCGGGAATACTGGCGCTTTGACGAGACCGGCGAATTTCACGGCGCCCGACTGGCCGGCGACCGCCTGGTGGACGGCGGGTACCGCCCAATCATGGTGGACGAACTCCCCGATGGAGAACTGCGGGGATACAGCGAAACCCTGGGCCTGTACATCTGCTGGCGGCAGGGACGGCTGGACTGGTACGACCCCGCAACGGAGAACTACATACCAAGTCTGGAGTCCCAGCGTCAGAGCCTGGAGTCCCAACGGCAGAGCCTGGAGTCCGAGCGCCAGCTGCGCCGGCAGGCGGAAGAAAGAGTGCGCCAGCTGGAAGCGGAACTGCGTCAGCGCGGATGATAGGCCGCCAGGACGCATTCACGCATTCCAAAACGGCAAAGGCGCGACTACGGGACGCATCGCGAACTGAACGTCCCTGCCACCGCCGAAAAAGACCGCGCAGCGAAATCACCACGGATGCGTGCACTTTGAGATGTACAGAATCCGCCGCACACGGGAAACCGGTACCGTGGCGGCCAACTGCTAAACCCACAAACAATCTCTGGTAACGAAAAATCGTGGGAAAAGAAATGGGAACGGTCACCGTGACCATCGGTGTTGGAGACCCGCAAGGGCATCGGTTTGAGGATGTGGAGGTCACGGTGGACACCGGATCAACCTTCACATCGGTGCCACGCGAGTTACTGCACCGGTTGGGCGTACCGATCGAGCGTTCGGCGCAGTCCGAGTTGGCCGACGGCAGCTTAGCGCCCGTGGATGTGGGCAGGACGACCATAAGGTTGGAGGGCAGGGAATTCCCTACGCCCGTGATATTCGCGGAACCAGGCGAACCCAGCCTGCTCGGGGTAATAGCCCTGGAAGACGCACTCCTGGCGGTTGACCCAGAATCCGGTCGCCTGATACCCGTCAACGTGCCCCGCCTCTGATCCAGCCACAGAAGGACGCAAACAGGCTGGATCACGATTCCACCGTCAGCCTCGCACTCCAACCAGGATGGCGCAGGACCTCAACTGCCGCAGCGAAATCGACCCCCGTCATTCCTGTGCAAGCAGGAATCCAGCCGTCTGATGAGGAACTGTTGCTAACCCAAGCCGCCTACTCTGCTCCTGCCTCCCCACCGCCGTACTGCACCACAAACCTCCGTATCGCCTCGAAGTACTGTCGCAGCCCCACAAACATCAGGTCGTTGTGCCCCGCGCCGGGGATCACCAGCAGGTGCTTGTTCTCCGTCTGCATCTTGTCATGCATCGCCACCGCGTCCTGCACCGGCGCCAACTCGTCCTGCTCCCCGTGAATCACCAGCGTCGGGATGCTGATCGAGTATGCCTTGGCGTGGTAGGCATCCTCCATCTCTTGCGCCTCTGCAGTATCCAGTCCCATGGTGAACCGCGCCAGGTTGGGCCGCCCGCTCTCGATGATCACCCCGTCGATCCGGTCCGCCGCCTCCACCGCCAACTCAAACGCAGAGTGCCGACCCATCGAGCGGCCCATCACGTACAGCGGCCCGGTGAAATCAGACCCCGCCAGCATATCCCGCAGCGAATCCAGCACCTTGACCGCGTCCGCCAGCATCACCGAAAACGCCGGCGACCCGCCCGATGCACCATACCCACGGTAATCCACCACAAAAAAGTTCACGCCGATCTGGTTGTAGAGCGGCGCGATGTTGTCGTAGCCGGCTGCCGTCTCTCCATTCCCGTAGAAGAACAGCACCGTCGGGTTGGTCTGGCCCACCGGAAAAAACCGCGCCGACAACTGCACCCCGTCGTCCACAGTGATCCCGCAATCAACCGCGCCCTCCGGCGTCTGGGTCCAGTGCCGCTGAGGATAAAACGACATCCCCGACGCCCGGGGATCGTCCAGCACGGAATAGTCAACGGCAGCCATCAGAATTCCCCTTCTTTGATGGGCGGATTCATCAGTAGGGGCGAATAATTATTCGCCCCGCGGTTGGGTAATCGCCTTCAGAACTCAAACCCGAGTTGCGCGTATCGCACGAACACCGTCCCGAATGGGTCGCCTATCGGCCCGTTGATCGCCAGGATGGCGATGGTGTGCTGGTTCCCCGGCTGGGCGTCCGCCGTAACCGGCACCCGCTGCGACACGTTGAACCCCTGCACCGTCCCGCGCTCGCGGTTGCACTCGCCATCGATCCAGATTTCCCCGTGGTCGTCCACGCACGTCTCGAACTGCACGCGCATCCCACTGGTCGGATGCCCGTTCACGGTCTCGGGAATGGTGATGGTCGTCCTATACCACGCGAACCCGAATCCGCCCGAGACTCGCCCCGGCAGGTCATCGCAGATCTCCCAGCCCGAATCGTCATAATCGGGCAACCGGGCCGGACTGCCGCCCGTCTGCTCGAATACCAGCCCGCCATTCTCCGCGCCCGGTACATATCCGGTCGCGTACCGCCACGTCGACCCCACCAACGCCTGCCCTTCCGGCTCAGCAATATTGATCGTTACTCTCGGCATTTTAACTCACCCCCTGCCTTTGTGCTGCGCGCCGCCATGGTACATCAAAACATCGTCTAGGATGCGGATTGCAAACCTACTCATCCGTTGCAACTGCAACCTCCCGCGTTGAATTGGGGGCTACAGAAGGGAACGAAGGCGTTGCCTCTCCTCGGGCAAAGTGTTGCCAGCCAATGTTTTCTTCTCGAAAGCATTGGGGTGAGGAAGAATAACTACGGCTCGGCACTGGCCTGCAATCGGGACATCAAAGTGAACTGATTTACCACGCTCCAATCCCCATAGTTGGGTGCAATAGTCTCTGGCCCGACTTCCCAGGAGGATGACAATGTTGGCCGCAGCGTGTCGCATCAGGTGCGGCAACCACCTTTCAGTGCAAGTAGGCAATGCCTCTCGAACCCTTTCCTCGCCGCGAGACTTGCAATGTACCAACTCCGTCAACGCGAAGTCTTCGCCGGGAATTGCTTCCCGCTCAAGGATCTCTTCGGCGCGACGCCGCACTGAAGTCCAGAAACGCACCCGGCGGAACGCGCTGAAGCTATAGCTTGCATCCGGGTCGAAACGCCGCTGAAAGAAATCTACAGTGCGAGCGTCGGTCCAGCGAGGAGTGGGGTAATGCTCACTTTCACTTATGCTTGGGTTGGATGACACGAACAAAATGGGCGCAGTATCAATATGGCCGCTCCATGGCTCCGGAACATGGTAATCGTCCCCCGGTTGAAGCCCGGCTATCTTTGCGCAAGAAGAAGAGAAACCTGCCCGGGCTCTTCCCAGCTCCGGACAACGCGTTATGGCCAGTAACAATTCGTCGAGTTGCGTCATGTTGCCCCGAGTCGTCGGCCGCCATACTGCATCAAACTGTGCTTTACTGACGCCGCATGCGGCGGTGGCCAGTCGATTCCTCCGGTCATCCCTCACCCAATCCGCTCATCGTGAGCCCGCCGAAGGTCCGCCTCTGGCGGGTCGAACCACGAGCGGACTGCCCAACATAGTCCGGCAATCGAAACTCCCTGGCCACATCACAGATTGCCTCCATAACCCAATCTACCTCGGGTGGTTGCGACCAGCGATTCATTGGCCGAATCCACCGAGAACATCAGGATTTGAAGCGTGGTTGCTCCAATGAGGCAGTTATCGTCGCCCTCCGGACCGAAAATCACCGGGCAGATTCCGTCCCTGTCGTCGATAGTGAGCCGCGCCTGCCCACGCCCGTACGTTACTTCGCTACCGTCGGCGAGCACGTAATCCACCTGCGAGCGTGGATGCACATGGAGGTGCTCCAACAGGGAGGCCGGAAACATGGAATCCGAGGCTCCGGTGTCAACCATCGCCTGTACTTCGGCCTGATCGCCGCCTTCGAGGTTGCCTATTAGCACGGTCTCCGAAAACACGCCCATCGCAGATCACGTATCCCGTTGTAGTAATCCAGTCTCCGGCAAATATACCACCTGCCAGGCGGATGGCGTTGGACGACCCATTTCCCCAACACTCCGCGAATTATGCTTTAATGACACCACACGCGGAGGTGGCAATATGGTTACGAGAAAAGGTACCGCCCTCTTGGTGGTCTACGCCGATGTGGATGTGGAGCACGACGCCGAATTCAACGCCTGGTACAACGAGGAACACGTCCCCGAGCGAATGAGCGCCCCCGGATTCCTGAACGCCGCCCGCTACGAGGCCCTGCGCGGCGGTCCCCGCTATCTGGCCGTTTACGAGCTGGAGTCGGTGGACGCCCTGCAGACCCCCGAGTACCGGCACATGAGCGAGAACCCCACCGACTGGACCAAGCGCATGTCCCCCAACGTTGTCGGACGCGGCACCCAGCGCCTGGTCTGCACCCAGATCTACCCCGCCGAGATCGACTCGAACACCCTCGGCCGCGGCATGGCGCCCGCCCTCCAGATCGGCCGCATGGATGTCCCCGCCGATATCGAGGAAAAGTACAACTGGTACTACGACAACGAGCGCACCCCGGCCAACCTGCAAATCCCGGGCTGCCTGCACGTCCGCCGTTACCATGTCGTTGAGGGCTGGCCCAAGTACCTCACCATGTACGAGTTCGAGCACGAAAAGGTGCCCGAAACCGTCGCGTGGGAGAATCAGCGCAAGCAGGACCGCATGCACGAGTACATCGGCGGCACCTACGGCCACGCCCACGGCTCCCCAGGCGTGTACCGCCGCATCCTGCCGCCCCGCGCATTCTAGGATAGTCTCGCCGCTGACACTGCCTCACGGTTGTAGTGGCGAATAATTATTCGCCCCTACCGCTGCAACACATACGGAGACTGCGCCCATGCCACGCCAGTTAACCCAACAGGAAGTCCACGACTTCCTGGACAGCAAGCCCGGCTGGATCGCCCTCACCACCGTCGGCCCCGACGGCTTCCCGCACACCGTGCCCACCGGTTACTTCCGGCTGGGCGATGAAGTCCTGCTGGGTGTGCGCAACAACACCCTAAAGATCAGGAATATCCGCTACAACCCGCAGGTCAGCCTGATGATCGAGAGCGGCAGCACCCGTCAGGACATCAAGGGCGTGATGATCCAGGGCAACGCTACCGTGATTGATGGCCCCGACGAATTCCTCCACTACGCCCGCGAGGCCGCCAGACTTCGCGGCGTCCCCGATGACCAGCTCCCCACCGAGCCGCGCCCCGGCGCCGCCTACATCAAGGTATCACCCCACAGAATCCGCTCGTGGGACTACTCCCAGGACGCCGCATAGACGGAACCTTCCCTATGGTTACTGCCATCACAACGCCTCCTCCGGACGCTGCTGCCCGGCCATCAGGATGGTGGACCGGCGTCGTGCGTATTCCCCTGACCGAATTTGGCCAATCTCTGGCTAACCCCGGTCTCGATCGGTGGTTCGAGGCGTTTTCAGCCCGAAACGAGGACGAAGGCCAATATGAGATCTCCAAAGAAGGGTACTTGTTGATTATGGCCCCCACCGGTAGCCCGGGCGCTATTTTCGAAGGTGAGATAACCATCGACTTGGGTTTTTGGGCTCGCGAATCCGGAGGTGTTGCCTATCCCGCCACCAGTTGTTTCATCCTGCCCGACGGTTCGCGATTTGGACCGGATGCGGCATGGCTGAATGAGGAACGACGAACGGAACTTCTGCTGCCAGAAAACCGCCCATTCCCTCGAATAACACCGGATTTCGTGGCCGAGATCAAGTCTCCTTCCAACTCCAGAACTCAGCTTATGGCCAAGATCGAAGCGTTCATCCGATACGGCACTAAACTTGGCTGGTATATCGACCCCGAAACTCGCGAGGTCATCAAGTACCGCCCCGGCCAGGAGCCTGAAGTCCTGCATGACCCTGAATACATCGAAGGCGACGCAGATTTGCTCCCTGGCTTTCGCTTCGCCGTGCGTCAGCGGATCTTCGACGTTTTCGCAAGCTTTGAACAACAGGAGACGCAAAATGCGGCTGGAGAACAAGGTAGCCCTGATTAGCGGCGGCGCGCGCGGCATGGGCGCGGAGGAAGCCGGACTGTTTGCCAGCGAGGGCGCAAAGGTCGTCATCGGCGACGTGCTCACGGAAGAAGGCCGCGCAACCGAGGCCCGGATCAACGAGGCAGGCGGCGAGTGCGTATTCGTCCAACTCGACGTCACCCGCGAGTCCGACTGGGAATCCGCCGTTGCCACCGCCGTCTCACGGTTTGGCAAGCTCGACATTCTGGTCAACAACGCCGGCATCTCCGTGCGGGAGGGCATCGAAGACCTCACCGAAGCCCAGTGGGAGCGCACTATGGACATCAACGTCAAGGGCGTGTTCCTGGGCACCCGTGCCACCATTCCCGCCATGCGCGAATCCGGCGGCGGTTCCATCATCAACATCTCGTCCGGCGCCGGCATCGCCCCCGCTCCCGGCACGTCCGCCGCCTACGCCGCCAGCAAGGGAGCCGTCCGCCTGTTCACCAAGTCCACCGCCATCCAGTACGCCGGCGAGGGAATCCGTTGCAACTCCGTGCATCCGGGCCCGGTGCAAACCCCCATGCTCGGCACCACCCCCGACGATGAAGTCCGCGTCGCCGCCCAGGTTGGCCGTGTCCCGTTGGGCCGCGTCGGTCGCCCCGTGGAAATCGCCTACGGCGTCCTCTACCTCGCCAGCGACGAGTCGTCGTTCGTAACCGGCTCCGAGGTCGTCATAGACGGAGGCCGCACCGCTCAATAGCGGAATCTACGCCCGCTAAAGCGCTTGAGTCGCAAATACCTGATCGCTGATGTCCCCGCTCATGGTGCGGAACGTCCGCCTTTGGCGGGAGCCTGTCGAACCATGAGCAGGCCGGTAATCCCGTCTATCCTATTCATCCGTGACTGTAACCAAGGAGACAACCATGGCCCCCAACTTGGTGCCCTACCTCCTCTACGAACCCGAGGAATCCGGCATCCTCTGGATCAAGTTCAACCGCCCCGAGCGCATGAACGCCCTCATCGGCTCGTCCGAGGAGAACGGCACCGTCGCCAAGGTTGGCGAGTATATGCGCGCCGGCGACGATGACCCCAACATCCGCGTCATCGTCCTCACCGGCGTCGGTCGCGGCTTCTGCTCCGGCGCAGACATGCGGCGAGACCACGACCCGGACGTCACCGGCGAGAACTTCATCGGCAACCGCGGCACCCAGCCGGGACCCGACGCTGCCCGCGAGCATTTCTTCCACGGCTTCACCAAGCTCCATCGAGACATCTCCCAGGTCCGCAAGCCCACCATCGCCATGATCAACGGCCCCGCCGTCGGCTCCGGCATGGACATGGCCCTGCATTGCGACATCCGCCTCGGCTGTGAAAACACCCGCTTCATCGGCTACCAGCAACTCGGCCAGATCATGGAAAACGCCGGCAGTTACTACCTGCCCAAGATGGTCGGCCTCGGCCGCGCCCTGGAGTTCGCCTACACCGGCCACCTCGACGCCCAGCGCGCCTACGAGTGGGGCATGCTCAACTACCTGGTGCCCTCAGAGGACCTGGAGCAGACCACCCGCGACCTCTGCGACCGCATCATCCGCACCCCGCCCATGGTGCAGTGGGTCAGCAAGCGCATCATGCGCGCCGCCCTCGACAGCACCCTGGAAACCACCATGACCCTCACGTCCAACGCCGGCGGCATCCTCAGCGGCTCCGAGGACGCCCACGAAGCCCGCCGCGCCTTCCTGGAAAAACGCGCCCCCAACTTCCAGGGCCGCTAGAGTAGATCTGCCTCCCTCTCCCTTGACGGGAGAGGGTTGGGGTGAGGGTGAAATCCCAAATGGCGTAGTCGCTCCGAGGCAAACCCTTCACCTACTCCCCGGGCAGACATTGATGGCCGTTGCGAATCACCCTCGCATTCTCATGGTTCTGGTACCTGCGTCTGTTTCTGCGAACTAGGTCCACGTTCGCGCGGAGCGGAGCCTTTGGCCACCAATCAGGTTGGTCATTATGATCGAACCCCCAAACCTCGCGGGGAGGCAGAATAATGTCGCCGTATTTCGGGTCGCCCACGGAGGCGTATTTGTTCTTGGCTACACACATGGCTGATAGGGCGCAAATGAAAGCAGCACGACGGTCGTGGTTTCGGATGCAGTCAAGGGAGCCAAAGCCAATTCCGGGAGCCAGACGGCGGATGAGCGCCTTCAGGTAGCCTTTCCTGACCGCCACTTCCCAGTATCTGTCAGACCTCTCGCCTCGTGGGATTCCACAAGGAATTTCCGCGCTCGGGAGCAGGAAGGCCAAAAAGGCGTCCGGAAATGCCTCCACGATACGCGATTGATGAATGGCATCGGGATGGTCGGCCCCGGCTATATTACAGTGGTTTTCACACTGGAGTGCTAGAAACAATCTAGCCAACTTAGTCGCATGGTCGTGGAGGCTCGGACCGCTTCCAGAATTGGCCGGGCTAGGATTGCAGCATTTCCGGATTTCCCCATCGTTAAGCAGGGCCTCAGCAGCCCGGTAATGGTTGATGGGCCCTAACCCACGACCAAGTGGCCCATCTATTCCAATGCCGTTCAAAACAACACCACAGGGGATAAGGGAGCGCAGGTCTTCCAAGCGTTCACCGGGGTCGGTTGTCGAGTTGCGACATTCCCATCGGAGCTGGTTTTGGTCCAAAGTGATGAGACACAACCCTGTTGTAGCGTCGGTTCGGGAATAGCCAACATCAATGCCAAGGTAATATTCAGGCATGATTGACCTCCATAACATTTACAAACGACCCTACCACCACGCTACGGTCGGCTTCTTGTTCGGTCCGTGGAACCCGCCCCTCCAGTATAATGCGGCCCACCGCCCCGTGCGGCAGCGAGGTTTAGCATGACCACCGCCGACAGCGCCATCACCAAGCTCGAGCAGCCCGAGCAGTTCATCGTGTTTCCCGACCCGCCGGAAATTCCCGAAGACAAGATGACCAACTTCGACCACCTCGCTGCCAACGGCAATGTCCACCACCTGATCATCCACTTCGGCAACCCGGACACCAACCTCGTCGCTGGTGAACGTTACCTGGCCCTGGCCCCAACTCAGGATATGACCGGCCTGCGTTATCCCGACCTGCTCATCGCGTTCAACGTGGATCCGGAGACCTACCGCCGCCGCCGCGCCTACGTCATCGAAGACCAAGGCAAGCCTCCCGACTTCGTTCTGGAAGTCGCCTCGCCCAGCACCAGGCGCATCGACGCCACGGCCAAGCGGCTCGACTACGCCGCTCTCGGCATCCCCGAATACTGGCGCTTCGATGAGGAGGTCAGGCGTCGCGGCCCCCGGTTGGCCGGCGACCAATTGATGGACGGTGAGTATCAACCGATCCCCATTGAGGAGATTGCGGAGGGCGTGTTGCAAGGGTACAGCCTCGTTCTGGACCTTCACCTCCGCTGGGAACAGGGCCAACTGGCATGGTACGACCCAGCCACAGGCCGGCATATCACCACCTTCGAGGACGAACGCACCCGCGCCGACTGTGCCGAGGCCGAACTCAACGCCGAGCGGGAGGCCCGCGCCGCCTCCGAAACGCGGGTGCGCGAACTGGAGGCAGAAATCAGGCGATTCCGCGGTCAATGAGACAAGACCACACCCTTTGCTTGCCAGTACGCAAATGCGCCTCCCCAACTTCAAAGTGCGTTAGTTGGGTGAATCCTGGACGGAATCGGCCAGAACGGCGGCGCTAATCCGTTTGGCGCAATATTCGTCTGGTCTCCAACGGAATATCGGCGCGAATGTCCTGTGGCAACAAGTCGTAATTTTCCAGTAGGCGTTCTGCCAACTCTTCCGGACCCCATAGCCTTATGACAAAGAACGACTGCTCGTTGCGGTCATGCACGGGCTTCGTGAATCCGCCCAGACTGACCAGCAATCCGTGCTCCGCGCGGAACGAGGCAATGTTGCCCTGCAAACGGTCGTATTCGCTAAGGTCCACCGGACTGGTGCGTCCTTTCACCTGTACGCACAAGCGCGGCTCTCCAAACCCTAAATCGCCCTTGCCTGCCAGAACGTCAACGCCGCCGTCGGCTCCCTTTCTGGTTTGCAATACAACATAGCCGGCGGCTTCCAGGATGCTTGCTACCAGGTACTCCAAACGCGTACCGGCGAATTTCTGCCGCAGGCGCGCTACGATCCGGTCCCGGATCTCCTGGTCAATATCTACTTCCTCGAAAAACTCAGTGTCCCGTGAATCATCTCCGGAAGATTCTGAACCGATAGCTGACGTTGCTGCTAGTTCTCCAATAGAGTCATCGCCCAGGAAAGCATTGGCAATGCTCGCAATACGCGCCTCGGCATTGGGCGCCCCAGGCTGCGAGACGGTCAACAGCGAACCAAATGAATTGAGCAAATCCCGGTCAAAGTGAGAGCGCGGTATGTTCGGGACCTGCCACTCTACGGCCCGGACGTGTGGAGCTCCGGCCCCCACCGACTCCGGCTGATAAGAGTATGCGCCGCTAATACGACCTACAGCCACCTGGCGGGTCAATTTACGGGGCAGCACCACCATATCCCCGTTTTCGACATCGTTGTAGAGCCGCCAAATCTGATCGGCGCTGGAGCGGTTGCCTAGATGGGCGCGCAGGGCATCCCTGTCCGTGAAATCGACAACGCTGCTGCGCAGACCGAAGCCGACGGCCACAACGCCCTTTTCCAGGAAGGCTTCTTCGTATTCGCCTACTCTGCCGCCCCTTATCGTCCAAACTGCCATTGATTTACCCGCCGCCGTCTATTTAGCAGTCAAGTATAGCACCATGGTGTCATTCTCTCCACACCCGCCGGCACGTCTCCGCCACCAGCTCCAGCTTGCGCCACTGCTCCTCCTCGGTGAGCAGGTTCCCCGGCGCAGTCGACGCAAACCCGCACTGCGGACTCAGCGCCAACCGTTCCAGCGGCACGTACTGGCTGGCCTCTTCAATCCGTTCCACCAGGTAGTCCTGCGACTCCAGCGTGGCGTCCTTGCTGCTGATCAAACCGAGCACAACCATTTTGTCCGCCGGCATGAATCGCAGCGGCTCGAACGTGCCGGCCCGCTCCGTGTCGTACTCCAGCAGGAACCGGTCCACCGCCAGCGTGCCGAACAGCCGCTCCGCGATGGCCTCGTAGCCGCCCTGGGCATACCACTTGCTCTGGTTGTTGCCCCGACAGACGTGCAAAGCCACGGTCGATCCGGGACGCTGCGCCCCCTCCAGGCAGAAATTGTCGGCGGCGACGGCCTCCTCAAACATGGCGTCCGGATCCTCTCCCAAATCCCGCAGGTGCTGCCGCCAGGTCGGATCCACGTAGTAGCTGTACCTCGGCGCGTCGATCTGGATGTAGTCCACTCCCGATGCGAGCAGCGTTGCGATTTCAGCCTTGATGAACCCTGCGATCTCCCAAAGCAACTCCGATCGCGTCGGATAGAACCGGTCGGATACGCCCTGCTGGAAACAGATCGCTGGAAACTGGCTCGGGCTTGGCACGGTCACCTTGACCGGCCCCGGCGCGTGGGCTTGTAGAAACTCCCGTTGATTCTCGGTCAGGCCACGCACCTGCCGCAGCTTTGCGCCCACCACCTGCCGGGTGCCCTGCTCGGTGGGCGTGCCGCCCGGTCCCTGCCAAACGCGCACCACCGCCGGCGTCTCGGGCGTAACGAATCCTTCCACGGCTTCGATCAGGTCGTTCTGGAACCCGGTGCGCCGGAACTCGCCATCGGTGAAGACCTCGACGCCCGCGGCCCGCTGCCGTTCCAACGCATCCAGGATGGCGCGATCTTCGGCCTCCCGAAGCGCATCGGCATCCAACCGGCCCTGCTGAAACGCCCTCCGTGCCTCCTTCACCGCATCGGGACGCAGGAGGCTGCCCACATGGTCGGCCCGGTAGATCCCCTGCATCGTGTTCCCTCCTGATGGCTTACCCGAAACTCAACTCCTGCCCGAACCGCTCGCCGTGCGTGATCTCCGACATCGGCTTGCGCGGCGTGCCGGTGCCCGCCGGACGCATGATCCGGTATCCAAACGGCAGCACGGTGATCAGCTCCATGTCCTCGGGAATGCCCAGCAGCGTCTTGACCTCGGTCTGCTGCTCGCCCCGTATGCCCACGAAGCAGGTCCCCAATCCTTCCGACCACGCCATCAGCTCCATCTGCTGCAGAGCCCGACCCGCGTCCAGGTGCGGCCGACGCGTCTCCCCCATCACCACGGCAATCGCCAACGGCGCCTGCCCGATGAACGCCCCTTGAGTGCAGATACGCCCCAGCTCGGTGATGGTTTCGCGATTACGTACCACGACGAAATGCCACGGCTGCGTGTTGCTGGAACTGGGAGCCCACCGCGCCGCCTGCAAAATCTTGTGGACCACGTCGTCCGGCACCGGGTCCGCCTTGAAGTCGCGAATGGTGCGGCGCCTCCTGATGCACTGAAATACGTCCATGTCTAAACCTCCCGTAATCGAGTGCCTGCCCGATTTGTCATGGCAAGCGCAGCGCGGCAATCGTCGTCGGCCGGCGATTAATCGGTGATGTACGCTTCGCCCCAGCGGTCCTGGAACACCACGTCCGCCAGCGGCCCGCGACGTACCGGCCCGAAGTTGCCCATGGGGTAGCCGATGGGCAGGATCGCGTACGAGTGCACGCCCGGCGGCAGTCCCAGGATCTCTTCCACTTCCTTCTCGTGGCGCAGATGCCGGCTGGTAAGAGTTGATCCCAGGCCCAGTGCCCGGGCCGCCAGCAGCATGTTCTGCACCGCCGGATATATGGACGCGCCCGCCGACCTGCTAGGTGTCTCCTCGCCGTCGTCCTGGCACGCCACGATCCAGACCGGCGCTTCGTGGTAGTGGTCGGTTAGGTATTCCACAGCGTCGTGTTGCCGCCGGTACCGTCCGGGACTGGAGCCCGGGGGCGGTTCGCTGCCGCGGTATCGCGGACCCACCACCTCGTCAAACGCCTTCTTGTACCAGACCTGCACCCGTTCCTTGATGCTGCGGTCCTTGATCACCAGGAACCGCCAGCGCTGGTTGGCTCCGCCGTTGGCCGCCCATTGTCCAGCCTGCAGTATCTGCAGAATCAGCTCGTCGGGCACCGGGTCCGGCTTCAGCCGCCTCATCGCCCGCGTCGTGCGCATGATGTGGAACAGTTCGGTATTCTCGGGCATGATCTCCTCCAAAATCCCCTCTCCCTTGATGGGCGGAACGTCCGCCTCAGGCGGGAGAGGGTTAGGGTGCAGAACGTCCGCCTGTGGCGGAAGGGTGAAATCTCTATAGACGCGGCGACCTCTTTTCCAAGAATGCGCTCATCGCCTCGTGCGGGTACGGCGTGTTGAAACACAGCGCAAAGGTCTTGATGCTGTACTCGGCGGCAGCCTCCTGTCCCATCTCCAGCCACGCCGACACGATCTGTTTCTGAGCGGCCAGGATGTAGCGGCCCATCCCTATGAAGGCTTCAGCCGTCTCTAACGCCGCTGCTTCCAGTTCGGCCTTGGGTACCACGCGGTCCACCAGTCCCATGTCCAGGGCTTCGCTCGCATCCACCGTTTCGCCCGTGAGCAGCATCCGCCGCGCCCGTCCCAGTCCCACCGTCGGCGGCAGCAACGACGCCTCGATCACCGACGGCAACCCGACCCGCACCTCCGGCAGCCCAAATACGGCGTCATCGGCCGCAATCCTGATGTCGCAGGCCAGTGCCAACTCAAACGCTCCGCCCAGGCACGGCCCGTGTATCGCCGCCACCACCGGCAACGGGCAGTGAAGCACTCCTCGTGCGGCGGCATGCAGCGACCTGATGAACTTCTCCGCCGACAGCGGCTCCAGGTCCTTCATCTCGTGCAGGTCAACGCCGGCCGAGAACGCCCGCTCCCCAGACCCGCGCAGGATGATTGCCCGCAACGACTCGTCGTCCCCGCACTGCTCGACCCGATCCCGCAGTTCGCGAAATACGTCCGGCCCCAGCAGGTTCAGATCCGTTCGCCCGTCTATCTCCAGGGTCGCTATGGCCCCTTGGCGTTTCAGGTTGACGCTTGAGGTCATGCGGACGCCCTCGCCTTTGCACCCTCGATGAACCGCAACACCTCAAAGTTGAAGATGTCCGGCTTCTCGAAATACACCGAGTGGCCTGCCTCTGGCACCCGTAGCAGTTTCGAGCCCGGTATGGCTTTTGCACCGGCGGCGATCACCTGCGGCGGCGAGATCTGGTCGTCCTCACCCACGAAGAATAGCGTCGGCCCTGTGAAATTCGCCAGTTCCTCGGGCCCCGGGCCGGCCGGCAATCCATCCGCCGGCGTGTGTCGCGGCGGGTTGGTCCGCGAAATCTGGAGGTACAGATTCGCCAGGTTCGGGTTCCGCTGCACGAACAGCGGCGATACCGCCCGGAAACCGATTTCGCCTGACGCCGTATGCGTCGCCGCCCAGTTGCGCTGCTCGGCCACCACTTCCGGCACGTTCATTCCGCCCACCGTGTCGGCCATCACCAGGCTCTTGACCCGCTGCGGGTACTTGACCGCAAACCCCAGCATCGTGCGCCCACCCATCGACTGCGCCACCAGGTGCGCCGATTCAACCCCCAAGTGGTCCAGCAGCCCCCGCAGATCGTCCACGAACGAGGCCAAGCCCGGGCCCTCCGGCACGTCCAGCGAATGGCCAAACCCGCGATGGTCGAAGGTTACGCATTGATATCGTTGGGAGAAAAACGGAATCTGCTGCCACCAACTCAGCAGGTTGCCGCCCGCGCCGTGCGCGAACACTATGGTTTCACCCTCACCGTAGCACTGGAAGTGCAGGTCTATCCCGTTGATTTTTGCGCTGCTCACGTGGACACCTCGGATGGTAGTGCATTAGCTCGTTGCTCGCGCCGATTCTAGCACGCTTTGCCGCTCGTTCCCGGTTGGCCTCATTAACGTTCCGAGTACACTCTTGTGCGCGTACCACCGGATCATCGCTCGAACCCACATTACCAGTTCAATTCAGTTATTGTCTGTGTGCTCACGTGTCACCTTCGGTCGTGCGGTGAAATGTGGCCACAATCGTCGTCCGAAAACTATTGACATTCTAATCGCGTATTAATACGATACCTGATGGATGATTTAGGGATAACTGATAATATGACTTCTCAACAAACCGCCACCGATTCCCAGGAACCGGAACCGGAAAATACCTCCGAAGGCTACGAACTGGATCTGTCCGAGCTTGCGCAGATCGTAGGTGGTGCAGGCGCCATCGATGAGGTGGGCCTGCAGAACACCAGCGTCGGCAGCTCCGCCGGTTGGTGGGACGATCCAAATCAATAGGCCATTCGCCCTGACGCTGCACGCTTGTGCTCGATTGCGCCCTTAAAAGCGCATTTGAACAGCAGGGTCGTTTAGAACTGGATCCGCCCGCTTGATGCTGGCGGTATATATTTGTGCGTGCGACAAATAACATACCCAATCTCAACGGACAAATGCAAAATGGGTGAAACCCAGCGACACGAAAGCGCGTCAAATGCAGTGGCAGCCATCGAAAACTTCATGGCCGCGCTCAACGCCCATGACGACGCTGCACTCCTCGACCTGCTGCACCTGCCCCATGTGCGCATCTCCGGCGCCGGCCTCGCCATCTGGCACGACCGCGACGAGTTGGAAGCTACCTATCTCCGGGATTTCTACCAGCGCGCCGGTCCCGATTGGCACCACACCGTCCTTGATTCCACCGACGTGTTGCACAGCTCCCAGCACAAGGTTCATGTGCTGATCCAGTTCACCCGCTGCGATGCCCAGGGCGCGCCCATCGCCACCTACCGCTCTCTGTGGATCATGACCGAGGAGAACGGCCATTGGGGCGCTCAGGCCCGCTCCAGCTTCGCCCCGTGAGGATTGACGCCCGTCCCACGTTATGGCACAATATTGTTACCCCCCCTGGAGCTTCGGTGAAAGGGTCGAGACCGCCGAACCGGCGGTCTCTGTCGTTAACTCCCGAATCCAAGCCGTGATCACCAACCTCTACATCGACGCGTTGAACCTGTACTATCGGGCTCTCCGTGGAACGCCTTACAAATGGCTCGATTTGCGAGCTTTGGCCGAGACGCTGTTCCCTGGTGACGAGATAAGGCGCATTTGTTACTTCACCGCTCTCTTCGACGCGCGACCCGACGATCCATCCCAACCCGAAAGACAACGGACCTATTTGAGAGCATTGGCGACCGTGGACGGGTTTGAGCCTCACTACGGTGTGATACGCCCCCGCATCAAGACGCGCCGTCTGGCCCAGCCTGTACCAGGCCTTCCCGAATACGTTCGCATCCTGGACTCGGAAGAAAAGGGGACCGACGTCAACCTGGCAACCCGTTTGCTGGTGGATGGGTTCGCCGGAGCATACGATCAGGCCGTGGTAGTGTCCAACGATTCCGATCTGGCCAGTCCAATGCGGTACGTGCGAGATGAATTGAATCTCAAGATGACGGTGGTCAATCCCGACAACAGTAATCACACGCATCGGGATCTGGTTGACTCCGCAACCTACGTCAGGCGGCTGCGCAAAAGCCACCTGCGCCGCAGCCAATTCGCGCCGATTATGAACGACGGTCAGGGACCGTTTACCAAGCCCCCAACCTGGTGAACACATCGCCGGGCCAAACAGTCCACCTTTAGATGCCATAGGTGTTAGACTCCGACCTGACAAACAGAAATCAGGAGGACATCATGGCCAGGACTCCCACCGTAACCCGAGATTCCGTCCCCGAAAACGAACAGGCAGCCTTTGACGCTTTCGTCGCCGACCGCGGCGAGGTGCCCACCACTGGCCCCGGCTCCGTGATGCTCAATGCGCCGGAGGTCGCCCAGCGCGCCCTCGGCCTTGCGCTCTACCTCCGCACCGACACTTCCCTCGACCCCCGCATCCGGGAGTTGGCGATGCTAATGGCCGCGCGAGAAAACGACTGCCAGTTCATCTGGAACGCCCACGCGCCCCCGGCTCGCCGCGCCGGCCTTCGTGATGACATCGTCGATGCCCTGCGCGACCGGCAGGAAATCCCCAACCCGTCCGCCGACGAGCTAGCCGTCATCAACTACGGCCGCGAATTCTTCCGGACCCGCAAGGTCAGCCAGGAAGCCTTCGACGCCGTGATCGACCAGTTCGGCCGCAACGGCGCAACGGAACTCACGACCCTTATGGGCTGCTACGCCATGCTGGCTTTTAACGTGAACGCGTTTGGCGTCGAACTGCCGGACAACATCACCGAGGCGCCCCTGCCCATCTAACGCTCGTTGACAGTCGCGAAAATAACCCGTCGTTCCCGCGAAAGCGGGAACCCAGAAATGTCTCTGCTGCTGGAACGCTGGTCCGGTTGTGGTTCCTCTGGATTCCCGCGGAAGCGGGAACGACGGCATTCGCCTAAAAGTTTTCGCATTGTCTGCCAGCGGTAAGGGGATAAGAACATGACGACCCAACGCGAAGCATGGCTCTCTCAAATCGCAGAGGAAGCCATCGAGCCCGACCTCCCCATCTGCGACCCTCACCATCATTTCTGGGACCGCGAGGGCGACCGTTACCTGCTCGACCAACTGACTGACGATCTCGGCGGCGGACACAACGTCACCCAGACCGTGTTCATCGAGTGCCACTCCATGTATCGCGCCTCTGGACCCGAAGAAATGCGGAGCGTCGGCGAAATCGAATTTGTCCAGGGTCTCGCCGCCCAGAGCGCCAGCGGCCAGTACGGCCCCACCGAGGTCGCCGCCGGCATCGTCGGCAACGCCAACCTCATGCTCGGCGACGCTGTGCAGCCGGTCCTGGAAGCCCACCTCTCCGCCAGCGCCAATCGCTTCCGCGGCATCCGTTTCTCCTGCGCCTGGGACGCCAGCCCGGAAGTGTCGCCAGGCAGCCCGAACACCCAGGGAATGCTGGCCGATCCCCGCTTGCGCGCCGGGTTCGACGTCCTGCAGGGCATGGGATTGAGTTTCGACGCCCTGGTGTACCACACCCAGTTGGGCGAACTCGCGGATTTGGCAGCCGCATTCCCCAACGCCGTCATCATCCTGAATCACATCGGCAGGCCGTTGGGCGTGGGACCCTACGCCGGCCGGCGCGATGAAGTGTTCGCGGACTGGCAGCAGGGCATCGCGGCAGTCGCCCAGCACGAAAACGTCGTGTGCAAACTCGGCGGGTTTGGCAACGTCATCAGCGGCTACCCTTGGCACCGGCAGGACGTCCCGCCCACCTCGCAGGATGTGGCGGACACCATCCGCCCGTGGCTCGAACACTGCATCGAGCATTTCGGCCCCGACCGCTGCATGTTCGAGAGTAACTTCCCGGTGGACAAAAACTCGTACGCGTACACCACGTGCTGGAATGCCTTCAAGCGCGTGACGGCTGGTTACTCCGCGTCCGAGAAAGCAGCCATGTACCAGGGAACAGCGGTGCGAGCCTACCGCCTGTAACCAAAAGGTAGCGTTGCAATTTGGGTGGTTTCTCCCTGTAGGGGCGAATGATCATTCGCCCCTGCCCCCGTTGGCAGCGATGTTTGGGGAATTAAACCACCTGGTATGGAACGCTACTTCACTAAAAGTAAGAATTCAGAATCGAGGTGACGGTCAGGAACGCAAACCGTCATACATGAGTCATCCCGAATTTGGGTTGAGGTGAGGGAAGGACGGTGGGTGGGTTAGCCAGAGGGTACTGAGTGCGGAGCGAAGCCTGGGGAGAGGTAATTTGGCTTGTCGGTACCGCTCCCCGGTTCGGTGGCACCAGTTTCTGATTAGGCTTTGGACGAGAGATTGGCGGCTTGGCGTGAGCAGGTGGAGGAGGAAGGCATAGACCAGAGAGGCCATGAGCAGGAGTTTGAGGCGGTTTTCCCAGAACCAGAGGCGGGGGCTTTCCATGGCCAGGTCGGTCTTGCAAGCTCGGTAGCACATCTCTACCTGCCAGCGGCGAGCGTAGGCCATGACCACCCGCCAGGCGTCGTCAACGGAAGCAATGGGCTGGTTGGTCAGCAGGTACCAGGGTGTTCGTCCCGTACCGGGTCTGGAGACCACCAGCCATAGGGGATGATCCAACTGGGGGTGGTGTACTGGCACGGTCAGGATGCCGGTTTTGCGGTACTGTCGACGGTTGTAGTCCCAGATCATGCGGTGGTCCTGGGAGCGTTTGCCTCGGGAGATCTGCCCTGGGAAACGCTCCTGGCCCAAGGCATCCACCAGGCGATGGCGGGTAGGCCAGCGCATAATGAAGCGGAGTTGACGTTGGGTCAGTTCCTCCAGCCAGGGAGCGCCAGCGTAGCCCCGATCAAAAAGGTGGATCACCCGTTGCTGCCAGCGCTGGGCGCATTGGTCCAGCAGTGTGGCGGCCTGCGCTCGCCGGTGGCTGGCCAGGGGACCTCGGCTGGTCCACCAACCCATGGCAGCCAGGGTGGGCGCGCCCGCCATCCCAGCCACTATCACCGTGAGCCACTGCATCCCCGGCACGAATACGGGCGGTCCTCCCGGAGGGTTGTAGTAGCCCGGCTTGATCCGCTTGAGACGGGCCGCCTTGCTGGAGCGCACCGGACACAACCCCTCCAGGGCGATGCTCTCCGGCTTCTCCAGGACACTCTCATCCCAGATGGCCAATGCCCCTTCCCCAGCGGCGGCCAACTCCGTAAGCCGCCGGTCGGCATCATGCCAAAGAAACTCTTCCAGGAGAGTATGGGACCACTTGGATGAGCGCAGCAGATTGCTGAGACGCTTGGTCCCCGCCGGCGCACGGTCGGGACTAATGATGTGAGCGCCCAACTCGCTCAAGAGCAACCCGTAACGATTGTGGCGCATCCGCACCATGGCCACCAGGGTCAGCAGAAAGGTGCGCACCAATCGCCGATCCAGTCGATGGTTCAGCCAGGTTTCCAATGGCCCGATGAACAATCCCAACAGATCCGCAACCTGTTGCCCTTGCTCCTGGCCCGCCCCTTGCTGCAACATAAAGAAGCCCCCTTCGGTGGTTTGGAGTTTGCTCACTCCCACTTCACCAGAAGAGGGCTTCTCTGATCAGCCCCTTACAGCGACAGTTTTCCCATTTTCTAAAATCCGGGATGACTCATGTATCCAGTGCCTGAAGTCGTCTGTTTCGCAACCGTTGTCTTCATCCTGCGGCCTCTGGACTCCGGCTTTCGCCGGAGTGACGAGTCTGTAAATTCCAAATGCGATTGCCCTGCCAACAAACCAAATTTGCTTGACCGCCCCGGTACCCTGTGCTATCTTGCGCCCACAACCGAATATGATTCTGGCGGGAGCTTGGTTTTGCCAGGCTGAGAGGGTGGCCGAAAAGCCGCCGACCG
The DNA here is from genome assembly GCA_965204395.1 of Dehalococcoidia bacterium. Taxonomy (GTDB): domain Bacteria; phylum Chloroflexota; class Dehalococcoidia; order Lucifugimonadales; family UBA3495; genus Bin87. The sequence goes on from OZ241987.1 coordinate 3,230,428, forward strand.
TAGCACCTGATCCGGGTAATGCCGGCGTAGGAATTGGAGCGTTCCATTGATTACCGCCAGAGTTGAAAAACCGGCGGTTTTTGTTTGTCCATCGTTGACTGGACCGCCGCGGTTGGACCAACCGGGAGGTTAGTCATGCTGGACACTACGCTGGGGATCATAACCCTGGTGATCGCGTGCGCCGTGTTTCTGGTCGTGGGTCTCACCTACGCCTGGCGTCGCCGTCGTCAGAGCGTCGAGGACTACACCGTCTCCCGTAATCACGCACCCACCAACGTCGGTGTCGCCACCCTGGTGGCGTCGATGTTCGGCACTTGGGTCCTCCTCAGTCCCGGCGAGTCCGGCGCCAACTTCGGCATCATCTCTCTGGTCGGTTACGCTCTCGGCATGGCCGGCATCCCGGTCATGTTCATGTTCGTCGGCCCGCGCATCCGGCAGTTGATGCCCAATGGACACTCCGTCACCGAGTACGTCCGCCATCGTTACGGCCTGATACCCTTTGTTTCCATCTTCGTGGTCATCATCTTCGTCATTGGCATATTCATCACCGCCGAGATGACCGCCATCACCGCCGCCGTGAGTATCCTCACCGGCTCACCGGCGTGGGCCACCGCCGTCGCCGTCGGCCTGGTCGTCATCGCCTACACCGCCTACGGAGGCCTCCGCGTCTCGATCTTCACCGACCGCATCCAGTTCTGGATCCTGATACCGGTGCTGGTCCTGCTACTGGTAGTTGCGGCTGTGCTGGTGGGCAACGCTGGCGTCTGGAAGGCCGAGGGAGCCGCGGCATCGCTATCCGTTACCAACCCCGGCAGTTACTTCTTCGCCATCGTGCTGATCATCGGCATAGTTGCATCCAACGCGTTCCATCCCGGGATGTGGCAGCGGGTGTACACGGTGGAAAACCAGCAGGCGCTCAACCGCAGCCTGTGGGGGGCCGCGGCGATTGCCATCCCGCTGACGTTCCTGATGGGCATGGCCGGCATCGCGGCCGTGGGCAAGGGTTCGGTCGCTCCGTTCCAGTATCCGGAAGTGGCGGCGGCTTTGTTCGCTCTGGCCGGCGACGTGTTCCCCCTGTGGATGCACTTCCTCATGCTCATCTGCGCCCTCATGCTCGCCATGAGCACCCTGGACACCCTGATGAACGGCCTTGCCAGCGGCATCGCCGTCGACATGGCCGGTGTCGGGATGCAACGCAATACCCTGATGGTTCTGGCCCGCGCTATCACCGTCATCGTCGCCATACCCGCCATCATCGTCGCTTCCCAGGGCCACAGCGTCCTGTACGTGTTCCTCATCGCCGACCTGCTCGGCGCCGCCATCGCCGTGCCCATGTTGGTCGGGTTGTATTCCAGCCGCATGCCCGGCTGGGGCGTCATCCTGGCCGGCGCGGTTGGCATCGTCATCGGCGCCCTGTTCTATCCCAAGCCCGATCTGCTCTCCCCGTGGGCCCTCGTCTCCCCCTTGGGTGGGCAGATGTTCTTCGCGTTCGCTTCTGCGCTGGTGATTTCGTCGGTGATAGCCTTCGTCATCATCATCGGCCGCCGCGTGATTACTCCAACCCAGGAGTACAACTTCGCCGCCCTTAACGCCGATGTCGGACTCATCGACGAACCCGCCGTAGCCGACGACTGACAACCGCACATCGTGTAGGGGCGAATCATCATTCGCCCCAAAACTTTCCAACACCCACCACCATCCGGCAGGAGGAATCACAGCATGACCATCGTCAACAAGGACTATCTCAGCGAACAGGCCAGCGTCAGCCCCGAAACGGTCCAGCCCTTCCCCGCTTCCCGCAAGGTGTACGAGACCGGCAGCCGCCAGGACATCCGAGTGCCCATGCGCGAGATCACCCTGTCCGACACCCACTCCAGCGAGGGCGTCGAGCACAACCTGCCCATCTTCGTGTACGACACCTCCGGCCCCTACACCGACCCCGACGTCACCATCGACGTTCGCCAGGGCCTGCCCGCGCTCCGCGCCCGCTGGATAGAAGAACGCGGCGACACCGACGAACTGCCCTACCTGACCTCCGAGTACGGACGCGAGCGGCTGGCTGATGCTGCGCTCGACCGCTACCGGTTCAGCCACATCCGCAACCCCCGCCGCGCCAAGGCCGGCAGAAACGTCACCCAGATGCACTACGCCAGGCAGGGTATCGTAACCCCGGAGATGGAATTCATCGCCATCCGCGAGAACATGCGCCGGCAGGAATATGTCGACTCCGGCCTGATGGGCAGCAAAAAGGCCATGAACTTCGGCGCAAATCTTCCCGATGTGGTCACCCCTGAATTCGTCCGCGACGAGGTCGCCGCCGGCCGCGCCATCATCCCCTCCAACATCAACCACCCCGAGTCCGAGCCCATGATCATCGGGCGCAACTTCCTGGTCAAAATCAACGCCAACATCGGCAACTCGGCCGTAACCTCCAGCATCGAGGAGGAGGTCGAAAAGATGACCTGGTCCACCCGCTGGGGCGGCGACACCATCATGGACCTCTCCACCGGCCGCAACATCCACGAGACCCGCGAGTGGATCATCCGCAACAGCCCGGTGCCCGTGGGCAGCGTGCCCATCTACCAGGCCCTCGAAAAGGTCGACGGCAAGGCCGAGGATCTCACCTGGGAAATCTTCCGCGACACCCTCATCGAGCAGGCCGAGCAGGGCGTCGACTACTTCACAATCCACGCCGGCGTCCGCCTCCAATACGTGCCGCTGACCGCCAACCGCGTCACCGGCATCGTGTCCCGCGGCGGCTCCATCATGGCCAAGTGGTGCCTTTCCCACCACCGCGAGAGCTTCCTGTACGAGCACTTCGCCGACATCTGCGAGATCATGAAGCAGTACGACGTGGCCTTCTCCCTGGGCGACGGCCTGCGTCCCGGCTCCATCGCCGACGCCAACGACGAGGCCCAGTTCGGCGAGCTGGAAACCCTCGGTGAACTCACCAAGATCGCCTGGGAGCACGACGTGCAGGTGATGATCGAAGGCCCCGGCCACGTCCCCATGCACCTCATCAAGGAGAACATGGACAAGCAGTTGCAGGACTGCTACGAGGCGCCCTTCTATACCCTCGGCCCGTTGGTCACCGACATCGCCCCCGGCTACGACCACTTCACCTCCGGCATCGGCGCGGCCATGATCGGCTGGTTCGGCACCGCCATGCTGTGCTATGTCACCCCCAAGGAACACCTGGGCCTGCCCAACCGCGACGACGTCAAGGAAGGCATCATCACCTACAAGATCGCCGCCCACGCCGCCGACCTCGCTAAGGGACATCCTGCCGCCGCCATCCGCGACAATGCCCTGTCCAAGGCACGCTTCGAGTTTCGCTGGGAAGACCAGTTCAACCTGGGTCTCGATCCCGAAAGGGCCCGCGACTACCACGACGAGACCCTGCCCAAGGAGGCCCAGAAGGTCGCCCACTTCTGCTCCATGTGCGGCCCGCACTTCTGCTCCATGAAGATCACCCAGGATGTGCGCGACTACGCCAAGAGCAAGGGCATGGGCGACACCGCCGCCGCGCTCCTGCTCGGGATGCAGGAGAAATCCGAGGAGTTCAAGGCCTCCGGCAGCGAGGTGTACCTGGACGTCTAGCCGCCAACCTGATCGGCGACCGTGATCGTCTTCACGGTCGCCGATGCTCGACTCTGCAAGTAGGGGCGAATAATCATTCGCCCCTGTGCGATTTGTCCAGCCAACTGGAATCCCTGCACACTTGCAACCTACACCGTCACCCCCGACCCTCGCTCAACATCAACTCAACCACGTCCCCCAGCCGCACGGAGCCCAGAACCGTGTCGGTCTCTTGGTCCATCACCGGGATGGCCGACAGCCCGTGCTCCGTCATCCGCTGCAGCACGTCCTCGGCTGGTTCGTCGGGAAAAGCAACCGGAGTCTCCTTCCGCACTATGTCGCCCAGCAATGCGCTGGGCCATTCGCTTTTCGGCAGATAACGGAATGCCCCCATCGACACGATGCCGGCCAGCGACTCTCCATCGACCACCACGTAGTCGTACTGCTGGGGCACGGCCCAGCGTTCCGTGAACTCCCGCACCGAAACCGAAACGTTCGGCAGCCGGCGCGTCGTGTCCAGTATGTCATCTACCGTCACGTCGTCCAGCGCGAACAGCACGGTGCCGCTGGGCAGGTTTCGCAGGCTTGTTGCCGGATCCACTACCCGGCTGGCCTTGCTCACCGCAAAGCTGATGGCCTGCGGCATGAACAATATATAGCCGAACATCACCAGCACCAGGAACGAGAATACCGATTCGTGTATGGTCCCCGATTCCCGGAGCACCAACAGCAGCGCGATCTCGGCCACCCCCTTGCCCATCAGGCCCGATGCAACGGCGTAGGGCACCGTCAGCCGCGAAACGTAGGCCCCAATGAATGCGCCGATAAAGTTCCCGAACAGAGGAATCAACGCCAACGCCAGCATCGTCCACACCGGCAACCCCACGAACGAGAACGTGAAGTGCAGTCCCGCCGAGGCGAAAAACAGCGGCACGAACAGCCCCTCCGCCGTGCTACGCAACCCCGGCATGATCTCCCGCCTCACCTGGTACGGCAGCCCCGCCAGCGACGCGCCGAACAGCAGCGCCCCCAGCGTCCCGTGCAGCCCGAACAACTCGGCGGCGTCCACCATCAGGAACAGGACTCCCAACAATAGACCCAGCGAAAGCTGCGGCACCTGTATTACCCGTTGGAGCAGCGCCACCATCGGCGGCAGCACCCGCGACGACAACGCCCACGATACTGCCGTGAACCCCACGACCTTGCCCACCAGGATCAGTATCCCCGTAACCGACACTTCGTGGACGTGTTCGCCAATACTGAAACCGATCAGCAGCAGGGTGATCAACTCCGATATCACCACCACCGTGAATATCTGCAAACCAATCGGTTCTCGTAGCCTGCCTTCGTCCGACAGCACTTTGGCTACTATCCCCAGGCTGGTCATGGACAGGATCCCGGCCAGCGCCAGCGCCTCCGTCAGCTCCAGGTCGATTCCGAAATCGTAGACGGCCCCGGTGGTCACCACCATCGAGATGCCCAGGGAGAACAGCACGGACAGCATCGCCGCCAGGAAGTAATGTCCTCGAAGCGACTGCACAAAGCTGGAGATGTCAATCTCATCCAGCCCGATCAGGAAGAAGAAAATGAAGACGCCCAGGGTCAGCAGCAGTTCAATATGCCCCGTCACCTCCACGTGCCACACCCCCGCCGATTGCAGCGCCGGCCCCAGCAGGATGCCCACCGCCGCGTAGGCAATGATGGCGTTCAGCCGCAACCTGCGGAACAACCCCTCGGCCAGCTTGGCTGCAATGATCAGCACGCCCAGCGACAGCAGGGATTGTTTGATCGCGCCCGACGTGCCGGCGACGCTGCCGAACCACTCAATCGCCGGCAGCCAAAGTCCTTCCACCGCCATTGTGCGTATCTCCGGTTATGCCGATTGCGTTGATATTCAAAAATTTAGGATGGTTTATTTTCTTGTATCGTGGGCGCCGATGGTATTGGGCATTGCCACCAGTTGGCAAATCGCCCCGCGCCAGTCCCAGGGCCATCGCATTTGGAATTTACAGACTCGTCACTCCGGCGAAAGTCGAAGATGTCCGCCATAGGCGGATGCCGGAGTCCAGAGGCCTCGGGATGAAGACAACGGCTCCGAAACAGCCGACTTCAGGCACTGGATACCGGCTTTCGCCGGTATGACGGTAGCCGGGAGCGCCGCACCAAAGAGCCAAAGGTCGAAATGCGATTGCCCTGGCGCCAGTCCGGGTAGTTTGGACCCACCCTTCGCCGCCGCGGGGTTATCCGCGCTCTTCACTCCTATATTCCCGCCTGCACTGGAAAGCGATGCGCCGGGAAACTCCCGGCGCAAATGCCTGCCTGTAGTCTCACAGCGCAGCGTTCCCCGTTTACGCCACGATGGGAACGCAGTAGTCCGCCGCCGCCTGGTTTAGAAATCCGACGCTATGGTTGAACCCCGGGTGCAGCTTAATTGCGGGTCCCATTCCCTTGACCCTGCAAAATCGTCGTGTCCACCCAAGCCCCGCGCCCACTCAGCAAAGCTGCATCGCGCTGCGCAGAAGAGCCGATCCGTACATCCCCAGGAAAGCCAGCAGCAGGCCAATCGCTATGCCCCCGGCCATCCCCACTGCAACGTATCTCCCCATTGCTAATCCTCCAATATCGACTCGGTGTAGCATCCCTGGGTGGGATACCGTGTGTCAGCCTTGAACGACTTGCTCGGATAGATCAGGTGCGGTTGATATATCCATTTCCGTGCCGCAGCGACTCGAAGCCTGCGCAAACGAAGGGGTCAGTAGCGTCCCTAACCGCTCACCGCCGCGATCGCCTCCGCCCGCGATGGCCTGATGTCAACCAGCTGCGCTATCCCGCTGGTGTCAAATACGTTCTGCACCTCGTTGGACAGGGAGCACAGGGCTAGACGGGCATCCTGCCTTTGCAGCCTCCGCAGCATCTGGATGATCACGCGCAGCCCCGCGCTGCTGATGTACGTCAACCCGGACATATCAATTACTACCGCCCGCTCTGAGGCCTCGATCGCTGCGTCCAGCTCGTCGTGGAATATCTGGGCACTTGCCAGGTCAAGCCGGTCCTCGGCTCTGATCACCAGTGCCCCGCTGTCTCTGCCTGTTTCGATCACCATGATGTCGTCCCCGCATCCTTGTCGCGTGCCTGCCCTAAACTTCAAACGGCCGGCCTCATGCCGAAGGGTGCCGCCACCCCGATTGTGGCGACCCCGCGTACCGCTACGCCAAGAGCAATGGACGCAGATTTACGTAACTTTGCGGCCTCGGTCAGACGCGCCGATTTACAGCCTGACGCCGTTTTACGTCGCCGCAGCTCGGTGATAGACCATCATACATCGCGCCATTTGACATATGCGATAATGGAATAACAACTATTCAACCATCCGTACCAGCCCCCATCGTCAATCCGCCGTGCCATTGCAAAACCAGCGAGGTGCGACATGATGGAACGAGCAACTACCGCGCAACGCCGTTACCTGGAGCGGCTGCTCGCCAGCGCCGACACTACGTGGCCCATGGTTCGGCGGCGCTGGGCCGGAGCCCCGGCCCGTTTCAACGACCTGGACCGGCGCCAGGCCGGCTCCCTAATCGCCACTCTGCGCCGTCACGGCCACCTGCCGGCCAACCACGCCCTCAACGGCGAGCCGCCCCTGCGACAGGACGCCGGCTGCTGACAGCCTATCCGTCGCCTATCGCCCGCACCGTCAACCTCCCCGCCGTCAGGCCGGTTGCGCCGCGGCCCCACCGAACTCCGGCGAGTTGGCTGCATCGACCCCCTGCTCCATCATCGCGGGCGACGGCGTTTCCATCTGCCGTACCACCAGCACCGGTACATCTGAATGCCGCACCACCCGGTCGGTCACGCTGCCCAGCATCAGCCGGTTTATGCCGCTGCGTCCGTGGGTCGTCATCACCACTATCGCCTTCTCAGAGGCCGCCGTGTCTGCTATCGCATCGGCCACGTTCTGCGATTCCACCGGCCGCGTCACCACGTCGTTGACGAACCCGAATTCCCCCGTCAACCTGCGAGCCGACCGCTCCAGCGAACCCCTCGCCTCATCCAGTTCCGTCTGTATTAACTCCTCCACCGGTGCCCAATCTGAATCCTGCGCTCTGGCGGCCCCTCCTGATTCCCCACCCAGATATTCGCGATAGGCAGCCGCATCCGAATTCACTCTCACCAGAACGATGCGCGTTTTCAGCGCGGTAGCCATCGTTGCGGCATGCTCCAGCGATAACTCCGACAACGTCGATCCGTCCAGTGGCACCAGGATGGCCTGCGGCTCCGTTTGCTCCGACGGACTGGCGGCTGCGCCCCTGACCAGCAGCATCGGATTCGGGATGGCGTGCAGCACCTTGTCGGCCACGCTGCCCAGCGCCCAACGGGCGATCCCACCCCGGCCGTGCGTAGACATCACCACCAGCGCGTCCGGATCGTCCGCGACCCAATCCACGATGGCCTGCACCGGACCGCCCGGCAGCGTCGTTGCGGTGGTCAAGTAGCCCATCTCCCGTAGGTTCGTCCGCACCTGTGACAGGTAATCGTCCGTCCGCGACCTGGCTTGATCCAGCATCCGCTGCATCGCCGCTACGGCCAGGTGATCGTGCAAAGCCGGGGGCAGCACGTCGAAGGCTTCCACCAGTTCAATGGGTATCGCAAGCGCCCCCGCCACCATCCTGGCATACGGCAGCGACCTCTCCGACAACTTGGATCCATCCAGCGGCACCACTACTTTGGAATACATATCGAACCGATCTCACCCCGTTATTGAAATCCCGTCTTGCATTTGGGCCCCGCTATGTTACCACCGCGGTTTGTTCGGCCATGCTCCCTCGCGAAAACGGTTTCATGTGATAGGGTACCGTCCCGAATCATATATCGATCCAGGAGGTCGTGGATGGGAACCTATGGCGGCAAGCGGCAGTGGGGCGTGCTGATTGTCGTCGTATTGTTGGGATTGCCCGGCATCGGTTTGCTGTTTTCCGGCGTGCAACTTCACCCGTTGGTCGCGGCCGCGGTATATGGCGCCGGTATCCTGGCCGGCGCGTTCCTCTTCTCCTGGGCCGCCGAGGTCGCCGAGTTGGACATTTCGGCGTCCCTAGCCATCGCCATCCTGGCCCTGCTCACCGTGCTTCCTGAATACGCCATCGAGGCCGTGCTGGCCTGGGATGCCGGCGCCTCATTCGACCCAGCCATCCGCGCCGTTACCGACGAAACCGAGCGCGTCGCCGCCAACGTCAACGGAGCCAATCGGATGCTCGTCGGCGTGGGCTGGCCAGTGGTGATCCTGGTCTCGTGGGCGGTGCACCGCCGAGTCCTCGATTTGCGCGGCCATATCGGCCCCGAAATGACTTTCCTTACCATCGCCGTCGTGGTCACCTTCCCGCTGTTCTTCATCATGCAAATCCATTTCCTGATCGCCGCCGCCCTGATCGCGCTCTACGCGGCGTATCTGTGGGTAAGCTCCAGGAGGGCAGGAGGGACTACCGAACTGGCCGGTGTTGCCGCGGCGGTGGGGCACCTGCCCGTCCCGTGGCGTCGCGCCACGGTGATCTTGCTGTTCCTCTATGCCGCCGCAGTCATCGGCGTGGCAGCCGACCCCTTCGTCGGTGGCCTGGTGGAAACCGGATTGCAGTTGGGCATCGACGAGTTCATCCTGATCCAATGGCTGGCGCCCCTGGCGTCCGAAACCCCCGAGGTTGTCGTCGCCGTCCTCTTTGCCACGCGGTCCAATCCCGCTGCGGGCCTCACCATTCTGATTGCTTCCGGCGTCAACAAGTTCACCCTGCTCGTGGGCAGCATGGTAGGCATCTTCAGCCTGTCTGCCGGCGCACTGCTGTCCTTCCCATTGAACGATCGCCAGGCCGCCGAATTCCTGCTCACCACGGCGTTTTCGTTGTTCGGACTGCTCCTCATCGCCCGTCGCACGGTCGATTGGAAAACCGGAGCGTTGCTGTTGACAACCTTCGTCGCCCACCTGTTCTTTCCCCAGGCCCAGCACCGTCTCTGGTTCGCCTACGGATTCTTCGGCCTGTCCGGCATCACCGTTGCGCTCGATTGGCGTCGCCTCAAATACCTGGTGAAAGAGGATCAACCCAACACTGACGCCCAATCGAGTTAGGTCCCGTGAGACCAACTACTGATGCGTGAATTGATATCTAAACCCAGCACACCACCGTCATTCCTGCGAAAGCAGGAATCCAGAGTTCGCCGCTACAAAGACGTTCTGGATCCCCGCTTGCGCGGGAATGACGGAGTAGTTTGGCTAATCGCTCACGCATCAGTAGATCGTCCTCAGCACAGTTGCCGCTCACCGTCCTCGGGAAATGAAAAAGGGTGCGACGACCGTTCGCCGCACCCCGAAAATCCAGTCGTTTACGATTGGCCTAGTAGTGGCGCAACTCCACCACGTTGTTGTCCGGGTCATAGATGTACAGCGAGATGCCGTCGCCGTGCGAGCCCCAGCGCTTGCCCGGCCCGGCCTGAATCTCCACGCCCAGGTCCTCAAACCGCGCCTTCAACTCTTCCATGTCCGTATAGTCAATCACCATGCAGAAGTGGTCCTGGTTGCGGGGACCGTCCTGGTCCATCGAATAATTGTCGGACGCGAAGAAGTCGATGATCGTATCCGCGTTCAGCCGCGCCGACGGGAATCGCACCTCGCCGGCCCGCCACTGCTCCACCCGCTCCGCCTGCATTCCCAACACTTCGGTGTAGAACCGCAAGGACTGTTCAACGTCCCGCGTCCGCAGCACGATGTGGTCCATCTCCGTGATGTTGACCAGGGGCTTCGTCACTCGCTCAAATTGGGTTACGGTAGCCATGTAGTTCCTCCCGTGTCGTCGTGCTCTCCGGTTGCCTAGTGTCTCCGCATTATATGGCCGCGCCAATGCCGTTGTCATCCGCGCCGGTCCCTGCACAGCGCAATCGCATTTCAATTGCCGGCCCCTGGATAAGCCTCTCCCTGCCACCGTCATACCGGCGAAAGTCGCAGATGCGCTTCTGGCGTGCCGGTATCCAGTGCCTGAAATCGGCAGTTTCGCGGTCGCTCTCTTCATTCGGCGGCCTCTGGACTCCGGCATCCGCCTATGATGGCGGACATCTTCGACTTGCGCCGGAGTGTCGGGCGTCTAAATTCTAAATGCGATTGCCCCGGCCCTGCGCCGGACTTTACGACTATTGCTCGGCGGCAAGCCAATCTGCTCATCTTGCGGAACGCCCCAGGTTCGCCTCTGGAGAATCCGCCTCTGGCAGGAGCTTGTAGAAGGATGAGCGTACGGTGGTTGGTGAATCGTTCTGGCGTTTCTCGTTGGCCGCGGTTCGGGATAAGCGAAAGGTCTCAGGGCAATCGCATTTGGACTTCCACGTGTCCGCCAACTCCGCTGCCAACTACTGTCATTCCCGCGAAAGCGGGAATCCAGACTCTCGAATGGCTACTTTGGTGGTCAATATCCACGTCAAACGTCCCCTTGACTCCTACGAAAGCAGGAGTCTCGCGCAGAACCCTTTGAAATGCGATTGCCTGGGGTTGTTCGTTGCCTGCTGTCGAGATAATCGAATGACTCTGATCCGATGACACTTCCCCATTGCCCCTACGCTCCCTCCATCCTTATCATCTGATTATCCAGAAACTATCCAACCGCCCGAATCCAACCCGTCCCCCACCGCGGATCCGTCCAATACCCAACTCCAAACGCCGCTCCCTCAGATCCTCTCACCGGCCCGCCAAAACCACCAATATCGCCCCCAAAACCGTCAATTCCGCCACCAAACCCGCCCAAACCGCCCCCATTTGCCCCCACAACCCACTCCACGCCCTACTCAAATAAACGGAAATGAGCGGAAATGAGCGGGTTTTCGCCAAAATCGCTGCCATCCCATCCCAATCCCTCATCCTGCCGCAGGTCCGCCTCTGGCGGTTCCATCCCGTTTATCCCCTTTATCCATGTAAATGCTCTCCCGTCAGAGGTAACCCCATGACCATCTCCCAAATCCGCCGCCGCATCAACGCCCTCAAGCGCAGGTTCGCCCTCGAACTCACCATCATCAAGCTCCGACGCATCGCCGAAGCCGTCGCCGACCACTGGAATCCCGAACAACCTCCCGAACCCGCCGCAGTCATCGAGCGTTTCGTCAAAGCCGGCTGCCGTCTCCCCACCTTCGGCAACCTCCGCCACTGCCTGGACAATGCCCGACGCCAGGGGGACGTCCCTCACCCTGAAGACATCGTCATCAACCTCCTTCCCTGGATTGACGGCGACCGCTACCACAAATTCCTCCGCTGGGACCTCCCCGCCTCCGCGCGTTAGCCATCCCCCCGCCCGCGCCCACTAGCCATGCCCTCAAGCCGTCATACCCGTGTCCCCACCGTCATACCCGTGCGCCTACCGTCATACCTGTCTCCCACTGTCATTCCGGACTTGATCCGGAATCCAGTAACGTCCTGCTGCCGCCAACGTTGGGTAACGCCGGCATCTTCTGTATGCCGCCCCGCGCCGGGGTATCCGTGTTGGATGTCAAGGCTTTTCACTCCGAACCGTCATTCCGGCGAAAGCCGGAATCCAGAACATTCCGAGCACAACGACCTTCTGAATTCCAGCGGACGCGGGCATGACGCATTAACTTTGGAAAGGCCCCGCCGGCAACGCCGGCACGTGTTGACGAACGCCGTCGTTTTGCGGAATATGCGCCTATCAAACATCACCCGCTCTCGACCCCACGACGCAAGGAGAGAGAATATGTCAGACAACAAGACGATCTACGTCGGTATGCACGACGGCGTCTGCGCCGTCAGCACCGAAGACGGCGGCAAGACTTGGCAGCAAGGGCCAGTCACCGACTTGCCCCACGCCGCGGCGCGCCTGGCCGCCGGCTCCAACGGAGCCCAAATCGCCTATCTCGCCGCGTACGAGGCTGGCGTGTACCGCACCGACGACGGCGGTCAGTCATGGCGTCGCCTGGATTCCTACCCGTCGCCCTATGCTCATAGCGTTCTGGCCCATCCCAACGAGCCAAACACCATCTACGTCGGCAGCGAACCCGCCACCATCTATCGCTCCACCGACGGAGGCGATACCTGGCAGGAACTCGATGGCTTCCGCGCTGTCCCCGAATCCAGCGACTGGGGATTCCACGCGCCCACCCGTGATTCCCACGTTCGCGACCTGCGTGTCGCCCCCAACAACGCCGGATGTCTCTACGGCGGCATCGAAGTTGGCGGCATGGTGCGGTCCGACGACGGCGGCGCAAGTTGGCAGCAACTCCCCGGCCTCAACGACGACATCCATTGCGTGCACCTCAGTAATGCCCAGCCGGAGCGCGTCTATGTCGCCACCGCCCGCGCGCCTTACCGTTCCGACAACAGCGGCGGCGATTGGGAGCTGATCAACACCGGCCTGGACCGCCGCTACACCCTGCACATCGCCGCCGCCCCCGACGACGCGGACGTCGTGCTGGTAACGGTGTCCGAAAATGCCCGCCGCCTCAACCCCCAGTTCTACCGCTCCACCGACGCCGGCCAGACCTGGACGCTGGTGGACGGATTGGGCGAGGGCGAAAACCCCGAGGACATGGTGGTCGCCTTCGAATGGGACCCGCAAGAGCCCAACGCGGTGTACGCCGGCACCGACGGCGGCGGCCTCTTCAGCAGCGCCGACCGCGGCGTAACCTGGCAGCGTCTCCCCGTCCAACTGCCCACCGTAGCCGTCGGCGCCCTGGCAGTATCCGCGTCCTGACCCACCGAACCGACACGGTGTGATGCGTAGGGGCGGGTTTCAAACCTGCCCCTGTCGGTTCTTGATGTCCAATGAGTGATCCCGGGAAAGACATTCGTAGTGGCAAGGCATGCCTCACCCCTACAATAGCAGCGAAATCACCCGCAGCCACCGTCTCCGAACGACGCAACCGCTGGTCACCACCGCAGCCCCGGCTCCCGCTCCTGCAGCACCTCGCCGAACAGCGTCAGCACCTGGTCGATCTGCAACACCACGATCGCGCCCTGGCTGTCCTGGAGGTATCGCTCGTTCACCAGCCCAGACTCCAGCAGCCGATCGATCATCTCCTCGAACACCGGCCCATCCCGGTACACGCTGGCCGTACACCGGAACTTCCATCCAACATCCCGCTCCGTATTGCGGAACAGCACGATCACCTTGGGGTTCTCCTCGATGTGGTCCAGCGGGTTCCGCCCCGTTCGGTCCCGGTAAACCAGCCTGTCGTCGCCCACGCACAACACAGTGCCGATGTACCCGCAGTTGGGCGTTCCGTCGCTCGCCGCCGTGCCCACGATGCACGGGTAACCATCGTCCCGCGCCCGGTTGATCAAGCTGGTCATCTCTGCCGTCAGTTGTATCATCACTCCGCTATCCTCGTTTGTACGGTGTTTCCGAAAACTCCCTCTCCCCTGGTGGGAGAGGGCTGGGGTGAGGGGGCGATCCTAGATCGACTTTCTCTTTCGAGTAGTTGATGTCCACTCAATCAACGTCTGCCCGTCTACCCCATCACCCGCCGGAAGTAGTCCAGCGCATTCCCGCCCACGATCTTCAGCACGTCCTCGTCGGAGTGCCCCCGCCGGATCAGCCCACGCACGATGTTCTTCCCGTCCGCCGGCGACTCCAGCCCGTTGAGGTATGGCGCCGGCAATTCCTCCGGCGTACGCCCCATCACCACCCGGTGGAAACCCACGTGGTCGCCCACGGTGGTATCCGTCCCGATTCCCACGTGATCCACGCCCAGCAACTGCACCATGTAGTCGTAGTGGTCCAGCACGCACTCGATGTCCTGTTCGGGATCATCGCTCAGCGAGTTGGGAACCGCCGTAACGCACACCAGCCCGCCCTTTTGCACACAGGCCAGCATCTCCTCATCCGTACGAGTGCGACCATTCGGACGCAGCGTAAACGAGGCGTTGTGGCTGAACACCGTAGGCGCGCGCGATACCTCAATGGCATCCATCGCCGTGGGCGTCGAGGCGTGGGACAGGTCAACCGCCATGCCCAGGTCGTTCATCCGATGCACCACCTCCACGCCGAACGCGCTCAGCCCGCCCGGGTTCCGCTCCTGCTGCCCGTCGCCGATGTAGTTGCGCCGGTTGTACGTGATGCCCGCCAGCCGCACGCCCATGCCGAACAGCGCGTTCACCCGCTCGATGTGGTTGCCGATGGGCAAATGCTCCAGCGTCGGCATGAACCCCACCTTGCCCTGCTGCCGCGCCGACAGGATCTCGTCGGCGTTGCCCACCCGCATCACGTCGTCCTGCGACGCCACGTCGGCCAGCATTCCGCCCACCTCCGCCGCGATGTCGTCGTATTCCACGAACGACATATCCGACACCTTGTACAGCGCCGTGAAGAAGTTGGACGTGGTCACCGCGCTCCACCCGCCGGCAATGGCGGCCTGGTAGCCCCACTCGAACCGGTTCGCCGACCGCAGGAATTCGATGAATCGGTCCATCGACTCCGGCAGCACGAAGGGGTGCTGGTGCACGTCGATCATCACCGCCTGGTCCATGATGCGCTCGAACCGCGTTTCCTCATCCCGGCTCAGCGGCACGATAGACGACGGCACCCGCCCAACCTGCGCCGACATGGGAAAGTTGTGGATGGTCATTTAGTCATCCTCCAGTAGCAGCGATACTTGGTAGCCAGAGTATTTCGGTTGTCGCAAGAGGTTCCTGGATTGCGGGGCAAGTCGACATGATGGGAATAATCGTAAGGCCCCGGCGGGGAAGTCCCAGAGGAGGAATTGGCGATACAGGATTGGGGATTGTAGTGGGATGGTGGCGGTTTTGGGGAATCCCGCTCATTTCTAGTCATTTGAGTAGGGCATGGATCAGGTGGTGGAGACGGAGTGGGTGCGGATTGGCCGGTTTTGGGCGTGATATTGGTGGTTTTGGAGGGCAGTTGGGAGGGTTTGGCGGAGTGGTGATTGAAGGTGGGGGTGTCGGGACATGGGCATTGGGATGGCTGGCGGGATCTCAAACGTACAAAGTTTGTCATTTTGAGGAGCGCAGTCCGCCTGTGGCGGATGGCAATCCGGTTGTGTGTAGGATGGTTGCTCCACTGACGAGATTGCCACGCTGCGCTGGCAATGACAGTAGGCGCGAAACCGGGTACACGTGAGCTTGCGGGATAGACTTGAGGCACTGGTTAACTATGGTAGGGATGGGTGAAGGGTGGGGCAAGGGGGAAGTGTCATATAAAGCCATTCCCTCTATGATGCTAACCGCTTCCCCTTAAAAACTTGGTCAA
Source organism: Dehalococcoidia bacterium (assembly GCA_965204395.1). Classification (GTDB taxonomy): domain Bacteria; phylum Chloroflexota; class Dehalococcoidia; order Lucifugimonadales; family UBA3495; genus Bin87. The sequence goes on from OZ241987.1 coordinate 3,246,243, forward strand.
CTTCCCGATGCTGTCTAAATCGTCCAGCCGACCGGCCGTGCTGATTATCAGTTCCAGCTTTTCTGATGGCAGCGTAGGGCCGGCCAGCAACCTGAACTTGCCCAGCAGATCTTCGCGCGGCGCCGGATTGGTAGCGTCGCCACGCTGCGACACCACGCTGGACTCCAGCGAACGGCCGTCACCCAGGTGCACCGCGACCCGTGCCGACGGATAGTCATATCGCCGCAGGCTCATCGCATCATCAGCGGCCACCTCGACCCGCTGCGCCAGTTGACGCACCTCCCCGTCGGCCACCTTGTCGGGCATGAACGCGCTCACGTCCGTCGCTCTGTGGCACACGGCGGCGGCCACCGCGTACGGTATCGAGAACTTGGCCGCCAGCATGTTCTCTGGCTCCGGGTCCGCCATGATCTGCGCGATGGGCGGCGCGGTCACCACGATGCGCTCCACGTCGCCCGCCGTGAACGGGGATTCCCGCAGCAGGTTCTCCACCGCGTCCAGCGCCGGGTGGTTGTACAGGCAGCACGCGTGAAACTTAAAGTACCCCTGCTGGATACGATACGGGTCGCTACCCAGTCCGTCCACCACCGCATCGGCATCAAACCCGTCCCCCAGGAATGTTCGGTACAAGTCCGCCGGCCCATCGGCGATTGCCGTATAGCCGCACTGGCTCAGATGCGCCGCCATGATCCCCTGGAACCCCGACCGTCCCGGATACAGGTTCCTCACCGTGGCTCCTTCCAGGCACGGCGTCCAGGTATTCGCCGGACTCATCGACATCGCCAGGTTCATCGCCGTCTTGGTCTGCGCCGCGTCGAACCCCAGCAGCCGCGCTGTGGCTGCCGCCGTACCGATGGTGCCCCATGTCCCGTGCGAGTGTATCTCCGGCTTCACCTCGGTAGCCGTCCCGACGCGCGAGATCACCTCGTACCCCAGGATGATTGCCGTCAGCACGTCCCGCCCGCTGCTTCCCATGTCCTCGCCCACGGCCAGCGCCCCCGGCGTAACGTGGATGGACGGATGCCCGCCGCCCACGCGGTTCCCCTCGTCCATCTCCAGCGAGACGCCGGCGGTTCCGTTCACGAACGTTGCCCAGACCGGCTGCACCCGATGCGCATGCCCGATGATGCTTGCCTTCCCCGGACCGCTCATGTCGGCGGCCAGCCGCGCAAAGTTCGCGTTCTCCTCCAGCCGGCTGCCCGCCGTGATCGCCCCCAGCGTATCCAGCACAACATCCCGGGCCGCGGAGATGGTTTCCGGCGGTAGATCCTCAAACCGCGTCTCGGCAACAAACTCCGCCAGCCGGTCAAGGTAGTTCTGCGCCATCTTTCCCTCAATCCATTTACGCGCTGTGAGCGTTCATCCTGGGCTTGTAGAGCGAACTCTGGTAGGGGCGAATAATCATTCGCCCCTACTCCAAATCCCACATCCACTAATCCTGTTCATCCTGTGCATCCATGTAAATACGCCCCGACCCTACCGCGTGAAGAACTCGTGCAACAGCCGGTACGCATCGTCCGGCAACTCCTCGGCGATGTAGTGGCCGCACGGCAGCGATTGACCCTCCACGTTGTTGGAGTAGTTGCGCCAAACGCCCAACACGTCTTGGGTGCGACCCACGAAGCCCCGGTCGCTCCACAGCGCCAGGTGCGGGCAGTTCACCTTGTTTTCAAAGTCCTCCTCGTCGTGCACCAGGTCGATGCTGGCGCCCGCACGGTAGTCCTCGCACGCCCCATGAATGGCGCCCGGATTGCTGAAGCATCGCACGTACTCTTCAACCGCCTCCGACGGAAAGACCTCTTCGGCGTTGCGCTCCCGCATGAATCGCGACCGGATGAAATAGTCAGGATCAGCGCCAATCACTCGCTCCGGAAAGTCGTACGGCTGGATCAGGAAGAACCAGTGGTACGTGTTGGTGGCAAACTCCTTGTCCACGATGCTGAACATGTGGCGCGTCGGCACGATGTCCAGCGTCGCCAGTTTCAGCACCCGCTCCGGATGGTCCTTGGTGAGACGGTGGGCGCACCGCGCACCCCGGTCGTGGCTACCTAGGTTGAACGTGTCAAACCCCAGGTTGGACATGGCGTCCACCAGATCCTGCGCCATCGCCCGCTTGGAGTGATTGAAGTGCTCGGGATCGCCCTGCGGCTTGCCGCTGTCGCCATACCCCCGCAGGTCGGCGCACACGACGGTAAAGTCCTGGGCCAGCCGTGGCGCAATCTTGTGCCACATGGTATGAGTCTGCGGATAGCCGTGCAGCAAGAGCAACGGCGGCCCGCTGCCACCCTTCACCAGGTTCACGGTCTCGCCGCTCCCTGCCCCAATCTGCATCCGGTCGAATCCCTCAAACAAAGCCATCATCCTCTCCAGATCTCAGTCATCAAAGTACTGCGATACGCGTGAGCGCGCCGCGCCCACATAATGCGTCGGCAACCCGGTGTTGTAAATACCCAGAACGCCGCCGGCTTGCCCGTAGATTCCCTGCACCCGTCCCGCCGTGCAGTAATCTAGCCGGAGGCAAATATGCCCGCAGAGCGCGGTCCGACGGAACTGAAGAACCTCTCAGTAAGTCGCCCTTTCTGCCGGAGGGCCGTCAAGCCGGCTGAATTCGCGGGCAAGCCCCTTCACAGTGCGGAGATTAGCACCCCGGGGTTTTCGATTGCGGCCTGCGCCGGTATGTCGTCGTTAAGAAAGAGGTTGTCAAAAACTCCCTCTCCCCTTGCCGGGCGGAACGTCCGCCTATGGCGGTAGAGGGCTGAGGTGAGGGGGAATTCCTTCACAACGTCATCTATTGCCTGAACTTCACGACGTTCGCTCAATCATCACGAAGGGTACTTGCCCAGCATCAACCAACCGCCACTGCTCGGCGTGGAGAAAGCGCACAGGGCGGTCTCGGCGCGCACGGTCACCTGGCGGTCTCCGGCGGTGCCCCGCAGTTGCTCGATGCTGTCGGTGTACATGGCGGTGCGGGTGCGGCCGTTGCCCAGGTTGCCGCCGCTGGAGCTGAATGGATGCGGCCCCTTGACGCTGATATCGCCGGCGTAGAAGGACAAGGCCTCGCCCCGCTTGACCCCGTGCCACTGGAACCCTTCCAAAAAGAACTGGGTCATTATGGAGTAGCCGTCGTAGGGGTTGAAGATGTCCACGTCGGCCGGGCCCAGGCCGGAGCCTTCGTACATGCGCGCCGCCTGCCGGTCGGTCCACATCTCCACTTCGTCCAGGTCGGGCTGCGTGGTCCGGAACCGGAAGTTGTGCTGGGAATGGTTGAGCACGTAAACGGGCTGGGACTTCATATCCTGCGCCCGCTCGGAGGTGGTGAACAGGTAGGCCGCCGAGGCGTTGACGGGACGGTCGCAGTCCCAGATGCGCAGGGGGTTCAGGATTGGCCTGGAGCCTATGTAGTCTTCCACCGATATGGGTTGGATGTTGTGGGTGGCGTTGTATCCCCAGGGCGTGAGCATCCCGTTCTTGTGCTGGTTGATGACGAAGGGGGCAATATCCGCATGTTCGCCGCCGTACCTCATCAGGTACTGGAGGTGGGGAAAGATGTTGATGAAGTCGTTGCCGCCGTGGTTGCCCCAGGGCACCGTCCACTGGCGCGCGCCCCGGGCGTAGTCGTCGGCGTTCTCGCCGCCCCGCCGGTAGCGGCCTTCCATGTTGCCGGTGGGATAGATCACCAGACAGGTGGAGCAGACGCCGTCGCCCACTGCCTGGGAGGCCATGCCCACCATCTCGCCGATGGTCGGCACCCCGGTGGGGGCAAACTTGACGTTCTTGAAGCCCATGGTGTCGATGAGCCACTGGGCGTTGATCAGCGTCAGCCCGTACTCCGAGTCGTAGGGCGGGTCGAAGTAGGGCCGCGGCGCCCACACGGAGGCGGTTCCGCCGCTGCCGCCGGCGATGTGGCTGTCGCAGCAGACGATGCCGTCCACCTGGTCAATGGTGACTCCGGCCTGCTCCATCGCCTTTTCGCAGGCCATGATGGTGTAAGCGCCCAGGGACTCATCCAGGTTCGTCTCGTCCCACCGCCGGTCCACCGGCGAATGGCCGTAGCCCACGACGGCCACCTTGCCCCGGTGTTCCCACACGCCCAGGCCGTCCTGGTCCCTGCGCCACTGGAAGTTATTGCTGCTGGTCATAGTCCGTCCTTTGATCCCTTGTCCACGAATCAGCGCGAATTTCCAATGATGGTTATTCCACCAATCGCCACTCGTGTATTAACTGGCCGGGGGCCACTTCCTCGAAGGTGACCTCCACGGCGGCGCCCACCGGCACCTCGTAGGGCGGGACGCCCGGCAGGTTGGAGTAGAAGTTCACCGTGGGATCCTGATCCAGCGTCACCAGGGCAAGATTGTAGGGTTGATCGGGCATCCGACGGTTCAGCCGGCCGTCCTCGATGACGATGTAGGCGGCGATGTGCCCCCTGCCTTCCACCTCTACCCACTCCTGCTCATCGCCGGCTTCACACCCCGGGCAGTCCGCCTGGGGCGGGTACTGGAGCTTGTCGCAGTCGATACAGTTCTGGAGGACCAGACGCCGTTCGTTCACCGCGTCCCAGAAGGGCTGGCTGATTTCATCGGGTACCGGAATTACTTTTGGCACTGCTTTACTCCAACAGTTTCTTTTCGGATGATGCCATCGCAGAACAGGCTGTGCGAGTGGTTGCGGGTCGTCCCATTCTCACTGGTCGGAACCGCACTGTTTTGGGAATGATTAGCCAGCTAAGTCGGCATCTTTGTGATCCAACACCTGCGCATCTCGCCAACTTCACGACGAAGTCGGCGCTGGAGAGTCCAGAGGATTGGTTACAAGCGGCCGGTGGCAACTCTTAGGGCTTTTCGATTGTCGCTCCAACTATCCGCGCATCCTGAGCTGCCGTAGGCCCTTGGGTCCGCCCATGGCGGTTCAGCCTGTGGCGGGTCGAAGGATGGTGTTCATGGTTCGACAGGCTCACCATGAGCGGACGACTTGCATTGTGGCAATAATCGAAAATCCCTGTGGCAACTCCGGCCGCTCTTGCTAAATTCGCGCCGGCGCCGGCTCCCCGGCGCTGGACACTATCGCCCCTGGCGCTAGTCGGCGCTGATGCCCAACTCTGATTGCAGGTCTCGGATGGTTTCGGCGCGGCTGCGAGTGGGCGGACGCACCCGCATGCCTATCGGCTCGTTCTCCACTTCCGGCACAACCTTGATGGCGACGAATACCGGGCCGGTTGCCTGCATTATTTCCTCGACGTTGGTGGCGAACTCTTCCAGGTCGTCGAAGCTGTAGGCCGAGGAATAACCGGATTCCTTGGCCATGCCGGCGTAGTTGATGTCCTGCGCGTTGGGAACGGGCTGCCCGCCGGTGGTGGCGTAGCACTCGTTGTCCAGCAAAATGTGGCAGAAGTTTTCCGGCTGCTTGCCGGCGATGGTTGCCAGTATCCCCAGGTTCATCAGCAGCGCGCCTTCGGAATCGAACAGCACCACCTTTTCATCGGGCAGTCCCAGGGCCAAGCCCAGGGCCGCCGACGTGGTCTGGCCCATCGCGCCGCCCATGTTCAGGTCCCGGTTTTCGTTGGTGGTGAATTCGCGCCAGTGGCGACCGGAGGTACCGGTGGGAATCACGATGGCATCGCCCCGGTGCTCCTGGAATACTCGGAATACGTCCGCAGCTTGAATCATTCTTTGCCTCCGTTACGTGGCTCTTGCTTGTCCCGCACGTTGTACCACCCTGAGAATACGTACCGAATTCGGTAGGGCAACGACGCAACAATCATTTTTCGTGAGGGGTCGCCCGTCTAGCGGTTGAACCCGTGGTATTCGTCGCCCACCAGGATGGCAACAGGCCGCTTGGTGTTCCTGGCCTCTTCAAAAGCGGTGGAGATGCGCGTGCTGTCGGCGTCCTGCTCCACCAGGTAGTAGTTGATGCGGAAAGCGTTCAGGAACGGCTCGGTATAGGTGGCTGCCGAGTCGGTGATGATGCCGTGGCGGTTCCAGCCGCGATAGCCCACTACCATTACCAGCGGGAACCCAGCGTCCAGGACCATGCCCCTGATCGAGTCGCCAGATTCCATCATGCCCGTGTTCTGGATCAGCACTACCGGGGTCTGGCCGGCAATCAGCAGCCCCAGGGCGATGCCGAAAGTCTCGCCTTCTCTCGATGTGGGGACGATGTCCAGCCAGGGCTGTTCCTTCATCAACTCGTACAGGTAGTTGGTCTCGCTGTCGGGAATGGTCACCACGTGGGTGACCTTGTTCTTCTCGAACTCCTCTATCAGAGCCTCAGGGCTCAGCACCGCTGCCTGTTGTGTAACCATGAACGATCTCCTCGCGTATGCAGTTAGCCCAGCACTCACGGTTCCCGATGCCTGGGCAAAGACCCGCTACTGCTGTGAACTCCGCCGATTATAGTAACCCATACCCAGAGGGTCAATTTTGGGATGCCAGGTGAGACGGCGAAAGCCCTCGTTGCTTAATTGCATGGTGAAAGGACGGAAAAGTCGATTTCCCGCTCATTTCCTCTCATTTCCGCTGATTCCAGTAGGGCATTGGGCGGGTCGTGGGGCTGAATGGGGGCCGATGGAAGGGTTTTGGCAGCGGTTTGAGCGGTATTGGCGGTCAGGTGAGCGGGTTTGGGGGAGGGAGGTTCGCGGTGTTGGGAAGTGGGCATTGGGACGGCTGTGGCGGGCCTGGATGGCGGGTTGGAATTGGGGCGCTGGGTAATATGGTAGGGATGGGGGAAGGGTTAGAGCAAGGCGGAAGTGTCGCCGGGGCGGGCCTTAAGTAAAGTCCCCACACGTCCCGCTCATGGTGCGGCACGCCCGCCTTCGGAGGGAGCCTGTCGAACCACGAGCGCGTCCTTCGACCCGCCACAGGCGGACCTACGGCAGGCTCCCGCCAGAGGCGGACGTGCCGCAGGACGAGCGGATAGACTTCAATCGCACAACTTTGGAAACCCCGTGGGAACCGGGGCGGGAGGTGTCTGAACTGGAGTTTGGGGGGATTTGCGTGATTATAGGCGGCGATGGCACGTCTTTTTGCCCCCAAAGGCAGGTGATGCACAAAAGTTGGGCGTTTTGGCGCCGACCGGAATGACTGCGCTGCCCGAATTGGGGCCGCGGTGGGCGCTCGCAGTGACAGGTTGCGCAAAGCGGGTACGCGTGAGACCGGCTGATGCTCGGGTAGAGCTTGGAGAGCCGTATCCCTCCCACTATTTCTGCCGGGAGCAGCATGCGCACCACGCGTTAGCCGTGCTACTCCGCGTCCCGATCGTACTGTCCTCGCCTCACTCCTCCGGTATCAGCCCCGCCGCCACCAGCGCGTCCCGCAGCGCGTCGCCCGATATGGCGTGCCGCGCCGTCCATCCGGTGTCGGGACGATCCGCCGTCCCGCGCGTCCATACCACCAGCACGCCCCCGTCCTCGTTCATCCCGTCGGGCACGGTGGCGCGTTGAATCTGGGTTTTGGACACCATCCCCCATTCCTCGGTGGAGAACATGAACTGGTTGTTGCTGGTGGCTGCCGGTTCGGGCATGACCGCCTCCTGTTCCTAGGTTTGTGCTCGTACCATTCTACCGCCCAACGTGCCCATGCCATGCGATGCGTCATCCACAACGCCGAACATTCGCCAAACCGATGCCCTTTGACACCACCATGCGGCCCGTGTACCGTCACCTCCAACACACTGCACCGAGAGCAAAAATGACCTCCGCCACTCTCACCGTCTCCCATGACATAGACCACTACCTCGAAGCTGCGCCGTCCTTCGTCCAGCGCGTCGCGGACGCCGCCGATCAAATCGACACTGACCGCCAGATTCCAGCCGAACTCGCTGCCGACATGGCCGACGCCGGATTCTTCCGCCTGCTGCTCCCCCGGGAGTTGGGCGGCGCGCAACTGGCCCACCCCGATTTCCTGCGCATCCTCGAGATGTTCGCCGCCGCCGATGCCAGCGTTGCCTGGTGCCTCAACCAGAACAACGTCTTTTCTACTCGGTCCACCCGCATGGTCAAGTCCACCGCCCACGAGATCTGGGACGAACGATGCGGGGTGGTGACCAACGGCCCGCCGGCCGCTGGCACGAAATCGGTCCCCGTGGACGGCGGTTACCGCCTCAGCGGCCACTGGAACTTCAGCAGCGGCAGCGACCACGCCACCTGGATCGCCGCGCTGGCCCCCGTGATTCCGGACAACGGAACGGGAGCCGAGGGGCGGCCCCCACAGATGCGTCTCCACCTGATGCCCATCGACCAGGTGCGCATGGTCGATCTCTGGCAGGTTGCCGGCCTGCGCGGCACCGGCAGTTTCAGCTTCCAGGTTGACGACCTGTTCGTATCCGAGGACCACACCTTCGTTCAGGAAGGTCCATCCTGGTCTGACGGCCCCCTGTACCAGATACCCACCACGCTGATGTTCGCCACCGGCTTCGCCACCGTTGCCCTGGGAGTGGCCCGCAAGAGCCTGGACATCGCCATCGAGGTCGGCAACAGCCGTACCCCATACCGCTCCGGCGTCCTGCTGCGCGACCACCAGACCACCCAGCGTTCCATCGGCGAGGCTCACGCCCTGCAATCATCCGCCCGGTCTTTCCTCCGCGAGAGCCACGCCCGCCTGTGGGAATCCGCCTGCACCCGCGGCGCCCTCACCACCGACGAGCGCATCCAGCTCCGCGTCGCAGCGACCCACGCCATCCGCACCTCGGCCCAGGTTGTGGACACCGTCTATACCCTCTGCGGCGCCGGCGGCATCTTCCAGTCCAACGCCATCCAGCGCCGCTTCCAGGACATGCACGTCATCACCCAGCACGTCCAGGGACACCACGTCCACTACGAGACCGCCGGCCAATACCTCCTCGGCCTCGACCCCCAGGGCGTCTTTTAGAATGTAATCGTCATTCCCGCTACTTATCCCGTCATTCCGGCTAAAGTCGTAGATGCGCCTCTGGCGCGCCGGAATCCATAATCTTGACCACTGCCTAACGCGAGGATGGCGATTAAAACCTGACCATCATCCATCCAAACCAAAATCCCGTCCATCCTGCCGCAGGTCCGCCTCTGGCGGGTCCATCGATGTAAAAAATACGGAGGTGCCCCATGCCTGCCAACCACGTCGATACCGTCATCGTTGGCGGCCAGATCGTAACCTCCTCCCAGGTGTACGAAAGCTCCATCGCCATCGCCGGCGAGAAGATCGTCGCCATCGGCCCCGACGCTTACCTCCCACCCGCCGACAACTACATCGACGCCTCGGGTAAGTTCGTCCTGCCTGGCCTCATCGACAGCCACGTCCATCTTGACGGCCACGACGACTACGCGCTGGGATCCCTCGCCGCTGCCCACGCCGGCCTCACCACACTGATCCCCTTCGGCACCTACCAGCTCGAGGGTGATGAGACGCTGCCCCAGGCCACGCACCGCACCCGCGAAACCGTCGAGCAGTGCGCCCTCACCGATTTCGCCTTCCATTTCATCCTCCAGAACCGCCCCAGCATCCTGGCCGGCCTGCCCGACACTATCGATCTAGGCGTCAAGTCTTTCAAGATGTTCATGACCTACAAGAAGCGCCCCGGCCGCATGTGCGACGACGACTACATCTGCGAGGCCATGGATATGGTCGGGCGCGGCGGCGGCGTGCTGCAACTCCACTGCGAAAGCGGCAACATCATCGAGTACCTCGAAAACAAGCTCATCGGCGAGGGACACATCCATCCCACTGACTTCCCCACCGCCTGCCCCGATTGGGCCGAGGAGGAAGCTATCAACCGCGCCGTCAAGATGTCTGCGGCGACCCGCTGCCCGACCTACGTCGTCCACCTCAGCACCCAGTTGGGCCTCGAACGCATCAAGCAGGCCCAGAGCCTAGGCCAGCGCGTCTGGACCGAGACCTGCCCCCAGTACCTGTTGCTCTCCGACGCCCAGATGGCAGAGTTCGGCCCGCTCGCCAAGATCGGCCCGCCCCTCCGTCCTGAGGAGGGTCCCGACCGCGATGCCCTGTGGCAGGGCCTCCGTCAGGGCAACGTTTCCATCGTCGCCAGCGATCACTCGCCGCACCCCCGCGAACTCAAGCAGCCCGGCTGGGACAACATCTTTGTGGACTCCAGCGGCACGTCCATCCCCTTCGGCTCCCCCGGCATCGAGACCATCGTGCCCCTCATGTACAGCGAGGGCGTGGTCAAGCGCGGGATGCCCATTTGGTGGCTCGCCCGCGTCATGGCCGAGAATCCCGCGCGCATCTTCGGCATCTACCCCCGCAAGGGCGTCATCCAGGTCGGCTCCGACGCCGACTTCCTGATCCTCGACCCCAACGGCGACCGCATCCTCACTTCGCGGAACCACCACAGCAACGCCGGCTACACGCTGTTCGAGGGGTGGCAGGTCAACGGCCGCCCGTGGATCACCATGCTCCGCGGTCAGGTGCTCCTAAAAGACGGCGAAATCCAGCAGAACCCCGGCTACGGCATCTTCCTGGAAAGCGGCGAGCCCCGCGTCCCCCTGGGCGGCCCGGTCGCATGATAGCTCGGTCGCATGATGGCCCGGTTGAATAAATGAAAATCACCGACGTCCGCGCCGTCTATCCCAAGTACCAGCACGTCGTTCCATCCTGGCGCACCCACTTCTGGCAGATCGTCGTCCGCGTGGAAACTGACGCCGGAGTCGTGGGACTCGGCTACGGCGGTGGCGGTGTCGCCGGCGTTGAGATTGTCAACCGCCACTTCCGCGAACTACTCTTCGGACGCGACATCAACACCATCCAGGACATCGCCGCCATCTGGGATCATCTCTACGACCAGTCCATGCCCTACGGACGCAAGGGCCTGGCCATCATGGCCCTCAGCGGCGTCGACCTCGCCCTCTACGACCTGCTTGGCAAGGCCGAGGACAAGCCTGTGTACGAGATCATCGGCGGCGCGCAGAAATCACGTATCGTCGCCTACGCCACCGGCGCCAACTCCCAGATGTACCGCGATCACGGTTTCATCCACCATAAGTTCCCCCATCGTTTCACCGGCGACCCCGCCGACTACGAGACGGCTGCAACCGTTGCCGCCAACGCCCGCCAACTCTACGGCCCGGATGCGCGCATCATGGTGGACTGCTACATGTCGTGGGACGCCGAGACCACCATCCGCATGGCCGACATACTTTCCGAGTACCAGCTTTACTGGTACGAGGACGTACTCACTCCCGACAACCTGCCTGGTCAAGCCGACCTGCGACCCATTGCCGCGCCCACCCTCATTGCCGGCGGCGAGCACGAGTTCACCCACCACGGTTTCGCCGACATCGCCCGCGCCAACGCCCTCGGACTCTGGCAACCCGACATCACGTGGTGCGGCGGCATCACCGCCGGCCTCCGTATCATCGACCTAGCCCGTGATGCCGGCATACCTGTATCGCCCCACCGTGGTGCGGAGGTCTGGGGACTGCACCTCATCGCCGCCAGCGATTGGGCCGACTTCGCCGAAATGCACTCCGACCACATCAACGCCCAACGCGATGAACTCTGGCGCGACGAGCCGGAGGTCGTTGACGGCTACATCACCCCGCCGGACCGTCCCGGGTTCGGCGTAACTCTAAGCGAGGCCATGCTCTAACTATGCCCGATCCTCTCAACGCCTTCTGCACCGACAGCGACGCTTACCTCCCCGGCGCATCCGACGGCCCCCTCGCCGGCCTCACCTTCGCCGCCAAGGACATATTCGACGTCGCCGGCCATGTGACCGGGTGCGGCAACCCCCACTGGAAAGCCACCCACGGCCCGGCAGATGCCAACGCCTGGGTCGTCCAGGCCCTGGTGGACGCCGGCGCCACCATGACCGGCAAGACCATCACCGACGAACTCACCCGCGGCATCTTCGGCGAGAACATGCACTACGGAACGCCGCGCAACCCCCGCGCTCCCGGCCGCGTCCCCGGCGGTTCCTCCAGCGGCTCCGCGTCCGCCGTCGCCGGCAAACTCGTCGATTTCGCCCTCGGCTCCGACACCGGTGGCTCGGTGCGCGTCCCGGCCAGCTTCTGCGGACTCTACGGCCTGCGACCCACCCACGGCCGCATTCACCGCGACGGTATGCTCCTCCAGGCGCCCAGCTATGACACCATCGGCTGGTTCGCCCGCGATGCCGAAACCTTCGCCCGCGTCGGCGCTGTCATCCTGCCGCCCGCCGGCGAAGCTGCACGCCCCCGTCGTCTGGTCATCGCTGAGGACGCCTTTGAACTCGCCGAGCCGCCGGTGCGCGCCGCACTGGAATCCGTGATCGATGCCGTCGCTGCGGTATTTGACTCACGGACTACCGAACGTCTCTCGCCGTCCAGCCTCGAGGAATGGTCCGGACACCAGCAGGTTCTCCAAAGCCGCGAGGCGTGGGAATCCATCCGCGACTGGCTGGACGCCACCAACCCCGCCATGAGCTTCGAGGTTTCCGACCGCTACGTCACCGCCCGCGCCGTCACCGACGATCAGGTCGCCGCCGCCCAAGCCGGTCGCGACGCCATCAACGTCCGCGTGAACGAGGTGTTCCAGGACGGCGAAACGGTCGTCTGCCTCCCCACCACCGTAGGGCCCGCTCCGCCGCTGGGTCAGGCCGTCTCAGCCCGCCACACTCTACGCCTCCGCAACAGTGCTCTCACTTCCATCGCCGGCAACACCGGCCGGCCTCAGTTGAGCCTGCCCTTGGCTGAGGTCGACGGTCTGCCCATCGGCCTGTCCCTGCTCGGCGATCACGGAGCGGACGAGCAACTCATCGCCATCGCCGTGGAAATCGAGCGATCTCGGTGACCGCCCTGTCCATTCCTGCCCGCGAACCCCAACCCATCACGTCTCGGGCGGTCGCGGATTGAAGCTGTCTGCAACCCTGACCCAGGCGGCAACGCCGCTGGGCATCTTCCGGTATCGCTCCTTCGCCTTCGTCTGGAGCTCCACCGCCCTGGTCGGCATGGGCACCCAGATGGAATCGGCCGTCCTCGGCTGGTTCATGCTCACCCTTACCGATTCCCCGTTCCTCGTCGGCGCAATCGCCGGCGCCCGCATGGCGATGAACTTCCTTGCCATCTTCGCCGGCGCCCTCATCGACCTGCTGCCCCGCAACTGGATTCTGACCACTGTGGAGTTCGTGATGGGCGCCATGGGCTTCCTCATGCTGGGCCTCATCCTGACCGGGTGGCTGGAAGTTTGGCACATCTTCGCCATCACCCTGTTCATGGGCATGATTCGCCTGTTCCAGATGCCAACTGCTCAATCCCTCGTCGCCGATACTCTGCCCACCGAACGACTCAGCAACGGCGCAGCCTTCAACACCATCGCCATGAATCTCGCCATGCTGGTCGGCCCGGTGGTCGGCGGAGTTCTGTTCAAAGCTTACGGCCCACAAGGCGCGTACCTGGCCATCGCCAGCCTGTACCTCGTGAGCGGAATGATGGCAATGGGGATCGGTAGAACCCAGGCCCGTCGCGCCCCATCAACCGAATCCGTGATCCGTACCGTGCAACAGGGTCTCAGGTACGCCCTGGGCAATCAGGTGATCTGGGCGGTCCTCGCCATCGCGGTGATTATCAACCTGGCCGGCTGGACCCTCCACACCAGCCTCGCTCCGATCTTCGCCCGGGACGTTCTGGGCACCGACTCGGTGGGGTTGGGGCTGATGCTGTTCGCTTTCGGCTCCGGCGCTCTCGCCGGCTCCATGAGTTGGGCCATGGTGCCCAGCATTCGCAACGCCGGCAGATTGCTGATCGTCGCGGTTTTCATGTGGCACGCCACGATCCTGCTCTTCTCCCTGTCCCACTGGTTTTATCTGTCGATAGCGATACTGATCTCGGTTGGCGCGTCGTTCGCCTCCACCCAGGCCCTGATCCTCACGCTGCTGCTTCGCGCCACCCAGGCCGAGTACCGGGGCCGTGTGATGAGCCTGCGTTCGTTCGCAATCCTCGCCTACAGCTTCGGCACTCTGGGAGCCGGCGCGCTGGCCGGATTCTGGGGCGCGCCGGCAGCGGCCCAGGTCGTAGGCATCACCGGCATCGCCCTGCTCGTGATCCTAGCGGCGCTGGCCCCCAAGCTCCGCCAGGCCTGAGTCAATCCCTTTCCCTTGGCAGTCCAACCAAGGCAGCTAGCGTCCCCAAAATCCCCTCTCCCTTGATGGGAGAGGGCTAGGGTGAGGGTGAAAACGTCCCGCGGCGTGTTTGGTTTCCGTCGGTCATCCCGATTCGGTCACCGCATTCATGGCACATCACAGATCTCACTTATTCAGCACCACGTCAATCAGCGCAATCCGTCCCCCTTGGACCGCCTCAAGCCCGTTCTGCAATGCCTGGTGCAGTTTCGCCGGATCCTCAACCCGCTCGCCATACCCGCCGAAGGGCTCCACCAGCTTCGCGTAGTCCGGACCGGGTATGTGCACCCCGTGCCAGATGCCCGCCTGTGCGGCGTCGCCGTCCGGATAGTACGCCAGGTGGTTCCCTCGCATGGCCTCGTAGCCGCCGTTGTTGTACAGCACCGTCAGGAAGGGCAGGTCGGCCTCGCAGGCTACGCCGAAGCATTGCGTCACCGGGTTGTAAAGGAATCCGCCGTCGCCCATCAGCGCCACCACCGGCTGATCCCGCTTTGCCAGCTTCACTCCCAGCGCCAACCCAAGACCCTGACCTAAACCGCCGTTGGTCTTGTAGTAGCTCTGCGGTCGGTCCCACCGTATGTGCCGACCCACCGATGGCCGGTGCGTCGTAACTTCCTCTGCGTACACCACGTTCTCAGGCATGACTTCACTCAGCGCCGCGCCCAGCCACGCCGGATCAATCGGGCTGCTGTTGCTTGCCGCCGCCTCTGCCGCATACGTGGCCTCGGCCAGACGATCATGCTCAGCCGACACGCGCTGCCGCCGCGCTTCAATCCGCGCCTCGTGCTTGGAGGCTTCTGGACGCAAGGCCGCTACCAGCAGTCCCAATCCCAGCGTGAGATCGCCTTCCACGTACCGATCGGCGAACAGGTTCTGGTACACCATGTATTCCTTGATGGTGGTCTCGCCCATCGCCACAACCGTCGCGCTCTGCGGCCCCTCCCGAGGCGGATACCACGGCGCGCGGCTGCCCGCCAGGATCACCAGGTCGGCGTCATTCAGGTAGCGCTCCGACTGACCGCCCAGGTACATGGGATGGCTCTTGGGGAAATTCGCGTACAGCGACGCGCTTTCCACCACCGGTATCGCGAACAATTCGGACAGCGCCACCAGGTTGTTGAATCCGTCCACTTCGCGCCCCGCGCTGTCGGTGATGATCAGCGGCGACTCGCTCCGTGCTGCCAACTCGGCCAGCGCGGCAATGTCCTCATCCGCCGGCCGCGTTTTCGGCGCGCTGGGAATCGTCCGAATCTTGCTCCCCGGCGTCCAGTCGTGGATCATCGTCTCAATGGGAATGTCCAGGAACGCCGGCCCCTGCGGGACGCGCTGCGCCAACTCGCCGGCCCGCACCAACTGCTCGTACAGCGTATGCGGACTCGTCGCCCGGCCGCTCCACTTGGTGAAGGCGTTCGCGAACCGGTCCGGCCCGCCCACCACGCTCAGGTTGCGGTACCACTGCGCTTGCGGGTCAATCTCCGGATCCTCGCCGTAGCTGATCGCCTCGCCGGAGCACAGCAGCATCGGAACCTCGCCCATCACGGCCCCCTGGATGCCCATGCTCCCCTGCAGCAGGCCCACGCCGGCGTGCAGCAGCACCGCCTGCATCTTTCCCGTCACCCGCGTGTAGCCCGACGCGATGTTCACCGCCAGCGTCTCGTGCCAGCAGTTGATGTAGCGCGGCCCCGGCGTCTCGTTAATCTGCGCACGCGCCAACGCCTCCCACACCGGCGCCCACTCCGACCCGGGCGATGAAATGATGTAATCAATTCCAAGTTTACGGAATGCCTCGAGGATGGCCTCTCCGCCGTCTTGCGTGGTGGTAGTCATGATTCAGTCCTCCTGGCCCTGGCTGGTGGCCGGACGTAATACCGGTTCGGGCGCGGCCGGCGCGGTCGCCGGCACGGCCTGCCCCTCACGATGAGTGGGCAGCGCCGACAGTATCAACGCCACCAGCAGCGAACCTATCATAGCGAAAAACGCGTACTGCAATCCCGCCGTGAATGCGGCGCCCACACCGGTTGCTCCACCTTGGCGCACCGCGTCCAGGCTCGGATCGTAGCCCATGGACCCCATGGTAGCCGTCACAATCGCCGTGGCAACCGCGATGCTCACCACGTTGCCGGCGTTGCGGATCAAGTTGACCAGTCCCGATATGACGCCGTGGTTGTCCCGTTCCACCGCGCTCAGTATCGAGCTGGAGTTGGGCGAATAGAAAGTGCCCATGCCGCTGCTCGTCAGCATCAATGCCGGTATCACGTGTAGCAGCGACGATTCGGCGGTCACCTGCGACAGGATGCCGATGCCCGTGGTGGACAACAACAAGCCGGCCACGGTGAATTTGCGCCACCCGAAACGGTCCGACCATCGCCCGCTCAGCGGCCCCAGGATGGCCATGCACATCGCCCCCGGCACCACCGCCAGCCCTGCCACCGAGGGCCGGAACCCCAGCACGTTCTGCAGGTAGAACGGCGTCATGAACAGCGTCGCCGAACTCCCCATGAACATCAGGTAGTTCGCGGTAACGCCGAGGAAAAAGTTTCGACGCCGGAACAGCCGCAACTCCAGCATGGGGCTGGCGTAGCGCAACTCCCACCAGATGAATCCGGCCAACAGCACCACGAACGCGCAGACGGCCGCCAGTATCGGCGGCGACGTCCACCCGACGCGGTGCGCATTTGAAATTCCCAGCAGCAACGCCAGCAGCGCGCTTGATGACAGGAACGCCCCCAGCCAGTCGAACCGCGGCCGTTGGAGGCTGCGCACGCCCAGTGAACCGCTCCCGTTCGGCAGCACCGCCAGGCACATCGCGACGCTTATCACCACCATCGGAATCGTGGCGAAGAACACCGACCTCCAGCCGAACCCGTCCACCAGTAACCCACCCAGCGCCGGCCCTGCCACCGCTCCCGTGCCCACCATCGTCATGATCAGCCCGATGGCCTTGCCCCGTTCCCCCGGCGGAAATGCGCCAATGATGATCGCCATCCCGGTACCCTGGGTCATCGCTGCGCCCGCTCCCTGCAGGATGCGCGCCAGGATCAGCACCGCCAGATCGCTGGACGTTCCCGCCGCAATCGATCCCGCGATGATCACCCCGGACCCTATGATGTACACCCGCTTGGCCCCGATCAGGTCGGCCAAGCGTCCCATGGGCAAAAGCAGCGCGATGATCGTCATCGCGAACCCGATCATCAACCACTGCACGCTGGGAATCGGCGCGTGGAAGTGCGTCGCGATCGATGGCAGCGCCACGCCCACGCTCCCGTGGTCCACCACGGACGCGAAGGTCCCCACCGCCATCGCGGCGAAGACCCACCACTTGAAACTCGGGCTGCTGGCTAACGACGCAATCACGAAGTCGCCAACTCCAGCCGGTCTTGCGGAAAATCGTACTCCAAGCGCACCCGGTTCAATATGTCTCGCCCCAGCAACGAGTCGAGCCCGCTGGCGAGAGCATCAGGCTTGGCAATGGAGATCTCAATCCGGAAATTCCGCTCCGCAACTTCGTCATCAAAAACGACAACAGCGGTTTCCCTGTAGTATGTGTGCAGCCCTCCTACCCCCTGAAACTCAATGGGGAGAACCAACGCATCAAAAGGGCATCGCAGACGCACACCGTCTCTCGGGTGCAGGGTGGTCGAGCTCGCTCCCGTATCGACCAGAAAATCAACCTCTCCGGCGACTGCCAGGCGGGGCAGAGAGAGGCGGCCTCGAACGTAAGGCCGCCCATCAAATTCAAAATAGCCGACAATCACAGGGTTATCCAGGAATTACCCTGGGCGGCTGTGTATTCAGGTACTTTGCCGCAGCGGATTCAGGCCGTTCACCGAGTTCCAGGATTTTCGATACCAATTCCTCAATGGAATCCGCAATCACCAGCACTCGGGCCTCGGTAAGGGCAACCCACTGGTTTGGATGTTTTTGCGTCAATTCGGGCCGCATGTTTACCAGATGCTGAGAACGTTCAGAGTAGTCCCGAAGTTTGGCGAGGGAAGACTCATCGCTGCTGCCCTGTATCTCGACAGTCTCTGCTCGGTCTGTTGACATTGTCCCTTCGTTCGGCGAAACCATCACCCGCCTCCTTTGCTACGCCAACCGCCGGTGCGACGGCTATTGTACAAGACCGCCTACTCCCCCGCGAAAAACCGCCGCGCATTCTCCACCGTGATCTGGTGAATGTCCGCGTCCGACGCCCCCATCTCCTTCAGCCGTGGCAGCACGTACCTCGGTATGAAGTTGTACCCGTCCGGATTGGCTCGCCTCCGCTGCTCCTGCACTTCCGCGCCGTGCCGTGCCTTGGGAACCGAGTAGTCGTGGGACAGGAAGATTCGATGCGTAAACCCGGCGTCCATCAACGCCTTGGCGACCTCGGTCCGCTGTTCCCAGTTGGGCGTCCCCGCACGCGTCCCGCCCGGGTACCGGTCCAATCCCAGCCACACGCCCTTGTTCAGCAGGCCGAACAGGTAATCAAGGTCCGTGTCGTCGTTGCTGTGGCCGATGTACACCTTGTCCAGGTCAACCCCCTCCTCCTCAAGTATCTTTACCTGGGCGTCGCCGATCCGCTCCGGCGACCACGTATGCGTCGAAATGGGCACGCCTGTCGCCTTGTGCGTCCGTGCCGCCGCCCGCAGCACCACTTCCTGCGGCGGCGTGATCCCGCCCTCGTCGCTGGCCACCTTGATGATGCCCGCTTTGATGCCCGTGCCCTCGATACCCTCCTCGATCTCCCGCACGTAAAGCTCGGCGATAAGGTCCGGCGACAACTCGCCAAACGGCCGCGGCACCGCCAGGTGGTTTCCCGTCGCAACGATAACCTGCATGTCGCTGGCCTCGGCCACCTCACGAATCAGCAGCACGTCCCGTCCAAGGTCGAAAGTGCTCACGTCAACGATGGTCCGCACCCCGTCTTCGCGCACCGCCCGCATCGCCGCCGTCGACTGCTCCCTGATGCCGTCCCGGTCAATGATCTCCGGATAGGTATGCCGCAAGCCGGCCGCGTTCGTGCCCACGTGTTCGTGGCTCAACGTGAAGCCCAGGTCGTCGGTATCTATCGGCCCACTGACGCTGTTCAAGGTCGCCATTGCCATCCCTCCTGTCCATCCGCAAGGTATCGTATTTTATTATGAAACTCCCCGTATTGATACTTGACCCTATTTCACATCAGCGAGGGCCAACCTGTAATCCGCCGTTCGCGCTTGCCACTGCCCAACCCGCCGTCTATCATCGACGAAAACTCAGGGAGGCACGCCATGCGAACCCCGATCCTTACCCGCGACCAGGTCCCCGAAAATCTACGCGACGCCTTCGACCACGAAACCGCCAACTCCGGCGGCGTGGTTGACGCCGGACCCGGCTCCGCCATGATCAACAGCCCCGAGATGCGTCGTCGCTCCAACTACCTCGTCAACTACCTCCGCGACGAATCGTCTCTCCCCAAGCAGATCCAGGAACTGGTAATGATCCTCACCGCCCGCAACATGGACTGCCAGTACATCTGGCACGCCCACGCTGCCCGCGCTCGTGAGCAAGGCATCAGCGACGAATTCGTGGACAACCTCCGCGACGGCAATCCCCTGCCTCAGCTTTCCGACGACCTTCAGATCGTCGTCAACTACGTAACCCAGCTCTTCGACACCCACCGCGTTGACGAGGCCACCTTCCAGGCCGCTATCGACCGCTACGGCGCGTTGACTGTCACCGAGATCTCGACGCTCATGGGCTACTACTCTCTCCTCGCCTTCAACGCCAACGCCTTCGACATCGACGTCCCCGACGGCGCCGAACCCAAACTCCCTATCTAACCGTTACTGATACACACTGTCATTCCCGTGAAAGCGGGAATCCAGTGGCCGCAATCGCGGACCACATTTTCAATGCGTGTGTCGCTTCGACGCTGCACACCCACTTTCGTCCGGTAACCGGGTTGATGTCAGATCCAGCGCCGTCCGGCGCAAGCGTATAGGTGGATCCATCTCTCCGACCGTCGGATTCTACTGGGGATTCTCCGGCCTTCTGGCTTGGGGAATCGCCGACTATCTGGCCCGCGTCGCGTCGCGACAAATCGGCAGCGTCAGCGCCACCCTGCTCACCCAGATCATCGGGCTGGCGCTGCCCCTCGTTTTCGTTGCGGTTGAAGTCGCCACCGGCAGGTTGACCGTTAACCTGCCCGCCCTCGCGCTCTGGGCGCCACTGACCGCGGCCGCTCTGGGCACCGGCTATTTGGTGTACTACACCGGCCTCGCCAGTGGCGCGGTAACCGTCGTGAGTAGCGTCGCATCCGCTTGGCTGGCTATCACCGTGCTCATCGCCGTGCCGTTGTACGGCGAAATCGTCGGAGCCGGACACATCGTGCTCATGGGCGCGATTCTGCTGGGCATCCTGTTGCTGTCCGCCGGCCCGCTCACCAACTCCGACGTGAGTTCCGGCCTGCCCTGGGGCCTGGGCGCGATGCTCGGCATCGGCGTCGCAATGGCTCTGTTCGACCGCGCCACCGCGGCGGCTGGCCCGATGCTGGCAGTGCTTGTTGTCCGCGCGTTGTCCGCCGTCCCGTCCTACACTTTTGCCCGCGTCAGGCGTCAACCCATTCGCTGGCCGCAGCATCGCAACGGATGGCTCCTGTTGCTGGTGATAGGCATCGTGGACGCCGGCGGCTACGTGGGGTACAACATCGGCGTCGCCTCTGCACCCGTATCCCTCGTCGCGCCCATCGCGGCGGCCCATCCCGTCGTTACCATCGCTCTCGCGGTCGCTATCAATCGGGAACGCCCCCGCGCCACCCAGTGGGCCGGCGCAACCGTCACCATCGTTTCTACCATCGCCTTGAGTGTTTTGGTGGGGCATTAACTGTTGGAAAAGTGCCAGCGGTTGCCGTATCATCGCGAAAAATGTCCAAACCTTCGTTCACCAGACCTATCGCTGCATATTGCAGACACCAAGGAGGCCCATCTTGAAGTACGACGTCATCGTCATCGGCGCCGGCTCCGCCGGTTCCATCGTTGCCACCCGTTTGAGCGAGGACCCCAACCGTTCGGTCCTGCTGCTGGAGGCCGGCCCCGACTACCCTGTTTTTGATCACCTGCCCAGCGAGGTGAAGTTCGGCTACGCCACCGCCACCGACGTCATGACCAGCGATCACAACTGGCAGTTCACCGGCTACGGCACCGCCGAAAACCCCGAGATCATGGTTCCCCGCGGCAAGGTCACCGGCGGCTCCAGCGCCATCAACGGCCAGATGTTCCTCCGCGGCGTGCCCGAAGACTACGACGGCTGGGCCGCCATGGGCAACGATGAATGGAGTTTCCAGAACATCCTCGGATGCTTCCGCCGTCTGGAAACCGACACCGACTTCTCCGACGACTTTCACGGCAACGACGGCCCCATCATCGCCCGTCGTTTCAAGCGCGAGGAATGGCTCCCGGCCCAGTCCGCCTTCTACAACGCCGCTCGGGCCTACGGTTTCCCGCACACCGACGACCACAACAGCCCCGACTCCACGGGCATCGGCCCCACGCCCTTCAACAACCCCAACGGCATCCGCTGGAGCACCGCCCTCGGTTACCTGGACCTGGCCCGCCATCGCCTCAACTTCACCCTGCGGCCCAACTGCACCGTCCACCGCGTGATATTCGACGGTAACAAGGCCACCGGCGTTGTGGTCGAAAGCGGTGGAGAGGTGTTCACCGTCGAGGCCGACCAGATCATTCTCAGCGGCGGCGCAATCGCATCACCGCAACTCCTGATGCTCTCCGGCGTCGGCCCCGCCGACCACCTGCGCAGTATGGGCATACCCGTCGTACACGATGCTCCCGGCGTGGGCCAGAACCTCCGTGACCATCCCATCGTCCCCGTGACCTGGCGCACCGTGCCGGGATTCGACCTCGACGGTTTCGCGCCACGCATTCAGACCTGCCTCAAATACACCGCCGAGGGCTCCCACCTGCGCAACGATATGATCATGATCTTCTCGTCCTTCGCCACCGAGCAGGTCATCCGGGGCGGCGGTCGTATGGAACCCATGGGCATCCGCGCCTCCGTTTCCATCTATCTGGCCGTCGGCGCCGGCGAACTGCGCCTCAACTCCACCGACCCACACGAACAGCCCTATCTGAACTACAACTATCTCCAGGAGGAATTCGACCGCCAGCGTTTGCGTGACGGAGTTCGCATCGCGGTCCAACTGGGCGAGCATGGCGATTTCGAGAACATCATCCAGGAACGCATCGAACCATCGGACTCCGACCTCGAATCCGACGACGCGCTGGACCACTGGCTCCGCAGCAACGTCTCCACCGCCCAGCACATATCCTGCACCTGCAAGATGGGCCCGTCCTCGGACCCCATGGCGGTCGTTGACCAGTACGGCAAGGTCCACGGGCTGGAGAATATCCGCGTGGTCGACGCGTCCATCATGCCCGACTGCATCCGCGCCAACACCAACGTCACCACCATGATGATCGGCGAGCGCGTCTCCGAATTCATCCTCCGCGGCGACTAGCCAGTGCCAAATGTCCGTTCATGGTGCGGCACGTCCGCCTCTGGCGGGAGCGTGTCGAACCACGGGCGGACCACCCCTCCGGACCCGAAAAATCCCCTCTCCCGTCAAGGGGAGAGGGTTAGGGTGCGGCACGTCCGCCTTTGGCGGGAGGGTGAAAAGGCGAGGTTAGAAATCTCTAGGGAAGAAAACGCATCCCTAGAATTTCGCTTGCGGCGAAAAGGGACAGCATAGAAAAACCGTGTGCCCTCTCATGGAGAGCCTCCTGGAGGCCCCGTCAAGTGTAGGGGCGAGGCATGCCCGCCCCTACGAGAGTTCTCTGCAAGCCTTGTGCCTGATCAAATCAGTCCATCACCGCGACGGAAACCGCGCCGCCAGCACGTCCATAATCAGCCGCGCTGCCACCTGCACCGTCAACTGCGAAACGTCATACGGCGGCGCGACCTCCACCACGTCAAACGCCACCAGGTTGGAGCGTCGCACCAGGGTCTCCAGGCATCGGCGGGACTCCTCGTAAAACAACCCGCCCACTTCCGGAGTTCCCGTTCCCGGCGCTTGAGTCGGATCCAACGCGTCCACATCAAACGTGATGTAAAGGTTCGCCCCGACGGGAATGCTTTCAGCCGCCGCCTCCGGCCCCATCTCACGGAACTGCCGCAGTGTGATTATCCCGTTCCCGTGGTTGACCGCCTCTTCGTATGGTTCCCGTCGCACCGACCGTATACCGACGGACGTGATGTTCCCCACGTGCTCCAGCTCATGGCACCGGCGTATCGGACTCCCGTGAGTCAGCATTGCCCCTTGGTAGTGGTGCGTGTAGTCCAGGTGCGCGTCGAAATGCACGATGTCCAGCGGCGCGAACTGCGCCAGCCCAGCCACCGCCGGAAAGGTTATGGCATGATCGCCGCCCAGTACCACCGGCATCGCGCCCCGTGCGGCGACGCGTTGCACCACGCCGGCCAGCCACTCAAAATTGTGTACAACCTCCGACGGCGAGACCGACACGTTTCCGCAGTCGGCCATGGTGACGCCGCGCAGCAGTTCGTCCCCCGCGTCCGCGTCGAAAAACCCCTCGGCGTCCTTACCCTGCCCGTAGGGGTCCAGGTATGAGTAAGCCCGTGGCGCGTCCCGTAACGCATCCGGCCCGTACCGCGCCCCTGGCCTACCGAACGTCCCTTGGTCAAACGGCATCCCAATGAACGCCACATCGGCGTCCAGCTCGTCGATATTCGGACACGCCGGCACCCGAAACATCGTGCGGGGCCGCGTGTCCAGCGCCGGCAAACCGCCGTGGGTCAGGTCTTCGCGGTACTGCGGCCCGATGTTGATATTGTCTTCAGCCATGTATATCCCTTGTGGTCGAGCTGGTTTGATTATACTGAGCGGCGAAAACACCGCCAAAAAGGAGGCCCCCAATGGCCCGGCTAGAAGACTACCAGAACCGATTCCAGTACGCCCGGTTCGAGCGTGAGGACGGCATCCTCCAGATGACCCTGCACAGCGACGGCGACACCCTGCAGTGGGGCGCTGGCCCTCACACCGAACTGCCCGAGGTCTTCCATACCATCGGCACCGACGTCGAGAACAAGGTCATCATCATGACCGGCGCCGGCGACGGGTTCACCGGACCCGCCGGCAGCAGCGACACCGTCCCGCGCCGCACGCCCGAGCAGTGGGACGCCACCTATTGGGAGGGCAAGCACCTGCTCGGCAACCTGCTCAACATCGAGGTGCCCATCATCGCCGCCATCAACGGCCCGGCCCTGCGACACTCCGAACTGCCGTTGATGAGCGACATCGTGCTGGCCGCGCCGCACACCACTTTCCAGGACTCCGGCCATTTCATGAGCGGCCTCACCCCCGGGGACGGCATGCACATCATCTACCCCCTGCTGTTGGGACTCAACCGTGGTCGCTACTTCCTCCTGACCGGCCAGTTGCTCGACGCCGCCAAAGCCCAGGAATTCGGCCTCGTCGCCGAGGTGCTGCCGCCCGATGAACTCCTGCCCAGAGCGTGGGAACTTGCCCGCGACCTGGCTCGCCAACCCCGCCTCGTGCTCCGCTATTCCCGCGTCCTCCTGACCCAAAAACTTCGCGGGGAACTCCACGACCTTCTCGGCTACGGCCTTGCCCTGGAGGGCCTTGGCTCCGCCCAGGACTACCTCGACCGCGGCCAGGGCCGCTAGCCCGGCATTTTCAACACTCGGCCAGCGCGTCGATCCTGACCATACCGCCGGGAATCATGTCTATTTCGATGTGGCTCCCGGAGAGCAGGTCGGCGCTCACAAGGTACGAATTTTCTGACTCTAGCACTTTGACTGGTTTGAAGCCGTCGTGCCACATTACTTCTCCATCGTAATAGGCAAATTGCGCTTCCTGCTCGTTCGCCAACCGGAATGTCATCATTCCCGCCGGAGGCAGGTTTATCAGTCTGATTATGGTTCTGGGCAAGAGCAAATCCGCTCCCCGAAACCCAGTATCGATCACAGCTTCCAGTACGGGAAGGTAACCACGCATTCGCACCGGGATTATCATCTCGTTGTACTGGTTAACCCGTCCAGTAATCACGTTTCGATTCCCCTGAGGCTGCCCCCGCCCAGCGAACCGACTGCCCTATAGCCGACGCGGAATGCATAGCTGAAAGAACCCGGATGCCGTTCTTTGAGCAGCGTATCCGCTTCGTGCAGGTTGGTGCCAATGGCATAGTCACGGGAATCCAAGTCCAGAACGAGAACTTTTCCCTTTGCAGTAGCCAGCAGTTTGGGCAACAGTTCCTCTTCGTAATAGGCCTGCGCCCGGGCCCAGTTTTCATCTTCTGTTGCTTTGGTACGGCTAACATCTGCCATCGCGCTCACCTCCATCGTGCCATCATGCTAGCGCACCGCACGTTAATGGGCAAATTGAGACGGGCAAGCCTGCCGCCTCGGCGGCAGCGCCGTAAGCATCAGCGCCGAACACGAGCCGTATATGAACAGCAGCGTCCACCACGCCGGCAGGTACGACCCGGCGTAGTCGTGCAGGTAGCCCACCAGTGGCGCGCCCAGGCCCGCGCTCAGCAGGTTGATCGGCATGATGATCCCCCGGATCGTTCCCAGGAAAGCACGCCCGTAGTACGCGGCGAAAATGTACGTGTGCACGATCATCCCGATGCCCACGGAGCACCCGAACACAATCGTCGACAGGAACATCATCTCCGCCGACGCTACGTAGATCATCAGCAGGATCGCGATGATGAAGCCGGCAAACGATGCTGCCGCCAGAAACCGGATCGGGAAGCGGTCGGCCAGCCAGCCAGCCAGCCACCAACGCGGTAGCGGCCGCGCCGCCGGCATCCGCCGCGAACGACCAGGACACCAGCAGCGGATCGTACGCTTTCTCCACGAAATACGGTATCCGGTGAAAGCTGGCACCGCCCTGCGCCACGCCCGATAGCGCGTAAACCGCCACCAGTTTCCACATCGTCACCGTCCGAAAAGACTCGCGAACCGTCCACACCGGCTCGTCCTCGACGGGCCGCCGCGTGCGCGAAACCGTGTCGTCCGGCATCGGCGCATCCGGCGGGTCGCCGTCCACCCGCAGCCCCATGTCCTCCGGCTGCCGGCGTAGGAACAGCGCCGCCGCCGGAATCGAAATCACCATGAACATCACGGCCAGGATCTGCCACGTGGCTCGCCATCCGTAGCCGTCAATCAGCCATTGCGTAACCGGCAGAAACACGATCCCGCTGATGCCCAGCCCTGCCGTTGAAAGGGCCAACGCCCGCCCCCGTTTCCTGACAAACCACTTGGCCACCGGCACCGACGTCACCAGCCCGTTGGGCGCGGCCAGGCCCGATACGCCGACCAGGCTGAACAGCACGATGAACTGCCACGCGTGGCTGCTCATGCCCACCAGTACCAGGCATCCGCCGATCATCAGCGCGGCAATTGGGATGTACACCCGCGGCCCGTACCGGTCGATCAGCCAGCCCACTGCGAAACTCAGCGCGCCCGCCGACAGCCGCCGCGTCGTCTGCATCCACCCGAACGTCGCCCGCGACAACGCCAGCTCGTTCTGCATCGGCAGCACGAACAGCCCGTAGTTCAGCGTACCCGTCGCCATCGTCGAGAAATTGACGGCGAACATGGTCGCCACGATCACCCAACCGTAGAAAAAACGCTGCCCCTGTGGCGCGTTATTCCGGTTTTCTCGATCGTCCAAAGTGCGGCCCTATCAGTCGTAGGGGCGGGTTTCAAACCCGCCCCTACCTGACGCATTGAGGTTAATTCGTGGTCAGATCGCCTGCCAGTACCGTTTGCCCTGCAGCCGCACGATCTTCCCGAACCCCGGGGCCGGCAGGTGCACCGCAGCCACCGGTATGTTTTCGCTCTCCAGCCGGTCCAGGAGATCCTGCCGCGTGGCGATGGCCTGCTCAGGGATGATGTCCGCCCGCGACGCCCAATCGGTCTGCTGGATCTGCGCCGTGTTGTGCAGCACGTCCCCCAGGATCAGCCCACGCTCGCCGCCCGAGTTGATCATGATGCTCATGTGCCCCGGCGTATGCCCCGGCGTGGGCAGCGTGGTCAACTCGCTGGTGATGCTGAACTCGCCCTCCATCCATTCCACCAGCCCCATCTCGGCGATCGGCCAAACACAATCGGGCGCGTTGGGGAACCGGTCGGGCTGCAGCGCCGGGTCGTGGCTCGCGTCGTAGTCCACCCGGCTGAAGTAGTAACGCGCGTTGGGGAAGGTCGGCGTCAGCGTTCCCCCGTCGTCCCGCACCGTGTTCCAACCCACGTGGTCCCGGTGCAGGTGCGTCATCACCACGGCGTCGATGTCGTTGGGCGATAGTCCGTTCCGCGCCATGTCGTCCAGCAATTCGCCCCAAGGCGTCTCAGGCGTGTCCTTCGCCCCCAGCCCCGTATCAACCGCGATGGTTTTGCCCTCCGAGCGAACCAGGAAACAGGCCAGGTTGAAACTCACCTTTCTATCCGGAGTCAGGTGGTCGTGGAATGGCTCCCAGTCCTCCGCCGGGATGTTCGGAAAGAAGTTGCAGATGTCAAATTCCAGTAGCCCATCGGATAGAGAGGCAATCTCCACGTTCCCGATGGTAATCTTGCTGGCGGTCATAGTCCCTCCGTGATCCGTCAATTGCGTCATTCTACCATTCCCCCTCTCTGCGCTCGTCCTGAACTGTCGTAGGTCCAGGGCAATCGCATTTGGAATGTATAGACTCGTCACTCCGGCGAAAGTCGAAGATGTCCGCCATAGGCGGATGCCGGAGTCCAGAGTCCGCAGGATGAAGACGACGGTTGCGAAACAGCCGACTTCAGGCACTGGATACCGGCTTTCGCCGGTATGACGGTAGCCGGGAGTGCCGGACGAAAGAGCCAAAGGTCGAAATGCGATTGCCCTGGCCACAGGTCCGCCTCTGGAGGATCGAAGGATGCGCCGCCTCTTCCCCAACACTGTAAAATACACGCACACCTTCCCTTGATGAGGCAACGATGGGTGCATACACCAGCACACAATTGATGGTCCGCCTGGTGGCGCTGCTGCTCGGTCTGGCCGGCGGTTTGTGCCAGACGGTCTGGTCCCAGGTCGTCGGCATGCGATGCGGCGCCACGCAGATCGGCGAGTATGTTTTCCACACCGAGTGCCTGCCTTGGACCGAACTGTTCCTGCGGTTCCCCCAGGACGCGAGCCCCCAGATGGTCAGTTTGGTGTTGGCCGCCGCCATCGCCGGTTTCGTCGCCGGCCTGGGCGGAATGTGGAGGGCTCGCTGGGCCGGCGTACTGTTTCTCCTGCTCGCCGCCTGGAACCTTGGTCTGTTGCTATTCGCCACCACCACCGTCGACCAAAAGGGCATCGCCATAATCCTCGCTATTGTGTCGGTCGCGGTGCCCGCCTTCTGCGGTGTCCTCCTCTGGTGGCGCGGCGAGTACCGTGCGTCCCGCCGCCAAACCGCCGTCGCAGGTGACACCGGGCCGTGGACGGTGTGACCCCGGGGATGCTACACCTGATGGCAGGTGAGCCCCTTGCATCCGTCCTCCAACAACGACCCCGAGACCTCAGCCGGTTCCGAGTCCATCCCTCCCATCACCGAGAAGCAACTGGCTCGGTTGTGGGAACGTCGGGCCGTGCGTCACCATGCTTTCCACAGTGAGGCCGGCGCTCGAATCCGAGTCCTCTACCCGGGCCGCCCCGGTGTAACCGCCGGCCCCGATTTCCGTAATGCCCTCCTGATGGTCGAGGGCCAGGGACTCGTGCAGGGCGACGTCGAAGTGCACCTGCGCCAGCGCGACTGGCAGTCCCACGGCCACCACAACGACCCCAACTACAACGGCGTCGTCCTCCACGTCGCCCTGGAATCCGAACCGGAACCATCCCGAACCGACGCCGGCGGCGCGCCTCCAGTCGTCAACCTCCAGGCTCTCCTCGCCGACTCACCGGACAGCGATGACGACCACGAAACTGTCCGCAACCAACTATGGCAGTCCCTTGCTCAACATGGTTATCGTCGGCCCGAATCACCCGAGCAGATGGCCGCCCTCCTCAACCGCGCCGGCGACCAGCGTTTCCTGTCGCACAGCAAGCGCTTCCAGACGCTTATGTCAGCACAATCGCCCGAACAAACCCTATGGGAATCCATCTGCGATGCCCTGGGTTACCGCCACAACCGCCACCCGTTCCTCATGCTGGCAACTGCCGGCCCTTATGCGCTCCTCTCCCAAGCTGCTCTTCGACTGCCGGAACCTCAACGCGAATCAGAGTTGACCCAATGGCTGCTCAGCCTGGCCGGCTTCGAAAACGGCCCAGTGCCATCCGGACTCGGCCCGCCGCTGGCTCCCAAACAGTGGCGTCTGTTCCGCGTCAGGCCGCCGAACCATCCGCGCCGCCGCATCCTCGGGGCCGCAGCCCTCGTCGCCCGTTTTGCTGACGTCGGTTTGATCGCCGCAGTGGAATCAGCCGCCGTCCCCGGCGATCCAAAAATCCTCACGCAAACGTTAACGGTACCCAGCGGCGATACCAAGCCCGCCCCCATCGGTCCGGCGCGAGCCCGCGACATCGCCGTCAACGTCGCCCTCCCGTTCCTCCACGGCTACAGCACACTATCCGGCAACCACGCTGAAGCAGCGAAAATGCTGGAGCTCTACCGACGCTACGGCCCACTGTCCGACAACGAGATCACCCGCGAACTCGCCGCCGCCTTGCAGGAACCCGGCTGGGGTCGCATCGCCAACAACGCCCGCCGCCAGCAGGGCCTCATCCACCTGCAACGCCTCCTCGCCGGCGCAACACCAAAAATGTAGGGGCGAATAATCATTCGCCCCCGGTGCTCCAAAACTATCTCAAACACGACTCTCAGAGGGTGTGTGACATATCCCCTCTCCCTCTGGGAGAGGTTAGGGTGAGGGCGTACCGCGGTTCTTGCAGGAACGAAGTGTGCCTATAACTCCCTGACGACAGGCTTAATGGATTTGTAACACACCCTCTCAGTAAAACCTGATCAGGTCGTCGCTATGATCATACTTGTACGTAGGGCTCATCTCGGTCGAAGTGACCGGTAATCATAGGATCATACGGCGGGGTTTGGTCGCCATCAGTTTCACCGCCAAACCCTCCCTGTCGAGCCCCTTGGCATCCACTGTGGCGAGTAAGTCCCGTATGGTGGTGCCGGCGATCAGCGTCCCGTTGCCGGCCAGTCCCACCCATTGATCGGGGTATTGACGAGTCAACTCAGGACGATGGGCGCTGAGATAGCGGGTCCGCTTTTTGAACTTGCGCATCCCATAGCTCAGGGGCATCGTTGCGACAGGTTTCAGATGACTTGCGCCATGGTTTGAAAGGTCATTTGCCAACGTGTCCCCCATCTATGGTCACGCCGAAACCCGCTCGACCGGAGGCGTCAAAACCTGTTGATGCCGCGATTCCTGACCCCTTCAATTATAACGCGGGGGCGAATGATCATTCGCCCCCGCATTCGTTGGTGTTTGTCGGCCGCTCGCTATTTCAGCGGCACCGCCAGCGAAATCCGCGCCTCTTCGCCCGTGTTGCGGATGATGTGACCGTGGCCCGTCAGGTCCTCGGCCACCAGCACGTCCCCGGGACCAAACTGCCGCTTGTCCCCGCTCGCCACCTCGATCTCCGCGCCGCCGGACATGAACACCACGTACTGGTGGCGAGGCGCCGTGTGGTAGTCCTGCCACCAGCCGGGCTCCCGCTGACCCACCGTGATGTCGCCGGGCCCCACGTCGTTGGCGATGTCAGCGAACTCGTCCGCCGTCAGTTCGTGGAAGTGGGACTCGCCGTCCGCGCCCGTATGGATTCTGATGATCATTGGTAACGTCCTTTACTCAGCCAGCGGCACGGCCAGCGAAACTCGGAACTCGTCGCCGATGCTGCGCGCAATGTGGCCGTGGCCCGTCAGGTCCTCCGCAACCAGTACGTCGCCAGGGAACATGCGGACCACGGTGCCGTCGGCGACCTCAAACTCGGCGATGCCGTTCATGTTCACCACGTACTGCCTGCGCGGCGCGTTGTGGTAGTCCGAAAAGCTCGGCGATTCCCGGCGGCCAACCGTAATGTCGCCGGGGCCCACGTTGTTCGCGATGTCGGCGAACTGGTCCGGCGTCAGATGCTCAAAGTGGCTCTCCCCGTCGCTGCCTGTGTAAACCCGTACTATCTGTCCCATCGTGTTGCCTCCTGTTGTTCGTTCCTGTAGCAACTTCATCCGTTGCAATAACGTGTCTGCTGCCCCTTCTCCCCTGGAGGGAGAGGGTTGGGGTGAGGGGGAAATTTTTCACAACCCCACCCCTCCGCGTCAATCACTCAGCCAGCGGAATAACCGCCGTCAAACTCGGCGCGTCGCCCACCACCCGCGTGGTGTGGCCCTGCCCCGTCGTGTCCTCAACCAGCCGGGCATCTCCGGGGCCGTACTTGAACGTCGTCCCGTCGCCCAGCCCGATCTCAATCTCACCCCTCAGCGAGATGATGTACTGCCTCCGTGGGGCCGGATGCCAGTCGATGAAGTGTCCCGGCGGCCATTCCCGAAACATGATCGATTGCGTGGCCTGGGCCTCGCCAAGTTCCGGGTGCTCCGCCAGGCTCGTCTCCTCGATGTGCGACTGCCCGTCGTCGCCCGCATACAGTCGATAGATCGCCATGTTTCACCTGCGGTCATGGGCCAATGCCCGAACTGCCGCCATATTACCCCCCAGCCCCCACTGCGGCAACCGACCTGCCCCGGAATCTAGCGCCCAACCTGAACTGTCGTAAGCCCTGCTCCGGAGGACCGGAGGATGACCCGTGTCGACCATGTCCCCATCCAATCAGATTATCCTGCTCATCCTGCCCATCCATGAAAAACAAAAATACTGACACGCCGCCCATTGCCCGCATCGCACGCCCGTTCCATAATGAACATATCACGTGAAATCGGTCATCCAGTCCTGCCAGAGGTAATATCGGTCGTACACGGCCAACCCCGTCAGAATCCAAATCGCAAAACCGTCTCCGCCAGGACCAGTGCCGGACAATTCTTACCCGGCGTGGTTGCAACGGGGCCAGCGTCAATCCACACGCTGGGCGTACCGCGCAGTCCCCTCTCCCCTGGCGGGAGAGGGCTAGGGTGAGGGGGAATTACTCCCAACCCACGCGCTGTCTGCCAATTCTGAGTGGTCAAAATACCTTGCGTAAAACCCCCGGCCGTGGGGCTGACAACGACCCCAACACCTCAGGCAGGCGACCAAACCCAAAAATCCGAAACAGTCCGACATCATCACAATCAACAGAGCAAGGAGAAAATCATCAGCCTCCGCGACCCTCCCTGAACCGCCGTACTCTTCGACGAACAGAAACCCGATTCTCGGGCCCCTTTGCCATCGTTCGCCAAGCCGTTTTCCGGGCTGTCACATGCTATGTGGCACGCGGACGCCGAAAGGTATCACTCGTGCGCGGCCCATACGATGCGGTGCAAAATCCGCCCGGTTTATACTGTGCTCAACCCTCTGTGTTGCAGTGCAGGATGGTGCAGCGTATGACTACCGCGTCACCCGACAACCCCGACAACCTGTCGCCCATCGAGCGCGCCCGGCAACTGCGCGACGAGATCTGGTTCCATAACGATCGGTACTACAACAACGACGCCCCGGTCATCAGCGACGGCCAGTACGACGCCCTGATGCAGGAACTGCGCGACTTGGAAGCCGCGTACCCCGAGTGTCGCACCGCCAACTCTCCCACCCAGATGGTCGGCGGCAGCGCCTCAGACCGGTTCCCCCAGGTCGAACACCCCATACCCATGCTCAGCCTCGCCAACGCCTTCAGCCGCGAGGATCTGGAAGCATGGCACCGCCGCGTCACCGACCTCCTAGACGGCCAGCGTTTTCGCATGGTCGCCGAGCTGAAGATCGACGGTCTCGCCGTCCGATTGGTGTACCGCAACGGCGAATTCGTCCTCGGCGCCACCCGCGGTAACGGCCAGACCGGAGAGGACGTCACCCACAACCTCCGCCAGGTGCAGAGCATCCCCCACAAGCTCGTCGGCGACTACCCGCCTGTTGTCGAAGCCCGGGGCGAGGTCTATCTACCCCTCGATAGCTTCCGCCGCATGAACGAGGAGCGCGAGCGCACCGGCGAAACCCTGTACGCCAACCCCCGCAACACCGGCGCCGGCACCATTCGCCAACTCGACCCGCAGGTGGTCCGCGACCGCAACATGGAAATCTGGACCTACAGCCTCAACGACACCGGCGACTCGGCCCTACCTGCGAGCCACTGGGATGCCCTGTCCGCCCTGGAGTCATGGGGTTTCCGGGTCAACGACCGCAACCTGATTTTCGACACCGTGGACGAGGTCTGCGATTTCTACGATGAGATGCTGGAACGTCGCCACGATTGGAACTACGAGGCCGACGGCCTGGTCGTCAAGGTCGATGGCATCGCCCAGCAGAACGCCCTCGGATTCGCCGGCCGCGAGCCCCGCTGGGCCATCGCCTACAAGTTCCCGGCCGAACGCGCCAACACCCGCCTCCTCAATATCGTCATCAACGTCGGACGCACCGGCAGCCTCAACCCCCAGGCCATCTTGGAGCCGGTGGTCGTCAGCGGCGCAACCGTTCAGCACGCGTCCCTCCACAACGAGGAGGATATCCACCGCAAGGACGTCCGCATCGGCGACATGGTGGAAATCGAGCGCGCCGGCGACGTCATTCCCCACGTCATCGGCCCGGTGCCCATGCCCGGCGAGGAACGCGGCCCCGAGTTCCGAATGCCGGAGCGGTGCCCCGAATGCGAAACCGCCGTCGTCAAAGAACTCGGCGACGCCATGCACCGTTGTCCCAACTCCGCTTGTCCCGCCCAGTTTTTCGAGTCCCTGAAACATTTCGTCAGCCGCGGCGCAATGGACATGGACGGCCTTGGCGAGCGGTGGTGCCGCATCCTCATCGACCGCGGACTCGTCTCCGACGTGTCCCACGTCTACAACCTCACCGCCGAGCAGTTGGTCGAACTCGACCGCATGGGCGAAAAGCTCTCCACCCGCATCCTCGCCAACATCGAGGCCAGCAAGCAACGCCCGCTAGCACGCATCCTTTTCGCCCTCGGCATCCCCCACGTCGGTGCCGAAGTCGCTGAACTTCTGATAAAGCGCTACCCCAGCATTGATGAATTAGAGCAGGCTGGGATAGACGAACTCGCTAACCTGTACGACTACGACACAGAAGATTACCTAGGGGTTGGCCCCAGGATTGCCGAGAGCATACTCAGTTACTTCGCCATCGAACGCAACTGTCAGACTATTGACCTACTGCGTGAGGCTGGCGTCCGGCTCAGGGAGGACAAGGCTCCGGTGGAGGCCACCATACTTCCTTGGGAAGGTCAAACCTTTGTCATCACCGGCACATTGTCAACCATGACTCGCCGGGAAGCCGAAAGCAAGGTGAAAGCCTTAGGGGCTAGTACTACATCATCAGTTAGCCGTAAAACTAGGTGGGTCGTGGCCGGCGAATCGGCAGGAAGCAAACTGACGACCGCCGAACGCTTGGGCGTACCAGTGCTGGACGAGAACAGACTATTGGCCTTACTGGAGAGCCCCGCTACCATTTACGATTATTAGTTTTCCATGGCCTACCATTTGCCCCGCTCAACGCGGTCGGCCAGTTCATTGGCGGCGTAACGCATGAATTCGTTCAGCGGGAAATCCAAGTCATCAGCGGCGGTTTGCCAACGCTCCTGTTCGGTAGTTGTGCAAATTATCTCGATCGCGTTTCCCTGATCCGTCTCGGCATTGTCCAGCCAGACAGTTTTGACGTG
The DNA here is from genome assembly GCA_965204395.1 of Dehalococcoidia bacterium. Classification (GTDB taxonomy): domain Bacteria; phylum Chloroflexota; class Dehalococcoidia; order Lucifugimonadales; family UBA3495; genus Bin87. Next base: position 3,281,110 of record OZ241987.1, read on the forward strand.
CTTGCAAGCCCTGGTTTCACCTTCAATCTGAAGTCCGGCGCGTACCCCGAAAGCGCAGGAACAGATAGCAGAGTCGTCATCATAAAGTTTGATCACGTACAGTTCACCAGTGCTCTTCGACGCCGTCTCTATAACCCGATAGGGTTGTGTGCCCGATGCGGTGCTAGGCATGATCATTCCGCCTTTATCTTCGTGATAAATCCTCTCGTTCTTCTACCATCCTAATGATCTCGATTGGGAATTCATAAAGGAACGACTTGCTTTCCGGAGGCGCGCTTCCACCGCCGTGCTGGGCACAGTAACCGTTCACTTTGGCCCGATATGTACAGGGTTCGCCGTTCTGTTTTTGACCCAGACACAAACGTCCATCGTTAGTGATTATGAAACCTGCTGCTTTCGTGTGGACTTCACAAAGCGTTTTCCAGAACCGTCTTCGCTCACATCGCTTTCCATCGGGATCGTACTCCGAACATACAGATTGCTCCCCTACATCCTTTTTCGCCCAATGTTCCTTTACCCAACCCTTGAGTGCCAGCCCGCCGCGCGTCTGAAATTCTACTTCTGTTGGCTCATTGAATGGCGGTTCGCCATTTGGATGGCTGACGATGAAGTAAGCTGTTGGCGGACCTTCACCTTTGCGGCGCAGAGTTCCAGCTCTCTTCTGTCCCTGGACTTGCCAGAAGCCGTTGGCCTTGAAGTTTGCTGATAATTCGTGCGCGCCGTCTTGCGGTGCGTTTTCCAGCTCTATGAGAGTCGCTTGATGCGCTTGCGTATTTTGCGAGTTCATCATCCCTTCCTAGCAGCAACTGCCGTTGGGTCGAAATAGATAGGCGCAGTCATCAGCGCAATATCCCCAGCGGGTTCTCCGGCGTCTTCTTCAATTGCGGGATCGCCGGCATCTTTCCCGTTATCATATCAGCCAGCATCCACGGCTCGATTGCCACGATGTCATACCCTTCGATGTACCGGGCCTTGACGACCTTGTGGATCAAGCCTGCCCCTTCCGGCGAAGCCTTGCGTCGCTGAGCTTCCTGGTACGCTTCCGCGAATGTTTTTGCTTCGGTGTGGATGATGTACATGGCTAGCCGTCCTTTGCCATTGCCGGCGAACACGGTGATCCAATGATACATGGCCCCGCGACGGCTTCCAAACCGTGCGGGGCCGCTTGGTCTTCTCCTCTGCTACCGAATCAGCCCGTACACCCGCTCCGGCGTCAGCCTTACTATAACCGCGTCCTGCTGCACCATCGCCCGGTCGTATTCCTCCCAGTCGGGATGCTCGTGGTCTCCGCAGGCCATGAACGCCGTCCGAAGCATCTGACGCATCTCTTCAGCGTCGGTGTTCTGATAATCGTTCAGCGTCGCCGTGCCCTCCACCACCGCGAACTGCCGCCAGTCCTCGGCCACCGCCATCACGTTGCAGCGGCCGTTCCGCCGCAGGTTGCGCACCTTGTAGGACGTACCGCGCACCGTCACAAAAATCGGCCCATCGTCCCCCTCAAAGGGCGACACCCCACAGACCACGATGCTGGTCTGCGCCGACCCGTCCCTGCGGAACGTATTGATCACGCCCCGGTGGTTGCTGGCAAAAAACTGTTTCACGTCGCTGAATTCCATGGTTCCTCCTGGATCTCCATCAGTTGATTTTGGACTGATCGATCACTTCGTAAATCGTCACTCCATTCGCTTCAAACGCCGGCGCAAGCCAGCCCTCGCCCGCCCACTTTACCATCCGGTCGTCTATGTCGTTGCCATACGCTGACCTCTCCCGTGGCCCGACCGCCAGCCACCGGATGCCGTAGTGCCCCAGCAAATCCTGTGCCACCATGCTCTCATCAGAGGTGAAAATGGCCTCCACGTCGGACTTGCGCCGCGCCAGTTCGGGATTGATGTCCTCGCCGCGCCATTGCCGTTCGTGGCCCTCCCAGGATAGCGGCGTCGCGCGTCCCGTCGCGGCCGAGATGCCACCATGAGCATCATAGTCGTTCCCGACCGCCTCCACTATGCGCCCCGGTTCCGCCGAATCTCGCAGCCAGACTATCGCCTCGTATTCCCCCGGCGCCGATTGCCGTAGATGTTCCAGCCCCGACAGCGTGTTGTCGTCGCGGGTTTCCGCGCCCGACCCCCAGCCGGTCCGGTCAACCACCGCCGCCGCCGGATAGTACGCGGACGCCATCAGCAGAACGACGACCACCCCAACCCAGGCAATGCGCAGGCCATCCAGGAGCAGCGCCAATTCACTGACCCAGGCGTTGCGCAAAGGCACCGCCAATATGTAGAACATGCCCACCGCGCCCGCGATGCCCAGCAGTAGCCACGCCTGGTAGTAAAACTTGAAAACCGTGTTCATCCGGTTGCCGAACTGATCGGAAATGTGGAACAACTCCGCGCCCCCGAGCAGGAAGAACCCTACTGCCGCCAACACCAGTGCGAAAACTATCCAGTGCATTGGCCGCCGCCCGCTCGCCAGGACCAGGGCGCAATATGTCGCCACGCTCCCCATCAACAGGGTAGGCAGCGCCAGGATCACCCGCCCGATCACCAGGTTGTCCGCCAGTTCGACCTCATCCGGCGAAATCGATACCCTCACCGCAACCGCGATCAACCAGAGCGCGAACACGCCAATGGCGAACGCGCCGGCCAGCAGCGCAATCGGGCGTCTCTCTCCCGTCGGCCAGCCGGCATCCAGCGCCGCCCTCGCCACAAATCCACCCGCGAGAATCGCCGGCACCCCCATCACCACCATGAACAACACCGGTCGGGTCGCCGGTCCCGAAACCGGCAATATCCCCGACGTCTGGCTGTCAAAAGACAGGTAGAACGGCAGATAAAGGATGATCCCTATCGCCGCCAACGCAACCGTCAGCAGCGCCCCATGCCCTAATGACGTCGTCAGCGCGCCGACCGTGTCGGATGCAAGGGCGCTCGGCTCAGTCGGCATCGGACCGTGCATATTCACCGTCGGCGCGCGGTTTTGCCACGCCAGCCACCGCACTATCGCCAGCATCCCCAGGATGCACAGGTACACCGGAAAGTCCCACGCGTTGACGAACGCCAACGCGCCCAGGGAGAGCGCCAACGCCCCGACCTCCCACGGGCGGTTTTTCACCCACTGCAATCCCGGCGGCTCCGTAGCCACCAGCAAGGAAAGCCCCAGCGCCAGCGTCAGCATCAAAAACGGCAGCGCGGAGACGTGGGCGTGCAAGTCCCCCAGCAGAAAGCTGAAGAACGGAAACTCCGTGATCGTGTAGTCCAGCGATGCGCCGCCCTCTGCCAACGTGTCAATGACTCTTGTGCCGCGCCACCACCACCAGAACCCATCCGGCAGCCAACCGTTGCCCCCTGCCGGCGGCTCAAGCCCCTTGACGCCTATCCACTCCCAGAGCCAATCGCCCCCAATGCCACGCACATAGGCGAACTCCAACACGCCCGATAGGTTCCCCAGCAGCCCAATACACAGCGCGGCAAAGGTCCCGATCCATAACCCCCGGGACGTGCCCGCTCCCGCCAGTCGCAGCAGGTTGTACACCAGCCCCAGGACGCCGGCGCCAAACATCGCCGGTATCGTCGCCATCGCCAGGTTATACCCAACGTCGGACGATACCCCGCTCAGTTTGGTCAGCATCGCTGCCACGTAATGCCCGCCGTAGTAGTAGGCGATGCTGTGTCCCGAAAGCCATTGGTCTTCCGGCGGAAATTGGGCGGAGTTGATTACGGCGTTGAGGATGCCGAAATCCATCGGCTTTTCGGTGTGACTGATGCCCGGAACCTCGCTGATCACCAATGCCCAGAACAGGAACAACCCGATGAACAACCCTTCCGTCACCACGATCACCGACCACCGACGGCGCAGGAAATCCAACATCTCTGGTCGATGCCGCCAAGCCAGCCAAGCCGCCAGCGCGCCTACGGCCACCAACGTCCCGCCGATGCCGGCCGCCGAGTTGGGAATCACCCCCAGCGTGCCGCCGATCCACGTGATCCACGCTACGATCAGCAGGGTCAGCGGCCGCGCCACCGTCCATCCCCGATCTGCCAGACGCCCCAACCCAACCGCGGTTGCGGCAATTGGGAACCCGACCAGGGACAGCGCCCAGAGGACGATAAGCCAGGCGAGAATGTCCGGCACGGTTAGGCGCTAAATTAACGGGTCAGGCTGCCGGCGCCAGCATGGCGTCCACGAATTCGTCGGCGTCGAACGGCGCAATATCGCCCAACCCTTCGCCTGTGCCTATGAACAGGATCGGCACGCCCAGCTCCCGGCGTATCGAAAGGACGATTCCGCCTCGCGCCGTACCGTCCAGCTTCGCCAGGAAGATACCTGTGCATCCCACGGCGTCGGTGAATGCCTGCGCCTGGGTCAACCCGTTGTGGCCGGTGGTGGCGTCCAGCGTCAGCAGTACCTGGTGCGGCGCGGCGTCGTCCAGCCCGTTGATCACCCTGCGCACTTTGCGAAGCTCGTCCATCAGGTTGTGCCGAGTGTGCAATCGCCCTGCGGTGTCCACGATGAGAATGTCCGCGCCCCGCGCCTTGGCCGCTTGCCACGAGTCATAGGCCACCGCACCGGGGTCGGCTCCGTGCTGGTGGCTGATCACGTCCACTCCCACCCGCTCGCCGAGAATCTCCAGCTGTTCCTCAGCGGCAGCCCTGAAGGTATCGGCCGCGCCCAAAACCACCTTCTTGCCCGACGCGGTGAAATGGTGGGCCAACTTGGCGATGCTGGTGGTCTTGCCAACGCCGTTGACGCCGCACACCAGGATCACGTACGGAGGGTCCAGGGTTTCATCATCGGACCACGCATCGGCATCGTTGACCGAGGCAAGTTCACTTGACAGCAATTCCTTGAGACGCTGGAAAGCCTGTTCACCATCCGCAACCCGACCCGACCGCACTTCCCCGCGCAGCTCATCCAGCACGTTCATCGTCGTTTCAACGCTGACGTCTGCCGATATCAGAATCTCCTCAAGCTCGTCCCAAATCGCATCGTCCAGTTGGGCGGACGCAAACAGCCCACGAATGCGGCCAAACCAGCCATCCCGGCTACGTTTGACCCCTGCGTCCGTCTGCTCGCGGTTAACCTTGTCTCTGTTGCGCTTGAATATCGAAAACATGGCGGAAAGAGGTTATCAGCGCGACCTATGGGGCGCAAGTTGGCGGCACGGCGCTGCCGAGACCGGTCCTAGCTTGCGATAGGATCGGACTCCAGCAGTGTGGCTAAAGCCGCGCGGGCCGCCTCGGTTTCAGCGGCGTTCTTGCTACGGCCTGAACCGAGTCCAATCGGCTCTCCATCCTCCACCACCTCGACGGTGAACAGTGGCTGGTGTGCCGGACCCGATGTATCGACGACTTGATAAACCGGAGTCGGCTTTCCCTGAGCCTGCAGCAACTCCTGCAAATCGGCCTTGGGATTGTCCGGCCGCCAGTCCGGTTTGCAAGCCGCTTCGATCTCCGCGGCCATCGCCGAGAGTACGAATCGTTCGGTCACCTCGTAGCCCACATCGAGGTATATCGCCGCTATCAGCGATTCCATGACGTCGCCCAGCACCGCCTCGCCGTGGCGTCCGCCCGTTGACTCAAAACCCCGCCCGAGCAACACGTACGGCGCCACCCCCAAACGTTCGGCGACTCCCGCCAATGCCCGCTGGCTCAGCAACGCCGTCCACCTACGGGTCAGTCCTCCTTCGTCGCAGTCGGGCAGCCGGTGGTATAGCTCCTCGCTGACGATGAGGCGCACCACCACGTCTCCCAGGAACTCCAGCCGCTCGTAGGAGTCGGCGTCATCGCCGCTGGTCTCGTTCACGTACGACCGGTGAGTCAGTGCCTGACGCAACAAGCCCCGGTCCCGGAATTCCAGGCCCAGGGCTTGTTCGAGCTCCTCGGCGGGCCGGTGGCCGCCAACCGAACTCATGGTAAGCGGTCCGAGTCGGTTAGCCTCGGACGCCTTCGTACGGCCACGGCGGGGACGGTCGCTTGACCTCACCCACGTGCTTGTGGTCGGCCATCATCTCGACCAGGTTGTCGTAGATGGGGCCGGATTCTTCGTCGGTGGGAATGAACATCTTGACGAAGGCGGAGTTGTTGTTCGGGAACACGTACAGCGGCACGCCGAAGGCCCCGTGTACTTCGACAGCCTCGGTGTGGCTCTCGCCGATTTCCTTCAGCACGTCCGGATCCGCCAGGTCCTCGGCGAACTGGCCCATGTCCACGCCCGAGGCCTCGGCCACGGCGTTGATGGCGTCCGCATCGGTCAGGTCGATCCTGTCCTCATGGCGTGCCTTCAGTAGGTTGATGAAGAACCGGTCGAAGATCTCCTCACCCTGACGCTCGGCGGCGAGGCCGGCGCGGAGTTCCAACAGGGTGTTGTCGGAGTCGTCCTGCTCCCAGTACTTGAACCCGTCGTCGTTGTTGTTGTCGTGATTTACCTGGACCAGCGAGAACGGCTTGAGTTCCACGTTGATGTCGTGGTCAGTGTTCTCGCGTACTTTCGCCCACCACATGGCAGCGTTGTACACGAAGGGTCAACGGAAATCGTAATATACCTTGAAATCGGCGTCTGCCATTCTGGCACCTCCGTAATTTGATAACGCGGTAGTCCGATTGCTCACGCGATAGTTGGCGGGATTTTAGCATAGACCTCCATTCACGTCATCCGATGCCGGCCCGCACCAACCCCCGCTCGATTGCCGACTTGGCGACCACCATCAGCGCATCACCCAACCCAAACCAAGCGTCCCAGCGCGGTCCGGTCGTTCGTTGCGATATACTAAGCCGCAACTTATTCCGAGGAGCGCAAATCTATGCCTTGGACGGAAACCATAGTCGACACCCTTAAGAAGTGGGACACGTCGTTGATCGCGTATGTCCCCGACATATCCATAGACAAGGTGACCAGCATCATCGCCGAGGATCCTTTCTTCCATCTGGTGTCCTGCACCCGGGAGGAGGAGGCCGTCGGTGTCGCCGTGGGCAGCTACGCCGTGGGCCAAAACTCCGCCGTGTTCATGCAGTCCAGCGGGTTTGGCAACAGCATCAACGGCATCGCCAGCCTGTGCCTGCCGTCCCGCACGCCTATCCCGATTTTCATGAACCTGCGCGGCCAGGTTGGCGAGTTCAACATCGCCCAGGTCGCCATGGGCCGCAACACCAAGCCCATCCTCGACCTGTTCGGCATCGCCCATTACACCATCGAAAGCGAGGACCGTATGGACACCCTGCTCGATGGCGTCATGAAGCTGTGCCACGCCCATCGCAACCCCGTCGCCATCTGCATGACCCCCATGCTCCACGGAGGCAAAATTGCTTAGGTTCGACGCCACTCAACTGGTCCTGCGCCACGCCGGCGACTCCCCCATCGTGGGCAACCTGGGGCCCACCAGCGACGAGCTCTTTCACGCCGGCCACCGCGACCGCAATTTCTACACCTACGGCAACATGGGCCTGTGCTCATCCATCGCCCTGGGCATGGCCCTGTCCACCGACGACAAGGTCATCTCCCTGGACGGTGACGGGTCTCTCCTCATGAACCTTGGAACCATCGCCACCATCGGCCGCGAGATGCCCGAGAATCTGGTGGTGTTGGTCTGGGACAACGAAGCGTGGGCACAGACCGGCGGCCAGCCCAGCCACACGGCCACCAACACCAACCTTGAAGATGTGGCGAATTCGTGTGGCATCGCGAAGACCACCACGGTGGACGACCTCGAAACCCTCGAAGAAGCCTTCGGCCGCGCCATGAACGAGCCGGGCCCGTGGTTCATAGTAGCCAAGATCGAAGAGGCCGACGAGTATATGCCTGTCGCCCCGGTCGAGCCCGAGTTCACCCTCTACCGCTTCCGCAACACTTACGTGGGGTGATTGGGTGGCTTGGAATTGGCGGGCAACGAGGGGATGCGGGAATACAGCGATTACATCATTTACGCAGACGAAAGCGGCGATCCCAACCCAGCATCGGTTGATCCCAAATATCCCGTTTTCGTCCTGAATTTCTGCGTGTTCCGGAAGGATGAGTATGCGTCGTCGGTGCTGCCCGCGGTGGCGGCGTTCAAGTTCGCGCATTTCGGCCACGATATGGTGGTACTACACGAGAACGAAATACGTCTGCAACGGCCACCGTTCAGCTTCTTGCGGGATGAGCAAACACAAGCACGTTTCATGGTAGGGCTGGACCATCTGATCACGGGAGCGGATTTCACCATTATTGCAGCCGTCTTCGACAAGCGCCGGTTGGCCGACCAGGATTTTCCTGCGGCTGACCCTTATGAACTGTCCTTCAATGTGTGTATCGAACGTCTACACAACTACTTGGAAAGCCTAGGGCAACAGGAACTGAAGACGCATATAATTATTGAGAGCAGGGGGTCGAAGGAGGATAGGCAGTTGGAAATGGCGTTCCAACGTGCCCAGCGTGTCACGAAATCGTTGAATAAGGCGAGGCCCGCATTTGCCGTCGAGTTCGCGGACAAGAAAACTAACTCGGCTGGATTGCAAATTGCAGACCTGACTGCTCGACCAATTGCCGGCACTTCATCGACCCACGACAGCCCAATCGAGCTTGGGATGCGCTTGAACCCAAGCTATTGCGTTCCCAGCAAGGCGATGGCAATGGGCAAGCCATGACGGTTCAGCCAAAATAGGGAAAAAGCCCCGGAGTAGTCGGGGCTTTTTACGCGGATTAGGGGTTACCCTGGCCCTCAGCGACAGGTTCGTACAACTCCGTAGCCTGCCGCCCGCCGACTCTGCCAGCGTTCAACGGAAATTAGCTGCTGAGCAACCCTTTCCGCCGGCCGTAACCACCCCCAATCACGGCTTAATACTATACTTACGCTATATAAAGGTCAACGCCCGGTTTGCCACTCCCGCCCGGTTGGTCTATCATTGCGGCAGGCGGCCGTGGTCGCCGGCTTATGCTTAAAGAGCCAGCAATCGGGAGACGATCACTCCGATGACCCAGGCAAATGTTACCGACGCCGCAACCGGCATCCTCGCCGTTGATACGCAGACTGGCCCGCCATTGCCGGAAGGATTGACCTCGTACGACTTGGTGGAAATCTGCCGTCAGATGATCCTGGTGCGCACCATGGATGAGCGCATCTGGATGATGAACCGACAGGGCAAGGTGCCCATCGCGGCGTCGTGCCAGGGGCACGAAGCGGCCGAGTTGGGGTCTCTGCTGGCTGCTCAGAAGGACGGCGATTGTTTCCTGTTCCCCTACTACCGTGACTTGGCGTTGAAAATGGCGGCGGGTCTAACGCCGCGTCAGGTCATGCTTTCCTTCATGGGTAAGGAAGGCGAACCGTACTCCGGCGCTCGCCAATTCCCCCTGCAGGGCGCGGACCTGCCCCGTAAGATCATCCAGATCTCCAACGTCGTGGCCGCTGGTTTGACCCAGAGCGTCGGGTACGCGTTGGCCTGCAAGATGATGGGCGACGACACGGTGACGATATGCTACTTTGGGGACGGCGCGTCCAGCCAGGGCGAAACTCACGAGGCCATGAACTTTGCGGCGATCCACAAGTTGCCCGTGGTGTTCATTTGTGAAAACAACAAGTACGCCATCTCGACACCCCAGGCCGCGCAGATGGTGGTGAGCGACGTGGCTGCACGAGCCGAGGGCTACGGCTTCCCTGGGTTCGTCATCGATGGCATGGATTTCATGGCCTGCTACGAGGCCACGCGAGAGGGCATTCAACACGCGCGGAATACCGGCCCGGTACTGGTCGAGATGAAGGTCGAGCGCTTCATGCCACACACCACCGACGACGACGACCGCCGTTATCGAGACCGCGACGCGGTGGAAGAGGCCAGGCAATACGATCCGGTCGCTGTATTTCCCGTTCAGATGGTTGAGCAGGGCATTGCGACCCAGGAGCAGATCGACGAGTTTCGTTCCGATGCAATGCGTCAGGTTAACGACGCCACCGATTTTGCCGATGCAGCCGCCCCTCCTGATGCCTCGACCATCTCCGACCACCTGTATGTTGAGGGAGGCGCCTGATGCCTGAGATGACGGTAATCGAAGCGGTGCGCACCGCCCTGCACGAAGAGATGGAGCGCGACGAGCGCGTGTTCGTCATGGGCGAAGACGTCGGGCAGCGCGGCGGCGTGTTCCTGGCGACCCAGGGATTCATCGATGATTTCGGGCCGGAGCGTGTGATGGACACTCCACTCGCCGAAGCGTCCATCATGGGCATCGCCCTCGGCGCGGCTTTCCGTGGCATGCGTCCAATCCCCGAGGTGCAGTTCTCCGATTTTGTGTGGCCCAGCGTGAACCAATTGATCGGCGAGGCGGCCCGAGCCCATTACGGTACCAACGGTGCGCTCAAGGTGCCCATGACCGTCCGCATACCCTATGGCGGCGGTATCCGGGGCGGTCTGTTCCACTCCCAAAATGTGGAGTCGTTGTTCTTCCATACGCCGGGATTGTTGGTGGTCACACCGTCGACACCCTACGAGGCCAAGGGACTGCTGAAGTCAGCAATCCGCGACGACAACCCCGTGATCTTCCTGGAGCATAAGAAGACCTACCGCCTGGTGCGCGGCGAAGTGCCAGACGAGGAATACACCCTCCCCATCGGACCTGCGGACATCAAGCGCGTGGGTTCCGACGTAACGGTCGTGAGCTACGGGCTGTCGATGCATTACTGCCTGGCCGCGGCCGCAGCGGTGGAGAGCGACGGCATCAGCGCCGAGGTAGTGGATCTCCGGACGCTCAAACCGCTGGACACCGAGACCATCCTCCAGTCGGTCCAGAAAACGGGCAAGCTGCTGGTCGTCCACGAGGACAACATCAGCGGCGGCATCGGTGCCGAGATCGCGGCCCTCGCTGCCGACGAGGCTTTCGAGTACTTGGACGCGCCCATCGCGCGACTGTGCGGGCCCGACGTTCCGACGATGCCCTTCGCGCAAACGTTGGAAGACGCTTATATGCCGAGCCCGGAAGCCATCGCGTCGGAGATTCGGCGGCTAGCGGCCTACTGACTGAGGGAAAATAATTCGTGGCAGAGTTGATTGAACTGCCCCACGTCGGCGAGAGCGTCGTTGAGGGCACCATCGGGAAGTGGCTGAAGCAGCCGGGCGACCACGTCGAACGGTATGACCCGTTGGTGGAGGTGGTCACCGACAAGGTGACCATGGAAGTGCCTTCGCCCGTTGCCGGCGAGTTGCTCCGGATCATCGCCCAGGAAGGCGAAACGGTACCCATGGGCTCACCCATCGCCGAGGTGGAAACTCAGAGTGGCCAACCGACAGCCTCGTCGACACCGACTGCAACTGTGCCAGCCCCATCGACCCCTGTACCCACCACCGCGCCTACGCCCCCACCGGTGAGGCAGGCTGCGGCGCCGTCTCCCGTGCCGGTGGCATACCTGATCGACGCTCAGCCCGTCGGCCCCACCGGCGGCTCTGCCGTGGAGGCGCGGGCAGAGGCTGAGGAACCCGGAGCAACAACAACGCCGCCAACCCCCACAGCGGTGCGAGTCGAAACGATTGACACCGACTCCACCCCCCAACGCGCCAACGGCCAAAAGGGACCCAATCGGCTGTCCCCCGCCGTGCGACGACTGGCGCGAGAGCATAACATCGACGTCGACAAAATCGTTGGCACCGGAATGGGTGGGCGCGTAACCCGAAACGACGTGCTGGCCTATCTGGAAACCGAGACGGCAACCGCCCCGCCAACACTCCCCGCTCCCACGGAAGCGCCCGCACCCGCGCCGATCACTACGGTTGGGGCCGACGAAGAGCGAGTCCCGTTGACCCCCATACGTCGCATGATCGCCGACGCGATGGCGCGCTCGGTCCGTGAAATTCCGCACGCCTGGAGCATGGTCGAGGTGGACATCTCGAACCTGGTGGCGCTGCGCAACCGGGAACGCGATGGATTCCGGCAACGCGAGGGCATCAACCTGACCTACCTGCCTTTCGCACTCAAAGCCGTCGCCGGCGCACTGAAGGACAACCCCACGCTCAACGCGTCCTGGGCCGATGATCACATCGTCTTGAAGCGACGGATCAACCTGGGGATCGCGGTGGCCGCTCCCGCCGGGTTGGTGGTGCCCGTTATCCACAACGCTGACCGCCTGAGCATAGCGGGATTGGCCCACGCGGTGGACGAATTATCCAACCGTGCCCGGGCCGGCACCTTGAGACTGGAGGATGTCCAGAACGGCACGTTTACGGTGAACAACACCGGCGCGCTGGGCAGCGTTCTGGGCGGGCCCATCATCAATCACCCCCAGGCCGCCATCATGACCACCGAGGCGGCAGAGCAGCGGCCCGTGGTCATCAACGATGCCATCGCGATCCGGTGGATGATGAACCTGTGCATGTCGTTTGACCACCGCATCAACGACGGAGCCGAGGCCGGGGCTTTCCTGCAATCGGTGAAGAGTCGCCTGGAAACGTTCGATGGCGACACTCCAATCTACTAGCAAGCCTTTGGCGGTAGATCCTGGCGTATGCCGAATCATCAGGGCCGGACTGGTTCCATACCGGACGGCATGGCAGCGTCAGGTTGAGATCGCCCAGCAGGTGCGGGACGGGTTCGCTCCGGAGACCCTCCTGCTGCTGGAGCACCCCCACACCTACACCCGGGGCAGGTTGGCGCCCAACAGTGACCTTCTGGAGCACCCGCAATCACTTGCCGCCCGGGGCATTGATGTGGTGGAAACAGACCGCGGCGGGTTGATCACCTACCACGGCCCCGGCCAGTTGGTGGTTTATCCAATCGTCCGGCTGAAAGGACGCGGCGGCCCGCACTGGTACATCCGCACCCTGGAGCAGGTAATCATCGGCAGCCTGTCCGAATTTGGGATAGCGACTACCACTGTGGATGGCCTGACCGGAGTTTGGACTGAGGACGGCCAACGCAAAATAGCCGCCATCGGCGTGAAAATCGCCGGCGGCGTGGCCTACCACGGATTCGCCATCAACGTTGATCCGGATCTGTGCATGTTCCAAGGAATCGTGCCGTGCGGGATTACCGACCGGGAAGTTACGTCGCTGGCCGTGGAGTTGGGTTTCACGCCGGCTATGGACGTGGTATCTAGCGTGGTAGCAGAGCGGTTCTGCGATGCGGTTTCCTTATCGCCATTGTGCTAGCATACAGACAGGACAGTAGCGCCTGGTAGCAAATGTGCGGAAAGCTGACAAATGGGCACTGTTTATCAAACAATCGAAGTGGGCAGTCTCCAGGGTGGGGATATGGTTGAGCTTGAAACTATTGTGGATACCGGAGCTGCCGATTCGGTAATGCCTTCAGGGATACTCGCGGAACTTGGCATATTTCCTCACGAAGAGATTTCCTGCACCCTGGCGGACGGAAGTACAGTGGACTGGGGCTATGGCAGCGCCATGATAAGGATTGACGGCCGGCAATGGCCCTGTCCGGTCATCTTCGGGCCGGATAACCGGGAGTCGTACTTGCTGGGAGCCACCACGTTGGAAATTTTTAAACTGACTGTGGACCCGGTTAACAATCAGCTGAGGCCGGTGACAACTTCGCGGTTGGGTTGGGGCGGCTCGGTGTAACCCTCGTTGTTGTGACGAAAACCGCAGTATGCCATACGACGTGATCATAGTGGGCGGTGGTTCGGCCGGCTGTGTGCTGGCGACGCGGCTGTCCGAAAACCCCGGGCGGTCTGTTTTGTTGCTGGAGGCGGGCCCTGACTTCGTGGATTTCGAGCGCTGGCCGGAGGAACTCCGGGATGGTACCAGCCAGGAAGCATCCAAGCCTGGCGGATCCTACAACTGGTCGTACCAAGCCATTGGCACTGCGGAGCAGGAACGGCCCATGGAGATTGCACGAGGCCGGGCCATCGGCGGCTCCGGATCGGTGAATGGCCAGGTATTCTTGCGCGGCGTGCCCGAGGACTACGACGGATGGGCGGCCGTCGGCAACACCGAATGGTCTTACGAAAAGGTACTCCCATCTTTCCGGCGTCTGGAATCCGATGCCGACGTGCAGGACGATTTCCACGGCGGCGACGGGCCGCTCCCGGTGTTGCGCGCGCCCCGCGAATCCTGGCACCCGTTCCAGCAGGCGTTCGTGGACACCTGCATTGCCATGGGATACCCCGCCGACGCAGATATGAACCACCCTGAATCTGGCGGAGTAGGCGCGGCTCCGATGAACAACCCCGCCGGCATCCGCATGAGTTGCGCCCTGGCGCACCTTTCGACGGCGCGGCACCGGTTGAACCTGACGGTGCGCGGCGATGTGACGGCGCGGCGAGTGTTGTTCGACGGCAACACCGCCGTCGGCGTGGAGGCCGAAAGCGGCGGCGAGATTTTCCGCGTGCTCGGGGATGAGATTGTCGTCAGTTGCAGCGGAATCGCGTCGCCCCAATTGCTGATGCTCTCTGGTGTCGGCCCTGCAGCACATCTCAGGGAGTTGGGGATTCCGGTTGTAAACGACTTGCCCGGTGTGGGCCAAAACCTGCGCGACCACCCGCTGGTCTACGTGGACTCCGCGTTGCATCCGGCCTACGCCAGACCTGATTTCAACGGTTCCCGGATCCAGACGATGTTGCGTTACACGACCTCCGACTCAGCGTCGCGAAACGATATGCAGCTATACGTCAACAACGTGGCGTCCGGGCCAAGCCCCCTGGGCAGCGGACCCGGTACCGATCAGCCGATGCTGAGAATGACGTGCATCCTCCAGCAGGCCGAGAGTGCGGGCGAACTGCGCCTGGTTTCCGCAGATCCGCACGACAAACCTCACATCGACTACCGCTATCTGCGAAGCGACCGCGACCGTCAGCGATTGCGCGAAGCGGTGCGCCTGTGCCGCCAGATACTGGGACAATCTGCGTTTTCCGAAATAGCCGGTCCGGCCGTGTCGCCCACCGAGAGCGAACTTGGCGACGATGCGGCGCTGGATGCCTGGTTGCGGCGGAATGTGTTCACAACCTTCCACACTTCCGGCTCCTGCAAGATGGGGCCGGCGGAGGACGAAATGGCGGTTGTGGACCAATACTGCCGAGTGCACGGGGTCAACAACCTTCGGGTCGTCGACATTTCCATCTGCCCAAACGTGGTGCGGGCCAACACCAACGCCACGGCGGTGATGATCGGCGAACGCGCCGCCGACTTCTTTCCATAAACAGTGCCCGCTCATCCTGAGTTGCCGCAGGTTCGCCTATGGTGAATCGAAGGATGAGCCCATCATGCCCTGCGCTATAATTGCCGGGCAAACCCGCGCCCCGGAGACTGCCCGATGCCCATATCCGAATACGTCAGCCGTTCCATGGAAGAAGGCGGATGGATCCGCCGCATGTTCGAGGTGGGCATCGCCCTCAAGGCCCAGTACGGAGAGGAGAACGTATTCGACCTTTCACTGGGCAACCCGATCATGGAGCCTCCGCCCGAGTTTCACGCCGAGCTGTTGCGAATCGCCAGCGCGCCGTCGCCCGGAATGCACCGCTACATGCCCAACGCGGGTTACCCAGAAACGCGACAGGCCGTAGCCGACACCCTGTCCGGCGAGACCGGGTTGGCGTTCGGCGTCGGCGACATCATCATGACGTGCGGCGCGGCCGGCGCGGCCAACGTCGTGCTGCGGGCCATCTTAAACCCCGACGACGAGGTCATCATCCTGTCGCCGTTTTTCGGCGAGTACACCTACTACATCCAGAACCACACCGGCGTGCCCGTCATCGTGCCGACGGACGCCGAGTTCGGGTTGGACTTGGACGCCATCGACGCCGCCATCACCTCCCGGGCGCGTGCTGTGATGCTCAACTCGCCCAACAATCCGTCGGGCGTGGTGTATCCGGAGGAGGACGTGAAGGCGCTAGCGGACTTGCTGAGACGCGCCGAGCAACGTTTCGGGTCGGAGATTTTCATCATTAGCGACGAGCCGTACCGCCGCATCATCTACGACGGGTTGGTCTATCCGCAGGTGTTCCCGCACTACGAACGGACCATCGTGGTCAATTCCCACGCCAAGGACCTGGGACTGCCGGGCGAGCGTATCGGCCACATCGCCGTGCATCCCGACTACGCCGGCAAAGCCGAGCTGATGGACGGCCTGGTTTTCTGCAACCGTACGCTGGGATTCGTCAACGCGCCGGCATTGATGCAGCACGTAGTGCGCGCCGTGCAGGACGCCTCGGTGGACGTGGGCGAATATCAGCGCAAGCGCGATTTCCTGTACGACAACCTCACTGGTATGGGGTACTCAGTGGTGAAACCGCAGGGGGCGTTCTACCTGTTCCCCCGCTCGCCGCTGGAGGACGACGAGGCGTTCGTAGCAGCGCTACAGGAATACAACGTCCTGGTGGTGCCGGGCAAAGGATTCGGAACGCCCGGACACTTCAGAATCTCGTACTGCCTGGACGACCGGGTGCTGGAAGGCTCAATGGACGGATTCGCGCGTGCGGCGGAACAGTACCTGCGCTAGGTCTCCGGCAGGGCGGCGCCCCGTATCAGGGCGAAGATCGGGGCCAGGTCGATGGCAAGGCCCGGTATTGCGTCGGACACGAGAACATCGTCGGCTCCATAGACCGTGGTCAGCGTCATGGTGGCGCCGTCGCCCGAGTATTTGGACACCGTCTGTACGCGGAGGTCGGCCATCCAGGCCTCCCGGACGCCGTTGCGCCCGTACACCGGTAGCTTGACGTTGAAGTCTCGTTGCCGGGTTGATTCGGAGAGCACCTCCACCACCACGTCGGGCGCTCCGGTAATCCCGTGACCATCAAAGATGTGCCTCCGCTCGCTCGACGCAAATAGCAGGTCGGGTTGGAAGGTATTATGTTCGTCTATGGCGACATCGAACGGAGAGATTCTGATCTCGAAAGCGCCCGGAGCCCCGATTTGTGATCTGGCCGCAAAGTACAGCTCAGCGATAAATATCTGGTGCGGATCGTTGGGACTGGCCATCTTGACGAGTTCCCCTTCTATCAGTTGGTAGCGCACGCCCCGGTCCGACGGCGGCGTCAACCTCATGTAGTCCGCACCGGTCAGCTTGGTGGCTGGTTTCGCTTTGGGAAACGTCATCGCGAACCTCCGAAGATTGCCTATGGCCAGTTGCTGTTGGCCTCGCGGGACGGGAGGCGGACGGTGGCGTTGCCTCGGGTCGTAACCTGCCGGCGCTGGTTCTCGCCCCAGATGTCCATGTCCACCAGGTACTCGCCGTCCTCGACGCGCTTGCCGGTGATTTTGCCCTTGCACCATGTGGTGTCGCCGACGACGTTGAAGCGGCGCAGTTCCACGTGCATCGTTTTCAGGAACCCGTCGTCGCCCATCCAGTTGGTTAGCAGGTGGCCCATCCAGCAGCAGCGTTGGCACCCGTAGTCATACGCGCCGGGCAGACCAGCCGACTCCGCGGCCTCCTGGATGTCGTGGACGCGGATGATGGCCTCCTGGGCTCCGGTGTTGGGGTCGGTGAAACCCCAGGAGGGATGGCGCAGCATCTCCTGCAACTGAATGCCGTGGCTGATGCCGCCGATGCAGCCGGCCACGAAGGCGGTGATATCACCGTGGCTCAGCGGGCCCTTGACCACCGGCGTCAGCTCATCGCCAACGTTCACGTCCTCGAACCAGCGGGGGTTGTTGCCGCGGATTTCCTCGTTGAGTATGGCCTGGTGGATGGTTTCCAGTTCGTCGCGGGAGTACTGGTAAGGCTCGAAGGTGTATTTCTGCCGCTCGCGGGCTGCGCTGCGTTCTGCGCGGATCTGCCAACCCTTGGTCTTGGCGATGGTCTCGCCGCGCTGGTTGAAGTAGTTGGTGACGCTGGACTGGATGATGATTCGACCGGCGAACTCGCTCTCTTTTTCCTCCAGGCCGGTGAACTGCTCCTGGACACTGATCTGATCGTCGAGATAGATCGGGCGGTACCACTCCCAGTCGTTGCCGGCGTGGAAACCGTGCACGCCGGGAAGGCCGCCGGTGCGACCGGAACACCAATAGACGCTGTACAGGAAACAGGGCGGCGCGATGATGTTGCCGTATTGGGTGGCCTGGGCGTAGGAACGGTCCCAGTAGAGGGGGTTGGTATCGCCGATGCCCTGGCAGAAGTGGCGGATGGCGCTGCGGGACGCCTCCTCGTTGAACAGGCCGACGCCATACTGACGCGGACGGTTGAAACTCCCCACCCGGCTCCGCAGCCGCTCCAGTCCCTCTTCGGTGATTCTGCCAGATTCCAGCACCATGTTGGTTTTCCTCCCGGATGTTCTCTGGCAGAGATTATAGCCTACGGCCTGGCTAGGCAGGCGGAGGAGGGATGGTCAGCACCGGCGTGCGTTCGCTGAGGTATTGCTCCGTGACGAATGGCGAACCGAATCCGAATTCCTCGGCGCATTGGCGCACCAGCGCCAGGGTCTCGGCGCGCAGGGTCTGCGGCGCGGGTTCCGCTCCCCCGTCGATAATGCTGCGTATGAGGCGGCCGGCGAGATCCTGTTTGGTGTCGGGGTGCCCGCAGATCCCCTCGTAGGCAACGCCCCCGCAGGTCGGGCAGTACCACCACTCCAACGTCAACACCGAGCGGATCCCAAGGTCGGGCAGGTCGTCGAAGATCTCGTGGGCGGCGTAACGCCCGTAGTAGTCCCCGACGCCGGCGTGGTCGCGACCAAACATGTGGTGGGTGCAACCGAGATTTTTGCGGACCAATGCGTGGAACACGGCCTCCCTGGGGCCGGCGTAGCGCATGTCCCAGAGCAGGGCGGTGGTGCGGTGGATCTCGTCCAGGAAGAAGCCCTGGGTCCGCAGGTTCTCGTGGGTCAGAACGATGGCCTCGTCGATATAGTCGCCGATTTTCTTTTCGCCGATGACTGCGCTGACCAGGACACCGTCAGCGCTGGCCTCCATGAACGCGCCTTTCATGAGGTACTCATGGCCGCTGTGAGGGACGTTGCGGGTCTGGTGGGCAACTGCGCGCTGCCAACCAAGGGTCTCCAGTTCGGCGCGCAGTTGTGCCGGGGTGCGCCAATAGCGGTCGAAAGGCGGGTTAATGATCGGTTCGCAGACGAGGGTAATGTCACCGGCCACAAAACGGTCGGAATAGTTCAGGGTTCGCTGGACACCCGGATGGGCGGGATCGGTGGTCCCGTACACCTTGCCGGCCAGTTCCGTTAGGTCAGCCTCGAATATCTCGGAGACTTCCAGGGTAGCCAACGGGTTGCCCTGGTGGGTGAGCAGTACGACGTCGCCGGCAGAGACACCCGCCTGCAATAGCTCAGTATGTGGGACGTCCAGGACGATGGGTATTGGCCAAACGTACCCGCTGACGAGGCGCATGTTGTCGGCCACCGAGGCCACGTCGGCGCTGCCCATGAATCCGGTGAGCGGAGAGAAGAACCCGTACGCTAGGTTCACGCACTCATGGGCGATCTGCTCGCGAACCTCGATGACGGGCGGGCCGGCAACATCGCTGGCAAAACTCAGTGGGCTCACCCTCTCGATCAACGCTCCGCCGTGCGGCGACAGGCTGTTGTCGACGGAGGACATGCGCGAGAATGGCCCGAGACAGTCGGCGGTGGTTAGTGGTCGCGGTATTGCGCGTCCCGCTTTTCCCGGAATGCGGCCACGCCCTCAATGTGATCTCGAGAGGTGAGCGTGATGGTCTCACCGGCCGCAGCCATTTTCATGGCGGTGTCCAAGTCAAATTCCAGGCCCTTGTAGAGCATGAGCTTGGACAGACGAATGGCAATAGGTGGGCCGGCGGCGATGCGTTCGGCCATTTCCATCGTTGTTGACTCAAGATCGTCTTCCGCGACCAGGCGATTCAGGAAACCGAGGCGGTAAGCCTCCTCGGCCTCCAGGAAATCGCCGGTGAACAGCATTTCGGCGGCGCGGCCCAGGCTGCCGAGCGTGCGGGGGTAAAGCCAGGTGCCGCCGAATCCGGGGAACAGGCCGATACGTACATAAGCTGACATGAACCGCGACCGTTGGGTGCCAATTCGAATATCGCAGGCACAGGCAAGATCCAGGCCAGCGCCGGTGGCGACGCCGTTCACCATGGCGATGACCGGCTTTTCGCAACGCTGCACGCCCAGGATCATCTCCTGCGCCAACCGGAAACTTCGACGTACTTCGTCGGCGTTGCCCGAAGTCCAACCCTCACCGGAGCCGTTGGTAGACCCGCCGAGATTGTTCAGGTCTCCACCAGCACAAAATGCGCGTCCGGCGCCGGTGATGATCACCACGCGGATGTTGGGGTCGGAATCCGCCTGGATCACCGCGTCGGCGATTTCGATCTGCATCTGGTCGTTGAGGGCGTTGAGCCGATCGGGACGATTCAGGGTGACGCGAGCGATGCCGGTATGGTGGTCAGCGTGGTAAAGAACGAGTTCGTAATCGGTCATGGATAGCAGTTCCTGGGTACGGGATGCGGCGAGAAATTATAGCACGCAATAGGCACATTTCGACGCGGGATGATTAGGCTATAATGCGGCGCACGAGACATCGGCTACCCGACGACTTCATGCAATATTTGAGGAATATCCGTCGCCAATAATCGGGCGAGTGAACCTAAATAGAACATTGAAGAAAGGGAAATCATAATCCCGTTGGCCACACATACGACCGGAGGTAGAAGACTTGGATGAGGCAAGCAAAGGAGTCCTGCTCGCGATAGATTGGGAAAACATTCGGAGGGGAGCTCAACTTTACCAACGCAGCGTGACTCCGCAGACTCTATATGAAGCAATGAGAAACGTGGGAGAAGTATTCGGAGAGGTAAGAGGAGGAAAAGCGTTTGGCGACTGGGGATTGAGGCCCGATGACGGGGTCGCTTTCAACGAAACGGGGATTCAACCCTACCAGGCGCCACGGACACTGGCCGGCAAGGACCGGAGCGATCCGGCGATGCTGCTGGAGGTCTATGACTGGTTACGCGACCGCGAAGATTGCGGGGTTATAGTGCTGGGTTCCGGTGATTCGGACTTCCAGATATTGGTGGACCGAGCGCGGGACATGGGGCGTCGTATCGTGCTGTGCGCGTTCAGCCAATCGGTGGCGCGGGACATGCTGGCGGTGGCGCCGCTGTTTCCTTTGGAGGCCGAGCTTGGGATACAGCTAGCGGAGCACGGCGACATTCCGGTACAGGAACATCAGGAAGCGGCGGCTCAGGATATTCTCCAAATGTTCGTGCGGGAAATGGGCAAGCTTGAAAGTCGCATGAACTTCGTTGGGTACAGTATGCTATGTAACCAATGGATGCTCGATTGGGGCATTGCCTGGAACGAGTACGAGTGCCGCAAGCTGGTGGACCAATGGATCTACGAGGAGATCATAGAAAGGCACGACGTGCACAACCCAAACAATCCGCAGTTCCCGACCTCCGCCATACGTCTGGTACGGACCAACGAACTGGTCAGGGACGCCCTTGGGTTGAATCGACCGAGCATCAGCAACCCGGTGATGGCGGGTGGACCCGCCGAACCAGATTACCAACCGGAGTGAGGATGCCAGACTTCAGTTACATCGACCATCTGGAATGCACTATCAGCGGCGACGAGTACCCGTATGATGGGCTCGCTACCGTCAGCCCAGGCAGCGGCAAGGTCCTGTTCGTCCGCTATGACCTGCCCCGCCTACGCCGGGAGGTGCCGCGATCGGTCTTCGATAGCCGCCCGGCCAATATGTGGCGCTACCACGAACTGCTGCCCGTAACCGACCCGAACCAGGTTATCACCCTGGGCGAGGGCGGCACCCCACTGCTGGACGCCACCACCCTGGCCCGGCAGGTGGGCATCCGCCGGCTGCTGATTAAGGAGGAGGGTCTCAACCCCACGGGCACCTTCAAGGCCCGGGGCATCTCGGCTGCGGTGTCCAAAGCGGTGGAGATGGGCGCCACCGGATTCACGATGCCATCAGCGGGGAACGCCGCCGGCGCCGCCGCCGCTTACTGCGCCCGTGCTGGAACCCCGGTCAAGGTGTTCATGCCTCAGGACGCGCCGGATGCCAACAAGAAGGAATCCATCGTTGCGGGTTCCGAGCTGAACCTGGTGGACGGGTTAATCAGCGATGCCGGACGGATATCGGTGGGGATCGCGGCGGAACAGGGGTTGTTCGACCTGTCCACGCTCAAAGAACCCTGCCGTGCCGAAGGCAAGAAAACGATGGGTCTGGAGATAGCGCACCAGTTGGGTTGGCGGATGCCGGACGCCATCGTGTACCCCACGGGCGGCGGCACCGGAATCATCGGGATGTACAAGGGGTTCCAGGAACTGCTGGAGTTGGGATGGGTGGAAGGCAAGCCGCCGCGGTTCTACGCTGTGCAGGCGGACGGTTGCCAGCCCATCGTCAAGGCGTTCAACGATGGGACGGATACCGCGGAACCCTGGCCAAACGCGACGACCAAAGCGGACGGATTGCGCGTGCCCGGGCCGTTCGCGGACTACCTGATCCTGCAGGCGATCCGAGAAACGGGCGGAGGAGCGCTGGCGGTCAGCGACGACGAAATGGTGGATGCCATGTACCGATTGGCGGCCACCGAGGGAATCATAGCGTGTCCCGAAGGCGCTGCGACCCTGGTTGGGCTGGAACGGTTGCTGGCGGACGGCAGCATTAACGCCGACGAAGAGGTCGTGCTGCTGAACACCGGCTCAGGTTACAAATACCTGGACCTGCTGAGAGGGCCGGAGGAATAAATCCGAATGCGACGGGGCGGACTACGGTTCGCCCCTACACAGTACGCTGAGTGCTCGGTTGTCGGAAGGGGCAATACAACTGGTCGATATGCTCAAACAGATCAGGCGTAACGTTTTGCCAGAGCGGGTTGAGGATAATCCGAGCCCCTTCGCGGCGGGCCATTCTAGCGGCCGGGACAAAATCGCTGTCGCCGGTGACCAACACGATAGTATCCGCTTGCTTTTTCAGTGTAAGTGTGGCGATGTCCATGCCGATACGCATGTCGACGCCTTTGTGCTGGAATCCCGGCGTGAAGTCGTCATCGGTAAGGGCAACCGCATTGCGGCGACCGGACAGCAAATCGTTTTGGGCTTTTTCCGTGATTATCCATTGACGAGGACGCTGAACTTCGCCTAACCGCAGCGCAAAGTTCGGGCGACGACGCAACCGCTCGAATAGTTCCAGACGGAACTTCGCCTGAGGCGATTTGCCGTAGTCAACGGCCTGCTTGCTAACCGGCAGATGTCCACGCTTGTTGTAGGGCGAAGCATCGTAAAAGAAACACCGGTACAGCAGAGAGTATGGATTCACTGCGCAGGCAACTTGGTTGATGTGGCGGAGATGGCCGTCAACCAAGCGTCCGATGGCAGCGTCAGCTTGCTCTGAGTTTGAGAGAATGCCGTGGCCATAAAAGCGGGGCAACCGCCAGAGGAAAAATGCCCCGTCGATCAATATCGCTACACGCGTCAAATTACTATCCGATGGAACGAAATATGCCCCAGGATTTCGGCTCGCTCAGGATAACGGGGAGCGTAGCGTACTCTCAAGGGGCGATCTATTACCTACAATACAGTGCGAATGCGGCAGCGTCAAACTGACTACTGTGCTCCGCCCATCGCTTTCTTGAAGCCGCGCACTATCCGGCGCACGGGGCGGCGCCTTTGGTGCAGGTTGTTGGCGATCAGCGGCGCCAGGGTGGGGTTGGCGGCGACCAGCGGCGCGACCCATTTTCGCAAGTCGGCCATGGTGGGCGGTTTCTCGTCCCAACCAGGCACCAGTGAAGTCATTGGGTGCCACTGTTTACGGCCGGACAGACGGGTCATGACGGTGCCGCCGGCTTCCTGAACCGCCACCGCCCCGCCGAGCATATCCCACATCCGTGGCGCGCCGATGACGGCGAACTGCAACACGCCCATGGCGGTCATGGCGAGTTCGTAGGCGATGCTGCCGGTGACGCGGAGTTGACCGAGTGGTTGGCCCTTGAGTCCCTTGCCCACGCGGGTTGACGCGCCGAAAGAGCCGGGCAGGCCCACCAAGCGATCACCGCGCAACCTATCGGTTTCGTACACCATAATGGGCTCTCCATCGGCGAAAGCTCCGCCACCGGCATGACAGTGAACGACCATCCCGCTGCCGGTTTCGGTGGGCCACGGGATGTACACCGCGCCTGCTACGGCCACGCCCCGATGAAGCACTCCAATGGACGATGCGTACACCGGAAGGCCGTTCATGAAATTGGCCGTGCCGTCCAGCGGGTCAAGCACCCACAGGAAATCCGGCGCGACCCGGTCCCCGTCGGCGCTGGCGTCATCCTCCTCTCCGAGGATGCCGTGGGTAGGGAACCGTTCCTTTATGCGGCGTTCGAGGTAGGCCTGGGTCTCCTTGTCGGCGGCGGTTACCGGATCCTGCTGGGTCTTGTCCTTGTACTCAACGCTGATGGTTTTGCCGAAATGACCGGCGAGCAGATCCCCGGCGCCGCGTGCGAACTCAACCGCGGCGGACTCAATCTGAATGAGGTCGGATTCGGGAATGGTCATAACAATCCGGATTGTACACTATGACGTTGTTGAATCACTGACGCGACGGCGAGCGTGGGGCCGCCGCAGAGTGCGGTGGAATCGCGGCTGTTATAATCGCGGGCAGCATTTATGGAGGCGGGCAATGGACCTGGAACTGAATGGCAAAGTGGCGATAGTGGGCGGCGCGAGCAAGGGCCTCGGCAGGGCTTGCTCAGAGGTGCTGGCCGAGGAAGGGGTCCGGGTCGCCATGTGCGCCCGTACCGTGTCGGATTTGGAGCGGGCGGCGGATGAGATTCGCGCGGCCACCGGGGCTGAGATTTACACCTTTGCCGGCGACCTGGACAAGGAAGAGACCATCGCGGAGTTGGTGGCGAGCACGGCGTCGCATTTCGGGCAGCTGGACATAATGATCAATAACTCCGGGGGACCTCCGCAAGCCTACGCCCAGGACTCCACGGAAGAGTTGTGGCAGGTTTCGGCTAACCGGTCGCTGTTCTTTTTCGCTCGCATGACCCGGGAGGCGCTGCCACACCTGAGGGCGCAAGGTGGCGGCAGGATCATCAACATCCTGGCGAGCACGGTGTACACGCCGATCCCGAACCTGGCATTGTCGGCGGCGACGCGGATGGGCGTGATCGGGTTCATGAAGAACCTGGCCGACGACATCGGGCACGAGAACATCCTCATCAACAACGTATGCCCCGGCAGCATCATGTCGGAGCGCATGATGGAGAACGTGGAAGACCGGGCGCGTACGCAGGGGATTCCCATTGAGGACGCGTTGGCCCAGCGTGCGGAGCAGACGGCCCTCAAGCGCATTGGCGAGCCGCGGGAACTGGCTTACCTGGTGGCGTTTTTGGCATCGTCTCGGTCCAGCTATATCACCGGCACCACGATGCTGGTGGACGGCGGGCTCGTCCGGTCGGTGATGTAGTCCGCACCCGCGAACAGGGTTGCCGAACCACTTTCCCCAATGACGACCCCCAGGCCGCAATTTACGCAACCTCCGGAGCCGACCTCCGCGGAGGAGTACGTCGAGCGGGGCAACCGGTACAGCCGCAACGGGGTGTACGAACGGGCCATTGCAGACTATACGGCGGCCATTGAGATGGATGCCGACTGCGCGGATGCGTGGTTCAACCGTGGGGTGTCCTGGTACGAGGTCGGCGAGTATGAGCAATCCATTTCGGACCTGACGGAGGCGATCCGGTTGGATCCCGAGGACGACAACTATTATTCGCGGCGGTCGCTGTCGTATCTATTCAACGACCAGCCCGACGAAGCGCAAGCGGACATGGACACCAGCGAGGAGATACGGCTGCGGGCGTGGGGGTAGAGGGACTGATTGACCGCAACCGCAGTTTTTGATGTACTGATACAAATCGAGAAGCGAGTTTGATCGTGGCCACCAAAAAACAATTGACTCCAGCCCAACAGATAGCCTGGGATGCACTGAAGAGCATGGGGCTGGAACCTGAAGATTATTACGATTTTGACGCCGATGCGATAAGAGACTTCCCGCCCATACCGGCTGAACTGGGCTCCCGGCTGAAAGAGATCCAAAATCGTACGCGACAGGCCCTCAACCGCTTGGAACAGCGCGTGCATGATTAGGCGAATCCGAGAGCGGTTCGGGCCGGAAGCCGGAGATGAATACCAAGCAGCGTACGATGGTCTAATGACGAGTTTGACGGTTATCCGCGACTATTTTGCTGGCAGCGGTTTAGCACTTTATGCTGAATTCTTTGACTCGACTTTGATACAGCACCTGAGTAATCATGACTGTCGGACAATGCTGGATGCCCTTGATTCCTTTGAGCGTCGATTCAACTCCTTCGGGCAGTATCAAATCCTTTTCAGAGGCGAGGTCGAACGCTTATACCGGATTCAACAAGGATTGGCAGTTCACGACGATGAGTCCGGCGGGTAAGTCTCGCGCTCGAGAAACTCGGACTCAGACGCAGTAGGGGCGAATAAGCATTCGCCCCTATGTTTTTGCGCTTTGGGATTGCGGTTATGAGGCCGGCTTGAAGTAGGGGATGGTGATCTGCGGCGTGGCGGTTTGGAAGGTGACCTCCACGGCCATACCGATGTGGACGTCGCGGGGGTTGCAGTCCACGATGTTGGTGAACATACGGACGCCTTCCTCGAGTTCCACGAGGGCCAGCACGTAGGGGACCATCTCGGCGAATCCGGGGGTGCGGTTCTGGTAGGTGATGGTGTAAGTCCATACGGTGCCGCGGCCGCTGGACTGGACCCAACGGACGTTTTCATCCCAGGAGTCGGCGGAGATGCCGCGGGGGTACCACTGATATTCACCGCTACCTTCGCAGAACTGGATGACCAGTTGGCCGCGGCGGCACGAATCCCAGAAGGGCTTGGTCTCGCCGGAGACGGTGGGCAGGGGTTTGTTCCAGGTGGTGGTCATTATTAATCCCTCGCTAGGATGACGGTGCCGCCGCTGTGACGGGAACCGAGGGCGCCGCCGGTGCCGTGGGCTAGGGCGATCTTGCAATCGGGAACCTGGCGACCGGTACCGTCGAACTGGTGTCGGAGCTGGCGCGTCGCTTCCAGGAGCAGGAATATCCCCCGCATGCCCGGGTGATTCGACGACAATCCGCCGCCGTCAGTGTTGATGGGGAGCGCGCCGCCAACCTGAAGGCGGCCACCACTGACGAACTCTCCGCCCTCGCCCTTCTTGCAGAAGCCGAGGTCTTCCAGGGTTTCGACGACGGTAATGGTGAAGGAGTCGTACACCATGGCCATATCTATGTCGTCGTGGGTAACGCCGGCCATCTCAAAGGCGCGGGGCGCGCTCTGGTGAGCCGCGGTGTACATGAGATCGCGCTTGCCGGCGCCCTGGTGGGCGATGGCCTCACCGGTTCCCAGGATCCATGCCGGGTTATGGCGACAGTTGCGGGCGACCTCGGGAGACGCTACGACCACGGCGCCGCCGCCGTCGGTGATGACGCAGCAGTCCATGAGGTGCAACGGATCAGAGATGACGCGGGAGCCGACCACGTCCTCCACGGTGATGGGGTCGCGGAACAGTGCCTCGGGGTTCATGGACGCGTGGTGCCGCATGGCGACGGACACCTCGGCGAGCTGCTCGGAGGTGGTGCCGTAAAGGTGCATATGACGGCGGGCGATCATGGCGTAGAGGCCCACGGTGGTCATGCCGTAGATTTCCTCAAAGCTGTCGGGAGACGGCTCGAGGATGGGATGGCCGAAGCGTCCAATGCCGCCGGTCCCGACCGACACGCCGCCGGAGCGAGCGAGGCTGCTGTAGGTGATGACGCCCACGTTGATGCGGCCGGCGGCGATGGCGGTGAGGGCGTGGGACAGGTGGAACTCAAAAGAACCCCCGCCGACGGTGGTGTTGTCCACGTAGCTGGGGTACAGGTTCAGGTAGTCGGCCAGGTTCATGCCGCTGTTGCGGATGCTGCTGGACGCGGTGAACAGGCCGTCAACGTCGTCCTTGGTGAGGCCGGCGTCCTCCAGGGCCTTGATGACGCTTTCGCCCTGGATTTGGAGTTCGCTCTTATCGGGAGCGTAGCGGGTGACGTGCTCGTGGATGCCCACGATGGCGGCAGCGCGCCTGAGGTCAACCATGCGGGGTGCACCTCCGTTGGTATTATTGGGTCGGCGTATTATGCCACAAACGGGCAGAAGGATGGGGTCGGGTTCCGCGGCGGGAAGTGGCGGCGAAGGCGCATGGTGCCTGCGGCTGCGATCACAAAATTTTCATATTATCTTCACACTCCGAGAACCCGGTTTTTCCTGGATTTTCACAATCTTTTGCTAACCTGTTAACACGGTGTTAACACAGCCGCGACGACCCGCCGGCCAACCCGCCGAGCAGAGAGCCGCAAGGCCGGGCGGTTTGGTCGCACGACAAGTGGACGCGAGTGTCTCCCGGAAACAGGGCCGACGAGCCTCCCGAACTGAACCGGCACCGAATAACGAGATTTGGCGAATATAGCCTCAGGAGGGAACGATGTTCTCACAGCAAACGCGTCGGTGGATACGGCGCGCAATGGAGCCGCGCGGGCATATCGCGCTGTGGTTCGGGACCACCATCGCGTTCGTAGCCGTGATATCCATTGCCTTGTTGATGACTTCGACCAGCGGGGCCGATAGCGGGCCGCAGAACATGTTGTCCGCGGAGGCGGCGACGGGCCAGCATTCTTCGGAGATCATAGCTCGGTAGCCCGATGGAGCCGGGTCGGAAACGCTCCCGCGTTGGTTCCCGGTTGGTGACGTGAGCGGATAAACCACCGGGAACAGGCCGGGCGTTGGCAATCACGGTTTCGCCCCGATGGAACATACCGGGGAAGAGCAAGTGGCGAGGTTACGCACATAACTCAACCAATTCGCGACATAGCGCAGTCAGGCGGACATAACGCCAGGGAGGGGACATGATATGGCAGAGGGCGCGAAACAGAAGATGGAACGGCAAAGAAATCCAGCCGAATAAAGGGATGTGGTTGTGGGTGGTCGTTGGGGTATTGCTGGCAATCGGGATAGGCTTGATGATCGCGTCGAATGACCAGCCGGCCAACGCTTCGCTGGAGATCTGGTCTGCCGAAACGATGGTGGGCCAACCTGCGAACACGCAGACGTAGCAACGCGCAGGGTTGCGTAGTAGATGGGGTGAAACCAGGTTCAGATAACGGAGGCAACTGCATCCTCGGTTTCTTATGTAGTCGATCGTCCTTCGACCCGCCATAGGCGGACCTGCGGCAGCTCAGGATGAGCGGTTGGGGTTGCGACCCTCGTGGGGCGGTGGAGACACCCGCCGTACTGGTCAAGGCCCTGCTGCGGAAGGGGGCAGCCTCAGGCGCGAGCCAGCGATGCAATGTATCCGGCTATTGTTGACCGTGTTGTTCCGCCGGAAGCGGATTGTGAGCCTGAACCGCTTGATGACCCCTGTGGTTAGGAAATTTCCGGTCGGGCGGTAGGCCGTGTGCTTAGGCTTTCTGCCTGACGTGGAGTACAATGTAGAGAACGGGCGTGCGGATGGGCAACGGGCGGGTGTCATTGAATTAATTTGCATGGATGCCCAGGATTTACAGGATGATTTTGATTAGTTGGTTCAGGGCATCCTTGGCTCGTCCGGAGGCGGAACCGCCAAGGGCGGACCCAAGGGCCTGCGGCAGCTCAGATGAGTGGGTTGTGCAGGGTCGCAGGGTGAGCGAACGGGGTCCGGTGCGGGGTTGGGGTTTGTGGGTGATATACTCGGCGGGAATTTGAACGATTCGGGATTGGGGGCGATATGGCGACGAAAAGGAAGGGCGACGGGCTGCTCTTGGTGTACAGCGACGTGGCGCCGGAGAACGACGAGGAATACAACCACTGGTACAACGAGGAGCATATCCCCGAACGGCTGTCGATTCCGGGAGTGCTGGACGCGGCGCGGTACGAGGCGGTGCAGGGCGGGCCGAAGTACCTGGCGGTGTACGAGCTGGAGTCCTACGAGGCATGGCACTCGGAGGAGTGGCAGAAGTGGCTGCGGGAGCCCACGGAATGGTCGCGGCGGATGTCGCCCAGTGTGATCGGGACGGAGTACATCCGGAATCTGTACAAGCGGGTTCACCCGGAGACTCTATCCGAGGAGACGGAGCAGGCGGGCATGTCGCCGTTGCTGCTGGTGGGCCGCATGGGGATCCCGGAGCACCTGGAGGAGGCGTGGAACAACGCCTACAACAATGAGCGGCTGCCGATGGCCCTGGACATCCCCGGGTACATCCGGGCGCGTCGGTTCCAGGCGATGATGGGCGAGCCAAAGTACTGCACGGTGCACGAGATGGAGTCGCTGGCGGTGGCGGAAAGCGACGCCTGGAAGGGCTGGAGCCAGATAGTCACGCCGGTGTGGACCCACGAGGTGCGGCCGCATATGGTGCACGGGGAGGGATCGCCGGGGGTTTACCGGCGGATTTTCCCGGAGTAGGAGTAGAGGAAAAGCGGTTTGTCAGCCCTGCGATCCGGCGGTAAGATTAATGCCGAGGGAGGCGCATGATGGCGACGACGGACAGGGACAGCGGGAATCTGGAAACCGAGGGCCTGGCCGTGCAGCCGACCGATGCGGCTGTGAAGCGCAGCCGGTTATTGAGTTCTGACTGGCTTTTTTACAGTTTCGCAGCTGCAACCGCGGTCACTTTTCCGGGAGCCCTGGCACTGATCTGGGGCGACAATCAGGGTAACTTTCCAATGCAGACTGTCGGAATGTGCCTGTTACTGGTCGGTTGCGTGGTTTGGACGCTGGCGTTCACCATTATGACTTGGTGGATGGCCCGGGACATCGGACCTCTGCTTTGGTGCCGGATCAGGCAAGTTCGCAATCTCCTACCAAAATAATTTGCCAATGGCGTAGAGTACTAATGCGAAAAGTACGACCGGCGGTAGGGCTACGAGCCAAGCGACGAAAGACCTCAAGGCTGGGGAACTGGCTCCGAAAGGCAAGCTCTCGTTGCGAATCCGGTGAAAGAACGCGAACGACGCAGTGGCCATGAGTTCCAAGGCCACCAAGAGCGCTACGATCGTCTTGATACCGTCCGGCAGGTAACCGAGTATTTCCGCCATGATTTTTGGTGATGGTCGGGCGTAGAGCGAGGCATAATTTTGGGACACCGGAGGTTTGATCTAGCATCGCGACCGATCTCACCCTAGTATATTTGGCATATGAAGATTGCCGGGCAGGCAACGATTATGATATTAATTCCACTATATATGCATAGGCGGTGTAGGCAATGGAACGCAAAGACTCCACGGACCAGGAAATTCCAGAGGAAGATTCCAAAAATCCCTGGGTGGCGATGGCCCTGGCATCAGTTCGCATCTTGATATATTCGCTAAGGCACGGTGGCAAGCCATTGCGGGTGAACTACCGCACGGGGAAGGTTTGGGTAGACAGTGGCTCGGCAACCGAATGAACCGTCATTTGGCGGGCTCTATTCGCAAGCCATTCGCACCGTTGCTGTGCTTGCATTGATATTCGCTGGGGTTGCGGTTTCACTGGATGTGTATGCAGGCGTGGCGGGCAGTCCTGAAGGAGCTTTCGGCGAATCCAAACGGGCTTTGTGGCACCTTTCGACTACAGCACTCGGAGGGTTGGTTGGGTTGATAACCGGGCCGGGTCTAGCCAGATCATCAAGGGATTGAGAGATGATCCCAGGCCTCTGGCGGGTTACCTGTGTGGGTCAGGCGTAGAGGGAAGCGGTTATGTTGGCGCCGAGGAGGGCTTGGCCGGCGTATTCGTAGTTGGAGGGCAGGCCGGAGATGTGCTGGCCGCTGACGTGGAGGTCGCGGAAGAAGCGCTCCAGGCCGACGGAGCGGTGGATGGCGTTGGTGCCGGCGACGTTGAACAGGTTGTCCACGATGTCCACGGAACGGCGGATGGCGTGGGTGATGGCAAGGCGGGCGCGGACGGCGTGATCGGACAGATCCGGCAGTTGTTTCACTTGGGCGTCCCACAGTCTGCCGATAGCGTCGAGGACGAAGGTGCGGGCGGCGTCGTGGATGGCCTCGGATTCGCCGTAGGTAATCTGGACGTAGGAACGGTCGCGGAGCAGGGCCGGCGAATTGGTCGTGCCGGAACCGGTGGCGAGATGATGGAACGCGTCCAGTGCGCCGCGAGCCATGCCGAGGGCGTTGGCGGCGGAGAGGGTCCAGCTGAGGAGGATGGCGTTCTGCGGCGGATGGTAGAGAGGGCTGTCATAGTGGGCGACGTCGCCGCGGGTGTAGGTGTGGTGAGAGGGGACGAAGACGTTGGAATATTCGCAGTCGTTGCTGGCGGTGCCCCGCATGCCGAGGGTGGTCCAGTTGTCGATGACAGTTCCGGACGCGACCGGGACGACGGCGATGCGGGTGGCGAGGGTGCCGTCGGCGTTGGTTACGGGGCTGCCGTCGGGGTTGAGCAGGCGGCAGTTGATGAACAGCACGTTGGAATGGTCGATGCCGCTGAGGTAGTTCCAACGGCCGTTGAGAATGTAACCTCCGTCGGCGATGGCGGCAGTGCCCTCGGGTCGCGCGGAGCCGGAGCCGAGCAGGTTGGGCGGGTCGCCGAAGAGTTCGATGGTGGCTTTGGGGGTCAGACGGGAGACGGCGGCGGTGATGGCGGTGCCGTTGAAGACGCACCAGCCGGCGGACCCGTCGGCCTGTGAGATGGTCTCGACGACGCGGAAGGCGGTGAGTGGATCGAGCTCGGGGCCGCCGAGTTCCTTGGGGGCGTAGAGGGAGAAGAGGCTGTGCTTCGCCATGCGGTCGGCGAGTTCGGGTGGCAGTCGGCACTCGCCGTCGATGCGGTCGAGATTGGACAGGATCTCGGGGACCAGGCTCTGGGCGACGCTGACCAAATCCTCTGGCATGGGGAAACTCCGGTGGCTTGTAGTGGGTGGACATTATAGAGGCGAGGGACCGGGCGCGATGGTTGGGCCGCACGGGGTGAATTTACATGGATGAACAGGATGGGCAGGATGATTGGATATGTGAATGGAGTCTGGATAGGGTGCGGGAGCAGGGTCCGAGGGCAGAGGTGCGGAAGCGGCGGCGGATTGGGGTTGCCGATTGCGAGGGGAGTGACGATTTAAGGTTGAGGGATGGTGCGCTTAATGGTAGGATGACGCTGGCGATTTGTTAGTTCAAGTCGAGGAGGTCTTTTTTGATGGCTGATCTAAACCATGACATTGCGCTGATGGCCCACCTGATGCGGCGGGCCGGATTCGGCGCTCAGTACGCGGAACTGGAGGAGCGCGCCGCCAAGGGATACGATGCGACCGTTGAAGAGTTGCTCAATCCCGAAGTGAACGACCACGGCATGGACCTGGACGTGGCGGAGCGGTGCTTCATCGAGTGGAGCCACCAAACGCGTGGCGTGCCGGAATATTTCGCGTTCCGGATGATCAACTCGAAGTGCCAACTTGAAGAAAAGATGGTGCTGTTCTGGCACGGGATTCTGTGCACCGCCGACAGCAAGACGCAGAGCTACCCCACGTCCTATGACGAGATCGAGATGTTCCGAGCGCTCGGAATGGGCAGCTTCCGCGACCTGCTGGTGGGAATTTCCCGCGACCCGGCGATGATTTTCTTCCTGGACAACTGTCTGAGCCATAAGGGCGCGATCAACGAGAACTACGGCCGGGAGCTCCTGGAGCTGTTCTCGATGGGCGTGGGCATGGACGGCGAATTCAACTACACCGAGGACGACGTTAAGGAATGCGCCCGCGCGTTCACCGGCTGGACCATCGCGAACAACATTCCGGGCCAGCCCTACGGCCGCTATCACGCGCAGTTCGTGTACAACCCCGAAGACCACGACGAGGGCGCCAAGACGTTCCTGGGCGAGACCGGCAACTTCAACGGTGAGGACATCGTCGACATCATCGCGAAGCAGCCGGCGACGGCGCGGTTCATTTCCCGCCACCTGTACAGCTACTTCATTTCCGACGAGGCGCAGGTGCCGTCCTGGATGGAAACCCCGCCCAAGGACATGGAAACCATCCAGATGTTGGAGGACGAGTACTTCCGCTCCGGCTACAACATCAAGGCGATGCTGCGGGTGCTGTTCCACTCCGACGCGTTCAAGAACGCCCGGTTCCAGCGGGTGAAGAGCCCGGTGGAGACGGTGATGGGAACGATGCGGCTGGTTGGCGACTGGACGGAGCCCAAGCCCGGTTTCGAGTTCATCTTTGACGAGATGAAGCACATGGGCCAGGAGCTGTTCAACCCGCCGTCGGTGGAAGGATGGCACACGGGCCAGGAGTGGATCGACGGCGGCACGCTGGTGCACCGCATCAACTTCACGGCGGACTTCGTTGGCGACGTGAACCAGCCCGGAGTTCGAGAGATCATTGACCGGCTGGCGGACATCGGGCCGATGATTTCGCCGGAGCAGATGGTGGACGAGACCTGCCGGTTGCTGGGCCACTATGAGCTGGCCGACGAAACGCGTCAGATGCTGGCCGCAGGCGTGGCAAAGGGCGGCACCATCCACACCGACACCGAGGAATTCGGCGGTCGGGTGAGCGAGTTGCTGCAGATGATCGTGGCGACCAAAGAGTACATTTACGCCTAGCCCGTTCGGATCGGCTAGCGCAACCGAGAATAAGGTAACAAACCAATCCCAACGGGAGGAATGAACCGTGACCGCAACGAAAAAAGACCCGGTGTTGGTGGTACTGCAGATGTCCGGCGCGTTCGACGCGCTGAACACCATCATCCCCTACAGCGACCCGCTGTACAAAGACTACCGGCCGCACCTGAAGGTGGAGCCGGAAGAGGTGCTGGCGATTGATGACAAGGTGGGGTTCCACCCGTCCATGGCGCCGATCAAGGGCCTGTATGACGAGGGCAAGGTTGCCGTCATCCAGGGCATCGGGTACCCGAACCCTATCCGGTCGCACTTCCGGTCGATGGACATCTGGCACACCGCCGAGCCGACCAAGATGTCGACGGAAGGCTGGCTGGGCCGGGCCATCCAAGACCTGGACCCCAACAAGGAAAACGTGCTGACAGCCGTGAACTTCGGTCGCGGCCTCCCGCGGGCGCTGGCCGCGCCGGGCGTGTCCGTGGCGTCGGTGGGCAGCCTGGAGACCTACGGCGTGCTGACCGGCATTGAAGGCGAGGACCAGCGCGCTGACGCCCTGGACATCTTCTCGCGGATGTACTCGCCCATGGTGGGCAGCGGGCCGATCAACGACTACCTGTCGCAGACGGGCCTGGACGCGCTGAAGGGCGCGGACATCCTGCGGACGGCGCCGGAGATCTACTCGTCCAGCGTTGAGTACGGCGGCGACATGTTCTCCCAGTGGGTGAAGAACGTGGCGCAGGTACATACGGCGGGCTTCGGCACGCGCGTCCTCTACACGGGCCTGAATCCGGGCGCGTTTGACACGCACGCCAACCAGCCGACCTCCTTCGCCAAGCTGTGGGGCGAGGTTTCCCGCGCGGTCAACGACCTGTACCAGGACCTGAAAGAACACGACGCCAACCAGGAAGTGGTGATGGTGCTGTTCACCGAGTTCGGGCGCCGGGTGCAGGAGAATGGCTCCGGAACCGACCACGGTTCGGGCAGCGTCGCGTTCGTGCTGGGCGACGCCGTGAAGGGCGGCCTGTACGGCGAGTATCCTTCGCTGGAGCCGGACAAGCTGGACGAAGGCGACCTGAAGTGGAACAACGACTTCCGCCAGACCTACGCCACCATCCTCGACAAGTGGCTGGAGCTGGACGACAAGACGATCCTGCAGGGCGAGTTCGAGCAGTTCGACTTCATCAAGTAAACGACCGATATTCCTGCCCGTCGTCCCGGCAGATGCGGATACCAAGTAGGGGCAGGTTTCAAACCTGCCCCTACGTCGCAGAGGCCGCGTCCGATTCCAGAACGACGGCTCAAATCTTGAAAGGTGAATACAATGGTTACTGCGACTGAGATTGCGCCGGTAACGTTCCAGTACAGCCACGTCATTGGGCGGCAGGAAGTGCGAAGTGGCAACGGGTTCTTCAACCCCGTGGCGATCACCCGCGACGACAACGGGCTGCTCTACGTGCTGAGCCGGGGAACCGAGACGCCGGCGTTCTTCCCCTGCAAGCGGGTGACGGTTTTCCATCCCGACGAAGAGGAAGTGGTGGCTGAATTCGGGCAGAAGATACCGCCCGAGGACGCCGACGAGACCACGCCCAACGGGTCGTTCATGTGGCCCACGTCGGTGGCGCTGGACAGCCAGGGCTACGCCTACGTCTCCGACGAGTGGCTAAACCGGGTTTCCGTCTACGACCAGGAGCACGGCAACTGGATCGGCATGTGGGGCATCCCCGGCGACGCGCCCGGCGAGATCAATCGGCCGGCGGGCCTGGCGTTCGACAAGAATGACAACCTGTACATGGTGGAGAGCCGGAACCACCGGGTTTCGGTGTTCACCAAGGACGGGAAGTACCAGTTTGGCTGGGGCGGCTATGGCGATGCCGACGGCCAGTTCAACCTGCCTTGGGGAATCGAAATCGACCACAACGGCGATGTGTTCGTGGCGGACTGGCGCAACGACCGGATCCAGAAGTTCGCGCCGGACGGGACGTTCCTGATGAAGTTCGGTGAATCGGGCGACGGCGACGGACAGTTCAACCGGCCCACGGGCGTGGCGGTGGACAAGGACGGCCACATATTCGTGACCGACTACAAGAACGACCGTGTGCAGGTTTTCCTCTCGGACGGCAGTTACGTCACCACGATGCGCGGGCAGGCCGGCCTCTCCAAGTGGGGCGCGGAGCGCGTGTATCTTGACCCGACCATCGTGCAGGCCCGGAACCGAGCCCTGAATCTGCAAGAGCGGGAAGGGGCTTTCCAGGGTCCCATCGCGGTGGAAGTGGACGACGACGGCCACGTGTTCGTGCTGGAAACCGCCCGCCACCGGGTGCAGGTGTTCTCCAAGCAGACCGCGATGTTTGCCGGCGAACTCTAGGCTTCGAGACAAAGCGACAAAGGGAAGGCCGCGGCTGGTGTCGCGGCCTTTTCTGGTATCAAGTGCGTTGGCGTATAATTACCCCAGCGGTTGCCATCCGCGTGAGATACAGGGCATGCCATGACCACGAAGCCAGTTGCGTCGGCGTCCACATCAGCAACGCCCGCCGGCCAGTTCCCAGAGTTTCCGCCCCGGGACGATATGCAGAACACCCTGCACCTGCATGACCAGGGCCATCAGTCAGCGCTTCGCCGGCGCCTGGGCAACCCAGACCGGACGGTGGTAATTGGCGAAGTGCCCATCGGCTGGAACATACACACCCGTCGTGAGGTGATACGAGTGCCCGACCTGCTGGTCGCGCTGGACGTGGACCGGGCGTTGGTGGTGGCGGAGATGGGTTACTCCATCGACGAGCATGGCAAACCGCCGGATTTCGCGCTTGAGTTGGCGTCGCCGAACACGGCTCGGAACGACGAGAGGGGCAAGCGGGTGGACTACGCCCGTTTCGGCGTGCGGGAATACTGGAGGTTCGACGCGTCGGGTGGCCGTTGGTACCAGCAAGCGTTGGCGGGGGATGTGTTGGGGGAGGATGAGTACCAACCCGTTGAAATCCATCAAGTGGATGAGAATAGGTATTGGGGGCACAGCGACGTTTTGAACTTGGACGTGTGCTGGGAGCACGGTGAGTTGCGGTGGTATGACCCGGTGGCCGAGCGGTATTTGGGTACTTTCGATGATGAAGCCGATGGCCGGATCGCCGCGGAGGAGCGGGTGTGGGAGTTGGAGGCGGAGAACGAACGTCTGCGGAACGGGTGAGTTTCGATCCCGCATTCATGGAGTCAGAGCCGCGGTCAAACGATCGCGGCGTTTTCGTTGCAGCGGGGTATCCGGGCGCTGTTCGCCCGTTTACGCTTGAATCCCAGAGCGTGCATTTTGCGTAACGATCTCGTGGTTGAGAGTTGGTTGAACGGGGGAGTACGGGCGGGTGTCCATGATTGCCGGCGTTGGGCGTGGCGGTGCCTGATGCCGTTGCCGGCGCTGATTTTTGTGGCATTGCTGGTTATCTGTTCGGGAGTATGGACTCCGGTTTGGGCGCAGGAAGGGACGCCGGTACCGGGGCAGGGAGTTGACGCGTGCCTGGTGTCGGTGAGCGCGGAAAGGCGGGAATTAAGGGTCGGTGAATCCATGCACCTGTGGATTTGGGGCGCGGGTGTCGAGCCGGGCAGTTGGGATTTGAAGGTAGGCGGGGACGGTTCGCTGAGTTTGCAGGGCGCACGCGTGTTGGACCCTGATGCGGAGTTCGTGGAGTGGACCGTTGTGGGAGAAAGGGAGGGCGAGATCACGGTGTCGGTCGGGATGGCTTGCCGCAAACCTGGAATAGGCACTGATTCCCTGACGCTGACGGTTTTGCCGCCGGATGCGGAACCGATTCCCAACCCCACTGCGCAGTCGGGTGCGGATTCCTGCATCGTGCACATAAGCGTGAGCCATCGAGAAGTGGTGGTGGGCGATGAGTTCTCCGTTTGGTTCGTGGGCGTTGGGACGGAGGAACGCAGCTGGAACCTGGCGATGGAAGGGGATGGGTCGGCAACATTGGTAGGCACGCGCGAGCTGGATCCAGAGTACGTCGAATGGCGGTTGGAAGCGGTGCGGGCCGGAACGGTCGGGTTGGTCGGCCGGATGAACTGCGTGCAAGGGGGTGAGGGAGTTTCGTCCGGCGAGGTCATGATTGTGGAGCGAGGAGCGGAAAGCCGAAACAACCCTGCGGCCCAGACAGGAACAGGGTCAACCGCTGTCGGCGATCAAGAATCCAGCGCATGGGGCACGGCGACGATCGTGCAGGCCGGGTTGATGGCCGCGTTGGTCGGCGCGCTGGCGGTTTTGGTTTACGTATTGTTGCGGCGACGCTAGTGGGCTAACCCGGAGCCGTGCGGGAACCGATCCAGCGGCGGACGGCGTGAGCGCCGTGCGTGGTCAGGCGCCGCCGGGGAAGACTTGGGATAAGGTACCGATACCCTAGCGTTCTGATTGGTGGCGGTTAAGTTCGGCTTCCAGTTCCGTGATGCGGGCTTCTGCGGACAATCGAGCGGCGCGCTCTTCTTCCGCGCGGGTTTGGGCCACTTCGGCCCGGGCTTCGGCGTCTTGGGCGCGCCGTTCCGCAACGTCCAGTTGCGCTTTGGTCTCGGTGAGGTCAGGCAGATACTCGGAGGTGGCTGGATTCCAGAAACGAAGCACGCCAACATGCCAGTGCAACTCCAGTTGCAGGGCCTCGCTGTATCCCCGTGTGATGCCGTCGCTGCCGGTTTCAACCGGGATTGGTTCGTATCTGTCGCCGACCAGGCGGTCACCGGCCAGGGCGGCATCGTGATACTGTCCGCCAGTGTGGTCAAAACGCCAGTATTCCGACACCCGGTAACCGGCGTAGATTTCTCGTTTTTCGACGTAATCCCGCCGGCCGGTGGTTTGTGACGCCACTTCCAGTACAAAGTCCGGTGGCTTGCCGATTTCGCTGATGACGTAGCCGTTGACGCTGGTGATTTCTTCCGACGAGAAATCTACGCCGAAGGATACCAGGCAGTCTGGCCTGGGAGCGCGGCCCGCTTCGCTGGCATCATCGCAGAGCCATCCTTCCATGCCAACGAAAGCATCGGGCCGCGACAGAAAATGGTCTTCAAGGATGAGGTAGGCGCGGCTGACGTGGGGACCTTGCTCAAGCATGTCAAAGATTTGTGATACGCCGGGCAGCGGGGTAAGGCGCGGCCGTTGGTCGCTGGGGTTTGATTGAATGGCGGGCCTGGTAGTCATGGTGAACGTTCCGCAGGATGGAGACTAAGCGCTGCCGAGGAATACCTGCGTCAATATATCAGTGTCGCGGATGGACTGGGGCGTGCCGTTGTGGACGACGGCGCCTTTGTCCAGGACGTAGGCGCGGTCCACGATATCGAGGACACCCTTGATGTTGTGCTCGACGACCATGATGGTGGTGTTGAGGCGGTCGCTGATCTCCGCGACCTTCTGGAATACCTCCCTAACGATGATGGGCGCGAGGCCGAGGGTAGGCTCGTCCAGCAGCAGGAGTTCGGGGGATGCCATGAGGCCGCGGCCCAGGGCGAGCATCTGCTGCTGTCCGCCGGACATCTGGCTGGCGTAATCGCGGCGTTTTTCGTAAAGGACGGGGAACAGTTCCATGACCGAATCGAGGCGGCGGGCCCGCTCGGCGCGGTCGTTCAGGTAGATGCAACCCATCTCCAGGTTTTCCGCGATGGACAGGTGGGTGAACACGCGGCGGCCCTGGGGCACGAAGGCGATGCCTTCCTTGACGATTTCGTGGGTCTCGGCGGCCAAGGGCTGCTGACGCCAGTAAACGGTTCCGGACACCACGGGGGCGAGGCCCATGACGGCCTTGAGCACGGTGGACTTGCCGGCGCCGTTGGGTCCCATGACGGCGACGACTTCGCCGGCGTGGACCTCCATGGAAACGTCGTCCAGAGCGCGGACGGCGCCGTACTCCACCGCGATGTTGGTGAGTTCCAGGAGCGGCGGGTCGCCGTTGGTTTCGGGTGGTGAAATTGCCACGTCGCTATGCTCCTCGCGATGACAACATGAGCGGCTATTCGCCGAGGTAGGCCTCGATAACTTCCTCGCTGTTGAGGACGGGTTCCACGTCGCCGGCGGCGAGCAGGGTTCCGCTGTCCAGCACGATGATGCGGTCGGACAGTTCGCGGACGATGTCCATGTTGTGGGATACGAAGACGATGGTGTGCCCGTCGGCGCGCATCTGCTTCATGATGTCCTTGACGCGTTCCAGCATCTGCGGGAACAGGCCGGCGAAGGGCTCGTCCAGCAGATAGGTTTGCACGTTCATGGCGAGGGCGCGTCCAATCTCCAGGAGTTTCCGCTGCCCGTAGGACAGCTCCTGGGCCAGGGAGTCGCGCTTCTCCCACATGCCGACCTGCTCCAGGATACTTTGGGCTCTCTGCCGCGTGGAGGGTTTGGTGCGCTCGAAGATAGCGGGGAACAGGCGGCGCTCGGTGAGGACTACGAGGATGTTGTCCCAGACGGTGATCTGGTCGAACAGGCGAACCTCTTGGAAGGTGCGGGTCAGGCCGTGATCGGGAGTCTCGTAGGCCTTGACGATGCGGAGGCCGGAACCGTCGATGATGACCATGCCGCCATCCAGGGGCAGGACGCCGCTGAGCAGGTTGACCAGGGTGGACTTGCCGGAGCCGTTGGGTCCGACGATGCTGGTGGTGCCCTGGCGCGGGATGGACAGGCTCAACTCGTCGACGGCGCGGACTGCGCCGAAGTGCTTGGAGATGGCCTGGGTTTCCAGGGCGTAGTCGATCCGGTCGGATTGAGTCGATGTCATAGGCGATACCTCCCGACGAGTCCCTGGGGCCGGAACAGCATGAGCAGCACCAGCAGGACGCCGAGGACTACCTGGCGGGCCTGGCCGATGTGCTCGGTGGGCAGGAACGGGATGAAGCGCATGCCCTCCTCCAGCAGGACGAAGGCCATTGCGCCGAGCAGCGAGCCCCAGATGGTGGCGAGGCCGCCGAGGATGACGATGGAGACCAGCAGGACCGACTCAAGCAGGATGAACGAGTTGGGGTCTATGAAGGTGGTCCAACTGGCGAACAGACCGCCGGCGATGCCGGCCATCATGGCCGAGATCACCCAGACGGCGAGCTTGTAATGGGTGGCCTGGTATCCGAAGACCTCGATGGCCTGCTCGTCCTCGCGGATGGCGGTGAGCACGCGGCCGAAGGACGACGACACGATGAACCACGAGATGAGCATGACGACGGCGAGGAACAACAGGCACATCAGCAGGAATTCCAGCTCGCCGTCGATCACCCACCCGGCGACCTGGGGTCGGGCGATTTCGTGGATGCCGAATGCGCCCCGGGTGACCGGCCGGAGGTTCAGGAAGACGTTGAAGGCGATGATGGCGAACCCGAAGGAGACCAGGACGAAAATGTCGTCGCGGAAGCGGTTGAACACCACGCCCACCAGGATGGCGGCGACGCCGGCCACCAGAGCGCAGAGGGGCAGCACGGCGAAAAAGGGCCAGCCGAATGTCGGGATGGCCTCGGTGCGAAGCTGCTCGTAGGCCGGGTCGGAGGTGAGGATTGCCATGGTGTATGCGCCGATTCCGAAGAACCCGATATGGCCGACGGACAGCAGGCCGGTGAATCCAACCACCAAGTTCAGGCTGACGGACAGGATGGCCCAGATGGCGAATACGGTGCCGATGATGACGGCGAAACCAAAGCCCTGCCAGAACATGAAGGCGATGGCCCAGCCGATGATGAACAGGTTGGCCCACAACTCGATGTTGCTGCGCGCGTGACGGGCGAGGTCGCGGGGGCTGCGGACCAACGATGCAAACTCTCGGATGCGCTGGGTATCGACGGGCATGGCATCACCTCCTGGGGAGCAGGCCCTGGGGCCAGAAGGAGAGGAATAGGATCAGGAGGATAAATGCGATGGCGTCTTTCCACTCGCCGGCCAGGTCCCAGATGCCGAACTGCTCGACGATGCCCAGGATGAAGCCGCCGACGATTGCGCCGTAGAGGTTGCCAATGCCGCCGACGACGGAAGCGATCCAACCCTTGAGCAGGAGCAGCAGGCCCATGCGGGGCTGGACGGCGGTGTCGTGGCCATTGAGGATGCCCCCCAGGGCGGCGTACATCGAACCGATGAAAAACACGGCGGCGATAATCACGGTGGTGTTGATGCCCACCACCTTGGAGACTTCCTCGTCGTCG
This sequence comes from Dehalococcoidia bacterium, assembly GCA_965204395.1. GTDB lineage: Bacteria > Chloroflexota > Dehalococcoidia > Lucifugimonadales > UBA3495 > Bin87. The sequence goes on from OZ241987.1 coordinate 3,323,703, forward strand.
CCGATGGCGCGGACGGCGCGGCCGAACGAGGTCTGCCTGAGCAGCAGCCAAAGGATGGCGAAACCGGCCAGGGCGACCCCGATGCCGAACACGTTGAATCCCTTGATGCGCGCTCCGGCAATTTTCCAGGTCTCGCTGCCGAAGGCATTGGGCAGCGGCCGTGGCGCGCTTTCGAACACGATGACGATGAACGCGGCAATGGCCAGGAGGATGCCCAGGGATGCCACCAGCATGATCAGCGGAGAGCGGGCGCGCTGACGCATGTACACGTAGAGGCCGCGGTACAGTGCCAAGCCCACGCATCCAGCGAGCAGGCAGGACACAGCCCAGCTGAGGTAGAGGCCCGCCCCCGGGGAACCCGACAACAGATACCCGCACCACGCGCCGACGGCCGCGGCGGGCAGGCCGGCGATGGCGGCGATCAGGGTGAAACGGACGTTGGGGGTGAAAGACTGGACCGCCCAGTACGGGACGAAGACGACGGCCAGGGCAACGGCTGCGCCGACGGCCGGGCTCGTCATGACGTGGAGGATTGCGGGGTAGGAGAGGACAACGCCGGTGTAAGCGCCGACGGCTCCCGCCATCAGGCCGACTAGAAGTCCGATGGTGTTGGGACTGAATCGCCCGCGCAGCCGCGGATACAGGACCTGGTGAAGAGTCCAACCCACAACGCCGGCGACGATGGCGGCGAACACGGCGTTGACATATATGCTGTTGACGTCGAATCGGCTGCCGAGGGCCGAGGACGTGCGCAGGTAGAAAACGCCGTACGCGCCCATGGCGGCGGCCGCGCCGTAGTAGAGGTCGAAGAACCAGACTGTGCTGTAAACGAGGGTGAAGCCCATCGCCAGGAGGGCGTACACTGCGCCGACGGCGAGCCCATTGAAGGCGAACTGCAGGGCCTGGGGAGGGGACTGGCCGATTTTCCAGGCGATGTAGGCTATGGCAGCCGCGGCCAAAACCACGGCGAGCGTGCGCGTGCCCGGGATATTCAGCAAACGGGGCAGCCCGCGGGCGCTTTCGCTTTGAGTGGACATAAATCCATGTCCTCACATTGTTATCAGTTATCGTTGGCTGGCAAGCGGGGCAATAATATCACAAGCAAATGGGCCGACCGCATCAGCGCGGCCGGCCCAAGTTTGCTCAGTAGCGCAGGAGAGACTACGGAGTTGGGGCCTGTCCGAGGGACACGTAGCCGAGGTTGTCGTCGGTGCGCTCTGCAACCGGAAGCACCTGGACCACCGCGTTGCTCAGGCCGAGCACGTCGCCGTTGTCGCCGAAGCCGTAGTTGTCGCCGATGGCTCCGGTGAAGCTGATGCCGTTCAAGCACGCCCGGAACCCGCTGGTGTCCTGGTCATCGCCGGTTTGGGCGAGACACTCGGCGGCGATGTACACGTCGTCGTAGGCGGAGGCCTGGAACCAGGGCTGGGTTGCCACGATGCCAAAGTGCGCCTCAAAGTCCTTGAGGAACTTTTCGCCCCGTTGGGTCAGCCCCAGGGGGATGATGGCTTTCATGCCGGTGGCGGCTTCCCCGGCGATGCGCAAGGCTTCGGGTCCGGTATTCACCGATTCCGTGTAAATCGGGCCTTCGAACCCCAACTCCCGGAGTTGCTTGATGATGGTGCCGCCGGAGAATTCCGACTGCGACGCAAGGTAAACGGCGTCGGGATCGCTGCCGATGAGCTTGGTGATCTGGGTGCGGAAGTCGGTGATTTCGGAGGAATAGCTTTCGGACGCGACGACATGCCCACCGAGTTCCTCAAAGCGGGCCACGGTGGTGCGGCGCGCGCCTTCCGCGTAGTCGGTGGACTCGGTGATGGTCGCCAGATGGTGATGGCCGTCGACGTGGATGGCATTGCCGGTGTCGATGCCCAACTGGTCGTCGTTGATGGCGGTTCGGAAGATGTAGTCGCCAGCGGTGGCGATGTCCGGGCTGGTTGCGGATGCGGACAGCATGATCACGCCTTCCGCCTGGGCGAGGGGGGCCGCGCCCAGCATCGCGCCGCTGCAGGTGGTGCCGAGGATGATCTTCACGCCGTCAACGTCGGTGAGCTTGTTGTAGGCGGTGATGGCATCCTGGGCAGCGCACTTGGAGTCCTCGGGGATGAGTTCCAGCATGCGACCGTTGACTCCGCCCGCGGCGTTGATTTCCTCAACGGCGAGTTGCTTGGCCTGCATGATCGGGTTGCCGTAGGTTTCGGCGGGGCCGGTGAGGGCGTCCATTGCGCCGATGCGGAAGGGCTCGTCGGACGGCTGCATCATGGCGGCGCCGGAGCCGGGTTCCGCGCCCGGAGCGGGGCCGAGGATGAGGTATCCGTTGTTGTCGTCGGTGCGCTCACCAATGGGCAGCACCTCGACCACGGCGTTGGCAAGTCCCACGACTTCGCCGTTTTCGTCGAAGCTGAAGTTTTCGCCGATGGCGCCGCTGTATGTGATCCCGTAGAGACAATCGCGGAACCCGTCGGCGTCCTGGTCGTCGTTGGTCATGCTGAGACATTCGGCGGTGATGTACACGTCGTCGTAGCCGGAGGCGAGGTACCAGGGCAAGGTGACGTAGTCGTAGCGGGCGCGGAAGTTGTCGAGGACCTCCACTGCCTTGGGATTGTTGGGGTCAAGCTCCGCGGTGATGGCCTTGAGTCCGGTGGCGGCGTCGCCGGCGACCTCGAGGGCGGTTGCGCCCACGGGGACGATTTCGGAATAGAGGGGGCCCTCGTAACCGAGTTCACGGATCTGCTTGACCACGGTGCCGCCGGAGAACTCGGCCTGGGCGGCGATGTGCACGGCGTCAGGGTTGGCGTTGATGATCTTGGTCAACTGGGACCGGAAGTCGGTGATGTCGGAGGCGTAACGTTCCTCGGCGACGATCTCGCCGCCCAGTTCCATGAAGCGCTCCGCCGTCACGCGACGCACACCCTCGGCGTAGTCGGTGGTCTCCGTGATGGTGGCAAGCTTTCGGCCGCCATCGGACCAGATGACGTTGGCGGTGTCGATGCCGACCTGGAGGTCGTTCATGGAGGTGCGGAAGATGTAATCGCCGGCGTGGGCGATATCGGGATTGGTCGCCAGCCCCGAGAAGAGGATGACGCCGTCGGCTTCGGCCAGAGGGGCCGCGCCGAGCATTGCGCCGCTGCAGGACGTGCCGAGGATGATCTTCACCCCGTCGACGTCGGTGAGCTTGTTGTAGGCGGTGATGGCGTCCTGGGCGGCACACTTGGAGTCCTCAACGATGAGTTCCAGCATGCGGCCGTTGATGCCGCCGGCGGCGTTGATCTCGTCAACCGCCATCTGCTTGGCCTGGACGGACACGGTGCCGTAGGTTTCGCCCGGTCCGGTGAGGGATTCCATGACGCCGACGCGGAAAGGCTCATCGGTTGCGGGTTCTGACGGGGCCGTGGAGCCTTGGGCCGGAGCGGTGGTGGGCTGGGATGCCGTGCCGGATCCCTGCGCTGCCGGAGCGGCGGTGGGGCTGGTCTGGGCGGCGGAACTGGGCGGGGTTTCTTCCGCGGGTCCACCACAAGCGATGACCATTGGGATGAGCATTAATATGAGCGCCAAAGGCACTATGTATTTGAGCGTGGATAACGGCATGTTTTACTCCCGTGAAAAGGTTATAGGCGCCCGATTTCGAGGCTTGTTTTCCGATTTTAGCACATGGTGGTCACACTCCCGTGTTGAATTGTGTGTCTGGTCAGGGCTATTCCAAAGTTAAGTGATCTTATTGCATCCGCTCGTCCTGAGCCTGTCGAAGGACGAGCTCGTGGTTCGACAGGCCCACCATGAGCAGGACGCATGGAGACTTTGAAAAGGCCTTGGTGTCTGGTGCTTTATGTTTTCGTGATCCGGAGAGTGAGTGAGATACTTCCGCAGGCACAGAAGTGCGGCGAGCTAACTCAAGAGACCAGTGCTGCAAAAGTCGGATGCTCCCTTCGGGACGTGCCCAAACCGGGCCGATACTTGCGGAACTCCCATCCATACCCTCTGGTAATATCGACCGTGCTAAATCAGACGGCGCCGCCTGCGGTTTGGTGCGATAGCGTTCCGTAATGAGTCCCCGCGTTAGCCGATGGAAATCTCTATAGATCGACCGAGACCCTCAAGGCGGCGCACGGGCCGCGCCTTCGCTGCGTTGGTCTTTTGCGTGCTGGCGGCGACCCTGTCATCCGGCGCGTGCGTCTGCGACACGTTCAACGGGTTGCTGAACCGCTGTAACCCGCAGTCGGAAGAAGCGTCGCTGGCGTCGTACTCGACCAGCATTGCTCCGCCTCCGGTTGGCTCAGCCGGCGGGGCCGACGCGGCGGCGTCCGATTACGAGGCGGCGATCGGCAGGTACGACGCCATTATTGCCGATGATCCCGGGAACGCGTTGGCCTATGGATATCGCGGTTACTCCTATGCCGCGCTTGGGGATTACGACAACGCGGTCCGCGACTATAGCCGCGCCATCGAACTAAACCCGGAGGATCCGACGCTCTACAACAACCGAGGGTCCGCGCACGCGTCGTTGGGGCGGTATGGCGACGCCGTGCCCGATTACGACCGGGCCATAGCGCTGGACCCGTGGTTCCACCGCGCCTACGACAACCGGGGAGTGGCGCTGTCGAACCTGGGTGAATTGGAGAAGGCGATCCGGGACTACGGCCGGGCGATCATGCTGAAACCGGAGGACCCCCTGCCGTACAACAACCGGGGCTCCGCATACGCCGACCTGCAACGCTACGACGACGCAATCGAGGATTTCGATAAGGCGATTGAGATTGATCCGCGGTTTGTTCGCGCCTACGACAACCGAGGCACGGCGTACGCGGACCTTGGCCTATACGAGGATGCGATCAGAGATTTCAGCCAGGCGATTGCCATCGACCACGAGGACCCGTTGCCGTACAACAATCGCGCAACCGCCCACGCCCAACTGGCTCAGTACGCCGAGGCGTTCCAGGATTTTGAACGGGCCATAGAGCTGGACCCCGAGCTACAGAAAGCGTACAAAAATCGCGGCAACACTCACGCGGACCTGGGACGGTATGAGGAGGCCATCAGCGATTTCGACCGGGCCATCCAGCTTGATCCCGACGATCCCCAGATCTACCAGGCCCGGAGCTTCGCCCACCGATCACTGGGGAACCACGACCAAGCCGAACAGGATCTGGAGAAAGCAGCCGAACTGGAGCCGTGAGATGGCTCCCCAACACGCTCCCAACCGCGTACCTTCGTCTGGGCCTGGTTCGATCTCCCAAAGCCAGGGTATAGCCGGAGGCAAAGCCAGTCAATTCAGCCCAAGCGCCGGAACCCGGTCGCTTTGGCACTGGAGTGGCAGGAGCTCCTGGACTCTGGCGAGTTCGCATCAAGGGCGGAACTCGCGCAAGGCCTTGCCGTTACCAGGGCACACGTTACGCAAGTTCTGGGTCTACTTCACTTCACTGCAGAAGTGAGAGAGTTAATTTTGGCTTTAGGCGATCCCATCGGGATAAAGGGGTTGGGTATTCATACCTTGCGGTCCATGTTGAACTTCCCAGTCGACAGGCAGATCAGCTCCGTCAAGGAACACACGGTTGGAGTGCCTGAACGGTAAGACTGAGGTGGACTCCTTTGCTTGGCCAAAGGCGGCTTTAACCAGATTCCGGGAAGGCCTTCCTTCGATTGGCTATGAGTCCAGATTTCTCTCGAAGCCGAACTGTTCTATTCCGCTGATAACCCCCTCGGCCATTTCGAGGCAGTGGTCTACGAAGGCGGATGTCATGTAGAACATCCACGGTTCATCGTCAGTTGTCGCACTGGAAAACCAATCAGAGGGCCATCGGCCTGAATCAAGCAGCCTTTCAAACTTCCTCAACTCGTCGGTTGACCACTCGAACCCCCCATGGAACATCTTGCTTCTGTATGTAAACAGGGCGGAGAGTGTTGGCTCAAGATCTGGGGGCAGGTACTCATTCATACCCTCCTCTTCCACACCCTTGACTATCTCGTTGACGAGGTTCCCTCGGGGCAATTCGTTCCCGATGGATCGAAAAGATGCGCGAAAGGCCGATTCGATAAGGGGGGCGATCATGCCAACCGCCGCCATGCTATGGGCCGCGTCCTGATAGCAGGACATCTCGGCCAGTTCCACCCAGGCATCAACGGCATGATCATTGGCCCGGCCTCTGGTGCGCCTGGCAACTGCGTCAGCTTCCTTGATTCTGTCTGAAAGCTCCTGGTCGGCCCGTTCTTGGCGGTAGAGCAGGCCGCGAATGGCAAACAACTGGGCACCGTGGTTGAACTCTTCCAGCGGAAAATGAATGTACTCGCATCGGGATTCCACGATTTCGACTCCTACGGCTAGAATCTTCTCAACGGTGTCGATGCCCCTGAATTCCTGGCCGCCTCTTCGGATCCCAAAGAATCTTGCTAAGACCGGAGTAGCGATGAGAACGAACCCTTGCCTATTCCAGCGGTAGTTGACCTGATTAGAAACCCCGAAACGCAGTTCCGGTAGTGTCAGGACTTACCTACACACCGGGGCTGGGCCAACCCAGCTTTCTGTACCCGATGCAGGACATTGCCGAAACTGTACGGGAAACCGGGTGCGGGTCTCCTGGCGACAACGATAAAGCTCCCACTCCGGCGATGTTATCATCGTCAAGCAACCGGATTCAAACGGAACCTGTCAGAATCTGAATTCACGGGATAAGGGGATTTTCAAGGCAGCCATTTGCGAGAGGCAGACCGGGCGGCTCGCGTAGTCCACCAACTGCGGATTGCGATAGCGGCAGTGCCGACCATTGTTCCGAGGCCGATGACCAAGCCCGCCAAAACGGCAACCAACAACGACACCACTCCCCATGTGTCTGGCAGGTCACATCCCATCGAAATGAAAACGGCGGGTATCAAAGCTGCAAAGGAAGCGATTGACGCTGCTGCCACTCCCCCCAATATAGGGGCAACAAAAACCCGTACCGCGATGTGGGAACGAAACGCTAGTCCCATGATCAACGCTCCTGTGGTTATACCGGCAGCGATTAATATCGTCGAAATCCCAACGTCGCCGTTGCTCGCAGCAAGAGCCTGGTCCGCTTCAATATACGCCCCAATTACTGAGATGACTGCCCCGCCCACGGCCAGGATGGTCTTTAGGTTCAGTTTTGGGGATATTGACGATGCCGCCGTAATTCCGATCCCAGCGAATGCCAGTAGTTTTGTACGGGATCCGGACAAGTCATCGTTTGTTATCGCCAAGTAAGCGACCAGAACCATCATCAGCGCCAGGACAATCTGCACGAATGGGACTATCCCTACGTACTCCTGAACCGGTTTGGAGACAGACTGGTCAATGCTGTCCTCTCTGTCGGTGATTGGACTCCGGCGGGCTCTTCGGGCCTGAAAGCTGATGACCGCCGCCAGAGCGGCCACCATGCCAGCGCCGGTAAGTCCAGCCGCCACGCCGCCCACCATGTCGCACTGTCGCGTCGGCCACCACGTCAGCGCCAGTATGGTTGCGGTGCCTGTAATGGCAGCTATGTTGGCTGTGGCTGGGTACTGAGTGGCTTTCCGACGGCACAGGTACGCGGAGCACACGAATGCGAGTATTGTGAAGCATGTCCCGAATAGCCAACCTGGAATGAAGCCGCCCCAACTGACGCCCGACGACTTCCAGATCCCTCCCACTTCCATCGCATAATAGGCAACGAGTGCGGCGACGACACCGGCAACGGCCGGTGGCAACACCTTTGCCGTGTGTTTGTTTCCACGGCTGAGCAAGTCGGTAACAGGCATTAGGGTTCCTTGCACGCGCTTGCGGCGTCGGGTATAGACTACTCCGCTTGTGCTGCTCCTTGATTCCCAGGCCCCGCTATACCAAACGAGTGAGCTCGTTCGCCCAACACTAAAGGTCACTCGGATTACAGTTGGGCGCATTGGAGGATGACGAATCCCGTGTCCTAACCATCACGCGGCGGCAAAGGGCGCTGAGGACTGACTCCTGGCAAGCCGCTAGTTGCCGTCACCCCGAATGGAGTGGCCTGCCTCAATCTTCCCCCACATTGGGAAAGAATAGAGTTCGTCCCAGGTCTCCGGCCTACGTCCTGGCTTGGATGACGACACGGCCCCCGCGCTCGGCTTCGATGTTCAAGTCGTGCCTGTCCAACAACCGCATACCCATCAGCGGCGTGCTATCCGTCGCATCGGCCCTGATATGTCTCGGCTGGCCGTCCCACAGGGCCGTAACGTCGTGAACGTCGAAGCTCACTTCGTCGTCATTGGCCAGAAACGCCCGGCCGATGTGAGCGAAAGGCAACTCCAACTCCGTCACGACGGTAGTCGGCAAGGTCAAGTAACCGCTGTAACCCGTGTCCACCACGGCCTCGATATCCCTGACCTGCCCGGCAGGGCCTTGCAGGGAAAGAGACACCACCGCCTCATAGGCGGCATTGACCAATCCCTCGATCATCAAGAGCTCCGCAGAGACCCGGCACCAAAGCTGCGCAGCGCCCGGTATCCGACCCGTTCGCACAGGACATTGATGGCGCCAGGGCGCACTACCCGCAGGCGGTCCACCGCATCAGCCTCGTCATCGGCGAGCGCCCATTCACCGCTGTCCACGTCAATAGCGATAATCTCTCCGTGGTGGTCCGCCTCAACCTGACCACGGATGTCCCGCTCGTACAACTCCTTGCCGAGTCGGGCCGTCTCTTCGTGCGGGCGGTGGGAAAGTGCTGCAACCGTTTCTCTTTCCTTATTCGTTGGACCTTCTTGCTCTCTCATCGGCTCACCTCCATACAGACGTGCTTCCACCATCATATTCTACTCTTTCTCGTTCCCACCGAGCAGGCTACGAGGAAGGCACCGGCGCAGGCGGGGCAGGAGAGGCAGGGGTATGGATGAGCGGGAAAAGGGTGCAGCGTCTTATGCGCGCCGTGGGGCTGTGGGCCATCTGCCGGAGTACCCGGTCTATCCCTGCCTGCTGAGAAAAGTGAGAATCACCCAGCCCAACCAGAGCCCGTCCCAGCGTAGGCAGGGGTGTGGGCGGTGGACTTCACCTGCTTGCCCATGATCCGAGTGTCCTCTACCTGGTGGCAGAGATGGCCAGGCCGCAGCGCTGTCTTCATCTGTCACTCCTTGATACCCCGATATAGGGTGGATGTTTTCGATGTACAAAACCACCCTCGATTTATGAGTGGGCCGCCCGTGAAATCACCAAGGCCCCTGGCCCGTCCTTTGTCATCCATTGGGGCGGACAAAAGGGAACCGAAATGGCAAAAGCCACGGCTAGACGGCAGCGGCACCTCCGGCAAGACCGCCTTCGACGTCACTCGTGGAGCAACAGGGCTGCGGCCACCCCTGGACCCTCTTCACTGCCGGTGGCCGTCAATCCGGTAGATGGAAATGATCAACCTGCCCCCGACAACGAAGACCATGTAGGCGAAGACCCATATGGCGTGCCAGACGTATCCCAGGTTCAGCCGGTCCAACGCCTCCTCCCGGGTAAAGCCCAGCCGGGCGAAATCTATCTCCCAGGAACGCAGCAGGTTGTGGTCCGGCAGAACGCTCGGCATATCCGGCGACAGGTATATCGCCATGATGACGACCATTCCCACGGTGGTCGAAACGATTGCCACCACCGTAACTGTCCAGAGCAGGAACTGCCGGTCCCGCTCATTGGGACTGACAGCGGGATCGCACAGTACCAACAGCCCGGTGAAGACCGCGGCCAGCACCGGCAGCAGGACCGCCAACTGTACCGATACCGAGATGTTGGTGATGATAACGACGGCGGCGTACACGGCAAGCACCGGTAGCAGCGCCACGCTGGCCGCCCGGGTGAGGGCGCTGCTGCCGACCTTGTCGCCGAAGTACTGCCATCTCCACAGCAGTTGAAACGCCAGCCCCGCTGCGGATGCGATCACCAGGTTCACGAGAAGGGCCAGCACGTAGGGAATCTGGGAGCCCGCAAGACTCCCGATGGTATGGAAGTTGTAGTGGTCCATGTATATCGGGCCGAACTGCAGCAGGGGCGTGGTCAGCAGGAAGAACAGCGAAACCCAGAAGAACTCCCTCAGGCCGGCGTCCCGGTCCGGCAGCAGGAACCCCTGCGCCAATACGATCCCCAGAGCGAAGGCGACGTAGGCCGTGGGCATCCAGTCGTTGTTCCAGCCGTAAAACGACAGCGCATACCCGCCGACCAGGCAGGATCCCAGGGGGAGGACCCGGAGCAGCCCGAATCGGAATGCGCACCTGAGGACTGACGGTGTGCTTTCGGTAGCTGAAGGTCCCGCAATGTCCGCCTCCCCGGAGTCGGGCGCCGCGTCCGGCGCCGCTCCACCGCCACCGGCGCCATCACTCCCGTTGACATGCCCCAGGGCAGTTGGAAAGTCGGGCGCCAGCCCAGCCAGCAATACGAGGCCGGCCACCTCCGTCTCGGACAGGCTTAAGGCCTGACCGAAGACCTTCAGCCGCCGGAGAGTGGGGCGGGTGCCGCCGGACTCCCATCGTGAGACCGTGGCGTGGCTGTACCGCTCCGCGTAGTCGCTGTCCACCGACCCCATGCGCTCCAGCAGGGCCTCCTGCGTCAGCCCTCGCCGCCGGCCGCCACCCTGGGAGAAGGACTCCCGGTAGGAACGCATCAACTGGCCCACCTGGGCTGACCTGGTCTGCCGCACATCTCGCTGGCACATGTCTCCACTATGTACATTCCGGGTTTGCATCGTCAAAAACCGTCCCTTGTACAGACTCCCGGGCGCTTACAGGCTATTGTGGCCCCAGTGGGCGCTGCCAGGGCGCGAATACTTCGATCACCGAACCACCGGGTGAAGCTCTCGAGCCTGCGGACTGTGGCCTGTTGACGACCGGCATTGCAGGCCACCCGGCGGAGCGGAGAGACCATCGTTTGGCAATGGATAGATCAATGGATGATGAACCTACGCCGGAGGTGCCGTTCTACTCTCCGGACCAGCAGAAGACAATCCGGCAGGGGCTGCGCATCCTGGTCAGGATCGCCGTCCGCGCCCACGTGGAGCGGCCGTCGGCGTCCCGCGCCCAGCTTTCCCAGGGGCTGGGAATGAGGGAAGAGGGCCCGGCATGAGCGCCGGTCAAAGCACGACGCTGCGGGCGAAAAACCCCGGCATGAACGAGACGGACCCATGAATGATCGAACCGAGCCCACGCCCGCCGCCCTCTACGCCCGGGTGTCCAGTGAACGACAGGACGTGGACCTCTCCGTGGCTGCCCAGCTCCGGGCGCTGCGGGAACACGCTGACAGGAACGGCTACGTGGTCGTCCACGAGTACGTGGACGAGGCCGAGAGCGGCAGGAGCGACGACAGGCCTGAATTCAACAGGATGATCGACGAGGCCAAGTCGCCGCAGGCCGCGTTCAGGGAGATTCTCGTCTGGAAGTTCTCGCGCTTCACCAGGAAGCGCGAGCACGCCGTCGTCTACAAGTCCATGCTCCGAAGACGGGGGGTGAGGGTGGTGTCCATAACCGAGCAGGCCGGCGACACCGCGACGGGCAAGCTCGTGGAGGGCATCATTGAAAGCGTGGACGAGTTCTACTCGGAAAATCTGGCCCAAGAGGTTCGGCGGGGGATGCGGGAGGCGGCCTCCCGCGGCTTCTGGATGGGCAGCAGGACCCCATACGGCTACAACAGGGTCATGGTACAGGACGGGGCCAAGAAGCGCCCCAAGCTGGAACCCGACGAGGAGACAGCCCGCGTCGTCCAGCGCATCTTCGAGCTGGCGGAGACCGGAAGAGGGACGCTGGATATCGCGCGCGCCCTCAACGAAGAGGGCATCGCCAGTCCCACCGGGAGGCTCTGGGCCAAGACCAGCATCAGCGGCATCCTCGGGAATGAGGTCTACACCGGGACTCTCGTGTGGGGCGTCGCCGCCGGGGACCAGGCCGACCCCGTTCGCGTGGAAAGGGCGTTTCCAGCCATCATCTCCAGGGCCCAGTTCCGCCGGGTGAGAGATGTGATGCGCTCGCGCACTCCCACCGTCACCCACCCTCGCAGGGTGGCCAGCCCCTACCTGCTCAGCGGGCTGGTCAGATGCAATAGATGCAAGACGGCCTTCTGGTCCCAGGAGGCCAAGGGCGGCAGGTTCCAATACTACGTATGCCAGTCCCTGGTAAGGAGGGGCCGGGGGAGCTGTGATACGCCCAGGCTCAGCGCCCGCCGCTTCGAGGGGTTGATCGTCGACCGGGTCCGCTCCAGCATCCTCACCGAAGGCAACATGGCCGATCTGACGAAAGTTGTGCGCCAGGAGCTGAGCGGTCTGGCCCAGGAGGAACGCAAGCGGCTGGAGACCATCGAGTCCGAACTGAAGGACGTTGGCCGCAGTCTGGACCGCCTCTGGCGCATCGTGGAGACCACCGACGACGTACCGGCCGGCACTGAGGTTCGGATCAGGGACAACAATGACCGGAAGATGCGTCTTGAGGCTGCGGCGGAGGAGGCCAGGGTAGTCCTGTCCCAGCGCAGCGCGGCCAGGGAAGAAGTGGAGGCCATCATGGCCCGGGTGCAGGATATCGGCGGGCTGCTGAGGGAGAGCAAGTTGCCCGACCGCAGGACCTTCATCGCGACCTTCGTGAAGGAGATCGTGGTCATGCCGGGCCGGGCCGTCGTCCGCTACAACGTCCCCATGCCCGGCGACAGCCATTCGCCCGGAGCGGACTCCGAGGAGGTCCTCCTGTAGGGTTTGGCTACGCCTGCCGCGTCGCCGCGCCCGGTAGTACGCCCCGAGGAACGGCTGCGCTGGTACAACAGTGTGCCTCATCCGTGGATACGAGGGTTGCCGCCTGCCGCCGGCGGTCCCTGTTCATTGTCTCGAAAGGGGGGAAGCCCGTACAGACTGCCGAGAAGCGGAACGAGACTGGACCGACAACCTGCGGTGCCGACACACCACCGGTGCGGCGCAGGCTAGCACGTCGGGCAAGGCCAGTGGATTGCCGGGCAAGGCCGGCGATCTGGGTAGGTTGTCGGGAATGATCGAATATAGCCTGCAGCTTGGCGGGGAGTGGGCATGACTTTCGATCCCAACCCAAGGGTCGCGCCGGGTCGGTATACCTTCCGTTTTTCAATGGGCATCGCAAATGGTCAGAGGTGGCAGGGTTGTCTCGGAGCATTGGAGTATCAGAATTCACGTTTGGTCGAAAGCCCCCTACGGCAAGTCTAAAGAACGGAAGTGACATAATTGCCAGCCTGTTCAGGTTGGTCTGGATTGTGCCAAGCGGCTTTGAGTTGGGCTGCGCTTTCCTGCCATGATGAGCGTTGAAACTGTGGTTGACGGCGGTCGCGAGTTACGATAGTCTTTGCCCACCACCCCTATCGCTTCGCCGGTAGGGTCGAGGCCGCCTCGCCGGGCGGTCTCTGTCTTTTTCCTGGAGAGGGCGATTGCCCCACCCACCGTCCAGTGTACAATGGTAGTGCGTCTAGGAAGAGTCGCTGAGCGTCTCGATTGGGGGCGGGCCCCCAACCTAGTCGCCTCTTAGTTTTCTCCTTTCATACTCCACTGCCGATGGTTCCTGAAGGATGCGAAACGCCCACACTGGCGGGTTACGTGACCGAAACTTTGAAAATCGCCCGACCTGCCGAAATCAGCGAATGGAAGCCGACGCCGTGACCTTCGATCATGCAGACCTTACCCCCATTTCCGACCTGGTCCGCATCGAGCTGGCCCGATACCTGTCCGCTGATTTCGTCATCGCCGATGTGACGTCGGAGCTTCTGCCGGGTCCCGACGGCGACGACTACATCAGGACCACCGTAATCTTCGAGGACGACCATCCCGAACTCGACGCGCACGCCCTCAACAAATTCTCCCTGCGCCTCCATCCGCTGTGCGCGGAACGGGGCTTCGACCGTCCGACCATCGCCTACGCGGACCGGAGCGAGATTCCGGCATGACCGCCCCGTACCATCCAGCCGGCCTTTCAACACCCAAAGCCAATCCGTTGGCCTGAACTCACCAGCAGCGTTGGACGCGGCCATAACCGGGGAACTCTCCTTGAAGAGGCAGGATTGCATCCACTGAAACCGGCCGACGGTGGGTAGAACTCTCGGCAATGTTCAATGAAACTGGACCGATAATCGAAGCGTCCTCACGCTCGCTGATGCCGTACCCCCCATGTTACCCCTCATGTCACCCCCCATGTGGACCGCCAAGCGGCGTGCCTTGCCGGACACCGGATACACCCCTACGGGGGCTGCTACTTCACCGTGATCCCAGGGCAAGCGCGTTCCAAATCTGAGCCAGTGGCATTAGTTCCTGCTTTAGCAGGAAGTCCATAGTCCCCAGGGTGGAGATCGGCAGGCCCTGGTCACGCCCTTCGCGGACGGTTTCGACCCTACGGCCGCAGAGATAGGGGTAGATCGAGCTGACTCCGGCTCGACGTGCGGCCTGCCGAGATGCAAATGACAACCGAGTCGGACTTGTCGATCTCTCCGCGGTTATCAAGACCGCTAACAAGCGGCACCGTTGGTTGGTGATTCACGTACTCTGCTCACCCGCCCGCAATTCCATTATCTCCATCACGAGGAGACGGCAAATGTGTATCGCCACCGACACATCTTCATTGAAGTCAAGCTCCTCAACTCCGTGGTGAAGCATCGACGTTTCGAGAAAGTCGGGCTGGTCAAAAATACTCAAAGCCTCCGCGTCCATTTGCCCAGCCTGATTGATCTCATCCGCTGAACGTTCATCAATGTGTTCGAACGCGTGCCGCATGTCCCGAAAGACTCCCTCCAGCCTCTGCAGATAGTCAGGCACCTCCAGGGCCAAGGAGAAAACGCCATTGATTTTCAGGAGCATCTCCAGTGCCCGGTGCAACTCGATAATCGCCAGTTCAGCTTCGGACAGCGCCATGAAGAATCCCTGTCTACGGACCGGAGCAGGCTCGGTCCGGACCTTGTCACACTCTTGATACGCCATGTCCCACAAGGCACGTGCAGCGTCAAGCTTGCGCGCCAGCGTGAACAAGTAGAGGAAGAAACCCTCCTGTTCATTGACCAGGCTGTACCAGGTCCAAACAGTGTTCGCCATCGAAGGGTCCCTGTCGAGACTGTTGCCGATCTGCTCATAGACATACGAAGGATCAATCACCAAGTCACCGGGACGGATTATCAATTGCTCTCCGTGGCCTACATTGACGACCTCGCCGGTGTCCTCTTCTCTAGGACCCAGCCACCGGGCAAACACCCTGTTTCCTTCTCTCCCCGCAGGCACCAACCTGCCGGTATATAGCATTTCTTCTTCTGACCCAGGGGGCGTGCCTTCATTCATCAATCAACTCCTGCTGCAATCTTGATTGCGGGCCGCTGGGCTTTGCAAGTACGGCCGTGGCCGTACCTTTTTGGTCACGACCTTCTCCCCACGCCGCGCGAACAAAAAACCCGCCCAGGGGGTTTTGACCGAAGCCACAATCCAGCGGGCGGGGAAGAGCTTTCTTCCACCTTAGCAGTCGGGCAATACTTGGGCAACCTCTTGGAAAAGTCCACTCCACTGTCGCACCACCGTACGCCACATCCTCAGTGGGCCTTTCTTGCCGGACGCTGAGTTCCGCCGAGGCTCCACCTGTTGTGCTGTTGGAGACGAGGAGCAGCCATAGGGACTGTACAGACACAGTTCGAGTCCAGTCAGGCCCGCCAGGGCTCGCAGAATCTCCTCGCGGCTCAGTTCGTCCAGCGCCCTGGACTCATTGCCGGGGTCGTCGCGCCGGTCCGGCTCACCGCTGTCGTGAGGTTCTCCGTTCATGGCTTTTCTCTTGGGAGACATCACAATTATGCCAGCTTACGGGCTTGATGTTGCCGGAGTCTATGGCCAATTGCAAATCTCGTCACAACACAATCATTCTCGTTATTCTGCCCAATACCACTGGCGAGGGCTGGCTCTATCAGTGGGTGCTCACCACGGTCCTGGGCACTGGCAACAAACGGGGTCAACTCTTCGCTGAGGCTGCCTCTTGGTGAGGCCGGTTTGCGGAACCTACGGGATATCACTTCCCGGGCGCTCAATTCCACCGCCCGATGCTCTTAAAGTGGCTAACTGAATCCTATGACTTGCTGATTCACAACCGATTGCTGCTACTGGTTTGGGGCATTGGATTATCCGGCCAGCCGAGCCCCCAACAACCTCCGCCGAAAATTGGGCGTATACATCAACTCCATCTACATCGCCACCGCCACGCGCGGGTGCTGGGACGTGTGAGACTAGACCCATCTAGGTGTATCGGCCAACGAAGACCTGGTGATAGGTGCTTCCAAAGAGAAATGAGTAGCAATTGACCTGACTAGCTCCAAGAACCAATCTTCGGCATAGGGTGCGACAATCAACTCATTCACAAGTACGGAGAGGTCAACATCACGATAAGCTCCGACGTCATAGGTTGCTTTAGACAGGTCAAGCGGCTCTAAATCAACGTCCGGGTCTAGTAGACCGGGAGGCAAAGGAAAATCTATGTTGATCGCCCTAATCTCTTTCTCATGCTCCGAACTCTTCCGCTTATGCAAGAACGGGGCGAAATCGTTCAATATGGGAAAGCTAGCTGTTTCATAATCCACATAGTCGACTCTCCCAATGAAAATGGTCTCGCTGCACACAAAGCTTTGTGATAAGGACAAAAAGTCGGTCTTGATAGCAACGCCTTCGTGTTTTTCCGAATATTGGTTCCGCATCGCTGTAGATTCATGGGTGCTCTCATGCCAACAATTGACCAGCGTAAAGGGTCGTATATCCTGAACAAATCCTCTGTGACGTTCAAGAAGGTCGGCAAGGTAGGGGTCAGCAAATGATGAAGGGTCTACTTCTCTATTGGCTCTTGGAAAAGATCCTTCGAAAGGATCGCCTAACTTATCTGCCCTGGAAAAGAAAAGGGCATTCGTGTCTAACATAGATACAAACTTAGTGAAGTTAACGTATCTCCACAAAGTTGCATCGGGTGGAGGGGGGTTGATAAGAGGGTGTTCTTCGTACAATCTTGCCTCCCTTATGATAGGCTTGAATCGACCCATCGCCCAGTCAGCCGGCGACACTCCATCGCCATTGGATCGTGAACTGTTCCTCACATGAATGGCCTTCTTCGCGGTACCCATCCGAGAAAACTTAACCCAGCAGGGCGGGCGGCAAACTTGGCCTTCATTCCGCTAATGATGTGAGGCGTGTAGCCTCCACGGCCAGTTACTGCCTATGCAACACCAATGGCATCCGAAACTACCGCCCATGAGAACAGCACGGTTTTCTGTTGAGTGGGTGTCAGAGAACTCGGCTTATATCTACCTTGTCAAATGGGAATAAGGCAACTGAGCCTGTCCAGACCACCCCTGCCCTTGCATACGAGAAATTCAACGGCGATAGGGCATACGAAGATTGCGACCATCGGGTCAATCCGGCTCATTATTGAGACGCGTGGTCCCCGAATCGGGTCTCTATTCCCAATCTTCCCGATGTCGTCTTGCCAAGGGTCAGTGCGCATTGGCCCTCCGTTGAATGTCGACACATCTTTCCATCAGATCCTCGAACTGTTCTTCGTCGTCAAGGAGCATCCCATCGGCCAGCATCCTGTCGTAATCGTCGGAAAGCACCTGGTAGGCTGGCCCGTCCGGCACCAGTTGCAAACCGCCGGAGACTGCTGCTTCATAATCGATCCAATTCCCGGCTGCGTCCTTCTCTCGGAAGAACATCGACTTGTGGCGGGACACCGAAAGAGCGAGGTCAC
The DNA here is from genome assembly GCA_965204395.1 of Dehalococcoidia bacterium. Classification (GTDB taxonomy): domain Bacteria; phylum Chloroflexota; class Dehalococcoidia; order Lucifugimonadales; family UBA3495; genus Bin87. The sequence goes on from OZ241987.1 coordinate 3,341,382, forward strand.
GGTCTGCCAGCGCCTTTTTTGCATAGCCGTTATCGTCCAGCCTCACCAGGTCGTGCCAATGCCGGGAGAGACGCTCCCCCCGGGTCCGCTGTTGTTGACAGAAAACATGCACGGCTGTTGCCTTTTCCCAGAATGTCCGCTCGGCCAACATAACGAATGGGCGGACGGATGGGAAGTTGACACCCGGTATATAGCTGGCCGCGTCGCATTGGCATAGGCGCTCCTCACGAGGTTCGCCAATCGAGCGTGCGCCAAACTCGACCATTACTTCGGGCCGCACGAAGCCATAGTTATCAAACAGAGGCTCGTAGGCGACGAATACGAGGTCTCCTTCGGCCCGGACTTCAGCGGATAGACCCGCCTCGGCCAAGTTGACTTCAACGGAGAGCAGAGCCTGATTTGCCACCCAACCAGGCAGCCGTCTTCTGATTTCCCGGGTCCAGCGGCGCTCCTGGCTGCGCGTCGCGGGAATGGCCTCGTCGTCCCCGTCCGTCAGCAGATCCGGGGCGATGGCGCGGATGTCATAGGTAATGTCGAGGTCCTCGGAAAACCGGCGAATAGCGTGGTATGCCTTCGCCAGGGATGTGCCCCCTTTGAAGGTCAGGTCTGATCCGAAAGGGGTTTCAAAGAGGGCTGCCAGGGTTTGGACGACCCAGATGTCCTTTTCCAGCAGATGCGCTCGGCGTCCACTGAGACCGGCGGCGACCTCCAGCGCATCCCGCCGGTCATCCGGGGGGAGCAACTGAAACGGGAGGTCAGCCACCAGCCACCATCGCGCTCACCGGCTCGGCGATCCAGGAGGGCATCAATGCCCGAGACGCCGCCAGTTCGTCCAGGTCTTCTGGGGATAGTTTCCGGCAAATCACGCCGAGGCTCTCCTCAACCTCCTGGGGACCCAGCCATGCCATGGCGCGCACGGCGTCACCGGCGGACCGGTGCGGCGCTACAAGCTGCCACCTTGGGGCATGTCGCAGGTCCACCGTCACTTCACCAAACTTCAGCCTGCGGTTGGGGCCGGAAGTCAGGTAAACGGACCTGACCGGTACCTGGGTTGTGAGCCCCAGCGAATTCGCCGCCGCCCCGCCGCAGGGTACAATCGTCTCTCCCCACAGTTCAGCCAGAGACTCGATTACCTTATCAACTGAAGGAGGACGTGGACCGAAGCGGGTTTCCACAGGCCGAACGTAAACGCCCTGACAGACTCGGTTCAGTCGTCCACTTCGAGCGAGGCGGGACAACGCCTGGTCCACTGCATCTCTGTTACCCAGATGAAGCAGGACATTCGGGCACAGCAACGAGCCTTCCGGCGACTCGGACGCGTGCTCCATAATCAGGCGAGGCAGGCTTGGCATAGCGCATATCCGCTGTTAGAATGTCAGAAATATAGCATCAAGACTGACCATTGGCAAGTAGACTCGCTAGTGGAGCGTCCTTTCCTGGGGTTGGCCGCGGTAAACCCGCTCAATTCCGTCTCTGGGTTTGCCGGTTGCTTTTCCCACGTAGTCAATGGCTGGTCACAGGTTGATTAGCTTGAACGCCAACAGGTACGTTGACAGGATTGTACGCAAGTACGAAGTAGAAAAGGGTCCCGGGACGGCTGTGTACCAGGCGGGGGAACGTCTCAGAGGGCTGATTCAAAGATGGTACTCCACGCGCTTGGTGCGAGTCCACAACTCCGGTTCCTTTGCGAAAGGCACTTCAATCAAAGGCGGCACGGACCTTGACCTGTTCATATCGCTGAAACCCAGGTCGGGCAAGTCGTTGAAAAAGATGTTTGATGGCCTTCGCCGGTATGCTGACCAGGAAGGCTTGAGTCCCCGCCGCCAAAATGTCTCTATTGGAGTGGAAGTAAACGGCGTAAAGGTGGATCTGGTACCCGCTCGGAAGCATACCGGCAAAAGTGATCATAGCCTGTATCTCAGCAGACGGCAGGGATGGACCAAGACCAATGTGGACAAGCATATTGCGTTGGTCAGAAGGTCCGAGAAGAGTGCCACTATCCGCGCCGCCAAGATATGGCGGTCAAACCGTGGTCTTCATTTCCCTTCGTTCTATCTTGAGCTTGCGGTATTGCGGGCGCTTCAAGGGCGGGAACCTCAGGGTACTGCGGACGAGTTGAAGCGGGTGCTGGAGTTCCTGTCGGCCGATCTCCTGCGAGCCGAGTTCGTTGACCCGGCAAATGGCGCAAACATCATCTCTTCCGACCTGTCCCCGGACGAGAAACAGGAAATCGCCAGACAAGCCGGGGCTTCACTGGGCAGGGTACGGAATAGCCAGTGGGAAAAGGTAGTGTGGTGAGTCTATGAGCACACCAGAGGGCCGCAACCGGATGGACCTGAACAGCCTCTTCCAGAGCACCCAGCAGAGGATGGTTGCCGAACTGACTGGCATTAGAGGGGCAGTCGACCACGGGGGAACCCTGGGCGATGAAACGGAATTGGCGTGGCTGGATTTTTTGTCCAGGGTTCTGCCCAACCGGTACTAGGTAGCCAACGGATTCGTCGTGGACGCAGACGGGCGCCGAAGCGACCAGATGGACATCATCGTATTCGACAGGCAATACTCGCCGCCCCTGTTCGTGGCAGGAAATGTCCAGTACGTTCCGGCGGAGGCCGTCTACGCGGTGTTCGAGGTGAAGCAGCGGATAAACAGCAGGAACCTGCGTCTCGCCTGCGACAAGGCTGCCTCCGTGAGGTCTCTGCGGAGAACCAGCGCGGCAATCACCTCTGCCGACGGCACGTTGGACCCAAAGCCACTCCACCGGATCCTTGCGGGAATCCTGGCGCTGTCCAATTCGTACTCCGGCGTCTTTGGAAAAGCGTTGAAGGAGATGATGGCGGGTGGCCGGCAAGAGCGGCAGCTCGACCTCGGATGCGCGCTCAACGATGGTTCGTTCTTGGCCAGGTACCGGGGAGCCGACGTAGAGAACATTGAATCAGGCCCTGCTTCATCGTCCCTAGTCAGCTTTATGTTCCGGTTTCTGGATGCGCTTCAATCTATTGGGACTGTGCCGGCGATTGATTATTCAGAGTACATGAAAGCGATCGTTGCAGGCGAGGAACGTAAATCAAACGAATGAAGGCTACTAGATTGTAGGGCACGATCATGTGCCGGATAGCAGATGTCGCCCAAAAAGCGTATGGAATGAAGGGGAAGCGTCGCGGAGGCCTTGAGTGATAACTTTGGTTACAGAGAGTCAACTGGACAGCTGGGTCCGATCAAACCCCCAAGAAGCACAGGGGTTAATCGTAGAGCTCGTATGGCGACTGGCTGCCGCATCTAGCCCTAACCCTCTGGAACGGCGTTTCCCTCTAGGAGACAGCATCGGACAACATGGTCCTGATGGCATACTCAATACCAGAACAGGGTATGAGCCATTCGTTCCAGGGGGCCGCTCTCACTGGGAGATTGGTACCGGCGGCAATGCCAGAAGCAAAGCAACTTCGGACTACAACGAGCTTACTACATCTCTCCCTGATTCAGTCCGCAAGAATTCCACGTTCGTATTCGTTACTCCTCTCTCTGGACGTAGAACATGGCCATTCACCTGGAAACCAGGGTCCCAAGCGAGTTGGGTAGAAGAGAGACGAGAGACGGAAGGATGGAAGGATGTCCGCGTCATTGATGGGACAAGGTTAATTGATTGGGTTCACCAATTTCACGCCGTTGAGTCATGGCTTGCAGGTCGAATCCACGACTTATCGCCGCAAGATATTGATATTCCCGAGCGCCGATGGGAGGTAGTGTCATCGTATGGCGAACCACAACCTCTGCTGCCAGAGGTTTTTCTTGTGGGTCGAGGTGCGGGTATCGATAGGCTCCAAAAAGTTTTTGCCGGAGCGGAGCAACACCTCAACATAAAGACACGCTATCCCAACGAGGGAATTGACTTTGTGTGTGCCTACCTGATGTCGTTACATGAGGAAGTACGTGCGGACATTACCGGACGCACCCTCCTAGTATCGTCTCAAATCAGTATTAGAAGGTCTTGGTGCTGAGCGGTTGAAGTCCCTATGCTGGCTGCAATTTCGGGTTGCGGGGAGGTGCAGCAGCCATGTCGGGAAAGCGATACGCCATCGAGTTGACCACCGAGGAACGAGAACAAGTGAACCGGTTGATCCGGGCCGGCAAACACGCGGCGCGGATCGCCACCCGAGCCCGCATCCTGCTGAGGATAGACGAGGGCTGGAAGGTGCCACAGATCGCAGCGGCCCTGGACGTGTCCGAAGGCACCGTGTACCGGGTCAAGCGGCGGTACTCCGCGGAGGGTTTGGACGGCGTGTTGCGGGATCGGGTCCAAGCCAACCGTTTCCGCAAGCTGGACGAGAAGGGGGAGGCCCACCTGATCGCCCTGGCGTGCAGCGACGCACCGGAGGGCCAGGACCACTGGACCCTGCAGTTACTGGCCGACCAGATGGTGGAATTGGGAGTGGTGGAAAGCCTCTCGCATGAGACGGTGCGGCTCAAGCTGAAAAAAACGTCCTCAAGCCGTGGCGCAAGCAACAGTGGTGTATCCCCAAGGTAGGGGGTGAATACGTAGCGGCCATGGAGGACGTGCTGGACCTGTACGCCGAACCCTACGACCCCAGTCGTCCGGTAGTGTGCTTTGACGAGACCTCCACCCAGTTGTTGGCCGACGTCAGGGAGCCGATGCCGGTCCAGCCGGGGCGACCCAGACGCCAGGACTACGAGTATCGTCGCGTGGGCACCCGCAACATCTTCCTCTGCTGCGAACCCTTGGCTGGCTGGCGCCATCTGGCCATCACGAAGCGGCGTACCATGCAGGACTTCGCCCATCAGATGCGGTGGCTGGTGGATGTAGCCTACCCCGACGCGCCCGTGGTCCGCGTCGTTCTCGACAACCTGAACACCCATCGCATGGCTTCTCTCTACGAGACCTTTCCGGCAGCCGAAGCCCGCCGCATCGTGAAACGCCTGGAGTTTCACTACACGCCCAAACACGGCAGTTGGCTGAATATGGCGGAGATCGAATTCAGCGTGTTGTCCAGAAACTGTTTGCAGAGACGTCACGGGGACGAAGTGGCACTGGCTGTAGCCGTCGACGCGTATGAGATCCGGCGCAACGCCGCCAAGACCACCATCAAATGGGGTTTCAGCACCCAGGATGCCCGCTCCAAACTCCATCGCCTCTATCCCTGTCATTCCTAGATTGATCCGATACTAGTTTCATCTTTTGACGCCTGGGATGTCCTTTGCCGGCGGCCAGAGAAGCTTATCCTGGTTGCAGATCCATCGCTCGACCTAAGCGGCGACAAAGGATCTAGAGTCGTCCAGGAAGCTCTCCGGGCAGGTCATGCCCTGATTACCTTCGATCCCGTCAGTCCACCCAATTCCAACAATGTTCCACTTCAGGCACCCAGACGGCATGAACTCCAAGAAGCATTAGGGAAGGCCGGATATGCAAGTCAGCGCGCTGAGAACTTGGTACATAGAAGCAATGGGAATCTCAGTTCTTTACTTCGCTTGCTGCAGGGCGGGTCCATCCGACCGGGTTGGGCCACAGGATCAAACGTGTCAATTTTCACCAACTTTGATCATCTAAATCGTGAAATGTTCACGGTCTTTGACCGAGATTTTCATGGTCTTTGACCACCTTGGGAGCCAGATCGGCGACCATTGTTGCACTCTGATGTTGAGGTGCAGCGATGGCGTACCGGGAGGTTTCCAGGATGGAGATAAAAGAGATCATCCGCCGCTGGCAGGCGGGGGAGGTCCCCGGGCGGATTGCCTTTGGGACCGGGCTGTCCCGCAATACGGTACGGAAGTATCTAGCGGCGGCTCAGGCTGAGGGCATCGCCCAGGTAGGACCGCCACCCAGCGAGGATCAACTGAGCCGACTGGCGACGATCAGTCTGTCGGGACCGCGGCAGGCGGCGACGCCACGGCAGGACCAGTTGGAGCCGTGGGCGGACCAGATCTACCAATGGATCACCAAAGACCGGCTGCAGATGACCCGCATCCACGAGTTGCTGGGCATGCGGGGCTGTCGGGTATCGTACCCGTCGCTGCGGCGTTTCATCATCAACCGCAACTGGCGGCGTCGCAGCAAGACCACGGTGCGGATGGCGGACACCCCGCCGGGGGAGGTGGCTGAGGCCGACTTCGGACGGCTGGGCATGATCACCGACCCAGCCACCGGCAAGCGCAAGGCGGTGTGGGCCATGGTCATCGTGATGTGCCACTCCCGCCACTGTTTCGTCTGGCCCATGATGCAGCACAAGCTTCCGGACGTGATCGCCGGCCTGGAGGCAGCGTGGGCTTTCTTCGGCGGCATGCCCAAGTACCTGGTCATCGACAATTTCCCCGCCGCGGTGGTGGGCACGGATCCGCTCAATCCCATTCTTACCAGGGGTTTCCTGGAGTACGCCCAGCACCGGGGATTCATCCCCGACCCGGCCCGCAAGGGCCATCCCCAGGACAAGCCCAAAGTCGAGCGCAAGGTGCCCTACGCCAGGGAGCGCTTCTACAAGGGAGCCGATTTCGACGACTTCACCCACGTGCGCGCCGCCGCACCGAAATGGTGCCTGGAAGTGGCCGGCATGCGCATCCACGGCACCACCAGAAAGAAACCCCTGGTGGTCTTCCAGGATGAGGAGCGACACGCCCTGATCCCCTGGGACGGCATCCCCTACGAGATCGCCAACTGGCGTACCAACACCGTCCATCAGGACCATCACATCAAGTGCCTCGATGCACTCTACTCGGTGCCTTATCACCTCTGCCGGCCAGGCCTGAAGGTGGAGGTCAGGGTGGACAGCAAGCTGGTGCGCATCTACCACCGCGGTCAGCTGATCAAGACCCATCCCAGACAGCCGGTGGGCGGCCGCTCCACCGACGTCGCCGACTATCCTCCCAGGGTCGCCCCCTACACCACCAGGGCTCCGGACGGGCTCAAGCGCGACGCCGCCAAACTGGGAACCGCAGTGGGCGAATTCGCCGAACGCCTTTTCGAAGGCGACCACCCCTGGTCCAAGATCAGGCAGGGACATAAGCTGCTGGGTCTGGGCGAGCGCTACACCGCCCAGCGCCTGGACGCCGCCTGCCAGCGGGCCCTGGACGTCGACCTCATCGACGTCTACCGCGTGGAGCGCATCCTGGTCCAGGCTCTGGAAGAGGAAACCACGCCGCAACTGCCGCTGCCCCTGCTAACCGGCCGCTTCGCTCGGCCCGGGTCCGTCTTTGCCCAAAGCGACCCGTACCGCCGGAAGTCGGCCTGAGGAGATTATACCCATGACACGTGTAACCGAACTCACCCCTTTGCTCAAGCAACTCCGCCTGGGACAAATGGCCACCACCCTGCCTGAGCGCATCGCCCTGGCCCGTCGTGAACAACTGGACTACGCCTCCTTCCTGGAGATCATCCTCAGCGACGAGGTCAACCGCCGCGCCCACCGGCGCATCGAAGTGCGCCTCAATGGTGCCGGCTTCCAGGAGACCTGCCGGCTGGAGGACTTCGACTGGTCGGCGTCGATCACCCTGGACCGCCGGCTCTTGGACGCCGTCTTCTCCCTGGAATTTCTGGACAAGCACGAGCACGTGCTCCTGGTGGGACCCGCCGGCGTCGGCAAGAGCTTTCTGGCCCAGGCCCTGGGCTACTCGGCCATCCGCGCCGGACACACCGTGCGTTTCAGCCACGCCGACGACTTCTTCAGGGCCATGGCTCAGGCCAGAGTGGACAACTCCGTCGACCGCGCTTTCCGGTCCTTCCTCACCCCAGACCTGCTCATCCTGGATGACCTGGGTCTCCACCGCCTCACCGCCCAACAGTCGGCGGATCTGTATGACCTCATCCTCAACCGGCACCGGTCCTCCAGCTTCATCATCACCAGCAACCGTGCCGTGGACGAATGGCTCAGCCTCTTCGATGATCCCATCCTCGGTAACAGCGCCCTGGACCGGCTGGCCAATGCCAGCTACCAGATCGTCATCGAGGGCACCAGCTACCGGGAACGGCTGTCCCCACACCGCGCCCTGCTCAGCAATCAAGGAGGTGATTGACCCGCCAACTACAACCTGATATTAGCTAAATCACCGCGCTCCCAAGGTGGTCAAAGACCGTGAAAATCTCGGTCAATGACGGTGAAAATTCACATCAAACGCCCGTCACCTCGCGATGATGGTGTTAATTGGATCCTGGTCGGACGGTTCAGATGCGGACGGCGCTATCCTGAGTGATCTTGTCGGTACGGACTATTCAGATTGGATTGCAATAGCGCAGGAGATCTCGCGGACACCTGAAGCTCCGATAGTCCATCACGAGGGAAGCTGGAAATTCACGCTTCGCTATGAGGGATGGTTGAATCTTGGTGATTGCCTGTACGACCAGCATCTTGAGAGGTTTTTGCCCGCTGCAATGTCGGTGCTTTCAGAGAAAGACCCTCAATTTGACCTACCTCCAGGTCAGCGATACATGGCCCCAGCTCTGGGGAAGGCGCTGATGTATTCCCAGGAGTTGAGGAAAGGACTGTCAGAAAGTTTGGCACTTATCGGCAGTCATCCAGAGGCATTGGTGTCATGCACAACAGGCAAGGCCAAGGCTACTGCTAGTAGAGTTGTCAGGGGGTTGCTACTTGACGCCGATTGGGAGCGATGGGCTGGCCTGGACAACTTGCTGTCTGACCTTGCAGAGGCTTCTCCGGATGAATTCCTAAAGGCTGCTGAACATGCGCTTTCTCTGCCCTCGTCGCCCTTCGATGAACTGTTCAGTCAGGAAGAGGCAGGCATCTTTGGGCGAAATTATCTCAGCGGTTTACTGTGGGCCCTAGAATCGTTAGCTTGGGATAAGGCATATCTGGTTAGAGTCTGTGCAATTTTGGGTGAACTCGCCAAGCGAGACCCAGGCGGCAACTGGGGCAATCGCCCGGCTAGTTCATTAACCAGAATCCTGCTGCCTTGGCTTCCTCAGACCACTGCACCCGCTTCAACACGAAGGGCAGCAATCATCGGTCTCCGCAGTGAGAGTCCGCAGATTGCATGGAATCTCCTTCTAAGTCTTATGCCGAACCAGACTGAAACGTCGACGCCAACCAACGGCCCTTCGTGGAGGGATACGATACCCGAAGAATGGGCCGATTCCGTTACCATAGGGGAATACTGGGAGAGAGTAATTGACTATTCGGCCATGATGGTGGAGATGGCTGAAGGTGACAAGGAGAAATTGGGCGAACTCATTGATCTGCTGGGCGATATTCCCGAAAGCGCCTTCGACGAAACGCTGACTTATCTTTCCTCGGATGCGGTTGTCAGTCTGACAGAAGAGAAACGGATTGGCCTATGGACAAGGCTGACAAACGTTGCTCGACGGCACAGGGCCTTCCCAGATGCAGATTGGTCATTAAATGAAGAGTCCGTTTCAATGATTGAACACGTAGCTGCTAATTTGGCGCCCCAGGATCCTTCCAATACTCACAAAATGCTGTTCGATAGCTCCGATCTGCATCTATACGAGAGTATTGGTGCCTGGGACAGAATTGAGGAACAACGGACTCAGCGGCGGAGAAAAGCTGTCGAGGACATTTTGGAATCTGGTGGGCTAAGTTCTGTGATCAGCTTCGCCAAGCTAGTTGAAGAATCCAGTGCAGTTGGTCTTGCCCTCGCAGATATAGCCGACAAGTCAATGGATGATCGTTTGCTTCCGGCGAGGCTGGAAACGGACGACGAAAAATTGGCTCAGTTCTTTAAGAGTTACGTATGGAGGCGTCGATATGCCGGAGGTTGGAGTTGGGTCGATGGATTGGACGTCGCAGGTTGGACTACTTCGCAGCGCGTAGCTCTTCTAAATTGTCTGCCCTTCACGGCAGAAACCTGGAAGCGGGCGGAGGCCATTCTCGGTTCGGCTCAGGGCGAGTATTGGAGTACGACCGCTGCAAACCCTTATGACCCCGGGTGCGACATATACTTGGCAGTAGAAAAGCTCTTGGTCAATGGACGGCCGGGTGCCGCTCTCTTTTGCCTTCGTAGACAGGTACTCGCTAACCAACCGCTGGACGCGGAACAAGCATTTGAGGCCTTGCTATCATGGCCTTCCTCCAGCGAACGGCCTGTTCGGATTGAACAGGACACGGTGGTGAGGATCGTAGGAGCCCTTCAGGAAGCATCAGAAACTTACCGTGAACGACTCATGGAAATAGAGTGGCTCTACTTGGCCTTGTTCCAGGACCGTCGAATTGGCTCCCCCAAGACTTTAGAGAGCGGCATTGCTACCGACCCCGATTTGTTCTGTAGGGTCATCGACTTACTTGTTCCGGCGCAGACAGAGGAGGCATCTTCGGACGAAGAGAAACGTGAACTTCAAGCCCGCTCTGGTAATGCTTGGAAACTCCTCCGAAATTGGAGGAATCCTCCAGGTACTCAACCGGATGGTACATTTCGACGCCATGAATTCAGCAATTGGCTCGACCGAGTATATGAGATTCTTGGCGGCGGTGAAGTCCAAGAGTTAGCTCTCCGAAAGCTGGGTGAAGTTCTAGTCCACTGTCCACCCGATCCAGGTGGCCTCTGGATCCACCGTTCGATAGCCGAAGCGCTGAACGACAGACGCGCCCACCCAATGCTCGAGGGCTACCGCTTGGGAGTGGTTCATGGTAGAGGAGCCCACTTTGTGGACTGGACAGGCGCTCAGGAAATGGCCCTGGCCAAAGAGTTCACACAGAAAGCCGATGACGTCGAAGAAGAGGGTTACTCACGATTCGCAGCCGAGTTGCGAAGGATTGCGGAGGATTATTCCCTAGAAGCCGAGCAGGTTCGTGCGAGGGAAAGGAAGATGATGGACTGACGCCAACAATCGAACTGTATTGGAACGGAAATGGAGTGTACTGAGATGGTAGGGTCGCTAATCGGCAGGAGTGTACCTACCAGACTAAGTGCCCCGAGACCAAAGCTCTTGCGGATTGGCATTGCACCAAGAGGCACTGAATGGCAGAATCCTTCCAGGGAATTGCGAATAACTGCTCGTGATTCGCACCCCTACGATGATTTTGATGGCGGCCGTTGCGTACCATGCATATTGGCGCACCTCCTCGTCGGTCTTATTTGAACTCTCAAGAGACCGCAGAGTTGCCTGCGCAATGATTAGGAGAAACGCGGGGATGTCCGGCAGTAACTACTACGCAGAGTTCTTGGCAGAGTTCGGCTCTTCGAGGTTTCAGGCTCTAAGGCCTGCCCAGGAAAGAGTGCTTCAGGAATACCTCGACAGCTTTAAGGAAGTTGCCGATGTGGCCGTTGATTTACCTACGGGCGCAGGAAAGACCCTCATTGCGTTGTTGATTGCAGAAAGTCGAAGGCAAGACGGGGAGAAGGTAGCAATTCTGTCCGCGAACAAGACGCTGGCCAGGCAAATGCGGCAAGAATCACAGGACTTGGGAATTCCCTCGGTCTTGATGGAAGGACCTGGGTCAGGAATTCCCAGCTACACCAAGAGGAGCTATCAGAGATCACAGTCAATCGGCATCATGAATTATTGGGTTTATTTCAATCAGAACCCCGTCATCGACCCCGCGGACCTGCTTATCATGGATGATGCCCATTTGGCAGAGCATTGCCTGCATTCTTTGTATTCGGTTGAAATAACCCGACATCATCATGCCGGGCTCTTCGAGTCTCTGGTGTCCGAACTCCATGAGCGGTTTCCTGAGTATTCCGTTCTGGCGGATGCGCTGGATTCTAGCTTAGGGCAGAGCAAGCCCCCGGAGTTGCTCTCTTTCATCGACCAAACCCTGATTTCGGCGAGAATTGCGGAAATAGTTGACAGTTCAACCGAGCTGAAGTCTGACACAGACCTTCGATTTCGCTGGAATCGCATGCGGGGCAGTCTGAATCAAGCCAACATTTACCTCGCACGAGATTCACTGTGGATTCGGCCATACATCTACCCCTTGATTTCCAATAAGCACTACCGCGAAGCAAAGCAGCGTATCTACATGAGTGCTACCATTGGTGACCCGGGTGATTTGAGCAGGAGGTTGGGAGTCAGAAATATCAAGAAGATTCCAGTTCCTCAAACGGACGCTGAGTCGACTTTTGGCCGAAGATTGCTCCTGATGAATCGAGTCGACGAAGGAGATATCCCTGACCGCCTTGGTGCAGCGATTCTAACAGCGCTGAGGATTCACCCAAAGAGCGTCTGGTTGTGTTCGAGTTCGGAAATCGCTGCCAAGTACCGAGACCTAGCCATGAAATGGCTAGAAGGAAACGAGTTTGTGGGCCATCCTTCTTGGCAACTGACTCCCGAAGGAGACGAGATAGACGAGTTCAAACAAGCCGAACAAGGCCATCTTTTCGTAGGAGGCAGATTCGATGGGATGGACTTTAATGGGGATGAATGCAGATTGGTTATTCTGACCACTCTGCCTCGGGCAATCAACACCCAGGAAGAGTTCATATCAGCGTACCTCCGCGACTCGGGATTCATGCGAGAGCGATTAAATCAGAGAATTCTTCAGGCATTGGGTAGGTGCAACCGGGACGATGGGGATTTCGCGATTTACGCGTTGGCAGATCGTCGCTTTGCTACTCATTTTGGGCTTGAGTCCAACAAGTCTCACCTTCCGAGAAACATCATAGCCGAATTGGACATGGGCCAAGATGCAGCAGAAATTGAGGCATCTATTCTTTGCGAACGTGTCCAGAGATTCCTTTCGGGAGATTTCTCTCATTACGACGAGCAACTTGATCAATACACTTCGGACGTTCCATTGCCAACGGCCCAGCCCAAAGTTACCGATACCTCTGCCGATGAAGTCGTAGGCTGGTCTGCGATGTTTGGGAGCGAGAACTTCGGAGTTGCTCAACAGCAGTTCGAAAAGTGTTGGGACACGGCCAAGAAGGATAACCTGTTGGAGATGGGGGCATTTCACGGTTGGCATTGGGCCAAAGCACTTTATCTACAGTCATTGTTGAGCGACGACATTGCCGAGCAGAAAGCGCTAGAAGTTCTTGAGTCCGCGGTTCTCAGAGGTGGCCAAAGTGCGTGGTTCAACAGGATGCGTGGCTCTCTTAATCGTGCTCGGAAGATTTCGGCTGAATCCAATGCCGCGTTCGAAGATGACTATTTCTTTGAGGTAGTGAGGGCATTCGACGAATTGCTGGACCATTACGGGGCCAGCGGAAACAGGTTCGAACAACGTTGCAACAGGATAGCCGAGATGCTTCAGTCCGATTCCCACGGCGTCTTTCAAGAAGGCGTTGAATCTCTGGGAAAACTACTCGGATATACAGCCTACCGTCCCGAGTTCTCTGGGGCCCCGGATTGCGTTTGGAGGGGCAAGTTTGGAGCTTTTGGGGAAATGGTCACTTTCGAAGCCAAAATCGAGGACACCCCATCCAATGAAATTATTCTTTCAGATTTGGGGCAAGCGCATAACCAGAGAAGTACCGCGGACTCCCAGTACGGGAAATTCGGATATGTCGTTAACGGGGTGATCGTCACTCACCTTACGCAACTGGGCGATGGAGTGGAGGGGGCTATAGACAATATCCGGATAATTCCCAAGCAGGCAATCTTTGACTTGTGGGTTGGGGTCAGGTCTATCATCACTTCCTACAGAAACAAGTGGTTGCCGAACCACTTCCAGGAAAATGTCCAAGCAGCCCAGTCAATTAGGCCAAGAATTCCTGAGACCGGCTGGTTGACTCGGGTGCTGGAGACTGCACCTGTTTTTGTCACGACGGAGTGGCTCATGCAAGAATGGCGCTCATGAGCTTGACCATTCGATAAGGCTACCATTACGCGGGCTTAATAGGCCCATCCACATCTCGAAAACGCAACTGCCTACCCGTCAAGTCCCGCTCACACCAAGAGGCTCAAACTCGCCTTAAGAGTCTGGGTGGAAGGGTCACAGAGTTCCCAGCCACATCTCGAAGACGGTTCGGCCTATCGTCAAAATAGGCCCACCTTGCGGGGATCGAACTCTGTCTCTACAGTCGCTTGTGGACCTATAAGGGAGAGTTCGAGTCCCCTTGGGTGTACCTATTTGGAAGCGCACTGTGTCCTTACGGCGTCCCCGGCAGCAGAGATGTTGGTAGGAACTGTGCTTTTGGTGTCTCATTCGGCTAGACTGCCTCCGCGCCGGTTGCCCTTCACCTGGTCACGTGCAGCAAATGGAGAAAACTCTAAATCCGCAGTGGAAGGTAGGCGGTTGGGAGCTTGTCGGCGAACCACGTGATCAACTCCAATGAGCTCTGCCGGGAAAACCGGAAAAGCCCCTGAAATGGCGAGAACTTTCCACTTTCGGACGCTCTTTTCGAACCTGCTGGACGCCTTGGCTGATGATCGGGGCAGGTCACCTGTTCCTGGCAACCAAGCTGATGGCGTCGCCATCTGTCCCCATATCCGCGCCTTAAGTGAGCGTCTCCAAAGAAGAGTTCGAGTCCACCACGGTGGGCCTAAGTGGAATCGAACTCTCCCTTACAGGTCCACATTCGAGGGTCGGACCGGGGCATCACCGGCTCGGCTGTCAGAAACAAGCGTCAGACATAGTTGGGTGACGCGCACAGCTCCGCCCCATATGCCTTTCAACGTCTCATCCCAGGAGTTGCCTTCCTCCGTGGGACTGCCCTTGCCTCAGCTTTATTCCAAGCATGGGGAGGTGCCTGTAGCCACCGGATGGGGCCGACATACCAAAGTCGCGCCACTCAGCCGATGGGCGCGTCCCAAGACCAAGGCATTCGTAACACCGGAGTGCGCGATGAACGGGACGAAGATCATCGGCCCCTCGCGGATCCCGGACATGGCCGGGAGGGTGTAGGCCCTGATGACGGGAGGCGGGGCAATGAGCGAAATGCTGCCGCGATGCACTCCGTCCCTAAATCTATGGCAGCGCCGCTGGGTCAATCCAATACGAGAGCTTTAGGCTCCAAGGGAGGAGTACACTATGAAAGAACGACAGTCCCCCATTCCGGTCGCGCTCTACGCGCGCGTTTACGGCGACGGACAGTACGTGGGGCCTTCCGTTGCTGACCAACTGTCGGCGCTCAGGGACTACGCTGAAAGAAACGGCTACGCAGTCGTCCGCGAGTATGCGGACGAAATAGAGAACCCAGAAATCACCAGCAGCCCACAGTTCCGCATGATGGTCGCCGAGGGCGGATGGACCGACGCTCCCTTCCGAGAAATTCTCATCTGGGGATCTTCGCGTCTGCCCCGCCAGGGAGAGCGGGCATTCGCCGCCAGGTCCGGGCTCACCGCCAACGGCATCCGTGTCGTCGCTATCGAAGTGCATCCAGATGACTCACACACCGGCGTGTTCGTGGAGGAGATGGACGAAAGCACGGACCTGTTCTTTCCAGAAAACTCGGCGCACCAGGTTGCCACAGGTATGCATGAGGCAGCATCGAAAGGCTTCTGGGTGTCCGGCCATACCCCATTTGGCTACGTCCGGGTCATGGTGCCGGATGGACTGAAGAAGAGACCCTCTTTGGAGCTTGACCCTGAGGCATCTCGGGTCGTGAAGCGCATGTTCGACATGGCGGAGGCCGGCAAGGGCACCCTCGATATCGCTCGCACCCTCAACCACGAAGGCGTCGCCAGCCCCAGAGGAAAGCTCTGGGGCAAGACCAGCGTCCACTTCGTTCTCACCAACGAGGCTTATGCCGGCACATTGCTCTGGGGCGCGAACGCTGAAGGCAAGGGCGATCCCGTGCGGGCGGAAGAGGCGTTTCCCGCCATCGTCTCCATGGCCCAGTTCCGCCGGGTCAGACAGCGTATGAACTCCCGCGCACCCAGGTTCAGCCACCCCCGAAGGATTGGAAACCCCTACCTGCTCAGCGGTCTGGTGAAGTGCCAGAACTGCCACCGGGCGCTCAGCGGACATCAAGCCAAGGGTGGCAGGTATTCCTACTATGTCTGCAAGTCGATCATGAAACAGGGCAAGGAAGCCTGCCAAACCCCCAGACTCAACGCCCCTCGCTTGGAGACGCTGGTCATGGAACGGATTCGCTCCAATTTCCTGACGCAGAGCAACGTAATGGAACTGGTGGGGCTGGTGAACGAGGAGATGGAAGGGATTGCATCGGAGCAGCGTCAGAAGCTGGACTCCATTGAGTCTGAGGTCGCAGATGTGGGTCGCGGACCAGACCGCCATTGGGACCTCATGGAGACCGCCAACCACGACCAGGCCGACACCCCTCTCCAAATCAACGAGCTCCAGGACCAGCAGCGACGCCTTGAAGCTCCGGCGGCGGAAGCCGCTGGCATCCTCTCTCGAACCAGGGTAGCCGGGTACGACGTGGAGGCCATCGTTGCCGGCCCACGAGAACTGAATGACTTACTGAGCAAGAGCGAGCCGTCGGAGCGCAGAGCCTTCGTCGACGCTTTCGTGGAGCAGATCGTTATGAGCCCTGGCCAGGTCAAGGTGCACTACACCATGCCCATGCCGGAGGATTCACGGACAGCAGGGATGAAAGCCGAAGAGGTGGCTATTGGATAGGCCGGCTCGTTTGGTGGATCAAGGAAACCTGCAACAGAAAGGGAGAAGATGGGAGATGAAAAACAACGGACAAGTGAGAGTCGCGATTTATGCCCGCGTTTCTTCCGAGCGGCAGGCAGAGAAGGAACTGTCCATCCCGGCTCAACTGAAATCCCTCAAGAAATACGCGCTCAACCGGGGATGGGACGTGGTGGCTGAATACGTCGACGAGGCTGAGAGCGCGAGATCGGCCAATCGTCCTGCGTTCAAGGACATGATTGCCGCCGCGAAAAACAAGGAGAAACCCTTTGACTCCATCCTCGTCTGGAAGTTATCGAGATTTGCCCGAAACAGAGAGGACTCGGTCATCTACAAGTCTCTGCTGAAACGCCGGAAGATCTCCGTGGTCTCCATGAACGAGCACGTCGATGAAAGTCCCGCAGGGGCCCTGCTGGAAGGCATCATCGAGGTGATCGACGAATTCTACTCGGCCAACCTGTCCCAGGACACCATCAGAGGGATGAAGGAGAATGCGGCGCGAGGATTCCGCAACGGCGGAACCCGCCCCTTCGGCTACAAGAACTTGAAGGAATCCCATGGCAGCGCCACCAAAACCAAGTTGGCCCCTGACGAGAGAGAAGCCCCGATAGTGAGAAGGGTATTCGAACTGGCGGCCGAGGGACAGGGAGCCAGGGCGATAGCGAATGTGCTGAACGCTGAAGGGTTGAAGACACGCACCGGCAAGCACTTCGAGGCCACCGGCATCAATCACATGTTGAGGAACGAAGCCTATGTGGGCACGGTCGTCTGGAACAGGTACGCCCAAGGCCCGGAGGGAAGGCAGAGAAGAGATGATGCCGAGGTCATCCGCGTCCCTGATTGCCACACCCCGCTCGTAGAGCAGGACGTATTCGAGAAAGTGCAAGCCCTGGTGACATCCCGGCGTCCATCGGTCACGCATCCCAAGAGGATTACCAGCCGGTTTCTCCTGAGCGGCCTGGCTCACTGCGCCCATTGCGGCTCGCCTGCCATTGGTACGAACGGGAAGTTCGGGAAATACACCTATTACCGGTGCAACGGCAGGGTGAGTAAGGGTAAAACGGTGTGCGATGGCCCGGCGATGAACGCCAAGAAGTTGGAAGCCTTTGTGGTGGACCGGATCAAAGCGAACATACTTACCGAGGACACCCTGAGGGAGTTGGTCGACTTGACCAACGAAGAACTGCGTGTGAACCAGCGCCGCGCCGCGAATCAGCTTGATCGATTGGATAAGGAAGCCAGGTCGGTTGAGCAGAAGCTTTCCAACCTGTACTCCGCTTTGGAGAGCGGGAAAGTGGACGTAGACGACTTGGCGCCCCGGCTGAAAGAACTGAGGCTCATGCAGATTGAACTGGAGGACAAGAGGGCCGAAGCGCTGGACGAATTGGATGGGACTGGCGACAACCTCATCGACCCGCTGGTTATGGACCACTACGTGGAAGACCTGCGCAGTGTCCTGGAAAGCGCATCATTCATGGAATGCAAACGCTTTCTCAGCACATTCATCAGAAGGATCGATTTCAATAAACAGCAGGTAGGCATCGAGTACACCGTGCCGATGCCTGTCTGCGATGGGAAAAACCAGACGACCGAAGTACTTCACGTCAACGGAGTTGGCTCCCCTGGTAGGATTCGAACCTACGACCTAGCGGTTAACAGCCGCCCGCTCTACCGCTGAGCTACAGGGGAACGGTAAAGTCGCCACGCGAATACGCTGAATAGTGGCAACGGATTAAAATTGTAGCACTGAGGGGTATACCTAGCAAGCAAACGGAGGCGATCCACTGGGCAATCGCATTTGGAATTTACAGACTCGTCATTTGTATGTTGCGCTTGCTGGGCAGATAGGCCAATCTGCGCAGCAGGTGTGAGGGGCGCGTCGACCGTCATTGGGCGGGTCAGGCCATTGGGCCTGACGGCGCCGAGCCGGAGTAGGACACCCCTCACGCCACCAACTCGGCCCTCCGAACGGATACCGGGGCCTGGGGCCCGCATCAGCAAGTGGGGAGGACCGCAGCGCAATCATACCTACCGGCAAACAGGATGGGCAACAACAATGAGTATTACAACAATGAGTACAACGATGACCAACGTGGTGGTGGGGATTGACGTGGGCAAAACCGGCTTGGACGCATCGGTGGACGGTGGCGCGGCGCGGTCCTTCAGCAACGACGATGGGGGCATATCGGAACTGGTGGCATGGGTGATGTCCCAGGGGCCGGCGCTGGTGGTGTGCGAGCCCACCGGCGGTTACCAGGAACCCATGGTGCAGGGTCTGCGCCGGTCGGGTGTGAGGGTGCAACTGGTCCATCCGGTCAAGGTGCGAGCCTTTGCCCAGGCCAGCGGACGCCAGGCCAAGACTGATCGTATCGACGCGCAAGCGCTGTCCCACTACGGACGGGTTTTTACGGCGTCTGCGGACCCGCCGCCGGAGGCTGAGGATGAACCCCAGCGCGCCGAGGTGCAGGCGCTGCTGCGCCGGCGGAGGCAACTGGTCAATCAGCGGGTCCAGGAACTGAACCGACTGGATCGGGCCTGGAACGCCCGGGCCCAGGCTTCCACCCGACGCCACATCGCCTGGCTGGATGAAGAGATCGCCCGTCTCGACCAGGAATACCGGGAAGCATTGGGCAGCAGCGAGGTGCTGTCCCAGCAAGCCGAACTCTACCGCAGCGTCCCCGGCGTGGGGGAGTTGACTGCCGCCACCCTGGTGTCCCATCTGCCCGAGTTGGGCCGGGGCGACGGCAAGGGACTGTGCTCTCTGGTGGGTCTGGCGCCCTGGTCTCGGGACAGCGGTCAGCAGCGAGGCTACCGAGCCATTCGCGGTGGACGGGGCGAGGTGCGCCAGGCCCTGTACATGGCGGCCCTGTCCTCGGTGCGAGTGGAGGGCCCATTGCGGCGCTTTCACCAGGGACTGCGCCAGCGGGGCAAGGCGGGGAAGGTGGCCCTGGTGGCGGTGATGCGCAAGCTGCTGCTGCAACTCCACGCCGTCGCTCGTCGGGGCACACCCTGGCAACCCTCCAACGCTACCGCACCCTGAAACCAAAACCAACCAAACCCTTGACATCCAACACGGATACTCCGGCGAAAGCCGGAGTCCAGAGGACGCAGGATGAAGACAACGGTTGCGAAACGGCCGACTTCAGACACTGGATACCGGCTTTCGCCGGTATGACGGTAACTGGAAGAGCCGGACCAAAGAGCCAGAGGTCGAAATGCGATTGCCCTGAGGCGACCCAAGTATTCTCGGGAGTCATGGGCGGTTCGGTTGGCAGGATTCGAACCTGCGACCTAGCAGTTAATCCGCCATAGGCGGACCCGCGCTACCGCTGAGCTAGAGGGGAACGCAAGGTCGTGATGCCATTGGGTAGAACGTTAGCGGCAATTCTCGATGTAGTGTAGAGGAGGTTGTCGAGCGGTGTGGGGACTCGGTTCACAATTGTTAGTGAGCACGGGAATGGAGGGCAGGGCTTGGCAAGCAGCGTGCTAAAATCGCGGGAACTATGGGTTGGCGGTGGCCGAGATTAGCACTACTGACATAACGGCCGGGCGGCGCGTGGGCGAGGTGATGGTGTCGCACTCGCAGCGCATTGAGGCGCAGTGTTATGAGTTGCACGCCGCTCCGCCCCTGGGCGCATTGCTGCGGGTCGGGTCGCCGCCGGTGTATGCGGTGGTGCGGGAGATCTGGCACGAACCGCTGGATCCGAGCCGGCCGTTGGCTCCCCGAGGAGCGTCCTTGGAATCGGAAGACGAAATATACGCCGCCAATCCGCAGCTTTCGGCGATGTTGACCACGCGGTTTGCAGGGACGGTGGTGGGTTATGGAGACGGCGCGGCGGTGCGGTTCGGATTGCCGGCACAGCCGCCCAACCTGCACGCGTTCGTGTTCGCCTGTGGCGTTGATGAGACTGCCGCGTTCGCCAACGATCTGGGGTGGATACGGCTTTTCCTGTCCGATGGGTCGGCGGCGGCCGACTCTGCGCTGGCCGGATTTCTGCGTCAGTCGGCGATGGCTGTGGCGGACCGGCAGGGATTCCTGCTGCGAGCCGGCCGGACGCTGGCGACCGAGTTGTCACGCGACCCGCAGCGATTGCAGGCGATATTGCGGGAGATAACGGGGTGATCGCGCGGAACGGACAGAATCCCGGCGCGGCGCGCAGATTGGGAGTGGTCGTCGGCGGGTCGTTGTCGCGTGGGCTGGACGTGCGGCTGGATGGGTCGTCTGAGGCGTCGCTGGAGGATGTGGCGGTGGGTTCGTTCGTAACCATCGTGGGGCGTCGGCAACGATACTTCGCCGTGGTGACCGACCTGGAGTTGCGGGCGGTGGACGACAACGTGCGCCATTTCCCGCCGACCGGGTCAACGGGATCAGGCGCGGACGGGTTCGCCGCAGAGGTGATGGCGGGAACGCTGGCGTATGGGCAGTTGTCGGTGATGCCGAGCATGACGGCGCCGTTGGATTCGGGACAGGTTGTGGGAGAGGGGATGTCCGCCGAGCAGGCCAAGACGATACCGGAGCACTTTGCGCTCGTGTACGCGGCGTCGCAGTCGGACATCGACGCGGTGTTTGCGGCGCAGTCCGGCGACGCTTTTGCGCTGGGTTCTCCGCAGGGCATGGAGGCGGCATCGGTGCGGCTGGACCTGGGAACGCTGGCGAGCCGATCGGTTGGAGTGTTTGGCGCGTCGGGGTCGGGCAAGACGTTCCTGGCGCGGATGCTGCTGGCCGGGCTGGTAAAAGAGGGCGAGGCGGTGTCGCTGGTGTTCGACATGGAGAGCGAGTACGGGTGGCAGGGGCAGGACAACGACCGGCGGCGGCAGGTCAAGGGACTCAAACAGCTTTTTCCAAGCCGGGTGGTGACGTTCACGCTGGACGAGGAAAGCAGCCGACGCCGGGGCGTCACACCGGATGGCATAGTACGCATCGGGTACGACGAGATTGAGCCGGCGGACATCGAGGTGCTGCGCGACCTGCTGAACCTGTCGGAGGTTGCGGCAGCCACGGCGTGGAACTTGGAGCGGCACTACGGGAGTGGTGATTGGCTGCGGGCGTTCCTGGCGTTGAGCGGGGCAGAGGTTGGTGAGTTGGCGAACGAATTGGGAGTCAATCTGGCCGCATTACAGACGCTGCATCGCCGGCTGTCGGCATGGGGCAGGTTCGGGTTCCTGGCGGACCAAGGCGAAGGGCGTGGCAGCGCCGGCGGAATAATCGAGCAGTTGCAGCGGGGGAACCACGTGGTGCTGGAGTTCGGGCAGTACGGGCGCAATACCGCCGCGTACGTGCTGGTCAGCAACCTGCTGACGCGGCGAATCCATGAGACGTGGGTGCGCCGCAAGGAACTGGCCGATGGTGGGCAGGGCGACGAGCCGCGTCCGCTGGTGATATTCATCGAGGAGGCTCACAAGTTCCTGACGCCAGAGGTGGCGTCGCAGACCATATTCGGGTCCATCGCCCGGGAGTTGCGCAAGTACAACGTCACCTTGATGATCGTGGACCAGCGGCCCAGCGGCATCGACTCGGAGGTGATGAGCCAGTTGGGGACGCGGCTGTCCTGCGCGCTAAACGACGACCGGGACATGAACGCCGTTCT
Source organism: Dehalococcoidia bacterium (assembly GCA_965204395.1). Classification (GTDB taxonomy): domain Bacteria; phylum Chloroflexota; class Dehalococcoidia; order Lucifugimonadales; family UBA3495; genus Bin87. The sequence goes on from OZ241987.1 coordinate 3,363,433, forward strand.
CATGGGCGCACGGGACGCCGGCCAGTTGCGCGGGGTGCTGGCGCGGCTGGACAGCAAGCAGCAGGCCCTGGTCTTTGGCCACGCCGTCCCCATGCCGGTGGTGGTGCGCCCCCGCAATTACGACGAGTCCTTCTACGCTGACATGGCGATATCCGGCGCGCCGCTTGTCGCCACCGCCGGCATCCCGTCCGGAGCGGCCGCCCTCCCCGAAACCGAAGCAGAGCGTATGCAACGCGAAATCGACGAGCTGTTCCCACCTGAATGAAATAGCATAGCCCCTCTCCTAGAGGGAGAGGGGTTGGGGTGAGGGCCGTACTGTTATGCAAGTCATCACAACCTGTGCCGAAATGACCGCCCTGTGCCGTGAGGTTCCGCGCCCGCTGGGCTTGGTGCCGACCATGGGCGCGTTGCACGAGGGGCACCTGTCGCTGACTCGGCAGGCGCGGGCGGACAACGCGACGATGGCGGCGTCGATATTCGTGAATCCGACGCAGTTCGGGCCGAACGAGGACTTTACGACCTACCCGCGCACTATGGAGCGGGACCTGGAGTTGCTGGAGGCGCAGGGGACTGACCTGGTGTTCGCGCCGCAGCCGCCGGAGGTTTATCCCGATGGGTTCGACACGTGGATCGAGCCGGGCGCGGTGGCCGAGGGGATGGAGGGAGCGGCGCGTCCCGGGCACTTTCGGGGCGTGGCGACGGTGGTGGCCAAGCTGTTCACCATCACGCGGCCGGACCGGGCGTACTTCGGGCAGAAGGACGGGCAACAGGTGGCGGTGATCCGCAAGATGAACGCCGACCTGAACCTGGGCGTGGACGTGGTAACGATGCCCACCATCCGGGAACCGGACGGGTTGGCGATGAGCAGTCGGAACGCGTACTTGACGGTTGAGGAACGGGCGGCCGCGCCGGTAGTGTACCGGGCGTTGTGCGCGGCTGAGTCGGTTTGGAACTCCGGCGAGCGAGACGGCGGGAAGCTGAGGATGGCGGCGCTGGATGCGCTCAAACAGGAGCCGCTGGTGTCCGGCGTGGACTACGTCAGCGTGGTGGATGCGGAGACGATGGCGCCGGTGGGATTTGCGCCACCGGGTCGGCGGGCGATGATCGCGGCGGCGGTGCGGCTGGGGACGGTGCGGTTGATCGACAACGTGGTGGTGGGGTAGGTGGTATTGCGCTACGGCCTTTGAAGTTCTCGAGCCCGGTTGAGCAGGGTTGTGATGTCATTTCGTACAGCTTCGTAGTAGTCGGGTATGTTGGTGATGGGCTCGGAGGGGTCGTAGTAGTCGTCGGAGCCGGCATATTGGTTCAGGATGCGGGGCTCAATGGACGGCTGGAAGTTAAGACCGGGGTCGGCTGCGTTGGCGAGGTCGGTCAGCATGCTGATGTTGTGTTCCCTCGGGTAGTGCGCGCCGGCCGCGGATATGACGGCCTTGAGCGCGTGTTCCATACCTTCTTGAGCGTTTTTCCCGTGCCCCCGGTCGTCGCCACCGCCTTCATGCAGGATACGGAAGTTGTTCAGGTGGCTTTCGGCGTTGCGTACTCGCTGGTCGGTGACGGTCCACTCGTATGACTCATCGTCATTTTCGGCATTGTAACGACTGCTGTAGTTCTCCGGGTTGCTGGGCATGACGATACCTTCTTGCACGGCGCGGGCGACAACGTGGTTCACGGTGCGCCGCATCTTGCCGAACGTGTCGTGGTCGAACCACAGGACTTGAACCGTGGTCGGTTGACGGTAGATGTCCTGGGCCAGCATTCCGGCCTCGTGATGGGCGTCCTTCCGTCTTTGCGGAGTGGGCGCACGGTCGTCAACCAGCAGGATGTCAACGTCAGAGCGGCCCTCCACGTAGTCCCCGCGGGCTCTGGACCCGAAGAGAATAGCTACATCGGCCTGGATCGCTTCCTGCAAGCATCTGGTCAGCCGCAACGCTTTGGCGTCTGCGTGCTGGTAGATTTGCGACAGGCTGTCCCCGTCCAGTGATACCAAGATGGAGGAAGACACGTTCGTGCCTGCCTTCAGGTTCGCTGGCTCGAGTTCGTCCCAGTAGTCAGCGAAGTCGTGTGTGTCCCAAAACTCGGCTTCCTCTTCCCGCGTAGCGAACCGGGGGATGGGATCTTTGGCTGGACGTTGTTTGGCGTTCATCCTATATGCTCCTGGTAGCGGCGACGCTCTCGGCGGCTGGCCGGACGGGCCGTAACAACATAATAGGCTCCGTCGCCTTCGGGTTCAAACACAACTGCCAGTATGCGGTTGTCGTTGGTTTGAGCCGACGAGCAAAATTCGCCCGGCGTAGCTGTGGCGGGATATGAACGGTCCGTAGCAGACCTCCTCTACCTCTCGCATGGTCACCTCGTGTCTGGCGATGTGGCCTACGTTCCAGGGGTCCCACAGCAATCGGGTAATCGGCATCATAGCGGCAAATTGTTCCCGCGCGAATCGCGAAAATCGTTGCGGAGGTGAAGCTATCACCGCCCCCACGCAGCGTCAAACTGCGGCGTGCCCCATCCTGAAAATCCCAAAATAACAGCCTGCCCCGTGCTCGACACGGGGTCACCCCGCACTTGATACGGGGCCCGCAAATCCTGATTCTGACAAAGTGACACCCGCCCCGTTGACTCTACTGGAACGCCGGTTCTATCATAGTCTTATCACGTGAAAGACCAGCTGGTCCCGCAATCCCATAACCCGCCTGCCAGAGGTGAAGCCAACCAATCGGTCGTACGCGGCCAACCCGTCAGAACCCAAAATCGCAACCGGCCCAGGTGGCCAACGCCGCTCAAAGACCTGACTCCTCACCGGCGCGTGCCCCACTGGTGTCCCCGGGACTATCCGAGCCCGCGCGCAAGCGCGCCCTTGCCGGCGCGCCGAGTACACGAAAAAGTAGGTCAAATAGTTGCGTAACCCCCGGCCGTGGGGCTGACAACGACCATCGGAAATCTTCACCTCTGGCAGGCAAACCAAAAATACCAACCTCAAGATCCTGTGAATCATGCTTCGGACAATATGGAAGACCCAAAGCCCCCAAGAAGCCCTGGACGACGAGGAAATGGCCCACTACTTGCGGTTTGTGGGTAAGGAGCAATGAATGTCAGCCGAGCGGTTGCCGTCGCCTAACGGCGGTAGTATTCTGCGATGCACGCTCCGCTTGGGCGGATGCGATTGTATCCAGGAGCATTGATCTGCGATGACCACCACCGACGTCAAGACTCACATGAATTTCATCAACGGGGAATGGACACCCTCGGACTCGGGGCGCACCTACTCCGTCTATAACCCTGCGCACAAGGACCGGCTGCTGGGGCATTTCCAGCTATCGAATCCTGAGGACACGCTACGCGCGGTGGCGGCTGCGTCCGATGCAGCAGAGGCTTGGGCGGACACGCCGGCGCCGGTGCGGGCGCAGGTGCTTTTCAAGGCGCTGGAGATCATGGAACGGCGGGGCGAGGAGATCGCGCGGACCATCACCGAGGAGGAGGGCAAGCCGTTGCCCGACGCTCGCGGCGAGGTCAAGCGCGCCATGAACATCATGGAGTACGCGGCCGGCGAGGGTCGCCGCATGTTCGGCTACACGACGCCGTCGGAGTTGCCCAACACTGTGGCTTACACGGTGCGGCGTCCGCTCGGCGTGGTCGGCATCATCACGCCGTGGAATTTTCCCATCGCGATACCCGCCTGGAAGATGGCGCCGGCGCTGATCTGCGGCAACGCCATCGTGTTCAAGCCGGCGTCGAGCACGCCGCTGTGCGCGGTGAAACTGACCGAGGTGTTCGAAGAGGCGGGGGTGCCTCCGGGGGTGTTCAATCTGATCACTGGGCCGGGCGGCAGCGTGGGCAACGCGCTGGTTGAGTCGCCGGACGTGGCGGGCATTTCGTTCACGGGCAGCACGGAAATCGGGACCGACCTGTACACGCGAGGCGCGTCGCTGCTGAAGAAGGTGCAGGCCGAGATGGGCGGCAAGAACGCCGTGATCCTGCTGGCGGACGCCGATCTGGACAAGGCGTTGGGCGGCATCGTGCAGGGCGCGTTCGGATCCACGGGCCAGCGGTGCACGGCCACCAGTCGGGTCATAGTCGAGGATGGCGTGTACGACGAGTTCATGCGGGAGTTGATTGAGCGCACGTCCAAGCTCACCATCGGCGACGGGATGGACGACGGTATCGACGTGAGTCCCCTGTCCAGTGAGTCGCAGCAGCGTACGGTGTCCGAGTACATCGCCACCGGCCGGGACGAGGGCGCGACGCTGGCGTTCGGCGGGCGGACTCTGGAGGGCGGGATCTACGACGAAGGCTGGTACGTGGAGCCGACGATATTCACCGATGTGGATCCCGACATGCGGATCGCGCGGGAGGAGATATTTGGGCCGGTGCTGACGGTGTTCCGGGCGCGGGACCTGGAGCACGCGGTGGAGATTTCCAACAGCGTCAAGTTCGGCTTGTCGTCGTCGGTGTACACGCGGGACATCCCGCGGGCGTTCAAGTACATCAACACGGTGGATGCCGGCATGGTCCACGTCAACGCGCCCACGCTGGGCGGCGAGGTCCACCTGCCCTTCGGCGGGTTGAAGGCATCAGGCGTGGGGCAGCGCGAGCAGGGCGTCGAGGCGGTGGACTTCTTCAGCGAAGTGATCACCGTTTACATCGACTATGCGGACGAGGCGCGGGCGCAGGCGCGGTTCATCTAGCCGGCCGACATACGCGGGCGATGCTGGCCATTCCCGCTTACCGTGTTTGGTTCCTGGCGGCGGTCGGGTTGGTCCTGACCGCCGCCGGTTGTGTTAACGGCGACGAGACTGATGCCAGGATCGAGCGGGCGGTGGCAACGGCCGTGGCGCGATCGGAGTCGGCCGCGCCGGATCTGAACAGGCTTTACCGGGAAACCCGGGCATCGGTTTTCTACATCGACCCGACGGACGGGCAGCACGGCACCGGGTGGCTGCTGGAACCGGGCCTGATCATTACGGTGGCGCACGTGGCGTCGGGACGCGAGCAGGTAATCGTGCGTCAAGCCAGCGCGCCGACGTTCATCGCCACGGTGGTGGGAATGGACGAGCGGCGGGATATTGCGCTGCTGCGTTATGACGTTGACGGCGCGGAACTGGAACCCAAAGCGAGACCGCTGCCGCTGGGGGATGCTGGCAGCAACGACATCGCCAGTACGTTGCTGGCGCTGGGATATTCCAGCAGCGGAGTCAAGCGGGAAGGTACGGTGGGATCGCCCAAAGCCAACGCGGGCATCCTGTCCCAGATCACCAACTTCGGGCCGGAGAGCTACGGGCGGAACCTGGAGATGGACGCCGCGATTGACCCGGGGGACAGCGGAGGGCCGGTGCTGAACAGCGCAGGCGAGGTGATCGGGATGGTCCGGGCGGCGGCGCGCCGCTCCGAGGCCGGGCAAACCGTAGTCGGCACCTTCTACGCCGTCCACGCCGACGAAATCCGGGCGGCGCTGGAGGAGATCAGAAATCGCGAAAGTCAGGGTCCTCAGCGATAACGTCGAGGATGCCCTGGGCGACGTAGAGTTGGGTTGACCCGCGCCGCTCAACTTGAGTCAGTATTCCCGCATCCACCAGCCGGCCGATATGGCTGCGCGCCGATTGATGGGAGCTCTCCAAAATGCCTTGGACGCGCCGGCCGGTGGCATAAGGCTGCTCAAACAGGGAATCGATCAATCGGAACGCTACCCCGGCGGTTCTCAGGCTGCTGACTCTTTCCTGGTAGTCCTCGCGTACCGCCAGTAATTTGTCAACCCGGAGCATGGCGTCGTCGGCAACCGTAGCCACTGCCATCAGAAAGAATTGGATCCACGGTTCCCATTGTCCCCGTAGGCTGACTCCCAGTAGCAGGTCCATGTATTCTTGTCGGTACATCAGGAAATAGTCGCTGAGGTACAGCCAAGGGTTTGCCAAGTAACCGCGGTCGCAAAGAAGTAGCGTTATCAGCAGACGCCCGGTACGACCATTGCCGTCTTCAAAAGGGTGGATGGCTTCGAACTGATAATGGATCATCGCCAATTGAGCGAGCAGCGGAATCCTGGTGTCGGAATGAAGAAACCGCTCCAGCTCATGTAGGGCTGGCATCATTTCGGCGTAAGGCGGAGGCACATAGCGAGCGAACCGGATACCGCGGCGCCCGCCGATAACCACCTGTACCGTGCGAAACTCTCCCGGCCTGCGCGTGCTCCCTCTGACGCCAGACATGAGCACCTGGTGAACCTCGCGAATGAGTCGCAAGCTCATAGGCAGTTGCTGGAGCCTGTCCAAGCCGAACTGCATGGCTTTGACGTGGTTATCCAACTCCTCTGCGTCGTCGCGGTCCCTTGTTATGCCGTCGAGTTGGTACTGATAAAGCTCGGCGATGTTTGAGGTTGTGCCTTCTATGCCACTTGATGCGACAGCTTCGCGGGTCGTCAACGGTCGGATCAGCAGGAAAGGATTGGGCAACGCGGCGGCGCGCCCATTCAATCCGCTCAACGCACGGTCTGCATTGGACAGCAGGGATACGGTGTCATCGCTCCAATCGATTATCGGGGGTAATGGGTCCGGCACGAAAGCCGGCCAATAACTGCCGTCCAGCGTATCAGCGGGCACCAACCGGCCGGGGCTTTTGGCGGTGAAATCCGATTCTTGCATTGGGGAAGTAAGCAGATGTTGCTGCACTCAGGATCGCGCGTGCGGGTGGCATCGCAGCACCGCGATGGCTATGTAAATCAAACGGATATATTTTACATGACGATGCGTGCGATGTAAGGAAAGTTATATCAGCGCTGCGGAGATGTAAATGAATCCCCCAAAGATTACATAGAGGTGAATTTTGTGCAAGGTAGGTTGCATTAGCCCGCCGCCGATGCAACTTTTGGGATGCTAAGGTTGCGTTTTAAGGATGCGCCGGCTGGCTCACAACGGCCGGCGGTCGGCGAAGCCGGTGTTGGTGGGATGCCACCAGCCGATGGAGGGTTCGCCGCGCTGCCAGCACAGGTACACCGTTTCGCCCTCGCGGTTGTGCGGGAAGTCGACCAGGCCGCGGCCGATGTCGCGCACCTCGATGCCCCGGTCGGTGATCTCCTTGACCGCATCCTGCAATTGGCGGGTCAAACGGGTGACCACGTTCTCGGCGTCAGCGATTTCCTGCTCGCTGCTGGAGTGGCCGTTGCTGCGCCGCCGCCGGAGGAGAGACAGCAGGGTCTCCTGGCGATCCACCAGTTCATTGCGCATGGGCGCGATGGCGGCGAATCGCTCCTCGATCCACGGCACCAGGTCGTTGGCCTCGTCGTAGGTGAACAACCGCTCCATCATAGCGTCTGTATAATACAGCAATGACCGCAACCCAAGACCCTGGACCCGACCTTGGCGACGACGGCGTTAGCAACAACCGGTTCGTGCCGGGCGAGTTGGCGTTATTCCTCGACCGCAAGGGCCGCGCTTACCTGCAAACGCTGACCGAGGGCGGGGAGTTTCACTGCCACCTGGGGTTTATCCCCCATGCCAACGTGATTGGGGAGCCGGTGGGTGGCTGGTACACCACCAACCGGGGCCACGTGCTACTGGGCATCCGGCCCACGCTGGGCGACTACGTGCGCCTGATGCCGCGGGGGCCGCAGGTGATTTACGCCAAGGATCTGGGAAACATCGTTTCGATGGCCGACATTTTCCCGGGCGCGACGGTGGTGGAGGCCGGCCTGGGATCGGGTGCCTTGACCACCGGGTTGCTGCGGGCGGTTGGGCCGACGGGTCGAGTAATTTCGTACGAAATCAACGGGGAAGTGGTGGCCAAAGCCACGTCCAACGTGCAGTCGGTCATCCCCGATACGTCGCATTGGTCAGTGAAGGTCGGCGACATCGCCGAGGGGATTGCCGAAGCGGACGTGGACCGGGTGGTGCTGGACCTGCCGGAACCGTGGCGGATCCTGGACGCTGCCGCTGAGGCCCTGCATACGGGTGGCATCCTGCTGTGCTTCCTGCCCACTGTGTTGCAGGTGCACGAGCTGGTACTGGCGTTGCAGGACGACGGGCGTTACGCGCGCATCGAGACAGCCGAAACGATGCTGCGGGGGTGGAACGTGACGCGGCGCAGTGTGAGGCCGGCGCACCGAATGGTGGCGCACAGCGGGTTCATCACGACGGCGGTGCGGTGCGTGCCGCCGAGCCGACAGGGCTACGCGCTCAACCCGTGAACCGGGAACACCGCGTCCTTGATGGCGGCCACGCTTTCGGCGGCCAGGGCGCGGGCGTCGGCGCGGATGTGGTCGGGTATCTCCGGGATCTCGGTGTCACGCAGGGTGGTCCGGCCCAACCGCTCCGTGGCGACGGTGGGGATGCGGTTGGGCCAGTCTGCGCCGCACATGACTCCGTAGGCCAAGGTCCAGCAGCGGGCCACCGCGCCGATGTCATATCCGCCGCCGCCGGTGGCGAGCCACGGGTAGCCGAGACCGCCGAGTCGCGTGACGGCGGCAATGAAACCACGGCTGGTGACCTGCAGGTGGGTGAGCGGGTCGGTGTGGTATGAGTCGATGCCAAGCTGGGTGAGCAGGACGTCGGGGGCAAAGGCGTTGATCAAGGGCGGGACGATGGACTCGAAGGCGTCGAGGTATATCTCGTCGTCGGTGTAGGGATAGAGGGGTAGGTTGACGGCGTAACCGACGCCCTCGCCCGAGCCGACTTCGCCGGCGAATCCGGTGCCGGGGAACAGGTAGCGTCCCGATTCGTGGACCGAGATGGTCAGGACACGAGGGTCGTTGTAAAACGCGTCCTGAACGCCGTCGCCGTGGTGGGCGTCGATATCCACGTAGGCGACGCGCAACCCGCGATTGAGTAGGTAGTGGATGGCGACCACCGGGTCGTTGAACACGCAGAAACCGCTGGCGTTGCGGGCGGCGGCATGATGCAGACCGCCGCTGATGTTGAACGCCGCCTGCACCTCTCCATCGGCGACCATCCGGGCGGCGTCCAGCGTGGCGCCGGTGCTGAGCATGGCGGCCTCGTACATGCCCGGGTAGGTGGGATTGTCGCCGCCCTGGGCGAATCCGAACCGCTGGGGCTGGTATCCGGTGAGCCCGAGGCTGAAGGTGCGAACGGCGGCCATGTAGTCGCGGGAGTGGAACGCGCCGACAGTGGTCTCGTCGGCGATGGTGGGCGTTACCAGCATCGAATCGTCACTATCGAATGCGCCGTACGCCTCGAGGAGTTCGTAGGTGTGGCGCAGACGAATGGGGCGCATGGGATGGTCCTGGCGCAGGACGTGCTGGCTCATGGCGTCGTCGTAGATGAAAGCAGCGCGGGGCATGGCGTATTCCTTGGTTGGACTCCGTCTGATCAAACGGTAGAGTAGCACAGACGGGTCGCAACTCGTTGCCATGCTACACTGGCGGCAAGGAAAACACAGGCTCGAAAGGAGGTGATGGATATGGAGAGTGAAAGGCTGCGAGAAATAGCAGCTGCCGATTCTTCAACTGTCTCTCCTGACTCCAGGGCAGGATCGGCCAGTCAATCGGTTTGGCGCACCGATTGGCAGTGGGTGGCGCTAGCGTGGCTGGGCGGGATAATGATTGGAGGGATATTTCTGATACTGGCGTTCTCCCTAAAATCCAACGCGGGGGACAATTGGCTGACTATCAATTCCGCGTTCTGGGGAATGATTGGAGGCGGCACGTTCCTGATTATCTGCCCCGGGAGTTATGCGACATGGGAAATCTGGCGGGGGCACCGGAAGAGTACGGGCCAAGGCTAGATGGATTCACGGTCCTGGGAGCCCAATTATGCGCGAGCATGAAGAATGGGAACGCCATTGGAATACCATAAGCTTGGGCATAGTTACTGTCGCAACGGCAGCCATCGGAGTTGCGCTTTTTGCTACTGACCTTACGGAGGCCGCCAATTCTTGGACCAGGTATTCCCTGGTGATTATTGCGGTGCTACGTATCTGCGCGTGGTCTATTTGGGAGGCCGCGTCATCTTCTCAACATCGGAAGACCTTGCTCGACAAAGAACCAGCAAACGGCAACTCGCGGTCCAGTTATATGTGTGGTTTGGTCTTGAATTGTTCACCCTAGCCAGTTTTCTGATTATAGACGCATTGACGGGTTTGCTCGTCAGTTCGATAAAGTAGATTGACCCGGCAGTGTGACATGCCTTCTGGGATCACCATCATCGTACTGGCCGGCGGGGTCAGCCAGCGGTTGGGGCGCGACAAGGCGTTGGAGCCTTTCGGCGGTGAGACCCTGCTGAGGCGGGTGGTCAGAAGGGCGAGCGAGGCGGTTGGCTCGGATGACTTGGTGATCGTCGTGGCCGACGAGGGTCAGGCAGAGAGGGCGCCGGAGGATCTTCCGCATCGCGTGGTGGTTGACGCGCTGCCCGGTATGGGAACGCTGGGCGGGATTTACACGGGGATCGAGGCGGCGCGGAACGAGTGGGCGTTGGTGGTGGCGTGCGACCTGCCATTCCTCTCTCCGCCGTTAATCGCCTACATGGCTGGATTACGCGATGGGGTCGATGCGGTGGTGCCGGTAATTGTCGGGCGGCCCGAACCCACCCACGCGTTGTACTCACGGCGGTGCATTCCGACGATCACCGAACGGCTGGAGGCGGGCGAACTGAAAGCCTCGGGGTTTCTGGACTCGGTGCGGGTGCGGTATGTCTCCGAGGATGAGGCGCGCCGATTCGACCCGGAGTTGCTGAGCTTTTTCAACGTCAACCGTCCCGAGGACTTGACGCGGGCGTTGGAGATCGCTGCGAGCGATCAGGATCAGAGGGGCTGCTTGGCTGGAACGCCGACGCGGCGCGGGTAACGGCCGGGCGTGCGCCGGACCTTTTCCACCGAAACGATCCAGCGGTTGGGTGGCAGGGGCGGCGACAGCGCGTTGACGGAGTGCGTGCCGGCGATTTTGCCGCCCAGTTCGTTGAGCGCGTTGACCGAGATTTTGGCTTGCACTGGACCGTCGCTGCCCTTCCAGGCAAGCAGGTGTCCGTGGCCCTTACACAGGGGCAGCGCGTACTCGATCAAAGTGGGCAGCGATGCGACGCCCCGGGCCAACGCGACGTCAAATTGGCCGCGGTAGCCCTCGGTGCGGCCCAGGTCTTCGGCGCGGATGGTCAGGACCTCCACATCGTGCAGCCCGAGTTCATCAATCGACTCGCTTAGGAACGCCGTCTTCTTGCCCGTGGATTCAGCGAGGGTCAGCCGAATGCCTGGAAACGCGATCTTGAGGGGGACGCCGGGGAAGCCCGCTCCGGCGCCGATGTCGACGACGCGCATTCCGTCTCGCCATTGCGGTGAGGCCAGCACGGCGGTGAGGGAATCGAGGTAGTGTCGGACCTGCACCTGCTCCGGGTCGGTGATGGAGGTGAGGTTGGCGCGGCGGTTGCCGGCCTGGAGCAGTTCGGTGTATCTGGCGAACTGGGCGAGTTGGTGCGGCGTCAGGGTCAGGCCGAGTTGTGGCGCGTGCTCGGCGAGGATTGCCATGCGGGTTTCTGCCGACGACCGTGTTGCCTCAACGGCCATCAGGAGAGGAACCGGGCGAATACGTCGCGGCCTGGGTATTGCGCTCGGTCGCCGAGTTCCTCCTCGATGCGAAGGAGGCGGTTGTACTTGGCGAGGCGCTCGGAGCGGGTGATGGAGCCTATCTTGATCTGACCGGCGCCGGTGGCAACGGCCAGGTCGGCAATGGTGGTGTCCTCCGTCTCGCCGGAACGGGCGGAGATCACGGGCAGGTAGCCGCGCTCCTGGGCCAGGCGGACGGTTTCCAGGGTCTCGGTGAGGGTGCCTATCTGGTTGAGCTTGATCAGGATGGCGTTGGCGATGCCCGCGTCCGCGCCATGAGCCAGGCGCTCCTGGTTGGTGGTGAACAGGTCGTCGCCGATGAGCTGGGTAGTAGCGCCCATCTGCTGCGTGAGGTATTCCCACCCATCCCAGTCGTCCTCGGATAGGCCGTCTTCGATGGAGATGATGGGATAAGTTACGCACCACTGGGCGAGCAGATCGGCCAATTCGGTGGTGGTGAACCACCGACCCTCGGCGCGGAGCAGGTAGTTTCCATCGCCCCCGACAAACTCGGTGGCGGCGACGTCCATGCCGATTGCGATGTCGCCATCGCGAGCGCAGCGATAGCCGGCCAGGCGAGTGGCGTCGTAGAGGATTCCCAGGGCGTCCTCATGGCAGGGCAGCGGCGGGCCGTACCCGCCCTCGTCGGCGACGCCGTAGGCGTAGGGGCCCATCTGGGAGAGGACGCGACCCACCGCGCGGTACACGTCCACGACCATGCGCAGTGAGTCGCTATAGGTCTCCGCGCCGATGGGTATGGCGAGAAAGTCCTGCATATCGAGGCCGGCTGCTGCGTGTCGCCCGCCGCTGATGATGTTGACCATCGGGACTGGCATAATGGCGGCGTCGGGACCGCCGAGGTAGCGGTACAGTGGTTGGTCGGTGGCTGCTGCCGCGGCGTGGGCGGCGGCCAGCGACACGCCGAGGATGGCGTTTGCGCCCAGGCGAGATTTGTTGGACGTGCCGTCGAGTTCGCGCAGGAACTCATCCAGCGCCGGCTGATCCGTGGCGTCCATTGAGCCGCAGACGGACGGCGCGATGATGGTGTTGACGGCGGCGACGGCGCGCAGGACACCTTGGCCCTCGTAGCGAGCGGGGTCGCCGTCGCGGAGTTCGATGGCCTCGTGGCGCCCGGTGGAGGCGCCGGAGGGAACAATGGCCCGGCCCATCGCGCCGCCGTCAAGGTGCATATCCACCTCGACGGTGGGGTTGCCGCGAGAGTCGAGGACCTCGCGGGCGCGGACGGCGGCGATGGTGGTGGAGTCGGGCATTGCTCTGGTTGCCTAACCGCCGGGCGGGGATGGCACGGTGAATACGGTGCGCCCGTCGGTGTCGTGGGTGTGGTTCGCCAGGGCGGCAATCATCCGGTTGCTCTGCTGGACTTCGACGTGGATAGAGCTGATAGCTTCGAGCAGTCTCTCGAACCCGGCGTTCATTTCGGTTCGTAGTTCACGGTTGTCTTGCCTGGCCTCGGCCCGTAACTCCTGCATTTCCTGTCGGAGTTCAATCCGCAGTTGCTGGATGGCCTGTTTGGCTTCTGCCCGCGCTTCCCGGATTTCTTCCCGCAGTTGCTGGTTGTCCTGCCGGGCCTCAGCACTCGCTTCCCGGATTTCTTCTCGTACTTGCTGAATGTCCAGCTTGACTTCGGTCCGCAGATGCTCAACATCCAGCTTGACTTGCGTACGCAGATGCTCATTGTCCTGCCGGGCCTCGGCGCGGGTCTCCCCGATTTCGGTACGAACCGCCCCGACGACTTCGTTCCGTACCTCGGTGACCCCGGCACTCAGGCCCTCCACTTGGGTGGTGCTCCTGCCCAGGGCGTAGCTGCCTCTGAGCAGCAGCACAATGATGGTGACGCCCACGCCGACGGTGGCAATCCCCGTGCCAACGACTGTGGCAAAGACTGGAACTTCCATAGGCGACTCCTTGACCCGGCGACTGCGGCTGAAACCTTATAAAGGGTATCAGCCGTGGCCTTCGGAGACGATGTCGTTGAAGGTTACGCGGAGCATGGGGGCGTCGGTCTCGTTCTTCCACTGGTGATGCTCGCCCGGGGGAACCAGGACGGCGTCGCCTGCGGTTACGGTGTACTCCGTGCCGGAGATGACTATGGTGCCGGATCCTTCCAGGATGAACACGGTGTGGTCCCAGGCGTGGTTGTGGCCGCCGGTTTCGGGGTGGCTGACGGCGCCGGGCTGCATGTAGCCGTTGTAGAGCATCAGGTAGTTGGGGCAGCCGTCGCGCCCGCCGAGCATGGTGTGCCCGGTCTCGTCGTTGAGGTCGGCGTGGTTGCGGATGACCGGCGGAGTGCCGGCGCCCGGCTCGGAACCGCCGGGGCGGGCGTTGCCGCTGGAGGCGGCCAAGGGGTTGATCTCGATGCGGCGGATGTCGCTGTCGCCGTCGTTGCGGGTGACGTGGTCGACCATGGGCGGGATGAACATGGCGTCGCCGGCCTTGACGGGATATTCCTTGCCGTCGGCGACCAGGGTGCCGCTGCCCTCGATGATGTAGACCTCGTGCTCCCACTCGTGGATGTGGTGCGAGCTGGTTCCGCCCGGCTCGATTACCGAGTAGGCCAGGGTTACGAGGTTGGGGTTGTCGTCGATGCTGATGAGGCGGGCGACGGCGCCTTCGGGATAGTCCTTGATGTTGTGGATTATGGGTTCCATGGGTCGTTCTCCTTTGTCGCGTCGGGATGCGGGAACGGTTGGTTACAGTTCGTGCCGGTGGTCCGCCTAAGGCTCGTCTCCGCCGCCGCGGTTGGTGGCGTCGGGCGGCAGGGTGATGATGGCCCGGCGATGGGTGCCCACGCCGATGGTGCGGTCGCCGTCAAGCACCTCCACCTTGAAGTAGAGCCAGCGGCCATCGACCTTCTCAAGCTCGGCGTTGGCGACGACGGTTACGCCCATGTCGGCGGTGGCCACGTGGCGTACGTTGACCTCAAAACCGACGGTGGACTGCTCAGGCGGGAGGTAGTCAAGAACGGCGCGCTGGGAGGCCTGCTCCATGGCGCGAATCATGGACGGGGTGCTCAGCTTACCGGTATGGGGCGCGGTGTTGTGCTCGCCCACCAGTTCCTCGCAGTGTCCAGTGAGTCCGGGCAGCAGAGTAGGCGGGGCGACATTGGATTGTTGGTTCATGTGGTTTGATGGGTCCTTGGGTTTGGTATGGGTGCGCTGTACGCGCGGTCATCATAACAGCGCGGGCGGGGGAGGTGCCAGAGTCGGAGAGAGAAGGACGCTAGTCTGAATCGTTGTTCAGAACCACTTTCATATCACCTCGGTCAGATAGCGACGGCTACAATTTGCTATACTGGGTCGGCAGTCGGACCTGCCTACGGAGGTCGCAAGATGGTTGAAACAGGCACACCAGCACCATCTCTAGAACATTTGACGGCGGAGGGCGCGGAGATTGTTCAGAGGATCGACGGTGTGCTTGAAGCGCTAAAGGAACTCGGCCAAGCGACCAAGGAAGATCGGGATGCACAAACCAAGGTCAACAGCGAAGTCCTCAAACGGCTCGATCAAACTGGAGAGCGCTTTAACAAAATAGACCGACACTTGGGATATCTGCGCGGAGCGCATGCTGCAAACGTGATGCGCCGCAACGCCAGTCTGATTGCCGATGAGATGGGCTATCAGGTGATCTCTGAATTACCGCAAGAAGAACTCTTGGGCTTTTCCAAAATGGCCCGCGATAGCGGCAAGATGGAAAGTGACGTTCGTAGTTTCCTCAACGCAGACTTGGTTATCCGGGCGCGCGATGCCAATGGCCATCCTGCTTACATTGCAATCGAGGCGTCGTTCACCGTGGCAAACGATGATATCAAACGAGCCAAACGAAACGCTGAATATCTGCACGAGTTCACCGGTCTTCCTGCCAAAGGAGCCGTAGCCGGCGTCGATATTCCTACAGGGCGTAGGAAGAACGCCGCCGCAGACCGAGTGCATTGTTACCTTATTCCGGTTGGCGACTTGGAAGCGGATTAGCGAGTGTGCGGTTCCATCAACTCATTTGAAAACGCGGCCCTCGTCAGAGGGCCGGTAGTTTGGGTATCGCCTCGGTTATCTGTTGGCTGTTTTTGACAGTAGGGGCGGTTCGGGGTAGCATAATCGGGCGGCATTCTCGCATTTTCAATCCGGCGCCGGCTCAACCACGTTGGAACCCACAGCCCTTTCGCCATCAGCGGCATCCGCACCTGATGGCGTGTGTTTTAATGGTGGCTGATTCTCCAAAAGCCGCGCCGTGAACCACCCTGCCCATCGGGAGAACAACCTTGACCAGCCCGACCACCAACTCCACCGACCGGACCGATGGCAAGTCGCCGCTGTCCGGTCCTGATATTGTTCCCGAGTTTGAATCGGCCCTGACTCGCCTGTGCGCAGTGGCGCGTCAGGGTCAACGCACGGACAGTCCCCTGTACAACCCGTCCGAGGAATGGATCGTCGGCAAGATGCCGATCTTCCAGGATTTGCCGGCTGAGACACAGTCGGAGTTGCTGGCACAAGCGCAGGAGTTGGAGGCCGAAGCGGTAGAGGCCAACGCGGCCGGCCGGGCGTCGAGCAAGGTGTGGCCGGAGACGGTGTTCCGTCTGGACAACGGAGGGTTGGCGTTTTTCAGCCAACTGGGCGTGGTGCGACGACCCGACTTGACCCAGTATTTCGTGGAAGGGTTCACCCGCAACCGCGACGCGTTGGCGTTCTCCGAGGACAACCAGCGACTCTTCACGCAGGTGTTCCACCAGGTATGCGACAAGATGGAGGCCAGTTTCGCCAGCGGCGAGGGGATAGTGCAGACCGACCGGCAGATTTGCGACGCGCCCGGCCGGTCTTTTCATGCGCGGCAGCTGCTTTTCGGCACGCGGTACATGCAGGCCCCGTACATGTGGAGGCGGCTGACGTTCGAGCTCCCGCAGGACCAGTGGCAGGAATCACCGGACATCCTGGAGGTGTCGGTGCCGCACTGGATGGACGACCTGGGTTTGGATGATGGGCTCAAAAAGCAGTTGCAGGACGCGGGCATAACGCAACTGGTCTTCAAGGCGCCGACGCGGGGGCTGTCGCTGCACTTCGGATTCGACTACGTGGGCGAGCACAAGATGGGGCCGCTGTCCATCGCCATGCACCAGGTGAAGCAGAACAACGGGCTGGCGGTGCAGGCGGCCCTTAGCATGGCGCGGGCGCGGACGTTGGACGGCGATCTGACCAACACCGCGCTGGTCACCGTTGGGCCGTCGCTGCACGGCAAGAGCACGTTGACCATCATGGTGGAGCTGGCGAACAGCGAGTTGGCCGGCATCCTGAACCTGCCGCACGACCCCGAGGAAGGGGTTTACCCGATGAACGACGACATTGTGCTGCTGCAACCGCTGGATGAGCCGATTCCCAGCCGGCTGCACGGGAGCAGCGCGCTGATCTCCCACGCCATCGACGGTACCGAGAACAACTTCTACGCGGTGCCGTTCGGCCTGACGCGGGACGACGATCCCATCACCTACGACGTGTTGCGGGGCGCGCCCGGCGTGACCACGGCGGACGAGACGCTGGAAAACGTGCCGGTGAAGGTGGAGAGCCAGGAGCCCAACTACCTGGAGAATCCGGTGCGCAACATGCGGATGATCCTGTCGCGGCGCGGGTTGCTGCAGCGAAAGGGAGCCCAAGGGCTGATCGGGAAAATCACCGATGGGCGGCTGTCCGATTCGGTGCACGTGCCCATGGAGAGCACCAACCGGGTCTTCTGGCAAGAGGTGATGCGGCAGAACACGGTGATCCCACCGTTGCGCCGCCTGAGTCTGGAGCAGTACATCCGTGTGCTGATGTACGGCGAGGCGGTGCAGATGGGAGCGGCCATCGGAGCGATTGGCCGGCCGTACGTGGAGTATTTCTCGGATCCGTTCATCATCGGCCTGGAAGACGAGAACGCCAACCTGCTGTACCACGTGCTACAACAACTGTCGTGGGGCGGAATGCCGCAGCAGTACTACGCTTTCAACACCGGCGGCGTCGGAGCAGACAGCAACGAAGAGGCGTCGGGTTCCCGGTACATCAATATCCCCCGCGAGTTGACCATGCTGCTACAGGAGGCACTGCTGCGGAACGCGGTCAAGTTCGAGTACGACGGAGTGTTGAGGTCGGAGGTGGCGGTGGCGGTGATGGACGCCGGGGGCAACGAGGTGCTGGACCTGCGGGAGAAGTGGCTGCCCATCAATATCTACGGCGAGGACGACTACGCCAGCCGGGTGCGAGAACTGATGCACCGGCGGTACTATGGTCGGGACCAGCAGGACAAGGCCGGTATCCTGCGGTACACCAAGGTGGTCAATACCGTTCTGGATATAACGGACGTTCCGGCGCCGGCCGACGAGCGGGAACTGTCGTGGCTACTGTCGTTCTACTGGTCGCTGGACCAGGCATACGAAACGCTGGCGGAAACGGCTGCGCATCGAAGCCAAGGCATGCGACCGGTGGCATACCAGTTGAACGAGTTGCAGCGTAAATACCGCGACGGGCTGCAGGCGGGTTTGTCGGTTGATGTGGCGGGCCGGCAGCGTTTGGCCGAGTTGGGGCTGCGAGCAGAATAGCGGACGATCATGGGCCAGCTCGAACTGCTAATCGCACTGGTGGGATTCGTTGGCACCAATGCTGTTTTTGTTGGCGGCATTATCGGTGCCGTGCTCTATCTGCGGGCTGATGCGCGGGCGAATCGCCAGGAATGGAAGGCTGAACTAGCAGCGGTAGTTGCGTCGATCGATGGCCTGAGAGGCGACGTAGCCCAGATTGACCGAAGACTGACAACTCTCGAAGCTAAGGTAGAAGCCTTGGAAACCAAGCTGGATGCCAAGGCGGAAGAGTCGTCAGTGCAGCGGAATCACCGTGAACTGTTGATTAGATTGGCATTCCATCATCATGGAGACGGTCGCCACCCCGTGGCGCCGCCAACAGACCCTGAACCTGTAGATCCCTCTGATAGCGACTGATAACCAGTATTCATCCAATCGGGAAAAGTGAGCATGGCAGACAACAACGTTCAGATCCTCGGCCCCGTGCCGGCACACTACGCAGAAGTTGTTACGGACGACGCCCTCGGGTTCGTCGCCGAGTTGCACCGCAATTTCGAGACCACGCGCCGGCGGTTGATCGACGCGCGCAAGCGCCGCCAGGCGGAGATTGATGCGGGAGCATCGCCGGACTTTCTGACGGAAACCCGCGCGGTGCGCGAGGGAGATTGGCGGGTTCAGGCGGCGCCGTCCGACCTGACCAACCGTCGTGTGGAGATCACCGGGCCGTCGTCGAACCGGCGGATGGTGATCAACGCGCTGAACTGCGGGGCTCAGGTCTACATGACCGACTTCGAGGACGCCCACTCGCCGGCATGGCTGCCGACGCTGGACGGGCAGTTGAACGTTCGGGACGCGTACCGACGCACCATCAGCGACGAGGCCGCCGACGGACGCCAGTATCAGTTGAACGATGAGACGGCCACTCTGTGTGTGCGCCCGCGGGGTCTGCACCTGATTGAACGGCACGTGCTGGTGGACGGCGAGCCCGTGGCCGGGAGCTTTTTCGATTTCGGGCTGACCATCTACCACAATCGGGTGGCGCAGCAGAGCCACGGAACAGGGTCGTACTACTATCTGCCAAAACTCCAGTCGTATCTTGAGGCGCGGCTGTGGAATGACGTGTTCAAATACGCGGAAGAACGGCTGGACATTCCGCAGGGCAGCATCAGTCCGACGGTGTTGATCGAGCACATCCTGGCTGCCTTTGAGATGGAAGAGATTCTTTACGAATTTCGGGAACGGCCGGCGGGTCTGAACCTGGGGCGTTGGGACTATATCTTCAGCGTGATCAAGGTGTTCAACAACCGTCGGGATATGGTTTTCCCCGACCGGTCGCAGGTTACGATGGCGACCCATTTCCTCACGTCTGCGGCGCACCTGCTGGTGAACACGTGCCATCGCAGAGGAGCCCACGCGCTGGGCGGCATGTCCGCTTTCATTCCCCGCCGCGACGACGAAGCAGCGAATGAGGCGGCGTTCGCGCAGGTGCGCTCCGACAAGCAACGCGAGGCCGACCAGGGATTTGATGGCGCGTGGGTGGCCCACCCTGGCCTGGTGCCGCCGGTGCTGGATGTTTTCCAGTCGGCGTTCTCAACTGAGAACCAACTGTCTGTGATTCCGGAGGTACGGATTGCACCAGACGACCTGCTGGCGGTTCCCGAAGGCCAGATTACCGAGGCGGGTCTGCGCAACAACATCAGTGTCGCGTTGCAATACGTCGACGCGTGGACGCGTGGCAACGGCGCCGTCGCGATATACGGATTGATGGAGGACGCCGCTACCGCCGAGATCTCGCGCTCGCAGCTATGGCAATGGCTGCGGCATGGCGCATCGCTGGACGACGGCCGGCCCGTCACCGCCGAGCTTTATCGGCAGGTGCGGGCGGAGGAAGCAGCGGCTTTGTTGGGCCAGCGGGGTCAGGAAAACGCCGGGGCTTTGGACAAGGCGGTTGAACTGCTGGATGAAATCGTGTTGTCCGAGGAATTTGTGGAATTTCTCACGCTGCCCGGCTACCGTTATCTGGACTGACGTAGAGGTCTGATCTCCATGGCAACGACAGCCGTTACCGAGCAGGTGGCTGCCACCATCAGCGACGCGGGTGGTGAACTGACCCATCCGGTGTCGGTGAACATCAAGCCCATCCTGGACTCCGTGGCCGGCAAGTTGACGGACGAGGAGATAGACCAGTGGTTCGTGGACGTCGAAAAGGCCAACGAGGAAAACGGCCTAAGCTTTGAGATGACCTGCGACGGAGAGTTGATAATCAGTCCCATGGTGAACCGAGATGGGTCGAAAGCAGAGGTCGAATTGGGTGTGGACTTGGGCCTTTGGACAAGGGATTATGGTGGTGAATGCCATGGAGCGAACGCCAATATGCGGTTGCCAGATGGGTCTCGGATACGCCCGGATGCTTTGTGGTGGTCTCCTGAGCAGGTAGCCTCCTTGCCTCCAGTTTCCGAAGGAGGAGCGATAGCCGCTTGCCCTGCGTTTGTGGCCGAGATCGTTTCGAGCACCGATACGCTGCCGCCGTTGCAGCGCAAGATGGAGCGTTATATCGCCAATGGGGCGCGGTTAGGATGGCTGATCGATCCCTACCGCCGGCAGGTGCACGTGTACCAGCCCGGGGTTGATGTGGAGATCCTGGAAGATCCGGAAACGATGAGCGGTGATCCGGTATTGCCGGGGTTCGTGTTCGGGGTGCGCGAGCGGATATTCGCGTTGCACGCAGATGCTGAAGGTGCGTAGCGATGGCGACGACGGCCCTTAGCCAGCGATCAGCGCGTCGCGCGGATGACGCCGAGGTTGAACTGACCCATCCGGTGTCGGTGAACATCAAACCCATCCTGGACTCCGTGGCCGGCAAGTTGACGGATGAGGAGATTGACCAGTGGTTTGTCGACCTCGAAAAGGCCAACGAGGAAAACGGCCTACACTTGGAGATGACCTGCGACGGGGTGTTGATAATCAGTCCCATGGTGAATCGCGATGGCGGGATGGCTGAGGGCCAGTTTTTTGTTCGGTTGTTCGTTTGGGCCGAGGAGCACGCAGGAGAAGCATACGGACCCAACGCGAATATGCGTCTGCCGGACGGCTCTCGGATACGCCCTGATGCTTTGTGGTTGTCCCCTGAGCAGGTGGCCTCCTTGCCTCCGGTCTCCGAAGGAGGGGCAATAACCGTCTGCCCCGCGTTTGTGGCCGAGATCGTCTCGAGTACCGATACTCTACCGCCGTTGCAGCGCAAGATGGAGCGTTACATGGCCAATGGAGCGCAGCTGGGATGGCTGATCGATCCTTACCGCCGACAGGTGCACGTGTACCAGCCCGGGGTTGATGTGGAGATCCTGGATGATCCGGAGACGGTGAGCGGTGATCCGGTATTGCCGGGGTTCGTGTTCGGGGTGCGCGAGCGGATATTCGCGTTGCACGCAGATGCTGAAGGTGCGTAGCGATGGCGACGATGGCCCTTAGCCAGCGATCAGCGCGTCGCGCGGATGACGCCGAGGTTGAACTGACCCATCCGGTGTCGGTGAACATCAAACCCATCCTGGACTCCGTGGCCGGCAAGCTGACGGACGAGGAGATCGACCAGTGGTTTGTCGACCTCGAAAAGGCCAACGAGGAAAACGGCCTACACCTGGAGATGACCTGCGACGGGGAGTTGATAATCAGTCCGATGGTGAACCGAAGCGGCGGACGAGCCGAATTCAGACTGGCAGTCGCGCTGGGCAACTGGGAAGAATCGAATGGCGGAGAAGCATACGGGCCCAACGCGAATACCCGCTTGCCGGATGGATCTCGCATACGTCCGGATGCATTGTGGTTGTCGCCGGAACAGGTGGCCGGGCTACCCCCCGCTGGAGAAAATAGGGCCATCACAGTGTGTCCTGCGTTCGTGGCTGAGATCGTTTCCGGCACTGATACGCTGCCGCCGTTGCAGCGCAAGATGGAGCGTTACATGGTCAACGGGGCGCAGCTGGGATGGCTGATCGATCCTTACCGACGGCAGGTGCACGTGTACCGGCCTGGCGCGGATGTGGAAGTGCTGGAAGACCCGGAAGCGGTGAGCGGAGATCCGGTGATGCCAGGGTTCGTGTTCGAGGTCAGACAACGTATATTCGTTCTACACGAAGCCCCCGCGACATAGTGTCCGCGCTGCGGACCTTCGGTGCGCCGTTATGAAGATTCACCTGATTGACGGCACCTACGAGCTCTTTCGCGCCCACTATTCGCCGCGGCCCGGTCGCACTGCGCCTGACGGCAGGGACGTCAAAGCGACGCATGGGTTAGCGCAATCCCTCATGGCGCTGCTGAACCAACCGGACGTTACCCATGTAGCGGTGGCCTTTGATTCCGTGATTCGTTCCTTCCGCAACGATATGTTCGACGGGTACAAGACGGGAGATGGGACGGATCCTGACCTGTTGGCGCAGTTCCCGTTGGCGGAGCGAATGTCGGAGGCGTTGGGCTTGACGGTATGGCCGATGATGGAATTCGAGGCGGATGACGCCCTGGCAACCGCCGCCGTGCGCTTCTCCGATTTTGGGGCAGTGGAGCAGGTCCTGATGTGCTCGCCTGACAAGGACCTGGCGCAGGTGGTGTCAGGGCAACGGGTGGTCGCGCTGGACCGGCGCAAGGGAGAGGTGATGGACGAGGTGGGCGTCGTCGAGAAATTCGGCGTTCTGCCGGCATCGATTCCCGACTACCTTGCCCTGGTGGGCGATTCGGCGGATGGAATTCCTGGCATCCCACGTTGGGGAGCGCGTACCACCGCCACGGTGCTAAGGCGATATGGGAGCATCAGCGACATACCGCTTGATGCCAGCAAATGGGGCGTCAACGTCAGAGGCGCGGCCGGATTGGTCGCAGGGCTGGCGGAGCGGATGGATGATGCCCTGCTCTATCGCGAACTCGCCACGCTGAGGCGGGACGTGCCTCTACCCGAAACTGAGCCTGACCAACTGCGTTGGGCGGGTGTCCGGCAACCGAATTTTGCGGAATTTTGCGAGCCGCTGGGGCTGGAATCCCTGCTCAATCGGCTGCCGGAGCCAAGTTCAGACTAGCCGCAGTCCAGGCTGGTGGCGAGGCGCTGCAACTCGGCGGCGCTTTCGTCAGCGGTGGGAGCCCAGGCAGCCCGGGCGCGCACCAGCAATTCGCGGGACGCTTCAGCATTTCCCTGGACGGCTTCGGCCTCCAGTCGCCCGTACCAATAGGTGTCGCGGACCGAGGAACGGCGGGACAGACGCTCGTCCAGCATGGCCTTGGCGTCATCGTAGCGACCGGCGCGGATGTAGGTTTCCAGCAGGGTGTCCTCGAACACCTCGCGCTGGGCGTGGCTGCCGCCGATACGGGCGAGCACGGGGTAGGTTGGGCCCATGAGGTCGGCGGCCTGGTCATAGTCTCCGGCAACGAACGCCGCCGCGCCCAAGGCGATGGGCAGGGTCATTTCTCGGGATAGGTCGTCGCCTTTCTCGCCCTGTGACGTGAGGCGATCCACCAATCTCTGAGTCGCCTCAGCGTCGCCGGCGCCGGCAAAAGCCAGGGCGGCGTGGCAGTCCCGGAAGGCTGCGCCGGGTCCGTCGGCGGCCGGCAACGCTACGTCGCGAACCTCATCCCACGGCTTGCCGGGCGCTTCGCCCGAGTAAATCTGCAACCGCCACATCAGCGACGCTGCGTCCTGGAGGTTGGACAGGTTGCGAGCCTGTACTCCGGGGCGGATGTGGGTTTCGTACAGGTCGAGAGCCTGTTGGTATTTCCCCTGGGCCAGTTCAAACAGGGCCAGATGCCAGGAGAGGTGGGTGTTGTAGGAGGCGCGCCTGTCGAAACCGTCCAGCCAGTCGCCCAGCCATTGCCCACCGTTGGTGGCGTCGCCCTGCTCGAAATAGGAGTGCGTGACGGAATGGCTGGCAACGGCGTTCTGCGGGTTGCCGTCCAGGGAGCGGAGCGCCAGGTCCATCGCCTTTTCGGGCTGGTTGGTCTCGTGGTGGGCGAAGGCGTACTGACCAAGGAATGCCCAGTCGTCGCCGTTGTAGGGGGCCACCCTGGACATCAACGCCATGAGGTGGTTGGGGAAGTCGGGCACGCCGGCCCCGAAGCATCCCAGCATGTAAAGCCGCTGCGCCACACGCATCGCCAGCGTGTCCGTGGGAAATTCGGCCAGATGCTCATGGATGAGCTTGATGGCCTCGGTACCCTTGCCGTGGGTGAAGCAGTGCACGATCTGCGCTAATTGCCGCTCGTGCTGTGAGATGCCATCGGAGAGTTCCACCGCACGTTCGGCGGCGGCCCGGGCGGCGGGCACGTTCATCTGTAGGTGCAGGACGTAGGCCAGCACGACGCTGGCCATGGCAAAGCCGTCGTCCGCGTCGATTGCGGCCCGAATCTTCTCCTCAGGCCCATAGTTTTGCGATAGTACCAAGTCAAGACCTTCCTGATACAGGTCGGCGGCGGCGGGCGACGCGGTGGTGACGGTGAGGCCGTTGCGAGTCTTTACCATGGCGCACATCGGGTTCATCTCCAGAAGCTGAATTGGTCGCGCCAAGGTTACCATAGGCGTTGATAAGTGTCATCAATTCGGATGATAACGTCGGCTGAACGGGGCGCAGGTTGTGGCAGGAGAGTTTGACGCTATAATAGGATAGTGATTACTTTCACATATTCCATTTTCGCCTTGAGCCGGGGGTAATTTTCCGATGCCCGTGAACATTTGCGTGCTGGCAAAGCAGGTTGTCGACCCTGAAAT
Organism: Dehalococcoidia bacterium; assembly: GCA_965204395.1. Classification (GTDB taxonomy): domain Bacteria; phylum Chloroflexota; class Dehalococcoidia; order Lucifugimonadales; family UBA3495; genus Bin87. The sequence goes on from OZ241987.1 coordinate 3,388,263, forward strand.
GCCGGCCGCCGCCTTTCGTATTGACCCGGACGCCCACCAGGTCGTCCCGCCGCCCAATATTCCGCCCGTTGTCAACGGCTTTGACGAAAACGCAGTCGAAGCCGCTTTGCAGATTAAGGATGAACAGGGCGCGAACATAACCGTCATATCCTCCGGCACGACGTTCGCCCTGGACGTCATGAAGAAACCCCTGTCGATGGGCGCGGACGAACTGGTGCTGCTCCAGGACGACGCTTTCGCAAACTCGGTGGATTCGTTCTTCACCGTGCAGTTGCTGACGTCCGCCATCAACAAGCTGGGGGGATTCGATCTGATAATCTGCGGACGCCAGGCGTCCGACTGGGATAACGCACAGGTCCCGCTGGGTGTCGCCGAAACCCTGGGCATGGCGTGCATCACGCTGGGCAAGAAGGTGGACGTGAAAGACGACAAGGTGGTCGTCGAGCGTCTTGCCCCGGACGGGTTCGAAGTCGTGGAAGCAAATCTGCCCGCGCTGGTCACTGTTAGCAACGAACTGGGCCAGCCCAGGTATCCCACGTTGCGGGGCATCATGGCCGCGACGCGCAAGCGGCCCACGGTATGGACCACGGGGGATCTGGACCTGGACGACAGCCAACTGGAACCGCGCGTTACGCTGCATGATCTTTTCGTGCCCGTACGCGAACAGGACTGCGAGATCATAGAGGGTGACGATGACGCCGACGCCGCGCGCAAGCTTGCCCTGAAACTGCGTGAGGACCGCATTATCTGACAACCGCCCGACACCCGACAACGGAGACTGCGCAACAATGGCAGAAGCTACCGGAATCCTAGTATTCGGCGAGGCGCCCCAGGGTGAACTCGCTTCCACCTCCCACGAACTGCTGGCGGCCGGTCGAACGCTGGCCGACACCCTGGGCCAGGAGCTTTGCATCGGCCTGATCGGTTCAGACTTGGCCGACGCGCCGCAACAGGCCATCGCCCACGGCGCCGACAGAGTCTACGCGGTGACGAATCCCGCGTTGGGCGACTATCATCCCGACCTGTACCTGTCGGCCATGCAAACGCTGGCCGGCGAGGCCAACCCCAACATCATCCTGATTGCCCGCAACAACGAGGGGCGCGAGTTGGCTCCCCGGCTGGCGTTCCGGCTGGGCGTGGGCCTGGCGCAGGACTGCCTGGAAGTGTCGGCCGACGCCAGCACGGGCAAGTTGCTGGCCAATCGTCCGGTGTACGGCGGCAGCGCGGTTGCCGTGGTCAGCTGCAACCAGACTCCGCAGATCGCAGCCATCCGACCCAAGACCTACGAGCCGCTGGATGCCGATACCGGCCGCAGCGGGCAGGTGGTGGCGTTTCCGGTGGAAATCGATCCGTCGGCGGCAAAAACCCGCGTGGTGGACGTGGTCAAGGAAGAGGCTGAGGGCATCAAACTGGAAGACGCGCGGATCGTCGTGTCCGGCGGGCGTGGCCTGGGCGGCCCCGAGCCGTTCGCACAGCTGGAGGAACTGGCGAACCTGCTGGGCGGCGCCGTGGGCGCATCGCGCGCGGCGGTGGACTCGGGCTGGGTGCCGGCCAACTACCAGGTCGGACTGACGGGCAAGACCATCACGCCCGACCTGTACATCACGGTCGCCATATCCGGCGCGAGCCAGCACATGGCAGGCTGCAGCGGGTCCAAGGCGATCGTCGCCATCAACAGGGACGCGGACGCCAACATCTTCAAGGACGCGCGCTACGGTGTGGTGGGCGATTGGGAGAAGGTGATCCCCGCCCTTACGGAGACGGTGCGGGAACTGACGCAGTCGTAACCAACGATTTAGATTATCCGACCGTTGGAGGTGCGCCGTCATGCGATCCAGAGACTCGGCGTACCGGACCAAATGGTGGCAAGACCTACCGCTCATAGGGTTGGGAACACTCTTCGTAGCTGCCCTAGTCGCTATGATTGTAGTCTCATCGTTGCGGGACCTTTCCCAATTGGAGGCTTTGCTGTTCCAAGTAGTGACGTTGGGTACCGGATTGGCAGGTTCATATCGATTCGGGCGTAATGCGGCAAAAGACGCAGCTGCCGACATGATACGCCCACATGCCCGAGCCGCCACGCGGCGCATGCTATCATTGCGCGATAGTTTGTATGGGTTGTCCCGGCGCATTGAAGGTTATAAAATCGATCAGAATAGCGACAACCGTATGGACGTCATCCAAGCAATAATTGATGAGCAGATACCTACAGGGCGATCGGCCGTAGAGGACTGGCGCGATATCGTCCCAGCCGACGTGGATGAAATCCTCCAAAATTGGCAAACGGGATGGGGGGTTGATCAACATGACAACTCAAACTGAGCAAATCCGCGGAAAAGTAGCGAGAATCCTCAATTCGCGGGAGGTGGCGTTGAATGTTGGTCAAAAACACGGCGTCCAACAAGGGATGATTTTCGAGATTCTGTCCGAATCTGGCGGCGAAATACGAGATCCTGATAGCGGCGACATTTTGGGTGTGGCTGATGTAGCAAAAGCTAGAGTCAAAATCAAACGTGCATATGAAAAGTTCGCAGTGGCCACAACCTACCGGACGAGACGGGTAAACGTCGGTGGCGTAGGTCCTAGTGCAATAGACATATCAAGGTATTTTGCACCGCCGAAATGGGAGACTCGCTACGAGACCCTGAAGACAGAGGGTGGTTTCGAAGCTGCGTCTGAGGACCTGACTGAGTCCGAAAGCTATGTTAGGGTCGGGGATTCCGTCGTACAAGTCGTGGACGACGAATAACCTTACCTATAGAGCGTCAACCACCAACAATTGAGGAATAGCATGGCCGCTTACGTTATCGCCACCATTGAGGTAACTGACCCGGAGAAATTTGAGGTCTATCGCGGGCAGGTGCCGGCCACCATTGAGAAGCACGGCGGGAAGTACTTGGTTCGCGGGGGTGAGGTGTCGGTGGTGGAGGGCGACCAGCCCGAGCGCCGCACGGTGATCCTGGAGTTCGACAGCCTGGAGAAGGCCAAGGGGTGGTATTACTCCGACGACTACGCTGGCCCCAAGGAACTTCGCATTGCCTCCACCATCTCCAACGTGATGATCGTGGACGGCGTGTAGCGCGAGTTTCTCACCAAGGCAGCGATAGCTGCTGAACGCGGACACGATGAGGGGCGGGTGATTGCTACCCGCCCCTCTAAATTTCGGGTTTTTGACGAGCGACGGCTAACCCTCGAAATTCACGCCCACGCCGACGATCTCCACCTGCATGGAGCGAATGTCGGGCGCGCCCTGGTCGAAGGTGACGCCGACCACGACGTTGATGCCGCGTTCCACCTCGGGGTTGTCGGGGATGTCGAAACTGGCGTCCAGATTGTCGCCCTTGATTGCCATTCCGAGATGCTCAGCGATGATCTTCTCGCCGTCGTACACCAGAACCTCGGCCACGTTGGCGTGGGACCGGGCGCGGAATGCTACGGCTACTGATTCAGCCTTGGTGCGGTTGCCGTTCTGAACCGTGGGAGTGGGGATGGCGAAGTGGAGCCAGGTGTTCTGGCCTTCGTTGCCCTCGATGCGAACGAAGGGGCCGCAGTGGCGCACGGCCGTGATGCGGTTGAGATACTCGCCGGTCATCGCGGAACCGTGAACCCACGAAGTGAATTTTTGACCTGCCATGGTGGAACCTCCTGCCGACGGCGCGGTTTGATTGATAGGTCGATGTGCCTGATGCGTAGTAAGTTGCTGGCTCCAAGGATACCGGCAAGACCCGACCGCCGCAACACGATACGTCGTTCACGTTCGACGACTACAAGAGGGGCCGCTGCTGGCGTTCCAGTTCCAGGAGGCGCGCCTTGACTCCCACGCCCCCGCCGCCGTACCCGTGGAGGCTCCCGTTGCTGCCCACGACGCGGTGGCACGGGATGACCAGCGGCACGGGATTTCTGGCCATTGCCTGTCCAGCCGCACGGGAGGCTTTCGGGTTTCCGGCCGCTTCGGCGAGCCATTGGTAGGAGCGGGTCTCGCCGGGCGGAATTGAGCGACAGGCGTCCCACGCGGCGCTGAAGAACGGAGACGAACCGGACAGATCCACCTCAATGCGTCCCAGCGCCGTCGCGTCTCCCGCGAAATAATCCTCCAGGGCCGACAGAACGTCCGTGAAGACATCGGGGTTGTCCTCGGCAAGCCCGGCTTCCTCGCCCAACCTGGCCAGGGCGTCCTGCGGTTCGGGTTGGAGGCTCACCCGCCGCAGCCCCAAGTCCGAACCTAACAGGGCGATCCAGCCGACGGGCGACTCGTGGAGACACCGGTAAAGAGGAGCGGAACTGCTCATGGCTTTGCTCATTCCCCGGCAAGCCTATGGCTTCGCCGACGCAACCCGATCAGGCATCCCGGCGGCGTAGCGCATACCAGAGCAGAGGGAAGCGAACGGCATGCCACGCATCCGCGACGTGATTGCCGTCGGACGCTTCGTCAAACGAACGGCCCGAATACGTGCGCATCGTATAGGCATCGACGATGCGCTGAATGTCGAATCTATGCTCGGGCAGGGCATCGGCGACCTTGGAACCCCACTGGCGGGGAGTCTGGTGTTGCGCTGGAGCCAAAGCGGCGAATCTGCCCAACCGCCGTAGACGCTTGTAGGTGACCGACGCGTCCCGAGGGGTTGCCAGCAGCAGGCGCCAGGCCAGCCAACCGGAGCCCACTACCAGCAACGTAGCGGCGCCGAGACCGATTGCCCAGGGCAGTGCGGCGCGGACGGCGTTCCAAAGCGCGGTCGTTGGGTTTTCCGGTGTCGGCAGGTTGTTGGGGTCCAGTGAGAGGTCCGCCTCCTCGCAGTCCTCTTCGATTTCACAGGGCAGGTCGCCTGATCCTCCACTGGCGGCGCTCAGGGCGGCCATCGCGGCCTGTTCCTCGGGCGGCACTACTATTGGGATCTCCTTGCCGGGGGTTGGCTCGAAGGGTATCCACCCGTAGCCGGGGAAATACACTTCGGACCATCCGTGGCTGTGACGGTCGGAAACCAGGTACAGGTTCGAGGCATCGACCAGGTTGCCGGTGGTGTAACCGGTGGTCATGCGGGCGGGAATGTCCAGGCTGCGCATGAGGACGGTCATGGCCGAGCCGAAATATTCGCTGTAACCCTCCCTGCTTTCAAACAGGAAATGATCGACGCCGTCGGAGCCGAAGGGGGGAGGATCGATGGCCAAGTTGTAGGTGATATTGGTTTTCAGCCACGATTCGACCGCTTTGGCCTTGTCGTAGGGATTATCGGCGCCGGCAGTGATTCGGCGGGCCAGTTCCTCCACCCTCGGCGGCATATCGGGGGGCAACTGGGTATAACGCACCCACGCCCAGGTCGGATATTCCTGGTCGACCTGCCGCAACTCCTCGGGGTCGGCAGACGAGACGGACGCAGTCAGTTGGTAGGGGTCGCCGGATTTGGCGTTACCGCCGGATGCCCGCACCGCCAGCACATCCGGTTGGGCGGGCACAATTTCCCCAATTGTCGCGGACACCACGGAGCCATCGTCCTCTCGTTCGACCGATTCCAACTGGAACGATTTCGGAATGGCGGATGCGATTGCCTGATCGGAGGCGTAGGCGTCCAAAGCAACCGCCGAGCGCACTCCGGCCACAGCCTGGCGCAACGGCGTGGGCAGGTCGTCGGTTGCATCGCCCAACCGGGGATTGATCACGTAGCGGGGGGAGTCGAAGGTTTCGATGCGAATGTCTCGGTTCGCGCCGACGGTCTGGCCGCCGGCGAACAGGCTCCGGCTGTCGTACCTGGGGATGACCTCAAAGGTTACGTTGAACCGCTCCTGCTCCGGGTCGGCAACGCTGTATTCGGGCTGCCAGCCCGGCTCTTTCAGCACCGTGCCTTCGGACAGCCAGCCCTCGTGGGTGTAGGTGGGGTAGGAGCGGGCTTTCCAGTACAACGGCACCGCGGAGTTGACCTGTAGCACCGGGGTGTTGGTGGGATTGATGGTGCCCTGGAAAGCCATGGTATCGCCCCAGATGCGATACGGCAGGGGTCGTCGGGCGGGAAGGCCGGCGAAAAGACGGTTGAAATCCTCCTCCCAGTGGATCAGGGGCGACCGGGTGAAGTTGTAGACGGCGTTGGCCGGGCCCCACTGGCCTCCGGCGGGTATGAGGAACGCGATCAGGATCGCGACGAGCGCCACCAGGACTGTGTCGCTGGCGGTGAGGATACCGAGGTGTCCGTCGTACACGTGGAAGTCGCGGTCCCAGCGTTGCCTGGTCCGCACCGACTGTACCCAACCGACCAGCAACAGGCCGGTGAAGATGTAGATGCCCAGGTAGATGCTGGCGTTTTCGGGCAGGAAGGTAAGGTTGGACAGCAGGCCCAGCGAACCCAGGGCGAACACCCCCCAGAAGTTGCGGTACCTGAAAAACACCCAGCCGGCCAGGAACCCCGACAGCCAAGCGGATATCATGAGGCCGACGGCGAAGGGCAGCGGGTCGACGCTGATGCCTTCGTGGCGCGCGGCCAGCACCCAGTCCCAGAGGCGACCGAACAACTCGGCATTGGACGCTATGCGCAGTTCCCAAGGTGCGGAAACGGTCATTTGCCATATGATGACCCCGGCGCCGATGAGCAAGCCCAGGGGTATCAATGCGGCTCCCCAGAGGCGCACCCTGGTCAGGACCAGCGCGGTGAGTACGGCCAGCAGGATCGTTACCGCCAGGGCCGGCGTGGGAGCCCAGTCGGCCACTTCCACGGACCACACCACGACGACCATGTTGACTGCCAGCAGGCCGGCCGCAATCCAGCCGTCGGGCGGGCGCAAAACGTACAACACCCACAGTAAACGTTGATATAGCGCCCCAGCCGCCTTGTTGAGGACGCCGCCGTCCGAGATAGGCCGAGCGAGCGGCGGAGCGGTTGTAGTTGCGGTTACCATATCGGGGTCACACTACAGCGGGCTGCGCACGTGGGTCGGCGCGAGACACGCCGTTGGCGGAGGGCACGGTTCGAGGGGTCATGGGTCGGGAAAGGGCCTGGTTGATGTCGTCGCCGCGACCCACCAGGTACACCGGAATGTCGTGCTGGGCCAGGTAATCGGCGGTGGTCTGTCCCGTGGAGCCGGTCAGCGCGCTGTTGTCGCCGTCAATGAAAGTCGTCGGGTCGACATAACAAACCGCGACGTTCACACCCTGCCGGCGCATGCCCACCAGCACGGACACCCATTCGGGGCGTCGGGACGCCGTGATGATCATGAGAGTGTTGAAACCGGACAGATGGGGACGGAGGTCCTGCAGGAATCGTTCCAGGGGCAGAGACCCGTCGGCATGGAGTCCCGCCAACGCCTCCATGAGCACACCCAGTTGGGCCGGCCGTCGGTCGGGCCGCAGCATCCAGGTCTCGGCGCCGTTGGCGGCCAGGCCGGCCGGCGTTGCGGACTCGTCCCAGTGCCGCACCAGGGAAGCGGCGACGGTCACGGCGAGTTCCTCAGTATTGTCCGGTACTTCGCCCAAATGGGAGCGACGATCCATGTCGAGCACGGCCCAGGCCTGAGCGGAGACGCCGATGTCGAACTCCTTGACCATGAGACGGTTCATGCGCGCGGTGTACGGCCAGTGGATGCGCCGCAGGCTGTCGCCGTGGGCGTAGTCGCGCACCGTGGACGATTCCGGCGTGATCGCGGGAGTGCGGCGGGAGAAAACGCTGTCGCTGGGCAGGTTGGCGAAACGCTGGTCGAGATCGGGGAGCGGCACCGTTTGCGGGAGGACCGTGAACGTCTGATAGTCGAGGTATGTGCGGGTCAGGCGGAAGAGGCCGAACGGGTCGCGGGCGGTGATGCGCAACCGGCCGGTGCGATAGACGCCACGACGGGAAAGGTAGGTCGCGATGCGGAAGGACCGGAGTTGTCCCTTGATGAGCGATACGGTCCGTCCGCCGGGGAACGGCAGGTCGGTGTCCTCCACGATTTCCAGCCAGGACTTGGGCAGCCGAGTGTGGTTCACCAGTTGGATCTGGCCGTCCAGGTATTCGCCGATGTGCCCGCGGGTGCCGACCCGGAACAGTCGCACTTCCAGTCCCCGAAGGTTCAGCCATGCCCAACCGTAGCCGATGGTCACCAGGGCGATCAGGGTGAACAGCAGCCGGTAGAAAAACGGGAAGCCGGTGCCCGTGGCGTAGAACAACACGGCCAGGATAAGCAGGCCGAAGAGGATCTTGCGCCGGTGCTCGCTGATGGACTTACGGATTGTTTGACGCATCTTGCGATCTGAGTGAATGGGGAAGGCCGATGGACGATGGGCGCTTATCCGGCTCCCGGGACGGCCACGGTATTGAGAACCTCGGACACCAGGCGCTCGGGCCGTACGCCGCGCATGCGGGCCGCCGGGGTCAGCACGACGCGATGGGCCAGCACCGGGACTGCCAACTCCTTGATATCGTCGGGGAGCACGTAGTCGCGGCCGCGTATCATCGCGAGGGCGCGTCCGGTTCGGAACAGTCCCAGGGATGCGCGCGGCGATGCTCCCAGCGCGGCGTCCTGGTGGGATCGGGTAGCCTCGGATAGCGACACCAGGTACTCGCGCACCAGGGTATCTACGTACACGCTCTGCGCGGCCTTCTGCAGGAGGATCACGTCCTCCGGCGTCGCCACCGCCTCCAGTTCTTGAATCGGATGCGAAAACTCCTGCTGCGCGATGATGGTCATTTCCTCGTCGAACATGGGGTAGCCCACGTTGATTCGCATCAGGAACCGGTCCAACTGGGCTTCGGGCAACGGGAACGTTCCCTCGTACTCTATGGAGTTCTGGGTGGCGATGACCAGGAACGGGGCCGGCAATTGGTGAGTGACGCCGTCCACCGTGACCTGGCGCTCCTCCATTGCCTCCAGCAGAGCCGATTGGGTTTTTGGCGTAGCGCGGTTGATCTCGTCTGCGAGGACCAACTGAGCGGATATGGGGCCGGACCTGAAATTGAAATCGCCGGTACCCTGGTTGTAAACGGAAACACCGGTAACGTCGCTGGGCAGCAGGTCCGGAGTGAACTGGATGCGGGAGAAGGTGCCGCCGATGGACACTGCGAGGGAGCGCGCCAGCATGGTCTTGCCCACGCCGGGAACGTCCTCTACCAGGATATGTCCGTCGGCGATCAGGGCGGCGAGAGCCTGTTCGATGACGTCGTTCTTGCCAATGATAACGTTGGCCACGTTGTCCGCGATGCGATGAGCGACCGCCGTGGCTTCAACAACGGTCTGAGAGACCCCCATCGCGTTGGTTTCAATGGTGTTCTGTACTGCCATTTACCCGCCAAGTCCGGTGATTATGTGCAGTTTAGCACAGGATTCATCACTGCAAACCAGCGCGGAGGGAATCGGGAGATGAGCGCGCGGGACGGCGGAAGTCAGCGGTTTCGCAGCCCCGGAAGGCCGAGTCTGCGCTCGGTCCCGTTGGCGATGCGGCGGATGTTGTCCCGGTGCTGCCAGATGATGAGCGCGCCGCCCACGAAGGAGTACAGCGTGTACAGTTGGTGGTGTCCGATGGCGAAGGTCAGCGCAAGGCTGATCAACGCGACGGCCAGGGTGCCCACGATGCTGCCCAGCGACAGGATCCGCGTGGAGAGCGTAACCACCAGGAACAGGGCTCCGCCGGCTACCGCCACCCACGGAGCCATCACCGACAGCCCACCAAAGCCGGGCATGATGCCACGGCCTCCGCGGAATCCCAGGTACACGGGCCAGTTGTGTCCGCAAAGGGCAAGCAACGCCGCGCCGACCTCAACCTCCACGGATCCGGAGACGCTGCGGGCCAAAAGCACGACGAGCACCGCCTTGCCGGCATCGAGCACAAAAACCAGGGCCGCGGCCTTGCCGCCGGCAGTGCGCAGGATGTTGGACATGCCGGTGCGCCCGCTGCCGAAATTCCGAATGTCCTCGCCCATCACGAGGTCGACCAGCATGTAACCCCAGGACAGCGACCCCACCAGGTAGGCTAACACCCATACGGCCACCAGCCGGGCCACGGGCGAAAGCTGCGGAGCAAACAACAGGAGAACCACGGCGGCCCCGCAGAGCAGGGGCGTTGCCGTGAGCATCGCCCACGAGGCAGGGCTTGCCCGGCGCGTTGGCGTCATCGCGTGTTTCTGGACCCCCGGGGTGCGCGGTTGCGGATGCCAGAGCGGGGGGTGCGTTCGTCCCGGTCGGGTCGGAAGATCATGCGAAGGTGGGTGCGGTCGAACCCGAAACGGTCGCGGATCTTGTTTTCCAGGTAGCGTCGGTACGAGAAGTGCACCAACTTGGGATCGTTGACGCTGAACGCGAACGTCGGCGGGTTGACTCCCACCTGCCGCACCCGACGGATGCGCAGACGGTTGCGGATGTTGCCGCGCTGGGACGGCGGAGAGTGCATGGACACGGCATCGGCCAGCAGGTACTGCAACTCGCGGAACGGCACCCGTTTCTGGCGCTCCTCCCACAGGGACAGGGCGGTGTCCAGCAGGTCATCGATGCCCTCGCCCGTCAGCGCTGAGGTAAAGCACACGGGGACGTAGGACATGAAGTGCAGGCGTTCCTGGACACGGTGCAGGCTGCGTTCCATCCGGAAGCGGTTGCGGTTCACCAGGTCCCACTTGTTGACCACCACGATGAGGCCGCGGCTGGTGTCCCACGCCAGGCCGGCGATGTGGGCATCCTGGGAGGTGGCGAGTTCTGTGGCGTCGGTTATCAGCAGGGTGATGTCGCTGCGGCGCACGGCGTTGACGGCGCGGAGCACGCTATAACGCTCGATGCCCCGTTCCACCTGTCCGGGCCGGCGGATTCCCGCCGTGTCCACCAGGGTGATGACGTGGTCGCGGTATTCAATCTCGGTGTCCAGGGCGTCGCGGGTGGTGCCCGCTACCGGGCTGACGATGCTGCGCTCCTCGCCGATGATGGTATTTGTGAGCAGCGATTTGCCCACATTGGTGCGCCCAACAATGGCGAGGCGCATCTCGGTCGGCGGTGCGGGAACCTCATCGGCTTCGCTTTCGGCCCCGTCAGCATCCTCGTCGGCTTCGTCCGGCCAGTAATCGACGCCGTCGATGGCCGCTGCTTCCTCGATGTCCCACAGTTCGGCGAGTTCGGGGGCGGGCAGCAACTGGATCACACGATCCAGCAGGTCGTAGATTCCATAGTTGTGGTAGGCGGAGACGAACGCCGTGTCGGTCATGCCCAGGGCGTAAAACTCGCTGGCGGCCAGCTCACGGTTGTCGTTGTCTACCTTGTTGACGGCCAGGATCACCGGCTTGTCGGTGCGCCTGAGCCGCTGGGCCACGGCCTCGTCGGTCGCGGTCATGCCCTGTATGGCGTCGGTGAGGAATATGATGAGATCGGCGGCGCCCATCGCCATGTCCGCCTGCTCCTGGACGCGGCCCAGAATATGACCCTCCGGGTCATCCTCCAAGCCGCCGGTATCCACCAGCAGGAACGGCATGCCCTTCCAGGAAGCCCGGGAGATCAGGCGGTCGCGGGTGGTGCCGGCGACCTCGGACACGATGGCGTGCCGGCGGGAAAGGACGCGGTTGAACAGGGACGATTTGCCGACGTTGGGTCGGCCGATGATGGCGACCATGGGCGTGGCGTCGGTGACGGCCCTGCGCTCAAGTGGAGTTACCAACGAGTCGTCTTCGGGATCGACCGTCGTGGTGTCGTCAATGGTCGTCATGGTGAACGGTCACTAGGTGGGGGGATGCACGGACGTATGGCGTCCGTTGGAATCGATAACCTGCTGATGCCAACTATACCACTCAAGTATATCGCAAGGATGGTAGCACCCCTGCCCGTGTGGTATCGTTTGCGCGAACACGGTAAAAACCACCAGCCCCCCTCGGATCGCCATGTACGTCATTGGAACAGCCGGCCACGTTGACCACGGTAAATCGACCCTGGTCAAGGCCCTCACCGACATTGATCCCGACCGCCTCCCGGAAGAAAAAGAACGGGAGATGACCGTCGATCTGGGGTTTGCGTGGATGACGCTGCCCAGCGGGCGCGAGGTCAGCATCGTCGACGTGCCCGGGCACGAGCGTTTCATCAAGAACATGCTGGCCGGCGTGGGGGCGATTGACTTGGCGCTGCTGATCGTCGCCGCCGACGAGAGCGTAATGCCCCAGACCAGGGAGCATCTGGCGATCCTGGACCTGCTCCGCATCCGGCGGGGCCTGGTGGTCATCACCAAGACCGACCTGGTCGATGAGGAACTGGTGGAGCTGGTCAAGGCGGAGGTCGAAGACGTTCTGGAGGACACTGCCTTTGGCGGGTGCCAGATGGTGGCCGTGTCGGCGTACACCGGCGACGGCATTGACGAACTCAAAGCGACCATCGACGAGATACTGAACGACACCGAATCGCGCCGTGACCTCGGTCGCCCGCGGCTGCCGGTGGACCGCTGCTTTACCGTGAGTGGGTTCGGCACGGTGGTCACCGGCACCTTGATTGACGGTTCCGTTGCCGTGGGGCAGCAAATAGAGCTCGCCCCGTCGGGCACGCGCGCCCGCATCCGGGGATTGCAGAGCCACAAATCGCGGTTGGATGCCGCTGCGCCGGGCATCAGGCTGGCGCTGAATCTGTCCGGAATTTCACGGGACGAGGTGCTGCGGGGCGAAGTGCTGACCAACCCGGGCTGGCTGCGGCCCACGCGTCGCCTTGACGCCAATGTACGCATGGTCAAAGGCGCGCCGCACGCGCTGAAGCACAACGAGGGAGTCACATTCCATCTATTCACCAGCGAGACCACCGCCCGCGTCCGTTTGCTGGATGCCGACCGGCTACAGCCCGGCGCCGAAGGATGGGTGCAGGTGCTGCTCGACGAGCCGATTCCCATGGTCAAGGGTGACTTTTTCGTGCTGCGCTCGTCGGAGGATACGCTGGGCGGTGGCCAGATTGCTGACCCGAACCCCACGCGGCGACACCGCCGGTTCGCTCCCGAAGTATTGGAACGCCTGACGATGCTGGACGCCGGTGCCAGCGAGGACGTGATTTTCACCGTGGCTGACCAGATGGGGCCTTGCGATCTGCGCACGTTGTCCCAACGGTCGAACTTGGCGGACGAGGAGGTTCTGGAGCGGCTGGGCGCGTTGGTAGAGTCCGGCGACGTGGTGGCCCTCGGCGAGATGGGGGCCCAGAACGACGCGGTGGTGTACTCCCAACGGGGTTGGGACATCCTGCGCAACCAGGCCCAGATCGCGCTGCAGGCGTATCACAACCAGTACCCGTTGCGGCGGGGCGCGCCACCGCAGGAATTGCGCAGCCGCCTCCGCGTCTCCCAGCCCGTTTACCTGCGAGCGGCGGCCCGGCTGGCCGAGGAAGGCGTGGTGGTGGATGATGATGGATTGGTGCGCACGCCGGACCACCAAGCGGAGCTCTCCGAGCAACAGCAAACGGCCGTGGCAACCTACCTTTCGGAACTGGCCGGGGAACCCTGGTCGCCGCCGACCGACCGGCCCGTGGATCCGGAGCTATTGGCGTACCTGCAGGAAAAGGGCAATGTGGTGAAAGTCAACGAGACCGTCGTGTTCACCACCGAGGCCTACGCCGACATGGTCGCCCGCATCGTGGCGCACCTGCAGGAGAACGGCAGCGTGACGGTGGCCGCAGCCCGGGAGATATTCGGAACCAGCCGCAAGTACGTACTGCCGCTGCTGGAGTACCTGGACCAACAGCGCGTAACCCGGCGCGTGGGCGACGAGCGCGTGTTAAGGTGACCTCGACCGCGTTAGATGGCCTCGGCGGAGGAGGAGGGAGCGATGTCTGAGAAACGCAGGATGCCCTACGGGGAGCAGAAGCGCCGGGGCGAGGACATCTACGACGCCCAAATCCGACACCGGATCGCCCCGGAGGACGAGGGCAAGTTCGTGCTGGTGGACGTCCTGACCGGCGACTATGAAATCGCGGACCGCTCGGTGGAGGCCCGCATCAATCTGCGCAAAAGACGACCCGAAGCGGTGATACACACCATGCGCCGGCACGAAACTTACGTCGTGCGTCTCCGCAGTCCACGTCGCATCGTACGCAAGGATGGGGTAACGGGCTGAATGCAGTACGGTATTGTCAACGGCGATGTTGAAGCCAACATCGTGCTCAATGTCCTGGACAACAATGATGAAAGCATCCCCATCGCCTGCATCGTTGACACTGGGGCCACCGGGGAGATGACTCTCCCGCAGTGGATTATTGACCGGCTCAACCTGCCATTGGCCGAAGACCCGGACAATATTGGCGTGACGTTGGCTGACGGTTCCAGCAGCCCCGGCAGACTGTATCTCGCGCGGGTTCTGTGGCATGACCGAATCAGAGAGGTCGAAGTCGTAAACGTGGGAACCGATCCCCTCATCGGGATGGGTTTGCTCTGCGGGAGCAACATCAACCTCGACGCGGTGCCCGGCGGCCTGGTAACCATTACGGAATTGCCTGATGTGTGCTGAGTCCTGGCCGCAAATAACGGCGTTCGGACTCGATTCATTCGCTCGGTAACGACATGGGTTTGGACTTTGGTCAAACTGCTCGCCAGATGATGGCCGCCATGGACGGCGCGGCCAGTTCGAGGCGGAACCGACGCCAACGATTCGCGGATACCTTGGACCGGGCGTTGGCAATCTCTCCGGCGGAGGCTGCCGACCGTACCGCAGCATCGGGACGCCGTCCGTTTGTATTCTCACGTACCGGTGCGGAAGGGCTGCTGGGCAGCCGGGAACCGCAAGCCCCGCCCAAAAACTGGGTTGCCCTTTCCATTGACGGTTCGCATATCGACGTTGACCGGCACCTGCCTTTGCGCTGCCACCTGATCAACCTGGGCGGCTGTGTGCTCACGTATGGCGAGCATCCTGCGTGCGATTTGTTCAGCGAACCGACGCTGGCGGTCGACGATGCCGATCTGTACCTGCGGCCCGACGAGGAATCGCTGGACGAAACGCTGATTTCAGGACAGCTCCTGGGTGCGTTGCGCACCGTGCGGGAGGTCGAGCGACTGGCGGAAGCGGTGGACGAGTTGACGATGGACCATCCGGCGCTGGCCCTTTTGGATGGCACGCTGGCGTTCTGGGACGTGCAGCGCGGCAACTATCCCGGCTACGTCGTCGACCACCTGATCAACCAACGACTGCGTCCCGCCTTGGCGCGGTTGGCGGCAGCGTCCCATCCGGACCGGCCGGTTGCGGTGGCTGCCTACACGTCCAAGCCCCAGACCACGGAAGTTGCGGGGGCCGTTCGGGTCGCGCTGTGCGGCAGGGACGCGACCGAATGCACCCGCCGTTGCAGCGCGCGGCGTTCGGACTTGATGCAGTGCGACAGTGCGGCGGGATTTGACGACCGGGAATTGTTCGACGCATTGCTTGAACCGGGCCATCGTTCTCCGCTGTACCAGTCCGGGAGGTTAGCCTCGCGGTTCGCCGTCGGGCAGGCGTTGGGCGAGGAGTGGAGCCATTTCTACTACATGCACAGCGGCACGGAGATCGGTCGGGTGGAGATTCCCGCGTGGGTGGCCGCCGATGAGCGACTGTTGGCGTTGAGCCATGCCATGCTGTCTAAGCAGTGCGAACTGGGTTTCGGCTACCCGGTGGTGGTCTCCGAGGCCCACGAGCAGGCGGTGGTCACCGGCCGGGACCGGGAAGAGTTTCGGAAACTGGCGTTGATGCTGATGGAACAGAAAGGTTTGCCGGCGTGGGAGTCGGGCAAGACCCTGTCCAAGCGGTTGCCCTGGTTGTAGGCTATCCGCGTCAAAAAATACGCAAGAAGAGGTTAACAATGGGTGAGTTGAACAATTTGGCCGAATCGGTTGCCGCTTTGCTGAAGGAGCGGGGCGATACCTTGGCGGTTTCGGAGTCCTCGTGCGGCGGTCTGATTTCCGCTGCGTTGGTATCGATCCCCGGGGCGTCCGCGTACTACGTGGGCGGCTCGGTGGTGTACACGCGAACCGCGCAGCAGGGATTGCTACAGGTGCCCGATTCTGCGATGGAAGGGCACCGGGCCAGCACCGAATACTACGCGCTGCTGAATGCCCGGACGTCCCGGGAAATCATGGGCACGACGTGGGCGCTGGCCGAAACCGGGGCCAGCGGGCCGACGGGCAACCGGTACGGGGACAACTACGGCCACGCCTGTTTCGGCGTCGCGGGTCCCGTCGAGCGATCCCAGACCCTGGAGACGGGCAGCCCGGAACGGGAAGAAAACATGTGGGTGTTTGCCCGGACCGCGCTGGCGCTGCTGGAGGAAGCCATCCGGTCTGCCTGAGCGCTGCGCCCGATAGGTGTGGGTTGGGTGTCGCGGCTTACGGCCGGTTGCGCTCCACGTAACCGGCGAGATCCTCAGGACTGGTGAACTGGGCGGCAGTGCGCAGGAACTCCGCCAGTGATGGACTCTGCCGCCGCAGTTCCTGGACCTGCTCGCCAATGACGCTGACGCCGGCCGCGCCGGTGGTGCCATAGGTGCCGTGGAATGCGAAATACGCCTGGTTTAGCCTCCTGATCGGATAACCTTCCGACACGAACAACCGGCGGCGTTCCTCCATGTACGCTTCGGCGCCGGCGATGTCCCCTGCTTCCAGAATTGCGTCCACCCGCTCCCGAGTGGCGCGCATTTCGGCCTGGAAGTCGAAACGAGGGGCAACTTTGGGCGGCTCATTGTGGGTGTGCGATGACGGGTCCTGATGGTCGGCGGCAGTCAGGTCGGGATCATGGGTAATTCGGTCCATCGCCAACTGGCCGATTTCGGCCCCCGCGATGGTGGCCACCGTTTCGTTCAACGTGGTGAGGTCCGGGCTGGTGAAGTACCGGCGACCCAGCGGCCTGAACCACAGCCACTGGTGGACCCACTCGTGGGCGATGATCTCGACGGCGTATTCCAACGGCACATAATTCGCAGTGATTGACGGATACAACGCCAGGCCGCCGGTGTTGACCACCAGCGCCGACCGGTCGGTTTCGTTCTCAATAAACGATTCAACGCGTTCGCGCCGGTCGTTGTCCAGAGCCGTTTGCATCAACCCGCCTTCGATGCGTTCGATGCGGTCCCGCGGGGACAGAACGAGGAAGGTGGGCGATCCGGTCAGGACGGTATCCACGGGCGGGAACACCCCGGTCCACGCCTTGAAACCCAATTCTTGGAGGCTGTCCGCGATTGCCGATTCCAACGTCTCCTCGACCCACGGTCGGAGGGCGGCCTGCGATTTCACCAGGCGGTCTCGCTCGCGCCGCAACTCCACGGCCTCGGAGCCTGGCGGGGCGGTCGATTGCGTCCTGGTCTCCAGGGTAATCAGGCGGCGGTCGATCCACCGCAACCGTTGTCCGATCTCGAAAAATCGCTCGGCCCGGGCCACTGCCGATCGGGTGTCGGGATCTTCAAATAACCAT
This sequence comes from Dehalococcoidia bacterium, assembly GCA_965204395.1. Lineage (GTDB taxonomy): Bacteria > Chloroflexota > Dehalococcoidia > Lucifugimonadales > UBA3495 > Bin87. The sequence continues at coordinate 3,405,578 of OZ241987.1, forward strand.
AGGGGGAAGTCCGACACCCGACGCGCCCATTTGTCGGGCAGGTTGGCCAACTCCCAGGCCACCACGTCGAACTGGTAGGGCGCGATGGCGATGGCGGTCGCGTCGGGGCGAAAGTCGCGGGCAAAAATCAGCGCCAGCGCCAGGGCGCACCAGGCGTATGTCCTCAGTCGCAACAAGCCCTCGATCCCCACGGCGGAGGGCCAGCGTTGTTCGGCAGGCGGGACGCGTCGTTCCTACCAGACCGTATTGGGCGCGCGCTGTGTGCTCTCGTGGTTATGCTAAAATCCCCGAATAAATGATAACAAGCGGACACACTGGTCGGAGGTGCGTTGCGGCATGACCACCATCACCACTCAAGCCAGCGACGACGACTTTAACAGGGTAGAGCAGGGCATCGACTGGATCGAGCGGCTCGAAGGGATACGAGCGCGACAGGACCGGGAATCGGCAACCGAGGAAACGGTCCAGTACGTGGAGAGGCTGCGGCAAGCGGTTACCGCCTTGGCCGGCGACATGGCGCCACACCAGTTGGCGTCCACGCACGGGCCGGAGGTCGCGTACCTTGTGGACAGCATCAGGGACTCGGAGATCACCGACCCCTGGACTGAATACCTGCTGCCGTCCCTGGTTTCTTGACACCAGCCTAACCTAGGGACATAATGCCGTCTGCTTAAATTTATGATTTTCAATAATGTCGTTGCCCACGACGGCTTGATCGGAGGCCCACATTGTCCACCAACTCGTTCACCCTAACCGATGAAATGCGCGAACAGTCCATCGGCGTGGAAAGCGAGCCGGTATCCATGGCGATTGAGCAGGGCCATATCGCGCGGTTCGCGGAGGCCATCGGCGACGACAACCCCGCATACACTGTAGGAACTCCCGAAACTGGCGGGATTGTCGCTCCACCCACGTTTCTGCGGGCGATCAGGGACATCAGGCCGGAACTGCCCTTTGAGATACCGTTTACGCGCCTCCTCGACGGCGGCAGTGATTGGGAGTATTTTGACCACGTGCGGCCCGGCGACACCATCACCGCGGTGGGTCGCGTTGAGGACATACGGGAACGGAACGGCAGCATCGGGCAAATGCTCATTGCGACGATCAAATTCACCTATCGCAACCAGCATGATGCCATCGTCGCCACTCAAACCAGCACTTCGATACGCTACTGATCAACCCAGAATCTGAGGGATATCATGGCCGAACAGATCTACTTTGAGGACGTCAGCGAAGGGATGGAGATTCCTGCGGAGGTCCGCAATCCCACCCCTCGCCAACTGGTCCAGTACGCCGGCGCATCCGGCGACTTCTACGAGATCCATTACGACAGGAACTACGCCCGAAACAACGGCCTCAATGACATCATCATCCACGGCGCGCTGAAGAACGCCATGCTGGGAGCCTACGTAACCGGATGGGCCGGGCCAGCCGGCGTCCTGCAGCGGCTGACGGTGCAATACCGCGGCATGGATTACCCGGACGAACCCATCACCGCCAAGGGGCACGTTACCCGCGTGTACCAGGAGGGCCAGCGGAACCTGGTGGACTGCACCATCTGGCTGGAGAACCCCGAGGGCCAGCAGACCACCCCGGGTACGGCCACCGTTGCCTTGCCCAGCCGCTCCGATTAGGCACGTCGAAACATCTAACCAAAGGACTCAATTTACAATGCCCAACAATCTGGAAGGAAAGGTAGCCATCGTCACCGGCGCGGGCCGAGGCATTGGCCGCGGCATCGCCAAGCTGATGGCTGAGGAAGGCGCCAGCGTCGTGGTTTGCGACCTGGGCGGCAACGTGGACGGCACCGGACAGGACGTATCGGTGGCCCAACAGGTGGTCAATGAGATCACCGAGGCCGGAGGCAAGGCCGTCGCCTGCACCGAATCGGTGGTGACCATGGACGGCGGCGAACAGATCGTGCAGACCGCCATCGACAACTTCGGCCGCCTGGACATTGTGGTCACCTGCGCCGGCATCCTGCGGGACCGCATGGTCTTCAACATGACCGAACAGGAGTGGGACGACGTAATCGCCGTCCACCTCAAGGGCACGTTCACCGTGGTCAAGAACGCCTGCATCCTGTTTCGGCAGCAGCGTTCCGGTCGCGTCATCACGTTCAGCAGCGAGTCGGGCCTGGTAGGCAACAGCGGACAGGCCAACTACGGCGCGGCCAAGAGCGGCATCGCCGGATTCACCAAGGTGGTGGCCAAGGACATGGGCCGCTACGGAGTGACGGCCAACGCCATCGCGCCCCGGGCGACTACCCGCATGATCGGGTCGATTCCCGACACCGCTGCCGAGATCCGGGCCCGCGGCGGCGTGGCCTCTATTTCGGATTCTTCGGGCGACGACAACATCCGCGACCTGGATCCGGACGCCGTTGCGCCCTTCGTCTGCTACCTGGCCTCCGACTACGCGGCCAACGTGAACGGCCAGACGTTCTTGGTTTACGGCGACACCATTTCGCTGGTGTCCCAGCCCCGTCCCGAGCGCGCCATCTGGACTGAAGAGGGACACTGGGACATGGACGAACTCTCGCACCGCGCCCGCAACTACCTGACGGCGGGGATATCCAACCCAGCGCCGGCGCAAACCCGCTAGCATCGTAGGGGCGAATAATCATTCGCCCCTACACCACACAAGGATTGAACGATAATGCCCCTACTAGAAGACAAGGTAGCAATCGTAACCGGCGCCGGCCGCGGCATCGGGAGAGGTGTCTCTAAGCTGATGGCACAGGAGGGCGCGAGTGTTGTCGTCTGCGACCTCGGCGTCAACGTTGACGGCACCGGCGCGGACATATCGGTGGCCCAGCAGGTGGTCAACGAGATCAAGGAGGATGGCGGCAACGCCGTGGCCTGCACCGAGTCCGTCGCCACCATGGACGGCGGCGAAAAGATCGTCCAGACCGCCGTGGACAATTTCGGCAAGCTGGACATCGTGGTGACCGTCGCCGGTATCCTGCGCGACCGCATGGTTTTCAACATGACCGAGCAGGAGTGGGACGACGTGATCGCCGTTCACCTCAAGGGCACGTTCACCGTGGTCAAGCACGCCAGCATCCTGTTCCGTCAGCAGCGGTCGGGCCGCATCATCACGTTCAGCAGCACGTCGGGACTCTACGGCAACAGCGGCCAGGCCAACTACGGCGCGGCCAAGGACGGCATTGCCGGATTCACCCGCGTGTGTGCTCGCGACCTGGGACGCTACGGCGTAACGGCCAACGCAATCTCCCCATCCGCCAGTACCCGCATGACCACCAGCGTGCCGGACGAGGCCCGGGCCCTGCGTTCGGCCCGAGGCATCGCAGCCGGCGGCAGTCTGCGCGGCGAGGCGGAGGACGTGGCGCCAATGGTCACCTGGCTGGCGTCCGACGAGGCGGCCCACGTCAACGGCCACGTTTTTCACGTCACGGGCGGTCTGGTTACGCTCTTGAATGAGCCCCAGCCGGTCAAAACCATCCGGAAGCAGGGACGCTGGAGCGTGGATGAACTCGCCGGCGTGTTCCCGGCCACCATAGGCATCGAACTGTACAACCCGGCGCCCGCGCCGCCGCCTAGCGCATAGGTGCGCTACACGCGCGAGGCAGCGATTTCCGCCAGGCAGGAAGGAGTCAACGAAAATGTTTAAGAGTTTCAGCGCATCATACGCCGGCCACGTGGTGGACGATAATCTCGGCCTGGAAGGGACGCCCGCAAACGACCGTTGGTATTCAAAGGATGAGTTGGCCAGCGTTTTCGACTGGGCTTTGGACATCTCCAAGCACTTGGAGGCGCACGGCTACGACGAGTTCTGGATGGCGGAGCACCACTTCCAGCCGGAAGGCTACGAGTGCATCCCCAACCTGATCATGCTGGGGCTGTACCTGGCCTGCAACACCGAACGGTTGAAGTACGGTTGCGGCTTCAACATCACGCCCATGTGGCATCCGCTGCGGCTGGCCGAGGACTTCGCAATGGCCGACATCCTGTCCGGCGGGCGCATCATTTTCGGCGTGGGCCGCGGTTACCACTCCCGCGAGGTGGAGACCTTCGGTTCGCCTATGTTCGACGGCGACGCCAACCGCGATATGTTTGAGGAGCAGGTTGAGGTCATGGTGAAGGCCTTCAGCCAGGAGTCATTCTCCCACGAGGGCAAGCACTACAAGATCCCGGCCGAAGTCCCCTACCGTGGTTACACCCTGGAGAAGCTGAGCCTGGTGCCCCGGCCGATGCAGGATCCCGTTGAGATCTGGCAGCCGCTGGTGTCTGGAAACCCCAAGGGCGTGGATTTCATGGCCCGCATTGGCATCAAGGCCATGGTGGCGAACACGCCGGAGCCGACTCGATATGACCGGCTGACCATGTACCAGCAGGCGGCCGCGAGCCACGGACGTGAACTGGCGCTCGGCGAAGACATTGCGTTGGGCTACCGGTTCTTCCTGGGCAAGAATCGGGAAGAGGCTATCAAGGAAGCCCGCCCCTACTTTGAGGAAGCGATGAAGTTCGCGGCGCCGCTGGGCCTGATGGCCCTCCAGCCGGAGCAGATCGAGGCGGTGGCCAATCCCGGCCTGCGTCGGGGCGTGGAACTCCCCACGCTGGAAGGCGCGGTGGAGAGCGGCGCCTGGCTCTGCGGTTCGCCCGACGACATCATCAACACTCTGAAAGAGGACGAGGCGAGGTACCCAGGTGTGGAGCGGATCAACCTCGGCTCAGTGATGGGCATGCCCCGCGAGGTGTTCAAGGACCAATTGGCTCGGTTCTCCCAGGATGTGATGCCGGCTTTCAACACCAACTGACCAACCAACGGGATTGGAAATTAATGAGGGCGGGATCGATTCCCGCCCTCTTTGTTTTTGACGACGTTTTGGTTCACCCGCCATTTGACGGCATCAACGTCGCGTTGGAAAACCGAGATGGGTGAACCAGTGGAATGTCCATGCCCCCTGTGCACCCCGAACGAACAGGAACAGCAGCAACAGATAAACCACGACCCAGAGCAGTGCGCGCACGTCGAAGGCCAAAGGCTCCAATCTAGTCAGGGCGATCACCCGGGTGATCAGGAAAACCACCGGCAGCAGCAGGCCGGCCATGCGCCACCTCTGGTTCAAGCCAAGGCCCAGCAACCCGATCAAGAATCCCTCGACGCCGTAGTAAAAAATTATCCGCGCCGGGATGGGCGGGTCGGATTCGGCGATCCCCGGCTCCGGAGGGATGACCGACGCGATGAGCCACACCAGCAACAGGCCGGTGTTCCATACCCACCAGGCCAGCGCGGCGAGCCAGCCCCAGCGCATCCACCGCCGGGCCTGGGCCGGACTGGATGCGGCCAACTTACCGCGCCACCCTGGAGGGCGGGGGTAGTTGGCCGCGTCGTAAGCCGAATCCGAGGATTGGTCCGGTGGTTCCGGCCCCATCGGATGATGTTCAGCAGAGCCGCTAGGCGTCTTCGTCCAGCAGCGGCAGCGTGGTCCAGGTCATCGAGTCGGGGTCGCTTGACAGCCCCTGTTCGCCGACCATGCGCCGCAGGTCCAACAGGGTCGCGTTGACCTCTCCGGTAACTTTCTGCCATTCGGGTTCCGGTGGGAACCAGTAGGGCGAGTTGATGCGGACCACCTGGTTCTGCTCGGCATTGAAGTAGATGCCGAACCGAGCTGCTTGCTGTTGCATTACAGAATTTCCCTCTTCAAGATCAGGCGCTCGATGCCGAACTTGCGACTGCCCATGATGCCGATGATGCCGGCGACAGCGAAGTACAGGATCGCGACTTCGCCTCCACCTTGTTGGAAGGGCCACTTGCCCACGTGCATCATGAAGTACGCGATCACCATCGTAACGACCAGTGCGCCGGCGCCCAGGCGGGTCAGGATGCCGAACCCGATGAGCAGGGACGAAATGAGCTCAACCCAACCGGCAAGGTAGACAATTCCAGGCGGTCCGCCTTCGGTGCCTGGGGGTGGGAAGCCCCACATCTGGAACGCTTTCTGCGCGCCGTGCAGTGAGACGAGAAATGCGAAGATGAGTCGGAAAAGGAGATAGAAGTACTCGGTGCCGGGCCCGAATATGCGCCCGAATATGGACGTATCCGGCTCGGCCCCTGGTGTGGAGGCGTTCGTGGCCATAATTATACTCCCCCGCAGCGGATATTTATTTTGCCGATATTATTAACCGGCAAGGCTGCAGCGACATGTTAATACTACTTATGCAACTTTGCTAGTGTATTACGCGATCTATCGCGATAGTTTCTTCGCGACTTGGGCCGGTAGAAATTATCTGTGCTTCACACCCCACCAATTCCTCTATCCTGCGTACGTATGCCAGGGCGTTCTTCGGCAACTGCTGCGTCTGGGTCGCGCTGGCGGTGGGTTCTTGCCAACCGGGCCACTTCTCGTAGACCGGTTCGCACTCTTCCAGAAGGGCGGTATTCGCCGGGAAGCGTTCCACTTCCTGTCCGTCGGCGCGATAACCCACGCAGATTTTCACTTCGTCCATCCCGTCCAGGATGTCCAGACGGGTAAGCACCATGCCGGTGAAACCGTTAATCTGGTGGCTGTAGCGGGCGGCCACGGCGTCGAACCAACCGACGCGACGGGCACGCCCGGTCGTGGTCCCATACTCGTGGGCTTTCTCCCGGAGTTCTTCGCCGGCCTGACCGTGCATTTCAGTGGGCATAGGACCGCCGCCCACCCGAGTGGAATACGCCTTGAACACGCCGACCACGCCTTCGATGGACTGCGGGTTGATACCCAGGCCGATAATGGCGCCGCCAATGGATGGCGAGGACGAAGTTACGTATGGATATGAACCGTGGTCAACGTCCAGCAGTGTGCCCTGCGCGCCTTCCAGCAGTACGCGCTTGCCCTGTGCCAGCAGGTCCTGCACCATCTGTTCGGTGGGGCGCACCATTGGCCTCAACTGTTCTCCCCAGTCGTGGCAGCGGGCCAGTATCTCGTCGGCATCCACCGGGTCGCCACCATACACTCCGGTAATGACGCGGTTTTTCATCTCTACGGCGGCTTGCACCCGGTCGGGCAACCGCTCCTTGGTGTCCAGTAGGTCGCCCACACGGATGCCGTCGCGGGACGCCTTGTCCACGTAGGCCGGACCGATGCCCTGCCCGGTGGTTCCAATTGCGCCGCTGCCCCGAGCTTCTTCCTGGAGGGAGTCCAGGAGGATGTGGTAGGGCATGATGACGTGGGCGCGGTCGCTCACGAATAGCTGGCTCACGTCGATTCCCTGCTCTTCCAGGGCCGCCATCTCGCTCAGCAAAACGTCGGGGTTCACCACGACGCCGTTGCCGATGATGCCGGTAACGCCGGGCCAGCATATTCCCGATGGCACCAGATGGAGCTGGAACTCGCCGCGCTCGTTGACCACCGTGTGGCCAGCGTTATTGCCGCCGGCGTAGCGGACGACGCAATCGGATTCGCCGGCAAGGTAATCGATTACCTTGCCCTTGCCCTCGTCGCCCCATTGTCCTCCGATTACGGCATAAGCCGGCATTATGTTCAGCTCCAAAAACTAAGAACTAACCGAAAAATCGCCACCACAGAGATCAGTCCGTGGCGGCTGGTCTACCTGCATGCAGTCTAAGGCATCACGGTTGCGCGGGAATTATATCAGAATCGCTTACCAGCGAACAGGAAAACGCCGAACGATCAGCGTGAGCGAAATCGTCCCCATACGGCGGAATACCGACACGCGGGCCGGATCCGCTGTTGCTGAGCGCCGATACCCTTGATATAATGCCGCACGGTCAATATCAACGCCGCACTCGGTTGAGAACTGTAACGAATGACCGCTAACCTTCTGGCAACGCAACCGCAAGAGTTCCGTTCCCGTCGCCGTCGCCTGATGGATTCCCTGACGGGCGGAGCCATCGTCATCGCAGCGGGGCATGAATCCCCACGCAACAATGACGTCGACCACCAGTATCGTCAGGACTCCTCATTCTGGTACCTGACCGGGTTTGATGAGCCCGACGCCGTTGCGGTACTGCGTCCCGGGTCCGACACCCCCTATACGTTGTTCGTCCGCCCTTACGACCCCACCTTCGAGATCTGGGTGGGACGGCGGGCCGGGGTGCGCGGCGCAGTGGGCGCCCTGGGAGCCAACGCGGCGTATCCTATTGAAGAATTGGAAACTCAGTTGCCCAGCCTCCTGTCGGAATACGACACCATCTACTACGCGTTGGGAAGCGACGACCGCGTCGATGGCATCATCTCCGGACTGGTCAAACAGCGCCGACGTATGGCCCAACGTGGAGCCAAGAGCATCCGTCGCATCGAGGACCCGACGGCTCAAGTTGACGGCATGCGGCAGGTAAAGACCGACGACGAAATTGCCCTCATGCAACGCGCCATCGACATCACCGCCGTGGGGTTCCAGGCCGCCATGCAAACCGCCGCTCCCGGCGTCAATGAGTACGAAGTGCAGGCAGCCCTGGAAGGGCCCTTCCGGCATCTCGGATCGCCGCGCAACGGCTACCCGTCCATTGTCGCCGGCGGCGCCAACGCTTGCGTGCTCCATTACATCCGAAACAACGAGGAGCTGGGCCCTCAGGACCTGCTCCTGATCGATGCCGGCGCCGAGTACGGCTACTACACTGCCGATGTTACTCGCACATGGCCCGTATCCGGTGAGTTCACGCCGGAACAACGGGCGGCCTACGACATCGTGCTCGAATCCCAGAAAAAGGCCATCGCCGCGGTGAGGCCCGGAGTTGGATTCGATGATGTCCACCGGGTGGCTACCCGAGTCCTGATCGAGGGACTGGTGGATCTGAACATCATGCAGGGCGACGTTGAGCAAATTCTCAGCGACGCCGCCTACCGCGACTACTACATGCACGCCACATCCCACTGGTTGGGGCTGGACGTGCATGACTGCGGCCCTTATCGCGACGACAAGGGTCAAATCCGGCTCCGCCCGGGGATGGTATTGACCATAGAACCAGGCCTCTACTTCGGTCCGCAGGCAAAGCAAACGCCTGAGGCATACCGGGGCATCGGCATCCGCATCGAGGACGACGTGCTGGTGACCGAGGACGGTTGCCGCGTGCTGTCGGAGAGGATTCCGAAAGAACCTGACGAATTGGAAGCTATCGTCAAGGATTCAAGGTAAAGCATGCTGTCCGCCACATTGGGCAAACCGCAGCTCAGCACCAGACCGGTGCGCCGCAAGCCGAAGGTGGTGACCAAACGCCTTCTGCCGGTCAATTCGGCAGCGGGCGCGGCATCTGAAATCGTCGCACCCGCTGTATTTAGCCCGATTGGGGCTCCAGTTACTGACGATACGGGGATTTTATTCCCCGTATTTTTTTGCGCCGTTCCAGACCGGGCAGCCGCCGTTCAGAAAGATGGAACTCTGAAATTGCCTGCCATTCCCGTTTGGGCCTTTCCCATCGCGGGAAAGGCCCCTTCCTCGTTCGACAGAGCGAAGCCCACGCTTCGCTCTTATTTTTGCTCGTCGCGTCCGAGCGTCGCCAGAGTTGTAATGGAGGGAAGCCTATCGAACGATGATATCTGACGGCGGCCGTACCAGTTCGGCTGCCCTATTTGCTAAACGCCCAGAAATAGTCCAGAGACAAGGAACGCTACAAACCAACGATTCGAGGAGGATTGATGAGTTCCCCCAAAACGGACACTCTAAATCGTTTGCTGATACTTGCAGCCACTGCGGCCTGCGCAATTGTCATGATGTCTGCCGCCTGCGGCCCGTCGGCCGAAACGCCCGCGAATACCGGCGGCGCGGCAGCCAGCTCCGCTTCCAGCGCAACGTCAACCGACTCTTCCACCACTGGCGGTTCCACGGGAACAACCGGTTCCGCTGCCAGCAGCGCCACGAGTTCCGGTACGACCGGCTCCACCCAGACCGACAAGGCAGTTGATCCCAGCATGTACGCCAGCCTGTCCGGCGACATCCCGATTGACGGTTCGTCCACGGTGTTCCCGATCACCGAGGCGGTGGCCGAGGAATTCGGCGACCTGACCGGCGGCAACGTCCGCGCAGTGGTGGGAATCTCCGGCACGGGCGGAGGATTCAAGAAGTTCTGCTCCAACGAGACGGTGATCTCCGATGCGTCGCGCCCCATCAAGCAGAAGGAAGTTGACCTGTGCGCCGCTGCGGGCATCGAGTACATCGAGTTGCCGGTGGCGATTGACGGGCTTTCCGTCCTGGTCAATCCGAGCAACGACTTCGTGGACTGCTTGACGGTCGAACAACTCAACATGATCTGGAAGCCTGAATCCGAGGGTGTGGTGATGACGTGGGACCAGGTTGATCCTTCGTGGCCAAACGAAGAGATCAAGCTGTACGCGCCGGGCGTGGACTCGGGGACGTTTGACTACTTCACGGAGGCGATCAACGGAGACGGCGGGGTGTCTCGCGGCGACTTTGTGGCGTCGGAGGATGACAACGTGCTGGTGCAGGGGATCTCGGGCGACAAGTACAGCCTGGGTTACTTCGGCTACGCATACTACGTGGAGAACCAGGACAAGCTGAAAGTTGTGCCGGTGGACGGCGGCAGCGGCTGCATCGCGCCGACGGACGAGGCGATCAACAACGGATCGTACGCGCCGTTGAGCCGTCCGCTATTCATCTACGTGCGTGCGGATGCTGCGCAGGAACAGCACATCGCGGAGTTCGTGCGGTACTACCTGGGTGAGAACGGCCAGCATCTGGCGGCCTCTGTGGGCTACATCCCGTTCCCGCAGGAGGTGTACGACCTGAGCCTGGACAAGTTCAACGGCGGGATCACGGGCACGGTGTTCGGCGGCGACGACGCCTTCAAGGGCCCGGTTGCTGAGGGTCTGGGCGGCGTCATAACGACGGGCAGCGGCGACAAGATGACCCCCGCGGTCGACTTCTCATCGTTGTCTGGCGACATCGCGATTGATGGGTCATCGACGGTGTTCCCGATCACCGAGGCGGTGGCCGAGGAATTCGGCGACCTGACCGGCGGCAACGTCCGCGCAGTGGTGGGAATCTCCGGCACGGGCGGAGGATTCAAGAAGTTCTGCTCCAACGAGACGGTGATCTCCGATGCGTCGCGCCCCATCAAGCAGAAGGAAGTTGACCTGTGCGCCGCTGCGGGCATCGAGTACATCGAGTTGCCGGTGGCGATTGACGGGCTTTCCGTCCTGGTCAATCCGAGCAACGACTTCGTGGACTGCTTGACGGTCGAACAACTCAACATGATCTGGAAGCCTGAATCCGAGGGCGTGGTGATGACGTGGGACCAGGTTGATCCTTCGTGGCCGAACGAGGAGATCAAGCTGTACGCGCCGGGCGTGGACTCGGGAACGTTTGACTACTTCACAGAGGCGATCAACGGAGACGGCGGCGTGTCGCGCGGCGACTTTGTGGCGTCGGAGGACGACAACGTGCTGGTGCAGGGGATCTCGGGCGACAAGTACAGCCTGGGCTACTTTGGCTACGCGTACTACGTGGAGAACCAGGACAAGCTGAAAGTTGTGCCGGTGGACGGCGGCAGCGGGTGCATCGCGCCGACGGACGAGGCGATCAACAACGGTTCGTACGCGCCGTTGAGCCGTCCGCTGTTCATCTACGTGCGTGCGGACGCCGCGCAGGAACAGCACATAGCGGAGTTCGTGCGGTACTACCTGGGTGAGAACGGCCAACGCCTGGCCGCCTCGGTGGGCTACATCCCGTTCCCGCACGAGGTCTATCACCTCAGCCTGGACAGGTTCAACGCCGGGACGGTTGGTACCGTGTTCGGCGGCGACAACGCCTTCAAGGGCGCCGTTGCCGAGGGGCTGATGAAGTAGTTCATCGCGGCGACACAAAACCCAGGCGTAGGGGCGGGTTTCAAACCCGTCCCTACTGTTTTGCGCCGTCTGTCAGTCTCGTTCCAGGAACTCCCGCACCTGCTCCATCAAGGGTTCCCGGTCGTAGATGCTGAGGAGCAGGGCGGCGTTGCGCATCCAGTCGCCCTGGAAGTAGCGCTCGTACAGCACCTGCCGGCCGCCGAACGCGCTGCACGCGGTGTCCCAGGCCAGCCGGAACAGCCGCACCCGCTCGCGAGCCGAGGCGGTGTCGGTGTCCAGGTAGGCGTCCAGGACCTCGCCCAGCGGCCCTTCAAAGTCCCGTTCGGAAGGCAGGGCCATCAGGCTGCTGGAGCCGAGTAGCTGGATTATCTCTGCCATGCGCGGGTACATCTTGATGAACAGGTTGCGGGCCACGTTCAACGGGATGCGGTCGGGCAGCATGACGCCCCATTCATCGACGGCTGCGTTTACCTCCGACTGGGTCAGCAACGCCTTTGTGATCTCCAGGTTTTCCACCAGTTCGGCCATGAGTCCCTGCACCTGCGGGATATCGCCGCTGCCCAGCGTCTTGACCATCAGGCTGGCGATGCCGGTCACAAATTCGCACTTGGCAACGTTCTTCGTGACGACCTGGTGGCCCGTGTGCACGTACTGTCCGGTGGCGTTGGACATGTTGTTGCACTTGTGCCGGTCGCCGTACATGAAGACCCGCTCCCAGGGGACCAGCACGTCGTCGAAATAGACGATGGCGTCCATCTCCTCGAACCGGGAACCCAGCGGATGGTCGAAGTGAGATTTGTCCAGGTCGAAGCTCTCGCGGCAGATGAACTTCAGACCGTCGATCCCGCAGGGCACGGCAAACGCGAACGCGTACTTGTGGGCGTCCTCGTCCCGCGCCAGCAGGGATGACCGGGTGGGATAGACCATGATCTCGTCGGAGAGTGGGCCGAGGGTTGCCAGCACGCGAGGGCCGCGTATCACCAGCCCCGCGTCCGTTTCCTTAACGACGTGCAGCGCGACGTCGGTGCTGTAGTCCATGGACGTTGCGGACGGGGCGCGGTTGCGCTGCAGGTTGACCAGCGTATGGGTCATGCAGAGGTCGTTTTCGCGGGCGAATTCGTAGTAGTTGACGACGTTCTGTTTGAACTCCGGCCGGTTGTCGCCGAAGAAGTCGCCGGCCGCCGCCATGGACATGATGGTAACGTTGAGGAAATCGGGGGTGCGCCCCATCATCCCGTAGCTGGCGTGGGCCCACGCCGACATCATGTCGCGGCGGCGTGAAAGGTCATCGGCGGTTTTGGGGATGATGAACGACAGCCCCACCGGGTCGCCCGTGGTCGGCGACGGATAGGTCATTTCACAGCCAGCGTTGCCGTTGTGCTGCATGTCGTATAGGGCGGCGATGGAGCGGGCCCCGTTGGACAGGCCCGTGAACTCGGTAACGTCGTCGATGCGCCGGCCGTCCAGCCAGATCTCCCGGGGTTGTTCTTGCAGGCCGGCAAGATACTCGGCCCCAGTTCGAGCGCTCATGATGCGGCTCCTCGTCTTATGCCGGAGTGGATGGATGTTATGAAAGTTGGCGGCGGATAGGGTGAGTTATCAGGTGCCCAAATACCGCTTCAGCCAGTTCATGGCGTGCAGGTTGAAATCGGTGCACGGGCTGTGAGGCAGGTCGGGGTAAACCAGCAGGGATTTGTGCGCCTTGATCCGGTCGAACACCGGCATGATGGTGTCGTAAGGGCAGGTTGTGTCGGCCATCCCGATGTTCACCAGGGTCGGGCACTCGATGGCGTTGGCCAGGGTCAGCGTGTCGAAGTAGCGCAGGGTCTCCAGCATGGCCTCCCGTTGTTCGGGGTGTTCCTGCACGTAGTTGCGCAATTCGTGGTAAGGGCGGGTTTCGATGTCGATGGCCAAGGGGTAGTTGCACATGAATGGCTCTTCAGCCACCGCTGCCGCCAGCCTCTGGTCCAATGCCGCCGTTGCCAGGGTGAATCCGCCGCCTTGGCTCCGGCTCCACATGCCGATGCGGTTGGCGTCCACATCGTCGCGTTCAAAGAGGAAGTCCACGCCGCGCACGCAGTCCATGTAGCCGGCGCGGTAGTAGTAGGTGTCGCGGTCGGTGACGTTGTAGGTCAGCTTGTTGGTTCCCTCGGGCAGGTCCCACTCGGAGATACTCTCGCCCTGCGCGCGCGGGAACAGGGTCAGCACCGCGAAACCGTGCATCACCACGTGGTAGGGGATTTCCTTGGCGCCCCCGTAGCCCGGCACCGCCAACATAGCCGGATACTTGCCGGCTGCGTTGCCGTGTCGCGGAGCCGTGTAGAACCCGCGCAGCCGCTGGCCTCCGTAACTGCTCAGCGCAACGTTCCAGGTCTCAAACTCGCGGCCGCTGAGTTCCGGATTCTCGGTGAGCGTTGCGTTGATGGGCGTCTCGTCCAGGATCGCGCGAGTGGCTACCCAAAAATCGGTGACTGCCTGGTCCATTTCCGGCCTCCCTTAACCTTCGTCTACATTTCGATGTTATCACGGCCCGCCCCCTATGCTGGTTCGGACGTGTGCATGAACTCGTAGCCGAACTCAGACACCAGGAATGGGACATGGTCGTTGACCAGTTGGATCACCTGGTTGCTGATTTGCGACGGGTTTTTCTGGAAATCAGCGATGGACGCTACGTAATCGTACAGTTGCGGCGCGAAGGCATCGTATCCATCCAAATCCAGTGCCTCGTAAATGTGCTGCACCTGCTCGATCTTGTACTGATCCAGATCCTCGTACCGGATCTCCACTAGCCGCCCGTCGGGAATCAGGCTGCGTTGCTCCAGGTAGGCTTCGGCCATGCGCCGGTAGATCCGGATCTGGCGCTGGATCAGTTCCTCGAAGTCGAAACTCTGCAAAGCGTGCCAGCCATTCATGAGCCTGAGCAGATGCATGTACGAACGCACCGTGTCGTAGGGATTGCGCTGGATATAGACGAATCTTGCGTCCGGGAACAGGTCCAGCAATTCGGCTATTCTGCTGGTGTTGGATGGCGATTTCAGGACCAGGGGTTTGCCGTCCATGTACAGGGTGGCGGCCTTCAGCAACCTGGTGTATTCCGCGCGCCAGCGGTCGCGGACGCCGGCCTCGACACCATCGTCCATGAAAAGGTACTCGAGGGTCTCGTTGGCGGTGCGCGGGAAATTGAGCGACACATACGGACTGAGGCCGCTGGCGCACATCAGCGCGATCTCTTCTTCCTGGGGCATGGCGAAATCGACGGGCATGTTGTCGATGCCCCGGTTCTCCGGCAGGGCGGACGTGAGCATCCGGCGCAGGCGGTTCTGGCCGGCCAGGAAGAGGTCAGGCAGCGCGGCCTGGTAGGTGTTTACGTATCCCCACTGCGGGTCGCACGCGAACAGATTGTGCAGCAGCGTGGTGCCGGAACGCCAGAAACCCAGCAGGAATATGGGCTCCGGATGGATCTGGGTGCGATCAATGCGCCGGCCGTACGCCAGGCTCTGCCACAACCGGAACGGGGCAAACCCCACATCGGTGGCGAGGATGCCCAGGTATCGGGGGATGAACCGGCGGTCGACCCCGTACTTCAGCCCCAGGCGCAGGGCCAAGGACAGCCGTCCCGTCGCCAGGAAACTGTTGAACCCCGTGCTGAATCCGGAATCAGCTTCGGTCCGCGCAGCCGGTTTGTATCCGCTGCGCACGAATCGTGGGCCCCGACGGGCCTCATGCTGATCGTTGGTAACTCTGGAAGTAGCCATATCGACCGATCCTTGCCAGTAGAGATGGTTCTCGATCCGTGTGTCATCAACAGTTTCGGATTATACCTCAACGGCTCCAGTGTGATATACAGGCCGGCCAACCCTTGCAATCCGGCAAGGCAAACGCAAGCGTCCGCGTGTTACGGGGGTGTAAAATCCGCCGTGCGCAAGCGTCCCACGACGTTCGTCAGAGAGGTCTAGTTGGTAACACCCGCCGGTCGCGCGGCTTCGCCCATGATGGAGGTTCTGCAGAACCCCCGGTTCAGGGCTATCTGGTACGTCGTGAACGTCTCCGAGCTGACCCGTTGGATGGAGCTGCTCGTCACCAGCGTTCTCGTTTATACGCTGACCGATTCCACCCTCATGCTGGGGTTGGTTTTGGGCTTCGAGAACCTGCCCCGGCCCATATTTTCGCCTTTCACCGGGATCATCGCCGACCGATTTGACCGGAAGAAAATATGGCTCATCTCCATGGTGATCAAGCTGGGCGCGGGCGTTGCCCTGTTCCTTCTGCTCTTTACGGGACAGATAGCGTCGTGGCATGTGTTCGCGGCCATGCTGCTCCAAGGCATCAGCCGCGCCCTGGAAGACCCGGCCCGTCGCACCGCCATCTTTGACATCGTGGGGGAACGACGGGTCGTCAACGCCCTGTCGATAGACTCCATGAGCGGGACCGTCGGGCGCATGATCGGCCCCTTCGTGGGCGGTTTCCTGATTGAACATGTTGGCTATTTGTGGCCCTACTACGCCGGTTACACCTGGGCCTACACCGCCATCGTCGCGATGCACTTTGCGGCCGTTTCGCTGGCGTTTCGGGTGCGGATTCCCCGGGTAGAGCGGGAATGGCGAGTGGAACCGATCTGGAACAGCCTGGGCGACGTGGTGCGGGCCGCCTTCAGCCACCGCCAACTGATGGGCATGCTGTTCATCACCATAATGATCAATGGACTGGCTTTCCCGGCCCGTCAGTTCGTACCGGCCATCGGTAGGGACCACCTGGGGGTCGGGGAGACGTTGGTGGGCGTTCTGGCCGCGGCGGAATCGGTGGGTCAGTTGGTGACTGCAGTAATTCTGGCGTCGGTGGGCTCGGTGCGCTATCACGGGCGAATCTTCGCGATAGGCGCGTTCAGCGTCATGATCACGTCAACGATCTTCGTCTGGTCGCCTTGGTACGCCGTTACATTTGCCATACTCGTGCTCAGCGGCATCGGCCTGTCCTGTTTCGGCACCATGCAGGGCGCCATCACCATGCGGTCGTCGCCGCCGGAGATGCGGGGCCGCATGGTCGGTTTGCAGAGCCTGTGCATCGGCATCGGGACGCCGCCGGGCGTCCTGCTGATGGGTTGGCTGGGAGACTGGATCGGCATTCAGATGTCCGTCACTCTGAACGCCCTGGCCTGCATTGCCATTTCCCTGCCGGCCCTGTTCCTGACCCCGTTGGTAACCCGCCCGTCGGATCCTCCGCCCCAGACTGTGGCTCGCCCCCAAACCGAGGCATCCTGACCCCCGCGCCTCCAGACCATCGCCCCCCCTCATCCTGCGGAACTTCCGCCTCCGGTGGACTCGCAATGACAGTTTTGCACACCCCTGCAGTGACACTTCCCCCTTGCCCTAACTCGCTATCCATCCGTACCATTTAACTATCCAACCGCCCAACCCCATCACGCCCCCAACTCAGAAAAGGGCCCCCAATCCTGCCAATCCTGAAATCCCGTAAATCCTGATCCAGACAATCGCGAGCCACCCAAACCACGCTTCCCCCAAACCCGCCCAAATGCCCGCCAAAACCACCAATCTCGCCCCAAAACCCGCCCAATCCGCCCCATTCACCCCCACATCCACCCCACCGCCCTACTCAAATGAACGGAAATGAGCGGAAATGAGCGGGATTCCGCCAAAATAGCCGCTATCCCGCCGGAGGTACCCCCATCGGTACCTCCCCGCTTAGGGCGACGCATGAGATGCCGTGCAGATTGGCCCTGTGCTAAAATCCCACCTGTCACTGAACCTGATCTTGCGTTGGCGACAGGGAAATGCCACCAAAGAAAGCCGCTATAACCCGCCGCCCCCGGCGCGCCAAGAAGCCCGGCGTGACCATTTCCGACGCCATCCGGCTGATGACCGAGGAACACGGCCCGTTCGCCAACGAGCCGCGCCTTGATCCGGCGCACGAACTCACATTCACTATCCTGTCGCAGCACACGTCCGACCGCAATTCGGAGCGGGCGTTCCGCAGCCTCATGGATCGGTTCGGCACGCTTGAGGCCGTGGCTGCCGGCGAGGTCGACGACATTGAGGAAGCTATCGCCGGCGGCGGGTTGGCCAAGATCAAGGCCCCCCGCATCAAGACGGTGCTCAACCGGATATTGGAACTCAACGAAGGCTCGCTGGACCTCACGTTCCTCGCCGAAATGCCGATGGATGAGGCCCGGGCCTGGTTGCGGCAACTGCCCGGCATCGGCCCCAAATCCGCTGGCATCATTTTGAGTTTCTCCCTGGGTATGCCCGCCATGGCCGTTGACACCCACATCTTCAGGGTGAGCCAGCGGTTGGGAATCATCGGCCCCAAGGTCAATGCCGATAAAGCTCACGAGGTGCTGGAAGCCGCCATGCCTCCGGAGGACGTGTATCCGTTCCACGCCGCTTTCATCACCCACGGGCGGAAAGTGTGCAAAGCCCAGCGGCCCCTGTGTGGGGTTTGCGTCGTGAACTACGGCTGCCCATCCCGTGACGAAAAAGCCATGCAGGAGGCGGCAGAGGCTGCGGCCGCCGTCGCCAACGACTCAGCCGACTCAGACCGCCCCGACGTTCAGGCTCCGGGACGCAGGCGACGCAGCGGCAAGTCCGCTTCGCCAACCCCCGTCCCGCACACCCAAGTCGTGAAGGAGCTTCAACCGTGAAAGCCGGAAACCTCAAAGTTGGCATCATCAACGTAACCGGATACGCCGGTTGCGAACTGGTACGCATTCTGCGCCACCATCCCGAGGTGGAAATCGCGTCGGTCACAGGACGCAGCGCCGCCGGTCAGCCGTTGGGCGAGGTGTTCCCCCATCTGGACAACATGGAACTGGACATCACCGCCGACCTGTGCGACGAACTCGACGTTGTCTTCTCAGCGTTGCCCCACAAGGCCAGCGCCGAGGCCTGCATCCCCCTGCTGGAGCAGGGCGTCAAGGTGGTGGACATTTCCGCAGACTTCCGCCTCAAGCAGGCCGACGTGTATTCCCAGTGGTATGGCGTCGAGCACCCTGACCCGACCTACCTGGAGGAGGCGGTGTACGGACTCACCGAGCTGAACCGGAACGCCGTGGCCGACGCTCGTTTGGTAGCGAATCCCGGCTGCTATCCCAGCAGCGCGATCCTGGCCCTGGCTCCCGCCATTCAGCATGGGCTGATTGGCAGCGACATTATCGTGGACAGCAAGTCCGGCGTTTCGGGTGCCGGCCGCACCCTGAGCATGACCACCCACTTCTCCGAAGTGAACGAGAACGTGATGGCCTACTCGGTGAACGGCCATCGCCACCTGCCGGAGATCAGCCAGGAACTGGACACCATATCCGATGCGCCGGTGAATCTCACGTTCCTCACTCACCTGATCCCCATGACCCGTGGCATCCTCAGCTCATGCTATGCGCCTTTGAGTCCCGAGGTTGCCCAGGACCCCGACGCGTCGGATCGCATACGGCAGATTTACCAGGATTTCTACGCCGCCGACGCGTTCGTGCAGGTCACCGGCGCGCCGCCGCAGACCAAGCAGACCCTGGGCAACAACTACTGCCTGGTGTACCCGGTGGTTGACTCGCGCACCAATCGCCTCATCGTGATCAGCTGCCTGGACAACCTGGTGAAAGGCGCCGCCGGCCAGGCCGTGCAGAACATGAACCTCATGTGCGGCTTCCCCGAGGAGATGTCCCTGGAGGCGCTAGCCGTTTATCCGTAAATACCGGTTGTGTGATAAAATCAAAAAACGTCGCACAGCGACGCTCATGCCCCGGTCGTCTAGCCTGGTCAAGGACGCCACCCTTTCAAGGTGGAGATCATGGGATCGAAGCCCATCCGGGGTACCAGAAACGCATCGCCCTCCGCAACCGCGGAGGGCTTGATTTTTGCCAGAGTCGACAGTTCAGGTGTTTGAGAACCGGATCAATCCGGTTTGCCCGTTGACGCGAAATTCGTATCCGCAGAGCACGTCCCGCCCGATGATCACTGGCCACAGATGGCCGTTTTCCCGAAGAGGTAAACCTGGAATTGGCGATGGGATTGTGAGTTCCAATATTGGGATGTGCAGATGCACTTGGAATTGGGGGAACGTGCCCCTACCGGTGGCCCCGATCATGCCCTGCGGTTCGTCATCTTCCACCAATTGCATATTCCGCGCTGTCGCAATATCCACGACTGACCGAGATGCTCCGGTGTCCAGCAATCCCAAAAATGTTCGATCGCCGATTTGCACACCTATCGGCGGACCTGCCTCCCGGATATACGTTGGATCGAAGGTATATTCTACGGCCCCAGTCACCTGCTAACGCCCATAGGACAGCAATAGGGGGGGTTCTGTACCAACCTGTCTGACCAAGTAGGCGGATGGATTCAGTCCTTGTTCCTTCGCGGCCGCTTCGGCTTCGTCGAAAGTCGCATAGTTTCCGACGAGCTTTCCGTCGTCAATGACGACCCATCGCCCGAAGTACTTGCTCTCAAGTTCCTGCCGTAATTCCCGGTAGGCTGCCATCTGATCCAACAGAGGATGCTCTAGCCTTCCCAAATCCACCATGGTCTCACCTCCTATGGCCTATGCCCCCGTTGGTCACAGTATAGCAATCTCGATCAGCGCAATCGTGCGCCGTGCCCCTATGCCATCGTCGTTTGCCTCGGAACTTCGCCCGTCGATCGAGCAAATCGCTTCGCACTGAATCCGGACTGACTTCTTTGGGAGTCTATCCGCCGGCGAAGAAATCAAAAATGTTGCTTAGGTTGGACGTGCTGCCCTTGTAGATCTCGGTGTATCCGCACTGCTTGCAGGAAACGGTGGAAAACTTTTTATTCTGCACGTCGAACAGTTTTGCGAAATTGCCGCCGGTTGCGCGAAATTCGTCGGTCTCGTATTCGGTGTGCTGACATTTGGCGCAGACGAACCGTGTTGCGATAGTGGCCATGATTTCCCTCCTTGTTGGTATGTGTTCTATTCAGCGTAGTGAAGGGGCCGGCGGTTTGCAAGGCGATGAGTGCACGCGTAGGGGCAGATCCAACTGAGCCGGGCATCATCGAACTTTGCTATGTTATGCTGGCACATCCGGCGATGATCCCGCTGGCCACACCCACAGGAAACAGGAGTGAATCGAAATGGCAGGGACGAAAACCGCACTCTCCGTTGACGTCAACGCCGAGCACATCGGCCTCATCAACACGTCCAAGGAAAAGTACAACATCGCTGACGAGGGCAAGGTCGTCCGCATCATCATGGACTACATGATCACCAACCCAAGCATCCACGACACCGTGTTTAAGGATGTCCGCTGTCTGCGCTGCGAGTAACTCGCGGAACCAGCGCCAATGACTAGGGCGGGTTCGCGACCCGCCCTGTTTTTATTCCACGATGTGCTTCACCGCTTCCAGGGCCAGGTAGTACCCGTACACCCCGAACCCGTACACGCACCCCTTGCTCACCGGCAGCACGGCAGATACTGTCCCGCGCGCCGTCGGGTTGCTGGCGTGCACCTCGATCACCGGCATGGGCACCTGCTGGATCGCGCCCCGCAGCGGTCCGTTGGCGGTAGTGTAGCCGGCCGGATTGATCAGGCAGGCGTCGTACCCCTCCTCCCAGGCGTCGTAGAGCGCGTTCACCACCTCGCCCTCGACGTTGGAGTGTACGATCTTGACATCGACGCCCAGGCTCTCGCCGTAGCCGCGGATCTGCTCGTTGATCTGGTCCAGGGTGTTGGGGCCGAAGATTTCGACCTGCACCTTGCCGCGCATGTTCATGCCGGCGCCCTGGATTACCAGTACCTTGGTCATGCTAGTTCTCCTGTTGAGTGTGTGGTGACCCGTTGCGGCGGCCGCTCTCGGGCGTCACAGTGATTCCCGGCTCGATTTCCCTTCCGTCATCATCCATCAGGGGAGCATCCGGACGCGGCGGTATGGGGGTCTCCGTTACGTATCCGGCCAGCAGGATATCCAACTGGAGCATCAGCATCTTGTTCCACGCCGCCGACGTTTGCAGCGCGCGGACCGGGTCATGGATTTCCTCGGCCAGCATGGACGCAATTTGCGTTTGAATAAACGATATGGTGCCGGTCATAAAGCGAGCCGGCACGGAACCGTGCCGGCCGGCCGGCAACGGGGGGTTGCTGTGTACCACGCCCACCGCCAGCAGAAAGACGGGGAATTGCTCGTCGATCTTGAACTCGATGCTGTTGCGCATCCAGCGGGCAAGGCTGTGCTTTCGCCTCTCCAGCCGGGGTTCGTTGACCTCGCCGTCGCGGGTGAGAAAATAACGCGCCGTAGCCGGATAGGACAGGAAATGCTCATAGACGGCGGCGGCCAGTTCATCGGCCCGTGGCAACAGTACAGGACTGCTAGCCCGCACCAATTCCAGATCTTCATCCGTGAAGCCTACGAACTCGGCCATCTGCCGCATACGGGCCGGCCAGTCAAAAATCATCAAGGGACTGCCTCGCTAACGCAGGATGGAATCCGCTTGACTATACCGCCCCGGTAGGTGTCGGGCAACCCGGCGCGGCCCGTAGAACCTAGCCTCCGCCGCCCCGTTCGGCCCGCAAAAACTGCTCCAATTCTTTGACCAGGTCGGCGGGGTCGGGCGTGTGCCGGCTCTCGCTAGCCTCGTCGTAACGCTCCTCCAGCGTGCCGATGTATTTGCCCAACTGCTCGTCCTCGGAGATGACCTTTTCCACCTCGCGGTCAAATGCGTCGGCCATGGTGTACAGCCGGCCCAGGTCGATGGGCAGGGCCAGCATGTCGGACAGGTAGCGGGCCAGGCCGAGGCTCACCCGAAAGTTCGGCGTGGCGTGCAGGTAGTGGGATACGTGCCCCCATAGCGACGTGTAGCTGATCCCGTTCGCCGCCAACGATTCCGACATCGGCAGCGTGATCCCCGATGGTCCCTGGTAATTCGAAGATCTGATGTTGCCCCGGTCAAAGCTCGCCTGGATGTTGCGGTTGGTGGATGTTCCGGTGAACCTAATCGCCCGGGTGTGGGGCACGGCGTCCAGCAGCGCGCCGATGTGCACCACCGATTTGACGCCGCAGCGACGCGCCACGTTGGCGACCAGGGACGAAAACGTGCGCCAGCGCAGGTGCGGTTCCGTGCCCAAGTAGAGCACCGCCGGCGGAGAATCTTGGTTCCCCGGCCAGACGTAGAACTCATTGGCCGGCCATTGCAGATGGCGCGTGCCGTCCTTGCTGCGGGTGGAACGTGGCCTTTCCTGGGCGAAGTTGAAGAATTCTTCCGGGTCGATTTCCGCGAACTTTTCCGCCTGGAACGTGGTCAACATGTAATCGAGTGTTGCAGTCGCCGCGTCCCCGGCGTCCGGCCAGCCCCTGAAAGCCACCACCATCCGTTCAACAGGTTTATTCGGATATTCGCTCACTAAAAGGTAATCGTCAAAGTCAGGCATTTTATTTGTCCTGTTTTTGAAAATATGCCGAAGAAACTCAACATAACGAGCCGCATTCTATCACCGGGAGCGATCAGCGGCAACGAAAATTTGGCGGCGTACCCTGGCATATCCCGAGCCGTTCTCATCGCGCCAAATCAACTTTGCCGGGACTATTTTCACCATGCGGGGTGCGACTCACGGACCCTGCCGATACAAGCAACGCATCCTACCTCTGATTGGTAATTTGGCGGACTTTCCACCTTTGGCCCGCACTAGGGTAGGTCGGTCGTTGTTCCGGTGATTTTCTCAACAAGCGCTTGCTACGCTCACGCGTACCCACTGTGCAATTGCGTGGTGAAAGGACGGAAAGGTCGATTTCCCGCTCAGTTCCTCTCATTTCCGCTAGTTCCAGTAGGGCATTGGGTGGTTCGTGGGGCTGAATGGGGGCAGAGAGAAGGGTTTTGATGGCGGTTTGAGCGGTATTGGCGGGCAGGTGGGCGGGTTTGGGGGAGCGAGGTTCGCGGTGTTGGGAAGTAGGTATTGGGACGGTTGTGGCGGGCCTGGGTGGCGGGTTGGAATTGGGGCGCTGGGTAATATGGTACGGATGGAGCAGGGGTTAGAGCAAGGCGGAAGTGTCGCCGGGCGGGGGTGTCTGAAGTGGGGGGTTTTGGGGGATTGGGGGATTATGGGGGCGATGGTACGTCCATTTGCCACAAAAGGCAGGTGATGCACAAAAAGTTGGGCGTTTTGGCGCCGACAGGAATGTCTGTGCTACCTGAATCGGAGCGGCAGGGGCGCTCATAACAGGCTAACAAGCCCTTGATGTTCTACTGCTACTCCTCTGGTTGGCCTTCACCGCAAGCAGGTAGTCCGCGCCATCCCGCGCCACGTGTCGGGCGATCTGATTCTGGTCCGCCGGAGGCGGATCGATGGGCACCGGGCATCCTTTCAGTTCCATCACCATGATCAGTTCCGGTATCGCCGTGATCTCGTTTGAGTGAGCCTCGGTGCGGGTCTGGCCCAACACCATACGGTTCTCCGTGGCCTCCGCCTCTGGCGGACTGACCATATGCAGAGCGCCTCGGCCGTTGGCGCGGTCGTGGCAACCCCGCAGGGTCTTGCCATCTATCGCCACCACCACGCCCTGAGCCAGTTCACTCACCGATCGCACCCAGTCCATGAAGCAGGCCCCAAACTGCTCCGGGTCCAGCAGGTCAAAGACCCTGCCAAAGGTGTCGTGGGACGGTATCCCAAGACGCGGAAGTACCGCAGTTCCGTGATGGGGAGTGCCAATTCGCCGACGAACTCGACGAGTAGAGCGGAGTATCAGGTATTTTCTGGGCAACCGTAACCAGCCTCGTGCGGCATCCTGAATAGCCTCGGGACGCCGCATTTTTCGACCTCGGAGCCATTGCGGATAACGTCAGCAAAATTACCAATTTTTGAGCGGATCGTTTAAATCTGAGATATGCAATTCCCTTTCCTCCCTTGACATCTGAATCGATCTCTGCTTCTATTGGCAGCCACTTATGTCGGTTACTGGCCCGGACGCCATTTTTCGGACGTATATCGTTGAGAGGAGGCCCAAAAAGTGACGTATATCAGCACTCGGAATCTTAGGACGTTGGCAATATCATCTCTGGCCCTGATAGTCCTGTTGATTCTGGCCTGCGGCACTGCCGGACAACCCGCGCAACCGGTGCAACAGGCGGAACCGCAGGTCATTGAGAAGGAGGTCGTGAAAGAGGTAGAAGTTACCAGGGAAGTCCAAGTGCAAGTAGAGACGGAAAAAATAGTTGAGGTTGAGAAAGTAGTAGAAAAAGAGGTCCCAATAGAGAAGGTGGTGTTCGCCACCCCAGTAGCCGGCGTTTACCAGACGGAGAGACCCGAATGGGTAAGCATTGGCGCCGACCACCACTACAATGGGGACTTCGTCTTTGTGCACCGGGCCAACCCCGGGTTCCTGGACGTGCACTATGGGGCCAGTTCTACCACTACCCTTCTGCCCTCCGGCCCTCGGTTCAACCAACTCCTGATGTATAACCCCAGGGAGCCCAAGGAAATTGTCGGCGATCTGGCCCAGAGTTGGGAGATCAAGGATGGAGGCAAGAACTTCGTATTTCGCCTGCACGATGCCAATTGGCACGACGGCACGCCGGTAACTGCCGATGACATCGTCTGGAGCCTCAACCGAATGGCGCAACCCGACGTCACGCGGGGCCGAGTCACCGCCATCCGTACCTTTTACGAGCACGGATCCGCCGTGGCAGTGGACGACAAAACGGTGCTGATGCCCCTGAAGTTCCCCTCATCGACGGCTTTGGGCTGGCTGGCGGTTGACTACTACAAAATCTATCCCCAGGCTCTGGAGAGCGTGTCTCAGGACGACTTCAACTGTTGTTTCAAGAACACGTTCGGCTCCGGTCCCTGGAAGTTCAGGTCCTGGAAGAAAGGCGACTCCTACGAGTTCGACCGCAACAACGATTACTTCAAGGACCCCATGCCCTATGCTGACGGCATGAAGGTGTTCATCATCACCGACTACGCCCGGCGCCTGGCCACCCTGAAGACCCAGCAAGTTATGGGACGGTACAACATGGGCGGCATCCTGCTGGCGGACGTTGAGCAGGTGCAGAAGGAGACCGACGGGAAGATGCGGGTTCTGAAGGGCGGCGCCGCCGGTGTCTACGGTTTCTGGTTCCACTGGAACCGGCCGCCGCTGGATGACCCCAAGGTGCGAAAGGCCATTTATCTGGCCCTGGACCGCCACGAGATCGCTGAGATTTCCCAGGGTGGCGCAGCCTTGACTGGCAATTTCTTCCCGCCTGGCTATGCCCTTAGTGAGGAAGAGGTCATGGCGTTGCCAGGCTTTCGCGTCAGCGCCGAAGGCCTGAAGCATCCTGACGACTTGATTGAGGCCAAACGGCTGCTGGCCGAAGCGGGCTACCCCGATGGGTTCAAGCTGACCTACAACGTGGATCAGAGCAAGTTTTCACGGACCAACAGCGAGCTGATGGCCGACCAGTTGAAGAAGAATCTCAACATTGACGTGGAACTTCAAGTCGCGGACCGGGCTACTTTCTACGCCCAGTTGCGGGATGGCACCCACGACTTCAGCCAGATCGGCACCGGCCTTTACTTCAAGGAGCCGGAAACGGTGCTGGCCCAATGGTACTTCCTGGACACGCTCCGCAACCCTCATAACTGGTCCCATCCTCGCGTTACCGAGTTGATGGATTTGCAGGGGAAGGAACTGGACTCGGAAGTCCGACGGGAATACTTCCGGGAGATGGCGGAAATTCTCAACGAGGGAGAGGGCCACTGGGTACCTCTCTATTGGACTGCCAGCAGCGGCATCATCGACTACCGGATGCAGAATATGCGGCCGCCCTACCACCCGCATACCATCTGGACCTGGGAGCACGTTTGGTGGGACCCGGACGCGGAGTTGCTCGGGCCGGACGCTCCTCCCATCGAGTAACGGGCCTTCCCGTCGTCTGATCTTGACGCCGCACCCGGCTATCCTGGGGCACCTGCATGGCGCCCCAGGACAGCGGGAACGTTGTCCAACCCAAACGAGTGAGAACTGCCAAGCATAGACAGTGACCTTTGACTCCCGGTTCCAGGATGGAAAGGTCACCGAACCGTCGGGAGGAGTGATGAAAGGCTACGTGGTGAGGAGGATAGGCCTCTTCATTCCCACCATGCTTCTGACTACCGTAATCGTTTTTGGCCTCTTCTTCCTGGTCCCCGGTGATGCTGCGTTGTTCATCCTCACCGGCGAGGAGGGGGCGGGAGCGGTTACCGAGGAGGACCTGCAAAAGCTGCGCCAGGAACTGGGCCTGGACCGTCCCATTCATATCCAGTATTTCGACTGGCTGTGGGATACCCTGCGCGGTGATTTGGGAATCTCCATCTGGTACCGGGAGCCGGTCACCGACGAAATCAGGGACAAGTTTGCCGTCACTCTGCAATTATCCATCATGGGCATCCTCATGGCTTTTGTCGTGGCCGTGCCGATGGGCATGATTTCCGCCGTGCGGCAGGACACCTGGCCCGACTACGTCTGTCGGTCACTGACCCTCATTGGGATCGCCCTGCCGACCTTCTGGTTGGCGATCCTCATAATCTACTTCCTGGCCTACGTCTTCAACTGGTTGCCTCCGTTAGGTTATGCCACCCTGTGGGAGGACCCGATCCTCAACCTAAAGCAGCTTTTCTTTCCGGCTCTGGCCATCGCCTTTCACGATCTGGCTTTCACCGCCAGGGTAACCCGCTCCTCCATGCTGGAGGTGCTGCGGGAAGACTATGTGAGGACGGCCCGGTCCAAGGGGCTGCGCGAAACCATCGTGCTGGGCAGGCACGCACTCAAGAACGCGATCCTGCCCGTCATCACGGTGTCGGGTTACCAGTTTGCCCGTCTGCTGGGCGGCACCATCATCATCGAGACCATATTCGCCGTACCGGGCCTGGGGGCTTTCTTGATAGAGAGCATCATCCACCGGGACTTCGTCGTAATCCAGGCGGTGGTTCTGCTCACTGCGGCAGTGGTGCTGACCTTGAACCTGATCATCGACCTGGTCTACGGCATGCTGGACCCCAGGATACGGTACCAGTGAGGCCATAGCCGGGAACCTCGGCCAAATTGCCCTCGGCGATTCGAGCCACGGAGCCATCTCGACAACTTGAAAGCAGGACGACAATGATAGAGCAACAGAGATCCGAAGGGTCAGCAATGACCCGTGCGAGAGTCAGTGTCGCAGATTGGGGTCAGGATGCTGGAACCGGGCTTTTGCGTTTCTGCCGGACCAAGCCCCTGGGGGCCACGGGGGGCATAATCACCATTCTGCTCATCATAATGGCCATACTGGCCAACGTCATTGCCCCCTATCAACCCAAGGAGAGCCTGGGCCGGGAGAATGTCCACCTGCCACCGCAGCAGGGCCACATAATGGGTACCGACCACGCCGGCCGGGACGTGCTGAGCCGGGTAATCCACGGGGCGCGCATTTCACTGTACGTAGGCTTCGGCAGCGTGGTGGTGGGGATTGCCCTGGGGTTCATCCTGGCGGTGGTCACCACCTATGCGGGCGGCTTTATAGACCTCTCTTTCCAGAGGTTGGTGGACTCGTTGATGGCCTTGCCTGGCCTCATCATCGCCCTGGCAATTGTGGCGGTGCTGGGGTCATCCCTGCAAAACGTCATGATCGCCATCGTAGTTGGGATGTTGGCGCCGGTGATACGAACGGTACGCTCCCAGGTGCTGATCACCAAGGAGTTGGACTACATACTGGCGGGCCGGGCCATCGGGGCATCCCCCTTGCGCCTGGTATTCCGGCACATCACTCCCAATTGCATGGCGATAGCCCTGGTGGTAGCCACGTATTACCTGGGGCTGGCGATAACCATCGAGGCTTCTCTCAGCTTCCTGGGGGTAGGCGTTCCTCCGGACGTTCCCAGTTGGGGTGGGATGTTGAAGCGGGCTGCCGAGGAGCATGTGAGGACGGCCCCCTGGGTTGCCATGTTCCCGGGACTTGCCATCTTCGTAGTGGTGTTCGGGTTCAACCTCCTGGGCGATTCCCTGCGGGACGCGTGGGACCCGAAGCTACGGGGGAGATAAGGTCTATAGCTCTTCCAACCACCTGAACCAAGGCGCAGGTGAGATGCCCGGTACCGTGAATAGATTTGGGAAGGAACCGGGCCAGAATGTGCTGGAATCCCCGAAGGGTTGGTCATGGGTGTGCAGGAGGTAAACCAGCTTCTCACAGAATAGCAGTTGTCAAGGGCGTCGGGATGTTGTGCCACTGCGGCGGAGGAAAACCGTACCACCTGGGCGGTGTTTGATTGCGGCGACATGGCCTGGGATTTGGCCGACCGACCGGCCAAGGGGAGCTGGAGGCGGGAGCGCGCTAAACGTCGGCCGGTTCTTCCGGAGGAGATTAGGCAGCGTTTTGCCGGCTGCCCTTGAGACGGTAGCTGTCGCCGTTCATCTCGATGATGTGGACGTGGTGGGTGAGGCGGTCCAGCAAAGCGCCGGTGAGGCGTTCGGAGCCGAAGACTTGGGTCCACTCGTCGAAGGGCAGGTTGGTGGTCACCAGGATGGAGCCCCGCTCGTAGCCCTGGCTGAAGACTTCGCAGAGCAGTTCTGCCCCGGTGGTGGACAGTGGCACGAAGCCCAGTTCGTCGATGATGAGGAGATTGAGACGGGCCAGCTGACGCTGGAGGTTGAGCAATCGGCACTGGTCCCGGGCTTCCATGAGTTCGTGGACCAAAGCGGCGGCGGTAGTGAAACCCACCGACATGCCCTTCTGACAGGTGGCCAGTCCCAAACCCAGGGCGACGTGGGTCTTGCCGGTGCCGCTGTTGCCGATGGCGATGACGTTTTCACCCCGCTCGACGTACTCACACCGGGCCAGTTGCATGACCAGTGGCTGATTTACCGAGGGGATGGCGGAGAAGTCGAAGGTGTCCAGGCCCTTGGTGGCAGGGAAGCGGGCGGCGCGGATCCGGCGCTGCACCAGGCGCTGGTGGCGGTCGGTGACTTCCAGTTCGGCGAGGCGCAGCAGGTAGTCGGGGTGGCTGACGCCCTCGGCCGCGCACTGGGCGGCCTGCTTGCCGTACTCCCTCAGGAAGGAGGGCAGCTTCAATTCCTTGAGGTGATGCTCAAGGAGCAGCGTGGATCGGTCGCTCATGCCGCCCTCCTATCTGACAGCAGCGCCAGGTAATCATCGGCGCGGGTGGTCTGGACACTGACCCGGGGCAGGTGAGGATAGAGATCCAGGTCCAACCGGGGCGGTCTGCCTTCGATCTGGCACAGCAGCAGATGCTTCACGGAGTCGAAGCCGACGGCACCCAGCCGCAGGGCTTCTCGCACGGCATGGTGGACCTCTTGATCGGAGAAGTCCTCCATGAGCCGCAGCACCCGCACGGTTTCCCCCTTGCCCTTCGTGCCCATCCTGGCTTCCAGCCGACGGCGCAGCATCGCGTACTCGTCGGGGAGGTCCCATCCCGCCAACGGCGCGGCCTGATCCAGCGCGCCGGTCTTCCGCTCTAACAGCGGCAGGTAGTGGATGGGATCGAAGACGAAATCCGCCTGCTCATACGAGCGGGGATGTCGGGCGATGACCTCAGCGCCGCAGCTGATCACCACTTCGTCCACGTAGCCCTTGACCAGCACGTCCCGGTGTCCGTAGGCCACCGGCACCGAGTAGTCATTGGTGCGGTACCGCACCAGGGACAGGGAGCTGACCCGACTGGCCTGCTGGTCGCAGGCCTCGTAGGCAGCCGCCGGCAACGGCAGCAGCGCCTCCAGGTCCCGCTCCATCCGCTGCCCAATGGTCTCGGTGTATCCCCTGAGCACGGCGTCCATCCGCTCCAGGCACTTCCGCTCCAGGTGGACATTCAACGCCGCGAAATCATCAGCCCGAGGGATCGGCACCAGATAATTGTGCCGGGCGTAGCCCACCATGCCCTCGACATTGCCCTTGTCATTCCCCTTGCTGGGACGCCCGAACCGGTCCTCGAACAGGTAGTGGGACTGCAACTCAGTGAAGGCTCTGGTGCGTTTGCGCCGGCCATCGCCCAATATCTTCGCCACCGCCAGTCCGCCTCAGGCGGATCGTACAGGATGCTCTGGGGCGACCCGCCCAGAAAGGCGAAGGCTGAGACGTGGCCGTCCAGGAAGGCCTCGGTGGTCTCGCCGGGATAGGCTTTCACGAAGCAACCGTCGCTGTGGGGCAGGTCCAGCACGAAGTAGTGGACCTTGCACTCCACGCCGGCGATCACCGCCATGGCCTCGCCGAAGTCGCACTGGGCGTGGCCTGGGCCATGGGTCAACGGCACGAACATCTCCCCCACGCGCCCCCGACGCTCCCTGACGTAGTCCTTGACTATGGTGTGCTGACCATCGAACCCGTACTCGTCCCTGAGGCGTTCGAAGATGCGCTTGACGGTGTGGCGCTGCTTTCTCGGAACGCTGCGATCCGCCTCCAGGATGGCGTCAATTACGCCGGTGAAGGGCTCGATCTTCGGCTTGCGCGGCGGCCTCTGGCGCGTGTAGCCCTGGGGCGTCGCATTGGCCAGCATCTTGCGCACCGTGTCCCGGTGCACGCCGAACACCCGCGAGGCCTCCCTCTCGCTCATCCCTTCCACCAAGCAGGCTCGGCGAACCTGATAATACATCTCCACGGAAAACATCCATCGCACCTTCCACAGGCTGAAAATCAGATCTATGGAAGGCACCGGGTGGTACAGTTTTCAACCGCCCAAATTTGTGGATGGTCTACGATTCGGTCAGTAACTAACTGGTCAGGGAAAATGTCAGTCCCATGGATGACCTGACATTGAACCGGCTAGAACAGACGAGACTCCACGTGCTCAACTCAGTTTTGGAACACCAGCTACCGGTAGCCCAGGCCGCCGAGATCCTGGGGGTGAGTGAACGCCATGCCTGGCGACTTCTGGCGGCCTATCGGAGGGAAGGCGCCGCCGCACTCGCTCACGGGAACCGGGGACGTAAACCACGCAACACCGTCCCCGACGACGAGGCCAACGCGGTGGTGCAACTGGCCAGCACCACCTACGCCGGAGCCAACCACACCCACCTCACCGAGTTGCTCAAGGAACGGGAGGGCATCGACCTGAGCCGGCCCACGGTGCGGCGCATTCTGACCCGGGCGGGCATCTCCAGCCCGCGCCACCGGCGTCCTCCCAAGCACCGGGTGCGACGGCAACGGATGCCTCAGGCTGGGATGCTGGTGCAGATCGACGGCAGTTTCCACCGGTGGCTGGGCGATGACGGTCCCCAATTCACCCTGCTGCTGGCGGTGGACGACGCCACCAGCTCCGTGGTCAACGCGGTGTTCAGCCCCGAGGAGGACACCCGCAGCTACTTCATGCTGATGCAGGGCCTGATTGAACGCCATGGCCGGCCTATAGCCCTCTACGGCGACCGCCACGGCGTGTTCAAGTTTTCCGGCAGGCCCAGGCACATTCAGCCGCCGGTGGAAGCCACCCACTTCAGCAAGGCGATAGCGGAACTGGGCATCCAGCAGATCTTCGCCCGCTCTCCCCAAGCCAAGGGCAGGGTGGAACGCGCCGCCGGAACCTTCCAGGATCGGCTGGTAACTGAACTGCGTCTGGCCGGAGCCAGGACCATCGACCAGGCTAACGCCGTGCTGAGGGATTTCCTGCCCCGCTACAACCTCAAGTTTGCCGTCTCGGCTGAACTGGACGAGCCAGACTACCGTCCGTGGCACGGAGACCGGCCCCTGGATGAAATCCTCTGCATCAAGCACACCCGCAAGGTGGCCCGGGACAACACGGTCCAGTACAACTGGCGCACCCTGCAACTGCTGCCCACCCAGGAGCGTCCCAGCTACGCCGGCGTCCAGGTGGAGGTCTTGGAACACACCGACAGCCGCCTGCAGGTGCGCCACGAGGGCGAGATCATCCCCAGTCAGCCTGCGCCGACCCGACGCGGCGCACTGCGGGCTTCCCATGGGGCCCTGGCTCCCACGCCGGAAATAGGCCGTATCGTGAAACGCCTGGGCAATCACCGCATCAGCCAACCCCAGTTTCGGAACCTGGCCAACCTGGAGCCCGATCCCGTCGTCGAGGAACCGGCGGTCGACAACAATTACAGTGAACCCCCAGCTCGCCGGGAACTAACCCCGCGACAGTTGGCTCTCTGGAAGGCCGTACAGCAGGCCAAAGCTCAGGGCCTATCCCTACGCGCCATCTCGCGCCAACTGGGCGTGCACCGCAACACCGTCCGCAAGTACGCCCGCTCCCCAACCCAGCCGACCAACCAACCCATCAACCGTAGCGGCGGCCGCTCACATCAACCAGCCCCCAGCCGCTCACACTGACAAATTCCCTTTCCATTTCAACTGACAGAATCGCTGGACAACAACACCCAAATTCAGCGATCAAGCCGCCCGACTGGTACATTTTCTCTCCGCCCTTCATACTCTGCATTCCATTGGCTGCCAGTCCACCGCGCGGCGCCCTGCCGGGCCAGGCGTAGAGTGGCGCGGCCGGTTTTCACTACAATCCGGTCAACGTGACACATCACCGGAGGTGAGAACCATGCCCCAATGCGCTGCCTGCGGCACCGAACTGGAGCCGCCCGTGCGCGCCTCACAGTCTACGTCCAGACGCTGTACCGCATCGCCGGCCAAGACTGCTGACGCCACCACGTCATCAGGGCTGCCTCGTAAACGCCAGCGTCATCACCGAGGTCAAACCCGGCTCCGGACCGGTGATGGCCGTCCCGCGGGGCATGTCTGCCGGGGAACCCTGAGGAACGGGCTGCGCTGGCCGACCCGATGACGGTTTCGGACCGTACACAGGAACCGGTGAGCCCATGCTATTCTCCGCTAGGCTACGACTGCGCCGCCTGAGGCCCGTGGGAATTGCGAGAGACGCCGGCATTGGAGGCCTTGGATCAGTGAAGAAATCCGGCGCTTTGGGCCCGGTTTGGCCGCTCGCCCCCTTTCGGATGGGCGGCCTCCGGTTGGTCGTTGCCAACTTGCTGATGATGATGTTGTTGGTGACCGGATGCGGCGACGGCAAAGTGGATGATCATGTCCCTCCGTCGATACCCGAGCGTTCGGACGAATATCTGGCAAGTCGTGCCCCAACGTCTCCAGTAACGACATTCCCGCGGCATGACGCGCCGCTGGGAACGGACCGAGGCGGCGAGTACTTCGCCGCGCAACTGGTCCTGCAGGAAGGATGTCTTCGGGCGGAAGTTTCCTCCAAATACGACCCCAATGATCCAGGATCCTGGTTGCTCATCTGGCCCGACGGGTTCGCGTTCGAAACCGAAGCCGAAACGGTGCGGGTAGTGAATGAGCTTGGCCGTGTCGTCGCGCACGTCGGCGGCCACATCAGGCTCAGCCCCGCCACCGCCACGTTCCAGCAGGCCACGAAGCAGGGGTTGATAGAGGGACTGTCGGAGGATTGCACCGGGCCCTATTTCCTGGTGGGCGACGAGGTCACCGCCTTCGATCTCGGGTCCGAGGCCACTGAACTGCGCCTGTCGGATCCGGTCGTCGTGTTCTTCAGGGAAAGGACGGTGATTGCGCGACATCAGACGCTAATGAATGCGGATGGCGTGGGAGAGCTCATTCTGGACGGACAATGTCTGCGGTTGAAAGACAGCTTGCCGAGAGAGCATTGGCCGACGATCATCTGGCCCGCCGGGTTCACGCCCCACGTCAACGAAGGCGTGGTCGAAATCCGAAATGGGGCTGGCCGCGTCGTGGCACAGGTCGGAGATCAAATAGCCGGCGGCGGCGGCTT
The DNA here is from genome assembly GCA_965204395.1 of Dehalococcoidia bacterium. Classification (GTDB taxonomy): domain Bacteria; phylum Chloroflexota; class Dehalococcoidia; order Lucifugimonadales; family UBA3495; genus Bin87. The sequence continues at coordinate 3,440,023 of OZ241987.1, forward strand.
TTTCGACCGCAGCGTCGGGGATTGTTCAGGACCCGTCTGGTGGGCCAACACAATGAAAACCCTGCCGGACGTCGCGGTCTACTTTCCGAAGCAGGACGGAACCCTGGCGCCGGAGGATGGGACGGTGCTTTTCTCCGGAAAGCTGGTCCTGTGGGAGAAATGCCTGCAGGTGGCCGACGACGTCATTCGAGTGAAAGACCGGGTGTACGCCGGGATATCTCCGCTGATCATCTGGCCGCATGACTTCGCCCTCAGCACGGAAGACGGGGTTGTGGAAATAGTCGATGGAACCGGAAGCGTGGTCGCCCGCGTGGGAGACGAGGTTGAGTTCGACGCCTTCAACCTCACCTATGAAGAAGCCAAAGAGCACGGCGGGCTTGCGGAGATCACGCCGGCTTGCTCAGGACCCTATTGGGCGGTGGGGGAGACATTCACCGCTGTCCCTGCCCCGTAGACTTCGTGGGGATTTGACGGCGCCCGATGTTGTAAGGGCCACGCCCGGCATCATGCCTTGGTCGCTTCCAGGGTAGGTTTCGGGGAAAATGTTCTCCAACACCTTCTGTGGCGAGTCGACAGGGAAAACCGATGCCGCGGCGGTAAACAACCCCCGGCGCATGACCCGTACGGCAGGAATGGCCTACTGGGGAGGCACTGACCCCGCGATATCTCCGAGCAGCATTTCAAAAGTTACGTCGTGTTCCGACCCGCGGTCCGGTCTATCCCGTTCAATAACATCCTGGGGCCTAACCGGCGTGACGACTTAGATGATGGTGCTAGATTCACCGCCTGATCGGCTGAGAAGTTGTCCAAGCCGATAATTCACATTAACAAGGTTCAGGGAGGGCACGATGCCAAACATTGGCGACATATGTACGCTGACCGGCACGTACCAGTGCGTTTGCGGCGTGGAGCGTGATTTCACGCAAAACCAGAATTTCACTCATTGTGGAAGGGGACACCGAATGGGCATGGCGCACTTTTGGACCTACTCACCGCCCAGACCCAGGCGTACTGGTAGGGAGGGTAATTTAATTGGACGTTTGATCAGATTTTGCCGCGGACGCTGACCGCCGTTCCAACAACGACACCTATTCGGTCTTAATTCGCCGTTGCTCCGCACAAGCATCCCCGATGTGATCGGGTCGTTCGGTTTGTTTACGGAGTGTCCCGAAACTTGGTACCACCAGGAAACGAAACTACGTGGATGCTGTCCCAGCGTCCACGGGATCAGTCGTTCCTCAAACCGGCGATACCGACCGGTATTAGGAACATGAGTCCGAAAACAACAAACAGCGCAACGCATAACACGAAGGCATTTTAGCTTCCGATTCTCACAGCGACAGGACCGGCTCGGGCACATTTCAATATGGCAGGATCCCGGCATGTACATCGGGACTGCCGCCGGACTACTACTACGACACGACCGACGCTGCATTGCTGCAGGGGCCGGAGCGTCGCCATCCACGCCGGCGGCGCCGTTCGATTTTGCGGGATATCTCCACAGAATTGGAGCATATCGTCCTACAAAATCAAACGGCACATGCTCAAGACTGGTCTTGACAGCAAGTGTCCCCGATCACCCGTACAGGCGGAATCTGTTCCCGACTCGCAACAGTCTCATTGTAGCCCCCGGTCTTCGCTCGGCGCCCGCTCGTTCCACCACGGTGTCCAACGGCCAGCTCCCCGATCAGTCGGGCGCCACGCGACCACCGCCGCAAGTATGCAGCTTTCAATAAGGCCGATCCAAATGAATGACCCGGCTCCCCAAACGACCATTACCCCACCCGAGTAGAATGAGCCCAACGATCCGCCCAACGTACCCAGCAGGATCATGACCAGGGCGAACTTCGCGAAATGCTGCTTGGGCAGAAGATCCGCCACCAGAACCCAGGGGAGACTGATCAAGCCGCCCTGTACCAACAATAGTAGATACGCGCCTGCGCCCGGGTCATCAGACAGCCAAACCCACCCTGCTGCGGGCAGGGAAAGCACCGCCAAAGCGATGAGCAGCCAACGTACGGGAAGGAAATCGGACGCTGCGCTCCAAGCCAAAGCCCCGATTCCGCCAGCCAGGGCCAGGGCTTCGTACTCGGCATTATGAGCGGTGCCAGCCGACGCGGTCGCCGCCGTAACCCACCGGAGATGCAATGAACTTGAGGCGAATGCCATGGCCGCGACCAGGTGTACGGCGGCGGCCGAGACCAAGCGGGCTCTGATGCCGGGAACGGCGATGGCTTCCCTGAAGGTCGGCGGCGGACTGTAGTTGCCCCTGAACCATCGGGGGAGAAATATGTAGAGCGCAATCCCTCCGGTCAGCGTCAGCGCCAGCGCGAACCACCCGACGGGGATGTCAAAATCCCAGTTGCGTACTGCTCCCCCTCTCAGATTGGCTCCAAATACCAGGCTGAGTACGCCGATGATCGTTCCCCTGAACCGAGCGTAGCCCTTGACGGCGATTGCGTAGAAGACCAGGGAATGGAATGCGGCCCCTCCGGCTCCCATCAGGAACAAACCGGCTGCGACGGCGCCGAAGTTCCGGGAAAGAGTCACCAGGACGAGCCCGAGAGCGAGGACGCCGGCGCCGGCCGCCATCATTCCGTGGGGTGGGCAGCGGTCCACCCAGATGGCTGTCAACACCACGAACAAACTCCCCAGGCCAACCACGAGGGCGAGCCAGCCAACCCCCATAGCCGCACTGTTGAGCTGGCCGGAAACAAGCCAAGTCCAGGAGGCGCCCGAAGTTCCCATATCCAAGAGTAGCGCGGCCCCCACCAGAAGGACCCCCAGCTTGACGTCGGGATGCCGGATGAACGTGGACATGCCCGCCATTGTAGCGGTCACGGGAGGCGCCCTCGCGTCCGAGGCCATGGTCAAGAGGATGTCGGCCACCGCGAAACTGCGGCGAGTGTCTTCGGCTTTGCTGATGTGTTCCATGTGGGCAATCGCGGCGATCTCAGAGATCGATCCGGGACCCATCAGGTTCATCCCGACGTTGCGGCCTGGAACAGCAACGCCTGATGGGAGTCGGTGAGGACCACCAGCCGGTCGCCGAATATCATGTAGCGCCGCAGCTTGGGCAGAATTGCCAGATAGCGTTCGACCTGGGCAGCCGGATCCCGCTTAATGGCCTCCTCTCCGCCCTCGCGCGGGCATCGGCCGTCCGGCAAATCGTTGTACCGGGGGTCCAACCCAGCCAGCCCGTCGGTGCTGCTCACGCCCGGCCTCACCATGGAGAGGCCCAGGTCGTCGCGACTGTATTCCCTGCCGTTCACGGTCCCACGGACGGTGGTCGCCGTGAACCTGGCGACGATATCCGACCCAGGGAGCACATTCTCCACGCATGGTGGTCCCCCTGCTCGGAATTCATGCCAACGTACCTCGATGAACGACCTCAGACGCCACTCCGCATCCGATATCTGGTTCACCGCAGGCATGAGTTCCTGGAAGTCCACTGGGGATCCCGAGCCCGTGCGGACGCGGAGGAGCCTGATCCCGTCCTCATCACGCACGGCATGTCGGTCCCATCCTCCTATGGCTTGGAGGATATCCCGCACCTTTCCATCCTTGATGCGGGATACCCGGCTGGTCTCGGCGCCGGTCACGGCTAAGGACCGGATGCGATAGCCCGTGCCCGTCCGCCACTTGTCGTATTGGGCCACGAAGCCATAGTCGGCGACGGTTCCTCCCACGAACGCCTCATCCCAGAAGGCCAGCGTGGGCGGCATGCCACGGGGCGCTTTTCCATCGCTGGATGTGAGACGCCATGCGGTGCCGGTCAGGTCCGCGGCCGCGCCGACCAGCGGGGACTTGTTGACCATCACCAGGCGGAGCTTTCCCGACCCGTCTCTGATTTGCAATCGGTTGTCCAGAACCCGGTATGCGTTCGCTTCCGCCAGGGCCGTCTTATAGTTTTCGCTGCGGCGTTCCGTGAGTTTTTCAGGGAAAGGGCACCCGGCGAGCGTACTCCCGAAGCCGGGGAACGAGATGGTCCCATCGGGCTGTGCGACACGGGAGCCATCCTCATGGTTGCCGGCGAACCAGTTACACCCATCGTAACCCCCGGCGGAGTCCTCGGAAGTGGAAAGCGTCAGCACGGTTCCCCATATCCTGATCACCGGTTTTCTGTTCAGGCTCTGCAGCACCCAGATCGGGCCATCGGTGGACGTCGGACCCGGGGCTGCGGTGGGTGTGTCCTGAGTTGGTGTGGGTACGTCCCCGGAACCTCCGCAGGCCAGAGACAAAGCGAGCAGGAGGCCCAACATGCAGCATGTTGTTATGAATTTCATCGGCGAGTAGAGTCCCAGCAGGTGGCGCATCAGAAAACGGCCGGCATGACGACAACCACGGCGTCAGGCTTCTCGCAAAGGGGGCCTCCGTCGCAAGACGACCAAGGTCTCCAACGGCGTACGGCGAACCAAACCCAGGGCATCACCTGAGCACCTGTAGCTTGCGGGGTGGAGTTAATAGCCTTTCGGGCGGCTCCATGTTGAGCGCACCCCTGATGAAGTAAGTCCCAGGAGGAACGGGCTCACCCCGGTTGTTCACCTGCTCCCATTCGCCGACGAACTCCAGCTCCTCTCCCGGTTGCAAGCTTGTGACGTTCAAAGGCGGTGCGATGACTTTCCCGCACTTCCAATTCCAGACCTCTTCGCCGCCGCCATTCGAGATCACAAAGTCATGGGGAGGTATGCCGCCAGTGTCGAACCGCACGGGCCAATAGCTGCCGTTCCTGAGTTTCAGCGTCATCAACACCGTCTCCCCGTAATCAGCCTGGGGAACCGCCTCCACCGAGTAGTCGATGGCACGGCGGAACTTCCTGCCCGGATCTGTTCCGGTTTCGAGGCGCCATAGTGCGCCGCCCCGGCAGCCGACTTCAATCTCAAAGGCTTCCCGTGGAACCTTCGCTCGCGCTATGGCCGCCTCCCACTGCGCGCGTACCCCACGCAACGGCAGCAGGCCGATTTTGATGCGTTTGTTTCTCTCGTCCAGGCTGGACCAGACGAGGCCGCGAAGTTGTCCGGCGCCCTCTTCCCCCACCGCGTTTCGCCACACCTTCAGTTGAGCAACGCTGGGATATTCCTCCGTGGGCCTGGGCCAGGCTGTCCAGGTCGGTGGACGCGTGCCCTCCGCGACGCTATGCGGTGGGGGACGTTGAGCAACGCTGGGATATTCCTCGGTGGGCCTGGGCCAGGCTGTCACGGTGGGTGGACGCGTGGCTTCCGCGATGCTATGCGGTCGAGGACTTGGTGTAGGAGACGTGACTGGCGGCATCTCGGTTACGCACCCGGCGACCAAGAGGACACTGAGCGCCAATTGCCGCATGCCGACTCCAGTCAGTACATGGAAATCCAGTTCCCGGCCTCCAGATGACACTCTGCCAACGACACATTTCTGCGACATTTCACCTCTACAGTAAAGCGTACCGAATGAGCGCCTCGGGAAAAGAGACGAAATGATGATTTGCAAGAAGCCGGCTATGACCGTCGGCCCTTGCCGCCTCACCGAAAGGCGGAACGCAGTGAATGTGTCGGAGGGGACCACCATGATAACCACCGCCAGATCAGCCGCCAAAGCCGGAACGCCCCGCCGGGTGCGCCGGCAGACCATTGGACTACTTGCGGCGCAGTCCGAACGCTTTGACTTCAAAACACCTTGCCGCAAGTGCGGCAACACGCCGACCCAGCTGGTGTGCCGCGGCCCGATCATTATCGAGCGGACCTGCCACAACTGCGGCGACGTGGAGTTCCTGGATGCGCCATCCGTCGCCAGGCAAGGGGCGGGTTCACATCTCAGGCGCAACTCATCATTGGCAAATATCTCAGTCGAGTGTCCCAATCCGTGCGCGCAGCAAAACCAGAGCGGTATCATCCCGCACGTCCAACCATCACAGACTGGAGCCGCCACAACGGGAAGCAACAACGAGGTTGACGCGACCGACGCACGGGTTCAGACTGAGGCAAGATGCCTGACGATTACTGGTGAAGTGTCGATTAGCACGGCTCCCAAGAGATTTGGAGGGCACCCCCATGTCGCGCGATCACGGACAGCAACTCGACGATGACGACCGAGTAAGCGTCGTTTGATTTACTAGCCGATGTACGTCCAATGTGCAAACGCTTGGGCACCCCTCAATGAGCCTTGGGCAAGCAACGTGTCAACGCAATTGTAGTGGTATATGAATTGGTATAGAAACGATGGTTTGCGCCGTAACGACCCTGCTCTTGAGTAGTAAAAGACGCCAAAATAGACGGAGCTCTCCGCCATTCACGCATCGTGGATTTTCCCGATTGTGGGATGTTTAGCGCTCGATGTGGTTGGTCCGCGATCGCGCGTCGACCCTAACCAACGTCGCGGCGCGCGTCGTTGAACGGGGTTCCAACGGCACTTGGCCGAAGCTACGATAACCTCCGACTTTCTGAACTCATTGTGATCTCCATGTCCGTGCGATTCGGTTGAGTCGCGGCTTACCCGACGGGTTGTCGAGGATTTCGAGATTGATTGGAGATCGCATTCGGGCGCTGCGCGACCCTACCCGTACACAGGTTGGCAGGGGTTCGTTGGCCCGGGCGTCGGTGGAGGGAACACGAACTCCCTGAATGGGCGACCAAGTGAGGCTGCTCTCGACAACTCAACTGATGGGTACTCGCCATTCTTCTGGGACTTGCCCGCAGCCGCTCCAGGCCGTAAAGTATGGACGCCGTTAGATTCACGCATTGAGAGCGCTGCCCCATAGCCCATGCCGGGCGGGGAGGGGCGGGCAGGATCCGTCTCCAAAGGGAGGTCCAAATGAGACTCGACCCCATCAATTTATATGACTACGAGGAACGTGCCAGGCTGGTCCTGCCCCACGACGATTGGGACACCATCGACGCCGGGGCTATGGACATGTTCACCACCCGCCGCAACCGCACCGCCTTCGAGGAACTGACGCTGCGGCCCCGGTTCCTGCGCGACATCGGGGAGCGGGACCTTTCGACCACCATGCTGGGTAATGAAATCAGCATGCCGGTGTTCGTCTGCCCCGCAGGTTCCCATCACCGTGCCCATCCCGAGGGCGAGGTGGCCACCGCGCGCGGCGCGAGCATGTCCAACACCCTGATGATGCTCAGCACCGGTTCCAATTGCAGCATGGAAGAGGTCGCCGAGGAAGCCACTAGCCCCCTCTTCTTCCAGCTCTACCACCGGGGTTACCATCTCACCGAAATGCTGGTCCGCCGCGCGGAAGAGGCCGGGTTCAAGGCCATCACCCTGACGGTGGACACCCCCACGCCCAGCCCGAAGGAGCGCGACCTGCGCAACCGGTACAACCGGAACTTCGAGCAGGGCAACTTCAGGGGCGTCAACGAGCCGGAGAACGTGCTTCGCGGCACCGATGAGTCCGTGGGTTGGAACGTCAACCGCACCGTTCCCCTCACCTGGCAGGAGCTTGAATGGCTCCGCGGCCTCACGGGTCTGCCCCTGGTGCTCAAGGGCATTCGCACCGCCGAAGACGCCCACATCGCCGCCGAGAGCGGTGTCGACGGCGTCCTGGTATCGACCCACGGCGGCCGCCAGCTGGACATGACCATGGGAGCGATTGAGATGGTTCCCGAGGTGGTCGATGCGGTTAAGGGCAACTGCGAAGTTTACGTTGACTCCGGCGTCCGGCGCGGCAGCGACGTGGTTAAGGCATTGGCCCTGGGAGCCAAGGCCGTGGGCATCGGGCGTCCCCTGTTCTGGGGTCTGGCCGTGGACGGAGCTGACGGCGTACACGGCGTCCTGGAACTGCTCCGTGAAGAAATCGACCGGGCCATGGCCTACTGCGGCCAGACCTCCGTAGGGGACCTGGAGCCGAACCTGATCAACATTCCCCAAGGCTGGGGAGCGCCGCCGCAGCCCGACTTCTAAGCAACCATCTCTAAACGGGGTTGTTTCTAAAGGGGCCCTGGAACGCCAAGTTCCGGGGCTCGTAATGGGGTCATTGCCCAATGTTGTGAAGCGACTCCCGTCGGCGGACGTTGCTTCCGGCTCAGTTGGCGCGGCGTTATACGGTCGGGCCGCTCACTGCAAAAATGGCGCTGGTGCCTCCCGCAGAATGGTTGGGAACCACAGTATCCTCGTCGATTGCGATGCTGCTGGGAATACGGGAGCACTGCCTTGGCGACCAGTTCGGCACACATGACGCCGGATGACGGCGGGGGAGGGCGTCAATCCGATCCCGATTGACCATGCGCGCCGATCTACCGGGTTGGGCCAGCGCCCTCAAAGTTGCGGCTAACCGTACGGTCGACGGCGCATCCGCCGCAGCGTTCCGAATGATCTTTGGCCTGCTGTGCCTGGCCGTCGTCATTCGCTACTTCGCCCACGGCTGGATTGAACCGCTTTACATTGAACCGGTCCATCACTTCGCCTACCTGGGTTTCGGGTGGCTGCAACCTTGGCCGGGCTGGGGGATGTACGCGCACTTCGCCGTGCTGGGCCTGCTCAGCCTGGGAATTGCGGCCGGCTATCGGTTGAGGTGGTGCGCGACCCTGTTCTTCGTAGGCTTCACCTACGTCGAACTTCTGGACCGCACCACCTACCTGAATCACCACTATCTGATCAGCCTGGTCAGTTTGTTGCTGGTCGTTTTGCCTTTGCAGCGCAGCGTCGTTCCCGTGTGGGCGCTTTGGACGCTGCGGGCGCAGGTCGGCGTCGTGTACGTTTTCGCCGGCATAGCCAAGCTGAACCCGGACTGGCTGTTCGATGCGCAGCCCATGCGCATCTGGCTCTACCAGCACGGCGATTTGCCCGTCGTAGGGCCGATGCTCCAGGAGTTGTGGGTGGCTTATGCGATGAGCTGGGGTGGCGTGCTGTTCGATCTGGCCATCGTACCGGCGTTGCTGTGGCGGCGCACCCGGTTGGCGGCTTACTGCACTCTGGTTGCGTTCCACGTGGCCACGTGGGTCCTTTTCCCGCAACTGGGAATTTTCCCGTGGCTGATGATTGGACTGACGCTGATATTCTTCGCGCCGGATTGGCCGCGCCAACTGTTGCGGCCATTGAGATTGCTCACGCGTCAAGGTGATGACGATACGGCGGCCCGGCCGATCAAGCCGTGGGTCAACCGCGTCGCACTGGTGGCGCTGGCACTGTTCGCCGTCATCCAGTTAGCGCTGCCGATGCGACATTACGCGTACGGAGGCAACGTGCGGTGGACTGAGGAAGGCTACCTGTTCGCCTGGCGCGTGATGCTCACGGAGAAGGTGGGTTTCGTTCGGTACCGCGTGCACGACCCCGATTCCGGACGGTCCTGGCTGGTCGAACCGGGCAAATACCTGACGCCTTTGCAGGTCGAGCGGATGTCGTTCCAACCGGAATTGATCCGACAAACGGCGGATTTTATCGCGGACGATTTCGCGGACCGAGGGCACGCCAACGTAACGGTGATTGCCGACGCTTTCGTGACTTTCAACGGACGACCCAATACGCGGCTGATTGACCCGGCCACCGATCTGGCGTCGGTGAGGCCGGGACTGGGTCCGAAGTCGTGGGTTATACCGTACGAATCACCCGACGCGGTCGCAGAAATCCCGGAAGGGCCGGAACGCTAGCCGCCGTCGCCGTCGGTGTCGGCGAATCCGACGGTAACTCCAAGCAGGCTGACAACCTCGGTGTTGAGGGCGCGCTGAAGTTCCTTGACCTGGTGATGTACCGCCAACGCGGGTTCGGGGTTGCTCACCAGCGTCGATTGCAGGGGTTCCTGCAACCCGTCGATGGCCTCCAGCGTGGCCGCGAAGCGCGCGCGCATGCGCTGGTCCGCCTCCTCCGATACGCCCTGCAACAGGTGGCTGATGCCGAGGGCGCCTTCGGTACCTGTTCCCAAGTACACGTCCTGCATCCCGAGGACCTGGTTGCTCAGGTCGGCCACGGCGTTCTGGCCGGCGCCGCCGGGTATCGCCGACGGGTCCGGCTCGACGCCATCAACCCCCAGCGCCTTCCCCAGCCTCATGTCGCCCAGGCTGCGGGTGATGAATACCGAAGTGCGCACTGACTCATCTACTGCCTGTTGGTCGAGCAGGGCAACGCTGGCCGTGCCCTTGAAGTAGGCGCCGTAGTCCAGCGAGTCGCTGGCGCCGGACCACTCGTCACGAACGGCTGCCGTCTCAGCGGCTATCACGTCGCCCAGCGCTTCCAAGTACTGGCACCGTATTCCGTTCGACGCGCCCAGTTTTTCCAGGGCGGCTTGATTGTCGTCGAAAAGCACGTATTCGATGGCGCCCAGCCCACGCTGGGTGGAAGCAAAGAATTCGCGCACATCGCTCGTGGCGATGGTGTCCCGGTCGGACAGCAATTTCTCGATTCGGTCCGGATCCACGGGCCACCAGTCAACGAGGGAACGGGAACGCCGGTCCATCACCGGGCCGAACCACATCGCCTGGGAACGAATCCACGGCTCTCGCGCATCGCGCCACGCCACCCGCGCAGCCTCGAGCTCAGTAGAACCGCCGTTGCTGCACAGCGCAGACAAGGCTGAGTTCAGGTCTTCCATCTCCTGCGCGACCTGCTGAAAACGGGGCACGATCAGATCGTCCGCCAGGCTGGTCAGGACTTCCTGCTTCGTGGGCGGCGGTTGCTGCGTACACGCCAGCATTCCAACGAAAAGGGCCGATACGCACGCGAGCAGGATGTAGCGCGCAATTGGCATCAGAGAGACTCCAGGAAGCGGATGAGCGCCTCCCTTTCTTCACGGGACATTTTCCGGAATTCCTCGCGGGCGGCCAACCCCTCACCATCGTGCCACAGGATGGCTTCTGCGATGTTGCGGGCGCGTCCGTCGTGAAGCAAACGGGTGTGGTTATTGACGTTTTCGATCAAGCCGATGCCCCAGAGCGGCGGAGTGCGCCATTCCCCACCGTCAGCGAGGAAGTCGGGCCGGCCATCGGCCAGTCCATCGCCCATATCGTGGAGCAGGAGGTCGGTGTAGGGGAATATGACCTGTCCAACGAGGGCTGGCACCGGGTGCTCACCGGTGGTGTGGCTGGGTGTATGGCATGCGGCGCAACCGGCTTTGAGGAACAAACGCGCGCCATCACGAACCTGTGGGTCGTCCACGTCGCGCATGGCCGGCACGCCCAGGGTGCGGTTGTAGAACAGGACCTTGCCCAAGCGGTCCTCGGGAATTTCCGGTGTGCCGCCGTTGAGGGCGCCCTGGCAGTCGGTTTGCGTAGGCGGGCAATTTTCGTTTTCAAACAACGGGGAGGTGATGCCGATGTCACCGTGAAAGGCGCCGGCGATTTGCTGCTCCAAGGTGGGAACGTTGGCCTTCCAGCCGAACCTGCCCAGCCGCGTTGCGCCGGCCCTGACGTTCCAGGCCATGTTGGCGCGCCCGGATATGCCGTCGCCGTTGGCATCGTCCGGGTCGGCCAGCGCCAGGATATCGGCTTCAGGTATCGCCTCGAGGAGACCGCCTCCGAACACCGAAGGAGCGATACGCGGGGAAAACAGTAGGTCGGGATGCGTGGGGCCGAAAGCCAATTCGGCGAATGAGTACTCTGGTTGCAACAGCGAATAGGGGGTGCCGTCCTCGTAGGATCCGGGAACCTCCCGGTAGTTGATGAGGAATCGTCCCTCCGGCGGGACGGTGAGTATGGCGCGATCTTGAAGCTGTCCGCCGTACACCGGGTCGGGCAGCGGCCCTCCGGTTACTGGGTCCACGCCGGGTATGCTGAAACGGAACAGCAGACCCCGCTCGGGGTCGTCGTTGTCGGCCGGCGGCTGGGCGCGTCCGTCCAGGGTGTGGCAGGACGAGCAGGATTGGGCGTTGAAGGTCGGGCCCAAGCCGTCCCTGGCTTCGGTGGATGCGGGGGCGGTTACCCAGTTTTGGGTGAAAAAGCTGTCGCCAATCTCGAAGGTGAGACGTTCCTGGCTGTTCAGATTGGCGGCGGCGAGGGCAAAGGAGTTACGGTTGGTGCTCTTGACCGTGGTTTCGCCGCCAAGTTGCGTTTGCAGGATCGCGGCGACCTCAGCGTCGCTGGGGCCGGATCTGGCGTCGCTCCAGAGGAACCAGCCGAGGGCGACGAGGGCCGCCGCGCCAAGCAGAATTGCAAGGCCGTACCGCAGCAGGACCGACTTGCGGACACTTACGGTACGGCCTGAGAGCATCTGGAGCAGTACCCTAGACTGAAGTATTGATCTGGTAGCCGAAGGCCGCGGCTCCCGCCACGATGGTTTCGGCCTGTTTGATCAGGGCGTCTATGGTGCTCTTGACCTGGGTTCGGCCGAAAGCGCTGTCCGGAGCGTCGCCGGTCAGATGCTGGTCGAAGGGGTCCGGGATGTTGTGCGCCATGTTGACGGCAACCCTGGTTTCGTCGGTCAGACGATCGGCCAGCGCTCCGTCTTCGGCTGCGAACAGGTCAATGATGCCGGGGCCCGAAACTACACCGTAATCTCCAGTGAGCACCATGCGCACACCGATGGCGTTGCCCACGATATCCGCGACGGTGTTGTCGGAGAAGCAGGAGTGCTCGTCTTCCTGGGAACGTTCCTCGTACGCGACGTTGATCCGCTCGCCGGCCAGTTCGCCCTGGCTGAGGGCGCCGGCGCCGGTGATGATGTCAACCAGCGCGTCATCAACCGGCTTCGCCACGAACTCGGCCCGGTAGTTCTGTTGGCCGGGCGCCCAGGCGTCGACCATGTCCTGCAGGTGTCCGAGCAACGTGTCGGAGGCGACCGCGAGGTATTGACCGCGTCGGTCGGCGTTGTCGTTGGTGGTGTAGTCTTCCACAGGGCGATCGCCGGGACCATCGTCATTCAGGTCCTGGCCCCAGAGCAGGAACTCGATGGCGTGCCAGCCGGTGGAGACGTTCTCCTCACCGCCCTCCTCGTTAAGAGAGATGATGAGATCAGCGTCGATGGTCGGGTACTCATCGGGCATGTTGATGATGCCGGCGGTGGCGTTGCCTTCGACGTAGTCAATGTATGACTCGTCCATCGGCCAAGCGTTGATCAAACCCTCCGGGCCATCCTCTTCGTTGTCGATGGGTCCGCCGTAGAACCGGAACACCTCGGTGGGACCGTAATCGTCGCGGGCGCGAAGCCAGGCGCGCTTGGCCGCTTCTAGGCTGGCCGGATTCGGGTCGGCCAGGAAGGCGTCGATGGCGGTGTCCATCACCTGGGCGGACGACAAACTCTGGGAATAGAGACCATGCACGCCGTTAGCGTAGTGTGCAACCACCTCGGTCTTGAGAGCGTCCACATCGACTTTGGGCTCTTCCATCATGGCCGCTGGCGGGGGCGCGGCAGGAGCCGGCGGTGGTTCGTTGGTGCAGGCCATAGCAACCGCGAACAAGCATAGCCCCAACACAGTAACCGTGATAGCCATTAGAGTGGGTTTTCGGTGCATTAGGATCCTCCTAAAGATTTCAATGGGATGGCATCCGAAGCTCGTACGCGCATACAAGCGCAATCATAGATTCACCCCATAAGTCGCAAATATTTTGGCTACCAACATCGTTGATGTCAAGTAGCCCTTTCCGATCATACGGTGGTTCACGTAAGAACCGGATTATATCCGATGCAATGAACGGTTCAGTCATCAGACCAGATTGGATTAGCCACTTTTCGTGCGGCACCCAGCCGTAATGACGGCCGTGCGCCGTAGCCATCTATCCCAACGGAGACAGCGCGTTTCCCGGTCATTGCTACGCATCGTGTCCCGTGTAGGCGACCAATCTGGTCAGTGCGTCCCGTTCCCCGAGGTATGATTCGAACGTGTAGTGGAATTCAGGACGCGGCAACAAAAACATCGCAAGGCGATACGTCAAAAATCTAAATACGTTGGGGGTTGACAATAGTTTTCGTGTACACTAAATTATTGCCGTCATGTAGACGCTAACACATTTTACGTGGCACGGATTCTGAACATGATCGGTGGGTTGCTATAGCGGCGGTGATCCTCCGGTAATACGCCCCTCCCGGGCTACCGGCCTTGTCGGCACCCTCCTCCCGGCAAGGCCGAATGTATTGAACGATGACGACAAATGCGCAACAGGCGCAAACGGGTTCCGTGGAGTGGTGATTATGAGGCGGCCGGAGCAAACAGATATGCGAACCATGGAAGGTTCCCTTGACGCTGCGGCGCGCGACCACGGACAGCCATTTCTCGGCATAGGCAATGTCTCTCGTGTTCTAATCGGTCTGGCGCTGACCGTCGCCGTTGGGTTTTTGGTTTGGTGGCTAGCCGACTGGGCCGAATTGGCCAATGCGGTGGGGACGCTGGTCCAGCGCCCGGAATTGCTCGCGGCGCTGCTGGTGAGCTATACGGCAGCGTTTGCCCTGCGGGCGGTGGCCTGGCGGCAGTTGATGACCGGCCGCCCCGGAGTATTCGGGCTGTTCACCTGCCTGCAGGCCGCGCTCCTCGCCAACCATCTGCTCCCGTTCAAGCTGGGTGAGGCGGCGCGCCCGCTGCTGGCCACCCGTCGAGGTGTTCCCCTGGCGGAGGCCGCCACCACCACGGCGGTCGCCCGGGTGCTTGATTTTGGCTGCCTGATACTGATTGCGGCCGTGGCTGGCGCGTTGGTCGCCTCACTGGACGGCAGAGGAGACTGGTTGAGGAGCCTGTCGATACCCATCGGCGTCGTGGTGGGCGCAGCGGCAGGCCTTGCCCTTTTGCGCTACCGGACTCTGGACCGCATGGCGCCCGAGTTTCTGCGGGGCGGGTTGGACAGCCTGCGGGCGCAGTTGGCTCAAATTTCGGCGACACGCATCCTCAAGGCCGCATTGTGGACCCTGCCGAGCTGGGTACTGGAGGCGGGCGTGCTGCTGGTGGCGGCCCAGGCTCTGGGCGTTGAACTGTCCATAGCAGCCGTGATAGGCGTCACGGCATTCACCATCCTGTTCCAGGTGTTCCATGTGACGCCGGGCGGCATCGGCGTTTACGAGGCCAGCATGACGGGCGCGCTCTACGCGATGGGCGTGCCGTGGCAGGAAGGGCTGGCGCTTGCCGTCCTGACCCATGGGCTCAAGTTCGCGTATTCATACACAGTGGCGGCGGTATTCACGCTGGTGGCGGTGCGGGACGCAATCACCATCAAGGGCTTGGGCGCGCTGCGGGGATCGGCCGAGGGTGACAAGCACGCATCGCGGTTCGAGATCTTCGCCGCCCGCGCCTGGAACATCCTCAACGAAGGCAAACCTTTCACCCCGGTGTTCACGCTGGGGATCCTGGCGCTGCTGAGCATCCCCCACCTGACCGACGGCGGTTACTGGCTAAGGGCCGGGCTGGCGCTGGCGGCGCTGATCCCGATATTCGTCATCTTCTACCGGTTCGATTTCCCGCTGAAACTGCGCATCGCCCTGTGGATGTACGTGGGCTTATTCCTCGCGGCCTTCCGGTTTTTTGACGGCATCGCGGTGGGCCTCATCCTTGGCGTGTACCTCACCTTCACCATCGTCTTGTGGGGCACGATCTACTACCACCTTCGGATCGGAACGTCGTGGTTCAACTTCACTCGCTTCTGGCGGCTCGTGCTGGAAAACCCGGACCCCACCAGCGGCAATTTTCTGGAACAGATTCCCAAGCTGACGATCCTGGTGCTGACGTTCCAGATGCTGGTGAACAGCCCGTCGGTTTGGACGTTCGTGGCCGTCGAAGGTTTCACACTGGGTTTGGCGATCACCGCGCTGCTGCTCCACCAGTGGTTCTTCACCTGGCCGCCGGCGCCTTCGTTGGTGCCGACGCGATTGAGAGCTGCGTCCGGCAAGCGCATCTCGCGTCGGTTCATTACCATCGTCATCGACGGCTGCCGGTTTGACCGGCTGGAAGAAGCCGACACCCCGTTCATCGACAAGCTCCGCAAGGAGGGTGTCGACTACATCGATACGTCCACCGTGTACCCGGCGCGCACCGTGACCGGTTTCAGCTCCATGTTCACCGGCGCCCCTCCCCGTGTCCACGGCATGTCCAGCAACTTTGTGCCCAGCCTGGGAGTCAAGTGCGAGTCCATATTCGACGCGCTGCGGGCCGGCGGGTTGACGGGCAAGCTGGTCGGCATCGCCCACTTGGTGGACGCGTTCGGCGAGACCGACGTTGAAACCGTAACCGCCGTCACCAACAACGACGAGATCGACGACGCGCTGAAAGCCAGGGCCAAAGCGGTGGTGCAGCGCGACGACCCCGACCTGCTCATCCTCCAGTTGCTCAGCGTGGACCAGACGGGTCACGCCCGTGGCAGTTACAACTCCGAGTACCTCCAGAAAATCGAGGACAGCGACCGGCACATCGAGGATTTCCTGGGATGGTGCGATTCCATCGGATACCTGGAAAACGCAACGGTCGTGATCACCGCGGACCACGGACAGGGTATCGGCATCGGCGGGCACGGCCACATGGGCCCGACGGAGCGCTACGTGCCCTTGATTATGTGGGGAGAGGGCGTCGAGTTGGTTGGGCAGGTGGAAGAGCCACACTCCGTCATGGACGTTACGGCCACGATCGCCTATTACCTGGGGGTGGAGCCTCCGGCCCAATCGGTGGGACAGGTGCTCGGCCTGCCCGACAAGGATGAAGATTCCAGGCCGGTCGCCGTGATCGTGCCGGCGCACAACGAGGCGGAGAACCTGCCGTCCACCCTGGCACGGATACCCCGCCAGCAAAGGCCCGATTTGAAAGTGATCGTAGTGGACGACGGTTCGTCTGACGACACCGTGGCAGTGGCCCATCGGCACGGGGCCGACGTGGTCGTTTCCCACCAGTGCAACCGGGGCTTGGGCGCGGCATTGCGAACGGGATTGGCTACCGCCAACGAGTTGGACGCCCGTGCCGCCGTGTACGTGGACGCCGACGGCGAGTATCCGCCCGAACAGATCCCCGATCTGCTGGCTCCCATCGAGGCCGGCGAGGCCGACTACGTTTTGGGCTCGCGCTACATGGGCAGAAGTCCGGATCAGCGGGCATTTCGCCGCATCGGCAACCTTGCTTTCACGGCTGCGCTCAACGTGGCAACCGGCCGACGGATCAGCGACGGCCAAACCGGCTTTCGGGCCTTCTCACGCCGGGCGCTGGAATGCGCTGAAGTCATCCACGACTACAACTACGCGCAGGTGCTGACCCTGGACCTTCTGAAGAAGGGCATGCGGATGCAGGAAGTCCCCGTGAACTACACGCGCCGCACCAAGGGCAGGTCATTTATCGGTCCCAAATATCTCTGGCGCGTCCCGACCGGGATGCTCAGGGAGATGTTGAGCAAGTAATCGCACAGGAAACCCATCAAGGAGGACGACGAAAGTGCGTTATCACATAAGGACGTGGGTATCGCTACCCCGCCGGCAGTATTGGATCGCAGGTTTGGCTTTGACGGTGCTGCTTGCGTTGGCATTGGGTTGCCAGCAGCAACCGCCGCCGGCCCCGACGCAAGACGACGCGGCCCGGTCGCAGGCTGCGGAAGCGCAAGCGGCGGCAGACGCGGCGCAGGCCACCGCAGCCCAGGCAGCAGCGGCGGCGGAAGCGGCCGCCAAGGCTGCGACCGAAGCGGCGGCGGTCGGCGCATCGAATTCGGAAGCATTGCAAGCCCAGGCTGCGGCAGCGCAAGCCGCAGCGGAAGCTGCGCAGGCTACAGCAGCCCAAGCGGTAGCAGCGGCTGAGGCTGCCGTCCAGGCTGCCACCGAAGCGGCACGCCGTGGTGAAGACCGGCCCTCCATCACCGTAATCGGGAGCGGTTCGGGCGGCACCGGAACCGGCACGGGTACCGGAACCGGCTCAGGCACGGGTACGGGCACTCATACCGGCACCCACACCGGAACTGGAACGGGTACCGGAACTGGCACGGGTACTGGAACAGGTACGCACACCCACACCGGCACCGGAACGGGAACCGGTACTGGATCGGCGTCCGGCACTGCCACCGCCGCGATGATGAGCGGGAAGGAAGGCGGACTCTACATTCCCACCGGCCTGAGCTATGAGACCGAGGGCCCGACTGCGTCAGACGGCTACTACACGGCGACGACCAACCGGGAGATCTACCAGAAGATTTCCACGGATTACCAGGAAATCGCCAAGCTGACCAACGTGATCAGGGAAGGAAAGCCGTTCCCGGCGGCGGAAATCTGGCTGCTCTATGAAGCCGGTTCTCACACCCGTTTGGGTCCGCAGAGCCGCACGCTCAAGAGTTTCGCGGCCGGATCGACGCCCTCCACCTATTTCCCCGATTCCGCGGAATTCTATGGGTCGGACACGTTCCTCGACGACACGATTGAGAATGTCATACGTGGGCGAGGGGAAGCGGAAAATTACACCGACGCCCAGCGGCGCCAGGCGATCAACAAGGGGATGCTCAGGATCCTCTACCACTGGTCCAAGTTCTACATGATTATCGGTCAGGATCGCATGAGTTCCCGCCTCATTGACGAGGCATGGGCCGTGTACGTGGGCGAGGAAGTGGATGGAGCGTACCCCAACTCGCTGGCGGCGCTGGCCCAGGCGCGTGAGGGCAACTTCGGACGGCAGGGCACCATCGACATCCCACTTCGGGAGGCAATGGACCGGGCGCGGCAGGCCGCCGACGATGGCGATGCCGAGGCCCTGGAAACGGCTACCAACGAGGTGTACTCGCGATTCAACGCCATGTTCTACCTGGCTACCGTCAGGTACATCGGCAGGGTCGCCGATGACGCGGCGGCCGGCGACCGCGACGCACTTGGCACGCACCAGGTGGAAGCCCTGGCGTTCTACCAGTCCATACAGCCCGAAGTCGCCAAGGCCGACGCGTCTGCCGACGAGACCATCATGCACTACCTCACGGCCGAAGGGAGCGAGATCAACGCCGCGTCGCGCGACGCGGTACTGGACGCCCTCAACGGCGTGGCTGACGACCTGATGTTGACCGACGCTGACCTCATCACCGAGTACACCGACGACACGGGCGACGGATCCAGCGGTACCCCGTCTCCCTACACCGGTGAACTGGACGAGTCTGCTGGTTTCTTCATTCCGGTCAACCTCCCGCACGAGACGGACCGCAGCGTGCCCAGCCCGTCCGACGGCTACTACCACGCTACCACCAACCGCGAGCATTACCAGAAGATACCCTCCGACTACCAGGAGATCGCCAAGCTGACCAACGTGATCCAGGAAGGCGAGCCCCTGCCCGTGGCGGACATCTTCCTGCTCTACGAGGTGGGGTATCACACCCGCATCGGCGTGCGCAGCAAGACCCTCCGCGGCTTTGCCCGAGATCCCGAGCGGGCCGAGGAATTCCCTCTGGCAACCGAGTTCTACGGCTCCGGGAACTTCCTGGACTCCCCAATCAATAACACCGTACGAGGACGGGGCGATGCCGCCGACTGGACCGATGCGCAGAAACGCCAGGCCATCAACAAGGGCATCCTTAGGATCCTCTATCACTGGTCGAAACACTATGTGATCGGCGGTTGCGCGGACCTGGATTCGGGGGACGTTGATGAAGGCTGGGGCATCTACGTCGGCTTGCCGGGCGATGACGGGACCTACCCATACTCGCTGTCGGCGCTGGCACGCAGTCGCGAAGGCAACTTCGGCCGGGAAGGCACCATCGACATCCCGCTGCGCGAAGCCTTCGAACGGGTGAGGCAGGCTGCAGAAAACGGCGACTCCGCCGCCTGCGACGCTGCCGCCCAGGAAGTGTTCTCCCGCTTCAATGCCATTTTCTACCTCGCCACGGTAAGATACATCGGCGTCTCGCTGGATGACATGCAGGCAGGAAAGGATCCTGGCACTCACCAGGTGGAAGCCCTGGCGTTCTACCAGTCCATTCAGCCCGAGGTCGCCCAGGCTGACCCGGCGGCCGACGAGACCATCATGGCCTACGTCACCGGCGACCCGAGCGACATCACGGTTACGTCGCGCGATGCGGCGCTGGCCGCTCTCAACGGGGTTGCCTCGGCGCTGATGTTGAGCGATGCCGACCTCATAACCGGCTACTAGTGATAGACTCGTCGAGCACAATCGGGAGAACACACTCATGAAGAGTCTATCCTTCCCGGCCCTTCGGGCCATACTCGTGTCGGTTGCGTTGTTGTCCCTGACAGTGGCGGCGCTGGCCTGCGGTGGGGGCGCTGCTCCGCCCCCCGCCGCCCCGTCGGCCCCGGCCGCTGCCGCTGCCAACCCGACGGCGGCCCCAACTTCCCCGTCGGCGCAAGTCCCGGCTGCGGCCAGCCCGGTGGTTGTCCCAACCGTTCCGCCGGCGGCGGCCATCCCAATAGCGACGTGGGTTCCGCCTACGATACCGGATGCGGAGGATCGCACCCTGACGGTGTACTCCGGGCGTTCGCAAACACTGGTGCATCCCCTGTTGGTGGCCTTTGGCGAGCAGACCGGGGTCGACATCAGGGTCAAGTACGCCGGCAGCGCGTCCACGGCGGCGACGCTGCTGGAAGAGGGCGACAACACACCCGCCGATGTGGTGTTCATGCAGGATCCCGGCTCGCTGGGCATCCTTGCCGATGCAGGCGCGTTGGCGCCGATTCCGCAGGGATCGCTGGACAAGGTTGATCCCCGGTTCCGGTCTCCCGCCGGCCTGTGGTTGGGCACGTCCGGCCGGGCGCGCACCGTCATCTACAACACCGAAGCGATCAACCCGGAGACCGACCTTCCCCCGTCCATTCTGGACTTTACGGGACCGGAATGGAGAGGACGCGTCGGTTGGGCTCCGCGCAACGGTTCTTTCCAGGCCTTCGTGACTGCTCTCAGACTCACCGAAGGCGAGGATGCGGCCCGCGACTGGCTGATCGGGATCCGAGACAACGACCCGATCTCCTACCCCAACAACGTCACCACCGTTTCGGCTACTGCAGCCGGCGAGGTGGACGTGGGTTTTGTGAACCACTACTACCTGGAGCGGTTCCTGGAAGAACACGGCGAGGGGTTCGGAGCGCGAAACCACTACATCGGCAACGGCGACCCGGGGGCGTTGGTCTTGGTGGCCGGCGTGGGAATCCTAGCCGCCTCCGAGAACAAGGATGTCGCGGAAGAGTTCGTGGAGTTTCTCCTAGGGGCCCCGGCCCAGACCTACTTTGCCCAGCAAATCAAAGAGTACCCGGTATCGGCCGGTGTGGAGCCGGTAGGCGACCTGCCTCCTATGGAATCGCTGAATCCGCCCGACGTTGATCTGGGCAACCTCAGCGATCTGGAAGGCACGCTCAGATTGTTGAGGGAGACCGACGTACTGCCGTGACCACCGGGACGGTTTCACGCAACATACGCCAATTCTTTCGAGGTAGAGAGCTGCTGCTGTGGGCGGTGGCTCTCTTCCTGTTGCTGTCGGCGGCATACGCCTTCTCGGTGGACATCCGAGCCAGTCGCGGCGCATTCATCACCGGCGATGAGCCGTTCTACCTGATGACTGCGCAGAGCATCCTGTCGGACGGCGATCTGGATCTGCGGAACCAGTACGAAACCAAATCGTACAAGGCGTATTTCGACCACGCCGATGATCTCTGGTACCAGTCGGCGCCCACTCCCGACGGGCGTCTCCTCAGCCCGCACAACCTAGGCCTATCCGTATTGGTGATCCCCGGGTTCGCCCTGGGAGGTTTGCTGGGCGTCCAGGTGCAGCTGCTGCTGATGGCGGCCGCCACGATGTCGTTGGCATTCGTCTTGGCCGATCGGCTGCTGGGTCATCGAGCCGTCTGTTGGCTGGCCTCGCTGTGCGTGGGACTGACGTCCACAGCGTTCATATACTCCACCGAGATCTATCCCGAATTTCCGGCGGCGCTGGCGCTGGTCGTTTCCCTGCTGATAGCGATCCGCCAAGCGCGGCCAGGTTGGCGCGACGCGCTCTGCCTTGCGGCGGGATTGACCGCGATGTGCTGGCTGGGTACCAAGTACGCGGCCCTGGCGTTGCCGGTGGCGGCCTTTTTCCTGCTCAGGGCGGACCGGCCCGGGCAACTGGCATTGCTGGCGGTGGGGAGCGTTTCGGCGGCCTTGTTCCTCTGGTTCCACCTCCACGTTTTCGGGAGCCTGACGCCCTACGGAGTGAACGTGGTGTATTCCGATTGGAACACAGTGCAAATATTCGGCGGACACTTGGGGTTTTCAGATCGCTACTACCGGCTCTGGGGCCTGTTCGTGGACCGGCGTTTCGGGATCGGCCGGTGGGCGCCGTTACTGCTCGCGGCAGCGCCGGCGTTACCCCTTCTGGCGCTAAGGGCGTGGGATCAACGGTTGATACTCGCCCTCATTCTGATCCAACTGCTGATAGCGACTTTCGTAGCCATTACCATGATGGGCTGGTGGTTCCCCGGCCGGACCATGCTGACGGTGTTGCCGCTGCTGGTCGTACCCCTCGCGCTGTTGGTCTCGCGCGCGGGATTTTTCGGCCGGGTATTCCTGGGAATATTGGGAGCCGCCACGCTGGCGTTCACCGCCGGCCTGGCAGGAGCGGGCCACGCTGGAGAGATCACCATTGCGGTTGATCCCTTCGACATGGCTTTTGTGCCGTTCCAGGCCGTAGCGGGATTGTTCCCACTCTACACTCAGTGGACGCAGGAGACCCGGCAGCTTACGTATTTGTGGTGGGCGTTGTTCGTGATTGCCGGAACGGCGATCTCGTGGCCGGAGATTTCGGGAACCGTTCAGGGCCTACGGCAACAGATCCCGGATGCCGTCAGAAAACGGAACGCGCGCTTCCCATCCGATCAGCGATCTGGCCCGTGAACAATCAGCCGCCTTGCGCACTTCCTCGAATTCCCGCCTCGGATTGGGAATGATGTGCTGCACCGGGCCGCCGATGGCCGCCGCGATTTCATTGACCGAGGTTTCCTGTGCGGTGCCGACGTTGAGAACCGTGTGCCCTCCCGCCGGCAACTCTGCGTCGGCGGCCAGGATGTTGGCCTCCACCACGTCGGACACGTGGGTGTAGGAGCGCGTCTGCCTACCGTCGCCGTAAACCGTGAGGGCGTTGCCATCGCGTCGCATCCTCAGGAACCGGGGAATCACCAGCGAGTATTGGCCCTCCGATGGCTGGCCTGGACCGTAGACGTTGAAATAGCGGAGAGACACGACACTCATGCCAAAAAGGCGCGCGAACAGGTCGGCATACTGCTCACCCATCAGCTTTTGCAGCGCATAGGGAGACTTGGGATTGGGTGCCATGTCCTCCCGCATCAGATGGGTTGGTTGATCGCCGTACACGCTGGATGACGACGAGTTGATCACCCTGGCCACGCCGTTCACGTGCGCGGCGCGCAGCACGTTGAGTGTGCCGGTTACGTTAACGTCATGGGTGCCAATAGGATCAGCAACTGACCGTTCCACACGCGCCCAGGCCGCCGCGTGGAAAACCCAATCGGCATCCTCCAAAGCGGAAACGACCGCAGAGAGATCCGTAACCGACCCCACGACCAGGTTGGCGCCGGGACTGATGTTTGAACCGTCTCCGGTCGAAAGGTCGTCAAATGCGGTCGTTTCGTGGCCGAGTTCCAACAACCGGTTGACGAGATGGGAGCCGATGAACCCGCAGCCGCCGGTCACAACGCACCTCATATATGCGCTCCGTTAGCCTCGCGCCAGCCATTGGGGAGGGTTGTCCGAGCGCCGTTCCCGTGCCCGTTGCGCCCCACTCCTCGGTACTCGAATCCGAGTCGCTCCATCGCGGCCGGCTCAAGGGCATTTCTCCCGTCGAACAGATACCGAGGCTGGCGCATCTCATGGGCGATGGCCCGCCAGTCAGCTTCGACGATGTCGGGCCACTCGGTCATCAACACCACAGCCTGGGCTCCCGCCGCGGCTGCCATGGGGTTGTCCTCCAGCGCTATTGACGCCGGGAGGTGGGTACGGGCGGCAGAGTTGGCCTGTGGGTCATAGGCGGATACCGATGCGCCGTGGTCCAATAGTGCCCGGATCAAGTCCAACGCCGGCGCGTCCCGCACGTCGTCGGTGTCCGGTTTGAAGGCCAACCCCAGCACCGCGACGCGGAGGCCCGAAATCGCGCCGTTGAACCGATCACGAATCGCGTACAGGGGTCGCATCCTCTGGCGGTTGTTTACGGTGATCACCGAGCGGAGCAACTCCAGGTTGGCGTCGCTGGTCAACCCGAGATGGTCGAGAGCGCGAACGTCCTTTGGAAAGCAGGACCCGCCGTAACCGACCCCGGCGGAGATTCTGCTACCCGTCCTGGGGTCCATGGCAAGACCGTCACTCACGACATCGATTGATGCGCCCACCCGCTCGCACAGGGCAGCCATCTCGTTAATGAACGAGATGCGGGTGGCCAGGAATGCGTTGCTCGCATATTTGATCATCTCGGCGCTGGTGATGTCCGTGGCGATATAGGGCGCATCAGAGTTGGCGGTGAGGGCCCTCACGGTTTTTACTGACTGATGGTCGTTAGGTTCCACTCCGACCACGATGCGGTCGGGATGCCTCCAGTCGTGGATGGCTTGACCCTCGCGCAGAAACTCCGGATTGGATGCGTAGCGGATACCGGAACCGCTCAATTCGTTGGCGGCGAGGCGTAAGCCCGTGCCTGGCGGGACCGTGCTCTTCATCACCAGGGTGGTGCCATCGGGATTCTGCTCGCGAACCCAAGCGACGGCTGAGTGAACCTGACTCAGATCGGCGCCGCCATCGGGGGATTGCGGGGTCCCGACGGCGACCAGCACGGCCGCGCCGAGCGGCTCATCGAAATCGGACGTATGGACGAACCGGAGGTGTTCGGACAAGACCGCAGCACGCGTGGCTTCAAGGAGACCAGGCTCGCAGAATGGAACGTCCCCGGAGCCGAGGCACCTTACCCGCTCCCGGTCGTTGTCCACACCCACAACGTCGTGCCCGTCTTCCGCCAGGCAGGCCGCTGCCACACTGCCCACGTGTCCCAACCCGATTACCGTGATCTTCAACGCCCGTGCCTCCCGAGATATGGGGGTTTCTTCGTTAGCCTGTGAGATTTCCTGCTGCCGCGGGCGGGAGTGGTTTTCCACGGTGGCATGGTGACGAGGTCATCGCGCCGCGTTTTCGCCATAGCGGGCTACAAAATGACGTTCCACACGTCCGGTGGACAGCATGAAGCCGATTAGCAGGAGCCACACGAAGAACAGGCTTCCCACCACGGGATGAATGACGTTGGCCGCGTCAACCCAGATGACCTGCATGGCAACGCCGAGCGCCGCCGACGCGGGCGCGACCTTCCGCAACGCGCCTCCGACGTGCCACTGGAACCAGGCCGCAACGATCAGGGCCAATCCGGCAGCGGTAAAGCCCGCCTTGCCGACGATCCATCTTAGATTGTCCACCGTGCCAATCCCTGCGATGTCCGATGGGGACGCTGCCGCGGCGGCCTGGACGGCGATGACGATGCTGATCAACCCTGATATGGCGGTGAAAGCGCCCGAGGTAATAAACAGGTATGGCACCCACGGCGTAGCCCAGCGGTCGCGGATGATCCAGGTTCGGAGCAACAACCAGCCGGCGGCCAATAGCGTCAAGCCGGACACGAAACGCGCCCCGCCGAAAAGGCTGTACATCCCGCGGTTCTCAGCGATGGACCGAAGCGATTCCGCGAGCGTCGCCTGGTCCGCATCCGACGCCACCCGTGCGTATACCATCACGGCCGTAACGAGCGCCGTGCACAGCAACAGAACACCGCCCCAGCGGGCCATCCGGTCCGGTGAATTACCCAGAGCAGCAACCGACGCTGCTTCTGTAGCAGGAATATCGATTGTGTCCCGATTGTCAGCCATTGCCGCTCCTTTCCTAAAACCGGCCAACGCGCGGTTTTTGTTGACCCATTCCCAAGCTCCCGCACGGACTAAGTTCAGCGGCGATGTTGGCTGATCCGCAATTTCTATCGCTTCCGGCGTGGCCTCGAACCCGGCGCGACCGGGTAGCGCAAGCTCCAACCCCTCGCACTACGCAGAGTCCTAAACACCAAAGCGATGCGATCAATAATGCTCGTACAGCACACGGATATTATGCCGTACTTAATATTCTGTCAAATCTGCAATCAACCGTTCGTTACGATTACCATTTCAAGCGCTGGACGATGGCCGTAGGCGCTTCATCCATCGTTGGTTAACCGGCAATTGCCGGCTCCACAGCAATATTGATAACCGACTATGTAGGAAGTTTGGCGGTGCCCATAGAAATCGCGATCTCCCATCGGCGACGTCCAATTGTACTGTTTGCGCTTGGGAATCCGACTACGTGTACAGTGGACAAACGTGTGCCGACCTGAAATCCGTAACATCGCCTGTACTTCCAAATAAGTGTTGACATAGCATGTTTCTGAGAGTAGATTGTCGTCTGAAAGGTCTTGAGGCACATTGCAGATTTCGGGGGAGCCTATGTTTCTGTGCGTGTGCAAAGCAGTGCGGGTTTCTGAAGCGGTGGACGCGGCACGGGCCGGTTTAAAGGCCAACCCCAGCACCGCGACGCGGAGGCCCGAAATCGCGCCGTTGAACCGGTCGCGAATGGCGTACAGGGGTCGCATCCTCTGGCGGTTGTTTACGGTGATCACCGAGCGGAGATGTTCCAGGTTGGCGTCGCTGGTCAACCCGAGGTGGTCCAGGGCGCGAACGTCCTTTGGAAAGCAGGACCCGCCATAACCGACCCCGGCGATGATTCTGCTGCCCGTCCTGGAGTCCATGGCAAGGCCGTCGCTCACGTTGTCGATTGATGCGCCCACCCGCTCGCACAGGGCAGCCACCTCATTGATGAACGAGATGCGGGTGGCGAGGAAGGCGTTGCTCGCGTATTTGATCATCTCGGCACTGGTGATGTCGGTGACGATACAGGGCGCGTCAGAGCTGGCGGCGAGGGCCCTCACGGTTTTTACTGACTGATGGTCGTTAGGTTCCACTCCGACCACGATGCGATCGGGATGCTTCCAGTCTTGGATGGCTTGACCCTCGCGCAGAAACTCCGGATTGGATGCGTAGCGGGCCCCGGAACCGCTCAACTCGTTGGCGGCTAGGCGCAAGCCCGTGCCTGGCGGGACCGTACTCTTCATCACCAGGGTAGTGCCAACGGGCTCGGTACCGCCAGCCCGGCGGCGTTGGGGAAGCGTCCCGAGGGGAGATGGTTGAGTCCCACGCGGCCTGATACGGGGGCCGCAATTACGGGCTGAATGTGGGAATGGCTCAGTGAGTCTGAACTGTCACCCAATGGCTCCCACGGTTTGATTCCGCAAGGTTTTGCTATACTTTGGCACCCAGCAGCCAACCGCCTCGCAACGACGGCAATAAGGAAGGTAGCGATGAGTACCGAACGAAGAAGAGGAACCGTCACCCTACGCCAGGTCAGCGGGTCAGCCCGTTCCCGGAAGGTCAGGGTGGAACTGGGAGAGGAGTCCGCTTTCACCGATCTGCCCGCTCCCGTGAAGGTTGGAGATGCGTCGTACTTCCTGGTGCGCGGTCGCGACGGGTACAAGCTGCTGTCCACGATATGTCCCCACCAGGGCGGCGAGATCGAGGACGAGGGCGACGAGGTGTTCGTCTGCGACGGCCACGGCTGGCAGTACGAGAAGGGCGAGGGCAGGTGCGTCAACCAGCCCGATTTTCGAATGAAAGCGTTCCTGGTCACACTGCAGGAGGGCCGGCTGGTCGCGCTGGTGCCGGACGAATAGCCGCCGACAGCCTGCCCGACCATCCAACGAATGCGGCCCCGGAGCGCGAAGCCCCGGGGCCGTTGCCATGCGGCGTGCCAACACCGATACGGCTAGCCGACCATGTCGTAGCTCCGCAGCAGCTTGCCCGGCAACTCTCCAGTGCACTCGTTTTCCACGAAGGTGACGGTGCCGTTGACCAGGATGTAGCGTATCCCAGTGGGCTTTTGCACCAGTCGCTTCTCGCCGCCGGGGAAGTCGGTCTCGAACTGGGGCTTGTCGTACAGCAGTCCCAGCTCCTCCATGTTGTACACCATGATGTCGGCCCAGTCGCCCACGCGCAGGGTGCCGCGGCCCTTCATGTCGGAGAACCAGGCCGGCAGCGCGCTCATCTTCTGGTGGGCCTGCTCCAGCGTCATCAGATCGTTATCGCGGATCCAGTGCGCCAGGAAGTACACCGGCCACACGCTGTTGACCAGGAACCGCGTGTGCGCGCCACCGTCCGATACCGAGATGTGGACGTAGGGATTGACCAGCCGCTCGGCCCGAGCGTCGTCGCCCTGGCCTCCCGCGGGGTGAGCGAATTCAGTTTCCAGGTCCTCGTCCAGGGCGATGTCGAGGAACACGTCCAACGGGTGTTTGCCCTCGGCCTCGGCGATATCCGCGATCGACAGCCCTTCGTACTGCAGGTTGCGCTCCAGGGCCACCTCCACCACCTGCACTTGGGCCCAGTCGGTCCGCGCGTGGGGGCGCTCGATAACGTCGCGCTTCATGCCATCGCGAATTCCGTCCTCGGACAGCTTGGCGATCCGCTCTTCCTTGGTGCCGACCAGGGGCTGCACCCAGTTGGGCATGTAGTCGAACAGGTTGTACTCGGAGAGCTTGAACTCGGCGATGGTCGGAACCGAGCCCTGCTGCGCCAGCACGGGGAGACCCTCTTGCCGGACCTCTTCCAGCCAGTCGTAGCCCTCTTCGTCGCCCAGCACCACGTGCAACGGGCGTCCACTCATGCGTACCATTTCGGCCAGCATGTCCCGCTGGGCCGGCCGGTCGTCGGATATGCCGATGGTCCAACCCAGGTGTCCAACGCCAAACTGCCTCAGGACCTGGGACAGGGCATAGAACTCTTGAGGAGACGCCACGTGGCTGGGCAGCCAGCTGCCGTCCTCCGGTCGGTCTTCCAGGTTCTTGTCGGCGGACAACCCGAAAGCCCCCGCCTTCATGGAGTCGTACAAAATCTGCTTCATCTGGTTCAGTTCGGCCTCGGTGACCGAGGTGCGTTCCCGGGCGGGTATCATGCCAAGCACATAGCCCCGCAGCGGCGAGAAGGGCACCAGCGCGCCCACGTTCACCCCAAGACCCTGGCGATCCAGGCTGTCCATGTATTCGGGGAAGGTTTCCCAATCCCAGCGCATCCCCAGCCGCATGGACTCCAGCGGTATCGCCTCGATGCGGTTCATCATGCGCATGTTGAGGTCCCGGTCCTCGGGGCGCGTCGGGGCAAACCCGAAGCCGCACTGCCCCACGGTCAGGGAGGTCACTCCGAACCATCCCGACAGCGACGCATATGGGTCCCAGTTCAGCTGAGCGTCGTAGTGGGTATGCAGGTCCACTGCCCCCGGCGCCACGATGCACCCGCTGGCGTCCAACTCTCTGGCGCCCCCGGCACTTATGCGCCCGCTGACCATCGTGACCCGCCCGTCCTTGATGCCGACATCGGCGCGGATCCGGGGAAGGCCCGTGCCGTCGACAACAGTTCCGCCTCGAATTACCAAATCAAACTCCGGCATACAGTTACCTCCCAACGGCGTTGTGCTGCCATCTAAATCGTTGTGCGCGACGAATTAAGCGAATCTATACGTCAGGAGTGTAATTGTCCCGCGTATAGCCGTCAATTGGACTACGAATTACTAAATTCGAACGTGATTGATAACTGAAGCCGTCGCATAGCGCCTTCAGCGGGAAACATGTTGCTCCGACCTATCGAGGCCAGTACAACACCAACGGCTAAGCCCCAAGGCATTGCCGAGGTCACGAAACGGTTGACCAGGAATGACGACGTGGATACGAATCTTTTGGTCATATTTTCCTTCGCGGCGGGTTATGGTCCGACGCTCTTTCACATCCCGCCGAACTCGTGGGCGGTCTGCGATATTACATCCTCAATTCCAGTCGCGGGTTCAAGAGTCGCTCCGGTACCTCAGTCTCGCGCATGAAGTGGACCAGCTTCTGGTGCAGTTCCGATGCCGCGTCCATGTTGCCCTCTATGATGTTGGTCGCCTGCCCGGGATCGGAACTGAGATTGTAGAGCTTCGAGACGCCGGGGAGAGGGCTGTATAGTAGGCTCCAACCACCGGATGTTACCGTGGTCACGGGAGGCTCCGTGAGCACCCGCAGCAGGTTGTCCACGGAGTGCACCGGGTCTCCGACGTTGGCGAAGGGCAGGCTGCTTACGACGAAGTCCCGGCCCCGGGTCGCGGGGTCGCTGAGGGCCGGAGTGAGCGAGCGGCCCTGCACGAAGCCGGGGATCTCCAACCCCAGTATGTCCAGCACCGTGGGCATCACGTCCACCGCCGACGTGATGCCGGTATAGTTGCCCGCCGGGACGCCCGGCGCCCGCAGCAGGAAGGGCAGGTGGACGATCTCCTCGTACAGGGGCGAGTAGCTCCACTGCGAGCCGGGCTCATCGTAGGGTCTGAGGGTGCCGTCGGGGTACTTATCGGAGCTCATCTTGCCGAACAGGCCGCCGTGTTCGCCGAAATAGAAGCCGTGGTCGGTGGTGAAGATGACGATGGTCCGGTCGGCCAGTCCCATGTTCTCCACCACTCTCAGCAGGAAGCCGGCCCAGGTGTCGACCATTGTTATCTCGCCGCAGTAGGTGGCGTGCCCCTTGTTGAGTTGTTCCTCGCGGTAGCCGGGCACGTCGTGCCAGTTGCCGTAAACCGGCAGCACCAATTCGCCGTCGTAGCCCGGCCAGTAAAGTTCGGTGTAGTAGGGTGGCGCGTCCCAGGGTTCGTGTGGATCCCACGTGTCGACGTAGAGGAAGAAGTCCTCTTTGTAGTGCCGTTCCAGCCACCGCATGGCGGACATGAAGGTCTTGGGAGCGTTCCGGTCCGCCTCGCTGCGCCAGGCAGCCCTGACGTCCAGTGCCTCGTTGTGGTACCCGGGCTCGGGAATCAGCGACCAGAGGGTATCCTGTCCCATGTTCATGAAAAACGACTGGAAGCCGCGGTCGTAGTTCATCCCGCCCCTGAGGTAGTAGGGGGTGTCCACGGACGCGGCGGTGTGCATCCCGTGTTCCGCCAGTATCTCGGCGAGGGTGGTCACGCCGGGCGGCAGCGGTTCCCAACCCATGAACGACATGGTCCAACGCCCGGTCTGGTGGTCGGCGCGGGTGGGCATGGTAGGGAATCCGGCCGAATAGTGGTTGTCGAACCTCACCGCGCTCGCCGCCAGCGCGTCAAGAGAGGGAGTGTGGATGTAGCTGTTTCCGTACGCGCCCAGGTGATCCCTGCGAAAACTGTCGGAGACTATCCAGATGACGTTCATGGCGGCCCCTCCTCATCGTATGTCGTTTGCGCAGCGTAGTTGGATCTGCGAATAGCCAGCATGCACCAGCTATTGCTTCTCGGCCTTCGTTTTTCCCCTTCCTGGCCTCGGAGTGTTGTCGGCGAATCAGGCGGGCCGCCGGATGTGTCATCTTCTCGTAGCGCGCGCCTGCTTGGGCTTGTTGTTAAATGGCTCCGGAAATTTCGGTTTTTTTGCGGCAACGTGTTTCGCGACCCGCACCGCCGCGAGTTCCGGCTTTGTACTATGATTCTCAGGAATACTGTATATATTGACCGATAATCGCGGATTATAGAACAATGGCCGTTTGGCAAGGTCTGAAACAAAGGTGTACCGGGCGACAGGGAGACATCTAGTATCGGATCAATCTAGGAATGACAGGGATAGAGGCGATGGAGTTTGGAGCGGGCATCCTGGGTGCTGAAACCCCATTTGATGGTGGTCTTGGCGGCGTTGCGCCGGATCTCATACGCGTCGACGGCTACAGCCAGTGCCACTTCGTCCCCGTGACGTCTCTGCAAACAGTTTCTGGACAACACGCTGAATTCGATCTCCGCCATATTCAGCCAACTGCCGTGTTTGGGCGTGTAGTGAAACTCCAGGCGTTTCACGATGCGGCGGGCTTCGGCTGCCGGAAAGGTCTCGTAGAGAGAAGCCATGCGATGGGTGTTCAGGTTGTCGAGAACGACGCGGACCACGGGCGCGTCGGGGTAGGCTACATCCACCAGCCACCGCATCTGATGGGCGAAGTCCTGCATGGTACGCCGCTTCGTGATGGCCAGATGGCGCCAGCCAGCCAAGGGTTCGCAGCAGAGGAAGATGTTGCGGGTGCCCACGCGACGATACTCGTAGTCCTGGCGTCTGGGTCGCCCCGGCTGGACCGGCATCGGCTCCCTGACGTCGGCCAACAACTGGGTGGAGGTCTCGTCAAAGCACACTACCGGACGACTGGGGTCGTAGGGTTCGGCGTACAGGTCCAGCACGTCCTCCATGGCCGCTACGTATTCACCCCCTACCTTGGGGATACACCACTGTTGCTTGCGCCACGGCTTGAGGACGTTTTTTTCAGCTTGAGCCGCACCGTCTCATGCGAGAGGCTTTCCACCACTCCCAATTCCACCATCTGGTCGGCCAGTAACTGCAGGGTCCAGTGGTCCTGGCCCTCCGGTGCGTCGCTGCACGCCAGGGCGATCAGGTGGGCCTCCCCCTTCTCGTCCAGCTTGCGGAAACGGTTGGCTTGGACCCGATCCCGCAACACGCCGTCCAAACCCTCCGCGGAGTACCGCCGCTTGACCCGGTACACGGTGCCTTCGGACACGTCCAGGGCCGCTGCGATCTGTGGCACCTTCCAGCCCTCGTCTATCCTCAGCAGGATGCGGGCTCGGGTGGCGATCCGCGCCGCGTGTTTGCCGGCCCGGATCAACCGGTTCACTTGTTCTCGTTCCTCGGTGGTCAACTCGATGGCGTATCGCTTTCCCGACATGGCTGCTGCACCTCCCCGCAACCCGAAATTGCAGCCAGCATAGGGACTTCAACCGCTCAGCACCAAGACCTTCTAATACTGATTTGAGACGATACTAGATGTTGCTGGACGGCAAAGTCGCTCTGATCACCGGCGCCGGTCGCGGTATTGGGCGGGCAATTGCGGAGGCATTCGCCGGCGAAGGTGCGCGCGTCGCCGTAACCGGACGCAATCCGCAACTGCTGGCTCAGGTGGTCGATGGAATACGCGGTAGCGGCGGAACCGCAGAGGCTTACACCCTGGACGTCACCAGAGCCGAAGATGCCGAACTTGTCGCGCAGCGGGTCATCGAAACCTGGAAACAAATCGACATACTGGTCAACAACGCCGGCGTCATCACCTACGATACGCCCGTGTGGGAGACCACTCCAGCGCAATGGGATCAAGTGATGGACACCAACCTCCGGGGCATGTTCCTGGTGTGCCGGGCGGTGATTCCCCACATGATGGAACGCAGTGAGGGGGGAATCATCAATATCGGCTCGTCATCTGGACGCGAGCCCGAGGGCGATTACGGAGCCTACGTAACTTCGAAGTACGGCGTGGTCGGCTATACGGCTTCCTTGGCTTGGTCGCTGCGTCCCCACGGCATACGGGTCAACGGGATAAACCCCGGCTGGGTGGATACCGACATGGCCCGGGAGCAACACCCAGAGGGGAACCCTGAATGGATTACCAGCGAGGAGATCGCACGGGCGGCCCTCTACCTGGCAACCCACGCGCCCGAGGCCATGACCGGACAATTCATCGATATCTTTGGCGCGTGAATCTGCCACGCATTTGGAAGGTGCAACAGCCATGAGTCAAAGCGCGGACTATTCCGAGGCGTTCTACCGCGAATATGCGCAGCGATACGCCGAGGTAAGCCACAACTTCATCCAGTCCATATACATCCAGTCATCACACCCAGCGCTAAAGGGCGATACGGACCTGATGGAGCGCCTACAGGAGATCGTTCCCACCGGTTCCCGTGGGCTGGATGCCGGCTGCGGCGCTGGAGCACGCGATGTCTTCCATTACTGGCAGCGGGGATACGACATTCACGGCGTGGACGCCGTGGAGGAAAACATCCTGGAAGCGCGTCGCCTCCATCCGGAGATCGCGGACCGGGTATCGGTGGCCGACCTCCGCGAGCCCCTGGACCATCCGGATCGCTCCTTCGACTTCGTCATGTGCAACGCGGTCATCCAGCACATCGCCCCGGACATCGCTTTGTCCGTAACCATCCCGGAACTCGTCAGGCTCTTGAAAACCGGCGGCGTGCTCCAACTGATGTTCAAGAACGGCGACGGCACCGCGACCATCTACGACCGGGACTACGGCTCGGACCGCACCTTCCAGCTGTACGACCCTGACGAGGTGGTCGGCCTCCTCAGAGATCGGGGGTTGAGCATAATTCCGTCGGAGGGAGAGAAACTGGGCGGCATCATGTACTTCACCGACCCCAAGCCCATGGAGCATTGCGTCTTTTACGCCCGCAAGGATGGGTGAGGGATGGGACGCCAGGATCATCACGATCCCGGCAGAGGTCATCCGGCGAACACCGATAGCTTGCCGGTTCTCCGCGACCTCCGCGATATAACGCCGGCCTGGCTTACCGAAGCCCTGAAGCTCGGCGGGGTGTTGGGAGGTGCTTTCGTCAGCCGGTACTGGGCCGAGACCATCGCCGAGGGCAAGGGGTTCATGAACCAGGTGTTCCGGCTGACGCTGGACTACGCTTCCGGCGCGTCGAACCTGCCGCCCACCCTGATCGTCAAGCTCCCGTCGGCCGACCCGATGTTGCGAACGGTTTTCGACAGGTTGGGCCAGAACCGGAGGGAAGTCAGCTTCTATCGGCACATCGCGAGCGATGAAAACCTGTCGCTCCCAACCTGCTACTACTCCGGTGTCAATCCTGAAACCGAGAACACGGCGCTCCTCCTGGAAGATCTGATCGATGCTCGCCAGGGCGACAGTGTCGCCGGCTGCTCCCTGGACGATGCTCATCGCGCCATCGTCCATCTGGCCCGGTTCCAGGCCGCCTGGTGGGACAATCCTCGCTTGGACGATCTGGACTGGATGCCGTTGAAGCGCGACGAATCAGACGCCTATCTCGACATATACCCGGCGGCATGGGAGTCTCTGATCCATCAAGCAGGCCACGGAATGCCGCCGTCCCTGCGCCAACTGGGCGATACGCTGCGGCCGCACCTCGCCAGGATTAAAGCCCGACTGACCAGACGGCCCCGCACCATCGTGCACGGCGATTACCGCCTGGACAACTGCTTCTTCGATGACGGCACAGAATCGAAACCGCCGGTGGTGTTTGACTGGGAATTCTGCGTACGCGGTCGGGGCGTCTGCGACGTTGCCACCTTTATCAGCGAGGCTTTCCCGGTCCAACAGCGCAGAGAGGTGGAACGGAACCTCGTTGGCACATACCACACCGTCCTGTTGGAAAACGGCGTGAACGACTACCCGTTCTGGGAATGTTGGCGCGATTATCGGCTCGCGATGCTGGAAATTTTTGTCTTCTGGATCGTCGCGGGCGGCTACTGCAATTATGACGGCGAGCGCGCCACCGTGTACCTGCACAACACTCTGGCGCGGTTCTACGCCGCAATATCAGACCTTCGGTCCGCAGAACTGATTCGCCGCTGAACGGGCCACCCAATTTCGGGTTGGGCAAGTGTTGGCGCGGGAGATCCGACTGTCGAGGCAGGCTTTTCGGTTCGCCCCCAGATAGCCAACGGAGGCGGACATACATCGTGGCCGACCGTACGTGTGGCCGCTACAATTGCCCTCGGTTTTCTCGGTGGCCGAGGACTGGCCCCATGCGCAACTATGCACGGCCCCAGAAACGACGTTAGGACACCATCACCAAAACTGCTGTAGAGGAAAGCTGATGTACAACCAAGCACCCGTGGAGAGTATTGCGGAAGCGTATCTGGAACTGCTTTCCGCCCGTGGGATCGAGTATTTCTTCGGCAACGGTGGCACGGACTTCGCGCCCATCATCGAAGCCTACGCCAAGCGTCAGGTGCAGGAATTGCCGGCGCCGCGACCCATCCCGGTCCCCCATGAGGTCACCGCGGTGAGCATGGCGCACGGCTACACCATGATCACGGGACGGCCGCAAGTGGTGATGGTGCACACGGTGCCCGGCACGGCGAACGCCATCGGTGGCATTGTCAACGCCTTCCGTTCCAACATCCCAATGCTCTTCAGCGCCGGTCGCACGCCCATCACGGAGGGTGATGCCAGGGGTTCCCGCGACGGCAGCATTCACTGGGCGCAGGAGTCCTTCGACCAGGCGGCCATGGTGCGTGAGTGGGTAAAGTGGGATTACGAACTGCGCCATGGCGTCGATTTGGAAGGGGTGGTTGATCGAGCGTTAGCCATCGCCGAGTCCCCACCGGCTGGTCCGGTGTACCTGACCTTGCCCAGGGAGGTGTTGGCCGAGGAGATCCAGGGACTGGCGTATCGCGACGTATCCAGGCAGCAGAAAGCCGGGGACGCGATGCCCGTACCGGAGTTGATCAACCGGGCCGCCGGAGCGCTGGCCCGGGCGCGCAATCCCGTGCTGGTCACGCGTGGCGGCGGCAAAGACCCGAGGGCGGTAGCGCCGCTGGTGGAGTTGGCCGAACTGCTGGGTATGGCGGTGTTTGAGGCAGGAGCGCTGTACGTCAACTTTCCGAAGGATCATGCGCTTTACGCCGGCTCGGACGTCGGCCCCGCGCTGGCCGGGGCGGACGCAGTGGTTGTCCTCGAAGCTGACGTACCCTGGACCCCCAAACGACATAAACCCGCTGAGGGGGCGGTAGTCATCGGCATCGGAGAGGACCCGCTGTTTTCCGCCTATCCCGTGCGAGGGTTCCAGGTTGACCTGAACCTGGCCGGCAATCCACGGTTGGTGCTTCAAGCGCTGGTGGATGCGGTCAGGGGCATCGGCGTGGATGCGGCGGCATCCCGGGAGCGCGCCGACTCGTGGCAGCGGCGCAACGATGAAATGCGCGAGGGGTGGCGCCGGCAGGCGGCGGCCGGCAGCGGCGATGCGCCCATCAGCAAATCGTGGTTCACCCGGTGTCTGTCCAACGTGCTGGATGACGATACCGTCGTGCTGAACGAACTGGGTATTGACGCGGCTCAAATCGACGTAAAGCGTCCGGGCAGTTTCTTTGGTGTTCCCGTATCCGGTGGCCTCGGCTGGGGCGTCGGCGCAGCGCTGGGCGCGAAACTCGCCGACGGGTCAAAGACCGTTATCTGCTGCGTCGGCGACGGGTCGTACATCTTCGGTTCCGGCACCGCCGGACACATCGTGTCCACGGCGCAGGGATTGCCCATACTGACCATTGTGTGGAACAACGGCATCTGGAACGCCGTACAGAGCGCCACCAAGAACACCTACGCAGATGGTTTCGCCGTGCAGACCAATAACTTCGCGGTCACGACTTTGTCGCAGTCGTTCCAATATGAGTTGATCTGCCAGGCTGCCGGTGGGTATGGCGAGCGCGTTGAAGACCCTTCGGAAGTCCCGGCGGCCTTGGGACGCGCCCTCAATGTGGTGCGTCATGAGAAGCGACAGGCTCTGTTGAACGTCATCGGGCAATAGGCTTGAGCCATGCCCAATGGCTTCTTGGCCGGATCACGGGTCCCGCCATCTGATGCCGGATGCGATATTAACGGGCCGCTGACGATCGCCGTGTATAGACCATCCTATGGGTCCGTTTGGTCAATCGGCGCCGCAAAAACCGCTTGTAAACGCCGCGCGTACTGAATCAATAAGAGGATTTGCCACCGTCGGCCGCCGCCGGGAAACTTGCGCATATACGATGCGCTCGTCATGGACTCGAATTGCAGTCATCTGACAGAATTCGCGGCGGCGGTCGGCGAGCCGTATTGCTGAGCCATGCTGGCGAACCCACAATACCGGTTGGCCCAGCTTCAACGGCCCCGAATATCAAACCCGCCCAAACCGGCGCATAGCCGGCTCGGCTCTAAACACCAAGGATCTGCACCACGTCCACATAGGTACGAAAATGAACTTTCCAGATGATCTCGAAAAATACGATATGGACCCGATAGCGAAGGATGGTTCGGCATTTGTCAGTGAATCCGCTCCGGGGCTGAACCGGGGTTTGGATCCCGAAGTTGTCCTCCGCTACGTGGTAGCCAGCGCCTGTTCGCTCACCCGCGCTCGTTACGGCGGCATTGTGCTCATGCATCAAGGTAACAGCGAGCAACGACTGGTCGCGTACGGCTTTGCGGCGGAGGAGCATGCGCAGCTGGTCAACCTGCTCGAGAGGGAGCAACTCTACGAATATTTCGCGGGCATCCAGGGACTGATCAGACTGATTGATCTGGGCGTGTACTGTAGAGAGCTTGGGTTGCCTGTCGACCTCAGTTATTTCACGTCGTTCCTGGCGGCTCCGATAGAGATAGAGCATGAAGGCGTGCGAACCGGCATGTTGTTCCTGTCGAATAAAGAGGACGGCCGAGAGTTTTCAGCCGACGACGAGAAGGTCGCGTTGATGATGGCTGCCCAGGCGTCGACGATAATCGCAGCCCCGGGCCGGCTGCGTGCCCACTATGATTCCAGGGTAGTTTTACAAGCGCTAACCGACGCCTCGCCGGTGGGCGTAGTGATTTTTGACGCGAAAACCGGCGCCACGGTTGCGCTCAACGAGGAAACGCAGCGTTTGGTGGCGGCGGCGGGCGCTCCCGGGACCACCCTGGATGGAATCATCCCGGATCTGACATATAGGCATGGGGATGGGCGCGAGATGTCGGACGAAGACCTCCCGGTCTCGCGAGTGATGCGGACCGGTGAGACCGTTCGCGGAGAGGAAGTTGTCGTCCAATTCTCCAATGGAGAGTCGGTCACGGCGTTGATCAACGCTGCGCCCATCTACTCGCATGACGGCGATATGGCCCTGGTGGTCGTGGCGTTTCACGACATGACCCGGTATGAAGAGCTGGGCCGCTCCGTCGGGCAGCATCCTGGCTGAGCCGCCGCCGGGTTTAGGTAATCTGCCCACCAAGGCGCGAGTTACGCATCCGGCGATTTGCACAGCCAGTCAGGCGAACGCCGGCATTACTTCCTCCGCAAACAGGCGGATGGATCGTTTGGCGGCGTCGGGAGAGATGTAGCCGAACAGGTGGCGGGCGCAGAAGATGTCGTGGCCGATGAGGTCGTGCTGCTCCGCCAGCTTTCTGGCGACGGTCTCGGGGCTGCCCACCAGCGCGATACCGTTGTCGATCCAGAAGTCGTACGACTGCGCTCGCTCGCGGAAGGTGCGGCGCAACTCGGCGCGTTCGGGCGTCCCGGGATCGTCGCCGCGCATCCCGTGGGGGCCGCAGCCGATGCGGGTTTCTCCGATGATGTCGCGTCCCTTGCCGGCGGGGATGGCCTGCGGGAACGCGGCGGTGGCGAGGAAGGGTTCGGCCTGCTCCCGAGCTTGCTCATCGGTTTCGGCGACGTGGACGTGGCGCGTCAGGAAGGTTTTGGGCATGGGGCTCTGGTGGTTAGCCTCATGCCATAGCCGGCGCCACGTGTCGAACTTCTCAGCGATCACCGGGTCAACGTCGATGTTCTGGGATACGTGGAAGTTGTGGCGCGCCGCGTACTCGAAACTGGCCGCGCTGTGGCAGCCGAACCAGACGGGCGGGTGCGGCTTCTGGTACGTATCGGGTGAGGTGAGCACTTCGTCGAATTTGAAGAACTCACCCTCGTAGGTGACGCTGCCCTCCCTCCAGGCCATGAGGATGACGTCCAGGGCCTCCTCGCTCATGTCGCGGCGGCGGTCAAAGTCCACGTTCCAGCGCAGGAACTCGTGGCTGGTGACTCCCGTGCCGGCGCCGAACTCCACGCGTCCACGGGACAGGTGGTCGAGCATCGCCACGTCCTCGGCCAGCCTGATGGGATGATGGAATGGCAGTTGGTAGATCATGACGCCGAACCGCATGGCGCTGGTGGCGCGGGCCAGCGCGGTGAGATAAACGCTGGGCGAGCTGAGGAAACTGACGTCGGAGGTCTGGTGCTCGATGGAAAAGTAGTACTTGTACCCCATCTGCTCCGCTTCCTGCGCGCCGCGGATGTGCTCGTCGTACACGTCGGCGGCGACAGAATGGGATTCCATCTGGGCCTGGTCCAGCACGTCGTAAAGTCCGATTTCCATCTTGCCCATGCCGATTTACCTCCGGATGATGCTGGCATCGTCGAGCGGGTCGCTGGGCCATAGTATAATGCGGCCACATACCGCTGGGGGGCGCTGCCATGACCACCGTTGACTATTCCGTGCTGGACAACCCCGAGGCGTCGGGGCACTCATTTCACCCACTGCGGGGCTGGACCGACACGCCCGATGGAGCGGTGGACTACGGGATCACCGTGAGCGACGACGTCACCCTGTCGAGCCGATTCTTCGCGGTGGGGCGTGACAACCCCACCGTGCTTTTTTTCTACGGCGGCGGCGAGAATGTGGCCCGCTATGACGAAATCGCGCCGCATTACAACCAGATTGGCGCTAACTTCTTCGTGGCCGATTACCGGGGGCACGGCGCGTCCAGCGGCACGCCCAGTTTCAACACCATGCTGTCCGACGCGCACGCGGTGCTGGGCTGGCTGCGGGAGACAATGAGCGCGCTGCGATTCACTGGCCCGTTGTATGTCATGGGCCGTTCCATGGGTCGCCACGCCGCCGGCGAACTGGCCGTCAACGCCGCCGACCGGATCAACGGCGTCATCATCGAGAGCGGCCGCGCCAACCTGGGGCGGTATGCTCAGGGGTTGGACGAGGACGTGGCGCAGGCGCTGGAGGACGACTACCGGGCCAGGCTCTATTCCATAAGCCTTCCCGCGTTGGTGATCCACGGGCAGTGGGACGAATCGGCGCCGCTGGCCGAAGCGGTGGATATGTTCAACAAGCTGGAAACTGCCCACAAGCACCTGGAGATCATCCCCGGCGCAGGCCACAACGACCTGATGTACGTGGGATTCCGCGAGTATTTCAACGCCATCAGAGGCTTCATGAGCCGATACGCAGGGCGTGGCGCACCAGAGGCCGGCGCTCAGGGAACCACGGGATAAGACTGTGCTCCCGAAATCAACCCTCTGATAGCATAGGCGTGTTATCTTTGGCATAGTTCAACGTCAGGGGGATCGAGCATGGGAATCTTTAACGCAAAAGTCAGCATCGCCAATCTGGCTGGCGGCGACGCTTACGAAACGGAGGCGTTGGTTGACACCGGCGCAACCGATTCGGCGTTCCCCGCCGCGCTGCTGGCGGAACTGGGGATTCGACCCGAACAGCCAGCCACTTACGTTACGGCTGACGGCTCGGAAGTGGAGTGCGAATACGGATATGCCAGGTTCACCGTCGCCCTGGACGACAGTCAAAGCATCAGCGGCGTCGCCCCGGTGGCCTTCTGGCCGGACGAAAGTGGGGTGTGCATCGGTGCGTCGACGCTCCAGTATCTAAAACTCGCAGTGGATATGCCGGACGAAAGGTTGGTTCACGTGCGGATGGGAAGGCGTGGTTGGGCTGGCAGATTGGAACGAGGTTGATCGCGCGATAGTCGGCGGCTCCAAATTACGTGCGCTGACCCTCGGGCGACCAACCGATGCAAGTGCAGATTGGGAGGAGGGCATCATGGCGACACCGGTTGCGCAACAGATTCAGGCCGGCAGCGTTGAGGAATTGAAGGCCGGCGGGTGCCGGGTGGTCACCGGCGGCGGACATGCCATCGCGGTGATCTACCACGACGGCCAGGTGTACGCCGTGGACAACCGCTGTCCCCACATGGGTTTTCCGCTGGACCGGGGCAGCGTGAAGGACGGCATCCTGACCTGCCACTGGCACAATGCGCGGTTCGATCTCGCCAGCGGCGGCACTTTCAATCCCTTCGCCGACGACGTACGCAGCTTCCCAGTCACGGTGAAGGATGGGCAGGTGTGGGTGGACCCACAACCGGTGCAGCGGGACGAGGAAGCGCACTGGGTCGGTCGGCTTCAGGACGGCCTGGAGCACAACATCCGGCTCGTGACGGCGAAATCGGTGCTGGGCCTCCATGCGGCCGGCGCGGACTATCGGGCGCCGCTGCGCGTGGGCGCCGAGTTCGGTACCACCTACAGCGCGGCCGGCTGGGGCGCGGCCATGACCATGCTGACCGCCGCGGCCAATATGCTGCCGCACCTGTCCGAGGATGACCGCCCGGTGGCGATGTACCAGGGGTTGCTGCACGTGTCGCGGGAGTGCGCGGGGCGGCCGCCGCGCTTCGTGGTGGATCCGCTTCCCACCGGCGAAACGCGGCCCGAGGTTTTCAAGCAGTGGTTCCGCAACTTTATCGACGTGCGGGACGAGGACGCCGCCGAACGCAGCCTGCGCACCGCCATCGAGTTGGGCATCCCGCCCCGCGATATCGCCGACATGATCTTCGCGGCATCCACGGACCACATCTATCTGGACGCGGGCCACACTCTGGACTTTGCCAACAAAGCCTTTGAGCTGCTGGACCACATCGGGTGGGAACACGCGAGCCAGGTCCTGACCAGCCTCGTGCATGGCATGGCCCGCGCTCGTCGCAGCCAGGAACTCAGCGCGTGGCGGCATCCCATCGACCTGGCGTCGCTGCTGTGGCAGGCGCGGGAGGAACTTCCGTCCCTGCTCGAGGAGGGCCAACAGGCCGCCGATTGGGATGGCGCGGATGCGCTGGCTCAAGATATGCTCGGCGACAATCCCGCTGACATCGTGGACGCCATCAAGGATGCGATCAGGCGCGGGGCGACAGCGGAGCAGTTGGGCGGAGCAGCGGCGCACGCGGCGTTTCTCCGGATGGTGCACTTCCACGTGTCCAATGAATTCAACGACTGGGACACGGTTCACAACACGCTGACGGCCGCCAACGCCCTGCACCGGGCGTTGCAGCGCGCGCCCTCGCCAGAGCTGCTGCGGGGCGTGTTCGACGTGGCCATGAGCATCTACCTGGATCGGTTCCTGAACATGCCGGCCCAGCGCATTCCGGAGACGGGCAGCGACCCGGTGGACGGCGCGGCGCTGCTGGCGGAGATACGGGAGCGACTGGACGTGCGTCAGCAGGTTGAAGAGGTATCGCACTTGGTGTCCCGGTACCTCACCGGCGGAGCGGACCCGGATGGGTTGGTGGCGGCCTTGGGGCGGGCGATGCTATCGGAGGATTCGGGTTTCCATTCGTTCCAGATCGTCGATGCGGGGTTCAACCAGTACCGCCACCGCCGGGGCACGGAATCGGGTCGGCACGTGCTGATCGGGATGGCGCGTTACCTGGCCGCCCATGCTCCGACGCCGCGGGCCGTGGGCCAGACCTACCAGATCGCCTTGCGCCTCCACCGGGGCGAAGAGATTTTTCGCGAGTAGTCGGTTGCGGTAACATGCACTCGCTATCTCCTCACGGTTGGACCCTGACGGACTATACGGGTGCGCCGCGAGATCGCTGTAGTCAGCATTTGACACGAGAGGCGGTAAGACAATGACCGTGCCCGTAGCCACCGTTCAGGCAGCCAAGGACAACATGAGAAAACTCCTGGATGAGGCTTTCCAGGGACGGTATCGTTCGACCCGATCACTGTTGAGCCCATCGTGGATTACTACGGTGAAGACAACCTCAAGATTGTCGTGGTTTATGACGGTGACTACGCGCTGCTCGACCCCGACAAGCTCAACAGAATATTTTCCGAACTCAACGACGTACTGTACGACATGGGTTTCTCCAATGTACCCATGGAGTCCTATATTGCCAAGGACGAATACCCCGAGTGGCTCCGGATGTCCACCTCTGAGCGACC
The DNA here is from genome assembly GCA_965204395.1 of Dehalococcoidia bacterium. Classification (GTDB taxonomy): domain Bacteria; phylum Chloroflexota; class Dehalococcoidia; order Lucifugimonadales; family UBA3495; genus Bin87. The sequence goes on from OZ241987.1 coordinate 3,483,449, forward strand.
CTGGGAGTGCGAATAACCTTGGACTGGCGGCATCTTTTCGACACGGCGAGGGTTTTGGCCGGAGTTTCCGGATCCGCGGCAGCGCCGGGCAGGCCGAGACAGGCGATGCTCAAGAGGGCTGTAAGCACTGCATACTACGCGATGTTCCACGCCCTCTGTGCCAGCAACGCCGACGCTCTCGTGGGTGCATCGCGTTCGGGGGACGAACTGGACCTATGGGTCCAGGCTTACCGCGCTCTTGATCACCGGCTGGCGAAAGACCGTTTGGTGTCATACCGGCGACATAGTCTTATGCCTGAAATCCGCGATTTCGCCAACGTATTTGGCAGCCTGCAGGCGAACCGTCTTGATGCCGACTACAACCCCCGGAGTGTGTTCACACGCTCTCAGGCGGTTCGACTGATCGATGGTGCTGAAGCGGTAACCAATTCGTTCGACGATATTACGGCACGACAACGCAGACTCTTGGCTACGCATTTGCTGGTGGGTCGAAGCAGAGGCTGACCCGTCCGATGGTGAGCTTGGATGGGCAACACATCGGCCTCAAGCGATGTATTATCAAACCGCTCAACATACTGACTCGACCCGGAGGTCCTGTTATGCCTGACCAAAATGAAATGTCCGTTGACGAACTGCAGCAACTTGCCGACCGCGCCGGCCTTGGCATGAGCCGAGAGGAGGTCGAAGCCATGAAACCGGTGTACGACCTGTACGCCGCTTACGCCCGCCAGTGCCATGAGATTGAGCTGGGCGCGACCGAGATGATCGTGGAGTACCACCCCGACTGGCCGGCCGAGTAGCCATATCACTCCATAGCAACGCACCAAGCCAAACAAGGAGTAACTGACTCATGGCTACATCCGACACCCCTTTGCACTTCCTCACGATACATCAGGCGGGCGAGCTGATGCGCAAGGGCGAGCTTTCGCCGGTGGAACTGACGCGCGCGTGCCTGGACCGCATCGCCGAGACCGACGACCGCCTGCACTCGTTCATCCTGTTGCTGGCCGACGACGCCATGGAGCAGGCGCGAGTCGCGGAATCCGAAATGCTGCGCGGCGAATACCGCAGCCGCATGCACGGGATACCCTTCGCGCTGAAAGACCTGTATGACACCGCCGGCGTGCGGACCACGTCCGGTTCGCAGGTGGACATTGACCGCGTGCCCAGCGAAGACGCCACCACCACGGCACGGCTCAAAGCGGCCGGCGGCATCCTGCTGGGCAAGCTGGCGATGCACGAATTCGCGCTGGGCGGCCCCGATTGGACGACGCCGTTTGAGCCGGCCTGCAACCCCTGGAATCTGGCGCACATCACCGGCGGTTCCAGCAGCGGGTCGGGTTCGTCCGTGGCATCGGGCCAGGCCCTGGGCGCGCTGGGTTCCTGCACCGGCGGGTCGATACGTGGCCCCGCCTCCCTGTGCGGCATCGTCGGCCTGAAGCCCACCTACGGCCGTGTCAGCCGCGCCGGAGTCGTGACGCTCAGTTGGTCGCAGGACCATGCCGGACCCATGACGTGGACGGTGGAGGACACGGCGTACATGCTCCAGGCCATCGCCGGCCACGATCCCAAGGATCCCACGTCGAGCACGGCGCCGGTGCCCGACTACTCGTTATCACTGCGGGAGGGCATTCGTGGCGTCCGGCTCGGACTGCCCCGCCATTACTTCTTCGACCCGGATCCCAGCGTCAGCCCCGAGGTGGTCGCTACGGTCGAAAAGGCCATCGGCGAATTGGAAAGCCTGGGCGCAATCGTGGAGGAGGTATCCCTGCCCAGCCTGGAACACGTGCGAGCGGCCAACTCGGTCATCATGGTCAGCGAGGCCTACGCTTATCACGAGCCCAATCTCAAGGCGCGACCGCAGGACTTTGGAGAGATCGTCCGCGAGCGGTTCCGTATCGGCGCGCTGATGTCTGCTGCAGACTACCTGCAGGCCCAACGGGTGCGCACGCTGGCGCGGCGGGAATTCGCCGAGGTGATGCGCACAGTGGACTTCTTGGTGACGCCCACCATGACGCAACCGGCGGCGGCGTTCGAGGGGTACGATCCCACGACCACGGCGCGGGGGCGCAGTTTCACGGCGCCGTTCAACGTTACGGGATTGCCGGCCATCTCGGTGCCGTGCGGGTTCACCGAGAGCGGCTTGCCCATCGGGATGCAGATTGCGGGCAAACCGTTTGATGAACCGGGCGTGATCCAGGCGGCATACACCTACCAACAACATGCCAAGTGGTACGAGACCCGTCCGCCGATCTAGGGAGCGGGACCGAACGGGTCAGCCGCCGTCCACCTCGATGACGCAGTCGCAGATGACGGCGGTGTCGCCGGGGAGGGCGGCCATGCCGGGAGCGGAGCGGGAATGGCGGCCGGCGTCGCCGTAGAGGGCGACAAACAGGTCTGAGGCGCCGTCCACAACGGCGGCCTGCTGGGTGAATGTCGGCGCGCTGTTGACCATGCCCACCACCTTCAGGATGCGCGTGACGCGGTCGAGGTCGCCCAGTTCCGCCTTCATTCTCGCAAGCAGATTGAGCGCTGCCATTCGAGCGGCGACGTAGCCCTCGTCCACGGTGAGGTCTGCGCCCAGTTTGCCCGCGACGCGCTCGCCGGTTGCCATGCGCGAGCCGACGCCTGCGAGCCACATGACGTTGCCGCTGCGGGTGATGGGCAGGTAGTTGCCGACCGGATCGGGCGGCGGCGGGAGTTCGTAACCCAATTCGGCGAGTTTGGCTTCAACCTGGGCCATGTTGATTTTACCTCCGGATCAGGTTCGGCGGGAAAGGCGGCAGTAGATCGGTGGGCGCGGTTAGGATGAAGACGCAAACCCAAGTCAGTGCTGGCCGATGAACTCCAGCACAATCCCGTTCCACATCTCCGGGCGCTCCCAGAAGCCGGCGTGGCCGGCGTCGGGCAGCGACGCGAACCGGCTGGTGGGTATGGCTGCGGCCAGCATCCGCATCAGGGCCGGGGGAGCGAGCAGGTCGGCATTTCCGGACAGCACCAGTGTCGGCACCCGCATGGTTGACAACCGGGCGTAGGTCATGGGTTCGCGCAACGGTTGAGCCGGCAGGACGCCGTAGGGCCGGGTGCTGTGGTCGATTTCGATCCAGCGGGCCGTGCCCTCGGGATCAGTTCCGCGATAAGACGGCCCCAGTTCGCGTAGCTCGGGAGGCAGACCCTGGATTTCCTGGGGCCGCAACCTGTGCTGGACCTCCAGGTACTCGGGGTCCTGGACGCCGCCGATGGTGTTGGCGGCTACCAGGCTGCGAACGCGGTCCGGGTGAGTCAGGGCGTAGTCCAGCGAGGGAATTGCGCCGGCGGCGGTACCGACCAGGTGAAACCGGTCCAGACCCAGATGCTCGACCAGACCGTGGAGATCGTCGCCCTGGAAACCCGGTTGTTCGGAGTCGTCGGTAGGTCGTGAGCGACCCCAGGTGCGGCGGTCGTATGAGATGCACCGGTAACCTGCGGCGGTGAAGGTCGGGAGTTGATGTACCCAGCATTCGGTGGTGCCGGTGGCCGCGTGCAGCAGGATCACCGGAACGCCGGAGCCTCCGGTGTCCTCGTACCACAGGTCGACGCCGGGCAGGTTCAGGTGGGGCATGAGATCATCCTTGCCAGTGAGGTGGGAGGCTCGGCTCCGACATGCCGAACTGACGGGAAAGCCATTCCTCGCTGTGCCTGCCGTCCTTGAACCCGGAATGTTCCGCTTCGTGAACGTCGGTTGAGCCCGGGATCGTCTCGATCATGGTTGCCAGCGCGTCGGCGCTCAGGGCCGAACCGTGGGCGCCGGCCATGATGAGCGTCGTGGAGTCCACGCGGGGCGCGAACCAGCGCAGGTCGAAATATGACAGGGTGCGTCGCACAGCAGCCTCGCGGTCTGGATGCAGGCGCAGGTAGTCGTTTATTTCCTCCAGCGGGTATGCGCTGGTGCGCGGCGCGAGATCCGAAGTGGCGTACAGCAGGGTTGGCGTGCTCACGAGGTGGGTGATGTGGGTACTCAGCGCGGCGGTGGTGAACGCTAGGTCGTTGCCGATGGCGGCTATGCGAGTGGCGTCCACCTGCGGCAGGCCGGCGAGATACTCGGCGCCGCGACAGCAGTCAGCGATGATGCACCGGTACACATAGGCCGACGGGTCATCAATGCCATCGGTGAACATCCCGGGGAATGCGGCGGCGTAGGGTTGATCCGCCAGTCGCTGGCCTCGCACGCAGATGGCAAGGGTCACGTGCTCCCTCCGCTGGTGGTTGGACGCACCCTGCGGCACCAGGTCGGTCACGCTGCCGTAGCGCGGCAGATGGTAGCGCGCGGGAAAGGGGCCATCGCCGTGGGGGATGCTCAGGTAGGCGTAGATGCGGTAGGGACCGATGGAGGTGAGACGGACACCGTAGGCGGTGGCGAAATCGGTGGACCGGAGAGGGATTTCCTCGACCTCCGGGGCCGGTGGTATGGCGGCCAACTCGGCAATCACGTGGTCCCAATAGGCGTTGAAATCGTCGGGTGGCGCGCCGTTGGATGAGGTCATGTCGTTAGGTCCCGTCAGATGGGGTCAGAATTGCAGGTGCTGGGCCATGAACACGTCCACCACCGCCGCGTGCTCGTGGTTGTTGGCGTCGTGTCCGTGGCCGTCGTAGGCGTACATGCGCTTGTCGTCGCTGGCGATGGCATCGAACATGGCGAACCCGGTTTCCGGCGGGCAGGTGCTGTCCTGCAAGCCCACGCTGACGATGATGGGGCAGGTGATGCGGGGAGCCAGGCTGATGCCGTCGAAGTAGGCCAGGGTGTTCTCCACCTCCTCACGCCGGTCTGGATAGAGGCGGAGATAGTCGGCGATTTCCTGGTAGGGATAGGCGTCGGTCAGTTCGATGGAATCCATGTAGCCGCAGAGGTAGGGAGCGCCGGCCGCCGCCGCCTTGATTTCGGGACGCAGGGCGGCGGTGGATACGGTCAAGCCGCCGCCCTGGCTATGGCCGGTTACGCCAATGCGGTCGCCGTTGACCTCGTCACGGGAGAGGAGAAAATCCACGCCACGGCAGGCGTCCATGTAGAAACCGCGATAGGAGTAGGTGTTGCGATCAATCATGCCGTAGGTGAGGAGGCCGGGATAGCCGGGGTTGAACTGGCGATTGCTGCGCAGCTTGCCGCGCGGGGCGACGCTGAACGCCGCGTAACCCTTGGCGGCCCAGGCTTTGGGCACCGGAGGCTCCATGTTGTAGCCGGGCACCTGCAACAGGCCGGGCAGCCTACCCTCGCGTGCGCACGGCACCGCGTACCAGCCGGCGATCCGCACGTGATCCAGGCTGGTGAAAAAGACCTCGTAAACGTCGATGCGTTCGGTGGACCGCAGCGGGTCGTGGATGACCTCCGGATCCAGGGGGATGCGAGCGGTTTCCGCAAGCACGTCCTCCCAGAACGCGTCGATGTCGTCCGGTCTGCGGATGTTGGATACGTACTGGTCAGCGGGCGGCCTCGGCATGGTTCCTCGGTGGACAGCTGAGCACGGGATCGCGTCCCTGGCTCAATATGTCTATGGCAGGATTGGTAACAGGTCGGCACGTAATCTAACACGGTGCCTTGGCGGCGGTCTATGTCTGGTCGACGAGTTAACGGTTACCGCGCCAAGCTTATGATTCGGGATTGTCCTCGGGCGCCAACTCCAGGAGGCGCATGCCGCGCTCGACCTGTTCCCCGGGCTGCACGGATACGCGCCGCACGACGCCGTCGCGAGGTGCGGAGATGACCAACTCCATTTTCATGGATTCCATCAGCACGACGGTCTGGTTGCGCTCCACTCGGTCGCCCTCGGCAACGAGCACCTCCAATATCGCTCCAGGCATGGGGGCGAGAATATCGGCAGACCCTTCCGCGGCGGCAGCGCGACCGCGACGCCGGGGTTCGGCCCGTTGGAAAATATGGAGGCCTCCGTCCAGCCACAGGTGCAATTCGGAACCAACCCAGGCCCAGGCGAAAGGGACGGTCCGGCCTGATTCGATGCGGCACAGTCCCTCTCCGGTTTCCCGAGACTCGATGCTGAGGGCGAGGCTGGTTATGAGTCCCTCCGGCGGATCGCTTTCGAGAGCGAACGTGTAGCTCGTTCCGTCCGCTGTGGCGTGGTAGCGGTACAGGTCGCTAGCGACGGGATACAGTTCCCGCATCTCGCCGTGGTGCTGGGTCACGGCAGCCTCCGCTGTCCGGCAGCCAGCCAAGGGCTAGCCGTCGCCGGATGTTCGCGCGGTGACGCTGCCGGGGATTGGCTCACAGCCTGGTCTCCCGCCCAGGCCGCCAGGGCACGGGCCATAGTGCGGGTGTCGACCGACAACGACGGCCGGGTGACGGCCGGGTTCCAATCCAGAAAGCCGGTATCGTATTCGCCGGCCGTGAACTGTGCGTGCTGCATCACCGCCCGCAACAGGGGGATGTTGGTGATCACGCCGAGCACCTGGAACTGGGACAGGGCGGTTTCCATCCTGCGGAGGCTGAAATCGCGGCTGGGCGCCCACGCGATCAGTTTGGCCAGCATCGGGTCGTAGTAGATTGAAACATCCTGGCCCTGGGCCACGCCGCTGTCCAGCCGTAAGCCGGGCCCGCTGGGCGGTTGCCACCGCAGCAACGTCCCGGTGGAGGGAACAAAATCGCGGTAGGGGTCCTCGGCGTAGATGCGGCACTCGACGGCGTGCCCACGAGGTTGAACGTCGTCTTGCTTTAGCGTCAGAGGTTCACCGTTGGCGATGCGGAGTTGCCACTCGACCATGTCCAAACCGAGGACGGCTTCCGTAACGGGATGCTCCACCTGAAGGCGGGCGTTCATCTCGAGGAAATAGAACTCTCCGCTGCGTGAATCAAGCAGGAACTCCACGGTGCCCGCGTTGACATAACTGGCCTCGCGGGCCGCAGCCACCGCGGCGTCGCCCATGCGGGCGCGGAGTTCCGGTGTCAGCGCCGGTGACGGGGTTTCTTCGATGATTTTCTGGTGGCGGCGCTGGATGCTGCAATCGCGCTCGCCGAGGTGGATGGTGTGCCCGAACGCATCGGCCAGCACCTGCACCTCCACGTGGCGCGGATTCGTGATGTAGCGTTCGAGGAACACGCGACCATCGCCGAACGCGGCTTGGGCTTCGCGGCCGGCCAATTCCATGTCGGTGTCCAGATCATCCAGGTTCGTAACCAACCGCATACCCCGACCGCCACCGCCGGCGGCAGCCTTGACCATCAGGGGGAATCCCCACGTGTCGGCAAATTCCCCGGCGGTAGGATCGCCCGGCCGACACACGGATGTGCTGGGCACCACAGGTACGCCGGCAGCAACGGCGATGTCCTTGGAGTTCAACTTGTCGCCCAGGGCCGCCATGCTGTCGGGAGTCGGCCCGATGAACGTGATCCCGGCGTCGTGACAGGCCCGGGCGAACTGCGGGTTTTCGGACAGGAAGCCGTAGCCGGGATGTATGGCATCCACGCCGCAGTCCTTGGCCGCCCGCAACAATTTGGCGATGTTGAGGTAGGTTTCTTCCGCAGTGTTCCCGCCCAACGCCACGGATTCGTGCGCGGTTTGCACATGGGGCGCGCCGGCGTCGGCATCAGAATAAACCGCGACGGGTGCGATGCCCAAAGCGCGGAGGGTCTGATTGATGCGGACCGCGATTTCGCCACGGTTGGCTACCAGCACTTTGGAAAACATGTGACGATTGACGGGCGGCGGTCTGAAAGGGATCGTTGGTCGATTGCCCCTTACATCCTGAAAACGCCGCGCTTCTGGTCGGGGAAAGGCGCGTTGATGGATGCTGCTATCCCCAGGCCCACCACGTCGCGGGTGTCCACCGGGTCGATGATGCCGTCGTCCCAGAGGCGAGCGGTGCTGTAATAAGGATCGCCTTCGGTCTCGTATTTTTCCAGGATGGGGCGTTGCAATTCGTCGCGCTCCTCCTGCTCCATGGTGGCGCCCTGCCGCTCCAGTTGCTGCAGCCGGATGGTGAGCAGGACCTCCGCCGCCTGTTGCCCGCCCATCACCGAAATGCGGGCATTGGGCCACGTCCACAGGAACCGCGGCTGGTAGGCGCGCCCGCACATGCCGTAGTTTCCTGCCCCGAATGAACTGCCGATGATCACGGTGAACTTGGGCACGGCCGCGTTGGACACTGCCATGACCATCTTGGCGCCGTCCTTGGCGATGCCGCCCTGCTCGTACTGGCTGCCCACCATGAAGCCGGTGATGTTCTGCAGGAACAGTAGGGGAATGCCGCGCTGACTGCACAACTCGATGAAATGGGTGCCCTTCAGCGCGCTCTCGGAAAACAACACGCCATTGTTGGCGACCACGCCCACCGGGTAGCCCCAGATTCGCGCGAAACCGCAGACCAGGGTGCCACCGTACTCGGATTTGAACTCGTGGAACCGGCTGCCGTCAACGATGCGGGCGATGACTTCGCGGACGTCGTACTGCCGTCGGTTATCGGGCGATACGATGCCGTAAAGTTCGGTGGGATCGAGGGCCGGCGGCTCAGGAGTGGATACGTCGAAAGGAGGGTCAATGCGGCGGACGAAGTTCTCGACGATGTCGCGCGTGATGGCTAAGGCGTCCTCGTCATCGGCGGCCTGGTGGTCGGCGACGCCGGAGATGCGGGTGTGCACGTCGGTTCCGCCGAGGGTCTCGGGATCAACTTCTTCGCCCGTGGCAGCGCGCACCAGCGGCGGCCCGCCGAGGAAGATTGTGCCCTGCTGGCGCACCATCACCACCTCGTCGCTCATGGCGGGGATGTAAGCGCCGCCGGCGGTGCATGAGCCCATCACCACCGCCACCTGGGGGATGCCGACCGCGGACATCTGGGCCTGGTTGTAGAAGATGCGCCCGAAATGGTCGCGGTCCGGGAACACCTCGGCCTGCAACGGCAGGTAAGCGCCGCCGGAGTCCACCAGGTAGATGCAGGGCAGGTGGTTTTCGAGCGCGATTTCCTGGGCGCGCAGGTGCTTCTTAACCGTGATCGGGTAGTAGGTGCCGCCCTTCACCGTCGCGTCGTTGGCGACCACGACCACCTCTTTGCCGTGCACCACGCCGACGCCGGTGACGATGCCGGCCGAAGATTCCTCGCCGTCGTACATGTCCCACGCCGCCAGGGGACTGAGTTCCAGGAATGGAGTGTTGGCATCGACGAGTAGGTCAATCCGCTCTCGGGGCAGCATCTTGTTGCGACTGCGGTGCAAATCGACGGCCCGCTGTCCACCGCCGGCGCGAGCCTGGGCCATCCGGTCCTTGAGATCCTGGACCATGGCCTCCATGCGGGCCCGGTTTTCCTGGAATTCGGGATCGGTGGCGCGCAGATTCGAGCCGATAACTTCCATAATTTGCTCGGTGTGGAGAATCGCCCTGGTAGCCGAAAGTCTGACGGACGGATGATAACACGGTGCGCTCGGCACACGGGTCGGAGTTCGGGAGATGGCGGGCGGTGCGGGTTGTGCGCCGAGTGCTGCGGCTCCGTCATTTATGGATTCACAGCGTGGCGGTACTCACGCGTACCCGCTTTGCGCAACCTGTCACTGCCAGCGCCCCCGCCGACCCAATTCAGGTAGCACGGTCATTCCTGTTGGCGCCAAAACGCCCAACTTTTTGTGAATCACCTGCCTTTTGTGGCAAAAAGCCGCCCCATCGCCCCCCATCATCACCCAATTCCCCCCAAAAACCCCAGTTCAGACACGCCACGCCCCGGCGACACTTCCTCCTTGCTCCAACCCTTCCCCCATCCGTACCATATTACCCATCGCCCAAACCCAACCCGCCACCCGGGCCCGCGACAGCCGTCCCAATGCCCACTTACAACACCGGGAACCTCCCTCCCCTAAACCCGCTCACCTGCCCGCCAATACCGCTAAAACCGCCGCCAAAACCCTGCCCTCGACCCCCATTCAGCCCCACGACCCGTCCGATGCCCTACTGGAACTAGCGGAAATGAGAGGAAATGAGCGGGAAATCGACTTTTCCGTCCTTTCGCCACGCAATTACAAGCGGGTACGCGTGAGGCGTAGGGCCATTCGATTATCCACACGCGCCGATATAGGCCGCTCATGGTGAGCCTGTCGAACCACGAGCGGACGGTTCGCTTACCAATACACCGGATGGTATTTGCTGCTCGGGTGATCAGATAACCGAATGACCCTGGCGTGGGGCGGCGGTACGATTGACACTGTCCGGCGCGGTGCATATCATTAAGCAGTCAGCCGAGGTAGCTCAGCCTGGTAGAGCACGGCACTGAAAATGCCGGTGTCGGTGGTTCGAATCCGCCCCTCGGCACCACTTTCTCAATAAGGGACGGTTCCAACTCAAAGAAGGTATCAGCAAAAGGCGTAAACACGGATTGGGCCCGTTTTGCCGGACAATTGCTGGACAAATTGACAGCGGTCCACAGCGCCGGCCCATAACCCACAGTACTTTGACTATTGATCGCTCCCGCGTAATACCGGGCGCGATCTGTTTTTTGCAAAGGCCGCGAGGTACTTTGGCCGGCCCAGGGACCGTCGGCCAGCACTTCACTCCCACCGATGCGGCAGCCTACAAAGACTGCAAATCAATCCGTCGGTGTTTTCTCTTTGGCTCCGGTTCCGAATACCAAAGTGAGGCAGAACCTGGCCTGCCCGATCCCCCGGTTAGCATGGCGGAAGTCAGGGAGACTGCGGCTACGATCAGGGCCCAATTGCCCGGCCCGACCCAAGAGCCTGTCAGTCTGGGCGACATCAATGAGGTCTCGATACGGGCTCTCTTCGACGACAAGGGCCATCTCACGGGACCGGACGGCCGGATGGCCCCGATTGCCCGTTAACATGAGAGCGGCTTCGGTGGTGTCTATTTTGAAGAGGACACCCCGGCCATGCGTATGTCTACATGCTGGATCCAAGCAACGTGGAGGCAGCGAAAAGTGCGTTCACGGACACTTATGGAGGTAGTTCGCGGCCTGTCACCAACCTAACTCCAGTACAGGAGGAACACTCATTCGACGACTTGGTCCGTTGGTTTTACATCCTGGACCGGGTGTTGATAAGCGCGGGCATACCTCCATCTATCGGGTCGGTGTCGGAGCATGAAAACTGTATCAGGTTCGGCATCAGAACCCAAGCCAGGATTGATCTGGTGCGCCGGACCACCCGTGAAATCGGTATTCCGGATAGCGCGGTGGTCTTCGTTCTTTCGAACCCGCAGTTGCTTCCTTGTCTGCTGAAGGACCCGCATTGTTAAGCCGGATTGATTTGACCTGAGCCTTGCCGCGCACTGAAAAAGCGTTGCGTTGCTGTGGTCGCGTGCCCCTTGGTCTTTAAGAATGCGCATTTGCAGAAGGAGCGATTGGGCTATCATACGCAAACGTATGTTGCTGGGCGTGATCGCCCTGTTCGCCGTCGTGGCTGCGGGCCTAGTTCTCGCGGGAAATTCGATGGCGCAACGCGACCAGTCATTTGTCCGCATCCTATTACTCGGTCAAATCTGTATTGGCAGATGTAGGACGTAATGAGCCACGGTTGCTATGGTGGTGGGAAACTGCGGTGTGGGACGTAAGGCGTCCATGGCTCAGGAGAAATTTGCGGTACAGCTAACGGTGGATGATCGGTCTGAGCTGGAGCGGTTGATCCGCAGCGGCCAACACTCGGCACGGGTCATCAATCGAGTTCGCATCCTGCTCAAGACCGACGAGGGTTGGAGCGCCTCCCAGATGGCAGCGGCCTTGGACACGTCGCCGCGCACGGTGTTTCGCACCAAGCGGCGGTACGTCGAGGAGGGATTGGCCGGCGTACTCCACGACCGCCCCCAGGCCAGCCGGTACCGCAAGCTGGATGATCGAGGCGAAGCCCACCTAATTGCCCTGGCGTGCAGCGACGCGACCACTGGACGCTGTCCGCCTGAGGCGGATTGGCCGACAAGGTGGTGGAGTTGGGCGTGGTGGAGAGCCTGTCATACGAGACGGTGCGCCTTCGGCTCAAAAAAACGTCCTCAAGCCCTGGCAAAAGCGCTCCGCCAGAGGCGGATGCATCTCCCAGATGAACGGGGAGTTTGTGGCGGCTATGGAGGACGTGCTGGACCTGTACGCCGATCCCTACGATCCGGACCGGCCGGTGGTGTGCTTCGACGAGACTTCCACTTCTGCCAGAGGCGGACTGGCTGACGTGCGAGAACCCTTGCCCGCCGAGCCGAGACGACCCCGACGCCAGAGCCTGCCCCCTACCGGATACGGGGACTACGAGTACCGGCGTGGCGGCACCCGCAACCTCTTCCTGTTCTACGAGCCTCGGGCTGGCTGGCGCCACATCGCCATCATCCAGCGCGGACCATGCAGGACTTCGCCCACCAGATGCAATGGTTGGTGGACACAGCCTATCCTAACGCGCCCGTGATCCGCGTGGTTCTCGACAACTTGAACACCCACCGCATGGCGTCCTTGTACGAAACCTTCCCTGCGGCCGAGGCCCGACGCATTGTGAAACGCCTGGAGTTTCACCACACCCCCAAGCACGCCAGCTGGCTGAATCCTGTCCTGAGCTTGCCGAAGGGATGGCGGAAATCGAGTTCAGCGCGCTGAGCCGAGCCTGTCTCAAGGGGAGAAACCCCGACGCCGATGCCTTGCGGCGTGCCATCTCGGCTTACGAGACCCGGCGCCACGCAGCCGGTATCACCATCAATTGGCAGTTCAGCACCAATGATGCCAGAACCAAACCCCGTCGCTTCTATCTCTGCCTTTACAACCTTGACTGAGTACTAGGGCGATAACAGGCGTTCTGACGCCGGTTATCGTGGACGCGGCGCTGAACGCTCGGACCACGTCAGGTTCTTTCGAGGACCTCGAGGGCTTTGTCGAATTCTCGGCTCCGATTGGCTTCGGCCTCGCCGCCATGGCCTTGTCCAAGATAGATGTCCAAGGCGCTCCGGGAAGCGTTCCCGTAGGTGTCGCGTAGGGCAGGGATGAGCTCAAGCTCTCCCTGCCAGAAAGGGAAACGGCCTAGTTGCTGGGGCAGGGCGGCGTGCATGTCGGGCACCGTCGCCGCGCCGAGGTCCGCGTCGGCCAACGCGGGTAACGGGTTGGCCCAGAACACATCGGGGTTTTCCGGCAGTGGCTCGGGCACTTGCGGCGGTCCTTCGATGGTCTGGGCTGACTGGCGGAACTCCTCTCCCAACAGGTCCTCGCGGTCCATGCCCCGCATTCTGAAGATGAGGAACGGGTCGCGGTCGAACTCTTCGCCCAGCAGCAGGTACACGGCGGCGATGTGCTTGCAGGGGTTTGACCAGTCCGGACACGAGCAGTCGGTTTCGAGGTCGTCGCCTCTTTCGGGGAACATCGACAGCCCCACGGCTTTGAAGGTGTCCTCGATGTTCTCCGGCATTCGGCCGGCCATCAGGCTGGCGGCGATGACCGGCTGCTCGGCCAACGCTTGACGCAACCGCTCCCAGTCGGCGGCGTCGATGGTCCTGACGCTGATCTCGACGTTGTAGGGCCGCTTGCGGCTGCCCTGCACCTGGGCTGCCACCACGCCGTTTCGGACGTCAATCGAAAGGACCTGTCCGCGGCGAGCGTACGAGCGCCCACGGCTCAGCCGTGCGCCGATGCTGAACTGTTCGAGGGTCTGCATCCAGCGCTTGGTCCACCAGTTGGAACCGAAGTCGCCCCGACGGGAAGCGGCCCTGATGCCACCCCTCACGTCGATGGGACGGGAGTATTCGTGGTCGTAGTAGGTCATTGATAAAACCTGTCCTGTTGTCGTGGATTGAGCTGTGCCGCGTGTTCAGTCTTCGGGCGTGGCGCTGAGGGCCAGCACTTCCCGCAGTTCCGTGTTCGAGAGTTCGGTGAGCCACCGTTCCGACGTGGCGCCCACCACCTGATCAGCGGTCGCCTGCTTGGCCTCAATCATGAGGTCGATGCGGTCTTCCAGAGTGCCGGCGCAGATCATCTTGTGGACGTGGACGTCCCTGGTTTGGCCGATGCGGAAAGCGCGGTCGGTGGCCTGGTTTTCCACGGCTGGGTTCCACCACCGGTCGTAGTGGATGACGTGGTTGGCGCGGGGCAGGTTCAGGCCCGACCCGCCGGCCTTCAGCGACAGGACGAACACCTGCGGCCCCTGGGGGTCGTTCTGGAAGCGGTCCACCATCTGGTCGCGGTTCTTGCGAGAAACGCCGCCGTGGAGCATGGGCGTGTCGATGCCGTAGGTTTCCTGCACGTGCTGCTGGATGATGGCGCCCATCTCGGCGAACTGGCTGAAGACCAGCACGCGGTCGCCGGCGGGCATGATCTCGTCCAGCAACTCCTCGAGGCGGGACAGTTTGCCGGAACGTCCGGTAATGGTCGAATTGTCGCCCAACAGCTGGCGGGGGTGATTGCACACCTGCTTCAGCTTGACCAATGTGTCGAGGATAGAGCCGCGACGCGCCATGCCCTCGGCGTCTTCCAGTCGGGTTTCAACGTCGCGCAGCACGGCCTCGTAGAGGGTGACCTGTTCGCGGGTGAGGTTGCAGTACTGCTTGGTCTCCTGCTTGTCGGGCAGGTCGTCGATGATGGTCGGATCGGTCTTCAGCCGGCGCAGGATGAACGGGCCGGTGGCTTTCTGGAGCTTAGCGGCGGCTTCGTCGTCTCGATTGGACTGGATGGGATTGAAGTACCGGCGCTTGAACTCCGCCTGGGAGCCCAGCAGTCCGGGGTTCAGGAACTGCATGATGGCCCACAGGTCGCCGACGTGGTTTTCAACCGGCGTGCCCGTGAGGGCGATGCGGTAGTCGGCGGGCAACGACCGGGCGGCCTGCGCCTGCCGGGTGACGGGATTTTTGACGTTCTGAGCCTCGTCAAGGGTGACGGACCGCCAGTCAACGGAAGCCAGCAGTTCGCGGTCCCGCGTCATGGTGCCGTAGCTGGTGATCACGATCTGGTGGTCGGCGGCCTGCTGGGCGAACTGTTCGCCACGTTCACGGCCTGGCCCGTGGTGCAGCATTACCGGCAGGCTGGGCGTGAACTTCTGCGCTTCCCGCTGCCAGTTGTTGATCACCGAGGTCGGGCAGACCAGCAGGTTCGGCCTTTCGTTGCCCTGCTGACGGTCCCGCAAGATGGTGGCGAGAGTTTGGACCGTCTTGCCAAGTCCCATGTCGTCGGCTAGGCAGGCGCCGAGACCCCACCAGCGGAGAAAATCGAGCCACGAATAGCCCAGCTGCTGGTAGGGGCGGAGTTCTCCGTTGAACTCAGCGGGCGCATCCAGCAGCTCGATTTTGCCCTTCTGCTGCAGGGAGTCCAGCAAATCCTTGAGCCAGCTGGTGGTGGACAGAGAGACGTTGTCGGCTTCCGCCTGCTGGTCGGCGCCCAGCCCGATGCGGATGACTTCCCGCAGGGTGGCCTGGTTGCGGTCGCGCCAGAAGTCGGCGGCGGCGCGAATTTCGTCGGCGTTGATCTCGACCCACTGGCCGCGGAAGCGGACCAGCGGCACCTTCAGGTCGGCCAGCTCGAGCAGTTCCTCGGGTTCGATCACCTCGTCGCCCATGGCGACCTGGACGTTCAGGTCGATGAGGGACGCCATGGTCATGTTGGCGCCGCCCTGCATCGGAGGAGTGCGGACCTCGGCCCGAATGCTTGGGCGGCTCTTCGTTCCTCGGCGGGTCCACCAGGAGGGCAGCATGACGCCGAAGCCGGCCTGCTGGAGCGCGGCCGCCTGCTGGGTGAGGAACTGGTGCGCCTGTTCGGCGTCGAGCTTTGCGCCGGTCGGTTTTCGTCTGTTCAGGCTGTCGGCGATGGGCGGGCACACCGAGCCGGCCCGGGCCAGAGAAGTGAGCAGGAACTCGGCCGGGTTGAAGTCCGGCGACTGTCGTTCTTGGGCGTCGTCCACCGCCAGCAGGAGACTGTGGTCGTCGTGGGGCTGGAGCAGGTAGCGGAGGTACCAGTCCTGCTCGCGGAGGGCGGCCGGTGGTCCGTCCTCGTCGTGTTCGGGCGGTTCTTCCAGCCGCAGGCAGAGGCGGTAGGGAGAGTTGGCGGCCACGGCGATGGGCCGGTGCCATTCCGCAACCTGCCGGCGAAGTTGCTGGAGCTGGGCGACGGTGGCGTGGACAACGCCGTCCGCCGATGACAGGGCGTGCAGCCAGGCTTCGTGAACCGAGTCGGATCGTGCAGAGCCTTCGGTGGCGTCCCGGCGGATGATGTGGTTGACGATGCTGGCGATGAACTCCTTGAGTACGGCCGGCGGCGGATTGGTTGGTGATTGGTGGTTATCTGCGCCGGTCATGGCCCGAGCCGAAGCCGGCATGGCCTTGGCCAGTTCCGCCAGTCGGTGTGCGTCGTCGCCGATGTAAAGCGGCGTCCAGACGGCTTTGGTGTTTTCCTTGTTTTGCGCCACGTTGGGCAGGAACTGTTGCCGCGCAGTCAGGGCGGCGGCGAACATCAAAACGTGTCGCCAATAGAGCGCGTCGTGGCTCAGCACGATGCCGGGGGCTAGGACACGGCTGTTCTGGCAGCGTTGCAGCAGTTCGATAGCCTGCCGGCTGGAAAGCCTCAGGACAGGCACGCGCCAGGGCTTGATGCGGGGTTTGGCCTTGGATTTGAGCGCGGGGCCGGCCAATGCTTCGGACGGTATCGGGTTGTTGCCGCGGCTGGGCAGCCAGACGATGCCACCCGCCTCGTCGTACGCGGCATCCTCGTGCGCAATGCCCACGGCTGCGGCCAGGCGTCGTGTGCTGACGCACCTGGGGTGGTGGGCGTCCGACACCCGTTCAGATGGTGGGGGCTGGTCGGAGTCTTCGCCCCACAGCGTCAGGCTGCCGTCCAGTTGGGCGGCGTGAATGATGATCATTGCGGTTCGCTCTCTCAGTGAGTTTTACTACGCGGGACGCGCCGCTGGAAAGGGGCTGACGGTAGCCAAAGTCGCACATCGTGCGTCAGCTTCCGCCGGAAACGGCCCGTAGGCTCGTTCTGCGGCCCTTTGCGGATTTGGGCCTAAGGGTGAATTCGGGCCGTGTGCGGCTTGCA
The DNA here is from genome assembly GCA_965204395.1 of Dehalococcoidia bacterium. GTDB lineage: Bacteria > Chloroflexota > Dehalococcoidia > Lucifugimonadales > UBA3495 > Bin87. The sequence goes on from OZ241987.1 coordinate 3,500,408, forward strand.
GCGACGGCACGATTCCCGCTCCAGGCGGTGGTTCGAACCAGTGCCATATAATGGCGACTCCAAAAGTAAGCGAGGTGAACGTGATGGCAGAATTGCAGAGGACTGCGGTAACCAGCGACCTGGCTCCCCAACCGCTGGGCGCCTACTCGGTTGGAATGACGGTGAATGCCCAGAAGCTGATATTCGTAGCGGGACAGGTCGGTGTGGACCTTTCGGGCGCCCTCGTAGGACCCGGTGATGCCGTGGCCCAGACGCGCCAGGTTTTTCAGAACATTGGCGGTGTCCTGGAATCAGCCGGCGCCGGTTTCAACAACGTGGTGGAATTCACGACCTATGTGGTGGGACGCGAGGCGGTGCAGGGCTTCATCGACGGAAGAAACCAGGTCTTCCCGGAAATTTTCCCCGACGGCGACTATCCCCCCAACACCCTGCTGGTGGTCGACGGTCTGGTGCGCGAAGAGTTCTTGGTCGAAATCAAGGCAGTGGCCGCTCTGGCGTAGAGAGGCGCCACGGTCCATTATCAGACTCCGGTCTCGACGCTCCGAGGGGAATGTTTCCCTAACGGCGCGACGAAAGAGGGTGGGTGTGCCGATGCCTCATTTCCTCGAAAATTTGTTGTGTTTGCGCGGCGCCGTTCCCGGCAGCGGTCCGCGCCGGGAGAACCATGCAGGCGGGTAAACACGGTTTCGCACAGATAACCAACGGTCCCAAGCAGTTTGTGGTTCGGTGTTGTCAACATGAGCGGATGTTGTTTTTGCAATTGACGCCAGGTCGAACATGGGCGGTGCGACGATGGCGGGGCGCCGGGTTCATCGTCATGACGTGCATTGTCCCGACTGCGGTTCCAATCCGCCGTAGGCGGACGCAAAGACGGGTTTTCGGGCGGTAAGCAGGTTTACAGCTGTGGGGACTGTGGTCGCCGTCACGTGCCTGGGGGAGCCCGTCGTCGTCCCAGCGCGGAGGTGAAGCAGCAGGGGATTGACTGGTATGTAGAAGGAAACAGTCTGTCCGCCATTGGATGGGTATTGGGTTACAGCGCCCCGGCGGTGCTGGCCTGGGTGAAGAAAGGGCGCGGCAGGCCCTGAGTTGGCTGCGGGGGCGGGGTGCGAGCGGATTGAGGGCGCCGCAGGTCAACCTAATGGACGGCGGTGTCGGCGTGTCGTTGGCCCTCTGTGTAGGCCGCCACCGCGCCCACGAAGAGCCCGTTAGTCGGCTTCGAGTTCCCTTGCATCCAGCTGGAACCAGCCGATGGCGCCGGTGTCCACCAGTTCTTGCACCTCGCGGTCGTTTGACACGCTGGCCACCATGGGGTGTGCGGTGCAGCCGGTGAACCTGGTGAGAAATTCGGCGTTTCGTCGGGCTCGGTCCGTGTCGCGGTGGTCGGCGGTGAACGACCCCTCCGCAGCCACGTAGTGGGTGATGCCGTCGGCGTCCGTGCCTTCGAGCACCAGGTCGGCGGCGTAGAAGCTGCGCCGTTGCCCGAATTCGATCTGGGTGGCGGTGCCGGATTCACGCACCATGCGGGACAGGTCGTCGCGGCCCAGGGTGCGGACGAAATCCAGTTGGAAAATCTCGAGGATGGTGTCGTGGTGGAGTTGGAGCAAGCGGCGAGCCGCGTTGCCCTTGAGGATGCCGAGGTCCCTTTCGACGCGTCGGTTGATCGCTCTTTGGTCCTCGTTGAACCGCTTCTGGTCTGTGATGAACGCTTCGACCCTGGCGTTGAATGCTTTTTGTTCCTCGATGAAGTCGTTGACATAGGCGGCGAACTGTGCGAACCGTTCGGGAAGCTGCAGTAGCTCGTCGCCTAGCAGCAGGTTGCGGACCTCGTCTCGGAAATCGGGGTCGTCGCGCAGGGCTAGGAGAAAACGGGCGCGGTCGGCGGGATTCATCGAGGTGCTCATGCTGGTAGCCTCACGCGGGAATTATATCAGCGGCTTCGATTTGCCAGCCACCTTCTGGTCGCGCCAGGTGCCGATTTGGGTATCCGCCGGAGTGAATTGCAGACTGCCACATGGGCGGTGTGGGACGGTTAGGGTGGTCGGTTCAGTTCGGGATCATCAGCTATGTCGCGCTGGTTTCGGAGTAGGAATAGTACAGCGGTTTTCCGGCGTTGAAGTGGCAGCCCATGTTGCTCAACCCGGCGTTGACGGCGATGGCGACATTGGAAATGCGTCGCGACTATTACGGCGTTTTGGAGGTGTGTGGCTTGCCGTAGACCACCGGCAGGCGGCTTTTGTGAGCTTCTCTTGTCAAGGAGCCGGTTGACGGTTTCGGCGAGGAAATGGGGCCACGAAGCCGAAGCCACGGGTAGTTCGGTGCCATCTTCGAAACCCAATTCCCAGCGGAGCTTTCCCTCTATACGAAAGGGGCGGTCAGGAGACAGGGAATGCCAGGTTCCCCCGGGCCTTTGGTCTGGGTTTTGTTCCCAGAGTTGGGCGGCTGCGTTCGGTCCTGCCGGAAGTGCTCGTCTCCGGGCGCTAGTTGTCGTGAGAAAACTCCTCCGTTTCGGGTTCATCGTGAGTGTTGTTGTAGCAGCCGATGCCCACCTTGGGGGAGTTGCGCAAGGCGACCAGTGTGGCGTCGTGGGGCGTGCACTGAGCGCAGAAGTAGGGCGGCTCCACGATGGGCCTCCATTCTTTATGGTCACGGCCTCGATGTAGCTGGATGCGGTCTTCGTCCTGCACTGGACGCAGAAGATTTCGACGGATTGGGACGGGATGGTCATGGGCGGCAACTTCTGAGTGGTGGCTGCTGCCATTCTCACCCGCTGGAACCAGCTGCGGAAAGATTCCGTGGCCCGTTCCGCCTGTGGCTCATACGCTCGGAAAGCCGCGGGTTCTCAATTGCCGCTGCCGTGTTCACCTCCGCCTTCTCCCCCTCCGCCGACCTCGGCGTGGGCGATCCAACCGGTGAACGTCTCCGGCGTGGCGGGCAGGTTGACCGACATCACCTCTCCGGGGGCCAGATCCACCGGGGTGGTGGGGCCGAGTTCCGTGCCGTTGGACAGGTGGACTTCGATCCTGACCTGGCCCAGGGTGTTGCCGGTGGTATTCTCCACCGTGCCGGTGAATGAATTGTTCGTCGCGTCGTAGTTCAGGATGAGCCTGGCGCCGACGCGGACCGCGTCGAAGGTGTCGCCCGGGGCCAGGGTGGCGCCGCTGGCCTATTCACTGCCGGACCCACTGCTTTCGCCGCGCGAGCTTTCCTGGGTTGTTCCGGCTCCACCGGATTCGCGACCGTCGATGATCCCGTTGTCGCCGGCGCAGCCCATCAGTATTCCTGCGCCAAGCATCGCCGCCGCAACCGGCCCGATGATCAATGCCCTGGTTACCTTCTGCTTGCCGATCATTTCTTCACCTCCTTCGTGAAGTTTTTCTTGCTACGTCCACGATAGAAGTGCAATGTCGCAGAATTGTGTCGCGGTCAGGTCTGACCAAACCGACCATCCGGTGAGGACGGCGTTCTGCGGCCATGAACGTCCTGACGCTAGGAGGGTGGCATCGCTTGGAATTGCAAATTGGCGGGTCGGCAACGTCCCGTCGGGGCTAAGACGCACTTTGTCACCGATCATATATATGACGAGATAATTAAACGGGCAAATCTTATACAGATCATATCGATTGCTGGTTAGAATTCCGTGTGGCGTTGGCGGCACGCATCTTGGAACTTGCCGGTCATCCGCCCCCGCCAGGGGCACGGACTTCATTGCGTGCCGGATGCCGGCGTAGGGCAACCACGCGGACGTTAACAGAGCGCATCCATTGTCCCGAACCGGATGTCCGACCCACCGCTTAGCCGAGCAGCGCTGACGCTGACACGGCAGCCTCGGCACTGAAACCGGAGATAAAAGACGCGCTGCGCCGTTGAAAAACCATCCTTGGGAGGATTTATGCTGGTCACGACAAAGAACTGGATCGCACCGCTCGCGTTGGTGTGGATTATTGCCCTGGCGGTCGTCGCCTGCGGGGGCAACGGCGATGTTCCCTCTGCGCCTCCGCCTCAACCAACCGCCGCCGTGGTTGAACAACCGACGGCAGTTGCTGCGGAACAGCCCACCGCGGCCATGACGCCCTCCGATGGGCCGTTCCGCGTCGGCGTGATGGAATCTCTCACCGGCCCCGGGGAGACCTACGGCACCGTGTCCGTCCAGGCCAAGCAGATGGCCGTTGACGAGATAAACGCTGCCGGAGGCATCAACGGGCGCATGCTGGAACTCATCGTTGAGGACTCGAAGTGCTCAGCCCAGGACGCCATCACCGCTTACAACAAGCTCACCGACGTGGACGGCGTCAAGATAATTCTCGGCACGTCGTGCAGCGGCGCGATGCTGGGGGCCGCGCCCCTGGCCGAGGCCGACGGCGTGGTCCTCTTCTCCGGCCTGGCCACCAACCCCGACATCGCCAACGCGGGCGATTACATTTTCCGCACGGCGATGAGCGACCTCCAGGTGGGTATCGATACCGCCAACGTCATCCTGTCCGACGGCCACCGCAACCTGGCGACCATTACCGAGACCACCGACTACGCCGAGGGCGTGCGCCGCGTGACCGCTGACCATTTCCAGGCGCTGGGCGGTTCCATCGTCGCGGAGGAACGCTACGCCTCCGACGTGACCGACTTCCGCAGCCAGTTGACCAAGATCATCGCCGCCGACCCGGACGCCATCCACATCGCGTCCCAGTCTGAGTTCGCCGGCGGCACCATCGTCAAGCAGGTCCGCGAACTCGGCTACGAGGGGCCGCTCTACTCCGAAATCGTCCCGGTGGGCGCAACCGCCCTCGAGGTGGCCGGCGAGGCGGCCACCGGTCTCAAGGCCGTCACCGCCGAGCTGGACCCGGCCAACCCCAAGAGCCAGGAAGTCCTGAACAATTTTAGGGCCAACTACGACTACGTCACCCTGCCCTGGTACCTGGCGTCGGCCTACGACGACGTGCACATCACCGCCGAATGCCTCAAGCAGACCAATGACGACCAGGACGCCGACGGCTTCCGCGACTGCCTGTACGACATCACCTGGACCGGCGCCATCGGGGAGAACTACAGCTTCGACGCCGACGGCGAAGTGGTCGGCCTGGCCAACGCCGTCGTGGAAGTGCTCCCGGCGGCGGACCGCACCGACAACAACAACGGCTACCGGATCCTGGGCCCGGCCCCCGGAGCGGAAGTTGCTGCCGCCGCGCCCGCTGCCCCAGCGCCCCCGGCACCCTTCCGCATCGGCGCGATGGACGCCCTCACCGGCGTCGGCGAGTCCTACGGCAACCCGATCCTCAACGCCAAGCTCCTGGCCGTCGAGGAAATCAACGCCGCCGGCGGCATCAACGGCAGGATGCTCGAACTCATCCCCGAGGACTCAAAGTGCGCTGCCCAGGACGCCATCACCGCTTACAACAAGCTCACCGACGTGGACGGCGTGAAGATCATCCTGGGCACCACCTGCAGCGGCGCGATGCTGGGCGCGGCTCCCCTGGCCGAAAGAGAAGGCGTGATCATGCTCTCTGCGTCCGCCACCAGTCCCGATATCGCCGGTGCCGGCGATTACATCTTCCGCACCGCTATCAACGACCTGCAACTCGGCATAGATACCGGCAATACCCTGCACGCCGACGGCGTCCACCATCTGGCGACCATCACGGAAGCCACAGATTACGCTGAGGGCGCGCGACGCGCCACGGTGGCCAGGCTCGAAGAATTGGGCGGACACGTGGTTGCGGCGGAAAGCTACGCCTCCGACGTTACCGACTTCCGGTCCCAGCTGACCAAGCTGATCAGCTCCCGTCCCGACGGCATCTTCCTGGCGGCCCAGGGCGAGTTCTCCGGCGGAACCATCATCAAGCAGTTGCGCGACCTGGGGTATGAGGGCCCTCTCTACTCCGAGGTGGTGCCCACCCAGCCCGAGGCGCTGGGCATCGCCGGCGACGCCGCCACCGGCCTGAAGGCCATCGTGCCCAACCCTGACCTCCAGACGCAGACCGGCAAGGACTTCCTGGCGAGCTACGAAGCCCGCTTCGGCACGGTTGCCACGCTGCCCTGGTTCCAGGGCTCAGCCTACGACGACGTGTACATCGCCGCCGAGTGCCTGAGCCGCACCGACGACGACCAGGATTCCGCCGGGGTTCGGGATTGCCTCTATGACCTGACCTGGAGCGGCGCCATCGGCGACGGTTACACCTTCGACTCCAACGGGGACGTGGCCGGCCTTTCCAACGTGGTCATCGAGATCCTGCCCGCCGACCAACGCAACGACGACAACCAGGGCCACCGCATTCTCGGGCCGGCCCCGACGCCCTAAAGGGTTTCCAAGAACTCCCTCTCCCGCCAAGGGAGAGGGTTGGGGTGAGGGGGATGTTCCATCGCAGTTTCATCTCCCTCCTGCATGGCAATCTCGCTGCCGGAAGAGCCCGCCTGGAGCGCAGGTCTTCATCCCGGGAGGCCGGCGGCATCATTGCGTATCTGGGGATATTTATATGGATTCATATAAATAATTGCGCTAATTGTTACGAGTATAATACGATTGCGGTGTTACACTCCTTGGGCTTTGAGCGATCCACACCATGGAACGGCGCCCAACCGCGACCTGCATGACACATAACCCGTAATCCTTGGCCGGACACCGCTGGTCCGGCTATCTCATTGCCCGGATAAAATTGAGACCAAATATCAGTTATTATTTATAAATGATACCTAATCTCGATAAGGATGTTGTCACAAACCGAGGCCCGGCAGAGGTGATCCCCAAGGGGTCGCCCGTCACGGCCCCGGCGATGGCATTCCCAACCCCTTCCGCACCCAGCGAGCAGGCCCCCGGAGGCGGCCCGCCCAGCTATACGCCGGAAATACGAATCCCATCCGAGCGCGTGTCGGAAAACGTCGCCGGACAAATCAAAAACGCAAGAGTCCGGCGCATAACGCAGATGGGGAGCAGCACAGGCTAGCACCTGCCGCTCCCCGGTGTGCGAAACACCGTCAATAAGGAGAATCACACAACAAAATGACTACCATGAAACACAGAAAAACGCAACTTTCCGTAATGGCGGTTGCGGCCCTGGCCGTTTTCGCCGTGGCGGCAGTGATGCTGCTGGCCGGCGGCAACGCGGCCCAGGCCACCACCGCATCCCTCGCCTCCGTCAGCGGCGGCGGCAACCTGTTGCCGATGGCAACCGACCCTACTGCGACCCCACGCCATGCTCCGCCCGAGCCTTGCCCCGATGAGGCCGCCCCCGCGGTCGATTCCGGCCACATCGCCCTGTTCGACGTGTGGTGGAACCCAGAAGAGCTGGAGTTGACCAACTCCTCCTGCCCGCCGACGGTTACGCACGTGCCGGGACGACCCAGACAGGGGAGCAAACCAGCCGTACCGGCCAGGGATGACCGCTTCGCGTCCAGCATCAACATTGATGAAACCGTCATCCACATCCCAAACACCCACAAGGTCGGTCTGAACGAAACCGACTATCCGACGACCAAGTGGAAGCCGTTGTGGGATGCCGACGCTAAGGAAACCGTCGATGAAAGCGCTCCCGGCGACGGCAGCGTGTGGGCGCTGCCGGCGTGTCCTCCCGGCGCCCACACCGCCGCGGCCAATGGTCTGTGCCTCATGTTCTCCGCCGCCCTGCTGAATGATGCTGACTGGACGAGCAACATCGAGTACCGCCTTCATCACGTCCACCAGGTTGATATCGACAAGCAGGACGCGAGGTACGTGCTGGTGTACGACGGCACGCCCAGTGCGCCTGTGCTCAAATGGGATTCGTCCGACTTGAACCACCACGTGGTGCCGGTAGCGGCCGGGGAGTACGACCGCCCCATGTGGTTCTTCACCAGCCGCGGCACTTACGAGTTCCAGGTAAATATCACGGGCAGCCCTGACAAAGCCATTCCCGCCAAGGTAAGCGAGGATAACAAGGTGTCCAGCGACGTGCGGACGTACATCATCCACGTGGGAGCAGAGGCCGACCTGAGCGTCGGAGTGTCCGCTGAACCAGCGCTGGCGTCCGGCGACACCACCCTGGACCCAGGTGACAGCGTCAACATCCAGATTCAGGCCACCAACCGGGGCCCGGACAACGCGCCGGAAACCAAGGTGGCAGTGGTGCTGCCGGAAGGTTTGGTCAGCGTTAGAAAGATGTCGAGCGCGGACGATTACAATTTCAGCACCGGCGTCTGGAACGTCGGCAACCTGGTCTCCGGCGCCACCGATAACCTGCTGCTCACGGCCACCGTTGCTGCGGGAACCCATGGGCAGGAGTTGGCCGTAGAGGCGACGGTTTCCGCCACGGAGACCCTGCGCATTGAGGAGAAAGACGAGAACGGAAACACCGTGGTGAGAGAATACCATGTGCCGGTGCCGGACAAGGTAGCGAGCAACAACATGCATACGGCCACGGTCACGGTAGCGAGCAGCTCCAACGTGGACCCGATTTTCTCAGTAGCACGGTCCGTTCCGGAAAACACTCCTCACCAACACCCCGTAGGCGCCCCGATTCCGGTGTTGGCGGGGGACAGCGACCAGCTGACCTACACCCTTACCGGCAACGATGCCAGCAGCTTCATGGTGGAGAGCGTGGCCACGGGCGCCCAGATCCAGGTGCACGGGAGCGCCGATCTCGACTTCGAGACCAAGGCCTCGTACCAGGTTGTCTTGAACGTGACCGACGGCAAGAACGACGCCGGCAATCCCGACGATTCAATTGACAGTTCCATTGCGGTGCCTATCTCGATCACCGACGTGGCCGAGACGGTCAGGGTAACCGCTTCCTGCGTAAAGGTGGGGCAGCGAGGCGATTGCACGGCGACGGTTTCAAACCTGCCGTCCGCGGATACCGTCATCACCTATTCGTGGACCCTGTTCGACCTCCCCACCAATTCCTGGTCCTACGTGGGACACAACAGCAGCACCTACTCCGTTACCTACAACACGCCGGGCACGCGCAAATTCCAGGTGCACGTGACCTACACCGACGAGAACGGCAAGAAACATTACATCCATTCCGGTTTCCCGGCCTTGACCTGGGAGTAACCCTACCTCAAGGGCGAGGGCGGGTGAGGCCGCTAGACCTTCCCGCCTGCGTCTGACCAGCAATCGCTGGCAAGTGAGTGGTTGCTAAACCGGCCTCCCATCCTCGTTTTGGCCTTTACCGGAATGAGGGTGGGAGGAGATTATTCCAGGCCAAACCCTGAAGGGACGCAAGATGTTCGCTACATGGAAATACTATATCCGGCTGATTGCGATTGTCGCAGTCCTGGCCGTTCTGGCCGGCGCCTTCCGGGGGGAGTTTGTCGCTTTGGCCCAGGGGGGGGACAACGACTACGTGGACGTGGGTTTAATCTTGGAAGTTCCCTCTGATTTTAGCGGAGGATCTAATAGTTACAAACTAGACATTGCCGCCGTGAACCATGGGTCCAGAACCGCTTACGATGTGGAAGTCGTAGTGAATATATTGTACCCCGAGGACCAAAGCCATTTCACGGAGGCGCCGGCAGTGCCGGTCGGGAACGCGTCTCTGGAGAATAATGGAAGAACCCTCAGATGGTCCATTCCCTCGCTAGGAGGTCTGCAAGGGCACGAGGTTAGTGTGTTTGTCAGGAATACATTATCTTCTGGTCTTACTACTATTTTTGATTATAGAAGCTACCCGCATGAAACCTTCGGGATGATAACCACGTCATCCTTCGAGAGTAACCTGCATAAAGGAAACAATACAGCCCGGGTCTGGTCATATAGAACTGAAAGGACGGGGAATGCATACCATCAGGCGGCGGGCAATTATACAGTCGCCGTGTCGGTGGACAACCCATTCCCTTCACCAGGGGACACTGTCGAATTCACCATCGAAGCAAACCGAGAAAAACCATATCTAGATTTGTCAGGTGGACCTGGGAGATACATACCACCGCCGATTGACCTGGAGGTTGATATTGAACTGACTGGCGGTTTAGCCTTGGACGTAGATCCGGACGCCACGCCCCCGCGCGCAATAACCTACGACTGGAGTCATAAAGACGATACCAACAATCCCACGACCAAGCCAGGCTCGGTGAGCTACAGCGATGGGGTGTTCACCATCGGCACACTAACAGCGGATGACCCAAATCCACCGAGGTATTCCGTGACCCTGCCGATCACGGTGGCAAGCGGCGTGGCATTGAATCAACAGTGCCTGACGGCGACGCTGACCGGGAATCCCCCGCCGGGCACCGGACCAAATGACGACGACATATCGGACAACGTGGCGAAGTTTTGTCTGGGTGAACCCCCCGATGATCCCGTCGCGTTTACTCAACGGGAAGCCGATCTATTTACTTGGTACGACTGTGTTGGAAAGACTTTATACCCTTGCAGTAACGAAAATTCGCTGGAGTTGGTCGTCCTTGGCATGTCGGCAAGCACTGCCTCGGGCGTTCCATACCGCATCTTTGAGCCGGGCAAAGTGATAGTCCACGTCCCGGATCCTGGCGGCAGAAATACAAGCTCAGATACCAATTCCAGCGCACTTGTCTGGTCTACGGGGCTCAGAGACGACCCCACTGTCAGGGGTGATGAAGCCTTCGCTAGACGCGGTGTTACCGTAGGTGATAACGCGACGCTGTTGGCTCCAAGCAAATGGGGTGTCGAGCCTTCCGGCGAATCTGGTGAACGCACTGGCAATCTTACCGTGACCATAGCGGGCCCCGGAGCAGCGTCAGCTTGGGGAATATATGACACAGGTTCAGGGTATGAGGCGTTTGAATTCTTTAGTGAGGCCACTAACGGTCAGATGTATCCTGACCCAAATGACAATACTGCGACCGACGTCTGGTATTTACAATACAGGTCCGAGCTTTACATCGAATTCAGCAAGCTGGGCACTTATATGATGACGTTGAAAGCTACTGCGGCACTTAATAATAATACACCCAGCAACACGAGCGATGACACTTCATATACAGCCACCGAGACATACACTTTCCACGTCGGTCCCATGGCGGATCTGACTGTGGTGGACCGTGGCACCCGTTCTCAAGTCGCTGCCGACAAAAGCGTGCTGACGATAGCCGCCGCCAACAACGGCCCGGAGTATGCGGTGGACGCCCAGGTTAAGATCGCATTGCCGTCGGACACACAGGTGGAGGATTATATCGCCAGCGAAGGCGCCTATTCCGATGGTGTGTGGAGGCTGACGGGTTTGCGACTGCTGGACTATCGGCACGCCCAGGGAAAACCGGAGGAAGCGACGCTGACCCTTATCCTGAAGGACGGCGGCATACCAAACGAGCAGGCCACCGCGACCATCAGCCCCGCGGACGCATACACCGTCTGCATCGGCAGCGATCGCAGTACCCTGGCGCACACCACCGAGCCGGACTGTACAGCCGATACCACCAACGGCGGCAGTTGGCACCAGGGTACGGTATACGACTACAAACCCGGCAACAACGAGGCCAAGATCACTGCCCGTGGCGGCGGCGCAGCGGGGACGTCGGGCGGGCCGATGGCGCCGCGTTTCGCCAACACGCCGGTCCTGACCTGGGAGTCGGTCACCCACGTGAACAACTGGCCGGTGCATCGCTACCAGGTGCAGTACCTGGACGGCAACACGTGGCAGAATCTGGCCCATGTTAGCGGCGACCAAACCCATTTCGCGGACACCGGTGCCGGGGCCCGACGCAGCTACCGGGTGCGGGCGTTGAACGAGGCCGGGGTGCCCGGCTTCTGGTCCCGGTCGGCGTCCCAGGTCACGTACCGGCAGGCATCGCCGCCGCTGAACGTGACCGCCGAGGCCGGCCAGGCCGGCGAGGTCGTGGTGTCCTGGGAGCCGTCGTCGGACGACGGGGGCTCGCCCATCACCTACTACCAGGCGCAGTGGTCGCGCACAGGGACCAGCGGCTGGAGCAACGCCTGCCGCAGCGACAGCGCATCCCAGCACACCTGCACCAACACCGGCATCCCCAGCGGGGAGACGCGGTACTACCGGGTGGCGGCCTACGCCGGCGGATTGGGCGCCTGGTCCGACCTGGCGGTGGCGACGGCGGTGGCCGGCGTGCCGGAAGCGCCCAGTCTCAGCGCCAGCCGGGCCACCACTGGGTCGGGCGACAACATCCTCCGCGCCATCCGCTTGACCTGGAGCCAGCCCCGGGACAACGGCAGCACCATCTACGCCTACGAGATCGATTACGTGGACTACGACCAGGTGGCCCGAAAGTGCGGAACCGACTGGGAGCCCCTCGACGGCGTCGGCGGCCCCTATTCCGACTCGCCGCCGGCGCGGGAGTATCTGGACGCCGGATACTTCGGAGACGGCCTGGAACCCGGGGCCTACCGGTGCTACCGAGTGCGGGCGGTCAACAACACCGGAGCCGGCTCCTGGAGCAACGCGGCCTCGGCCAGCGCCGGCGGCGCGGTTCCGCCCGACGAATGGCTGTACCTGGACGGCGAGGCCGACGGGCAGAACGCCATCACCCTGTACTGGGGCGAGCCGCACTTCGACGGCGGCGCGCCGGTAACCGGCTACCAGCTGCAGTACTCCGAAGACGGCGAGAACTGGCGCAACCTGACCAGCACGTCGGCGGCGGCCCGCTCCTACACCCACACCGGGCGTAAGGTGGGCGAAACGTGGCACTACCAGATCCGGGCGCGCAACAGCGCCGGCTGGGGCGGGTGGTCGTATCCGGTCACGGTCACCATCGAGGAGGGCGCGACGGCGAACCTGTCGCAGCCCACCCTTACGGCTCAAGCCAGGACTTCAAAGGAGGTTCTCCTGTCCTGGAACAGCCTGTGCAACGCGAACCGGGAAGGCGATTGCGAAAGCAAGGGCATCGATGGGTACATGGTGGAGTATTCCGAGGACGGCGGGTTGTACGGCTGGGAGCGTCTTACCTGGCTCTGGACTGACCAGACCACGGTCCTCGATTCCACTGTGGAGCCCGGCGCCACCAGGTATTACCGCGTGGCGGGATACCAGGAAGTTGATCGCCGCCAGTTGCTTGGGCGTTGGTCGCAGGTCAAGAGTGCCACCACCGCCGACTTCAGCGTGGGTGCCCCCCAGAACTTCAGAATCGAGAAGGAGGGAGAGAGGGCACTCAGGTTGGAGTGGGATGCCGTTACGGAAGGCCGCGACGCTGAGTCCATCACCGGCTACCGGATCGAACGCAGCACGTGGAACGGCGATGGCCCGGGTGACTTCGACACCTCGTGGGTGGTCCGCCAGACCAACCGCGGGATCGGTCCCTACGTGGAAACCGGCCTCACGCCGAATACCCAATACTACTACCAGGTCGCGGCGGTGACGCGCAACGGCGCCGTCCCCTACATCGGCCCCTACTCTATGGTTAGTATCTTCATTCCTCCGGCCGGGAACTGACGCTGAAGCCGCGGATCACCGCGGCCCCGGCGTCCGGGTCCTGGTGCGGGACAACGACTGACGGGGAGGGAAAATACTCCGTGCTGCGCCAGGCCATGACGCCGAGCTCAGCGATGATGACTTTCCCGGCCTCCCGGGCGGCGCTGCCCACGGTAATTCTTTGCCACCCTATTCGCAGTAACGGTCATAGACGGCCCTTATCTCGGCCATCGTGACTTCCCCGCGCTCCAGTTGAGCGTGCAACCGTGCCTCAATCGCCTCGGCGCCCAGCGGCACGACCCCGACCGCGTTGGGGACCGTCAGCCGATGCAGGGTGGTGTTGGGATCTGCCATGCAATCGGCGTAGCGCCGCACCATCCGATCGTCGGCGCCCGTCCCGCAGGCCAGCGCAACCCACAGGCAGATCATGACCAGCGCTCTCCTCAACCAATGCACGGTCGGCTCTCCGGATATAAGGCGTGCTCCCATGTCGTTGCGCTCGCATCCACACCCGTCGAATTGTGTGGTGAAAGCAAGGGGCAGATCATCGCCGAATGCGGGCTGCGGGTCTGAACGTGCGAATGCGGGTAACACGGGGACCACGCCAGCCAGAGTGCATCACCGGTCAAAAGCCTTCAATCCGGTTCCCAGGCGTCCGCCTCCCGCTCCAGGTCACGGGCCACGCGCCGGAGCAGAACGGCCAGCGCCACCCCGCTGACCTGGTCCAGTCCGAACCAGTCGGGGTCGTCCTGCACCTCGCGGGCCAATTCCACCGCCTCGCCCACCGCCCGGTATGCGGAGACAAGGAGATCAGGCTTGCCCATCGGGGGAGATTGCAAGAAGTCCGCCGCCGGACTGGTTTCGTTCAACGCCCGGCAGATCGCCAGCAAGTCCCTGGCGGTTTCCAGCAGGAGTTCGGGAGCTGAATCCACTGCCACACTCGGCCGGCGATTCCCCAATGGACGAGGTTCGGCCTCTTTGGATTGACGTTGGCTTGATTGTAGGCGCACTGCCGTATGATCTGCGTAATGAATAAGCCAATCATGTAATATTTCGTGTATCATATGGCCCCCGGGCGTGAATCCGCGCGCCTGGCACTCAGGGAGGCAACCCATCCATGGACGAGACCGACCGGCTGAAGCGAGAGAATGAGGCGTTGCGGGAGCGTCTGACCCGGTTGAGCGAGGCCAGCCTTCGCATCAACGAGAGCCTCGATTTCGACACCGTGCTGCAGGGGGTACTGGACGCCGCCCGGTCTCTCACCGACGCTCGCTACGGCGTGATGACCCTCCACGATGAGGACGGCCACGTGCAGAACTTCCTCGCCTCGGGCATGAGCCCAGAGCAGACGCTCCAGGTGTGGGACATACCCGTCGCGTCCCGCATATACGAAATCCTGGGCAACATTGATGGACCGGTGCGCCATCCTGACCTGTTGGAGCTGCTGCGGGAGGCGGGCCTTTCGGAGCTGAGCTTCCCCTTGCCGGTGGGGCCAACGATCTCTTTCCTGGCATCGCCGGTGCTGCACCGAAACCAGCGCGTGGGCCACATCTACGTGGCCGAGAAGCTCAGCCAACTGGAGTTCACCCAGGAGGACGAGGAAACGCTGGTGATGTTCGCGTCCCAGGCGGCGCTGGTCATCGGCAACGCCTTCAGGTACCGGGACGAGCAGCGGGCCCGGGCCGACCTGGAAACCCTGGTGAACACCTCGCCGGTGGGCGTGGCGGTCTTTGACGCCAAAACGGGAGCGCCGGTGTCATTCAACAGGGAATCGCTGCGCATCGTGGAGAGCCTCCTGGAACCCGGTCAGTCGCCTGAGGAATTGCTGGAGGTGGTTACCTTCGAGCGCGCGGACGGACGGGAGGTCTCCCTGAGGGATTTTCCCATTGCAGAGGTCCTGAGGGCGGGCGAGACCGTGCGCGCCGAGCAGATCGTCCTGCGAGTGCCCGACGGTCGCAAGGTGACCACGCTGATCAACGCCACCCCCATCCACTCGGCGGAAGGCGAGGTGGTCTCTTTCGTAGTGACCCTGCAGGACATGTCCCCGTTGGAGGAGCAGGAGCGTCTGCGGGCCGAGTTCCTGGGCATGGTGAGCCACGAACTACGGACGCCGTTGGCCACCATCAAAGGCTCCACCACCACCCTGCTCAGCGAATCCTCGGACCTTGACCCCGCAGTGGTGACCCAGTTCCACCGGATCATGGACAGCCAGGTGGACCACATGCAGGACTTGATCGGGGAACTGCTGGACGTGGCCCGCATCGAGACGGGCTCGTTGTCGGTGAGTTTGTCGACGGTTGAGGTGGTGGAGATACTGGACGAGGCCAAGAACAGGTTTCTGGACGAGTGGGACCGCAGCAACCGCATCCGGGTCGACTTTTCGCCGGACTTGCCGCCGGTGATGGCGGACCGGCGGCGCCTCGCCCAGGTTCTGGGCAACCTGCTGTCCAACGCCGCCCGGTACTCGCCGACTGGATCGCCGATCACGGTGTCCGCCCTGCGCGACGGTGTCCACGTGGCGGTATCGGTTTCCGACCAGGGTAGGGGGATACCCGCGGAACTGCTGCCGCACCTGTTCCGGAAGTTCTCCCGGACCGAATGGGACAACACGGGAAGCGATTTAGCCGGGTCGGGTCTGGGTCTGTCCATCTGCAAGGGCATCGTGGAAGCCCACGGGGGCCGCATCAGGGCGGAGAGCGAGGGACCTGGATTGGGAGCGAAGTTCACCTTCACGGTGCCGTCATCGGAACGGGAAACGGGAGCCGCGCGGTTGGCGTCGATCGTGTCCTCCGCCAATGTTCGCGTTCCGCGCCGGAACAGGTTGCGCATCCTGGCGGTGGACGACGAACCCCAGGCGCTGCGCTACGTCCGAGACGCCATCTCCAAAGCGGGTTACGCGCCCATTGTCACCGGAGACCCCGGCGACGTGCTGCGCCTCGTGGAGGACGAGAGGCCCCACCTCGTTCTCTTGGACATGATGCTGCCCGGAAGCGACGGGATAGAGCTCATGAACCGGATCCTGGGAAAGGCGGACGTGCCGGTCATCTTCGTGTCGGTGTACGGGCAGGACGAGTTGGTCGCTCGAGCCTTCGACATGGGAGCTTCCGACTACGTGGTCAAGCCCTTCTCGCCCACTGAGCTCGCCGCCAGGATCAGGGCGGCGCTGCGTCGGCGGGCAGTCCCCGACGTGGTTGAGCCTGCCGAACCCTTCCGTTTTGGGGAGCTGGCCATCGATTACGCCCAACGCCGGGTGAGGTTGGCGGGGCGAGCGGTGGAGTTGACTCCCACCGAGTACGATTTGCTCTACGAACTGTCGGTGCGCGCCGGTCGTGTCCTTACCCACGACCACCTGCTGCAACGGGTCTGGGGACCGGAGAGGATGGGAGAGCCATGGCTGGTGCGGGAGGTGGTCAAGAGACTGCGCAGCAAACTGGGCGACGCCGCCGATCATCCCACCTACATCTTCACGGAGCCCCGGGTCGGTTACCGGATGTCCAGCGGAGTTGGCGACGGTTCCGAATCTGACGACTCTTAGCCAGATTCAAGGACTAACCGGAAGAGTTACGCCGCAGCCTCTGATACGTGGGTCAGTTCCGATGCATGGGCATCGGACATTGGCGCCAGTTGGTAGTCCATCTGTGTCGACCTGCGTTTGGCGGTGCGTAACGCCCACTGTAGGTATTAGCGTTCGTTGGATGTGGCGCTAACATCCGCATTTGCGTTGCCTTAGCGCAGCACGGAATAAACGAACCTGGGGCTGGTGCTGCGTGGAGGCGATGGCCTTGTATGCGCCCGCGTGGGGATTCTTGGGTGCAGGAAGCGATCCAGAGCGTGGTCGTAGGGATGCAGCGCGCTAGCGGCCAGGCGTAAGGCTGCCGCTGCCCGGTTTGCGCTGGCTTTGGTTTTTGAGCGGAGGACTTTGCCGCCAGTTATGCGGTTATTGGGGATAAGCCCCAGCCACGACGCGAAGCGTTTGGCACTCCTGGGAACGTCACCAATGATGTGATGCCTCCGTGAGACTCCCGGACCATGCTTGCTAACGGGCAACCTGCGCCAATGAAGATCCGGCCTTCGTCCAGACAACACACCTCTCCATGAGCAAACGTGTCTTTGGCACGGCTGCGCCAGTTGTTCCCTCTATGCACGGGCCGAGTAGGACCATCCGTAAGCACTCAAAACATGGTTGTTTCCACAAAGTTTCCTCAAGATTTGCCGCTAGGCTGGCGTTCCGCGCCGGACCACAGGGGTTCGGCGGAATTGGAAATGCCAGGAGGAAATGGCAATGAGAATGAGAACCAGATGGATACCGGTCAGTTTGACCGTTGGGTTGCTGGCAGCGGCCACCACGGGTGGGGCAGTCCTGGCATCGGGCGGAGGTTCCGGCGGGAACGCTACCTCACCACTCGCACCAGGCTGGCCCACCTGCCCTTCCAGCGCACCCTGGATCAATTCGACTTCGCTTTCCAGCCCTCCATCGACGAGCGTCTGGTCAAAGAACTGGCCAACCTCGCCTTTGTCGCCGAGGCTACTAACGTGCTCCTCCTGGGACCGCCCGGCGTGGGCAAAACCCACCTGGCCATCGCTTTGGCCCTCAGAGCCATCGAGGACGGCCAAGGCGCTTACTTCGTCCGCGCCTACGACCTGATGGAAGACCTCCGCAAGGCGCGCATCGAGCACAACCTGAACCGGCGGATGAAAGTGTATCTGGCTCCCAAGGTCCTCGTCGTGGACGAATTCGGCATCTGGCCCTACGACCGGGAATCAGCCACCGCCTTCTTCACCCTGGTGTCGGCTCGGTACGAACGCGGCAGCATCATCCTGACTTCCAACAAGGGCTTCGGAGAGTGGGGTGAACTCCTGGGCGACAGCGTGATCGCCTCGGCGGTGCTGGACCGACTGCTGCACCACAGCCACGTGCTGAACATCCGCGGCGAGAGCTACCGGCTCAGGGAGAAACGCCAGGCGGGGCTATTCCCGTCACACCAACAACTGGGGGTAGTGCCGGAGGAGGCCGGCGACAACCACAGCCATGCTGACTGACAGAATCGCTGAGCACTATCCAGGTGGGTCACATCCAACTTGCTACACCTTGTGGATGCTCTACGATTTGGTCAGTAGCTAACGGTCCAGGGAAAATGTCAGGTTATGAAGGACTTGACATTGAACCCCATCGAACAGACGCGACTCCACGTGCTCAACTCAGTATTGGAACATCAGCTTCCCGCAGCCCAGGCGGCCGAACTGCTTGGGGTGAGTGAACGCCACGCCTGGCGACTTCTGGCAGCCTATCGGAGGGAAGGCGCCGCCGCACTTGCTCACGGGAACCGAGGAAGAAGACCGCGCAACGCGGTGTCTGACGACGAGGCCAACGCGGTGATCCAGCTGGCCAGCACCACCTACGCCGGAGCCAACCACACCCACCTCTCCGAGTTGCTCCGGGAACGGGAGGGCATTGACCTCAGCCGCCAGACCGTGCATCGCATCTTGACCCAGGCCGGTATCCCCAGCCCGCGCAAGCGACGTCCTCCCAAACATCGGGTGCGAAGGCAACGGATGCCCCAGGAGGGGATGCTGGTGCAGATCGACGGCAGCTTCCACCGGTGGCTGGGCGATGACGGACCTCAATTCACCCTGCTGCTGGCGGTGGACGACGCCACCAGCGCCGTGGTCAGCGCGGTGTTTCGTGCCGAGGAGGACACCCGGGGCTACTTCACCCTGATGCAGGGCCTGATCGAACGCTGGGGTCTGCCCATCGCGCTCTACGGCGACCGCCACGGCGTGTTCAAGTTTTCGGGCAAGCCCAGGCACATCCAGCCGCCGGTGGAAGCCACCCACTTCAGCCGGGCCATGGTGGAACTGGGCATCCAGCAGATCTTCGCTCGCTCTCCCCAGGCCAAGGGCCGCGTGGAACGCGCCGCGGGGACCTTCCAGGACCGGCTGGTAACCGAACTCCGCTTGGCCGGAGCCAGGACCATCGACCAGGCCAACACCGTCCTGCGGGATTTCCTGCCCCGCTACAACGCCCAGTTTGCCGTGCCCGCCGAATTGCCCGATTCGGCCTACCGCCCCAGGGTCTCCCAGCGACCCCTGGATGAGGTCCTCTGCTTCAAGCACCTTCGCAAAGTGGCTCGGGACAACACGGTCAAGTACCAATGGCGCACCCTGCAACTCCTGCCCAGCGGCGAACGTCCCAGCTATGCTGGCGCGAGTGTGGAGGTCCTGGAACATACCGACGGCCGGCTCCAGGTGCGCCATGAGGGCGAGATCATCCCCAGTCGGCCCGCGCCGCCTCGTCCCGGTGCGCTACGCGCGGCGCATGGTGGCCTGGCTCCCAATCCCGAAATCAGCCACATCGTGAAACGCCTGGGCAACCATCGTCTCAGCCAACCCCAACTGCGGAACCTCGCAAACCTGGAGCCCGATCCTGTCGTCGAGGAACCGATGGTCGAGAAAAACCACAGTGAACCCCCAGCCCGCCGAGAACTCACGCCGCGACAACTGGCCCTCTGGAAGGCCATCCAGCAGGCCAAGATACAAGGCCTCAGCTTACGGGAGATCGCGCGCCAGTTCGGGATCTCGCGGAACACCGTCCGCAAGTACGCTCGGTCCTTGACCCAGCCGACCAATCGGCCACAGAACCGGGGCCCGAGGCCATCACCCCATCAACCCACCGGTCACCGTGACTGACATTTTCCCTTACCTTTTAAACTGACGAAATCCCTAGACAACGACACTACACCTGGGTCAGATCTAACTTGTTATTGACAAGACAGAGCGCTGGGCCGCGATTACGACGGCTTCGACCGTGCGGTAGACACGCACGCGTCCGGCCCCTGCGCCGCCGGTTGGAAGCTGCAAGCCGGGGCAGCGCCCAGCACATTCAGACCATCTACGGCGGCGGTTACCGGCTGCGCCCCGCTGGGCAGGGCTGATATGGGCGCCGATTCATTGCGCGGCCTTTTTGCCAGCTTACAATTCCGGCTGGTGCTGGGGTTCGCCCTGGCGCTGGCCCTGGCCCTCGGCTTGGTGGGGGTCCTGACCGGCCTCGCCGCCGACTGGCAGACCACGAGTTTCGAGACCGAGTTGGAACTGGCGGAGGCCGCCCGGGTGAGTGAGTTCGTCTCCGGCCACTACTTTGAGGAATACGGCTGGCCCGAATCCAATGAGGAACTGCAAATGGCGATGGAGCAGGCGGCCGCCATTGCCGGCCTTCACATCATCATGTTCGACGCCCAGGGCGAGATGCTTGCCGGTTCCCACGACCCTTACCAGTCAACCGGCGGGTCGTCTGACATGGGAACGGTATCGCATGAGCCGGCATGGAGAGCGGAGGAGCCGTTTCGATGGGAACCGGCTTGGGGTGGACCGGAAGAAGTCTTCTAGTACGAAGTAGGCGGCTTTCCGGTCCTGTCCGACGGAAAGCTGGTGGGTTCCTTCGCCACCTTCAGCGATCCAGAACTTGACCCGGAGGCGCAGCCCTTCGTTCTGATGGACCCGGAGGCGTCCCGCATTGCGGACCTGGTCGACCGCTACCTGCTGTGGGCCGGCATCGGCGCCGCGGTTCTGGGGACGGCGTTGGTGTGGGCGCTGTCGCGGCGTGCTCTGGCCCCGTTGCAGGGGCTGGGCGCCACTGCTCGAAGACTGGGACGTGGCGACCTGTCGCAGCGCGCCGCAACCGCTGGTCCAACGGAAGTGCGCCAGTTGGCGCACAGTTTCAATGCC
The DNA here is from genome assembly GCA_965204395.1 of Dehalococcoidia bacterium. Classification (GTDB taxonomy): domain Bacteria; phylum Chloroflexota; class Dehalococcoidia; order Lucifugimonadales; family UBA3495; genus Bin87. The sequence continues at coordinate 3,521,446 of OZ241987.1, forward strand.
ATGGCCGTCCAGTTGGAAGAGGCGGAGTGTCACCGCCGCGACCTCACCGCCGACATCGCCCATGAACTGCGCACGCCCACATCGAACATCCAGGGCTATCTGGAGGCCATCAAAGACGGTTTGTTCCAGCCCACGCCGGAAACCATTGGCACCCTCCACGAACAGGCTCTCCTGCTCTCGCGCCTGGTTGAAGACCTGGGCCTGCTGGCCCAGGCCGACGCCGGCGACCTTCCCCTGCAGCGGAGCCGCATCCGCGTGGACGAACTGCTGCAATCCGTCGTCGACGCTCAACTGCCCCGCGCAGAAGCCAAGAAAGTAGTCCTGGATCTGGAGACAGACCCGTCCCTGCCCCGGTTGGACCTGGACGCAACCCGCATGGCCCAGGTGGTGGGCAACCTCCTGGACAACGCCATCACGCACACGCCGGAGGACGGTCGGGTGACGGTGTCGGCCCACGCCGCTGCCGGCACCGTCATCGTGACCGTGGCCGACACGGGCTCGGGGATTGCGCCCGAAGACCTGCCGCGCCTGTTCGACCGCTTCTACCGCGCCGACCCCTCGCGTGCCCGCAGCACCGGCGGAACCGGACTGGGGTTGACCATAGCCCGCCGCATCGTCGAGGCCTACGGCGGCTCCATCACGGCGGAGAGCACGGTGGGACAGGGCAGCCGGTTCATGGTCCGCCTGCCGACCGCTCAACAGCGGCTCTCGCCCGGTCGCCGGCGCGGCCCCAGGCCAGAGGCCTCCATTCTCATAACGGTGAGTGAGGACGGTCGCAAAGTAGAACAAGGCATTGATGAATGCCGACTGGGTTTCGCCCTTTTCGGTCATCGGACACCGGAGAAACCGGGACCCGCCCGGCGGCGTTTTTCAGGGAGATGTAACCAATGGAACCAGGCCGTGACATAAGAATCGAAACCCGCTGGCAGCACATCGCCAACCACCTCATAGACGTAAGGGGCCATGTCCGTCCGCGCCGCGCGCCAGAACGCCGACGTCATCGCAGAACGCCTCGGGTTCCGGGTCAATTAATCGCATCAGCCCGCACAGTTCCATTCTGGTGGCACTACTCAATTGATTTCTCAATGTGTCTTGGAGGCGAGGGCATAAAGATTGCCGTCATGGGACGCCAGGTACAGCATGTCTCCTACCACTACCGGGTTAGCTGAGATCTTTCCGCCCGTCTTGAAATTCCATTTCTCTTCGCCCGTGAAGGAGTCCAAGGCATAGAGAATGCCATCCTCCGAGCCGACCAGTAGCGTGCTCCCGGTCACGATTGGGCCAGCCGTGATCTTCTGGTCCAGTTGTGTTGCCCACCGCTCCGAGCCGGTACTGATGTCGAGGGAAACGACAATACCCTCGGAGCTAGCTACATAGACCGCGTTGTGGGCAATGGCAGGACTGAGCGCCACGCTGTCGCCGATGCTGGTGGCCCAGATGGCGCCCTGTTGGTTGGGCACACTAGGCAGCAGGCCCCACACAAACAGATTGACCCTGGCGGCCCACCAGAGACGTTCCAGAGGATAGGTGCTGCTATTCCAATCCAGCGACCATACGGTCCCTCGATGAGACACGATCAAAGCTTGGTCTTCGTGTATCGCTGGGGCTCCCATTATGGGCCAGCCCGCATCGTAGATGAAACGGACGCGTCCGGTTTTCGCCTCCACGATGTGGAGCAAGCCATCCTGAGAAGCGACGGCCACCCTATCATCACGGTAGGCCACCGGAGCGACAATCCATCCCCCAACGGCAAGGGTCCAGCGTTCGTGCCCGGTGGCGGCGTCGAGAGCATATAGATGCTTATTGGTGGAACCGATATAAACCGTCCCATCAGCCACCATAGGCGAGGCGAGTACCGGGTTGTCGAGGTCCTTTTCCCACCGTAGCTCGCCGGTTTCCCGGTCCAGGGCGACAAAGCGTTTATTCCGGAGACCAAAAAACAGCAGGTCGCCGGCGACGGCCGGAGCGGTGTCGGAAGGGACGACGGTAGGGAACTCCCATACCGGCTGGCCAGTATCTCTTTCCAGAGCCACGGCGCGACCATCTCCGGTAGTGATATAGATCCGGTCTGCCACGACCGCCGGCGCAGCAAGAATGGGGCGGGCCGTGCTGTAAGTCCACTGCAATTCTACCGGCGCCTGAGGGCCCTGGTCCTGAGTAGATGCCCTGTTCTCGGGCGTCCGCAGCATCTGGGCCCAAGTGTCAGGGCCGGTATGAGCGCTGATCCTGGTGGTGGCTTCGGGCGCGGGGAAGATCAAGGCGCCCAAATTAAAACTGACCGCAACCCACCAGAGAATCAGCCCCAAGACCAGCGCAACGCCGATAGTCCAGGGACGACGGCGAATGATACCCCAGATGCGGCGCCATAGATGCGGACGCTCGTCGGCCGACATTGGGATGAGAAGCGTCATCTAGCCGCGCCGGTTGACGCGGCGGCATGAATTTTCGGGGTGAGGTGTCCGCAACTGGGGAGCACTAACTTTCTTTTCGAACAGCCCTTGGCTTCGTTGGGGGCGGCGGGATTTTTGCTCGTCCACAATCGTTAGGTTGCCTGGTAAGGAATACTAAACCAAAACCACGGTGGTATCGACATTTGAGGACGAATAAGATCCGTTTGCGCGACTCACCGAGGCGCTTCCACCGCGCCGGGACGGTATTCCTGCCCCGGCGCTTAACGTCTCGCCAAATGCGCGTGTCACCTTGGCGTCGGTTTAGGTATTGCCACGCAGTTTGGGGTCCAAAGCGTCCCGGATCGAGTCGCCAAACAGGTTGAAGGCCAACACGGTGACGGTGATGGCGAGTCCAGGGAAGATAACCAACCACCATTCCGGCTTGAGAGTGGCTGCCACCGCGCCGCCCAGCATGTTGCCCCAGGTGGCGGTGGGTGCGGGCACTCCAACACCCAGGAAGCCCAGGGACGCTTCCAGCACGATGACCCCTCCCAGTTGGGCGGTCACCAACACTAACCAGGGGGCCAGGCACTGGGGCGCTATGTGCAGCACCATGACTCTCACGTCGGATGCTCCGATGGCCCTGGCGGCTTCTACGTACGCATTCTCCTTAACGGAAAGGGACACGGAGCGAATCACCCGCACCGATAACGGAATACGGGTAATGGCGATGGCAACAATGACCGTGAATACTCCTGCTCCCAGTCCCAACAACAGCACCATTGCCAGAATGAGAGTGGGGAAGGACAACAGCAGTTCAACGATTCGCTGGCTGTAAATATCGAACTTTCCCCCCAGGTAACCGCTGGCGATACCCCACATCGCGCCGAGCGCGTCCCCGACTATGACCGCGACGAAGGCTACCAACAGAGATATCCGCGCTCCATAAATGACCCGGCTGAGCACGTCCCTGCCGACACGGTCGGTGCCCAGCAGGTATTCCGAATCGGGAGGGACATTGATGGCTGTAAAGTGCCCCTCGATCGGGTTGCGGGGGGCTATCAGGGGTGAAGCGACCGCAAGCAATATTATGAGCGCCAGGATTACCCCACTGGCGGTTCCCACCGGCTGCTTTGCTGCAAATCTGCGCAGTCCCCGCAGGACCCCCACGGTATAACCCGTGACGGTAGTACCGGTCTCAGGCGCGGTTACCAGGACACTCGAATCCTGTGCCATGTATCAACTCCCTGGGGCTCAAGCCGGGTGTGTCTGTATGCTCCGGTGTTCGTCTCGCGTAGCGGCCTGTCCGCTTGAATCGACGGCCACAGTAAACCACTGGGTGCGAAGTCGATCCGCTGTTCCAACCGAGGCCATGTGGTTACGTACTAGGAGTAACGAATCCTGGGGTCAAAGAAGGCATAGGAAATGTCCACCAAAAGATTCAGCACCACGAAGATCAGCCCATATAGCAGGACCAAATTCTGGATCACGGTGTAGTCCCGTTCCGTAAACGCGACCACCAGCGTGGATCCCAGCCCTGGCACTCCAAAGGCTTTTTCCACGACGACGGACCCGCCAAGGAGGAATCCCAGGAGCACTCCCGACAGGGTGATTACCGGCAGGATGGCGTTACGCAGGGCGTGCCGCAGGATCACCCAACGCTCCGCCAGCCCCTTGGCCCTGGCGGTGCGAATATAGTCATCTCGCAGCACCTCCAGGAGAGTAGAACGGGCCATGCGCGCTACGTAAGCTGCCTGACTGAGAGCCAACACCAGGGCTGGGCCCCACACGATTTGCAAGTTAGCCCACGGGTCTTCCCAAATGTGGACGACCCCAAAAGGCGCCTTGTAGCGCCACCCCAGCAGCAGCACCAGCACGATCACCGTCCCCAGCCAAAAATTGGGGATTGCCAGGAACAATATGCTGAAGAATCGGGCGACGTAATCGCCGATGCTGTTTTGTTTAACCGCAGCCAAGATTCCCACAGGCAGGCCGATAATCCAGGCAAGGACGATCGCCAGAAGCGCAATCTCCGCGGTCAACGGGCCCCGGTGAGTTATGGTTTCCATGACCGTGTCGCCTCGCCAGAAGGACTCTCCCAGCTTGAGGGTGAACACGTCTCCCATCCAATTGACGTACTGCTTCCACAGAGGATCGTTCAGGCCCAGGCTTTCCAGAAGCCTTTCCCGGTCCGCTTCACGGAGCATGCGAAACCCGTCTTCGTCGCTAAACATGACCGCCAGGACGTCTCCGGGCAAGATACGCATTGCGGCGAAGATGATGACGGTGATCACGAACATCGCAGGCACCGCAAGGATGAGCCTGCGGAGGATATAGGTTTGCATCTTCCTACCTTTATCCGAGTGGGATGAGTCGGGCCGGGGTGAGAGTTATCGCATCATCATGGAGCGTCGTCTCAAGGCTCGGGAGTCCTCCTAATTGTCGAGCCACATCGTGTCGTAGCGATTGCAGTTGTAGATGCCGCAGCCGGACTTCCGCACTACACCGCCCACGTAGTCGTACCAGGCGTTGAAGATTATGCGCCAGTGATGCGGAGCCATTGGTACTTCTTCGTCCAGGATTTCGGTTGCCTGCTGCCACAAGGCTAGGCGCTTGTCCTGGTCCAACTCGGCGTCAATCTGGTCCATCAGGGAGTCGAACTCGGCGTTAGACCAACGAGAGAGGTTTTGCGCGCCACCGGTCTTGTAGAAGTTGGTGCCGTAGTCCGAAGGGTCCATCAGGTTGGTGCCGATGGAACCCAGGCCGATGTCGAAAATCCCGGTGCGCATGTCCTCCTGCCACTGTCCTCCTTGAGGCGCCCTCAAGTTGGACTCAATGTTCAGATGGACCCTCAGCATCTCCTGAACTATCGGCGCCATCACATCCTCCCGAGGTGCCCATCCTCCACGCACCGAGAAGTCCACGTCCTTGATACCTTCGGCGTAGCCGGCTTCAGCCATCAGGGCCTGGGCCTCCGCGATGTCCGCAGCTTTATCGCGCGTAAAGCCCGGTTTCGTCAGCAACAGCTCATCTGTAGGTGAGAAGGCCATATTCGGCGGGGACCAATCGACCACGACCTTGCCGAAGAGTCCCTCCGTGGCCTCCATGATCGCCCACCGGTCGGTGATCAGGTGAATTGCCCGGCGCACTCTGGGGTCGTCCCACGGCGCTCCTTTCTCGATGTTGAACCACATGGCGTTGGCGGCCACACCTTGCCAGATATGCGCTTGTGTACCGGGGATATTATTCACCTCGGCGACGGCTTCAGGGCTGATGTTCCAACAGAAATCCACCTGGTTGGCGATGCAGAGGGCGTCCCGTTGAGCCGTTTGGACGGAAAAGATGGTCACGCCATCAAGGTAGGGCAAACCTTCCACAAAGTATTCGGTATGCCGTTCGGTTTCCCAGGTCTCTCCCTGGGTGAAGTCAACGAACTTGAAGGCCCCGGTCCCAGGGCCGCCGCCTTTGAGTTGTCTTAGGTCAAAGTTGTTCTCCTCCAGGGTTTTTTTCGGGTGTATAACATTCCACTCCACCGCGAACGCACCCAGGAAGAAGCCGCTGGGTTGCTTGAGTTGCACTTGGAACGTCAATGGATCAGGGGCCTCAATTCTTTCTACGATTGGCGCCAACAAGTCCTGCCGCAAGCTGGTAACACCTTCGGGTGGATACAGAATACGATTCCAACTGGCGAGGATGTCCTCGGAGGTCATTACGCTCCCGTCATGGAACTTGACCCCTTCACGGAGCGGGAAAGTCCAGGTCAGGTTATCTTCCGAAACCGTCCAGTCCTCAGCCAGGTCCGGAATGACCGTGTTGCCCCCGTCCAGAGGGTTGTACCGCAGCACCCCGTTGTATTGCTGGCTCATGGGTTCGGCGGTATAGGCGGTAGCCGATTGCATCATGTCGTAGTGCGCCGTATCCGCAATCGAAGCTACCTTGAGCGTCCCGCCTTGCTTCGCGCTGCCGTCGAGAAGAGAAATCGATCTGGAGTCGCTGGCGGCGGCTACTGGTGTGGGTATCGCCGTTGGAATCTGCGTGGCTACGGCGATCTCTCGGATTCGAACCGTTGGAGTCGGCCCTCCGTCAGAAGCAGGCGCGGCAGCTTCGGGCGTTGGAGCGGCGGCGCCCCCGCAGGCTATCGCGACCAACAATATCGGAATCAACGGGGCAACCACGACGTTCTTGCGTATCCGTAACAATCGGTGCGTCATGTTTCGACCTCCAGACGTTCGGGATGGGAAACCGATAGTCGTGCCAAGGACTATGTGTTCCGGAAGTGTGGTGCTACGAGTTGCCCACAAATGTGAGACATGCCATATCGAAACACCGTATTCTGTACGGGTAACTTTATCAATTTCGTGTATTATTCGAGGATACTTGCCCTCTATTCGTCGTAAGCCGGTTCACCGTAAACGAAAGAATCGCGCCTGTCAACATGACGGTTGCGAAGTCAGAGGGCTCGACCGTAGAGGGGGCGACGGTCTGCTATAGGCGGAAAGCCCAAGTTTTGGCCCACTTGCCGCCTGCCGGGGGGTTCAGGTTCTGTTTCTCCGCCACACGGCACACCCAGCCGGTGAGGGCTCCTTGCAAGTGCTCGTACGGAATACCAGCAAGGTACGCGAAATAGTGGGGGCATAGGGCGGATGGCCCCGCACAAACCCCGAAGGCTCTTTCAGCATCGGCCAGCGCACCCGGCAAACAGGCGGGTGTGTACCATGATGGTCTGACCGCAGACCACACCCGGCAAGGTCAACCCCGGTATGGCTTGAAAGGGATGCCTGTCTCCGCCGAACGACCTGAGCTAGCTCCCCCAGGGCAACTGGGAGTTTGAGGCGCTCTTCACCTTCATCGCCGAACGCCCATCGCCGAGCGTTTCGAACGGAGGTCGCTGGCCATCACGTCCAACCTGGTCTTCTCGGAGTGGGGGCGCATCTTCGCCAACCCCATGGCAAACGCGACGACAATCGACCGGGTGGTCCACCACTCAGCCATCCTCGAATTTGACGTCCCCACCTACCGGACTGATGCAGTCCAGCAGCGGGGACAGTCAGAGGAGGTAAACCGGCAAAACTGATCGACGGCGGTTCGGCAAATCCAGCCGACACGGGGCACCAGTTTCCGGCTGCGATGGTGAAACCGGGGTTACACCGAGCCTCCCTCAGCTAGGTCGGCCAACTCCGCCTTGGTCAGTCCCAACTCCCCGCACAGGACCTCTCCGTTGTGCTCCCCGATGAGAGGGGCACGGCGAGATATCCTCCAGGGTGAGCCGTTGAAGATAGCACCGGGGCCCGGGTGTCGAAATGTCTCGCCGAGTTCCGCGTACTCCACATCTGTCCAGAACCCCCGGTCCTCCAGGTGAGGATCCTGCATCACGTCGTCCGGGGAACGGATCGCCCCCGTGTTGGAACCACGCTGCTGCAGGCCGTGGTAGGCCTCGTCCCGGGGGATGTTGGCGAGGAAGTTTTCAAAAATACCGCGAATATGTGACTGGTTCTCGGCAATGACCGTCGGGTCCTGGTACTTCTCATCCAGCAGGTCCCCCGCCAGGCCGTGCTCATCCATCCACGGCGCGAGCGTCAGCACCCGCTGCGCGGGAACCTGACCGACGTTCACGTACTTTCCATCCTTGCAGAGGACCTGGGCGTTGGGCCCAACGTCGGTGTTGCCGCCTCCCGTTCTACGTGGAACCACGTTTCCCGTGTAGATGTACTGGTTCACATGGCCCTCGGTGGTGAGCGCGCAGGCATCATGCACCGAGGCGTCGATGTACTGCCCCCGCGCCGTCACTGACCGGTTGACCAGCGCCGCGGTGATGGCGATGTAGGCGTAGTGACTGCCGATGTGCCAGGCCTGGCCTCCACCGGGAGCGATGGGCGGACCACCCGGCACAGCGGCGTCTTCGTAGCCACACCGGGCCATCTGTCCGCCCGCCGCCAGATGCAGCAGGTCGCTGGTCTGGAAGTCCCGCCACGGCCCGGTCTGCCCAAAGGGGGTCAGTGAGCACATAATCAGCCCGGGGTTACGGGTTGCCAGCTCTTCGTATCCCAGACCCAGGGACGCCAGATAACCGGGCCGGAAGGTCTCCAGTATTACATCCGCCTGCTCCGCCATTTGCCGGAACAGCCGGCGACCTTCCTCCGTCTCCAGGTTCAAGGTAACGCCCCGCTTGGAGGTGTTGTAGTGCCAGAAGTAAAGGCTCCTCTCGCGATCCGGCCTGTCCTGGTAGAAGGGCCCCACCGTACGGGCCGCCTCACCACCGGGTGGCTCTATCTTGATGACGTCCGCCCCCATGTCCGCCATCTGCTTGCCACACCACTGCCCCTTTTCATCGGCGAGTTCCAGCACCCGCAGTCCCTCGAAGGCGCCTGCGGAGTCCAGGTCGGTCGTCCGCGTCGGCGCCGGAGCGGGATTCGCTATCGGCTCATTCCCACTCCACTGTACGGGCGAGGCATCCTCCATCATCTCGTTGAGGTAGGGATAATCCTCCATACTGAGGTCCTTTGGCCAGAACACGCCTTCGGCGAAGCCGCTCACCAGTTCCTCGTGACTAATGCCCAACAACCCCTGAAACACCTCTTTGTTGTGCCCGCCAATCAGGGGCCCTGACCGGCTGTTGACTACAGGCGTCTCCGACATCTTGAAAGGAGCATTCTGAAGGGGCCATGTCCCCAGCGCAGGATGCTGCGCGTCCCGGTACATCTCTCGATTCCTGAGCTGGGGATCGTTTTCCACCCGGTCCTGGCTGCTTTGCACGGGCATGGCGGGTACCCCTGCCTTCTGGCACCGCTCCATGATCTCGTACTTGCCCAGAGTCCTGGTCCACGCTTCTATCCCCCGGTCCACCTCTTCCTGATGCTCCAGGCGACCTTCAAGGGAGGCAAACTTCTCGTCGGTGGCCCAACCGGGAGAGCCCATGACCTCCACCAACTTCCGCCACTCATGGTCGGAGAAGCAGGCTATGGCGCACCAATCGTTGTGCTCCGCCGGACTGGTCGGGTAAGCGTTGTGCGGCGCCCCGGTCCGCCCCCGGTAGTTGTCCACCAGGGGCGTGCCGGGCCAGTGAGCGCGGTTGCCCGGCGGGTAACCCTCTCGCATGGTGGAACGACCGTTGGCCTGGATGTCCAGAAAAGCGGATCCATTGAGAGGGACGCCGAGTATCCACTGGGAACTGTCGACGTGCTGTCCCTGCCCGGTCATGTTCCGATGGTAAATCGCGCTCAGGGCATACATGGCCCCGTACAAGCCGCCGGTGTCGTCCAGATAGGACCAGCCCCAACCGGCGGGTGGCTGGTCCGGCAGGCCCGACGTGTAGGTCAAACCGGACAGGGCTTGCGCAATGGCTCCCATGGTTTGATAGTCCCGGTCCCGACCCGTGTGGCCGAAGCCGGACATGGAGAGGTAAATGATGTCGGGCCGGAGCTTCTTCATTTCCTCGTAGCCCAGACCCCACCGTTCCAACACGCCGTAGGCGAAGTTCTCGATGACGATGTCGGACATGGCCACCAGGCGCCGGGTAAGGTCAATGCCCCGCTCCGTGCGAGTGTTCAGGGTGACGCTCAGCTTGTTGGAGTTGGTGTCGCTGAAATGGCCGTTGGTGTTGAGATTGACGGGCAGGCCCTCGGGGGTACCCGCTCCGGTCACAATGTTGTCGCCACGAGTGTTGGGTCTCTGCGGCCACTCGACTTTGATAACCTCGGCTCCAAGCGCCCCCAGCCATCGGGTGCACCAGGGACCCGCCCGGACCCAGGTGAAGTCCAACACTCGGATTCCTGACAAAGCTCCCGGTGTAGTTGGCGCTGCTGCTCCGCCCTGCACCATTGCATCACCTCCCGGCTATGGCTGTCTCAAGGTTAACTCGCCGTATTCTAACCCAATGCGGTCAATGGAGATTCCCGAAAAACCGGGAAGGCCGATTGCCGGAACTATATTGCGATGGCAGGTCTGCCAACGAGGCAAGCTGGGCATCCAGCACCCGGGCTACGGATACTACCTCGCCACACCCAACTCCCCCGACCACCTCTTCGCCATTCAATGCCACCAAACCGGGTACACGTGCGGGTTCAGGCCCGTTCCGAAGTTGTGCGATTGAAGTCTTTCCGCTCGTCCGGAGCTGCCGTAGGTCCGCCCGTGGCGGGTCAAAGGACGCGCTCGTGGTTCGACAGGCTCACCATGAGCGAGATGTGTGGCAACTTTGGAAAATCCCTGGTGAGGGCCGCGTCAAGTTGCGACGCAACCCCGCCGTGGTTACAATGCGGCAATTGCGGATGCCCGGTTTTTAGCCGCGGCTTTCCGACGACTTCCGGCACGGCTCGCAACGACGCGTCCTGATTCCCGGTAATGGAGCGTGATTTGGTTTGAATACCGGCCTGTCGGACCTTAGGAACCATCTGAGGGAGCAATACCATTACGCCTGGCTGGTGGTCGGCATGGGCACCATGCTCCGGGTAACCGCCAACTTCGTCAGCCAGGCCTTCGCCGTCATCTTGGTCGTCCTCCAGACCGATTTTGCCTGGGGCGTCACTGCCATCGTGCTGGCCCAGGTCTTTCGCAGCGTCGCCAGCGCCGTGCTTTCTCCCGTCGCCGGATGGATCGGCGACCGGTACGGAGCGCGCAAGTCGCTGTTTGTTGCCGCCGCCCTCTACGTGGTCGGGATGCTGCTCCTCAGCTCCGTGAACCAACTCTGGCAGTTGTACATCTACTACAGTGTTTTGCTGGGATTGGCCCAGGCCCTGTTCACCGTAAACATCCCCACCACCGTCGCCGCCTGGTTCAAGCGGAAGCTGGGCGTCGCCGTAGGAATCCAGCAGTCCTTCGGAGGCATGGGAGCATCGGTCACCGCTCCGGCCCTGGCGCTGCTGGTGGGGTTGACTGGCTGGCAGGTCGGGTTCTGGATCATCGCCGCCGTGGGTGGAGTGATCCTGTTCTCTCTGCTGTTCTTCTTCCACAGCGACCCCGCCGACCGTGGGATGAGGCCCCTGGGCGCCACCGACGACGACCCGCCACCGGTGCCGCCGAATACCGAGATCGCCAAGTTGCGCAGCAAGGTCTTCCTACAGCATGCCCGCCGGACCCGGGCCTTCTGGAACCTGCCGTTCATCCATTTCCTCGGCTGCGCGGGCCACGCCATCGTTATCTGGCACGTCGTGTTCTTCGCCACCGAGCAGGGGTTGTCCCTCGGAGCGGCGGCCTGGATCGTCACCATCTACACCATGGCCAGCGTCAGCAGCCGCCTGTTCATTCCCATCCTGGCGGACCAATTCGGCGCCAAGGCAACGATGGTCTTGCCCTACGCCTTGCAGGGCGTGACGGTCGTGATGCTGTTCTGGGCCCAAAGCGCTTGGGAGTTCTACCTTTTCGCAGTCCTCTTTGGCATCGGCTTCGGCGGGGAAATGTCCGCCTTCCTCATTGCCAACCGCCAGTACTACGGCATGGGCCCCGTCCGGTCGATCTTCGGATTCCAGCACCTCGGCTCAGGCTTCGGCATGGCCATCGGGGGACTGGTCGGCGGCGTGGTGTACGACTTCCGCAATGCCGAAGCGCCGACGCGATTCCTGGGCTTCATCGACGTGGGTGGAGGCTCCTACGATCTCGCCTGGATTATATCCATCGTTGCCAGTCTCGCGGGAGTCCTCTTCATCCTGTTGTTGGAATCATCCTCCCGAGTCCTAATCCCTGATTGGGAAGACTCCCTGCCGGCGGAGGCACAGACCTCGCCCGCCTCCTCGTGACCGATGCTATCATCGTCCTAAAGTGAGGTGGAACTATGGCGATTGCTCTGCTGACCCGCGCCGACGAATCCCTGACGGCAGAATGGGCTGGCGATGCGCCGGTGGAATATGGTTACGAAGTCCTGCTGGTTTGCGACACCAGCGGCGACAGTCCCGGAACTCCGTGGGCGGTTTTCTGCCCGTCTATGGACGTGTGCAGCGCCGGCCGAGACCCTCAAGACGCGCTGGACATGATTGCCGACGCCATCTATGAGGCGTTGGTGGACGGTGTTGAGCCAGTCAATCGGAGCACTGAGGAATGGCTGGGTGGCCTATATGAGGAAATAGTAGCCACTGGATGCCCTACTGCGACCGCGGTAGTTAGACCGGCGCCGTATCATGTCGAGTGACTATGCCCGGAGTGCCTGGCAAGAACCACCGACGAGCGGTGGCGGCGTTTGGAAAAATTGGCTACAGAGTGGTGCGACAAAGCGGCCACATCATAATGTCTGACGGGACAACCCAGCTGAAAATTCCTCGCCACAACCCCATCAACGCCTATACGATGGCCGGATTGATTGCTCAGGCAGGGTTGACCCGCGAGCAGTTTGAGGCGCTTTACTGAGGCACAAACCTCACCCGCGTCTTCCTGACCTGCGGTTCGGATCAACCCGTCGCAGCCGCCGGTTCTCCAGCAGGCTCCGGTTCCCCCGTGGGCTCCGACTCCGGAGCCTGTGGCGGCGTGGCGGCCAGTGCCATGATCCCCGCCAGGAACACCGCCACCGCGAAAAACGTGAACGGAACCCGGTAGCTGTCGAAGTAGTCGAACATGAACCCGGCGATCACCGGCCCCAGCGCCTGTCCGCCCAACTGCGCCGACATCGTCAGCCCCCGGATGGTCCCCAGGTTCTGCCGCCCGTAGTAGTCTGCCCACACCAGCCGCAGCAGCAGGTGCAGGCCGCCCACGCCAAACCCGACGCCCGCCGCCGAGATTATCTCCGGCAGCAGCCAGTCGCTCATCGTCGTGCCCACGGCGGCCAGCGCCACGACGAACGACGAGATCGTCATCAGGAACCGGATGGGAATCCGGCGCGCGAGGGCCGCCCAGCATACGCTCGCCGGCATCTGAGCCAGGGCAAACGTGCTCGCGCTCAGCGCAGCCAACCGGGGGTCGATTCCCTGGTGGATGTAGTGGGAGACTTGGTGCAGGCTCAACCCCGCCTGGACCATCATGCTGGCGCCGGAAAAGATTGCCAGGATCCAGAACGCCCGCGTGCGCAGCGCCTGCCCCACCGTGAAATCGATCTCGGCGAAGCTGCCCGAGTTGCCAGAACTTGCGGAAGCCTCGGCGTCCTGGTTGCCGGAACCCCGATTCAGTGAATCGTCCCGAGCCGGCGCCGGGTCGGGTTCCAGCCCCATATCCTCCGGTCGCCGCGCCAACAGCAGCAGAGACGGAATAACCCCCAGCGCCAGCGCCAGAACCCCCAGGGTAAACCACGCCGTTCGCCAGTCATACTCGGTGATGATCAGCGTCATCGCCCAGGGCACGATGACCAGGCCGACCCCCTTGCCGATGTGGTCCACGGCCAGCCCCGCCGGACGCCGTCGGATGAACCAGTTGCTGATGGCCGTGGGTAATCCCATCTCCAACGGGCCGGAGAAGATCATCCGCCCCGGCACGCACAGGAAATAGAACGCTACCGGATGGGCAACGAAGGCCAGCCCAATCGCCAGCGCCCCCGTGGCGAACGAGCCCATCCCCAGGATGACTCCCGCCCCGTACTTGTCCAGCCATCTCCCCACGATGGGCGAAACGAAAACCGCGACCAGCCCGCCCAGGCTCACCGCGCCGGAGAACATACCCACCGACCAGCCCATGGACTGGGTCATCGGCACCACGAACACGGAGATGGTCGCCACCGCCATGACGGTTCGGGCCGACAGGCTCACCGCCACGCCGTTCCCCGCGATCACCCACCCATAATAGAACGGCAGCGCCTGGGCCATCCGAGTCCGCATCGCGTTAGTGCTGATCATGGCCTACCCACAGTGCGCCAAGTCTACCGACGCAGGATTTTGTTGGCAACTGTGCAATTTTCTTGCCAATTCGGGGGCGTGATATTTGCGACTGCGCATTTGAGCCGCCTCAGTGCGGGAAAAATGGCACGGTTGTGAGTGAACCATCCCGACGGTAGACTTGTTCCTTACTCAATCCAGCTAACTTGGAGCTTCTGTACAGAAGCGGCCAGGTTTGATCTCGCCTCGGCGAGCCTACTGAAGTTGGACAGAATCCTGCAGCCCTATCTGGTCCAGACTCGGTCTCCAACTTGCTGCCGTTCTCGACAACGTGTGAGACTCACACTCAGGGATAACGTGATTGAACAGGGTAAAGCTGATCCTTACGGCAATTTGGGCTTGGCTGAGGATGAGGATTCGTCGCCCTCGTCTACAGTTCGTGGGACGAGTTTGGATCCCGGCGATTAGTACGAAATTGAAACGGTTAAAACTGGGCTTGGTGGCGAAATGGACCCTGCTGAAGATGAGGATTCGCCGCATCCACTTGAGACCGAATAGGAAAGTTCTGATCCCAACGATTCCGGCTGTCACGGTAATCGTCGCAATAGCATTGTCAGTAGCTTACTGGAAGTGGCTCAGGGGATATGTCGATGGAATGCCTCCAGTTGATGTCGAGTCTCCTAGCACGACCATAAGGAACCTAGCCCTTGGGGTGGCGGGGTTTCTCGCCCTCGTGATCGCGGTTTGGCGTGGATGGGTCGCAAACCGTCAGGCGGAGACTGCCGCGCAACAATTGCTAAGCGATAGGTATCTAAAAGCTACAGAAATGCTCGGGAGTTCAATCATGACCGTAAGGATAGGAGGCATTCATCAACTGCAGCGGTTGGCTGACGAAAATGTGGAGCAGTTTCATGTTCCGGTATTGCAATCTCTTTGCACCTTCATTCGGGAACCCCCCGTCCCGGTCGGTGATCCGGCCATCGCGGGTAGAGGGCCTTTCTCTCACGTGCCCGCAGACATCCGCGCGGCGTTGGAGGCGACCCAAGATCGTGGTCGTCACGGCCGTCGAGAGGTTGAGATCAGGGCGAGATATAACCTCGACCTTCGAAGGGCCAGGCTGCCCGGCGCAAACCTCATTGGCATGGACCTCACTGGAGCTCAGCTGGACGACGCGAATCTTTCGGGAGCAGCGTTGAACGGGTGCAATTTGGTCGAAAGCTCGATGTGGAATATAGATTTGACCGATGCTGAATTAGAGGATGCGATTTTGTGCGACGCCGATCTGTTCCTCGCTGATCTAGTTGGAGCTGACTTCACTGAAGCGGATCTGGCAGGAGCGCACGTTAGTGGTGCACGTTTTTCGGATCAAGGATTAAATCCTGCACGTGGCCTTACCCAACTCCAAATAGGCACAGCAGTAGCCACGAGGGGAGATGAACCAGATTTGACGGGTGTCCTCGACGCGGACACGGGCGGCGCTATAGTTTGGAATGGATTGACGCTGACCTACAGGTTTTAGCAGTGCTTCTCACGTGGCCCGCGAGAGTAAAAGACCACGTTTACGTCGGCCCCTCCTAATCTTGAAATATTGTTCCCATTATCTACAATCGCCATTTTCGCGTGGGGCACATGTTGCCATGTCTGGCGCACGGGAATCCCCACGCGATCCCGCCCTTCCCACCACCGCCACCGGTCAAACCGACGGAGCGGCAATTTCCATGACCGTATGCAACCACAAAAACCCGCGGCCAGCCATCACACCCCCCCACCACTTCTAGGCAGTATTAACCCCCTAAACGGTGCAACCCCCTCTCCAACCGCACCAAGAGGCAATACCAACCATCGCCAGCCACGCCACCACCGCCGCCAGCGTTCAGTTGCTGCCAATAACCCGGAGCACCCCCAATTCTGCCAATCCCCCAATCCGGTGAATCCTACTTCTGACGATTCCCCCAAACTCTGACACCCGCCCGTTGACCCTGCCGGCACGCCAGTCCTAGCATGAACTCATCACACGAAAGACCGGCCGGTCCCGCAATCCCACATCCCGCCAGCCGTCCCAACCCCCACGCCCAATCGCCGCTCCCCCCAAACCCTCTCCAATGCCCGCCAAAACCACCAATATCACCCCCAAAACCCGCCAATCCGCCCCCATTCACCGCCATAACCTGCCCCAACGTCCTGCTCAAATGAACGGAAATGAGCGGAGATGAGCGGGATTTCCCAATAATCCCCATCATCCCATCCCAATACCCCATCCTGCCCATCCTGTGCATCGATGTTAAAGATGTCCCCCTGCCTGAATCTATCGTCCTCAACCTCCTCCCTTGGGCTTGGAACGACCGCTACCGCGCATTCCTCCGCTGGGACCTTCCCGCTTAGGGCCTGGGAGCGCTCCTGCGTACCCGCCGCCCCTTGACAATTCACGAGACTCCGATAGTTTCTCTCAACAGGACCTGTTTTTAAGGAGATGCAGCCATGGTAGCAGCCGATGACCGAATACTCCTGGACTGGGATGCCCTGGAGGTCGGCGAGACCTTCGAGACGTACCAGTACCTTCTCACCCAGGAGATGATCGACACCTATCGCCAGGGGGTGATGGACCCGGAGGCCAGCTTCCCGACCATCTCCCACAAGGTCGACGTCAAGCAGTACAACGCCCGGTACCGCGACGCCGGTTCCGTCAACGCCCGGTGCGCGTTCCACTGCTATAACCCGCCCATCGCCGGCAAGACCATCACCGTGCGCGCGTGGATCGCCGACAAGTACCTACGCCGGGGCAAGAACTACATCGTCACCGAGGCGGTCTCGGTGGACGAGGACGGCCGCCTCATCGACCGCGTAATCACCCACGAGCTCAAGCAGCCCACGGAGGTCGGCAAGAAATGGGGAGGCTAGTTCGCAACTACGAGGTGGGGGACGAACTGCCCCCGCTGGTCAAGGAAATGACCCAGGAGGCCATCAATTTGTTTGAGGGCAGCGGCGGGGATTCGGAACCGTCCCAGTTCACCGACGAAGAGACCGCCCGCGAGACCTTGGGAACCGAGGGCACGGTGGCGTCGGGCCGGATGTCGCTGTCCTTCGCCCTGGAGTTGCTGCGCCGCTACTTCGGCAGCGAAGTGTTTAACCACAACGGCACTGTAGATCTCAGGTTCCTGCGCCCCGTCCGTCCCGGCGACACCATCACCTTCACCGGCACGGTCGCCGGCGTGAGCCGGGAGGTGAACGGCAGCCGCGTCTCGGTGGACATCAAGGTCGAGAACCAGCGCGGCGACACCACCGGCGTGGGCCAGGGCAGCGCGGTCGTCCCCAACGCCTTCCTGCCCCAGAGCGAGTAGGAAAACGCCCGACTGTTTCGACAATCGAACGGAATTCCCCACGGGGACAGCGACATCCGCTCGTACCTGTTCCGTCACCGATTCTATCCGCCGCGCTTTTGGGTCGCGCTGATAGAATACGGCCATCACTCGCCGTCAATGTTGCTGAAACAGGAGCAGGGCCATGAGAAACGGTTTCAAAGTGTATGACTCGGATACCCACGTGACCGCAACCGCCGAGGAACTTGAGCCCTACCTGGCTACCTCGGTCAAGGAACTCCTGCCGGAGTTGGAGAAATACAAAACGCCCATCAGGCGGACCTCCGCGGGTTCCGTGCTGGAGGCTCCTTATTCCCACCGCTTCAGCCTGGGCAGCGGTGGAGGCGGTTGGGGATCCGACGCGCCCCGAACCTTGGGCGACGCCGAGCCCCAGGCCAACACCGAGCGGCGACCCCAGAAGTTCATGGGCACCAGGTTGCCGGCCGCTGACGGCGAATGGGTCGCTGAAAGCCGCCTGCGGGACATGGATGAGGAGGGCGTGGACGTTCAATTGATGGTGCCCGGCGTGCCGAGGGGCCACCAGGATGTCAGAGTCGATGTGGAGTTCATGCGGGCGAACCACCGGTTCCTGAACGACTTCTGCGGGACCTCGCCCCACCGCCTCAAGGCGCTGCTGACGTTGGACGCCCGGTTCATCGAGGACTCGGTCCAGGAGATCAAGACCTGGGGGAAATCATCGTGGGCCGTGGGGATCTGGCTGAATTTGCCTCTGGACTTCCCGCTGGATCACCCGTCGCTGGAACCGGTATGGGCCGCGGTGGAGGAAGAGGGCCTGTGCGTGGTCCATCACTCGTTTTCCGGCGGGTATCCCGGGTACCGCGACCTCTGGCAGAGCCCGTTCCTCGGCCGCACTGCCTCCCACCCCTGGGGCGCGATGAGGGCGGTGGGCTCGTTCATGGGAGCCGGAATCATGGACCGCTACCCGTCCATCCGGTTCTCCATCCTGGAATCGGGGTTCGGCTGGCTGCCCTTCTGGACCGCCCGGATGCAGGACCAGATGGAATACATGGGCTACGTTCCGGAACTGAAGCACACCATGGAGGAGTACATGACCGGCGGCCGGTTCTTCGCTTCCATCGTGCTGCACGAAGGGCCGGAAATGGTGCGGATGGTGTCCGAAATGATGGGCAATCACCTGCTGATGTACAGCTCCGACTATCCCCATCCGGAGACCCGGTTCCCCGGCTCGGTAGATCTGGTTCTGGGCTGGGAAGCCCTGAGCCAGGAACTGCTGCCCCAGATCTTCTGGGACAACGCCGTGAAATGTTTCGGGGAGCCGTAGTAGCGGCTCCCCCGCCCAGGGTTCGCTAAAGCCGGATCGGCGCGCCCGCTAAACTCTCAGGCGTCGGAGTGTTGGCCGGCAGACGCCCAGGACGAAAGCTACCGTCAAGTAGATTCCGGCGCCGCCCGCGAAGGCCACCGCCCAGCTTAGGTGCTCCGCCACCAGGGTCATGGGGTACGAGCCTATGAACATAAAAGCGGCGGAGACGTACCAGACGCTCATCACCCGGCCCTGCAACTCGGTGGGCACGGAGAGTTGCAACACGGTCGTTCCCATGGGCACGATGCTGCCCAACCCGACCAGGTACAGGATGGCCCAGGACAGCCAGAACCAGGGCGACCACGCCAGGCAGAACAGGGATATTCCGAACAGGAATATGCACGCCAGCAGAAGGTAGTTCTTGTGAGGCGTGTTGCCCAATGATGCCATGATGATCGTGCCCGACAGGGATCCGATGCCGGCTCCGGTCATCAGCAGGCCTGCGCCCCCGGCCCCGGTGTTCAGCGCCAACTTGGCGAACGCAGGCAGCAACTGCGCGTAGGGCATCGCAAAGAAGCCGAAGGCGAACCCGATGCCGATGACGGTGAACGTGACCGGATTCGACCAGCAGTACCGCAGCCCGCCCCACAGCTCGGCCAGAATGTTCGGGCGCGCGCCCCGCGAAGGCATGGGCGCCGGGTGGACCAGTAGCAACGTGACCGTTCCGATGCCAAAGCAGACGGCGGCCAGGTAAAGGGCCGGAGTTATCCCGGCCAGTTCGATGACGCCACCGGCCACGGCGGGCCCGATGATGCGCCCCGAGTTCATCACCGCCGAGTTCAACACGACGGCGTTCATCAGGTCGTCCTGGTCCACCAGGTCGCGGACTATGGCCAACCGTGCCGGCGTGTTGATGGCCTGCAGGGTGCCCAGAACGAACGCCGCCGCGTAGGTATGCCACAGGACAACCAGCCCGGCGGTCTGAAGCACTGCCAAACCCAGCACCAGGACGCCAACTAGCGCCTGCGTCAGCATCAACAAAACGCGACGGTCGAACCGGTCGGCGAAGGTGCCCCCGAACAATACGAACCCCAGCGTGGGTATCCCGTATAGGAAAATCATGAAACCCATGCGGGACGCCGAATCGGTTAGTTCCAGCACCAGCCAGCCGAGGATCAGGAACTGCATCCCCCGGGCCAATGCCTGGGCGTTGGCGCCGATCCAGAACCAGCGGTAATCGCGGTGCCGCAGCGCGCGAAAGGTCTGTATCTTGCGTCCGATGGCCAGGATCTGGGCCAACTGATTCACCCGATTTGCCGTTTGGGGAGCCGGTGTCGCCGCCGTCGGTGGCGTGGTTGTCAGGTGCAGGGACATCCGCCGAGTGCCGCATTGTACAACCCAAGAGTCCCCGACGTAGGGCAAAGCATCACGATTAGACAGGCTGATCACCCATGCCCCCGCACCGCGATACTGTGCCTATCACCCGCGTCGGACGGCGTTGCCGGCGTTACAATAGCGGCGTCAAGCAACGAGAAGCCAAATAACACCAAGGAGGCAAGCAGAATGACTACGGTAGGAAGCGGCAATTACACCTATGAAGTGGTGGAGAACTGGGCCAAGCTGCCGGCAGGGGAAACCTTTGCCATGGTCAGCGCCATCGCCACCGACTCCCAGGACCGCGTGTTCGCCTTCCAGCGCAAGGACCCGCCCATCCTGATCTTCGACCGCGACGGCAACCTGCTGGATAGCTGGGGCAACGGCGCCTTTTCGTTCGCCCACGGAATTTACATCGACGGCGAGGACACGGTTTACCTCACCGACCGGGACAACTCCGTGTGCCTGGTCTACACCATCGACGGCAAGCCCGTGCAGATGCTGGGGCGGCACGGCGTCCACTCCGACACCGGCTGCGAGAACCCGGGCGACCTGTGCCCCCGGGCCGCCGGACCCTTCAATTACCCCACCGAGCTGGTCCCATCGCCATCCGGCGACCTGTACGTATCCGACGGATACCGCAACGCCCGTATCCATCGGTTCAGTTGGGACGGCGAACTCAAGCAGTCGTGGGGGCAGCCAGGGAAGGAAGAAGCGGGACACTTCCATCTCCCGCACAGCCTGGTGATCCACAACGACACGATCTTCCTGTGCGACCGTGAGAATCACCGCATGCAGTTGTTCAGCCTGGACGGCGAGTTTATCTCCATCTGGGACGACATCCAGCGGCCCATGGACGTCTCGGTGGACAGCGCGGGGAACCTGGTGATCAGCGAAGGGCCCGTCGGCGATGCGTCGGCCCGTGTCAGCGTGGTGGACACCTCCGGCAACGTGTTGTCCCGCTTCGAATGTCGGGGGCCCGGCCACGGTAGTTGGGTTGACTCACGCGGCGACATCTACGTCGGACTCAGCGACGGCACCGGTGTCGACAAGTTTGTGCGCCAGGGCTAAAGCGCGCAGGCCGTCCCGTCGATAGGACAAAGCATGACGGCGGGGAACGCTCCCCGCCGTCGTGTTGTCCGCGCACTCAAGGAAGCGCGCAATAGAGATGGCTCAGTCGGCAGCAAGCTCCGCTTCTTTCGCGGCCTTCTTCGCCATAAAATCCTTGATGGCGTCGGCGTATTCGGCCCTCGGGAACAGCTCGCCGTTGGGGACCTTCATGCCGTCGCAGAAGATCTCCAGCCGGTTGCCGTCCGGATCCAGGAAGTAGAAGGAGCGGCTGCCGCTGCCTTCCAGGTTGCCGCCGGCCTCGATGCCGTGGGTCAGCGGCCCGCTGACGATCTCCGCGCCGTGGGTGTGGATGTGGGCCAAGGCCTTCATGAATTCGTCGCGGTTCTCCACCTCAAAGGCCACCTGCTGCACCAGGCGGGCGTGCCCCGGCACGTTCTCCGAAACATCCACGCCCTCGGGAGCGCTGGCGATCACGAAATCGTGGTGCGTCTCGTCGAACCGCAGGAAAGCGGACTCGGCCCCGTCAGGACGCTTGCGGCGGGAAGTCACCTTGCAGCCCAACACCTTAGTGTAAAACTCGAAGGACCGCTCAAAATCGGAAACCAGAATCCCAACGTGTCCAACTCGCTTGATTTGAATGCCCATAACCAGTACCTCCTACGTAAAAGTCGGTTGTTTCCGGCATCGGTGCGGTATTTTCGCCGCACCTGCCATGGGATCGATTGGTTCCGATTATATACTCAGGAGAACGGGCCCGTCCGCCCGGTTCCCCCCGCCGTAAAGCGTTCATCATTCCGGTTGAACCAACCCGACGAACATCGCCGCTCCGATATACAATGGTGTTCGTACCGGGATATATAAACATAATGGCGACCATTGGAGGTTTCAATGCCGGCCGAGAAAGGCATCATTCGCACTGTATTGGGCAACGGATCGGAGGGTTGGGATGGCGACGGCGGCCCCGCCATAGCCGCTGCATGTCAAACTCCCTACGCCTGTGAGTTCGACCCGCAGGCAACATGGTCGTGTGCATGGGGCGGCACCATCGGATCCGCCGCATGGATGCGCACACGGGCATGATCACTCTGATCGCCGGCACCGGAGAGGCCGGCTACGCGGGAGACGGTGGGCCGGCCACCGAAGCGGTCATCAACCAACCGTACGGCCTGGCCATCGATGGCAACGGGGACATGTACTTTGCGCAGCGATTCGACCCCGCCGTTAGAAAGATAGACGGCCGCACCGGCATCATCACCACCGTGGCCGGCACCGGCGAATTCGGGTACAGCGGCGACGGCGGTCCCGGCAACGAAGCCATGCTCCGGGAGCCCAACGACCTGCACCTGGATGGGCGCGGCGGCCTGCTGATCGCCGACATACAGGACCAGCGCGTCCGTCGCGTCGACCTGGCGACGGGGATCATCACCACCTTTGCCGGAACCGGCGAGAAGTCACGAGAGGGAGACGGCAAACACCGGACCGAAGCGAGCCTGATGGGCCCCCGGGCGGTGTCCGTGGACGGCCAGGGCAACGTTTATGTCTGCGAGAGGGAAGGCAACGGGGTGCGCAAGATATCACCGGACGGCGTGCTGACCACGATAGCCGGCGCGGACTCCGTTTACGGTTACACCGGCGACGGCGGATCGGCCCTGGAGGCCACGTGGGGCGCGCCCAAGGCGATGCGCTGCGACCCCAACGACAACATCATCGTGGTCGATTCCGATAACTGCGCCGTGCGGCGAATCGACGCCCGTACGGGCATCGTTACCACCATCGCGGGAGGTCACGAAGGCAGCGGCGGCGACGGCGGGCCGGCTACCGAGGCCGGCCTGATTCATCCCCACGGCTGCGGCATCGATGCGGATGGCGACCTCTTCATCGCTGACACTCACAATCACCGGATACGCGTGGTCGGCTTGTGATTGATGGCGCAACCGTGGCGCAGTGCAACGCACACTACCGGACATGTCCTTCAGGATCCAATCGACGAGCAGGCAGGGGGAGAATCATGGCAGACCTGGAATTCATGACCCTATCCGGCGACTACGCCGTCATCAAAGAGGCTGCCATCAAGGACTTCAGGGGTAGCTTGCATGGTGAATCACTGCTGCCCGCCGACGAGGGATACGACGGTGCTCGTCGGGTCTGGAACGCAATGGTGGACAAGCGTCCGGCCCTGATAGCCCGCTGTAGCGGCGCTGCCGACGTGATCAACTCGGTCAACTTCGCCAGGGACAACAACCTGCTGATCTCGGTGCGCGGCGGCGGCCACAACTTCCCCGGCAACAGTGTATGCAACGACGGTCTGATGATCGACCTGTCCCGCATGACCGGCGTGCGCGTTGATCCGGCGGCCAGAACGGTGCGGGCGCAGGGTGGGACCAAGTGGGGCGGGTTCGATCACGAGACCCAGGCCTTCGGACTGGCTGCGCCGGGCGGGACCGACCCGGACACCGGCATCGCCGGCCTCACCCTGGGCGGCGGGATCGGATGGCTGTCCGGGAGTTACGGCCTCAGTTGCGACAACCTAGTGTCAGCCGACGTGGTCACCGCCGACGGACGGGCGATCACCGCCAGCGCCAACGAGAACCCCGACCTGCTTTGGGCCCTGCGCGGCGGTGGCGGCAACTTCGGCGTTGTAACCTCCCTGGAGTACCAACTGCATCCCGTCGGCCCCGAGGTGCTGGCGGGCTGGTTGTTCTACCCGTACGATCGCGCGCGGGAATTCTTCGCCGCGGTCAACGAGTTCACCGCAGACATGCCCGACGAGATGAACCTGGTCACCTTCCTGACCAATCTGCCCGACGGCGGCGGCAAGGCGTGCAGCATCCTGCTCTGCTACTACGGTTCCATCGAGGAAGGCGAGCGTGTGATCCGACCGCTGCGTCAGTTCGGCCCGCCACTTTCCGACGGCGTTCGCCCCATGACCTACCCGGAGGCGCAGTTGCTGCCGATGGCGCCCCCGGGACGCCAGAACTACCTGAAGTCCCACTTCATGAGCGAACTCAGTGACGACACGGTGGGAATCACACTCGACTACTTTGATCGTGCAACCTCGCCGCTATCCAGCGTTTTGTTCCAGTACTTGGGCAACGCCGCGCGCCGGGTCCCGGCCAACGAGACCGCTTTCGGCCATCGGGGCGCCCTGTGCGAGTGGGCCACCAACGCGGTGTTTTTGGACCCCGGCGAGTCTGAAGTCCACATCAGGTGGGTGCGCGATTTCGCCGCCGAACTGCTCCCCTTCTCCTCGGGCCCGTACCTCAACCAGGTCGGCACCGAAGAGGAGGAAGGCGCAGAGGCGATTCAGGCGGCCTTCGGCGACAACTTCCAGAGGCTGGCGGCCCTGAAGCAGAAGTACGACCCGACCAACCTGTTCAGCCGCAACCAGAACATCCGGCTGCGTATCTGAGCGTTGAACTGGACAGGCCAGATTAAACCAGCCCGTCGCGTTTGTATCGTCGAGTACGGGTGGCCGCCGAATGGCTATCCGATGCTACGCGGCTATGCCCCGCACCTTGGTCTGCAGACTGTAGACCGAGTCGCCGGCGGTGATGAACATGGTATCCAGGTTTTCGCCGCCAAATACGAGGTTGCGGGGCACCTCAGGGACACTGATGACACCCAGCCGGTTGCCCTCAGGGTCAATCACCCAAATCCCTCCGGACCCGGTGCAGAACACCCTGCCCTCGGTGTCCACCTTCATGCCGTCCGGGACGCCGGGCTCTGCTGACGACATGTCGCAGAAGATCCGGTTGTTGCTGAGCGTACCGTCGGCGGCGACATCGAAGGCCCTGATAAACCGGTGGGTACACACCTCGCCCCGTTCGCTTTCCCCAACGCACCCGTCATCCAGCCGGCTGATGGCGACGTACAGCACCGATTCGTCCGGGGATAACGCGAGGCCGTTGGGGTATTCAACCTCGTCCGTGCCCACGTGCAGCGATCCATCGGGCGCGAGGCGGAATACGGCGGCGAATCCCAACTCACGCTGATCCTCCGGGATGCCCCGCTCCGGGTCGGTGAAATAGACGCTCCCATCTGAGCGCGAGACGATGTCGTTGGGCCGGTTGAGCCGCTTGCCCTGAAACCGGTCAGCCACCGTAGTTACCGATCCGTCTGCGTCCATCCGCGTGATCTGCCGGTTGGCTCCCTCGCACATGAGTAGCTGACCCTGCGGGTCCAGGGCGCAGCCGTTTCCCTCTCCGGTGCCGGTGCGGATCGCCACCGGGTCGCCGCTGCCGTCCCAGCGCATCAGCATGCTTTCCCGGTGTCGCACGTAGGTCAGGTAACTTCCGGGATGCCACAGCGGGCCCTCGGTGGGGCCGCCGGCGGCGATCAGGACGGGCTCGGCATCAACGATTGTGGAAAGGTCATCGGCCATGGCGCTCATACCCCCAAGTGTGTGTCGGAAAGCCCGTTTGAATTACGTCATTGTATCAGTAAACACCTGTATTGACATACCGACAACGGTTCCGCCAGGGCTTTTTCAAAGTAATCCGTCATTCCGGCGAAAGCCGGAATCCAGAATATTTCGAACACGACGATCTGCTGGATTCCGGCCAAAGCGGGAATGACGCTTCGGGGTGAAAGGCCGCCATACGGGACTTTGAAAAGGCCCTGCGGTTCCGCACTGCCAATCATTGATGTGAAGCGCGATTTCGACAGGCAAGTTTACCTGTCACGTACGCCTGCTTGGGCCAAGTTGCTCCGAACGCAGCGCACAATCAGCGACCGCGCCATACCTCGGGACTGGCGCCAGAAACCGAGTTGGATTCGGTTACGCGGAAGTTGTCGGGGGAAACTTCAGCCCCGTAGCAGATCCACGAGTCGGCTGACCGGCTCCCCCTCTTCCAGCAGGTCCAAGCGGGACAGGACTTCCGCCGTCGTCGCCTCGGAAAGCGTCTGCGACGCGCAATCCCTGAACTTCGACCGGATGTCGTCCATCGTAACGCCGCGCAAAGCGCCGCTGTTGGCGCGGTGAGCCTGCTGCCGCAGCGTGCTACCGTCCTTCATCTGCACGTCAACCTGGTGGTATCCCTCGGTCCAGCTTGGCATACCTTCGTTGCCGGCGATGCGGCGCATTTCAATCCGCGGAATCATCGCCTGGGCTTCGGGACGCATCACCTGATCGTCGGTGAACGATTGCAGCCCGACTCGGCGGTCCAGAAGGGCGGCCGCCAGGCAATACTGCATGCTGAACTTGCCCTCCAACGACGATACCGGCCGGGAGTGGATCAGCGAGCGCGGCGGGTCGAAGTCCACCGTAACGTCGATGCGCTCAACCGCCGCCGGATCTATCGTGCCCTGGGACAGCAGGTCAAAGGTGGCGTCCAGGGCAAGGTGGGCGCTGCCGCAGCACGGGTACTTCTTGATTTCGATGCCGGATTCCACCAGGTAAAGTTTGTTACCCAAGTTCTCCACCACCTGCTGGCTGTCGAAGCCCTGGCCTCCCGAGAAGGCCCGTATGAACCCAAACCGGCCCTCCAGGGCATCGTCGCTGGAGGTGAAACCCTCTTTGACCAACTTGGCCGATACCACTCCGGCTCGGGCGGCATCGCCCGCGTGGAAGGGTTTGGTCATGGTGCCGAAGTTCTGCCGGAGCCCCGATGCCTGGGACGCAGCCAACGACACGGCCATGGCGGTCTGCTCAGGGTCCAGGGCCATGATCTTGCTGGCCGCGGCGGCCGACCCCACGGCTCCCAGCGGGCCGGTGGGATGCCAACCAAGGTCGTCGTAGTAGGCTTCGCTGAGCGCCTCGCCCACGGCGCACGCCACCTCGAATCCGGACATGTAGCCCAGCAGCATGTCCCGCCCGGACGCGCCGCTTTCTTCGGCCGCCGCCAGGGCCGCCGGCAGCAACACGGCGGTGGGGTGCGTCTTGGTGATCTGGGTGATGTCGTCGTAGTCCAGCGCGTGCGCCATGGCGCCGTTCACCAGGGCGGCGTTGGCAGCCGTGGTCCTGAATCCCCTGCCCACCACGCTAGCGACGGGCGCTGCGCCCTCGGCTACTATGTACCGGCAGAGGATGTCTGCCAGCGGTTCCTGGGAGCCGGCCAGCATGCACGCCAGGCAGTCCATGATCGCGCCCTTGGCGGCCTCTATGGCATCGGGCGGGAAGTCCTCGATGTCGGCGCCCGTTACATAACCGGCGATGTGTTGCGTGATGTTCATGGGGAACCTCCTGGCGGTTTGCGACCGTTGCGATGCTAACACGGGCCCAGTCGTGATGGGAATGTCCGACGTGTCAGTCTGCCGCCAGCGCCACCAGGTGGTCGTCGGCGTGACCGTTGAGGTTCACTTGCTTGCCGTCCTTGATTACAGTGGACAGGTGGCGGCCCTTTTGCAGCACGCTCACGTCGGCCAAGGGGTCTTTGTCCAGGATGAGGATGTCGGCCAGCATGCCGGGCTCGATGGTCCCCAACTCGCCCTCCAGCCCCACGGCGAAGGCGTTGTCCCTGGTGTTGGCGACAATGGCTTCCATGGGGGTGTAGCCGCCGTATTTGACCATGATTTCCATCTCGTTGGCGTGCAGTTCCCCATAGGGCATCAGCGGGGAGTTGCCGCTGTCGGTGCCGCACAGCACCTTCACGCCCATGGAGCGGGCGTGTTGCAGCATGTTGTAGCCGCCTTCCAGGTTGTACTTGATCTGGTCGACCTCTTTGTCGCTACGTCCGAAGTCCCGACCCACCGCGACGGCGTGCTTCAGGAAGGTGATCGTGGGCATGATGCGCACGTCGTTCTCCGCCACTACCTCAAGGTCGGCCTCGGTGGCGAGGTCGGCGTGCATGATCCAGTCCACTCCGGCCTCAGCCGCGGCCCGGGTCGAGTCCGACCCCCTGGAGTGGATGGCGATGCGGGCGTTGCGGCGGTGGGCTTCTCCCACGACCGCTTCGAGTTCCTCCTTGGAGATGGTCTGGAAATCGCCCCACGTGCTGTCGGCCATCTTGATGAAATCAACGCCGTGCTTGCACTGGCGGCGAACTTCGGTGACCATCTCGGCAACCGAGTTGGCCAGCACGCCGTTGACGTGCTCGGGCGTGCCCATCCACGATGGTTCGTTGTCGGCGATGCTGCCGTAGGTGACGATGAACCGACCGGCGCAGTAGATGCGCGGCCCTTCGATCATCCCGGCGTTGATCGCCTCCCGCAGCGCCACGTCGATGAACCAGGTACCGCCGGGGATGGACAGGCTGGTGACTCCGGAGCGCAGCACTTCGCGGGCGTTCTGTGCGGCCCTGATGGTGGAGAACTCGGGGCTGGTTGTGCCGCGCGCTATATTCAAACCGGGCATGGCCGGCTGTCCAAAGGAAAGGTGGCAGTGGCCTTCGATGAGGCCCGGCATTATCCACTGGCCCGTGGCGTCGATGGTCTCCACGTTCTCTCGGTCCTCGGGGTTGACCTGCGGAGGGACTTCGCCGACGCTGAGGATGCGGTTGCCCTGCAAGACCACGGCGTCGTTCTGAGCGGCCGGTTGGCCGGTCCCGTCGATGAGAGTACCGTTGCGGATTATGGTGGTTTTCACGCTGTTGTTGCTCATGGTCTCCTCCTCCGCTTTCCATCTTGGTTCGGAAGCGTGAATCATCTACAACAATCGAACCGCCCGATCAACCCAAATTACTGATGCGTGAGCGATTCGCTAAACTACTCAGTCATTCCGGCGAAAGCCGGAATCCAGAGCTCGCTGCTACAAAGACGTTCTGGATTCCCGCGAAAGCGGGAATGACGGCGGTGTACCGAGGTTTAGTTATCAATGCACGCATCAGTAGTTGTGAGAAGTTTAGCCAAATGGAGGTTCACCCGAAATCATTGCCCGAATTGCCGGCGCCGCCGTTGGGATCGTACCGTTGGTCTGCTGGTTCTCGTTGTTAATCCAGACGTCTGGCGTTTCCTTTGGCGCATCTCTTCGGGTTCGCCACTCGATTTCCAAATCTTCTGAGAGGCGCGCCGCCCTGATCTAGAAAAAGTCGAGAGCATCGGAGTCGGGCGGTGACACGCAGCGATGCACTAGAAGGCGGAGGAAATGCAACACTATCGTCAATCGCAAACCTCGCCAATATATTCGGCTTACTGGGTCATGTGGCATCAAATGATCGTGGCCCCGCCGACTGGTTGAATCATCCGAAGATGAGTGCCAGCGGCGGGGTCCGATGTGTTTACCGATTCGGGCAGGTCAGGCCGCGGCGGGCACCGGCGCATGAGCCTTTAGGAACCGGCGGGCGTGGGCTACGACCTCGTCGATGTGCTCCTGCGAGTCCTTCCACGGATAGATGGTCACCTCGGAGTTCGGCGCGAGGTTGGCGACCTCCATAGCCCGCTCGTACGGGTGCGCCGGCACGTCGTCGGGCGCGATCAGGATCGGCACCTGCAATGAACTGACAAACTCGCGGGAGACCGTGAAAACGAAATCCGCCCGATTGTTGTACATGTTCATTAAGAAATCGTGCACCATGTCCATGGTGATATCGTCGCGCTGCTCGCACAGGGGCGGCCCCCATCCGGCGGTGTTGTTTTCATAGAAAAGATTCGGTAGCTCCGGTCGGTACCCGCTGGGCTGCATTAACGCCGCCGCCACGACCCGGTCGCCGGCCCGGCTGAGCAGGTTGAGGATCATCGGCCCAGCGATGCAGAACCCGATCACCCCGAATTTGTCGATGCCCAGGTGGTCCATCAAGCCGATGTGGTCATCGGTGAAAGCATCCCAGGTGCGCTCGATGTCCAACGGACCGGTGGACTGGCCCGGCGGAGCGTTGCGCAGGTCGGCCGCTATGCAGCGAAAGTCGTCCTTAAAGGTCTCCAGGGGATTGAACGGGTGCGATGTGCGCAGACCCTCGACGGTGGAATTGAGTCCTCCGCCCGGAATGATCAGCAGCGGGAATCCCGAACCAACCTCTTCATAGTAAATGCGGGTGTCGCCTCTTTCGTAAAATGGCATTGTGGTGTTCCTCCTTGCGTTCCTGTCGTTGCGCTGAATCTACGCCACAACGACGCCACGGGTCAACTTGGCGGCTGGTGTGGCGGTTCGGGAACCACCTTCTCGGACAGATCGTAGAACGCGCTGGAAGGGAATGGCAGGGCGCAAATCAGGTGTTTCTCGTTCTCCAAGCGTGTAACGCCTTGCGATGTGCGTTATCCTACGCCTCAACAATCCCTCATGGAGGTGTGTCGCCATGCCGGAAAATTCGCAGAGCATCGTTCAGGATGCCATCGACGTCGCCATCGGAGAACGGGGAGAAATCGGCCTCCAGGTTGCGGCTTACCTGGGTGAAGAGTTGGCGATCGACCAGTGGGGCGGTCTGGCCGACGAGACCACTGGCCGGGAGGTGGACGGCGAAACCCCCTTCCCTGTGTTTTCCAACATCAAGGCGGTCACCGCTACGGCTCTCCACATCCAAGCCGAGCGGGGGTTGGTGGACTACTACCAGCCCGTGGCGAAGTACTGGCCCGAATTCGGCAAGTACGGCAAGGACAAAGGTACGGTGTTCGACGCGCTGACCCACCGCATCGGCGTACCCCTGATGCCCGTGGGCGTTACGCCGGAGTTGATGTGCGACTGGGACTGGATGGTGGGGCAACTCGCAGAGATGCACCCGTTGTTCGAGCCTGGCACCCGCAGCGGCTACATGGCCTACACCTTCGGATGGGTGGTGGGCGAGGTTGTGCGCCGCACCGACCCCAAGGGCCGGCCATTCGGCCAGTTCATCCAGGACGAAATCTGCCAACCGCTGGGCATCGATTCGCTTTGGGCGGGAATCCCCGCCGAGGTCGAACCCCATGTCGCCAAGCTCACCAACGTGCCGCCGCTGGCTCCCGGCGCTCCCGGCCTGCCGCCGGACTCTCTACGTTTCCGCGCCACTCCACCTGAAGTAGGAACGACTCAGGAGGTGTTCGGCCGCTCCGACGTGCGCCAGGCCTGCATCCCCGGCGCCCAGGGCATCATGACCGCTCGTAGCCAGGCACGGTTCTGGGCGATGCTCGCCAATGGCGGCGAACTGGATGGCGTGCGCCTGCTGTCCGAAGACCGCGTTCGCACCTTCCACGTACCCCGGCCGCCCAGCGACTACGATCCGGTGCATGGCGTCCCCCATCACGGCACCATCGGCGGTTTCCACTTTGCCGGTAGCCCCGGCATGGGCGCGATGGGCGACAATCCGCTGGCGTTCGGGCACAATGGGGCCGGCGGATCCATCGGCTGGGCCGACCCTCAGCATCGCCTGGCCGTCGCCATCCACCACAACCGCATGGTCCCCCACGGCCCGCCGGAGGAAAGCCCGCTCACGCCCATCGGCGTCGCGGTGCGTAAGGCTTTGGGGATACCGGAGTAACCCTTTCGCCCAGTGCCCCAGCGCCGCCGGCAGGCTATTGCGCCTCTGGCTGCCGCCAGTCATGCCGGGGCGTCCACCCCAACATCCGCTGCGCCTTGGCCGTGCTGAGCACGCTGGCGGTTCCTTCGAGTCCGTCCCGTATGTCAACTTTGTCGCCGAAGTTGTTTCTCACGATGTCGATGGTCGGCTCGTCGAAGCGGCTGGACGGCTGCGCGATCATGAACGCCTCGTACTCCTCGATCTCCGCATCCAGCGCCAGCACCTGCGCCTCCGCAACATCTCGCGCGTCAGCGTAGGCCCACATCACCAACGTCAGCGGATTCTCCGGCGTCGGAGCCGGCCAGGGAAACTCCGCCACCACCTCCGGCGGCGGCACGTTGGTGAACCGCAGGCTGACCACCGTGGTGTCTGAGTTGCGCGCGATCATCCTGCCGATATCCTCGCCCACCTGCTTGGTCAGGCCGTACGGCTCGAAAGGCATCATCGGGTGTTCCTCGTCCAGCGGCAGGTACAACGGCACGAAGGCGTTGCCGTCGTGCGCCCACCCCATCCCGAACGCGCTGGACGAGTACACCACGCGCCGCAACCCCAATTCCGCCGCGGACATCATCACGTTGAAGTCGGCCGGCGTATTGTTGGCAAAGATGGCCCGTGGCTCCGCCCGCGTGGGTCCCGGGATTGCGCCCATGTGGACTACCGCCTCGGCCCTCTTGAGCACGTCATGCACGGCGTCGGCGTCGCCCAGATCGCAGCGCACGAACTCCGCCGGCAGGTCAGTAGCCTCCAGTTGGTCCGTCGCCAGCACCTCGCGACCCTGATCCACAAGCAACTGCACGACCCGTCGTCCCAACCTGCCCGCCGCTCCCGTTACCACTATCATGATGACCTCCGGCAAAGGCTTTCGGAAGACCTAACCGATTCCCTGTACGCGCATCCCCGCCGGCTCATTGCCGATCCAGCCCGTGAATGCCACGGTAATCCACCGGCGGCGGCGACTGCCAACCTTCAATGAGCTCTGGGCTCGGTTGATAGATTTCCACACCGAGCGGATGGCAGGTGTCGATGGGGTCGCCGGCGTCCTCTCCCCAGACCTGCACCGATAGATCGCCGTGGGGGCAGGTGGAAATGGCGCACAGCAGGTCGATCTCGGCAAAAAACTCGAAGAAGTCGCCCCGCTTTGCCGGCGACGGTTTCACGAAGTATTGGTCCTCCTGCGTAAGACCGGTGACCTGGAAAATGTTGAGCACGTCGTGTACGTCGCTCTCGTTGAGGTGGTAAGGAGCGACCGCCCGTACCAGGTTTGAATGGCAGCAGTAGTCGAAATCCTCGCCGTTGAGCATCTTGTGGACGTAGGGGTCGCAGCGGGTGCCCAGCAGGTCGTGGCATCCCGCGCCGTCCTCGTCTAACGGATAGTCCACCGTGTCGCCGGTGATGGTCAGCATGGGCCGCAGGTATGGCAGGCAGGACCACAACCGGTCGAACGTCGAAACGTGGGCGCGGTGCAGTTGCTTGGTGCGCGCCGCCCAGAAACGCTCCCGTGGGTTGTTCAGGTTCCACACATTGAAATCGGCCACCTGCGCCCCTTCCACCACGACGATGCGGCAGATCTGGCCCGCCCGCACGGGCCACGCCCGCCCCGAGCGCATCGGCACCACGAACTGGTCCACCAGGCTACGGCTTTCCGTTTCGCGCCCCAAACGCCCGTAGAACTCCCGGTCCACGTCAATGGGAGTTCCGGGCTTGGGTTGGTAAATCACTCTCGGCTCCGGCATGTCAACCTCTAATTGTTGCGGTCGTAGGCGTCCGCGGCGCGCAGCACCGTCGCGTCGTCCCCGGTGCGGCCCACCAGCATCATGCCGATGGGCAGCCCGTCGGAGTCTCCGCACGGCACGGAGATGGCGGGATGGCCGGTAACGTCAAACGGGCAGGTGTTGGGGATCATCTCCAACGCCCGGTCGGTGTATTCCTGCCGGCTGCAATCGGCCGGCGGGATGACCGTCGCTTTCATCGGCAGCGTGGGCATCACCAGCAGGTCGTACTCGCTCAGCGCCGCGTCGTAGGCGGCGGTCAGCGTCCGGGCCAGATTCTGCGCCTTGGCGTAGTAGCGTCCGTGATACCGATCCTGCATGTACTGCCCCATCAGCACTACCAGCTTGGTGGTCTCCGACAGGTCGTCGGCCCGGCTCTGCCAACCGTGGGAGTACACGTCCAGCAGCCCGGTGGTGTAGTGGCCCTTCCAGTTGGTGCCCATGCTGTTGCCGGCAACCATCAGCATCGTCGCGCCTTCCACCGCGATGGCCCGCCAGACGTGTATTCCGTCCAGATGCCACGGAATCGAAACCTCGCCCACCGTCGCGCCCATCCCCTCGAACGAGCGGGCCGCCCGATGCACAGCCTCATCCACGTCGGGCTCGGACTCCGGCAGTCCAAATCCTTCGCGGACGATACCAATGCGCAGACCCGTAACGTCGCCGGTCAACGCCTGGGTGTAGGCCTGCCCCGACATACCCGCGCTCTGCCTTGGATCCAACCCATCCGGTCCGGCAATCGCCTCCAACAGCAGCGCCACGTCGGCCGCGGTGCGCGCCATCGGCCCGGTGTGATCCAGTGTCAGCTCAATTGGAAACACGCCGGTGTACGGCACCAGCCCGTAGGTCGGCTTGAGTCCGAAGATGCCGCACCAGCTTGCGGGTATCCGTATCGATCCGCCCTGGTCGCCGCCGATGGCCATGTCCACTTCGCCCGCCGCCACCAGCGCCGCGCTGCCGCTCGAAGATCCACCCGCCGTGCGCGTGGGATCGTGGGGATTTCGCACGGGTCCCGTATCCGACGTGTGGCTGCCGCCCGAGAAGCACAGGCTTTCGCACACCGCCTTGCCCGGTATTGATCCGCCCGCGTCGAGGATCCGCGTCACGATGGTGGCGTCCAGATCGGGAACGTATCCCTCCAGGACGCTGGTGCCGTTCATCATGGGTACGCCGGCCACGCACACGTTGTCCTTGATGGCGACGGTCTTGCCCGCCAGGATTCCGCCGTCCGCGCCGTTGATGTCGCAGCGCCAGTACCATGCGCCCAGCGGGTTGTCCTCCGGTTGGGGTCGCGCTCCCGGCGATCGCGGATACTTCACCGGCAGACTCGGCGCGGTTAACTGGTCCAGCCGAGCGTATGAATCCAGGATGGGCTGGCTCAGTTCGATGTAGGAATCCACATCTTCAGTGGAAGGGTTCAAGTTGTAGGATTCCGCAATTCGGAAAATCTCCTCAACGGTGGGACGTCTGACCGCCATGATCTTCACCTCCGGTTGCTGTTACACCATGCAAAGGGACTATACTACGGCCGCAATGATCTGACCCAAAGTCTTGCCAGACCTCTGAATTGAACGACTCTCACCCGGGAGGCCCGAAATGCCAGTACCAGGAACCACGCTAACCAGTTATCGGCCGTTGATGCAGGGCGTCAACGGCATGGTCGCCGCCAGCCACCCCAGCGCCGCCATGGCCGGGTTGGAAATCCTCAAGCGGGGCGGCAACGCCATCGACGCCGGCGTGGCTGTCGGCCTTGCCTTGAACGTCGTGCACGTCGACGATTGCAGTTTCCTCGGCGTCGCTCCCACGGTCATTTACCTCGCTGACCGCAACGAGGTCGTTACCGTGGATGGCCTCGGTGTCTGGCCCAAGGCCGCGTCGGTTGACTACTTCCACAAGCACCACGGCGGCAGAATGCCCGGTGGTGTCATGTCGTCACTTACTCCGGCCGCCGCCGATTCCTGGCTCACGTCGCTGTCCAGGTTCGGCACCATGACCTTCGGACAGGTGGCGTCGGCGGCCATCGACCTGGCCGGCAACGGGTTCCCCATGTTCCGCTACCTGGCCGGACGGTTCAAGACCGCCTACGACCAGTACAACGCCTACCCGTCCACCGCTGAGGTTTACCTGCCCGGCGGCCGCGCCCCCCGGCAGGGCGAGATGTTCTACCAGAAAGACCTGGCCAAGACCCTGTCCAAACTCGCGGACATCGAGGAGTCCAACGCCGGCAAGGGCCGCGAATCCGCTATGAAGGCGGCCCGCGACTACATCTACACCGGCGAACTTGGCCGTAAAATCGTTTCGTACAACCAGGAGATGGGCGGCCTGCTCACCGAGGACGACCTTGCTCAGTATCACGTCCAAGTTGGCCCCGGCGTAACCGTCAACTACAAGGGCTATGACGTGTACAGCACCGGGCCGTGGGGACAGGGTCCTACCTTCCCCCAGGCTCTCAAGATCCTGGAGGGGTTCGACCTCGCGTCCATGGGCCACAATTCTGCCCAGTACATCCACACCGTGAGCCAGGCCCTGAACCTGGCGTTTGCCGACCGGGAGCAGTACGTTGGCGACCCCGATTTCGTGGATGTGCCAATCAACGAAATGCTGTCCGAAACATACTTGTCCCAGCGTCGCGCGCTAATCGATCCGGATCTGGCCTGGCCGGGAACACCGCCGGCCGGCGACCCGCGCAACGGCAAGGCAACCCTCAACGGCGCGCCCCAATCGCCCAGGGATGCCACGGCCTCGGCTGCCACGCCCGGCGAAACCGCCGGCGGAACATCCTACTTCGCCGTCATCGACCGGGACGGCAATATTTTCTCCTGCACGCCCAGCGAGGGCACCAAGAACGGCGGCCCGATCATCCCCGGCACCGGCCTGGCGTTCTCCTTGCGCGGCACCCAGTCCAAGCTGGTCGAAGGCCACCCGGCGGCCGTCGCCGGCGGCAAGCGGCCCCGGCTCACTCCCGCGCCGGCGCTGGTGGTGCGCGACGGCGAGCCAGTGATGGCCCTGGGCGCCCACGGCGGCGACCACATCCCTCAGGGCACCCTGCAACTGCTGCTCAACGTCCTCGAGTTTGGGCGCGACTCGCAAGAGGCGGTGGAAGAACCCCGCTTCTACAGCTATAACTTCCCCGGCTCAAGCTGGGCGTCGCCCTACAGCCCGGGCATGCTCCGGCTGGAGGGCCGCATCTCCGACGACGTGGCCGAGCAACTGCGCCAAAAAGGCCACACCATCGAGCAATACCCCGAATGGTGGGAGGGTTCGTCCCTGTACTGCGTCATCACCCGCAACCCGGAGACTGGCGTGCTGCAGGGCGGCGCCGACCCCCGCTGCGAGGCCTACGCCGTCGGGTACTAGCAGATCACATAACGTCACGCGCGGGAGTTGTACGCGGTGAACGGCGTCATGTCAGATTGCGTCGTGCCGCTGTAGAACCGCCGCAGGTGCGGCTCTACCAGCCGTGCCAACTCCCGCCGCTCTTCTTCCTGCGCCGACAGCGGGCGATCCAAGGCGTCTCGAATTTCCCGGAACAGGATTTCCTTGTCCACTCGGGTCAGTTCTTTGTCCCGCAGCACGACCTCGCCGTCCACCAGCACGGTATCCACGTCGATACCGCGCCCGCGGTGCACCAACGCGTCCACCACCGATACCCGGGGATCCAGGAACGGTTCCTCAATGTTGCGCATGTCCACCAGGACCATGTCCGCCCGTTTGCCCGGCTCCAGCGTGCCTATCCGGTCGCCGAACCAACTGGCGTACGCGCCGTTGGCTGTCGCCATTTCCAGCACTTGATATGACGTGGGCGGGTCCAGGTCAATCCCAGGCACGCGGTGAATCTTGAGGACCAAACGCATCTCCTGGAACAGGTCCTTGTCGTCGTTCAGGCCGGCCTCGTCGCTGCCGATGGCGACCTTGATTCCCGCCGCCAGGATGCGACCCATGGGCGCGATTCCGCTCTGCAACCGCAGGTTGGAACTGGCGTTGTGGCAGATGTTGGTGCCAGTCTCCGCCATCAGCCTCAGGTCCTCCTCCGTCGCCCAAACGCTGTGGCCGCACACGACCTCCGGCCCCAGGAACCCCAGGTCGTAAAGGTGCTGCAGCGGGGTCTTGCCGTAGGCCGTGAATCCGTACAACTTCTGGTACACGGTCTCCTGAAGGTGGATGTGTATGCCGGTGCTGTGGCGGCCCGCCAGTTCCTTGATGCCGACCAGCAATTCGTCGGAGCACCGATGCACGTTGCTGGGCGCCATGGTGACCTGTACCCGTTCGTGCTGGTTGTCGCCGTACTTCCGGCAGATATCATCCAGCACCGGGATGATCTCATCGGCCGGCCAGTAGCTTGGGGCCATGAACGACAGGTACCGCTCCGCCAGTTCCGGAGGCATCTGCGCCGCAAAGTCAGCCTCACCTCCGCCGGCGCCCGCCACCATCGAGTTCTGGTCCACCACCGACGGTGCGTAGGAGACTCGCATCCCCGAGGTCTGGTACGCTTCAATCACCTTATCCGCGACTTCGATGCTCACCGGCCCGTATCCCCGCCCCGGCGAGTGAATCGCCTGCACCGTGGTCGTGCCCGTCTCGATCATCTGAACCGCGCCGTAAAGCTGGTCAAGGTAGGGATCGATCATCCGCACGCCGATGCGGTTAAGGCTCCACATCTCCAGCGGCAGGTCGGGCGCGCCCATCTGGAACGGCGTCAGGCCGACGTGAAAGTGGTCGTTCACCATCCCCGGCATTACGATGTGGTTGCCGGTGCCGATCACCTCGGCGTCCGGGTGTTGTTGCCTCAATTCCTGGTAGTCACCCAGCGCCTCTATGACGCCGTCCCGCTGCAGCACCGCCCCATCCGACACCACCTCGGCCGAATCAGCGCCGGTAACCTTGCAGACGACGTGCTTTCCCCGTATCAGCGATACCGTCATGGCTCCCTCCTCCAGCGGTAGTTACGCGTCGGTCTGAATGTAGTAAGCGTTCAGTGGATTGCATTCTACACATCAACTCGGGCGTTTTTGACAGCCCTTGTCCCGCATCTATAATTGCCAAGGACGCGTGCGGCGCTATAGACCGCGCGTAAAGGAGTTAGCCAAATGCCCTCTTGGAAAGTTGCATATTACAGTGGAGTCGGCGGACGCCCCCAGATCATGCTCGACCAGGCCCCCGACGAATTCGAAATCACACTCGTGGACCCCACGCTGTCCGAGGCGGAAAAGATCGAACTGTGCCGTGATGCCGACGCGCTCATCACCAGCGACGTCACCGTCAACGTGCTGCGGGAATGCCCCAACGTCAAAATTATCCAGACCCTCAGCGCGGGGTACGATCGCTTGGACCTGGAGGCCATCCTGGAGATGGGAATTCCGGTGGCCAACAACGGCGGAGCCAACGCCATCTCCGTGTCCGAGCAGACTCTCGGCCTGATGATCGGCATCGGCCGGAACATGATGGCCCAGTGGGATACCACCACCAAGCAGCGCAATTGGCGGGGCGATCTCTATCAGACCGACCTCACTGAGATCACCGACAAGACCGTGGGTATTGTCGGCTTGGGACGCATCGGGCGGCAGGTCGCCAAGCGGCTCACCGGGTTCGACACGCGGACCATCTACCACGACATTGTGGACATCCCCGAGGACGTGCAGCGAGAGGTCAAGGCTGAACCCGTGGGTCTCGACGAACTGCTGGAGACCTCGGACTTTGTCAGCATGCACGTGCCCCTGACGCGACGCACGCGTGGCATGATGTCCGACCGCGAGTTTGATCTGATGAAACCCACGGCGTTCTTCATCAACCTGTGCCGAGGCCCGGTGGTGGACGAGGCGGCGCTGTACCGCGCCCTCACCGAGGGCAAGATCGCCGGCGCCGGCCTGGACGTGCTGGAGGTCGAGCCGACCCCGGCAGACAACCCGCTGTTTGACCTGGACAACGTCATCATCACCCCTCACATGGCCGGCCAGAGCCAGGAAACCGCGCTGCGGGCGGCCCAATTCGCCTGCGAAAACATCATGCGGGTGCTGAACGGCAGCGAGGCCGAGTCCCTGGTAACGCCGGAGTAGCATCCATCCCCAGCCCTGTGCCGTCGTGGTAATGCTCCCTCTCCCTCGATGGGAGAGGGTTTGGGTGAGGGTGAAAATACAAGAACCACGCAACCCTTAGCGAGGAGGCCCCCCATGATCTGGTGCCGCTATGAACTGGACGGAAATACCAGCTTCGGAATCGTCGAGGATGGCCGCGTGACCAAGGTGTGGGGCAACCCCCTGGACGATTACGCCGTCACCAACCATTCGCATTCGCTGGACGAGGTAAAGCTCCTCGCGCCCATCAAGCCGCCCATGCTCTACGCCGCCGGCCCCAATTATAGGGGCCATGTGGAGGGCATGGCGGCGAGACGCGGCGCGCCCCCAACGTATCCCGACCGACCGTCGCCCAACTACCGCTCCGTCCACGCCATCATCGGGACGGAGGAGAACATCGTGGTTCCCGCCGACTGCTCAGGCGCGGTGCAGCCGGAGGGTCAACTGGCGGTGGTCATCGGCAAAACGGCGCGCAAGGTGCCGGTTAGCCAGGCGCTGGATCACGTTTTCGGCTACACCATCGGCAACGACATCAGCCAGCGGCCTTGGCAGCAAGCCGACCGCACCATGTTCCGCGGCAAGAACTGCGACACCTGGAAGCCCATGGGCCCGTGGATCGTAACCGACCAGGACCCCAAGGGGTTTCGCATCATCGTGCGCCACAACGGCGAGGTGTGGGAGGACTTCTCCTCAGCCGACCAGATCTGGGACACCGCCACCTGGATCCACGAACTCAGCAACTACGCCACCCTCTACCCCGGCGACGTCCTCTGGATGGGCACCGAGGGCGCCGACGGCGACATGTTCCCCGGCGACACCATCGAGGTCGAAATCAGCGGCATAGGAACGCTGAGGAATTACGTGGTAGCGGAGGGGTGAGGGTTTTGCGAGCCCGACTACATCTCAAAATTTGGAGAATCCGAAATGCGAGAAGAACTACTCTCGGCAGAAAACAAAGAGCGTATCGCGGAAATCACCCGGCGGGACCTCGAAGCGCAATTTGAAGGTGAAGTCACATTCGACGAGATCACCGTAGAGGTTCGTTTGGCCAACGACGGCGAACCGTATACGCACATTGCCGTGGTTTATGACGGGCCCAGCGTGGAACTAGATCCCAAAATCTTGTCGGGATTCAACCGACGTAACCAAGACGCTTTTCGGCCCTACGTGTCCACTCCCATCCTCACGCAATCTTATACGGACGCTGAGGAGCATGCACAAATCAAGCAGCTCATTGCGGAAGGACACCTGCCGGACGTGATCGCATGATATGGCGAAGCCTTCTCGTCGTGGCCAGGGCACTGTCGGAGGACCTGCAAATAATTCGCACCCCAGATGACTGGCAACAGGCGCACTTTAGACGCGCCATCAGTACAGCCTACTACGCCATGTTCCATGCCCTGATGGAAAACAATGCTGACATGCTCTACGGCCAGGAAACGGGCCAACCAAAATCGCGCGGATGGACCGCTATCTACCGAACGTTAACCCACACCAGAGCCAAAACCAAGCTGGCGCCACATAACTTATCTGATTTCCCAGATGCTGTGACCGATTTCGCCGCCACCTTTTTGGATCTCCAACAACAACGCGAAGACGCTGACTATAATCCGAACGCGATCTTCACCTACTCTGGCACCGTCAATGCAAACAACCGGGCTGCCAACGATATCTCCAATCTCTTTGATACCAACGACGATGACCTCAAGGTTTTAGCTGCACACTTGCTGTTCGACAACCGTTGATCCCCAAATCCCGTCCGTCGCCGTACCTGACGCCGGAGAACGGGCAGACGATGTGGTCGGGGCTGGCCGCGATGCTCACCGATCAACCTACGGCTCCTGCCGGCGCAGTTGCGCCCTGACGCGAGCGAGTTGGGCTTCCGCTGCGTTGGCGCGTCCTCAACGGCGAAGAGGCCGAGTCCCTAATAACGCCGGAGTAGGCTCAGGAGACGAAGTTCCCAAACGCCCTCTCAGCCCGGTACTCCGGCCGGTCATGGAAAATGCCGGTATATTTCGTTGCGGTGCAGGAACCTTCGCAACAATGCCACGTCGCCGGCCATTGTGATACCCAAGCGGTAGTCACCTACCCTGATACGATAATGTCGGCCCTTAGCCTGCAATCGTCTGAATCATCTCTTCATGCTTGACGAACTCGTCATCTTGCTCCCATGCTTTGGCCTGCCGGATGGCTTGGAGCATTGCCTTGTCTTCTTCCTCCTCCGTCAGTGGCTTGAGGTGTCGTCGCGTAAAGAAAAGGCCACTTCCAGCCGCTCCTCATCGGTAAGGCCGAAGACGTTGCAGATCAACCACTCCAGGTCCTCTTCGACGTAGCTGATATCCGTCCCCGGTTCAGCCTGCGCCATTCTGTTCACCAGATAGGTTATAACGCGTTCTTCGGTGGGGCTGAGCTTGGGGATGGAGACAATTTCCCCGCGCGATAAGCACCAGTGCGCCAGGGCAGAGTTCTGGATAGCGTTGGCGTACTCGCTAGGCGGTGCGTCGTTCTTTGGGAGCGGGGCAGACTCCCTGCTTCGCACCTTTGCCAGGATGCGCTGCTCGAAACCCATGTCGACGTTCTGCATAGCGCGCTTTCCTGTTCCCATGATTGAATGTGCTGAGGCCAGGCCCCGTTCAGGCGTGGGATCCTCGCCCTCCGGTCAACCTACGGTTCTTGTTGGCGCAGCTGAGCCCTGAGGCGGGCGAGTTCGGCTTCGGCAGCATCGGCGCGGGCTTCGGCCTGGTTGCGGGCGGCCTGCTCGAGGTTGAGTTCTGCCTCGGCGATTACGCGCGCAGCCTGCTCCCGGTCGGCCCGGGCTTCGGCAGCGGTGCGTTTGTCTATCGTCAGCCCCGTTGCCGGGTCCAGCGCGTCAAACTCCTCCCCGTCCCAATGGAATACCACGTCCAGCAACTCGCTGTGGCCCCGCACCGAACCGTCGTCGCCATGCTGCAGCTCGTACTCCTCATACCTGCCCGCGACCAATCGC
The DNA here is from genome assembly GCA_965204395.1 of Dehalococcoidia bacterium. Classification (GTDB taxonomy): domain Bacteria; phylum Chloroflexota; class Dehalococcoidia; order Lucifugimonadales; family UBA3495; genus Bin87. The sequence goes on from OZ241987.1 coordinate 3,563,829, forward strand.
TCCCCGGTAATCGGCTTGCCGTATAGCTCGCCGCCCGTGGGGTCAAAGCGCCAGAATTCCTGTATCTCCAGTCGCTGGTACAGATCCCGCTTCCAGCCCAGATCGTTCGCCGCCGTGCTCGGCGACGCCACTTCCATCACGAAGTCAGGCGCCTTGCCGATTTCCCAAATCCAGAAGTTCGGCAGGTTAGCCCTTATCCCCGCGCTGTCCACGTCAAAGGCGATGAACAGGTCGGGCTCTACCCGCCGGTTCCCGTTGGTTATGTCGTAGGAGACAAACACTCCGCCCGAGATGAATACGTCCGGCCGGTCTTCATAGCGTTGGCGGAGGAGATGACCGATCCGGTCAATGGGCGGTTCTTGCTGCATACCGTCCTCGACGGGTTCCGGTTCTTCGTAGAAAATGTCCGGCAGGGTTCGCACCTTCCAGGCGTTGGTGATGATTTTGGTGGCGGCCATGGGAGCCTCCGGCAAGGGACGACAGGATGGGACTACCCAATTATATTCTGACTCTTTATCGGGTTACATACCCGTTCCTTAAATCCCACGCCGCCGCATCCCTGTCCCGCGCCTCCGCCAGACCATACCCGCCGCCGCCGGACGACAGGCAGACGATGTGGTCGCCCGGATTCACCACGACGCCCACCTCCTTGGAGCCGAGCACCCGCTCCGTTCCGTTGTTGACGATCTTGTAGTGGTGGGGGAGGCCGTCTTCCGCGCCGAACAGGCCGAAAGGCGGCACCACGATGCCGTCGCCCGCCGTGTTGAGCAGGGCCGGACCCTCGCCCTCGTACACCAGGTCGCACACCGCGCCCAGCCCGCCGCGCCACGCGCCAACGCCGCCCGAGTCAGGGCGAAGCTCGTGCCGCCGGATGAAGAACGGGAACCGCTCCTCAGTCACCTCGATGCTGGGCGAGCGTATGCCACCTGCCACGTTGATCTCGCCCACGTTGGACCAACCGTCGAATCCCTCCGATGCGCCGCCGCCGCCCCGGGCCAGGAAGAAGTGCCAGATGAATTGCCGTCCCGTTCGTGGGTCGTGGCCAGTGATGGCGTAACGCAACCTGCGCGAGAACCCCGCTGACACTGCGGCGGGAATGGCTGGCGCAAGTGCCTTGAACACCGCCTCCACCACCTCCTCGGCGCAGTGGTTGGTGCTCATGCACACGGGCGCGGGCGGGTTGGCGTTCACCACCAGGCCGCGCGGCGCGATGATCTGCACGGGCCGCATGGATCCCTCGTTGCGCGCTACGTCCATCGGCGCCAGGTACATGATGGCGGCGTGGGCCAGCGACCGCGTGTTGGCGTACGCGCTGTTGATGAACCCCTCCACCTGCGGGCTGGATTCGCTCAGGTCTATGGTCAAGGAGTCACCGGCGATGGTCACCTTGGCACGAATCGGCACCAGCTTGCTGTCGAAACCGTCGTCGTCCACGAACGACTCACCGTGATATACGCCGTCCGGCCACCCCGAGATGAACTGGCGCACCTGCCGTTCGGTGGCGGCCAGGATTTCGGACACCACCGCCATCAGCCGGTCCGCGCCGTACTCGGCCAGCAGGTCCTCGATGCGACGGGCGGCCAGCATCACCGAGCCGATCTGCGCGTTCAGGTCGCCCAGGAAATTCTCCGACTGGCGCACGTTAGCCGACATCATCTGCAGCAGGTCGTAGCGGGGAACGCCCCTGTCATAGAGTTTAAGGGGCGGTATCCGCAGACCCTCCTGGAAAATCTCGTTGGCCCCGGGGTTGTAGCCGCCGTGGGTTCCGCCGCCCACGTCGCTGTGATGGGCACGGTTCACGCCGTAGAACAGCAGCCTCCCCTCGTGGAAAACGGGCCGGATGATGGTGATGTCGGGCAGGTGGCTGCCCCCGAAGTAGGGGTCGTTCAGGATGAACAGGTCTCCGTCGTGGATGTCGTCGCCGAAGTAGTCGCGGACCGCCGCGCCGGCCACCGGCAGCGCGCTGATATGCACGGGGATGCCCTCGCCCTGCGCTACCAACTGGCACTCGTTGTCCAGGATGGCCGTGGAGAAGTCGCGGCTGGAGTTGAGGATCTGCGACATCGCCGTCCGCAGCATCGCCTCCGTCATTTCCTGAGCGATGGACTCCAGCCGGTGCTCCACCACCGCCAGCGTGATAGGATCAGGACCGTCCAACTCCATAGGGTCGTGCGCCCCATCATTCACTTGCTCCCTCTCCCCCTGGGAGAGGGTTGGGGTGAGGGCGTCCCCTTGATTCACGCGTAGTTCGACGCCGCCCATCGCATCGACCGTGGCGAAATCGCCAGGCGATACCAGGATGGTAGTGAACTCCGATTCCACGATGGCCGGTCCCGGTATTTCCGCGCCGGCGGGCAGTCCATCAGCCGCGTATATCGACGCCTCCTGCCACTCGCCCAGGTAAACGTGGCGGAAGCCGACGGGAGCAGCCGCGCTGCCTTCCCCGTGCTCGCCGCTCTGTGCGACGCGGGGCAGCTTGCCGACTGCCGCCACCCGCAACGTGACCAGCCGCACCTCCTGTTCTTGCTGGTTGTACGAGTACAGTTCCTCGTACCTGCTGTGGAAATTGTCCGTCAGGCGGGCGATGAACTCGGAGTCGGGCAGGGTCGGGTCTGGCAGCGGCACCGTGACCTCGTAGATCTGGTCCAGGTAGCGCATGTCGGCGGAGTATTGAATCTCCACGACACCGAGTGCGACGCCCTGATCTTGCAGCTTGTCCCGACCTTGGCCGGCCAGTTCGTCCAATATGGTGCGGAGTTCGTCCAAATCCAGGCGATCCAGGCTCACCGGATACGAGCGGAAATAGTCATACTTGATGTCGGTGTTCAGCATCCCGTAGGCCGACAGCACCGGCGCGGATGCTGGGATGTACACCTTCTCGACCTGCAACTGCCTCGCCACCTCAGCGGCATGGAGGCCCGACGCGCCCCCGAATCCCATCATGGTGAACTCGCGCGGGTCCACGCCGCGCTGCACCGACATCAGCCGGATGCCCTCGGCGATGGAGGTGCACACCACCTTGAAAACACCGTAAGCCGCTTCCACGGTGGACAGGTTCAGCGGACGGCCTACGTTTTCGGCCAGCGCCTGCTCTGCCGCGGCAGTGTCGAGACTCGCCCGGCCGCCCAGGAAGTTGGCCGCGTCGAGGTAACCCAGCGCAAGGCTGGCGTCGGTCACCGTGGGATTCTCGCCGCCCTTGCCGTAGCAGGCGGGACCGGGTTCCGCCCCCGCGCTCTCCGGCCCAACGTGCAGGATGCCGCCGTCGTCCACCCGGGCGATGCTGCCGCCCCCGGCGCCCAGCGTGTGTATGTCGATCATCGGCGCGGCGATCTTCCAGCCGGCCTCGAACTTCTCGTTGGTGATGTGGGGAACTCCGTTTTCGATTAGCGAAATGTCGGTGCTGGTGCCGCCCATGTCGAAGGCGATGACTTTCGGTTCGTCAAGCAGCTGTCCGATGTAAGCCGCCGCGCTGACGCCTCCCGCTGGCCCGGAAAGGATGGCCCGCACCGCCATGCGGCTGGAGTCGTCGATGGGCGCGACCCCGCCGTTGGATTGCATGATCAGGACGTCCCTCATTTGCGGATAAGCGTCAAACCGTTGGGCGAGGTTCGCCAAATACCGGCTGAACACCGGGCCGACGTAGGAGTTTATTACCGTGGTGCTGAGGCGGTCGAACTCCTTGATCTGGGGAATGACCTCGTAGGAGAGCGAAGTGAATAGCTCCGGATAGCGTTGACGCACTATCTCCGATACCCGCCGCTCGTGGGAAGGGTTCAGGTACGAAAACAGGAAGCAGACCGCCAGCGCCTCGGCTCCTTCGTTCACCAGGTAACCCAGTTGTTCCACCAGCGCCGCCTCGTCCAGCGGCTGTACCACCTTGCCGTTGGCGCGGACCCGCTCGGGGATACCGACGCGCAGGTACCGGGCGGCCAACGGCGCGGCTGGCGTCATGCGCAGGTTGTACCGGTTCTCTTTCAGACCCTCGCGCATCTCCAGCAGGTCCCGAAATCCGTCGGTGGTGATGAGCCCGACCTGTGCTCCTTTACGTTCCACCAGCGTGTTGGTCGCCACCGTTGACCCGTGGATCACCAGGTCAGTCTCGCCCAGGAACTGCTCCAACGATTGACCGTATGCCGCCGCGGCTTCCTGCAATCCGGTCATAACGCCAATCGAAGGGTCGTCGGGCGTTGATGCGGTTTTGAAAAAGCGAGGTTGCCCGTTTTCGCCGGCCACGACGAAGTCCGTAAAAGTGCCTCCAACGTCTATCCCGATCTTGTACAACTGGTACCTCCTGGGTGGCCTATCCACAACCTGCGTTTCACCAGCATCTTACCCCATGCCAAGGGATCACGAGCGGCCGCCAATCTGGGTCGATGCAAACACGAACCAACGCGATGATAAAATCGTATAAAGAGTAGCGGCGTGGGCTTGCATTGAGGGAAGACGATTATGAACACTCGCTCCATCGCTTATCCTCCCGACCCCGTGGTTGACCGGTCATCGTTGCCCCCTGGTCCTCCTGAGTGGCCGGTGGTGGGCCAGTCCTTCCGGTACGTATCGGATATCCTCGGCTTGTTGCAGGAGGCGGCCAGCTACGGCGACCTCGCTACGGTGTCCGTCAAACCGTTCCTCCTGTACCTGGTCACTCACCCGGACCTGATTCAAGACCTGTTTGTGACCAATCACCAGCGGGTGGGTCGCGGACACCTCACGTCAACGTATCGATACCTCATGGGCGATGGGCTGGTAACCGCCGACGGCCCGCTACACCTGCGCCAGCGTCGCCTGATGCAACCCCAGTTCAATCATAACCGCATCTCCGGATACGCCCAGGACATGACGGACTACGCCGGCCGGCACCAGGAAAGGTGGACGGACGGGAGCAGGGTTGACCTGGCCGATGAGATGAGCGACCTCACGCTGCGCATCGTGGTCAAAACGCTGTTCGGCCTCGACCTTCCCGACACGGTAATCAAGATCGGAGATGCCTTTTCGGTCAGCAACGATTACATTACCGCCCGCGGCAACCAGCCTCTGTCCGTCCGTAAGCTGTTCCATCGCCTGCCGCTGCCCCTTACCCGCCGGTTCAAGCGCGGGCTAAGTTACCTGGACGAGACCGTCTACGGCCTCATCGAGCAGCGCCGAGCGTCGGGACTGGACGGAGACGACCTGCTGTCCCTGCTGCTCAACGTGAGGGACGACGAAGCCGAGAATCCGGAAGAGGCGGTGATGACCGACCAGCAGTTGCGCGATGAGGTCGTCACCCTGTTCGCCGCCGGCCACGAAACCACCGCCGTCGCCCTGACCTGGACCTGGTATCTAATAGCCACTCACCCCGATGTCCAGTCCAGATTCCACGCCGAGCTGGACGAAACCCTGGGCGGGCGCACGCCGACGCCTGAGGACCTATCCCGTCTGACCTTCACCGACAAGATACTCACCGAGTCGATGCGCCTGTACCCGCCGATATGGTCCACTGGCCGCATGACCTACCAGCCGTTTACGTTGGGCGGCTGGGAGATACCGGCCGGCGCGGGCCTGGTAGCGCCGCAACTCATCGTCCAGCGCGATCCGCGCTGGTTCGATGACCCGCTGGAGTTCCAACCCGACCGCTGGACGCCCGAGTTCCGCAAAGGCTTGCACCGGTTCGCCTACTACCCCTTCGGCGGAGGGCCGCGCCTTTGTATCGGCGAAGGCTTCGCGTGGATGGAAGCCATGCTGATACTCGCGGCCTTGGGCCAGCATTGGGCGATGCGCCACGACCCGGCACACGAGATTGAACTGCGGACCCTGGTATCCCTCCGCCCCGAGGGCGGGATGCCCATGTTCCTGGAGCGCCGCGATTAGCGAGCGTCGCGGCTAGGGCAGGTACTTGTCCTCCATCTCCCGGATGCGGTCGGCGCCCAGGATTCCGCCGTTGGTGGCGACCCCCCACCGGCTCTGGGCCGCCGATGCCAGAAAATCGTCGATGGCGCCGGTGCCCCGTTCCTGGAATTCGTGCAGAAAGTCCCAGGATGCCTGTAAACCGGCCATGGTGGTAAGGCCGGGATACCACGCCGCGGCCGCGCCGGCATCCTGCAACTCTTGCAGCGTGGGATGCGTCTGGCTCCCGTGGGTGAACAGAGGCAGCACCGGCCCGGGGATGCGGCGGATGGCTTCGACGTTCTGCTCCCAGGGCCCGACGGCAGGACAGACCACGTCCACGTTGGTCTCGCTCTTGTAGGCCAGGCAGCGTTCCATCACCTCTTCGAAGGTAGCTCCCGGGACGCCGGCGAAATCGCACCGCGCCACGATCACGAAGTCGGGGTCCAGTTCCATCTTGGCGTCCATGGCGGCCCTGAGTTTGCCCACCATCTCCTCGATGGAAACGCACCGGCGGCGAGGCCCGGACTTGGGTGGGTAAACCTGGTCCTCGAGGTGCGTGCCTGCAATCCCGGCCCGGATGTACTCCTGGACCGTCTCATAGACCTGGATGGCATCCCCGTAGCCGGTGTCCATGTCCACGAATGCCGGGATGTTGATGGTGTTCACAATGCGACGGGCGTTGTCCACCATGTCCCGCATGCTGGTGCCGCCCTCGGTCAGTCCCATGAGTTGGGCCGATGTGTTGCCGCCCGACATGTAGAACGCCTCGAACCCGGCCACCTCGGCCATCTTCGCGCCCATCGCGTTCATCCCGCCGGCCAGCACAAAAATCTCATCCCGTTCGAATAGTTCCTTGAGCCTGGTGGTCATGCGCTTCTGCTCTGGCATCACTCTACCCCCTTCCATGCAATTCGGATGGTAAGAACGTACGCCCATCCCGCGAAGGTTTCAAGCGGACTCAACCCGTCGTCCGATCGCGTCGTGCGGCCAATCCGGGCTGAAAATGCGGCTCAGGACGGGCAATTAATCAGGGAACCGCCCCGGCGCGAGCCCTCCGACCACAACCTGCTGCGGCCCACATGATCCGACCTGATCAGCCGCGACGTGTGTCGTCGTCCCGCCCCACATGCTCCGCAAGCTGCCGAATCGTCTCGACGAACGTGCGGTCGCGATCCCTGGTCTCCGGGGATTCTTCTCCCAGCGGCGTGCTCCCGATGAACTGGTACATCTCCGCGACGCCCTCGAATAACTTGGGAGTCATGCCCAGGTGAGCAAAGGTATCTCGGATCTCCTCCATCTCGCTGACCCACCGCCGCGAACGGGGAGGCACCGTGGGTATGGTGCGCTCCATCCGCTGCAGCACCGCCTGCTGCCCACCCTGGAACTCGGCCAGCAGGGGCTCGGTCAGCCCCATCAGCTCCGCCGCCATCAGCAACTCCGTGTATAACGCCCACGACCCCTTGGTCATCGCCGCGTAGCACATTTTGATTCCTGACGCCTGGCCCACTTCCCCATCCAGCTTCAACACTGTAAGGCCGAAGTCGTTGAGGCCGGCAAAATCCGCCGCATGGTCACCGGAAGCGTAGAAGTGCGGGCTGTACCCGCGACGGGGCGGTCCACCGATGATGGAGACGTCCACAAAACGCCCGCCCGCGTCGGTAATGACGGGTTCCAGCTCGCGCACCAGGTGAGGCGAGATAGCATTGCACTCGGCGAACAGGACATCCGACCCCGTCGCAGTGATCGCATCAGCGACTTGCCGGCACAGACCCGGCACCGCCGCCGACACCGTCATGGACATGATCAGGTCCGACTGTTCGACCAACTCCTCCATCGTGGGGACGTCGCGGATGCCCGCCCTGGCGGCTAGGTTGCGGGTTCGGTCAGATCGGCCGTCCAGGCACGTTATGACGTCCAGCTCGTTTTCGCGAAGTCGCTGACCCACAGCGTGGCCCATGTCGCCGGGGCTGAGAATGGCTACCGTGCGTATATCCATGAATAGTTCTCTCGCTTTGATATGTCTTACGCCAATATAACACGAGTGAACCAGGGGCTCGGGCGCGATTCCCTTCTGTGCTGCTGCAAGCTCCTCGACCACCCGATTTGTGCCGCCAAACTCGCCGTGGTACGGTTCCCAAAACCCCACCACACGGAGGATCCATGCCAGGAGAAACCGCAAGACCCGAACCGAATTACGATCCCTTCCCACCCGGGCAGACCCGCCGCGCCACCGTCACCGAGGTGGACGTGGAGGACATGGGCAACATGCTGCGCCGCGCCTTCGTCGGCCGCGACGTGAAGTTCACCATCTACTGCGATGAGGGGCCCAACGTCGGCGGCAATCACACCGCCCCCGCGCCGCTCAGCTATTTCGCTGCTTCCATCGCCTTTTGAGAGATGACCCAGATCGAGAGGTACTCTCGAATGATGAAAGTGGACATCACCGGCGTAAGGGCCCACATCGCCGTGCATTTTGGGCTGGAGGGTTCCGTCTTGCAAGGCACCATCCAGGCCAGCGCCCCCAAGGTCGAAACCAGCTACGAGATCGAATCCCCTGATGATCCCGAGCGCGTGGCCGCAGTGCTGAGAAACGCTCGCAACGGTTGCTGGGTGCGCGCCGCAGTCGCCAATCCCACGCCCTTCGAGGACAAATCAACCCTCAACGGAGAGCCCATCTACTTCGATTGATTCCCTCTCCTCCGGAGATCTGATAGAGGTGAGTAACTCCCAATTGCCCCCTCTCCCTTCATGGGAGAGGCCTGGGGTGAGGGTAAAATTCTCTGCAACGTTACCAATCTTGACAACGTCGGTCACCACCCCAAACTCTCGGGAATGAGAATCATCATAATCCGCCCCACCACCGGCTCGTGCTCCATCACGAGGAACTTCCCGATGGGTGCCGGCCCCGACCCTCGTCCCTCCAACCAACGGTCGTGGAGTTCCAGGGTGTAGCCACGGGTGCGCGCTTCGGCCTCGGCCAGCGTGGGGCAGATCTTCTGCGTGCCGGCCACCATGATCACCCGCCGCGCGCCGTAAGCGAAAGCGCCAATCTGGCTGCCCGACCCGCTGGCTACGACAATTTCGCCCGTCTCGGCAATGGCTTGCACGCTGCCCACGAAGTAGTCGGCGGTGGTGGTCGTCCGGCGGAACTCCCGCTGGGACGCCGCGTCGGGTTGCGCCAGCATCTGGTCGTGCAGGTTGATGTACCGGTCGTTGCCGTCCATGTACTCGGTGTAGCCGATGGTGTCCAGCGTCTCCGACGTGCTGACGAACACCTCGCAGCCCTCCGGGACCAACTCCTTCAGCTTGGCCAGTGCCGCCTCCCGACTCTCAACGAGGACGGCGTCCACGTTGCGGGCCGCCAGCGCTTCGATGGTCCTGCTCACCGATTCGGCGGAGGCTGGCGTGTATGTGGTGTCCGTGGACATTGTCGCATCTCCTGTGCAGGTGTTCGCCGTAGTCCTGGATCTATCCGCCCGGCCGTAGGTTCGGCATCACCTCATCCACGAATAGGCCCATGCAGCGCATAACCTGCTCGGGTGTCAGATCTCCCCACGCGAATATTGGACAGAAGTAGTTGATGCCCGTCTCGTCAATCGCCCTCTGCACCCGCTCCCGCACGGTCTCCGGAGTCCCCACGATTATCACGTCCCGCGATTCCAGCGAGTCGAAATCCCGCATCGCGCCCAGCCGGTCCAGGCCGTTCTTGGCCCACAGGTAATCGATGTTGTGGAACCACGTCCGGTACGCCGCCTTGGCCTCCGTCCGTGCCTGATCGTCGGTGTCGGCGATGTACACGTGGCGAACCAGTCCCAGCTTGGGTACGTCCACGTGACTGTTCATGCCGTCGGCCAACCGGTCTGCGTTCCACACCTGCTTGTACAGCTCGTAATGCTCCTTGACGCCGGCGTTGTCTGCGAAAACCGTGCAGGTGTTGAACCCGTGCTGCGCCATCCACGGCACGGTCTCGATGTTGTTGCTTGCGTACCACAGCGGCGGATAGGGCTTTTGGTGCGGCGCAATCCACAACTCGATGTCCTGGTAGTTGTAATGCTTCCCCTGGTGTTCGAGTTTGCCCGTGGTGAACCCGCGCGTGAACATGTCCATCTGCTCGTTGAACATCTCCCAACTGATATCCAGATCGACACCGAACTCGGCAGCCTCCACGGGCGACACTCCCCGCCCCACGCCCAGGTCCAGCCGGCCGTTACTCAGATTGTCCAGCATGCAGATCTCATGGTACAGCCGGATGGGATTGTAGAAGGGCAGCAGGAACACCAGCGGCCCCAATCGCAACTTCGACGTGCGCTGCGCCGCCGCCGCCAGGAAGACCGCCGGCGAGGGCGACACGCTCAGCGGCGTTATGTGGTGCTCCGCCAGGTGGTAGCTGTAAAAGCCGTTCCGGTCGGCGAACTCCAGCATCCGCAGCCGGTTCTCGAATATCTCGTTGGGCGCCGACTTGTCCCACTCGATCCAGTCGAAAAGCCCGAATTCCAGGGTTGCGCTAAGCGTGTCAGCCTGTGTCATGGCTCACCTCCGTCCGAACGGCATCTGTAAACTCCCTCTCCCCTGGTGGGAGAGGGTTGGGGTGAGGGGGTGTTCCTTTGCAAGGCCAGTTTTGGCCAGCATTCAGTCCGCCACCAGCGGAAGCGACGGATCCGCGGCGTACTCTGACATCGACGCGTCATACACCGCCACGTTCTCGTAGCCCAGCATCGCCAGCACGAAAGCGTCGTTGGACGCCGCGATACCGCCGCCGCAGTACGTTACGACTCGCTGCGTGCGGTCGGCCCCGGCAGATTCAAAGAGCGCCGCCAGCTCATCAGCCGGCCGGAACAGTCCCGTTGCGGGATCGGTTAACTCGCCCGACGGAACGTTCGTCGCGCCCGGGATGTGTCCTGCGCGGCCATAGGCGCGCCCGCCGTCCTCACCCGAATGCTGATCTCGCCCCAGCGCGTTGATCAGGCAGGTTCCGCCACCATCGCCGGATTCGATGAATTCCATGACCTCGACAAGATCGGCGAACCGCGCCGGATCATGCGTCGGGCTGAAGGTCGCGGGTGGGTACGTCGCCGGTTCCGTCGAAACCGCCCGCCCTTCGGCCGTCCACCGCGTCCAGCCTCCATCCAGCACCACCGCGCCGGCGCAGCCCATGGCGCGGAACATCCACCAGAACCTCGCCGCCCACTGCGACCCCAGACGGTCGTAAAGTACCAGCTTGGTGGATTCAGAGATACCGTGCCGCCCGGCCGCCTCCGCGAACGCCTCCGCCGAGGGCATCATGAACCGGTACGGTTGGTCGTTGTCGGAGAAGTCGGCTTGGAGTTCCAGGAAACCCGCGCCCGGGATATGTCCCGTGTCGTACTGCGCTCGGCCCGACTCGGCGCGAACCGTGCCCTCGCCTCGGTGCAGGAACACCGTCGTCTCGAACACTCGGACCTCGTCGTCCGCCAGGTGTTCGGCCAGCCAATCGGTGGATACCAGGAACTCAGGATGTGCAAATGGCATGATCGACTCCAGCCTTTCGTGGCTCATCGTGCGAACTCTCTGCTGCCCCTAGTATCCCCGGCCGGTCGCCCGTTCGCAACCAATCCAAAATCCTCCCATGAGCCCGTCCCCCTCTGGCGGATCCATCAGGGCAATCGCATTTCGACTTTTGGCTCTTTGGTGCGGCGCTCCCGGCTACCGTCATACCGGCGAAAGCCGGTATCCAGTGCCTGAAGTCGGCTGTTTCGCAACCGTAATCCTCCCATGAGCCCGTTCGCCTCCGGCGGATCCATCAGGGCAATCGCATTTCGACCTTTGGGTCTTTGGTGCGGCGCTCCCGGCTGCCGTCATACCGGCGAAAGCCGGTATCCAGTGCCTGAAGTCGGCTGTTTCGCAACCGTTGTCTTCATCCCGAGGCCCCTGGACTCCGGCTTTCGCCGGAGTGACGAGTCTGTAAATTCCAAATGCGATTGCCCTGGCGGATCCATACGACCCCTTGACACTCCATAAGGGAACGTTTATGCTAATCCTAGCCAAGGCAAAAACGCGCGTTTCATCACCATCCAAAAAGAGAGGCAGGATTCCAGCATCGACGGCCAACCCCGTCAGTAAAAATCGCAACCGGCCCACGGGGGCTAACGCCGCTTAAAGACCTGACTCCTCACCGGCGCAGCCCTACTGGTGTCCCCGGGACTGTCCGAGCCCGCGCGCAGGCGTGCACACAGCGCACCGAGTACACGAAAAAGTAGGCAAAATAGTTGCGTACCCAACCCGGCCGTACCGTCGGAGATGCGCCTCCGGCGTACTGACAACGATGCTGCAAGCCCGCCTTCGGAGGGCCGCAAGGTCCGCCTCTGGAGGGCTGTAAGCCCGCCTTCGGAGGGCCGCAAGCGTCCGCCTCAGGAGGACCGAAAGGCCCGCCCCTGGCGGAGAATCCTGCCTCTCGCCCAACACTCCAACCAACCGCCAATTCCAGGGTTATGAAATAGCAAGGAGGAATCCAATCCCCAAAACCCGCAGCCCGACCAACCCGATGTAAAAAGGGCGGGTTCAAATCCGCCCGTCCTCCAACATAGACCGATCCGCCCTGACCGCGAACGGCCCCGTTGGGGAGGGTGCTCGCTTGCCCCGCGGCCGCCATCAGCAGGCTGGCGGTTATCCCGGCATACCTTCAGGCTCGTGTGCCGCCTCGAACATAATCGTTGGCGTTGCCCGCGAGGCTGTTTTCTGCGTGGTCCACTTGATGGTCCTCCGTTACGAATACCGCGTGCTCCCGGGAATCCTCTATCCGGTTCCCCGTGATGGCGTAGCGCCGCCGCACCGGGGAATCGTACCCCGGCTCTTGCAGTTTTCGGTCGCTCCAAAGCCTTACCCCGTTGCCGTTACCCGCGATCCGGTTTTCCTCGATGCGGTTATCCTGCCCGTGCTCGATGGCGATTCCGTCCAAACGGTTCGCGATGATCTCGTTGCGCCTCACCGTGGTGTCCGTCGAATATCCCAACCAGAACCCATAGTTGGAATAGTTGGCGAGGTTGTCTTCGAAAATGTTGCCCGACGAAAACACCGCCTCAAAAGCGTTGTTGGGCGAATAGCTTCCGTCGTTGCCTGACACTAGGTTGCCGTTGGATGGCTCTCGATTGTGCGCGCGAATGAAAAACCCGTCCCCACTGTAGCGCAGGCTGTTGCCGATGATCCGGTTGCCGTGGGAACCATGTTCCAGCAGTATCCCGGCGGAATCTGCCGTATCGCACCAGAACCGATCGGTGTACCGAATGCAATGCTCGGCCCTGTTATTCGACACCTCGTTGTCGCAGGACGCCAGCAGGTATATCCCCACATTGCCGCAGTAGGACGCATTATTGCCCCTGACGACGTTCCGGTCGGACCTGACCAGGCTGATCCCGTTGAAATTGTTGTTGACCAGATTGTTTTCTACGGTGCTGTCCCGGACGTTGCGGAGATATATCCCTCCGCCGAACCCTTCCTCAACCGGCGCTTCGATATCCGGCAGCCACCCGGCGTTCAGAGGGTTGGTGTTATCCGCGACCACGCAGTCACGAATGGTTAGGTTGCTGACGTTTTCGGCGCGAATCCCGTAGTGAAAACCCATCAGCATGCCGCGCGTGATGGTCACGTCCTCGCAGTCGTGTACCCAGATGCCAACCCCGCCAACACCCTGGCCGTCCAGCACCACGCCCGCCAGATTCAGAGCCACGCCATCAGTGCAGATTTCTATGATGACGTCGGACGATGGCGGCGCCTGAAGTCCTCGATATCTCGACGGCTGGAACGTGTCCCTGGTGTATCGGCCAGGGACGATGCTGACGTGGGTCATGGCACCCCGGCCAACATGAGGCTGGACGAGAACCGAAACCCGCCGAGAAATGTGACTGGTTCCGACCGGGTCAATTCAGGCTGGGTCTGCCCGCCGACTCCGGACCACTGCCGCTGAACCCGGGGTGATCGTCCAGATCCGATGCATCGTCTTGGTGCTGGCCGCGCAGCACGCAGTGGCCGCAAACCTTGAGTTGTGTAACTTTGCCGCGAATCATTGGCAACGGGGTGACCTCCTGGATAAGACGTTTTCGGGCGGATGGTGGCGGTTTCTACGGCGCGCGCGCCATACCCATCAGTTAAGGCTTAGTTCCTGTCCGCCGTGTTCCGGGCCTAGTCCAGGGTGGTCGTCCAGATCCGAGGCATCATCCCTGTGGTTGCCCCGCAGGACACAATGACCGCATACTCGACAGACAGGATGTCTGTTTTGGTACTTGGGATGGGGAATTTTGCAAAAGCTGGCGTTAGGGTCGTCGCAACGCGGGCATCCATCGCAGCGGCCTTGGCGGTTGCCCTGTCCCGGCTGAGCGATGGTGCGAGTCTCTCGGTCTAATACGGTGGTCATGTGGTCTTCACCCTTCTGGGATGGGGGTTTGGTCGGGATTGTACTCCGAATTTGCTCGCGGGCGTGAGGGCATGCGATGCTGTTTCGTCGGCAGATGCGTTCACACTGTGGGCTGGGTGGTGTAGCCGGTGTCCAGCGGGATCATCTCGCACATGATCTTGCCGCCTGGCAGTACGTTTGGTTGGCGGTGCAACCCGCGGTTGCAGGCAGACCAAGCGCTGGCTGGTTACGTCGGCGCCGGGCAAGGCGATGGCCCGCGTGTGCGGGGAAAAGGGATCCTGCCAAGGTAACCAGCGGTGTGGAACCGGGACAGCCCCGCGTGTGCGGCTTGGGGTCGGGCCGGCATTGGAGAGGGGACCAGGTGCTTCAACCCGGCGCCCGCAGGATGAGGTCCACCAGCGCGTAGCGCACGGCGGTTTCGTTGCCGGCGAGCCATTGCCCATTTGCCATGACCAGGTGGACGGCTCTTTCGACATCCTCGGCGCTCATTGCTTTCAGCCGATGCGCGTCCGTTTGCTACCGGGGACGTCCGAAGCTGTTTTGGACATATGGCAACTTCCACGGGTGTCGTTGGCGGCTTCGCCGGTGTTCCTGGACGAATCAGCCACGTCGACCAGTACGGCTGCGAGGGCGTGGCGGTAGATGGCGGTGTCCGTGTTGCAGTCGCCGCCACCAAACTTCTTTACCCACTGCTATACCAGGGGAGAGAATGGAGACCGACTGATCAAACACCGCCTGCGGTTTCCGCGCTGACTTGCCCTACGGTGTGTAGAGCACTCCAGATTCTCCATCCGAAACGCATGGACTTTCCGCGTCAAACCACACGTGGATCCAGTCATCCAGAGACTGCGGAAGGTCCGTCGATTGATAGCCCCGTACTCGGCAATCAATCAGTGTCGTGGGCACTTCGTCTGATGGAAACCAGTTGCCTGACGCGGCCGCTAGCTCCAGATCCTCATCGCTGACACTGTCTCCCCACGTGTGGACCCTGATGTGGGGAGTCGAAACAGCCATCCTAATGATGTCAGCCCCGACTTCGTCCTTCATCGTCATTGAGCCGAAGTGACCATGAGTAGAACCCATCTGCGTAACAGCAATTATGGTGGCGAGATGCGATGCGGCGTAGATCTGAATTTCATCCAAGTACGGGCCGCCGCGGTCTGACTCGTACCCGGGGCTGGGTATGACCGTGATGGTTCCTCGGTCCTCGCGAGCCACTTCCCAAGCACCGCTTTCCCCTAGAAAAGCCTTCTTGCCAGCTTCGGTGTCCCAGTTCGCAGGCCACTCGCGAACCGCCAGCACTAGGTGCCCCCCACGCTTCGGCAACGGCGTTGGCTCCGGGGCCGGCGTTGCTGTTGTATTCATCGGCGTCGGCACCGGTGTATCCGTAGGCATGGCTTGAAGCGGCGCGTCAGTGGGCGCCGGTGCCGGCGTGGGCTCTGACGTGGCAGCAGGGGCTGGCGTATCCGTCGGCGTAGCGGTAGCAGGGGACTCCGCCAACGCTGGCGTGTCGGTGGGAATCACATTGGGAGCCGGCGCGGGGCTGCCGGAGGAATTGCCGCTCTCTGGTTCTGTGCTCGCTCCGCACGCCACCGATGTTGCCATCAACACGCCGAGCATGGCGACCGCCAAGTATTTCGCCGGCCACACACCGGGGACTGCCCTTGCGTTATGTAGTCGGCTCCTGCTCGCCGTGGTTCTCCGCTTGGTTCGCGGCACTCCAGTTGGTGGGCGGCTTCGCTCGGCACAATGCACAGGCGATGTGAAGTTGGCGAGCTCTATCGGGGTAGGCTTCGTTTCGGACGAGCAAGTGCGTGATGAGCGTATTGGGAACCCCCTTGCGGACGCAGAGATAGGCTTACTTGCTACAGTCCACCGTTCCCAGACGCGATTTCCCGCAAGGAGGCACGATGGCCTACCGTGCGCTGAATCGCGCCCGAGAACTCTCAAGGAGATTTCGGAACGGTAAAAGACTGTAGCAGGGGCAGACTACCCTCGAGGGTTCATAGCGTCAAGGTCAATCGGCTTGAAGGAGCTGCTCGCGCCGGCAAATGGTCCACAAGGTTCAGGATGATCGGAAACCTGCTGATCTTGGTGGCCGCCCTTTTGCCGCGGTACCGGGTGTTCGACGGGGCCGCCGGCCTGTAGTTCTTCGCCTTGGTGGTCGGCGGCTAGGCGGGGCTGCTGTTCGCGTTCCCGTCGGCATTACTGTTGGTAATCATCCTGTCTATGTCCACATTGTGGAAGGTGGTCAGCGTCCGAGCGCACCGGGTTATGGTCTACGCCGTACGTATCGGGCTGTTGCAGTCGTGTGGTTATCATCCGGCATCCGTGGTCGTAATCTTTGCCGCTGGGGACTCAATCGGCATTGATAGCGGGTGGAACCCCACGGGTCTGGGAAGAGCATCACCGTCGTCGTCGGCTAAAGCGGCGGCTATGGCGGTGTGACCCGAAGTTGCGCGGAAACCCGGCGCTGGCCCGCTACTCCAGCGCCGGTCAAGGTGATGGTCCCGCGTGTGCGGGAAAAGCTGGTCAGACGATGAGACCATGGAGTCCCTCCATTGGGAGAGACCCGCGTTAGCGGGTGATGCGTGCTAGGTTGACGGTATTCCGACGCTCCCCAAAAGGAGCAGCCCCGGAACGGGGTGTTTTAGGCGACTTCTCTACTCCGATTCGTGATGTGGAACGTCGGAGTAGCCGACAGCTTCGCCGATTGGGGAGCGGTTGGCTGCGCCTCCTGGAGAAGCAGGCTTTTTCAGCGGCGGCGCGCTATGGAAGCCCGGCGGTTGCATCAAGAAAGGGACTGTGCGCCGATCACAACCGCCGGCGTGAATGAAACGGTCAGAATTGCTGGGAGCGACCCGATGCCTTGTCCGTAATTTCGCGCACTATGAACTGGTCAATGAAACACGTGCTGCGGCGATTTCCTGCCGCAGCCCGTGAGTGACTCAGCGTTGTCGCGTCCGTCTGTTACCGAGGCGCAGCCGCCTGTGTGATGACCTAAAAGTCGTGGCTGATGCTGAACATCATGTTTGCGTTGGTGGTTGTTGCTGGGATTGTCGGTGGATCGGGCCGCAAAATTCCCACCGCGACGGTGAACGGTATCGCCGCACCGAGGCTGCTCGTGGCGACGGTGCCGACGCTGGAGACCTGGGTATGAGAACCGAAAATCGCCCGCGCCCGCGCATTGGCTTTCTCGATTGAGGTATTCGTCAACTGGAATGCCGCAGCGTTGGTTGCCCCGGCGGTTGTTTCCTGCCCCGCCGCTGAATTCGCTGCCCTACAGCGTGTGCAACTCCTGAGCGAAGTCGCCGGGCTACGCGGCATTCAGGCTGGATCTGTACTTCCGGCAATGTAACGCCGTGCATTCCTGTCGTGTGGCTCCGGGTATCGGAACGCGATTCATCATTTTCCCTGTGGAGCAAATTTACCGTTGCCCGGCGGTATGGCGGCGCGGGCGTTGACAACCTAGCCTTTAGTCAAGTGTTGGTGTGCCACCACGATCTTGACGCTTGGCAGCGTGGTTTCCGGAGATGCACCTCGGCTGGTAGCCGTCCTGTTGAGGCATTCGCTAATCGGTCTGCTGTGTTCCTGATGTCATCCATACCTGGCTGCGGTTCATTGAGTGCGTCTTGGTCTCGCAGGTCAGCTTTGGGATCGAAACGGTCGCCGCATTTGGCGTGCGGGTGCGTTGCGACTGTGGCGGCAACGGCGGTCGTTAACATGGCGATTTAACCAAAACTCAATGCTGCATTTTCCGCGGAGTCCTGCTGGCTGCGGATGTTGTCGGCGGTCACTGACCAGGGAGATGTGACGAGATGGAAGGCTTGCAAGGATTGATCGACGTCGCGTTCTACGCGGTGGTCGGAGTGGCGCTGGCAGTGTCGGGCTTTTTCTTCGTCATGGGCGTGTTCAACTTCATGTCCGCTGGGGGCGATCAGCAGAAAACACAGCAAGGCATCACCGGCATGCGCAACTCGCTCATTGGAGCGGTGCTCATCGGCGGCGCCGGTCTCATCATCAACTTCATCGTCCTCGACATCATTCGCCCCGGTGGCGGTGAGGCCGGCACCTTGGGGCAGGGTTTGTCCTGCGACCAGTTGCTGCGGCAGACCCTGCAGACCAATCCGGTCTCGCTGGCTAACGACGCCAACGTTAACTTGGTGGTCAAGGAAATCCAGGCTCGCGATGAGTGTCCTAAGAGTGCTTGGAGCCCGGCGCTGAATACGACCACGCCTGGGAGTATCACTCAGTACGAGGTGGACGGTGTGGCGCTGCCTGGAACTTTGTGCGGGAGCAACGAGTGTACGGGCTCCAACGGATGGAAGGCCGTTCCGGTTCGCGACGCGCGTGGGAACATCGCCCTGCGGTGGAAGAATACTGGATTTGGGACTGGCGAGACGTCAACGCAGGACAGGGCTGAGTACTGGTTGTACACGGCTTCCAGCGGTAGCTGGTGGTCTCAGTAATCCCTTTGCGGGATTCTTCGTTGCAAGGAGGTTTTGCAAATGGAAGGCTTGCAAGGATTAATCGACGTCGCGTTCTACGCGGTGGTCGGAGTGGCGCTGGCAGTGTCGGGGTTCTTCTTCGTCATGGGCGTTTTCAACTTCATGAGCGCCGGCGGGGATCAGCAGAAGACACAGCAGGGCATCACCGGCATGCGGAACTCGCTCATTGGAGCGGTGCTCATCGGCGGTGCCGGTCTCATCATCAACTTCATCGTCCTCGACATCATTCGGCCTGGCGGCGGCGAGGCCGGCACTTTAGGCCAGGGTTTGTCCTGCGACCAACTGCTCCGGCAGACGTTGCAGACCAACCCGGTTAGCTTGGCGAGTGACGCGAATGTTCACTTGGTGGTCAAGGAAATCCAAGCCCGTGATGAGTGCCCGCTCAGTGCTTGGAATCCGACGGTAGGATCAGCCGCCAGTGCCGCGACGGGCGGGTTTGAGGTTGACGGTGTTGCGGCTCCTGGAACTCTGTTTAAGGGCAACGTGAATACGGCAGAGCCAAAAGATAACCCCGTTCGTGATGCAAGGGGCAACATCCTCATAACTTGGGATTCTGCCAACCAGCCGCAAGATCGTGCTACGCATTGGTTGTATACGGCGTCCAGCGGTAGCTGGTGGTCTGAGTAGCGCTGGTCTGTGGAGATTTCTTGGCGAATCGAGGCACCCACGGGTTTCCTGTAGATGCTTTGTGCACGTCGGAATCGCCGTATCCCGGACGGCGGCAACGGCGGTTGTTAACATGGCGATTTAACCAAAACTCAATGCTGCATTTTCCGCGGAGTCCTGCTGGCTGCGGATGCTGTCGGCGGTCACTGACCAGGGAGATGTGACGAGATGGAAGGCTTGCAAGGATTGATCGACGTCGCGTTCTACGCGGTGGTCGGAGTGGCGCTGGCAGTGTCGGGGTTCTTCTTCGTCATGGGCGTGTTCAACTTTATGTCCGCCGGGGGCGATCAGCAGAAAACGCAGCAGGGCATCACCGGCATGCGGAACTCGCTCATCGGCGCGGTGCTCATCGGCGGCGCCGGTCTCATCATCAACTTCATCGTCCTCGACATCATTCGCCCCGGTGGCGGTGAGGCCGGCACCTTGGGGCAGGGTTTGTCCTGCGACCAGTTGCTGCGGCAGACGCTGCAAACTAACCCGGTCAGCTTGGCTAGCGGCAACAATGTTCGCTTGGTGATCAAGGAGATTCAGGCCCGTGATGAGTGCCCGCTCAGTGCTTGGAATCCTGCTTTGGTTGCTAACGCCGGTTCTGCCATCGCCAGTGTTGACAACGTTGCGTTGCCTGGCACCCTTTGCGATCAAAATGATTGCGCGAATGTGCCGAAGGATAATCCAGTTCGAGATGCACGAGGTAACATTCTGCTTCAGTGGCATACTGCGCAAGCTGCTTCCTGCGCAGGCCCAGGTGGTCCGGTTGCGAATTGCACCAGTACGCAGGACCGTTCTGGTCTCTGGCTCTACACGGCTTCCAGCGGCAGCTGGTGGTCTGAGTAATCGCTGGGTTACAGACGCTGTTGCTCAGGCAGAAGCGCCCACCGGAAACCGTGGGCGCTTCTGTTTGCGCCAGTGCCTAGTCTTCTGATGATGCCGAGGACTACAGGTGAGGTAGTTCCGCTCTGGTGGTGGTGAAGATTTCGGCACCTCGTGCGCCATGGACGTGGTACCGGCGTGGCTGGATTGCGGTGCAATGAAAACGCTGCCAGGTGGTCGAGAGGCTCGATGGCTAGCGAGTAGTTGTCGGTGGAATCACTGGAACCGCAGACGTTGGTGTTGTAACGCCGACGGTACGGCGGCGCCACTGCGGCGCTGGGTCAGGCAGCAGGCGTTGGCTTCACCACGGTTCGGACGTTCCAGCATTGTAACTTGCCTGTTGCGCAATGAATTCGCCGCCGGGTTGCGGACACCGGCGGCGAGAGAGGTTGCCAGCGGAAGGACTAGGACCACTGGCTCCTACATTGTAACCCGGCATGGCGGTGCCGTCACCATGGTGCTTGGTCTAGGCAGCCCCGGCACTCTGGTCCGTGCCCGAGATTGATGATATTGCCGACACCGTCGGCAATGGAGATGTGCCCGGCAGCAAAAGCGTGGTAGCAGTGCCTGCGGATTTGCCTGTCGGTATGAAAGTCCGCGGCTGCAACGCAGTTTGTGGATCATGGCTGCCATAGCAGCTCGGCGGCGATCAGGGAAAATCTTGACGAGATTATTGATTCCGGCACGGCTCCGGTTGTTGACGGTGAGGTGCTGGACGCGGTGACGGTTTCAGCAATGCTGGGTGAACACGTTCGCCTGCGGGCAATGTTGAAAGACGCAATCGCGGCGACGCCGGCATCTTGGACTGGAACCCTTTGTCGCAGACCTGTTCATCGGTTCCGGGGCGGTGCCGTTCGCACTGTTTGACCTTGTGGGCAGGGTAGCCAATCGTCACTGGCTTCCTATTGGTGCCGGTATCTCCTTGGCTTCGCTGAGCATTCTCTGGTCGAGCATGACGCGCAGAATCTGTGTTCCAGCTCTTTGCTTGCCTGCGGTACTTTCAGGCAGGCCTCGTAGCTCTAGATGAAAAGGGTCTAGCGGAAGGTCGTCTGGGTCGTCCCTGGGGACGAACATGAAGTGCGCGTCGGGGAATTCCTCTCCTAGGGAAGCGAGGACAGCGCTCGGTGTCGTGACCATGCACTCTGCCGTTGTACCGAACCTGGACAGTCGCCGGACTGCTTGGCCTAACCGTTCTTCTCTAGTCCCGTTGGGCCATTCAAGAACGTCGGGACATTCTGGTGGTATAGCGGTGAACGATATGCCGAGTTCACCGCATTTTGTCTCGAACGCAGTCGCTTGGACGATGCGGTTGTCTATGTGACTTCCGCCGATAGCGCGAAGGATTTCCCAGTCGTCAGGGACGGGGTCTCCATAAGCGGGATATACTCCCGCTTCGCCGTCTCCAGTATTGGAGTGATCGACTGAGGAGACGTTTCGTCCTGCTTCCATTCTGTAACCTTTGAGTGGTCGTCATGGGGGACCAGCAGATACGCCAAATTGCCATTTGGCAGGAACCGAATGTTGAGGTGATTCTCCGTGGGGGCGCCCCATGTCGCGCTGATGATTCCATTCGGTGTGAGCGTTACCATAGGCTTGGCCATGTCTATGTGGCTAACGATGAATTCTCCGAATCCTTCCACTGAAGATTCGTTGATTATGATGTCGTCCTCGGTGGCTGTTTCCCTGAGTTGGCGTATTCTCACTGCGCACCAGTTTGGGATACCCTTTTTATTCATAGCAACGGTGTGCTTTGGCAGGATCGCCTTGACCTGCTCGTCAATCTGTCTGGCGATGCCGTTCTCCCGCAGGGCGCTTCGGATGGCCTCGGAGACGGCAATTTTGCCGTCGTCTGGTGCCATACTGTCTCTCACCTTGGCGGCAGTCTGCTCTGCTTCGAGGCACAAATTTACCAACGCGTGATGATGATCGTTCTCCGCGTCGAAGCGCGGTATGGGCACATAGTGCCAGATGTGATGCAAGAAGTCCCTGTCAGATTTTCGGCTTTGCTGGTACGCCGACTGTAAACAGTCGGCGTTTAGGACGCTGACTAAATACGCAGCTTCGTCTTCGCTCTTGGCGGTGTACCAGTATTCTTGGTGGACAACGGGTAGGTCACATCGAATGCGTGCTGCCCGTACCCACGCCCCTGAACTGTTGTACACCACTTTGCGTGGCACGTCGGTTAGAGCAATCTTGGTCTGGCTCGTTAGTGCATCGTATCGGTTCACTCTGTCCCACAACGTCTGAGGCGTGTTTTTGCCGGCCCCCTTGCGTTCAGCGTATTTGCTCTCCACATTTAGCCAAAATGGATCCGTCAGCGCCCGCGGGTCTCTTTGCCCTTCGCCATCCAAAGGGAGGATGTACCGTCGTTTGCTCATCCTGGTGGAAAAGGCGAAGAGGTCATCTGCTGAGCAGATTTCCGCTATCCATTCAGATGGGACATTGGCTGTTATAGGAGCCACTTCATGCCAAGTAGCCGGAGGTTTGCGCTGTGATGGGTAGGTGGTAAATGATGTGTAGCCGTTGGATTGTCCGTGTACTTCAGCGACCCTAACGAGCACGTGAGGGAACACTGTTGCCCCGTTACGGAAGTCAGGCTTGCCGGCAGTAAAATAATCGGATTGTTGTGCAGGGAATCCTTCTGGCTTAGTGCTGATTGCCGTCTTTTGCCGAACGGTTGCTAGATCGTCACTCCGACGCACTCTTTGCCCATCTATATTGAGCATCTCGGTTTGTACCGGGCCTGATTGCGACACTGCTCCTTGTATCAGGGCGCAGGACTTCGCTCCGTTAAAAGGTTGTTCTTTCAATTTGGCAAGGTCTAGGAATTCTTCATTCCAACTCATGCTCTGAGCACGGACCTTCTGCCAATTCCCGCCGTTCACAGCCGCGTTGTTGAGCACCCACGCAGTGCGGCTGTAACTTTCGTTTTCGTTCGTCAGGTACAGCTCGCGGCATCGCGTTACGAACAGGCCGGCAATATCGAACCCGGTGTTGTAGCGCCCTCCGGGCCACAAGTTCATTTCTGTCGTGAGCCTTTCGAGTTCCCGTTTGCGATCCTCGACTTGGATGTTGCTCATCCGGACCCAGGGTGGGTTAGCCAAGATGCGGTCAACCTTGCGTTCTTTTAACGTCGCCGGCGACACGCTGTTGAAGATGTACCACGCCCAGACACTGTTACCTTCTTCCCGGCAGATTTCCGTCAGAGTGCGGTAGGTCGCTTCTAGGGTCTGGCGGTCGGTTTCCAGCAACCCTTCAGCAGTATCAGCAGGCATTGGCTGCCCTTGGTTGGCAGCGCTCACGAAACGCATCACCTTTTGACCGAATCCGGGTCGCGCTGCCCATTGGGTGGGTATCCGCAGGTGACGGCCGCCGGTTGATTCCAGCGTATGGTAAGGCAGGCTATGGTTGTTGGCCAGTTGCATAGCGCGGTGGGTGTAAATGAGGGCGTCGCCTTGGTAAATCTGTAAGGACTCGACACCGTTGGTAGGTTCCGCAGGGAGGGCGCGCATCAGCGTGGCCCGGCTAATTTCCACCGCAATAGGGTGAATGTCAATTCCGTTGACCATTCTGGCGATGAAGTCGGCTTGCTGTTCCGGGGTAGCGTTCTGCTGTTGCAGGGCATCGCTGTTGATGATGCGCTGGGCGGCGTGGTACAGGAACGTGCCGGAGCCGCAGGCGGGGTCCAAGACCCCAGTGCGCGTAGGAATGTCCGTGCTGTGGAGGTGTCGTTCGACGGCGTGCTCGATCCACTGGTCGTCAATGACGCGCTCAGCGAGCATACCCGCCAGCCAGTCTGGCGTGTAATACTCACCGAAAGCCTTGCGTTGTTCTTTGGGGATCAGGTCTTGGTAGATGGTGCGCAGCACGTCGCGAGTGCGCGGCCGCCAATCGTAAGTGGCGGCGGTGTGGAACACCTGCCGCGTCCATGTCACGCCATCAGAGTTGGTGGGGCCGCGCTCGTCCCGGTTTTGTGGCCAAGAAGCGAAGCCTTCAGCCATTACGCTGGCTGGGTCTTCGGGGCGTTCCCAATCGCTCATGGTGGCGATCACGGCGCGTGCGATGGTGACCAGCAAGGTGTGGCTGATGAACAGCTCAGTTTCCTCTCCGGGTTCTCCGGTAGTGAATCCAGAGCCGCGTAGCATATCTGACCAGAGCTCGCGCTTGGTCTGCGTGGCTTTTTCGTTGGCCAGTCCGGCGTAGATGCGGCGCAGGGGTTCCAAGTGCGGCTTGAAAATGTCTGTGGGATTTTCCGGGACTACAGGCCGCTCCACTGCTTCGTCGGTGAATACCTGCCGTAGAGCTTGGTGGACGCTGCCAGATTCTTGCGTAAGCGCGTAGATGTCGGCCACCAGTTCCGGCGCGGTACGCTGTGGCATCTCCCGGTTGATGACAATTCTACGCAGTTCTTCTCGGTCTCCGATTTGGACTGGCCAGACGAACTCCAAGCGGTCGTTAGGACCGTTGCTGAGCACTACCAAGGGGTCGTCGCCGGTGGCATTTACGATGGATTGGGAGACGGATGTCGCGTCGCTTTTGTTGATGCGGGTCTTGCCAGGGTCTGTTATGGCTACGTAAGCTACGTTGATTCCGTCTTGAGCAGCGATCCGGTGGGCAGATTGAGGAAAGCCGTCATTCGCCGCAAGGGGGATCGTGCCGTTGGTGGGGTTGAAGTCCAACGTCTCGGCGAAAAGCCTGCGCAGGATGTCAGCGCGGTTGTTGGGATCGTCATCCGCGAAGATGCGGGCTATGGTATTGGCGACGCGGTCTGCATCGGCGGCAGTGCCTGACATGGTTATTCCTTTGCTGGCGGGTTCTCATATAAAGATGCTGGATTTTGATTGATTTGGCAAGTCGCCTTAGGTCAGTCCGTCGGAGCAGACAATTCTGACGGGGTGGGGCAGTTCTTCAGCGGTCGTCTCCGTTTGTCTGGGCGGCCTCAAGTTGTATAAATCGGCCAAACGGCTGAGGCGATGCACCAGATCTCGACCAATGACGTTTTCTCTACGCATTACGGTGATGGCGGCATCAACATTTGGACTGTAATCCCGGTTGGCGTAGATACGGCGCATACGTTCTACGGTTCGGAGATAGTTGATGTCGCCGTCGTTTTGGCCTCTGGCACGGTTCAGCTCCCTGCTGACGTAGCGCTGGTTTTCGGTGCGTCGTGGCGCGTCAACTAACCGTGTAGCGGGAATGGAGCGGAAAGCATCGTAGGCAGCCATTGCTCGTTCATTGGTTTTCCTGGGCAAAGGACTGGCTGGAGTATGCGGGTCGCATTTAGCTAATGCTAGGAATTCGTCGGGTTCAATTGGCACGGGCAGCAGATCATTGCCGACGGCATAGCAGGCTTGGTTGCGCCCTCGTGCCAAGAGTGCAATGGTCTTGCCCTTGTGCGGACCTTGTGGTGCGATTACGGCAGAGCGTATACCGTTGGGCAGGCTAGCAGCTTTTGCGTACAGGTCGGGGTCGTTGTCCCGTATGCGCTGCAAGAGGGCAATGTTGTTTTGCGCCGCTGCGCCTTCATCCATCAGTTGGTCCGCCTCGTGGTCTGGTATCTCACCCTGTGCGTAAATGCGGTACATCGCTTCCGTGTTCAACGTTTCTCTGGCGGACAAAACTTGGCTGTCGTGGCCGATGACGTTGTGGAAAGATTGGATACGTTCTCCAATCCGGTCAGTCAGGGACAGGTTTTTATCAATGCCAGTGTCGGGCCACATATTGTGCAGGTACACCGTCTCGGCTGTGGTCCCGATGCGGTCAACGCGACCAAAACGCTGGATGAGTTTGATGGGGTTCCAGTGCAGGTCGTAGTTGATTACCCGGTTGCAGTCCTGGAGGTTCTGCCCTTCCGAAACTACGTCAGTGGCCAACAGGATGCGTATGGGATTGTCCAGAACCGACCTGAGGTTGGCGAGGTTGGACACGGGGGAAAAGCGGGCAATGATGTCAGCTTGGTTGCCGTTGTTTCGGCTGGACAGCATGGCCATTTCGCTGTTTTGGCCGCCGGCATTTAGTTCTCTATGCAAGTATTCCACCGTATCGCGGGATTCAGAGAATACAAGCACCTTTTCGTTCTTTACGGCATCGGATGCGAGGAAGTCGCGCAGGCGCCCCAGTTTCTCGTCTTGGGTCGGCGTGATTGACTTGATGCTGTCTTTGATGAACGCAATCACCTCCGCGTCGGCCTCTAGGTCTTTGCGCCAACGTTTGATGTCGAAGTGATCGCTGGGATGGGCGTTGCGGCGGTTGCCTTCGGCCTCGTCTTCGGCTAGTGCTGCCAGCATATCGTCTGGGTCAAAGTCCGGGTCGGTGAGCATCCGAGTAGCTATTCGTCCGGTAGGGACGTAGCCGTTTCCCAGCGCGCGACGGAAGTTTTCGTTACTGACCGCTAGGGTGTCCAACGTATTGCGAAAGGCATGAACGCTGGATTCCAGCCGTTTCAGCATCAAGGATTTGATGAGATTGGCAATGCGGCCTCTGCTGCGTTTGATGGCGTCGTAGCGAGGGTCATCTTGGTGACCCGGTTTGAGGTAGTCAAGGGGTTGGTAGCGGGCTCCTTTGTGCTGATCAACCAATTGGAACAGAGCAGCAGAACCGCCGGCTTCCGAGTAGACGTTGTCCAACTGGTAGTTTAAGTTGTCCAGTTGCGGTGTAGGGAACTTGACCGGTTGGCCGTTGACTTCGGCACTGTCGCCATAGATTTCTGTGATGTCGCGCCGGCGGCGCCGAATAAAGATGGGCATCAGCGCGCGCTGGATAGCGCGGCGTGATTCTTCGCTGGCCGCAGCATCTTTGGCATGAGTGCGGAAGTACCGTTGCAGGTTTTGCGGCTCTATTGGCAACCCGTGGTCATCATCATCCATGAAGGTGCGAATCTGATGGTAAATGTCCATTGGGGACAGGTTCTGCGGCGTGGCGCTCAGAAGCACCACTTTGTGGTCGCCTTCTCGCAGGTAATTCTCAACGCCTTTGTAGCGGTTGTTGGAGCTGTTGCGAAAGTTGTGCGCTTCGTCAATAAGTACCGGCCCGTTGTTGGAGTAGCTGGCTGTCAGCGACTGTCCCCGTGTCGGTTCTCCAGTGAACACCCAATCGTCCTGTGCATCGTCCCACTCGGCTTGCTCAGGGACGGCGATGTCGCTTTGAGAAACGATGTCCGCGCCAAGTTGGTAAGTCTGGTTCACCCGGGCCCACATCTCCATCAGGGATGCAGGGCAGATGATGAGCGGGTTGCCTGCATTTGGGTAGACGTGCTTTAGCTCCTCCAGGATCTTGGCTCCGATGAAGGTCTTGCCTAAGCCGACCACGTCGCCGATGTAGCAGCCCCCGTGCTCCGAGATAATGTCCAGACCACGCTTTACGGCGTCCAGTTGGAAGTTAGCCAATACAGGGCCGCGCCGACCGGGTTCGATAACGATAGTGCTGGTTTCCTGGTGGTAAAGCTCGTAGAGAGCTTTCAGGTAGACATCGTAGGGCTGGGTTTGGGCAACTGCCCAAGAACGGTTGATTTCGGCAAGTGCACGTTCCGTAACGTCCTCGGAGTCCTGCCAAAGGTTTTCAAACCAAGCGTCGAGTTCCCGTACCTCACGCCCATCAAAGCGTACGTTGAGCTCGGTGTTGCCTGAGAATCCGGCCAGCGAGAAGTTGGATGATCCGACTATGGCGGATGCCTCTACTGCGGCGCTGTTGTAATGACAAATGTAGGCTTTTGCGTGCAGCCTCTCTTTGAGGTAGGCTCGCACTTCCAAACGGCCGGCTGCGATTAGGTCGCGGATACGGGTTATGCTCTGCTGCTCTCGGTCGGTTTGGGGAGCAGTGCCGGCAGAGTTACCCACCTGGCGGGCAGCTTCATCCTTCAGGCTGTCATTCTCGCTGCGACGGGTTGGCGCGTAACGGGAGAGGTATTCGCCCAAGGTATCGTTGTGGTTGATCGCCGCAGCTACGTCGTCGAGGACTGCGCGATCGGTGCGCCCGACGAGTATGCGGATTTTGGCAACGCCGGAGAGTTCGTGCGCGACCTCGGTGAAACCGGACATGAAGAAGTAACCGACGGCGATGTCAGCTGATCGAGCTTCGGTGAGGATCGCCTTGAAGTCCTCGGTGAAAGTAGGTGTGCTGGTGGCGTGGATGATGTTCACGTTGACCTCGGGCTGATTGGTGGCTGGGCAGCGCGGTTTATATTCTGGCGGTCTAGCTGTGTCGGCACCTGTCGGTCGCCGTGCTTCAGTCCCGGAATCTACAAGCCCCAAGACGTCGCTTGGGCTGCGCAGAGTATAGCATCGGAGCTGCGCTTATCTCGTTCGCGCCAGCCTTTGGTCCGTGACCATCACGTTCCCGCGATCGTCGAAGTGTGTTTGAACGGCGACGTTCTTCGCTTTCCATTCCTGTAGTCGTTGTTTGGTGGCAGCGATGCGATTAGCGTCGATGTCGGCACCGATGAAGGAGCATCCCAGTTGCAGGGCGACCGTACCTGTGACCCCGTCGTTGCAGAAGGGATCACAAATGGTCATCCCTGGGGTGACGAACTGTTTGAGTATTTCGTAGATACCGCCTTCTCGTTGCTGTTGCCGGTCAGTGCTGTGGGGAGCGGTTATGAGGTCGTCGTGCCACCCGCCTGTGTATCCGCCCTTGGAGTAGCAGATGAGCGAGTTGTGTCTCTGCTGAATTTTCCGGTGCTGGATCATCTGACCAGTCCCTGGCGTGGAGTACATGAACTGCCGCGGTACTGTAGTTCATGGGCGAATTCCAAGCGTTCGTATATCTCCGGGATATGGCAGGCGCTACTGTCCCTTTTTGATGCAGAGGCGATAAGCATCTTGCCGCTGTCTGCTATCTGCGTTGCCCTCGTGTTATAGTTGCCAACGGCGCAACGCAGCCTGCATTCCCGCGCCCGTGTTTCGGCAGCGGTGGCATTTCAGTCACCGTTGGAGTCGAAGGGTAGCAGGGGCGGATTTGTTTCAGGGTCTGGCCTTGGGCGCGAACTCGAACGCTTCTTTCGCGGCTGGCGGAGCGCCATCACGAAGCTGGATTCAAAAGTGCGCTCTTTGAAACCACCCGGTTGACCGGTAACGACACGAACGGCGGCTCCCTCAACCGGGGAGCCGTTTCTATGCTTGTCGCGGTGATTCGGTGTTAGGGGGTCAAACTCCAATGGGGTGTCAGTGGCGTTCCGTTTCAGGCGGTTCGGGTGATAATCCGTTACTCCAGCGAAAGCCGGAGTGCAGGACGCTCTACTGGATTCCTGCTTTGGTGGCGTTCGTAGGTGCCTTTGTGCCACGCGGCAATGCGGAAAGCTCCATCGCAGACTGGCAGGCACACGCGCAGAAAACCTCGGTTCCCGATGGATACGTCCCCGGGATAGTTCCGCGCGTTCTGGGGTGTTCGCTTGCCTTCGTCTCGTTCGGAGACGCTCTACATACCTTCCTGCCGTGGAGCGTCGTCAGGCGGTAGCCACACGCTGCGGTATTTGATGTGCGCTTCCCCGGCTTGCTTCCTGTCCCACTGCTTGCACGATTGGATCTTGATCTTCGGTCGCATGCACGGGACCGCTTTGGTCGCTGCGGCTGCGGATTCAGCGATCCGACGTTCCAAGTCTGACCTGCATCTCGTTTCGGCGATGACGGTTATCTCCAGAGTGTCGCCTACCTGCGCGAAGCCGGCGGCGCGAGGTCCTGTGATGGTTACTTGGGACGGCAACGGCAGTGCCAACTCGTCGAGCTCCTGCGCGTAGCGCGTTATCCACGCGAGTTCAGATGTCGACATCGTTACAATCCTTCTACCTGTAGGAGGTTTTGAGCCATGTCCACTGATGATAGGCTGCATTTCTGTACTCGGTGCGGCGAAGAGTTGCCTCTTGGTGCTATTGACCGAGGCGCGGTGCGCTGCGCGAAATGCAGTTTTGAACGGCGTGAGCCCTTTGATTGGGGTAACTTCTTTTGGGGGTTTTTTCTGTTTGGGCTGGGTGTGCTTGTCGTCGTGATGGCCGAGCCTGACCATTCCAAGAGAAAAGAGGCGGCAAAGCACGCCGTGTTGGGTATGGTAGCTGGGGCACTGACTCTGGTTTTGTTGTTCTCAATTTGCACCGGAGTGGCTTTGCGGTAATTTTCTAGGCGGTGGAAATTTTTCCGTGTTTCGTTTCGTCACCATTTGGCCAGTTGTCGGAGTGAGAAGTTTGGCATATTAGCGTCATTCTCTTTTTCAGCGCTCGTCCGAGGGTGGTGGCGGCAGTGGCGGCTGCGCATCCTTCGTTTTTTCTTTGCCGTTTTCGTAGCCTTGGGTACAGGTTGGTACTTCACGGTGAAGGACGGCACGGATTTCTTCGGTGCCGATACGCTGCGCGTTGCTCACACTGTGGTGCGGGAGGCAGTTAGGCAGCGGCGCGATGTTCCGAGCGCACGGATTCCGTCGGCTTGTCAGGCGGCAGCCACACGCTGCGGTACTCGATGGGCGCTTCCCCGGCTTGCTTCTTGGCCCACTGCTTGCACGATTGGATCTTGATGTTCGGTCGCACGCACGGGACCGCTTTGGTTGCTGCCGCTGCGGATTCAGCGATCCGAGGTTCCAGGTCTAGCCTGCATCCCGTTTCGGCGACGACGGTTATCTCTAGGGCGTCGCCTGCCTGCGCGAAGCCGGCGGCGCGAGCTCCGGTGATGGCTACCTGGGACGGCAGCGGCGGCGTCAACTCGTTGAGTTCCTGCACGTAGTGGTTGAGCCATGCGAGTTCAGACTCCCATAGGACTGGTGCTGGTCTGCATTCCCGCTGATCCGGCATCACCATCAGCGGGGGAGCCGCGCTGTTCTGTGCATCGGTAACGGGGTTGATGGCCACCTTGCCGTCGTAGATCCGGATGAACCGGTTCTCTCGGTCATGGTTGATGGCTTCCCGAACGGTCAGCTTTTTGGCGTCGTAGGTTTGCTGGAGATGTTCGATTACATCCTCGATTGCGGTCGGGCCACGCCGGAGCAGGAAGGCGTGGATGAGGTCTCCGGTGTTGTTCCGCCGGCGGGTTACGCGTTGCGGTTCAACGGCTGTGTCCCATTCCCGGAGGCCATAGGTGGATGGACCCTGCCAGGAGATGTCGTCGGATTTCCTGATTGTTCCTCGCACGGCGGTGAGGGTTTTGTAGCCCTCGGGGAGAAACTGTCCGACCATCCGCTCGGTTTCGCTGACCAGGTAATCCGTGCTGCGTGGCTCGCCGTCGCGGGCGAAGATATGGAGTACGGTGTTGGTGACCAACTGCTGCGCGCTGATGAATCTGCTCCAGAGTTGTTCCGGGTGGTAGGCGCCCTGGTCGTCAGGCTGGATGCCCGTGGTGCGCTGTATGAAGAGCGCCAGATCCAGGTCAGGCCATTTGGCCAGCAGGTCTCGCCGGTGTTCCAGGGAATGGATGATTTGCGCGGGGCTCTGCGGCTCGTTGCTTCGCGCCATGTAGGCGGCGACGTCTTTGATGATCGGGGTGAGATCATCTTTCAGGGAGAAGAAAGGCGGCGGAACTACCTGGCCCGCTGCTCGGATGAGCGGCGAGTGTTCCGGCGTTGCTACGCCCAGTTGTACAAATGCTGCAATCGTCGGTTCCGAGTAGAGCGGCGGCCGTCGGTTGTGTCGGTTCAGGATGCCGGCCTTCGTGATGATGGTATTGGCGCGCATGGCGATTGTGCGGAGTGGGCTGCCCTGCTGGGCATCGGTTTCGCACAGTTGCTGCAGGACTTCGTTCCACTTGCCGGCGATGGTGTACTGCGGCGTTTCGGCTCTTACCGCAGTTTCGGCGTCCATCAACGGAGCCTGCTCGGCACTGCCGAGTTTCGCGTCGATGAGGTAAGGGAAGCGTGTGTTCCTTCGCACGGATTCGATCACTGCTTGGGCGCAGGAACCGATGTGTTCCGCCACGATGGGCTTGAGTGTGTTGGCGGCATTGGGCATGAGATTGATGTCCTTGGGTAGTTTGAATTAGCGGTAATCAGAAGGCCCGCCCAAGGGCTTGTACTAATGTTAACGTGCGGAGCCGGCAGAGGAGGCTCGCGGCTTTGGTGCGGGACGCTGGCGCGGGCGTCTCCAGCGGGTGTGCTGGGATCATATGGCTTACGTGGAAGGTCCCCGGCACCGGCGTGGCGGGGACCTTTCGGGGATGTTCCCGCGGGATGTTTTAGTGGGAAGTCGGTGACTTGGGAGGTACCCCTTGCCGTCGTTGGCGGCAGTCAGGGCGCTCTTTGATGCCGACGGTTGCTCGTTTCCAGTGTAGGCAGCCAAACGCGCCGACACTTGAAGCAACTGAGCGTACCGCTCAAATTGTTGCGTGATTTCCCAATGCTGACTTATTACCGATGCGACTTCAGGGTTGACATGAGCGGTTTTAAGCGTTAGGATTCCGGTGCATGACTCATGTCAATGGGTTTTGCGGCAATATTTGAGCGGTCGGGAGGTCGCACACCGTGATAGACATTATCGATCGTTTGGAAGCTGGTTTGCGGGAACAGCTGCGGCAGGATGAAGTCGACCTGCAGGAGGCGGAGATGAATAGGCGTCGGGCGTATCTACGCAGGGAGCAGACTCAGGTGCTTCTAACGTTCGTTGAGCTACTTCGTGCTACGGCGGGGAGCGCGGACGATGAAACTGCGACTCCCGCATCGCTGACGGGTGGCAAGCTCGGGGGAGCTGCTGTTGATGAGCCGGCTTACGAACCCGGCGCCATTATCAGGGAGATGCGTGGGCCAGATTTCTGGCGACGTAACCCCGCCGTAGACCGCATGGGTGATCCTATCTACGATGTCAGCGTGGTTTCCGGTCTGCCGAACTCGCGGGAACGGGCGCTCGCTGCGGCGCGGGTTTACGGTTACCGTCTCAGGGAATTGTCCTTGGCTGAGGCAATTTTTCGCACTGGAGAAACAAACGCCAGTAGTCCCCAGTCGATTCGTGGCTCGTTGGGCGGTTTGGTCAAATACGGTGGCGACTGGAAACGTGAGCGTGGTTGGTTGGTTTACTGCGGCGACGAGTTGGAGGCCGACTGGGACACCCTCGAGCGACTCGGTCGTGAGACGACATCACTCAGGGAGGAGGCGCGCCAGGCAGAAGACACCGCTCAAGCTGAGAGTGATGAGGGTTGATGACAACGGTAGCCGTTGCGTGGGTTTGACGCGCGCGGCAAGGAGGTGCGATTCGTCAATGGGACCACCACGGGAAACCGTGAGGGAGCGCGACTGGCGCACTCCGGTGAGGAATGAGAACCAAAGGAGGTAGTTTGATGTCCGAAATGAAACCGGGTCGCAAGTGGCCTGGAATGAGAACGGAGCCGCGGGAGTTTGGACGCTGCGCCGCGGCCCCGGCACCGGACGAGGTCGAACTCGAAACGGCTTATTGTGATTCTAACGAGCAAGGTGGCGTCTTGCAATAGGCGCCGTCAGAGATTGCGAACAACCATAGGAAGGAGAATGCGACGAGTTTCGACGCCGTAGCCGTGGATGGTTTGGTTGCCGGCATCCCGATCGTCGGGGGCGTCGGTGAATTCGACTTGAAGGGAAAAGACGGTGTTCAGGTGAGGATGGAAGTGGAGGTAGGGCAGAACCGGGCACAGGTGGAATGGTTGAAGTCCCGGCTGTTTGGAGGCGTCGGGGACGAGGGTGGTGAAACCGCCTGAGATGTTTTCCGGTCTGTGGAAGCCCAGTGGGTCATGACTGCTTGCAGGCAGTTTGTGGCCGGGGCTCCTAGGCCGGTTTCATTGTGATTGCGAAGGCTTGTTGAAACCCGGGAAGGAGCATTGAAAATGCCTGACAATAAGAGGGCGGCTGCCTACGTGCGTGTGAGCACGGATGGGCAGGTCGAGGGAACTTCCCTCGACACTCAGCGGGAAAAGATATTTGAGCTTGCGAGGCAGGAAGGACGCACGGTCTGGCAGGAAGACGTGTACGTCGATGTAGAGTCTGGGACGGTGTACGACCGCGCGTCGTTGCAGAGGCTTTTGGCGACGACCCGTTCTGGGCTGTACGACAGGGTGTATGTCCTGAGGTCGGACCGGATGGCGCGTTCCGGGTTGGATCAGCTGAATCTGGTGATGGAGTTCAAAAAGGCGGGCGCGGAAGTGGTTTTCGTGGATGGAGTCTCCGGGACGGATGCGGTGTTGCAGTTGTTGCACTATGTCTCCGGATGGGCGGCTGAACGCGAGGCTCAGCTGATCAAAAAGAGGACGGCTGACGGGAGATGGAGTGTGGCCTCCAACGGTCGTATGCTGGTTGGGCGAGTTCCTTACGGTTACGGTTACGACAAAGTCACGCAGAGCAGGTACGTTATTCCCGAGCATGCCAACATTGTTCGTAAGGTTTTCCGGATGAGGGCCAGCGGGATGCAATACCGCAGCATTGCGGGTGATCTGAACAAGAAGGGCATTCGCACGGGGAAAGGGACGGTGTTTCGGTCGGTTACGATCAAGAGGATCCTGAACAGGACCTCGTACATCGGAGTGGACTACTACGGGCAGACCGAGGTAGTCGTCTTGCCCAGTGGCAGAACGAAAACGGTGCCACGTGCGCGCGAAAATTGGGTGGAGATCGTGGGGTACAGTCCGGTGATCGTGCCACGGTGGCTGTGGAACAAGGTGCAGGCGACGATAGGGATGCCGCAGGCGTCGGCAACAAAAGCGCGCGGGGAAGGTTATCTTCTGACCGGGTTGGTCAAGTGCGCTGATTGCGGGCGCGCTGTGGTGGGTTGCACTGCCGTGCGGAGCAAGAGCGGGAAGGAGTACCGGTACTACCGTTGCAACTGCGATTTCGTTAATCCCGGGCTGGCGATGGCTTGTCACGCTGGTCAGATCAGCGGCGCGATGCTGGAGGGTGTCGTATGGGAGTACGCGCTGAACTTGGTCGCCAATCCGGCTGGCGCCATTGCGCAGATTTTGGCGCAGGCGCAGGAGGGTGAGGAGGACTTGGACGCCGAGATCGACAGGTGCAAGGCTGAGGTGCGGAAGTGCAGTGCTGAGGAGTTGCGGTTACTGGAGGTGTATCGCAAAGGCGTGGTGAGCACGGATGCCTTCGAGTCCCAGAACGGTCCGGTGAAGGCGCTCAGAGAGGAGTGGGAAAGGCGGCTCCGCGCAGCCGATGAGAAAAGGGAAGCGATTGCCAGTGCCAAGGATGCCGGGCAGCAGGTGGAGGAATACTGCCAGAGGTTTCGGGACCGGATCAGTGATTTGGATTTCCAGGGGAAAAGAGAGCTGCTGTACGCCCTGGGGATAAGGGTTTATGCGAAGCGTGACTACATCTCGATCAGCGCAGTGGTGGATCCTGGATTTGTGGCAAAGTGACTCAAATGTTGCACACCGGATGCCGGTTGGCGAACTTGGGATGGGGGATGTTGCACATGGGGCTGTCGAGTCGTTCGCACCGAGGACAGCCATCGCATTTCCTTTGGCCGGTGCCGCTCCCCGCCTGCGTGCGTGGTTCCAGGACTGTAACCATAATCGGCTGCCTTTCTTCTACTTGCTGAGAAATTGACTGCCGCGCCGGGAGTTGAAACCCGATGCGGCAAACTGAGACCAGTGTAACCTGTCGTCGAGAGCCTTAGCCCCAGATCGCAGCCACGCGGTATGCCAGTTGGGTGTTCGACTCGCGCACGTCGACAATTTCGGCCGGAGTATCGCCCAGGACGCCCAAGGCGATGATCCAGTTGAGGATCTCATGGTCTCCCGAATCCTGGATCTCCTCGGGCGTTAGTTCCGCAAGTTTGCTCCCCTTGCCCGACCGCACCATCTCCAGGTAACGCCGGTCGGTCTCCACGTCTATCTCCCGGCACTGGAACTTGTGGGCCAGGAAACTATGCGACCAACTCGACGACGCCACCACTGCGACGCGCTCGTCCCTCGTGTCCAGGAACCTGCGGATGCCCTGCCCCAGTTGGTAGCAACGTTTGGGCGTGGGACGCGGCGGATAGTCGGGCCCGGCCTCCTCGCCGTAGCAGTTCACGAACAACGGCAGTAGGGGGAACTTGCCCTCTGGGTCCAGGAACACCAGCGGGTTGATGATGGCGTGGGCCAATCCCCAGTCCCAGCCCCTTAGCGCGCTGGACGAGGCCATGTCGAACCCGTCGCGGATCAGGAAGTTCCGCATGTCCCGGGAGAAGTCCTTGGGGCAATGGAAAGTGAACTTGGTCTCCGGTTCGGCGTTCCACAGGTTGGTGCGGGCGGCTCCACGCTGGAAGGGATAACCGTCCACCTCGGCGCCCGTGTATAGGCAGAAGGGCGGCAGGTTGTCCTGTAGGAAATTCTCCGCCTGGTCGTCGCCGATGACCATCACCACGTCGGGATTCCACTCGTGCAACCGGTCCCGCATGATCTCGAACGATTCGATGACCTTCTTCTGGTCGCTGATGTCCCGGCTGAGGCCGTTGTCGTCGCCCAATTCCGCAATCAGTTGTGCCGGCGGTTCGTATCCCGGCACACGCGCAAACACCCGTTCCCGACCCTGAGCCCACACCTCGGGCGGGGTGAGAATGATTGGTCCATGAGAACATCCCAATCCCAGTAGTTCAGCCATGTCGCCCTCCTGTCGAGCCGTTTCCCACGCTCGATCCCGTCAATTGCGACGATTTTAGGTACGCCCCCACAGCAATGTCAATTTGCTCGTCGTTACGCACAGGCAGCGCCGTCAATGTCAGGACTCGGTCACCGGAGTTTTCGGTCATCGGCGGACCGTCCACTAACCCGAACATGGTGCGAACCGACCGTCTCAGGCGGGAGACGATCGAGGCCCTGGATATCTCCGCAAAGCGTCCAGTACCTATGCCTGCGAGTTCCTCGTGAGAAAGGGTTGCGTCGCGCCCGTTCCCGGGACGGCTACACCCGGCAGCAAGCGGCCCGGCATGCCGCCAGTCCCAGGAAACAACTCCGGCAGAAGCAGACCAGCGCCGCTACGCGCCCTGGTTTCCGGGCCTCATGTTCCTCGTGCTCATCTTCGTCCTCATGGTGACCATGATCATGCTCGCCTGAAAAATTCTCTCTGCCTTCCTTGATGAAGAACGGCACCAGGATCATGGACGCCACCGGGTCGGCCCACCACCAGGCGAGCAGAACGTTGAACCCGAGCCCAACCAGCACCGCCAGGTCCTGCAGGTCGCAGAACAGGCTCTCCACAGCCTCGGCCCGCAACGCTCGGGATTGCATCCGGGCCGCGATGCGCATCTTCGCCACGTACAGGCCGCTCATTACGACGGCGCTGGCCACGGCCAACCATACACCTGTAAGGCTGGGCTCCGGTCGTGGCAGCAAACCAACCAGGCTCACGATGGAGTGGACGGCGACATAACCCGCCAACACAAAAAAGCTGATGCCGACCAGTCGCCGCGCCAAGTTGTCTGCCTCATCGTCGTCTTCGTGGTCGCCCTGCTCCCTGGACAACCGCCACACCAGTACGCCGCCTGCGAAAAGCTCGATGAGGCTGTCGGCTCCGAACGCGATCAGGACCACGCTGCCGGCCCGAAATCCGGCGAAGAATGCGACCGCAGCCTCGGCCAGGTTCCAAATCAGGCCGATCCAGACGAGAATCAGAGCCGTTCGTCGGAGTGCATCAGTTTGAACCACTGGGGAATGTCCCTCCTCATTTCCCGTGGGGTTGGTTGCTATGTATGTATTAACAAGGGGTGTGGGCCGCTGACATCCTAACCGCAACTCCCCGATTAGGCTAGTATCCGGCATCCCCTTTATGACCAGAATAAGTTTACCTTGTTTCCACATCGGTTTCTAGAACGCGGGAAGCGCCATGCGGTAGGATGCAACGGTAGACTGGGTGCGCGCCTGGTTCGCAACTTATTCTCGCAAACATCGCGGATGCCCAAACTAACGGAAGAGGAAGGAACAATGGCTGAACAACCCATCAGAGTGGGACTAATCGGCGCCGGCGGCAACGTGCGCAACCGGCATATTCCCGGATTTCAAGGCGTGGACGACTGCGAGATTGTTGCCGTCGCCAACCGGACGGTGCAGTCCGGCCGCGTGGTGGCCGACCAGTTCAACATCCCCAAGGTGTACTCGCATTGGCGCGAGGTGCTGGAAGACGATGAGGTCAACGCGGTGTGCATCGGCACCTGGCCCTACATGCACCGCACCATGACCCTGGCCGCCCTGGAGGCCGGCAAGCACGTGCTCACCGAGGCCCGCATGGCCAACGACGCGGCGGAGGCCCGAGACATGCTGAACGCCTCCCTTGCGTACCCGCACCTGGTCTGCCAACTCACGCCCACCTCCACCAGCTACACCATCGACAACGTGATCAAGCGGCTGATCGACCAGGGGTATCTGGGCGAACTGCTGTCGGTTGATTTCACGTCCTTGCAGAACAATTTCGCCGATTTCGATGGTCCCGTCCACTGGCGGCACGACCGAGCCCTCAGCGGCCACAACACCCTGAACATCGGCGCGTCTTACGAGTCCATGATGCGTTGGCTGGGGCGCGGCAATCGCGTAATGGCGATGTCCAAGATCCACGTGCCCTACCGCCGGGACGCGACCGGGCACCTGACCTCGTTGACGATTCCGGACCACGTCGACATCCTGTACGAGTTGGCCAACGGCGCCCAGGTGCACATGCAGATGAGCGCCACGTCCGGCCTGAATCGCGGCAGCCAAATCTGGATGTTCGGCGCCGACGGCACCATCCACGTCGATTCCCAGCGCCGCGTGTGGGCCGGTAAGCGCGGCGACACAGAGCTGGCCGAGGTCCCCAATCCCCCGGAAACCCAAGCCCGCTACCGCGTCGAGGAACAGTTCACCAACGCCATCCGCGGCACCGAGATTGTCGATATGGTGGCCTTTGAGACCGGCGTTCACTACATGGAGTGGACCGAGGCGGTGTACCGCAGCGCCATCGCCGGGCAGGCAGTTTACTTGCCTCTATAGGCCGGCCGGTCATTTGGAAAATTGTGGGGGCGCGTGGTTGTCCGCCCCTACCGTGATATCTCTAAATGTCGAGACTGCGTACCTGATTGGCCGCTAGGCGGTCGCCAGTTCCTCAAACGGCGTCTCCGGCATGCCCTCCACCCACGTTGGATCGCGCAACTCCAGCCGGTTCCCGCTGGGGTCGTAGAAGTACAGTTCCCGGCCCGTGAACACGCCCCTGGCCCGATAGGTCAGATGCTCGATTGGAACGTTCCGCTCGTGGAATACCTTACACGCCAGTTCAAAGGTTTCGGGCGAAACCGTGAAGGAATGGTGTGCGCCCGAGTCGTCTTTCGACCGTTCTGCCCCCGCGCTGGGGCTCTCGCACAGCAGGATGTTGTGGTCGCCCACGTTGAAGCAGGACATAACGTTATTGCCCAACCGTCCCACGGGGGCGAGGCCCAACAACTCACCGTAGAACTCTTCGGCCTCGTCCAGGTTATTGACCGGTATGGACCAGTGGGTCACGCCTTCCACTTTCAAGATTGCCATGGTGCCCTCCCGTTAATCGCTGCACGTAGGGTGGTCGGATCCAGGTTGATGTCGTTCTCGTGTCGAATTTGCGATTCCAGTCTGGCATATCGTGCGAACCGTGGCAATCTCGTCACGCCCATACAAACCATGTGCTTTCCCCGGTTCGCGAAACTGCGCTGCCGCATAAAATCCTTTGCCGCCCGAACCAGGGCTTTTTCAAAGTTAATCCGTCATTCCGGCGAAAGTCGAAGATGCGCCTGCGGCGTGCCGGAATCCAGAACATTTCGAACACAACGATCTGCTGGATTCCGGCCAAAGCGGTAATGACGGTTCGGGGTGAAAGGCCGCCATACGGGACTTTGAAAAGGCCCCGCGCCCGAACCGCGCGCATTGACTGCCTAATGCCCCGTGCGATATTGTCCGATCATCAGGATTGACGCGGGCGTTCCATGTTGCGAGTTAGGCATTCCCCGCGCACTTATGAGGAGTACTCATGGACTTCGGGATCAACGCAGACTTTACCATTGGCAGCCATCCCTCTCATGCCTCCGCTTTGCAATCAGCGATGGAAGAAGTGGACTTGGCGGAGGAGATGGGCCTGGACACGGTGTGGCTCGGCGAAATGCACTTCAACCCCAACCGCTCGGTGCTGTCGGCCCCCATCGTAATCGCCAGCTCGATTGCCACGCGTACCAAGAATCTGCGGGTCGGGATGGCGGTGCAGGTGCTGCCGCTGATTCATCCGCTGCGCATCGCGGAGGAAGCGGCTACGGTTGACCAGTTGAGCGAGGGACGCTTCGAGTTCGGCATCGGGCGCAGTGGCAACGTCCGCGCCTACGACATCATGGGCATCGACTACGGCGAGAGCCGTGAGCGGTTCCAGGAGGCCCTGGACATCATCTTGATGGCGTGGTCGGGCGAGACCTTCTCCTACGAGGGCAAGTACAACACCATCACCAACGCCACGCTGTCGCCGCTGCCCTATCAGCAACCGCATCCCAAGGTACGCATCGCCGCCAGCAGCGACGACAGTTTCGCCCGCATCGGACGATTGGGCCACCCCATATTCCTAGGCCTGCGCGCTATGGATGTTGAGGACCTGAAAAACAACCTTGAGGACTACAAGTCCGAGTGGAACGCGGCGGGGCACGACGGGGACGTCGGCGACATCAACGTGCGGTTCCCCATGTACATCGCCCCCAGCGAAGCCGAGGCCATCGAGGAACCCAAGGAAAGCATCGAGGCGTTCTTCAACCGGCAGCGTGAACTCTTCGAGTACTCGCTCGGCCGAGCGGGAGTGGCCGCCCCGGAGAGGCGCCGCGAGCGCTACGAGAAGTTGCGGAACTCTACCTATGAGGACCTGCTGCAGACCCGGGTGGTGTTCGGCAGCCCCGAGCAGGTCATCGACCGTATCCACGAGTTCAAGGAGATACTGGGTGTGTCCGGAATCACCGCCGAACTGAACCCGGGCGGGTTCCTGCCCAAGGAGGCGGTCCACCGGAGTCTGAAACTGCTCACCGAAGAGGTGATGCCAGTCTTCAAATAACGTAGGTTGACGCCCACATTCCAACCGCGTCCCGGTTTTACGAGAGGAGGTGAAGGACCATGCCAGCGCGCACCGGACAGGAATACATCGCCGGCCTCAGAGACCGACCCCGTGAGGTGTGGATTGAAGGCGAGCGGGTGGACGACGTAACCGCTCACCCGGGCCTGCGCAACGGGGTGAAGGCGGTGGCGGCCCTCTACGACATGCAGCACGACGCGGCCCTGCGCGAGGAGATGACCTTCGCCTCCCCGACCACGGGCGATCCGGTGGGCCTGTCCTTCCAGATCCCGCGCACTGTGGAAGATCTGCAACGCAAGCGGGAGATGATGTCCCGGTGGGCGTGGGCCAGTTGCGGCATGATGGGTCGCTCGCC
Organism: Dehalococcoidia bacterium; assembly: GCA_965204395.1. Classification (GTDB taxonomy): domain Bacteria; phylum Chloroflexota; class Dehalococcoidia; order Lucifugimonadales; family UBA3495; genus Bin87. The sequence continues at coordinate 3,605,428 of OZ241987.1, forward strand.
GGATTTCATGAACTCGATCTTCACCGCATGGGCCGGCTCCGCTGACTACTTCGCGCAGGACCGCCCGGAATTCAAGCAGAACGTATTGAACTACCACGAGTTCCTGCGGGAGAACGACGTCACGCTGACTCACGCGTTGGTCAACTTGCAGCGCAGCAGGACTCCAGCGGCTGCGGACAACCTCACTGAGAACATCGCGCTCACCGCCATCAAGCAGACCGACGCCGGCCTGGTGGTGCGCGGCAGCCGGGTGCTGGCCACGCTGGGGCCGATTTCCGACGAGATCGCCATCTATCCCGTGGCTAGCCACCGTTTGGCCGATGACGACTGGAAGCACTCGTTCTCATTCTCCATCCCGTGCGACACGCCGGGCGTGAAGTTCTTGTGCCGGGAGAGTTTTGACGTGGGGCGCTCCCATTACGATCACCCGTTGGGTTCCCGTTTCGAGGAGATGGACACGGTGGTGTTCTTCGACGACGTGCTGGTGCCGTGGGAGCGCGTGTTCCTGCTGGGCGACGTGGATCTGTGCAACGGGTATGGCACGGGCACGATGTCCAACGCCCACACCGGATACCAGGTGCTGAACCGTTGCGTGGTCAAAGCTGAGTTCGTGCTGGGCCTGGCGGACCTGATGGTGGAAACGCTGGGCTCTGGCTCCATACCCCACGTGCAGGAGCAGGTGGCCGAGCTGATAACGTACCGGGACATGCTGCGGGCTTGCCTGCGCGCGTCCGAGGCCGACGCCAGACCCAACCAATGGGGCATGATGTGTCCGTCCATGGGTCCGATCCAGGCCGGGCGCACCCTGTTCGGCAGGACGGTGTACCCGCGCATGATCGAGATCGTGCAGATGCTGGGTACCAGCAGCCTCATGGCCCTACCGGCCGAGGCGGACTTTGACACGGGCATCGCGCCGGAGATCAACGAGTACCTGGCCACGGACACCACCGACGCATGGAATCGGGCCAAGCTCTTCCACCTGGCGTGGGACGTGTCGTGCAGTTCGTTCAGTGGGCGGCAGGTATTGTACGAGCGCATGTTTGGCGGCAACCCCGTCCGCAACGCCATGATGCTTTTCAACAACTACGACAAGGAACCCTTCCGCCAGCAAGTGCAAAAGTTCCTTGACCTGGACGATTAGCCTGAACAAGATCAACCAAAAGGAGGGACAGAGATGTCGTACACGCCAAAACACCTTGGCCATTTGGTAATGCGAGTTCGCGACATGGAACGCTCGCTGGATTTCTACACCCGCGTCATGGGACTGACCATTATGGAGCGGTCTCCGAGCGGAACGGTGTTCATGTCGGCCAACACCGAGAAGTCTCACGAGCTTGCGATTCGAGCCATCGGAATGGACGCGGCCGGCCCCGATCACAGCATCATTGGGCAGGCGCACATGGCCTGGCAGATGGAGACCTTCGACGATCTGCAGGAACTTTACGACCGGCTGATCGAGAACGACGTCCGCATCCAGCGCATCAGCGACCACGGCGTCTCCCTGGGCGTGTACCTGCTGGATCCCGACGACAACGAGATCGAGGTGTACTACGAGATGCCGGCCTCACAATGGGAGCGGCATCCGGAGTGCGGCCTCTTCGGCGGCACCTTCCCCTTGAGACTACGCGAGCCGGCGGTAGCAGCCGACGACTAACGGCTTTTGACTGGGGTTTCCGGCTTACCCTGAGGCTACAGTCCGGGACCACAGCGATTGGTAAACTCAGCCACCCGGGCGGCGTGGAACAGAAGCGTCTCCGTCCACCCGGGCGGTGCCTTGTTTAACGGACGTTGTCGTTTCCCAATTTTGGGAGGCGACGCATTACGATGCATGCATCAACCGCCAGCTGACCGTAGCATTTGTTACGATGGTAACGAATCTGTGGACCACTCCGTTGTCTCACGCCTCCATCCGAAAACCAGATGATTGACTCCGCCAACATCGCCGCCGACCAGAACTGGCTGATTGTCGAGCGGCTATCACCGGATTTGCCGCAAACGCTGTGGCAGTTGGTCGCGGACGAAAAACGGGACGATGTGCTAGCTCCCGTTACGGTGGTCACACCCAACAGGTATGCAGGGCTGGCCTTGCGCCAGGCACTGGGCCGTGATGGTTTCGTCAACGTTCGCTTCATGGTGCTGCCCATGCTGGCGGAACTGCTGGGCGGCGCAGCGCTGGAAAGGGAAGGTCGCAAACCGCTCACTTCGGTGGTGGAAACGATCACGTTGCGGCAGGTGTTGGAGGAGTCCAGCGGACCCTTGGCCCGTGTGCGGGAGCATCCCAGTACGCTGCACAGCCTTCGGGTCGCGTTCCGGCAGTTGCGAAACGCCGGCGACGACGTGCGCGCTGCCTTGGCTACTCGCGACGATTTGTCTGGAGCCGTGGCGCGGATGCACGACCGGTTTCGCGAGTTAGTCCGCGATGACTGGTACGACCTGGATGATCTCGCCGAGGCTGCTGCGGAACAGGTCCGGCTGGGAGATGCTCCGGGCCTCGATGACCTCGGGTTGATAGTTTCCTATCTTCCCGGGCGGGTCTCTCCGGCTCAGTCCAAGCTCCTGGAAACGTTGGCGGAGAGGTCGCGTTGTGCTGTTGTCGTCGGCATCACCGGCGACGAGGCGGCGGATGAAACAGCAAGAGAACTTGGCGCGAATTTGGAGTCGGCGTTGGGGACACCCGATATCGTCGATGGAAGTAACCAGCAGTTGCCGGTGCTGCCCGACTCTGCCCACCTGCACATCTCGCCCAACGCCCATGAGGAACTGCGGTGGGTGATCCGGCAAGTAGTTCAGGAAGCGGAGGAGAATAGGATACCGCTGCACCGCATGGCGATCCTCTACCGCACTGCCGACCCGTACGCCACGATGATTCGGGACGAACTTCGGATGGCCGGCATCCCAATGGCTGGTCCTGACGCGGAAACATTGGGCAACACGGCTGTTGGGAGAACCCTGCGCGGCCTGCTGTCGCTGCCGGTTAGCGATTTCCAACGAGCCGACGTCATGGCTTGGATGAGCGGGTGCCCGGTGCGTCCACGAGGCCAACAGGCGCGGTATTTCAACCCCAGCCACTGGGATGCCATTACTAGAAAAGCGGGCATCGTGCGAGGACTGGAGCAGTGGCGCGCGCGTTTGGATTCTCACGCTGGCTGGCTCTCTACCGAGGCGGATCGACGAGAGGCGGCTGGCGATATCAGTGTTTCCCGCGCCCGTGGGATGAGGGCCGAGGCGAGTTCCACCCGTGACTTGCTGTCCTTCATCGAGACCCTGGCGGCTGACCTTGAACCGCCTCCACCCGGCAGCAATTGGGCTGAGTTTGCAGATTGGGCCAGCCGACTGCTGGACAAATACTTGGCCGACGATGTCAGCGGCTCCGAGGAGGAAGCCCTTCGACGAGTTCATCGGACTCTGGACGAATTCAACACGGCGGACGGCGTGGGAAATTCGCCCGACCCCACCATGTTCCTTGAGATGGTGGATGATGCGTTGCGAACACCGTTCGGGCACTTGGGACCAACGGGACAGGGCGTGTTCGTGTCCTCCTTCGCCGGCGCGTCAGGAATGACTTTCGACGCCGTTTGGATGGTTGGGATGATTGAGGGGGCGGTGCCCCCGCCCGGGCATTCCGATCCGCTGTTGCCCGAACCACAGTGGCTAGCATCCGGCGGTGGTGATCGCATGGACCAACGGATGGCGGACGAACGCCACCAATACCTTGTGGTGGTGAACAGCGCCGTCCGCAGAACATTGTCGTATCCGGTCGCCCATCCGGCCTCCCAGCGGCAGGCCTACCCGTCGCGCTGGTTCCTCGAACAGGCATCGGCTTTGGAAGGCGAACCGGTGCATACCAGCGATCTGCCCCGTCTGCACGAACGGCGCTGGCTGACCGTGGACGTTTCAGCTGAGGCCGCCTTGAGCAATCTCCCCAAGACCCTGATGGCAGACGAGCACGATTACCGGTTGTATCGACTCTTGCGGTGGAAACTCTCGGGCGCGCGTTTGGGCGACCACGCATTCGCGCAGAGTGGTCCCGTCGCCGGATCTGTGCGATTGTCCCTCAGCCGATTCCAACCCCAGTTGACCGAGTTTGACGGGAACCTGTCGTCGATATCTGATGACGACCGTTTCAGCGTGGGGTTGCGGCGCGCTCCCATTTCCTCGACCGGTTTGGAAGCCTGGGCTACTTGCCCATACCGCTACTTCCTCGGGAGTGTGCTCGGTCTCAGGGCGTTGGAGACGCCGGAGGAGACGGTCTCCGTCAGTGCGTTAGACCGAGGCGCGCTCATACACGAGATTCTTGAACGGTTCATGCGCGAAAGCGTGGAAGCCGGATCCTTGCCCCCGGCCGGAACTCCTTGGGACTCGGCTGATCGCGAGCGTTTGATGGAGATTGCCCATCGGTTCTTCCAAGACGCTGAGCAACGGGGTGCCACGGGCAAGCGCCTGCTATGGGACATGGATCGGGCGACCATCATCTCCGATCTGGAGACATTCCTGGAGGAGGATTCCGAAGCGCGCGCTCGCCACCGAACGTCCCACGTGGAGGTTGAAGCGGCATTCGGTTTCGGCGGTGGTACGGTTGAGGTTACGGACCCTGAAACCGGGATTCGGTTCCGTGGGATGATCGACCGTGTGGACGTGGCCGGAGACGGCAAATCGATCTCGGTGATTGATTACAAGACCGGCAGCGCCAGGCCGTATGCGGGCATGGAGGACGACATAATCGACGCCGGGCGGCATCTCCAACTGGGCGTGTACTCGCTGGCGGCCCGCGCGCTGTTTCCCGACGCCGCCAGCATTGAGGCTGCGTATTGGTTCAGCACCAACCGGGGCCGTTTCGCTTTCGCTCCCGCCGAACGATTCGACATCGACAATGCCGACACCGCCCAGCGTTTCCGGGAAGGGATAACCAACATCGTTTCCGGCATCAATGCAGGCGTATTTCCAACCAACCCCGGTCCTTTGGATCGTGGAACCCCGGCCAACTGCCGGTACTGCGATTTCGACACGGTGTGCCCTTCCAGGCGACGGGAGCTTTGGAATCACAAGCAATCTGATCCCCTGGTTTCCGACTACTTGGAACTGGCCGGGGAGGCCTGAAGCGTCAATCGATGACAGTCAACTTCGCTCCGGTGGACGCTGAGGCGCGGCGGGTCATCGCCGAGGAACTGGACGCCACGTTGTTCGTGGAGGCCAGCGCAGGCACCGGCAAGACGACCAGCCTGGTACAACGGGTGGTGAACCTGGTTTCGACCGGGCGGACCACGCTCAACCGGGTGGCGGCCATCACGTTTACGGAAGCCGCCGCTGCCGAATTGCGGGATCGCGTTCGCGCCAGCCTGGAGCTCGCCTCCGTAGATCCCGGACGCGACGAAGACGAGCGAATCCGTTGCCGCCAGGGAATCATAGATCTTGACCAGGCGGACATCTGCACTCTGCATTCATTCGCTGGCAGTATTCTCCGCGAACGCCCCCTCGAAGCCGGTCTGCCGCCGGCTTTCGACACCAGCGACGAGATCGTGGCGGGTATTCGGTTCAACGAGCAATGGGACGCATGGCTGAATCTCCACCTGGACGGCGATACTGACATCGCACCGCAGTTGGCGTTGGCGCTGACATTTGGCCTGAGCCCGTCGCACATGAAAGAGATAGCGCAGGGTTTCCACGCAAACTACGGCGACCTCAGCGGATCGCCCTTCGATCCGGCCCCATACCCGACCCCTAACGCGGCGGCTGAGCTTTCAGATGCGATAGCCGAGATGCAACGGCTGTGCGCATTCTCGAAGATTGGAGCAGGGGATACCCTGTACGACCACGTGCAAGGCAAGCTCGGCGGGTTACGGCGTCTGTCTGAAACGCCCGCAGGATCTCCGGCTTCGTACCGGCTGTTGTTGGATATCCTGCCCGTTAGGCAAAGCGGAGGACGGCAAGCGGATTGGCAAACTGATCCGGAAACCGGAAGCAATGCGTGCGCGAGCCTCAAAGGGCTGTTGGCGGAGTTGGATCAGGGTGCCTACGCCGAGATCCAGGAGATGCGGAACGCTTGCCTGGTACCGATCATCGAAAGCCTCCGCTCATTCGCCATCGACTATGCAGAACAACGCCGCTACGAAGGTCGCGCGGAGTTCCACGATCTGTTGATATGGGCGCGGGGTCTGCTCCGAGACAACCTGGAAGTCCGGGACCATTTCCGACGCAAGTATTCCCATCTGCTCATCGACGAGGCCCAGGACACCGACCCGATACAGGCCGAAATTGCCGTGCTGCTCGCTGAGGCGGTTTCGGGTGACAATCCCGTCGGAGCGCGCACATCGAATTGGACAGAGGTCTTGCCGGAGACGGGCAAGCTTTTTGTGGTGGGCGATCCCAAGCAGTCAATCTACCGGTTCCGTCGCGCCGACGTTCAGCAGATGATGATGTTGCGGCAGCGATTGGAAGATGCCGGCGGTCGCACCATCAAGCTAACGCAGAATTTCCGCTCGCAGGAACCGGTCGTCCAATGGGTCAACGCCCTGTTTGGGCAGTGGCTTTCAACCCATGAAGATCTATCTGCTGACGAGGATAACTCCCAAGCCAAATATGATTCCATGTCCGCGGTATGGCAGGGCGACAGTGCCGGGGAGCGTCATCCTGCTGTCTGGACGCTAGCTAACGAGGCGGTGGCCGAGTCTATCGGCGTCATCCGGCAGCGGGAGGCGGATGACATCGGCACGCTGTTGCGGCAGATCGTGAGCGAACAGTGGGATATTCTGGATCAGGAGGCCTCTGAGACGGGCGGTGAGGAGAGCTATCGGCCGGCCAGATACTCGGATATCTGCATCCTCATGCCGACCCGGACCGGACTACCCGACCTGGAACGCGGGTTGGAGGAGCACGACATTCCCTACCGGCTGGAAAGCGCCTCGCTGGTATTTGAGACCCAGGAAATTCGCGATCTGCTGAACTGCCTGAAATCCATCGACAACCCGGTGGACCAGGTTTCCACCGTAGCCGCGCTGCGGTCTCAGGCTTTCGCGTGCAGCGACGTCGACCTGGCGTTGCACCGGGAATCGGGCGGGAGTTTCGATTATCTTGACGACTCTTCGCTGGCCGGCGAGGGGCCGGTCGCCGAGGGCATGAAAGTCCTCCGAGATTTCAATGCGGCGCGAATCTGGGAATCCACGCAGTCGTTGGTTGACCGATTCATTCGAGACCGGCAATTGATGGAAGCCGCTACCGATCATCCCAGGATGCGGGAGCAGTGGCGGCGTTACCGTTTCATGGTGGAGCAGGCCGCGCGTTTTACCGGCGCAGGCGGTGGGCCGCTCGCCAAATTCTTGGAATGGGTTGACGATCAAATCCAGTGGCGAGCGCGAGTATCCGACAACCCGGTGCCGGAATCCGACGAGGACGCGGTGCGCGTGATGACCATTCATGGATCCAAGGGTTTGGAGTTTCCGGTGGTGGTGCTGACGGGCATCAACTCGACGCCATCCCGTAGCCCCGACCGCGTGCTGTTCGACCGGCGACAGGGGCGGGTGGAAGTGGGTGTGGGCTCTCAGAGCAATCGCATCGCCACCTCCGGTTACGAGGAACTGCTGCAACTCGACAATCGGCTGTCGGACGCCGAACAAGTTCGCCTGATGTACGTTGCCACCACCCGGGCCCGCGACCACCTGGTCTTGAGCCTGAGGCGGCCACAGCGCGGCGGCAATTCTCTGGCCGACGTTATTGCCGGGTACATGGACGATCATCCGGAATTGTGGAAGCCTATCGAACTCGAACGAGTCGGCGAGGGTTCGCCATTCGATTTCGAATCGCAGGGCAACGTTCCGGGACCGGATACAGAGATCGATCACTCGGTCCAGGCTTTTGATCGGTGGAAAGCAGATCGCGCCACTTTGTTGGCCGAGTTGGGGCAACCGTCGTTCGTGGCAGCCACTGCGTTATCAGCGCACGGTGATGACGACAAACCGGAGCCAATGGAACCCGAACCCTGGCGGCGCGGTCGGGCCGGCACGTCGGTGGGACGGGCGGTTCACGCCGTCCTGCAATCGATAGATCTGGCTACGGGCGACGGGATCGAATATCGCGCCCGGGCGCAAGCGGTCGCCGAAGGGGTCCCGGACCGCGAGGCTGAAATCATCCGCCTGGCCCGGGTGGCGGTGGACAGCGCCGTGGTGCGGCGTGCCGTCAACTCGCGCCGCCTATGGCGTGAGGTACCCGTGGCGTCGCCGGTGGGGAACGGATCGCTCCATGGGTTCATCGATCTCCTTTTCGAAGAGGATGACGGCTTGGTCGTAGTGGACTATAAGACCGACTCCGTCCCAGACGCCGGGTTGTCTGACACTATAGAGCGGTATCGTCTGCAAGGCGGCGCATACGCGGCGGCAATGAACAGGATCACTGGGAAGCGGGTGAAAGAGATGGTTTTCCTTTTCCTGCAACCCAATCGCGAGGTGCAACTGCCGGACCTCGTTGCGGCGATGCGAGACGCAGTGGCGGCGGCTGAATCGCATTTCGCTCCTCAACCGGGATAACGCCTCAGTAGAGGACCGGCTGTTTTTGTAACGTCGTCTGTCGTCCCACTGAATTTTGACGGTCGTGAAACTGGCATCAGGTTATTAATGCCGTAGAATGACCGATAACAGTCCCAATATCTCGGTCAGGAGTTGCGCTCATGATTATCGACACTCACACCCACGTAGTTAGCACCGACAAGGTTGCACACCCACTCCACCCCGACGCGACGGGATGGTCGCTGGAGGTCAGCAACAACGTCGAGGACCTGATCGCGGAGATGGACGCGGCCGGGGTGGAATGCGCCACCCTGGTGCAGCCCAACGGCACCTACGGCCTGGACAACTCGTACCAGTGCGACAGCGCGCTGCAATATGCGCCGCGAACCGTCGCCGTGGGCATCTTGGACCCAGCCGCATCGGACGCCGCGGATAGGCTGTCCTACTGGACCAATGAGCGTGGGATGTGGGGCGTGCGCCTGCAAAGCCAGGCCGAACCCGACGATCCGCGATGCGATGCAATATGGGAACGCGCCGCGTCGCTGGGCGTCCCCATCTCCATCGGCGGCGGAGGCACGGCGGACCGAGTCAACCGCATGCGCAACATTGGAGCGCGCCATCCAAGCGTCTTGTTTGCGCCCGACCATTTCGCGGGGTGGAGCGGGTCCGACGACAAGGCCGGCATGACCGCCGCGCTGGAGGAACTGGCTACGCTGCCGAACGCGCACCTGCGCTATTCGAGCACCAGCCTTGGTCCGTACGCCGATCTGGATGACGATGGCAAGGATATGTTCCGCCGCGTGATCGAGGCGTTCGGGCCGCGCCGCATGATGTGGGGTTCGAACTTCCCGTCGTCGCGGGTGGGTGGTTTTGAGGGCCAGGTGACGCTGGGCAAGACGGCGTTGCCGTGGCTGTCCGCTGAGGATCTGGACTGGATGATGGGCGGGGCCGCCGCCACCTTCTGGCCCATGCTGCAAGCGCCATAGGCCGCCGATCTTGCCTCATCACCAACCCTCTTGGTTTGATCCCCCACACAAGGGTTGCAGCAAAGGTAGCAACCCTCGTGCGTGACCTGGAGCGCACCATGCCAGTCGTATCAGTGAACATCAAGAGCCGCGAACCGTACGCCAACGGCAAGTCGTTTGGAGACAGCGGCGCTTACGAGCGCATCGAAGGTGTGCTCACATATTCGGTTGATCCAAAAAACGCCGCCAACACCTCCGTCGTAGACCTGGAGTACGCGCCGGTCGATGGGGAGGGTCGCGTCCGGTTCGAATCCGATTTCACGTTGATCGCGCCGACTTCTGCGGGGCATGGCAACGGGCGGTTGATCGTTGAGGTCGTGAACCGCGGTCGTCGGCGCACCGTAGCATTCTTCAACCGCGCTCCAACACCTCCGATCACCTCAACGGATGTTCCCGCGGGCGACGGATTCCTGCTGAAACACGGCTACTCGGTCCTGTCCATCGGCTGGCAATGGGACGTGTACCGCAGCGATGCGCTGCTGGGTCTGGACGCTCCCGAAATCTTCATCGACGGCGAACCGGTGACCGGTCAGGCGTGCGTTGAGATGCGGCCCAATGTCGTGGAGCAAACCAGATTGCTGGCCAATCGGGAGCATCGTCCATACCCCGTCTCCGAGCTTGACGATGCCGATGCGATGCTGATGGTAAGGGATTGGGAGGACGGTCCGGACACGGTGATCCCCCGTTCCCAATGGAGTTTTCCTGACCCCGAACACATCACGCTCGATTCGGGATTCCAGCCCGGCAAGATCTACTACGTGATTTACACAGCCTCAAAACCCGTGGTCGTCGGCTGTGGGATGCTGGCCATTCGGGATGCGGCGGCGTGGTTCCGCTCAGCCAACGACGTTTCACCTGGATACCAAAAAATCTACGGGCATGGTGTGTCCCAGTGTGGGCGGTTATTGCGCCACATGGCGTACCTGGGGCTGAATGTCGATGAAGATGGCGGCCAAGTATTCGACGGGTTGCTCCCGCACGTCGCGGGTGGTCGCATGGGCGAGTTCAACCACCGGTTCGCCCAGCCGTCCTGCCAATCCAACCCCGGTTTCGGCCACCAATTCCCCTTTTCGGACAACAACCTTACGGACACTCTAACGGAGCAGACTGACGGCCTCCTGAACCGACTCCGTGAACTCAACGCCGTTCCCAAGATCATATACACGGACTCTGCCGCCGAATATTGGCGCGGCGATGCTTGCCTCACCCACATCGATACTGCGGGAAACGGTGACTTGGAACCCGCCGCCGAGACTCGTCGCTACCTCTTTGCCGGCACCCAGCACTTGCCCGGCGCGCCGGACCTGATGGTCGGGCAGGGGCCGGACGGTTCCACTGGGCATCACCCGTACAACGCGGTGGACTATATCCCGCTGTTGCGGGCCGCGCTGTTCAACCTGGATTGCTGGGTAACCGACGGCGTGGAACCGCCGGCCAGCCAGCACCCCCGCGTCGACGATGGCACCGCGGTCTCTCAGGTCGATTATCTGCGAAGGATGCCCACGATTCCCGGGCGCAATCGACCCTACGCAGATCGTCTGTGGCGAGTGCGGGAGGTTGATGTTGGGCCGGAAGCTGCACGCGGGATCGCGGCGTATCCGGTGTGCGAAGGACGCGAATATCCGCATCTGGTATCCGCTTCGGATGCTGACGGCAACGACCTGGCCGGCATCCGGCTCCCCGACCTGACCGTGCCCGTGGGCACGCACACTGGATGGAACTTGCGCCACCCGGACACCGGAGCCCCCGAGCAACTGATGTCCATGCAAGGCTCATCCCATTGGTTCCCTGCCACCGGCGACCAGCGCGACGAAGTTGGCGACCCTCGTTCGTCAATAGAGGAACGTTACACGAACCGTGAGACCTACGGCGCACTGGTAAAGTCCGCCGCCACCAAATTGGCTGCCGACGGGTATCTGTTGTCCGAGGACATCGACCTGGTGGTCCAGTCCTGCCTGGAGCGATACGACTGTGCCGTCGCCCAGCAGTGACGGCTCGGACACTGAGGTTGAAAAAATAGGGGCGGGTTCGCGGCCCACCCTATCCGTTTCAGATGTTTGGTCTCGCCCGGTGCCGGTTTAGACCTGTGTGCCGTCGCCCAGCAGTGACGGCTCGGACACTGAGGTTGAAAAAATAGGGGCGGGTTCGCGGCCCACCCTATCCGTTTCAGATGTTTGGTCTCGCCCGGTGCCGGTTTAGACCTGGCGCTGCTTGGGGTCCAGCCTGTCGCGCAGCCAGTCGCCGAGCAGGTTCATAGACAACACGGTCAACATGATCGCCAAGCCGGGGAACAACGAGACCCACCAACCGCTCTCGGATGTAACCAATTCGCGGCCGTCGGCGACCATCAGCCCCCACGCCGGAGTTGGGCGTGGGATACCGGCGCCCAGGAAGCTGAGGGTACTTTCCAGGATGATGACGAACCCGACTTGCAGCGTCGCGAGCACCACCAGGCTGTTGAACACGTTGGGAAAGATGTGGCGCGCCATGATGCGGGGGTGCGACGATCCGGCAACGCGGGATCGTGCGACGAAATCCTGGACCCGCACCGAGAGGGTCTCACCTCGAGCCATCCGGGCGTAGTGCGCCCAGAGCAGTAACACCAGCACTACTATGATAGTCGCGAAACTCGCTCCCAGGGCGGTTACCAGCACTAGGGCCAGCAGGATGATCGGAATGGACAACGAGACGTCCACGGCGCGCATCACGATGATGTCCAGCCACTTTCCGAAGTAGCCGGCGCCCACCCCCAGGGCCGTGCCGATCACGCCGCCGCACAGGATAGACAGCGCTGCCACGACCACGGATATTCTCGACCCGTAGATAATCCGGCTCAGGATATCGCGGCCTACCTTGTCGGTACCCAACGGATACTCCCAAGTGCCACCGGGCTTGGATATCACGGCGACCCTGGTTCCCGGGACGGCTTCGGTGGCTCCGTCGAGCAACACTGCGCCGCCGTTCCTTACCATCCGGGCGGCGTTAGTCGCCATCACCTCGGTGCCAATTTTCGAAGGGTCCATCTGGGCGACTACATTTTTGACTTCGGACTCGCCCTCAATCCATGCAGGCGGCAGCAGGCGAACCCTGAGGTCCCCGTCCAGCGGGTCGTAAGGCGCGATGACCTCGGCGAATATCGCCGGTACGACCAGCATGATCATCACCACGGCGATTGGGATCAATGGGTATCGCCGCGCTTCGCCGAAGAACCGCCGCACCCAGGGCGGTCGAGGGGTCGCTGGGACGTTCAGCTCCCCGGGCGTTGGGCTGCCGGTACCTGCTGGACTGGTAATCGCCAAAGTCCTGCTCTCGCCGTGGTTACGCAAATGGTGAGCGCAGGGGCGAATGTGGACTCGCCCCTGCGTCGTATGTCGGCAGCCGGATCAATGGGATCCCCGGAAGGCAATCGTCAGAAGCATGGTTCCGCCGTGCGACATGCCCGTATCAAGTCGAAGTGGCCGTAGTTAGCTCCGTCCGACCCGGGGAATTCCCACGTGTCGATAATCTCGGGGTTGGCTACGAACTCGATGAATATGTAGAACAACGGCAGGTAGCCGTAGTCCTCGTAAATGATGTCTCCCATCGCGTTCTGGATTCGAGCGCGTTCGTCCACCGGTACCGTCTGGCCCAATTCCTTGAATAGCACGTCCAATTCTTCCGTTTCGTAGAAATGGATAGCTCCGCTGGAACGGTTGAAGATGCTCAACTGCGCGTACACCGTTTTGTACGACGGGGACCCTACCCAAAACCCGACCGATTCCGGCTCTTTTTTGGTCCAGGACGAGTAGTAGTTGCCGAATTCCCACTCCTCGTAACTTACGTCTATGCCCACGTCATCGAACATCACGCCAATGGCCTGCATCAGGTCGGCCGATTCGGGGAACCCGAAAATGTTCATGACCTTCAAACTGATTTCAGCCGGATTATCCGGTCCGTAGCCTGCCTCGGCCAGCAACTCACGTGCCCTATCCGGGTCGTATCCGTAGTCCGCTTCAAACTGTTCAAGCCACGCGTCATCCCAACCGGGGAGGTTCGGGTAAAAACCGCCCACCGGGCTGTAGGTGACGCGTCCGCTGAACAGCGTGTCAATGAGGAGGTCCTTGTCCACAGCGCGGTTCAGGGCTTCGCGGACGCGTTTGTCTGTGGGTGGGAAATCGGGGTACATCCACGGTTCCTCCCACGTGCTCCACTCTCCGGGGCCTGGCGTCTCCGGGTAGAGGCCCTGGAAAATACCCCAAAGCTGGTTTCCCGGGAAATTGCTCTGAATGACCTTCATGCCGTGGTTGGCCACTGCGGCGTCGGCCAACTCTCGGGTCAATTCGGTCAGGTGGATGTCGCCAGACAGCAATCCGGCGTTCCTGGTCGCGGGTTCGGAGATCCAGCGGAGGTTGACCATGGGCCAGTCAACTTCGGCCGGGTTGCCGCCCTGCCCGTTCAACCGCCAGTGTTCCGGCAATTTTTCGAAATCGACGTCGACCCCCAGTTCGCGGTCAACGTAGCGATACGGGCCGGTCCCGATCATATCGTTGGTATAACCTTCCAAACCTTCCGCATCCCAGTACGCTTTGCTCATCATCAACCCGCCGCCGCTGGGAGCGATGTAGAACAGGAAATCAGGGTTGGGTCCCTTCAGTTGGATCACCACTTCGTGATCGCTGACGATTTGCGTCGCGTTGAGGTCAATGCTTCGCCAGTCATTGGCATAGCCCAGCAAGGAGTCTTCCCGGGTTAGCATCCTGGCGCTGTGAGGCACGTCCTGCGCCGTGAACTCTCCCCAACCGTCGTGGAATTCCACGCCCTCCACCAATTGGAAGGTCCAGCGCGTTCCATCTTCAGATAACTCCCAGCTCTTGGCCAACTGCGGTACCCAGATGTTCTGCTCGGCGTCAATGTCGACGAGCACTTCCATCACCAGGTCCATTTGCTGGTGGTGGTCCACGGTGCCTCCCCATGGGAGGTTCGTTTCGCCAGCCGATGGGTCAACGGCTATCACCAAGGTGTCGACCTTGATATCGCCTTGCTGCTCCGTCATGGCCAAAGGAGTGGCGGTCGGTACTGCGGTGGAGCCCGCGGCCGCCCGGAAAGCAGGTGCAGTGGGCGATGGTTCGGGAGCTGCCGGAGCCTGTGTGGCGGCCGCCTGTGGCGCGGGAGCCGACGTCGCCGCCACGGCGGGGGCTTGAGTGGCCGCTGCAGCCGGCGCCCCGGCCGGAGCCGTTTCGGGTTCGCTGCCGCAGGCGACTGCCACAAACAACAGCAAAATCACCGGAATCGCGAACAAAAGGCGATTAATGCTTATCGCGTCCATCATTGCTGTTGTCCCTCCTGGAGGCAAATATGCGGCCAATATGTGGCGGCCAGTCATTTCGAAACACAGTGGCGTAAATTTACTGGATTGGATTAAACACAGTCAATCATCTGAATCAGCCGTCGTAATGCGAAATATACGTAAAAGAATGGCTATCTGTGCACGTTAATCGTATTGAGGCACGGGCCAAGTAAGATCTGCTGTCACAAATTTCCGAAAAGCGGTGTCGGGGCCGTGTTCTCCGTAGTCGGGACATCTATACCAAGTGGATCGCCCGCCGGGGTTCGGCACACGTTAGCGCGGTTGGTTTCCGGGTTTGAATTGGGAACGGCGGGTGTCCATAACGCCAGGGCATTTCAATTATCGGTCTACACCGGGTTGAGGGCGTGGCTAGCGCGCGGGGGCGGGGGGAAGGTCCCAGCGGAGGAATTTGTGGTAGCGGTCGCCGTCAATCCAGGGAAGCAGGTTGATTACGATGTCTTCAGGGTGAGGGACGTCTCCCTGGCGTCGGGCATCGTCCAGGCAGCGGCGGAGGTTACCGAAGGTCGGGAGACGGCAGCCGGCTTTGACGAAGCGCTCGATTACTTCGGCGGGTTCGGGGGGTTGATCTGGATCCCACTGGTTGGCGACGGCTTCGGCGATGCGTCGGAGCTTGATGATGGTGAGTTCGAGGGCGAACCTGCGCTTGAGGACGTTGATGCGGCGGCGGATTTGGGAGATTGTCATGGGATTGCCTCGGACGGGAGAGCATTTACATGGATAAAGGGGATAAACGGGATGGAAAGGATTGAGTGTGAGGTCGGGATAGTGGCTATTTTGGCGAAATCCCGCTCATTTCTGTTCATTTGAGCAGGGCGTTGGGGTGGGTTGTGGGGGTAAATGGTGGCGGTTTGGGCGGGTTTGGGGCGATATTGGTGGTTTTGGCGGGCGTTTGAGAGGGTTTGGAGTAGCGGTGTTGGGGAGTTCGGTGTCTGGATGTGGGGATTGGGATGGCTCGCGGGATGGCGGCGGGACAGATTTGAGGCGCCAGTTAACTATGGTAAAGACGGGTGAAGGATGGAGGGAAGGGGGAAGTGTCAGAAGGGGGAAGTGTCATTGGTAGTGGGAAAGGGCAGAGAGGGGATTTCCTGGAGAATCGAACGGCGCGCGTCCATAACGCCGGGTGGCGAGACTTGACACCGGTATGGCCGGGGATATGATGGTGCATCACACCTGACGAGCAAGTCGGAGTGACGCAATGCAGCGGTACATCTTCGTCAGAGTTCTGCAAACCGTAGTCGCCCTTTGGGCCGTTACCATCATCGTGTTCGCGTTGGCGCGTATCACGGGGAACCCGCTGGACACCCTACTGTCATTCGAGGCGACGGCGGACGATCGCGCCCTGGTCGCCAAAGCGTGGGGACTGGATCGACCGCTATACGTTCAGTATTTCACATTTGTCGGTAATGCTCTGCGCGGACAGTTTGGTGAATCGTTCAAGTGGCGCATGTCTGCCGGCGAATTGGTGGTTGACCGTCTGCCTGCCACGTTGTCGCTGGCAGGGCTATCCATCGCGATCGCGACTCTCGTCGCTGTTCCCGTTGGGGTGATAACCGCGGTGAAACGGGATTCGTTCTTCGACTATGGCGGCAAGGCCCTGGCCTTAATCGGGCAGGCCGCCCCGCCGTTCTGGGTAGGGTTGGTGCTGATCTGGATATTTGGGGTCGCTTTCGACCTGGTACCTACGTCGGGGCGCTCTGGCGCAAGCTCGTACATATTGCCCGCTGTCTCATTGGGGTTGTTCTGGGTGGCTGCATTGATGCGCCTCATACGATCATCGATGCTGGACGCGCTGGACAGCGAATACGTGAAACTGGCTCGGGTCAAGGGCTTGCCTGAATGGAAGGTGATTTGGAAACACACTCTCCGCAACGCTGCCATCGCGCCCATCACCTATTTCGGGATCATTCTTGGTTCGTTGCTGGTGGGTTCGGTTTCCATTGAAACGGTGTTTGCCTGGCCCGGCGTGGGCTTTCTCGCGTTCCAGTCGGTGCTGGCGCGAGACTTCCCCGTGATTCAGACCGTGGTCCTGTTCTTCAGCATCATCTACATTGTCACCAATCTCATCATCGACATTCTGTACGCCTACCTGGACCCGCGCATCCGATATAACTGACAGCCGGCCGTGTCCCGACAACGCGTTTCGCACGAGTCCACACTGCGCCGAAAGAACGAGGAACCGATCATAGGAGTTCTGGACCATGACTAATTCGGCGCAGAACGGCGCGATCTCGGTAGTGATACACGGAGCGACGGGACGGATGGGCGCTGAAACCGTGCGGGCGGTGTCGGCCGCGGAAGACATCCTGCTGGTAGGCGCCACCTGCCACACCCCCAGGGGAGACGTTCTGCCCACTCCAGGCGGTGAGGTCCCATTGTCCACGGATCTTGCATCCATGCTGGATTCTACTCAACCCGCTGTAATGGTGGAATTTACCCACGCCGAGGCGTGCATGGAAGCGGCTCCATTGGCAGCCGACCGCGGGATTCACATGGTGCTGGGCGCCAGCGGCCTGAACGTCGAACAGTTGCAAACGCTGGATACGATGAGCCGGGAACACGGCATCGGGGTGATCGTTGCGCCGAATTTCGCCCTGGGCGCCGTGGTGCTGAAGAAACTGGCCGAACAGGCCGCCGCGTTTTTTGACTACGTCGACGTGGTGGAGGCGCACCACGAGATGAAGATAGATTCACCCTCTGGATTTTCCATGGCGATCGCGCGCGGGATGCGCGACCAACGAGACAGCGATTTCCAACGCAACGAGACCACGGTGCATCATCTACCGGAGACGCGTGGCGGCGACATCGGGGGCGCTGGGATTCACAGCCTCCGGTTGCCAGGGCGCAGCGCTCATCACGAGGTGATTTTCGGGGCGGCCGGTCAGACGTTGAGCATTCGGCATGACACTCTCGGACGCGACTGCTATATGCCTGGCGTATTGAGGTGTGTCAGAGAGGTTGTGCGCCGTCCCGGACTGACGGTCGGCTTGGAAACCGTGCTCGGGCTTTAGCGACCCCGTTCGTCCGTGTTTCGTATGGACGAACGCGCCAAGCGGGTGTAACCTGAAATAGTGCATTTTGTTTGCCGCTTGTGCGTCGGAAGCACGGGGCTGTCGTCATTCTCCATGCGGGAGTAACATTCCCGTTACAGTGTTTGTATTGCGTGCTCAGATGGCGGGCGCAACCGGGAAAGGCGTCAATCCATAGATTCGTTGAAAAAGTGATTGCGGAAGATTGGTGAGATGGGCAACTTTTGACCCCACCACTTCCAGGAGTGTGATGGACTTACAGGGACTGAAACTCGCGGTGGTCGGCGCAACCGGAGCGGTTGGCCAGGAAACTCTGCGTCTAATAGAAGAGCGATATCCTCAGCATAAGAATCTGAAACTCCTGGCGTCCAAGCGTTCCGCCGGGCGCAAAGTAGATGTCAACGGCGCGACCTTCGCCGTGTCCGAGACTACTGACGATTCTTTCGACGATGTCGACATCGCGTTTATTTCGGTCAGCACGGAAGCGTCGCGCCATTATGGGCCGATAGCTGCCCAGGCCGGTGCGATGGTGATCGATGACTCGAGCGCTTTCAGGATGGACCCGGAGGTGCCGTTGGTGGTGCCTGAGGTAAACGGCGACGATCTGGACTGGCACGACGGTATCGTGGCAATTCCCAACTGCTCCACGACCCCGCTGGTGATGGTGGCGCATCCGTTGCGTCAGGCCAGCCCGATCCGACGGATCGTAGCGGACACCTACCAGTCCGTGTCTGGGGCCGGCGGCGCGGCGATGGAGGAACTGCGGGAACAGACACGCACCGTGATGCACGGCGGACCGGCCGAGGCAGATGCTCAGCCGCAAGCTATCGCGTTCAACGTGTTTCCGCATATTGACGGATTCATGCCGTCCGGATACACGCGCGAAGAAGAAAAGATGATCAATGAAAGCCGCAAGATTCTACATGAACCGGAAATGGCGGTGTCGGCTACGTGCGTAAGAGTTCCGGTTTTTGTTTCGCATTGCGTCGCGGCCCATCTGGAGTTCGAACGACCGGTCTCGGCCGGTGAGGCGCGGGAACTGCTGAGCGCGATGCCCGGCGTAACGTTACAGGACGACCCAACCAACAGTGTCTATCCAATGCCTGTACACGCCGCAGGACTCGACGACGTGTTCGTCGGGCGGATCAGGCAAGATTCGTCCCACCCCAATGGTCTGGTCATGTGGGTGGTAACCGACAATCTGGTCAAGGGCGCCGCGCTCAATGCGCTGCAGATCGCGGAGTATGCGGTTGAGAAGGGAACGGTGCATGGGCGGCAGAGAAAATAGCGAAAGTCATTTTACTTTTGTCAATTCATTACGCGTATCGCCCGCGATGGCATAACTGTGTATAATGCTCGCAATATACTCCGGATTGTAATTAGCGCCGGACCGATTGCTTCGCACAATACGAGGCAATTAACGGCGAGGAGGGACGCGTAATGCCTACTGAGATTGGCCGACTTATTACTGCGATGGTCACACCGTTTGACGCTGATGGGCAGGTCGATTATGAACAGGCCAAGCGTCTAGCTCTGGCGTTGCTTGATTCCGGAACGGACGGCCTGGTGGTCACCGGCACCACCGGAGAGGGGCCGGCGTTGTCCATGGAGGAGAAAGCCCGCCTATATGGCGAGGTCAAGGACGCCATCGGATCACGAGGGGCGGTCATTGCTGGGACCAGCGACAACAACACAGCGGCCTCCATCGAACTCAGTCGGGAAGCGGAACAGGTGGGCGCCGACGCCCTCCTTTTGACCGTTCCCGCTTATAACAAACCCCCGCAGGAAGGGTTGTACCAGCACTTCAAGGTGTTGGCGGAATGCACGAATTTGCCGGGGATGCTGTACAACGTACCGAGCCGCACCAGCCTCAACATGACCAACGATACGACCGTGCGGTTGTCCGAAATCGAGAATATCATCGGAATCAAGGAAGCCAGCAGCGACCCGGTGCAGATTGCGAAAGTGATCCGGGACACACCGGACGACTTCCGAGTATGGTCCGGGAACGATGACGAAACTTTCAGCATCATGTCAATGGGCGGCTTTGGAGTCGTGAGCGTCGCAGCGCATTTGGTTGGCGACCAGATCAAGCACATGATTGGGCTGACACTTGAAGGAGACGTTGAGGCGGCGGGCGCCGAGCACTTGCGGCTCCTCGATATGTTCAAAGGGCTGTTCATCGTATCGAATCCCATCCCCGTCAAGTACGGGCTCAATAAATCCGGATTCGGCGTGGGCGACCCTCGTTTGCCACTGGTTCCGCCGGATGAGCGGACCGCAGCCCAGCTGGACGAATTGCTGCAACGCTACGATATCGACATCACCGCGCCGGTGGATTAAACGTCCACCGGCGTCGGCATCTATAAGAATCCGTCAACTCATCCGATCAATGATGGAATGTTGATTTGTTCGTAAGAGGTTGGTCGGAGTGGTAGTCATTTGGAAATAATCCCATTTGTCTTGATAAGACCAGGAGCAACCCGATGTCACTCAAAACCGTGATATTTGTGGATGGGCAAAACTTCCGTCACAACCTGCGGGATTTCCACTTTCGTTCGGATCCTCCTCATCCCAATAATCCGGAGTACCGGCTTGATGAGAAGCATTTCCGGTGGCAGGAGTTCTTCCAGGATGCGTTGGCGAAGTTCGACGATGTGACTGGCTGGGACCACCAGTTAGTGCGGGTCTATTGGTACTACGCGGAGAGCATCACGCCCTGGTCTCCCAACCTATGGCGAGCGCAACGCATCGTTGACGAACACGGAGGCCGGATTCCGGAACTTACTCCCGAGTTGGTAATAACGAAAGCGCAAGACTGGTATGAGCACGAATTCCGCCGGTTCCACCAACTGCGGAAGTCCGTATTTGAGGAGATCCAGCAAAACACCAATTTCCTGGAGTTCAAGTACGTAGGCCAGTATGTTGTGCAACCTTTCCGTCCCTACCGCCTGGATTATGACTACGATGGCAACATCACTTTCCAGGGGACGCAGGTCGGCGAAAAGGGTGTAGACATCGGCATTGCCGTCGATATGATCGCCAAGATGAATAGCTTTGACGCGGCCGTTTTGGTCTCAGGCGACAGCGACTTCTTCCCGGTGGTTCGTTATCTAAAAGACAACCTGAAATACGTTTACCATTTCTCAGTTGGACGCGGCGTAGGCCACGACACGCAGTTCTTCTCCTCGGCGCTGCGCGGCGTCGTGGACTGTTTCCAGGGGTTCGATGAGCTTGAGTTGCTCAGCAACTACGTGAACGAGCACGCCGGAATACCGCCGGCGATCATGGATACCATCAACCTACGCACGGCAGAGTTGGAGCGAATGCTGGACGACGAACCGTTACATTACCGGCACGAGCCGGAGTCCATCCTGCGTTAGCTACTGCGCCCGATCACGGTCGGGCGCAACCATTTGGTTGCGGTGCGCATCCACAGGCTGGCGTGGTCGCAGCGCGTCGGCGTACACCCCACGGTACGATTCGGGGACCAACGCCGCGATGCGTTCCATGATCATGTTGGTAACGGACGTCAGCAGCGGTTTAGTGATTGGCCCATCGACTTGGGGCGGAGTAAACGGCGTGCCGATGTTCACCTGCCAGCTTGCCAACGGCACGGGCATCCGCCATGACGGGAACTTCTCTGAACCAGAGATTCCAACCGGTAAAATCGGCGCCTGGGTTTTGAGGGCGAGCCATGCCAATCCGGTCCGGGCCTGCCGCAGTTGACCGGTCTGGCTGATCCCACCTTCGGGGAACATGAGGATAGCCTGGTCCCTTTGCAGGGCGTCCAGCGCGTACCGCAGAGCTTCGCCTCCGCCGCGTTCACGGTCGAGCGGGACCGCGCCCACCGCATTGCAGTAGAAACGCCCAATGGACGTACTCCACAGTTCCTTCTTGGCAAGGAAGACAATCGGCCTGGGCAACGCGACTACCAGGGTGCCGGCGTCATTTAGTGAAAGGTGGTTGCTGGCCACCAGCAGGGGTCCAAATGGCGGCATCGCTTCCTGGCCGGTTACCTTCAAATTGCCGGTTATGGACCAGATCGCCTGCCCAAAGCGGCGGCTGGGTTGATACAACCACGCCACGGGACTACCTCCGAATCTCGGCCGGCCCGATTCCGGCGCTCGTGGTGGCCCGAATCTCGCGCACGACGGCAGCTACAGTCTGGCAAAAGTTCATGCGCTCGGTGTCAATTACGATGGCATCGTCGGGTATGGTCAGCGGCGAGTCCGCCCGTTCGCTGTCCAGCCGATCCCGCCTGATGGTGTCGGCCAGGGATTGCTCATATTTAGCGTCGATGCCCTGCTCCTTTTGCTGCCGGAACCGGCGGCGGGCGCGTTCTTCTGGAGAGGCGTTGACGTAGAACTTAACGTCTGCATCGGTGAGCACCACGGATCCGATGTCGCGCCCGACCATCACGATACCGCCCCCGGCCGCAATCGACTTTTGTTGCGCGACCAAGGCCCGACGTACGGAGGAACTCGACGCCACCGCGGATACGTGCCGATCTACTTCCCCGGATGCCAGATCATCACCGGCCAGCGGCTGCCCGTTAACCGTGATGAGATTGGTCGGGTCGTCGCCCGGCACCGACATTTCACAATCCTCTGCCAGCCGCCCCATAGTATCGGCGTCGGCAACGTCTTCGCCCATTTCCAGAGCGAGCCAGGTTACGGCACGATACATGATCCCCGTGTCGAGGAACCGCAATTCCAGCTGCGTCGCGGCAGCCCTTCCCACCGAGGACTTCCCGGATGCTACGGGTCCATCGATAGCGACCACCGGACCTTGCGTTGCGTCGATTGCAGAGCGGCTCGTCATGGAGCCGATTATAGCATCGGAGTCCGCATTGGCCTGAATTACGCTCGGAGATGCCCAATCCATAATCTCCGCTTACCCGGCGCGATGACAGCCCGATCCGCTTGCGACGAGCCCGGGTATCGCGGACAATCCCCGCATGCTGGAATGGATAGGCGAATCTCCCTGGCGCATGTTGGGCATAGCCGGTTGGTGTTTCCTGATGGCGTGGGGATTCCGCGTGGGACTCTTGCGCATGGCGCTTTCATTGGGCGCGATCGGCCTTCTGGTGGCACTCGCCTGGGCTTTCCGCAACGCCGACTCGCCCGCGTTGGTGTATGGCCCGCTGGTTTTTGTTGGCGTCATCTGCGTGATCAGCATCGGTTACTTCGGCAGGCACCTGGAGACCAAGCTGGGCTATGGATCCAAAACGGTGCGAATAAATCACGCCGGAGGGCTGCTACTGGGGTTGCTGATCGGCGGCCTGGTCTGGGCGATTTGGCTATAGGGTTGGGAGGAGATACTGATCGATCAGTCATATCTGCCCAAAGCCACGGTTTGCCAGTATAATATTCCTTGATCTAATCGTTTCCATAACATACGCAGCAAGACACGGCAGCAAACGCGTAACCTGCGTTGAGGTTGGCAGATGGCAAGCCGGGGACGAACCAGTCGGGGAAAGAGCGCCGCCAAGGGCAAGGCGACGGGGCGACCGGCCAAAGGGGGTGGCCGTCAGTCAAGCGCGTCGCGTAGAACCAATGCGCAGTCGTCCGAACCCAACCTCGAGGACGGCCAACGACGGAAGGGCGGCGCTTCGATACCGGGTCGGCTTACGGCCCCGGTGCTGGTGCTCAACCTGAATTACGTCCCGGTCAACGTGTGCACGGTGCGCAGGGCGATCGTTTTGGTGGCCAAGGGCAAGGCCGAGTTGTTGGAACCGCGCTCTGACGAGGTTCGAGTTCGCACGTACAACACGCACCTGGACGCGCCGTCTATCATCCGATTGGTGTACCTGGTTAAGCGGCCGTTCGCTCCACGTCGGTTGTCCAAGAAAGAGGTTTTCCTCCGCGATCACTACACCTGCCAATACTGCGGCAAGCGTTCCCAACAGTTGACGCTGGACCACGTGGTTCCCCGTAGGCAGCAAGGCCCACACACATGGGATAACGTGGTGGCGGCCTGCGGACGCTGCAACCTGGACAAAGCGGGCCGTACCCCCGAGGAAGCCAACATGAAACTGCGGAGGGCTCCCAGCGCGCCGCAGCCGAACCCGTACCGGATCCTGGAAAACCGCACCATCCTGAAGGAATGGCAGCAATACATCCCCTGGCAAGCCAATGGGCGGAAACGAGAGGAGGAACCGGCCGCGCTTGCGATAGCCGACTGACCAGCTATGTCGAGCATCGACCTACACGGCAAGACGTGGACCGAAGCTCTTGAGGAGTTTCTCGAATACTACAACCGCGTCGCGAAGGCGACCGAATCTGCGACGTTGGACATCGTACATGGGTATGGTTCCACCGGGGCGGGAGGCGTGCTACGCCAACGCTTCCGGGGCTTCCTCGCCAAATATCCTCAGTGTCTGGAATTCAAGCCAGGTGAGGATGTTGACGGCAATCCCGGCCACACTTTAGTTGCGCCGTTGCGTATCTTGCCGGACACGGGCGGACTGCTGGCGGAGCACATTTGGGAATACTGCGACCACCCCCGCACCTTCAGCAAGATAGCGGGACGTTTTCGTCGATACGGCGACCCGCAAGTTCAGCAGGCTGTACGCACTCTGCAAAAACAGGGTCGATTGCGGCTGGCGAGCAAGGGCCGCGTTAAAGAGTACGCCGCGATCTAATCCAGTTGCCCGTCTATTTTGCGGGCATATCCAGCATCAAAGATTCCATCGCCAGCCTGGGATTCGCGTTGGCGTCGAGCGCGACCAGCGTACTCTGGAGCCTACTGAGGTATCCGATAATCGATGCGGTGGACGCGCCATTGGCAAAGGATTCGAGCTCGTCGCGTCGGTCGGAGTTTTGCACGTGCTCGACGACCCCTTCTTTGACCAGCAACAGGTCGTGCCACCAACTTTGCCACAGGTACAGGGCTTGGCGAACGGATTCACGATCGTTGGAAAACCCGCCGGCCAAGGTATTTGCATAGGAAAACCGTTGGTCCAAAGCTGAGGCGCCCAACCCGGCAACGTTGTCCAACGCAGCGGACCTGCCCTCCAGGATCGCAGGGTCTTTGAGGGCGTTGATGGCCCAGCCCGGACACCCACGGGCCAACCGCGCGAGCCAACGAGCGTGTTCTATCTCCGCCCCATGCCCCGAGACCAGGTAATCCGCCAGCATGTCGCCGGCCATGGGACGGAGCGAGAACAGGCGGCATCGGGACCGGATTGTCGGCAAGATCGTTTCTTCCGCGCTGGTCAGCAACAGCAAGAGGGAACGTTCCGGCGGTTCCTCCAAGGTCTTGAGCAAGGCGTTGGCGGATTCGCTCTGACCTGCTGACAAGGTTTCGGCTCCATCGAGGATTACGACTTTCCATCCTCCCTCGACCGGCGTTACCGACAGAAAATTCTCGGCCTCCCTGACCTGCCTGATGCTGATGCGCGTTGGGGTTTGTGGATCGCCTCCAACGGATAGCACGTGGAGGTCAGCGTGGACGCCCCGTTGTATGCGGGAGCACGGATCGCAAATTCCACACGGGCCGTCTTGGGCTACGTCCGCTTGACGGCAATTGACGGCGGCGGCCAGGTCGACCGCCAACGTCATCTTGCCGACGTGCGGCGGGCCCGCCAGGAGGTAAGCGTGCCCAATGCGGCCCGTTCGCAAGCTGCCGGATAGCTGACTCAGCAGCCGATCCTGTCCGACGGTTCGCCACATGATCGTAGCTAGCAGCGAACGGGCCGCTACAGGTCGCAGAGCATCATGTCGGCGTAGGACTCGCGGCGCCGAATGAGCCTGCTTTGTCCGTCTTTAACCAAGACGATGGGCGGCCGAGGGTTAAGGTTGTAGTTGCTGGCCATGGACGGGCAGTAGGCCCCCGCCGCCGGTATGGCGATGACATCGCCGGCCGAGGGAGAAGGCAGCAGGATGTCGGATGCCAGAACATCCCCCGACTCACAGTACTTTCCGGCGATGGTTACGGTGGTGTCGGGCTCGGCTGCCGGCCGGTTCGCCGACAACACCTCGTAGGATGCCTGGTAAAGGGCCGGCCGGATGTTATCTCCCATGCCACCGTCCACGCTAACGTACGTGCGAATCCCCGGGATGTCTTTGATGGCCCCGATTCTATAGAGAGCGACACCGGCCGGGCCGATGATGGAACGGCCGGGTTCTATCACCAGATTAGGGTGATCCAAACCCAGTTCCGCACAGGTGGCGTTGAGCGTGCTCACGATGGCCTCGGCGTAGTCAGCTGCGGATGGTGGAGCGTCGTTTCGGGTGTAGGCGATGGCGAAACCGCCGCCGGGGCTGAATTCCTGAAGCTCCAACCCCTGCTCGCGCAGGCCGGAGGCAAACCGCAGCACCAGATCCGTCGCAGCCTGGTAGGGTTCCAGTTCGAAAATAGGTGAACCCAGGTGGAAATGCAGACCCAGCAGGTTCAGGTGCGGCGCCGAGATGGCTTGTAATATGGCGCGCTCCGCGTCTCCGGTCTGGATTGAGAAGCCGAATTTGGAGTCGATGATCCCCGTGGTGGTGTAGGCGTGGGTATGGGGGTCGATACCGGGGGAAACGCGAACCAGGATGTCCTGGGTTTTTCCGGCGTCCGCGCAGATTCGTTCGAGCAGATCCAATTCATGGAAGCTGTCGACCACCACTCGACCGATGCCCGCCGCCACTGCTTCTTCCAGTTCCGCCGGCGTTTTGTTATTGCCGTGGAAGTAGACGTGCTCGAGGGGCACGTCTCCGGCCTGCGCCACGGCCAGTTCGCCGCCCGAAACCACGTCCAAGCCCAGGCCTTCCTCTGCGAATATTCGGGCCAACGCGGGGTTGATGTACGCTTTTGATGCGTACACCGCCTTGGAATTGGAGTAACGGTCACCGAAAGCCTGCGCGAATTGTTGGCAGCGAGAACGGAGGGTGGCTTCGTCCAGCACGTAGAGCGGGGTGCCATATTGTTCAACCAGGTCGGTGGCGTCGCAGCCGCCGATGGTCAGATGGCCGGCGGCGTTGGTGTCCGTGGAGTCGGGAAATACGTGGGTGAGGTGAGACGGCAGCATAAAACGGGTTCTCCATCGTTCAGATATTGCGGCATGGGTGTGGAAACAATTTAGCACACCGCCTCTCACTCGTGATATGCAACAAAAAGTAGGGATTTAAAACCCCAAAATCGGTCAATCCCTGTGTATTTGACCGCCTCCCGGCTGCCGACTATACTGCCGGCGAGGTTGGTTAGCCGCCGTTTTACCCTTTATTTTCCCTGGCGCCGCCTTACGCCGCGTTCGATTGTCGACGCGGTGTCCCGTATAGAGGAGGTGTTATTTTGCCCAATACAGTACCCATCACGGTCAACGTGAATGGCCGGTCCCACTCGGCGGATGTGGAACCCCGTACCTTGCTGGTCCACTTCCTGCGCGAAACTCTGAACCTCACCGGAACCAAAATAGGCTGCGACACCAGCCAGTGCGGAGCCTGCGTCGTGCGCATGAATGGCTCGACAGTGAAATCGTGCACCGCGTTCGCCGTACAGGCCGATGGCGCGGACATTACCACCATCGAAGGGGTGGCGCAGGACGGCAACCTGTCCGCCGTTCAGGAAGCGTTTTGGGATAACCACGGCCTCCAGTGCGGATATTGCACCGCCGGCATGATCATGTCGGTGACCGAAATCATAGAACGCAACCCCAATCCGTCGGCTGAGGAAGTTCGGGCCGGATTGGAGGGCAACATGTGCCGCTGCACCGGTTACAACAACATCGTCAAGGCCGCTCTGGCCGCCGCTGCTGCCCAGCAAGGAGGCTAAAGACTGCTATGACTACCCGTATTTTTGGATCCGGCATACGTCGGCGCGAGGATCCCCGGCTCATCACTGGCCAGGCCTCCTACACCGATGACATCAAGCTCACCGGAATGGTTCACGCGGCCATCCTGCGCAGCCCGCATGCCCACGCCCGGATCAACAGCATAAACACGGATGCAGCCAGGGGATCCGCTGGCGTGCTGGCGGTGTACACCGGCTCCGACATCGAAGGCGTGCTGAACCCGATCCCCTGCGCCTGGGCTATTCCCGATTCCGACCTCAAAGCCGTGGCCTACCCGGCCATTGCATCCGATGTGGTGCGATACGTCGGCGACGCGGTGGCGGTGGTCGTGGCGGAAAACCGTTACCAGGCCGAGGACGCCCTGGAACTGATCGAGGTTGACTACTCGCCGCTGCCGTCAATCATCAATCCGGAGGATGCCCTGGGCGATGGCGCGCCCCAGCTTCACGAGGACGCTCCCAGCAACCAGGCGTTCCACTGGGTTGCCGCCGGAGGAGATACCGACGCTGCTTTCGCCGATGCTGCGGTAACGGTCAGCGAGACCATCCGGCAGCAGAAGCTGATCCCCAATCCTATGGAGACGCGCTCGGCCATCGCGTCGTGGTCGTCGGCCATGGGTGAGTTGACGATCTGGAACACCACCCAGAACCCCCACATCGCCCGGTTCGTGACCTGCCTGGTTACCGGAGTGGCGGAGCACAAAATCCGTGTTATCGCGCCCGAAGTCGGCGGCGGTTTTGGCGCCAAGATCGCGGTTTATCCGTGGGAGATGATCACGGTTTTCTGCTCGATGCAGCTTGGGGTTCCGGTAAAATGGACTGAGACCCGCACCGAGAACTATATGTCCACCACCCACGGGCGAGACCACATCGAGTACGTGGAGATGGCGGCCAACGCGGATGGCAAGGTAACGGGCGTGCGCAGCGTGGTTTACGCCGGCATGGGCGCGTACCTGTCAACAGCCGCGCCAGGGATTCCAACCATCCTGCACGGCCTGATGTACTCAGGGCCGTATGACATCGCCAACATCAAGGCCGACGTGTACGGGGTGTTCACCAACTCCACGCCGGTTGAGGCTTATCGCGGGGCCGGACGGCCGGAGGCCACGTTCCTTCTGGAACGGTTGATGGACAAGGTGGGCGACGCCGTGGGCATCGACAGCGTGGAGGTTCGCCGACGCAACCTGATCGAGCCGTTCGACAACAACCGCGATGTCGCCATCGGCATCACCTACGACAGCGGCAACTACTCCGCCGCTCTCGACCAGTTGCTGGGACACATCGGCTACGACCAATTCCGCCATGACCAGGAACACGAGCGCGGGCACGGAACGTTCCGAGGCGTTGGCGTCGCCTGCTACTGTGAGATCTGTGGCCTCGGCCCGTCCCAGGTGGCCGGAGCCGTCGGTTTTGGCGGCGGCCTCTGGGAGTCGGCGACCGTGCGCATCTACGCCACCGGCAAGGTCAACGTGTTCATCGGCACGTCGCCCCACGGCCAGGGTGAGGAAACGACCTTCGCCCAGATCGTCGCCGACGAGATTGGCGTCGATGTTGACGACGTTGAAATCGTGCATGGAGACACCGACACCACTCCCATGGGCTGGGGGACCTACGGCAGCCGGACAACTGTGGTGGGTGGCGCAGCCGTGGCCCTCACCATGCGCAAGCTGCGCGACAAAGCCCGGGTTATCGCCGCGCACCTCCTGGAGGCCGACGAAGCCGACATCGAGTACGCCGACGGCCAGTTCTTCGTTCGCGGCGCGCCCGATCGGGCCCAGAGCATCCAGGACATCGCGCTGCAAGCCAACGTGGCGTGGAACCTGCCGGAAGGCATCGAGCCGGGCATGGAGGCCAGCACCTACTACGATCCGGCCAACTTCAGCTATCCCTTCGGCGCCCATGCGGCAATCGTCAGCATTGACCCCGACAATGGGCATATCACGCTTGATCGGTATGTCGCGGTTGACGACTGCGGCCCGCAGATCAACCCCATGGTGGTAGAGGGCCAGGTGCACGGCGGCGTCGTTCAGGGCGCAGGGCAAGCGCTGTGGGAAGGCGCGGTTTACGACGACAACGGGCAACTTCTCACCGGATCCATGATGGACTACGCCATCCCACGCGCCCACCTGGTTCCGGATATCGAGGTGCATTCCACGGTGACTCCATCGCCTCACAACCCGTTGGGGGTCAAGGGTATCGGAGAGACCGGCACCATCGCTTCTACCGCGGCGATCTACAGCGCAGTGATGGACGCTCTCAAGCCGCTGGGCGTTGAAAGCATCGACATGCCTCTGACACCGGAAAGGGTCTGGCGCGCCATCCAGGCCACCGGCTATACCGGGAACGGTCACGGGCACAGCCACGGACATGACCACGACCACGGTCATGGACACGGCCATTAGCCGAACCGAGTGACGGAGGACTGACTGCAATGTATCCTGCAAATTTTGAATACCGAAAAGCATCCTCGATTGCTGATGCGGTACGGCTGCTATCGGAAAATCCGGGGGCGAAGCTCCTGGCCGGAGGCCACAGCCTGATCCCCCTCATGCGTTTTCGCCTGGCTCGCCCCGAGGTCATCATCGACATAGGCGGCGTGGACGGGTTGCGAGGCATCACCGTCAGCGGGGATCACATCAACATCGGTGCGCTGACCACCCACGCGGAGATCGCCGCGTCTGCCGACGTGCAGCGCACCAACGGCCTTCTCGCGGAAGCCGCCGGCGGCATCGGCGACCCGGCGGTCCGCAACCGCGGCACCATCGGAGGCAACCTGGCCCACGCCGACCCCGCTTCCGACTGGGCCACCGTGCTCACCGCCCTGGGCGCAAACGTCTCAGTGCAGGGGCCGTCGGGCAGCCGCAGTATCGCCGCCGCCGATTTCGTCGAGGACGCCTTCGCGACGGCGTTGGCTGACGACGAGTTGATCACCACTGTAACCGTGCCAACCCTGGCGGCCAACCAGCGGGCCGAGTACGCCAAGATGGCCCATCCCGCCAGTTTCTACGCCGTAGTTGGCGGCGCGGTGGTGGTAACCATGGACGGTAACCGTTGCACCGCGGCCTCGGTCGCGGTCGGCGGACTGACTCCACGGCCGGTGAAAGCCGCGGCAGTGGAGCAAGCGCTGGCCGGTACCACGCTGACAATGGACAGCATCGCGGACGCCACATCCCGGCTCAGCGAGGACATCAGCGCCGCTGGAGTGGACGTGATTGGCGACGTTTTCGCCTCTGCTGATTTCCGCGCCAGGATTGCTCCGGTGGAAGTGAAACACGCCCTGCTTCACGCTATCGGGTTGGCTCACCACTGACCGACCTAAATTGCGGCTCAACCACCCCGCACTTTGCGTGGCTACGCCGGGTGCGGGGTGTATCATTTAACGGCCCACCAAACTGATCTGCGAGGCCACCCCTTGAAAATTCTTCTGACCAACGACGATGGCATTCACGCTACTGGGCTGTGGGCTGCTGCTCGCAGCCTTTCCGCTGTCGGAGAGGTTGCCGTAGTTGCGCCCGATCGAGAGCAGTCCGGCGTTGGCGCGTCCATGACGCTCCACGCGCCTGTGTTTGCCCACCAGGTTCCCGCCGAGCAGTACCTGCTGCAGTACGCGCCCGGCGAGGACACTCCGCCCAGGAGCGCGGATGCGGTTTTCGAGCCGACCGCCACCGATACCCTCGACCTGCCCAATCCCATCAACGCGTGGGCGGTTCAGGGCACGCCGGCGGATTCGTGCATCCTCGCGCTGGAGCAGTTGGTGAATCCAAAGCCCGACCTGGTCGTGAGCGGCATCAATCGCGGCTCCAACCTGGGTTGGGATGTCATCGTTTCCGGGACCGTCGGCGCCGCGTTTCAGGGATTCGTGCGCGGTTACCCGACTATAGCGATCTCCGTTGGGTCCGTTCAGGCTCCTCGGTATGGCTTTGCGTCCGAGGTTGTGGCGGCCCTGGCCCGTAGCTTGAATGACGCGCCGACCGTATCGCCGCAGTTTTTCCTCAACGTCAACGTACCCAACGAGCCGATGGACCGGATCGCGGGCGTCAGGATCACCAGGCTGGGCGGTCGCGCCTACGGCGAGTCGGTTCGTACGGAGGATTCATTCGGCCATCGTCGCTACTGGATTTCGCGGAACCGCGCGATTCTCGCG
The DNA here is from genome assembly GCA_965204395.1 of Dehalococcoidia bacterium. Taxonomy (GTDB): domain Bacteria; phylum Chloroflexota; class Dehalococcoidia; order Lucifugimonadales; family UBA3495; genus Bin87. Next base: position 3,637,242 of record OZ241987.1, read on the forward strand.
GGCGGCGATGGGACCGACATCACGGCGCACAAGGACAATCACATCACCATCACGCCCATGGGGATGGCATTTTCCGCCACCGACGAGCGCATGGCATTGGTGCAGAGTCTCGTCGATTCCGCAGGAATCCTACCGTCGCCTGCGCCGGCGGCGAGCACTGCCACGGCCTGAGCGCCGTTGCGGTTCCTCAGTGCCTGTTTGGTTTACGTGACGGGTCGGAGGGACGGTATCTCCCGACTCGTAGGCGGCGAACCCTCCAGCGTCCCGGATCCGCCGAATGCGCGGTCGGTCCCGTGTCAACCACAATGATTGGGTGATGACCGTCAGCGCGATCCCCGGCGCAACCAGCGCCAACAGCGTTGGGTCCATCAATGATTCGCCGTTCTGCCAACGGTATTGGGTCCTGAGGAATATCCATCCGCCGCCGATGATGATCCACGCCCAGGATAGGGCGCCCGACAGCACGCTGTTGTGCCACGGCGATCGTATGAACAGGATCGCGCTGCACGGCCACCAGACGAAGGTCGGGACTATGAACCATCCCTGGTAGTACCAGGGTTTGAGGGCGTCGGGTGGTACCGGAGGCGGGGCCGTTGGCGGCTCTGGCGGCGTCGGGCGTTGTTGGTCGCTATCGGGTTCGGGCAGATCCCCGGCCCTATCATTGTTGCTAACTGGATCCCGCATCCCGATGAGGAATCACGTTAGTTACGGGCCAGCACCAGGTGGAACTCAAGCTCACCGATGTGGCGGCCCTTGTTGATGGACGCCGCGGCGTATTCCAGGCACATACGAGCGAAGCCGGGGTACTCGTAGATGTTGCGGCCCAACACCACCTTAGGCACCGTTGTCTCCAGATCGACTTCCAGGTAGTTGGGATCCTCGTCGTTCACCGAGACGTCCACGTCCCGATTGGTGATCCGTTCCAGCTTATTGTGCAGGCGGGTTACAAAGGTATGGTTTTCCAACTTTTACTCTCTCCTCTTGGTGCTGTTATCCAGCGAAGTTTGATTGCGGGTTTGTCGCCGGGTACGGCGCGGGGTTTGTAGTTTTCCAATAAATTTATTGGGATATTATAGCAAAGGGTGTCGTGCCGCCTGTACCTACATCTCCGCATTTCGAGAAAATCGGTATGCTATGATGCGCCGGTTGCACCTTCGCGGGCGGCCCTGCGGCTGCCCATTTTTGTTTCCCTGGTATGGCTTTCATCCCCGCCACTTTAATACCCGGATGGGTCAGGACCTACGCCGCCGTTGTCCTTGCGGTGGCGCTGGCCGTCAACCTGATCACCAGCTTCTCCCTGTACGTTCAAGCGCTGACCATACCGGGAATGAAGAGCAGCTTCGAACTGTCCTACACCACCGTGTTCGTGCTGGTGGTGGCCTTGTCCATCTCTCGCGTCATTTCGGGATTGCTCTCCGGAGCCATGGCGTCGCGCTATGGTGGGCGGTGGATGGTGACCGTGAGCGTCTTCGCCCAAGCGGCATCCATGATCCTGTTGGGTTGGTCTCCCAACTATTGGGTCGCGCTGCTCGCCATGATCGTGGTGGGCGTGTCGTCGGGAGCGGCCTTGACCCCAATGATGGGGATGCTCGCGCCATGGTTCCGCGTCAATGACCGCGGAGTCGCCGCCGGCATCGCCGCCACCGGAGGCAGCCTGGCAATCATCTTTACGGGCGCGATCGTGCCGCCCCTGACCGATGCCTTCGGTGATGATGCCTGGCGTTACACGTGGTACGTGCTGGCATGCACCAGCGTGTTGATTGGACTGGTGTGCGTGAGTTTCATCCGTGAAGCTCCGCCGGCACAGTCCAACCCTTCGGCGTCGATGCCGGTTAACCCGGGACCAACCGATCGCAGACCGGCAGGACGGTCCCCCACGAGTTGGCCGGTACAGGTTTACACCAACCCCTACGTGTGGCTAATTACCGGGATGGCGTTCTGCTCCGGCTTTGTCCACGGTATCCTGACTTCCAGTTACGGCGCTTACCTTGAGGTGGAGCACGGCATAGACGTCGCTGTCGTCGGGGCGCTATTCATGTCTATCGGGGTGCTCAGCATTGGCAGCGGTGTCGGGTCCGGCGCGCTTTCGGATCGCGTCGGCCGAGGGATGGCGTTCGGCGCCACTTTTTTGATCGAGGTTGCGTGCCACACACTTTTTTGGCTTGCCCCCGAATTGACCTTTTTTGTTATCGCGTCAGTGCTGGCCGGATTTGCTCTCCGGTCAACCTATACTATCTGCGCCGCCGCGGCCGGAGATTACGTGCCCGTGTACATGGCGCCGGCCGCCTTTGGACTGATGGGAATGGGCGCCGGCATAGGGAGCACCATCTCCCCGATCATCGCGGGGCCAATCGCCGACGCCACCGGTACACTGAAGTGGTCCTACGCGATGTCCGCCGGAATAGCGTTGGTCGGGGCGACCCTGGGGTTCATCCTGCATTTCAAGGGACGCAACGATCAACTGCGCGGTGCGAACGTCAATCGATAAACGCCGAGGAAAGGATTCTGTAGATGTCGAGTCAATGGAACGAGGATTTCAACAGAGCGATGGTCGTTGTGGCCCACGCTGACGATGCCGAGTGGGGCTGCGCGGGTACCGTGGCGCGCCTTTGCGCCGAGGGCTGGGACGTGGCATACGTCATTTGCACCGATGGCAGCAAGGGCAGCGACGATCCGGACATGACTGTTGAGAGGCTGGTGAAGATGCGGGAGCAGGAACAGCGGGATGCCGCCGACGTCCTGGGTTTGTCTCAGGTGTTTTTCCTGGGTTATCCCGACGCATACCTGGAGTCGACCTTGCAATTGCGTAAGGACATATCGCGCGCCATTCGCATCCATCGCCCCGACGTTCTGATCTGCATGAATCCGGTGCGGAATCTGGACGGCGCGGGATATATCGACCATCCTGACCACTTTGCATCCGGCGACGCGGCCATGGGCGCAGTGTATCCGGCGGCACGCGACCGCCTTACATTCCCCGAGCTATTCAACGATGAGGGGTTGGAGCCGCACAAGGTGCGCCAGGTTTGGATAATGGGGCGCACGGAGCCGGACCACGTCGTGGACGTCACCGACCACATCGAAACCGCGGTGGCCGCGTTGAGGGCGCACCGTAGCCAGGTGGATTACGAATCCGCCGACCGCTACCTCAAAGAATGGCGACGACGGGATGGGAAGCGCATCGGGGTCGAATATGCCGAGGTGTTCAAACGGTTCACCCTGGGTTAAAGGTCCCGGATACGGCCAGGTTCCGCACACTAGCCCACGCGCCCCAAAAGTGGTATCGTTCCGATACGTAGGTCGGCTTGCCCGGTTGGCATAGAGCCGGCTGTTATCTTACCGTCTAGCAAGGAGGGACAAATGCCTCAGATTAAGCATATCGCCATCGCCACCAATGACGCCGAAAAGACTGCCAAGTTCTATGCTGAAGTGTTCGGTCTGCGGGAAGTTGCCAAGCTGGAGAGCGCCAACGCCAACGGCTACATGCTCAGCGACGGCAACGTCAACATGGCCATTCTGGACTTCCAGAACGACACCGTGGCCGGTGAGCGCGGCAAGGACTGGGAAGGCATCCACCACATCGGGTTTGAAGTGGAAAACCTGGAAGACATCGAACGTCGTCTGTCCGAGGCCAATTCCAAGCCGATGGACGAAGTCAACCATGCCCTCCATGCTGGGATGAGTGGTCCGCGCACCCAGAACGTTGAGACCAAATACGAAGGTCCCAACGGAGAAATGATAGACGTATCCGAGACCGGATGGATCGGTACCCGCGGCCTCGACTAAGCGCCGGGTTTCCGACCTAACTCATACGAATTGAGACTGACCAGGGCGATGCCGTGCGCATCGCCCAAGGAGCAGCCGTGAATACTCAACCCAGGCAACTCACTTGTTACATCAAAAGAACTCGCTCCAACCCCGATATGTGGGAAGCATTCTGTGTCGAACTCGACATACCGGCCGTCGGAGACAGCTACGAAGAAGTAGCGGCGATGATGTACCAGGCGGTGGATAACTACATCGACTACGTTTACCAGAATCAACCCGATGACGAGCAGCGCCTGCTGTATCGCCCGATGCCCAAGGCCGATGTGTGGAAGCTCCAGTTTGAAGAGCGTTTTTTGCAGCGCCTGCCCTTTTCAAATCGACAGGTCAGGAAGATATTCCTGAGCGCAGAGAAGGGAATTCCCATACAGTTGGATCCGCATTACACCGAGCTTTGTCTCACCTGCAAAAAATATCGCAGCATCAGTGAGTTCGAAGTGTTCCACGAACCGAATTCGGCGTACGTCTGGTACGACAAGACCTGCAACATCTGCAAACAGGCCGGGGTGCAATAATCCCGTAGTAAGCGGCAATAACGCTAACGGCTCTCCGCGTACGTACGGGAGGGTTCCATGAATGTCAAACCGCGGCAATTGACCTGCTATATCAAGAAGACCCAATCGGACCCGGAAACCTGGGAAGGATTCTGCGTCGACATCGACGTTCCCGCCATCGGAGATTCCTACGAAGATGTCGTTTCCTCCCTTTACGAAGCGGTGGACAACTACATCAAGTATGTGTACGAACGGCAGCCCGACGACGAGCAGCTCCTGCTCTACCGGCCTATGGCCGGCAGCGACGCCTTCAAGCTGATGGTGCAGGAACGCATCCTGCAACACCTGCCGTTTTCCAAGCTCCAGATTCGCAAGGTGTTCATCAACGCGGAGAGGGGCCTGCCGCCCCAGCTCGACCCTGACCACACTCAACTGTGCTTCGTCTGCCGCAAATACCGGGATGTGGGCCTGTTCGATCTCTACCAGTCGTCAAACACCTCTTACGCCTGGTACGACACGGCATGCCACGTGTGCAAACAGTCCGGTAGGGTGTAGCGTTCGGACATATCGTTGTATCAAACGCGCCGATTGAGCAACAGCAGCAGTCCCTGAACGAAGAACGGGCGGGTTGATAGTACCCGCCCGTCATGTTTCCCGGTGTCGAGTGACATTACGCCGGCCGGAACACCAAGCCCGGATCGTCGGGATCAACCTCGCTAAGATCCAACTGCAAGTCCATGCCGGTACGGATACTCTGGGGATTGCTTGCGTCAACCCCGGCTATCCTGGCCGATATGCGAGGGCCTTCCTCCAGCGTGACGATTCCGGTGCAATAGGGGTTGTTCCGTCCGAACCCCTTGGCCTCCAACGATGCCGGAGCCACCGAAATGCAGGTGAACGTGCTCAACGTGGCGCGGCCGCTCAACTCATGCCATTCCATGTCATTGCTGTGGCTCACCGGATCGATGGGTCGGGCTTCGGCGTAGACGTTGCCGTTTTCCCGGCACCGCACGCCCATGAACTTACCCTCTTTCAGGAACTCGTAGAACGATGCCGCATTGAACGGGCGGGCCGACGCGTCGGTACTCACAGTGCGACCTCCTAAGCCCGTTGCAAAACGTTGACCACGCAGGTGCCGCCGGTCCCGCCGACGTTATGGGTCAAACCGAATTCAAGGTTGGGATTGTCCAATTGGCGGTCCCCAGCCTCGCCGCGCAGCTGCTTGTAAACCTCGATGACCTGCGCCACGCCACTGGCGCCCACCGGATGCCCTTTGGCCTTGAGGCCGCCACTGGTGTTGATCGGTCGGTCTCCGGTCCTGGCCGTTCGGCCTTCGTCCACCGCGTGCGGACCCTCGCCGGGCGCGAAGAACCCCAGGTCCTCGCTGGCGACAATCTCCGCGATGGTGAAGCAGTCGTGGACTTCGGCCAGACCGATCTGCTCGGGCCCCACGCCAGCCATCTCGTAGGCCTGCGCGGAGGCCACCTTGGCAGCTGAGAGGGAGGTCAACTCGTCGGCGTCGTGCAGCGGACGCCCCGTTGCCTGGCCGATGCCGGCGATGCGGATCGGTTTGTCCGTGAATTGTTCGGCGATTTCGCTGGCCACCAGCAATACGCAGGATGCTCCATCGGTGATTGGCGCGCAGTCATACAGGCGCAACGGCCAGGCGATCCAGGGATTGGCCCGCGCATCGTTCAGGAAGTCCAGCTCGTCCGCCCAATCCGGCACCGGTTCTCCACGTTGTTCCGAGCGCGCCTTTCGACGATCCATCATGTCTTTGATGGTGACCTGGAACTGGGCCTTGGGGTTCAGCTTGCCGTTTTCGTGGTTTTTGATGCCAACCTTGAGCAGGTGGTCCAGGTTGGTCTCATAACGGTCCATGTGGGCCTTGGCGATGGCGCCGAAAATCCCCGGGAAGGTCAGGCCAGCGGGAACCTCATACAGTCCGTCGGCCGCCGAGGCCAGCACATCGGTGACGCCCTCGGTGGGAAGGGACGTCATCTTCTCCACGCCGCCCACCAGGACGACGTCATACATCCCGCTGGCGATTGCCATAACGCCCTCGCGCAACGCTGAACCGCTGCTGGCGCACGCGTTTTCGATTCGCGTGATGGGCGTCGGCGTCATGCCGAGCCAGTCGGCCATGATGGGCGCGGTGTGCCCCTGGTGCTCGAACAGGTCCGCCGAGTAGTTGCCCAGGTAGCCGGCCTCGATATCCGACGCCGTTATGCCGGTGTCAATGTTTACCTGCAGGTCCTGGAACGCCTCCACGAACAGGTCGCGGCTCGACTTATCAGCGTACGCGCCAAACTGGGACAGGCCTGCGCCAACGATGGATACCTGCCGGGCCAGCCGGCGGGGACGGGTAGTAGCCATGTTTGGTTAGCTCCTCATATGCAAATGCGATGCGCCATCCTACACCAAAATTCACCGGCAGTGCCAGACTCGGGCCGCGATTGCATCTGCCCCGCAGGGGGCGGCAGCGCGGGAACGACTGGCTCAGGCCGCACGTGAATTAGAACCATGACCGTCCCTGCTCCAGATAAACGCTGCTGAACTCAGCGTCGGATTTCCTCAAGTATTGGTAGCCCTCCACCACACCGATCCCTAGCGACGCGGCGATGAGAAAAAACCCGATCAGCATCGCGAGCACGTAGAACAGAAACAAAATGGCGATGGCAAAGGTAACGTACAACGCGACGCTCAGAGTGTGGAATATCAGGGCAGCGGCCGTCCCGCTCGCCTGGTTTCCACTGCCGGTACTTGCTTGCCCCTGGCCAGATGGTTGATTCCCTATACCGGCAGCGCGGTGCCCAAGATTTCGGGGTATTCGGAATATTACGAAAGGCCAGCGCAACACGCGCAGCGGCCTCAAGATGTCCCGCGCGGCATGGCGCAAATAGAACCTGCGAACCGCGAAATACAGGCCAAAAGCAGCAACCCATCCCAGCACGCAGATCAGCAACGCTTCGGCGGGCGAGTGTTCCAGAACAACGTTCGGCACCACCCACAGGAATATTCCGCTCGCCGTGAGCGCAAGGTGCGCCGCGCCTGGTCCCGGTTTGCCCATGTAGATTTTGTGCGCACCCAGATATCCAGCAAACACGGCCAGGACAGCGGCGATTGAGCGACTGCGTTGGCCGGGCGCCGCCGACAGCCGCGACCAAACCGTGCCCGCCGGCAACCGAATGTTGGCGGCAGCGTCGCCCACTGGCTGGAAATCGACGGCCATCCCGGGCATCGGCAATCCGTGGGCCTCCCATTGGCTTTCAGAGAATGAGTAATCCGCTCCGTCCTCGCCTGTAATGACGCCTTGCTGGGTTTGATGCGAATATTCCCGTATTCTCCCTTCCATCGGTTGGTTCTCCTCGCTGCTCGAATCTAACCGTACACCGAAGTTTCCGCATTTTCGAGAGCATGATTTGGAGATCGATGGTGGCAACACCAAAAAACGCCGCCCTACGGGAAAGCATAAGGCGACGCCAGCGGTCAAAGGGCAGTATTCGTCGTATCGACGGACTCTGCATTACAACGGCGGTTTTAGATCGACGCCCATCACCTCCTCGCACCACTTCGCTGCCGACAACAACCTCGATTCTGCGAAGGGTGACGATACCAACTGGATCCCCAAGGGCAATCCGGATTCAGCCAAACCTGATGGCAGCGAAATCGCGGGCAAACCGCACGAGGTCCAAGGTCCCTGGAATGCGGGGTCTCCGGTGTTGGTTCGGTCCGCCTGGGCGGGAGCGGGAGTGGCCGGCGTGAGCATGACGTCGCAACGCGATGACAGTTGCTGCATGTCGTCGATGAACCCGCGCCTCCTCTCCAGGGCCCGCGAGTACGAAATCGCGTCAGTAGCCAACCCGTCCGCGAGCATGGCTCGCAACTTCGGTTGATAGTCCTCGGCTTGAGTCCGGTACATTGGCTCGTGGAACGCGGCGGCCTCCACCCCCATGATCAATAGTTGGTCTTCGAACGCGGTGTCGATGCTGCTGGGCATGGGCAGTTCTTCAACCACTGCACCCGCCTCCGCGAAGAGCCTCGCCACGTTGTCCAAATGGTGCCGCGTTTCCGAGTCGGCCCTTTCGTAGAAATACCTGCGCAACAGTCCGATACGTGGCGGCGACGGGTCTTTGATCGCCGAAAGGTAATCGCCGACCCGCTCCCGCGAGGACACCGGGTCAGATGCATCAGGGCCGGCGGTCACGTGCAGCAGGAGCGCGGCATCCTCCACCGACCGGACCAACCAGCCCACCGTGTCCAGGTTCCAACTCACGGGCACGACCCCGTATCGACTTACCCGCCCAAACGTGGGCTTGAATCCAACCACGCCGTTGTACGCCGCTGGGCGCAACACGGAACCCACCGTCTGCGAACCCAGCGCGGCGGGACACATGCGGGATGCCACCGCCACGGCTGATCCGCTGCTGCTGCCGCCCGGCGTGTGGGCGCTGTTCCACGGGTTGAAAGTGGGCGACGGGTCGAGGCAGGCAAATTCGGTGGTAACGGCTTTGCCCAGCATCAACGCGCCGGCGCGTTTCAGCATGGTCAACGAAGCCGCGTCGTAGTCCGGCACGAAATCCTTGTAAACCTCGCTGCCCGCCTTGGTCGGAATCCCTGCCGTGTAGTAAATGTCTTTCACCCCGATGGGTACGCCGTGCAACGGGCCGAGGGGTCGCCGCTCCGCCACCTCTTGGTCGGCCGCGCCTGCATCCGCCAGGACCGCCTCGCGGTCCACGTGTACCCAGGCTTGTAACCGTTCGTCGAGGGATTCAATCCGGTTCAGGCACGTTTCCGCCATCTGGGTCGCGGTGATTCGTCGGCTAGCGATCGCCCGCGCCGCTTCCGCTGCCGTGAGTTCGTGTATGTTGGGCATCATCGCGGATCTCCTTATCGTGGGCGGATTCGGGCTCGCCGTTCGGGTCCGTTTCGGATCTGCTTGGCTTGTGTTGTGGATGGAAGACGGGTCAGGCTGGGCTCTTGCTCTATGGATTGGTCGTCCCCATGCCCGCGAAAGGTCGCCCGCACGTCCCGAAGTCTGATTTGCGGCGTCAACTCTTGTCCCCACGGTGAGAGTGTTGGCATGGTGAGTTTTCGGTGCGGGATTCGGTCAACGGGTCCCCCACCAAAAACGTAGTCGGCGTTGACACTTCTCCCGATGGCGATCCAGAAAAGCTGCCGACCGTTGAAAATAGCGCGGCTTCCACCGACAGTTGTCCGACTGCTCGCACGTAGTCGACAGTCTTTTTCATCGGATCGTTTCCTTGGATGCGCTTACACGCCCGGTGGTCTCTGTTCTCCCCAATCGGTCACTTGTTCGTAGGCGTAGGCCAGGCGGAACAGGGTTGTTTCGTCGAAAGCCCTGCCCGCGATCTGTAAACCAATCGGGAGACCGGATGCAGTGAACCCGCAGTTGATGGATAGAGCCGGCAGGTTCGCGAGATTGAACGGGGCGGTGAACCCGCGACGGCCCTTGAATCCGGCGATCACGTCCTCCTTGGTTCCCAGGCCGGTGGACTCGGGTATGAGCGTCGCCGGGACGGACGAAGCCGGCATGATAAGCGCGTCCACGTCGTCCAGCGCCCCCACGATCTGGCGGCGGAGCGCTTCCCGCAAGCGCATCGATTTCTGATACGCCGTGGCTGGAATCACGCTGCCCATCAGCAAACGAACCTGGTTGTTGTGGTCAAGGTCACGCAACCTGTCTGTGGAGATTATGTCCCAGTTCAACATCGCGGCGTCGCTGCTGATTATCCCGTAGGAAATCTCGGATGAGTTCACGATCAACGGGATCGAAACGTCTACCACTTCCGCGCCCAATCGTCGTAATTCCTCCGTAGCCGCGATCACCGCATCCCGCACTTCCGGATCATTGGCGTCGGTGTGCACCCGCTCGGTGATGATGCCCAGTTTCAAACCTCGGATGTTGCCATCCAGGGCGGCGGCGTAATTCGGCACAGGCACGTCCCAGGACTGCGCGTCGTTGGGGTCGTAGCCGGCGATGGCTTCCAGCGTGTTGGCGCAGTCAACTACGGTGCGGGAAATCGGGCCCGCGGTGTCCATTGACCAACTGGCCCCGAATACGCCGTGCCTACTCACCAATCCAAGCGTCGGGCGGATGCCCACCAGGCCGCAGAACGCCGCTGGCCCGCGAATGCTGCCGCCGGTGTCCTCGCCCAGCGAGGTGGCGCACAGGAATGCCGCCGTGGCCGCGCCCGACCCGCTGCTGGAGGTTCCCGGATTTCGCCGGGTGTCCCAGGGATTTCGTGGCCGCCCGTAGGGGTGGCGGAAGGCGTCGCCGCTGGCGTATTCGCTCATGTTGAGCTTGCCGAGCAGGACGGTTCCGGCTTCCTTGAGCCGCGTCATGATAGTGGCGTCATTGTCGGGGATGTTCTCCCCGAGAATGGTTGAGCCGTTAGTTGTTAGGATGCCCGCCGTGTCGAACTGGTCCTTGACTGCCACGGGCACTCCGTGGAGGGGGCCACGCCTGTTGCCGGCGGCTATCTCGGCGTCCGCTCTCCGCGCGTCTTCGCGCGCCCGGTCTGGCGTAACGGTGATGTACGAAGCGTAATTCCCGTCCAGCCGTTCGATTCGTTCCAGGTACGCCTCGGTCACTTCCAGGGACGAGACTTCTCCGGCCGCGATCTTTTCTCCCAACTCCGTGGCCGACAAGTAGCACAGGTTGTTGTCCGCCATGATCACCCCTCCTGCTTCCGCGCGGTCGCCGATACGATGATGGGCAACGGTTGAATCTCAGACACGTCGGGCTCTTCAATGGCCGCCAACGCTTCCAACAGGCCGTTCAACGATTCACGTACCTCGGTGATGAGGTCGTCGGGTATATCGATGCTGGACGCCTTGGCCAGCGCCAAAACGTCTGCGTTAGTTAAATCCGGCATGGTGCACCTCACGCGGTAACGAAACGGGAGAACCGGCCAGCGCATCGGGCCGGTCGTTGGGATTGTGTCTAATGGTCCGAGCCATTGTCAACAGGCTGAATGCCTCACGCGTACCCGCTTTGCGCAACCTGTCGCTGCCAGCGCCCCCGCCGCCTCAATTCAAGTGGCACAGTCATTCCTGCGTGCCGGCGCCAATACGCCCAACTTTTTGTGAATTACCTGCCTTTGGTGGCATAAGGACGTGCCATCGCTCCCCATAATCACCCGAATCCCCAAAAAACCCCAGTTCAGACACCTCCCGCCCAGGGCAATCGCATTTGGAATTTACAGGCTCGTCACTCCGGCGAAAGCCGGAGTCCAGAGGCCGCAGAATGAAGTGAGCGACCACGAAACTGCCGAATTCAGGCACTGGATACCGGCTTTCGCCGGTATGACGGTGGCCGGGAGAGCCTTATCCAAGGGCCGACAATTGAAATGCGATTGCCCTGACCTCCCGCCCGACGACACTTCCCCCTTGCTTTAACCCCTACCCCGTCCGTACCATATTGCCGAACGCCCCAATTCCGACCCGCCACCCAAGCCCACGACAGCCGTCCCAATGCCCACTTCCCAACACCGCGAACCTCCTTCCCCCAAACCCGCTCACCTGTCCGCCAATACCACCCAAACCGCCGCCAAAACCCTTCCCTCGGCCCCAATTCAGCACCACCACCCGCCCAATGCGCTACAGGAATTAGCGGAAATGAGAGGAAATGAGCGGGAAATCGACCTTTCCGTCCTTTCACCACGCAATTACAAGGGGTACGCGTGAGGCTGGATGCAGGCTTCAGTTCCATCGTTCCGTCTCTCGAATGGTTGTGAACCAACAAGACGACGGGGCAGCGAAAGGAAGATGTGCTGTGCATGACCAACATCGTACGAAATCGTCCATTGACGCAGCCCAGCCTACTCCCGGTCGAAATTTGGTTGTGCTAGAATAATTTTGTCAATCGGCTGCGGTGAGATTGAGGAGGGGAGCCTTGCCCGAGCGAATTTTCATCGGCGTTGCGTGGCCCTATGCCAACGGGCCGCTTCACATGGGACACATCGCCGGCTGCTATTTGGCTGCCGATATTTTTGCCCGCTACCACCGCATGAAGGGCAACGATGTTTTGATGGTCTCCGGCTCGGACGCCCATGGCACGCCGATCACCATCAGGGCTGACCAGGAAGGTGTCGAGCCCGGCGTGATCCTCGAGCGGTACCACGCCCAGTTCCTGGACACGTGGGAGCGGCTGGGTATTTCTTTCGACCTGTTCACCACCACTCATACCGATAATCATCGTCGGGTGGTTCAGGACATCTTTCGAAAACTCAAGGAACAGGACTACATCTACGCCGACACCATGCTGCTGGCCCACTGCGCCGGCTGCACCCGTTTCTTGCCCGACCGATACGTGGAGGGCGTTTGCCCCCATTGCGGCAACGAACGGGCACGGGGAGATCAGTGCGACCTCTGCGGGCATACCTTGGACCCCATCGAGTTGGTCAAACCGCGTTGCAGCATCTGCGGCGAGACTCCCGACTTTCGCGACTCCGAGCACTTCTTCCTGCGCCTGTCGGCCTTTGAACAACCCCTGCTGGACTGGATCGGCGACAAGGACCATTGGCGGCCGAACGTCGCCAATTCGACGCGGGGTTTCCTGCAGGGAGGCCTCAAGGACCGGGCCATCACTCGGGACCTGACTTGGGGCGTGCCGGTGCCGCTGGACGGCTACGACGAAAAGCGCATCTACGTCTGGTTCGAGGCCGTCATCGGATACCTGTCCGCCGCCGTCGAGTGGGCAGAGAGCAACGGAAACCCTTCGGCCTGGGAAGACTTCTGGAAGGACGAAAACACCAAGGGCTACTATTTCATTGGCAAGGACAACATCCCCTTCCACAGCATCATCTGGCCCGCGATGATCATGGCCTACGGCGGCCTCAACCTCCCCTATGATGTGCCGGCCAACGAATTCCTCAGCCTGGAAAGCCGCAAGTTCTCCACCAGTCAAAATTGGGCGGTTTGGGTCCCTGACTACCTCGATAGTTACGATCCTGACCCGTTGCGCTACCTCCTGTCCATCAACATGCCGGAGACCGGCGACACCGATTTCAGCTGGAGCGAGTTCGTTCGCCGCAATAACGATGAGTTGGTGGCGACCTATGGCAACCTCGTTAATCGAGTCCTTCGGTTCACCTACCGCAATTTCGACGCACAGGTACCGGTGGATGCTGCACCTCCTGAGGATGCGGAAATCGCGTTGCTTGAATCGGCACGCCAGGCCATGGCTGACGTCGACGATTGCCTGGCCCACACCCGATTCAGGGCCGGCATCAGCCGCGCCTTCGCCCTGGCCCAGGAAACCAACCGGTACCTGGACGCGCGCGCACCGTGGCAATCCATAAAAACGGACCGCGCCGACGCTGCCCGCTCGTTGAGCACAGCGATACAGGTGCTCAACTGCCTGAAGGTGGCTCTGTCCCCTTACCTGCCGTTCACCAGCCAAAAGGTCCATGAATTCCTGGGTTTTGACGGCGAAGTGTCCCAAGAACCCTGGGATTTCGACACGCTGGCCGGCAATATTCAGGCCGGCGCGCCGTTACGCAACCCGTCGGCTCTGTACGCCAAGCTGGACACTGCGGTGGCGGAGCAGGAAGCCGAGCAACTTGGCATCCCCGCCTGATCTCCTCTCCATCGAGCAGCGCGCCGTGGTCACCGGGCTGGATCTGAAAACCGTTTCCATATACGCTCCGGTGGCGGATCAGTTGGTCCAGGTAGAGGATCAACTTCGGGAACTGTGTCAGACCGACATTGCCGACCTTGATCCCTTGCTGGACTACGCGCTGCGCTCCGGAGGCAAGCGCGTCCGGCCTGCTCTCACCCTGCTGGCGGCCGAATTCCATCCTCATGATCGCGACCGGTCGCAGATCATGGCGGCGGCCGTGGAACTGCTGCACCTCGCCACCCTGATCCACGACGACACCGTGGATAACGCCGGACTGCGGCGGGGCAAGCCAACCATCAACAAGCTCTACGGTAACCACGTCGCCGTTCTGCTCGGGGACTACCTTTTTGCGACCTCCGCCACGTTCGTCTGCGACACCGGTGTGATCAGGGTAATTCGCAGGTTCTCAGAGACCATAATGGAGTTGGCCAGCGGCCAGCTAATCGAGTTCTTCACCACCTTCGACTCCGTGAAGGCTCGTCGGCTGTACGACGAACGCATCTACCGCAAGACGGCATCGCTGTTCTGCACCTCCGCCGAATCAGGCGCCATTTTGGGCAACGCCACCGAGCATGAGGTTGCATCTCTGCGCGCATACGGTCACAACATTGGAATGGCTTTCCAAATCGTTGATGACCTGCTGGACGTGCAGGGCGACACGGCCGAGATGGGTAAGCCCGTTGGCAATGACCTGCTGCAGGGCGTACTCACGCTGCCCAGCATCATGCTGATGGAGCGCTACCCCGACGACCAGCCTATCGAAGCCCTATTCAAAGCCATCAAGTCCGGCGATGGCGATGTGGATGGGCTTCTCCACAGATCGCTGGCGATGATCAACGATTCCGACATAATTCCCGACTGCTTCACCACTATCCGCGATTACTGTTCGGTAGCCGCCGCCGCCCTGGATGAGCTGCCCGATTGCCCGTCTCGCCGGTCGCTGCTCCAGATGGTGGACTACATCCGGGAACGCTCTCGCTAAATCCCTTCGCGCCAGACCACGCGCCCGGCGACCACCGTCAGCACCGACCTTATCTCCGGTAAGTCCCCTAAAGGCGTCGTTAGCGGATCCGGTTCCACTACAGCTATATCAGCCGGCTCGCCCGGTACAATCCGACGCCCTCCGGTGTGCATATCCAACGCTCCCGATATTGAGGGTAGCCTGACTCCGCCGAGCGAATGCCCTAGCGCCGTGCATCGTCCAACCGCTGCCGCCATCGCCGACCACGGGTTAGGCTCAACGACCGGCGCATCCGAACCCAACGAAATTCGAACTCCACGCGCGGCCAGAGCGCCGGCCGGGTAGAGATGCGCAACCAGATCCTCGGGCACCGTACGTAGGTAGCGTTCCCCTTCATAATGCAGGAACCCAGTGTTGGGCACGACGCGTGCGCCAGATGCGGCGACCAGTTCGGCCACGTCCGGCGGACACTCGCCACAGTGTTCGATCCGATCATGTCCGACGGTCGAAGGATGGTCGGCAAGCGCCAACGCCGATGCAACGACTGCCTCCCGTTCCACTGCGTGTATTGCCACCGGAAATCCCGCTGCATGTGCTCGCATTACGATTCTTGAAAATCCCTCGAAGTCTGGATGGAGGCTTCCCGACGACACGGTCAACATGATCTTTGCCGGCCCTAACGTCAAGAATCCTGACTCATCAACGTCGCCGTATTTCAATCCGGCTCGGTGAGTCTCATCCAACCGTCCGGCGCCCACCATCATGGTGACCCGCAATGGGATCACCCCGTCCGCTACGAGACTCTCAAACGCTTTCCACCGTTCGATCCCATTGTCGGCCCCTGCGTCAGTCGCTTCGGTGAAGCCGTATCGAAGCAAATCTTGGCTCAGTTCCCGGATAGCCGTGCGGAGTTCGATATCATCGGTCCTTGAGCGCGTTCGTCGGCGGATCCAATCCTCCATGTCCAGCAGTAAACCGGTGGGTTCCCCATCAGGATCGCGGACGATGGTGCAACCGGGAGGATCTGTTGTGTTGCGGTCGATACCTACAGTATCCAGGCCCGCGCTGTTGAGAACGCACGCGTGGCCCGAACGGTGCTCCACCCGAACCAGTCGCTCCAGAGAAACGGCGTCGAGGTCGTGGCGGCTAAGATGGCGGCCCAGTCCCAGCGGCGAGTCGTCGTAGCCGTAACCCCGTATCCAGCCGTCACTGCGGACTCGCGAAGATTTCAACGACGTCACGACAGAGTCAACCGTGGGAGTCGCCGATGGCCGGCAGTCCACCGCCAACCGCTTTGCCGCCATCGCGAAGAGGTGGCAGTGATCGTCAACGATGCCCGGTATCAACGCACGCCCGCCGCAATCAACGATCTCTGAACCCGGGCCAGCGTATCGCGTGACCTCATCGTCTGTCCCGACCTTGAGGATTAAGCCGTTCGCGACCGCCAGCGCAGTCGATTCAGCTCCAGCGCCGTGTATTCGCGCGTTTCGTAATACGATGCTAGACGTTCTGGACATCCTGATGCCGTGATGACCTGCAGGTTGGGGCTACTGGCGCCGATGCTATAATCGGGCGCGCTTAATTTAGCAGATCAATCGCAGACCGTATGGAGGAGGGAGCCATGCCGGAACTGGATATCATCATGGGCGGGTACTCAATCAACACCGACCAAACCCGGCTGGGGTTGTGTACCGTCACTCTGATCCGTGGAGAAGTGCTGTCCATCGTGGACGTGGCCCACTTCGGTCGCCGCAATATGTTGGTGGACCAACTGGAGGCCAACGGCATATCCACCAATGACATTGGCCGGGTGATCCTTACCCATGCCCACTGGGACCACTCTCAGAACACCGACCTCTTCCCCAACGCCGAGATCGTGATCCATGCCGACGAGTTGGAGTACAGTCGCAATCCCCGGCCAGGCGACCTGGCGACGGCCCGCTACTTCGCCAACACTCTCCTGGATCAAAACGTGCGCACCGTTTCCGGAGAGACTGAACTGGAACCCGGCGTGCGTCTCATCGAGACCCCGGGCCACACTCGCGGGCACGTAAGCGTGGTCGTCGACACCGCTGGCGGCACCGTTTGCGTGGGCGGCGATGCCATGTCCGACGCCGGAGCCATCGGGCGCGGCACTCCGGCCATCGTGTTCTGGAGCGAGGCCGACGCCCGGGCCAGTATCCAGAAGATCGTAGCGGCGGCTGACACCATCTACCCGGGACACGACCGGCCCTTCCGCGTCGAGGCCGACGGTGGCATTACCTACCTTGCAGACTCGCCAACCCTGGAGGTCAGCGGCGTACTTCACTACGCCAGCGGGGCCTTCACGGTCAACATCGGGCGTGCCGCACACCCGGGCACCACGGTGATGCCTAGCGCGATTGACTACCAGGGCGGCGGGCACAACCATCCCGGCCATTGTTGATGCCATGCGCGCCGTTATATTCGACTGGGACCTCACCCTTTGGGACAGTTGGGGGATCCACCTCAGGTTGATGGAGAACACGGCGACCGAACTCGGATTGGAGGTACCATCCCCGGAGGCGGTCGCCGCCGAATTTCATCGGCCATTTCGCCAGCATCTGCTCTGGTTCTTCGGCAGCCGGCCCGATGCCGAGATTGAACTGGACAGGATACTCAACAGCTACCTTTCCCGGTACGAAGACATCCTGAACTTCCGCAACTACCTTTTTCCCGGCGTTGCCAGCGTACTGGGAGCGCTGAAGCGACGGGGTATCCGCATTGGCATCCTGTCGGACAAGATACCCGAGTTCGGTCATGCCGAGTTGCAACGGTCGGGCTTGTCGGCACTGGTCGAGTATGCGGATTTCAAGACCGATGCTCGCCCCTACAAACCTGCCCCTGACGGGCTACGCACCGTCCTGGATGCGTTGGGCATCAGTCCCGAAGACGCGATCTACATAGGAGACGGTCCCCAGGACATAACGTGCGCTCGCACCGTTGGCGCCGCGTCCGCAGCGGCGCTGTGGTCTGCGATTGACCGCGACGCTACGTTGGAGCAACGTCCGAACTATCGGCTGCATCGACCCCACCAGGTTTTGGCGGCGGTGGACGCTGCGCAGGGGGCGACAGGCTCGGATCCGTGGGTACGGCACCTGCCCTGGCCATGGCGTCCTGACGCTGATGACCCGCGGGATGATCAGGACTCAGCGACCGTCGCAGCCTCGGACGTCAGCGTCGAGACTGAGTCGCCCCCGTGGCCGTCCTGGCCCATGGCCTCGCAATGGAGGGGCCGCAGCGCAGAATTGGCCCGGCTGCCGGTCGAAGCCAACCCCATCGCACCGCTTTCGCTGCGGAATCCGGACGCCTAATCCTAAGTGATGGTCGCCAGCGCTGCTTAGGTAACGCCCCTGTCAGCGGTTCGCCAGTTGTGATGCGGCGGCCGTGTGCTGATCGTCGGCGTGGTACGAGGAGCGCACCAAGGGCCCGGACGCCACGTGCTTGAACCCCATCTGCTCGCCGACCAGGCGCAGTTCTTCAAATTCGGCCGGCGTGTAGAATCGGTCGATCTTGATGTGCTTGACCGACGGTCGCAGGTATTGTCCGATGGTCAATAGATCGCAATTCACCGACCGAAGGTCGGCCATAGTCTGCCTGACCTCGTCCATCGTTTCGCCCATGCCCACGATGATTCCCGACTTGGTGGGCATCGACGGGTTGATCTCCTTGACCCGGCGTATCAACTCCAGCGATTGGCGGTAGTCTCCCTTGGGTCGGACGCGGCGGAACACCCGCTCTACCGATTCGATGTTGTGGTTCAGAACCTCGGGCCCGGCGGACACCACCTTCTCCAGCGCGTTCCAGTTTCCATCAAAGTCGGGTATGAGGACCTCCACCCGGCACCCGGGCACGGCGGCCCGCACCTGCTTGATGCAGGCGGCGAATATCCCGGCGCCGCCATCCGGCAGGTCGTCCCGATTGACCGACGTGATGACGCAATACTTCAGGCCCATCCGTTTCACGGTGGAAGCAAGCCGGAACGGTTCGCCGAGGTCCAGCATGCCAGGCCGCCCCGTGGTCACCGCGCAATACGCGCACGCGCGGGTGCAGATGTCCCCCAGGATCATAAACGTGGCCGCCGACCGTTCCCAGCACTCCCCGATGTTGGGGCAGCGGGCCTCTTCGCACACCGTGTGCAACTGACTGTCGCGCATTAACTGCTTCAGCTCAATGTAGCGCGGCCCCCCCGGTATGCGTACTTTCAACCAGTCGGGCAAACGAGGCCGAATGGCTGGTTCGCCAGCGGTCGGGCCGCTACCCGAGCGTTCGGTCAGCGGCGGGCTGGGGTTGGCGGGTAGCGTCATCAGCGGTCTCCGGTCACAGCATCTGCACTAGGCGCGGGTTCACACGGCACTTTTCGGCGGCGATGATGGCGTCGATTTCCCGCACGGCGTCAATCAGGGCGCCGTTTCGGTTGACGACGCGATAGTCGAATTCGTTGATTCGTCCGATCTCCACGGATGCTTCTTGTAACCGCCGGTTCATCTCGTCGTCGTCTTCGGTGCCCCGGGCGGACAGTCGGTTCCTGAGTTCGGCCATGCTGGCGGGCATCACGAAAATAGTCAGCGCTTCGGGAGCCAGGTCGCGGATGGTGGCGGCCCCCTGCACGTCTATTTCAAGGATAACATCCTTCCCTGCGATCAGAGGGTCGCGCACCTGTTGCCTTGGCACCCCGTACCAACGGTCATACACCTGCGCCGATTCCAGCAGTTCGTCCCTTTCTCTCATCCGCAGAAATGTGGGTACATCCAGGAAAATGTAGTCCTCTCCATCGACTTCGCCCGCGCGCATGGGCCGGGTGGTGGCTGTCACCGCGAAATGCCAAGGCCGGTCCAGGTCGCGCAGCGCGGAGACCAATGTCCCTTTGCCGGATGCCGACGGGCCCGACAGCACCACCAGCAACGGCGGCGCGGGACTCGCCTGGGGCAACTCGCCTGCCTCAGTCATATACCGCCGGTCAACGACGCCAGGTGCTCCCAGAATGTCGGGTACGAAACCGACGCGTCCTCTGCGCCGTGAATAACAGTATCGCCGGACGCAGCCAACCCGGCCACTGCCATGGACATAGCCAAGCGATGGTCCCCGTGGCTCTCCACCTCAGCACCGGACAACGCGCCCACACCGTGGATGACCATGCCGTCGTCTCGGGGTTCCAACTTACCGCCCAGTCGGGTCAGCTCGGAAACGGTCGTAGCGATCCGGTCGGATTCTTTGACACGCAGTTCCGCAGCATCTCGGATCACTGTGTCCCCTTCTGCGAAGCAGGCGGCAACGGCCAGGACGGGAAGCTCATCGATCATGATCGGGATGATCTCGCCGCCGAGATCGATAGCCTTGAGGCTGGCTGATGTCGCCACCACGTCCGCTACCGGCTCACCGCCCTCCACACGCTCGTTTTCCAGCTTGAGGGAATCTCCTGCGCCCATCATTTGAAGGGCGTCGATAATGCCGGCGCGACTGGGATTCAGCCCGACCCCTGTGATGGTCACGCGAGCGTTGGGGTGGATCAGTCCGGCCACCATCCAGAACGCCGCTGATGAAATGTCTCCGGGCACGGCCACGTCCACCGCTTGAAGTTCAGCTGGGTGCAGGGTGAGCGTGAGGCCATCGGTTTCCACCCTCGCTCCCATCGCCGACATCATGCGCTCGGTGTGGTCGCGGGACAGCGCCGGTTGATGCAACACCGTGGGCCCAACTGCGGACAGCCCCGCAAGCATCAGGCACGATTTGACCTGCGCGCTGGCCACCGGCATCTCGTATTCGATTGACCGCAGGCCGCCGCCCCTGATCGCCAACGGGGCCAACGTGTCACTGTTCCGCCCCATGACCGACGCGCCCATTTGCTGGAGCGGCTGGACGATGCGACCCATTGGCCGCGTACGCAGGGATCCGTCGCCAGTCAGCACCGAGAGAAACCCCTGGCTCGCCAGCAGGCCCGATAGCAGTCGCATCGAGGTGCCGCTGTTTCCGGCATCCAGCGTGTCTGCCGGCTCGTTCAGGTCCGGTCCCAAGCCGTCAACTCTGAAGCTGCCTGGCTCTCCCAGCGGGTCGATGTTCACTCCCATTGCGCGCAGGCATGCCGCCGTGGATCGCACGTCCGCGCCGTCGGATATTCCCGTTACCGTCGCGCTGCCGTTGGCGATGGCGTTCAGGATGAGGGAACGATGGGAAACCGACTTGTCGCCAGGCACGGCGAGTTCGCCGGCCAGCCGTTGCGGACTGCGGACCGTCTGTTCCAAGGGTTTCCTCCTTAGCGCTCCCGCCGGTCCGACGGCTGGCGGTCTCCGCCCCGATCGTCGCGATCGCCCATCATCCTGCGCAAAGCCCGCTGTCCCCAACTGCCCATGAACATCTGGCTCATAGACTCGCTGAACGACGGGTATTCACGCGCTTGCTGCATCTCCCGCGCTTTTGGGTTTACTTCACCGGCCATCCACTGGGCCCGCGCGATGCGCGCGTCCTCAAACAGCGTCTCCACTGCTTTTTCGTCGGGCGGTTCTCCAGAGGTATCCAGCAACTTACGGTATTCGTAAAGTTCCCGAATGAATGCGTCGATCCATGCCACGATGGGCTCCGCGTTGCTGACGCAGATGTCCCGGTGCATGATGGTATCGCCAGCCGCCAGCCGCGTAATGTCTCGATAGCCCGAGGATGCCAACTGCCCGATGTCGGACCAGTTCGCCGACTTGCTGGTGCATCCGACCAGCGCGGTCGACAGTACGAATGGCAGGTGGCTGACCGCCGCCACGAAGCTGTCGTGTTCGTCCACGCCGATGAAGTACGGCACGCCGCCCACGGCCTCAGCCAGCGTGGTTATCTCGCCGACCGCGCGCTGGCTCGCCCTGGGACTGGGAATCACGCAATAGGGTTTGCCAGCGAAAAGCGTCCCGTCCGCGTTCTCCGGACCGGGCGTTTCGCGGCCGGCCATGGGATGGCCTCCCACGAAATCTACCGCGTCGGGCAGAAGTTCGTCGGCCCATTGCAGCACTTGGGTCTTGGTGCTGCCCACGTCGGACACCACGCAGCCCTCAGGCAGGTAGGGAGCCATGCCTTCCATCAACTCGCGCATCGCCAGCACTGGAGTGGCGAGGATGATGATATCCGCCTCTTCGATAGCGTTGCCCAGTCTGCCCTCCACCTTGTCGAAGGCGTTCTTGCGGTTCGCGCCCGAACGGGCCCCGCTATCCGCGTCAGTGCCCACCACGGTCAGGTTTCGCAGGGACGAAGCTTTGAGGGCCAGACCCAACGATGTGCCGATCAAACCGGTCCCGATTACGGTAACTTGTGCCACGAGCATATCGTCCAGTTCGAGAGTTGACGTAAGTGTACATCATCCGTATGCGCCGGTAAAACTACGAAGTTTCGACCAACGGCTCGGCGGCAAAGCGCCTTGCTGTTTTGGTTGGCGATTTCGCCGACCACGGTTTGTTGTAGAATTGCGCCGCTGAACACCCAGCAATGTCCCTTTGTCATGCAGTTCACCATCGGAGGAAGCAATGTCTCAGCTGATGACCGGAAAGCAGGCGCTTTTGGAAATGCTCAAAGCCGAAGGAGTCGATTATATCTTCGGCAACCCCGGCACCAGCGAGGGCCCGATCATCGACCTCCTAGGTGATTACCCCGAGTTCCGCTACATCCTCACGCTGCAGGAAAGCGTCGCGGTCGGCATGGGCGAGGCGTACGCCCGAGCGACGGGTCGGGCTTCGTTCGTCAGCCTGCACGTGGACAGCGGCCTGGCCAATGGCATCGCCTTGATGCTGGACGCTCTCAACACCGGCACTCCCATGGTGGTCACATCCGCCAACTACGACGCCCGCAAGGTCAACGAGACCATCACCGACCTCGCCAACCTGGTCCGCCCAGTCACCAAATGGTCCGTGGAATTGGACCATGCAGACCAGATTCCCAGCGTGATACGCCGCGCCTTCAACGAGGCTAACAGCCATCCTAAAGGTCCCGTCTACGTCGGCTTCACGTCCAATGCGCTGGAGGGCATGGCCGAAATGAACATCGTGCCGTCGAGTCCGGTGCACGACGCCACGCGCCCTAGCGCGGAGGGCATCGCGCAGGCCGCATCCCTGCTTATGGACTCCAGCCGCCCGTTGATGATGGTGGGCGACCGCGTGTCCGACGACGACGCCATCGATCAGGCCGTGGAGTTGGCGGAATTGATGGGTCTGCCGGTCTATCAGGCCAGGGGCGCTGAGGTGGCGTTTCCGACCACGCACGACCAGTTCATGGGCGCGCTGTCTCTGCGGGTGACGCAACAACGCGCTGTATTGCAGGACGTCGACCTCGTTGTGGCGGTGGGCTCCGATCCTTTTGAGGAACTGTTCTATTGGGGCGACGTAATTCTGCCCGCCGATGCGAAGTTGGTGCACATCGACCCGGACCGCAGCAAAATAGGTCGGTCAGAACCCACCGACGTGGGAATCGTCGGCAACTGTGCCCTGGCCCTTTCCGATCTCATCGCCGCTGTCAAAGAGCGCCTTTCCCCCGGCGACATGTCCGAGATCAACCAGCGCAAAGCCGGCGTCGCCGAGGCCAGGCGTGCCGGCCGGGACGCATTCGAGGAATCAGTAGCCGAAAACTGGGACCACCGGCCCATGACGCCGGCGCGCATGATGTCTGAGTTGGCCGACGCAATACCTGACAACGCCATCGTGGTGGACGACTCCATCAGCAATCGCGGCGTCATGCGCCACTACTTCCAGGCCCAGAGGCGAGGCGACTTGAGGGGTTACCGCGGCCAGTCCATCGGCGGCGGTATGGGCACCACCATGGGAACCCAGTGCGCCAATCCCGACCGCCCGGTGTTCGGCATCATCGGCGACGGCAGCGCCATGATGACCATCCAGGGCTTGTGGACGGCCGCCAACGACAACATCCCGTGCATCTTCGTGATTTGCAACAACGGCATGTATCGGGTCTTGAAGGTCAACTTCAACGTGTACCAGCAGGACATACTGGAATTGCCGGAAACCTCCGGCGGGCGTCTGCTGTATTCGGACTTCGGCACGCCCTTCGACATGGCCGCCATCGCCAACAGCATGGGCGTCCACGGGGAACGAATCACGGAGCCGTCCCAGATCAAGCCGGCGGTGGACCGCGCCGTGGCATCCGGCAAGCCCGCGCTGCTGGACATGGTGATCGACGGATCCCTGTAGACGCCGGCAATCCCGAACGCCGCCGAACCCAGAATCGACCATAACTGCATCAACCGCCGCTCAAGGAGATAACCCTATGCGCACCAACACAACCAAAGCGAAACTCAACGACGGCGGAGTGGTTTTCGGGGCGATCATCACCCGCTACGCTCCCGATATGGTCGAGATTTTCGGCGCGCTCGGCTACGACTTCGTGATGATTGACTGCGAACACGGGCCCGCCGACCTTGACCAGGTGGAGCACATGGTTCGGGCCGGCGAGTCCTTCGGAATCACCCCCATCGCGAGGATCCCGGACCACTCCGAATCGACCATCCTGAGATACCTTGATCGTGGTTTGCAGGGCATCATCGTGCCCCATGTCAACACCGGTGAGCAGGCCGCCTCAATCGCCAGCGCTGCCCGCTACTACCCTGACGGCTACCGGGGCATGGGTGGCGGACGCGCCCAGGACTACGGCATCGGTGTCGCGCGCGACGAAGCGACTTCTTGGGTCAATTCCCAGGTGCTGGTTATCCCCATGGTTGAGGATGTCGAGGCCGTCGGAAACCTGGACGACATCTTGCAGGTATCCGGGGCGGATGTGCTCCACGTCGCGGCATCTGATCTGGGGCAGAGCATGGGCAATCCCGGCGTTGCCGAAGTTCGCAAGGTCATGAGCGAGGTGATCCCGCGCGTCCGCGCCGGGGGTAAGCACGTCGGCGTCGGCGGCAACAACCCGGCGGACACCGACGGCGTAGCGGAGTTCGTCCGCCAGGGCGCGAACTTCGTCACCGTGTCGGGCTGGGGTCTCCTTCGCATCGCCGGCGAGAATTTCCTGCGCGACGTGAAAGCTGCTCTCTAACCCCACATTCGGCTAGGACAAATGATAGGGGCGACCCATGGGTTGCCCCTACAAATTTCTCCAACGGCTCTCCCTTTGGGTTACCGATTAGCCGGTCCCCTCAGCTTCTATCCGGTCCCGCAAGATGGGCAACAACTGCTCGGCTGCTCGCTCGCACTCTTCAACGTGGGGAAACCCGCTCAGGATGAACTCGTCGATGCCGAGCCGCCAGTATCCCACCAACTCATCGGCAACCTGTTCCGGCGTACCCACCAGCGCGCTGCCACAGTTTACGCGTACTTCCGATAGCCCGTTCCACAGGTGCCGCCCCAGCCTGTGGTCCTCAGCGACCCGGGCCTGCGCCTGCTGTCCCACCATGGGCGTGCCGGCGATGGCCGACTGCCGTTGCGCTTTCACTTCTGGCGCGGCGTCGGCAATCAGGCTGCGGGCCGCTTGCCACGCATCTGCCTCGCTGTCTCTGATGACCAGGTGGGTGCGCAAACCCAGTTGAACCGGACGCCCGGTGCCGTCCAGCTGTTCGCGCAGGTCATTGACTCGTTGGCCTGTGTCCTCGAGCGGTTCGATCCATCCCAGGTGCACATCGGCCTGTCGCGCCGACAATCCCAACGCCCGTGGCGACGCACCGCCGAGGTAAAATCGCGGGGCGTCCTCGCCAGGAGCGGGAGCGCAGTACGCGTCTTCCAGACGGTAGAAGTCGCCTTCGTATTTTACGGGCTGGGGTTGTTGCCACAAAGCCCGGCACGCTTCGATGAATTCCTCCGCGCGCTCGTATCGGGTCGCGTGGCTGCTCACCTCGCCGACCCGCTCGAAATCGTTCTGGATGCCACCGGGGACGATGTTGATGTCCAGCCGTCCGCCTGAAATTTCGTGGAACGCCGCCGCCATCTGCGCGAATAAGCCCAAGGCAATGAAACCGGGACGAACGGCTACCAGGAACCGTATCCGCGATGTCACGGCTGCCAGGGCAGTAGCTGTGGTCCATGTCTCGGCTAGTGGGGCATCCTCGGAAAACAGGCCGTTGGCGAACCGAGTCGGTATCAGCATCGAGTAGAAACCGCAATCTTCCGCGGTTTGCGCCACCCGTTTCAGGTAATCAAACGTCGGGGGCCGCTGCGCCCGCAACGTGCCGGCCCGGTCGCCGTCGCCGTCGATGGGTATGAACCAATCAAAAAGCGGTTCGGGACGTTTGCTGTTTCCGTTAGGGTCTGCCATGTATCACCAGCCGGGCGCTTGTACGCGACTAATGCCTTAACTCAAAGATTTAGTGATAAAGGCGGGCCAAATTACAAATTTGCAGCCGCCTGTCGGAGACCATCACTGTTTGGGTGGTGGTGGTGGTGGTGGCGGTGGCGGTGGCGGCTTGCGCAGCTTCGCAATCGGATCAGTTTTCGGGCGTTTGCTAGGCGCCGGATTTCGTACTCGGGTCACAATCTACTCCAATCGGTCTAGCAGTCCGAAAGTTCACCTTCAACAAATTCTACCATTCTCACATCGTTAGCCGGAATCAGCATGACCGAGCCGGACTCAACAGGGAAGCGCTCATCGTCAACCAGCCACTCTCCTTCGTCCATTATGAAATGTCCTCCACTTGGGTGGCTCGGCAATTCTTCTGGCCAACCGTACAGCCTGCGACCATCGTGGAAATGCAACACAACGTAACAATTGGGGTATTCGGCGAACGCAGAATACCATTCCGAAGGGTACGATGTTTCGCGAGTAACGCCGATGAGACGCAATACACGGTGAACCGTGTCGTGATTTGTGCAAATCACTGTGGCCAGCGCAATGGCGACGGCCACTGGCACAGGGAAGAACAACTGCCAATCCTCTCGCTTGGTCATTTCCGGCCATATCAAACCTATTGCCCACGCGACCGCTTGGCTCACGATCGTGAAAATCAGCGCTTGTGCTACCTGTCCGAACTCATTGGGTTTGGGGTGGGATGTCAGCGAGTAAAATATCGCTGACGCTACCAATCCAGGCAACAGGAAAACCAGGACGCTGACTACTTCGTTGGTGGCCCAGATCATTGTGCATCTCTGTGATCTGTCCCATCACCTCTTGATTGATCCTCATCCGCTACTGTTTCCGCTGGCACTGGCATCGGAGGGTTGGGGTTCAGTTCCATCTCACGCTGGTACCACATGAACATCACGACGCCGGCCCCGATGATGCACATCATGTCGCCCGGCACCCACAGCGTCAGCCCGCCCAGCCGTTGGTCCGATATGTACGAAAACCCTTCCCACGGCCGCGGCAGTTCCTGGTAGGAGGAGTAGATCAGTCCTTCCTGGAAAGTGATCGCCGCTCCGAGCAGCGTGTTGGGCAGCACAATCAATCCAAGGTAAAGCACCCTCAGCCCATAGTGCAGACGCGACCGGTGCGGTTTCGGGTCGACCACGATCCACCAGAACAGGAAGCCGCTGAGCAGCATCGTTCCGTGCATCAATTCATGAACGTAATCGTTATGCACCGCCAGATCATGAGGGCCGGGCACCTGCCAGAAGAAAAGCAGGCCCAGGAAAAGGACGATGGTAAACACCGGGTTGGTAATCTTGCCGTATATCCAATGGGCGACCGACGTTCGCACCACCGGCCGGATCACGCCTTGCCTCAACCAGGTCGGCATTCCCCGCAGCATTGGAGTCAGTGGTGCGCCCAGGAGGATCAGCAGCGGCCCTACCATGCGCACCAGCAGGTGCTGAACCTGGTGGATCGCGAAATAGTGCTCCGCCAGCGGTTCGACCGGAGATTGCAGCGCCGCGAAAAGCACCACGATCCCGGTGAAGAAACTGGCTTTCTGCCAGTTGTTGATCGGATGGGTTGGGTTGGGCCAGTTGTTCAACCCGTTGATGTAGAAGTAAAGGGACGCCAGCAGGAACAGGCTGGGCACGGGGTTCGTGATGAACCCCCAGGCGGTGAGCGGAGTTTGTCCCGGCGGGATCCCCTGGTGCGCAGAAGCTATGCCTGCGCCGAGGGTGAAAACGGCGCCGGCGCCGATCAGGACGCCGGCCGGGATTCCGATACGCATCATAGTGCCGTGGTGCCCTGGCGTTCGGACCGCTGCCGTTGGTTCCGGCGAACACGCCATACTAGGTACCCGGCGCCGATCAGCAAAGCCGCGAATATGCCCAGGAATACGTAACCGGCTTCTAGGTTTCTTGACGGTTCAGGAATGTCAAAAACGAAGCCCTCCGCTCCGTATGAGGTTCCGCCTTGGGGTTCTAAGTCGAACACCGTTTCCCACCGTCCCGGCTCGAACGTAAGCGTGGCGGTGTAGAGCCCCGGTATGTTGGGGCTGAGCGCTACGTTGTTTCCGGTTTCGTCGCTCTCGCTCCAGCTGGTCAGGATGGACACGGTCAGGTCTTCTACGGGTTCACCAGTCGCGGCGTCCCACACTCGAATTATGAATTGCACCGATTGCAAAGACGGCAACGGTTTGGCTTCTGCGATCATTCTGTAAGGACCGGTGACCGTTTCCACCTTTTGTGTCTCCACCCCGATGATGTCCTGCGCGTGGGCAGCAGCGGGCAAACCAATTCCAATGCAAATCAGTCCCAGGCCAATCAAACCCATCAGGTTCCTAATCTTTCCTGACAACACCAATCCACCTGCACAAAAAATAGGGGCGAATCATCGTCGCCCCTATATTGTACGCCAACACCGTTGGCCTGGATGTTCCAGCCCGTCTACGGTTGGAATGTCTTGCGCCAAATTCCAGGGGAGCCGGGTGCGTGGGTCATGACCTCTCGCATTCGGCCGTTGTCGGGATGCGCTTCCCGCTGCTCCAACCACGCTGGCGTGGAGGAAATCTCTGGGTTTTCCAACTCGTAAACGGTGGCGTAGGATGGCTCGCCCCGCACTGCCTTCCAGCGCCGGCCGCGGATGCAACCGGGCACCTTCTCGTAGTTGGGCACGTACACGGTGGAATACCAATTGTTCCACTCGTCATCGCTCTCGGCGGGCACGTCCATGCGCCCGATCTGCAAAGCCGGCGACATGTCAGAGTTGGCCAGCGCATCCGACAGATCCGCGGGATGGATCATCGTGTACACGTTGTTGATAAGCGTAGTTGCCACCGCTCGCGGCCCGACCTTCTGGCCCCACGGCGTGGGTGGGCGGTTCTTGAACGCATCGGTGTTTATGACGTCGGCGGATTCGAGCTCGTACATCGCCAGGTGCTTGGGGCCGCTGCTGGTGGCCTCGTAGCGAGCGGCGTTCAGCACCCCGGGCACGCTCAGCAATTCCTGCAGGTGCTCGGTGTTGTACCACTGGTTGAATTCTTCCTCGACATCGGCGGGAATTTCGCACCAGACCATCATCAGGCCAGTGCCTCGCTTCTTGGGCATGGTGATTCTCCTATCAGCTAGTATTCGAACGGGAAAATTGTTGCCGAAAGTGTAACATAACAATCCTTCGCAACTCCCTGAATAACTATGTGGATACCCTCCAGCCGTCGCACCACAGGCTGGCCGTCGACCAGTCGGGCTCTTGCGCTGATGGGTATGTAACCTTACGCAGCCCCAAATAAACCCTTGTGGTAATATCAAACCTGTCTCCCCGTCCTGATTTTTGCCATCATGACTTACTCCCTCCTGTCCGGCCTGCGCGTTCTTGAAATCGGCTCCTTGCTTTCGGCTCCCTACTGCGGCAAGCTGCTTGCTTACGCCGGCGCTCGTGTCATCAAGTTGGAAAAGCCGGTTGATGGCGACCCGGCACGCCGCTACGGCCCCTGGCCCGACGACGTTCCCCATCCGGAGCGGAGCGGCCTATACCTGTACCTGAACTCAAACAAGGAAGGGATCACCGCCAATCTGGAAACGCCCACCGGCCGCAGCATCATGCGACGGCTGGCCGCTGCTTCCGACGTGCTGGTGCACAACGTATCTCCCGCCGACATGGATCGTTGCGGCCTGGACTATGATGCGCTGGCCGCCGAAAACCCCAATCTGGTCATGGCAAGCATCAGCCCTTGGGGCCTGTCGGGACCCTGGCGCGACTACAAGGCCTACGACATCAACTTGGCGGCCGCCGGCGGCATCTGTGAAGGGCTTGGCGAAGCTGACCGCGAACCCCTGACGTTCGGCACGCCCGAGGTGGGCTATTTCGCCGGCATGGCCGCCGCGTCGTCCATCGTCATGGCCTTGCTCGCCCGCGATACCCACGGCGGCCAGCACATCGACATCGCCGAGGCGGAGACCATGGCAGGCCTTTACAACGGGCCGGAGGCGCTCATGGCAGTGTACGAGTGGCGAGTCACACGCCGCACCGGCCATCACGCTCTGGACTTTCCGTACCCCAATTGCATCCTCCGCTGCAAGGACGGCCACATCTTCGTCGGTTCGCCGGAAGGTCGTCAGTGGGGCCGACTGCTCCAGATCATGGGCAGCCCTGAGTGGTCCCAGGAGCAGCGGTTCCGAAACCGCACCGCCATGAACAATCTCTACGCCGATGAGGTGGACGGTTACGTGGAGGAATGGTTGGCCGATTACACTAAGGCCGAATTGCTGGAAATCGCCCTGGAACATCGCATCCCTCTGGCTCCCGTGCGCACCTTCGACGAGGTGCGCGCCGACCCATCGTTGGCTGACCTTTTCGTGGTAATCGAACGCGAGGATACCGGCCCCGTGAGCTACCCGGGGACACCGTACCAACTCTCAGCTACCGGTTCTGTCGCGCCCCAACCGCCGCCGACCTTGGGACAGCACAACCGAAACGTGTTCTGCGACGAACTGGGTTATTCATCCGAAGAACTGGTCAAGCTTTACCAGACCGGAATTATCTAGCAGGTTCTCCCGTCAAACTTACAGTCTCCCGTTTACCGCCGCGCATCATCCCTGGCCAGGCATCCCATGTTAATTCGCATTGCCGTAATCTGCGCTGTGTTGTTTCTGGGTTGCTGCCTGATCGCCCGACAGATCGCCATCCGCAAGAATCACCGGCCTGAGGTCATCATCATCGCTGGCATGATCGTCGGGGCCATCGTTTTCGCCGTACTCTGGACCATCAGCCTGGTATATGGTGGAAATTACACCAAAATCGCCGGCGCGGCCGCTCTCGCTGTGATGCCCGCCATTGCAGCGTGGATAGTCCCCGAACGCCAGGAACGCCGGTAATCCCATCGCAAAGGTAACGCACATGGCAGACCAAACCACCAACGACGCTCGTTCCGCAACCCCGGGCGCGCTAGATGGATACCGCGTCCTCGACTTCGGTTGGGTTTTGGCCGGCGCAATCCCCGGCATGATGCTCGCTGACATGGGCGTCGAGGTCATCAAGGTGGAAACCCGCCAGCGCCTGGACTATATGCGCATGGGCCGCCCCATCGTCGGCGACCAACCCGACCCGGAACAGAACCCAATGTTCCACAACGTGAATCGCGGCAAGCTCAGCGTCACGCTCAACATCGGAGAGCCTGAAGCGGTCGAACTCGCCAAGCGTTTGGTGGAAAAGTGCGATGTCGTAATCGAAAACTTTTCCCCCGGCGTTATGGATAGATTGGGGCTGGGTTACGAAACGCTGCGGGCGATCAAACCCGACATCATCATGGCGTCCATATCGTCCACCGGTCAGGACGGTCCGCTGCGCGACCTGCGGGCGTACGCTCCGTCCATTGGCGCGCTGTCCGGCCTGGACAGCACCATGGGATACGAGGGCGGTGGGCCACTGGGTCTCAAGCACGCATTCGGGGACATCTGCGGCGCACTCCATGCGGTATTCGCAATCGTGTCGTCCCTCTACCGGAGAAACCAGACGGGGGAGGGGCAGTACATCGACGTTTCAATGCTGCGTGCCACTGTAGTAACCCAGGGTGTCGGCCTCATGGAGCATGCTCTCACCGGGCGGTCCCTGAGACCCAAAGGCAACTATGATCCCACCATGGCGCCCTACGGCAACTACCCCTGCGCCGGCGAGGACAAATGGGTCTCCATTGCTGTCGCCTCCGAGGGCGAATGGCAGGGATTGTTGACCGCCATGGGCAACCCCGGGTGGGCCGACGACCAACGGTTCAACAGCCAGTTCCGTCGGCAGCGTCACCGGCGTGAACTTGATGCTCTGCTCTCTCGTTGGACCGCCGGCCATGACTCTGACGAACTCACCGACCGACTACAGAACCACGGTGTTGCCGCCGCTCCGATGTTTAGTGCCGAGGAGCGCCTGTTCCACCCTCACTTCATGGAGCGCGGACTCTACAACGACATCGACCATCCTTCCTTGGGGGCAGAGCCCATCTTCAACCTGATGTGGGGCCTTAGTAAGACTCCCTCCATGGTACGCCGCCACGCCCCGCTCATGGGTGAACACAACCGGCAGGTGCTTTGCGGGACGCTCGGTCTGACCGAAAACGAACTCGCCCGGCTACAGGAAAACCAAGTGGTATATTAGCCGCAAACATCGCTTCACGACCAGTAAGGGAGTCGGAGGTAGCCCAATGATGGGAATCCGAAACCACAGAAATTTGAAATTTTACGGACGCATTGGCATCGCACCGTTGCTGATAGGCGTTTGGATCTTGATCCTGTCAGTACTCGCTTTACCGTCCGTTCCCCAAGGGAGCAATGCGTGGTCGGTGATTACTTTTAGCTCGACTATGGCTTTGTGTGGACTCGGCGCCATCCTGTACGGCTTCTGGCTCGATTGGCGCACACAGCGGCAGGACAACTGAGGTTCGGTTCGGTGAACGGAAATCCTCCGGACCGACACCAGTTAGCCGTCGCTATCCTCGCCATTGCTACGGCTGCAGTTGGATTCGGCCTATTCGGACATTGGCTGCAACCTCCGGAACCCAAACCCGCGTTCGAGATGACGAAATGGGTCATGAGGTTCATCGTTGGGTCGCGGTTCGTGCTTGTCTCTCTCACAATTTTGTCGTATTTCTTGTTGTTAGAAAGTGTAAGTCGACTGCTATCGCGGGAAAAGATTCTCGGTACCGAATTGGTGAACGGTCCCATCATGTGGCTATTTGTTGAAATGGCTTGCTTGACAGGCTTGCATTTGACAAACGTGTTGATAGGGTTGCAAGAAATTAGTTAGAAGGTGAAATAGCAAGTGACACAGCAACAATCCCAGCAACAGGTCGTCGAAACCCTGCCCGAGGTCGAGGGCGGCATCTCCGACGAAGCCCTCGCCGCCGCCCGCGCCATGATCGGCGTACGGATGCGCACCGAGCAGTACGTCCGTCAGGCCAACCTGGACACCATGCTCAACTTCGTCAACGGCATCGGCGACGCCAATCCACTATTTCGTGACCAGGAATACGCCGCCTACTCCAAATACGGCAGCGTGGTGGGTCACCCTTGCGCCCCCTACATGCGGCACTGGTCGGGCCGCACCCGCTGGGGCCTGCCCGGCGTACACGGCTTCTTCGCGGGAAACGACTGGGAATTCTTCAGAGTCCTCCGGCCCGGTGACGCCGTCAACTGCGTAGAGCGCGTGCTGGACGTACAGGAAAAGCAGAGCGCCTACTCGGGCCGCCTTGTGATCCAGTACGTCGAGACCACTTATTCCAACCAGCGGGACGAGGTGGTCGCCCGCGTCGTGGGCTGGTGCACTCGTCACCAGCGTCGTGCCTCCCGCGAGCGCGGCAAGTACGCCGACGTGCCCAAGCGCCACGAATACACTGAGGACGAACTGGCCGCCATCGATGAGCAGGTCCTCAACGAGACGGCTCGCGGCGGCCAACCCCGTTACTTTGAAGACACCGAAATCGGCGAGGAACTGCCCACCGTGGCACGCGGCCCCCTGTCGCTGCAGGACGTGAGCGCGTTCCTGGTCGGAACCGGACGATCGTCGGCCCACGGCGTCCTGCTGCGCGAGGCCATGCGCCATCCCAATCACTTCTTCCGCAACCCCGAATCCGGCGGTGGACTGGAGTACACCGGCATTGGACACTTGCGCGATTCCGTGGCTGAGGCGGTGGGCGTCCCCGGGGCCTACGACTACGGCCCCCAACGAGTTTCGTGGCTCGGCACCCTCATGACCAATTGGATGGGCGACGACGCCTTCCTAAAGCGCCTCCGCGTCGAAACCCGCCGCTTCAACGTGTACGGCGACACCCAGTTCCTCAAAGGCCGAGTCGCCCGCAAGTACATTCACCAAGGCAACGCCCTTGTGGACGTGGACATCTGGGCCGAAAACCAGCGGGGCGAGATCACCGCCCCAGGCATGGCCACGGTGCAACTCCCTTCCCGCGACCCGCGCAACCCGTGGTTCACCGACGGCAGCCACCTGTCCCTCCGCGATGTCCCCCTCCCCGAGGAAGCCCCGCCCATTCTTCCGGTGTAGCGGACTCGAAGCCGGGGGTGCTCATGACCACCAAACCCAAACCCATCACCGACTCCCCTACCATCGCATCCGAAGGGGCTATCGTGCTGCGTCTGGCGGCTCTCGGGGTTGACCATCGTTCTGCCGATTTTCCGGAGCGATTCATCACGTTCTGCGAGCAGAACGATCTGTACGAGATGGAAGTCACCGCCGACGGAGACCTGCTGATACTGCCTATGACCGGATACCGCGGCAACAAGCAAGAGTTGTACATGGCCACTTTCTTGGCCAATTGGGAACTTGCCAACGGTGGCAGCGCGTCGTCCCAAACAGTCCGCTTTCGGCTACCCTCCAGCGCGGTGCTCGGACCAGATGCTGCCTGGATAACACAAGAAAGATTGGAGGCGTTGCCGGACAACGAGAGGGAAACCATCATCGAGGGAGCTCCGGACTTCGTAGTGGAAATCCGCTCACGCACGGACAACCTGCGTCCTTTGCAGAACAAAATGGCCCAATGGATGGACGGTGGCGTGCGTCTCGGTTGGTTTATTGACGCCCGGCTGCGGCAGGTTCACGTTTATCGCGCCGGTCAACCGGAGCCAGAGTTGCTGGATGATCCGGAAACTCTTGACGGAGAAGACGTACTGCCCGGCTTCACCTTTCCGGTGCGGCAGTATATTTTCAATGTATGACCTCTAACACTCCAACTCCCGACGCCCTACCCAACCTCCGCATCCTGGAGGTTGCCTCCCTTATTCCCGGCCCCTACTGCGGCAAGCTGCTGGCATCCCTCGGCACCACCGTTATCAAGGCCGAGCCACCCAACGGCGGCGACCCGGCCCGACGGCGCGGCCCCTTCCCAAATGACGTTCCACATCCCGAGCGCAGCGGCCTCTACCTGTACCTGAACACCGGCAAACAGAGCGTAACGCTCAACCTGCACGATCCCGCCGGCCGCGACCTGCTGCACCAACTGGTCGCTCACGTCGATATGGTCATCCACGATCAAACGCCGGCCAGCGCCGCCGCCGTCGGGCTCGACGAGCAGTCGCTGTACGCCGCCAACCCCAACTTGATCATCACCGCCGTAACGCCTTTTGGCAGCAGTGGCCCCTACGCCGATTACCGCGCTGGACACCTGGCATCATTCCACGCCGGCGGCGAGGGTTGGCTGCTCCCCAACGGCGTCGCCCTCGATACCTTCCCCGACCGGCCGCCCATCGTCGCCGGCGCCAACATGGGCGACTACCAGGCGGGACTCACCGCCGCCGTGGGCGCACTAGCCGCCGTTTACCATAGTCTGGAAAACCCGGACGCCGTGACGGGGCAGACCGTGGACGCTTCCGCCCAGGAAGCCCAGCTATCCGTCGGCTACATGCCCATCCAGCGCCACGAGTCCGAGGGCATCACCGAGACGCGCTTCTCCCGCTACTTCCGCGTCGGCGGGGTGCTGCCCGCGTCAGATGGCTACGTGGAACTGCTGACGCTGGAGCCGCGCCAATTCCAGGGCTTGCTCGAGTTCATGGGCAACCCCGACTGGGCCACGCCCGAGATGTTCAGCGACCCGGCTACCCACGGCCCTGAACTCAACCGCCACATGCGCGAGTGGTTCAGCCAGCACACCCGCGAGTGGCTCTACGCAGAGGGACAGGCCCACGGCGTCCCCGTCGCCCCCTACTACACGCCGTCCGAGGTCTTCACCAGCCCCCAGCAGCGCCAGCGCGACTTCTACACCCAGGTTAACCACCCCGAAACCGGCCCCCTCGAGTACACCGGTTCACCCTTCCAGCTAAGCGAAACCCCCACCACGTTGGATCGCGCCCCGCTGCTGGGCGAGCACAACGTAGACGTGTACTGCGGGTTGTTGGGGTATGCGGCGCGGGAGTTGGCGGCGTTGGCTCGGGCGGGGGCGGTTTGATCGCGCATCGCTGGTCGAACCTAGGTAAGGCGTTATGGTGGAACCTGTAAATGTCCTCGAAACGACATCGACCTGGACTGTCGTGTATGACAGGGACAATTCGGAAGCTAACAGCATCGACGCTGGCGAGCTAGCGTCGTCATTGTTGGCGATGCAGCAACTGTGCTTCCGGTCAAACAGGATCCTAAACGGGGACATGGCTACCACTGCACTGCGTGTGGTCGCCACGGAGAGAGGTTCGGTAGAGGTATACCTCGAACTGTCTTTGGTCCTAGCCGGCGGCGCACACATTTTGCCTGGCGGTTTCGTAGTTGCCTCCGACTATTTGAAAGCGATCCTCTTTGGCAATCGCGTCATTACCGGGATCATGGGCATATTCAAACTCTTGCAGGGACGTAGGTATACGGTAAACGAGATCAATGCGGATACCGTTAACATCATAGGAGGAGATGTCAATACAAACATCACGATGGGGGAGCACAGTGTGCTACAGGACGTAGGAGTGCGCGGGAACTTGCAAAGCGTCGTGAACCCTTTGAAGGACCGCAGCTTTGATAGCATCACGTTTAGGGACGAACAAAACGAACTAATAAAGCTGGAGCACGATGACTTCGATTGGCCAGCATTTGAGGAGATCGCCGATGAGCAGACCGACACCTTTGACATCCCAACTCAACCGTTGCGCGTTACCGCTCCTAATCTTGAAAATCGGAGCGCTAAGTGGCAGCTAAATGACGGAAAAGTGACTCGGTGGTACTCGATTGACGATGTGGCCTTTATTCAGAGAGTGATTGATGGCGAGGAGCGGTTCGGAAAAGGCGATGTCCTGGTTTGCGACGTGCAAGTTATAGAAACCATCGGCGGCGGAACCGAAATCAAACGCGAATACCGGATCGCGCGCGTACACGGCCGCGGGGCGAGCCAGACTCAGTTACCGTTGGATGGTTTGTGAATGAAAATTGTGGTTTCGACACGTTGTTCTGGCTTGAGTGGTTTTGCGACAACCTACATGACCCCGAATAAGAAGCGGGGAGTTGTGCTGCAAGCACATCCCCAAAGAATCTGCGGCTGCAGCGATGAATCTGCTGGCGGTATAATCCCTGCATCCCCGCGAACCCGCCGCCACGCCCGGCTCGTTCGCAATCATTGGAGGCAACCCCTATGGACTTCGGACTCGAAGGCAAGCTCGCATTCGTCGGCGGCGCCAGCCGCGGCATCGGCAAGGCCATCGCCCTGGAACTCGCCCGCGAGGGCGCTGACGTGGTCGTCGGCTCCCGCTCCATGCCCGACCTCGAGGCGACCGCCGCCGAAATCGCCGAGACCACCGGCCGCCGCGCCATCCCCATGTCCTTCGACGCCACTCAGCGGGACCAGGTGGACCGCGTCATCAACGCTGCCGCCGATACCTTGGGCGGCCTGCACATCCTGGTCAACAGCGCGTCTCTGCCCGGCGGTTCGCCGTCGGCTACCGGACCCATCGAAGACCTGATCGACGAGGACCTTATCAGCGACTTCGACGTGAAGTTCGTCGGCGCGCTGCGCTGCTCCCGCGCCGCCATCCCCCTGCTCAAGGCCCAGGGCTACGGCCGGATAATCAACATCAGCGGACTCAACGCCCGCAACGCCGGCAACCTCAGCGGCGGCGCGCGCAACACCTCCCTGGTCCACATGACCAAGACCCTTGCCGCGCAACTGGGCCAGTTCGGCATCACCGTAAACTGCATCCATCCCGGCACCACGCGCACCGAGCGGACGCCCAGCCTGCTCGAGGCCCGCGCGCAGCAACTTGGCGTATCACCTGAGGAGGCCGAGGCGCAGGACTTCTCCCCCGGCTCCGGCCGCGGCAACCACATCTGCCGCATGGTGGACGCCTCAGAGATCGGCTACCTCACCGCCTTCCTCGCGTCCGATAAGGCGTGGGCCATCACGGGTGAGCTGATCGCGGCCGGCGGCGGCACCGGCAACGCCGTGTATTACTGAGCGTCGAGCGTACCTACTCCGGCGACGGTACGTGCTCCTTAGCACCGTCGCCGGGAGTACGATATGATCGAAATACCCAGCCCGGCAATCAGGCACATCCAGTTCATTATCCTGGGTATCTGGCCGATCAATCTTCTTACCCTGCTGGCTCGTGGCCACGGTTGGGGATGGGATAACACGCCCGACGAGATAATCGGGCTTTGGGAGTGGGGTGCATTCGTATCCTTCTCCATAGCGATTTTGACGGAATTGGGGGTCAGGATGTTTTTCGCATTGGCAGAACGCCGCCGTCGCATCGAAGCCGCAAAAGAAGAGGGCCGCAAAGAGGGTCGCAAAGAGGGCCTGAAAGAGGCCAATGAGATGCTCATGATCCTCAGCGCTGCCGCCCGCACCAATCCTGATTCGTTGCCTTCGCTTTTGCAGCAATACCAGGAACGGATACAAAACGGCTCCAATTCCCACGAGTAGGATCCAAGTGGACAACATGACCAACTCATCGGCGCCCCTCTCCGGCGTCCGCGTCGCCGACTTTTCCGTCCACGCTGCCGGGCCTTTCGCCGGCATGATCCTGGCGTCATTGGGCGCGGATGTCATAAAGATCGAGTCTGCGGCGCGGCTGGACATCACCCGCCGGCCACATGCCATGTACGGCAAACCACCGTCGTCTTTCGAGCAGGTCAATGCCAGCAAGCGCTCCGTTACGCTGAACCTCAAGGAATCCCGCGCGCTGGAACTCGCATACGACCTCGTGCGTATCTCCGACGTCGTCCTGGAAAACTTCCGCCCCGGCGTCATGGACCGGCTTGGTCTGGGCTATCCTCAACTGCGCGAGATCAAGCCCGACATCATCATGGTGTCCCTCTCCTCCAACGGGCAGACCGGCCCCGAGGCTCGCTACGCCGGCTACGCCCCCATGTTCGCTGCCCTCGGCGGCCTCGGGTTCCTGACCGGCTACCCCGACGGCCCGCCTGTGGAACTACGCCACGCCATGGACCACACTGGCGGCATGATGGCGGCCTTCTCCGCCGTCGCCGCTCTCTGCGCCCATCGCAACCACCAGGTCGGGCAGCGCGCCGACGTGGCCGTCCGCGACATCGCCACCGCCTTCATGGGGCACGCCCTCATGGACACCGCCATGAATGATCGGGACGCCCAACGAATGGGCAACCGCGACGATGCAATGGCCCCCCATGGCGTGTTCCCTTGCCTCGGCGATGATCAGTGGATCACCATCGCGGTTGCAGACGATGAGGAATGGGGAGCCCTGAAAGCGGCCATGGGCAATCCCGTCTGGGCCGAATCCGACGACTACGGCGACGCGTTTCAGCGCTGGCAGAACCAGGAATCCCTCGAGACTCGCCTGTCAGAATGGACCGTCGCGCACGAGGCTTTCGACCTCACAGCACAGCTGCAGAACGCCGGCATCGCCGCGTTCCCGTCCCTATCTGCTGACCAACTCATGGAAGACCCTCACCTGTCGGCCCGCGGTGTATTCCCGTTGATTACGGACTCCACGCGAGGCGAACAGCGCGCCGTCGCGCCACCCTGGCGCCTCTCCGCGACTCCGACCGACCCGCTCCGCTGGACCCCCGAACTCGGCCAGGACAACCACGAAGTCTTCTGCGGTTTGCTGGGCATGGCCGAATCCGAGCTCAACGCACTGCAACAGGCCCAGATTGTCTGGTAATTTCCCGGCTACTCAGGAGAACCACTTTGACCGACTATTCCTCGTACGAGCACCTGCTCATTGAAAAATCCGACGGCATCATCACTCTGACGATGAACCGTCCCGAGACCCTCAATTCCACCAACTTCAGGCTGCATAACGAACTCAGCCGCATATGGCTCGACATTGCAGCTGATCCTGAGGTGCGGGTTGCCGTAGTTACCGGTGCCGGAGAGGCATTCTCCGCTGGCGGGGATTTCGAGATGATCGAGCAGGCCATCGACAACCCGGCCATCGTCGCCCAGAACACCCAGGAAGCTGGCGACATCGTCTACAACATCCTGAACCTGGACAAACCTGTCATCTCTGCCATCAACGGTGTCGCGGTCGGGGCCGGCTTGGCCGTCGCCCTTATGGCCGACATATCCATCGCCGCCGAGGATGCCCGAATCACCGATGGCCACATCCGTCTCGGCGTCGCCGCCGGGGACCACGCCGCCATCATCTGGCCTCTTCTTTGCGGAATGGCTAAGGCCAAATATTACCTGCTCACCTGCGATTTCTTGGACGGCAAGGAAGCCGAACGCATCGGGCTCGTCAGCATGTCCGTCCCCCGAGACGAACTGATGGAAACCGCCATGCGTATTGCCCGCCGTCTCGCCGACGGTCCGCAGCCGGCCATCCGATTCACCAAGCGCGCCTTGAACCAGTGGCTGCGGCAGGCCGGCCACACGTCCTTTGACTATTCCCTGCTTGCCGAGGCCCTCGGTTTCTTCGGCGACGATGTCAAGGAGGGTCTCGCGGCCCTCCGCGAACGCCGCCGTCCCGAATACCCGTCGGCAAAAGGAGCCTGATATGGGAACCTTCACCCATCCCATAGATGTTATATCCGCAGATGGTAGCCGATCCGAGACGGTTGAGGCGACTGTCGACACTGGCTCAACTTACACCTGCCTGCCCGCATCGTTGCTCCGTCATCTGGGCGTAACTCCACGGCGGACGATTCGGTCAGAGTTGGCCGACGGTAGCATAGTTGAAGACGCGATCGGTGAAGCCCGCGTTCGCGTCGAAGGGGTCGAGACGACAACTATTGTCGTTTTTGTAGGGGACGACGCGCCCGCCTTGCTCGGCGCATACACGTTGGAAGGTGCCTTGCTCGTGGTTGACCCAGTGCGTCAACGCCTGGCACCCACCCACGCGCTGCGGTATGGCAAACGGATAGCTGATTGCCAGCTACGAGGTGCCCATGGGCCCATGAATTTGTAGTTACAATGCTGCGAACCGGTTAGTTTCAACGGAGACCACACACCCACATGTACCCACCACACATCTTCGCTGATAATCCCATCGACCGCGGCGAGGTTGAACGGCGCGACGAGGACTGGATAATCCAACAGTCCCAGGCTGCTACCAGCAGGTTCCTGCCCTTCCGAAACCTGAACGTTCTTCTCACCGAGGATTCCCCACCGGAGTTGGGCTGGCTCTCCACGCAGCAGGCGCAGCCTTTGCCGGCCAGCGCTGAGTGGATTTTCTTGGGACTTCTGGATGGCGTCGCCCACTTCGCCTACGACCTCTCCAAGGACGCCGACATCGCCGAGCGGGTTCTCGACGCGACCGGCTGGCATTTCGAGGATTGCCGCACCGCTGGCGAGACCATGTCGGGCCCCAACACCGGCCTGCTGTCCCAGGCCCGCGCACAACTGGACTGGAACCTGCGCCATGGGTTCTGCTCCGTGTGCGGACACCCCACCGATAAGGGCCGCGGCGGACAGGTGCGTCAGTGTCCCGTCTGCCGCGCCCAGCATTTCCCGCGTACCGATCCTGTGGTCATCACCGTAGTCTCCGATACCGAAAATGATCGCTGCCTCCTGGGCCAGTCGCGGGGCCGTCTCCAGCGAATGCGCGCCTACTCTGCCCTCGCCGGGTTCATGGATCAGGGTGAGTGCATTGAGGAAGCCGTGGCTCGCGAGGTTATGGAGGAGGCCGGCATCCGCGTCAAAAACGTCCGCTACCACTCGTCGCAACCCTGGCCCTTCCCTTCGTCCCTCATGATCGGCTGTATCGCTGAAGCCGACACCACCAACATCAATATGGACAACGAGGAGATGACCGACGTCAAGTGGTTCGACCGCGACGAGGTCCTCAAAGCGTTGACCGGGGACAGCGAGGAACTGACGGTTCCCGGACCTATCGCCATTGCCCACCACCTGATAAAGGCCTGGGCAACCGGCCAAATGCCCTGAGCCGTTTCCAACGCAAACCATAGTTACGCGCGACCCGGACGAATCAGGGTCGCGCCTGGCGATGCCGCTAGCGACGCCCAAACCGGTGTGCCGGGTAACTTGCCACGCCACGCCCGGGCCTCACTGCTGCTGCCTCATGGTCCGATGATGACATCAGGGTGTGGCGGACGTGCTACGTTGCCGCCTATCCTGAGACTATTCAACCGCTCAGGGGGCCCTACGTCGTTGACCACGTACGAATCGCCTACGGATAGTTCCGTTGCTACACATGGTGGCGAATCAACTTCGTATTTTCAAGAAGTTCAATACCCTCCCTATTCACTACAATACCTCCACGAGATGCTGACGCATCTGCTCAATGTGTCAGGCTCAGATCTTGCCAGTGCTCTACCGTCCCTCAACGAACCGACTCTGTATGCGCTGGCCGCCGCAGTGGTTCTGAGCAACCCACCGATCCCTGTGGAGGTCATGGCCGGATTCATCGGCCCCCTGCGCGCTGAACTTCGCTGGCGCGGTTGTCGCGCCATGGGAACGGATCCGACCGGGCCTGTCCGTCGTGCCCGACTCATCCAGATGGTGACCACGGTATCCGCCCTCAAGATCGCGGGGGCTTCCCGATTGCAGCGGGACACGCTGGTGGGCGTTTGTCCGTTTTGTCAGGAACCCGAATTCCGGCTTTTCTTGCCAACCGTCAGGTGGCGATGCTTCGGTTGCCAGCGCAGCGGTGCCTTGCTCGAGTTTGCGGAATGCCTTTTGGAGACCTGACGGCCCGCCAAGTCGATCCTATAGTCACCACCGCCGACCTGAACCCGGCCTTGCCGGATCCTACGGCTGAGCCTCCGCCCAAACCGAATATGAGCCCGGTTGCATCGTAGCGGGAGCGATCGGGGCCACCGCTACAACCAAGCGACCATCAGGCGTACTGTCCACCATTAGCGACCCCACAACCCGTTCCGATTCGGCGTCCCAGGTCAGGTTCATCCTCGACGACGAGATTTCCGGCCCGTCCACGATCACCCACACAATCCAGTCTTGCCTCACCTGGTTGTTCACTCGCACAAACCCGTCCGGAACCCAATCCGCCGTATCGCCAACGTCTGCATCCCCGCTAATCTTGATGTCTTGTACGCACATCCCAGGACCGTTGATTGCATCGT
This sequence comes from Dehalococcoidia bacterium, assembly GCA_965204395.1. Classification (GTDB taxonomy): domain Bacteria; phylum Chloroflexota; class Dehalococcoidia; order Lucifugimonadales; family UBA3495; genus Bin87. Next base: position 3,680,428 of record OZ241987.1, read on the forward strand.
CGGTCACGTAGTGGAACCGCACCAGCGCATCCTGCCCGGCGTAGGGACCTAACGATGCCTCGCCGTCCTGCCATCCACCAGAATCGCCCGTGTAGCCGTATCCATAACTGTTCCCCACGGGGTTGGCATCCGTCGTTCCAGCAGCCTGCAACACATCCCAAGTGCGCCCATTGTCCACCGACACCGACACATACAGGTAGTCCCATTCTTCCTCGATGTCATGCCAGTACCGGTAGGTCACTTTGGGCTCCGACCCGTCGGATGCGGTTGCCGGGACCGTTAGGCTACGGGTCAACGTCGCCGAAATTGTGTCGCCCCGGTTGCTCCACCAGCACTCGCCATCCACCTCGGTCGGCAGCAGGGGCGCCGTTCCCAACCCTTCAAAGTGAACAATGACCTGGTCTTCCACGTCGCGGATGTGGACATAATCAACGCCGTATTGCGCCAACTCCCGGGGATATCGTTCGTTATCGGCGTCTTGGTGCACGGTAAACGAAGCTTGGATGTCCAAATCCTCGTAACCGTGCCGCCCCGAGTCCTGGTCCAAAAGGTTGGCCACCATCCAGTCCGCGAATACTGTGTGAAAGTCGGCTGCGCTCCCGCCAGTGGTCTGAGCACCGCGCAGGGTCAGAAACTCGTCCACCGCAACGATGCCATCGCTTTCGATGGCCAAGAGGTCCTGCAACCCGCCCGTCGGGGCGTAATGCTCACGGACGTAATGCGCGAATAGAGACGCGGCTCCGTAATTCAGGCCGACGTTGCTTGAAAGGTCGTCCGGCCAGTTCACCAGCGACGCGTCCGGCCGGCGCAGGTAGTGGTAGACGCTGCCACCGCGGTAACCGGCCTCGCTGACTGCCAACTCCGCGAGTCCTTCATTCAACCAAGTTGCCTCGGACTCATCTGCAATCTGGTGAATCACGTGCTGTAACTCATGCGCCAGGATGTTCAGCAAACGTTCGTCACCATAGGCAGCGGCCCGCGTGTTGATATAGATGGCTGGCACTTCGTTGCTGTAGGGGGCCGCGCTCGACGGATATTGGTCGCTGCCCGATACATATCCGCCGACCCCTGGAATCCGCCCGTTGATGATGTGTATCCGTTCCGGTTCCTGGCCCGACGCAAAAACTGCCTCCACCCGTGGGAATACCTGCTCCTCGGCTGCGGCTACCGTCCGGGACGTGTCGTCGCCAGACAGGTCCTCCCCTGAGTCTGACCACCAGTATGCGCTGTCTGAAATTGCCACCAGTTGAAATTCACTGCTGACCATAGTTCGCCTTGGATAATCCAGCGTCCAGAATTTACGGACGTCGCCAACCTCCCAATCCGTTGACTCCGATGTCGCTGACGGTTCGGGTTCAATCCCTTTCCATCGCATCTGGCGGGCCAATTCCAGCAGATCTCGATCAGGCGGCACCGGAAAATCATCGGCCGTCATTGCGCTGGCCCGGGCATCGGTTGGTAATGCCGCCACTTTCGGTGGGGCTGCCTGCGGCTTGGTCGCAACGGAAGCGGCCATTTCGGTAGGGTTAATCGATTTCGTCCGTCCGGACGCTCTCGGAGTTGCTGTTGGCGAAGCCGAACTGGCGCTCGATACGGGAACGGGCGTGGCTACCGCCGATCGTTGAACCTCATCGGTAGCGTTTTCGGCATTGCAACCGAATCCCAGCAAGACCGCCGTCAACAACGCCGAAATGATCGCTGGTAGGTGCCACGTCCTGATCCGTTGTGGCCCGATCTCGCCGTTATTGGTCTGGTTTCTCCGGTTGCTCATGGGTTTCGGGTTTTTCAGGCGGGGGGTCTGTGTTGTAGCGGTTCATCGCGATATCGATGCCGTCGGACAGCAGGCACTCGACCGCCTCGGCTGCCCTCCGGATGGCGTCATTAGCCGCCGGCGTTTCGTCGTCGGAAAACCGTCCCAGTACGTGGTCCACGCTTCCCGACATCCCAGGGCCGCCGATACCGATGCGCAGTCGTGGGAAATCGATCGTGCGCACCGTGCGGATGATGTCCTTGATGCCATTGTGTCCCGCGTCGGAACCGCGCGCCCGCAACCGGATCCTACCCAGTGGCAACGCCATCTCGTCGTACACCACTATCAGGTCGGAAGGACGGCCACCGAACCTCGCCATCAAATACGCTACCGACTCGCCGGACAGATTCATAAAAGTGCGCGGCTTGGCCAGAACCACCGGTTTTCCTTCCCGATAGCCCTCGCCCAGTGCCGTCGTCCGGCGTCGGTCGCCGATTTTGATACCCCACCGTTCCGCCAGCAGATCGACACAGCCGAACCCCACGTTGTGCCGCGTGTCTCGGTAGCGGGGACCTGGATTTCCCAGGCCTACTATCAACCGCGTGGGTGTTTGTTCCTTTTCCTGCCCCATGAGCAACTCGACGTACAAGGTTGCCACGACCTCGAGCCATTGACAAGTGCGCCTCCGGTCGCGTCTGGCGAATTGAGACACCTCGACAACCGTCGATGTTGTCGCAAGTCAGTGACCGTTCAGCCTCCGGCGCGTATTTGAGCCGCGCTGTATCGCCTGCCTTTGGGATGGCGGATTCCTTGACGAACGGCGCCCTCGCCAGTAATATATTTCCATAGACTATAATGATTATCAATATATAAAATCATCCGCTATACCGATAACAAAAACAACCGTTGCAAATCGCGGCGGGGCAGGAGGTCACATCATGGAATTGTTCAACAACATAATCGTTCCTTTGGACGGGTCGGAATCATCGGCTCATGCGCTCCCGGCCGCTCGCTTGATGGCTGGCGCGTCCGGCGCCAAGCTGACGTTGGTGCGCTGTTTCCCCGACATCCCTGACTGGCAGGCCGACGCCAGCCGCGGCCGGCGGCGGGGCTCCATGGCGCTCGCCGAGCACGATCGGATCGACGCGTACCTTTCCGGCGAGAGACTCCGTCTGCAACGCCAGGGTTTCCTTCCGCCGGTCGAAATCGAAGCCCGCGAAGGCCCGGCCCACGAGATCATTTCTGGCATCGCCAGTCGAGACCCTGACTCCCTGATAGCCATGTCGACTCATGGACAGGGAGGGCTGGCACGCCTGCTGGGCGGCAGCGTTGCATCAAGGGTAATCGGTTCGGTCGACAATCCCGCTTTTGTGGTGCGTTGCAACGGACTGGACTGCCCGGCGGTCCCTCAATCTTTCAGCAACGTTATAGTTCCCCTTGATGGCTCTGAGTCGGGCGAATCGGCATTGCGATACGCGGGTGCGCTGGCGTCCGCTTTCAGTGCACGCATCACGCTGGTTCGTTCCATTCCCGACGCCGCGAATATCTACGTCCATGCCGGCTGGTCATGCTATTTCGGTGGGCCGTCCTTCGCATATTATGACTGCGTGCGAATGGGCGAGGATGCCGAGGCCTTGACCAACGAATACCTGTCGCAAAAGGCCGACGATTTGTCCCACAGGTTCCCGGTAGCCGATATAGAAACCGTAGCGACCCGCCAAAACCCGGTTCGGTCTATTTTGGACGCCGCCGACAATTTGGAAAACCCGATGGTCGTGATGGCTACTCACGGTCGGCGCGGCCTGCGGAGACTCCTCTTCGGCAGCGTCGCCGACCAGGTTATTCGCAATTCTCAGGTTCCGACTCTGCTGGTAAAACGTGGGGCCAGAGATGCGAGAGCCGAGCAATGACGATGCCAAAGTAGGCACGATGCGATTAGTGGGGGCGAATCCGATTACGCCCCCACGCTGTTTTCGGGGCACGTAGACGATTGCTAGCGAACCGTTCCCACGACGCCACGCCATCGTCAGTCCCTCGTGCCAATTGTGCCCCGCTGCTGCGTGTCTTTTACAGCGAAACCCATTCCTGCTATATTGAACCTGCGTACTTGGCGCGCCCCCGGCCCAAGCCGGGGTTTTGATTTCCGGGATTATCGATAGTCGAGCATACATGGCGCGGATCCGTAAATTGATGGCCGCATTCTCGGTGTGTGCTGTGCCGTGCTTGGGTCTGTTCCTCGTCGCCTGCGCCGCGCCATCGGCCAATCAGCCCGATGCAGAATACTCTGCCACCGTCCCGGCGCTTGTCCCAACCACCGAGGCGGCAACTCCATCTACCTCCGAATCTGCAACGTCGATTCCTCCGACGGTTGCTTCCGCGTCGCCAACCGATACCGCTGTTCCGCCAACCGATCCGCCGCCTCCACCCACTTACACTCCGCGGCCGTTGCCCACCTATACTCCACGTCCCGCTCCGGTCCCGGTCGGCGACGGCGGACGTTCCGAGGGCATCCCGTTTCAGGCCCAAACCCTGGACGGGTCGGTGATCAACCTTAGCGACACCTATGGCACGCCCACTCTTCTGGCGTTTTGGGCGCCCTGGTGACCATACTGTGCGCGGGAGTTGCCCGCGGTCGCCTCCCTCTACCGAGAGGAACTATCGGAGGCTGGAGTCCACGTCATCGGCGCGTCCCAATTCAATACCACGGAGGCGGCGACCAGGGAATTCGTGGAGAAACATGAACTCACTTTTCCCAATTTCTACGATCCCGATTCTGCGGTGGCGTCGGCCTACGGAATCAGGGGCGTCCCTTCTTACGTTTTCCTGGACAAAGCGGGCCGCGTGGCGCGCACCAGTTCCGGCGCTCGCGGCGTCGATCTGATCCAGGATATCCTGAACGATTTGAGGGCGGAGTGAACTGGGCGTTATGCTATAATCCTTCATTGTTCTTACCATTTCAGGAGATTCCAACTTGCGCCACTACGAACTCGTTACCATCCTCAGCCCAATGCTGAACCAGGACGACGCCTCCGCCACTTGGGATGAGATCAAGTCCTTCATCACGAATCGCGAAGGCGAGATCACCGCTGAACAGACTTGGGGAACCCGCCGCCTTGCGTATCCCATCCGCAAGGGCAACTACAACTTCCTGGAAGGTTCCTACTACCTCAGCTCCTTTACGGTCGACAACGCCTTCAATCGGGAGTTGGAAAACTACCTGCGTCTGCATGACAACGTGCTGCGTGCGCTCGTCGTACGGTGCGACGGTCCCCTGGAAGACAAGCCGGCCCCCGGCCCGCTGACTGCTCCGTCGCGGTACATCCCGCCCGGACGTGGACGGCGCAACGACGGCGGTGGCCCGATTCCCGAAGCCCCTGCACCCGCGGCGGAGCGCGGTCCTGCTCAGTCAACGCCGCCAAGTCCACAGGACGCCCCACCTACAGCCGCTCCCACTCCTAGTGCCGAGGATGCTCCGGCCGCCGCCTCTCCCGCTCCAAGCGCGCCGGCCGATGCGAGCCCCACCGAACCTGCCCCCGCCGAACCTCCTGCAACCGAGGTCCCCGCCGAAACGCCGGCGCCTGCTCCCCAGCCGGAGGCTGCCGCTGACGCTTCCGCTGGCGAAACCACTACCGGGAACGAATCGTAAAGCGTTCATGAACAAGATCATCATTATCGGCAACCTGGGGCGGGATCCGGAGATGCGGTACTCCCCGTCCGGACAACCGATGACCAGTTTCAGCATCGCCAGCAATCGCCGCTACACTACGGCCGCGGGTGAGCAGCGAGAAGAGACGGAGTGGTTTAACTGCACCGCGTTCGGACGCCTCGCTGATGTATGCAATCAGTACCTCACCAGGGGTCAACAAATATACGTGGAAGGCAGGCTCAGATCACGACAATACGACCGTCGAGACGGCACTCCAGGATTCTCCCTGGACGTAAGCGTTACTGAAATGCAGATGCTCGGGCGACGCGGCGATCAAAATGAAGAAGGCGGATATGGCGGCTACGGCGGTGGTTACGGCGACCAGCGCGGAGGCTACGGAGCCTCCCAGGGCACCGGCTATGGCGCGCCGCGCGGGGACAGCTATGGCTCTTACGGCGGCGGCGACCCCAGCGATACATCCACCGATGTCGACGACCTGCCGTTCTGACCTCGACTACAGCTTTCGCAATAACTGGAGGATCTCCTAAATGACTACGCCCGCTCCCTCCACGCCTCCCCCCTCCGGCGCTCCTCAATCTGCGCCCGGCGGCTCGACCGAACAGCGTCCTGCCGGCAATTTTGGCAACCGGCCTGGTGGCCCTCCGGGCGGACCCGGCGGGCGGCCCGGAGGGCCCGGCGGGCGGCCACCGGGACGAGGCGGTCCTCGTGGTGGTGGCCGTGGCGGTCGGCGCTATGGCCCGCGCCGACGGGTGTGCGCGTTCACCGTCGAGGGTGTCGTGCCCGATTATAAGGATGTTGACCGGTTGCGCCGCTACATCTCCGAGCAGGGCAAGATCGAACCCACCCGCAAAACAGGTACCTCGGCCAAGAACCAGCGGCTGTTGTCCCAGGCCATCAAGCGCGCCCGTTATCTGGCGTTGTTGCCCTACGCGCCGGAACACAGCATCAACATCGGTATGCGTTCCGGTCGCTGACAGTCCGCGAACCGGAACCTTACTGCCGCTGGCGATGACACATGTTGAACCTGCCGCTGCCATGGAGACGCAGTACCGATGCCGTCGCAGAGGATGTCCCCGACGCATCGAATCGGAGGCCACGACGTCGGCGTGGCGGACGCAACCGCCGAGTTGGCGTTGCCGATGAGAACGCCGCTTTAGCCGCCCGGATACGCCGTAGCGCAGAACGTAGGCGGCAGCGCATCGCGATCATCTTGGGCGCTGTCCTCATCCTGGTGATTGTCGGCGTGGTGATGGCCGGCGTTTACCAAGCGTTTATTCTGCCGCCGAGAGTCATGGCCGGAGAGGTTCGTGGCGTGCGCTTCACCATGGGCGACCTGGTGGAACGCATCCGTGTGCTACAAGGGATTGATCGTTACCAGGGCGGCCAGGTTGACCTGAGCACCATACCATTCCAACTTCTCACCGATCTCCTGCACGCAGAGATTTTGCGTCAAGCCGCTCCCGGACTCGCCATCAACATCACCGACGAGGAAATTGAGGAGGCCATCCGAAGCCGGTTCCGCCCCGAGCCTCAGCCAGGGCAGGAAGTCGACGACGCCCAGCTTGACGCGGAGTACCAGAACACCTACACCGGTTTCCTGACCCAAGTTAACCTGACGGACGACGCCTACCGTCGCATCGTGGAAGAGCAGTTGCAGCAACGTGAACTCTTTGCGCGTATGCTCGGATCTCTCCCCGAGGAGGCGTCGCAGGTCGAGTTGCAGGCGATCGGCTTGAGCATCAATTCCGACGCTGCTCCCGAAGCAGTCAAAGAAAGGCTGGAGTTGGGCGAGGATTTCGCAACGGTGTCCCGCGAACTGTCCGGAAACGAGGGGTACATCGGGTGGGTGCCCGAAGGCGCATTCCCCGAATTCGATCGCTACCTTTTTGGCGAAACGGTCGTTGATGAGAGCGGCGAATCCGTGCGTAAACCCGCGCTGCTCGAGGCGGGGGAGGTTTCCGATCCCATTTATGAAGAACAGAGCATATTCTTGATCCAGCCCGTGGGCGACGTCGAAACGCGCGCCATCGAGCCCGCCATGCAATTCCAGATGGCCGGATCTCTCGTGGAGCAATGGAAAGACGACCAACTCCTCCAGGGAACCACCGAAGGTTGGGTCAAGATCAATTTCGATAGCAACCGCTACGCTTGGGTAACTGAACAGGTGCGGCTCACCCGGCCTCGGGTCACGCAAGAGCCGCCTCAGAATCCCCTCGGGCTGCCCAGGTAGACCTGCGAGATGGTGACCGGCGACCAGACAATCAACATCGGCCTGATGGGCTTGGGCACCGTGGGCGGTGGTGTAGCCGCCGCGTTGATCAGCAACGCCGATGACATCAAGCGAAAAACCGGTCGTTCCGTACGGCTCCGCAAGGCATTGGTCCGTGATATCAACCTACCTAGGACCCCCGAGCCACCGCAAGGTTTGTTGACGGCGAACCCAGAGGAAATCCTGGCCGACCCTGACATAGACATCGTGGTGGAGGTGATGGGTGGAGACTCGCCGGCTGGCGAATATCTGCAACGGGCCCTTGAATCGGGGAAGCACGTTGTCACCGCCAACAAGGAGGTGATGTCCCGGCGCGGCCCCGCTTTGCAGAAGTTGGCTCAGGAACGACGCGTGAATCTGCTGTTCGAGGCATCTGCCGGCGGTGGCATACCCATCGTCGGCTGCTTGATGTCCCAACTCCTGGCGAACGATATTGGTTCCGTTCGATCCATTATTAATGGCACCACCAACTATATCCTCACGCGAATGGCTCGGCATCAAACGCCTTTCGCTGACGCTCTTGCTGAAGCCCAGGCGCACGGCTACGCAGAAGCCGACCCCACCAACGACATTGAGGGTATCGACGCCGCCTACAAGCTTTCCGTCCTGGGCAGCCTCGCTTTCCACCGACCGATCCCTCACCAATCAATCTACACCGAGGGCATCAGCCGTCTCGCTCCCGAGGATTTCCGGTACGCCGCCGAGTTGGGTTACGCCATTAAATCTCTGGCTATCGCCGTGGCAGAACCCGACGGGACAGTGCGAGCTAGGGTGCACCCGGCATTGGTCCCCGACGATCACCTGTTGGCGAAAGTAGACGGCGTGTATAATGCCGTTGAAGTGACGGGCGACCTGTGCGGGCAGATCATTCTGCATGGACAGGGAGCCGGCCGCGACGCCACCACCAGCGCGGTAATGGGCGATCTGCTCAACGTTGTCCGCGGGATGGGCAACTCGGATGGCCCTCCGCCGCTACCCGAGTCTGATTATCGGGATGGCAGTGTGCAGGCGCAACCCATAGATGATCTATCCAGCGCTTATTACATGCGTCTCACCTGCGCCGATCAGGCCGGAGTGTTGGCGCAAATCGCGCGGATCCTCGGGGACGGTAATATCTCAATCGCGACGGTAATCCAAAAGGACACGGACCCGGGTAGTGGTACCGCCCAGTTGGTTATCACCACCTACCCATCACGGGAAGCCGACGTGCAGACGGCTCTCGCCGCGGTCGCCGAACTGGACGTTGTGGTGAGCGTCAACAACCTGATTCGAATCGAGGAGTGAAGACAGTCCGCTGCTATCGAGGAAGCGGTCTTAACATAATGAGCGTCGGCGTATTACAACAGTACCGTGATCTGCTGCCGGTGAACGAAGAGACCCCCATCTTTTCCATGGGGGAAGGCGACACGCCTCTGGTTCGTTCCAGGAACCTCGGTCGCGAGTTGGGCTGCGACCTGTTTTTCAAGCTGGAAGGATGCAATCCTACCGGGTCCTTCAAGGATCGCGGTATGGTTGTGGCGATCGCCAAGGCCATGGAGGAAAATTGCCTGGGCGTGATGTGTGCCTCCACCGGCAACACCAGTGCGTCGGCCGCCGCTTATTCAGCGTATTGCGACCTCACGTGCTGGGTGCTTATCCCCAAAGGCGAGGTCGCCCTTGGCAAGCTCGCCCAAGCGATGGCCTACGGCGCCCGTGTCCTTCTGGTTGACGGGAATTTCGACGCCGCCCTCGCCTTGGTGCGCCAATTTACCAAGTCGAACCCCATCACCCTTGTCAACTCCGTGAATCAGCATCGTATCGAGGGCCAGAAAACGGCGTCGTTCGAAATCTCCGACGTATTGGGCGATGCGCCGGATTACTTGTTTATCCCCGTGGGCAACGCCGGCAATATCACCGCTTACTGGCGCGGTTTCGTCGAATATCACCAGCTGGGACGGAACGAATCATTGCCCAAAATGATGGGGTTCCAGGCGGAGGGCGCAGCGCCTATCGTTCGGGGTGAACCCGTACTCCATCCCCAGACCATTGCCTCCGCCATCCGTATCGGGAACCCGGCCAGTTGGAAGTTCGCGGAGCGCGCCCGCGATCAGTCCGGCGGCGTCATCGATGCCGTCAGCGACGACGAAATCCTGGACGCGTATCGGCTGCTGGCGTCCCGCGAGGGTATTTTCGGAGAACCTGCGTCGGCAGCCTCCGTCGCGGGCCTGTACAAAATGAGCCGTAACGGCCTGCCTTTGGAGGGCAAGCGTGTCGTGTGCGTGATCACCGGCACCGGTCTGAAGGACCCCGACCTTGCCGTCAGCAGCGCCCAGGCCCACACGGTTGAAGTCCAGCCCAACCTGGAAGCCATCGAATCCGCCATCATGGAATCCCTGCCCGCCGCGTCGTGAATCGACCATCCATTGTCTCTAATCGCCAATGATCGACACCACCCCCAAGATGAACCTCGCGGCTATTGAGGTAGCCATCGGGACCGTGCTGAAATACGTGGATGAAGACAGCGGGCGCGAAGGTCTTTGGCGCACGCCCGAACGCGTCGCTGAAATGTACGGTGAGCTGTTCTCGGGCGTCGGCAAGGATCCGGCCGAGGAAATCGACGCGATATTTTCGGACGGTGTCGCCCAGGATCCGGTCATGATCCGGGGTTTGCGGTTCTATTCCATGTGCGAGCATCACATGTTGCCGTTTTTTGGGCAGGCCAGCTTGGTGTATATCCCTGACCGCCACATCGCTGGGATCAGCAAGATCGCTCGGGCGCTTGACACCGCGTCGCGTCGTCTTCAGGTCCAGGAGCGTCTTACCGGCCAATTGGCCGATGCCGTGGCGTGCCGCGTGCGCCCACTGGCCGTGGCGTGCCGCATCGAAGCTGAGCACCTGTGCATGTCAATGCGAGGTGTGCAAAAACCGGGCCACCTCATGGTCACCACCGCTGTGCGCATGTGCGGCGACGCCGCCGGTTACTCCAATCGCGATCTGCTCACGATGTTGGAGTCGTGAGGATATCCCGTATGCCATCGCTGGATTCACCGACGCCGCTCACGTCTTTCGACCAAATCCGTTCTCAATGGCAAGCGCTTTTGGAACGGTCCGCCGTGAACAATCTCTACGTGACGCCGGTGTGGCAGGAGCTTTGGTGGGGAGATTTCCAGGACGGCCGGTCCTTGGCCGGTTTTTACCTCACCGACGCCGACGGTGAAGTTTCTGCGATTGCGTCCCTTTCGCGGGCCGAAAGCCAGTTTTCCCTGGTCGGCAATAGCGATACCTTCGACTATAACGACTTTATTGTCGCCGCCGGGGAGGAAGCGGTTTTTTACCCGACGTTGCTGGACACCATTTCCGCCAACGGCGCTCAGCGGCTTGACCTGTTTTCCATCAGCGAAGACTCTCCGACCCTCGAGTTGCTCCCCGCCCTGGCGCGCGACCGGGGTTTTTCAGTCGAGGTCGCTGAGGAGGACGTAGCCCCTCGCGCCCAACTCGACGGGACCTGGGACGATTACCTGATGCGGTTGAGCAAGAAGGATCGCCACGAACTCCGCCGCAAGCTCCGGCGGCTGGATTCCCAGGGCAATTGGCGCTGGTATTGCGTAACGGATCCGGATGATGCAGCGGGCCGCATGGACACTTTCGTCGATCTGATGCGTCGCAGCGATCCGGCCAAAGCCGAGTTCCTCACCGCTGAACGCGAGTCTTTTTTCCGGCGCATGGTCAAAGCCACTGCATCGGAAGGGATCCTCCGGCTGTTCTTCATGGAAATGGATGATCTTCCGGTGGCGGCCTCCCTGTGTTTCGATTACAACGACGTGCGCATGCTGTACAACAGCGGTCACGACCCCGAATACCGCTACTACAGCGTGGGACTCCTGCTTCACTCTCTGTGCTTGCGTGATGCCTTGGAACGCGGTTACCGGTATTTCGACTTCCTCAGAGGAAACGAACCGTACAAATATCGCCTCGGTGGTCAGGACCATCACCTGTATCGCATCAACCTGGAGCGGCCCAGCGCGGGTGTGGGAGCGTGAACGCCGCGGCAACTCCAAGGATCGCTCTCATCGCGTACCACGCCTGCCCCCTCGCCGCTCCTGGTCAAGGCAAGTCGGGCGGCATGAACGTTCACGTCAGGGAATTGGCCCGTGCCATGGCCGGGCGCGGCGTTCCAGTGGACATCTTCACCCGTCAGCACGAGGAGCAGTCCTTTGACTTGCCGGACATCGCCGAGGGAGTCAACGTAATCCATATTCCCAGTGGACCTGTGGATGCGGCTCTCCCGCAGCAGTTCGAGCACCTGCCGAGTTTCCTGTCTGGAATATTGGAATACCAGCGGTCCCAAAACACGGGTTACCTGGCGGTCCATTCCCATTATTGGATGAGCGGATGGGCTGGTCTCAAATTGGCGAAGGAATTGGGCGTACCTCACGTCTCCACGTTCCACACCCTGTCTCGCATCAAGATGCAGTCGCGTTCTGGTGAACAGGAACCACCCATCCGCGAGTCAACGGAAACTGACATCATCGCCAACTCAGATTGCGTAATCGTGTTCAGCGAACACGAACACGGCGCGATAGTGAGGCTCTATAATGGAAAACCGGGCCGTATACGCTTGGTTCCGTGCGGTGTAGACCTCAAACGTTTTCGCCCTCTGGGCAGATCGGCGGCGCGTAGTGAACTGGGTTTGAACGGCAGCAAAATCCTGTTGTTCGTGGGACGAATAGAGGCTCTTAAAGGTTTGGATCTGCTCGTTCATACTGCTGCGCATCTCGATGCCCGCGACCTGAAAGTCATTGTGGTGGGCAACGAAGCTGATGGCAGTGGAGATTTGGCGCATCTCAAGCAGATGGCTAATGATCTGGAAATAGCCGACTCCATTGAATTCGTCGGGCGCGTTAATCAGGACCGCTTGCCTTGGTACTACTCGGCCGCGGATGTGTGCGTTGTGCCCTCCTACTACGAAAGTTTTGGGTTGGTCGCGTTGGAAAGTATGGCGTGCGGCACACCGGTGGTCGCGTCTCGGGTGGGCGGATTACCCACCATCATCGACCACGGGAAAACCGGCTACCTCAAATCGTGGCGCTGCCCCGAGGCGTTCGCCAGTTCCCTGGAAATGATTCTGGTCAACGGCAGCCTCCAAGACAGCATGGGCCGTGCCGCGCTCGAATCCGCCCAGAGCATGAGCTGGGATGCGGTGGCTGGTCAACTCCTGGAAATCTACCAGGAGCTTTCCGCCTACCGTGACGTTCCGGAGTTGGTGTGATGCGCGGCCGCTTCAATCGCCGGTCTTCAGCTGGCGAACCCACTCCGAACCTCCACGACCGGATTCTCAGAACCGGTCGCCCACCACGGCGTCGGTTCGGCAGGATCGCCGGCCATGTCCAGCGTCGCTTGATGGCGGGCGTCCTGGTTTTCCTTCCGATCTTCGTTACCTACTTCGTGGTGGATTTCTTCTACGGGATCATCGACTCCCTTCTGGATCCCTTCATCCGCCAATTTGGCATCCCGCACGGGCCCGGCGTCGACATCGCGGACATCGGGGAAATAATCATCATCATGTTCATTTTGTACGCGGTCGGCTTGTTGATCGGTTGGGCCGTTACCAGATTGATGATTGACCGTGTTCACGATGCAATCGGGCGCGTGCCGGTCATCGGACCCGTGTACAACACCACGCGGCACGGCATAGACTTTCTTTCGGAAACTCAAAGCCACCACTACCGAGGCGTCGTCCTTCTAGAATTCCCCAGGGAGGGAGTTTTGTCCATCGGCCTGGTGACGGCAGAATTGGGCAAGATCAACGGCTCAGATGAATTTCTGTCTGTATACGTGCCCACCACCCCCGTGCCCTCATCTGGATACCTCGTCATAGTTCCCGAAAACCAGGTCACTCCGACCGACATCGCTGTCGAAGAAGCTATGCGCATGATCATCTCCGGCGGCATCTTGGCCGCGGACGTGTTCAACTCCCGCGAGGTCGTGGATACATCGTCCTGGCCCGGTCGCGATTGGAATTGGGGAGATGGCAGTGATGGCAAACCGCCGGTGTCGCGCACCGCTGTCCGGTCTCGTCCGAGGCCTGAGCCTGCCCCAACCACGGAACCCCAGGACTAGCGATGCCCGAAACCGTGCCGCGCCTCGATCTGAATGTGTCGCTCGGGCAAAGAATCGGTGTACCGGCGAACCTTACGCGCATCCATACCGCCTAGTGCATAAAGTGCTTCCCTCGAACAAAAACCGGCCAAGCTCGCTAAATCGCTTTCTTTAGCAATTCAGGAGGAACTACCCACATGGAACTCACCCCAGAACGAGTGCTGGTGATCACCCCACATTCCGGCGGCGCCGCGGTATGGGCCGGAGGCGTAGTCGCCAAATGGGTTCGCGCTGGCGCAGAGGTGCACGGAGTCCTGTGCACCGACGGCAGCAAAGGTAGCTCAGACCCCGAGGTGAGTTCGGAGGAACTGGTGGAAGTCAGGGCTCGCGAACAACTTGACTCAGCGGAAATCCTGGGCGTCAAAAACTTTGTCATGCTGGGTAGGCCCGACGGCGAACTGGAAGACACGGCCGACTTTAGAAAAGACTTGGTTCGCCAGATCAGGTTGATCAAGCCGGACGTCGTCCTGACCTCGGAACCCTACCGCCGCAACATGCAGTGGCACCGCGACCACAGGATTACCGGCCAGGTCGCGCTGGACGCCGTGTTCCCGTACGCCAGGGACCATCTGCACTTCGGCGATCTATTCGCCAACGAAGGAATCGAGCCCCACAAGACTGGCATGATTCTGTTCTGGGGTTCCGAGAATCCCAACGCATTTGTCGACATTGCCGGCGATTTCGACACCAAGATGCAGGCGGTCATGGCCCACCGCACCCAAACCGAGCAACGCACGGAAACCGAAATGCGCGCCTTTATCCATGCCCGCGCCGAAGAAGCGGCAGAGGCCGGCAACGTCTCCACCGACGACGACATTACCGGCCTGAAACTCGCCGAGGCCTTCCGCCGTGTAAACTTCCGCACATAACTCGTTCCGACGTCGCCTTCCGGCCCTTGAGAGTACCGCTACTCAAACACCATCGACCGTAGCTCACTCCATGTGGAAGTGGTTCATTTTCCTCGTGGGAGGCTTGGCGACGGTGGCCTGCGCCCACGGCGGCGGAGTAGTCTTTCCGTCTCCCACATTGAGCTTGTTGGACCGTTCCCGTCTGGCTGCGTCGGAACAATCCGCCGTCGAATCCTCTACACCTTTCCCCGCGTCCGTCGCGACCGCAGGCGAGACAATAATCGAACCCAATCCGGTTGATCTGCGTATCCACAGCGTGCCGACCCAACACCATGCGGTTGATTTCGTTTCGAAGCGATCGGCAGTGATTACGGCAAGCCCGGGCGGTTCTCCAATCGTCGTTCACAACGACGGCGAGCTCCTCGGCAGGAATGGATGCTCCGAGGTGCCATTGGCTCCTGAAGGCGATACCCGCCTGACGATTATCTTGCCACAATCTGATATTGAGACTCGTAGCCGATTCTATTTGGTGGGTTGCTCACCCGGCCCGGCCACTCTCACGATTTCCAGCGAGGGCGAGCTGCTGAACATCTACCAATTCACCGTCCTGCCCCCGTAATAGCGCGTCAGGTTTGAGGAATATGAAAATACTCTACGCTACTTTTCCTCGATGGCGTCGTGTACGTAAAGAAAGTCCCGCTAGGATATCGTTCTTGCAGTTCCATCATGATCAGCTGAGCTTCTGAGTTTTCAGATTCCGCGATGATGACACACGCTGGCCTCGCCAACGGTTCTGCCGCTTGAAATTCCGCAAAGGGGATCACCGTGGCCCGATTCATCCCAGTGTCATAGCTGGAGATCGCTCTGCCGAGCGTAGATTCCGGATGAGCTCCGACGAACACCGTCCTCTCTCCACGGGGACCGCAGTGCGCGGAACGGGATGCGCCGACCGCCAACGCCTCGCCCGTGTAGTGAAACACCTCGTGGGTTCCGACCAACGCCCTATGCTGATTGAGCCACAGAACCGAACCCAACACTATGATCAGCGCGATTGGTCCAGTAACCCGCGTCACAGTGATCTGAAACCGCGACAGTTGACCGATCAACAACCTGTATCCGGCGGCCGTCGCCAGGCCGGCCAACAGAGCCAATGGCAGCACGATGGGGAACAGACGGGTGATCGCCGTTGTTGGATAAGGCGAGGTCAATCCCGTCGCCAGGAACGCCACGGCGATCCAGATTAAACAGAGTCTGGCTGCCAAACTGCTTGGATTTCCAATCGCGACTCCAATTCCTATCGCGGCCAAGGCGCCTGTGATCCGATCCAGCAGTGGCCCACCCACATAGATGTGCGATGCAATGTTGAAATGGAATGCGGACAGATTGAGCTTCACGTTGGACACCAAGCGTTCCGCGACAGGACCCACCACTACATCGGAATAGCCGGCCGCTGTCTGCGCCAGCATTTTGGTCAATATCTCCGCCCGAGCTATCAACAGAGTGGGCCACGCCGCCAGCAAAAACCCGGCAATTACCGGCCATAGTCGGAGGTACTCTCGCGGGCTGACGGAAACCATCGCGACGAGAAGCATCACCGGGCCCACGTTCCGCGCCGAATAGTGAAAATAAAATCCGATACCGACGCTAATACCGGCCAGAAAGAGGAACCAGGAGGTCCTCTTCTGCAGGCCCAAAACGAAGGCGACCATCGTCCAAATGGTGACCGGCAACGCGTCCAGATGGTTATACCCGCCGTTCAACAAACCGAACAGGTAGTGACTGGCGGCCAAAAAACCTGCCGCCGCAACTGCCGTGGCCCTGCCGCCCAGAACGCCACCCAAGGCGTACATGCCGGAAATCGCCAGGACCATGCTGGCGACCCCAGTCATTTTCCAACCGAAATGGCCGTCGCCGAACAGCGCCATCCACCCCGCTTTATAGAGCGTGTTGAACTCCGGATTGTTGTCATACACCCCGTTCTGCCCGAAGGGGTTCGTGGTTCCCATCTCCAACGCGCGCCGGGCGTGCTCATAAAACAGGTACTCGTCGCCCAGGGCCGCGTACCGCCACGCCGTCAGATTGGGAACGGTGAGAGCGCAGTAAATCGCCAATATCGCCAGTAGCGGCAATATGCCACGCCAGTTGCGAATCAATTGCGCGCGTGCGTGTTCTAGCAATTTGGTCGGACGCCACCCGCCTGATGACCAGTAATCCGCCGGAACAAAAAACGCCGCGCCGGCTGCGATGCTGCACAACCACAATCCGACGTCCCATGTGTTGTCAGCGCCGGTCGTTACTCTCACCAGCAGAACCAAAGAGATCACGCCACCAATGACCAGCGCGATCAGCTTTGGGTACCACTGGCCGGATTGCCCAATCCGAGGTGCGTTGGTCGTCTCCAGTGCGCTGTCTGCGTGTCCGACGGATATAGTGGATCGCCCAACCGTGGCCGCCCACAGCGCGATGGCGGCGATGCCTACCAGTATCGCGAACACCCCAAACCCAGGCAGTTCCCGACTGTCTCCCAGCCCAAACACCAATTGGGCCGCTACAATCCCCAGCAACCCGAACGGCAGCAGGAACGACCAAGATGCCTCTGGGAAGGTGCGCCTGATCAGTTCGGCAGCCGCGCTAAGGGGACGCCAACGGGTCAGCGAAAATACGCTCACTGCCTGGCCTGAAACGCCAACCACCATCCCGGCGCCACAGTAGATGCAAAACCGATGCCCCACCGCGTTGGCTGCTCGACAACTGCGACACACGGCGTACACGCGCCGTCCGCATTCGCGGCAGTTGGTTTCGCCCCAGGCGTGAACTGTCCCACAGTATGGGCAACGAGAGGGCGGGTTCGCCGGTTCAACCGGGCTGAACTCGGCATCCGTTGCGGTCGCGATGCTGTTGTAACCGCAGACAGGGCAAACGCCCGCCGGTGAATGCCGAGCGGCGCCACACCGGGGGCAAACCCGGTCAGGGATCATCCCAGGCTAGAACAGGTGGCAAGCTACCTGTTGGACCGGCGAAAGCTGTCGCAATTCTGGATCGTCCACCGAACAACGCTCCATCACCATCGGACAACGCGGGTGGAAATGGCACCCGGTGGGAGGATTCAGAGGTGACGGCACTTCGCCGGAAATCACCATCTCCTCGCGCTCTATGTCGGGATGCGACGGCAACGAAGCGGCGATCAACGCCTTGGTGTACGGGTGGCTGGGGTTGGCGAAAAGGTCTCGCACCGGCGCCTGTTCCACCATCCTACCCAGGTACATCACGCCCACCTGGTGGCTCATGTACCTCACCGTTGCCAAGTTGTGCGCGATCAATAGGAAACTGACGCCGTACTGGTCCTGCAACTGCCTCAGCAGGTTCATGATCTGCGCGCGAATGGACACGTCCAGCGCTGACACCGGTTCGTCCAGCACTATCAGCTTGGGGCGCAGGGAAAGGGCGCGTGCGATCGCGATACGCTGTCGCTGACCGCCGCTGAACTCGTGTGGGTAGTACTCGCCCTGCGCCTGCCGCAGCCCCACGTCCCTCAGCAGCGTTTCCAGGTGCTCCTGGGCTTCGTGTTTGCCCATCGGCTGGTTGGTCAGTAGGGGTTCCAGGATGATGGAACCGACCCGCATGCGGGGATTCAACGAACTCCACGGGTCTTGGAACACCGCTTGCACCGAAGCGCGGTATTCTCGTCGCTCGGAACCGGTGAACTGGCTGGCGTCTTTCCCGTTGAATTTCATCACGCCTTCGCTGGGTGTTTCCACCTGCAGCACCATGCGCGCCGTGGTCGTCTTGCCGCACCCCGATTCGCCCACCAGGCTGTACGTCTCGCCTTCCTTGATTTGGAAGGACACCCCATCAACAGCCTTGACCTCCCCGACCAGTCGGCGAAGCAGCACGCCCCGGGTTATCGGGAAATATTTCCGGATGTTCTCCAGCTCGATGATAGCATTGCCACTGCCATTGCTGGTGGGGGTGGCAGCATCGGTTACGGCCTGCGTCATCAGCGAGCCTCCTCATTGGCGAATTCGGGGACCAGCCGCCAGCACGTCGCGATGTGACGTTGGTCGGCCACCACGGCTGGCGGGAACTCTTCTAGGCATTTGTCAAAAACGTAAGGACAACGGTCGGCGAAACTGCACCCGGGAGGCAGGTTGTCCAGGGCGGGGGGCTGCCCCTCGATCGAATACAGGAAGTCTATGTCCTCGTCCACGTTGGGCACCGAGCGCATCAGCGCCTCCGTGTAGGGGTGTTGAGGATTGTTGAAAAGTTCGCGCACGTCGGCGATTTCGGCAATCCGACCGGCATACATCACCGCGACGCGGTCGCACATCTTCGCCACGATTCCAAAGTCGTGGGTGACGAAGATGATCGCCATACCCGTATCTTCCTGGAGTTCCTTCAAAAGGGCGAGGTACTGGTATTGAATGGTAGCGTCCAGGGATGTCGTCGCCTCGTCGGCGATCAGTACGTTTGGAGCCCCAGCCATGGCGATCGCTCCCACTACCCGCTGCCGCATGCCGCCGGACATCTGGTGGGGGAAGTTGGTAAACCGGGAATCCGGAGCCGGAATCTTGACTTTCGAAAGTAGCTCGATGGCACGATCTTTGAGGCTGGTGCTTCGTTGATCTGCGTCGTTTTGTCGGAGGGTCTCGATCACTTGATTGCCTACGGTGTACACCGGGTTCAGCGAGGTCATCGGGTCCTGCAGAATCATGCAGATTTCTTTCCCTCGAATCTGCCGCATTTCGGCAGCCGATTTTTCTAACAGGTTCTCGCCCCGGTACAGTATTTGCGAACCCTCTTCTATTCGGCCGGCCGGTTGCGGCACCAGTCCCATTATGGACAAAGAGGTCATGCTTTTCCCGGAACCGGATTCGCCAACCACCCCCAACGTCTCGCCTGGATAGAGGTCGAAGTTAACACCGTCGACAGCTTTTACGATGCCGGTGCGCGTATGGAAATACGTTCGCAGATCCTTTACTTCCAGAATCGGACGCGTGTCAGCAGCTACCATTAGTCCCCCTCCAAGTTGCGGCGTAGCGTAACGGAAAGATTACCTAGTGGCAAGGCCGGCCCCAAATGACCCCAGGGCCATTCGATCATTGCTCGGCGAGTGGGTAGTCCGCTCATCCTGCGGAACGTCCGCCTACGGCGGGAGCCTGTCGAAGGTCGAGCGGATGGTTATTCAGCAAGCGTTCTGGCGTCATTCGTTGCCTCCGGTTGCGGCAATCGAATGACCCTGCAAATGACCCACGGCTTTTCGATTCTCCGGGAAATCCCCTCACTGACCTTTCCCTCTGCCAATGACACTTCCCCCTTTCCTCAACCCATCACCCATCTTTACCAT
Organism: Dehalococcoidia bacterium; assembly: GCA_965204395.1. Lineage (GTDB taxonomy): Bacteria > Chloroflexota > Dehalococcoidia > Lucifugimonadales > UBA3495 > Bin87. The sequence continues at coordinate 3,700,444 of OZ241987.1, forward strand.
AGTAACTGGCACCTCAAATCTGTCCCGCCGCCATCCCGCCAGCCATCGCAATGCCCAAATCCAAACACAGAACTCCCCAACGCCGCTCCCACAAATCCTCTCAAATGCCCGCCAAAACCACCAATATCGCCCCCAAAACCGCACAATCCGCCACCATTTACCCCCATATCACACATCCCAGCCCTACTCAAATGAACAGAAATGAGCGGAAATGAGCGGCATTTCGCCAAAATAGCCACCATCCCATCCCAATCCCCCATCCTGCCCATCCCCTTCATCCATGAAAATACTCCCCGCCGAGGTAATCCCATGACCCTTTCCCAAATCCGCCGCCGCATCAACGTCCTCAAGCGCAGGTTCGCCACCGAACTCGCCATCATCAAGCTCCGCCGCATCGCCGAAGCCGTCGCCAATGACTGGAATCCCGATCAACCCCCCGAACCCGCCGAAGTAATCGAGCGCTTCGTCAAAGCCGGTTGCCGCCTCCCCACCTTCGGTAACCTTCGCCACTGCCTGGACAATGCCCGACGCCAGAGGGACGTCCCTCACCCTGAAGACATCGTCATCAGCCTCCTTCCCTGGATTGACGGCGACCGCTACCACAAATTCCTCCGCTGGGACCTTCCTGCTCCTGCGCGCTAGCCATGCCCTCAACCCGGTTTACATCGATAAACGGAAGGCCGGCAAATCACCTCCGCCTGCGGAGCCATTCCCATTCTTGGAAATGACAAAAATATCCAAAAATTCGTCCAGGATGTCTGGCGCGCCTTTCGGCTGCCATGTTTAACATTTACCCCACTGTTCCCAGTCTGTTCGAGACTACGAAACAGCCTAATATTTCAGTGGGAGCGGGCCCATGAATAACCTTTTTTCGCGCTATAGCGACCGACGAAAATTAGCGACCATCCTGGCTGGCCTTTTGCTGTTCGGCACATTGCTGGCTTCTGTCGCTGCCGGACCGGACGAACCGAAGGCATCCAACGTCAACGACGATTGGGAGATCTTCGAGGGGCACGCGTACGCTGAGAACCGTGCCGCTCCCTCTGGAGTTGCGTTGGTCGCCTGCCTTGGTGGTTGTGAGGACGGCTTCCAGACCGAGCCCGTGATGACCGGGAGAGACGGAATCTACCAGCTCAAAGTGGAACCCGGTCAATCGCGTCCCGCCGGTAGGATGGTCACGTTTTGGTTGCTGAATGACACCGAACGCATAGAAGCCGACCAGGACGTCTTGTTCCGTGGCGAGGGCGAAACTCGCGTCTTGGACTTGAACTTTATCGACCTGCCCTCCGCCATGGCATCTAATGCCTCCCGACCCACCACTGGATCCACAGACACTGGCGCAGGCGCCGCCGCGGGCGCCGAGACCAGCGCGGGCTCGGGTACTGCCCCCGGTTCCGATACGGGATCAGGCTCCGGATCAGCATCTGATCCCGAATCTGCCACGGGCGCGGTCACCGTCGATTTGACGGTCCCGTCGGCCAGTGATCTCGGGTTGGTGCCGTCGGATTCCCCACAGGCGTACGCTAACTCTGTAAGAGTCGGGGGGTTGCCCCTGCTGCCTGGGTTCGTGATTGTCCTCGGTTTGCTCATGGCGATGATCGGCGTGTCGCTGCTGATCTATCGACGGCGTTTATCTTGGCAATGACCGGAGCAACCGGAACCTGAATGGGGCGGGTCAGAAGCCCGCCCTTCGCTTTGGAATCCATGCCGCGTGGTACACTGGCCCAACCAAATAGCTAATTCTGGTTGCGGAGGCGCACTGACATGGAAATTGCTGCAAAGGTAGCGTTGGTTAGACGGCTCTCGGGCGACATTCACCGCCGTCTCTCGGCATCGCCGCCGGACGCCCTCAATGGTCCCACCGCATGCTCCGAATGGGACGTTGGCGCCGTCGCCGCCCACTTGGCCGGCGGAGCCATCCGTCAGCGCGACGCCATGCTCCGTGGCCGCGACGGCCACGGCGGCCCGCCTCCTGGTGAGGAAACTCGACCATCCGCGGACCAGGTGCAGCAGTCCAACGCCACCAGCAACGTCCAGACCCGCGACGAAATGGGTGACGCGTTGCTGGACAATTTTGATCAGAACTACAGCGAACTCGATGAATTGCTGCAAGGTTGGAGCGACTGGTCCATCGGATGCTGGCATCGGCGGCGCGGTACCATCTCGGCCGAGAGCTACGTCGACCTCCGCATCCAGGAGTTGGTAATCCATGACTGGGACATCCGGTCCGGCGGGGCCGGAACCGGTGAACTCGACGACGATGGAGCGGTAGCGCTCCTCCCCGCCTCCGAAATGTGGTACCAGCTTTGTTTCCGCCCCACCGCTCCGCTGACCTCGCCGGTGACATACCGCTTTGATATCGGCGGCGACGGGGGCGCTACCCTCCAGCACGACGTGGTGGTAACGGGTGACACTTATGAGGTAACCGAATGCGCGCCCGACCGCCGGCCGGATCTCACCGTCCGGGCCGACGCCGGAACCTACCTGCTCTGCCTCTACAATCGGGTCGACTGGAACGTCGCCAAGCGCGCGGGCAGGATCAGCGTGTCCCAGGCTCCCGACACTATCGCCCACGTTGCTTTGCGCAACTTGGGGCGGTGGTTCGGCGGCCTGTAGGCAGATACCTCCGCGCAACGCGCGATTTCGATAAGCACGGGAGTTCCATGGTTTCTTACGACGAAACGGCGATAAGAGCCGAAGTGGTGGTCATCGGTACGCTAGCACGGGGACTGCACCAGTTCCTTGAAGGTCTGTCCGAAGATCAGCTGGCGACACAGTCCGCTTGCGATGCCTGGACCATCCGCGATGTGGCCGGCCATCTTACCAATCGAGCGGAACGACAAATCACCAGCATGACCCGGGGGCGCACCGGCGACTCTGCTCCCCCGCCCAGTTTCAGCGCCCCGACCGATAACATGGCGATGTCCGCCGCCAACGCTGACGCCGACATCGAATATTCTCGCTCGTTGGGCGACGCCCTCGTCCCCACGTTCGCGGAGAATTACCGTGAGTTGCATCGTTTGCTCGACGGTTTCAGCGGCGACGACTGGCGTTGTGATTGCTGGCATCCGCGGCGCGGCACCATGACCGCCCGGGAGTACGTCAGCCAGCGCATCCAGGAACTGGCTGTCCACGACTGGGACATGCGCAGCGGGTCGGACCCCAACGCGTCCCTGCATCCAGACGCGATCCCCGTGTTGCTGGGCATGTCGACGAATTGGCTCAGGTCTGCGTATAACCCTGGAAATCAACCGCCATCCGGCGAGGTGCGATACCGTTTCAGCCTATCCGATGCGGACGCAATGGACGTGCTCGTAACCCCCGAAAGTGCAAGCGCCGGCGTGGGCCTGCACCAGGATGCCGTCGACCTGACGGTGGATTGCGACGCCAATACGTACCTGCTCCTCGCCTACGGCCGGCTCGATCTGGCAGGCGCAATGCAATCCAGTCGGATTCGCACGTCCGGCGATGGGGAACTGCTGGATAAATTCGTCGGTTGGATGGTGGGTTTCTAGTCCCATTCAAGGCAGGTGCATCATGGCAACGTCCATCGATATCCACAGCACCATTGGTGACACTCTCGACTCCCAGACGGCTCGTTTCCCTGACCGGGAGGTTTTGGTCCATGTCGCATCCGGCGAGCGGTTCACCTATCTGGGGTTCCAGGCCGAGGTGGATCGCATCGCCCGCGGCCTCATGTCTCTGGGCATCGCCAAGGGCCAGCACGTTGGCATCTGGGCGACGAACTACACCGAGTGGCTGTTGACCCAGTACGCTACCGCCAAAATCGGAGCGGTGCTCGTTACCGTGAACCCGGCCTACCGCACCCACGAACTTGCCTACCTCATCGAGCAGGCTCAACTGAACGCACTGGTGATCATCGGACGGTTTCGTAACTCCGACTACGTCGGCATGGTGGATGAACTGGTCCCTGAACTGCGCGACTCGAACCCAGGTGAGCTGTCCAGTTCGCAATTTCCGTACCTGCGCCACGTGGTGTTCATTCCGCCTCAGGATGATCCGGGCGCTCCGACGCCGCCCGGTATGTGGCGGTGGGATGACCTCGCGACACGGTCCGAACGGGTCAGCGCGGAGGAATTGCGTGCACGGCAGTCGGAATGTCGTCCCGACGATGTGATAAACATCCAATACACCTCCGGCACCACCGGCAACCCCAAGGGCGCGCAACTGACTCACCATAACCTGCTCGCCAACGCTCTGCACGTCGGCGACTGCATGGAGATGACCGAAGCCGACCGCCTGTGCATCCCCGTGCCTTTCTACCACTGTTTCGGATGCGTCATGGGCAGCCTGGCGTGCGTCACCCACGGCTCCACCATGGTGATCCCATCCGAGTACTTTGACCCGCTGCAGACCTTGCGGGCCCTGGAACGGGAGCGTTGTACTGCCGTACACGGCGTGCCCACAATGTTTATCGCCCAGTTGGGCCACGCCGATTTCGCCCAGTTCGATTTGAGATCGCTCCGCACCGGCATTATGGCCGGCTCTCCCTGCCCCATCGAGGTCATGCGGGAGGTAATCGACCGCATGGGCGCGTCGCGCATCACCATCGCCTACGGCCAAACCGAGGCCTCGCCCGTGGTCACCCAGACCCTCGCCGACGATAGCATCGAGCGACGCGTGTCCACCGTTGGCAAAGTGCTGCCCGGCGTTGAGGTGCGGTTGATCGATCCGGAAACCAACCACGAGGTGGGCCCGGGGGAGCAGGGCGAACTCCAGACCCGCAGCACCATGGTGATGAAGGGATATTTCAACATGCCTGAAGCCACCGCCGACGCCATCGATGCCGAGGGCTGGCTTCACACCGGAGACCTTGCCACGGTTGACGAGGACGGCTACTACAAAATCACCGGCCGTTTGAAGGACATGATCATCCGGGGCGGCGAGAACATCTACCCCCGGGAAATCGAAGAATTCCTCTACACCCACCCGGATATCGCCGACGTGCAGGTCATCGGCGTACCCGACGAACGGTTCGGCGAAGAGGTGATGGCGTGGGTGATGTTGAGAGCCGAAGCCGACGCCTCCACGGAGGACATCCGCGAGTTCTGCCGCGGAAAAATCGCCCACTATAAGGTCCCGCGCTACGTCAAAATCGCCGACGAGTTCCCCATGACCGTAACCGGCAAGATTCAGAAATTCCGTATGCGCGAGATGGCTGTGGAGGAACTAGGCCTGCAAACCGCAGCCGGCATCCAAACCGCCTGATCCGAACATTCGGTACCGGCACTAACTCCCTACTCGCCGCGCCACCAGCAGCCCGTCCTCACGCGTTACCCTCATTGCGAAATCGTAGCGGTCCACCTCCAGCGCCAACCCCACGTCTCGGGGATGGAACTGTGGTTGTTCGTCGTCGAAGAACTTCTGCGTTGCGCCGCCTGACATAATCAGCTTACGTAGCGCCTCCGGGTCCGGATTTCTCCTTTCCAAGCGGTTGCGGAGATACATCCCGCAGTGCTCATCTTCGTCCGACCGGTTCACGCCCTGGTCTCCCATGGCGAGAATGGTCACCCGATCCGGTAGTGGTTCCTCTGCCAACAACGCCCGCGTTGTCGCACCGGCCACAACAAACGAGGTGACGTAGATCGGATCGCAACCCGCAGCGCCCGCGGCCGCGGTTCCGACCGTTCCGGCCCGCGTAGACTGCACCACGTTCTTTCCAGCGAAATCCACGGATGACGCTTCGAAAGGAGAGTTGCCGTGGTCGAAGCCTTCTGGCCTCCGTCCGTCCACCTCGCCCATCAGGATGTCGGCGATCCCAGGGTTCCGTTGGCGTATGTCCAGCGCTTCCTCGACTTCCGCCACCAGCGTGATCCGCTCTGCGCCGCGGTCGAATGCGATCGCCGCCGTGGTGAACGCGCGGAAAACGTCAATCACCAAAGCCGCCCCACGGGCTTCGTTCGCGTCTCGCGTCAAGCTGCCGATACGTATTTCCATTTGATTGCTTTGTCTCCTGTCAATCATCGACAACGGACACGTTTGATGCCCTCTCCCTCGATGGGAGAGGGTTGGGTGCGGAACGTCCGCCTATGGGGGAGGGTGACCACCTACGTCGGCATATGCCCTTACCCGACCTTCACCAGTTTCTGCAGGCTGCGTATCTCTTGGGGCGGGTTCAGATGCTGACCGGTGTGCGTCCAAGAGACTTCGCCCACGTAGATGCTCCCGGTTGAATCCAGGCAGACCCCATGCGGCGCGATGAAATGTCCGGGTTCCAGGCTTTCCGGCCCGTCTCCAACGCGCGCCAGCAGTTTGCCATCGGTGTCGTACACGCTCACTCGCGGCCCTAGCCCTCGGCCCTGGTCGTTGGCGCCGATGGCCGCGCCCAACTCTCCTATGTAGACCAACTCCGCTTCTTGGTCGATGTAAAGTCCACAAGGGCGGGCCATGTTCACCCACTGGTCCAGGAAGTGCCCGTCGGAGTTGAACACCTGCACCCGATGGTTCTCGCGATCTGCAAGATAGACCCGACCGTCGCTGCTGGTGCAGATGTTGTGCGCGATGTTGAACTGGCCCGGGCCATTGCCCGATTCGCCCCATGAGAACAGCAGGCGTCCGTCCGGACTATACTTGTGGATCCGTGCGTTCCCATAACCGTCCGACACGAAGAAGTCGCCGTTCCGTGGATCGATCGCGACGTGCGTGCATCGGTTGAAAGGGTCTCCTGACATGAACTCTGCCGGGTGCCCGCTGGTGCCCAACGTGAGCAAAACTTCGCCGTTCAACGTGCACTTGCGCACGGTATGGTCGCCGTCGTCCGTGCAGAACATCGTCCCGTCCGGCGACATGGTGATGCCGTGAGCTCTGGGGAATACGCCTTCGCCCCACGACTGGATGAAGTTGCCGTCCTTGTCGAACACGATCATGGGATGTTCGCCCCGGTTGAAGGCGTATACATTGTCCTCTGTATCGCAACCAACCGCCGCGACTTCCTTGAACGCGAAACTGTCCGGCAATTGTCCCCAGCCTTCGTGTACCTCATAAACAAACTGGCCTTCGCCGATAGTAACCATCGTTTTCCCTCCGGATGATTACGCGCAAGCGTGGATTGCGTCCGATTGTATCGCATTTCCGATGGCACGAAACTGCCCATCCGAATGTCTGCATTCGCGGATTCGCTCCGCCGACGGTACATAAAAATCTGACCCGCCCCGGTGCTAAAATACCCCTAGGCGACAAGCCTCTTCCAATTCCAATCGGGTTCAAAGGAGCATCTGTCATGGCAGACCCCCGCCGCGATTTCGTCAAATACACGTTCTACAAGGTTCAGCCCGAGTGGCGTCGCCTCCCCGCCGGCGAGCGGGATGTCGCCAAGGACGAGTTCGCCGCGGTCGCAGCGGAGCACGCCGACCGGGTTGCCCTTAACACCTACACCCTGGTGGGTGCGCGCGGCGACGCCGATTTCATGCTGTGGGGCGTTTGTCCCGAGTTGGAACCCATCAATGAATTGTCGGCCCAGTTCAACCAGACCCGCCTCGGGGGATACCTAGACACCCCCCATTCGTATCTGGCCATGACGCGCCGCTCACCCTACATCGACGACCATCGGCATGAAGGCCAGGACGGTACCGGCGACGCAGCGTCCATGCGTATCGTCGGCCGCCGCTACCTGTTCATGTATCCCTTCTGGAAGACCCACGATTGGTACCAACTGCCCAAGGAAGACCGCCAGGAGATGATGAATGAGCACTTCGTCATCGGACACAAGTACCCCCAGGTCAAAATCTCCACCGCCTACTCCTTTGGCCTCGACGATCCCGAATTCGTGCTCGGCTTCGAGACTGACGAACCGGGTACGTTCCTCGACTTGGTTATGGAGTTGCGTGAATCCAAGGCCCGTCCCTACACTTTGAAAGACACCCCGATCTTTTCCTGCATCAACCGCCCCCTGCGCGATTGCCTCGACGACGCAGCATAGCCGCTTGGAATACCGGCTCATCCCCGGCCAAAAAGGATCAGGGTAATGACAACTGCCGTAACGAGTAATAGTGTCTCGGATGAGACTTCCGACGAATTCGGATTGCCGATTCCCCTGCGCGTCAATGTGCGGCCAATTATGGAGTCCGTGGCCGGTAAAGTCTCAGACGACGAAATCGATCAGTGGTTCGTGGAAATGTCCCGGGAAAACGAAGGACGAGGTTTTTATTTGGAACTGACTTCACACGGGGAATTGGTGATCAATCCGATGGTGAACATGGACGGTGGGTTTGCTGAAGCGGAATCGATTACTGATTTGTTGATTTGGGCCCGGGACATTGGAGGTGGCCGGGTCCCCAGCTCTCGGGCGATTGTCAGGTTGCCAGACGGGACTCGGGTCGAACCAGATTTCTCTTGGTTGTCTCCTGATCAGATGACCGCTTTACCACCTATTTCGGCTAGCCGCCCGATAACCGTTTGCCCAGTGTTCGTGGGAGAAATCTTGTCCCGTACCGACAGCATTCAGGCACTGCAACGGAAGATGGAACACTACATCTCAAACGGCGCATTGATGGCGTGGCTCATTGATCCCTATGCTCGGCGGGTTTATGTGTATCTCCCGGATGCTGAACCGGTGGAACTGCTCGATCCGGAGGTAGTCTCTGGTGAGCCGGTGTTGTTGGGGTTTGTATTCGAGATTCGCCGGCGCATTTTTGATATGTACCGGGACTCCGAACAGTAACCAACAGGTAGTTTTCGATCGAAAAACGCCCCGGTGCAGCCCGGGGCGCTTTCGTGTTCCGCGCATTTTGGCTGCATTACCGCAGTGCCAGCATCCGTTCCAACGCCACCACCGATTCTTGCTGCTCCTGATCCGGCACGGTGATTCGGTTCACCACCTCGCCGGCCACCAGGCTCTCGAGAGTCCACAGCAGGTAGGCCGGATGTATGCGGTACATCGTCGAACACGGGCAACTCACCGGATCCAGGCAGAACACCGTCTTGTCCGGGTTGTTCATCGCCAACCGGTTCACCAGGCTGATTTCCGTGCCGACCGCCCAAACCGAACCTGCCGGAGCTTCGTTGATCGTCTTGCGGATGAACTCGGTAGATCCGTTCAGATCTGCGGCATCCACCGTCTCCATGGGACACTCCGGATGAACGAGCACGGTAACGTCCGGGTAGCGCTCTCGTGCCGCCTCAATTTGCCTGGTCGTGAACCGCGTGTGTACGGAACAGTGCCCTTGCCAAAGCACCATCTTGGCCTTTCGCAGTTGCTCAGGCGAATTGCCTCCCATCGCCTTGAACGGGTTCCACACCACCATCTCATCCAACGGAACGCCCAACTTCAACGCGGTGTTGCGGCCCAGGTGTTGGTCCGGCAGGAACAATACTCGGTCCGCTTCCCCAAATGCCCACTCCAGTACAGCTGTGGCGTTGGACGATGTGCATACCGCCCCGCCGTTCCGTCCGCACAACGCCTTGATCGCCGCCACCGAGTTCATGTACGTAACTGGCAGGATGCCGCCGTGGTCGCCCAGCACGTCCTGCAGGTCGTCCCAGCCGTCCTCCACGTCTTGAATTGGGGCCATGTCGGCCATGGAACACCCTGCGGTGATGTTGGGCAGGATGACCTGCTGGTGATCTCCCGCCAGGATGCACGCCGTCTCCGCCATGAAGTGCACGCCGCAGAAAACGATGAAATCCGCCTCTGGACGGGAAGCTGCTTCCTGGCTCAACAGGAACGAATCACCCTGGAAGTCGGCGTACTTGATGATCTCTTCGCGTTGGTAGTGGTGGCCGAGTACCGTAACGGATTCACCCAAGGCCCGCCGTGCCACACCGATCCGTTCGTCCAGCTCCGCCGGGGAGCAGGCCAGGTATTCACCCGGTATTTTCTGCCAGCGAACGTTGATCGCCAGCTCCTCCGCCAGCGATTTGGCGGGCAGTTCGTCTTCGGGTCGACAGAAGGCGGCGTGTTCTATTTCGGTCAGGGGAATCGTAGGTTGCCTGGTCTGAGTAACCATAATAGCCACCTCCTCAAATGCTCAATGCCGGCTCAGGCTGTTACGCCGGCCAGCGACCATGGACCGGTTCGATTTATCCGAACGTCGATTAACTTTCCGGTCAGGTCAGGTTCAGTTTTTTGATGGCCTGTTCCGTAGCTATCGAAATAGACCAATTTGTTCCCACGAGTTCGGCCAGTCCAGCTGCCCCGCTTGCGGTTCTCCGCCAACACTTCGACCGTCTCGTCAAAGTAGGCCGAGTTTATGTCCGTCAGGATTCCTTCCTGCAGCGTTTCCAGACCCTTCAGCCGTCGCTGCTTTTCCGCCTGCACGATGTCATCATCCATGGTGCGGGCCGCGATGGTGCCGGGCCGCGTGGAATACGCCGCACCATGCACTTTGTCGAATCGTAAATCCTCAACCAACCGCAGGGTGTTTTCGTACTGCTCCTCGGTCTCTCCCGGGAACCCTACGATGATATCCGTGCTGACGGTAACGTCGGGTATGGTGTCCCGGATCTCGCTGATGATGTCCCGGTATTCCGCCGTAGTGTACGGCCGGCGCATCCGCTGCAGCACCTCATCGTCTCCCGACTGCACCGGCAGGTTGATGTGTTCGCACACCTTGGGCAAATCGGCCACCGATTTGATGATCCGGCTGCTCATGTAGGACGGGTGCGACGTCAAAAAGCGTATTCGGTCCAGACCCTCAACGTCATTCAACCGCTTGAAAAGATCCGCCAGGTCATGCCCATCGTCCCGGTCATGCCCGTACGCATCCACTGTCTGTCCCAACACCGTGACCTCGCGTACACCCCTAGCGGCCAGCAACTCCACCTCATGCGCAATGTCGTCCACCGATCGACTAACCTGCCGGCCCCGACGGTACGGGATGATGCAAAAAGTGCACATCAAATCGCACCCGTGGATGATCGGCACGTACGTCGCCACGTCCGGCTGCTGTGGAGCAAGGGACCCAACGCAGCCCTGCCAGTCGAGACCCAGCCGTTCACCCACTAAATTCAACAGCGGTTCAAACTGCTGCGGGCGCAGGAACAGATCCACGTGTGGGAAGCGTTTTTGCAATTCTTCGGTTCGCGGCCCCACCATGCATCCAGTCAGCGCCAGCACCGCGTCGGGCCGCTTTTTCCGCAGCGGCTGCGTGAGGTTCAGCGTACCGGTGACCTTGTCCTCTGCGGATTGCCGGACTACACACGAATTGAGCACCACCACGTCTGCGTCGGTAGCCCGCGCGGTGGCGGTCAGGCCCAATTGCTCTAACGCCGACCCCAGTCGCTCGGAGTCGGCGGTGTTCATCTGGCACCCAATCGTCCAGATGTGATAAGTCTGCATCCGCTTCGTTTCCCGTCTAACGGTTTTCCTTTTTCTCTCGTTGCATCCGGGGAATGGCGGAGGGAGTGGGATTCGAACCCACGATCCCGGTTTCCCAGGATAAGCGCTTAGCAGGCGCCCGCACTAGACCACTATGCGATCCCTCCCAACCCTGCTGGGTGTTGCTGATTATAGCGTATTGTGAATCCAGTTACAAACCAATTTCGCCGTGGCGGTGGTTCGGATTCGTCAAGCATTCGTCCATCCAAAGCCCGATCCCGGCCCTGCTTCGAAACCCAAGAATTCTTTTCCTTAGAACGCGTTTGTCGAACCGCCACCTCACGCGTACGCGCTTTGCGCAACCTGTCACTGCGAGCGCCCACGCCGCCCCAATTCAGGTGGCACAGTCGTTCCTGTCGGTGCCAAAACGCCCCAACCTTTTGTGATTCAATTGCCTTTTGGGGCATAAAGAGTTCCCACCGTCCCCCACAATCACCCATCTCCCACCAAAAACTCCAGTCCAGACACCCCCGACCGGCGACACTTCCGCCTTGCTCTAACCCTTCCTCCATCCGTACCATATTACCCAGCGGCGCAATTCCAACCCGCTACCCAAGCCCGGGATGCCGACCGAATACCCACTTCCAAACACTGCGAACCGCGCTCCCCCAAACCCGCTCACCTGCCCGCCAAAACCACCCAAACCGCCGCCAAAACCCTTCCCTCGGCCCCCAATTCAGCCCCACGACCCGCCCGCTCTACTGTAGTGAGCGGAGATGAGGGGAAATGAGCGGGAAATCGACCTTTCCGTCCTTTCACCACGCAATTGCAAACCGGGTACACGTGAGGAAACGCCACCGCTTGCGCGCTTCCCTCTAAACGCTATAATGGTATGCCCACGTGGGCCTGTAGCTCAGGCGGTTAGAGCGCAGTCCTGATAAGACTGAGGTCGTTGGTTCGAGTCCATCCAGGCCCACCACCCGCGAAGGTTGATTTTTAGGGCTCCGAAATGGAGCCCTTACGTATCTCTTGTTTGATGGAAGTCGGAAGATGCGTTGGACTAGACGCCTTCCAAGGGATCCGTACGGGCGTTTCAAAGTTCTAAGGTGTGCGCCGCGACTCCTACGGACGGGTGAAACTGCAAGACGACATTCCGTCAGCAGAAAAACTTTGCTGGACAACTTGTCCTTGGAAGCATGTAGGCAACTGGCCGGGCTGGGATAGTTTCGGAACAGCTCAAGCGCGGTTATTGGACACGGGACTTCACAGAAAAGAAATAATAGCGTCCATGAAGACACGGCACTTTGAACCGGCCGGAGTCACGGCGATTAATTCCACGCGCTGACCAAATCGATCAACGGCGCAAATTTCCCACCATTCGGATCGTGTCGGATAGTCGGTTCCATTATGCTCGATTGAGTCGTCCGATTGCCCATGGGATGCCCCGTAGCGCATCTTCCCCCAATCCGCTATAGTCAGCGCGATTCTAACCGTGTTGGGAGCGCCAATCTGATGCACGAATTGCGGTCCATAACCCCCAGCGAGTTCGAGCGTTGGATGCGCGTGGAGTCCAGGGCCCACGGCAACCGGTTCAATCACGACCCCGAGGAATTGCGGCCTCATTTCGACCTGGACCGCTCCATCGCTGTGTTTGAAGACGGCCAGATTATCGGCGGAACGCACTCCCACCTGCTGGAGATGTCGGTTCCCGGCGGCGTCGCCACCGTCGCCGGCGTGTCCAACGTCGAGGTGCAGCCGACCCACACGCGCCGCGGCATCATGACCAGCATGATGCGCCACCAGATCGACGGAATCCACGACCGGGAAGAGCCATTGGCCGCATTGTTCGCCACTGAAAGCGCCATCTACGGCCGGTTCGGGTTCGGCGTCGGTTCCGTCCACGAATTCTGGACCATCGACAAGCACCACACCGCATACGCCCGACGCTATGAGAGCCCGGGAAGCGTCACTTTCGTGGACCCGGCGGACATCGGCAGCATGCTACCCGACGTGTTCCGGCGAAGCACGCTCGGCCGGCCTGCCGTGTTCCAGCGCGCTCTCCACCATTGGGACCGCGACTCTCGGGATCCTATCCACTCCCAGGGCGGACCCGGCGGCGTGTTCTATGCCGCCTATGTCCAGGACGGCCGCATCGACGGCTACGTCAACTACCGTACCCAGCGGCCCGCTGTGATCGTCAACGAACTTATGGCGACCACGCCCGAAGCCAGCGCCGCCCTGTGGCGGTTTTGCTTTGACCTCGATCTCCACGAGCGCACCGAGGCCATCAAGCGCCCGGTGGACGACCCACTGCCTTGGCTGCTGGCTGACCCCCGCCGGCTTCAGCGGTCCACCCGCGACGGCCTGTGGGTCCGGATCGTTGACGTGGCCGCCGCGTTGGAACTGCGCCAATACCTCTCCAACGACCGCTTGACCCTGCAGATCAAGGACGACTTCTGCCCCTGGAACAATCGCTGCTTCGAGTTGGATGGTTCCCTTGAGGGCGCGACCTGCCGGCCTTCCGCAGGTTCTCCCGATCTGAGTATCAGCGTGGCGGGATTGGCGTCCGCTTACCTCGGCGCCGCCTCCTTCACGACGTTGGCCCGGGCGCAGCTTGTTGAGGAACATACGCCGGGGGCGTCGCTCCGAGCCGACCGGATGTTTGCGGTCCAACTCAAGCCGTGGACGCCATACAACTTCTGAAACCGCCAACCCGCCGACCGCTTAGGGGCGAATGAGAAACATCCGCCCCTTTCGTTCGCTAATTTCCCGACGATTCGTGGCTCAGCATCCAGTTGATGCCGAATTTGTCGGTGCACATCCCGAAGTATGCTCCCCAGAACATGTCCGCCGGCTGCATTGCCACGTTGCCGCCCTCGGACAGGGCCGCGAACAACCGGTCCGTTTCCTCCCGGCTGTCTGCCGAGATGCTGATCGAGTAATTGTTGCCCACGTTGGGCGGCGGACCGAACGCTAACGTCGAGTCGCTACCCATCAGCACCGAATCCCCAATTGGGAGGGAAACGTGCATGATCAGGTCTTTCTCGTTGTCGGGTACCGGAGGCATATCGGTCGGCCCGTCCGCAAAGGTGACGATCCAGGTGAATTCCCCGCCAAACACCAAGCGATAAAACTCGAAAGCCTCGCGACAGTTGTCTCCAAAGTGCAGGTACGTGTTCAGTTGCATCAATCACTCCGAGTTTTTGCAAGGTTCTGTGGGCTTCGATTGAAAGCGCTGGAATCATTATATCCGTGCAAGAGTGCGTTGACGGTCGGATTATACTGACCATCGACACGGGATAGACACAGCGCTTTCCCTCCCAGCATTTGTGCCCGGACCCGCTGATTCAATAGATTCGCTTGAGACCCACGCGCCGCGCTAGTTCACGGCAGAGTGGGAATACGTGCTCGGAGGCTTCATGCCGTGAAAAATGGAATATTGGGAGATCAACGAGCTCCCGCCATCATCGCGTCCCCAGATCAGCAACGAGTACACGCCGTCTCCGTGCCGTCTCGGGATTTCACCGATGTCCGCCGTTACCGCAAACTCGACCCCTTTAGCCGTCCATCTCGACGCGGTGATCCACGGCACTATGATCGTCTGTGGTTGCGTCGATTGGCTCGCGGTATACGCTTGGCGCCAGGCTTGGTGCGCCTCGGTAGGTGAACGCGGCGCCGGCGTTCCTGGTGCAACGTCATTCGGATCGGGGCAAGGATCGTATGTCGTAGTGAACTCGTTGGTGGTCCAACGGTACCCTCCAGTCAAGGGCTCCCTTAATCCGGCGACTCGCTCTCCGTTGTCGTAGCAGTAGGTACGGGAGAGCTGTCCTCGCGTTAACGTCTTGGGCGGAGGATCAAAGTGAATTTGTACCCCCAAATCTCCGGGATGACCGGACCGAATACCGTTTTTTGTATTCCCTGAGAATGAAAGAACGCCCCTTTCAATGGTGGGCAAGCGATCATACGTTGCATAATCACCTTCAAAGTGCTGATACATCGCGGTGTTGTACCGGTCCCACGCCAAGCCGATGTTCACCTACTTGTGCTGTGGATCCAGAATGTTCCGACGATGTCCGGGACTGCTCATCCAGATGGTCATCGCTTCCCTGATCTCTTCCTGAATCCCGCTGTTGGCCTGGTATCCCTCCGACGCTTTTATGCAGTAGTCCAGACCCGAACCATTCTCACCGTTGGACTGGTAACCGCCGGCCAGGCTGTACCGCATGTATGGTTTCAATCCATCAACGCCCCAATGGCTGGAAGTGCAATTTTGCAATGAGGAATCCGCATGCAGTTGGGCCGCGATGTTGTCCCCCAACTTCGCGGCGCGGACTCCTGCTTTCAGGCGTTCGGAGTTGATTAGTTCGAGCATATAGCGCTTTGCATCAACATGCTTCAGATGGGGCGATCCGGCGCCTCCCTCGTCGGGCGTCGCGGTGGGTCTGGGTGTTACCGCCGCGATCACCGTCGGAGCCAGGGTGGCTACAGGAGTCGGTCGGGCCCGCACCGACGTTTCTGCTTCCGACTCACCCGGGAATACGCCACCACAATGTTCCTCCACCAAAGCCCGAACGTCTGCGACCGTCTGTCTGCCGTCAGCAATCACCGATTCGGCCGCGCGTGCTCTGAAATCTCGGTCGTCCCCGGAATACTGGTCCCCGCAACTGGCGAAAGCGTCGACCACGATCTTCCGCGCGGTTAGAGCTTCCACGGGTGGTTCAGTTGTTGGAGCGGGGCGCGAGGACGGGCATGCGGTAACTATCTCGGTTGGCGTCACCGGGACGGTAGGCTCCACCGTCGGGTGGGTTGTCGCGGTGGGCACTATGTCTTGGGCCGGCGTCGCAGGACTCGGTTCGCCCAACCGGTGCGGAACCTCAGCGACGACCACGTCCAACGTCAGTGGTGCCTGACCGAGATACCACATCGCTCCATAGACAGTCGCAGCGCCAATTAAGGCCGCGATAATGGCGACCAGCGCCATTTTGCCCATGAGTTATACGATTACTCCTCATCATCCGGGTGCGTGGTGATGAACCGCCCTGCCCGTGCCGGATCGATATGCGGCGCCCTGACTTCCACGCCAGACTGCTCTTCCTGCAGCCGCACCGTCACGCTGCTGTCTTGTTCCGCCCAGCCGCGGTTCATCGCTTGCATCGCGATCTGTTCGGCCAGCGTGGACATGGGCATTGGCACGTCGTACTCCCGCGCCAGTTCCGTCGCCAGCGAAATGTCCTTGAACGCCAGGTTCAGCGCGAAGCTGGCCGGCTCAAACTCGCCCCGGAACATCGTCCGCACCAACCCTTCGTGCAGCACCCTCATGCGACCCAGCGAACCGCGCCGAACGCATTCCCACAACGCTTCGGGTTCAACGCCCGCTTTGACACCCAGCGTCAAACCCTCCGCGATCGCCTGCCGGACGCTGTGGCCGATCATGTTGTGTACCAACTTGGCTACGCTACCCGCGCCGATCTCCCCGGCGTAGAACACTTTGTCGCCGAACGAGTCCAAGATCGGCTTGACCCGATCGAAAACCTCGCGGTCTCCGCCTACCATCACCGCCAGATTTCCCGACGCCGCGCCCGTTTTGCCCCCGCTCACCGGGGCGTCCAGCACGTGGCATCCCTTGGCCCGGAACTTCGGCTCGATCTCCCGTATCAGCGTCGGTCGGCTCGATGACAGGTCGATGTACACGCTGCCCTGCTTGATTCCTTCTAGTACCCCTGCCGCCCCCGTCGACACCGCTTCTACCTCGTACGGTCCGGGAAGCGACGTGAAGGTTACGTCGCTCGCCTCCGCGACTTCCGCCGGGGTGTTTGCCAGCCGCGCTCCACCTTCCAACAGGGGCAACGCCGCCTCCTCGCGCAGGTCGTACACTATCATCGGGTAGCCGGCCCTCTGTATATTCGCCGACATCCCGCCGCCCATGTTGCCCAAGCCAATGAATCCTACGGTTTCCATAAATTACACGTGCTCCAATCGATGTTCCCGCTCTCGCGGATGGCGTCTGCAAGTATAACCACCGCGCTTGAGCGTGTCATAAAACCTCCGTCCTGTATGGCAGTCGACAGACCTCTCTACATGTCTGGACACTGGTGCACGAGCGGTCAATCACATACGCTTTCACGCCCCTGGGAGGTTTCAATTTAGGTTACATCATAGTGTCTACCATCGTCATCGGTGCCACCAACATCGCGTCGTATGTGTACGCGTTGAAACGCCCTCAATTGACCGGTTCGCAGAAGGTTGGTGTGCTGCTGGCGCCGATGGCATCAGAAATCCCGGTGGGTTTTCTCATCTTTGTACCGCTAACAGCCGTCGGTCTCATCCTTTTCTGGGACCAAGGGACGTCGGACCAGCTGGCTTTTGTACGTGGCCGGGCTCATGGCACGCCTGCTGGATCTGTTGCCCGTGTTCCGGGGTTCACGTCTGCACTAATTCGAAACCCGGCAAATCCAAAAAGAAACGGTTATTGAAAAGGCGTCGTCGCTGACGGGAATCCCTATCGTGTTCATCATTTTTGTCACTTTGGTTTGGTTTTTGATGATCGCCTTCTGGAACGTCGGCATGCCACTTCTGACGGTTATAGCGTTCGGTTTCGGGCCGGCTGCTATCCTGCTCATCGCCGCGTTGTTCGGAGCGCCCGACCGGTGCGAAACGGCGCGCTCCGACTGAAATTCGTCGCGGCATCGTGTCGCAGATGGGTGATTGTGACTGTCGTATCTGTGGCTCAAAAATTTCTGTCGAACATACAACCCGGCTTGTCCCGCCGGGACGCGGATGCTACACTTTCGACACCTCCAAAACCGTTCTGGACATGTGATGGTGGCAACCCCCGACGCCTCTCCCGTCGGTATTTTTTTGAATACAGACCCCTGCCTGGTCAACTTGCTCACGCAAGTTCAAAAACTGGCCGGCGACTCTGGAATGTCGGCGTACATGGTCGGCGGCCCTGTTCGAGATAATCTTCTGTACCTTCCCGTGAAGGACCTCGATATCTCCGTCGTGGGAAATGCGCCTGCGCTAGCCGAGCGTCTTGCGGACTCCGTCAGTGGTCGTTTGACCGTCCACCATCGGTTCGGCACGGCGACCGTCGTTTCGCAGGGCGCGACCGTCGATCTCGTTACCGCCCGGCGTGAAACCTACCGCCAACCCGGCGCCCTCCCGGATGTACAGCCCGGCGACATCGCCGATGATCTGGCCCGCCGAGATTTCACCGTCAACGCAATGGCGCTGCCCCTTACCGGCAGCGATACCCGGCTCGTCGATCCCCACGGCGGTCGGGCGGACTTGGATGCTGGTATCATTCGCACCCTGCACCCCGGCAGTTTTCGCGACGACCCCACCCGGATGATGCGAGCCGTGCGGTACTCTTCGCGCCTCGATTTTCAGTTGGCCGACACGACCGTGATGGAACTGCAGCATGCGTTGGCCGCGAATGCCTTATCCACCATCTCGGCCGATCGCATCCGGCACGAGTTGGACCGGATTTCGGCCGAAATGGCTCCTCTTGGAGCATTCCGACTTGCCGAAAATCTGGGCGTGCTGACCGCTATTCATCCCACTTTGTCCGTCCGCTACTTGTCATGCGCGCCAGATGGTCAATTCGGGGACCCGTTAGTGTGGTTGTCCGCCCTGGTCTGGCCCTTGTCCCCGACCGAAGCAACGTCGTTCGCCGTCCGCGTGAACGCGCCGGCCGATTGGATGCGCACCATAGCCGACATCAACAAACTTGTGAGCCGGCTGCCTCAACTTGAGGCCACCGGCCTTTCTCCATCCCGGGTATGCGCCATATTGGATGGTCTCGCACCGGCTGCTCTCACCGCCGCACGAGTGCTGGGTCCCCGATTAGCCGCAGACTATATCCAACGCTACCTTGATGACTGGTGGACCGTTGCCCCTATCTTGAGAGGCACTGACCTGCTGGAACTCGGCGTCCCGCCCGGCCCCTCAGTGGGCGAGGCGTTGCGCGCTCTTCGCAAAGCGCGTCTTGATGGAATAACTCACACTCGCCAGGACGAGGAGGACCTGGCGCGCGGATGGGGAACAACGTCAAATTGAACCATTTTCAACATACATTCAGAAGCAACCGCATAAGTTGGTTGCACTGTGAGGAAGTGAAGTGGCAACTGCATTCCAGATCCCCGGACCCGTATATTGTGTCGTCTGTAACGAGGAATTGGATGGTCCCCATCGCTCAACCTGCCAGATGTGTGGCGGTCCATTCCACCAACCTTGGCTGCCGGATAACGCCTCCCCCAGGTGTGGTCGGGTCGCCAGCCACGACGAGACATTGGCCGTAGTTTTCTTGTGCCGCGACTGTTACGACAATCGCCGTCGCCCCAACCAGGAATGAGGAGCATGGACCACTGATGAAAGCCGTCTACATTGAAGCCCACGGAGACGCGGATGTCCTGCAATACGGAGATCGCCCCGACCCGACTCCCGGACCCGGCGACGTCGTGGTCCGCGTCGGCGCCAGCGCCCTCAATCGCCTTGACATATTCACCCGTGAGGGCCAACGGGGCTTGGAGCGCGAGTTCCCGCCCCCGTTGATCCTGGGCGGCGACACCGCTGGCGAGGTCGTGGAAACCGGCTCCAACGTTTCCAGCCTGTCCGTCGGGGATCGAGTGGTGGTCAACCCCCGGATCAGTTGCGGCGTGTGCCAGTGGTGCGGCTCCGGACGCGACGAGCTATGCCGCAACTCGCGCTTCCTGGGCACCGCCCTCGACGGAAGCTACGCGGAGCAGGTCGTGGTCCCAGAGGTCAATGCCTACCGCCTAGAGGGCGACGTGTCATTCGCCGATGCCGCCGCCATCCCTACCACGTATCTGCCGGTGTGGAACATGGCCGTGCGCCGCGCTGCTTTGCAGCCCTGGGAAACCGCGCTCGTGTTCTCGGCATCAGCCGGCGTGGGAGCTGCCGCGATCCAGGTATTCAAAAACGTCGTCGGCGCGACGGTGATCGCCACCACCAGCACTCCCGAAAAGGCAGAACAAGCCCGCCAACTCGGGGCCGACCACGTCATCAACTACAACGAGGAGGACATCTCCCAGCGTGTTCGCGAGATCACCGGAGGCGCCGGCGTCGATCTGCTGGTTGACCACGTGGGAGCCGACGTGTGGTCCCACGGTTTCCGTTCCCTCCGCGCCGGCGGACGCTACTGCATCTGCGGGGCCACTAGCGGCCTCCGCGCCGAGCTGCACTTGGGCCTGCTGTTCAGCCGCCAGGTCGAAATCTACGGCGGGTACATGGGTTCCCGCGAGGACATGCGGCAGATCGTCGCCAGCCTCAACCGAGGTGTCATCAATCCCGCGATCCACCAAACCTATCCTTTGGCACAGGCCGCCGACGCCCACCGCGCCATGGAGGCCACCAACTTCTTCGGCAAGCTCCTCCTGCAACCCTGAGGCGCCGGAGAGCGCCCTTCGGATCCACGATCGCATCACGTGTACGCGATCTCCCCGGAAATGTCATCGGAAAGCGCAGCACGGTAATCCCTGGGCGGCATACATCATCGAGATAGTAGTGAGATCGCTCTTTCGGTCGGGGCCTTTGGATCACAGAAAGAGTATGCGTACGGGTCATCACCTCTGGTAGCTGGGCTTGCTTTTCGTTCTGTTACGAGGGTCCCAGTGCATTCCGGACGGTGAATCAACCGGTTGGATCTCGTCCGATCAACCGCCCCAACAATCCTTCCAGCCAGCCAGGTTGGCGGGCGGTTTCGGGCTCTCCCTCGGCCGGTTCTCCTACGATCACCACGGTATGTGCCGCCAGGTCGTACAGGGAGCGTCGCCGTTCCTGATCCATTAATACCAGGCCTACCGACACCAGTTGCAACATGAGCCAGAACAGGGGAAACGCTACGATGATATGGAGCCCACCCCGTGCCGCTTTCTGCCAGGTGCGCATCCGCCGACCCGTCGTCGCGTCCACGATGTGCGCCCCCGCCACCATGTGCCCCAGCGAACGGCCCCAGTTGAAATAGAACAGACCGTACATGCCAGCCCCCAGGATATGAGGGAGGGCCACGTCGTCCACGATCCAGACGTGGATATCCGAGCCAGCGATAAACTCAAACCCCAGAACGTAGAGTATCAGTTGCCACCATGACAGGTCCGGGCCGCTCAGGACGGCGAAGAGCCCGCGCAGGGCCATCTGCACCAACCCACTTGGGAAACTCCCGTATATCGTGGTGAAGCCCCGCTCCCATAGGGTGAGGGGGCGCAGTCCCGGCGACTCGGAAGGCAAGGTTAAGGCGTTCCCAGCAACTCCCCAATCGCGACGACCGCATCGCCCAGCGGCACCATCTCCGCATCTTCGGCCGTCCTTCCTCGGATCTCTACCGCCGACTGTCGGAGGTTGCGTGGACTCACCACCAGACGCACCGGTAGCCCCATCAGGTCGGCGTCGTTGAACTTCACCCCGGCTGCCGCGTCTTCACGGTCGTCAAACAGCGTCTCGATCCCGGCGGCCCACAGCCGGTTGTATAAATCCCCGGCTGCCTCGGCCACGCTTTCGTCCGACATGTTGAGCCCCACCAGGTACACCTGGTAAGGCGCGATGGGCGGCGGGAACACGATTCCCCGGTCGTCGTGGTTCTGCTCGATGCTCGCCGCCAGTATCCGGCTCACGCCGATCCCGTAGCACCCCATCGTGATCGGCTGCTGCTGACCCTCGGTGTCAAGGTAATACGCACCCAGCGATTCACTGAAGAACGTCCCCAGCTTGAAGATGTGCCCGACCTCAACGCCCCGAGTCGATCCCAGTGGCGCGCCACATCTGGCGCACAGTTGCCCCGGCTGGGCCAACGCGATGTCCGTCACGATGTCGGCATCGAAATCCCGGGGATAGTTGGCGTTCCGGTAGTGCGTGTCCTCTTTGTTCGCGCCCACGACAAAATTGCCGCCGTTGCTGATTGACGGGTCCGCGATCCGACGCATGTTGCTGATGCCTATGGGCGACGCCGATCCTGCCACCAGACCGGCCGCCTTCACCTCGTCGTCCTCCGCCAACCTCAACTCGTTGCAGTGCAGCGCGTTCTTGAGCTTGACCTCGTTGACGTCCAGGTCGCCCCGGATCGTCGCGAACACTACCTCACCATCGGCAGCATAGAAAACCGCCTTCAACGTCTGCGACTCCGGCACGCCCAGGAATTCGGCAAGCCCAGCGATTGTCTTGATCCCCGGCGTGCTCACCTCTTCCAGAGGGAGAGGATCGGGGGTCGCTTGACTGGGATACACTCCCTCGGCCTTCTCGGCATTGGCCGCGTACCCGCAACGAGTACACGTAATCACCGTGTCCTCGCCCGTATCTGTGGGCAGCAGGAATTCGTGGGAGTCCTTGCCGCCTATGGCCCCGCTGTCCGCCTCCGCCATCACCACCGGGATGCTGCACCGCCGGAAAACATTGCGGTATGCCTGTGCCATTGCCTGGTATGAACCGTCCAGACCGTCGTCGTCCGCGTCGAACGAGTAGGCGTCCTTCATTGTGAACTCGCGCACCCGGACCAGTCCCGCCCGGGGCCTCGGTTCATCCCTGAATTTGGTCTGCATCTGGTACAGGATAACCGGAAGGTCGCGGTAGCTCTGCACGTTCCCCTTGACTATGTTGGTCACCACTTCCTCGTGCGTCGGAGCCAGCGCCAAGGGACGCCCCCGCCGGTCTTCCAACCGGAACATGTTGTCGCCAAACGCGGCGGACCGCCCGGTCTGCTCCCAGAGTTCCAACGGCTGCAATGCCGGCATCCGCAATTCCTGGCTGCCGGCAGCGTCCATCTCCTCCCGCACGATCTGCTCGATCTTCTGCAACGATCTCCACGCCAGCGGCAGGTACGCATACACCCCGGCGGCCACCTGTTGAATCAGGCCGGCACGCAGCATCAGGCGGTGGCTGGCGGTTTCGGCTTCCGGCGGGTCATCCCGCAGTGTCCTGGTAACAAGTCTTGAGATGCGCATTCTTCGCGAGTCCCCCGGTTTATTCAGGTCGTATGGATATATCGATTTACTGCGTCTAAATCACTGCGATGTAAACGCAACGACATCTCCCGCCATGACGGTTCTGTTCTTTCCCATCTTCGCAACTCGGTGCGGGTAAAGGCATTAATTCCAAAGCATCTTGGACAGCGAACACCTTACCGTCTAAGGACTTGCAATGCTGGCAGACTCTTTCGTCATCAGAAGTCGCCACTTTGACCTGGCGTATACCTATTTCGTGCATCCTCATCAACCCAGCCCTGTGAGCTTCCCAGGCAACGTGGTAGTGTTTCCGGCCCTCCGCAAACAAAATACTGGCTTGCTGTTGATAGGCTCCTTGGAGCGTACCCCAGTCACCCGCTCTCGTTGCCTGACCTACCAACTTGCTAAGCTCTTGCCACCGGGTGTCTCTCCTCTCTTTTTGAATGCGGTGAAAATCGGGTCCAGTTAGCAAATGTTTTTCGCCGTGAGTTCGGTCCGCCAGCACGTAGATCAACTCTCCACAGTCTCTACATTTTCTTCGCCTTTGCGGCGGGGGAATTTGGATCACTCCACAATGGGGACAAGCTGCTGAAGTCGTTGTTTTGGCGTTCTCCGTTTGGACTGTAGTCTCAACGGTAGTGGAGTCTGGAATCGAAGAAGCTGCATCGTTCCTTGCATTTTCAATGCCGATTTGGTGCCGAATTTCATCCTTGCAGCTATCAGCAGATTCGGACCCGCGAGTCAGAAAGCCTTTTAACTTGTTAATCATAGTTGGCTCGAAAACCGGAATCGCGGTGAACAAAAACGGATCGGAGACCTTGCTTGCGGCGTGTGGACGAACAACCAGCCGAGATCAGGCCCGACCTGACCCCGAGGTTTTACCCCATCGCGTTGACGTTCGCCATTCCCAGCCGGAACTGCCCCAGGTTGTCGTACGCGCTGGTATTCACCATGAAATGCTGCGCGGCAGCGTTGATGTCCCGCATACAGCGTTGCAGCACCCGGTCGTTGTATATCGCGTTGCCGCCGCCGTACCGGAACGCCGTCGTAGCAACCTGGCACGCTACGTCGGTCGCGTACACGCACGCGCCCCGCAGTCGTAGCTGCCGTTCCAGGTCGGGACGCTCGCTACGCAGACAGAATTCCCAGGCATCCTCCAGCGCCTCCCGGCACAGCGCCCGCGCCGCTCGCAACTGTTGGTCGCACTTGCCCACGTCGTGCTGCAGGGCGCCCCGTTGAGCAATTGGCGATGTCAGGTAACCACGCTGGTACGAACCCGCTTGGAACGAAATCTCATCCAACGCGCGCCGCGCCACGCCCAGCGCAAACGCCGCGTGGTCGGGCGTCACAAATCCGGGCCGGCCCATCCAGAACATCGGCCCGCCCTTTCGCGGGTCGGTCGTCGGGAGGTCGAAGGCCATATCTTCTGAGACGAAGTAGTCCGTCAGCACGAAGTCCCGGCTGCCCGTGCCCTGCAGTCCCATCACCTGCCAGTTGTCCAGGAACTGCACGTCCTCGACCGGACACGCCATTATCATGTGTTCGGGGCCCGGTTCATCTTCCCGAACAATGCGGAACCCGGCCAGCAGCCACGACGAGTGCGCCGAGCCGCTGGCGAACGGCCATCGTCCGCTCACCTTCCAGCCGCCTTCCGTGGGCGTCGCCAGCCCTCGGGGTATCAACGCTCCCGACGCGATGGGCATTCGCCCGTCCGCAAAAATGCGTTCGACGCCCGCCTCCGGTGTAAAGGCTCCAATCAGTGCGGTGCTCGTACTGTTGATGAAGGCACACCATCCGGCCGATGAGTTGATGTAGGAAAGTTCGTCGATCAGTTCCAGGTACAGCAGCGGGTCGACCTCCGGGCCGCCCAGTTCCCGCGGCACCTTGAGCGACAGCAGCCCTTCCCGGTACATAGCCACCACCGAGGGCCATTCCACCGTCTCGTTCGCATCGTTGGCTTCCGCGTCCGCCTCCAGCACCGGACGCACGCGATCTACGGCTGCCAGCAGGTGCTCTCTGAGCGCCTCACGCTCTTGCGGCAGGGACGGTATCCCCAAGTCTTCCAGGGCCGTAACGTCGAAAGGCGCGAGGGTGTCTGTTGAGGGGGCGGCGGTGGTCATCGATTGCCCGTGGTCAATGCTGTAGGCTCGCTGATCACGCCCCAACCGGCGTTTGTTCGATCTCTTCCATCAGGGCGTCCAGCATTTCCGCCTCGGGTACCACACGCACCTTCTCGCCCTTGCGGAAGATGATCGCCCTGCCGGCGCCGGCCGCGATCCCCACGTCCGCATCTTTCGCCTCACCCGGACCGTTCACCTCGCACCCCATCACGGCGACCTTGATGTTCTTGTCCGTGCCTTTCAACAGAGCGTCCACGTCGTTCGCCAACTTTCGGATATCAACATCAGCCCGACCGCAACTTGGGCATGCCACCATCACCGCGCCTTTGTCCCGCAGGTTCAGCGATTTCAGAATCTCGTATCCCGCGATCACCTCTTCAACGCTGTCGTCGCTCAACGACACCCGAATGGTGTCCCCGATGCCCTCGTACAGCAATACTCCCAGCCCGACCGCCGTACGGATGGATCCCGATTTGGCGGTTCCGGCCTCCGTTATCCCCAGATGCAACGGATACGGCACCATTTCCGACAAACGACGATACGCTTCCACCGTCGTCGGCACGTCAAACGCCTTCATCGAGATTTTGATCTGTTCAAAATCCTGCTGTTCCAGCAGGCTGATTTCCCAAAGCGCCGTCGCCACCATGTGGTCCACCACGCTGTAGTCGCCCTCCTGCGCTTCGCCGGCTTTCGGCAGTTGGTTGACCAGGTCCATGTGCCGAGAAAATCCCCTGGTGCGGCCGATCCCGCCCACCGGCGGCAGGCTGCCGAAGTTGACGCCTATCCGAATCGGTATTTCTCTTTCCTTTGCCGCCTGGACCACTTCGCGCACCTGGTCCTCGTTCCGCAGATTTCCGGGATTCAACCGCAGGCAGTCAACGCCTCCGGCCGCGCACTCCAACGCCAGTTGGTAGTGGAAATGGATGTCAGCCACCAGCGGGATGTGTATCTGTTTCTTGATCTCCGCCATCGCTTTGGCCGCCTCCATATCCGGAACCGCCGAGCGGATGATTTCACACCCCGCCTCCTCAAGTTCGTGGATCTGCCGCACCGTGGCCTTGACGTCCCGGGTGTCAGTCTTGGTCATCGACTGCACGGTAACGTCGGCTCCACCGCCGATCTTCACCCCGCCAACGTACACGGGTTTGGTAACTCGCCGCTTTGACATAACCATCGTCGCACCGCCCAAACCGGTTGGGAAAACCTCTTTCAATCGTCGGTCAATCATACACGATTGCCAACTCGCCCCGCCACCAAACTACTTCCCTTCCAAAGCATTTCGATTATCGGTGTAAATCGGGTTGCGGGCATGGCTAGCGCGCGGGGGCGGGTAGGTCCCAGCGGAGGAATTTGTGGTAGCGGTCGCCGTCAATCCAGGGAAGCAGGTTGATTACGATGTCTTCAGGGTGAGGGACGTCCCCCTGGCGTTGGGCACGGTCCAGGCAGTGGCGAAGGTTACCGAAGGTGGGGAGGCGGCAGCCGGCCTTGACGAAGCGCTCGATGACTTCGGCCGGTTCGGGAGGTTGAGCGGGATCCCAGTGGTCGGCGACGGCTTCGGCGATGCGTCGGAGCTTGATGATGGTGAGTTCGAGGGCGAACCTGCGCTTGAGGGCGTTGATGCGGCGGCGGATTTGAGAGAGGGTCATGGGATTACCTCGGCGGGGGTATTTTCATGGATGAAGGGGATGGGCAGGATTGGGTATATGGGTGGGATGGTGGAGATTTTGGCGAAAACCCGCTCATTTGCGCTCATTTCTGTTCATTTGAGTAGGGCGTTGGAGTGGGTTGTGGGGGCAAATGGGGGCGGCGAGGGCGGTTTTGGGGGAGATATTGGTGGTTTTGGCGGGCCGGTGGGGGATTTGGAAGAGCGGTGTCGTGGAGTTCGGTGTTTGGATGTGGGCATTGGAACGGCTCGCGGGATGGCGGCGGGACAGATTTGAGGCGCCAGTTACTATGGTAAAGATGGGTGAAGGGTGGATGAAAGGGGGAAGTGTCACTGGCAGTGGGAAGGGGCCGAGAGAGGAGATTTCCTGGAGAATCGAAAGAGGCGACCCGCGGGCCGCCCCAGTCACAACCTTGGACGCGATCTGCTGCGCTTTTTAACCGCGCCACGCCGTGACGGTTTTTGCATCTACAAACGGGCGTTGGAGTATAATGCCGTATATCGACCCCGCCGAGTATGCTCCAGGTAGGTGATGTTGTGCGCGAAGTAATTCAGGAAGCCGTTAATCAACTCGACTCAGGAAACCCTTGCGTCCTTGCGACCGTGGTCCGCACCAAGGGTTCCACGCCACAGAAAGCCGGCGCAATGCTCTTGGTCCGCGACGACGGGACCGCTGTCGGAACCCTCGGCGGCGGCTGCGTTGAGGGCGACATCTGGTTCGCCGCCCGCGAGATCCTGCGCAATCAGGGCGGGCCGGAGTTCAAGGACTACTACCTCAATGAAGACATCGCCGCCCGCGACGGTTTGGTCTGCGGCGGCACCATGTACTTCTACCTGGAACCGTTCTGGGACACCGACGATTTCTCAGACATCGGCAGCGAACTGATCGGCGCTTACGACGGGGCGGAGCCAGCCGCTTTGGCGACCGTGGTCCGCTCCGACGGAGACACCGCCGCTCTGGGAGCCAAGCTCCTGCTCCGTTCCGACGGCTCCGTAGCCGGAGGCATCGGCACCGCTGAGCTGGATGAGATGGCACTTGAGGTCGCGTCTCGCGTCGCCGCCGTTGGCGCCAACGAGGCCGTGTCCATCGATGACCAGACCGAGTTATTCGTGGAGGGTTTCACCACTCCACCGACTCTTGTGATGGTGGGCGGCGGACACGTCGGCAAAGCCACCGCTGACCTGGCTCATCGCCTGGGTTACCGGGTCTACATCGTGGACGACCGGCAGGATTTCTCCAACCCTGAGCGCTTCCCCTATGCCGAAGACACGATCGTTACGTCCTACACCAATTGGGCGGAGCATCTGGACATCAACGTCAACAGTTTCATTGTCGTCGCGTCCCGCGGCCACTGGTTCGACGACGTGGCCTTGGAATCCGCCCTGACCACTCGTGCCCGCTACATCGGACTCCTCGGCAGCCGCCGCAAGACCTTGATGATCTACCAGCGACTCCTCCAGGAGGGCGTCCCCCGCGAACGCCTCGCCGAAGTACGCGCCCCCATTGGTCTGGACATCGGCGCCCTCGAACCCGAAGAGTTGGCGGTCAGCATCATGTCCGAGGTCATCATGGCCCGTCGGGGCGGCAAGGGCAGCCCCATGACGATGGACGATTGGTACCTGGAGCGCGCCGAGCGTCGTGCCAATCGCGCCATGGGCCTCCCCGCCGACTGAGGCGTCGAGGGCATTCCGCTAGTAATCAATCCCGATTTTCGGGCCGGGCGATTAGCCTTGTTCGTGAGTTCACCAGGTCGCGCACAACCGCCGGCGCGACTTCGCGTCTGGTTGGGCCGATCTGCGTCCGCTATACTCCAATCGGAATCCCGCCCAATCGCCGCTGCGCCTGCCCGCTCCGCACGGTATAGGCCGCCGCTGCTGGTCCTGCAGTTTGACAGATCCCCAGCCACCCCATGACGCTGCCATCGGAACGTCCCTTCACCTCTGCCATCCTCCTGGCTGCCGGAGTGTCCCGGCGCATGGGCACGCTGAAAGCCCTCCTGGATTGGCACGGCCGGCCTCTGATCATGCACCAAATTGTCGCCCTTCGACAGGCCGGCGCGGATGAGGTTGTCGTCGTGTTGGGCCACCGGGCCGACGAACTCCAGGCGCGCATCGGTGCCAACCGCGATGTCTATGAAGCCGGCAACGTACGCTGCGTAATCAACTCCCACTACTCTGAGGGCAAGACAACGTCCATCAAGACCGGTCTCAAAGCAATTTCCACCGACGCCAGTTCAGCGGGTCCGATCTTGATGCTCAACGTGGACCAGCCGCGTAGCGCATCAGTCATCAATCAGGTCCTGTCCGCTCACATTGGCCGCTCCGACAAGCTCATCACGATCCCCACGTACAACGGAAAGGGCGGCCACCCCACTGCTATCAGTCGCTCTCTGCATCAGGAAATGCTGCAAATCGACGAGGCCACCCAGGGGATGCGCGCCGTTACGGAACGTCATCGGGAGGCAACCCAGCGGGTCGAGTTGGGCGCGCCGGAATTGCTCTGGGACGTCAATACGCCCGAGCAGTATCGAGCGGCGTTGGCCGCGTCGGGATCAACTGCCTAGTTTCCCATACGGCCTTGAGACCAAAGAAATGGCCGGAACCCGACAAACAGTCGGTGTTCCGGCCCATTTTCTTCCCATCGAACTCGCCGTCGCCTTCGTCTGTGCCCGTAGGCTTCCGCCTTTCTTGGGAGCGCCTTGGCTGCGCTGCGTCCGGCGGCTTGGCGTCGTCAGCGCCAGTTGACGGCCCACTCGATGCGGTTTCGCCCCTGTTGGCGGCCCCGCGGTGTCGTCACACTACGTCGGCTCCGCCAACGGGGCGGTTACAAGGGAATTGCCAACTATGGTTCAGCGCTATCAGCGAGACCACTTCTAACCTCCTAGATGACGACGGCTCTTTTGCCATCGGGTTTCCGGTGTGTGGGGGTTCCCTGCAACCCCAGCACCTTGAATACATATTATAACGTATCGTGATGCTTGTCAACACCCCTGACACCGCAATTTCCCAGGGATTTTCGCCAATTTTGCCCTTGTCCATAACTGGTGGGATAATCTAGCCCCATTATCGAACGATTCAGGAGAATTTGGCGCATGACCGCACCCGGCGGCAACGGAACCGGCACCGCTTCCACTATTCCCAGCGTTTATGGCAGCGACGGTGTCACCATCATCGGGATGATCGGAGTCGTCCGAGAGGCCGCAGCCGACCGCGGCGCCACCCTCAGCCTTTTTGGCGGCGGCATCAACCCCGGAGCTGAAGTTCCTTCCGGTGTTGACCCCGATTACATCCTGGATTTCGCCCGTACCCACGAGGCCGCCGGGTTCGATATGGTCCTCACCGGCTATTCCTCATCTACCCCGGACGGTTTCGAGGTCGCCGGTTACGCCGCCGCCCACACCGACCGCCTTGGTTACCTCATCGCCCATCGCCCCGGCTTCGTTGCTCCGACCCTCGCCGCCCGCAAGACCGCAACTCTGGACCAACTTACGAATGGCCGGATCGCGCTGCACATCATCACCGGCGGCAATGACGAGGAGCAGAAGCAGGACGGCGACTGGCTTGATCATGACGCACGCTATCGACGCACCGATGAGTACCTGCAGGTCATGCGGCGGGTATGGACTGAGCTTGAACCCTTCGACCATGAGGGTGAGTTCTACCGGTTTCAGGATGCTTATAGCCAGGCCCGGTGCCGCCAGCACCCCCACGTGCCCTTGTTTTTTGGCGGCGCGTCCGACATCGCCTTGGAAGTCGCCAGCCGGCGCGCCGACCTGTTTGCGCTGTGGGGCGAACCCCGCGCATCCATCGCCCAGCGCATCTCTGACGTTAGGAACCGGGTAGCCGAGGCCGGCCGCGACTCCTCAGCAATGCGGTTCAGCCTATCGGCCCGGCCCATTCTCGCTTCGACAGAGGAAAAGGCTTGGGAGCGCGCCGAACAGATCCTGGCTCAGATCAAGCGCGCCACGGCCGGGCGTATCGCTCCCGGCGTGCCCACCCGTCCTCAGTCTGAGGGGGCGTGGAGATTGCTGCGTTTCGCCGCTGAGGGCAATGTGCACGACGAACGGCTCTGGATGCCCATCGCGGCCGCCAGCGGCGCTTCGGGCAGCACCACCTGTTTGGTTGGCACTCCGGAACAGGTCGCCGACTCCCTGTTGGCATACTACGACCTGGGATGCACCGCATTCATCATTCGAGGCTTTGACCCGCTGGCCGACGCCGCTGAATATGGCCAAGAACTCATCCCCCTGGTGCGCCAAGGTGTTGCCCAACGCAACGCACGAATCACACGCTGAACCAATCCAACCCCCCCACTGCCGGAGGCCTCAAATGGTAGATTACGCCGCCCTGTTTTCCCGCAACCTGCCGCGCGCCGTTACCTCTCCGCCGGGCTCCGACGCTCAGGCCAAGTACATCTTCTCGGTGACCAATGCCGTTCCTGAGGTGATCGATGCGGACGAGTATTTGACAGCGATCCGTTCCGGGCTCGATGTTGGCGGCGCCCAGTCTCTGGCTGCATATCCTCCCACGGGCGGGCACGTGGGGCTCCGCGAACTGATCGCTCAGCGTTTGTCCGCCAACCGCGGTTTCGACGCGTCTCCCGACGACGTGTTCATATCCGACGGCGCCGGCGGGGCCATCACCATCCTGCTCGAATCGTTCATCAATCCGGGCGACCCGGTGCTGGTCGAGGAATTCACCTACATGGGCAGCCTCCGCATGATGCTGGAGCGGGGAGCCGAACCCATCCACGTTGCTTGCGACGATGACGGCATGCTCCCAGATGCCTTGGAGGAGACCATCGTCACGCTGGAAAATGCTGGACGACGCCCCAAGTTCGTCTGGTTGATTCCGGTGTACCAGAATCCGTTGGGATTCTCGCTGTCTTTGCAGCGGCGGCGCGCGTTGTTGCAGGTGGCTCAAAGCCACGACATCCCCATATTGGAGAACGAATCCTACGCCGACTTTCGAATCGACGGCGATCCGTTGGCTACGGCGTTTTCCGGGCTCAGCGATCGCGGCGACGTGTTCTACGTCTCGTCATTCACCAAATTGCTTGGCTGCGGGTTGCGAGTCGGGTTTGGCGTTCTGCCGCCCGGCGTCCGCGAGGCCTTGCCGCAAGTCGACGCTGGCAACCTGCCCCGTCGCGGCGTCAGCCATCTGGCCACCATGATGGTTTACGAGTACATGCGTGAACACGAAGCGGAACACATCGAGAACGTGCGGAATGCATTGCTGGTGCGTCGGGACGCCATGCTCAACGCGTTGGAGGAAAACTTCCCGTCGTTCTGCGAGTGGACCCATCCCCAAGGAGGGATGCTGGTGTTTGTCCGGTTGCCCGAGGGCGCGGACACCTGGGCGACCCTCGCCAAAGCCACCGAACGCGACGTCAAGTACAACCCTGGCGGCGTATTCCGGGCCGGCCGTGACCGCAACAA
This sequence comes from Dehalococcoidia bacterium, assembly GCA_965204395.1. GTDB lineage: Bacteria > Chloroflexota > Dehalococcoidia > Lucifugimonadales > UBA3495 > Bin87. The sequence continues at coordinate 3,732,894 of OZ241987.1, forward strand.
TTACCTGCGGCTGACCTTCAGTCACAACTCCCCGGAGGAAATCCGCGAGGGGGTGGCCCGCCTGGCGGAACTGTTCCGCGAAGAGGGATACTTCGAGGGTTAGGACCCACTTGCCGGGACGGCGCGCATGATCATCATCACCAATGCTCGTGCGAATATCGGTGCGTGTCAGCCTCTCAGCCGCGCCCGCTCCCGTCCTTCGATAAAGTGCACCGCTTCGTCCGGGCTGATGCGACCCACCGGCCCGCTGGCGTACATGGCGCCTAGCACCGTCCCGCCGCGACCCAGCAGGAACTCGGTGGGTTGGATGTAGCCGCCCCGGTCATCGGACCACCAGGAGCCCAGCAGGTCGGCCTGGTCGCGGGTGATGCCGTAGGCCATCGGGAACGAGACCCCGGCCTTCTCCGCCATCTCCTGCACCACTTCCTTGGGTTCCACGCTGGCTCCTACGATGGTGACACCCATCTCAGCCAAGGCGTCCTGCTCCTTTTGCCACGCGGCCAACTGCCGCGCGCAGTAAGGTCACCAGACCCCCCGGTAAAACAGGACCGCAAGGTACCGCGACGACATGTCCGTCGGGAGGGAGAGCGTCCCGCCGTCTATCAGGTCGAATGATATCGGTGGCAGTCGATCGCCTTGTTGCAGCTTCTCACCCATAGTCGAGGATCCCCCAATCGCTTTCTAGTCGCCGACCGTTTCGGCCGTCTCGGACTTGAGATTTTCCGGCCACCACGGGTCGTCGTACTCGTTGAACAACCCTTTCATATGGGGCATCACCTCGTTGGCGAACAGGTCGGTGTTCTTCTTGACCAGTTCAGGCGGCATGCTGCCGATCTGGAGCAGCACCATCAGGTGACCGATTCGCAGCAATTCGCAGGCTTCCGTCAGCTTTTGGCGGACGGTTTCCGGGCTGCCGCCGATCACGTGTCCCTGGGCGATGTAGTCCTTCCAACTGTTTTCGTTAGCCGCCCTTTGCGCTTCTTCGCCCATCTGCGGCCGCAGAGACTTGCGGATCGAGTCCAGCGAGCGGTACCCGGGTGATTCTGCGAAGGGCGGGTATACGCGCAGCATCTTTTCGTAGAAGTACTTGACGTGTTCCTCGTAGTCCTTTTCCGCCTGTTCGTCGGTTTCCGAGACGCACACCAACTGCAGGAACCCCAACCGGTGCGGATTGTCGTCGATCCCACGCTCCGCCACCCGGTCCCAGTACCCCTTCACGATGTTGTGGCCGCGCAGGTACCCGTAGTACGACAGGTAGCAATATACATAGTCGCGATCAAGCACCCAGTCCCAAGTTTCCAGGCTGCCCGAACCCGGCACCCACACCGGCGGGTGCGGCTCCTGCATCGGTCGCGGCCAGATGCTGATGTACCGCAATTTGTTGTACTTGCCGTTGAAGATGGTGGGGTGGTGCTGGGTCCACGCCTGCATGACCACGTCGTGGGCCTCGGTGTGGCGGTCGCGCAACGTAATCGGCACCTGCCCGTAGGAGAACGTGGTGTCCATGGAAGTTCCGACCGGGAACCCGGCCACCAGCCGACCGCCGGAGATGACGTCGATCATCGCCATTTCCTCGGCCACCCGTACGGGCGGGTTGTAGAGGGCCAGGCTGTTGCCCAGCACTATCACCGCGCCATTGTTTGTGCTGTTCGCCAGCACCGACGCGATCAGGTTCGGCGACGGCATGATCCCATAGGCGTTGTTGTGGTGCTCGTTGACGCAGATGCCGTCAAACCCGACTTCGTCAGCGTAGCGAAGTTGGTCGATGTACTGCGCGTAATACTCGTTGCCCTTGGCCGGATCAAAATTCTCGTTGGGCAAATCTACCCATGCCGAGTGGTGCTGCTCGGCGAAATCGTCGGGCAGGTCCTGGTAGGGCATCAGGTGGAAGAAGGAGACTTTCATAGTTGGGATTCCTTGGCGGCAAAAGCTCTGCATCGTGGATTGCCCGGATTTTAGCACAGCGGCCCGGACTTGCCGGGCCGCCAGCGAAACCGCCGGATTCTACTCACGAGTTCAGCCAGTCCTTGACGGCGGCGATGAAGTCTGTGGGGTTGTCCTCGAACACCATGTGCCCGGCCCGCTCAATTTCCACCAAGCTGCCTTGAGCCAGCGTGTCAACCATCTGCTGAGCCGTTTCCCGGGTGAGCAGGTCGGTCTCCGTGCCGCGCACCACCAAAGTCGGGCAGGCAATCCTCTCCAGGACCGGCCAAAGGTCGGCTGCTGGCGCGGCAGTCCCGTTGATCCGTTGCTCCCGAATCTCCGGATCGAACTTCCATCCTATCTTGCCATCTGGCAACGTCCGAGTTTGCCCGCCCAACCTGCGGCGCATGACCGGCTCGGATGCGAACCGGTTGCCGGTTTGTACGTGGGCCAGCGCGTCTTCAAAGTTGTCAAACTGCGGCGGGAGAGCACGCAACTCTTCTGTGATACGGTTGCCGCCGGCTGGCTCGATTTTTGGCCCGATGTCAACGATGCAGAGCGCTTCCAGCCGCTCCGGGTATTGGCCCGCGAAGGCCATGCTATTGCGCCCGCCCATCGAGTGGCCGAACAGGACGAACTTATCAAGCCCGATGGCGTCCACGAATCCGGCAACGTCGGCCACGAAAGCATCGGTCGAGTAGTCTCCGCCCGGCGCATGATCTGTGTCGCCGCGACCGCGCTGGTCTACGGAGTACACATGGAAATCGCCACACAGCGATTCGGCCACGTCTTCCCAGACTCGAGCGTGGCCCCGTAGGCCGTGCAGCAGCACCATCGGCGGCTTGCCTTCCGTGCCCCAGTCAAGGTAGTGGATGTTGATACCGTTAGCCGTTACGGTCTTGCTGCTTGGTTGAACTTGAGTAGTCATGGTTGCCACTCCTTTTGGTAGGGGCCAATTGCTCGTCGATGGTTTTGCCGTCGTCTTTGAGACCTATTTTAATTGCCAGTTCGGCCGACGCTTTTCCGCAAAGGCGCGTGGCCCTTCCTTGCTGTCGTCGGTGGTGAGGATGTAGTCGTACGCGACATAGGTCTTGGCACTGATCTCCGCGATCGACATGTCGAGGCTGCTGTACGCCAGGTCTTTGATGGTGCGTACGGCCAGTGGCGCGTTGGCTGCGATGCTTTCGGCCATCTTGATCGCCTCGGGCACCAACTCGTCGGCCGGCACCACCTTGTTCAGAAACCCCATCTGCCTCACGCGCTCGGCGGGCAACAAATCGGCGGTCATCACCAGTTCGAGCACGTTTGATATGCCGATCATTTTGGTCAGTTCCACGGCGAACGGGGGCATCAGGCTCCACTTGGTTTCCGTGATACCCAACCGGGCGTTGTCGGCCGCGAGGCGAACGTCGCACATCTGGGCGATAGACCAGCCGCCCGCGGCGGCAGCCCCGTTTACGGCGGCCACCAGCGGCTTCGCCGGGCGTTCCCACATGTGGGGTTTGTTCGGCGACATGCTGTTTTCGGCCCGGGCCTGGACGCCTTCCGCGTTGTCGGCGGCCCGCTCCTTCAGATCCCGGCCCGCGCAGAAGTTGCGCCCGGAACCCGTGATCACGGCAACCCAAGCCTCGTCGTCCTCGTTATCGAAGTGGCTGATGACTTCCTGGAGTTCCCGCCGAAGTTGCCGGTTTATCGCGTTCGACGCCTCCGGCCGGTTCAGCGTGATGATTGCGACATGGTTGTCGATGCCGGTTTTTTCGTAAAGGATGGTTTCAGGCATTGGGATTTGATCTCCTTGGTCGCCAAAATTCGGGCGAGTCAGTCATGCGTAGTGACCCAGATACTGCCCTCCGATTACGTGCAGATGCCCGTGCGATTGGCTTTGCAGCCCATCATAGCCGAAATTCGACAGGATGCGAAAACCGTTGGGGCAATACATGCAGCCCAGCGTGGTTGCCACGTCGCCGATCCTGGTCATTAGTCCGCTACTCCACAATTCCAGCTGCGACATATGTTGGCGTGGCATCACCAGCAGCATGATTGGCACCCAAGTCAATCGGTTGACGATGGCGATGATGTCGTTGTCCAGGTACCGCACGCGCGCCGGTTCGCGGCCGGCTACGATTTCACAAAACACACAATATGGCGCTGACGGTTCAGAGGTGGTTGTTTGGTTGGTCATTGCAGAGTGAATCGCGCCCCATCGGGCACGGCTCCCGGGTCAAATTGCCAGCGATTGTAACGCATCCAAGCATCGCCTCGCCCGACACGGGTCAAGTCGTTCCCGGTAATGCGCGTAATCCGTCAATCTTCTTCAGGAATTGCCGTGTTCCGCGTCGCTATAATCGCACCATCTTGGGCGCTGAAATTGCATGCTTTTCGATGGATAAACGTAATGAAACTACGAACCGAATCCTTGTTTGATAATCTCAATATCTCAATGCTGCAGCAGCTTGCCACAATGGTGTTGCTCACGGTAGGGCTTATGACCTTGACGGGATGCTTTGTGGGCAATTGGTTCGGTGGCGGCGATATGCCTTCGGTGGCCTACATCTCTTCGGACGGGGATGATTCCCGGGTTTGGATCAGTCAATCGGGCGAGGATGACCCGATGAATGTTTCTCCGCGCTCTGCGCAGGCCAAGTCCGTTCGTTGGTCGCCGGAGCAGCGATATCTGGCCTGGGTGGCTGGAGGCGACATACCGCTGCTTATGCTGTACGACGTTGAATCGGGCGAGACCGAGTTGCTGGTGTCGGAAATCGATGAGGACCAACCACCGGTCTGGGCTCCGCAATCCGACCGCGTGGCGTACGTATCCGACGTGGACGGTTCTCCCGACATTTACATGGTGGATGTGGCGACTGGCGATCAAACTCGCCTGACTTTCAGCGACGAGCGAGAGCAGGTTGGCGATTGGTCCCCGGATGGGCAGTGGCTGGTTTTCACCAGGGCCGGACACGACGGCCTGCTCCTGCGCAATCCCACTGGCGTAAACCTGATTGAGCTTACAGATGGTGCGGACAGCAACCCGACTTGGTCGCCCAAGGGAGACAGGATCGCCTTCTTGCGAGATGCGGGCGAGGACCTCGATCTCTACGTCTTACGTCCCACGGAATCGGATAATTGGGCCGATGATACCGACGAGCTGGCGGTCGCTGAAACCGAATACGATGAATCCTCTCCGTCCTGGTCCGCCGATGGTCGCCAGATAGCGTACGTGGTGCGGTTCGACGACCAGTCCGAAATATTTACGGTGCGCGTGGACGGGTCAGAGCGCAAGCAACTCACCTACAACACCGCTGATGACCTGATGCCCGATTGGTCGCACACGGGGGACTTGATTGTCTTTGCCTCTTTTGCCTACGGGAACTCTGAAATCCTTTACATGAAAGGCGACGGAGACGGGCAAACCAGGTTGACCACTAACGATCACATGGACTCGCAGCCCACTTGGTAAAACTCACTGCCCTTTGATCTACGTGTGACCTGTTCGATCATGCTCACTCCCGCGCCGGACATAGAACCCTCCGACTGCGGGCCTATGCTCGCCGGATTAACCGCTCCCCTTGCGGCCGTATCGACCCGGTCAGGAAATGCGGTGAATGCCCAGATAGCGGTGGCGATCACCTCGGCGTCCATAGTACTGCACCGGCCCCGGTTGATAGTCCAGATCTATCGAACCAACCTCACCCATGACCTCATCGCCGACAGTGGAGTCCTCGCGGTCAATTTCCTCAACTCCGGTCAATTGCATCTGATCTGGGAGTTAGGCATGAGGTCGGGCCGAGACGTCGACAAGTTCAAGGATCTTTCATATTCGAACGGCGCCACCGGAAGCCCATTGATCGAAGGGGTTTTCGGTTATCTGGATTGCCGCGTCGTCAACGCCATGGACGGTGGCGATATGACTGCGTTCCTGGTAGAGGTCATGGCGGCGCGCACCAACGGTGGGGATCGATTGACTTGGCGCGATGCCCGACCACGTCTGCCTCAACATTGGGCCGACGAATGGGACCGCAAGATAGCTGGCGAAATGGAGATTTCGTTGCGGACGATGAACGATATCAATCAGTCCTCGGGGAACGAACGAACTCAATCCTGACCGCAGCGCAAATGGTACAATGCGGAAAATCTTGGGGATAGTTTCAAGTTGATCAATTTGGGCGCCGCGCCCGGTGGAGTCTGGCCGCTCAGGTGCTGTATCGGACATAATCACCGAGCGACGCACCGAAATCTGATGGGCTCTCCCAAGCAATCCGACCCTTTGCCGTAGCTCGGCATCGCCGCTCCGAGTGCTCTTGATGGTGAAAAGCAGTATGGATGCTGATATTGCCGATGTCGTCGCTCGAATCCACGGTACCCCTGAGCAGGCGGTGCTCGCCGTTGCCGGCGCTGGAAACTACGCGTTGGCCTGGCTGCTGGGAGTTGGCGGAGCATCCCGCACTGTCCTGGAGACCCGCGTTCCCTACGGCTACCTGGCGATGACTGACTTTCTCGGAGGCTACGCTCCCGAGCAGACCGTCTCCGCCGACACGTCTTGGCGCATGGCGCGAGCGGCCTGGAACCGAGGAATGTCTCTCCGAGAAGCGGAACTTCCCATCATCGGTGTCAGTTGCACGGCGACCATAGCCACCGACCGCACTAAGCGCGGCGACCATCGGGCGTTTGTGACCACTTGGGATGCCGATGGCGCAACCACCGACTCTCTCGTGTTGGAAAAGGGCCTGAGGGATCGAGCCGGCGAGGAAGACGTGGTCAGCCGGTTGGTGATCTCCGCTCTGGCACGCGCCTCCGCTGTCGATGCCGAAATTGCTTTGAATTTGTCGCGGTCGGAATCGCTAACCACCCAAACGGTGTCCCATGCGGATCCAATCCAAAGCTTGTTGGACGGCCATGCCGACTGGGTGGTGGTACGCCCGGATGGGAGCACAGTCGTAGATGTCGAACCTCCGGGTACATTGCTGCCCGGTTCGTTCAACCCTCTCCACGAGGGCCACGTCCAACTGGCTGCCGCGGCTGCCGCGGTCTTTGGCAATCAGGTGGCGTACGAGCTTTCCGTGGTCAACGTCGACAAACCTCCGTTGGAAGCCTCGGAAATTCGGCGACGGGTTGACCAATTCAAAGGCGTTGGCACGGTGGCACTGACCAGGGCCGAAACTTTCTACAAAAAAGCCGAGTTGTTCCCAGGTTGTGGCTTCGTCATCGGCTGGGATACCGCCACTCGCCTGATACAGCCGCGTTACTACGACGACTCTGAGACCGCTATGCTCACCGCGTTGGCTGAGATGTGGGGGTCCGGTTGCAGATTCTTGGTGGCCGGCCGCGCCGATGACCAGGGCGTGTTCCGCACGTTGGCCGACATCAACTTGCCCGGCGGCTTTCACCCGCTGTTCGTCAATCTCCCTGAAGACTCCTTCCGGGCCGACGTTTCGTCAACCGCAATCCGGCAGTCCAGGGCAATCGCGTCTTAATGAGCGACAGCGCCGCCATTGGAATTGGCAGTAACGGGCGGTGAATTCACAGGGATAAACAGGATGGACAGGATATTTTGATTTGGGAGTTTTGGGGTTATGGGCTGGTTTCGGGGACTTTCAGGCAACGAGGTGTGTGGTCATTATCACCAAACGGAATGTAATGCAGGCACCGGAATCGTTTGTTTTGAAGACGCGATTGCTCTGGCCGGCAGTCCGGTTAGTTTGACACTCTGATGGGCCGTTGCTACGATGCTTCTGTTTGAGTCTGTTAATTCCCGGACATCCGCTGCCGTTTACTTATGACCGTCCCCATTCTTCAGATATTCGATCCCGCTACTTACGCCGGCAACTGGCTGGCGGTCGTAATCGCAATCATTATCGCTTTGGTCGCGATTGGGGCGATGTTCGCAGGATCTCAGCTACTCTCGGCGCGCCGGCGTTCCGCTGAGAAACTGACCACTTACGAGTGCGGCATCCCGCCCACGCCGTTTGCGTGGTCCAACATCAATATTCGCTTCTACATCTTTGCCATCCTGTTCTTGATCTTCGATATAGAAGCGGTGTTCCTGTTCCCGTGGGCAGTGGTGTTCATGAAGGAGCAGGCGGCCGGAAACCCGATACCGTTCTATGCGATGATATTGTTCCTGGCCATGCTCTTCTTCGCGGTGATATACGGATGGCGCAAAGGGGTGTTGGATTGGCAGAAGTGAGACCCACGTCCGGAGACGACGCTCTGTCGCCTCTTGCGATGCCCCCGCAGCCAACTGAAATCATCCTCGGCTCTGGCAACCGCCCGGGACCAAGCTTACTGAACCAGGCCACTGACGGTAAGGTACCCGGCGTCATCACCGCCACTACCGATCAGTTGTTTGCGATGGCTCGAAAGTCGTCCCTTTGGACCTTGAGTTTTGGGTTGGCTTGCTGCGCGATTGAGATGATTTCTACATACATGGCGCACCACGACTTCGACCGGTTCGGCGTGGTGACATGGCCCTCTCCTCGGCAGTCCGACGTAATGATCGTGGCAGGTACCGTGGTCAAAAAGATGGCCGAACCCATCCGGCTGCTGTACGAGCAGATGCCGGAGCCGAAGTGGGTAATCGCGATGGGCAGCTGCGCCACCAACGGGGGCCCCTATTACCGTTCCTACTCGGTGGTCATGGGCGTCGATCACATCATTCCCGTCGACGTTTACGTGCCAGGATGCCCGCCCCGGCCGGAAGCCCTCCTCTACGGGATCCTCAAGCTCCAGGAAAAAATCATGGCCGACGCGGGAGACCGGGGTGCCTCGTCCCAGGCGTAACGCTCCCGAAGCTGAAGCCGAACCGCCCCCTGATCCGGTCGAGTTGTTGTCGGAGGGGCGGAGGGCTACCTTAGACTCCGCGCTGGCGGCTCTGGAAGCCTTTAGTCCGGATGCCGGAGCGCTGGGGGATTTGCCACAGGTAACCGTCCCGTCATCCCATATCGTTGATGTATGCGCCGCGTGCCGGGACGATGAAGAGTTGGACTGCAAGATGTTGCTCTGCTTGGCCTGCGTGGACTACCAGGAACGGTTTGAGCTGGTGTACTTCTTGCAGTCCCTGGCTAACGAAAAAACCTTGGTGATCAGGACTGCGGTGCCGTACGATGAGCCCGTCCTAGCCACCGTTTCCGGTGTGTGGCCGGCGGCGGATTGGTACGAACGCGAAGCCCACGACCTGTTTGGAGTCTCTTTCTCAGGACACCCCGACCTGTCTCCGCTGTTGCTCTACCCAGAGTTCGAAGGCTACCCGGGCAGGAAGAGCTACGACTTTTACGATTATCGCGAGTTCTAGAGTGACCGAGGACCGGGAAATTATCGTCGACGGCGCCGACGAGGCCGTTACATTGATTGCGCGGGTGCTGGCTGACGGTGACCGGTACTTGGCAATCGTCGACGCCCTGGAACTCGAGGGCAAAGGCGCGACAGTCGATGCTGCCCAACAATCATTGGTGCAGATCATGCGCGGATGGCTGGAGCGGCAGGATACCTCTGGGCGGTTGGGCTCTGCGCTTGGCTTAGAATGGCTCGATGAGGAAACCGAAATTGTCCTCCAATTCGTCGAGGACTCGGGCGAGCATCGGGAACCTTCTGGGTAGAGTATGGATCGCATTGTTTACCAAATTGAGGAATCCCGGGCTGGCTCAGGATGGTCGGCGCACTGCCCGGAATTGGAAGTCACCGTATTCGGGGACTCCCGCGATGATGCGCGCATGGCCCTCCGACGGCAGGTCGGTGACTACCTCGAAGATTGCGAGGAACTCGGAATCCTCGAGGACACCCTGATTGAAGCGGGTTTTTACGACAACGGAGAAGTGTGGATGAGCAGCCTGATCGAACCTCCCCAACCCAGTATCCGGTTCATCGGCTCCCCCTTCCCAAAGACCGAGTAAATTCCGCGCTAGGAACCCCAACGAGAAACTAACTTAGATGGTTGAATCTTCCGCAACTGCCGCGATAGCCAACCGCGCTGATTCCCAGCCGGTGGAGATGCTGCTCAATATGGGGCCGCAGCATCCGTCCACTCACGGTGTGTTTCGCATGGTTTTGTGGGTCGACGGTGAAAAAATCGTTGACGTGGAACCCCACATCGGCTACCTACACCGCGGTTCCGAGAAGCTCTGCGAGGGAGAACAATATCACCAGATCGTCACCCTTTTTGACCGCATGGACTACATCGGCAACTTCAACAATGAGTTGGCTTATTGCATGGCGGTCGAAAAACTCATGGGACTGGAGGTTCCCGAGCGCGCTGAGTACATCCGGGTCATCCTGTGCGAACTGAACCGCATCGCCAGTCATCTGCTTTACGTCGGCACCATGGGCCTCGATGCCGGCGCGATGACTCCGGTGATGTTTTCCTTCCGTGGTCGGGAGCGCGTGCAGGCCCTGTTTGAAGCGGTGTCCGGAGCCCGCTTGATGCATAACTATTTCCGGGTTGGTGGCCTGAAAGAGGACGTGCCGGATAATTTCCGTGCCTTGGTTGATGAATTGATGCCTTTGCTCAGGAAAGACGTCGAACAGAGCGACCGGATCCTCACGTTCAACGAAATATTCCTGTCCCGTCTCAAGGACGTTAGCCCAATCACCTCCGATGAAGCCATCGCGCTGGGCTTGACTGGTCCGTTACTCCGGGCGTGCGGCTACGAATACGACGTTCGCAAAGCCCAGCCGTATTCGATCTACGACCGGTTTGATTTTGAAGTGCCGGTGGGCTTGGACGGTGATTGCTGGGACCGGCACTGGGTGCGTGTCCAGGAAATGTACCAGTCGTTGAGGATAGTCGAACAAGCCATGGAACAGTTGCCCGACGGCCCGGTGGTGTCTCCCTTGGGTCGGCGTCTGATCCGGCCGGCGGCGGGTGAGGCGTACGTGCGTGCCGAAAACCCGCGAGGCGAAATCGGCGTTTACCTGATTAGCGACGGCACCGATAAACCCTACCGCCTCAAGGTCCGCCCACCATCGTTTTGCAACCTGTCTGCCCTGCGCCGGTTGCTCGCGGATACCTGGTTGGCCGACAGCGTGGTTGTGCTCGGGTCCCTGGACATCGTGCTCGGCGAGGTTGACCGGTGAGTTTCCTGATTAACCTCGCCTGGAGCGCGCTGGGCTTGGCGATCATGTTCGCCGTCCTATCCGTTGTAGTCCTCTCATTGGTGTGGCTGGAGAGAAAAGCCTTGGGTCGGCTCCAACTACGCTACGGGCCGACACGCACCGGAAAATTCGGTCTGCTGCAACCCGTCGCGGATGCGGTCAAACTGATCCTTAAAGAGGACATCATCCCCGACGATTCCGAGAAAGCGATTTTCTGGATTGCGCCGGTGATCGTGGTGGTGTCCGCCTTCGTGATCTGGGTAACCATCCCGGGCGGCGACAACGTCGTAATCAAGCACTTGCCCTTGGGCCTTTTCTACATCATCGCGTTCGCTGTGGTGGGTATTCTGGGTCTAGTTCTTGCCGGGTGGGGCTCCGCCAATAAGTACGGAATCATGGGTGGCTTGCGCTCGGCTGCTCAGTTGATCTCGTATGAGATTCCGGTGGTTCTGGTAGCGGCTGCCGTAGCCATACTGGCGCAATCCCTTGACCTCCGTGAGATCGTTGCTGCCCAATCCACATATCCGTATCTGGTCATTCTTCCGCTGGGATTGGTGATATTTTTCGTTGCGGGTTTGGCGGAGGTCGGGCGCACTCCCTTCGACATCTACCACGCGGAGAGCGAGGTTGTGGGTGGCCCGTTCGTCGAATACAGCGGTGCCCACTGGTCGGTCTTTTTCCTGGCGGAGTACATCAACACTTTCGCGATAGCTGCGCTGACGGCCCTGCTGTTCCTGGGCGGATGGGGCGGCCCGGCCTTGCCAGATGTGGCGTGGTTCCTGCTCAAAACCTACGCCGTGATATTGGTCGTATTCTGGGTGCGCGGCACTTTCCCTCGGCTTCGAATCGACCAGCTGATGGCTTTCGCGTGGAAGGTGATGGTGCCCCTGTCTTTCTATACCGTCATCATCGCGGCGGTTTACCGGTTCTACGCTTTGCCCTGGTGGAGCCTCACCATCCTGTCGCTCATTGGTTTAGCGGTTGCCGGATGGATCATCTACCGGCGCATGACGGCCCCGGCGAGGCGTGTGCTTGATACTCAACGGCGACTGGCTGCCCGTCGGGAAGCGGCGTCCTCGTAGAGCACACACGGTGCGTTGCTGGTATCATGTTGTTAATATGCTTCCCGGTGCGGCGACCGTGATCAACGCTGTTCTTGGATCGTTCGCGGCACTGGCCAAATTTCCTAAACCTGTGATGAGGGATATCTGATCATGCTGGAGAGCCTGAAAGGCATGATGCTAACGCTCGCGTCTACCATAACTGGTCTGCGCCGGCCCGTTACCCAGCAGTACCCCGTTCAGGCTACTCCCGTGCAACCGCGTTTTATGGGGTTCCCAGCGCTAACCTGGGACGGCCAGATAAGCGAACCTTATTGCACCGGGTGCATGGTCTGCATTCGAAATTGCCCCACGCAGTGCATGTCCGCAAGCATGATGGACAACCCGAAGCACGCGGAGGGCGATAGCAGCCGGCGGAAAATCGTCGACTATTTTGAAATCAACCTTAACCGTTGTATATTGTGCGGAATTTGCGTCGAGTACTGTAATTTCGATGCCATCGTGATGAGCCACGAGCACGAAATGAGTACCTACGCCCGTAACGGCGACCGCGTTGATTTGCCTGCGCTACTTGACATCGGCAAAAAATACCAGGAGCGGACTGATTGGATTCCGCCCACCGTGCTCGCCAAACAAAAGGCCGATGCCGCCAAGGCTGCTGAGGAATCGTCCTCAGAATCTGCTGAGTGATGAATCCACTGACCCGCGCCGAGGACTGACGTGCCGCGAGAAGACGAACGGTTCCGCAACCTGTCTCCCAAGCACCCGCAATATTGCACTTGCGTAGAGTGCGTCGAGCGGCGGCTGCAAGGCGATCAGGACAATCCCGTTGCAAAAGTGGGTGGTTTGGTCGGCAAGATCGCTGGGAAAGCCGCGAAAGCCGGCAAAATCGGCAAGGGGAAGCGCCGTGGTAAGTCGGGTGGTTCGGGGAAAGCGCGCGGACGCTCTCAGTCGGTTGGTGAAACGGTCCGCAAGCATAAGGCCGATTGCGAGTGTGCCACCTGTACGTTGCTGAAATCCATCTGATTGCTTCGCGGTACCTCAGCTTCGGTCGTTCGTCCATCCAGTAATGCTCTTACCGCACTCGCAGCCACATCATCCGAGCCGCCAAACGGGCGGCTCATACTTTGACTCCGCTGTGAAGTTGACGATCAGCGGGACCTCCGGCATGGGTGCTTGGTTGTGCAACTAGCGCTGTTCGCAATCGTAGCGATCCTCACCCTCGGAGGAGCGATCGGGGTGGTGGCTACTCGCAACGTAGTCCACGCCGCGCTGTTTTTGCTATTGTCCCTGCTGGGTGCGGCCGGCGTGTACCTGCTGCTGTTTGCGGAGTTTCTGGCGTTGGTCCAGGTGCTGATCTACGGAGGCGCGATCATCATCGTCGTCCTGTTCGCGGTCATGTTGACTCGTTCGTCCGAATATCCGCGCATCACCGACAACCGGCAGTGGCCTTTGGCCCTCATCACGGCGGCGGTATTGTCCGTGATTCTGGGGGCGGCGTTCTGGTTGGCTCCGGACCTTAGCACCCAACCGCAGGCTCCCGCTTTCACCGGCTTGGCCGCTTCCCTGTTCACCAAGTGGGCCCTGCCGTTCGAAATCGCATCCTTGGTCCTCTTAGTGGCTCTGATCGGCGCGATCATCATCGCCCGGGCCCAGAGTTCCACCGCCGCGGACATGTCCCAAACTGAGCGGGAAGGTTAGCCGGCGGATGGTTCCCCTGCTCTACTTCCAACTGCTCGGCGCGGCCCTGTTTGGTATTGGCCTTTACGGGGTATTGGCTCGGCGCAGCGCAGTCCTCATCGTCCTATCGATTGAACTGATGCTCAACGCCGTCAATATCAATCTCATTGCCGCCGCTTCGTATCTAAACGGTATCGGGCGTTTCGAAGCGTTTGACGGGCAGATCATCGCCATATTCGTGATCACCGTCGCCGCGGCTGAGGTAGGCTTGGCGTTCGCCATTATTTTGCGCATGTATCGCAATCGCGGCACCGTCAACGTTGACGAGATCAACCTGCTGAAGTGGTGATATGCCCCTAGCTTTCCTGATACCCGTTCTGTCGTTCGTCGCCTGCCCGCTGATCATAGTATTCCAGCGCTGGTTGCCCGGCCGGGGCGCTCCTGTGGCCATCCTGGCAATCGCCGGTGGATTCGCCCTGTGGGTATTGATGACCCTGGGATTTCTGGGCGCGTCGGAGGCGCACCCTGCGTGCGCGGTCAGCAACGTCACTGGCGCGTTGACCTGTCACTTCAGCACTACTTGGTTCCAGGCAGGAATCCCGGGCGTTGCCGCCACCGTGGACCAGGCTATCCACCTCGATTGGGGGATTCTTATCGATCCGCTCACGGTGGTCCTTTTGGGTCTAATCACCTTCGTTGCGCTGGGCGTCCAGCTCTACTCGTTGGAGTACATGAAAGGCGACCCGCGGTTCGGCTGGTATTACGCCTGGCAGGCGCTGTTTGTTGCAGCCATGTTGACCCTGGCCCTGGCGGACAACTTCCTTCTCTTGTACATCGCCTGGGAACTTGTGGGTCTGTGTTCCTACCTGCTCATCGGGTTCTGGTTCGAAAACCCTGGTCCCCGGGAGGCCGCAAAAAAGGCGTTCGTGGTAACCCGCATCGGCGACGTCGGCCTGCTCGTCGGCATTCTCCTGCTGTGGCTCAACGTCGGCAGTTTCAGCATGACCGAAGCTTTTGCCGCCGTCGAGTCCGGCGCGTTGGGCGCCGGAACCACTACGGCAGTTGCCATCCTCCTGCTCCTGGGGGCTATGGGCAAGTCGGCACAGTTCCCCTTCCACGTGTGGCTCCCGGACGCCATGGAGGGCCCCACTCCGGTCAGCGCCTTGATCCATGCCGCCACCATGGTCATCGCTGGCGTGTACCTGGTCGCCCGCGCTTTCCCAATATTCGCCGCGTCTCCTGAAGCCCTCATGGTCATCGCGAGCGTTGGCATGGTAACGGCGCTGGGAGCGGCCACCATTGCCCTGGTATCCACGGATCTCAAACGAATCCTCGCCTACTCCACCGTGTCCCATTTGGGCCTGATGATGTTGTCGTTGGGCGCCTTAGGCTGGACGGCGGCGGTGTTCCATCTGATGGCCCACGGATTCGCCAAGGCGCTGCTGTTCCTCGGCGCCGGCAGCGTGATGCACGGTGTTGGAGCGCATGGCGACGTGGATATCCGCCGCGTTGGCGGGTTGCGCAAGGCAATGCCCTTGACCGCCACGGTGTTTTGCATCGGCGCGTTGTCTTTGGGCGGCATTCCGATCCTCTCCGGCTTCTGGAGCAAGGACGAAATTCTCCTCGCAGTGTCGCATCACCTGCCCGCCATATTCATCGTTCTTGCCTTCTTGACCGCCTTCCTCAGCGCCCTCTACATGGCTCGGGCCATGTTCATCGTGTTTTTTGGGCCCGAGGGTGAGGACAGCCATCACGCCCATGAATCGCCGATCCTGATGACCGGCGTGTTGTCGGTGTTGGCGGTATTGGCCATAGGGTTCGGCTGGATCGCCTTCAACTGGCCCGGCTCATTCGGCGGTTTTGGCAGTTTTGTCTTCTATGACCACGCCGAAGGGTTCCACTTCAACATCCTGCTGGGCGTGCTTTCCATCGTGTTGGCCGTCGCCGCCTTCGCATTGGCTTGGATGGTTTACGTCCGGCGCGGTTGGTCTCACGAATCCTTGCGCGCGAGGTTGTCCCCGGTTTTGCGCGTCGTGGAGAATCGCTACTACATTGACGAGACCTACCAGTGGTTCATTGATCGTATTGTATTGACCGTTTCGGGCGCACTGGCCTTCTTCGACCGTGCGGTGGTGAATGACGTGGGAATCAACGGCCCGGGCGACGTGGTGCGCAGAGCAGGTGTCGCGCTGCGGCTGCACGTGACCGGGCATGTCTATTCGTACGCCCTGGTGGTCGCTCTGGGCGTGATTGCCCTGGCGGTCTTCTGGTGGCTGCGGTCGGTATAGCTTGGAGCATCGTCGCTGAATATGGCCAACTTCGACCAGGTATCGCTGCTGTTGCTCGTGCTCGTGCCGTTGGCCGGGGCCGTGCTGGCGATGTTCCTGCCCAAAGACCGGCCCAGGGATGCGTGGCAATTCGCCATTTTCGTCGCGGCCGTGTCCTTCGTTTTGTCGGTCATCGTATTCGCCCGGTACGACTATATGGTTGGCGGTGTGCAATTTCAGCGCGAATATGACTGGATCGGGCATCCGCTGAACATAAGCCTGGACCTTGGAGTCAACGGTATCGGTGCTCCGTTGGTCCTCCTCAATGGCATCGTCTTGCTCGGCGCTGTCCTAATCAGCCAGACCATCACGAGGCGTACGCGCGATTTCTTCGTTCTCCTGCTGGCGTTGGGTTCTGGAGTGTTTGGCGTTTTCATCGTTCGGGACCTGTTTTTCCTGTTCTTCTTCTATGAGCTGGCGGTGCTGCCCATGTACCTGCTCATTGGGGTTTGGGGCAGCAGCACCGATTTCGGCACCTTCCTTCGCACCAAGGAATACGGGGCGATGAAGTTGATGCTGGTCCTGGTGGCCGGCAGCGTCCTGATCTGGATTGGTATCCTCGCGCTGTACGTCGCATCCTCTCAGGCTGGTAGTCCCACGTTCAACATCGACACGTTGGCCCAACTGAAGATGGAAGGGGCTTTCACAAGAACCCTGGAACTGTGGGTGTTCCCACTGTTCGCAGTTGGTTTCGGTATTCTCGCGGGGCTTTGGCCTTTCCACACCTGGTCTCCGGACGGCCACGTCGCAGCCCCGACCGGCGTCAGCATGCTTCACGCCGGGGTCTTGATGAAGCTGGGGGCGTTTGGGATCATCCAGGTTGGGATGATCCTAACGCCTACGGGCGCGGAAGTGTGGATGCCCGTCTTGATCGGCTTGGGTACCGTCAACGTGATCTACGGGGCGATATCCGCCCTGTCCCAGAACGATTTGAAATACGTTATCGGATACTCCAGCGTAAGCCACATGGGATACGTCCTCATGGGTATCGCCACCCTCCACCCCGTCGGGTTGGCCGGCGCGGTTCTCCAGATGTTTTCCCACGGCATTATGACGGCCCTCATGTTCGCCATGGTCGGGGCGATCTACGAACGGGCCCACATCCGGGACACCTTTATCCTCAACGGCCTCATCAAACGCATGGGCACAACCACGTTCTTCTTTGCCATTGCCGGCTTGGCATCATTGGGCCTTCCCGGACTCAGCGGGTTTATCGCGGAGTTCATGGTGTTCACCGGCGCGTTCCGCACTTACCTCCCATTGGCGGTGCTGGGCGTCATCGGCGCCGCTATCACCGCTGTGTACATTCTGCGGCTGCTGGCTCGCTCATTCTTCGGCGAGGGCGATCCGCAGTGGGACCACCTAACTGACGCGAGCCCGGTGGAAAAAGGAGTCGGCGGCGTTTTCGTCCTCATCCTGATCGCCGTCGGCGTCTGGCCCGCTCCACTGCTCAACGTGATCAACACCGGCGTAGATAGCGCCCTGTCCGTGTTCTAGTCCGATACGACGATGACCACCACCCTCACCACCAACCTTTACCTGCTGACGCCGGAATTCGCGCTCACCGCGTTGGCGTTCCTGGTGTTCACGGTCGACTTGTTTCTCCCTGAACGCAGCAAGGAGTGGTTGGCCGGTCTATCTGTGGTTAGCCTGGTCGCGGTGATGATAATCGCCCTGCTGATGCGGCCTGCCGGAAGTGTTGAGCTGTACGGCGGGTTGATAGTTGTCGACGATTTCGGCTTGTTCTTCAAGATTTTCTTCCTTGCGATCGGCATCGGCATCATTGCTTTGTCCTGGGAATACGCCAGGGATCGCCTTGACCATCGAGGCGAGTTCTACGGGTTGCTGCTGTTCTCCGTGCTCGGAATGAATCTGCTCGCCATGTCGCGGGAGCTTCTGACCGCGTACATTTCGCTGGAGCTCCTGTCGTTCAGCCTCTACGTGATGGTGGCCTACGGATTGCGCGAAGCCCGCTCCAACGAGGCCGGCATCAAATACATCATCATCGGCGCGCTTTCTTCCGCGATCATGCTCTACGGCCTCAGCAATATCTACGCCGCTTTAGGAACCACTTACTTTTCGGGCATCGCCACCGAGTTGTCGTCTCAGGACGCCGTAAGCCCCGTATTGTGGGTGGGGGTGGCCTTGCTGGTGGTAGGGTTGGGTTTCAAGCTTTCCGCCGTGCCTTTCCACATGTGGGCTCCGGACGCCTACGAGGGCGCTCCCCTCCCCGTTACCGCTTACCTCGCCATCGGCTCCAAAGCGGCGGCGTTTGCTCTGACCCTCAGGCTGTTCGCCGAAGCCATCGTCCCCGCTTTGAGTCTATGGAGCGAGTGGCAATTGGTAATCGCGGTGCTGGCCGCTATCACTATGCTGCTCGGCAATCTCGTAGCTCTCGCTCAGCGCAACCTCAAACGATTGATGGCTTACTCCAGCATCGGACACGTGGGATACGCTCTAGCTGGTGTCGCCGTGCTCGGCAGCGATTTCGCCCTGGCGGCCAAAGCCGTCATTTTCTATCTGGTGGTGTACGCCGTAACCAACCTTGTGGTGTTCGCCGGCGTTACCGCCTACTACAACCGCACCGGGCAGGACGACATCGTGGACCTCGCCGGCCTCGCGGACCGGCAGCCGTTCGTCGCGGCAGCCATCGCCATCGGCCTGTTTTCGCTCGCGGGCCTGCCGATATTCGCGGGATTTACCGCCAAGTTCTATCTATTCGCCGCCGTCGCCGACGGTGGGTTCCTGTGGCTGGCCGGCGTTGCCATTTTCACCAGCCTGGTGTCGCTGTACTACTACCTACAGGTGATGCGCCAGATGTACATCGAGCCCGCCCACGCCGCTGACAATCCGGGAGACCACGCTGACACCGACGAAACCGAAACCGAGCATCCAGCGTCACATGACGACCATGGCGAGCCGGAACCACCTATTGTGCCGTTGCAACGCCCTTCTTGGCTGCTCTCCGGCACCATGGGTCTGGGCCTTATCGTCGTGACCTGGCTTGGCGTTTACCCGGCCCCATTGTTGGCATTGATCGAATCCGCCGGCGCGGCGATTGTGCCTTAGCACTCAGGTTTACCTGAGAAAGGGGCATGCATCGTCCTCTGCCACTCCATCCGCATTTTTCAAACAGAGCACGGAGTCGAGCCCCATGATCATCGCAGTTATCGGCAACTTTGACCCGCCACCCCACGTGTATGACTTGGCCGAACAGGTCGGCCAGGAGTTGGGTCGCCGGGGCATCACGGTGGTCTGTGGTGGGCTGACCGGGGTGATGGAGGCGGTGTGCAAGGGCGCCAAGTCGGAAGGCGGCTCTACCATCGGCATCCTGCCCAGCGGGTCGCCGCACACAGCCAATGAGTACGTGGACATCCCCGTGGCCACCAACATGGGCTATGCGCGAAACGTAGCCGTGGTCAGCACGGGTCGGGCGGCCATCGCAGTTGGTGGAGCGTTTGGGACCCTGTCCGAGATCGCCTACGCCCTTAGCTACGGCATACCGGTGGTCTCGTTGAACAGTTGGCCCCTTACGGTACGGGGCGATGGGCAACCCGTGGGGGAAAATTACATAATCGCCGATGATCCGCTCGATGCGGTCAACAAGGCCATAGCGGCCGCAGAGGCGCGCACCGAACCCACCGGCACCGTCGCCTTCACGGAACCAATCAGCGGAGAAAGATAATGCCTGAGCCGACCATCGCGTCGATCGTAGCCCGCGAGGCCCTCGACTCCCGGGGCAACCCCACGGTGGAGGCTGAGGTGACCCTCACCGACGGCAGCGTGGGCTTGGCTCTGGTGCCCTCGGGCGCCAGCACCGGCAGCTACGAGGCCCTCGAACTCCGCGATGGAGATGGGTCCAGATTCGGCGGCGCCGGCACTCTGACCGCCGTCGCCAACGTGAATGAGCGCATTGCTCCTGCGCTCGGCGGTGTGTCGCCTTTGGCCCAGGACGATGTTGATCGACGTCTCAACGACCTTGACGGTACCGCTGACAAAAGTGGTTTGGGAGCCAACGCCGTCCTGGCCGTTTCCATGGCTGCTGCCCGTGCTGCGGCAAATTCTGCACACCGAGGCTCTCTTTGGAGGCACCTGTCCGCCGGCGCGGACGTATCCTTGCCGGTGCCGTTGCTCAACATCCTGAATGGCGGCCGCCACGCATCCAATTCCGCAGACATCCAGGAGTTCATGGTTGCTCCGGCTGGTTTCGACCGGTTCTCAGATGCCCTACGTGCCGGTGTTGAGATCTATCAGTCGCTGAAATCCATCTTGCGTCAAGGAGGCCACAACCTGAACGTCGGCGACGAAGGCGGTTTCGCGCCCAGCCTGCCGTCCAATCGGGACGCAATCGAGGTCGTCCTACAGGCCGTTGAGGCTGCCGGTTACCGACCGGGCGAGCAGGTCCACATCGCTCTCGATGTGGCTGCTTCGGAGCTGTGGAACGCTGACTCATCCCGATATGACCTGGAACGCGAAGGTGTTTCCCTCGACTCAACCGAACTGATCGATCTCTACTCACGGTGGTGTCACGAATACCCCATCGTCAGCATCGAGGACGGTCTGTTTGAAGACGACTGGGACGGTTGGACGACCATGACCGGCCGCCTCGGCAACTCCGTGCAACTTGTTGGCGACGACTTGCTGGTCACCAATATCAGTCGCTTGCAGCGAGGGATCGCCGAATCCGCCGGTAACTCCATCCTGCTCAAGCCCAACCAGATTGGCACCCTTTCCGAAACTGCGGCAGCCCTTGATTTGGCACGCCGCTCTGGTTGGACCGCGGTAATGAGCCACCGCTCCGGCGAGACCGAGGACACTACCATCGCTGACCTCGCCGTGGCTTGGAACGTTGGACAGATCAAGACCGGCGCTCCCGCACGCTCTGAGCGCGTAGCAAAATACAACCGCCTCCTCCGGATTGAGGCCGAATTGGGCACCGATGCACGTTATGCGGGTAGGGATGTATACGCCCGGTTCGACCGCTGACTCTGGCCATCGTTCAAACCGTTCATTTCGGTGATATAATCGGGCCGCTCGGCACGCGATCTTCCAGCCTCGTCGGGCACGGATGACCACGGTTGCTGGATCGCGTTCCTCTTTGGTGTCAGGTAGGACCATTAATTACCGGGGGAGTTCAGATGGCGACGCGTATCGGTATCAACGGCTTTGGTCGCATTGGGCGGTTGGTGGCACGCGCGGCCCTCTCACATACCTACAAAGACCGATTGGACTTGGTCGCGGTGAATGGAACGGGTGAGACGGAAACTTCCGCCCACCTCTTCAAATACGACAGCACATACGGGCCGTATCCCGGTACTGTTGCAACCGATAACGGTAACTTGGTCTTCGACGGAAAAACCGTCCGGAAGTTTCAGCAACCTGACCCCGCCGACATCCCCTGGTCGGAAATGGACGTCGATATCGTTGTCGAGTGTACCGGCGTTTTCACCGACGCATCGAAAGCTGCCGCCCACATCGATAGCGGCGGGGCAAGAAAGGTGATCATTTCTGCCCCCGCTCGTGGCGCAGACGCCACCATCGTGCTCGGAGTCAACGACGAAGTGCTCAACAACGACGAACACCACATCATCTCCAACGCTTCCTGTACCACCAACTGCTTCGCGCCCATGGTCAAGGTCCTGCACGACGCGTTCGGCGTGGAGCGCGGGCTGATGTCCACCATTCACGCCTACACCAACGACCAGAGCATATTGGACCGCAACCACCGGGACCTCCGTCGCGCTCGCGCTGCCGCGCAGAACATCGTGCCCACCAGCACCGGCGCCGCGCGTTCCGTAGGTGTGGTCCTGCCGGAGTTGGAAGGCAAACTGCACGGGATCGCTTACCGGATTCCCACCTCCGTGGGTTCCGTTACGGACTTTGTTGCCGACCTTAAGCAGAATGTCAGCAAGGACGACGTGAACGCTGCGTTCAAATCCGCGGCCGACGGTTCGTTGAAAGGTATATTGGAATACACCGAAGACCCAATCGTCAGTTCCGACATCCGCGGCAACACCCATAGTTGCATCTTCGATGCTCTTAGTACGATGGTGTTGGATGACAACATGGTCAAGATCATGGGCTGGTACGACAACGAATGGGGATATTCGTGCCGCACCGCGGATCTATGCTGCCTGGTCGGCGGTTAGCATGCACCGGCTATCGCACCGGCATTGAACGATTTTCGACTGATCAATTCTGGCCCCCTACGCCGTTTGTGGGGGGCCAATTTTTTGCTGTTGGCGCTGCTCGTTGCAGCCTTAGCGTTACGTCTCTACGGCATAGACTGGGATCAGGGATACGGATTCCATCCCGACGAGCGTTCTTTCTACATGCGGGCCGGCGACATGCTGTGCCTGCTCACGGCCGGGCCACATCAGGATGGCCCACATTGCTCCGCCGCTCATCTGCGTTCGCTATTAGCCACAGAGCAATTCGCCGGCATAGAACCCGGTCTGCCCGATTTACGCACCGCCTTATCAGCCGAACGCAGCCCGTTGAATCCCCGCTGGTTCCCCTTGGGCAGCGTGCTGATCTACGCGCTGGTCCTCTTGCGCACCGCGTTGGAGCCGATCGCTGATTGGGGAGTAATGGAGCTCAGATTCATCGGCCGTACGCTTACGGCGTTGGCCGACGTAGGTTCCGTTTTCCTGCTCTACATAATCGGCCGCAGAATGTTTGGTCAATGGACCGGTCTGCTCGCGGCTGCCTTTGCAACGTTCGCTGTCATCCACATCCAGCACGCCCATTTCTACCGTCCTGAGCCTTTCACGGTGCTTGCCTCATTGGCGGCATTGTGGGCCATGCTTCGATTCATCGAATCTCGGAGTTATCGCGACGCTGCGTTGCTGGGCGCGTTGGTCGGCCTGGCGATGGCTCCCAAGGTGTCCGTTGCTCCCATCGTGGCGCCCCTGGTCCTCACGTTCCTGTGGGTTGCCAAAGACCGATCCCGGCGTGATTGGAACGAATTGCGCCCTTGGGATTTAGCCCGAGTCATTGCCTTGGCGGCTCTGGCGGGTGTGACGGCACTGGTCGCGTTCTTCATCACCACGCCATACGCATTTCTGGATTTCTCCAATTTCATCGCCGATATCCGTGAGCAAACGGGCATGGCCGGCGAGACTGGCCGGTTTCCGTTTACCTGGCAGTACGCGAACACGCCAGCGTTTCTTTACCAACTGCGTCAAACTACGGTGTGGGGATTGGGAATTCCCCTGGGCATCGTAGCGTGGCTGGCCGTGCCCGTCACTGGGTGGTTCGCTTGGAAGGGCGGCATTGCTCAGCGCTCGGACGTGCTGCTGTTGGCATGGGTGGTTCCCGCCTTCGTTTTTCTTGAACTCTTCGAGGTCAAGTTTCTCCGCTACGTTTTTCCTCTGATGCCGTTCTGCATCCTGATGGGCGCCCGGATGCTGGTGGCGCTGGTTGGCTGGGCTCGTGATCGGAGATCTACGCTCACCTGGTCGGGCTCAGTGATTCCCAACGACGCCCCTTTTTCGGAAGAATGGCACGCTACTCCACCCACCGTCGGCGACGACGTAGTCTTCGACGAGCCCCTGTTTGGCGACGACCCTTTTCCAGACGCGCCGTTTTCCGAGGAATGGCATGCGACTCCGCCAGTGGCCGGCGCGTCCGTCGCCACCGCGCCGCTGGTTCCCTCGCCCGTTACCATGGAACACCGATCATCGCCTGCTCGCCCCGGCATTCCAGACTTGATTGACAGATATGCCTTTCCCATCAGCATCTTCATCCTGGTCGCCACTTTGTCCCTAACCGTCTTTTACGCCATCGCATTCGTTGGCACCTACGGCCGCCCGCACACCGCCATCGCTGCTTCCAATTGGATCCATGCCAACGTTGAGCCGGGGGCGTCAATCGTCAACGGGGGCTCTTTCTGGGACGAGCAGATCCCCGAACTACGCGGGTTCAGCGTATGGACTTTCCCTGCCTATCACCCAGACCGCGATCCCACCAAGATCCACGATCTGGTGGATCGATTGTCCGATTCCGATTACGTGGTTTTCTACTCCAACCGCGCCTATGGCTCGGTTTCCAGGTTGCCGCAGGAGTTCCCCGACAGTTCCGCGTTTTACCGCCTGCTGTTCTCCGGCGAACTTGGTTATGAATTGGAGAGGGCCTTTACGTCCTACCCAACCCTGGCCGGCGTCCATTTGCGCGACGATCCATACGACCGTGCCGGACTCCCTGTTCCATCACTTACTCACGGCAAGGATGATTCGCCGCCCGATGGCATTGTGCTGAACCTTGGCTACGCTGACGAAAACGTTGTCGGATACGACCATCCACAAGTCTTGATATTCAAAAACGTTGATCGATTGGACGACACGCAAATCCAGGACCTCATTGATTCCGCTGCCAAGCCCTTGGAATCCGTGGACACGCCGTTGATGTTATCTCCGCCCGACCTCGATGCCCAACGGTCGGGAGGCACTTGGTCGGCGTTGTTCAACCGGGATGGCTGGGCCAACGATGTGCCTTGGCTAGCGTGGATATTGATTGTCGAATTGATCTTCCTGATCGCCTTCCCCTTCACCTGGTGGCTGATGCGGCCGCTACCCGACCGGGGTTTATTGTTCGCTCGTGTACTCGGCTTGTTGCTAATTGCTTGGGTCACGTGGTGGCTGGTGAGTTCCGGTCTGCTCCAGTTTTCCGTGGCCGGCATCGTGGTGGCAATGGCGTTGGTCGCCGTGCCATCCGCCGCAGTCTTGTGGAGACAGTGGCGCGGCATTCTCGATTGGGTACGGGAGAACTGGCCCTTGGTGGCGACTGCGGAGGCATTGTTCCTGCTCGTTTACCTCGCGTTCCTACTCATACGCGCCGCAAATCCCGATCTGTGGCACCCCTGGCGCGGCGGCGAAAAGCCCATGGAACTAGCCTATTTCACAGCGGTGGCACGTTCGTCCGTCCTGCCCCCGTTCGACCCCTGGTTCAGCGGCGGCCACCTGAATTACTACTACTGGGGATATTTCATCCTTTCGGTCCCGTTGCGTCTTACCGGAATCCCCCCCGCCACCGCATTCAACGTCGCCGTGCCGTTGCTCTTCGCTCTGACCGCCACCGGAATTGGTTCGCTGGTGTACAACATGGTAGCCATCGCACACAGACGTACTCCTGCCGTGAGGGTGCGATCCCGTTGGAATCTATCCGAAGATACGCCAACGTGCGACCCCCAAGATGGTGGCGTGGGACGACGGTTGCGGGCGGTTATTGAGCGTTGGCGCATCCGCGGTATCGGCCCGCTTTTGGCCGGGTTCTGCGCTGCCCTGATGGCCGTGGTAGTTGGCAATCTCGACGGACTCGTCCAATTGATCGAAATCACCCAGCGAAAGGCGTCAGGCGCGGCAGCCCCGTTGGCCAGTTTTGACTTCTGGCGGAGCAGTCGTGCGATACCCGAAACCCCGGAAGTCACTCCTTCAATCTTGACCCCATGGTTGGAGCCGGGCAGCTACATTGAATCCGCATTCCACATCACCGAGTTCCCGTTTTTCACGTTCCTATTTGCCGATCTCCACGCCCACATGATGACCATGCCTTTTGCGATTCTATCTTTGGCTTTGGGTTTCACCCTGCTGGTAGGTTTCGCAAGAAGCGGCCATCGCAATCCCTGGCCGTGGATCACGGTGGTTGCCCTCGCGATTTCAGTGGGCAGCCTTTGGGCCATCAATTCCTGGGAATATCCGGCTTACGCCTTCCTGATGCTGGGTTGCGCAACAGCGGCCGCTTGGATTACGCCCGGCACGGTCAAGGCGCGTATCTTGACCGGTGCAGCCATGGGCGGGTTGGCTCTGTTGGTTAGCTACCTTGCTTTCCTTCCATTCCACGACTCTACTGAAACGTTCGGCACCGGGATCGAACCGACTCGGTGGCGCACTCCCCTCACCAGCTATCTGCTGATTCACGCATTGCCACTGATCGCCGCTGCCGCGTTGCTTTCTGCGACCCTTCCCCGCGCCGTTGCGCCATTCGTGCAGCGCATCACCCGGAAACGCCGCCTCCCTGCGGCGCATCAGTGGCTCGCAACGGGGGCATGCCTCGGCGTACTCTTGGCCTGCTATTTCTTGGCCGCTGGATTCATCACGGCTGGGTTGCTTGCCATCGCGCTCACGCTCACCGTTTGGGCGTCCGCCGCAGCCTTGCTCTCGCCGGATTATCCCGAGCGCCGCTCCGACGTGATGGCCCTGGCTATGCTGGCAGTCGCTTTAGCCATTGGTATCGGCGTGGACTTCGTCCGTGTAGAAGGGGACATCGCGCGAATGAACACGCTGTTCAAGTATTACCTGGTTGCTTGGCTGCTTTTCGCTGTTGCCGGCTCCTATGGGCTGTGGCGGGGTTGGACGGCCGCCGTAGCACTAGGCAGGTTCCCACGGCGCACGCTCAGGGGGTTAGGGCTTGGCATCGTGGCGGCGGTGTTCGCCGGAACCCTGGTATATCCGGTCCTGGCTACCCCGGTCCGCATACAGGATCGTTTCAACTCAATGCCACCGACCCTCGACGGAGCCGCCTGGATGTCGGCCGCGACGTACCAACCGCCTGATTGGTGCATCGGGCACCCCGTGGACCCCATCGACCTGCGTTGGGACTACGATGCCATCCGTTGGCTCCAGGATAATGTTTCGGGCACGCCCGTCGTTCTGGAAGCCCACGGCAGCCAGTATTGCTGGAATACCCGCATATCGCAGTACACGGGTCTGCCGACCGTTCTGGGTTGGCCCTGGCACCAGCAGCAGCAGCGCAACGACGGCGGAATCGTAAGCAGGCGCGCGAGGGACGTCGCGACCATCTACAGTACCTTGAGCCACCGCAGGGCGATGGAGTTGCTCGAAAAATACGAGGTTGCCTACATCGTCGCCGGCGATCTCGAGCGCGCCTATTACCGAGATCGGGGTATCGACAAGTTCGATGCCATGGTAAATGAGGGGATTTTGGCCCTGGAATACTCCAACCCGGGAACGCGCATCTACGGCGTCGTAAAACGCTGAATCCTCCGGCTCTGTTTTGACCGTCCCTAAGCCGTATCCTATAATCTCGCTCGCCGCACTGCCGTTACCTATTCAACCCGGCCGTGCGTGAAGTACGCCAAGGAGGTACTACTGTGGCAATTGAATCCGTCCGCGTCGGATTGATCGGCGCCGGCCGCAATACCAGAGATCGACACATACCGGGATTCAACAGCACTGCTGCCGTGGAGATCGGCGCCGTTGCGAACCGTTCCCGCGCATCCGGCCAGGCAGTCGCCGACGCCTTCAACATTCCTACCGTGTATGACAACTGGGAGGAACTGCTGGAAGATGAGAGTCTCGACGCGGTCTGCATCGGAACCTGGCCCTACATGCACCGCACGTTGACCGCCGCCGCTTTGGCCGCTGGTAAACACGTTCTGTGCGAAGCTAGAATGGCCATGAGCGCTGCCGAAGCACACGAAATGCTGTCGATTTCGCAGCAGACGCCCGATCTCGTCGCACAGATAGTCCCGTCGCCGATGACCTTCGGCATCGACGACCTGCTCATCCGCCTGATATCCGAGGGTTTCCTGGGCCAACTGGTATCCGTCGATGTGCAGTCCCAGACCGGGTTCGCCGACCGCGATTCCACGATGCACTGGCGCCAGGACCGGGACCTCAGCGGGTTCAACATCCTGAACATGGGCATCTGGTACGAGGCCATGATCCGTTGGGTCGGTCGCGCCACGCAGGTCATGGCGATGAGTCAGATCACGGTTCCGCACCGCAAGGACGACGATGGCAATTGGCGTTCCGTGACCATTCCTGACACCATCGACATCCTGTGCCGCTTGGCCAACGGCGCCAACGCGCGCCTGCGGTTCAGCGCATGTGCGGGTCTCTCGCCGGGGAACAGCGTTTGGCTATACGGTACCGAAGGAACAATCCACGTAGACAACCAGATGCGCGTCTTCGGTGGTAAGCGCGGTGACTCCGAGTTGCAAGAGATCGCCAACCCTCCCGAAAACCGTTACGGGTGGGCCGTGGAGCAGGAATTCATCGCGTCAATCCGCGATGGCGCTCCAGTCCTGCGTACCCCGTTCAATATCGGCGTTCACTACATGGAATGGACTGAAGCCGTCACGGTTAGCGCACAAACGGGGGAGGCCGTGCACCTTCCCCTGTAAGTGGGCGTCCACTCGCGAAAACGATAGGGGCGGGTCCGAGACCCGCCCCTAGTTGCTAATCGATTTCAGGGATCGTTACCGATCCACCAAGCAGGTGATGACCTGCGGAGCCGCCGTCGCCGCCCGTTCCGAGAGTTCGGCGTCGTTCAATGTGACGATCGGATGCTCGATTATCGCCAACCCGTAATCAGGGTCGCCGCGCATGCGAGACATGGCGTGCGCCTGGCTGATAAACGGACGGGTCGTCAACACTGTGGATGGGATGCCAAGGAGTTCGGTTTCCATTGCGTCGTGCACACTGCACGCGGTGCAGGACCCTCATTCAGCCGTGGCGTGTATCGCCACGTCGATACTTTGCGCCGTCCGTTGCAGGTCCTCAATCCGCGCCGGCCATTGCCACCCGCCCTTGTTGTGCTCGACGGTCCCCTTGATGTCGTAGCGCTCGCCGATGATGGCGGCGATCCGTCGGAGCAGGTCTTCCGAGTGGGGCTTGTTGTTGGCGAACAGGCCGATCACCTTGCCGTCCAGCGTGGCCGGCCTTTGCGCCAACCGCGCCGACGCCTGCGGCCCGTCGTCCCGTGGGTCCAGGGTGATTACTGGGCCTCCCTGAGTTGTCATGTCTCAACCTCCAGTGAGTCTTTTGGGTCATGAAATCCAGTTAGGGCGTGTGCACCGGCCGCGTTACCGACCGGCTGCTGCCCCAGGTGCTGATCAGGCTTACGAATCCGCCCGCCATCCCGCCGCCCGGCAACACGGTGATTCGGTCGGCGTCCGCGACGACTGGAACCATGCGGTCATGGTCCAGTTCCGATGCCATACGATGCCATCGGATCCATTCGCCGGCCGGCAACTGCGCTTTTTCGTGCAGGAACTCTGCGACCCGACGCCTGGACCAGCCGGCATCCGCGATGTGCAGCATCGCCTCGGGGCTGATCACGCAGACCACCTCCGGCATGCCGGGCCCGAACGCCAGCATGGCATGGGCGACGGTAGTCAGGAGATCAGCCGGGTTCCGGTCTCCGTGCAACGTAACCTGCAGCGGAGCCAACGTCGCGTAAGCGGTGACTACCGTCGCATCGTCGCCGTATCCCAGTTCCGACGCTAACGACGGCCACGGGCTCACCGCCAGGTTTTCAGGAAAACAGAACGTGATCTTGCCAGGGTGCCCGAACGTGCTGTTGTCCATCACCACTGCTGCGGACCCGTAGAAATTCGCTTTGAACAGGTTCACCGCCCGCCCGATGGCCGCGTTGGGTCGGCCTCCATTGCCCATCATTTCCACGCCGGCGTTCATTCCGATCTGCTCGGCGTAGGGTCCGCTAACGACCGTAAGCACGGTGACGCCGTTGGTGGACGTGCTGCTGGCGTGCAGGTTGAACGAGCGGTCCGTAATCGCCGACAGTGACGCCAGCACCACCGGAAAATGCTCCGGTAGACAGCCCGCCATGACGGCATTCACCGCCGCTTTGCCCGCGTTGAACCGCTTCTGACGAATGACCTCGGTACCCAGGTCGTGGTCCGCCGATACGCCGGCGTAGTCCAGCATGGCCCGGATCCGTTCTCGCGTGGGCAGAACGATGGGCAGACCGTCGGTCAATCCGTTCTCAAAGTAGTAGTCCTGCGCCGCGCTCCAATCATCAAATTCCAGATGCGCGCCGGGGTTAGTGTCGGTCATGGTCATATGTGGTTTTCTCTCGTAAAGGTCGACGTAGTTTTGTAATGACGTTAGTGGGGCCCGCCTTGCCGGTAATCAGGAGCGGTCATCATCAATTGGGTGACGAACAACCGGTCGCGCAAACGCGCAAGGATCCGAGAACGATGCCTCTCGATAACGTCTAACCGAGAGGTGGTGATTATAGTCGGCAGTTGTTCGGCGTGCCGGTAGTCTACGATTTGAAACAGTTTTTCCTCGGCGAACGGAGTATTGCGCTCGGCCCCCATGTCGTCCAGCACCAGAAGCTCGACGGTTTTTATGTGTTCGAGCAACTCATTGTGCGATATAGGGCTGTCTGGATCAAAAGCTGAACGTAACTGGCCTAACAGATCCGCCACAGAAGAGAAAAATACCTCGTCACCGGAATCCTGCCGCGCAGCGGCCGCCGCGACCGCCAAGTGGGTTTTTCCTGCGCCCTCGGAACCAACTAGCAGTAACCAATTTGTCGGAAGCTGAACCCAGTTTCGCATAAAGACTTTGGTTGTCGAGAGACTCTGTCGCTCTTCGACGGTGAGACGTCCGTTCCCACTGGAATCGAAGTTATCAAAGGTCATCCTCCGGCGCATATTGGGCGGGATTTTGCCGAGACTAGGACCCAAATCGCTGATGTTGGTTCCTAGGTGGTATAACTTCGAAAATCCGTCACGGGATTGAATCCGTGTTCGCAAGAAGTCATCAAGTCGGTTGGGCGATCCACGCAACGTGATTACAGTGGGCAGCCGCGCAGTATGGCGCCCAGCTAACAATTGGTACAATCGCTCTTGAGTCCATGGTGTGGCGGCGCGGGCGGGTAAGTCATCCAAGATCAGTAATGGTGCATTACGAACCTGCTCAAACAGGTCCACGAAGCCGATATCTGCGTCGCTATCAAAACCCTGCCGCAGGTGATCAAATAAATCTGAAGCGGTCACGAACAAGGCCGGATTCCCTAAATCTATCTGCCGGTTGGCGATAGCAGCGCCGAGGAAGGTTTTTCCACTCGCACTAGGGCCGGCAAACGACATCCATCCGGTCGGACGATCGCCAAATTTTGTCGCCGCAGCTAACGCTATCTCGAATAAGCGACGACTGCTGGGATCATCCGTAGGCCCGTTACGGCAGGCAGATTCAAAATTGGCTTCGCGCAAACGACCGAGCTTACTGTATCTTTCTAACGCTCTTAACCGCTGATCGGGGCCGGCATCACCTTCTTGACAAACACATGGGAAAGCCATGCCAAAATCGAGATGTGCAACCGGAACCTGCCTTGTCGTCCAACCCGTGCCGTTGCAAATCGGGCAACTACCGATTTGCGGAGTCTGAATCCCAAGATGGCCGTCCGAATAGTCGTCGATATTGGTCCACGAGTTCCGTTCGACTATGCGCCTCAGGATTGATTCCAAGCTTTCCATGCTCATCGTGGGTTATTGTACCTTCAGGCAGACCCTCACGCACTAAACGACGTAGGACAGTTTGTACGTAACTCCAACTCCTAGCGTTGTGGTCCGCGGCGATGGCGAATGCATATTCGATCCAACTCGCTGGATACTCCTCTTCTGCCGCACGCAACTGCTCAGCGATGCCGTGCCCGAACGTTCCGACATGCATCTCATAAAGGGCGAAGATGTTAGCGCGCGATTCCGGTTTAGGCGCTTCCCAAGCGGACTCGGTGGGCTGCGCTGGCCTTGCCGTGGTGCCGGCAATGGCCGAGGGTTCCAACGCGGTCAATCCGTTGTTGGTCAGGTATTCGGCGATGCGTTCGTCATTGACCCAAATTCTCGTGTCTCCACCGGCTCGCGCCGCCGCCAGAGTGCCTCGCTGCAGCGATCCAGCCAATGCACGCCGAATGGAGTCATCGCTGCCCAATCCGGCCGCTTTCCGTAGTATGCCATCGTCCAGCAGATCATCTAGCGACACTGACGGCGGGGCGCCTTGCCGGCCGGCTCCTGAGCCTGACAGGGCTACGACCCGGAGTGCAACTTTCAATTCCGCCGGATCGTCGATCTCGGCCAGCCAACCTTCCAGTGCAACCGCCGGCACCGGTATCCGCCGGGCGTCGCGCGGAATTACTCGCTGGCGCCCGGGGCGTGCCATCTACGCCACCGATTCTTCGTAGCGCATCAGCTCGTCGAATCGCATCAGCGTGTCGCGGAAATACAGGTGGAGGCTGCCGGTTGGGCCATGCCTGTGTTTGGCTACGATCAACTCCGCGATGTTGCGGGGAAACGGCCTTCCCGGAGCGTGCTGCTCCCATTCCTCTTCAGTGAAGTTGCGGTCCTCCCGGTAGATGAACATCACCACGTCCGCGTCCTGCTCGATGCTGCCGCTGTCCCGCAGGTCGGATAGTTGGGGCCGGTGGCCCGGGCGGTTTTCTACCACTCTGCTCAACTGCGAGCACGTGAAAACCGGCACCTCCAGGTCGCGCGCTATCGCTTTCAACGACCGAGAGATCTCGCTGATTTCCTGTACCCGGTTTTCCCCATAACCGCGCCGGCTGCCTTGCCCTTGCACCAGTTGCAGGTAATCGACCACAAGGAAATCCAGCCCGCGTTCCAATTTCAAACGTTGCGCTTTGCTCCGCATTTCCATGGTCGTCTGGAACGGCGTGTCGTCGATATATATGGGCAGTCCCGACAGCACACCCACCGCGTTGGCGATTACGCTCTCCTCCTGCTCGGACAGCAAGCCCAGTCGTAGCCGGTGGGAGTCCACTCCCGATTCCGCGACCAGGATCCGCATCGCCACCTGCTCGCGGCTCATTTCGAGGCTGAAGATTCCGCACACGTGCCCGTTCTTGGCCGCGTTCACGCATATGTTGAGCGCCAGGCTGCTTTTCCCCAAACCTGGCCTGGCGCCGACGATCAGCATATCCGACCGTTGCATCCCTCCCAGCAGGCTGTCCAAGTCCGAGTACCCGCTTTGCAACGGCGGCATGTCGGTCAACGATACATCGCCGATGTCGCCTTGGAGGTAAACGTCCAACACGGAACTCAGCGGAACGAAACCCCTTTCGGTGTTCGCGGGCTGCACGCTGAAGAGCACGTCCACCGCTTGGCGCATCGTGTCCTCGGCGTCGGACGAATCCTCGAATCCAATCTCAGCGATTCGATTCCCGGCAGCGATGATGCGCCGCTTTGCCGCCGTATCGGCAACAATGCCGGCGTAATACTCCACGTTCACCGACGTTGGAGTTTCGGCAATCAGTTGACCCAGGTAAGGTAAACCGCCCACCTCGTCCAGGCGGTCGCGCATCTGCAACTCCCGCGCCACCGTGAGTTGGTCGATGGCCTCGCCCCGCTGCGACACCGAGACGCAGGCGTCAAAGCAGAATTGGTTCCTGGCCCGGTGAAAATCCTCGGCCTTGATGATCGGCAGAACTC
Organism: Dehalococcoidia bacterium; assembly: GCA_965204395.1. GTDB lineage: Bacteria > Chloroflexota > Dehalococcoidia > Lucifugimonadales > UBA3495 > Bin87. The sequence goes on from OZ241987.1 coordinate 3,766,187, forward strand.
GGTGCAGAGCCTCGCCGTCGATCAGCAGCCCGCCCAGGACGGCCGCCTCCGCGTCGTGGTCGTAGGGCAGATGTCGCTCTGTGTACTGCGCGACAACCACGCGACTTTATTCCTCTATGGCGGCGACGACGTTTACCGTGGCCCGGATTTCGCTGGAAAGGCTGAGGACCACCTCGTACTCGCCCGGCTCGCGTATGGGCTCTACCGAGTTCGTGATTCGTCGGTCAATCGTGCGCTCCAGCATCTCACCCAGCGCGTCCGCGATTCGAGCCCCGCTGATGGGGCCATAGTAGCGGCCCGTGGGGGTAACACGTCCGGGGATAGTGACGGTGAGGTTGTCCAGGGCTTCGGCCAACTCTTCAACCACTTGCGTTTCCCGCGCCCGTTCCGCATCGCCGGCCGACTTCACCTTGTCCAGTCGTTTGAGCGTTTCGCTCGTGGCGATTTCCGCCAATCCCTTGGGCAGCAGGTAGTTTCGGGCGTATCCCCGGGAAACCCGCCTGACCTCTCCGGCCCGCGCCTTGTCGGGAACATCGCGCAAAAATAGCATCATCATTTTGGTGGGTTACTCCATACTCGCGCCGACGTTAAGTGTCACGGGCGGGAGGCGATTTTCTTTGACGATCCGGGTTCAGTGGGAACCCCGAACTCGATTATAGACTACTGGATATTGGTGGCGAAATCGCCTTATGTCAGACGGTGGGAAGATTCTATGTCAGACCATGAACACCGGGGCGTCGTCCCGGTTGATTCTGGTTTCGTTGGCGATGCCGTCGCGGATGTGGCGGGGCAACGTGAACATCGCCGCGTGAGTTTCGCCGTCGTAGTGTCGGAGTTCTTTGGAGATTCGGCTGGACGCCCGATGATTGATTTCGTCGGGCATCAAATGGGGTAGCGGCGAATCGGACCCGATTCCGAAACCCCAGAGGGTGATGAAAGAAGGTACGTGTGCGTGATACGACAGCGAGTGCTCGAACAAACTGCCCAGCGTGTTCAAGATCGTGGTGAAGCACTCGTGGAGGCTGAGGTAACCCGCGGGTCCTGACTGTGTGACCAGGATTCCACCTGGTTTCAATCGGGCCCGGGCGATGTTGTAGTACTCCTCGGTGTAGAGAAGGTACGCCGGGCCGCCCTCCAGGGGGTCCACCAGGTCCATGATCATCACGTCGTATTGTCTGCTGTCGGTCTCCAGGAACTTGCGCGCGTCGTCGTGGATAAGCGTGGTACGGGCGTCTTCGAACGCTCCCTGGTGATGTTGCGGCAGATGTTCGCGGCACAACTGCACGACTCGCTCGTCCAGGTCAACCATGACCACGCTGTCCACCGTGTTGTGGGCCAGGGTTTCCCGCAGGGTTCCGCCCTCTCCGCCGCCTCCGATGAATACGGTTCGCGGGTTGGGATGCATCAGCATGGCCGGGTGCACCAAGGATTCATGGTATATGTGCTCGTCCCGCTCCGTGGACTGGGTTTTGCCGTCCAGCAGCAGGCTGCGTCCGTACACCTCCGAATGCACCACTTCGACCCGCTGATAGCCGGTGTGGCCGGAATACAGCACATCGTCGACCTTGAGCATAATCGCGAGGTCGGGCATTACGGTTTCGATCACCCACTTGCCGGTGATCTCTTCCATGGGATAATTGGCCACGATAAGACCTTACGGAAAATGCGAAGAACCAGTTAGCGTTCGGCTGACCGGTGACGGATTCGACAATCAGCCAGTCAGTTGAGCCGGTTGCAGTTCGACGACTCGGGCGCCGTTAAGTCCCCTGCGGATCTGTGTAACCTGGGGATCCGTGCACCGCAGCGCCGCGATGATGGAATCCGTCGCGTGATCCGGCATGTCCTGGTCGCCGCAAGTAAATATGTCCGCCGCCGCGTACCCCAGCTCGGGCCAGGTGTGGATGGATATGTGGGATTCGGCGATGGACAAGACGCCAGTTACGCCCTGCGGCGCGAACTGGTGAAAAGTTTCCCCAACTACGTGCGCGCCCACCTGTTCGGCGGCGTTCAGCAATTCCTGGCGAATATATTGCAGATCATTCAAAAGTTGGGGGTCGCAATCTCTGAGTTCCAACAGCACGTGCGTACCTAGTACATTCAATCACCCTTTCCTCCGTGTAAATTCGCCATCCCGCCGGCAACACGAAGAGCCCTGCACGAACAAAATAGCAGGCAACGATTGTACTCAAACTGCCCACGCTATTCAAGCACGGATGCTGCCTCACGCGTACCCAATTAGTCATCGTGAGTAGCGCAACCTGATCCCTGACTGATTCGGCAATCCCGTTGATATAACGCAGTCTCCAGCGACCACGGTCCCGCCGTCCCCCACACCGCTGGCGGGGTCGCAATGACAGTTGACGGACAGTGGGCACGCATGAGGAACCGCCGGTGCCAACAGAGCGTGACGAATTCGTCCAATGGGGATTGCCGCCGGTGGGCAGGCGGGTGGATGGGAAACGGCGGCGCAGCGACGAGGGGGCGAAAACCAGACAAACAACCGATTCTCGATAGGGTGGATTTGGGGGCTCAACCGGCGATTTGGAGGGCTCAACGACGCTTGTGGGAGGTGTCGAGTAGCGTGTCGGCGGAGGTTTGGCAGACGGCGCGACGGTGGCCGATTCGGTCGACGGCGAGGTCCCGGGCGGGTCGGTAGCGGCTATTTCGGTCCGGTGATCGGGCGCGAAAATCTTGGCTGGGACAGGGAAAGCGGGGCGAAAACTGAACAAAGAACCGATTCTCGATGGGGTGTTTTGGGCGGCTCAACGGGCGTTTAGGAGGGCTCAACTACCCTTTGGGAAGATGTCGACCCGCGTGTCGGGGGCGGCTTGGCAGCCGGCGCGATGGCGTCTAATCCGATCAACGGCGATGTGCCGGCCATGTCGTCAGCGGCTATTTCGGTCCGGTGATCGGGCGCGAGAATCTTGGTTCGGGCAGCTAAGGCGCGGCGAAAACCGAACAAAGAACCGGTTCTCGATGAGGTGTTTTTGGCGGCTCAACCGACGATTTTGGGGGCTCGACGACCCCTTCAGGAGGTGTCAAACAGCGTGTCGGCGGCAGTCCGGCAGTTGGCGGGACTGCGTCTAATCCGATCAACCGCGATGTGCCGGCCACGTCGTCAATGGCTATTTCAGTCCGGAGATCGGGCGCGATAATGTTGGACCGGACAGCGAAAACGAGCAAGCAACCGTCTTTGCAATCAAGACGCGACGGTATCGGGTTTCGAGTGGAGTCCGCTTTTGACCATGCCATCGAGGACGGCCAGGAGCGCCCGCATGCACGCGGCAAGCGCCGTTTTACGTCCTCGAACCCGGTCCAGCTTGCGATACGGCGAAGGATTGCGCTATTTCCTCTCGGCTTCAGCCTGGCCTTGTTGATGGGGCTATGCATCGAATCCTCCGTATCATTCCTGGGACCGGAGTGCCGCCTCCACCTCCGTCTTTGGGCGGTTTGGTGAACCAGGGGACGATTCACTACGCTGACGCGCCGTGGGCACCGGTTTTAACCTTGGGGATTGTGCTCGTAAATATGGCCGCCTTTTGGGCCATCGTAATTCCGGTAGGCAGAGGTCTGGTCCCTATCCGTTGAGAAAATGAGATAACCCCCGGTACCCCTCCGGCACAGCCCGTCGTGCCAGCGGGGTTTCGAAAGGGTTGGCGGTTTCTTGCCGTGGTGGCATTGCTCTATGCTGTCTTCGCCAGCATTCCCCTGCGACCCGAGCCTGCGGGGACCAATCCGGGGATGGCGTTGTTCGCGGCGTTGGCGGCATCGGTGGTGGTGTCGGCCGGAAAAGGCATCCCGGTCTGGGCAGTTTTGAGATCTGACGGCTCCGGGGTCGGGGCGGGCCGGGAACTCACCGGTATCTTCCTGGCGCGGGTCCTTCCGGAGTCGACTGGCTGCATTGGCGCCTCGTTGACCGCTTTTTGGAGAGACGAGAGCGCTCTACGAGACCTGATTTGCGACACGTTTGCTCGTCTTTACGCAAAATCTACAGAGGATATCGGAAGCGTCCGCTCTGGGACGGCACCAGATGTGGCAGGTGTCGAAAGGTTATTCCTGCCTGCGGTCTCCCCCTACAGTCAAGAACTCCCGGACGCTCCGTGTGGTCGACCTTCAAACATCCCCGCCGATACCGCCATAAAATGCGTAGAGTCTAGCAAGATCCGGGAGGGCAGGTATTTTCCCCCGTCCGAGGCGGACTGGAACTACGTCGGCACAGCGAGAAGGGGCTGTTGGCAGTGATCCAGCGGGCCTCTACGTGGAAGGGTTGTCCACCATGCGGGTGCATGATCTGGTCAAGTCCCTGGATTGTGATGGCATATCCGAAAGCCAGGTCTCGCGAATCTGCCGGGACTCGGGCCAAGCGGTGTCCGCTTCAGTCAGACTGGCCCTACCCTTGGACGACGGTCCCTATCGGTAGGGCCTGTTGACCAATTCATTTTGAAGGTGCGAGGGTTCCAGGATACGCTTGGTCCCGGTTTCAGGTCCTTGAGCAGCACGAAGGCAGCCGCATTATCCGTGTTAGATTGCTTCGAGTGCCCGCAAATAGGCTTCGGCAGACAGCAGATTCTGACCAGATTCCAGAGCCGCGGCAACGGTGATGCATCCCCACCGGGCGGCCGCCACTACCGAATCACCGAGTGCTAAGCGAGCGGCAAGTGTCCCCGCAAAAACGTCCCCGGAACCCACCGTGCAGTTGGTGTCCACCGGGTATGCCGGCACGTCGGTAACAATCACCCCTTCGGGGGTCCGTTCAGCAACAACGACCCGCGTCTCGCCTCGCTTAACCACCGCAACGCCGAAACCATCGGGTGGCTGTGCGGCCATGACCTCTTCAAATGAGGACGTTCGGGTATCCACGGCGGCTTCATCTTCATTAGCCAAATAGATGCGTTTGGATACACCCAGTCGTAACACTCCACTGGCATCTCGCGCACGCGACAGCCAACCTTGTCTATCCCAAATGACCGTTGTCCGGGAAGCAAGCCCATCCAGCCACCCCTCAGCGAGGGGGTCAAAATCGGGGATGCCGAATGCTACAACGACCTTGGAATCGGGAAGTGCGGGTATCACAGTCGGAACCGCTTCGGCGGGACGGTACATGGGCGTAGGCTCCCCTGGACCTTGGCCAGTCGAGTAAGCAAACACCCCGCACATCCCTTCAACGGGAACCACTGCGCTCCTGTCCACTCCGGCCCCATCAAGTATGGTGCGCACCTTCTCTTCGTCATCGGTGCCCACGTAACTCGCTAAGGCTGTTTCTACTCCAAACCTGGCAGCGGCAACTGACGCTGTGAGCCCGCTGCCACCATAACGCATACTTGGTTTGGTGTCAGCGTCGAATATTTCACGAAATATACCTCCAACCACCAAGACGTCCATTCATCCGCTCCGAAAGGTTCCTCGCTGCCACTCCCATATGAACAGGTCGAACGCAGCGGAAGGTGCGTTCAATTCATGACACCAATCCAAGAAAGCTTTTTCTACTGCGTAGTAATCTCGCGGCAGGCGGATCTCGTTGCCGATACGCTTGGAATCTTGGAGTGCGCGTACCAGATGAACATCCAGGACGGCCAGTTCGTCTCCCATACCCAGGTTTCGCAGTAACCAGCTTGCGCTCTTGAGTCCCAACCCAGGACACCCCAAAAGCATCCTTCGGCGGTCCTTGGGGTCATCCCAATAAAGCAGGCATTCTTCAAGCGGTTTGTGGCTGCGAACCCACCTGCGTGCCTCCACAATGATGGCCGCTTTCCGTTTCGGGAAACGGTATCGCCTAAGTGAGCCATTCGCCCGACGTGGTTCGAACTGAGGAACATCCAGAGTGGCCATGATCTTCTGGAAAAGGTCATCGTCTCTCCAGAATTCCGAGAAGGGCTCCAATTGACGAACTGTGAGCCACGCCGACCTTCCGTGCTCCTCTGCTATTCCGTATCCGCCGAGCAAGCAAAACAGCAGTTCATCCTCAATATGCTCATGTCGGACAACCCTGGAGGGGATAACGGCCTGACGGTATCGCCCTTCAACAGATTGCCAATCCCTCTCTAAGTCGAATGTCTTGCCCTGCCAGTGTCCTTGGCTTTCTCCCACAAGAATGTCCACACTTAGGGGCAAGGCACGGAATGTGGTAGTAGTATCCTGCTGGGCAGTCATGGTCTGAACCTTCCGCGAAGGTAGTTTTCGCGGTCCAATCGGCGTAACTCAATCGGCGTCTTGGGATTGGCTAGCAACCGCCGTGTCCTAGCGGTTTCCCATGGGCATCCATGAGCTCAAATCTAAGGAGGGGATGGCAACCCCATGATTTGTTGTGACCGCCGGCGTAAGTCGATAGCGCATACCGTCCGTATACGCGACGATGACCTCAAAGTTCTCTCGGTATACAATTTCGATGTCGTTTTCTCGCGTCTTGAGGTCCTCAAGAACCGCGACCATGCTGACTATGACCTCATGGGGAGGATGCTCCGAGACGCTTGTTGTCTCGAACACGGCGAGGACGTCAGAACTGCCCAACAGTCGGAGGTTTACCTCGCCTATTCCATTGCGGAGCGCTACCCTGATCGCCTCGAGGCGAGGATCGTCTGTTTCTTCATTAGTGGGATCGACACTGATTGCCTCTTGTTGGAGGAACAGATTAACCGACGATTCCAATGCACCGTGTCTGATACGTTGCAATGCTTCCTCTACATTCCCCGCACCACCGAGATAGCTTCCCAGACTGCCTCCGCTGCCGCCCATGTCATGCCTCCAATTCGTTCTGCAAGGGCTCGATGGCCGCTCGCAAGGATTCAGAGTGGGTACCAAAAACGTCCCAATCGCTTCCAGGCTCGGCGAATAGCCGCATGTTATCAGAGAGCTGCCTGATTTCCCTCAAGTTCTGTTTCCAGACCGCTAAATCTGCCAACAGGGGCGCTTCCTGCACGTTTCCGCTAAGCAATCCGCCGGCTGCCCGGTGGATCGCTACGCCGTCCCTGTATGCATATCGTAGCCACCCTAATCCATCGAATATCTCTGCCCCGGCAGCAAAATATAGCGGGGTGTGAGTCGGGTCCAACCCCCCAAAGACGTGTATCGGGATCGTAACTTCTGCTGCGTCTAACGATTTCCTTAGTCTGGCAATGTTCACGATTCGGTCATGAATCGACTCGCCGATCTCACGTTCGGTTACACCGACAATATCGAATGTTCGCAGAAGCGCAACATTTTCCGACGATAGCGTATCAAGGCTGTGGTAATTCGTCCCCGCGGGCGGTTTGAATAGGAAAACCGAACCGATCTGTTCGCGGTTTTCGAAGAAATCACGCGCACGTCGGATCTGTTCCGCATACGGTCCCGTACTGTCCCAATTGACCACAGCGGGTGCAGCGTCCGGGTCTAGAGAGTCAATGACACGTACGTAGTCTGACTCCTCCCATGGAAGCGGTCCACTTGGGATTCCTGCGAACGGGCTCCCCGATGGGCTTCCTTTTTTCTCGTAACCCCCGCTATCTATGACCAATAAACGCGGCCTGGCATAGTCGGATCGCTTAAAGCCCACCCTGAAGGCGTGCCCACTATCAAGCAAGCCGTGCCCTATGTCATATGCGGAAACTAGCAAGGATTCCTGTAGCTCACGGGTGAGAAGTCCACTGTGAATGTTAGAGTAGTGGATCAATTCGGCATTCCGTTGGGTTAACGTTGGCGCCCACGGGACCAATATGCGGCGAAACAGCTTCTTCCAAAGGGAATCCGAATTGAGTTCCCTTTCTGGGGTGGTTTCAGGCGCAAGCGCAAGGCTGGACATGCTGGGAACCAGCAAAGGGGTCGAGAATTCGACGCCGTTGCTGAGATTGAGCTGACGACTACGGGTTAACACGCGACGAGTCCAGTACCTAAAATACGGCGATCCGCACAGGAATCGCACTTCCCACAGGGGGAATTGGAAGCCTCGCAACTATGCGTTTGTGCGATTGGCACACCAAGATCGTAGGCCAACCGGTACACATCTGGTTTCGTCCAATCAAGGAACGGGGCCACCGCCACAATCGTGCCCCCGGTACAAAGTCCGTAGGACCGGCCCATGATCTGCATGAATTCGGGGCTACAATCTGCATAATCGGTCCCCGCGTGTATACCCAGCACGACGATACCAGAGTCTGACGGGAATTCCAGCAGGGCCACTTGCAACAGAAAGGCGTTGCGACCACGGATTTCGCCTGCGTCGAATCTTGAGCCCGCGTATCGTACGCGCCGCCAGGATATGTTTAGCCAACTGCAAATTTCGGCCATGGCCCTGCTTTCGGCCTCAGCGGCTGGCTGGCCGAAATCCACGAAGAGGGCAACGGGTTCGAGCCCTTGTTGGACGGACAGCGCCAAGAGGGTTGAAGAATCGATGCCACCGCTGGCCAAGACGAGCATCGAGTTCCGTCGTTCCGATTTCGTGTGCCGTGACACCGATGCGACCCCGCTCTGTCTACGAGAGGGTGGATTCACAGGGTAGTGTGTGGCCGTTTATAGCACCGTTCGGTGGTGGCTGACAAGCGCGCCATTGTCCTCACGCGTACCCGGTTTGGTGGCGTTGAATGGGGAAGAGGTTGTCCGGTGGGTCGGGTGTGGCGAGGTAGTATTCGTAACCCAAGTGCAGGATGCCCAGCTTCCCGCGGGAGCACACCTGTCGCCGGAAGGTTTGGGACACTCGCATTCCCGCCAATATCAGCAGGCAGCAGGCCAACAGCAATCCCACCAGCAACCGTTGCAGCCGATCGGTGGTGGTGACCGTGCTTCGGTTCAGCCCGAAGCGCTGCTTGCCATCCTTGAAGTACTGCTCCGGCTGCATCCGCTTCCGGTACATCCGCACTGCTTTACGCGGGTCGGTGAGCGACGTGGCCAGGTACCAGGGTTCCCGATGGCCTCTGGCCCAATAAAGCACCAGGTTGATCACCACGGCGCCATCGGAGCGGTAGAGGGTTTGAGGCCAGAACAGGATGCGGCCCTTGCGCAGGGGATAGTCCCGCAACCGACCACGATAGTGGGCGCTCTGGACCACCACGTCGCCCTTGAGGCGGACTACGTAGTCCACTGGGTAGCCGGTGTGGTTGGGCATCTGTTGCAAGAAGTGGATCAGGCTGGCCCGTCCGAAGCCCCGGTCAGCCAGCAGCAGGGGCCGGATGTGGTTGGGCAGGTGTCGCAACAACCGTCCGATGAAAAACTCCTCCACTCGGTTCTGGGACGGGTCCAGCTCTTCCGGCGTGGAAACCCAACTGAGCAGCGGCAACCCCCGACCCCGAAAACAGACCGCAGCGAACAGACCGTTGCGCCCCTGACCCAGATCAGACCAGTCAATCATGATCGGCGTCAGTCCCCGAAGCCGAGTTGCCTGACAGATGGGTCCCAGCAGCGCCGTCTGCACCGCCACGGTGTCAAAGCCGGTGTTGGACAGAAAGCGAAAGAGCCTTTTCTTACGCTGGTGGTGCGAGTAGGGTACCTGAACCTGCCACGAGCGCACCAACACAGAGATGGCAAGGGTGCGACGCTGGAGAATTGCCGCAGTGAGCAGAGCCAGATTGGTGCGGCGGGTGGCACGGAACTCCGGCAACGAGTGATTCAGAAAGGTGGCGATGCGGTGATACCATGGCATGGTCGGCCTCCCCAGGTGGCAACGGTGCTTCGTAACCCGTTCCTTACCCGGAGAGACCGACCTTTTTCAACCCCTCAACTCAAACTGGGTACGCGTGAGCGCCATTGTCCTCTATCCTTGATCAGAGTTTGGAGGCACCACCGATTAGGAGTGGAGAGGACAATGACGCAAGATACGCAAAATGGAGCAGGTTCGAACTCCGCCAACATGCAGTTCGAATACGCGTGGCGTTGGTTTGACTTGCATGCCAAGCAACGCGTTTCCATGTTCAACTTCTTCCTGATATCGGTTGGCGCTTTGGCTACTGCCTATGGGTTGCTGCTTCGAGAACAACTGTATGTCGTAGCCGCCGTCGCGGCCTTTATGGGTGTTTTCGTCAGCCTGGTGTCGTGCCTGTTGGACGTGAGGAACCACGCACTGGTCAAAATGGGCGAGGATGCCCTTATAGGAGTCGAGAAAGCGCACCTCACCGAGTGTCCGATCCTGACCGACGAAACACAACCATCTCCGCTGTTGAAGCATGGATGGTTGATTAGGTCGTTAGAAATTGTTGTGGCCATCGTTTATCTGGCCGGGGTGGTGTTTTCAGTGTTCTTGGCTTTGGGATGTTTGACCTGACCCCTTGAAAGTCCCAAGCCAAATTTATGAGTCTAGACCATTGCGCTCTCCCAACTACAACCATTGGAGCAGGTCGCTTTTCAAGTTTTGACGGCGTTCGTTTTCGGACATTATGACGCTCCCAGAGTTGAGAATATTGCGCAACCCTGACGGCGGTTGAAATGCCACTGCTGTGTTGGTGACAGCCTCCAACGCGGCGACGAATCTCGTTTCGCCATGGCAGCCGCCTCGGCAGTAACTGTTCAGGTTTGAGGTGACCATCCCAAACCAAAATCGTCATACCGGCGAAAGTCGTCCGCCAATGGCGGATGCCGGTATCTAGGAAGCCTGCTCATCGGCAATCGTGAGCGGGGCAAAGATTTCCTGGATTCCGGATCAAGTCCGGAATGACATGGATCAAGTCTGGAATGACATGTTGAACGCGCAAATGGCTCAGCGAGTCTGAACAGTTACGCCTCGGCGCGCCGTTTTGTGCCCTTTCGGTTGGGTTGTTAGAATGATGGCCGCGACGGGCGCCGGATTTTTGGCTGGTTCCTGGCCGTTGCGATGACCATTTGCTGTCATGCCCTCCTACCCCCACATCGAACGCTACCATGCCGACCTGCAGCGGTTGGTGGAGTTTGGCGGCTCCGACAACGAGCAGAGCATCCGCCGGGCCTTTGCGGTGTGCCTGGACTCGTACTGCCGCGACCACCGGGACAAGCTGGCGCTGATCGACGAGCTGAGCGCGGGGCCCAACATCCCCGACGGCACGGTGAAGGACGCGCTGCGGATGGCGCGGGGATACTGGGAGGCGTAGGACACCCACGACGACCTGGACGCCGAGATCCAGGCCAAGTTCAACCGGGGCTACCCCAGGGACAACATCGTCTTCGAGGACTCGGAGACGGCCGTGCTGTTCCAGAACGGCGCCCAGGCCATGCGCGTGGACATGACCCGCCCGGGCGAGTTGCACCGGCTGATCTCGCGGTTCCTGGACTATGAACTGCCGGAGATCGAGGAGTTCCGGCAGGCGCGCCAGCAGTTCAAAACGGACCTGCCAGCGGTGCTGGAGAACCTGCGCGAGACGGTCTCCGAAGCCGAGGCCGGCAACCCGGAGTATCGCGTCGCCGCCGACGGGTTCCTGGAGCTATGCCGGCGGAGCATCAGTCCCGACGTCTCCGACGCCGACGTGCGCGAGATGCTGCTGCAGCACATCCTGACCGAGGACATCTTCCTGAGCATCTTCTCCAACGTGCAGTTCCACCGGGAGAACAACGTGGCGCGGCAGTTGGACGGCCTGGCGCAGACCTTCTTCACGGGGTCGGTGCGGCAGGAGGCGATGGACCGGCTGCGGGTGTACTACGGCGCGATCGGCAGGGCGGCGCACGACATCGCCGACTACGCGGAGAAGCAGCAGTTCCTCAAGGCCATCTACGAGGACTTCTACCAGGCGTACAACCCCGCCGCCGCCGACCGCCTGGGGGTGGTGTACACGCCCAACGAGGTGGTGGACTTCATCATACGGGGGACGGACTGGCTGCTGCAGAAGCACTTCGGCAAGACGCTGGCCGACGACAACGTGAACATCCTGGACCCGGCGACGGGGACGGGCACGTTCATCACCAACCTGATCAACCATCTGCCCGAGGACCGGCTGGAGCACAAGTACCGCAACGAGATCTACGCCAACGAGGTGGCGATCCTGCCCTACTACATCGCCAACCTGAACATCGAGTACACGTACCGGGAGCGGACGGGGCGGTACCTGGAGTTCCCCAACCTGTGCTTCGTGGACACGCTGGACAACATGGACTGGCAGGGCGCGGGGGCCAGCGGCGGCGCGGTGGAGAGGCAGGCGGCGTTCAACCTGGGCGGGATGTCGGAAGAGAACTGGATACGGGTGCAGGAGCAGAACGAGCGGACGATCAGCGTGATCATCGGCAACCCACCGTACAACGCCACGCAACGATATTGGAACGACTTCAACCCCAATCGTGTTTATCCGGAGATTGATAAACGCATCCGCGAGACCTACGCTAATGCCAGTAGCGCCCGCAACCTACACAAGCAGTACGATATGTATAAGCGGTTCATTCGCTGGGCATCTGACCGGCTGTCCGACGACGGTATCATCGGGTTCATCACCAATCGGGCATATCTAGACGCACGGCAAGACGACGGTTTTCGTCAGATTGTGGCGCAGGAATTCACCGACATATATGTCCTAGACCTGGGTTCGGACGTGCGCCGTAACCCAAAAATATCCGGCACCACTCACAATGTCTTTGGCATACAAACGGGCGTTGCTATCGGGTTCTTCGTGCGCCAAAAGAGCAAGCTCGGTACGTGTGGTATTCATTACACCCGACGTTACGATGCCGAACTGGCGGTCGATAAATTAGGCTATTTGCGATCAGCGACATTAAACAGCCCCACGTTTGAAAATATTGATCCAGACTCGAGGTTCTACTGGCTGGACCAGACTGACACCGACTTTGAGCTACTGACACCGCTCGTCAACCGGGAAACCAAATATGCCAAATTTCCCGACCAAGAGGAGGCAGTGTTTAAATTGTTCTCTTTGGGGGTGGCTACCCATCGGGATGACTGGGTGTTTGACTACGACCGTGCGGGTCTCATTTCGAAAATGAAGCAATTTGCGGATCAATATGAACAGAAACGGATTGAGTTGTCGGGCAAGACATTCGATACGTCTGATTTGGGCACCTCAATTCGGTGGGACAGGGAGTTGCGGAAATACCTACAACGCGGAGTTCAGTTATGTTACTCCGACGAGTATATTGTAGATTCCATATACCGCCCGTTCACCAGCAAATACCTGTACTTTCTCCGTTACGTAAATGGTATGCAATATCAGTTGCCACAAATATTCCCGGGTGGTCGCCCTAGAGCAAACAAAGTGATTTGCTTTTCAGGCGTGTCATCTACTAAACCTTTGCACATACTGGCTGCCGACAGAGTGTTTTCCCTCGACTTCCTTGAAAAGACCCAATGCCTGCCGCTTTACCGGTACACGGCGGACGGGGAGCGGGTCAGCAACATCACGGAGTGGGGGCTGCGGCAGTTTCGGGAGCATTACGGGGACGACTGCATCGGGGATGGGGACGTGTTTGCCTACGTGTACGCCATGCTGCACGACCCGACGTACCGGCGGCGCTACGAGATCGACCTGCGGCGGGAGTTTCCGCGGGTGTTCTTCCAGGATGATTTCGAGTGGTGGGCCGGCAAGGGCCGGGAGTTGCTGGACCTGCACATCGGGTTTGAGTCGGTGGAGCCGTGGGGGTTGGAGCGGGTTGAGGCGGGGGGAGGGGCGACGCATGCATCGCCCCTACGAGGGGAATCGGATGGACGAGCGGGCGGGGTCGGGTCACCCTCACCCCAACCCTCTCCCGTCAAGGGAGAGGGGGCAAGTCCGCGGGTGATTTTGCGGGCGGACAAGGCTGCCGGGGTGATACGGTTGGACGGAGAGACGTCGTTGCGGGGTGTGCCGGCGGAGGCTTGGGAGTACCGGCTGGGCAGTCGCTCGGCGCTGGAGTGGGTGCTGGACCAATACAAGGAACGCAAGCCCCGCGACCCCACCATCCGCGAGCGGTTCAACACCTACCGGTTCGCGGACTACAAGGAGCGGGTGGTGGAGTTGCTGGACCGGGTGTGCGCGGTGAGCGCGTTCACTTCCACCATCGTGGACGAACTGGGCCGCAGGTCTTCAGTGGAGCGAGTCTCGATGTAGCTGGCGGTAAGGAGCGGTGGGAACCGGGCGTGCCGGTGGGTTTTCACGAATGTCGTCGTCAATTTTGCGATGCTTGGATCGCAGGGTGAGATTCCGAGATATCAGGGCTTTTCCAAAGCTGTGTGATTGAAGTCCATCCGCTCGTCCTGAGCTTGTCGAAGGACGCGCTCGTGGTTCGAACCGCCAGAGGCGGACCTGCGGCAGGCTCCCGCCGGAGGCGGACGTTCCGCACCATGAGCGGGACGTGTGGCGAATTTGGAGAGCGACTGTCTGCCTATCTCCGGCTGGCGACGCTGCGGATCATTTTGGCTACAATCTTCTGATCGATTTTCAAGATCGTGGGAAAATCTATCGACGGTTGGGCAGGGCAATCGCGTCTTAATGAGCGACAGCGCCGCCATTGGAATTGGCAGTAACGGACAGTGAATTCACAGGGATCCGCCAAAGGCGGACAGGTTCCCAGGATGAACGTGATGGACAGGATATTTTGATTTGGGAGTTTTGGGGTTATGGGCTGGTTTCGGGGACTTTCATGCAACGAGCTGTGTGGTCATTATCACCAAACGGAATGTAATGCAGGCGCAGGCATCGTCTGTTTTGAAGACGCGATTGCCCTGACTCGTGGGCTGCTTTTGGCACTTGCATGGGTTCTGTGTTGTATAATGTGGCGAACTGTGAAATAACGTTACCCTAACCCCCGACTGTCACTCCAAATACGGTTCACTTCTGTCCAACAGCATCATCCAGCCGTATTTTGCCATTTGGAGAACGTGCGCTGATGACCGCCATACCTTTGCTCGACGAAAAATTTGACGGTACCCCGGCCACCTTTTCGCCCGTTGCCATCCACCCGCAGGGTGACCGCACCCGACGGGTGATGATGGTGCAACCGGCGTCGGCGGGGGGCAATTTTGAATACATCGCCATCCCTCGGCAGGGCATGTTGTTCTTATCCGGAGCCCTGGCCCAGTGGGACGGACCCTACGTGTACGAGCGGGACATCTGGTTCGAAGACCGGCTGGGCCGCATGGATCCGGACAAGGACCTGGACGGCGTGGACGTCCTGATGATCACGGCTTTGATCAACGAGACGCCCCGGGCCTACGAACTGGCCCGCCTGGCCCGTGGGTTCCACCCGAACCTCGTTATTCTGGGCGGCGGTCCCCAAATGAGCCCGCTGGCCGAAGAGGCTTTCGCCAGGGGCGATTTCGACGTGATCGTGAATCGCGAAGGCGAAGACATTATCGGTCAGCTGTGCGACATCCTGCTGACGTGGCGCGACGACCGCAAGTACCAGTACCTGGAGCGCGTCGCCGGGATCACGTTCATGCGCGACGGCAACGTGGTGGTGACGCGACGCAAGGGATTGGTCGCGCCCGACTTCGTTGAACTCCCTGATTTCCGGTCCATTCGGGGCCTGTCGCCGGGAAACCCCATGGCCGGCGCGGTGCTGGAAACCGTGCGCGGTTGCACCGAAAACTGCTCCTACTGCCAGGTGATCCAGCAATTCCTTGGGTATCGTCTGGTCAGCCGGGAGACTGAATTCAAGCGTCTTGAGCAGTTGGAAGATCTCGCAGCCGACGGGTTGATTCACACCGGCCGGAACGGCAAGTTCAACGTCTTCATCTCCGACGATCTGCACACGCCACCCCTGCGGGCGGTCAAGTTCAGGAACGAACGCCTGGAACGCCTCCAGAGCTGGCAGGGTCGCACCGATTCCATGAACATGATCTGTCAGGCTCGGGCGGAGATTGGTCAGGATGACGAGTTGGCCGACGCGCTGATGGCCGCCAACGTGAAAATGCTCTACCTGGGCGTGGAATCCAACAACGCGGAGAGCCTGGCCGCCGTGCGCAAACGGCAGGAACCGGGCCAGATGGAGCGCGACCTGGTCCATCTGAACGAAAAGGGATTCTCCGTGGTGGCAATGACCATCATCGGTCTGCCCTACGACACGGAAGAGTCCATCATGACCCTGGCCGACTGGGTAACCCAGCACAGCCGCTACCAGACCGCCAACCTGCTCACTCCGCTGCCGGCTACTTCCAACTGGAGCCTCAAACCCCTGAACGCCGACGGCGAACCATTGCAGGAAGGGGAGATGCGCCCCTACGAGTTGTACACGGGTCGCCAATTCGTCCACGAAGACGAGCGGTGGACGATGGCCGAAAGCAGGGAACTGTTCGACAAGTACAACTCCAAGCTCACGTCCATCGACGCTCTGTACGGTCGGATCTTCCGCATCCTCGGCAATTATCGGATGCGGCAGGCCCGCAGCGTGCAGGACCTCTCCGAGACCACCGAGACCATGCGCACCTGGTCTCACCAGGTGCAGCAGGCCGGCAAGGAATTTGGTGAGAATCTCCACGTCCGGGTGACCGAAATGGCCGAGACCCTCCGCACCGTGAGTCAGCCTCTTTCCAACATGGGCGCCGACTTCATGGATAACCTGCGAGTCCGGATCAACGAGACCTCCGACGCGTTGCGGAATTATTCCGAACGCGCCGACTCCGGCAGCAAAGACGTCGCTGCGAATATAACCGCGCGCGTAAGCGAGGTTACCGAGATGCTCAACGGCGTTCTCGACTCCAGCCAGCGGCGAAATCCCAATCGGGCCCGCTAGATGTCCACCGGCGGTCGGTCCGCGCGAAAGGTCGTTGTAACGGGTCTGGGTATGGTCAGCCCGCTGGGGTTGACCGTCTCTGATAGCTGGAATGGGGTGGCGGCCGGCAAATCCGGCATAGACTACATTACCAGTTTCGACGCCGAAGCTTATGACACGCGTTTTGCCGCTGAGGTCAAGGGCTTTGATCCGGAGAATTACCTGGATCGCAAAGACGCCAGGCGTATGGACCGGTTCGCGCAATTTGCGGCGGTCGCTGCCCAGGAAGCGTGCGCCCAGGCCGGACTAGAACCCCGGGAGATGGACCGCTACAGCGTCCACGTGGTCATCGGCAGCGGGATCGGCGGCCTTAGCACACTTACTGAGCAGCACAAGGTGCTGTTGGAGCGCGGCCCGCGCCGGGTCTCTCCATTTTTGATTCCGATGATGCTGGCCGATATGGGTTCCGCCCAGGTTTCCATGGTTACCGGCGCCATGGGCGCCAACTACTGCATCACGTCGTCGTGCAGCAGCGGCGCGGACGCCATCGGGGCCGGTTGGGAGCTTATCAGCAACGGTCGCGCCGACGTGGTCCTGGCCGGTGGGGCCGAGGCCCCCATAACGCCATTGGGCGTGGCCGGTTTCAACGCGCTGCGGGCTCTCTCGCGGCAGAACGACAACCCACAGCGCGCCAGCCAGCCTTTCAACCGGCATCGAGACGGATTTGTCCTAGCCGAAGGCGCGGCTGTGCTGGTGCTGGAGAGCGCGGAGCACGCTGCCGCCAGGGGAGCGCGCCCACTGGCGGATCTGCAAGGCTACGCTGCCACCAGCGATTCCCATCACCTGACCGAACCCAACCCCACCGGCCAAAGCGCCGCAGCGGCCGTCACCGCTGCGTTGGAGGCTGCGCAACTGGCCGCGTCGGACGTGGATTACCTGAATGCGCATGGAACGTCGACTCCGTTGAATGACTGGCACGAGACCAAGGCGTTGAAACTGGCTTTGGGCGATGAGGCGTATCGGATCCCGGTGAGCAGCACCAAGAGCATGACCGGCCATCTGCTGGGGGCCGGGGGCGCGTTGGAAGCCGCCCTGTGCACCGTGGCGCTAGGTGAAGGCGTTATGCCGCCCACAATCAATCTGGACGACCCCGATGACGAGTGTGACCTAGACTACGTGCCCAATTCGGCACGGCGCGCTGACCTCAACGTGGTGTTGAGCAATTCGTTTGGATTTGGCGGTCACAATTCCGTCATTGTTCTGACGCGCGCAGATCTGTGAATGCGCTGACCTCAGGACCGAAACCGAAGAGGTGGTTGCCTCCTCCGCCCGTTGATGGGCATAGGCTGCCGTCCAGCCTCCCGCCTGCGGCTGTCCAATTGCTGTTGTCGCGCGGCATCGGCACCGCCAAGGCGCTTGATCAATTCCTTCACCCCGGCGGACTGCCTTATCCCCCGGATTTGCTGGCTGGAATAGAGGAAGCCGTTCCGCGTCTGGCCCGGGCCGTTCAATCGGGAGAAACGGTAGCGGTATTCGGAGATTTTGACGTCGATGGCATCTCCGGGACCACCATATTGACAGAAACCCTGGACCGCCTGGGCGCCAAGGTCGTCCCCTATCTACCCCATCCGGTTGCCGAGGGCCACGGAATGACCACCGAGGCGATCGAGAGGTTGATCTCCCAGGGCGCGTCACTGATCGTAACCGTGGATTGCGGTATCAGCGATGCCGACGTAGTTTCGTATGCTCGCGGTTCCGGTTCTGAGGTCATCATCACCGACCATCACACGCCCCCGCCGGAACGTCCCGAGGCATTCGCCATCGTGAATCCGCGAATGCCGGGAAACACATACCCGTTCCCGGAACTGTGCGGCGCGGGTATTGCCTACAAGCTGGCCACCTCCTTGTTGGAGTACCTGGGTGAATCCCCGGACGCCTCTCTGCTGGAGTTGGCCGCCTTGGGAACGATTGCTGATCTGGTGCCGTTGCGGGACGAGAATCGTTATCTGGTCCAAGAAGGTCTCGCCGCCCTGGGCAATACAACCCGCCCCGGATTGAGGGCAATGTTCCGGCGCATCAATCTCGAAGGCGTAGAGCTTCATGCTGAAGATATTGCGTTCCGAATCGCGCCACGCCTAAACTCTTCGGGCCGGATGGCGCATCCCGAAACGTCGCTCCAACTTTTGCTCACGCGCGACAGGCGGGAGGCTGATCGGCTGGCCAGCCAACTTGAACAATACAACACTCAGAGACGGGATTTGACCGCCGCCGCCTGCGAGGTAGCCATCGAACGTATCGCCTCTTTGGATCAAATTCCTCCCATAATCGTCATACACGACGAGGCGTTTACCCCTGGAATAAACGGGTTGATCGCCAGCCGGCTGGTGGAGATTTTCAATCGACCCGCGGTTGCTTTGGCCCGCGCCGACGATAGCCACCTGGTTGCCAGCGCCAGGAGTCCGGGTAGCCCAAGTCTCATCGAAATAATCTCCCAGTGTAGTGACCTTTTGGTCCGTTATGGTGGGCATGCCGCGGCCGCCGGGTTCACGGTTCACGACACGAAAGTGACCGAAGTTGCTCGGCGCTTGGAAAGCATTGCCAGGTCGGAAATGGGATTATTCGAACCCGAACCGACTTTGCAGGTGCACGCCGAGGGTACGCTCGACGAGCTGTTGAGCCCAGAATTGGCCCGGCTATGCTCGCAATTGGAGCCCTTTGGCAAGGACAATCCTACCCCGATGTTCCTGACCCGCCGCGCCCATGTTGTCAGTTGGGGATACGTGGGCGGCCAAGGTCAGCACCTCAAGCTCAACGTATCCAGCGGTGGCCGAGCCATCGACGCCTTGTCGTGGAATCACCAATCGGGTTGGCCAGGCTATTCAACTGTGGACCTGGTATTCCAGCTTGCCGAGGATCGCTACCGGGGCGAAAGCAGGACCTATCTGCGGATCGAGGATCTCCGGCCTGCTGTTTAGTCGATAGGTTCGCCCCGCTCGTTTCTGTATCGGGGTCTGGTCGCTCGTGGGTATTCCGCGGCCGGGAACGCCGATCCGGTGGCGCTGTGGCGCAGAACAGCAGTTGGTGAACTAAGAGGGTGTGTGACAAATTCATTGAGCCTGTCGTAAGTGAGTTATGGTGGCGTAATTCGTTCTTGCAAGAGCCGGGGTACGCCCTCACCCTAACCCTCTCCCTCTGGGAGAGGGGATATGTCACACACCCTCTAAGAACGGTCCGAATCCTCGGCTGGGCGAGACCGTGCGTTCGCCGGGGGTCGTACCAATCGTGCCCGGTAGATTAGTAACGGCACTGTGATGAGCATGATGACCAACGCCACCAATTGCGCCTCGTTGAATCCGAACACGTAGGTGTTTTGCTCCTCGCGAACGAACGATATGAAGAACCTTCCGGCGGAGTAGCCTGCAAAGAAGAGAGCGAAAAGCATCCCGCGCGGCCGAATACGGTCCCGCATCAGCCATAGCACGCCGGCCCAGATCAGACAGAAGATCAATTCGTAGGCCACCGCCGGGTGAGATGCCGGTCGGCCGTAGCCGAAACTGTCCGGATCGGTGTACACCCAGCCCCACGGCAGTTCCGTGAAACTGGACCAGTGCTCGCCGTTGATGACGTCCCCGATCCTCCCAATCGCCAGCGCAATCAGCAGCGCCGGAGATGCTATGTCGGCCAGGTGAGACACCGAGGGGATCTGAGGGAAGGGGCGGTGCAGGCCGGTCCAACGGAGCCCGGAGTTGTCGCAGACTTGATGCAGCCACTCGGCGTTGCGCGTCAGAATGTAAGTGGCCCCTCCTGCGAATCCGCCGAGGTATGCGCCGAATATTGCGATGCCGCCGTTCCAGAATTGAACGATTCGCATTGGATCGTACTGGTAAACATCGTCCCAGAAGTCGATCACGTGCAGGACTCTGGCGCCGATGATCCCCCCAATGATGCACCAGGTGGACACCGAGAGGATGGCGTCGCCATCAAGGCCATCTCGTCGCCCCCAACGCCAGGTGAGATAAACGGCCACGGCGACCGCGACGAAAGTGAAGAATCCGTGCCACGAAAGTATGAAACCCGCTGTCCGGATGATGTCCGGGTCGAAAGGTATGCTGATTACCGCAAGGATGTCCATGAAAGTTCAATGTCCTGAGAATTTTGGCTCGAACATTATACGGGTTGGGTTCGGTTTATAGTTCTCACCAGATACACCTTTGCGCCGGTGTCTCGTAGCGCGCCCTCCACCTCTTCCCTCTCCTCCTCGTCGGAGGGCATGCAGAAGAAAGCAGGGCCGGCGCCGGATAAACAGGGCGGGTGTTCCGTGATGGCCGCCGTTTTCTCCCATACGTCAGCGAGGCCGGGGAAGATTTCGAGAGCCGCGTGGGTGAAAGCGTTGAGGCACAAGTCGCTAGTGATTTTTCCCGTCGACAGTTCGGTTGATCCTGCCAGTCGCCGCGTATGTGTCCCGTCTGAATAATCGCTTGGAGTCAACGCGCCGTAAAGCGTCGGAGTCTTGCTAGCGATGCTTTGGGCCGGCGCGATCAACAACACCCGCACGCAGGGTTGGGCGTTCAGATGCTCAAGCAGATCCCCTCGCCCGGTTCCAATGGCGATTCCTCCCTTTACCAGAAAGGGCACGTCCGATCCCAATTCGGATGCTATGGAGATCAGCTTGTCTTCGGTGAAACCCAAGTCCCAGAAACGATTCAGACCCAACAGCCCGGTGGCCGCGTCAGCGGACCCCCCTCCCAAACCAGCCGCCATAGGAATACGCTTATCGATCTTGATATTCGCCCAGGGTTTAACCCCGGCATGCGCTGCCAACGCAACTGCCGCATCCCAAACGATGTTCCGCGGTCCTGACAATTCCGGATTGTCGCAATACACTTCCAACTGGCTCGAGGGAGATATCGTCAATTGGTCGGCCAGATCAACGGTTTGCAGGATGGTGGCGATGTCGTGATAGCCGTCGTCCCGTTTTCCCAGGACCTCCAGCGAAAGGTTCAGCTTGGCGTACGCCGGCAGCCGTAACGATTCGGTTCCCATCACCGGACCTTTTGCCGAGGAACATCCTCGGGCCAAACGCTATCGAGCGATCCCCACTCGCCGATCGACAGCGTTGCCGGGCGTCTTTTACCATCGATCGCCGCTATGTCCAAAACACGTTCGACTGCCTCGGCCGAGGCGCCCGATCCCTGCATCAGCGAGTTCCGGATTTGCTTCCGCGGCGCTGCAAAACCAGCCCGCACAAGGTCGAAAAACTCCTGGTCATCACTAACGGCAACGACAGGTTGGTTCAGTACTTCGAGCTTTATCACTGTCGACGACACTTTGGGCGGCGGACGGAACGCTCGGGGTGGCACGTTTATTACGGTCGATGCACGCGCGTAAAACTGAGTCGCTACCGACATCAGCGTCATCGACCCCGGATGAGCAGTCATGGCCTTCCCAACTTCCCTCTGTACCATCACCACCATAATTGTCGGCGGTGTCGTGGACTCCAGGAAGCGCCGCACTATCGGCGCCGCAGCGTAGTAAGGCAGGTTCGCGACCAACTTGTAGGGCGTCCCGACGCCAATCAGGTCTGGGACCGGGATTTCTCGGGCGTCTCGGTTCAGCACTCGCAGATTGTCGGGATGACCTAAACCGCTCGGCAAGTTCAGCGCTAAACGCTGGTCTATCTCAACTGCGATCACGTTCCCCGCCCGTTCTACCAAACGCCTGGTCAATACACCGGTGCCGGGGCCGACCTCGACTACCGTATCGGTAGCGGTCGGCTCAGCTGCGGAAACAATACGGTTAGCGATCCGGGGATCGATCAGAAAATGCTGCCCCAACGATTTCCGAGGGCGGCGTCTCGCGGGTGGCGGATTGGTTATGGTGGCCATAAACACCAAAAGTGGCCGAGCACCTCCCTTTGACGGCAGTTTGGGGGCGTATCGTCGGGACTGGCTCGGGCCAGGCACTCCCACGGCACCCGCGGGACATCGCTTACCGTTGCTGCCGTCAAGCCCTGGCGGAGTTCACGAGCCTGCGCCGCGTGGGACCCGGCCGTCAGCGCCACTCCCTGGGAAATTGGCCCTTGCGCCTCGCCGAGGGGAGGAATTCCACCCCGCTGTGGCGGGTTGCGGGTGTAGGGCACCGCCAGCTCCCCGTGTAGCACGACCACTCTTTCATGGTATGCGGGCCGCGCCGAGGTGTCAATCAAACTTCCGCGCGAGAAGGACCGTCTGATACGGACCAAACGGAGGCACCAACGACAATTTGGACCGGACCAGGCTCTCAAATGCCGTGGTCTCATCCCCTAGTCGTGCGCCTCTCCCGGAAATGCGGAATGATGTCCTTAGCGATGATCTCCAAGTGTCTGCGGCGGTCCTCGCGGGGGGAGGCGATGCTGAAAATTATGTGGCGCGCGCCGGCATCTATGTACTCGTGCAGTCGGTCGATGCACATCTTGGGCGTCCCTAGCAGGCAGTACCGTCGCACTATGTTGATAAACTCTCCGCCGTACAGGTATTGGTTCCCCAATGATTCCGCTGCCGTTCGGGCGGCCTGCTCTTCAGTCTGGGCTAGAGTTATATATGGGAAAAACGCCCACTGGAAGTTTGACAAATCGCGGTTTTCCTCGCTGGCGAGTTCCTCGATCTTTGCGACACTGTCCCGGTAACGTTCTGGACTGTAGAAATACGGGAGCCATCCGTCTCCATAACGCACCGCGCGTCGCATCGCCGCGTCTCTGCGTCCCGCGACCCAGATCGGAGGATGAGGTTGTTGTGCCGGCTTCGGGTTGATCGCAGCGCTATCGAGCTGGTAATGCCGGCCGCGTATCGTCACGTCGTCCTGCGTCCACAGGCGCCTGAGTGCATCCAGGCATTCGTCCGTCCTTCGACCGCGCTGGCGTATATCGATGCCGGCGTTCTCGTATTCCATCGGAAATTCGCCGCCCACTCCGACACCCAAGGTAAGCCGGCCTCCGGATGCGATATCCAGGGTCGCGGTCATTCGAGCCAGTATCAGTGGATGGTAGAACGGCGCCAAGGTTACCGAACTCAAGATGCGCATCCGCTCGGTTGCGCCGGCTGCCACCGCCAACAGAGGTAAGGCGGCGTGGGTAGGTCCAGGGGGACGTCCGCGCATGAAATGCTCGCCAGCGCCCATGTATTCGAAGCCCAGGTTCTCCATCAATCGGGCCTGCTCGATAGTGCGGTCCGCTGGAAGCGCCATGCTTGCGCCGAACTGAATTTGGTCTGTGTTCCCCAATGGGTGTGGTGGCATGGTCAATCTTGATTCTCCATCTACGTTTCGGCTCCGCTGAAACGGCAGTCATTGTATGTTAACGAGGCCGCACCGGCAAAATGACCGAGCGGAGGCCGGTAGGGATTTTTAATTTATCTACCCCGCCCGTCCGATCATCCTGAGCTGCCGTAGGTCCGCCTGTTGCGGGTTGGCGTGCGGGGTCGTGCACCCTTACCCAGCATTGACAGGGGCGGTCTGGGAGACCGGCCATTCAAGTACAAGGGCCCGGGTCGAGGGCACGACGATTTTGTTTTGGGACGCTGTTTCAGCGTCTGCACGGCAGTCGTTTTCACGCGGTGTTTTGGTGTGGTTGCCTCCCTTGGGGTTGGTGGTTGGTTTTGAGAATTGGGTGTCAGGTTGTGGTTCGGATCGGTTGTCGGAGCACGGCCAACACTGTTTTTTTGCTTGCGCAGAAAGATATCGTCCTAGGCTTCCGTGTCCTCGCGGGTAGCCGGCCAATGATACCGGGGCAGTGCGAGCACGGGGCGGTGGTAACACCCGCTGGGTTCCGGGAGCTTGGCCGGGGAATATAGATCCGCCGGGGGCGGACCTTCGGCCCACCAGAGGCGGATCTACGACTCTAGGCTCCTTGGGAACCGTATTCTGCTTTTGGGTAACCGACAGGCCGTTATGCGACCCGAACCTTTTTGACACCTCGCCATGTTGGTAGTTTGGTGGCTGCCGCTGCATGCGATGCGGCTGATCCCGCCCGGTTCTCGAGTGCCGAGCGGGGAACCTGACATGGTTAGGATAGAACGTGGGTGCGGTAAGCGGCAACGGGCGGGAGTCACTGTTAGGAAATTGATTTTTGCAAGGCAGGGGCAAGGGGCCGCAGGGTCATTCGCTCATCCCGAGCGGACGCGACGAATGACGGCAGAACGTTTGCCGAATGACCGTCCGCTCGTGGTTCGACAAGCTCACCATGAGCGGGCGGCGCGGTTGATCGAGTGAGCTGACTACCCACACGCTGAGCAATAATCGAATGGCCTTGAGGAGGCCGGCACCACGAACGTGAGTCATTTTGCGTCGATGTTATACTTGAACCATCGGGTAACTCATACCTCTTTAAGCTTCTGCTTGGAAGTTCCATGACCGTCCTGGTAACCGGCGCCACTGGATTTTTGGGCCGCCGCGTGGTCCAACAATTACTGGAAACGAACCATGAAGTTCGCGCCATGGTTCGCAGCCCGGGTAGCGAGCGAGTGTTCACGACTCCGCCCACCGAAGTGTGCTATGGGGATGTTCGCGATCCAGATGCCGTTGCGGAAGCCTGCCGCGACATCTCCGAGGTTATCCACCTGGTAGCGGTAATTCGGGGTGGGCCACGCCAATTCGATGCGATCAACCGTCAGGGCACGGCCAATGTGGTGGGCGCCGCCAGAGAAGCCGGGTCTGTTCGCCGTTTTGTCCACCTCAGCGCTATTGGCGCGGCCAACGTCCCTAACCTGCGTTATTTGTACTCCAAATGGCAGGGCGAGCAAGAGGTCGTTGGAGGTGGACTGCCCTACGTTATCATCCGGCCTTCGTTGATTTTCGGCCCGGGGGATGAATTTACAAATGCGGTTGCGGCGTTGGTCCGGTGTCTGCCTGTCACGCCGGTGATTGGCTCTGGAAACAACCGATTGCAGCCCATTCACGTCGACGATGTTGCCCAATGCGTAGCGCTGTCTCTGAGCGGCAACATACGGGGAAATCGCACCGTCGAAATTGGTGGGCCCGACCAACTTTCGTATAACGAAATCATCAGGACGGTAGCGCGCTCCATGGACCGGCGTCGGTTCGTAGTGAACGTTCCGCTTTGGAAATTCCGACTCCCGATCTTAATGATGGAATTGCTCACACCGCGTCCACCGATGAACAGCGCCATGCTGCAACTCATCACCTTGCGCAATGTCGCGGACTCCGATTCCGTTGATCGGGAGTTTGGTTTCCATCCCAGTCCTCTGGCGCGGAACTTAGACCACATCAGGGACATGACTTTTGGCCGGGCTCTGCGCACCAATCTGGGCCTTAGTTGAACGTTTCAATGGATTATCAAGAATCGATCGCTCGGCTCCTATCGTTGGTTGACCATGAACGGAGTATGCCGACTCTGCCCAGGCAGAAACGGATTTACGATCTCCGAAACGTACATCGACTGTTGGACCGGCTGGGCAACCCTCACCACCTGCCCGGTGTGGTTCATGTCGCGGGCACCAAGGGCAAGGGCAGCACCGCTGCGATGGTCGAGTCCATCCTTCGCGCTGCTGGCTACTCCACAGGGTTTTACTCATCTCCGCATCTGCACACGTTTCGCGAAAGGATCCGTGTTGACGGCGAGCCGGTTTCACCCTGCGGC
Organism: Dehalococcoidia bacterium; assembly: GCA_965204395.1. Lineage (GTDB taxonomy): Bacteria > Chloroflexota > Dehalococcoidia > Lucifugimonadales > UBA3495 > Bin87. Next base: position 3,792,381 of record OZ241987.1, read on the forward strand.
TTTGCCCATGTTACCCGGGAGGTCTGGCCCCATCACCTGGCTAACGCCAATGATCCGGAAGCCGGGCCGGCAACTCTCTTCGAGTACCTGACGGCGATGGCGTTCTGCGTGTTCAGTGAAGCCCATACCGATTTCAATGTAATCGAGGTGGGCTTGGGTGGCCGCCTGGACGCCACAAACGTCGTTTCTCCCACCGTTAGCGTGATCACGCCGGTTAGCCTGGACCACACTGCTATTCTCGGTGACACCATCGGGGAAATCGCCTCCGACAAAGCCGGAATAATCAAGGCCGGCGTTCCAGTGGTGATGGCGCCCCAGTTCCCTGAGGCCGCTACACCGATTCGTTCCGCCGCGGCGTTTCACTCGGCGCCGCTGGTCGATGTAACCCAGGCCGCTAGCTGGCAGGTAGACTCGGTGAACGAATCCGGGCAGCGCTTAACCGTCCGTACGGGCCGCGATGCTTACCATCCGATAGTTCCCCTTCTTGGCAATTTCCAGGCATCCAATGCGGCCGTGGCGATAACCACCGTAGAAACTCTGGTCGAACAAGGATATGGGATTCCAAAGGCAGCGATTCTGGACGGCTTGGCTGCCGTGCGATGGCCAGGGCGCTTGGAGGTTCTGCGTCGTAATCCCAGGGTCGTGGCAGATGGCGCTCACAACGACCACTCCGTTGCCACCGTTTTGGACACCCTCGCCCACAGTCTTCCTCACCAGAGGTTGACGGTCGTAACAGGTTTCTCCAGGGACAAGCGTGTTTCGGCCATGATCGACCTCATCGCCAAGCGGGCCGACCGAGTTATCGCGACCCGTTCACGGCATCCGAGATCGCTCCGGCAATCCGAAATCGTCGATGAATTCTTGACTGCCGGATTTCCGGAGGACAGCCTGGCGGAAACCAGCAACGTTGCCGATGCTATCGACCTGGCAGTGGGCGGCGCTCAGGACGATGAACTGATCCTCGTAACCGGCTCGCTGTTTGTTGCGGCGGAAGCCCGCGAAGTGATCCTTGACATCGAACCGGAAACCTATCCGGACTTGCTTCCGCCAGATTTGCGTTAGCGGTGTCCCCACACCCGCCCACCAGCGCGCACTCACGCTGCCGCACCGGAATTTGATATGAATCACGGTCCCCGCCGTCGCGTCGTCGTTACTGGTCTCGGTGCCATCACGCCGTTGGGCCTTTCTGCTGACGAATTCTGGACCAATTTGCTGGCTGGGCAATCCGGCATCGGTCCTATGACTCTTTGCGACCCGACTGATTACCCATGTCGTATCGCGGGACAGGCCGATGATTTCGACCCGACGAATTACATCGGGAATCGTGAAGCCAGGCGGATGGCCCGTTTTTCGCAACTCGCCGTCGCTAGCGCGTTACAAGCTGTCCAGGATGCGAATCTGGACATTGCGAGCGAAGATCCTTACCGGGTAGGAGTGTTGTTGGGAAATGGCAACGGCGGTTTCCCGACCTTGGAGGAAAACTGTCGCATCTTGGCTGATCGGGGCGGGATGCGAATGTCGCCTTTCTTTTTCCCCATGATCTTGCCCAACATGGCGGCGGCCAACGTCAGCCAGTACGTGGGCGCCCACGGGTACAACTCGACGGCAACGACCGCGTGCGCAGCCTCAAACAACGCAATTGGAGAAGCATTGCAGGCTATCCGCCACGGCATCGCTGATGTCATGCTGGCTGGCGGCGCTGAAGCGGGTATCAGCCAACTAGGGTTGGCGGGATTCGCGGTCATGCGTGCTCTGAGTACACGTAATGACGACCCCCAACGCGCCAGTCGTCCTTTCGACGCCGAGCGCGACGGCTTTGTTCCCGCCGAAGGAGCCGGCATTCTGGTATTGGAAGAGCGCGAGCGGGCGATAGCCCGCGGCGCTCGTATCCTGTGCGAACTGTCCGGTTTCGGGGCGACTTCCGACGCCGGTCACCTGGTGCAACCCCAGGAGTCGGGCGCCAGCGCTGCTCGAGCGATGTCCAACGCCATCGGGGACGCCGGACTCGAACCTGTTGGTGTCCATTACATCAACGCCCACGGCACTTCAACCCCGTTGAATGACGCGGTGGAAACCATTGCGATCAAACGCCTCTTTGGCGAAGGCGCTCACAGAGTGCCGGTGAGCAGCACCAAGAGCATGATCGGCCATTCATTGGGGGCGTCCGGCGCCCTCGAAGCCATCGCTTGTGTGAAAACGCTTGTTGACCAGAAGATCCACCCGACCGTCAACTACGAACACCCCGATCCCCAGTGCGACTTGGACTATGTCCCCAACCGGGCGCGCTCAGCCGATGTTGAAACGGTTTTGTCCAACGCGTTCGGTTTCGGGGGTCAGAACGCGTGCTTGATCTTCCAACGCCATGTGGCCTGAATCCGTCCGGCATCGGGCCAGCCGTCCCGCAGCGAAAAAATCGCCGGGGTCGAAACGAACCCCGGCGCAAATTTGCAACGACCTGTACCTTGCCTATCTCAGACGGCTGCCTTTTCGGCTTTGGGTTGTCTTGCCAGCATTTCGTCGAGCATGCGCTGCAAGGCCATGATGTGGCTGCAAACCCCTCGGGTCGCAAAGAACGCGCATTCGCACTGCCAGTCGCCATCGCTGTACCGTACTCGGTACGTATTGTGGTTGCCGACGAATGAGGCTTCGAACGTGTGAATGTTCACCCGGTCCGGTTCCTCGGCGTACTTGCGCGCTTTGTCAACCTTGCCAATGTAGCTCGAGCTCATTTTTGCCCCCGCATTGTTATTAGGCAACCGATCTTATCGCCGCCCGTGCCTTAAATGTTACCGGCATCAGCGGCCAATGGCAAATGTCCTGCAGCCGCTATCCAGCGCATTTTTGAATATTGTTTATTCATAAAATTCTTGACTTTGACGGCCCCCAACACTAGGATAAACATAGGGCAAAAATATCCCGGGCATTGCCCGGACGGACCGAGGAGGTTCTATGATGACCATAATCCTGTCCGTCCTGGCGGCCGCAGGGTTCGCAACAGGCATAGCAGCGGTGATCTGGCTGCTGCTATCTACTAAAAAAGATGGGAACAAATTACAACGCAGTCGGGAGGAGGCTGCCACCACCGTTACTCAGGCCGAAGAAGAGAAGCGTAATATTCTGCTTCAGGCCCAGGAGGAGGCTCTAAAAATCCGCGAAGTCGGAGATAAGGAAATCCAGGAACAAAGGCGGGAGCTCAACCGCATGGAGCGCCGCCACATCCAGCGAGAAGAGCAACTCGACCGGAAATCGGAATCCCTGGAAACCCAGGAAGCCGACCTGGAACGGCGCGAATCCGACGCCAATCACGCTCTGCAAAAAGCGGATGAGTTGAAACACCAGCACACCGTTGAATTGGAGCGCATCGCGACGCTCAGTACGGAACAGGCGCGAGAGATCGTGCTCAGGCGTGGGGAAGAAGAAGCCAGCCACGAATTGGCCCGCCGCTACTACGAGTTGGAGAAGGAGCACCAAACTCGGGCCGACGACAACGCTCGCCGAATTCTCACCCTCGCAATAAATCGCCTCGCTACCGACGTAGTGTCGGAAAGCACCACATCTGTTGTTTCCCTGCCCAACGATGAGATGAAGGGTCGTCTCATCGGCCGCGAAGGACGTAACATAAGGGCCCTGGAGGCCCGCACCGGCGTCGATATCATTGTCGACGATACACCCGGTATCGTAACGCTATCGTGCTTTGACCCGGTTCGCCGGGAAATCGCAAAGTTGGCCCTCACCCAGTTGGTGAAAGATGGCCGAATCCAGCCCGCTCGCATCGAAGAGAGCGTCAACCGAGCAACCCGAGATATCGACGAGACCATCTGGAGAGCCGGCGAGGACGCGACTTTCGAAGTGGGTGTCAGCGGTTTGGACCCCGAACTGATCCGATTGTTGGGTCGCCTCAAATACCGTTACAGCTACGGGGAAAACGTGTTGACCCATTCCATTGAGGTCGGACTGCTCGCTGGTATGTTGGCATCCGAGGTGGGCGCCAACGTTCAAACCGCGCGGGCGGGAGGGTTGCTGCACGACATCGGCAAGGCCATGACCCACGAAATCCCCGGCCCGCATGCCGAGATTGGGTACGACCTTACGACCCGCAACGGTATCGGATCGCTAATCTGCAATTGCGTGTTGGAGCACCACGACGACGACCACTCCAGCGTCGAGTCCTTCCTGGTCGCTGCGGCGGATGGTATCAGCGCCGCCCGGCCCGGTGCGCGCAAAGAATCCATTGAGCAATACACCCGGCGCTTACGTGAGTTGGAAGAGACGGCTAACGGTTTCGAAGGCGTCCAGCGATCGTTCGCGATCCAGGCGGGTCGCGAGGTGCGTGTCATGGTCAGTCCCGATACCGTGGACGATGTGGCGTGCGCTACCTTGGCTCGCGACATCGCGGGCAAGGTGTCTCGCGAATTGCAATTCCCAGGCCAAATCAAGGTTACCGTGATCCGCGAAACCCGCGAGGAAAGCATTGCCCGTTAGCGCTACGCCGGGCCACAAAGATCCCCGGACCGGAATTCAGTAGGGGCGAACGCCGATTCGCCCCTACTATGTGAATACACATGCGAATCTTGATGATTGGTGACATAATAGGCAAACCCGGACGCCGTGCCTTGGCGCGCCTTTTGCCCCAACTGCGAGACGAGCTTGACATCGACCTCGTAACTGCCAATGCGGAGAACACCGCCGGCGGTTTCGGTCTCACCCTTAAAACTGCTCGAAATCTTTTGGACGCTGGCGTCGATGTGATGACTTCGGGAAATCACATTTGGGACAAAAAAGATATTCTGCCGCACATGGACGAGTTGCCCCTACTCCGTCCTGCCAACTACTACGGCGCCCCCGGGCGCGGTTGGTTGATGCACGGCGACGTGATGGTGCTCAACCTCCAGGGAAGGGTATTCATGCCTCCGATTGATTGTCCGTTCCGCGAAGCAGACAAACGTCTGGCAGAAGCAGAAATCGAACTCGGACGATCGCCCAACCTGGTCTTGGTGGATTTCCACGCTGAGGCAACCTCCGAGAAGCATGGACTCGCTTGGTATCTCGATGGCCGGGTAAGCGCCGTAGTCGGAACCCATACGCACGTAGCCACTGCCGACGCTCGCGTTCTGCCGGGCGGCACCGCATATGTGAGCGATCTCGGTATGACAGGGCCACTGGACTCAGTGATAGGCACGGAAATCGCGCCGGTTTTGGAGCGGTTCAAGACTGGATTGCCGCAGCGTTTCAAACCCGCCGATGGTCCCTGTGTCCTCAATTCAGTCCTTATCGATATTGACGCCGAATGTGGGCGTGCGAACGAGATCGTTCGCATAGACCGCACCATTGATTGAACGATTAGTGCCTACACCAACTAGCAGGAATCTCCGATGTCCATAACCGTCGACCTACATCTACACACTACCGCCTCCGACGGGAGATTGACTCCGACCGAGTTGGTGGAACTCACTGCTTCCAAAGGTCTCCGGACCATCTCGATTAGCGATCACGATACAACCGCTGGACTCGCGGAGGCGCAGCGAGCGGTTAAACGCATTCCTGGGATGCGATTGATTCCGGGCATCGAACTCAGTTGCGATGTTCCCGGGGGCGAAGTCCACATGCTGGGGTATTTCATGGATACCAGCGACGCCGGGTTTCAGGAAACACTTGAGGTGTTCCGCGAAGGTCGGCTGGCCCGTGGCGAAGGTATGGTCCACAAGCTCGCCGAGTTCGGCCTGAATATCGAATGGGAGCGCGTGCTGGAAATCGCAGGCGATGCTTCAGTCGGTCGCCCGCACATCGCTCAAGCGTTGGTTGAAGCGGGTTACTTTTCCGAGCCCGCCGAGGCTTTCCGGGAATACTTGGGTCGCAACGGCAAAGCCTACGTGGAACGCACCAAGCTCACGCCTCTGGACGCGGTGAAGATGCTTAACGACGTGGGGGGTGTCGCTGTGTTTGCCCACCCCTGGTTTGAACGTCGTGGCGGAGAGCCCGAACCCGAGCGTTCTTTGATCGAGACGGTCGAAGAGTTGAAAGCCGCCGGCCTCCATGGGATGGAAGTGCACTACTCTATGTACGACGAGGCCACCGTTGATTGGCTGGCCGACTTGGCCCGGGCATACGATCTGATCCCTTGCGGGGGTAGCGACTACCACCACAGCGGGAATGCTCGGGAACCGCTTCCCGGGGTAAATGGTCCTCCGATGGAAACCGTCGAACGCTTGGAAGCAGCCGCCCAAGAATTGAAGACTCGACGCTGACCCTGATTTCCCCTCCGGTAATGGGCCAAACCTTCGCTCTCATAGTCGCTCTGTGGGCGTGCGCTTATGTCCTCGGCGCCATTCCGATCTCGTATCTACTGGGCCGGTTACTGGGCGGAGTCGATCTTCGGCGGCACGGCAGCGGGAACGTCGGCGGCAGTAACCTAGCCAGCCAACTGGGCCGCCGATGGCTGCCGTTGGTCGTAGTCGTGGACCTCACGAGGGGAGGGGCACCGGTATTGGTCGGTCAATTTGTGCTCGGGTTGGGAGAGCACACTTGGTTCCTCGTGGCGACCCCTTTGTTCACATTGTTGGGCAACGCATGGTCCCCATTTTTGAAATTCGCGGGCGGACGTAGCGTAGGAGTGTGGGCCGGGGGGTTGGTAGGGGTGTCGCCGTCCTTGTTTTTGGCGGCATTGGTCACGTATTTGTGCGGTTGGATGGTTTCCCGACGCTCAGCCGAATCCTTGCTCGTGGTTATGTGCGTGTTGCCTTTGGTTTGCCTGGCTTGGCCTCAATCCTGGTTGCTGGTTGGTTCCCCTGTCCACTTCGCTGCCTATGCGGCCGTAGGGGCTGTGCTAATCTTGATTAAGCGATTGGCGTCCAACGGAGGGCCCTTGCCGACCGACGTCTCACGCGCTTCCGTGTTGTTTAATCGATTATTGCGGGACCGGGACATTGCAGACCGTCAACAATGGCTACAACGCGCGCCGGATCGGACGAACGATTTTTGATGTCAGAGCAACCCGGCGGACCAAGAATCGCGACCTGTTACTGGCACCCGACCGTTTCCACCGGGCTGTCCTGTAGTCAGTGTCAGCGACCAATCTGTACCGAGTGCATGGTGCAGGTCCCGGTGGGAATCCGCTGCCGTGAGTGCGGACGCGCCCAACCCCTGCCGACTTTCGACGTTCGGCCTGCCAATTATGCCAGAGCGGTGGTAGTCGCCGCCGTTATCGGGATAGCTGGGGTTGTTCTCACTGTGCTGTTGGCGCTGTATCTTGGCGGGCTCGCCTTGGTGATAATGCCTTTGGGGGTGGGCTACATTACCGGAGAGATTATCAGCAGGGTAGTGAACTTAAAGCGCAGCCGGGGCTTGATGTACATCGCCGGTGGCACGGTTGTTATCACCGTGCTCATCTCACTGTTCTTGCTGGACTTCCGACTGCTGGGATTGTGGGGTCTCCTGGCCACGGTGGGTGGCGTATTGATCGCCATCGCGCGCGTTCGCCTGTAGCATTAGCGCCTTATTTATGGCTCGTGCGTTACCGTCGGGCTTGCTTCACTCTTCCGAGACAGACCATTCCCCAACGCTGCCCTTCACTAGGTGGGATCTGACTCCCCTCTGCTGATTTCGCCATACGAAATCCACAGGCGGCCTACGGTGTCCCTCGCGACGCTGATTCCGAAACCGCGTCGTCTCAGATAGTCCCACATTTTCTGCCGGAACGATGCGTAGGACATGTCACCACGCTCCAGCCATCGTTCGGCTTGTCGCTCGCCGGCCCGGTATGCGTTTGCGGGTTCATCCAATCCCTCCAGGGTCGTATCGATAATATTTTCTGCGACCCCCTTGGCCCGTAGCTCCCGCCGTAACGCGAATGCCCCCCGTGGCCGTCGTCGGTTCCGGCTGTCCCTCCATCGACGGGCGAAGTCCTCATCGTCCAGGTACCCGTACCGCTTGAGCGACTCCAGCACTTGTTCAACGACGGGTTGGGAGAACTCCTTCCCAACCCGTCGGCGTACTTCGGTAATGGACCTTTGCCGGAAACTGACGTACCGCAGGGCCACCTGTAGTGCCCGGGCATAGTCGTCAGAAGGGTGCATCAGTTCAGACTTACTCCCCCGGCGCCGGCGATGTACGGTGCACCGCCTTCCACCGAGGTTGCTCCGTGCCCGTTGGAAACCTCATCGGTCGTGGGGTCCTCCGGCACCTCTTCTCCCCGGATCAACGCTTCGATTGTGCCGGAGATGTCCGGGTGCTCATTAAGGAATGATTTGGAGTTTTCCCTGCCCTGTCCCAGTCGCGTATCTCCGTAGGAATAGAACGAACCTGCTTTCTTGATGATGCCCTGGTTCACTCCTATGTCCAGCAGGTCGCCCATCTTGCTGATGCCCTGGTTGAACATAATGTCAAACTCGGCTACCCGGAATGGCGCTGCCACCTTATTTTTAACAATGCGCGCCCTTACCCTGTTGCCGATGATCTCAGACCCCTGCTTCAGCGATTCGGTCCTGCGCAAGTCGATCCTGACGGAACTGTAAAATTTCAATGCCCTCCCGCCAGGGGTGACCTCGGGACTGCCGTATGTAACGCCGATTTTTTCTCGAATCTGGTTGATGAACACCACCGCAGTCCGAGACCGATTGATGGTGGCTGTGAGTTTGCGCAGCGCTTGCGACATCAATCTGGCTTGCATCCCTACGTGCACATCCCCCATGTCGCCTTCTATCTCGGCTTGGGGCACCAACGCCGCCACGCTGTCTATCACGACGGAATCGACCGCGCCGCTGCTTACCAGCTTTTCGGTAATGTCCAACGCTTGCTCTGCGGAATCCGGTTGGGAGATCAACAGGTTGTCCAAGTCCAGGCCACAGTTGGCTGCGTATTGCGGGTCCAACGCGTGCTCGGCGTCGATGTAGGCCGCCAATCCGCCCTGCCGCTGCGTTTCGGTCATGATGTGAATCGCCAGGGTGGATTTGCCTGCCGATTCGCCGCCATAGATCTCCGTCACCCTGCCCCTCGGCAAACCTCCCACGCCCAGGGCCAAGTCCAGGGACAAGGAACCCGTCGGAATGGCGTTGGTAATGAGGTGGGCCACCTGGTCGTCTCCCCGCATCACCGCGCCTTTGCCGTGGTCTTTCTCGATACGGCCGAGGGCGATTTCCAGAGCCGCCAGTTTGTCTTTGTCCAGATTCAGGGTTTCCGGGTTGATAGCCATTTCAAACCTCACACGCAACTGCACTATTTCTGGGACAATCCTAGCACGTGCGTTCCGATAATGCAACAGTTTTCGGTCAAATATTCGTACAAAATCCGATGAGCGACTCTACGCCCGGATTGACCGACGAGACGGCGTTGGCGTTTCCAAAATAAATGGGCCGCAGGGGAGCAAGTTATCACGGCCCAGTTCAGGTCTTGAATGCACCCCTGTTGTCCGCAACTCTTTCGCCGCCCGCATACGATTGGTAGGAGGCATACGAGACCATGTCGCGACACAGCGGAGCGCAATTGGTTTGAGGGCTCACGGCCCCCACGCTAAAAGTCTCAATAACCGCCCTCGAACCCGATCGTTACCGCTCCGTTTTCCACGATTATCGGCGTGATGCGTTCACCGCCCGAAAGCTCCAGGAGCGCCGGAATTTGGTCCGGTTGTTTGGAAACGTCGATCTCCGTATACGCCACCCTTTGCCGCCGGTAATGCATCTTCGCCTGCGCGGAAAACGGGCAATCCGGATGGGTATAAAGGATGATTTCGGTTTGCTCTGCGGTGGTCAAAATATTCTCCTGTGCGGTCTTTGGGTACCTTTTCCGGGAAGTTCCCCAATTGTACGTAGGCAGGTCACATTGCGCAACGCTCAAGCATTGCCGGGCGTCACAGGATGGCCTCAAACATCGTTTGGGACCCGGCGCGCCTCACCACTCTAACGGATCGAATCACTGAAGGTGTGCGGTGCCTTCAGTGCTCCAGGATTGAAATCGAACCTTCCTCTGGTGTCAAAGGCCATGCGTAAATCCGGTGGGCATGGGCCAGCAACGACTTCGAACCCCGGGCAGTCGATCTGTGACCAGCCGGATTATCTTCAACAGCGGGAACGAGAGGCCAGAGAATGTAAAGAAGGTCGAATCTGAATTCGTGCGCCGGAGCAATGATCCTGGCCTGTGGCCGGTAACCAGGTCATATCGGCACGGGTTGCTGCTCGAGCAAATCCGCGATCACTGACTCTTGCGTGCGTTCTCGCAGCCGCGCCATGCTTTTGAGTATGATTCTGTGGGCCAAAGCCGGCTGCGCCATCGTTTTTATATCGTCCGGCGTGACGTACTCTTGCCCTCTGACCGCGGCGAGGGCTTGGGCTCCTCGGTAAAGGCCCAACGTTGCTCGCGGACTTGCGCCAAGTTCTACGTCCGCGTGGTCTCGGGTGGACCGTACCAACTGGACCAAGTACGTTCTGAGCACCGGGCTGATGTACACCTGGCGTACCATGGCCTGGATCCTAAGTACCTCGTCAGCGGATGCCACCGGCTTTAGTTCGCCGAGCGGATCGGCGTCTTCGAACCGTTCCACCATGGACTCCTCGTCGTTTTCCGAGGGATAGCCCAAGCTTAGCCTAAGCAAAAACCGATCGATCTGGGCTTCGGGCAGCGGGAACGTACCCTCCAGTTCAATGGGGTTTTGGGTTGCCACGACCATGAACGGCGCCGGCAATCGAACGGTGTCCTGGTCCACGGTGACTTGTCGCTCTGCCATTGCCTCGAGGAGGGCGGACTGGGTTCGAGGGGTGGCCCGGTTGATTTCATCGGCGAGAACCACTTGAGAGACAACCGGACCCGGTCGATATTCGAACTGCCCATTCTGCTGGTTGTAGTAGTTGATTCCCGTAATGTCCGAAGGCATCAGGTCCGGGGTGAACTGGATGCGTCGGAACTCGCAATCCAGCGAATACGCCAATGACCTGGCCAGGGTTGTCTTGCCAATGCCCGGTACGTCCTCCACCAGAATGTGTCCGGCGCTGAACAGTGCGGCCAACGTGAACTCGATGACCTCAGATTTCCCGACAATCGTCCGTTGGATGTTGTCGCGTATGGCGGCCGCCGTGTCGGCGACATGTTGCGTTTGCGCCGCGGTGATCAATACGTCACCCGTCCGGTCGTTTCAGGTTCTCCAGATAAGTAGGTTTCCACTTCACTGAGGTCCTTGAATGAGTCAACGCTGCGCCAGAATCTGTCGCTCTGAACTGCCGACATTCGTCCCGAGGTGGCTAACTCCGGAAAGGTAGTCGTCTCGTGGTCGCCTTCGTCGGGCAACAATCTTGCTATCGCCGGATTCAGCACGTAGATCCCACCGTTGATCTCGTATGGAAGCGTTGCTTTTTCGCGAAACTGGCGTACTTTGCCAGTGGGATCCGAGTCAACAATGCCGTACGGACTGACCATCGGCACCGTTAAGATGGTGGCCATGTGAGAAGGATTCGTGGCCGTTCTCTGGTTGAAATCCCGCACCAATTGGCGCAAGTCCGTTTGAGTGATCACGTCGCCATTGGTGGCGATGACTGGGCCATCGACGTCAGATAGCCCGTCCAAGCCCTTCTTTATCGCTCCGCCCCGGCCCAACGGAGTATCTTCATAGGAATATTGCGCCCGAATCCCGAAACTAGTGCCGTCTCTGAAGTATTCCTCGACCAGATGACCGAGGTAACCCACCAGGAACACCACATCGGTTACGCCGGATGATCGCAACCAGCTCACCTGGTGAGCTACTATCGGCTTGCCGGCCACCGGTACCATCGGTTTGGGTATCGTTTCCGTAAGGGGACGCAATCGTTCCCCCTTCCCGCCGGCCAGAATCAGAGCGTACATGGTAGGCGGTATCCTACCGCTGGCCCATCGGCAGGTCAACAAAAAGCCACCGCCCGGCGTAAAGGTGGTGGCTTTCGTTCACGTTTCGCGCTGACCTGCACAGACGCGCTAATTGTAAGCCCGCGGTCTGAACTCAGACGAGCAATATCTAACGCTTTCCCAGAAACCGGCGGCCTCACGTTCAACATTGACCGTTTGCAGGAAGTCCCGGCTCGGGTCGTCGTAAATGATGCACGGCGCCCAGAGAGCGATGTCAGGGAACGCGAACAATAGTGCTATCACCAGGGCCATGCAGCCCATGAATGGTAATACCCCTATGTACACGTCCGTAATCGTACTTTCTCGTAACGCCTCCTGCGCCGCCGCCGTTTGCTCTGCCATTTGTTGGTCAACGTCCTGTCTCACCCCGTGCAGGATGTAAAGGTTGATCCCTTCCGGGGGACTGATCAGGGCGGCCTCGACCAGGATCACCATGATGATGCCGAACCAGATCAAATCGACGCCGACTGCTTCCAGCGACGGGGTAAGGATCGGGATCGTGGTCACCAGCATGGCGAAACTCTCCATGAAAGTTCCCAGCAGCAGGTAGAAAAATACGAGGATGATCACGAATTGCAGCGCGTTGAGATTCAGGCCCGTGATCCACTCGGAAATATCTTGGGATATACCCAAGCGGGCGAACGCGAAGCTCAGCGTGAACGCAGCCATGACGATCAGCATGATCATCGACGACGTGCGTACCGTCGATATGATGGCGTCCAGGAGCATAATCCGAATGCCGCGGGAGGCAGCTCCCCAATCTGTGTAGACTCCCAGCGGCTTTTTGAACAGTTCGTTGGCTATGGCCACCACAAGCGCGCCGAATACGCCCAGCGCTGCTGCTTCCGTAGGGGTTGCCCATCCGGTGTAGATCGAACCCAGAACCACCATTATGATGATCAGGACCGGAACGATCGCCAACAAACCAACGGTGGCTTCCTTTATCATCCGTAGCCATTCGGACGTCGCCTCTCCGTAAGAAAGGGTGGAACGTCCCCGTCTGTAAGCGGCTCGTTCCACAGGATCGGAGAGCGCTATTTCCGTTGCCTGTTCTCGCCTCAGTTCTTCACCTTGCTCATCGGTGTAACGCCTGATGCCGAGCCCGTTGAACCAAGCGCGGTACAGCCTCCGGACCTCGTCATCCATAGGCGCCGTCCGGGGCAGGATCACTGAGGTAACGACCATCATCAGGATCATCGTGAATGCCAGCAAAAACCCGGGCAAGAATCCGCCCATGTACAGCCGCCCGATGGATTCCTCCACGAGCACTCCATAGATGATCAATCCGATACTGGGGGGAATCAAAATTCCGAGCGTTCCGCCTGCCGCCAGGGACCCGATCACCAACCGCTCGCTGTAACCGCGTTGCCGGAACGAGGGCAACGATACTCGGCTGATGGTGGCGGAGGTCGCGACGCTGGATCCGGAGCACGCCGCAAACACGGCGCACGAAGCGATGTTGGTGTGCAGCAAGCCGCCGGGCAGGAAAACCAGCCAACGGGACAACGCTCCATACATCCGCTCTCCCATTCCGGAGCGGAGCATCAATTCGCCCATGAGCAGGAACAGCGGGACGGCCACCAGGATGAAGTTGGTGTTGCTTTCCCAGGCTTTGTTCCCAAGGATGTTCCAAAGCGGAGCATCCGAAAACGCCTGCATCATCACCAGCGAAAGCACGCCCAAGGCGCCGGCTACATACAAGCCAATCAGGAAGAAAACTCCCATCATGCTGAACGCGGTGATGATTGCCATTTTCTGCAGTCCTCCGGAGAGTTACCGTAGGTCGAAAATAGGGTGCTTTGCTATGGATTCACTGGGGCTAGAGGAGGCCGAGTTCTACACGCCGGAAGCCGCTTCCTCGACGATCTCGACGTTGGGCGCAAGCTCGGCCACGTCTCCACCTGAATTCTTGTGCCAGACCTCTAGCACCCCGCGTACTATCATGCTGAGCATCCACTCGAACGAGGTAAATGCCAGCATGGTGAACCCGACTGCCACGATTATCTGGAATGCCCAAAGTTCTGGCAAAAAATTTGCAATCAGGTATGTGTTGGCTAAAGCAGGCTCACACCCGAGGGCAAGTTTGTCGGGATTGTCTTCTCCGAGCAAGTTCATCACGAAACGGTCAGTGCCGCTAGAAGACACATCCGGCGCGTTACGAATACAGTACGATTTGAGGACTTCTTTCCATGCATACCAAGCCGTGATAAGTCCGAAGAACCCTACCGAGCCCAACGCCAACCAGTCGGCAACCGATCGCATATAAGGGTGAATACGCGAGAACAGAGGTAGCAAAACGTCGATGCGGACGTGAGAACCGGTGCGCAGGGAATAAGAGAACGCCCATGTTCCGGCGAACGCCAGGATATACCCGCCTATCAACTCCTGGTTTCCCAGCACAGGACCGCCAAGCTTGCGGACGATCACCTGGTAAGTGATGTATATCCCCAACAGGAGCAACAAAGAGCCGCAGATGTAACCGAATATTCGGTATACAAAGTCCAGCCACCCGTCGATCCTGTAAATCAACCGGGTTATGCTGACGGGTGCGGATGTTGACGTGGGTTGGGTAGTCAACTGGCGCCTCCAGGGAAGGTATTCGGGAGCGGCGAAACACACGCCTGCGGTTTATTTTCCGTCGTTTCCGTGGGCGAGAGATTGGAACTGACCCGCCAGTTTTGCAAGTGCGGACTATATTTGCCGGACAGATAAATGTCAACCAAACAGGTCACGGTCGCTACTGCCGCATCGTCCATCCGTCCGGCAATGAGTTTTCGGGTCTCGGCGAGGCCAAAGTGCGGGCTAGTTGACGTTCTCCGCCTGACCGGCAGCGCCGACCCTGACACCTATAACGCTATCAACATGCAGAGAGTTGCAGCTAAAAGATATTTGCCAATGCCGATGCGGGACACCGTCTCTTCGATGCGAATCTTCATACCCCCTCCTGTCGATCCAGCATTCAAAAAGGGCGAACTTTAGGGTCCCGGTACGTTGTTTTTGCAACGATTTTGCGAGTCTATGGCAAGCAGTTATCCTTGTCAAACGGAAAACAAATCCAGATAAATGTTGTGACCAATAGAGGTTGGACCATAAGTCGATCAGGTTTCGTTAACTAATGAATTGAGGGCAGTCGTCAAACCGCCCTCAGAATTGCGAAAGTCGATGTCCTGCGTCCTATTCGGTAGCAGAGGCCGTACCGTTGGGGTTGATCTTCACTTTGACGATTGGCGCGACCAGATCGTTGAAAATTACGGCGCCTTCAGAAGTGGGGCCCCCGACCCGGTCCACCCACCCGGGGACGACGTTTTCGATTGCCGACTGCCGTTGGGCATTCTTCATCTCGTCCGTAAATGTGATCTCCTTCATGCCTTGTTCCACGTTTTGGGCGATGGCGTTGGGCGCGAAGTGCTCGAAGAGCAACTGCCTGTTCAGGTAGGCGTGCCGTGCCCCTTCTTCCAGGACGATATTCTGCAGGTCCTTTGGCATCTCGTTCCAGCGATGCTCGCTGATGGAGAACCAACTATGGCCCACGGAAACGATCGGGCCCACCAAATAGTCCGCCACTTCGTACCAGCGCAGGCCATGGCCGCACGAGCCGCAGGATATCGCTCCGTCGATAACGCCGCGTTCCAGAGCAGTATATACATCGGCGAACGCGATGAACTGGGGGTCCGCCCCCATACCAGACAGCAGGTCGCTCAGCACCGTGCTATGGCTCCGGACCTTCAATCCTTGCAGGTCCTCCAGGCCGTCGACCTGGGGTTTGGCGAAGATGTAGTTGTGCGCGGTCATCATGTACGCGACCTGAATCCCGCCGTTCTGCGCGGTAACTTCCGCCATCTTGCGTTGGATGGCTTCGATAACCGCCAATTGGGCAGCTTGCGTCGGATAAAGTCCCCAGAGGTTGCTCATGTCCATGATTGGGAAGTCGCCGCCCACGTAGCCGGAATAAATCTGCGCGGAGTCAAGCGTGCCGTCCTCGAACAATCGTAGAGAGTCAGGGCCGGCGATTCCCAGTTCTGGGAATGATGAAACTTCGAACATGACCTGGCCGTTGGTTCGTCGATTGACCCGCTCGACGAAACCGAGGACATCGGTTTCAGCATAGTTTCCGATGGCGAGTCCACAGTCAACGAGTGTCCTGTTGATGCAGGCCATCTGCATTTCAAATTTTTGGCCCTGGGATTCCAGCGGTGTCAGGTTGAAGTTGATACCGCTTTCCTCGCCGCAAGACCAACCCGCCGGACTGCCGCCGCCGTGGACCGCAGGCACCGAAGAGGCGGTTTCACCGTCGCACGGAGTGCTCGCCATGGCTTCCTCGCCGCCATTGGGCGAGTTCACTATGCTGATGCAGACATCACCGACACTGCGCAGGTCGCCGCAATCGGTCTTGTCCATCATAATCATGGCTTGGTTTCGCTGGCGGTGCCATCGGAGTTGATGACCACACCGACGATCGGGCCGACCTTCTCATTGAAGATCTGGACGCCTTCCGAGCTCGGTCCGCCGGCTCGTTCCACCCAGTTAGGGATGATGAGATCGAGGGCGGTATCACGCATCTTGGCTTTGACGTCGTCCGGGAAATCGGAATATTCCATCCCTTCTTCGACGTTCAAGTTGATGCCGTCCGGATCCCACTGCTCTTTGAGCAAGCGCAGGTTTTCGGCTTCGTATTCCTTTCCGACTTCCTTGAGGACCGCTTTGCTTTCCTCGGACAGCTGGCTCCATTTATCGCCGTTGACCGTGACGTAGGTGACGCCGATGGAACCAACGATTGGCCCATACAGGTAATCAGTTACCTCATACCATCGTTGCCCATAACCGGGAGTTCCACCCGTGACGCCGCCGTCCAGCACTCCGCGCTCCAACGCGGTGTACACGTCGGCGAACGCGACGAATTGGCCCTCGGCGCCGAGGCCAGACAACAGGTCCCCGAGAATCGTGCTGTGCTGCCGGATTTTCTTGTCTTCAAACGCAGGCAGGTCGGGCAGAGGCTCACGGCTGAAGATGTACTGGTTGGGATAGTAATTCCTAAAAATGGGCTCGCCGCCCGTAGCGTCCCGGAGGATGCGGATCATGTCGTCCTCGATCGCATCGGTGAGAGCCAGGTGGGCGTCGTTACTGGGCGAGAGGCCCCACAGGTTGCCCACGTCGATAATGGGAAGGTCCCCTCCGACGTATCCGGAATATATTTCCGCGAACTCGAGGGTTTGGTCGTTGACCAATCGAATCGTGTCGGGCCCCGCGAGACCCAGTTCGGGATACGACGAGATCTCGATTGCAACCTCACCACCGGTGCGTTCCTGCACGCGGGGGATATAGAAGGAATCAATCAGCTCGCAGGGCCGCAGCGTACGGTTGATACAAACCACCTGCAAGGTAACCGGTTCTTTCGCCATGGCGGCCGGAGCTTCGGTTGCCTGTTCACTCGCGGCGGGCGCCGCCGGGGCTGCCGTCTCGCCACCGCCGCACGCAGCTATCCCGACCACGAGCATCGCTATGGTGCCTGCCGCTATTAGCGTACGCGACGACCAGGCCGTGAACGCGCCGGATCGCAGTCTGCTTGTTTTCAACATACAGTCCCCCTCGCAGCGTAAAATGCGCCGACG
Organism: Dehalococcoidia bacterium; assembly: GCA_965204395.1. GTDB lineage: Bacteria > Chloroflexota > Dehalococcoidia > Lucifugimonadales > UBA3495 > Bin87. Next base: position 3,809,852 of record OZ241987.1, read on the forward strand.
ATCAGACGATAAATTTGGACTTTACAGGATCGCCTAACCGGGCTGTCAGATTGGCGGCATACGTTAACAGTAGGCCAACTTGGTGTCAACGACTCAGTCGCGAGCGAGGAATCACGCGTGTCCAGCGCTAAGTTCGACGGCTTGTGATTGGCCTGATATGTTGTCGATAGCGGGAGATTATGCCTGTGCTATAATCGGGCTCGATTCTGAGGGGTTCTTCAACCAAGATTTCTGCCTTGAATAATCCAAACCGAAGCCGTTTTTAGGAGGAAAGTCGCCTTGACTAGTCTCAATGACCGAGTTCAAGCGGGCCAGGAGATGCGGAGGATCATGGCCGGCGGGGACGTCTCGCATTTCGCTTTGCCTGGCGTCGATCAGTTGGCTCCCGACCTGAAACGCATCATCGACGAGGCTTTGTTCGGCACCATATGGACTCGACCTGGACTTGATCTGAAGCAGCGTTGCATCGCCACGATTTCGGCGTTGATGACCCAGGGAGAACTCAACCTCCTTCGCAGGCACATCGTCCGCGCTCTCAACGTGGGCCTGACCCCCAACCAGATCGTGGAGATATTCTTGCAATCCACGTTTTACATTGGCGTTCCGGCCGTTGAGTCGGGGTTGCGATTGACCAAGGACATTTTCGAGGAAATGGGCATCGAATACGAACCGGACCTGGAATACGATCCCAACCAGCATGTCGACGAATTGTACGCGCTGGGTCAGGAATTGCATCGCAAGCATTTGGGAGGCATTCAGGACACGGGCATGGATGCTGATAGTCCTGAAGCGCAACTCGAACGAATCATTGACGAATACAACTGGGGCGCAATTTACAGCCGTTCCCTGTTGAGTGACCAAGAGAGGGCCATCATCTCGCTGGCGGCTCTTACCAGCATGGGCGTTTACGACGCGCAGATGAGAAGGCGCATTCGCGGCGCCGTTGGTGTCGGCCTAAATCCGACGGAAGTGATGGAGATTTTCATCCACCTGTCGATGTATGGCGGTTACATCAACGCAAGAACCGCTATGCGCATTGCCCGGTCGGTTTTCAACGAGTTGGGCATCAGCTAAAATAAGCATTACAATCGCCGCGTGGTTCTGCGCGGCGATTGTCTTATATCCGCCGCTGCATCCGAGCGGCGAACACACGTCTAAAGCGCACGGAGGTCGCCGTAAATATCATGCAACTGCGACTGGACGACGGCTGCGAGCTGTTTTACACGATAGACGATTTCACCGATCCGTGGACCCAACCGGAAACGGTGGTGATGCACCACGGCATGGCAAAGAACCACAAGATGTGGTTCGGCTGGGTCCCGATTATTGCCAGGCATTATCGGGTGATCCGACTAGACATGCGAGGGATGGGTCAATCATCGGTTCCTGAGCCCGGCTACCCGTGGTCGGTGGACAATTTTGCTACGGACCTGGCCGAATTTGTGGATAAGTTGGGCTTGGACCGGTTCCACCTGATTGGCGAGACCGTCGGCGGCAGCATTTCAATGCGATATGCGACGATGCACCAGGAAAAGCTGCTGTCGTTGACCGCTTGTACTTCTCCGACTTCTTTCAATGACGCGCACCACGCCGAATCGGCAGTGCAGATCGAGAATGAGGGAATCGGCGCATGGGTGGAGAGCAGCATTGGGCGCCGGTTGGACCCACAAATCGTGGATCCGGCGTACACGCGCTGGTATGCCGAGCAGATGAAGGCAACCACTCCCCACGTGGTCGCCGGTTTCCAGGCGCAGGCCGGCGGAGATCTGCGACCTCTGTTGAAAGACGTCCAGACCCCTACGCTGATAATCGCCGCGGCTGCATTGCGGGAAGAGGTCCTGGGCGATTTCCGCGGCGCGGCCGATGTGTTCCCCAACGGCACTGCGGTGGTGTTCCCCGGGGTGTCCGGATTCGTGCAGCACATCTTGCCGGTGCCTTGCGCCAGGGTTTGGTTGGACTTCGTTCGCGGTCTCAGCTAGGGGCCTTAGCCCAATGGCAGATCGGGCCAGCGCCGAGTCCCGCGAAATCAGGGGTCGTGGCGCAAGGGGAGCAAGGGCCAGGAAACGTAGGACCCGGGCGCGTTCGGTGTCGGCGGCGCGCAAAAGGCTCAACTCCGCGTCCAACGGTGTAATCAACCGGCTGATGACCCGGGGCGAACTCCAGTTGATGCCCCGGCGTATCAGTAGGAAGTATCACCTCCCACTTTTCTTCGCCCTCTACAACGTACAATTTTTCCGCTTGAGGGGGCGTTATCTGCTTCAGGCGACGTTGGCGGCGGTGGTGATGTTGGGCGTGCTGCTGTTGGTGGACTCGATAGCCGATGCGGTACTGGCTGCCGGGTTGAGCTCCAGCGCTGTCATCGCGTTCGTACATCCCAACTCCAGCGCCGCAGCATTGCGGCACCTGGTGGGTGGACACATTCTGGGCCTGGCGGTCGGCGCGCTTGCATCGTTTATTCTGTTCCACGCCGGATGGGTACCCGTTTCGGATGACACACATCATTTGGTCGCGGTAGTGGCTGCTGCTGCTACTTTGGGTATTCTGATTTTGCTCATGTGCGCCACGGATACCGAGCATCCACCTGCTGCGGCGACCGGGCTCGGTTTTGCCCTGCAAAGTCTGGAGATTACTTTGGTGTTGCTGTTCGTCGCTGCGGTTTTGATGCTGGCGATTAGCAAATTAATTTTCAGGCGCGCGCTCCTCGATTTGGATTGAACGCAGGCCATCAATATCCGCTGCCGCCCGACATGTAGCTGCTTCGCCGATGGATAGGCGTGCGGCCACGATCTCGGCGCCGATTGGCCTTCATTCCCCAGTTCCTGCAATAATCAACGCACGACGAAACAGAAATAGGAAGCATCGCAATGCCTGACTCACTTTCGCGCACCCTGGCCCGCTGGATTGTCAACCTGGACGCCCGAGACTTGCCTCCGGTGGTAATCGACAAGATGCAGACATCCCTGCTTCACGCCACGGTTGTCTCGATCATCGGCGCCAACACTCATCACGGTAAGGCCGCCGTTGATCTATCGTTGGTGGAGGAAGCCTCGCCTAACGGCGCCACGATCCTGGCCAACGGAGGCCGCGCTACCCGGTGCGGAGCGGCGTTCGCGAACAGCAAGTTGATGCATGCCACGAATCAGGCGGACTCGTACCGGATGCTCACCCACCCGGGTCCGTGTGTGATTCCATCTGCTCTGGCATCGGCTGAACTGTGTGAAAGTTCAGGAGCAGATTTGATCACGGCGATGGCCGCCGCGTACGAAGTTGAATCCAGGATTGCCGGGGATTTCATCGCATCGACCCAGGCTCGAGGTTTTCGTTCCAGTCCGATATACGGGACATTGGGAGCCGCGGTCGCCACCGGCAAGCTCCTGGGCCTCACCGAGGACCAGATGGTTACCGCTATCGCGTTAGCGTCTACGTTCACCGCCGGGACGAACGAAGGCCCCAGATCCGGCGGGCGGGAAATGATGTTTCACGAGCCCCAGTCGGCTCGCAGCGGCATAATGGCCGCGTTGTTGGCCCGTGAGGACGTCCGCGGATCCGAGGAGGCACTGGAGGGCCCGGCCGGTTTTTACAACGCCTTCACGGGAAACAATCGCGGCGAGTTGTCCTACGTGTTCACCGGGCCTACGCAGGTTGATTTTGCACCCGTCACGGAGGGTCTGGGGAGCCGGTGGGAGCTGCTCCACACCGTGCTGAAGATGTACCCCACCGCCGGATACAACTGCCCAGTCATCGACCTGATGTCGGACATTCGCACGGCGCACGAACTGAATGTCGACGATATAGAGAAGATCACCGTCGATATGAACTGGCTGGAAACGCTATATCCGTCGCCGGCGTTTCCCAACCCCTCACGCGGCCAGGCAATCGTGGGCAGCACTCACTATTTCACCGCATACGTTGCGGTCAACGGGGCCTATCCGCCGCTGCGGACACGCATTGATCCGGGAGATGACGCAGAATCCGCAACCGCCGAGAATCACGAAGCAGTGTTGCAACTGATGCACAAAGTCGAAACGGTCGGGCATCAGGACCGCAGAGCTTTCGCGCCTCGCATTACCATCGAAATGGCCGGCGGCAATGCCTATCAGGGCGAATACCAAGGCACCGAATTGGAATGGGGATTTGACACCGAGGAGTCTCGGTTGCGGCCATTGTTCCCTCAAATCGAATGGCCGGCTTCCAAGCTGGATGACGTGGTCGGCGCTTGCCGCAGGATTTGGGACGCCGGGGACGTTTCCGAGTTGATAGCAGCGGCGACGCCGTAGGGTGGATTCCCAGGAACAACCTCCGAAATATCGTCAATTGAAAACCGAAGGAAGTAACTATGCTGCCAGGATTGGAAGGAAAAGCCGCTCTCGTCACGGGCGGGAGCAAAGGAATCGGCAAAGCCATCGCGTACGCCTTGGCTCGGGATGGCTGCTCGGTGGCCATCTGCGCGCGGGGAGAGGAAGATCTGCGCGCGGCGGCAGCGGAGATCTCGGACGCTACCGGGTCCCGCGTCATACCCATACGCGCTGACATGACCGTTCCAGAGGACATCGTCAACCTGGTCAACGAAACGGCGGCCGGGCTGGGGAAACTGGAAATCCTGGTCAATAACGCCGTGAACAGCACCAGCGACCGGGCCAGCACCATTCCCGATGACGTGATATTGAATCACATCACCACCAAGGTGATGGGCTACATCAGGTGCGCCAGGGAATCCATTCCGCACATGAGAGATGCCGGTGGCGGACGAATTATCAACATCGGCGGGATGGCGGCGCGCAATTCCAGCCCAACGAATCCGGGTTCGGGCGTCACCAACTCGGCGATGTCCAACTACTCAAAGGCGCTCTCCGACGACGTGGCTGCCGACGGCATCTTGGTCAACTGCATACATCCGGGGAGCACACGAACCGAACGGTACATGGGGTTGGTGGAAGAAAGGGCGGCTCGCAGCAACATTACACCGGAGGCGGAATTGGCTCAATCGGTGGGCGAGATTCCCATCGGGCGGATGATCGAGCCGGAAGACATAGCCAACTTAGCAGCTTTCTTGTGCTCCGACCTGGCTTCTGCGATTACCGGGCAGACTATCGCTGTGGACGGGGGCGGGTCGCGGGGGGTGCATTTCTAGGGCCGCGTGTCCGCTTTACGCACTTCCGGCCCAGGATAGCGTCAACTCAATCCGGTTTCCCTCAAAGCGTCGGCAAAGTTCGGGTCCAAGACGTATGCGTCGGCGACCTTGTTGTAGGTGAGCGGCCGCGGGAGATCCACGTCACCCCGGCGGCGCTTGAGCCGGTTCAGGCTGTGGCCCTGGCTGGACAGCGAGCCCGACAGTTCTCTTTGACTGAGCTGAAGGGTGTGCATCAACTGGGCCCTTCTTTGGGTGTGGTTCGGAGAGCGGGAGACTCGAATGATCGCCTGGCGGGCAGTGTCGGACAGATTTCGCCAGAAAGTGTGGACATAACTGGTGTTCCACACGGGCCTCAGCTCGGCTTCACCGGGATCGACGGGTTGTTCGGCAGGATGGTCATCTTCCTCGCCACCAGCCGATTCCGTACGAACTTCGATGTCTTCGGCTGACGGTGGGACTGGGTAGTTTGAAATAACGCGACCCGCCATGCCACGTAAAGTCGCCACTACTTCATCGATATCACCCTCTATGGTGACTATTACCCTGGTCAAAATGTGACTCCCGTTGTCTAGTTTTCGTCGAACGATGCATTTACAACTTAGTTCGGCTACATTCCCTACACAAACACCATAGCATATATCCGTCATCTATGGTTGCATTGCTGACAATAATGCGGATTCCAAAATCGACGGCGGGACATATTGCTCAAATCTGGCGGTGATTATTCCGTCGCTCCCCACCACGAAAGTCCACGGCTCCGAAACCAAGCCCCATTCCTCCACGGCCGGAACCAGTTCCCTGATCGGGCTCTGAGGGTCGATCAGGTGAGGGTCGCGGTAAACCTCCACGTGAACAAAGTTGGCTTGCCCGGAGTACGCTTGAGCAAGTCCCGAAAGGTCGGAGATCTGGGGGCCACACGTAGCCGAGACGCAAAATGCCGGCGTTGCAAATGAAATCACCGCAGGTTTGCCCGACTGGACCGCCTCCGACACCGACACCTGGTACAGGGCCGGATCGGGCTCCGGGCTGCTGCTGATCGTGCGAAGATCGCCGACGGTATCGGCAGTTGGCGTCTTGGAAAGCGGCGCGCGCTCACCGAGGAACGGAATGGCGTGCTCGGGGGCCACCGATACTGCGGAGCCAATAGTCAAGGGTTCGCCGGGTGGGTGTTCAAACGTGGCGTGCAACTCCCATATGCCCAGTGTGTCTCCCGTAGCCGTCCCGGCCTCGTCGAACTCCACATGGGCGACGAATGTGCCGCGCTTGCCCTCGGGTGGCCACGCAACAAACCCGGCGGACGTTCGATACCGGACCTGGCCGGTTGGCGCGCCGGGTTCGTAATAAACGGCGCGTACGTCCACCGACTCCGGGCGCACGGGCATGTAATCTCGGTCCACCAGCCCGAACGACACTCGGTTATGTCCGACGGCAAGATCGCTGTTGGCCACCACCAGACTGACCGGTGGGCCGCCGGCCGGTTGCGCCAACGGGTCATCGACGCCCGGCGTGCCGGCGCACGACAAGAAGCCCGTGCCGCTCGCAACGCACGCAAAAAACGCCAACGCTAGAGACAGGGGCTGTCGGAGCCTGATCAGACGAACAGTCGATTGGGGCCATCTCAGAACGAGCGGGCACACTGCCGGGCGCAAAAGCGGATTCGATAGTCTATAATCACCGAGCATATTTACCCTTTATACGTATGAGGATGAGATGAGGTTTGGCTCTTTCGTATTCCCGGTCAGCCACGACCCGGAGCGAGACTCTTCAGTAATCGACAGTACCATCGATGAGATGGTCCTGGCCGAACAAATCGGCATGCATTCTGTGTGGCTGACCGAGCACCATTTCGATGGCGCGGCGGCACACGCGGATCCGCTGGTTTTGGGGGCCGCGCTGGCGGCGCGCACCACCAAGATCAAAATCGGGTTTGCGGTGGTGGAGTTGGCGTTCCATCATCCGATACGGTTGGCCGTCCAGACTTCGCTGTTGGATAACCTGAGCCACGGCCGGCTGATCGTAGGGACGGGTCGAGGGTCCGCTTACAACCATTACGAATACATCGGTTTCGGGATAACGATGGAGGACGGAATCGCGCGGCTCGATGAGGCGGAGAAGTTGCTTGTGGAAGCCTGGACAGGTGAGCCGCTCCAACATAAGGGGGAGTTCTGGGACGTCGAGTTTCCGCAACTGCGGCCCCGACCGTATCAAAAACCGCATCCACCGTTGATTCGCGCCTGCATAAGCGAAGCCTCCACGGTGGCGATGGCGAAAATCGGTCGCCCGGTGATGATCGGAGTCCAAACCCTGGATACGCTGCGCCATCGCCTGGAGAGCTACGAGGCGACGATGCTGGATTCGGGGTTCTCGGAGGCCGAAACACAATCGACGCTGGAACAGTGCTGGGGGTCAAGGGATCTCTTCGTGTCAGACAGTTACGATGAGGCCCTGGAGATAGCGGAGGCCGGTTTCGAACGGGAACGCACCCATTTCCGGGCGGCCCGGGAGATGTACAACCCCGGAGGATTCCCGCCGCCAGACCCCAACCGACCGTTGCCAGCCGGAGAGGTACTCGAACACGCTTTCATAATAGGTACTCCCTCGCAGGTGGCGGACCAAGTCGCAGAGATGCGCGACATCGGGGTGCGCAACCTGATGCTCAAGCTGAACGTCGGTGAGATGGATACCCACAAGGTCCAGAAGTCCATGCGATTGTTCGGCGAGCAGGTGATGCCCAAGTTCGCCGACGAGTAGCACAAAAGGGTGCGGGGTCGGTTCGAGACAACCTCCAGACTTCGCTCGCATTGCGCGAAGGGATCGCGCCCCGGTTCGACCATTGCGGGACACGGCGAGAGTTCGTTCCGGTAGCGCGGGGCCCATCGGATCGGGTTTGCCACCCGCTACAAGGCTCGCACCATGCTGTCCAGGCTTTCCAGCGCTTTGCTGATGTTTTCCTGGCTGTTGGCGTAGGACAGGCGGACGTAGCCCTCGCCGAATTCGCCGAAAGCCGAGCCTGACAATAGGGCAACGCCTGCTTCCTGCATGGCGCGTTCTTCGAATTCTGCACTGGTCAGGCCGGTTTCCTTGATGCTGGGGAAGGCGTAGAATGCTCCCTCCGGCTCCGGGCAGTTGATGCCGGGAATGGACTGGAGGCCGTCGGCGATCAATCGGCGGCGTCGGGCAAATTCAGCGGCCATCTCCTGGACCGCATCCTGCGGCCCGTCCAGTGCGGCGACTCCGGCGATCTGGCTGAACGACGCGGCGCAGGACACGCTGTTGGTGGCGAGTCGAGAAATATGGGGAACCAACTCTTCCGGCATGATTCCGTAGCCAAGTCGCCACCCGGTCATCGCGTAGCTCTTGGAAAAACCGTCCAGGATAATGGTCCGGTCCGCCATGCCGGGCAGGGCGGCGATACTGTGGTGTTCGCCCGAATAGAGGATATCCTTGTAAATCTCATCGGACATCACGTACATGTCGGGATGGCTGCGCACCACGTCCGCGATGGTCTCCAGTTCTTCGCGCGTCAAAGCGGAACCGCACGGGTTCTCCGGCGAATTGATGATGAGCAGGCGGGTTCGCTCGTTGACCATATCGGGAAGGCGAGAGAGGTCAGGATGGTAGGCCTCCTCCTCCAACAGTTGCATGGGCACTGCCTTGGCGCCGCTGAACTCGATCATCGACTCGTAGATGGGGAACCCCGGGTTGGGGTAGATCACCTCGGCGCCGGCCTCGGCAATGGCTAACAAAACGTAGAACATGATGGGCTTGGCGCCAGGGGTCACGACGACCTGCTCCCAGTCGGTGTCGATGCCACGAACCTCTCGGCTGTTTCGCGCCACGGCTTGCCTGAGTTCGGGGAGGCCGGGCGTGGGGCCGTAATGGGTGTACCCATCCTGCAAGGCTTGCATTCCGGCCTGGACGATGTGTTCGGGCGTCTCGAAATCGGGTTCGCCGATTTCCAGGTGGATGATTTCGCGTCCCTGGGCTTCCAGGGCGCGGGCTTTGGCGAGGACCTCGAAAGCGGATTCGGTCCCCAGGCGACTCATGCGAGTGGCTATAGTCATGGTCAGACGATCCTTGAATGATGAGATAGTAGAGGCTGGTTCTCTATTTGAAGGGTAACATTTTTTGTCGCGGCCGGGCACGAGGCCAGCCTCAACGCGGGTGCTATGATAGATACGATTTTTCGGTTCTGGAGCCCATATCCATGCCAGTAGTTCACGATCTGTCGCCAGATGCCCTGTTGACGACCACACGGGCGGTGCGGAAGCGCCTCGATTTTGATCGTCCTGTGCCCGACGAGGTTATTCGCGAGTGCCTGGCGGTGGCTCAACAGGCTCCCACCGCGAGCAACAGGCAGAACTGGCACTTCATGGTGGTAACGGACCCCGAAAAGCGCATGGGGTTGGCCGAGCTATACCGGCAGGGTTGGAACCAGTACACCCAGTCTCCCACGGCGGCCACGAACCTGCAGTACGAGGACCCGATTCGCGCGGCGGTTCAAGAGAGGGTAGGCGATTCCGCTCAGTACCTGGCGGACAACATGCACCGGGCTCCGGTGCTAGTAATTCCCTGCATTGCCGGCCGCACAGATAACGCCGCTACTTTGGCGCAGAGCGCGCAGTGGGGAACGATCATGCCGGCGGCGTGGAGTTTGATGCTGGCCGCCCGTGCCCGCGGCATCGGCTCGGTGTTCACCTGCATCCACCTGATGCACGAGGAGGCGGCCGCCGAGATTTTGGGCATACCGCACCGCCGGGTGATGCAGGCCGGCCTGATCCCCATGGCGTACACCATCGGCAGCCGGTTTCGTCCGGCTCATCGAGAGTCGCTGGACGACATTGTCCACTGGAATAGCTGGTAACCCGGCTGCGCACGCGACGCACGTTGAAATCCCACCATCGTTTCGTGTAAGAATCCATTCGCAAAAGGAGCGAGCTGAGTCAATGACGACCACCCGCAAGAAAATCGTACTCGCCTACAGCGGCGGCCTGGATACGTCCGTCGCCGTGCCGTGGCTACGGGAAAATTACGACGCCGACGTGATCACCTGCACCATCGATCTGGGGATGGTTGACCTGGAGACCATCCGCCAACGAGCATTCGCGGTGGGGGCCACCGACGCGGTTACCGTGGACGGTCGGGAAACCCTGGTGAACGAATTCCTTTGGCCGGCGCTGCGAGCAGGCGCGATCTACGAGGGGCAGTATCCGCTGGCGACGGCGCTGGGCCGGCCCCTGATCGCGCGCTACCTGGCCGAGGTGGCGCGGGAGCACGAGGCCGACGCGGTGGCGCACGGCTGTACCGGCAAGGGGAATGACCAGGTGCGGATCGAAGTCGGCGTGTCCGCGCTGGCTCCAGGTGTCGAGCTGATCGCGCCCATTCGCGAATGGGGGATGAACCGGGAGGACGAGGTCCTGTATGCCAGGGATCGTAACCTGCCCATCGCTCCCTCCAACAACAAATACAGCACGGACGAAAACCTGTGGGGCCGCAGCGCGGAGGCCGGGGAACTGGAAGACCCGTGGGTAGAGCCGCCGGAGGACGCCTACGAATGGACCGTCAGTCCGGGGGCCGCGCCTGATGAACCTACCTACGTTGAAATCCGATTCGAGGAAGGAGTACCGACGGAGGTTGACGGAGAGGCGATGGGTGGGGTCGCCATGATCGGCCACCTGAACGAATTGGCCGGCGCGCATGGTATCGGGCGGATTGACCACGTGGAGAACAGGTTGGTCGGCATCAAGAGTCGCGAGGTGTACGAGTCGCCCGCGGCCGTCCTATTGCATGCGGCCCACCGGGCATTGGAGACGATGACCCTGTCCCGCGAGCAAAGCCGGCTCAAGGAGCGGATCGCGCAGGAATACGCTGAGTTGGTCTACAACGGCTTGTGGTACACCGCACACCGTCGGGATCTGGATGCCTACGTGGACAGCACACAGCGGCACGTATCGGGCGACATTCGGGTGCGGCTGCACAAGGGGTCCTGCGTGGTGGTGGGCCGGACGGCGGACCGACCGCTTTACAACTACGGGCTAGCGACCTACGACCGCGCCGACGAGTTCGACCATACCGCGGCCAAAGGGTTCATCGATATCTATGGGCTGCCGGTCAGGACGCAGCAGAGGCAGCAGGAAGGGTAATCAGCGGATTGGCAGTTGCCGGATGCGAAATCTGTCGTCCTCAACGGTAACAACTATTCCGGCTTCGATACAATCCTCAATCTGCGGTAGGACAGATTCGAGGACGCGATTGACATTCTCGACCCTGGAGTCGGACAGCCTCAGCGTGATCAACGATGGCCGGATGGCACCGGACAGAGCGATGATGTCCGAAAAGTCCAGATCCTGTGTCAGCACCACACGGTCATTTCGTGCCGCCCACCCCACAATCTCCCGATCAGTGGCCGTATTGGGCATGACGGCGTCCACCCGTATCGCGTCATGGCCTGTTCTCATCAAATGCTGCACCGTGTTCGGTGAGATATGCATGTCGGCGAGAATGCGCATCACACGCCGACGAAACGATCACTGGCCAACCACGCTCCGTAAGTGGCGCATTGAGCTATGTCCACCACCGACAGTTCCGGATATTCCTTAACGATATCGTCGGCGGCGTAGCCGTTGCCCAACAACTTCAGGACGAACTCGACCGTGATTCTGGTTCCGCGCACGGCCGCCCTGCCTCGGCAGATCTCTGGGTGGATTGTAATGCGGTCGAACTCCATTACGTGGATTCCTTTGTGTGATTCGCTAAGATAAGTTTAGACGCCGGCGTTTGCCCGCGCAGACGGGCCGCCGGCGTCTAGTCGTGGTGGAGTCGTTGGGTTAGACGTTGCTTAGCGCTTTGTCCAGGCGGCCGACGCCTTCGTCGATTTCGGCCTCAGTGATGTTGAGGGCGGGCATGATGCGGACGGCGTTGGGACGGACGCCGTTGAGGAGGACGCCAGCGGCTTCGGCGGCGTCCATGACCTGGGGCATGATGTCGCTGTCGAACTGGACGGCGGCCAGAAGTCCCTTGCAGCGGATTTCTTCAACGAATCCGTGCTTGGCCTTGAGGCCGTTCAAGCGGTCGTTCAGGACCACTTCCATGTCTTTTACGTGACCAAGGATGTCGTTTTCGAGGAGATAGCGGGTGCCGGCAGCGGCGGCGGCGGTGGTCAGAGCGTTGCCGCCGAAGGTGCTGCCGTGGTCGCCGTAGGTGAGGGCCATGGCGTTTTCCTTGGAGAGGAACGCGCCGATTGGCACGCCGTATCCCAGACCTTTGGCCAGGATCATCACGTCGGGTTCGACATCGTATTCCTGGTGCCCGAACAGGCTGCCGAGGCGGCCCATGCCGGTTTGCACTTCGTCCAGAATCAGCAGGATGTCGTTCTGGTCGCACCAGGCCCGCAGGCGCTGGAAATAGTCCTCGTCGGGGATATTGACGCCGCCCTCACCCTGGACCGGCTCTACCATCACCGCCACGGTGTTGTCGGTGGTGGCGTTCATGACGGCTTCGACGTCGTTGAAATCGACGTAGGTGAAACCTTCGGGGATGGGCTCGAAGAGTTCGTGGTAGTGGGGTTGGCCGGTGGCGGCCACGGCGTTCATGGTGCGTCCGTGGAAGGAGTTGAAAGCGGTGATCACTTCGTATGCGCCGTTCTTGTGGAGCTTGCCGTAACGGCGAGCCAGTTTGAGCGCGCCCTCCACGGCTTCCGCGCCGCTGTTGCAGAAGAAAACGCGGTCCATGCAGGAGTTTTCGATCAGCATCTCAGCGATGTCCAACTGCGGAAGGGTGTAGAACTGGTTGGAGGTCTGGATCAGGGTGGCGGCCTGCTGGGCGATGGCGTCCACCACGACCGGGGGGCAGTGCCCCAGGTTATCGACTGCCCAGCCGGCGACGAAATCGATATATTCCTTGCCATCGGCATCCCACACTCGGGAACCTTCGCCTCGCACGATGACCACAGGCCGGCGGCGCACGGTCTGCGCGTAATATTTCTGCTCGATGGCGATGTATTCAGCGTTGCTGGGCATGAGTTGTCTGTTCCCCCTTGGTGGTTTGCCGGCCGAACGCGTCCAAGCACGCTGGGCCGCCGCCCATTATACGCCTTTGCAGCGTTGCAGTGAGCAACCATTGTGCGTGCAAACCAGCACACGGCAGGCAAACGCCGCGTTGCGGGGGATACATTCGGGCAAGGCCCCGGCCGTTTCCAGAAAAGGGACGGAGTTGCCGCGGAACACTCACTCCGCGGATGCTCCGACTCACACATTCTTCGCTGGGAGACGGTCAAGGCCGTTTGCCCGTTGGGTTGGCCCACCACCGAGCGGGCCGGTGATTGTTTGGTGATTGTTCTCCTTTTCGTCGGTCGCGTCTTTTGTTTAGTGGCAGGGTTCATTGGGTCCAGGTTGTCGGCGCTACGGCCCGAGAGCGTTGGTGCGATATTGCGTCCTAGAATCCCACGTGCTGACCGCCTTGGTTGATGAGAGTTTTACCCCTCACCCGCGTCCTCTCCCACATCGGGGAGAAGGACCAAGCGGTACGCCAGAGGCGCACCTGCGGCACGCCAAAGGCGTATCTGGCGACCCTCGTGGAGCGGTGGAGACACCCGCCGTACTGGTCCATGCCATGCTGCTGAAAGAGGCAACCTCCGGCGATGGCCAGCTTGCAGGAAATCCGACTGGGCGCCGCGGGGGCCATCCGCGACAGTTAGGCCGTGTTGTCCCTGAACCCTGATGAACCTTATTCAGATGTTGCCCGCCAGTGGCGGACGGGTTGCGGCAGTTGCCCCGACCCTGCGCGCGGGGTTTGAGGCGTGGTCGGTAGGAGATAGCGCTGAGTCTCCTGTCGACCGATTGCCGAACGTATGTACATTGTAGCGAACAAAGTGACGGCCAGAGGTAAGATTTCGGCCTGATGTGTCACCAATGCAGAAAACCCCAAAATTCGCGGTTACCGGCGTACGGCGCAGGGCCGCCCGATTCTCAATTTCCCTTTGTGATCAGCGGCTCATATGTAAAGTGTCTGTGGTTCTCAGAAAATTCCAACCTGCACGTATTCACCCTCACCCTAACCCTCTCCCATTAAGGGAGAGGGGATTTCTTGGACAATGGGAAGGCGCCGGGTGCGGAGGCGGGTCAACTTGACCGGGTTTTGGCCCTGTGCTTTACTGGCCCGGCAGTGGAAACGTCCTTTTGCGTGCGCTAATGGGGCGTCATTTCTGGAGCGAAATTAATGCATTTCGGCATGTTCATGCAGTTCGAGACGCGGCCGGGCGGATCCCAGGCCGGCGCGTTCGCCGAGGGGTTCGAGCTGGTCGATACTGCCGAATCCTGTGGGCTGGATGGTGCATGGCTGGCGGAGATGCACTTCACGCCCGACCGCTCGGTTCTGTCGTCGCCGATCACCATCGCCAGCAGCATTGCCACCCGGACGCGCCGGCTGCGCATCGGTATGGCCGTGTACGTGCTGCCGCTGAACAACCCTCTGCGCATCGCGGAGGAGGTGGCGACGGTGGATCAAATCAGCGAGGGGCGTTTCGATTTCGGCATTGGCCGCAGCGGTTTCGCCCGTTCCTACGACATCTACGGAGTTCCCTACGAGGAGAGCCGCGACCGGTTCCGTGAGGCGCTGGACATCATCATGCAGGCGTGGGAGGGCGAGCCGTTCTCCTACGACGGCAAGTATCACCAGGTGACCAACGCCACGGTCGCGCCGCTGCCCTACCAAAAGCCGCATCCTCCGTTCCGCATGGCGGCGACCACCGCCGAGACCTTCCCGCGCGCTGGCGAGGACGGTTACCCGATATTCGTGGGCTTGCGCGGAATGGACATTCCCGAATTGCGGGAGAACCTGAAAGAGTACCGTAAGGCCTGGCGCGCCGCCGGGCACGAAGGCGATGGCGACGTGTCGTTGCGGGTGCCGGTTTACGTCGGATTAGATGAGAAGGCGGCGATTGAAGAGCCGTTCGAGAGCATCCAAAACTACTTCGGACGCATGGGTCGGCTGTACGCGGCCGATTCGGGTTCGGCCGGCATTCAGGCCACGGAGTTGAGGGACCAGCGGGCGGCTCGCCTTTCGGCGTTGAGTTACGACGACATATTGGCGACCAAGGTTGCTTTCGGCACCCCCGAGGGCCTGGTGGACCGGTTCACCCAACTGAGGGAAGAATTGGGACTGGACGGCGTGGTCGCCGAGTTGAACGCGGGCGGAATGATCCCGCATGAAACGGTGCTGCGGAACATCCGGCTGTTGTGTGAAAAGGTGATGCCTGCGTTCAGGTAGGTTCTTGGGCTCCCGAAATCCCGGAGTGAATGTTGCGATGAAAGTAGCGGTTCTCGACGATTACCAAGGCGTGGCCGCCGATTTGGCGGATTGGAACAGCCTGCCTGGTGGCACTGACGTAACGTTTTTCACCGACCACCTGGCGGATGAGGATGCGCTGGCGGAACGCCTGGCGGATTTCGACATCGTGATGGGGATGCGGGAGCGCACACCGTTTCCGCGGAGCCTGCTGGAGCGACTGCCGGCGCTGCGATGCTTGATAACCACGGGCGGGGGCAACGCTTCGTTTGACCTGAATGCGGCTACGGAACTGGGTATCACCGTTTGCGCAACCCCGGGCGCTGGTGAGGGTCCCACAGAACTCACATGGGGCCTGATCCTCGGGATGCTGCGCCAAATCCCACAAGAGGACAGGGCGACCCGCGAGCGGGGCAAGTGGGGCATCCACGTGGGGGCCAGCCTGCAGAGCAAGACGCTGGCATTGCTGGGATTGGGCCATATCGGATCGCTGGTGGCACGGGTCGGCAACGCTTTCGGCATGCCGATAATCGCGTGGAGCCAGAATCTCACCGCCGAGCGCGCGGCAGAATGTGGCGCGACCCTGGTGGACAAGGATACGCTGTTCGCGGAGGGCGACGTGGTGTCCGTTCACGTGCGGCTGAGCGACCGGACCCGCGGGCTGGTTGGGGCGCACGAAATCGGTTTGATGAAACCGTCGGCCATCCTGGTGAACATTTCGCGCGGACCCATCGTTGATGAGGCGGCGCTGGTGGACGCTCTGGAACGTCGAGCCATCGGCGGGGCCGCGCTGGATACGTTCGACGTGGAGCCGCTGCCGGCTGGCCACCCGTTCCTGACCCTGGACAACACGCTGATCACGCCCCACGTCGGTTACGTCACGGACGACGGGTACCGAGCGTTTTATTCGGGAGTCGTGGAAAACATTCGGGCGTTTGCGTCGGGAGAGCCGGTACGGGTGATCAACCCGGACGTGTTGCAGGCCGCCAACCTGCGGGGGCCTGGCGAGTAGGTATTCCAGGTTCGTCAACAAGGGAGCACGCCGGGCCATGCCAGACCGTACACCAGTGGGGTCCGTGTGGTTGTGGTATCTCTGAAATCCTATTGTTTTGACCGGAGCATGTCCAAATGAAAGCACTACGCATCGAGGAATACGGGAGCGTCGAAGTCCTGGAATGGAAGGACGCTCCTGATCCGAGTCCCAGTCCGCACCAAGTCCTCATCAAGGTGGACGCGGCCGGGGTGAACTACGCCGACATCATGCGGCGGCAAGGCAACTACCCAGGTCCCGATCTTCCCGCTACGCTGGGGCTGGAGGCTGCCGGCACCATTACCGAGCTGGGATCCGGCGTTACTGACGGACGGTTGGCGGTGGGCCAAAGGGTCATGGCGATGGGCCCTCAAGGGCAGGCCGAGTACGTCGCCGTCAACGCCAATTTCGTGTTTCCGTATCCGGACAGCATTGATCCGGTGCAAGCCGGCGGCATGCCGATCACGTTTCTCACCTCCTACCACCTGATGAAATCCCGTGGCGCGATGCAGCCCGGAGACACGGTGCTGATCCAGGCCGGGGCGTCGGGCGTGGGCACGGTCGCCATACAGTTGGCCAAGGAATGGGGAGCGCGGGTGAT
The DNA here is from genome assembly GCA_965204395.1 of Dehalococcoidia bacterium. Taxonomy (GTDB): domain Bacteria; phylum Chloroflexota; class Dehalococcoidia; order Lucifugimonadales; family UBA3495; genus Bin87. The sequence continues at coordinate 3,826,898 of OZ241987.1, forward strand.
TGCCACGGCGTCCACGGAAGACAAGCTCGAACTGTGCCGGTCGCTGGGAGCGGACATCACGATCAACTACACCGAGGTGGATTTTGAGGACGAGGTGAGATCGATCACCGACGGTCGCGGGGTCGCGTTGGTGCTTGAGTGCGTCGGCGGGTCAGTGCTGGAAAAGTCGGTGCGCTGCGTGGCGTCGTACGGGCGATTGGTGAGCTACGGCAACGCCAGCGGGCAACCGGCGAATCTGTCGGCGGCTGACATTACCACGTTGAACCGCACGGTGATCGGATTCAGTATGGGCCGTTCGCCCATGGGTTCGCTGGACCACCAGGGCGCGATGAACGATCTAATCCCCCTGATCACCGGCGGCCAGCTCAAGCTGATCGTTGATCGGGTTCTCCCCATGTCGGAGGCGGGCAGCGCGCACGTGCATCTGGCGTCGCGGGGCACGCGCGGCAAGGTGATATTGACTCCATGACCAGCGCCGCGGCCCGCTACGCCGCCGTTTACGACGCGGCGCTGCGGGCCGACCGTTTCTCGGACCACCGATTACCGGGTGACCATTGGGCGGACCTGGCCGAGTTGTTCAGACTGGATCCGCGGCGGCCCAGGGACGCCAACCTGGCTGCGGCGGCCGAATACCTGGAGCCGTCGGACGTTTTCCTGGACGTGGGCGGGGGCGCCGGACGGATCTGTCTCGCGCTGGCAGACTGCGTAAAAGAGGTGGTGTTGATCGAACCGTCGGAGGGGATGCGAGAGCAGTTCATCGCGGCGAGGGATGGGGCGGGCATCTCCAACACGCGCATCGCCGCCGATTGGTGGATGGATTCCGACGAAACCGGGGACGTGATACACCTGTCGGATGTCACCTACTTCGTTCGGGACATCGTTCCGTTCTTGGTCAAGCTGCACAACTCGGCAGCGCGGCGTGTGATGATCACGGTGTGGAGACCGACGCCGGGGGATATGGGCTCCGACATCCGCGAGATTGCGCTTGGGGAACGGCCGCCTCATTGGCCGGGGTTGCCCGAATTGTCTGCCGTTTTGTGGGAGATGGGATTGCTGCCGGCGATACGGCCGCTGCCGGATCAGCCCTGGTGGTTGACCGACGAGGAGCGCAACCTGTCCGACGAGGCCGCGATCGATCTGGCAATGCGGTGGCTGGATGCCGAGGGCCAGGGGATCCGCGACACCGTGGCCCGCAACCTGGACCACCTCTTCTATCGTAGCGCGGGCGGTTTGACGGCGCGGTGGCTGAGCGAACCACGGGCCGTGCTGATAACCTGGGAGACTCACGGGCAACGACTGAGCTGAACCGGAGGGCGACATGGATCGAATCGGCGTAGCGTTCACCGGCGGCGGTATGTCGCCACCCGACGTGGTCCGTTGCGTGCAACTGGCCGAGGAACTGGGCTACGAATCGGCGTGGGTCGCGGAGGGCCACGGCGGCGACCAGTTCTCCATCCTTACGGCGTGCGCCGTCGCGACATCGAGCATCAAGCTGGGCACCAGCATCAGCAGCGTGTACGTTCGCAGCGCTCCGACCATCGCCATGGCGGCGGCTTGCGTGGATCACTATTCGGAGGGCAGATTCATCCTGGGGTTGGGCAGCAGCCACAAGGTGCAGGTGGAACCGGAGCACGGGCTGGAATTTTCGGCGCCGATACCGCGCGTTCGAGATACGGTGGACATCGTGCGCCGATTGCTGCGGGACGGCGATCTGGTGAACTACCGTGGCGAGGTAACCAACATCGACACGTTCGATCTGCACTTTCCCGTCTTGCGGGCCGATTTGCCCATCTATCTGGCGGCGGTGTTCCCGAAGATGTTGGAGATTGCAGGGGAGATCAGCGAGGGTATTTTGCTGACGTGGTGCACGCCGGAGTACGCCCGCATCGCTGCTGGACACGTCGCTACCGGCGCGGTCCGTGGTGGCGGCGCTGCGGATTCCGTGGAGGTGGCGACTCTACTTTCGGTGTCGTCCGCCGGGGCTGGGGACGGCGGGATGCGTCAGGTGGCGGCCACCTACGCCGGCCGGTTCCCGCGATATCGTCGGTTGATGGCGGAAGCGGGGTTTGCGGACGAAGTCGAAATGGTTCGCCGCGCCTGGCGGGAAGGCAACGTGGACGAAGCGGAAAGCCTGGTCCCGGACGGCCTGATTGACCGGATGTCGCTGCCGTCGGACCCCGAGGCCCGCAAGGACAGGTTGGCCGAATACCGCGACGCGGGCATCACGCTGCCGATCATCGCCCCCAGGGTATCCGGCCCGAACGCATTCGCATCGGCGCAGGAAATCATCCGCGCCAACGCGCCGGGTTAGTGGTCGTCTGCCGTCGCCGTTAGTCCTCGGCCGGCAACCAAGGCGACCAGAGGGTGATCGGGATGGTCACTGAGATGCGCGGCTCGTTGCCGACCACCGCCGTGGTGTGTCCCTGACCGGTGAGGTCGTCTGCCATCAGCACGTCGCCGGCGCCGAACGTGCGCTTGGTGCCGTCGCCGATTCCGACCTCCATCTGCCCGGCAAGGGTGATGACGTACTGCCGCCTGGGCGCGGTGTGCCAGTCCGAGAAATATCCAGGTTCGAAACGGCGAAAGTTTACGCCCGGCGTGACCTGCATGCCGCTGTGTACGACGCGTTCGGACGGCAGGTCCAGGTCCTGGAAGTGAGTTTGCCCGTCGTCTCCGGTATAGATGCGCACGAACATTTTGGGATCGCCTCCTGTTTTCAGGTTATTGTGGCAAGTGGCACGACCGAATTCATGGGCCGAGCCGTATCCAACGGAGCCACATTGCCGGCGGTATTTTAGCGCATCCGGCGTTGGAACGCGTTGACTCTGCGGGCGTGGTGGCGTGCGGGGCGTTGAGAAATTTGATGCAGGCGTCGTACAATGGGATGCACGCCGATGTAGCTCAGCCGGAAGAGCAGCGGTTTCGTAAACCGCAGGTCAAGGGTTCGAGTCCCTTCATCGGCTCCATGCTTTCGATAACGGCGGTGACACTGCTTAGAACAGCATCATTAAGCGGAGTACCGGACGAATTTCGGACTATCGCCGGATAAACCCTCTGTGTCTGACAGCGCGCAGCCTCACTCACACCACCCAACAGCAGCCGCGCCCTGAGGAATCAGGGCGCGGTTCTGTTTCGGATGAGCCGGAATTGAGGAATGTTCCCGGGTTGAAAAATTGACGCGGGGCATTACCGGATACCTGACCAGCAGGTTCCAACACCCCCGGCGCGGCGGAACCGACAGCGACGGCCTGCAGATCCATCGCACCGCAAGACGTGCGTATCGGCGAAGCCGGGGCGCGTTTTTTGTGCCAGTGGAATCCTCGATCCCTACACCCGAGCGCAGGGCCATGCCCTGAACGGCACCTCCGGCCACACGCGGAAGACAACGCAGCGCCCCCGGTGCGCGCAGAGTGTGCCGGAGGCCTTCGATTGAGAACCGGGGAGGTACCGGTGTTATGAGCGCTTCATCACCGGAGGATCACCATGGCAAAACCACCGTTTGATCCTCGGAAACACTGCAAGACAGGGGAATTCTGCCTCAAAATGAGTTCCGCGCCGAACACCGGGGAAAGCATGATCTAACCGCTTGAGGACCACATCAGGGTGTTGCTACGGCATAACGGGTGCACGGGCTTAATCGAAGTGCAGCCGCCCGACTGATGTATGGACCAAAGCGGCTATTTCCGAGACACCAAGACCCCGGACGGGTGGACCGTCCTTGACGATCCGGCGATGGCGGCCATCGTCGACGAGATCAAAAATCACCACATGGGGCGCATTACGGCCCAATCGGGCATGTCACGAATGGGCAACTCGGTAGGCTCCATGACAGGTTGCCAAGCCGACCCGTTTCGGCAGCGCCACGAGAGCCGAGTCACGCGTACCCGGTTGGGTATGGGTGAATGGGGAAGAGGTTGGGGGGAGGATCGGGAGCGCCGAGTAGCATTCGTAAACCGAAGTTGAGGATGCCCAACTTCCCTCGGGAGCAGACCTGTCGTCGGAAAGTTGGCGATGCTCGCACGCCGGCCAGGGTCAACAAACAGCAAGCCATCAGCGGCCCAGGCAGTCCGCCAGATCTGGCTCGCACCACCATGGTGTCAAACCCAGCATTGGGCAAGAAGAGAAAAAGCCGTTTCTTACCCTGATGATGAGAATAGGGCAGTTCAACCCGCCAAGCGCACACCAATACCGATATGGCCAGGGCACGCCGCTCCAAAATAGCCACCGTGAGCAGCGCCAGATTGGTTCGGCGGGTAGCGCGCAACTGAGGACGAATAGTTGAGAAAGGTGGTGATGCGGTGATACTACGACGTGATCAATCTCCCCAGGCAGGAATGTGGCGGGCAACCCATTCCCTACCCGGAGAGACCGACGTTTTTCGACCCTTCAACTCAAAGTGGTCAGGCGTGATGGAGCTCCGCAAGGTTGACCGTCCAAGACCGTCGTGCTAATTTAAGGGCGTTAACAACCGAACATCCCAACCAACGCCTGTTGGTGGCCCGTCGCTCCAACCTTTTGCAGACATCAGTCGGCAGTCGGTCGGAAAGCGCGGGACAAAAGGAAATCCGGTGAAAATCCGGTGCGGTCGCGCCACTGTAATTGGCGAGACGCGCTTCTTTCGGCATCCTGCCAGTGAGGATGTCGATAAACGCCACTGTCCGCCTCAGCGGATGGGAAGGTGAAGACGCGTCGCTAAAAGCCATCAGCCAGGAAGCCTGCCATCAGGGGTACTCTAGCTGCACTTCGCGGAACGAGTGAAGCAGATCTGTGGGCAGGTTGCGAATCCGCGACAGTCCAACAGCGCGCCCGAACACGAGCCCCGTTCACCTAGTGCGGACGGGGTCTTTTGCTGTCCTGACGCGGACAGCGTCCCCGCGCCGCTGATCCCGCGAAGTTGGAACCTGCTTGATCGGTGGTGTTCATTGGAAAACCGCGGGACGTCCTGGAGGACAAAGATGCCTAACATATTGCCGGACAGTTTCAGAATTGCATTGCCTATCGGGCTGAGCTTGATGTTCTTGTTGGCGGTGGCCTGCGGGTCTCCCGCCGCGACCAGCGAGACGGCCCCGCCGGTGGCTGCCACCGCGCCCGAGGCAGCCGCCCCGGAGGCCACCGCTCCTCAGCAGGCGGCCGCTCCCCAACAAGCAGTCGCCACCGTCTCACCAGCTTCGCGTGCGGCGTCATCGTCTCCCGCGCGGCAGCCGACCGAGCCGGTGGTTGCAGCCGCTCTGGATCGGCCCACGCTGAAAGCGGGTGTGATCTGGCTGGATAGCCCGTTCGATCCGGTGCAGGGCGGATGGGTCGCCAGTCAATCCGGAATGTCCGAAAACCTCTTTCGCCTTTCGCCCACCGATTTCAAGCCCGAGCCCTGGCTGGCGACGGGAGCCACGCATGTGGACCCGTTGACCTGGGAGATCAAGTTGCGTTCCGGCGTCAGGTTTCACAACGGTGCAGTGATGGACGCCGAGGCGGTGAAGGCATCGCTGGAGAGGACGATTCGGTTGTCAACGGCGTCAGCGGACGCGCTGGGAATCGATACCATCGTGGCGAACGACGATCAGACCATCACCATCACAACCTTGGAACCTCGCCCCACCATGCCCGGACTGTTGACCACTCCCGCCGTCGCCATCACCGACGCGGCGGCCGCTGACGCCGCCGGCGAGGGCAATTTCATCACGGCCGGCGCTCTCACGGGCCCTTACATTCCCACCGAGTACATCCAGAAGGAACGCCTCAGCAGCGTGGCGAACGACAACTACTGGGGCGGCGTTCCACCGCTGTCCGGCATCGAACACGTCGCCATTCCCGACACCAACAGCCGGGAACTGGCGTTGCAGGCCGGCGACATAGACATCGCGGTCAACATATCACCGGAAGGAGCGCAGGCCATCAACGTCCATCCCGAAACGCGGAGCAGCACCGCCGGTTTTGGCACTGCGGTGGTGATGTGGTGGGTCAACTTCGAGCGGCCGGCGCTGTCTGATCCCCTGGTTCGCCGGGCAGTGAGTCTTGCCATCGATCGGGAGAGCATCGCCGGGCTGGTCGCTCCCGAAGGGACGGGCTCGTACGCGGAACTCCTGCTGCCGGAAGCCCTGGTTTCCTGCCCGGGCGTCAGCGCGCCTGGCTACGATCCTGAGCAGGCCCGCGAGCTGTTGGCTGAGGCCGGCTACGTCGATACTGACGGCGACGGCATCGTTGACAAGGACGGCCAGCCCCTGGAGATAGTCATCGGCGGCTACCCCCAGCGGTTCCAACTGCCCATCATGGCCGAAGCCGCCCAGGCGATGCTGGACGACGTCGGAATCAAGGCCGAGGTGCTCATCACCGAATGGTCCGTGGTCAAGGAACCCGGCTGGGATCTCTTCGGGTGGTACAACAACGTCGTGGATACCGGCGACCCCATTTTGAACATCAGCAAGTTTGTCGGCGTCAGCGCGGACGCCAGCGGCAGCGGCGCCAACAATTACGGTCATTTCCACCACTCCGAGCTGGAGACCATCATCAGCAGCGCAGCGGACGTTTCGGACACCCAGCAACGCCAGGAAATCGCCTGCCGCGCGTTGGACATCGTTGCCTCCGAAACGGCGCTGCTGCCGGTGGCCCACGCTTACCTGGTGTATGGGGTCAACGAACGGGTCGCCGGGTTCGACCCCCATCCCACCAATCTCTATTTCTTCGACCACCGCGTTGGCCTGAGCGAGTGATAGGTTGTGGCTCTTTCGGGTGGATTTTGGACACCAGCGCGAGAACAAACCGGTTCCGGCGGCACGCCAGCGCCGCGGATCCGGTCGCGCGTCTGAGGGATCACCCCTGTCTCACGATGGGACAGGGGTAATCTCTGAGGTTGGCAACACGCCTCATGAAACCCGCGTGAATCCCCGCAATGTTTTTGACAACCGCCGGCGCCATTGCTAGAATCCCCCCTTCCGTGTTCGGGTATATCTATCAAACACCCGTTCCGATTCGCTCGCTCTCCGCAAATTGCAAGAGCCGGTAGAGTGGAGTTTTTTCCATAGAAATCCGCTTGGGGGATCATCATGGCAACAATATTGATACGAACTATCAAATCATTCATCCCGGTTGTGCTGGTGGCCCTGCTGGCCCTGGCCTTGGCCTGCGGTGCTCCAAGCGCCCCCACCGACAACTCCCCACCGCCGGCGACCGCGGCAGCGGAGGCTCCCGCGCCGCCAACCGCGGTTCCGCAACAACCTGCTCAAGCGGCCGCAGCGTCGGAACAACCGACGGCGCCGCCTGCTGCGGCCGGGCAGGCGGCTGCGGTCGCTGACCCTGAAGTGGAACGTCCCACCCTGAACGCAGGCGTCATATGGCTCAGCACGCCATTGGACCCGGCGGAGAGCGGTTGGGTAGCCAGCCAGTCGGGAATGTCGGAGAACCTGTTCCGTCTTTCCGCTAACGACCTGGGCCCTGAACCCTGGCTGGCTACCGACGCAACGCAGATCGACTCGCTCACCTGGGAGATTGGGATTCGATCCGGCGTCGTGTTTCACAATGGCAAGGCCATGGATGCCCAGGCCGTGAAGGATTCCCTGGAAAGGACGGTCCGTTTGTCGGCAGGGTCGGCGGAATCGTTGGCCATCGAAAGCATTGCCGTCAAAGACGCGCAGACCATCATCGTGACTACCAGCGAACCGCGCCCGACGTTGCCCGGCTTGCTGACAACGCCCGCCGTGGCGATCACCGACGCCGCGGCAGCTGACGCCGCCGGGGAGGACAACTTTATCGACGCCGGCGCCTTGACTGGCCCGTACATGCCCACCCATTACGTCATCGAAGAACGCCTGGAAACTGTAGCTTACGACGACTACTGGGGCGGAAAGCCGCCGCTGGCGGGCATTAATCAGATCGCTATTCCCGACACGAACAGCCGGGAGCTTGCGCTTCAGGCCGGAGACGTTGATGTCGTCATAAACCTCTCTCCCGAGGGCGTGCAGGTCATAGAGGCCGAACCGGGATTGCGTGTCGCCACCGCTGGGATCGGCACGTCGGTGGTAATGTGGTGGGTCAACTTCGAGCGTGAGACCCTGTCCGACCCGCTGGTTCGCCAGGCAGTAGCTCACGCCATCGACCGGGAAAGCATCGCTGGCCTGGTGGCTCCCGCGGGAACCGGTTCTTTTGCGGATACGTTGCTGCCGGAGGACCTGGTGTCCTGCCCGGGCGTGACCGGACCAAGTTTCGACCCTGCCCGTTCTCGGGAATTGCTGTCTGAAGCCGGCTATGCCGATGCCGACGGCGACGGGTTTGTCGAAAAGGACGGACAGCCGCTGGAGATCATTATCGGCGGTTACCCACAGCGATTCCAGCTGCCGATCATGGCCGAAACCGCCCAGGCGATGTTGGCCGACGTGGGTATCCGCGTGGACGTGCAGATTACCGAGTGGTCGGTGGTCAAGGAGCCGGCCTGGGACCTCTTCGGTTGGTATAATAACGTCGTTGATGCCGGGGACCCGGTGCTGAACGTCAGCAAGTTCGTGGGTCTCGAGGCCAACGCCGAGAGCAGCGCCGCTAACAACTTCGGCCATTACGACAATACCGGAGTGGCGGGGGTAGTCTCCCAAGCTGGCGACGTATCAGACCTTGAGGAGCGCAAACGGATCGCGTGTGAGGCCATGGCGGTGGTCACCGAAGAAATCGCCATCCTGCCGGTGGCTCATGCCTACTTCCTGTACGGCGTCAGTGAACGAGTAACCAATTTTGACCCGCACCCGGCACATCTCTATTACTTCGACAACCGCATCGGCCTGAGCGAGTGATCGATTACGGTTCTTACGAGCGGACGTAGGCCGCCGGGATGGGAGCATACCTGGCCCGTCGGCTAGTTACCCTGCCTCTACTTCTCCTGGGCATCTCGGCGGTCAGTTTCTCTTTGCTGAATCTGGCGCCGGGAGATCCCGCCGAGATCGTCCTGCGCCAGCGCAACCCGGGCCAGTTGCCCAGCCCTGCCGAGGTGTCGGCCATGCGCACCGAGCTTGGCCTGGACGCACCCTTGCCGGTGCAATACGTCCGCTGGATGTCGCGGGCCTTGGCGGGGGACATGGGGCGATCATACGTCACCGAACAGCCGGTGGCAGGTCAGCTCGCCCGCCGGACCGTGCCCACGGCCCAGCTCACGGTGGCCGCCCTGGCCATGGCGCTGCTGGTTGCCGTCCCCATGGGAATCCTGTCGGCCCGCCGTCGCGGGACTCCGGTGGATACCCTTGCGCGGCTGATGGCGCTGGTGGGCGCGGCGGCTCCTTCGTACGCCCTGGCCTACGGGCTGATCATACTGTTCGCGGTGAAACTGTCGTGGCTGCCGGCCCTGGGCTACGGATCGGCTGCGCAGGTTGTGCTTCCGGCAGTCGCGCTCTCGTTGGCTCCGATGGCCCAACTGATGCGGCTGATCCGCGCCAGCATGCTGGAGACCCTGGGTCAGGACTACATCCGGACGGCGCGGGCCAAGGGGCTGTCGGAACAATCCGTAGCCCTCGGGCACGCTCTCCGCAATGCGCTGCTGCCGGCCATCGGAGCCACCGGCGTAAGCCTTGGCTACCTGCTCAGCGGCGCCGTCATAGTGGAGACCATCTTCACCTGGCCCGGCCTGGGTCAGCTGATGGTGGGGGCGGCGCTGACTCGGGACTACCCGGTGGTGCAGGGGTTCGTTACTTACATCGCTGTGGTCGTCCTGCTGGTCAACCTGGCCGCAGACGTCGCTCTGCGCGTCGCTGATCCGCGCCTGCGTTTCGGACGGGGCGAGATGTAACGCACCATGATTAGCGACACCGAACAGGAAAGGGTCTCCATGCCAGCCGTTGCCAACGGCGCGCGCCGGAGAAGGCGGTGGGCCGGGCTGCTTAGGGAGCCGGGAACCGCACTGGGGCTGTTTCTGGTGGCATCTCTGCTGTTGGCGGGGTTGCTGGCGCCTTGGCTGCCCCTGGAAGATCCCACCGAGATCAACCTGCCCGAACGGCTGCTCTCGCCCTCTCCAGGACATCTGTTAGGCACCGACCACCTGGGTCGGGACACCTTCAGCCGGGTAGTCCACGGGGCTCGCCTGACCCTGCTGGCCGCCGCCGTCACGCTGGCCCTGAGCATGACCATCGCGCTGACGGTGGGAATCCTGTCCGGATACCACGGCGGCTGGGCGGACACGGCGCTGATGGGCGTGGTGGACTTGCTGCTGGCGTTTCCATCGCTGATCCTGGCGCTGGCCGTGGCGGGTGCGCTGGGTCCGGGCTTGTTCAACGTGTTGTTGGCGGCCGGCGCGGTCTGGTGGGTGGGCCATGCGCGTATCATCCGCGGGGTGACCCTGGGCGCGCGACAGATGGAGTACGTGACGGCGGCGCGGGCCGCCGGGGCCGGCAACCTGCGCATAATTCTCCGACACATCGCGCCCAACATACTGGGGCCCATCATCGTCATAGCATCATTGGACGTGGGCTGGATCATCCTGGGCATCGCTGGCCTCAATTTCCTGGGGCTTGGCGCGCAGCCGCCCACGCCGGAATGGGGCGCCATGCTCAACGACGCCCGCCCGCATCTGCAAACCGCGCCCCGCTTGTTGCTGTTGCCGGGGGCGGCCATATTCATCGCGGTGCTGGGTTTCAACCTGCTGGGCGACGGGCTACGAGACGTGCTTGACCCGCGGACGGTGCGGGCGGGAAGCTGACCGACGCAGCCCTGACCAGGGCTATTCAGCCGATACCGAACCTCCACCAGCAGTCAAATCTCTCACCGGATATTACTCCGCTACCGGCGTTGAATCAACGAAATGCACCGGTACGTAGCCGTGCGGGATTGAGTTAGGAGATAGCTGGCGTTGGGTAGAGTGGTTTTTCCCTATGACTGGGATGGACGGCGAAATTGATCTCAAGGGCACCCTGACCGGGATGTCCTCATGGGCATTATCGTCCCCTACCGATGCCCGGGTTCAGGTGCAACGGATGGGACTGCTCGATGGGCGGGCGGACACTTGGCGGCCGCCCGCACAGCGGGGAAACCCTGCGGGTGCGCGGTCAGTTGCTTAGCCCTGTCAACTGCCGCAACCATGTGCGGCGAAGCCCTGCGCGTCCGTGGTTCATTCGGCCCTTGGTTCGTCCTACCGGCCAAACCGTCACGCCGCCCCGGGCGTCGAGCGCGGCAAGGGCGCGCCCGTCAGGCCGCCAGTACAATTCGGCTACTGCGCCCTCCACAACCGCGGCCCCTATCGGGCTGCCCTTGCCATCTCTCTTGAGCGCCCACAAAACCGTCACGCCTTCGCCGCCTCCCGATGCCAGGTGCATCGCCCCGGGAGAAAAAGAAAGCGTAGTGATGGGCTGAACATGAAACTCCAGAACGCCGGGCACCGTGCCTTCGGGGCCCCCTCTATGGAAGCTCCAGACCGTCACCGCCGGCCCGCCGCCGGTGGCCAAAAGGGTGCCGGTGTTATCGAAAGCCAGGGACGACGGCTTACCAGGATATCCTGACATCATGGAGTCCTGCTCCGTGGAGCGACGCCAGAAGTGCACCGTGTTGTCCTGGCTGCCGCAGGCCACGATACCGCCGTCCGAACTCAGTACCATCGACACCAGTGACCCCTGCCACTCCATCTTCTGGTTAAGCTCGCCGGTGGGCGCGTCGAAGAACGACACTCGACCGTAACAGGCTGTCGCCAGCTCCCCGGCGTTCGACCAAGCGATCGCGCTGACGGTGCTGGGATGATCGTCGGTTCGCCAAACCTCTTCGCCGTCCGCGCCACACACGCGAACCTCCCGGGAGCAGGAGGCCGCCAACCATTGGCCGTCCGGCGACCACGCCACGTTTTCCACCCAACCGCGTCCGAAGTCTATTGCCTGTGTTACCTGACCTTCGACGGCACTCCAAATTAAGACTTGGCTGTCCTGGCCGGCCGTAGCGAACGCGGTTCCGCTGGGGTGGACCGCCACAGCGAGCACGCCACCTTCGTGAACTCCGCGTTGCGCCCAGGTGTTGGCGCCAGACTTGCCGTCGAATGCGTAAACGTCACCCTCGGCATCACCGACTATCAGCGACTCACCGGCCAGGGTCCAGCCTCCGGCGATAGCATAGTCGCCGACTGCCGAAGACCAACCCCGGCGAAGGACACCCTTGGGCGCTCTGCCATTTAAATCAGGCATGCTTCGAACTCCTGCTTCATACCCTGCTCATCGAGGTTGCGGCCGATGAAGACGAGCTGATTGCGTCGGGGGTCGTCGCCCCATTCGCGATCCGGCTGGCCATCAACGATCATGTGAACCCCCTGGAATATGAAACGACGAGACTCACCGGCGAGGCTGATGAAGCCCTTCATCCGGAAGATGTCCACCCCGCGCTCGGCGAGCAGTCTGCTGAGCCAGGCGTTGAGCTTTTGCGGGTCAACGTCACCGTCCCTCTCGATCGCGATTGATCCCACCTCGTCGTCGTGCTCGTGCTGTGCGACCCACGTACGCTCGGCCTCGACGGGAACCACCGCACCCTTGATGCGCGAGGCGCCTTCCTCTGCGCAATCAGGCTCGGCGCAAAAGGTGCCCGGTAGTTTGAAAGCCTCGCCATCCGCGTTCGTCAGTCGGAGATCAAACTCCTCGGGGAGGTGCTGGGTGTACAGCCCAGCCCGAACCGGCTGATTGACCTCCAGGAAGAACGACTTGCGTCCCGGGGAATCGAGCTGGAGGTTCGCGTGCTTTCCGACAGGAATCTCTTCCCCGGGGAGAATGGGCTGCCCAGGTTCGGCGTACTGCCGCACGCACCACTCAGCGCCCTCACGGAGGGCAGCGTCATCCGTATCCTGGTCGGACACGACGACGAGGGACATCGTCGGATCAGGCCCCTCGGCAAGGCTGAGTTCGTAACGGCCAACATCGAGCGAATAGACTCCAGTCCATTCGAACGGATACTCCGGCTCGAGGAAGGTGGGACGACGCTCGAGCACCTGATCCAGGTCGAACGCGCTGAGGTTGAGGACAGTTTCGACGGAGACGTTCGCCATCTCGCTGCGTACGACTCGCGCCATTCGGTTCATGTCTCGGAGCCGAGCTTCGAGCCTGTCGATCGCCTCGCCGTTGACGAGGTCCGTCTTGTTGAGCACGAGGACGTCTGCGAACGCGATCTGCTCCGTGCTTTCGTCGCTTCGGCCGAGCTGCTGTTCAATGTGGGCTGCATCGACGAGCGTGACGATCCCGTCAAGCGAGAACTCCGCGCGAAGCTCATCGTCCATGAAGAACGTCTGAGCGACCGGCCCGGGATCGGCGAGCCCTGTGGTTTCCACCAACACATAGTCGAACTTGTCGCGGCGCTTCATCAGATTGCCGAGTACCCGAATCAGGTCTCCGCGCACCGTGCAGCAGATGCAACCGTTCGACATCTCGAAGACTTCCTCGTCAGCGTTGATGACGAGGGCCTGATCGATGCCGACCTCCCCATACTCGTTCTCGATCACGGCAATGCGCTTGCCGTGCTCCTCAGTCAAGATCCGGTTGAGCAGGGTCGTCTTGCCAGAGCCGAGGAAGCCGGTGAGGATGGTGACAGGTACTTTGCTAGGCGTGGTCATCGTGTTCATGTAGTCTCCTCCCTTTGAACTTATTGATATGAGGTATCGTTTAGTAAGTCGGTTACCTTACACTGCCGACCCCGTCGCTGTCAATCAGGTGAATTGCTCACGCGTACCCGCTTTGCGCGACCTGTCACTGCCAGCGCCCCCACCGCCACAATTCAGGTAGCACCGTCATTCCTGCCGGCGCCAAAACGCCCAACTTTTGGTGATTCACCTGCCTTTTGTGGCAAATCGACCTACCATTGCCCCCCATCATCACCCAATTTTCCCCAACCCCCCAGTTCAGACACCTCCGCCCAGGTGACACTTCCGCCTCGTTCTAACCCCTGCGCCATCCGTACCATATTACCCAGCGCTCCAACTCCAACCCGCCACCCAGGCCCGCCAGAGCCGACCCAATGCCCACCTCCCAACACCGTGAACCTCATTCCCCCAAAACCGCTCACCTGGCCCCCAATACCACCCAAACCGCCGCCAAAATCCTCCCCTCGGCCCCCATTCAGCCCCACGACCCGCCCCATGCCCTACCGGAACGAGCGGAAATGGGAGGAAACGAGCGGGAAATCGACCTTTCCGTCCTTTCACCACGCAATTACAAGTGGATACGCGTGAGACTCCCAGCTAGACTTTACGCATTCTTAGAAAAGTAAAAGGACAGGGTAAGCTGGCCTGACCCAAACGTCACTGAAGGTCCAGCCATGCACACCCTGCCCAATGCCATTGTACCGATACTCTCCCCCTTCGCAATTCTGTTCACCAACCCCACTTGGCAGAAGGCTCAACTCCTGCTGGTGGGCGCGATCCTGACCACAGGTCAACGCACCGTGGCAGCAGCGCTGCGCGTCATGGGCCGCAGCGACCAGCGCGACTACGCCCGCTACCACGAGGTGCTCAATCGGGCGGTGTGGTCGTCCCGCGCGGTGGCCCGCGTCCTGCTCTTGCTTTTGCTCCAGCATCTGGATCGGGGCGACGGCCCCTTGGTCTTCGGCATCGACGAAACCCTGGAGCGGCGTCGGGGCGCTAAGATCAAAGCACGAGGCATCTACCGGGACGCGGTGCGTTCCAGCCGCCATCAACTGGTCAAGGCCAGTGGCCTGCGCTGGATCTCCCTGATGTGGCTGGGCCACGTGCCGTGGGCGGGACGCCACTGGGCGCTGCCGGTGCTCACGGTGCTGGCCCCTTCCTCTCGGTACTACCAGCAGCAGGGACGCCGGCACAAGAAGCTCACCGATTGGGCCCGGCAAATGGTCATTCAGCTGCGTCGCTGGCTGCCCCACCGGACTCTCGTGCTGGTGGGGGATAACGGCTACGCCGTGCTGGATCTGCTCCACTGCTGCCAATCCCTTCGTGAACCCGTTACCCTCATCGCCAGACTGCGCTTGGACGCCGCTCTCTACGCGCCAGCGCCGCCTCGGCCGCCAGGTCAGAAAGGCCGGTCAGCCCTGAAAGGCCAGCGGCGACCGTCGCTGAAAACCATCCTGGACCAGGACCATGTGGCCTGGACCGTCGCCGCCGTGGCGTGGTACGACGGCACCATCCGCACGCTGGAACTTACCTCCCAAACCGCGGTCTGGTACAGCTCGGGCAAACCGGCGGTGACCATTCGCTGGGTGCTGGTCCGAGATCCCGAAGGCGCTTTCGATCCCCAAGCCCTCCTCTGCACCGACCCGTTGGCGAACCCGACCCAGATCCGGGAGTGGTTTGTCCTGCGCTGGCAACTCGAAGTCACCTTTCAGGAGGCGCGAACCCACCTGGGCATGGAGACCCAGCGCCAGTGGTCCGACTTGGCCATCGCCCGCACCACGCCCGCGCTGCTGGGCCTCTTCTCCTGGACCACCCTGGCCGCCCATTCGTTGCAAAAACAACATTCGATGACCCCGCGCACCGCCGCTTGGTACGACAAACCATCGCCAACTTTCGTGGACGCCATCGCCCTGGTGCGTCGGCACCTCTGGCTGGCATCGGAAGATTTCTCACTGTCGGCCGGCAACCCCGACACGCAGGAATTCCCCGTCGCTCTGTACCGACGAATGGTGGACTCCCTCGCTTACGCCGCTTGAAATGCGGAAAGCCCAGTCCCAGGGCAATCGCATTTCCACCTTTGGCTCTTTGGTCCGGCACTCCCGGCTACCGTCATACTGGCGAAAGTCGCCCGCCCATGGCGGATCCAACATAGGCGGACGACTTGCGCCGGAGTGACGAGTCTGTAAATTCCCAATGTGATTGCCCTGGTGAGACTCAGTCCGAATTTGACACTCCCCAATTGCGATGTTAGCATTCGAGATTAGGTATCAATATGGTCCCCAACTTCACCAAACATTCCGGGCACGAACACCCCAAGCCCCGCTCCGCCGCAGTCGTCGACAACATCGTGACGCATTTGAGCGCCCTGGGTTATCGGGACACGGAACCCCGGCGTTTGGTCATCAGCGCCGCCGCCGCCAAGGATCGCCCCTTCACTGCCGAGGAGCTGTGCGCGTCTCTACCCTGCGTGGGCCGGGCCACCGTATACCGGGGTTTGCGCCTATTGGTGGAAACCGGTCACGCGTGCCGGGTCCTGTTGGAAGATCACGAACTGCGCTACCAACTGAGCCAACCGGGGCACCGCCATCACCTGCTGTGCGGAGTATGCGGAGCATCGGCGCATCTGGACAGATGCGATACCGAGGACATACTCCGGGAAGCCGCTGCCGCCGCGGGTTTCCGAATGAGCGGCCATTGGCTGGAAGTGTATGGCGAATGCGGCGAGTGCGTCGCAGACTGATCGCCGACGCATTTTATTTTGTCCACTCTACTGATTGTTAGTATCCAAACCCATCCGCGATTGAAACCATCGAGCATGGCCCGAACATAATTGATACCCAAAATCAATATGGTGGCCCGCTAGTGTTCCATGTCGATGAGACCAGCAATCGACACTCACAACAACGGAGACAACCGATGAACCCACCTGCGCAAAAATCCCTGCTCTCTGCCAAAACCCTTCCGCTAAGGGTCCTGGCCTTCCTGACCGCGCTGGCGGCAATTGCGCTGCTGCTGACGGCATGCGGGGGCGAAGAACCGGACCTCCCTCCGTCCGGTGCTTCGTCCTCCGCAGGTTCCGCGCCTCAAGCCGCGGCTGCGCCTTCGGAGCCGACGGCAGCCCCTGCCGCTCCCGCGGGCCAGCCGGCCCAGTCGAACCAGTCGGCCCCCGCGCCTGCGGCAACCGACTCCGTGCCGGACGAGCCTGTGAAAGTGATAGCCGGCAATGTCGTGCTCGCGGACCTCGTGCGACAGGTCGGTGGCGATTTGGTGCAGGTGGATGCGCTGGTCACAGCGGGCGCTGACGTCCACACGTGGCAGAGCACTCCCTCGGACAGTGTGCGTATAGCGGAGGCGGATCTTTTGGTCAGCAATGGGACCAACCTCGCCGGCCAAGTGGAAGATCTGCTCGACAACGCTGCCTCCGCCGACGCCATTCGAGTGATCGCGTCGGAAGGACTGGAGCCGCAGGAGCTGGTTGAATTGCCCTTCCCTGGGGGAGACGACCATGACCACGCCATGGAGCGCGGGCACGGACACGAGCTCGAGTTAGCCGGCCGGTTGCTCATCGGCGACGGGGAAACCGGCGCTCTATCCGTAATCGATCTGGAGACCGGGCACGTCCACGAGAATGAGTTCGACCTGGGTTCCCGCGCCGGCCGAATCTATCCGACCCAGAGCGGGCGATTTGCCATCGCCGTTTCCAGCGATGCCAACGCGGTGAACATCATCGACGGCGGCATGTACCTGGAAGAGCACGGCGACCACTTTGATATGGTGGAACAGGAGGTCAGCCTCCTGGGGATCAACCTCACGGGTGACCGTCCGGTCCATATGTACGTCGGCGGCGAGTGGGCCACCGTGTACTACGACGGCTCCGGGGACTTTTTGCTGATCAATGAGCACGAACTCGAGGAAGAGGGCTCTTCCTATGTGCCGATCAAGATGAACGCTGGAGCCCAACACGGCGCCGTGATCCCTCTGGAAGACGACCTGTTCGCCGTCACCATCCAGCACCCCAATTTCGCCCAGAATCCGACCGAATACCGGCTGCCCATTGGCGCCGAGATCTGGGACTTGGACGGCAACTCGCTACACCGCGCGGAAGGCTGCCCCGACCTCCATGGCGATGCCGGCAACGGGCACATGGCCGTTTTCGGCTGCACCGGCGGCGTGCTCATGGTGGAAAACCACCACGGTGAATACGAGGATGCCTTCATCCCGGCTCCGGCGGGTTCACCCGACGACTTCCGCCTCACCTCGGTGTGGGGATATGAAGGGCTCGACCATTTCTTTGCCTTGGGTTCGGCGGTGGGTCTCTACGTCGTGGAGCCGGAAGAAGGTGTGATGGAGCAGTTGATACCGGCCAGCGAGGACCTGCGACCGATCCAGGTGGCGCTCAGCCACGACGGCGAATTGCTGCTGGTGGTGATGAGCGACGGTGAAGTGCGCATGTACGAGGCCCACGATCTGCACCTCCTGGCGTCAACGTCGGACGTGTTGATCGGTGAGATTGATCCCGGCTTCTGGGCACGTCCCCACATTGCCACCGCCCCCGGGCACATCTTCATCACCAACTCCGGCGCGGGCGAAGTCATCGCGCTCGATGCCCACGACCTGGAAGAGGTGAACCACTGGGAAGTTTCCGGCACCCCCACCAAGATCGCTTTCGTCGGTATTCTGGGCGAGGGCGACCACCATGAAGAGGGGCGGGACGACCACGGACACGATGACGACCATGGGCACGACCACGGCGCGGGTGACCCGCACTTCTGGCAGAATCCCCGATTCGTGGTTCACTATGTGGAGCAGATAACCAACGGGTTGGTCAGAGCGGATCCGGACAACGCGGCAACCTACCTGGACAACTCGGCGGCGTACATTGCGGAACTGGAGGCCCTAGACGCCTACATCGCCGACACCGTGTCGACGATACCCGAGGAACGCCGGGTGATGGTGACGTTCCACGACGCCTTCGGATATTTCGGTGAGCGCTATAACGTGGAGGTACAGGCTTTCGTCGGCGGCCACGGCGGGGATGTTTCCCCTGACGACATCACCAACGTCCTGGAACTGGTGGTGGACAAAGGCCTGCCCGCCGTCTTTGCGGAACCCCAATTCTCCGCTGATGCCCTCGAGCAAGTTGCCCGGGACGCCGGCATCCAGGTCGGCATCATCCGCTCTTTGCCCGACAGCACCTATCCCGAGTATCTCGACATGATGCGGACCAACGCGGATCAGTTGGCCCAATTCCTCCGGTAACCCGAACCGGCGACACGCCGCAATCATCCGCTTTGCGATCAGGGGGCTGTCCACAGCCCCCTGATTTTCATACGCTGTAACCGGTATTCCCAATCGAGGACACAGGAGTCAACGGTAGCCGACGCAGCAAATCGGGAACCGCTTTTGACTCCCGCTCCGAATCGCTGGTTACCCCTCGGGACGGAATGAACCCGCCCAGGTCAATGATAGCGTTCCCTGGGTAATGCAATTTCGACGAGCGGCGCGGCCTAGCTGTCTTCTAACGAGCATCGGCGTCCACTGGTCAGCGGCAACCGGCCTTCCAGCCTCTGGAAGCGTCGCACGTCCTCTGCCCCTTACGGGATGGTCCATGCCGCGCCCAGAGTCTGTGACATCTATGTCGAAAGCCGCTCCTCTGGTTAGGGCACATGTGGTTAGGGCACATGGCTCTTGTAGCAGACGGCGCCCACATCCGACCTCCCGCGTTCAGCCGCGTTGTTCACCATCTCGAGAATGTCTCCATCATTTCGGCATGTCCGGCCGCTACACCCGCGGTTAATCGGTCGGGTCGGTGCCGCGGTGCCTGTAACCGGTTAACGCTTCACCATGGAGGATCGGGGCGCCGGATTCACATCTTAATCTTGAGTCCCTAACTTCAAATGTCGTTGGCAGGCTCTCAAACGAAATTGCAGCGTCGTGTGCGAAACCCTGATGGGGCGTGTCGAGAACTATGCCCAAAAGCCGAACTTGTCGCGCTCTTCAACGTCCCAATAACGGCCTAGCGCTCGAATTTGCTACCGGGGTTCGATATCTCAAGGTCTCGTCTGACCGTTTTCCATCCGCTTACCGGTTGCGGAGATCATCCACTCGGATGCCATGCCCGTCGCCTCGAATAGGCGCGGGTCAACGCCCCGGCGCATCCGTTAAATCCAAAAGCTCAAGGGATGGCTGCAAACGATCGACTCGCCCTTGGTGCTTGGTGTTTGGCTGATCCACCCGGACCTCAGTGGTAAGGTTCCTACCGCGACGGAGTCATGGTGGGCTCGGCACGCGGTTGGTACTGGCGCTCCGCAAGCATCCGCACGATGGCCGGGCTCGCGCTGTGGCGTTTGGCCAGGTCCAGAGGCGTCTGGCCCTGGTTATTCTCGTCCCGCGCATCAGCCCCGTTTTCCAGCAACAGTTCCACAACTGCTGGCAGCGATTTGGGCGATGAGGCCGCCCGGTGCAGGGTCGAGGATTCCTCATTGTCTCGAGCCGTGATGTCTGCTCCGCGCTCAAGTAGCAATGCCGTCGCAGCCGGGTACCCGTCCACATACGAGTCCACCGACCCGAACAGGGGCGTTTCGCCAAAGTCGTTCCGAATGTCAATCTCCGCGCCCCTATCCAGCAACAACCGCACCGTCTCCAGTCCCTCGGGGCTGGAAGCAGACCGGCTCGCCAGATGGAGTGCCGTATAGCCATCACCACTCTTGGCATGGAGGTCCGCGCCCCGTCCCAGCAGGATGGCGACGGACACCAGTTGTCCCCTTTCCGCCGTCCTATGGAGAGGGGTCCAACCAAAACGCCTCTCCGCGATATTGGGGTCGGCGCCCTGGTCCAGCAGGAACTCCACCACGGTATCGGGGTAGGGGTTCCACGCCACCACCTTGTACAGCGGCGTCTCACCCTTGCCGTCCTGGGCGTCGATGTCCGCGCCCGCGTCCAACTCCCGCTGGATGTCCGGTATGGCGGCGTCTTGCCAGAATCCGTTGGTGAGCCAAATCCCGAACTCGCCGCACAACTCCGGCATGACGTCGGTGTCCACCAGCCAACCCATCCGGGTGGCCACCTGGCATGCCGATTCCCCCCGGCCGTTGTACGCGCCAACGTCCGAGCCCCGCGACAGCAGTAACCGCACCACATCCGGTTTCCTGCTGCCCGCTGCCGCCCTCAGCAGAGGCGTTTCGCGTCCGTTGTTGTCAGCCTCAATGTCCGCACCCCGGTCAAGCAAGAACTCCACCATTTCTGGCGCCTTCGTGGCCGGATGTTCGCTGCCCAGCATAGCAACCAACTCGCGAAAACCATCCTCGTCGTCGTCATGAGTCACAGCAAGATGCAGGGGCGTCATACCCTCGTTGTCCTGAGAGTGAATGTCCGCCCCGTGGTCCAACAGTAGCCGAGCCACCTCCAGTGCGGTCCCTTTGGCGTAGCCACTGGTCATTCCGGACACCGCGACGTGCAGGGGCGTCCAGCCCCAGAATCCCTCCCGAAGGTGAACATCGGCGCCGTATTCCAGCAGCGCCTCGACGACCAAAGGATCTCCACTGATAACCGCTGGGAACAGGGGAGTCCCTGAGCCCTCATCGGTGTTGGTGTTCGGGTCAAACCCCCGCTCCAGAAGCAACCTCACCACCTCGGAGGCTCCGAAGAAGGCTGCCCGATGCAGGAGCGAGAAATCCAGCTCGTCTTCCCTCTCATTGTCTTCCCCCTGGTCCAACAGGAACTCTACGACCTCGGTTTGCCTGTTGGAGATCACCGCCATAGACAGCGCCGTATCACCGTACTGGCTCTCGGCGTGGAGTTGCGCCCCGTTTTCCAGGAGCAGGCCTGCCACCCGGGGGTCCGGGTTGGTGGCTCCGGCCGAGTGCAAGGGCGACTCACCCCTCTCATCCAGACCGTGGACCTCCGTGCCTCTAGCTATCAGCAGACCAACCATTTCCAGGCTGTTGAAACTCGCCGCCCAATGCAGAGGCATCCGACCCCGCGAGTCTAACCCCATGATGTCCGCGCCTTGGTCAAGCAGCAGGCGCATTACCGCCGGGTCCGGGTTGACCGCCGCGACGATATGCAGCGGGGCCAGCCCGTCCGCGTCCAGCGCTTGAATATCCGTACCGCCTTCGAGAGCCTCCCGGGCCTCCCTGAGGCCGGCGTTGCTCCAGAAGTTGTCCTGGAATGGACGGTCCTCAATCGGAACTGCTTCCCCATTTGCCGAATCGGAAAGCGGGGGTGGCGTGGGTCCCTCTGTGGGCATGGGAAGCTCTGTCCTCGGATCTGCCGCAGGTGTCGTTTTGGGGGTGGCCGTGAGCACTTCCCTTGGGACGAGAGTCAGCGTCGGTGTTGGGTCTGCAGTTGGGACTGGCGTCTTAGTCTGAGTTGGCTTTGGCACAGCGGCCGGATCCGTCGCTTGATCCTCCTGGGGAAACCACCGACAACCTGCCAACAGCAACACCAGCAACCAAACCACAACAAGTCTCCCGATGTCCATTGCCCTCTCCCGGACCGTCGAATGCGGGCTCTTGATTTTATCCAGTATGGTGGTCTTGCCTTCCCGAAGAAAACCCGAGTGGGGATCATGGGTGGTAAACCCGCCGCCTGTGTTGGCGCAGGCTGGCAATGTCGCCTCCCTGAGATTGGGTCAGTGACCGCCCCGCCGCCGGGCGCGGAGGCGCAATCCGCTCATCACAGCCGTCGGAGCCAACAACAGGAATATGCTGACCGCCGCCGCGCCCGGCGGAACATTCCCGTCCGGGTAACTGCAAGCGCCCCCTGACCCTGTGGCAGGAGTAGGTTCCGGCGCAGCGATCGGGGTTGCAGTAGGCGTCACGGCGCTGGTCGGTCCCGCCGGAGCGGGAGTCGGTGGCGGAACGAAGACGGGCGTTGGCGCCGGCGGAAGCGTCGCCGTCGGGATGGGTTCGGGCGGAGGAGCAGGCACATCCGGTGGCGGTGGCGGCGGCAGCGCAGCCATCAGGACAGTCAGCGTGAAGTCTCCGGTCTGCGCGCGGTCGTAGGTGGTAACCTCGACGGTGTAGGTCCCGGCGTCCAGCGTATGTCCCAGCTCAGCGCTTCCTCTGCGTGAGCCGTAGTCTTCTAGGACCTCTCCTGCCCTTCCGGCGCCCCTCAGCAGGTAGAGGTAAGCGCCCGCGCCTTCCGTTTCCAGGTCAATTATCACCACCGAGGGTTCGGTCAGGGTGAAGGTGTAGAAGCGAGCGTAGCTCTCGGGCCGCCTCCCCGACGCGCAGTCGCTGCTCCAGGTGCCGGTGATAGCGACGGTGGTCATGATTTCCACGCAGTCGTCATCTGCGCCGGGCTTGTGGACGGTGAGGGTGAAACTGCCGGCCTGGCCGGCCTCGTAGGTAGTAGCCTCTATGGTATAGGTTCCGGCGGCGAAGCCGTCCTCTATCCTGGAATACGGGTCCGAAGAGCCCTGACTCTGGAAGGAGTCGCTTTGCGTGCCGGCGCCCTTCTGCAGATAAATATAGGTGTCGACGTCGTCAGATACCAGGGTGATGAACACCTCCGAGTCCGTGTCCAGGGTGAAAACGTAGTAGCGGGCATAGCTGCCGGGTCGGTTGAAGGAGAGGCAGGCGCTGCCCCAGGAGCCGGCCACAACGCCGGCGTTGGGCACCGTCTCCAGGCAGTTGTCCGCAGCGGGTATCGCCGTTCGGGCTTGGTTGCCGAACTCCTGCCAGGTGGCGGCGCCGTCCCCGTCGAGGTCGAACTTGAGGACGGGATACTCGGTGCTGGTACCGAAGTCCCAGAAATCGTCTGCGCCGGTGGCCGGATCGTCGTCGCCGTCGGCGTTATCGAGGTCAACGTTCCAGTCGGCGAAAATACCGGTGTAGGCGGTGGGACCCTGCAGCTCGTCGGTTGTCTTGCCCGTGCCGTTGGAGGAGGATTCCTGGCCGGTGCTTTGCGCATCCCAGAAGCTGGCAGTTTCCCTGACCGTGAGGCCTCCAGCGCCAATCAGCCCACCGGCGTCGCGAGTACCGGCCACGGCGCCAATGGCGTAGCTGGCGACAACATCGCTGTGGCGGCTCTCTCCAGCCAATCCGCCCACGCTCATATCGCCCGATGCGGCGCCGGTAGCGTAGCTTGCAATGATTGCGCCGTAGTTGTTCGCGCCGACCAGTCCGCCAACCGCTTGAGCGCCGACTACCCTCCCGGAGGCATAGCTGGCGATGATCCGGCCGCCATTTTGTCCCACCAAGCCGCCGACATTGCTGTCGCCGTCTACGCTGCCGGTGCCAAAACTCCATCTGATGATGCCGCTGCTTCCCCCGGCCAGCCCGCCCACGTCACGCCCGCCCGTTACGTTGCCGGTGGCATGGCTGGCGATGATCACCCCGTCGTAGCCCTGAGTCCCGGTCAGCCCCCCGGCGCTACGACCACCCGTTACGTCGCCAGAGGCATGGCTCCTGGCGACGGCTCCCCAATTTGCCCCGGTCAGTCCGCCCAGGGAGGCGCCGTTGGCGCACGTTACACTGCCGGTGGCGTAGCTATCCACGATGCTTCTCTGGTTTCCACCGGCCAGCCCGCCGATATACTCGCCGTACTCTCCACACGACATGGCGACGCCGGCATGACTTCCCCAGATGACTCCCAGGTTGTTGCCAACCAGTCCCCCAGCGTGATCCCCGGGGATCTGATGGTGGGCTGACGCGCTGCCGACAGCGTAGCTCTCTACGATTTCGCCCATGTTCACGCCCGCTAATGCGCCGACGTCTTTCGACCCGGCAATGCTCACGTTGGTCAGGCCCACATTGCGAATGACGGACGAATAGCCGGCGTAGCCGAAAAGACCGACGGCAGGTGAACGGCTGCGGTTGATGTACAGATTGGCGACGGCGTGCCCGTTGCCGTCGAAAATTGCGTTGTACCTTCCGTTGAGGGCGTCCTCGCCGCCGATGGGCTGCCAGCCCGCGGCGCGGGTCCACGCAGCGTAGACGGCGCCGGAGGCGTAGCTGTCGGCGCTGGCGAAATCCAGGGGGCGGGCCAGTTCGTATCCCTGACAGCCGCCGCCACAGACCACCGCGTCGCCGGACCCGGGGTACGCGGCGGCGTATTCAGCCGCGGCCGCATCTTCCGGTATGCCGTCGCCGTCCAGGTCGTGGCGAACGGCGTCCAACTGCTCCAGAAACCGGATTTCAATCAGCCCGTTGCCATCGGCGTCGTGCCTGCTCCCACGGCCCTGGGCGATTCCCCTAGTCGGAGTGGGAGCCAGCAGGGGAGGCCGCGCTGCCGCGGGTTGTTGGCCGGCTTCCCACCAAACCGTGATGCCGTCAATATTGAGATAGGCGCTCAGCGCCGGGTACTGGCCGGAAGCCCCGAAGTCCCAGAAATCGTATGGCCCCGGAGCGTCATCCAAATATCGAAAATACCTTCGGTCATCGCCGACGAAATGAATGCTCCAGTCACGAAACGCTCCATCGTAGCCGGCAGCAGCCTGCAGTTCCGCGCTGGTCATGCCAGTAACGCCGTCAGAGTTTCCCCAGCCAACGCCATTGGCAATGCCGGAGGTTTCAGCGTCCCAGACGCCGCCCGTTACGGATGCGTCGTTGAAGCCAACCAGGCCGCCCACGTTGTCGCCGCTGGAGACATGGCCGGTGGCGTAGCTGGCGGTGATGTTTCCTGCGTCCAAGTTTCGTCCGACCAGACCGCCGACGTTCTCATCGCCCGATACGTGGCCGGTGGCGTAGCTGGCGGTGATGAGGTAGCCATTGCCCCCGGCAAGGCCGCCGGCGTCCTCTTTGCCGGCCACGTTTCCAGTGGCGAAGCTGGCAACAATCATCCCTACCCCACTGTGATACCCAACCAGGCCGCCGACGCCCGTGTCGCCCGAAACGTGGCCGGTGGCGTAGCTACCGCTGATGAGGAAACGATTAACCCCCTGCCAGTCCGCCGACGCCCCCGCTGCCGGTTACGCGAGCGGAAGAGCTACTGGCTACAACGTAGCCGCCGCCTTCTACCCCTCCGACCAGTCCACTTACATATTCGTGGCCCGAGACGCTGCCTGAGGAGTAGCCGGCGATGATTCCGCCGCTTTCCTGCAGGCCGACCAGCCCGCCAACGGCATGGGTTTCCAGATCGCCGGCCCGGGCGGTTACGGCACCGGAGAAGCGGCTGCCGGTGATTTCACCGGCGTTCCAGCCGACCAGCCCGCCGAGAGCGGCAACGCCGGACACGCTGCCCGTAACGTAGCTGTCCGAGACGAATCCGTGGTTGATGCCTACCAACCCGCCAACCACAGTGAACCCATCCGCGTTCACATCGATCAGGCCAACGTTGCGGATGACGGAATCCGACGTAGAACCGAACAGGCCTACCGGGCCGGCGCCTTCACCGCTGTGAGGTCGGTTGACGTACAAGTTGCTGATGGTGTGCCCATTGCCGTCGAAGGTCGCGTCATAGAGGTGTTCTGCAACGATGCCCCACAGTTCCCCGGCTTGAATCGGTTCCCATCCCTCGTCGGTCGTCCACGTCGTGTTGACGGTGCCTGTGGCGTAGCTGTCGGCGTCGTCAAAGTCCAGGGAACGGGTCAGTTCGTAGCCGTTGCAGTTGCTGTTGCAGACCGTTCTAGGAAAAGCGGCGGCGTAGGGAGCGATGCCTGCATCGTCGTCCGCCTTGCCGTCGCCGTTCAGGTCGTATCGGATGGCGTCCAGCTGCTCGAGGTAATGGATTTCAATCAGGCCGTCGCTGCCGGTGTCATGGTCTCCGTTGGCGGACTGCGAGTTGGCAACACCGAAGGTCGCGGTCATTGCCAGCAACGCAACCGGCAGGAGCAGGACGACTGCTTTCGCGAAAGTCCCCATTGATGTCCTTGTACAGGAAAGTATGCTCATCTGCACTGTTTCGATCGGACGCGCTGGTGTGCTTTCCGCATGTTCAAGGCGCATCCGAGGACTGCGCAGAGATGACGGAACAGATCCACGACGACGCAGACGACCTAGTTACCGACATGGTGCCTCCGTTGGTTCTGGACCTGCCCGGTGGATCCGCACGGCATGGGCCCGCATGGATGACCCTTCTTCAACCGTGATTGTGATGATCACGTGTCGAGATCGACCAAGCCGGGGGTTTCTTTCACTCCAGCGAACCCCCAATCGATGATGCCGACTTTGATCCCGAGCGCGGTGTGGCCTTCGTCCTGCCACTCCTTGACGCCGTGCTCGCGTAGGCGTTCCACGAGCCCGTCATCCCAAGCCTTTGGCAAGTCTCCATTCTGACCAGTTGCCCCGATCTAACCGGTCCCTCCACTTCTTCCCGAGCCAGTTGTCCACGAGGGCGCCGCTCCATTCGTGAAGAACGTGTAAGGTCGGACTCAAAACCTTGAAGGTCGGACCGCTATGTGCTGCGGTCGGGGGGCAAGTCGTGACCGCCGTAGCTCTCTGCATACAGCCGGGCCGCGGTAAACGCACTGGACAACTCCATCAACTTCGAGATCGGCGCCATCCCGACCATAACGTTGTCGCTGGTGTCAGCACCCGGTACCTCGTCTACCGGCGTTATGCCCCGGTCCATCATCCAGGCGCGGACACAGGCCTCCTGCGACGTCGATGCAGCATCAATGAAGACCGCCACCTTCCCGTCCTTGGCGACGAATGATTTGTGCGTGCCATGAGTGGCTGGAACGCCTGCCCGGAAGGAGGTGACGGCGCCCTCGACCGAACCCGAAATCCGGTCGTAGGCGGGGACCGATGGCTGTCCCGCGGGACCGGGGACATGCTCCACGATCACCACGTCGGCTCGCTGGACGACCGCCGCCAGCGCCGAAGTCGGCACGCGCCAAGTGTTGCCCGAAACGTGGGAACCTCCAACCTCTGTGATCTGGTCCTCGATCGACTTTGGGACCGTTATCGTAGCATCGGTATGGATGACGACCTCAACGTTAGCCGGTACGTCCTCCCCGGCGGCGTACCGATACATGAGGCCCCACGGGTAGGGGTCGATGTGGCGGACTTCCGGGCCAAGCGGGATTATGGCCGGTTCGGCCTGCTCGGTTTGGGATGGTACCCACGGAATCCCTCCAACCAACAGGCCGATCGATACGACGGTCAACAGCGCAGCCAGCACGGCCGCCATCGAGAGTATTGTTAGCCTGTTCATAGGGTGTCTCCTTGATCCGTCCGCATCGGCTCATCCGCATGCTCGGGGTCGCGCCCCCGGAATGCGGTAGCCCGATCTTGTCGGTAGGGCGCTTGTATTTTCTAATGAAAGCAGACAGTTGTGAGGTGCGTGATGGCGCCTGAAATACCGGGGACTACCTGGACCGTTTTCTTGCTTTTTTGGTAGCCTTTTCGTGGGTCCGTTTCTCGGTCCAGTGCTGACAAGCGTTGCAGTTGGTTGGGCGCTGTAGATGGACGCCAGTGCGCCCCTGTGAGACCTACTCTTCAGCGTTGCAACGGTCCCGTCGTCGTGGGTGTTGTTTCGACTTGGCGGATGGCACGGTTGGTTGGTCGCCCGGGTGTCGGCGCCACGTGCTGAGGCCGCTGTTTCTCTGGTGGCGAAACCGGGCGCGACGCAGGGTATAGCAGTCGCCCGAAAAGCGGCAACTCACCATTCACAGCACCTCGGAATCGAACCGAGACAACACAGGCGACAACTCTACATAAACTTACCTGTCGGAACAGGATAACCAAAACAGCCCAGCCGCGACGACGGGGCCGGACACACGGGAGGCGCTAGGAAATTTCGCCACTCGGTTCATGGTCGGACGGACGATGAAAGTGTCCACCATTGTGACGAAAATCGTCTTAGAATTTGTAGCCGCCAACGGCATGATAGTACCTTTTGGTAGGCGACTGCGGAAATCAGGCTCACCGCGATAACATGGCCCCTGCCAAATCTAGCAAGGGCCCGGGCCCTCTAGAGTAAACGCACTGTACCTCGTCGGCTGGGCGAGTCGCGAGAACCTCCGGAACTTTCTCCTTCCCCGTCTCCTCTCCATCATAGGGATCGAATTCGACATGGTTCTCGTAGTGAGTCCCCACCAGGGGTTTTTGCCGCTGCGGCTGCGGCTGCGCCGTTGGTGGTGCTCCGTGCCTGCGACCGGCGGCCCAGCAAATCGCGATAGTTGACCTCCTCGAATCCCGCCACGCGGTAATACAGGGTAGTGTCGGGCCCCAGGCCCCAGTGGACGAACGATGTCTGGTCAGACCTAAGCCGGATACCTTCCCTGTCATATACGCCGTCCTCGGAATACTCCAGGTAGTAACCGTCGACCCCCTTGGGCTCGCAATCGTTCTCCCGGTTAGGGTTGCACTGACGGGTCCAGGACAGCATAATTTCGGTTGCGGTGGTGGCCCGGGCAGTGAGGCTGGGTGCCGACAAACCCGCCCCCAGGTCAGCGTCAATGGTGATGGAGAACGGATACGACCACCCGCTCCAGCCGGCGCTGTGCGCGCCCTGATGCGGTAGCGCCGCGTGTCCCCGTCCTTCAGCCCGGCGTGGGTGTAGGACTGGGCCGACGCCGAGGGGCTGGTCAGGCTGCACCACCTCTCGCCGTCTACTGAGTACTGCAACTGGTAGCCGGTAACCGGCGCGCCGCCGTCGTAGAACGGCTCCCACCAATACAGGGTGATGGCGGTCCTGCTAGCTCCACACTTCCCCCACTCGGGCAGAACCTCGCCGCCGGCGCTGGCCTGGGCCACGTTGCTCCATGTGCCCGGCCCGTTGTTGGCCTCGGCGCCGGTGAACGCCCGCACCTGGTAACACCGGTAGGCCCCGGGCTCCAGGGCATCTCCGAAGTCGCCGGTGTCCAGGTATTCCTGCGGGGCGGCGGCTGGCCAGAATTTCTGGTCCCCCATCCGGTCCAGGTACTGCCAGTAGGTTCCGCACGTCCAGGCCACCTGGTCGTAGTCCGCCCGGGAGATGTCGGAGGCGAAGAACGTACGGCCGTTGTCTCTGGGGTGGTTCAAGGTCAAGGGGATGGCGGGGACAGCGTCGGCGCCGGAGCCCTGGTTGGCCCGGCTGGCGCTGAGGCTCGGCGCGTCCGGTACACCGGACACCGTCGTCGCCACCGAAAGGTCCGACCAGACGCCCAGCCCGGCCGGGTAGGCCCCGACCCGGTAGCAACGGGTCTCCCCACTGGGCACCCCGGTCTTGGTGCAGCTCCGCCCGGAGGCTTTGTTGCTCCGGCAGGTGTTGCTCCAGCCGCCGGTCCCGTTGCGCGAACACTTCCCCTAGTATTACAGCCGCAGATTGGTGTGATAGGGTGGGATGACAACTACTGACGAGAGGGGAGGGGTCGGGATGGGCCGTACTGTACCGGAGCGAGAGGAAGTACGGGCTTGGGAGGCTGGGCTGCGGGCGCTGCACGAGCGGATCGGGGGACGGTTCGGTCGTCGTGAGCCTCGACAGCGAGCCTTGGCCTATCTGAAGGGTTTGCTGGGGTCGGTGGACCGCAAGAACGGATGGCAACTAGCCGAGTATAGTGGCGATGCCACGCCCGATGGGGTGCAGCGGTTGCTGGCGACGTACCGCTGGGACGGCGATGCAGTTCGGGACGACCTGCGGGAGTACGTGGTGGAGCATCTGGGGGACCCGGAAGCGGTGCTGGTGGTGGACGAGACGGGGTTTCTGAAGCAGGGGCAGAAGTCGGCGGGGGTGCAGCGTCAGTACAGCGGCACGGCGGGGAAGGTGGAGAACTGCCAGATTGGGGTATTTCTGGCCTACGGCAGCAAAGGTGGCCGGACCTTTCTGGATCGGGAGTTGTACCTGCCCCAGGTTTGGGCGGAGGATGGGGAGCGTTGGTGGGAAGCCGGCGTGCCAGCAGAGGCGGTCTTTCGCACCAAAGGGCAATTGGCGCAGGTGATGATTGCCCGGGCGGTGGCGGTTGGCGTGCCCTTTGGCTGGGTGGCCGGAGATACGGTGTACGGCAATGACCGCCGACTGCGGCGGTGGCTGGAGGAGCAAGACTTGCCCTACGTGCTGGCGGTGAAGAATAACGAGCCGCTGTGGGTTGACACGGAACGTGGTGCGGCGCAGATCACAGCGCGACAGTTGGCTCAGGAGATACCCGCTGACCAGTGGCTGCGGCTGAGCGCTGGAGAGGGCAGCAAAGGACCCCGTCTCTACGATTGGGGACGGGTATCAATCCGTCCCGGGTCTGAGCCGGACCAAAGCCACTGGCTGCTGGCGCGCCGCAGCATCGCAGACCCTGATGACCTGGCTTACTACGCCTGCTTCAGTCCAACAGGAACAACCGTGGCCGAGCTGGTGCGAGTGGCGGGCCACCGCTGGATCATCGAAGACGCTTTCAAAGAAGCCAAGCAGGAGGTGGGCCTGGACGAATACGAAGTGCGGCGCTGGGTCGGATGGTACCGCCACATTACTCTGGCGTTGTTGGTTCACGCCTTCCTGGCGGTGTGCCGGATGTACGCCAATGTCGAGGATGCCAAAGGGGGGCGGCATTGACGAACGAGCTGATCCCGCTGACCGTTCCCGAGGTCAGACGACTGTTACGCTGGTTGCTCCGGCGGCATCGGCAGCGCGCTGACTTTACCATTGGCTGGTCTCAGCTGGGCTTTGCGCATTTCAAGCGGCGTAAGCGAGGGAGTCCACCATTCGTCGGTACAGAGCGACGGGGAATTCCTGCGTGTCGGGGTTGCCGGCCGACAGTGAGAAATCTTCCGATGCCAGCCAGAGGTGCCGACGCACCAGGGCGATGGCGTCCACGAAAGTTGGCGATGGTTTGTCGTACCAAGCGGCGGTGCGCGGGGTCATCGAATGTTGTTTTTGCAACGAATGGGCGGCCAGGGTGGTCCAGGAGAAGAGGCCCAGCAGCGCGGGCGTGGTGCGGGCGATGGCCAAGTCGGACCACTGGCGCTGGGTCTCCATGCCCAGGTGGGTTCGCGCCTCCTGAAAGGTGACTTCGAGTTGCCAGCGCAGGACAAACCACTCCCGGATCTGGGTCGGGTTCGCCAACGGGTCGGTGCAGAGGAGGGCTTGGGGATCGAAAGCGCCTTCGGGATCTCGGACCAGCACCCAGCGAATGGTCACCGCCGGTTTGCCCGAGCTGTACCAGACCGCGGTTTGGGAGGTAAGTTCCAGCGTGCGGATGGTGCCGTCGTACCACGCCACGGCGGCGACGGTCCAGGCCACATGGTCCTGGTCCAGGATGGTTTTCAGCGACGGTCGCCGCTGGCCTTTCAGGGCTGACCGGCCTTTCTGACCTGGCGGCCGAGGCGGCGCTGGCGCGTAGAGAGCGGCGTCCAAGCGCAGTCTGGCGATGAGGGTAACGGGTTCACGAAGGGATTGGCAGCAGTGGAGCAGATCCAGCACGGCGTAGCCGTTATCCCCCACCAGCACGAGAGTCCGGTGGGGCAGCCAGCGACGCAGCTGAATGACCATTTGCCGGGCCCAATCGGTGAGCTTCTTGTGCCGGCGTCCCTGCTGCTGGTAGTACCGAGAGGAAGGGGCCAGCACCGTGAGCACCGGCAGCGCCCAGTGGCGTCCCGCCCACGGCACGTGGCCCAGCCACATCAGGGAGATCCAGCGCAGGCCACTGGCCTTGACCAGTTGATGGCGGCTGGAACGCACCGCGTCCCGGTAGATGCCTCGTGCTTTGATCTTAGCGCCCCGACGCCGCTCCAGGGTTTCGTCGATGCCGAAGACCAAGGGGCCGTCGCCCCGATCCAGATGCTGGAGCAAAAGCAAGAGCAGGACGCGGGCCACCGCGCGGGACGACCACACCGCCCGATTGAGCACCTCGTGGTAGCGGGCGTAGTCGCGCTGGTCGCTGCGGCCCATGACGCGCAGCGCTGCTGCCACGGTGCGTTGACCTGTGGTCAGGATCGCGCCCACCAGCAGGAGTTGAGCCTTCTGCCAAGTGGGGTTGGTGAACAGAATTGCGAAGGGGGAGAGTATCGGTACAATGGCATTGGGCAGGGTGTGCATGGCTGGACCTTCAGTGACGTTTGGGTCAGGCCAGCTTACCCTGTCCTTTTACTTTTCTAAGCATGCGTAAAGTCTAGCTCAGTGGAGACGAAGGCATCAAGCCCGAGCCCGACGGTCCCATCACCAACGACGACTGAACAATCCCGCCATCAATGTGCGGCTGTAATACTAGTAGTAGCTGATGGGCGAACCCCCGTCGTCCGACGACGGCTCCCGGGACGCCACGACCTCGCCGGCGGCGCAGCCTGCCGGGACCCGGCCCGGGACGCAGACCTCGACCAGGGGCCCGGTATGATGGCCTTGCTCAACGACCGCACCAGGTAAGTCCGCACGGCACCGCCGCTGGTGTCCACAAACCGGTTGCTCTTCACCTGGTCGTTCAGCGTCTTCCATATTTGCCGTTTAGGTACTGCACCTCGTAACGGGCCACCGGCCCGTGTTCACGTGTGGCGTCTCTTCCTAGGCCAGCCCCGGCTGGTTGGCGAATCGCGCCGCCCGACGTCCCCGACACGCCGCCCCCGCGGGCCGTGATGGTGGCGGTGTTGTTGCCGGATTTGTAGCCATAGTATTTGCAGGGTGCCGGCTGACTCCGTTGGCGGTGTCTCCGGACACCGCGCTCAGGACCAACGAAGGACGGAAAGGTCGATTTGCCGCTCATTTCCTCTCATTTCCGCTAATTCCAGTAGGGCATTAGGCGGGTGGTGGGGCTGAATTGGGGACCGAGGGAAGGGTTTTGGCGGCGGTTTGGGTGGGTTTGGGGGAGCGAGGTTCGCGGTGTTGGGAAGTGGGCATTGGGTCGGCTGTGGCGGGCTTGGGGTGGTGGGTTGGAATTGGGGCGTTGGGTAATATGGTACGGATGGGGTAGTGGTTAGAGCGAGGCAGAAGTGTCACCGATGCGGGGGGTCTGAACTGGGGGTTTTTGGGGGGAATCGGGTGATTATGGGGGGCGATGGTAGGTCCTTTTGCCACAAAAGGCAGGTGATGCACAAAAAGTTGTGCGTTTTGGCGCAGACAGGAATGACTGTGCCACCTGAATTGGGGCGGCGGGGGCCCTGGCAGTGACAGGTTACGCAAAGTGGATACGCGTGAGGGTGTTGCCGGCGTTGACGCTGCGCCCCGTCTTAGCGTTGTATGTTCTAGCCTGCGTACTATCGATCAGGAATAACGCGGCGCCTGACGCTTATCTGGACTTTGCGCAAATCAAGCGGCGTAAGCGAGGGGGTCCACCATCCGGTGGTACAGAGCGACGGGG
Organism: Dehalococcoidia bacterium; assembly: GCA_965204395.1. Taxonomy (GTDB): domain Bacteria; phylum Chloroflexota; class Dehalococcoidia; order Lucifugimonadales; family UBA3495; genus Bin87. The sequence goes on from OZ241987.1 coordinate 3,860,608, forward strand.
AATTCCTGCGTGTCGGGGTTGCCGGCTGACAGTGAGAAATCTTCTGACGCCAGCCAGAGGTGCCGACGCACCAGGGCGATGGCATCCGCGAAGGTCGGCGATGCGCCTCAGGCGGATCCTACCAGGCGACGGTGGGTTGGGGGATGGGATGATGTTGCTGCAACGAGTGGGCGGCCAGGGTGGTCCAGGAGAAGAGGCCCAGCAGGATGGGCGTGGTGCGAGCGATGGCCAAGTCGGACCACTGGCGTTCGGATTCCGTGCCCAGATGAGTGCGCGTTTCCTGAAAGGTGACTTTCCGCCAGAGGCGGACCAGCGCAGGACAAACCACTCCAGGATCTGGGCAGGGTCTACGATTGGGTCGGTGCAGAGGAGGCCTAGGGTTCGAAGGTATCCTCGGTATCTCGGACCCGTACCCAGCGGATGGTCACCGTCGGCTTACCCGAACGGTACCAGACGGCGGTCTGGGTGGTAAGTTACACGGTGCGGGTGGCGCCGTCGTACCAAGAGAAAGCGGCGACGATCCACGGTACATCGGTCAGATCCATGAGAGTTTTCAGCGAGGGTCGCCTCGGGCCTTCCAGTGCTGGCCGGCCACTCTGACCCGGCTGACGAGTCGGCGCTGGCGCGTAGAGAGCGGAGTCCAAACGTAAATGGGCGATGAGAGTGACCGGCTGGCGGAGGGATCGGCAGCAATGGAGCAGGTCGAGTCCGCCTGAGGCGCGTCCGCCACCGGCACCTGGGGGCGATGGGCAGCCAGTGGCGTCCGCCTCATAAGAGCAGAGGGGGAGCATCGACAAAGACACGATGGTGGAGCTGCCGAAGTCACCGCGCCAGGCGAATCGAAACTGTGAGCGCACTGGGGATGGAGCCGACCCCGTCGTCTTTCTCCGACAAGGAGTTGACGCGTGGCACCTCCCGACGGTCATGGCGCGTGTGGTAGAAAGTATGACCAAGAGAGCCGGCTGTCCTGAAATCACGCTCCACGGTCTACGGAATTTCCACGCCTCCACGCTGCTGCAGTCGGGAATCGACCCCGCCGTGGTGGTGGAGAGGCTGGGAGAATCCAGCGCGGCCATCACGCTGTCGGTCTACGCCCACTGTCTTTCAGGATGGTAGCGCGGGGCGGCGGAGGTCTTCTCGAAGCTGATGAGAGCCGCGCGATCGCCAGACAATTGCCGGACAAATCGCCGGCATCTCACATCTGTTTACAGCATCACGCGTAGTATTACAACGACGGGTTAGGGAGGAAGGCCGGAAGCATCGCGATGGAGAGTAGCGCGGCGTTTCTCGTGGGAGCGTCGGGCCCGCTCGTTACGTTCCTGAACGTCTGCCAGCCACCCCAGCAGTTCCTCCGGCCCGAACCGTTCTTTGGGCAAAAGCTCACGGACCACTCGATACACCTGAGGTCGGGTGATTCGGGGCATCTTTTTCCCCCCAATCCTGTTGCAGCGTCAGCAGGAAAGCCCCGGCCAGCAGGCACATGGTGATGTGGTGATGCCAACCGGCCCAGGTGCGGGTCTCGTATTCGTCCAGTCCCACGTCGCTCTTCTCGGTCTCGTCCGCCTCCGGCGGATCGATGCGCCATCTGGCGCCGCCCACATAAGCCAGGGTTTCCAGGGGTGTGTCCTCGGGAGCGTTGGACAGGTAGTAGCGAGGTTCGCTGCCGTCCCGGTTCTGACGATAGATCGCCCAGAGGATTTCGCCGGGCTGGCGCCGCCTGGTTGCTCTGACCCGCTGGGCGCTGTAACGGTAGACGCGCGGTCCCTGACTGCCTGCGGCCACCGTGATCTCCCGCCAGGCTGCTTCAGGGATTGCAGCGGCCCGCTCTTGCATGGTCTGCCGTTGCCCGCCGCGCAGCCTGGGCTTACGGGGGCGACCGTTGCCCTGGTAGGGCGGATCGGTCCAAGTCGGTTCCAATGGCCATACGGTCATATCGGGTCGCACGTCCAAAACGTAGCACACTCCAGCCGTCGTCAGGCCGTCCCGCAACGGGGGCGACATTCCGAATGCGCTATCCCCAGCCACCCACTGGGCGGTGAGGTGTCCCCGGGCCTGGGCACGCTCCACCATCTCCAACGCCAGTTCGGTCTTGCCCCGGTACTCCCGTCGGTCCCGTGGAACCCCCGCCGCCGCACACCGGTCCACATCCCCAGTCCACCCCTCGGGCAAATACAGTCGTTTGTCCACCAGCGCTCGGCCTCTGGGCCCCACATGGGCCAGAAACACCCCAGCCTGACAGTTCGCGATCTTCCCCAACGTCCCGCAGTACTGCCTCACCACCCCCACCGACTTCACACCCTGCTTGGGAAAGTCGCTGCCGTCCAGCACCCAGACCCCCTGGGCATCCGCCAATCGGGGTCCCAGATACTCCTGCAGCCGGCCGATCACCGCGTCGTCATCCCAGCGGGCTTCGGTGAGAAATCGCTGCAGCACCCGCGGCGACGCCGCCACCGTCTCCGACAGGTTTTCCGCGTTGCGCCGTTCCTCGGACTGCACCAGCAGGCCCTGCAGGTACTGCCCACTGCGCTCCCGCCACTGCTTGCGACCGAACGCCGGCGCGAAGTAAGCGTGAAATTCCTGAAAGGCCTCGTACATCCTTGCCAAAGTCGCCGCGTCCATCGCCCCGCCTCACCTCCCGAAGCCTCCGATTGCTCAACCCAATCCTACCACCCTAACCCGTCGTTGTAATACTAGGAGACTGAACGGATAGTTTTTCGTGCCAATAATCCTTATCGCCGTATGAAATAGATCATATCGGACAGAATAACGGCGATTTCCGCTACTGTCAAGGCGTATGATGCATCTTTCAGTTATTGCAAGGAGTTATTTGACGAATAGTTATCGACCGGTGGTTAACAACACTGCAATCCGTCCCCTGTTTCGGCGAGGCCCATCAGAGCATTGGTAATTGGCTCGTGGTCAGTGGGGAAGCAATGGGACCGCGAAGGGCCTGAGACAAAAGCAAAGGGCACGGGGACCGATCTACGGTTCCCCGTGCCCTCGACACGCCTTTCGGCGGCTGCAAACGGCTCTACGTATTGGTGGTCAATGTCGCCCCGACATTCAGGTGAGCCTTCCGTGTCGTCATCGTCCGGGCCTGGCAGCGGTACGGAACGTACGCTTATTGCAGGCGTTTATCTGCTGCCGACCGCTTCGGCGGTTAATTCCCGAATCGCGTCGACGGCTTCCTGGTTGGCCGGCGTGCCCATTGCGACGTCTTTGACCGCTTCGTAGGAACGCAGGACGTCCGCCATGACCTCCTCGTCGGGCTGGTCGATGTCGATAGGGATGCCAACCTGGGCCCAAGAGGTATGGCCAGTGAGCCAGAACACCTCGGTGGGATTGTTTTCAGGGTCGCGGAAGTACATGCCGATGGCGCTGGCGTGGGACACGATGCGGTCCATCTGGTAGCCACGCTCCTGGACGCGCCGCTTGAAGTCGCGGAGATCGTCCAACGACTCCACCCGCATGGAGATCTGCTGGATCCATTTGGGATCCTCAAGGGAAGGCCGACCGTTGATCAAGGCAATCTCGTGATCACAGGCCTCAGGATCCGCGCTGTAAAAGGCGCCAAGCGGTCCGACCTTGGTCAGCTTCATGCCCATGAAATTTCCATAGAAGTCCATCATCAAATCGAGGTCTTGAACGTAGAATCCTATGTGGCCGAGTCCGGTAACTTTCGCTGGCATGATCAACTCCTCTGATGCGTCTTTTGAGCAGCCATTATGCCCTTTCCCGAGCCGCGATGTCGACACGGAAAAGTATGGCGAACCTGGGATGGTTCCAAGACTGCGCTGTGCGCATCCTCAACGTGGGTTCACGCGCCTGCGGTTCAGCCGCCCGGGGTTATTTGCGGCATTCGCCGCGGTACGCCCTGGATGTGCTGGAGGCTGGTCAGGTCCAGGGGCGGCAGGTCCACGCCGATGAAGTCCTGGACGCCGTTGGCGAGCTCGTTGTACCGCTCGAACCAGGCGGCCAACTGGCGGCGCCATGACTCGAGGCCGCCGCTGGCGTGCAGTTCAAAGGCTGCCTCGCGTCCGTCTAGGCCTGACGATACCTGGTCCCAGGCGAGTTGCAGCAGCGCGGCCCGCTGCATTGCGGTATAGCCGCCACCGCCGAAGGCGTCTTCAAGTTCGGCGGCCATGACCGGGTCGCCGAAGTCGGTGTCGGCGGGCGCGTTGATCAGCGATGAGCCGGGCAGGCCACGGAGGATCTCGCCCATGCGCTGGCGGACTTTGAGGGTGTTGACACCGGCCGCCGCCACATGGATCTGGTTGGGGAGGGCATGACCGCTCACCGAAACTTCGGGGTCCAGTTCCGCAGCCGCCATGCAGGTGCGTGTGGTCTGGACGTTGACCGTCATCTCAACCAACTGGTCGATGGTCTCGGGACTGCTCTTGAGGCCCATGATTTCAGCGAGGGCCAGGGCGATGCCCAGGGAAAGTTCCGCCTTGGCGAGCCAGCCGTAGCTATGGTGCCAGAGCATCCAGCAAACCAGGGATTGCTTGCGGTTTCGGTCGGGCGGTTCGCCGGTGAAGACGCGGGAGCGGGGGATGAAAACATCCTCCATCCACACCATGGAGTCCAGCTCATCAAACCGGCTGCTCAAGGGCGCCAGGAACGGGTTCTTGTGCCGGGCGGCGGCGCGCCGGGACACCACCCGCAGGCCGGGGGCGTTGACCGGCACGATAAACCACAGGTGCCTCCCACTGCCGGCCGGCATGTCATTGCGGGTGCTGATCAGGAGGTCCTCGGCAAAGGGGGTGCTCGTGTGCATCTGGATCTTGCCGCTGATCACGATGCCGTCGGCGGTTTCGCTGACCAATCGAAGAGCCGCGCGGTCGCTTTCGTCCGGCTTCAGGCGCGTGCCGATCAGGGGGCCGCCGCCGGCGTAGGTCAGGAACCTGCTGCTGGTGGATATGTAATCGAGGTATTCCTCAGCCGCCTGGATCTCCTCGGCGGAGTTGTCCAGGCGTTTCAGGACGTTCTGCAGCCCCAGGGCGATCAGCTCGCCGTAGCCGGGGGTGTGGGTCATGTTGCCGCCGGTCACGAAATGCACCGCGCTGATCTGCTTTCCCATGCGCCGCAAGCCGTCCGGCGTCGTGGGGGGAGTGAGCGCGAGGGGATGCCGTTCGCCGCGGGCGTCCGGCGGGGTGAGGAGGGTATCCTGCCAATCGGGGTCGAAGTGTCGGTCGTACCAGGCAGCGTATTCATTTACCATGCCTGCCGTCGCCGGATGGGTGGTAACGTCGTCGACGCGCCCCTCGCCCAAGACCCACACGTCGCGCCCGTCGCGCAAGCTCTCTTTGTAATCGGCCCCTGTCCGCATGTTTCACCGTCCGCAAGATTGTCGGGTTGGTCTGCGATTGTACATTGACCTGCGGAGAGAGATACAGGCGCAATTCGTCATAAGGTTGCCGTACTAGACGTCGGAGCAGCGGGCCCCGACTACGAAACAACTCCACGACGATACCGGGGCCATTCGATGATCGGTCCAAACCGGGTTGAGGGCACGGCTAGCGCGCAGGGGCGGGAAGGTCCCAGCGGAGGAATGCGCGGTAGCGGTCTTTACTGGCCCAGGGGAGCAGGTTGAGGACCGTGGCCTCAGACTCAGGGACGTCGCCCTGGCGTATGGTGTCGTCGAGGTAGCGGCGGAGCCTCATGAAGGTGGGGAGTCGGAAGCCGGCTTTGGCGACGCACGCGATGACGTCGGCGGGCTTAGGGGGTTGGTCGGGGTCCCAGTGGTCGGAGACGGCTTCGGCGATGCGGCGGAGCCTGATGATGTCGAGTTCGGGGGCGAACTTACGCTTGAGGACGTTGACGCGGCGACGGATTTGGGAAAGGGTCATGGGATTGCCTCGGGGTTGATGGTATGAACGCGGCGATTTTTGGAAATCCCGCTCATTTCCGCTCATTTCCGTTTATTTGAGTAGCGCGTTGGGGTGAGTTTTGGGGGCAAATGGAGGTAGCGAGGGCGGTTTTGGGGGCGATATTGGTGGTTTTGGTGGGCCGGTGAGAGGATTTGGGGGAGCGGCGTTGGGGAGTTCGGAGTCTGGATGTGGGCATTGGGACGGCCCGCGGGATGGCGGCGGGACAGAATTGAGGCGTCAGTTAACTATGGTAAAGATGGGTGAAGGGTGGAGGAAAGGGGGAAGTGTCATCGGCAGTGGGAAAGGGCAGAGAGGGGATTGCCTGGAGAATCGAAACAACTCCCCCGACGATACTAGGGAGTTGTTCATTTGCAGAGTCGCGAGTTTGCTGGCGGTCATTCGCGGAGCAGCGGCGCGACCTCCTCTATGAAACGCTCCGCCGCCCTGGATTCAGGGTCCGCTGGATCAAGGGAAACGCCCCGTATGATGATCCTCTCGACGCCCAGATCGATCAGCTCACCCAAACGGTCAGCGCAGTAGGTGGGCGACCCGAAGATGCCGAATTCCCGGGCGAATTCCGGCGTTACCACTTCGTCCTGAGGGGCGCGGGCCAGCCCGTGGTCCTCCATGTCGTAAGCGTCGTGGATGGTGCGCATCATGCGACGCTGATCCGCTGAGGCCGGACCGACCACAGACCCGTACATGACGGAGAATCGCGCGAATAGCGACACCTGCCCAACGCCGATACGCGCCGCCTCCTCGGGGTCATCGTTCACTACCAAGGGCACGTAGGCGCCGAAGTGAATGTTGGGGTCAAGGCCGGCCTCTGCGCGGGCGGTACGGGCGACGTCCATGCCCCATCGTATGCGCTTTGCATCAGCGCCGACGTTCAACGTGACGCTGTCGGCGTGACGGGCTGCCGCTGCGATGACCTTGGGACCGGTTGCGGCCACGTCCACGGGTACCTTGGGCGGCTGGGTCTCGTCGATCCAGAAAATTATGCTGGAGTCCCGATAGTTTGCGAGTTCCAGGGAACTGATGTCTCCGCCGGCTTCAAATGGGACGTCTTCGCCGCGCAGGTATGCTTGCAGCCTCTCTAGGTAACGCTCGAACTTCGGAACGGAATCAGGGGCGCGACCCAGGTGGGCCAATGCTGAGTCTCCGCGTGCGATGCCGAGGTAGGCCCGTCCATTGCTCTCCATCTGCACCGTGGCGATGGCCGACGCCGTAACGGCGGGATGGCGAGTGAACGAGTTGGTGACGCCGGTACCGAGCTTGATAGTCGACGTGGCGTGGGCGGCCAACGCCAGACACACGTAGGTGTTGCCGTAGCGGTTTTGGGAATCGACGTACACGATGCCGTCGTAACCGATTTCCTCGGCTCGCACCGCCTGGTGCACGCCGTTGAACTCCGGGGAGTTGGGTCCGCTGGGGTAGGGTCGACCCATCGCCCAGAATTCGATACTCATAAGTTCCTCCTGAAGTCGTCGTCGGTATCACCCGTTGGGGCTCTGGAATGCTATCACACCGGCCTCCTTGAACTATCCACGCCAAACCCAATGGGGCAAACGCGCTCAAGGTTATATAATCGCGTCCATCCCCGGCGACCGTTCCTGGAGGGACTAAGGCACATGGATGAGGCAATCGTATTCGGCGTCCTCATTCTGGCCCTGGCGCTGTTCGTCATCGGCAAGTGGCGCTACGACATAGTCGCCGTCCTCGCCCTGTTGGTCTTGGCCATAGTCGGCATCGTCCCTGCCGACGAAGCCTACAAAGGGTTCGGGCACCCGGCCGTGATAACCGTGGCCGCAGTACTGGTGTTGAGCCGTGCCCTCTACGACTCGGGCGTGGTGGACGTGATCGCCGGCTGGTACTCGCGGATACCCGAGTACCTGACCGTGCGAATCGCGGCGCTTTCAGGCATAACGGCGTTCCTTTCGGCGTTTATGAACAACGTAGGCGCGGTCAGCCTGCTGCTGCCGGTGGCAATCCGCGTGTCAAACCGGAGCGGGCAACCACCCTCGCAATATTTGATGCCGTTGGCCTTCGCCTCGCTGCTGGGCGGGATGACGACGCTGATCGGTACGCCTCCCAACGTGATCATCTCAAACTTCCGCCAGGAGCACGTTGGCGCTGCATTCAACATGTTTGATTTCACGCTGGTTGGAATCGCGGTGACCTTTGCGGGGGTGCTGTTTATCGCGCTGGTGGGCTGGCGCTTGATCCCGTCCCGGCAGGCTCCCCTGACGTTAGGCGGCGCGCTGGATATCGAGACTTATATGACCGAGGTGCGGGTGCCGGAGGATTCCCGGTTCGTGGGCAAATTGCTCAGGGACGTCGAGGAATTCGTCGAGGAGGAGGATGTCTCCATCGCGGGGCTTCTGCATCAGGGGACAGTGCACGCTGCGCCGTCGAGCTATCAAATCATCGATGCCAACGACATCCTCATCGTGGAGGCGGATCCTGAGGAGCTGAGGACTTTCATCGACCAGACCGGCTTCGAACTTCGCGGCTCGCGCGGAATGCAGCCTGACCTCGACGAAACCCTCAGCAGTGAGGACGTGTCGGTGGTGGAGGCCATTGTGAGCCCGGACAGCCCGGCCGAGGGTAAGAATGCCCGGGACCTCCGCTTTCATTCAGAGTTTGGCGTCAACCTGCTGGGAGTGTCCCGACGGGGTACGCGATTCACCCGCCGGGTCGGCCACATCAACTTCCGAATCGGCGACGTGCTGCTGCTTCAGGGCAAGGATGAGGTAGTGCAGACCGCGCTGCCCAGGCTCGGGCTGCTCCCCCTCGCCGAGCGTGAGCTTCGGATCGGCCAGCGGCGTCGGTTGGTCTTTCCTCTCGCCGTGTTCGCAGTGGCGTTGCTGCTCACGTCATTCGGCTTTCTGTCGGTGCAGCTATCGTTTGTAACCGCGGTGGTGGTCCTGCTGGTGACGAGATTCGTCTCGCTGCAAGCCGCTTATCAAGCCATTGATTGGCCGGTAATCATCCTGCTGGGGGCGATGATCCCGGTGGGCGAGGCGTTGGAGACCACCGGCGGCGCGGCCCGCATCGCCGCGAGTCTGGCGGACCTTGGAGCGTTCTTACCGCCGTGGGCGATGCTGGGGGTCATCCTGGTGACCACCACGCTGCTCTCCGCCGTGATCAACAACGCCGCCGCCGTAATATTGATGGCGCCCATCGGGGTGGGGGTGGCGGAATCCCTGGGGTCGTCATTCGATCCGTTCCTGATGGCGGTGGCCATTGGGGGTTCGTCCGCGTTCCTGACTCCCATCGGGCACCAATCCAACACCATCGTGATGGGACCCGGCGGCTATCGGTTCGCCGACTTTCTGCGGATGGGATTCCCGCTGGAGGTGGTGATTGTTGCCGTGTCCATCCCGGCTATCATGTGGGTGTGGCCAATGGGAATCTGAGCATTGGGGTTGGATCTAGTCCATGAGTTCTTTCGACGTCATAGTGATCGGAGGCGGCATCGCGGGCGCCTCCACCGCATATCACCTCGCCGGACACGGACGCAGCGTCGCCCTTCTGGAGCGAGGCGAAATCGCCTGTGAAGCGTCCGGGGTGAACGCCGGCGGCATCGGCGCGCTGGGTTGGGGACACGTCCCGGACCTGGAGTCATACCTGACCATGGGCAGCCTCCAGATTTTCAAGGACCTGCAACTCAACTCGGGCTACGATATCGAGTTTCGCCAGTCCGGGGGTTTGCAAGTCGTCCAGACTCAAGCGCAGTATGAATACGCCAGAGACCGCGTGCTCAGCCTGAAGACTCGTGGTTATACGGCAGAGTTGTTGTCTATCGATGACGCCCGCGCCATCGAACCTGGTTTGAACCCGGAACTGATGGGAGCGATGTATTTCCCGCTGCGTGGGCAGGCTGATCCCGTTAAAGCCACTCGCGCTTTTGCCGACGCCGCACGGAACAACGGCGCGGAAATCTTGACTGGGAAAGAGGTAACCGGGATCTCCCACGATGAGGGCGAAACGTACCGAATCGCGGCGTCCGGGGAAATGTTCCGAGCCAGGCGACTGGTGCTGGCGGCCGGCGCATGGTGTGGGCCTTTGGGCGAGATGTTGGGGATTCGCATTCCGGTGGTTCCGGTTCGCGGGCAGATGTGGTCAACGGAACCACTGCCTCCGCGGGTATTTCACTCGCTGTCGGGCGTTGAATCATACTCGCACTGGAGCGCGGATCCCGGTGGAGATCGGCACACCCCGCCGGAGTTGACCCACGTGGGTGACCGGAGGGTTACGAGGCACCTCTACGGACGGCAGACTCGCGACGGTGAGATAGTCTTCGGCGGCGACCGCGAGGCGATTGGGTATGACCGGGGCGTGGGACACGGAGGGATTGAGAGCAATTTCGCTCACACCGCTGAGGTTCTGCCTTTCCTGAACGAGCTATCGATCAGCCGCACCTGGTCTGGACTCATGCCGTTCTCGTTGGATGGTAAACCCATCATCGGCAAAATACCGCAACTGGAAAACCTGTATATCGTCACGGGCTTGGCGTCGTCCGGGTTCGGGCGCGGACCGATGGCCGGCAAATTGGTCGCCGATTACATCCACACCGGACACCGGCCTCACGTACTGGCGGACTCCGACCCGGCCCGATGTGTGACTGCGCTGTGATGAGGACGGCCCGACTGTTCGCCACGCCCACGCAGCTTTGAATATCAAAAGGCCGGAGGGACATGATGAAACGGAGCACTGACAGAATCCTGACCACGCACACCGGCAGCCTTCCCAGATCCGTTCCACTCCAGGAGTTGCTGCGTCAGCGGGAGGACCAGCAGGACTTCGACCAGGCGTCGTTCCATGCCAGCATCCGCGACGCCGTGGCCGACATCGTAGCGCGGCAGCAGGACACTGGGATCGACGTGGTAAACGATGGCGAGCAGGGTCGTTCGCAGTACGCAACGTACGTAAAGGAACGGCTCACCGGGTTTGAGGGTGAGCGGATGGTGCGTTCGCACACCCGGTTGGATGACGCGGACTTTCCCGAATACGCCGCCACGCAAACTCACATGTCGTCGCGAAACATGCCGCAGCCGGCGTGTACCGGGCCGATAGCGTGGAAAGACTGGCCGGCCGTGGAACGTGATATCAAAGCTTTGCAGGACGCTTCGTCCGATGCGCAGGTCGAGGAGGTGTTTATGACCGCCGCGTCGCCGGGCGTGATCGCCAACTTCCTGCCCAACGAATACTACGCCACGGAGGAGGAATACCTGTACGCGCTGGCTGAGGTAATGAAGCACGAGTACAACGCCATCGCCAACGCGGACCTCCTGTTGCAGATCGATTGCCCGGATCTGGCGATGACGCGCGTTTCGCAGTTCTCTCACCTTTCGGTGGATGAGTTCAAAAAGATCGTGGAGCTGCACGTGGAGGTCATCAACTACGCGTTGAAAGACATCGACCCGGAGCGGATGCGGCTGCACGTTTGCTGGGGCAACACCGAAGGTCCGCATCATCACGACGTGCCGCTGCGGGAGATAGTTGAAATCGTGCTGCGCGCTCGTCCCCTGGGGCTGTCGGTCGAAGGCGCAAACCCTCGGCACGGCCACGAGTGGAGGGTTTGGGAGGAGGTTCCCCTGCCTGACGGTAAGGTACTCATCCCCGGCGTGCTGGACACCACCACCAATTTCATCGAGCACCCCGAGCTAATCGCCCAGAGGATTCTGAACTACGCGAACATCGTGGGCCGGGAGAACGTGATGGCCGGCAGCGACTGCGGGTTCGGCACCTCCGCCTGGGGGCGCAAGGTGGAGACCAACATAGCCTGGGCCAAGCTGGCGTCGATGGTCGAGGGAGCCCGCCTGGTCTCGCAGGAAATCTGGTAAGGCTGTAAGTTCCCGGCGCGGTTCAATCGAGACACAAGCCGGGCCGGGACCAATGACTCTCAAGGTCGCGTCAGTACAGCCGCTCTCGGTTGGCCTCGTCCTCGGCGGCGTCGATTACTTGGGTGTCGCCACAGGGCGATGCGTCCGCCTGTCCGTCGGCGTCTCTGGAACTAAACACGAAGAATGGCGATGGCGCGATGAAATTCCGGCCACGGACGTCCAGGTGGTCATCGTTACCACCTCCCTACAGGCAACCCGCGGGTTCACCAATGTCGTCATTCGATATTAGACGCCACCCTTGGACCGTCCAATGTATATCATTGACTGGCGTTAAATCGCGGTGCTACCGTGAGCCAGCCTGACCAAACGGTGTTTTGATGCGGCGTCTAGACTATCGTTGGATCATCCTGGCAATCGGGTTCACGATCCTGTTCTTCAACGGCGGTTCTCGTTCCGCCCTGGGGCTCATGCTGAAACCCATGGTGGACGACCTGGAGTGGAGCCGGTCGGCGTTGTCGATGGGCATCACGGCGTACATGGTGGTGTCAGCGCTGGCCATGCCGTTCGTCGGTCGACTGGCGGATCGTTACGAACTTCGTTGGATCATAGGCGTTGGAGCCGCGGTGGGTGCGGTGGGCATCGGTTTGATGAGCGTGGTGTCCGCCCCGTGGCAGCTTTTCCCGATCTACGGACTGGTTTTTGCTCTGGGCAACGCGGGGATGTCCAACCCAGTGGTCAGCGTGATGATTGTGCGCTGGTTCCCAGACCGGAGGGGCCTGGCGAACAGCATAGCCGTGTCCGGCAATGCCATCGGCCAGTTGATCATCATTGGAACGTTGGCTCAGTCCCTGGTGCGATTCGGATGGCGACCGTCCCTTGCGGGATTGGGGCTGGCTAACCTGGTGATCCTCGCTCCGGTGGTGTTGGCGCTGGTGAGGTCGGCGCCGGCCCGCGGGGCGAACTCCGAGGCGACGGGCACAAGGGCCGTTGAGGCGGCGGAGGGTGAGGCTCGGGACCAGACATCCCTGTTGACGTCCTCCCAATTGTGGCTGCTCATCGGAATCTACGCGATCTGCGGATTTCAGGACTTCCTGGTGCAGACGCACGTGGTCGCCTTTGCGCTGGATATGGGGATCACCACGTTGGTGGCCGCCAACCTGCTGGCGTTGATGGGAATGATGGGCCTGTTGGGTGTGTTGGCCTCCGGTTACCTGGCCGACCTTATGGGGCCGGGGCGGCCGACGCTTCTGTGTTTCGTCATGCGCATCGGCATATTCGCGCTGATTATTCTCTCCCAGGCCAAGGCGTCGGTCATCGTGTTTGCGCTGCTCTATGGGTTCACGTTCCTGATGACCGCGCCGCTGACGGTGATGTTCTCAGGCAACATTTTTGGGCAGCGGCGCATGGGCCGGGTCAGCGGCACCATATCGGGCGTGCACCAGATCAGCGGCGGGCTCGGGGCGTTGGTGGGCGCCCTGTCTTACGACATCTGGGGCACTTATGAATACGCCTTCGTGCTGTTGCTGGCCCTGTCCATCGCCGCGACGGTGGGTACCCTGCTGGTCCGGGATCGCGCGATACCAAGGGTTCCGGGTCTCGCCAGCTGTTGCTGGTAGCCGGGTTATTTTCCACACGAGTCGGGACGCAAGCGGCGGTCTACCTGCCGCCCGCCGACCTGCCACCGTCCACCATGTACACGCCGCCCGTGCAAAAGCTGCTGTCGTCGCTGGCCAGGAACAGCATCAACCGCGCCACTTCCTCCGGGTGGCCGTAGCGACCCAACGGAATCCGCGCCGACGCAGCCCGATAGGTTTGCTCGATGGTTACGTTGGCATCGTCCGCTGCGGCAACCCTCTGCTCCTCGATGGAACGCATCATGCGGGTTTCGATGGGCGCCGGGTTCACCGTGTTTACCCTGATGCCCTGGGACGCGCCCTCCATGGCGGCGGTGCGCATCAGGCCGATGACCGCGTGCTTGCTGGTGGTGTAGGCGGACATGTCCGGGCCGGCCCCGATGCCGGCCGTGGAGGAGGTGATCACGATGCTGCCGCCGCCACGCTCGCGCATCACCGGCACCACGTACTTGATCCCCAGCCATACGCCGCGCACGTTCACCGCCATCACTCGATCGAACACATCAATGGGATAATCCGGAATGGAGGATAGCTGTCCCTCTATGCCCGCGTTCGCCAGGTAGGCGTCGATGCCACCCCACCGTTCTGCCGCGGCCCTGACGTAAGCCTGGCTCTGGTCCGGGTCGGTAACGTCCGCGACGGAATAGCTGGCGCGGTCCTCGCCGATAGATGCCACCAGTTCCTGGAGCGCAGACTCGTCGACGTCAACCAACGCGACCCGCGCGCCCTCGTCGGCAAACAACCGGGACGCAGCCCGCCCGATGCCGCCCGTAGCGCCCGTGATCAAAGCGACTTTCCCTTCCATTCTTGGCATGATCCATCTCCTTCCCGGCGGATGGCCTCAACGTGCCCACCGCCGTCCGCTTCCAACAATGCACGGGATTATAGGAACCACCAACCGACGTATCAACCACGCGGCACGCGGTTTGCGCTCCGTGATGTTCCGGGATACCCTCGGAGCGTTAGATCCCTTCCGACCCGTTGCCCCTGGGGATGGTGACCATTTTGAGCCTTGGCCTTTGCGTCCTTGGCTGCGGAGATTTTGCCGCCACGTTTGCCCGCTCAATGGTTGAGTTGCGCGGCGAGATCGACCTGTACTTCGCCAGTCGAGATCTGGATAAAGCGCGCGATTACGCCGGCCGTTTCGGAGGATTCGATGCGTTTGGCGACTACGCCACCGCCGTCGCCGACGCCAGGGTGCAGGCGGTTTACGTCTGCACGCCGCACTACCTGCACCGCGAGCACGTCGCGCTGGTTTTAAGAGCCGGTAAGCACGCACTCGTGGAAAAGCCAATTGCCGGTTCAATGTCGGATGCTGAAGAAATTGTGCGGCTCTCGGATGGCTCGGGCGTCAACGTGATGGTGGCGGAGAATTACAGGTTCGTTCCGGCGGTGTCGGTAGCCAAGCGGCTAATCGACGGGGGCAGATTGGGACAGGTGAGGCTGATCCAGCTCCACGAACAGTATCCTTTCCGCCCTGCCGGTTGGCGCAGCCGCGCCGAGCTCAACGGCGGTGGGGTGCTCATCGACGGCGGCATCCACAAACTCAGCGTTCTGTCATACCTTGCGGGCCGACCCAACCAGGTATTTGCCCAGGAGGTATTGCCCGGCCAACCGGGCCTCGAAGCCGAGGACGGCGTGGCGATCATTACGCGGTCCGCAAGCGGCGTGACGGGCATCATCAACCATTCGTGGAGCGTCGTGCCTCCCAAGCCGCACTCGTGGGTATCTATTTCCGGCTCAAAGGCGTCCCTGTATTTTGAGGCCGGACAACCGTGGCTGAAGATCATGGATGCCGACGGCGAAACGGTTTTGGAATTGCCGCGATACAACAATGGTTTGGTGCCCATGGCGCGTGAGTTTCACCAGAGCATCGTGGACGCCCGCCAACCTGCGATGACCCCCCTGGAAGGGATGGCAGACCTGTCGCTGGTGCTGGCTGCTCACGAATCAATGGCGTCCGGCGTTCCCACGATGTTAAATCTTTAGACTCGCCCATCGCGGCGCGAAAGTTATTGCGCTCCCTCCAAGTTCTTTTGGTATAAAATTCCCGTCAGTTAAGATTCGCTCAGAGCCACCGGGCGTCAGCGTCCGACTCTGATGCCCAACCGCAGTTCCTAAGGAGTGCCTCATGAAATATGACGTTATCGTTGTCGGTGGCGGCGCCGCCGGCTCCACGCTAACCGCCCGTCTGGCCGAGGATCCCAACACCTCTGTATTGTTGCTTGAGGCGGGCAACGACTACCCCGATCCCGCGGTGCTACCGGATGACGTCAAGTTCGGCGGCACGAGGTACGCCGAAGCCCAGGACTCGATCCATAACTGGGCGCTGCGTGGCACTATCACCGAGGAGCAAGGCGAGATCCACGTTGCCCAGGGCAAGGTGATCGGCGGCGGTTCCTCCATCAATGGCCAGGCCATGCAGCGCGGGTTCCCGGAGGACTTCGACAACTGGGCCTCCATGGGCAATGACGAGTGGTCGTACGACAAGATCCTGCCGTTCTATCGCAAGATGGAGAACGACATGGACATCCAGGACGACTACCATGGCACGGACGGCCCCATGCCGGTGCGCCGGCGTCGGTCCGGCACCTGGGCCGATATCCAGCAGGCGTTCTACGACGCCTGCCTGGGCGAGGGCTACGGCGCGGTCGAGGACACCAACGGGCCGAACCCGACGGGCGTGGGCGTGTCTCCCACCAACAACCTTGGCGGCATCCGGATGAGTGCCGCGATGACGCACCTGAACCCCATGCGCCACCGCCTGAACCTGACCGTGCGCGGCAACGTGTACGTGCGCCGGGTCTTGTTCGACGGCAACAAAGCCGTGGGCGTGGAGGCTGAAAGCGGCGGCGAGATATTCACGGTGGAAGCCGAACGGGTCGTCCTGTGCTCAGGAGCGCTCCGGTCTCCCCAGTTGCTCATGCTCTCCGGCGTTGGGCCGCAGGACCACCTACGTGAGGTCGGTATCCCCGTCGTCCACCACAGCCCCGGCGTAGGGCAAGGACTCTGGAACCACCTCAGCGTCCACGTTACCTACAAGGTCAAGGACGGCAAGACGCTCACCGGCGATCTGGACGCGCCGCACTTTGGCCTCCATTACAGCGGCAGCGCCGGTTACACCAACGACATGGTGCTCCGGAGCAGCACGGTCGTGGACGAGCGTGAGGAAAAGGTGGCGGGCGTCCGAACTCGCTACAACACCGGCGACGTGCCGGCCGATCGCGCGGCCCGCATCTCCTGCACGCTGGGCCTACCCGACGGTTCGGGATTCGTGCGACTTCAGTCATCCGACCCCGACTTGCAGCCGGAGTTCAACTATCGATACTTGCAGCATCCCAATGATGCCAGGCGTATCCGTGAGGGCATCCGTTTCGGCGCGCGAATGCTGGAGTCGGACGCTTTCCGGGACGTTTGCGATTTTCGCATCAACCCGCCGGACGAGATATTGAACAACGACGACGCCCTGGACAAGTGGGCTCGGGAGACCGTCGGCACCGCCCGTCACGTTTCCGGCACTTGCCGCATGGGACCCGACGGCGACGACATGGCCGTGGTGGACCAATACTGCCGGGTGCGTGGAGTGGATGGCCTGTGGGTGGTGGACGCGGCGGTGATGCCCCGCGTCCCGCGCTCCGGCGGCATCCATCCCACCGTCATCATGGTCGCCGAGCGCGTGGCCGACTGGGTGGCCGCCGGCTGATTTCTTGAGAGTGGCTAACTTCCGGGCGGGGGTTCATTGAATTCGCGACCGTCGGCAGCAGCTTGGATGCGGGCTTCGTTCCACTGCTGCCAACGTTTGCGTTCAGTAGCGACCCCTACCGCTTCTCCGGCGGCCTTTACTTCTTCCAATTCCCGCCGCCGCTTTTCCCGGTCTTTCCCGATTTGCGACAACGCGTAAAACATTCTGAAACCTCCTTCTGCCAGCACTGCGATGACACCGTAAGAAATGGCGCCAAGGCTGGCCATCTCCGCCACTGAGTTCCAATGCTGCCAAAACTGCAACTGGCCCGTCCAGAACCAAGTCATAAGCGCAGCCCCTAATGGTGAGGCTGCGAAATGCCTAACTTGCCAACCTTCCGGTTGTATCAGCCAGTTCCAGAGGAGACGAGGTATTGACTTGATTCCATCCCATACACTGCGCCACTCCATGGCTTGATTCTACCATCCTGGATTCATTGGCCGAAGGGCGGAATTCCTTCTCCGATACAGTAGTCCACCATTACAGTAGTCCACCATGCCGTACTCCATGCTTCCTTGCATGGCGGTGCGATTTGCTTCCAGTGTTTCCGCTGGTACCTAGGCGTATGTTTCGCACCAAGTCCAGTCGTCTTCTGCCATGTAGCGGCCCTCACAATAAAGTGCGCCAAGCTCTGAGAATCCCACGTATCTCCGCCAATTGTTCCACCACATATTGACGACGTTGGCGACTGCTACCACCATAAGGTCCGGCAGTAGCCAACAGCCTATCCCTCTGATTATCCATGTCTTGCCATGCGTTTTTGGCACGACTACACTCATACGGCGCAGGCAGAGTCGCTCCGATACGATCGGTGGTACCTTTGTGCCAATCTTCCACTTTATCCACGTTGCTTTTGCAGGCGAAGGCGAGCAGCACGATGATCACAACTGTCGGTACGAAATGGCGCATGGCGACATGGACTTTGGTTGACGCAATACCGTCATCCCAAATTCGGCCACACGCCTTGGCTCGGAGACACTCCCTCGTAGGCGTGGGCGATTCGGAACATGTTGCCCTCTTCCCACGGCCGACCAATGAACTGCAACCCGATGGGCAGGCCGAGTTCGCTGAACCCGCACGGTACCGTGATGGCCGGGAAACCCGTGGCGTTCTGCGGGCTGGTGTTGCGGGACACGTGGCCGGAGCCGGGCCCGCGCACCTTCTGATCTTTGCCTTCGACGGTGATAGTTGCGGCGTCGATGCGTGGAGCGGGCATGGGCGTCGTCGGGGTTACCAGGAAGTCGACGTCCTGCAGCACGCGAGCCTGCTCGTCCTTGATGATGCGCTGCACTTTCATCGCCTTGGAGTAGTCCCGGCCCAACACGAACTGGCCCGCCAGCGTTCGGTATAGAGTGTCGGGTCCGTAGTCCTCGCGGCTTGACGCGATATACGGCTCGTGGGTTACCACGCTGTCCGCCATGGCTGAGAACCGCAGCGCGCCCGAATACTGCATGCTGGGCAGGCTTACCTCGCGGCTTTCGATGCCCAACTCCTCCAATGCGGCGATTGCCCGTCGAACCGCCTCCTCCACTTCAGGATCCAGCAGGTCGAAATAGTGATTGGAAGGAATGCCCATGGTCAGGCCCTGGATTCCACGATCAATCATCAGGGCGTAATCGTCCACGGGTACCGGAACCGTGCTGGGATCCAACGGGTCGTGGCCGGCGATAGCCTGGAGGACCAGCGCGCTGTCCCGCACGGATCGGGTCATGGGCCCGATGTGGTCGCCGTTGAAGCTGGTCACCAGCAGGCCGCGCTGGCTGACACGCCCGAATGTCTGCTTCAAGCCGACCACACCGCAGAAAGCGCCCGGCAGTCGCACCGATCCGCCCAGATCGGTACCCAACGATGCGAACGTCACACCCGCGGCCACGTTCGCGCCGCCGCCGCCGCTGGAGCCACCGGGGATATGACCCAGGCCCCATGGGTTGTGCACCGCGCCGTAGTGGGGGTTGTTGGACGTCGCGCCGGCGGCGAATTCCTCCAGGTTCTCCTTGCCCAGGATGATGCCGCCAGCCTCCTTGACCCTCCGGACCACCTCGGCGTCCTCATCGGGAACATGATCGCGCAGGACCTTGGTGCCCAGCGTGGTCTTGATGCCGCCGGTGGCGATGTTGTCCTTGATGCCGATGGGGATGCCGTGCAAAGGGCCACGGTACTCCCCGCGTGATAGCTCATCCTCGGCTTGCTCGGCCTGCGCCAGCGCTTGCTCGCGCATGATGGTGATGAACGAGTTCAGCGTCGGTTGCTGCCGCTCCGCTTCGGCGAGGGCGGCCTCGGTAAGTTCCACCGGGGACACGGCTCGCGTCTGGATCATCGGAGCGATTTCCGAGATGGTCAATTTCAAGAGTTCGTTATCAGGCATCGGATTCCCCTCCGTCGGCCGGCCGCAGCAGGCGCGATGACATAACGTCGGACAGGTCAAGGTCCCGCAGGTTCTGCAACTCGGTCAGATAGTTCTCCAACTCAGGCTTGACCAGTTCCAATTCTTCTGGACTCAGTTCGAACCCGCCATACTCGGCGATGATTCGGTTCATGGTCTCGTCGGATATAGGCATTCGGTACACCTCCCATCGGGCTCAGCGTCGCGGCGAGTGTACATCCGGCCGTATGTGCGGGCAATACCGCTAACCACTCACGCGTACCCACATGTAATCGCGTGGTGAGAGGACGGAAAGGTCGATTTCCCGCTCATTTCCTCCCATTTCCGCTAATTCCAGTAGGGCATTGGGCGGGTCGTGGGGCTGAATGGGGGCCGATGGAAGGGTTTTGGCGGCGGTTTTGGTGGTATTGGCGGGCAGGTGAGCGGGTTTGGAGGAGGGAGGTTCTCGGTGTTGGGAAGTGGGCATTGGGTCTGCCCTCGCGGGCCCGGATGGTGGGTTAGGTTTGGGCGTTGGGTAACATGGTACGGATGGGGGAACGGTTAGAGCGAGGGGGAAGTGTCACCGGGGCCGGGGGTGTTTGAACCAGGGGTTTTGGGGGAAACTGGGTGATGATGGGGGCGATGGTAGGTCTTTTTGCCACAAAAGGCAGGTGAATTACAAAAAGTTTGGCGTTTTGGCAAAGACAGGAATGACTGTGGTACCTGAATTGGGACGGCGGGGGCGCTGGCAGTGACAGGTTGGGCAAAGCGGGTACGCGTGAAGTGTTTAGTGGCTGCGACGGAGGTGGACCAAGCGCCATACGACCATCGGATGTTGGCCTACACCGAGACCCAGCTCAGCATGATGGTGCATTCCCGTCAGCAGGGGCTGGAATTCGGCGAGTTGTCCTCCCACATAATATTCGGTGCGATAACGGTGGTGCTGACCCTGCTGTCGCCGCCTGCCGTGACGGGCTGGATTGGGTTCCTGCTCGAAATGCTGATGGCGCTGTTCTCCGTGGTGATCATGTTCTTGGCGGTAAACGTGTGGGACTCGCACCGGAACCGGTCCGGCGAGATTTTGGATTGGAAAGGAACGAGGAATTCAACGGCGACGGCATGGCTTTCCGAGACGCAGTCGATCGCAAGTTAGGGCAGACAGACCACGTCCATCGCTGTGGGTCTACTGGTGACGGGTGGTCCTTGCCGCGGAGCTGTGGGACAAGCGGCTGCCGTGAGACGAGGCATGTTCGCGGTTTGAGCCGAGTCCCTGCGGGGCAGCGCCACTAACGACACGGTCGGGTATCATGTGACGGACCTGGCTGGTATTATGCGTATTGATGATGTTTTTCTTGATGCGATATTCGTATCGAACAGGGGCTTGGCGTGCGGTTCGGAGGTTTTGAGGTATGAGCGAGAGTTCTGGGGCCAGCAAAGTGCTGGTGGTGGATGACGAGCCAGAGGTTGAGCCGATGTTCCGGCAGCGAATGCGGCGTGAAGTTAGAGCGGGGGTGTACGAGTTCCTGTTCGCGCGGTCGGGGCGGCACGCGCTGGAGGTGCTGGAAGAAAATCCGGACGTCCAACTGGTGATAACCGATTTGAACATGCCGGAGATGAACGGCTGGCAGCTCCTGGATGCGCTGGGCGAACAGTGGCCGGGACTGCCGTCGATGGTGGTATCGGCCTACGGAGATGCCGAGAATGTCCGACGGGCGGAGGAGAGGGGAGCGGCGGGTTTTGTGGTGAAGCCGGTGGACTTCACGGACTTACGCGAGAAGGTGGCGGAATCCCTGGGGGACGCGAGCCGCTGACTGCTACGAACCGCTGGATTGCCGAATCTTCTTGCATGGGTCCGACGTTGGGGCCGCGGCCAATTGAAGCGGGCATCGCCGCGAAAGCGAAAACGTCGCACGCATCGGTACGACGTTTCTTGATTTTGGGCGGGACTTCCTTGCGCAAGCTACGCGAGGGGCGCGCCGGTTTGGGTACCGTGATTGTCGCTCGGGAAGCCCTTTCGGGCAGAGATCTATGGAACGGCAGGGCAATCGCATTTAGAATTTAGACGCCTGTCACTCCGGCGCAAGCCGGAGTCCAGAGGCCGCCGAATCGAGAGCGACCGTGAAACTGCCGATTGCAGGCACTGGATACCGGCTTTCGCCGGTATGACGGTGGCCGGGAGAGCCTTATCCAAAGGACGACAATTGAAATGCGATTCCCCTGTCTGGAACGGCCAGTTCCTTACTCGCAATTAGATTACAATGGGATAATGGAGCGGGCGATGGGAATCGAACCCACGTAGCCAGCTTGGAAGGCTGGGGCTTTACCACTAAGCTACGCCCGCACTGTGTTTGTATTATACCCCAAGATGCTGCGGCGGAATCGATCGCCGCTTGTGAACCTGCTCACGCCGACGTACGATTCGATGTCCAAAACCATCTATCTGGCCAATCCCTACGGTTTTTCGACGCAGCAGAAGGAGTCGTTGCTGCCGCCCATCATCGCCGCGTTGGAAAGCCTTGGCCTGGAGGTCTGGGAGCCGTTCGCCCGAAATAACCAGGTGGACTTTCAGCGCGCCGGTTGGGCTTACCCGGTCGGTCAGCAGGATTACGCCGACGTGGTTGCTGCCGACGCGATATTTGCTATCGTGAACGGAGTGCCGCCGGACGAAGGCGTGATGATCGAGTTGGGCATGGCGATCGCTCTGGGTAAGCCCACGTTCCTGTTTCGGGACGATTTCCGGCGAGCCACCGACAGC
Organism: Dehalococcoidia bacterium; assembly: GCA_965204395.1. Taxonomy (GTDB): domain Bacteria; phylum Chloroflexota; class Dehalococcoidia; order Lucifugimonadales; family UBA3495; genus Bin87. The sequence goes on from OZ241987.1 coordinate 3,882,820, forward strand.
GAGGAATACCCACTCAACCTGATGCTTTTCACAGGAATGCCGGAGGATGATTGGGCGGACTACTACTACACCTCGTTGGATGAGATCACCTCCGTGGACAAGGCATTGGCTCGATGGGCGTCCGCGGAGTAAAGGCCGAACTCCGGACGGGCCGCCAGCGTTCGTATTGGTCAATGGACGGCGTTCGGCACTACTGGTGTAGCCAGGTGGAACCCACGACATGTTGAAAACTCGCTTTACTGATTTGCTAGACCTGGACTACCCGGTGATGTCCGCGCCCATGAGCAACCACAGCGGCGGACGCCTGGCGGCGGCGGTTTCCATGGTCGGCGGACTGGGCACGCTTGGCGGCAGCAACAACTTTGGCCCCGCATGGTTCAGGGAGCAAATCGAGCTCGTACGCTCCCAGACCACCCGGGCCTTCGGCGTGGGATTCATCACGCAGCTGATGGAGGCCGACCAGTCGAATTTTGAAACCGCCCTGGACGAACGCGTTCCAGTGATCATATTTTCGTTTGCGGACCCTCGGCCGTGGGTGAGCAGGGCGAAAAACGTGGGAGCGATCACCATTTGCCAGGTGCAAACCATTGCCGCCGCGCAGTTGGCGGTAGACGCGGGTGCTGACGTCCTCTTGGCCCAAGGCAACGAAGCTGGCGGCCACACCGGCGAGATGAACCTGCTGCCGCTGCTTTGCGACCTCGTCGAACGATACCCCGACGTGCCGGTGATGGCGGCGGGTGGCATCACATCTGGGCGAGCGTTGGCTGGTGTACTTGCCGCCGGAGCGCAGGGCGCGTCGCTGGGCACGGCGATGTTGGCGACGCCCGAGGCGGTCGAGGTTCCGATGGCGTTCAAGGAGCAGGTTTTGCTCTCGGCGGGTGAGGACACGGCCTACACGCGGCTCTTCGATTTGCTGGGCGACGAACCGTGGCCGTCGGGGATGGCCGGCCGGGTCTACGCCAATCGGTTGGTGCGCGAATGGGATGGACGCGATGCGGAAATCCTGGCTCGGAGGGAGAAACTGGCATCGGATGTGGCAATGGCCCGGGCACGACATGACCCTGAAATGTCCTCCGTGTATATGGGGCAAGGGGTCGGCAACGTCAGCGAGATTCGGCCAGCCGCTGAGGTCGTACGGAACATCTGCGATAATGCCGAACGAATCCTGCGAGACAATCGGGCAGTCAGCCCAAGGGAATCCACCGGAGGGCCGACGGAGCCGTGAGACCGTCAACAGATATCACCCAGAGGTTCAATACGATGAGCGAAAATATTTCACCGAGTCCCGCATACACCATGGGATACACCCCGGAGTTCCTGCAACTGCTGGGGCGACGCAATGCGGAAACCCACGCGGCCTACCTGTTGTCTCACCTGGACCCTGGAATGAGGGTGCTCGACTTTGGGTGCGGGCCGGGAACCATAACGGTCGGGTTGGCCCAGGCAGTACCAATGGGCGAGGTCCACGGGGTGGACATGGAACACTCGCAGATCGAGTTGGCGCGGGCGGCGGCGTCCGCGGGCGGACACCATAACGCTGAGTTCCACGTCGGAAATGTTTACGAACTACCCTTTGAGGATAATTCCTTTGATGCAGCGCACTGCCACGCCGTGTTGATGCACGTTCCCGAAACTCTGCGCGCGTTGCAGGAAGTCAAACGCGTGCTGAAGCCGGAGGGGATCATCGGTGGCCGGGAGATGATCGCTTCCTCGTCGTTCAGCGAACCGATGGGGGAGACCACCGACGAGGCATGGGCCACATTCATCAAACTGCTGGAGGCGAACGGCGGCCATCCGGAAATGGGCAAGGAGCTAAAATCTCACCTGCTGGATGTGGGATTTGTGGACATTCGCGCTTCGGGTTCATTTGACTATTTCAGTTCGCCGGCCGACATCGCGTTCCTGCACGCATTCATCATCGATTGGTTCTTCATGCCCCGGGTAGTTGAGGCGGCGACCCAGTTAGGACTGGCGACCCGCGAACAGTTCGACCGCTGGCGTTTGGAGATGGACCAATGGAAAGACGAACCAGGCGCAGTGGGCGGTCTGGCATTTGGTGAAGCCATAGGCAGAAAACCGAGGTGAGCCGTACATCGGTATCCATATCTCGTGAGCCCAATGGTTCGAGTGTTGCGTCGGGCCAACCAACACCGACGGCTCCAGGGCCTTTTCAAAGTCTGCATGCTTCCCGCTCATGGTGAGCCTGTCGAACCACGAGCGCGTCCTTCGACAGGCTCAGGACGAGCGGATGCAAGAAGATCACGTAATTTTGGAATGGCCCTGGCACGGCGCGCGCGGCCCATAGGAAAAACCCGTGATGCTATAATCCAGCGCCGGGAATATCACAATGCTTGTTGCTTCCAACATCAGCAAGGCCTACGCAGACCGGACATTGTTCCGCGACATTGACGTGTCGGTGGCGGCCGGGGACCGGATAGCGTTGATTGGCGCCAACGGGTCGGGCAAGACCACACTGCTGGACATCCTGGCCGGCGAAACCCTGGCCGATACGGGGAACATTTCGGGACGGCGCAACACCACGTTGGGGTACCTGAAGCAGGAGCCTCCGCCGTTCGCCGGCAAATCGCTGCTGCGGGAGGTGTTGGAAGCAAACTCGGATGCGATTCAGCTGACGGGCGAAATCGCCGAAACCCATCGCATGCTGTCGATGGCGCATGATCGGGACGAGCAGCAAGATTTGATGGACCGGCTGGCTGAACTGGAGCTGAAACTGGAAGCTGCGGGAGGCGAGGATCGGGACCACGAAGCCAAGGCCATACTTTCCGGCCTGGGTTTCAAGGAAAACGATTTTTCACGGGATATGACAGAGTTCAGCGGCGGATGGATCATGCGGGCGGAGTTGGCCCGCCTGCTGTTCCGAAATCCGGACGTGCTGCTGCTGGACGAACCTACCAACCACCTGGATCTTGAGGCGAACCTCTGGTTCGAAAAATACCTGGCGTCGTTCCAGGGCGGCGTGGTAATCACCTCTCACGATCGCGCCTTTTTGAACCAGGCGGCGAATCGGGTGTTAGCCATTGAGCCGGACGAAGTGGTGAATCACCGGGGCAACTACGACGATTACCTGGTGGCCCGGGAGCGTGCGCTGGAGATCAAGGAGGCTGCCGCGGCGCGGCAAGAACGGGAAATCCAACGGCAGATGCGGTTCGTCGAAAGGTTCCGCTATAAGGCCACCAAGGCCAGGCAGGTGCAGAGCCGGCTCAAACAGCTGGAGAAGATGGAAATCATCGAACTCCCGAGGGCCACGAAAAAGGTGCGCTATTCGTTCCCGGAGCCGGCAAGGAGCGGTTCGGACATCATTACGCTCTCCAAAGTCAGCAAATCTTACGGCGAGAACGCAGTTTATCGCGATTTGAACCTGACATTGGAGCGCGGGGATCGCGTCGCGCTGGTGGGGCCCAATGGAGCCGGCAAATCGACCCTGCTCAAAATCCTGGCGGGTGTCCTGCCCATCGACGGCGGGGAGCGCAAACTGGGCTACAACGTTACCAGCACGTACTACGCCCAGCATGTGCTGGACTTGCTCAATCCGAGCAACACCGCCATTGAGGAACTGCGCGAAACGGCGCCAGCAGAATCGGAACAAAACCTGCGGACGACTTTGGGCGGCTTCCTGTTCAGCGGAGATGACATCCTCAAACCCGTATCGGTGCTGTCGGGTGGCGAAAAGGCGCGGGTCGCGTTGGCAAAGTTATTGTCGCAACCCAGCAATTTCCTGCTGATGGACGAGCCCACTAACCATCTGGACATCGCATCGCGGGAGATCCTGGCGGACGCTTTGGGAGACTATCGCGGGTCGATCTGCCTGGTAACCCACGATCGAACCCTGATCAGGCAGGTTGCGAACAAGATCATCGAGATCGATGCCGGCCGCGCGCGCGTATTTCCCGGTGACTACGACAACTACCTGTACCGTAAGCAGCAGGAAACCGTTGAGACGCCCAAGGTTGCGGACGAGAACCCCGATGTTCCCGCCGGGTCAAAGGGCCGGACGAGCGGGCGACGCTCTCGGCCTCCGTTGACTCCGGAGCAGGAGCAGCAGCGCGCTTTGAACCGACAGGCCCGAAAGTTGGCCGAACGTATCGACGAGATCGGTCTGGCGATCAGTGAACGGGAATCCCAGTCGGCGGAACTGGAGGCGTTGTTCTCCGACCCCGAGAAGTTCGACGACCGCAGCCATTTGGAAGCGACGGGCGAACGCTATCGAACGCTGAAAGAGGAAGAACAGTCCTTGTGGGACGAATGGGAACGACTGTCGGACGAAGCCGAGGACATCGACCGTATGTTGGTAAGTCTCAAGTCTGACCTGGTGGCGCTCACGTAATCACACCCTGCTCAACCAGACCCTCCATCTCAGGTTCGGACAGGCCCAACAGGTCGCCATAGATTTCCTGGTTGTGTTCGCCATATTTTGGGATTGGGCCCGCCGTGGTCGGAGTCTTGGAGAACTTGATGATGGTGGGCCCGGGCACCAGGATCTTCTTGCCCGGCGGGTCGTGGGCATCTTCCTCCATCATGACCTCGCGTTCCCACATGTGGCTGTCTTCGAGCACTTCGGGGATTGACTTGACGGGGCCGAAGGGGATGTCGGCCGCAACCAGGGCTTTTTCAACCTCGGCTACGGTGCGCTCCTCACACCACATTCGGAGCAACTCCATGCGGATCTCGGCCATGTCGGTGGCGAACATCGGCGCAGCGAATTCAGGATCCTTGGACAGCTCGTCGTAGTCCATGACCTTGAGCATGCGCTCCCACATGCCGGCTCTCGCCGCGCCCGTGGTCACCCAGCCATCCTTGCATTTGAGGAACGTGCCCACGCGGACGAAATCATTGGTGTGGGTGTCGTAGCACATGGCAAGGGCCACTTCTTCAAGGGTGATGCCGCCGTCCAGCATGGCCACTTCAAGCCACTGGCCCTCGCCGGTCCGGTCGCGGTGTCGCAGCGCGCCCAAGATGCCGATGACGGAGTGGAGGGCGGCGGTACGGTCCATGACCGGCCCGTTTCCCATGATGGGTTCGCCAAATCCCCGACCGGTTTGGTCGCCGAAGCCGCTCATGGCCTGGATAATGGGGTCGAAGCACTGGCGGTCGCGATATGGCCCGTATTGGCCGAAACCCGACACGGAAGCCAGGATGATGCCGGGGTTCACCTTGCACATGGCCTCGTACCCGAACCCCATCTTTTCCATGGTGCCGGGGCGGAAATTCTCAAGGACCACGTCGGATACTTCCAGCAGGCGGAAGAATAGATCCTTGCCCTTTTCGTGCCGCGCGTTGAGGGTGATGCTCTTCTTGCCACGGTTATAGGCTGCGAACTGAACGCTCATGCTGCCAACGAACGGGCCAGAGTCGCGCAGGTCGGCGCCCTTGCGCCACTCGACCTTGAGCACCTCCGCTCCCATGTCCTGCAGGATCAGACCCCCTCGCGGGGCCGCCTGCCAGCGAGCGAGTTCCAAAACACGTACGCCGTCCAACACCGACCCGTTACCGTTCGCAGCCATATCTCGTCTCCCATGCTGTTGAATCGTGGGCCTATTGTACCCTGATATTCGCGGGTGCCTGCCACGCCAATGAGCGGGGACGCTAAAGCTTGGGCTGGCCGGTCCGACCCTCTTTTCGTGGCCCGTCGGAGGTTACTTCAGCGCGGACCGAGCGGCGCGCTACCGCGAACGCCCGTTTCCGGAACAGCGTGGCATTGCGCGATGCGCCGCGTATAGGATGCGTGCGAGCCGGGTTGCGGAGGCGCGGCCTGAATTTTCGGCCGCGAGTTAGCCGACGACCGAGAAAATAGTGCGGTCCCCGATTTCCTGCACGGGCCGGTTGTTGGGCCCGCCGGTCAATTGCTGGAGCCGATCAACCTGCTCCTGCGAAACCGTCCCAACGGACTGCATAACGATCCACGTGACTCCCTCGGTGCAGGGTGGTGTGGTGAGCGAACCCGCATAACCGAAGTGGCCCTTCTCACCAGGGATGTACTCCGCCGCCGCTGCGCCACTCGCCAAGTCGACCGTTTCTCCTGTATCGGGTGCGGCGTCCAGCAAATTCTGCACCAAAGGGCTGGTCGATCCCAACCGGAACAGCAGCCCCACCACCGCCAGGCTGCCGTCGGTTGCCTGGTGAACCAGATGTAGCTCGGCGGCAAACTGCTCGCCATCCACCTCGTGCTCGGCGGGCGAATGGTAGTGGACACCTTGAAGTTCGTAGCAGTTACCACCTACATCCAAGTAGTTTCCGGACGCGAAATCCAGATACACGGTGTGCCCGTTGTTTCTTGCCGCGTTAGCTTTCGCGGGGTACGCGAATGCCAATGATAGGCCGTCGCCGGGTTCGCATGCTGTGATGTTTACCGGCGACTGTTCGACGCCCGCAGAGCAGGGCAGGTACGCCTCGGACAGGCAGCCCCAATGGTCGGGGCCCTCTGAACCAGAGTAACCCCAGTGGACGGCTTCCGTAGTCATCGGATCGTCCTAGACCTTGCCTGCCGTCGCCAAGGCCCGCGCCGTGGCTTCCTGCAAAACGGTCGAGTCCAGCGTCGCGCGAAGTTCGCCCGCCTCATCCTGCCCGAAGCTTTCCTCCACTCGGAATTCATCGATGAGGGCGGCGATGGCGTTGGATCGCTGAGGTTCTTGGGCGCTGGCGAGTTCGGCCAGATCGCCGGCCTCGACGTGACGCTCGATCTCGGCGGTCAGTAACTCCTCCTCAACGATCCGCCGCTGGATCAGCCCGATGTTCTGCAGGTTGCGGCCCAGGTAGCAACCGCCGAACTGCATGATCTCGCACTCGCGCCCTTCCAGCCCGTCAATTTCGGCGAACCAGTGGTAGCGTGGTTCCAGTTCGTGCTCGTTCAGGTAATCCCTAACCTGCTGGTCCTCGGCAGCCGGTTCTGACGGGTCGAATACCAGCTTGACGGTGTGCATCATCAATCCGGCGGGTTCTACGGTGATGTACATGGTTCGCCTCCCTGGCGGTGTGCGACAAGTGGTCAGAGCCTATCGTTAGCAGTTAGCCTGATCAGCCTTCCACCGCGCGGATGATCCGGTCCACGTTCTCCGGGCCCGGCGCGACATCCTTGCTGTCCACCAGACGCATGGCCTCCACGATGGCGTCGTGATACGGGGTGGCGACGCCGGTCTCGCGGCCCTTTTCGCAGATCAGCCCGTTCATGAAATCGACCTCGGACTTGCGGCCCTTGTGGACGTCCTGCGCCATTGACGCCAGCCAGTTGACGCGGCCGCCGGCCTGGGACAGCTTTCCGTCCAGCTCCTCGAACACGTCGCCTCTCTCCGCATCGGCCCAAAACTCGGCCGGCGTGCTGTTGATTTCCACTACCCTCAGACCCTGAGCCAGGCCGACCTGCGCGCCCTCCTTGGCCAGGTTGATGCGGATTCGGCGGATGCGCGCGTCGCCGGCCATCTCCTGGCTGCCCATCTGGCTCATGGCCGAGATGGCGTTGCCCATGCCGTTCTGGCACAGTTTGGCCCAGCGCTCGCCCGGCAGGTTGTCGGTGGCGTAGGCGGCATCGATGTTGTCCAGCTTGGCCGCGATGGCCTCGGATCGCGCGGTAATCGCCCCGGTAAACTCCCCTACTCGAAAGACCGTGTGGCCGTGGTCGCGGCCGGGCGCGCCGCCCCGGTTGACGTGCGCCGGTTCCCACAGCGCGACCTCGATGTGGGACGCGATGCAGCCCAACTGCCGCTCCGGGCCGACGATATCGGCGATGGTCGGGTCGTTCCAGCAGTTCTGGATGGAAACGAACGCGCCGTCATCCTTCACATAACGCTTGATGAAGTGGGTGGCCCACTCGGTGTCGTAGGACTTCACCGTGATGAACGCGTAGTCGAACGGCTCGGTGATGTTCTGGGCGTCCGTGAGGTGCATGGCGTTGACCGGCACGGTGAAATCGCCCTGGCTTCCGCTGGCCCGGAGCCCCTCGGCGCGCATTTTCTCGACGTGATCGGGCCACATGTCAATGAACGTGATGTCATCCTCGCCGGCCTGGACGAGGAAAGCGCCTACATAGCTGCCAACTGCGCCGGGGCCCATAATCGCGATGCGGTCTGCCATGGTGTCTACTCCTTGTCAGGTCTGATTTGAGCCGGCAAACGGAGTCTGCCCGGCCGCTTGGCTCGCCACTGGCAAATGGATGACGGCGTAACAGCGCAGGATCTCATCTTGCCAGTTTTCGGGTATGAGGTTCCAATCCTTGAAGTCAATGATGTACGGCACCAGGGTTTCGGAGAGTTCGTCCTGAACGTCTTCCATCACCGTCGCGTTTATCGGTTGGTTGCCCATCACCACAAGGTCCAAGTCGGAATACTGCCAGGACCGGCCGGCGACGCGCGATCCGTAGGCCCACACTTCACGGTCCGGAAGATGACGCGCCAAAACATCGGCGACCCATTTCAGGTGTTCCCGCGACATGTCGACCTGGTGCAGGGGTACGATCATTACTCTCCGCTCCGCAGGGATTTTAGCAGAGCAACTACCGAGATGTGTAATTCCGGCGCAACCTCAATGATACGACCAATAGTTGATTCGTCGAAATACTCATGAGCGGTTGCATTCCGTCGCTGTCGGTATATCAACCAGTCTGCGGGCGGGTCAATCAGTCCGGCTACCGCAGCGGCCCGAATGATGTCAGCATTCCGCATCCGTCCGACCTGACCCGGGGATAGCGTGAATTCAGAGACGTAACGACGAATAGCGCTGTAGGCCAATTCGTAAGTGAATTCGAAGCTTTTGACTACAGCGGCTCCGAGCGCTTCGTGATGAGGATGAGACGCATCGGTTGCGTTATACAGCGCGATGAATTGCCCCAGCCGCACGTTGGCGCGGTCCAGGGCGTCAAGGCTGATGGTACGTTGCGTTGCCATTCCAGGGGACGGCCGCTACATCGCCACCACTCGCGCATCGTCTACCTGAGGCAAGGCCCGAATGGCTGCCAATGCCTCGTTCGACACCGGGTCGTCCAGTCCGAGCACCATCATCGCCTGACCTCGCGGCGCGATGCGTCCCACTTCCATGAAGCTGATGTTGACGTTGTGCTGGCCGGCGACCGTTCCCACCGCGCCCACGACGCCCGGTTGGTCCTGGTTGTCCACGAACATCAGGTACGGTACCGACGGCGCGACATCCATCCAATACTGATTGATGCGCACCAGGTGAGGCTCGTCCCGCAGAGACGTGCCCGCGACGGTGAGATCGTCGGCGGTGGTGTGCAGGGTGGCCGTGATCAGGCTGGTGTATTCCCGGCTGGCCGCCGATGTTTGCTCCGTGATTTGCAGCCCCCGCTGCTGCGCCAGCACGGGCGCGTTGATCATGTTGACCGCCTCGCCGCTAACCTGTCCCAGCAGGCCGACCAACGCCGCTGCCTTGAGTATCGCGGTGTTGTGCTCGGCGATCTCGCCCTGGTAATGCAGCGTGATGCCCACGAACTGCCCTCGGGCCATGCTGGTCAACAGTCGCCCCACCATCGACGCCACCGGCACGTAGGGCGCCAGGATGGCGTGGACCTCCGGCGGCACGACGGGGGCGTTGACGGTGTTTCGGGCCGGCTTGCCGTCCAGCACGGCGATAACCTGCTCGGCCGCTTCGATAGCAACTTCGCGCTGGGCTTCCTGAGTGGACGCGCCCAGGTGCGGGGTTGCGACCAATCGCGGATGCTTGAGGAGCGGAAGGTCTCCGGGCGGCTCGTTGGTGAACACGTCCAACGCAGCGCCGGAGAGTTGCTCGTTCTCCAGGGCTTCCAGCAACGCCTCTTCGTCCACCAATTCCCCCCGCGCCACGTTGATCAGCCGCGCCCCGGGTTTCATCTTGGCCAACTGCGGAGCGGAAATCAGCCTGGTAGTTCCGGCCGTCAACGGAGTGTGCAGCGTGATGAAATCGGCCTGGGGCAGCAGGTCATCCAGAGACATCACCTCCACGCCAATGCGGGAGGCAAAGTCGGGGGAAACGAACGGGTCGAACGCGATCAATCGCATCCCAAAGCTCGCTGCGCGGCGGGCCACTTCGGAACCTACGCGTCCCAATCCGATGATGCCCAGGGTCTTGTTGCGCACCTCGATGCCCATGAACGCGGAACGCTGCCATTGGCCTTCCTTCATCGAGGCGTAGGCTTGGGGTACGTTGCGCGCCAACGCCAGCATCAAGGCTACAGTGTGCTCTGCGGCGGCCACGGTGTTGCCGATGGGGGCATTTACCACCGCCACGCCCGCACGTGTGGCAGCGTCCAGGTCGATGTTGTCCACGCCGATGCCGGCACGGGCGACGACTTGCAGGTTACCGCCGGCCGAAATCACGGGCTCGGTTACCTTGGTCTCGCTGCGCACCACCAGCGCGTCGTAGTCGGGGATGGTCGCGATGAGTTCGTCGGGAGAAAGTCCGCGCTTGACGTCGACGCTGACGTGCTTTTTCAAAAGGTCGACGCCCTCGGCGTCTACATTGTCGGTGATGAGTACTTTGGGCATAAAAAATCAGCCTCCTCCAATCTGGACCCGATCGGCCGGACGCTGGTAAAACGTTGAGCAATGAGCTACCGCTTGCGGCTCACGATACGGGACAAAATGACAGTCTTTGCCTGCGATGGTAGCATGACAATCATACCACAATCTTCCCCCGATGTCAGTCGCCCGTTCCTTGCTGGGCCGGCTGACCTGACGCGATACCCTCGAATTTTCGGAGGCGTTTCCCATGATCAAAGACTTTTCCGTCCTTTACGCCGGCCATGTCCTGGAAGGCGACGGCATCGGTTTTGACGGCATCCCCGCCAATGACCGGTGGTACGACAACGACCGCCTGTCGCTGGCAATGGACATCGCCCGCCAGGCCGCTGTATTCCTTGACGACCTGGGTTTCGACATCCTCTGGATGGCGGAGCACCATTTCCAGCGCGAGGGATACGAGTGCATCCCTAACCTGCTGATCATGAGCCAATACCTGGCGCAGCACACCAAGCGTATCAAGTTCGGCTGCGGGTTCAACATCCTCCCCATGTGGCATCCCATCCGCCTGGCTGAGGACTTCGCCATGGTGGACATACTCACCGAAGGACGAGTGGTGTTCGGCATCGGGCGCGGTTACCATACCCGCGAGGTCGAGTCCTTCGGCGCGCCCATGATCGACGCTGACGCCAACCGCGAACTGTTCGAGGAGCAGTTCGAGATCGTGATGAAGGCTTTCAACAGCGACGCCTTCTCCCACCAGGGCAGGCACTACACCATCCCGCCGGATATCCCGTACCGCGGCTACGACCTCAAGGAAGTGACCCTCGTGCCGCGTCCCAGGACTCGGCCGGTGGACGTGTGGCAGCCTATCGTCAGCGCATCCGACCGCGCGCTGGATTTCATGGCTAAATGGGGTATCAAGGGCGTGATCCTGGGCACCGGAGAGCAGTACGTCGAGGAATGGGTCCAGCGGTACCAGGCGGCAAACCAGCGCGCCGGACGGGATCTCGCATTGGGCGAGGGACTCTGCATCGGGCTATGGGCAATGGTGGACGATTCCACCACGGCAGCGCGACGCCAGCTACAACCGCTCTTCGAGGAACACGTCAAGTTCGCCGCGCCCCTGGGCATGCTCCGCTACAGCGACCAGCAGATTGCCGCCACCGGGCCCGGCGGTGTGGCTCGCCATATCGCGGCCGGCACCGACTTCCAGGACGTGATCGATAACCGCGCCTGGTTCGCCGGCAGCCCGGAAGACACCATCGCCTACCTTGAGGAGTTGCAGGACAAATACCCCGGCCTCGAACAGATCATGATCGCGTTCCCCATGGGAGCCACGACCGACCAGTTCAAGGACCAGATGGGCCGGTTTGCGGCGGAGGTGATCCCGCATTTCAAAGGGAAAGCGAATCCGAACTGACCAGATAGTGTGGTTTATTGCTGCGTAGCTGACTATTCAGAGTCATTAGACTGACCTGGACCATCCACAAAGGAAACATGTCGTTACTGCCCAAACGTGAATTCTCGTAGCCCATTGGTGACAGCGAAACAGGAGTAGAAAATGGCCGTCCCCCCGCTCACCCAATTCCACCGTCCAGTATTGGAAACCATCGCACAATCCGAATCTTCGCTTACGATTCGGCAAATCATGGATTTGACTGCCGGGAGGATGTCGTTGACATCTTCTGACAAGCAAGAACAGGAGGCTAACGGAGCCTTCAAATGGGAAAAACGTGTCCGTTGGTCAGTGCATTACCTAAAAGCTTATGGAGGGTTAATTTCATCACCGGGGTATCGGCTCTACGAAGCCACCACTCATGGTCGAGAGTATCTGACCGAACATGCCGGACCAATATCGACCCAAGACCTGACCGCGTTGAAATCTAAGCAATCAGAGGGGCCGGAAATCCCAGGAGATCGCGACACCGCCGGGTCGGAGAATGTTGGCACTGCAACCGAGGTTATCAGTCGTCGATCTGGGCATTCTTCGTTGCCGGACCAAACGATAGGCAGTGAAATATTGGACGACACCGGTGCCACCCCTGATGAACTCATTCAGGCGGGCTACGATCAATTGCAAGAAGCGCTAATGGATGATTTGCGGGGTGCAGTTTCCAGCCTGGACCCGACCCAGTTTGAACTTCTAGCGATTGCCCTGTTGGAAAAAATGGGATACGGAAAAGGCCAACATACCGGCGGCAGGGGAGATGGTGGCATTGATGGTGTGCTTAGGCAGGACCCTTTGGGTCTAGGCTCGGTGTGTTGCGTTCAAGCCAAGAGGTGGGGTCAAGCAGTCGGGGACGATGTGATTCGCACCTTCTCAGGCAGCATCGAGCGGTTCGGTTCATCCTTGGGCGTGATAGTAACCACCGATAGGTTCGCAAACACCGCAGTCGAGACCGCTAGAGCTTATTCTGTGGGCAACAAAGTTATCCGCCTGATTGGCGGTGAGGATTTGATTCTCCTGATGATGGCCCATGGTATTGGGGTAGTAACCGAAAGCGTGTATGAAATCAAACGAGTGGACACGACTTACTTTGAACGGTTCTGAACTGTGCCTTGTCAATTGTTGGGTTCGCAACCCAACTGGCCTGCTCAGCACTTGCCATCGCATGGGGAAATTACCTGGGTCGCTTATATTTATGGGTGTATCATGACGCTAACCAACCTAAGCCAAATCCCGGCTGACCCACAGCAGGAGGCCAATCCATGTTCCTGATGCGTTTTACCGAACGGGCTTACGTGAACTACACCGAGGAGGACGTGCGCAACTCGCCCAACGAGGCGGTGCGTCTCACCTTCTCCAACTCCAACTTCAACCCAGAGGAAGGCCACTACCTCTACAACATGTACCTCGACGAGTACGAGTACTCGGAGGAGGTCGGGTTCGACGGCCTGATGCTCAACGAGCACCATAACACCCCGACGTGTTTGGGCGCGACGATGAACCTTGAGGCGGCGATCCTGGCGCGCAACACCAAGAAGCCCAAGATCGTCCTGCTGGGCAATCCACTGCCCATCTTCGACAACCCGATCCGGCTGGCGGAAGAACTCGCTGAGATCGACATGATCTCCGGCGGCCGACTGGTATCGGGATTCGTGCGCGGCACCGGCGTCGAGAGCCTGGCCACCAATACCAATCCGCTGCACAACCGTGCGCGATTCGAGGAAGCTCACGACCTGGTCATCAAGACCTGGACCACGCCGGGCCCGTTCCGCTGGGAAGGCGACCACTACCACTTCCGCGTGGTAAACCCCTTCCAGACCCCACTCCAAAAGCCGCACCCGCCCGTCTGGATTCCCGGAACAGGAAGCCCTGAAACCCTGGTCTGGTGCGCCGAGCGCAACTATCCCTACATCTTCCTGGAAACCGACCCGCAGGGCACGCAGGACATGAAGTCCATTTATACTGAGGCCGCCCGTGAGCACGGATACGAGCCCGGCCCCGAGAATTTCGGGTATTTGGTACGCATCCACGTCCAGGACACCGACGAGAAGGCGTACGACGTGGGCAAGGGCTACATGGTCGGCAACATCGGCGTCGGGCGCATCCCGTTGCCTCGCGACTATGCGTCGCCGGTGGGTTACGGCAGTCGCAGCGACGACCCGCGCTTCCTACGCCTGCGCGAGCAGATCCGAAGCGACCCGTTCCGCGTGGGCGGTCTCGATTCCGCCCATTACGACGAGATTCTGGATTCCAAACGCTGGATCATAGGGAGCCCCGATACCGTGGTCAGCCAACTGCGCGAGGTTCTCAGCTACATGCGCCCCGGCATCCTTGCCGTCTGGACCAACGACGGTTCCATCAGCCACGAGGACACCATGCGTTGCCTCGAGCTCATGGGCGAAGAGGTCCTGCCCGCGCTGCGCGAAATCGGCGAGGAACTTGAGCTGACCGACCCCTTCCAGAAGGAAGGCGTAATGCCGGGCCTCACCGCCGTCTAACGACAATGTAGGGGCGAATAATCATTCGCCCCCAATGCCGGCGACGACTTGTCGTCGTGATTCCGATACATCACCCCCAAGATATTAGGAGCAACTATCCCGATGCCTAATTTCACCGAGGAAACCATCTCCGTGGCCGGCGGTAACCTGCAGGTCTACAAGGGCGGGTCCGGCGACCCTCTGTTGGTGCTGCACGGCGCGGGCGGCAACGCCGGCCCTCGTCGCTACGCACAGGCGCTGGCCGAGAAATTCACCGTATATCTGCCGTCCCACCCCGGCTACGGCAAAAGCGACCGCCCGGGTTGGGTGGAATCCATGCAGGACCTCGCCTGTTTCTACACGTGGTTCCAGGAACAAGAAGGTCTCGAAAACGTCCGCGCCATCGGTTTTTCCATGGGCGGCTGGCTGGCAGCGGAAATGCTGTCCATGACCGGCCACGCTTTCAGCAAGGTCATGCTGGTGGGAGCCGCCGGGATCAAACCCAACGACGGCGAGATCACCGACATCTTCATCATCAGTCCGGCCCAGGTGCGCGACCTCGTCTATCACGACCCATCGCAGGTTCCGGAGTGGGACGAGATGTTCGGTACCGACCCCACTCCCGAGCAGGTGCAGCAGGCTGAGGGCGACCGCGAAATGGCCATTCGCCTCACCTGGCGTCCCTACATGCACAACCCGCGACTGCCCGCCAAGCTGGGCCGCGTCAACGTCCCGACCCATATCCTGTGGGGCGAAAACGATAATCTCGTCCCCGTCGAGTGCGCCGACCTCTTCCAACAGGCCATCGCGGGTTCGCAAGTGACCGTGATTCCCAACTGCGGCCACTCCCCGCAGATCGAAAAGCCCGACGATTTCGTGCAGGCCGCGCTGGCCTTTTTGTAGGTCGGCGTCGCTCGGCGCAATGTGGCAAAGGGGTATAACGATGACTACCGCGCCCGTGGGCGAAAAACTAATAACTGCGGACGAATTCCTGCGTCTGTGTGAAAAGCGCATCATCAAAGGTGAACTGGTCAAGGGAGTAGTGCACGAAACGATGCCGGCGGGCGGAGAACATGGTGAGATTGCCATGACAATCGGATCAGCTATGATCGCTCACGTGCGTCCCAACAGGTTGGGCAGAGTGGTTGGTTCGGATTCTGGTGTCCTGCTGGAAAGGGATCCTGATACTGTGAGGGAACCTGACGTGGCGTTCATCTCCGCCGAAAAGCTGCCGCTGGACGTCAAAGTTCGCGGATACTACGAGGTCGTTCCCGATCTGGTCGTCGAGATAGTTTCGCCCAATGACAGCCCCGAGTACATCGCCCAGCGCGTGGCTATGTGGCACAGCTTCGGCGTTCCTTTGGTCTGGGCCGTGTATCCCGTCGCCCGTACCGTCGCGGTGCACCCGTTGAACGGTACTGCTCTGCTCTACACGGAAAATGACATCCTGGACGGCGGCGCAGTCCTGCCCGACTTCCAGTGTGTCGTGCGCGATATTTTTGATTGGTGATCCCAGAGACCCATCCTCCCGGCCGTTTTGTGAGGCAACAACATGGACGTTTTCTATTTCACCGAGATGCCCTACGCCGAGTTCCCCGAGTCCGAGGCGGAAAAGTTCCCGTCCATGCGCCTCACGTTCCCCAACACCTATTTTGATCCCAGCACCGCCAGCGGCCTGATGAACCGCTACCTCGACGAGTACCAGTATGCTGAGGAGATAGGATTTGACGGCCTGATGATCAACGAGCACCACAACACGCCGTCGTGCATGGACGTTGAGGTGAACATAACCGGCGGCATCCTGGCCCGCATCACCAACCGCGCCAAGATCCTGATGCTGGGCAACATGCTGCCCACCTCCGACAATCCGGTGCGCCTGGCCGAGGAGATCGCCCTGCTGGACGTAATTTCGGGCGGCCGCATCATCTCCGGATTCGTCCGCGGAATCGGCATCGAGTCCTGGGCCAACAACACCAACCCGATCCACAACCGGGAGCGTTTCGAGGAGTGCCACGACCTGGTGGTCAAGACCTGGACC
Organism: Dehalococcoidia bacterium; assembly: GCA_965204395.1. Classification (GTDB taxonomy): domain Bacteria; phylum Chloroflexota; class Dehalococcoidia; order Lucifugimonadales; family UBA3495; genus Bin87. Next base: position 3,899,245 of record OZ241987.1, read on the forward strand.
ACGCCCGGCCCGTTCCGGTGGGAGGGGATCCACTACCACTACCGCGCGGTGAACCCATGGATGCTGCCAATCCAGAAACCACATCCGTCCGTGTGGGTCCCCGGCACCGGTAGCCCTGAGACCGTGGAGTGGACGGCGCGCCACCGGTACACCTACGCGGCCTTCCTGACCCCGCTGGAGGTCGCCAAGAACCTGTTTGCCCGCTATCGCGAGTATGCCGCAGCCGACGGCTGGGAACCGGGCCCCGAAAAGTTCGCATTCATGATCTGTGCCCACGTTAACGACACCGACGAAAAGGCGCAGGAATCGGGCAAGGCGTTTCTGTGGCGCATGAACTACCCTCTGCGGGGGCCGCGCGAATACTGGTCGCCGCCCGGCTATACGTCCCGCGCCGGCGCCGCAGCCGTGGCCGCCCGCAGACCCACCCCCCTTCACGAGATGTCGTACCAGGAGTTGCAGGACCGTTACCACCTGGTGGTGGGCAGCCCGGACACCGTCATCGAAAAGCTGCGCCACATACGCGACGAACTAGGCGTAGGCTCCCTGCTCCTTGAAGCCCAGGGCGGCCAGCTATCCCACGCCGACACCATGCGCTCCATCGAGCTGTTCGGCAAGGAGGTCATTCCCGCCCTCAAAGACTGACGGCCCGCCACGATTCTGTCGCAGCACCGCATCATCTCAAGACCCGCTCGTGGTGAGCCTGTCGAACCATGTGCGGGTCTTTTGGCTTACCATCGACATTGCGTCATGCAATGATATGTATTACCATATGCGATATAAATTATTGCGGGAGGTGATCCCATGGCAGCCAATGCTTACATATTGATAAACGTGGAACCCGCCAGGACTCGTGAGGTCATAGACCGGTTAAACAACATCAGCGGCGCCGCGGTCCGTGAGGTGCTGGGCCCTTACGACGTAGTAATGGAACTGGAAGCCGGCACCCCCGAAGACCTGACCGCCATCCTGCGCCACCAGATCCGTCCTATTGGCGGCGTTACCAACACCGTGACCTGCCTGTGGTTCACCACGAATATCTGAATCCAACGGTGCAAACCAATACGGTTCGCCCACCCCTGTATCAAAACTATAAGCGCCCGGCGAATGACCGGGCGCTGATCCTTTTCCGCGACTGAAATTTGCTAAAACGGGCAGTCGATGCCCAACTCGCCGCAGGTGTCGTGGAACCAGTCCACCACCTCCTCGTGCAACGGGATACCTTCGACCCGGCGGATCTCCTCCATCTCGGCTTCAGGCTGGCCGGCCACCATAACTCGCTCCTCGCCGGGTGCGGGCCGGGTGTTCTTCATCATCTGCAGCCACTCGTCCATCTGGTCCTTGAAGTGGTCAGGGTCGTCGAAGCCGGCCACGTTGTACGCTGCCACGTAGTGCCCGAAGTTCGGTCGGCCCGGCACCGCGCCGTACCCAAACCCGGTAAGAACGCCGGCCAGGATGTCCACCATGCACGAAAGGCCGTAGCCCTTGTGCGAGCCCAGCTCCCGAGTGCTGCCCAAAGTCAGCAGCGTGTAGTTGTCCGGCGCGTCGGCTTCCTCCATGATGGGATTGCCCTCGGCGTCTGCCAACCAGCCGGGTTCCAACTTTACGCCCAACCGTCGCGCGATCCCTACCTTGTTGCCGGCTACCGTGCTGGTGGCGGCGTCGAACACGAACGGCGCCTCGTTGCGCGATGGAACCGCAATGGCGATGGGGTTGGTGCCCAGCCGCGGCTCCGCGCCGAAGGTCGGCACCACGGACGGCGGACAACTCGTCATGCAAACGCCGATCATGTCGTGCTCCAGGGCCATCATGGCGTGGTAGGACGCCATCCCCAGGTGCCGGGCGTTGCCGATGGTCACCATCCCGACGCCCACCTCCGACGCTTTGCGGATCGCGATGTCCATGGCCTTGGGCGTCGTGATTATCCCCAGGCCCCGGTCGGAGTCGATGCTGGCCGTGCTGGGCGTTTCGCGTACGATCCGCAGGTCCGGATTCGGGTTGATCTGGCCGCTCGTATACCCGCTCACGTAGCTGCGCAGCATGTTGGACACGCCGTGCGAATCCACTCCCCGGAGGTCAGCCAGTACCAGCACATCGGCTCCCAACTGTGCGTCGTCCGGCGGCACGCCCATCTTCTCGAAAACGGCGGCGACGGTAGATTTCAGGTCATCCCCTGGTACCATCGTGGCTTCGTCCAGACTGACTCGAAACTTGGGCAGCACGGCGCACCTCCTGGCTGAACAGCGAGAGCAAAATTTCCGGCCCGCAGTATAGCACCCGACACCGCCCAACCGTTTGCTGTCGTGCCTGCACAATGGCACAATGAGCACAACCAACCGCAAGGTCGAAATAACCATGGCAACCCGGCAAAAATTGATCACGGCTGCAGAACTCCTGGCGATGCCTCGGGGCGATGGGCGGAAGTATGAACTCATCCGAGGAGCGCTGGTCGAAGAAATGCCTACCGGAGATCCCCACGCCCTGGTCGTGGTCATGATTGCCACCGTATTGAATCTTTTCGTTGGACCGAGAAACCTTGGCGGGGTCCGGGCTGGCGAACCCGGCTACCTGTTGGAAATCGGCCCCGACACCGTACGCGCGCCGGATGTGGCCTGGGTTGCGCCCGGCCGCATACCGGAAGGAACCATTGGCTACCCCAACCTCGCGCCGGATCTGGCGGTGGAGGTCAGATCGCCCAGCAATTCAATACCCGAACTCCAGCGCAAAGCCTAAATGTGGCTCAGTTTCGGTACCCGGCAGGTCTGGGTCGCCGATCCCGAAACAACCGTCGTCACCATTTACCGGACCGGAGTCGAGCCGCTGACCCTTGGAGAGGACGACACAATAGACGGAGCCGACCTGCTGCCCGGGTTCAGCGCGCCCGTCTGGAACCTTTTTCGTTGGGAGAAGTAAAGATTTGAACGCAATGAATACCGACGCAACCACAAACCGCGCCCTCGATTTCCTGGCCCGTTTGGGCGCACAGCCCGCCATTGCTTTCCACGAAAACGGCGTCGCCACCGCCGTGCGCGGCGCTCTAACCGAAATCGGCGTTACCTGGCGCACTGACAACTTCGGGAACATCATCGCCCGCATAGCCGGAACTGACCCCGCCGGTGTCCCGCCCATCGCTTTCATGGCCCATATGGACCATCCGGGTTTTGAGATCGTCGGGCGCGACGGCGACTACCTCATCGGTAAGGCCTCGGGCGGCATACCGTCCGGCGCTTTCGCACCTGGAGTGCCCTTGCAGATCATTCTGCCGGCCGGGCGTCGCGTTTCGGCGGAGACCGTCGGCACGCACGGCGAGGAACGCCATCGCGAGGCCCAGATCAGGCTGATCGACACGGTGAACGAGGAAATTTCCATTCCTGCGCCAGCCGTTTTTGACTTGCCCGATTTCAGCATAGAGGACGATCACATCGTCATGCGCGCAGCTGATGACCTGGCCGGTGGTGGCTCCATCCTGTCTGCGCTGGACTCTCTCCAAGGCGACCCGCCCTCGGGTGACGTGTACGGCGTATTCACCCGTGCAGAGGAAGTCGGCCTGGTTGGCGCACGCCTGCTCGCCGAGGCGCGCACCCTACCGTTGGATACGCTGGTCGTCTCGCTGGAATCGTCGCGCACCCTGCCCGGCGCGGTAATCGGCGGCGGCCCCGTTATCCGCGTCGGCGATGCTGGCAGCACTTTCAACTCCGACGCCGAATCCGCCCTGATCCGTGCTCGCGAGATACTCTCCGGCGCCAACCCCGATTTCCGGTGCCAACGTCAGCTAATGAGCGGCGGGGTCTGCGAGGCCAGCGCTTTCAACGCATGGGGTTACCGCTCCACCGGTGTCGCCTTCCCGCTGGGCAACTACCACAACGGAGCGGAGGACGGCTCCATCGCCGCCGAATACATCCACCGGGATGACTACCTCAACGGCGCCGCCCTGATCACCGAGGCCGCCCGCCAGGTCTCCATGCGTTGGGACACGGCGTTCAGCCGGCGCATCAGACAGGTTCCCGATGCCATGCGGGCGCGACTGGGCGGGTAGGCCCCACGGTTTGCTACAATGCACCCACCATTTCCACCGACACAGGAGGCGCAGCAACATGCCAGTCCACCATCAGGCGCAGGGCACGGGAGACATAACCGTCCACAAGATTGAAAACATGGGCAGCCTCAGCAACAACGGCTACATCCTGATTTGTCCGGAAACCAACCAGGCTGTTTGTATCGACACGCCGGACGAACCGGAAAAGATGATCAACGAGGTTCGGGAGGCGGGCGTCGACGTCCAGCACATCCTGGTGACCCACGGCCACGGCGACCACCTGGCCGGCTACAACGAGATCACCGGCAGCATCGGCGCGCCGGCCGCCATCGGCGAGTTGGATGCCCATCTGCCCCCCAGCCCGGTTCAGCGTGAGCTCAACGATGGCGACACGGTGTCATTCGGCAACCAAACCATCCAGTGCATCCACACGCCGGGCCACACCGACGGTTCCACTTGCTACCTGATCGGCGGGTTCCTGTTTTCCGGCGACACCCTCTTCCCCGGCGGGCCCGGCCGAACGCGCAGTCCGGAAGCGCTGCAGCAGGTACTCAACAGCATCAGCACCAAGTTGCTGACCCTCCCGGAGGACACATACGTGTATCCCGGTCACGGTCCGGACAACACCACGATCGGTGAAGCCAAGCGCCGCTACGACGTTTTCATGTCCAAGTCTCACCCTGCAGATCTGCAGGGCGACGTCGACTGGCTGAACACCTAGATGTACCGCCGCACAACTCTGGACAACGGGCTGCGGGTGCTGACGGCAGAAATGCCGCATACCCGCAGCGTATCAATGTTTATCGCGGTGGGCGCCGGTTCCCGCTACGAACCCGACCACCAGGCCGGCCTGTCCCATTTCCTCGAGCATCTGCCCTTCAAGGGAACGCGTAGTTGGCCCACCGCTCTTGCCATATCCGAGGCGGTCGAGGGCGTGGGCGGCATCATGAACGCCTCCACTGATCGTGAAATGACCTCGTTCTGGTGCAAGGTCGCCAGCGTCCACGCGGACCAGGCCATTCCGGTCCTGCTGGATCTCATTCTGCACCCTTTGCTCGACCCTGCCGAGATGGAAAAAGAGCGCGAGGTGATCCTTGACGAGTTGCGGATGACCAACGATTACCCGGCTCACGTTTGCGATCTGCTGATTGACCGCGCGATGTGGCCGGATCAGGCGATGGGACGGGACGTAGGGGGCACGGCGGAAACGGTGTCGGCCATCCGGTTGGATGACGTTCGCGATTACATGGAACGCCAGTACCGGCCCAACAATACCGTGATCGGTATCGCGGGCGCAATCACCGACGCCGAAGCCGTGAATATGGTCTCCACGGCCACAAAAAGGTGGCTACCTGCGGAACCGTTGGAGTGGCAACCGGTAACTCCCGCGGATGACGCAGCGAGCAAGGTTCTACTTGATGATCGCAAAACCGAAGAGACCAATATCTGCATTGGCCTGCCCGGTTTCGCTCTCACCGACGAAGACCGTTACGCTGCCACCGTCCTGAACGGGATTCTCGGCGACGGAATGAGCAGTCGGCTGTTTCAAAGCCTGCGGGAAGATCGCGGCCTGACTTACGACTGCCACAGTTCCATCAGCAGTTACCGCGATTGCGGCGCGCTGATAGTGTCCTGTGGGACCGACCCGACCCGTGCCATCGAAGCTATCGAGGCAACCCGTCAGGAGATGGCAACGCTGCTGCAACTTGCTCCGGAGACGGAGATCCGTAAAGCAAGGGAGTACATCAAGGGCCGCCTGCTCATGCGCTTGGAGGACTCTCGCTCGGTGGCCGCATGGCTGGCGTCCCAAGAGTTGCTGATGGACGAGATCACGACTCCCGACGACACTGCGGCAAGCATCGACCGGGTAACTCCGGCGGACGTGGTTCGCACGGCGGAGCGGTTGTTTGGCGGCAACGAGTTCCGTCTTGCCGTCGTTGGCCCCCACCCCGATCCGGCCGATTTCGTTGCTGCCCTCCATGCAACGTAACGACGCAGCCCTATCCGCCCGAACCGCTTTAATCCTGCGCTCGCCGCAGGATTTTTCCTGTCTGGATCCCATCCCCGACGGCGTTGCCACGTTGCCCGCCCAATGACACAATGGGCGCGAGCTAACTGAACGCAATCCCCAAGGAGGCAACGCCATGCCAGCCACCCGTTACAACAAGGCCATCCAGCTTCTCGAAGAAGGCAAACCGGTATTCGGCACCGGCCTCATCTGGAACGGCAACTTCGACGAGATGATGTATTTCGCCGATTCCGACTACGATATGGTCATGATCGAGATGGAGCACGAGGGGTTTTCATTCAACAACCTCCGCGCCTCGCTCCAGTTCCTCCTCAATCGCAAGCGTATTGCCGACGGCGGCGGGCTGCAGGCCGATCCCACGCCGGTGGTCCGCATCCCGCCCAACACCCGCGAGACGAACCAGTGGATGATCAAGCAGACCTTGGACACCGGCGTGTACGGCTTGATCCTGCCCCATCTGGACACTGTGGAAGGCGCGATGGCGGCGGTCCAGGCCGCTCGCTATCCCCAGGTTCCCGGCGTCGCCGACTTCGAGCCCCATGGGGAGCGCGGATGGTGGCAGCGCATCGCCCCCCGCTATTGGGGTCTCTCGGCTGCGGAATACTACGACGCCGCCGACGTTTGGCCCCTGGACCCGGACGGAAACATCCTGCTCATGGGCATTGTGGAAGAACCCACCGGCGTCCAGAACCTGCCGGACATCTTGCGCCAGGTAAAAGGCATTGGCGCAATTTGGGCCGGCCCCGGCGACATGTCCATAGCCATGGGGCACCGGGGCAATGCCGGGCACCCCGAGGTTCAGGAGATGCTGCTGCGTATCCTTGCCACCTGCAAGGACGCCGGAGTGCCGTGCGCTACCGGTTGCACTGCGCAAGAGGTTCCGATGCGCCTGGAACAGGGTTTCAGCATCATCATCACCGCCCCATCTCGGTCCGCCGACGGTCTCGCCGAAGGCCGCCGCCTGGCTGGTCGGTAAACTAGAGCTTCGTCATGCCGTAAGATTGGGGACGGGTTTTCACCCGCCCCCAATCTTTTTGGTTTGCCGCACCGATTCCCGGCCGGGCTTTTAGTTGCTTGAATCTTTCGGCGCTAAGGGGCTGGCCAGGTAATCGAATAGCGGGGAGTCCGACGACAGTATGATCGTGTCCTGTTGTTGGATGATCGACTGGTAAGCCTCCATGCTGCGAAGGAATGCGAACAACTCAGGGTCGCGGTTCAGCGAATCTGCCAGAATGTTGATGGCCTCAGCCTCGCCCTCACCGCGTATGCGGTTGGATTCCTGCTGAGCCACCGCCAGGATTACGTCCCGGTCGCGGTCGGTCGCGGCTCGAATCTTGCGGTCTTCCTCTTCACCCTCGGCGCGGAAACCCGCAGCGATACGGTTACGTTCGGCGCGCATCCTCGTATAAATGGAGGCGGTCACCGCCTCGGGGAAGTCGGCTCGCTTGATTCGCACGTCGATCATCTCGATACCGAAGTCCTCTCTTTGCGCTGTGTCCGCGTTGTCTCCGGTGATGCGTTGCACCTCCCGGAGCACCTCATCGAGGATCTCGGTTCGGGTCTCCTGCGCTTCGACGAGCGGCAGGCCTTCCTCGTCCACCACCGGATTGTCGTCAGCGTCCCGCAACGGCCTGGCGCCAATGATGTCGGTCCTGTCACGCAACGCCACGCGGTCGCGCAACGTCGATGTAACGATGTCGCCCAACCTGCTGCGCGCGTTACTCTCGGTTTGTAGCGTCTTCCGGAACTGCACCGGGTCTGTGATCCGGTATCGTGCGTAGATGTCGATCACCAGGTTTTCCTTGTCCTGGTCTGGCATCGAAACCGGCGGTGCGTCAATCCGGAGGATCCGCTTGTCCAGTCGGACCACGGTGTCCACGAAGGGCACTTTCACGTCGAGTCCCGGGGACAGCTTGGTTTTCACCACCTCTCCGAATCGGAGGATGATGACCTGTTCGGTAACGTCAACCACGTACAGCGATTGGCGCAGCAGCACCAACCCGACGATTATGACGATGGCAATAATGATTAGATTGCGCATGGGAGGGTTCTCCGGAACGGTGGAACTGTCAAGTACTCTGCGTCATTTGGCCCGCGACAGCGAACCTTCTAGGGATTCGGTCCTATCGGGGCAGGTATGACATTGCCGTTCTGTCCCAAAATGAGCACCGGTTCTGTTTCCGGCTCGACTATGATCTTGGAAACGCCGGGCAGCACCTGTTCCAGGGCTTCCAGGTACAGCCTTTGCCGGGTTACTTCCGGTGAGCTCTGGTATTCGTTAAGCACCGCGTCAAACCGTTGCGCTTCACCGGTCGCCGTTTCGATACGGGCTTGCCGGAACGCTTCGGCGGACTCGATGATCCGTTGAGCGTCACCGCGCGCCCTCGGGATCACGTCGGCTTCGTAGGCCAGGGCTTGGTTGATCCGCGTCTCCCGTTCTTGTCGTCCGCGCAGCACGTCGTCAAAGGCGTCGCGCACCTCTTCCGGCGCCTTCACGTCCTGCAACTGCACCGAAATCACCTCGATGCCAGCTCGATAGTCGTCCATGATCGCTTGTAGCCGTTCCCGCGTGTCGGTTTCGACCTGTTCACGACCCCGCACCAGCACGTCGTCGATAGATCGCTGCCCTACCACGAGGCGCAACGCCGCTTCCGCCCCATCCTTCAGGGTCCGCCCGTCCGGCTGACCCTCCGGGATGAGTCGGATCTGCTCTCCCGGATCGTCAACATTGAACAGGAAGTTATTCAGGTTGCTGATGCGGTATTGCACCACCATCTGCACGTCAACGATGTTCAGGTCGCCAGAAATCATCAGCGCTTCGTCCAGGAACGGAGTGTTCACCGACGCTTCGTTGGATCGGAAACCCAACTCCATACGCCGTGTTTCGGTGACCAGCACGACGTCCCGTTTCCCAACGGGAGAGGGCCACCACCATTGCAGACCTTCTTCGGCTATGGGGTCGCCCGTGACTGCTCCGAACAGTCGCAGCGCGGCGTTCTCACCAGGGCTGATGGTGTACACGCCGGTGGCGGCCCAAATCACTATGATGAGTGCTATCACCGCCAGGATGATGATGCCCAAGTTTCCGCCGCCCAATCGACCGCCGCCACCGCCGAAGATTCCACGTATGCGACCGAATATCTGGTCCATATCGAATTCGGGCTGCCTGGGTGGTTGCTGTTGCCCGCCGCCGGGTGAAAACATGTGGATGAATCCTTTCTGTTTTACGAACTTCCGCTGAAAACAGAGTTATCGTTGTGATCGCTACGCCATTGACCGAATCCAACCCAACGTCGGGAACGTCCGCGAACCGTAGCCGCGATAGTATAACACCATCACCGTGCCGTTTGGTTTATAATCCTCCGGACCGTTCCGGCGGCATATTTCGTTCACGATGTTACCTGATTCCGTCAAACCGAGTGGACGGAGGCCCGGCAATGACGACTCCAATACAGCTTTCCCCTAACTATTCTGAACCAAGCCAGCAACCCCAGGGCATAACCGTCAAGACCGGCCCAGACATGGCGCGGGTTCAGGTCACTTGCCCTCACCAAAGCGGGCTCATCTATGTGGTCCCCGGCGAACGCAGCTGGGTCTGCACCGATGATCTGCGGCCGGCCCATGCCATCGCTGGGTTCTTCCGAGAGCTAATTGCCCTGAAGGACCCCCGAGTGGAATCGCTCCTGCAGCAATGGGGACTCTATTACCGCAGCCTGCCTCTGGATTCGGAGGCTGAGGGCAGTACGGAGGGGTAAATCCCCAATCTCGATTCCGCTCCTGCTGAATGACGACCCACCATGATATTTGGGGCGCCAGCTCGATCGCCGGCATTCTGGGTGGCGGTGACCATCAAGGTGGTTTTGATTGGCCTGCTGGCGTTTGGCGCCTTTTCCGGCCTGCAGCAATTCGAAGGTAAGGCGTTTCTCTGGCGACTCATCACCTATCCCGTTGGCGCGTTTGCGGTGCCGATCTGTTGGCTGGCATTTGCGCGCAAATCGCCGTTCCCCTACGTGGCAGATATCCTGCTCACCCTGCCCTTCCTGGTGGACACCGGCGGCAACTCATTGGATCTCTACGACACGGTTGAATGGTGGGATGACGCCAACCACTTCGTAAACTGGGCGCTGCTTTCCGGCGCGGTCGCCGCGCTCATGGTTCGAGTAAAAGCGCGGTCGCGTGAAACCATCGGATTGGTGGTCGGGTTCGGCGCGGTGACGGCAATCCTGTGGGAAATCGCTGAGTATTATGCGTTCATTCGCGCGTCGCCCGAATTTGCCACCGCGTACACCGACACTTTGGGTGACCTGGGCCTGGGCTTGGTCGGCTCCATATTCGTCGGCTTGGTCGCCACCGTCCTGTCGCAGCAACGACGGTCAAGATGGTCCAATTCGCCGGACCAATGAAAAGGGCGGGTGCATTGACCCGCCCTGAGTGGCACAAATCTCCGCTAAAGCCGTCAGTCGTCGGCGGATGATCCACCCTGGATGGGGTCGCTGGCGCTAGTACTGGCGAAGGACGGCGCCGGATTCGGCAGCGGATCGCCCTGTGATACCGGCGGTGCCGGAGGCGCGTAGGGAGACTGCGGGGCGGGAGTCGGCTCCACCGGTTCCGGCTCAGTCCCCGGCATTTCATCGTTGAACAAGCCCACGAGAGCGTCGCCGGAGATCGCCTCGTGCTCGATCAGGTATTCCGCCACCTGCACCAGCTTGGGCTTGTAATCGATCAGCACTTCCTGTGCCTGCCGATAGGCGCTGTGAATCAGGTGGCGTACTTCGACGTCGATCTCTTCCGCGATCTTGTCGCCGTAGTCCCGCTCTTCGTTCAACTCACGACCCAGGAACACCAACTCCTCGCGCTTTCCGAAGGTGCGGGGCCCCAGGCTGGCCGACATTCCGTACCGCTTGACCATGCCCAGCGCTGTTTTGGTAGCCCTTTCGATGTCATTGCTCGCGCCGGTGGTCACCTCGTCGAATATCAACTCCTCGGCGACCCGGCCGCCCATCATCACGGCCAGCATGTCCTGGAACTGATTTTTGGTCCACAGGTAGCGGTCTTCCTCAGGGAGCAGGGTGGTGTGCCCTCCCATGTTCCCGCGCGACACGATACTGATCTTGTGGACTCGGTCGGCGTGCGGCAGATGCCACGCAACCAACGCGTGCCCGGCTTCGTGGTACGCGGTCATTTCCTTTTCGCGTTGATTGATCACGCGGCTCTTGCGTTCCGGTCCGGCGATCACGCGCTCGATGGCTTCTTCAAAGTCCTGCATGAAGATGCTGGACTGGTTCTTTCGAGCCGCCAGGAGCGCCGCCTCGTTCACCAGGTTCGACAAGTCGGCCCCACTGAAACCGGGCGTCTCGCGGGCGACCACATCGACCTTGATTTCGTTGGACAACGGCTTTCCCGCCACGTGCACTTTCAGGATCGCCTCACGACCGGCCACGTCGGGCAGATCAAGCGTGACCCTACGGTCAAAACGTCCAGGCCGCAGCAGCGCCGGGTCCAGGATGTCGGGCCGGTTGGTGGCGGCAATCACGATGATGTTCGTGTTCGTTTCAAACCCGTCCATCTCGACCAGTATCTGGTTCAGCGTCTGCTCGCGCTCGTCGTGTCCGCCGCCCAGTCCCGCGCCGCGATGCCGTCCAACGGCGTCGATTTCATCCACGAACATGATGCATGGGGCGTTGCGCTTGGCCTGCTCGAACAGATCGCGGACGCGCGCGGCTCCCACGCCGACGAACATCTCGACAAACTCGCTACCGGAAATGTGGAAGAAAGGCACGCCCGCCTCGCCGGCTACGGCGCGCGCCAGCAGGGTCTTACCGGTGCCAGGCGGTCCCACCAGGAGCACTCCCTTGGGGATCCTCGCGCCCAGTTGCAGGAAACGCTCAGGGTACTTCAGGAATTCGACCACTTCCTCCAATTCCGCTTTCGCCTCGTCCACACCCGCCACGTCGCTGAACGTGACCGATGGGCGGTTGAAGGGCATCATACGGGCGCGGCTGCGGCCAAAGCTCATCGTCTGATTGTTGGAGCCCTGCGCCTGCCGCATCATCAGCAGGATCAGTCCGCCGAAGAATATCAACGGCAGGAAATTCAGCAGGATCCCGAACACGCTGCCGAACCCGCTGGATCCCTTGTATTCGACGTCGGGAGATGACGGGCCGTCCAGCGCCCCATGATCGGAGAGCAACTGAATCAGATCGGTATTCTTGCCTATTCGGCTGGAGTATTTGACCATCTCCCCGCCGCTGCCGGACTGGGGTATGACGGTCAATTTCTCGCCGTCCACGATAATTTGTTTGATCTGTCCGCCTCTGGACTGATCCAGCACCTGTTTCAACGACATCTGTTCGCTGCTGCCGAAGCTCGGAATCAGCGTGTAAAAGATGACGATCACACCGATGATGATCAGAAGGTAGATGAGGCTGTTGCGAACCCAGCGGTTGTTGGTCATAGCATCCCTGCGCAGTGGGTGATTAGGCCGGCCTGAGCCACGTTTGACGACCGCAAATTACACTATCATATTAGCGGCGCGTTGTTGAAATTGCAAAAATCTAGTTTGACTGGTTATCTGGTGTCTTTTCGACTGGCTTGGGCACGGATCGAGGCGATTTACAAGACTGTGATCCTTGCCACCGCGACCGGAAAGTGGCAACCTCGCGCCACCGCATCCCAGGAGGTCTCATATTGACTTACGAACAACTCCCGCGAGTGTATTTGTTTGGCACCGGCGGAACCATCTCCTTCGTATCCGAGTCTCGCACCGATTTCTCCAATTACAGCTACCAGGGACGGCAACTCACCATCCAGGAGATGCTGGCTCGGGTGCCGGAAGCCCACGACCTCGCTGAGGTCTTGCCGGAACAGGTCATCAACGTTGGTAGCACCGAGGTTTACCCCAACCATTGGCTCACCCTGGCCAATCGAATCAACGAGCAATTCTCCACCGACGATTCGGCGTCTGGAGTTGCCGTGACGCATGGGACAGCCACCTTGGAGGAAACGGCCTATTTCCTCAACCTGACAGTCCTGGATCCTCGGCCCGTGGTCGTCACCGGCGCCATGCGCCCGCCGTCCGCCATGGGAACCGATGCAGACAACAACCTGATGGACGCTATCCGTATTGCCGCATCGCCTAACTCGACCGGCCGCGGCGCCCTGGTGGTTCTGAACAACGAGATCCAATCCGCCCGCGACGTGACCAAAACCGATTCTTACCGTGTGGAGACCTTTCAATCCGGCCACATGGGATTCCTGGGTTACGCTGATTCTGATGGCCAGATCGTCTATTATCGACGACCTGATCGCCGACATACCGCCGATTCGGAATTCGACCTGTCTGGCGTCGACGAGCTGCCGCAGGTTGAAATCGCCTACGCCTATGCCGGGGTCAGCGCCGTTGTTATCGATGCGTTGGTGGAGGCCGGTGTGAACGGAATCGTTGCGGCCGGATTGGGCAGCGGAGGCTCGCCCGCTCCATTTATGGCGGCTTTGCGTCGCGCTATCGCCGCCGGGATCCCGGTGGTAATCTCAACGCAGGTGAGCACAGGACGGGTGCTGCAGACCCGCAGGTTCGTCGAGGAGGGCTATATCGTCGCCGATAATCTGCATCCCAAGAAAGCCCGCATTCTCCTCATGTTGGGCTTGACCAGAACTTCGGACCCTGCCGAACTCCAAAGGATGATGCTGGAATACTGATCGCCACCTGTGGTGGCCGATGATCGACAGATCAAAGTGGCGTAGCGCCTGAGGCATCTTCTTGACGGCGACGGCCCGGAGGCGCCTATTTCGTCGGTAGAAACATGCAGTACGGAGTGATCCTACCCAATGTGGGCCCCATGGCCCGGATCGACACTCTGGCGGAACTGGCGCGGGAGGTCGAAGCCAGGGGATTTCGGGGCATTTTCCTGAGCGATCACATCGCGCTGCCAACTGAGCTCCAATCTGCATACCCTTATCGTTCGGACGGCCGATTCCCCCTGACGTCGTCCGATCCCATTCTCGAACCAATCACCGCGTTATCCTATCTCGCCGCAGTTACGAACCACGTGCATTTGGGTTTCAGCGTACTGGTCCTGCCGTACCGACACCCGGTCTTGAACGCCAAGATGCTGGCAACGCTGGACGTAATGTCCGGCGGCCGCCTCATCGTCGGCGCCGGAGTCGGTTGGATGAAAGAGGAGTTCGACGCGTTGGACTCTGACTTCAACGCCCGGGGCAACTTGACCGACGAGCACATCGCCGTGCTGCGCGCCCTTTGGAGCGATGCCAGCCCGAACGTCGACGGTTCTCATTATTCGGTATCCGGAGTACAAATCTCGCCGCCACCGATTCAGCAGCCTGGCCCGCCGATCTGGACCGGTGGCATCACCGCGCCGGCTTTGCGTCGGGCCGCCGGGTTGGGCGACGGATGGCACGGCGTGCGGCAGTCCCCGGCCGACGTGGCACGCGTGAAGGCTCGGATCAGCGAACTGCGCGCGCAAAATGGCATGACGATGGACGGTTACACGATGTCCCTCCGTGCCGGCGTCGACGTCACCGCAGAACCATTGCACGGTTCAGGGAGAACTCCCCTGCGCGGTTCGCCCGATCAGATCGCAGCGGACCTTGAAGCTTACGCAGACACCGGCCTCGATTACCTGGTCCTGGAGCCTCGCGCAGAATCTCTCGAGAATTTCGTCGCCCAACTGGGCCTGTTCCAGGGTGTAAGCAAACCGTAACTACTGCGCCGTCCACCCGCCGTCAACCACGACTTCGCTGCCCGTCACGAATGCGGATTCGTCAGACGCCAGGTACAACACTGCATGGGCAACCTCTTCCGGTTCTCCGTATCGGCCCATTGGGATCCGCGCCAGCATCATCGCGAGCCTTTCTGGATCGTTACGGCCGGCCCTGGTCATCTCCGTCGAAATCGGGCCGGGATGCACCGAGTTGACTCGGATCCCATCGCCCGCGTACTGGAGGGCCGCGGCTTTGGTGAGGATGCGAACCCCTCCCTTGGCGGTCTGATAGGCCGCCCCATTGTACGGCACGGCGACGATTCCC
Source organism: Dehalococcoidia bacterium (assembly GCA_965204395.1). GTDB lineage: Bacteria > Chloroflexota > Dehalococcoidia > Lucifugimonadales > UBA3495 > Bin87. The sequence continues at coordinate 3,914,352 of OZ241987.1, forward strand.
AACTGCGATGAAATGTTGATGATGGAACCGCCTCCGCCGTCCTTCATCGCCGGAATCGACGCTCTGGTCCCCAGGAATACGCCCTTGAGATTCACGTCGATGGTCCGGTCCCACAGTTCCACCGGTTCCTCGTGTATCTGGAACGGATTGCTGCCGATACCGGCGTTGTTGACCAGCACGTTGAGTTTGCCGTATTGCGACAGGGCAAACCCGACTGCGTCATTCCAGTCCGTTTCGGAGGTTACATCCAGGTGTCGGTAGACGCATTGACCGCCTGTTGCCCGGACATCCGCCGCAGTCGCCTCGCCTTCCTCGTCCAATATGTCCCCGATCACGACCGATGCGCCCTCTGCGGCAAACATCTGAGCCTCTGATGCTCCCATTCCCCGGGCTCCACCACTGATAAGCGCTACCTTGCCGTCCATCCGTCCCATGGCCTGACCTCCTTGTCTGTCATTGCCGGTTTGATCACCGCCACATTCTACGGAATCGCCACGCGCCTTGGTCCGCAATCTCCACCATATACACGTCCGGATTCGTAAGGTTCGCCCAGCCTTCGTATCCGAAAGATTCATCAATCGAGTTCAGCACGAGGCTCATAAGGTTCCCGTGGGTTACAACGGCGGGCAACTCACATCGGCTTTTGAGCAGTTCCGTCAAGGCAGCCCACGCTCTCTCCAATGCCTCGCGGGCTGATTCACCTCTAGGTCCTCGCCCACCGGGGTCCGCAAACGAGTTCCGGAGCAATTCGCGCCAGTTGTCCACGGGTGGGACCGACAGGATCCTTTCGTTCAGCCGGGTATCGGCGTTGACGTCCAAACCCTTCGACAACGCCAAGGGCTGCGCGGTCTGTCGCGCGCGGACAAACGCACTGGATACCACGCGATCCACCGGTTGATCGGCCAGGAATTCCTTCAGGCGTTCAGCCTGCTCGATCCCTAAGGCTGTGAGCGCTGCGTCGGGAGATTGTCCCGATGCTTCGCAATGCCGCACCAGAATCAGTCGTCGCGTTCCAACCACGGGCAAATTCAACGGTTCGACCCGACGTTGGGGCCGATCACCCAGCGGCGGACACCGTTACCGTGATGATGTCGATTCCGTGGTATTTCTGGTGCCTGACCGAGGAGGCATAGTGTCGCAACAGCCGGAACGACACCTCATTCTCGTCCGGAATCGCGGGCAGGTCGCTCAGGTAGGACAGCCGGTCTTCCATGTTTTCCCCTTCCAGGGCCGTCGCGAATTCCATTTCGATGTTGGCGCCGTCTGTGCGGGTGGATAAGACCAGTCGCCGCGGTTGCCCGCTGGTGACCTCGTCTTCCTCTTGCCTCAGGATTGCCACCGTTTCTTCACCGGCCGCCAGCAGTCGGTCTGTCGCGCCCGGATTCCACCTCGCACGGGAGGCGAAAGCGCGCAGGAATTGGTCGATTCGCGCCGGGGCGTCCTCGTCGAGGGCGACTTGCAAACGTCGCGACCTCCGGCGGGACAACTCGACAAATGCCATCATCGCCACTGCCACGATGGCTCCGGACGTCATCCCATTGCCGAGCAAAACACCCAGGAAACCGTCCCCCAGCAACGCCGGGAAAATCACCTTGTTTTGGAATCCGACACCGATCCAGAAAGCCAGGCCCACAATCACGGCTTTCCGATGGTCCAGCCCGTCCCGAATGACTATGTTCATCCCTTGCACAAACAAGAGCGTGATCAAAACCGTGCCGTAGCCCGCTATCACCGGCGCGGGTATCGCGATCAACAGCGCCGAAATCTTGGGAAAGAACGCTATCGCTATGAAAATTGCACCGATCACGACGCCCACACGCCGCGCTGCGATACCCGTAACTTCCGCGAGGGCAACGCTGGTTGAATAGGTCGTATTGGGCACCGTCCCGGTCAACCCGGAAAGCAGGTTGCCCACACCATCTGCATTGAGGGCCCCCTGCACCACCCGAAAGTCGGTCGCCCGTGGATTGCGCCGGGACACCCGCTGAATGGCCACGCCGTCGCCGATTGTTTCTATCGCGCCCACCAGCGTCACCACCACAAACGCGGGGAGGAGCGCCAAAAACGCGACTCCGGGCGTCAGGTCCCAACCGGGCCAGGCCTGGAAGGCCACGCCGAACCAGGGGGCGTCAATCACGTACTGAAAGTCGTACATGCCGAACGGCGCCGACGCGACGCATCCCGCGATAATGCCAATCAACGGCGCCCATATCCGCAATGCCGGAGGGGCCCGGAGGACCAGGACGACCACGACAAGCACCGCAACCACCGCCACGATCGGCGCGCCGGACACACCTACGTGCTCGGGAACGTCGGTCAGCATGTCGAACAGTATCGGCATGACGGTCGCGGCGATAAGCATGATGACCGTCCCGGTTACCACCGGAGTAAAGATCCGCCGCAACCACGACAGGCGCGCCGCCAGCGCGAACTGGAACAGTGAAGACACCACCACCAAGCTGGCCATCAATGCCGGGCCGCCCTGCATCAAAGCCGCCGCGCACACCGCGATGAACGCGCCCGATGTCCCCATCATCAGGATGTGGCCGGATCCGATCCTCCAGACTCGAACGGCCTGCAGGATGGTCGTGATGCCGCTGATTAGCAAAGCGCCAAACACCGCCCAAGCCAGACTAGGCTCTGGTTGCCCCGCGATACGGAAAACAATCAAAACGCCCAGGACCACCCCGCCAATAATCGACAGGGATGCCTGGACGCCGGCGCCTAATGTGATGAGTAACGGGGGATTTTCGTCGGGTTCGTAGCGAACGTTTTCGTTTATCTGTGATTGCGCCAAAGTAATCTCTCGTAGTTAAGCATTTATTGGGTACGATCTTGTACCACACACATTAGCATGAAAAATGACCTGCTTCGACAGATTGAACTATTTGATTGGGGAGCATTCGTCCAGCCTTGAATCCCAGGAAAAGTTGGAGCGCCAGCGGCGGAAAGTATCTCCCAATTATATGCGCGAACGTCAGCCGGTGGTTCTTTACAATTTGTCAAACCCGCGCCATCCGGGCAAGGCCGCCGCCTGCCGGATCCAATCCTCCATCTGTTCTTCGTCGATACGGCTGTCCTCGTAGATATGGAAGTACCGGGTGTCCTTATCTTTGGACTCAACTGGCGGCAGGGGATCAAGCGACCCGCCGTTGAGGAAGGTCACCTTCACGTAGCGAGTGAAAACGTGGTAGCTCAGGAACCACCCTCGATCCTCCACGCCATAAAAGGGTGAGTTCCAGCGCACGGCTTTCCGCACGTCGGGCACGGTGCGCACGATGAGGTCGTCCAGCCGACGCCCAACGTCGCTCTTCCAACCCGGCATCGCGGAGATGTAAGCCTGAACGGGAGCGTCCCCGTCAGCCTTGGCGATTTGCGGATTGCCGCCTGAGAGAAGCACGACCCAGCTGCCGGACTTATCGCCCGCCTGGGTCGGCTTTTTCGTTGCCTTTCTGGTAGTTCTGCCAGCCATGACCGCGAATCCTGGACTGTATTAGTTGCAACCTGGTCCGGCCCGCCAAGGACGCAAGAGGCTAGGGTGGAATGGTGGGCCCGACAGGGTTCGAACCTGTGACCTGCCGATTATGAGTCGGACGCTCTACCACTGAGCTACGGGCCCCGGCCAATATCCAGAGTATGCCCGGTCACCAGAATCGTCAACGGAAATCAGAGTCCCAAACGCAGCCGGTATTCCGGATCCCACTCCGCCAACTGTTTCCTTTCGACCAGTTCTTGCGGCTCCAGTGCGGGAGATGGTTCCCCTGTTGTGGGCACCTCTGTGATGATGGATTGCTCTTCCCACTGAGCAATTTGTTCTGCGGGCTTGCCCAGGAGCGCTTCTAGGAGCGGTCGGTTGTCCTGACCGAACATCGGCGCTGGGCCTCTCACTTTCAACGATGTCTTGGACATCCGGTACGGCCGGCCCATGATAATGCGCGTGCCCATGTCACGCTCTTCGGGAAACTCCACGCGCTCCAGGAAATTGCGGCTCCGGTAATGCGGGTCGAAGTGCACGTCTTTTCCGCTCAATACCGGCCCCGATGCGATTCCCACAGACTGCAACCGGTGCATCAGGTCGTACTTTTCGAAGCAACGTGTCCAATTGGCGACTGCGTCATCGATTTCGTCGTGATTCTGCTGACGTCCGTGCAGCGTCCCAAGCCGCGTGTCGCTGGCCAGATCTGGTCGCTCCATCAGGTTGCACAACGCAAGCCACTGTGCTTGGTCGGCCACTGACAGGGCGATCCACTCATCGTCTCCCTGCGCGGGATACGCTCCTTGCGGCGCACGGTACGGGTGGCGGTTGCCGATGCGTCCGCCCTCCCTACCGTTAACCATGGCGTCCATCAGATACTCGGACAGGAACATGACGCCAGCCTGGTACATGCCGATATCGACCCATTGCCCCTGGCCCGTCCGGTTGCGGTAACGCAGCGCCGATCCTATGGCGAACATGGCGCTCCAGGTGGACAGGAAATCGACAAAAGACCTGCCCGCCTTAGACGGTTCGTCGTTCGGGTAACCCGTTACCCAGCAGTGGCCGTGCGTGCCCTCCTGGGTGGTGGCCTGTGCAGGGTAGGACGAGTACGGCCCGTCGCCATGCCCGTAGCCCGTGTTGGATACCATGATGATATCGGGACGGAGTTTGCGCAGATTGGGGTAGTCGAGCCCCCACCGCCGCATCACGCGCGGCGTGAAGTTCTCCATCACCACGTCGCTCACCAACACCATCTCACGGAAGATTTCCCGTCCTTCCTCCGTGGACATGTCCAGCACCAGGGACCGTTTCCCGCGGTTGAGCAACTGGTAAGTGGACGGCCGGTTCCACCAGTCCTCGCCGGGGTCATTATCGGGAAACGTTCCGTAGAGTCCGCCGCCGCGGGTGATGTCGGGTCGCCCGGGACCCTCAATTTTGATCACCTCGGCGCCCAGATCGGCCAATTGACCGCCGGTGTACGGCAGCGCGAACACGTAAGTGGAATCCAGGACGCGAATCCCCTCGAGGGGCAGAGTCGTCATAGCGGGGATACTCCCAATCAGATAACACCGGTTTGCCGCATTATCGACAATTCTTCGGCGCTGTACCCGAGACCCTCCCCGAACACTTCAAAATTGTGCTGGCCCAGGGTGGGCGCGGGCATGCGCAACTGATAGCCGGCCGGCGTCATACGGAATAGTTCTGCCGGGACTTTGACCTTTCCGATCACCGGATGCTCGGTTTCGCGGTAAAAGTGCCGTGATTCCAGTTGGGGGCAGGCGGCGAGTTCAGAGGGGGTCTGCACCAGTCCGAAAAGCATCCGTTTTTCGGCGGCGTTGGGAAACAGCTCCCATTTTTCACGTTCCCGGATGGCGTTCAGCACCACCTGATCCATGGCCGGCCCGTTGCGGACCCGCTGTGCGCGGTCGGCGAAACGAGGTTCCAACAGCTCGGGGGCTCGGAAAAAGTCGGCGATGTCCTCCCAGGTCGCGCCGCCACCGGCTTGCACGATGATCCACCCGTCCTTGCATGGCATCGGGTTCTCCCACATCGTCCCATCCGCGCGCCGAATCTGGACGCCACCGATGAACGGGTAGATGGTTTGCGTCGCCATCATGGTGGACGCCACGCATTCCGTCACCGATACGTCAACGTGCTGGCCCACTCCATGCCGGTCCTGAGCGAACAGCGCCATGGCCGTCGCTCCCGCTCCAAACAACCCGCCCTGATATTGCGCCTGGAACCCTCCATGCTTCAACGGCGGACGGCCCTGCACTCCGCTGATGCCCATCACCATTCCCATCGCGTACGAAACGATCTCCTCGCCGGCGTATTGACTGTATGGACCGGTCTGGCCGAAGGGAGTTATGGATGTCATTACGACCTGCGGATTGATCTCGGCAATGTCGTCGTATCCCAGGCCCAGATCATCCAGGTGTCCGGGCGTATAACTTTCTATCACCAGATCGACGTGGGGAATCAATTCTTTCAGCAGCCGGCGCCCCCCCGCGGACCGTATGTCGAGCGTGACCCCTTTCTTGTTCAGGTTCAGTATCAGGAAGAAAAGGCTTTTTTCCGGGTCAGGGTCGTCGTGATAGAACGGCCCCACGCGACGCATTGCGGACCCGCCGGGTGGTTCAATCTTCAGAACATCGGCGCCGTAATCAGCCAACAGCCGGCCACAAAAGGACCCGGCGATGTCCTCGCTCAGGTCCAGGACCTTCACGCCTGTGAGTGGGCCGCCAAAGTCCATAAAGCCCCTGCCAACTTCCCAACGATGTCCGGGTTACTTTGGATGAAGTGTGGGGATTGTATCCCAAGCCGTGAACGCTCGCAATTTGAGCGTCATTCAAAAGCGGGACCATTCGGTTATTGCTCGGCGGGTGGGTAATCCGCTCATTTTGTCCCTTGCCACCGCCTTGGAAAAATCGAATAAGCCTATGACACCCGCCCGTTGCCGCTAACCGTACCCGCGTTCTATCCTAACCATGTCAGGTTCCCCGCTCGGCTTCGAGAACCGGGCGGGGTCGGCCGCATCGCATGCAGCGGCAAGCCACCAAACTACTCAACATGGCGAGGTGTCAAAAAGGTTCGGGTCGCTCAACGGCCTGTCGGTTACAAACAGCAGAATACGGTTCCCAAGGAGCCTAGAGTCGTAGATCCGCCTCTGGTGGGCCGAAGGTCCGCCCCCGGCGGATCTATATTCCACGATCAAGCTCCCGGAACCCAGCGGGTGTTACCACCGCCCCGTGCTCGCGCTGCCCCGGTATCATTGGCCGGCTACCTGCGAGGACACGGAAGCCTAGGACGATATCTTTCTGCGCAAGCAAAAAATAGTGTTGGCCGTGCTCCGACACGCAACCCGAACCACAACCTGACACCCGAAACCTCAAACCAACCACCAACCCCAACGGAGGCAAACATCCAGAGAAACACTACCGACGACGACCGCGGTGCTACCACGATTGCTCGCGAGTTCGTCACTGTCACACTGACGCTGAAATACGCCCCAAATGAAATCGCCGTGCCCTCGTCCCTGGCCCTTGTCCTTAAATGGCCGATCTCCCAGGCTGCCCTGTCGATGGAGGGCAAGGGTGCGCACCCCTGCACGCCTACCCGCCACAGGCGGACCCACGGCAGCTCAGGACCATCGGACACGCGGGTAGATAATCGAAAGCCCTGCATTCAAAAGCGGGGGTATAATCATCACCGCCAAATTTCTATTGGCGAAACTATTCCCAGGCAGCAGGAGTTCCCCAATATGTTGATCGACCCTAGGAATTTTGACCGATTCAACATGATTCTGACCGGGGTGGTGGTGCCGCGGCCCATCGCATTCGTCTCGACCGTATCCACTGAGGGAGTCGTGAACCTGGCTCCATACAGTTTCTTCAACGCCATGGCTTACAACCCGCCGACGCTGATATTTTCATCGTCTCGCAAGGCCGCCGGATGGCAGGACAAGCGTAAGGACACGTTGACCAACGTTGAGGAAACGGGTGAGTACGTGGTCAACGTGGTGGTGGACGACATCGCTGCGGCCATGAACGCCACCGCCGCCGAGTACCCCTCCGATGTCTCTGAATTCGATATCGCCGGACTTACGGAGGCTCCCAGCGAAATCGTGAAGGCGCCCCGGGTGCTGGAATCGCCGGTCAACATGGAGTGCCGGTTGATGCAGGTGGTGAATATCGGCGAGCAGCCGCACTCCCATGGACTGGTGATCGGCGAGATCGTCCGGATGCACGTGCGCGATGACATTCTCTACGAGGGGCCGAATGGTCTCCGCATCAACCATGAAGCCCTGAGGCCGACGGGCCGTTTGGCGGGCAACATGTACTGCCACACCGATGACGTCTACGAGTTGGTGAGGCCGTTCTACGTTCCGGAGGAAGAACCTGCGGGTCGAGTCGCTGACTGAACTAGTCCGTTGCCGTCACAAGTCCCGCAGCTGTGAAAGCCGTCTGACCGCGAAGTCTGGAACGGGCCAGCGTAATCGGGTCCAGCGCGAGGCCGAGCCCGGCAAGCGATCATTCGGGGAATTGGAGCAACTGGAGCACGTTTCCGTCTGGGTCCTTCAGGGTAGCCACCCAGCCGCCCCAGTGCTCCTGTTCGGGCGTGCGAATGAACTCCACGCCCTCCGCGGCGAGTCGTCTGTGCTCTGCCTGGATGTCGTCAACTCCAAGGTGGGGCATCACCCTCAGAGGGTCGCGCGACTGGCCCCGGATTTCACCGTGCAGCCCCACGTTGAACCGCAGATTGCCCAGTTGGAAGGCGGCGAATCCCTCGTCTTCGTGGAAGGAGTGCAACGGGAACCGCAGGGTGTCGCGGTAGAAGCGGAGCATCCGGTCCAGGTCGGAGGTCCAGAGCGTGATGCCGACTATTTCGTTGATCATGAACCGGCGTCTGCGGTTTCCAAAACGCCCGCCGAGGTGCAGGCGGGACACCAACCGTGGAAATCTATCCGTTGCCACATGACGTGGAAACTGGTCTCGGTGGAAACCTGCTCGCGCAACCTCACGATGGTTTCGCTGCTCTCGTCTGCGTCAGTGATGTTTCCGCACCCGATGCACACCAGGTTGACGTGCGGCGAGACATTGCTTTCGTAGCGGGACTGCTTGGCGAAGGGGAGTTCCTGGATGAGTCCGCTCTTGGATAGCACACCCAACGTCGAATATACGGTCGCCAGGGTCATCGACGGGAAATGCTGCTGTACCCGTTCGTGGATCTGCTGCACGGTGGGATGGTCAGTGGAATTCAACACCGCTTCGGCGATCGCCAATCTCTGCGGGGTCACGCGCACTCCGCTCTGACGAAGTTGTTGCACCACCACGTTTTGCATCATGAGACCCTCCGCGCACGTCGGGGAAACCCCACATCGCAGTGGCCGGACGTACGGGCCGAGTATAGCACCCGGCTTCCGGGAGCGGCAATCGTGAGGGTTGCAGACAGCCCGTATTCAGCACCATAGACGGCAGAGCGATTACGGAACGCGAACGGGGGGCGGACCATAGTGCCTCCCCCCGTTGAAAGTCCATTGGATGAGCGATTAGATCTCGCGGAATTCCGGCTCAGGCTCTCCCACGTAAAAATTATTCGCCCACAGGTCGTCGATGATCGCCTGATCGCCCTCGGTGATCGGTGGGGTTTCCACGGCGGCCGAGTATTCGCTGAGTTCCTCAAGGGTCGTGAAGTTGGGCAGTACGCTGGTGATGGTAGGCTGGTGCAGCACAAACTGGATGGCAGCCTGGCTCATGGTGCGACCAACCTCTTCGCCCGCCAGGAATTTGACCTGATCGACCTTCACCAAAGCCTCGCTCAACCACTGGTGCCGGCGGTACGAACGGTGGTCGTTTTCGTCGAATTCAGGTGCCTCATCGTATCTCCCCGTGAGCGCTTCGGAGGCGTGCGGCACCCGCGACAACAGGCCGACTGCTTCTTTATCCGCGATGGGGAAGAAATCTTTGGCGGGATCCTGCTCCAGAATGCTGTAAATGATCTGGCAACTGCTGACGTGCCGTTCCTCCATGCTGGCCTGGCCTTCTTCAAACCATCCGATATCAGGACCCAAAGCCGACCCGTAGTAGCGTATCTTGCCTTCCTCTTTGAGAGCCTCCAGCGCTTCGAAGACGTCGTCATCTTCGATGGCCGCGATGCGCGGGTTGTGGAGTTGATACAGGTCGATGTAGTCCGTATTCAGACGCCGCAAAGATTGCTCACAGGCGAACCGGATGAATTCGGGTTCGAATTTTTGGGGCCGCTCCTGGTGCCCGATCCTGGGCGTGGTTTGATCGTAGATGTCATACCCGAATTTGGTGGCGATGATCATGTCGTGGCGACGGTGTCCCATGAACTTCGACAGGACTTCCTCCCCATAGCCGTCGCCGTACGTGTCGGCGGTATCGAAGAAATTGATGCCCAGTTCCAAAGCTTCTTCAAGGAGTTGACGCCGGGTCTCCTCGGGTATCCGTCCCCACCAATTGGTGGCGACGGTCCAGACACCGAAGCCGACTTCCGACAGAAGGAGATCCGTGCGAGGCAATTGGCGATATTTCATGGTTGAGCGTCCTTATCTTTGTCGCTGCCTGGTGTCCAGTTAGAAAGTCCCGTCGTGCCGACCAAGCGGCTTTGATGTCATGAGCCGGCGGCGCACAGCGGCGATCCAACCGCTGCGGCACGTGGCCGATTTACGCTACCGAGATTAACATTTGTTGCTCCCGAGTTCGTCAGCATATCCCCAATGGAAGGTGATTTCATCCCTGTGCCAGGGGAGTTTGTCCAATTTTAGTAGCAGATCCACTCGGTCCGGCCAGGTGAGATTCTCTTCGCTTGCCCATTCGAGAGCCAGCGAGTCCATTTCGTCCCGGTGGAAACGAAATATGTCGCCGCATCCGCACGCTCCTGGGCCGTTGCTGAAACCCACGCATATGGGATCAACCACCAAGTCGAACAGGAAGTCATACATGGGCGGTCGTGTGGCCGCCAATGTAGCCGTTATTTCAACGAAACCGGCCAAGGGGAGAGCGAGGGTCCACTATGCAGGGACAAGTTCCAAACTATCGTGGATCGCTTCCACCATTCGGTTGAACCGGTCATCGTCGATCACTGGAGTCGCGTCGCCCAGGCGAACGGTTGGAATGACATCTACCCATGATTTGCATCCGCCGTACTCCGGAATGAAGGGCACGGTAGTGGATGTTTCCATTCGGAAAACGCGCAGCAGCATAATGGTCAGCGGCACCATCGCCTTCCAATGGAGACGAGACTCCGCGTAGCTATCGGCCCAGATATGGTGCGGCGCGAGGCTCTCCACCTTGTCCAACCGGTCGATTTCCAATAGTTCGTGAACGCGCGCCCAATGGGTAAAGGTGACCGCGTCCGTGTCGCTCGGGTTGTCTTCGAGCAGCCGGCGCAAGGTGGGTTGATGGGAGCCTTTCAGCAGGTCTTCGCGCTGGTGGAGGTAGGTTGGGTAGAGCAGAAATTCCGGATGCACGACACGGAAGTCTTTGCTCTCCTCATGGATTCCACCCTTCCGGATCATAAGAATCTGGTCGCCGTCGGCCAAGGCCTGGACAGTGATCGCCCATTCTTTAAGGGCGAGTTGGCAAGTTTCCGGTGTGTTCATCAGTGGTGCCTCCGGTGCGGACGAAATCTTAAGGGGTCTCCGCTAGCGATTTCCAATGACGAGGGATCATTTGCCGCGGTTACAGAACTCCGCGTAGTCGGGAACCTCTTCTCCCAGCACGTACATCCAGTAGTAGGTACCCGTGTCTCCCATGTATTTGAACTGTTTGCGCACGTCCTTCAGCACGTCGTAGAAATCCCCATGAGAGCGGATATAGTTGCGGATGCCCTCGTACTCTTCATCGAGTTCGATCAGACGCTGAGCGTTGTGGACGGTAGCTACGATCTTGCGCCGGTTACGAATTATTCGAGTATCCGCGGCGAGGTCGTCAATAGCGGACTCGTCCATGGCGGCGACCCTGGCGACGTCGAACCCTTGAAATCCTTCCTGAAATCCCGCCCATTTGCTGTTGACGACCTTCCACGACATGCCGCTTTGGAAGACGGCTTTGGTCATGACTTCCAGATAATCGTTCAGACTCTGCGGGACAATTTGCTCAGGCGCTTCGGGATGTTGACGTTCCGGTTGGTCGGGCATGGCGTTCCTCTCCTGGCGACCGCGTGTGCTCAATCAGGCAGTGGTCGCCAATTCACCCGGTTGCTGTGGAGCGTTCAAGCGGAGCAGATTGCTGAGGTTGGCGGTGGTGATTTCCGCCACCTCGTCAACTGAAATCCCCTTGACGGTAGCCAGGCACTGGGCCACTTCTGCCAAATGGCGTGGCTCGGTCCAATTGTGCCGGTATTTTTTGAACGGTTGCGGATAGGCATCCGTTTCGAGCACGATGTGCTCCATCGGAATGACGCGCGCCACCTCCCGGAGTTCCGGCAGCCGAGTCAGCGGCCGGGCCAGGGATATGAAAAATCCGCAATCTATAGCGGCCCGCGCGGTCTCCAGATCTCCTTGGAAGTAGTGCATCGCGCCACCCACCTGGCCGGCGTTTTCTTCGCGTAGCACTTTGAACACTTCAGGATGTGATTCACGGGAGTGGAATATCACCGGCAAACCCAAGCTTTTGGCGAGGTGAATGTGTTGGCGGAAAACCTGATCCTGGACTTTGTGATCCGGTGAATCGGGTAGGTAATCAAGACCCACTTCAGAGATGCACACCACGCGGGGATTGTCGCGAGCGAGGGATTCCAACTGAGCGTATGAAGCATCGTCAACGGGAACGTGAGCTTGCATCGGATGGATGCCAACTCCCGCGTAGAACATGGGATGCTGATTGGCGAGCGCGATGCAACGCTCGGTGGACTCCACGGTCGTGCCGGCCAAAACGATATAACCGACGCCGGCGTCGTGGGACCTTTCCAGTATCCCGGGCAACTCCGCCGGATCGTATTGTTCGTATTGATCGAGGTGGGTGTGAGTATCACAGAGGATCGGGCCGGAGGTCATCCGAATACTCCCAAGCGTGGCCGGCGTCGGGCCGTTTGTCTAACGACCAGAGTATAGCATTTACCACCTGCGGAGTGGCGAACGCACAGCAAATGCCGTCCGTAAACTTCTGCGAGTCGGCGACCAAATTTTGGTGGGCCACGTCCTGGGGACGAACGCTATCGACACGGTGGGGCGGGCGACGCTACCCGACCTCTCCCTGCACCGCGAGTGCGGATTCGGCAGGCCGGGGTTTGCAGCGGATCACCCGCTCACACAAAGCAACGCCGAGGGTGTTAGACCTCGGCGGACGCGGCGTGTGCAAGGCAGTCCGTGGAAAGCGTGGGCCAATCAGACCACAGCAACTTCGTTCTCTATGAACGGGGCCGGGGTATCTTCCGCGGCTCCTTGCATCACTCCGGATAGCAGACCGTAGGCATTGGCCCAAGCCTGTTCTACCTCGGGTGTGTAATGTTCCCCGAGGCCTTGTTCTAAGGTCCAAAGCAGAGCCGCGCCCACGGTGTCGTAGTGGCCCGGTTCAACGCCGTAAACCTTGTGCCGTTGTCCCAGTTGCTCCACCAACGGCGCCAACGTTTCCAAATCGTCCAGATGATCCACCGCGGTGGAAATCATTTTCATCAACAGCCGGCCCTGACGTTCCAGATCAGAATGAAAGAGCGAGCGCAGGCTTTCATCCAACTCGAACAGGCGGTTGTAGAAAAGCTCAGCGGCGGTGTCCGCGATGGGCGCGACTTGGGCGAATGATGACCGGATCAAAGTTATATCGGACGAGTTCATTTGGTATCTCCTTGGATTTTGTATGGTGGCGAAATCGTATCGATGCAGCCAGATTATGGAATAAGTGTACCACGCAGCGTCGCCAACGCTCCCGTTGAAACGCTCCCGTTGACAGGAAGGTGTCGCTGGTCTACGATGATTGTTGACCCTTTGGGTCGGGAATTACAAACCATCTCCGGCGACGCCGCTGAAACGCCGGTAGGGAGGACGCTCGGTCGATGACGACGCAAGCACAACGCGTGATATCTCGGGATACCACGTCAGAGGAATTGAACTCCGACTACAAGTGGGGTTTCACCATCGACATCGAGGAGGAGGCGTTTCCCAAAGGCCTCAGCGAAGATGTGGTGCGATTGATTTCGGCGAAGAAAAATGAGCCGGAATGGATGCTGGAATGGCGGCTCCGAGCATACCGATTCTGGTCGAGGCAGAACTACACGGAGCCCACCTGGGCAAACGTCGAATATCCTCCCATTGATTTCCAGGACATCCACTACTATGCCGCTCCCAAGTCCGCCGATGATGGCCCAAAGAGCTTGGACGAGGTTGATCCCGAAGTCCTTGAAGCCTTCAACAAGCTCGGCATCCCCCTGGAGGAACAGGCGCGCCTGGCCGGAGTAGCCGTGGATGCAGTCCTGGACAGCGTTTCGGTTGCGACGACCTACCAGGAGCAGTTGGAAAAGGCCGGCGTCATTTTCTGCTCCATGAGCGAGGCAATACAGAACCATCCCGACCTGGTCCAAAAGTACCTGGGTTCGGTGGTTCCCTACGCGGACAACTTCTATGCCACGTTGAACTCGGCCGTGTTTTCGGACGGCTCTTTCGCGTACATACCGCCTGGAGTCCGGTGCCCCATAGAGTTAATGACGTATTTCCGCATCAACCAGGCCGATAGCGGCCAATTCGAGCGGACGCTGATCGTCGCCGACGAAGGTTCGTACGTCAGCTACCTGGAAGGCTGCACTGCCCCGATGCGGAAATCGACCCAGCTGCACGCGGCCGTGGTGGAATTGGTCGCCATGGAAGGCGCGGAGATCAAATACAGCACCCTGCAGAACTGGTACCCCGGCGACAAGGACGGGCAGGGCGGCGTGTACAACTTCGTGACCAAGCGCGGGAAGTGCGCGGGCAAGGACTCCAAGATTTCGTGGACCCAGGTGGAGACCGGATCGGCCATCACGTGGAAATACCCCAGCGTCATATTGCAGGGCGACAACTCGGTCGGGGAATTCTACTCAGTCGCGTTGGTCAACAACTGGCAACAAGCCGACACCGGCACCAAGATGATCCACATGGGCAAGAACACGCGCAGCACCATCGTCGCCAAAGGTATTTCCGCCGGCCAGGGGCAGCAGACTTACCGCGGCCTGGTGAAGATCAACCCAACCGCCCAGGGCGCCAAGAACTTCACCCAATGCGACTCATTGCTGGTGGGAGACCAGTGCGGAGCCCACACGGTCCCGTACATCGAAGTCAAAAACCAGACGGCGCAAATGGAGCACGAAGCAACCACGTCCAAAGTATCCGACGATCAGCTTTTTTACCTCCAACAGCGCGGCATCGGCGTTGAAGACGCCCATTTCATGATCATCAACGGTTTTTGCCGAGGCATCTTCCAGGAATTACCTTTCGAGTTCGCGATGGAAGCGTCGCAGTTGCTCAAAGTGAGCCTGGAAGGAACCGTAGGCTAAATCGGTTTCCATATTCGAGCTTTCGCGCAAACGATTACCCAAGGCACACAGATGACGACCAATCACGATCACAATGCCCCGATCCTCGAAGTGAGTGACCTGCACGTGTCCATTGATGAGCAGGAAATCCTGCGTGGCGTCGACCTGACGGTTCGCGCCGGCGAGGTGCACGCCATCATGGGACCGAACGGTTCGGGCAAAAGCACGTTGGCCAACACGTTGGCCGGCCGGCCCGAATATTCTGTTACCTGCGGACAAGCGGTGTACAAGGGGATGGACCTTCTCGCCATGGAACCGGAAGACCGGGCCCGCGAGGGAGTGTTCCTGGCTTTCCAATATCCGGTGGAATTGCCGGGAGTGCGTGCGTGGCAATTTCTGAAAGCAGCCGTGGACGCCAAGCAAATCCACCTGGGCGAAGAGGAAATGGGGGCCCGCGAGTTCGACCGATTGCTGCGGGCGAAGGTAGCGGAGGTGGAGATAGACCCGGAATTGGTTCGCCGGTCCGTGAACGAAGGATTCTCCGGAGGCGAGAAAAAGCGGAACGAAGTGTTGCAGATGGCGCTATTGGAGCCAACGCTCTCGCTGCTTGACGAGACCGATTCAGGACTGGACATCGATGCCCTTCGGATCGTGGCCGACGGGGTGAATCGCCTGCGCCGGCCGGACAACGCCACTGTCGTCGTAACGCACTACCAGCGCATCTTGAATTACATCACACCCGATCGCGTCCACGTGCTCGTAGACGGACGGATCGTTCGCAGCGGCGGGCCCGAACTGGCCGAACAATTGGAGGAGCAGGGCTACGATTGGGTCCGAGAAGAAGCGAATTCCGATTCCGAGTAATGCCAATGGGCCTTGGAACCAGCCGATTGACCAGTCTGTTTCGCCCCGCTATCGATAATCCCGGCGCTCTTTTGGTGGCGGCACTGCACACCCCTACGAACGCGGGCGCACTCTCACCGTCAGAGGACATAACGGGCTAGCTTCTAGGTGAACTTGGACAATATACAGAGACACCCTGACCTTCCGCTCAATCCATCCGAACGCTGATCCACGCAATCGCCAGACCAGATTCAGTGACTACAACCAACATGACAACTGTTGCCGACGCCTACCCCCACTACGCCGACGCTTTTGCGGCACAGAGCAATGAGACGGCGCTGTTCGTGAGAGATGCCCGGAAGCGCGGGTGGGACGCTTTCCAAAAACTCGGCTTGCCCACGGCGCGCCGAGGGAATGAACCTTGGAAGTACACCAATGTGGCTCCCATCGCCAGAGAGGCGTTTGGATTTGCGCCGGACTTGCGGCCCGATGGATCCGGCATCACCGCCGAACTGCTGCGGGAAACCGTGCCTTGGCAGGATGAATGGCGGACCCTGGCGGTGGTTGATGGAGTGTTTGCGCCCAACCTATCCAAGGGAACTGCCGCGGATTCCAATGGCAGCGGCATCGTGGTCGCCTCCCTTTCGGAAGCGATCCAAACCAACAGCGATTTTGGCGAGTCGCTGCTGGGGAACCTGGCGAACGTTGAAGAGGAAGGATTCGCCGCGTTGAATACCTCCTTCCTGGGCGACGGGATGGTTGTCTCCGTCGCTACAGGCCAGCAGGCAGGCGTGGTCCATATTGTGTACCTGACCACCGACCGTGCCCAGCCCCGGGCTACTCACCCGCGGACGCTGATAAACGCAGAACCGAACTCGCAGGTAACCGTGATCGAAACGTTTGTCGGCCCCGACGATGTGCGCTACCTGACCAACTCGGTAATGGAAGCCTACGTGCGAGAAGGCGCGAACGTGGAGCACTATCGGCTGCTATTCGAGGGCAGGGATGGTTACCACGTGGGCATCAGCAGGGTGGAGCAGGACAAGGATTCACGTTTTTCCTCGGTGGCGATAGCCGACGGCGCAGCGTTGGGTAGGAACGACTTCGGCGTTCGACTGGGAGGGACGGGTGCAGAGTGTGTTCTAAACGGTCTGTACCTGACCAAGGGCGACCAGCACATCGACAACTACATCAACATCGACCACGCCGAGCCGAACGGCACCAGCCGTCTCTTTTATAAAGGCATCCTCGACGGCAGTTCGAGGGCGGTATTCGGTGGCAATGTAACGGTTCGCAAGGACGCGCAAAAAACCGATGCTCAGCAGACGGACAAGAATCTGCTGCTGTCGGCCGAAGCGGAGGTGGACAGCAAACCCAGCCTCCTCATCTACGCCGATGACGTGAAATGCGGCCACGGCGCCACGGCAGGGCACATCGACGAGGACACGGTCTTTTACATGCGCAGCCGAGGGTTGGACTTGGCCACCACGAGTCGGATCCTGATCCACGCATTCGCAAGCGAGATAATCGACACGGTGGAACTGGAACCTTTGCGGGAGTACCTGGATGTGCGGTTCCAGAACGCGATACCGGACGCTGAGTTGACGCTGTCCATTGGAGGTCGGTAATGTCCACCTCATCCAATGGCGCCGGGCGCGAGATGGTCGTTCCGAGCCACGGTCTATCGGTTATTGATCCGATTCGTTTACGTGCGGATTTTCCCATCCTGGACCAAGAGATCAACGGGAAGCCGTTGGTGTACCTCGACAATGCCGCGACGACTCAGAAACCGCGAGCCGTCATCGACGCCATCAGCAACTACTACCTCCAGAATAATGCCAACGTTCACCGCGGCGTGCACACCCTCAGCCAACGAGCCACGGACGACTATGAGGCCGGTCGAGAGGCCGTGCGGAGGTTCATCAACGCTCCGTCGTCCGATGAGGTGATCTACGTCCGTGGCACTACCGAGGGTTTGAACTTGGTAGCCAGCAGCTACGGGCGCAAGTACTTCAAGCCCGGAGACGAGGTGATCATCACGGGCATGGAGCACCACTCGAACATCGTTCCCTGGCAGATATTGAGGAAGGAGATCGGCATCAAGCTGCAAGTCGTCCCGTTCAACGACGATGGCGAACTCCTGATGGACGAATATGAGGCCATGCTCAACGACCGGACTCGGATGGTGTCGGTAGTGCATCAATCGAATGCATTGGGCACTGTCAACCCAATCGCATCCATTGTCGAACTCGCCCATGCGCGGGGCATTCCGGTCATGGTGGACGCGGCGCAATCGATACCGCACATGCCCGTCGATGTGCAAGCTTTGGATGCGGATTTCCTCGCTTTCTCGGGGCACAAACTGTATGGGCCGACCGGAATAGGCGCCCTATGGGGACGCGCGGAACTGCTGAACGATATGCCGCCCTACCAGTCAGGCGGCGAGATGATTCGGTCGGTGACGTTCGAGGAGACCATCTACAACACGTTGCCTCACAAGTTTGAGGCAGGTACGCCGGACATCGCGGGCGCCATCGGGTTGGGAGCAGCAATCGAATACCTCGAATCGATAGGGATGGACCGGATTGCCGCTTACGAGCACGCTTTGCTCAAGTACGGTGAGGAACGACTGGAGGGTATCGAAGGCGTCCGTATGATCGGTATGGCCCAGGATAAAGGCGGTATCCTGTCTTTCTATATGGAGACGGCACATCCGCATGACATCGGTACGATTCTGGATGCAGAAGGCATCGCCGTGCGGACTGGCCACCATTGCGCACAGCCTGTGATGGCGCGTTACGGCATACCCGCCACCGTGCGAGCATCTTTGGCGTTCTACAACACGACGGATGATATCGACGCGCTCATCAAGGCGATCGACAGGGTAATCGAGGTGTTCGGCTGATGGTTTCCGACCTGAGCGACCTTTACCAGGAAATATTGTTGGAACACAACCGGCGACCTCGCAACTTCCGCACTCTGGAAGATGCGACCCATCAAGCAGATGGATTCAATCCGTTGTGCGGCGACCAGATCTCGTTGCAATTGAAGCTGTGTTGCGAAAAGGTGGACGACGTAGGGTTCCAAGGGCATGGCTGTGCGATCAGCCGGGCTTCGGCATCGCTGTTGACCCAGGCCGTTAAGGGCGCAACACCCGAAGAAGCGATTGCGATATTCGACGAGTTTCACAAGATGCTCACCGAACCGGACGCCGAGTTGGATATCGACCTGCTGGGTGATCTGGAGATGCTCGCCGGCGTCATTGCGTATCCGACACGGATCAAATGCGCCGTTCTACCCTGGCATACCCTAAAGGCTGCGATGGACGGACAGGCGGTCGCTACGACCGAGTAGATCGCGGCGCCGGCCGGTTGTCAGCGAAACACCGGCGAATCGACATGGCCCAGTTGCCCGACAACCCGGATGCCCTGTACGGCGACGTCATAATGGACCACTACCGGAGCCCCAGGCACCGGAAAACGTTGGACCAGCCCGATGCACAAGCCGAGGAGTTCAACCCGTTCTGCGGCGACCGGGCGAATTTGCAGTTACGGTTGGGTGGCAACGGAAAGATAATTTCTGGAGTCAGCGCGGTCGCCGAGGGTTGCAGCATCATCCAGGCGTCCGCATCGTTGTTGGCCGACGGCGTATACGGTCGGACAGTGGATGAGGCAAGAGACCTATCTCAGTTGTTCAGGGACCTCATGCAGGGTAAGCCGCTACCGCCGGTGGCCCTGGAGGAGCTGGGAGAGCTTGGAGCGTTGGAGGTGGTGCGCCAATACCCGGTGCGGGTCAAGTGCGCGCTGTTGCCTTGGGTCGCGCTGGAAGAAGGACTGAAACGACTCAACTCCCGGTGAACGGGTGGTCTCAATTGGCTACGGGCGGATGGGATGCCTGCTCCTTGGAGAGAATCTTCAGCAAGCGATAGCCGAATTTGGAAGTTTCAGCCGGCGGCTCGGAGACACCAGGCATCAGGTCGTACTTCTCAACCCGCAGGCGGTATTCGTAGCCGTGGGCGCGGGCAAAATCTTCGATCTGTCCATAAAACGGTTCACCGTTTACGACGATGCAAGCCGCAGTGATGGGCGCGTTCTCATAACACTGCACGCGCCACGGACCCACGGTTATTTCTTCGACGGAGCTTTCGGCTGGCGTCTTGGTGATCACCTCTAGCAGCCGGTCGGAACCGTCGTCAAAGCGCTCGTAGCGGATGCGGTAGTCGTAGCCGACCTCGTAGTCAAAGCCGGATATTGTTCGCCTGAACGGCTTTCCGTTGAGTAACAGACAGGTCCGATCCGATCTGGGGCAGTTGATTCGCGCGGGAGCGACGTCGGCCTCCACTACTTTTCCGGAAACTTTGGTTTTGGAGATAACCTCCAACAACCTGTAGCCGTAGCGACCGGCATCTTGGGGAGGCTCGTCCTGCCCGGGGAAGGCATCGAAACGTCTTATTCGAAGCCGGTATTCGTACCCGGGTTCGTGGGTGAATCCTCTGATTTCATCGTAGAAAAATGAGCCATCGACGATCAAACACATCCGGCGGAACGGCCCGTAGCATTCCTTTCGAGCGGGTCCGACCGTTACCTCCATGATCCTGGAAGCTTCGCCGCGGGGTGGCTCGGGTTCAGTCGGTTCTCCGTCGGGTGGGGTGAAGCACGCTATGGCTGCGAGTATGCCGCTGATCACCAAGGACAGGATCAAGGCGATTTGCCGTCCGAAATTATTCGGCGACCGGGATGGCCTCACTTGCCCTGGAGGCCACGGAGGTAGGCGATGTGGCCGACGTGCTGGTACATTTCGCCGATGATCTGGCGGAACATGGCTCCGAGGGACATTTCGGGGCGACGTTCCCGGGGGACGGTTTCCATGTCGTCGGGGCTCAAGGTATCGAGGTAGGCCAACGTGCTGGCGCGGACGGCAGCGCGGTATTGGAGGAACTGCTCGAGATCGACACCGGGGAAGTTGTTAACCTGTTCGGTTGTGTGGCCGAAACCGTTGTCCCGGGTAGGCAGCCCAAATTTTTCGTGCCACTCCTCGGCCTCCCACAATTCGGTTTGGAACTGCGCAAAGAACTGGATCCACATGTCCTCAACACGAACCATGTGCCAGAGGATCCAACCGATTGAGTTGGCATCCGGAGCGGGTTGCCATGACATCTCGTCCGCAGTGAGCCCATCCAGAGCATCTATCAGAAAACCGTTTTCTTTTTCCAAAGCGTCGGTGATAAATTCGTTCAGCGTCACGATGCTAGGTCTCCGTACGGTTGGTTCTGGAAATTGAGCGGTGTGTCCCGCCTAAGCTGGCGCAGTGGTCATAGCGATTGGAGAAGCGGCGGGGCGGGCGCCCATTTCGCGGTCCAGCAGGAGCAGGGCGTCGCTGCGGCCTTTGACCATCTCTAGGGCAGCGATCACGTCGCGCGCCGTTTTTTCCTCTTCGACCTGCTCCGACACGAACCACTGAAGCATGATCTGGGACGCGTAATCATTGGCTTGAACGGCTACGCCGTAGAGATCGTTAATGAGTTTGGACACATACTGCTCATGGGCCAGGGTCTGGCGCATGATGTCTTCCACAGAATCGAACTCGATCGGAGGTTGGTCAATAGGCAAGAGGGTCACGCGGCTGTCGCGATCCTGGAGATAGTCCACGAATTTCATGGCGTGGGTGTACTCTTCCTGACTCTGGATGCGCATCCAATGGGCGAAGCCTGGCAGATCGATTGAGTCGCAATAGGTGGACATGGATAGGTATAGGTAGGACGAGTAAATTTCGGCGTTTATGTGCCGGTTGATGGCGTCCTGAAGATTGAGATCGACGGGCATCGTGATTCTCCGTATTTATTTGGTGAGTCGGTGGACGGTTGCGTTAAGCCAAAATTTTGCAGTGGGCGCGAGTAATCTTAGTCGTGGAGGAACCCGAGGACGCTATCAAAAAATGCGTCGGGGCGTTCCATTTGGGGGATGTGTCCACACTCCGGGATGATGGTTAGCGTTGCATTGGGGAGCAAGTCTCGGAAAGCTTCCCCGTATTCCGGCGGTATGACCTGGTCGGAGTCGCCCCAAACGATGAGCGTGGGCATGGTGATGCGATGCGCCCGCTTGGTCAGGCCGCGCTCCGGGATGGGCCAGGTGAACTTGGCTACGGACTGCAAAGTCTGGATGCGGTCCAGCGTGTATTCCAGGCGCTCTTCCGGGTCAGTGGGTTGTGCGACGTAGGCGTAGGCGAGTTCGCTTTCCGGGTCGTGCCACAGCATCTGCCGACGCTCATCGGGTGTGAGGATGAAAAAGTCGGCGACCGGACTGTCTTCCAGCCACAAGCCGAGGGAGTTCACCAGGACCAGGCGGGAAATGCGGTCGGGACGATGGGCGGCCAACTCGGCGGCGCAAAACCCGCCATAGGAATGGCCAACGAGATGACAACGCTGGATGCCCAACGCATCAAGGAATTCCTCGAAAAACTGGACAAGATCCCAGAGGTCATCGATGCTGTTCAATCCGGTGGATTGCGCCACGCCCGGGTGGGCGGGAGCGTAAACGTGGTAATCCTGCGCCAGGCGATCCAGGAAATCGGGCCAACCCACGTAACCGCCGGCGCCGTGGAGGTATATCAGCGGGTCGCCGGAGCCGCCCTCCGCGACCTGGACGTTGAACATTCCATTCCGAACGGACACCATCCGTTCA
Organism: Dehalococcoidia bacterium; assembly: GCA_965204395.1. Classification (GTDB taxonomy): domain Bacteria; phylum Chloroflexota; class Dehalococcoidia; order Lucifugimonadales; family UBA3495; genus Bin87. The sequence continues at coordinate 3,936,819 of OZ241987.1, forward strand.
ATGTGGGAAACCATCTGGGAGCCACCTCGAGCGAGTCAAAAAATCAGGCCGGGCGGTCGTGATTACAACTGGTCCCGGCCCGAACGTGGCTAAAGGATACCACAGCCCTGAGTGTGCCATGCTGATTCCCACAACAGCGCCCCGCCGATGCCGCGTCTCCGTGCGCCGCTTGAATTGCTGGGCCGGGTCTGGCAAGATATGGCTATTATGATGATCGGCGCATTTGATATCCAAGAACCGTTGCCGGAACTGCGCGACCCACACGTTTTTGCCATGATCAGGCCATGGGTAGACGTGGGGAGCGTGGGAACGTTGACGCTGAACCGACTGGAGCGGTATCTGGGCTCCAAAGAGTTGGGGAGGCTGAAACGGCCAGGGGAGTTTTTCGACTTCACCCGTTACCGGCCCAGCATGCGGTTGGTGGACAACGAACGGCGCGTCCGTATTCCCAACAGCATCATAAGGTACGCCACTACCGAGAACGGCCCGGATTACCTTTTCTTGCACCTTCGGGAACCGCACGCGAATAGCGAAAACTACACCGACTCCATTTTGGAAGTGGTGGAAAGGTTCGGGGTGAAACGGTATTGTCGGGTGGGAGCGATGTACGACACGGTGCCCCACACGCGGCCCCTCTTGGTTACGGGTTCCCTGGGGTCAGTGGAACAGATTAGAGCAGTGCCGAACCTGAAGTTGCGTCGCAGCACCTACCAGGGTCCGACGACCATCATGAACCTCGTGTCGGACGGTATTGACCGGTTGGGCGTTGAGTCAATCAACTTCATGGTGCATCTGCCGCAGTACGTCCAGCTGGACGAGGATTTCAACGGAACGGCGCGGATGATCGAAGCGATATCCTCGGTTTATCCGGAAATCCCCGAGGACCTGGCGCCGGTGCGCCGGGGTCAACGGCAGTACCGGGAGTTGAACGCGGCTGTGGAACGCAACTCGGACCTGCAAGGCCTGATCAAACAGATGGAGGACTACTACGACACCAACGAAGCCGAAGCCGCAGATACGGCTGAATCGGGCGAGGAAACCGGCGGAGAGGCAGTTGCGTTGTCGCCGGAGATCGAGCAGTTCTTGAGCGAACTGGGCGAGGGGTTTGAGGACACCGACCGCTAGAGATCGGTGCTGTGGCAAACGAGAGGGGCAGGTTCAAAGCCTGCCCCAATTTGTTTAGGTCGTGCCGTACCTTACGAAGGGTCGTCTGATGGTGGCGACGGATGGATTCGAACCAACGACCTAGCGCTTATGAAGCGCCCGCTCTGCCACTGAGCTACGTCGCCAACCCGCGCAGCCCCGACCAGTCGTCGTTGTTGCTGAGCGTCTAAATATGGTAAGACTGGCAGTGCGACATTGTCAATTGCGCTAACGACGGCGCACGGCCAAATAAGCTTAGGGAGCCGCGCGAATTGGCTGAACCGAGCCTAGACTACCTGCTGGATGAAACTACCGCCAAGTTAGAGGCAATGCTGGGTGGACTGTGCGGGCGGTTGCGGCCGTTTCCTGCGTTTCTGGGGATGACGACCATCCAGGCCGTGGAGTTGGAACCGGCGCTGAATCCACGGGCAGACCGTGGATGCGTGGTGGTGACTCCAGACGGGTTGATTGCGGAGTTGGACGTTACCGCTATCCCCGGCGTGGTGGGGGTTTTGGAGGTGGACCAAGTGGAGGAATTCAAGCCGCTGGAGGATCTATCGGCGGAGGAGTACCTGATCTACCTGATCGCGGCGGTCCGTACGCTGTCGGCGGAAGCAGCGCGTCGAGGGGTTTAAGAACCGGTGAAGTCGACGTCGCCGGACTGGCCTCCGGTCTTGCGGAGCAGGCGGATCCCGTCGATCTGCACGGCGCGGTCCACGGCCTTGCACATGTCGTAGACCGTGAGGGCCGCGACGCTGACCGCCGTTAGCGCTTCCATTTCGACGCCGGTTTTGCCGGAAGTGGTGGCCGTGGCGACGATATTCACACTGTTGGCGGATTCGTCCAGGGACAGTTCAACGTCCACCTTATTGAGGGGCAGCGGGTGGCAGAGAGGGATCAGTTCCGAGGTGCGCTTAGCGCCCATAATTCCCGCTAGCTGGGCGATGGTTAGGACATCGCCTTTCTTCATGAGGCCGTCGCGAATGAGAGCCAGGGTTTCGGGCTGCATCACAACCTGGCCCGTCGCCTGGGCCATGCGATCGGTAACAGGCTTCCAGCCCACATCAACCATGCGGGCACTGCCATCCTCGGCGAGATGGGTCAGGCGGTCGGCCGGCCGGGCAGTATTCTGGGTGGTCATGGCGTCGGGTCACCCTCCAATCTGGTACATCTCTACCTTGGGCCGGGCGTCGGGATTTTCGCTGGCGGTGAACTCAGTGCGGATCTCGGAGTAGCGGTCGCGTCGTACCTTCCAGACTCCGGCGATGATGTCGGTGAGTTCCGAGTCGGTAGCGCCGTCGCGCATGGGGCCGCGCAGGTCAACGCCGTCGGTGGCAAAGAGGCAGGTGTAGATACGGCCGTCGGTGGAGAGACGGGCGCGCGTGCAGTCGGCGCAAAACGGTTGGGTCACCGAGGCGATAACTCCGATCTCCCCGCCGCCGTCGATGTAGCGCCAACGGCTGGCTACCTCGCCAACGTAGTTGGGTTCGGCGGGTTCCAGTGGGAGTTCGGAGCTGATTCGGGCGACAATTTCGGCGGCCGGCACGACTTCGTCCAGTTTCCAGCCGTTCCGGTTCCCAACGTCCATGTACTCGATGAACCGCACGATGTGACCGGTACCTTTGAAATGGCGTGCAAGATCGACGATGGTGTGGTCGTTGACGCCCTTTTGGACGACTGCATTAATTTTGATGGGAACAAGGCCAGCGTCGGACGCGCGCTTGATGCCGTCGAGAACGCGGCGGGTGCCGAAACCGCGCCCGTTCATCTGCTTGAACACTTCATCGTCGAGGGAGTCCAGGCTGACGGTGATACGGTTCAGGCCGCCGTCGGCGAGTTGCTGGGCCTGCTGGGCGAGCAGATAGCCGTTGGTGGTGAGGGTGATGTCGTCGGCGCCGGGGATGGCGGCGAGTTGCCCAATCAGTTTGGGCAGATCAACGCGCAGCAGGGGTTCGCCGCCCGTGATGCGGAGTTTGTTCACACCCTGCTCCACGAAGAGGCGGGACAGGCGGGAAATCTCCTCGAAGGTCAGTATCTCGTCCTTGGGGAGGAACTGGTAAGCCTCGCCGAAGATCTCAGCGGGCATGCAGTAGGGGCATCGGAAATTGCAACGGTCGGTGACCGAGATTCGCAAGTCGCGGAGGGGTCTGCCGAAAAGGTCAGTGATCATAATGCAGCCAGTATAAGGCGGGCTCTACGGGCGGCGTCCGCACGATGGCTGATGGCGTTTTTTGCCTGGACAGGCAGCTGAGCCATCGTGGCGCGGAATGACGGCAGATAGAAGACGGGGTCATAACCAAAGCCGTGCTCGCCCACCGGTTCGTATTGTATCACCCCTGCGATAGAGCCTACGACGGTTGAAACCCGGGGCTCGTCACCGTCGGAGGGGTCGGCAACGGCGGTGAAACAGCGGAATCGTGCGATGCGGCGCTCCCGAGGAATTTCGGCCAAATTTCTGAGCAGGAGGGCGACGCGGTCCTCGTCAGTTTGGCAGGCATCGCCACCGTATCGGGCGGAGTAGACGCCGGGCGCACCGCCCAAGGCATGGACCTCGAGGCCGGAGTCGTCGGAGATGGTTAGGTGTCCAGACAACTGAGCGTAAGTCGATGCTTTGAGGATGGCGTTGGCGTGGAACGTGTCACCGGTTTCCTCGACCTCGTCGGGCACGCCGGCGTCATCGAGGGAGATGATATGACCAGGATAGTCGGCGAGCAACTCGCGGTATTCCCGCGTCTTGCCCGGGTTTCGAGTGGCCACCAGCAGGGTTCGGGTCGACATAACTAAATGATCCCGGCGTCCGAGAGTTCAATAAGTTCGGTTTCGTTCAAGCTGAGCCAATCGCCGTACACGGTTTTGTTGTGCTGGCCGACGGTGGGACCCATGTGGCGCAGCGCGCCAGGGGTCTTGCTGAACTTGGGAACCAGGCCAAGCATCCGGGTATTGCCGATTTCAGGATCGTCGATTTCCACGATGTCTTCGCGTTCCTGGTAGTGGGGATCATCCATGATATCGGCGCTGTTGTACACCGGCCCCACGACCCCACCGGCCGGAATGAGTTCGTCCATGATGTCGTCGGTCGGACGACTGTTGAGCCATGACTGGAGGATTTCGTTGAGGGCGTCTTTGTTTTCAAGGCGGGCGGCGTTGTTGGTGAACCGTGCATCGTCTATGAGGGTGTCGAAACCCATCGCGTGGGCGAGGCCCTCCCAGGTATTCTGTGAGGTGGCGGATAGTCCGAGCCACCGGTCATCGGCAGTGCGGAAAAGGCTGCGAGGAGCGGCGTCCGGGAAATCGTTGCCGATGCGCTCGCGGATTTCTCCAAGGCGGTCGTAGATGGTGAGGTGGGGGATGCAGAGGCGGAAGAGTGGTTCAAAGAGGCTGAGGTCGACCACTTGACCAGAGCCGGGTTGGCCGGCCTTACGGTCGGCGTCCCGGCGGTAGATTGCCATCATGCCGGCCATCGCGCCGAAAACGCCGGCGATCTCGTCGGCCAGCGGCACGGGCGGCAGGTTCGGCGGCGTGTCGGGGAACCCGGTCATGCCGATGTAGCCGCTCATGCACTCTGCGATGGTGCCAAACCCTGGCCGATCCTTGTACGGGCCGGTCTGGCCGAAGCCGGAGAAACGGAGGATCACCAAACCCGGATTCACCGACGGGTCGTGCAGGTCCGTGGGACCGAGACCCCAACGTTCAAGGGTGCCGGGTCGGAAACCTTCGATGAGCACGTCGGCTTGCGAGGCAAGACGCTTGAGCAACTCCTGTCCCCTAGAATCCGCCATGTTGAGGGTGATGGACTGCTTGTTGCGCGAGTGCACTTTCCACCACAGCGACACGCCGTTGTAGAACGGGCCCCAGTTGCGCAAGGAATCGCCTGAACCGGGCCGTTCGACCTTGATGACCTCCGCCCCGAAATCGGCCATCAGGGACGATGCAGTGCCGCCGGCGACGATGATGGACAGGTCCAGGACGCGAAGGCCATCCAAGGGGCCCTCGCTGGCCGGCGCGGTATTGTCAGCATGGCTCTGGGTCATATCCTTTCCTTGTCACGGCGATACTGCGCCGGTTTCATGCGGACCAAGCGGCATTGTGGGCAACGCCATTTCTTCTGCTTGTGCGGAGTCCGGGCTTGGACAGCCATCTTGATGCGACATCGTGGGCAGTGCATCGCGAGACGTTATCGATCGTCGGCCTTGCCGTCCAACCAAGGCTCGATGACGGCCAACACGTCGTCCGGGTATTCCATGGGCAGGAAGTGGCTGCCCTTGCCCATCGGTTTGACCTCCGCGCCGGGCGCCAGCATCTGGAAATCGCGAACGCCTTGGTCGTCGATGCGCTGACAACCCGGATAGTTGGCAAGCAGCAGCAACCAATCGCCGGGCAGGTTTCTCAAATATTTTGCGACCTGCAAGTCATCGCGCATCCCATAGAAGGTGGCCTCAACCTCGGGATGGCATTTCAGCTCGGCACGACCATCGTCGAGCAACCGTGTGCCGCCCTCGATGAACTGTTGGTAGGGTTCGTCCTGCCAGTCCTTGAAAGCGCTACGGGAACGATAGGCGTCAAACATGGCATCCCGCGAGTCCCAAACGGGGCGTTTCATGCGGGTGCGTTCGGCCCGACGGTTCAAATCCTGGGTGGGAGCGGTAGGCGCGTCGTTGCTGACGCGAGTTTCGACGAGAACGACCGGACCAAAGAATTGCGGATCGATGTTGGCTGCGATGATGGTCGCGAGCCCGCCCGACGAGTGGCCGATCACACTGGGCCGGGTCAAGTCCATCGAGCCGACGATGGCGGCCAAGTCTTCGCCGGCATATTCAAACCGGTAACCTTTATCGGATGGATCAGTGTCGCCGTGACCGCGCTGGTCGAACGCCAGAACGCGATAGCGCTCGGAAAGGCGGCGGGCAATTGGCTTCCAGGGCCATGCGCACAGGCCCGTGGCGTGTAGCATCAACAAGGGAGGAGCGGCTGGATCGCCCCACTCCAGGTAATGGTGATTGATACCATTGGCATGGATGTAGCGGCTTTGCCAATCCGGTGTGGTCTCGTTCGGGGTCATGTATTGGCCTTGGGTTAATCGGGTTTTGTAAGAGTCCCGTTATGGTATAATGCCGCCGCCCATTTAGCCAGACGGTTTGACGCCGCCAAGCCCATCGACTGGCAGGGTAGCCGCTGCTTTGGCGAGGGGGCGAAGCACCGAGATGCTAGAAGATTATTTCGGCCAATACGGACTGATCGCCATCTTCCTGGCGCTCTCCATAATCGTTCCGTGCAGCATGCTTGGGGCGTCTTACATGCTTTCGCGGTTGGGTATCCGGCCGGTGCGCCCGGACCCGGTGAAGCACGATACCTACGAGTGCGGTGTGCAGACCATCGGCGGCACCTGGAACCGGTTCCAATTCCGCTACTACATGTTCGCCATCCTGTTCGTGGTGTTCGATGTGGAGGTCGTGTTCCTCTACCCCTGGGCGACGAAGTTCCTGACGCTGGAATTGTTTGCGCTGATTGAGATGGCGGTGTTCGTGGGAATCCTGCTGCTGGCGTGGGCGTACGCCTGGCGCAAGCGCGATTTGGAATGGCAGGGCTAAACGGCATGCGGGAGTCAACACATTTCGAACTGCCGTCGGTGGGCGGCCCGCTGCACAGTCGGACGTGGGAAATTGACCGGTCCGAAGGGCAGTTGGTCAACGACCTGATTGCGGCATCGCAAACGCCCATCGAAGTGCCGGCTATCGAGGTACCGGAAGACCTGCAAAGGAATCTGATGGTAACGTCGGTGGACGCGTTGGTGAACTGGAGCCGCAAGTCGGCATTGTGGCCGGTGTCCTTTGGTCTGGCGTGCTGCGCATTTGAAATGATGGCCACCGCGATGGGTCGGTTTGACATCTCCAGGTTCGGGATGGAAGTGTTCCGCGCGTCGCCCAGGCAGGCGGACCTGATGATCGTGGCGGGCACCGTGACGTGGAAAATGGCGCCGCCGATCAAGAGAATCTACGAGCAGATGGCCGAACCGCGTTGGGTGATTTCCATGGGAGTCTGCGCGACCAGCGGCGGGCCGTACTTTGGCTCGTACAGCGTGGTGCCGGGCGTAGACCACATTGTGCCGGTGGACGTGTATGTGCCGGGTTGTCCTCCGCGACCGGATGCCCTCTTGTACGGCATCATGGAACTGCACGAAAAGATCAAGAAATACCGCAACATCGGCGGCGGAAGCTTCAAACCGTGACCATCGCGGCGATACCCGGCGAAACACTGGCCCGGCGTCTGCAGGAAGCGGCGCCGGATGTCGTGACTGAGTGGGACGAATCATCGGTCTGGATACGACCCGATTCCATCGGATCGGTAGCAAGTTTCCTTCACGACGACCCCGATCTGGACTTCGCATTCCTGAACGCCGTCAGCGCGATCGACTTCGTAGAGTATTTCGAACTGGTATATCACCTGACGTCGCTGGCCAAGGAACATACGGGCGTGATCCGGAGCAAGGTATACGGGCGGGAGGAGCCAACCGTTGCTTCGGTGGTGGGCGTTTGGAAGGGGGCAGATTTTCAGGAGCGCGAAATCTGGGACCTGATGGGAATCAAGTTCACCGGACACCCCAACATGAAACGGATCATGCTGTGGGAAGGGTTTGACGGCCATCCTCTGCGGAAAGATTTCCTTTAGGCAAGGCGCGCAGTTCCACCATGACGATTCGCACCGAACCGATGACGGTCAACGTGGGGCCGCAGCACCCGAGCACGCACGGTGTCTTCAGGGTGCGGATCACTTTCGATGGCGAAGACATTGTGGAGGTGGAGCCGGTACTGGGCTACCTGCACCGGGGCACCGAAAAACTCGCTGAGGAACGGAATTACGTCCAGGTGGTGACACTGACCGACCGGCTGGACTATACGTCATCGATGATCAACAATCAGGCGTACTGCCTTGCGGTGGAGCAACTGCTGGGGATTGAACCCCCGCCGCGAGGTAAGTACCTGCGGACACTGGCGGCGGAGTTGCAGAGGATCGCCAGCCACCTGATCGCGGTCGGGTTCTTCGTGCAGGAACTGGGCGCGTTTGGCACTCCGCTGATGTACACGTTCCGGAGCAGAGAGCGGATCCTTGACCTGTTCGAGATGTTGTGCGGAGCGCGGATCACGGTTAGCTACATGCGCCCGGGCGGCGTGTTCTCCGACGCTCCGGCGGATTTCTGGCCGGCGCTGGACCAGTTCCTGGACGATTTCGAGGGCGAACTGGAAGAGATAGAGAACCTGTTGCTGAATAACGAAATTTTGATGGTGCGGACGCGCGGAGTCAGCCCGCTGCCGGCCGACGTAGCCATCAACTGCTCGGTCAGCGGACCGGTGCTGAGGGCCAGCGGCGTGAACTGGGACTGGCGAAAGATGGCGCCGTATGACGCTTACGACCAAGTTGAATTCGATGTGCCGGTGGGCAGCGCGGGCGACAACTACGACCGGTTCTGGGTGCGCATGCAGGAAGTCCGGCAGAGCCTAAGGATCGTCCGGCAGTGCATCGCGCAGATCGAGCCGGGACCGGTCAGGCTGGAACTGCCGATGGTGTTGCGGGCCGAGCCCGGCGCCCAGGCGTACGGCAGAGTTGAGGCTTCCAAGGGCGAGTTGGGGTTTTTCCTGGTTAGTGATGGAGGAGTGTCGCCGTACCGGTGTAAAATCCGCTCTCCCTCGCTGATCAATTTGACGATCACTGAGCACTTGCTGTTGGGATGGAAATTGGCCGACATGATCGTGTCGTTGGGCAGCGTTGACATAAACATGGGCGAGGTGGATCGGTAATGCGCTGCATTACGACGCCTGAGAACATGTTGAGCCCGGACGGCGTGTTCGGCGGCAACCCGCTTTTCTACTGGATTTACGGGTTGGCAGCGCACGTTGTCCCTTGTTGGCTGGCGTACGTGATCGCCGGCGTGGTCATCATGCTGATCCTGATCAACGCGGTGCTGCTGGGCGCGGCGGTGGTGAGCTGGGGCGAACGTCGGTTGCTTGGCAGGTTTCAGAACCGGGTGGGCCCCAACCGTTGGGGCCCCTTCGGCGCGTTGCAGCCGATAGCGGACCTGGCCAAACTGATCACGAAAGAGGACATCATCCCTTACGGAGCCGATCGACTGGCGTTCACGGCCGTTCCGGTGATTATGGTTTCATCGCTGCTGGTGGCGACGGCAGTGATACCGTTCGCCAAGGATGTGGCGCTGGTGGACCTGAACGTCGGCGTGCTGTTCATCCTAGCCGTCAGTTCACTCACGTCGATAGCGATATTTACAGCGGGCTGGGCCTCTAACAACCGTTACGCGCTGTTCGGGGCGGGCCGCGCGGTAGCGGTGCTGCTCAGTTATGAGGTCCCGGTGGTGCTGTCGCTGCTGGGCGTGGTGGTAGTAGCCGGCTCGATGTCGCTGGGAGACATAGTTGTTGCGCAGGCGGTTCCGTTCTTCCTGGTGCAGCCGTTGGCGTTCTTCGTCTTTGTGGCGGGCATGTCGGCGGAATTGAACCGGACACCGTTCGACGTGGCCGAGGCGGAATCTGAAATTATCGCGGGGTACCATACCGAGTACAGCGGGATCAAGTTTGCGCTGATACAGGCAGCAGAGTTTGGCGGAGCGTTGTTCGTCTCGGGCCTGATCGCCACCTTGTTCCTGGCCGGGTGGGCCGGGCCAGTGGCCGACTGGTTGGGGTGGTTGTGGTTCCTGATCAAGACGTTCATCGGAATTTTCCTGTTTGTATGGATTCGCTCGACGTTCCCCAGGCTTCGGTTGGACCAGATCATGGCGGTCTGCTGGAAGTTCCTCATGCCGCTGAGCATCATCAACTTGGCGGCTGTGGTGCTGGAGGTGTATTTCCTGAGGGATGTGAACGGCGTGCTGAGCACGTCGGATCTCTGGATAATGACGGCGATCAACATCGTGGTGGCAGTGGTCTCGATAGCGTTTTTCGGGCGGATAATCCGGCAGAAAGTCCGAACCACTTCCCGTACCGCGACGGCGTCGGCCCCAATGGTGCGCGGCGTATCGACTATCGAGGTGGGCTAGCGCAGGGGAGCAGATGCGATGTACGGACTAGAAATGGCCAAGGGACTGCTGGTGACGCTGACCAATCTTGCACGCAGACCGTTCACCACGTCATATCCCGAGCAGAGGTTGACTCAGCATCCTCGGTTCAGGGGCGAGGAGTTCACATGGTACGAGGAACGCTGCACCGGATGCGCGTCCTGCGCCAAATACTGCCCCCTGGGAATCATCAAGATCGTTACATCGCCGAGCGAGACCGCGCCGCTGCAAGGGGACAAGTACCGACTGGAGGTTTTCGATATCGAACTGCAGCGGTGCATGTTCTGCGGCCTTTGCGTTGAAGCGTGCCCGTACGACGCGCTGTTCATGGGAAGCGGTTTCGAAGAAGGTCAGTACAAGCGCACCGACCTGGTCATCTCGATTGACCGGCTGCGACAAGCCGACAAGCATCCGAGCACCTGGTTCCGCCCGCAGTTGGAGGGAATGGAATATCGACCCGGAGTGAGCCGGCCATTAGGTTGGAGGGAGGTCGGCCGCGAAAATTGGCGCTGGCATCAGCATGAAAAAGCCGGGATGCGTTTGACCGAGGGCAATACTACTCAAACCAATGAGGACGCGACCTAAATGTGGTTTGAGCAGGTAGTGTTCTGGGCCTTGGCGGTCGTTGCGATAGGCGGCGCGTTGGGCGTCGTGATGGTCCGCGACCTGTTTCGGGCGGCGTTGCTGCTCGCGATGGTATTCGTCGCGGTGGGCGGCTTCTACGTGATGATGAACGCCGAATTTCTCGCGGTGGTGCAGATCCTGATCTACGTCGGCGCGATCGCGGTGCTGTTCATCTTCGGCGTGATGCTGACGAGGGACGTCCAACAGGGCAACACGCCGAACCGATTGCAGATACCGGCGGCGATGGTGTCGGCACTTCTCCTGGCGGCGATGGTGTTCACCGCCGTCACGACGGATTGGACCACGCTCGCTGGAGCAGGCTTGGAGAGCAAGTCGCAGGTCGCGCAGACGCAAGCGGTGGGAATTCCGGATGCCACAGAACTGGCGCGATCAGGTCTGTCGGCGCAAGAGGTGGAGAGCGTCGCCGGCGGCGGATTGGCCGACCTTTTGATTGGTGAATTTGTGCTGCCGTTTGAGGCGGTGTCGCTATTGCTCCTTGCGGCGGCAATCGGCGGTCTGGCGCTGGCCCGTGGACGTGGGAGGTAGGGAGCGTGTCGCTGGAATCGATGCTGGTCATAGCCGCCGTCCTGTTCTGTATCGGCTTATACGGCGCGTTGGCGCGCAAGAACTTCATTGCGGTGTTGATGTCCATCGAGTTGATGTTCAACGGAGTTAACCTGACGCTGGTTGCGATGGGTCGTTGGCTGGCGCCGTACGCTGTGCAGGAAACACTTTCTGCGGTGTTGACCGGCCAAGTCTTCGCGGTGTTTATCATCACCGTGGCGGCAGCGGAGATTGCGTTGGGCCTCGGTATCGTGTTCGCGATATTCCGCACCAACGAGAGCGTTGACCTTACTGACGCCGCCGCCATGCGCCACTGACGCAAAAACGGCCTAGCAAAGACACGACGAAATACAAGATGTGGGTTGAATTCAAACGCGCGCCAAATCTGATGGCCGCAGAGATTTGGAAAGAGGTCCTCGAAGCGGAGGGCTTGCCGAGCCGGATATTGCCCGAGGGCGACATCCGAGACTGGAGTGAGCGCGTACCGTTTCGCATCTACGTGCCCAAAGGACGGGAGCACGTAGCGGAAGAGATCGTCCGTAAGTTGTGAGGCCTCCCACAAGATGCTGACCGAAGCGCTGGTCTGGGCGATCTTCCTGCTGCCCGTCGCGTCATTCCTGCTCATTGGCGGGGTAATCCGTCCGTTGGGTCCGAGCGTGGCCAAGGCTGCGGGTTACCTGACCATAATGGCGTTGGCCGTTGGGTTTGCATTGTCCCTCTGGCTGCTGCGGTCGTCGGCCCACGACGTCGTGTACGATTTCGCGCCGCACCTCTGGCTAAACTTGGCTCCAGGGGCGTCGGTGCAGATGGGTCTCCTCCTGGACCCGCTGACGAACGTGATGCTGGTGGTGGTGACGGGCGTCAGCCTGATGGTGCAGATCTACTCCATGGGGTACATGGACGGCGACGAAAGCTTTGCCCGGTACTACGCCTACATGTCGCTGTTCAGCGCGTCGATGATCGGCTTGGTGCTGGCGTCAAACGTCGTGCAGATGTACGTGTTCTGGGAACTGGTGGGGTTGTCGTCGTACCTGCTGATCGGATTCTGGCACGAACGGCCATCCGCGGCGGCCGCCGCCAAAAAGGCGTTCATCATCACCCGGATAGGCGACGTCGGTTTCCTGCTGGCGATCATATTCCTGTTCTTCCAGGCAGACACATTCGCGGCGCAGGGACTCAACGCGCTGCACATTCCCGACATCTGGACGGCGGCTGCACCGATAGCGGCCGGCGGCGCGGGAATCGTTGCGGGCGGAGCGTTGCTTTGGCTGTGCCTGGGGTTGTTCGCGGGCGCGGCCGGAAAGAGCGGACAATTCCCATTGCATACCTGGCTCCCGGACGCCATGGAAGGCCCGACGCCCGTCAGCGCGCTGATCCACGCGGCGACGATGGTGGCGGCAGGTGTGTTCCTGGTGGGCCGTTTTTTCCCGGTGTTCTCCGAATCGGAAGGCGCCATGATGGTAGTGGCCTTGATCGGGGCATTCACCGCAGTTTTCGCCGCAACTATGGGTCTTGCGGCCAACGACATCAAGCGAGTGATGGCTTATTCCACGGTAAGCCAGCTGGGTTACATGATGGCCGCATTGGGTGTGGGAGCGTACAACGCGGCGCTGTTCCACCTGTTCACCCACGCGTTCTTCAAAGCGCTCCTGTTCTTGGGGGCTGGCAGCGTGAACCACGCGGCGGGCACGTTCAACATGATGTACATGGGTGGGCTGCGCAAGGCGATGCCGTTCACGTATTGGCTGACGGTGATCGGAGCGCTCAGCCTGGTGGGTATCTTCCCGCTGGCCGGGTTCTGGAGCAAGGACGAGATACTGCTGGAGGCCTGGCTGGGGACCGGAGCCGTGGAAACCTCCGTGAGCCTATTGGTGTTCATCCTGTTGCTGGTGGGCGTACTGTTGACGGCGTTCTATTCGTTCCGGATGGTGCACCTGACGTTCCACGGAGAATTCCGAGGCGGTGGCGAGCAAGAGTTACACGATTGCGAAGAGGCGGGCCAGCCGGCGCCGACGGGGGTATCCCATCACGTCCACCTGGGAGAGTCGCCGTGGTTCATGGTAGGGCCGATGGTCTTCCTGGGCGTGTCGGCAGTGATTGCGGGTTGGATCGCCAATCCGATCGGGGTCAAGAGCGTGTTCGGCTTGATACCGTCGCACTGGCTTACCGATTACTTTGCCTCGGGTCTGCACGACGGCCATCATGCGCCGCCGTTCAGCATCGCCATGGCGGTGATGTCCAACATCGTTGCGCTGGCGGGGATCGGGTTGGCCGTACTGGTGTATGCCTGGCCGCGTCCATTCACGAATAACGACCCCCTGACCCGAGGGGGCGTGGCGCACACAGTGCTGTCGCAGCGGTATTACCTGGACCACCTCTATGAAGGTGTGATAGTTGGGCGAGTGTTCTACCGGATCGTGGCAGCCATCACGGACTGGGTGGACCGGAACATTGTTGATGGGATAGTTGGATTGACGGGCTGGATTTCCCGAAACATCGGCAGCCTGATCGCGTTGGCGCAAAACGGGCAGGTACAGACGTATCCGTTAATGGCTGCGGCGGGCGGCGTGGTCATCATCGTTCTGTACCTGATCTTGGGATAGCGGATGATGCCGACCGGATTTAATGGACTGCTGACAGCCACGGTGTTCTTGCCGGCGGTGGCGGCGCTGCTATTGGCGCTCGGCATGTTGCGCAACGATCGCGCGATCAGGTGGTACGCCGGCGCAGTGGCGTTGGCCGACCTCGTGCTGTCGGTGATCGTGTTCGTGCTGTTCACGCCGGGCGGCGACCGTTTCCAGTTGGTGGACCGGATCGACTGGATCGACACCGGAACCGTGCAGGCGAGTTACCTGCTAGGCGTGGACGGGATCAGCGCGCCGCTGGTGATGCTCACCGGATTGCTCGGGCTGTGCGCGGTGTTCGTATCGTTCCACATCCACGACCGCGTCAAGGAATACTTCATCTGGCTGTTCGTACTGCAAACAGCGGTGATGGGCGTCTTCACGTCGCTGGACTTCCTGCTGTTCTTCCTGTTCTGGGAAATTGAACTGGTGCCCATGTACTTGCTCATTTCGACCTGGGGAACCGGACGGCGTGAATACTCGGCGATGAAGTTTTTGATCTTCACGATCCTTGGATCAGCCTTCATGCTGGTTGCCATCGTGGCGGTGTTCGTCAGTTCAGGAGTGGGCAGCTTCGACATGACGCGGCTGCTGGAGCCCGGCGGAGCGCTGGACGCGTCGCGGGCAGCGCTGCCGATGGGCGTCCTGTTCTGGCTGTTTTTCATTGCTTTTGCGGTGAAATTGCCGACGTGGCCGGTGCACACCTGGTTGCCCGACGCGCATACGGACGCACCGACGGCCGGCAGCGTCATGCTGGCCGGCGTGATGCTAAAGATGGGCGGATACGGGTTACTGAGGGTGAACGCCGGGATGTTCCCGGAGCAACTCGCCAACTTTGCGTTGCCCATCGTGGCATTGGGGGTGGTGAGCGTACTTTACGGAGCCGTGGTGACGCTACGCCAGACTGACCTTAAACGGTTGATTGCGTATTCCAGTGTAAGCCACATGGGTCTGGTGTTGGTGGGAATCGGTTCCGTCGCGGTGATCGGGGGAACACTCACAGATGCGGGGCTAACGGGCGCGGCCATGCAGTTATTCACGCACGGGACGATAACGGGTTTGCTGTTCGTGGCGGTGGGGATCCTTTACGAGAAAACGCATACTCGAAATATAGGTGATCTTGGAGGGCTGGCGAACCGGATGCCCATCCTGGCCGGCGCGTTCCTGATCGCCGGCGCCGCGTCGTTGGGACTGCCGGCCATGAGCGGGTTCGTGTCCGAGCTGCTGGTATTCTTTGGCGGGTTCCGGGCGTTCCCGGCGTTGACCATCCTGGCGGTGCTGGGAATCATCTTGGCGGCGGGGTACATCCTGTGGATGATCCAACGGACGATGTTCGGACCGCGGCCGGCGCGTTGGGACGGGCTGACAGACGCGTCCATGGTGGACGCGGTGCCGGTGGCGCTGCTGGTGATCAGCATATTCGCGGTTGGCATCTACCCGGCATGGCTGACTGACGTATTCAGGGACGGTCTGGAGCCGATAGTGAACAGCTACAACCTGGGTCTCGCGAGCGTGGGACGCTAGACATGACCGTTTACGACCTCTACCTGATTGGTCCGCAACTGGCGATGGCGGCATTGGCGATGCTGGTCATCGTCGTGGACCTGATCACGCGGCGCACGGGCTTGCTGGTGGGGCTGTCGTTCTTCGGCTTGGCGGCGCCGGCAGCCTTGAGCGCGTGGCAAGTCGCCGAGCTAACCGGGTCCGGCCAGAGCCAATTGACGGCGGAAGGATCGGTGGTCCTCTACACGCTGTCCATCGACAAATTCTCGCTGTTCTTCAACTTCCTGATCTTGGCGGCCGTGGGGCTAGTGGTACTGGTCTCGACGGACTACGTGCGGAGGATGGAGCGACTGCAAGGCGAGTTTTTCGGGCTGATGCTGCTGTCGGCCACGGGCATGATGTTGCTGGTTTCGGCGCACGAGCTGATCACCATGTACATCGCGCTGGAACTCACGACGCTGCCCTTGGCGGCGTTGGCCGCGTTCCTCCCCAACGGGCGGTCGAGCGAGGCGGGAATGAAATTCCTGATCATCGGCGCTTTGAGCAGCGCGCTGATGCTGTATGGAATGGCGTTGATATACGGGTTCACCGGGAGCACGCGCTTGGATGAAATCGCGGCGGCATTGTCCACAGGTGCGTCGGCAGGAGTATTCCCCTTCGGGAGCATGGCGTTGTTGCTGGCGATTGTGCTCTTGCTCGTCGGTTTCGGGTTCAAGATGTCGGCGGCCCCGTTCCAGATGTGGGTGCCTGATGTGTATGAGGGAGCGCCGACTCCGATGGTGGCGTTCCTGTCGGTAGCGAGCAAGGCGGCGGCGTTCGGGCTGGTGCTGCGGGTCTTCTACATAGGATTCGAAGCGCTGGAAGGAGACTGGTGGGTATTGCTTGCCGGGCTGGCTGCCCTCTCCATGACCATCGGCAACCTGGTGGCGATCGCCCAACGTAACATCAAGAGGATGTTCGGCTACAGCACGGTCGCGCACGCCGGCTACATCCTGGTCGGGGTGGCGGCGGTGGCTTACGCCGGCGACATCGCGGTCGGGCCGAGCAGTGTGTTGTTCTACCTGGCAGCCTACACGGCGGCCAACCTGACGGCGTTCTTCGCCATTGTGTGCATTGGCAATCGAATCAACAGCGACGAGATTTACGATTACTCAGGCATGCTGCGACGTGCGCCTTTCCTGGCGATCACCCTTGCCTTGGCCTTGATCGCTCTGATCGGAGTGCCGCCAACCGGGATATTCATTGCAAAGATCTACGTATTCGCGGCGGCCATCAACACCGGCGAATCGTTGATGACATGGCTGGTAATAATCGGCATCGTTAACAGCGTGGTGTCGGCCTACTACTACCTGCGGGTGATCAAGGTCATGTTCCTGCAGACGCCGATCCACACCGAGCGAGTCGGGGCATCGTGGCCGGCTAACGTGGCATTGGGCGTGGCAACTCTGGCGCTGGTGTGGCTGGGGGTAGCTCCGGCAACGCTGCTTGGGGCGGCGGAACGCGCGGTGTCCGTCCTGGCGGGCGGCTAGGCCACCATGAAAACCGTCGGCATCGCTTACAACGACTTGATCCCGGAGGCCCTGGATCTGGCTCACGCCATCGTCGGCGAGTTGAATCTGGGAGCGAACAGCTGGATCCTCCGCGCCGAGGACGCCGGCGATATCAGCGAACGCGCGCGAGACACCGACCTGGTGATCACGATCGGAGGGGATGGCACGATCCTGCGCGTGAATCGCGCGGTTGCCCCGATGGGAATACCCCTGCTGGGCATCAACATGGGCCGTTTGGGCTTCATGACGGAATTGACGGTGCCCGGCGTGATGGAGCAATTGCCCCGTTACCTGAACGGCGACGTCAGGGTATCTGAACACAGCATGCTGAAAGCGGAAGTCCACCGGCGCGACCCCGAAGTAACGGAGCCCCCGGCTCCGCAGGGTCCATATCACGCGTTGAACGACGTTGTGCTGTCCCGGAGCCGAGTGTCGCGGGTGATAACGGTGCGGGCGGTCATAGACGGCGCGGATGTGTCCACTTTTCGGGCGGATGGAGTGATACTCGCCACGGCCACCGGCAGCACCGGCTACAGTTTCGCGGCGGGTGGCCCCATCATCGATCCCTTGTCCGACGATCTGGTGTTGACCCCGCTGGCATCGCACGTAGGTTTGACCACTCCGCTGGTGTTGAGTCCCACGAGCAGCGTCGATTTCCACCTGGAGGGATCGCAGGAGGCCATCATCAGCGTGGATGGTTTCGAAAATCACCCTATAGAGCCAGGTGATTGGGTCAGGATTACGCACAGCCCGTACCGGGCGCGTTTCCTGCGTGCCAACGAGCCGAACTACTTCTGGGCGACCCTCACGCGACGGTTGGGTTTCAGTTTTCAGGGAAGGTAAGGCGCTTTTGACCACCGATGCCAACAACGAACCGACCATCGCCTCCCGTTCGGTGTTCAACGGGCGCATCATTGACGTGCGCGTGGACACAATCCGGTTGCCCAACGGGAGAGAGACGACCCGGGAGATAGTGGACCACGCGCCGTCGATCTGCGTGGTGCCCGTGGACGCAGACGGCAACGTGCTGTTGGTGCGTCAATACCGCAAGCCCACCGAGAGTTTTCTCCTGGAAGTGCCGGCGGGAGGAATCGAGGAGGGCGAAGAACCCGAGGAGTCCACGCGACGCGAGTTGCAGGAAGAGATCGGGCACACGGCTGCGGAATTGACGAAGCTGACGGCATTCTGGCTGGCGCCGGGCTGGGCATCGGAGTACATGCACGTGTTTCTGGCGACGGGTCTGACGCCCGCGGTGCTGGATTCGGACGAGGATGAATTTATTGACGTTGTAACGGTTCCGCTGTCGGAGGCTCCGAACCTGATCGCCAATGGATCAATCCAAGACGCGAAGAGCGTGGCCGCCCTGCTGCTGGCTATGCGGGCCCTAGGACGGTAAGGTTGGCGACGACAGGCCGAGAACCTTCCAACCTGCGGGAAGAGCCTACCATCGCCGAAGCCACGGCGTATCAGGGAGACTTGGTTAAGGTCAGGGTGGCGACCGTTTCCCTGCCCAATGGGCGGGAAATCACTCGGGAGATTGTTGATCATCCGTATTCGGTTTGCATAGTGCCTGTCGATTCCAACGGCAGCGTCTTGCTGGTACGCCAGTTTCGCAAAGCAGTGGAATCATTTCTGCTGGAAGCGCCGGCGGGGAAAATGGAACTGGGAGAGGATCCGGAAGCCACCGCATTGCGTGAGTTACAAGAGGAAATCGGACAGAAGGCAGGAAGCCTGGAATCCTTGGGGAGATTTTTCGTCGCGCCCGGATGGTGCACGCAGATGATTCACGCGTACCTTGCGAGGGACCTGGAGCCGGCCCGACTGGCCGCTGATGAGGACGAGTTCATAGAGGTGGTGCGGACGCCGCTGAGCGAAATTCCGGGCCTGATCGCCGATGGAACGATAAGAGATGCCAAGAGCGTGGCTTCGCTGTTGCTAGCCATGCGTATCTTGGGGGATAATTAGCGACCGAAACTAGGCGCGCCGCTAGACCGTTCTTGCGCCACACGTAGCCGGATTGTCGTTATCCGGTCGGAGGAAATCACAAATGCCAGAGGATTTGCAACACGACGTGTTGGTCGTTGGCGCTGGCTTGGCCGGCATGCGGGCGGCTATCGCGGCGCGGGCCGGGGGCGCTGACACCGCGATAATCAGCAAGGTCCATCCGGTTCGCAGCCACTCTAACGCGGCGCAGGGCGGGATCAACGCGGCGCTGCTGGACCGCGGGGACGACTGGGAAGACCACGCCTACGATACCATCAAGGGCAGCGACTTTCTTGGCGACCAGGATGCCATCGAAGTGATGTGCCGGCAGGCCGGAGCATCACTGATCGACATGGAGCACATGGGCGTCACGTTCAACCGTGACGACGAGGGCAGGCTTGGCACTCGCGCATTCGGTGGGCAGCGTAGAGCGCGGACCTTCTTCGTGGGGGACTTCACCGGTCAGGCATTGCTTCACGTGATGTTTGAGCAGTTGATCAAGTCCGGCGTGCGACGTTACGAGGAATGGTTCGTAACGTCGCTGATCATGGAAGACGGCCGCGCCGCCGGCGTTATCGCCATGGAGATCCGGACGGGCGAGTTGAGCGTGATCCGCGCGAAGACCGTCATTTTCGCAACTGGTGGTTGCGGACGACTGTTTGAACCGAGCACCAACGCGCTCATCGTCACGGGCGACGGGATGGGGTTGATATACAACGCCGGCGGCCAACTCATGGACATGGAGATGGTGCAGTACCATCCGACCACGTTGGCCGGTAGCGGCGTTCTGATCTCAGAGGCGGCGCGCGGCGAAGGGGCGTACCTACGGGATAAGGACGGCAATCGCTTTATGGAGAAGTACGCTCCCAACATGATGGAGCTGGCTTCCCGCGACGTCGTGTCCCGAGCCGAGCAGACTGAAATCAACGCGGGCAACGGAGTGGACGGTTGCGTGTACCTGGACTGCACGCATCTGGGTGAAGCCCTGATCTTGGAAAAGCTGAGCCAGATCCGAGAGATCGGAATCGACCTAGCCGGCGCCGATATGATCCGGGAGCCGATTCCGATCCGCCCGGGGATGCATTACATAATGGGCGGAATCAAGACCGACGTGAACGGACTGACGAACCTGAGCGGAGTTTACGCGGCCGGCGAGTGCGCCAACGTGAGCGTGCATGGCGGGAATCGGTTGGGAGCCAACTCGCTGCTGGACACCATCGTGTTCGGCGAACGGGCCGGCAACCATGCGTCCGACGCCGTGCGTACCATGGGATTCGCTGACTTCGACACGCACGACGCCCTGTCGCGGGAACGGCGACGCATCCAGGAAATGTTGGACCGGCCGCAGAACGGCGACCGCTGGGGCTCCATTCGTAGGGATATGGGCGAGTCCATGAACCGCAACGTCGCCGTGTTCCGCAACGAGGAAGGGATCCAGGAAACGCTGGGCGACCTGCACGATTTGCGCCGCCGGTACGAGAACGTGCCGGTGCAGAACAAGGGCAAAACATTCAACACCGACCTGATTTTCGCGTTGGAGTTGGGCTACATGCTGGACTGCGCAGACACCATCGCGGTGGGCGCTCTGGAGCGTAGGGAAAGTCGGGGCGCGCAATTCCGCGTCGACTATCCAGACCGCAATGACGAGGAGTGGCTGCACCACATCGTGCTGACTCAGGGGGAGGGCGGACCCGAGATTTCCGAGTTGCCCGTAGTCATCACGCAGTGGACGCCTGAAGAGAGGAAATACTAGGACATGGACGTCACGATCAGGGTAAGACGACAGGACCCGGACGCGGCCGACGAGCGCCGTCTGCCGTACTGGCAAGACTATCCGGTTACCATCGCCGACAACGCCACGGTGCTGGATGCTTTGATCCAGATTCGCGAGGACGACGACGGCACGCTTTCGCTGCGGTGCTCATGCCGGAGCGCGATCTGCGGTTCGTGCGCCATGCGGATCAACGGGCACGCCGGTTTGGCGTGCAAGACCATCGCCAACACCGCAGTTCAGGATGGAGTGATCACGGTCGAGCCCGCGGGCGTGATGCCGGTGGTCAAGGACCTGGTGGTCAATTTCGATCTCTTTTGGGACAAAATCGAAGCCGTTGACCCCTACCTGAAACACATGGGGCGGGAACCGGAAGGCGAGTACATCGTCTCCAACGACGCCAT
This sequence comes from Dehalococcoidia bacterium, assembly GCA_965204395.1. Classification (GTDB taxonomy): domain Bacteria; phylum Chloroflexota; class Dehalococcoidia; order Lucifugimonadales; family UBA3495; genus Bin87. The sequence goes on from OZ241987.1 coordinate 3,958,043, forward strand.
GCTGCACCTGTCGGGAGTTACCGCGTGCATCATGTGCGGGGCATGCGTGTCAGACTGCACGGTGCTGGAAATCGACCCGACGTTCCTGGGCCCGGCGGCATTGGCAAAGGCGTACCGTTTCACGGCTGACCCACGAGACGGTGATGCCGAGGGCGTCTCCATGGAGCGGCTGTGGGCGTTGAGCGAGCCGACCGGCATTTGGGACTGCACGCGCTGCAACGAATGCGTGCAGGCTTGTCCCAAGGGCGTGGCGCCGATGGATCGCATCATGGCGATGCGCGAGCAGGCGATTCAAGCCGGCTACGACAACAACAACGGGGCCAGGCATACCGACGCGTTCACGGAATCGGTGGGCCACAGTGGGCGATTGGATGAACTACGATTGCCCATCAAGTCGGTCGGCATGATGAACCTGCCTGCGTTGATGGACTATATGCCGGTGGCGTTCCGAGCGATGCGGCGAGGCAAGATGCCGCCGATCGCTCACAAAAACGTGGAGAACGTAGAAGCGGTACGCCGCATATTCGAGAGGACGCAACCCAAACCCGCCGCCGCTCCGCAGGTAAGCAACAACTCTCCGTTCGGCTAACGGCCCGGGTTTCTGAATGCGTAAAGGTAGTGCCGGTGCCGACAAGGGTGGGTGATTATTCGCCCCCACCGTCAGCAACCGGAACCATGAGGAGGAATCAGTGAAGTACGCCTTTTTCCCGGGTTGCGTGTCGCAAGGAGGCGCGCCCGAACTCTACCCGGCGGCGCGGACGGTATGTGACCGCATGGGCATAGAGCTGGAGGAGATCCCCGGTTGGACCTGTACCGGCGCGGGCGTTATACAGGAGAAAAACCAGCTCTTTGGAGATACGCTGAACGCGAGAAACTTCGCCAAAGCCGAGCGGATGGGCCTGCCAATCCTAACGATTTGCAGCACCTGCCAGGGAGTGATGTCGCAAGCCAACCATCGGATGCGCAATCCGGAATACCTGGCCGAGATCAACTCGCATCTGGCGGAAGAAGGGTTGGAATACAGCGGCCAGAGCGAACCCAAGCACCTCCTGTGGATCCTGATTGAAGACTACGGGTTGGAGCGGCTGGGTTCGCTGATCACCCGGCCGCTGAACGAGTTGAAGATCGCTCCCTTCTACGGGTGCTACATCGTGAGGCCGACGGAGGCGTTGGACATCGAGGAACATCCCGAACGGCAGCAGTCGTTGGAGATGTTGATCCAATTGCTGGGCGCAACCCTGGTGGACTTCGAGGGCAAGACCCGTTGCTGCGGGTTCCCCATCTTGACCATCAACCAACGGAACTCGATGGCAATGGTGGGCAAGCACACCTCCGAGGTCAAGGATCTGGGGGCGGATGCCATGGTAACGCCGTGTCCGCTGTGCCATCTGAACCTGGACGGTTTTCAGCCGAAAGCCGCGTCTCAAGCGCGGAGAGCGATCGATCTACCCATTCTGCACATGCCGCAGCTAATCGGCTTGGCGATGGGAATGTCCCCCAACGAACTAGGACTCAAGAGGCACATCATCAGCACCGGCCCCTTGGAAGTGAAGTTGCGCGGGCGCTAGAGCTGCACAACAAGCAGCGAAGTTCAGGGGCGGGTTAAAAACCCGCCCCTAGTTTGTCATTTCGTTTGCCAAGAAGAGGAGGCGCGAGGATGCCGCAGCCTTTCGTGGTCATCAAAAATCCTCACGTCGTTATTCGGAACGTCGTGAATCTGAACGTTGATCCCGACGCCACCCTGGCCGGTGGGGAGTTGGTCGTCGATTTTGTCCACATACCCAACGAACCGCCCGGCCTCCACTCCGGTTCCAGCATATTCCCTGGTGGGCAGTCGCACCGGAGAGGCTATGATTTCATCATCGTCAACCCACGCACTCTGGATTATGTAGAGGTCAACATTCTGACCGTGGAGTCGTACGAACCTGGCGAAACCCAAAGCTCATTTTCATATCTTGTACGCTGTAGCGGTCGAGTGCGGAAGTTTCCCCGTCAGCACCAGTGCCCTGAGGTGAGCAACCCTGCGTGTGCCGCCTCGGGATGCGACGTGCTCGGCTGCAGGGTAAGGTCAAGTGCAAGCCGCTCCGCCACGACCATAGACGACGACGTCCAAATGCTCTTCGAGCTGGAGAGCGAACTGGAGCAGCGGCTAGACGAGGCTAGGATAGGCTTTGAGTTGGAGATAAGGAGGCGCTATCCCGGCCAAGCACTGTTCGTGAGAGACGGCTACACGGGCTCTCGGGTGTTTAGGGTGGATACAATGCATATTTTGAAGGACCCGGGGGCGTGTTAGTTCCGCAGGGTTGGGGCGACTTCGTGGATTGCGGCGACCGTCTGGTCAACATCCTCGTCGGTATGGGCGATGGATGGGTAGAATTTCTGGGGCCAGGACTTGATGATGCCGCGTTCCAGCAGGCCCGTGTTGAGCTTGCCCAACGGCGCAGGATTGGCCGCCAATCCGTCGCGGTAATTTTGAACGGGGTGATCGGCAAAGTAGATGTCAAAGATGGCATCCTCGCCAACGCTCTGTACCGTGAATCCTTGTTCCGAGCACGAATCAACCAATGCCTGGCGGATGCGGCCCCCGACGGTGTGGAGGCGGTCATATACGCCAGGTTTGCGCAATTCCGCCAACGTGGCCAGTCCGGCCGCGCACGCGATGGGATTGCCGTTGAGGGTGCCGATCTGATCGACGTAGCTGTCCGAGGACACGGAGGAACGGTCATACACGGCCATGACCTCAGCGGTACCTAGGACGCCGGCCAAGGGGTAACCGCCACCCATAATTTTCCCAACCGAGCACAAATCGGGCGTTACACCGTAGTACTCCTGAGCGCCACCGTAGGCGAGACGGAACCCGGTCACCACCTCGTCGAATATCAGCAGGATTCCAGCATCCTCCGTGATCTTGCGGAGACCGGCGAGGAAGCCGGGATTGGGCGCCAAGGTTCGTTGCAGAGGCTCCACGATGACGGCCGCGATTTCGTCCATGTGGGCGTCGACGATAGCAGCAGTGGTGTCCAAATCGTTGAACTGGGAGACGAGCATCAGGTCGCTGAGCGCGCGAGGGATGCCGGCGCTGTTGGCTTCCGACTGTGGGAACTCGACGCTGGCGGATGCGAAGACGGACATCATGGCGTAGTCGCTGGTGCCATGGTAACCACCCTCGAATTTCAGAATTTTCTCTTTGCCGGTGTAAGCGCGGGCGGCCCGCATGGCCTGGAAACAAGCGTCGGTGCCGCTGGTGGTGAAACGCACCTTGTCGGCACAGGGAACGGCGTTGCAGAGTTCCTCGGCGAGCATCACGGCCTGGTCGTTGTTGGCGAAGAACGTTGAGCCGCGACCCACCGCCTCCAGCACCGCTTCGGTTACCGCAGGGTGAGCATGACCAAGGATCATGGGGCCAGAGCCCATGAGCCAATCTACATATTCGTTGCCGGACACGTCCCAGCACCGGCCTGCTTTGCCATGGTGGACCAGGAAATTGAGATCGGCAGGATAGTTGGTGTTTCCGTTGGAATTGCCCGGAAAGTATTGAGCGGCTTTCGCGAGCAATTGCCGTTCCAGTTCAGTTCGCTCAGTCATGCGGGCCTCCTCCATTTTTGTAATAATCTTATAAACATTATACCGGCGGGGTAAAGAAATAAGGGCGGGTTTGAATGCCCGCCCTTACGCGTTTCGGATTGGTCAGCGTCTGCTAACTTGCTTCCGCCTTGGCGCCAGCCATGACGTCGACCAACTCCTGAACAGAAGCGGCTGAGCTTTGTAGAGCGGCCCTTTCGTCGTCTGTCAGGCTGATCTCGATGATCTGCTCGACACCTTCGGCTCCGATCTTCACCGGGACGCCCACGCACAGACCGTTGATTCCGTACTCGCCTTCCAGGTAGGCGCAGCCGGGCAGAATGCGCTTCTTGTCCAGCAAGATGGCTTCAACCATTTCGGTGATGGCAGCGGACGGGGCGTAGAAAGCCGAACCCTGCTTGAGGAGGGCAACGATCTCGCCGCCGCCGTCGCGGGTTCGTTGGACGATGGAGTCGATTCGGTCCTGCGACAACAACTCGGTCAGCGGGATACAGCCGACCGTGGTGTAGCGCACCAACGGCACCATATCGTCGCCGTGTCCGCCCAGCACCATTGCCTGGACATCGTCAACGGACACGTTGAGTTCCTGGGCGATGAAGGTGCGATAACGGGCAGTGTCGAGCACTCCGGCCATGCCGAAAACCCGATGGCGCGGGAAACCGGCGGTCTGGAACACGTTCTGCACCATTGCGTCCAATGGATTGGTGACGGCCAGGATTATGCAGTTGGGGGAGTGCTTGACAACTTCCTCAGTAACGGCGGAGGTGATACGCATGTTGGTGAGGAGCAGGTCGTCGCGGCTCATGCCGGGGCGGCGGGCGATGCCGGCTGTGATCACCACGACATCGGAGTCCGCGGTTTCCTCATACCCGTTGGATCCCGTGATCATGCCGTCGGAACCAATGATGGGTCCAGATTCCAGCATGTCGAGACCTTTGCCTTGGGGCAGGTCTTCAACCACGTCCACCAGGACCACGTCGGCGTACCCGAGCTGGTGGATGCGCTGGGCGGTGGTGGCGCCGACGTTGCCGGCGCCCACTACAGTGACTTTGCTTCGCATCTGCTGAGGGTTTCTCCTTGTCGGATAGGTGTGATGCTAGATGGCATCGACAATGGCGTTCAGGGTAGCGCTGGGACGCATGGCTCTGGCCGCCATGTCGTTATCGGGCCGGTAGTAGCCGCCGATCTCCATCGGCTGTCCCTGACAGTCAATAAGCTCCTGGACGATCTTGTCTTCGTTTGCGGTCATCTGCTGAGCTACTTCGGTGAACGTGGCTTTCATTGCGGGATCTTTGTCCTGGTTGGCCAGAGCCTGGGCCCAGTACAGCGCCAAATAGAAATGACTGCCGCGCGTATCTAACTCGTTGACCCGGCGTGAAGGATTGCGCTGATACTCCAGGTGCTCGCCGATGGCCGCGTCCAGCGTTTCCGCGAGCAGCCGAGCCTGGTCGTTGTTGAACACCTCGCCGTAATGCTCGAAGGAAGCAACCAACGCGCAGAATTCGCCCAGAGAGTCCCAGCGCAGGTGTCCCTCTTCCTGGAATTGTTGGACGTGCCGCGGAGCTGAACCGCCGGCCCCGGTCTCGAACATGCCGCCACCGTTCAACAGGGGGACGACCGAGAGCATCTTGGCGCTGGTGCCCAATTCGAGGATGGGGAACAGGTCGGTGAGGTAGTCGCGCAGTACATTGCCGGTGACGGCGATGGTGTCCTGACCCGCCCTGCTGCGAGTAACGGTGGCCCTCATGGCCTCCAGCGGGGGCATCGTGCTGATGTCGAGCCCGGTGGTGTCATGATCCGGAAGGTATTGCTCCACCTTCTTGATCAACTCGGCGTCATGGGCGCGGTCGGCATCGAGCCAGAAGATAGCCGCTTGGCCGGTGAGCCGGGAGCGGGTGACGCCCAGCTTGACCCAGTCCTGGATGGGGAGGTCCTTGGTCTGGCACATGCGAAAGATGTCGTCTTTGCTTACTTTCTGCTCCATCAGGACCACGCCGGACTGGTCCACCACCTGGATGGAGCCGTTGCCCGGGGCCTCGAAGGTCTTGTCGTGGGAGCCGTATTCCTCAGCGGCTTGGGCCATGAGGCCAACGTTGGCGACGCTGCCGAGGGTCGCGGGATCGAGGGCTCCGTGTTGCTGGCAGTCCTCTACCACCGCCTGGTAGATGGTGGCGTAGGAGCGGTCGGGGATCAGGGCGATGGTGTCGTGCAACTCGTTGTCGGGTCCCCAGGTGCGGCCACCATCGCGGATGACGACGGGCATGGAGGCGTCGATGATGGTATCGCTGGACACGTGCAGGTTGGAGATGCCCCGGTAGGAGTTCACCATCATCAGGTCCGGCCGCTTGTCGTAGCAGGCCTGGATATCGGCCTCGATCTCCGCCCGCTTGGCTTCCGGCAAGTCCTGGATCTTGGTTAGCATTTCGGCGATGCCGTTGTCGGGGTCCACCGCGACCTGGGACAGTGCGTCGGCGTGCTTCTCGAATACGTCGTTGAAAAATTCCGACACCAGATGACCGAAAATTATCGGGTCAGACACCCTCATCATGGTCGTTTTGACGTGGAGACCGAGCAGGAGGTCGTCGGCTTTGGCCTGATTCATTTGGTCGGCGTAGAACTCGCGCAGCTTGGCAACGTCCATAACGGCGCAGTCGATGATTTCGCCGGCCTGTAGGGGGATGCCGGATTTAAGCTCGGTAACGCTGCCGTCGCTGCCGACGAACTGGATGGCTGCGGTTCCGGCCTCGGAGGTGGTGACCGCGACCTCGGTGCTGAAGAAATCGCCTTCGGTCATGTGGCCGACACGGGTCTTGGACACTTCCGGCCAGTCCTGCATCATGCGATGGGGATTGCGCTGGCCGTGAAACTTAACCGCGTTCGACGAGCGACGGTCGGAGTTGCCTTCCCGAATGACGGGGTTTACGGCGCTACCCAGCACGCGGGAGTAGCGGACCTGGGTTTCGCGTTCGGCGTCATTGGAGGGCTGGTCAGGGTAATCAGGGATGTCGTAGCCCTTGCCCTGCAATTCTGCGATGGCGCTCTTCAACTGCGGTATCGATGCGCTGATGTTGGGCAGCTTGACGAGGTTCGCGTCAGGCTGGAGACACAGTTCACCGCACATCCGGAGATAGTCCGGGATCCGCTGCTCCTCGGTCAGGTTGTCGGGGAAGTTGGCGATGATGCGCCCGGACAGCGAGATGTCCCAAGTCTCCAATTCGATGCCGGAACTCTTGGTGAACGCCTGGAGAATGGGGAGCAACGAATGGGTTGCGAGGTACGGCGCCTCGTCGGTTTCGGTATAAATGATCTTGGCAGATTCTGGCATGATCTCCTCCTCAGCAAGCAAATTCCACGGGCCGCTACGGTTTGCCAAGGACTGTTTGACTACAGGCCCGGATGGGGGTAACGGATGCAACGCATCCGACAGGGGCTAAACCCGAACGATTATATACCCCGAACGAGGTCTGTGGTACCCCACACACTAGCGACGGTCTTGTCAAGCGCACGGTGCGGGTGTACAAAGATGGCGCCAATAGACCCTGTTAGCCAAGGGAGATCCTTCATGTTCTTTAACTCGCGTCGTTCCACAGTACACGCCACCCACGGCATGGTCGCGACCAGTCAGCCGTTGGCGGCCATGGCGGGCCTGCGCATCCTAATGGCCGGCGGCAACGCGGTTGACGCCGCCGTAGCAACTGCGGCGACACTGAACGTGGTGGAGCCCATGTCAACCGGTGTGGGTGGCGACCTGTTCGCGCTGATCTGGAAAGCCAAGCGCAAGGATGTGGTCGCGCTGAATGGAAGCGGCCGAGCGCCCATGGCTGCGGATATTGACGAGTTGCGAAGCCAGGGGCGTTCCAGGATGCCGGCGTTGGGTCCCTACTCGGTCTCCGTCCCCGGCACCGTGCATGGATGGGAGGTACTGCTGGAAAGTGAAGGCACAATAAGCCTGGCCGACGCTCTGGAGCCGGCTATCGACTACGCCGAAAACGGTTTCCCGGTGAGCGACATAATTGCCTACCAATGGCAGCAACAGGAGGACAAGCTATCGGTGTTGCCCTCGGGTCAGGAGTTGTTGACCAATGGTCGTGCTCCGCGTGAAGGCGAGATGATGCGGTTGCCGACGCTGGCTAAAACTTTGCGCACCGTTGCCGAAGGTGGCAGCGAAGGGTTCTACAACGGCCCCATCGCCCACGCCATGGCGAGCTTTGTGCAGGAGCAGGGAGGTTGGCTCAGCGAGGAAGACCTGGCGGCGCACCACTCCGACTGGGACGAGCCGATCAAAACGGACTACCGAGGCGTAACGTGCTGGGAGTGCCCGCCGAACGGCCAGGGGATCATCGCTCTGGAGGCCCTGAATATCGCTGAGGGGTTTGACATCTCGAGCATGGGAGAACAAAGCGCCGACCGGTATCACCACCTGATTGAGGCGACGAGGCTGGGCTTCGCCGACGCGTTCCGTTACCTGGCTGACCCGCGCTGCGCGGACGTGCCGACGACGATGTGGGCGTCCAAGAAGTATGCGGACGGACGACGCAAGCTAATCGATTCCAGTACCGCGATGCAAACTGCGCCTTACGGAAAGATGGTGCCGGGGAGCGATACCGTTTACATCAGCGTTATCGACGGAGACGGCAACGCCTGCTCGTTGATCAACAGCGTGTTCACCAACTTTGGGTCCGGATTGGTAGCTCCGGGGACTGGAATCGTGCTGCACAACCGGGCGTCGCTGTTCGAGTTGGATCCCGACCATCCAAACTCACTGGTCGGTGGGAAGCGTCCGTTCCACACCATCATTCCAGCCATGGCGACCCGGGACGGCGAGTTGTGGCTGAGCTACGGCGTTATGGGAGGGTTCATGCAGCCGCAAGGCCATCTGCAAGTGATCTCGAACATGGTGGACTTCGGCATGGACTCCCAGGGAGCCTTGGACGCCTTGCGGTTCCAGATCGCCGGCGACTCGGTGTGGCTGGAAGGCGACGTCAGTAACGACGTGGTGATGGAACTGCACCGCAGGGGGCACCGTGTGAACGTAATGCACGGGCCCGGACGCGGAGGCGCCGGCGGAATGGGCGGCGGCCAAGTGGTCAGTAGAGACCCAGACAGCGGGGTTCTGAGCGGAGGCAGCGAGCCGCGCAAGGACGGCGCCGCAGTGGGTTGGTAGGCTACCGGGACAGCCAGTGGCGGAAACGCTGCCAAGTCCCTTGCGGGGGTTCATCGACGCGCCGGCCGCGCCAGTAAGCTGGCCGTTGTTGTCCCATGCGTCGAATGAACATCCAAACCGCTGCGACCGCCATGATTGCCAAACCTGCCAACGACGTCCAGACCGGCAGCAACGGCAACAATCCAAGCGCCGCCAGGATAGCGCCACCCAACGCCAACTTACCCGGCGATATGAGACGGACGCTCTCCTTGGGTTTGGGCGTGAAGGGAGATGGCTCATCGTCCAATGGACGCACCGAATCGCCAACTGGAGGAGTATTCGCCTGTTGAGGCGACTCGGCTTCCAGCTCACCCAGCAGTTGTTCGATTTCCTGTTCGTATCGTTCTTTCATCGCTACGTGTCCGAGTTGAAGTGGGCGACCCATCACCGTTTAGTGGGATTATAGCGTCAGCACTTCGTAAACGTAAGCGTTACAACGAAAATTGGGGCTGCCTTACGGGCTTGGACTTGGCAGGGGGGCCGGAACGATTCGGATGGAGGGCGGCGGGTTCAGACTTCCGTTGTCGGCGATTCTTGACGCACCGGGGCATTGCCTTTAGTATTGAATATTGTCGGAGAGACAGTATGCCGAAACGAACTTATCAGCCCAAAAAGCGACGCCGTGCGCGCGTGCACGGTTTCCGCTCACGTTCTCGCACCTCAGATGGTCGCGCGGTACTACGCCGACGCCGGTTCAAGGGCCGGCACCGGTTGTCCGTGTAGTTGACCTGTTGCTCCGCGCCACCGCCGTCGGCCGCCGGTCGTTGATGCAAAGACATCACAGGCTTACCGGAAGCGCCGGCATCTCAGAAATCCATCGAAACGGGCGGAGCGCGGCCAACCGTTTGCTGGTGATGCGCGTTTCCGCCAACGGATTGGATTGGTCGCGCTTCTGTTTCGTGGTGAGCAAACGCGTGGGCAACGCCGTGGTGAGGAACCGCATCAAACGCCGTCTGCGCGAAGCAGTTCGCCTGGCGGCATGTGAGCCGGGATGGGATGCCATAGTCATCGCGCGCCGGGGAGCAACGACCGCCGAATACAGCCAACTGGAACGGGCGGCGCATAACCTGATGCGGCGTACTAACTTGGTCGCAGCGAGGCCCCACGAATGAAGACCGCGGCCGTCAAGGTAATCAGGGTCTATCAACAGGCCGTGTCCCCGTATCTCCCCTCGATGTGCCGGTTTGAACCCAGTTGCTCCCAATACACAGCCGAAGCAGTGGAGCGTTACGGTATTGTCCGCGGCAGCTGGCTCGGATTGAAGCGCATCTCGCGTTGCCGCCCCATGGGTGGGCAGGGCTACGACCCGGTAACGTAAGCGACCTCAACGCCCGGGACCATTGACCGAAATGCCTCAATATTTGGCGCCGTTGCGCCTATTACGACGCATACACTCCTGGGCAGGCTTGTTGTTTGCGGTGGTGGTGGCGTTCGCGGTGCTCGCCACCGGTTGTACCCCCAATCTGGGGGCATCTACCAGTGGGTGGGGGGCGGTCGCGGTGGACGACGGCGTAGTTTATGCCACCACCCTGGAAGGCCAGGTGTATGCCCTGAATGACCTGATGTCAGAAGGAGTGAGCACGCGATGGGTCTCCACGGTGGGTGGGGACAACGGTTTCCGAGGAGCTTACAACCCACCGGCCGTCGGTACCTATCTCTACGTGGCTGGCATTGACGGGGTCCTGTACGCCATCGAACGCCCGGCCGGCGGTGGCGCGGCTGCAACCGCGTGGCGTCGTCCCCAGGTTGAAACGGAGGAGGCAGTGCCGTTGGTGGGCAGTCCTGCTCTGGACGAGGCGGGCGGGATCATCGCCGTAGGTTCCGAAGACGGAGGACTTTACGCATACAACGCTCTCACTGGCGAAGGACTGCGCTGGTCGCCGTTCCAGACCGAAGGTGAGATCTGGTCCACACCGGTGTTGCGAAATGGAGTGGCCTACTTCGGATCCCAGGATGGCAGCGTCTACGCGGTCAGCTTGCACAGCGGAGAGCTCGTTTGGAAATTCGACACCGGAGCGGCAGTCGTCGCCACACCGTTGATTCACAGAAATCTGCTGATCGTGGGATCGTTTGATCGCAAACTGTACGCGCTGGGCCTCAACGACGGTCAACCCCGGTGGCAATTCACGGCGGGCAACTGGTGGTGGGCAACTCCCGTAGCCTCGGATCGAGCGATTTTCGCGCCGGCGATGGACGGCAAAGTGTACGCGTTGGACGAGAACGGCTCGTTGCTTTGGGAGCATGACCTGGGATCACCGGTTGTATCAAGTCCGGCGTTGCTGGAACGGGGGCTGGTAGTGGCGACCGTCGATGGCAAAATGTCAGTGTTGCGTGCGACCGAGGCATCCCACGGGACCGCGCAGGAGATCGCATCCCTGACGGTGGGCGATGCTGAAATCAAAGCTCCACTGACCAATTTACCCGATCGTATCGAAAATGGACTTCCGGTGCCGGCGGACTCGGTGTACGTCGGGTCAGACGACGGCACGGTGCGTCGCATCCAGGTGCAATCCGGTATAAATATTCTTTGGTGCTACGACACGAAAGAGAACACCCGATGCAACTAATGCACGCAGCGCCCATCCGGTAGTTGTCCAGGACGTAATCAGTGGAGATTTTCGCCATATTCGGTGATCTCTGGAGAGAGATCATCATCCGCCCGATGCTCAACACCTTGTTGGTGTTGTACGTGCTGAGCTTCTCGCAGATGGGCCTGGCGATCATCGTATTCACGGTGCTGGTGCGGGTGGTCACAATCCCGTTGACCGTTCGACAGTTGCGCCAAATGCGTTCCATGACCGGACTCCAGCCCAGGGTTCGAGAGATCCAGGAGCGTTACGCCGGCGACCGCCAGCGCATATCCCAGGAAACGATGCGGCTGTACCGCGAAAGTGGAGTCAACCCGATCGGTTGCCTGGGACCGCTGATCGTTCAAATGCCCATTTTGATCGGTCTGTTCCGGGTGCTGATCCAAACGTTGTTCAACAACCCGGAAGACCTGGTCAACCTTTCGGACAAACTGTACGCGTGGGTAACTTTCGTACCTATTCACGCCGCGATACCGGTGAATAACGGCTTCCTTTGGATGGACTTGAGCCGGCCGGACCCGTCGCCCATCGTGATGCCGGTCTTGGTGGCCGTCACCACGTGGGTACAGCAAAAAATGACGCAAATGCCGTCGCCCGACCCGCGGCAGCAGTCAAGTCAAACGATGATGTTGTGGATGATGCCAATTTTCCTGGGAGCATTCTCCCTTGGTTGGCCGAGCGGCTTGCCGTTGTACTGGGTAGTGTCCAACCTCATCGGGATAGGCATACAGTATTTTATTACCGGTTGGGGGCCGTTGTTCCCATTGTTCCCCCGACGCGGCGAGGACCCTCCCGAGCCCGCGCCGGCGGCCACAGCTCCCGACCAGCAGGAGAGTAGTAACGATGGACCAGATAATTCAAACCGGGAGAACCGTCGAAGAGGCCGAAGAGCAGGCGCTCGCAGCACTCGGCGCCGACCGCAGCGAGGTAGAGGTAGAAATACTAAGTAGGGGTCGACAGGGATTCCTGGGCATCGGAGGCGAACTGGCCGAGGTACGCGTCACGCGGCTGTCTGGCAGCGGCGCCGTTGAAGCAGAAACGCAGGCGGACACGGACGAGGATCATGATGCACCTGATGTCCTCCAAGCTGCCGAGAGTGTCGGACAGGTAGTTGCCATCGAGGCAAACACACCAGCTGAGGCCGCGGTCCAGGCAGTGGAGCGGATCCTGGAGACCGTCGGCGCCGATGTGGACGTATCGCTGCGGTCTGCGCACGATGAGTTCACGGGAGGCCCGGTAATTGACATCAATGGCCCGGATTCCGGGTTGTTGATTGGCCGCCGTGGGAACACGCTGCAATCTCTACAGTTTATCGTGCAGAGTATAGTCCGCCAGCGGTTCGAAGAGGAGAACGTCAGGGTGGCGCTGGACGTGGAGCAATACCGCCAGCGCCGGGAAGACTCGCTGCGCGAAATGGCTGATCGCGTCGCCAACCGAGTGTCACAAACCGGACGGAGCATTACCTTGGAGCCGATGCCCCCGTCCGATCGCCGGGTGATCCATCTGTACTTGGATAGCAGGGAAGGAATTCGCACCGAGAGCGTGGGATTCGGCGAGAGCCGAAAAGTGCAGATCATCGCCGAGCCGACCTGATCGTACAGAATCATCCCTTCATGCGGCGTTGACCCGCCGACAACAGCCCAATAGAATGCAGACATGAGCCTGCAGCCGCCCGGCCATCGGGAAGCCGACCCCTTTGACCATCCGCGCGAAGAGTGCGGAGTTGTCGGCATACATAGCCCGGGCAACCACAGCGCCACGCTCGCTGCCATCGGGCTTTTCGCTCTGCAGCACAGGGGGCAGGAATCCGCCGGCGTCGCGGCGTCCGAGTCAGGCACCATCCGGGTACATTCCGGGATGGGCTTGGTATCGGAAGCATTCCGCGATGGCGACTTGGACGGGATCAAAGGCGAGACCGCAATCGGTCATACCCGCTACTCGACCACGGGCGCCAGCGACGCGTGCAACGCCCAACCCTTGGTGGTAGATGGCTCCAACGGACGTCTGGCGGTGGCGCACAACGGGAACATCGTCAACTCGGTGCAACTGAGAGAACAGTTGCGTGAACGTCTGGATTGCCGGTTTGAGACGACCACCGACACCGAGGTAATCGCCCATTTGCTGGCGAACGCTCCCGGCAAATCGTGGCCCGAGCGCCTGTTCCACGGCATGCGGGTGATGAAAGGTGCTTTCTCATTGGCGCTACTGACGCCGGACGCGTTGATCGCGGCCCGCGATCCGTTGGGTATTCGTCCTTTGTGCCTGGGCAGACTTCCTGTGGATGAAGGCCACGGTTGGGTGTTCGGATCCGAGACGTGCGCGCTGGACCACATGCAAGCTGATTTTGTTCGCGAACTTGAGCCCGGGGAAGTCGTAGTCATCACAGAGGACGGGATTCATTGCGAGATATTCCGGGGCGAAGAACCGCGCAAACGCGCCCTGTGTGTTTTCGAGTGGATCTACTTCGCACGCCCCGACAGCGTGATGGACGGTCGCTTGATGCACACGGTGCGCGAGGAGATGGGAGCGCAGTTGGCGCGCGAGCACCCGATTGACGCCGACCTGGTGATCGGGATACCGGATTCCTCGACTTCGGCTGCGGTGGGCTACGCCAAAGAATCAGGGATACCGATCGCGAACGGCCTCGTGCGAAATCGGTACGTCGGACGGACATTCATAGAACCGGAACAACAACGCCGGGACCGGGGCGTGAGGCAAAAATTCAATCCGATGCCGTCCGTCCTGCGAGGCAAAAGACTGGTTGTTGTCGATGACAGCATCGTTAGGGGGACTACAACTCCGCACGTTGTGGAACTGCTCAAGAAGGCGGGCGCCACGGAGATACATCTGCGAGTATGCGCCCCGCCAATCAAGCACCCCTGTTACTTGGGCGTGGACATGGCTACGCGAGAGGAATTGATCGCCGCCAACAAGACCATTGACGAGATTCGATTGCTGACCGGTGCGGACACATTGGGCTACCTCAGCGTTGACGGGTTGTTGGGCGTGGCTCGCGGTCCACAGTCCGGGGGATTCTGCGACGCCTGCTTCACCGGAAACTACCCCGTTCCGGTGCAGTTGGACTTCTCGAAGATGGGCCTGGCGCGCACGGCATAGCGTTAGCGGTGAGCGAGGGCGCGTTGAGTACGGTGGAGCCCGGAACCTACGAAGCGGCCGGAGTATCGCTGGACGCGATGGACGGCTTGAAAGACCGGATCAAGGCGTTCGCCGCACTTACCCATGGATCTGAAGTACTTGATGGAGGCGGCGGATTCGCCGGCCTGTTTGCGCTCGGTGAACATTACGATCCCGTGCTGGTGGCGAGCACCGACGGCGTTGGTACCAAGCTGAAAATCGCGGCGCAGATGGGTCATTTCGAAGGCGTGGGCCAAGACTTGGTCACGCTCAACGTCAACGATATTCTGACCAAGGGCGCTAGGCCTTTATTTTTTTTGGACTACGTATCTTTCACAACCTTTGACGAACATAGGCTTGAGATGCTGATGCGCGGGATGGTCTGGGGATGTCGAGAGGCCGGATGCGCTCTAATCGGTGGCGAAACCGCACAATTGCCCGGAGTGTACGGAGACACGGATTTTGACCTGGCGGGATTCGTGGTGGGCGTCGTTGAGCGGGGAAATTTGCTGGACGGCAGCGGAGTGGAGCCGGGTGACCGGCTAATTGGAATACCGTCAAGTGGCGTGCATACCAACGGATTTTCGCTGGTTCGTCGGGCATTCCGACTGGATGATGATCCATCCGGTTTGTTTCGCCCGTGTCCCGGTATGCGACGCAATCTCGGCGACGAACTGATGGTGCGGCATCGCGCGTACTACCCCATGTTGGAGCCATACCTAACCAAAGTGAAAGCGTTGAGCCACATCACGGGCGGTGGCCTGCCGGGAAAGATGCCGGCTTCGCTCCCGCCCGGCTTGGCAGCGGAGTTCGCTCTCGGCTCATGGAGGATCCCCCCGATTTTTGCCGCCATTCAGGAGGCGGGCAACGTGGACGCCGACGAGATGTACCGGGTGTTTAACATGGGGTTGGGGATGGTAGCCGTCTGCGATGACGCGGGCGCCGACCAACTGTTGGAGGAAGTGGAGGGCGCGGTTGAGGTGGGCCGCATAGTAGAGCAACAGGGACAAACGAGGACGATATTTCGGGAAGGATAACGCCCCACCGGAGAGGTGATGACATGGGAATGACGAGCTGGTTTCGACGGAACAGAGATCGCGCAGAAAACGAAGCGTTGCACGGCATGCACAGCCCGTGGTGGGCATGGGGACCTCTGGGATTGTTTTGGTACGGAAGCCATCACGACAGCCAAAACGTGGACGGCGGCCACCTGAACCATCCCGGTGATGTCGGTCATATCAATCACCCAACGGATCCGGGGGCCGGAATGGGTGGATTCGACGGCGGCGGCGGTGGCGGATTCTGATCAGCGTTCATCTACAGAAAGGGAGACCGTAGGAAACTTGAAAGTCTTACTCAGCGTATTCGACAAGACGGGGATCCAAGAACTCGGCAAGCGCCTCTCGGGGGCCGGGTTCGAGCTGATCAGCACCGGAGGAACACACCGTAGCCTGTCCGATGCGGGTGTACCGGTCCGGCAAGTAGCGGACGTAACGGGATCGCCGGAAATCCTGGAGGGCAGAGTGAAGACCCTGCATCCCGTGATCCACGGCGGGCTGCTGGCACGGCGCGATTCCTCGGAACACATGACGGAGCTGGCCAACCACGGGATCGGCACGATTGACGTGGTTGTGGTCAACCTGTACCCGTTTGTCGATACGATCAGCATGCCTAACGTCACGCTGGATGACGCTTTGGAGAACATCGACATCGGCGGGCCGACCATGCTGCGGGCCGCCGCGAAGAATTTCCCGTCGGTTGCGGTGGTCGTGGACCCGTCGGATTACGGATGGGTCGCCGATGCGCTGGCCGGGGATGGTCTGGACCAAGACCAACGGAGGGGCTTGGCCACCAAAGCTTTCCAGCACGTAGCCGTGTACGACGCGGCTGTAGCGGAATACTTGGCGTCGGGCCAGGCCGGCGATGACGATATGCCGTCGCAGGTGACGATAGGACTCGAACGGGTGTCGTCCCTTAGGTACGGCGAAAATCCCCACCAGAAAGGGGCTCTCTACGTGCCGGCCAACGGTGGATCGGGGGGACTGGCTCGCGCCCGGCAGTTGCACGGACGCGAATTGTCGTTCAACAACCTGATGGATGCGGATGCGGCCTGGCGGACGGTCAGCGACTATGACCAGCCTGCCGTCTGCGTGATCAAGCACGCCAATCCGTGCGGTCTGGCTGCCCGCGATAATCTCGCAGAGGCGTACCAATTGGCGTACGAGGGTGATCCGGTATCGGCGTTCGGGGGTATTGTCGGTTTCAACCGGAATGTAACGGCTGAAGCAGCCGAGGCGATGGGGCCAGTGTTCTACGAGGTGGTGGTCGCGCCGGGATACGACGGAGACGCGCTGGAGATTCTGCAACGCAAGCGGAATTTGCGCATTCTATCGGTGGATCCCGCCATCGCATCGCCGGGGACGGCAGCATACGACGTGCGCCCGCTGAGCGGAGGAATGCTGATCCAGGACCCGGACGCCATCCACGAGGATTCGGAGAAATGGGAAACCGCCACTGACCGAAGCCCTACTGACGCCGAATTGGCTGACTTGGCTTTCGCGTGGACGGCCGTGAAACACATTAAGTCCAACGCCATCGCATTCGTGAAAGATCGGCAGTTGGTCGGCATGGGTGCCGGCCAACCTAACCGTGTGGTCAGCGTCCACCTGTCGCAACGGGCGGCCGGCGAGAAAGCCGCAGGGTGTGTCCTGGCGTCGGACGCGTTCTTCCCGTTCCCTGACAATATCGAACTGGCGGCTGAGGCAGGCATCACCGCCATCGTGCAGCCGGGCGGTTCCATCCGGGACGACGAGGTGATTGCAGCGGCAAACGCGGCGGGTATAGCGATGGTGTTCACCGGCGTCCGGCACTTCCGTCACTGACCATCGCGGTTGGACGCATACCTGGACATCGAGACCACAGGGTTCATTGGGGGTTGTTCCTATCCCACGGTAGTAGGGGTAGCAATCGATTTTCCTGGGGACTGGTCGGTGGAACAGTTGGTGGGTCGGGATATAACCCGAGATGCCATAGACCACCTGCTCCAGGGCGTTACCACCTTATACACCTTCAACGGCAGCAGTTTTGACCTGCCGTTCTTGGCATGGAGACCCGGGATCGACCTGCGCCGAAGCTTCACTCACCATGACCTGATGCACATTTGTCGCCGCTCCGGGTTACGCGGAGGATTGAAGCGTATCGAGCGAGCCTTGGGTATCGAACGACACGATTTGCCCGACATGGGCGGACATGACGCCGTCTTGCTTTGGCGAAAATACCTGGACGAGGCCAATACATCGGCGTTGGAGTTGCTGTTGGAATACAACCGGGCCGATGTCGAAAATCTTTATGCGTTGAGGAATATCCTCGAAGACCGACACCATTGGAGGCCATAGCCGTTGGAACTGGGATTGAAAGGCAAGAACGTGGTGGTCACCGGAGGCGGCAACAACATCGGGAGAGCGATCACGCTGGCATTCGCCGCCGAGGGTTGCAACGTCGCCATCGCCGAGCTGAATCAAGCCGCTGGCGAACGGGTCGCGGGGGAAGTTAGGGCGCTGAAGTCCGGTGCTACGGCCACGGTGATTGACGTCGACGTCACGGACCGAGCAAAGACTGATGCGATGGTCACCGAAGCCATCGCGCTCATGGGTTCCGTCGACGTCCTCGTGAATAACGTAGGGTGGACCATAGATCGCCTGTTCATGGAGAAATCTCGGGATGAGCACGTCAAGGAAGTGGACGTGAACCTTTGGGGAGCGATCAATTGCATCCACGCCGTCCTGCCGCACATGATCGACCGGCAAGGCGGGGCAGTGGTCAGCATCAGCAGTGACGCCGGCCGGATCGGTGAATACCGGGAGGCGGTTTACTCCGCGTGCAAGGCCGGCGTAATCGCGTTGAGCAAATCCCTGGCACGGGAAAACGGCCGACACGGCGTCCGGTTCAACATGGTGTGTCCGGGACTGACGGTCCCTCCACAGTCAGAGGTCGCAGGCACGGACAGCATGTGGGCCCAAGGCATGGAGGAGTTGTTCACGGATGAAGTCGTGGAAAGGGTGAAACGAACGTATCCGCTGCGGCGCATCGGGTCGGCGCAGGAGGTCGCCAACGCGGTGGTGTTCCTGGCATCCGACGCGGCCAGTTTCATCACTGGGCAGACGCTGAGCGTTTCAGGCGGCTACACGATGATGTAATCGGGCAGATTGGAACCCAGCATCAAATACTGAGGGGCGGGTTTCAAACCCGCCCCTACGCATGCGCAATGGTGTGAAAGGCTTACTGCTGGTTGGTGCCAACCAAGGCCCAAGCCTTCTCTTCCATGGCGGGGATGACCGCCTGAACCAGATCGTTGTCGACGTTGGCGGCGACGGTGGGGTAGCCGGCGCGGTCGATCATGTTGGCAATATTGCCGGACTTGAACTGGTCGAGGGTCCAAGCCAGGGTGTGTCCGCTGGTGGTGGTGTCCCAGTAGATGCGGATGTCCTGGTTGCGGGGGCCATAGTGGTAGTGCGGCGCGATCTCGAAGCAGTCGAAAGCCAGCAGCTCGAATTCCTGTCCGAGATGGTCGGTCAGCACGTGAATGGCCACGCCACGGTCGTTGGCGGCGCCGATGTTGGAGCGGAATTCAACGCCGAAGCGGATGTTGCCTGCCTCGTAGATGTGGTCGCCGCGGAAGTGCGTGACGGTCCGGCGCTCGTTCCGAGCCTTTCCGAGGGCGCACTCGTCGACCTCGTCCATCTTATTGTCGTCGACGCCCTGGGACTCGACGGCAGCGGCCAGTTCTTCGTAACCGGCGCGGCGCACCATGGCAGGCAGGTTGGTCCGGATGTTCTTTAGGGTCCAGCCCAACGGGGTACCGACGGTGGTCTTGTCCATGTGCAGCCGGATGTTCATGTTCTCCGGGCCATAGTGGTAGTGGGGGTCCTGGTCGAAGCAGTCGAACCGCAGGATCTCGGTGTCATGGCCGTCAACGTCGCCATAGACCTGGACCATGAGTCCCTGGTCGGGCATGATTTCCTGACGGTAGGACAACGCTACGTCCACCGGACCGATATTGATAATGGTGTCTCCCTTTTCCATGAGCTCGCCTCCTCTTGGAAGTGGACTAGTTACTAGCCACAAGCACGCGTGGCCACTGAATTTAGGCGGATTATAGCATCGCGTAGCATAATGGCAAGAACGATTTTTATGATTTCCACCAAATGGGTTATGGTATGCCAGCCGCCGGATGGGATCGGCTGGCCCGGGGCTTGACATGGCACGACGAAGCTCCCATATAACCGCCGACTTTGCCGGGGCCGCCACGCCCGTGGGCAGCGTTGTCAGGTTCCGAGTCAGGGCGAGTCAAGAGTTGAGCGGCAAGGTAACTGCCCTGCGCCTCCGCCATGCCGACGTGCTGGGCGGGGACGGTATCCAGTGGTCGGTGCCGTATGCCGCAATTCTGGCGATTGAAACCGCTCCCATCGTTGAGTGTACGTTGCCCAAGGTCGAGCAAATCGCCCATGAACTGATCAGCCAGAGTGTCGCCACCAAGTCGATGCCGGATGGGTGGACGTTCGGTTTTGATCTAGCGCCTTCCCGCGCCGGCGTGTGCCGCTACCAGGAACGGCGGATTGACCTTTCGGTGAGCTACTGCCTGGCCGCCACGCGCTCAGACATCCAGGACACGATTCTGCATGAGATCGCCCACGCCATAGTTGGGCCTCGGCACAATCATGACAACGTTTGGAAGGCGAAGGCACGCGAGATAGGCTGCGCTGGCGAAAGATGCCACCGTGTCCAGCACACCGCCGCGAAATGGGTCGGGGAATGCGGATGCGGCCAGCAATGGTTTAGGCAGGTTCTGCAACGTCGAATGATGTCCAATCGAGTGTGCGCGAAGTGCCTGGGAGAAATACGCTGGCGCAGAAACACCGGCTCCTGAATCCGCAGGTACATGCTGGCCGAATCCATCATCAGGTAAACCGGACGCCCGGCGGATGAGGTTGCCACTTTGGCGGCAGACGCTGATGCTATAATTCCGCCGCCGCCGGAATGGCGCACCTCGATGTCCTCAATATCAACCGGCGCCAGGAGCATTCCCGATGAAAATAGGTGTCAGCATTCCACGCTTGCCGGATGCGGAGGGCATTCGCGAGTTTTGCCAACG
The DNA here is from genome assembly GCA_965204395.1 of Dehalococcoidia bacterium. GTDB lineage: Bacteria > Chloroflexota > Dehalococcoidia > Lucifugimonadales > UBA3495 > Bin87. Next base: position 3,978,702 of record OZ241987.1, read on the forward strand.
CGCCGAGCGACTGGGTTTCGAGTCGGTGATGGCGGGAGACCACATCGTGCTGCCGGTGGGCGGGACCAATCAGTATCCCTACACGCCCACCGGAGCGTTTCAACGGCCATCGGATGAGCCGTTCCTGGAAACAATGACCATGCTAGGGTTCATGGCGGCGTGCACCAGCGAGATTCGACTGGGCAGCACCGTACTGATATTGCCCTACCGGAACCCCGTAGTGCAGGCCAAGATGTTTGCATCGCTCGACGTGCTTTCGGGTGGGCGCATGATCTGCGGCGTCGGTGTGGGATGGCTGGAGAAGGAGTTCGACATCCTGGGTGTGCCCTATGCAGACCGCGGCCCCATGACCGACGAGTTCCTCGCGATATTCAACGCGCTCTGGACTGAGGAAGAACCGGACTACCAGGGCAAGTACTATCAGATTGATGGAATCTATTTCGAGCCGAAACCTTTGCAGCAACCCCGCATACCGATCTGGGTCGGTGGCCACACTCGGCGCGCGCTGCGGCGCACCGCGAGATACGGCGATTGCTGGCACACCACACGGCAAACTCCGGATTTCGTCGCGCAGAACCTGCCGTATCTGCGTCAGCAAACCGAACAGGCAGGCAGGGATCCGTCCGACATAACAATTTCGCTGAAGCGCAGCCTGCACTTCACGGACATGGGCGGGGCCGAGGAAGGCGTCGGTGTACGGTCGGGCGGAGCGTTGATCAACACCACTCAAGCGGTTATTGACGACGTGCATTACTGCAACGAACTGGGAATCGACCAACTTACTTTCGACTTCCGCGTGGACGGGATCGGCCCGTGCATCGAGGTGATGGAACACCTTGCGGAGAACATACTGCCGGTGGCCGAACGCCTGAGATAACCTGGCATCACAGGGAAACAATACAGGGGCGACTGGTGATGCGCCCCTGTATTTTTCTACAAAAACGGTCGTTTACAGGCCGCTTTCTCTAAACCAATCCGCGCGCTCGACCAGGTGCTCAGCGGTCATGCGCATCTGGGCGATCTGCTCCTCACTGACCTGACGCTTGATTGATCCCGGCACGCCGGCAACAAAACTGCGGTCAGGAACATCGACGTTGGAGAGGACGACTGCGTTGGACGCGATGAGACACTCCTGCCCGATAGTGGACTCGGTGAGGAACGTACTATTGTTGCCCAGGAGGCTTCCCCGTCCGATTCGGTCGCCGTGCACCACTACGCAGTGCCCTATGGAAACGTAGTCCTCAATGACGAGACCGTCGCCGTGCACCACCGAGCCTTCCTGGATGTTGACGTGGTTGCCGATGGTGATGACATCACCGTCGCCGCGGATGGTGACGCCGGGCCACACGCTGCTGTACTCGCCGATCACGACGTTGCCGACTACGTAAGCGGCTTCGCTGACCCATGCGGTATCTGCGATCTTGGGTTCGATTCCCCGCAGGCTACGAATCAAAGCGTGTTCTCCTCAACATAACGCGCCTCCGACGCAAACGCCGGGGCGCGGATTGTCGAGGCGGATTATAACGCAACGCGGCGGTGCTAGGAACGACAGGGTTATTCCCGCCACTCCTTCACCGCCTGCCGGGCTGCCCGTTCCCGCTCGCGGTCGATGATGGCGCGCCGCTTGTCATACTGGCGTTTGCCGCGGGCGAGTCCCAACTCTACCTTAGCATGGTGGTTTTTGAGATACATGCGGATCGCCGCCAGGGTCAGACCTTTTTCCGCGGTCTTGGCCCCGAGATCGCTGATCTCGCTGCGATGGACCAGGAGCTTGCGCGGTCGCTTGGGCTCGTGGTTCATATAGCTGCCAGAGTCGTACGGCGCAATGTGGGCGCCGTGTAGCCACAACTCCCCGTCTTGTACGCGGGCGTACGCGTCCCGCAAGTCGACTTTCCCTGCGCGGATTGATTTGATCTCGGTGCCGGTCAAGACAAGGCCGGCTTCCACCTTGTCCAGTATCTCGTAGTCGTGAAGGGCCTTGCGGTTGATCGCCACCTGCCGGTTGTTGCCCGCCGACTGGTTGGCAACCTTCTTTTTGCTGTTTCGATTCTTTCTAGCCATCTCGTTTCACAGGGTCCAGTTTATCACCGCTCCGCAAGTGATGGGCGCGATCCGACCATGCGGCGAAAAAGAGGCGCGGGATATCGAGTGAGGAGATGCCAATCGATCGCGGTTTGCCGCTTGCCGTCCCCCTCGCGCGCGATGGCAGGATACCGCTACCTTCCCGCTAAAGTCGCTTCCAAGACTTCGGTCGCCGTTTGCAGGGCCCCATCTTCTTCGAATGGGATCGGCAACGTCTCCACCTCCGAGTCGGCCAGAACGTCCGGTGTCACTCCGTGGCCTTCTATCTGAGTACCATCGGGCAGGAACCAGCGGCGTATGGAGAAATAGATTGCTGAGCCATCCGACAGTTCGCGGGTGATGTTCACGCTGCCCTTGCCGAACGTGGTTACCCCTACTACCGTAGCGCGGTCGTTGACCTTGATCGCGCCGGCCATGATTTCGCTGGCGCTGGCGGAAAACTGGTTGACCAATACCACCAAAGGAATGTGCGTGGCGTCACCGCCGTTACCAGCCTCGTGGTCAATCCGTTTGCCCGACGCGTCGATCTCGTAAAGGATTGGTCCGCCGTCTAGGAACATGCCGGTAACATCAACTACCGAGGCCAACAGCCCCCCGGGGTTGTTACGGAGATCCAGGACGAGGCCGCGCCCGCCGGCATCACTGAATTCATCGAGAGCGGCGCGCACTTCCTGCTCCGTGGTGTCTGAAAAACTGTACAACCAAAGGTGGCCGATGCCATCGTCGAGCATGCGAAACGCCGTGCTGTCAATCGGTATCCGACCTCGGGTTACTGTGATGGACACGTTTTCGACGCTGTCCATGTGCCTGACCAGCAGTGTGACGTCGGTCCCGCCGGGTCCCCGGATCAGATTCACCGCTTCGATCAAGGTCAGGTGATCGATTCGTTCCCCATCGACTTCGATGATGATGTCCCCGGCGCGAATCCCTGCCTCCTCGGCCGGTGCGCCCGGTATGGGAGCGATAACCGTCAACCCAGCGTCGGTCAGGGTGACCCTGGCTCCAATGCCTTCAAAGAACCCGCGGTAACCTTCCTGCTCCCTGGCGTGCTGCTCGGCGGTGAGATATGAGGCGTGCGGGTCGTCCAGGGCCGCCAGCAGTCCGCGAATGGCGCCATCCACCAGGTTGTCGGATTGGATTTCTTCGTGGTCGACGTGTTCATCTAGCAGGATGCCGTAAGCTTCACCAAGCTTGGACAAATCGGCTGGGAGGTCGTTGCCCGCCGACGTTGGGTCGACGCCGCCCTGTGCCGCACCGGCGCATCCCGCGACGGCAAAAAGGAGAAACAGCGCGAACAGGAAGACCGTCAACCGTCCGGGTTTGTTGTACGGGGTCATCAATTGCATTGTAGCATGGTGCTCCGTTGACACCCTTTCCCGCACGCTGATAGCATCGCGAACATCCCTTTTCGAAACTTGGAGTGGAAATCTTGGCAGGCATTGCCGCATACGGCGCATATGTCCCGCGTTATCGACTGGGTGCCGAGACCGCTGGCTGGAACTCCCGCGTGGAGCGAGCGGTAGCCAATTTCGACGAGGATAGCGTCACGATGGCGGTCGCGGCAGGGATCGATTGTTTGACGGGACGTGATCGCAATGCCATCGACGGGATAATTTTCGCGAGCACGACCGCGCCATACGCAGAGAAACAGTGCGCGTCCATCGTGGCCGCCGCGTTGGACCTGCGGCAGGATATTTTCGCCACCGACGTGTCCAACGTGCTCCGTGCCGGAACGAACGCCATCAAATCGGCGTTGGACTCGGTGGCAGCCGGCAGTGCCCGCGAAGTGCTTGTAGTTGTCGCCGACAGCAGGCAGGGGCCGCCTCGCGGTGAGACGGAGCGTGCGGCCGGCGACGGAGCCTCGGCGTTCGTCATAGCATCGGACGGGGTAATCGCCGAAGCCAAGGGCAGCCATTCAATCACCGACAACATGCTGGACAACTGGCGCTCGCCGGGAGACCCTTTCGTACGTTCGTGGGAGGACCGGTTCGCGACCGAAGAAGGAATCGAACGGATCGTTCCTGAGGCGGTAAACGGATATTGTCAACGAACCGGCGTTACTCCTCCCGACGTTGCGAAAGTCGCTCTGTACGCCCCCGATGGCAGGCGGCACGCCCGATTGGCTCGCCAACTGGGATTTTCCGAAGCACAGACAGAGTCGTCGATGCTTGGGGCGGTGGGCAACACCGGAGCGGCCTTCGTACCGATGCTATTGGTTGGCGCGTTGGAAAACGCGGCCCCAGGCGATTTGCTCCTGGCAATCTCCTACGGGGACGGCAGCGACGTTCTGGGTTTCGAGGCGACGGCGGACATCGCGACGGCGCAGCGGCCGGCAATGGGATTGAAAGGATGGGTCGAAGCCAAACAACCGTTGGGCAGCTACGAGACATTCGCGCGTTGGCGCGACGTGTGGACGCTGGATGATGCGTCCCGCCGGCCCGCTCCCGCGTCCCCGTCGGTTTCAGCCCTATGGCGGGAAGCGGACAAAAACGTCCGGCTATACGGGGCGCGTTGCAAAGCTTGCGGTTACGTCCAATACCCGCCGCAACGGGTGTGCGTGGAATGTCACAGCATGGGAGATTCGGAACCGGTGAGGCTGAGCGACAAAGGCGGAGAGCTTTTCACCTACTCAATGGACTACATCGCCGGCGCGGTGGACACGCCGTTGGTGGTGTCAGTGGTTGACTTCGAGGGTGGGGGCCGGATGTTGTGCATGATGACCGACCGAGAACTGAGCGAGGTGCGGGTCGGCATGCCGGTGGAAATGAGCTTTCGCAAATTGCGGGTGGTCAACGGGATCCACAACTACTATTGGAAAGCCATACCCAGGCGAACGTCGGCTCCGGTCGCCGTTGCCGCCTGATCAGAGGAGCAGAGCAATGAGTGGGATTCGTGATCGAGTGGCCGTCGTGGGCATGGGTTGCACGCGGTTCGGCGAGCGGTGGGATGCGTCCGCGGCAGACCTGATGGTTGAAGCTGCCTACGAAGCCTACGAAGACGCGGGGCTGGACGCCGACGACATCCAGGCTGCATGGTTGGGCACGGTGAGCAGTTTCCGCACTGGCCAACCGCTGGCGGAAGCATTGAAGCTGGACTACATACCGATCACCCGAGTGGAGAACGCTTGCGCCACCGCGACCGACGCTTTCCGCAACGCGTGTTACGCCGTGGCGGCGGGCGTGTACGACATTGTGCTGGCCATGGGCGTGGAAAAGCTCAAGGACAGCGGGTTCTCAGGTCTTGCCATCGCCGCCGGCCCCGGGTCCGACGTGGAGCCGCCCACCCCACCACCGTCGCAGTTCGCCATGGCCGCAACCCGCTATTTCCACCAATACGACATTGGTTACGACGATGGGAAGCGTACCCTGGCGCAGATAGCTTCAAAGAACCACCACAACGGTACCCTGAACTCAAAAGCCCACTTCCAACGGGAGGTGAGCGAGGATCAGATCATCAACGCGCCGATGATCGCCTGGCCTCTGGGTCTCTACGACTGCTGCGGGGTGAGCGACGGCGCGGCCGCAGCGATCATAACCACACCCGAAATAGCCCGGACGCTACGCGATGACTACATCCTGGTGAAAGGGCTGGGGCTCGCCGTGGGTGCGTTCGGTGTGCTCAGGGACGACTGGGACTTCACCCACTTCCCGGAGACGGTGCGCGCCAGTCAAGCCGCATACGAGGAGGCCGGAATCACCGACCCGAGAGCCGAAATCGACATGGCGATGGTGCACGACTGCTTCACCATCACCGAGTTGATCATCATGGAGGATTTGGGATTCAGTCCGCGCGGCCAGGCGAGCGCCGACGTGTCCGATGGAGCGTTTTCCCTGGAGGGCGACCTGCCGGTGAACACCGACGGCGGCCTGAAATGCTTCGGGCATCCCATCGGTGCCAGCGGCATCCGTATGATCTACGAGGTGTACAAGCAGATGCAGGGCAAGGCCGGCGGTAGACAACTCCAAAAGGCCGACCTCGGCATCACCCATAACCTGGGAGGCCGGCCCGGTTCATTCACCTGCTCGGTGGCAGTGTTCGGGCGTCCAGACTAGGGCGGGCATTAGCCGCACCATCGAGCGGCAAGATCAATTCAGGCCGGGGCCACCGCGATTGGCTCCGGCCATCTTTTTGGAGTTAAACATGATTGGGCCCATAAAAACGGTGGGGGTTTACGTGGAGGATCAGGCCAAGGCGGTCGAGTTCTATGTAGATGTCCTGGGGTTCGACGTGCGGCGCAGGATGCAAATGGGCGCAGACGCCGAATGGGTGGAGGTCGCGCCCCAAGGTGCCGAGACCTGCATCGTGATCTATCCGCGAGAATTGATGCCTGATTGGGCGGAACGGAAATCTTCCCTGGTGTTCTATTGTCCGGACGTCCGGGACGCCGTGGAAAGGCTGAGTGAGCGCGGAGTCAGAATAGCCATGGAACCAGGAGATTTGCCTTGGGGCACCTTTGCCGCCATCGAGGACCTGGATGGCAACCGGCTGGGATTGACCGACCAGGAGATCCCGTACCGCCCTGACTGAACTCCCGTCGCTCCACTCGAATGACCGCGTGCGTGTAGCCGTCGGACCTACGGGAATAATTGCACCCGCGTCCGGCGTTGTTGGTTCAAATGGCGCCGCCCAGATCTCGAAGCGACCGAAGTTGCTGTCCCATTTCCAATGAAATTTTTGGAAATTAGTGAAAGCCGCACGAACCGCATAAGGCGTAATGCCAAGCCACATTGCTATAAATGTTGGTGATGACGGCGGAACGTACTACAACCGAACGGGATTTGGTGAAGATCTCCGGCCGGGGCGCTCTGGTCAACTTGGAGATTGACGACAGCGTACCGGTTGAAACCGCCTGTCGCACCTTGAGAGACCGTTTGGCGAGCAACCGGTATCTCTACGCTCAAGGCGATGTATTGGTCGATATTGGCCAACGGATACTTTCCGATGACGCGCAAGAACGCATCCGGAGAGTGATCGAGTCGGAGTCAGGATTAACCATCAAACAATTCTGGTGCGACCCCAGCGTCCTCGCCCGGGAGCAAGACCGTATCACCGACCTAATGGCTCTACACACCCGCACTTCGATCTCATTCCATGGCGCCGAACAGGACGGCAATTCCGATCCTGATGAGCTTGAGCCTGATCCAATGTCGGAGGATGAGACGGTTGAGGAATCTCCCAGCACGAACCGCCGGAGTGTGCCCGCAGATATCGTTCGTGGTACCTGCCGCGCGGGAGAGGTCTTAACTTTCCCCGGCAACGTAGTTGTGATAGGCAACGTCAACCCCGGGGCGCAGGTAATCGCGCAGGGCGACATCCTCGTATTTGGGACCCTCCGTGGAACGGCCCACGCCGGAGCCGGCGGGGATTCCACCGCGATCATCCTGGCAATGTCGTCGATAGCTCCGCAGTTGCGGATCGGCGCTTTCTTGGCCGATGATGAAGACCGTCGGGGAGTTGCCGGCCGTCCTCGGGGTGATACGGATGCAATCCCCATCATCGCGCGTGTGCAAAACGGAGCGGTTCGCGTGACGCCCTATCTGAAAAACAACTCCATCGACCACGGAGGGAACCCCAATGAGCGGTAAGACCATCGTCATGACTTCCGGGAAAGGAGGCGTGGGTAAGACTACCGCAACCGCCAACGTCGGCACGGCTCTCGCTCTGCGTTCCAACCGGGTGGTGGTGATCGACACCGACATTGGCCTCCGCAACCTGGACGTGGTGATGGGCCTGGAGAACCGCATCGTTTATGACCTTGTGGACGTAGTAGAGGAGCGTTGCCGCATCGAGCAGGCTTTAATCCGCGACAAACACGCCGGTGAGCTATACCTGGTAGCTGCTGCGCAAACCCGGGACAAGGATTGCATCTCCGCAGATCAACTGGTTGACCTCTGCCGACGGCTCGAGATGGATTTCGACTACGTGATCGTCGATTGTCCCGCTGGCATCGAACAGGGATTCCGCAACGCCATCGCCGCTGCTCGCGAGGCGCTGGTGGTGACGACGCCGGAGGTATCGGCCATTCGGGACGCCGACCGGGTGATCGGGTTGCTCCACGCTAACGACATCCATTCGGCCAAGCTGATCATCAATCGCATCAAGCCCGACATGGTTCGGCAAGGGGACATGTTGGACTCGTCCGACGTCCTGGATATGCTGGCCGTGGACGCCATCGGCCTGGTGCCTTCAGACGACCGGGTGATTACCTCAACCAACAACGGCACGCCCGTGGTCTATGACAGCCAGTCTCCCTCGGGCCGTGAATTCGTGCGAATCGCAGCGCGCGTCGACGGCGAATACCTGCCGATGATTGATCCGGTGGAGGAACAACCGACGTCAATCATGGACAAGGTAAGAACCCTGATGGGCATCAACCGCAAGACATCCGCTCATGTTTAGCATTTTCCGAAAAAATCGCGGTCGTGGCGGCAGCCCCCGGGAAGTCGCGCGGGAAAGGGTCCAGGCAGCAATTCGTAGGGACCGGATGGAAGTTTCTGCGCCTCAACTGTCCCGACTGCGGGATAACATGCTGTACACCATCAGGGAACACCTCTCCGTGGCGCCGGAATTTACGGAATTCCGCCTCCAACGGGACGGTGATGAGGTTTTTCTGGTATCCCGGGTGAGGTTGGAAAGCCGAACCTGATCATCGCCGTGCCCGAAATCGCGCATCGCCGTTTGACCCCCGGAGTGCGTGGGTTATAATGCGCGAACACCCGGCGTGAGTTGCCTCGCCTGTAGCCCGTAGAGCATAGGCGGCAACAGGAGTTTCACGATGGCCACGGCTCCAGAACGGCAGCGCGGTTACCTGGCACAGAAAGCCTACCGATTCCTTGCTGCACTTGTTTACAGGGACTTTCGATTCCTGGCCGTCGCCTCTCTATCAAGCGGAAGCGGAGCCTGGGCGCTCATCGTAGCCCGGGGAGCCTGGGTTTTCAGCATCCCCGAACTGCACGCCACTTGGGGACTCTGGGTGGGGCTGATCACGTTTGCGGCGATGTCGCCCCGGTTCTTTGCTACGCCGTTCATCGGCTATCTGGCCGACAAAATGACGCGCAAAACGCTGCTGCAGTGGGTGTACGCACTGCAGCTCATCCAGGCGTCGGTCATGGCAATCCTGGTGATGATCGGGATCGACAACCCGTGGTACGTGGTCGCGCTGGCCGTGATCAACGGGACGCTCCGGGCCACTCAACAGACCGCGGCGCAATCGTTGACCCCCAATCTGGTGGAGCGCGAACTTCTGCCCAACGCGGTGGCGTTGAACGAAGCGATGCAGCAGGGATCGCGCGCCGTGGGGCCCGCCATCCTGCTGGCCGTCTCGGTATTTGTGGGCGCGGGCGCGATATTCCAGGCGGGCGGCGCGTCGTTCTCGATTCAGAACCTGGTGCTGACCATCGGCACATCCGCCGTCGTGTTCTGGGCGTGCGCAGTGTTCTACCTGGTCGCCCTCGCCGCCGCATTGAGCATCCGGACCGTGTCCAGCGGCGTGATAGACCGCAACCGCAGTTTCTGGTCGAACACCGCCGCCGGGTTCGTGTATTCGTACACCACCCCGCTCATATTTGGAATTATCCTGATGGCCCTGGCGCATTGCGTGCTGGTGATGTCCTTTGAATCGATGCTTCCGCCATTGGCCTTGGAAAAGCTATCCCCTGACGGAGTGACCTTCAATCAGAACGACGTTTACGCACTGATGACAGCCCTAGGGATCGGAGCCTTGCTATCGTCCATCTTCGTGGGAGGGATAGTCAGCCACCTGACGAGAGGACGGGTTTTCCTGCTGCTTGGGTTTACCAGCAGCCTAACGCCGATAGGTTTGGGTTTGTCCTCCCAAACCGGAATCTCGATGATCGCCGCGGTGCTTATGGGCCTGGGAACGTCGGGGTTCATGACCATCACGCATACCGTAATTCATTCGGTGGTGCCCGACGAGATCAGGGGCCGGGTGGCATCCGTGTACTCGATGCACGTTGGTGGCAGCATGGCTTTCGCGAACCTGCTTTATGGCGCGTTGGCAGACCACTGGCGCGCCGGCTTGATCATGGCCGTAGCTGGCGCTGCGTTCACGCTGGTGGTCGTGGGAACCCTGGTGGGCAGCGGGTTCTGGCGGGGCATCTTCTTGCGCGGCGAAGCCCGACCCGTGGCGGCCGCGAGTCCGGCCGGAGCCGACTGAAGCCATCGTTACTTGCCGTGCGATTCTTCGGATTTCTCACTTTCCTGTGACAACGGGAACATAAACGGAGTGTGTCGTGCCGACAGACGAATTGACCCGATACATGGAAACCACGCCCAAATCCCGAGCGATGTGGGAGGAGGCGTGCCAATATCTTCCGGACGGCGACAGCCGACACTCCATATTCTGGAAACCGTATCCGATATTCACCGACACGGCCCGGGGAGCGGTGGTAACGGACGCCGATGGCGTGGAGCGTCTGGATTTCATCAACACGATGACCACGATGATCCTGGGGCATGGGCCGGCGCCCGTGCTTGAAGCCGCTCGCGAACAAATGGAGCGTGGTCTGGCGTACAACTCACCCAACCGGCACCAGGTGGAATTGGCATCCATCTTGTGCGAACGTGTTCCATCGTTCGACCAGGTCCGATTCACCAACTCGGGCACCGAGGCGACGCTGAATTCGATCCGCGCCGCCAGGGCTTTCACCGGGCGTAGCAAGATCGCCAAGGTGGAGGGCGGCTACCACGGGACGCACGACGCGGTGATGGTCAGCCTCCGCATCGACCCGTCCACCGGTGGCGATTACGAGAATCCCAGGTCGGTTCCCTCGAGTGCGGGCCTGGCCGAGGGGACGCTGGAACAGGCGGTAATCATTCCGTATAACGACGGCGACGTGGCCAGGGACATCCTGGAACGGCATCGGGATGAGTTGGCCGCAGTCATCGTGGAACCCGTTATGGGCTCGGTGGGAATGCTGCCGGCCGATGGGTCCTACCTCGAAATGCTGCGTGACTTTGCCGATTCGAGCGGCGCGCTGCTGATATTCGACGAGGTGATCAGCTTCCGGGTGCTGCCCGGCGGAGCCCAGCAGCACTACGGAGTAACGCCGGATATGACTGCGCTGGGCAAAATCATCGGCGGAGGCTTCCCGGTCGGCGCCTTCGGCGGCCGCTCGGACATCATGTCGCTGTACAGCCCCCTCAGCGGGCCGGTGATCAATCATGGTGGAACGTTCAACGCGAACCCCGTGACCATGGCGGCTGGGGTCGCAACTCTCACCGAACTTACGCCCACTGTGTATCGTCGGCTGGCGGAGATGACCGAGATGCTGCGGGGCGGGATTCGACAGGTTTGCTCGGAGCTTGAGCAACCGGTGCTGGTCACGGGCCTCGGATCGTTGTTCGGCGTCCACTTCACCGATGGGCCGCTCCGGAACTATCGAGACATTGCTCGCTGTGACAAGTCCCTGAGCGAGTGGGTATTCATGGGTATGCTCAACGAGGGATTCCTGTTGGCGCCGAACCTGGTCGGAGCCATGTCCACCGAACTGGGCGAGGTTGAGGTGGACGCCTTCGTCAGAGGATTCCGGCGCGTTCTACAAAGACAGATGTGAACTCGGTCGGGGATTGAAAGATCGAAAGAGGGGCGGGTTTTATACCCGCCCCTCCGCGTATAGCCTTGTCGCGTGCTTGGTCAGTCCACCGGCGGCCGCTTTTCCCACTTCTCCGGCACGGGATATACGGGCGTGGCGATCTTGCGGATGTTCTCAGTGGCGAACCAGTCGGCGCACTCTTCCCGCCACTTGATGAAATGTGGGGCGTTTCGGTGGGCATTGACGGCGGCCTCGTCCTCGTAGACCTCGAACAAGTGAATTTTGTTCTCGTCTTCGTTGTCCTGCAGCACGTCGAAACGGAGGCATCCCGGTTCATCATTGTTGGAGCCGCGGGCGTCCCCGAGCATCGACTCCATGAACTGTTCCTTGAATCCGGGTTTGATGTTGATCTCTACTATCAGAGCGATCATTTTGATCTCCTTGAGCGGTAACGATTTCGGGCGGATTATAGCAGTGGGTGCCTCAAAGTTGTAGAATGCCGCCCATAATCGGTCATCGCGAAGGGAGGCAAAACATGGCAGATATCCCCATCGTGTATACGCTGACGGTGTGTCCCGCCTGTGATTCGTTGCGGGCCGCATGGCGCCGGGAAGGCGTGGAATACGAGGAACGCCGGGTTGACCAGAGCCAGGACACGCTGGACGAGGCGCTGGATTTCGGCGACACCGTGCCCATCATCGTATGGCCGGACGGCAAAATCGAGACGGGATTCCGAGGCCAACGGGGTTGAGAAATCGGCTGACGGGCCGGCGGCCCGTGCTTCCACCAGCTACTGCCATACGAGGGATCCCGCACGAAAGCGAATGGAGGAATGAAAATGGCTCAGCAGACCAGCGTAGTCACCCTGGAGCGATTTGGACAGGGAATGACCTACGATGAATACATGGAAACCGTCAAGGTAAACAAGGCGCGCATTGAGGAATATTACTCAAACGTCAGCCTGGGTTCCGACCAGACCGAGGCTTTGCGGGAGTTGGCCGGCACTGAAGGCGGGCCGGCGAAGATGATGGTGATCGGCGAAGACTGGTGCGGCGACGTGGTGCGCGAACTGCCGGTGTTGGCGCGGGTGGCGGAGGCAGCAGGCCTGGAACTACGCATATTCCCCAGGGACGAAAACCACGACATCATGAACGAGTTCCTCAAAGAGGGGCTTTATATGTCGATCCCGGTGGCGGTGTTCTACGACCAGGGGCATGAATACATCTGCCATTGGATCGAACGCTCAGAGGCTGCCAACCGCGAGCAGGGTGAGATCGAAGCGGCGATCCGCGCTGAAGACCCCGAAATATCGGACCAGGATTTCGGGCGGCAGCGACGCGCTCGCACGGCGGCCAAGGCCGCCGACTGGCAAAATGCCACCGTTGACGAACTGGTTGGGATGTTGCGGGAACACGCGCATTAGCTAGAAACCCAGCCTTCACATGAAGGGGGGCGGGCACTCACCCGCCCCTTTGATTTTGGAAAGATGGCCGCGCTAGCCGTCCTGCGGTTCCAACGTGAAACGGAAGTCCTCGATGACCGGGTTGGCCAACAACTGGTCGCACATCTGGGACACCGCTCGCTCTGCGACGGCAGGGTCGTCCTCATCCAAGCGGATCTCCATGTATTTGCCGATGCGCACGTCGGACACGGCTTCATAACCGAGGCTGTGCAGCCCGCCCATCACGGTCAACCCCTGGGGGTCGTTGACCGCGGGTTTGAGCGTCACGTAAATGCGGGCCAGAAACACGTTACGACTCCTTGACTCCAGGTGAGATTATCCGCCGGACGAATCGGTCATCTGGACGCCGGTGGTACACGGCAGGCCGTTGGGAAACTCGGGACCGGTGTTCCCGGGGAACTGCTCAAAAAACCTGGCGATCCGTTCCGGGTCCACGCCCATCATACGGTCAAGGACGCCCCAGGTGGTCATCGCCACCATCCCTTCGGGTATCTCGTGGTAGCGGCGAACAATCGCGTATTCGGCGGCGAAAGGAATTGACTCTATCACGTCGCGCAACGCGGAAACCTGTGTCGCGTCAGTGAGGTTGTAGCTCACAATGATGTTCCCGTGCTCCAGGTTGTGAACCAGCAGTTCGTCGGGCAGCGGGTAATTGTAGAAACCGCAGTCGCTCCAGGCTCCCCAATGCCGGCCGGAGGTGGGCGGCACGGTATTATATCCGCCGGATTCAACATCACCGATCTTCATCTGGGTAGGAAAATGGTCCCGACTCGCCATGACGGCGGTCCGGACCGGACCTTCGGTGACCGGAACATCGGATAGCGACGGGGATGCTGGTGTGGTCGGCGTAGGCAGCAACGGCGCGGGGGTAGTTGGAGTGGACGAAAGCCTTTGCGGCGAAACGGTAACTTGGGCTGTGGGGGCCAGGGTTGCCGTGGCCGGGACAGTGGTCGGGACGTTAGGCACGCCCGTTGGCGTAGGCCGGAAAGATGGCGTCGGTGTAGGCACGGCCGTTGAGACCACGGCAAAGGTACGTGTGGGGGCGACGGTATCCTGCGGGGAATCGCAGCCCAATATCGCGAGGCCCAACAAGCATCCCACCACAACAATCAGGGGCCGGGCCGACATCGTTTCCGGCAGGCCTTAAGCGGGATTCATGACGCCACCGGTGGTGCAAGGCGCGCCGCTGTTGGGAAATTCGGGGCTCAACGTGCCCGAATAGGCCTCGAAGAATTGCTCGATACGATCTTTTTGGATTCCGTCCATCGGGCCATCAATCACGCCCCAAGTAGTCAACGCGACCGTGCCCTCGGGGATCTGGTCGTAGAATCGCGCGACCCCCCAGAGGTTGGTTCTGCCAATGGAGTCAAACACGTCCTCCAGTTCCGCGATCTGATCGGGGTCCGAGAAGTTGTAACTCACGACGATGTTGCCGTGTTCCATATTGTGAATGATTCGTTCATCCGGCAGGGGCTGATCTGGCCCGTAGAAGCCACAGGCCGCCCAACCATTCCAATGCCGACCAGATGTGGGCGGTGTCGTGGAGTACCCTTCCCCACCCGTAACGTCGGTTATCGTGAAGTTGTCGGCGAAATGGGTCCGGTCCTCTGATGTCTCCACCTCAGTGCCGATACCCTGGACGTAACCATCGGCTCTGCCCTGCCCGCCACCGCCGAAGTTCACCGGCAGAACCGCCGGAACCAACAGCGCGATGATAAAGAGTACCGCGATCGCTCCGAACGAGATAAGCAGCCAGCGGCTACGAAATCCTCCCGATTGGGCGATGGGAGGCGTCCGCCGAGCGGAACGTCGATCCGCCCGCCGGCGGCGGTGTCGGGACGGTGGCATAGGAACTTATCTTGGGTTCGCGGGAGCGCTACAGCGATTGGCCTGTCAATCGCTGGTAGGCTTGCCGGTACAATGCCGCCGTCTGTTGCACAATGTCGTCCGGCAATTCCGGTGCTGGGGGTTCCTGATTCCAACCCTGCGCCGTCAGCCAATCGCGGACGAACTGCTTGTCGTAACTCGGCTGAGACTTGCCGGGAGCATAACCCTCGGCATCCCAGAACCGACTGGAATCGGGCGTCAGCAACTCGTCGATCAGGATCAATTCGCCATCAAGGATGCCGAACTCCATCTTGGTGTCGGCCAACACGATACCACGATCCTTGGCGTAATCGTGGGCATACAGGTACACGGCCTTGCTGGTGTCGGCCAACTTCTGAGCCATTTCGGCCCCAACCATCGCCTCGACTTCCGCGTCGGACATGTTCTCGTCGTGACCCTCTTCCGCCTTGGTGGTCGGCGTGAAAAGCGGTTCGGGGAACAGGTCGCCTTCAACCATTCCGGCCGGCATTTCCTTGCCGGACACGGTGCCCTGCCGTCGGTATTCGCCCCACGCCGAGCCGGTGATGTATCCGCGAACGATGCATTCGATGTCGATTCGTTCCGCTTTTTTGACCACCATGGCCTGCCGGCCGACATTGTCCTCTGCGTACGCCGGGTCCGATATGATCGGGTTGTCGGCATACGGTGCCGCGCCCGGGGAGTCTGCCAAGGCGACCAGGTGGTTGGGAACGATGTGTTCGGTCAGCCCGAACCAGAAAGCGGACATCCCGTTGAGCGCAGCGCCCTTGTCCGGTATCCCGTTGGGCAGGACTACGTCGAAAGCGGAGATGCGATCGGTGGCCACCATCAGCAACAGGTCGTCGTTCAACTGATAGGTATCCCTGACCTTGCCGCGGTGCATTCGGTTGGACATGCGGGTTTCGATAATCATGGCTCGTTCCAGTTTAGGGTTTGGTCCGACGGAAGTTACGCGAGCACAGCGGCGGGCAACAGCCCGATGCGCTCGAAATTGTCGTCGATATAGCGAGTGTAATAGCCGTAGTCGAACAGAGCGTCCATCTCGCTTTCGGTCAAATGCTCAGTAGCCTGCGCGTCTCGTTTCAGCAGGTCACGGAAGTCCTGCGAGTCGTCCCATGCGCGCATGGCGTTACGCTGCACGATGTCGTAAGCCTCTTCCCTGGACAGGCCCTTATCCTCGACCAGCGCCAACAAAACGCGCTGGCTGAAAATTAGGCCTCTGCTGCTCTCCAGGTTCTGCCACATACGGTCAGTGTCAACCCGCAGGCCGCTGATGACGTGGGTAAAGATGCTGAGTATGTAATCCAGCATGAGGCAGGTGTCAGGCAGGATAATGCGCTCAGAAGAGGAGTGGCTGATGTCGCGCTCTCCCCACAGGGCCACGTTCTCCAACGCCGGGACGGCGTTGCCACGGATGGTGCGCGCAAGCCCACAGATCCGCTCGGTCAACTCAGGGTTGCGCTTGTGCGGCATTGACGACGAACCGGTCTGGCCGGCGCCGAAGGGTTCCTCGACCTCGTGAATTTCGGTGCGCTGCATTCCACGTATTTCAGTAGCGAACTTCTCCAGCGAAGCAGCGACCAAAGCGCAGGTGGTAATGAAGTGCGCGTATCTGTCCCGCTGGACCACCTGGTTGGACACGGGCGCAACTTTCAACCCAAGGTGATCACAAACGCGTTCTTCAATGTGCGGCGGGATGGTGGCGTGGGTCCCAACCGCGCCGGAGATCTTGCCAACACGGACGGATTCGCGCGCCGCCTCCAGCCGTTCTTTCTGACGCCTGAGTTCATCCCACCACAAAGCGAGTTTCAAACCGAAGGTCATGGGCTCTGCATGGACACCGTGGGTCCGGCCCATCATCAGCGTGTCCTTGTGGCGAACCGCCTGCTCTTGGACTGCCTCTATCGCGGCGTCTGTCTCCTTCAACAGCAGATCCGCGGCCGCCACCATCTGCAATGCTTGCCCGGTGTCGAGCATGTCGGAGGAGGTCATTCCCAGATGCAGCCACCGGCCTTCGGGGCCCAGAGTCTCCGTGATGGAGCGAAGGAAAGCCGTTACGTCGTGCCGCGTGGTCTCGAAGATATCCATCATCCGGGGGTGGTTGTAGGTCGCCGACCTCAGCGCCTCCATGTCCTCCAACGGGATGACACCCGCCTCAGTCCACGCCTCGCACACGGCCAACTCTACGTCGAGCCACATGCGGTATTTGTTTTCGTCGGACCAGACCTGCTTCATATCGGGCCTGGAGTAACGGTCAATCACGGCGATTGCGCCTCCGCCAGGATGTCATTACGGCTTGATATTTTATCATAGCGACTTTGCGACTCTCAGCCGGGGCGGGTTACATAACGGCGTAAGGCATCCAATAGCGGGCCAAAATCGGTAAACGATATGTATGAAACGCCGGCATCATCGCACATCTGCGCCATCTGCCGATGGGCAAACACTGTGTCGGCGACCTCGCCGGCCTCAAAATCCGAGCGTCCGTCGCCGGCGAAAAACACGTGATAGCCCTGCTCTTGAAAACGGCGCACCATCAACGCTTTGCTGTTGCCCAGTTCCGGCGCATCGGGATACGCAAAATCGTATGCGTACCCGACGATCCGACCGCCGTTCTCATCGAACTCAGCCCGCACCGCATGGACGGGCATAGACGGATAGCCGGTGTCATCCAGCAACGCCTGGATGTAGAAATCCAATCCTTGGCTGAGAATGCACATGGGTATAGAACTGGCATCGCAGTAAGCCGCGAGTTCACCGAAATGGTCGCGGAAACAAGCGTTGTCGCGAACGTAGGCCTGCATGGTGGCTTTATCTGCACTCATTTGGCGGAAAGTGATCTCCTGGTAGTCCTTGAGCGACAACTCACCCTGGCGGAACCGCTCGCGGACATCGGTCCACGTAGGGTCACCAAAGCGATTCAACAGCAACTCGGCGACGTTCTGCACCGCCGCCGTGTCGTCAAAGTCGACCAGCACCGCCGGTGGTCGGCGGTTACTTCCTGGAGATCTAGCGCTCACGCAGGGACCGCCGGTAGCTCTCGACAGCCTCGCGGATGTCGTCGTGCTTTATGGCGAGAATCTGGGCGGCGTAGTAGGCAGCGTTGCGCGCGCCCCAACCGCCGACGGCCATGGCGGCCACCGGGATTCCCGGCGGCATCTGGGCTGTGGACAACAGGGCGTCCCAGCCGTTTAGCTCACTTGAAGTGAGTGGTATGCCGATCACCGGCAGCGTGGTCTGAGCGGCCAGCGCACCCCCGAGGGCGGCCGACCCGCCAGCTGCCGCGATCAGCACCTCGATGCCTCGGTCCCGCGCGGTGCTGGCGTACTCGTGCACTCGCTCCGGCGTCCTGTGAGCCGACATAACCCGGACCTCGTAATCGACGCCCAGGGATTCCAACGTGTTGAGGGTGGGTTGCACCGCCTCTTCATCCGAGGCGCTACCCATTACTACTCCTACCAGTGGCAAAGTAATACTCCTTATTGCTTGCCGCGATGCTCGGATTCATTCGTCCCGAGAATCCTCGCGAGCCTGAATTTACTCGGCGATTTCCGCGATTTCCCGGAAAGCATCCAGCAGAGCTTTTTGGATGCTCTCATCATCGTCGTCGATTTCTTCGTCCTCAACCATCACGTACCCGGCGTCGTCTCCGTCGATGCCGACCCGAACTTCCAGCTCAATGGGGTCGCCGTCGTGCCAATAAAGGGTGTACAGGATTTCGTCGGTAAGTTCGTTGAAATCAGAATCGTCATCGCCCTCGAAGTCATACTGCCACGAACGGTCCACGATGAGGCGGGCGCCGCCGTCCAGTAGAGCCTCGTTCATCTCCCGAAGCAAATCCTCGATACGCAGTCCGGTGGCGAACTTCTCAAGTAAATCCCGTCGTTCGCCCATCTCCGCGATCTTGCGGCCATAACCCTCGTTGTCCACACGGGTACGCAGGCGCCTCAGTTCATCCTGCCACGGCATTTACAGACCCTCCGAACCGATTACTGCGGCATTCATGCCGAGCCTCTCGAAATGCGCCCGTTAAGGTAACAGAATTCGTCAACAGCCCGAAAGTCCGGCAGACCCAATCTGATTCGGACTACCTGCAAGGCGTCCAGCAGATCGATGTAACCCAGCCCGGTGTGTCCATGTTTGAGTCCCGGCGGCAGCAGTCCCAGGCGTCGTAGCGACCGTTCTGTGTGGGGGTTCCACGGTGCAAACAACGTGGGTTCTCGCAGGGTCAACAAATATGAAGGCCACTCACGGCCCGCGCCCATCAGGCCGAACCCTCCCGTGTCGAGAGCGCATTCCTCGAATCGGTTCTCGAGTTTGATCGTGTCGTACAACAGGAAATCGACCGAGTCCCGAACATCCTCGATGGAATTGGTACGGAATTTTGTGATGTGGCGACCGCCGGCCGCTCGGTAAAGCGAATCGGCCTGAGATTGCGTCAAGACGGTCAGGTTGTCCTGTTCAAGCCAGGCACTGGGGTTTTCGTCGTAGCTCCACCGGCGACGTCGAAACGTATCGAGTACCCCGGCCTCGACAGCTTCACGAAAGGACTCCGAAAGCTCTCTCCAATCGACACCGATCGTTTGCGGATGTCTTGCGGTGGCCACGAGCGAATCAACCGACCGGCATCGAAGTGGGGATGGCTTCCGCGGCAATATCTCGCCGGTAATAGGCTCCTTGGAAGCCGATAGTGGCGACGCGCTCGTACGCCAGATCGCGGGCTCCGTCCAACTTGTCGGCGGTCCCAACGCACGCCAGCACGCGCCCCCCGGCCGTCAGCACGGTTTCGCCATCGTCGTCGAGGCGCCCCCCGGCATGGAATACCATCGAGCCGGAATCGCCGTCGGCATCCCTCAACCCGGAAATGGGGAATCCGGTTTGGTAGGAACCCGGGTAGCCGTGAGAAACCATGACCACTGCTACCGCAGGACGGCTAGACCAACGAACGGGCTCTGCGTCGCACAAGTTGCCGTTGGCGCATGCCAGCATGACTTCCACGGGATCGGTGAGCAGTTGCGGCATTACTACCTGAGTTTCTGGATCGCCGAACCGGCAGTTGAATTCCAGGACGCGGGGTCCCCGGTCGGTCAGCATCAGACCGCAGTACAGAACGCCCCGGTAACGCGCACCCCGTCGGTCAAGTTCGTGGATCACCGGCAGCATGAAATTCTCGCGGACCGTCTCTGCCAGCTCATCGTTCCAAAAGTGGGGAGGACCGTAACTTCCCATGCCGCCGGTATTGGGTCCCAATCCACCTTCGCCAATGCGCTTGTAGTCGGTGGCCGCGACGACCGGCGACAGGTCCACGCCATCCGTGAACCCGAAAACGCTCACCTCGGGCCCCTCCAGCCAGTCCTCGATTACCACGGTCTCGCCGGCGTCGCCGAAGGCTCGATCTTCCATGCTGGCGCGGATGGCGTAGATAGCGTCTTCAAGATTGGCGCACATGGCGACGCCTTTACCGGCCGCCAATCCATCTGCTTTTACGACCACCGGCCTGTCATAGTATTGAACGTAATTCAACGCCCCGGCAACGTTCTGAAACACCCGGTAGTTAGGGCCGGGTACCCCGGCGGCATCCATAACTGACCGCGCAAAACTCTTGCTGGATTCCAGGCGGGCAGCCGCCCGACTGGGGCCGAACGCCGGGATCCCGGCGTCATTCAGGCGATCTGACAAGCCCAGTGCTAACGGGATCTCGGGGCCGACAACGACCAGTTCCACCGAACGTTCCAGAGCAGCGGCCACCATGCCATCAACGTCAGTGTCCGACACGGGCAAGTTGTCTCCCAGCGCTGCCGTGCCCGAATTTCCGGGGGAGGCGAATATTTCGGTTACGGATGGCGATTGGGCCAACCGCCAAGCGAGAGCGTGTTCCCTACCGCCGGAACCCACAACCAGAACGCGCATCGCCGGCTACTCCCACTCGATGGTGCCGGGTGGCTTGCTGGTAATGTCGTAGACCACGCGGTTCACGCCATCCACCTCGTTGACGATTCGGTTGCTGATGCCCGCCAAGACATCGTACGGCAGGCGTACCCAATCGGCAGTCATCGCATCTTCCGAGTTGACCGCACGTATGGCGCACGCGTACCCGTAGGTCCGGTAGTCACCCATCACGCCCACCGTTCGATTGTCCGTCAGCACCGCAAAACTTTGCCAGATATCCCGGTACAGTCCCGCGTCCTCTATTTCCTCCAGAACGATGCGGTCGCAGTTCCTCAACAAGGCGACCCGCTCCGGCGTAACCTCGCCGATGATACGAATCGCTAAACCGGGCCCCGGAAACGGTTGGCGGTAGATGATCTCCTCCGGTAGTCCAAGCTCCAGACCCACGGCCCGGACCTCGTCCTTGAACAGGTAGCGCAACGGCTCAACCAGGCCGAAATCCATCTTTTCCGGCAACCCGCCGACGTTGTGGTGGGTCTTGATGCGGGCGGACGCTCGATTCTCCGGGGTTTCGCTTTCGATCACGTCCGGATACAGCGTTCCCTGAGCCAACCACTTGACGTTGTCGATTTCGGCGGCGGCATCCTCAAAAACCCTGATGAATTCCCCGCCGATGGTCTTGCGCTTGGTCTCCGGGTCTATCACTCCAGACAGTCTGTCCAGGAAACGGGACTCGGCATCGACGTACCGCAGGTCCAACCCAAGACCCCGCTGGAAGGTATCCTGTACCTGTTCGACTTCGCCGTGTCGCAACAACCCGTTGTTCACGAAAATGCAGGTCAGTTGCGGTCCGATGGCCCGATGTAGCAGTGCCGCCGCCACGGATGAGTCAACGCCGCCGCTGAGTCCGCAAATCACGCGATCGTTCCCGACCTGGTCCCGAACCCGTTCCACGGTCTCGGCAACGAAATTGCCGGCAGTCCACGATTCCGGGCAACCGCAGATATCATGCACGAAATTACCCAGGATGGTCATGCCGTCCGGGGTGTGTTGCACCTCCGGATGGAACTGCAAACCGAACCATCGCTTCCCGTCGGTGACCGCGGCGCACTCGGTATTGGCAGTCCGCCCAACAGCCGTGATGCCATCTGGCAAACGTTCGACCGCGTCGCCATGGCTCATCCAAACGGGCGCCGGAGTCGATACGCCGGCCAACAGTCCTGACCCTACCTCATCGGAAATCAGATCAGCATGGCCGTATTCCCGGACATCACCGGCAACCACGGACCCGCCCAACTGATGTACCAACGCCTGCATGCCGTAACAGATGCCGAGGACCGGTAAACCAGACTCCATGATCCAGGGCGCTATCGCCGGCGCTCCCTCATCGTACACACTGGCGGGACCACCGGAGAGGATTATGCCGCGAGCGTTCAGGTGGGCAATCGCCTGTTTCCCAGCGGTGGCCGAGATAATCTCGGAATAGACCCGCAATTCGCGGATGCGTCGGGCAATCAGATGAGTGTACTGCGACCCGAAGTCTACGACTACGATGGCATCGGTCTGGTTCTTGGTAGTCATTGAGGGATTTCCTGATTAGAAAATCGGCGGCTTATGGTAGCACAATCGCCGGGGTATCCGTTTTCCTGGACTGTTTGTTGAGACCATCGAGAAGCCGGATTCGGGTAGGTCGCGATGGTAGAATGCTGGCGCATGGTCAGCAAATCGGAAATCAACGCCGCGATAGACTGTCTTGCTCGAGGTGGGGTAGTCGCGATCCCGACGGATACCCTCTACGGGCTCGCTGCAGACGCCACCAACCCGGAAGCGCTGGACCGGGTGTATGAAGTCAAGGGAAGGCCGGCCAACATGCCGCTCCCAGTGCTGGTGTCGGGCTGGGAACAGGTGGGTATGGTATCCGGCGCTGTCGGTGAATGCTCCAAACTGGCCGGTGCCCTTGCGGAGCGTTTCTGGCCCGGCCCTCTCACTCTAGTGTTGCCAGCGTCTTCGGGCCTGCCGCCACGGCTGACCGGCGGACTGGACACCATAGCCATCAGGATGCCAGACCACGAGGTCCCGTTGGCCTTGGCCGAAGGGATCGGCAAACCTATCACCGGCACCAGCGCCAACCCGAGCGGAGGAGCGGACATTACCGACCCGGAGGATTTGCGGCGTACACTGGGCACGCTGGTTGATGGTATCATTACGTCCGGGGCGAAACCGATGGGAACTGCCAGCACCATCGTCGCTGTTTCAGACCGCGAATTAACCCTTCTCCGCGCCGGCGCGCTGGAATTGTCCGACATTCGTCGCGCGGTAGGGCTAGAATAGGGCCCAAGTTTGGGAGGACGCACATCACCACGGTGACGAAATACGAATCGTATCGAGCCGGCATCGACGCCGACCTTCGGGCCGCGTTCCTGCAACGCCAGGGTATGCTCTACGATCTGCTCCGTTACCATTTTGGATGGGTCGACGAGCGCGGGAACCCGAACGATTCGGTGTTGACGCCTCTTCACCATTGTGGGCTTTTGACCCTGGCCGCAGCCGACGCGGTATCCGGCGACTATGAACCCGCGATTCCGGCGGCCTCGGCGGTCGAACTTGCTTACAATTTCGTCCTGGTACATAGCGATGTGCAGGCCGGCCGCATCGATCAAAACGACGACCGGCCAAGCATCTGGTGGGTCTGGGGCCCATCGCAAGCCATCAACGCCGGCGATGGCCTCCACGCGTTGGCGCGGTCAGTGCTCATGAGGCTGACCGAATCGGACGCATCTGCCGAAACGGTGCTTGAAGCGTTGCGATCTCTGGACCAGGCTTGTCTGACGCTCTGCGAAGGCCAATACATGGACCTGACCTACCAGGACCAATTGATCGTATCGGAGTCTGACTACCTCGACATGGTCCGGAAGAAATCCGGGGCATTGGCCGGATGTTCCGCCAAGATCGGCGCACTGGCGTCCGGCGGCGATCCCGATACTGCCGAGGCTTTGCGGGCTTGGGGCGAGGCTTTGGGCATGGCCCTGCAAGTCCGATGTGATATCGCGGATCTTTGGGGTAACCAGGGTGATGGTTTCACACCGAGCAACGTCCTCAATAAGAAAAAGAGCCTGCCCCTGATCCACGCGTTGCAGCACGCCTCCACCTCCACCAAGCGGGAATTGGGCGGCATCTACATGAAACGGGTGCTGGAGCCTGACGATTCAGCGCGCATCGTGTCCCTGCTGGAGGCCACCGGTTCCCGGGATTATGCCGAGCAACGCGTTAGCAAGCTCGCGCAAGATGCTGAAAACGCAGTGTCCCGTGCAATCGGCAATTTAAAGCATCCTGAATCTCTACAGCACGCGGCCCAGTGGATGGTGGCCGAGCAATCAGTTTCGGTGCGCTGAGGGATTCGATGAGTAAGAGAACCCTGTCCCAACTGGACGTGTCCGGGAAGACCGTACTGGTGAGGGTCGATTTCAACGTGCCCATCGAGCAGGGCGTGGAGGCGATAGCCAACTACGACCAGAGGTTGCGGGCCACGCTACCGACCATTGAATACCTGCTGCAACGGCAGGCGAGGATCATCCTGTGCTCGCATCTCGGTCGGCCTGGCGGTCAGGTGGACGAAGCGGTGCGGTTGGCTCCGGTGGGAGACCGGCTGGGCGTGCTCTTGAATCGCCCCGTCGTTTCACTCAGAGACTGCGTTGGAACCGAGGTAACCGAAGGAGTGTCCCAAATGTCCGCAGGAGACATTTATCTGCTGGAAAATTTGAGGTTTCACCCGGGGGAAGAAAAGAACGACGATGCATTCTCGCAACAGTTGGCTAGGTTGGCAGATTGTTTCGTAATGGACGCTTTTGCCGTCGCCCACCGTGCCCATGCGTCAACCGTCGGCGTGCCCAGATTGTTGCCGTCTGCCATGGGGCTACTGACGCAGCGCGAGGTTGAATCCCTGGGATTGGCGTTGGGCGAGCCACGCCGCCCGTTGGCCGCTCTGATGGGTGGCGCAAAGGTGAGCGATAAGATCCTGGTGCTGGAGAACCTTTTGCCTCGGCTGGACCACCTCTTCATCGGTGGGGGCATGGCCACTACCTTCCTCGCGGCTATAGGTAAACCTGTGGGAGCATCCTCCGTCGAAGACGACCGCTTGGAGTTTGCCAGGGACGTGCTCACCCGAGCCGAAAGGGATGGCGTGTCGATACACCTGCCCGACGATGTTGTTGTGGCGGACGAATTCGCCGCGCACCCGGGTTCGTTGTCCACCACATCCGTTGACCACGTTCCAGATGGTTGGTACATCATGGACGTGGGCGAGAACACCGCGTCGCGTTATGCCGTCCAATTGGCCGACTGCAAGACCATATTGTGGAACGGCCCCATGGGCGTGTTCGAGATGGACAGATTCAGCGCTGGCACCAAAACGGTCGCCGATAGCATCGCGTCCTTGGGTGATGCCACCACGGTGGTGGGCGGCGGCTCCACCGCCGAGGCGGTAGAATCCCTCGGCCTGATGGACCGCATGACCCACGTCTCCACTGGCGGAGGCGCCTCGCTGGAGTTCCTGGAAGGACGCGACCTGCCCGGTATATCCGCCCTTCCCGACGCCTGACAACCATACAATTCCGGAGCGGATATGATCGACCTGGAACAGATTCACGACAGCATCGCCAGCACCCCATCCAAAATCATCATGCTGGTAGCGGATGGTTTGGGCGGATTGCCGCACCCCGACACACGCAAGTCCGAGTTGGAGACAGCCAATATCCCCAACTTGAATGCCCTTGCCCAACGGAGCGCTTGCGGATTAACCACTCCCGTTGAGGTGGGAGTCGCTCCGGGAAGCGGCCCCGGGCATCTGGCTCTGTTCGGCTATAACCCCCTGAAATACATCATCGGTCGCGGTGCCCTGGAGGCGTTGGGGATCGGAGTTGAGTTGTTGCCCGGAGACGTCGCGGCCCGGGGCAACTTCTGCACGGTTGATGACGACGGTTTGTTGACGGACCGCAGGGCTGGTCGGATCGCGACTGAGTTGAGCGCACCACTATGTGAACGGTTGGACAGGATCGAAATACCTGGGGTGCAGTTGGACGTATCCCCAGTGCAGGACTACCGGTTCGTGTTGAGGTTGCGTGGAGACGGCCTGTCTGAAAACGTCGAGGAAACCGACCCGCAACGCGAGGGCGTCGCGCCGCGTCCGGCCAGCGCCATAACGTCCGAGGCCGAACGAACCGCGCAAATAGTCCAGGAATTTGTGTACCAGGCGGGCCGGATTCTTGCCGAGGACGAGCCGGCCAACATGGTGCTGCTGCGCGGGTGGGCGCAGTTGCCCAACCTGCCCGATTTTGGAGGGGTTTACCACCTCAATCCGGCCGCTATTGCCGCCTACCCCATGTACCGAGGCTTGGCGTCGGTGGCCAATATGAAAATCATACCTACCGGGATGACCTTTGGCGAAGAAGTCGAAACGCTCCACGCCAACTGGGACGACCACGATTTCTTCTTCCTGCACTACAAACCTGCCGATTCCGCTGGAGAAGACGGCGATTTCGACGCTAAGGTCAAATGCCTCGAAGATCTGGACGTGCATTTGCCGCGCATCCTCGATCTCAACCCCGATGTGCTCATGGTGGCTGGAGACCACGCCACGCCCGCAATCATGGCATCCCACAGTTGGCATCCGGTGCCGTTCATGCTGCACTCCAAGCTGACCTTGGGAGAAGGCGTAGACGGGTTCAACGAACGGCAGTGCGCCCAGGGTTCTCTCGGTCGGATTCCGGCGGAAACCATCATGCTGTTGGCGCTGTCGCACTCGGGCAAGCTCTCGAAGTTTGGCCCGTAGGTTTGCTTCCGTGTCCCACAGACGCTAATGACCGTCGTGCAAAACATCGTCGCCGGCAACTGGAAGATGAACACCGACATCCAGTCGGGTGTTGCCTTGGCGTCCGCCATCGCCAGTAGAGCGCCCGGTCTGAACGGCGTTGAGATTGTCCTGGGGCCGCCCTTTGTCTCGCTGGCTGCGATACGAGGCGCAGTTTCGGAGAGTGGCGTCGCCATCGCCGCGCAAAACATGCACGCTGATGATAGCGGGGCATTTACCGGGGAGATCGCGCCGCCGATGCTGGTTGGCCTCTGCAAATATGTGATCATCGGCCATTCCGAGCGTCGTCAATTTTTCGGTGAGACAGACGAATCCGTGGGACGAAAGGCAGCGGCCGCACTGCATCACGGGCTCCAGCCCATCATTTGCGTGGGCGAGACCCTGGACGAGCGGGAGTCAGGCCAAGCTGCCGAGGTCATCCGACGTCAGGTCGTCGGCGCCCTGGCCGAGATCGACCCGGAGGCAGCCATGGGCAGAGTCGCCGTCGCTTACGAACCGGTTTGGGCGATCGGCACCGGTCGCGCCGCGACCCCCGAGATCGCCGATCAGGTCATGAGTGGAGCGATTTATTCGACAATCGCCGCTTCGCTGGGCTCGGAAGTAGCTTCGAGCACCCCACTGCTCTATGGGGGCAGCGTGAACGCCGGAAATGCAGCCGACTTCGCGGAGGTGGACAGCATCAACGGCGCTCTGGTCGGCGGGGCCAGCCTGGATGCCGACTCGTTCCTGGCCGTCGTCGCGGCTTTCGCCTCCATTTGAGCCAGCGGGTTCCGGGATGTGGGAATGCCGGAGCTTCCCCGCCTGATTGCCGTAGTCGGCCCCACCGCGGTCGGAAAGACCGCCCTTGCCATCGCACTCGCCCAACGATTCCACGGCGAAATCGTTAACGCCGATAGCCGTCAAGTCTATGTGGGCATGGACATCGGCACCGCCAAGCCTACGCACGAAGAACAGGCGGCAGCGCCACACCACCTCATCGACATCCGTGAACCCGACGAGCCGCTCAGTCTGGGCGAATACCTCCCGTTGGCTCGGTGTAAGGTCACGGACATCGTTCGCCGCGAAAAGTTGCCCATCCTCTGCGGCGGGACCGGTCAATACATTTGGGCGTTCCTGGAGGGATGGCAGGTCCCGAAGGTGCCTCCCGACCCGGTTTACCGTGGCAATCTGGAACGGCGCGCGGCAATCGAAGGTCTCGAAACGCTATGGAGCGAACTGAAAACCCTAGATCCAGACCGCGCTGAGGCGATAGATCGGCACAACACGCGCCGAATCATCCGCGCATTGGAAATCGTCCGTGCCCTGGGAGGCAGGACGTCCGGGACTGCGCGCAGTCCCGAGCCACCGTACGACGCTCTGATCATCGGCCTGACTGCGGAACGCTCCACTCTGTACTCGAAGATTGACGCCAGGTTCGACGGCATGATGCAGGACGGACTACTGGAGGAGGCGCGTAAGCTCGCGTGCGACGGTTACGCACTCGGAGATGGGCCGCTTTCCGGCGTCGGATACTCCCAGTTGGGGCAGTACCTGGCTGGCGAGATGCCGCGGGATGACGCGATTCAGCGCTCCAAAACACAGACTCACCGATTGGTGCGGCGCCAATACACCTGGTTTAAACCCAACGACGAGCGCATTTTTTGGCTGGACTCCACGCACGAGTTGCCGGTCGCTGAAGCCTGCCGGCACGTCCACGAATTTCTCGGGGCGTGAGTACTGTGTGATACAATTCCGCACTACCGGGCAAGTGCCGGGGGGTCGGAGGAGTTCGACGATGGAATTCACCAAAATGCACGGCGCCGGCAACGACTACGTTTACATTGACGCGCGTGCCATGCCGGAACGTGACTGGGAAGGTCTGTCCCGCGCCATCAGCGACCGGCATTTTGGCGTCGGCGGAGACGGCCTGATACTGGTGATGGACTCGGACGTAGCCGATCTACGCATGCGGATGTTCAACTCGGACGGTTCCGAGGGTGCCATGTGCGGTAACGGAATCCGCTGTTTCGCCAAATACGCCATCGAACGAGGGATCGTTTCCAATACCGCTGACCAGGTCACGGTAGACACGATGTCAGGCGTCCGCACCATCGTGCCTCATTACTCTGGTGGCATGGTCAACGGGGCGCGGGTGAGCATGGGCTTGCCGCGCTTTGCACCGTCGGAGATCCCGGTGGCCCTCGACCCCGCGATCAGCACGCAGGACGGGCCCATCATCAATTATGCGGTTCATCCCGGGGACTTTCGACTCTTCCTCACCTTCGTATCGATGGGCAATCCGCACGCCGTCACGTTCATCGATCAGCCAGTTGAAGAGTTTCCATTGCACAACATCGGTCCCCTCGTAGAAAGGCATCCGATTTTCCCGGACCGTGTGAACTTCGAAATCGTCAATGTGCGTGACGACGGCCAACTGGACGCCCGCGTATGGGAACGCGGAGCCGGCGAGACCATGGCGTGCGGCACCGGCGCGTGCGCTATCGGCGTCGCGTCCCGCATGCTGGGACATACGGGTGACCAGGTAAACGTCAACCTTCCCGGTGGAACCCTCAACATCGAATGGGATGGCGAGGGCGAGGTATTCTTGGAAGGTCCAGCAGCCGAAGTATTCAGTGGAGTGTGGACAGAATGACAAACTACGCGACCGGACCCACCACCTACGACCATCTCAAATGGTCCGCCAACGCGTTTCGGACACTTGTAGACGATTCGGTGAGCCTCGCGGCGAGGGATCCTGAATTTCGGACCGCGCTGCACAATGGGGGTCCCGGCGCAGATTGGCTCGCCTTGTTGCGCTACGTGAACCAGTGGGGATGTCGAATTCCACAAGACAAAGCCGAAGGTATCGCTGCCGCCGTCGCTAAGGCTATGCCTTACTTGGAGCCGCTGTCCGCGTCCGCGTTGGAATTCAACGACCTTCGCTGTTCTACGCTGGACGTGATCGAACACGCGTATGACGCTCTCGCAGAAGCGGATGGCGTCGGGCCCACCGCCGCGTCGGCCATTCTGACCGCATTGAACCCACAGTTGTTCGTGTCCTGGGGTGCGGGAATTCGCGACGCCTATTTCCCCGGCGATCCGCCCAACGGGGCAACCTACTCGCAGTTTCTGACCATCATGCGGATGGCCGCGCTCTCCGTGGCCGCCGATGCCCGCTCCCAGCACGGAATCGAAGACCCGGCCGGACATCTGTCGTCAGACTTGGCTATTGAACCCGCGTTCAGTCTCGCCAAGTTCATCGACGAGTACAATTGGCTTA
Organism: Dehalococcoidia bacterium; assembly: GCA_965204395.1. Taxonomy (GTDB): domain Bacteria; phylum Chloroflexota; class Dehalococcoidia; order Lucifugimonadales; family UBA3495; genus Bin87. Next base: position 4,008,680 of record OZ241987.1, read on the forward strand.
CTTTGGAGAGAGACCTGTCGTATCAATCCGAGGCGGCCGTAGCCGTATAGCATATCGGCGCTGCCACCCTGACAGCCCATCAAAAAATTCGATCAACCAGGAGAAACATGCCTAGCCTATCCCAACGCCTCGGGAAACTCGCGCCATACCCCTTCGTCGAAATCTCTCGCATCATCGCGGAAAAGCGTGCCGCCGGCATCGATGTCGTAACCTTCGGCATCGGCGACCCCGACATCCCGACGCCGCAGCCTATCGTCGATCGCTTGCTGACGGCGTCCCAGGATCCGCCCAACCATCGGTATCCGGAAACCGACGGACTGCCGGAAATGCGCCGTGCAATCGCTCACTGGTACAAGCAACGTTTCGACGTCGATTTGGACTCCGATTCGGAGGTCCTGCCCCTGATTGGCGCCAAGGAAGGCATCGGGCACGCCGCTTTCGCCTTCCTGGACCCGGGCGACATCGCGCTGGTGCCTGATCCGGCATATCCGGTGTACGCCGTTGGCACAATGTTCGCTGGGGCGGAGAGCCACGTGATGCCGCTGTACCAGCGCAACGGGTGGTTGCCGGAGCTGGACGCTATCCCCGAGGATGTTGCGCGTCAAGCCAAGGTGATGTGGCTCAACTACCCGAACAATCCCACCAGCGCGGTGGCGTCCCAGGAAGACTTGGAATCGGCGCTGCGTTACTGCCGCGAGCATGACATCGCGATGCTCCACGACGCCGCTTACTCGGAGGTCGGTTACGACGGGTATCGCGCGGGGAGCATGATGCAGATCGAAGGCGCCAAAGAGGTGGGGCTGGAATTTCACTCGCTGTCCAAGACCTACAACATGACGGGCTGGCGTATGGGCATGGCCGTGGGCAACGCCGACATGATCAAGGCCCTGTTCCAGATCAAAGCTAACCTGGACTCGGGCATCCCGCAGGCCATCCAGGAAATGTCCATGGAGGCGTTGACCGGCCCACAGGACTGCATCGACGACAACATCGCGAGCTACCAATGGCGACGCGACCGCGTCCTGCAAGCCTTGACTCGTATGGGTCTCAACGTAGAAACCCCGCGCGCAAGCCTGTACATCTGGGCGCCAGTGCCAGAGGGCTTCACGTCGGCTGACTTCGCCGCCCGGCTGCTGGAGGAAATCGACATCGTCGTCACCCCCGGATCCTCATACGGACAGTACGGCGAGGGATACATTCGCCTGTCCTTGACGACACCGGATGAGAGGGTCGAGACCGGCTGCCAACGGCTGGAAAACTGGACCATACCTGCTCCTCGCGCTTAGACCACTCCCTTGGTCACTTCTATAGCCGCCTATGCCTAAGTCCCGCCAACCCAAACCGACTGGCCCGTCTACGGAACGGGCAGTGCTGGTAGCCGTTGAGGCCAAGAGGCGCGGAGAACAACTCTGGGGACTGCGAGACACGCTGGTGGAGTTGGACTATCTCACCCGCTCAGCCGGGGCGGAGGTAGTCGCTACCGTTTCTCAGCGCGCCGACAAGATCACGCCGACTTATCTTGGCAAAGGCAAACTGCAAGAGCTTCAGGACGTGCTCGCCGAAGAGCGTCCGGATGTGGTCATTTGTGACGACGAATTGACGCCTACGCAGCAGCGAAACCTCGAATCCGCGCTTCAGGTCAAGGTTATTGACCGTACCGCGCTAATCCTGGACGTGTTTGGACGGCACGCCCGAACCCGCGAGGGCCAGATGCAGGTGGAACTCGCACAGCACCAATACCTGTTGCCCCGCTTGATCGGGCAGTGGTCCCACTTGGAGCGCCTCGGTGGAGGGATCGGAACGCGCGGACCCGGTGAAACGCAGTTGGAGACTGACCGACGCCTGATTCGCCGCAGGATTCAGAAAATCGAATCCGAGTTGGATAGCGTGCGCCAACGTCGTAGCCAATACTTGGAACGTCGTCGCCGCTCCGCTACTCAGATGGCAACATTGGTCGGTTACACCAACGCCGGCAAGAGCACCTTGTTCAACGCCTTGTGCGACGCCGGCGTGCCGGCCGAGGACCAGCTTTTCAACACTCTCGACCCGGTCACGCGTCGGCTTAGGTTGCCCGACGGCAGCGAACTCCTCCTCAGCGACACCGTGGGATTCATCCAAAAACTGTCGCCGACCGTCGTAGCAGCGTTCCGGGCTACCCTCGCCGAGCTGAGCGAAGCCGACCTCCTCCTGCACGTCATCGACATCACCCACCCCAAGGCTCCGGAGCAAGCCGAGGTGGTGGAGCAAACCCTCAATGATCTGGATTTGGGTGGGAAACCACGTCTCTTGGTGATCAACAAGATGGACCTGCTCACCGACGACCCGGGGGACGTCGAATCATTTGACCAGATGGACCTGTCGTCAATCGCTGGTGCCGATTCCCCGGCAGTGAACGGTCGGGTATTCGTCTCGGCAGCCAAGGGCTGGAACCTTCCAGCGCTGCTGAAAGCAATCCAAAGCCAAGTTGAAGAACCGGTGCCGCAACCCGCCGTGGCAACCCCCTGAACATCCATGTCGCGACGCAAAATCCGCATTATCCACACCTCAGATACCCATCTTGGCGATGACTGGGATCCGGCAGCTGCTGAAAGGGCGCTGTCCGCGGTCGTTGATGGCGTTCACCGGCTGAACGCAGACGCGTTGTTGATCGCTGGCGACGTATTCGACAACGCCCGAATTTCGGACGCCGTGTTGGAATTCTTCATTGGGGAAATGTCCAGAGCGTCGGTCCCTGCCGTGATACTCCCTGGCAACCACGATCTCTACGATGGGGACACACTGTATCGGCGCGGTCCGTTCTCAGATGCGCCGCTCAATTTGCACATCATCAGCGGAACCCAAGGCCAGACATTGACCTTCCCCGATCTTGACTTGGACATTTGGGGCCGCGCCATGGACAGCCACACGCCATCCTTCCGTCCGTTGGCTGGAATCCCTGTAGAGCGCAACGCGCGTTGGCTGGTCGGCATTGCCCACGGGCACTTCCACTTTCCCGACGACACCGAAGAAAGATCTTCTCCCATCCGACCCCACGAGATCGCTGAGGCGGGTTGCGACTACATCGCCCTTGGACATTGGGAACGATTCGAGGATGTTTCCCAGGGTGGCGTCACGGCCTACTACTCCGGCTCACCGATGGGCGCGGCCAGCCAACGCGGCGAGGTGGCGGTGAATGTGGTGGACCTTGATACGGCCCTGGAATCCCACGTGAGTGTCCGCCAGGCTCATATGCCCATGGCGTCCGGCGCGGCCGACTCCCTTCCCTCGGCCGCCGATAATTGATTTCAGGAGAACACACATGAAAACCCTGAGCCGCGAACAGCGCATCTACGTGCTGCATCCTGAGAACGAGCCCGCCATCACAATCGATGATGGCGAGGACCTGATGGTCGAGACCTGGGACGCCTTTGAAGGCATACGAGAGCCCGGCGTGCTGCAGGAAAAGTCGCTCAAGGGTCCAGCCACCGGTCCAATCTACGTCAACGGAGCCGAACCCGGCGACGCCCTCCGCATCGAATTCGTCAGCATCACCCCCAAGGAAAACCCGGCTCACATGGTAATGCCGGGCCGAGGGTTCCTGGAAGCGGAGTTCACCGAAGGCTACCCGACGGTCATGAGCATCGACGGGGGTGATCTGGTGCTGCCCACCGGGATGCGTTTGCCCCTGAACCCGTCTATGGGCCTGGTCGCCACCACGCCAACCTACGAGCAGGAGACCGCCAGCGACAGCGGACCCTATGGTGGCGACATTGACATGAAGGAACTGGTGCAGGGCAGCGTGCTCTACCTGCCGGCGTACGTGCCCGGCGGATTGCTTGCCATGGGCGACTGCCACGCCGTGGTAGGCGACGGCGCGGTGGCGGGAACCGGCGCCGAATGCTCGGCTGATACCCACATCCGGGTGACCGTCGAAAAGGGGATGAACATTGCCGGCCCGCGGGCGGTAACCCCGGACCACTACGTCATTCTGTCCCACGGAGAAGACCTGGGGCCCGCGATGAAGCAGGCCGTCCGCGACATGGTGGACTTCCTCATCACTGAGAAGGGAATGGAGCCCTACGATGCATACACTCTGTGCAGCCTCGCCGGCGACGTACGGGTCTCGCGCACGTTCCGCCCCATCAGCCCGGTGAAGATGATGCTCTCTCGGCAGGCACTGGAGCAACTGTAAACATTAGCCCCATCAACCAGCCATAAAGATAAGGGCGAACCAAGATTCGCCCTTTTTGTTGTTCTGCTGTCCAGACTGGAAACCCGTTACGACACGGAAAATCCTCCGTCCACGGCAATTACCGCCCCGGTAACATAATCCGAAGCGCGGCTGGCCAGGAAAACGGCCGTGCCCTGCAACTCGCTGGCCTCACCCCATCGACCCATGGGGATGCGACGGTTGATCAGGTCGAACCGCTCTGGTTGGGTTTCCGGGATGGCCTGGGTCAACTCGGTCATGAACCAGCCCGGCAGTATCGCGTTGGACTGGATGTTGTCACCCGCCCACGCCACGGCGAAGCTTTTGGCAAGCTGCACGATGCCGCCCTTGCTGGACGAGTAGGGCACTCCGCTTCCCCCGCCACCGAAAATGCTGTACATGCTGCCGATGCTGATGATCTTCCCGCCGCCCTGAGCCTTGAAGTGGGGGTAGACCGCCTTGCAGGACAAGAAGGCGGCCCTCAGGTTCACGTTGATGACGTTGTCCCACTCGGCGGAGGTAATGTCCTCGGGGGCTTTGCGCACGGTCGCGCCGGCGTTGTTGATGAGAATGTCGACATGCCCGAAATGCGCCACCGCCCGGGATACCATGTCGTCGATGTCGGAGTCGCTGGTGACGTCGGTGGGGATGGCTGTGGCCCGACGCCCGGTGGACTCGATTTCAGCGACCGCCGCGGCGTTCTTCTCCGCATTGCGGGCGGCTATCGCGATGTCCGCCCCGGCGTGGGCCAGACCCAACGCCATCCCCAAGCCCAAGCCGCCGTTGCCTCCGGTAATCAAGGCCACGCGCCCGCTCAAATCAAACAATCCGCCGTTGTTGGTCGTCATTGTGCTCATTCCTCGCGACAAAGTGCTGGACAATTTAGCATAACGAAAAGGGACGGGTTTAGCGCCCGTCCCTTGCACGTTTGGATTCGATGGACGTTACAGATTGATCAAGGGTCGCACCGCGACGAACGCCGGAGCGAACACCAGCGACACGATCGCCATCAGCTTGAGTAGGATGTTTAGGCTTGGGCCGGATGTATCTTTGAACGGGTCGCCGACCACGTCGCCTTCCACGGCCGCCTTATGGGCGTCCGAACCCTTGCCCCCGAAGTTGCCCAACTCTACATACTTCTTCGCGTTGTCCCAGGTACCTCCCGCGGATGCCATCATGATCGCCAGCATGAAACCGGCCGACACTGAACCGATCAGGAGGCCGCCCAGGGCCGCCTCACCCAGGATGAAACCCGTAGCGATGGGCGCGATCACCGCCATGACGCCAGGGAGGATCATTTCCCGCAGGGCTCCGCGGGTACTGATATCAACGCACCGCGCTGAGTCGGGCCGGGCGTTGCCTTCCATCAGCCCGGGGATTTCCCGGAACTGCCTACGCACCTCATCGACGATACCCTGAGCGGCCCGGCCGACCGCCTGCATGGTCAGGGCCGAGAATATGAACGGCAGCATGGCTCCAATCACCAGACCCACCAGGATCTGTGGCTGCAGCAGGTTGATCCCCACGCCGCCGGCGGCTAACCGCCCGTCGGGGCCCAAGGTGATCAGGTTCGCACTCACCGAATACGCGGCCAGCAACGCCAGCGCGGTGAGCGCCGCCGATCCGATGGCGAAGCCCTTGCCGGTCGCGGCGGTGGTGTTTCCCAGGGCGTCAAGCGCGTCAGTGCGTTCGCGAACTTGGGGTTCCAGGTTGGCCTGCTCTGCGATTCCACCGGCGTTGTCAGCCACCGGTCCGTAAGCATCGGTAGCCAGGGTAATGCCCAAGGTGGATAGCAACCCCACTCCCGCCAGCGCGACCCCGTAGAATCCGGCGAACCAATAGGCCAGCAGAATTGCTATGGAGATACAAATCACCGGAATCAACGTGCTCAGCATCCCGCTGGCGATCCCGCTGATGATAACGGTCGCCGCGCCGGTCTGCGACGATTCGGAAACCCGCTGGGTGGGTTTGTAGCTGTAAGACGTGTAGTACTCGGTAGCCAGACCGATGATCGTTCCCGCTACCAATCCTGCTACGACACATCCGAACCACCACCAACTCACGCCGGGCAGAACGATCGCCAGCACCGCCGCAAAGACGATCAACAATCCGCCTGCGGCGAATATGCCGTAACGCAGCGCCCATAGCAGCTTTTCGAAGTCCGCTTGCTCCCCGCTGCGCACCACGAAAGTGCCCAGTATGGCGGCAACGATACCGGCCCCGGCCAGCAGCATCGGGAACACGGCCTGTGAGTCAGTGAAGTTGAACCCGGCCCCACTCGTCGCCAATGCCACCGCAGCCGCTGATAGCGCCACTGCGGATATGATGCTGCCGACGTAGGACTCGAAGAGGTCGGCTCCCATGCCTGCCACGTCGCCCACGTTGTCTCCAACGTTGTCGGCAATCACGCCGGGATTGCGCGGGTCGTCCTCTGGGATACCCGCCTCAACCTTGCCCACCAGGTCGGAGCCAACGTCGGCGGCTTTGGTGAAAATCCCGCCTCCGACGCGGGCGAAGAGCGCAATGGAACTGGCTCCGAAGCCGAACCCGGCCACCACGCTGATGTTCTGGAAAATCACGTACAGGATGGTTACGCCCAGCAAGCCTATACCCACCACGGTGACGCCCATCACCGTACCGCTGGAGAAGGCCACCCGCAACGCCGGGTTCAAGCCCCGCATCGCGGCGGCGGCGGTGCGGACATTGGCGCGCACGGCAACGTTCATGCCCACGAATCCGGCCAATCCTGAGCAAACCGTGCCCACCAGGTACGAGATCGCGGTGGCCGGGACGTTCATCCCGTGCTTGAACACCGTGTAATCCAGGACCGCCAGCACTATCGCTACCACGATTACGAACGGCAGCAACGACATGTACTCGCGTCGGAGAAACGCCGACGCTCCCGTGCGAATGGCGTCGCCGATCTCCGTCATCCGCTCATTGCCCGCGTCGGCGCCGATGACTCGCCACGCCATAAACGCCGCGAACGCGAGAGCAACGCCTCCAGCGCACAGGGCTACGATGATTGATTCCATACTTTCCTCTCCGTTTTCGGCAAAAAAGTCCGACAAACGTTGCGAAATTAGCACAACGTCAGTTTGGTGTCAATCAGAGGTTAGGTTGTCGGCGTGGTTCCCACACCATCGGTCACATCGACGATCCAAGCCGTGGGTTCGCCGTCGTTAATTTCCAGCAGCGCCACGGTTCCCAGCGAACCTCGAACGTGTTTACGACCGGGGTATGTTGGACTCCCGGGGTTGACGAACAACACGCCGTCCTTCCATTCAACCAGTTCCTCGTGCGTGTCTCCAAAGGCTACAACGTCCACTGGTTCCCCGAATTTGCGCGCCAGGATATCGCCCAACCCATCGTCCGGGTAAACGAGACCCGTACCGTCGGGCGTGGTTGGAATCGGAGGTGCCGGCCATTGAATGTCGTGTACCATCCCGATCTTCAATCCGGACACATCGACTACGCGAGTCGTGTCCGCTAAGCGCTCGCCGGGTTCACGCGGATCCTCATAGCCACGCACCGCCAGCACGGGCGCGACCAGTTCCAGACAATCCAGCACTCCAATGCATTCCAGATCACCACAATGCAGTATCAGGTCGCACCCCTTCAACGCATCAAGGATAGGCTTCGGTAGATCCCAACCGCTGCCGGCCGAATGTGTGTCGGAAATCAATCCGATTTTCACGATGCTGACCTATCCGTTGGCGGGAGCCAGGGCTTCCAGCGTGCCCACCATCGTTTCGCGCTCGGCCCCGTGAGGGAACGCCACGATGGGCATATCGACACCGTTGGCTCGAAACCGTTCAATCTTGCTCCGGCACTCATCAGGGGAGCCAATCGCCGTGATGCTGTGGACCATCTCATCGGTGATCGCCTTGGCCGCTGCGGCGCGGTCCCCCTCGGACCAAGCGCGGCGGACCACGTCTCCCTCTTCCTGGTACCCGTAGCGGCAGAACAGGTCGTAGTAGTACTGCCCCATCCCTCCGATGTAAAACGCCATGTGTGCCCGAGCTTGCCGGGTCGCGTTCGCCACCGTTTCCTCGTCATCGGACGCACAGCACAGGATTTGCGGCGCGGTGGTCATGTCGCCATCCTGCCGGCCCGATTCGCGCAATGCCGCCAGCAGTGGTTCTTTGATCGAAGGCAGCTGTTCGCTATGGGTCCAAATGGGCAGCCAACCATCGGCCAATTCCCCGGTGAGTTCCAGGTTCCGTTGCCCCAGCGAAGCGACGTAGATCGGTATCCTTTCCTGGACCGGTTGAACTCCCATGCGGAACCGTTGCAGTTGGTAAAATCTGCCGTCGTAGTTGACCCGACCACCAACCAACGCCATGCGTACGATCTGGATGTACTCGCGTGTCCGGGAAACGGGATAATCGAACTTGACCCCGTGCCAGTCCTCAATCACGATGCGTCCGCTGGTGCCCAATCCCAAGATCGCCCGCCCGCCGCTGATGCAGTCAAGCGAGGCAATGCTCTGTGCAATCAGCCCTGGCGTCCGGCTGTACACCGTTACAATCCCCGTGCCCAACTTGATACTGCCGGTGTTGCACGCCAGCATCGTCAGGACGGTGAACGCATCACGACCCCACGATTCTCCGGTCCAGAAGGAATCGTAACCCAGGCGGTCGGCGGCCTGGGCCACCGCAATCAGGTCGTTGTCGTCGTTGTTATCCCTGCTGCTGAACGTCAGCGCGATTCGTTCCATGGATGGGCTGCTTCCTAGTTCCGGTTTTGCCAGATGTAATACGGATCAAGGGACTCGTCGGTCATTGACTCGCCCAGGACATCATTGGTCGCGGGAAATGCTTCAGTTTCACGCTGAATCAAATCGGCCAATGTCCGAGCCCAACGTTGGGTATCTGCGCCGTCCAGGCGTTGGGACAGCATCTCCTCGAACCCGGCGACGACCTGATCCTGTGGGATCGCCAAAGTCGGCCCTGAAATGACGAACACCACCACCTCTGGGAGATTCTCTTCGTCGTGAAAATCCACGCCCAGCCGGTCCAGTATGAAGTTCATGGCGACACCACGCAGGATATCATCCAACTGCCCGGGCAGGTGCATCAAATGCAGAAACGGCCGGTCGCCGCCTTCCCGCAGCAGGCCGCCGAATTCACTCTCCACGGCCCGATAGTACTCATCGTTGAAGACCGCGTCCGTGGACATAACCTCGATGTTAGCCCCGGCGCCCCGAGTGTCTATTACCAGGAACTCTCGGAGGTGCGGAAAGATGGCAAGGGTAATGTCCGGATAACGTCCGTTGGGCAACGGACCACCGCTCAATTCCTCGAACAAGGGTGGCCTCCTGGTTGTGGGCTCTGGAGAGCCGAGCGTCGGCTAGCGACCCACGATTTCGCGAACCGCTCCGGAAACTGCCGAAAGGTCGTCCACCGCGACGTCGGCTTGGGAATCGGGATCATCCGGGTCGTCCGGTTCGTAAAATCCGCGTATCCAGATTGACTTCATACCTATCCGGTTCGCTCCAACTACATCATTGTTGACGTGGTCGCCCACGTGGATGGTCGCGTGAGGGATCGTGTCGAGAGAATTGATGGTCATCAAAAAAATCTCATCGGACGGTTTGGCGAGCAACACTTCATCGGAAAAGGTCAGCACGTCGAAATACTCGAGCAGATGGTGTCGCGCCAGAAACTCCCGGAAAGTGTAACCAGGCGTCATGCCCGTGTTGGAGATCAGTCCAATGCCGAGCCCCATGCCTCGCACCGCTTCTAACGTTTCCTTGGTGGAGTCGTGGAACCTGGGCGGGTAGTCAAAAAACGAATCGGCGTAACTGCGCTCGATTTCATCCACCGCCGATTCGGGCAAGCGATCTGACAACCCTTCGTCGATGAGGTCTATGAAAATCTCGACCTGCCGTCGGAAACTCACATCCTTGTTCTCGTTGCGGACTGCGCGGCACGCGCGATAACAGCCTCGGTACGCCTCCCTGATGTGGTCGGCATCACGGTCGATTCCGTTCGCTAACAGTGTGGCTCTGGCGCCGTCCAGACGCGCCTGTGCGCGCTGCAGCCCCAGTTCCCGGTTGTCCAGGATCAGGGTTTGCCAGAGATCGAAAGTTACGGCGTTGATGGCGGTCAATTTGTGGTTCCCGTCTGTGTGGATGCGTCGAGGTACGGCGGAGGCTACAGCGGTGGCCGCCGGGTATGCCAGTCATTGGCCTGTTGATAGGCGTAAGCCGCCTTCAGTACCGTCATTTCGTCGAAGTTGCGGCCGGCCAGGTGTAGGCCAACCGGCAAGCCGTCCTCGGCGAACCCACAGGGGACGGAAATCGCGGGAGAACCCGTGATGTTGTACACGCGGGTGTACTTGGTCAGCAATGGGACCGCGGGCAACGATTCCCCGCCTACGTCGATCCGACGCTCCAGTAACACCGGCGCGGTAACGGGTTCAACCGGACCGGCCAACAGATCGACCTGTTGCAACAACTCGTCCACCTGAGCGCAGAAAACCTGTCTGGCCTGTTGCGCGCGCAGATACTCGGCCGCCGTGATGAACAGACCTTCCTCAAGGCGATCTCTCACTTGCGGATAGAGTTTGTCACCGTCCCTAAGCACCAGGTCCCGATGCGCGGCAGTAGCTTCCGAACTGAGTATCGCGTTGCTGATCGGCTGCGCATACTCGTACAGAGGCAGAGAGACATCGATGATCTCCGCTCCCATCTCGCCCAAATCGGCGATGGCGCGTTGGACTATCTCCGCAACGCCGGAATCGATTTCAGTTTCGAAATATTCCCGCACCACTCCAATTCTCAGACCGCGAATGTCTCCGGTGAGCGCCTCCGTATAGTCGGGCACCTGAACGTCCGCCGTCGCCGGGTCGCGCGGATCCCGGCCCGCGATGATATTCATGGTCAACGCCGCGTCCTCGACGGTGCGCACCATCGGCCCGGGATGGTCCAGGCACCACGACAGAGGCGTCAGGCCGGCCCTGCTCACACGCCCGTATGTGGGTTTCAAGCCAACGATACCGCACAACGCGGCCGGTATGCGCACGCTGCCCCCGGTGTCGCTACCCATGGTGATGTGACACTGCCCGGCCGCGGCGGCGGATCCGCTGCCCCCGCTGGAACCTCCTGTGACGCGTTCGGGATTCCAGGGGTTGTGCATGTGCCCGTAGTCGCCGTTTTCTCCCGTGGGCCCGAACGCCAACGGGTGCATATTCAGCTTGCCCATCAGGATGGCGCCGGCCTGAGCGAACCTGGCTGCGACCGTGCAATCCTCAGCGGGAACGAAGTTGTCATAGATGCGCGTGCCCGAAGTGGTCCGGATTCCCGCCGTTTCAAAGAGGTCTTTCAACCCGACCGGAATCCCGTGGAGCGGCCCGCGATAGTTGCCGCGGCTGATTTCCTGCTCGGCCCTCTGAGCCGCTGCCCTGGCCTGCTCCGGCAACAGGGTAATGAAGGAGTTCAGCGTTGGCTCCGTCGCGTCGATCCGGGCCAGACAGGCTTCCACCACGTCCACCGGAGAGACTTCACCACTTCGGATCAGCCCGAACAATTCCCAAACTGACTTGTAATGGAGATCGGCGTCGGGCATAAGGGGCCTCTCAGGGCGCGGCGATACGGGTAATCGGCAGTGGTTACCGGCGCTCGGGAATGAAAACGGATGGGGACTCGGCCCCTGATACATCGATCTCGTACACGCGCGCCAATCCTTGCCGCATCAGGGACACCCGCGCGCGCAGGTCCGCCATGCGCTCATGATCGGACGTGTCGAGGCCGTTTGCGGCTGCCACACGAAGAAATGCCTGTTCGGTGATAGTGGATTCTGCGTCGTTGGACATGAAAACCTGCGATGACAAAAGCGCAGTATCAGACTGATTTGCCGGATAGCGGGCGTCATTATGGCGTATGCCGACACCGTTGGCAATCTGGTATTTTCCTTGGGCTATACTGTCAAAACTAATCCTCTAGCTATCTGTTTTTCATGACGTACACGCATTGCGTACATTGCGGCGCTGATCTGCCCGAACGGGGGAATTTCTGCCCTGCGTGCGGCGAAAAACTCCCCGTCAATGCCGATCAGCCCATCCCGGCCTGCACCGATATCGGTCACGCTGAACCTGCGTTGACCGAGCAACAACTCCTGATCCGGGAGCGAATGGGTCCCGGGTCGTGGGGGATGTGGCCGGCCACCCTCGGCATCTTGGCGTTGGTGCCGACCGCGATCCTGGTGTCCTTGTTGGCGCTGGTGCTCCCTTTATCTACGACTACCGTGATAGCGGCCGGCATATTGGGAGCGGTTCAACTGGGCCTGGTATGGATATTGACCACGCGCTCGTGGCCTGTTGAGCCCGCCCTTTACGGCCTGCGGACTCCAAGAATGCCCTACTGGCGAACGATCATCGCGTGCTTATTGGTCCTCGGTGCCAGCCTTGGCGCAATTCAGTTATACGTGATGGTTACCACATACTTGGGTATCGAAATTTTGGTCCCTGCCGACTTGCCATCCGATCTCGTCCTGCCGGGCGCGTTGTCGATCCTGACCGTCATCGCGCTTGCGGTCATAACGCCAATCGCTGAGGAAGTATTTTTCAGGGGGTTCGTGCTTCGAAGCCTCGTAAATCGTTGGGGAATGGCGCCCGGGATAATCGTATCGGCCGCGATTTTCGCCGTTTTGCACTTCCAACCTTCAATAATCATCCCCGTGTTTATCACCGGTCTCCTTCTGGGAGCGCTTTATTGGCAGACAGGATCAATTTGGCCCGGCATCGGAGTACATGCGGGTCAAAACTTGATTGCTACCTTGGGTGTAATCGTTGGATTGTAGTTGCCTCAAAATGTTGGGGTATAATTCGCCGCGCAATTCGCTAGGGAGCAATCTCAGATAGCCATGAATCACGATGTGGTCTGGCAAAACTACGCTATTTCGATGGCCGACCGGGTCCACCTGCTCGAGCAGCAACCTTTCGTGTTGTGGTTCACCGGGCTGCCTGGAGCCGGCAAAACGACGCTGGCGAACGTGATGGCCAAGCGGCTCCATGACCTGCACCGCCATGCCTACGTGCTGGACGGGGACAACCTCCGCCACGGGTTGAATCGGGACTTGGGGTTCACGGTGAAAGATCGTCAGGAAAACGTCCGCCGCACCGCTGAGGTTGCCAACCTGATGTATGACTCCGGGTTGATTACCCTGGTTGCGTGTATCTCGCCCTTCAAGGCGGAGAGGGATTTCGCCAGGAGCCTATTCCCCGAAAACCAGTTCGTCGAGGTCTTCGTTGATACGCCGCAGGCCATCTGCGAGCAGCGCGACCAAAAGGGACTCTATCGCCGGGCCAGGGCCGGCGTGCTTTCCAACTTCACCGGTATCGATTCTCCGTTCGAGCGTCCGGAATCTCCCGAAATGGTCATAGATGCCGGCCAATGCAGCCCCTCGGACTGCGCCGACGAGATCACCAAGTATCTTGTGGATCGAGAGTTGCTGGTCGGCGACTGGACACCAACCGGGCCGTAGGCTACGTTATTCATCACCTACTTACGACGAAGGCATTTCATGGTTACCGATTCCACTACCCGAACCGACCGTATCGCAGCAAAGTTCGCTGCATTGAAAAAGGAGGGCCGGACCGGTCTGGTGGTCTTCGTCACCGTTGGGCACCCGTACCCCGACGCGGCGTTGGATATCGTGCCCAGCCTGGTTTCGGCGGGCGCCGACGCCGTCGAGTTGGGCATCCCGTTCAGCGATGCCATCGGCGAGGGCCCGGTCATCCAGCAATCCAGCTTTGTCGCCTTGCAGAACGGCATCACTACGCAAACGTGCCTGGACACCGCGACCCAGTTGCGCCCTCAGATCGGCGATACCCCGTTGATTTTGATGGGTTACTACAACACATTGCTGTCGTACGGTCTCGAAAAATTCGCATCCGCTTGCGCGGAAGCCACCGTGGACGGATTGATTATCGTGGATTTGCCCGGCGATGAGGCGGCCCCGCTGGTCGGTGCGCTTTCCAAACACGGCATCCATCTGATCCCGTTGCTGGCGCCCACGAGTACCGACAAAAGCATCGCCCAATATACCGAAATAGGCGGTGGATTCGTATATTGCATCAGCGTCACCGGAGTCACCGGCGCCCGTACCGAGGTTTCAGAACGCGGGTTGGACCTTGTCGAACGGGTCCGCCAACGAACGGATCTGCCCATAGCCGTCGGGTTTGGCATCTCCCAGCGTGAACACGTTTTGAACGTGGGCGAACGCGCCGACGCTGCCGTGGTGGGCAGTGCCTTGGTGGGGGCGCTTGCCGACGGACCTGACGCCGAGGCGGCCCGGCGTGGTGCGCGTGTGGTAGCCGCATTGGCTGGGCGCGGCGATGACGCCCCTGATACAACGTAATCCTGCGTGTTGCGAAATCCGGGAAATCGCGGATCAGGGCCATTCGATTACCCCGGGCGGGTGGTCAGTCCGTTCGTCCTGTTCTGCCGTAGGCCCTTGGGGGTTCCGCCTGTGGCGGGTCGAAGGATGATCTTCCTCTCCCATCGGCTGAGAAAGTTGGGGTTACGGTTACGTATCCCCCAAACCAAAAACAAAATCCCGTTCATCCCGTTCATCCATGAAAAATTGATTTTCCAACAGTGACACCCGTCCATTGCTCTAACCCGCACCCGCGTTCTATCCTAACCATGTCAGGTTCCCCGCTCGGCACTCGAGAGCCGGGCGGGATCAGCCGCATCGCATGCAGCGGCAGCCACCAAACTACCAACATGGCGAGGTGTCAAAAGGTTCGGGTCGCATAACGGCCTGTCGGTTACCCAAAAGCAGAATAAGGTTCCCAAGGAGCCTAGAGTCGTAGATCCGCCTCTGGTGGGCCGAAAGTCCGCCCCCGGCGGATCTATATTCCACGATCAAGCTCCCGGAACCCAGCGGGTGTTACCACCGCCCCGTGCTCGCGCTGCCCCGGTATCATTGGCCGGCTACCCGCGAGGACACGGAAGCCTAGGACGATATCTTTCTGCGCAAGCAAAAAAACAGTGTTGGCCGTGCAGAGTTTACCCGCCTCCGGCGGGACAACCGATCCGAACCACAACCTGACACCCAAAACCGAAAACCAACCACTAACCCAAAAGGAGGCAACCACCCACCGAAACATCAACTGACAACGACTGCCGCACTGGGGCTGAAATAGCGTCACCCCATAAAATCGCCGTGCCTTCATCCCGGACCCTCATTCCTGAATGGCCGGTCTCCCGTACTGGCCTCTCAATACATGGGCGAATGAGTGCGCATGACCCTGCACGCCAACCCCCACAGGCTTCGCCTTTCGTGGCCTAACCCCAGCTGGACCGCCCTCATGGATTCTTTTGGGGGCGGCCTATAGGCGCATGCAGACAATCCAAAGACCCCGAAGGTTGAAACCAGGGCCGTTCGGTTATTCGCATTGTGCAACGTGGTCCGCCCCCGCTGTGGAACGCCCCCAGGTTCGCCTCTGGAGAATCCGCCTTTGGCGGGCGCCTGTCGGACCATGAAAGCGTCCTTCGACCCGCCACCGGCGACCTACGGCGGCTCAGGACCATCGGACAGGCGGGGTTGATAATCGAAAAGCCCTTAACCGTTGTTCGGGTACCGTTGACAATAAGCGAGTGTCGGCGTAGCATCTCCGTCAAATGAATTCAGTGCGTCGCCAAAACGTGTTCGGGTATTACCGCCCCTTTTACTTTTACGCTTACCGCCACAAGGTTTGCGTAATTCCGGCGTGTGAGGCCCGATAACCTTTGGGAAAACCACCAAGAGAGGACTTCAGCCGGAGGCAGGCTGAAGTCCTTTTAGATTGTGAACAGGGTTGGCGCACCCGGGGCAACCCAACCAGGAGGACAACGAAATGGTAACCTCGCAAGCCAAGGACGTTAACGTAATGAGCAACACCGCTTTGATTCGCCCGTCGGAGTTGGAAGCACGGATCCCCCTGAGTGCCGCCGCCAAGGAGACGGTCCTGGAAGGACGGCGCCAACTCGAAGCAGTGCTCAACCGGGAGGATGAGCGTTTCGCGGTGATCGTCGGCCCCTGCTCCATACATGACCCCGCCGCCGCTATGGACTACGCCGAACGGCTCAAGCCCTTGGCGGACCGCCTTAGCGACCGGATTATGGTCGTGATGCGAGTCTATTTCGAAAAACCCCGTACCACGGTGGGGTGGAAAGGCTTGATCTATGATCCGAACCTCAACGACACCTACGAAATCGAAGATGGTCTGCACCGAGCCCGTCGGCTGCTCATGGATCTCTCCGAAGCCGGGCTGTACTCAGCCACCGAGTTCCTGGACCCAATAGTGCCGCAGTACGTCGCCGACTTGGTCACCTGGGCCGCCATCGGCGCTCGCACCACCGAGAGCCAGATCCATCGCCAGATGGCATCGGGCCTTTCCATGCCCGTCGGCTTCAAGAACGGCACCGACGGAGACCCACAAACCGCCGTGGACGCCCTCGTCGCCGCCCGCACGCCACAAGCTTTCCTCGGCATCGCCCATGACGGGCAGGCCTCTATCGTCGAAACTCGGGGCAATGAGAACTGCCATCTTGTGTTGCGCGGCGGGCGCAGCGGTACCAATTTTGATGCGCGTTCCATCGCGGTGGCTCAAGACGCACTGCGCAAGGCCGACGCGCTCCCGAACATTTTGGTGGACTGTAGTCACGGAAACTCCAACAAGGACCACACGCGACAGCGCCTCGCTTTCGAAGACGTTCTCGCTCAGCGTTTGGAAGGGAACGGCAACCTGATCGGCGTCATGCTGGAAAGCAACATCAACGCCGGCGCACAGAAACTCGGCCCGGATCCCTCAACGCTGGAGTACGGTGTTTCCATCACCGACTCGTGCATCAGTTGGGATGAAACCGTAGACCTGCTCAATTGGGCTTACGGCAAACTCGGGCGGGCGGCTGCAGTGGCGGCCGATTAACCCGGATCATTTGCGGTCATTCGACCGCCATCGGCTTGACCGAAAGGGACGGGCGCAAAGCCCGTCTCTTTTGTCGCCGCTTCCCCATGATATAATCGCGTTACACCAAGGGATAAAACGTCAAGTACGGAATTTTTACCTGCCGCCGATCGCGGTTTTGCACTCAGGAGGACGGCCATGTTTCCACAGGTTAGCCTCACCACCGCCGTTTCCAAAGATGACGTGGGCCGCGTTCGCGACTGGCTGCGCGACCCCGAGGTCAGTTCGCTCTGGTACGGGACCGACGATTCCGATGGGCACGCGCTGCACATCGGATACGCGCCGGAACAGGTCCAGGAAGCGTCCGACGATGAGTGGAATCAAATATTCAATCAGGACGAACGGCGCATTTATTCCATCTACGTACCGGAGGAAGCCCACATCGGAGAAGGCCAGCTTCTGGTCGAATGGCCCCTGGAAGAAGCGCAACTATTCATCCTGATCGGCCGGAAGGACCTCTGGCACCACCACTACGGCACTTCGGCCCTGGTAGCCATGCTCGACGAGGCTTTCGACAACCTGGAACTCCACCGAGTCTGGGTGGATGTGCCCGAATACAACGAGCATGCCTTACAGATGTTCCGGCACTTAGGCTTCGTTCTTGAGGGTCATCTGCGACGCACCCACCGCAAAGACGGCAACTGGTACGACTCATTTGCCATGGGACTGCTGACCGACGAATATAGCCGGCGTCGCAGCCGGGTGCTGGCCCAATACGGCGCGTAACCTGGCGGCAGAGGGGATGGAGGTAGGATCATGCCGGTCATTACCATCAACGGGGTAATAGGCAGCGGAACGCTGGAAATCGGCCACCTGGTCGCTCAGAACCTGGGTCTAAATTACGTCGACCGCTACATCTTCTCGGAAGCGGCCCGGCTGGTTGGCTCTCCCGTAGGCCAACTCATCGAAAAAGAGCAGCGGGTCGTACCGTTCCGGGAAAGAGTCGCCCGGTTCATGCAGGGTGTTCTGGAACGGTCTGCCGTAGCCGGCGCTGGCGCAGAGCCGTATTTCGGCCGCGGCATCGAGATGCTTCCGGCCGAGGCGTACACCGAACTGGTCTCCGACGCGGCCTCAAGCTCACCGGTTCACGACCGCGCGTTCATTGATGCGACAACGTCCGTGATCAAAGAATTGGCCGGCGGCGGCGATGTGGTCATCATCGGTCGCGGCAGTAACATGATCCTGGCCGACACTCCCGGCGTGGTCCATGTGGGCTTGGTGGCCCCGATGGATGTTCGCATCGACACCATGGCCAAGCGGGAAATGTTCTCCAACGACGAAGCCCGTGCCTATGCGGAGGATCTGGAAAACGCCCGGGTGACCTTTTACCGCAAATTCTTCCGCGTCAACGCCAACGACCCCACGAATTTCCACCTGATGCTGAACATCGGCCGGATTTCGCAAAGCACTGCGGCAGAAATCATCGGGCACGCCGCCGAAGACATCGCAGCCGCTACCGACTAGTCGTGCTGCCCATATCCGACGCTGGTCGCTACCGGGGCACGTTCCCGTACGTTAATGTCGTCCTACTGGCGCTCAATACTCTCGTATTCCTTTACGAGATTGCCATCGGCGGATTCGGGTTTCTTTTCGGCGGCAGCAACGTCGATATCTTTGTCTTCTTCCTGAAGTACGGATTTATTCCTGCTGAGTTGTCCTCCGGCCAGGCTTATCAGAGCCTGGGGCTCGGCGCAGCCGGCGGGATCAGCATCGCAACACCCATCCCCACCTGGGGCACGCTTATCTCGTGCATGTTCATCCACGGCGGACTCATGCACTTCATCGGCAACATGCTGTTCCTGTGGGTTTTCGGCGACAACATCGAGGACACATTCGGACACATCAGGTACCTGGTGTTCTACCTCGCCGCCGGCGTTCTGGCTACGTTGGCACACTTCGCCATTGAGCCCACTTCGCAAACACCGCTGGTCGGCGCCAGCGGCGCGATCTCAGGGGTGATGGGAGCCTACCTGCTCCTGTACCCCCGCAATCGCATCCGGACCCTCATCATCTACTTCCTGATCACGGTGATCGACCTACCAGCCATCTGGTTATTGCTGATCTGGATCGGCCTGCAAACCATCCAGGGACTGCTGTCCATCGGCGTCAGCGATCAGGTGAGCACGGCGTTCTTCGCCCACATCGGCGGGTTCGTGGTGGGCGCAATCGTGGGCCTGGTCGTCAGGATGTTCCGCAGCGACCCTAGAGGTGGGTCCGGTTACGGAAGCAGAAGCTACGATCGGGAACCACCCGCACAATACTGGCGAGGACGCCGGCTCGATTAGCCGGCGCGCCGCTCGCTAAGCCTCCGGAAAGGGATTCAACCCCAGCATCTCCCTCGCTTCTTGAGGCGTGGCCGGCTCACGACCGTGCAGCCGCGCCATCGTGGTCGCCCACTCGATGTATTCGGCGTTGGACTTCGGCTGCGGGTTGTTGGGTAGATACGGGCTGTCTTCAAACCCGACCCTGATGTGGTAACCCGTAGCGATGGCGATGGCGCACAACGGGAACGTCTGCCCCATGCTGCTGTGGGTCAACCACGTGGATTCGGGATAGTGCTCCCGGATGGTCTCGGCGATCAGCGTGTAGTTGCGCGGAGACCCCACCATGGACTGCCTGCCATCGCCCCAATGGGCGCCCGGTTCCACCAGAAAATATCGGGTGTCCTTGATATAGCCCTCTCGCATTAGGGTGAAAGCGTTGTTCACGTCGCCCATGTCGTGGACGGCCGGCTCGGGGAAAGTGCCCCGTTGATAGCAGGCGTCCAGAGTCGCCGTGATGTCCTCAAATGAATTCGGGGAGATTGTCGTTCGCCGCCTCCCGGTCTGGGGATCCAAAGCCCATCGGACTCCCATTCCCAGGTTCAACGACACCATCTCGACGGGTTGGGGAGTCTCCAGCAGGTAGCGGGTGACCGCTTCCACCGGCACGTGGGCCTGCCGCGCCGTGGTGTGGTTGAGGACCAAATCGCACTGAGCGCGGATCATCGCGTCGGCTTGGGCGTACCACGCCGGATCGTAGCTGATGCCGCCATCGGGCGTACGCGCATGGATGTGCACTATCGAAGCGCCCGCTTCGTAGCATCGAATTGCCTCTTGCGCGACCTCTTCCGGAGTCCACGGCACGTTGGGGTTGTGTTCCCGCCCACGGCCGCCGTTCAGGCATCCCTTGATAATGATCTTGTCCATCGTCGTCCGTCCCGTTGCTGATGTGGTCTAGCCCTATGTCCGGCCCCCTGTTTTTGAATGCTCCGGTTAGCTTTTTGGGCCATTCCCGCTCGTTGACCCGCAACCAATATCGGCGAGCCACCTCGGTTCGCCCGCTATGCTATCATAGGCCCGCCTGAGGCCGCCGATCGTTGCGGGCTCGGCAACCCGACTTGTTGATCCAACGATTTCACGGAGGAATCGCCGATGCTGGACTATCAGCCCAACATGGTTCTGACTAGCGACAAAGAGTATAAAGTCGTTGGCACCCGTCCGGTCCGCCACGACGGTGCCGACAAGGTAACGGGACTGGCCCGCTACAGCGCTGACCTCAACCTGCCAGGAATGTTGTACGGGAAAGTCCTGCGCAGTCCTCACGCCCACGCCCGCATCAAGTCCATCGACACCAGCAGGGCTGAAGCCATTCCCGGCGTCCGCGCCATCGTCACCGGCGCCGACATCGTTGAGCCCACCGGCCGCGCGTCCGACCTCGCCGAAGGCTCGATGATCAACTTCAAGTTCCTGAGCAACAACATCATGGCTCAGGACAAAGCCCTGTACAAAGGACACGCCATCGCAGCCGTGGCCGCGGTCAACGCTCACCTCGCTGAGGAAGCCCTCTCCGCTATCGAGGTCGAATACGAGGTGTTGCCCCCCGTGATGCACGCTAGCGACGCCATGGCCGACGACGCGACGTTGGTCCATGATCGGCTGGCCCACTTCAACTCCGCAGCCACTCGGGCTGGCGGCATTCTGGACGACGACGACGCCACTACCGGAACCAATATCGCGAACCGCTTCGAATTCCGGATGGGCGATCTTGACGCCGGGTTCGCTGAGGCCGACATAGTGGTGGAGCGCAGCGTTTCAACGTCCGCCGTGCACCAGGGTTACATCGAACCGCACGCCGGCACGGCCATGTGGCACGACGACGGCAGCCTCACCATTTGGTCCAGCAGCCAGGGGCACTTCACCGTGCGCGACCACACGGCCCGCCTCGTAGGCATCCCGGTTTCCAAGGTCAAGGCAATCCCCATGGAAATTGGCGGCGGCTTCGGCGCGAAGCTCGCCGTGTACATGGAACCAGTGGCGGCGCTCCTGGCGCGCAAAGCCCACGCTCCCGTCAAGCTCGCCATGAACCGCACCGAGGTTTTTGAGGCCACTGGACCCACCTCGGGCACCGAAATTTCCTGCCGAATCGGCGCGACCAATGACGGTAAAATCACCGCCGCCGAGGTCCATCTTATTTTCGAGGCCGGCGCGTTCCCCGGTTCCCCGGTTGCAGGAGCGGCCAACTGCGTGCTCGCCGCGTACGACATCGCCAACACTTACATAGAGGGATACGACATCGTCGTGAACCGGCCCAAGACCGCGGCGTATCGCGCGCCCGGTTCCCCTGCGGCAGCCTACTGCGTGGAAGTCGCGTTGGATGAACTGGCCGAGAAACTCGGCATCGACGCGGTTGATCTGCGCCTGATGAACAGCGCCAAGGAAGGCACCCGCCGTCCCACCGGCCCGTTGACTCCCAAGGTCGGCTACGTCGAAACCCTTGAGGCAACCAAGGCCCACCCGCACTATGCCGCGCCCAAGGACGGCAAGCGCCGCGGCCGGGGCGTCGCGTCCGGATTCTGGGGCAACAACACCGGACCGTCGGCTGCTGTCGCCCTGGTCAACCCCGATGGTACCGTAACGCTGACCGAAGGTTCGCCCGATATCGGAGGCACCCGCGCCTCCGTTTCCCAGCAGTTGGCCGAGGTGCTCGGCATCCCCGTTGAGGACGTCAACCCGCAAATCGGCGATACCGACAGCATAGGCTTCACGTCGAACACCGGCGGCAGCAGCGTGACCTTCAAGACCGGTTTCGCGGCCTACACTGCGGCTCAGGACATCAGGCAACAAATGATTGCCCGAGCGGCCCGCATTTGGGAGGTGGAACCTGAAGAGGTCGAGTTCGAGGACGGCGTGCTCAAGCATCGGGCTGACGACCAGCTCCAGATGACCTTCCAGCAACTGGCCGCTCGCCAGGTTCCCACCGGCGGCCCCATCGTGGGACGCGGCGGCGTGAACCCCGGCGGCGCGGGGCCGTGCATCGGCGTGCATATCGTCGACGTGGAGGTGGACGAGGACACCGGCAAGGTCGAGATCGTGCGCTATACCGCCATCCAGGACGCCGGCAAGGCCATTCACCCGTCCTACGTGGAAGGTCAGATCCAGGGCGGCGCGGTGCAGGGCATCGGCTGGGCTCTCAACGAGGAGTATTACACCAACGACCAGGGGCACATGGTCAACTCCAGCTTCCTGGACTACCGAATGCCAACCAGCCTGGACCTGCCCATGATCGACACCTGCATCGTTGAGGTGGACAACCCCAATCATCCCTACGGCGTGCGCGGCGTGGGTGAGGTGCCGATTGTTCCTCCCATGGCCGCCATCGCCAACGCCATCTATGACGCCGTGGGCGTGCGCCTGACGGTGCTGCCCATGAACCCCGGCAACGTCCTCGAAGCCCTCTGGGAAAAGAACGGCAGCTAGCAAAAAAATCGTTGGGGCGGGTTCGCTGCCCGCCCCGATATGACACGACCACAAAGGGGGACAACAATGCCAGACGTTTGGATACCCCCACAGATGCAACGAATCACCGGCGCGCCGGACCGCGTGCAGGTAGAAGGCGCGACAGTACGCCAGGTGATCAACAACCTGGAGCGGATGCACCCGGGCATCAAGGAACTCCTCTACGACGAGGAACTTGACGACATAACGCCGGGTCTGGCCGTTATTGTCGACGGCGACGTCAGCCAACTGGGCCTGATGGAGCGCGTCAGCGACGATACGGAGATGCACTTCCTCCCCGCCATCGGCGGCGGATGACTCTCGAAACCCATGCAAAACCGCAAGGGCGACTCTCGGGCCGCCCTTTTTCGTGCCCGGTTACTCTGGAAATAGGGTCAGGACCGTCACCGTGCTGCTGTACTCCGTGCCGATATCGGAACCGAACGCCACCACTCCCAGTGCCTCTTCGATCACCCGGAACCTGTCGGACTCAAGACCCACGTCGTCGGCGTCGATCTGATCCACGATGCGGTCGACGGCTACGTACCCTAGGAATTGCCGCTCAGTTGGCAGATGAGTAACCGCCCGCTGAAATTCGGGATCTGAGGCCAGGCTGTTTCCGCCGCCGTTTTGCAATTCCACGGTGGACGATAGCGTGTCCTCCGTGCTCCCGATCGTCAGGTAACCGTCGTGCAGTACCCATCCTGGTCGGTACCCGATTTCGCCTCCCACCAATTCGTTGAACTGGCTGAGGTCGAAAACCGCCGCGTCGTTCTCGCCGCCGACGTCCACCGGCTCCGGAACCAACCCGGCGAAGTTCGTCAACAAGCCTCCAACATCGTCCATCGTGTTCGCTAGTGAGGATCCCCCGTCTTCGTTGTAAGACAGCATCACCGTGGCATCAACAGCGTTGAATGTTGGATCGGCGGATACATCCTTGAAATCAAACTCGCGTACGGCAACGATCATTTCTCCGGCGAGGTGCCCCAAGAAATCCCGTTCTAGGTCTATGCCCGTGAACTGTTTGGCGAGACTGAAACCCAGGTCCAGCGCGTCAGCGACCGTGGCATCGTGGGACAGCGCCGGTCCCCCGTCGGGAGTCATTCCCTCCAGGCTGGAATTGATATCGTCGATCCAATCTGGGCCGGGCAACACGTCGCGGAGATCGTATTCACTCAACACCCTGCGCCAGTTGTCCACGTTGGGATCAAAACTGGCCGCGATGAAGCCAATCGTATCGTCGGCCAAGATCGCTGCCGGGTCGGTTAGATTTGGCGCCTGCAAGCTGAGGTTACTCACCGTGGGCGACAACATTTCGACAACGACGCCTCGCTGCACCCAGCTTCCGGACAACGCTACCCAAGCAGGCGCTTCTTGAGCGAAGGTCGCCGGCCCGATGACGCCCGGAATCATCTGACCAAACGCTTTTCCGGGCTCGTCCAATCGCTCTAGGACTTCCTCCGAGTCAACGTAACCTGAGTGGAAACGGCGCTCGGGCAAGGCTGCGCGCGCCTCTGCGAATTTCACAGTGTTCGCCAGGGAATCATCGTCGTCCCCGCCGATGCGGTCCAGCATGGCAGTGAGGGTCGCCTCGTCGGTGGCGTATACCAACCAGTCTTCAGTGAGTGCGTACGCCTGGTAAGCCGACTCGTCCACCCAGGTGGCAACGCCTTCGTGGGAATCCCTGGCAAAATTGGCGCCGGATTCATCCTCCATGTAATCCAACCATTTGTCTAGGAAAACCTCGGCGGCGCCCTCGTCCCGCACGCCAACCGTCACAGCCGCGGTTATGTGCTCCGAGTCGATATCAAAATCGATAACACCGCCCGATACCTCCGGGCCAATCCACGACAGCACTTCCTCATTGAAATCAATCCCGGTTTCGGTTCGGAAATCAACCTTCGTTTCCTCAAGGAACTCCGTGAAACCGGGGTATTCGTTCAACCGATCCCAGATGTCTTGCATGTCTGCGGTCTGTCCTTCGCTCGGCAACAACGTCATCCACCCGTAGGCAATGGTGTCTGGAGGATAGAACCGGGCCGAATACTCCGGTTCCTTCACTCCCACCAACAGCGCGAGCAACGGCCCTGGGATGGATACTAGCCGGAAGTACATCAACAACCCTACGGCCACCACCGCCACTATAGCCATGGCCACTATCGCCCCTAGAATCTTCCATCCCGACATCGCAAAACCTCTTCTGTTCAACGCAAATGAGAAGGCAGTCTAACAACCGATTTCCGGATGTTCACCGGAACTCGCGACCGTCCTGTTACTATTTGGTACGAAAACGAACCCTTTTCTGATTCGCCCGCCAATGTCCCGTTGACAACCGTGCCGCCCGCAGATACATTGTGGCTGGTGCTTAGCGCCATTTAAATCTTGAAGTTCTGCACCGGGCGCCAATACCCAGTTCGGCTTAATTGGGAAGGCGGTGAGATTCCGTCGCGGTTGCGCCACTGTAAACGGGGAGCCCCCCGACAATAGCCACTGCCTCTCGGAAAACGTGGAGGTGGGAAGGAGTCGGCAAGGCTTGGAGCCGTAAGCCAGGAGACCTGCCCGGTGTAACTTTGGAAACCCGCTCTGCGCCCAACAGGGTCGTTCCCAATGGCATCACCGCGCTCTTCCAGCGTTCGATGCCTGCCCGTCGAAAACGTGGCATTCACGACCCTGGCATAGTA
Source organism: Dehalococcoidia bacterium (assembly GCA_965204395.1). GTDB lineage: Bacteria > Chloroflexota > Dehalococcoidia > Lucifugimonadales > UBA3495 > Bin87. The sequence continues at coordinate 4,034,266 of OZ241987.1, forward strand.
GAGCGACCAGGGTTTTTGATTTACTACGTTGACCTGACATACCGATGACCACCACCGAAACAGCCGTCACCATGACCGTCGTAGCCGTGGGGCCCGGCGACCCCGAATTCCTTACCGTTAAGGGCCGGCAAGCGCTGGCCCAAGCCGACTTGGTGGTCGGTTTCAAGACGGTGCTGGACGTCGTCGATGGACACACCGGCGATGCCGAACTGCGTCCAATGGCCTACCGAGACCAGGAGGCCGTGCTGGATTACGCACAGGAACAGGCCCAACAGGGCAAATCCTGCGTGGTTTGCGTCTGGGGAGACCTGAACGTTTCCGCCAAGGAATTGCTCAATCGCGTCCGCCGTCGCGCCGACACCGTAAAGCTGGTGCCCGGCGTGAGCAGCGTGCAGATCGCTTGCGCCCGCGCCGGCATTTCGCTGGAGGAATCCCTGTTCATCACCCTGCATCAGCGATGGGATCGTGGGTCCGAGTTGGGCGAACTGGTGGAAACTCTACGACAAGGGCGACGCAACGTGATACTGCTACCGCGTCCGTTCGATTTCATGCCCCCGGCCATCGCGGCCAACGCCATTACGGACGGCGCAGACCCGGAACAACAGGTAACCGTGTTCCAGCGACTCACGCTGCCAGACGAACAACGCTGGGACGGCACGCTGGCCCAGTGCGCCGAATTGCCCGACGAGTTCAGCGACCTTTCCATCATGGTGTTCCCACGCACTGAAAGCGACCACGACTGACATGACGACGCAAACGCCAACCGCCACCACCACCATCGTCCTGGTTACCACCGCGGATACGGACATATTAACGGCCGAACGGGCGCTGTTCGACATGCCGTGGGGCGACACCGTCAAAGTGTACGCCTGCAATCCCGTTGTCCTGGAGGGTGAGAGCGAAGCTGCTGAATCCGCGCGTGCGGAGTTGCTGGAAGCCGCGGCGAATTCGGCGGTGGTGGTGCTGCGACTCCTGGGCGGCAAACGGGCGTTAGGGGACCTCTTTGACCCGTTGGTGGAGATCTGTCGCTCCAACGGAACGCCTTTGATCGCCTGTCCCGGACATCAGGAATGGGACGAGGATCTCGTAACCGCCTGCACCGCGCCGGTCGCCGAGGTCGAAACCGTTTTCTCCTACCTCATGCGCGGCGGCGTCCTCAATTTCCGCAACCTCTTCCTGTTCCTCGCCGACACCTACCTCGGCGCCGATTACGGACACGAGGCTCCCGCTCCCATGCCGTGGCAGGGTGTTTACCATCCTGAGGTGGCCGAGGGCACCGAACTACCCGACTACATATCGGCAAGATTTGTCGATGGCCAGCCATCGGTGGGTGTCCTGTTTTACCGCGCCCACTGGATGAGCGGCAACCTGGCCTTCGTGGATCACCTCATCGCCCGGCTGGAAGCGCAGGACGTGAACGTGCTGCCCGTTTTTTCGTACAGCCTGAAACACCAGCCGGAAGAGGGCGATGAGAACGGCGGCCACACCCTCACCGAGTACATGGTTGACGCGGCCGGCGTCCCCCGCGTGGACTGCATCGTCAACACCATGGGCCTGGCCATGAGTGACCTGGACCACCAACAGGGTGGTACCGGAGCGACCGTGGCCACCGGCTGGTCCCAGGAACTGCTGGATCAGTTGGACGTGCCCATCATCCAGGGCATCGTGAGCACCGGCAGCCGCTCGGAGTGGGAGGAAAGTTCCCTCGGTCTGGGCCCCATCGACACGGCCATGAACGTCGCGTTCCCGGAATTCGACGGTCGCATCATCACCGTGCCGGTGTCATTCAAGGAAGAGGCCGCCGCCTCCGCAAACGGCCTGTCCGCCGGTCGGATGCAGCAGTACGTGGCCCAACCTGACCGCATGGATTATCTGGCCCGGTTGGCCGCCCGCCACGCCACTCTGCGCCGGAAAGCCAACGCGGACAAGCGCATCGCCATCATCCTGAGCAATTACCCGACCAAGGACGCGCGCATCGGCAACGCCGTTGGTTTGGACACCCCTGCGTCGGCGATCAACCTGCTCCACGCCCTGAAATCGGCCGGATACCGCGTTGAAGACATCCCCGCCGATGGTGACGAGCTGGTTCAGCGCATCATCGAACGGTGCAGCAATGACACCGACACGCTGACCGAGGAGCAATTGCGGTTAGCCGCTGGACACGTCGAGCGGCGACAGTACGCTCGGTGGTTTGCCGGCTTCCCCGAGTCGGTACGCGACGAACTCTTGGATGCCTGGGGCGATCCACCCGGCTACGTGTATCGCACGGGCGATCAACTGGCCATCGCCGGCGTCCCGATGGGCAACGTGTTCGTCGGGCTGCAGCCTCCCCGGGGTTTCGGCGAAAACCCGATCTCGGTGTACCACAATCCCGACCTGACGCCTACGCACCACTACATCGCATACTACCGCTGGATTCGGGACGTGTTCAGGGCCGACGCGATGATCCACATCGGCAAACACGGGACCCTGGAGTGGCTCCCGGGCAAAGGCGTTGGCCTCTCCGCCGCCTGCTATCCGGAAGTGGCCCTCGACGACATCCCCTTGTTCTACCCGTTCATAGTCAACAACCCCGGCGAGGGCACTCAGGCCAAGCGTCGCACCCACGCCACGATCATTGACCATCTGATCCCACCCATGACCACCGCTGACTCCTACGGCGACATCGCCAAACTGGAGCAGTTGATGGACGAACACTACCAGTGCCAGACCCTCGACCCCGGTAAGCTCCCCACACTGGAGGCGCAGATCTGGGAGATGGTTCAGCTGGCAGAATTGCACCGCGACCTCGGCGTGGATGAACAACCCGACGATTTTGGCGAGTTCATGCTCGAGATCGACGGCTACCTCTGCGAAATCAAGGATGCGCAGATCAAGGACGGACTGCACACCCTGGGCGAGCCGCCCACGTCCGAGCAGATGGTTGGCCTCCTGTGCGCATTGACCCGACTCGACAACGGTGCGGTGCCCAGCCTCAGGCGCTCCTTGGCCGAGGCGTTGGGATACGACTACTACGCATTACTGGAAAACCCAGCAGCGGCGGTCAACGGCAACACACCCGCCGTCCTGGCCCGTGCCGACAGCGACGTTCCTGTGCGGAACGCCGGCGACGTCATCGAATCCCTGGAGGGTCTCTGCCGTCAAGCGTACCAACTACTGTGCGACGACGGCTTCGCTGCGCACCTCATACCCGGCGTGGTCGCCGACATCCTGGGCAAATCCGACCCCCGCACCGAGAGCGTGCTGTCCTATGTCGGTCAGCACATCTATCCGTCGCTGCTCCGCACCACCGACGAAATCGATAACCTCTTGCGTGGACTTGAGGGGCGATTCGTGCCGCCCGGTCCGTCCGGCGCTCCCACCCGTGGCATGGTCAACGTGCTTCCCACCGGCCGGAATTTCTACTCGGTGGATCCCCGCGCCCTCCCGTCTCCCACCGCGTGGGACGTCGGCAAGTCGTTGGGCGACGCGCTCCTACAGAAATACCTCGACGAAGAGGGCGACTACCCCGAAATGGTCGGCGTCGTCGTTTGGGGTACCTCCGCCATGCGCACCCACGGCGACGACATCGCTCAGATTCTCTACCTGCTCGGCGTGAAACCGGTCTGGCAGGCGGAAAGCCGCCGCGTGAGCGGCCTTGAAGTGATCCCCATAGAGGAATTGGGACGTCCCCGCATCGACGTCACCGTCCGCATCAGCGGATTCTTCCGCGACGCGTTCCCCAACCTCATCTACCTGATCGATCAGGCCGTGGCGTTGGCCGCGGCGCAGGACGAGCCTCCCGAAAGCAACTTCGTCGTTAAACACGTCCGTGAGGACGCTGAGCAGCGAGCCGCCGCCCCCTCTGACGAAGCCACCGAAAGCGCTGGCAATCCGGCCCTGTTCCGCATCTTCGGCAGCAAACCCGGTTCCTACGGCGCCGGCATTCTGGGCGTCCTTGATGAACGAAATTGGGAATCTGTTCACGACCTTGCTGAGGTTTACACCGCGTGGGGTGGCTACGCTTACTCCCGCCAGGACTTTGGCGTGACGGCCCGCAACGAGTTCCGCACCCGGTTCGGTCAGATCGTCATCGCCGCCAAGAACCAGGACAACCGCGAGCACGACGTATTCGACAGCGACGACTACATGCAGTATCACGGCGGCATGATCGCCACCGTGCGTTCGCTCACCGGACGAAATCCTCGCCAGTTCTTCGGCGATAGCAGCGACCCAACCCGCGCCCGCGTCCGGGATCTACAGGACGAAGCGCGCCGCGTGTTCCGCAGCCGCGTCGTCAACCCCAAATGGATGCAGTCGATGCAGCGCCACGGCTACAAGGGCGCGTTCGAGTTGGCCGCCACCGTCGACTACATGTTTGGCTACGATGCCACCGCGCAGGTCATCGAGGACTGGATGTATGAGGACGTTACCGAGGAGTACGTCCTCAACCCGAAGATGCAGCAGTTCTTCCGCCAGAGCAACCCGTGGGCGTTGCGCGGCATCGTTGAACGACTTTTGGAAGCCGTGCAACGCGGCATGTGGGAGAACCCGCCGCCGGAGATGCTGGAACAACTGCGGCAAATGTATTTGGATCTAGAAACCGACATCGAGGCCCGCCAAGAGGCCGGCTCGATGCGAAACCCCGCCTATGGAACATAAGCAGGAGGGTGATGTGATGGAAAACACTCTGGATCTGCTCAAGGAACTGACCAGCGACCCCAACATGATGTGGGTGGTAGGTGGCGGTTCCGTGGTTAGCGAGAACCACGCCCACGGCATCAGGGAACCTGAGGTGCATAACGGGTGGGCAACTATAGAGGCCGACAATTGGCACTTCCACCTCCAGTTGGAACAGATCGATGGGATACAGTTTGTCGAGGCCACCAGCCACGGCGATATGAAATCCTACTACGTTCGGTTCTCGCGCAACTGGGAGGACACCCTGGTGCGGTGCTATTTCCCGAATCCGTACCTGGACGACAACGAAAAGCGCACCGAGTTGCAACCCGACAAATTGCGCGCATTTGAGGAAGCCCGTGACCGCTGGGTCGGCAAGGAGGACGACCTCATATTTGTCGAACGCTGACCAACGATTCTGTCGATAGTGTCTGACTGCCCGTATTGTGTATCGGACTGCAAGGCACTAAAATGACGGACTAATGAGACTGAAACCGTTCATCCCGACTAGAGGAGTGAAAACATGGGCATGATCAACCGCTTCCTGTCCGCCACCGATACCGCTGCATGGGCTCCGTGGCTGGTCCTCGGCGCCATCGGCCTGTACATGGTCGGATACGTTGATGCAGGAGTGCACGCCGCTTCTATTGGCGCCCCTGGAATCCTGGGCACCGTCCACGAATTTTTCCACCACGCGCGCCACGTCGCGTTCATGTGCCACTAGGCTTTGTTTCGGCCCGGCGTCACCGTACGCCGGGCTTCATTTTCTGAGTCCGACCGGCGTCGGACCAGACCCGGCGATTTCGCCGCGCGGGTGCTCACTGGAGCATCAGGAGGAGTGCGCTGTGAATCTGCCTGACCGGGTTAAACGTTGTTGACGACTTAGTTGTCACGGCGACCTATAAACCCTCACAGACGGCTATTCACTGGAGATTATCATGACGCGTATTCTGCCCACCGCCCTCATCATGGGTGTCATCGTAGGCCTCCTGGTTGCGGCCTACATGAACATATTCAACGTCCCCGTCATGGAATGGGCCATCGGCTTGGAAGGATGTGACATCGACCGCGCCGGTTGCGCCGAGGAACTGGCGAACGCTGAAGAAGAAGCGCCGCTGCCCCTTGCCTTCGCCATCACGCTTGGTGGTCAACGCATCGGGATGAGTCTCGGTTTGGCGGTTATAGGCATCCTGTTTGGAGCGGTTTTTGCCGGCCTGTACCATTTGGCTCGCAACGCCACCCCCGGTTGGAATCCGTGGGCGTGGGCCACAGTGGCAGGGTTGCTGGGTTTCTGGGGCGTTTCCATGTACAGCCAGATCAAATTCCCCTTGAATCCGCCCGGAATCGGCAGCGATGAGACACTGCTAGCTCGCCAGGGCTTCCAGTTTTTGTTCATCGCCGTCTCTACTGTATCCGTAGCGTTGGTGATCTACGGCTTCGGACTGGTGAACCGATCCACCACCGGGTCAGGACGTTGGGTCCGGTACGGAGGTATCGGATTGGCCTATGCCGTCGTAGCCCTGTTGCTCGCTTTTGCCATCCCTAGCGTTCGCGACGCCGCGCCGGATTGGTTGCCGCCTGAACTAACCATAATGTTCCGTACGTTTACCGCCGCCGGCCATTTCCTGCTTTGGATGGGCATCGCCTTCGCCACCGTGGGCTACCGCATGTATCGGGAACGCAACGCGCACGCCTATCCCAACACGACGGGCCCAGCCCCCGCCACTACGGGTTGATCCCACAATGACCCAACCCTCACCAGGACGGGAACCGCGGTTCCCGTTCACCGCCATCGTCGGCCAAACCCCGATGAAGCGCGCGCTGTTGCTCAACGCAATCAATCCGCGCATCGGAGGCGTGTTGGTTCGCGGCAAAAAGGGAACCGCCAAAAGCACGGCGGTGCGCTCCTTGGCTGCATTGCTGCCCCAGGTGCCGGTGGTTCCCGGCTGTCCGTATAGTTGCCAACCGGGCAATCCGCAGGAAGTGTGCCAGTGGTGTCAGCAGGGTGCACGGACTGGCGGACCATCTGACCGGCAGGTTCGGATTGTTGACCTGCCCGTTGGTGCGACCGAGGATCGGCTGGTCGGATCGCTGGACATCGAGCAGGCCATCAAGTCTGGCGAAAAGAACTTCGAACCGGGCCTCATTGCTGCGGCCCATCGCGGCATCCTCTACATCGACGAAGTGAACCTACTCAATGACCACTTGGTCGATGTGCTGCTGGACGCGGCCGCCATGGGACGCAACTACGTGGAGCGTGAGGGCATCTCCGTTAGCCACGACGCCGAGTTCATGCTGGTCGGGACCATGAACCCCGAGGAGGGCGATCTAAGGCCCCAGTTGCTTGACCGGTTCGGACTGGCTGTGGAGGTCGACGGAGTATTCCAGTCAGAAGAAAGGCGCGAGGTGGTGCGTCGGCGTATGGCGTTCGAAGCCGCGCCGTTCGACTTCATGGACTCTTGGGCCGAGGCGGAGCAGGCTGAGCGCGATCGCCTGTTGTCCAGCCAGCAGCTCCTTGCGGATGTCATAGTTCCGGATGACATCTTGGAATTGATCACCGACATATGCGCTGAGTACCAGGTGGACGGGCTTCGGGGCGACATCGTGATGTACAAAACGGCCAGCACCATCGCCGCCTACGAGGGCAGGTCAGTGGTCGGCGTCGAGGACGTGCGAGAAGCCGCGTTGATGGCTCTCTTGCACCGCCAGCGCCGCCAACCCTTCCAGCAGCCCCATCTGGTTACCGAGCAACTGGACAACATGCTGGACGATTTCCAGAACCAGCAGCGCGAACGGGAGCCTTCCAACCAGGACGATTCACGTAACGACGAACCCGCCGACGATAGCGATAGAGAACCCGACCCCCCTGAACCCGAAGACGACGACCCAGTTGAAGGCGCTTTAGGGGACGAGTGGTTCGAAATCGGCGACCCTTACGCCGTCCAGAACCTCCAGGTGCAGCCGCCCGACCGTCGAGCCCGGCGATCCTCTGGGCGGCGCGCTACTACGGTCAGCGGGTCCTCAAACGGCCGTTACGTCGCCGCCCACGTTCCCGAAGGTCCGGCGACCGACCTGGCGCTGGACGCTACCCTCAGAGCCGCTGCACCATACCAGGACTCCCGACGCCGCTCGGCCGGACAAGGTTCCGCAGCGTTTCTCATCGAACCTTGGGACGTGCGTGGGAAGGTTCGCGAAACGCGTACCGGTTCCTTGATCCTGTTCGTGGTGGATGCCAGCGGCTCCATGGGAGCCCAGCGTCGCATGGTCGCCGTCAAAGGCGCGGTGATGTCCCTACTCTTGGATGCCTATCAGCGCCGCGACCGCGTTGGTCTGATCGCGTTTCGGGGTACGGCCGCGGAGTTACTGTTGCCGCCCACTGGCAGCGTCGAAATGGCCCAGTGGTGCCTCCAGGAGATGCCTACCGGTGGACGGACTCCGTTGGCGCGTGCGCTGTACGTCGCTATGGAAACCTTGGAAACCGAACGCTTGAAAGACCGCGACGTGTTGCCGTTGCTGGTGTTGCTGTCGGACGGCCGCGCTAATGTGTCTCTCTCCAACGACCAGTTGACCCAATTGGCCTCCGCCGACCCTGAAGTTCAGAACCTGGGTCAAACCATAGCCGACGCCAAAATCCCGGCCGTGGTCGTGGACACTGAACAGGATTTCATCAAGTTGGGGCTGGCGCAAGGCATCGCCGATTCCATGTCGGCGCGGTACATCAAGCTGGATGACCTGGCGGCCGAAAGCCTCGCTGATGTGGTGCGTCGAGAGTTGCCCGGCGAGGTGCCCGACACCGCTGTGATAACATGATTCAATCCTGATTTCACCGCGAGGTCCACGATGCCGCGCACCCTGCCATACGCCGATATGGATAAAATCCTTTCCCTGTCCAAGCGACGGGGTTTCGTCTTTCAGTCCAGTGAGGTGTATGGAGGTTTGGGATCGACTTGGGACTACGGCCCCCTCGGCGTCGAACTCAAGCGCAACGTCAAGGAGGCTTGGTGGCGTTCCGTTGTCTCTGAGCGTGACGACGTCGTAGGATTGGACGCCGCGATTCTCATGCATCCCCGCGTCTGGGAAGCCAGTGGACACGTTGAAAATTTCAGCGACCCTCTGGTCGAATGTCGTGAGTGCCACCGTCGATTCCGCCAGGACCAACTCGAAACTGACGTTTGTCCTGTGTGTGGTGGCGTATTCACGGAGCCGCGTCGGTTCAACCTCATGTTTCGCACCTTCATGGGTCCCGTTGAGGATTCCAGCGCTGAGGTGTTTCTTCGCCCCGAAACGGCCCAGGGCATATTCGTCAACTTCCAGAACGTGCAGACCGCGACACGCAAAAAGCTGCCCTTCGGCATCGCCCAGATCGGCAAGGCGTTCCGCAACGAAATAACCCCCGGCAACTTCACCTTCCGAACCCGCGAATTCGAGCAGATGGAGATCGAGTTCTTCGTGAAACCGGATACCGACGAGGAGTGGCTTCAACAGTGGGTCAAGGACCGGTTTGAGTGGTACGTGAACTTCGGAATCCGCGCCGAAAACTTGCGCCTGCGCGAACACGCCGGGGACGAGTTGGCTCACTACGCCAAGGCAACCTACGACATCGAATACCGCTTCCCCTGGGGTTGGGGCGAGTTGGAAGGCATCGCCGATCGTACTGATTTCGACCTCGGCCGCCATAAAGAATTCAGCGGCGAAGACCTGACCTACTTCGACGATGAAATACACGAGCGCTATCTGCCGTATGTCATCGAACCGTCCGGCGGCGTGGACCGCGCCACGCTCGCCTTTTGGTTAGATAGCTATGACGAAGAACCGGACGGCAACGACACCCGAACCGTCCTGCACTTCCATCGCGCTCTAGCCCCTGTCACCGTTGCCGTTCTGCCGCTAAGCCGCAACGCCCGGCTGGCCCCAACCGCCCGCGCCGTGTACGACCTAGTCCGCCGGCGGTTCCGCTCTCAGTTCGACGACGCCCAGAGCATCGGCCGCCGTTACCGTCGCCAGGATGAAATCGGCACCCCCTACTGCGTAACGGTCGACTTCGACACACTTGACGACCAGGCGGTCACCATCCGCGACCGCGACACCATGGCCCAGGAACGCATCCCCATCGGCGCTCTCCTCGACGTACTCCAGGACCGCTACGACCACGGCTGGTAGTATCGACTCCCATGCCACCGTCCATCGTCTCCCAGATGCTCCGCGCCGGCCTATACACGGCCATCGTTGGCCGCACCGTGCGCTACTATCAGTCCACCGTGTCCACCATGGACGACGCTGCAGAGTGGGCCCGCGACGGTGCTGATGACGGCGTGGTAGTCGTCGCCGAAACCCAGACCGCCAGTCGAGGTCGCCTTGGTCGACGTTGGGTGTCCGATTCGGGAAACCTATATTTCTCCGTTCTCTTTCGCCCTGAAGCCGATGCATTGCCCATGCTCAGCCCTTTGGCGGGCGTCGCTGTGGCTCGCTCCATCCGCCAGGTGTCAGGGCTGTATCCGGCCATCAAGTGGCCAAACGACATCACCGTTGATGGCCGTAAAGTAGCCGGCATTCTCGCCGAGAGCGCAATGTCCGGCAGCCACATCCAACACGCCGTCGTGGGCATCGGCGTGAACATCGCGCTCGACGTCACATCCGACCCCGAGATCTCCGCCAGCGCAGCCAGCCTGAACCACCTATCGGACTCCGAGGTTGACCGCTCGGAATTGCTGTGGCGCATCCTGCAGCACATGGACGCGCTGTATCTGGATCTGCTGCGAGGACGTTCCCCCATTCCCGAGTGGCGCCGCTGGTTGGACACGCTCGGTCAGCGGGTGGTGGTTTCTCACCACGGTGTGCGCAACTCAGGCCTGGCCGAGGACATCGACGAGCATGGCAATCTGCTGTTGCGCCAGGACGATGGGCAGTTGTTGACCCTCACCGCCGGAGATATTACTCTGCGCGCAGTCGAAGGGGAGCCACTGGCGCATGCTTGAAAACCTATATCTCGACGGCAAAGTGGTTGTCATCACGGGTGGCGGCACCGGTTTGGGATTGGAGATGGTGCGCGCCCTCACCCGCTCCGGCGCCAATCTGGCCATCGCCGGCCGGCGCCCCGGACCCATTGAGGCGGCCAGGGATGAGGCGATTGCCGCCGGCCAGGACGCCATCGCAGTCCCCACCGACGTGTCCAAGTCCTCCGACGCCGATGCCCTGATCCAGGCAACCCTCGATCATTTCGGCCGAATCGATGTGATGATCAACAACGCCGCCATGGTCGCCGACAACGTCCTCAAACCCATCTGGGAAATCACCGATGATGACTGGGATGCCGCCATGTCGGTCAACCTGAACGGCGCATTCTTCTGTTCCCGGGCCGCCGCCAAGCCCATGGCCGACGCGGGCAAGGGCAAAATCGTCAACGTCGCGTCGGGTTTCGGGCTGCGCGGTGGGCGCGACATCTACATGTACTGCACCTCCAAGGGCGGGGTGATCCAACTCACGCGCGTTCTCTCGTTCAGCCTCGCCCGCTACGGCATCACCGCCAACAGCATCGTGCCCGGGTTTATTCCTACTATAGATCCCGGCGCCGAAATCAACCGGACCCTGCCCCAATCCGGCGATTTCCTGCCCACCGGCAAACTGGGCAAGCCGGAGGATCTGGGCCCCGTCGCCGTCTTTTTGTCCTCAGACGCATCTGACTACATGACGGGCGAAATGTTCATCCTGGATGGCGCCGGACTCGCATCCGGTATCGCCCCAACCGGTCATGCGCCGGTGGCAGAATTGGAACCGTAGCTCCACAAAGCCAAGGACCATCACGCCGTGCTGTCCAATACACCCGACTACCTGCCCGCCGAATACAGTCTCGCCGGTCATACTGCGATAGTCGCCTCCTGCGGCGGTGATGAAACCCCACAGCTAGCCGCGGCCCTTGCTGAAGCCGGAGCCACCGTGTTCGCTGTCGCCCGGCACCTGGATTCGGTCGACGCCATTCGCGCGAAAGTATCCGCGGTCAACGGTGACGAGGTGGGCGGATACGCGGGGCGATGGGATACCCCGGAACAAGCGGCTGCGGTGTTGTCGGCTTTCGGCGCTGCACACCAACGTGTGGACATAATGGTCAACGATACTCGCAGCTTCTTCGCCAAGCCAGCCGCCGAAATTTCCATCCAGGAATGGGATGAGCTCCACGCGCGCAACGTCCGCGCCACGTTCATGCTCAGCCAGGCGGTGGGTCATCAGATGCTTGAGCAACAGTACGGTCGAATGGTCAACGTGATCTCAAACCTGGCGGAGCGCGGCGTCATCAACTGCTCGGCATACAGCGCCACGCAGGCCGCAGTACTGTCCCTGACCCGCTCCTTTGCCGTCGAGTGGGGACGCAGCGAAATCCGAGTCAACGCCGTAGGCTCCGGATGGTCCACTGCGGCGGACATTCCCTTGGAAACCCAGCGCGAGGAACTCCTGGTCCGCTACACCCCGATGCGTCGCAAGGGACACCCTCGCGATCTTGCCGCCATGCTGGTGTACCTCTGTTCACCTCACTGCGACTATCCTAGCGGCCAACCCGTGTACATCGACGGCGGCGCTAACGCCCACCCATGACTGATGGTGATACTATGGCGACATTGGATCACATTACAATCAGGGGCTTCAAGAGCATTAGGGCACTGGAGCACCTAAAACTGAATCGCATCAATGTATTGATCGGTCCAAACGGCTCTGGGAAGTCAAACTTCATTGAAGCTTTTTCGTTTGTACGTGACGTCGTTAACGGGCAGTTGCGACATTTCGTTGTCAGAGCCGATGGAGCGAACCGAATTCTCCACTTCGGCGCCACCGTTACAGAGCGAATAGACGTTGGCATCATGTTCGACGATGCCGAGTGGTACGAACTGACAATAGAACACACCGCAGGTGATTCCCTAGGCCTCGTTCACCAATCCGCCAGCAAGTGGCAACCACCGCTGCTAAGGTCAGAACATGGTTACGAACAGGCTTCAGTTGGTACTCTCATTGACCCTGACCCATGGGTTCATTATCATTTCCACAATACTGGCCGAACATCTCCAATGAAGAGGCTGGGGCACTTGCAGGATAATCGCAGATTCCGCGCCGACGGCGGGAACTTGGCAGCGTTTCTGTATTACCTCCGGCGCGGACATCCGGAGTCGTACAGTTTGATTAGGCAGACCGTTCAGCAAGTGGCTCCCTTTTTTGACGATTTCGTGCTGGAGCCACAAGAGTTGAACCGGCGAATGATCCACCTTGAATGGAGGCACCAAGGTTCTGATTCATATTTCGATGCAGCTTCGTTGTCCGACGGCACTCTGCGCTTTGTTGCATTGACCACGTTGCTGTTGCAACCCGAGAATATCCGACCGTCAGTGATTTTGCTCGATGAGCCGGAACTGGGCCTACACCCCTATGCCATTACCCTGCTGGCATCGCTTGTTAAACAGGCCGCGGTAGATAGCCAGATAATCATGGCAACCCAATCCCCGACCCTGCTGGACCATTTTGAGCCGGAAGACGTTATAGTTGCCAACCGCGTGAGGGGTGAAGCCATGTTTGAACGGCTGGACGCTGAGAAGTTAGCAGTATGGCTGGAAGATTACAGCATAGGAGAGTTGTGGGAAAAGAACGAAATCGGGGGCAGGCCAGCCGAGGAGTGGAGGCGATCGTAGCGACATGGCGCGTCTGCATATCATTGTCGAAGGGGAAACTGAGGAGGATTTCGTTAATCAACTACTCGCGTGCCATCTCTATCAAATCGGCTACGTCGAGGTCAGCGCCCGGCTTATGGGACGTCAACGCCCGAGACGCCGACGCGGCGGGGTTCGGCATTGGCCAGAGGCACGGCGTGACATTATCAACCACCTCCGCCAGGATACCGGCGCCACTGTAAGCACTTTGGTCGATTATTATCGTATGCCGTCCACTGAACCGGGCGGTTGGCCAGGTCGAGCAGCAGCCGGCCAACTTCCGCCTTCGCAGAAAGGCGACCATGTTGAGCGCGCTATGCTAGCCGATGTGACGGACGCTATGGGCCACACATTCAATCCCGGCCGGTTCGTCCCATACGTGATGATGCACGAGTTCGAGTCAATGTTATTCAGCGATTGCGAGGCGTTTGCGCGCGCTATTGGTCATACCGAACTCGCCGGACCTTTCCACCAAATTCGGGAGAGTTTCCCTACGCCGGAAGAGATCAACGATTCATCGGAAACTGCGCCGTCCAAGAGGATTCTGGCTTTGGTGCCCAACTATCAAAAACCGCTCCTTGGCGTCGCCGCTGCTTCACACATCGGGCTGACCGTTATTCGTAGGGAGTGCCCGCACTTTGCGCAATGGTTGGCTCGCCTGGAGAATTCGGACGCATGAATGACCGAATCACTGTCTAACCTGTCTGCCGATGCGTTGGTGATACAATACCCCACGATGACGCCCACCGCCGCTCCAGTCGTCCCGAACCCGGTGCGCCGCCTCACCGGTATGCGCGACGTTTCCGATAACGAGTTCCGCTCCAAGCAGCAGGTGCAGACCTTGCTGTCTGATGCCATCGGACGCTACGGTTATCGCGCCCTGGAAGTGCCTATCTTGGAACCCACCGAGTTGTTCTTGCGCAAGTCGGGCGGCGATCTGGCGTCCCAGATGTACTCGTTCAGCGATCCCGGCTCCAACTCCGTCAGTCTGCGGCCCGAGTTTACTTCCTCCATCATGCGCCACTATCTGGAGTCGGCGTCCGAAGCAGAGTCCGAACCGGTAGTGCGTTGGCAGTATTCGGGTCCCGTGTTTCGCTACGATGTGGGCAATCCACCACCCGCTGAAAATAGCGGTCAGTTCACCCAGGTCGGCGCCGAACTGATCGGTTCCAACAGCATCCTGGCCGACGCCGAACTACTGTCTTTGGCAGCAGAGATTCCCGCTCAGTTGGGCATATCGGATTACCGCGTGCGCCTGGCAGATCTTGACATCCTGGACAGAGTTCTGGACACCGTGGGCTTGTCCGACCGTGCCCGATCATTCATTGTGGCAAACATGGACCGGATCGGCGACGGTTCGGAACGTCTCGCCGCGACCCTGCAAAGGGCCGACGAACTCCACATCGTATCAGGCAGGGAGTTGCCGACCGACGAAGTAGATCTGGCGGACGCGGTCGCCGGCCTGCCCGATGGCGTGGCGCGCTCGGTGCTGGCCGGTTTCATGCGGTGGAACAACTCTCCCGAGATCCCACTGGGGCGTCGGTCCCCCGATGAGATCGTCGACCGCTTGCTTCGGAAACTCCGGGGTGGAGACGCCGCTGACACAATCGAAAGGGGGCTCGAGTTGGCTGGACAACTCGCCGCCGTCCGAGGCAATCCAGCAGATGCGATCGAACAGGTGCGCAGCATCGTGTTAGCGACCGGTGCGGATACTTCTGCATACGACCGTTTGGCCGAACTGCTGGAGTTGATTGGTAACGGACCCTCGTTGAGCGGTAAGCTCCAATTGGATTTCTCCTTCTCCAGGGGCATCGCGTATTACAACGGCATCATATTCGACGTTTTAGAGGCCAACGATTTCGTCCTAGGCGGCGGTGGTCGTTACGACGCGCTGGCTCTGGCTTTAGGTGGTCGCGACGTGGTGCCGGCGTTGGGGTTGGCGTACACCTTGGAATCACTGTTGGCCGCAATGCCCGAGGATCCATCCAACCAATGCGAGGTCGAACAAGTCTTGGTGGACCCTGAAACGTCTGGCTCAAACGCATCCGCTCTCCGCGAGGCTTCGGAAATCCGTCGGAATGGCGGCATCGCCGTTTTACAAGTCGGTGGAGACGGTTCAACGTCCGGATATTCGCGTACAATCACCGTGTAACTCGGGTGCTGATTTGAGACTGGTAATTCCAAGCGACGGCGAACTGGGCGAGCCCACCATGAGGTTCCTCGATTCCTGCGGGGTCAAGGTGAACCGCCCGAACTCTCGCCGCTACACCGGTTCGATACCGGCGATTCCAGGAATAGACGTGCTGTTTCAACGCACCGCCGACATCACCACCAAGGTGGAGGAAGGCAGCGCGGACATGGGCATTACTGGCCTCGACCGGCTGATGGAATACCGCCACGATGACGACGGCGTGGTCGCGGTCATGGAGGACTTGGAGTTTGGGCGCTGCGACTACGTTTTGGCAGTGCCGGAGTCCTGGCTGGACGTGACGTCAATAGATGATCTCGGCGACATTGCCCTGGATTTCCACGCCCACGGCCGCCAACTGCGCATCGCTACCAAGTATCCCAGACTCCTCCGTCGCTTTCTGTTCGAACGTGGCATCAACCATTTCACCCTGGTAGCCGTCAGCGGAACCCTTGAGGCCGCTCCCATCGCTGGCTATGCCGACCTGATTGCCGATCTTTCCGCCACTGGTACCACATTGAGGGAAAACCGGCTGAAAACCCTCGATGGCGGAACGATCCTGACCTCTCAGGCGTGCCTGATCGCCAATCCTCTGACTCTCGCTGATAGTCCTGCCGATCTACGCCTGGCCCAATCATTCACCGAAACGCTCGAGGCTCACCTGCGCGCGGGGCCCTACTACCGTATCACGGCCAACGTGCAGGGTCGCTCCGCTGAAGACGTCAGCGCAATGATCCTTGCTCGCCCCGATATCGCGGGCATCCAGGGTCCCACCGTCGCCCGGGTCTTTAGCGTCGAGGAAGAAGATTGGTACGCGGTGTCCTTGTTGATCCGCAAGAACCGACTGTTGGATGTTGTTGAACACCTGCGCGAATGCGGCGGCGTGGACATCGCGGCCGCCCAATTATCCTACTTGTTCAAGGGGCAATCGCAGGCGTTCGACGGGTTTATGGAACGAATCGCGACCCGAAACGGGGGACCGCCTGAGCATGCCTAACCTACCGATGCACATCTACCTTTGTGAGGAGATAGCCACGGAACTTGATTGGGGTTACGTTCACGACCACTCAGGCGCGGCGTATCTAGGGTCGACCAGTCCCGACATTCGGGCCATGACCAAGTGGCACAGGACCCGCACCCATTTTTCGGATCTGAGTGTCGATAGAGTCGGCGTCGGCGTGGAGATGATGTTTCAACAGAATCCTCAACTGGCCGGATCCGATAACGGGCTATTTCCGGAAACCAAGGCGTTCTTGTTGGGTTACGTGAGCCATATAGTGGCCGACGAGACATGGATCACCATGATGTTCCGACCTCATTTTGATCCGGGCAATCACGTGGCGGATACCGAGGTTGAGGCCCAAATGTGGGACCGTGCGCTCCAACTGGACATGGACCGCGTGGTACTCACCGAGAATGCCGGCCTGTCCACCCACAACGATGCCATCGCCAGCATCGATACCTTGCCTGCCTTGGAGTTCCTTCAGGATGAACTCCTGGACGAATGGCGAGGCTGGGTTGCTCGTCTGCTGGGATGGGATTTCACCTGGGAACGTCTCAAGCGGGCCATGAACCGCATGTATCGCGATAACGACGAGGTCCAGTTGGTGGTGGACGGATTCCTCGAGCAGATGCCGCAAAGTCTGGAGCGGGTGTACGAGCGTGTCCCCCACGAACTAATAGACCATTACCGTCAACGGGTCGTCCAAGAAACCATAGTCCAGGCCCGGGAGTATCTCAGTGCAACTTAAAAAGGTTCGCGGGCTCGCCGCCGCCGATTCGGTGCTGACACGCATCGACCCACTGGATCTGTCCTCGCTGCCCGACGCGGTATTGCAGCGTACCCGAGACCTTTTCGGTGCCGAAGCCACTCCAGAATCCTCGGTACTCCAGATGCTCAAAGACGTTCGGGCCGAAGGCGATGCGGCCGTCCGTCGGTACGCCAAACTCCTGGATAACGCAGACCTCGACCAATTGGAAATACCGGCATCGGAGTTAGATGCAGCCTGGGATTCGACCCCCGACGACCTGAAACGCGCCCTCGAACTGGCGGCTCAACGGATCACCAGATTCCACGAAGCAACGCTTCCTCGGGACTGGGTGGACTTGGGCGGCGGCTTGGGAGAACTGGTCCGTCCACTCGAACGCGTCGGCCTATACGCTCCTGGCGGCACCGCCGCATATCCCTCCACCGTTCTGATGACCGCGATCCCCGCTCGTGTTGCCGGCGTCAAGGAAGTCGTGCTGACCACGCCGCGCCGAGGCAACGAGCCGCTCAATGCGACGGTGCTGGCAGCCGCCCGAATCGCCGGCGTCGACGCTGTGTATCAGATCGGCGGCGTCCCCGCCATCGGCGCGTTGGCCTACGGCACAGAGACCATCCGCAAGGTGGACAAAATCTGCGGCCCCGGCAACGTGTTCGTAGCCTACGCAAAGCGCATGGTGCAGGGCCAGGTCGACATCGACGGCGTTTTCGGCCCCACCGAGACCATCGTGCTGGCCGACGGAACCGCAAATCCGGTTTTCTGCGCCGCCGATCTGATCGCCCAGGCGGAGCACGACCCCATGGCCTCCGCAATCCTGGTAACAGATTCCGAATCTTTGGTGGCAGACATAGAGTTGGAGTTGGACGGGCAGATCGAATCCAACCCCCGCTCCGAAACCATCCGCCACTCCCTGGAGCGACAGGGTTGCATCGTGCTGGTGGACGACTTCGACGAAGCAGTCGCCGTCGCTAATCGGATCGCGCCCGAGCACCTGTGCCTCATGGTCTCCGACCCTTGGGCGTGGGCGGGCCAGATTCGCAACGCCGGCGGTCTGTTCCTGGGCGAGTTCTCCCCTGAGGTAATGGGCGACTACATTGCCGGGCCATCCCACGTAATGCCCACCGGCGGTACCGCTCGATTCAGTTCTGCGCTCAGCGTTCACCATTTCGTGCGCACCATGCCCGTGGTGGGCCTGAGCCCAAACCACTTCTCCGATCTGGGCGCCGCCGCCGTCCGTATCGCACAAGCCGAGGGTCTCCCCGGCCACGCCGGCGCGGTGCAGGCGCGACTCGACCATTTGGCCGCCGCCCGATCACGGTAACCTGTCAACTGAATCCCGCGTGGAAGGACTACGCAACGATGCCTGACATTGAAGAACTGTTGCTGCCTCACATCAGCCGACTCAAGACCTACCAGGGAGTCTCCCCCAGCGAGACCCTTGCGGAAGAGGCCGGCATCCCGTTGGAACAGGTTATCCGCCTGAACGGGAACGAGAATCCCTACGGCCCGTCGCCCCATGTGGCCGAAGCCCTTGGCAACTTCACAGACTACAACCTCTATCCTGACCCGGCTCAAACACGTCTCCGGGGAGCCCTGTCGGAATATCTGGGCGTCGACGAGGACAACATCGTAGCCGGCAACGGCAGCGACGAGATCATCGATCTCCTGATGCGGATGTTCCTCGCACCCGGCGATGAAATCATCATTCCCGTGCCAACGTTTGGCATGTACTCTTTCTCGGCCGACGTGGCCGGCGCCCAAGCCGTCTCAGTGCCCCGCGACGACAATTTCGACATTGATCTCGAAGCCATCAAGGGTGCCATCAATCCGCGCACCAAGGCAATTTTCTTTCCGAGCCCCAACAATCCCACGGGTAACCTCGTTACCGAGGCCCAGGCCCGTGCCCTTCTGGATACCGGACTCCTCGTAGTTGCCGACGAGGCCTACTACGATTTCTGCGGACAAACCTTGATGCCCCTGTTGTCGGAGTACCGCAACCTCGTGGTGTTGCGCACCTTCAGCAAGTGGGCCGGCCTCGCCGGTCTGCGCATCGGCGCCGGTGCCATGGATGCCGAACTCGCGGCCACCATGATGGGCGTGAAGCCGCCCTATAACGTGAACCTTGCCGCGGAAGTCGCCCTGTTGGCCTCACTGGCTGACACCCGCAACCTACTGGAACGCGTGGACGCCATCGTCGAAGAACGCGGCCGAATGTACCGCCTGCTTTGCGAGATCCCAGGCATTACCGTGTGGCCATCGCAAGCCAACTTCATCCTGTGCAAGATGCCGGACGGCCGCGGTCGCGAGATTTACGAAGCCATGTGCCGCCGCGGGGTTTTCCTGCGTTATTTCGACAACGACCTGCTCCGCGATTACATCCGCTCCAGCGTTGGAAAACCTGAAGAGACTGACGCCGTGGTGGCCGGCTTCCGCGAGATCCTCGAGGCTGACTGACCATGACCGTTCTACCATTCGCCGAGGGACGTACCGCCAACTTGGAGCGCGCGACCGCCGAAACGACCATTTCTGTATCCGTCAACTTGGACGGTACCGGACAATACAACGTCGATACCGGCAACGGTTTCCTGGACCACATGGTCAGCCAGATCGCCCGCCACGGCCTGTTCGACATCGACCTCAAGGCCCAGGGCGATACCCACGTCGGATGGCACCACTTGGTAGAAGACACCGGCATCATGTTGGGCCGCGCGTTCGGCCAGGCGCTTGGCGAGCCTCGGGGAATCCGCAGGATGGGCCACGCCATCGTGCCCTTGGACGAAACGCTGGTGATGGTCGCGGTGGACTGGAGCGGACGCCCTTACACCACCGTCGATACTGGCTTGAACGACACCATGGTCGAGACCCTTTCCGGCGATTTGGTAGCCCATTTCCTGGAATCCTTTGCCATCGAAGCCCGTATCAACCTCCACGCCAAGGTGATCGCGGGAGTGAGTCCCCACCACAAGGCCGAGGCGTTGTGCAAAGCCCTGGCTCGGTCCCTGCGCGACGCTGTTGAACCGGACCCTCGCGCGTCCGGACAGGTCCCCAGCACCAAGGGAACCCTCGATAGCTGATCCTCCCGGCCGGCGTTCACCCGCTGGCATCGCTCCCGCGCCAATGATCAGGCCGCGGGCGTCTTGGTCTCAATTCCGGTACAATGGGGATACTGAACCCGTAATCAGGAGCAGAGGATGCCCTTAGTACAGAACAACATCAATCGCGTTAACCGGATGATTGAAAACATCCTGGACCAACCCATTGTGATCCGCGTCATGTCCCCGATGCAGCCCATTGCCAACACGCTGACCACGCGGTACCTGGACTACGCGATGCCCCCTGACGAACGCCAGACGATCAGGCGGCCCGTTTCATACTCCATCGTCGATGCCCAGGGCGATGTCTCATGGGTGGGCGACACCAACCGACTGGCAGACCAGCCCGAACTGAGGCGCAGCAATGCTCCGGTGAATCCGATCCCTAGACGACCCGTATCGTATTCGGTCGTCGATTCTTCGGGAAATCTGGTCTGGGAAGGCGATACCGACCTATTGCCGGCCCACCTGCAAAGACGGCGTAACCAAGCTTAATGCAAAGGACCCCTCCCGGTTTACCAGGAGGGGTTCCAATTCTGTTTCCTATCGCCCTCTAACCGCTGCGAACTGGACGACCTCGACGGGCCAGGAATTCCGGGAACGCTTCCTCAGCCAACGTTCCACGCAATACGTTCGTAGTGAAGTCCCGTTCGTTGGCCCACTGTTCTTCCAGCGATCCGCCCATGTGCTGAAGCAGCAGCTTTTTGATTCCGATCACCGACGGCACGTCGTTGGTGGCGATCTCAGTCGCGACCTCCATCGTTTTTTGCCGCAACCGATAGGTCGGAACCAGGTGGTTCAACAATCCGATGCGATAGGCTTCTTCCGCTTCTACGATGCGGGCCGTGAAGAGCAGTTCCTTAGCCTGCGGCCACCCCACCTGGTTCACCAGTGTCCACGTCGAGTTTATGCGCCCGTAAGCCGCCGCCAGGAACCGGAAACGCGCCGCGTCCGAGCCGATTCGAATATCCAGAGATGATGAAAGTACCGCGCCACCGCCGTAAGCAAGACCATTGATCATTCCGATGACCGGTTTGGCCGAGGCGCTCACCTCGTAGCTTCCCCGCTGGCGTTTCGCGGATTGGACGTCCATGTCATCGCGCGTCAACGTACCTGCATTCAGTGCCGCCTGATCTTCGCGCTGCTGGTGAATGTCTCCACCGGCTGTGAAGGCTGGTACCCGCGGGTGCGTGTCAGCGCCCGTGATGACTATGCAACCGATCTCATCGTCCTGATTGGCCCCGCGTACTGCGTCATGCAACTCTTCCGTGAGTTGCCGATTCATCGCGTTCAGAACCTCGGGGCGGTTCATAGTCAGGAAAGCCACGTGCCCAACTTTCTCCCGCCGTCGTTCCCCGCTGCCCTCGAATCGGGACACCCGCTCCTTGTCGTACAGAATGTACTGGTAGTCCATTGAACTTCTCGCTCCTCTAGGTATCCGAATTGCTCGCATTGTATGGCTACCGCACTGACAACGTCAAACTCACTGCGTTCTAATCACCTGATCGAGTGGGCAACGGGTGTCGCCGCGTCCCTCGACCGCACACGCGCACCAGTTTTGCGCAACTTGTTACTGCCAGCGCCCACGCCGCCCCAATGCAGGCAGCACAGTCATTCCTGTCGGTGCCAAAACGCCCAACTTTTTGTGATTCACCTGCCTTTTGTGGCAAAAAGACCTACCATCTCCCCTCATCATCACCCAATCCCCCAAATCCCAGTTCACACACCCTCGGCCCGACGACACTTCCGCCTTGCTCTAACCCCTACCCCATCCGTACCATATTACCCAGCGCCCCAATTCCAACCCGCCACCCAGGCCCGCTACAGCCGACCCAATGCCCACTTCGCAACACCGCGAACCTTCCTCCCCCAAATCCGCCCATCTGCCCGCCAATACCTCTAAAACCGCCGCCAAAACCCTTCACTCGGCCCCCATTCAGCCCCACGACCCGCCCAATGCCCTACTGGAATTAGCGCAAATAAGAGGAAATGAGCGGGAAATCGACCTTTCTGTCCTTTCACTCCGCAATTACAAGTGGGTTCGTATGCGTGCTCGACCGTGATTGACATATCCTGCGCCCGGCCCGATGATGAAACTGGGTGATGATTAGATGCGACCCAAAAAACGCAGTGTGCCGGTTCTCGTCTTGTGCCTGGCCCTCATCGCGGCCGGTGTGGTTGTGGGTCTGCTCGATCTACAGCCGGTTACCGCCAAGTCCCGTTCCGTACTGGTGGTCAAGGTTGAGGACACCATCAACCCGGTCAAATCCAGGCTGATCGCCAGGGTCGTAGCTCGAGCCGAGGAAGAAAACGCCGAGTTGCTGGTCATCGAACTCGACACGCCCGGCGGACTCTACGACAGCACCCGCGAAATCGTGGAAACCTTACTGGAGTCGGACGTCCCGGTAGCCGTGTTTGTGTCACCCCGTGGCGCCCAGGCCGGTTCTGCCGGAACCTTCATAACCGCCGCCGCCCATATCGCTGCGATGACCCCCGGCTCCAACATCGGCGCGGCAACACCGGTTTCGGGTAGCGGTGAAGACATCGGTGAGACCCTGGCGGACAAAGTCACCAACGATGCCGCTGCTCTTATCCGTTCCATCGCGGAGGAACGCGGCCGAAACGCCGATGCTCTGGAGGAAACCGTCCGCACCGCGGCCTCCTACAGCGCCAGCGAGGCCCTGGACGCGGGCATCATCGACCTTCTCGCCGACGATTTGCCGGACTTGCTCACACAGGTGGATGGACGAACGGTCGTCATCAAGGAGACGGAACGAACTCTTGAACTTGCCGACCCCGACGTGCAAAAGATTAAAATGCAGTGGCGCGAACGGTTCGTCGACTTCATTGCCAACCCCAACATCGCGTTCCTCCTAATCAGCCTGGGCAGCCTGGGGCTGGTGTTCGAGTTGATGACCCCCGGCGCTATCGGCCCCGGCATCGCCGGAATCATCTGCCTCGGCCTGGGATTCCTGGCTTTGGGCAACTTGCCGTTCAATTGGGCCGGCATCGCATTCATAGTGTTGGCGGTGATCCTCGCCGCGTTGGAAATCTTCATATCCGGGTTCGGCGCTCTGGGCATCGGAGCGGTGGTCAGCCTCATCATCGGTGGGATACTTCTCTTTGGGAGCTTCGGAGGCGGAAATATTCCAGCCAGCTTCCCGGACGTGTCCGTCAACCCATGGGTCTTGGTGGGAGTCGGAGGATTCTTGGCCGTGTGCGCCGGATATCTCGCTTACGAGGTTATATCCTCGCGGGTTTTGGGCCGGAGAACGGCTATGGCTGGCGGCGGGGATAGCGATAGCGACGGCCGCAGTTCTGCAGGACATCTGTTGGGGCAAACCGGCCGCGTGACGAGGACGTTGGATCCCAGGGGAGTCGTCAATTTGGGCGACGAAACTTGGTCGGCGGTCAGCGACGACGGATCGAACATCCCAGAAGGCAGTCAAATCCGCGTGGTATCCGTTAACGGCCTGCTCCTCACGGTTGAAGCCACCCGCTCCCCGCCCACCGTCGAAGGCCAGGAATGATGGTAGAATTGCGCCAAATCCCAAAGTTTGGAACCTGATCGACAAGGAGGCTTGACCATGGCCAGCGGATTGATCGTCGTCCAACAATATCAGCGAATGGTCGTCCAGCGTTTCGGCACCTACATCGGGTCCAGGCGCCCGGGGCTCCACTTCCTGATCCCCATTCTCTACAGCGGCACCAAGGTAGACCTCAGGGAACGCGTCACTCGGGTCCCAACCCAGAAGTACATTACCGCGGACAACGTGGTCGTCGACATGGACTTCGTGATCTACTACCGGGTCATGGAGGATGCAGTCGATCGGGCCGTGCTCGAGGTGCAAAACTTCGAAGCCGCTGTTATCAACTTGGCCTTCGCCACCCTCCGTTCCGTAATCGGCGCGATGGACCTTGCGACCACACTGTCAGAGCGCGAACGCATTCGCGACGACGTGCAGATTCGCATGGACGAGGTAACCGAGCGCTGGGGCGTCAAGGTGTCCCAAGTCGAGATCAACGAAGTTGACCCGCCCCCGGGCGTCAAGGCTGCCATGGAGCGCCAGAAGTCTGCCGACGCCATCCGCACTGCCGAAATCACTGAGTCCGAAGGCCAGCGGCAGGCTGCTATCAACCTCGCCGAAGGCGAGCGCCAGTCCGCGATCCTGCGCGCCCAGGGTCAGCGGGAATCGGAAATCCTCCAGGCCGAAGGCGACCAGCAGGCCACGGTCCTGCGCGCCGAGGGCTTCAGCACCGCCCTGGAACGCATCTACACCGTGGCCAGCACCGTCGACGCTCGCACCATGAGCCTCCAGTACTTCGACACCCTCAAGTCGCTGGGCTCCAGCCCGTCCACCAAGTTCATCTTCCCCATGGAATTCACTTCCATGCTGTCGCCCTTCCTCGGCATGGGAAGCATGAGCCAACCCGATGGCGGCAACAACCGCGCCAATCAGTCCAACGGGTCAAACGAGGACGGGGATAATCGGACCTGACCGATTTCGTGTGTGATTGGGAGATTTAGAGGGGTGGCCGATCCGGCTGCCCCTCTACGCTTCCTTCAGACTCCGCCATTAACCATGCGACGCAAACCAACATCGTCGTCCAAAAGGCGCATCGCTTCACCAAACGGTTCCGCAGACTTATCCTCAATATCGCCCAGCAGTTGAACTAGCCCGGAGTCATCGTTAAGGCGCTTGGTGATCCGCCGGTGTAACTCCTCCTGAACCGTTTCAAGGAACTCTGATTTCCTTCGCTCGGCGCGACGCTTCTGCAACCCACCGGTGTCGACCAGGAAATCTCGATGCTCGCCAATCCCGGCCCACAACTCCGCTATCCCCACGTTTGCATGAGCTTGCGTCAACAGCACCTGTGGATTCCATCCGTTACTCAGATCGGCCATCTGCAGCATCCCGGTAACCGCTGTCGCCAACTGGTTGGCGCCGTCCCGGTCCGCCTTGTTGATCACGTACAGATCGGCGATTTCCATCACGCCCGCTTTCAACGTCTGTATGGAGTCTCCAGATTCCGGCGTCATCGCTACCACCACAGAGTCCGCCACGCCCATGATCCCGAGCTCAGTCTGGCCCACTCCCACGGTCTCCACCAGCACCACGTCCTTGCCCGCCGCGTCCAACGCCCGCACCATGCTCTTCACGATCCTGGGTAACCCTCCGGACTGACCACGCGTCGCGACGCTCCGGATAAACACGCCGTCATCCAGATAGTGCCGCTGCATCCGAATTCGGTCGCCCAGCAGAGCCCCGCCCGTGAAAGGACTCGTCGGATCCACGGCCAGGATGCCAACGGTCAGTCCTTGCCCCCGCAGGTGTTCGGCCAGGCGATCCACCAACGTGCTCTTTCCCACGCCCGGAGGCCCTGTGATTCCCACTGTATACGTGCGCCCGGTGTGCGGGTCCAACCGTTCCATCACCGAACTCGCTTCCGGATTCCCACGCTCCAGCAGGGTCAGCGCACGCGAGAGCGCTCTCAATTCGCCCTTCAGGACGCGGTCGGCCAGGTCGTTCATGAATTCAAAGGCTCCGGCATCACATATGACCAACCCCCAGACCGGTTTCGATTGGGCGACAAGGGTTCTCCATCCTCAATCTTCACGAGCAGTCGAACGTCGAACGGATTTTCTATCTGGGTGACTTGGACCACGGTGAGAAGGTTCAAGCTTGTACCGTCGCCTTCGCCGGCAGCGTTATACAAACCTTCTTCCGTGGGTTGATATTGTCGCAAGCGCCGCTCAATCAGATCTTTCCGAAAGGGTCCGATCTGCGTTTTGTCTTCCCAGCGGATCACGTTAGCGGCGTAGTGAACGCGCTGCAGGTCGTCGGTGATCGAAGCGTATAGCTGAACCGGATCGGATAGATCTGGAGGATCATCGCGCAACCGCGCAATCGCTGAGCCAGAGTAAGGTTGAAGGTAGAGTTGCAACCCAGGATCTTTTGATTGCGCACGAATGATGTCGTCGAGAACCTCTTTGTATATGCCGTTCATAAAGAGAGCGTAAGAACGCGTGGTCATGGTATCTCCAAAAGATATTCGCGCGGGTATATGGGCGGGCCGATAACCCACACCTCACGTCACGCCCTCAGATCATTGAGAAAACGGCCCGCGCTCTGCCGGATAAAGTCCTGCACATTCACCGACATCAGATGCACGCCGCGCTCGGCGAACTGCTTGAATCGGCCCACGTTGTCCACCGTCATCCCGGCGCCGGCGACGCCGATGATTTTGCCCTCGGCTAACGTGCCGTCGATCACCTGCGAGATGGCCGCATCCACGTCCGCCTGCGGTGGCATCCCCATGGCCTGTGTAAGGTCGCTGCTGCCCACTAGGATCGCGTCGACGCCGTCTACGCTGGCGATATCGCGTACATTCGCCACCGCCTCCGGAGTTTCTACCATGCAGATTACCAATGTCTCCCGATTCGCTGCTTCGTAATATTCAGCCGGCGGCAGACCGCTGCCCAACCGGTTGGTACGCCCACCCGTGGCGCTGCTGCGGTCCCCCATCGGGAAGTAGTGGGACGCTTGGGCAACTGCCTCGGCCTCGGCTCGGTTGTTCACGTGCGGCACGATCAGTCCCTGCGCGCCGCGGTCCAAGAACCGCAGCAGCGTCGACGGTTCGGCGTTGGGCACCCGCACCACTGGCGTGATGTCGTGCAACTCGGCCGCCCTGATCATGTTTTCCGATTCCGAATCATTGGATGACCCGTGTTCGCAGTCGATCCAGACCCAATCGAAACCCAGTACCCCATAGAGTTCCACCAGGATCGGCGCGTAGAAATTAACGCTGCCGCCGACGGCGATCTCCCCTTCTAGCAGCTTGGCTTTGGCGCGGTTTGTGCGGACCATGTGTATGCTCCTCCTGCTCAGTCGTTAATTTTGCTGTCCGTTAGCCTTTTGGCGTTACTCGGTCCGGCGATGCACCGGGGATTGTAGATGGATTCGGGAGAAAGCCGACTGGCCTGTAAGCCGGGTTCTGTACCCGCCGAACGGCGGGCGGTGACCATCTATCTAGCCCCGCATCAGTCGAAGGACCGATACGCTCTGGCGTACAAAGCAGCGTTGCCGCTGGGGTCAAGCAGCCAACCCGGGAACGGGCCGGACACCCATGGTTCCCCTATTTGGCCTTGCTCCAGGTGGGGTTTGGCCGCCGGTGCGTCACCGCACGCGGCCGGGCGCTCTTACCGCCCGATTTCACCCTTGCCGCGATCCTTGCGAACCGGCGGCGGTATGTTTCTGTGCCACTTTCCGTCCCCGGAACGCAGAACGTCCCGGAGCCTGGGCGTTACCCAGCACCCTGTCCGGTGGAGCCCGGACTTTCCTCCCCGAGACGACATGGTCTCGCGGCGGCCACCCGGCCAGACCGGCAATCTCCTAAATCGAGTCTAGCATAGTCCACGCTGTGCCGGGGTTGGCGGTTTTCACCGTCGTGCGCCGTCCGACACGGCGTCGACATGAATATCCCCCGGTGCTGCTATTCCGCGTCCGGATGAGTCGTGATGAAACGCGAAGCGCGTTCCGGGTCGACGTGGGGAGCGCGCACCTCCACTCCGGCCTGCTCCTCTTGCAGCCGGACCGTGCTGCTACTGTCGGCTTGTCCCCAACCGCGATTCATGGCCTGGAGCGAAATCTGCTGGGCCAGCGTGGACATGGGCATGGGCACGTCGTATTCGCGGGCCAACTCAGTCGCCAGCGAGATGTCCTTGTGCGCCAGGTTGAGAGCAAAGCTGGCCGGTTCGAACTCCCCTCTAAACATCGTCCGCACCAAGCCCTCGTGCAGGAACGACATCCGACCCAGCGCGCCACGCCGCACGCACTCCCACAGCGGTTCAGGATCAACACCAGCCTTGACCCCCAGCGTCAGACCCTCCGCAATGGCCTGCCGGACGCTGTGCCCGATCATGTTGTGCACGAGCTTCGCGACGCTGCCGGCCCCGATCTCGCCGGCGTAAAATACCTTGTCGCCGAACGAGTCCAGGATGGGTTTTACCCGGTCGAATACTTCCCGGTCTCCGCCCACCATCACGGCAAGGTTTCCAGAGGCCGCGCCCGTCTTTCCGCCGCTAACCGGCGCGTCCAGCACGTGGCATCCCTTGGCGCGGAATTTGGGTTCGATCTCCCGGATCAACGTCGGCCGGCTTGAGGACAGGTCGATATACACGCTTCCCGGCCGGATGCCCTCCAGCACGCCGTCCGCCCCGGTTGATACCGATTCCACCTCGTACGGCCCCGGCAACGACGTAAACGTAACGTCGCTCTCGGCGGCAACTTCTGCCGGAGTGTTGGCCAGGCGGGCGCCGCCTTCCAGCAGTGGCAACGCCGCTTCCTCCCGCAGGTCGTACACGATCATGGGATAGCCGGCCCGCTGTATGTTGGCCGACATGCCCCCGCCCATATTGCCCAAACCTATGAATCCTACCGTTTCCATAACGTCAGCGCTCCGTTGGTCCCGCCTGCCGCGGGGAATGGCCGCAGTATAACGTGACCCTATCTGCATCCGACCGGGTGCTATAATTTACATAGATGCCCCGTGGTGTAGCGGTAGCACGTCAGCCTTTGGAGCTGTAAGCCCTGGTTCGAACCCAGGCGGGGCAGCCATCCACATAGAAAATTGCCCCTCTGATCTTGGGATCAGGGGGCTTTTTGTTGACCTGCGGCTTTGACTCATGCCCTCCGCTCCAGGTACATGGGCATCCCTCCCTTGGGTCGCAGCGAAATCAACGGCAGCACCTCGGCCTTGTGCCTCGGGTCATGGTGCAAAGTCCAGCGCTTACCGATGGTCGCCAGAATCAATTTTGCTTCCATCATGGCGAATCCGTCACCGATGCAACGCCTCGGCCCACCGCCGAACGGAAAGTACGCGAATCGCGGCAAGTCAGCACGAAACTCCGGTGTCCAACGCTCCGGCCGGAACTCCAGCGGCCCGTCGAACCAACGGCCATCCCGCTGCGCGATCAGTTGCGGTGCCAACAGGAACGAACCAGCGGGGATATGCCAACCTCCCAGGTCAAAAGGCTGGAAGGCCATGCGTCCCCAGAACCAGATCGGCGGATACATCCTGAGCGCTTCCGAATACACCTGGTCCATGAAGTGGAGGTTGGGAAGGTCCCCCAACGTCGCATCGCGGTCGCCTATAACGTTGTCCAGCTCTGCTTGGAACCTGGCCTGCTTATCGGGATGCGTCGCCAGCAGGTACCACGTCCAGATTAGGCTCACCGCCGTGGTCTCGTGCCCGGCGGCGAACATGGTAACCGTCTCGTCCCGCACCTGCTCATCGGTCAATCCCGTCCCCACCGTGTCAGCGTCGTCCTCAGCGAATCTCGCTTCCAGCAGGAGGGACAGGAGATCGTCTCCCGACCCCGATGCCCGGCGACGATCTGCGATGATCCCGTAAATGATCCGGTCCAGCTCGGTCTTGGCGTGCTTGAAGCGCACGCTGAACGGCAGCGGTAAGCGATGCAACCACCTTCGCAACCTAGGCGGCTGGTTGGCCCGCGTGGTGATGTACCTGTTTCCCAGCGCAAAGGCAGACCCAATCCGCCGCACCTCATCCGCAAGCTCCGTGCCGAAGAGCGTCTTGACGACGATGCCCAGGGTCAGCAGCGACAGTTCAGTGCCTAGGTCGATCCGCTGGCCGTCCTGCCAACCTTCTTGGTGCGCCGCCGCGTATTCCTGCATGGTCGCCGCATACCGTTCAACCCGGTCGCGGTGAAGGCTGGATTGGATCAACCGGCGTTGCCGCAGATGATCGGGCCCGATGGCGGTAATCAAACCGTTGCCGCAAAGAAGCTTCATCACCTCCGTGTTGGGACCGCGGTCGATGTTCCGACTATTGGTGATGACGAGGTCGCGAATCAAATCCGGATGGTTCACCAGATAGACCAGCGCGGGTTTGGTGGACAGGGTCACCAAGTCTCCGTACCGCGCAGCCTCCATCATCAACCGGATGGGATCCCGAATGTACCGCAGCGACTGGCCGACGAATGGCAACTCCGGCGGACCCGGCGGCAGATCGTTCCGATCAATGACCGGCCTGGGCGGATATGTCACCTGGGAGGACGTCACCACAATTTCCGGCGATGGCGGTACGTTCCGTTACTCAATCGAGCGATCCATCCAGCTACGAATCCAGCGGCACGGTCGCAGTCAACCGTGGGCCGTCGCCCACCGCGCGGGTCGTGTGTCCTTGGCCGGTCAGATCCTCAGCCAGCATGGCCTGACCCGGCCCAAAGCGATGCACCGAGCCGTCTCCCAGGCCGATTTCGACCTCGCCCTCCAGGGTGATCACAAATTGCCGGCGCGGGGCACAGTGCCAGTCGCTGAAGTATCCCGACTCCACGCGCCGGAACACAATGCCCGTGGTCGACTGCAACTCCGCCAATTCGGGGTGCGATTCCAACTCCAATTCTTCAATGTGGGATTGTCCGTCGTCTCCGGTGTACAACCTGGCGATGGGCATGGCGAACCTCCTGGTCCTGCGGTTTCGGTATTGATCTGAATTCTATCAAACCAACAGCGCCCCGTATGGTTCCCCGATGTTCGCTCGAGTAACGCAATCTCCTGCCCGTTCAAATCAAAGTTGAGGATTTCTGCGCTACTCGGCTATAATCAACCCACGATTTACCATTTTTCTAGGCCAGATATGCCTGTCGACTACTACGAAACCCTCGGTGTTGAACGGGGAGCGAACGACGAACAGATCCGTCGCGCTTTCCGGCGCAAGGCGATGGAGTTCCACCCCGACCGGAACAAGACTCCGGGCGCTGAGGACAAGTTCAAGGAAATCAACGAGGCGTACCAGGTCCTCAGCGACCAGGAAAAACGTTCCCGATACGACCGCTTCGGCCATGCCGGCGTCAACGGTGGCAGCGATCGCCCATTTGACGGATTCGATCCTTTCGGCGGCTTTGGCGATATATTTGATACCTTTTTTGGCGGCAACGCTCGGACCGCCAACCAACCCAGAGCCGGCGAAGACATCGCCCAGCGCGTGAACCTGACCTTCGAGGAAGCCATATTCGGTTGTGACCGCGACATCGACATCCAGCGCACCGAGCCTTGCCACCTCTGCTCAGGAGGGGGTAACGAACCGGGAACTCCGGTATCCACCTGCCGTACCTGCAACGGCTCAGGCCAGGTGCGTCGGGCTCAGCGCAGCGTCTTCGGGCAGTTCGCGGTGACGTCCCCGTGCTCCGCTTGCAACGGCTCGGGCCGCTACATCGAAACCCATTGTCATAACTGTAGAGGCCGAGGCTACGAGCGACGCCAGCGAACACGCACTGTTACTATCCCCGCCGGCGTCAGTGATGGTATGCAGGTCCGCATTACCGGCGAAGGAGACGCGGGAGCCAACGGTGGTCCGCCCGGCAACCTGTATGTCCAGGTCAGGGTGCAGGACCATGAGTTGTTCGCCCGTGACGACGAGGACCTGGTGGTTCGGATGGGCATCAACATCGCTGAAGCTGCCCTGGGATCCGCCAAGAATATTCCCACACTGGACGGAGAGGAAGTAGCCCTGGAAATACCCGCCGGCACCCAATCTGGTCGGGTTTTCCGGATTCGCGGATACGGAGTGCCCCGCCTCCGTCGGGATGGCCGCGCCACCAATCGGCGAGGGGATATCAGGGTCGTGGTTGAAGTAAGTGTTCCCCAGCGGCTCAACAAATACCAGCGTAAACTACTGGAAGATCTGGAGTATTCGTTCAACAACCACGGCAATGCCCCGCCCTCGCCAGCTAAATCAAAATCCCGGGGCGCTCGCAAGAAACAGTCCGCCGACCAGCCGGAACCTGATGAGGCGGAGCCGGCAAGCGCCGAATCGGTAGAGGACGCCGAGGGGCCGTCCGGTGACGAAAAGCAGAAAGGCCTTTTTGATCGCATTAAGGACACCTTCGCGCCCAACGACAACTGATCACCAACTAGCGATAAAATCATAGAAGCGCTTATCGACCCGCCAATCTCGCCCTTAGTGGTTCCGCACGCCCAATGTCCTGGCACGAACTGAGCATTACCGTACCCTTCGAATACGTGGAGCCCGTCTCCTACCTGTTCGAGCGATATGGCTACGGGTTGAGCGTTGAGACCAAGCCGGGTGAGCACGCTGTGTTGCGGTCCTATCTTCCCAGTCTTTCGCGCCAGCGTCTGGCCCATATCGAAGTCGG
The DNA here is from genome assembly GCA_965204395.1 of Dehalococcoidia bacterium. Classification (GTDB taxonomy): domain Bacteria; phylum Chloroflexota; class Dehalococcoidia; order Lucifugimonadales; family UBA3495; genus Bin87. The sequence continues at coordinate 4,066,839 of OZ241987.1, forward strand.
CATCAAATTGGCATCCAGCGTTGCTGAACTGGGAGAGTTGCAGATCACGCCCTTGGGCGCGGATGAGGACTGGCGCGACTCTTGGAAACAGCACTTCACGCTGCTGCGCATCGGAAAAAACCTCGTCATCAAGCCCTCGTGGATTGAATACGAGACAAAACCCGGGGACGTTGTCATCGACCTTGATCCGGGTTTGGCGTTCGGCACCGGGTACCATCCCACCACGTACTCGTGCCTGGAAGCTTTGGAGGAACTGGTTAAACCTGGGCACTCTGTCCTCGACGTGGGTACGGGCTCTGGTATCCTCACCATCGCCGCCGCAAAACTCGGCGCGACCCACATAACCGCCGTGGATATCGACAGCCAAGCCGTCAGGGCAGCTCGCAAGAACTTCCGGCGTACCGGGATCTCTGATCTTGTGAACGCAGAGTCCGGCAGCATCCCCAACAACGCCACACGAAGCCGGACCTATGACCTCGCCGTCGCCAATATCAGCGCCCGCGGCATCCGCCTGGTCTCGCCGGCGATCCCGGACCTACTTTCCCCCGAAGGCGTCTTCGTCGCCTCCGGTATTATTATCGACCAGCATGACGAAGCGGCCTCCGCCATTGCCGACGCTGGCCTCGTGGTGGAGGAAATGCGCCAGCGGGAGGATTGGCTTACCATCCTATGCCGCCATCCCTGATTTAGATCGCCTACATGGAAACTTTAACGCTAGATCGTTTTGAATTGACCGGCGCACTGGGTAGCGGCGCTGACTACGATGTCCGATCCGCCGTTGACCGTGACACCGGGATGCAGGTCGTGCTCAAGCGGCCGTCGCCCCAGGTGGTACGCCGGCAGATGCACGGCGCCATCGAGGAACGGACAACCCGCACTCTGGATGCCTACGAACGAGCCGGCCAGCACTGCGACGTAGTGCCCCGCATCATCGGAGTCACCGAACCGGGCGTCCACGACGGATATTTCGGCGATGATGTCGGCGAACCTTATCGCGTTCGCGTCGAGGAACGCGCGCCGGGAATCCCGTTGGTCGGCGATCCCCGCAGCCGAATCCTTAGGGTTCCCATCGGCCTGGGGCAGAACCTATTCGCATTGCACCCCCTGGCGCTGCCAGCTAATGGGGCTGCATGGGCAATCCAGACCCAACTCCTGGCCGCTCAGGAGGTTTATCAAGCCGCCGGTTATGCGTTGCTGGACATGGGTCCCCACAATGTCTTCTATTCGCCGGGTTCGGGTCGCATATCGTTGGTGGACGCCAGTGCGCTGGTAGGTCACGGAGTCGATAGTGCCCAGTCGAATCGTGGACCTCAGGACGTGCACGATTTTTACCTTGAGATGCTGAAGTTTTACGTCGCGCCCGAACCGCCGCCTGATGACGCCGCCGGATATTTCGATCCTTACAATCAGCGGCCGGTAATCTCTATCGACCAGGAATGCGACGACTTGAGCCGGGCATTCTCCGGAGCCGGCGGCGAGTTGCGGGACGCGATCAATCAGTGCCTGGGCAAAATCAGGTCCCGCCGATACGGATCAGTCGCGGAATTTGGCAGCGACTTGCAGGGATGTATGGCTCAGATTACGATTCGTAACGACGGCATGGCCGGTCGTGACGAAGCCGCGGCCGCGTGGAACTCCGCGCTTCAACGGCTGACCGAGACCCATTGGACCCGTTACCAGTTCGATGCAGACTCCGAAATCGGCGGATTGTCTGCTTGAAGATTGCAATCTCTGACTCAGCGAGGGTTGTAGCGTTATGCTGACCAGTTCTTTGGCGATTTTGTACGATAATGCCGCACACGGTGAGGACAACTACCTAACCAGGGATCTTGGCGACGGCAATTTTCTGGACGTGGTGCTGGACGGAGTTACCGGACACGGTGGCGACGAGGCCAGCGGTTCCGTAGCCGACGCGCTTAATCAAGCCGCAATTTCGGGACCGGAAGACATCGTCGCCGTGCTGACCGAGCAAAATACCGATTTCCACCAGGTGGGCGGCGGACGCTTTCTGCTGACCACCGCGTCCGCGGCGTTATACCTGAACGGAAAGCTGCACATAGTCTCCGTGGGTGACAGTCCGATATACGTCATCCGTCCCGACGGCTACGAACAATACAGCGGACGCATGGGCGGCTTGATACGTCTCGGTGTCTCCAAAGCCATCGGCGCCGAAGCGTCTCTATCGGTGTTCCAAACCGAGGTGGACCTTTCCTCAGCGGACCGCCTGATCTGTTGCACCGACGGCGTGAGCGACAACCTGCTGGGCGACGAGCTGATGGAGATCGTCCGCGGCTCGTCAAATGCGGAGGAAGCCTCTGAACGGGTAAAAGCCCTGGTGGATCAGCACATCGAGCAGGGACGCGACATCCGCTTCCGGGGCGGCAGGTTCCGGCACGACGACGAGACGGCGATTTTCCGATTCTTCGCTGACGCCTAGCGCGCCTGCCGGCGGGGCCCTATCCCTCCGTCTCATCACGGCTTCAAGGCCGGGTATGTTAGACTGTCTAGCACACAAATTCACGTTAGAACCATCGCATCGGCTACGCTTTTTGAAGCCGGTTAACCAGCGGTAGGCCGCAAGGAGATCTCAATTGGGCAAGATTAATGTTGCCATCATCGGTGTGGGTAACTGCGCCTCATCCTTGGTACAGGGTATCCACAAGTATGTCGAGGTTCCTGACGACCAGCCAATCCCAGGCGTGATGCACAACCGGATCGGCGACTACCGCATCGAGGACATCGACGTGGTCGCCGCGTTTGACATTGACCGCAACAAAGTTGGAAAGGACCTGTCACAGGCCATATTCACCGACCCCAACAACACCATCAAATTCGCCGATGTGCCCCATATGGGCGTACCTGTGGAACGCGGCATGACCCACGACGGCATCGGTCGCTACCTGTCCGACGTAGTCGTCAAGTCCCCGCACAGCACCGCCGACATCTCGGGAATCCTCAAGGAGCGCGAGGTCGACGTTGTGATCAATTACCTTCCCGTCGGCAGCGAAATGGCCACCAAGTGGTACGTCGAACAGATCCTCGACGCCCGCTGCGCCATGATCAACTGCATCCCCGTGTTCATCGCCCGGGAGGACTATTGGCGTGGCCGGTTCGAGGAGCGCGGCGTGCCCATCATCGGCGATGACATCAAGTCCCAGGTTGGCGCGACAATAGTGCATCGCGTCCTGACCCGCCTCATGGAAAACCGCGGCGCCGAAATTGACAACACTTACCAGCTGAACTTCGGCGGCAACACCGACTTCCTCAACATGTTGGAGCGAGACCGCCTGGTCTCCAAAAAGATCTCCAAGACCGGCTCCGTCACCAGTCAGATGGACGAGGAGCCCGAAGCCGGTGCCATCCACATCGGCCCCAGCGACCATGTGCCGTGGCTCCAGGACCGGAAGTGGTGCTACATCCACATCGACGGCAAGGTATTCGGCGGCGCCCCCGTAAAGATGGAAGTCAAACTCGAGGTGTGGGACAGCCCCAACTCGGCCGGCGTCGTAGTCGACGCCATCCGATGCGCCAAGCTGGCCATGGATAACGGGCAGAGTGGAGCCGTGTTCGCCCCCTCAGCCTACTTCATGAAAAGCCCGCCGATCCAGTTCACCGACGCGGAAGCCCACGACATGGTGGAATCATTCATCGCCGACCCCACCGTCAACTCCGTGCAGGTCAAGGCGATAAATTAGCGCGGGCGACTCCGATGGGAGGCCGTCCGGGCAATGAAGATCGCCATGGTGTCTCCCTACGACCTCTCCTGGCCGGGGGGCGTCAACTCCCACGTGACGCAGTTATCTGGAGAACTACGCAACCGCGGCCATGACGTGTCGGTGATCGCGCCTCAATCAACGGCAAACCCTCAAGCGCTCCTATTGTCCGATCAACGTGTGATTCCCATGGGCCGTACGGTCCCGCTATCGGCCGGCGGCTCAAAAGCGCGTGTGACCTTGGACGTGCGGCTCTACCGTAGGGTGCGGGGCTTGATGCGCCGGGAACGGTTCGACGTGGTACACCTGCATGAACCTCTGGCTCCCTTGCTGCCCCTGATGGTCCTCCAGCATTCCCGAGCGGTCAACGTGGGAACATTCCACGCCTATTCCCAACGCGCCCACCTGTACCGCATGACCCGTCGCGCAGTTGGACGCTGGCAACGGCGCCTTCATGGCCGTATCGCAGTATCTCCGGCTGCCCGCGATTTTGTATCTCCACATTTCCCCGGCTACCCATACCGGGTAATACCCAACGGCATCGATTTCCAACGGTTCGCCAGCGCGGAGCCGTTCCCACACCTGGAGGACCACCGGCCAAACATCCTCTTCGTTGGTCGCAAAGACGAACGAAAAGGATTGCGCTACCTGCTGGAGGCGTTCCTGGTCCTACGTACGATGCTCGATAACGTACGGCTGATCATTGTCGGTCCCGGCGAACCCGACCGCGAATGTTCTGCCCTGATTGACGCGGCCAATGCCTCCTGTCACGATTCCGTGATGGTGACTGGGCCGGTCTCGTCATCCGATTTGCCCAGGTATTACGCCAGCGCCGACGTTTTTTGCAGTCCTGCCACCGGGGGTGAGAGTTTCGGCATCGTGCTTCTCGAGGCCATGGCCGCCGGCGCTCCGGTTGTCGCCTCGGACATCGACGGCTACCGCAACGTGGTGTCCCACGATGACAACGGACTTTTGGTTCCAGCACGGGATATCAGGGCCATCGCTGGTTCCATTGTGCGGGTGCTGAGCGACGATGCCCTGTCCCAGCGGCTCACCGAGTCCGGCCGCCGCACCGCCGGGCGCTATAGTTGGGACCACGTGGCTTCCCAGGTAGAAGATTATTACCGGCACTGTATCGAGGAGGCCAACCCCTGTGGCTTTGCCCGGTAGAGAAGAATTGCGCGGCGCCGTACTCCGTTACGTAGAGCTTCCGGGGGCTCGAGCGTTCAACGCCATAGGGTTGACTCCCAACATCATCACCCTGCTCGGATTCAGCGTTTGTGTTGCAGGCGCGGCGTTGGTGGCTCTCGGGTGGCCTCTGTACGGCGGCATAGTTTTCCTCGTGGGCGGCATCCTGGACTTATTCGATGGCGCGTTGGCGAGACTCACCGGCAAAACTTCGCCCTTCGGCGCGTTGCTAGATTCGGTCTTTGACCGGTTGGGCGAGGCCGCGCTGTTCGTCGGCCTCGGCATATATTACCTGCTGGCTGACCTGTCTCCAGCACAGCTCATCCTGAGCACGCTGGCCGTGCTGCTCGGATTGGTTTTCTCCCAGGGCGTCTCGTACCTGCGTGCTAGAGGAGAGGGCTTGGGCGCATTCACCACATCGGGCATCATGACCCGCACGGAGCGCGTGATCATTTTGGGAGCGGGCCTAATCGCGGAAGGATTGGCGCCCGTGCCCATCATGGTGTGGGTGCTTTGGGTCATCGCTGCAGTGTCCTGTTTCACTCTGTTCCAGCGCATGTTCACGATCCGCGGTTTGCTCGAAAAGGAGTAACCGCCCCGCACCATCTTGGTGGTAAGATGGCGGCCAGGCACAATCAGGAGGTTGCCAATATGGCGTCGCATTCCATGGGACTGTCGCTGCACGACGCGGCGAGGCAGATCGGGGTTCCCTTCACGGTGGAGAACGAACCCGTAGACAAGCACGTAAAGGTCAACGACCTGAACCTGCACTACCTGGAATGGGGCGACCTGGGCAAACCTGTCATTGTCATGCTCCATGGCATCCAGCAGCAGGCCCATAGTTGGGATTTCATCAGCCTGCCGCTATCCGTCGATTACCGTATCATCGCCGTGGACCAGCGCGGGCACGGCGACAGCGACTGGTCTCCCGACGAAGACTATTCCACCGACGCCTACGTCGGCGACGTGCAGAGCTTGGTCAACGAACTCGGCCTCAAGGATTTCCACCTGATGGGCCATTCCATGGGCGGGCGCAACAGCCTGGCGTGGGCATCCTCCCACCCCGGCATGCTTAAGTCCCTGACCATCGTGGACACGGGTCCCGAAACCCAACGTCGCGGATCCGATCGTATCCAGAGGTTCCGTGAACTCCCCGACGAACTCGACACCCTGGAGGAATTCGCGCAGCGCGTCATGGAATACACTGGCCGCTCCCGCGAACAGACTTTGGGCGCGCTGAAATACAGCATCCGCCAGCGGGATGACGGCAAGTGGACCTGGAAATACGACAAGGTGATTCGCAGGCAGGGATTCCGCGCGCCCGCGTGGACATCCGATCAACTCTGGGCTGGCTGGCGCAAAATCGACTGCCCAGCCCTGGTAGTCCGTGGCGCGCGCAGCGACATTTTCGCCGACGAGACCATGCAGCGCATGGCAGAGGAGCACCACGACTGCACAACCGTCACCGTGGCTAACGCCGGCCACCTGGTGCAGGGCGACAACCCGCCCGATTTTCTTGCCGCAGTGAAGGGACTGTTGGGTCGTTTCGACTAGGGAGCGTCAAAAATTCAAATGCAATGGGGCGGGTAAATCCCGCCCCACTTTTTGTTTGTGAGTCGCGCGACGCTCCATTCCCTCCAAAGCTAAAACCCCAACAACCGCGGCAACCATTCGCCCAGCAGGTAACCCAACCCTGCTGACGCCGCCCCAATCCCGAGGATCTCCAGGCCCTGCAGGATCGGAGACTTCTGAACCAACCGCCCCTTGACCAAGCCAAGGCCAAACAAAGCAGTCAGCGATAGCCCGATGGACCAGCCGATCGCCGCCCAACCCACATCGAGAAACAGGAACGGCAAAATCGGGATAATCGCCGACGAGCCGAAAGACACGCACATCACCGCCGCGTCTTTCAGCGGGTTGCCTCCAAGGTCCGGACTTATCCCCAGCTTCTTCTCCAACAACGTGCTGAGCCACAGGGATTCGTTGTCCGCGATCTGATTCGCCAGCCGCACCGCTTCGTCGTATGTGTTGCCTTCCCGTTGGAACAGGATCACTAGCTCCGCCAGCTCTTCCTCGGGTTTTTCGGCAAGATCCCTTACCTGCCCGGCAATCGCGGCTTCCCGCACGTCCTCTTCGGCCCTGGAACCCAAGTATGCCCCGGCCGCCATGCTGATCATGCCGGCCGCTGCCGCCGCCAACCCCGCCACCAACACCGTCCCGGTAGTCCCCACCGCGATGGCAATCGAGGTGGTCAAAGCAACCGTGCTGATGATCCCGTCTTGCGCTCCGAACACTACCTCCCTGAGCCTTCCGAGGTTGGCAACCCTGAACGGTTCCTTGTCTAGGGCGAGGGCGGCGTCGATGTAGTTTTCCAAATCCAAGGGCAGCGCCGGTTGCTCCCCACCACTCGGCAGCGGCCCTGAGTCAGACGCCGGATACGCCATCGGACCAGGATCGAGGACTGCGATCGAACTTTCGTCGTTCTGGATGTGTAGCCGCGAAAGCGCATCGGAAAACGCTATCTGATGCTCCTTCTCCTGCTCCATTGCGTCGCTGAACGCGGCGACGGCTTCGCCACGGTTCTCCGCCACGGCATCGTTGATCATGCGCGGGTACGTGCGCGTGTACTCGCGAGTCTCTCCTTCGATCACCTTGCTCAGGTTCGCGGATGTGCTCTCCACCGCGCCCGCGACTTTCAGGTAGCTAAGCCCGTGCAGAGTTTCGGCCCGGGCCACCTCCTCGAACACCTCAGCTACTTCGGGGTGTCCCTCCTCACGAGCCTGCTGGGCATACGCCGTGTAGGTGAGATGGGCGATGGCCTCGGCGACGATCGCCTGCCACAGGTTCCGGTCGGTGGCGGAAATGTCGCCCGGCGCGGCTCTTGAATACGACATAAAAATCTCCGTTCTGCATCGTGATGTATGGTCCGCCCAAACAAGCTTATCGGCCCCGCCGAAACACCCTCCGGCGTCGCCAGACCAAGAAAGATCGAATTGGAATCAGAGGCGGGGGGATGCGTGGTGCGCGACAACGATCCAATCGTCGCCGTTTCTTACAAAAATATTGGTCGCCAGCACGCCGAAACCCTGCGCCTGCCCCTCCACCACGCTGGTGATGCTCTCTACGCAGGTCACGAAACCGCAGTTGCCCTCGACGGCAACGTTCACATAATGAATATTGAAGTGCATCAACGCCGCGCCGTTGAATATCCCTTGCCACGACCGCCGGATGTCAGGCCAACCGACAATCGGCTGCCAGCCCGGATGCACGCATAACGCCCGATCCGATTGCTCCCAGACGGAGTCCATCTGCTCCATGTCCAGGGACCCGAAGGCGTCGTAGAACCGTTGGTTGGCGTCCCGCAGGGACAGGATGTTGGCGTTTTCGGACAGCATGGTTATGCCAACAGACGGCGCGCGTAGTCGTCCAACTGCCGCAGGGCATCGTCCCGCGGCGCGCTGTCGGCGAACACCATCGCCCGGGACGCGCCCGCATCTTCGTATGCCTTGAGGATTTCAGGATCCGCCGGCTGGCCGAACACTGACACCTCTATCTCATGTGGGTCTCGACCCGCCTCCAGCGACAATCGGACTATCTCCTCGCGTGTCGCGTTCAGCTGTTCCGGTGATATGCGATTTGGCATCCAACCGTCGCCCCAACTCACCGCGCGACGCGCCACGTTCGGGGCGTTCCCCCCGATCAGCACTGGCGGATGCGGTTTCTGCGCCGGCTTTGGCGATGAGTAAATCGGAGGGAAATCTATGTGCTTCCCGTGAAATTCGCCGGCCTCCTTGGTCCAAAGCTCTTTCATCGCCAGGATCGATTCCCGCGTGTAGCCAATCCGCTGCCCGAACTCAATGCCGAATAACTCGGTTTCCTCCCGTAGCCAGCCTGTCCCTATCCCAAACAGGAACCGCCCTCCACTGAAAAAGTCCAGCGTGGCAATCTCTTTGGCCAGCAGTATCGGGTTCCGCTCCGGCACCAGGCAGATGCCCGTGCCCAACTTCAGGGTCGTCGTAACCCCAGACGCTCGTCCCAGCGCCACGAACGGATCAACGCACTCGTAATACATTTGCGGAATCACGCCATCCGGAGACCCGGGCCACGGCGTTTTGGGCCCAGCCGGTATGGCCGGATGCTCGGGCACCCAGAGCGATTCGAAGCCGTGTCCCTCGCACACTTGCGCCAATTCAGCGACATCGATCGATGACGGGGTGACAAACATTGCGATACCGATATTCATGCTGATTGGCCTCAGGGTTGGGGAACGGGTGCGGCCGGTTATCCCTAATTACAACGTAGGGGCGAATAATCATCCGCCCCTACCGTGCTCGCGTCGGTCAAATGGACTACGCTTGCGGTGAGAAACTCGCCGGAACCAGGATCTTGGTTTCCTGTCCAACCAGAAACTCGCGCGTCGGCGGCGGCCAGTGCGGTGAGGAACTGGCTTCGGTTCGGATGCGATCCCGGGCTCCCAGGTCCTCGTAAGGCCAGATGTGGACCCACTTGTTCAGGCCACCGATGTCGCTGTACATCCCTGCCGCCAAGGGCGAGAACACTTCGCGATGCTCGATGGCAGCTGACCAGATGTCCAGCACCTTGGGCATGGCCCCGTTCTGATATTCGTATATCCGCATCTCATAGACGTTGCCGAGCTTCTGCCCGCCGCCCAGAGGACGCATGAACGGCGCCGGATGGAATATCTCGGATTCCATATGCTGGATGGTGCCCTGGCTGTCGGGCGGCCAGTTCGGATCCTTGACGGACGCCGCCCGAACCTCGGCGCGCTCGTCCAGGCTCTCGTAGGGCCAGATGTGGATCACCTGGTTCAGAGGACCAATCTCGGTATGGAAGAATGCCGCCAGCTTCGAATATTTCTCACGGTGCGGCAGCGCCTTCTCAAAAGCCTCTTCGAAAATGGGCACTCCGCCGGGCTTGAGGTCGTAAGTCCGGACTTCGTAAATCATCAACCCACCTCCTGGGTTTTCGTGCTGTTGGCCGCCGGCCCGTCTGGTGAACAAACCGGCGCGACCCCGGCAGTCTAGCAAATGCCCCATAGACCGGCAACCAAGTGAGTCAGAGCGAACATCCGGATATTGCCACCGTTCCGGCCGGCCAGAGGGCATCCGCTCGGCCCGATGCTATAATCCGCCAAAACTCATAGCACATATATTGCACGGTCAACAGGAGGTTTCACACCATGGGCGCGACCGAAAAAGTAGCCAAGTGGGTCGTGGAGACGACGTACGAAGACATACCGCCCGACGCGATTCGGGTCGCCAATGAGTCCTGTTTTGATCTCGTTGGGGTGATCCTGGCGGGCTCCACCCAAAAGGTCGGCGATATCATCCGCAACTATGCCAGCGACCTGGGCGGCACCGAAGAGGCCACCATCCTCGCCACTGGCGAGCGCACCTCGGTTCAGAATGCGGCATTGGTCAACGGCACCATGGGCCACGCCTTGGACTACGACGATTTCGGCGGGTTCGGCCATCCTACCGTCGCGATCTTCCCGGCGCTGCTGGCCCTCGGTGAGAGCATCGGCGCGACCGGCCGCGACCTGATGGAAGCCTACGTCGTGGGCTGCGAGGTCGGCCTCGCCGTGGACTACGCCACCCACTATCACACCCAGCAAATGCACCGGGGATTCCACAGCACCGCGATCATGGGTCGGCTGGCTGCCGCCGCGGCCTGCGCCAAGCTATTGAAACTCGATGAAACCCAGACCACCATGGCCCTGGGCATGGCTGGTTCCATGGCGGGCGGCGTGATCCACAACTTCGGCACCATGACCAAGCCGCTGCACGCCGGCATGACCTGCCGCGATGGCGTGATGGCCGCGCAGTTGGCCCAACGCGGTTTCACCGCCGGCGACGAGATCCTCGAACACCCGGTGGGGTTTACCGCCACCGTCATCGGCGACGAACATGCCGACCTGGAAGCTGCTGCCGACAATCTCGGCAAGCCCTTCCATGTTCAGGACGCGTTGATGATCAAGAAGTATCCTTCCTGCGGCGGCAACCACGCCATGCTCGACAGCGTTTTCGGCATGATGCGTGAGCACGGATTCGGATACGAAGACGTCGCCAATGCTGAAATCGTGCAGTCCTACGCCTCAACCGTCATGCTCTACGAGGAGCCCGAATCGGATCTCAAGGGCAAGTTCAGCGCCAAATATAACATGGCCGCCGCCCTGGTGGACGGCGAGATCGGCATCGACACGTTCACCGACGAGAAAATCGTCGAGGCCGACGTTCAGGACATGATGGAACGTGTCCGGGTCAGGATACAGTCCAAGTTCGAACGTGGCGGCGGCACCGTCTCCAAGGGGGTGCCTATTCGCGTCACCCTCAAGGACGGCCGGGTCATCGAGCACGAAACCGCGCGTGGGAACATCCTGGGCAGCCAGGCCAACCCCTGGGGCATGGACAATATCACCGGCAAGTTCCGCGACAACGTCGGTTTGGTTCTCACCGAGGATCGCGTCGATGATGCCGTGCGCCAGTGGCAGGACGTAACGCAGGTCGAGAACGTCGGAGTCGCCATCCGCGACACTCTCGTTCGCTGATCTCAGAACAACATAACCGACACTCAAGAGGGGAGGCCGTTTGGCCTCCCCTCGTTGCATTTGGATGCAGGGGTTTGACCGATCAGTCGTCGTCCGCGGGCTCCGGCATCAGCACGAACTCGGGGTACGATTCCATTCCCAATTCGGCCGTGTCTTGGCCCAGGCGTTCCGTAACCTCTGACACTCTGGCGCCAACCGTCTTTTCGATGGCGAACCAGACCACCCACGACACCGCGAACACGAACGCCCCAATCGACAGGATACCAACGATCTGGACCACAAAATTCCCGCCGGCCGCGATGCACACAGCAATGGTTCCCCATACGCCGGCGAACAGGTGCACCGGTACCGCGCCCACTACGTCGTCCACCTTGACGATCTCCAGGAGCTTGATGCCTCCGGTACAAATCGCTCCTCCGACGATGCCGATGAGCACCGACCAGGCATGAGGGACGATGTCGGGGCCGGCAGTGATCGATACCAAACCAGCCAGCCCTCCATTCAAACCCACCAGCAGGTCAATGCGTCCGAACACCAGTCGCGACAGAGACAGCGCGGTGATCACCCCGGCTGCGGCCGCCAGGTTGGTGTTGACCAGCACGTTGCTCATCGCCACCGCATCGAAAGCCGAACCCAACGCAAGCTGTGAACCACCGTTGAATCCGAACCACCCGAACCACAGGATAAACACTCCCAGCGTCACCAGAACCACGTTCGACGGCGGCGTGGCACGGGCCGAACCGTCCCGCCGGAACTTGCCCAACCGGGGTCCCACCACCAGCGCGCCGGCCAGCGCGGCCCATCCACCGGTGCTGTGCACGATGGTGGATCCGGCGAAGTCCTGGAAGCCCATCGCCGTCAGCCATCCTCCGCCCCAGGTCCATGATCCGATGATCGGGTAGATGAACGCGGTCAGCAGCAGCGTGAATATAAAGAAGCTCCACATCTTGACGCGCTCAGCCAGGGCGCCGGAAACGATGGACGCCGTCGTCGCCACGAAGACCATCTGGAAGAACCAGTCCGACATCACGGAATATCCGTTGTCCACCACCGCTCCCAGCGCCGATTCATCGCCGCTCAGGAGCGCAATCTCGTCTCCCGACGGTCCATATAGCGGCCATACCACCGTCCCGATCACCTGTTGAACACCGTTGTACATCAGGTTGTACCCGATGAAATAAAACGCCAGCCCGGCAATCGAATACAGTCCGATATTTTTCAAACAGATCATCGCGGCATTCTTGGTGCGAACCGACCCCGCTTCCAGCATCGTGAATCCGGCGCACATCCACATCACCAGGGCGCCCCAGATCAGGAATGCGAAGGTGTTCAGCACAAACTGTGTTTCAGAGTCGACTCCCGCGGCGTGCGCTACCTGAGGCCACGCCACAAAAGCGAGCGCTGGCAGGGTAAAAACCGCTGCCAGCGCCCAAATACGATATCGAAGGGTTACAACGTTCAGAATGGATAGCATCTTCGCCACCGCCAGAAATATATCCAATGTGTCGCAGTTATCGTTCTCATGTTTTCCGGGTTAGGGTTCCAATCGAATGGTGTCTCCCACGTTGATATCCCCGCCTTGCAGCACGACCGTCAGGATTCCACGTTTGCCGAATATTTCTTCTCGCAGACCCGGAATCAGTGCGTCCATCTTCTGGCAGGGCTCACAGTCTCCGGTCACTTCGAGCGTCACGTGGTTGTCCTCATTACCTATGAAAAACACGTGGCCTTGCCGCGCTTCCGACAAGTCCATGCCGGTAACGGTGATGTTCTCTTTGACTTGCCCCGGTTCAAGCCCGTAATGGTCAAGGGTTTCCTTGTCCATGACCAACACTTGCCGGAGATTACGGGGGTTCCGGCTGCGATCACCTTCCAGGCCTTCGGCAGATATTGCGCGAGCATTGTCCACAGGGTCCGAGGGCGTGCCCTTGACCCGGGCGATATGGAGATTAACGATGGTTCCGGATTGCATGGCTTGACTCCTTTGGGCTGGATTCATCTACCCGGGTCACATTCTTGATGCAATGGGCGGATTTTAGGGGATGGCTACACAGTTGGCAAACTTGTGTAACTGACATAAGGTTGCCAAATTGCGGGCAGGGCGCATTTCTTGGCGCATCGCACAGCTCCTGCGCGCCGCCGGCGCGTTCTCTAGCCGACTATCGCGCTCGCCGGGTAGAATGACCGTAACTTTCACCCCGTAAGTTCGTGCGGGGCCGGCGAGGTCGACTGAATGGCATACGAATTCATCAAAACTCAGGTCGTGGATGGCGTGTTGGTCATGACAATGCACGACCCTCCCACACGCAACGCGTTGGGTCCTGACATGGCTGCCGAGATGTTCGAGCGGCTGGACGAGTTTGAAAACAATCCCGAGGAACGCGTGCTGGTTCTCACCGGCACTGAGCCGTCTTTCTGTTCCGGCGCGAACGTCCGAGGGTTTCGGCAGCGCATCGACGAGCGAGCAGCCGAAACGGAACCCGAGCCCCTGACCTGGGGCAAGATGGAATATATGAAGGGTCGTCAGAAGAGTTCCGAAAGTGGCCCTCGCGTGAATTTCGTCCCCCTCCGCATCCACGACCTGCAGAAGCCGTCCATAGCGGTGGTCAACGGCCCCGCCGCCGGGGTCGGTTGCGGGTTGGCTCTTTCCTGCGACATCCGGGTGGTTGGCGACAGCGGACGCTTGTCCGAACGTTTCGTGCTCAACGGGCTCATCCCTGGGGATGGCAGTTGCTGGCAACTTCCTAAGCTTATTGGCACCAGCAATACCCTGCTGCTGCAATACACCGGGGATTGGATGGGCGGCGAAGACGCCGTTCGAATCGGCCTCGCCAGCAAATGTTTCCCCGACGACCAGCTCATGGAAGGGGCCATGGAGTTGGCCTCCCGCATCGCCAGCGGCCCAACCATCGCCCACTCCCTGACGAAATACCTCGTGCAGGAAAGCATGGATCTCACGTTCCGCGAGGCCTTGGAACTGGCGTCAGCGGCCCAGGAACACGTGCGCCGCACCGAGGATCATAAGATCGCGGTTCAATGGTTCCTCGACAAAAACCGCGGGATGCCCCCGTTCGTGGGTCGCTGATAACCAAACACCGCGACGCGTTGCTTGCGACTATTGACGCATCACCAGAATCGTCATATACTCCATGTCCACCAACTGAACGGACGCCGTTTCCCGAGGGTGCGGCAGCGCTAACGACACCACGTCGATCAGGCCACGGGCGGTTGGAGCACGTTAACAACTGAATAGGAAGTCTGAACTGCATAAAGAACCGAGTCTAGGGAATTTGAAGTTCCTAGCGTGGGTCAAATTATGAAGGGCTTACGGTGGATGCCTTGGGACCAAGGGCCGAAGAAGGACGCGGTAAGGCTGCGATAAGCCTCGATGAGCCGTCTAACAGGCGTAGTCGGGGGTCTCCGAATTGGGTAACCTGTATCGGCGTTGAGTCGGTACATCCGCCACCGGCGGAAGGTAAGTGGGGGAACTGAAACATCTAAGTACCCCGAGGAAAAGAAATCAACCGAGATTCCCTTAGTAGTGGCGAACGAAAGGGGAATAGCCTAAACCGCAACGACCTAACGGCGTGAGGGCCTGTGTCGTTGCGGGGTTATAGGACGTTTCTGGGGCCGCCTCATCAGGCCTCGAGGAGTTACAAACTTCATTTCTAGCCGAAGGATCCCTGGGAAGGGCCGCCGAAGACGGTGATAGCCCGGTAGGCGAAAGGAATGAAACTCCTGAAGCAGATCCTAAGTACCATGGGGCACGTGAAACCTTGTGGGAAGTCGGGGGGACCACCCTCCAAGGCTAAATACCCTTGGTCACCGATAGCGCACCAGTACCGTGAGGGAAAGGTGAAAAGAACCCCTGGCGGGGAGTGAAATAGACCTGAAACCGTAAGCCTACAGAAGGTCGGAGTCCGTATTTACGGATGACGGCGTGCCTATTGAAGAATGATCCGGGGACTTACTGTATGTAGCGAGGTTAAGGGACTGTAGTTCCGGAGCCGCAGCGAAAGCGAGTCTGAATAGGGCGTCCAGTTACATGTAGTAGACCCGAAACCGAGTGAGCTACCCATGGCCAGATTGAAGGTTCGTTAACGCGGACTGAAGGATCGAACTCGTGGCTAGTACAAAAGCCTGGGATGAGCTGTGGGTAGAGGTGAAATGCTAATCGAACTCGGAAATAGCTGGTTCTCCCCGAAATGCATTTAGGTGCAGCCTCGGGAACTAGGAGGACGGAGGTAGGGCACTGAATGGGCTAGGGGGCGTGAGCTTACCAAACTCAATCAAACCACCAATGCCGTTCTACCGATACCCGGGAGTGAGACAGTCACAGATAAGTGCGATTGTCAAAAGGGAAACAGCCCAGACCACCGGCTAAGGCCCCCAAGAGCAGACTAAGTGGGAAACGAGGTGGGGTTCCCAAAACAGCCAGGAGGTTGGCTTAGAAGCAGCCACCCTTTAAAGAGTGCGTAATAGCTCACTGGTCGAGGGATCCTGCGCGGAAAATGTAACGGGGCTTAAGTCTGTCGCCGAAGCCGTGGATGTACAGGTTCAGGTCGGATCCAACCGTTGCCTCTCGTGGGCGACCCTTCGGGGTTAGCCCGTTGTGAAGCAACGGAAGGTGAAAGCCTGGTCAACGCCTGGGCATGGTAGGGGAGCGTTCCTCGTGCGGAGAAGGTGAGTCGCGAGGCTTGCTGGAGCGCGGGGAAGTGAGAATCCCGGAATGAGTAGCGTAAATCAGGGTGAGAATCCCTGACACCGAAAGCCCAAGGTTTCCTACGCAACGTTGTTCGGCGTAGGGTTAGTCGGTCCTAAGCCGTAGGCAAGAGCCGAAGGCGATGGACAGCAGGTTAATATTCCTGCACCGCCGTTGTTTCGCTTTAAAACCAAGGAGGGGTGCGGGAGGCTAGGCGAGGCGTGCCCATTGGACATGGTGCGTCCTTGCTTGTAGGCGTGCCGGGGCAGGCAAATCCACCCCGGTGTCAAGCTGAGGAGTGAGGGAATCCCGACCTACGGGAACGGAGACCTCGTTGAGGCCATACCGACAAGAAAAGCTTCGTGGTTATGGAACTGCGGCGTCCGTACCGCAAACCGCCACTGGTGGGCTGGGATAAACGTCCCTAGGTGTTCGAGCTAACCTCCGCTAAGGAACTAGACAAAAGGGCCCCGTAACTTCGGGAGAAGGGGCCCCCTGGATGGTGAAGCCACTAGCTGGTGGAGCTGTCTGGGGGCGCAGAGAAGAAGGCCGGGCGACTGTTTAACAAAAACACAGGTCTGTGCTAAGGGGAAACCCTACGTATACAGGCTGACGCCTGCCCAGTGCCGGAAGGTTAAGGGGCGGTGTGCAAGCACCAAACTGAAGCCCCGGTGAACGGCGGCCGTAACTCTAACGGTCCTAAGGTAGCGAAGTCCCTTGTCGGGTAAGTTCCGACCCGCATGAATGGTTGAACGACTTGGCCATTGTCTCGGCGGGGGGCTCGGTGAAATTGCGGTGCCCGTGAAGACGCGGGCGACCCGCGGCAGGACAAAAAGACCCCGTGGAGCTTTACTGTAGCCTGGCATTGGGCTGGGAGCTGTCATGTGTAGGATAGGTGGGAGACTTTGAAGCGCCTACGCCAGTAGGTGTGGAGTCGTCGTTGAAATACCACCCTTGGCTGTTTTTGGTTCTAACCTCAGCAAAACTGGGGAACAGTGCTTGGTGGGCAGTTTAACTGGGGCGGTTGCCTCCTAAAAAGTAACGGAGGCGCCCAAAGGTCCTCTCAGGACGGATGGAAATCGTCCACAGAACGCATTGGCATAAGAGGGCTTGACTGCGAGACCTACAAGTCGAGCAGGGACGAAAGTCGGGCAAAGTGATCCTACGGCACCGAGTGGAAGGGCCGTGGCTTATCGGATAAAAGCTACCCCGGGGATAACAGGCTTATCTCGCCCAAGAGTTCACATCGACGGCGAGGTTTGGCACCTCGATGTCGCCTCGTCCCATCCTGGGGCTGAAGGAGGTCCCAAGGGTTCGGCTGTTCGCCGATTAAAGGGGTACGTGAGTTGGGTTCAGAACGTCGTGAGACAGTTCGGTCTCTATCCGCCGTGGGCGCAGGAGGCTTGAGGGAACCTTTCCCTAGTACGAGAGGACCGGGAAGGACAAACCTATGGTGTTCCAGTTGTTCCGCCAGGAGCAGCGCTGGGTAGCCATGTTTGGCAGCGATAAGCGCTGAAGGCATCTAAGCGCGAAGCATCCCCCAAGATAAGGCCTCCCTCCCCGATTCAGTTCGGGGGTAAGACTGCAGCGAGACTAGCTGCTTGATAGGCCGGATGTGTAAGGCTGGTAACAGCTTCAGCAAACCGGTACTAACCAGTCGAGAGATTTGACCCACGCCAGGAGCTTCAAATTCCTGGCTCGGTTCTCGACAAAACAGTTCAGATTTCCTATTTCAGTGTTGATCTAAGTATTTCATGGGTTGTGGCAACGGCTCGCTGCTAGCGAACCGGGCCTACAGCCTTTGAAAGTAAATGCGGGATCGATCAGTCGTCCGCCAGGGGCGGATCGCGCTCGGAAACGCTTGGAACGATGCGGGGTGGAGCAGTGGCAGCTCGTCGGGCTCATAACCCGAAGGTCGTTGGTTCGAGTCCAACCCCCGCTACCAAAACAACTTGATGCAATTTAGAGACCCCCGGCATGACCGGGGGTCTTTCTTTAGGTGGACCGGCGGCCCTTGTCAAATCACGCCACGCGCTGCCAAATCCTTCAGGGTTTGCGCTTCAATGCCCAGCAAGTCGCCGTATACCAAGTCGTTGTCATAACCTACGGGAACCGACCCGCGCCAGATTTTGCCTGGAGTCGCCGAAAACTTGGGAACTATTCCGACTCCCTTCACCGGCCTTCCCAATTGTTGGTCATCCCATTCCACATGCACTTCACGGGCTCGGTAGTGCGGGTTTGCCGCCATTTCGCCGGCATCCATGATCTTGCTGCAGCCCACCAGCGCATCGCTAAAAATCTTCACCACCTCGTCCACCGTTCGATCCAACACCCAGCCCCGGAGAATCGCATCGAACTCGATACCCTCTGGTGAATTGACCTCGCGCCGGGCCACTATCCACTTTTCCTCGTCTGGGTCCAAACCCAACACCCTACACACCCTGGCGTACACCGCCGGTCCTACGGCGGCGATCACTACCCAACCGTCGCTCGCCTGAAACGTGTCCCAGGGCTGCGCGTTCCCTGCTTTGTTCCCAGCCCGTTCCCGCACCAGTCCAAGCTCGTGGTAAGCCACCATCGTTCCTGACAAAATACGGTGGACCGCCTCGAACTGGGCGAGGTCGATGACTTGCCCTTCGCCAGTCCGTTGCGCGTGAATGTACGCCGCCAAAGAGGACCACAAGCAGAAAAGGGCCGTAATGTAGTCTGCGGTCCACGGCACCGCACGTGTAGGTGGATCGGGCTCGGGATTGCCCATCAGGTTCATCATCCCGCCAAAGGCTTGGGCCGTGAAATCGTACGACGCCCGGTCTACATATTCGGGGTCTCCGTCTTGACCATACCCGGATATGTGGCAGATCACCAAGCTTGGATTCGCAGCCAAAACCGTGGCGTCATCCAGTCCCCACTTATCGTAGGTGCGGGCTTTGGAGCTCTCCATCCAGATGTCCGACCGCTGAGCCAGCTTCAGGAAAATATCACGACCTTCCGGCGTGCTGAAATCCAGGGTGGTGTGGAACATGTTGCGGTGATCCTGAATCCAGGAACTCGCCACCAATTCCCCGTCTGGAGCGACGATCGGGAATTCCGCGTGCCGCCAGTCCTCACCCCCTGGCGGCCGTTCGACGTGAATCACCTCCGCGCCCACATCCGCCGCCAGCCCGGCCGCGACTGGCTCTGCGACTATGCTGCCAGTCGATAATATGCGGACGCCCTGCAACGCGCCGAACTGTTCGGTCACCAACGTGGGTTGCACCGGCCCCATCTGCGGCCTCCTAATAGTAGGTTTTCAGGTGCCCCAATATATCAGGATCGTAGCCCGATCCATTCGGTTCTAGCCCGACGCGATCTACCGACAAAAATCAGCCCCGGTATTTTCCGGGGCTGCGGTTCGGTGGCCTAATTTGGTGGTCTACGGGAAATTGCTAGTCCGCGGCGGGTACCCCGGATGCTTCCAGGCGGTGCACCACTTCGTACGTGTGAAACTCGCCCGGACCCAACAGGAAATCAGGCGGCCCGCCGGCATGTGCTGAACGGAAAGCGTCGCTCCGTGTCCACGTCTGGTGGTGCTCCTCAGTATCCCAGTGCGTTACCACCAGGAATTCCTCGTGGTCCGGCGTTTTGTTCATTTTCCAGAGCTCGAAACTGACAAACCCGGGATGATCCTGCACGGCTCCGCGCGCCTTGAACATGTGCTCAAGGGTGTCACCGTAGCCTGTCTTGACTTTGATGCGGTTAGTCGCGATGAACATATTGGCCTCCTTGTCTTTGCGTGGGAGAGGACACGGAGAGATCAGTGGAGAGAAAGATCTGCCAACTGCGGCAGGGTTTCCTCAGCCAGTAGCTTCAAGGATCGCAGCCCTTTTTCGCGTTCCTCACCCCAGTCGTGGCACAGAATCAACAGCGTGCCAAACCCGCCGGTGTCCTCGTAAAGCTGGCGGATCTGCGTGGCGCAGTGGTCCGGATCGCCGACGATCCAGAAGTTCTCTAGCATGTATTCCGGAGTCAGGGCCGAATCCGGCAAGTCCGGGGACGTCTTTATTCCGTCCAGGCCGCGCAACCCTTGGCCCAGCAACGGGAGGAAATAGTCGGTGAAAGTCCGCGCGGGTGGCCCATCCATTACGTCCGCGACAGCCTGCTCGGTGCTATCGGCGACATATACCTCGCGTGCGATCCGCCAACTGGCACGCGAAACGTTACGCCCTCCTTTTTTTGCACCCTTGGCGTAGGCCTCCCAGTGCATCGGCAAATTCGACGCGTGGAGGAAAAAGGTGCTCATTGGCCACCAGCCCATCTCGCCGGCCACTTCAAGGGTCTGCGACGAGGGACTGCTGCCCGCGACGGCGATAGGCGGGTGCGGTTTCTGGTACGGCCGCATGTGGAACGCCAGGCCCATCTCTGGGCGCGACGCCGGCAGCTTCACGTCATAGTGTTCGCCCTTGTAGTGGAAATTACCGGGGTCATCAGTAGTCCACATCCCAACGATGAGTTCGGCCGCCTCGCGCATGAGATTCCGCTGCTGTCCCGATTGCCGATCCAAAGCGAACATTTCGGAATCGGTCGGGACACCGCCGGAGCCGATGCCAAAGAAGAACCTCCCCCGCGCCAGGTGGTCCAGCATCGCCATACGATGGGCCACCATGATGGGGTCGTGAAATGCCAGCAGCGAAACCCCGGTTCCCATAACCAGGTTTTGCGTCGCGCCCAATGCGCGGGCGATGAACAGTTCCGGCGCGGGCATGTTCTCCCACTCGGTGGTGAAATGCTCGCCGATCCATGCCTCAGCGTAGCCGAGTTCGTCGGCGTACGCCATGAGCTCCAGGTCCTCGTCATACGTATCCGCGTGCAGCCGACCTGGAGGATGCAGCGGCATATTGAACAGTCCGAGCTGCACGGATCAACTCCTTGCTACAGTGAATTGGCGACCCGGCCCAGGAGTTGGATAGTCTGCTCCATATCGTCGGACGGGTCTTCGCCAGCGGTTACCGGAGTGACCAGTAGTTCGTCGATGCCCATATCCAGCATGCCAATCATTCGCTCGCCAACCGTGTCGGCATCCCCCGTCAAGACAGTGGCCTCGATCATACCGTCGCTCCAGGTTTCCTCGGCAGCTTCCGGGTAACCGGCCGCAGCCCACATCCGCTGGTAAAACGGCAGACGGGGGTAGTTGGAGAGCTGCTGCTGTACCGCGACCCGCGTGGCCCCGGCGTCGGTACTGATGCAAACGGGGGCATGGGCGATCAGCGGGGGCGTTTCACGACCGGCCTGATCCGATCCCTTTCTCATCGCCGGCAGGGCCTTGTCCCTGAGATATACCGCCGGGCTGACCCAACTGATCGCACCATCGGCCTCGGCCCCACACAACTCGAAAGATCCTTCCTGCAAAGCCGATGCCATTACCGGAACGTTGAGCGGCCTCGGGATGCTGGCGTGTGCGGTATATTCCTGGCCGTCGAAGTCAACCGATCCTTCCTGCAACAACGCGCGGAGGATCTGTAGATACTCCCGCAGGTTGGTCAGCGGCGCCCTCAGCTCGAAACCGAACATTGCCCTCATGGGGGGCCGATGGCTGGGGCCGACTCCGATACGCAGCCGCCCCGGCGCCAACTGGTCGATCACCTGCGCTTGCTGGGCCACCACGATGGGATGCCGCGGGTAGGTCGGCACTATGGAAGTTCCGAAAAGAATGTTGTCCGTTTGCACGGCCGCCGCGGAAAACAATGTGAGCGCATCAAGTCCGGTGCCGCCGGTGGTCAACCAGGTGGCCTGCACTCCGGCGGCTTCGGCCCGCCGCGTCAAATCCAGGGAGGCCTCAGCGTTCGGGGCTCCGGCGTGTATGCCTATGCGTTTGTCGGGCATGGTTCTAACCTCGAAAGGGATTGAGCCAATCGTACCATCGCTCGCCGGTTTTGTAGAGGATATGGAGGAGGCGTTACACCCGACCGAGCGACGTTCTTAACCTACTCCTTCGGCGTAATCGGTCCCGATGTGCCCGGCGGCCTCGAATGCCGCGTACTCCTCAGCCGAGTATCCGAGCAACTCGCGATAGACGTACTCGTTGTCCTGGCCGAACGTCACAGGACCCCGTCGGATGCTCAAAGGCGTTTCCGACAACTTGTACAGCGGACCGGGATACAAATGCGTCCCGCAGTCCGCCTGCCAGGCTTCCTGGAAGAATCCGCGGCTTTGAATGTGTGGGTCGCCAAACGCATCGGCCTGGTTCATGACCACGCCAGCCGGGATTCCCCTACGCTGCAATTCGCGCATGACCTCGTTGGGGTCTCGTTGCCGGGTCCACTCGGAGATTCGGTCGTCGATCTCGTCCTGGCGCACCTGCCGGGACTCCGGTCTCGACAACTCGAGATCGCCACTCAGATCCAGAGCATCTATTGCTTCACATAAGGCTGTCCATTGACGATCATCATATATGGTGATCACGACCCACCGATTTTCGCCGGCGCATGGATAGCAGTTTTGCAATGCCCAGGGATGACGGTTTCCCGTCGGACCGTGCGTTCTCCCGTTCATCTGGTAGTCCATGTAATATTCGCCGAGGAACGGAAAGACGTTTTCGGCCTGGCCAAGTTCCACCAACTGGCCTTCCCCGGTGCGCTTCCGATGATGCAACGCGGCCAGCACGGCGAAAGCGCCTTGCGCCCCTGCCGCGGCATCCGACATCAAGACCGTCGTGTTGTACGAGGGATCTGTGTCCTCATAGCCCCTCAGCATGGTGTGTCCTACAACGCCCTCGATATGCACGCCGTGGGCACGATAATCTCGGTATGGACCCGTGCTTCCATACGCCGGCATCCTGAGCATGATGATGTCTTCTTTGACGGCTTTGAGCGATTCATAGGAGATGCCCAATTTATCCATTGTCTCGGTAGGGTTGTTTTCCACCAGGACATCGCTTACGGCCACCAATCGGTCGAAAATCTCACGGCCTCCCGCATCCAGCAGATTCACCGTCATGCTGCGCTTGTTGCGAGCGTGCGAATTGAACATCGGGGACCGGTTGAACGGGCGCTCGCCGGGCACCCGGCCCGGAGTACCGCCTGAGTACAACGGTAGGTTGTCGATAACTGCCTGCGTTAGATGGGGTGCCGCGCCGCGGGTCAACGGCACGAACGTTTTCGTCGATTCGACCCTGATTACCTCGGCGCCCAGGTCGGCGAGGAATGATCCGCAGTACGGGCCGGCCCAAACCACGGTTATCTCGAGGACTCGCAATCCTTGCAACGGCAGTCGTGCCATCAGGCTTTAGCTCGCCTCTGTTTGTGCAAGCATAACAACCCCCGCAGCGTTCAAGCGCTCAATAGCTGCGTCCGAGTATCCGATTTCACCAAGCACCTCTCCAGTGTGTTCGCCCAGAAGCGGAGCCGTTTTACGCAATTGCCACGGCGACTCGTTCATGATGAACGGACGACCGGGGTACCTCAGGTTGCCGGCAACCGGATGATCCCCCTCAGCGAAAACGCCCCTCGAATTGAATGAGTGATCGACATCAAGGTCCGCCATAGTGTTGATGGGACCCGACAGCACACGGCTATCCTGGGCCGCCTGCCATGCCTCAGCACGGGTCCGTTCGAGAATCCAGGGAAGGAAATACCCGGATTCAAACTCCTCCTGCATTTCCGGATCGCCTTGTGATGCCGGATCTCGCCACCTTTCGTTCGTCAATTCGGGCGGATTACCGAGCATCGCCACCGCGCGGGGAAAATACATCCGGCTACCGTTAATTTGCAGGTAGCCATCCGAACACGGATACACCGCATTGGGAAATCCGCCGGATCCACCCGATTCCGGCCGATGGCTGAGTTCTCCCGTGTACTGATGCGCCAGCAGCGCGCTCTGCCTGCGGTCAACCGAACCAAGTTGAGTTTCCAGGATGGAAACGTCAATGTGTTGGCCTGGCGCGTCGCCGTCCTGTTCATTCATATCGAACGCCCCGGCCAGGGAGGCGCCCATGGTCGCCACTGCGGCGACCGCGCCCGCCTGATAGAGACCGACATTGCCACCCAGTTTGAGCGGTTCCCGATCGGCCAATCCGGTAGAGTGCATTTCGCCGCCCATGCCGTAAAAGACGATCTCGGAACCACGATAGTCCCGATACGGGCCGGTCTGTCCGAAATTGGAAATGCTGGTGTAAATCAGGTTTGGATTAATGCCGGATAGCTCTTCGTACCCAATGCCCAACCGTGTCGCAACCCCAGGGCGGAAGTTCTCAACCACGATATCGGCCCAAAGAGCAAGCCGGCGAACAACATCGCCGGCGTTCGACTGCTTCAGATCGATGACCATTCCACGCTTGTTCGTGTTCAGATGGAGGAAAAGGCCGCTTTTTTCGGGATCGGCCACATCATCAGGGAACGGGCCAACGCGCCGCGCTCCGTCGCCAAAGGGTGGCTCGACTTTGATTACGTCGGCTCCGTAGTCGGCGAGCAACTTCGTACAATAGGGGCCAGAGATATAATGGGTAAAATCCAGGACCCTAAGGCCGGACAGCGCTCCATTTTGCATAGTTCTGTTCCTGCTTTAGCATCCGCCGCTGTCTGGTGGTGCGCTACAATTGCACAAATCGCCGATGGGGTCAAACTGACCTTCAGATGCTCGTAACACCGCTCGGTTTCGCTCATGCCTGCGTTCGAAGTGTCCAAAATATTGCCTTGTCCATTGGACGATGCCTGGGAAGCCGTCGTCGATTTCCCGAGCCGCCCAATACATAACAAACGGTATCGCAGAGCCGACTTGCCGGACGGCCATGATCCGACGCCGGGCCACAGAATCCATTTTCACATTGGTCGGGACCGATTCACCAGCATCGTCACCACGGCTCAGAAACCTGGTGCCTTTTCACACCGCGCCATTGGGCCGGGGTTCTGGGCCGAATACTCCTACCGCGTACGGATATGCGATGAACTGGATCCCGGATACACCAATGAGGATTCCGGTTTCGCGTATTTGGGCATACGCGCGGAATACGGTGGCTGGTTGGGCAGCCTGATCGCCAAGCTCAGGCCCGGCGCATGCCGTAGGTACGTAGAGGACGAAATGGCATCAATTTATTCAGCAGCTGAATCGGTTCGCGCGGAGCCGGTTAGCGCAACCCAGGCCGGATACACTGACACAGAGAGTACCGATGACGAACTCTGAAGCTTCGCCACCTCAGCCGGTCGCTCCACGCCGGGAGCATGTTGTCGCCGCACACGGCGATACCTGGGCGGATCCGTGGTTCTGGCTACGCGAGCAGGACGACCCGGCGACCATGGAATATCTGCACGCGGAAAACGCCTACACCGATGCGTTCCTGGACCCGTTGAAATCATTGCAAGACGTTATCTACGAGGAAATACGGGGGCGCATCAAAGAAGACGACAACACCGTACCCGAGAAAGAAGGCGACTACTATTACTACGTGCGGTACGAGGAAGGCGGCCAATACCCGATTTACTGTCGAAAACATGGGAGCGAAGACGGCGCCGAGGAGATCTTGCTGGACGTCAACGCATTGGCTGAAGGCCACGACTACACCCGCGTCGGCACGTTCGAAAACAGCCCTGATCATCGCTTGATCGCATATGGAGTCGATCACGATGGGTCGGAGCAGTACACCATTCGGGTGGTGAACGTCGAAACCGGCGAAACGCTATCGGACACCATTCCAAACACCTACTACAGCCTCGAATGGTGCAACGATAACCGGAACCTTTACTACTCGGTGTTGGACGAACACCACCGACCAGTGAGTGTTTTCCGGCACACGCTGGGGGATGATCCAACCCAGGACCGGCTGGTCTATCACGAAGACGATCCCCGCTTTTTTGTAGGCGTGGGCAAATCCAACACCGGGAGGTTCATCTACGTCGTTGCGGGCGGTAACAATATGTCCGAGTGGTATTTCCTGGACGCTGACGACCCAGGAGCGGATTTGACACTGGTCGAACCGAGGGCCGCCGATTTCGAATATGACATAGTCGATCACGGCGATCGCTTTTTCGTCCGCCATAATGGAAACGGGGCCAAGGATTTTGTGGTGGCAACCACGCCGGTTTCGTCGCCCGGCTGGGAAAGTTGGACCGAATTCTTGCCGCATGAACCCGGACGGCCCATACGCGGCATCGACGCGTACCAGGATCATCTGGTGGTCGGTTGCCGGCGGCACGGCCTACCCCAGGTGATGGTCCTGCGCCTCTCCGACGGGGATGTCCACTACATCGAGGGAATCGACGAGGACGATTTCGCCATGTCTCCCCGTTCGGGGCGCGAGTTCGATACCACGTCGCTGAGGTTTGGCTACACGTCCTTGAAAACCCCGGCCGCCGTCTATGACTACGACATGGGATCCCGGGCCACAGTCCTCAGGAAACAGCAGGAAATCCCGTCAGGCTACGACCCGACGAAATACGAAACTCGTCGAATATGGGCAACAGGGAGGGACGGAACCCAAATCCCTATCAGCTTGCTCATGCGACGCGACGCGGTCATAGACCGATCGGCGCCGTTATACCTGTACGGTTACGGCAGTTACGGGTTGACGATGGAGGCCAGCTTTAGCATCTCCGCGTTGAGCCTGGTGGAGCGGGGTTTCATTTTCGCCATCGCGCACATCCGGGGCGGCATGGAAATGGGATGGGACTGGTATGAGAACGGTAAATTGCTGAACAAGCGCAACACGTTCAACGATTTCATTGACTGCGCCGAACACCTGGTCGCCGAGGGTTACACATCGCGGGGACGCATCGCGGCCGTGGGCGGCAGCGCTGGCGGTATGCTGATGGGCGTGGTTGCCAACGAACGCCCGGACCTTTTTGGTTGTATGGTTGCCCACGTTCCGTTCGTGGACGTGCTGAACACCATGCTGGACGACACTCTGCCTCTCACAACCATGGAGTACAACGAGTGGGGCAACCCCAACGAATCCGAGTATTACCGGTACATCCGGTCCTACTCTCCCTACGACAACGTCACGGAGCAGGACTACCCGCCCCTGCTGGTCACCGCGGGAATCAGCGATCCTCGCGTGACCTATTGGGAGCCGGCCAAGTGGGTGGCCAAGCTGCGGGCATCTCGCACCGACTCCAATCCACTGCTGCTGAAAATCCACATGGATTCAGGGCATGCCGGAGCATCTGGTCGGTTCGAGCGGATCAAAGAAGTGGCTGAGGAATACGCGTTTGTGTTGCACGCGATGGGAATGACCAAAGCCCTGGACGACTAAAGCCCAATGAATTTCCTGGCATTCTCGCCCAGGATCCCCTCCACTTGATCGGACGATAGCGGCAGAGAAGCCAGATAGTCTGATTCAGCGCCCATGTCCACCAGGGGATAATCAGTGCCGAAACACACTTTATGGGCCCCGTGTTTCGCGATTATCGCGGTGATGGTCTCCGCAGTAAGTTCCCGGATGGATGGCGGCCAGGTGGTATCCACCAGGATGTTCTCGTGGCCCAACAAGACCCGTTCGGCCTCATCCAGCATGTAGAAGCCGCCCAGATGCAGCGCGATCACCTTGAGCCTGGGGAAACGCCGCACGACGTTCATGATACGTTCCGGGGCCGCATATAATGTCGCGTCGGAGGCCTGGTGAGGCAATCGGCCCGAGTGGATCGCCAGGGTCATGTCGTCGCCCAGTTCCTCGTAAACTGGAAACCACTGTGGATCGTCTGGATAGAAACCGTTGATGACGGGGTGCATCTTGATGCCCTTGACGCCGTGGCTCCTAAGGTGTTGGATTTCCCCTGCTTTGTCCTCCAGGTCGGGATGCACCGCCCCGAATGGAACGAGCATGTCGTCCGCGATTGAGATGAGCCAATCGTTGGCTCGCCTCACCTGGTCGGCTCGCGCCGCCACACCCAACACGATTGACTTGTCCACACCCGACGCGCGCATGTGGTCTTTGATGCCCTCCACGGTGTTGGATGCGATGGGCGCAAAACCCAAGTCTGATTCCATGCTGTCCGCGACGGCATCGGCGATGCGGTCCGGCCAAATGTGGGTGTGGACGTCAACTCGCATACATTAACCTCCCGGAAGGCCAGCCGTAACGGATAGGCAGTAAAATTAGCGTGCTATGATAGTCGACGATCATTCTACCTGAGTAGCGGTACCTGATGATTCGCGAAGCCATATCAGCCGCCACCGCCGGGGCGTCCCTTACGATGGATGACGCCATCGAGGTGATGCGGGAAGTAATGGAAGGGGAAGCAACCCCGGCGCAACTGGGAGCTTATCTGACCGCGCTGGCCTTGAAAGGAGAGACTCCCGAAGAAATCGCCGGATTCGCCACGGTAATGCGGGAAAAATCGCTGCGTGTTGACCCGGGTGGGCCCGCGATAGACACCTGCGGAACTGGAGGCGACCGCAAGGGCACGTTCAACATCTCAACGGCGGCGGCGTTCGTGGTGGCCGGCGCGGGGTTGACGGTCGCGAAGCACGGTAACCGCGCTGCATCCGGAGACTGCGGGAGCGCCGACGTGCTGGAGGCCCTGGGAGTGCAAATCGAGTTGCCCCCGGATGCAGTGGAGCGGTGTCTGCGAGAAATAGGCATCGGGTTCATGTTCGCTCCCGCTTACCATCCGGCCATGCGATATGCGGCTCCGGTTCGGCGGGAGATCGGAATTCGTACCGTGTTCAACGTTCTGGGGCCCATGACGAATCCGGCAGGCGTTTCCTGCCAACTCATCGGCGTTGGATATCCGGAGGTCGGCGAAAAAATGGCCGAGGCGTTGCGATTGTTCGGCACCCACCACGCCATCATCGTTCACAGCGATGACGGCATGGACGAGATTTCGTTAGGCAGCGATACCAAGGGATGGGAAGTTGTGGACGGAGCCGTTCACCCATACCTGGTGCAACCGCGCGAACTGGGCCTACCTCTAGCGACCCCTCAGGATCTGCGGGGAGGCAACCCTGCGGAAAACGCTGCAACCATGCTCAGAGTCCTGGCCGATGCCGAGGATGCGATCACGGACGCAGTGGTGCTGAACAGCGGCGCGGCGCTGGTCGCCGGCGATATGGTGGCAACTCTATCGGAAGGAATCGAAATGGCGAAGGGTTCTATCCATGATGGCAAGGCGACTGAGAAGCTCGAAGCTATGATTGCGTTGACGCAAGAGCTGGCTGGAACGGCGGAGTGAAGGAGACGTACGAGATGCCAAGCATCCTGGACAAGATTCTCGCCACCAAACGGGAAGAACTCGCCGCCTCCAAGGTCAAGGCCCCGATCGCGGCGCTAAACGACTCGATAGCTGCCCGTCCGCCGGCGCTGGATTTCGCAGGCGCCCTTCGTGGTGAAGGCATCAGCCTGATCGCCGAGGTCAAGAAAGCATCTCCGTCCAAGGGTTTGTTGAAGGAAGACTTCCGGCCTGTGGATCTGGCTCGCACTTACGTATCCAACGGGGCATCCGCGGTATCGGTAATCACCGATGGGCATTTCCTGGGGGAACCAGCCCATCTAACCGCCGTCAAAGAAAGCGGCGCATCCGGAAGCGCTCCGGTCCTACGCAAAGACTTCCTCTTCGACCCTTACCAGGTATATGAGGCACGGGCCATCGGCGCAGACACGTACCTGCTGATCGTCGACATCCTATCCGCGTCGCAACTGTCGGAATTGATAGATTTGGGCCGGTCCCTGGGCATGACGCCGCTGGTGGAAACCCACGACGCTGGGGAAATCGAGACTGCTGTCCAAGCCGGCGCGGAGGTCATCGGCATCAACAATCGGGACCTGCACACGTTCGTGACAGATCTAGCAACCACCGAAGCGCTAGCTCCAGTCATTCCGGCCGGCAAAGCAATTGTCAGCGAAAGCGGTATCAGCACACCCGCGGATCTGGCGCGCCTCCAACCCTACGGAGTTGACGCCGTCCTGGTGGGCGAAGCACTGGTGACCGCTGACGATACGGCAGCCAAAGTACGTACGTTGACGGGCGCTCCCGTCCTGGCCAGTCGGTAAATCCAGTGGCAGTTCCATTAGTAAAAATCTGCGGCGTGCGCAGCCTCGAGGGTGCGCTGGCTGCCGCCGATGCCGGCGCCGACTACTTCGGCATGGTGTTCGTACCTGGTAGGCGTCGAAGGGTTGAGCTCGACCATGCGATATCGATCACCGATGGGTTGCGTAAATCGAGGCCGAATACCCCCCTCTCGGTGGGCCTCTTCGGCGACCAGCCCCTTGATGAGGTTATCGACACAATACGCGAAGCAAGGCTGGACGGCGTGCAGTTGTGCGGTGAGGAACCATTGGAATATTGCCAGAGCGTGTTGGACCACGCGCGGGTCATCAAGGTGCTTCACGTTCCGACTGATGCGGATACAGCCTCGGTCGAGGAATTGGCCGATCAGATTGACACTTATTCCACAGCCGGATGTGTTCTGACCCTTGATAGCCAGGTGCCTGGATTGCACGGTGGAACGGGTCAATCGTTTGACTGGAGCGTGGCGGGCCGGTTATCGGCGTCAGGGCGGCGCTTTTTGCTTGCGGGCGGCCTGACCCCGCATAACGTTTCGCAAGCAGTCGCCGTTGCCAAACCGTGGGGCGTTGACGTGTCGAGCGGTGTGGAAACGGACGGGGAACAGGACCACGACAAGATAAGGGACTTTGTTGCCAACGCAAGGCGTGGCAGCCCATCGGCTGAGGTGAGTTGATCATGGTAACGACCACGCGAACCGAACTTCCCGACGAGCGAGGCCGGTTCGGCGATTTCGGCGGGAAATTCGTACCTGAGACCGTGATGGCCGCGCTCACCGAGTTGGAAGACGCGTACCGCGCCGCGCAAGACGATGCAGGTTTCGCCGAGCAGTTGCACCATCTGATGTGCAATTACGCTGGGCGACCCACGGCGCTGTATTTCGCCGAAAACCTGACCCGTCATTGTGGCGGGGCCCGCATATACCTCAAGCGCGAAGACCTGGCCCATACCGGGGCGCACAAAATCAACAACGCACTGGGCCAGTGCCTGCTCGCGCAACGCATGGGTAAACAACGGATCATCGCCGAGACTGGCGCCGGGCAACACGGCGTCGCTACCGCCACCGTGTGCGCCATGCTCGGCCTGCAGTGCATCGTGTATATGGGTGTGGAGGACACCATCCGCCAGGCCCTTAACGTGTACCGTATGCGCCTGTTGGGGGCGGAGGTCATCGCCGTAGAATCCGGCACCCGCACCCTCAAGGACGCCATCAACGAGGCGATCAGAGACTGGGTGACCAACGTCGAAACCACGCACTACCTGATCGGCAGTGTCGTAGGGCCGCATCCATATCCAATGCTGGTTCGCGATTTCCAATCGGTAATCGGACGCGAAGCCAGGGAGCAAATCCTGGAGGCCGAGGGGCGATTGCCCGACGCGGTAGCCGCCTGCGTGGGTGGCGGCAGCAACGCCATCGGCACGTTTTACGAGTTCATTAATGATCCCGACGTTCGTTTGGTAGGGGTCGAAGCCGCCGGTGAAGGAGTCGCAACTGGTCGCCACTCCGCCACGTTATCAGCGGGCCGGCCGGGTGTTTTGCATGGGTCCATGTCCTACCTTCTCCAAGACGATAACGGTCAGATTCAAGAGGCGCACAGCATCTCCGCCGGCTTGGACTACCCGGGCGTGGGTCCTGAGCACAGTTGGCTGAAAGCGACTGGTCGGGCGGAATACCTGGCGGTCACCGATGACGAGGCTCTGGAAGGATTCCGCCTCTTGTGCCGCACCGAAGGAATCATCCCAGCTCTGGAATCGGCCCACGCCATTTACCACGTGAGCAGGATGGCTGCTGACATGCCGTCAGACAACGTCATAGTGGTCTGTTTGAGTGGTCGTGGGGATAAGGACGTCCCATCCATAGCGGAACGCGAGGGATTCGGATCCTGACATCGCGGGGTCTAGGTTTCCTGGCGTGGTTGGCAGCCCTGTTGGTTCTGAATGGGTTGTCCATCATCGCCTGCGACCAAGCGGCGAATACCGCGCGAAATATCAGAGACGACATTGCGACGACGGTCGGTGAGGCGCGCCCTACTCCGAGCGACCCGACTCATATCCTAACGCGCAGCACAGAGACGCCCGCGGAGCCGGACGTGGCAGGCGTACTCTCCGCTCTAGAAAGTCTGGAAAGCGCCCAGCGCGGTAGCGCAATTGAATACGATCGGCGCGATTGGAGCCATTGGATTGACTCCGACAAGGACTGCCAGAACACCCGGGCCGAGGTGTTAATCCAGGAAAGTTCGGAGTCGGTTTCCTTTGCTACCGCCGAGCGATGCCGGGTAACCGGCGGCGAATGGGTCGGGCCGTGGTCGGGAGAGGCTTTTTCGGACGCATCTGACGTGGATATAGACCATCACGTGCCGCTGGGACACGCCCATATCTCCGGCGGATGGCGGTGGGATGCGGACCGAAAACGCGCCTACGCCAACGATTTGACCAACCCCAACAGCCTACAGGTCACCGACTCATCGGTTAATCGCTCTAAGGGCAAAAAACCGCCCGGCGAATGGCGGCCCGAGAATCCGGCCGGTTGGTGCCGGTATGCGGCGGACTGGATATCAGTCAAGCAACAATGGGATTTGACCGTTACCAAAGCTGAAGTTCGCGCGCTGGCAGACATGTTGGACACTTGTGACAACGCCGGCTCCTGGGGGTTGAAAGGCGCGACGTCTGAGTGAGCGGAGGGGCTGCTGTGCTATAATCGACGGCGTTTATCGACGTATTTGTGCCCGGAACCCGTCACGCGATCCGGGTTTTGAAAGGAGGCGAGCGATGGAGCTGGGACTGGATGGCAAGGTAGCAATTGTTACGGGCGGCAGCGAAGGCATTGGGAAAGCGGCCGCCCAACGTATGGCGGGAGAAGGGGCAAACGTCATTATCGTGGCGCGTCGCCAAGACGTATTGGACGCCGCGGCCGATGAGATCCGTACC
This sequence comes from Dehalococcoidia bacterium, assembly GCA_965204395.1. Taxonomy (GTDB): domain Bacteria; phylum Chloroflexota; class Dehalococcoidia; order Lucifugimonadales; family UBA3495; genus Bin87. The sequence goes on from OZ241987.1 coordinate 4,099,905, forward strand.
GCCACCGAAGGCGAGGTCCTACCACTGTCCGCCGACGTAACGGACCGGGAAACCGCCGCCCGTGTGGTCAACACCGCGGTCGAGAGGTACGGTCGGGTCGACATCCTGGTGAACAACGCCGGAACGTCCATGGCCAAGGGCTTTGAGGACGTGAGCGACGACGACTGGGAGTTCGATTTCGAGCTCAAGGTTTGGGGCGCCGTGCGCCTGATTCGGGCTTCCATCCCTGAAATGCGGAAAGTCGGCGGGGGCCGGGTCATCAACGTCACCAATCTCGGCGGACGCACACCGGGCGCCAATTCCATGCCCACATCGATCTCCCGGGCGGCCGGCATCGCTATCACCAAGGGGCTTTCCAAAGACCTGGCCTCGGACAACATCCTGGTCAACACCGTGTGCATCGGTCTCATCAAGAGTGGACAGCATCAGCGGCGGTACGACGCTCGAATCACCAACGAACCGGATTTGGATCTGGGGGACTTCTACTCCCAGTTGGCGACAGGCCGGGGAGTGCCGTTGGGTCGAGTTGGCGAAGGCTCCGAAGCGGGCGATGTGATTGCTTTCCTGGCATCGGAACGGGCCAGTTACCTGACCGGCGTAGCCATCAACATCGACGGAGGCGCGTCGGCGGTGGTGTGATTCGGACGGTACCCTAACTGCCAGCGTTCTGAAGACGGAGAGCAAAGTGAGCGAGTCATTTTTAGAAGAATTCCAGGCTCCTAATCGATTGTTATTGGGGGCAGGCCCCTGCACGGTCCACCCGCGGGTGTTGCGCGCCATGACGCAACCGGTGGTTGGTCATCTTGATCCCCTCTTTTTCCAGATCATGGACGAGGTGTGCGAGATGCTCCGGCAGGTTTTCCATACCCAGAACTACGTGACCATGCCCATCTCGGCGACCGGCACCGGCGCGATGGAAACGGCGTGCGTGAATGTGCTGGAGCGCGGCGATACCGCCATAGTTTGCCGGAATGGGTATTTTGGAGTGCGTCTGGCCGACATCGCCGAGCGTTGTGGGGCGAACACCGTCATGGTGGATTCTCCCTGGGGCGAGCCCGCAGACCTGAACGCTCTGGAGGATGCGCTGAAAGCCAACCCCGGGACCAAGATGGTGGGTTTGGTGCACGCGGAGACCTCCACCGGAGCGATCACGCCGTTGCAAAACGCCATCGACCTGGCGCACCGCTATGGAGCGCTGGTGGTGGTGGACGCGGTTACGTCGCTGGGAAGCCACGAAGTGCAGGTGGACGACTGGGACATCGATGTGTGCTACAGCGCCAGCCAGAAGTGCCTGGGTGCTCCTCCCGGTTTGGCACCTATCAGCTTCGGCGAACGGGCCATGGAGGCCATTAACAAGCGTTCAACGCGCGTGGAGAGCTTCTACTTCAACCTCCAGGGTGTCGCCGAGTACTGGAACGAAACCCAACGCGTCTACCATCACACCAGCCCGATTACGATGACCTACGCGATGCGAGAATCGCTGAGGATGATGATGGAGGAGGGTATTGAGGAACGGCACGCGCGTCACGCCCACGTGGCGGCGGGTTTGAGGGCCGGTTTGTCCGCAATGGGTTTGGAGTTGGCCACTGCAGAGGGCTACCAGTTGAACCCGATCACAGTGGTCAAGTCTCCCGAAGGCGTGGACGAAGCTGCCGTACGGGGGCGGCTACTCAACGAGTTCAATATCGAAGTAAGCGGCGGCCTGGGAGAATTCCGCAACCGAGTTTGGCGCATCGGTATGATGGGCGATGGCGCGCGGGAAACCAGCGTACTGTCGGTGCTATCGGCACTGGAAATGATCCTGGCCGATGCCGGATACGAGGTGGCGTTTGGCGCCAGCGTGGCCGCAGCGCAACGCAGTTTCGCGAACGACGGGTCCGGAGATTAGGGCTCAATACGATCGCGATGGCTTAGGCTTCTGAACCCTGTAAAATGCTTCTAAGGTTTCAAACTTAGCCTTTCCCCCTACACTCACAACGCTACTGAGGCGCCGCCCCAGGCTACGAGCTTTCTGCCTGGTACGCGGCGTCAAGTATTTCCACTACGTGCTTGACGCGTACCGGTGAGCCGGCGTTCCGCAATCCTTGCTCGATTTGCGCCATGCAGCCGGGGTTCGCGGAGGCGACGATCTCGGCTTCCGTTGCCAGGGCATTACCGATCTTCCGGCTCTGTAAACGTTGGGACATGTCGCGTTGGATTAACGAGTAGAATCCCGCCGATCCGCAGCACAGGGACGATTCGTTCATTTCTACCAGTTGCAGGCCCGGGATACTCCTGAGCACCTGCCTGGGAGCCTCCGTAATTCGCTGGGCGTGGGCCAGGTGGCATGGGTCCTGCATGGTGACCCGCAAAGACAGCTCTGAGCGTGGCGGATCCATCGGGAGCGAGGCGAGAAATTCGGTAATATCCCGCATTTTTTTGGAGAACTCGCTCGCCAGCGCCGCGTACTCGGTGTCATCGCGCAGCAAATCCGCGTACTCTTTCATTGAGGAGCCACAGCCGGCTGAGGCAGTAACAACCGCGTCAACCCCGGCGGCAAGGAAGGCATCTATGTTCCTTCGTGCCATCTGCCGGCCCAGTTCCAGGTCGCCAGCGTGGAGGTTCAGCGCGCCGCAACATCCTTGACCCGTTGGCACCACCACGTCGCAACCGTTGCGTTGCAACACCCGCACCGTCGCCCACATCGCGTCGCCGTGCATCAATGGCATGACGCAGCCGGAGAGGAGGCCGACCGTCGCCCGACGGTCACCCTGTGCGGGGAACACGGTCGTCCGAGGAGAGAAAAACCGGTCCCCCATGACGGGCATTTGGGCTTCCATTGGATGCAACCCGCCGGGCAGAGCCTTCAGTATGCCTGAACGCCGTAGCAACCGCTGCACACCCGATTTCTGGTAAAAGCGCATCAAGTGACCGGCGACTTTGAGGCGGCGGTTGTGCGGCAATGCGGCGCGCAGGAACAACTGAGATAAGCGGCTCAGTTCCGGGCTCTGGAGGCGGTTGTCCTGAACTTGAGCGCGGGTATGCTCCATAAGCCTGCCGTACGGAACTCCGGATGGGCACACCGCTTCGCAAGCGCGGCACTGTAAGCAGAGTTCCCAATGGGAGACCAGGCGGTCGCTGATCCCCGTTCGGCCTTCGTGTACCGCTTTCATCAACGCTATACGCCCCCGAGGGGACTCGGTTTCCAATCGGGTCTCAACGTAGGTTGGGCAGGCGCTCAGGCACAACCCGCAGTGGACGCAGCGGTAGAGATCGGCTTCGGTAGGCGCGTCAGCGCCAACGAACCCGGGACCGTCGTTCAGCGAGCCCTCGAATGGTACCCCATACGGGAATCCATGCCCCTCATCGATTCCACCGCCCGCGTGAGGGAACTCTTCCCCAACTGGATCCCTATTGGTCACCATCACAACCCCCCGATAAAACGCCCGGGGTTGAGTACACCCTTGGGGTCGAATTGACGTTTGATGCGGCGCATGATTTCCATTGCCGACGGTTCAGGTCCCCAGACATCGATGAGCGCTTTCACCTCGACGGGACAGGTCTCTACAATGGCGTTGCCGCCCAATCCAACCGCCTCAGCCTGGATGTTTCGGAGGGATTCAGCGATCTGGATCGGGTCCGCCTTCGAAACATTATTCCACCACATCAATCTCCCCCCGCCAAATCCCGCGTCGGCAATCACCCCGGGGTTAGCCCCGGCGATCTCGATGGTTTCCATAGCCATCAACTGTTGCAGAGCGCCGGGTTGCGCATTCAATCGGACACACAGAAATGGCGGCTGTGCGGGATCCACCGAAAAGTTCGCCAACGATTCCGTCAGCCGCACGGCCTCGTCGGCCTCGACTCGGATGGTGCTGGCCGCTCCGTGCCACGCCAACGCGATGTCTTCAACTCTGCGTTTCGTGGACGTTGGCCGGCCGGCAATGATAGCGACTGCCACCGGCCCATATCGCGTGGGGATCCGATCGGGTTCGAGACGGGTTGCCGCAGTTGGATTCAGGAGATGCAGCGCATGCGGAGCGTACGGTTTGGCAAGGAGATCGCTGCATGCAGCGATCGCCGACTGGTTGTCATCGAACGCGGCGACTACGGCAGCCCATGCCGTTGGCGCCGGCGTGATCTTGAACGTTGCTTCAGCGATCACTGCCAGCGTACCCAACGATCCGGTATACAAGCGGTTCAGGTCGTAGCCGGTTACGTTTTTGACCACTTGGCCACCGGATTTACTGATCGTTCCATCAGGGCCGACTACAGTGATACCGATCAGCCAGTCCCTGGGCAACCCGTAGGTGGCGCGCAATGGGCCGCTGATTCCGGTAGCCAACGTGCCGCCGATGGTGGCCCGTTCCGCCAGGGGTGGGGCTAACGGTACGTACTTGCCGTCCTGGGCGAGCGCTGCGTCCAGTTGCGCGATGGTCATGCCGGCCTGGGCACGCACTGTAAGGTCGGCCGGCTGCAAATCGAGCATACGGTTCAAACCACGCATGTCCAGGGCAATGCCCTGACGCGACGGATTGTTGCCAAGGTGGGTGAGGGTTCTGCCCCCGTATGGATAAACCGAGACTTCGTTACGGGATGCCCAATCCAGCACCGCCGTAACGTGGTCTACGGAGGTCGGACGCGCCACTGCCGCTGGAACGAAAGATCCGATGGAGTAGTCGGTAACCGGATCTGAATCGGAGACTAGGCCGTCTCCGAGCAGGTTAGCGAGCTGCGCCGTCAAGTGGCGGGCAGGATCAGCAGATGCCACCATGCATCATACGTACAGGCCCGCGGTATGCGATGCCGGGTGCGGGGACGGCCGAAAATAACTTCCGTCGGGGAAGATCTTTCCCGGATTCAGGCGGTTTTTGGGGGCAAAGGCCTCTCTCACGCGCTGCATTGCCACCATGTCTGCATCGTCGTAAACCAGCGGCATAAATTCCTTCTTTTCGAGGCCGATACCGTGCTCGCCGCTTAATGTGCCGCCCAAGGCCGCGCATTCCTCCATCAACTCGGCGGCTGCCGCCATCGCGTTTTCCATTACGCCGGGTTCCCTGGCGTCGAACAGCATACACGGGTGCAAATTGCCATCGCCGGCGTGAAACACGTTGGCGATGGTGATTCCGTATCGTTCGCTCACCTCGGTAACTTTGCGCAGCATCTGGGTGAGGCGGGTCCTGGGAACAACACCATCGACCAGGTAGTAGTTTGGGGCGATGGTGCCGAAAGCTCCAAACGCGGTTTTCCTACCCACCCACAGGCGTTCGCGCTCTGCATCGTCCTCGGCTATACGGACGTCCGCGGCGCCGGTGTCCCACAAGGCGGATTCTACCTCTCGCGTGGCTTCTTCGACCTCTTCTTGCAATCCTTCCAGTTCAATGAGCAACACAGCTTCAGCATCGTTTGGGTAACCCGCATCGGTGACGTTTTGGACCGCTTTGATACTCAACGCGTCGATCATCTCCAAAGCCGCGGGGACGATTCCATATCCGATGATAGCCGAAACCGCGGTGCATGCCGAGTCGATGTCGGGGAAAATACCCAGGAAGGTGCGCACGTTTTCGGGTGTCGGCAACAACCGCACGAGTATCTTGGTGGCAATGCCGAAGGTTCCCTCCGAGCCTATGAAGGCACCTCGCAGGTCGTAACCCACAGCCTCTCTAGTTTCACTGCCGAGGTACACGACTTCGCCATCTTCGAGGACGACTTCCATACCGATGACATGGTTGGTGGTCGCTCCGTACGCCAGACAATGGGGGCCGCCGGCGTTTTCCGCGATGTTCCCACCCAGGCTGCACGCCCGCTGGCTGGACGGGTCCGGAGCGTAACGCATCCCGAATTTCCGGACATGGTTGTCCAAGTCGAGGTTGATCACACCCGGTTCGACTAGGGCAGTGCGATTGATGGTATCCACGTCCAGGATTTGGTTCATCCGGGGGAACGCGATTTGAAGACCATCGGGGGGTGTGATGGCGCCGCCGCTGAGACCCGTGCCGCTCCCGCGTCCCACGACCGTAACGCCTTCCTCGTACGCCAAAGCCATGATCCGACTCACCTCGGAGGTGTCCGCCGGCAAAACGACAGCGCGCGGCATCGAGCGGTCAACGGAACCGTCATATTCGTAGACCAGAAGATCCTCGCGGTGATCGATCACATAATCGTCACCGACGACGGCTTTGATCTGGGACAGGAAATCAGGCAACGGTCAATCAGTCCTTTCGGCGCTGATACACCTGGATGCGGTGCCGGTTGGCTTCCACCACGAACAATCGCTCTTCGGGATCCAAACGCAAGGATACCGGGCCCCAGAAGTATGGTTCAGTCTGCGCCGAGATGAGATACGGAGTGTCCAGATGGTCGGGCAACTCGGGGACCAAGTTGGCGATCTGCCGAGTGTTGTATTCGTCGGGATTCACCGACATGAAATCTTGGGCCCACTTGGACAGCGTCGCCTGCCCCCGTAGAGATTGGACAAAGTTTCCGTCCGGGTCGAGCAGTTGCACGCGCTCGTTGCCCCAGTCGGACACGTAAATATACCCGTCCGAATCGACGCAAACGCCCGACGGCCGACTGAATTCCCCGTCCCCCGCGCCGGAGGAGCCGTAGGACGCGACGTGCTGACCATCTGGTGTGAACTTCTGGATCCGATCATTGCGCCAGTCGGCGACGTAAACATTATCGGCTTGGTCCAGGCCAATGCCCCAAGGCATGTTGAACTGGCCCGGGCCGTCGCCGAAACCGCCCCAATGAGAGACGGGTTCACCTTCCGCAGTGAACGCCTGGATCCGATGATTGTACTGCTCAGCTACGTACACGGTACCGTCGGACGCGACTGCGATGCCCGACGGGCCGTTCAGCTGGCCGAGTGCCTCACCCTTCTCCCCCCACATCCGAATGAATTCGCCTTCGGTGTCGAATACCGTTACACGGTGGAGGTGTTCATCGGTAACGTGCACCCGTTGGTCGGCGGAGATGGTCATGCCGATGGGCAGCATCCATTGGCCTTCGCCACGGCCAGTACCCTTGCTGAACTCGCCCAGGTAATCCTCATCCCAATTGAGGACGCCAATGCGTATGAGGGCGGCGCGGGCGGCGTCGGCGTGGTTCAGTACCAAAATGCGCCCGTCGTTGGTGAAACAACAGTCATAGGGGTTGATGAAACCCCGTCCGCTCTGGTTGGTGGTGAGCCCGATGGTCTTGACGTATTCGATGGGGCCGGCGCCTACCGCAGTCGCGGTGGTCATAACGACGTCTCCTACTTTTGGCTAGGGGCGACCGGCCGGCCGCCCCTGTTGCAACATGATCGAATTGATATAGCGAGGGATCAGGCTAGTTGGTATTCGCGCGTGGCGGTCAACAACCTGAGAAGATTGGCGATGCGCTGTTCGTCAGCCTCAGAGCGGGTGCCGTCCCGGAGGTCGGCCTCGCCCTGCTGCCTGGCAAACTCGCTGATTGACGCGCTGGTATCGTCGGACAGTTCCAACGGCCCGATGAGATCGGCGCAACCAACCACTTGCTCCTGAGGGGAGAGCAAACCGGTTCCACGCTCGGCTAGGCGGTCAATAATGGCCTTAACCCCAGGATGAGAAGGATCGCCCAGTTCCTGTCCGACGAAGTTGACGCGTTCAACCAACGCACCGCTGTCGATCCACTCGGCTCCCTCGTGCCATCCCTCCACGCTGGGGGGCTGGAAGATGCCCTGACCCATGTACATGGTCTGACGGGCCAACTGGTCGGCGCCAAATGTCGGCTGCTGGTACGTGCCGGCCATCCGCACGGCACCCACTACCAGTTCCACCGGACCCTTGACCCGGGCGAACCTCGCCTCCTCCGACTTGAAGTAATCGGAGTTGAACAGCGTGCGCAGAACCGAGCGAATCTCGTAGCCTGAGGCAAAGTACGACTGCATCATCTCTTCGATGACTGCTTCTCCGGCTTCGTCCACCTCGTCGGCGGCGAAATACTGGAACAGCCGTGTGCTGATAAAGCGGGCCGTGGCTTCCTGCTGCACGATGATGTCGATAATGTCCTCACCGTTGAAGTTGCCGGTATGGCCCAGGAAGGTCTTCTCGCCGTCGTCGTGGTCGTACTCTCGGTAGTTGAAGTGCCAGTTGATGCGGCTGTAGGGCCAGATCGAATCACGGCTCGCGCGGGTGGACATGTACTCCGCGTTGCCGAGTGTCCACCCAGTGAAAGCGCGGGCACACTCCTTGACGTCATCCTCGGTATAATTTCCGATGCCCATGGAGAAGAGTTCCAACAACTCCCGACCATAGTTCTCGTTGATGTCGTCCTTGTGATTGTCGTGGTTATCCAGCCAGATGATCATGGCCGGGTCCTTTGACAGTTCCACCAGCATGTTGGGGAATGAACCCAGGGCGTGCCTGCGGAACGTGGTTATCTGACTGGTCAGCGCGCTGGCCTGGTTCAGCTTGGAGTAGCCCGTAGCGAACAGGCCGTGCCAGAACAGAGCCAACTTCTCTTCAAGCTGGTTGTCGGTGGTGACCATCCGGTACATCCAATAGGCGCCGGCGCTGTTCAATTCGCGCATCTCGCCCATTTCCGAATGGTAACGACGGATGACGTCGTCGGGCATGGAGTTAGCGTTGCCGGGATGGAGCAGGTCTTCCACCACGGCTTCGTAACCCTGCGCTACCCGCTGTTCCAGCTCGTCTCGGCTGGCGCCGAAACCGGCGCGACGCATCAGGTGCGCCATCAGGGCAATGTCGGCGTTGCTCATAATCGCCTCCGGAATATCTTGATAAACAATCCGCTTGAGCGACAAGGCGCTAGTTGCGGATGAAGTCCCACTGCTCGAACTGGCCGTTCACGATGGAAACGGGGTCCAATCCCAGCCACTGCTCGGCGATGGTCGAATAAGTGGAACGGAAGTCGTTGTTCCAGTGCAGGTCGCCGTCCAATTGGTCCCGCTCAGCGAGGGACGGGTACTCCCCGTAGAGGCCGCCGTTGACCTGGTTGCCGATGATGAACGCGGTACCGCCGGAACCGTGGTCGGTTCCGGAGCCGTTATCGCGAATGCGACGCCCAAACTCGGTCCAGACGAGCACGATGGCATCGTCGGCCTTGCCATGTTCTTCCAAGTCGGCCATGAAGTCGCTGACCGCGCCGGAGACTTGCTGCCACAGGCCGCCGTGTACCTTCACCTCGTCGCCGTGCGTGTCGAAGCTACCATGCTGGGTGTAATAGACGCGGGTGCCTAGTTCGGCGGTCATCACCTGGGCGGCATTCTTGAGAGCCTGGGCGATGGGGTTGTCCGCATACTCGACGTTGGAGGAATAGTTTTCAGGGGCGGTCCGCAGGATGTCAGCGCCCTTCAGCGCGTCCCGTCCGGTCTGACCCAGGTATTCCATAACGGCGCCCTGGATGGTTCCGCCGTACATCTTGCCGAACGCGTCCAGGCACAGGCCACGGATCCGCTCTTCTTCCACGTCCGGGAATAGCCCGTAGGTTTCCAGATTGCCGACGGATGCCACCGGAACTCCCGTGGCGCCCATGGAGCGGGGCAATCCACGCCCGAAATTCACGCCAGTGATGACGTTCTGGCCGTTGGGATCCAAATCGCGGATTACGCGACCGAGCCAGCCTTCGGTGGCGATCTTTTCCGGCTCGCAGGTGTGCCAGATATCCATGCTTCGGAAGTGCGAGCGGGTCGGATTGGGGTATCCGATGCCATTGACGACGGCGACTTTCCCTTCGTCGAAAAGGCCTTTGATCGGCGCCATGTTGGGGTTGAAGCCAAAGCGCTCATCAATTGGGATTACCTGGTCCGTGGGAATGCCCACGTTGGGACGGAAATCGTAATAGAGCCCATCCGCGTAAGGAATGACTGTGTTCAGCGGGTCATTCGCGCCAGTCAACTGAATAACAACGAGCGACCGGCTCTTGTTTGTGGTGGTCATCTTGCGAGGGCCTCCTTTTTTGAACAACTGGAAACATCAGCCCAAGTCCGGCTGATGCGGAAAGTTTACGGTTTTGGGCCCCGGTCTGTCAACGAAATCCGGATTCGCGCAATCGAACGCCATGCGATGGGGCGGTCTCCGGGTCGCAGACCGCCAGCATATTTCAACGGTCTTCAGTATTGCATTCCACTCTCGGTTCAACGGACTCGACTGACTCGGCCAATGTTTCGGCTACCCGACAATCGCAAGAGACTGACCGTTGCTTCAGCGTCGTTCGATTCTCCAGGAAATCCCCCTCTGCCCTTTCCCACTGCCAGTGACACTTCCCCCTTTCCTCCACCCTTCACCCATCTTTACCACTAACTAATACACCAAATCCAACCGCCACTCAGGCCCCGAGCCAACCCAACGCCCACATCCAGACGCCGAACTCCCCAACGCCGCTCCCCAAATCCTCCCATCAGCCCGCCAAAACCATCAATATCGCCCCCAAAATTGCCCTCGCCGCCCCCATTTGCCCCCACAACCCGCCCCAACGCCGTACTCAAATGAACGGAAATGAGCGCAAATGAGCGGGATATCGAAAAAATCGCTGCCACTTCATCACAATACCCAATCCTGCCCATCCCGTTTATCCCCTTTATCCATGTAAATACTCTCCCGTCAGAGGTAACCCCATGACCCTTTCCCAAATCCGCCGCCGCATCAACGTCCTCAAGCGCAGGTTCGCCCTGGAACTCACCATCATCAAGCTCCGACGCATCTCCGAAGCCGTCAGCGACAACTGGGATCCCGCTCAACCCCCTGAACCGGCCGAAGTCATCGAACGCTTCGTCAAAGCCGGCTGCCGCCTCCCCACCTTCGGTAACCTCCGCCACTGCCTGGACAATGCCCGACGCCAGGGGGACGTCCCTCACCCTGAAGACATCGTAATTAACCTGCTTCCCTGGATTGACGGCGACCGCTACCACAAATTCCTCCGCTGGGACCTACCCGCCCCGACGCGCTAGCCATGCCCGCAACCCGGTTCGGGCCGAGCATCGAATGGCTCTGCCGATTCTTAGTAACTGTTCAGAGTTGAGGGGAAGCGAGGAGTTGTCGGCAGGCGGTGAGAGGGTTGAGATCTTGTGCCCGCCAGGTGGCGAAGATTGACGTCAGGGTCATCTTGGTGTTAGTGCCTTGGCTGGACCGCGTGCCACCGCTGATCTTACGGCTGATCACCAGCGGTCGCAGGCTGCGCTCGGCGGCGTTGTTATCTGGCGTCACCTCTGGATGAGCCACGAAGGTGAAGAGTTCCTTGATGTGGTTCTGGATGCGTCGGCACAGCCGTGCTTGTGCCGCCGACGGGTCATCCAGGTAGGGCTGACACAGCGCCAGCAGACGTCTTTCCAGGGCCAGTTGGGCCCTGCGACGTTGTTTCTCAACAGGATGGGTACAGGCTTTACCTTGGCGGTAGATTTGGCGGACCGCGTCTGCCCAGCTTGCCAGCCGGCCATTCTCGGGGTAGAGGACCTGTAGGTCGTGGATGTCCCGCAGCAGGTGGGCCCAGCAGCGCTGGTGGGGACCGTCGTAATGATGGTAGGCGGCGTAGAAGTCGCTGACCAGCACACCGGCAAACTCCTCGCCCAGGACTTCCTCCACCACGGCTTTGCCCCGTCCTCGGCGCAGGAAGTACCGCTGGTTGGGTGTGCTGAAGGTCCACACGTAGCCGTTGTGCCCATCCTCCCGCCAGCCGGTCTCATCGGCGTGGACCACCGGACTGCCTCGGATGCGTTGCACAATGGCGGTGAGTTCAGCCTGGGCCTGGTGCGCCACTCGTTGTGTGGCAGCCACGATGGCGCCCAGGCCCAGGCGCAGGCCATGTACCGTGTCCAGGTACCACCGGATGGTGCGCCAGGGCAGCCTGGCCTCCTCCCGGAGGGTGGCAATCAGGCTGATCAGATTGATTCCCAGACGCTGCTTTCCCAGCACCACGCCCTCCAGTTGCGCTGGCGGCACACAGCGGCGTTGGCACTGCGGGCAGGTGCGGGCGAGGTAAGCGTGCTCGGTAACCTGCACCGGAACCTGAGGCAGGTCGATCACTTCCCGGGTGCGTTGGGTCCAGCCGCCGGACAACTGGGCCCCGCAGTCGGGACACTGTTCCACCGCGTGCTCCACCCGCTGGTGGGCGTCATGCGGGTGCGGGCAAAGCCGTGGCGACGCGGCTTGCGTGGCTGCTTGGGCTGCCCGGGTTCCCGGTCAGATTTTGGTTTCAGACCGGGCATCCGGCCTGAGCCTTTCGATTTGGCCTTCCCTTCCAACTGGGCAATCCGTTTTTCCAACCGTTCGATGATGAACTGCTGCCGAACGATAATCCCAATCAGCGCGTCCCGGTCGGCGGTGGTAAGGTCGATTTCGTGCTCCATGGACCCAACTTGACATAAACATCCCAAAGGCTGCCAGCCATCGGCAAACAACTTTTCACCAATTCACCTCACCAACTCTGAACAGTTACGATTCTCACCGTCGTTTGATGACCGCAAAAGGGTAGGCTATACTACCCGTCGGCTCGTTCCGGCCCCTTTTTGTTTGTACGATGGGTTGGCGGCCAGGAGCATATAACGATGGATTTCAATGTCGCCGTGCTTGGCGGGGATGGTATTGGGCCCGAGGTGACGGCCGAAGGCGTCAAAACCATGGAGGCAGTGGGCCGGGCCTTCGGGCACAACTTCACGTTGCAGTACGGGGATGTGGGAGGCATATCCATTGACCGCCACGGTATCCCGCTGACCGACGAGGTGCGCGACCTGTCCACGGCGGCCGATGCGGTGCTATTCGGCGCGGTCGGGGGACCCAAATGGGATGACCCATCGGCTCCCACGCGACCGGAGGATGGACTCCTGGCCCTGAGGGCGCACCTCAGCGTGTTTGCCAACATACGGCCCGTCAAGGTATATCCGGAACTGACAGGCTCCAGCGTGCTGAAGCCCCATGTCCTTGAGGATGTGGACATGGTTGTGGTGCGGGAACTGACGGGAGGCTTGTACTACGCGCAGCCCAAGGGTCGTACGGAGACTCCCCAAGGCATCGTTGGCGTGGATACCATGCGCTACACCGAAGCCGAGATTGAGCGCGTGCTGCGCGTCGGTTTCGAACTCGCCCGCGGACGCCGGAAAAAGCTGACCTCGGTGGATAAAGCCAACGTGCTGGAAACATCCAGACTGTGGCGCGCCACGGCCACGCGGTTAGCTGGTGAGTATCCCGACATCGAGTTGGAACACGCCCTGGTTGACGCTTGCGCCATGCAAATAGTGCTGCGCCCGGCGTCCTATGACGTGATCGTAGCGGAGAACACGTTCGGTGATATCCTCACCGACGAGGCCGCGATTCTGGCCGCATCGATGGGATTGCTGCCGTCGGCGAGCCTCTCCGGTGTGCCTCAAGCCGGCGCGCGCACGCCGGGATTTTACGAGCCCATCCACGGGACCGCTCCCGACATCGCCGGCCAGGGGATCGCGAACCCGTGCGGGTCTATCCTCAGCGTCGCCATGATGCTGCGCTATTCCCTGGGTTTGACCGAGGAAGCCGCAGCCATCGACCGGGCGGTGCAGACTGTTCTGGAAAGGGGATACCGGACGGCGGACATCGCCATCTCGGGCGATACGGTAACCAGCACGGTCGACATGGGCGATCTCATCGCGCAAGCCATCGGTTAGGCGCGGGAGCCTTATCTTGTTTAACCTGCTGGGCAGCGTCGGCCTGAGCGTTGCCATCATAGTTTTCCTGGCCAGCGCAGTCGCCGTCGTATTCCTCGGCGTGCAGCTGGCGAAATATGGGGACGCGCTGGCTTCATTGACGGGCTGGGGCCGGCTGTTTGTGGGGAGCATTCTGGTCGCGCTGGCGACCTCGCTGCCGGAACTTTCCAACAACATCACGGCGGTCCGGATCGACAACCCGCAGTTGGCGCTGGGCAACGTGGTCGGGGCAAACATGGTGAACATGTTCACCTTGGCCATGGTGGCGCTGGTATTCGGCGGCAAACGATTCCTGCAAAGGGTGGCGCCGGAGCAGGGCTACTTGGTTGTGCTGGCGGCGGTATTGACCGGATTGGCCGTGATTTTTGCCGGCATCAAGACGGGCATCAACATCTGGCAGATCGGGATATCGTCGATAATGTTGCTGATCGTTTACCTGATCGGGATGTGGTTCGTTTACCAGAGGCGGCCGGCCGCAACCGATGATGACGAGGAAGAAGACGTTGGAATGACGCTGAGCAAGGCGTGGATCATGTTCAGCCTGGTGTCCATCGGCGTGATCATAGCCGGCGTGTTCCTGGCGCAGAGCGTGGACCGTGTCGCCGACATCACCGGGATCTCATCGGGCGTCCTGGGCATCCTGGCAGTGTCAATCGTGACGACGATGCCGGAGGCCTCGGCAACGGTGGCGGCCGCTCGTATGGGCGCGGCGGACCTGGGCGTGGCAGGCCTCTACGGAAGCTGCGTGTTCAACATCACGATCTTGTCCTACGCGGACCCTTTCTACCGACAAGGAATAGTGCTCAACAACCCGGAACCGGAGCATTTCGTGGCGGGGATATTCGCCATAGGTCTCATACTGTTTGGCGGGCTGATGCTCTGGGGCCGCAATCGATTCCCCCAACCGGCGCTGGTGGTGGGACTGGCTGTGATGGCGTCCGCCTATATCGTCGGAGCGGTATGGGTAGCGACCCTTGGGGCGCCGACCTCATGACATAAATTCAGCAATCAAATACCAAAAGGACACGATACACGTTGATGCTAAACACGATACTAGCGCCTACCACGATAATCAGACCGGCAGTACCCGCAGATACGGACGAATTGGAAAAGATCTACTACTTCGCCAACCTGGACGCGGCGTTGAAAGCAGATCTAAGTCTGGCCAAGATGAAGCAACTGGTCAGGATGCTTGACGACGGGGCCTTGGGAGATTTCAAGGACATCTCACCTTCGTTCATAGACCGCTCGGACCGGGCGTTGTTCGTCGCGGTCTCGCCCGACAACACGCCCTACGGCATGGCCGCGGTGATGAAACTCGATGACGAACGGGCCGAGTTACAGCGCGTCGCGGTGGACCCGTTGAAGCAGGGCGGCGGCACCGCCAAAAAGCTGATGCTCCACTGCATCGATTACGTTCTTTACCGCTGGAACTCCCGATACCTGGAGTTGTGGACGCGGGACCACATGCAGGCGGCTGTGAGCTTCTACCGGAAGATAGGTTTCACGGAAACCGAGCGATCTACTGAGGGCACGTACCCCGAATTGAATCCGATGCATTTCCGAGCAAAACTCAACCCGGGGTTGCCCCTGTGTTAGATTTCGGCTCCCTTGTAGCGGGCCAATTCCACGAACCCGTTTTCGTCGTCATCCCAACCGAACAGAGCGGATTCGACGACCCGGTCGCCGTCGATGCCCACCACCAGTTGCTGCACAGGATACGCAGGGCCATCGCCCCAGGGGCTGGTAGCCACGGTCCGGTCCGTGTCGGACAGATAGGCCCGGCCGTTGGGGTGAGAGTGATAGATGATGCGGGCCGGGGTGTCGGAGTCCAAGCTGCGGTTGAGTTCCATCAGGTCGGTAGAGTTGAAAACGTAGGCGGTCTCCGCGGTTCGGTCGGACGCCGTCGGATGCGCCCCGCTGGATTGATCGTTTTCGGCAGGACGTATGGCGTCGACACCGACCAGATCGAGGGAGCCGGTCAGCCACCCGCAGCATTCGTCAGGAAACGCGCGGCGGGCCTCCCGGTAAACCGAATCGAGCACTTCGGGAGGAATTTCCAGCGGATTCGTAAAATTGCTCATCAAAACCCCTTGTTACGAAAAACGTAAGGTGATATGCTGTTTTCCGCGCATTTTACGGGATAGCCGTAATACTCCGGTAATGGAGTGGCGGTAAAATGGAATCAATAGCCCGCAGCAGTGCAAAATAAAGGCCAAGCAGCCAGTCAGGATTGGAAGAAAATGCAGACGCAAGTCAGGTCCCGCAAGTCGTTGATGCGTAAGGCGTGCCCCCGGTGCGGTGGCGACGTCTGCCGGATGAGAGACACATTCGGAGTGTATCACCAGTGCGCCCAGTGCGGGCGCGAATTCCGCCGACAACCATCCGTAACGATCCCGCAGACTACGATTACCGCTCCAGCCAATCACACCGAACAAAAAGAACCGGCGATGGTATGACCATCGTAATCTGACAGACAACCCGCAGGCAGCGGCCTCGGAATTGTCTCCGAGGCCGTTTTCATTTTTTCATACCAGACGTCCAACCCCAATCCGGCACCAAGAACTATCGAGAATCGACACAATAACAATGTTGGCGCTCACCATCTAATAAGGAGCAAGGATGATGGAAAGTTTAGTCAGCAGTCGACCGGTTGGCGAGGCCGCTCGCCGGCGGGCAGGACTCCGGTCCTGTCCTCATTGCGGGGGCAACGTGCGCCTGATCCGGGATGTGTACGGCGCTTATCACCAGTGCTTGCAGTGCAGCCGGGAAATCGATCCGGCGGCGCTGGTTGCCCCGGCACATAAACCACATATCATGACGCCGATGACTCCAGGGATCGAAGAGCGCATGGTCGCCTGATCATTCCGGAAACGCTTCATGTCCATCGGGGTTGATCGTGAGAACCGGTCAACCCCGAAACGCTTAACGGTAACGCCGGGGGCGGTTAGCGTTGCGTTCGCGCACGAAATCGGCGTAGTCGCGTACCGCCTGTTCTTGACCGGCGGTTTGGATGGATCCCGGGCGCAACTGCCGGATGAACGCGATGGCCTCGTCGGGGTCGTAACCAGTGTTCACTAGGTAACAGGCCAGGATGGTGCCCGTCCTGCCGATCCCGGCGGCGCAGGTGACCACGGTGGGACGTTCCCAGGTCTCGATCTGCTGCTCTACGAAGTTGACGATTTTATCGATCTGTTCCATGGAGGGGGCTTCGAAATCGGGAACGGGTTCGAATAGTTCGGTGAACCCCCACGGTTCGGCCGAGATCGTATTCTCCTCCATGCGAACCACGGCCGTGATGTCCTGGCGCTCAAAATAGATCAGATGCCTACGTTCGGTGGGTCCCATGGCGCCGGCCAAAGAGCCGTGTAGTATCCAACTGAAGTTTCGAAAATTATCCTGCATGGGCGTCTCCGGAATTTCTGGTGTGGCGGCGATCCCGTCAAGAGGTTTCGGAGCCCGTTGCGGTTGCGGGGTCTTCCAAACGCCCCAACAATGCACGGGAATCAATGCCGTAGATGTGCGCCACCTTATCACGGGAACCGCGGCCTCGCACGATCTCGATGTCCGCCGGGCGGATACTAAGAAAATCGGCGAGAATTTCGATGACGGCGGAATTGGCTCTGCCGTTGGTCGGTGGTGAGGCGACACGAACTCGCAGTGCATCGCCATGCCGCCCCACAACTTCGCTTCTGGCGGAGTTGGGAGTAACGCGTAGCCTCAGGATGGCTGGACCCGGGTCTGACATCAACCGTGAATCGATGGTCTGGTATAGTAATGGCACCGGACAGGGAAGGCCCTGCCGGGCTTATCGGAGAACCGGATGCAGTATAGCAACATCACGCTTTCACGAGACGACGGAGTTGCCACGATTCGATTGAATCGTCCCGACGCCCTGAACGCGCTGAGCCCCGAGTTACTCCGCGAGTTCGCCTACGCCACGAGCGAGATAGCCCAAGATCTTGAGATGAAAGCCCTGGTGATCCGGGGTGAAGGCCGAGGCTTTTGCGCAGGGGCAGACCTGCTCTTCTTTGACAAAGCCCTGGACGACCTATCGCTGCTGCCGGGTTACATCAAGGACTTGAACGGCGTTCTTTGTGGACTGGAGGAGTTGCCGGTTCCGACCATCGCCGTGGTTCATGGGTACGCGCTGGCGGGTGGGATGGAATTGATGATGGCCTGCGACATGGCGATCGTCGCCGACAACGCTCGCATCGGAGACCAACACGCCAACTTCGGATTGATACCCGGGGGAGGCTCGACTCAACGGTTGCCGCGGCGGGTCGGGATGCCACGGGCGATGGAGTTGCTCACCACGGGACGCTGGCTTTCTGGCCCTGAGGCGGTGGAATGGGGACTAGCGCTCCGTTCCGTGGCCCAGGAGGCTATGCAAGAGGAACTCGAAAATCTGCTGGCCGGTTTGCGCACCAAGAGCCGCACCGGGTTGGCGCTGATGAAGTCGCTGGCACGTGCCAGCCAGGACGTGCCGCTTCGCGATGGGGTTGCGCTGGAGAGCGCGACATTTACCCACCTTTTTGGGACATCACCGCATCCGCGAGAGGGCATCACAGCCTTCAAGGAGAAGCGCCAACCGGAATTTTGAATGACAAGACACAACACAGGACAACGATTTGAAGATTAGAGACATCCTAAAAGAACGACGCACCATATCCTTTGAATTCTTCCCACCGCGGGAAGCCGACGGGGTTCCCGGCGTCATAGAGGTGATCAAGGACCTGCAACGATTCAACCCCGATTTCGTTTCGGTCACCTACGGCGCGGGTGGGGGTACGAGGGCGTTCACCGAAGAGATAACCATGCGACTAAAAACCGAGGCGCCCCTGGAAGTGATGGCACACCTCACTTGCGTGGCCCAAACACGCCCGGAGGTCCACGGCGTGCTACAGAGATTGCAAGGAGCGGGTATTGAAAACGTGATAGCGTTGCGGGGCGACCGACCTGCAGATGCTGAGACATCGGGGCCCGGGTCGGATGAATTTCCCCACGCCACCGACTTGATCACCCACATACGCGACAATTTCGATTTTGGCGTGGCGGGGGCGTGTTATCCGGAAGGACATACCGAATCGGTCGATCTGGACACGGACATCAAATATGCGAGGATGAAGCAGGAACTGGGCGCGGACTTCCTGATCACGCAGTTGTTCTACGACAACGAGTATTTCTTTGATTTCCAGGAACGCGCCGCCGCGGCCGGCATCACCGTTCCGATAATTCCCGGAGTGCTCCCGATCCTCAGTACACCGCAGATCCGACGGTTTACTTCACTGTGCGGAGCTACCATCCCGACGGAACTAGACGAAAAACTGGAGCGGCACGCCGACGACAACAGAGCCGTTCGTGAGATCGGGATTGAACACGCGACACGGCAGGCTGAAGAACTGTGGGCCCACGGAGTCCCGGGCATACATTTTTACGTGCTGAATCGGCGTTATTCCGTGTCGCACATCCTGAGCAACCTGAGCATCGACGACCACACGGGAGATTAGCTTTTCATCTCCACCAACCCGCCCCGAACGTGACCGACGCAAATGTTGACCACCGGTGTGGACTTCATAGAAATCGACCGAGTCGCCAGTGTCCTGGAGAGGTACGGCGACAGATTTCTCCGACGGATTTTCACGCCCGGAGAAATCGCCTACTGCCGAGGTCGTGCGCCCAATCTTGCCGCCAGATTCGCCGCAAAAGAGGCGGTAATGAAATCGTTGGGCACCGGGTTTCGCGGCGTGGGATGGCGAGACGTTGAGGTGGTGAGAGCGCCCAGCGGGGCTCCGAGTCCCAGGCTGCATGGAAGAGCACGGCGGCGAGCGGAGCGGCTGGGCGTAACCGAGATTGCGATCAGCCTGTCGCATTCCCGAGGTTACGCGATGGTAGTTGCGGTAGCATCGCGTCCGGATACTGAGGAAACGCGTAAGACCGCCGAAGCCACGTTGTGGGGGGATCCGGTGGCGCCAAGGGTTCACTAAGTGGAGTCTCGCCTCCGAAAACCGGCGATATTAGGAACTGCATCATGGGGATAACCTCGACAAAGGTCGTCACCGTAGCGCAGATGCAAGCGTTGGAGGCGGCGTCCGAGCGGCTGGGGGTGAGCACCGATAGGTTGATGGAAAACGCCGGGCTGGCCTGCGCCGAGTTTATCCGTCGACACATGGGTGGAGCGGCGGGGAGAAGGGTCCTCCTGTTGATCGGGCCAGGGAACAACGGAGCGGATGGCCTGGTGATTGCCCGGCATCTGCGGCGTTGGGGAGCCGAGGTATGCTGCTACGTAGTGCGTGGACGCCCAGCGGACGACCCGAAAATGTCCGTCTCGTTGGAGTATGGCGTAGATGTCGTGCATGTGGAACACGACCCAAGCTTTGACGGGTTAAGGAGTTTGCTACGCGGATCGTCGGTGGTGGTAGATGCGATTTTGGGCGCCGGGCGGTACCGACCCCTTGAAGGAACGGTGCGGCAGGTAGTCGAAACGGTTAACCGCCATCGAACCAACGCTCCCGAGGGCACGGTAATTGGCATAGACCTGCCGACTGGCGTGAATCCGGACAACGGTGAGGTTGACGACAACGCATTGAGAGCGGACGTAACCCTCGCCCTCTGCTATCCCAAGTTCGGGATCGCCAACTTTCCCGGCGCGGCCAGAGCAGGACGGATTGTGGTGCTGGATGTCGGGCTACATCCGCGAGCGCCGGACACAATGGACCTGCCGGTTGAATGGATGACTGTCGAGTCGGCAGCGAGGTTGCTGCCGGAACGGCCGTTCGATTCACATAAAGGCACGTATGGCCATCTGCTGATAGTAGCCGGTTCCCGGAATTTCGTGGGGGCTTCGGTGCTAGCGGCTACAGCAGCGCACCGAGTCGGCGCTGGCTTGGTAACCCTAGCCACCCCGGCATCCGTTTACCCGTTGGAGGCATCAAAGCTTACCGAAACCATACATTTCCCTTTGCCTGAGGATGTGGACGGTCGGGTGGATGCATCTGCGGCCGCGATGATTCGGCAGCGGATCGGCGGGTACTCAGCGTTGGCGATCGGATGCGGGTTGGGCTGGTCGGACGGTACGGCTGATTTTATGGATCGTCTGTTGTTAAGCGAAAACGACCGTCCCACCCTGCCGGTGGTTATAGACGCGGACGGGTTGAACTGTCTTTCCAGTTGCGACAACTGGTCGGGCCGCATACAGGCAGATGCAGTGGTCACACCGCATCCGGGTGAGATGGCGACGCTCTACGGGCGATCCACTGCCGAGATTCAATCGGACAGGTTGACGACAGCCCAAGAGTCATCAGTACGATGGAGGCAAACAGTGCTGCTGAAAGGCGCACACAGCATCATTGCCTCGCCGGATTCGCAGGCGACGGTGTTGCCATTCGCGAATCCTGCGCTGGCGGCCGGGGGCACAGGCGACGTGCTTACCGGCATGATCGGAGGCTTCCTAGCGCAAGGATTGAAGCCGTACGACGCGGCCCGACTCGGCGGTTTCCTGCACGGGGCGGCGGGAGACGAGGCTCGGGCAGAGATGGGTGTCGCCGGGGTGGTAGCGACGGATTTGTTGCATCGCATCCCTCAGTTGATGGATGGACTGCGGACGTCCGGGCGATGAGGCTGAATAGCAGATGGCGCTGAACGAGGAGCAGGTCGCGCTGCTGAACAGAACGCCGGTCGGACACCTGGCAACTGCTGATGGCAGCGGCCGGCCCTATGTGGTGCCGTTCTGTTTTGTTTGCGACGGCGGGCAGATATATTCGGTTCTGGACGCCAAGCCCAAAAGCACGGATTTGAGGCGTTTACGGCGGGTGCGGAATATTCTGGACAACCCCAGGGTTTCGTTGGTGATCGACCACTACGAATCGGATTGGTCGAAACTCTGGTTCCTGTTGGTACAGGGAACGGCCGAGTTGTTGGAGCCCGACGCCGAGCACGCTAATGCGCTGGCGCGACTGCGGGCGAAATACCCGCAATACCGGCAAATGGACTTGGGCGAGAATCCGATGATCCGGATAACTCCTGAACGGGTCACGGGTTGGGGCGGAGGATAAAACGCCGCTCGAGCGGTGCCTTGACCCGATTCACCGCCGCCCCTAGAATGCCGGCAGCCATATCAATCTACGAGGATGGACCGACGAGGACGCAATGACGCAGTTGGTATTCATTCACGGCCCCGGAGCCGGCGGTTGCGCCGACTCGTATGCCAACCAACTGCGGCACTATCCGGGGAGCCTGGCTCCGCATCTGCCTGGGCACCTTGATGGGACACCATGCAGCAGTGTGGAGAGATATACCGACTGGTTGCGGGGATGGCTGCACGCAAAGGGCCACGACCACGACTTAGTGCTGAGTGGGTTCACCTTGGGCGCGTGCATCGCATTGCAATACGCGCTGGACTATCCGGAGGAAGTCAAGGGTCTGGCGCTGATGACCATTGCGATGCGACCCAAGCAACGGCACCCGGGGGCTCTGCAGTTCCGGCTTGACGCAGCCGAGAACCCGGAAACGTACGAGAAATGGGTGGACATGATGGACGGCGTCATGCATTTTGTCGAGCCGGATTTGCGAGCGTCGCTCCTGCAAAGACATCGTGAGGTCGGGCCAGTGGCGCAATATCGAGACCTGGTGGTGATCGACCGGTTCGACGTGCGAGACCGGATCCACAGTTTGCAGACCCCGCTGCTGTTGATCCAGGGGGTGGACGACCCACTGGCGACAGGGGATTACGAAGAGGAAATTCACCGGGTGGTGCCCGGCTCGAAGCTGATCAAGATGAAGGATGCCGGCCATTTCCCGATGGTGGAAAAACCTGACGAATTCAATGATGTCCTGGACAGTTTCCTGTTGGAGATAGACTGAGCTTTCTCATCGGTAGCAACCTATCGGGCAACAAGATTGACCCTTGCCGGAGCGCTGCGCTCTGGCGATAACCGAAACTGGAGGAACCAAACCGTGGACGGAGTGACCGCAGTAGCGAACGTACTGAAGATGGAAGGCGTGGATTGGATCGCAGTTATGCCTTCCAACCCGCTGATCGAAGCCGCCGCGATCGCGGGCATCCGCCCGGTGGTTTGCCGGCAGGAACGTACCGGCGTGCACATGGCGGACGGGTTTTCCCGAGTGACCAACGGGAAGAAAACCGGTATTTTCCTGGCCCAGAATGGCCCCGGCGCTGAGAACGCGTTTGGCGGTGTAGCCCAAGCGTACGCCGACTCGGTGCCCATTCTGTTTCTGCCGGCCGGAGTCGCTCGGAATCGCGTTGGCGTGGAGCCCAACTTCCACCCGGTTCGGGCGTACGAATCGATCACGAAGTGGGCGGCGCACGTGAATTTCGCCGACCGGGTGCCAGAGTTGATGCGCCAGGCGTTCACCAAGCTGCGGTCCGGTAAGCCGGGGCCGGTGCTGCTGGAGATCCCGTCGGACCTGTCAGCGGACCAAATCAGCGAGGAAGATTTCGACTACATCCCGCCGGTGCAGATGCGCGTCGCAGCGGACCCGGCTGCGGTGACGAGGGCAGCGCGTGGATTCCTGTTGGCGCAGAGGCCGGTGATCATCGCGGGGCAGGGCGTGCTGTACGCCGAAGCCACCGACGAGTTGCTGGAACTAGCTGAGTTCCTTCAGATCCCGGTGCTAACCACGCTGGAGGGCAAGAGCGCATTTCCCGAAAACCACCCGCTATCCCTGGGAGTGGGCGGCTCCAGCCAGACCGGGCCGGTCCACCGATTCCTGACCAATGCCGATGTCGTGTTTGGGGCCGGGGTGAGTTTCACCAAGAGCAGCTTCACAGTCCCGATTCCTCCGGGTAAGACGCTGATCCACCTCACAAACGGGGACGGGGACATCAACAAGGACTACCGGACGGAGTACCCGATCCTTGGCGACGCCAAACTGGCTTTGCGACAGTTCATCGACGAATTGAAAGCCCAGGGGGCTCAACAGCGGGCTCCCAACCAGGAGTTGGCGGGTGAGATAACCGCGACTCGCGAGGCGTGGATGGCCGAATGGATGCCCAGATTGACCAGCGACGAGGTGCCTTTGAATCCGTACAGAGTGGTGTGGGACATCATGCACACGGTGGATCTGGACAACACGATCGTGACCCACGAGTCGGGAAGCCCGCGGGAGCAGGTGTCGCCCTTCTGGGAAGCCCGGGCGCCGCGCAGCTTCATCGGGTGGGGCAAGTCCACCCAATTGGGCTACAGCCTGGGGTTGGCGATGGGCGCGAAGATGGCCGCGCCCGAGAAGATGGTAATCAACTTCATGGGGGATGCGGCGTTCGGGATGGTGGGACTGGACGTTGAGACAGCCGTGCGGGCCAATATTCCGATCACCACGGTAGTGATGAATAACTCCACGATGGCGATCTACCCGGACAGCCGGATTCCGACGGCGGTGGAACGCTACGGTATAAAGGACCTGAGCGGCGATTTCTACCAAGTGGCGGTGGCACTGGGGGCGTACGCGGAACAGATCCTCACCCCAGATGAGATCAAGCCGGCGATGCAACGGGCCATGCAGGCCAATGCCGATGGGCGTCCTGCACTGTTAGAATTCATCACCAAAGAAGAGGGGACGTTCTCGAAATTCCGGTTCGACTAGGCTCGACCGTCCTTGGTCGAAACCCGTGACTGTCAGGGGCGAATTCGTCATTCGCCCCTTTCGCTTTGAATCCATGCACTGCCAGTACAGGGGAAAGGACATCTGAACTTGGCTGACGTACTCAACATACCGGAGAATCAAGACGACATAACCGCCGAGTGGGTCCAACAGGCGTTGGCGCTCGGTGCCGGCTCGGATGTACCACCGATACGAGGGGTCGTTATCGAAGAAATCGGAACGGGCATTGGGATGGTCGGCAGGTTGCTGAGGTGCCACCTCACTTATGTCGGCGGGACGGGTTCCGCTCCTCAGACCATGGTCATCAAGCTGCCCAGCCTGGACGACAATACCCGTCGGACGGCCCGGCAATTGCGGTTGTACCAGCGTGAGTACGATTTTTACCGGGTGCTCGCTCCTCACGTCCCCATGCGGTCGCCGGAGTTGTTGTACGGGGATTTTGATGGGGGCGACCATAATTTCGTCCTGATGCTGGAGGACTTGGGACATTTGGATGCGGCGGATCAGGTCGACGGAGCCACCGAGGAGCAGGCAATGGTCGCGATACGAGCCGCCGCGCGGCTGCATGGCCGGTATTGGAGGCAAGTGGATCAGCCGCCCGTGTCCACCGTCCATGCGCCTCCGACGCCGGAGCAGTATGCGATATCCCAATCGGTGTACCAATTGAGCCTACCCCGCGCGTTTGAAGTCTTCGGCAATCACTTTTCCGCTACGATGCGTGGTCTGGCGGAATCCTATGGGGCCCATCTGGCGGAACACTCTGCCCGGTTGGCGCGGCGGCCGCAGACGCTCATCCACGGGGATTTCAGGCTGGACAATATGTTTTTGGATCCGGATGAGTCAGGGGATGTCGTGGTCGTGGACTGGCAGGTGAGTGGCGTGGGCAGCGGCCTGTACGATGTCGCGTACTTCCTGTCATCCAGCGTTACCACGGATATCAGGCGCAACATTGAACGCGAGGCGATCGAGACATATACCGACATTGTCAGAAGCGTTACGAGCGGTGGCCCTATGTTCGATGAATGTTGGCGCTCTTATCGCGAGGCCATGCTGACCTGTTTTCGGGTGCCGATAATCGCCGGGGGACAACTGGACCTGAGCAGCGAACGCAGCCGGCAATTGGGGGCGGTGTTTTTGCAGCGCACCCTCACGGCCATCGACGATCTGGATGCCGGTGAATTCCTTCCCGCCGACTCTTAGCGCGGCCAATTAAATTAGGTCAGTGTGGATCGGTGACATCCCGGCGTCGCTCCCCAAGCGCAGGCGGACATACACTGCCTGGCGAAGTTGATTCCGTTGGGGTGCGAGATGTTGACTAAAGGATCCTCGAACCAATCTGCTGCTGTGGAGGCGTTCTGGGCAGAGTTGGATGAGATATTGGCTCCAGGTTCCTTGGAGCAGGTTGCTCGAACGGCAGAAGACGAACTATTGGATAGCGACCCAAATGGTGATGCGCACCCGCACGAAACCGAAAACGCCCGCAAGGTCTCATACCAACCGACCATCCTGGATATGCCAACGAAGGAACGCCCTAGGGAACGTTTACGAGAACACGGTCCGCGTTATTTGAACAATGCGGAGCTGGTGGCCATCTTGCTGCGATCCGGGATACCGGGCGAAAACGCCATCAGCGTAGCGACGAGGATTCTTGTAGAGTTCGAGGGCCTGGCCGGGTTGGCGCGGGTTGGGTACGGCGAATTGTTTGAGCAACGCGGATTGAGCCACGCAAAGACGTGCGAGATACTGGCGGCGTTGGAATTGGGTCGACGTATCGCGTCGTTGGCGCCTGAGGAGCGGGCATCAATCGGCTGCCCGCAGGATGCGGCCAATTTGTTAGCCGCCGAAATGTCGCTCCTGCCACAAGAGCATTTGGTGGTTCTGCTGTTGAACACCCGGAATCAAGTGGTGGCTAAGCGGCAGATCTATATGGGGACCGTGAACAGCAGCGTGGTGCGGCCGGCTGAAGTGTTGAGACCTGCGATTCGGGAAAACGCGCCGTCAATAATAGTGATCCACAACCATCCATCGGGCGACCCGACACCCAGCCCAGAGGACGTGGCGGTGACGCGGGATCTGGTAAGCGCGGGAAAGCTGATGGACATTGAACTGCTTGACCATTTGGTGATAGGACTAGGCGGGCGGTTTGTCAGCCTGAAAGAGAGTAAGTTAGGGTTCGACTAACACTGACAGATTAGGAGACGGATCAATGAGCGAATATTTCGTCGAAACGGAAGGGAGAGGATACAAGAAACTGGCGGAAGGCGCGCGGACCCGAACATTCTGGGGCGCGCAGATGCTATTTTCCCTGGTGGAGGTGGAGGCGGGCGCCCTAGTGCCGCTGCACACTCACCCTCACGAACAGGGTGGGATCATCGTGGAGGGAGAGCTGGAGATGGGGATCGGCGGCGAGGTGCGCGTTCTGAAACCGGGTGACATGTACATCATACCGGGCGATGTTGAGCACTACGCGCAGGGACAGGGCACGAAAGCGGTAGCGCTGGACATATTCAGCCCGGTGCGCGAGGAGTTCAAGTACTAGGGTTGGGAGTCGAAATACTCGGCCACAGCCATGACCAAGTTTCCCATGTGGGGGTGATCCGGCTCGACGTCGACATTGATGCCCAACTCTACCAGCTTGCGGGTGCAGACTGGCCCAACGGATGCTACGGCGACGGTCCCGGCTAGAGTGTGTCGGAGGTCGTGCTCACGGCCGGCGGCTTCAGCTATGGCCAGCAGGTTGGGCACCTGGGGTCGGCTGGTGAAAGCCAGGGCGTCGACCTCCCCCTGTTCCATGCGATCCATAAGTTCCAAGACCGGTTGCGTGTCGTCTGGCAGGCCCCAATCATATAGGGTTAGCTCATGGTAATCGGCGCCCTGTTCGCGCAGGTAGGTTGGCAACTCAGAGTCCGGGCCGCCGTAGCGTTGAAAGACGACCCGCTTCCCCTCCAGATTCAAACCGGCCATGGCGGCAGTCAGGTCTGACGAGGTGTACGGTTCCGGAGGCATGATATCGATGGGAATCTTGTGCCGCCGCAGGATTCGGCCAGGTTTGGGGCTTCGCGCCACCACCGTGATGTCGCGCAGTGCGTCCTCGAATTCTTGCAGCCGGCCCATAGCGTCCGCGATACCCATCATGGCGTTGGCGCCGACACCGGTGAGGAAGATCGCAGTATCGACGCGGCCTTTACAGACATCGGTAATGGCCTGCTGAACCTCTGGGCTGTCGGTCAGGTAGTGTTCCTGCAAAACCGGCGCGCCGACGGGTACGCCGCCGTGCCTACGAATGAGGCTGGCCATTTCGTCGGGCATTCGAGCCTCAACGAAGGCCAGCACTCTGCCGTTCAGGGATGCTGAAGCCATCGCTCGGAGGTGGGGCAGCTAGACGGCGCACTCACCTTCGCCGCGCTCCAGGACGTACTGATTGGTGCGCTCCCAATCGAAGTACATCTCGCCGCCGCCCTCTGCTTCGTGTCCAACTTCCTGGGCGCGAGCGGCCACTGAGGTGACCTCTTCCAGTCCGACACGATCGAGGAAATCGTTGAAGCGCTCGGATTCGTTATCCCGGTTGTCCTTGTAGTGGGTCACTATTTCTTTGAGGACGGAGGGGACCAGCTTGGCCGGAACCTTTACCTTGGGGACACGGGTACCGATGCGGGAGTCTTCGACCTCATTGTCACCGTAGTTGCCGCCCAAGAAGAGTTCGTAGGACGGGATCTGCTGACCCTCCACGCCCTTGACCGCGGCGCCGTGAAAACCGATGTTGGCGATGTGGTGCAGGCCGCAACCGTTGGGGCATCCGCTCATCTTGATGCGGATGTCGCCAACGCCGGCGTCATCGGCGAGGCCGTTCCAATTGGACATTTCATCCCGCAGTGCTTTGGCCAAGCCCATTGACGAAGTGATGCCCAGCTTGCAACTGTCGGTGCCGGGGCAGGAGACCACGTTGGTGATGTGGTTGTGTCCCGCCTCGCCGAGTTCCAACGCCTTCAGCGCGTCCCAAACTTCATGCAGGTATCCGGTGGGGACCCAGCGGAGCACGATGTTCTGTTCCTGGGTGGTGCGGGCCTTACCGCCGGTGTATTGGCGGACGATGTCGGCCAACCCGCGGAACTGGGCCGGGTCGAGATCGCCGCGAACGGTTTTGACATAAACGACGTGGTAGTCGTCCTGACGCTGGGCTTCGACGTTGCTGTTCAACCACGCCTGGTAGGCCGGATCATTGTCGTCGCCGTTAGCGGAGGCGGGCTGCGCCGGGGGATGCTCGGTCTGGATGTCCTCGGCGACCATGAGTGAACGGTAGTCAATGGGGCCGATGTTGGCGAGTTCGGCGTCGACCATGGTGCGGAATTCATCCAGACCGATCTTGTCGATCAGGACCTTCAACCGGGCCATCATGCGGTTCTTGCGCAGGATGTCGGCGTTGTTGAACACCGTCCAGACGGCCAGGGCCACACGAAGGTAGTCGTCCTCGGACACCCACTCGTAGAGGGGCTTGGCCAGCCGGGGCATGATGGACGTTCCACCGCCGCAGTAGACCTTGAATCCCTTACGCTGCTCGCCGTCAACCTCCTTGTACTGCGACACGAAGGTTAGGTCCTGGATGGCAGCGGCCACCTCGTCGCGCTGGTCGTTGCCGGTAAACGCGGACTTGAACTTGCGCGGGAAGTTCTGGGTGATGGGGTGCCGGACACCGAATCGGACGTATGCCGTCAGGTACGGCGTGGGGTCGAACACCTCCTCAGGGCTGACGCCGGCGGTAGCGGGGCCGACGACGTTGCGCACGGTGTTGCCACAGGCTTCGCGAGTTGACAAGCCCACACTGCCCAGCAGCCGCAGCACCTCGGAAGTCTGTTCCAGCGGTATGTGGTGCAGCTGGATGTTTTCGCGGGTGGTAATGTGGCCCTTCTGCAGAGGAGCGTATTTCTCAGTAATGTCGCCGAAAACATCCAGCATTTCGGCAGAGATGATGCCGCCGGGGAGTTTGACCCGGATCATCTGCACATCGGCTTGCCGCTGGCCGTACACGCCTTGGCGGAGCCGGAAGGGTGTGAATACAGTATTGTCCAGTTCCCCGGTGCGGAAGCGATCGACCTCGGCGTCGAAGCGCTGAATTTCATCCTCCATAAAGGGGATGATGGTTTGAGCGTTTTCCGCAAGCTCCAGGCTAGACGAGTGGATTTCTTCCAGGCTGGGAGATTGTGCTTGGGTGGTCAAGGTGTCCTCCTAAGTTGCGGCACAAAAAAACCCACCGTGCCCAAAGGCAAAAACGGTGGGAGCGGGCGGCGCCTGTACGGGTCAGATCAGGTTAGTCCTGCCCCCAATGTGAGCGGACAAGAACAAGTGCGGACGCAGGCGCTTTTGCAAGTACTTTGCATTTGCGAAAACTATACTGCCGAGGTCGGGAATTGTCAACGAGATTCGGAGCCGGATTTTTGCAACTACCGCAGGGACCGATTCTCGGGGCGGGAATCCACGGTGTGACCCGACACCAACCACAGGACGCGTTCGCCGATGTTGGTGGCGCGGTCGGCGATGCGTTCGAGGTTGTGGGCTACCCAGAGCAGATAGGTGGCGCGTTCGATGGTTCTGGGGTCGGAGAGCATGTAGGTGAGCAGTTCGCGGTAGATCTGGTTGTAGAGATCGTCGATAGCATCGTCGTCGGCGCAGACCTTGCGAGCGAGCCATTCGTCCTGGTCGACGTACGACTGCAAACTCTCCTCGAGCATTTTCAGCGCGAGGTCGGCCATACGGGGGATGTCGATCAGGGGCTTAAGCAGGGGTTGGTCGCCGATGCGGATGCAAATCTTTGCAATTCCCTCGGCGTAGTCGCCCATGCGCTCCAATTCCACGGCGATGTGGACGGCGGACATGACGAAGCGCAAATCCCGGGCCGCGGGCTGTTGGGTCGCCAAGAGGAACACGCAATCATTCTCCAACGCGTCGTGGAGCCGGTCGATTTCGTCATCGGCGTCGATAACCTGCCGGGCCAATTCGAGGTTTTGATGCTCCAAGGCGTCCAGAGCGCTTCGGGTGGCGGAATCGACGTGCCGGCCCATTTCAGCGAGACGCGTTTGCAAATCGGTAAGAGAGCGGTTGTAGTCGGAACGTAGCATTGCGATCTCTCCCGGAGCGGACGCGGAAATTCTGGCCGGCGAACAAATAACTGCTAGCCGAATCGGCCGGTGATGTAGGCTTCGGTGCGCTCGTCGGTCGGATTGGTGAACAGGGTGCGGGTATCACCGAATTCTATAAGATGAGCGACCCGGTTTTCATCGGGCATGAGGAATGCGGTCTTATCGGACACCCGGCCGGCCTGTTGCATGTTGTGGGTTACGATGACGATGCTGTAGCGTTGTTTGAGCTCCTGCATAAGCTCTTCGATAGCCAGCGTGGCAATGGGGTCGAGAGACGAGCAAGGCTCGTCCATGAGGATTACGCTGGGCTCAACCGCGAGTGCGCGGGCGATGCAGAGACGCTGTTGTTGACCGCCGGAGAGGGTCAAAGCCGAATCCTTCAAACGGTCTTTGACCTCGTCCCACAATGCCGCACCCTGGAGAGATCTTTCCACGATGTCATCGAGGCGGCCAGTGTAACCGTTGATGCGGGGACCGAAGGCGACGTTTTCGTAGATGGACTTTGGGAACGGGTTGGGGCGTTGGAACACCATGCCGATGCGGTATCGGATCTGCGTGGGATCGGATTCGGGCGCGTAGAGGTTGAAATCGCCGAACCACATTTCACCTTCCATGCGGAAGACTTCGATGAGGTCGTTCATGCGGTTGATGCAGCGGAGCAGTGTGCTCTTGCCAGCGCCGCTGGGGCCGATGATAGCGGTGATTTCGTTCTCAGGCATGTCCATCGAGACGCCTTCGATGACCTTATTGGAGCCGTAGTAGACCCCGACATTGATTGCTCGGACAGCCGGGGCGCGGATGGCGGGACGAGTTGCCACTGCAGTTGCGGCCATTTTAGACTACCCCCGTTGGTTCTTTTGCAGACGGTTTCGCAGGAAGATGGCGAAGGCGTTCATGCCAAGGAGCATGACGAGCAGGACGATGATGCCGGCGGCGGCCAGTTGGTGGAACTCTTCCTGGGGCTTGGAGATCCAGACGTAGATCTGGATGGGGAGAACGGTGAAACGGTCGAGCGGGTGGGCCGGAGCGAACGAGACGAAAGACAACGCTCCCATGATGACAAGCGGGGCGGCTTCACCCATGGCGCGACTGACGGCCAGGATGATGCCGGTAAGAATTCCGGGCATGGCCTGGGGTAGGACCAAACGCCAGATCACCTGCCACTTGGTTCCACCAAGCGCGTAACCGCCCTCGCGGATCGAGGATGGCACGGCGCGGATTGCCTCCTGGGACGAAACGATCACGACGGGCATGATGAGGAGGGCCAAGGTCAGGCCGGCGGCGAGGGTGCTCTTACCGAGGGCGAAGAGGGCGACGAATATGCTGAGTCCCAAGATACCGTAAACGATGGACGGTACGGCGGCCAGGTTCTGGATGTTGATCTGGATCAACTCGGCGATGCGATTACCGCCGGAATATTCCTCAAGATAAAGGGCTGCCGAAACTCCGACGGTGAACGAGACGAACACGCAGATGGCCATGACCCAAAGGGTACCCACGATGGCCGGGAACAGGCCGGATTTGATGGCTTTGCTGGACGGGCCCTCGGTGAACAGAGTGCTAATTGACGTGCCCTCCAGGTTAAACCAGTGGAGAGCCTCGGAGACAACGCTGTAGAGCAGCGCCACCAGCATGACGAGAGCGATGATCACGGCAGCTACGCAGACCGCGTAGAAGATCGTCGCGTTGCGCTTACGCGCGGCGAGGCGGCGGCTGTAGTTCGGTTCGAAACCGGTTACCATTATTCGTACACCTCACGGAACCGGGCGACGACGAACTGGCTGAGCAAGTTCATCAACAGGGTGATGACAAAGAGGGTGATACCCACCGCGAATAACGCCTGGAACTGAGCGGTTCCCGGGATGGCGTTATCGCTAAAGTTGGTGGTCGCCATGAAGCCGGTCATGGTGTTGACCGGGTCGAGGGGGGTGAAGGTCAGTTTTTCGTTCTGACCGGCGGCGATGAATACAATCATGGTCTCGCCGACGGCGCGGGACATGCCAAGGATGAATGCGGCGACTATCCCGGACAGGGCGGCGGGAACGACCACCTTGGTGGCGACCTCGACCTTGGTGGCGCCGAGGGCGTAGGCACCCTCGCGCAAGGAGATGGGTACAGCGCGCATGGCGTCCTCGCTGAGGCTGGAGACCATGGGGACGATCATCACGCCCATGACGATGGCGGCGGACAACGCATTGAAAATGCCGACGTCGTCGCTGATGGTGCGGAGCAGCGGCGTGATGAAGAACAAAGCAAAGAATCCGTACACCACGGTGGGAACGCCAGCGAGCACTTCCAAGATGGGCTTGGTTATGGCCCTCAACCTGGGGTGGGCGTATTCGCTGAGGAAGATAGCACTGAGCAGGCCCAGAGGTACGGCGACGAGCATGGCGAGAACCGCGATCATCATGGTTCCCACGAGCAGGGGCCAGATCCCGTAGGAGCGGGGCACCAACAGGGTGCGCCACTTGGAGTCGGTGAAATACCGGTGCCAACGAACTTTCTCCGGGACCTGGAAGGACTCGGTTTCCAGGGCGACGCCTTTGCCGACTCCCGACAGGGCCGAGACGGAAACTTTATACGAGCGGCCCAGGCCGGCGTCCGAAATTACGCACGAGGTACGTTCAGCCGGGATTTTGGAGCAATTGGTGAGATCCAGACCCAAGTTCGGGAGAATTGATACGTCGTAACCGGTGGGCTGCTGGCCAAAGGCAGGTTTTTCCCAGCTCACGTATATGAGGGCATCGGAAGTGGAACGAACCGAAATGCTGGGAATGATCCCCGGAGCGAGGGAATCCGGGGCTACGGCACCGCCGACCAAACCCTCTGCCTCACTAGTCACATGGAGTTCGCTGTGTTTTTCTTGATAAAAGTCGGACGTGAAGAACTGGACGCCCTCGAAAAGGAGTACGGAGACAATCCCCACGGTAGTGAGAACGGATATGGCGGCCAAAAGAAAAAGTACCCACTTGACGATTCGTTCAAGTAGGTACTTGTTACCGCTGGCGGTCAACGGTGTTCCGGCAACGGGGATTTGCTTCACCCCCGGTTTGCCTCCAAGGAATTTATCTAAAAGCAACGTGGTTCACCTTACGGTGTGGCACCAAAGCCTTCAAACATCGACCGTGACTCGGGCCACTGCGTTAGCCATTTGACGTGACTATAATAGTGTGGGCAGCCAATGACGGCAACCCAAAATCTCCCGATAGATTAAATGCCGGCAGCCGATAATGGCGACCGCAGACGAATTATCGGGACGGCGCGAGGAAACGAGTTGAGCGAGAAACTGCAACTGAGCGTGGTTGACCAGTCGCCGATGCGCGAGGGGAGCAACGCGGGAACCGCCCTGCGAGAGACTATCGAACTGGCGAAAGCCACGGAAAAGCTGGGTTACCAGAGGTATTGGGTGGCGGAGCACCACAACCTGCCGAATTTTGCGGGCACGGCGCCGGAGGTGATGGTGGGGCAGATCGCGGCGCAGACCAAGCGCATACGGGTGGGTTCCGGGGGCGTGATGCTGCCGCATTACAGCGCGTTGAAGGTTGCGGAGACGTTCCGGATCCTGGACTCGCTGTACCCGGACCGCATTGACCTGGGGATAGGACGGGCCCCGGGGAGCGACCAGATCACGGCGGCGGCGCTGGCGTATCCGAGCATGCCCAAGGACATCCGGCACTTTCCGCAACAGGTGCGGGACGTGATCAACTATCTGGGGGATACGCAACCGGACGACCATCCCTTCAACGAGGTGGTTGCGTCACCGGACGAACAGCCGGAGACAGCGCCGCAGGTGTGGCTGCTGGGATCGCGGTACGAATCGGCGTTCATGGCGGCGAAGATGGGGCTGCCGTTCGCGTACGCCCACTTTTTCGGCATGGGGGCGACAGACGGGCCGCAGATCGTGGAGTCGTACCGGCAGAACTTTGAGGCGTCGGAATATCTGGACGCACCGTTGGTGAACGTGGGCGTGCAGGTATTGTGCGCGGACACTGAAGAAGAGGCGCGGCGGATCGCCTCAAGCCGGAACCTGGGCAGGTTGCGTTCGGTAACCGGGCGCGCCAAGGGTATCCCGTCGCCGGAACTGGCGGCGAATTACAAGTACCTGGCCAACGAGTGGCAGTTTATTCAGCAATACATGCGGAACTGCGTGGACGGGGACCCGGAGCAGGTGAAGGCCGGCTTGGAAAAGGTGTCGGAGGACTACCAGACGCGGGACCTGAGCGTGGTGACGATCTGCTACCACTTTGAGGATCGAGTGCGTTCTTACGAGCTGATGGCGGAGGTTTGTGGGCTGGAGCCGTTAGCTGAGTAATGGCGTTAACAGATCAGGGGCGAATGATTATTCGCCCCTACACCCGGGGTTGACCGGGCATGGTGATTCGGCCTGACGGTGCAAGCGGGTTTGAAACCCACACCTGCACCATGACTTCACCGTCACCCGGGCTTTTGCCATCGAAAGAGAGGCGATTTGAAGGGGACCGAATCTACGCTCCCAGTTTGGCGGCGAGGTCGACGAAGTTTTCGGCGACGACGTTGAATGAGGGGTCCGGGGTCGGATCGGGAGTGCGATCTGGGCCGTGCTCGCGGGGTCGGGGGACGAAGGCGGTGCGAAGGCCGACCTTGGCGGAGGCCAGCAGGTCGCCCTGGTGTGCGGCCACCATCATCACCTGTTCGGCCTTGAGTCCGAGGAGCTTGACGGCGGTGCCGTAGCTTTCCGGGTCAGGCTTGTAGTGGTGGGCGACCTCCGCACCGAGGATGCAGTCCCAGGGCATGCCGCCGTTCTTGGCCATGTTGGTCATCAGGGCGATGTTGCCGTTGGACATGGGGGCGATGACGAACTTGTTCTTGAGCCTATAGAGTCCGGGTACGCTGTCGGCCCAAGGGCGGAGGTTGTGCCAGAAGTAGGTGACCTCCATCTTTTCGTCGTCGCTGAAGCCGCTGATTTCGAACTCGTCGAGGACTTCATCGAGGGACATGCGGTGGAGTGCATCAAGGTTGGTCCACGGCAGATCGCCATTGCGAACCTTGTCCATGTAGGGACGATATTTACCGCGCCAAGCGTCGGCGAAAGCGCCCCAATCGCGCTCGATGCCCTTGATGCGGCCCATGTTGGCACACTGTTCGGTGATGCTGGAACGCCAGTCGACGACGGTGCCGAACACGTCGAAGATGCAGGCCCGAACGTCGAGGCCCAATGCTGAATCGGCCATGCTGGGATACTCCTTGTTACTTGGGATTAGCGAAATCGCGCCGGGTATCGTAGCACACGCGCCGTTTGGTACAGCCGCTGCCAAAGATTTTTTCAGTTCGGGGAGCCCCTCTTGGTGGGTTCGCTCCCCCTGGGTTTTCGGTGTTTGTTTACCTCCGTTGGGGTTGGTGGTTGGTTTGGTGTATTCGGTGTCAGGTTGTGGTTCGGGTTGCGTGTCGGAGCACGGCCAACACTGTTTTTTGCTTGCGCAGAAAGATATCGTCCTAGGCTTCCGTGTCCTCGCGGGTAACCGGCCAATGATACCGGGGCAACGCGAGCACGGGGCGGTGGTAACACCCGCTGGGTTCCGGGAGCTTGATCGTGGAAAAAGACGATTCTAGGCTCCTTGGGAACCGTATTCTGCTTTTTGGGTAACCGACAGGCCGTTATGCGACCCGAACCTTTTTGACACCTCGCCATGTTGAGTAGTTTGGTGGCTGCCGCTGCATGCGATGCGGCGACCCCGTTCGGTTCTCGAAGCCGAGCGGGGAACCTGACGAATACAGGATAGAACGTGGGTGCGTATACGGACAACGGGCGGGTGTCAGTGGTGGGGGAATTTTTCACGTCGATTTCTAGTATTACAACGACGGGTTAGGGTGGTAGGATTGGGCTGAGCAATCGGAGGCTTCGGGAGGTGAGGCGGGGTGATGGACGCGGCAGCTTTGGAGAGGGTGAATGAGGCTTTCCAGGATTTTCACGCTTACTTCGGGTCGGTTTTCGGTCGCAAGCAGTGGCGGGAGCGTAGCGAGGAATACCTGCAAGCCCTGCTGGTGCAGTCCCAGGAGCGACGTAATGCGGAAAACCTGTCGGAGGCGGTTGCGGCGTCGCCGCGGGTGCTGCAGCGTTTTCTCACCGAGGCCCGCTGGGATGACGATGCGGTGATCGGCCGGTTGCAGTCCGCCTCTGGCGGATGGGACCCCGATTGGCGGATCCTTTGGGCGTGTGGGTGCTGGACGGCAGCGACTTTCCCAAGCAGGGGGTGAAGTCGGTGGGAGTAGCCCGGTCCGCCTATGGCGGATGGGACGTTGGGAAAGATCGCTCCGCCTACGGCGGATCAGGCTGGGGTGTTTCTCGCCCATGTGGGGCCCAAGGGCCGAGCGCTGGTGGACAAACGGCTGTATCTGCCGGAGGAATGGACTGGGGATGTGGAGCGCTGTGCGGCGGCGGGAGTGCCAGCGGAGCGTCGGCAGTACCGTAGCAAGACGGAGTTGGCGCTGGAGATGGTGGAGCGGGCCCAGGCCCGTGGGCGCCTCAGCGCCCAGTGGGTAGCTGGGGATAGCGCATTCGGAATGTCGCCGAACTTGCGGGACGGCCTGACGACGGCTGGAGCGCTCTACGTTTTGGACGTGCGTCCCGATATGACCGTATGGCCGCTGGAGCCCACCTGGACCAAGCCACCGTATCAGGGTAACGGCCGTCCCCGCAAACCGAGACCTTCACGCGAGGAGCGGCAGACCATGGTCCAACGCAGTCTGGCGTTGCCCGAAGAAGCCTGGCGGGAGATCACAGTGGCCGAAGGCAGCCAGGGACCGCGCGTCTACCGTTACAGCGCCCAACGGGTCAGAGCAACCAAGCGGCGCCAGCCCGGCGAAATCCTCTGGGCAATCTATCGTCAGAACCTGGACGGCAGCGAGCCTCGCTACTACCTGTCCAACGCTCCCGAGGACACGCCCCTGGAAACCCTGGCTTATGTGGGCGGCTCCAGGTGGCGCATCGAAACTGAGTTCGAGACTGAGAAGAGCGACGTGGGGCTGGACGAGTACGAGACCCGCACTTGGGCCGGTTGGCACCACCACATCACCATGTGCCTGCTGGCCGGGGCTTTCCTGCTGAGCCTGCAACAGGATTGGGGGGAAAAAGATGCCCCAGATCACTCGGCCCCAGGTGTACCGAGTGGTGCGTGAACTCTTGCCCAAAGAGCAGTTCGGGCCGCGAGAACTGCTGGGGTGGTTGGCAGATGTCCAGGAACGTAACGAACGGGCCCGACGCTCCCACGAGAAACGCCGCACTACTCTCCGTCGCGATGCTTCCGGCCTTCCTCCCTAACCCGTCGTTGTAATACCAGGATTGGGTTGAAGGCGTTTTGGGACGTGTTGCCCCCTCACCGCAACCCTCTCCCGCTAGGCGAGAGGAGGCAAGACCGCTTGGTTCTGCAAAAGCGGTCAGAAGTAGATCTCCGTGCGTGCGGAGGGTGAGAGCCGGCGTACCGGCCGCCGGCCGCGGTTAGTTAGGAACCGGCGATGCTGAGGAGGATTTGGGCGAGTTGGCCGGGTTCGGTGATCATGGGGTCGTGGCCGGTGTCAATGTGGTGCACGCCCCAGCCGTTGGCGGCGGCGCGTTGGGCGACGGGCTCGAAGCCTGACTCACTGCACAGGATGAATTCACGTCGGAGGGCCGCGGCTTCCGGGTTTCCGGTCCGCACGGGTTGCGCGAAGGTGAGCGTGGGCTGAGGTGAGAGGCGCGGAAGGACGAACGCCTGATCATCGGGGTCGGTGATGGCCCAACGATCCGCGATTTCCTGAGCGGTTGTTGGATGAGCCATGAAGGGCTCGCCGTCGGCGATGTGTTGCTGGATACGAGCGATGAATTCAGGGCCACGCACGGCGGCGAGTTGGTGGATCATGGCCTCGCCGTTGGCTGGGGCGACGCCATTTACATAAACCAACGAATGAATCCGACCTGGGCGAAGTTCAGCGACGCCGGTGATGACCATGCCGGCGTAAGCGTGGCCGACGAGGACAACGTCCGAGAGGTCGTTGGAGTCCAGCAGTTCGGTGATGTCGCGGACGTGGAGGTCGAGATTTAGGACGGCGGGCGGGATAAGACGGGCCAAGTGTTCCCGATCTCCGAGACCGGTCAGGCTGGGAGTGTGGACGATGTGGCCGGATTCGCGAAGGAGTGGGGCCGTTTTCCACCAGCACCAACCACCGTGCCAAGCGCCGTGGACGAGGATGAACGTGGTCATCACTTAGTCATCTTCTTCCATTGCGGCTTCCGAAATCTCAACCAGGCCATCCCAATGGTAATGCAAGAGCGTGACCTGCCGGCCGTCCGCATAGGATTCCAGTTGCCCCGACCACTGCCGATGGGCGATGCAGTAAGCGATGTGCGTGTTCCCGGTGACGGTGGTGAGGATGTCAGCGCGTTCGCGGACCCGGTCAATGTCGCTGCGATTCAGCCTGATGGAAGTTTCCGCCGCGAGATGCACGTGGGTTTGACGCTGCCGGCAGTAACCTTGCCCTACGATGTCGGTCATGCTGGCAGAGTGGTACTGTCGTTGGTCTATGGCCCCGCCCTCGAAAGCGTCGGACAACTGCTCGGCAAGGGCCTCCGCGTCTCCAATTCTGGCGCGTCGGAGGTAGCGACTCATGGCGGCGGCGATAGTTGCGCGGCAATGCTGCTCGTATTGCTGACCGCGCATACCACTGACCCACCCTTCAATGCGATCGACTCTGGCGTCAGTCTGGTCGGCCCTAGCCTCCAGACGCTCGACGCTGCTATCAATCTTGGCGTCCAAGCGTTCCACGCTGCTGTCAATCTTGGCGTCCAAGCGTTCCACGCTGCTGTCGATCTTGGCGTCCAGGCGCTCGATCTCGCCGCCGAGACGTTCGATCTGGCCGCCGAGATGTTCGATCTGGCCGCCCAAACGCTCGAAGCCATGGTCGACTTTAGTTTCCAGATTGTCGATTCTGGTTTCCAAACTGTCGTCGCCCTGGAATTCGGAGGACGTATTGCCGTTAGCGTTAGTCACGGGTTCGCCTGCAAGATGATCTGATGAAAATATTATACTGGAAGCCGAAAGGGTTACATCACCACGACGGAGCGGAGGACTTCGCCGCGGCCCATGCTTGCAAAGGCTTCCTCGACATCGCCGATGCCGATGCGCTCACTGACGAAGGCGTCGAGGTCGAGGCGGCCCTGGAGGTAGAGGTCGATGAGCATGGGGAAGTCGCGGGTGGGCAGACAGTCGCCGTACCACGAGGACTTGAGGGATCCGCCGCGTCCGAATACCTCGATGAGGGGGAGTTCGATTTTCATGGTTGGGTCGGGCACGCCGACGAGGACGACGGTGCCAGCGAGGTCGCGGGCGTAGAAAGCCTGCTCGTAGGTGGCGGGATTGCCGACGGCTTCGATGGCGACGTTGACACCGTTGCCGTCGGTGAGATCGCGGATGGCTTCGACGGCGTCGGTCTGGGTGGAGTTGATGGTGTGGGTCGCGCCCAGGCCCTTGGCCCATTCCAGCTTTCGGTCGTCGATGTCCACGGCGATGATGGTGTTGGCGCCGGCGAGGCAGGAACCGGCGATGGCCGCGTTACCCACACCTCCGCATCCGATGACGGCGACGGAATCGCCGCGGCTGACGCCGCCGGTGTTGATGGCGGAGCCGAGGCCGGCCATCACGCCGCAACCTATGAGTCCGGCGGCGAGAGGGCTGGCGGCCGGGTCGACCTTGACCGCCTGCAGGGCGTCGACCAGGGTGAGTTCGCAGAAAGCACCGATGCCGAGGGCGGGTGACAGGGGCGAGCCATCGGGCAGGGTCATTTTCTGCTGGGCGTTGCGGCTGGCGAAGCAGTACCACGGACGGCCCCGGAGGCAAGATCGGCAGTTGCCACAGGGGGCGCGCCACGCGAGGATCACGAAGTCGCCAGGCTGGACGTTGGTGACGCCATCGCCGATTTTTTCGACGATGCCGGCGGCCTCATGCCCGAGGAGGAAAGGGAACTCGTCGTTGATGGCTCCCTCACGGTAGTGCAGATCGGTGTGACAGACGCCACAGGCCTGGACTCGGACGAGGGCTTCGCCTTCGCCGGGGTCGGGAACGTGGATGGTTACCAGTTCGACGGGGGCACCCTTGGCCCGTGAAATTACACCTTGGACTTCGTTGACCGCCATTGAAATTCCCTCCGAATCGCGCGCTCTTAGGCGGCGAATGCAGCGGCTATAATGCCTCAACCAAGCCGGGGGCGTCAAAATTGGGGATGCCCCCTCACCCTAACCCTCTCCCGTCAGGGGGAGGGAACTTTGCAACGGCAGCGGACAATGACTAAACGAGTGATAATCGACACCGACCCTGGGGTTGACGACACGGCGGCGATCCTGCTGGCGTTGGCCAGCCCGGAGTTGCAGGTTGACGCGTTGACGATCAGCTACGGGAACGGGTCGATGGAACAGTGCGAGGCGAACGCCCGGCGCATCCTGGCGGTGGCTGGGCGGGTGGACATTCCGGTGTATGCGGGAGCGCGCGGGCCGCTGCTGAGAAAGGCGAATGAGGGATGGGCAGGGCACATCCATGGAGGCGACGCGCTTGGCGGAGTGGGTGAGGTAGTGGCTGCGCCGGGTGGGAATCACGGCGAGGTGAGCAGCCATGCGGCGGTGGAGATTGCCCGTCGAGCGTTGGAATCGCCGGGTGAGATCACTGTGCTGGCGTTGGGGCGGATGACGAACGTTGCTCTGGC
Organism: Dehalococcoidia bacterium; assembly: GCA_965204395.1. Lineage (GTDB taxonomy): Bacteria > Chloroflexota > Dehalococcoidia > Lucifugimonadales > UBA3495 > Bin87. The sequence continues at coordinate 4,141,002 of OZ241987.1, forward strand.
TCTACGGTTGGCTCCAGATATTTCGGATGCGGTCGTGGGGGTGGTTGTAATGGGCGGAGCGGTTCGGGTTCCGGGGAACGTTTCACCGGTGGCGACGGCGAACATACACGAGGACCCGGAGTCGGCGGCGATTCTGTACGATTCAGGTGCGGCGATCGCTCAAGTGGGGTTGGACGTGTGTGATCACTGCGGGTTGTCGGACGAGCAATTTCGGCGGCTGGAGGGATCTCCTGCTCCTGCGGTGCAGTTGTTGGTTACGGCGTCGGCGTACACGCGGGAGGCGTACCGGCGTTTGGGCCGGCTGGCCGATGGAGAGGCGGTGCGATACAACGACGTACCGGCGGTGGCGTACGCGGTTGATCCGACGCTGTTCGAGACGGAGCGACTGCCGGTAGCGGTGGATACGGGTGGGGAGTTGACGCGGGGGCAGACGATGGTGGATTGGTACGGAATGACCGGACGGGACGCGACGGTTGACGTGTGCCTGGGTGTGGATGCGGAACGTTTGACGGAAATGGTGGTGGAGCGGCTGGTTGGGCATGGTTGGACGTCAGCCTAGAGGTCGACGGGAGGATATCCTCACGACGACGTTCCAAGGTCTGTAGCAATCTTGGGATCTTCGGGTGAGGCGCCGGGCATCTCGGCAAGTTGAAACCCCTCTCGGTGGGAGAGGGGTTCTGAGTTTTTGGGTTTCGGCGGGCGGTTTAGTTGAGTGCGGCGACCGCGGCGCGAACCTCTTCGTAGTTAGGTTCGTTGGCCGGCGATTCGGAGACCCAGTGGTAGCGGACGATGCCTTCGCCATCGACGATGGTTACCGCGCGCTTGGCTGCGACGTAGCCTTGCATGCCGGCGAGGCCGGGGAGAGCGACGTCGTAGGCATTGACGACCTCGCGGTTGTAGTCGCTTAGGAAGGTGTACTCGGCGTTGTTGGCGGCTTTCCACGCGGCCTGGGCGAAAGGCGGGTCTACGGTGATGCCGAGGACGACGGCGTTCATGCTATTGAATTGATCGATCTGATCTCGGAAGGCGCACATCTCGGTGGTGCAGACGCCGGTGAACGCGCCGGGGAAGAATGCCAGGACGACGTTTTTTCCGCGATAGTCGCTAAGGCTGTGCTGAGTGGCCGGGTTTTCGTGAAGGGTGAAATCGGGAGCGGCCTGTCCTACGGTGATAGCCATGTTGAAACCTCTGGTCTGGTGCGGATTAGCAGGATTGAATGCGGCGGTGCGCATACAAATTGGACGCGGGTATGTTATCACACGCGGGCGGCGGGTCCGATGGGAGACTGCATAGGGTTGGAGGGCGCAAAGGCCGGGATTGACGTTTCCGGGTTCATGTTTTGGCGGGCTCATGGTTCGATCCGCCGGAGGCGGACCTACGGCGGGTTCACCATGAGCGGACGATTGCGGTGTCTGGCAGTCGGAACAGTCGTTTACCATCGAGCCAGGGCGATCGCATTTGGAATTTACAGACTCGTCACTCCAGCGAACGCCGGAGGCCAGAGGTCGCCGGATGAAGACAATGGTTGCGAAACTGCCGATTTCAGGCACTGGATACCGGTATCCGCCTATGGCGGATCCGCCATGGGCGGACGACTTTCGCCGGTAGACGGTAGCCGGGGGTGCCGGACCAAAGAGCCAAAGATCGAAATGCGATTGCCCTGAGCTAGACTTTACGCATGCTTAGAAAAGTAAAAGGACAGGGTAAGCTGGCCTGACCCAAACGTCACTGAAGGTCCAGCCATGCACACCCTGCCCAATGCCATTGTACCGATACTCTCCCCCTTCGCAATTCTGTTCACCAACCCCACTTGGCAGAAGGCTCAACTCCTGCTGGTGGGCGCGATCCTGACCACAGGTCAACGCACCGTGGCAGCAGCGCTGCGCGTCATGGGCCGCAGCGACCAGCGCGACTACGCCCGCTACCACGAGGTGCTCAATCGGGCGGTGTGGTCGTCCCGCGCGGTGGCCCGCGTCCTGCTCTTGCTTTTGCTCCAGCATCTGGATCGGGGCGACGGCCCCTTGGTCTTCGGCATCGACGAAACCCTGGAGCGGCGTCGGGGCGCTAAGATCAAAGCACGAGGCATCTACCGGGACGCGGTGCGTTCCAGCCGCCATCAACTGGTCAAGGCCAGTGGCCTGCGCTGGATCTCCCTGATGTGGCTGGGCCACGTGCCGTGGGCGGGACGCCACTGGGCGCTGCCGGTGCTCACGGTGCTGGCCCCTTCCTCTCGGTACTACCAGCAGCAGGGACGCCGGCACAAGAAGCTCACCGATTGGGCCCGGCAAATGGTCATTCAGCTGCGTCGCTGGCTGCCCCACCGGACTCTCGTGCTGGTGGGGGATAACGGCTACGCCGTGCTGGATCTGCTCCACTGCTGCCAATCCCTTCGTGAACCCGTTACCCTCATCGCCAGACTGCGCTTGGACGCCGCTCTCTACGCGCCAGCGCCGCCTCGGCCGCCAGGTCAGAAAGGCCGGTCAGCCCTGAAAGGCCAGCGGCGACCGTCGCTGAAAACCATCCTGGACCAGGACCATGTGGCCTGGACCGTCGCCGCCGTGGCGTGGTACGACGGCACCATCCGCACGCTGGAACTTACCTCCCAAACCGCGGTCTGGTACAGCTCGGGCAAACCGGCGGTGACCATTCGCTGGGTGCTGGTCCGAGATCCCGAAGGCGCTTTCGATCCCCAAGCCCTCCTCTGCACCGACCCGTTGGCGAACCCGACCCAGATCCGGGAGTGGTTTGTCCTGCGCTGGCAACTCGAAGTCACCTTTCAGGAGGCGCGAACCCACCTGGGCATGGAGACCCAGCGCCAGTGGTCCGACTTGGCCATCGCCCGCACCACGCCCGCGCTGCTGGGCCTCTTCTCCTGGACCACCCTGGCCGCCCATTCGTTGCAAAAACAACATTCGATGACCCCGCGCACCGCCGCTTGGTACGACAAACCATCGCCAACTTTCGTGGACGCCATCGCCCTGGTGCGTCGGCACCTCTGGCTGGCATCGGAAGATTTCTCACTGTCGGCCGGCAACCCCGACACGCAGGAATTCCCCGTCGCTCTGTACCGACGAATGGTGGACTCCCTCGCTTACGCCGCTTGAAATGCGGAAAGCCCAGCTGACTGTCGAACGGGTTCAGGGGCGAACTGAGTAGGGATGTGGTAAATTGCGGCGCGTGCATAACGATTGATAATTGATTGTGGGATACGATGACTGAGCCGGGACGCCAAGCAGCGCGCCTGCCGCTGATCCAGAAACTCTTTTTCACGGCCGATCACGTCGGCCTACAGTCGTTATCGTACTTTCGTCAGCAATGGGTACTGTTTTTCCTGGTTCCTCCAGCGCTGGAGGGAGTTGCGCGGGTTCCGGACGTGTCTATGCTGGGATTCACGGTGGATGCGCGAGTATTCGCCGGGTTGTTGATTTTCGCGGGGCGTTTCATAGACGCGTTCACCGACCCGCTTATCGGGTGGTGGAGCGACCGAACGCGCAGCAGGTGGGGCCGACGCATACCCTTCATATTTTTCGCGACGCCGTTTTACGCGCTATTCGGAGCGTTGATCTGGTTCCTGCCGACGGAGGGCAGCAGTTGGATGAACGTGATCTACTTCGTAGTGATGCTGGAGTTGTTCTTTGTTACGGCGACCATGTCCAGCGGGGCGTTGGAGGCACTGGTTCCCGAGGTTACGCCCACGGCGAACGACCGGATGAACTTAATCAGCCTGATATTCCTGTTCGCGGTATTCGGCGCGGGGTTAGGGTTGGTGGTCGGAGGGTTCATCAAGGATGCTTACGGATTCAAAATCGCGGGATTGATCTTCGCGGTAATCGCGTTTGTGTTCCGGTGCGGTGCACTGGCGGCGGTCTGGAACCATGCGCCACGAGACATAACGCCGGCGCAGGTGCCATTCTGGCGGGGAATCCGGGATACGCTGCGTAACTCCCAGTTCGTGTCTTTCCTGCCCACGTTCGTGATGTTCACCACCGGCGTGGGGGTACTGCAGGGTTGGATCCCGTTTTTCGCGGTGGGAATCCTTTTGCAGGAGCGAGACGGAGCGACATCGAGCCTGCTGTCGACAAGCGTGATCGGCGGGGTGGTGATAGCGGGGATTATCATATGGATCCTGTTCCTGACCGGGCGGTTGACGAAACGGCGGATTTATGGGGTGTGCCTGGTGGCGAGCGGGGTGATCTTTCCGATATTCAGCTTGGTTGGCCTCGTGTCGTCGGACCACCTGGTGGCGCAGGGTGTGATATTCGCCCTGGTGTCGGGGATGCCGATGGCGGCGGTTTTCCTGCTGCCCAAGGGGCTGACGGCGGACATAGCGGACTACGACGCGGTGCTAAGGGACGAAAGGCGGGAGGCGATGTTCTATTCGACCCAGAATTTCTTCGAGAAAGTCACATATGCACTGCCGCCGTTGCTCCTCAGCCTGATCCTGCAACTGGGTGATTCGCCGGAGAACCCTCTGGGAATACGGGTGGCCCCGTTGATGGCTGGTGCGCTGGTGTTACTCGGCGCGATGTTGTGGCACAGATACCGATTGCCGGATACAGTGAACCGGGAGACGGTTTCGGCGGCGGGGTTGATTCCGGCGGGGTAGGGGTGGGATGGGCGGCTCGGGGGTTGTCACCCTTCCGCCAAAGGCGGACGTTCTACCCGTCGATGGAGAGGTGCCTGTAGATTTCCACCCTCACCCTAGCCCTCTCCCGTCAAGGGAGAGGGGACCACAGGCTTTCACCGTTCCGCCCGTCGTGGGCGGATGAACCACCCGTCGAGGGAGAGGGGGTTTTATGGGCGGTCGAGTTGGGCGGCTAGGGCCTGGGCGTCGGTGACGGGGAGTTGGCAGGCGTAGTTTTCGCAGACGTAGGCGGTGGGCCGGCCTTCCTGCATGACGCGCTGTTCCAAGAGCGGGGAATCCTTCAACGGCGGGTCGGCGGTATGGGCCATTCCGACGGCGACCTTGTTGGGCATGAAACGGGTGTTGACCTCGCGTAGCATGGACTGAGTCGAATCTGAGTCCGCGGGGCCGACGATGACGATTTCGCGGGGCAGCGAGACGTAGAAATCCAGTGCGCCGAGCCAGTAGCCGGTGGCCGAAGGAGCGCGGCCGAGCAGTTGCTGCAGAGCGCGCAGGGGCGTTGAGGCCTTGGACGAGTAGTCGTCGTTGCCGGTGATGACGCCGAGCCGCAGCAGAACGTCGGTGGCGACGGAGCCGCCGCACGGCTGGGCGTTGTCGAATACGTCGCGGGGACGGATGACGAGTTGCTCGTGGTCGTTGCCGGTGTCGTAGAAACCACCCACGGCGTCGTCCCAGAACAGCGCCACCATGCCATCGGCAAGGTCCACGGCTTCCTGGAGCCAGCGGGGTTCCAGGGTGGCCTCGTGGAGGGACAGGAGACCATCGATTAGGCAGGCATAGTCCTCCAAGTAGCCGAGGAGCTTGGCCTCGCCGCCGCGCCAAGTGCGGAGGATGCGACCGTTAGCGTCGCGCATGTTGTCCAGCAGGAACGCGGCGTTGTGGCGGGCGGCGTCGAGGTAATCGGCACGTTCGAGGGCGGCGCCGGCCTCGGCGAAGGCGCAGAGCATGAGGCCGTTCCACGAGGTGAGGACCTTGTCGTCGAGGAGAGGATGGATTCGCTGCTCGCGGACTTCAAGGAGCGTGGCGCGGGCTCGGGCGATGGCGTCGATCAGAGCCTCGTCCGAAACGCGCCGCTGGGTGGCGAAATCGGCCGGCGGGTTTGGGACGTTGAGGATGTTGACGCCCTCGAAGTTGCCGCGCTCGGTGACGCCGTAGTAGGCCATGATAAGTTCGGCATCATCGCCAAGGAGCGGGCGGAGTTCGTCGGGCGTCCATACGAAGAACTTGCCCTCGACGCCCTCGCTGTCGGCGTCCTGGGCGGAGTAGAAACCGCCGGCGGGATCGGTCATCTCGCGCAGAACATAGTCGAGGGTTTCTTCCGTGATGCGGCGGTACAAAGTGTTACCGGTAATCTGCCACGCATGCAGGTAGAGGCGGGCGAGCAGAGCGTTGTCGTACAGCATCTTTTCGAAGTGAGGGACCAGCCAATAGGCATCGGTGGAATAGCGGTGAAAGCCGCCGCCGACCTGGTCGTACATACCGCCGTAAGCCATCTTGTGCAGGGTAAGCTCGACCATCTCGAGAGCGCGGACGTTGAACCCGTGGCGGTAGTAGCGCAGCAGGAACTCAGGGGTCATGGGCTGCGGGAACTTGGGGGCGTTGCCGAAGCCGCCGTTGAGCTGATCGAACTGCGTGGCAAGTTGGGAGTAGGCGTTGTGCATCACATCGGTGGTGAGTGGAGTGAAGCCACGCGGCATCTGTCCGGAGCGGCCCATCTGGTCGGACAGTTGGCGGGTCACGCGTTCGATTTCGCTCTTGTTGGTGTGGTAGGCCTGGCTGGCGGCGGCCAGGAGGCGGGGGAAGCCGGGCATACCCTGACGGTCGTCGGGCGGGAAGTAGGTGCCGCCGTAGAAAGGCCGGCCCTCTGGGGTGAGGAACACAGTCATGGGCCAGCCGCCGCTGCCGGTGAGCATCTGGATGGCTTCCATGTACACCGCGTCGAGATCGGGCCGCTCCTCACGGTCCACTTTGATGTTGACGAAGTGCTCGTTCATGATGGCGGCGATGTCGTCATTCTCGAAGGACTCGCGCTCCATGACGTGGCACCAGTGGCAGGCGGAGTAGCCGATGCTGAGCAGGATGGGACGATCCTCGTCGCGGGCGCGATTCAGAGCCTCCTCGCCCCAGGGGTACCAGTCCACCGGGTTTTCGGCGTGCTGCAGTAGGTAGGGGCTGGTCTCGTTGGCAAGGCGGTTGGGCATCGGGGCGCACTCCTGGACAAATCCGGGCCGGGGCTGGCGGCGTATTCAATACTAACGAATGGTCTGCTAGAATCGCAGACGGACGCTCGCCAGCATAACAGATACATTGGAGGCGAGGGTCCGGAGCACCTGGTGGCGAAGTTGAAACGATATTGGTGGAATGGAGCGGTCCTGGGACTGCTCGTGTTGATAGTTGCAGCGTGCGCTCCCGCCACGGATGCGCCGGCGGTAGGTGTGGAGGGGATCAACGTCGGGAACACGTCGCCGCCGTTCTCGATGACGCTGGTGGACGGGTCCGAGGTTGCGCTGAAGGACATAGTGGACGACAACCAACCGACGCACCTTTTCTGGTTCGCCACTTGGTGACCGGAATGCCGCGCCGAGTTGCGGTCGCTGGATCCAATCGCATCGAAATATCCGGACGTTGAGTTCTACATAGTTTCGTACAACGAGCCGGTTGAGACCATCGCCGAGTACATAGAGGAGGGCGGATATACCGACGTAATCCCAGCCGCGCCCGTTGGCACCATGCTGGCGGACCTGGAAGTCACGCGCCAGATGGCGATGATGGTGGTCAACGGGAACGGAATGATCTACCACCGACAGGTGATGGGAAGCGCGGAGACGTGGGAACCATATTTCACCGCGTTGAGCGCAGACCCAATCGCGATACCGCCGGAAATAGAGATCCAGCGGCAAAAAGATCAAAGACAGCAAGACTTGCAATTGCCAAGTTGATGAGGGTAGTGTCCGGCGTCGTTGACGCCGAAAGCTTTGCGAAATGAAAAAGATACGTGGAATATTGACGATCGCATTCGCCACCGGAATGGTGGCGATTCTTTCGGCCTGCGGCTCGGAAGCACCTCCGGCGCCACCAGCACCGCCGGCTCAACCGGCCGCGGCTCAGGCGACTGTCGAGACTGTGCCTACCGAAGCGCCGGCCGCACCAGCATCGGCGCAACAGGCTCAACCGGCAGCAGCAGCGACGGACGTTCCGGCCACCGAGGCTCCGGCCCAGCAGGTTGCCCAGGCTACCGAGGCGCTCAGCGCCCCCGCCGCAACGCCGGCCGCAGCACCACCCACCGACACTATGGCAACACCGGCGACAACGGCGCCCGCTGCAACGGCGGCACCCGCGGCAACCGCCGCCGCCACAGACCCACCTCCACCAGCGACGCATCCGCCACCACCCGTGCCGGCTGCCACCGTATCCGCGCCGGCCGCGCCTGAGGGGATTGAGGTTGGCGAGATTCCGCCGGCGTTCACGATGGAACGGACGGACGGGACTCCGGTAGCGCTGGCGGACCTCAAGGCGGCGGGCAGGCCGGCGTTCATGATGTATTTCGCGACCTGGTGACCAACCTGCCGCGCCGAGTTACGGACGCTGGCCCCGGTCGTTACCGAGAACGCAGGACAAGTGGACTTCTACCTAGTGTCGTTCAGCGAGAGCGCGAGCCGGCTGGACGGCTACATAGAGGAGAATGGATATTCGGACATGATCGCCACGCAGCCGGTGGGGTCGATGCTGGCAGATCTGAGGATCACCAGCCAATCGTCAATGATCGCACTGGACGCACAGGGCGTAATCACGTTCCGCAAAGGATACGGCGGCGGCGGGGATTACGTTGGAGCGTTGCGGGATCTGGCGCAGTAGCGACTACCCATCCTCGTCCAAGCGGAAACGTAGCCGCCCACGGCGGGGCGCGTACTCCATCTCCAACTCGTTGAGTACATCCCGGCCCAACAGCGAATCCAGGCCTTGGGTGATGGGATGGGGCTTGCCGATGTGGATGTTGGTGCGAAAGTCGTGCCGAGTTTCACCGTCGTAAAACGAGACTACGGCCGGCTCGGCGTAGTAGGTGTGCTGTCCGCCGGCGCTGGTGGCGACCGCCGGGTTGGACAACTCGTCAAAAGGGCAGTGCAAGTTTCCGGCGTCGAAAGGATGCACAATGGTGGCGTCGGTGCCTGTATCAACCAGGAAATTCACGTTGCCGACCACTCCAATCCGCGGCAGGTTCACGCGAGCGTTGACGTAAGGGCTACCGTCTCGAGCGAATTCGCCGGCAATCATAACGTCATGAGAAGGCGAGGCTTGGTGTTCAGGAACTCACGCGCTGAAAAACCAGGCCGTGCGCCGAGTTCTTCGGTTTTCTTTACGAGTTCCTTCACAGAGTCTGCGACTAGGAAATCCCCGGTCTCAGTGATTGCAACCCACTTATCTGGGTACTTCTGAATCAACTCGGGGCGCATCGCACGCAGCCGTGCCCAGCGTTCTTCTGATGCGCGCCACTCGGCGAGCTCTTCAGGAGTAGCCTTATGGCTCGTAACCGTTACTTTGGGCCGCTGGCCGTCGGTTCTGAATATAGCCATGGCTGACCTCTATGTGGTCGACGTGCAATGACGTCATGTTGGTAGTTCGCCGTTAGCGAATCAGGAAGGCGACGGCGTTCAGCCGGGGACAGTCTATGCCGCCGGGGTGCCGGCCAGGTCTGCTTTGAGCATTGCCTGGACGTCGGCCAAGGGCATTTCGCCGTGGTTGTCGCCGTCGCGGGTGCGGACGGCGGCGGAGTTGGCCTCGGCCTCACGGTCGCCCACGACGAGCATGTAGGGAGTTTTCTGGAGCTGGGCCTGGCGGATCTTCTGGTTCATTCGCTCGCTGCGGTCATCTACCTCGATGCGGAAACCGGAGTCGCGTAGCTGGGCGGCTACCTGCTCGGCGTACTCATTGTGGCGGTCGGCGATGGGTATCACTACGGCCTGAACGGGGGCGAGCCACAGAGGGAAGGCGCCGGCGTAGTGTTCGACAAGGACACCGAAGAAACGCTCCAGCGATCCCAGGATGGCGCGGTGGACCATGTAGGGCTGGACGCGGTTGCCCTGCTCGTCCTGGTACACCAAGCCGAATCGCTCGGGCAGGTTGAAGTCGAATTGGACGGTGGTGCATTGCCATTCCCGACCCAAGGCGTCCTTGATCTTGATGTCGATCTTGGGGCCGTAGAAGGCTCCGCCGCCCTCGTCGATGCCGTATTCGAGGCGGCGCTCGACCAACGCCTGCCGGAGGGACTCGGTGGCGTGATCCCACATATCGGTTTCGCCGACAGACTTATCGGGCCGGGTGGACAGCATGATGTCGTATTCCTCGAACCCGAAGGCCGCCATGATTTCGAAAGTGAGGTCCAGGACTTCGCCAACCTCAGCGGCGACCTGATCAGGCAGGCAGAAAATGTGGGCATCGTCCTGGGTGAATCCGCGCACGCGCATCAGTCCGTGGAGGACACCGCTGCGCTCGTAGCGATAGACGGTACCGAGTTCGGCGATGCGAAAGGGCAACTCTCGGTAACTGCGCAGGGCAGAGCGGTAGATCTGGATGTGGAACGGGCAGTTCATCGGCTTAAGGAAGTATTCCTGCTCGTCGATCTCCATGGGCGCGTACATGCTGTCGCGGTAGAAATCGAGGTGGCCGCTGGTCTGCCAGAGGCGGGCGCGGCCGATGTGGGGGGAATAGACGATGTTGTACCCGCGGCGGTAATGGATGTCGCGCCAATAGTCCTCGATGAGGGAGCGCATGACGCCGCCCCTGGGCTGCCAGACGATGAGTCCGGGGCCGATCTCGTCGTGGACGGTAAACAAGTTGAGCTGCCGGCCGAGAGTCCGGTGGTCGCGGCGTTCGGCTTCGGCGAGGCGCTCGAGGTGGGCTTCCAGCTCGGCCTGGGACTCGAAGGCGGTGCCGTAGATTCGCTGGAGCATCGGCCGGTTTTCGTCGCCACGCCAGTATGCGCCGGCGGTGTGCAGGAGTTTGACGGCGGCGATTTCGCCGGTGCTGGCGACGTGGGGTCCCTGGCACAGGTCGGTGAACTGGCCGTGGCGGTAGATGCTTAGGGTGGTCTCGTCGGGGAGATCATCAATAATCTCCTGCTTGAACGGTTGAGCTGTGAACATGGACTGAGCGGAGTCTCGGCTCAACTCCTCTCGCACGAAGGGAGCGTCGGACTTGATGGTGTCGAGCATCAGGGCTTCGATGCGTTCCAAGTCCTCGGGAGTGAAGGGGCGCTCGACCTCAAAATCGTAGTAGAAACCGTCGTCTGTGGGCGGGCCGATGGCGACCTTGGCTTCAGGGAAAAGTTGGAGGACGGCGTCGGCCATGACGTGGGCGGCCGAGTGGCGCATCCGGTGGCGCAACGATTCGATGGGGTTATCGACGGCGTGTTCGGGGGTTCCGTGGTCGAGCATTGGGATCTACCTGCCTGGTGAGTGGTAAAAATGCAAGAATACTCACCAAATCATTATAGCCGATGATGTTGGATCGAACGGTTCGGGCACATCCCGGCGGGGATTCGTGAGATTGGGTCGGTTGTATAATTGATGCTAAAAAGGGCGATGGGAAAGTCATCGCGACACAGGGGGCAACAGGAAATGGACGAACTTCACCAGCGACTTGCCGAAATGGCCGTCAAATTGGAGGCGGTCGTGGAGCGGCTTTGACCTTGCCGGCAGGGAAAAATCCATTTCCGAATTGGAACAGGAGGCTTCGGCCGCCGGTTTCTGGGACGACCCTGCGTCCGCGCAGCGCAAGATGCAGGAACTGGGCAAGTTGCAGCAGTCCGTAGGGTTGTGGCGTGGTTTGCAATCCCAAGTTGGGGACCTGGTGGAACTTACCGAGCTGGCGATAGAAAATGACGACGAGAGCCTGGAAGGTGAACTGACGGCGGAGACTGACGACGTTGAGAGCCGACTGGCGAAGGCGGAAATGCAGCTGACCCTGTCAGGGCCGTACGATGACCGGCCGGCGATCCTGACGATTCATTCGGGGGCCGGCGGCACGGACTCGCACGACTGGGTGGAGATGCTGACCGGCATGTACGCCGGATGGGCAGCATCCGACGGGCGGCCAGTCCAAGTGCTGGACACGGCATACGGCGACGAGGCCGGATTGCGTACCAGCACGATGGAAATAGGCGGTCAACACGCGTTCGGGTACCTGAACGCCGAGGTTGGGGTGCACCGGCTGGTGAGGATGTCGCCATTCGATCCGGCGCGGCGGCGGCAAACGTCATTTGCCCGCGTTGAGGTGCTACCGACGGTGGTGGATGACGACAGCGAGGTGGAAGTGAGGCCGGAGGACATCAAGATGGACTTTTTCCGGTCCAGCGGGCCGGGCGGTCAGAACGTGCAGAAGGTTGCCTCGGCGGTACGGTTGACGCACGTGCCGTCCGGCATTGTGGTGTCTTGCCAAACCGAGCGGTCGCAGCACCAGAACCGGGACTACGCGATGCGGATCCTGCGCGCGAAATTGCTGGCGTTGCGCGAGGAGGAGAGGGAGCAGGAACTTTCGACTCTGCGGGGCGAGCGCGTTTCGGCCGAGTGGGGAAACCAGATACGGAGCTACGTGCTGCATCCGTACAAGTCGGTTAAGGACCACCGAACGGATTACCAGTCGGGTAATACGGACGCGGTGCTGGCCGGCGGGATCGACGGGTTCATAGAGGCATATCTGGTGAGCAAGCTGGGCGACGAGTAATCGATAGTCGGTCATCCAAAATAAGAGAGGCGGGTTATGAGCCCGCCCCTACGCGTTTGCGCGATTGCCAGCCGAATTAGGTTCACCGGGCGGCGTCGGGAGGACTGGAGCGGACCGGCGTGATCAGGTGGCCCATGTGCTCTCGCTTGGTGCGCATGTAGCCCTCGTTCAACTCGTTGGGGGCGACGGTGATGCTGACGCGGTCGGTGATTTCGACGCCCAATCCACTAATGCCGGCCATTTTGTGGGGATTGTTGGTCACCAGACGGGCGCGGGTGATGTCCAAGTCGCGCATGATCTGCACGGCGAGGTCGTATTTGCGCTCGTCGGGCTGGAACCCCAGGGCGACGTTGGCCTCGATGGTGTCCATGCCGACATCTTGCAACGCGTATGCCCGGATCTTGTTGTGCAGGCCGATGCCCCGGCCCTCCTGGCGGAGGTAGATCAGGGCTCCGGAGCCGTTCTCGAACATCATACGGATTGCCATCTCGAGCTGTTCACCGCAATCGCACTTCAAACTGCCGAAAGCGTCTCCAGTGAGACATTCGCTGTGGACCCTAACCAGGACGTCATCGCCGGGCTGCCAGTTGCCAACGACCAAGGCGGCGTGTTCGCCGCTGTCGATGGTGCTGTTATAGCCAATGATGCGGGCCACGCCGTGCCGGGTGGGCAGGTTGGCCTCGGCCACGCGGAAGACAAGGGTTTCGTTCATCCGGCGGTGGGCGATGAGCTGGGCGATGCTAAAGATCTTGAGGTCGTGCTTGTGGGCGAACTTTTCCAGTTCGGGCATGCGCGCCATGGTGCCGTCGGTGTTCATGATCTCGCAGATCACGCCGGCCGGGTAGGCTCCAGCGTACTGGCTCAAATCAACGATGGCCTCGGTATGGCCGGGGCGCCGGAGGACGCCGCCGGCGTTAGCCCGCAGGGGGAACAGGTGCCCCGGGTGTATGAAATCCTCGGGACGAGTTTCGGGATCGATCAGGGCCTGGATGGTCGCGCTGCGGTCATGGGCGGAGATGCCTGTGGACGTGCCAACCTTGTAATCCACGGAAGTGGTGAAAGCCGTGGGTTGGGAGGACGGTGAGTTGCGGCTGCGGAGCAGGGGGATGCGAAGCTCCTCCAGACGCTCCTCCAACATGGGGACGCAGACCAAGCCGCGGGCGTGGGTGACCATGAAGTTGATTGAGTCGGGCGTAGCGTGCTCGGCAAAGAGGAACAGATCGCCTTCGTTTTCCCGGCTCTCGTCATCGACGACGATGACAAACTTTCCTGAGGAAAGGTCTTCCAGAGCCTCCTCGAGGCTACACAGGGGCATGGTACCTCCGGAAAGTACGATTGGATTGCTTCGTAGCACGAGAGTCTAGCACGGATACTCCCGAATCGCGACCAAGAGGTCGGCCGGAGGGTTCGGTCAGTTGACCGTCGGGTCAACCGGATCGTGCTTGCGACGATAAGCGATGAGGTCCGCAATGGAAAGGATGTTGAGGGAGAAATCCCGGGCCATGGGGACCAGATCGGGGAAACGCGCCATGGTGCCGTCATTTTTCATGATCTCGCAGACGACGCCGGCGGGATAGAGACCAGCGAGGCGGCACAGATCGACAATCGCCTCGGTGTGGCCGGGTCGCACCAGAACGCCGCCTTCATGGTAGCGGAGCGGGAACAGGTGCCCGGGCTGGATGAAATCCTGGGGGCGGGCGTCGGGGTCTATGAGAGCGCGGATAGTAGCGGCGCGGTCTTCGGCGGAAATGCCGGTGGAGGTGCCGATAGCATAATCCACGGGCATGGTAAACGCTGTTGGCATCGCGGAATCTGAATTGCGACTAGGCAACAGTGGGATGTCCAACTCCTGCAACCGCTCCGCGGTCATGGGCATGCAGAGCTGGCCGCGGGCATGGGTGACCATGAAGTTGACGTCGGCGGCGGTGACGTGTTCCGCCGGCATAACTAGGTCGCCCTCATTCTCGCGGTCTTCGTCATCGACCACGATGAGGAACTTGCCGGCTCTGAGGTCCGACAGACCCTGTTCGATGCTGACCAAGGGCATCAGTTAGCGATTTCCAGTAACGGCCGGGAAAGTCACTGCAACCTCGATTCGAGGAGGCTTTCCACGTACTTAGCCAGAATGTCCGCTTCAAGGTTGACCCGGTCCCCGACCGTCCTTTCGTGCAAGTTTGTGTTCTGCATGGTGAACGGAATGACCGAAATCGTGAAACGGGAGTCGGTTCTTTGTACCACCGTGAGACTGATTCCGTCAACCGCGATGAACCCCTTCTCGACGATGTAGGGGACCAAAGACTCCGGCGCGTCGATTTCCATAATGTAGCAATCGGCCTCGGGGGTTAGGTCCGTGATAGCGCCGGTGCCATCGACGTGGCCCTGCACGATGTGACCACCCATGCGGTCGCTGGCGGACAGGGCGCGCTCCAGGTTGACCGCGGAGCCCGCGCCGGCCTGGCCCAGCGAGGTGCGACGGAGGGTTTCGGGCGCGAGGTCTACGGCGAAGCTGGAGGCGTCGAAGTCCACGACGGTGAGGCAGGCCCCATTGACGGAAATGCTGTCGCCGATCTTCGCGTCGGACACGACTTTCTCGGCGTTCAAGACGAGGCGGTAATCGCTCAGGCTGGAAACCCGGCCGACCTCCTCAACGATTCCAGTAAACATTCAGACGCCTCCGTGGGTGGGATAACCGGTAATCAACCAGTCGGGGCCGATTTGTTCCGATCGGGCGCGCTCGAGATGCCAGACGTCGGCCATGACCGTTGCGCCATTGCCACCGATGGGCGAACTGGCCCCGGCTCCGCCGATGAGCATGGGCGCGACGAACGCGTACACCTTATCAATCAAACCGGCGTCGAGCATGGCTCCCATGATTTCGCTGCCGCCTTCGACGAGGACGCTGACGAGACCGTCGGAACCCAACGACTGCAAGAGGCGCGAAAGTTGGACGCGCCCATCCGGGCTTAGGAATTCGCGCACGTCGGCGCTGGCATCTTCGAGGGCAGAGATACGCGCGCGGTCGACGTTTCCGCCCGTTGCGATGATGGTGCGGCCGGGTTGGCGCAGCATGCGGGCATCGGGCGGAGTGCGTCCGTGGCTGTCAACTACGATTCGCACCGGCTGCAGGTCGGAGGACAAAGGATCGCCGTCCGGGTCGCGCGCGGTCAACTGGGGATCGTCGGTGAGGGTGGTGCCGATGCCGACCATGATGCCGTCCAACTCTTTTCGCATCTGCTGGACGCGGGCGCGGGCCTCGGGGCCGGTGATCCACTGGGACGCACCGGTGCGGGTGGCGATTTTGCCGTCGAGGCTCATGGCGAACTTGGCGACGACGAAGGGCAGGCCCGTGGTGATGTGCTTCGCGAATGCTTCGTAGAGTTCGTCCGCGTCCGGGTTGGGTTGATGTTCAATGGCGATTCCAGCGGAACGCAGGGCAGATGCACCACCGCCGGCGACGCGCGGGTTGGGGTCGCTGACGGCGTAAACCACGTGGCTGATGCCGGCGGAGATGATGGCATCGGTGCAGGGTGGCGTGCGTCCGTAGTGGCAGCAAGGCTCGAGGGTGCAAAAGAGGGTGGCACCGTGGGCTGCGGGTCCGGCCTGGAGCAGTGCGCCGATTTCGGCGTGATGTTGGCCGGCGGGCAACGTGTGGCCTTCGCCGACGACTATGGAGTCGCGGACGATCACGGCTCCCACTGCGGGGTTGGGGCTGGTAGTGCCCAAAGCGGAACGGGCCAATTCGAGCGCCCGGGACATGTGGTCGGTGGAGGTGGTCATGCGAGCGGCCAGGCAGGCGGGATCATTGGGCGAAATCCTGGTGGAACCGGCTGGCGGTGGGGCCGGATTGACCCTGGTATTTGCTGCCCAATTCCGGAGAGCCGTAGAGACGTTCGGCGGGCTCGGTGAGGCGCAGGAACGAGATCTGGCCTATTTTCATGCCTTGGTAGAGAGCGATGGGCAGGCGTGCGACGTTGCTGAGTTCCAGGGTGAGGCGGCCACGCCAACCGGGGTCGACGAAGCCGGCGGTGCTGTGGATCAGCAGGCCGATGCGGCCGAGACTGCTCTTGCCCTCCAAGCGGGCCACGAGATCGTCGGGCAGCTCGATGTGCTCCAGGGTGCTGCCGAGGACGAACTCGCCGGGGTGCAGGATGAACTGGTCGTCGCCCTGGATTTTGACTTCTTCGGTGAGGTCAGCCTGGGACTCGCGTACGTCGATATAAGGACGGCGGGAGTTGGAGAACACTAAGAAGCGGTTATCGAGGTGCAGGTCGATGCTGGCCGGCTGGATGTCGTCGAGATCAATGGGCTTGACAACGATTCGGCCCTCGTCTAACTCTCGGCGGATGGTGCGGTCGCTGAGAACCATGTTGGGTCACTCGAGCAATTCGTATACGCCGTAAACGACGACGGTTACGGCGCCTTCGCCGGCGGAAATTGGCGTGTCGAATGAGGCGGCAGTGCTCTGGGCGAAGGCTCGTTCAAGAGGAGGCCCGCCATTGCCGCCGATGGGGGTTTCGCTGATTATCTTCAAGTCGCCGAGTTCGCGGTCTGAGAAGTCGGCCATCTGCTCGGCCTTTTCCTGCATGTTGTCGATGGCGGCCTCTCGGGCTTCCTTTTCCAGATCGCTGGTATCGGAGATCGCGAAGTTCAGGTTATTGAAAACGAGGTGGTCGCCGCCGGCGGTGACGGCAGCGTCGATGACCGTGCCCACCTCGTCGGTATCGCGGACGGTAACGTCCAGGCCGTTCTCGACGGTGTAGCCCTGCTGGTCGCGTCCGTCGGGGCCGTATTCATAATTGGGATGGATTCGGAAGTAGCTGGTGGCGATGTCGTCTGCATCGACGTCGTTGTTGGTCAGTGCGGCGCGTACGGCGGTCATGGTAGTAGCAGCGGTATTGCGTGCCTCAACCACAGTATCAGCAGTGACGGAGACAGCCAACGACAGTTCCGCCAGATCGGGCGACGCGGTGGCTGAGCCATGTCCCGAGACTTGGACGATGTCGATTTGATCGTCGGTCAACAGGCTCTGGCCCTCCCCTGTGGATACAGCGGGGCCGTCGTCGCGGTCCGTGATGGCGGACACGGGGGGCAGGTTGAAGGCCCATGCAGCAATCAGCATCAGCAGGACGACGGCAATGGTGGGCTGGATGTATTTGGCGAGGTTTTGGTAGGGCATTGAATCCTCCGTTTTATGTTGGAGATGTTCGGTTATTGGGTATTTGGTCCATCGGAGCGAAGTGAGCGATTATCCCTGGAAGTTTACGCGGCCGCCGAGGAGGGCGCGGGCCATCACGAATTTGTGGATTTCGGAGGTGCCGCCGCCGATGCGGGCGTGGCGGAGCATGTGATACCAGTGGGGGATGGGCATGTCGAGGGTCTCGCCCATGCCGCCAAAAATCTGCATGATTTTGTCGATGCTGCGCCAACCCCATTCACCGGCGGCGTATTTGACCATGGAGGCTTCCACGCGGACATCCTCGCCAGCGTCGGCGCGGGCGGCGGTTTCACGGGCGACGGAGCGCAGGGCCATGATGTCCATATAAACGTCGGTGAGCATCCACTGAATGGCCTGGCGGTCGGCGATGGGGCGGCCGTAGGTGACGCGTTCCCGGGACCAGTCGATGGCCATCTGGAGGGCGCGGGTCAAGATGCCCAGGGCCATGGCTCCTCGTAGGAGGCGGTCGTGGTGAACGAGCCATTGCTGCCCGAGGTTGAAACCGTCGCCGACCTCTCCCAGCACCTGAGTCGGCGGGACGCGGACGTTGTCGAGATGGATGTAGTGCTGCTGGGCCTTGGTGGGGACGATCCAGACTCGGATGGGCTCGAAAGTGACGCCTGGCGTGGGGTTGTCGATGATGAACATGGTGATGCCGCCACGCTGACGCTTATCAGGATCGGTGACGGCTTGCACGAGGAGGAAATCGGCGGAGGCGGCGCCGGAGATGAACATCTTGGTGCCGTTGAGGATCCAGTCGTCGCCGTCGCGGACGGCGCGGGTCTGCATCATGCCGCCGGGGTCGGAACCGGCCTCGGGTTCGGTCTGGCCGAAGGAGTAGTAAAGGTCACCGTTGATGGCGGGATACAGGTATTTCTGCTCTTGCTCGGGGGTGCAGGCGCCGATCATGAACATGGGGACGGGCGAGGTGGGCAGGTGCACGATGCTCTGGTGCACCTCTTCCTCCAGGACCAGGTGGCCGAGAGCGCCCATGCCACCGCCGCCGTATTCCTCGGGGACGAATGACGTGTAGATTCCGGTCTGTTTGGACAGGTTGTTCAGGCGACCCCATTGGTTTTCCGACAACGTACCCAGAACGCCGGGGACTGTTTCCAGAACGCCTCGGGGAGCGCCGTTTTCCGGTTCGCCTTCCTGCGGGGGATGCGCCAGGTATCCCGGTTCGAGGGGGATGCACTCGTCGCGGACGATTTGGCGGACGGTGCTCTTGAGGGCATCGAGCGCAGGCGGCAAACCGATTTCTGTGGTCATCGTTACTCCGGATTTGTTTTCGGTGGTTGGCGGTCGGATTGAGTGGGTGGGCCGTCAGTGGAATGGGCAGACGTAT
Organism: Dehalococcoidia bacterium; assembly: GCA_965204395.1. GTDB lineage: Bacteria > Chloroflexota > Dehalococcoidia > Lucifugimonadales > UBA3495 > Bin87. Next base: position 4,159,926 of record OZ241987.1, read on the forward strand.
CGCAACGCCGCGAGGGCTGGGTCCTGGTCGTTATCGGTGGCGAGGCGGGCGACGTATTCGCCCTCTCCCGCGTCTGCGGACGCATCGATCACCGAAAGGACAGAGTGGACCCCGCCAAACACGATGGCGACAGCGAACACGGCGACGATAAAGAGGCCGATGATTTTTTTGTCCATGCTGGCGACCTGCCAAGGAGTTTGCCGAAGTCGCGGGCGCGTGCGACCGGGGATTGGGTTCAATTATAGTCCATGGCCGGCGAACGTGCGCCAAGGGGACTCGATAACACCCAGGGCGTTTCGATTTTCAAATTCCCTTTGTGCCCAGCGACTGGGTGAGGAGTGTCTGTTGTTCCAACAAAATTCCAACCCGCTTGTTTTCACCCTCCCGGCATAGGCGGACCTCCCGCACCCTAACCCTCTACCGCCATAGGCGGACCTTCGGCCCATCAAGGGAGAGGGGATTTGTTGGACGATCGCAAGGCCCTGCGATACCTCCCGTGCTGAGCGTGCCTACTGATCGATGGATGATAGAATACAGCGGATGAACCGAGAGACACTCCATCAGCCAATGGAATAAACCCGTGACCAGCCAATTACTGCGGAACCTGCCAAGCGTCGAGCGTGTCGTCAGCAGCGATACGTTGGCGGACGTGGTGTCGACTTATGGCCGCGATTGGGTGGTGGGCCTGACGCGAGATGCGGTTGACGAGGCGCGTAGGACGATTCTGGCCGGAGGGGATTGTGGGTCGTTGGATGAGATCGCCGAGAATGTGCGGCGTACGATTGACGACTTGGTGGCGCCCTCGCCGAGGCCGTTGATAAACGCGACGGGCGTGGTGATTCATACCAACCTGGGACGGGCGCCGCTGAGCAAAGCAGCGCTGGCTGCCGCCGACGCGGTGGCCCGGGGATACTCCGACCTGGAGATCGTCTTGGCGACGGGCCGGAGAGGGTCGCGGCAAGCGCACCTGCAATCGCTGCTTCGGCAGATCACCGGGGCAGAGGCTGCGCTGGTGGTCAACAACAACGCATCCGCTCTGCTCTTGGGGTTGTCGGCGCTGGCGGCCGGCCGTGAGGTCATAGTATCGCGGGGTGAAGCCGTGGAAATCGGCGGCGGTTTTCGCATCCCCGACGTGCTGCGGCAGAGCGGCTGCACGCTGGTGGACGTGGGGACGACCAACCGGACTTACGTGAGGGACTACGCGGACGCCGTAACGGACGACACGGCGGCATTCCTGAAAGCGCACGCCAGCAACTTCCGCGTGGAGGGTTTCACCGCGGCGGTTGACGAGCGGGAGTTGGTGGAGCTTGGGGAACGAACCGGCACGCCGGTGCTGCACGATGTGGGATCCGGGGCGCTGCTGCCAACGGAGCGGTACGGACTGGCGCACGAGCCGATGCCACAAGAGGCGATAGCCGCAGGGACCGGGCTGGTTTTCTTTTCCGGAGACAAACTGCTGGGCGGCCCGCAGGCCGGCATCGTGGTCGGCAAGCGAGAACTGGTGCAAACGCTGGAGAGGCATCCGCTGGCGCGGGCGGTGCGCATCGACAAGATGAGCCTGGCGAGCCTTACCGCTACGCTGACGCATTATCTCAGTGGAACCGCGGAATCTGAAGTCCCGGTGTGGCGGATGATTTCGGCCACTCCGAGCGAGGTCAAGGCTCGGGCGGAATGTTGGCGCGTAAAAATAGATGGAGCGCACGGATTCAAGGTTGAGGTAAAGCCGGCGCGTTCGGCCATCGGGGGCGGCAGTTTGCCGGGGGAGACGCTGGACTCGTGGGTGCTGTCAATTGCGGCTGAGGCCGGTGGGCCAAGCGCGGAGGCGTTGCTGAGCGGCCTGCGCGGGCGTTCGATTCCCGTGATCGCGCGGATCGCGGACGATGCCGTGCGGCTGGATCCAAGGACGGTGCTTCCGGAGCAGGACGATGATACGGTGCGAGCCCTGGCAGAAACCTTGGTGTAAGTTTCGATACCTGAATGACTCTGCGAGACAACGGGTGACAACGTGACGGACTATTTGTTGGTGCACGGCGCGGGACAGGGCGCCTGGAGTTGGGGCAAGGTGTGGGGTCAAATGACCGCGCCGGTGGAGCATCCACCCACGTTGTACCGCCAGAGACAGGCGGTGCGCGTGCGAGCGGTGGACCTGCCCGGGCAAGGTTCAGATGCAGCCCTGGACGCAGGGCTAGTTGACATGTCCGAGGGCATACGCGCCATCACCAACGTGGTGGAACGGGAAGGATTTACGGATTACGTTATCGCGGCTCACGAACTGGGAGGAACCGTGGCGCTGCAAGCGTTGAGCGAACTACAACCAACGCCGAAGCGCTTGGTGCTGGTGGCGGGGATTGTTCCATCGAACCGAGGGGCTGCGGTCACGGCCTATCCGACCCCGTTGCGTGCCGCCATCTCGCTGTGCAAGACGCTGAGCACGCTTATCGCCAAGGATTTACAAGTCCCTAAAAGCCTGGTCAGCAAGTACACCTGCAACGGCCTGGAACCGATGCAGCAGGTTGAGACCGTGGGATACCTAGGGCCGCTGCCGCTACGGATGCTCACGCAACCGGTTTCGATTGACCTAGAGAACCTGCCGTGCCCCGTTACGTACGTGGTGCTGGGGAATGACCGGCTGATCGCGCCCGGTCGACAGAGAGCGATGGCCGCGCGCATCTCCGGCGCGACCGTTATCGAGATGGATGCCGGGCACCAGGCGGCCACTCAAAAGCCGAGGGAATTGGCCGACCTGCTACTCGCCGTTTGATGCCGGCGCGGCCAGACTCTTCGGCGTCGTTCGTCGCCGATCTGCACATTCATTCGCGGTACGCTTTCGCGTGCAGCGAATCGCTTTCGCTGGATACGTTGAGCGATTGGGCGAAGCGCAAAGGGATCGACCTTTTAACCACTGGGGATTTTACTCACCCGCTGTGGGCTCAAGAGTTACGGTCCGGGCTGCAGGCCGAACAGAATGGGCTATACAGCTACGGCGGAATGAACTTCGTCCCGGGCACGGAAATAAGCTGCGTTTACAGACAGGATGGACGGACGCGTCGTATTCACATGCTGGTGATAATGCCTACCCTGGATGCTGCGAACGACCTGACGGTTCGGCTGGCGGACCACGGGAAGTTAGCCAACGATGGCCGGCCTACGGTGAGTCTTTCAGCCCGGGACCTCCTTGAAATGGCTTTGGAGTGTCATCACGATGCGATAGTGATTCCTGCGCACGCGTGGACGCCGTGGTACGGCGTTTACGGGTCCAAGGGCGGCTTCGACAGCCTGAAGGAATGTTTCGGAGACCTGGCACCGATGGTGACGGCCGTGGAGAGCGGACTGTCGTCAGACCCGGGGATGAACCGAATGGTCGCGGAATTGGATGGCAGGAGCGTCGTGTCATTTTCGGACGCACATTCGCCGGCGCGGTTGGGACGGGAAATCACCGCTCTCACGGGAGAGTTGTCGTGGGACGGCTTGTTAGAGTCGTTGCGGAACTTTGGCGTGGATTTCACGGTGGAGTTCTATCCGGAAGAGGGCAAATACCACTACAGCGGGCACCGGAAATGCGGGGTGATTTACGGGCCGGAGGATGAGGCGAAATACGGGACATCCTGTCCGGTCTGTGGCCGCCCGCTGACGTTGGGGGTGCTGCATCGGATCACAGAGGTGTCCCACGGTCCGGTGGACACGACCATGACAGTTGGCGCGGACGGATGGATAAGGTCAGAGGGCCGGTATCCACCATACGCTCGCCTGGTGCCCTTGCAGGAGATCGTTGCCGCCGCGATGAACGTCGGGGTCAACGCACGGCGGGTAGCAAGGGAGTACAATAGGCTGACCGACCATTTCGGCAGCGAACTTGCCGTACTGCTCTACGCTTCCGAGGGTGATCTGCTTCCGGTGTCAGGTGAGACGCTGACACAGTCGATATTGGATGCCAGGGCAGGCAATGTCTTGGTCGATCCCGGATATGACGGGGTGTACGGGTCGATCAAGTCGACCAGAGCCGATAACCGCAAAACCTAAACCAAGTATTGAGACCGAACGCCATGGACGTTGCACTGCGCCGGATGCGCTCCGAAGACATCACGCAGGTAATCGAGATCGAACACGAGGCTTTTTCGCCGGGTTGGGTGGGCACCCAGTTTCGGCGAGAACTGAACAGCAGGCACTGTCGTTTCATAGTCGCGTATCTCACGAACGGTGAAGAACACGACGTGGCGGAGGAAAGGTTCGAAGCCGATGTAACGGTCGACGCATCGATGTGGGGCCGGATGGTGCGGGGGGTCAAGTCGGTTTTCGGGGCAGGGGGCGACGCGGGATCGGATGCCATCGCCGGTTACGTGGGGATCTGGTTCCAGGGCGACCAAGCGCATATTACCGAGATCGCAGTGCGGGAGTCGCTGCGGGGGCAGGGGATTGGGGAGTTGCTGCTGATCGGCACGGTGAGGGCCGCGTACGAGCAGGGGCTGGAGGAAGTAACGCTGGAGGCGCGGGTTTCCAATTTCGTCGCTCAGCGTTTGTACGACAAGTACGGATTCAACGAGGTCGGCATCCGCAAGAACTACTACGCCGACAACAGGGAGGATGCGGTGATCATGACCACCGACCGCATCCACACGAACGCCTATCGCCAGAAATTCACGGGTTTACAGGACCGATTTTTTGAGCGGTACGGGGACGTGGAGATAGAAATTTAGGCCCCCGCCGGAAGTGTCCACGAGGGCCGTCCTTGAGGTAGCTTTCCGAGCGCTCAGTTGATGCTTACCGGCCGCGGAGCTTGGGGTCCAGAGCGTCTCGGAGTGCGTCGCCGAGCAGGTTGAACGACAGTACCGTAATTGAGATGGCTAGCCCGGGAAACACCACGAGCCACCAGATGGGCTTGTAGGTGTTGGCGATAACTCCGCCGAGCATGTTGCCCCAGCTTGGAGTGGGGGGTGTGATGCCCACCCCAAGGAATCCCAGGGACGCCTCGATGACGATGGCCGCGCCGAGATGGGCCGTGGCGAGTACGACGTAGGCGGCGAAACACTGCGGCGCTATGTGCTTGGCCATGATGCGGAAGTTAGACGCTCCCATGGCGCGGGCGGCGTCCACGTAGGCAAGTTCCTTCACCGACAAGGCGACGGAGCGAACGACCCTGACGCCGTAGGGCAATCGCGTTACCGCGATGGCGATGATGACGGTCCAGATGCCGCCTCCGAGAGCGACGAGGAGAACCATCGCCAGGACCAAAGCGGGGAATGACATAACGATTTCGACGATGCGCTGGCTGATGATATCGAAGCGGCCGCCGAGGAACGCGCTGGCAACGCCCCAGAGCGCGCCTATGGTGGATCCCAGCAACACGGACAACACCGAAACCTGAAGGGAGACACGGCCGCCGTAGATGATCCGGCTAAGGATGTCGCGGCCCTCATAATCGGTGCCCAACCAATATTGAGCAGAGGGAGCGGCGCCGAGTTTCAGGAAATCGACGAAAAGAGGGTCGTGGGGCGAGAACAACCCCGCGAAGGCGGCAAGGACGGATATGACGATCAGGAGGATTCCGCCCACAGCGCCAACCGGATATCGACGGCAGAACGTAACGACAGCAACCGCGGCGCTCTGCGCTCGCTCCGATAAGGTGGCGCTGGGAGCTGCCAACTGAGCTTGCAAATCTGCTTGACCAGCCATGGGTTATTCCCTTTGAGCCGACTAAATGGTTCTGCGGATGGATGACGCTTCCTGGCTCAGTCGTAGCGAATCCTCGGGTCGAGGACTGCGTACATGACGTCGATGGACAGGTTCACCAGTACGAAGATGATGCCATACAGCAGGACCAGATTCTGGACGACCACGAAATCGCGCTCGGTGAACGCCTGGACGAGAGCCGTGCCCAATCCCGGGACCGTGAATGCGGTTTCAACGGCCACCGAGCCGCCCAGCAGCAAGCCGAACAGCACGCCCGACAGCGTCAGAACGGGCAGCAGGGCGTTGCGAAGGGCATGACGCAACACGACCAAACGCTCCGGCAAACCCTTGGCCCGGGCAGTCCGAACGTAGTCATCGCGTATGACTTCGAGGAGGGTGGTGCGAGCCATACGCGCGATGTAAGCGGATGTCGCCAAGCCCAAGACGATGCCGGGGGCGATCACGATTTGCAAGTTCGTAATCGGGTCTTCCCAAATTTGGATGATCCCAAGCGGCGGTCGGTAATTGAACGCCAGCAGGGATACGACGACCACCAGGATGGCAACCCAGAAACTGGGCACCGCAAGGAAGATGATGGTGAGGAATCTTGAAACGTAATCCGCTACGCTGTTCTGCTTGATCGCTCCTAAGATACCGACGGGGAGGCCGATGATCCAGGAAACAAGCACGGCGACGATAGCGATTTCAGCCGTGAGCGGTCCACGGCGAATGATCAACTCAGATACAGAGTCGCCGCGCCAGAAGGATTCGCCCATCTTGCCGGTGAAAACGTCCTTCATCCAGTCGGCGTACTGAATGTAGAGGGGTCGGTCGATCCCCAACTGCCGCTTGATCTCGGCGATGTCGGCTGCGGTCAAGTTCTCGCGGCCCCCCTCGCCATAGAGGATGGCGAGAGGGTCGCCCGGCAAGATGCGCAACGCCAAAAATATGATAATGGTGATGCCGATCAGGCCGGGCAACGAGTAGAGCAGCCGTCGCCCAATGTACTTCAGCAGCATGGCTTACTTGTCCAGCCAAGCGGTGTCGAAGCGGATGTCGTTGAACAGGGTTACGCGGTGAGCGCGTCCATGGCCCTTCAGGTAGTTAGCGAACCCGTCAATGATGGTGAAGTGGTTGATCAGGATCATTGGGGTCCATTCTTCCAGGATGGCGGCGCCCTGCAGGGTGAGTTCCTCCTTGCGCGCCGGGTCGGTGGTTCCGATCAGCTCGTCGACCAGGGAATCGAATTCCGGATTGGATGAGCCACGGTTCCAGTTGCTGCCACTGCCGGTGGTGTACCAGGACCCCCAATATGCGGGGGTGGACGCCAGCGGGGTGGGAGTGCCGTTGACGGCGAGGTCGTAGTTGCCCTGGTCGCGGTCTTCCTGCCAAACGGAGGTGTGGACGACGCGGATTTCGCTGTTGATGTTGAGGTTCTGCTTCATGAACGCCTGCATCATGGGCGCCATGGGAGAGACCAGGAAGTTGATGTCGCGCACCATGAGGTCCAGCGTTGGGAAACCATCGCCGTTGGGGTAACCGGCATCGGCCAGCAACTGCTGCGCCGTAGCGATGTCATCCGTGGACGCGGGACAGTTGTAACCGGGCTTCTTGTTGAGGGTTTCCTCACGATACGAGGCTCCGAAGTCCGGGTCGTTGGGCACGATCCAAGTGCCCACCTCGATTTCGCGAATGGCGGCGACGGCGACCTTGATGGCGCAGCGGTCCTGCACGATGGAGATAGCGCGGCGCACCCTGGCGTCGGACAAGCCGTCGCTTTCGTGGTTCACGAACATGCCGCCGATGGACGGGATGGGATAGACCACGACGGTGTGGGTGTCCGAGTAGTTCTGGCGAATATCGTCGCGGAGGTCGGCTCCCGCGCCGTAAACGTAGTCAACGCGGCCGGTGATGAGAGCGGCGCCGGTGGCTGGGCCATAAGCCAAATGGCTGTGCTGGATGCCGTCGAGATAGGGCAGTTCGGGGTTCCAGTAGTTGGGGTTGCGCGATGCCTTCCAGAATTCGCCGGCTTGGTGATCCTCGAGGATAAAGGGGCCGGTTCCCGGGTGAACGGTGGTGCCCGGCTTAAGCTTCTTCAGGTCCAGGTTGTTGTCATCCAGAGTTTTCTTCCGTTCGATGACGTTCCAGCCATTGGCGATTGCGGCTGGCATGAATCCGCGAGGGGCTTTGAGGACGAATTCCACGGTATAGGGGTCAACAGTGCGGAGTTCGTCGACCGCCAGGAAAACGCTTTGCCGGGGCGAAATCATGCCCACCGGCGGGAAGATGATGCGATCGAAAGTCGCCTTGACATCCTCTGAGGTGAGCTCAGCGCCGTCGTGGAACAGCACGCCCTCGCGGAGGTGGAAGGTATAGACGAGGCCGTCATCAGACACTTCCCAAGCGTAGGCCAAGTCGGGCATGACTTCCTTCCCACCGTCGAAGGGGCTGTAACGCAGCAGATTGTCGAAATAGACCCCCTGGGGTTGCGCGCACGCGGCGGTGTTGCACTGGTGCATGTCGAAGTGGGGAGAGTCGGAGAGGCCAGCCCATTGCATCACGCCGCCCCGCTTGGGGTTGGCCTCGGGAGCTTTGAGCATCAACCTGGGCGTTTCCGCCTGAACCGCGGGCGGAACGGTGGGCACAGCGGTGGCGAATGGCGTTGCCGTCGGCTCCTCGTCGGGCCGTTCGGTGGGCGCGGCCTGGGCAGCCGGGGCCGTAGTAGCGGCGGGCTGCGCCTGAGCCTGGGGCGCGGCTGGCTGCGCCTGCGGCCGGGGTTCGGCGGGAGCGGTGCCGCCGCACGCGATCACAAAAACGAGCAAAAGCGCAGCGGCCAACGATACAACGGATTTGACGCTAAAGATGCCCGACATCTGGTACCTCCAATTGTTGTCAAACCAGCAAGAGCAACACGCGACGAATTACGTCACCGAATACAGACACAGATATATTATTACGTTCTTCGTAACCGATACCCTTGTTATTGGAGGCTAATCTACACCAGCACGATGATTTGTCAAGTTATCGAGCATCACGTACTGGAATATTGGCGGCAGGTTCGCATCGGAGCCGGGGTTGCGACTGATGCACAGTTTTTGCTGTCAGACCGGGCGTCCAAGGACCGGCGGTGGGGGTGCTGGCGCAACGTAAATGGGTTCGGTTGGTGGCACGTCGCAGTTGGTGCGTAAGAGGGCTGTCGGTTGACCGATTCCGTACGCCTTGTTAGAATTCCCGACAGTCTTACCGTCTGGGTGGTCATGCTTACCATTGGATTAACGGGAGGGATAGGCAGCGGCAAAAGCGCAGTCGCGGACCTATTGAAACAACTGGGTGCGTCAGTTATAGACGCGGACCGGTTGGGGCACGAAGCCTATACCCCGAATTCGGAAGCGTGGCGTCAAGTTGTGGCGGCGTTTGGACAGGAGATACTGACTCCCGAGGGCGAAATCGACCGACGCAAATTAGGGTCCATCGTATTTGCCGACCCAGCGGAACTGGCCCGACTGAATGGCATCATGCACCCGTTGATGGCGGGCATGGTGGAAGAGAGGAAGGCCGAACTCGTAGCCGCCGGTGAATCCCTAGCCGTAGTCGAGGCTGCGGTGCTTTTTGAAGCCGGTTGGGACTCCTTGGTTGACGAAGTGTGGACTACGTATGCCCCGGTGGAAACGGTGGTCGAACGCCTGCACGCGCGCAACGGACTCAGCGAAGAGGAAGCCAGGAAACGAATCAACTCACAGATGTCTGTCGAGGAGCGCAACCGCCGTTCCGACGTCGTGGTCGATAACTCGGCCGATATGGCGGCGCTGGAGCAGGGGGTAAAAAACCTGTGGCAGGCCCGAGTGGAAGGAAAGGTAAATCGAAGCAATGGTTGAAGCGAACATCGAACTGCTGGAAGACGAACCCAGTTTCAAGGAATTTGCCATTGAGGAATTCCTGGTTCGGAGCGAACCGTACTACCGCGCCATCGGCGACGAGCTGGAGCTGTTTGAGGCTGCCTACGAGCAGCACATTCCGGTCCTGCTGAAGGGCCCGACGGGTTGCGGCAAGACACGTTTCGTTGAATACATGGCATGGAAGCTGGGCAGGCCCATCACCGCGATACGGAACGAAGCCGCGCAGGACATGCGGGAAGGCGAGGTTCGGGTGCCGCTGGTAACCATTGCGTGCCATGAAGACCTTACGGCCAGCGACCTGGTGGGTCGCTATCTGCTGGACGCCAACGGAACGCGCTGGATCGACGGCCCGATGACCCGGGCGGTCAAAGCCGGCGCCATCCTATACCTGGACGAAGTGGTGGAGGCTCGCAAGGACACCACCGTGTTGATCCACCCGTTGACCGACCACCGCCGTATCCTGCCGGTGGAAAAGACGGGCAACATCATCGAGGCGGACGACAGGTTCCTGCTGTGCATCTCCTACAACCCGCACTACCAAAGTGCGTTGAAGGACCTGAAGCACAGCACGAGGCAGCGGTTCATCTCCATCGAATTCGACTACCCGCCCGTGGATATTGAGGCGGAGATCGTCGCGAAAGAAAGCGGCTGTTCCGATGAGCATGCGCATGCTCTGGCGCGTCTGGGCGAAAAGATCCGGAACCTCCGGGAGCACGGACTCGCGGAAGGCGCCAGCACCCGCTTGCTGATTTACGCCGGGCGCCTGATGCAACAGGGGATTCCGGCCCGCCGGGCGTGCCAGGTTGCCATAGTCTGGACGTTGACCGACGAGCAGGAATTGCAACGCAGCATTGAAGAGGTGGTTTACTCCATCTTCGAGTAGCCACTGGAGGCTGCATGGGTGAAGCCACCCTCGACCTGATACGCGACGCGCTGGAGCGACGCGATGTTGTTACTGCCGCCCCGGAAGGTTTAATGCCGGCGGCAGTAATGCTATTGCTATACCAGAAGGAAGGCGACTACTGCGTGCTGCTGAACAAGCGGTCGATGATGGTGGAGCACCACAAGGGCGAAATGTCGTTCCCGGGGGGCGCGAAAGACGCGGAAGACACGGATTTCGAGGCCACGGCGCGACGGGAGACGCACGAAGAGATGGGCATCGCACCGGACGACATAACGATCCTGGGTCGGCTGGACGATAACGTCACCCGGTCGAACTTCCTGGTGAAGGTGTTCGTAGGGACGATTCCATACCCGTACGATTTCAAACCGAGTTCAATTGAGATCGCTGAAGTCGTAGAGATTCCGTTGAGCATTCTGCGGGACCCCGCCAGTTGGCGATGGGATTCCCGCATAGAAGACGGCGAGCGAGTGGCGGTGCGCTCGTACGGTTACGAAGAGCACCTGGTGTACGGCGCCACCGCCAAAATCCTTGACCAGTTCCTCGAAGTTGTTGAGGACGGGTTGAATAAGGAGGGCATTAGCCTTGACTAATACCGCAACTGGCGAGCTCCTGACTGAACTGGCCAAACTACCACCGGCAGTAACCGAAGCGTACGAAGCCGTCGCGGATGCGATGGGAGAGTCCTTCAGCGACGAGGAACTGGCGTTGTGGGCCAAGGAAGGCGTCGCCATCGGCACGCAAACCGTGCGGTCCTGGGAATCCGCCGTCGAATACTACAAGGTGAGTCCCGAGGTGGCCCGTTCTCTGGCGTTCGCATCGTTCATGCAATGGGCACGCTGTGGCACATACCTGTCCCAAGATTCGCCGACGCTGGCGGTTGCGTTCTTCAAGGCAAGCCCGACCATCGTTACCAACCTGCGGCCGCAGTACATACCGCGATGGGCGGGCCTGGGCCGCTCTCTCTACAAGGGGACGTGGAAGTCCAGCACCCTGGCGGCGCGGTTCTTCGAGGTGAGTCCCGACCTGGTGCGGAACCTGCCGTTCTGGGACGTAGAGGTGTTCGCGTCGCTGATCGAAGCGTTGTCTTACAAGTCGTACGACGTGGCGGCAGAGTGCCTGGTGCTGGGCCGCGACGTGCTGCCCGGTATGGGTCGCGAGCGGGAAGCTTTCCTGTCGATGTCTCGGGCACTGACGGACACCAGTTGGCGGGAGGTCAAGGCCTGCCTGGAGATGGCACCGCGGGCGTTGCAGCACGTGGAGGAAGGCCAGACCGGACGATTCCTGAGGTTGGGCGAAAGGCTGGCGAAGATGGGGCTGCGAGACACGTCGCGTTTCCTTTATGACGGAGCGCAAGCGCTGTCGCACGTGTCCGCAGGATCTCAGGGGCACATCCTGGATTTGTGCGAGGGATTGCTGGCGACGTCGCCCGACGCGGTGCCGCCGTTCCTCAAGAGCCTGGACCCGGTGCTGAACCGCATCACACTGCCGCAGTTGGACCAGTGGTACCAGCAGGGTGTCGACCTGCTGAACGAAAACCCCGAGAGCGGAATCGCGTTCTTCAAGATCGAATCCAACACCTCGGAATCGATGCTGGAAACGCTGTCGTCGAGCCTGGACCTGGAACGCGTCAAGGGCATCATGCGGCTCTACACCCGGGCGCTTTCGGGCACCAACATCGAGGTAATGAGCACCGAGGAACTGGTGCGTCGCCAAATTGGATGGGTTGACCAGGACACGGCGTCTACGGATGGCACCAAGGTGTATCTGCCGCCGATGATCGACAACTACAACGACAAGGCACAGAACTTCGCCTGGTTCAAGGTGGTTGCGACGCACCAAGTGTCGCACCTTGAATTTGGCAGCTTTGAGTTCAATTTCGAACGGCAGGCCAACATATTCGAGGACCGGCGGATCCGAATGGAAGAGGCTGCAAAGGCACGGATGGAGGCCATTCGCACCGCCGCCGCCGAGCACTTCCAACTGCAAGACGCCAGCGTGATCTCGGGGCCGGAGATGGAAGACGGACCCGGTGGGACCATGCGCGTGTACACGGACATCGGCCGGTTCCTGGCGTTGTTCGAGGACCGCCGGATGGCCTTCGACCTGTTCAGTGTGCTTGAGGACTGCCGATTGGACTACCTGATCAAGACGGACTATCCGGGGATCCGCAGGCCGGCCCTGGATGTGCAGCGCGACGCCCTGGCGCAGCGACCACGGGTTGAAGAACTGCCGTTGCAGGAGGCGTTGATCGAGTTGCTGGTTCACATGAGCCTCGACCGGTTCGAGGGGCTGCCCGTCCCGCAGGAGTATCGCGACGAGGCCATCATGCTGGCGCGGATCATGCACCGGCTACGGACGATACGCGCGTCGATTGAGGACACGGCGGAAGCGTCCCTTCGGGCGTACGAGATCATCTCCAGACTGAAGAACGAGCAGCAGCCGGAGGACGAGTACCAGCCCGAGGACCTGGATGATCCGGGTGAGTTCTCAGAGGAGGAATACGAGGCGCTCCTGGACAAGTTGCAGGCCCAAATGGACGAGCAGCAGGGCGAACAGGGTGAGGGAGACCCCTACGAATCTCCGGAACCAGTGGAATACCGGGGCGACTTCAAGCCCGAGATGGTCCAACTGCTGACGAAGTTGCAGATGGACCAGAGCCAAATGGGCGACGCCGAACCCATGACACAGGAGGAACTGGAGCAGTTGCTCCAGGACAGCGCCGAGCTGGAACTGGACGCCCAGGAAGGGGACATCGACCAGAGCATGGCGATGTTCGCGCAGAACATCATGAAGGAGGCCGGCGTCCCGCCGCCGTCCAACGACCCTGGGCGCGGGTACGGACCGATCCTGCACGATGACGACGCGGGCGGCGAGCTGGAAGCGCTGGAGCCCAAGACGTTCGTTTACGACGAATGGGACTTCAGGGCGAACGACTACAAACCGCGCTGGTGCATCGTCAAGGAAAAGATCCTGGACGAAGGCGACGTCAACTTCTACAACGACTCGTTGCGGAACTACTCGTCTTTGCTGGCGCACATCAAGCGGCAGTTCGAGCTGATCATGCCGGAAACGTGGCGCAAGACGTACCGCTTGATTGACGGCGAGGACATCGACCTGAACTCGGCGCTGGAGGCGTGGGCAGACCTGCGGATGAACGTGCCGCCGGACGAGAAGATCTACTGGAGGCGGAACCGCGTGGAGCGGGACGTGGCCGTGGTCTTCCTGTTGGACATGTCGGCGTCAACGGCCGAGGCCATCGACGAAGGACGGCACTCGGTGGACGACCGGGACGCTCCGGACGATCCGGTGGAATACATGGTGTGGCTGCGGCGACGGCGGGAAGGCTTGGTGCGGCGCCACTACAAGCGCATCATCGACCTGGAAAGAGAAAGCTGCGCGCTGCTAATCAACGCCCTTGAGTCCATCGGGGACACCTATGGAATCTACGGGTTCTCCGGCTACGGGCGCGAGAACGTTGAGTTCTACGTCATCAAGGACATCGAAGAGCAGTTCAACGACAAAATCAAGAGGCGGATCGACAAGGTCACGCCGCTGCACGCCACGCGGATGGGATCGGCGATCCGGCACGCCATCACCAAGTTGGAGAACCAGGATGCGGCGACCAAGATCATGTTCCTGATCAGCGATGGCCGGCCCCAGGACCGGGGATACAGTCGTGAGGGCGTTGAGAAGGAGTACGCGGTCCACGATACCCACCAAGCGCTGGTGGAAGCCAAGCGGAAGGAGATCACGCCGTTCTGCCTGACGGTGGACAAGGCGGGGCACGACTATCTCAAGACAATGTGCGGGGACCTCAACTACGAGGTGTTGGACGACATCTGGGCGTTGCCGGAGCGGCTGCCGATGCTGTACCGGACCTTGACGATGAGTCGGTAAAAGCCGACCAACATGGCAAGGTTTAGGGCGGGTCCATTGGGCCCGCCCTCGTTGTTGTCGGGTATGCCTTGCGGCGGACTAGGGAGACACAGTTGTGATCAGCTTGCGCAGTTCGGTGAGGGCGGTGTTGCAGGAACGCCGCTTGATGACCAGGCGACGCGGCGGCGTGCGCAGAGGGAACTCGTGGACGTCCTCGCCATGAGAGATGGCGATGTGGATGGTGCCCGGGCGGTGTCCTTCGAATTCGCGGGGGCCGAGCACGCCGGTTACGCCGAGACCGAAATCGGATCCGGCTGAGGTCTGAGCAGCGAGGGCCATAGCGTTGGCGGTGGGCTGGCTGACGACGCCGTTGGCGTCCAGGACCGCTGGGGGCACTCCGGCGGCGACGATGGCGTCGGCGGTATAGGCAACAGCGCCGCCGCGATACCACTGATCACTGTCGGTGGCCTCGGTGATGGTGTTAGCCAGGAACCCGCCGCTGACGGACTCCATGGTGGCTAGGGTCATGCCCCGGGCAGTGAGGGCCGCGCCAACGGACAGTTCGGGCGTTTCGTCGTCGTATCCCCAGATATAGGGCGCCAACCGTTCGTGGATGGCGTTTTCGACGGGGGCGATCATTTCGCGGGCGGTGTCCTCATCGTTGGCGCGGGCGATAATGCGCAGGTGGATGCCGTCGGCTTTGGAGTAGATGCCGAGGTAGGGATTCTCCAGGCCGAAGTATTCCGAGATGATTTCATCGACGGATGCTTCGCCGAGGCCCAAGGTCTTGATGTTACGGGTGATGGTCACCTCGGAATCGATCATGTCTCTGAGCTTGGCGTCAATCTCGTCTTGCCACATGGCACGGTTTTCGCCGGGAGGGCCGGGCATGATGATGATGTGCTTGCCGTCCTTTTCCGCCCACCAGCCGGGCGCGGTGCCGTTGCGGTTGGTGACGAACCGGGCGGATGGGATGAGGTGGGCCTGCTTGACGTTATGAGCAGGCATGTCCTGGCCGCGGTTGCGGAACCACTGGCGGAGGTTCTCGATCTCTTCCTGCTGGACCGTAGGTGTCTCGTCGAGGGCAGCGGCCACGGCCTCTCGAGTGAGATCGTCCTGGGTGGGTCCCAGGCCTCCGGTGGTGAAAATGACGTCCGACCGCTTCATGCCCTGGCGGAACGCCTCGGTGAGCTTGGGGAGATCGTCGCCGATGATGCTGACCCACTGCAACTGGATCCCGAGGGGGGGGAGGCGGCCGGCGATCCAGCTGGCATTGGTGTCGGTGAGTTCGCCCATCAAGAGCTCGGTGCCGATGGATATGATCTCTGCGTTCACAACAGCCTCCTTGTTTGGCGACTCACGGGCAATCGTAGGGACGGTCGAGCGGGGGATTCGTAACCAGGCAAATGGTGCGCTCGGCTCGAACCGCGTTGATTACATAAACGATGGGGTCATCGGGGAGTCCGGCGTAACGGACGAAAACCTGGGTGTTGCCCCGGTCGTCGAGGATAGGATTCCCCTCCTGATCGACCTCGATGTGCTCCATGCCGATGTAGAACTCGAAACTCTTTTCGTGGGTGGTAACCCTGACAATGGTTTCGGGCGGTGCGAGGCCGTATTTCGGATCGTCGGCACCGTCCTCGTCGACGTGCCAACCGACGAAGTTATCGGGACCGCCGGGCTTGGCGGGCTGGCCGTACCATTGGAGCTGCAGGGGCCACCACTCAGGTGGAACGACCTGGGACCGCTCACCGCCGATGTCGGCGTACCAGTTCCTATCCTCCGGATTGGGGGTGTAGGTGACCGTCTTCCCCTGGTGGGTGACCGCCAATTCCTGGATGTCCCGGAAATCAACGTCATAGAAGTAGCCGAGTTCTAGTGGCGGAGGAATGAATGGCGGGTTGACCGCGAGACAATAAACGACCCTGGCCCAAATTTCGGGAACCGTGAACAGTTGCGGGTCGCCAACGAGGCGCAGGTAGTTGTAACCCTCGTCGGGAGTGGCGTTGCCGATCCAGAACTCGTACGCCAGGCCGGTTTCCTCGGTGATCTTGATGATACTTTCAGGAGGGTCGAGGCCGTACTGTGCCGGGTTCTCGATGGTTTCAGAGAGGACGCGGTTCACCTTGGGGCCGCTTAGCAGCAAAGGCGTGCCGGCCCATTTTTGCTGATAGACCTGCGAGCGCTCTCCCTCTTCTTCAATGAACCATTTTCCTCGCCCTAGGTCCTTGTCGTAGACGACGAATTGTTCCTCGCCGGAGATCTGGATTGGGGGGTCATCTGAGCATTCGACCAAGTCTCCGGCTTGGCCGCGGTGCGTCACCTCGATGTTCACGATGGCATCATCGTCGATGCGCCAGGCCCAAGGGGGTTCGTCGCGCGGCTCCGCCCGGTCCCACGGCCTGAAATACAACGCGAGGGCACCGAAGATCACCAGGACAAAAACCAGCAGGATGGTCAGACGGATGTTCATGAGCCGTTATGAATCAATCAACAGAAGCAACGGCGCGTTGCCGGGAAATGGTAAGACGGCGATTAACGCCGGACCCACCAGACCACAACCGCCATGATCGCCATGAGGCCGGGCAGGAGCAGCCATGTGGAGAAGCGAACGAAGTTAAACTCGTTGGCGTCGAGGTTCCATTCCCGATAAACGAACTCGCGGTCGCGAATGGACACGAGGGAGAAGTCGCCCATCAGGTAGTTCGCTGAATTCAGGAACAGGGCGGCACTGGAACCGCGCTGGACGTTGCGATTCGTAATGAAGTCGGAATCGCCGAAAACCGTCATGCCAGCGATCTGGTTGTCCGGCGGCCTTTCCGTGGGCGCGGGCGTGCCAACGGGCGCGACGATATCGAGGTAGATAGCCGGGAAATACACGCTCTGGGGATCGCCTTCAATGGGTTCGGTACGCTCGATGTCGCTGATCAGGCGGGCCGACGGCGTGGTCGCCGCGATGGGCACGGGGATGCGTGCGCTGGACTCTTCGATGACGGGTTCCAGGGCAGCGGCGCCGGGCATGAACGCGACCTGCAAGGGCTGGCCCCGGGGCGCGACGATTTCTGGCGGAGCCTGGGGGTTGTAGATGCCAACCCGTAGGGTGCGCGGCGCGTTGGGTTGGGAACCCTCAACGTCCCTGATGTAACTGTCGGTTACCAGGACGCCCCAGAGGGCCAGGAACGCGCGGAAAGTATCGTGGGTATCCGGCTCGGCGAGAAAAATGAGCCTGGCCCCTTCGCGGCGCGGTTCGCCATCGGGTTGTCTGCCGGCCATATAGAAATTCAGCGCGTCGGCGTGGGCCTGGGGAAGTTCACCGGTGGGCCCGGCTATGACCAGTAGCGCTGCGTCGTCGGGGATGGTGACATCCTCCTGGGAGGGGGGCCAGAACAGGGTTTCAACCGCGTAGTTGTCGACCTCCAGGCCGTCCTTGATCTGCTGGTACCCGTCGTCCTCCGCCCGGTTGATGTCGCGTTCGCCGTGTCCGGCCAGGAAATAGACCTTTTTCTGTTCGGTTTCCGTTGCTACAAGCAAGGCCGTGTACAGGTCCTGCTCCAATCGGCTGTAGACCGCATCGGTGGGCTGCACCAGATCGAGCAGATCGGTGCCGACGGCGGCGACGGCGATGGTCTCGTAGGAAGTTATCCCCTGGCTGCGGGCGAGGTCCGCTTCCTTCTGTGGATCAACGAACTGGTAGGCGAAATTTCCGCTGCGCTTGCTGAATTCGCTGAGCATGGTGTCGACCTTGCCCCGGCGCGTCAGCATGTTGATGTCGGGGATTTCATCCGGGTAGTAGGCGATGACGTTGATGGGACGGTCGAGATTATCCAGCAGATCCTTGGTGCGGTTGGCCAACGAGAACTGGTTGGTCGCGGTGGTGTCGGCGCGGAAGTGATTCTCGAAGGCGACGTAATTCGCGAGTACGACCAGACCGATGAACGCGGCCGTCATCACCACGGTGTTGACACCGTAACGGCCAGTGCGGCTGAAGAACGCAGCGATGACCTGGCTGAAGTATGAGATGGCGACCAACAGAACGAACGCGGCGCCGATGGCCAGCACAATTCCGCCGTAGAGTTTCAGGGAAGACACGAAGGCGAGCAGCACCGCGCCCGAGATCAGGCCAACCACACCAGCGATCAGGATGGGGGCGTAGAAAACGGCGACGAAATCGAAAACTGGTTCGATGAACGAGAACAGGGTCCGGGACTGCTCTTCCAGAGCCTGCGGTTCGTCCGGAGTTGGCTCCGACGGGCCGGCACCCTGGCGATCCCTGCCACGGCGCCGGCGCCAATCTCTGGGAGTTTCGTCGATACGCTGCTGGCTCATGCTACCTCCAGCGGCGCGATTCCAGCGCGCGGATCGAGAGGAACAGGAACAGGGCGGTTACCGTGAGGAAATAGACGATGTGCGCCGAGTCGATGATCCCGCTGTCGAAATCATTGAAGTGGCTGGTGAAGCCGAGCTGGGTGAACACATTTGCCCAGATGCCAGCGACGACCTCGCTGATGAACGCGGTGGCGTACAGGACGACGAGGATGCCGGTGCCCACGACCGCCGCGATGATTTGGTTGCTGGTCAGGGTTGAGGTGAGGATACCCACGGAGAGCGCGGCCATGCCGTAGAGCACCAACCCCAGGTATCCGGAGTAGATCGGGCCCGGGTCAGGACTGGCGAAGACCAGCAGCAGGACTACATAATATGAAGTGAGGGCCAGCAGGAACAGCAAGAACACCAGGCTGGAGATGTATTTGCCTAGGATGACCTCCCAGTCGCGTACCGGGGAGGTCAAGAGGAGTTCGATGGTACCGAGCTTCTGCTCCTCCGCAAGGAGACGCATGGTCAAGGCTGGCGCTAGGGGTATCAGCAGGAAAGTCGCACCTTGGAAGAAGTTGCTCAGGGACGCCTCGGGGAACGGGTTGCCCAGGTCGCGGACAAAGAAGAAGCCGCTGAGGGCCATAAATATAAGCGCCACGATGTAGGCCACCGGGCTGCTGAAATAGATCTGAATTTCCTTGAACGCTACAGCGCGGATCGTTCGCATCGTCTGCTACGCAAAATCCTCGTCGTCGGTCTCGGAGGTGGTGAGCCTGAGGAAAATCTCCTCAAGGCTCATGCTGTTGACCTGCATGCTGAGCAGGCTCCATTCGTGGCTGATCACCGTGCGCGATATCTCGTCCCTCAGGTCGAAACCCTCACGGAATTGCACGCGGTAGGCGTTGATGCCCGGACGCGGATGGTGAGAAACCTCGGTTGCGCCCTCGATGGAACGCAGCACGGGGAGCACTTCAGCCGGTGGGCCGCCGATTTCGACCTCGAGCTGTTCAACGCCTCGCAGGTGCTGGGCGAGGTTGTTTGGAGTATCGGCGGCGACGATGTGGCCCTCGTGGATGATCAGCACGCGTTCGCAGATCATGCTGACCTCGGGCAGGATATGACTGCTCAGCACCACGGTTTGCTCTTGGCCCAGTTCCTGAATCAGACTGCGGGTTTCGACCACCTGGATGGGGTCGATGCCGATGGTGGGTTCGTCGAGGATCAAAACTTCGGGTTCGTGGAGGATAGCTTGGGCGATGCCAACGCGCTGCCGGAACCCCTTGGACAGCTTTCCGATGAGGGTTTTGTGGTAGTCCCCTAGACGGCACACATCGATCACGTCGTCGGTGCGACGGCGGATTTGCCGTCCGTTCATGCGGCGCAGGGTGCCCATATATTTCAGGTAGTTGGTGACGGTCATCTCCGTGTGCAGGGGGACCGACTCCGGTAGGTAACCGACCCGCTTGCGCACTTCCAACGACTTTTCGACCACGTCGTAGCCATCAAGAGTCACGAATCCCCGCGTTGGCGGCATGAATCCGGTGAGGATGCGCATGGTGGTGGTCTTGCCGGCGCCGTTGGGTCCCAGGAATCCCAAGATCTCGCCGCGCCGGACGGTGAAATTCACGTTCTCTACGGCGGGGTTGGGCCCGTAATAGTGCGTGAGATCGCGGACATCGATCATCACGTCTTCGGATGGCAATTCCGCGACGCTGTCATCAGTGGTGGGAGCAGTTTCGGAAGCCATAAGATTGTCCGTGCCTTAGGGGCTGATTGCTGGGAAATCTGACCGCAGTCAAATGACATACGACGCCGTCGGCTAGGTGGATTGCCACACCGACGGTTTGGGGTTCCCAGAGCGCTGATTTCGCTTTGAATTGGAGTGGCGGCTATGATATTCTAAACGCCGCATTTTCACAAGACGGCGCGGCCCCGTCCAACGGGGCCGATTTTTCATTGGGGGATGGCTAGCAGGATGCACCTGATTATCGACGGATTCGGCGGGGACGCCGGCATGATGTGGGACACGGAACGGCTACGGACATTCCTGGACGAGTACCCGGCGAGTCTCGGAATGACCCGGATAACCGAACCGGAAGTCATTGAGTATCATGCTCCGAATCCGAACGATAGCGGCATCTCCGGTTTTGTAATTATCGCCGAAAGCCACATCAGCGTGCACACGTTCCCGCACCGGGACTACGTCAATATCGACCTGTTTTCCTGCAAAACTTTCGACCACGAGCAAGCCCTCGCCGACGCGCGTTCCCTGTTCGACTTGACTCAGGTCAAGTCCTGGTTGCTGGACCGTGGGTTGGAGTGGACCGACGCGGAACAGGGGGCCACGGAAACACGTCGCCAGCGTTCCGTTCTGCAAACGGTGGGGTCCGGTTCGCCGGTTGCGTGAACCAAACCCGGATTACGCCGCAGTCCCGCCGGTTCCGGTAACGCCGGCGAACTTCCTGTCATTGCCTCCGGATCAGGGGGCGTTGGATAGCGCATTTGCCGTCCTGATCCCAGTTCCGATAGACAGCACGACCTCATTTCGCAGCGGGGCGCGCTACGGCCCCTCCGCCATCATCGCGGCCTCGGCGGCGCTGGAAGACTACGACCTCGAGTTGGGGATAGACGTAGCGGAGTTGGGGATTCACACTACCGATCCGGTGGAACCGCACGTTGGCAATCCTGAGCAGATGGTCTGGCGTGTTCGGCGGGCGGTATCCCATTATCAAGGGATGGGGAAACTTACTGGCGTGCTCGGCGGAGACCATTCCGCGGCCATCGGTTCGGCATTGGCGACGCTAGAGGAATATCCCGATTTATCGGTCCTTTATATCGACGCGCACGCGGATTTGAGGGATGAGTACCAAGGGACCGGCTTCGGGCACGGGTCGGCGGCGCGGCGGATCGCCGAGCACTGCGCAGTGTCGCTGGTGGGGGTGCGTACGCTGGCCCAGGAGGAGAAGGACCACATCGATCAAACCGGCATCCGGGTGGTTTATTGGCCGCCGGACGGACCCGACTACATACAGGACATAATATCCACGCTGACGGCGCAGGTTTACGTGAGCGTTGACCTGGACGCACTGGATCCATCGGAGATGGCGGCAGTCGGGACCCCCGAGCCGGGTGGGATGCGATGGTTGGATCTAGTCGGAGTGCTGAGGCAGGTTTCCGAGCAACGGCAGATCGTGGGGTTCGACGTGTGCGAGCTGGCGCCCAACGAGGGGCCGGCGGCGAACAGCTACACGGCGGCCAAGTTGGTTTATAAGATGATCGCATACGCGTCGTTGGGCGGGCCTGCAAGCACGCGTGGGTAGCAGGCGGGGGGCCTCGATTTCTTGACAATGCCGGCGGGCCAAACTTACAATCCCGGCAATTTGAGAGCCGTTGTTCGCAAGTAGCGACGGGTTTCATTACGCATCGCAATTGGAGGAATCACCCATGCCAAACGAATGGCCCACAGTGCATTATAAAGAGGAAGGCATGCGTGAGGGCATGCAAATCGAGGACGCCAACATCTCGGTGGACGATAAGGTTGAGCTACTCGACATGCTCTCTGAGACGGGCCTGAAAAGCATCGTCGTCGGTTCGTTTGTGAGTCCGCGATGGACTCCGCAGATGGAGCGAATCGACGAGATCGTGACCAAGTTCACGCCCAAGGCGGGAGTCACCTATACCGCCCTGGCGCTGAACGCCCGGGGGGTGGAACGCGCTCGCGCTTATTCGCCGCCGCTGACCATCGAGCGGGATGCGTACCCGAGGCTGTCGTGCCACTTGTGCGACGTGTTTGCGCGACGAAACACCAACCGCAGCCAGATGCAGGAGATGGAACGCTGGCCGGAGATCATCGCGCAGGCGCAGGAGTTGGGCATCACGCAAGCCGGCATCGGGTGCAACGCCTCCTGGGGCTCCAACTTCCTGGGTGAGTTCCCGGTGGACAGCCTCATGACTCTGCTGGAGTACCAGCACGGACTGTGGGACGAGGCCGGGATCGGCGTCAAGAGTTGTTCCATGGGCGACCCGATGAGCCACTGCACGCCGGCCAAGGTAGAGGAGAGCATCGTGCGCGTGAAGGAGCGATGGCCGGAGATCGACCACTTCCGCCTGCACCTGCACAACGGGCGCAACATGGCCATTGCTTCCGCCTATGCCGCCATGCGCGTTCTGGGCCCCGAGGATACCCTTGAGCTGGACGGTACCATCGGTGGTTTCGGTGGATGCCCCTATTGCGGAAACGGGCGCGCCACCGGTATGGCGCCGACGGAGGACCTGCTCCACATGATGGAGGATATGGGTATCCCAACCGGTGTTGACATCGACAAACTGGTCGAATGTGTGTGGGCGGCTGAGCGCATCATCGGGCGTGAACTTTATGGGCACGTTTCCAAGGCTGGACCTCGCCCACGGGCCAGCGCCGGGAACCTGTACGACATCAACATGCCGTTCGTGGAGACCCTGGAACAGGCCACGCACTTCAAGAAGGGCGAGCAGATGTACGAGGGTGGGCTGTACCCGTACCGCGAGCCGGTGACGAGTCCCTACCGGGAACGGGTGGACCAAGGGCTTCCGGCTTTTGGAACCGGTCCGGACGAATTCCCCTGGAACCAGGAGTGGCTGCCCAAAGCAGACAGCTAAGGTCGCCGACCAAGTCCAACGAAGAGGGGCGGGTTTCAAACCCGCCCCTACAATTTCAGCGCCGCGCCTGGTTGGCACGTGCTATGCGGAGGTGCAGGCCACGCTGATGGTGTTCATCGCGGTCTCCGGCAGTTGGTCGGTTGACCAGGACGCGCCACCGTCATGGGTGCCGAAGACCTGGCCGCGCCGCGTGCAGAAGTAGACCTGCGACGGGGCCTGGCGGTTCACGGCGACACCGAAGGTGGTGCTGCCGGGATTGATCCCCTGGTCGAAGCGTTCCCAGGTTTCGCCCAGGTTGGTGGTGCGCATAACGCCGCCCTGCTCGCTGCCGAAGTTCATGCCGACGCAGGCGTACAGGGTGTTGGGATCGCTGGGGTCGCGCACGACGCCGCGGGAGTACATGATGTCCGAGAACCGGCCGAACTCACAGTCCTGCCAGGAAGCGCCGCGGTCAGTGCTGCGCCAAACGCCGGTGCGGTTGGAGATGAGGACCGAGTTGGAATCGGCTCCGCCCACAGCCACGCCGTGGAGGTCGAGCAGGTCGACGTCGCCGGCAAACTCGGAGTTGCGGATTGTCCAGGTGTGACCGCCATCGGTGCTGCTGGCCGCGCCGCCGACCTCGAGGGCCGCGTACATGTTGTCGGGGTTGCCGGCCTCGATGTCGATGCCCAGGATGCGCATGGCGAAGGCCATCTGGACCTGGTTGGGGTTGGAAACGGTGGCGATGTGAGACCAGTTTTCGCCGCCGTCCTCGCTCTTGAAGACTTCAGCGCCCTCGGTGCCTAGGAACATGATGTTGGGGTCGTTGGGGTGGAACCGGATGGACCAGACGACGCGGCCCTCGGTCATGTTCATGCGCTGCCAGTGGTCGCCGCCGTCGGTGCTGCGATAGATTCCGCGTTGGGTTCCGCAGAAGACGGTGCGCGGATCGTTGGGGTGGATGGCGATAGCGCGGGCCTGCGTAGCGGGCGCCAGGCCGTCGGTAAGCATGTCCCAGTGAGCATCGCCGGCCTGCTTTCGGTAGAGTCCGCTAGCTTCGGCGCCCACATAAACGATAGTGTTGCTTGCCATGATTGTGCCTCCTTCATTGGATTGGAGAAACGGTGATTGTTGGCGTCATTTCAGCAGACCCGACAATGGATGTCAAACCGAATATGACCCGGCCAACGCGACGCGATCAGTTGAATTCGCTTACTCTGTTCGCGGGTTTCCGCTGGAGGTTGCCAGGACGAGGCCCCAAACGGATCGGGCGCCGGCTTTTTTGAGGGTGGCGGCGCACTCATCAAGGGTGCTGCCAGTGGTCGCGACGTCGTCGACCAGGATGATGTCCATGCCAGAAACGTCGGCGCCATCAGCTACGGCGAAACTGCGGGCCACGTTGTCGGCGCGCTGGTTTGGATCCGTGATGCCGGCTTGAGGGTCGACCCTCCGGGTGCGAATCAAGGCGTTGGGTTCGTAGGGCAGGTTGCACTTCCGAGCGACCCGGCTTGCCAACAGGTCGGCCTGGTTGTAACCGCGTTCCCGCTGACGGTCGGAAGGCATGGGCACCGGCATGACGATTGTCCCTGGCAATGGGTTGTCTTGTAGGTAGTCGCCCAACATATCGCCCAATTGAGAGGCACCCGCCTTGATGCCGCCGTACTTGAGGGCCAGGACGGCTTGACGTATTGAGCCGGCGTAACGATAAGGGGAACGGATGCCGTCGAACCAGCGGATGGTTTCACTACAGGGTTGGCAGCGAGCGAAATCGCCGGGTGTGGCGCATATTTCGCAATAGGGCGGGTTCAGAGCCGGGAGGTTCTCGGAGCACCCATTACAAATCAAGCCGCCGGAGTTGCCACAACTCACGCACTCGATGGGGAAAACGACATCCAGCAGGTCGCGTCCCACTTGCGTGGCTAGACGGCGAATATGAGCGACTCTTGCCACGGACGATGCTACCAGCAGAGAGCTTCCCGTGTTAGCCGGGCAGGTTTTTGCGGCGGATGATCTCGGCGTCCCGGGGAAACGCCAGAGGAGGCAGTTCGTCCAGCGCGAAGAAACCCAAGTCCAGGCACTCGGGGCCGGCATTGAGTTCGCCGCCGGTTTCACTAGCGGAGTACGCCACGACCACCACCGGGTGCTCCGCCTGGGAGAACACACCGATGAGCTGTTCGGTGACCACCTGAAGGCCGGTCTCTTCAAACACCTCGCGGGCGGCGGCGTCCTCCACGAGTTCGCCGCGGTCCACGTAACCCCCGGGCAGGCTCCAGAGGCCGTAGCCAGTGGGTATGCCGCGCCGGACGAACAGCGTGCGCCCTTCACGTTCGACGACACACGTCGCGGCCAACTTCGGATCGTAGTACATCACCCGGCCGCACCTGGGGCAAACGGGACGAGTCCGGCCCTCGTTCTGACGCAAGGTCAGTCGCGCTCCACAGGAAGGACAGAATTTATCGTCGGTAGCCACGGCAGAGAAGCAGCCAGATTGTCATAACGTTAGGGCTGGGTTTGGTTCAGCAAGGAGGTTACTGTTTCTCGGGCCGGCATGGAGTCCTGCGCTCCCACCTTGGTGACGGAGAGAGCCCCAGCGGCGCAACCCCAGCGGACTGCCTCGGGCAACCCAACTCCTTCGGCCAAGGCGACTGCCATCGCGCCATTGAATGCGTCGCCGGCGGCCACGGTGTCCACCGCGTCGACAGGAAACGCAGGGACGTGGCCCGCATCGTTGCCGTCGGACCAATACGCACCCATGGAACCCAATTTGATGACGGCATCGCCGACTCCCCGGACGACTAGCTCGTGGGCTGCGGCCGCGGCGGCACCGATGTCTGCGATGGGATGGCCGACCAAGGCTTCGGCTTCCGTCTCGTTGGGGGTAATGACCGAGACGTGGCGATAAAACTCCGTTGGAACGGGGCGCACCGGCCCGGGATCCAGGATTACCGTTACGCCCTGAGCGTACGCTTGCTCCGCGACGCGCTGGGAGAGGCCGATTGACACCTCTAGTTGCAGAAGCAAAGCGGAAGTTTCGGGTAGCAGAGCGCTGATGGCGTCAAATTCTGCCTCGCCGCAGGCGTCGTTGGCGCCGAGGACCTGCACGATGCGGTTCTGGCCGGCCTGGCCCACGCTGATCACCGCGATGCCGGACGATGTGTTGGAGCTAACGCCAACAGAGTCAGTGGCGACGCCGGCGGATTGAAGGAGTTCGATAAGCTGCGGGCCGAACATGTCGTCGCCGACTCGCCCAACCATGGCGGAGCGTGCGCCCATGCGGGCTGTGGCAACGGCCTGGTTCGCGCCTTTGCCGCCGGCGTAGGTCACGAACTGATCACCCACCACCGTCTCGCCGTCCGCCGGGAGACGGTCGGCGAAGGTCACCAAGTCCATATTGATGCCGCCCAAGGAGACGATCAGCGGGCGGGCAGGGTCGTTGAAAATGGGTTGACCACTCGACATAACGAAAATTCGCGCTCACGCTAACACCTGGAAATGCGCTCGTCAACGCGCTGGTACCCCCATGCTATAATCCGGCGAAACTGAAAAAGCGAGGACTGTAACGATGTCTCAGCCCCTGGAAAACATCAAGGTCGTCGACCTCACACGCACCTTGGCTGGCCCATTTTGCACCCAGAATTTGGCTGACATGGGCGCGGATGTCATCAAGATCGAGGAGCCCAACGACGGCGACGAGACGCGCAAGTGGCCCCCGATATGGAACGGCGAGAGCACGCAGTTCCTGTCTTTCAACCGCAACAAGCGCAGCCTTTCGGTGAACCTCAAATCCGAGGAAGGTCTGAAGATCGTCAAGTCTCTGGCCAAAGAGGCCGACGTGATGATTGAGAGCTTTCGGGCCGGCACGCTGGCGCGAATGGGGTTGGGCTACGAGGATATCAAGGCAATCAATCCGGACATCGTTTACTGCACCATATCCGGCTATGGGCGCACGGGGCCGATGGCGAACAAGCCCGGCTACGACCTGATCATCCAGGCGTACAGCGGGTTGATGCACCTTACCGGCGATCCGAACGGGCCGCCCCAGCGGGTTGGATTCTCGCTGGTGGATCTGTTCACGGGGATGCTGGCCTACGGATCGATCGTCACGGCTTTGTACCACCGGGACAAGACAGGGGAGGGGCAGCTGATCGACACCGCGCTTCTGGATGGACAGGTAGCGGCGATGAGTTACCACGCGACGGGTTTCATCGGTACCGGCATCGAGCCGCACCGTTTGGGCTCGGGGCATCCGAGCCTCGTGCCTTACCAGAGTTTCGAGGCGGCGGACGGGTTCTTCATCCTGGGCGTGGCAAACCCAAACCTGTGGGAGCGGTTCTGCAATGCTATTGGGCATCCGGGTCTGAAGGACGACCCCAAGTTCGCGACCAATCCGGACCGCGTGGCGCATCGGGCCGAGATGGTTGACCTTTTGAACAGCATCTTTGCCACCAACACTGTGGCGCACTGGGTGAAGGTGATCGACGAGGCAGGGGTGCCGGTGGGACCGATCAACAAGACGTCGGACGTGGTGGCGGACGAACAAGTCAACGCACGGGCAATGTTCCTGGAGATCAACCACCCCAAGGTGCCGGATCTCAGGGTACCCAACTCCCCGATCAAGTTGCGCGGAACGCCGGCGGAGCTGCGGATGGCACCTCCTGCGCTGGGGGAACACAACGAGGAAGTGCTGGCGGAATTGGGTTACGACTCCGAGGAATTCGCCAAGTTGTTGGAGTCAGGCGCCGTTGGAGAGCCTGGCAAGGAAATCAGCGGCGTCGGGGCTCACTGACCCCGATCGGATCGCGCATTGGTTGGTTCGCACAAGGCGCGTTATGTTGTGTTGTAGCGTAATTTGCGGCGGTTTTTGACATAACGTGTCCATATTGCGAAGTTGTAGGGCGGCCCTTGGGTCGCCCTTTTTCCGTTCCTGATGACGCGAACCGGTGCGGGCCGACTCGCAAGTCGACGCGGTTGCCGTATTCAGAGGGCGGGGATATAATGGCTGAAGAGTCGCGCTGGGGCGGTTAGCTCAGCGGTTAGAGCGCCTCGTTCACACCGAGGAGGTCGGAGGTTCAAATCCTCCATCGCCCACCACACCCGCCGCAGCGAGAGTCAGTTAACAGCGGAAGACCACCGGCCGAGGTGGCGAAACGGCAGACGCGCTGCGTTCAGGGCGCAGTGTCCATTACGGACGTGTGGGTTCAAATCCCTCCCTCGGCACCATTTTCCAACGCGCGCTTGTAGCTCAGTGGATAGAGCGCTGCCCTGCGGAGGCAGAGGTCGTGAGTTCGAATCTCGCCAAGCGCGCCATTTGTATGCCCTGAAAGGACGCGGGCGGTTAGCTCAGATGGTTAGAGCGTCTGCTTTACACGCAGAAGGCCGGGGGTTCGAGTCCCTCACCGCCCACCAACTGAAGCTTTCCGCGATGCTTATGTGCGACATCCCATCATCCTCACGCCACCCCTCTGGTGTCGGATGCACCGGGATGGGCACAACTTTGGATGACACTTCGGGACCATTCGCCTCATGATGGAGCATAAAGGCATGCGGTGGGGGTACGTGTTTTTGCGTGCCCCGGGCGTTCTCAGCGGCGAGGACCGAGAGAAGTTGATGACGACGGCCGTGGAGATGTACCTGTCGGGGGAGGAAGAGCGGGACGTGGAGAGTGTGGGCTTCGAGGGCAGGGTCTATACCGAGCGGCGGTTCGAGATGTTGGGAGAGTTTGGCGGTCAACGTTTTGACGTGGAGCTGGAAACGATCCGCGGGCGGGATTCGGGCACGTTCCTGGTGAACGAACAGACGACGGGTTTCGGCGGGACGGGGTTCTCGCGCAACTAGAGCGGGGAGACCAACAGGTATGTGGTATATTAGGCGAAACCTCGACTTGCCCGTCGGGCAGGGAGGCCGTCCATAATGGCTGAGGAACTTTTCACATTCACCGACAAACCGGAGGCCAATTACCTGATCGCCGGTTGGCGACGGCAATGGTCAAACGGCGGCCGGATCTCCAGCGGTCTCCCCCGTTATCTGATTGACAAGAACGGCGGCCGTCAAATCGGCCGAATGACGGAATATGTCAACCGGATGTGCTACCCGTTCCAGGTAGCCGGCACCCACGACGCGTTCCGGCCGGCGGCGGCGTTTCACGAAGGGCTGCCCAGTTCGGCGATGACGCGTCAGAACGCCTTTTATGAAATCGGTGGCGGGCTGCTGGTTTTTCTGGGCGAGGAGCCCTGGTACCGGTTGGACATCTATGCCGAGGCGTTCTTCTCCGCGATCAAGGACCTGGGGATACGACAGACGGTTGCTGTGGAGGGCGTGAACGGGCCGGCACCGCCGGATTTGGAGAGGCGCATCACCTGCGTGTACTCGCGCCCCGAAATGAAGGAGCAGCTAGAGCGGTACGGCGTGCAGTTCTCCAGCTACGGGAGCAGGGGACGACAGGGCCCGACCATCGGAATGGCGCTGGTTTCGCTGGCGCACTTCGAATATTCGGACGTGGAGATGTTCCGGATGGGCGCGATGGCGCCCATGTATCCGTTCATGACGAACAACAACAATCAACTTGGCATCACGCAAGACCACCGCGCCTACTACGACATCCTGCGCCGGTTGCGTTCGCTTTTCGACATCGAGATGGACCTGTCGGAACTGGAGCAGTTGGGAAGCCGGGAATCCCGAGAGTTGCTGGAAAACCTGGAGCGGTTGGGAAGCACTAACAACGAAGCCAAGCAGATCATCGACCAGGTGCGGGTGGACTACCAGTACACGCCTTTCGTTGAGCCGGTGGATTTGGACCCGGCGCTGGACCAGGCCCTGGAGAACATCCTTCGGGATATCAGCGGGCCGGACGACGAGCGTTAGAAGGCTGGTACTGTCCGGTCAGACAATCGGCCAACGGGAATCGAAATTGACGGCGGCGCGTTCAATGAGCGCGTCGCCGCTTTTTTGTACCTGAGCGACTAACTCGGCCTCGTCGACGAACAACGGGTGGTGATTCTGGACTACCACGCGGCCATTGACGATGACGGTGTGGACGCTACGCCCGTCGGCGTTGTACACGAGGGAGTTGACCGGGTTGTGCAAGGCGGCCCACTCGGAACGCCGGGTGTCGAAAAGCACGAGATCGGCGGCTTTGCCGGGCTCCACGGAGCCGATTATGTCATCCATGCCCAACGCCGCAGCGCCGCCGATGGTGCCCAACTCGAGCGCGGTTTCGGCCGGCACGATGCCTACGTCGCCGCGCCCGTCCTTGTACAGCACGGCGGCCAGGTAGACCGACCGCAGAGTTTCCAACAAGTTTGAGTTGTTGCCAGCGTCGGTTCCCAAGCCCACGACGGCACCGTATTTGATCAACTCGGGGAGCAAGCCCTGATGAGTCATGCGGGCGCCGCCTTTTATGGCCGCCGTGGGGCACATCACCACGGCCGCGCCGCGTTCGCCGATCAGTTGGGCTTCAACATCGGAAATGCCCAAGCAGTGGGCCAGGGTCATGGCGGGAGTCAACACGCCGCAGCGGTCCAGGTATTCCGTGGGAGTGCAGCCGTGCTCCTGCCGGCAATGCTGGATCCAACGGGGCCCGCTGTTGAAGTGGAGAGTGGAACGGGTCCCAGCGGATTCAGCGATGGCATGGGTAGCGCGGAGGAGTTCGGCGGAACAGAACTCGGACGAGAACGGCATGGCCCAGGCGGAAACCAGGCCGTCCAACGCGCCTTGGTAACGGTCGACGCTCTCCTGGGTCAGCCGTATTGCCTCGTCGGTCTTATAGATCGGGAGGTTCAACGGATTGGGGC
Source organism: Dehalococcoidia bacterium (assembly GCA_965204395.1). Classification (GTDB taxonomy): domain Bacteria; phylum Chloroflexota; class Dehalococcoidia; order Lucifugimonadales; family UBA3495; genus Bin87. The sequence goes on from OZ241987.1 coordinate 4,190,990, forward strand.
GATCCAAGACGTTCCAGCCGACGACGATGCGGCAGCCCGCCTGACGGTAAGCGTCGAGGCAGACGTCCAGGTGCGTAGTGGTGCCGGGGTCGACGAACGTGGTGGTCCCGTATTTCAGCAACTCGGTGATGGCCAGGAGGGACGTGGAGTATTCGTCCTCGGGCGTCATGGCGGCCTGCAGCCGGAAAACGTTGGGCAGATAATCGGCGCCCAGGTTGTCGGGAAACAGGCCGCGGACGGCGTGGGCGTAGCTAATGTGCATGTGGCCATTGACGAAACCGGGAGTCACCACCATTCCCTCAGCTTCCAACACGGTGTCGGCAGGGACGTGGGCGAGGTCGTCGGATTTGCCGACCTGCGTGATCTGGCTACCGCTGATTACGATGGTCCCGTCGGCGATGATTCGCCGCTCCGGGTCCATGGTGACCACGTATCGGGCGTTGTTGATCTTGGTGGTGAGCTCGGGCATATTCGCTCCACGTCTTCGGTCCGGGTGTGGGTCAGTCGTTCCAATCGCGGAATCCCCATCGGTTGAAGGACGTCACCTCCGACGGTGGGCGACGGGTGGTCGGGCCGAAACTGCCCCGGGGATAGCCGACCGGGGTGAGACAGATCATTTCCGCGTGCGCCGGCAATCCCAGAACCTCGCGAACCTCATCCTCTTTGCGGTTCAGGACGGTGGTGATTCGGGTGCCCAGACCCAAAGCTCGCCCGGCCAGGAACAGGTTCTGAATGGCAGGCCAAACGGAAGCGGCATGGCGACCGCGTTCGATGGGTTGGTCGGCCTGATACCCGCTGCCGCGTGAGTGGTCGGCGCAAACGACGATCATGGCGGGAACCTCGGGCATGTGATGAGCCAGGTAGCGGGCGTGGCGATAGACACGGGATTCGTCGGGGGACGGTTCCCACCCCATAGCGTCCAGCCAGGTGTTTTTGTACAGCTCACCCAGTTGCTGCACGGTTTCGGGGTCGTTGACCACCACGAACTCCCACGGCTGGGTGTTGCCTCCGTTGGGAGCGCGGACGGCGGCGTCGATCATCTGCTGTAGGGCGGATTGAGGGACGGGATCGGGTTTGTAACGGGTGATTTGGCGTTGGCTGTAAATCGCTTCGAACAGGTCAATTTGGGCGTCCATGATTCCCCCTTCCGAATGGGTATTGCTCTATTGGCAGCATTATAGTCGCTGCGGGCACACCCTTCAGCGGGACAGCGTGATGAGAACGACGCCCGCAACGACCAGGACGGCCCCTACAACACGGCCGCGAGTCACGTTCTCCTTGAGGATGACTGCACCGAGCACCAGTGCGAACAAGGAGCCGACTTCGCGCAGAGGAGCGACATAGCTCACGTCTGTGATGCTCATGGCGGTGAGAACGAGGCCGTAAGCGAGAAACAGCAACGCGGACGCTGAGATGATGCTGACCCATCCGCCGCGCCACTCGCGGACCATGCCGGTGGCCCCGTAGTTGCGGATTATGTAAGGCGACCAACCGATAGCGACCCCCGCGGTCATGAGGTAGAGGTAGAGGAAAGGACTGACGTGGGCGACGCCCCGCTTGTCCACGATGGTGTACAGGGCGATACAGAGGCCGGTCAGCAGGGCATAAATGAGCCCGGGCAGATTTTCGGTCAAGGCGTACATCGTGGCGAACTGACGCAACTGGCCCCACCACGCCATGGTGTAGATGCCTACGACAATTGTGCCGATGCCCACCCAAGCCAACGGTGTTACGGTTTCGCCCAGGGAGGTAACGGCCAATATGGGGACCAAGCCGGGCCCTAAGCCGCGAGCGATGGGGTAGACCAGGGACAGGTCGCTGCGGGCAAGGGTACGGCCAAGGAAGAGGAAATAGCAGATGTGCAGCAGTATGGTGGCGATCACATACCAAATGCCGACAACTTCAAAAGTCGTGCGGAAGGCCAGCACCACAGCGATGGGAAGGGCGCCAACCAACGCGAAACCCGACAGCCACCAGGCGAAGACTTCCTGCTGTTGCGCCCGTTTGAGCAGCAGATTCCAGGTGGCATGAGCGGCCGCGGACGCCAATACCAGGACCAACGCCAATATGACGGCCGAGTCTTGCATGAGCGCGAAGGGGTTAACGTCTAAAGAGAAGACGCCGACGCGGGAAGACGCGCCGGCGACGAAAGCGATGGTGGCGCATAGGGGATTCGAACCCCTGATCTCCGCCTTGAGAGGGCGGTGTCCTGGGCCGCTAGACGAATGCGCCGTACCCTGAGCTAAAGCGCAGGCTTTAGCAGGGAGAATTATAGCAAACTCCGATGTGGCTGCAAACGGACGGGCACACGCGTCCGGTTTGATAAACTGCTGTGTCGAGTCGATGAATCAAGGAGGCATGTTGAAGCCAGGTAAACTACCGCCGGAGTTGCTGGCGGAATTACTCACAGACGTGGGGGCACAAGACCCACGGGTGGTGGTCGGGCCAACGGTGGGCGAGGATTCCGCGGTGGTGGATATGGGGGACCGCTTATTGGTTGCGAAGTCCGACCCGATCACTTTCGCGACGGAGAGGGTGGGTTGGTACGTGGTACAGGTGAACGCCAACGACATCGCGTGCAGCGGGGCGGAGCCCAGATGGTTTCTGCCGACCGTGTTGATCCCGGCGAGTTTCGAGGCTGACGACGTGCGCGGGTTGTTCGGGGAGATAGCCGACGCGTGCCGAGTTTTGGGAGTTGCGTTAATCGGCGGGCATAGCGAGGTAACGCTGGGAATTGACCGGCCCATCGTGGCGGGCACGATGCTTGGGGATCTGCCGGACCGCCACAGCATGATCACGACGAGCGGAGCCCAGGACGGAGACAGCATCATTCTGACTACGGGGATTGCCATCGAGGGCACGGCGATTCTGGCGGCGGAGTGCGCGGCAGAATTAAAGGTCCACGGCGTCGCCGACGACACAATTAATCGGGCTGCGGGGTATTTGACAGATCCCGGGATCAGCGTGGTGGAGGCGGCACGAGCGCTGCGTGAGTCAGTGCGAATTCACAGCCTTCACGATATTACCGAAGGCGGCGTGGTCACTGCGCTGCGCGAGGTTGCGTCAGCGTCCGATCTGGGAGTGGTCTTTGAGGCGGAGAGCACGCCGGTGCTGCCCGAATGCGAAGAAATCTGCGCCGCGCTGGGCATTGATCCGCTGGGTTTGCTGGGGTCGGGCGCGCTGCTGGCTACTATGCCGTCGATCGAGGCGCCCAGAGCTCTGCGGGCGCTGGACAGGATCGGGGTCACAGGTTGGGAAATCGGGCAGATGATCGAGCAAGAACTGGGGATGTGGCTGATTGACCGACATGGAGAACACGAGATGCCGGAGTTCGAACGGGACGAATTGGCCAGGTACCTGGAGAGCCGGAGGGACCCGCCGGCTTAGGATTCCGATATCCCGCAACGCATTGGAACGCCGCCCAAAGTAACGGGCGGCGTTTTTGCGTTGATCGCTGCATCGTCGGCGATTTCAATCCGCGACGTTGGCCGTCAATCAGAGAGGTAGAGGTCTATGCAATCGCGGAGTTGGGCTAGGGTGATGTTAGCGCCGGTGATGGTGATGGAGACTTTTTTACCGCGCACGAGTTCCGGGTGCCGGACCGCTCCGGCCAGGGCTGTGGCCCCGGCTCCCTCGGCCAAAGTGTGCGCTTTTTCGACCAGCATGGCAACGGCGCGTTTGATGTCATCGTCGCTGACCAGCAGGAAATCGTGAAGGCGGTGCCGAATGATCTGCTGGGGGAGTTCGTAGCCGACTGCGGTGGCAGTGCCCTCGACCCAGGTTCGCATGGGAGCGGAAACCAACTGTCCCTGCTGCCATGAGAGATAGGCAGCAGGAGCAGCTTCCGACTGGACCGCGACTACCTGAATGGCGGGATTCGTTGCGCCGGCCACCACACAAGCTCCGGAGACGCCGCTGCCGCCGCCGATGGGGAGCATCATCACCTCGACGTCGGGAAGGTCCTCGATGATTTCCAGGCTGGCGGTGCCAACGCCGGCGATGAGAGCCGGTTCGTTGACCGGGTGGACGTAGCGGTAGCCCTCTTCCTGGGCGAGGCGTTCGCAATGTTCCCTGGCCTCGTCGAAGTTTGCTCCGTGAAAGATCAACTGAGCGCCGAGGGATTCCATGGACGCAACCTTATTTGGGTTGGCGTCCACGGGCAACCCGATCATGGCGCGAGCTCCGAACATCCGACAGGCGCTGGCGATGGACTGGCCGTGGTTGCCGCTGCTGGCGGTGATTACCCCGCGTTCGCGTTCTTCGTCAGACATTCCCGCGAGGAGATTGATGCCACCCCGGGATTTGAACGCACCCAAGGGCAAGTGTTCCTCGTGTTTCAGATAAACCTCGGCGTCCAGAGCGTCGCTCAGGGCTGACGAATAGCTTAACGGCGTGCGAGGGAAATGAGGGGAAATGGTCGCGCGGGCTGCATAGACATCGCGCAGCGTGGGGATTTTCACGGCGTCTGCTCCACAGTTGCGGTTTGGGTTCGATTTGAGCACGGGCAGGGTAGGCAAGGGCTTGTGGGGTGTCAACCGGACGAAGGGGTACACGGCAATCAATTAGACCATGATGTAACGCAAAATTCGATGGTGTATTTATCGACTGTTACATGCCAAGTACCGACATTACATTCATTGCACGTCGCGAGTCTGCTAGCAAGTGGCATTACTTGGTATCGGAATGTAATTCGTGTACACGTCGGGGGCCACATGGTGGGTGCGATGTAGTAGTACACTCAACTGCGTTCCGGCCATCCCACGATGCGCGGTCGCAGAATTTTATCCGGCTGCGGAAAGTGTACGCATAATCCGCGACCCTTGGTACACGGAAGCGATACTGATGGGTCTTTAACTCCTTCGGAGTTGAGTACATTCATCCTGGTGACGTGTAACACGGTGCACGTCCGCATCAGGGAGGGCCAGCAGTTGGGCCGCTCCAGGTGCCCCAGCGCCGATCACACGAGCCTAGGGAGCCCGAACGCGACCCCTGATGCCTGCCAGGAGGTTGGACCAAGCCGGCCCTGGCCTTCGACCGACTGGACAGACGGCTTTAGCGACGTCTCTGGGTAAATCGACCTAGACGCGAAAATTCCGAAAAATTGCAACCGGACCGCTAGGAACCCAGTTGGGCGGTATGCCAAAATGACCGCGTGATCAGGCGTGTTCTAAAAGATTATAAGAAATCTTTTAGAAAGTTTTATGCCTCGTCTTGACATGGATTCAGATTGTCGCTAAATTTGGGAATGTAAGGGAAACGAGCAAACAAATGCAATTATGCGGGGCGAAATACCGCAGGTGCAAGAAAGGCTAGTGCACGCCGGAGGTGTACTATGGCACGGAAAACGAAATTGATGCTACGCGTAGAAAAGGAATTCGACCAGCCCCTGGAGCGTTTGCTTCCCGAGTTGGTGAATGACCAGGGCCTGACGGCGACGGCCGATACCCTGGGCGTCAGCAAGGCGACGCTGGGCTATTGGATGCTCAAGCTGGGGATCAACGTCCGTCGGGTCGCCCTGGCGCCCGGTGAGATCCTTGAGGTGAAGCGCATCAACCAGTGAAACTACGCCGCCCGTCTGGTGGCACAGAGGGCGGCGCAGCGCGGGCAAACCGAGGAGTCTTAGGCGAGCTGACTCCGAGGCCTGTCCGGTCCTTCGCTGTCGCGATGGACATGAAAACGCCCCGGCCGGTGGCAATTGGCCGGGGCGTTTTCTTGTCTGCGGGTTACACGCTCAGACTAAGCAGACCGCGGTTCAATGAGGGTCCGGCTGGGGCTAACGCTGTGTCCCCTGCATAATAGGTGAGCGGCGCAGAGAGTCAAATGGCCGGATACGGATCAGCCGTTGAAGATGTCCTCGGGGAGGAAGGCGGAAACGGTGACGTTGGGCAGGTCAACGATGTTGCTGACGCGCAGGTCCACCGCGACGCTGCTGATTATGTAAGCCTGCTGGGCGGTCCAGCCGCGTTCCTGGAGAAGGTCTATCATGTTGAGCAGGGCGTTGCGGGCGGCCAAGGTGAGGCTGTCCAACCCCTCCTGGGTGCCGTCGGGGTGGATGGGGTAACCGACGGTGGCGATGAAGTTGCGGGGCGCGGCCCATTCCGGGGGCAGGAAGTAGTCCGGGTGGGCGTAGCGCGGCATGGTTATGTTATGTCTGGCAGCTTGGCCCTTGTGTATGTTGAAACGGACGGTGCAGGTTGCGCCCATCTCGATGGCGGTGATGCAGACCTCGCCGTCGCCCTGGGCGAAGTGGCCGTCGCCGGCGGAGTAAAGACCGCCGGGGACGGCGACGGGGATGAACAGGCGGGAGCCAGTGGTGATCTGCTTGGCGTCGATGTTGCCGCAGTTTTCGCGGGGCGGGAGAGTGCGCAGGCCCTCGTTGGCGATCCGGCCGCCGGCGGGCACGGCATCTTCGGGATCCGGGGGTGCTGCCGTGCCGCCGCGGTTGACCCAATCGGCCTCGCGGGCGGCCCAGGCGGCGACCTGTTCGTGGGATGGAGCGAGGCCGGCGGTGCCCATGAACGAACCGTCGGGGATGCGCACGCCGGGAAGACGCGCTGACGTGGCCCAGCCTTCGGCGATGTCCCAGTGGACAAGGTAGGGGTCGGTGAAAACGTCGGCGAGGAAGCCGGCGCCGGGGCGATTGCGGGTCCAGCCGCGCGGCTGGGCGGTTATGTCAACGTACTCGATTTCGAGCAGGTCGCCGGGTTCCGCGCCTTTGACGTACACCGGGCCGGTGAGGGGATGAGCGACCTTGGCGTCCAAGCCGGCCAGGTCGTTTTCGGTCATGCCAGGCTGGATCTGGGAGTCAGAGGCGTCGCGGGTTTCCAGGACTACCTCTTCGCCGGGATCGACCTCAACGATGGGTGGGATATCCGGGTGCCAGCGGTTGTGGCCGAATTGGGGCTCTTCTTTGAGGCGCTTGGAACGGTCGATGGTGATGGACTGCATGGTTTCCCTCCGATGCCTGCCGATTTGGTTTCGGACATTATGACGAGTGGGAGCACATGCCGACAATCGGGATTATGAGAAGCGTTTTCGCCGGCGACGGTTCCAGGTCAGGCAAATCCGCCAAGTGGCTGCTGATCCCACTGCTCCGACAGTTGCGCTAGCGATGACGTTGGTGAAAATGAGAACCTCATCACCGATGTCGAAGAAAATCACCGTGGCGCTCAGCACCACGCACAGAGCGTAGGCCGGGATAGCCACACTGACCCCCAGCATTATCGCCGAGAAGAAGTTCAGATGAGGCATGGCGCGGGCGCACAGGACTCCCGTGATGATGCTGGGCAGGACGGCCAACAGACAAACAGAGGAGAAGATCATAAAAGCGGCGGCGATAAAGCTGTCGCTGTGAGGGGCAAATGCTGGTACGAAGTTCATCGCGGTTTCGGAGCGAATGGATACGGCCGGGTGGATGATACCCGGCCGTGTTTCCGCGATCGCGGTGGGTTAGGGAGGGTGATGATTCGCCGGGTGCGTGTCGAGCGTCGGTGGTCACCGCCCAGGGCAATCGTATCTTAATGAGCGACAGCGCTGCCATTGGAATTGGCAGTAACGGACGGTGAATTAACAGGGATAAACAGGATGAACGGGATGGACAGGATATTTTGACTTGGGAGTTTTGGGGTTATGGGCTGGTTTCGAGGACTTTCATGCAACGAGCTGTGTGGTCATTATCACCAAACGGAATGTAATTCAGGCACCGGCATCGTCTGTTTTGACGACACGATTGCCCTGGGTCACCGTCACCATAACTCTCTCCCGCCGAAGGCGGACGCGCCGCTCGTCAAGGGAGAGGGGACTTTGTCTGTGGGCCGGTCATCCGCCCGCCGAGGGAGAGAGCATTTTCCAGAGGTGCATCCTTCGACGGGCTCAGGATGAGGGGCGATTGATCAGGATGAGCGGCGGTTGGCTAGAGGGACCAGTTGTCGGGGAGTTCGGGGGTTGGTAGGGGGCGGATCATGACCTCGACCATGGCAGACTGGCCCTCCTCGGTGGCGCGGATGGCGCGGCGGAAGGCGTCCTGGAGTTCGTCGGGGTTTTCGACGCGCTGGGAGTAGCAGCCGAGGCCGTCGGCGACGATGCTGAAGTTTCCGCCGAGGACGGCGACCTCGGGCGGAGTGCCGTTGGGGTCCTCCATGCCCATCATGCCGCCGCCGGTGCCGCCGTTGTTGATGACGACGGTCAGGATGGGCAGGCCCATGCGGCCGGCGGTTTCGAGGTCCATGCCGGTCATGCCGAATGAGGCGTCACCGAGCACATGGACGACGAGGTGGTCGGGGCGGCCGAGCTTGGTGCCGATGGCTGCGCCGACGGACCAACCCATGGCGGCCATGCCACCCATGGCGACGAAATTGCGCGGCTGGGTGGTCATCCAGAAGGGGACGACGTAGCCGCGGCTGCCTCCGGCGTCGTGGAGCGCGATGGTACGGTCGGGGTCGATGACCTGCTGGAGTTCGTGGACGACGCGGTAGCCGTTGGTGGGCATCTCGGTATCGGTGAACCGGGGCATCCACTCGGCGTGGGATTTCTCGTGGCAGGCGCGGATCTCATCGACGACTTCCTGCTTGATGCCGCGGCCGTTGGGGCCGATGCGCGCGCGGACGGCGTTGATGATGGCGCGAAGGGCCAGCTTGGCGTCGGCGAGCATGGGGAGCTCGACCTGGTAGGTCTTGTTGAGGTCGGCCTGGTCGGCGTTGATGTGGATAATGCTGACGCCCTCGGGGATGGGACGGCCGTCGGTGCCGTTGGGCTGGCGGAAGGAATTGCCGACGGCGAGGACGACATCGGCTTTGCGGTTTATGTGAAGCGCGGCTCCGGAGGCGTAGCGGGCGCGGGGATAGACGCCGCCGCCGAGGGAGAGGGGGTGATTTTCGGGGAAGATGCCCTTGCCCATGATGGTGGTGGCGACGGGCATGGAGAGCATTTCGGCGAGCTCCATGACCTCGTCGGCGGCGCCGGCAGACATCGCGCCGCCACCGGCGTTGAGCACGGGGAAGCTGGCGTTGACCAGCATGTCGGCGGCGCGCTGCACCTCGTCGTCGGCGGGGCCGGACTTGCCGGGGGTGCCGACCGGGGTGTAGGCCATGACGGCGTCATCGGCCTCGGCGGTGAGGACGTCCTGAGGCATTTCGAGGACGACGGGGCCCGGAGAGCCGGAGCGCAGGGCGGTGAAGGCGCGGCGCATGACCTGGGGGATGTCCTGGACGCGGGTGAAGGTGCCGCGCCACTTGCAGAGGCCATCGAAGATGCTGGGGGAGACCTCCTGCTGCCACTCCTGGCCGAGGTTGCGCAGGGGGTGCTGGCCCATGAGGAGCAGGACGGGGACGTTGTCGGCGTAGCATCCGGCGATGCCGGTGAGGCAGTTGGTTGCGCCGGGTCCGGTGCCGGTCATGGCGACGCCGACCTCACCGGTGGCGCGGGCGTAGCCGTCGGCGATTTCGACGCCGAGGCGTTCGTGTCGGGCGGCGAAGGGGCGGATGCTGGAGGCGCGCAGGGGACCCCAGAGGGGGTTGAGTCCACCGCCGGCGAATCCGGATATGTAGCGTATTCCTTCCTGTTCGAGGGCTTTGACGACGGCTTCGGCTCCACGCATGGCGACACCTCGCTTTGTGCTGAGTAGGGCGGGAGGGAGCGGTGGCCTACGTTGGGTAACGCCGCTCCTTCAATTGATGCCGGGATGATAGGCCAGCGTGGGGACGGGGTCAACCGGGGAGTCCGGTTTTACATGGATATACAGGATAAACGGGATGAGACGGATTGGTTTTGGAATGCGTATTCCGGGCAAGGCTCATTTTTCGATTCACCTTTGGGAACCTATGTTGGCTGGGGATGGTGGTTCAACCGGCTCGTCATGAGCGGATGGTGGTGGTTCGACAGGCTCCCGCCAGAGGCGGATTCTCCAGAGGCGAACCTGGGGGCGTTCCGCACCTTGAGCGGATTTTTATTTTTATGAGGCGGCAAGGCACGGGGGACGGGACAGGCTGAAGATGAAGGAGCCGGCGTTGGTCGGGTCGCGGCTGATGCGGCAGCAGTCGGGGCAGTCCAGGGGGTGATCGGCGTATTTGGAGTCCAAGGGCTGGCTGGTGATTCGGCGGAGCTCTCCCAGGGTAGTGATGGATGGCGGGGGCGGCAAGGGTTGGTTCTGGATTTCAGCGAGGGTGCGCTGGAGGTCAGGCGGGTTTGGATTGGCGTTGATGGCGGCATTGAGGTCATCGGCGAGGCGGTTGACGCGCCGATGGAGCCGAGTCAGCACGAGGAGGGCAGAACGCCGGTCGATGGAATCGAGCAAATCAGGCGTGAAAGAGTACACCTGGGCGAAGGTCATGAGGTGCCCCGGCGGCAAGGCGAGATCGTGAACGATGCAGCGGAGGGCGGTGGTAAGGCGGCGTTTGGTATAGGCACGGAAATGCCAGTGCCTGGCAGCAGCGGTGACGGAGTGGCTGGCGGAGCGGCGGATGGCGATGGATGCCGGCCCGGTTTTGCCGAGGGCCAGGTTAACGCGGGCACGGTGGAGATAGCGGAGGCTGTTGAATTGGTGGTTTTCGACGGTTCTGATGGCGGTTTCTCCTCAATGTTCACAGGGATACACAGGATTTACAGGACTATCTGTTGGTCGGATGGTGTGGGCACTCATCCTTCGACCCGCCAGAGGCGGACCTACGGCAGCTCAGGATGAGCGGGCATTGATGGTCCCGGATGAGCGGGCATTGATGGTCCCGGGGGTACTGTGGGCGTCGAACAGCGCGGCCGGCCAGCCACAAGGCTCTGCGCGCCGAACGAGGTCGATTATTCGCGCGCAGGTGGCGGTCTGCCGTTGGGCTGGTTGTGGTCAGTTTCCGCGGCGGGGGGGCGAATGATCATTCGCCCCTACATCCGGCGATGGTCGGTGTGGCGTTTAGGTTGGTTTTCTCATTTGGGTTCAGGGTTGGCGATGGGTTTTGTGTTGTGGGGAGGCAAGATAGCGCTTCGTTGTCAGCGTACGGCCGGGTTGGGTACGCAACTATTTCGCCTACTTTTTCGTGTACTCGGCGCGCTGTGTGCGCGCCTGCGCGCGGGCTCGGACAGTCCCGGGGACACCAGTGGGGCGAATGCCGGTGAGGAGTCAGGTCTTTGAGCGACGGTTGCCACCTGGGCCGGTTGCGATTTTGGTACTGACGGGGTTGGCCGTCGAAGCGAAATCCTGCCTTTTTTGTAGATGCGATTGAAACGGGTGTTTGCCTAGACTGTTGTAGGATATACGTTCTGAAATGGGTTGTCAAGGGACTGGGTTGGGGTTTTCTTACAGGGATGGACAGGATTTACAGGATGGGGATTGGGGTGCCGTCTTTTTGGAATATTGGTCGATGACAGGTTCGGCGTTGCACGGATACCATGATTATTGGAAAATGCGGATATGGAAATTTCCGGCGTCCAAAAGTCGCTGTACCGGCTCTATCCACTGAACTAGCCATCCAAGCAGAAGGCATTATGAGCTATCTAGATGAGAATCAGCCCACCGTCGTCGCACTGGTCGAACGAGGCTGGATCGTCGACAGGGATCCTACTACAGGCGGCTCCGCGGTTATCAAGTCTGTAATTGCAGATTGGACGGAGTTGTCTTGGGCGAAACGATCCTATTATGGCGGAAAATACGGTTTTGACGACAACGGCGTGTTGGTGTTTAAGTTAGACCGAGGCACCATAGGCCACTTAGCGAAGACAATTTTCTTGACCGAGCCTGAACAGCAAGATTACGCCATCCCTTCAGCAAGCATGCCCGGATCGGATCGACGATTGCGAACGATGTTGGAAAGTGGTGGAGTGGTAGCCGAATCGTGCCGCTACGATCGTAGTGCCCTGATACACCAAGGCCCGGACGGCTCTCGAATATTGACCAATGTGGCTGGATGGGGGGTCCCACTGTCTGAACCCGACGGTTACGTGGAGTTAGATCATCGGTACATGTGCTATTGGGAGCCTAGCAGCGCAAATTGGGATGCCGGGGCCCCGTGGTGGGCGTCCCCGGACCGCTGAGATGCCACCAGATTGGGACGGGTACCTGTTGAGACTTTAATCCCATAGTTATCCCATGACGACGAGCCGACGTTGGACCCGCGATGAGCTGTTGGTGGCTTTCGAGTTGTATAGTCGTTTGTCGTTCGGGCGGATGCACGAACGCAATCCGGAAATTATTCGGTTTGCAGGTTTGATAGGCCGAACGCCGGGAGCTTTGGCTATGAAATTGACCAACATAGCCAGTTTAGATCCTGAGATCATCTCCTCTGGCCGGAAAGGATTGCGAGGTGCCTCGGCCAACGATCGTGCAATGTGGCACGAAATGCATGACGATTGGTCAGCCTTTGCAGTCGAATGCCGTAATGCCGCAAGCGATTTAGAGGGCGCAGGGGAATCTGTTGATGCGGTTTCTTGGGCTCCCCCGGTCCACAGCGCGGAGGATCGAATAGCAGAAACCAAAGTGAGAGTCGGGCAGGCCTTCTTCCGGGATGCCGTCTTGAGCGCATACGATGGACGATGTTGCATCACAGGGTTGTCGGTGCCCACGCTATTGAGAGCTGGTCATATTGTCCCGTGGAGAGTGGACCATATTAACCGCGTGAATCCGCGGAACGGTTTACTGATGACGGTCCTCCATGAAAGGGCGTTCGATGCTGGCATTTTCACCATCAACGACGAATTTATCGTGGAAGTATCAAGGTCACATCACGTTCCAAATGACGAATTTTTCTGCGATACCGTTAGGAACTTCCACGGGCGACCGATTTCTTTACCAAAGAAATTCTCGCCTGACCAGCAATTCCTTGACTACCATCGTAACCACATATTCCGTCCCTGATGAGAGGGTCCAGGTGAGTCCAAATCAAAAATGTGGGCGGCGGTTCGCATTTAGGCCTGCGCTCAACGACCTGGTCGACACTAACCCTCCGGGCAGATTGCCACAGAATTGTGGTTGGGACCTCATCGCAGATGGTTGCCATTCCACACCAACCCACTACTAAGTCTGGCAATTATCCCGATTTCATCTTCCGTTCCGAAGAAGCCTACGTTGATCCGAGCTTTCCCACTGACAACCTCAGGATGTTGGCAGCGAAGTCGACCATCAGGGAACGTTGGCGACAAGTATTGGAGGAAGTTGACCGGATACCTACGAAACACCTGCTAACGTTGCAAGAAGGGGTATCCGAGAAGCAATTCTCCCTAATACAGGACGCTAACATCCGCCTTGTCGTGCCACGGGGGTACACTCCAAATATCACCGGAGCATCCGCTCACACCTGCTTACCTTGGAAGAATTCGTGGGCGAAGTGCGAGGATTGTAGTCTCACTTTGTCGCTGGACAGACTCGGAACCGCGGTTCGACAAGTTCCCGCCAGAGGCGGACGTACCGCACATGACCGAGGCGGTTGGTGGTTGGTTGATTGTTGGTGGGGGTGTGGGTATTATCGCCGGGAGTTTGCGGGCGGGTTTTTCGTCCTTTCGTCCGGGGGCGGATGTGCTGCAGGGTGATGGTTAGACAGGCTCACCATGAGCGGGCGGGTTTCAAACCCGCCCCTACGCGATAAGGAGCACGAGCAGGCGGGCATGGGTGATGGTTCGACAGGCTCACCATGAGCGGTCGGGCGACGGCCCCGTGCCTACACGAAAACAGGAGATTTGTTATGCCGCAGGCACATGAGTTGATCGTGCAGTTTTTGGAGGAGGCGGGGATTGACGCCGTGTTCGGGATTCCGGGCGGCGGGACGGGTCAGATATTCACGAATTTGGTGGGGAAGGAGCCGGCGATCAACACGTACCTGGCGCGGCACGAGCAGACGGCGGCGATCATGGCCGACGCGTACGCGCGGGCGACGGGGAAACCGGCGGTGATCATGGGGCAGGGGCTGTTCATGGGGTCCAACGCGTCGTTCGGGATCATGGAGGCGATGCTGAGCAGCAGCCCGATGGTGGTGCTGACGGACACGTCGGACGGTGGCGTGGGCCAGCATCCGGCGAACCAGTCGGGGGCAGGCGAGTACGGGAGCATCGACCTGCACAACATCTTCCGGTCTATGACGAAGTACACGACGCTGGCGACGTCGCCCAAGGAGGCGGCGCTGGGGGCGCAACTGGCGATCAAGCACGCGACGAGCGGACGGCCGGGTCCGACGTGCCTGCTCATGCGGTCGGCGTCGATTGGGGGCGAGGTTGACCTGGAGACGCCGCCGTTCATCCACGACACGGCGGGGTACCTGAACACGGCCAAGCCGCAGGCGGCGCCGGCGGACATCGAGCGGGCGGTGGAGATACTGTCGCAGTCGCGGCGTCCGGTGATCGTGGCGGGCAACGGGGTGCACATGGCGCGGGCGCACGGGCTGCTGGAGCAGTTGGCCGAGCAGTGGAACGCGCCGATTGCGACCAGCTACAAGGGCAAGTCGGCGATTGCCGAGACTCACCCGCTGTCCGTGGGTATGGTGGGCATCTACGGGCAGGCGGCGGCGAACCAGGTGGTGGGCGACGCGGACACGGTGATCGTGGTGGGGGCGAAGCTGAGCCCGCAGGACACGGTGCGGGAGCGGCCGACGGTGTTCAACCCGAAGGGTCAGCGGATCATCCAGATTGACATTGACGACCGGAACGCGGGATGGACGTTCCCGGTGGAGCTGGGCCTGATCGGCGACGCGGGGAGCATCCTGGGTCAGTTGGTGGAGGCGTCGGCGGATGCGTCGGCGGGCACGGCGGGTCAGCGAGCAGATTGGGCGGGAGGATTGCCGGGTCGCAAGGCGGAGGCCGGGTTCTACGAGGACGCGGGCCTGCACACCGACTCGTCGCCGGTTTTGCCGCAGCGGTTGGTGCGGGTTTTGCAGGAGACGATGCCGGCGGACACGGTGTACGCGCTGGACGCGGGGAACAACCGGACGTGGATGGCGCACCTGTTCCAGTCGCAGCAGGCGCACACGTTCTTCTGCCCCGGCGGGACGGCGGGCATGGGCTGGGGACTGCCGGCGTCCGTTGGGCTCCAGGTGGCGTATCCCGGGCGGCAGGTGGTGTCGGTGACTGGGGACGGCGGGTACATGATGACGGTGAACGCGCTGTCGACGGCGATGCAGTACAACCTGCCGATCATCTGCGTGGTGTTCAACGACGGCGCGCTGGGTATGGTGAGGCACCATCAGGCTCCCGGGCAGTACATCGCGTCGGAGTTTGCGGTGACGGACAACTCGGCGGTGGCGCGCGGGTTCGGGTGCTTTGGCGTTCAGATTGCGGACTCGCGGGATTTGGCCGGGGCGTTGCAGGATGCGCGGGCGTCGGGTCTGCCGGCGGTGGTGGACGTGCTGATCGACCGGGGGCCGAGTCCGGACGACTGGCGGGCGGATTTGCGGACGGCGGGGGAGACGTAGGGGGTTAGAATACGCTTAACGCGAGCCTCGAAAAGCGGGAGGCCAAAATGATCGTCTTCAATGGGCCAGTGCGTCCGGCCCGAGAAATAACCGGGCAGGAATTAGAGGACTTGATTGAAAGCTTGGGCGGCCATGAAGCGGTTCGGGATGGCATTCGCTGGTATGGGGAACGCTGCGAGTTATTTGACAGCCACCGGGCGGAATTCACGGCAAAGTACCCTGACCATTATGTTGCGCTGGCGGCGGATGACACCGTATTAGCATCAGAAACGCTGGACGGGGTTTTTGATGAGATTGACCGGCGCGGTCTGCTCCGAGAAGAATGCGTGGTGAAGTACGTCAGCGCCAAGCCGGAAGTGTGGATTCTATGATTGCCGGCTGGTTCGATATCCGGGAACGTCCCAGAGTTAGCACTCGGCTCATTGTCCCTCGTTTGGGCGTTAGCGGGCGCATCGATTTTTTTGGTTGACACGGGTGCTACTGTCAACATTTTACATCCAGATGATGGTAGGCGCATCGGCTGTCCATTCGACGAGCTTCGAAACCCGCAGAGTATGGCCGGAGTGGGCGGCAGCAGCCAGTATTTTCGAGAACCGGCAGTAGTTGTACTTTATGGGGAAAACAGCTTGAGGCCTTTGCACGTTGAACTGTTAGTATCCAAACCTCGGCCACCGTCAACACTCGATCCGCATCCTGTGGTCAATCGACTGCCGTCGTTGCTCGGGCGAGACGTGTTGAACCGGCTGCGGATGGATTACGATTTTCCTGGCGGAAGGTTGGATTTCTTTGCAGGATGAACGATCATAGACTTGGATGACCAGCGGTTTGGGGAACGAGTTCAAGATCGGTGAAATACGGGCGTAAATGGTGGCTGACGAGGCGAGGCGACAGGGCATTCAATCATGATTGGAAGGGCCGGGTTTGGCTCGATGGCGGGACGAATCGGGGCGTAGGGCGAATGATTATTCGCCTCTACGCATCGAATCCGTTTGAATTGCACGAGTGCCGAGGATTGTGGAATACCGGGAGGAATTGCCGAGCGATTGCCCGCCATCAACGGCGGCTCCCGTAGCCAAGTTGCGGGTTTTCTTCAGGCTCGTCGATCAGTATCCGCCGACCCAGCGAGATTTCGATTCGGTTTGGCAACATCAGCCAGAGCGACGGAGCAGATTGGATCCCTGCCAAAGTAGAGGGTTGTCGTTATTCGATACGGTCATGGAAGCTCAGAAGCGGACCAGTTACAATACCCTCAGACATAAAATCGTCTGTGCGCTGAGCCTGACACCCGAAGCCGGACCGGTTTTACAGACGTCCAACCACCACTATACTTGGTGGCCGTTGCGGGACTATGACGTCATCGCCCAATGCACGGAGCCACGCTATGAAAGCGCGTGAGATTCGCTACACGGAGACGCTGGACTACTGTGACGGGATACAGTTGTTCTCTGCGGAAGATGCCACGGGTGGCAAATACCTGGCCGCGTTGGTAGGCCTTGGTGAAAAGTCGGACCGATATCTGGTGGTGGGCTGCGACCCGGGAAACCTGCGCGCCTTCCGATCCGGAGGTATTGACCTGAAAAGCCTGATGGAACAATCGGCGGCACAAGGTTGGTACCTTACCGACGTAACAGATTTCAGCGTGGCTTTGAGCATGACCCAACAACCGGGCACAGTCATCCCCAAAAAGCTCCTGCCTGATGGTGGGATGTACCTGGACGATATTCGGCCCGACGACGATGTGGTCGCTGCGGTTTGATGCGTACTGGTCGACAGCGAACAACGGCAGGAGAAAAACAATGGATTTTTGGAGTGATGCACAGTTGGCTTCGATTGACCGGATGCTGAATCCGCGGTCGATTGCGGTGGTTGGAGCGACGCCGAGGATGCAGTACGGCGGGCGGTTCCTGGCGGCGGCGATGGGATCGATGGAGCGCGGGGTCAACGTGTATCCGGTGAATCCGCGGTACGAAGAGGTGCAGGGGTTGCAGGCGTACCCGTCTGTGTCCGCGCTGCCGGAGGCGCCGGACGTGGTGGGCGTCGTGGTGCCGTACCATGCGGTGCTGGACACGCTGCGGGAATCGCACGAGAAAGGCGCGAAGTCGGCCATCGTGATCTCGGCGGGATTTGCCGAGCGCGGCGTGGACGATCGGCGGGACCTGCAGGGCGAGCTGGGAAGGTTTGCGGAGGAGTCGGGGATGCGGGTTAGCGGGCCGAACTGCCTGGGCCTGGCGAACCTGAAGGACGACATCTGGGCGAGCGCGGCATCGCGAGGCGCGTCGGGATTGAGCGGGCCGGTCGGGCTGGTGTGCCAGAGCGGGGCGTCGGCGTTCGGGCCGTTTTTGAATCGTGCCGTGGACGAAGGCATCGGGTTCACGTACATCGTGTCCACGGGCAATGAGGCGGACCTGGACTTCTGCGACTTTGCGCGGTACCTGCTGGATGACGATGACACCAAGGTGATCGCGGGATTCGTCGAGGGGTTCAAGGATGGGCGCAAGTTCGTGGAAGTAGCGAGGCTGGCGGCGGATCGGGGCAAGCCCATCGTGCTGATCAAGATCGGGCGGTCGGAATTGGGCACGCGGGCGGCCGGGTCGCATACGGCGGCGTTGACCGGCGTTGACGCGCGGTATGACGCGGTGTTCGATCAGTATGGTGTGATACGGGTGCAGGACTACGACGACCTGCTGCAGGTGTCGAATCTGATGGCGCGGTGTCAGCGGCCGCCGAGTCGCGGGGTTGCGGTGGTGTCGCACTCCGGCGGGATCAGCAGCCTGACGGCGGACATGTTCGGGCAGGCGGGTTTGGACCTGCCGCCGCTGTCGGACCGGGCGCGGGACGGGATCAACGACATTTTGAAGGGATTCGGGTGGGCGGCCAACCCGTCGGACGTAACGGGGTTCGCCAACAGCGACGACTTCCCGGCGATTATGTCGTTCATGGCTGATGACGAGAACGTGGGTACCTTGGTGGTGGCGTCGGCGGGCGCGGACCCGCAGGCGACGCAGGTGATCGCGCAGCGGGACGGCAGCGACAAGCCGGTGGCGTTCCTGTGGACGGGAACGCGGGGGGCGCAGTCGGGTCTGCCGATGCTGAGGCAGGCGGGAATACCGGTGTTCTACGTGCCGGACAAGCTGGCGGCGGGCGTGCGCTATCTGAACGACTACCACGACTGGAGGGAGCGGCAGTTGGCGCGAGGGTTTGCGGACGCCGGCGATTTGTCAGCGGAGCAGAGTTCTGCGGCAGGGTCGTTATCCGGTGGCGGCGCGCTGACGGAATTCGATAGCAAGGCGCTGGTGTCGGCGTTTGGGGTGCAGACGACGCGGGACGAGGTGGCGCGGGACGCTGATGCGGCGGTGGCGGCGGCGGAACGCATCGGGTATCCGGTGGCGGTGAAGGTGAACTCGCCGGACATACTACATAAGACCGAGGCCGACGCAATCTGGCTTGGATTGACCGACGGCGACGCGGTCAAAGCGGGGTTCGACCAGGTTACGGCGAACGCTCGCGCCTATGACCCGAACGCGCGGATTGATGGCGTGGTGGTGCAGGAGATGGTGACGGGCGGCGTGGAAACGATTGTGGGCGTTTCTTACGACGACCAACTGGGGCCTTTCCTGTTGTTCGGCACAGGCGGCGTGATGGTGGAGGTTTACAACGACGTGGCCCTGCGGAGGTGTCCCATCACGCGGGAGGACGCGCTTGAGATGATCGACGAGGTGCAGGGGGCACGGCTGCTGCGGGGGTTCCGCGGGTCGCCGGCGGCGGACGTGGACGCGCTGGCGGATACGCTGGTACGGGTGTCGGAGATGGCGGCGCGGCTGGAGGGATCGCTGGGCGAATTGGACCTCAACCCGCTGATGGTGCTGCCGGATGGGCAGGGGGTGAAGGCGGCGGACGCGCTGGCTGTGGGACACGGGTGAAACAACGCACGGGGCGAGTTGCATCAAGGTCTCAGTGCGTCGTGCCGTCAAACAACGTTTCGAGTAACGAGAGATTTCGGTGTAAACCCAGCGGGGAGTTCAGTTGACTCTCGATTGACTTCGTTCCTTACCATAGATAGGTTTGAGTAAGGAGTCAAGATGATAGTCAAGATGATAGTCAAGATCACATCCAAGCGCCAGGTCACTTTTCCGGCCCATGTTCTGGACGCGATGGGTGTCAAACCGGGGGATCAACTAGAGCTCACCGAGAGTCCGGATGGATACCTGATCCGACCTCGGCGCATCAATTACGACCGGTTGGGAACGTTGAGGGACAAGATCTCCCCAGACCATCCTCCGTTTGACATCCGCGAATTCCGTGACCGCCCTTATGACACCACGCTTCGGGATTGATACATCGGTCCTGGTGGGATTGGTTACAGGGCAACCAGAGCCGGATTTTCGGAGTTGTCTCGAAGCCCTACGACTTATCGTCGAAGACCAAGGCGGGGAGCTTTTCGCATCCAACCAAGTGGTTGGCGAAGCGTATGTAACAATACAACACCACTACGGGGTGTCCGACGCTGAGACGAGAGAGGGATTGATCGCCGTGCTGACCAGCGGATAGGTCGCGCCGTCGAATGGCCATGGAGTAATTTCGATGTTGGAAGAGCGGCAAGGTGCGGGATTGTTTGACAGACTGATTGCCGACGGATATTCCAGAGAAGGGATGGAAACTTTGACGCTAGACCGAAGAATGTCATCCTTGCCAGGGGTTCAAAGGCTTTAGCGCGACGGGATGAGCAAAATTGCGAGTTTCTTGGTGGAAATGGGCGATTTGAGTAGGAAGGGATACTGTTGCAAGAGTATCCTATACTGCATTTTCAAGCTTGGGGCGGGTTTCAAACCCGCCCCTATGCATGAGCCCGAGCAATTCGGTAGTGCATCTTCCGGAGGTGCCATGTTGGGGCGATCCCGAGGTGTAAACCGTTGTTGATGGGGTGGGAGTTAGCGCTGGGGTTGGTGGCGATGTTCTTTGGGGCCATCGTCCTGGGGACCATCAGCTTTGGGTTGGGGACGGTGGCGATGCCGTTCCTGTTGCTGGTCCTGATGCCGCGAGATGCGGTGGTGATAGCGACCGCCATGATCATTCTGACCACCGGGTTGACCGTGGTGCAGACCTGGCGACATCTGCTGCTGCGGGAGACGTGGCCGTTTCTTTTGGCCGGATTGCCGCCGGTGCCGTTGGGGGTTTTCCTGCTGCACGAGTTCAATCCGACGGCGTTGCGGGTGATTATCGCGGTGGTGGTGTTGACGGTGGGTGTGATGAGCTTGTTCAGCGTTCGCTTGCCGGGCGCGCGCCGGCGGTGGATGGCGCCGGTGGTGGGGTCGGCGACGACGCTTATGGTAACCACGTTCGCGGTGGGTGCGCCTTTAGTGGCTCTCTACTCGATTGAGCAGGACTGGTCCCGGGACACCATCCGGGCGACGTTGGCCTTGTACTTCCTGATGGCGGCGGCGTTGGGGATGGTCCTGTTCGCGGTAACCGGATTGGTGAACACCGGTGTGGTCCAGAACATCGGCTTGCTTGCCGTGGCCGTGTTGGCAGGGTCAGGGGTGGCGGCTGTGATTGCCAGTAGGATCAGCCTGCGGATTTTTCGGTATGTGGTGGTGGCGGTTACGGTTGCCGGGAGCGTATCGCTGTTGGTGCGGGAGGCGTTGCTGGCAGTTTAGAGAGGCGATGCCCTGTTCACTCTTCCGACGGCGTTCGCTCGTGGTCATCCCGGGTACGATTAGCCAATTGGAGCGCGATGGCGGCGGCTACGGTAGCGGTAGCATAGGTCGCGAGGTTGGAATCACTCCGGAGGTCGTTTGCGACCAATTTCAAGCAGTTGAGCCAGGTCACCTCCGGAACCGGGGATTTGCACTCGTACGCCGATATCCCGTAGGGAACCAGCAGGAACAACCAGACAACCCATCCGATGCAGATCCAAACCGAAACGGGCCGAACGAACGATTTACCCAACCAATGCACTGGATACGTCAACGAGGTGATGAGGTTTTTGACCCGATTACAATTGCGCTAGGGATGCCAACCAGGAAGAAAGCTGGCAAGATCGCGTATTCAGCCCAACCCATAAACGGGAGCACGGAAAGGAAACCGAAGATGGCGGCCGGCACCAAGCCACACAATAAGCCGCCGAAAATTCCACTAATTAACGCCATGACAATTCAACCCGATTCCCAAGCATCAGGGTGGGCACAGTATATCACCATGACACGAAAGTGCTAGCGTTCCTGGAGGACCTCGCCGGAGAGTTGGTTGATGCGGTAGAGGTGGACTAGGACGGCGGCGCCCGTGCGGTCGGGGTCGCGGTCGAGTTCACCCTGAACGGTGCGGGACATGACGTTGTCGCGGATTGCGCCGGAGCGGTACATGGTCGCCGTGCCGTAGAAACGCAGGTTAACGCGATCCGTGGGGTGTCGGTAGAAAAGGACGATCTTGGAGCCGTTCTCGATGTTGGCGGCGGAGTTGCGCCAACCGCGTTCCCAGAAAGCGAGGGTCTCGCGGTCGTACACCAGGACGCTGCCCCGCATGCTGATCTGGGGTTCGCCGTCGGGGGACACGGTGGCGATGAACATGGGGCAACGGTCTTCGAGGGCGTTGTCGATGCGGCGGCGCATTTGGTCGTCGATGTGAATCATGCTTATTACTCCGATTGACCAGTCTTTGCGGGTCGGTGTTGAATGGGATGGTGGGGCCATTTTTTCATGGATGTACAGGATACACAGGATTGACGGGGTTTCGAGGGGCGTCAGAGTAGGAAAAGGGGCGACGCATGCGTCGCCCCTACGTTTGATCGCGCTTTGGTTGGGCAGTGCGATGTTACTGGGGGCCGAAGGTGTCCTGCCACACGCGGGCGTTTTCGAGGGCGGCTGCCTTTTCGGCGTCTCGGGCAGCGCAGGCGGCGCTCATGGCGAGGACGTCCTTGGCCCATTCGTCCACCGGCACATCGATCATGCGGCCGGCGAAGGGCGCGGCGGCGGTGCCGGCGGCCAGGGCCTGGGCGAACACCTCGCGCACCCGGGTGTAATAATCGACTAGGGACTCGGTGGGTGTGTACGCCTCGTTGATGGCGCCGACCCAGACGGGATGGCTACAGACCATGCCCTTGAAACCGAGGTTGCGGGCGTCGGTGGCGGTTTTGACCAGGTCCTCGTGCCCGAGGTTTGCGATGCCGAGCCCCATGGGATCGGCGACAGCGATGGGCTGCACGCCGGCGGCGGTGGCTTCGATGCAGAGGCGGCCGCGGGCGAACACGAAAGGATCGGGATCGGAACTCTGCACGATGCCCAGGGAGGCGGCGAGTTCGGCCTCGTCGATGATGACCTGGCGGATGCGCGGGGATGTCGTGATGATTTCGCGGATGTGCCAGACTCCGGCGCCAGTTTCAATGGAGGGAACGATCTCGGTGCTGCCGATGGCGACGCCGGCGTGGCGTTCCAATTCGTTCAAGATTGCATCGGCTTCCGCGATGTCGCTCGCGGATTCGGGTCCGGGCACGGCTATGCCAGTCAGGTCGGTGCTCATGGCGGCGGCGGCATCGGCGTAGATGGAGTGGGCGTTGACGCGGACGAAGACCTCGGCGCCGCCTTTGGCAACCAGCGTAACGGCAGATTCGAGGTTTTCGCGGGCATTTTCCAATTCGGCGGGCGGGATGCCATCCTGTAGGTCCAGGCTGACGGCGTCGGCGCCGAGGTTCCAAGCCCAGCGGATCATGCGGCTCTGGGTAGCCGGCATGATGAGGTTGGAGCGGCGGACTAGGATGGGCATGTCAGTGACTCCGGGTTACGTAGTTCCCCCTCACCCCAACCCTCTCCCACGAGGGGAGAAGGAGTTTTCAGCCACTCTCCTCGGCGGCGCGGACGCGGGCGATGGCCTCGTTCTTCTCGCGGTCGCGTTCCTCGCATTGGGAGCGCCATTCCAACAGTTCCTCAGCGCGGGCGGCTTCGTAGCGGTCAATGATGCGCGGTTGGCCGGAGGAATCTTCGGTCTGCAACCAGGTTTCGCTGGAATGGGACAGTTGGCGGTACTGCTCGAGGACCCACTGGGCGTCGGCGACCTCTTCGTCGGTGGGCGTGAAACCGCGGTTCTGGGGTTCGACGACGTTGGGGTGCAGGCCGCCGCCGATGCGGAACCCGCACTTTCGGGCGGCGTCGGCCTCGGCGAAAGCCCGGTCGGGGTCGCTGACGCTGCCGGTTATGTTAGGCGTGAACGGGGTGGCGCGGGGTGTTACGCCCAAGGCGCGGGCGGTGAGTTCGACCTCGCCCTTGCCGTAGACGAACTGGTCGAATGCCACGAACATCTCGACGCCGAGATCGCGGGACATGTCGTAGCCGGACGCGCCGCCGAAATCGCGGATGCGGGCGCTGGCGGAGACGATCTCGTAGCAGTTGGCGACACCGATGGCGGTCTCGATGTTTGCGCCGATTTCGATGGCGCCGGGGCGGATGCCGCGTTCGGCCTCCAGGCGGGTGATGATCTCGTCAATGCGGCGGATCTCGTGGGCGTACTCGGTCTTGGGGTAGTTGACCATCATGAGGCCGGGCCAAATGGCGGCGTTGAGGTCGGCCTCCATGAGGTCGTGGTTGATGCGGCAGACAGCGTCCGCGCCGCCCTTGTTGACGACGGGGATGCTCTGCTTGACGAGGTTGCGGGCGACATCCTTCAGGTTGGGCGGGACGGAGTCCTCAAGGTCCATGTTGATGTAGTCGCAGCCGCGATGCCAGGCGTTGTTGATAAAACGCTCCGTGACGATGGGCATGGTCAGGCCGGAGCGTTTGAGGCGGCTAGGATGATCGGGCATCTTGCGACCTCCTATGGCACGGGAACAGGGCGGCCTTCGACGGCGGCAGCCTTGAACATATCGCGGGTAGCGCAGGCGTCGGCGAGCGCCAGCACGTTGGCGTACTGGCGGGCGATGTCGGGCGTGAGGAACCGGTCCTCGTGGGTTACGGTGGCGATGACGCCGGATTCGGTGGCGTCGGCGTAGGCCTGCTGGATGGAGCGGGCGTCGGCGACCTCGGATTCGGAGGGGGTGAATCCCTGGTTGAGGGGGCCGACCTGGTTGTCGAGGACGCAGAATGATCCCTTGAATCCGATGGCGCGACCGCGTTGGGCCGCCGCGCGCGTGTTGTCGGGCGTGGCGAGCAGGCCGCGGTCGGGATGCCGCCACCATGCGCCCAAGGGTGTTTTGCCGGCAGCGGCCGCGATGGTGACGAGGCGCTGCATGAGGTATTGCATCAGGTGAATTTCGCCGGAGGGTTCGGGGCGAAGGTCCATGATGAGGTCGGCGCGGCCGAGGGTTAGGCCCCAGATGCGAGCGCTGGCGGTGGCGATTTCGTACCCGCTGTGGTTGCCGGGGGCGGTTTCCAGGGACACCACAATTTCGACGCTCCCGGGCAACAGGCCGCGTTCGCTTTCGAGGGCGGAGATTATGGCGTCGATACGGGAGATCTGGTCTACGGATTCGGCGCGGCTGACTACGATGCCGGTGAGACCGGGCCACACGGCGGAACGCAGGTCGGCCAGCATGAGGTCGGGTTCGATCTGGACGAATATCTCGGCGCCGCCGGCTTTGACGGGGTTCAAGGCGTCGACCACCACTTCGCGGGCGGCGGGTTTGTCGGCCTCGGCGACGAACTCCACAAGGTCCAAGACCACGACATCGGCGCCGGCCTGGTGGGCCGCTGAGATGCGATCCGGCTTGGACATGGGCACCAGCAACCACGAGCGTCGGATCTGGTCGTTCGCTGGCATAAGTTGGTGTCCGATGGGAAGTCAGTTAGAAGGGCCGGCATCCCGCAGTTTGATGCGATATAATGCCGGCGGCCTGTACAGCGTCGATGAGGGGAAAATGTCCGGGGATTCTAGCCCAATCCCGTTGCTTTGGCAATTATCGACGCTGGAAACCGTGATGGGACCACCGCCGTGCCGACGTCATGCCGCCGCTCTGTCTTCCCTCGGTTACGCCTAACGGTCTACGCAACGGCGTTGTTGTGTGGCTTGGAATGGCCAAAGGGACGGCGAACGGCGAGGGATGCGGCCGTGGCGAGTGGCACCATGCAGCGAGGTTATGTGAATACCCACAGGCGTCTGATCCACGGCACCGTGGGAACCGGGATTGTGATTCACGCTCAGACTCGGGATGCCGCATCCGACACCGTCCCGAAATACGCCAGGAAAGAAACGAGGAGTTGAAGTGACCGCCGCTCTGCTAGAAATCCATGACCTACCCGACACCGGCCAACTGAGGGTCAGCCTCGCCGAATCCGGCAGTGGGCGCCGGGATGCGCCGCCTGTGGAGTTCGGGCTGGCGCTGACCGACGAAGAACGGGCCACGCTGGACCGATACCACCAAGAGCACGTGAGCCCGACCATCGGGTCGTTGGCTCGCGTCGAAGCGGTGGAGGCGGTGATGCGCAACCTGGGACGGTTGCTGTTTGAGACCGCGTTCGGTTCCGGCAGCCAGGGACGAGGTTTCCTGAACGAGGTGATGGCGCGGGAAGACCGAGGAGAGCTGGTGATCGTATCGGAGCGGCCGGAGTTCCTGTCGCTGCCGTGGGAATTGATGAACGACCCTGAGTTGGGGTACTTCATCAACGGGTTGGCGGGAGTGCTGCGGCAGTCCGTTGCGGACCTTCCGGTGGGGGAGACGGAGGAACGGGTGGATGGGGCTTTGCACGTGCTGATGCTGTCTGCATCGCCCGTGGCGGGGGACGCACCCTCCGAGGGGCCGCTGGTGGATCGCGACCTGGTGGCAGGCGCGCACCTGGCATCGGCCACCGTCACGGCGTTGGAGGGGCTGAACACGGAGGCATCGCTGGACAACCCGCGACCGGCGACGCTGGCGGCCCTGCAAACCCTGCTGGAGCGACGCCCCAACCACTACCACATCGGGCATATCGACGGGGCCACCCTGGACGGCGAGGGCAACCTGGTATTGGAGGATGCGCACGGCGGCGTGGAAGCCGTTTCCGCGGCGCGGCTGGGCGAGACGCTGGCCGGCGGCGGAGTTGAGGTTGCGTTGGTGACGGCCGGGGCGCAGGGACAAAACGTGCCCATGAGCCTGTGGTCTGATGTTGGACAACGGATCGCGGCGGCGGGGGTGGCACAGGTGGCGGTGCTGCCGGCGCCTCTGCATCAGGACGCGGCGGAAACCTCGATGCGGGCGTTCTACACACGGCTGGCTCAAGGGAACACGCTGGCAACGGCAGTATCGTCGATACGGCGGGGGCTGATGGACCAGCCGGAACGAGTATCGGTGTACGGCAAGCGGGTGTTCTGGGACTGGCAGCTACCGGCGGTGTACCAATCAAAACTGTACGTGCCGCCCATCATCGCGCAGCACGAGCCGGACCCGGCAGCACCGCCGGTGATTCATCCTGAGGAAGCGCCGACGGATGAGTTGCAGATACCGGCGCAGGGCCAATACGGACTGGTGGGGCGACAAGCGGAACTGAGGCAACTGGAAAGAGTGCTGGAGACCCACTCGGTGGCGCTGCTGTCGGGCAGCACAGGCGTGGGGAAGACGGAACTGGGTCTGGGTTTGTGCCGGTGGTTCCTGAAACCGGCGCGGGTGGCTTACCCCGGGGGTGTGTTCTACACGGTTTTCGAAGCGTCGCAGCCGGCCGGACTGGAGCGGGTGGTGCACGAGATCGGGACGTCGGTGGCGGGGCTGGATTTCGCGGATATGCCGGCCGCGCAGC
The DNA here is from genome assembly GCA_965204395.1 of Dehalococcoidia bacterium. Classification (GTDB taxonomy): domain Bacteria; phylum Chloroflexota; class Dehalococcoidia; order Lucifugimonadales; family UBA3495; genus Bin87. The sequence continues at coordinate 4,218,057 of OZ241987.1, forward strand.
AACGAGCGTGGGTATTGCAATATTTGCAGCAAAACCCATGCCTGCTGGTTTGGGACAACGTCGAGAACGTGGCGGGATTCCCGGACGGGAACGCGGGGTTGATGGAAGAAGGCGAGTTGCCGGCACTGGGCGCGTTCCTGGGAGAGGCGACGACCGGGCCCGTGGGCACGAGCGCGCTGCTGTTGAGTCGTAGAGATTCTGAGTCTTGGTTGACGATGCCGTACGCGTCGCTGACGCTGGAGGGACTGACGCCGTCGGACCGGTTAGGACTGGCGGCGGCGTTGATGGACCAGGCGGAGGTGCCGGCGAATCGGGCCAGCGCGGACTTTGGGGAGCTGCTGGAAACGCTGGACGGGCATCCGCTGGCGATGCAGATCGCGATTCCGCCGGTGAAAGATGTGCCGGCCTCGGTGGTGACGGGAGAGCTGCGTAGGTTGATGGAGGAACACGCGGACGGAGGTGAGCAGGGACGTAGCCCAGTATTGACCGCCGCGATGGAGTATTCATTCTCGCGGATGTCGAGACGTAACCGGACGCACCTGCCGTTCCTGGCGTTGTTCCAGCGACGGGTGATGCTGGACGTGCTTTCGCACATCACCGAGGAGCGGGCGTACGGGCAAGTGATGGGCGACGACATGGCGGCCGGGGCGTCGCGGTCGCTGCTGACGCCGGAGGGAGGGATGCAATCTACCGGGCGGTCGTATGCCAATTGTCGCACGCTACTGCGGCAGGCGCAGTCGGCAGGATTCCTGGAGCCCATTTCGCCGAGCGTGTACCAGATCAATCCGGCGATGCCGTGGTTCCTGGGGCGCAAACTGGGCGGGCAGGTGGCCGGCAACGGGATTCAGCAACTGGAGCAGGAATTCGTGCGGGTGTATGCGGACACCGCCGACTACTTTATGGAAAGCCTGTACGAGAACCAGGACACGGGCACGACGGCAGTGCTGGCGGAGGAGGGCAACCTCACGCAAGCGCTGGGGTTGTCGTTGGAATACCGACAGTGGGACAACGCGCAACTGTTGATCCAGCCGATAGCGCAGGTTTACCGGATGCAGAAGCGGTTCCCCGAGCTGCGACGGCTGCGGGGGCAACTGCTGGACACCATAGGGCACACCGCGGCGCAGGCGGAGTCCAACGGGGCGATCGAGTTCTGGCAGTACCTGCTGGGCACCGATTCCATGGAGTCGGTGGAGATCATGGACCTGGAGCGGGCGGAGGGCTTCAATGAGCAGTTGCTGGCCTACCTGCTGGAACAGCCGGGTGGCGACACCGACGAGCGCACTGCGGCGGTGTATCACCAGAACGGGTTGATCGCCACGCGGCGGGGTCAATATGACGTCGCGACGGAGTGGCTGGAGAGGGGCCTGGAGATCATCGATGGCGGCGAGGACCAGGAATCCATAGCGGACGCTTGTTTCGCCATCGGCCAGGTGCGACACCACCAGCGCCAGTACAGCGCGGCGAAAGAGTGGTACATGAGAGCGTTGGACATCCACCAGCGTCTGCCAGACTACGAGGAGATGGTCAACGACTTCCGGGCGCTGGGGTCGGCGTGCCACATGCGCTTTGAGTACGACGAGGCGCGAAACTGGTACAACCGAGCGCGGGAGATGGTGGAGGAGAACCGGGACGAAGAAACGGCGATCTACATTTTCCATGCCCTGGGAACGGTGGACCATTCTGAATACCTGTTTGAGGAGGCGCAGTCGTGGTACCAGCAGGCGCTGGGGCTGTGCGACCGGATGGGCATGACGGAGCAGATGATCGTGGAGTTTCACCACCTGGGCACGCTGGCGCAGGCGCGCGGGATACCGGACGAGGCGGAAGAGTGGCTCACCATCGCGATGGAATACCGGGAGCGCATGGGAGATACGCGCGGCGTGGGCGTGGAGGCGCGGCAACTGGGGGTCGTATTTCACGAGGTTGGCGACCTGGACAAGGCGTACCACTGGTATGACGAGGCTCGGCAGACTTTCGAGAACGCCGGGGACGTGCTCAGGGCGGCGCGCACGTACGGCCAGTTGGGCATGGTGGAGGAAGAGCGGGGCAACCTGCCGGACGCGCTGGAGTGGGTGGCTCGCACGTACCAACTGGTGGTGCAATACCAGTTGCCGATGCTGGTGCAGGTGAAGGCGCACTTGGCGCGGTTGCGTGACGCGATGGGCGAGGACGACTTCCAGCAGTGGTGGCGGGACAACACCGGAGCGGAGGCGCCGGAGGACCTGGACGTGGACACGAGCGAGATTTTGTGAGTTCGGCTTTCTTCATGGATGAACAGGATATGAAGGATTAAATGGGTTCGGCGTGGGCTCTCACCCTAACCCTCTCCCGTCAAGGGAGAGGGGACAAGCAACGAGAGCGATTCGATGGCCTGCTTAATGTGAGGTGAGTTGAGATGGCGTTGACCAAGTTTGACATCAGGACGCGGAAGCCGTTTGCCGGCAGTGAGACGTTTGGCGACGTGGGGCGGTACGAGCAGATTGACGGGCTGGCGCATTTTGCCGTTGACCCGAACCATCCCGACAACGCGGTGATCGCCGACATCGGCCTTGCGCCACGAAACGGCGACGGGCTGGTGGAGTTCTCCGCCGATTTTCGCGTGGTGAAACCGGTGGACAACGACCACGGCAACGGAAGGCTGCTGCTGGACGTGGTGAACCGGGGCAAGGATTTGGCTCTGAAGAACATCAACAGCGCGCCCGACGGTCCGCCGGATGCCGACCCGCACCCGGGCAACGGTTTCATGATGCGACACGGGTACAGCCTGGTGTGGTGTGGCTGGCAGCACGACGTTCCATCGGCTCCCGGCCTGTTCCGGTGCAACGTGCCGAACGCTCGGAACGCCGACGGGTCGCCGTTGTCGGGCAAGATCGTGATCGCGTTCCAACCGATGACGGGGGTGGATACGCAGTTCCTCTCGGACCGGGAGCACCAGCCGCACCCGACGAATCACCTGGAGAGCTGGGAGTCGGTGCTGACAGTGCAAGAGCACGAGGACGGTGAGGAGACGGTGATTCCGCGGGAACGGTGGGCGTTCGCGAGACTGGTGGACGGCCGGCGAGTGCCGGACGTGGCGCACATTACCATGGACGGCGGGTTTGAGGCAGGCAAGGTGTACCGGGTGGTCTATGAGACATCGCACGCGCCGCTAGTCGGGCTGGGTATGCTAGCGACGCGAGACATCGCGGCGTGGCTGCGGTACGGCAGGGTTGATGAGGCGGGCACGGCGAATCCGCTGGCCGGCGCGATCGGGCGGGCGTACGCCTACGGGCGGAGCCAGAGTGGGCGGTTCCTGCGTCAGATGCTGCACCTGGGCCTGAACCGGGACGAGTCGGGACGGATCGTGTACGACGGGATGCTACCCAACGTGGCGGGCGGCAAGATGGGTGAGTTCAACGTGCGGTTCGGGCAGCCGTCGAGCCTGTCTAACCGCAGCGTGAACAACCTGCCGCCGTTTTTGGACTTGGATGCCGATGGCGACGGAATACTGGCGGAGTGTGCGCGACGCAGGATCGCGCCCAAGGTGATCTACACGAACACGTCGTCGGAATACTGGGGCGGGCACGGCGCGCTGGCGCACATGACGCCGGACGGCGAGGCGGACGTGGAGTTGCCGGACAACGTGCGGTCGTGGCTGTTCTGCGGAACGCAACACGGGCCGGCGAACCTGCCGATTTCGGACACTAATCCGGACACCGGAGCGCGCGGTACTCAGGCGCTCAACTACGTGGACTACCGGCCGCTGATGCGGGCCGCGCTGTATCACCTGGACCGATGGGTTACCCATGGTGAGTTGCCACCGGCCGATGGGTATCCCAATCATGCGGATGGGAGTGCGGTGAAGGCCGATGATCTGGCCGATTGGTTCAATGGAGTGCCGGGCGTTGAGTTTCCGACGCACCAGAAGATCATGCGGCGGCTGGACTTCGGGCCGGACCGGGCGGTGCCGACAGTAATACCGCCAACGGTGGGCGAACGGTACCCGTCCGTGGTGTCAGCAATCGACGCGGACGGCAACGAGGTTGGAGGGATCAGGCTGCCGGCGATTGAGGCACCACTGGCGACGTACACCGGCTGGAACGTGCGGCATCCGGATATCGGAGGCGCGGGTCAGACGATGGCGCCGGGTGGAACGGTGGTCGGCGCGGCGATTCCGTTCGCGGTGACGCGCGAGGAGCGACTTGCGTCCGGGGATCCCAGGGCTTCGATTGAAGAGCGGTACGCGTCGAGGGATGAATACCTGGAGCGGGTGCGGGCGTGTGCCGAGTCGCTGGTTGCGTCGGGGTACGTGCTGGCCGAGGACGTGGACGTGCTGGTGGCGCAGGGAGGCGAGGTGTACGATGCCATCGTGAGGGTGCCGGCGGCGGTGGCGGCGGATGATTAATTTACAGGGATGAACAGGATGCACAGGATAAAGGGGATGAGGGGATGACGATCGCAAACTTGGAACAAGCAGTTAGCCGGGTTCGCAAGCAGTTGGCCGATTATCCGCCGACTCGGGAATACTACAATCACATGTATTCCGAGCTGGCGACGCGTTATCTGCTAATAGATCCCGTCGTCCAAGCTTTGGATTGGGACCTTCACGATTTCGACTATGCCGCAGTTGAATGGGCTATGCCACCTGGACAATACGTTCGAAAAGCAGATTACGTTTTGTTTAACAGGAGAGAACGTCCAGTAATAGTGATCGAAGCCAAATATCGTGGCAGAAATTTAGTCAATCACGAATCGCAGTTAGAAGGGTACACTTGCCAAATGCTTTCGGGAATCGGGGTATTGACCGACGGTATGGAATGGCGACTCTACAATCTGAGAAGACGTGGCGATTTTTCAGCCAAACTAATCGGAATCGCCCACATCGTTAATGGAAACATCACCGAACGAGGAAACGAACGCAGCGCCACTATTCGCGAGTTGGCGCAATATCTGAACGAATGGTTGGACAAAGACCGCTGGTGGTAAATCTAGTTTCCTGAACCGCCATCTCCCAGATTAGGTCCACAAGGAGCCAAGATTATGTCAGTTGGAACTTCGATACCGTTGCCGGCTTACACGCTGGATCCGGCGTTCATGGCGCGGACGGCGGAATCGCTGGGGTTTGAGTCGATCTGGTACGCCGAGCACCCGATTCTGCCGGTGCAGAGCGCCAGCCAGTTTCCGTCGGGCGGCGAGATTCCGTGGACGTACGCGCACTTTGCCGACCCGTACATCGCGCTGGCGCGGGCGTCGGGAGCGACCAGTACCATCAAGCTGGGGACGGGGATCACGCTGGTTCCGGAGCGCAATCCGTTGATGCTGGCCAAGGAGATCGCCACGCTGGACCGGATCAGCGGCGGGCGGTTCATGTTCGGGATTGGAGCGGGCTGGAACCGCGAGGAAACCGAGATCTTCGGCGGCGACTTCGATCACCGGTGGACGCAGACGCGCGAAGCGGTGGATGTGATGAAGGAGTTGTGGACCAAGGACGAGGCGGAGTTCCACGGCACTTACTACGACTTTCCGGCGGTGAAATGCAATCCCAAGCCGATCACGCAGCCGCATCCGCCGGTGATCCTCGGCGGGTTGGCGCGTCGCGTGCTGCATCGAGTGGCGACGTGGGGCGACGGATGGCTGCCGAACCGGATCACGCCGCAGGAAGTTGAGGACAGCCGCAAACGGTTGGACGAACTGGCGACGGCGCGGGGGCGGGATCCCAAGTCGCTGAGCATTTCGGTGTACGGGCAGGCTCCGGACGGGCAGTTGGTGCAGGATTTCCTGAATGCCGGCGCGGATCGGGTCGTGGTGCGACCGGAGCATTGCGATACCGAGGACGAGATGCAGGCGCAGATGGAGCGCATCGCCGAGGCGGTGATTCGGTAGTCTCGGTTTCGGTCCGTTCCACTCCTGCGCCTGAAGTGGACGTTCCGCCTATCAAGGGAGTGGCGAATTATTGAGATCGCACGCCGTCACCGGGGCTATTCGTTCAGGGCAATCGCATTTCGACCTTTGGCTCTTTGGTCCGGCGCTCCCGGCTACCGTCATACCGGCTTACGCGGGTATCCAGTGCCTGAAGCCGGCGGTTTCGGAACGGTCGTCTTCATCCTGTGGCCTCTGGACTCCGGCACGCCGCAGGCGCATCTTCGACTTTCGCCGGAGTGACGAGTCTGTAAATCCCAAATGCGATTGCCCTGGCCGTTCGTTATAGGTACTGCGCAACGTAGTGCGCTCATGGTGCTGATCGTCCGCCTTTTGCGGGAGTCCGTCGGACCATGAGGGCGTCCTTCGACCTGCCACAGGCGGACCTACGGCCGTTCAGGACGAGCGGACAGGCGGGGAGATAATCGATGGGCCCGGCACCGTCAGTCGGGTGCGGGACTGTTTATAGTCGTGCGCGGTACAATATAGGAAACGCCCGGTCGCGAGATTGGATGAAAGGACACTGAAACTCATGGACCGCACCACTGAATTGCTGAGTTCCTACGCCTGCAACCTGTCATACGAGGACCTGCCGCCGGAGGTGATTCACCAGGTGAAACGCACGGTGGCCGACACGCTAGGCTGCGCGATGGGCGGGTACCTGAGCGAGCCCGCGAAAATCGCCCGTAAGCTGGCGGGGGATATTTCCAGCGGCACGCCGTCGCGGATCCTGGGGACCAACGACTATACGTCGCTGGACATGGCGGGCTTCGCGAACGGGGTGATGGTGCGCTACCTGGACTGCAACGATTCGTACTTCTCGCCGGGCGGCGGGCATCCCTCGGACATGATTGCGGCGCCGTTGGCCGTGGCGGACAGCGTGGGGGCGGACGGCCAGACGCTGATCACGGCGATTGCGCTGGCATACGAGGTGTTCTGCCGGATTGCGGACCAGGTGCCGGACAACCAGTGGGACCAGGGGATCCTGAGCGTGATCGGGGCGGCGTGCGGCGCGGGCAAAGTGCTGGGGTTGGACGAGGAGCAGATGGGGCACGCGATTGCGCTGGCCGCGGTGCCGAACGTGCCGTTGCGAGTTACGCGCATGGGCGAGTTGTCGATGTGGAAGGGATGTGCGGCGGCGGCGGCCACGCGGTCGGGGATTTTCGCGGCGCAGTTGGCGGCAGAGGGGATGACCGGGCCGTTCGAGCCGTTTGAAGGGCGTCTCGGGTTGTGGGACAAGGCGATTGGATACCCGGTGGAGATTGAAGCGCTGGGCGGGGACGATGAACCGTTCAGGATCGTGGATACGATTTTCAAGTTCTACCCGTCGCAGATTCACACGCAGGCGCCGATTGATTTGGCGATACAGCTGCACGAACGGGTCGCGCCGGACGATATAGCGTCGATCAAGATACAGTCGTACCAGTCGGCGGTGAGCAGCGCGTCCACGGAGCCGGAAAAGTGGGACCCAAAGACACGGGAGACGGCCGACCACAGCATCCCATTCCTTACGGCGGTGGGATTGCGGGACGGAGCGGTTACGCCGGCGACGTTCGCGGCGGACCGAATCGCCGACGCCGGGCTGCGGACGATCATCAACAAGATGCGCATTGATGAGAATCCCGAGTTTACCGAGCGGTACCCGGAGCAATACAACTGCCACATAGAAGTGATCAAGCACAACGGACAGACCGAGGTGGCATCCACCAGCTATCCGAAGGGTCATGGCATGAATCCGCTGAGTGACGCCGAGGTGGACGCGAAGTTCCGGCGGTTGGCGTGCCCTACCGTGACGGAGCAGCAGTGCGAGCAGGCCCTGGAGCTGATCTGGTCGCTGGAGAACCTGCCCAACCTGCGGGACATTTTTGACAGCCTGGTGGTGTAAAAGCGGCCGGTGAGTCGGACAACTGGGTGTGAATCCATACGGGTAGGGAGATCGTATAAACAACTGAGAGGTCGGATAGACCTTCGCACATCTGGGGGAGTCGTGTCAGACCCGAAGCACAGTGAAGATGTCCAACTGATATTGGACATAGGCAGCGGCGACGAAAGGGCATTGGAGGCCGTGTACGACCGCTACGCCCATAGAATTTACTCCCTGGCGATGTCGGTGTTGAAGGATGAGGGGTTAGCGGAGGACGCCGTACAGGAGGTGTTCTCCAACATCTGGCAGAAGGCGTCCAGCTATCGGCCGGAGATGTCGGCGCCGGGGACATGGATCATGTCGGTGGCGCATCACAAGATTGTTGACTTTTACCGATCGAGGCGTCGCACCACCGACCACACGGCGCAGCCAGAAATGGAGACTCTGATGCGGGTGCCCGACCAGAAACTGAGCGTCGAGCAGCAGGTGGAGAGGAGTTTCAACGCCAGGTTGGTGAGGGCGGCGTTATTGGAATTGCCGGAAGAACAGAGTCAGCCGTTATATCTGTCGGCGTGGCACGGCTACAGCCAATCTGAGATCGCGAAGATGCTGGACATACCGTTGGGGACAGTGAAGACGCGGATGCGATTGGGGATGCAAAAACTCAAGGCAGCGCTAGAGGAATATGTGGCCTGAGAATTACAGCAACCCCCCTGGGGGCGGCGAGCACCCGGAAGGGGAATTAGCAGCGTTCGCGCTGAACGCGCTGGATGATGCCGAATTCCAGGCGGTGTTCAACCATGTGATCCAGTGCCTGCACTGCCAGGAAGTGCTGCTGGGGTTCCAGGAGACGTCGGCCCGCTTGACCGGCGCGGCCCCTGAGGCTCCGTTGCCGCCGAGATTGAAAGACCGGGTGCTGAACTCGGTTACCGGCCGGGAAGACCCGACTCAAACAGGATTGCCGCCGGCCGACTCGCGGTGGTCGGTGCGACGATTGCGGCGATGGCTGGCTCCGGTGGCAGTAGGGACATTGAGTTTGCTGCTGGCTCTGGCGGTGGGCGTGATTGCGTTGCAGGGGCAGGAGATCAACGAGCTAACGGCGGCGGTGGAGTCCGAGCGCGAATTGGTGGCGAACATGTCCGCTGCGTTGGCGGACCGGCAGGCACCGGGGAGCTTTGACGCCGGCGCGGCACGCAGCACGTCCGATTCCGCCGGGGCGCAAGACCACGCCATTAGAGAATCAGGAAGTGCGGTTTTTGCCGCTGCGGCGCAGACTTCCAGTCAAACGGCGGGTGAGCGGGTCAGCGCGCATGACAACGACGGTGGCGCGGTATCCAAGCAGGACGACATGACCATCGCCAACGCCGAAGAAGTCGACAAGATGAAAGAGGAGATGGCCGACGTCGTTGAGGCCACCGTGCTTTCGGCGCAACCGGAGACGGAAAAGGTGCCCATGAAGTCGCCAATGGGGACGGAGCCGGAGGCGAAAGGGGTGTTAATGGTCCAGCCAAACGGCAGGAAGGGCGTGCTGATGGTGTCCGGGATGCCGGCGGACTCCTACCAGATCTGGCTGATGAGGGACGGGCACCAGGTGCTGGTGGACCGGGTCGTGGTGAACGACGATGACGGCACCGGAGTGCAACCAATCGAGATGGACGAGTCGATTTTCCAGTTCGAGCAGGTGGCGCTGCTACCGGACGAGCGGCACGGGCCGACCAGTCCGCCGGGCGAACGGTTCCTGACGGCGCTGATCCTGCAGGGGCCGCCGATGCCGCCTCGGTAAAATGCACAGGAGGTATGGTTGAATGGTTGAAACCAGAGTGGATACACCGAAACCGATCCCTCCTGCGAACGCACGGCGGGATGACGGGTTGGATTGCGAGATCTGTGGGGCGCGGATGCACGAGCGCAGTTGCAAGATAACGTGCCGCAACTGCGGGTTCACGCGGGATTGCTCTGATCCGTAGCGGCGTGGCCGAGAGATCTGACGAACGACATTGAGGTAGGGGCGAATGATTATTCGCCCCTACTGAGCACGGGTCGTAAGCTCGAGATGGTTGTTGGGCGTTGCCAAGGCGAGGCATGCCTCGCCCCTACAGGAGCCGCGTCAAACGCGTCTTACGTCGTCAGCCCAGCGCAAAGCTGGAGACGATTGGTTTTGCGTCCTGATCAGCAAGAAGGGAAGAGCCACCAATCGGGGGCGTCGCGCAGGGGCAAATAGCGGAAGAGTTCTGGGTGGATATCGACGGCCAGGCGCATGGCTTCGATGACGGGCAGGCGGATTGACTCGTGGGCCTGGAGTGATGCCCTCAGTTTGAAGAGGTGGTAGCACTCCCTCAGGCTCAGGCGGGACAGGATGCGCTGGCGGTGGGCGTGGGTTACCAGGTATTGCGCGACGGCGGGGGAATGGTCTGAGAGCGCTCGGAAGGCGGATTCTGCGCCCTGTATTGCATCTTTGAACACGCCCCTTAAGCCAGCGTTGCACACCAATTCGGGGATATCGCAGCCGTTGGCGATGGTGAGAGGTTGCGATAAGTAGGTCTGCATGCGGTGGCGGCGAAACTCGCGCAGAGCGCCGTAATCGAAGGTGAACTCGAACGTGTAGCCGACCAGTTCGAACTCACGGGGCGCTGAGTCGTGGGGGCCGATGGATTGCACAGCAGCGTCGATTATGTCGAGTTGTTCATCATGGGATAGAGTTGACGATTGCGTCACTGCATCGGTGTAGGAGCCGCCGTTGCGGTAGAGCAAGGCAGCAGCGAGTTTTGCAAACGGGTTCCCGTCGTGGTCTACCAGAGAAACGTTCACCTTGCTTGATGATGGCTCTTCGGGCGTCGCGGTTGATTCCACGGACCGCAATTCGGCTAGGTAAGGGTTGTGGTCGGCGTATTTGACGAGGGTGGGGGTGATGGTGCGGCCCTGTTCCCTGATTTCAAGGCCGATGGCGCGTTCCTCTTCCAACTGCGAGGACATCAACTTACTGATGGCGTGTTCCAGGGTGCGGGCGTTGGCGGTTATCCCAACGTTGGTGAGGGTCGCGGCGGGCAGGATGGCGCGGCAGGCATCGGTGGCTAGGCGGCGGAGGCGGAGCCCGTAGGCGGAATCGCGCTCGTTATCGCGTTGGGGCACCGTGCGGCGGAGGTGGTCCAGCGTGCCGTCGAGCAGTTGGTGATAGGTGGCGAACAGGTTCCGGCAGGATGCGACGTATGTTTCGCGCAATGCGGGCTCGGAATCCAGTTCCTGCGGGACGTGAAAACTGCCGGGGTCGATGACTTGGTAGCGCGAAGACTTTTCGGTGTATGAGGCGAGGCGGTTGTCCTCGAGGGTGTCGCAGGCGAGGCGGGAGATGTTTTCGACGGCGAGGTGAAGGATGGCATGTTCCGCGACGGAGGCATGACCGTAACCGACCACCCAGCGTTCGTTGAAGCTGGCGGCGCTTTCGGCGGTGACGCGCTGGGCGATTTCGTCGAAGGGCTCCGGCGACCGGGAGGTCATCGCGAAGGTTACGGCGATCTGCTCCTCGGTGAGGTCGCGGGGGGACAAGGGGTAGATGCGGCGAATGTTGTATTGGGGTTGGGAAGACTGGAGGCTCATATCGCCACGCGGCCGCGAATGCTACGAAACATTGGCATGAAGATAGCCCGATTTTACAACCGGGCTGCGGTTTCTTCGCGGGCGGCGACGTCCGAGTTCCGGGATCCTGTGACCATTCCAGGTTGGAATCGCCGTGTCGCCGGTCAAATCTGACGGTGGACGTGGTGGAGGACCGGATCGGATTCGGTATTTTCTACGTTGGGGAAATTATTTCGCGTGGAGCGAGGGGCGAATGATTATTCGCCCCTACACGCCCGGGGTCGATTGAGCACATGCACGCGGCCAACGCCAGCGGGGAATTGATGGATGCCGATCAGCCACGACAGAAGGTGGGGAAGCCGTCGGGCATGACGACCTCGATGAGGTGGATTTTGTCGGCGGCGACGGCGTCCTGGACGGCGCGGGACATCTCGGCGACGTTGTGGACGCGGGTGCCGCCGATGCCGTAGGAATCGAACAACTTGATGAAGTCGGGGTTGACGAGATCGGTGGCCATCGGCTGGCTGCCTCGGTCGCGTTGGTAGCCTTTGAGAACGCCCCACGCCGAATCGTTGAAGATCATGACGATAGGGTTGATGCCGTACTGGACGGCGGTGCCGAGTTCCTGGGCATTGTACTGGAACCCGCCATCGCCGGAGACGCAGATCACCGGGCTGTTGGGGCGGCCGACCTTCGCGCCCATTGACGCTGGGTAGGCGAAGCCGAGGCCGGCCCAACCGTGGGGGTACATGTAGCTGCGGGGTTGGTTCATCTGGAGGCAGCGGACGGCGCGGTTGGCGGGGACGGTGGCGTCCAGGGCGAAGATGGTGTCGTCGGGGATGACGGAACGAACGGACTCCCAAGCCTTGAGTTCCGGGCCCCACTGTTCCTGGAGGCCGGAATAGATCTGATCCTTGAGGGTGGCGATTTCGTTGCGGTAGGCATCGCCGGAACCGATGTCGGCGCTGCCGGCGGCGCTAAGGAACTGGCGGACGACCGCTCCGCTGTTGGCCGGGATTCCGACCTCAGTGTCGTAGTTGCGGCCGATGTAGTCGCCGTCGAGCATGACGTGGACGATCTTTTCGGGCAGTTTGAGGCCCACGCCGGAGGTGGAGCGGTAGGGCAGGTTGCTGCCCAATACGAGGGCAACGTCGCAGTCGCCGAGCCAATCGAGGACGGGGTTCTGGCCCCAGATGCGGTTGCCGAGGGCCATGCCCAGGGAGAGCGGGTGGTTTTCGGGGAAGGTTCCCTTTGCGCCGTCGCCGGTGACTACAGGCGCGCCGAGTCTTTCGGCCAGTTGGATTATGTCATCCGCGCCGCCAGTGGTGTGAATCTCTTCGCCAAGGAATATTACGGGGCGTTTTGCGTTGCGGAGAAGGTTCCAGGCGCGCTCTACCTGGACGGGGTCGCCCTGGGGAACGTCGGGCTCGCGGGGTCGCAGGACCTCGACGTCGGCCCGCTGGCCGAGGAGGTCGGTGGGGACCTCAAGCTCGATGGGTCGGGGGCGACGCTCGCGGAAACGGACGAACGCCTCGACGAAATGGTCGGGGATGGACTCGATCTGACCGATCTGGGCGTTCCAGTCGGTGACGGCGGCGAACATGCCGAGCTGATCCTTGGTCTCGTGGGTCGCCATCTTGCCGGTGCCGATGAACTCGGTTTCGACGTTGGTGGTCACCTGCAGGATGGAGGAACCCGAAAAGTACGCCTCGCCCATGGCTCCGACGGAGTCGGCGGCGCCGGGGCCGGTGCTGGTGAGCAGGACGCCGGGCTTGCCGGTGGCGCGGGAGTAACCGTCGGCCATGTAGCCACAGCCGAGTTCGAGGCGGCCACCGATGAACCGGACGTCGTCCTGGCTTTCAAACAGGGCGTCGAACAGGTCGAGGGTGTGGACGGAGATGATGCCGAAAACGGTGTCGACACCCTGGGCCTGCAAGGATGCGACCACTGCCTGGCCGCCGGTCATTTGTGGCATGGTTGGGCTCCTGCGAGATTGATGAAATTGAGTAAACGGGAAAACGCCGCTTTTCACCCTCACCCTGACCCTCTCCCATCAAGGGGGAGGGGACAGTTGGGCCGCATCACCGGACGTCGCAACATCGGGTAGATTGGCTAGCAAAAGCTCGGATGATCAGAGGAGGAGGCTGACGGGGTTTTCGAGGACGCGCTTGATTTCCATGAGGAACTGGGCGGCCTCTGCGCCGTCGGCGACGCGGTGGTCGGTGGAGAGGGTGGCCTTCATCATGGTGCCGACGGTGAGTTCGCCGTCGCGAACGACGGGGACCTGCTTTACGCTGCCGACGGCCAGGATTGCCGCGTGGGGCGGGTAGATGATGGCGGTGAAGCTCTCCACGTCGAACATGCCCATGTTGCTGATGCTGAACGTGGTGGAGCTGTATTCCTCGTTGCGGAGGGTGCCGCTGTTGGCGCGGCTGATGAGGTCCTTGGTGGCGGCGGCGATCTGGAGCAGGGACTTGCTTTCGCAGTTGCTAACACCGGGGAGGATGAGTCCGGATTCCAGGGCGATGGCGATGCCGATGTTCATCGCGCCGTGGACTTCCAAATGGTCGCCGCGGTAGAAGGAATTGAACTTGGGATGGTTCCGGAGAGCAAGGGCGCAGGCCTTGACCATGAGGTCGTTGACGCTGACGCGGTTCTCGGGGTCTGAGGCGTCGTTAACGTCGCGACGGAGGCCCATGGCTGCCGCCATGTCGATCTCGGCGGTGACGTAGAAATGGGGCGCGTTGGCCTTGCTGTCGGAGGTTACGCGTGCGATGGTCTGGCGCATCCGGCTCAGTTCGATACGAGAGTCGGAGGGCGCGGCGGCGGGTGCAGCAGCAGGGGCCGGTCCAGGCGCGGGGGCTGGGGCTGGTGCCGGAGCGGGTTCGGCGGCGGGTTGGTAACTTTCGATGTCGCGCTCAGTGATGCGGCCGTTGGGTCCGGTTCCGGCAACGAGAGAGATATCGATGCCGCGCTCGCGGGCGAGACGGCGGGCGATGGGGGAGGCGCGCACCTGTCCATCGGCTGAGGCCGGAGCGGGTGCAGCAGCAAGGGCCGGTGCAGGTTCTGGAGCCGGGGGTGGCGCAGCAGGAGCGGCGGGCGCCGCAGCGGGCGCTGGCGCTGGGGCAGCAGCGGCCACGTCGGGGACGGCTTCGCCGGGCTCGGTGATGATGGCGATGAGATTGCCGACGGGTACGGCGATGCCTTCCTGGGCGACGATGCGTCCGAGGACGCCGCCGGTATAGGCTTCGAATTCGACGGTTGCCTTATCGGTCTCGATATCGGCGATGACCTCGCCGCGGTCCACCGTTTCGCCCTCCTGCTTGTACCAGCGGACGACGGTGCCTTCCCGCATATCGTATCCCATCTGTGGCATGACGACGTTGGTTGCCACGTTGTCCTCCTGTGCTGACGCGTTGCTAGGTTGGGGGCAGGGCCGAAATTGGCCCGCTAATGCTATCGACCGTTGACGAGTTTTCGGGCCGCGGCGACCACGGAATCGACGCTGGGGATGGCCGCCATCTCGAGAGGGTACGAGTATGGCATGGGCACCTCGGCGCCGGCGACGCGGGCGACCGGGGCGTCCAGGTAGTCGAACGCTTCTTCCTGAATCTGGGAGACCAGTTCGCCGGCGAAGCCGCCGATGCGGGTGGTTTCCTCGACCATGAGGGCCCGGTGGGTCTTTTTAACCGAGTTGACCAAGGTTTCGGAGTCCAGAGGCCGGAGGGTGCGCAGGTCGATGACGTCGGCCTCGATGCCCTCCTGGGCTAGGATGCCGGCGGCCTGCTCGGCGACGTTGGCCATGCGGGAATAACCGCAGAGGGTGATGTCCTTGCCGGTGCGGCGGACGTCGGCCTTGCCGATGGGCACGCGATAGTCCCCGACGGTGGGCGCGTCGCCGCGGGTGCCGTAGAGGAGGATGTGCTCGACGAACATGACCGGGTCGTTGAGTTCGCGGCAGGAGCGGAACAGTCCGATCACATCGCTGGGAGTGGCCGGCGTGACGACGGTGAGCCCGGGGATGGATGCGTACATGCCCTCAAAGGACTGGGAGTGGGTCGCGCCCACGGACGCGCCGGCTCCGGTGACGGTGCGGATGATCAGGGGAATGGAGAACTGGCCGCCGGACATGTAGCGGATCTTGGCGGCGTGGTTGACGATTTGGTCCATGGCCAGGAGGCTGAAGTTGATGGTCATCAACTCAACCACGGGCCGCAGGCCGGCCATGGCAGCACCGACTCCGGCGCCCACGATGACGGATTCGGCGAGCGGGGAGTCCTTAATGCGTTTCTTGCCGTAGCGTTCGGTGAATCCCTTGGTTACGGCGAAAGCGCCGCCGTAGGGGCCGATGTCCTCGCCCATGAGGAAGACGCGCTCGTCCTCATCGAGGGCTTCCCGGAGAACGGACGATACGGCGTCGCGATAGGTTATGACCGACATGATGATTCCTCTCCTTGGGGCCTGGCACTCTAGGTGGGAATTCCCTCAGTCGGTCGGTCGGTGTAAACGCCGTCGTAGAGCGCTTCGGGTTCGGGCCACGGCGAGGTTTCGCCGAACTCGGCGGCGATGACGATTTCCTCATCCACGCTGGAATCGATCTCGTCGAAATCTTCGATGGTGGCGATGCCCTCGTCGGTGAGCCATTCGCGGTAACGCGGGATGGGGTCCTGGGCTTCCCAATACTGTACCTCATCGTCGGGCCGATAGTTGGCGGGATCCGCGACGGAGTGTCCGCGAAGGCGGTAGGTGCGGGCGACGACGAAGGCCGGGCCCTTGCCGGCGCGGACGTCAGCGTTGATTTTCTGCATGAGGTCGCGGACTTCGAGGACGTCGTTGCCGTCGACTTCGTAGCGGTCCATGCCGTAGGCGGCGGCCATCTCGTGCAGGGAGTCCCACATGACGAGGGTTTCCTTGGAGGAAGCGCCCATGCCGTAGAGGTTGTGCTCGCAGAAGAAGATGACGGGAAGGTTCCAGATGGCGGCCAGATTCATGGCCTCGTGGAACTCGCCCTCGTTGACTGCGCCGTCGCCGAAGAAGCACAGGACGACCTGATCGTCGCCGCGATACTGGACGGCGAGGGCGATGCCGGCGGCGATGCACAACTGCCCGCCGACGATGGCGTAACCGCCCATGAAATTCAGCTCGTCGCTGAACAGGTGCATGGAGCCACCCTTGCCGTTGCTGCAGCCGGTGGCCTTGCCCATCAGTTCGGCCATGACTTCCTTGCTGCCCATGCCGCGGGCGAGGGCCTGGCCGTGGTCGCGATAGTGGGTGACGATGTAGTCGTCCTCGCGGAGGGTGTTAATTGCGCCGACGGCGATGGCTTCTTCGCCGTTGTAAACGTGGAGAAAGCCCTTGATGTTGCCTCGAGTGTACTGCCGTTCCGACTCTCGCTCAAACTCGCGGATGAGCTTCATCTGCCGGTAAAAGCCCAGCAAGTCGTCTTTGGTCAGATCGGGAACATCCGCCGCTTTGAGCATATCCCTTCCTCGCAGGCAGTTTGTGATTGGGTGAACGGGCCGTGACGCGGGGCTCGGCTACATATGCAGGGCGCGGCCCTCGGCGTCCAAGGCGGCCTCGTGGACCATTTCGGCAACGCTGGGGTGGGCGTGGACAGCCCAACCGAGTTCGATGGTAGTGCCCTCCAGCAGGTGGGTCATCTGGAGTTCGGCCAGAAGTTCGGTGACCTCGGGGCCGCACATGTGGCCGCCCAGGAGTTCGCCGTAGTTGGCGTCGATGACCAACTTGACGATCCCGTCGTTTTCGCCCATGGCGGCGGCCTTGCCGCTGGCCTGGACGTTGAAACGGCCAACCTTGACCTCGTAACCCTGTTCCCGGGCCTGGGCCTCGGTGAGGCCGAAAGAGGCGACCTGGGGATGGCAGTAGGTGGCTTTGGGCAGATAGGTGTAATCGAGCGGCTGGGTTTCCTCGCCGGCGATGTTTTCCACGGCGATGACGCCCTGGGCAGACGCTACGTGAGCCAGCGCGAGCTTGCCGGTGACGTCGCCTACGGCGTAGATGCCGGGGACGTTGGTGGCCATGTTGTCGTCGATGTCGATGTAGCCGCGCTCGGTGGCGACGCCGACGTCGTCGAGTCCCAAGTCTTCGGTGTTGGGCAGGACGCCGATGGCAACGAGCACCTTGTCAAAGCGGGCGGTCTCGGCGACGCCGTCTTTGTCGATGGTGAGGGTCACTCCGGAGGCATCGGCCTGGGCGTTGGTTACGCCGGCGCCGGTCTGCATCTTGATGCCGTGGCGGTTGAAGGCGCGCTCGAGTTGCTGGCTGATTTCCTCGTCCTCGTTGGGGACGATGCGCGGCAGCAGTTCGATGACGGTGACGTCCGCGCCGTACATGCGGTAGATGTAGGCGAATTCGACGCCGATTGCGCCGCCGCCGATGATGGCGATGGAACCGGGCACGTCCTCGGCGACGATGCTCTCGCGGCTGGTGATGATCTTTTCGCCGTCCACTGGGAGCGGCGGGATGCTGCGGGGCCTCGCGCCGGTAGCGACGACGATGTTGCGGGTGGATACGCGGGTGACCTGCCCGTCCGCTCCGGTTACGTCAATGGCGCGGGCGGAAACGATGCGGGCGTTGCCCTCGATGTGGTCAACGTTGTTCTTGCGGAGCAGGAACCCTACGCCGCGGGTCATGCGGTCGACGACCTGGCGGCTGCGTTTCATTGCCACCGAATAGTCGGCATGGAAGTTATCGAACGACAGGCCGAACTGGTCGGCGCGCTGTACGTAGGAGACGATTTCGGCGTTCTTGAGGAGGGCCTTGGAGGGGATGCAACCCCAGTTGAGGCAAACGCCGCCGAGGGCTTCTCGTTCGATGACGCAGGCTTTGAGGCCCAACTGACCGGCTCGGATGGCGGCCACATAGCCACCCGGCCCGCCTCCGATTACTGCTACGTCATACCCTGAATCGGTTGCCATCAAACTGACCAGCCCACTAGTTTGGCGCAACCCGCCAACTGCCAAAGCCGATGACAAGATTGGGGCTGCGCTTATTGGCGCATTATAGCGGTAGGGTTTCCGAGCGGCAAGTTTGGGACGCCGTGGAGACAGGGCAATCGCATTTAGAATTTAGACGCCCGTCACTCCGGCGCAAGCCGGAGTCCAGAGGTCGCCGAAAGAAGAGAGCGACCGCGAAACCGCCGATTTCAGGCACTGGATACCGGCTTTCGCCGGTATGACGGTAGCCGGGAGAACCTTATCCAAGTGCCAACAATTGAAATGCGATTGCCCTGGCCGTGGAGAGGATGGGTAAAGGTGGCTCTCGTTGCACGGGCCGCGCCGGTCGCTTCACCAGCCCTTCAGGAAATTCAATACGTGAGCGGTGTATTCTTCCGGCTTTTCAAAGGGGACCCAGTGGCCGCAGTTGTTCAGCACCACCAGGCGGGAGTCGGCCAGGTTATTCAGGGCGGCGATGCCGATCTCGAAGACGCACATGCGGTCATGGCGGCCCCAGATGATCAGGCTGGGCGCGGTGATGTTGGGCAGGTCAACGCCGTGATCGTAGGGGACGCTGACCGACTGGGCGTCGGCCTGGATATGATCGGGGTTGCCGGTGTAGTGACCGTGGATGTAGTCCACCAAGTCGTCGGTAACCAAGGCATTGTCGTCGATGTGGGTCATGAGGTAGCGGCGGACGTTCTCGCGGGTGGGGTCGCGACGGGTTTCGCTGGTGATCAGGCTGCCCTCTGACGGGCGGTTGCCCATCAGGTACAGGTCGCCACCGGTGCGGATGTGGCAGGCGCCGAACACCAGCTTGTCCACCCGGTCGGGCTCCTTCATCGCCAGCACCATCGCCGACTGGCCGCCCTGAGAGTTGCCGACCAGGTGGGCCTTTTCGATGCCCAACGCGTCCATCAAACCCAGGGCAGTTCTGGCCTGGAGATTGTGCAGCGGCTCGTGATACACCACCGGGCCGGTGCGCCCGAAATTGGGCAGGTCCATGACGATGCAACGGTAATGCCGGGCGAAGGTGGGCAGCACCTTGTGGAAGGTAATCCATCCGGTGGTGCCGATGCCGTAGGAGTGGAGCATCACCTCCGGTTCGCCCTCGCCCACGTCGTGGTAGTGAACGGGCATGTTGCCCACCATGATGGTGCGGCTGGTGGATTCTTCGGTAAACGCGGCGGTGGTCATTTCTCTCACGTTTCCTGACTTGGCTGTGCCCTCCCGTACTTTATCAGAGTCTTTCGGTTACCCGACGTCATCGCCGAGGAATGCGAAGCAACGGAGTGCGGGTTAACCTGCGCGCCCGGGCTGCCAAGAGGACAGCCCCGGAACTACAATCACGCCGTCAAGATCGCTGTCAACGCTGCGGCGCGTCAGTATGCTGAGAGAGCGTCGATACCGTGGTTGTACTCAGTTGGTTCCCCCGGCGCTTTCTCTGCCATCAACCTTATGGGCGTGGTACTTGTCATCGGTAAAGTGGTCCGCATCCCGATCACCAAAGGCCCACTTGATCTTGCCCTTGCCAAGGCTGGTGTGATTCAGGGATGGGACGACCAGCCCGTCGCCGTCCCGATCTCCGGCGCGGACCTCATAAGCGAAGGTCAACACCTTGGTCTCGTTCCCGCTGGCATAGGTCGCTTTCTTGATATCGGACGGATCCGACGGGTAAGACCACACCGGGCGTCCCCATGGCGTGGTAAGCCACAGGCGCACTGCGGGGTTTCCGACAACGCGGACTTTGTTGTCGAAGGCCACCTCGATTTCGATCTTCTCGCCCCTGCGGTAGGTATCTCCGTCCGCCGGCTCGGAAACCAAGCGCATATGACGCACACGGGGCGGGTCGTTGTCCCTGATGGTTACGGTGCACCGCTGGTCGGCGTTTCGTCCGACGTTGTTCTGTCTGGAACCGACGGTTACGATGAAAGTCTCGCCGTCGTCCAAATGATCATCATCTATGATGACTGTTTTCAGGTGGTGGGGGTTGGAAGTGACGACACCCCCCGATCGATAACCGAAGTCGGAGTGGTCGGCCGTGCCGTTCACCATATCCAGATAATAGAACAGGCCGTCCTCGTCAGCCGTGGTGGTGACCGTCGCGATCTCCGGTTCGCTGGGTCCTTCCTCGGTTACGGCGTCGGGGCACTCTGAGATATAGATCCGGCTGTGGCTGGGGGTGTCCGCATCGGGAGCGAAGGCCAATTCGGAGAGAATGACCAGACCGACCAGCGCGATCAGCGCGATAGTGGCAAGGGAGAGCGGCAAGCGGGATTTTATGGGAAATCTAAACATCTCAGTTATAACTCCTTTGTTGGTATTCAGGGTATGTTTGTATAGTATGGAATCAATAATTATTACCTATAGTCTATATTTGACATCGATTTTCGTCAAATGACAGATCGCTCGATTGTTGCTTCACGCGGCCATCAAGTTTGGACCCTGATGACTGTTTGACGTCCGACACTCGATTACAATTGAACCACCGCGCCCGTTTTAGCAAGGCTTGTGTACAGTAATCGGCCTATTGGTTATCCGCTCATACTGAGCCTGTCGGAAGATGCCGCCGTTGCCGGAGTCTTGGTTCGACCCGCCAGAGGCGGGCCTGCGGCAGCTCACCATGAGCGGGTGGAGGAAGTTTGCACAAACCTGGCCGTTTTTGATGTAACTGTTCAGAATCGCTGAGCCATTTGCGCGTTCAACATGTCATTCCGGACCCCGTATCAGGTACGGGGCAGGCTTTGATTCGGAATCCAGGAAATCTTTGCCCTGCTCACGATTGCCGATGAGCAGGCTTCATGGATACCGGCATCCGCCTATGGCGGACATCTCCGACTTTCGCCGGTATGACGGTTTTGGTTTGTGAGGTCCACCTCGAAACTGAACAGTTACGTCTTGGTGCATGTATGGACAGGGCGCACGGGATGATTGATACTGTTGACAATCCCTTGACCCGACAATCCCGGGGGTGCCGGATGGTTTCGGTGGGCCGCAAATATCAGATAATCGACCTTGAGACCGGGCAGTTGGACCGGAGGATTTTCGTCGATCCGGACATCTACGCCGAGGAGCAGGAAAAGGTGTTCGGACGGGCCTGGCTGATGATCGGCCACGAGTCGCTGGTGCCCAAAACCAACGACTATTTTCACACCTACATGGGCGAGGAGCCGGTGATTCTGTGCCGCGACGGGCGGGGCAACCTGAGGGCGTTTCTGAACATGTGCCGTCACCGCGGCAACCGCATCGTTCGCACCGACATAGGCAATGCTCAAAACTTCGTGTGCGCGTACCACGGCTGGACGTTCTCCAACGAGGGCGAGTTGGAATACTTGCCAGGCGAGGAGGAGGCGTACTACGGAGCGTTGGAGCGTGAGTGCCTGAACCTGGTGGAGGCGCGGGTCGATACCTATGCCGGCATCGTGTTCGCAACGTGGGATCACGGCGCGCCCAGCCTGGACGACTACCTGGGTGATGCGCGATGGCTGCTGGACGTCTCGTTCAACCGGCTGGACAACGGCACCGAGGCTTTGGGCCCGATCAAGTGGATGGAGCCGCTCAACTGGAAAACTGCGGTGGACAACTGCTCCGACAACTACCATGTGCCCACCACGCACCTGTCCACCATCATCGTGCAGGGAAGGCATCGGGGGATACCAAGGCTGACCCACGAGCAGCAGTTCCAGTCGGAGAACAAGCACCTCTTTGTGAACGGGCATTCCCTGACCATGCGTTTCCTGGAGCGGCCCGATCAGGCGCGCCAGACCCACGGAGTGACCGCCGAGAACCGCGAGGCGTTTGAGGACTACTACCGCCATACGCTGGGCGAGGCCGAGCGGCGGCTGGGTCCCCTGCGGGCCCGGCAACTGCATCTGGGCAATCACAGCCTGTTTCCCAACGGAGTGCTGGGCCTGCGATTGGCTCACCCACGCGGCCCGCTGGAGACTGAGTTCTGGCACTTCGTCGTGCTGGAAAAGGACATGCCCGACGAGCTGAAAACGGCCCTGCGCCGGGGGAGCGCCAACTACAACGGAGTCAACGGGATTTTCGAGCAGGACGACATGGACAACTGGCGCGGGGTTACCAACTCGGCGCTGACAGCGATGGGGCGCAGGTACACGCAGGACCTGTCCATGGGCGTGGGCCATGACCGGAGGCATCCCGAATACCCTGGCGTGGTGGCGGAGCGGTACACGTCGGAGAGCAACCAGCGCCTGTTCTACCGACGTTGGGAGCAGTTCATGAACGCCGAGAATTGGGAGGACATTCCCCTGGACGCGAAAACCATGAAATACGAAGGGACAGCCGCTCTGCGGGGTTAGGCGGATGGGGCATGGCCACTGACGCGGAACCAACGGGCGCGAAGGCTACCGACGCCTCCCGGATGGAGCTCTGGCATGAGTTGATGCAGTTTTACATCCGCGAGGCGTGGCTACTGGACGAACGGCGGTTCCGCGAGTGGCTGGACTTGTTCACTGAGGACGTTTTCTATTTCATGCCCCGACGGTTGAACGTGCACCGGCATGAGACCGACCTGGAACTCACGGCGGTGGGCGACCTGGCGATATTTGAGGACGACAAGACCTACCTGACCATGCGGGTGGAACGGCTGGAGACGGGGATGGCGTGGGGCGAGGACCCGCCGTCGCGCACGAGGCATCTGGTGGGCAACCTGGTGGTGGAACCTCAGGCCGACGGCGAGGTGTGGGCGAAAACGGCGTTCATTCTGTACCGGTCGCATCACGAGACCGAGGAGAACGTGTTTGCGGGCTACCGGGAGGACATCCTGCGGCCGGTGGGCGGCCCCTGGAAAATAGCACGCCGGACCATTGTGCTGGACTCCAACGTCATCCTGGCCAAGAACCTGAGCGTGTTTTTCTGACGCGCTGGTCGTAAGCCCGCTTGAGGAACGTTCAGAGCGGGCAAACGTTGCAGTGACCGTGGTGGGCACCGACAGGGCGATCGCGTCTTAATGAGCGACAGCGCCGCCATTGGAATTGGCAGTAACGGACGGTGAATTCACAGGGATCAACAGGATGAACGGGATGGACAGGATATTTGGATTTGGGAGTTTTGGGGCCATGGGCTGGTTTCGGGGACTTACAGGAAACGAGCTGTGTGGTCATTATCACCAAACGGAATGTAATGCAGGCACCGGCATCGTTTGTTTTGAAGACGCGATTGCCCTGCGGGCACCGAGCGTGTCTTGGTGGATTTGTGCGGGGTCTGGTAAAATGGGCACACCTGAATTGGAGTAGGTGGAACGATGCGCATTGGCCCGTTGGGGATGACCGAACTGCTGCTGATCCTGGTGGTGGTGCTGCTGATTTTCGGCGCGTCGCGACTGCCGGGCGTCGGTTCCGCGTTGGGCAAGGGTATAAGGTCGTTCAAGACGTCAGTGACGGGTGAGGACGACAAGCCCGGACGGGATACGGCGGCCAACGACGGGTCGGGTGAACAGCGTTCCTGACGGCGTTGGGTTTACTACCCCTCACCCAACCCTCTCCCACAAGGGGAGAGGGCTTTTTCTGCCGGCGCACTTACGGGGTAAGGGACTTTTCGCCTGCTACCGCTTGGGGGATGGAATATCTCTGCCCTGAGCTACTCGCTGGCAGGTTCTGCGTTTAGAGCGGTTGCGGAGCGGCGGCCGGCGAATCTGGCTAGCAGGACGCCTAGTTCGTAGAGGACGATCAACGGACCGGCGACGATGGCCTGGTTCAGAGGGTCGATGGTGGGCGTGATGGCGGCGGCGATGATGAACGACACTACGAGCCACAGGCGGCGGAATCGACTGAATCCGCGCGCGTTGACGATGCCCAGGGTGGCAAGGACGTACATCACCAATGGGGTCTCGAACGCGATGCCCAACCAGAACAGCAGCCGGATCATTATGTTGACGATGTTGCTGATGCGGATGAGGGGTTCGGCGACATCGCCGCCGAAGGTGAGCAGGAACTTCAGGGCCGGCGGAATCATCACGAAGTAGCCGAAGGCCATGCCGCCGACGAATGCCAGCAGGGCGGCGGGCAGGAACGAGAACAGGATGCGCCGTTCCTTGGGAGTGAGGCCGGGCGCGACGAACCGGACGACATGGTACAGGATCACCGGCAGCGCGAGGACCAGGCCACCGAGCAGAGACACCTTGACCGTAGTGCTGAGGAGTTCGGTGACCTCGGTGTAGATTATGGAAACGTCGTCGCCAGCCACCCTGCGGGCCGGCGCGATCAGCAGGGTCAGGATCTCTTCGTAGAAATAGAAACAGATCGCCGAGCCGACCAGCAAAGCGACCATGGAGATCATGACCCGGGAGCGCAGTTCGCGGAAATGTTCCCGTAAGGGTAGAGGGTCGGAGGCGTTGCTACCGGGCTCTGTTTGGGTCCTGCGCCGGGCGACAAGGTAGGACGTTGCCGCGATCAAAACCAGGAGAACGATGGATCCGGCGAGGGCGGCCACGCGCCAGTCGCCCAGGTCCTCCCAGCGGGACACCAGGTCCGTAATCATTGTCGAGCGGAGGGTGCCGTAGGGTCAGGGTCGTCCGCTTGCGTCGTGGGCGGGTCGGCGGGCTCGCGGAGATGCGACGGTATGGGGATGGGCTCGGACGGCGGCTGCGCGGGGGCGCCGGCATCGCTGCGGGGGCTCGCCTGATTGCGTCGGCTGCCAACATCGTCGTCGGATAGGGACGCCGCGTCCATGATGTCGGCGAACGTGCTGCGTGCTTCGCGCACCACGCGGCCGATGGTGCGCGCGACCTCGATCGTCTTGCCCGGGCCGAGGGCGACGAACGCCACCAGCAGGATCACCACAAGTTCAAGGCCGCCGATGCCGAAGACGTTCACAACGAGGTGTCCGAATCAGGGAGTTTCTGGATTCCCGCACGCCACGGGCGCATCTGCGACTTTCGCGGGAATGACGGTTGGGGAGTCGGGATGTGGTTCGACAGGCTCACCATGAGTGGTTAGGGGCTGCGTATGGCTGAGAGGGCAGGGGATGGTGCAGCCCGGCGGGACGACCATTTCGGAGTAGTCGGGCAGCGGACAGCCCATGTCGGCCAGGATCTCCACGACGCGGCAGGCGGGCAGACCCATGACGTTGGAGTAGCAGCCGTGTTGGAGGGACGCCGGACGGAAATCATCGTCCTGGATGGCGTAGGCGCCGGCCTTGTCCATGGGGGTGCCGCTGGCGATGGACTGCTCCATTTCGGCGTCGGTGAAATCGCGCATCAGGACGTCGGCGGTCTGGGACTCGGTTACGCAACGGCCGGTGGCGGCGTCGTACACGGTGATTCCGGTGGTGACCTGGTGGGCGGTGCCGCGCAGACGGATCAGCATCGCGCGCGCTTCATCCTCGTCGGCGGGCTTGGCGATGGACTCGCCGTCGAGCACGACGGTGCTGTCGGCGGCGACGTAGTAACCGGTTTCTGCGGCTTCGTTTTCGGCGACGGCGAGAGCCTTCTCGCGGGACAATCGGCGCACCATCTGCTCGGGCGTTTCGTGGGGCTCAGGGTCCTCGTCGATGTTGGACGGAGCGATGCGGAACTCGATGCCGAGGTCGGAGAGCAGGGCGCGTCGCCGGGGTGAGGCGGACGCCAGCACGATCTCGGCGTCGGCGGTTTTGAGGGTCATGGAAGCGATGCACTCCACGTGGTGGGTCTGAGGAAACATGTCGACGGGCTGTACTGACTCGATGCGGTAGCGCCGGGACAGGAGCGCCAGGTCGCGGGCCAGGGTCTGCGGATTGCAGGATACGTAGGCGATGCGCGCCGGAGCGAGTTCCAGCAGGGTTTTGAGGACGGTTGGTTGGCAGCCGGTGCGGGATGGGTCGAGGACGACTGCATCAGGGACCACGTCGAGGGATGGCAGGATGTCCTCGACTTTGCCGGTGATGAATTGGACGTTGGGTAAGTCGGCGGCGTTTTCACGCGCGTCGGCCACGGCAGCGGTGGACTCTTCAATTCCGATAACGCACGCCGCGTGGGGTGCGAGGAGGACCGAGAATGCGCCCACACCGGCGTAGGCATCGACGACGGTCTCGTTCCCTTTCAGACCTAGGGAGTTGATTGCCAACTCAGCCAACTTTCCAGCCTGTTCGACGTTGACCTGGAAGAACGAGGGAGACGCGACCCAGAATTCGCGCCCGTTGATGGCTTCCCGGTATCGTTTCTGGCCGGTAGTGATTGGCACGTCAGGATTTTTCAGCGTGGGCTGAACGAGGTAGTCGCCGGTGGCGTCGGAGGCGCGGATGGAGAGAGCGGTGGTTTCGCCGCAGCGATCCTGGAGTTGGGCCAACAACTCGTTGGTGCGGTCGTTCATCAGCATGCACCGATCAACGCGGACAAAGCGGCGGCGTTCGCGGTGGGTGAACCCCAGGGTTCCGGTGGAGCGCCAGATGTTGAACCGGGCGTGGTTGCGATAGCCGAAGGGTTTGGGTGAAGGGATGGTATCCAGAACGGGCGGGCCGTGGAAATTGCCGATACGTTGCAGGGCGTCGATCACGATGGCGGATTTGGCGGCGAGTTGCGATTCATAGGACAGGTGCTGCCACTGGCATCCGGTGCACTGGCCGAAATACGAGCACGGTGGTTCCACACGGTCGTCTGACGGGGTCAACACGCTGATGACCTGGGCGGCGACGTATTTGCGGCGGATGGCGGTGACCTCGGCCACTACACGCTCACCGGGGATGCCGCCGAACACGAAAACGTCGCGTCCGTCGTGGGTCGCCATGGCCTCACCCAACCTTCCCCAACTGAGGAGGTCAAGTTCGAGGATGTCGCCCCGCTGCATGGGTGGCGTAGTAGTTTCCGCGGCCGAAGTGGTCATGTAAAACATACTACCATCCCCGGCGTAACCGGGTCTTGAGGCACGATTGGCGACGCGCCGGGTGACGGTCGTTTTGTTGACCGTGTACAGGGCGGGGTATAATATTGCTGACACGAGAGCCCCGGAGATGACTAGCAGGAGACGGTCCATCTGTAGGGCGACAGAGCACAATTTGGAGGAATCGAAATGCCCGAACCGATGGACGTAAACGGCGAAAACTGGCAGAGCAGCGTGATTGACTCGGATCTTCCGGTGATGGTGGACTTCTGGGCAGAATGGTGCGGCCCCTGCAAGATGATCGCGCCGGCGGTGCATGATCTGGCCCTGGAATATGAAGGCAAGCTGAACGTCGGCAAGTTGGACGTTGACAGCGACCCCGACATCGCAGCCCGGTATGGGATCCGCAGCATCCCGGCGCTCATTTTCTTCAAGGACGGCCAACCGGTGGACCAAGTGGTTGGCGCGCAGCCGAAGCCGGCGTTGAAGCGCAAGATCGACGCGGTGCTGGGCAGTTAAGCGCATCTTTGCGGGAGTGGATGGGGCCCGGTGGCTCTTGCGGACTTCAAATCCGTTATGCCTCGTGACGAGCGGGGTAGGTGGGTTCGACTCCCTCGCGCTCCCGCCAATTGAACGAACTGCAATCTGATTCGCGGTAGAATTGATAGGGCCCCGGTGGTGAAACGCTGGGGCTTTTTCGTGTCGGTGGGGCCGTGTGCCGGCTCCGCTGGGGAAAAGGGGTTTTGAAACGCGCTCGGGTTGGAGGACCACCCTTCCAACGACGACATGGTTATCAATTGAGCATTGTTATCGCTTGCGGTTGTTGTGACCTGCCGACCATGCCAAAAATTGGGGAGGACGCCAGGGCTATCGCATATGGATGTTGGCGAATTGGGACAGGATGTTGATGAGGTAGTTGTCGTCCCAACCCGCCCGTTTCAGTTTGCCCCGCATGGACCCCTTACTCGGTTCCAGTCGTGCCAGGTTTAGCGCCAGTTTGCGCAGCAATGCCAGGTTTTCGGCACAATGCCCTTGCCGGTTCCGTGCCTAGTCTTCGTTGCAGGTTACGTCCAATACCCAATGCAGCCGGTTCTCAATCCCCCAATAACCCCGCACGATGTCGTTGCACCGCTCCGGCGGCCAAGCCTGGCTCAGCAGGTAGTAACGGGTTTCCGCACTGATCTCGCCGTCCTTCCGGCGGGTAGCCGTTACCTTGCCAACAGCTTGCAAACCCGGCCAGTCATGCTGCTCTTGCAGCCAGTCAACCTCGGCGCTGACGCTGGCAACGCGGGTTTCGATGCGTCCGTGTCCCTTGCCAACTTGGGTGGCCTGCGCCACCGGAGTGGCCGGGTCGTCCAAGAACAATTTCACGTCATCGTGGAGCGTACCCTGATTGCCTTTCAACGCCAGCGCATAGTCCCCGCCCTGCTCCATCCGCCTGTGGCGGACTGAGCCACCTGGCGTTGGCAGTGCATCGCGTCGGCAGTAACCACCTGGCCTCGCAAGCTCAGCATTTCCAGTAGCCGAGGCACTGCCGTAATCTCGTTGGATTTGTCGTCGACGGCCACTTGTCCCAACACCAAGCGCTGCTCTTCCGCCCAGGCGCTGACCAAGTGCAGCGGCGATCGCCCTGCGGCCCGGTCGTAAGAACGGCGCAAGGTCTTGCCATCCAACGCCACCACACCCGCAATGCCTTCCGCAAACTGCCTCATGAACCCTTGGAACCATTGCTGGAAAGCCTCCGGGTCCAGCATCCCCAGCACTCGGGAAAAGGTGTCGTGGCTGGGAATGCCGTTTTCCAGTTCCAGAAAGGATTGCAGCAAATCCCGTTTGGCATGGCCGAAAAGTTCCATATCAGTACAAGTCTGGCCGCCGCTGATCACAGTGCATAAGGCGATGAACAGGATGTCGTGCAGCGAATGACGCCGAGCGTTGAGGGCCCGGGGATCCTCCAGTTCGGCAAATATGTCGGCTACCTCGGCCATGGCTTCCTCCCCTCCAACACCGATTTGCCAACATCATACCCACAACCTCAATTCTTCATATGCGATAGCCCTGGGGAGGACGATAATAAGGGTAGATTATTATCAACAGAGTGTGTATAACCGGCAGTTGTGGAGATATGGGCGGCGGCTGGGTTGGTACCACACAGCACCAAGGAGGTGAGAATGCAGACAGGGTAGTAAGTCGAACAAGGTCGCACACAACGGAACAACGGCTTGTCCCAATAGGTCGCACGCGAACCGGAGTGAGAGGTCCGTTGTCGGACGTGAACCAAAAACAAACCAGAGCCGCAATCCGTAAAACCTGGCGACTGAACGGCGCCAAGTACACGGAAAAAATCGAGAGGAGGAGTATCTGAGAGAACATGAGGTGAAGCGAGCATGAGCCAGGGAACCGGACAGCCAACAGTTGGGCAGGAATTCACGGCACGATGGATGGGCAAGCGGAACGCGGCGCGTTTCAACAGTGCGACCCTGATGCGTGACATGACAGCAGCCGTCGATGAGTACGTAAAGAGCCGACCAGAGATCTCGGAAAGCCTGATTCGAGCAATCGCTCTGGAAGCGGCGGACGGAACGATACCTTCTACCAGGAAGTAACCATCGAACTACTAGGAAGTAACCATCGAAGGACATGTGATCAGGGTTACCGCCAGGGAATTGCTCCGGTATCCGGGTCTGGTTTCGGTGGCGAACAGACATCACCTCGCCGGCCCCCGGACCTGGCAATTCCCGGTTTGAAGCCGGCGCACGAAGGGGCGGCGGCGCAAACCCCGGTATCAGAGAGCCTGGCGGGGCCGATTCTCTGACATCAGCATTTGCCGCACTTTTGACGAAAGATTCCAGCGTTGGGCGGCGCGAACTTGATGCGTTCGCCTAACGCGCCGAGGTCTGCCACGACACGATGCACGGCCTCAAGGGCTGCGCGCCATCGATGCGCCAGACGCCGTCCTGCTCATGCAACGACTGTGCCAACGCACGCTCCAGACGTTCCATGGCGTCGGTGTCGGGTTGCACGTAGATGCGGCGTGCGATGGCGTCGCGAGCGTCCTCGTAGCTGCCGAACCCTATCACGGGCTGCGCGTCGAGTTCGGTGATCTCGGGATGGATGCCCAACTCCTCCAGAACGGGCAGTAATTGGGGAAGGCTGGGTAGCGCGTGGCGTTTCTCACCGTGAACCTGCTCCCATAGCGCATACATTTGCGATTGGGGCGCGGACTGGAACACGACGGCCAAGACGAGGCGGCGGGCGTGGCTGTCCAATTTGCGAACGAAAGGCTCGATGTTCTCGACGACGTAAACAACGTGGCTGCAGAGCGTTACGTCCGCGGGTTCCACGGTTGCTTCCGGCCAACCCGCCTCCACTATGGACACGTTCTGGATGTCGTGCTCGCAGGCGGTTTCGCGGAGCACGGCACACATGCTGGGGGACGGTTCGACCGCCGTAACAGAGGAGCAGGTGAGGGCCAGGGGCAGCGCCAACCGCCCGCCTCCCGCACCAATGTCGAGCAGGGTCTCGCCCGGGACCAGGCGGGAACGGAGATTTTCGACCAGCAGATCCCCCTGACGATGGGGGTCGGCCTTGAACGACGGCGCATCGCGGGTCCAGTGGTCGGCGGGCCGTGGGCCCCGCATGCGGTCGGACTGGGCGTGCTCGACACGGACCATTTCGCCCCAGGTTTCGATTGCGCTCATATTGGTGTCTCCGTTGGGAACCCGGTATAGATGACCAGGGAGATTGGGCTGCCGTAAGACGCACACATTCTAACCGTGTTGCAGCGTCGCCGTGGTCGGGAGATTGAACCGAAAACGCTTGAGTCCGATGGGGAATGGTCTGCTTTGATGCGTTGATCCGATGACTACCGGCGGAATGGTTGCAAGTGTAGTAACTTGGACATGTGGCATGTGTGGCGAAAATATGTGTGACGTTGTTGTTGCTCTCTTTGGGTTGTGGGGGTGTCACACCGACGCAACCTATGGCGACCTCGATCCCACCGGCGGCTGCCGAACGACCATCGGTAACGCGGGCGATGGCGACGACTCCAGCCAGCGGGCCGACTGAATCGCCTGTGGCCGAGACGGCGACGTTGCGCCCGTCTCCGGCAAGCCCGACGACGGATTTGCGGAGGGCGCCGACTCCCACCAGCAATCGGCTCCAAACACGGGATGAGGAGCCGACTGCGCCACCCGCTCCGACGGTCGAACAGTTGGGGAACTTGCGGCTCGAAACGGTCGCGACTGACCGGGTATTTCGCGCTCCGACCAACATGGTGCAGGCGGGCGATGGCAAATTTTGGGTATCAGAGCAGGACGGGCGAGTTTGGGTGTTCGATGTGGCGGATCGCGGTAACGCCAACGTCGCCCTGGCTTTGGATATCACCGACCGGGTGAGCACGCGGCGAACCGAAGAGGGTCTGCTGGGCATGGCATTTGACCCGAACAGCGCAAGCCATCTGTATGTCTACTACTCTGCGGCGGATCCGCGCCGGTCGGTGGTCTCGCGGTTCACCGTCGCGGCGAATGGCTCCAGCGTTGATCCGAGCAGCGAGTTGGTGATCCTGGAGGTGGGTCAGTCTTTCGCGAATCACAACGGCGGGCAGATTGCGTTTGGGCCGGATGGCTACCTGTACGTCGGGTTAGGCGACGGGGGCGGCGCCGGAGATCCGCTGGACAGCGGGCAGGACACGACGACGCTATTGGGGTCGATGCTGCGCATTGATGTGTCAGGGTCATCAACGACGCATCCGTACTCGGTTCCGGCGGACAATCCGTTAGTTGGCGGCGACGGGCGCAGCGAGATCTGGGCATACGGGCTGCGCAACCCGTGGCGGTTCAGCTTTGACCGCGAGACGGGCGAACTTTGGGCCGGCGACGTTGGACAGAACCGCTGGGAGGAAATCGACCTGATCGAGCGGGGCGGGAATTACGGGTGGAATGTGCTGGAGGGGAATCACTGCTTCCGCCCCAGCGACGACTGCGACGTTACCGGTAAGATTCCGCCGGTTTGGGAATACTCGCTGGATGGCCGGCCTTGCTCGGTGATTGGCGGTTATGTTTACCGGGGCGATGCAATACCGTGGCTGCGGGGCGCGTACGTCTATGGAGATTTCTGCTCGGGAGAGGTATTCGGGTTGCAATACCGCGACGGTAGGGTAGTCGAACACAAACAGCTGGCGGATACGGACGTGAGCATCATGTCGTTCGCGCAGGATAACGACGGGGAGCTTTACCTACTTTCGCAGAAATCGGGGATTTTTCGTCTGGCCGGACAGTGAGCAACGCACGGACGCCAGCGGATGGTTGGTCGGCGTTGGGGTGGCCGCGTTTGATGGGTCGCGGGTTGCTACATCTGAGAGCGGCGTAGGGCGGAGGGATCGATGTCGCCGACGGCCTTGACGCGGACGCGGGTGGCGTTGCTGGGAACGTAGGTTAGCGGGACTTCTTCTATGTCGACGACTTCCACCGTTGCAGGGTCGGCGCCGGCCTCGGTGGCGCGGGCGATTGCCGAGGCAGTGCAATCTGCGATGGCCTCGTCGCGGCTGCCCGATTCCAGGGAATAGACGCGCTCAACCTGCCCACTAACCTGGGCGATGGCCGCGCCGATGGCGTTGGCGACGTCGGCGTGTTCCGGTCGCATGACCCGGCTGGCGCCGGCCAACGAATCGCCGAGCAGGATGCTGCCGCCGCCGACCAGGACCACCGGCACATCGTCGCGGCTGAGTTTCATGCGGTCCACCTGGGTTTCGACGCGCTTGCGGATGTCGGCCATGGTGTTTGCCACCAGTTCCGGGGCGAGGTGGGAGACCAGGCCCGGCTCGCCCAAGCGCGCGGCTCCCGATGCGACCGCGCAGTCGGTGGTCGTCAGGACGCTGCCGCCGAAAACGAAAGCATCAGAGGTGAGGCGGTATCCGACGCTTTCGGGGCCGATGCTCCACGGCTCCGGTGAGACGATACTGCCGCCGCCGAGGGCGATGGATTCGACGTCGGGGATGCGGAAGTTGGTGCGGACGCCGGCGAGTTCCACCGCGACGGCTGACTCCCGGGGGAATCCGCGGACAAGGGCGCCCACGTCGGTGGAGGTGCCGCCGATGTCGACGACGATACCGTCGGTAACGCCGGTGAGGTACGCTGCGCCGCGCATGCTGTTGGTGGGGCCGGATGATATGGTCAACACCGGGAACTGACGGGCGAAGGATGTATCCATCAGGGTGCCGTCGTTCTGGCTCATGAATAGGGGGACGTTGAGGCCCAGGGTTTCGAGGGCGCGTTCGATTCCCTGGATGGTGGAATTGGCGACTTCACCGAGGCAGGCGTTCAGAGCGGCGGCGTTCTCGCGCTCCAGCAGGCCGATGCGGCCGTTTTGGTGAGACAGGCACACGCGCAGGTCGGGGGCGGCCTCTCGGATTACCGCCGCGGCCTGTTCTTCGTGGGACGGGTCCACCGGAGAGAACACACCGCTGAGCGCGACGGCGCGGATGTCGTGGCTGCGCATGTCACGAACGGCGTCGCGGATGGCCTGGCAGTCCAACGGGGAGATTTCGCGGCCGTCGAACTCGTTGCCGCCGCCGACCATGTAGGTGCGGCCGGCGATGGCGTCTTTGAGGGCACTGGGCCATTCGACGAGGGGCGGCAGCAGTTCGGTGGCGGGCAGCGACAACCGCATCACCGCAGTTGGTGCGAGATTCGACCGCTCCAACAGGGCGTTGGTGAAATGGGTGGTGCCGACTACCACGGCGTCGACGGCGTCACGCTGGCCAGTCTGGGCGAGGAGTTCGGACATCGCGCTGGCGATGCCGGAGGTAACGTCGCTGGTGGTGGGAACTTTGGCAGCGCCGATGAGTTGGCGGCCATCCATGAGGACGGCGTCGGTGTTGGTGCCTCCCACGTCCACGCCGAGGAACACGTTGCTTCCCCTACACCGTCAGGGGGATGTAATCGGTGTCGTAGCCGAACGCGCGCGGTCCGGCGACGGCAAGCCCTTCGGGCGTGGACCACAACGCCGGGGCCGGGAAACCCAGGACGGCAACCCGCAGGCCGTAGCGCATCAACTCGGTGGTTACGGGCTCGCCGGTATCGGTGGTAACCGCGCAGATGAGGTCTGGGACGGTGCAGACGATCTGGCCGTCCACACGGGCGACGAGGTTTTCGTTTTGGAAATCGATCACCATCGTTTGATCGTGGTAGGCGTCGATGCCCTCGATAGTTAGGGCGCCTCGGGCGAACCCGGACGTGGTGCGGCGGTCGACGTCCACGACTTTGCCGGTGAACAGGATGCGACCGGGACAGGTTTTCAGGATGGCGGCCAATGGGTCGCTACCGGAGTCACGCGCTCGTTGGACCGCGAGGCCGAGGTCGCGAGCCAGGGTAAGCGAGTTGGGGACGGCGGTACGGATCACCTGGTCTCTGGACATGGGGGCGACGGCGTAGCAAGCGACGCAGCCCATCTGGATAGTGGCGGCGCGGGCGAGTTTTTCGGCCCAGACCGGGCTGATGGTCTCGCGGACGACGATGGAGTTGCCCTTCTCGTCGGCGACGGCCATGGGGCAGCAGGGGACGCCGTAAACGAAGAACGTTTTCATCTGGAACTCGGGGAACGCGCGGCCCATGCCGTCGGCGTCAACGACGGGCAACCCGGCCTTGGCGGCGGCGATGAGCGGCTCCACCGAGTTGCTGCCGCCGATTTCGTTGGAGATGAGCGCGGTGGCCTTTTCGCCGACGAAGTCCTCGATGGCGCGGAGGGCGTGGTACGACTGGAGGTCGCGGACCTTTTCGATGCCGACGGTGGGCGCGCCGATGCCGCCGACGCAGATCACACGGGCGTCTTCGGGCAGTTCCTCGGGGGACAGCACGTTGACAGGGCCCCACTGGCGCATGGCCTGCCGCGCGCGGAGTTGGCCAACGTAGGGATTGCCGCCGCCGCCGGTGCCGAGAATGCCGGCGCCGATGGCGATGTGCGGCAGATCTTCTTCGGTAACAGTCCACATGGCGCGTCAGAGGCGAATCACACGGTGGGGTCGGTCTCGTCCGGTTGGGTTTCGGGCTGCGGGCTGGACTGGGCGGCCATCTCGCGCTGCAACTGCTCGGTCCAGTTCTGGAACCAGCGGCGGAACTCGTCGAGGGCCGGCGGCGCGACGTAGATGACCTCGATGTCGCTCGGGAACTGCACCTGGTGGCGTTCGTTGATGAGGAGCAGGCCGGTCTCGTCCTCGGCAAGCGTGGAGTCGATGGTCTCGGCGATGAAATCGTAGCGGCGGCGGTTGGCGTCGGCGAACCATTCCTGCAGGCGGCTGGCAACCAACTGGCTCATCAGCGGCTGCATGAGGCAGCGTTGCAGGTCCAGGGTTTCGGCCATGATCTCCATGGACTCCACCGGCTCCAGGGTCGCGTCCGTTTCGGTCAGGCTCTTAACCAAGGCATGGCTGGCCTGTCCGCTTGCTTCCAGGTAGCCCAAGCCATCCTCGCCGCCCTCGGGAGTGTTCTCATGATAGACGTGGGTGATGGTGCCGAGGGCATTCTGAACGGCGCGCACCTGGACGTCGACCTGTTCCCAGTACCGCGCCATGATCTCCACGCCCTCCGGCGGCATGGCATCGGGCGGTACGGGGACGTGGATCACGGGAGCCAGCAACAGTTTGCGCTTGCCCTGGTAGTTGCCGGTGGCGGGGCGTGTGATCCTGGTGAGTTCTTGGGCCATGCTCGCTCTCACTTCGGCAAGATTGCGAGCATATGATAGCGCGAATTTCGGGCGGATGGACAGGATAGGGTGGCTCTGCTAACCTTGCCGCGCGTTCAACTTGGAGACTGATTTGAGCCAGCCGCCGCCCGTGCGGGCATCCCTTTTCGTCACTTGCATCATCGATCAGCTGTACCCTGAGGTAGGCGTGAGCGTGGTTCGAGTGCTGCGGCGGCATGGGGTGGAAGTGGACTTCCCAGAAGGCCAGACGTGCTGCGGGCAGCCCCTCTACAACTCGGGGTTCACGCAGGAAGCGAAGAAACTGGCGACGCGCACCTTGGACGCGATGGAAGGGTTCGATTACGTGGTGGTGCCTTCCGGGTCATGCGGAGCGATGATGCGGGTCTTCTACGAAGACCTGTTTGCTGAAGATCCGGAAATGCTGGAACGGGCGGAGAACCTGGGCGGGCGCGTTTACGAGTTCACCGAGTTTTTGACGGAGGTGCTGGGTCTGGTCGACGATGCTGTGGGCGACGACGCAAACGGTATGGAGAAGGTGGCTTACCATCCTTCGTGCCACCTGCTGCGAGAGATGAGGGTGAGGGAGAGTCCCAGAAGGTTGCTTTCGAGTTGCGAGGGAGTGGAACTGGTTGACCTTCCGGATGCCGAGCAGTGCTGCGGGTTTGGCGGGACGTTCGCCGTCAAGTACCCGCACATCTCCGAGGAGATGCTGGCGGACAAACTGGCGTCAATCCAGCAGAGCGGAGCCGGGACCATAACGGCGTGCGACATGGGCTGCCTGATGCACATCGGCGGGGCCGTCAGCCGTCAGAATTTGCCGGTCTCGGTGCGGCATATCGCGCAAATTCTCGACCGCGAGCAGGTGTAGGCGATGGCGGAGGTTGTAACTCGCCAGTTCGTGCCGGCATCGCGGGCGGCGGTGAAGGACGCACAACTGCGCCAGGCGTTGCGGCGGGCCGGCACCGGCTTTGACGGCACACGGCGCGAAGCCATCGCAGAGGTGTCCGAGGAGGTCTGGGAGAGTTGGCGCGAGCAGGCCCGCGAGATCAAGGAACACACGATAGGGCACCTGGACTACTACCTGGCGATGCTGGAACGGAATGTGAACGCAGCCGGCGGCCAGGTGCATTTCGCCGGGGATGCCAACCAGGCCAACGCCATCGTGTCGGAGATCTCGCGGCGCAACGGGGTGAAAACGGTCACCAAGAGCAAGTCGATGGTCTCGGAGGAACTGGGCCTCAACCACGTCCTGGAGGCCCATGGCGTCGACGTGTTCGAGACCGACCTGGGCGAATACATCATACAACTGGCCGAGGAAACGCCGTCTCACCTGGTCGCCCCGGCGCTGCACAAGACTCGCGGGCAGGTCGCGCAGCTGTTCGCCGAGCAACTGGGTGTGCCGTACTCGGAGGACATCGAGGAGATGGCACGGGTGGCTCGGGTTGCGCTGCGCCAGAAATTCCTGGAAGCGGACATGGGGGTCAGCGGGGCGAACTTCCTGGTGGCCGAAACCGGGTCGCTAGTGATTATCACCAACGAGGGCAACGGGCGGTTGTGCACATCGGCGCCGCGCATCCACGTGGGGCTGGCGGGAATGGAGAAGGTGATCCCGTCATTGCAGGACCTGGCGGTGTTTCTCCGGCTGCTGCCGCGCTCCGCAACGGGACAGCGCATCTCGTCGTACGTGAGCATGGTTACCGGCCCGAGGAGGGCTGACGACGAGGATGGGCCGGAGGAATTTCACCTGATCATCGTGGACAACGGGCGCAGTCGGCTGCTGAGGGATCCTGCGCTGCGTGAATCACTGTATTGCATCCGGTGCGGGGCGTGCCTGAACGTGTGCCCGATCTACCAGCGAGTGGGGGGACACGCCTACGGTTGGGTGTACCCGGGGCCGATCGGTTCGATTGTGACGCCGGGGCTGGTGGGAGTCGCCGAGGCGAAAGACCTGCCCAACGCGTCGACGCTGTGCGGGGCGTGCCGGGACGCCTGCCCAGTGCAGATCAACATCCCTCGGATGCTGCTGCACCTGAGGCACAAGCAGGCGGAGAGCGACGACGAAAACGAGCGAACGTCCAGCGACACCGACAAGATTCTGGCCCGTGGTTTCGCTAACGTTATGTCCAGCCCTTTGCTGCTCAAGGTGGGAAGATCGGTAGGTCGGGCGGTGTCAAAACCGCTGGCGAGATCGGGGAAAATCGGGCAAACGCGGCTGCCGTTGATTTCGCGCTGGACACAGGCCCGGGATTTGCCGGTTCCGGCGGAGCGCAGTTTCCGCGACCGGTGGCGAGACGAGCTGTCCAAGGACGGCAGATGAGGGCGCACGATTTCAAATGGGTATCCTTGGTTGAGTAGGAGGTTGGCATGACGTCCACCAATATGGGTATCCCATCGGCCGAATTCTTGACGTCGGTGCGCGAGGCGTTGGGCCGGGCTGATGTGCCGCCCGCTAACGCGTACGAACCGTTGACGGACGATCTGGCCACACTGGAAAACAGGGCCAATGC
Source organism: Dehalococcoidia bacterium (assembly GCA_965204395.1). Classification (GTDB taxonomy): domain Bacteria; phylum Chloroflexota; class Dehalococcoidia; order Lucifugimonadales; family UBA3495; genus Bin87. Next base: position 4,256,368 of record OZ241987.1, read on the forward strand.
AGTGCGTGAGCGGATAGCCGGCGAGCTGCCTGTTTTGTCGCACCGATTGGGGGAGACGGCGGCCTTGCGGGGCTGGAATGTAACCCGTTGCGGGGGCGTAGAGGAAACGCTGGATTATGTCGTGTCGCTGGCGCGGCGAATGGGCGCGACGTCGGTGGCCCGGTCGGAGCAAACGGTGTTCGAGGCCGTACCCGTGGATGCCGCGCTGGCGGGTGTGGGGGCGTTGTGTTGGCCTGCGATTTACGACGGTCCGGATTCACGGGAGGGTGTGCGCAGGCGGCTCGCGGATTCGTCCATGGGAATCACGGGGGCGGACTACGCCATCGCTGAGACCGGATCGGTGATCGTGCTGCCCCGGAGTGGCCTGAGCCGGCTGGTGTCGGTGGTGCCGCCGGTGCACGTTGCGATTGTGCGCCCCCAGGACATCATCGGTACGCTGGACGACCTGTTTGCCCTGCGGCGACTGGAGTTCTACAGGAACGGCGAGCAAGGCGCGCCCGACATGGGCAGCTATTTGAATTTCATCACCGGGCCCAGCCGCACCGCCGACATTGAGCAGACCATCGTGGTGGGCGTGCATGGGCCGGGCGAAGTCCACATGGTGCTGCTGGACGAGGGTGATCCTTCGACAGGCTCAGGATGAGCAGGAGTAGCGATTATGCCGATGCGAGTTGGGTTCATCCAGTTCCGGCGCCAGATGCTGGAACAACAGTTGTCGGAGACGATGGACGTGTTTCCCACGCTGGGAATCCAGAAGGCCATCTTGCTGGGGGACGTAATCAGCGGGGACATCTCGCCGACCAGCACGCTGGACTTTGTTTTTGTCCATGACACGGACCGGCCGTTCGGGAGGCGGGCCGATTTCTTCTCGTACCACCTGGACGCCCAGGTCGGGATGACCTTCCAGGTGTATACGCCGGAAGAGTTTGAGGAACTGCAAGAGACGCTGCCGGCCCTGTACTCGGCCTGCAAACAAGGACGGGTGGTTTTTGATGCCTGATTTCGCTGCGGAAGGCGCACGCTGGTTCAGACAGGCGGAGCGCGACCTTGAGGACGCGGTTTTCAACCGCCAGGGCGAACGCTACAACGTGGCGTGTTTTTTGTGCCAGCAGGCCGCTGAAAAGGCGGTCAAGGCGTACCTGTACCGGCGGGGGGCGGAGGATGTGTGGGGAAGTTCGCTGATTGACCTCTGCGAGGACGCCAAGATTTTCGAGATGTTCTTCGACACCATTAAGGCGGAGGCGCGGCAGTTGGACAAATACTACGACATCACGCGCTACCCGCAGTATTTGCCGAGCGGCATACCGGCAGAGGCGTTCGACGACATTGACGCCGAGCGGGCGATTGAACTTGCGGGTATCGTAGTTAGGTTCGTGGGCGAACGGGTCAACTGACCGGAGTCAGCCGAATATCTCGGCCAGACGCTCCTGCCGAAAGGCGAATATGCGGCGCAGGTCGTTTCGCACCAGCAGGCGGTCGGCCAGCCAGCCGCCCCGCATGCCGTACTCGACGTAATCGGTTACCAAGGTTCCGCCGTCCTGCGGGATGAAACGGTGCTGGTGGAACCAGCGACGGTATGGCCCCCGGATCTGCTCGTCGACGAAGCGATGGGGAGGGTCCCACTCAGTGATGCGGCTGCGCCATTTGAGGGGCAAGCCGTGGAGCCGCAAACGGTAGTCGATCTCAACGCCAGCTTTCATCTCGATGGGCGGCGGAGTAACCACCCGGAATCGCAGCAGGGGCGGCGTCAGTTCCTCGAGACGGAATGCGTCGGCGTAGAAATGGAAGATTTCCTCGGGTTGACGCGGAAGCCATTGATTGGTTTCCAGCGTGAAGCGGGCCATCAGCCGTTGCGACCCAGGGCATAGAGCCGGATGGCACGTTCGGCGGCACGCTCCAACAGTTCCGCGCCTTTCACCAAGCTGGATTCAAGAGTTGCGGGCTCCTCGGCCATGGGGATGATGGCGTCGATGCCGTGTTGGTACAGAGCGTCGTAGCCCTCGCCAAGGCTGCCGGCGAGAAGCAACGTGGGGACTCCCAAGGCTTGGCTGCGACGGGCGATGCCCACCGGGGCCTTGTCGAAAGCGGTGGAACGGTCGGCGCGGCCTTCGCCGGTGATCACGAGGTCGGCGTTGGCGGCGTTTGCATCGAAGTCCAGCGCGTCGCACACCATGTCGATGCCCGAACGGAGATCGCAGTTGGCGAAGGCGATGAGGCCGGCACCGAGTCCGCCGGCGGCGCCGGCGCCCGGAGTATCGGCGACGTTCATGCCAAGTTCGGATTCAATGACCCGGGCCAGGTTGGCAAGGCAGCCATCGAGTTCCGGGACCATTTCCGGCGTCGCGCCCTTTTGAGGCCCGAAGATGGTCGATGCGCCCGTATCGCCGCACAAGGGGTTGGTAACGTCGGTCGCTCCGATGAACGTGGCGTTGGCGATTCCAGGGTGCAGGCCGGAGGTATCGACGGAGTGCAGGTTGGACAGGGCAGCGCCCCCGGGTGGGAGTAGGTCGCTGGACGCATCGAGGAGCCGCACTCCCAATGCGGATGCCATGCCCGTGCCGCCATCATTGGTGGCGCTGCCGCCCAGTCCGACTATGATGCGGGTGTAACCGGCGTCGAGCGCGGCCCGCATGAGTTGGCCGGTGCCGTAGGTGGTGGCGGTTCGGGGATCGCGGCGGTCGTTGGGGATCAGCGCCAAGCCAGATGCCAGGGCCATCTCGATCACGGCGGTACGACCATCCCCCATGACGCCCCACTGGGCAGATACCGGATCTCCCAACGGCCCGGTTACCTGTTCGGTGAAATATCGCCCGCCAGTGGTGTCGATGAGCGCGGCTAGGGTGCCGTCGCCCCCGTCGGCCACGGGAATCAGGATGGTTTCGGCATCAGGCACGGCCTGCAAGACACCGTTCTGGATGGCGATGGCGGCGGCGCGGGCACCGATGCTCTGTTTGAAAGCCTGGGGTGCGATGACGATGCGGAGAGGCATGGCTCAATTATAGACCACCAGCGCCTGACGCTGGCAGATTGGTCATCAAAACGCATTACCGACGCGCCGCCGGCATCCCGATAGGCACGGGTCAACGGTTATGTTAGTATCGGCGAGCGAGCGGGTTTGACCCCCGAACATCGCTGTACGGGAGTGTTTGAGATGCCGACCAAAACGGAACTGAAGGACCGGGCGTTCGCCGAGATTGACCGCCGGGCGGATGAGTTGGTGCGACTTTCTCAGCAGATCCTGGCCAACCCGGAGCCCGGCTTTCGCGAGTTCAAAACGGCCGCGTTGGTGGGCGAAAAATTCAGCCAGATGGGGGTGCCATTCCGCAGCGGCCTGGGCATGACGGGTCTGCGGGGCGAGATCATCGGGGGCAGCGAAGGGCCTACCATGGCGATCATGGGAGAGTTGGACAGCCTGATCGTCAACGAGCATCCTCACGCCAACGGTGAGACGGGCGCGGCGCACGCGTGCGGTCACCACTGCCAGATCGCGATGATGTTGGGATCGACGATGGCGTTAATGCAGGCAGACGTTCTGCCTCATTTGAGCGGCCGTATCCTGTCGATGGCGGTGCCCGCCGAGGAATACATCGAGATTGAGTACCGGGACAAGCTCAGGCGCGAAGGCAAGATCGAGTTCCTGGGTGGCAAGCCCGAGTTCATCCGTCTGGGCGAGTTTGACGACGTGCACCTGGCGATGATGATGCACACCACCAGCACGCCCATCGAAAAGAAACTGGCGACCACGGGCACCAACAACGGCACGGTGGCGAAGCAGATCCAATTCGTCGGCAAAGGCGCGCACGCCGGTGGGTCGCCACACCTGGGCATCAACGCGCTGAACGCGGCTACGCTGGCGATGACGGCGATACACTTCAACCGCGAGACGTTCCTGGACACCGACACGGTGCGGGTGCATCCGATCATCACCAAGGGAGGCGAGGCGGTATCCGCGGTGCCGGCGGACGTGCGCATGGAGACGTTCGTGCGGGGCAAGACACTGGACGCCATCATGGACGCCAACCGCAAGGTGGACCGGGCGCTGCGGGCGGGCGCGATGGCGGTGGGCGCGACGGTGAATATCCAGACCATCCCCGGATACCTGCCGATGAACCAGAACACCACCATGCAGGAGATTTTCCGAGCCAACGCTGATATGCTGGTCGGTTCCGAAAACGTGGGGTGGAATCCGCATCGCACAGGGAGCACCGACATGGGCGACGTGAGCACGATCATGCCAGCCCTGCACCCATACGTGGGTGGCGCTACCGGCATTGGCCACGGCGCGGACTACGTGATCCACGACTACGAACTGGCGGTGATTACGGGCGCGAAGGCGATGACCGCCACGGTGATTGACCTGATGGCGGACGGCGCCGCGGAGGCCAACCGCGTGGTGGCGAATCACAGGGCGGACATGACCTCGCGGGAGTACGTGAACTTCATGCGCACTTTGGCGGCTGAGGAATCGTACAAGGAAGCATAAACGGCACGGGCTGGGCGGTATCCCCATATGGCAACGGTTGAAGAGCTGAAACGAGCGGCCTGCGCCGCCATTGACCGACACGCGGAAGAACTCATCGGAGTGTCGAAGGACATCCTGGTGCACCCGGAACCAGGGTACAGCGAGTATCGGACGGCACGGGTGGTGGCCGAGCAGTTTGCCAAGATGGGGGTCAAGTTCCGCCCGGGGCTGGCGTTGACCGGCCTGAAGGGAGAGGTGAAGGGCGGGAACGGCAGCGGGCCACGGGTCGCCATCATCGGTGAGTTGGACAGCCTGATCGTCAACGACCACCCTCACGCGGCCGGCGACACCAGCGCGGCCCACGCGTGCGGGCATCACTGCCAGATCGGGATGATGTTGGGCGCGGTCACCGGATTGATGCAGCCGGAGGTGCTGAGCGAGTTGAGCGGGGAGATCGTTCCGTTCGCCGTGCCGGCTGAGGAATTCATCGAAGTGACACGGCGCCTGGACCTCAGGAGCGAGGGCAAGATCGAGTTCATGGGCGGGAAGCAGGAACTCATCAAACTGGGCGAGTTTGACGACGTTGACATCGCAATGATGTGCCACACGGCCAGCGATATGGGCGCGCACAGCTTTGCGATGGGCGGCACGAGCAACGGGCACGTGGTGAAATACGTGCGTTTTACCGGCAGAGGCGCACACGCCGGCAGCGCGCCCCACCTAGGTATCAACGCGCTGAACGCCGCCACCTTTGCGCTACAGGCCGTCAACTCCAACCGAGAAGTGTTTCGAGATCAAGACACCGTGCGGATCCACGGCATCATGACCAAGGGCGGGGAGGCGGTGAGCGCGGTGCCGTCGGACGTGCGTCTGGAGTGGCGCGTGCGGTCGGGATCACCCGAGGCCGTGGTGCGAAATTCCGACATCGTGGACCGATGCTTCCGAGCGGGGGCGCTGGCGGTGGGCGCGCAGGTGTCCATCACCAACATCCCGGGCTACCTGCCGATGCGGCAAGACCAGAACCTGATGGATGTATTCCGGTCGAATGCGGTGAGATTGGTGGACGAGAACAAGGTGCTGGTAATGCCCCCGTCGCGCAATCGGGGCGGATCCACTGACATGGGCGACCTGAGCCACATCTTGCCGGCGATCCACCCGTACACGGCGGGCGCGGTGGGCGCCGGCCACAGTTCAGACTACTTGATTACCGATTACCGGCAAGCGGTGGTGAACCCGGCCAAGATCATGGCGATGTCGGTGATCGATCTGCTGTCGGACAACGCCAACCGGGCGCGTCAGGTGACGTCGTCCTTCCGCCCGGCCATGTCGCGCGCGGCCTATCTCAACTTCCAGCGGCAGCGGGCGGAAGTCCGCGAGTTCGACGGAGGCGGAGCATAAACCGACCCCAACACTCACAAACCCAGGCTCAGGGCCAGCGTCATCACCGCGCCGCCGATTAAGGGCACGGTGAGGTTGTCGTCCACCGGGGTCGGGGCGAACTCCACGAGAGACGCTACGACGGCGGTGATGATCACCGCCAGCGACCACGAACCGAAGCCGGCCGCGCACACGATGGCCCACGCGCCAAGGGCGGCGGCGATGAAAACGACGATGCCGCCGGGGGACTTGCTCCAGAACCGAGGGCCGGGGAGTTGAGCCCCAACCAACGCCGCTGCCGGATCTCCGATGGCTACGAACAGGAGGCAAGGTACGGCGATCTCCGGGCCGTAGAAGAAGAAGGTGAAAAAGGCGGCGACCAGGAACCAGGTGGCCCCGGATATTTCGGAAACCTCAGACTCCTTCAGGATGGGGCGGAATACCAGCATGAAAAGGCGGTTGAGCGGGCCCACACGGAACCGGCTGGCCTCCATCGCCAATCCGAAGAGGGCGCCGGCGCCGATGAGGAACATGTACGGGTGTTGGGGGATCGCCAGGGATAGCAGCGTCGTGGACGAGGCGGCAACCAAGTGGAAAATCCGGCGTCCCACGGGCGGCGGGGGCGGAGGGCCGGACGGCGGCGTGGGTGATGACGCTGGCATGATGGACACCCGATAGGTGCAGCGGGCGGCTGCCGGCGCGTCTGACCGTTGGCCTCAGCAGACCCAACGGTCAACGAGAGAGGTCAGAAGTCGATGGTTATGGTGTCGCCCGACGCCCATCTGAACGAGCGTATCTGGGTGCCCTCTGGCACTTCGAACACCAACCAGCCGTCCAGCCCAGTGCCCTTGGGCAGTTCCTGGGCTCGGGGTACGTATTGGGTAGTGCCGTCTTCCTGCGTCTCAGCGTAGACGACGTTCCACAGGAACTTTACGCACGCGGTGTGGTCGTCCGGATTGACAGGAACGTTGCAACGATCCGACTGGCTTTCCGGCACGGCGGTTGGTTCCGCCCGTTCGCTCACATCGATCGGGAAGTAACGACCCTGGAGGAAATCGCGGAGTTGCGCGGCCTCGTGGTCAACGTTCACGATGGCGCTGGTGGCGGTGTGATTTTCGACCTTGACCCGCAGGAGAACCAGTTCGTTCTCCGCGGACTCCGGCACAAGTCGGAAGAAGTCCTCGTCGGTGGCGCCCTGACGCGGCGCGCGGGTGGAGGTGGTCCAACGCAACTCGTCGATGCGTTCCATATCGACGACGCTGATGTGCAGGATACGCCCCTTGTAGTATCGGCCGATGTTGGGCGATTGGGACGAACAGGCGGCAGCGAGGGCCATTGCCAGCACCAACGCCACCAACACCACCAAACCTCCCCACCGGATGGACGACGATCTCGCGTGATCGCTAGTCATCGGCGGCTCCGGTTAGCGTGGGCATCTGGCGCAACTCGCCGATCAATCCGATGAGCACCGACAGCAGCCGGTCCACCTCGGCATCGGTATTATGCTTGCCCAACGTGATGCGCAAGGAGCCACGGGCCAGATCGGCGGTCTGCCCGATGGCCAGGAGCACGTGGGAGGGTTCGAGGGAACCGCTGCTGCACGCGCTGCCGCTGCTGGCGGCGATGCCCTGCAAATCGAGGCCCAGCAGGACAGGCTCCCCCTCGACACCCTCAAAGGAAAAGTTGACGTTGTTGGGCAACCTCTCCGTGGGATGGCCGTTAAGCACGCAGTCCGGCACCTGGCTCGAGATCTCGTTGATGATGCGATCCCGCAGGCCCTGACATTGGGCCGATACCTCATCGCGGTGGGCGTGCGCGAGTTCCAGCGCGGCGGTTAGACCGATGATGCCGGCGACGTTTTCGGTGCCGGAACGACGCTCGCGTTCCTGGCCGCCGCCGGTGATCAGCGGCAAGTAGGGCACGCCGCGGCGGATGAAAAGCACGCCGACGCCCTTGGGGCCGTAGAATTTGTGGCCCGACAGGCTCATCATGTCCACGCCCAAACGGCGAACGTCCAGGTCCAGGAAACCCGCAGCCTGCACCGCGTCGGTGTGCATGACGATGGTGCGGTCCAGTTCCTGGCCGCGCTGTTTCACGGCGGCCGAAATTTCAGGGATCGGGTTGATGGTGCCGATCTCGTTGTTGGCGTACATTATGGAAACCACGGTGGTGGTATCAGTGATGGCGTTGTACACGCGCTGTGGGTCCACCATGCCGTAGTCGTCAACGGGCAGCCGGGTGATGTGCCAACCGCGATCCTCCAGCACCTCGCAGGCGTGCAGGACGGCGTGGTGCTCGGCGGCTGCGGTGATGACGTGCTTTCCGGTTGGTTCCAGGGCGTACGCGGCGCCCTGGATGGCAGAGTTGTCGGACTCGGTGCCTCCGCTGGTGAAAACGACCTCGCGGTTCCGGCAGTTGAGCACCTTGGCTACCCGCTCGCGGGCCCCGTCCAGGGCGTAGCGGGCTTCCTGGCCGACGGTGTGGACGCTGGACGCGTTTCCGTACAGACGGGTGAAATAGGGCAGCATGGCCTCCAGCACCCGCTCATCCATGGGCGTGGTGCCGGCGTGGTCGAAATAGATGTGATTCTGCGTAGTCATGCGTTTCTGAGTGGGCGGTATTTTAGCATACGGCGCTGACGCATCCCTTGGATTCGGGTGGGGATCGTCCGGTGGGAGAGGATGAAATGCCGCGGCAGCATGGCAGCAGGGCCGTTCGATTCTCCAGGAAATCCCCTCGCTGCCCTTTTCACTGCCAATGACACTTCCCATTTGCCTCCACCCTTCACCCATCTTTACCATGGTTAACGGGCGCCTCAAATCTGTCCCGCCGCCATCCCTCCAGCCGTCCCAATGCCCACATCCAAACACCGAACTCCCCAACGCCGCTCCCCCAATTCCTCTCACTGGCCCGCCAAAACCGCCAATATCGCCCCCAAAACCGCCCTCGCCACCTCCATTTGCCCCCACAACCCACCCCAACGTCCTACTCAAATGAACAGAAATGAGCGGGAATGAGCGGGATTTCGCAAAAATAGCCGCTATCCCACCCATATACCCAATCCTTTACATCCTGCTCATCCATGAAAATTTCCCCCGCCGACGTCATCGCGCGCGTCGCCAAAGCCGGCTTCCGCCTCCCCACCTTCATGAGCCTCCGCCGCTACCTGGACGACACCATACGCCAAGGCGACGTCCCTGAGCCTGAGGCGGTCGTTCTCGACCTGCTCCCCTGGGCCGGTAAAGACCGATACCGCGCATTCCTCCGCTGGGACCTACCGGCCCCTGCGCGCTAGCCGTGCCCTCAACCCGGTTTGGGCCGATAATCGAATGGCCCAGAGCATGGCGGACCGGGCCATTGTCAGGGCTTACGCAGCCGTCTATATTGAGGCGCAGTTTTGAACCAGATGAGGTAGTGGAAATGCCGTTTGCAGACATCAATGGATACCGGATGCACTACTCGGTTTTTGGAGCCGAAGACTCTCCGGTATTGGCCCTAATCCACGGGGGACTGGGAGGAGGCGACGGGAGCAAGGACACGATCAACCGGCAAGCGTCGGCGTTGTCCGCTGACTACCGGTGCGTGTTTTACGACCGGCGGGCCTGCGGCGAGTCGGACGCGCCGGCAGATGGATATGACATTCCGAACTGCGCCGTGGATTTGAGAGAGTTGCTGTCGCACCTGGGCATCGACCGGGCGCACGTGCTGGGTTCGTCGGCCGGCGGGCCGATCGCGACGCAGTTTGCCTTGGACTATCCGGAGATGACGGAGTCGCTGATTCTCGTGAACACCATGTCGTATTCGCAGGAGGCACAGCGCGAGGTGAGGAGGCAGGAACTGCGGAGGCTGAAGGAGCGGATGGCGTCTGAAGGGCGTTCGGCGGCTGTTGAACGCGGATTGTCCGACCGGTTCCCGCAGACGGCCACCGATGATCCCGCCCGTTTCGCCAGGATCGTGCAGGACAACCTGGGGCGTCTGGGCGGCATCGAGGCCACGCATCAAGCGTACATCGACATCGGCGACTCGTTGGAGGAACGTCTGGGCGAGTTGAAGATGCCGGTGACCATCATCCACGGGGATGCCGACTCGCGAATTCCAGTGGAGTGCGGACACAGCCTGCACGACGCCATCTCCCAATCGGAGTTGCACATCATTCCGGGCGCGGAGCACGGGTTGATGACCAACGATGCGGCGCAGCGCACGCAGGAGATCGTGCTGTCGTTCCTGGCGGAGTTGCGCGGGGCGCCGGTGCGGTGAGACTCGTCGGGTCGGATCTCAACTGACGCTGTGTATAATTCGCTCCTTCGCAGGGAGGAACTACGATGCCCACTGTTTCGATAGACCACATCGCCATGCCCACCGCCAACGCAGAGCGGTTGCTGGCTTTCTACAAGAAGTTAGGGTTCGCAATCAATCACGAGGAGGAATGGAGAGCCGGCAACGCCCGGATGTACTCCATTCAGATCGGGCAATCCAAGATCAACGTGCATCCCGAACGCTACATGGCGAACCTGCGCGGTCCGACGGCGGTTCCAGGCTGCACCGACATCTGTTTCGTGTGGGAGGGTAGTGTGGAGGAGTGCCAGGAAATGCTGGCCGAGGCTGGCGTTGAGGTCATTCAGGGTCCGGTCGCCCGGACCGGGGGACGAGATCGTGGGGCAGCGCCATCTCTCAGCCTGTACGCGCGGGACCCGGACGGCAACCTGCTGGAGTGGATGATTTACGAATAGAGCACAGGGACGGAGGTTTCAGCATGTCCACGGTCGGAATTGACCATATCGCGATGCCCACGGCAGACGCCGAGCGGCTGATGGCGTTCTACAAGAAACTGGGTTTTGCCATCAACGACGAGGATGAATGGAGGGCCGGCACGGCCAACATATTCTCCATACAGGTGGGCGATTCTAAGATCAACGTCCATCCGGAAGGTTACCTGGCCGATTATCGAGGGCCGACGGCAGTTCCGGGCTGCACGGACATCTGTTTTGTGTGGAACGGGTCCGTGGAGGAGTGCCAGCAGATGCTTGCCGAGGCGGGTGTAGAAGTGGTGCGAGGACCGGGTCCGCGCAAGGGAGCACGGCAGCGGGGTGTCTTGCCGGCGGTGAGTCTGTACGCACGCGACCCCGACAATAATCTGCTGGAATGGATGATTTACCAGTAGGCAGTCAATTTCGACAACGATTGGAGCGATGACATGGCACGGATGCTTGGCAAGCACGCACTGGCGGAGATGCTGGTCGCAGAGGGCGTTGAGTACATATTCGGCAACCCCGGCACCAGCGAGACACCCTTCCTGGACGGTCTGCAGGATTACCCGCAATTGCAGTACGTGCAGGCGCTTCAGGAGGGCACGGCGGTCGGGATGGCGGACGGCTACGCCAGGGCGACGGGCAAGCCGGCGTTTGCCAACATCCACATCGCGGGCGGTCTCGCCAACGGCATAAGCGGGCTGTACAACGCCTTTCGGGGTGGGACTCCACTGGTATTGACGGCGGGTAACTCCGACACCCGCATGCTGATCAACGAACCGGTGCTGTCGGGCGATTTGGTCGAGATGACCGAGCAGTACACCAAGTGGAGCGTGGAGGTGCGGCACGCGTCCGACATCCCGGTGGCGATCCGCCGGGCGTTCAAGGAGGCCAAGACTCCGCCCACCGGCCCGGTTTTCGTGTCGTTCCCGTGGAACACGCTGGACGAAGAGATCGATTTCGATGCGGTGGCGTCTTCCGAGGGCTATTTCCGCATACGTCCCGACGTTGACGCCGTGGCGCGGGCGACCGAGTTACTGGCGTCGGCGGAGAATCCAGTGATCGTGGTGGGCGACCGGGTGGCGCAGGCCGGTGCGGTGGAGCAGGTAACCCGGGTGGCGGAACTGACCGGCGCACGGGTGGTCGCCACGTCATACTCCGAGGTGAACTTCCCCACCGCGCACGCCCAATGGGGCGGGATGCTGAACCTGAACAGCCCGGCGACGGCCCGGCAATTTGAAAACGCAGACGTGGTGCTCGCGGTGGGAACGGACGTGTTCGCGTCGTTCCTGTACGTGGACGTGCCGTTCCTCAAGCCGGACGCGAGGCTGATCCACCTGGACAGCAACTACTGGGAGATCGAAAAGAGCTATCCCACCGAGGTTGGGATGCTGGCGGATCCAAGGGCCGGCATGGCCGATCTGGCGGAGTCGCTGGATGGCTTCATGACGGGAGGCCAGCGGGAGGCTGCGGCGACCCGAGCCGCTACTTTGGCCGCTGGTCGCGAGCGGGACCGCGAACGATACCAGGAGCGCATCAAGCCGACCTGGGAAAACCGGCCGATGCCGGTCGAGCGGATGATGCACGAACTGGCCGCGGCGGCGCCGCCCGACACCATCATTGCGGACGAGGCGGTGACGTCGCGGCCGGCGGTGAACCGTGCGTTTGACTTCGAGAAGCCCGGCGATATCTATGGAATTCGTGGCGGCGCGCTGGGGTGGGCGATGCCAGGGGCGCTGGGAGTGAAGCTGGCGCATCCGGACCGGCCGGTGCTGGCGGTGGTGGGCGATGGGGCATCGATGTACACGGTCCAGGCGCTGTGGACGGCCAGCCGGTACAACATCCCGGTGGTGTATGCGATCTGCAACAACCAGGCCTACCGGATCCTCAAGGTGAACATGGAGGTTTACCTGCGGGACATGCTGGACGACCGCGAGCGAGACAGCGACTACGTGGGCATGGATTTCGCCAATCGCCTAGACCTGGCGATGATGGCGCAGGCAATGGGCGTCCACGGGGAACGCATCGACGATCCGGCGGATATTGGGCCGGCCGTGCAAAGAGCATTCGAGAGCGGGAAACCGGCGTTGCTGGATATTTCCATCAGCGGAGCCCTGTAGCCTCGAACGCGACGGGTCGAAAAAACAAATGAGGGCGGGTTGGACCCGCCCTCAGCAATTTAAACCCGCGCAGTTATCAGGACTCGGGCTGCTCCGCCATTGCCAGCACTTCCTCCCATTCCTCGGGGGTAACGGGCTGGATTGACAGACGCTGGCCGCGCTTGGTGACCAGCATTTCCGACAAAGCAGGGTTGGCCTTGAGTTCGTTGAGGCTGATGAAACGCGGGAGTCGGCGTTCAGCCTTGATGTCCACCATCATCCAGGTTGGGTTGGCGGAATCGGATTTCGGGTCGTAGTAACGGGAGTCAGGGTTCCAGGCGGAATCGTCGGGATAACCCTCACGGACGATGCGGGCGGTACCAATGACTCCGGGCGGCTTGGCGTTGCTGTGGTAGAACAGGACATGGTCGCCGACCTTCATGTCGTCGCGCATGAAGTTGCGGGCCTGGTAGTTGCGCACGCCATCCCACTCCGCGGTCTGTTCGTCCTCGGACTCCAGATCATCGTAGGAGTACGAGGAGGGTTCGGACTTGAAAAGCCAGTAACGTGGTTCAGGCATGATGCTGACTCCGCTGCAATGGATGACGAACTAAACGGCGTCAGCCCCGTGCTCGCCGGTGCGGATGCGAATGGCGTCGGAGACGTCGTAGATGAAAATCTTGCCGTCGCCTGGGTTGCCGGTGATGGCATTGGTGCGTATCACGTCCACCGCCTTGTCGACGTCGGGGTCGTTGACCACCACTTCCAGCTTCACCTTGGGCAACATGTCGATGTGGTAGGTTCCCAAGCCCCGGGCGGCGGTGACTTCAACCCCACCCTGAGCGCCGCGCCCGCTGACTTGGGTAACCGTGAGGCCGACGATGCCGGCGTCGCTCAAGGCGTCTTTCACAGTATTCAAACGCTCGGGGCGAAATATGGCTTCAATTTTGATCATTGGAGTCTTCTCCTGATAGCGCCGTGATTATGTCTATATTCTAAATCACCGGCGAATCTGGATACCAGCCGCCTCGCGGTCAAAACAACCGGCGATCAGGTCTTCCCGTTCCTGCCGCAGCACGTCCTTGCGCACCCGCAAACTGGGTGTGCGGGGCAGTTCATCGCGGACTTCGATGTAGCGCGGCACTTTGAAGTAGGCCAGATTGTCGGCGCACCAGTAAACCACATCTTCCGGCTGCACCGTCTCGCCCGGACGGGGAGTGACGTACGCCTTGACTTCGTCCTCGCCCAGCTCGGACGGCACGGCGATGATGGCGCAGTCCAGCACCCGCTCATGGCGCTTGATGACGTCCTCAACCTCCTGGGAGGAGATATTTTCGCCGCGGCGGCGGATGACGTCTTTCTTGCGGTCGACGAAATAGAGGTAGTCGTCGTCATCGAGCCAGCCCAAATCGCCGGTGAACAGCCAACCGTCGCGCAGGGAGGTTTGGGTCTCGGTTTCGTTGCGCCAATATCCGGCCATGGTGGCGGGGTTGCGGATGGTGATTTCGCCCGGCGTGCCGTTGGGTACCGGGTCGCCGGCGTCGTCCACGATGCGGACGGCGTTCTCGAAGGACGCATCGGGATGCTGGCGTGGCTGGCCGGATGAGTTTGGCCGGCGTTCGCCTCGGATGGTCTCGATGGTGCCGTAGCAGGTCTCGGTCATGCCGAATCCGACGATGATGTCCGTGCCGAACCGATTCTCAAAATCCGCGAGGAATTCGGGAGAGAAAGCAGGCGAGCCGTAGAACAGTCTCACGGTGTTGTCGCGGTCGTCGGGCTGCGGGTCGTTTTTCGCCAGCACCGGCATCATCATGCCGATGAAGTTCACGACGGTGGCGCGGGCGTCCCGCACCTGCTGCCAGAACCGGGACGCGCTGAAACGGTCCTGCACGACGAGCGTGGCGCCCGACGCGAGGGTGCCCATGGTGCTGTAGTACTGGGCGTTGGCGTGGAAGTAGGGTAGGCAGGTGAAAAAACGGTCATCCGGGGTGGCTTGGGTCCACAACGCGAAACCCTGGCCGGCCGACACGTACATCTGGTGGGTGACCTGCACTCCCTTGGGGTTGCCGGTAGTGCCCGACGTGTATTGCAGCATGGAGATGTCGGTGGGGGAAACCGGTGGCAGTTCCAGCATCGGCTCGGTGTCGGACAACAGCGCGCGGTAGTCCTGCCATCCATCGAGTGGCGTTCCGCCCACGAGCAGGCGGTGGCGAACACACGGCGCGATGTCAGCGGCCTGGGTAGCAACATCGACCAAGTCCTGGTGCGCGACCAACGCGGACGCTTCGGCGTTATTCAGGATGTACGCCATCTCGTCGCGCCGGTACGCCGTATTGATGGTAACGGCGATGCCTCCGATGAGGGACAGGCCGAACCAAGTGTAAAGGACCTCCGGCACGTTTGGCAGGAACAGGCACACGCGGTCGCCGTGCCCGATGCCCAGAGAGCGAAACATGCCGGCTGCCTGCCGGCACCGGTCCATGAACTGACGGTAGGTAATCTGCTGACCGTCGATTTCAACGAACACCTTATCGGGATAAGCAGCGGTGACGACCTCAAGAAATTCGCCGAGAGATTTCTCCCAGGATCGGCGACCGGATAACGATTCCAGACCAAGAATGCTGCTCATGCGGATAACTCAATAGGTGCACCAAGTGAGAGATGAAAGCGGAATCACGCTAACACGCAGGGCCGGCACGGTCAATAGGCCCACTGCCGACGGGAGCCAACCGGACGATCCGGTACGTGACGCGGCGGGTTAGTGTTGTTGGCAACTCCACCAAGGTGGTGGGGAGTTTGACACCGTTCCGGGGCGCACTTAAACTTTCGGCAATTCCCCATTAGCCGGCCGCTTTCCGGCACTGTGAGTTACCCGTGCCCATCTCTGTCGATGAACGATGCCTTCGCCTAACCGGCGAAAACGGAACCTCCGGTACACTGCTGGGGATGCGTTGCATGGATTGCGGGGTCGTTGTTTTCGGGCCGGCGACGTTCTGCCAGTCCTGCACGTCGCCTCGGTTGGAGGAGATCGAACTGGCCACGGACGGCGTTTTGTACAGCTACACCATCGTCAGAGTGCCGCCGCCCGGTTGGCCGGGGCCGGTTCCATACGTGCTCGGCGAGGTTGAATTGCCGGAGGGGCCGCACGTGCTGGCCGAAGTGATCGAATGCGGGCACGACGCCCTGCGAGTCGGGATGGCCGTAACGCTGGCGTTGCAACCGGTATCCATGCCCGCGGTTCCCGATTCTGAGCGAGTGGTGTACAAGTGGCGCCCCGCGAAATAGATGCCAAATTGAAAGGAGGATGGTGATGACCCAGTTTCGGCCGGGCCGAGATGTTTACGTGGTCGGGGTGGGTTTGCACGCTTTCGGCCGTTTTCCGGAGCAGACCCTATCTGACCTAGCCCGCGATGCGGTGGTCGACGCGCTCAGGGATTCGGGGATCCCATGGACGGCGATTCCCGTGGCGTATTTCGGGCACGTGTATTACCACGGAATGTCCGTAGGCGAGACCACGCTGGCGCAGTTGGGACTGACCGGCGTTCCCATCATCAACGTGGAAAACGCCTGCTCCAGTGGGTCCACGGCTTTCTGGCAGGCGTATTGGGGCATCACCTCGGGGGTGTTCGATCTGGCGTTGGCGTTCGGCGCGGAGAAGGTTCCGGGCGGACCGGTGACCGTTACCGCCGAGAACAGTCCAGCCCGGTACATCGGCGGGGACCACATGATGGCCGGCTACGCGCTGCGCATGACCCGATACATGGAAGAGACGGGCGCGCCGCCCTCCGCGCTGGCCCAGGTGTCGGTGAAGGCGCGGCAGAACGCCTCGATGAATCCATACGCGCACCGGAAGGACACCTACTCGGTGGAGGATGTGCTGAACTCGCGGCTGATCGCCGATCCGTTGACGTTGTACCAGTGCTGCCCCACCAGCGAAGGGGGAGCGGCGGCGGTGCTGTGCGCCGGGGATACGCTGGATTCCTATGGGGTTGACCGGAGCCGCGCGATCCGCATCGCGGCGGCGGCGCTAACGTCCGGGAACTACAACGGACGGGGAAGCGACCACTCGGCGTTCAGCCCGTACCGCACGGAGCCGGCAGCCTTGCAAGCATACGAGATGGCAGGGATCGGGCCGGGGGACGTCGACATTGTCCAAGTCCATGACGCGGCGACCATAGGTGAATTGCAGCAGATTGAAGCACTGCAGTTATTCCCCTACGGGGAATCCTGGCAGGCCACGGTGGAGGGTCGCACCGCGTTGGCTGGCGATATTCCGGTGAATACGGATGGCGGGCTCTTGGCTATGGGCCACCCGTTCGGCGCATCCGGAATACGCATGGTGCACGAGACGGTGACGCAACTGCGGGGCGAAGCGGGCCCTCGTCAGGTGGAAAATCCTCGAGTTGGCGTCGCTCAGTGCTCGGGAGCGGGCGACGTCACCACCGTGCACATCCTGACTCGGTAGGTTGTGGGTCGGCGCCGGAATGGCCAACTACCTGATAATGGCCGCCATGAAAGGCCGGTTCATGTCGGAGATGGGCAACCTGTACGACAATTTCCAGATGCTTGGCTACGTGGAGGGCGTATCGCCGTTTGACGCGGTGGCGGCCTTTTTTGACCAGCCCAAGTTTCCCATCGTGTGGGCCGACGTGGAATACATGTGGGCCGAACGGTTGGCCGATGACCCGTCCACAGGCCATCACGGGGAGTACGAAAAGGTGTACATAGCGACGCTGCGGGAACGCTGGGAAGGAAGCTCGCGCAACTGAAAAGGGGCGGATTCGCATCCGCCCCTAACGATTTCTTGGGCAGCGGTCAGACCGTGGCGGCTTTGTTCCGCAGACGGGAGAACTCGGTCCGGAATCCTTCCGCCAGAGCCCGGCGATCGGTGCCGTGCAGGACGAAACGGGCGCCCTGTTCGATCCAATACTCGGACAGTTCGGGAGTCTGGTGGTGTACCAGGGTGGGTATGCCGCGAGCTTCGCACTTGTCGATGATGCCCTTGACGGTGGTCTTGTAGATCTCCTGGCCGTAGTCGTCGGGGACGCCCAGGGAGATGCTCATGTCGTTAGGGCCCACGAAAATCGCGTCGATGTGAGGAACGTCAAGGATGGCGTCCAGATTATCGACGGCGGCCTGGCTTTCGATGCCGATGATGCAGATGTTGTTTCGGTTGCGCGCCTCCAAGTAGTCGCGGCTGGAGTCGCTGGGGAATCCGCCAGACTCCAGCGCCTCCTCGGCTGCCGCGCCCTTGAGGGGGCGGAACTTGGCGGCTTTGACGACTTCTCGCACATGATCCACGGTTTCGCAGTAGGGGGCCAGGATGCCCTGGGCGCCGGCGTCGATGGCCATAGTTACGTAATGGGAATCGGGGATGGGGATGCGAACGATGGGAACTACGCTGATGGTGCCGAACATGGTGAGGTAGTCCCCAAGTTCGCCGCGACTGCGGGGGCTGTGCTCAGTGTCAATGATGACGTAGTCCAGGCCCACGTCGTCGAGGATGGGGATCCACCGGGGGCTCCGGTTGATGCTGATCATTGTGCCGAAGATGCGGCCACCTTGTTTGAGAGTGTTTTTGAGATCCGCGCCGCTCATAGAGATTGACTCTCCTTGCTGTCAGTGTTGGGATGGCCCGCCGGTTTCTGGCGGTCGGGCGAGTATAGCACGGAGCACTGCTGACTTCCGGGTCCAACCGATCTCGTTATCGTTATGCTACACTTGCGTTGGAAATTGTAGTCAAAGCGCAATAATTCGCAGCAAATCCAAAGGAAACAGTTTGCCTGACCGGTACCGATATATCAGCGAGCAAGGGGAATGGGACGACGTCGCGGCGGAGTTGGCACACTCGCCACGGCTGGCGTTGGACACGGAACGGAATGGTCGCTACGCGTACCGGGAACGTATCTGCCTGATACAGATATCAGACGGCAAACAGACCTTACTGCTTGACCCACTGGCCGTGGACGATCTGACGGCGCTGGGGCGAATCCTGGATGATGACTCGGTGGTCAAGGCGCTGCACGGGTCCGAAGAGGACATCCGGTTCTTCGATCGGGATTTCGGCTTCACGGTCAGCAATCTGTTTGACACTGGTATGGCGGCCCGTTTCCTGGGTGTCGGCAGACCCAACCTGGGGGCGGTGCTGGAGGAATTCTGCGGCGTGGCGATTCCCAAAGACCGCAAGATGCAGATGTCGCACTGGGGACTGAGGCCCCTGCCGAGGGCGGCCCTCGACTACGCAGCCAGCGACGTGCATCACCTTTTGACGCTGGTGGACGAGCTCGATTACCAGTTGGCGAAAACCGGCCGGCAAGAATGGGTGCGCGAAGAGTGCGACCGAATCAGCGCGCTCAGGTTTCCGCCCGAGGAGCCGCTTGATACCGCTTTCCGCCGAGTGAAAGGCTGGGATTCGCTGAACCCGCGCCAGATGGCGGTGCTCCGAGAACTGTACGCTTTTCGGGACGGCAAAGCATGCGCGTGGGATCTCCCGATGCACCAGGTGTCAAGCAACGACGACCTGCTGACACTGGCGCAAAGCGACGGACTATTGCCCCTGGGAGTAGGCGGCATGCTGGCGGTCCGGTGTTCCGGCGAACTTGCGGAAGCGATCCAGCGAGCGATAGACGGCCCGGAGGCTCCCAAGCCGGACCGAGGCGAACCGCCGTCGGATCACTGGTCGCCGGCTAGCCGGGATCGGCTGAAATCACTGAAGCGATGGCGCGGCATGGTCTCGAACGAACTCGGTATCGCGGTCAGCCACGTCTGGCCCACGCCGAGCCTGGAACGGATCGCGCTCCGGCCGGAACTCGCGAAACGGGAACTGGCCGGCGGCGACGGGGAGGTCCGACGTTGGCAAACGGCCGAGTTCGGAGACGAACTGGTTTCCCTGGTGACTGACTGGGAAGAGGCTGAATTCCGTTAGCGCTCGAACATCAGGCGCCGAAGGTCATCAACTCCTCGCAGAAGCGGGCGGTGTTTACCAAATCCGGTATGACGACGTACTCGTCGATGGTGTGCATCAGGTTCGTGGCCATTCCCACGACCACGCTCTCGATGCCGTTGAGCCGGAATACGTTGCCGTCAGTACCGCCGCCAGAGGGCTGGATGTTCGGCTGCAACCCCATGTCGCGCATGACGCGCGTCACCAACTGGGCCGTGGCCTCGTTGGGGTCAAGACGGTACATCTGGAACATCATCTCCAGGTTCTCGGTAATCTCGGCATCGGTGTAACGGGCGCGGATGGCGCTGACGGAGTTGAGCAACTGTATGCGCAGGAGTTCCAGCGACTCCATGTTCATGCTGCGGAATTCACCGGTGATGGATGCCTCGGACGGGACCGCGTTGCGCACCGTTCCCCCGGTGATGGTCGCCACGTTGAACGTGGTCTCCTGATCGATGCGTCCCTGTGGAAGTTGCGCGATCAGGTCGGTGGCGATTTTGATGGCGGACAGGCCCTTTTCAGGCTCAACGCCGGCGTGGGCGCCGCGGCCGCGCACGTTGATGTCGAACGCCATATAGGTGGGACTGGCGCCGGTGATGGTGTTGACCGGGCCGTTGCCATCGAACACCACGGCCTCCGTGCCGCGTATCATGGAGAAGTCTAGGTTGGAGGCGCCCACGAGTCCGATCTCCTCCCCACGGGTGAAAATCACCTCCAGAGGTCGGCGGGGCCGACCGTCCTCTTTGACTGACTCCAGGGCCTCCAGGATAGCCGCCACGCCGGCCTTGCAGTCGCCGCCGAGGATTGTGTTGCCGTCCGAGGTGATGCGATCTCCCACCACCTGGGGCTTGATGCTCCGGCCCGGGTCGACCGTGTCCATGTGGGCGGAAAGGATCAGGGGCCGGTCGCCGTCCTCGCGGGCGATCACGTTACCGTGGTCGTCGCGGCCAACGTGGAAGCCAAGTTTGCTCAGTCTTTCGGAGACGTGGAGGGCGACATCCCATTCCTCACCGGACGGACTGTCAATTCGCACCAAATCGCTGAAATCATTGACCATTCGTTCCTGGTTGGGCATGGGACACCTCAAAGATGGCGGCAGGGGATACTGGTTGCCTATTATAACGTAGGTTATTAGAATCAACATTTGCTACGAGCAGGTTATGGGAATACGCACAGCCAACACTTCCGACGCGCCGACCATCGCGCGGTTCAACGCCGCCATGGCGTTGGAATCGGAATCTATCGAACTGGACATGGGCGTGCTGACTGCCGGCGTACAGGCCGCGCTTTCAGACCCGGGCAAAGCGTTCTATCTGATCTCGGAGACGGACGGCGTGCCCGTGGGCCAGTTGATGGTGACTTTTGAGTGGAGCGATTGGCGAAACGGGTGGATCTGGTGGATCCAGTCGGTGTACGTGGAGCCGGAGCACAGGCGTAAGGGCGTTTATAGCGGGCTGTACCAAAGGTTGCAGGAATTGGCTGCGGAACGGGGCGACATTCGCGGGATACGACTCTACGTGATGCGCGAAAACGACAACGCCAAACGCACCTATGAATCACTGGGAATGCACCACTCCGAGTACGACCTTTACGAGACCGAATTGGGTCCCGTGTAGAACTAGAAAATCGCGATGGCTGGAGATTTACCCACAGAATTTCACTATACGGCGCGGGGGCAACTGGCGCTGAGGGCGGGCCAGTTGGGCGCGGCGATTCAGGATTTCAACAGCGCGCTGGAATTGAACGACGAGTTCGCGCCAGCCTACTATTATCGCGGTCTGGCCTATCGGAATGCCGGCGACCTGAACCGGGCGGTGGCGGACTACACGCGGGCGATCGTAGCTGACCCGGACTATCCGGTGCCGTACTATGCGCGGGGCGTTGTGCGCCGGCACCTGGGCTACTATGAGGATGCCATCAGCGACTACACCTCGGCCATTGAGTTGGAGCCGGACGACGCCGACTACTACTACGCCCGGGGCGTCGCCAGAATATCGTTGAGCAGGTACCAGGACGCGATCGAGGATTTCCGGGCCTGCATCCGGATCAACCCGGATCACGCCAACGCTCAATACAATCTGGGCATCGCTCACCGGGATCTCGGCGACCGGGACACGGCATTGACGTTTTACAACCGGGCCATCGAACTGCGACCTACCGAGCCGGACTACCTCTACGCTCGCGGCAACCTTTACAGCGACCGACGCGATTACGTCGCTGCCATTGCAGACTATGACGCGGCGATCGCCGTGGTTCCAACGTTTGCCAACGCGCTGTACAACCGTGGTATCGCGCGCCGCAACCAAGGCGATCCCACAGCAGCCATCGGGGATTTCGACACGGCGCAGGCGTGCGGGATGGACACCGCTACGCTGTATCACAACCGAGGGGTCGCGCACGCGGATCTGGGCGACCACCAGACAGCCATGGCGCAGTACCGGGAGGCCATCGAGCGGGATGACAAGCTGGCGGGAGTGTGGCTGTCGGTGGGGAACTCCCGCTGCGCTCTCGGAGATTTCGGTGGCGGCGTAGAAGCCTTCGACAAGGCGTTGGAATTGAACCCGAGGCTGGCTGAGGCATATCGCGGGCGAGGCTTGGCGAGGCGGGAGTTGGGCGACGAGGAAACGGCGGCGGCAGACCTGTTGGAGTACACACGGCTGACAACGGCGCGCAACGATGGCTAGTCCGAAGTTTCACGGCGTGGCGGCCGGCGAGCAGTTGGGCAACCTGGAATACCTGATCGACCACTCCGTGGTTTTGGAGCATCAGGGGTTGGTTGGCGAGTCGTCCGTTTACGCGAACCTGATTGCTGATGACTGTGTTGCCATGGCGGCGGCTAGGTTCGGCGACTTGGATTTGAGTGTGGTTTGGCGCAGGTTCGATTTTCTGCGGCCCCCGGTTCCGGGTCGTCGGATACAGGCCGGAGGGTGGCTCAAGGAAATCAGAGAGACCGAAGATCAACCGTGGCTCAGGATTTCGGCTTTCGCCGTGGATGAGATAGGCACAGAGATCCTCAGGTCGGAGGCGGCGCTCACAACGAGTCGCATCAAAGTCGGGTTAGCACGGTCGGTACCTGACGGGTTTCGCAGGTCAGCCGATTCAGCAGGACGCGGTTTCGATGGACGAGTGGGAGAAACTTTATCCCTTGGCGAGTGGGTGGTCCCGGCCAGAGAGCCTTTCGCAGAGTACCGAAAGGTGCGAGCCGACATTTCCGGTCAAGGCCATCAGGGCGAACACAACGGAACCACGCTACTCCTGGCGGGCTGGCTAGAGGGTCGGATCGGGCGGATTTTCGGGGATGATTTCCGGTGGGGCGGGCGGCTTTCGTTGGCCTACCACGTCCCTATTGCGCCAGGGCGTGCGGTCACGGCGGACGCAGTGGTGATCGAGCGAGACTGTGATTACAGCGGGGTTTCTACGGTCAGGCTGTACGTGGGCGCATGGGGCCAATGTAACGAACGAATCGCTACAGGCTATGCGTCTGTTAGCATACCCAGCCCGCGATTGCTCTGACATCCCGAGCGCCTCCAACCGACGCAAATATTACCGTCCTGCTATCGCCGTTCCGCGAGGAGGAACTATGCAGCAACACCCGCCGCCGTCCAAAGCGGTTCCGGAGAACTGGCAAACCGCACTAGCGATCGTGGCGCATCCCGACGATTTGGAATATGGGGGCGCCAGCGCCGTCGCCAAATGGACCAGCCAGGGGAAGCGGGTGGTGTACGTGATGGTGAGCAAGGGCGAGGCGGGCATCGATGGGATGGATCCCGCGGTGGTTGGCCCGTTGCGGATGCAAGAGGAGATCAACAGCGCTAAGGTGGTGGGTGTGGATACGGTCGAGTTTTTGGACTACCCCGACGGGGTGATCGAATACAGCGCCGGGTTGCGCCGGGACATCAGCCGGGCGATTCGGCGGCATCGTCCTGATGTACTCCTAACCATCAATCACCACCAGCAGTTTTTCAGCGGCCACCTCAACATGGCGGATCACCGATGGGTTGGCCTGGCAGTTTTTGACGCCGCGCGCGACGCCGGCAACCGGTGGATATTTCCGGAGTTGCTGGACGAGGGGCTGGAACCCTGGAACGCAGTCAGATTTGTCGCTGTGTTTGGCTCGACGATTCCGACGCACGTGGTTGACGTTTCGGACCATTGGGAGACCGGGTTGAATTCCCTGCGCGAGCACAAGGTGTACCTGGAGAACCTGGGCGATGTCGGCAACAGCGCGTTTGACTTCCTCACGGCGCACGCCAGGGAGGCCGGCGCAGCTATCGGGCGCCAATATGGCGCGTACGCCGAACTGGTGCTGATAAACGAATCGTTTTAGGGGAGAAGAGGGATGCCAGGATTTAGCGAGGCGCTCCGGGAAGAGGCGCAGCCCATTTGGGAAGCAATCTTCCGTCATCCATTTTTGCGCGAAATCAAAAATGGAACCCTGCCGTTGGAGACTTTTCAATATTATCTGGGTCAGGACTACCACTACCTTGAGGGGTTTGGGCGCGCGGTATCCATGGCGCTGGCAAAGGCGCCGGATTCGGAGCTGCTGCAACAGTTGGCTCACCGGGTAATGACCCCGGTCGAACGGCCTTTGCATCATCGTCTGATCGAAGCGGCCGGATTGTCCATGGCCGATGTGGAAGACGCCACGCGCTCACCAACCAACACGGCTTATGTCAACCACATGCTGACGATCGCGGCGCACCACGGTTTGGGTCCTACGGCCGCCGCGCTTCTGCCGTGTCCGTGGACGTACCATCTGCTGAAGGATGAGGTTGGGCAGTCGGACCATCCGCTTTACGGGCAATGGACGCATTTCTATGTTGAGGGGTTTTTGCAGTCCAGCGTGGACGCCTGGTGTGGGTTTGTGGACGAGATGGCGGATCGCGTGGGCGACCAGGAACGAGAAGCCATGCGATACGCGTTCATGGTTAGCAGCCGGTACGAGTACATGTTCTGGGATGCGGCTTATCGCAGGGAAGAATGGCCGGTATGAATGACGAAGTCAAAGGAGTAATGAAATGCCTTTCGCGTCGATAAACGGGGTTGACCTGTTCTACGAAAGCTACGGGTCTGGCCCAGCCATCGTGTTCGCCCACGGTCGCGGCGGGAACCACCTGAGTTGGTGGCGACAAGTACCTGAGTTCTCTGCCAACCACCGCTGCGTGACGTTCGACCAAAGGGGTTGGGGACTGTCGGAAGGGCCCGCTGAACCGCCAGATCCGGCAACAGTAACCGCGGACCTGGTCGGGTTGTTGGACTTCCTGGGGATTGGCCGAGCGGTACTGGTGGCGCAATCGATGGGCGGAGTGTCATCGCTGCGCGTCGCGCTGAAGCATCCCGAACGCGTGGCGGGTCTCGTGCTGGCAGACACCACGGGCGGCGTTGGCGACGAGTCGGTAATATCCCTGCTGAAGGACGT
Organism: Dehalococcoidia bacterium; assembly: GCA_965204395.1. Taxonomy (GTDB): domain Bacteria; phylum Chloroflexota; class Dehalococcoidia; order Lucifugimonadales; family UBA3495; genus Bin87. Next base: position 4,281,416 of record OZ241987.1, read on the forward strand.
GCATCCTCCGGAGGACCCGTTCCGGCGGGCGTTGAGCGATTCGTTCATCGAGGAACGACCGGCATTGACGTTCCTGTTTGGGTCCATCAGTCGGATCAACCAGCCGATGCCGGTTACCGTGGTGTCGGGTTTGTTCCAGAATCCGGACGGGCCGCAGGCTGCCGACTTGGCCGCCATGCAGGTTCCAACGATGTTGGTGGTGGGAGTGGAGGACAAGATTTTCCCGGTGCACGTCATCGAGGCGGTGCACCGGTTGATACCAAGCGGCAGGCTGGAGGTGGTGCCGGGCGCGGCACATTCAACCCACTATGAGCAGGCTGAGGTGTTCAACAGCCTGTTGAGCGATTTTATGGCATCCCTCAAACTGGATGTCGCAGCCGCGGCTGACGACTGACGCTGCTAACCATACCTGCCACAAAAATTAGGGAGCGGGTCATTCACCCGCTCCCTTTTGGTCGCAGTGACCGGGGATTTAGAAAGGCAAGTGCTCTCCGATGTCGTTTTCCGTGCGGAACGGGCCCCACTCGCGAGGGATGTTCAGCAGGCGGTCTTCGAGGTCGTCCACACTGTTCTGGCCGCAGTAGGCCATGGCGCGGTTGAACTCCTCCCGCAGCAACTCGAGCATGTGGTGAACGCCCTCGGCGCCGTTGACGGCCAAGCCCCAGTAGAGCGGGCGACCCACGGCGACCGCGGTGGCGCCCAGGGCCAGCGCCTTGAGAACGTCGCTGCCCCGACGCACGCCGGAGTCGACGTACACCTCGGCCTTGCCACCGGAGGCGGCCACGATTTCGGGTACCATCTCGATGCTGGACATGGTGCTGTCCAACTGGCGACCGCCATGGGTGGAGACGAGGATGCCGTTGACACCGTGGTCAACCGCCATCTTTGCGTCTTCGGCGACGCGTACGCCTTTGAGCACCAAAGGTAGATCGGTAAGGCCGCGGAGCCACTCAATCTCGGCCCACGTCAGAGGCGCGGATTGGGGCATCTCCCAATTCGGGGACTCATCGGTGCCGCTGACCTCGGACAGGCGATCCTGCTGCTCACGGAAGTTGCCCAGTTCGCCAGGGCGCTGGTAGCGGTTGCGCAAGTCCCGTTCCTTGGGACTCGGCGCGGGGGTGTCGATGGTCAATACGATGGCGCGGAAGCCCGCGGCTTCCGCTCGCTTGACGAGGTTTTCGGTCAGGTCGTAGCCACGGTGATAAAGCTGGAACCAGATGGGGCCGGTGGCGGCGTCCGCTATTTCTTCCAGGCTACAGTTGGATGATGTGCTGCACATCATCAGGGTGTTGGACATGCCAGCGCCGCGAACGGTAGCGCATTCCGCATCCGGGTGAGCGTTGCCGTGCCCGCCGGTGGGAGCGATCATCACCGGGAAGCTGATGTCCTGTCCCAACACTGTGGTGGCGATCTTCCGTTCGGTGGTGTCTCGCATGAACCGGGGCCGCAGGGTCAAAGCTTCGAAGGCGGAACGGTTGCGGGCAGTGGTGATCTCGTCCATCGAGCCGGCTTCGATGAACTCCCAGTTGTTGTGGGGGAGGATTTGTTTGGCGCGGGCCTCGTAGTCGTAAAGGTTAATGGGATCCAGTCGCATCTGGCCTCTCCTTTAGTTTGTTTTGCATCAAGATTCCGACGTACTAGGGGTCAAGTTCAAGCGTACGATGGCGTCAGCAACATCGGGGAGCATTTTATAGTCGTCGCTGGATTGGTCAAAGGACATGGGATGTGGGAGTGAGACGTTGTGCACATTGCGAATGCGTCTCACGGAATGACCCACGGACGACATCTGTCCGGACAGTTGACGTTCCGTCAAACCCATGGTGTCCAGCAAAGACTGTCGTGACATCACGTATCCGTTGCTGTGCGCCACCTGATGGTACACCTGCTGCGCGTTTGGGGCCAAGTAGCGCCAGAAAGTACGTACATGATCAATAGTCCATCTACCTTCCGGCGCCTGAGTTTGAGCGGGAGTGGACGTGGTTGAGCCGGATGATACTTCTACTGTTGTTTCACTGGAATCATCATCAATATCTTCGCCCGTCGGTGTGACAATAGCGGACTCTCCTACAGCCAATTTTCGAATAGCGGCGATCACTTCTTCGGCGTCGCCCTCTATTGTTAGTGCGACCTTTACCATGTTGGAGCCTCTCAGATTTTAATAATAATTGAGTTTAGCACATCAATATCAATGGTCAATATCTTGACATATGATAATAGGGAAAGTAGCCGAACGAGTAAGGGGCGGGTTTAGCCCGCCCCCGTTGAATTCGCTGCCGATTTCGACTTTGCGCTGAATAGACGAAATCCGTCTTTAACCCTCGTCCTGGGGTCCGAAGGGCACGATGCCCGGAATCCACCACTTTTCCCAGGTTTCGTCGATTCGCTCCTGGAAGAACTTGAGGTCCTCGTCAGTGAGATGAGCGAACCGGCCCTGCCGTTGCAGGTATTCGGTTACCGGCTTGCGCTGCCTGATTCCGCGGGCTATCGCGCGCGAAGGGCCATTGAGGATCAACTCGCCGTCCACAATCTCGTATTGAACCCAGATCCCGGTCTCGACAGCGAGCATGCCAAGCTCATGGGAGTACTTGGGGTCGTAGTCCCAACCTTTGGGGCACGGGTCGATACTGTGGATGAACGTGGGGCCGCCGATGGTCAGGGCCCGGCGGATCTTGTTGGTAAAGTCTGGCCCGTAGGAGCCGCAGGCCGTAGCAACGTATCGGACGTCGGGATGGCCGGCAGCGAGCATGGGAACGGTGTTCTTCTTCCACCGGCGATTCATGATGCGATGAACCTTGCCCGGAGGGGAGAACGTTGAGTTTGCGCCCCACGGGCTGGAACCGGACACCTGGATGTCGGTGTTGGCGTAGGACTCGTTGTCGTAACACAGGATGAGCAGGTTGTACTCATCGTGTTGCAACGCGGCGGAAATGGCCGAAAGACCCATGTCCACGCCGCCGCCGTCGCCGCAGAACGCGATGACGTTGATCGGCTCCTCCTGCATCTTGCCCTTGCGCATCAACGAGGCCAGGCCGGCAGCCGTGCCGGTGGCGGCAGAGCCGCTGGAACCCAATTGGGTGTGCATCCACGGCACAACCCACGGGGTGCTGTAGTAGGTGGTATTAGCTACGTACATGCAGCCGGTGCTGCCCACGACGATGGTACGCGGGCCGGCGGCTTTGATCATGAGCCGCATCACCAGCGCGGATTCGCAGCCCTGGCAGGTGCGGTGCCCGGAGGTGAAACCCTCGAACACCGGGATTTGTTTGACGCCCCTAACCTGGGGGAGTTCCTGGGTCATAGTTGTCATAGCGGCTCTCCTAATCCCGTACACCTATCCAGGTGTTGATTTGTTTGACCTTGCCGGCGTCGATGGAGTCCCGGGTCATCTGGGCCATTTCTTCCACGTCTCGGACCAGGACTTCCCGTCCGCCAAGGCCGGCGATAAAGCTCTGTACCAGCGGGCGCTGGTCCAATTCGTACAACGCGGAGCGAACTTCGTTGAACAACACACCGCCGTATGAGGGCGATCCGTAGGAATAATCGCGGTCAACCACGGCCACTGCTTTGCAGTGACTCAGGGCATCCCTGACTTCTTCGGTAGCAAAGGGGCGGAAGAACTTGACGCGGAGGAATCCGACCTTCATGCCCTGTTCACGCATGCGGCGCACGGCCACGCGGACCGGCATCGCGAGGGTTCCCATTCCCACGAAGACGATGTCGGCGTCTTCCGTCATGTACTCTTCGATAAACGGGCTGGGGTCGCCACGCCCGAAGACCTGTTTGAATTCTTCGTAGGCTTCCTTGATCACGTCGCCGCAGCGGCGCATGGCGTCGTCGGTCTGCCGACGTATCTCCATCAGCCAGTCTTCGTTGACCTGGGGGGCGACGGTGATGGGGTTGTCAGGGTGCAGGAGTAACCGACCCCGGTCGTACTGGGGCAAGAACTGGTCCACCTGCTCCTGGGTGGGAACGTTGACGATGGCCTGCGAGTGAGTCAAGAATGAGCCGTCGCAGGAGATGGCGGCGGGCAGAAAGACGCGAGGGTCTTCGGCGACGCGCCAGGCAAGCAACGCAGTATCTAGCGCCTCCTGTGCGGTGCCGACCCAGTAGAGCATCCAACCAAGGTCGCGGACAGCCATGGCGTCGTTGTGCTCGACGCCGAAGGCGCCCGGGTCGTCCAGGGCGCGGTTGCCCACCATGGCAACCACGGGAAGGCGGAGACCGGCGGTAACGGTGATGGCCTCGAAGGCGTAGAACCAGCCCACGCCGCTGGACCCGCAGAAGGTGCGCGCGCCTACGGCGGATGCGTGCTTGACGATTTCGAACTGTGAGTGTTCGCTTTCGGCGACGATGAAGTCGCAGTCGAACGCCCCGTCAGCCTTGAGCTTGGACACGTACTGCATCACAGTATCGTAAGGCCGAATGGGGTATGCGGTGATCACGTCGACGTCGGCGAGGGAACAGGCGATGGCGATAGCTTCGCTGCCGCTGATGAGCTCCTCGCGCTCGGTCTGGGGGAGGGTCTGCGTAGCCATTAGTCATCGTCTCCGGTCAGGGCAACTTCAGCTTCGGATTCGGCTTCGTAGGTGCCCGGACTGTGATACCCATGGCTCCTGGTCGCGTCTTTGTCCTTTTGTATCTGGATCAGGTCGGTCATCCACTTGTGGTAGCCGTCCTTGTCACGGGTCCAGTGCTCGTACTGGCTGTTGTTGTCGTTGAATTCCGCTTCGTTGACCATGGTGATGCAGTCGGCAACGGGGCACACGGCTTCGCAGACCGCGCAGCCGCAGCAGGCTTCCATGTTGGCGTCGTACAACCCGTCGGGCGTAACGTCAAAGCAGGTGTCGGGGCACTGCAGCCAGCACAGAGTGCACTTGATGCAAGTATCGAAGTTGATGACGGGCCGCATGGAACGGGTGCTGAACTTCTTGAATACGGAGTTTCGGGTGGGTTCGTAGCCCTGTTCGCCGCCGTCCGCGGGGGAGGTGATGGGATCGTAGCTATCACCGAGCGAGCCGCCGCGGAAACCGCCCCCACCCTCGATACCTCGGATGACCAGACCTTCTTCCATGGATTGCCAACCCAGGAGATCGAATTTGAACGGTTCGTCATCGCTGCCTTCTCCAGGCTCAACCGGACGAGTGACCAGGCGGTCATGGGTGTTGCGGGCCGAAGTAAGTTTCAGGCCGCCCCAACCCTGGTCTTCCAGGGCCGCCAACATTGAATCAAGGCTTACCAGTTCGGGGCACGCCCGGGCCAGCGCGCCAAGGATTCGGACGTCGGTGTGGTCGTCCTTGTAGACCCAAAGGCCCGAGAAACTGGTGGAGGCCGGAACGATCGCTAAGTTGTACGCCGAGTCCTTCTGGTGAATGTCCTCGATGAGGGCATCGGCAGACTGGCGGGAGGTAACGATCAAAGTGCCGCCCGGCTTGGTGAGTTCGTTGATCGGCTGCAGGCCATACCAAGCCCAGGACTCGATGCCCTTGCACATGGTGTCGTCGACATTGATGGTGACGTCCACTTCCCTGGCCTCGTATACGGCCAAGTTTTCTTCAAGTTCTTCGGGGCTGTCGGATACGATGGCGAACTGCTTGGCGGGAATGCCATTGCGTTCCGGCGAGTCGCCATAGCGGCCAAAAGCGGTGCCAATTTTGCCTTCTTTACGGGCCGCAAAAACGATGGTGCGGACGATGTTCCGGGCCAGGGTTTTTTGAAAAATCCCCCGGTACACCACCTCCACTGCCACTGTACTCATTTCGGGGAAGCCTCCTCAGTGATTGATGCGGCATTATAGCACGCTCACACCAACGACATTGGGGGACAAACAGGCCGTCAAACCGACCGAAAACCCTCGGGTGGTCGCCATACGCAACAGTTTCCTAATAAGGCTGAGCCAACAATGTGCGTATGGTACACTGCCAACCGATTTTTCGGAGCGAGGTGAGTTCAGACATGCCCCAGAGGATGAAAGCCGGCGAGGCGGTTATCGAACTGCTGCAGCAGGAAGGCGTCAGCAAGATCTTCGGAATCGTCGGTTCTTCTTTCCTTGATGTGCTGGACCCGTTATACGACCGCAACGACATGGAATTCGTCGGGGTGCGGCACGAGCAGGGCGCGGCCCTGATGGCCGATGGCTACAGCCGCATCGCCGGAGCGCCGTCGGTGTGCCTGGTGACGAACGGCCCCGGCGTGCTGAACCTTACGTACGGCATCGGATCGGCCTACGTGGCGCATTCACCCGTGGTGGTGCTGGCGCCGTCGGCGTCGCGCGATCACCAGCACCTCGATTCCACGCAGGAATTCGACCAGGTGGCGCTGTTCGAGCCCATCACCAAGGCCAGTTTCTCCATCAACAAAATTGAGCGGCTGCCCGACGCTTTGCGGCAGGCGTTCAGGATTGCGACCTCGGGCAAGATGGGGCCGGTGCTGGTGGATATTCCGCGGGACCTGCTTCCCGGCGCTGAGGTTGACCTGGACCTGCTGGCTCCCAACGCTTACCGCACCGGCCAAGGGCGTTCGCGAGGAGACCGGGCGCAAGTTGAGGCCGCCGCCAGGGAGATCCTTTCGGCGCAGCGCCCGGTGATCATCGCCGGTGGCGGTGTGGAATGGAGCCTGGCTGATGAGCCCGTTGCTCGCCTGGCCGAACTCACTGGCGCGCCGATCGTTACGTCTTACGGGCGAGCCGACGCGGTACCTAACGACCACCCGAACTATCTCGGGCATCTTGGACGCTTGGGCGCTCAAGAGGCCATCGACGCGGTACGCAATTCTGACGTGATTGTTGCCGCCGGTACTCGCCTGGGCCAGTCCACGACTTTCTTTGACCATCGATTCATTCCTGAGAACGCACGAATCGTCCACATCGAGATTGACCCCAAGGAAATCGGCCGCATCTATCCCATCACCGTGGGTGTTGAAGGTGATGTGGCCGCGGTGGTTGATGAGATCAATGCCATCGTGGCCGAGGCGGAGTTGAGGCCAGATGCTGAGTGGTCCGGGCGCGTGGCCGCCTGGAACGCTGCCCGCGCGGCTCGCTTGGACTCCGAAGCAACTTTGGCCGGCGACTACATCAAGCCGCAGAGGGTGTATGCGGAGCTGCGCAAGGTGATGCCCCGGGACGCTATTGTGGCGTTGGACGCGGGTCTCGCGCCCAATTTCGGGCAGGACCGTCTGAACTATTACCAACCGCGCAGCCTGATCATGGCGCTGGACCTGGGTGGGTTGGGGTTCAGCTTCCCGGCGTCCATCGGGGCCAATTTCGCGGCGCCCGACCGTCCGGTGGTGAATTTCAATGGCGACGGCGGGTTCCTGTTCAACGCGCAGGAATTCGAGACGGCAGTGCGTTATGGGCTGAAGAATATTTCAGTAGTAATGAATAACGACTGCTGGGGATCAGAAAAGGCTTATCAGAAGTACGCGTTCAACGAGCGGTACGTGGGAGCGGACACGGTCAATCCCCGGTTCGATCGGTATGCCGAGTTGTTTGGCGGCGCGGGATTTTACGTCGACCGGCCGGAGGACATCGCTAACGCATTCGCGGAAGCGCTGGCGGTGGACGGGCCCAGCATCATAGAGATCCCCACCGACCCCGATGAGATGCCCCGGCCGGCTCGCCTGGCGGAAGTGCAGGCGCCAACGGGTGGGTGACGCGCTATGTCAATGCGAACTTATGACAACATCAAGCCGACCGACGTTGACATTTCCGGCACTTCCATCGTCATCAACTGGGACGACGGCCATCAGAGCACATATCCTCATCGCACGCTTCGCCTCCGTTGCCCCTGCGCCTCGTGCGTGGAGGAGATGACCGGCCGGGCCCTGCTGGACCCTGACAGCGTCGACCAGGACGTGATCGCGCTCGATTACATGGCCGTGGGACAGTATGCGCTGCAGTTTCTATGGAGCGATGCCCACTACACCGGCATCTATACTTACAGGTATTTGCGCGCGATCTCCAACTCCATCGAATGCGGAGAAGCGCGCGCCAGCCGGCCCTAACTCGCGGAAACCCCGGTATCCTGAGGGTCCGTGCCCGCCTGGTTCGCAGGGTTGTCTCCCCTGAATGTGGCGGCGGGCCTGTTCCGCAATTTGGGGGCCGTGAAAGTATCTGACTTGAACGAGAAATTTGATAGCTGACGACTAGCCGGTGCGCCGCATATCTTGCAATCGATGGGGTCGTCCGCCCGCGACACTGGCCGAATTGATTCAAATTCAGCTCCGCACGCGGAGCAACGGTACTCGTAAATCGGCATAGACACCTCCGAACCGGAATTATATCCTAGCCGACGTCAACCACAGAACGCAGGATGAGAGACATGACCAACAGAGCAAACGACGTGGTGATCATTGGGGGAGGCGCGGCGGGCTGCGCTGCTGCTTACTACCTGGGTCAGCGGGGAATCAAGGCAACCATTCTTGAGCGCGAGGGCGTGGGCAGCAAGGCGTCGGGCTACAACGCCGGGGGCCTGAACCCCCTGGAGGGCCACGGCTGGCCTGAACCGCTCCAACCGATGGCGCTGCAGTCCTTCAACCTGCACCAGGATCTGTGGTCATCGTTGCCGGAACAGACCGGCATCGACTACCACGGCAGGCTCTCATCCATCATCAAGGTAGCGTTGGACGAGAGCGAGCTGCAGGAGTTGCGCGACACGCTGGAGACCTTCAACAACGCGCCGGAGCCAGGATTCTCCGCAGAATGGCTGGAGCGCGAGGACGTGCTGGCCCTGGAGCCGCGCGTCACTCCGCATGCCCTGGCCGGCGTGCGAGCCGTGGGTAACGGAGCGCTGGACGGGCAGGAATTCACGCAGTCGCTGGCGGCTGCGGCGCAGCAAGCCGGAGTTGAGGTAGTTGCCGGCGTTGCGGTCGGTTTGCGGCTGGGCAACGATCGCGTGGAGGCCGTGATTACCAACGACGGCGAAATCCCCTGCGGGGCGCTGTTGATTGCGGCCGGACCCTGGTGCCGCACTGCCGAACCATGGCTGGATATCGCGATACCGGTTGACCCTCTCAAGGGCCAGATCATCAGGATGAAGCCCAACGGGTCCGGGCTGGAACACGAGCTGTCCGGCGGCGGGAGTTCCATGTACAACAAGACGGACGGGCTCATCTGGTGCGGTGCGACGGAAGAGGACGCGGGATTCGACCTTTCGTTGACCGACGACGCCCGCCAGAGCATAACCGAGAAGGCGGTTCGGTTGATGCCGTCGCTTGCCGATGCAGAGGTCGCACTACACACCGCTTGCCTGCGCCCGGTCACACCGGACTGGCTACCGATCGTGGGCCGGGCTCCCAACTGGGATAACGCCTACATCTGCGCCGGCGGCCAGAAGAAGGGCATCCTGCTCGGGCCGGCCATGGGGAAAGGAATTGCCGACGTAATCGCCGACGGGGAAACCAACATCAGCCTGGAAGGATGTGATCCCGCTCGATTTGCCAACGCATAACCCCTCGCGTAATGATGACACCAATCGACGACGCCAACGAATGGAATGAACGCACTGGCATACTCAACATCCCGACCAGGTTGATACGTTGGTTCTCCGGAATCTTCAGCGTAACCTGGCTTATACTTACGGCAGTCACCACTTATCACAGCGTGGTGAATGGCCAAGCAGAAACGTGGGATGCGCTCGCCACATCGTTGATCTGGGCCGGCGCTCCCAACATTGGTTTCGGATTGCCCATCGCGTATATCCTGACCGAGGTGATTGACATGGTATTCGGAAGTTGGATCAGGGAGCGTACCCGAGAGAGGGCTCGCCGGGAAGGGCTGAAAGAAGGCAGGGAAGAGGGAAGGGAAGAAGGAAGGGAAGAGGGAGTGAAGCAAGGCAAGCAGGAAAATCATGCGCGCTGGCTGGCCTGGATGGAAAGGCGTCAGCAAGCCGAAGCCAACGGCGAAGAATTTAACGAACCCCCGCCGACCCTGAACGGCGACCTTGCCACAGAGGAGAACAACTGATGACCACCAACGGTACCTCGGGCGCATTGCGCGATATCCACGTCGTAGAGTTCGGGCAGTACGTCCCCGGGCCCATGTTGGGAATGTTGCTCGCCGATCAGGGCGCGCACGTCATCAAGGTGGAGCGACCAGGCGGCGACCCGGCGCGGTCAGAGCCGGCGTTCGCCACCTGGAACCGCGGCAAGCGGTCGGTGACCCTGGACCTGAAAACCGATGCCGGCAAGGCGACGGCTCAGAAACTGGTTGCCAACGCGGACGTGGTGATCGAGAATTTCCGGCCCGGTGTGGCGGAGCGACTGGGCATCGGATACGACGAACTTTCGTCCACGCACCCGGGGCTCATCTACTGCTCACTGCCCGGATATGGCGAGGAGCATCCGAGCCGCAACGAACCCGGCTGGGATCCCGTCATCAGCGCGGAGACTGGATTCTATCCGGAGACGAGCGAAAGCGGCGGAGACCCATTGTTTACACCGTTGCCCATCGCCAGCACCTTTTCGGCGCTGCTGGGGTCTGTCTCGGTGGCGATGGCAATCAACGCCCGGGACAAGACCGGCAAGGGCCAACGAATCGAGGTCCCGCTGCATTCGGCGATGTTTACCGCTATGGGCAGCCGGATCATCAAGTTCAACAACTACGAGTACGTGGATTTGTTCGATTTCCCGCGCACCGTGATGTCGCACCCGTACGAATGCGCGGATGGCCGGTGGGTGTACCACCACGGGATGTTCGAGCGTTTCGCGAGGCAGACTCTGACCGCCGCCGGGCGCACCGAATGGATCGACGAGGTGGCGCCGCTATTCGGGCGACCGGTGGATTCCGACACGCTGAACCTGTGGCAGGATCGTTTCGCGGAGATGTTCAAGGAGCGAACCGCTTGGCAGTGGGAAGCCGACATCAACGCCCAGGGCGGCGCCTGCACGGTCTGCAAAACGGTGGATGAGTGGTTAGTCCACGAGCATGCAGTGTCCGCGAAGATGGTGGAAGAGGTCGATGACGCCGAGCACGGCAAGATGAAGCAGCCGGGCGTGCAGGTCAGACTGCGCGGGACACCGGGAAAGATCCAAGGTCGCGCGCCCAAACTTGGCGAGCACACCGACGAGGTACTTGCCGAACTGCAAAACGGATCGGCACGTTCGTCAACTAGCAATGGCAACGCCGCCGACATTATGTCCGCCCTACAGGGCGTGCGGGTGTTGGACCTGTGCATCATCCTGGCCGGTCCCACCTGCGGGCGTACGTTGGGCGAGTTCGGCGCCGACGTAATCAAGATCGACGATCCGACGCGCAATCTCGACCCGGTCGGATACATCGACGTGAACCGGGGCAAGCGCAGCATCATGCTCAACCTCAAAACCGATGATGGGCGCGGCGTGTTCTGGAAGTTGGTCGAATCCGCCGACGTAGTCGTTGAGAACAACCGCAAATCCGCCGTCGAGCGCCTGGGCCTTGGTTACGAGGCAGTCAAGAAGGTAAAGCCGGACATCGTTTACGCCTCGCTGAACGCCTTCGGCTACGACGGCCCGTGGTCGGAGCGAGCGGGCTGGGAACAACTGGCCCAGGGCACCAGCGGAATGCAGGTGAGGCGCGGCGGTCGCCACGGAAAGCCGATGCTCTCCCCGTACGCCGTCAACGACTATGGCACGGGGCTGATGGGCGCATACGCGGTGGCGCTGGCGTTGCACGAACGCAACCGCACCGGGATGGGACAATCCGTTGACAGCGGTCTCGCGCTCACCGCGGGCATCTTGCAGTCCCCTTATTTCCTGGACTACGAAGGTTACCAGCGGGACGACATCGAGGGTGTGGACGCCAGGGGGTACTCCGTGCGCTCGCGCCTGTACCAGGCCTCGGACGGGTGGCTCTATGTCCACTGTCCGGATGATGCTGCCTACGGTGCTTTCCTGTCTGCCTTGAACTTCCGGGACATCCACGATGATGGGAACGCGATCGCTGATGTGATTGCCGGCAACACCATCGAACACTGGATGACCGAGTTGCGCCCGTTGGGAGTGTCCGTAACGCCGAACCTGACCATGGAAGATTACCGGCATGATCCGGTGGTGCGGGATGCGGGATTCATCGTCACGCGCGACCATCACGTCTGGGGCAGCGTTGACCATTCGGGCACCACGGCGCGGCTGTCGGCGACTCCGCCGAGGTTGGGCCCGCCGGCTCCGTGGTTCGGCATGCACACCGACGAGATCCTTGCCGAGGCCGGGTACACGCCGACGGAAATCGAGCGGTTGAAAGCCTCTGGAGCAGCCGTGGCTCCGCAACCGTAGCCAATGGACGTACGTACGGTCAACGTGTCAGGGGCGACAAAGTTTCGCCCCTGATGCTTGTACTTACTTGCCGCAAAGGGAATTCAGGCTCTGATGCAAACGAGGGGTAGGCGTGCTAAACTTGCGCCATCCCGCACCCGGCGGAGGTGACGACGTGTTAAGCATCTACAACACCCTGACGAAAACCGTCGAGGAGATCCGGCCCATCACGCCGGGCCGCGTCACCATGTACACCTGCGGGCCAACGGTGTACCGCTACGCCCACATCGGCAACCTGCGTACCTACCTGATGGCCGACTGGATCCGCCGAATCCTGGAGGCCGACGGCAACGAGGTGTACCACATCAAAAACATCACCGACGTGGGGCACATGCGGCAGGAATTGGCCGAGGCCGGCGGCGACAAGATGATCATGGCCGCGTTGGCCGAAGGCAAGTCGCTCCAGGAGATTGGCGAATACTACGCCGAATGGTTCTGGAAGGACGAGGAGCGAACCAACATTAAATCGGCCCACGTGTTCCCCTGGGCGTCGCACCATATCCCAGAAATGTTGGAAATGGTGAACACGCTGATGGCCAAAGGCGGCGCATACGAGGCCGGCGGCAACATCTATTTTGACGTCAACAGTTATCCCGAATACGGTAAGCTGTCGCGCAATTTCGGCGGGGACCTCCTGGAGGGCGTTCGCGCTGAGGCAGACCCGCTGAAACGCGACCCGCGTGACTTCACCTTGTGGAAAGCTGCCGAGCCCGGGCGAGACGTGAAGTGGGACAGCCCCTGGGGCGAGGGATTCCCCGGCTGGCATATCGAGTGTTCAGCCATGGCCCACAAATACCTCGGCGAGCATTTCGATATACATACGGGCGGCGTGGACAACGTGTTCCCCCACCACGAGGATGAAATCGCCCAGAGCGAAGGGACCTTCGGCCGTCAGCACGTCAACTACTGGGTGCATGGACAGCACCTGTTGGCAGACGGGGCCAAGATGGCCAAGTCGGCGGGGAACGTTTTTCTCATTGAGGATTTGACCACGCGGGGGTTTGATCCGCTGGCATTCCGGTATTTGTGCATGACGGTTCGCTACCGCCACCGGATGAACTTCACGTTCACCTCCCTGAGGGCGGCGGAAAAAGCGTTGACCGGCCTCCGCAACCGGCTGTGGGTGTGGCGCAACGCGGCCGGCGACGCATCGGCTCAGCACGTCCTCAGCAGCGACGGGGAAGCTTGGAGCCGGCGATTCTGGGACGCCGTGCACACGGACTTGGACCTGCCCAGCGCGCTGGCCATCACCTGGGCCATGACCCGATCGGAACTGGCACCGGCGGACAAGGTGGTCCTGCTCCTTGATTTTGACCGGGTCTTTGGTCTGGATCTGGATAAAGTCCCGATGCGATACGAGATCGGTCCGGCGCAGAACGACGCCATATCCAGGCGAGCCACCTTGCGCGAGCAGTCTGCGTATTCTGACGCCGACGCCATGAGGGACGAGTGCATCGCCAACGGGCTTGTGGTTGAGGATACTGTATCCGCGACCAGGGTGAGGCCGCAAACTCAACTGGAGCTTCAATCGGCGCGGTGGCCGACCGTGTCGGCATCGCGGGAAGTCCCTTCGCTATTGGATCAGCCGGACCTATACGACTACACCTTCCTGTTGAACGCGTACGACTACGTTGACGACGTGCGGCGTTGCGTTGAAGCGGTGTTGGATCACACCAAGGGCGCGTCGGTTGAAATGGTCGTGGTGGATAACGGATCCACCGACGGGACTGCCGAATACCTCGAGCAAGCGCAGTCGGAACACACAAATCTTAGGGTTGTACACTGCGACCATGTCGTGGGCGACGCCGCAGGCAAAAATATCGGCCTCAAACAAGCCCGTGGCAAGTACATCATCCTGATTGACGCGTCCACCGAAGTGGTGGGGGACGTCCTTTCCCCGGTGGCGGAGCACTTGTCGGATACCACTATCGGGGTATTTGGGCCGTTCGGACTCACCACCGACGACATGCAACACTTCCACGAGGAGGTCGATCGGGGAGAGGCCGACGCGATGCAGGCCTACTGCATGGCTTTCCGGCGGGCCGACCTGACATCGGTGGGACTGATGCACGAATCGTTCCGGTTCTACCGGAACCTGGACATCGACTACTGCTTCCAGTTCAAGAACGCCGGCTACCGCGTGGTGTGCGACAGCAGCCTGCCGCTGGTGCGCCACGAGCACCGTCAATGGGAAGAACTGGAGGAAAACCAGCGCGACGAGTTGAGCCGCAAGAATTTCGGCCGCTTCCTCAGGCGGTGGGGCAACCGTCCGGATTTGCTGATCAACCCCGCGGCCCGGGGATTTGACACGGGGTTCAGGCACTGAGCGTCTCTGAGACTCTACATGAAACGGGGCGGATCCTGGATCCGCCCCAATTAATCGTTGCGCTTGTCGAGGTCAGTCACTGCGGCCAAACCAGTCGGGATGGACGGCTTGCAGGCCGAGTTGCGGCCACGCCGCCGGAGCGCCGCATTTCTCCAATCGCTCGGACAACGGCAGCGATTCGTCCCAGTAGTAGGCGATGATCCGGCGGCCGTTCCAATCGCTGGCGTCGTCGGACGCGATCCAGACCACGGGGGCCTGCATCACTTCAGGTTGAATCAGGGCATCCGCGCTGGCTCCCTCCGGGGGCAGCACCATGTTGGTGGCAGTTGCGCCGCCGGGGGTGAGCACGTTGGCGGTCACACCAGTGCCTTCCAGGTCCTGGGCCATGATCGCAACCAGCGCCTCGTGGCCGGCCTTGGACGGGCCGTAAGGCGCGCCGCCCTTGCGCCACATCGTGTCCATGCTGGTGGTCACACCGATGATGCGGCCGAATCCCTGCTCCATCATGTGGCCGGCTACGGCGTTGGACACAAGGAAAGGTCCGCTGAGGTTTACTGAAATCACCCTGAGCCAGGCGTCAGGAACGATGTCAAAAAAACCGGTGCGACTGCCCGACGTGCTGCCGCCGAACCCGGCGGTGCGTGGGTTGATGCCGGCGTTGTTGACCAGGATGTGCAAGCCGCCCATTTCGGCTATGGTACGGCTCACCGCATTTTGCACGGACTCCGGGTCGGTAACGTCGGCGATGATGGGCAGGACGGCGTCGTCTCCGCCCAGTTCGCGCATGTCGTTGGCGGTCTGGTCCAGCCAGTCTTCGTTGATATCCAGCATGGCGACTCGGGCGCCGGCGCGAACCAGGCCGGTGGTTACGGAACGGCCCATCCCGATGGGGCTGGCTGCGCCGGTCACGATGGCAACTCGGCCCTCAAGTGTGTTTGATGGCATGGTCATGTTAATCACCTCTTGTTTGGCGCGCTCGCATACGTGTGGCGAGGCGGTAAGATCATATCGTGTCGTGGGGCGCCACGCTACGCCGATTGTCGCCGCCTTGCCAACCAGTCGCGGCGATCCGTTTCGGGGCAACGAGCCAACGTCGGGCGAATTGGTCGGCGTGGCAGCAGAAGCTTCGCCGAGGCCAGGGCATTTCGATTATCGGTGTAAAACGGGTTGAGGGCATGGCTAACGGGCGGGCGCGGGAAGGTCCCAGCGGAGGAATTTGTGGTAGCGGTCGCCGTCAATCCAGGGAAGGAGGTTGATGACGATGTCTTCAGGGTGAGGGACGTCCCCTTGGCGTCGGGCACTGTCCAGGCAGTGGCGGAGGTTACCGAAGGTGGGGAGGCGGCAGCCGGCTTTGACGAAGCGCTCGATGACGTCGGCGGGTTCGGGGGGGTTGATCGGGATCCCAGTGGTCAGCGACGGCTTCGGCGATGCGTCGGAGCTTGATGATGGTGAGTTCGAGGGCGAACCTGCGCTTGAGGGCGTTGATGCGGCGGCGGATTTGGGAAAGGGTCATGGGATTACCTCGGCGGGGAGGGTATTTTCATGGATGGACAGGATGGACAGGATTATGGATTGGGATTGGACGACGGGGATTTTTTGGGAAATCCCGCTCATTTCCGCTCATTTCTGTTCATTTGAGTAGGACGTTGGGGTGGGACTTGGGGGTGAATGGGGGCGGTTTGAGCGGTTTTGGGGGCGATATTGGTGGTTTTGGTGGGCCGGTGAGAGGATTTGGGGCAGGGCCGTTGGGGAGTTCGGTGTTCGGATGTGGGCGTTGTGATGGCTCGGGGGGATGGCGGCGGGACGGATTTGGGGTATCAGTTCTTATGGTAAAGATGCGTGAAGGGTGGAGGAAAGGGGGAAGTGTCACTGGCGGGGGAAAGGGCAGCGAGGGGGGATTTCCTGGAGAAGCGAACGGCCTTACCCGAGCGCAAGGCCTTTTGATTATTGCAACTGGAAGCAATGAACAACGCCAAAACTTTTTCTGGATCACCGTCCGCTCGTCCTTCGACAGGCTCCCGCCGTGGGCGGACGTTCTGCAGGATGAGCGGACTACCCATCTGCCGAGCAATAATCGGAAGGCCCTGCGCCGAGCCGGTAACAGTTCAGACTTGAGGGGTCTTGCATAAGCCCCAACCGTCATACCGGCGTGGGCCGGTATCAAGAAACCGGCCAACCGGCCAACGTGAGTGGGCAAAGATGTTGTGGATTCCGGATCAAGTCCGGAATGACGAGTTGGCCGCAGAAATGGCCCAGCAAGTCTGAACAGCTACCGGAGCGGGCAGGGCAATCGCGTCTTAATGAGCGACAGCGCCGCCATTGGAATTGGCAGTAACGGACGGTGAATTCACAGGGATAAACAGGATGAACGGGATGGACAGGATATTTTGATTTGGGAGTTTTGGGGTTATGGGCTGGTTTCGGGGACTTTGAGGCAACGAGCTGTGTGGTCATTATCACCAAACGGAATGTAATTCAGGCACCGGCATCGTTTGCTTTGAAGACGCGATTGCCCTGTGCCGGAGCGGGGTATTCTTAACATAAGCGGATAATAGATTTACGATAGGGTTCCAGTCTGATTTGAGAGGGTGCTGTCATGTCCCGTCCGCGCACGTATCGCCACGATGTTCGTTGTCCTGATTGCGGAGCCAACTGGATGCGCAAGGACGGCTTTACCAACGGCAAGCAGGCTTACCGCTGTGGCGAATGTAACCGTCGTTACGTGCCGGAGGGAGCCTACCGCCGTCCCGGGCCAGCAGTGAAAGCGCGGGGCATCGCCATGTACACCGAGGGGAGTTCGCTGAGCGCCATCGGGCGGGTGCTGGGATACAGTCCGGCGGCGGTGCAGGGGTGGGTCAAAAAAGGGGGCGCCAGGCCCTGACCGCCTTGGGGGAATGGAGTGAGCGCCGTAATGCAGGTCTGGTGGGTCGTCAGCGGGCGGCGGTGGTGTCCTGTGATGAGATGTGGACTTACCTGGGGGCGCGGCGTGGGGACCAGCGGGAGGAGCGGTGGATTTGGACCGCGGTAGTGGCGGAAGCTGACGGGAACCGCTGGGTGGACTTCGAGGTGGGTGACCGTAGTGAAGGACCCTTCTTGCGGTTGTACGCCCGACTGCCGGAAGCGGAATTGTATTGCAGCGATGCGTATGCGGTGTACCTGGGGTGGTTTCCTCCGGACCGCCATGTGGTGGGCAAAGGCGGGGCGGTGAACTGGAACGAAGGATTGCATTCAGTATGGCGAGGGAAGTTGAACCGGCTGATACGGCGAACCAAGGGGTACACCAAAAGCATCGAGATGCTGGTGTACTCTCTGGCCCTGGTTTGCTGGCGACGGAAGATGCAAATCTAATTTCCGCTTACGTTAAGAATACCCGGAGCGGGCCACAGTTGCGCGTTGCGGTTCGCGCACATATAATCGGCTGTTGGCGGCGAGAATGACCGCCCGCTGGAGGCTCTCCTTGACCACTTACCTTGACCTGCATTGTCATTCAGTAGCATCGGACGATTCCCGTGCGACGGTGGAGCAGTACCTGAAGTTCGTCAACGTGCTGCGAAAGCGTGGCTTTACCATCGACGGAATCGTACTTACTGAACACCGAAAGTTTGACTACGACGTGGATTATTCCCAGTTGGCCTCCGAGTACGGTGTTATGGTGCTAAAGGGCGCGGAGCTCGACACCTGCTTCGGGCACATGCTGGTGTACAACATCACGCGCGGGCTCGCCAAAGACGTTGATTTCGGCGACGTGAAAATGGACGGTCGCGAGTTGATCAAGGCCGCCCGGCACCACGGCGGTTTCGTGGTACCCGCGCATCCAGGTAGGTTCGGCATCGGTCTGGTCGAGTACATGGAACAGGGCGAAGCGTTTGACGACGTCACGATGGTCGAACTGATAAACGCCGGCAGCAAGCCCGAGGAGAACGAACGGGCCGAAGCCCTGTGTAACAGCATGGGTTACAGGGGCATCGCCGGCAGCGACGCTCACCTGGCCAGCCACATTGGCCGGGCGGTAACCGAGTTCAAAGCCAACATCCGGTCAGAACCCGAACTCGTCGACGCGTTATTGTCCGGCGAATTCCGCCCCATGTATATCGCAGAAACCGCCGCCACGCCAGTAGGCTGAGAGGAGTCCCCCGATGCCAACCCAAATAGATTACGAATACGACCACTCGCTCTATTGTGTGGAGCACGAGTCCGGCCCGTTCCAAGTGACCAAGGAAATCATCGACGTTTACGCTCGCAGCATCGGTGAGGACAACCCGATCTACGTCGATCCATCGGCAGCCCAAGCCGCGGGATACGGTAACCAGGTTGCGCCGCCCACCCTGTGCGCGCTGTTCGAACGGGGCGAACTGCCCGACATCAAGTTGCAGTTCGGTCGCCGCCAATTCCACGGCGGGCAGCGGGTGGAGCCACGAGCGCCAATTGTAGCGGGAGACACGCTCTCGGCGTCATCCCACCTCAAGGACGTGTACACCAAGACCGGGCGAACCGGAACGATGGTCCACGTGGTGTGGGAAACCACGTTCCGCAATCAGGATGGCATCGTCGTGGCTGACGTCCAACGTTCCCAAGTAGTGCGGGAGTGATGATCAAGATGACCCAATCCGCCAAGCTTTATTTCGAAGACGTTGAACTGGGCGACGAGATTGGCCCGGTTATCCTGTACGTCGCCGACGATCAGGTGGTGAACTTCTGCTCGCTGTGGGGCAATCCCGCGCCCAACCGGTTCACCGACCAAGAACAGGCGGAAAAGATTGGCCTTTCCGAGCCGATCGTGCCTGGCATTATGTCAATGGCCTTGGTGTCCCGGGTGCTCACGGATTGGGCCGGCGCTGAGACGGTGGAGGACCTGGACCTGGTGTTCCGCGGCACGATCCCCCACAACCAGCCTCTGCACGTGGGTTTCATGATCAGCGACACTGACCAGGACGAATCCGGCAACCACATTCAGTGCGACATCACCATGACCGGCCCGGTGCCGGACCGCCCGTACATTATCGGGACAGCCAGGATCAACCTGCCGTCCCGTTCATGACGGGAAGCGACCGGTTGATTACCTGCCGATAAGGCTGCTGAGGGACAAGACCAACCGGTCGGACCAATACGATGCTCCACAAACTGCGCCAAATCGCGATGATGGTGGACGACCTTCCCGAGGCGATTGACCTATATGGGCGGGCGCTTGGAATGGAACCATCGCGTACCGGAGCACTGCCACAATTTGGACTGGACAACGCCGTGCTGCCGGCTGGGAATGGCACGTTCGTGGAACTATTGGCCCCCAATAACGCGGACTCCGCGGGAGCGCGATTTCTGCAAAGGCGCGGCTCCGCTCCTTACCTGATCATATTCGAAACCAGGGAGTACGACCGTCTGATACCCCATCTGCGGGATCAGGGGGTGCGCATCACCGGCGAAACGGAACATGATGGCTCACGATCAGCGTTTTTGCATCCGGCGTCATGCAACGGGGCGTTTATCGAGGTTATAGAGGTACTGGATCCGGAAAATCCCTGGCCCGCGGCGGGCGACGACTGGCAGGGCTCGGATCACACGCCAGGAACGACCCAACTCAGGCAAGTCGCCGTCATAGTCCATGATCTGGATGCGGCCATCGCTCGTTGGAGCGCGCTTTTCGGTTTGCAACCCACCAGGCGGTTCCAGATCAGTTTCACCGACCTGGAGATCGCCGTGCTGCCGCTAGAGGGTCGGGACACGTTCATCGAACTGGCGCAACCGACCAGCGACGATTCGGCTTCGGGAAGATTCCTAGCGCGATACGGCGAGGGACTCTATCTGACCATCTACCAGATTGAGGATTCACTGGCTACCGACGCGCACCTCCAAACATTGGACGGTCTGCGGTTCACGACCTCCCGTCGGACGGACAACTACGTCAACCTGGGGTTCAACAGCATCTGGCTGCACCCGGCCACGTTCAAGGGAGCGTTTACCCAGCTTTCGCAAGTGCTAGACGCTGAGAATCCGTGGCCGCCGGCCGGCGACGAGTGGTACCGGGAATAGTCAGGCATGCAACCAACCACGCTGCCGGAATCCCACGGCCACGCCCATTCCCGCCACGGTGAAACCCACACCCACGATGGTTACACCCACCAGGCGGTGTCGTTTCATAACGTGGGCGTGGAATATGGCCCCACCGTCGCCCTGGAAGACGTTTCGTTTTCCATCGAAAACGGCAGTTTTTCCGGAGTAATTGGCCCCAACGGCGGCGGCAAATCCACGCTGCTGAAAACAATCGTTGGTCTGGTGAAGCCCAACCAGGGTCAGGTGCTGGTGGATGGGCGGCCCAGCCACCGGATGCGGCGGTCGATTGGGTTCGTTCCTCAAATGGAGTTGGTTGACTGGAACTTCCCGGCGACCGTCTGGGACGTGGTGATGATGGGGCTGACTCCATCGCGGGGACTCTTCCGTGCGCACAATAAGGCCAACCGGGAAGCCGCCGTCAACGCACTGGAGACGGTAGATCTGTTGGACCTGCGCGGGAGGGGTATCGGAGAACTGTCGGGCGGGCAGCGGCGTCGCGTGTTGTTGGCCCGGGCTATCGCATCCCATCCATCTTTGTTGTTGCTGGACGAACCCTTGACCGGTCTGGATCCCACCGCCCAGCACCGTTTCCTGGACATCATTGACGCATTGCGGCAGGACGGAGCCACCGTCGTTATGTGCACCCACAACCTCACCTGCGTTTCGGCCCGGGCCAGCGATGTCGCGGTGATCAATGGCGGGTTGATAGCATACGGGCCCCCGGATGAGGTACTCCTGGAATCGATTTTGGGGGACGCGTTTGGGCATCAACTGGTGGTGCACGCCACCGGCGGCGCGTTGGCGCTCCATCACCACGACCACCACGCCGCGTGGCCGGGTCGCGGGTAGCACCCATTTCCCGCTGGGCGTAGATGAGCTGGGCGGGACCGGTTAGGCGCGCAACTCGCGCCCGATCCTCTTTGCCTCTGTGCGAGGTTTGTTTGGCCGGTAAACGTCGTGGTGCCGCGGTTTTTCATTCGCGCAGCCGCCGCCTCTTCTCATCGCCTGACTGCGCTACCCCTTCAAACCTGATAGGATGTTACGGCACTAAATTTGCGGTAGATTCGATTGGAATCCGCTTTAGCAGGAGACCGACATGTACGACCTGAACGGCAAGACAGCCCTGGTAACCGGAGCCGGAGGACGCCACGGCATCGGGCGCGCCATCGCCACACGGCTAGCGTCGGAGGGCGCGGACGTGGTGGTGACGGATGTGGAGGCTTCGCTGGATGCCATTCGCACCGAGGATCGGCTTGACGGGTGGGAAGGTCTGCCCAGCGTCGTCAAGGAGATCCAGGGCATGGGCCGTCGCAGCATAGGCCTGTACTACGACGTGGCGGACAGCGGGCAGGTGGACGCGATGGTGTCCGATACGCTCGACGAGTTCGGAAAAATCGATATCCTGGTGAACAACGCCGGGTCCCGCCCGGGCCGAGACCGGGTTCTGATCGTTGAGCTGGAAGAGGATGCGTTTGACGAAGTGATGCGGGTCAACGTGAGGGGAACCTACCTGGTGAGTCGGGCGGTTTGCCGCCACATGGTTGATCGGGGTGGGCCCGGGAAGATCATCAACATTTCGTCGGGAGCGGGCAAGCGCGGCATTGCCCGGTATGGCGCGTATTGCGCCAGCAAGTTCGCGGTGATCGGGTTTACCCAGTCTCTGGCGCACGAGATGGCACCCTACCACGTCAACGTTAACGCGATCTGCCCGGGTTTGGTGGACACCGAGCGGGTAGATTTCATCGCGGCCGCGCTGGCGCCGGAAGGGACCTCGGGCGAGGAGCATCGAGCGCTGATGGTCCGAGAGAGGGAGATGCGGGTTCCAATGGGCCGTATCGCCCAGGGCGACGACATCGCGCGAATGGCGGCGTTCCTGTCCTCCGCAGAGTCGGACTATATGACGGGCCTCAGCATCAGCGTGTCCGGCGGATCGGAGATGAGCTAGGGCAGGTCCCCTCCCGGTATAATACCGTTGGCGAGGGTGGCAAAATGAACACGAACGCGGACAAAGCAGCAGGGATTGCTCTGGGGCTGATGTTTCTTTCCCTCGGCATATGGGGCCTCTTTGCGATGCCGAGTGGATGGGTGTGGTATCAAAAAGTCCTCCTTGAATTGGCGGTTTTTGGTTGTAGCCTGATGTGCTTCACGGCGACGTTCTTGGGCATCCCCGGCTCTGGGAAATCGCGGTAGGAGGATGGGGGTTGGACCCAGCCACTGGGAAAAGGTCGCCGTCGCGATTTGTGGCCTAGTTCTGGTTATCGCCATCCTTTTTGTTGTCAATGTATTCGCGCGCGACCCTGTGATCATTAGCGCCCTCTCTGTGGTTGTTTTGTTTGGTAGCATTTTTGGCGAACTGCGCGATACCTGGAACGCTGAACGCCCATTCAGCGCGGCTCGCGTTTTCTTTCGGACTTGTGAATGGCTCAGCTTGGCAGTGGCGGGATACATCATCCTTGCGGTGATCAGCGACAACGGAAACATACCCGGTTAACGGTGCACGCATGGAGTTCCGCGTTTATGCCGATTGAAGAATCCCAAGTCCAACACATCGCGGCCCTGGCCCGTATTTCGCTCAGCGAGTCCGAAATTGAATCGTTCACCCAGCAGTTGTCGGACATCCTGGACCAGTTTGAGATATTGCAGAATATCGACACTGCCGGCGTAGTCCCAACCGCCCACGTCGCCGGGCTGGACAACGTGCTGAGGGACGATGAACCCGGGGACAGCCTGGAATCCGAGCAGAGCTTGCTGAATGCGCCGCGACGCCGGGGCGATTTCTTCCAGGTGCGGGCCGTTCTGGACGAATGAACGTGGCCGAACCCGCAACCAACCAACTTTGGCAGTTGAGCGTTGCCGAGGCGTCCCGCCTGCTGGCCGACGGAGAGATCAGTAGCGTCGATCTAACGCGGTCATTCCTAGACCGGATTGAGGAGGTCGACGCGCAACTGTCCGCCTACATTACGGTTACGGCTGACGCGGCGCTCCATCAAGCGGAGGCAGCGGACCGCCGTATATCTGCGGGGGATGGTGCGCCATTAACCGGCATCCCCATGCAAATCAAGGATTTACTGTGTACCGATGGGACGAAAACCACCTGCGCTTCCGAGATGCTGGCCGGGTATGTTCCGGTGTATGACGCGACGGCGGTGGCTCGACTGCGCGCGCAAGGCGCGGTACTGCTGGGAAAGGGAAACATGGACGAGTTCGGCATGGGTTCGTCGACGGAAAATTCAGCATTCTTCCCGACGCGGAACCCCTGGGACACGGACCGTGTGCCTGGGGGCAGCAGCGGAGGTTCGGCGGCGGCGGTGGCAGCCGGAGAGGCGTCGTTCGCCCTCGGCACGGACACGGGTGGCAGCATCCGGCAGCCGGCGTCGTTTTGCGGAGTTACCGGCCTCAAACCGACCTATGGGCGAGTCAGCCGCTACGGGCTGGTGGCCTACGCATCGTCGCTGGACCAGGTTGGTCCGATAGCCCGGGACGCCCGGGACTGCGCCATGATCCTGGAGGCAATCGCAGGACACGATCGGTATGATGCCACCTCGCTGCCGAACCCGGTACCGGATTATTCCGCCGCTCTGACCGGCGATATTTCGGGGCTGCGTTTGGGGGTGCCCAAGGAATACTTCGCGGACGGCATGGATGCCGGCGTGCGCAACGCTGTATCTGCGGCAGTCGATCAACTGGCCGATATGGGTGCGGAGGTACGTGAGGTGTCGCTGCCCACCACGGAGTATGCGCTGGCCTGCTACTACATCATCGCGCCGTCCGAATGCTCGGCGAACCTGGCGCGGTACGACGGCGTGAAGTACGGCTACTCCCACCAGGGGGATGGCGACATGTGGGAGGCCATGGAGCGCACTCGTCAGCACGGGTTCGGGCCGGAGGTGAAACGGCGGATTATGCTGGGCGCGTTCGCCCTGTCGTCGGGTTACTACGACGCTTACTACCACAAGGCGCAGCAAGTACGGACGCTGATCCGGGAAGACTTCGACCGTGTTTTCCAAGAAGTGGACGCCCTAGCGGCGCCGGTCTCGCCGCTGGTGGCATTCCCCATCGGCGAGCGCGCCGACGATCCGGTTCGGATGTATTTGGTAGATGTGTACACCCTTCCGGTGAACATTGCGGGGCTGCCGGCGATGTCAGTGCCGTGCGGATTCAGCGAAGGGTTGCCGGTGGGGTTGCAGCTGATCGGGCCGCATCTGGAGGAGGGCAGGCTCCTCAACATCGCGTACGCCTACCAGCAGGCATCGGATTGGCATAAAGCGCGGCCGAATCTCTGAGAGCCACGCCAAGACTCACGCCTCGGTGGTGCTCGTTTTGGCCGCCCGGGAGCGTGTGCTAGAATCCGAATTAACATCCTCTACCGGAGGTTCCTCGGCATGACTAGTTTGGGTCGCACTCGCATCAAAGACCTCCTGTCGGTAGAGCGGTTGGATGACGCTCCAAACCCCGTCGCGGTGAACGGATGGGTGAAGACCGTGCGGTCTTCGGGCGGCGTATCGTTCGTTCAGATCAATGACGGATCAAGCCTCGCCGACCTGCAAATAGTCGTGGACGCCAACTGTCCTGATTACCCCTTGGTGAACAGTCTTACCACGGGTTGCAGCATCACGGCCTTCGGGGTTTTGCAGGAGTCATTGGGCCGCGGTCAACGGTACGAGGTGGTCGCGAAGTCGATTGCGCTATTGGGCGGCGCTGATCCCGAGGAGTATCCGCTGCAAAAGAAGCGGCACACGCTTGAGTTTTTGCGCGAACTGGCGCATCTACGTCCTCGCACCAACACTTTCGGAGCGGTCGCTCGGGTCAGGAATGCAATGGCGTTTGGCATCCACCAATTCTTCCAGCAGCGCGGATTCCTGTACATCCAGACACCGATCATCACGGCCAGCGATGCCGAGGGCGCCGGGGCAATGTTCCGCGCGACCACCCTGGACCTGGATGACCTCCCCACGCAGGAAGGTCGTGTTGACAACGACGCCGATTTCTTCGGTCGGCCGGCATTCCTCACCGTCAGTGGTCAATTGGAAGCGGAAATTTTCGCTCAGGCGATGTCGGACGTTTACACGTTTGGCCCGACGTTCCGCGCCGAAAACTCCAACACCTCGCGGCACCTGGCCGAGTTCTGGATGGTGGAGCCTGAGGTCGCTTTCTGCGATCTGGATGGCCTGGCCCAACTGGCGGAGGACTTTCTGCGCAGCATCTTCGCTCACGTACTGCAGACGTGCCCGGAGGACATGGCGTTCTTCAACCGGTTCTACGACAAGGAACTGATCACGACGCTGGAGGACATCGCGAACTCCGACTTCGAACGCATGACGTACACTGAGGCGGTCCGTTTGCTGGAGGAATCGGGTGAGTCCTTTGAGTATCCGGTGCGTTGGGGAGCGGACCTCCAATCGGAACACGAACGCTACATCACCGAAAAGAAGGTCGGCCGGCCGGTCATAGTCACCGATTATCCGAGCGCGATCAAAGCCTTCTACATGCGGCTCAATGAAGACGGCCAGACGGTCAGGGCCATGGACGTCCTGGTGCCGAGGATCGGTGAGATCATCGGAGGTAGCCAGCGCGAGGAGCGGCTGGATGTATTGCAGTCGCGCATGGCCGAGGCCGGGCTGGATGACGCTCCATACTGGTGGTACCTGGATCTGCGACGTTACGGCACCACCCCGCACGCTGGTTTTGGGCTGGGGTTCGAGCGCACCGTTCAGTTTGCCACCGGGATGCAGAACATCCGGGACATCATCGCGTTCCCGCGCACTCCCCGCAGCGCGGAATTCTAAGATTCGTCGCTTTCGGCCTGGCCGGCACCCTGGCAGAAGGTCCGGACGCGATCTAACACACTGGAACGCATGATCGCAAACCGGGGGAGTTTGAGGCTCCCGCCGTTGACGGTCTATTTGGCGCACCATATAATGCCGGCTCGACTATTATGTATGGTGTTGGCGCCGACTGAGGCGCATCGTCCAAGGAGTCTCAGGAATGACAACCGAAGTCTATGAATCTATTCTGCATCCGGCTTCGCTGGTAGCTGAACTTAAGAAGAACAACGTTTCCCATGTGGTCTGGTTGCCCGACAGCGAGACCAACTTCCTCTACAACATGATGATGGAGGAACCCACTCTGGACCTCATCCCGGTGTGCCGCGAGGGTGAGACCATGGCGGTCGCGGCCGGCTTGTGGGTCGGTGGAGCAAACCCCGTGGTGCTTATACAGAACACCGGAGTTTTCGAGGCCGGCGATTCCATCCGTGGCCTGTGCCTGGACCTCAACCAGCCCCTGGTCATGCTGGTGGGCTACCGCGGTTGGACCCGACGCGGGCCTACGCCCGACTCGGCGGGCCGGTTCATTGAGCATATCCTCCACGCGTGGGGCATCAACTACTATTTGGTCGAGACCGACGACGATGCCGACCGCATCAGCATCGCGTTCGACGAGTCCCAGCGGCTCAGCCGGCCTGTGGCCGTACTGATCGGCACCGAATTCGGCGCTTAGTCGATCGCAGCCGTATCCAGAGCATCCCGCCCCCACGAACCCCAGGAGCGAGTCCCAT
This sequence comes from Dehalococcoidia bacterium, assembly GCA_965204395.1. Taxonomy (GTDB): domain Bacteria; phylum Chloroflexota; class Dehalococcoidia; order Lucifugimonadales; family UBA3495; genus Bin87. Next base: position 4,308,628 of record OZ241987.1, read on the forward strand.
GATCAACAATACCGACGCTGTCCGCGTCATCGACAACAACCGTGAAGACGCCGTCGTCGTACCTACCATGAACGCCGGCAATGTGCGATTTGGCCTGCCTTCCGTTACCAGCAACCAGAACCTCGACCTGCCAATCTCAGGCGCGATGGGCAAAGCCAGCAACGTCGGTCTGGGTATCGCACTTGCCCAACCGGGCCGCAAGGTCATGGTTCTGGACGGCGACGGCAGCCTGCTGATGAACCTTGGCGCGCTGGTCACCACCTCCACCAAGGCCCCCAAGAATTTCTATCACTTCCTGTTCAACAACGGCGTGTATGCGGTAACCGGCGGTCAGCCGATCCCAGGTTCCGACGGCGTCACTAACTGGGAAGAGATCGCCAAGGGCGCCGGCTATGCCGCCGTCTTTTCTTTCGACAACCTGGAGGACTTCACCACCGGCATCAGCGAAGTCCTGGCTGCGGAGGGTCCGGTGTTCATCCATCTGGCCGTGGAGCCGGAGATCGAGAACACGCCGGTGCAGTTCCGCCAGCGCGCATCCCGCACCGCGCAGCAGGCATACCAGGAAGTAACCGCTGCTCTGGCCGACAACTAGGCTTTAACCAGCCGGCATCGTGGGCGGGGGTGGAACGAATTTCGCCCTCGTCCGTTCTTTATGGGTTCGGGTCTAATGAGGTTCCAGCCATTCAACATTTTCGGGCGGCTCCTCGCTTCCGCGGCGGTGTTGGCCGGTTTCTATCTCCTGTGGCTGGGTTTCATGGAGAGCAACCTGATCAAAGCGGTGCTGGGCGGCGTGTTGATTCCCGTTGGCCTGTACCTGATGGTATCCTCTCGACGGAGAGATATCCGCAGGGAATCCGAATCTGCGGACTCCGCCGAAGCACGAATGGATGACACCAAATGATTCCGTCCCGCGAGGTCGCCCGCGCCATCAGTTACCACCGTGAGGATGCGCTGGTGGTGTCCACATCCGCCGCCTTGCGGGAGTGGCACCAGGTTTCGGAGCGCAGGGACCTGGACGTGGATCTCACGGACTGCATGGACCGGGCGCCGGCCGTTGGGTTGGGACTGTCGCTGGCGCAGCCAGGCCGGCGCATCCTGGTTCTGGACTGCGACGCCACGCTCCGCACTGATCTGGCGGGACTGGCAACGATCGGCGAGGTTGCGCCGGAAAACCTGGTACATTTCGTCCTCGAAGACGCCGACCACACATCGACCGAAGGAATGCCCATCGCCGGTTTCGACCGGATAGATTTCGAAGGCATGGCCCGGAGCGCGGGCTACGCTCACGCCTGCCGCTTCGACAAACTTGAAGAATTGTTGATAGGGATGGAGGAGATCATGCGCCGGCCCGGTCCGGTGCTGGTCGCCGTGAAAGTGATACCCGAAGTGGAGCCGTCGCCATTCCCCGAGCGTTCCATGGCAAACGGTTGGGCTCAGGTCCGGAGTTCCTTGGCTGAAAATTCCCACGGGTCAGCCTGAATCGACTGGCTCTCCGACTCCCGAAACACCATCCGACGCGACCGACCTTGCGTCGTCAATCAAACCTTGGGCCGCCGTCTCTCGGCCTTGCTCATGATCTGATTAGCCCATCTACCGGAGGTCTGGCACCAATGCACCATTGGGCAGTCGGGGGCGATATTTACATCGGGTGGCCGGACCACGGCGCGGCGGAACGGCAGTACACCATAGTTGACCTGGACCTATTCGGCAAGGTGTTCCGAGCGCGCGTGACCGACGGGCAGCGCGAGGGCGGATTCATGGTCATCTTCGACTGCCCGAACATCGTGCTGGAGCAACTGGCGGAGCAGGCCACCAACGCGCTGGGATTCAGGGTGATCGTTTCGAGCCTGCGCACCAGTATCGAGGGCGCGATCGTGCGCAGTTTCGATTACGAGTGGTATCCCACGCCCGAATACGAAGAGCGTCCGCGGGCTCTGGCGACAACCTTAGCCGGGCTCTACAACGAGATCGCGCCGGGACAGGCCGGGTAGGTCAACCGCTGCCCGGGATGTTGGGGTGTCCCCACAGCGGATGGCGGAAAGTTGGAGCCAGGGCAGGGTTCAGATCGCGTCGCGACCGAGCCGCTACGGTGCCATCATGGGAGGCGCTCTCGTCCGCCGGGGATGCGTCGGTGGTTTCGTTCGTACGACGGCGGGCGGGCTGCAACGGCCGGCGATCCGATAGTTGGTTCAGATGCCGAGCCAATTCTTGGAGGCTGTGCAAGTTGTGGGCCGGCAGGAAGTCGTCGATATAGGGAAGGGCGGCCTGCATGCCCCTGGTCAGGGGTTCATATGTGGGCGAACCCAATAATGGGTTGAGCCAGATCAGCCGATGGCAACTGCGCTGCAGCCGCGCCATCTCCCGCGAAAGTAGGTCCGGGTTGCCCCGGTCCCAACCGTCCGAGATCACCAGCACCACCGCGCCACCCCGAAGGACCCGACGGGCCCACAGGTAGTTGAAGCTCTTGATCGCCTCGCCGATGCGGGTGCCGCCGGCCCAGTCCGGAACGGCGTGAGCCACCTGGGCGACGGCCTGATCCACGCCGCGCACCGCGAGATGACGGGTGATGCGGGTGAGCCGGGTCGCGAAAAGGAAAGCCTCCAGGTGTTGACCACTGACCGCGACGGTGTGGACGAAATGGAGCAGCATCCGGGTGTACCGTTCCATGGAGCCACTCACGTCGCAGATAAGCACCAACGGGCGCGGCTTGGTCTTGCGCTGGCGGCGCGCCAGCTCGAGCATCTCGCCGCCGTGGGATAGGCTGCGGCGCATGGATCGGCGCAGGTCGATAGTGCTGCCGTCGCCCCAGGTGAGGCGACGGGTGCGGCGTTTTCCCAGATCCCAGGCAAGCTCGGACATCAAGACACGAGCGGCAGATACTTCGGCCGGGGTGAACTCGGCGAAATCCCGCTGGCGCAACACCTCTCGGGCACTGAAGGATCGCTGCAAATCCACGACGGGTTGCCGGTTTTCAGAGTCCTCCGAACCCTGATCGTCGGGCGGGCCGTCCGAAGTATCCTCTCGGTGCGGCATCACGCGCGGTGTGCGATAGCGTCTCTCCTCTCCCATCGACCGCAGGTCGCGCATGCTCGTGCCGTGCGCGGGCCGTCGCCAAAAAACCTGGAAAGCCTCATCAAACAAAGCCAAATCACTTTGTTTGTGGGCCAACAGCGCACGTGCGGCCAGGCGGAAATCGTTGCGATTGCCGCCGATGGGCACATACTCCGTCGCTCGCACCAAATCGAGCATGTTGGCGGATCCAACCTCCAAGCCCAAGCGTCGCAGGACTTCGCCGAACATGAGCAGGTTCGGCAGGATCGCGCCCTCGCCGATGTCGGCGGGAGCGGTGTGCATGTTGATGTCAACGTTGGTGGTCATCGGGTCAACTGGAATACGGTCAGAGGCGATTTCTTCTCTTCGGGGCAGCGGGTTGACGACGCCGGAATACTATCACACGAGCCGACCTTGGAATCGCGGTGGGAGCGCGGCCGCCGCCAGGACCGCCATGCCGGTCAATCCTCCAACGACGAGAACTCCGGTTACCAACGAACCCGTAGTCTCGGCCAACGCGCCGGCGAGTACCGGACCGCCGCCAAATCCGATAGCGCCGAAAGTTTGCACCAGCCCGGCGACTACGGATACCTCGCGGGTCCGGATGTTCCTGAACTCGAAGGGTAGTATCTCCATCGCCGGGACGAACGCCCACGCCAGTCCCATGCCAGTAAGGGCCACCGCGACCAAGATTTCGTTCCCAGACATCAACGCGCCCAAGGTGGACGCCAAGTTGAGCGAAGCCGGCAACATGACCATCAAACGACGGTTGGAGATGTGATTGAAAATCCAGCTCCCAAGCATTCCACCGGGGATCAGGACGTAGTACAAAAACCCGAACAACAGGCTGCCGGCGGATATGGCGACTCCCCGTTCGGTTTCCAAAATGATGGGCAAGAATGTGAGGACCGTAGTCCAGGACGCCGAGAGGCAGAGCATCACCACGCCAAGCAGCCAGGCGTGCGGGTAGCGGATGAGGGCACTGAGCAATGATGTGGTTTGGGCCACCGATTCGCTGTTTTGGTCGATCTCAGCGAGCGAGTCGCGGGCAGTGGAGTCGGCAGTTTCCTCTAGGCTTGGCGGAGCTTTCCGGGTCAAGCCGGCCCAAAGCAGGAAATGACCGGCCATCAGAGCAGCCTGCAGGAAGTAGGCCAAGCGCCAGCTGTTCAGGACGACGATGATCACGGGGCTGAAGGTTAGCGCAGCGGCCATGAAGGTCGAGTGCAGGGAAAGTCCTACGGCAGTGACGTTCGAGTACTGGCGTGGCGCGACCCACCAACGCAACAGCAAGGGTCGGGCGGGAGTCATACCTGCCTGGGTGAGCACCATCAGAAAACGCGACGCCAACAGGGTCCAAAAGCCGCCGGCCAAACCCTGGGTGAACAGGAAAGGTGTCATCAGCGCCAAACCCACAAGCACCCGCCGATTGGGGTTGAACCTAGCCAACAGGACGCTGAAGGGGACGAGGCAAACGGCCGAGGTGCCCCAGGCCACCGCCTGCAGCACGCCGATTTGAAGATAGCTCAGGCCCAGGTCTTCCTTGAGGAAGGGCAGGAACAGGCCAAACCCGAAGGACGCCAGCACAACGGTGCTGTAGTGCAGACGGTTCAGCATGAGAACCGTCCAGCCCCGCAGGGAGGTTCTTTCGGGAATACCGCCCCGCGGTGAATCCAAACGGGGATTACCGGTGTCCGGCTCTCGGATGCGCCATGTGCGCGATCTGGTCCTCGGAGAGCGTCGCAAATCGCCCGGGTCGGTAGGGTTCCAGGACGGCGTCGGCGCGCACGTTTTCGCAGATTTCCAGAGCCGCCAACTGGCTCAATACCGGCGCTAGGGTAACCCCGCTGTGGGTCAGCGCGACGTACAAATTCGGGGTTTCGTCGGTGTAACCCATGGTGGGGTAGCCATCCACCGGCATTGGGCGCCAGCCCACCGGCACCGGGATGGCCTCTGCATCGGCGAGGCCGGGCAGATAGCAGGCAGCGCGCGCCAGCAGTTCGTTGGCGTGCTCCTGACTGTCGTCCTCCGCGAGGCTCTCCTGGTCGCCCTCGCCGATCATGAAACTGCCGTCCGCGCATTGGCGCAGGTGAATTTCGCGGCGGCCGTCGCCCAGCGGCGGGGCGTAGACCACGGGGACGTGCTCCAGGAGAGGCGGCAGAGGCGTGGTTCGCAATACCACGCCCGGACTCTGGGCTTGGGGGATTTTCACGCTGGCCTTAGCTGCCAACGCGGTGGTATCGATGCCGGCGGCCAACACCACCGTATCGACTTCGATTTCGTGAGCATCGGTTTGGACAGCGCGAATTCTCCCGGAGGAATCGCGGTCGAAATCAACGACGTCGACGCCGGTGAGCACGGATGCTTCCATATTGTTCAGACGCCTGACGCAAGCGTCGACGGCCATCTGGGGTTCGACCTGACCTTCGTTCTCGCTGTATTCGGCAGCCAGAACGGGACCGATTTCCAAGGCAGGTTCGAGTTCGGCCAACTCTTGCGCCGACACCAGGCGGCTGGGATATCCCCACGACTGTAGTTGAGAGACACGCGCTTTCAACTGTTCCGCAGGCCCGGGATCAGTTTCCCACGATATCTTGCCGCCCCAGCGCAAACCGACTTCGTCACCCAAGGCGGCAGAAAAACGAGTCCACATTTCCAGCGAACGGCGGTTCAGGTTATGGTAAGCGATGGGTTCCTTGGCGCCCGCGTTGACCCAGGCAAAACTGTGGCTCGATGCTCCGCTGCCCGGCTGCGCCTTGTCGATCAGAGTTACGCGCAGACCTCGCGACGCGATGCGCCAGGCGATGGTTGCGCCCACAATTCCGGCGCCGATGACGGCCACATGTTGAGCGTTTTCCCTAGCGGCCATTTAGTTCACCATCTACGTCGTCGTCGAAGTCTGACACCCCCAGTCGGGCAGCCAACTCTTCGAAATCGATGTCGTCAAGGTCCAAGTCGTCGATATCATCCAGATCCAAAGCGTCGCCCAGCAAATGAGCGGAGAGCATGTTAATAACGCTCAAAGCGCCGGCCGCTGTGTCGGCATCCAGTTCGCCAGAAATCACACCCCTGAGCAGCGGCCGAGTCGCGACAGAGTTCAGCATTGCAACGCCCACGATGACATCCTGCTCTGGCGCGTCATCCGACGACAGGGTGGAAATCGCGACCATGGCCATCATCGCATCCTCGTCGCCATCGTCGGCCATATCGGATATGGCGAGGGCGATCCGCTCCGGAGCGTCGACGATCGCGATCTCGTCAGTGTTGTTGGTAAGGCAGGCGAAATAGAGCATCAGGAGTTCGGACACGCTGCGATTCGATCCGGACAGCGCTTCCTCCACCATATCAGCGTCCAAGGGCACCAACATGCTCATGTCCATATCGTCAAAAAACTGAGTCATGCTGACTTCCTCACACTTGTGTTGCCTGGACTTCGCAGGGTCGGATCTAACCTACCCACGGCGGCCACCCCGTCGGGGGCCGCGATTCTGGGATCGCTCCAGCAACGCGCGTACGGGCTCGCCACGCACGGCTTCGATATCGTCCTGGTACTTGAGCATGATGCCCAGAGTGTCGTCGATGACCTCAGGCTCCAGTTCACGCATGTTCAACGCCATCAAGGCAGAGGTCCAGTCGAGGGTTTCGGACACGCCCGGGATCTTGTAAAGCTCAGTGTCCCGCAGTTCCTGGATGAATGATGTGACCTGCTGGGCCAACTGCCTGGGGGCGTCGGGCAGGCGAGCGGAGACGATCTGCAATTCCTTCTGGTAGTCAGGATAGTCGACCCAGTAGTAAAGGCACCGGCGCTTGAGAGCGTCGTGGACTTCGCGCGTGCGGTTAGAGGTGATAACTACCACAGGTGGGTACGTTGCTCCGAACGTGCCGAGTTCGGGAATGGTTATCTGGTAATCGGCGAGAAGTTCCAACAGGAAGCCCTCGAACTCCTCATCGGCCCGGTCCAATTCGTCGATCAGCAGGACGGGCGCACGGTCTCGAGACTCATCGATAGCTTCCAATAGGGGGCGTTTAATCAGGAATTGCGGGTCAAACAGATCTAGATCGGCTTCAGCCGATCTATCACCTTCCCGGCGGGCTTCCATCAGGCGAATTTCCAGGAGTTGCCGAGTGTGATTCCACTCGTAAACGGCGTGGTTGACATCCAGTCCCTCGTAGCACTGCAGTCGGATCAGGTCGGTATGGAGGCCGGCGGCCAGTGCGCGAGCGATTTCGGTCTTGCCGACGCCAGCCTCTCCCTCCAGGAACAGCGGCCGCTGCAGTTTCAGAGCCAGAAAAATCGCGATGGCCATGCCTCGGTCGGTGATGTAAGCCTGGTCGCGCAATAACCCCTGTACATCCTCGATGGAGGTGGGCATAGCAACGGGGGGCGTTGTGGTTGAATCAATTGGAACAGCAGTCAACTGGAAACTCCGCCGGCGGTTATCAGGGAATCATTCTATCTTATCTCTTGCAGCGAACCCTTAGGCCAACCAATGCTCAGCAAATTCTCGGATGCACACACGCAGCGTGTCCCAGTGGTCGCCCAAACTGGTTCGTTGCGCCTGGGTCAGTCGGTCGTAAGTACGGTTGAATTCGGGGAAGCGCCAGAGAGGAAAGACCCAAAACCCGTCCCCGCTGGTCGCATCGCCAGCATCAGCAAGGTCATCCACTATATATCCGGTGGCGCCGCGGGCTTCCCACGATGCGATGGTGCGCCCACCTTCAGCGATGGCAAGCCCTTCCACGAAGGCTGCCTGACGGTCGGCTCCGGTGTACGGCTCAAGCAGAGCCAACAATCGACGCTGGCGTTCGGCGTCATCCGCGGCCGGGCCGGCGAAACGCCTGGTGTAGCGGCTCTCCCAATTCGCCCCTAACGCCGGCACCAACAACCCACCGTCGCTGGCAATAGCGGCAGTCCCCGCCGCCTGGGACCACGTTTCCGCTTTGGCTTCCGCTATGGCCTGGTGCGTGTCGCCCGACTCATCAGGCGAGGCCGAAACCCCAATTTCAGCGGGCGTTATCGGATTGACGGGCAGACCGTCCAATAGCCAATTCAGCATCCGTTGCTTGTCGGCGTTGCCGGTGGCAAGCAGGACTGGACGGGGTGGGCGCGATCCCATCAACCAGATCGGAGGCTAACGTTGAGGGGCAGGCGGGCCATTTCGTTGCCATCGATTACGACATGGAAGGCGTGGGGTCCCGCCGACTTGAAAGTGACGCTGTTGACTTCCACGATGATGCGAGCCTTGGAATCGACGACACCGCGGCGCGGCGAAAAGGTGATTCCCTGCTCGATAGGCGCAATGGTGTCCTGGGCGTCAGGGTCGAGCAGACGGATTCCCATCCGCTTGTCTCCGGATTCAACGGACGAATAACGCACCACGCAGACGATGATGAACCGCGGATGGGTCAGCGGAAGGGATTCACCCTGCACGCTGTCAATGCCGATACCCAAGGCATGAAGTTTGCCCCGATCATCGGTGGCGGAATCGCAGAGGAATGCGAGTTCGGTGTTCACCGCTAAGCGCCTACGTCAGTTGCCGTCGCCGCCCGCAACGTTGCCAAATGCAACGCCGGTGGCGGCCGCAGCGGGCGGAGCCACCGCCGGGGCGGCGCCGACGGACGGCGTCCGGGCTTCCGGTGGCAATTGGTCTTCCCAATCGGGGATCAATTGCCGTTTGGTGCTCTCCAGGGTCAGGATGATGACGACCCCAAGGCTGCTGAATATCATGGAGAGGATGAAAGCAGGAATATATCCCCAGAACTGGATAATGATTCCGGCCACGAGCGTGGAGATGAAGTGGCCCATCATGGCACCGGATATCTGGAAACCGTAAACCGTAGCCACCGGTCCCGTGCCAAAGTATTGCCGGTTCACCACCGGATAGGCCGACATTTCGCCGCCAAACCCCAGACCAAACACGCAGGCAAACAGGTAAAAGGCCCAAGCGTTTCCGGCGAGATATTCTCCGGCGATAAGCAAGATGACCACCGCTCCGGCCTGGATGCCCAGCGCGATCGACATGATCAGCTTGCCGCCCACGCGCTCGGTGATTATGGGAACCAAGAAACGTCCGGCGATGCTGAATACGTTGATCAGCGTCAAAATCACCGCTGCGGTGGTGAATTCGATGCCCCGGGTAACGGCGAAGTCCACCACGAAAATCAGGACTATGCCGTGGCCCGCGCAGCCCAAACCATGGATCACCGGCAGGTTCCAGAACGCCCGCGTGTGCTTCATCTGGCGCTGGAAAACCCTTAGGCGCAGCCTGGACGCGTCGGGTGTGAAGGTAACCGGCGGCGGATCGTTGGACGACGCGCCGTAGGCCATCAAACCTTTTTCCGCAGGTTGGTTGCGGAAGAACGGCATCAGCCCGAGGGTGAGCGCTCCGCCGACCAAACCAATCGAGACGAAGGTGGTCTCCCAACCAAATTTCACCAGCAGGAGAGAATATACCGGGGCCAGCGCAGCCGCGCCGACACCCCCGGCCGCCCACATCAACCCGATGCCGAGACCGAGTCGCCGCTTGAACCAAGGGTTGACCGCCGCCATCAGCGGCACCATGGCGATGGACGAGGTGAGAGCGAGCATCACGCTGTACACCAGGAAGAATTGCCAGACCTGGGTGATAAACCCGATCAACACCATGCTCACGCCGAACAGCACGCCACCGGCCAACAGCAACTTGCGCGCGCCCAATATGTCGCCGAACCGTCCGCTGAACGGTGAGGTCAACGAACCTATTAGGTAGTAGCCCGCCAAAGCGAACCCGATAACGGCAGGGGACCAACCGAACCGGCCGCCTTCCTCCAGCGGCATACGCAGTTCGGGCACCATGATTCCGGCCGACATAGATATCGATTGGCCAAATATCTGCACTACCGAAAGAATGCCGATAATCACCCAGGCGTAATGAAAGCGTCCAGTCGGCCGGGCGGAGGATGAATCGTTTGACATTTAGGGAATCGCCTCGCGACGGATTCGTTCAACAACGTTCAATGGAGCGGACACGCGCCCAAGAACGCCTTGCCCCACCAGGTATCGGCGACGGTATCACCAGCGGCCTCGCCAGACGCCAGACGTGGGACGTTGTTGGGATCGGAGGCGGCACTTGCCGTAACGGGCTGCGCTGACTGAGGAGATATTGAGCCACTGAATCCGGCCGCCGCGCCGGCAAGCACACTTGTTACGTCGCCTTCGCTGCTTGCAGAAACCGCCCAAGCGCCGAAGAATATGATCAGCAGAAAGGCGACGACCAAGGCCCCTATAGATGTAGCGATCGCCGCGTTTCGCCTTGCGTAAGCACCCATAGCGGCAACATTGTACTACTGTGCCGAACATCACGCCACGTTGTGACCGCTAGCATAGGCGTTTAGGAACGTGTGCCCTATCGTTGTGGGCAAGGCGCGTGTAAGATGCGGTGCGGGCCGCCTTGTGGCGTCACTCGGACAGACTTTGCTGAAATACCTGGTCCCACGCCAACGCCCAAGGCGGTCTCAGGTATCCCAACGCCCGAACATCGTCGTACCAAACCGACAGCGGGGAATAACGAGTGTAGGCGCTCCCACCGCTCAGTTTGCAGAGCCGGCCCAAGCAGTCCTCGGACAATCGGGCAACGCTCTCTTTAGCCAACAGCAACTCCCTGCGCCCGGTATTCGTCTCAAGACAGCGTATCGCGCCCTCCCATGCCTGCCCAATTAGCCAGGCTTCCTGTTCGGCGTGAGCCCACTCCACCTGTTGGAAGGCCCGCAGACCGGGATCCGACGCCATGCCGTTCTTGATGCGCGGCCGCACGTAATCCATTGCCGCGTCCACCACCCCGACGATGACGGAGAGGAACGCGGCTGCGCCCAAGCCTCCGTTGGCTCCCATGAGTTCAGCCTGGTGGTTAGGCCAGGCTACCCGCGTGGCCGGAAAGTTCGAGAACTCGAAGGCGTGGCTGTTGGTGGATTTCATGCCGTGACCACGCCATTCAGCGGTGAGCTTCAGCCCGGTGGTTCCATCCCACGGGTGGTTGCGCACCTCCATGAAGAACAAATCCGGCGTGGCCTCACCGGCGGCCAAGGCCCGCGTGGTCATGAAGGAGGTGAGGCCCGAACCGCTCCCGAAGTGTTTTTGCCCGGAGATGCGGTACCCAAATTCGGTTGCGCCGTCCGGTTCGCAGACGCTAGCGGTACGCGCCGTGTCTCCACCAGATCCGGGCTCGCTTACGATGGTGCCCCACCAACATCCGCTGTGGACGCTGTCGAAGACCGAGTTGCGTTGCTTGATCCAACCGGCGGTGAAAGGCTCTGGCACCGTCGGCAGACGCCATGATGCCAAAACCAGGTGGTGCATTGCGCTGGCCAGAGTGATGGACGGGTCGCCAGTGGCTAACGTGCGTAGCATTGAGCAAATTGGCCGCGCGGACTGCTCGATGCTCTCCCAAGTACCGCCCAAATCTACCGGCACCGCCATCAACGGGACGCCGATCTCAGCGAGACGTGCGTAGTCGGCGGGGTCGGCCTTGGTGCGCTGCTGGCGGTCGGCGCGATCCTCGGTCCACTCGGCGGCCACCAACGGTGCCTGTTCCAGAATGGATGCGATGGTGGTCATGTATCAGTCTCCATCTTTAGTCAACTCAGCATACCGGTCGAAAACGAGGTGACGGATCTCCAAGACGAAACCCGGTAACACCTCCTCCCCGGACAGCGTTTCTGGGTCTTGCAAAACTTCCGCCGGTTGTTCAGGACGGAAGACGTAAACCTGACGCTCGTAAGGATCGACGTACCATCCGAGAAGAGCGCCGCCTTCCATCCACTCCTGCATCTTGGCGAGCCCGTCAGCGACGCTATCGGTGCGAGACCGTACCTCAACAACGAAATCCGGCGCGCCCGGGATGATGCTCGTGTATTCCGAGGATCGGAGGGCATGGTAGCGTTCCTGGTTTATCCAGGCAGCGTCCGGAATGTAGATGGCACCGCTGGGCAATTGAAATGCCACGGTCTGTGACGACGCGTAACCGCCGTGGTCGCGCCGCCAGAGACTCAAGGCTGTGTTGGTTTCGTTTTCGCCGATGTTGGATTCCCAGCCTGAGGGCGCCATTACTATTAATTCTCCGGCAGCAGAGAGTTGAAAAGTGTACGGCTCGTTTTCACTCGCCAACTGGAAAAAAAGCTCGGCGAAATCTGGCGCTTGGGTGTCGATGCCCAACGCTGCCAAGTTGAGACGCAGTTGCCCCACTAGGGGCCACGGCTCAGAGGTTGGGCTTTGCTTGCCGTCCGGAACGACGGCGGCAGGCTGGGCAGTCGTGGTCATGAGTTTCCTGGTGAACTAATCGGCGCCGGCGGTTGATCATTCCACCTTGATACCGTAGCCCACGATGGCGCTGAAGTTCTTCCGCATGTTGTTGTAGCGGGGTTCATGCGATTGGACATTGCCCACGCTATCGGTGGCGCGGGACATCACGTTGTAGTCGCCTGGTTTAGCGTCCCAGACCCAGGACCAACGGCGCCACATCCAGCGTTCCGCCGGTTCCTCGAGGCGGGCAGGCTGCCAAGACTTTCCTCCATCTACGCTGACGTCCACCTGGGTTATCGCTCCGCCGCCGCTCCAGGCATAGCCTCGGACGACGTGCTTACCGGCTGGGAGTGTTTGAGTGTCGTCGTTGGGCTGCGATACCAGCGATTTGACGCCGATGGTGGTGATCAGTTCCTTGTTGGGGTCGTCGGGCGAGTCGCCGTAGTAGTAGAAGTTGTAGTGATACCAGCAGTCGGGTTCGTGGTCGAGGACTTCGAGGCGGCGCAGCCACTTAACGGACCAATTGCCTGACCATCCGGGCACCAAAAGCCTGATGGGGGCCCCGTGGAGATGCTCCAAGATCTGACCGTTCTGCGCGTACGCCAAAATGGTGTCAGGATGGAGGGCTTTTTGGAGCGGCAGGCCTTTGTCGTAGAAGAACGGCTCGGTGCCCTCTTCGGCAGTGGCCGGCACTCCCTCGTCCCAGCCTTCGGCGCGAATGTGCGTGGCGCGTCCGGTTAGTCCAGCTTCGTTGAGGATGGCAGCCATCGGAACGCCGGTCCACTCACTACCGGACAGGATCATGCGCTCCTGGGTACGGGAGGGACGGGGACCTTCACCCTTAAAGTATTCGAAATAGGTGGCGTCGCTGCCAGAACATTCCATTACGGTGCGAACGGAGCGAGAGGTAAAGCGACGGACATCGTCATAGGAAAGGCGCAACGGCTTTTTGACCTCGCCGTCCACCGACAGGGACCAGTCGGGGATGGACACTGTTTCCGGCACGCCGAAGTGCTGGACGACGTAGTGCAACTCGGTCGGGGTAATCAGACCTTCCAACTCCATGACCGGTGTACGAACGCGTTCGGTCTTGCCATCTGGGCGCAGCAGGGTCACCGGTTCGACTTTGCGGTGGGGCCATCCATACCAACTATCGGTGTTTTCCTGGGCATCGGAGGACTGAGTTCCGTCCATCTGGAGGAAGTCTGGGCGGGCAGCGTCGTCGCCCTGTGCCTGGGATGGATTCTGTTGGGTCGTCATGGGGATAGCCTCTCCTAGTATTGAACTTGCCGATGTCAACTTGGCCGTGCGCCAGTTTCCCACGCCAACGTCGCGTCGGCAAGACCCGGCAAAATGCGCTCGGCATTGAAGTCAGCGTTTGACAGTCTTTCGGAGAACCGCAACAATCGTCGCGCCATCGCCAACAAGGTCAGGAGGCGCCGATGACAAGCTTTCACATTATCGTGGAGATCGCTGAGCAGGTGCCGACGGGACGCACCGAGTGGCGGGTGGATTGCGCCGATTGCGGATGGTATGACATGTTTGACGACCGGCGCAGGGCCGAAGATGCCGCAACAAGGCACGTCGGAGACGTCCATGCGGAGGAGCGGAGATACAACCGCATCGTGCAAACCCTGCGCATCGAGCCCAATCCGGAGGAGGGGGACTTGGTGGACGTGCCGGCAGATTGATGAGGGCCGCGGAACAGCCGCAGCCCTGTTCGCAAACTCGATTGTCAGGGTTAACAGGGTCTTTTCAAAGTCTCCATGCCTCCCGCTCATGGTGAGCCTGTCGAACCACGAGCGCGTCCTTCGACCCGCCACAGGCGGACCTACGGCAGCTCAGGACGAGCGGATGCAAGAAGATCACGTAACTTTGGAATGGCCCTGCAGGGTTAGGTGGCGTATTTGAAGCCCAGTTCGGTCTCCCAACGCAAGTAGTGCTGCATGTCGGCGTAGGAGCGGTCGGGCCCGCTGAACACGATGTCGCCCGGGGTTCGCATCACGCCCGTGAGCCCCTCTTCGATCGGCAAGTTATTGGCGTTCCAGGCGATCATGCCCCCGTTCAGAGCGGCAACATCGGAATAGCCCATGTCGATCATCGTGGCGGCGGCCAGCAGCGATTGGCGGCCGTCTCCGCAGGTTACGACGACGCGTGAATCGGTGGACGGCACATAGTCCGTGACCTGCCACTCCAGCCAACCACGGGGGACCCAGCGGGCTCCCGGGACGTGCCTGCGAGCGAAATCACGGCTGGTATCCACGAACAATACAACGGCGGATTCGTCGCCATGCAGGCTGCGGGCGTTTACGAGCGGCACGTTATCTCGGGCGTCGGCAAGCAGTTCCGATTCGCCCAAGCCGCTAATGGAACCGTCAAACGATGCGCCGACGCTGAGCCCCGATTCCAGCGGCCGGCCCGCAGCAGCCCATGCACCTATGCCGCCGTCCAATGCGTACACTTCCTCATAGCCCAACTGCCGGTACCAGGATGCGGTGAGCGTAGCCCTGGCTTTCCCGTCGCAACAGAACACGACAGGCGCGTTTTTCACAACCGCCACATCGTCGCTGCGCTGGACGCATTGTCCGCCCGGGAACCACCGGAAGCCTTGAATGCGTCCCTGGTCGTACTCGTCCGCGGTGCGAACGTCTATGAAGTACACGCTTTCGCGTTGGCTACGCTGGATGAGGTCATCGAGCGCGTCGACGTCGATCAATTTGACCCCGTCCTCCGAGGCGCAGCGTTCCGCGTATGCCTCAGCCTCGGCCCGGCCGGACTCGGTTACCTCGGGGAGTTGGTCGCGGTCGGCGCCGGACTCCAAATCGTAGCCGGCAAGAACCCATCCGGACGTGCCGTTTTTCAGCCCCACTACCTCGCGTTCCATTCCCATACGCTGGAGCACCCGGGTGCCGATGATGCTGCGAGTTCGCCCGGCACAATTGATTACCACAGTGGTATCAGCGTCCAGGTCGGCGGTGACGTCGGTGATCCGGTAGGCGAGCTCGCCACCGGGGAGACTGCGGCCACCGGGTATGCAGAAGCGGCGATATTCCTCGGGAGTGCGCGTGTCCAGGATCACCATCTTGTCGCCGCGCTCCATGCGGGCGTGGAGTTCCATCGCGTCGATTTCGGGCACGTGATGAACGACTTCCATCTTTTCGCCGAAATCCTTGCTCGGCACGTTGACTCCCCACTCGGTGGGATAGTCGAGGCTCATCCAACGGTTCACACCGCCTTGGAGCCAGGCGACCTCGGAATATCCCATGTTCTCAACCGTATCGGCGGCGGGAGCCACACGCCGGCCGTCATCGTCGCAAAGCACGACCAATGTGCCGGGATGGGGAACAGCGGCGGCGAGATCAAATTCCAGCATGCGCCGGGGAATCAGGCTGCTGCCGGGAATATGACTGGCGTTGTATTCGCCCGGCTCGCGGACGTCGATCAACGCGAACGGAGTGCGCCCATTCAGCAGATCTACCAATAGGGATGGTGTGATGGGTTGCGACATCATCGATCTCCAAAGTGCATGGGTAAACGGTGGGGGATAGTGGGACGAGCCGTAAAGAATATCTAACGAGCACCGTGCTGGTACCTTCTTGAGTTCCTTTGAGCGGAGTGTAACTGCCAACCGAAAACAGTGACAAGAGAAACGCGTCAAAAACGGGTTTGGCGCGAACTGTTCCATGCCATTGCCCCAGTAGTGCCCGAATGGTCCTGGATGGAATGAGAAAGAACGGTCCGAGCGATTCTCGCCTCCCCGGTTGTTGAAATCGTTATGAGGCACTGCAATTAAGTGGTGCGCATTATCGTCAATATCGGAAGGGATAATGTCGTAAAGCGTTAGTATCACAGAAACATATGTTGACAAGCGATGCGGTTTTTCTATAGTTTGCCGGCGGACTGCGCCATCAAGGGGTTGCAGTCGGACTTGCTACGAGGCGCGTCATAGGACCGCTGTCGCCGAAGGAGGACTGAATGCCAACTGATTTCGCTAAACGAACGTTGCAATTGCCTCTGCTAGCCGCGCTCGCGCTTGCGTTGCTGCTCACAGTGGGCATCGCTTGCGGAGGAGCCGGAGAACCGGAAGCCGCTACCAGCGAATCAGCGGCGCCAGCAACGGCAGTTCCGCAAGCGCCTGCTGCGGCTGCCGCCACCGCCGTGCCGTCTCCCACGGAAGCACCGGCGATGATGGAGTCCGAAGACATCGAAATGTTCACCGTGATGGTGACCACACAGGGCAACGAGCTTTTCAACTCTAAATATGCGGCGGGTGAAAACAACCTGTGGCATCGATTGGCACAGGTGTGGCTCGTGGGCGGCAGCTTCTCGGACGGCAGCCTGGTACTGGATCCCGAGACGGGAATCGCCAACAAGTGGGAGATCGTGGATGAAGGACTGGCCTGGGAATTCACCATACGGCCTGGTATCCAGTTCCATAACGGCGAAATAGTGGACGTCGACGACATCCACTTCAAAGCCACCTGGGCGATCTCGGAGGAGGCGTCGGGCGTTTCCACGGTGCGTATCGCCCGGGAGATAACCAACCGCGAGATTACCGGCCCCGACACCTACAAGTTCACGTTCAAGGAACCCATGGCGTTCTTTGGCGCCGCGGTGTCAGAGGTGGACAACACTGCCATCGGCACCGTCATATCCGTGGACTACTGGAACAGCCTGCCGCTGGGTCAGACCATCGAAAACTGCACGCCGGTCGAGGTTTGCCAGCAAGCGGAAGCGTTTGAAGAAAGTCCCGACCCGGGACTGCCCGGACCGTACAAGGTAATCAGCCACCGCTACGAGGAAGAGATCCTGTACGAACGGTTTGAGGACTACTTCCTGCGGCAGGAACGGCCATTCCCGTTCAACACGATC
Organism: Dehalococcoidia bacterium; assembly: GCA_965204395.1. Taxonomy (GTDB): domain Bacteria; phylum Chloroflexota; class Dehalococcoidia; order Lucifugimonadales; family UBA3495; genus Bin87. The sequence continues at coordinate 4,325,825 of OZ241987.1, forward strand.
TCGCTGCGCGTGGTGCCGGAACTGTCAACGCGCGTTGCGGCCCTGCAAGCCGGCGAGGTTGACATCATCGAAGCGGACAACACCGTGGTCAATCAGATCCAGGATGCCGGTGGGCGCATTGTCTATGCTCCCGAGTCGGTGCACATCTGGATCAACGCCAACGGTTGCGACCGCGAGACCGACAACGATGGCCTGCCCATTATGTGCCACGACGTGCGGGTACGGGAGGCGCTGGACTACGCCATTGACAAGACGAAGATTCAGGCCCTATACGGCGGTTCCGATGCCTTTGAGATCCGCGGCATGCACGGGATCGGTAGCCCGTCGGGCCTCGGGTACGAGCCAGACCTGGGCCCGCTGACCTATGACCCCGAAAAGGCCCAGCAGTTGATGGCCGACGCGGGTTACCCGGGTGGCGCAGGATTCAACGAGGGCAGGGTCTTTCCGATTCACACGTGGACGGGCGCGGGCGCTCCGCTCACCGTCGAATTGTCCACACTGATCTGCCAGAGCTGGGAAACCACGCTGGGCATCGATTGTGAGGTGAACGTCGGCGAAGAAGTGAGCCTGAAGGAAGTCCAGTACGCCGGTGAAATCGCCGGGCAGTACCTGGTTCGCACCAACGAGAACACCTATGACGGCGGGCGCCGGATGCTCGGCCGCTACGCCAGGGAAGGCGCGTATATCGCGTACGACCAGGACATTGCCGCCAAGGTTCTCGCGGCGGGCGCCACCATCGGCACCCAGGCGGAGCGCCACCAGGCTTATTACGAAGCTTTGAGAACCATCCACGACAAGCACTACGACTTCACGCCGGGCTTCCTGAACCAGCCGTACGGTGTGAGCGATCGAGTCGCCAGTTGGACCCCATGGCCCCTGGCGCCTTACATGAGCGCGTTGTGGACGGTGGAAGTCAAACAGTAACCGAACAACGTAAACGCGAACAGGGGCGGGTTACAAACCCGCCCCTAACACGATCCGACGACCTAAGGACGTGATCCGATGCTCCGCTTCACCGCAGCCCGCATCGCCCAGTCGATCATCACGCTGATAGTGCTCAGCATGGTGGTGTTCTTCGGCGCAGAGCTGACCGGAGACATCGCGCTTGCGATGGCCACTCCGGACACCACCGAAGCAGAGCTGGAGGAAATCCGTCGCAAGTTTGGCCTGGACCGGCCGGCTTACGAGCGCTATGGTCGATACCTGTTCAACCTCGTGCAGGGAGACCTGGGCGTTTCGGGTACCAGCCGGCGCCAGGTCAGCGAGATGATGGCGGAACGCATCCCGCCCACGCTGCAACTGGCGGCGGTGGGACTGTTCCTTGCCATGGTTATCGGCATCCCATTAGGGGTGCTGGCGGCAGTTAAACGGAACACCATAGTGGACCAGTTTGCCAAGGTGTTTGCCATCATTGGCATGTCGGCGCCGCAGTTCTGGGTGGCGATAATGCTGATTATGTTCTTCGGAGCGCAGCTGAAATGGCTGCCCACTTACGGACGCGGCGGGATCGACCACTACATCCTGCCCGGCATCGCCATTTCGTCGTTCGTGATGGCCGGGTTCATGCGTCTGACGCGCTCGAGCATGCTCGAAGTCCTGGACAGCGAGTTCGTGAAGTTCGCCCGAATCAAGGGTCTGCAGGAACGGTTGGTGATTTTTAAACATGCCTTGAAGAACGCCATTATTCCGGTGCTCACGTTCGGCGGGGTCAGCTTTGCCGGGCTGCTCAACGGGGCTATCGTTGTGGAAGTGGTATTCGCCTGGCCCGGGTTGGGTCGGCTGATGCTGGACGCCATACGCGAACGGGATACGGTGGTGATCATGGCGACCATACTCACCTCGGGGTTCATCTACGTGTTCCTGTCCACGGTGGTGGACATTCTCTACGCATACGTGGATCCTCGGATCCGGTACCAGTAACGGAGCCTGGACATGGCAGTACAAACGGCAGAGACCAGGTCGACGTTAGACACCGCGTGGCGGGGGATAGTCTTCCTGCGGGGCGCACGGATTCCATGGATACCGGTTATCGTCCTGCTGGTGTTGGCGATCTGCGCGCTATTCGCTCCCTGGCTGGCTCCTTACGACCCCCAGGAACCGGACGTGCTCAAGGGAGTGCAACGAATCGCACCGTTCGAAACGTCTGAAAACCCGCTGGGCGTTGACCTGCTGGGACGCGACATTCTCAGTCGGCTGATCTACGGGGCACGGATATCGGCTTTCATCAGCCTGATTTCGTTGGGATTCGGAGCGTTGGTGGGAACTGCGCTGGGAGTGGCTTCCGGCTACCTGGGCGGGAAAATCGACGCGATACTCATGCGCGTGTGCGACGGCGTGATGGGGTTCCCGACCATCCTCCTGGCGCTGATTATCGTGGCGATCCAGGGTGGCGCGGGCATCCAAAACGTGGTAATCGCCATCATGGCGACGGTTTGGGCCCGGTTTGCGCGGCAGGTTCGGGGCGAGGTGCTGAGCATCAAGGAACGGGATTTCGTCACCTTGGCGATTGTGGCCGGGGTACCGCCGCACGTGATCATGTGGCGGCACATTTTCCCAAACGTGGTTAATACCGTGCTGGTGATCATCAGCCTGTTGGTGGGCCAGACTATCCTGCTGGAGGCCTCACTGAGCTTCCTGGGCGTGGGGGTGCCACCCGGCGAACCGGCGTGGGGCATCATGGTCTCCGAGGGCAGGAACAACCTGCTGGACCTGTGGTGGCTGTCGTTGATGCCGGGGCTGGCGATCACCGTGGTGGTGATGGCGCTCAACTTGTTCGGCGACTGGCTGCGCGACACGCTGGACCCGAGATTGCGGCGGCTCAGATGATGTAGGTACATCACCACGTTGCTGAGAATTCGATCCGGCGTTGGACTCCTTGGGAATCCGCGCCGGATTTCATTTGTGGGTGTGACGCGGCCGCGGGTTGCTATACTGCCGGCCTGAGCTACCGGCTGCTTTACCAACCAGATTCAGCACGAGGAAAAGACCATGTCAGATGAAATCAAGATATCGATGCGCGTGCCGGGCACCTCGCCGATGCCCGAACTACTTGCGCTGATCAAGAAGATTGAGGAGGCCGGGTTCGACGGCGCGGGCATCCTGGACAGCCAGATGATCTGCCGCGACACGTTCGTTACCATGGGATTGGCGGCGAGCGCGACCAGCAGGCTGAATCTGTTCCCGGCGGTTACCAACCCGTTCGGGCGAATTCCGTCGGTACTGGCCGGAGCCGCCCAGACCGTAGCGGAGATCGCGCCGGGGCGCACGAAGTTCATCATCGGCACCGGGTACACCTCGGCCAGCACGATAGGTCGACGTCCGGCAACGCTGCGACAGATGCGCCGGTGCATCATGGAGGTCAAGGCGCTGCTGGCCGGCGAATCGGTGGACTACAACGGGATGACCAACACCCTGGATTTTGCCGGGAGCGACGGTGGAGCGGGCGTTCCGGTGCTGATGGCGGCGTCGGGTCCCCGATCGCTGGAGCTGGCCGGCGAGGTGGCGGATGGCGCGCTGGTATTGGTGGGCTACACTCCCGGCATTGTGGGCAAAGCGTTGGAGCACCTGGAAACGGGGGCGAAACGGGGCGGGCGCACACTGGACGACCTGGACGTGGTGTTCGCGGTGCGCACCTGCATCGCGGAGTCGAATGACGCGGCGCGGCGACTGGCGCGGCCAGTGTCGGTGCACTGGGGGCTGCTGTGGGGCGGACCCAACTGGTTGCCGTACTCCGACGTGGACCTGCCGGACTACGAGATTCCGCAGGCGGTTCGGGACGTTTACCCAGACCTGGGGCATGCTCCGAACTGGGAGGAGGCCATCGACCTCACGCAGTTCGTGAGCGACGACGTGAACACGCAACTCTGCGACGCGATGGGGCTGGTGGGCACGCCGGAACATTGCACGCAACGGATTCGCGAAATGTCGAAACACGGCGTGAACCAGATATATCTGATGCCGTGCCTGACGTTCGCGCCGCCGGAGACGGAGGTGCAGGCGTTCGGCGAGCACATCATCCCCGCGCTGGCGGCCGGGTGAACCGCTGGATAGCGTTGCGGGGCGGGCTCAGTCGGCCTGAACGCGGGACCGCACCAACGCAATTCCTTCCCAAGCGAGGACCGCGACCACTGCGGGATCCAAGTACAGCCACAGCGCGATGTTTTCGGATCCGGGCTCCAGGGCGAACAGCAGGTGATTGTGCAAGAAGACCATCAGCACCAAAGCGGCAATCACCGTTATGATGTCGCGCGGCAGTTGGCGCAGGTGGGCTGAGGGGTCCCGACGGATGCGCAGGGAATCGACGACGTTGACGACCACAGTCAGGAAGATTCCGACGCTGACGAAGATGTCTAGGACGTACCAGATGGGTATCGCCGCGACGGGGTCGGCGGCGTTGAAATAGTACATACCCAACGTCACCAAAGCCGTGAGCAGGCACAGGACGCCGAGGGGTTTGCGGAGGGTGTCAAGCACGGTGTGGCCTCCGTTGGGGTGGTTCAACAGGTTCCCCATGAGCGTCCTTCGACAGGCTCAGGACTGGCGAGATGATTCGGTTGTTAGGTTGATCTTGGAAGGTTGCTCCTTTGGGTGATTCGGTTGTTGGGGTTTTACGGTCTGCCAGAGGTGAGGTTTGCCTGAGTTCGGTCGCTGTCAGCATACGGCCGGGATGGGTACGCAACTATTTGGCTTACTTTTTCGTGTACTCGGCGCGCCGGCTAGGGCGCGCTTGCGCGCGGGCTCGGACAGTCCCGGGGACACCAGTGGGGCACGCGCCGGTGAGGAGTCAGGTCTTTAAGCGGCGTTGGCCACCTGGGCCGGTTGCGATTTTGGATTCTGACGGGGTTGGCCGTGAACGACCGACGGTTGGCTGGATTCACCTCTGGCTGGCTATTGACCGGGTTCTGTTGTGCACAGGGATAGTATGGAACATGGGTTTGATCCGGATCAAGGGGTGGGTGTCATGGGTGGGACAGGAATTTTCCACCGATGAAGGGGATGAATGGGATGGAGGTATGTTTGGGGGAGGGGTTGGCGGTGGGACACGTACCATGGTTCAGGTACGAGCCATGCTACAATTCCACCTGTGGGTTCTCGTGAGGATTATCGCAAAAAGAACTCTGCGCGAGTTCTGGGAACGACATCCCGATGCCCGGCAGCCGTTACAGGACTGGTATGAGACGGTTGGGAATGCGGACTGGGCCGCCCCGCACCAGGTCAGGTTGAGATATCCCAGCGCCAGTCTAATCTCCGGGAATCGGTTGGTGTTCAACATCAAGGGCAATAGCTATCGCTTGGTGGTAAAAGCCAACTACGCATATCGCGTGGTTTATATCAGGTTCATTGGCACGCACGCCGACTATGACCGCATCAACGCCGAAGAGGTATAGCAATGGCAGAAATCACCAAAGTCCAAACTGAGGCGGAATACGATTCTGCGTTGGCGCGTATTTCCGAGCTACTGGATGCCGAGCTCGATACTCCTGAAGGCAGGGAACTCGACCGCCTGTCCGATCTGGTCATAGAGTACGAGGACGAGCACTATCCCATGGATGACCCGGACCCCCATTCCATGCTTGAGTTTATGCTGGACCAGCAAATGGCGACGCGGGAACAGTTGACTCCGTTGGCCGGCAGCGATACCGCCCTGGACGCGATACTGGCTGGCTGCCAGCCCATCACGCCGGAGTTGGCAACATTGATGCACGAGCGAACAGGTATGCCGGTAGAAGTCCTGCTCAAAACCGTGATTCGTCCAGTGCCGGCCACAGGGTCGGACTGATTCCGATCCTTTCGCACCAACCTCACGGCTGCCACGCTGTTTTCGATTGGAGCAGCCGGTCACATGTTGGTGAGCGTAAACGCTTTCACGACAGCGTTTGAACTCTGAGAATATCGGCAGCAACTTGCGTAACAGGTGTCGTCAGCTCAATAATGGCTGCGTCACGACGGATTGAGGGATGTTGTATGCAGAGCATCAAGCCGCCGTGGGCACTCACATTTGACGAATTCGCTGGCTCAATACAGGAGTCGGCAATCATCGCTGCGCCGTATATTACTCGTCAGCCGGTTGAACGGTTGGCGGGCAAATTGCGTTCTCGGCGAACATCAGTGCAAGTTGACGTGCTGACCAACCTGCACTCGGATAGCCTGATTGACGGCTCGCTGGACATTGGCGCGTTGGCGTGGCTGTGTAAGCGGATCCCCGGCACGACTGTCCGACACCTGCGGCATCTGCATGCCAAGGCGTACGTGGCCGACGAGCATATGGCGATCGTAACTTCTACCAATCTCACCAACGGCGGACTCTGCCACAACCCGGAATTGGGAGTTGCTATCACGGATCCCGATGGCGTGCGAGACATAGCGGACGACTGGCGGGAGCACGGCAATTTGGGTGTGCTGGTGCCAGAGGATGATCTGGCTGAGTTAGAAGCTTTGGCACATCAGGCACGACTCAGCCAGGCAACGATTAACAGTGCGGTTCCCATTAGCGCCAAAGCAGTACGCAACGCCATTCGTGATGATATGAACGAGCGATTGGTGAAACTGAGGACGGCTGGGGAGAAATTTGCCAGCGATCCGAATGGGTCCATCACTTCTCAATTTGCAGAAGCAGTTCTATCCGTCCTACGGACGCATGGTCCAATGCCCACCAGTCAATTGAGCCCGCTGGTCAAAAACCTGAAACCTGAACTCTGCGATGATGAAGTGGACCGAGTGATAGGTGACCGTACTTTCGGGAAACGATGGAAGCATGACATACGAAACGCCCAACAGGAATTAAAGCGGGATGGATCCATCGTGCTTGAAAATCGAAAATGGCGCTTAGCGTGACGGTAGAGGGTAGCCATGACCAATAGCAGTGAAAAGCCCCCCCACACCCTCTCCGGCGTCCCAATCGCGCCGCTCTACTCTCCGGGGCAGCTCGATTCCGAGGGTTTCGACCCTGCCGCCGATTTGGGCAATCCCGGGGAGTTTCCGTTTACTCGGGGGGCGTACCCGACGATGTACCGGGGGCGGTTGTGGACGCGGCGGCAGATTGCCGGGTTCGGAACGGCGCGGGCTACAAACGAACGCTACCAATTCCTGCTGGATCACGGGCAGACCGGACTGAGCACTGATTTTGACCATCCCACACTGACCGGATATGACTCCGATCATGAGCTGGCCGAGGGTGAGGTCGGGCGCCTGGGCGTGGCGATCGATACGGCCGCCGACATGGGCGAGCTTTTCGAGGGGATTCCGCTGGAGCAGGCGAGCGTCTCGTTGACCATCAACCATCCTGCCATCGTGCTGCTGGCGATGTTCCTGCACACCGCCGAGCGTCGGAGGACTCCGTGGGCTGCGCTGCGCGGTACCGTGCAGAATGACTCGTTGAAGGAATTTCACGGGCAGAAGACGTTCGCGCTCCCACCGGGTCCGGCGCTCAAGTTGACCACCGACGTGGTGGAGTTTTGCACGCAACACGTGCCCAACTGGTACACGATATCCATCAGCGGGTACCACACGCGGGAGGCTGGCTCTGATGCGGTGCAGGAGTTGGCGTTCACCGTCGCCCAGGGGATGGCCTACGTGGAGTCGGCGCAGCGGCGGGGGTTGGCGGTGGACGCATTCGCACCGCGCCTGTCCCACTTTTTTGGGGTGCACAACGACTTTTTCGAGGAGATAGCCAAGTTCCGAGCGGCGAGGCGCATGTGGGCGCGGTTGATGCGGGACCGTTATGGCGCGACCCGACCCGAATCGATGCGCATGAGGTTCCACACGCAGACGCTGGGATCGACGCTGGTTCGGCAGGACCCGCTGAACAACATCCTGCGCGGGGGGTTGCAGGCGCTGGCCGCGGTGCTGGGGGGCACACAATCGCTGCACGTGAGCGGATACGACGAGGCGTATGACATACCATCGGAAGAAGCGATGCGGATCTCACTGGCGACGCAGATGATTCTGGCGCACGAATCGGGAGTGGCGGCCACGCCGGACCCTCTGGGTGGATCGGCGTACCTGGAGACGCTGACCAACGAACTGGAAGACGCGGCGATGGCTTACATCGAACGCATTGACAGCATGGGCAACGGGAGCATGCTGGATGGAATGCTGGAGGCCATCGGCGGCGGGTATATTGAAAGCGAGATTGCCCAGGCGTCGTATCGCTACCAGCAACGGGTGGAGAGCGGTGATTACACGATAGTCGGCGTGAACGACGAATACCGGGATGAGGCAGCGTCAGCAGGGTCGCTGGAGCTGTTCGAGTTTGATTACGCGGAAGAGGAGCGACAGATTGAACGACTGGCGGCGGTTCGACAGGGTCGAAGCGAGTCCGACGCGGCGGCTGGGTTGCGCGAGATTGTCAAAACGGCGCGGGCCGACGGGAACCTGATGCCGGCCATCCTGAGCGCAGTGGGTTCCGGCGTTACGGAGGGCGAGATCATGGGCGCGCTGCGGGAGGAATGGGGCGAGTACGTGGACCCGGGGGTGTTTTAGACGATCGGATGGATATGGGTTATATTGATGACACGGGTTGATGCAAGCCGAAAACTTGAGAATAATCTATGAATAGTCCGCTCGCCATTTTTGTCACGATTTGGCTGATTGCTTTCTTCGCATTCAGTTGGGTGATGCTGGCCGGCAATTGGCTGGGACTGAGCGCATTCAGTACGGAGCGGTACATCATCGCCGAATTTTTGCCTTTGGCGTACGGTGGCGCCGTGTTGTCAGTGCTTTTCATCACAGCAGTCATCGCTGCTAAAATCCACTACCGATGAGAAAGATATTCGGTGATCTGGGCACCATGTGCCTGGGAATCACCGCGATATTGATCGCCAGCGTGATAATCAGCATAGGGACATACGAAGGTCCGAAGCTGGTGTCTATCGTCGGATCTATAGGATTGGGCGTGGTCGGGATTATTCTCCGCATGCTGAGCTCTGACTCCGACAATACGGTGGACGGCGGGTGAACGGTGGTTTCCACTAGTTCATCAACGGTACCCAACCCGCCTCGTGTGTTGTTGGCCAAGCTTGGGCTGGACGGGCACGACCGAGGGGTGAAGGTGATTGCGCGGGCGTTGCGTGATTCGGGTATGGAGGTGGTTTACCTGGGGATGCGGGTTACGGCGGACCAGGTGGCGGCGGCGGCGGCGCAAGAGGACGTGGACGTGGTTGGCATCAGCATCCTGTCCGGGGCGCACATGCGGTTGATGCCTCGTATGGTGGATGCGTTAGAGCGGCACGGGCTGCGTGGAGGAGACGGCGCGGAGGACGTGATGTTGTTGGTGGGGGGGACGATTCCAGACGGCGACGTAGACGGGCTGCGCGAACTGGGCGTCGATGGGGTGTTCCCGGTGGGAACGTTCACAGGTGAGATGGTGCGATTCATCCACGATTCGTTGAGCCGGTAGTCTGCGATGGCCTGGCCGCCGAAATACGATCCGACTTACGTTCCGCCGGATGGCGCTGAGCATTGGAACGAGCGCCTGGAAACGATGCCGCCGCACGAGCGGGATGAGATCATCCTGGACAAGTTGAGGGGGCAGGTCAGCTACGCATGGGAACGTTCCGGTTTTTATCGAGAGTTCTGGCGGGAGGCTCCGGTTGATCCCGCAGACATCCGCAGCCTGGAAGAGTTCGCACAGTTGCCCATACTGACCAAGGAAGAAGTACGTAAGGAACAGGAGGAACACCCTCCTTACGGGCGTTTCCTGTGCGTGTCGCCGGATAAGGTGTATAGGATCCATGGGACATCGGGCACGACCGGGCGTCCCACGGTTTTCGGGATAAGTCGGGGAGATTGGGACCGTATCGGCGAGGCGCACGCGCGGATCCTTTGGGCGGCCGGCGTTCGGCCCAGCGACACGGTGATGGTGGCTGCGGTGTTCAGCCTGTACGTGGGCAGTTGGGGCGCGCTGGTCGGAGCCGAGCGGCTGGGGGCAACCTGCTTCCCGTTTGGAGCGGGCGCGCCTGGACAGACGGAACGGGCCGTGGAATGGGCGCAGATGGTCAAGCCGGCGGCGTTGTACGCCACGCCGTCCTACGCGTTGTACCTGGCCGAAACGGCGCGAGAGATGGGAATTGACCCGAGGACCGATTTCGCGTTCCGGCTGATGTTTTTCAGCGGCGAGCCGGGCGCGAGCGTGCCGGCGACGCGACAGGCTATCGAGGACGCTTACGAGTGTTACGTGGTGGACCAGGGCAGCATGGCGGAGATGACTCCGTGGATGACCAACGGAGGGTGCTGCCACCTGGAGCGAGGGATGCACCTGTGGCAGGACATCGTGTACACGCAACTGGTGGATCCCGACACCCGTGAACCGGTACCGATGGGAAGCGAAGGGGTGCCCGTGTACACCCATCTGGAGCGGGAATCGCAGCCGATGATCCGGTACTGGTCGGGGGACATCGCGCGCTGGGAGATGGTGGACTGCCCGTGCGGACGGACGTATCCGACACTACCGTTGGGCATCTACGGGCGCGCGGACGATATGCTCATCATCCGCGGGCAGAACGTGTTTCCGTCCCGAGTTGAGGATGTGCTGCGAGGTTTGGGTGAGTTTGGTGGCGAATTCCGGCTGGTGGTTGAACGGGAACGCGGGTACCTGGACCGCTTGACGGTGCAAACCGAGGTGGCCGCTGAGGTTTGGGCTGGCGCGGGTGAAAGTGGGCCGGAGGGTTTAGAGTCGTTGCGAGGCCAGGTGGCGGACACACTGCGGCGGGCTCTGGGCGTGGGCGTGTCAGTGGAACTGAAACCGGAGGGCGAATTTGAGCGGACGCAGTTCAAGGCACGCCGAGTCATAGACCTGCGGCAGTAGGGCCATTGTACCGACCCGCAGCGCCATCAGGATCGATCGTCGCATAGCGGGGCGCGGTATCCCAGCGCCGTGCCGAACCCGAATGACGGACTGGACCCATGGAATGGCCCCTCCCTGATGCTTCCATCTACCGGCCGCCGGGCATTCCCGGCCCTCGCGCGCGGGTTGGCGAGGTCATGCCCGGCTTGCATCAACGCGGATTGATAACCACCAGCGCGTTCCTGGTCATCACACCCGACGCGGAAACCGGTGATGAAGCTGTTACGATTATTGACGCCGGCTGGCGGCTCTACCATCATAGACGCATCATCGAATATCTGGATCGGCTGGGCTATGGACCAGGATCGGTACGCCAGCTCATCTCCACCCACTACCACCCGGACCACGTGGGCGGCATGGCCGGCCTGATCGCAGCGACCGGCGCGCCGCTGGCTGCCCACGGAGTGGAAGCGCCCTACCTCGCCGGAGAGGCCGGCCGGAAGCTGCCCAATCCGGTCAAGCCCCGGTGGCTCCGTCCGTTCATGTGGCCGCTGTTGACCTGGATGACTCCCTCACCCGTGCCGGTGGCTATCCGGTTGAACGGGGGGGACATACTGCCGCTGCTGGGCGGCGCCACCGTGGTCCACACCCCAGGCCATACGCCGGGCAGCATCAGTCTACATTTCCCAAACGAAGGTGTCCTGCTGGTCGCCGACGCGCTGCAACGGTATCAGGGACGCCTCACGCTGCCCTCGCGCTGGTTCTCCAGCGACATGGAAGCCGCCAAGGAATCGGTTCGTCGCCTGTCCCAACTGGATTTCGAGGTGATTTGCTTCAGCCACTTCGAGCCGATGCGACAAGGCGCCCGGGCCGCCCTCCGGTCCTTGGCGGAGCATGTGTCGTAATCTAGGCATGGTCATATAGAAGGGATGCGGAGGCATGAGATGGAATTCGGCGAATTGAAGGATGTGAACTTGCGTGAAGTTTGGCCCCACGAAGCCCACAACTTCACGCCATGGCTGGTCAATAACCTGGAACGACTTTCGGAAGTGGTGGGGGTCCCGTTGGAGTCTGGCGACACCGAGGTTGCGGTGGGGCAGTTCTCCGCTGATATTCTCGCGAGAAACACCAGAGACGGCAGTCCTGTACTGATAGAGAATCAATACGGCTCAACTGACCATGATCATCTAGGCAAAATCCTTACTTACCTGGCAGGCTTGGAAGCCCGGACAATCATCTGGATCTCCGAACGCTTTAATGACGCCCACCTTTCAGCGGTCCGTTGGTTGAATGAGAATACGACTGACCCGTTTTCTTTTTTCGCCGTAAGGTTGCGAGTTCTGCAAATCGCCGATTCTCCGATGGTGCCAGTATTTGAGGTGGTGGAGCGTCCCAGCGATTGGGACCGTCGGATTCGCGCCTCCGCGCGAGAAGACGACAGCCGCCTCAGTGAAACCCGCCAGTTCCGGCATGACTTTTGGCATTTTTATGCCCAACGTCATACCGAGGACGTTGAACTACGTCCGGATCACGTTGACAGCAACATTTATCATGAGGTCTCCGGGTTGGTTATCTCGCAGCATCTTTCACGAAACAGGGTCGGCATATACATCCGCCCACGGACCGGTGATGCCAGCGAACAAAGCGCCTCACGGGTTGAGAATTACCGAGAGATGCTGAACAACGTCAGAGGTGAAGACTGTTTATACACCAACACCCGCGATCGCGAGAACTGGCCTGAGATGGCGGACTGGCTGCACGACAGGCTGATAGAGTACCAACGTGTTCTTGCCGGGGATTCAGAAACGGATGGTTAGACTCGCGAAACAGGCGAATACGGTGTAGTGGAGATGCAAAACGATGCCCAACAGTAACGACCACGCGCTTCTTGAACCGTCCTCCAGCCTGCCGTTGCCGCTCAAAGGCATCCGCGTGTTGGACGCCACTCATATTGTGGCGGGGCCGTTCTGCTCGTTGATCCTGGCGGATATGGGGGCGGAGGTCATCAAGATCGAACGACCGCGCACGGGGGATTTGGCCCGAGGTCGCGGCCCGTTCGTGGGCGACGCTGAAACCGGGCAGGTGGGCAGCCGGTTCCTGGGCGTGAACCGGAACAAGAAATCGGTGACCCTGGACCTGCGGAATGCGACGTGCAAAACGGCCTTTGAGAATCTGGTAGCACAATCGGACGTGTTGTTGGACAACTGGGGGCCGGGCGCGTTCCGGCGGTTGGGCCTCGGCTACGACCGCCTGAGCGAGATCAATCCGGGCCTCATATATGCCGAGATCAGCGGATACGGGGACAACGAGGGGGCGAGAGGGCCGTACTCCGACTGGCCGGCCAACAACCTGGCGATCCAGGCGATGTCGGGCTGGATGGAGGCAACGGGCGAGCCGGGCGGCCGTCCGCAGGCGGTGGGGGACAACATCGGCGATTCCGTTCCGGGCGTGTGGGCCGCGTTGGGGATCGTTTTGGCCCTGGAAACCCGGCGACAGACCGGACAAGGCCAGCACGTGGATGTGGCGATGTACGAGTGCATGGTGTCCCACATGGTGAGCAACATGAACGGCTACCAGGCCACCGGTCAGGCAACGGGTCGGACACGGCGAGGGTCGCTGAGCGCCGGACTCGTTTTTCGCGCTGCGGACGGTTATGTCATTATGGCCGGCGTGCGTAGCCCGCAACGTTTGGCAGCGCTGTGGGATCTGGTGGGGCGCAGCGATCTTCCGGAGCAGGATGAGCGATACCTGCAGCAGTTCCCGGACGCCGATTTCGTTTTTGACGAGGTGGTCCCCGCGATAGAAGTCTGGTCTTCCCAACGTCCCAAGTGGGAAGTCGCAGGGAAACTCACCGAGTTAGGATTTTCAATGGGCGTTACGCAAAGTATGGCTGATCTGGCGGATTGTCCTCAACTAGAGGCCAGAGGGATGTACGTCGAAACGGGCGATACGCTGGGCGGCGTGTTCCGCTCCCTGGCAACTCCGATACGTCTGAGCGCCTGTGAGCAGGCCGACGCCGAGACTCCGCCGACGCTGGGTCAGCACAACGCCGAAATTCTGTGCTCGCTGGGTGGGCTTACGCCGGACCAACTGACTGGGTTAGAGGCGGAAGGCGCCGTGTGAAGCGGGAGCCCGTGCGAGACTTAGCTGTTCAGAGTTGCTGAGTTATCCCGTGTGGCAGTAGTCGTTGCGGCAAAAGTAGAAATTCGGAACGGCCACGGGCCGGCAAACGTGAGTAGGGGGATGGGTCCCTGGATACATGAGTCATCCCGGATTTTAGAAAATGGGGAAACTGTCGCTGTAAGGGGCTGATAAGAGAAGCCCTCTTCTGGTGAAGTGGGAGTGAGCAAACTCCAAACCACCGAAGGGGGCTTCTTTATGTTGCAGCAAGGGGCGGGCCAGGAGCAAGGGCAACAGGTTGCGGATCTGTTGGGATTATTCATCGGGCCATTGGAAACCTGGCTGAACCATCGACTGGACCGGCGATTGGTGCGCACCTTTCTGCTGACCCTGGTGGCCATGGTGCGGATGCGCCACAATCGTTACGGGTTGCTCTTGAGCGAGTTGGGCGCTCACATCATTAGTCCCGACCGTGCGCCGGCGGGGACCAAGCGTCTCAGCAATCTGCTGCGCTCATCCAAGTGGTCCCATACTCTCCTGGAAGAGTTTCTTTGGCATGATGCCGACCGGCGGCTTACGGAGTTGGCCGCCGCTGGGGAAGGGGCATTGGCCATCTGGGATGAGAGTGTCCTGGAGAAGCCGGAGAGCATCGCCCTGGAGGGGTTGTGTCCGGTGCGCTCCAGCAAGGCGGCCCGTCTCAAGCGGATCAAGCCGGGCTACTACAACCCTCCGGGAGGACCGCCCGTATTCGTGCCGGGGATGCAGTGGCTCACGGTGATAGTGGCTGGGATGGCGGGCGCGCCCACCCTGGCTGCCATGGGTTGGTGGACCAGCCGAGGTCCCCTGGCCAGCCACCGGCGAGCGCAGGCCGTCACACTGCTGGCCCAATGCGCCCAGCGCTGGCAGCAACAGGTGATCCACCTTTTTGATCGGGGCTACGCTGGCGCTCCCTGGCTGGAGGAACTGACCCAACGTCAACTCTGCTTCATTATGCGCTGGCCTACCCGCCATCGCCTGGTGGATGCCTTGGGCCAGGAGCGTTTCCCAGGGCAGATCTCCCGAGGCAAACGCTCCCAGGACCACCGCATGATCTGGGACTACAACCGTCGACAGTACCGCAAAACCGGCATCCTGACCGTGCCAGTACACCACCCCCAGTTGGATCATCCCCTATGGCTGGTGGTCTCCAGACCCGGTACGGGACGAACACCCTGGTACCTGCTGACCAACCAGCCCATTGCTTCCGTTGACGACGCCTGGCGGGTGGTCATGGCCTACGCTCGCCGCTGGCAGGTAGAGATGTGCTACCGAGCTTGCAAGACCGACCTGGCCATGGAAAGCCCCCGCCTCTGGTTCTGGGAAAACCGCCTCAAACTCCTGCTCATGGCCTCTCTGGTCTATGCCTTCCTCCTCCACCTGCTCACGCCAAGCCGCCAATCTCTCGTCCAAAGCCTAATCAGAAACTGGTGCCACCGAACCGGGGAGCGGTACCGACAAGCCAAATTACCTCTCCCCAGGCTTCGCT
This sequence comes from Dehalococcoidia bacterium, assembly GCA_965204395.1. Taxonomy (GTDB): domain Bacteria; phylum Chloroflexota; class Dehalococcoidia; order Lucifugimonadales; family UBA3495; genus Bin87. The sequence goes on from OZ241987.1 coordinate 4,341,253, forward strand.
CCGCACTCAGTACCCTCTGGCTAACCCACCCACCGTCCTTCCCTCACCTCAACCCAAATTCGGGATGACTCATGTATGACGGGCTGGGTTCGCTTAGGGTCTCCACAAGTCTGAACAACTAATGCGGGACGCCGCGCTTGCCCATAATGATTGGCCGGCGTAGAATGGCGGCACTCAAAATCGTCGCCGGCGAAACGCCGGGAACTAACCAAACGCCGGATTCGCGCTCTCTTCTGGAAGTCGGCGCGTGTCGGAAAACCTGATTTAGGAGAACCGGTCATGGCAGAAGCAAAAGGCCCCCTGGACGGGATACGAGTAATTGACCTGGGTCGGCACCAGGCCGGTCCCCGCTGCGCACAGGTGCTCGCACGGCTGGGCGCTGAGGTCATCAAGGTCGAGCGGCTGGGCGGCGAAGAGACCCGCTACCACGCCCCGTGGGTGCGCAAGCAGTCCGCGTACTGGGTGCAGTACAACAGCGGGAAGAAGAGCCTCAGCATCGACCTTCGCAAAGAGGATGGCAAAGAGGTCCTGCGCAAGCTGGTAGGTGTCTCTGACGTCCTGTTGCAGAACTTCCGTCCCGGCACCATCGACATCATGGGCTTCGGCTATGACGTGCTGTACGAGCTGAACCCGCGTATCATCATGGTGAACGTATCCGCCTACGGTCAATTCGGCCCGTACCGCGACCAGATCGGTTACGACCCCATCGGTCAGACCATGTCCGGTATCGCAATGGTAACCGGCGAAGAGGGAATGCCGCCGATCCGCGCCGGCGTGCCCATCATCGACCGGACCACGGCCCTCCACGCGGCCATCGGCACCCTAGCGGCCCTGCACGAACGTGAGTCATCGGGACAGGGGCAGTGCATCGACGCGTGCCTGGCCGACACAGGCTACAGCTACACCGAGATCCCAGTAACTGCCTACCACGGCGCCGGCATCGAGCCTCGACGCGGTGAATCGGCAGCGCCGCCTTCGGGAACGTACCCCTGCGCGGATGGCTGGGTTCTAATCTCCGCCGGAGACCAACACCACTGGCACCGGGTGTGCAACGCCCTAGGCAAGCCGGAGTGGCTGGAAGACCCTCGGTTCACGACTCGCCACGAGCGGGGACGCAACGGCGAATTGGTCAACCAGGCGATGCGAGACCTAATGGCGAACATGAGCATGAAGGACGCGATCGCCCACTTCACGCATCACGATGTGGTGGCGGCACCGGTCAACACCATTGCCCAGGCCGCCGCAGATCCCCATCCGTGGGAACGCCGCGCAATGGTGGAGGTTGACGACTTCCTGGCTGGAACCATCGCCGTGTCTGGCGACTTCTGGCACTTCAGCCGGACGCCCGCGGTGGTGGGCACGACTCCACGCGTGGGCGAGCACAACGAGGACGTGCTTACCGGTCTGTTGGGCTATAGTGAGGACGACGTCCAGTCCATGTACGAGGCCAACGTGATTGGCAACTTCGACCACTACGACGAAGTTCCCGGCTAGATATAGCTATAGCCGAAAGATAGAAGGGCGGGTGTATTCCCGCCCTTAATCTTTTGCGTCGGTTGTATCAGATTTACAATGAGTAGAAATTACGAGTGGGACACTGACAAGCAACGCGAAAATCTTGATAAGCACGGCGTCGACTTCGCAGACATTCCCAATTTCGATTGGGAAGGAGCTACTACCTTACGCAGCGACCGGGCAGGGGAACTCAATTCATCGCCTACGGTTAGGTCGAAACAAGGCTGCATGCGGTTGTTTTTGTCATCCGCGGGAGCGTATCGCGAATTATCAGCTTCCGCCGAGCCAACCGCAGAGAAGTGAATAGATATGGCTGACGGTTACTCACACAACGGTCTCACCGCGGAAGAATTTGCTGCCCTGCCGCCTTACGAAAAAGTAGCGACGATGACCTTCGCCAAGATTGAAAAGGTATACGGTGAAGAAATCGCCATCAACGTAGGTATCGCTACCGACGGAGACGCCTGGGTGCCCCAAGAGGCGGAGTTCTCGAAGATGCGACCAATCGATCAGGTGATTGTTCGATCTACAAACACCAACACATCCGATGGCGCTGGTCCATCCTCCCCATGATTACTCAACGTGGCGCATGATGTCATTGGCGAACCAGTCGAGCCGCTCCAGTCCCTGATTCAGGTCGCTGCCTCGGATGTCGAAGATGATGTGGGACACGCCGATATCGGTATAGGTCTGCACGTCTTCCAGGATGGCGTCGGGTGAGCCGGAGAAACGCCGTCGCGGTCCTGACTGCATCGTAGCGGGGTCGTAGAGCGGAGCCTTCATTGAGACCTGAATTTCTGAAGGGTCGCGATTTGCCTGTTCGGCGAAACGATTCAGCGTAACCAGGTCGCCAGCCAATTCCTCGGGCTCCAGAGTAGCCGCGGGGATCGTACCGACTGGATGCCAGCCATCGCCGATGGTGGCGGCGCGCCGGATGGCGGGACGACTCTGGCCGCCCACCCAGATGGGCGGATGCGGCTTCTGGACAGGCTTGGGAAGGAACTGGATGCCCGAAAACTGCACGTATTTCCCGTCGAATTCGGGATTTGGGCTGGTCCACAGTTCCTTGTAGGCGTGAAGGTATTCGTCGGTAACTGCGCCGCGCTCTGCGAATGGGGGCGTGGTCAGCGCTTCGAACTCTTCCTCCATCCAACCTACGCCGACGCCCAAAATCAGCCGGCCCTGGGAGAGGACATCCAGCGTGGCGAGAATTTTGGCTGCCAGGATGGGAGGGCGATAGGGCACGATCATGACGCTGGGGACCAGGCGGATGTTTTCGGTAACACCGGCCAAGTAGGTCAGCAGGGTGAGTTGCTCGAAGTATTCGCCGCTTTCGCCGGTCGGAAATTCACCGCTGACGGTGTAAGGGTACGGAGAGTCGATACGGTTGGGTACGAGGACATGGTCTCCGGCGACCATGCAATAAAAGCCCAAACGATCTCCGGTTTGGGCAATCTGGGCCAATGGGCCCGGTTGGGCGTTGGGGCCGTGATTGGGGAGGTAAAACCCGAACTGCATTAGGTTACTCCTGGATGGGCGTGGGTCAGAAACGGACGTTGAAATCGCCGAACAACAGGGTAAGGATTATTGACGCGATTATCAAACCCGCCACTATTCCGAGGACGCAACCGCATCCTTTGTTGAATGACTGAAAGAAGCTGGTCATGGCGGGACGGCAGGCGAGGCACTGCAGAGGGGAAACAGAGAACAATGGCGCAGAGCCCAGCCCTGCTATAATATCGCAGCCGGTTTACGACCCTCAACCGGCGTCAAAAACCAACGTCAAGCAATTCGAAAACCACTCAAGGAGAGTCCTAGTTATGCCAAACATCACCCTTGATCAAGCCGAAGCAGTGCTGGCAGGCGCGAAAGCAGCCGCCCTGGATTTGGGCAAGGCATTCAGTTTTTCTGTGGTGGACGCCCGCGGCGATCTGATCACGATGTGCAAGATGGACGGTTCCGCGTGGCGCACACCGTATGTGTCCCGAGGCAAAGCCCGGGCGTCCGCCTGCTTTGGCGAGCCCAGCGGAGACCTTACCGAGCGGTCCACCACGCCCATCATGCGCGCAGTGATGGAGGTTGAACGGGGCGAGTTCGTTCCCGGACAGGGCGCGTTGCCGATATACATGAACGGTGAGCTCATTGGGGCCGTCGGCGGCAGCGGAGGAACCGCCCAGGAAGACGAGGACTGCTCCCGCGCCGGGATTGGCAGGCTCACAGGGGCCAGCGCCAGCCGTTAGTCTGCCGCCAACAGCAACCGAGCCAAACAAAGGGCCCTGCTGATCGAGTCGGCAGGGCCCTTTCATGTCTGGTGACAGGGTGTTAGTCGGTTGACGATACCTCGAAATGTTTCACCCAGTACTCGCCACGATAGAGGTGCTCCACCTCACGGGCGATGTTGGCGCGAAAATCGCTGGTCTCGTATGCGCGGAGGTCTCCCAACGTGTCCCATACGCTGACACTGACACCCTCGTCCGGGTCCTCAGTGCTGCGTATCAACTGCCTTTCGCGCAGTCCCTTGGGCTTGGCTCCAGTGGTCACGCGCTCGTGATAGTGCCGCTCAAACTCCTCCCAGGAACCCGCGCGGAGCTTCCCCCAGACCATTCGGATGAACATGCTGTTTTGACCTCCTTGAGTTAAACGCCTGTCGCGAAGCGTTTTGATTGGCGCGCTTCGCGACTCGTAGCCGGTGATGATTAAGTTCAGTGCTCCAAGTCGCCCGTGGCGTGCTCGATGATCTTGGCCGCGGTGTCGTCGCTCATGTGCCCCATGTCGAGCATCATGTGATAAAGGGTCGGGTCGTGCGGGGAGACTTTGAAAAACTTCTGGAAGAACCGTACCCGCGCCTCCTCCAGCCCTTCGAGGTACTCGCGAGCTTCCGCTTCGCCCAAGTGCTCGCGCTCCATGATGGTTTCCACGCGCCTGGACATCGGAGCTAGCATACCCACATGGAGGACGCCGGGAGTATCGCCGAGGATGACATTCGCCCCGCGCCCGATGATGACCACGTGACCGGCCTGGGCCAGGTTGCGCACGACCTCGCGCGTGGTGTCGATAAAGAGCTGGTCGTTGACTCGTTGCACCCGCGACGACGATTCTCCCGCCAGTTCGTGGTAGGTTTCCGGCAGAGTCTCAATTCCAACGCCCAGATCGTAATCGCCGGAAACCGCAGCGCGCTCGAGCACTCTCCCCAACAGCGCGGTGACCCGGTCTCCGAAGCGTTCGACCCGCTGCTCCTTGGCCATGAGGATGGATACGGGAGAACCGATGATGCGGGCCGCTTCGGCGAACACCATGCGGTCCACGTAGTTGAGATGCAAGTCGTGGGCAACCTGCTGTCCGACAGCGATGGAGCCGGCTCCGATGGGGCCGTTAATGGTGATTACTGGCATAACGTTACCTCCCCTTTTCGCCAAAAGCTCAGTTTGGGCCGTTCGCTTGCATCGAAACCTTACGATTAAGATGATAACACAGTGACATTAGTGGACCGGAACCGGTTACCTTCTGCAAACACGAAGGGGAGCGCCATCGTGAGAGAGGGCAGACCCAGCGGACTGCCCTCTCGTTGTAGTTGGTATTAGCGGCGGCCTCCGCCACCACCGAGGAACCTACGGTCGGCAGGGTTTCGGCTGCCTCCGGAGGAGCGCCCTCCGCCTCCCGGCGGTCGGCGCCCGCCACGATCGCGGTCGTTGGGATCACTGCCCAGCATGGAGTTACGGTCGCGTTCGCGATCACCGCCGTAGCCACGGCCCCCGCGGTCGCCGCCGCCGCCACCGCCACCGCCTCCGCGTCCGCCACGGTCCCGGTCTCCGCCGCCACCGTAACCTCCACGGCCACCACGGTCTCGGTCACCGCCAAAGCCACCACGCCCGCCACCGCTACGGTCTCGATCGCGTCCTCCGCCTCCGCCGTAACCGCCGCGACCACCACGGTCACCGCCACGATCGCGGTCGAATCCGCCGCGACCGTAACCACCGCCGCGTGGCCCGCGATCCCGGTCGCCGGCGGGGCGGTCGGGACGTGCAGGAGGCGGCTCCGTGTCGCCCATCAACACTCGCCGGGACATATTGATTCGGCCCATGTGGTCGATTTCGTGGATCATTACGGTGATTTCCTGGCCGATGTCCACGTCTTCGTAGGCCAGGTCGCCCAGTTCCTCGTTGCGTACCAGGCCGTCTTTTCCACCCGGTGACAACTCGACGAACACACCGAAGTTGGTGGTGCGAGTGATCTTGCCGGTGATTATGTCGCCCACCTCGGGGTCGCGGGTCAAACCGTCCACGCGACTGCGGGCCAGTTCGATCATCGGTTGGTCGCTGGAGGAGATGATGACGCCGCCGTCGTCCGACACGTCGATGTTGCAGCCCGTTTCCTCCTGGATTGCGCGGATGACACGTCCGCCAGGTCCGATGAGGGCGCCGATCTTCTCGACCGGAATTTGCATCTTCACGAGCTTGGGCGCGTATTTGCTCATCTGCGAGCGCGGTTCGGTTATGGCTTCCGACATGCGATCGAGGATGTGCAGGCGACCAACGCGCGCTTGTTCCAATGCCTCGCTCAGCAATTCCTGGGTGAGGCCGTCGATTTTCACGTCCATCTGCAGGGCGTTTATGCCTCGCTCGGTGCCGGCGACCTTGAAGTCCATGTCGCCCAAGAAGTCCTCGATACCCTGGATGTCGCTGAGGATGGCGTAGCGTTCGCCATCGCCCTCGGTGATGAGACCCATGGCGATACCGGCCACCGGCGCAACCAACGGCACTCCAGCGTCCATCAGGGCCATGGAAGAGCCGCAGACGCTGCCCATGGACGTGGAACCGTTGGACGCCAGAACTTCGCTAACCACGCGGACGGTGTACGGGAATTCCTCTTCGGGCGGCATGGCGGCCATGATGGCCCGTTCGGCCAACGCGCCGTGTCCAATTTCTCGCCGGCCCGGGGATCCCACACGCCGGGCCTCTCCCACGCTGTAGGGAGGGAAATTGTAGTGGTGCATGAACTGCTTGGTGTTGTCGGGACCGACGGTGTCCAGCGTCTGCTTCATGGCCAGCGAGGCCAGGGTGGCGATGGAGAGCACCTGGGTCTGACCTCGGGTGAACAGGCCGCTCCCGTGTGCACGGGGCAGCTCGCCGACGCTACAGGTGATGGGCCGGATTTCATCCAGATTGCGGCCGTCGGGCCTGACGTTCTTGTTGAGGATTCGGCCACGGACCTCAGCCTTGACCAAGTTCTTGAAGGATTCGGCGATTTCGCCAGATGAATAATCCTCCGCCAGTTGGGTCATGACCTCGGCTTCGATGGCGTCCAGGCTCGCGTCGCGTTCGCTCTTGAACGAGTTGCGCTCGAGCACCTCTGCGATTCGCCCGTTGACCAACGCGTCGATCTTCTTCTGACGCTCGTCAGCGGTTTCGTAATCCACATGGACGGAAATCTTGTCCGCGCCGCGCTCGGCCACGAGGCGGTCGATGAGCTCGATGGTCTGCACGTTGCTTTCGTGCGCCAGGCGGATGCCCTCGAGGATGACCTCCTCCGAAACCTCCACGGAACCGGATTCAACCATCATGATGGCATCACGATTGCTGGCCACCACCATGTTCAGTTCGGCGGCGCTGCTGTCCTGAAAGCTGGAGTTGATCCTGTAATCGTTGCCATTCCAGGTGATGCGGCAGGCCCCGATGGGTCCATCGAAGGGGATTTGGCTGATGGACAGGGCCGCGGAGGCGGCAACCATGCCGAGCGTTTCGGGCGGGTGTTCCTCATCCACCGACAGGACGGTGATGATCACCTGGATTTCGTTGTGCAGACCCTTGGGGAACAGGGGACGGATGCTGCGGTCGGTGAGACGCGCCGACAGGATCGCCTCGGTGCCTGGGCGCCCTTCGCGGCGGAAGAAGCTGCCGGGGATCTTGCCGACCGCGTAGAGGCGTTCTTCAAATTCCACGGTCAGTGGCAGGAAATCGATCCCTTCCCGAGCCTGCTCGGACATTACCGCAGTTGCCAGTAGTATCGTTTCGCCGCAGGTTATGGTTACCGACCCGTGGGCCTGCTGGGCCAACCGGCCCGTCTCAAGAGTGATGGGTTGTCCGCCGATTTCGCCCTCTATGGCGAATGGGTTCATGAGTCCGTTCGTGATTTCAGTCGTGGTCATAACAGGGTTGTTTTCTACCTCTCTCTTCCGATACGTGGTTCCGGCCGCCTGTGTACGTTTATGCGCCAACCTGGAACAGAATAGTGCGGCAATACGACCGGATTTCTTCTCTGCCGCCGCGTTGGGTCACCGGCGGCCTCCTCCCTCTCTCACCTCGCGCAAAAGTAAGCGCCGGCCTTGGGTCAGCGACTATCCGTCGCCGCGTAAACGATTCTTGGCCGCGCACATGATGTTTGGGAGCCTGTTGATGCGCGGACGGTGTGTCCACGCTCCGTGGCTGTCTGATGTCGGTCACGTAACATGCGAGTGCTGGTGACCTGTGGTTGGGGACCGCAGGTAATGTTACCGACGGAGTCCGAGCCTTCCGATCAGGCTTTGGTATCGTCCGACGTCCTCGCGGCTAAGGTAATTCAACAGGCGGCGCCTTTTTGACACCATGGTCACCAAGCCCCTGCGCGAGTGCACATCCTTGCGATGCGTTCGGAGGTGATCGGTAACCTGCCGGATGCGTTCGGTGAGCATCGCGACTTGCAATTCGGTGGAGCCGGTATCGGTTTCGTGCGTCCGATATTCTTCAATGACTCGCTGCTTGACGTCGGGGTCCAACATTACTGTTTGTCTACCTTGCCTTGGCGGGCTGCTCGCCCGTGATGGGTCAACTCGTTTGTGCGGGAACAGGTTAGCATGATACTCGAAATTAGGCAAACGGTTCATGATTTCGTACCTATCCCAAAACGCGATGCGTGATGTCGAAATCACGTAAACGTGCAGTGATGTCCGGCTGGTTTTTCGGATTTCCGGAGTTGAAAACCGGCTGTGCACGCGCGATAGGATAACGTCGTCGTCTCGGAGTCCATGGCTGCCCAAAACGTTGTGTTAGCATTTTACGTGGGCATCCGTTCCTTTGACGAGACAATCTGACCCTACATGACATCCAACGCATCATTTCTGTCCCGCGTTAGGGGCGTCGAATTGCTGCCCGGCGAACGGGTGGCGGCCTTGCTGAGTCCCGACGACGGTCTATTGGCGGAGCCACCCAAGGATGGCCGGCTGCTGGTCGCGACCGACCGACGGTTCATCAACCTGGCAGACAGCGGAGAGAGTCAGATCCGGCAAATTTTCGCGATCAATTCGGTGTCCGGCGCCAGCGTCCGGAACGACGTGCTGCGCGGTTTTTCTTGGAAACAGTGGGTTTCGCTGATCGTAGGCGGGATCATCGTGTACGTGGCGTTGGCCTATTGGCTGGTTGACCGCCTGCCCCAGATCATCATTCCGGGGTTGAATCTGCACGCTTTCGCCCTGATCGTCATGATCCTGGTGATTCTGGCCGGTTGGCTGTTCTGGCGAGGCTTCACACAACCGGGCGGAATGACGATACACGTCCACGGCGTCAACTGGGATGTGGAGGCGCAGTGCGCCGCCCAATACCGAGACCTGATGGGGTTCGCCAACGCCTTGTCCATGATGCAGACGCGACGCCAAAGCTGGCAGTATTCAGGAGTCTGCGCTGAGCGGGAGTGAGGGATCGACGTCCAGGGACAGGTCCGAGACATCCCCGCGCTGGTATTGATAGAAAGCCGCCGCCGCGATCATCGCGCCATTGTCGGTACATAGGATCGGTGGCGGAATCAACGCAGGCAGCGGCGAGTCGGACTGGATTCGCTGCCTCAAGCGGGAGTTGGCCGCGACACCTCCGCCCAGCAACAATCCCCGGGCACCGTATTGATCCGCCATCGTGAGCAATTTGGCGGCCATGACGTCCACCAGCGATTCCTGGAATTCCCGGGCCAAATGCGCTACCAGCCGGTCCAGTTGCGCCGGCTCTGATTCTTGTGGCGGGTAAAGGCCGACATCCTGGGCACGATGCAGCAGGGCGGTTTTGACTCCGCTGAAACTGAAATCCAGAGTGTTTCGCATCCACGCCCTTGGTAGGGGTGATGACGCACGTTGGACGGTCTCGTCCGGATCGTGGGAGTGAGGATCCAGATCGCTTAATGTTTCGGCCGCTTTCTGGATTTCGGGGCCTCCGGGGAATCCGAGGCCGAGGACGCGGGCGGCTTTGTCGAACGCTTCGCCGGCCGCGTCGTCGCGAGTGCGTCCGACCAGCCGGTAATCGCCGTGCCCTTGCATCAGCACGAGGTCGGTGTGGCCTCCGGACGCGATCAGGCAAGCCAACGGGAAACCGGGATCCTCTGAAGGCGGCAGTCCGGCGGCGTCCAACCACGCCGCGTATACATGCCCTTCGAGGTGATTGACTCCGATCAAGGGCAGGTCGAGCCCCAGGGACAGGGATTTGGCCGTGTTCACTCCGCTGATCAAAGCTCCGGCGAGTCCAGGGCCGTGGGTTACGGCAACTGCATCGACGTCTTCGAGGTACACGCCGGCGTCTACGAGGGCGCGGCGGAGGGTGGGTTCCATGTCTCGGATGTGTTGCCGTGAGGCTAGCTCCGGGACGACGCCACCGTGCGCGGCGTGGAGGCGCGCTTGGGATGCGATCACGTTGGAGTGGAGTATCCTCCCATCCTCGACCACGCCAACGGCCGTTTCGTCGCACGAAGTTTCTATTCCCAGGATGAGCATGTCTTGCGTAGCCGCCAAAATTGGATTCTTGGATTATATCAAGGCAACTTTGCGCCGACGGGACGCCGATGCTATTATCTTTGCGAATAAATAAAATCAGGTATGACCTGATGCTCGTGCCACAACGCCGAGCAGGCACAGGAGGTAGACGGCCCCGATGATGGACATTGCGCCCGATGGTTTATCCTGGTGCGTCGTCTTATTGCAGAGCGGTCTAATTGACGGCGACTTCGTCATCCCATTGAGCGTGCAGGTCGCGCTGCTCGTTATCAGCTTCCTCGGGGTAGCCTTCTTTACCAGCGCTGAGTCCGCGCTGATTGCGGTCAACAAGATCCGTGTCCGGTTCCTGGTGGAACAGGGGAACGCGGCGGCTAGGACAGTCGATCGCGTACTGTCTCAACACGAAAAGTTCTTTGCCACCATTCTACTGAGTCAGAACGCGTTCACGATTTTCGCCACCGCCATTGGCACCGCGCTTGCCGCCGAGGCGCTGCAGGACTCGGCTTACGCGGCGATCTTGACGAGCGTGGTGATGACGGTGGTGATTTCGATCTTTGGGGAGATAACCCCGAAGACGTTGGCCGCGACTTACTCCGATCGTTGGGCATTGGTCGCCGCTCGTCCGGTGGGCTGGTCGATGTGGCTCTGCACTCCGTTCATCTACTTTTTTACGGTTATGCCCAAGCTGATCTACAAAATTCTGCGCACCGAGGAGGACCGCTGGCAAACGTCGTTCACGGAGGGCGAGCTTCGCATGATGATCGACCTGTCTCGGGAACAAGGCGCGGTGGAATCGGGAGAAGCGGAGCGGCTGAACCGCGTGTTCCATTTCCGCGACCGACGGATCAGCGACATCATGACACCGCGAACGGAAATAGTGTGGATCGAAAAGGGAACCACGCTGGAGGAGTTCCTCGAACTGTACGCGGAGCACAGCCACACGAGATTCCCGGTGTTTGAAGACACGCAAGAAACCGTTCTCGGAGTGCTTTCCAACAAGGAGGTGCTAATTGCACAAAGTCGTGGTCAGATTGGCCGTAGAGACGCAGTGACTGAAACCATGCGCGATGTCGATTTCATTCCGGAAACGGTGTCAGTGTCGGATGCGTTTGATGCCATGCAGGAAAAACGGTTATCCATGATGCTGGTCACCAACGAATACGGGGGAATCGCCGGCCTCGTGACGCTGAAACAGCTGACCGGGGTGATAGTCGGCACCTTGATTGACGACGACCCGCCGGCGGAGGCAGAACACTCGAGCATAGTGGAATTGGACGACGGCGGCTACCTGTTGGACGGGGGGATCACCATAATCGAGATCAACGACCGGCTCGAATCTTCCGGGATTGCCGTGCCCGAAGGCGACTACAACACCATCGCAGGATTGATCCTGCACGAACGCGAGGGCGAAATTCCTAACGTGTTCGATACCGTCCTGGCGGGCGATCTCGTGGTGACCGTTACAGATATGGCAGGGGCGCGCATCAACAAGGTTCGCCTGGAAAAGGTCTCTACTCCCAGTCGTGAGTCCGCAGGATGAAGCTACACCTGTTGCGCCACGGCGAAACGGACGTCAATGCGGCCGGCCGGTTGCAGGGTTCAATGGATTCGACCCTCACACCGTTGGGTAGGCGACAGGCCCGGGACCTGGGAGTAGCCAGCATCGCGTGGCAACCGGCGGCGATTTATTCCAGCCCCCTTTCGCGGGCTCGGGACGTGGCCGAGCAGATTGGTTCAACGACGGGGATTCCGGTCAAGATAGAGCCGCGAATCATTGAAATGGATATGGGCGCTCTGGAGGGCGTTACCATACAGCAGATGCGCGACGGATGGCCCGATTTGTACCAAGGGTGGCGACGTGACGCCAGTAGCGTGACCATGCCTGATGGTGAATCATTGGGGGATGTGCAGCTACGGGCCATGGCAGCCATCGATGATTTCGACCAGCGCCATGACGTTGACGACACCGTGATCGCAGTGACCCACAATTTCACCATACGGTGCATTGTGGCGGCGGTGCTGCACCTGCCGCTGGCCAACATCAACCACATGGATCTTTCGCTGGGCAGCCGTACCACCATCACCACCGGGCGGCGAGGTCGGCGTCTTAATGGGTACAACGCGGTGGACCACCTGACCCCGGCCAATCGCGTCGGGTATTAGATCGCGAAATGCCGGGACGCCGAAGCCGCAGATACCGCCATTACCTTCCGCGCAACTCGTCGGCATCGCACGTTCGGAGACCCGTGTCAGCGATACGCAGAGTCCATTTCAAAACCCTGGAGTCCGCCCGGCGGCTGGACCTGCTGGATTCCGATACTGTGGTGGTCGGAATTTCCGGGGGGCCTGATTCAACGTGCCTGCTGGATGTTTTGGTGAATATCCGCCGACGATTGGGAATTCGGTTCAAGCTACACGCCGCCCATTTGATCCACGACTTCCGGGGACAGGAAAAATACGACGATGCCCAGTTCGTACGAGACTACTGTCAGCAATGGAACCGGCAACTGACGGTGGAAGAGGTGGACGTGGCCGCATACCAACGGGATCAGGGGATAAGCTCTTTCGAACAGGCGGCGCGCGACCTGCGCTATGCGTTTCTGGGTCGAGTAGCGGAGACAGTGGGCGCCAGGTATGTGGCCGTGGCGCACACGACCGACGATTTGGCCGAAACGGTGTTGCTGCATATAGCCAGGGGCAGCGGAATCCACGGACTGCGGGGAATGGACGAAGTATCGGCGTGGCCTTACCCAGACACCAAATACGCGCCGCTGCTGTGGCGTCCGTTGCTGGAGGCGCGACGAGCCGACACCATGGGATACTGCCGAGCGCGGGGCATCGGCTATCGGGACGACACCACGAACTACATGCAGGATTTCGCTCGAAACCGGGTTCGGCTGAATCTCATGCCCGCGCTGGCAGAGCAACTGAATCCGCGGGTGGTCAATGCGCTGGGTAGGCTGGCCCGAACTGCCAGCATCCAGTTGGATTTCCTGGAGAAGTGCGCGGGCGAATACTGGTCTACGGTAGCGCCAGATTCTTCTCCCCAGGAGGGGGTTTTTAGGTTGCGCCGGGACAAGTTGGCTGAACTGCATCCGGCTTTGCGGACTTTGATTTTGAGGCGCGCGTGGGTGACGGCAACCGGAACCAGCAAACGTTTGACCGAAGGACATCTGCAGCAGATGGCGTCGATTGCGGCCGGAAAGGCGTCGGGTAAAACGGCGGCGCTGCCTGGTGGTTATACAGTCCGCTCCGAGGGGAAGTGGCTGGAGATTTGCCGTGAAAACCCTATCGACCGATGCCCGTATCCAAAAGCCTTCGGAGAATTTCGGCTCACCTTGCCCTGGGGTCCGATCGCCATAGGGGTTACGAAGCGCGGCGGCTGGAATGTGACCGCCCAGAAAGTGACGCTGTCCGCCGGGGAGTCGCTGGATTCTGGCGATCCCATGCAAACCTACGCTTCCGCTGCTGCTCTGGCGGAAGGCGCTACGGTCAGGACGTGGCAACCGGGCGATCGGATTCAACCGTTAGGGATGTCCGGGCATCGCAAGTTGCAGGATCTTTTCACCGACGCCGGGGTACCCAGGGATTGGCGTTCGCGAGTACCGCTGGTGGTTACGCCTAGCGGTGTCGCGTGGGTTGTGGGGGTGCGAATAGCCGATTGGGCTGCGGTTCAACCCACGCCCGGCGAGGACGCCGAGGCGGTTCTGTTGACATTCCAGCTCGACCATCAACACGGCATCGAGACCTCTGATGTCTGAATAGTGTCGATCAAGCCTTGCTCACGTTGGATCGCCATCGGGACGGGCTATCGTGGTCAAAAGGGCCTCCGAAAAATCAGATTCAGGGTTTCAATTCACATTCTCGTGACTAAATCTTTGTGTAGAATAAAAATCTGACCTCAAAACATTGTCGCGAGTTAGATTGTTTGCGGCTTTCGCTGTCCGTGTATAAAACCGTCGGAAACTGAGGGAGGCTGATTTGTCGGTTCGCAACCTGGCCAACTTCCTGGTGCACCTGTTCGGCGACAGCGACGAACTGGAAGAAATTTACCTTTCGGCGGTACACGACCACTGCCTGTTTTGTCGGGAGCCGATCAACGATTCCAAATCTTACCTGGAATTCCGGGTATGTCCGTTTTGCCGGTTCCATTACACCCTGTCGGCGAGACAGCGGATCGAGATGATCGCGGACCGGCGAAGCTTCCGGGAACAGAACCGTTATGTGCGTTCGCTGTCCCCGTTGACGTTCTCCAACCGCTCTGACTCTATTCCGACTGAATACGATGCGGAGCTGACGGAGAATCAGGACCGGACCGGGTTGACCGAAGCCGCGGTGACCGGGACGTGCCGGATAGAAGGCAGGAACGTCGTGCTGATTGTCCTGGATTACGGGTTTATGGGTGGCAGCATGAGCAGCGTGGTCGGCGAAAAGGTCGCGCTGGCGTTTGAACTCGCTGCGCGCCGCAGTTTGCCAATGGTTGCGGTGGTGTCGGGAGGAGGGGCGAGAACTCAAGAAGGCGTGCTATCGCTGATGCAGATGGCGAAGACCGTTACCGCCGCCAACCGGCTCAGGGAGTCAGCCTCACCCTTTATCGCAGTGCTGGCAAACCCGTCTACTGGGCAAGCCTACGCCAGCTTCGCCAACCTGGCTGACATCATCATCGCGGAACCGGGTTCCGTGGTCGGACTGTCTCCCATTCGTACCATGATTGAGGCGACCGGGCGGCAACTGCCTCCGGATGTGCACACCGCCGAGTATCACCTGCAACGTGGTTTGCTGGACAACGTGGTTGACCGGGAGAGCCTCCGGGGTCGTTTGAGCCGACTGCTGGATCTGCTGGTGGAACCGGAAGGGATTAAATTGGGACGGAGGGCGGTGTCCAGACTCCAAGCGCCGCCGGTTGATGACACCGAGACGTGGGAGTCTTTGGCGGCGGTAACCCACGACGAACGGCCGGATGCTCTCTACTACATGCGGCACATCCTGCAGGAGTTTTTTGAAATTTGCGGCGACCGGGTCAGCGGGGATGACCGGTCCGTGGTGGGCGGGCTGGGGCTGTTGCGAGGGCACCCGGTGGTAGGGATTGGGCAGCAAAGGACCCACGCCGGCGACGCGGAAGGAAGCCGCTATCACATCAGGCCAGAGGGTCTGAGGAAGGCACAGAGACTGATGCGACTGGCCTCGCGGTTCAATCTGCCGCTGGTTACCTTTATCGACTCACAGGGCGCGGATCCTCGCTTAGAATCCGAGGAGCAGGGCGTGGGCAACGCGATTGCGAGCAATCTATCGCTGATGCTTGACGCGGCGACGCCCGTCGTGTCGGTGATCATCGGTGAGTCGGGCAACGAAGCGGCGTTGGCAATGAGCGTGTCGGACCGGATCCTGATGCAGCAATACGCCGTCTATTCGCCCATCTCCCTGCACCACACCGTGGGCGGGCCGTCTCGGGAGCGATACCTGACGCGTGAAGCGGCGGAGGTCCTGATGATGACGGCACGGGACTGCCAAGAATTGGGCATCATCGACCAGATCGTTCCGGAGCCAGCCGGCGGATCCCACAACGACCCACGCCGGGCCGCAGAGGACCTGGAATATTCCATCTACAGGCACCTGGCCGCAACGAGCCGAGTCTCGACCAGCAAGCTAATCAAGGGTCGCTACAGGAAATTCAGGCAGATGGGCGAACTCAACCCCTTTGCTCATTCCGCGATCCAACAGGAAGTTGCCGCGTTGCTACGGATGCACTGGGCAGGGGATCTCGGTATCGAAGAGGATTTGGCGTTGGACGCACGGGTCGAACCGCTGGCCCTGACGGAAGGGCTTGAAAGAGAAGCCTCATGATCCCGTGCGGGTGATCCCATCACCCGGACCAATAAACCAGGCAACAAAAAAGAGGCCTATCCCAACATGAGGTAGGCCTCTTCATCTTTTCAGGACACTACGCTTCCAGGCCGTGCGCCTTAAGACTTCCTCTCAACTGATCGGCGACCGAGGCGTATTCCGCTCCGACCGTGTCGTCCACCAGCACCGTCGGCTTGCTGGTGTCGCGATACGAGGGACGCAAAGACATGCTGCCCAGGAACGGTGCGTCGATATCATCGGCCAATTGGCGACCGGCACCCTCCCCGAAGATCTCGCCGCAGTAGTTCTCCACGACGCCAACCACGTTGAGGTTGAGCTTGCGGATCATGTTGATGCACCGCCGGGCGTCGACAATCGCCAGGTCCTGCGGCGTGCTGACCACCACGAAGCCGTCCATCGGAAGCGTCTGCATAACCGTCAATGGAGAATCGGAGGTGCCTGGGGGCAGGTCCACGATGAGGTAATCGAGTTCACCCCAATCTGTGGCCTGGAGGAACTGGTTGATGGCGTTGTGGATCATCGGCCCACGCCAGATGATGGCCTCGTCCTCGTTCTCCTGGAAGAACGCCATCGAGACCACCTTGACGCCATGGCCCTGGGCTGGAGTGATCTGCCCCTCTCGGTAATCGGGTTTGTCCTCGATACCCATGACCCGGGTAACGTTGGGGCAATCAATGTCAACGTCCAGGAGGCCAACCCGCTCGCCCTGGGCGGCCAGCGTAGTGGCGAGGTTGCAGGCGACGGTGGTCTTGCCCACGCCGCCCTTGCCGCTGTACACGCCGATCTTGGTGCGTACGGAAGCGAGCCGATCGGTGATCTGGCGCTTCTGCTCCCACTGACGGCGAATCTGCTGTAGGCGGGCATTCTGTTGCGCGTTGGGTTGCTGGGGCGTAGCCATCGTGCGCTGGCCTCCGGGTCGGGGCGAGGTTGGTGGTGAATCGAGTTAGATGCCCAGCATGTTGCGGGCTTCCTCGCTGATCAGGTCGGGGGACCAGGGTGGATCAAAGGTGAGTTCGATGTTGACCTCTTCAACGCCCTCTACGTCCTGCACCGCCCATTCGGCCTGCTGAGCGATATGGGGACCCATGCCGCAGCCGGGGAAGGTCAGCGTCATCTGGACGAAAACATCGTTGGCGTCGCTGACCTGTACGTCATAAATCAGGCCCAGATCCACGACGTTGACCGGGATTTCCGGGTCATATACCGTCCTGAGGGCTTCGTAGACTTCTTCACGATCAACTGTTGCCGGCATTTTAGGCCTCCTATAATCCGAAGGTATGATCCGACATTATATCTGAAATAGTCCGGCGACGGGCACAGATAAGCCGGTGTCCGCAGGGCCTTTCCAAAGTTGATCCGTCATTCCCTCGGAAGCGGGAACCAGGCGGTCATTGTGCTCAGATTGTTCTGGATTCCGGCTTCCGGCGGAATGACGGTTTGGGGTGAAAGGACGCTAGTCGGGCCTTTGAAAAGGCCCTGCGGTGAACGGCGACGCCAATGTATGATGATCGCGATCAACTTAGAGCGCTCTGGAGATTGGACATGGTTGACATTTTGTTTGCCAACGGAAACGTGATTGACGGTACGGGCGCCGCTGCATTCCGAGGGAGCGTTGCGGTTACGGGAGACACTGTGCAGGTCATCGTTGGCGATGCTTCGTCGGTGGGCGCCGGCCGGGTGGTAGATGCCAGCCGATATGTCATCTGTCCCGGTTTCATCGATATGCACTCACATTCCGACCTGAAGTTGCTCACCGAGCCAAATCATGAAGCGAAGGTTAGGCAGGGGGTTACTACCGAGGGTCTGGGAATGGATGGCCTGTCCTATGCGCCGACTACGCCTCGCGCGCTGGAGCAACTGCTGGTGTACCTGGCGGCCGTGAA
The DNA here is from genome assembly GCA_965204395.1 of Dehalococcoidia bacterium. Classification (GTDB taxonomy): domain Bacteria; phylum Chloroflexota; class Dehalococcoidia; order Lucifugimonadales; family UBA3495; genus Bin87. The sequence continues at coordinate 4,359,241 of OZ241987.1, forward strand.
TGGGACACCGCCGGATGGTGTGCGTTGGAGCAGCGTCGCGGATTTCCTGGGGCTGTTCGATGGCAATTCCGCCTGCAACGTGTTCCATTTCGTTCCCCACGCCGCGATCAGGGTCGCCGTGATGGGCTGGTCGTCGCGCCTGCCCACCGACGCCGAGTTGGCGCAGATGCAGGAGTTGACGCGCCAGGGAATGCGGGACGGCGCTTTCGGTTTTACCACCGGGCTGACCTATGCTCCCGGGGCCTACAGCAACACCGACGAATTGGCTTCCATCGCGTCCGTTGCTGCTGAGGAGGGCGGATTCTACTGCACGCACGCGCGCTACACGCTGGGAGATCGGCTCCTGGACCCGTTCCGGGAAGCGGTGGAGATCGGGCGACGGTCGGGTGCGCCGGTGCATATTTCGCACTACCACAGCCCAGTGGCCGGCTTGGGGGAGCAGATGACGGGGCTCGTGGACGACGCCCGCAACCGGGATCAGGACGTGACCTACGACCAATATCCCTACCCGGCCGCCAGCACCATCCTGCACTCCCTCCTACCCTATTGGGTGCATGCCGGCGGGCCCCAAGCGCTGCTGACACGCATCGCAGACCCGCAAGTACGGGAGTTGATGGTCCAGGCGGTGGAACCCCAATGGGGTGGGCAGACCCTGGACAACTACATATTTGCCCACATCGCCTCCGACAAGAACAAGGAATGGGAGGGGCGCTCGCTGGAGGAACTGGCCCTGCACCGGGGCGGGCGCATGGTCGATGCGGTGTGCGATTTGTTGCTGGAGGAGGACCTGCAGGTAGCGTTCGTCGCACGCACGGGCAACGTGGAGAACATCCGGGAAATCGCGTCCCACCCGGCGCAGATGATCGGCACCGACGCCATCCTGACGGGCGGGCGGCCCAACCCGCGAACTTACGGCACGTACCCTTATGTTCTGGTGCAGTTCGTTCGTGGCGAGGGTCTTTTCTCACTGGAGGAAGCCATCCGCAAAATGACCGGAGCGCCGGCCGGACGGTTGGGGTTGTCGGATCGGGGCGTGATTCGTGACGGCGCGAAAGCCGATCTGGTGCTGTTCGACCCGCAGACGGTGGACACTCCAGCTACGTTTGACGATCCGGTGCAGTTTCCGGTTGGCATCGATTACGTCGCCGTCAACGGGACGTTGGTGATTGACAGTGGGGAGCATACCGGTGCGCGGCCGGGGCGGGCGTTGCGGAGTCAGTAGAGCGCGGCGGCAGTTGAGAGGTAATTCCACTCTGCGCCTGCGGCTGAGGGAGAATGACGTGGGAATGCGCATCCTGCCTCGATAAATCGCCACGCCTGTCGCTATCACCCTGCCACCAAAGGCAGACGTGCCGCACGCTGCCCTGTTTCATCGAGGGAGAAGGAATTTTTGGCACGGCGGGTATTCCTCGCGCTGAAAGTGGGCCATGTTGCCCCTCCTATCCCCATAGGGCATAATTGCGGCCTGAATTCACGCAGGCATCATGCCGGCTGGGGCCGGCCGCGAGGCACATCATGGACTTTGAACCCCGTTATACCGCCGAGCAGGAAGCGTTCCGCACCGAGGTGCAGGAGTGGCTTCGAGACAACATTCCGTCCGGCATCGAGCATCCCGCCGACTCCATCGACCTTACCTACGAGCAGTACCAGCTCCGGCGCGATCTGGGGCGAAAATTGGGCGAAAAGGGCTGGCTGTGGCCGACGGCGCCGGAGGAATACGGCGGTGGTGGTTTGACCGTCGACCACTCAGTGGTTTTGGAAGAGGAGATAGACGGCTACAACCTTTCGCTCCCGCCCTATTACGACTCCGGCGGCCGGTTGGGGGGCAACTCCATCCTGGTGTGGGGCTCCGAAGAGCAGAAGCAAGAATTCTTGCCCAAGATTTTCAAAGGTGAAATCCGCACGTGGCAGTTGCTGACCGAGCCTGAAGCCGGCTCTGACCTGGCCAATGCCAAGACAGCCGCCCGGCGCGACGGGGATGACTACGTCATCAACGGCCAGAAGGTGTACGTGGGCAGCGCCCACGGCTCCGACTACATGTGGACCATCACCTGCACCGATCCGGAAGGGGACCGCCACCAGAACCTGAGCTGGTTCATGGTCCCGTCCGACCTTCCCGGAATCAGCGTGTTTCCCATGGATTTGCTCTCTTCGGCGGGCGAATCGGGCGCGGGTTCCGGCGTGAAGAACATCGTCTATTTCGACAACGTGCGCGTTCCGGCCCGCAACCTCATCGGCGGGGAGAACGAAGGCTGGAAAGTTGCCACGACCCACCTGGAGCTGGAACACGGCACGGGCGGGCGAATTGGCCGCAACTGGATCGTCGACCGCATCTTTGAGTACTGCACTACCAACAACCGGCGCGGCGAAGCCCTCAGCAAGGACCCGGATGTGCGCGAGCGGTTGATCGACATTTACATCGACGCAGAGATCGGGCGACTGTTCCAACTGCGCAACTACTGGATGCGGCATAGCGGCGCCCACATCACTTACGAAGGCCCGCAGGCCTCATACTTCCGCAAGATGTCCGGCCTGCGCATTGCCACCGGCATCCTGGACATCCTGGGCCCTGCTGCATTGACCAAAGATTCGCAGTGGGGAGCCGGGGAGGGCCACATAGAGGCTCACCAGCGGGCGGCAATCATCGCCCTGCATCCTGGCGGGACCACCGACATCCAGAAGGTCATCATGTCCCGGCGGATCGGTATCGGCCGGCAGCAACGGGAACGGGCCGGCGCCCTGGCCTGACGACATCCGGCACTTAACGTCCAGCGGTAACCGCGCAGGAGCTAACATTCGATGGATTTGTCCCTTACGGAAGAACAGGAAATGCTGAAGGCGGCGGTACGCCGCTTCGTGGACACTGAATACCCCAAGGAAACATTGCTGGAACTGTCCGCCACCGGTCAGAGCGCTCCGTCGGAGCCGTGGTCAAAGCTGGCTTCGACCGGTTGGCTGGGTATCATCATCCCGACCGAGTACGGCGGAGAAGGTGGTTCGTTCACCGATGCCGGCGTATTGTTTGAAGAGCTAGGGCGCGGCCCGGTTCCGGGACCGCACCTGAGCAGCGCGGCGCTGGGAGCCCTTGCGATCCTGGAAGCGGGAACGGAAGAGCAGAAGCGGTCGTTGCTGCCCGACATCGCGGCCGGCCGTCGCACCGTCGCTCTGGCGATCACGGAGGCCGACTACCAGTGGGATGAGTCCGACGTGCAGGCCATCGCTGCGTCCGAAGGCGACGGATTCCGGATCTCGGGAACCAAGGTTTACGTGTACGACGCGGCGGCGGCCACCGACCTGATCTGCGCCGTACGAACCGAGAATCGCCAGCACGTAGGACTGGTGGTTGTGCCTGCCGACGCTCCAGGGGTCTCGGTCCGCAAGCTGGAAGGTTTCGCCTGGAACTTGGCAGAGGTTCGCCTGGACGGGGTGCAGGTCGGTCAGTCGGCAGTGCTTTCGGGACGCGCCATGCCGGGTTCCAGCCCGTTTTCGGGCGGTTGGCTGGCGTTGGAACAGGCGGTGGCCGCCGCTATTCCCCTGTTGTGCGCGTACCAGGTTGGTGGTTCGCAGCAGGTGTACGAGATGTCGGTGGATTACAGCCGTACCCGTATTCAGTTCGGCACTCCAATTGGCAGGTTCCAGCGGGTCCAGGACCATATAATCAACCTGGTCAACGAGCTAGACTCGGCCCGGTGGACGACGTACGAAGCACTGTGGAAGCTGGACTCCGAACGCGAGGCCGCCGACAGCATCCACCTGGCGAAGACCGTGAGCAGCGCCGCCTACTACAACGCGTGCAACCACGCCCATGAGGTTCACGCCGGCGTGGGCAGCACGACCGAATACGGTCTTACTCTGCACACCACGGCTTCGCGGACTTTGTACCAATTCCTGGGTGATCCGAAGTTCCACCGGCGACGGCTGGCGGACGCTTTGGGCCTGTAACGGCAGGCGGAGAAAACCCCTAAAACTTGGGGCGGGTTGCTGACCCGCCCTTCTCATTTAAATCTGGCCCATGTCCTTTACCGCTTCCTGCACTTCCTTTTGGAGCGCCTGGAACACCTCGCTCACGCTGCCTCGGGCGTCGATGGTGGTGAACTCGTGCTCCTTGGCCAAGCTTCGGAATTCGTCCAGCAGCGCGCTCTGGTAACGAATGAAGTTATCGTGCAGATCCGGCCCCCTGAGGAAATCCTCGCCCGATTCCCAGTGGTCCAACTGCCGCACCGCCAGCACTCGTGGGAGCAGCTGTTCAACGTCCACGTCCAGGTAGAGGACACGGTCGGGAATCGCGGCAAATTCAAACACGTCGTTCAGCCAACGAGCCGGCACTCCACGCACGCGGGCTCGAGCGATGATGGAGAAGATATAACGGTCGACGAGCGCGACCATCCCGGTTCGCAACGCTGGGACTATGCTCTTTTCGAGCCGGTCCCAGAAGTCCGTCGCGTAAAACAGGTTCAGGGTCAACGCGTCGAGCGTGTTGCCACGCATGGCCCGGTTGATGCCCGATGCGGCCAGCTCAGAACGCCGGAACCCGGTAACGGTAACAGCGTATCCTTCAGCCTCCAGCCACTCTTGCAACATCGCGATTTGCGTCGACCGCCCGACTCCGTCCGTGCCTTCCAGCACGATCAAACGGCCGGGGGTCTCCTCGCCGCTTACGTTGGGCGGAGTGTGGCCGTAAAACCTGATTATGTCCATCTCATCGCTCCGATCAGGGATTCGCCAATGGCAAGGAAGACTGGGCTACAGATCTGATACTTCCGTCTCGGTGGGCCGTCGTCGCATGGGCGGAGTGATATAACGGCCGGTCAATCCAGCCTTGCCCAAGGCTTCCGGTACGCTTTGATTGCCGCCCGACATGGCATCCTTGATCAGCGGCTCGACATACTGCCGCACCAACTGCTGCTGGACGGCTATCGGCTGGGTGGCGTCGATGACAGTCATGCCGAATTCCTCGGTCATGGCGTCGTACTCATCCAGCAACCTACCCTGGAATATCCGGAACGACTCTTCCCGGTCGTTAGAGAAGCCCATGTCCTGGCCAGATTCGTAATATCCAAGCTCCTCGCGGCCACTGTTGATGCGTTGGATCGACACATCCAAGGGTGTTCGGAAGTACAACGCCAAAGAGGGCTGCACGGCGAACGAGTAGATACGTCGCAGCCAGTCGCGGTCAACGCCGCGCGCGGAGTCCCTAGCGAAAGCGGTGTACACGTAACGGTCCGCCAACACGATCGCGCCGGCGCGCAAAGCGGGCAAAATCTGGGCGTGGACGCGATTGGCGAAGTCCGCCGTGTGGATCAGGCTGAACGACATGGGCGTCAGCAACTCTTCGACCTTGCCGCGCTTGGTGGTTCGTCGGACTATCGGCGATGAGTTCCACTCCGTGAACACCGTTACGAGGTTGCGGCTGGTCAACCATTTTTGGAGCAGGTCGATCTGAGTGCTCTTCCCGGAACCGTCGATGCCTTCGACGATGATGAGCTTGCCCGGATAGTGACCGTCATCAGGGTGCTTCCCGTAGCGCTCACCCATTTTGTAAGCCAAATGCGCTTGTAGTGTGGTCATGATTCGCACCTCACGATGTTGATTTCCTCGCCGAACGCCGCCCGCCATTTGTCAGGTATGCCCGAGCCGGCCGCATCGGACCATGCCGGAGTGGACACGGTCAAAATACCATGTAGCCGTTCAAATCGCACGGTATTCGCGTCGACCCCGTAGGGTAAACGATTATCCAACTCCTCCGCTAACTTCAGCGCCACCGCTGCTTGTCGCACAGTTTTCAGGTCCTTATGGCTCAGCAGCCTGGACCGGCGGAACCTAGTCGGCAATTTATCACGTTCTCCCGCGAGCAATATGGCTGCCACCAGCGTTGATTCCCGGTGTGTGAACCCGGGCAGATCGGTCCGCACTATTATACTCGCCGTCCTGTTGAGCCGGTTATAGAAGTCGATGGCGTTGCCAATGTCCAGCAGGAAGGCCGCGCACTCTAGCGCTTGACGCATTTCACCGCCGTCGTCCGGCCAAATGGACTCTCCGATACCGGTGGCGACCGCAGCGCGTCTCCAGCCGCGCTGCGAGAATCGCGGCACGAAGCGAGAGACCAGATCAGCGAGCGACGCGACCCGGACCGAGTCCAACAGCGGAACCCCCACCGGGCCTTGACTGTCCGACAAATCCGGATGGCGGGCCAAACCTTCTCGCAGCCCTTGGCCGGATACCAGGATGCCATCAGCGTTGGTGTATTGAGTCAGGGCGTGGGAGATGATTGCGCCGCCAACGATGGAATGGGCGCGATCGGGATTCATGCCCTCCATTGAGGCTCGTTCGGCGCGGGAAACCGTCGCCAACTGTCTGGCCTGCGCCGCCAACGACTCCGCATCGATGCGGTACCCGTGTAGTTTTATGATGGGATAAGGCTCCCGCCACCGGTCCAGCCGCGACAACAGTCGGACGGAACCCCCGGAACCGATTAAGACGCCGCCGTCGGTTAACCGAGAAATTCCCGCTTCCGCCAGGATAGCGCATACGAACTCATATGCCGCATGGACATTTTCGGTCGTTGGCAAATCGGTCAAGTTGAACTGATTGGCGATCCGGAGGCTTCCCAATGGAAGCGAAACACTAAATGCCATCGTGCGGTTATTGAAACTGACCAATTCCGTGCTGCCGCCACCGATGTCCGCGAGCAGGCCGTCAGTTACTGGAAGGCCGTGGACCGCTCCCAGGAAACAGTAAACCGCTTCATCGCCGCCGCGTATGATCCGGAGCGGTATGTCAAACCGCTTCACCGCCGCATCGACTATGGCTGACGCGTTGCCGGATTCACGGAGGGCCGCCGTTCCCACGGCGTGAATGGCCCGGACGCCAAACCCACGGGCGACCATGGCGAAATCTTCGAGCGCGTCCACCGTGCTGGCAACGCCGTGTTGGTCCAGCACTCCGTTTTCGTCGACGTGGCTCATGAGATTCAGGTTGACCCGTTGTTGAGCGACGATCTCGATCCCTCCGCCCGGGTTGACCTGCATGACCACCGCGCGCGCCGAGCCCGATCCCACGTCGATTATGGCTGTGTAGCACTCCTGGTCGTCGCGTTGGTCAGCGACGCCGGTGTGCAAAGATCCCAAACCGAGTTCCGGCTTTGTTATGTCGTTCCCAAGGATTGGCGACGCGTCGGCATTTGAGATCGTGGTCATTCAGTGGTTACTCCTACCGGGTGGATGCAGCGGGTGGTGCGGCTCAACAATTTAATCGAGTACAGACGCGATGCTATAATCCGGCGATTCAAGAAAACGAGAGGATTTTTGCAGGAGGTTTTTCATGCCCAGGCTCGAAGGCAAAGTGGCGATGGTAACGGGCGCGGCCCGAGGGATGGGCGAGGTGGAGGCTCGGTTGTTCGCTGAGGAAGGCGCGACGGTGGTGCTCTGCGACGTTTCCGACAGTGACGGCCAGCGGGTCGCGGAGGACATCGTCGCGCACGGCGGCGCGGCCGAATATCTCCACCTGAACGTCGCTGACGAGGATAACTGGGCGGACGTGATCGGCGATACCGTACGCCGGCACGGAAAACTGGACATCCTCGTAAACAACGCGGGCATCTCCGGATACGACGAGGAGAACAACTTGGGGACGTCCACCTGGGACCGCCTTTTGGATATCAACGCCAAGGGAGTTTTCCTCGGCATGAAACACGCGATTGGCGCGATGGAGCAGGCAGACGGCGGCAGCATCGTCAATATCTCGTCAATCTCGGGCATAGTGGGGCAAGATTTCATCCACATGGGCTACAACGCTTCCAAAGGCGCGGTGCGTTTGATGACCAAGTCCGCCGCCGTCCATTGGGCCGAGGCGGGAATCCGGGTGAACTCGGTGCATCCGGGCCTGATGCCACCCATGGCCGGCGGGTCGGCATCATCTGAAACCAGGGATGCCATGATCGCCAACACCCCCATGAAACGCACCGGCCGTCGCGAGGAGGTTGCTTACGCAGTGTTGTTCCTCGCCAGCGACGAGGCGTCCTTCATTACGGGAGCCGAACTTGTTGTTGACGGCGGTTTCACCGCCCAGTGACCGGGTGTAATCAAATCCGGCAATAAAAATGCCCGTATCCGAAACGGTTACGGGCTTTTTGATTCCTGGATGAATCATATCGACTATCGCACCGATGCAGGCAGGGCGGCTATCTCGGATTCAAGGCGTTCGATGTCGGCCTCGTCAAGGTTGAAGTACTTGGCGTCGGGGTGATGGAACACGACGGCGGATACGGAACCCTCCGGGTCCATCATGTATCCATCGGTGAGTTCAACTCCGATGTTTGCGGTAACGTCAAGCAGAGCGAACAGTTTCTCCTGATCCTCCAGGCGGGGACACGCCGGGTAGCCAAACGAGTAACGTTTGCCGCGATAGTTGGCCCGGAACAGGTCGCGCAGTTCCTCTTCGCCGCTCACCTTGAGGCCAGACGGCTCGCCGATGGTCCACATGCTGCGGATGCGCTTGTGCAGCAGCTCGGCGAACCCCTCGGCCGACTCAATCGCCAACGCCTGGAGGGTGTGGGAATCCAGATAGCGCCCGCCGTTTTTCCACCGCTCGGACAGGTCGCGGACGCCCGGGCCGACGGTGGTCGCGAACATCGCCAAATAATCAGTTGGCCCGTCGCCACTGGGTCGTGCATAGTCGGAAAGACACAACCCGTCCTTACCAACCTGTCGCCCGAAGTAGAACCGTTCCAGTTCGGTTTGGGCGTCGGGCTCGTAGATGATCAGCCATTGCCCTTCAGAACGGCAGGGGAAGAACTTAAACACGGCGTTTGCGGTTATATCCGACCGGGACAGCATGATGTCCTCGACGCGCTGCACCTGCCGCCGCAGTTCCACCGCCTTAGGCTCGTCGTTGCGCAGCGCTTCCCAGAAGCGTCCCCGATAACCCAGGTGCCGGACATAGAGCATCTGCGGGTTGATGTACCCGAAGATCTCGTCCAGGTCGTAGTCCTCGAGGACGTGCAGTCGCAGGTCGGGCGGTCGCGGCGAGGAGCCCAACAACGGGACGGGGCGTTCTGTTTCGGCTAAAGACACGATCTTTAACCTCTGGCCGCTGCGTCGCGCTGCATCTGCTCACTCTCCGACACCAAACGCGATGCCAGCAGTTCACGCTCGTCATCGTCCTGGATGGTGTTCGCGAGGGCCAAACCGCTCATTGCGTCGGGGGAATAGGCTACCAACCCGTCGTATTCCGGCGCGATTCGCAGTCGGGTGAACCGGTTGGACAATGCGGCCCCGCCTACCAAAACCGGTACGCGGATGCCGGCGGTACGAAAATCCTGAACCGTCTCCACCATCATCTGAGCCGATTTCACCAACAGGCCCGACAAGCCGATTATATCCGGTTGGTGTTCGCGGTAACCGGCGATGAGTTCCTGAGCCGGCACCTTGATGCCGAGGTTCACCACGCGGTATCCGTTGTTGGACATGATGATCTCGACCAGGTTCTTGCCGATGTCGTGCACATCGCCTTTGACGGTCGCCAACAGTACGCAGCCCCGGGTGGCGGCGTCGCTACGCTCCATGTGGGGCTCGAGGTGAGCGACGGCGGTCTTCATGGCCTCCGCGCTCTGGAGGACCTCGGCTACGATAAGCTGGTTGGCGTTGAATTGCCGGCCGACCTCGTCCATCCCGGCCATGAGCGGGCCGTTGATGATTTCCAGCGGCGCGCGGTCCTGAAGAGCGATGTCCAGGTCGTCGGTGAGGCCTTCCTTGCTGCCCTCGATGATGCACTGGGCGAGCCTTTCGTCCAAGGGCAGAGCCGACCGCTCTTCCGCGGATGCCCGGGGAGCGCGGTCGCGGAAATGAGCAGCGAACGCCGCCACGGGGTCTTCGCCACGGTTCCAGATCAGATCCTCGGAAAGCAGGCGTTCCTCTTCAGGGATGGTCGCGTACCGTTGCATCATCTCCGAGTTGACGATGGCCATGTCCAACCCGGCCTGGGTGCAGTGGTACAGAAAGACCGAGTTGAATACCTCGCGGCCGGCAGCGGGCAACCCGAAGGACACGTTGGAGATGCCCAAGACAGTCTTGGTATTGGGCAACGCTTCCTTGATAAGGCGAACACCTTCGATGGTTTCGGCGGCGGAACCGATGTAGTTCTCGTCGCCGGTGCCGGCGGGAAACACCAGCGGATCGAAGATTATGTCCTGTTCCGGGACACCGTATTTTTCGGTTAGCAATTGGTGCGACCGCCGCGCGATTTCCAGTTTCCGCTGCCGCGTGATGGCCTGCGCCTGATGGGGATCATCGTCGATGCAGCCCACAACCAGGGCGGCCCCGTACCGGCGCGCCAGCGGCACGACACGCTGGAACCTCTCCTCGCCGTCCTCCAGGTTGATGGAGTTGATGATGGATTTGCCTTGCAAGCGCTTTAGAGACTCCTCAATTACCGCAGCGTCGGTGGAGTCGACCATGATCGGGGCCTTTACACGCCGGTTCAATTGATCGAGGAACTTGATCATGTCGGCGGTTTCGTCGCGGTCAGGGTCCTGCAAGCAAATGTCGAGCACGTGCGCGCCGTTGCGGACCTGTCGCCGGCCGATTTCCGCCGCCTCTTCAAAACGGTCCTCGCTGATGAGACGCTTGAACCGACGGCTACCGAGCACGTTGGTGCGTTCGCCTACTACCGTCGGCCTCGTGTCCTCGTTGACCACCACGGCTTCGATGCCGGAGACGCGGGTTTCAAGTGGCGCCTCGGCCGTGCGCGGAGCCTTTCCGGCCATGATCTCGTTGATCCTACGGATATGTTCGGGTCCGGTACCACAGCAACCGCCGGCCACGTTCAACCAGCCGTTCTGGGCGAACCGCTCCAGGGTTCCGGCCAGCATTTCTGGCGTTTCGTTGTAGTTGCCGTCCTCGTCGGGCAGGCCCGCATTGGGGATGCACGCAATGGCAAACCTAGACAATTCCTGCACGGTCCGCACGTGGTCGGTCATGAACTCCGGCCCGGTGGCGCAGTTGAATCCGATCCACAGCAGTTCTCGATGTGCGAGCGACGTGTACAGCGCTTCGGCATCCTGGCCGGCCAACAAGGTGCCCATGGGTTCAATGGTGCCCTGTACGGCCACGGGAACCTGGGTACCCAGTTCGACCTGGGCCCGGTCAATGCCTTCCAACCCGGCTTTGATGTTGATGGTGTCCTGGCAAGTTTCCAATAGCAGGACGTCGGATCCACCTTCGATCAGGCCGGCGGCCTGTTGGTGATAATCCGCAGCTAGCTCGTCGAATGTCAGGCCGCCGGTGACCGAGATAGTTCGGGTGGTCGGCCCCATCGAGCCGGCCACGAAGCGCGGCTTGTCGGGTTCCCGATCGCTGATTTCGTCAGCGACGCGCCGGGCGATACCGGCCCCGGCGCGGTTAATCTCGCGAGCATGGGCGGCAAGATCGTATTCACCAAGCACCAGGGCAGTTGCGCCAAAGGTGTTGGTTTCTACGATGTCGGCGCCAGCTTCAAGGTAATCCCGGTGGATATCGGCGATGACGTCCGGACGGGTTATGTTAAGGTATTCGTTACAACCCTCGTAGTCAGCGCCACCAAAATCCTCCGGTCCCAGCCCTCTGTCCTGGATCTGCGTTCCCATCGCTCCATCGATGATAAGAATTCGTTTTTTCAGGAGCGATTTCAGTTCATTGATACGTTCTAAAGAGTCCATAAATCACTGTCGATTGTACGTGAATTCACAATCAAGGCTACCCGCAATCGACTATCGTGTCAAACTTGGCGGCGGCATCACATGCGCAATATAGCGTGCGTTGGCACTGATTTCACGCCAAATTTGGAGGCATCGTATGGATGATATTTTAGTCGTGGCGGACGCTCCCAACCTGGGCGAGTTGCTGGCGGTTCCGGCGCCCGCGGATAGCCTTTCGGACCTGTCAGACCGGGCGCGTGGTGTAATGCTGGGGCTGGCATCAGGCAACCTGCTGGGCTTGGACGTGGAGGGCACGTCACACCGGCAAATCGCAGAGTGGTATCCCGATGGCGTGACCGAGATCGACCCAGACGAGGCGCATCGGCCTCTGGATGACGACCTGGCGCAGGCGGTGGATTTGGCGGAAGCGTTGGTAGCGGGCGATGAATTCATCCAAGGTTTCATGCAACGGTTGATCGACTGGGCTCGGGACAACGGGCGCGGGATGGGCATTACCACCAGAGCCGTCATTGATGCACTGCGACGGGACAGACAGTTTCCCAACGCCGCTCGGGCGATTTACGAAAGCAGGAATCGAATAGCGCCCAACGGCGGCGTGATGCGGTGCGCCCCGGTGGCGATTGCGCGGCTCATTGATCCGGGGCTATTGGTCAGAGACTCAGCGTCGACCTGCGCGGTGACGCATTACGCTGCGACCTGCCAGTGGTCGTGCATCATCGTCAATGCGGTCATATCTCAGTTCCTCAACGGCGTCGAACCTGATCTGAGCGCGTTGCTTACCGCAGCAACAGCAGACGGATGCCCGGATCTTCTGGACATCGCCCGCCGCGACGGCATTCCATCGACGATGCTGGAGGCAATCGCGACCGGTGATCCGGCTCCGGTGGGCAATGAGTGGCTGTTGCGCGACCACGGGCTCATCGGCCACACGTTGCTGGCGATGCAATTCGGCCTCTGGGCAGCGGTTACACCCCTCAGCTTGGAGGATGCCTTGGTAGCGTCAGTGGGCGCCGGCGGGGACACGGATACGAACGCTGCCGTGGCCGGCGCGGTGCTGGGCGCCCGTTATGGAGCGTCGTCCATCCCGCAGCGCTGGCTGGACTGCATCCCCCAACGGCAGCGAATCGAATCCCTGGCTGACGAGCTGGTTTCCCTATCGTTGGATTAGGCGAAGTGCCGCGCCAGTTCCTCTCCATTGCGGTCCAACCAAGCCACGTTCAGCGCGATCCGTTCCAGCGCCTGCCGGATGGTGCGCTCGGCGGCGGGCGTGGGATGGTCCTCAAAGAACGCCGCGACGTCGTCACGCTTCTCATTGGTCGTGAACGAGTTGGTGATGGCGACCAAACGCATCAGTCCGAACCCGCCTCCGCCGTAGCGCCGGTCGAATTCGTCCCACTGGTCTTTCAAAAACTCCCAGGCCAGGTCGCGACCCCGGGTATTTGCCGCTACCGCCGACACCACGAAAATCGTGTCCTGTAGTCGCACGTCATCGCTGAGGGAGCGTTCCAGCGTCTCCGTGAGTAGTTCCTCCTGTTGGAAACGGGCCAAGGACATCAGCAACCTGATCTTTTCCTCATGCAATTCTGCCGACCGTTCCAGTTCCCAGATGCGGTCGTAAACGGCACGATCACCTTCCTGCGCCACCAGGCTGAACACCACGCCGCGCAGGTCGGGTCTTACGTTGGCGGCATCGACCTGGTAGCTTGCGAAAAGCTCCTGCGCCTGGCCGATCACGGTGGGATCACCATAGACGCCGGCCTGACTGAGCACCGTCGAGCGCAATAGGGAGTCCAAATGCCCTTCCCCCGGCCGGGCTTCCCAACCCGAACGCTGGGCGGACGGCGCGAATAGTTCGCGGCCAAATGAGCGGAACGACTCCAGGTACGGTTCGTCCGCGATCAGTCCCTCGATTTCCCGCAGATTGGTGGCGAGGTCGCTCCACACCGAGGCGTCGATTTCGTTCTGATATGCCTCAGCCAGGGTCAGGAACCGGGTGACGGGCAGCAAACCCGCCTTGGCGAGCGCGTAAGCGTCGTTCTGGATGCCCAACCGGTCAGTGGCAGGGAGCATTTGGTTCTCAATGACCGGAACCAACCGATCCCAATCCTCATCGGTGTAGTTGACACGATAAAACCCGGTCTGGTCTGGATTGACCTTGAACCAATCCGGGTCGGACGGAGTGGCAACCGTCACCGTGCCGGTGGCGGCGTTCACCAGCGTTGCGGTCATTCCGGCCCCTTCGGCGGTCACCGTCAGGGGTACGGGCCAAACCTGTTCCTCGTCGTCGTCCGAGGAGTCGCCCAGCACCGAATCGAAGACGAAGCGTTCCTGCTTCACCTCGAGGGCGAGGCCCCCTTCGGTCGGGGATGCCGCCACGTCCAGCACCGGGTATCCCATCTGTCCGGTCCAGCTGCCCATGATGGTATTAACGGGCTGGCCCGATGACTCCTCCAACGCGGTCCAGAGGTCGGTGGTTCGGGCGTTTTGGTAAGAGTGACGGTTCAGGTACACATTCAGGCCTTCCCGGAACACGCTGGGCGTCAGGAAATGCTCCAACATCCGGAGGACGGACCCGCCTTTGCTGTAGCTGATGGCATCGAACAGTTGGCTGACCTCGGCGGGATTCAGCACCTCCTGTTCGATGGGGTGTGAATTTTTCAGCCCGTCCAGGTTGAACGCCCGGTTGGTGTCCATGTTGACGAATTGGGTCCACATGGACCATTCGGGGAACAGCCAGTCAACGGCCTTGGTGCCGACCCAAGTTGCGAAACTCTCGTTGAGCCAGAGGTCATCCCACCATTCCATGGTTACCAGGTCGCCGAACCACATATGGGCCATCTCGTGGGCCACGACCTCCGCGACCCTCTGGCGCGTACCGGCGGAGGAATTCGCGGGGTCCACCAACAAAGCCGTTTCGCGGTAGGTCACGCAGCCCCAGTTTTCCATGGCGCCGGCGGCGAAGTCCGGTATGGCCAGGTGGTCCAACTTGGGCAACGGATAAGGGATTCCGAAATAATCGTTGAAGAACGAGAGCAGTTTTACAGAGGTATCCAGGGCGAACTGCCCCTGCTCCTCTTTGCCACGCGTCATCCAGATGCCCACCAACGTACCGTCGGCGGCCTCTTTTTCGATGTGAGTCAGGTCGCCGATGACGAACGCCAACAGGTAGGTTGACATGATTGGCGTGGTGTCAAATTTTACGGTCTTGGTCCCGACCGTTGGCCCCGGGCCCTCTTCGATGATGGGAGTGTTGGACACCGCCGCCATATCTTCGGGAACATTCAGAGTGGCCTGGAACGTAGCTTTGACCGCCGGCTCATCCCAGCACGGCAACGCTCGCCGAGCATCGGTCGCTTCAAACTGCGTGGTGGCAAGGTACGCAGTTTCGCCTTCGGGGTTAGTGTATTGGCTGCGATAGAACCCTCGAAGCTTGTCGTTCAACTCACCCGTGTATTTCATGCGCAGGTGATGATCGCCGACCACTCCTTCGGTTGAGGCCGCGCCAATGCTGATGGTGGCGGTCTCGGCGTCCGCGTTGTAAGAAACGCCAGATGCTTCTTGCGTGTGCTCCCCGGCGCCATCAGTCCAGCCAAGCGATGCCGAATGGATCTCGATTTCCGAGCAATTCAACAGGATTTCGGTGGTGCCGGGCTCCATGCGGACCGTTATGTCCACCTCGCCGGCGAACGTGAAGTCTTCAAAATTGGGGGTCAGTGTCAGGTCGTAGTGAACGGGACGAACGTTGTCTGGAAGGACGACGGCTTCGGCGGACGGCATCTAAATTTCCTCCGGGATTTCTCCACAAAATGGGGTACGGCGTCAGTCTATCACACCGATTGTACCGCCCTAAAAAACACACTAATTTATGCGCATAATACGCACAAATCCTATGTCTCTTGTGCGTAGCCCTTCATTGGGGAATAATATGCGCCGCCCGCATTTGTCGGTCGTGCGTGCTTTCATGTCGCAAAGTGCCGTACGTTCTGGGTGAAAATGCTGACCATTCCAATTCAGACCGGCTTTTCCAAGCATTAATCTAAATGAACCACGAAGCGTTATTGTCACTGGGTCTGCTGGTCATAGGTACCAAGCTGGCCGAGGGGATATTCCGGCGACTGAGACTCAACGCGATTGTGGCTTATGCCGCGGCTGGGATTTTGCTGGGGCCGGTGCTGAATCTGTCGGGAATCTGGCACATCGAATCCAGTGGGCACCTCGAGTTACTTTTGACGCTGGGGGTGTTCATTTTCTTTTTCCTGATTGGCCTGGATGAAATAGACATTTCCAGTTTCATGGCGACCCTGAGGGGCCATTATTTCGTTACAGCCATACTTTCGGTGATCTTCTCCCTGGGTATTGCGATGCTCGTGACCACCGACTTGGTGTTCGATTTCGGACTGAGCCTGAATTTCACCGAAGCGCTGGCCCTGGCCGGCGTTTTGTCGATGACCAGCCTGGGGATCGTCGCCAAGGTTCTGGCCGACGATGGGCGGCTCCGAGAGCCGGTGGGTTTGCAGATCTTCACCGTGGTGGTCATCGCCGAATTGATCACGCTATTGGTGATCGGGTTCAGCATCGGTGAACACTCGCACGAGTTGTCGGTGGTAGGGCTGTTGATCCTGTTGGGGAAGATCGTGGCTTTCGCAGTGGTGGGTTGGGTCTTGTCATCCAAGGTTCTGCCACCCCTGGTTTCGCTGCTGCAACGCGTGATTCAAGTGCCCCAACTGTCATTGGGACTGCTCATAGGGATCTTGTTTCTGATGGTGTTCGGGGCCGAGTTGATGGGTCTCCACGGCTCACTGGGCGCGCTGTTGTTCGGCGCGTCTTTGTCCGGGCTGTCCTATCAGGCGCGACGAGAGATTTTGCCGGGGCTAAGGAGCGTAGCGGAGGGGTTCTTCGTCCCACTGTTCTTCGCATCCGCAGGTCTGCACTTCAGCTTTTCGTTCGTGACGCTGAACCCGTGGACCATGTTGGCCCTGGCGCTGGTCCCGTTCGTTGGCAACTTCATTGGGGCATTTATTGGGGCTTACGTTGCCCGGCTGACGGTTCCCTACGCCGTCGCATCGGGCCTCATGGGCAAGGGAGTCGCCGAAATCGCGCTCCTGCTCGTGCTATGGGAGACCGGCACCATCGACGAGGTAGTTTTCTCATTCCTGGTGCTGGTCATGTTCTGCTACATCCTGTTCATGCCGCCCGTGATCAGCTTCGCGGTCAACCGGGCCAGCCGCAAGCCTGACCTGCCGACCAGCTTGGACGACATCCCCGCCGGAGTCATTGGCTTCGCGCTGGAGGACATTACCGTTGACGATATCCTGGACCGATCCCGCAATCACCCTGACCCTGACGTGACGGTGCGCGAATTCACCGAACGGTGGTTAGTGCCCTACCAGCACGATTACGTGGTGGCCGACAAGGACGCTTTCGTTGGCGTGGTGTCGTTGGAGATGCTCCGGTATTTGCCCAAGGGAGCTTGGGGCAGCACACCACTGGGCGATGTCCTGCGCAGGGATGCGCCCCTGGCGGTTCCGGATGACCACGTTGAAGACGTCCTGCACCGCATGTCCGAGAATTCCGTTTCGGTGATTCCGATTGTCGAAAAGGACAGCGAGCGGTTTCTGGGCGCCGTAACCAGCAACGACATCGTCGAATTGATGACGCTTGAGGCGACCGGCGCCCACTGAAATCGCCGCTGGGCGCGCAATGCTATAATACCCGCGCCGTATTGTGATTTCCGGGTACGCCGTTGCGTGCATCGAGCTTGAGGAGGATTAAATTGGCCGCCCGAACCATGTTCGAAAAAATTTGGGATGCCCACGTGGTACACGAGGAACCGGGGCAGCCCTCTCTCATTTATATCGACCTGCACCTAGTGCACGAGGTCACCTCGCCGCAGGCGTTCGACGGCCTGCGCATGGCCGGACGCAAGGTTCGTCGGCCCGACCTAACGGTGGCCACCGCCGACCACAACACCCCCACCTGGGAGTTGACCAGGCCCATCGAAGACCAGATTTCCAAGGCTCAGTTGGACGCATTGGACCGCAACGCCGCTGAGTTTGAGTTGCCGTTCTACTACGACCGTTTTAGCGAGAACCAGGGCATCGTCCACGTGATAGGGCCCGATCTGGGTTACACGCTGCCCGGCAAAACCGTGGTGTGCGGGGACAGCCATACCTCCACGCACGGGGCCCTGGGATGCTTCGCCGTGGGTATCGGCACCTCTGAAGTTGAGCACGTGCTGGCTACCCAGACGCTCCGCCAGTTCAAGCCCCGCACGATGGAAGTGCGCGTCGATGGCGAGTTGCCCAACGGCGTCACCGCCAAGGACGTCATTCTGGGCATCATTGGGCACATGGGCGTCAACGGCGGCACCGGTCACGTGATCGAATACACGGGCGAGGCCATCCGCGGCCTGTCCATGGACGGACGCATGACAGTATGCAACATGAGCATCGAAGGCGGCGCACGCGCTGGCATGATCGCTCCCGACGACACGACCTTCGACTATGTCCGCACTCGGCCGTACGCCCCCAAGGGAGCGGAACTTGAGGCCATGATTGAAGAGTGGAGGGGGTTGGGCACCGACGCCGGCGCGTCTTACGATCGGACCATCGTCATCAACGCCAACGATCTGGCTCCCTTCGTAACATGGGGCACCAAGCCTGACATGGTGGCACAGATTACCGACCGCGTACCAGACCCGGCATCGTTCGAGACCACTGCCGAACGTGAAGCCGCCGAGCGAGCTTTGGAGTACATGGGACTGGAGCCTAACCAGCGCATCGAGGACATCAGGATCGACCGCGTTTTCCTGGGCGCGTGCACCAATGCCCGCATTGACGACCTGCGTGCCGCCGCCAACGTGATCAGAGGACGCCAGGTCAGTTCCGACGTCTACGCCATGGTCGTCCCGGGTTCGGCCCGCGTGAAGGCAGAGGCAGAGGCGGAGGGCCTTGACCAGGTGTTCAAGGACGCTGGATTCGACTGGCGTGTCGCGGGTTGCTCGATGTGCCTGGGCATGAACCCTGACATCCTGGATCCCGGCCAGCGTTGCGCGTCCACCTCCAACCGCAACTTCGAGGGTCGCCAGGGCAAGGGCGGGCGCACGCATCTGGTCAGCCCCGAAATGGCCGCGGCCGCCGCCATCGCCGGGCACTTCGTGGACGTGCGCGACTTCTAACCCGAAACTGTCGTCAACGACGAGCGTGGCTGGGCCGCCTCGACGTTACCAACACCCGAGGAAATCAAATGGAACCTTTTGTCAAACTTGAAGGCGTGGTCGCGCCCCTGGACGCGGTCAACGTCGACACCGACATGATCATCCCCGCCGTGTACCTCAAGAGCATCGAGCGAACCGGCTTCGGCAAGAACCTGTTCGACCGCTACCGATACAATGAGGACGGGTCGGAAAATCCCGACTTCATGCTCAACCAGGACGCATACCGGAACGCCAAGATTCTGGTGTCCGGCCCCAACTTCGGCTGCGGTTCATCCCGCGAGCATGCCCCGTGGGCTCTGGACGACTACGGCATCCGTTGCGTGATTGCACCGAGCTTTGCGGACATTTTCTTCAACAACTGCTTCAAGAACGGCCTGTTGCCGCTCATCCTGCCGGAGGAAGACGTTCGCCGGATCATCGACAGGTCCAAGGACAACCCAGGATTCCAGCTTACAGTCGATCTGGAAGCTCAGCAGGTCCGCGACGCCGACGAGGAAATCGTGGTGGACTTTGAGGTGGAAGAGTTCCGGCGCTACTGCCTATTAAACGGCTTGGACGATATCGGCCTTACCCTCCAGCACGAGGACGCGATATCCGCCTTCGAGGCGCGCCAAAGCTGAACCAGCGAACCAACGAACCGAAACGGCGACGCCCCGGCGATCATGTCGGGGCGTTTTTTTAGCGCAATCCAACGCTGTTATTCGCCGATCCCGAACCAGTCGCGGACCCGTTCGGCGTAATTGACGTCGTATCGCTGCATGCGACCCTGCCGCACCTGCTCGTCAAGGGATGGCCGTCGGACGCCGCGAGGTGACAATGGGGCATACCCGATGATGTTTGCCTCCTCCAACGCTGCGATTTCGTCCTCGGTTTTCCCAAGCAGGCCCGCCAGGATTTCCCGGTTGTGCTGGCCCATGACCGGCGCCGCTTTGGGAACGTCTGCCGGCGTTTCCGACAACTTCCACGGTCGGCCGGCGTAAGGGAGCGGGGGCATGCCCGTGTTCGGATGGTGTTCAACCACCTCGTAGAATCGGCGCTCTTTGAGGTGGTCGTTGAACAGGAGGTCCTCGCTGTCCAACACCGCGCCGGCTGCGACCCCCTCGGACTGCAATTTTGCCATCAGTTCCTGGTTGTCATGGCTGCGGGTCTCGAACCCCAGCATCTTGTCTAATTCGTCGCGGTGCCGGATCCGCAACAGGCCGTCGCTGTACCGATCATCGGCAGCCCAATCGGGTCGATTCATCACCCGACACAAGGCATACCAGGCCTCGTCGCTGTCGATGGCGATGGCGATCCAACGATCATCGCCGACGCATGGGTAGCAGCCGTGCGGGGACATCGCCGGGTCCTCGTTACCTAGCCGCTGCTTGATCCTGCCGTTCACCGTCCAATCCAGCAGCGCCTCGGGAATGGTCGCGCTGCACGTCTGCGTCTGGGATACGTCTATGAACTGGCCTTGGCCGGTATTCAACCGGTGCATTAACGCCAGCATCACCGCGGCAACGGTGTGTTCGCCCGCTGTATAGTCCGTGTACGGAATTTCGGACATGACCGGCCCGCCGCCCTTGTAACCCGTCATGTAGGCAAGGCCGGCGGCGCCCTCCGTGGCCGGCCCGGTGGCACCGAAGTTGGACCACGGGCCATCAAACCCGTAGCCGGTGGACGATACCATGATGATGTCGGGTCGGAACTTGCGCAGATCATCGTACTCCAAGCCGAAATTCTTGATGACCCGAGGAGTGAAATTCTCAGCGAACACGTCCGCGACGGTGATCAGGTCGCGCAACACCGACCGTCCCTCGTCGCGGCTCAAGTCAAGAGTCAATCCCAGCTTGTTGCGGTTCTGCTCGTAGAAATTCGCTCCGCGATTCCAGAACTCGCCCTCCACGTCGTTGTGGTACAGCGAGTCAGTCCGGTAGCTCTCCAGACGTTGCACAGATTCCAGGCGAATGACCTCAGCGCCCATGTCCGCCAGCCACTTCATCGCCGACGGGATGGCGATCAACTGCCCCATCTCGACGATGCGCACTCCCTGCAACGGTCCGGCCATGTCAGATCACCTCCGATGCAGTCAGGTATGCCAGGTGCTGGGTGTCGTACCCCAACGCTCCCAGCACCTCGGCGTTGTGTTCACCAAGGGTGGGAGCGGTGGAGTTGACCGCCCACGGTGAACCGTTCATCAGGAACGGCGCCCCTGGGAAGGTTATTTCGCCGAGGTCGTCGTGCTCTACAGGTACGTAGTAACCGCGCGCCTGAATTTGTGGGTTCTCCAGCGTCTCCGGCGGTGAATCGATCACGCCGTAGATAAATCTTTTTTGGTGGGCCGCGTAGAAGATGTCCTGTTTCTGCTTGGTGGCAAAGATCTGGTCCAGGATTTCGCCCAGCGCTTCCGCGTTCTCCAGCCTGGCGGACGCGTTATCGAACCGCGGGTCGTCCAGCTCCGGGGCGTCCAGAAAGTCCACCAGTATTTGCCAGTCCAGCGATGCGCCGATTCCGGGATTGGGCAGCACGTAGCCATCGGAGACGGCCCGTAGCCTCGTCAGATCGCCGGTGTGGTTGGGTTGCCGGCGACGTACCGCGCCGACGTAGGTGTAGTTGTTGGTCACGTCCCGCAGCGCCGATGCAATGCTCTCCTGGATGGACACGTCCACCCGCTGCCCTTCTCCAGTGAGGCGTTGGTGATAGAGCGCCATCAGAGTCGCCGACGCCAGGTTGGTGCCGGCCTTGAACTGGGCCTGATGCATCGCGTGCTTCAACGGTTCGCGGTCGTACGCGCCGAAAATGTACATCAACCCGCCCAGCGCGTACGCGACGATTTCGGCGGCCTTGTAGTCGCGCCACGGCCCGGTCTGACCGAAGTTCGACACCGAGGCCACCACGAGCCGAGGGTTATGTGCGCGCAGCGTCTCGGGACCCAGACCCAGCGACGGCATCACGCGTGGCGCGAAGTTCTCGACCAACACGTCAGCGTCGGACAACAAGTCCATGAGGATGGCGCGTCCCTCAGCGGACTTGAGATTCAGCGTGATGCTGCGTTTGTTGGTGTTCAGGTACAGGAACGGCAGGCTTTTTTCGTGATGAGGCTCGTCGTGGAAGAACGGCGGCAACCGGCGCGCCGGATCACCTCCCGGTCGTTCGACCTTCAACACGTCGGCCCCGAAATCGGCCAACAACTTGGTCGCGTATGGGCCGGCGATGTGGTGCGTCAGGTCAATCACCTTGACGCCGGCCAAAGCTCCGTTGGTCAACATCCAACTCCCATCGAGATTTGCGCAGCCATTCTAGCCCCAGAACCCGGCAGGCACAACGCGATCCGATTGGAGAGCACTGTCTTGAACAAAACCTACGATGGACAAAGGCGTCGTGAATGACCGACGCCGGTGTCGCACGGGTGGGGAGCATCCCGATGGATTCGCTGAGCGATGCTATACTTTGCGGCAAATGAGCGCTGACGGCGATGATTGCCGGCACGGCGCTTTAACCGAGTAGAGGTTTTATCGTGCAGACCATTGACGCAATCGCCGAAATTTTAAAACGGGAAGGGGTCGAATACCTGTCCTGCTTCCCAACCACGCCGGTTATCGAAGCCTGCGCTGCTGCCGGCATCCGCCCGATAATCTGTCGCCAGGAGCGTGTCGGCGTGGGCATCGCCGACGGGTACAGCCGGGTTACCAACGGACGCCCACCCGGCGTGTTCGCCATGCAGTACGGCCCCGGCGCTGAGAACGCCTACTCCGGCGTTGCCACGTCCTTCTCCGACTCCGTGCCCATTCTACTACTGCCATTGGGGCACCCCCGCGAACGTCAAGGCGTGTTCCCCATGTTTGACTCCATCGAGAGTTACGCCAGCGTCACCAAGCACCTGGAGCGGCTGAACTTGTCTGACAGCACGAGCCAGGTGATGCGGCGCGCAGTCAACGCGCTCTACACCGGCCGGCCTGGTCCGTCGATGATCGAAATTCCCGCCGACGTAGCGCTTCAGGAAGTATCCGAGGAAGCCTTCTACTGGGGCGGCAATGTTCGCCGTTCGGCGTCCCAGGCCGACCCGGACGACGTTGAGGCCGCCGCTCGTGCGCTGTGCTCGGCCACGTATCCGGTGATACATGCCGGCCAAGGTGTGATGTATGCGGAAGCTACCGACGAACTGGTGGAACTGGCCGAGTTGCTGTCGATTCCGGTCATGACCACGTTGTTGGGCAAAAGCGGATTCCCCGAGCATCACCCGTTGGCATTGGGCAGTGGCTCCGGCGTGATGTCCGGTACGGTCTATCATTTCATGCGTCGCGCCGACGTCATATTCGGCGTAGGGTCCAGCTTCACCAAGCACGGCATGTCCATGAACCTGCCTGCCGGCCGCACGTTGATTCAGAACACTAACGATCCTCGCGACTTGAACAAGGACTATGACGTGCAGTTCCCCGTCATCGGCGACGCCAAACTCGCGCTCCGCCAGATGATCGAGGCATGCCGCGAAATCGTCGGGGACACGCGCCGCAACAAGCCCGAGGTCGCTGCCGAGGTTGAATCCGTGCGCAACGCATGGCTGGCCGAATGGCAGCACAAGACCACCGATAGCGGCCCGCTGGTGAATCCTTACCGCGTCATTACGGATTTCCAACAGGCGGTGCCATCCGACGAGGCCATCGTCACCCATGACTCCGGAAGCCCACGCGACCAGATCACGCCCTTCTACCGCTCCGGTGGTCCCCGGACTTACTTGGGTTGGGGGAAATCCCACGGCCTCGGCACTGGCCTGGGGCTGGTTATTGGCGCGAAACTGGCGGATCCCGAGAAGATGTGCGTCAACTTCATGGGCGACGCAGCCTTCGGCATGGTGGGACTCGACTTCGAGACCGCCGTGCGCAGCGGGGCGCCGATTACCACGGTGGTATTGAACAACTCGACCATGGCCGTCGAGACCGCGGCTATGGAGCGGTCTCACAATCTCTACAACACCCGGGACCTGGGCGGCAATTACGCCGACATGGGCCGGGCGATGGGTGGTTACGCCGAACGGGTCACCGACCCAGCCGAAATCATCCCAGCCTTCCAACGGGCGCGTCGGCAGAACGAAGAAGGAAACGCCGTACTGTTGGAGTTCATCACCAACGAGGAGATTGACTACTCCCACAAGCGCGCATTCTGATCGGGGTGAGCCGACGTAAATCGGCCCATAGTCTCCGGAACGTTGATCGAGTACTGCAGGGGTGAATCTCGTTCGCCCCTGCTTGCTGTTTGAACCCTATTGCTACCGTGACCGCCTCCGACTTGCACAAAATCATCGCCGAGGCCGATGCGCGCATTGCCGGCGGCGACCGATCGGCGGCGCCCTATCTGGAACGAGGATCCGCTTTGTTGCAATTGGACCGCCCCGGCGACGCGCTGGTCGACTTGGATTTCGCGGTGATCATCGATCCCGCAAGCAGCCGAGCCCGCGTGGCTCGCGCCGAAGCCCTGCTGAAGTTGGGCCGGCATACCTCTGCGATGGATGATCTCGACGTCGCCTTGGAGGCCGAACCGACTTATCCTGCCGCCTGGCGACTGCGCGGCGTGGTCAATTTGGAGCTTGAGGAATGGTCGGCATCCGAAACCGATTGCTCTCGGGCGATTGAATTGGGCGCGGACGATGCGGTGGTCTGGCGGACCCGGGGCCGTGCCTTATATCAAATGGGGCATTTCGGCTCCGCAATCAGAGATTACGACCGGGCGATCAAACTACAACCCGATGACATCGAGTGCCTGTATTGGCGCGGTCTGGCGCATCGCGACCTGGGTGACCATGACGCCGCGATCGCTGACTTCACGCGGGCAATCGACATTGACCCCATGTTTGCCGAGTGCTATGTGTCCCGTGGCAGATCTTGGTCGGAGCTGGGCGATATGGCAGCCGCCCGTTCCGATTGGGCGATGGCCGCGCAGATGCTGCACCATTCCCATTGAGCCCACCAAACGACGTCCAGTTGCATTTTTCGACTGCCAGTGAATTGGAGGAACGCAAATGTCCGATATCAAATCCCGGTACCTGTTCATCGCCAGCATGGACATCGACGCTGACCGCGAGGCGCTGTTCAACGACGTGTACAACACCGAACATTGTCCGATGCTCAACGAAACGCCGGGCGTGATTGGCGTAACCCGGTACGAAACCCAACGCCTGGTGATGGCCATGGGCGGCGAAGTCCGAGAGATCGAAATACCCGGCACGCCCAAGCACCACGCGGTTTATCAGATCGAGAGCCCCGATGTCCTAACCAGTCCCGAATGGGCAGAAGCGGTAGACGCCGGCAGGTGGCCGGAGCAGGTGCGGCCATACACCCAAAACCGCCGCCATGTCCTTTTGAAGCTCACTTACCCGGAGTCCTGAACGGCCGGTTCCGCCCGGTGCTGTCATCGCTCACGCGGGGGCACCGCAACCCGCCATCGTGGGCAGGTTGGACCACCGGGCCTAGCCGCTAAGCGCCGCTCCGTTCAGCGTCTATGCGGTTCGCTCGGGGCTTGAGGACGGCGTACAGGGCGTTGTTGATGGGCGTCGGCACTCCGTACTCCTGGCCCATACGAATCACCGTGCCGGTCAATCCTTCCAGTTCGACGGGTTGGCCTTCGGCGAAGTCTTTGGCCAGCGATGCCATACCGGTCGCCGGGAAGTTGTCCAAGGCATTCATGGACCACTCAAGGGAGTCGGGTTCCAGGGGCGCTCCGGATGCCTCTCCCACCGCCAGGGCCTCAGCGATGGCTTCCTGAATCACCGAACGCGTTTCGGGTACGCTGCGGAGTTCACCATAGGCGCAACCGCTGGCGGCGCACACGCCCGCGGAACCCGATAGATAGGCAAACTTCTTCCACAGCATGCCAGTCATGTTTTCCAGCAATTCCACACGCCAACCCGCGCCCTGGAATACCTCTAGCAAGCGCTCCCCGCGCTCGGTGATCCCCGGAGTACGTTCGCCGAATGACGCGGCGCCAGGCCCACCCTGGGTCACCATTCCGGGCTCGGCGATGCGTCCTTCCAGGTAGGCGGACCCAATCATCACACGTTCCGGGCCGTAAACATCCACCAACCGTTCCCCGTTGTCGATACCGTTCTGCAACGTCAAGACGATGGTGTCCGGGCCCACCATCGGGGCGATGGCCTGTATCGCGGCCTCGTTGTGGTACATTTTTACGGTGAACAGAACCAGTTCCTGGTGGCCCGCCTCGGCCGGTTGGTCCGTCGCCTGGCCCGGCACCACAAATTCGCCGTCGTTGCTGCTGATCACCCGCAGACCGTTGCTGCGGATAGCCTCCAGGTGAGGGCCGCGAGCGATAAACGTTACGTTGTTGCCGGCACGGGCCAGCAAGCCGCCAAAATAGCCGCCCACGCCTCCCGCGCCCATGACTGCAATGTCCATGAATCAATCCTCGCTGGGTGCTACCGGATAGTCAAACTGGTCTCTCAGATCGCGCTTCATCACCTTGCCCATGACGTTGCGCGGCAGGGCATCGATGAATACCACGGATCTTGGCCTCTTGTATCCAGCCAACCTCTGGCGGCAAAACTCGATCAGATCTGACTCGTCAACGGAATCAGTCTCCCTGACTACCACCGCTCGTACCTCTTCGCCCCATTCCAAATCTGGCACTCCGATCACTGCGGCCTCGGCGACGCCGGGATGCTCGGCCAGGGTTTG
This sequence comes from Dehalococcoidia bacterium, assembly GCA_965204395.1. Classification (GTDB taxonomy): domain Bacteria; phylum Chloroflexota; class Dehalococcoidia; order Lucifugimonadales; family UBA3495; genus Bin87. The sequence goes on from OZ241987.1 coordinate 4,385,816, forward strand.
CTCGACCTCCTCCGGTGAGATCATCTCGCCGCCGCGTTTGATGAAGTCGCGCGCCCGGCCGGCCAGGTAGATGTAGCCGTCATCGTCCTGCCATCCCAGATCCCCGGTATAGAGCCAGCCGGAGCGGATGGTGTCGCCGGTGGCCTCGTCCTGCCGCCAATAGCCGCTCATCATGCGCGGCCCTCGCGCAACAATTTCGCCGACCTCGTCGCCGGATACCGGTTCGCCTTCCTCCGATACGATCATTACCTCGACGTCGTCGAGCGGTTTGCCGATGGACGTGAGACGACGCAATTTAGTTTCGACCTCTTCGGGGGTTCCCGCGAGCACGTGGTCGTCGGGGGGCAGCATGGTGATGGTCGAGGCCGTTTCGGTCTGCCCAAAGGCGTTGATGAATCGGGTGTTGGGGAATTTTTCGATGGCGTCCCGGATCACCGGCAACGGCATGGGAGCGGCGCCGTAGGTTATGACGTCCAGCGAGGAGAGGTCGTAGTCGGAAAATTGCGGATGATCCATCACGCGTTTCAGCATGGTCGGCACCAGCATGGCCCGGTTCGCCCGATGCTCCACGGTGAGGGACATCCACTCTTCGGGGTCGAACTGTGGCATGACCACCAAGGTCCGACCGCCGAACACCGCAGCCAAAGCCGCCTGAAGTCCGGCAACGTGGTACATGGGAACGGTGAGCAGGTTGGTCTCCTCCACGTCGGGATCGGCGGGAGTAACGTTGGTCAACAGGAAGGTGCTGAAGCTGTCGTGGGACAACTGCACCCCTTTAGGGACGCTGGTGGTTCCCGACGTGAACATGATCACTGTGGTGGCGTCCTCGTCGTCTTCCGGGAAGTGCATTTGATCGGGTTCGGCTCGTGCCAGCAGGTCATCGTAGCCGTGCCGGCCACCAGCGGCCGGGGTATCCAACATGACGATGCGATCATCGAGGAGGTCGCCGCCGGCCACCAGGGGCAGGTACCGTTCTCCCAGAAAGAGGAAACTGGGCTCCGCAATGCGCAGCATCGTGGCCAGCTCATCCTCCTTGGCCCGAAAGTTGATCGGCACATAGATGGCGTCCAACTGTGCTACAGCGAAATACAACTCGATCAGGTGGTTGCAGTTGGTTTGCATCGCCGCGACCCTATCGCCTGGCCCGACGCCCAGCTCCGACAGGGCGTTGGCGAGTCGATTGACTCGTTCCTGCAGCAACTCAAAACTGTACCGCTGCCCGCTGAATACGATCGCGTCGCGTTCAGGCACTATCGCCGAGGCAAGCATCAAAATTTCGGTGGTGTTCATCCTTTCACCGTTAGTCGCCGTTAGTCATCAGCATTGCGGCCATTCTACGCTCTTGCTGCAAACCATCCGCAAGCGTCATGTCCAGACCATCGCGCAACAGGGAGCGCATGGCCGCCGTCTTGCCTGGGGGAATTTTAGCCAGTCTTTTGGCGGCCGCCCAGGCCGATTCCGTAAGGTTCTCTGCGGGGACAACCCTACCCACCAACCCGATGCGCATCGCTTCGGCAGAGTCGATTCGGCGTCCGGTGAGGAGCAGATCCATGGCGGTGGATGGCCCGGTGTTCCGAGGCAGGGTCTGTGAGCCGCCGGCTGCCGGGATCATGCCCAACCGCAGTTCGGGCATCGAAAACACTGTGTCCGATGCGGCGATCCGGACGTCGGCCAGCAGCAGGATCTCCACTCCCGAACCGATGCAGTACCCGTGCACCGCCGCCACGATGGGCTTGGGGAGATCTATCAGCTGTCCCCACACGTCGCGTTGCCAGCGCACGTTGCGCGCAATAGCCTGGGATGGAGCGGTGCCGAACTCACTGAGATCCGCTCCGGCGCAAAATGCCCGGCCCTGGCCGGTTATCAACAACGCTGTCACCTCGTCGTCATCGGCCACCGCTTGCAAAGCTTCGTCGAAATCGTTCCGCATGGCAACCGAATAAGCGTTGAGTTGTCGCGGGCGGTTGAGCGATATGTGAGCAACACCGCCAACTTTCTCGTAGATGATCGTCGGGAAGGGCGCGCTCATGACATCTGCACCGATCAGTCCAGCGGGACGGCTCGCTGGATCATTTCGTCCAGATCTACCAGTGTGCTGCCCGCGCCAATTTCGCCCAGTTTGTTGGCGTCGCTGACCGAAAACGTCAGCAACCCGTGTTGCTGGGCGACTCGCTCCACATGAGGCCGGCGTATGTGCCAATCGTGGTGGTGATTAGCAACCTCTATGCCGTGCACGCCGTCCTCAATAACGATGTTTTGCGTGTAATACCCGGGATGGCAGTAGTTCCGGAACAAGCGTCCACCGGGCAGATACAATTCAACGCAGTGATAGCCGTCGAACGGGCTGCTTGCTGGCCGGACGTCGATTTCCTGTCCAGGAATGATAAGTACCTCGCCAGGGAAATGTCGCTCAACGACGCGATGCAACTCCATCCCCCAATGTGGTCGCCAGTGATCGGTTACGCCTATCCCGTCCAGACCTGCATCCTTGATGTGCATGATCACGGTCTCGGCGATCTCCGGTGTCGGCGGTTTGAATCCAAACATTTCGCCGACATGGGTGTGAAGATCCAGACGTACCTCCATCTAAACCGCCTATCACCGTCCGTTGAATTTGGGCGCACGCTTTTCTGCGAACGACCGCAGGCCTTCGGCGCGATCTTCGGTGCTCTGGAGGATGACACTCAGGTCGGCCTCCAACCGCAGGCCTTGAGCTAAGGACAGATCGCCGGCAGCCGTCACTGCCTCTTTGGCGTACCGGCTGGCGATGGGAGCCGCAGCCGCGACGCTATCCGCCAACTCACAAGCAACCTTGGCAAGGTCTTGCTTCGGTACCACCCGGTTCACCAATCCTGCTTCCAAAGCTTCGTGTGCAGACAAAACTCGCCCGGTCAGTAGCATATCCCGCGCGATTCCCGGACCAACCAGCCGAGGGAGCCGCTGAGTCGCGCCGTCGTGGGGGAAAACGTTGTCCTGCAAACACCCGACACCAAATTTGGCGGTATCAACGGCGATTCGGAGGTCGGCAGCCATCGCCAATTCCAGACCGTGCCCGGTGGCATCCCCGTTAAGGACCGCGATGGTCGGCATGGGCAAGGCCGCGAAAAAGCTGGCGACGCTCATCCTGGCAATCCACTCGAGTCGATGATGTACTGGTGCTTGTGCAACATCGGCCGGCGGGCCTTTGCGTCCGAAGGCGAAGGCCTCGCCGTGGCCGGTGATGGTAGTGACTCGGATTGCATCCTGAAATTGCAATTCGGAACAACAATCGCGTATTTCGTCGGCCGTGTCTTCGTCGATTGAGACGCCTCCGGCTGCGGCCGGCAAACGTATAGAAGCCTGGAAGCCGTTCAATTCGCAGCTGATGTAACGGTATCGCATGTGCAGGGTGGGTTTGGGATTTAGCTGAGGCAAACGGGGCAGACAGGCAACCGGGTGGGTTTATCGCGCTATGTGATTGGGTTAGAATGGCGCGCGTTTCGCGGGTTGGTTCATGGCATTCAGCAAATTATACGACACTCACGCCGCCGCCGTAGCAGATGTTCGGGATGGAGCTACCATATTGGTTGGGGGCTTGTCCCGCGCCAACGAGCCGTCCGGCCTGTTGGCCGCGCTCTTTCGGCATGGCGCTAGTGACCTGACCATCGTCTGCGATTTCGCGGGTTGGGACGGCAGCGAATCCATTCTGCGACTGGCCAAGGAAGGGCGAATCGCCCGGCTAATCTCTCCCTGCCCCTTCCTGGGCGCGGAGGGCGGAGTGATACCGGAACTGTGGGATTTGGGCGATCTTGAAGTCATAGCCGTGCCACAGGGCACACTGGCCGAACGACTCCGTGCCGCCGGGGCAGGAATCGGCGGCGTGTTCATTCCGGTGGGGCCGGGCACCAGATTCGCCGCCGACAAAGAGACACGGACGGTTGACGGCGTGGAGTACGTGCTGGAATCGCCATTGCGGGGAGATTTTGCGTTCCTTCGGGCATCGTCAACGGATCATATGGGCAACTTGGTGTACCGCGGCGCCCAGCGCCACTGGAATGCCGTTATGGCGACGGCGGCAAACATTACCGTCGTCGAGGCCGACAGCATCGGGGAACCTGGCTTCATCAACCCAGAGTTGGTGATCACCCCTGGGATTTATGTAAATCGCATTGTCCATTCGACCTTTGCGCCCACATCATAGGACCTCCCGATGCCACTAACCGATTCGTCAGCCTTGAATGTCGCCCGACGTGCGGCCAGGGAAATCACCCCCGGCGCTGTGGTGGCTCTGGACGGCGGCTTGCCCGAGTTAGTCGCGCAGGTGACGCCGGCGTCTTTGGGAGCCTGGTTTCTGCGGACCGATGGAACTCTAAATGGCGTGCCGTTGAGCGCGTCGGACGCCGCCGCGGTGGTGCGTGGTGGTTATGTCGATCTCGCCATCGTTCATCCCGCGCAGGTATCCGCCTCCGGCAGTTTCGTGGGTCGCCTCCAAGCACGTGATGGTGGCATCGGCGCTCCTGGCAACACCGCGGACCTCGCCTCTGGGGCGAAGCGGGTAGTCGCGTTGCATCCGCAGATCGACGATAACGACGATCCATCGAATTGCCTGGTTAGCGATATAGGTGGTGGGCAAGACGGAGTTGGATGCGTCGACACGGTGATCGCCGACTACGGCGTATTTGCGATTGAAAACGGAGTTTTCATACTCGCCGAGGTTGGGGGCGGACAAAACGCTGATGATGTGTTGTCGTCGATTGGGAACGCTTTGGTTCGAGCATCGTCATCGGGTGTTCGCGAAATGGATTTAGCGCCACCGTCCGGGACACCGGCGTCCAAGATCTACCCAGACGGACCGACAGCATTATCCGACGTGCCTGATGGGGCGACGGTTTTCATCGACGGTTTTGGCGGACCCGGGGGCATGGCCCATTACCTCTTGATTTCGCTGAGAGACCGAGGCAGCTGCGATCTGACCATCGTCAGCAACACGGCGGGAATAGCCCGGGTGGTGAGCTTTGGCACCCCGCCCGGCCGGACCGCCATTGACCACAGCGTACTGATCGAGAACGGGCAAGTTGCCAAGGCCATTGCATCGTTCCCGGTTTCGCCGTCGGTGTCCCGACCGTCGGAGTTTGAATTGGCTTACCGGCGCGGAGAGGTTGACCTGGAATTGGTGCCGCAGGGGACGCTGGCTGAGCGATTGCGAGCCGGCGGCGCAGGAATCCACGCTTTCTACACTCCCACGGGCGCGGGCACCCTCATCTCCGACGGGAAGGAATCTCGCACCATTGATGGCCGCGATTACATCCTGGAATACGGCTTGCGGGCGGACTTTGCGATAATTCGCGCGCACAAGGCGGATACCAGCGGGAACTTGATCTACCGGGGCACGTCCCGCAACTTCAACGCGGTGATGGCGCCCGCAGCCAGGGTCACCATCGCAGAGGTTGATGAGATCGTGGAGCCGGGCCAACTGGACCCGGAGGGGATTGTTACGCCCGGAGTTTTTGTCCAACGGATCGTGAAACGGCCCGAGGGTTTCACGGGTTACGAATAACCGAAGGAGGGCTTCGCATGGCTTTGGAAAAAGAGCGTCTTGACCGCGCCATCATCGCGATGCGGGTGGCCAAGGAATTGCCTCCGGGCGGGACGGTGAATCTTGGCATCGGTATTCCGACGCTGGTGTCGATGTTCGTGGATGACGAAAGCATCGTCTTCTATCACAGCGAAAGCGGGGTGTTGAACTGCGGCCCGTTGGCCGACGAAGGCAACGAGGACATCGACCTGATCAATGCGGGCGGGCAATTCCTGGAGCAGGTGCCAGGGATGGCGTATTTCTCCTCAGCAGACGCATTCGCCATGATTCGCGGGGGACACGTGAACGTGACGGTGCTCGGCGCGCACCAGGTGTCGGCGCATGGCGACCTGGCGAATTGGATGCTGCCCGATCGGGGTGTCGGGAACATAGGCGGGGCGATGGATCTCGCCGCCGGCGCAGAGAAAGTTATCGTCGCCATGGAACACAATGACCGTGGCGGCAACCCCAAATTGGTGGAGGAGTGCACGTTCCCGCTGACCGGCAAAGGATGCGTGTCGCTGGTGGTAACCGACGTGGCGGTTTTGGAACCGACAGCGGACGGGATGGTGCTGCGAGAGACCGCGCCCGGTTGGTCGCCCGAGGACGTCCAGGAAATAACCGGTGCGAGGTTGATTATCCCCGAATCCGTGGCGGAGTACGAAGTATAGCCATGCCCTTGCGTGATATGGGGAATTGCGCTAGCATTTTTGCCGAAATTATCCTGTGTTTGAGGGCATTCGCCCTGCGCTTTCGCAATTGAAAGGAGTCTCACCACGATGTTCAACCCCATCGCGTTCCTGAAGCCCCGAGCGGCTCACGCTCACTGCGACATCCCCTGCGGTATCTATGATCCAGTAGTAGCCAAGATGGCCGCCCAGACCGTGCAAAAGATGGTGCTGCGGATGCAGAACCTTGAAGCTCCCCAGCCCGGCGCGCCAGCCGGTGAAAGGCAGTCTTTCGCCAACACGTTCTCCCGCTACGTTACGGTCAAAGAAGAACACGCCGAGAAGTGCAAGGAAGAATTGCGCATTCTGTGGGCAGACTACGCCTGGCCGAACACTGACGCCAATGACATCGCTGCGAAGTTCAACGCCGCGCTCAAGCTGGCCGGACAGTGCAAGCAGACCGTCAGCATGGAGAACGCCGAGGCGCTGGTAGCGGCTTGCGACGACATCGCCACCGCATTCTGGTCCACCAAGAACGTGGAGTACAGCGACCCCAACGCGGCGGCGCGCTACGGCACCTAAACTACCTGCAATATTACGGAACCTCGTGGGGGCGAATCCGCCACAGGCGGATTCGCCCCTATGTTCTTACCGGTACTTGGGCGTCAAATTCCCTTATCGTCGCCAGAAACGTCTCGCCGTAGCGCTCCAGCTTGGCCGGGCCTACGCCCGACACCCGCAGCATCGCTTGTGGGCCAGTCGGTTTGGCCGCCGCCAAGCCCCGCAGAGTTGCGTCGCTGAACACCACAAACGCCGGCACACCTTCGTCATCAGCCAGTCGCCGACGCAACGCGCGTAACCGCTCAAACAGGCTGGTGTCATAGTCCCCTATGGCAGCCCCGCGTTCCACAGTCGGTTGCCGCTGGGGAGTCGCCTGATCAACCCGCATTTCCAGCGTCAGACTCGCCCGACTCCGCAGCCACTCCCTCCCGGCAGTGGTCACGCTGATGGTGGGATATTCCCCGCCCGCCCGCGCCAGCAATCCCCGTTCCGCCAGGCCGTTGGCAATGGCCCGCAGCCCGTTGCGGTCATAATCGTCAACGATGCCAAACACGCTTAACTTGTCATGGCCCCATTCGCTAATCCGCTTGTCTTTACTGCCCAGCAGAACCCGGCTAACGTGAGCGATGCCGAAACGCTCGCCGGTGCGGATTACCGCCGACAGCAATTTCTGAGCGACCACCGTAACGTCCACAGCCTGCCGTTCCGCCAGACAGACATCGCAGTTGCCGCACGAGTCCCCGGCCATCGTCTCACCGAAGTAAGCCAGCAGGTACTTACGACGGCAGGTACCGAGCCGTCCGTACTCAACCATCTGCTGCAACTGCCGTTCCGCCGACTCGCGGGCATCGCCGGTCATCTGCTGGATAAAGTATTCCTGCTTGGCGCGGTCGCCTTCGGAGAAGAACAGTACGCAGTCGCTGGGCAGCCCGTCGCGGCCGGCCCGTCCCGTTTCCTGATAGTAGCCCTCGATGGACTTGGGCAGCGCGTAGTGGACCACCAGCCGGATGTCGGGCTTGTCGATGCCCATGCCGAAAGCGATGGTGGCCGCGACTACGGGAACCTCGCCATCGATAAACCGCTCCTGGGTGAGCCGCCGGGTATCAGCGTCCAGGCCGGCGTGATAGGCCACTGCGGGATGCCCAGCGGCGGTCAGTCCTGTCGCCACTTCCTCGGTTTCCTTACGCGAAAAGCAATAGACGATGGCGGACTGCCCGCCGCGCTGGTCCAGCAAGCCAACCAACGACTCCCAAGCGGCTTGGCGTGGCTGCACCCGGTAGGTCAGGTTGCTACGGTCAAAACCGGATATGAACTGACGGCAGTTATCCAGCGCCAATTGTTCCACGATGTCCCGGCGCACGCGTTCGGTGGCCGTAGCCGTCAACGCCATCACCGGCGTGCCGGGAAACTCCGTCCGCAGTTCGGACAGCATCCGATAATCAGGTCGGAAGTCATGTCCCCATTCGCTGATGCAATGTGCCTCGTCAATGGCGATCAGGCGCAAGTCCAGCGTATGCAGAAAACGCCGGAATCCGGGCATGCTGACCCGCTCCGGCGCAACGTACAGGAGGTTTACGTCTCCGGCCAACGCTCGGCGTTCCACTGCGGCGGCGGTTACGTTGTCCAGGCTGCTGTTAAGAAACTCGGCGGCGATGCTGTTGGCCCTAAGCCCGTCAACCTGGTCTTTCATCAACGCAATCAGCGGCGACACCACCAACGTCAGGCCGCCCCCCGCCAGCGCCGGAAGTTGATAGCAGAGCGACTTGCCGCCGCCGGTGGGCATGACCACCAAGCCGTGCCGGCCGGCCAGCGCGTTGGAGATTATTTCTTCCTGACCGGGACGGAACTCGTCGTACCCAAAGTGCTGCTTGAGCAACCGATTAAGATTGGCAGTTTCCATCTACCCCAGCGCAGCCAGCGCGTCACCCACGGCGACGATGGTACGGTCGATGTCGGCATCGGTGTGGGCGATGGAAACGAAACCGGCTTCGAACTGGGAGGGCGCGATGTACACGCCGCGCTCCAGAAGGGCGTGCATATAACGCCCATAAGTGGCGGTGTCGGACTGCTCGACCTGCGCCAGCGCGGCAACGGGGCCGGCATTGAAAAATCCGGTGAACATGGATGCCACCCGATTAACGGCGGACGGTATCTCTGCCCGCGCGAAAGCCCCGCTGACTCCATCAATCAACCTGGTCGCCGTCGCCTCCAATTGCTCGTAGACTCCGGAGCGCTGGAGTTCGGTCAGCGTGGCGACGCCGGCGGCTACGGCCAGCGGATTACCCGAGAGGGTGCCGGCCTGGTACATGGGGCCGAGGGGAGCCACTTGCTCCATAACTTCGCTGCGTCCGCCGTATGCGCCGACGGGGAGGCCGCCACCGATGATCTTGCCCATGGTGGTGACGTCCGGAGTGACACCGTAGAGCGTTTGCGCGCCACCGTAGGCCACGCGGAATCCGGTGATAACCTCGTCGAAGATGAGCAATGCGCCGTTGGCTTCGGTAACGTCGCGGAGGCCTTGCAGGAAACCATCCGCGGGCGGCACAACTCCCATGTTGCCGGCGACCGGTTCTACGATCACGGCGGCAATGTCGTCAGGCCAAGCGTCGAAAAGACCCTGAACCGAGGACAGGTCGTTGTACGTCGCGATCAGGGTCTCGGCGGCGTAGGATTCGGGCACCCCCGCGCTGGTGGGCACGCCGTGGGTCAACGCCCCGGATCCGGCGGCGACCAGCAATCCGTCGGCGTGGCCGTGATAGTTGCCAGCGAACTTGACGATCTTGGAACGTCCAGTGTGTGCGCGGGCCAAACGCAGAGCGGTCATGCACGCCTCGGTACCCGAGTTGACCAAGCGCACTGAATCGACCGAGGGGAGGGCATCGCAGATCATCTCGGCGAGCTGGACTTCCTGCTCGACGGGGGCGCCAAACGACGTGCCATCAGCCGCCGCCCGTTGGACGGCTTCGACCACAGCGGGATGGGCATGACCCAACGCCAACGGCCCCCACGAGCCCAGGTAATCGATATATTCGTTGCCGTCCACGTCCCACACGCGGGACCCGTTGCCCCGGGCAATGAACGGCGGGGTGCCCTCGACGGCACGGAATGAGCGTACCGGGCTGTTGACGCCACCCGGGATGACGCGCTGCGCCTGCTCAAAAAGCTGCTGGGATTTACCTTGCTCCATTCTGTGTGCCCTCCTCGGCTGCGTTGGAATGGCGGAGTTGGTTGCGTTTGAGTTTCCGCAGCATTTACGCGAGCATCAATCGCTCCCCTTTGGGTTCCGGTATCGGGTCCCCGAACTCGTGAGCCGTCTCCACCCAGAGGCCAATTGCCTGATTGACGTTGCTCAGCGCAGCTTCCTGGGTATCCCCGTGCGCCATACAGCCGGGTAGCTCGGGCACTTCTGCCACAAAGGCGTCGTCGACGTTGCTCCAATAGAGAATGATCTCGTACTTGTACATCAGTCTCCTTCCAGATGATACCTTTGCAATACCTGACGGACTTGCCTCACCTGATAAGGCTTGGCGTGATTCCCGTCTCGTTGCAGGTTCAACCTTTCGGCCACTCCTTCTTTCCGGAATACATGATGACTGCCTCGCGTCCTCTCGGCAAACCCTAGCCTGATCAGCAAGCCGCGCAGGTCGTCGAATCGTATATTCGCATCTGAGCGACCATCGACAATCCGCTGCCGTAGCCGTTCGTAACGGCCAGTATCTATACTCACCGGATAACGTCGCCGGAGACCGACTCAGACGTCCATCTCACCACATCTTGTTGCCGGTTATTCTCCGCGCAACCAGCGGGCTACCTCTTTAGCGTGGTAGGAGATGATGATGTCGGCGCCGGCGCGGCGGATGGCGGTGAGCAGTTCCATGGTGACGGGTTGCTCGTCGATCCAGCCGGCTCGGGAGGCGGCTTTGACCATAGAGTATTCACCACTGACGTTGTAAGCGGCCAACGGGTAATCGTAGCGTTCGCGGGCTTCCTTGATGACGTCCATGTAGGCCATGGCCGGCTTGACCATCACGATGTCGGCACCCTCGGCGATATCGGACTCGATCTCGCGCATGGCCATGCGGCGGTTGGCCGGGTCCATCTGGTAGCTGCGGCGGTCGCCGAATTGGGGCGTGGAATCGGCGGCGACGCGGAACGGGCCATAGAATGACGAAGCGTACTTGGCGGCGTAGCCCATGATGGGCGTGTCCTCATAGCCGTGGGCGTCCAAGGTTTCGCGGATGGCGCGTACCTGGCCGTCCATCATGGACGACGGGGCGACCATATCCGCTCCGGCCTGAGCCTGGGTCAGCGCGGAACGAGCGAGCAATTCCAGGGTTACGTCGTTATCGACGCGGTCGCCGTCGATGACGCCGCAGTGCCCATGATCGGTGTATTCGCACAGGCACACATCGCCGATGACCATGAGTCCCGGGGCTTGCTCCTTGATGGTGCGGATGGCCTCCTGAACTATCCCCTCGGGATCATAGGCTCCACTCCCCACGGCATCCTTTTCGGGCGGAAGGCCGAACAAGAGGACGGATGGTATGCCAAGTTCCACAACCTCGTCGATCTCCTCGTTGAGGCGGTCGATGGAGGTGTGGTAGCACCCGGGCATGGGCTCAATTTCCTCGCGGATATTCTCGCCATGGGTGACGAACATGGGATAGATGAAATTGGCGGCGCTGATGCGGGTTTCGCGCACCATGTCGCGGACCGACGCCTTCTCGCGCAGGCGGCGCATACGCAGGTCAGGGTGTTTCAGCATGACGTCCCTCCAAGCGGTCAACCGGCGCGCTCAACGGCAGCGGCGGTGAAATGATTCACCAAAGCGTCGGCCAACCCTTCGACGTTGTGTTCGGTGGCCATGATGTCCACCGTGAGTCCCAATTCCCGTGCGGTAGCGGCGGTTATGGGGCCAATGCAAGCGGTGAGGCATTCGTCCAACACCTGCCTGTCGTCGCCCAATATGTCCAGCAGATTCCGAACGGTAGAGGAACTGGAGAACGATACCACATCTATGCCGCGTTGAAATGCATCGCGGGCGCGTTCTTCAATCCCAGATGGCTTGGTGTTGGTGTACACGGGGACGCGATGAACATCCGCGCCCATACCAACCAATCCCGACGCCAATGCGTCCCGCGCGATGGCGGATCCGGGCAGCAGCACAGACTGGCCGGCCCAATTTCGCCCGGATAGTTCGGCGATAACCTCTTCCGAAACTGACCGCTGGGGCACGAAATCCGGCTCGATGCCGCGATCACGCAATGCCTGCCCGGTGGCAGGGCCAATGGACCCGATGGTGGCGCCGGCAAAATACCGGACATCCATGCCCAACGCACGGAGGCGTTGCCACACGTATTCTACGGTGTTGACGCTGGTGAAAAATACCCAACGGTCGGGCATGCCGGCGGTCTGTTTGAGCGCCGCGTCGAGGTCAGAGTAGTCGTCGAGGGGGCTGATCTCTATGGAGGGCAATTCCACGGGTTCCGCACCGAGTTCGGTGAGCAGTTCGATGAGGCGGGACGCCTGTGTGCGGGAACGCGTGACCAGGACTCGTTTGCCCCAGAGGGGCTTTTGGTCGAACCACCCTATTTCGTTTCTCAGGCGCGCGACTGCGCCGAAGACCACGATTACGGGCGCGCCGATTCCGGCCTGCTGGCCGCGCTCGACTATGTTCGACAGTTCACCGGTGATGGTGCGCTGGCGGCTCCAGGTGCCCCATTGGACCAATGCGACGGGGGTCTGCGCTGACATCCCGTTTTCGCACAGGGTTTGCACGATGCCCGGGAGGGTGGCCCAGCCCATCAACGCGACCAGCGTGCCGCCAGTTTTCGCCAAGGCGGCCCAATCGGTGCTGGTCTTGCCTTTGGTGGGATCCTCGCTGCCGGTGACGATGGTCACGGACGTTGAAACGCCGCGATGAGTGACGGGGATGCCGGCGTAGGCGGCGGCGGCGACGGCGGATGTTACACCGGGCACCACCTCAAATGGGACGCCGGCGGTTGCCAGCGCCTGGGCTTCCTCCCCACCGCGTCCGAAGACGAAGGGATCGCCGCCCTTGAGTCGCACCACCGTTTTACCGGCCTGACCTTCGGCGACGAGCAGGTCGTTGATTTCGGATTGGCGCAGCGCCTGGCGGCCTCGCTCCTTGCCGACGAAAACGGTTTCGGCGTTGGGGGCGAGTTCCAGCAGGGACGGGTCCAAAAGGCGGTCATAGACCACCACGTCCGCGACGGCCAACACTCGTTCGCCTTTTCGAGTGAGGAGGCCGGGGTCGCCGGGACCCGCTCCGACCAGATAGACCTTGCCGCTGCTTGCCATGGGACTTGCTAGACGGTCAGGAGCGCGGCGGCGCCCTGTTCGAGCAGCGACTCCCAAGCCGCCCTGGCAGCGTCGATTGGCGCGCCGATTTTGGCCGTCGTCGTCGTCCGGTATGACTGGGAGCCGTCGGGGGCTCCGATGAAGGCGTTGAGCCGGAGGCCGTTGGATTCGGGGGTGACGCTGGCGTAAGCGCCAACGGGCACCTGACAACCGCCGCCCAACTCCTCAAGGAACGATCGCTCTGCGGTTACGGCGGCGGTGGTCTCGGCGTGGTCGATGGCGGACAGCGCTTCGGCCATCCAGACGTCGTCGGCGCGGATTTCCACGGCCATGGCACCCTGGCCCGGGGGCGGCACGAACTCCTCGGGGGCGAGGTACTGGGTGATCACCTCGGCGAGGTCCATACGGAGAAGGCCAGCGGCGGCCAGGATGGTGCCATCACATTCCTCGCCGGCAGCTTTGCGTAGCCGGGTGTCCACGTTGCCGCGGATGGGGACGATGTTGAGATCAGGTCGCTTCTCGGCGATTTGGGCGGCTCGCCTGGGGCTGCTGGTACCGATGCGGGCTCCTGCGGGGAACTGTTCTAAGTTAGTTCCCAGGTGGGAGACCAGAACGTCCCGGGGATCGGCACGTTGCAGGACGGCACCGATGATCATACCTTCGGGCAGCACCGTGGGCATGTCTTTCAAGCTGTGGACAGCCATGTCGATGTCGCCGATCTCCAGCCGACGCTCGATTTCCTTGACGAATACACCCAAACCCATGCCGGCCAAAGGTGCGCTCTGGTTGGCGTCGCCCTGGGTGGTAACGGTGACGACCTCGAACTGCATGTCAGGGTGCGCCTTACGAAGGGCGGCAAGGGTGAGGTCGGTCTGGATAAGCGCCAACCTACTGCCGCGGGTGCCGACGCGGACGACGGACCGGGCGCGGTTAGCGGCGGCCACGGCGTTTTCCGCCCGGAGCGTCTTCACCGAACATGCGCAGGGCGGCCGGGAATATGGTCGCGCTGTCCGCGGATCGCAACTCAGCCGTTGGCTGGTGCAACAGCTTTTTGACCAATGCATTGGTCAAAGCGTCTAGTCGTGTCGCAAGCTCGCCGTCCGGGTCGGCTCCCAGCAACTTCAGGGTGCGGGCGATTTCCTGTCTGCGCACGTCGTCGGCGCGCCGTCGCATGGATACGGCCAGCTCCATGGTGTCCGAGGAATTCCACCACTCCACGAAACGATCGACCTCGGCTTCGACGATGCCGGTGGCGCGGCGGATTTCGCAGGCCATGCTGTCGACGTTGATCTCGGCGGCCTGCCCCAAAGCGTCGATATCGAACAACTGCACCCGGTCCAGATCGGCGGCATCGGGGTCGACATCACGGGGCACGGCGATGTCAATGATGAGGATGGGTTCGGGGCGGTCGCGTTGGGCCAGCGCCTCTGAAACCATAGCGGCATCAACGACGTAGCCGGGTGAGCCGGTGCTGCTGATGACAAGGTCGGCGTTCGACAATGCCTTGGGCAAGTCTTCGAACGGCATGGCGATTCCGCCGAGATCTTGGGCGAGTTCTTCGGCGCGCCATTGGGTACGGTTGGTCACCGTGATTTGACGCACACCGGCGTCGGCCAGCGCGCGTGCGACCATGCGGCCGGCGTCGCCGGCGCCGATTACCAAAGCGCGGCGGTCGTCCAGGTGATCGAACATTCCCCGGGCCAGTTGAACGGCGGCGCGGCTGACGGACCGGGAGTGTTGGCCGATGCTGGTCTCGCGATGGACGCGGCGGCCGGCGCGCAAGGCAGAGTGAAACACCCGGGTCAGCGGGCTCTTGGTGTGACCGCCCTCGCTGGCCGCGCTGAACGCCGAGCGAACCTGTCCGAGGATCTGACGCTCACCGACGATCATGGACTCCAAGCCGCCGGCGACGCGGAACAGATGGGAGACGCAATCGGTCTCCCAGAGTTGGTACACATGCCGCTCCAGCTCGGGGCCCGGCACGCCGGAATAACCGATCATGAAGTCGCCTACGCGGCCCACCAACCCGATGTCGTCGGGGTCGTAGACGTAAACCTCGGTGCGATTGCAGGTGGATAGGATGGCGGACTGGGGCACATATTCGGACAGCTGCCCGAGGGCGCCGGGCAGTTGATCGCGTTCTACGCTGAGCCGTTCACGGAGGTCCAGCGGCGCGGTGCGGTGGTCGAGTCCGAGGACGAGCAGGCTCAACTGACCGCCTCCGCTGCCCGCAACGCGGCACGCTTAGCGCAGCCCCCGGCTTTGCACCGGGCGAGGTCGTCGCACATTTCCGGGATGGTAGAGTCCTGCAACTGGGACAGGATTATATCGACCGCCTGATCCTCGCCACCTGACCGGACCAACTCCAGGAGATCCTCTGTGATCACGCATTGCCAGCGAGTGGGGTCGATTACGGTACGCTTTTCCTTAATGACCCGACGAGCGCGGCCCAGGGCTCCGGCCAAATCGGCCCATTTGAGGGCAGGAGCGTCCGCCAGGGTTTCGCGGAGCTTTCTGGCCAAGGCAGGGCTGGCGCCGCCGGTGGAGACCGCCAACGTGATGGGATCGCGGCGCACGATGGACGGGGCGATGAACGTGCACTGGTCGGGGTCGTCCACCACGTTGAGCAGGACGCCGCGTTCCTCAGCTTCCTCGTAGATCTGGCGGTTGACATGCCAGACGTTGGTAGCGGCGACGGCGATGAACGCGCCGTCCAGATCGCCGGCCTGGTACTCCCGCTGTTCGAAAGTAATTTGGCCCCGCTCAGCGGCGCGCCTGATGCCGGTGGTAGCCTCCGGGCTGATCACCGTGATTTTCGCGCCGGCGTCGCGGAGGGCTGCGATTTTGCCCTGAGCGATGGTGCCACCGCCGAGGATCACGCAATGCTTGCCGGCGAGATTGAGGTAAACGGGGTAATACTCAGGCATGGCTAGACGAGAGCCTCCGCCAGCGCTTCGGCTTCCTCGGTCGTGTCCCAGAACCGTTCGTAGTCCTCTACGAAGTAGCGGACGCGGGTCTTCTTGTACTCCCGGGTGCTGTAGAGCAGGAGGTTGTCGGAGATGCCGGTAGCCTTGGCGATATCGCGTCCGATTTCCTCGCACTCGTCGCGGGTGGGAGCGTGCACCATGGTGAAGTGGCTGTACTCCCAATCGGGGAAGGTGGGACGTTCGTAACAGTGGGTGACCGCGGCGTTCTCGGCCATGATCATGCCGACTTCTTCGGAGCGTTCGGGCGGAACCTTCCAGACGATCATGGCGTTGGCGCGGAACCCGGAACGCCGGTGGTAGAGGACCGCGCTGTAACGACGCATGAGCTTGCGTTCCTGGTACTCGGCCAACTGGGCGAAAAATTCCGGGGTGGACAGGCCCAACCGCTTGGCGATGGGGTCGAAGGGTCGGGACACCAGCGGGAGGTCTTCTTGGGCTTCTCGAATGACCTGCTTGTCCCACTCGGTGATTTCCTGAGCCTGGTTCCAGTCGGATGCGGGCGTGCGGGACTGCCCGATGCCGTCGGGGTTGTAGTTGTAGGCATCGCTGCGGCGCTTGACCATGTCGAAGTTGACGCCGATCTTAAAGAACCGGATGGTGGGCATGATCCGGTATTCGATGGCGCCGGTTTTTTCGGCCATCCACTTGACGGTGGTTTCGAGGTCGCCATCGGGCGGGACGGCGAGGGTGAACCAGAGGTTGTAGTAGGAACCCTCGCGGGCGTAGTTGTGGCTGACGCCGGGATGGCGATTGATGAATATCGCGCCATCGTGGAGGTCGCCGTCGCCGTAGGCGAAAGCGACCAGCGTGGTCTTGTAGCCCAAGCGCCGGGTATCGAATATGGCGCTGATCTGGCGCACGACGTTCTGGCGTTTCAGTTCGGCGAGACGGGCCAGCAGGTCATCCTCGGTGATATCCAGTTCCTGGGCGATGGCCTGGTAGGGCTCCTCGACCACCGGGAAATTGCTCTGAATGATGTTGAGGAGTTTGCGGTCGGTAATGTCCATTGATTCGGTAGTCATCCGTTTTCACCTGGGGTGGTCGTGGGTCAAGCCGACTTGGCCGTTTTTTCCTTGATCAGCGTGAGACGAGAGCTATAAGCGTCCACCAATCCGAGCAGCACCTGGTCGGAGATTTCTACAACTTGCTGCAATTGATCCGGTTGGACGGATTCCACGACGGCTTGGCGGAAGAATAAGAACGCCTGGACGCTGTCGGTGAGCGGCACGCCACGGGCGGCCATTTCCGAACCGTACTCGTGGCCGAGCATGTGGGTTTCGGACAGGGTCTCGCCGCGCCGCCGTCGACTGGAATTCAACCGGTTCTGCAGCAGGAGGGACAAGAGGCGGCGTCCGAACAGGCGCATGCGGTCGCGCCCCTCGGCCTGAAAGCTTTCCATCCAAGATTGTCGGGACAGATCAATCTGGCCCAACTTGCGCCTGATGCGACGCAGCACAAGGGCCTCTGAATCGTGGCCGTTGGCGTGGGCGGCAGCGGCGCCGTTAGAGCGCTCGCGCACGAGGGCTTCCACATCCTCGCGTAGAAATCGCCGGTGGCCGCCGGGAGTGCGGTAGACAGGCAAGCGACCCCGATCAGCCCATTGCCTCAGGGTCGCCTCGTTGATGCCAAGGGCCCGACTGACCGCCCCCAAGGGCATCCAGCGGGGTTCATTTGTGGTTTCGGTCGCCACTAAAACTTGTAAAAATCTGTATATTCTGGGAACCGCACGGGGATTCGCGGAAAAATCCTAACATAGCCTCCGTTCAAAATCAACGGTGATGGTTGGCAAAAGCTGACGAACGAATAGGACAGATACGGCGTCGGGAACCAAGGTCGTGACGCGACAGCGGAGGACGGCTAGGTGTGGAGGCGTTCGTAGGCGGAGAGGCGTTCGATGCCTTGCTCTTCGTCGTATTCGGGCGCGGCAACCAGTTGGCCGGTCATGGTCTCGGGGGTCTGGAGAGCCATGTAGACCGCCACCTCGGCGATATCGTCGGGCAGCCTCATGCGCTTGTGGACCTCGTCGTCGTAGTCGTCGTTGGGTCGGGTGAGGTTCCAGCCGGGGTCGAGGATGTTGACGGCAATGCCGAAGTCCTTGACCTCGTCGGCGAGGGATTCGCTGAGCCGTTCCACCGCCGCTTTGGCAGCTCCGTAGGAGGCCTGCCCAGCACGTCCCCGGCGGGCCACGTTTTTCGAGGTCATGTTGACGATCACGCCGGAGCGGCGTTCGATCATGTGGGGCAGGACCGCCTTGCAGACCATGAAAGTGGTGGTCAAGTTGGACTCCAAGACCAACCGCCACTCCTCTTCGGTGATGTCCAGAACGGTGAGCGAATGGGTCAGGTCGTTGGTAAACAGACGGTAACCGCCGACGTTGTTGACCAGGATGTCAATCTGTCCCAATTTGCTAACGGTCTCGTGGGCTGCACGGTTAGCGCCCTCGCTGGTGGTGAGTTCAGCGTTGACTGTGTGGGCGCGCCGGCCGAGGGCGCGAATTTCCGATGCCACGGCGTCGAGTTCGGCGGGCGTGCGAGCGACGATGGCGACGTCCGCTCCCTCGCGGGCGTAGGCCAGAGCCATGGAGCGGCCCAACCCGCGGGCGCCTCCGGTTACCAGGGCGACTTTGCCTTCAAGTTGCATTTTGTGTCACCTTTGCAATGACGGAGAGCGGAACACCGAGCGTTGTGCCGGCCGCGCCGCAGAAAGGGCGCCATTTGGACGGGCCCGTCCCAGGGAGTCCTGCCCTACAAGTGGTGGATAGTCGGGATGAGCCGATTATATCAGTCACTCTCCGTCGCATGCGGCGGGCTTGGATTTTGCATTGATGCATCCGCCACAGGCGGACCCACGGCCCTCCAGAGGCGGATCTACGACAGTTCAGGTTGTGCGGATGTTGCGGTGGGAATCGATGGTCTGGTCGGCCCGATTCAGGAACTCGTCGGCTTTAGCCGGGTGGTGGGAGAGGGTTCCCATGTTGGATGGCGACTCCTCGGGGGTGGCAGGGGCGGGTTTCAAGCCCGTCCCTACGGTTCAGGATGGTGAGCATGGGTCTTTCCTTTTAGATGGTGGCGTTGGTTTTTGATGGTGGCGTCAGGTTGTGGTTCGGGTTGCGTGTTCCGCCTGAGGCGGATGAACTCAGCACGGCCAACACTGTTTCTGCTTGCGCAGAAAGATATCGTCCTAAACCGAAGTCATGGTGAAATCTACATTTGCGCGGCGGAGAGGGTTGGCGTGGGTGGTGACAATTAATTCGTCTGCTTTTGCTTGCAGCACAGTTCGGCACCGGCGTTTGACTGCTTCGCGTCGCTGGGTCAGATCGGTAAAAAAGCCGCCCACCGTTTCGCGCACTGCGTCGCGGGTTCCCTGGCACAAGTTGGTGGTGGCTTCCTGGCACACCCATCCCCAAATCGCCTCATCAGCGTTGAAGTCCGGACTGTCGCTGGGCAAGTTCACCAGGCGCAAGTTCAGGCTGGGCATGGTCAGATAATCCCTAATGGCACCGCCCCTTTGGGCTGGCGAATTGTCCCAAATCACGATAAGCGGTCCTCTTTCAATCCCTCGCGCATTTCCAGCAGGTCGCGGAAACCGTCGGTGGTGACCAGGCCCACCGTGGCGCCCTTGCGTTCCACCAGCGTGTTGGTGGCCACAGTGGACCCGTGGATCACCAGGTCCGTCTCGCCCAGGAAGCGGTCTAGGGGCAAGCCGTGTGCGTCGGCAGCGTCCCGCAATCCGTTCATGACGCTGATGGATGGGTCGTCAGGAGTGGATGCAGTTTTGAAGTAGCGGGGCTGTCCCTCGTCGGCGGCCACGACGAACTCGGTGAAGGTCCCTCCGACGTCTATCGCGACTTTGTACAACGGGGGCCTCCTGGTCCGTTTGGTGGCAACGTGTCCTATCGTCAGCATCATACGCCATGACGGTGACGTTCAATATTAGATGGTCTATCCGTTTGCTATACTCTCGCGAACGGAGAAGGAGGCGGATCATGGCGGATTACACTGCATATTTCAACGGCGAGTGGGTACCCTTCAGCGAGGTCAAGATCGATCCAATGGACCGGGGCTTCCTGGTGGGAGACGTAATCTTCGACGTGGCCCGTACTTTCAACGGCAAGAGCTTTCGCATGGAGCAGCACATCGACCGGCTCTACCGTTCGCTGAAGTACGTCCGCATCGATCCCGGGCTCTCTCCCCGGGAAATGTACGACATCAGCGAGGAAGCGATCGCCCGCAACGAGCGCCTGCGAGAAGGGGCGGGGGACTTCACCATAACCCAGTTCATCACCCGTGGTCCGGGAAGTTGGTCCCGCGACGCCGGGCCTCCCACGGTATGCGTTAAGATCTCGGCGGCCGCGTTCGGACGCTACGCAAAGCTGTACAACGACGGGGCACACGGGGTAATCACCCGTACCCGGAGCTACCCGGTCGATTCCCTCGACCCCAAGGTCAAGCATTACAGCCGCATGAACTTCAACCTGGCCGACCTGGAGGCAGCTGACGTGGACCCGGAGGGCTGGCCCATCCTCACGGACTCCGAAGGCAACCTGACCGAAGGAACGGGCTATAACGTTTTCCTGGTGACTGACGGTGTGATCCGCACACCGGGAGACCGAAACATCCTCCAGGGCATCTCCCGGGGGATGGTGTTCGACCTGGCGGAGCAGCTTGAGATTCCGCTGGTGGAAGAAGACCTCCAACCCTATGACATGTACACCGCCGACGAAGCGTTCTTCTCCAGCACCACCCCTTGCGTGCTGCCGGTAACCGTCGTGGATAAGCGGGAGATCGGAGACGGGCGGCCCGGGCCGATAGTTCAGCAACTCCTGTCCGCATGGAGCGAGACCGTCGGATTGGACATCGTTGACCAGATGGCCCGGTTCGACCAGGCCTAGGGGCCTTACGGCAGGTACTTGTCCTCCAGTTCGCGGATGCCGTCGCCGCCGAGGATTACGGACAGGGGCAAGGCGGGGTTGAACTCACGCGTACCCAGTTTGTCGTCGCGAGGCACGTAGCGACGTGTAGATCCCGTGCCAGTGGCTAAATCGGCTAAACCATCGAGATTGCCACGCTGGGCTCACCATGACAGTTTGGGCGAAACCGGGTACGCATGAGGGTAGTTAGGCCGACGCAATCAAGTCGGCGGCACGTTCGCCTATCATGACGACCGTTGCATGGCTGCCACCTGACCTTGTAACCCGCGGCATCACCGACGCATCCACCACCGACAGCCCAGTTACTCCCTTGACGTTGCAGTATTGATCCACAACCGCCATTGGGTCTGAATCCGGGCCCATCTTGCACGTGCCGGAAACATGCCGGGCTGTTCCCACGGTCTGGCGAATATAGACGTCCAAGGCGTCGTCGTCGGCCAGAATGTCATCCGTGGGGTGGAGCCGGTAATCGGCCACGTCTTTATACGCATCGGATTCAAGGAAACCGATGGCCATTCGGATGCCTTCCCGCACCCGACGGATGTCGTTCGGATGCGTAAGATAGCGGTAGTTGAACTCCGGCTGCACTGTGGGGTCGGCAGACGCAAGCCTGACATACCCTGCGCCGTCGGGTAGTCCGAGCGTGCACGAGATTCGCGCCACCCGGTCCGCAGGAACATCATCGTTGAGGAACTTGGTCCGTAGACCGGGGACGCGTTCCGGCCGTTCGTCAACCATCGGGGTGGTCCTCAGCAACATATCATTGACTTCGCTGGACCCGTGGGAGGTGTAGTGCAAACAGAAGCGTGCCGCGTCGGCATCAGACGTCAGGGTCATTCCGTCTTTGACTTTGAAGGTAATCTGGGCGCTCAGGTGGTTAAACAGGTTCTGCCCCACTCCGGGAAGCTCGTGAACGGGCGGTATCCCAAATTGTTGAAGTTGGTCTTTGGGGCCAATTCCCGATAGCATGAGCAGGTGGGGCGACTTGAGAGCGCCGGCGCTCAACACAACCCGGTCTGCTTCAACGTTGAAAATCTCGCCCCCGCTTTCCACCTCCACACCGACGGCTTTCAGATCCTCGATCAGTACCTTCCTGACGAAAACCCCTCCTCGCACCGTAAGGTTGAGACGGTGGCGCATGGGATTCAGGTGAGTGATGGCAGCGCTCATCCTCCAGCCGTCCAGGTTGTTTGAGGGCCACACGCCAATGCCCGCGGGGTTCGGGCCATTGGTATCCTCGACTGTCCCATAACCTGCTTCCAAACAAGCTGCGTGGAAGGCCTTTTGGATGTCTGCCCAGGGCCCGGATTGACGACGCCTCACCGGCATCGGTCCGTCGGAGCCATGAAAATCATCGCGAATGTCGAGATCGTGTTCAGACTTTCTGAAGAAAGGCAGTACCTTGTCGTAAGACCATTCATCGTTGCCCATAGCAGCCCAGGAGTCGAAATCCTCGGGTAACCCCCTCTGCATTGCCTGACCGTTTATGGAAGACCCTCCTCCGATCACCTTGCCCTGCGCTACGTGGATCTCGCCTTGCTCTTCGGTGATCGTTCCCCGCAGGGCCCAGTTATGCTCCGAGTCCGGGGATTCCGCATAGCTTGTGTTTCCGAACTTGATTTCGTCCGGAAGATAATCAGGATCAGGGTAATCCGGCCCGGCTTCCAGCAACAGAACGGAGGTATTCGGGTTTTCAGCCAATCTGGAGGCCAACACCGATCCGGCCGCTCCCCCACCGACGATAACAACGTCATATTTCATGGGTCCCCCTTGAATGTTTTGTCTTCTGACACAGGATTTCCCAGTCTTACCTGATTCCGCTGAGGATAGGACGTTCCGGGATTTCTCCGATTATAAACCGGCATTCTCCATATCGGCCGACCAGCAGGTTTCGAACAGGGCAGTTGGAGCCTATTGCCGGTCTTCGTTGCTTGTCAATCCGCTTTCGCTCCCGTGCCAAGGGCGTCGGCACAAGGTACATCGCTTCAGGCAATTATCGGAAAACCGGCGCGAAATCGCTCGAACGCCAGAAGAGAGCGACATCCACCAGCTTCCGGCGCCGGCAGACAGCGCCTCGGAAACTGGCGCCACTTCGACCCACAGACCGGCCAGAAACACCATCAATCGACCCGCTGAGGGTACTTTGGACGAACCAGCTCTGGTGGGCTCCACCAGCCCGCGCCGAGGTGAGAAGATCAGCACTAATCGGAGTTGTGCCTGGAGACTGGGGAGGCGGGGGTGATGGAACTGGAGGGCAACAGCAGCTCTGTTACCTCGGCTGCTTTCCTGGGTTCCGCTACTGGCGGACGGGAGCGGCACACTCAACCGCTTGATCGTGATCTGGGACAATTCGCCAGCCCATCGCGGAGACGCGATGCGCGCCTACCTGACCAAGCCCGGCCTGAACCTCTGCCTAGTGAACCTGCTCAGCTACAGTCCGGCCTTCAACCCCGGCGAGGCCATCTGGGGCTGGGCGCGTCAGGAAATGACGGCTAACCTGTGCCTGGGAACCCGTGCCGCAGTACGGGACAAAGTCGGCAACTTCTTCACCGATCTGTCCCACCGACGGGAAGAAGTCAAACGCTGTTGCCGAACCGCGCTACAAGCAAAAGCCGACGAATCAATCGGCGGCACCCGAGCCAACTCTCTCTGCACTGCGCCAACTCTCTCTGCACTGCAAACGTAGTTTTCACCTTGGTTTCGGTTTAGGCTTCCGTGTCCTCGCGGGCAGCCGGCCAATGATACCGGGGCAGTGCGAGCACGGGGCGGTGGTAACACCCGCTGGGTTCCGGGAGCTTGATCGCGGAAAAAGACGGTCCGCCAGAGGCGGATCTCCGACCCGCCGGGGGCGGGTCTACGACTCTAGGCTCCTTGGGAACTTTATTCTGCTTTTGGGTAACCGACAGGCCGTTATGCGATCCGAACCCTTTTGACACCTCGCCATGTTGCGTAGTTTGGTGGCTGCCGCTGCAAGCGATGCGGCCGACCCCGCCCAGTTCTCGAGTGCCGAGCAGGAAACTGACATGGTTAGGATAGAACGTGGGTGCGGAGTGGAGCAACGGGCCGGTGTCAGTGCTGTTTAATTTTCATGGATAAACGGGATGAAGGGGATTTTGATTTGATAGTCAGGGTCGGGATTTGGGGGTTATAGGATTTGCAGAGTGGATATTGCGCAATCACCGGCGTTGGGGCGTTTTTTGCCGGGACGGATCCTCCGAGGGCGGACCTGCGGGACGATGGGCAGGATGAGTTTGATGCGCTGGGCTCAACGGAGCTTCGATCAACCAAAGGCGGACCTGCGGCAGTGCAGGGTAAGCCGTTGGACTGCGCTGGTGATGAAAAATCCTGACTATCAATGTGGGTTGGTTGACCGGGGAACGTTGGGGTTTTAGACTTTGTGGCCGTGAGATATTTCGTTGACATTTCGATGTTTGAAATCGTGCGCAAGGGCGGAGTTTCCGCTCTTTTTTTGTGCGCGATCGATAGTCACTGTGGTGGTTGGCGATGCGGCCATTGAAGCAACGACTGGCAGCGGAGGGGGTGGGGACGGCGTTCCTCTTGATGGCGGTGATCGGGAGCGGGATCGCAGCGCAGCGACTGAGTCCCAACGACGTTGGATTGCAACTTTTCGAGAACGCAGTGGCGACTGCTTTCGCGTTGATGGCGCTAATCTGGGCGTTCGGTCCGATTTCGGGGGCGCACTTCAACCCGGCGGTGACGCTGGCAGACGTGCTGCTGCAGGGCAGGCCGTGGAAGGAAGGGATCGCCTACGTCGGGGCGCAGGTGGTAGGAGGAATCTTCGGGACGATCCTGGGGAACCTGATGTTTGCGCTGGAGCCGGTGGTGTGGTCCACCAAGGTGCGAGGCGGATCGGGTCAGTGGCTGGGCGAGGTGATCGCGACGCTGGGCCTGCTGATGGTGATTTTCCTGATTCCGCGGAGGAATGGAGTGGTGATCGCGGTGGCGGTGGGAGCGTACATCGGGGCGGCGTACTTTTTCACTTCGTCGACGAGCTTCGCGAACCCGGCGGTGACGGTGTCGCGGATGTTCTCGGACACGTTCGCCGGGATATACCCGGGGTCTGCGCCGCTGTTCATAGGTATGCAGTTGGTGGGGGCGGCGCTGGCGATAGGGCTGGTTTGGTTCCTGGTAGGTCGGCGGCGGGATTAAAATGCCGGAAATTTCATGGATGCCCAGGATTTACAGGATGATTTGATGATGGTGTGGTTAATTGGGGTTGGGGACGTAGATCCAGCCTTCAAGCTTAGCGGCGGGCAATTCGTCTGCGTTTGGGTGATGGAAACGGGACGAGTTCTGCACCCATAAGGCGGCGCCTACGGCCGCCACCACGGAGTCCAGGCAGTCGTCGTTGGCCAGGCAATCGTCGCGGACCGAGTCGAGGTTGGGGAGCGTGATGCCGGAGGATGAGGCGAGATTGTCGAAGATCTGCGTCCGGCGAACCGTGGAGTCGCGGCCGCGCTTGTATCCCTTGAATGGCAGGGAAAGAGATCTGAGGAGGGCGCCGGGCATGAGTTCCAGTACCGTTACCGTGTGATCGGGCGGGGCGGTTGGTGGTAGTGGTGGGACGTGCCAACGGTTGGCGTGCTCCTGATGCCAGCGGTGGAGGAGTTGGATACCGTGCCAGGTCATGGGGAGCATGTTGGGATTGACGTTGTGCAAGGGGGAATAGCTTTCGCGGTGGTATTTGAGGTCGCCGGCGCGTTTGGGTTCGCCGTGGGTGGCGACGAAACGATTGCGGGCGGCTATGAAATCAATGAGGGGCATGGGAGCAACGGTATTCCACAGGCTGGGCATGTCAGCGAGATCGTGGCCGGTGGCGAGGTAGGACGCGAATTGAGCGGGGAGGCCGAAGGGAAAATCGAGAGCCGCGACGGCGGGAGTTGGGATGTCGGTAAGCAGATGGTAGAGGTCGGCGCGGGTGATGCGTCGTGCCGAGTCCAACCGCAGAGAATCGTCGTCCGACAAACGGCCCTGGGTGATCCAGGTGTTGCGGTCGTGCTTAGCTCCACTGAAGTCGACGCCGATGATAGTGGTGTGCATGGGGGTTGTTTTTATTTTGGTGGCGGACAGGTGCTGGTGGGCGTGCACTCCGCGAGGTGCGACGAACCGGAACGTAGCGATGATCTAGGCCTCTGGATTCCCGCATCCGCCTATGGCGGACATCTGCGACTTGCGCGGGAATGACGGACCGGGTGGGGTACGATGGTTCGACAGGCTCACCATGCGCGGGAACGGATGCGCGGGGCGGGTTGCGTGGGCGTGCGATTGGGTTAGAATACACGCGAGCAGACGTTAGCGCACTGCTGATTGACGGAATAAAGGAGCCTAGAGCACATGGATTACACCAAGCGAAGGGAGCGGTATCGCGCAGTGTTGGCTGGAGACGTCTGCGTACACCCAGGTTCTGTATTTGACGCTATTTCGGCGCGGATTGCCGAGGACCTGGGGTTCGAGGTCGGCATGTTCGCCGGATCGATTGCCAGCGGGACGGTGCTGGGCGCGCCGGACTACGTGGTGCTGACGCTGAGCGAGTTCGCGCAGCAGATTTACCGCATCTGCAGGGCGGGGGAATTGCCGCTGATGGTGGACGCGGACCACGGCTACGGCAACGCGTTGAGCGTCAAGCGGACAGTGGAGGAACTGGAGGCGTCGGGCGTGTCGGCGTTGACGATCGAGGACACGGTGCTGCCGATGGCGTTCGGCGGCGGCGACCGGTTCATCTCGCTGGAGGAAGGCGTGGGCAAGATGAAGGCCGCGCTGTCGGGCCGGACCGACCCGAACCTGGTCGTGGCGGGACGGACCAGCAGCCTGGCTGAGGGACTGGACGAGTGCATCCGGCGGGTGAAGGCGTACGAGGCGGCCGGCGTGGACGCGCTGTTCCTGGCGGGGGCGACCACGCGGGAACAAGTCGAGGCGGTCAATGCCGAGGTCAACATCCCTCTGCTGCTGGGCGGCGCCGGCGGGGAGCTTTCGGACAAGGCCTGGCTGGGGGAGAACGGCGTGCGCGTGGCATTGCAAGGACACCTTTCCTTCCAGGCGTCGATCAAAGCGGTCTATGACACCATGAAGGCGCTGCGGGACGGCGTTGCCCCGGGCGACCTTAGGGACACATTGGCCTCGGCGGATTTGATCGCGCAGGTGACTCGGAAAGACGACTACGACCAGCAGATCGCTGACTACCTGCGGTAAGGGCGAAGCATGTCTCGCCCCCACACGCTGGACCGAAGACACATACCTCGGTCCTGTACCCGGGATTAAAAGGGAAAAACAATCACGGAGGAACCATCATGGCATTTGTTTGCAATCATCTACATCTGCGGAGCGAGGACCCGGACAACGCGGCCAAGTTCTACGTTGACAACTTCGGGGCGGAGATCGTGTCGACGCGACCGTTGTCCACCACGGTTTCGCACCAACTGGAGCTGAACGGCCAGCCGTTGCTGACGGTATCGGGAGAGGCCGAAGGCGAGAACGCGGTGCCCGGTTCGACTCATCCGCGCTTCGGACTGGACCATTTCGGGTTTGAGACCGATGACATCCAGGGCGCGTTTGAGAGGTTCAAAGCCACGGGCGCGAACATCATCTGCGAGCCGTGGACGATGCCGTCGGGTTCGCAGGTTATGTTCGTTGAGGCGCCGGACAAGGTGAGCCTGGAGATTATCCAGCGGCCGGCGTAGTCGGCGCGATACACTACCTAGGCATCCACGGGGCGGGTTTGAAACCCGCCCCTACCATTATGGGCGGTATAATTGGGTTGGATGAAGGGATAGCGCGCATTTGAAGGGCGACGAGCATGGCGACTACGACGACAACCCAACTTCCAGAGCGGCGCCGATTCAACGTGGACGAATACTTCGCCATGGGCGACGCCGGCATCTTGACGGAGCATGATGGGGTCGAATTGCTGGACGGGGAGTTGTTCTGCAAATACGACGGACGGCGGCGTCGGTTCACGGTGGAGGAATACTACAAGCTGGCCGAAGTGGGGATCCTAGCGCCCGACGAGCGGGTGGAGTTACTTGCGGGAGAGATAATCAAGATGGCGCCGATCGGAAGCAAACACGCAGGCGGCGTTACTCAGTTCGCGGAGGAATTTTCCGTGCGACTGGGTAGGCGCGTTACGGTAAGAGTTCAGAATCCCGTACGCCTGTCTGGGGGCGAGGAACCGGAGCCGGATATCGCCGTTTTACATCGAAAGGACGATGGTTACGCTTCTGGACATCCCGGCCCCGAAGACGTCATCCTTTTGATAGAGGTGGCAGACTCAAGCGTGGGTTTCGACCGCCGGCACAAGTTGCCGATGTACGCGCTACATGGGATACCCGAAGTCTGGCTGGGTGATATCAACGCCCGGAGGGTGGAAGTTCACGACGAACCAATGGCCGCGGGGTACGCACGGGTTCGCGTGTTTGACGCTGGAGAGACGTTATCGCCGGGAGCGTTTCCAGACTTGGAGATTCCAGTGAGCCACGTGATGCCCGAATAGGGCTGGCAGCTAGAGGCCGGCGAAGAAGTCGGCCGGTACGGTTTCGCCCGGGGAGACGGGTGGCTCGGCGCGGATAAAGTGCTCGATGCCGATGACGGAGGCAGCGACCTCGCGGGGGACGCGCTCGTAGGGCCAATCGGGTTGGAGTTGGGTGAAGTGGCGCTTGATGCAGGCCATCTTGGCATCGAGGCCGTCCGAGACGTCGGAGGTGATGTGGATGGTGTCGACGTCTACGCCGTCGTGGACTCGATCCGGGGAGGGCATGGGGAAGTCGACGCCCGCGGCCCGCAGGGTTTCGGCCATGTGAACTCGGAATCCGCGGGGGCGGACGCTGTAGAAAAGGCGCTGGGTCTGATGGGGCTGGATGCCGATGGCCATGTGGTGGGGGAAGGCGGTATCGTCGGCGGCCAGGCGGAAGGCTGTGGTGGCGTGATTGCAGATGGCAATGTGGTCAGGATGACCGTAGAGTCCATCCTTGCCGAAGGACAGGATGACCTGGGGGCGGAAACGACGGATCTCGAACACGAGTCTGGCGACCACCTCATGCTCGTCGGCCTGGACGAAAGCGTTGGGGTGATGATTGTCGTCCCAGCCGGCCATGCCGGAGTCACGGTACTTGAGGACATCGTGGGATTCGATGCCCAACTCCTTGATGGCCTGGGCGAGTTCAGTGCGGCGGACTTCGCCGATGGTTTCGCGTGTGGCTGATCCCGGTTGGCGGATTTCGCCAAGTTCGCCTGACGTGGCGGTGATCAGACGAGCGGTGACGCCGCGGGCGGTGTGCATGGCGATGGTGCCGCCGACGGGGAAGGCTTCGTCGTCAGGGTGGGCGAAGAGGATGAGGAGACGGTGGTCGGGCATGGTCGGAGTCTCCAAGGTGCAGAATAGGGGCGAATGTGATCCGCCCCTATGATAGTACCGTAGGCTGTGAGAGGGTTACTGGTCGAGGACTTCGAGAACCTCGAGGATGATGCCTTCGGGGCCTTCGAAGAACATGACCCGGCGGCCGCCACCGACGGTGGTCTCTTCGAGAACTTTAGCACCGCTGTTTTTCAGATCATTCATGGTGCCTTCGATGTCGGTGGTGTCGATGGCGATGTGTTCGAAGCCGTAGTTCTGCGGGTGGGTCTGCGTGGCGATATGGTCGGTCACGTTCAAGGGCAGGCCATGTAAGTCCAAGCGGAAGCCGCCGGCGGGAGTTTCGGCGGTGATGGTGGCGCCGAGGTTCTGGATGTACCAGTCGGCGGTGGCTTTGGGATCAGGGGTCTTGAGGTGGACGTGATTGAGCGAGAATGCCATGACGTTGATCCTCCTTGTCAGATGGTTTACGAGCAGGTGTCTGTTGTGCCGATTGTAACATAGGGGTATTGCGCAGGGTTTTGCACTGGATTGGAGAATGGTGATGCGAGTCGTCAAAACCGCGAGCATTGCCTCCCGTAGGGGACCTGTTTTCAGGCGCGTCGCGGTGGTGGTGAGACAAGCTCTGCCCGAGAGCGATATTCCGCAGCATCAGCGGGATGGTTCAACGATTGGTGGAACAAGACGCCTAACGCAGAGCCCGATGATATACTTTGCGCCGTCCGAAGAAGTGGGCCCATGGAGGAATTATTGATGCTGGCATTTCTGGGAGGAACCGGACCCGAAGGCAAGGGCCTGGCCCTGCGATTGGCGATGGCGGGCGAATCGGTGGTCATCGGGTCGCGGGACGCTGGACGGGCGCAGGAGGCGGCGGACGAGTTGCTGGGATTGGCACCGGGCAAGGCTATTTCGGGAGCGGTGAACGGGGATGCGGCGGAGCAGTCGGATGTAGTTTTTCTGACGATGCCGTACAACGGGATGTCGCCGACGATTGCCGGCGTGGGTGATGCATTGGCGGGGAAGATCGTGGTGACAGTGATCGCGCCGATGCGGTTTGAGCGCGGCGTGGGAGCGATTGCCGAGGAAGTGGAGGCGGGATCGGCGGCTGAGGAAGCACGGGATGCGGCGCCAGACGCGAAGGTCGTGGCGGCATTCCAGAACGTTTCGGCGGAGGAACTGCTAAAGCCGGGCGTTACGCTGGACGAAGACGTGGTGATCTGCGGAGACGATGCCGACGCGAAGGGTCGGGTCATCGAGTTGACGCGCATGATCCCAAACCTGCGGCCGGTGGATGGCGGCGCGCTATACAACGCCAAGTACGTGGAGCAAATCACCCCGTTGCTTGTGAACATCAACCGGATTTACCGGACGCATTCGGGGGTGCGGGTCACGGGGGTTTAGCTTCGACCATGTGCCGGCCCTATACCGGTCCGAATGGGGTGGGTGTCACGATCCAGGACCGACGGTGCGACATTGCACGACGCGCAACCAGAGACGTGGTGAATTCCGGCTCAAGGCCGGAATGACTCAACCTTGACGGACACGGGCAATCCACGATGAACATTTGCCCACAACTTTGACGCAACGATAGCGGACATGCCGAATCTATACTAAACACTTACCCACGACTTCGACACGTTGAATGGAGGAAACAAGATGCCACGAGCCACACTTGATTTGCAGAATGCCGCCGACCTGGCTGCCGTAGGAGGCCAGTGGAAGGTCGCCCACGGGTTCGTGCCCGGGGAAGCGAACGAAGGGGTAATCAGCGAAGCGGAAGGGTCGCCGTGTCGGCTGCCCGATTATGACGATTCAGGCTGGGAGGGCTGCGACGACCTGGGCGCCTGGCGGCGGCGGGGCGTGTCGTTCGTCTGGTACCGGATCAAGGCGACCCTGCCGGAAACGGTGGGCGGCCGCTCGTTGGAAGGGGCACGGTGCCTCTTCGAGTCGTGCATCGACGACTACGGCGAGATCTGGATCAACGGGGAGTGCGACCGGGAGCGGGCGACGGTGCAGGGGTTCAACGTGCCGCAACGGGTGGTGGTGTCGGCGGAACCGCAGGCCGGCGACGAGGTGACGATCGCAATCCTGGCGATGAACGGGCCGTTGGCGGGACCGGGCGGTGCGGTGTTCGTGAGGTATGCCACGCTGGCGTTTGAGTGGCGCGAGTCGGGGTATTAGCATCGAGGAACCGAAATAACGCCGAGGGGCGAATAATTATTCGCCCCTACAACGGGTCCATCCGTACGGGGGCGGCGCATGCGTCGCCCCTACAATGTTGGATTTCAGGCTAGCCAGTCGTCGTCCTCGTCATCGCTGGGGTCGGCGTCGCTTTCGTTAGCTACTACCTGTCCTGGGTTGTAGGCGTAGCCGCGGGCTTCCAACTCTGATCGGATGGTGGGGGCGAAATCTGCGGGCGTTTGGCTGGCCGGCAGCGTAATTTCGACGGCGCCACGGTCGGTGACGCTGACCTCCCCTGGGTCCTCGCGGGCCAAGTCCACGCTCACGGATTCGCGGTGGATGGCGAAATCGTCGGTCACGGAGAATACGACGGCCATGTCTTCCATGGTGATGAGGATGAAGGTTTCTTCGTTGTCGGTGGACATTGGGTCGCAGAGGCCTCCTAGCGTGAGTTCAAGGGAGAAGTTCCACCCTCACCCTGACCCTCTCCCATCAAGGGAGAGGGTTTTGTTTTGCTCCTCTCGCGTCGAGGGGGAGTGGGATTTGGTTCAGTCTTCGGGGGGCCATTTGGTGCCGCCCTCGGCGGGGCGTTGTTGAGAGGGGCGGGCCATGCCATCGGCGACGACCTGCTGGAATTCGTTGAGGATCACTGCGCCCCACTCGGCGGCCTTGCCGACGCGGTGAGCGGTGCGGCGGCCGCGGGCCTGCTGACGGCTCTCCGCCTCGTCGCTAACGGCTGCGGCGGCCTGGGCGACCATTTCGTCCATGGCGTCGATGGCGGGGACTAAGGACAGCGCGGTCTCGATGAAGCGGGCGATTTCGCCCATGCCCTGGTCGAAGACGACGAACACGGGGACGGTGCCGGCGCGATGTTCGGGCAGGAAGCTGTTGGTCAATTCCAGTTCGTCGTCGCGGTTGAACACGCTGAGGTTGATTTTGTCGCTGGCGTCGGCGAGTCGGAGGATGGCTGGCGTGGTGGACATGGCGTCGCCGCACCAATCGGAGGTGAAGACGGCCAAGTTGACGGGGTTGTCCAGCGAGTTGAAGTAGTCGAGGACGTTGTCGGGGATCTCGACGCCATCGCGGATCTGGCAGAAGGGGTCCTTGTTGACCTTGATGATGTCGATGTACTGGTCGGTGGTCATACCCTGATTGAACTTGTCGGCGGTGAGTGACATGCTTTGGCCTCCTGTGAGGGGTCGAGAACGTCCGGGAATTGCGTCGGCTGCAATGGGTACGAGATTGCCACGCTACGCTCGCGATGACAAGGGGCAGAGTCAGGCGCACTCTTTTGCCGATTGAGTTGGGCCAGTGCTAGAATCGGGGAAAGATATTGCCCGTCGCGGGACGGGACGGGGAGCCACCCTTTGACTAGCGCTACTGACCGCACCGGAGTGTACCTCAAATACGCCCTGTTCTGCCGCGAAACCGAGGAAGGCGACGGAGACAACCTCAGTTTCAAGGGAATCATTGACCTGGTGGACATCCCGTTGCCCGAAAGCCCGCCCAGTGACGACGGGCCGCGCGTGTTGACCGAGGTGGACGCGCACCTGGCTTTTTGCATCGCGGGGGCCAATGCGGGCAGCCACACGTTGGAAGTGACCATCAGGGCGCCAGGGGCGAGTCTGTCGAGTCCGCCACCGCAGGAAGTGGAGTGGGAGGACGGGATCTTCTTTCAGCGTTGGATCAAGCCGTTCAGGATTCCGGTGACGCGGCTGGGCCGGCACGTGGCGGCGATAGCGTTTGACGGGATGCCGTTGGGGGAGGCGAGTTTTTTGGTGCGGTTGGCGCCGTGAGGCCATCAGTCGACCGAGGCCACCTATACGCAAGGTAGCGGTTTGCTTTGTGGAACATACGATACGATGAGGGTCAATTAATGCGCTGGTGTATATTTTGCGGAGATCGAGTATCTGACGGAGTAAGGGGGAACAACCGGCTATCGCCTTCACTAGTGAAGGCGTTCGGTCATCCCAGGGGCACGCGGATGGTCATCCCGGTTACCGAGTCCGCCATGCCGGATGAAGAAGAGCACATGGCATTTAGACACGGGTTCAACTTGGAATCGAAACGCGTAGTAAACGGGCAGGTGGTAGAACAAGGCGCGTGGATCTGTGTCGTAGACACCGAGAGCCATGAGTTTGGGGAGAGGTGGGTGAGAACCGGGCGGCGCGCCGGTATACGAATAAGCGAACTCAACGATCCGGACGACGGCCTGTGATCTGGTGAATATTCAGTATCGCCCGCGTGTGATGCTGGACTCAGCAGCATTGCAACCTGCCGCGATTTTGGCTCTGAGGGATGCTGGGACTTCGCCGGGGATTAAACAAAGAATGCCCGATCCGCCACTGGCTTGGGTGTTGACTGCTTGTCAACCACAGTTCACAATATCCTCGTGCCAAACATCGTACAGAGCCGCACGTTCACCCGTTGGGTCGATAATCTGCGAGATAGGCGAGCAGTCGCCCGTATCCAAGCCCGACTTCGAAATGTGAGCCTAGGCAATTTCGGCGATGTGGCCGCGGTGGGCGACGGCGTTTCGCGGATGCGCATTCACTACGGACCTGGCTATCGGCTGTATTTCATCCGGGAAGACGATACCGTGATCGTTCTCCTTTGTGGAGGAGATAAGGACAGCCAGCAACAGGACATCGTTCAGGCCAAGCGAATTGCGGCGCAGTGGAGGTCGACATGAAACAAACTTTCGCGCTTTGGGACGCACTGGACCACCTCAGAACCGACGAAGATCTCCGTCTCTACCTGGAAGCATGTGCAGAGGAAGACCCAGGAGATGGCAGTCTCATCCGCGCGGCGCTGAATGACATAGCAAGGGCAGGAAACGTGAGCGCGCTGGCGAGGGACGCAGGGCTGACCCGCGAAGGACTGTACAAAGCATTGTCGGCGGACGGTAACCCATCGTTCGCGACGGTTCTCAAGATAACCAAGGCACTTGGAATGCGGCTGCAGATCACCGCAGACGTTTAGGGGCGGGTTTCATTCCCGCCCCTGCGTTTGTTGGGTGGTCCGTGAGACGGTTGGTTAGTTGCCGTTCTGGTTCCAGATGGCTTCCAGGACGGCGCCGGGGTTCATGGGGAGGTTTTCCATGCGGGCGCCGGTGGCGTTGGTGATGGCGTTGCCGATGGCGGCCATGGGGGGAACCAACGACACCTCGCCGACGCCGCGGACTCCGAGAGGATGACCCGGGTTTGGAACCTCGACGATGACGGTGTCGATCATGGGAAGGTCGAGGGCGGTGGGCATGCGGTAGTCCAGGAAGGACGAGTTGAGCATCTGGCCGTCGTTGTCGAAGAAGTACTCTTCGTTGAGCGCCCAGCCAATGCCCTGGACCGCTCCGCCCTGGATCTGGCCTTCTACGTAGCTGGGATGGATGGCCTTGCCGCAGTCCTGGATGGCGGTGAAGCGGAGCACTTCCACCTTGCCAGTGTCAGGGTCCACTTCCACGTCGGCGATGTTGACGGCGAAGGCGTTGCCGACGCCGGCCGGGTTGGCAGTGCCGCGACCTACGATGGGTCCGCCGGTGCCGTTGAGGCGACGGGCGATTTGGTCGAAGGTCATGCGGAGGGCGTCGTCGGACTTGTGGGCGAGCGTGCCATCGGCCTGGTATTCGACGTCCTCGACCGGGACGTCCCAAATGCGAGCGGCGCGCTCGATGAGTTGACGACGAACGTCCTCACCCGCCTGGTAAACGGCGGTGCCCATCTTGAAGGTGACGCCGCTGCCGCCGGCGCCGCTGCTGTAGCCGATGCTATCGGTGTCCACGATGGAGGGCTTGATACGCTCGGCGGGCAGGCCGAGAACCTCGGCGACGTGCATCGCCATTGCCGCACGAGAGCCGCCGATGTCAGGGGAACCTTCGATGAGGCTGACGGTGCCGTCGGGCATGACGCTGGCGACGGCGCTGGCGGGACCGGTGCCGTTGAACCACGCGCCGGCCGCGATACCACGGCCGGTAAGACGACCGGGCGCGGAGGGCTCCGGAACCGGGGACGCCAGATGCGGATGTTCCTGGGTTGCCTGCAGGATTTCGACCATGCCGATACGCCGGAAGGTGGGGCCGGGGATCTGGCGGCTGCCCTCTTTGGCGGCGTTCTTAAGGCGGAACTCGATGGGATCGACTTCCAGCTTCTCGCATAGCTCGTCGATGGCCTGCTCGGCGGCGAAGGACGCGGCCGGCGAGCCGGGGGCGCGGTAGGCCGCGGCTTTGGGGACGTTGGTCACCACGTCGTAACCCTCGACGAATCCGTTGGGGATGTCGTAGGGGGCGAACATGGTGCGGCAACCGCTGGGAACGGGCGAACCGGGGAACGCGCCGGCGTCGTAGATCAAGGTGGCCTGAGCCGCGGTGAATCGTCCGTCGCGGGTGCCGCCGACCTTGACCCTGATTTTAGAGCCGGACGTGGGACCAGTGCCTGTGAACACCTCGGTGCGGGTCATGGCGATCTTGACGGCGCGGCCGGTCTTGCGGGCGAGGGCGGCGACCACGGGCTCAAGGTAGCAGCCGCCCTGACCCTTACCGCCGAATCCGCCGCCGATCTCCATGGGGACGACGTTGAGTTGTCCGACGGAGATGCCGAGGATGCGGCTGGTGTGGTCGCGCAGGGCGAAGTGTCCCTGGCTGCTGGCCCAGACAGTGACGGTGTCGTCGGTGTTCCAGCGGGCAGTGGCCGAATGGGGCTCGATGTAGCCCTGGTGGACCTGGCGGGTGGTGTACTCGCGCTCGACGATGGCGTCGGCTTCGGCGAAACCGGCATCGGGATCGCCCAAGGTGAAAGTGAAGTGGTTGGACACGTTGGAGGCGTCGGCAGGATCCTCGTCGAGCCAGCCACCGGAACGCTGTCCCGGGTTGGCCAAGGTGGCGAGGCGTTCATGCACGGCGGGCGCGCCGGCAGCCATAGCCTCATCAGCTGTGAGCACCGGGGGCAAGACTTCCCAGTCCACATGAATGAGGGCCAAGGCTTCCTCAGCCAGGTGGGGGGAGTCGGCGGCGATGGCGGCGACGGCGTGGCCGCGATACAGGGCCTTCTCGCGGGCCATCACGTTGCGGCTGTAGAAACCATAGTTGACGGCGGCGCCCTCTTCCTGGTCTTTGATTTCAGCAGACACGTCCGGGAAATCGGCGGACGTCACGACAGCATGGACGCCGGGAAGGGCGAGGGCACGGCTGGCGTCGATGCCACGGATGCGGGCATGGGCGTGGGGGCTGCGGAGAATCTTGCCGTGCAGCATGCCGGGGAGGTGGATGTCGGCGGCATAACGGGCGCGGCCCATGACCTTGTCGGGACCGTCGTGGCGCACGGGGCGAGTGCCGACGACGCGGTAGTTTTCGTCAGGATCGGAGAGGATGATATTGGGTTTGTAATCGAGCATGAGCGGCAATCTCCCGATTGGCGTGGCTGGCATTAGAGATGGCGGTAATTTACCACAAACGAAACTGGGGCGACCCGAAGGTCACCCCACGCTTGCCACTGTTCAATGTCGGCGGCGCGTAGCCTTGCCAAGCGGTTTAGCGGTGACCGTGCCGCTCGCCGACTACGCCGCGCTTGCCCCAGCCATGATCGTCGCGACGGTTGGCGGCCTCGGGCAGGAAGTCGGGGCGGTCGGCGTGCCAGGACGCGATGGATTCCGCTTGCTCCTGGATCAGCGTGCCGGACGTTACCAAACGGGTCAGCCTAGCGGTGAACTGGTCCGATTGGGGCGAGCGCGCCAACGACTCGGTGGCCCAGTCTAGACCTTCGGGCCGCTCGGAAAACCAGGTGTCGGCTTCGTCAGCCTGTTCCTGGGTCAGAGTGCCGCCAGCGACCAAGAGGCCGGTGTATGAGGCGAATCGCGCGTCGGTCTCCTCGGAGCGGGCGGTGAGGAACGCGGATGCCAGGGTGGCCTGTTCGATGCCGAGAATGTCCGCCACGCGGAGCAGCAACGCGTCGGAATTGCCTTTGCCTCCCGGTCCGTGGCGATATCCGTCATAGAGCACGCTGCCCGCCAGGTCATCGCGCGCGTCAGCGGCCAGCACTGCTCCGGACACGAGACCGATGGCGAGCAATGCGCCGATTGCGGAGATGACGATCCAGCGTTTCCGGATGTTGCGAATTCGATTGAGCATTTTTGCCTCCGTTGGGCGCCGCCGAGTATGAGTTTGGTGCATCGGGCGGCTGCGTCAGGAGGCAAGATAGACGGGCGATGTTCAGAAATTATCAAGGTTCGTGATCGGGCAGGTCGAAGCCGAAACGGCTACCCTGGCCCTCCGTACTTTCGGCCCAGATGGTCCCGCCGTGTGCTTCGACGAGTTGGCGTGCGATGGTGAGGCCCAAACCGGAGCCGCCGGTGTCGCGGACTCGGGAGGGATCGACGCGGTAGAGACGGTCGAAAACGTGGGGGAGGGCATCGAGCGGGATTCCGGAGCCGGTGTCGGCTACCGACACGCGCACGGCGTTGCCGAGGTTTACAGCGGACAAGGCGATGACTCCGCCGGGAGGCGTGTGGGCAACGGCGTTGTTCATCAGGTTGGCCAGAACCTGCTCGATGCGGAGACGATCCAAGTTCATGGTGGGCAAGTCGTCTGCAACATTGACAGTGAGACTCACGGACGCCGCCTCGGCGCGGGGGCGGAATGAGTCGGCTGCGTTTTTGACAAGACTGGTTAATGAGACTGGTGCAGGATCGAGTTGCAGGTCGCGAGACTCGGATTCAGCGAGCAGGCGGAGGTCGTCCACCAGGCGGTTGAGGTGGAGAGTCTGGCGGTGCACTGTGTCGAGATTATCGGCGTCGGACGGGAGCAGGCCGTCCTGCATGGCCTCAATGTGACCCTGGATGTTGGCTAGAGGGGTGCGCAGTTCGTGAGCGACGTCGGCCACCAAATTGCGACGCTGGCGTTCCGAATCTTCCAGAGCGTCTGCCATCGCGTTGAAGGAGTGGCCCAATTCGGCGATTTCGTCGTTGCCGCGAACCGATACGCGACTGGACAGGTCGCCCTCGCCCAGGCTGCGGGCGGCCGTGGTCATCCGTCCGATGGAGGTCAACAGACGGCGGGAGAGGAGCATGACCAGGAGGATGCCGGCGGCGCCGGCGGCGAGGCCGACGATAGTCAGGGTGCGTTGGACGGCATCGGCGAAGTCGGTCAGAGAAGGTTCGATGTCTGCGACCTGACTCTCTGCGGAGCCCGGCGGCAAAGGGACGAAACGGCCTCTGCGCTCGGTGGCCGTGGCGACGGAGCCGACGGGCATTCCGTCTACCAATATCGGGGTGAAAAACTCCGGCGGGATAGGTCGGAAACGGTGTTCCCTGAAATGACCTCTACCGTGGTCATCGGATCGCCTGGTGTCGGCGACGACTCGACCGGCGGAATCGAGCACCAGGATGGCGCGCTCATTATGGAAACCGATCCGATGGGAGAACTCATCGACACCAACCCAACCGCCGGAGGATTGATAATAGTCGGCGAGCGCGAGATGGATGCGGTTGAATCGGACGCGATCCTGCTCATCCTGGAGGTGATCGACCTCGAGTTTTGCCGCGAATCCGGTGAACAGCGCGACGGCGGCCATGGACAGGATGAGGATGACCGCGAACCCGAGGGCCAACCGGGCGCGGAGGCCGAAACGGAGCCTAGGCATCACCGAAACGGTAACCGACGCCGTGGACGGTTTGGATGTACCGGGGTTTTCTGCTGTTGGGCTCCACCTTGCGGCGGAGGTTGGCGACATGGACGTCCACGGTCCTGTCGAATCCATCGAAATCATAGCCAAAAACGCCGTCGATGATCTGGTCGCGGGAGAACGGACGACCGGGCGAGGCGGCCAGCAACGTCAACAGGCGGAATTCGGTGGGGGTCAACGATAGCGTACATTCATTCACGGCGACCACGCGCTTTGTGAAGTCGATGGACATACCGTCATATTCGATTGTGGGTGGCTGGGGAGCGTCCGTTCGCCGGGCGGTGCGGCGCAGGACGGCGCGGACCCGGGCGGCCAGTTCGCGGGGACTGAAGGGCTTGGGGATGTAGTCATCGGCACCAAGATCGAATCCGGCGAGACGGTCGGCCTCGGATACGCGGGCAGTGACCATGATGATCGGGACGTCGGAGTGCTCGCGGAGGGCGCGGCAGATCTCCATGCCATCGAGACGGGGGAGCATCAGGTCGAGGACGATGAGGTCGGGTTTGGCCTCGCGGGCGATTTGCAGGCCGGACAAGCCGTCGGGCGCGGTGAGCACCTGGTGTCCATCCTGCTCAAGGTACAAGCGGACAACGCGCGTGATTCCCGGATCATCTTCTATGACAAGGACGTTGCTGGACATTGGGTTCGTTAAAGTTGGGCAGGCGACGATTGATCGGAGGTTAGCATACGGCGGGCGGCTGCAATCGGACTGCGCCGTTTGACGCTCCGAGATTTGGCTGACTATAATTCCCGTACGACATTAAGAAATTATGAGGTTTCACGAGCGATGAATTTGAAGACGGGACAGCGTTATGTCGGCCCTGGCGGTGCGGAAATGATCGTCAGCAAAGCGAGTGGCGATGGTGAGTTGACCGACGGCGAGATACAGTTGCAAATCAAGGGGGCAGACGTGGACTTTGGGGGAGCGGGCTCTGCGGACGACGCGCCGGGGGTTACGATGGGAAAGAGACTGACATCGGCAGACGGGAGCGTGTCGGTGCTGATCACCAAAGCCGGGAAGTGCGACCTACGATTGAACGGTGAGCCGATGGAATTACAGGAGGCGAAGCAGCTGCCTTCGTCGGACTGAGGGCTTGCTGTCAACCAACCAAAAATGGGGGCGGGTTTGAGACCCGCCCTTTTTCATCGACGACAATCGGAGATGTCAACAGGGGTCCGCATCCGTTGACCGGTTAGCGTTGACTTCCCTCAGGGTTTGGATCAGGGTTTCGGTGGTTCGTTGGTAGGTCTCTCGATAGCGTTCGAGTTCCGCCAGGTACCGCTCAGCACGTTCCCGCTCCTGTTCCGCGATAGCCGTGGCCACGGCGGCTCTAGTTTCGGCTTCGGCAATCTTGGCTTCAGCACTATCGGCGCGCTTGAGCGCTCGATCTAAACGACTGTCTCTAAGGAATCCGATTACCATGATGATTGTCCCCAAAGTCACGCCGGAGAGGTTGGTTGCGAGCGAACTCGCTGGGTGTCCGGTAGGAAAAGCATTCTCTAGCAGTTGCAATCCGGTCGAAACGATTGTCGTAACGAGGATTATAGTCAACGCCAGCGCGTAGTATTTGATATTTTGCCACATCGAGCGCCGGGTTAGGATGGAGCTTGGCCCCGCCATCCGGATTGCCTAGATGGCGGGGCGAGTTTTCGCCTAGAGGAAGTGCGGGATGACGTACTTGCCGAAGAGGCGGATGCTGTTCATGATTTTGGAGTGGGGGAGGTTGCCCATCTGCATGAAGCAGAGGATCTGATCGACGCCGGCCTCCTGGTACTTTTCAAGGGTCTTGATTACCGTTTCGGGGGTGCCCATGGCGAAAGCCCCGGACGCGAGATGGTCGTCGGCGGTCTTGTCCACGCGCTCTTCCTGGACAGCGTTGACGGCGAACTGGTAGCTCTGCGGGACGTTGCGTCCAGCCCAGGGGGCGTAGAGTTCCTCGGCCTTGCCGACGAACCATTCGCCCTCATGAGCGGCGGACTCGTAGGCCTCCTCATCGGTTTCGGCGACGTGGACCATGCAGAGGGCGGCGATGTTGTCGTTGACCATGCTGCCAATCGGATGGGCGTTGGCGACGGCCTCGCGGTAAATCTGAACGCGCTCAACGAGCTGCTCGTGTCCGCCGAGGTTGAAGCAGAGGACGCCGACGCCGAGTTCGCCGGCCTCACCGAAGGAGGCGGGCTGGCTACAGGCCATCCACAGCGGCGGGTGAGGGTCCTGGACGGGCTTGGGGATCACGGAGCGCGGCGGGACGTTGTAGAACTCGCCGGCGTGGGAGAACGGGTCTTCGGTCCACATGCGCGGGATCATGCCGATGGCCTCGCGCCACTGAGCCTTGGTGGTTTCGGGATCGACCTCGAAACCGTCCATCTCGATGAGGGTGGTGGACCGACCGGTTCCGAGGTCCATGCGGCCATCGCTGACGATGTCGAGAACGGCGGCCCGTTCGGCGACGCGGACGGGGTGGTTGTAGGCGCCGGGCAACAGAGCAACGGCGTGGCCGATGCGGATGCGCTTGGTGCGCTGGGAGAGGGCGCCGTACAGGACTTCAGGCGCTGAGCAGTGGGAGAACTCGCGGAGGAAGTGGTGCTCCACGGTCCAGAAGTAATCGAAACCGACGTCGTCGGCGAGTTCGACCTGGGCCATGACCTGCTTGTAGCGATCGGCCTCGATGCCGGGATAGTGGGGTTCGGGGACCTGGATTTCGTACATCAAACCGAATTTCATGGTGCTGTTCTCCTTTCCGTGGTGCGAGTTCTTCAGGGATTATCGGCTAGTTGGCTGTGTCGGTAGTTTTGTTCCCGCCGGCCCAAGCGGGAATGTCGTCAAGCGTAATGCGTGGGGTGATTTGGGCAGCGATGGCAGCGCCCTGCTTGCTTTCGGCAACATGCAGGTCATAATCGTTCTGAATACCCATCCAGAACTCCGGCGTGGTGCCGAAGTAGCGTCCCAGGCGCAAGGCAAGTTCCGCCGTGACACCGTGGAGTTGCTCCAACAACGCCCCAGTGGCGCCGGCCGGCAGGGCTAAGGCTGCGTCAAATTCGTACGGGGACAGACCAAGTTCCTCCAGTTCCGCCGCCAAAATTGCGCCCGGGTGTGCGAGTATCACACTGTCTTTGACAGTCATATTGCCTCCATTTAATGGTAGTCCACGATTTCCACATCGTAGGGGCCATCATCTTCCCATCGAAAACAGATTCGCCACTGGCGGTTAATGCGGATGCTGTGTTGACCGCCTCGGTTGCCAGACAGCGATTCCAGGCGATTGCCGCGACGGATGTACAATTCTTGCAGCGACCTGGCGCTATTCAGTTCGACGAGTTTATCGTACGCTCGCTCAGCAAATCCGTGGTAGGCCAGCACTCGTTCGCCGTGGAACAACCGATCAGTGTCCCTGTCGTGAAAGCTCTGGATCATCAGGCGGCGACTTATCTATCGCCATAGTCAGCCTTCTTGTACGGGTTTTCGCTGGCACCGGGAAGAGGAGTGACCCGGGCGATGATGGCGGAGCCGTGCTTGCGCTCGGCGATTTTCAGGTCGTATTGCGCTTGGATGCCCAGCCAGAACTCGGCGGAGATACACATATAGCGGGATAGCCGCAAAGCCAACTCCGGGGTTATGCTGGAGTCCTCCGCCACGAGCGACGCCGTGGTGCCGGCTGGCACGGCCAAGGCAGTGTCAAGACCGGCGGCGGACATGCCCCATTCCTCCAAGTCCTCGGCAATGAACTCGCCGGGGTGGACAGGGGGCATACCGTCTTTGAAGGGTGGGTTTTCTTCGACGATCAAAACCTCTAACCGCCTTCCCGATCACATGGCATTATAGCCGCTTGCTGTAGGCAATATCCCGCAGATTCACGACTAGGGGACGAGCATGGCGCGGGTGATTTGGGTTTGTCGCTGGCTCCATTCGGCGGCTTCGAAGGCCTCGTTGACGTCGGCGAGGGGGAAAGTGTGGGAGACGAGCTTATCGAATGGAAGGCGGTCCTGGTTGCGGACTAGGAAGTCCAAAAGCTCGGGGAGCAGGGACGGCCGGTACATGAGGCTGCCGACGATGTTCTTGCCCTGGAGCAGCTTGGACGGGTCGATGGAGACCTCCTGGCCGCGTACGATGTCGCCGATCTCGACGAAGGTGCCGCCGTTGGAGAGCATGTCGATGCCTTCCTTGAGGAGGTCGGCGCGGCCGACGAGTTCCATGACGACGTCGGCGCCACGGCCGCGGGTCAGCTCGCGGACACGGCGGACGCGGGTCTCTGGGGTGTTGAACTCCTCGATGTTGATGGTGTGGTCGGCGCCAAATTCCTCAGCGAGGGCGAGGCGGTTTTCGAGGCGGTCGAGGACGATGACGCGGTCAGCGCCGCGCTCCTTGGCCATGGCGGTGGCGTGGATGCCGAGTCCGCCGGCGCCCATGATGACGACAGACTGGCCGTGGCTCATGCCGGCGCGCTCGAGGCCGGTGGTGACGGTGC
Organism: Dehalococcoidia bacterium; assembly: GCA_965204395.1. Classification (GTDB taxonomy): domain Bacteria; phylum Chloroflexota; class Dehalococcoidia; order Lucifugimonadales; family UBA3495; genus Bin87. The sequence continues at coordinate 4,429,519 of OZ241987.1, forward strand.
CCATGGCGCAGTTGACCGGGCCCAGGATGCTGTCGGGCAGTTCGTCGGGCACGCGGAAGAAGGGATGGCGCGGAGGCAGGTAGAGGAAATCACCGTAGGTGCCGGTGAAGTAGGGCCAGATGCCGGCCGCGGGATACTGGCGGTTGACGCACCAGTTGGTGTTGCCTCGAAGGCACATGTGGCAGTGGTAGCAGGGGAAGACGGCGGCGTAGATGACGCGGTCGCCTTCCTTGACATCGGCGCCGTAGTAGTCGGAGGCGACGCCGTCGCCGAGGTATTCGATGACGCCGGTGCCCTCGTGGCCCATGACGCGGCCGGTGTCGGGCAGGGGCAGGTGTTCCTGGGTCTGGTCCCCGCGCCAGGTGTGCAGGTCGGAGCCGCAGATTCCGGCCTGGGTCATGCGGAGCAGGACGGCGCCGGGCTGGGGTTCGGGCACGTCGTACTCCTCAATTTCAAAGGGTTTGCCGTATTCCTTCACGACGACAATGCGTCCTTTCATGATGGTCCCTCCGGTACGGTTGATGGTGCATGATGGCGGTATCGTAGCATAACGATTGGCGTTTTGTGCTATGCTGGCGACGTAGAGCACGGTCATGCGATCTGCCACTGAGGGGGATCATCCGGCACGGGTTGGATTCGCCGCCCATCGTTGACGCTAACGATCCCTGGATTCCCGCTTTCACGGGAATGACGAACCAGGTGGATCCGATTGCACGTCCCGGAGCGCACAGGGTTTCTTGGGAGCGCGCGATAATGAAGATAGCGATCGGGTCGGACCACGCCGGTTTTGAGTACAAGGGAAAGCTGCTGTCGCTGCTGGCTTACCTGGGACACGAGGCGGTGGACTACGGGGCGTACTCCGACAGATCGACCGACTACCCCGAGTGGATACGACCGGTGGCGGAGTCGGTGGCGCGCGGCGATGTTGACCGTGGGATCGTGTTGGGAGGGTCTGGGAACGGCGAGGCGATAGTGGCGAACCGGGTGCCGGGTGTGCGCTGCACGCTGTGCTGGAACGTGGAGTCGGCGCGGTACGCGAGGGAGCACAACGACTCGAACGTGCTGTCGATGGGTGAGCGGCTGGTGTCGTGGGAGACGGCCCGGGAGATCGTGGACGTGTGGCTGACGACGGAGTTCGAGGGCGGGCGGCACCTGCGGCGGATCAACCAGATTGACGAGGAGCCGCAGCGGTTGACGGGGTAGTGGGTCGCCTGTGCGCGCGGATCGAACGCAAGGCTCGCTGAAATTTCCTCCTATACACGACACTCTCCTTCCGAGGGAGAGTGTTTTGGCGGCCTGTACGACTGCTGGAATCCCGACCTTCCCACAGACTTCGCTGCGTGACGGTCGGGAGGAACGTCAGAGGCGATCCGCGAAGCGCACGGTTCCGATGCCGGCAGCATAAACGTAATCTTGCCAACGCATCCCATCCTCTGCGCCATGGTCTCTGTGACCACTGAGGAGAGGCGCCTTTCGGTGATGAGAGTATCGGGCGGCACAGCGCCCGAAGGTGCGTGGTTGTGGATCTCGGCGATGACGTCAGCAGAGGCGATTCTGCAGACAGCGAGTGGAGAGGTGCGTGTCGACCGGATTAAAGGGTCAACGGGATGTCAGCTAGGTTTTGACTTCGTTGATGGATATGGCGATGTTGATACCTTCTATCGGCGTGCCTCGGGGCCCCTGGCGATACCTGCGAATATCACTCCGACCACCCCTCCGGCGGCCAAATCGACCAATGGGCCGCCGCTATTGCCAGGGTTCACGGCGGCGGAGGTCTGGAGTTCCTGGAATCCGTGGCGGACCCTTTTGGCGGACAAGATACCCTCGGTCACGGTCATTTCGGGACCGATGGAATAGGCCAAGGGATAGATAACCGAACGCGACGACGAGCGATCCCACCGGCACTCGGTGCACGTCCGCCAAGGGAACGGCTTCAAGATGGGGCGCCGTGATCCTCACCACCGCCAAGTCTGCGCTAGGGTGGACCCTCGAAACGCGCCCGGCGATCCGCCGGCCCGTCATCCAAGCGCACCACAACCCTCGGGTTGTGACCCACCACATGGCGATTGGTTACGATATTTCCGTGGGCGTTGACGATGAAACCCGACCCGCTGCCGGAGGCGGTTTGTATCCGAACGACCGCCGGCCTCACCGTCTGCGCCAAATTCGCCAGGGAAACCGGTGGGTTGGCGGGTCTCCGGTCTGATTCATCAGGCGCAGGGAGCGAGAGGCGGTTCGTCAACAAGCACACCAGCATCAGGGGCCGTTGGCTCTTCGTTGGAGATCATGCTCTGTGAGCTGTCGTCGAGGGAAGTGTCATCAGTGTCGTCGATGACGCGCGGTTCCCGCGCGGACGGGGATGACGGGCTCAAGAACCACGCCAGAAGCATCCCGATGCTCAGTACGGCCAGTATTCCCCCGGCTGCGAAGTGCCATTCAGTTCCTTCGAATGGGAATGTGTGCCGCATGAACAGGATCACCACCCAGTATGCAGCGGTACCCGCACCCACGACCGTGAACAACAATTCCAATTTGCGTTCGCGATCCATGGCAAACTGTTGCTCGGTGGCGAGAGGAGCGCGTACGGATGCAGACTACATTCTGTAGAGTTTCATCCAATTCTAGAATGTGTCGCCCAAGAGGGCGTCTGAGGGATTACCGATTCAATTCGCCCGGGGGATGCAGGTCAACTCGGCGTTGTGTGCGCCTGTGGTGGACGTGTCAGGATTCAACGTGCAGGGTTCCGTGGCACGGAGGCCGCTCTGCCAGCACCGTAGCACACTGGGACGGACGATGCAGCGCCGTGAGCGACGCGATCCATGTTAATTTTGGGCCTAGCCATTGTGAACTCGCCCCCTTGCAATTGCGGGAAAGCCATAACACAAAGAGTTTGGCATGGGATAGTTACAAGCTTTTAATCGAATCTCATTGAGTCCATTTTAATTGCATTTACAGTAGCGATGCCAGGGTCCGCCAGGGCGGATCACCAAGCGGGACGCAGCGTCTGATTGCCCAGCGAAACATGCTGCGGCGGCTGGGAAGGAATCGCATTCGCGAGAGAGCGCTGTGCTATACTGCGGCGAATCGGAACGGTTATTCCCGCAAGCCCGTGAGGTGCGCATCATGCAGTGGGCTTCCGCCATATCCCAACAGAACACATTGCGCGCGGCGCTGACGGAATGCGTTGCGTCGGTGCGCGGCAACCTAGGCGACACGGCCGCCGACCTGGCGGTGGTTTTCGCGTCCTCTGAATACGCATCCGACTACGCCGCCCTGCCCGAGCTGGTGGGCGAAATGCTGGGCCAGCAGGTATTGGTGCTGGGCTGCTCCGGAGGCGGCATCATCGGAGGCGGTTCCGAGGTGGAGCAGGAGCCGGCGGTGTCGCTGACTGCGGCAAGCCTGCCGGGCGTGAACATCCACCCGATCCGACTGGAGGGGGACACGCTGCCGAGCCTGGACGCGGGGCCGGATGAGTGGCACGAAGCCTTCGGGGTCAATCCGGCGGACGAGCCGCAGTTCGTGCTGTTGGTGGACCCGATGTCGTTCCCGGCGCAGAACTTGCTGCTGGGCATGGACTACGCGTTCCCGGCGGCGGCCAAGATCGGCGGGTTGGCAAGCGCGGGCCAAGGTGCGCGTCAGAATGGGTTGTTCCTGGGACGGGATTACCACGACTCGGGCGCGGTTGGTGTCGCGCTGTCGGGCAATATTGTGGTGGAGACGGTGGTGGCGCAAGGGTGCCGGCCGATCGGGCAACCGATGCGCATCACCCGCAGCGACCGCAACTTCCTGGTGGAACTGGACGGGGAGCAGCCAATCAACGTGCTGCGGGGGCTATTCCAGCAGTCGGACCAGAAAGACCGGGACCTGATGCAACACTCGCTGTTCCTGGGCGTGGTGATGGACGCTCTGATCGACCAGCCGCAGCAGGGGGACTTCCTGATCCGCAACGTGATGGGAATGGACCAGCGCAGCGGGGTGCTGGCCATCGGAGAGATGCTCAAGGAGGGACAACTGGTGCAGTTCCACCTTCGGGACGCGGACACGTCGGCGGAGGACCTGTCGGCGGTGCTGGAGCGGTATGCCATCGACAACCGGGAGAATCCGGCGCACGGCGCGCTGCTGTTTTCGTGCCTGGGTCGCGGCAAGTACCTCTACGGGCGGCCGAACCACGACACCGAGGTTTTCCACGACAAGGTGGGGGCGTCGGTTCCGTTGGGCGGATTCTTCTGCAACGGAGAGATTGGGCCCGTCAGCGGTACAACGTTCCTCCACGGCTACACGAGCAGCTTCGGCATTTTCCGACCCCGCGGCTAGACCAACCGACACCGTTCCCGAAATGAGGAACGGTGTCGATGTGTATTCGTTATGACAACTACAACCGAAATTAAAGCCGGCATCTCGGCATCGATGACAGGACAATTCGCGACGCAAGGTAAGCAGGCCCTGGCTGGGCTGACCATCTGGTCGGAATATGTGAACGCCCAGGGCGGCGTAACCGTGGACGGGAGACCTCATAGGGTCGACGTGGTGCATTACGACGACGAGAGCCTGGCGGAACGGGCGCAGCAGAACACCGAGCGGTTGATCACGCAAGACGGGGTTGACCTGCTGTTCGGGCCGTACTCCGCAGGCCTGACGACCGCGGCCGCCGAGGTTTCGGAGTCGCACGGCAAGGTGATGTGGAACCACGGAGGAGCGGGAGATGCCCTCTACGCACGCGGACATCGCAACGTGGTTGGGATACTAACGCCGGCGGACGAGTACCTGGTGGGGGCGCCGGAGTTAGCGAGACAGGCGAATCCCGACGCCAGCAAGCTGGCGGTGGTGCGGGTCGATACCGGAGCGTTCGCTCGCGTCGTGGTCCGCGGCGTGGAAACGGTCGCACACCAGATGGGTTTCACCACCGAGTTGGACCTGCGCTACCGGCCAAGCCAAACGCAGTTCGGAGAGATCGCGAGGCACGTAGCTGAGCTGGAACCCGACCTGGTGGTAGGCGTGGGCCGCATCCGGCACGACGTGGTCAAAGCGAACGCGCTGGCCCGCCTGGCCAACCGGAGCAACATCGGATTGGCGGTCGTGGTCGCAAGTCCGATCGCGGTGTTCGCCAGTCAACTGGGGCCGCTGGCCGAAGGGTTCATAGGGCCCAGCCAGTGGGAGCCGTCGGTGGGCGTCGCCGAGCCGGACGTGGGGCCAAGCTCTCAGGTGGCGTTGCGGATTCTCAGCGCGGCAGCGCAGGCCAGCGACCTGACCGTGGATTACCCGATGGCGCAAGCGTTCGCGTCCGGATTCATCGCCCAGCGATGCGTTGAGGATACCGGGTCGCTGGACGACGCCGAATTAAGGGCGGCTGCGGGGGCGTTGGACGTCTCAACATTCTACGGCCGCTTTCGGATCGACGAGACGGGTCGGCAGGTGGGGCGTCCGGTTACGCTGGTCCAACGGCAGGACGGGCGGAAGGTGGTGGTGTGGCCTCCGGAGCAGGCGGAGGCGGAGGTACGGTATCCGTTCTGAGCGAGAAGGCGATAGGTCACGAAGTCCAAGGATCAGACAGATAGAGGAACGTGATGGCCACTTCACAAACGTCAAACGCAGAAACGCCCATTAAGCGGCCAGAGGAGTTCGAGGTATTGCTGGTTTCCGATGATGTCGAGCCCGGCTACGCAGTCTTCTGCCCATCTCTACCTGGCTGCAATTCGCAAGGCGATGATCGCGAGGATGCACTCGTTATGATAGCGGACGCGATTGAAGGCTTTTTGGCAATCCCGTATACGCGACCTGAAGTGACCGCTGATGCCGCTGATCGACTTATCGCTGAATACAAAAACGATGGCTGCCGGGTGGAAGTGGCAACCGTGCATGTCGTTGTCTAATGCCGCCGCGCATACCGGGAGTTAGCTACACGGAAGCCTACGCACTGTTCAGGAGGTTTGGGTGGCGGTTTCTGTATCAAAGCGGAAGCCACGTTTACCTCGAAAATGAGACCGGAGTCCGTATCACGATCCCGCGCCATCACCGAAGAGACATTGCACCCACAACAATGGGACGAATAGTCGAACAAGCTGGCATCGACCCTGATCACTTCCTGTGGGGATTGGGGCGGGCGGACAGGAACGGGCGGCGGGCTCCGCGGGGTTGGCGGCCCGGCGCGTAGGGCTACAAACATGAAAAGGGCGGGTTCCAAACCCGCCCCTACGTTTGGTCTCGGCCCTGATCCGTTCTATGACTCGAGCTTGACGGGGTTGCGGAGGACGCCGATTCCGCTGATATCGATCTCGCAGATGGCGCCGTCGCCCATGTCCTGAGTGGTGCCGGGAGTACCGGTGAAGATGCAGTCTCCGGCCTCCAGGGTGACATAGCGGGTGATGAACTCGATCATGGTGGGCACGTCGAAGAGCAGGTGGTCGGTGGTCTCGTTCTGCTCTTCGTTGCCGTTGACGCGGGTTCGGAGGTGCTGGCCGGCGGGGTCGGCGTCGGTCTCGATCCAAGGGCCCATGGGTGAGAAGGTATCGGCGGACTTAGCGCGCCACCAGTCGGAGTTGTTCTCGTTGCGGTCCTGGCGCTGCCAGTCGCGGGCGCTGACGTCGTTGCCGCAGGTATAGCCGAGGACGTGATTCAGCGCATCCTCCTTGGAGACGTTCTTGCAGCGGTCCTTGATGACGACGACCATTTCACCCTCGGCGTCGAATCGCTGGATTTCCTTGGGCCGGATGATGGCGTCCTCGGGGCCGATGACACTGGTGGGGGTCTTGTGGAACACCATGGGGTACGGCGGGGCCGGGCGGTCGCCGACGTGGCTGGTGTAGTTGAGGCCCATGGCGAGGATCTTGCCGGGCATGACGGGCGCGAGGAGCTTGACGTCGGACAAGGTGTGGACGTGGTCGGTGAGCGTGATCTCGTCGTCGAAAATGCTGCCTTCGATGGCGGTAACATTGTCGCCGTCGACGACGCCGAAATGTTCAGAGCCGTGGGCGATGTAGCGCGCGATTCTCATAGCGGAACTGCCTCCGTGGAGTTTGGTGGTTTGACCGTGTTGGCGCGACTTATTGTATCACCTGCCGCCGTGTGATCAGTGTTCGATGACCAACTTGCCGTAGAAGTCCCGGTCGTGCATGACCTGGTGCGCCTCGGCAACACCGTCCAACGGGAAGGTGCGACCGACGACTCCACGCAAGGCTCCCTGGTTGACCATCTTCATGGCGTCGGCCATGGTGCGGCGACTGCGTCCGCCGCTGCCCATGAGGTGCAGGGGCCGGCCGTGGAGGATAGACAGGTCCATTGGGGTGCGGCTGCCTGAGGTTACGCCGGTGATCACGAGGCGTCCCTCGTGCTTGAGGGAGAGCATGTTTTCGTGCCACACGTCCGCGCCAACGCAGTCGTACACCACGTCGACACCCTGGCCGTCGGTGAGTTCACGGACCCTTTCGCTGACGCTGTCAACCTCGCGGTAGTTGACGACCTCGTCGGCTCCCCACTTCTTGGCTTCCTCCAGTTTCCAGTCGCTGCCGGCGGTGGTGATGACGCGGCAGCCCATCATCTTGGCGATCTGGATGCCCATGCTGCCCACGCCGGAGCCGGCGGCCTGGACGAGAACATCATCCCAAGGCTGGAGCTTGGCCTGAGTGATGAGGCAATGCCAGGAGGTGTGCAGGGCGATGGGCAGGGCAGCAGCCTCTGCGAAGGACATGTCGTCGGGGATGGTGTAGGAGTTGATGGCTGGTGCGACCACATACTCGGCGTGGCCACCGTCGAGGTCGACGCCGATGCGCTTCTGTCGAGCGCACCACTGATCGTGTCCCGACGCGCAGTGCCCGCAAAGGTTGATGCCGCCGCACTTCACGCGGTTGTCCACGAGCACACGGTCGCCGACTTGCAGGTCGGTGCCGGCGTCGGGGCTGATCTGCACGACCTCGCCGGCCAGATCGCAGCCCAGAATATGGGGGAAACGGTTGCAGTTGCCGGCCCGCAGGTTGAGGTCGAGGTGGTTGAGGGCGCTGCCGCCGACGTGAATGAGGATTTCGCCGGGAGCGATTTCAGGATCAGGGCGGTCGCCGTAGGTAAGCACGTCGGTGCTGCCGGTTTGGTTGATGTACACGGCCTTCATAAGGTTCCCTCCGTATTGCCAGTGGTGATTGCGGCAGTGTAATCGCGGCGCGGTGGGCAGGCAAATGGAACGGTGGTGCATCAATCCCCTTGGGTTATAGTATGGGTAACAGGACGAGCAAATGAATGAAGCCGCTATTGTCAATCGCGTGGAATTGCGTGACTTTAAAAGCATCTCGCGTTGCGATGTCTACCTTGGCCCGCTTACGGTTCTGGTAGGCCCCAACGGTGCTGGGAAGAGCAATTTTGTCGATGCACTACACTTCGCGTCGCAATCACTAGTCAAGCCACTTGGAGAGACCATACATGAGCGGGGAGGAATAGCCGAGGTGGTACGACGGTCTCCACATCCTCGAACCAGTTTCTCGATAACATGCGACTTTTCTCTCCCGGATGGAATCGGACACGGTCAATACGGCTTTGAAATAAAACGCACAAGCACAGGTGGTTTTGCGGTCGCTAGAGAATTTTGCGAAGTTCTCTACCCTGATTCCGAAAGACACGTTTCACGCTTTGAGGTAAACGAAGGACGTTTAGACAGCGTAGGCGTGCCCGAATTGCTCCCCAGGCCTTCGAGCGATCGCCTGCTTTTGACGAGCGCCAGCAACTCGGACGTGTTCTATCCCGTATATGACGCCTTGAGTGCGATGAGATTTTATCGATTTGCTCCCGATGTATTTCGAGCTCCGCAGCCGGTCGAAAATGACCCGTATTTGCACACGCATGACGGCCACAACCTTGCCAGTGTGCTCAACTTGATGGAGCGCGAAGCGAATCCTGCGTTTGAGCGCTTGCAACGATACATGCAGTCCATCGTTCCAGAATTGGACAGAGTGAACGTCCTCACGTTTCCCGAAGCCAACTTGATGCTAGTGGGGTTCACGCACCAGTTCGGAGACCGGCAATCGCCGATTCAATTCACCGGGCGCAACATGTCGGACGGGACATTGCGTGCGTTGGCCATATTGACAGCCCTATTGCAAGTCAACCCAGATCAACGACGGCCGCTTGGTGGTGGCAAATATCCCCCCACATTCATCGCCATCGAGGAACCGGAAACCACGTTGCATCCCGCTGCCGCTGGGGTGTTGTGGGACGCTTTAACGGACGGCAGCGACCGGACGCAATTGATGGTCACGACGCAGAGCTCCGATTTGCTGGATCGTGATGACGTGCCAACGGATTCCATCTTGGCAGTCGACATGGTCGCTGGCAAAACCGAAATCGGTCCGATTACCGAAAACAGTCGGAGATTATTGCAGGAACGATTAGCCACGCCGGGGGAACTCTTGCGTCAACGGAGGCTGTCCTCCAAGGAGCCGCTAACGTATCCACAGATGCCGGTCCGTTTCGACGCATGAAGTTTCCCGTTTTTGCACCGATCGTAGAAGGCCATGGCGAAGAGACGGCGATTCGCATACTCATAAACACCATCCTCGCCGCGATCAATTCGGAAATATATCCGGTGATCGTCGCTCCTTACCGGGTTCCCTGGGGGAGGTTAGTAAACGTTGACGGGGAACTGGAACGCTATGTAGAGATGGCGATTTGCGACGGAGGTCCCGATACGAGACTGATCGTCGTTTTGGATGCCGACGATCGGTGTCCGGCTGAATTGGGTCCCATGTTGTTGGCGAGGTTGAACGCTCGATTCCCGAATAACCCGGCATCAGTGAATGTCGCTAACCGTGAATACGAAAGTTGGTTCGTGGCGAGTGCCGAATCGATTGCAAGACACGTCGGGTCTGCCCAGAGCTTTGAAATCCCATCTCCCATAGAAACAATCAGAGATGCAAAAGGTTGGATTGGACGGAACGTCCTACACCGCAGCTATAAAGAAACGGCCGATCAGGCATCGTTTTCAAGTCGCATAGACGTCTCCCTGGCACGTGGCCGGTCTCATTCATTCAACCGGCTGTGCCTTGAGGTGCATCGGTTATTGGCCATCTAAAGACACCGGAGCCTTCGATTCCTGCTACAATCTGCGGCATTATTACCAGCAATTTTCTTGAGCTATGGAGGCTGACCTATGCCCACGTTCACTCCCGAATATCTGCACAAGGCAGCGTCCGCAATTTACCAGGCCAAAGGGACGCCTGCGGAGGAGGCTGAGATCGTGGCCGCGCACCAGGTGAAAGCGAACCTGGTGGGGCACGACTCCCACGGCTGCATACACATACCGGAATACTGCGAGCGGATTGACCGGGGGCATATCGTGCCCGGCGCGCCTTTTGAGGTGCTGAGCGAGACCCCGACGACCGCCGTGGTTGACGGGCACTGGGGGTTTGGGTTCGTTGTAACGGAAAAGGCAACTCGCATGGCTATCGACAAGGCCAAGCAAAGTGGCGTCGCGGCTTTCACCATCCGCCGGCAGAGCCATATTGGACGGCTGGGCGACTACCCAACGATTTGCGCGCAGGAGGGGATGATCGCCATCCTCACCGCCGACTCCGGCGCGGGGCCCAAAGCGGTTGCGCCGTTCGGAGGCAGAGCGCGGCGGCTGGGCACGAACCCGATCTGCATCGGCGTGCCGAGCAATCTGCCGGGGCAGGTGCTGCTGGACATGGCTACATCGGCCGTTGCCGCGGGCAAGATCGGGCTGGCGCGGAACCGAGGAGAACAGGTGCCGACGGGCTGGATTGTGGACAAGGACGGCAATCCGACGAACGACCCCAACGACTACTCGGCCGGCGGAGCGATTCTGCCGGTGGGCGCGGACCAGGGCCACAAGGGGTTCGGCCTGTCGTTCATGGTGGAGATGTTCTCGGGGTTGCTGACGGGTCTGGGGTTCGGGATAGACCCGCAGGCGCGGCACAACGATGGCTGCTTCCTGGCGGTGTTTGACGTGTCCAAGTTCCGGCCTCTGGAGGACTTCAAACAGGAGATGACGGAGTTCGCCGAGTTCGTGAAGACTTCGCCGCCGGCCCACGGGTTCAGCGAGGTCTTATATCCCGGGGAGATCGAATACCGGACAGAGTTGGAGCGCCGGGAGAACGGCATCTTCATTGAGGATGAGACCTGGCGGCAGATCACCGAGTTGATGGAAGAGGTTGGGGTCGCGGAGGCGGTGGGCCAACCCTGACGGACGAGCGAGCCAACATAGGTCCGGGTCGGGGAGGGAGGTAAGGCATGCTTCTCTCCGATTTAGGAGTGCCGTCAAACCTGGCGGTGTGGTTGGCCGCGCTGCTACTGGGGCTGTCGCTTTTCATTGGCCTGCTGGGCGGTCTGATAGGGTTATCGCTAGGGACCATGCGGCTGCCGGCGATGCTGATGCTGGGAGTGCCGCTGCCGATGGCGGCGAGTGCGAATATCTTCGTGAGCAGCGTGGTGGGCGTCGCCGGCAGTTATCGCCACTTCCGGGACGGGCGGGTGAAGTTGCGGCTGGTTGCCATCATCGGTATCCCGGCGTTTGTTGCCGGGTTCTTGGGTGGCTATTTCAGCAATCAGGCGCCAGTCAACCTGCTAATCGGGGTAGCCGGTGTCCTCATTCTCTGGCAGGGCATAGAGTTGGCTCTGTTGGCCTACCGCCGGCGCCGCGACTCCCGTTCTGACCAAGCGTCGGATGACCAATTGGACGGTTCCGTCGGCCAATTCACCATTGCGCGGACCATTGGCGGCGCGGGGGCGAGCTTCGGAGTCGGATTAATGGCGGGCGCCATTGGCCTGGTGCTGGGCAGCGTCCGCCTCCCGCTGATAATCCGCATGCTGCGGGTAGATCCCAGGATCGCTGCCGGCAGCAACCTGTTCATCGGGATGGCTATGGGTGCTCTCGGATGGTTGGGTCATGTGCTGCACACTCGTCCAGATTTGCCGCTTTTGGCGATACTGTTGGCTCCGGCCATCGTGGGCAGCTATTTCGGCGCCAAATTCACGGGCCGGATCAGCGTCAACCTGCTGCTTCTGGTGATGGGCTCACTGCTAACCGCATCCGGTTGCATGATGCTGTGGCGGGCGGCGACCGCGCTGTTCTAACGTGCAAGATGGATGAACTAAACGCGAGACCTGACCTTGAGCACAATCTTTCGTTAGGACGCAGGCTGGCGGAGGTGGCCTGGGCTTTCCTGCTGTTGGGTTGGATAGCGTTTGGCGGACCGCAGGCGCACATTGCCCTGCTGCAGGAACGCTTCGTGGCACGGCGCCGCTGGCTGGACGAACAACGTTTCGTGGAACTGCTGGGCCTGGGTCAGGGATTGCCCGGCCCTACTTCGACCCAAATGGTGGTGGCCGTCGGCACCGCTCGGGCCGGGCCGCTTGGGGGCCTGCTGGCCTTTCTGCTCTTTCTGTATCCGGCGGCGACGATCATGGCTCTGGCTGGGCTGGGCGTCACTACGTTCCTGGACGAAGGGGAACGCCCGTTGTGGCTGGACGGAGTGCAGCCGGCGACAGTAGCTTTGGTGGCGGTAGCGGCGTGGAGGTTGGGAGTGGCGGTGGTCAACACACGGCTGACCATGGGCTTGATGCTCTTTGGGGCAGTGGTAACCATACTGGTGCGCCAACCGTGGGCCTTTCCGGCTGCCCTGGCCCTGGGCGGGTTGGTAACAGCGGTAGCGCTGCGGTCTCAGAGACGCGATGCCATCGACCCGGCGGGAAGTATCCCCCTGGACAACCTGGGAATCTCCCGGGTGGTGGGCGGCCTGCTGCTCGTGGTGTTCTTTGGGTTGCTGGGCGCGCTGATCCTGGCGCGGTTGACGCTGGACTGGTCGTGGTTGCAAATCCTGGAGTCCTTCTACCGTACCGGATCGCTGATTTTTGGCGGCGGGCAGGTGGTATTGCCCATGCTGAGCGCCGAGGTGGTGGAACCCGGCTGGGTGACGCAACAGGAGTTCCTGGATGGGTTGGCGTTGATGCTGGCACTGCCCGGCCCCCTGTTCAGCTTCAGCGCGTACCTGGGAGCAGTAGCCGGCGGCGTTCCCGGGCTGATGCTGGCCTTTGTGGGTCTCTTCCTGCCGGGAGTGATGATTATCTTCGGGGTGCTGCCCTTCTGGGAGCACGTACGGCGCTATCCGTGGGTGCGTATAGCCCTGACGGGGGTCAATGCCACTGCGATCGGCCTGGTGGTGGGCGTGGTGTTCCTGCTGTGGGAGCGGGCCGAACCGAGCGCCGCGGGTGCCGTAATTGCCCTGCTGGCCTTCGGGTCGGTGATGTTCTTCCGGGTGCCGGCGCCGCTGGTGATAATCGGCGCCGGGGTGCTGGGCTGGATTTTCGGTTGGGCGGGGCTGTTGTAAAACCCGTTCTTTGAGGTCGGAGCACTCGGATCACGGCGCATTGGCAACCGCTCCCCAGCGATCACCAATAAAAACGGGTTCGACCCCGGGAAGCCGAACCCGTTGGTCGTCTATGCGCTAGTATCGGCGTTTCGCCTAGCTAACCCCGATTGTGGGTCTTGGTCTCGGCCCATGCGACGATGTGGGGAATGGCCGCGTCAACGTCACGCTGGTCGACGGCGCGAGCGGTGGATTGAGCTTCGCACCCCAGCAGCATGATGGGCAAGCGGTTCTGGATTTTATCGAGCGTCCAAGCCAGGGGGTCTCCCTCAGCGGTGAAGTCGAGCTCCAAGCGGACGTTCTTGTCGATGGTCTTATTGCGATAGTGATAGTGCGGCCCGATTCGGAAGCAGTCAAATCGCAGGAGTTCCTTGTCGTCGCCCTCGATGTCGTTTCCGTACACGTGGATGCAGATGCCCTCATCGCTCATCGCGCCCACGTCGGTGCGGTACACCAAACCAAAGGTAACTGCGCCGGCCGAGATCAGTTCCTCGCCGCCCCCGGTAGATCCTCCCATCTGTGCGTGCATAGCTTGTTGCGTCATCGATCCATCCTCCCTTTACCGAACCGGCGCGAGTCTGCAACTGGCGTCGATCCGTTGATTTATCGCGATTATACCTTGCTCAACAGTCGTCGAAAACCCGGCGTACTGAGACAACAATGCGACGAATCAGCCCGCTGGATCGCCTTCCGCGCGCAATTTCACCAACAGGGGGATAGAGCGTATCTTGCGCTCGTCGAGGTCTTCCCAGTAGATGCCCCGGGGTCGCGGGAGATCCCCAGAACCTTGATCGCACCGGATAACCTCATCGACGGTGATTACGACGTCCAATGGTACGTCGTGTTGCGTCCACGGTAGTTCCTCGTCGAGCACCTGCATGGGATGGACGGTACTGATTACGGGAGTTTGCGGCGTGAGGACACCGGCGGCAGCGGCCAGACCGTACTCCAGGTCGGCAAAGCCGCCGCCTTTGCCGATGCGCACGCCTTGGCGGTTTACCGCGACCGAGCCCGAAACCACCAGATCGACGGGTTGCATCTCGGAGACGTAGACCGGCCGGCCGACCCTGAATGCGCCGGATATGGTGGATGCCTTTTTGGGGTCCACTTCCGGACGGGTGGGATCAAGTTCGATGAAAACCCGCTCGTCCTTCAGGCGGGGCACGGCCATGTAGAGCAGCTTACCCTGTTCCAACGCGAGTTGGCGAAGAGGACGCTGAGGCTGGTCGGGGTTGCTCTTGACGGCGCGGGCGGCCTGCCATTCAGGCAGTTCAGTCACCTGCAGGGCGGCTTCGTCGCAGCCGATGAAATGAGGGATCCTGTCGTGAACGGACCTGCCGCGGACGACGCGGGCGGTCTCCAGCGCCGTCCAGACTTCTTCGCGTATTGCCCATTTATCGCGCATGATTCCTCAGATCCGAGACAACAATCCCCGAGCGGCGCTTTCAACTGCTGGGGCGTCCGGTCCACCCAGCAAAGCCGTCTGGATAATCACGATTATGATCCACGGGATGAAGCCAATGACCGCAGACAGGAGGACCGCTCCGATGGCCCGACCGGTGGACTCGAAGTCCAAAGCCTGGCGCACTGCGACGGTCATGGCCGCGACCGTCCAACAGAAACCGATCACGGGGAAGAGATTGCCAATTGCCGGTATGAACGACAATACGGAGAGGACACCGGGGGTATAGGCGAATCCCATGACGCGGCCCAATTCTCCCCAACTGGTTTCCGTGTCCCCAGTCCTCAACATTCTTCCGCCCACCCAGTACATCACGGTTACCCAAAGCGCCCACCGGATGATGCCGAAAACCAGGCCGCCGATAATTCCCAGCACAATTCCGAGCACAGCGGAGCCCTGCATCAATCCACCGACGACTCCGCCGATGACTCCGCACAGAGTTACGATCAGGACGACGACCACGGCCTGGCCGAGCGCACCCTGGTCCTGTTCGATTTCCTCGTAGGTTTGGCGGTTGAAAAACGCCGCGCCGATCATTCTTTGAATCATGCTCTCACCTCAGTGGCCGGTTAGGTGTTTAGGAATGGAGTCGCCACGTTGGACTGCCAAACATTATAGTCAACCAGACCCTGGGGCCACCAATAGAGAAATGACACGATTCGACCAGTTTTCTTTACATTCCAGAGGCGCCCGCTTACGATAAATAACGATGCCTCATCCGCAACTAAAGGAAGCCTTTTAGCATCACCGTGCCTGAATCGAACTCGCCGACAGAACCGGACATTACCGAAAACTTGGGCAGCCTCGAGGCTAACCTGGAGAGCCGGCGGGCCAAACTGGACCGCATGCGGCAGCGGGGCGTGGACCCATATCCGCCGCGGTTCGAGCGGAGTTGCACCACCGCCACCGCGATAGCGTCTTTCGAGGCGGCGGAATCCGCTGGTGAATCGGAGCAGGCCGAAAACCTGAGCGTGGCAGGGCGGGTCGTATCTATGCGGGTGATGGGGCGCGCCGCGTTTCTCGACCTTCGGGACTCTTCAGGTGTGCTGCAAGCCATGCTGCGCCAGAACGTGCTGGGCGAGGAATATGGGCTGCTGCAGGACCTGGATCTCGGGGATTTTCTGGGCGTGACCGGCGCCATGATGCGGACGCGGACGGGGCAGGCGACCATTGAAGCGCAGTCGCTGACCGTGCTGGCCAAAGGGATGCGACCGCTGCCGGAGAAGTGGCACGGGCTCCGGGACGTGGAAACCCGTTACCGTCAGCGATACCTTGACCTGATCGCGAATCCTGAAGTGGCTGACACATTCGTGCAGAGAAGCCGGATCATCGGTGGAATCCGCCGGTTCCTGGACGGTCGGGGGTTCGTTGAGGTGGATACGCCGATTTTGGTGCCCATTCCGGCGGGGGCTCACGCGCGTCCGTTCGTCACGCATCACAATGCGCTGGATGAGCAGCTTTATCTTCGTATTGCTACCGAACTGTATCTCAAGCGCCTGATCGTGGGCGGGTTGGACAAGGTGTACGAGATAGGGCGGGTGTTCCGCAATGAGGGCATCGACCAGGACCACAACCCCGAGTTCACGCTGCTGGAATCGTACGAGGCGTACGCGGACTACAACGCCGTCATGGAAATGGTGGAGTCGTTGGTGTCGTCGTTGGCGGAGGACATCCACGGTTCGATGAAAGTGGCGATGGGCGACGAGGTGATCGATTTCACGCCGCCGTGGCCACGCTTGTCATTGCGAGAAGAACTGCAACGAGGGAGCGGTATCGACATAGAAGATTATCCCGACTCGGAATCCCTCACGGGCGTGTGCCTGGACCTGGGGTTGCAGCCGGGTCCCCGGGAAACTCGCGGACGCCTGATCGACAAGATGTTGTCGGTGTACGTGGAGCCGCACTTGGTGCAACCGTCTTTCCTGATGGATTACCCCGAGGACATGTCGCCGTTGGCGAAGGGGCACCCCGACAAACCGGGGTACGTGGAGCGTTTCGAGGCGTTTGCTGCCGGCATGGAGATCGCCAACTCGTACACGGAGTTGAATGATCCGGAGGTGCAGCGGGCGCGTTTCGCCACGCAGGAACACCACCGAGACGCATACGGCGATGAGGAGGCGGACCGGACTGATCTGGATTTCCTTACGGCACTGGAATACGGGATGCCTCCGACGGGTGGGTTGGGAATCGGCATCGATCGGTTGGTGATGCTGCTGACCGGGCAAAGCACGATTCGGGATGTGCTACTATTTCCGCAGATGCGCTCTATTTCGGGTGCGGACTCCATCCCCGGAACGCCGGACGATGGCGACGAGTGACGCCCATGACCACTATCACCCTGGACAACACGCCTGATCCGGTTTTGGATGAACCGACAGCTCCGATTGCCAACTCGGAAGATGTTGGTCTGTTCCCGGTCAGACTCCGCCTACCGGAAACAGTGATAGTCGCCGGCCCTGACGCCTGCGAAGATTGGTTTTGGGAGGTCTGCTTGGCCAACCAGGACCATCCTTGGCGAATGGAGCTGACTTCCGACGGAGTCCTTGAAATAATGGCACCCACCTACGCTCCTTCCGACGAACACGAAGGTGAGTCCTTTGGCGAATTACGTCAATGGAATATCAATCATGGTCGTCCCGGCACTGCCACCGGTTCCAGTAGCGCCTACCGGTTGGCGAACGGAGCAGTGCGGTGCCCCGATGCTGCATGGAGCCCGAGGGCAAAAGTCCTGCCACCTCCTCACGAAACGCCCCGAGCCCGCCCCTACTGTCCTGATTTCGTAATCGAAGTGCGGTCCACTTCGCAATCGCGCCCATCAGATTTGGTCGAGTTGCTCAACAAAATGCTGGAGTATATGGAGAACGGGGCACAACTGGGCTGGTTGATAGACCCAATTGAGCGGACCGTGCGTGTCTATCGCGCTGGTGTTGATGAGCCTGAACTACTTGCGGAGCCCGAAACCCTGGATGGCGAGGAAGTGTTGCCAAGATTTTCCTTTGCGGTGCGCGAGCTGATTTTTGATTTGACCTGAGTTTTCATTGCATGCTTTCCATTGAACAGATACGCACAGATACCGATGCTGTCCGCGCCGCTCTGGTGCGCAGGGCCGAGGACGACGATTGCCTGGACGACATACTGGCGCTGGACGCACGCCGGCGGGCTGCCATCACCGAAGGCGACGAATTGCGGTCTCGACGCAACCAGGTTTCGCGGGAGATCGGGCAGGCTCGCTCGCAAGGCGGTTCGCCTTCGGAAACGGTGATCGCTGAGATGCGAGAGGTGGGCCAAAAAATCAGCGGGCTGGAGGATGAGGTACGGGACTTGGAAGTGCGCATCAACGATGCGATGATGGCGCTGCCGAATCTTCCCGACGGGAGCACGCCGGACGGACTGGACGAGACCTGCAACCAAGTCCTGCGACACTGGGGCGAACCTGTGTCGTTGGATTTTGAGGCGATGCCGCACTGGGACCTGGCGGAGAGTCTGGGGATAATCGACTTCCAACGCGGAGTCAAGCTATCGGGGAGCAGGTTTTACACGCTGAACGGCTACGGTGCACGGTTGGAACGGGCCATCATTTCGTGGATGCTGGACCTCCACAGCAGCGAGCACGGTTACACCGAGGTGGCGTTGCCCATCCTGGTGCGGCGCGAGATCATGGAAGGGTCCGGCAACCTGCCGTTGTTCGCCGACAACCTGTACCACGATGAGGAGGACGACCTCTGGCTGATTCCCACCGCGGAGGTGCCGGTTACGAACCTGCACCGGGATGAGATTCTGTCGGCGGAGGATCTGCCCCTCAATTACGTGGCACACACGCCTTGTTTCCGGCGGGAGAAGGCGGCGGCGGGTCGTGACACCCGGGGCATCAAACGGGTGCATCAGTTCAACAAGGTTGAGATGTACAAGTTTGTTGAGCCGGACACGTCGTTCGATGAGTTGGAAAAGTTGCTGGGCAATGCTGAAACGGTGTGTCAGCGACTTGGGCTGCCGTACCGTATCCTTCAGCTATGCGCGGGCGATATCTCGTTCCCTTCGGCGAAATCGTACGACGTTGAGGTGTGGGCTGCCGGATCGCAGGAATGGCTGGAAGTCTCGTCGTGCTCGAATTGCACGGACTTCCAGGCAAGGCGGGCGAACATCCGCTATCGGCCCGGAGTGGGCGAACGCCCCCGTTTCGTGCACACGCTCAATGGGTCGGGGCTGGCGTTGCCGCGGGTCATCATCGCCATCCTGGAGAACTACCAGCAACCGGACGGGTCGGTGGTGATACCCGAGGTACTGCGCCCATACACGGGTTTCGACCGCATTCCCGCTTGAGAACTCAAGGGCAACCCCCTCCCCAGGATCGTGTTTCGCTGGGAAGTATCCCAGCGCGCCAACTCGGGCAGCATTTCCTGGTTTTCAGCGTCAGTTCCCTATTGATGCTGGCGGTGAGAGTCTATAATGGCGTTGTGATGGGCGGCGATCCCACTTGGCATCAAGTGGTTGACTTGGTAGGAGAGAAAGGTGGATCCACCATGGCGGCCTGCTTGGGTCTCAGCGCCATCAGCGTCGAGGGGGTAAACATGGTACTCGCGGAATTGTTCAAACGAAAAAGGCGAGAAGAGGACATCGCAGAAGGTGAGGCGCGTGGGTTGATCGAGGGACAATCCCACATGCACCGACTCTGGACGGAGTGGCTCCACCGCAAAGAGGCAGCAGAATCCGAGGGTGTTCCGTTCGAAGACCCCCCACCTCGACCCGAAAACCTCCATGGGAGGGAGTCGTGATGGCCGGCATCTGGCCCAATGACATCCGATGCGTTGCTCTGATCACATTTGATGTGGACGGAATCACATCATGGCTGAATCGCAACCCTGACTTCATCAATTACCCCAGCCTGCTGTCCATGGCGGAATACGGGCCGAGCGTCGCGACTCCGCGCATCCTGGACATGCTGGATGCCCAGGGCATTCCGGGCAGTTTCTACATCCCGGGGTATGTGGCGGAAACGCATACCGGCCTGGTGCGCGAGATTGCCAACCGTGGCCACGAGGTGGCCCATCATGGTTACATTCATGAGCCGCCGGCCACCTTGACTCCCGAACGAGAGGAGGAGGTGCTGATGAAGGGGATCGGGATCCTGGGGGACCTGACGGGAGAGGCGCCGGTGGGATATCGGTCGCCGAGTTGGGAACTGAGTCCGGTGTCGCTGGACTTGCTGTCCAAGCACAATTTCCGGTACGACAGCAGCCTGATGGGGGATGACGCTCCGTACTTCGTGGAGGGCGGAGATCCCCCGCGCCCGATAGTGGAGTTGCCGATACACTGGCTGCTGGACGACGCGCCGCACTTCGCGTATGCGCCGTCCGCGAACCGATTGGGGCCGATGCGCAACCCCGACGAGGTTTTTGACAGCTGGGCCGCAGAGTTTCGGGGAATCTATCGGTACGGCCGATGCTTCAACCTGACCGTGCATCCGCAGTACATCGGTCGGCCGGGGCGGCTGCTGATGCTGGAGCGGCTGATTGAGTACATCAAGACGTTCCCCGGCGTGGAGTTCATGCGGGCTGTGGATGTGGCCGAAATGTGGGAGAAGGGAGCTTAGCATCATGCCAGGAGTACACGACCGAGGCGGGTGGCCCGACGACACTCCGATTGACCGTTCCGAGCACGAATATAGCGACTGGGAGCGGCGGGTGGATGCGGTGCATCAGGTGTTGGGCGCGCAGGGAATCCGCACGACCGACGAGATGCGGCGGGCGATAGAGAGTCTGTCGCTGGAGCAGTACGAATCCCTGTCGTACTACGAGAAATGGACGGCGGCGCTGGAGATACTGTTGATTGAGAAGGGGATCCTCACCGCCGAGGAGATCGACGTCAAGGCGGCGCAACTGAGGGAGCAAGGCTTGTGACGACCACCTCCTCCGAGCCGGTCCTGTTTGCAGACGGCGCAGCCGTGCGCGTCCGCACGGGCTCGCCGGCGCACCATTTTCGGACACCGGCTTACATACAGGGGCACGTGGGCGTGGTGGACACGCTGTGCGGAGTGTATCCGAACCCCGAGTCGTTGGCGCACGGGGGTGACGGGTTGCCTCGCCAGCCGCTCTATCGCATCCGTTTGCGCCAGACCGACCTTTGGCCGGAATACTCCGGGAACGCTGCGGACACGTTGCTGGTGGATGTGTACCAGCACTGGTTAGACGCGGCCTGATCCGCGTGATTAATGAGAGGTACGTGAGGAATGGAGCGACCGATAATTCAGCCTGTTGGCACCCCCGCCGAGGAATTGGATACGCCGGCCCTTGTGGTTGACCTGGGGGTGATGGACCAGAACATCGCGGTCCTGCACGACGCGGTTGGCGGCTCCGCAGACGGGCGAGTCAAAGTACGCCCGCATGTCTCATGTCATGGTTGCCCGGATATTGCCCAGATCCAGATGGCGGCCGAAAACAGCGCCGGGGGTGTGGCGGTCAGTTCGCTTGGGGAAGCCGAGGCATTTGCCGGCGGCGAAGACGATACCCTCGCGATTGAGAAAATATTGATAGCGGGCCGGGTGGTTACGCCGGTCAAGATCCGCCGGCTGGTCGAGTTGGCCGGGCGAATTACGTTGAGCGTGGCCGTGGACAACACCCGCAACGTCGAGGACCTTGCCGAGGCTGCGCAGGCCGTCGGTGTTACCTTGGGCGTGTTGGTGGACATAGACGCCGGCTATGGTTTTGGCGGTGTTGCACCCGGGCGTGATGCGGTTGAGTTGGCACGAAAAGTTGCGGAGGCTCCGGGCTTGGCGTTCGAGGGGATCATGGCCTACGAAGGGCCGTTGACGATGACCGACCGGGACGAGTTGGCGGCCGAAACGCGCCGTCGTTTGCAACCGATCCTGGACACCCGGAGCGACCTGGAGCAGGCTGGGATTGACGTTGCGACGGTGAGCGCGGGCAGCACGTACAGCTACGATGTGGTCTCGAAGATGTCGGGGGTTACCGAGGTCCAGGCGGGGGTGTACCCGCTGATGGATGTTGAGACGTTGGGAATTCGGCCGGAATTTCAACCGGCGGCGAAGATTCTGGCCACGGTGATCAGCCATCCGGTTACGTACAGGGCAGTGGTGGACGCCGGCCACAAGACTACCGGGCCCGATTTCGGCGTACCCGTGCTGGAGGGAATCCCGGGCGGGGTCGCGGCCAGATTCAGCGCAGAGCACGGAATCCTGGACCTGGATGGGCCGGCCACCGAGCAATTGATGCCCAACGACAAAGTCCACCTGGTCCCATACAACCTGGCCCTGTGCGTCAACCAGTATGACTACATCCGGGCGGTAAGGGATGGCAAGCTGGTGGGCTATTGGCGCGTGGCAGGCCGCGGGCAACTGGCGTAGGGCGTCTTTGCCGACACTATCCGATTCTGTTGCGTTTTCCAGGGGTGTGCTGATGGTACAGATGGGATTTGACATATCGTTTGAGGAGGTTGGCGATTACCGGTCTTCATTCCTCCACCTGGGGGAGTGCGACGTTTGCGATCTGGTCGAATATCTGGACGAAAACAGCCAGTGTGCGGAATGCCGGCGTCCAGAATACCGCAACGAGCCGTTGCGGACTAGCGTGAACGGGAATGTTCGACCATCCAGTCCGCCTTCTGATTCCACTTTGGCGCAATATGGAATGCTTCTTGAGGATTGGTGGCATTTGTTCGACCGCCAAGACTATAAATGCGCAGTCTGTCGCAGCCCTAGCGCATTCGCTGACGAGTGGCACACCGACCATGACCATGGTGTAGAACGAGCTCTGGGGATCATTGTGGTCCGGGGTATCCTGTGCGCTCATTGCAACATTGCTCTGGGTCATAACCGAAGTTGGACGGAAGAGCCGATGTTCGTGGACTATTTAATTGAAACGCCGTTGATGGTTTTCGGTGACCGCGGTGACCTGTCTGATACCGACATACAACGCTGGCAGGTCGAACGTCAAATTGCGCTACTGACTCGTCATAGGGCAGGATTTTGAGGGAACGACACGAGTGCGAACTTACTTGAACGGTGCGACAGAACTCGTTGCCAAACCCATGCTTAATGCTCACAGCCGGATTCAATCAGATATGTGGGAACCTCGGAGGTACGTCCATGCAGCAAGCGTATGAACCGCAACCCGGCACGCCGATACAGGAGTTGGACACGCCATGCCTGATTCTGGACATGGACGCGCTGGATCACAACATGGATGTGATCGCCGACTTCTACGGAGACCGCCACAGCAAGTTGCGCGGGCATAGCAAGAACCACAAGAGCCCGGCCCTGGCGCTCCGGCAGATCCAGCGCGGCGGCACCGTTGGCGGCGTGTGCGCGGCCAAGGTTGCTGAGGCTGAAGTGATGGTGCGGGGCGGAGTGGCCAGCGTGTTTGTTACCAGCGAGGTGGTCGCGCCGCCGAAGATTGCCCGGCTCTGCGCTTTGGCGGACCAGGCCGAGATCTTGGTGGCCTGCGAAAGCGAAGCGAATGCCCGAGACCTTTCGGAGGCTGCCGCTGCCCAAGGCGTGAACCTGGGCGTGGTCATCGAGCAGGAAACGGGACTGCTCCGGTGCGGAGTGCAGGAAGGAGAGCAGGGAGTGAAATCCGGTGTGGCCCTGGCCCGGCTAATCGATTCGCTGCCCGGGCTATCAATAAAAGGCGTGATGAGCCACCAGATGATGTCCGAAGTCTCCTCAGACTATGAGGACCGGGCCACAGAGGCCCATCGCCTCATCCAGCCGGTACTGGATCTGCGCGATGGGATGATTGACGCCGGATTGCCGGTGGAGATCGTATCTACCGGCGAAACCTGGAGCTACGATATTGCCGGGGATATGCCGGAGGTTACCGAAATCCAGGGTGGTTCGTATCTGGTGATGGAAACCTCATACGACTACATGCAGGACTTTCACCTGGCCGGAAAGATACTGAGCTCTATCATCAGCACGCCACGGCCGGGAACGGCGATAGGCGACGCGGGGGCCCGCGCGGTATGCGGGATCAAGGGGTTGCCGCGAGTGGAAGGCCGGCCAGGGGTAGAAGCCGTGGATATGGACGCCGACCGCACCGTGTTTCGAGTAGCAGAGGGCGCTGAACTGGCGATTGGCGACCAGGTTATGCTGCTGCCCGGCCAGCAGGACGCCATGGTGAGCCGCTGGGATCGTTTCATCGGCATACGCGACGGAGTGGTGGAGGCGGTTTGGGACATCGAGGCACGGGGCTGCCACAACTAGGGAGAGACTGATGACCGCTACGCATGTTGTTGACCACATCCACGACCAGCCAATGAGCGAGGTCGCGCTGCGATCCGTTGCGATCGAGGCGCTGCTGGCGGAGAAGGGACTGCTGACCGCTGATGAGGTGCAGAGGCAGGTGAACTTGATGGACGGGCGCACGCCGGCGGACGGCGCCCGGGTCGTTGCGCGGGCGTGGACAGATGCTGACTTCAAAGCTCGCCTGCTCTCAGATGCGCGTTCGGCGCTCGGTGAGTTGGGAATCGAGATACCGGCGGATACGCCGCACGTGACAGTGGTGGAGAACACGGAGGACGTGCACAACCTGGTGGTGTGCACGCTGTGCTCGTGCTATCCGAGGATGCTGCTGGGCCGGCCGCCGGACTGGTACAAGAGCCTGGCGTACCGGTCGCGGGCGGTCAGCGACCCGCGCGGCGTGATGGCCGAATTTGGAACGGCGATGCCGGCGGACATCCGGGTTGACGTGCTGGACAGCACCGCCGACATGCGTTATTTGGTGCTGCCGCGCCGGCCGGACGGGACGGAGGGGATGACCGAGGACGAACTGGCTCGGCTGGTGACCCGGGACAGCATGATTGGAGTGTCGAACGCATTAGCCCCCTAACCGACGCAGAAGAATGGCCGAGGTCACGGAGAGGGCGGATTGCCTGGAAGTAAGATTGCCCGTGCCCCCTTTGGCCGGCGTGGCGGTTACAGCGAACGGTGGCTTGGCTGGCCCCGACGCTCGACGTGAAGAGTAACTGCACCGGGTTGGAGAGATCCTGGGCTCGATAGCCGTCACTCTCGCGAAAGTCGCGGATGTCCGCCATAGGCGAATGCGGGAATCCGGGAAGTCCGCGCGCGGGCGACCGTGAGTAAGGCCAATGATTTCCGGGTTCCGGCTCAAGGCCGGAATGAGGCGTCGATCGACCACTGCTCCCGAGGGTCTGAACAGTCACTGCGAAGGCGGGCGGTTGACGACCCACACTTGGGCGGGTATATCCTTGTGCGGCGTTCGACCGGGTCGGACGCTGTACGCATAGAAATCGAAACGAGGCAGGTGTCCCCATGGCCGAATTGAGTCCGGCGACGGTGCTGGAGCAGTTGAAGAAAAACGGAGCGACCCACGTGGTGTGGCTGCCCGACAGCGAAACGAACTTCCTGTATGTACTGATGAGCGAGGAGGAAAGCCTGGACTTGGTGCCGGTGAGCCGCGAAGGGCATGCTTTCTCCACGGCGGCGGGACTGGCTGCCGGCGGGAAAAAGCCCGTGATCCTGATACAGAACACAGGTATGATGGAATCCGGGGACTCGCTGCGCGGCTGGGGCATCGGGATGAACGTGCCGGTGGTGATGATGGTGGGATACCGAGGATGGACGCGGCACGGGGTGATCAACGACACGGCGGCGTTCTACACGGAGCGGTTCCTGCACGCCTTCAACATCAACTACTACCTGGTGGAATCGGACGAGGACGCGGACCGGATTTCCATTGCCTTTGAGGAAGCGCAGCGGAACAAAAAGCCCGTGGCTGTGCTGGTTGGCGACGAGTACCACGGGTTCAACGTGAGCCGGTAACGGTTCTCTGCATTGATGCGCAGGATGAACGGTATTGAATGATGATGGGGGAGGTTCCCTTTGTTTTGTGATCCCCCTCACCCTAACCCTCTCCCACCAGGGGAGAGGGGACAACGGGCCCTCCTTACCCCAGTCCTCTCCGGCCAAGGAGACGGGACAATGGGATCTCCCTCCCGCTAATCTTCTCCCGACGAGGGAGAGGGGACGACCTATAGGACGTGATTGACATGATGAAGACGGCGGAAATGCTGGAAATCTTCAAGCAGCATCGCGGCGACGCGGTGGTGATACCGGGACGCGGCGGCAAGTTCTGGGTGGAGTTGAGCGACCAACCGGACCGGGATCTGCCGCTGGGAGACCCGGCGATGGGCGGACACGCTTCGTTCGCGTTGGGGCTGGCGTTGGCGATACCGGACCAGCGGGTGGTGCTTTTTGACTCAGAAGGGGACGTCCTGATGGGGATGGGGGCGCTGCCCACAATCGCGGAGAAAGCGCCGTCCAACCTGTACCACTTCATGCTGGACAACGGGGTTTACGCAACGACGGGCGGGCAGCCGGTGCCGAACGCGGAGCAGATGGAGTACGAGGTGGTGGCGCAAGGCTGCGGGTATCCGGCGACCTATGCGATAGACAACCTGGAGGATTTTGCGAGCCAGATCGAAGAGATACTGGGGCAGCCCGGGCCGGTGTTCGTAGCGTTGAAGATCGACCCCGAGATCATCAACGAACCGATCAACGCGCGCCCGCAGTGGCAACGCAAGACACGCAACCAGGCAGTGGCGGACATGCAGGCCGAGTTGGGCATCCAGTCTCCGGCATAACAATTATTCTGCAAATCGCAGAAATCGCGCACACCTGCCACGGCAGGCTGGTCGGCGTCTGTGCTAGGTTAGGCGGGAGTTAAACCGTCCAACGGCTGTTGACGCTGAGTCACGTCGGCCGCACCGCTACGGCAGGAATACTCATATGACGAGCACCACCACAAATACAACAACCAATCACAGCTTAGTCGGGAACGCACTGCAACTGCTGGCCGTGGGGCTGGGGCCCTACATTGCCTCGATGCTGCGTCGGGCCGCGGGGAGAGGGCACTACGTCCCGGACGACACGGACACTTTCGGCGACGTCGAGGGCGACGTAGCGATCATGCTGAAAGTGATGTCGACCGGTTGGAATGAGGTCTTTCGCGACTACCTTGGACCGATCGAGAGGAGCCTGGTATCCGAGCTTCGGGAAACCCGAAATCGCTGGGCGCACATGGACTCTTTCGACGACGACGATCTGGACCGGGCGCTTGACTCCATCGGACGTCTACTGATGGGCGTGGGCGCGCGGAACGAGGGAGAGCGAGTGAACCGGGCCAAGCACCGTTTGCGCCGCCGGCGGTATGGGTCCGCAGATTCCGTCTCCAATCCCATGGCTGACGAGGCAGAACCAGCGGCGCCTACATCGGAGAAACGACATGCGCCGAGTGTTCCGCAAAAAAACGGATCCGAACACCATGAGGCTCCGCCGGCGCCTCCCCAATACGCAACTGAACCGACATCGGTACACATGCCGCCCACGCCCGGAGTGGACAACGGCGAGCACATGGATACCCTGATCGAACGGGGCGTGGCGTGCCGTCAGCAGGGCGACTTCCATTTGGCGATCACGAGCTTCGGAAAAGCCATCAGCATCAACCGAGAGCATGCGATTGCGTGGTATCACCGGGCGCTCACCTGGGGCCACATGGGCGAGTACGAGCGGGCGATCAACGATTTCAACCGGGTTATCTCACTGGACCGGGAGTTCGCGGACGCCTACAACGGCCGGGGCTACGCGCTATTCTGCCTGGGTGACGATCCCAAAGCGATAGCGGATTTTGAGCAGGCCATGCTGATCGATCCCAATGACGACTTAACCCGGGCCAACCTGGAACGGGCGCAACAGCGGTGGGACGAGCGCCAGATGAGCAGGTGAGGCGGCGGCTGATTATCCGGTCAGCGGCTTACCCTGCCTCGCCGAGGAATTCCCGCATCCGGTCAACGCACCACTCGGGGTAAATCACGTTGACGCCGTGGCCGAGACCGGGCCACGTCACCAGCCGGCTGTTGGGAATTTCGGCGGCCATGAACTCCTGCTGTTCCATGCTGGTGGTCATTGATTCGTCGCCGGTGAGCAGGAGAGTGGGCACCGAGATGTCCTTGAGGTGGGGGCCAAAATCGAGGCTGTCGAGGTAGCTGTGCAGGGCCTGACCGATTTCCGCCGGCGTTTTGTCCATCTCTTCGATGTACCAGTCCTTGAGGCCCTCGGCGGCGTGTCGCATGTCGAGGCGGAAGTTGATGGTGGCGGCGGACCAGGCGCCGATGCCGCCCTGTTCCATGGTGGCGAGCCAACTGCCGCCGGGGGTTGCGCTCTCGCGACGGGTAAGGCGGCATGGCGAGTTGCACAACACGAGGGCACGGCAGCGGTCGGGGTGATCGTGGGCGAATTGCATACCCATGATGCCGCCGAATGACTCGCCGACGTACACGACCTTTTCGGCTCCGGCGTCGTCGAGGATGGCGAGCAAGTCGCCCATGAGGGTATCAAGGGTGGGTTCGTATCGGTCCGGTTCGATGGTGGAGAGGCCCATGCCGCGCATGTCGGGCCGAATGACGCGGTACTCCCGACTGAGCAGCGGCGGCCAGTTGTACCAGAAGTTGCCGTTGCGCGAAAACCCGTGCTGCAGCACGATGGCGTCGGGGGAATCGCGCCACGGGTCGGTGAAATCGTCGAGGTAGTAGTGCAGTTGGGCGTCGCCGCGCTGGATGGTTGGCATGGCCGGCCTCCCGGATTGCGGTTTGGGCTGGTATAGCATACCCTTGCGACGGCGGCAATCCGCATGCGAAACCATCGCGCCAAGTCATCGAAGGAACCGGTCATATGACGTCAACCTTGGGGCCAACTCCGCTTGGGGAGTCCACGATACAGGCGCGCTTCGACCAATTGTTGAATGAGATCGATGAGGCGGGGCAGAAGCAGGTAGGGTATCCGACCAACCAGGACTTTGATTTCTCTGCGGTGTTGCCTTTTTTGAACTACTCGGTGAACAACGTCGGGGACCCTTTTCACCATAGCAACTACCGCAGCAACTCCCATGCATTCGAGCGCGAAGTGATCAACCGGTTCGCGGAGTTGATGAGGATTCCCCCGGATGAGGCTTGGGGTTACGTCACTTCCGGCGGGACGGAAGGGAACATGTACGGGCTGTACCTGGCGCGCGAGATGTATCCCAACGCTATCTTTTACTTTTCCGAGGAAACCCACTACAGCGTGCTGAAAAACGTGCGGCTGCTGAACGCGCGCTACATCATGATCAAGCGGCAGGAGAACGGTGAGATCGATTACGACGACCTGCAGGACATGGTGCGGGTACATCGGGACGTGCCGGCCGTGATCATGGCTACCATCGGCACCACGATGCGCGGCGCGGTGGACGACATTGAGCGGATCCGGGCCATCCTTGAAGAGCTGGCGGTTACGAACTATTACATCCATGCCGACGCCGCATTGAGCGGGATGATCCTGCCGTTCGTTGAGGACCCGCAGCCGTTTGGGTTCGACGTTGGTATAGACAGCGTGTCGGTGAGCGGGCACAAGTTGATCGGCGCGCCGCTGCCGTGCGGAGTGGTGGTGACCAAGAAAACCCACGTGGAACGGGTCGGCAGGGCTATCGAACTGGTGGGTGTGCAGGACACGACGCTGTCGGGTTCGCGGAGCGCGATTGGGCCCCTAATGATGTGGTATGCGTTGGCTAAATACGGGGACGAGGGATTCCGTAAGTTGGTCGGCGGGATGCTGGACACGGCGGAGTACGCGGTTGGGCAATTCAACGAGCGAGGGATTCCGGCGTGGCGGCATAAGAACTCGGTTACCGTGGTGTTCCCGCGACCGGCTGCCGAAGTGTTTCGGAAGTGGCAGATCGCTCCGGAAGGGAAAATCGCTCACATCATCGCCATGCCGCACGTTACTCGCGAAATGATTGATGAACTGGTCGCCGATTGTGCGGCGTAAGGAGCGTTGCCCAATGACCCAACCTGAACTGGCCAACCGCATCGTAATCATGGTGGACAACCAGGTAGGCGTGCTTGCCGACATCACGGGCGCACTGGCCGACGAGGGCATCAACATCGAGAGCCTGAACACGGAGAGCGCGGGCGAACGGGGCGCGATAATCCTCACGGTGGACCGATATGACCACGCGCTGTACGTGCTGAACCAGGCCGGATTCAAGGCCGTGGGAGATGATGCGCTGGTGATCCGCCTGCCCGACCAGCCGGGCGAGTTGGCCGTCGTGGCGGACCGGCTGAGACAGAACGGCGTGAACATCCAGAGCATGCACATCCTGGGCCGGCAGGATGGACACGCGATGATCGCCCTGACCACCGACGACTCCTCACGAGCCCGGGAGGCGATCGGGAACGACGTGATCGTCTGAGGGCAGTTCGGACGATCCCAGGCGACCCCCTAACGGAGGAACGGAGATGCCAGCACGAACCGGAGCCGAATACATCGCCGGACTGCGGGAACGCTCGGCTGAGGTGTACATCGGCGGGGAACGGGTCAAGGACGTAACCCTGCATCCCGCGTTTGCCGGCGGGTTGCAGACAGTGGCCGGGCTGTTGGACATGCAGCATTACCCGGCGACCCGGGACGAAATGACCTACACGTCGCCGAGCACCGGGGACCCGGTGGGTCTCTCGTTCATCATGCCCCGGGACGCCGAGGATCTGGCGCGGCGACGGAACATGATGCGAAACTGGGCCAAGTTTTCGTGCGGGATGATGGGGCGGACGCCGGATTTCCTGAACGTGGCGGTGATGTCGATGGCTGCGGCGTCGGACTACTCAGGGATGAACCGACCGGAGTTCAAGCAGAACATCCAAAATTACTACGAGTACATCCGCGAGAACGACATCGTGATGACGCACACGCTGGTGAACCTGCAACGGAGCCGGTCCGTGGGCGCGACGCCGTTCGACGACCGAACCGAGGTGGCGCTGTCGGTGGTGAAGGAGACGGACGCGGGAATCGTGGTGCGCGGGGCGCGTGTGCTGGCGACGCTGGGGCCGCTTTCGGACGAGATCGCGGTGTATCCGGCGCGGACGCGGCGTGTGCCGGCGGGCGAGGAGGGCAAATACGCGTTCGGGTTTGCGATACCGTGCAACACCGATGGCCTCAAGTTCCAGTGCCGGGACAGCGTGGATTTGGGCCGGTCGCATTTTGACCATCCGGCGGGCAGCCGCTTTGAAGAGATGGACGCCATCGTGTTCTTTGACGACGTGTTGGTACCGTGGGAGAGGGTGTTCCTGTACAACGATGTTACGCTGTGCAACCAGTGGGGCGAGCGCACCAACCGCAACGCGCACACGGGCCACCAAGTGGTCACCAAGAACGTGGTGAAGTGCGAGTTCATGCTTGGGCTGGCGACGCTGATGGTAGACACGCTGGGATCGGGAGACCTGCCGACCACGCAGCATCTCATCGCTGAAATCATCGAGAATCTGGAGATCACCAAGGCGCTGCTGGCAGCGTCGGAGGCGCAGGCATCGGTTGACGAGTGGGGGATATTCTGCCCCGACTACCGGCCACTGCTGGTGGCGCGCAAAAAGATGATCGACATGTACCCGCGCATGGCGGAGATACTGCACTTCCTGGGTTCCAGCAGCCTGATGGCGCTGCCGGCGGAGGCGGACCTGAACGGGCCGTTGGCCGATGACATCCGGCAATACATGGACACGGACACCGCGACGGCGGAGGAGCGTATACGGTTGTTCCGGCTGGCGTGGGATGTGTCCTGCAGCGCGTTCGGGAGCCGGCAGACGCTGTATGAACGGTATTTCGGAGGCGACGGAGCGCGCAACGCCGCATTGCTGTACCAGATCTACGACCGCGGCGCGCAGCGGGACATGGTGGAAGAATTCCTGTCGTTGGAGTAGCCGATATGATCACGGTGGCCGAAATAAACATTGCGCCGGTGAAGTCGATGGCGCTGGTTCCGCTGGAATCGGTGAACTTGGAACTGGGCGGGATCACCAACGACCGGCGGTTTTACCTTGTGAACAGCTCGGGACGTTTGCTGTCGCGGCGTCAGGTGGGCAGGTTGGCGCAGCTGGTCACGTCGTGGGATCCGGAAACGGAGCGACTGCGCATCGAGTTTCCCGACGGCACCGTGCTGGAAGGGCAACCGGAGTTGGACCGACCAGTTTGGACGATAATCTGGGGCCGCAGGGTGCGGGCTCGGGCGCTGATGGGCGACTGGATGCAAGCCATCAGCGAGTTCTGCGGCCAGCCGGCCCTCTTGATGATGTCGGACCTGCCCTGCCAGGTATTTGACGAGTTTCCGGTGTCGGTATTGTCCCGGGCGTCGGTGGAACGGTTGTCGGCGGAGATGGGGATGGCTGTGGACGAGTGCCTGGCGACCGACCGGTTCCGGCCGACGCTGCTATTGGACGGCTGCGAGGCGCACGAAGAGGATGGATGGATGAACCGCGCCATGAGCGTTGGAGACGCGGTGGTGCGCATCCTGGCGCCGGACCCGCGCTGCGCCATCGTGGACCAGGACCCGGCTACCGGAGAGACCGATGCTGAAGTGGTGCGGTCGATCCTGGGTTATCGCCCCAACGCGTTGGCCGGGTATTTCGGAGTGTATGGAATCGTGGAGAGGCCGGGCGTGGTGCGGGTGGGAGACGCGGTTACCGTGGGGACGGACACGATGCCAGAGCGGTTTGTCGGTTTGCCGGTATGAGCGTTAACCCATAGAATGTAGAAAATTCCGGGTACGCCGCTGGGCGCTATGTTGACCCGGAGGGATGGCGATCATGCGAATGCCGGGACAGCGCCGGAGCCAGGAACCTGACGAAGTGGGGCAACGGGCCGGCCTGTTCGCCGAGTCCATCCGGGACGGCGACATGGACCTGGCGTGGTCGATGCTGTCCAAGGAAACGCGGGGCATGAGGATGGGGGTGTGGGCGACCCGCCTGAGCATAGACATGCAGGTGGCGTACCGGGCCGCTTACGATTCCAACCATCCGATGCGGGACTCGCTGCTGGACGACTTTCGCACCACGGTGCTGAGACTGTGGCCGCTGGAAGATTTGTCGGACCTGGCGGCGGCGCCAACGCGTTATGTCGATGATGAGCACGCGTTTGTTTTCCTGCCGTTCGGGGTCACCGATGAAACGGTGGTACAACGGAGCACCTTGATGTCGGGATTGATGATTCCGATGCTGTACGAAGATGCCCAATGGCAGGTGGACCTGCCGGGTTGGCGATTCCTGGACACGTCGGGCGCGGGCGGCACGGGCAGGAATGGCTAGGAAGCGGGGCCGCAGCAGGTCTCGCGGGGTAAGGGAAACGCCTGCCTCGGTTGCGTCTGCCTCTGGCGGTACAGACACCCTGTCGCGAGACGGCGCGTTGGTCAGGCGACGGGACGAGGACGACGGACGCTGCGCGTTGTGTGAGCGAGAAATAGACCGATTCACGGTCCATCACCTGGTGCCCCGGGCTCGTGGTGGCAACCACGGGCCGACGGCGCGATTGTGTCCCACGTGCCACCGGCAGGTACACGCGATGTTTTCGGAGACCATGTTGGCGGAGGAGTTGTACAGCGTGGAGTTGTTGCGCGCCAACGTGAGGGTCGCTGCTTTTTTGCGGTGGATGCGCAAG
Source organism: Dehalococcoidia bacterium (assembly GCA_965204395.1). GTDB lineage: Bacteria > Chloroflexota > Dehalococcoidia > Lucifugimonadales > UBA3495 > Bin87. The sequence goes on from OZ241987.1 coordinate 4,462,832, forward strand.
CAGCGCGGGGCGGCGTTTCGGGTGAGGCGGGCCCGAGAACGTGTCTAACTCGCGTGATCCGGTCGGCGCGCGTGATCGTAAGAATATGATAGATACGATGGGGCGATGCGGCCCCAGTGTCTGATATTCGCCGGGGAACTTCCAAGCAGGGAATCCAACGCATGACAACGACGACACAGACCGCCGACGTGGTAATCATCGGTGGCGGCGTGATGGGCTGCAGCATTGCCTGCAACCTGGCGATGACCGCGGACCGACACGGGCTGCGACGCATAGTTGTGCTGGAACGGGATACGCTGGGCAGCGGCTCCACTGGGCGCAGCAGCGGGGCAATCCGCATGCACTATTCCACGGCGGTGAACGCGGAGTTGGCGTGGCGCAGCCTGCACATTTTCCGCAATTTTGACGACATGATCGGCGGCGACTGCGGGTACGTTGAGACGGGATACTTGGTGTTTGCCGGAGCGGATGACCTGGAGACTTTTCGGGGAAACATCGCGACGCAGCAATCGGTGGGCGTGATCACCGACATCATCAGCGCGGGCGACGCGGCGGCGATGGCGCCGGGGTTTGCCGTGGAAGATGCGGCAGCGATTGCATACGAACCTTACTCGGGACACGCGGATGCGTCCGGGACGGCATACGCCTACGCGACGCGCGCCCGCGCCGAGGGCGTATCCATCCGGTTGCAGAATCCGGCGACGGCAGTAGAGACCAGCGAGGACGGCAGTCGGGTAACCGCCGTTATGGCGACAGACGGCACGCGGATTGAGACCGGGATCGCGGTGGTGGCGACGGGGCCCTGGTCGGCGAGATTTTTGGCATTCCATGGAATTGATGCGCCGCTGGTCGCCACTCGGCATGAGGTGCTGCACTTCCGGCGACCGCTGGACCTGGTCCCGCACCACCCGGGCGGAGCGGACATCGGCAACCGGATCTACTTTCGGCCAGAAGGGCAGGAGTTGACGCTGGTAGGCAACGGCAATCACTCGGACGTGGTTGACGACCCTGAGGTTTTCGCACAACGGGCCAGTCCAGCATTCATACAGGATGTGTGGCAGAGGCTGGCCCGGCGTATCCCGCCGATTGCGGATGCGGAGCTGGCGGCGGGGTACGCTGGACTGTACACGAATACCCCCGACTCGCATCCGATCATGGACGGCATCGAAGGGATCGACGGTTTGTACCTATGCACCGGGTTCAGCGGGCACGGGTTCAAGCTGTCGCCGATGGTGGGGGTGTTGATGGCGGAGTTGATTGGGGACGGCAGCGCGACGACGATGGACATTTCGCCGTTGCGGTTCTCGCGGTTCGCGGAGGGCGCGCTAAACACCGCGGGCTACGGGTTCGACGTGCTGGCTTGATGGTTGCGGCTTCTACCAACATTGCGCCGGCGGTCGAGGTAATCGGTCTCAGCAAACATTTCCGACGGGTGAGGGCGGTTGACGACATCAGTCTGACCATTCCGGCTGGGGGAGTGTACGGGTTGCTGGGACCCAACGGGTCCGGGAAAACGACGCTGTTGTCGATGCTGGCAGGATTTCTGACGCCGACGGCAGGCGCGATTACGTTGCTGGGCGAGTCGGGAACGAGCGGGCTCAAGCAAGTACGCGGCCGCATGGGGGCAATGATCGAGCGGCCGATTTTCTGGCCGTACCTGTCGTGCCGGGACAACCTCCGGTGTGTGCAGGGGATCTACGGATCCGAGGCCGGCGACGATGAGATCGACGGGCTGCTGGAGTTGGTCAACCTGGACGGCGACGCGGCGCGAAGGAAGTTTCGAGCGTGCTCCACCGGGATGAAACAACGGCTGGGCATCGCGGCGACGTTGCTGGGCGATCCAGAGTTGCTGATCCTGGACGAGCCGACCAATGGGCTGGACCCGTCCGGGATCATCGAAGTTCGCGAATTGATTCGTTCCCTGGCGTCCGGGACGGACACCGTAGCGGGGCAACCTCGTACAGTGATTTTGGCGAGCCATCTGTTGAACGAAGTGGAGCAGGTTTGCGACCACGTGGGCGTGATGGCACGGGGAAAGTTGCTTTACTCGGGTCCGGTGGAGGGAATATCGAGCAAGTCACAGGTGAGGGTCCGGACCACCAACGATACAAAAGCCCGATCCGTTTTGCGTGAGGCGGGTTGGACGGTTGGCGATAAATCAGACGAAGGTTTGCAGGTCTCCGCGCCCCCAGGCAACGAATGGAAGATCAGCAAGGAACTTGCGGAACACGAGGTATACATCGCTGAGATGGTTCCGTCGGGTGCATCCCTGGAGGAGGGGTTCCTGGAAGTTACGGGAAACGCGGAGAGGGACGACTGATGGCGACCACGGCGATCTACCTCAACTTGCTGCAGTGGGAATGGTTCCGGCTTCGCCAGCGCGTCGGGTTCTGGGTGATCGTCGGGATTTTCGCCCTTTTTGTGGCGGGCATCCTGGCGGTGATAGCCATGATCTCCAACCTATCTCCGGATACGCTAGCGATTCCGCCCCGGGGTTTTCCCGCCGCGGTTTCGCAAGGATTGTCCTCACTGGGGCAGTTCTTCGGGATAGTATTGGCTTCTTTTCTGCTGGGCAGCGATTTTTCGTGGGGGACATGGCGGCCTTTGGTAGCGAGAGGCGACCCGCGACACTGGCCAATATTTTCCAAGCTGATGCTGGGATGCGCAATCCTGCTCGTCGTTTGGGTTGTCTCCTGGTGTGTGGCTGCGGCGATGGGGTTGCTGCTTGGCGATGATGAGGGCGGTGTCATTTCGGAGTTTCTGTTTGACGTACCGGACGGATGGGGACGTACCGCTTTACTCTTTTTCGCGGGTTTGCCAGTGGCATTCACTTATATGGCGTTAGGGGCGCTGCTCTGCGTGGCGGGACGCTCCTCGACCGTCGGGGTGGGAGTCGGTATAGCGATAGTAGTGGCAGAGTCAGCGGCGTATCCGCTGGCCAACGTGATCGTGCGCGGTTTGTACGATTTCGAAATGCAGGCATATACCCGGTGGACCTTGTGGGGGGTGTCCAACGGACTCACCGGGAGCGACGAATTGGCGGCGGCGTGGTTCCTACCGGCGATTATCGTGTATCTGGCGGTGTTCTGCGCGTTGACGCTGCTGATATTCAACCGGCGAGATGTTGACAGCGGCAACGGATAGGGGTGGCTTACCGAACGGGACTGAGCGCAGGGCCATCGGAATCGGTGGTTCGGATATAATGGCGACGGAGAACCCGAAACGCGGGTGAGAGGCGGAAAGTGATGGACAACGAACGGTGGGAACCCAAAATCTTCAAGCTGCCGCAGAACCACGGCTGGACGGCCAGGCCGGGCAACAAGATAGTCGTGGCGGACCGGGGCGCGCTGCGCTTCGAAATTCCGCAGAGTTGGGTGGTGGCGCCGTCGACCAAGTCGTTGAAACTGCTGGACGGAGAACCCCCCAACGACGATATGAGCCTGGAAGTGTCGGTGTTTTACGCCGGGCAAGGCATGAATGTGGACTGGTCGGGGTTACCATTGTCGACTTTGATCAAGAATGTTACATCTGACGAGCAGAGAGGCATTTCCCAACCGCGGCGGGGCAAGAAACGCAAAACGGACAAGACCAAGACCGGCGCGCCGATGGCCTTAAAGATTGGCGATCTGGAAATGGCGTGGGTGCAGACGGAGTTCATCGACAAAATTGAAAAGCGTCCGGCGTACTCGCGGCAGGCCATCACCAGACATGCGAAACAGTCGATTCACGGCCTGCTGACGCTGAGTTTCTGGCCGGAAGACACGGCGCGGGCCACCGCAGTGTGGAACGAGGTTCTGGGTTCGCTGAAAATGGGAGAGCATTATGAACATCCATTTTTCGGGCCGGACCGATTCCAATGAACCTCTTACGATGATCCTCCGCCGCCACTGGAGCCCCAGGCTCACCGCTACGAATAGCAGCTGCACATCACCCCAACACGCCATGGGGATAGACTATTGAGCCGCTGGGCTTTGCCGTCAATCTAACCAATAGGAATCTGAAATGACATCATCAAATGCGCAAGCCGGTGCGGTACCGATCAACGCGGCGCGGCTCAACAACAACCTGACGGCATTGGGCCAGATCGGCAACACCGACGAAGGGATGCAGCGGGTAGCATTTTCGAACCTGGATGTGGCGGGGCGCGACTACGTGATGGAGCTGATGCGTCGGGCCGGCATGGCGGTGCGCATCGATGCGGCGGGAAACATTATCGGCCGGGTTGAGGGCAGTGGAGGGTCGCTTCCGGCCATCGCGCTGGGGTCCCACACTGATACGGTGCCGGCGGGCGGTCAATACGACGGCGCGCTGGGAGTCATCGCGGCCATCGAGGTGGTGCAGTCTCTGAGGGACGCAGGGCAAACTACGCGGCACCCGTTAGAAGTGATGGTGTTCACCAACGAGGAGGGCACGAGCTTTCACCGCTGGTTGCTGGGCAGCCGGGCCGTGGCCGGACTGTGGGAGGCGGAGGACTTTGCTGCCGTCGCCGACGACGGAGCCACGCTGGCGTCGCGATTGCCGGACATCGGCGGCAGCATTTCGCACATTGAGGAGGCGCGGCGGCGTCCGGACGAGTTGGCCTGCTACCTGGAACTGCATATTGAACAGGGACCGACGATGCACCGGGGCGGGTATCCGATAGGGATCGTCACCGGAATCACAGGGCGTTCGGTGTACCACGTGGACATCGTGGGCGAGGCCAATCACGCGGGTACGACGCCGATGGCGTTGCGCAAGGACGCGATGTCGGCGGCGGCGCAAATCGCGCTGAAGGTCCGCAGCATTGCCGGCGACATGGAGATCTGCCGTGTGGGCACGGTGGGCAGCATGGACGTGCACCCCAACGCGGGCAACGTGATCCCGGGTCGGGTGCAGATGGGGATAGAGTTCCGGGACGAAAGGATGGAATCTCTCGCGGCGGCAGAAGTGGAGTTGAGGCGTACCGCCGAGGAGGTGGGCCACGCCGAGAGCGTGGGCATCACGGTTACGGCGCAGAGGAACACGCCGGCGGTGCCGATATCGGGGAACATGCAGCAGTTGGTGACCGACGCGGCCGAGATCGCAGGGTTGGCGCACATCAACCTGCCCAGCGGGGCGGGGCACGACGCCCAGGCAATCGCGTCGATCACGCCGGCGGCGATGATATTCGTGCCGAGCGTGAACGGGATCAGCCACGCGCCGGCGGAGTTCAGCACGCCGGAGGACTGCGCCAACGGGACACAGGTGTTGATGAACGCGCTGCTGCTGGCGGATGGGCGTTAGGCAACTGCTATAATCGCGGCATCATGGAACTTTCCGGCGACTACACCTTCAACAAGCCTCCGCAAGCGGTATGGGATGCTCTGATGAATCCCGACGTGCTGGCCGGGTGCATCCCGGGTTGTCGCAGCATCGAATCGGACGGGCCGGACCGGTACCGGGCGGTGGCGACGGTGCGCGTGGGGCCGGTGAGCGGGAACTACACGGCCACGGTGGCCCTGTCGGACCTGGATCCGCCGAACTCGTACACCATGACCATCGAAGGATCCGGCAACCTGGGATTCGCCAACGGGACGTCAACGGTGACGTTGGCACCATCGGGCGACGGGGGAACCACCGTGCACGTGGACTCTGACACGCAGGTGGGCGGCGCCGTGGCACGGGTGGGCCAGCGCATGATGGGCTCGGTGGCGAAAGGGATGCTGGACCGGTTCTTCGGGTGCCTGGCCGAATCGGTCTGATCGATGTTCCCTTGGGAAGCGTTCGTTCCGCAATGCGACCCTCTTTTCCAGCGGTAGGCTAAAATCGTGGACTGGACCCGGCTCGCAGCGCCCGTCCAGCAGACAGCTTTTTGGTAGGGAAACACATGCCATTCACAGACGATTTGCGGGCCAAGTACCACGACCAGTGGGAGGCGATGGTCAGCCATCCGTTCGTCACCGAGATGGGCGACGGGAGCCTGGACATCAATAAGTTCCGCAACTACTTCCGGCAGGACTACGTGTTCTGCGAGGACCTGGTGAAACTCACGTCCATTGCCATCGCGAAGGCCGCGCCGGACTACGAGGCAGGCAAGATTCTCAACGGGTTCCTGACCAACTTCCTGTCCGCAGAGAATGACCTGTTCCTGAACGGGTTTCATGATCTGGGGGTTACGGCGGAGCAGTATCGCAGCACCGAGGCCAATCCGGTCACTCAGGCGTTCGGCGACTTCATGGTACGTACCACGTATGAAGGCGATTTTGACGACCTGATCGCGCTTTTCTACGTTACTGAAGGGACATACCTGGACTGGGCATCGCGGTTGATCAATTCGGGAGCGGAGCCGAACAACGCGGTGTACCAAGGCTGGATCGACATTCACAGTCCGGCGGTGCTTGGCGATCTGGTGGAGTGGTTTGCGGCGCGATTGAACGCTGCCGGGGAACGGGCCAGCGCTGAGAAACGGGGCAACCTGGAGCGCATTTTCCGGACGACGCTGCGGTACGAGTACCAGTTCTGGGAGGCGAATTACCACGGCCTAGACTGGGAAACATAGGGGCAAGAGAGTAGCGAAGAGGGGATGATGGCACTATCCAATTCTGATCACGAGCAAGAATTGCGGCAGGAAGCCCGAACGAGAGCACAGGTCAAGTTGTCATTCTTCGGACATCTTGCTATCTACGTGGTGGTCAATATTTTTCTGGTGGTAGTGAATCTGCTTACAGCGCCAGATGCTCTATGGTTTTACTGGCCGTTGTTGGGATGGGGTGTCGGACTCGTAGCTCACGGGATCGCCGTGTACGCAACCCACCTAGGCCAAAACCTTCTGGGGAGGCTCGAGAAGGGCGAGATGGACCGTCTGCGCAAGGCCTCTGGACCTGGGGAATGACCGGGCGTTCAACTCAAGGGTAGTGTCAGGGCGGTCCCGTGGATGTCGGCGGGACCGCCCTTAGTATTGCCATTGCCGCAGTCGCGTGGCAACCTTGCGCTGAGCGCAACCTGCGCCGGAGGGACAAACTATGACCACGCGACAAGTGCCCAGCAGGGAAGAAGTTCTGGGCTATCTGAAAGACGACGTGAACTGGGGACGCTGGGGGCCCGATGACCAGAAGGGCGCGGTCAACATGGTTGACGACGCCAAACGGCTCCGCGCTGCGGGCCTGGTCAAAAGCGGGCAGGCCATCTCTTTGAGCAGGGAGTTTCCGGTAACGCCGGCTCCCAATAACCCAACGCCGGCGATCCACTACATGCGCAAGGGTCCGCGCGAGCCGGGCGGCGGCATGTCCACCGACTACTACGGTATTTCTTACCACGGCACCGCCACGACCCACCTGGACGCGCTATGCCATGTGTGGGACCACAACGGAATGTGGAACGGCAAGGACCCCAACGAGATGATCCAGTTCGACGGGGCCAAGTACGGAGCGGTCGACCAGTGGAAGGAAGGCATCATCACTCGCGGAGTGCTGCTGGACGTGCCACGGTATCGCGGTACCGACTATGTTACGCAGGAAACGCCGATCCATGGGTGGGAGTTGCAGGAAGTCTGCGATGCGCAGGGCGTTCAGATGGAACCGGGCGACGCCCTGGTGGTGTATGGCGGCCGGGAGAAGTGGAACGCCGACGGCAATCCGCTTTGGGGCAGCGACGCTACGCTGCGACCGGGCCTGCATGCGTCTTGCCTGAAGTTCATACGGCAGAGCGATTGCTGCGTGCTGGTGTGGGACATGATGGACCACACACCGAACGGGTACGACCTGCCGTGGTCGGTGCACGGCAGCATTTTCGCCTATGGGATCGGACTACTGGATAACGCGCTGCTGCAACCGTTGGCCGAGGCTTGCGCCGACGCCGGGCGGTGGGAATTCATGCTGACCATCAACCCGCTGCGCGTGGTGGGCGGCACCGGCTCGCCGGTGAATCCGGTGGCGATACTGTAATCGACGGCCTCGGGCGGCCAATGCCTACATTGCTAGAGCAAATACAGGCATTGGTCGCCGCCGGTCGATGGGACGCCAGCGGTCACGGGCGCCGTCGCATGAACGCCCGTGTCATCCCCGAGGCCGACTTGCTGCACGGCGTAGCCGAGGCCGTGGTGGTAGAATCGTACCCTGATGATGGAGAGGGGCCCTGCTTGCTGGCGCTTCAATACACGCGCAGGAGGACCCCTATCCACGTAGTATGGGGATTCAAGAATGGGTCGGACCGTATCGCATGGGTCATTACGACCTATCATCCCGATTCGGGCGAATGGGAAGCGGATTTTATAACAAGGAGGTCGGTATGAGCCGTCGCGAAATCGAGTGCCTACCTCACATGGTATATCATCGTGGCTACGCTGTGCGGATGGAAACCTACATCCCCAACCCAAACGTTGATCCGCATCCGGTGGTTCCGGTTTTCGAGCTGGACCGGATTGATGATTTCCGCGACGCCATCGACCGGGGCTATCTGGATGTGGCGGCGTCTTACGGTGACTTGTACCGCATGATTCCGCTGGAAGTCGCGCCCAACCGAGACGCCAAGCTTAAGGCCACGCGCTACCGTACTCGAATGGAAGACGCCAACGGCTATGTTGTGGAGATGCAAACCGAGTTATCCAGCCCCGGTTCTCCATGGGGGGCCGGCATTCGCCCGCATGACTCGGAACGCATGAATGCAGTCCGCGCCGCCCTGGAAGCCGGCGACTTCGAAACCGCCGCACAGTACGGTAAGGTCTATCGCCTGGACCCTGTGGGCGTTGAGCCACTGGTCAAACCCTGGCGCCCATCTGAGAAAGAAGCGGAACGGAAAGCGAGGCAAGAATTCACCGCCTGACTACGCCTCACTCCGCTTATCAGAAACGATGCGTCCGTTTTTGATGACGAGTTGCAGTTGGCGCAGATTGTTGATGTCGTCCAGCGGGTTTTCGGAAACGACGATGAGATCGGCGAGTTTTCCGACCTCGACGGTGCCGAGTTGATCTCCGACGCCGCATAGCTCGGCGGCATTGCGTGTGGCGGCCTGGAGGGTCTGCCAAGTGGTGGCGCCGTCGCGTACCCATAGGCCCATTTCAAGCAGGGCTGCATCCTTGAGCGGGCGGATGTCCGAACCGAGGGCCATCTTCGCGCCGGAGTCGAGAGCGCGACGGAACCAGTAGGCATGCTCGTCCGCGGCGGCATCGGCGCGACACTGCAAATCGACGGCGATGTCGCGCTGGGCGAGCCATTGCCTCTCGTAGTCGTTCTGCGCCTGCCCTTCGGTGAGGTGGGAAATCGCGAGCGTAGGGACGTACCAGGTAGGTGATTCCGACAGAGTCCCGATGCATTCCTCGTCCATGATGTAACCGTGCTCTACCGTATGGGCGCCGAGACGGAGGGCGGATTTGACGGCGTCGGGATTGGCGGCGTGGGCCATCACGGGAAACTCGCGCTGGCGGCAGATGGCGAAGGCTGCGGTCAACTCGTCCTCGAGCAGGAACGAATGCCAGTGGCGATCCCAATCGGGGCCCATGATGCCGCCCGTGAGGTTGAGCTTGATGTGGTCGACGCCGTTCTTGATCTGCTCACGGATGGCCTGAACAAACCCGTAGGGCCCGTCGCACTCGAGGGCCTGGCCCGATGTCAGAAAGTGGCCGCCGGTGGTGGTGAGGAAGTGGCCGCAGGCGAATACGCGCGGCCCCGCGACGTCGCCGGAGTCGAAGACGCGCCTCCAAGCCACGTCCATGAAGTGGGCCGCCCCGCCGCAACGGACGCCGGTGATACCTGCTTCGGTGAGGGCCAGGGACAATGCCCGGCCGAAATTGGCGGTCTCTTGCGCCGGCGTGGTGCCGGGCGGCACGGGATATTCGGGATGGATGTGGACGTCCCACAGGCCGGGCAGGAGGTATGATCCGCGGAGGTCGATCGTCTGATCGCTACCACTATGGGGTGAATGCGCGCCAGTGGTGATTTCCGCGATGCGGTCGTTATCTACGATGACTGTGGCGTCTGCGATCACGCCCGGGTTGACGGCATCGATCAAATTGGCGTTGGTGAGGACCAGGGACATTGGTGGAAACCTCCGATTGGGCCGGCGGGCATGAAACGCGGTGGCACTGCGGCATTATACGCGCCGCGCCTTGCCGTATTGAACGCGGCGCAACTCGAGCCACCGCGTCAACCAGCGTTCCGGGGCAGTTGAGTCGAGATCAGTTCGTTTGCCGCAGTTTGGGGCCTATGCTATACTTGGCGACGCAGAAACGAACACGAAAACGAAAGGCAGGACAGCTTATGGTACAAGCCCCGGAGCGCCCGGTTGCGGCCGAACCGAATGCGGCGACGGCTCTGGAACCGATCACTATGAAATCTCTGCTGGAGGCTGGGGTCCACTTCGGACACCAGACCAGGCGATGGAATCCACGGATGCGCCGCTACATCTTCACGCAGCGGAACGGAATCCACATTATTGACCTGCAGCAGACCATGGGGCTGATCAACGATGCCTACCGAGCGATGGTGGAGCTCTCGGCGAACGGCGGAAAAGTGCTGTTTGTGGGCACCAAAAAGCAGGCCCAGGACGTCATCGCGTCGGAGGCCGAGCGCACCGACCAGTGGTACGTGAACCAACGATGGCTGGGCGGCACGCTGACCAACTTCCAGACCATCAAAGCGCGCATCGACCACATGAAGCGGTTGCAGGAGCAGCGCGACACGGGCTACCTGGCGAGGCTCCCCAAGAAGGAAACGGTGCGGCTGACCCACACGTTGGACAAGCTGGAAAAGTATTTCACGGGGTTGCGCAACATGGATCGCCTTCCGGCGGCGCTGTTCGTGATCGACATCGGCAAGGAAGATATCTGTATCGCCGAAGCGCGACGTTTGAACATACCGATCTTTGCCATCGTTGACACCGATTGTGATCCGGGACTGGTCACGCATGCAGTGCCCGGCAATGACGACGCGGTTCGTTCGATACGGCTGATCACCGGCCGCATGGCCGCTGCCATCGAAGAAGGTCAAGCCCAGCGCGAGGCGTTGATGACCGTTGACGCCGAACCTACGGATGCCGAAGAGCAATCCCCTGAGGAGGCAGTCCGTTTCGCCCAAACCGTCACGCTGGAAGAGTTGGGCCAGATGATGTCGGCCCGCCCGTTGGAATAACCAGGCTGAACCTCTTCCCAAACCGACGACACCCTGATCACCTTGCAGCCAGGAGGCCCTGACCTTGCCTGCGGTTACTGTTGAACTAATCAAAAACCTCCGGGAGCAGACCGGGGCCGGAATCATCGATTGCAAACAGGCGTTGGAAGATTCCGACGGCGATCTGACGCGCGCAGCGGAAACCCTTCGCCAGAAAGGTTTTGAACAGGCTGCCAAGCGCGCCGACCGCGAGACGTCGCAGGGTCTCATCGAATCCTACATCCACACCGGCGGCAGGGTGGGCGCCATGGTGCAGCTTGGTTGCGAGACGGACTTCGTGGCCCGCACCGATGAATTCCGCGCCCTCGCGCACGACATCGCCATGCAGGTTGCGGCAATGTCTCCCGTGTACCTCAGCGAAGAGGACGTACCCGAGGATGATGAGCGGCCGGCGGCCCAGGTGTGTTTGCTGCAACAGCCTTTCATCAAGGACGGTTCGCGAACCTTGGGGGATCTGGTACGGGAGACAGCGGCACAGACGGGCGAAAACGTGCGCATCGTCAACTTCTCCAGGCTGGCACTGGGTGAATAGCCTCTCGGGCCCGACGCGGCAACCCTCCCGGGAAAACCGCCAACCGAGGACTCCGACCCACAACCGGTAACAGATATGGCTGCCGGATGCGCGAGCGGCAAATCGATCTACGGGCGAGTCCTCCTCAAGATTAGCGGCGAGTCACTGCAGGGTTCGGGGCCCTCGACGATCAATCCCGAATCAGTCGCTTACATCGCCGACCAGATAATAGACGCGCAGGCCCGCGGGGTTGAGATCGCTGTGGTGGTAGGCGGCGGGAACATTTGGCGAGGCTCCACAGCCGAGCGTGAGGGTATGGACCGTTCTGCCGCCGATTACGCCGGGATGGTGGCAACAATCATCAACGGCTTGGCACTCCAGGACGCGCTGGAACGACGCGGGGTTACGACACGGACCCAATCGGCGCTGCCGATCCAGGCGGTTGCCGAGCCCTACATTCGCAGGCGGGCGATGCGGCACCTGGAAAAGGGGCGGGTGGTCCTGTTCTGCGCCGGGGCGGGCAACCCGTATATGTCGACGGATACCGCATCGGCCCTGCGAGCGCTGGAAATCGGAGCCGAGGTGCTCCTGATGGCGAAAAACGGGGTGGACGGCGTATATGATTCAGACCCGCGCACCAACCCGGAAGCAGTACGGTTCGGCAATCTTGAGTATCTGGACGCCGTGAACCGGCGGCTGGAAGTCATGGATTCGACCGCCATGACATTGTGCATGGACAATCAGATGCCGATCATCGTATTTGATATATTCGACAAAGGCGCTATGAGCCGCATCCTGCGGGGCGACGCCGTTGGCACGACCATCGACGACGGCCACCAAAATGGACCAGGAGGGGAGCGAAATGCCTGACCGCAGAGGTAGAGACGACCGCGACAGCCAGCCGGAACGCACGATTGAAGACGTTCTGAACGAAATGGAAAGAAAGATGGGCCAGTCCATCGAAGCAATGCGGCGGGATATAAGCACGCTGCGCACTGGCCGTGCGACTCCCGCCCTGATCGAAGATTTGGCCGTGGACTACTACGGTACTTCCACTCCGTTGAAGCAGATTGCGTCTATTTCCGCTCCTGACGCCAGGGCCATCATGGTGCAGCCGTGGGACCGACAGGCGCTGCGGGATATCGAGAGGAGCCTGACGCAATCGGACATGGGGTTCAATCCGTCCAACGACGGCAACGTGATTACGGTTCCCATTCCGCCGCTGACGCAAGAGCGCCGGCGGGAGATGGTGCGGTTGCTCAAGCGCAAAGCTGAGGACAGCAAGGTCGCGGTGCGGAACGTGCGCCGGGACGGCGTGGATTCACTGCGGAAAATGGAAAGGGACAAGGCGATATCTCAAGACGAAAGCCGGCGCAGCCAGGACTCCCTGCAGAAAACCACGGATGCCCACATCAAGACGATAGACGAGGTATCGGCCGGCAAAGAAGCGGAAATCATGGAGGTCTGACCGCGCCGCATCCCCGCCACCCACTTCCCTTCTTCCTTGCCGACGCCAGACCGAAAACGCGACCTCCCCGGCGCTGATGACCGGAGCGAACCGATACCGCAGCACATTGCCATCATAATGGATGGCAATGGCAGATGGGCGGCGAACCGCAAGCTGCCCAGAGAAATGGGGCACCGCCGAGGCGTCGCCAACATTCAACGCGTGGTGCGAGCGTTGGCGCAGCGTGGCGTTGCAGTGGTGACGCTCTACGCATTTTCCACCGAGAACTGGCGGCGGCCCACCGCGGAAGTGGATGCGCTGATGTCGATTCTGGCGGAGGAGATCGCGCCGCAGACCGAGGAAATGCACCAAGCCGGGGTTCGTATCATTCACCTGGGCGACCCGACGCCTCTGGACTCAGCGTTGCAGGAGGCAATCGCGCAGGCCGAACGGGTCACCCGAAGCAATGACCGGTTCACCCTGAATGTCGCGTTCAACTACGGCGGCCGGGATGAAATACTGCATGCAGTGAGGCGGATGATCGAGGAGGGCGTGGCACCGGACGATATCGACGAGTCCAGATTCAGCAGTTACCTCTACACTGATGGTTGCCCCGATCCGGATTTGATCATCAGGACCGGGGGAGAACAGCGTTTGAGCAACTTTCTGATCTGGCAAGCGGCGTACAGCGAGTACTACCACACTCCGGTCCTTTGGCCTGACCTGGGCGAACAGGAATTGGACGAGGCTTTGGATGCTTATCGCCAACGTCGACGGCGGTTTGGCGCCCTCGATGAACAGAATTCCAGCGACGAGGTCTGAGCCCTTGCTGCTCCACCGGGTGTTGACCGCCTTGGTCGCAGTCCCGATCATCCTGGCGGCCATCTGGTCCGGACCTCCGTGGATAACCGCATTGGCCGTGGCTGCAGCGGTGGTTGGAGTGTGGGAAGGTTACCGACTGTACCCGCTGGCGGCGGCCGAAAATGGTACCGTTGGCGGGCAAGGCCTGCCTACCGCGTTGGGTGGCGTCTGGTCAGCCGCGCTGGTTTTGGCCGGGGAATTGGCCGTAGCGCCGCTGGATTTCGCCAAAGCAGTGGTAGCCATCTGCATCGCCGGGTGCATCCTGGCAGGACTGTGGATGATCGCGGCGTGGCGGGGAGCACGCCCGGTGGCTGCGGGGGCGTGGTTGTGCCTGACGCCGTTGTACATCGGCGGAGCATTGGCCGCCGCCGTCGCGTTGAGAGGGATTGAGCAGGATTTGGCCGGCATTCCGATTACGCCGGTAATAACAGGAACGACTGCCGGACTTTGGTGGCTACTGCTGGCGATCCTGGGCGTATATGCCGCCGACACCGGAGCGTACGTTGTGGGGCGGTTGATCGGCAGGCATCGGATGGCTCCAAGCATCAGTCCCGGAAAGACATGGGAGGGTACCGCTGGCGGCTTGGTTGGTGCGGCGGCAGTTGTCAGCCTGCTGGGAATCTACACGCCGTTGGATTTACCGGTTTGGCAAGCCGTGGTTACTGGTGTTATTTTAGGCATCGTGGCGCCCACGGGCGACCTGTTGGAATCTAAAATCAAACGTTGGGCCGGCGTCAAAGACTCGGGAGTGATTTTCCCCGGACACGGGGGAATGTTGGACCGCTTGGACAGCCTGCTACCATCGTTCATAGTGGTGTATGTGATAGCGGTTGGTTCGGCCGCACTCAACTGAGCGGGATGCTAATTTCATGCGACGCATCGTAGTGCTGGGCTCCACCGGATCGATAGGCCGGCAAACCCTTGATATAGTCAGGGCGTTTCCGGACGAGTTTGACGTGGTAGGGCTGGCCGCGGGCAACAACACCGAGTTGTTATTGGAACAGGTCGCGGAATTCCATCCCCGGTACATCTGGTGCAACAATCCTCCCGCACCGCTCCCGTCCGGCGCCGCGATGATGAGCATGGAGGAGATGGCGGTCCTGCCGGAAGTTGACCAGGTGATGGTTGCCCTGATGGGCGCAGTGGGATTGGGCCCCACGATGGACGCCCTGAAGACCGGAAAGCAAGTGGCGCTCTCCAACAAAGAGCCAATCGTCATGGCCGGGGAGACGCTGAAGGCCGCCGAGGCTCAGCATGGCGGAGTGATCCTCCCGGTGGACAGCGAACCCAGCGCGATATGGCAGTGCCTGCAAGGCGAGGACAACCACATCCGGCGCCTGATGATCACGGCCAGCGGTGGCCCGTTCCGCCGCACCCCGTTGGCAGACCTGGAATCGGTGACGCCGGAGCAGGCGCTTCAGCATCCCACCTGGCGTATGGGAGATAAAATCACGATTGACTCCGCCACGCTGATGAACAAGGCTTTTGAAGTTATCGAATCGCACTGGTTGTTCTCGGTGCCGTGGGAAGATATCGCGGTTGTGGTGCATCCGCAGAGCACAATCCACTCGATGGTGGAGTTTGACGACGGGTCGGTGAAAGCGCAATTGGGGCCCCCCAGCATGAGATTGCCGATCCAGTACGCCCTGTTTTATCCACGCCGATTCGCGAACGCGGAGATACCGCGCCTGGACATCGGCGTGCCGTGGTCCTTGGATTTCGAACCATTGGAGGCCGAGCGGTTTCCCTGCTTTGACCTGGCGGTTTCGGCCGGCAAGGCGGGCGGCACCAACCCCGCTGTTTTGAGCGCGGCGGACGAGGTGGCCGTTTCGGCGTTTCTTCAAGGCAAGATCGGGTTCACGGGGATCTACCGATTGGTGGAGCAGGTACTAAGCGAGCACGATGCTCAGGCCGATCCCGACCTGGACGCGATTGCCGCCGCCGACCGGTGGGCGAGCGTGCGGGCATCGGAGATCGCCGGGCTGCCGGCACGATGACCGGACTCTGCTGATGGATAGCATTCTGATCGCCGTGGCATCGTTTATTCCGATGCTGCTTTTGCTGGTGGTGGTGCATGAGTTGGGCCATTTCTGGTCTGCCAAGGCATTCGGGGTCAAGGTGCTGGAGTTTGGGGTGGGATACCCGCCACGGGCTTTCGGGATCTACACCGGGCGGACGCAGACGCTACTGGCAGGAACCACCGTGTGCCTCAACGGCACGTTGGATGGCATCAAGCCGGGTGACGTCATTCGCGTCCTTTCGGGCGAAACCGACCAAGGAAACCTGGTAGCCCGGTACGTGGAAATCCGCCGCGGTGTCGGAGGCTCAAGCGCCAAGGGCGCGCTGGGGCGTTTCGTCGGGTTTGGCGGCAACAACAAGGAAGAAGAACGGCCCGAGCACCCGCAACGCCGCACCCTGGACGACGTGGAAAGCGACGAATACCTGCGGCACGAGGGCAAGGTCCGAGAGGTCCACGCGGACCGAATCGTGCTGGCGGACATGCTCTACTCGGTGAACTGGTTGCCGCTGGGCGGGTTCGTCCGGCTTTCGGGCGAGAATAACCCGGCGGCTCCGCAGAGTCTGGCGCGACGGGGCGTAGGTCAGCGCGCCATCGTGCTGGCAGCGGGATCGGCGATGAACGCGTTGTTCCCCATCGTAGCGTTCGCGATCATGGCAATGGTGCCGCACACGGAGCTGATCGGCGGGACGGCGCAGATCACAGCGGTGGCTCCCGGCTCTCCGGCGTCTGAGGCGGGACTAATGCCGGGCGACAAAGTTCTGTCAATCAGCGAACGGGCCCTTGACCAACCGGAACGCCTGCCGCAAGAGGTGAGACTGGGCGCCGGGTCGGAAATGACGTGGGTAATTGAGCGCAACGGGCAACGCCGCGTCGCGCAAGTAACCCCTCGAGTGGATCCGCCAGCGGGTCAAGGCGCGGTGGGAATCGGATACGAGATCGTAGATCAGCGGGTCGAGCGGCGCACCGAACCTCCCTGGGTCGCGCTGCGCCTGGGCGTCACCGATACCTGGGATATGCTGACGCTCATCGGCCGGGAAGTGCGCGGTTGGTTTGGCGGCGGGCGAGGGCCGGAATTCAGCGGACCCATTGGCATCGCGCAAATCACCGGGGAGGTAACGCAGCGGGGAGGGTTCCACGGCTGGATGGTGGTGGCGATCCTGTTGAGCATCAACCTGGCGGTATTGAACATCCTGCCAATCCCCATGTTGGACGGCGGGCGCTTGCTGTTCGTTGCCATCGAGTGGGTGCGCGGCGGGAAGCGCGTGCCGTCTGAGAAGGAGGGACTGGTGCACCTGATTGGTTTCGTGGCGATGATTGCTTTGGTGATCGCCATATCGGCGAACGACATCATCCGCCTGGTACGCGGGATCAGCCCGTTGGGGTGATGGGCTGTTGGGCATCACACGCACCCTATGATCGCCCTACCTAGCCGCTGGCAATGCAGTTATAATGACACGCGCTAATCCCGAACTAACGAGTATCAAAGTACACGCGAGGACGTAATCATGGTCGCTACCACCTACTCGTGCATTGAAGTCGAAACGGTCGCCCGCAACACGATGATGGGCCGCAACGAGGTTGAGACGCACATCGGCGTGATCACGTTGAACCGCCCAGAGGTGTTGAACGCGTTGAACCTGCAACTGGTCCGCGAACTGGACCAGGCGATATCGGATTACGAGGCCGACGACAGCGTTGGCGCGGTGATCATCACCGGGGCCGGGGAGCGGGCGTTTTCGGCGGGCGCCGACATCCATGAGAACCGCGAATTGTCGGATGAAGAACGGGCGGCCGGCCAGGCCGAGCGCTCCGAATATACCTGGCACCTGCACACCAGCAGCAAGCCCGTCATCGGGGCGGTCAATGGACTGTGCTACGGCGGCGGGACTGTGCTGGCGACCAGCCTGGATTTCTTGGTGGGCTGCGAAAAGACCAGTTTCCGGTTCCTGGCAGTGAACTACGGGCAGATGAACGCCACTTGGAGTCTCCCGCAGTTGGTGGGCATCAACCGAGCCAAGGAACTGCTGTTGAGCGGGCGCGAGGTGTTCGCTGATGAGGCCTACCACATCGGCCTGATCAATCATCTGGTGCCATCCGAAGAGCTGATGGATCGCACGCTGGATATTGCGGCCGGGATCGCCCGCAACCGGGTGCAGGGATTGGCGAACATCAAGCAGTTGCTCCATGAACACTCAGGACTGCCGATTGAAGAGCAGTACCGCAATGAAATCGAAGGACGCACTGATCGGTTCAAGGGTCTTTCGGTGGAAGAAGGGTTCTCGGACTTCCTGGCGAGGAAGGGCCGGAAAACTCGGGGCGAGTAATGCCCGATCCTGAACAACTGCCTTCTGTGCCGCCGTTGGGACGCCGTTCCGACGGCGTTATCTTGGCGCCCGACGGTTCCGAGGTTCGGCTTCTCCTGACAGAAGAGAATGCAGCGACGCGGTGCAGCGTGGTGGAGGTGAGTATTGGGCCGGGCGCGGTCAGCCGGGCGGTGCGTCACCGAGCGGTGGAAGAGGCGTGGTACGTGATAGAGGGCGCGGGCGAGGTCTGGCGTTGCCCGCCCGGAGAATCGATCGAGAGGACGCCACCGGTTGCCGTGGCCGTAGGGGACGCTCTGAGCATACCGACCGGGTGGGCGTTTCAGTTTCGCGCCGGGGAGGGCGTTGGTTTGCGCTTCATATGCGTAACCATGCCCCCGTGGCCCGGAATGGATGAAGCAATAGAGATGGAGAAAGGCGGCCCGTGGCCGCCTACGCTGTAATGGTCGCCGCTGTCAACGGCACCCCGGGCGCTACCCGGGGCGTCGGACTTCGATAGTTTCGCCATCGGCGAGGGCGACGCGACGGTATTGGATTCCCATTTTCAGCATCCAGTAGCCCAACGTTGCCGGGCTCACTCCCAACTGCGAGGCCGCTCGGCTCATCCCCACGTCGTTGACCAAGTGCGGCACCAAGCTCTCCAAAGGTTGACCATGCTTTTCTTCCACACTACGCATTAACTTGGTCTTTCTAATTCGCTGCGTCGCCATATTCCCTCTGCTTTTCGTATATTACCGGGCGGAGGCCGCACACTTTCGGGGCACTACCGATATTTTTGAGACTGCCTTCATCTTACATGAACTAAAGGCTATCGGATATGGGATTGCCGCGCAACCTATGGCTATTTTTAGAAAATGCGTTAAATTCCATTTACCAATAGCCCCCGGAGTTATGCGCGATGGGCAAATTGCCTCAGATCATGCCACCGCTGACCCGGTCAGATCCGATACCTGGGGCATAACCTTCTCGGCGAGCAAGCGGGTGGAGTGATCCCAGGCTTCGTTGTTTTCCGACTGATCGTACACCAGCATCAGGAGACCGCCGAATCCGCCCACGTCCCCATACAGATTCCTGATTTTGCCGGCGACCGTATCCGGGGACCCGATGAGCCAGAGA
The DNA here is from genome assembly GCA_965204395.1 of Dehalococcoidia bacterium. Classification (GTDB taxonomy): domain Bacteria; phylum Chloroflexota; class Dehalococcoidia; order Lucifugimonadales; family UBA3495; genus Bin87. Next base: position 4,482,228 of record OZ241987.1, read on the forward strand.
TGATCGGCCATGTATTCGATGTTGACCGCTTCATCCGGCACTTCGTCGTCGTGCTTGAACACCTTCATGAGGTCAAACTCGCGGAACAACGGCAGCAAATAGTCGTGCCACACTCTGCCCAGCATCCCGTTGAGGGCCAGATCGCGAGCCTCCTCGTCGGTGTCCGCCACATACACGTCGCGGACGAGGCGCCAGTCGGAACGTGATGGCGTGCGGCCGGTACGTTCCGCTCCCTCCTCGATGGCCTCCCAGTGGCTGCGGCAGTAGTCGGCGTTCAAAGCCAGGCTCATGGGGATGAATCCCCGTTCGCCGGCGATCATCAGGGTGGGAGACTTGTAGCTAACGGATGCGACGCCGATGGGGGGATGGGGTTGCTGGTAGGGCCGGAGAAAGAACTCAAGGGTTCCGTACATGGGCTCCGGAATGCTCACGTTCCAGTATTTGCCCTTGTATTCGAAGGGACCGTCGTTCGCCCAGATCTTCAGGATGATGTCCAGAGATTCGCGGGTCATGTCGCGATGCTCGCCGTTGTTGCCATCCACGTCGAACAGAGCCCAATCGCTGGGCAATCCGCTGGCGCCCACACCAAAAAGGAACCTTCCCTGGGAGATGTGGTCGAGGTAGGCCACCCGGTGCGCCAACTCGGCAGGATGATGGAAGGGCAGCAGATGGGCACCGGAGCCGAGCTTGATGTTCTTGGTTTGCATCAAAGCCTGGGCGATTAGCAAGTCCGGCGCGGGTATGGGTTCCCAGGGAGAGGTGAAGTGCTCGCCGATCCAAGCCTCGTCGAAACCGAGTTCGTCGCACAGCTTGAGGTATTGCAAATCCCACTGATGGGCGTCGTAGATGTTCCGTTCCGGCGGATGGGACGGCATCATAAACAGTCCGTACTTCATGGCTCCTCCGACGAACTCTGGCCGTGGCGAATGCAGCCCGGCGCGGTTCAAGCAGTACATTACCATAAATCGGGCCGCGTTGCGCCTCGTGCTATAGTGGCGCATCCATTCCGGCAAAGGACGAAAGTTGACTACTGCACAGACGGGCAACCGAGTACGGGTCCACTACACGGGCCGACTAGACGATGGGGAGGTATTCGACTCCTCCGAAGGCGGGACGCCGCTGTCTTTCACCATAGGCAACGGCCAGGTGATACCCGGATTCGAGAACGGCGTGCTGGGCATGGCGCCTGGGGACACCAAAACCGTCCACATACCATGCGCGGACGCTTATGGCGAGCGACACAGCGACGGCGTGATGGAAGTGCCGCGAGGCGAATTTCCGCCGGCAATGCCGCTGGAGGTCGGCTCGTCGGTCCAAGGTCAGCAAAGCAGCGGCCAGACGGTGACCTTCACCATTATGGCAGTCACAGAAGAATCGGTTACGCTGGACGCCAATCACCCGTTGGCCGGGAAAGACCTCACTTTCGACCTAACACTGGTTTCGATAGAGAGCGAGGGCTAGGAGGCCCGCTGGGAGTCTCCGTTACAGCCAGGACAGTCGCGGTTACAAACGCACTTGCTGGGCCAGCGTCTGGTAGGTAACCGGGGAGGTTGCCACCAGGCCGGCGTCCACGGGCAGCACCACGCCGTTGATCCAACGCGCCTCGTCGCTGGCGAGAAATAGGGCAGCGTTGCCGACGTCCCACGCGGTTCCCTCGGTACGCAGGGGAGCGGCGTTGCTGCGGATCTGCCGCAGGTCGTCGTCCATGCGGGGCGCGACCATTGGCGTGTACACCAGGCCCGGCGCGATGCAGTTGGTGCGGATGCCGTCGGGCCCGTGGTCGGCGGCCATGGAAATGGTCAAGCCGATGACGGCAGCTTTTGACGCGGTATAGGGCGTGCTGCTGTGGGCGCGCAGGCCGGCGATGGACGAGATGTTGATGATGGAACCGCCGCCGGTCTTGATCATTTCGGGGATGGCGAATTTGCTGGCCAACACGATGCTTTTGACGTTGATGGCCATGACGCGATCCCACGCATCCTCGGCGATCTCGACGACGGTGCCCCGATGGGATATGCCGACGTTGTTGTCCAGTATGTCCAGGCGACCGTAGCGCTCGATGCAGGCGGCCACCATGCGCTCGCAGTCGCCGGAATTGGTCACATCGGCCTGGATTGTGGAGGCCTCGCCGCCCTCCGATTCGATGAGTTCCAACGTCTCTTTGGCCCTCCCTTCGTCCAGGTCGGAGAGCAGTACCTTGGCGCCCTCCCGGGCGAATAACGTCGCAGCAGCCCGTCCGTTGCCTACACCGGGGCCGCTGGTTCCGGCGCCGGTGACGATGGCTACTTTTCCTTCCAGTCTGGGGCTGCGTTCGGGCACAGTGCTGTCCTCCGGGTTGGTTTCGGGGCTATTCAGAGATGGGTCTGGAGATTATCCACAGGCTCGCGCAAGTGTAGCACACCATCAAAACGAGCATGGGCGCCTGGCTGATCAGGGCGGCACGGCGATCAGGGAACAACCGGACCGCCTGGACGTGTGCCAGATAAACGCCAGCGATATGGCCCACCACGATGGCCGAAATGGAAAAGTACCAGATGAATACCGGGGACAGTATTCCGATGTTGATGATTGCGTCCGCAGTGCCGAACAGGTCCCATCCCCAACCGAAAGGATCGGAGGCCAAGACTATGAACCGCTGGCCGTTGATCAGCAGAAAGCCCAGGAAATGCGCGTAGTGATATGCCAGGGCGATGGGTAGCAGGGAAAACACAAAAGCCCGCGCCAAATTCCCGACATCAGGCGGGTCGGCGGTGTATGGGCTGGTCAGCGCCATCATCGCGCGGCAGGTGGCGACGTACAGGATACCGAACACGATGGGCAAACCCACCACCCCAACGAGATTCGCCAAGTAACTGCCATTCCTGGGGAACTGCAGCAAGAATTGGGTGCTGAATATTACCCATTCCGGCGTAGCCGAGAGCCCGTCGAAAGATACGGTGGACAACAGCAGGATCACGAAACATACGGCAGCCGGCGTCACATCGCCCAGTCGGTTGAGGCCCACGCAGAACGGACGCAGGTTGAATTCGCGTTCCGACGGTTCGGCGAGGTTGTAGCGCTCGTAACAATCGACCCAATCATGGCCCTCTGTGGCGCAACGGCCGTCGGTGGAACAATCAGCGTAATTCGAGGCTGAAACCCGAGTCTCGGTAATCGAGAACCGAGACATGAACCCATAGACGACGGTGAAGCCCTCAGCGTTTCTCAACCAGGTGTCGCGCCCAAACAGGTACATGCCGGCTAAATTGTAGAGGGTGTATCCGACGAGGATCCAACCAAGAGCGCGGGGTCCGGCGGCGCCGGCAATCACGGTCTCGAGGATGGCGAATCCCGCGAAAACCAACAGTGCCGGCCACTGGCCCCAGCGTTCGGGGTATGGGAGATGGCGGCTCAGGGTTTGGCCCGGAGCGAATGTGTCCGTAACCGTTTCGGCGAACCCCCACGCCACCTTCCACGGATTGACCAACGCCCACAGGTTGCCGAAGAGGGCGGTGAAAAAACTCAGTCCAACCCAGAATCCAACGTACAGGGCCGCCGGAGCAGGATTCAAGGCGGCGCGTTCCGTGCCAATCAACCCTCCGATGATGACATAGGCAGTGAGCAACACAGAGAAAAATTGCAACGGCGCGGTGATCACGGGTGTAGAGAGCAGCCGGCCGACGACGGGCGCTCGGAGCAGGTTGTAGCGCGGGTAGGATCGGTGGATGGCATCACCGCGCAGGAACACGGCGACGACCAGGAACGACAGAGCGACCGCCGCTGCGCCGGCGATCACGAACAAAGACAACGGCAACGGTAAGTCGTACCGCTCGCCAAACCCGTGAGCGAAAGTCGGCCTCAAAAACAGAACCGTCGCCAGGACGGACGACAAAGCCGCCGCGGAAAACGCGATAACACCTCGCCTCAGGGTCATCGCTCACCTCGCCGGCGTTGCAGGGTCAGCCAAGTCCAGATGCCCACGGCGAATATCGCCACCAAAACCGCGGTAATCCAGATCCACTGGACCTGCGGCCGAGGTTCCTCCACATCCAGGTTGAGCGAAAAGACTTCGTCGCCCATGTCGGACGACACTGACAAAGTCACGTCCCACGGTCCTACGACGGTAAAGGGTACATCGATCTCGAAATATCGCAGCGTCTGCTCGTTGAGCACCAACCGGGGACCGATATCGGAGGTACCGGGTGGCCCTGTGGCGGCGAAGTACAGGTCGACGTCGGTGTCCCTGAGCAGGCTTTCGTCATCGGAATCGAATACCTGGATCGCCAGATGGGTTTGCGGTGTCACGGGGCGGGCGGGAATAATGCCCACGATCAAGCGGTATGGTCCCTGGGTCCGGTCCATGATGATGGTGGATGCGCCATTGGCGTGGACGCTCTGTAGACACGGGGGGGTTATGATCGCAAGGATAACCAGGGCGAGGGCGACTGCCGAAAGCGCTGCCGCCGTATATGTGGCGACCGGTATCCGACCCCTCAAGCCAGTCGAAAAGGATTGCACTTATCACCCGCCAAATTGAATCGGCGGCACGATACCACAAGGGATTTTTGCCATCAATGATGGAATCCGTCCACGTCACGTTGGAGGGGCAGGATATTCGATACCAACTCCGTCGGTATTCGCCCCAACTTGACGCTAATGGTACGCCAGAATACACTTTAAGGCACAAACGCTCCAGCGAGGAGCGACCAGAGGTTCCATCATCGCTATACAACAGGTCAATGGCAACCCGGCATTCAGTGAAGACGTAGCATTATTCATAGACTGGGAGAACTTCAAGATCAGCCTGGCGGTGCGGGGAAGAACCCCCAACGTATCCGCCCTAAAGGAAGAAGTCTCCAATCACGGCCGGGTGGTGGTAGGCAAGGCCTACGCAGACTGGGTAACGCGCGCCCCCGAACTCAAAGGCGCCAGCCAGTTCATCCAGGATCCCCCTTCTCTCTATGCGGCCGGCATCGAACCGGTCTATGTGCCGACTCGTCTGCCACCCGGCGGTTCGTATGGATCCGGTCGGACGATTGCGGTCAAAAACAGCGTCGACGTAAAAATGACGGCGGACTGCATAGACACGGCGCACAACTTCCCCAACATCAACACCTTCGTATTGGTTTCCGGCGATTCGGATTTTATCCACGTCATCAACTCGTTGCGGGCAGTTGGCAAGCGAGTCTTGGTGGTTGGGGTTTCGTGGGCTACGTCCCGTCGCATGGCAGACCATGTAGACGGCCTGATCTTCTATGATTCGGACGTCGATCCGATAGACGTTGAACCCGCTCCGCATCGCGGTCCGTATCAAAGGAGTCGACAGCCGGCGCCGGCGCAACTCAGCAACCCCGGTCGCCATCAATTGCCGGAAGTGATCCGAGCTATCGAAGACGTGATTCGCACCGAACGAGCGGCTGGACACACGCTGCTGCTGACCTCGTTGAAGCAGCGCCTGGTGCGCCGTATCGCAGGGTTCGACGAGCGCAAGCTTGGCTTCTCTGGCTTCAAAAAGCTTATGCTGCGAGTCGCGGAGGAAGGGAATATCAAGATCCGGAGCGTCGATCTGGTGGACTGGATTCTGATGGCCGACGAACCGGACCCCGTACCGCAAATCAGGGTCGACGACGACCAGCCAGAGGAGTTCGAGGAAGAAACAGCAGCCCGAGCGGACGATCGGGATGCCGACGACGGGATCACCGGGGAAGCAGAGGAACACGCTACCGACTTCTCCGAATACGATTCCGCCGCCGTTGTTCCTAGTGAGCCGGCACCGGAGGAACCCGAAATCCGGGTGGATGAACGCCCGAGACGTGCGGCTCCCGTTCGACCCCGGGGCCCCGACTATCATGCCCTGCTGTCCGAGGAGATAGGAAAGCTGGACCTGCCGGAGTCGGACGATATTGCTGGTGACGCGAGTCGGATCGCCGATCTGGTCGCCATGGGGCACACGCTGGAAGAGCGTGACGGTTCCGACCACGTCATGTTCAATGCCCTGTGCAGCGAGATCAGTGAAGCGCTAACGGCTGGCATCGAAGCCGAAGACGGGCACATCGTGTCCGGCTGGGGAGACAACAACTCGCGAGCCTATGTCATACGGCTGATCCGCAGCCTGGCCTCCAACGAGGTTTTCCAGTACCGCAACGTCAGCGTGCGGGATCCCGAGACCAACCGAATGCGGCGACGGCGCGTGTTCGGGCTGAACCGGGAGAGTCCGGTGGTTGGGGTGGCCTTGGCGCTGCGCCTGGGTCTGCCGTACGAGTCGGCTGCTCCGGACAACGTGGGGATCAACGACGCCCTGGCCACACCGGCCTTGGAAGAGCATGGCTCGGCGGAGGCTGCGCACGCGCAGTCGGCCGAGGACGCGGAGGCCGCGGTCATCTTTTCCTAAGCGGTATCCGGCTGGGGCTTCGAGTGTCCTCTAGCTCCAAGCCTTCCTGAGCCCTCCATACCAGGCTTCGGCGGCGGCGGCGACGCCGAGGTCGATCGACGACCCGATTCTAAAACGCGTCCCGCCTGTGTCGCCGACCTGACAAGCCGGTACGCCAGCCTCGCGAGCCGATGCCATGACGCGGGCCACGTTGGTGGGCTCCACAGCGACCAAGATGCGCGAGGCGGCTTCGCCGAACAGGGCGGCGTCCCAACGGTCGTGTATAACCTCGGCAAACTCCGTCGAGGCAGTGAATCCGATAGAGCCGCGACCGCCCACGCTGGAATCCCCCAAGATGCAGGACTCAGCGAGGGCGACGGCGAAACCGCCATCGGAGCAATCGTGGGCGGCGAGCGCGATGCCGTCGGCGATCAAGCGCCGGCATAGATCTTGAACCCGCCGCTCCAGGGATAGTTCGATGTCGGGACGACCACGGATCATGTCGTGGATCGAGTAGAGGTACTCGCTGCCGGCCAAATCGGACGCATCCGCGGACAGACTGTCCGTGCCGAGCAGCACCACCGCCAGCCCTTCGTCGGGGAATCCGGCGCCGCAATGTCTCTGGACGTCATCCAAAAGGCCCAGGCCGCCGACGATGGGCGTCGGAAAAATAGCCGTTCCCTGACTTTCGTTGTACAGGCTGACGTTACCACTGACCACGGGGACACCCAACTCAAGGCAGGCATCGGCCATTCCCGAGATACACTGCTCCAACTGGTAGTAAATTTCGGGACGTTCCGGGTTGCCGAAGTTCAGGCAATCGGTTAGCGCCAGAGGTCGTGCGCCGACGCAGGACAGGTTTCGCGTTACCTCAGCGACCACGCGCTGCCCGCCATGATACGGATTCAGGAAACACTGGCGTCCGTTGCCGTCGATTGCGACCGCGATGGCTTTGCCGGTTCCCTTGACGCGCAAGACCGCGGCGTCGCCCGCGCCGGGGCCAATCACGGTGTTGGTCTGCACCTGGTGGTCGTACTGACGGTAAACGTGGCGCTTGCTGGCAATGTTGGGTGACGCGAGGAGTTTCAGCAATACATCGCCCGGATCACCCAAACCGATGTCGGATGGGAAAGGGACGTCGGACAACTGCAAATGCTGGCGCGCCTCTTCTTCTGCCGACTGTATTCCAGTTAGCCAGTACCGGGGCGCGTCGGCGAGGTGCGGGACCGGAGCGGCGGCGATGGCGTCCGAGCCCTCGGTTACCCTGGCGACCTGATCCTCGGTGACAACGCCCACCGCGCGGCATGGGACGTCCCACTTCGCGAAGACGTTGTTGATGGTTGGCACGTCGTCCGGCGCAGCGACCAACAGCATGCGTTCCTGGGATTCGGACAGCATGACCTCGTAACCGGTCATGCCCTCTTCTCGGCGATGCACTTGATTTATGTCAAGGGCAAAACCTCGGCCGCCCCTGGCTACGGATTCAACGGCGGCGCTGGTCAAGCCGGCGGCCCCTAGGTCCTGCAAAGCGCGGACCCTGCCTGTGCCCAAGGCTTCCAAACATGCCTCGATCAAGACTTTCTCAAGGAATGGGTTGCCCACCTGGACGGTGGGCCGCAATTCCTGCTCCTCCTCGAAGGTGCGGGAGGCCAAACCGGACGCTCCATGAATGCCGTCTCGGCCGGTGCCGGCGCCGACGAGCAGCAGGACATCGCCGGGGATTTCAGCGGCAGCGCTGGCCAAGTCCTCGATGCGCGCGATGCCGACGCACATGGCGTTGACCAGGGGGTTATGCGAGTAGGACTCATCGAAATAGATCTCGCCGGCCACGTCGGGGACGCCGATGCAATTGCCGTACCACCCGATGCCGTCAACCACGCCACGCAGCAACCGTCGGTTGGTCGGATCGTCGGGCGGGCCGAAACGGAGGGAGTTGAGTAGGGCGATGGGTCGAGCGCCCATGGCGAGGATGTCTCGGACGATGCCGCCAACGCCAGTGGCCGCGCCTTGCAGAGGCTCCACGGCGGACGGGTGATTGTGGGATTCCACCTTGAACACCACCGCCAATCCACCGCCGATGTCGATCGCGCCGGCGTTCTCGGCGCCGGCCTGGGACAACGTGCGATCCGAGGTGGCCGGCAGCATACCCAACAAAGGGCGGGAGTGCTTGTAGCCGCAGTGTTCGCTCCACAGAGCGCCGAACATCCCAAGCTCGACCGGGTTCGGCTCGCGGTCCAATCGGTCCACGATCATCTGATATTCGGCAGCGGACAGGGCGATTTCGTCGAGGACTTCCTGGCTAACGGGCATGGTTCACCGAGACCTTGGGTCATTCAGATAGCGAGTCGTATTATATGGCGGGTTAACCAAAGACGACATAGCGCGGATACGCAGGTCTAGCAAGTTGAACCACGTGATCAGACCAACCCGCCCACCACCACAATCACCACGCCGCCCACGGCCATGAGCGTACCCATCACCAGTTCCTTCGTTACCGATTCAGTCTGGCGGAGGAACAGGCGCGCCAGGAAAAGGGTGAACAACGGGTTGCACGACACAATGGGAGCGAGCACCAGGATGTTGGATCCCTCGCGCGTCACCGCGAAGTACAGGGACATCACCGCGCAGGCCGCCGCGAATCCGGCTAGGAACACGTAGAAAGGCGCCCAGCCCGTTGCCACGGATTTCTGGACCGCCTCCCTTCCGTACACCGGCGAGAGCAGAAGCGTGGCGAAGAACATGCTGCCCGCCGCCATGATCAACGGGGAACCGAACTGGATGCTCAATACCCTGCCGCTAAGCGTGGACGCTCCGTAGCAGGCTGCCGCCAGTATCGCCAGACCGTAGCCGGCTACCGATTTCCAGTCGCGCCCCCAACTCTGGCGCAAAAAGTTGCCGCCGGTCAAGGCCAAGCCCACCACCACGATGATGGTGCCCAAGGCCAGCAACGGATTCAGGTGCTCGTTGAAGCCGGTGACTCCCATGCGCGTGAGGGTCACCGCATACAACGCCGAAAACAGCGCCGCGCTGCCCACTATAGGGGTGACCCTGGCGGCTCCGATCAGATTGATGGCGATGTACTGTTGGGATCGACCGCCCAGGTAGGTGAGTATTCCGTTGGCGAACAACCACACCATCGCGATTGCCGGCAAGGCGATCACGGCGCGAAATTCAAAGATCAGCGCCAACGCCCCGGCCAGCAGCGTCGAGGCTACCAGCGAGACCAGTGCCCCGGGCATCGGCCTCAGGCCCCCTTGGGCGCTCATTCCCAAACGGGCCAGAATCGCGGAACTCCCAAAACCCAACACCGCGATGCCGGCCAGCCCGATGGATATCAGCATATCTACCGGGCGGGCCCGCCGAATGCGTCAATAATGGATCCGAAAATCAGGTTGCCGTCCTCGGATCCCAGTAGCAACTCGCAACTGCGTTCGGGGTGGGGCATCATCCCCAAGACGTTGCCGGATTCGTTGATGATGCCCGCGATATTGGCAACCGAACCATTGGGGTTGGCGAACTCGGTAACGGTTCCGTCGGATTCGCAATAGCGGAACAACACTCGCCCGCTCTCCTCGAGATCGGCAACGGTTGCTGGGTCGGCGTAGTAACTGCCCTCGCCGTGAGACACCGGTACGGCCAAGGGGCGGTCGGAGTGGCAACGACTGCTAAAGACAGTGTCGTTGCGCTCGGCTCGCAGGTGGGTCCACTGGCAGCGGTATTCCAGGTGTCCGTTCCGTCTCAACGCGCCAGGGAGGAGGCCGGCTTCGCAAAGGATCTGGAATCCATTGCAGATACCGATCACGGGGCCACCGGAGCGGGCGAAATCCACAACGGCGTCCATCACCGGGGAGAATCTCGCGATGGCTCCGGCCCGCAGGTAGTCGCCGTAGGAGAATCCGCCGGGCACGATGATCGCGTCGTATCCGGTCAGGTGGCTGTCCTTATGCCAGACATAACCGGCGTCCTGACCAAGCACGCCGTTGACCGCGTGATGGCAATCGGTATCGCTCCAAGTCCCCGGGAATACCAGGATGCCGAAGCGCATGAGGTCGGCTATCCCAAGGATTCGAGCAGTCGGGACACCACGGCGTTGACCTCGCTGCCGTCGGCCTTCCCGCGCACCTGAGGCATGATGCGGCCCATGACCTTGCCGCGATCACCGGGGCCGGCAGCGCCAACGTCTGCTATGACTTGGCGAGCGAGGCTCTCGATGGCGCCAGAGTCCATCTGTTCAGGCATATATTCCATCAGGATGGCGAGGGCAGCTTGCTCCTTCTCAACCAGGTCATTCCTGCCGCCCTGACCGAACATCTCTATGCTTTCGCGCCGGTCTTTGGCCTGCTTGGTGATGACGTCCGAAACTCCGTCATCATCCAGATCGGCGAGAACGTTTTTCTCGGCCAACTGGATCTGGCTCTTCAGGAATCTGAGCGTTTCCAGACGCTCCCGGTCGCGGGCGCGCATCGTGTTGCGAATATCTTCTTCAAGACGATCTTTGATAGTTGTCATGTCGCGCCGCCCTGGATCTGTGCCGGTTTGGGTGCCGAATGCTCGATGCTTCGTGGTCAATGCTACAACGCCCCGAGCCGCCGGCGCAACCGTGCTATACTTGTTCCGCGGGCCGAAGTGGCGGAATGGTAGACGCGCCGGTCTCAAAAACCGGTGGGATAATATCCCGTGTCAGTTCGAGTCTGACCTTCGGCACCAGTTTTCAGTCATAGCGTAATCTGAGTTCAAACTGAGCACAAAAACAGATTGGAATGCTCGCTGACCTGTCCCGATGTGGGACAATTGTGGGACAAACCTACACGAGCCTACCTTATCAGGCAGGTCAGTACCGCACCAAACGCGTAGAGCGCCGCGATTGGAATACAACCCCGGATGCGGGATTCCGGCCCTTGGTTGGCCGGGGTGCCGGCTTGAAGCGTAGGCCGATGGCCCGTCAAATGCGGGCCGTCGGCCTTTCGAATATGCGGATTGTGGGACAACGTGGTCTGATGAGAGATGTCGGCAATGTGCTCGGTCGCCGTACGTCGGACCGCAGCCCATGGGCAACTGGCGACGTGGTGCCTCGGCCGTGGCGATCAGGGTCGATTGCTGGAACGTCGCCCAGCGGGTCAGGACGGTTGCTGAGTTGCTGGACACGGACGCCGACCCGGTGCGGGTTCAATTCGGCACTATACTGTGGTAGTGAAGGCGTGGACCCCCGGTGACCCCAAGGCTCAAGCAGCAGAGTGATGCTGTGCAGATTCTCGTCGTTTGAAGGCGCCGCGGTTTCCACGGCGCTTTTTCGTTTGGTTCACGCAGCTGAGGCGGGCGCTTTTCGCATACGACACCGTCCCCATCTCCGTCCCTAGTACTGGGCTCCATCCGCTGCGGAAATCCTCTGCCACCGCCCTTGCAGCCTTGCATGCGAGGTTCCCCACAGCATGAGCGGCACCCCGATGTTTGCCGGCCTAGACCTGATGTCGGCTGACATCGTAAGATCTCCGCTGGCTCGCCCAAGGAGCGTGAATTGTTGGCAGCGCACCCCCACGCTGGCGATTCCGGCCCTGTTCAGGAGGCCGGGCGTATAACAAGCCTCGACTTGATTCGAGGTGCGGCGGTGCTCGGTATTCTGCTCATGAACGCCGTTTACTTTCAGTTCGGCGGCGCGCCCTACTTCAACCTGAGCGCGGGCGGCTCGGAGACCTGGCTCGACTGGTCTGTGGGCATCATCGGCGAGGTCTTCATCGACCAGAAGTTCATGGGATTGTTTTCGTTGCTGTTTGGCGCGGGAATGATCCTCTTCATCGACCGAGCCGCAGAGAGAGGACGCAGCGGGGTGTTGCTGAGCCTGTGGCGAAACGCGCTGCTGCTGATAATCGGCATCCTCCACTTCCTCCTGTGGGAAGGCGACGTGCTGACAGTGTATGCAGTCGCATCGGCCGTTCTGATTGCTCTGCGGAAGCTGAGGAATCGGGCACTGATCTCCGTCGGAGTGGCCGTGTTTGCGCTGTCCGTTCCTTGCGCGCTGCTTGCGCAGTACGTCGCCGACGCAACCGGTTCCCCGCTGCACGGTCTCTGGACGCAGGGCGAGACTCCGAACGACGGAGCCATTGATCTTCTCTTCCTGTTGGGCTATTTCCTGCGCGCGTTGGGGATGATGCTCATCGGAGCCGGTTTGTTTCGAGCCGGCTTCATCAGCGGTGGCTTGCCCGCGAGAACCTACAAGATGACCGCAATTATCGGGATTGCCGTCGGCATTCCCTTGGCGGCGGCTGGCGTCATCATGGTCGCATTCCACGATTACTCTCTCGAGGTCGCCTTTATTGGCCAGATTCCCAACACGCTGGGGACGATTCCGTTCGCGCTGGGATATATGAGCCTCATCATCCTGTGGGACCATCGTGCGGACAACTGGCTGAAACGGCGTCTGCGCGCAGTGGGAAGGATGGCGCTGACCAACTACCTGACGCAGACGGTGCTGGGCGTGCTGGTCTTGACGGTGTTGCTGAGCGACGTCGAATTTGTGAACCGGAGTGCCGTGATGGCGTTTGTGATCGCAGTGTGGGGGCTGCAGGTGTGGTGGTCGGAAGCGTGGCTGAGTCGATTCCGTTTCGGACCCGCAGAGTGGCTCTGGCGAGTGGCTACGTATCGAAGCGTCCAGCCTCTCCGCCGCCCAAGGCGTTCATAGAGCGCTGCGTCTGCTCAACATGCGGCTGGCCGAGATTGAGAAAGCCAAGCAGGACGCCGATGCCGTCAGCGTGAGGCGGAAAGCGCCATGGTGATCTGGCCATGGTCTTCGCGGCGAACGCCGTGCCCGCTGGGCTGCTGGTTGTTTTGGGTGAATCTGTCGCGGGTGAAAAATGTAGCTTGCGCGTGCGTGTCCAGCCTCTTGAAGTCTTTCCAGACGCCGAGCAGCGTGCCAATCAACTCCGACCGCAGCCATGGGCAACCGGCAAATTGCTCGGGACGCTTACCTGTGCGGCCTGACGCAATGGCTTGCCGGGCGAGTGCTGCGGTGGTTGAGCCGTCAGCCGTCGCCACGGCTGGGCGTTGCCTTACTTGTTGCCCAATTTCGCCCGCACTTCTTCAATTTCGGCGTTGCCCAGGATGCGGAACACTTTGATGCTCTGATCCTCTACGGCTACGCCCCTGATGGCGTGGCGGCCGTTCTTCATCGTGACCAACTCCATGGAATCCTCGGCGATGTCGACCTTTCGCTTGAGCTTGACTGAGTAGGCTTGCAGGGGCCATTCCATGATTTTCACTCCTTTGGTGGGGTGGGTTTCGCGCCGGTTGGAGCAAGTTCCCCGGCGGCATTGCGGTCTGCTTTGCTGCCGGGAGCAGGTCGCCCCGGAAGCGGCTGAACGATTTACGCTAATTTTTGCGGATTAGTCAACAGGTCGTTCCCTGACCTGTCGTAGTCGTAGATGGCGGTCTTGTAGTCGACGGCAGCGTTCTCAACGAGACATCCCGTGGCGACCACTGCGGCAGTGTGCCGGTGATGGTCCACAGCAGATCGGAAGCCGCTGACGAGCCCTTGGGCCGGTAGCGCGACCGCGATGCCCGTGCTTATCCAACAATGCGGCGACTATTGTTCAGAGTCCGGCTCGTGCGGACCGGTTCCCGGTGGCGGGTCGCCGGTTTTGTCGCTCGTCTTTCTCTCCGCCGGCGAAGGTTCGGCTGGAGGGATCTGCAGCGTTGCCCGCGTCAGGATGCGGCGGATGAGGGCCTCATCGGGTTCCGGCGACCCTGGCTTGACTGGCTCCAAGAGATGTTTTTGCGAAGCCACGTTCCTGTGCCTCTCGTTGCTGGTGCACGCTTTTGAAACCCAGGTTGGATGAATATGTACGCGGTGGGTCCATTGTGCGTCGATGCGGGCAGTTTCGCCAAATTTGTCCCGGGAGACCGGTTGCCCGAAGACGGGAAGGTTTGTGGGGCTGCCCGATGGCTGGCGCCATAAAACCGATGTCGGGTGGTCGGAGCCATGTCCTCGGCATGGTCGCCGCTCCGTTCACCATGGCCGGTTTCCCCGTCTCGCTGGCTGTGAGGCCTTGATGCGGCTTCGAGGCGTAAATTCGCGTCAGCGTTTCTGCGGCCCGTTTGCGGCACGGTATCGACAAAGACCAGTGTTCAGGCCATCAACCTGGGTTGGAAAAGAAGGCAAGGGCTTGGTGGCTGTCGTGCTGTGTTCTACGACTCAGGGGGTTGGTGAAACGGTCGCTGCGGAGGACTGAAGCGTGTCCGTTTTCACAAAGGCGCCAGAGGGAGTAGAGTGGGCGGTCAACCCGCAGAGCGGGCCAGATCAGGGAGGAGTTCGGTCGCGAGATGAGACCATTGCTGTCGGTTGCCCTGCTGTTGGGGGCGGGGATGTTGCTGTTGGGTTGCTCAGCCGAGGAACCTCCGGATGTGCAGCTGCGCATCCTGGCCATCAACGACCTCCACGGCAACATCGCCACGTCCTCCGATTCCTTCGGCGGCGTGGGACGGGCGGACTATCTGGCGGCTCATATTGAGGCGGCACGGGCGGAAGTGGACAACTCGGTGTTCGTGTCGGCTGGCGACCTCATCGGAGCCTCGCCCCTGATTTCGGCGCTCTTCCACGACGAGCCTACCATTGAGGCCATGAACCTGATGGGCCTCGATCTGAACGCAGTGGGGAACCACGAGTTTGACGAGGGGCCGGCGGAGCTGCTCAGGCTGCAGCGGGGCGGACCGCATCCGGTGGACGGAGACAGGGACGGCGACCCGTTTGAGGGGGCCGAGTTCGAATTTCTCGCCGCCAACGTCGTGGTGGACGAAACGGGTGAGACCATCTTCCCGCCCTACGCCGTCCGTGACTACCAGGGCGTTAGGGTGGCGTTCATCGGGGTCACCCTGGAGGGAACCCCTGGCATCGTCACACGCAGCGGTGTCGCGGGACTGACGTTTCGGGACGAGGCCGAGGCGGTGAACGCCCTGGTGCCGGAGCTGCGGGAGGCGGGCATCGAGGCAATCGTGGTCCTCCTCCACGAGGGCGGGTTTTCCGACGGGGAACCGGACGACTGCGGTTCCGGCCTCATCGGGCCGGTGGCGGAGATCGCGATGCGGTTGGACGACGCAGTGGACCTGGTGATCGCCGGCCACACCAACGACGAGTTTGTCTGTGAGGTGGACGGGAAGTGGGTCACCATGGCCGACCACGGCGGGCGTCTGTTCACCGTCATCGACGTGAAGCTGAGCCGGGACACCGGGGACATGGTGGTGCAGTCCGCGAAAAACCTTCCCAACCAACAGGCGGACGTTACGTCCGTTCCGGCACTCACGGCGCTAATCGACCGGTACGAGGCTCTGGCGGCGCCGCTCGCCGACGCGGTGGTCGGCAACGTCGCCGCCGACATCACGCGCGAGGAGAACCAGGCGGGGGAGTCGGCCCTGGGCGGCGTAATCGCAGATGCTCAGCTGGCGGCCACCCGTCGCGACGACGCTGGTGGAGCGGTGGTGGCGTTCATGAACTCAGGCGGGATACGGGCTGACATCCGGTTCGCCGCGTCGGCGGACGGGGCCGACGGCGAGGTCACCTACGGTGAGGCGTTTGCCGTCCATCCCTTCGGCAACAGCCTGGTGACCATGTCCCTGACTGGCGTCCAGATCGACACCCTGCTGGAGCAGCAGTTCGACAATCCGGATGTGGGTTCGATGAGAGTACTGCAGGTTTCGGAGGGGTTCAGCTACGTCTGGGATGCGGCCGCGGCGACTGGGTCGAAGGTGGATGCGGCGAGCATCAAAATCGACGGCGTTATGGTGGATCCGGACGGGAGCTATCGGGTAACGGTCAACAGCTTTCTGGCCGATGGCGGCGACGGCTTCAGCGTGCTGCAGGACGGTGAAGAAAGGGTGGTCGGGGCAATTGACCTGGACGCCCTCATCGCCTATTTCGCCGCCCACGGGACGGTGGATCCGGGACTCCAGGACCGCATCTCCCGCGTGCGCTGAGATGGTCATATCCTTCAAATTGGCATTACCCGTTTGTCCTGAGTCCTGATGATGTCAAGAAGCGACTCAACTCGCTCCGGCGGTGGCGGAAACGCCCGAACGGGCTGGTTGGTCAGCTGCGGGGAATTCGCGCCACACCTAAACCGGAGCCAAGGTGAAATCTACATTTGTTGGATCATAAGGACCGGCTGGGACGGGGCGGGTGTTAGCAAACACGGACGGGCTGGTTGACCGGCGGGTTGACGCGGCATTTTGGCGGGCCGGAGTCCAAAGTTCCGGCCCAAACTATTCGTCATCAAATAGACGGACATACTTTGTCAACATCCAGCTTATGGCAGCCAAAACCAACCCGATTACCAAACAACCCACCACTATTATCTCCTTGGAAAGAATTGGATTGTCGCTGGGTGGCTCTGTGATCGCGAATACCACAGAAGCCATAGGCAACAAAATCGCGGCAACACCAAAAGCCAAGAGACCACGTCTAAGACTGTGCCTTGGATCGACGGTCGCGCCCGTCCAGACCATCAGCGCCGCCAAACTCGCCACGAAAGACGCGAGGATCATCCAATCATCTCCTGGGAGATCCTTCTCGCCAAAGCACAGGGCAACACCGCCAGCAAACAGCCCAGCTCCGGGCATGCTGACGAACAGCGAATTGACGAATCGTGTCGCTATCTCCATCTAATTGCCGCCCACCCTGCGCGGGGACTGTTTGCCACGCTTAGCCCTCTGAATTGTTTCAGACCGTCAACGGTGGAACGATGATACCATTCCACTCCAACGGAGACCTGCTACACTCCTTGGATGAATCACCTGTTTTACGCTGGCGACAACCTTGAAGGCCTCCGCCTCACGGCCGAAATCGGCATCAACGTCGACTTGGTCTACGTCGACCCTCCCTTTGCCACTAGCAACGAATTTCTGATAGACGACCAACGCGCCAACACCGTCAGCGCATCCGGCCGTCCCGCTTTTTCCGACCGCGTCCGCGGACCAGCGTACCTGGATGCGCTCGGTGAACGGCTGACCATGATCCGCAGGGTGATGTCTCCTGCTGGGTCCATCTACGTACACATCGACGTCAAGATGGAACACCACGTCCGCATGTTGATGGACAATGTGTTTGGACCAAGGAACTTCCGCAACAGTATCGCGCGCATCAAGTGCAACCCGAAGAATTTCGACCGCCAATCGTACGGCAACATCAAGGACACCATCCTGTTCTACTCGGTGTCGCCGACTAAGATCACATGGCATCCCCAGCGCGAGCCAATGTCCGACGCCGACCTGCAACGCCTGTACCCGTTTACGGACCCGACGGGCCGGCGTTACGCCACCACTCCCCTGCACGCACCTGGCACCACGCTCAGCGGCCCCAGCGGTCAGCCCTGGCGCGGCATGGCCCCGCCGGCGGGGCGCCATTGGCGCTATTCTCCGGAGAAATTGGACGAACTGGAAGCTGCTGGCTTGGTCGCCTGGAGTTCCACCGGCAACCCCCGCAAAATTCGCTACGCCAGTGAAGCGGGCGGCAAACTCCCGCAGGATGTCTGGTTGTACAAGGACCCGCAGCGGCCACAGTATCCGACTCAGAAGAACGCTCGAATGTTGGAACGCATAATCCTCACTTCGTCCGATCTCGGCGATACCGTCATGGACTGTTACGCCGGCAGCGGCACCACCCTACTGGTAGCCGCTCGTCTGGGCCGTCGGTTCATCGGCATGGACGATTCTCCGGCAGCGCAGACGGTTTTTCGCGCTCGCGTCAACGGCACGGACTTTCACGCCTTGGAGCAGGCTGCACTGACGGACGCTGCCTGACCGCCGCAGCTCGGGGTAGGTCACGCAGGAACGGATGAATACGGGCCTCAGCCGAATATTCCCGACATGGGCGAATCCTCAAATGTTTGAAGCGATCCGGCATGCTGTCGGGTTCATCTGTCAGGGGCCTTACCGGAAAACTCCACAAATTAGGGGACCAAACGGGCAAGACCGTCAGAAGTCGTTGGTGGTGCCATCCTCGAGCTCGTGCTCGCCTTCCACGCGGGCTGTGCAGTCGGCGGCGCTGATGTCGCAGAACCGGCACTCCTGGCGGCTGGGTACCCTCCTTGCTGGTTCGTCGCTCGAGAGCCGGCGGATCAGCGCGCCCAGGTTCTGGATGAACTTGTCGTCAACGGTCTCTGCCGAAATGCGGATCGTGTGGTCGCTGTAGGTGACCTGCCCCCTGAGTTTGGCCTTCCGGTACCGTTCGAGGGCCCTGGGGATGGCGTACAGGTAGATCATGACCTGGACGGCGTGGCTGGGGCTGTCGTGGCCGGTCTTGGCGTCGACGATGACGGCGTGGTCCTCACGGCGGGCGATGATGTCAGGTCGTCCGGCGAGGGTTGCCGTCTTGCCGTGGAGTTCAAACCGGTTCTGCGCCTCGAGGTCGACGTCGTGGCCGCCGACGGTCCAGTTGGCGATGCGCTCGTTGAGGAGCGCGGTGTGGTCGAGCATCCACTTGGCTTGGTCAAAGTCCGATGGGACGCGTTCCCAGCTTTGGTGATGGGCCTTGAACCAGATGGCCCACTCGCAGGAGTTCTCGCCGGTGAGCAGGCGGGGCAGCCAGGTGGTCCAGATGTAGGGGAAATCGCGTGGGGTCGGCATGTGACGGCTCCTCCATTTTTGGGTAGCCGTCGTCAGCCTGAGGTCAGTTTATTCGGGGGCCATGCAGTTACGCTACGGCCTGCTGTCATTGAATTTCGCGGTGCGCTGGTTGCCCGTTCTTCAGCTGGACTCGATGGCGTCCGTCAGGCAATTCAGGAACCAGGTCAACCAAGCCGTGATGTTCATGGAGCCCGACTGCGTGTCCTGCAGGGCTTGGTAGTAATCCTCCCGCTGGTAGAGGATCTCGGTCGACATGCTGTAGGAACGCGTATCGGTGCCGTCGCAGCGGGCCAGGACCAGGTCCGCGATGGCGCGGGCTATGCGGCCGTTGCCGTCGTCGTAGGGATGGATGGTGACGAACCAAAGGTGGGCGATGGCTGCCTTGATGAGGTCGGGTTCGTCCTCCGGCTGGTTGAACCATTCGAGGAAGCGGTCCATCTCGGCGTCGAGCCGTTCGGCGGCCGGGGCCTCGAAGTGGACGACGGTCTGGCCCGTTGGGCTCCTTGAAACTACCCGCATGCGTCCCAGGCGGTCGTCGCGCCATCGGCCGACCGTGATGTCATGGCGGGGCGGGCTCGAAAACAGCGTGCGGTGCCACCCGTGGAGACGTTCCGCCGTCAGGGGCACTGCGTAGTTGGTGGACGTGTCGGCCGTTACGACGGCGATGCCTGGCTCGTCTCGTTGGATCTGATCGGTTTGTCGAGGTCCGCCTACGATGCGTCGCCGGATCGCGGCTTCTACGGCATTGCGGTCTGGGTACTCGTCCTCGATTTGGCTGGTAGCGACGGCCGAGTCCGTCAAGTGTCGGATCGTCGTCTCAGCGGCGTCCTCTGTGCTCAGCGCGGCGGCGTAGGCGACGATGTCCACCTGTTGACGACGGGCGTGCTCCAGCAGCGGCACGATGACCTCTTCGTTCCAGCGGAAGTTGGGCCAGTCGTCGAGCTCGTGCATGTAGGTGGGCCGGCGTCGTTGCGGTCTGGCACCGTGATCATGTCGGGCTCTCAAGACGAACTCCGCTCGGGCCAGTTGTCGAGCCAGGGGAGTTCCCGCTCCGGAAAGGTGCGGGAGTAGAGTTCGAAGGCGGCCTGCCAGCCCACGCTGTCGTGGCTGGCCGTGGATCGTACGGAGGCCATTTCGCCGCCGTGGTGCTTGACAGCCAGGAGGACGGCGCTGACCGGTGTGTCGTAGTCGCGGCACTCGGTCTTGCATTCCCCGTAGTTGCTGAGGAGGCCTGCGGCCGGTTTGGCACCCTCGGTGGGCGGGTAGATGAAGTCCTCGCACGCGTCGCCCCTGCCGTTGAACATGATGAGGTCAGGCCCAAACACTGGGTCGAGGTCCGGTTCGTGGACAGAGCGCATGAGGAGGACGCCGCAGTTGGCGGCGAGGATGGCGGCGTCCTTGCTGATTTCCGCGGTGTGTTCGTGTCCGGCATGCACGCCCCAGTTGTGGGAGTAGATGATCATGCGGCGGCTGCGTTCCTTGCCGACCTCGCCGAAGTAGCGGCGGTTGGCCGTCTCGATGTTGTGCACGGCTTGGGGGTGGAGGACGTTTTTGGCGTATTCGATTGCTTCCCGGAATGTGTCTTCCGTGCGTTCCGGTTCGATGAGGTTGTGGAGGTCCTCCGTTCGTTGGGACGACCTGCCTTCAACGCTTGAACGATGGCTGCTGGGGGATTTCAATGAGATCGTCTCCTGGAGAGTAGTCCTCGCAGATTCCCAATATGACGATTCTCCACCCGTAGGCGGTGTAGGTGGTGCAGCCAGATTCAAGCGTTTTCCGTCGTGTATCGGATGGCAAGCCCGCGAACGCGCTGGCGGCCGTCACTCCTGCGGCTGGTTTCGCGGGGGCCAGTGTCCACCGGATGGGACGCCCAGGGTGTCGAGGGCGGTGTCGATCCTCTGGTCGTCGGCCCCCGCCTGCCGCAGAGCGTCGGCGCATTTCTCGAGATCTTCCGGCGTCGGTTCCGGTATCCGGTACTCAGCACCGATCATGTAGTACGCGTCAGAGTTGTGGCCAGTGTGTTCGACGACTGTCCGCACCAGGGCAAGGGCGAACCCGTGCTCCCGAAGGCGTCGGGAAAGGCACCTGGCCCGGTCGTCGGTCAGCCATCGGGATCTGACGCCGCACCGGCCGGAGGAGTAGCTGATCAACTTCGCGGTTGTCGTGGAGCTTGAGCAGGACTGTGCGTTTGGCATCGTCGTCCAATCCTGCGTTGTCGAGCACTTTGTAGACAGCCTTCCCCACCTGGCGGTCAAGGGCGTGGAGGCCGGCCTCGGCCATGAGCAACATCGTATAAGCACGGTCGCGCGCGTGTTCGCTGCCGGAGGCCGTCAGCCTGATGAGAACCTCGCGCCATTGGTCGATGGCGTCGCCAATCGGGTAGCCGCGTGGGAAGGGGCCGTCGAACGCGCGGTGGGCGAGATGTCGGTCGGCGGTGGTCCACGACACGCGGCCGGGGTTGCCGTCGGATCCGGCGACGATGAGTGTATCGAGGCTTTGGCGGCTGGCTTCGTCACAAACTCCGTGCGATGCTTCTCCATCCAGACCAGCGGTTCGGCGGGTGAGTTGTGAACTACTGCAGCGCAGTCCGGCTTCTACTTGGGCCAGTTGTCGAGTGCTGGGATCTCCCGTTCCGGGAAGGTGTGGGTGTAGAGGGCCTTGGCGGCCTGCCAGGCGGCGTGTTGCGGGTCGCCCATGGAGCGCACCATCACGTCGTTGCCCAGGTGGTGCTTGATGGCCAGCAGCGCGGCGCCGACCAGCGCGTCGTAGGGCATCGCGTCGGTGGTGCATTCTCCGTAGCCGGGTGGGAGCCCGATTTCGACGTTTCTCCTCCAGTTGGGGGGATACTCGAAGGTACCGCGGCCGTCTTGTTCGGCGTTGAGTGAGATTCGGTCAGGACCTAGCGTGAAGTCTTCGTACTTGTTGCGCGGCGTCTGCATTTTGAAGTCGCACTGGGCGGCCAGCGCCTGGACGTCTGCCACGATGTTCTCCGTCTGGGCTGACTGCTCGTCTTTGATGACCCAGGAGTGGGTGTATCCTCGTTCTCCCGGGTAGGATTTGACTGCTTCTCTGAAAGCGGCGTTCTGCTCGATTTGATCCCACAGGCGTCGTCCGGACCTGCGCATGCGGTCGATCATGGCCTGTTCTTCTTCGGTCATGTGCCAGGTGGGCTCCGGCGGTTTGATCAAGCCGTTCACGACGTCGTCATCGTGGGGGCGGCTCGTGCCGGACTCGCCGGAGTTATCGGGTCGTTGGGTCATGCTTCTTGGACTCCCGGCGGTGTCGACTGTCGTCGTAGCACGCTGAAGGTTGGCTGGCGTCGTTGAGGTCTGGTGCTGTGGTCATGTCGGGCTGTCAGGGCGAACTCCGCTCGGGCCAGTTGTCGAGCCACGGGAGTTCCCGCTCCGGGAACGTGCGGGCGTAGATCTCAAAGGCGGCCTGCCAGCCGACGCTGTCGGGTTCGGAAGTTGACCTTACGGAGCCCTTGCTGCCGATGTGGTGCTTGACAGCTAGGAGGACGGCACTGACGAGGGTGTCGTAGTCGCGACACTCGGTCTTGCATTCCCCGTAGTTGCTGAGGAGGCCGGCGGCCGGTTTGGCGCCCTCGGTGGGCGGGTAGATGAAGTCTTCGCAGAAGTCGTCGCGGCCGTTGAAGATGATGACGTCGGGGCCGAATACGGGCTCCAGGTCCGGTTCGTGGACGGAGCGCATGAGGGGGACGCCGCAGTTGGCGGCGAGGAGTGCGGCGTCGGCGCTGATTTCCGCGGTGTGTTCGTGTCCGGCGTGTACGCCCCAGTCGTGGGAGTATATGATCATGCGGCGGCTGCGTTCCTTGCCGACCTCGCCGAAGTACCGCCGGTTGGCCATCTCTATGTTGTGCACGGCTTGGGCGTGCAGCATTTTGCCGACGGCGTCTGCTGTTTCCCGAAGTTGGCGGCTTTCCGAGTGGTCAGGTTCGATGAGACCGTGGAGTTCTCCCCTGGGTTGGGACGATCCGCCTTCGACGGCTGAAGGAACTCTGTCGGGGGATTTCATGCGGCCACCTCCTGGAGAACCATCATCGCAGATTCGTAATATGACGTTCTTGCGCTCGGCGGTGCCGGTCGTAGTCGTGCCGGTTCGTTCGCCACTCGCCGACGGAGGCTCCGGCGCTGGCGGCTTGGGACTTTGCGAAGTCGGGCGGGAATTCGAAACTTCTGTCGGTTCATTCCGGCCGTTGAAGCGGATCAGGTGGGGTTCAAATACGGATGGACGCCTTGGGTTAGAGGCCGACATCTGGAGTTCTAGGTCGCAGTTGGCGGCCAGTCGGGCAGTGTCCTCGGAGATGGTGGCGACGTGCAGAGGTGTGCTTGCTCTGATTATCCGTTGGTGGCGATTTGTCCACCTACGAGGAGACGTCACGGTCCTCTCCTGTACAAGCTCGGAGCGTTACCCCTTTTAGGGTGGGCGCTTGGGCCAGTTGGCGAGCCAGGGGAGTTCCCGCTCTGGAAAGGTGCGGGAGTAGAGTTCGAAGGCGGCGGTCCAGCCAGCCCCGTCCGGTTGCCCGGTGGATCTGACGGAGCATTTGCTTCCCAGATGATGCTTGATCGACAGCAGGATGGCGCTGACGAGGGTGTCGTAGTCTCGGCACTCGGTGCGGCATTTGCAGTGGATTCTGCCGAATAGGCCGACCTCTCGATTTGCTGCCAGGTGGGGCGGGTACTGGAAGTCGTCGCAGGAGTCGCCACGGCCATTGAAGGAGATGAAGTATTGGTGGAACATGGGTCCATGCTGTGGGTCGGCAGCCGTGAACTGGAGCGGAACGCCGCAGTTTTCGGCGAGTAGCGCGGCGTCCTGCGCGATCAAGGGGGTTTGCGGGGAATGGCCTTTGGCGATGGACCAGTTGTGGGAGTAGATCATCGTGCGGCGGCTGCGTTCCTTGCCGACCTCGCCGAAGTACCGCCGGTTGGCCATCTCGATGTTGTGCATGGCTTGGGCGTGCAGCATTTTGCCGACGGCCTCGGCTGTTTCCCGGAATGAGTCTACCTCGTGTTCCGGTTCGATGAGGCCGTGCAGGTCTTCCCTTGGTTGGGACTGTCCGTTTGGGGAATTCACGAGAAGTACCTCCTGGAGCGCTCGTCTCCGCGGGATCTAATATGACGATCATTCGCTCGGAGGCGCCGAAGGTTGGGCAGCCAGGTTTCGGCGTTTTACGTCGTGTATCGGCAGTAGCCCGAGGCGGTGTCGGAGGTCGTCGGGGTGGATCTGGCGAGTGGACAGGGCCCCCGGACGGCTCCGGTGTGGTTCCCTGATGGCCGCTGACGGCGGCTGGGCGGTGGAAATTCGGGGTGCGTGTTGCCTGGTACGAATCTATCCACAACGTTAGTCAGGATGGCCGTCGTGGTCGTGGTTACCAGCAACGTTCGACGTGTTGCTGCAGTGCCCTGATTTGGTGGTCCAGAACGGCGTCAATTTGTTGACGAGTGACGGCGTGGAAGTTTTCGAGTAGTTCGTCGATGGTGGAGCTTCGCTTCAGTATCCGAGAAATGACTGCGGACGTCAGGACGCGGAGGGCGCAGTTTCCGTCCGAGGGCGATTCGGGGTGTGAGTCTTGCAGAGTGGATTTCTTTGCCATGGTGGGTTAGTGCATCTGGACGCTTGGTGAGAACCCTGAGCACATCAAGTCACGAACCTTAGTGCCTGCTTCGCGTTTCTGGCCGTCGTCGAGAAGTCCCATTGGTGTTTGGCTTGCCGTAACGAAGACAAAAAGAGATGGCTCGGCGCTGACCTCGTACCTACGTCCCTGAACCTTGACGGGGGTTTGTCGACGCGAACCGTCTTTCTTTCGGTCGAAGATGTGCACGTTTTCCCAGTTGCTCAGGGGGCGGAATTTGATCCTCTCAAGATACTCTTTGGCTACTGAGACTACGACGAGCTGTGGCTTCAGCACGTTCAGCAGGTCATGCCACAGTGGAACGCCATCTTGTCCGAGATTGCACTTGTCGGTTTCGTGAAGGGGACCCCATGTAGGATCGGTAGCGACGGGGGAGCAGATGTCGGTGTGGAGAGCCGTTGAGGGTTCGCTTCCGTAGTAGCTCGCCCCGACTGCGTTGAGGAACGGCTCGTATGAGTTGAACCAGCGACGGTAAGGTTGGGAGTAGGCTTGGAAATAGGCGCAGAGCGCGTCCAGATAAGCGTCCGGTTCATGCGCTGTGACGTTCTCGGCTAGAGGGAACCGCAGGAAACGCGATCTCTCCGGGAATTCCTCCTTCGAGGGATTTTTGCCGACAGTCAGGATGCGCGTCACGGAGCCGTAGTACGCGGGCAAGTCGCCGAAGAACAAAATCGGGACTGAGGGGTATACGCGCGATGACAGGTTGCCGGCGCGTTCGAAGGCATCCCAGGCCTTGCCCACCACTTCATGGAGGTTTTTCCTGACGTTCGCCTCGGCAATGCTCACGTTGGGTTCTCCTTTGGTTGGCGGGATGACCACGGGCGTGTGCGCAAAGGCGGCCAGTTTAGCGCAGTCGGCAACCGTTCGTAACCGGCTGGGTCATATAGAAATCTGCTACCGCGGCGGCCTGTTTCGATGGACGACGGACGTTGCCTGCTGTTCGAATGTCACGGTCTTTCTCCCTCCGTTCCGTCTGGTGTTGTTTGCCCGAGCCCGCTGGTCAGGACGCGCCGATTTCACGTTGCCGGAAAATGCCCGGCGATTTTCCCGTCGACTGATTCATTTGGCAAACGGACGCGCAAGTTGGTGCTGCGGTCCAGGAGGCCACCGGTTCAACAAGGGCAGCCCCTGCAGCCCAGGGCTCACAGGGCGCGGGATTGCCTCCGTGCTGCTGGGATGCTTCGAACGCCACCAGCGACCGTCTGGACGGCTCTGGCGCGGAAACGCAGGCTGCGTGGCGTTATCGCGCCCGAATGGACCGCGCCAAGCGTGACTGGCCCAGGTTGGGATGATCCTTCGAGCTCGTTACCGATTGAGTTCCATGAGGGCTTGCTTCACGGCCTCTTCGCTGAATCCATGCTGAAACGCCTGCTGGTAGGCGGATTGCGCCTCCTGCTTCATCTCCAGCCGGCCCAGCACTTTGCCGCGTGCAAAGTGGTACCTGGCTGCCTCCCACCGCATGGGTGAGGCCAGAGATTCGTAGGTGGCGTAGGCGTCGACCGCCTGGTCGTAGTGGTGTTCAGTCCACGCCTGTCGTTCTTCGCTATCGGGGCGGTGAATGGGGTTCCGTCTCAATGCCCAGGCTAAATGGGTCTCTGCCTTGATGCGGTGGGCATTCGGGTTGTCGGCGCCGAGTTCAATCGCTTGGTCGATGTCGCGCAGCATGTCGATGGCTGAGGAGTATGGCAGTCCAAACTGGGCCCAAGTCGCCATGTAGTGGCGCAGGTCGGGGTCGTCCGACGCTATGACGATGGGGTCGAAGAAGTTCGGATGGCTGACGCGGGAGTTGTAGGAAACGCGCGTCGGGAACGGCGGGTTCGGCTGACTGACGTGGGAAGGCAAAGCCATCGTCGTCCACAAACCGGCTTCTGGGTCGGCGGCGAGCTCGGCCGGATAGTCGCACCATTCCCACATTGCCTTGGCTTGGCTCATCTCGGCCCACTGGTGCTCGTACCGCTTGGCATTGAACCACGGGTCCGCCAGTTGTGAGGCGATGATATGGAGGGGTTGCTCGCTGCCGTATCCTGCGTGCCAGGTGATTGGTACGTCATCGGCGGCGGCGATGATCCTGTCGTTGCAGGCGGGTATGTTCAGGTACTTCAGGCCTTCTTCGAGCCGCCCCTGGACGGCAAGGAGCGCTCCTTTGATTGCCAGGTGTGCCGTGATGTCGCTGGAGTAGCTCGAGTTGAGGTCGTTGACGTTTGTGGGTGGATAATTCTCGTCCCAATAGAAGAGCGCGGTGGGATCGCTATAGTCGAACGCGTTGATGGTGTTGGTCGCCTTTTGAACGTCTCCGAGGTTCCAGTAAGCGATTGCCAGCAGGGCTCCGGCCTCGATGTCTCGGCTGGGTTCGAGGTCCGCCGCGTGCTGGACGATGGCTTCGTAATCGCCGATCTGGGCCCATATCCTCGCCCTCTGGACGTAGAGGCTGGTCCTGCGGTCCTCTTCGGTCAGTTCGGTGATCTTGCTCAGGTCCTCCAGGGCTTTTTTGTGCCACCGCAGGTCGCGGTGGGCGAGGTACCGGTTGCGGAGGAAATTGACGTCATCCGGGTTGAGGAGCAGATGCGTGTCCGCTTCGAGGATGGTTTCGATGTTCCGGTGCACGTCGAGGTGCTCGTAGAGCTTGACCAGTCCGTAGGGCGCGAGGTTCTGGTTCAGCTGGTGTGTTGAGCCTTGGGGCAACCGCTGGAGGCTGTAGGTGTCGATGGTGGCGTAGTCTCCCGAACGGTAGAGGGCCGTGAACAGAGCGAGGTCGGCGTCCGCCCGCGCGAACTGGTCCTCGTGGTGAATCATCTCCCGAGCCGTCTCGGCGTCCGCGAGCGCGTCTTCGTAGTTCCCCATCTCGCTGTGAGCGTAGGACCGAAACGCGTAGGCGCGTCCGGCGTTTTCCGCTCCCATCGCCAACGCCTTTTCGAAGTCCTGCATGGCGCCGTCGTGGTCTCTCAACATCGTGCGGGCGAAACCGCGCAGGGTGTAAGCCTCGGCCAGGTTGGGGTTGTTGGCGATGGCCTGATCGAGAGAGTGCGCCGCACGGTGGAACCTTTGGTTCAGCAGGTAGAGCTCGGCTTCCAGGTAGAGGACTTCCGCCCGTTGGAATTGTTCGGCCGTGGGCGCCGGTTGTTCGGCTTGGTCGCTCTGCCCGCTCACGGCGGGTGTCGCTGGCTCTTCCGTCGGTTCCGCTCTGCTCCCTTGGCGCGACGTGCTTGAGCCGCCGGATTCTGTACTGCCGGCGTTTGCCGACTGGCTGCTGTTGGTGGGAGTGGCCGCGTCCGTAGGGACGTTCTGCGTACCGCTCCCCGACGATCCTTGGTCGGTTCTGTCCGCAGTTTGGGCGGCGGGCCTTTCCTCGGCGGGTTCGGGCACCGTTTCCTCAGAGCCGCATGCCGCCACGGTGGTCGTCGAGATCAGGGCGGCCGCGACCACCGGTAGCAGAACCCTCCGGCGAACGCCCGACGCTCTGGGAAAGGGCTCCAGTCGGAAATCGGACAGCCACCCTAGCAGTGCGTGCTTGCCGGTGCGGCCTTCGGTGGCGGGAAGGGTGGCGCGATCCGGCGCTGGGTCGGCCCCTGGCAGATGCTTCAACATGGAACCTCCTCACGGATCCGGGATAGGCAATCTGCGA
Organism: Dehalococcoidia bacterium; assembly: GCA_965204395.1. Classification (GTDB taxonomy): domain Bacteria; phylum Chloroflexota; class Dehalococcoidia; order Lucifugimonadales; family UBA3495; genus Bin87. The sequence goes on from OZ241987.1 coordinate 4,510,458, forward strand.
GAACTGCGAATCCACAAGCGTGGACGCCGTGAGGAGGCACGTAGTGCCTACCCGTATACATCCACGCCCAGTGGACCCGCAGTGGGCCGTTTGTGGGCGGATTCCCAGTTCTCGCGCGGCCAGCCTACCGCCGCGCCATTTGCGCGTCAAGTGACGGATTCGCCGGTGGGAGGAGCGTGAGTCGCGGGTTGAGGTTACGCCGTATGCCGGCGGTTTTCCTGCGTTGCTTTGGTGCGAAACAGGTAGGCGATCTGGCTACCGATGTTGCTGCTTATCGTGAGCGTGGTGTTGGTATCAGGAACTCCCCATGCCGTGTTGATCAAGCTGGCTGCGCCATCGGTGGCTTGCTGTTAATACGCCTGAGCCTGGGTGTCGGTTCATGGCAGGCCCCGTCGGCGGAGTGCCCCGTCGGGATGGTGGGCCGTGCCAGATGGACTTGCTTGGAGTGCCACTGGCCATCGCGACACGCCTGGGAGCGGGATTCAGTGCGCTACGGCTTGGATGTCATTGGTGGGGATGGATCACCGTAGGGATGGACAGACCACCGGAAAATTACGATGGAGAGGTCAGTACGATGCGCTCCAGCCGCAGGCGGCCCTGGTCCTGGATCGTCACGCGGAATTCGGCTTCGGTGCCGACGGGCACGAGCTCAATGGCTTCCCGCAACTGCCGTTCGTCCACGTCGATCTGGTAGATCAGAGCTCCTCCCGAGTCCAGGCCCAGCAGGGAGCTCGGGAACCGTTTCGGCTGATCGGCCGCCTGCCGGTCCGTCGTCGTAACTATGATGCCAGGCAGCAGTTCGCTGTCCGTGGACGCTTCCGCCCACCCGATACGGGTTCCCGTGATTGTAATAGTGTGAGTCTGGTTCATACTCTCCATGCCTACGCGTAGCGAAATGCCTTGGCTGGCGAGGTCAGTCCGGTGTCAATATGTTGTTGTCCAGCGATTCCGTCCCGTTAAATGGAAAGCGAAGATGTCTTCCAGTGATCCTGGGGACTGGGCCAGCATCTGCGTCCTAAATTTGTCGGGCCGCGCCAGTTCGTCAACGGTCAGGACAAAGGTAGTCCTCTTTCGGGCGTCTTCCGCCGGGTGTGATCCGACCGGCACTCCTGACGCGGTGGCGGACATGGTTCCATCGGTGGTCATCGCGATCCGCGTGGTGTTGGAGTCAGGCGGTGTTGGCGCGCTGGTGCTGTGGGATTCATATCCACATGGGAGCGAGCACTTTACCGGCCACCTGCTGGTAACTTTCGGTCCAGCCCTGCCAGATGGCGCCCTGCCAAGTGAGGACGGCGTGCAGCCAGGCTTCGGGGACTTTGACCAGCAGTTCCAGGATGACCTCGTCGGCGGTTTCGATAGCAACTTCGGCGTAGACAAACGCGACGTTGGCTTCTCTTTGCCGGTCATCGGGGTCAGTCCTTACCGATTGGCCCAGCTGGAACAGCTCTTGGAATCCCTCTTCTCGAGGGTCGCCATACAGGCGGCATTCGCCGCGCCAGGTGGAGTACCGTTTGTCCACTGCCCAGTGTTCGGGTTCATCAGGTGAATAGTCTTCGTCGGGTTCCTCGTCGAAGACCTCGTTGATGCGTATGACGAGCATGTCGTTATCGCCGGCGGTGTACGTGTACACCTCGGAGCCGTCGCGTTCAAAGCCGCTTTCCCAGCCGGTGCGGCTGTAGTCGGCGCTGGCTTCAAGCGAGATGTCGTGGGGCAGTCCCTGGGCGGTGAGCCCCTGCATGGGAAGCATAGTTCGTTACCTCTGGTGCTGAATGGCGTGTCTGACGTGGTCCCAATTGGCGAAACCTCCTCTGACACGGGCTCGGGAAGGGCTTCGGTTCCGCCTGTTTCCGTCGGGCTATTTCCATGGGGGTGGATATGGCCGCTCTTCTCTGGAATCGTGGCGGTTTCCTGCCGGGAGGTCTGGCTCTGGCCAGTGGTACCAATATGTGATGATCCCGTCGGGGTCTATTTCCAGGCGTGGCACGTTGCCGTGGCTGACCCGGTCCCAGGTGATGAAGCCGATGTTCCCTTGCGCTTCGGGGTCCGGACGGCGGCCACCCCTGATGGTCCATCCGTTTTGAGAGGCAGTCAGCAGGTGGTCGATCCTGTTTTGCAGGGCGTCAGCTTCTTCGCTCGGCGGCAGTGTGGGATGCGGACCTGGTCGCGTCATGGCTTCGCTGGCGGACCAGCGGGAGCCGTCGCTGAAGAAGCTTCTCAGACGGTCGTGTTCGTCGTGCCACTGGATCCGGCCCGGTTCAATCTGGAAGTGGCGGCCCTCGCGCAGGGCCAGCATCATGCTGGCGATGGCGCCGTTGACCGGGTCCGGCTCCGGCGCCTCGGCCAGAATTATCCGGCAGGTTGCGGCTGGTGCAAGGCTGACGGCGGTCATGATTATCCCTTGTCAGCGAGGACGTACATGCGTCCGACCAGTCTGTACCGGTCTTTTTCTGCCGGCGGCGCGGCGTCTCCGGTGAGGAGGACCTTGACCGAGGTGCTGTCCACCGGAGCTTGAGTTGTGGACTTCGGTTGTGGGTCGTCTGGACTTGGCCGTGGAACAGGAATCCGTGGCGACGTTTCTCTCCAGTCATCAGGCAATCCGCTTGATTGGGTCAATTGGGCCATCGGTTGATCTGATCTCGTTGACTGGACGTTCATGATGTTCCGCGGTTGTGGGTGTCCCAATGGTCATTCTGAAGCAGTGGCCAGCCTGATGGTGTACGGGTGCCAGAGACTGTTGAGCGGGTTGGAGGACCCGGCTTCCGGGGCGTCCGCGAACAGACGGAGCGGGTTGACCTCGGCAGTGCCAACTTTGTTGCTCATGCCGACCGTGGTCGCCGTTAGTCCGTGACGGTGACATTGTGCCAGTGGTGGGCGGTTTCGCGCTACCGGTTGTTGTCATCGCTTTGAGCTGGACGGTCCCCGGCAGACCGCGCGGCGGTGGTGTGGGTTTCTCTTCTTGCAGCGCGGACAGTGGATCGAGAAGCGGGGGCTGGGACGCAGGCGCGAATAGAAGCCGTAGCCGCATTGGCGTAGGTAGCGGTGGCGCATCATTCCGGTGGATCTCGGGAGTGGCTGGCCCGTCCGTCGCAGTGTTCGCGTTCGACGTTGACCAGTGTCTCCTGCATTGTGGCCGCTGGGGATGTAAATGCGCCACAGGCGGTCGTCATTATTTCCTGCTGGCCTGAGAGTCGCTCCGCAGGGTACTGTCATCTGTCTAACCGTCGGTTCCGTTCGGCTTCCACGTGGTTCCCGAGATTTTCGTGGATCCACGCCCGCATTCGGTACGCTTCGGGGTCGTGCCCCTCGAACAGTTCGATGTGCCGGTCCATGTCGGCGAGGGCCCTTCCCCATTCCGGCGTCGGTAGTCGGGTATAGGCAATGGCTCTGTGTCCATAGCCCATGGGGTGTTCGGGATCGAGTTCGATGGCTCGGGTCGCGTCTTCGATGCCCTTTTCTGGTTGAGGCGTCGGCGCGATGGTGTAGGCGTGGGCCCGTCGGCGCCAGTGGCCGGCGTCGTTGGGGTTCAGTGCGATGGCGTGGGTGTAGTCCGCCAGTGCCTGATCGTGCCTGCCGGTGTACATATATGCCGTGCCACGGGCCTCGTAGAGGCCGGAGACGGCGGGTTGGATGCGTATTGCCTCGTCGTAGGAGGCGATGGCTGAAAACCAGGCTGCGGCGCGCATATGGGCGTAGCCTTGCTGGTACGCGCTGATGGCGTCGGCGTCCGTCAGGCCAGCCGGCGTCTCATCGTCGATGACCTGAACCTGCGACCGGTCCGGAGTCGGAATGGGGTCTTGTCTGTCGAGAGTTTCGTCGCCAGGTCCTCCCGTGCCGCACGCCAAGGTCAACACCAGCATCACGATCACGCAGGCGAGCGTGTAGGGGCGTTCGCGTCGGCTGGTCAAGGCTTCGCTGATTGGGGAGCTGGTCTCGGTGTTGGCTGGATCAGTTTATTGGGTGTCCATTGGGCCAGCAAGGCCGGCTGCCGCAAAATTTGGCAGGCAGCCGATGTCGCTTTGCTACTTGGAGCCAACGTGTCAAATCACTGGCCTGTCACTTCGAAAAGGTCGCTCGGCTCCAGTCCATGCAGCTGCAGGCTCGTTTCGAGCCCACCGTCTCCAAGGGGTGCTTCGGGTTTGGTGGCTTGGTACAAATTGCTCTGGTAGGTCAGCCAACCGTCCAGGAGCAACTGGCCCAGTGCGTCTGCTTTTTCGGTGGACAACCAAACGAGCGGTTTGACGGAAACCTGGGGAATCTTGGTTTCCTCCGCCCATACTTGGGCCATCAATCGGACGCCGTCTTCAATGTATTGCTGGGACAGAAGCCGTTCGCCACTCTGGTACCTGAGGGTGGGCGAAAGGTTCGAAAGGCGTCGGATGTCCGTGATGATCTGCGGTGTCAGCCTGGTCCGGAGTACCACCTCGTACCAAGGGCTGGGCGGCATCTCATCGTAGGGAACGCACTGTGGCATTAAGTCGAGGAGAACCTCGGGTTTAACAAGAACCTCGTAGTCCGTGCGCGGGTCTCCCAAGGAGTTGGAGATCTCGCGTTGGATGTGCTCGCCGACGATGAACCTGATTGTCGGAATGATGCGGCGACGCCGCTCGATTTCATCTTGGCATTCCTTGGGCAGGTTTACCCTGAAGGACACTTGGATGTCGTTTCCTGTCTCCATTGCGTCGGCGGGTCTGGCTGAAAGTAGGAAGTCCATGATGGTCGTTATGTTGGCGTTGACCACAAATTCATGGAAGGCGTGCTGCCTTTCGGATTTGGCGGCGGGGTTGGCTGGTTCGAAGGCCATGTCGAATTCTCCTTGATCAACGATTGTCGCGCCGTCCTGATGGGGCGGTCTGCGATGAAGTACCCGTGGCGGTTTAGCTGGATTGCAGAGAACCGACCGACGGCAAGTTGGGTGAGTGGAGGGCCAAGTCGTCGTTTTTCCCGAGATGGGTTCTTCGTTCACCAACATGGGCAGGTGTCGTGTCCGCTGATGTTCTGGTTCATGCTGGGAGGGTTTTTAGGCGGCGTCGGATTGCGCGGGACCGCATTTGCAGGCCTGCATGAAACCTAGAACGTAATCTCTAGGTCGATGGTAAACGCTCACTCGCCAGGAGCGTAAGGGCTCGGTGTCACCAAAACGGTGAGCTGGGTGAAGCGGGTGAAGGCCGTCTGCCGTGTTGCGGCGCTGATGTCGGTCCGGCCGCTCGCGACCTACTTGCCGAGGATGTGTTTCATCCATCGCCACTGTGTTGACGTCGTAATAGTGGGCGGAAATTTCGACCTTCCGATGCAGTTTCTGCCCGGACATGGTCCACTGTGAGACCAGCCGTACACGACGCAGTTGGTCGCGCTTCCGAGCGGATGTGCGCTACACGGTGGTGTCATCGTTTCGAGCGGCGGGTCGTCTCTAGTAGATTGCGCAGTGGCATTGGAAACGGTAACTACACCAGTCTGTGTGGTGGGGGCTCATTGTTCCACCGCAATCGGTCATCGGTCGGATACCTGCCCGTCGAGCGGTTCCGCCCTTTTGGGTCAATCGTGATACGCTTACTCGCCTGCGCCAACGCATTTGCGTGGCATTCTTCGGCGGGGTGCTACCTCAATTGCAACATCGGAACAATGGACGTCCAAACGGAACTGCACAAGGGCAATCGGAATCCGTCCTCATTACCGGCGCCGCCGGCTTCGGCGGTTCCCATCTGGCTCGGGCGCTGCTGGCGATGGGCCATCGAGTAACAGGCCTGGACGTAACGCCGCCATCTCACGCCGGCCTTCTGGCGGGCGAGTTGGAAAACCCCGACTTCAACTATGTCTGGGGCAGCGTACAGGACATCCGGCCGGAAGACGTTGCGGGCCATCCCACTGTCGTTCATCTGGCCGCCCAGGCTGACGCTCCTCTGGCCTTCGGCTCTCCCCGTTACACGGTGTCGCAGAACATCGACGGAACCGTCGCCCTTCTGGAGGCGGTCCGCCACTCGTACGGGGTACGGAAGTTGATCTTTGCCGGTTCGGGAAACGAGGTCGGCCGGCCGTTGAAATTGCCGATTGACGAAGACCATCCGCTGACGCCGCACAACCCGTACGGCTTTTCGAAGGCGGCGGCCGAATTGGCCGTCTGGGCGTGGCACCGAGCCTACGGGATCCCTGCCGTGGTGATGAGCTCCGGCGTGGTCATTGGGCCGCATATGCGTCGGGAGGTCTTCATCTTCAAGTGGTTGTGGAACGCGCTGCACGGCATCCCCATCGTCGTGGAGGGCGGCCAGCAGACCCGGGACGTGTCGTTCATAGACGATGTGGTGGCGGCGTGGCTGCTGGCCATTCAGGCGCCGGTGGACCAGGTGGCGGGAGAGAAGTTCTTCGTCTGCAGTGGGGAGGAGCACACGGTCGCTACGCTGGCCGAATGGTGCCGAGACGCTGCCGGTGCCGGCGTGCCCATTGAGTACACGGACTACCGGCCCGGCGAAAAGGGTCAGAGGGAGGCTTTCACCGCCGAGAAAGCCCGACGGGTCCTGGGGCACACTCCGCGGGTTTCCGCCATGGAAGCCATTGGCCTAACGGCCGACTGGGCGAGAGCCCTCGAGCAAGCCTCGCCAGCGGAAGCGCAACTGACCTGATTTCTTCCAGACGATCATGGCGTCCAGATAGTCGGGCCAGTCGAACTCGCCAACATTCAGGCAATACAATTTCCCGATCAGGACTGCCAGTACCAGGTCGTGGGTGATGAAAAGGCTGACCAGTCCTTGGTCCTCCAGATACGGATGGATGAGGTTCAACAGGAGTTCAACACCCTGATCCGTGGCCCTCATGCCGGGCGGGGGTTCTGTCTCCGTCAACTGGCGTTGGGCCATCGCCTTGGCCCCGATTTGGAGCAGGTTCGGTCCGGACACTTCCGGCGCGGCGACGAATGGGCCCGGGGCGCCCAGTCTGTGGTCGGCGACGGCGACGCCGTTCCAGCCAGCGCCTTCGATGATTGCCTGGGCGGTCTGCACGCAACGCGGCAGGGGGCTCGTGATGATTGTTGACGAGGACCGCGCCGACAGGGCCTTGCCCAGCCGGCGGGAGGAGTGTGTACCACGTTCCGTCAGCGGAACGTCGTTTCCATAGGTGCCCGCGGCGATGGGTTCGCGTTCGGCGTGGCGGAGGACCAGGGCGACGTCAGCGTCGGGTGGAACGTCCGCCAGCACCGCCAGGGTCCGTTGGACGCCGTTCTCTGTGTTCACACGGCCTCGGCTCGGATGAGCGAGTTGACCCTGCCGGTGGGTCGGACGTCCGCCAATCGGAAGCCGGTTTCTCCGAGGAGTTGTTCAAAGTCGGCCAGCGCGCGTTCTCTGCCGCCGGTCATCACGAGCATGTTCAGGTCCAGCAGACCGCCGGCGCCGCCCGATTCGTCAAGAAGCATCTCGACCAAGTACAAGTGGCCGCCTGGGTCCATGGCATCACGTGCACGCGCCAGAATGCGGCGGGCGTCGTCGTCGGGCCAGTTGTGCAGCACACGGGCCAGGATGACGGCGTTGCTGCGCATCGGCCAGTTCTGGAAGAGGTCTCCGGCGACGAAATTGCAGCGCGTCTCGACTTCTGGGGGCGGGGCGAACAGGTTCGCGACCTCGGGGCGGTCCATGACGGCGACCGTCAGGTTTGGGTACGCTCTCAGGAGGGCGAAAGCAAGTTCTCCGGTGCTGCCGCCGGCGTCCAGAATGGCCTCGTGCTGCCCGAAGTTCCAGACCTCGGGCAGGGCGGCGTAATCGTGTTTGGCGTAGGTCGCGAACGTCCGGTGGCTGGCCGCCAACTCATCCGGTCGATCTGACATTCGACGGAAGAAGTCTGGGCTGCCGTCCGGTATGGCCGGCAGCCCCGTGCGCAGGGATTCTGTCAGGTGTCGCCAGGCAGCGCTCGATGGGTCTCCCCAGTGGCTGGCCGCGTCGGCCAGGGACATCTCGTGGTCCGGTCGCAGGTGGGCGCCCTTCTGGGTGACGTGGTAAACGCCAGCGGCGTCCCGCCGCACCAGTCCCATTCCCAGCATCGCTCGCAGGAGTCGCGTTCCGTTTGACGGAGCGAGTTTGAGCCCGGCCTCCAGGTCGGCAGCCGACGCCGGCAGCAGTTCGAACATCCCCAGTTCAACGGCGGCGCGGATGGCTTGGGTTCGCCAGATGCCCACCATGTCGCTTGACAGTTCCTCCAGCGGTGTTCTGACCGGTTCTTTCAGCACTATCACGGCATGGCCGTTCTCTCCGATGACGCTCAGGGAGCCGTCGTGGCCCGTCACCCTGGCTTGACCGTTATAGAAGGGCTCCACGTTAGCAAAACGTGCCTCGTACAGAGGATGGCCCACGGTATCGACATGATGCCAGCCATCAGCGTCGGCGGCGCGGGCGTGGCCCTTGTGGAACACGTCCAAGTCCAGAAACCATTTCCCGTGCAGCAAACGACCGTCCTGATCTACGTGGGTGTGGCGGCCGGTCTCGTCATGGACGACGGCGTAGCCGTCTCTGAAATCTCCGGCGTACCGGTATCGTTCGGCGTAGGCTGGCCGGCCGTTGGGCAGAATGTGAAAGTACCGACCGCTGCCGTCGCGCACGGGGCATCGGCTTTCCTGGAAGTTGCCGCACCAGGCGTGGCGTTGCGGATAGAGCGCCGCGCCGTCGGGACCGACGTGGTGCCAGCCGTCAGTGGCTTGAACCGCGGCGATGCCTTCGTAGAAGCCGAAGGTGCGTACGTACCGGAAGTCGTAGGCCGGCTGTCCGTCGGGGGTGATGTGGTAGGCTCCGGACGAGTCCAGTACCGGAGCCAGGCCGGGTGCATGGAACTTCAGCGCGTCGCGAAATCTTGCCCGGTACAGGGGCTGTCCGTCACTCGTCCGGACGTGATGGGTCCCGTCCGGGGCCAGCTGGCTGGATCTCCAGTCGTCGTTCCAGCCGGAGAAGTGGTTATATGGGCTGGAGCCGTCGTACTGCACCGTATCGGTGACCTGTGGAACTCGCAGGGAAGCTGCTCCAGCGCCCAATCGGCGCAAATGATCTTTCACCGGTTCGGGTTCTTCCGTGGTGGCAACGTCGCCTCCAATGGCCCGCGCGAATGCCCAGATGGCCCGTCTTCGGTGAATCCAATCGCTGTTCCAGGGTCCGTTCTCCAGCAGGGAGCGCATGCTGCGGAACTCCAGGTACCACGTGGCGCGCGGTCGGTCGGACTGGTTGGCATCTGAGTAGTGCAGGACATGGACGTTGTGTATGACCACGTCGCCGGCGCGGGTAACCACCGGTTGGAACTGTTCTTGACAATCCCGCCACAGGGCCTGCACTGCCGGCGTGGTGAGCGGACCCAGCCGGTGGCTGCCGGGCAGGAAATGGACCGGGTTGTCGTCGTCGCCGTTCAGCGATATGCCCAGGCTGTGGACGGTGTCCCGGGTCGGGTCGAGGCCGATGTCCTGGTGTACTCCCACCTCCACTCCGATGGCAGGCGGCTTGACCAGCACGTCCTCCCAGGTGAGCACGGAATCGCCCGGTGGCAACAGCACATCCACAATGTCGCGCACCTCGCTGCGGCCCAGCATTGACAGGAATTCTCGGTATTTCCCCAGCGGGTGCAGGAGTTTCACCGGAATCCCGTCTCGGGTTCTTATCAAGTCCTCGGAAACGGCATAATCCTCTATGGACCGCAGCGACAGCAGGGCCAGCCTGCCTGCGCTGTCAGCGTCCAGCACTCCCGGCAGGTGTACAAATCCGTTCCGGTCGAGTTCGTCCTTCCAGCTGGGTTCGGTCATGACATCTCCTGTGGCAGCCGGTCGGAAAAACGGCCAATCGTAGCGTTAGCCTATGCGCCGGCCGGCCGGCCGGCGCATATTGCAGCCTTGGCAGAGGCGACGGTCCATGTAGGTATTCCGCAATTGCCGGTACGGGAGGCCTTTCCAGACCTCGCCGAGGCTCAGGTCGTTGAGGTTGCCGAAGTCCCCCAACGTGCGGCGCAGCGCGTCGGGAGCGCAGCACGGGTTGAACCTGCCGTCGGCAGCCACCCACGCCTCTTGGCCAAGGAAGGGACACTCACCGCTGGGAGCGATGTCCTCGGTTGCGGCCTCATCCAGGGGGAAGATGTTTTCCAGCAGGACCCGACGCCCGTCGGGCAGACGACAGCGCTCCGCAACGTCCGTGGCCAAAGCCACGGCGTCGTTCCAGCGGGCTATGGCCTCGGGATCTCGCCGCATCGATTGGTTGTTCATCTCGGCGGCATGCACCCACAGGTGATGTCCTTTCACCCTGTCCACGCCCAACTCAGCTGCCAGTTCAACCACGGCAGGCATCTCGGCGTAGTTGACTTCCATGAACGTGAGCTGGAAGGTCACCCGGCAACGGTTGCCGCCGGCGACGGCGTGACCGTCCCTGACTTTGATGAAGGTCCTGACGTTTTCGAGGACTCGGTCCCAATTGGAGCCCAGCATCACCTGCTCCTGGGTTTCCTTCGTCGCGCCGTTCCACGACACCTTGACGTCGGAACCAACCGGCACGATGCGCTCTGCCCATGCCTGAGCTCCGCGTCCGGGAAACGTCCCGTTGGTGGTCAGGTTCAGCTTGACCCCGTACTCGGAACACAGGTCGATGATCTCGTCCATGTGGCGGTACAGGAGCGGTTCCCCCATGGTGGACGGGATGATCTCCCTCAGGCCGTTGCCCGCCGCGTCTGCCAGAACACGCCGGATCAGGCTGATGTCCATGCGGCGCTTGGGCAACCCAGCCGCGCGGCGGTCGGGCTGCGTGCTGCTGTAGGGCGAGTGGTCCTCGCACATGATGCAGCGCAGGTTGCAGTCGTCGGGGTTGGTGTCGAAGGTGATGCGCCAGGGCCCCTTGAAGGCTGCGCTGTCGGCGGCTGGCGCGTCGGACACGGTTGTTGGGTGTTCAAGGCTCATGTGGCTTCTCTTCTGTCCAGGAGATTGGCGTAGATTCGCTCGATCTCCTTCGCGTGCTCGGCCATGTCCGGCACGTTGTCGTCGTCCGACTGCAGGTAGCCCCGGCGTCCCAACTCTTGCGCCCACTGGGGCGCGTCCACCAGCCGCTGCATCTGAACGGCCAGCGACATCGGGTCCCGGTGCTTGAAGAGGAGCCCGTTCTCTTCGTGCCCCACGTACTCGGCCATGCCGCCGTAGTCGGCGGTGATCACCGGCACGCCGGCCTGGAGGGCCTCGTGGATGACCAATGGCGAGTTCTCGGCCCAGATTGAGGGAACGACGATGGCGTCGCAGTGGTCGAACACGTCGGACACGATGTCCTGGTTGCGGTATTCGCTCAACCATTCCACGCGGTTGCTGGCGTCGTGGCCCAGTGCCTCGGCCATGCGCTTCAATCCGGCCGTTTCGACGCCCCGGTCTCGCCCCCAGATGCGGAGCTTGGGCCGGCCGGTCAGTTGACCGAAGGCTTCGATAAGGTGGTTCACTCCCTTGGCCGGGATGTGCGTGCCGATGTAGCCGAAGGTGAAGGCCTCATCCTGGCGTCGTGCTCTTCCCGTCATCCGGTCCCGGTGGAAGCCGTAGTCGAGGTAGATGAGCTTGTCCTCGGGGAGGCCGAAATCGTCACGGAACCGTCCCAGCAGGTAGCGGGCTGGTGCGAGTAACATGTCCACCGCCTCGCACACCCGCCGGACGTGAGCCATGCGCCGGTTTACCCAGCCGGTCCAGTAGGCCGTGTCCTGTTCGAACTCGTCGTCATCGTTGCCGAAGTAGCGGCGGTAGCAGCGGACGGCGCACTTGCGGTCTTCCTGCCCGTCGCAGATCGGCCAGGGCTGTTGGCCGGCGTCCTCGTACATCTGGATGAACTGGCCCCGTGGGCACATCAGCCAGTAGTCGTGCAGGGTGAAGACCACGGGAATGCTTCGTTCCTTCGCCGGAAAGACCAGGGAGGCGGACAGGTGGTTCAGGTGCCCGATGTGCACCACCTCGGGCCGTATCTCGTCCAGCAGGCGGGCGAAGGCGTTGTCCACGGCCCGGTGGCTGTAGCCGTCGCGGGCGCGGGCCATGTTGATCACGTGCAGCGAGACCCGCGGGTCTACGGGATCCGTCTCCCGCTGCATAGCGTACTCGGGCAGGAAAGCGTTCTCCTGGCGCGTGAAGACGTGGACTTCGTTGCGGTCCGCCAGCGCCTGGCACAGCCCCTGGGTGTACACCTCGGAGCCTGCGTTGTAACGCATGGGGTAGCCGTGGATCACTTGTAGGATTTTCATGACGTCCAGAATCGTTGCCGGTTGGTTCTTGCGCCAGCGGCGTGCCCGACAGCATAGCGCAAAACCAGCCTGATGAGAGGGATATGTGAATCCCACACCATCCTGTTTGTGATGGGCGGAGAGAAAATGTGCAGCGGAGACGGTACAGAGGGAACTCGGGGTGTGTGGCGCTGATTGAAAAAATCTGCTGCTCCGTCGTCGGTGACGACTGGTGCTCGGGGAATGTCATTCGCGCTGGTGTTGGCTCGACCTTCAGCGCAGAGTTGCTCGGGAGAAAATCCCTTCCCCCAATCGGGGTTTTCTTGGTATCTTTACGAAACCATGCTGCTTCGTCTGCGACGTGGCAATAGACGCGCATATGCCGGGGGGGCCGTGAGCAACAGCGACGACACTGTGTGTGCGGGTTACGGGAGTTCGCCGTTTCGAGAAATGTCCGCCGTTAAACCGCTGTACTGGCTCCCCGACGACCCGCTCGCAAACGAAGTTCTGATTCCGTCTTTCTCGGCCGCAACCGCCGTCAATAGTATGGCTGGGTTTTTCTCCAGTGAGGCATTGGCTTCTCTGGCCCCGGGGCTAGCGACGTTCATCAACTGTTCGGAGGGCGTGTTCCGGTTGGTTGTCAGCCCGTTACTGAGGGCTGATGATAAGGAAGCTATCGAACGGGGTCTGCAGTCGACGGATGCAGTCCTGCTTGACGTTTTCGAGCCGTTCGTTGTCACTGAAGACCTCATAGCCCAGCACACGCTGCATTGCTTGTCGTGGCTTTTGAGAAAAGGGCGCATCGAAATCAAAGTCGCCTTGATGAAAAATGCCTTGTTTCATCCTAAGGTATGGCTCTTCCAAACGGCGGGTGATACCGTGGCGGTGCATGGCTCCAGCAACATCACTTACCCCGGCATTCACCAGAACATTGAGCAGGTCGCTGTATCCAAATCTTGGGCGGACTTGAACCAGAAACACATCGTTGAAAGTCTGGAAAACCAGTTCCATTCCCTTTGGAATGATGATCAACGCAATTGTATTGTTGTTCCAATGCCAGAAGCTGTCCGGCACCGCTTGTTAAGCACCTACCGATCCAATACGCCGCCAAGTGAGGGTGATTTGAAAGAACTCTACCGGAGGGCCACCGAGGTCGGTGGCGTCAGAGACGCCTCGGTTGATCTGGTGAATCTTGAGCCAGAGCGGTTTGAGATACCGGGTTACCTACGCTACGAGGATGGCCCTTTCGCTCACCAAGGTGCGGCCGTCAGGGCCTGGTGTGATGCCGGCCATCAGGGTGTCTTGGAAATGGCGACTGGCTCAGGCAAGACGATTGCGGCCATGATTTGCGCCAAGCGGTTGTCCGAGGGCAACAAACCGTTGCTCATCGTCGTTGCAGCACCCTACGTGCCGTTAATTCAACAGTGGTGTGATGAAATCGAGCCTTTCGGGATTCGACCAACAAACCTTACTGCGGCGGGTGGACCGTCCGGGCGTGCGCGCGAGTTAGGGCGGATTGGCAGGCGTCTGCGTCTCGGTTCTGCTGATGTTGCAGCAGTAGTTGTCTCGCACCGTACGTTGGCCGATAGCGAGTTCAGGTCAGAGTTGAGGAAGCTCCGCTGCCTCAAGTTGCTCATCGCGGACGAAGTCCATAATCTCGGTAGCGAGGGGTTCATTTCTGACACTCCCGATTTCTTTGACTTTCGGCTTGGACTGTCTGCTACGCCCGAGCGCCAATATGATCAGAGGGGTACTGAGGCGTTGTTTGATTTCATTGGTCCCGTCGTTTTCCGGTTTACTCTCGAAGAGGCGATTGGCAAATGCTTGGTTCCTTACGATTATCATGTGCATCCTGTCGATCTTACGCTTGAGGAGATGGACCGCTGGCACGAGATTACGGAAAAGATAAAGGCTAATGCGTGGCGACAAGAGGGGGGCGAGCCCGATGAGTACTTGGCCAAGCTCTTCAGGGACCGTCGCGCGATTTTGGAAACTGCCGAAAACAAGCTTCCGGCTTTGCAGGCCACATTGGGAGCTGGCAGCGGCCGCGAGTTGCGCCACGCGCTGATTTATGCTACCGATAAAGCACCTCGGCAGTTGGAAGCGGTCAACGCCTTGATGAACCGACAAGGGATCCTGTTCCATCAACTTACTTACGAAGAAACGGCGCACCGGCATCGGGTCGCGTCCATTCTGAAGGAATTCCAAGATGGACAATTGCAGGTCCTTACTGCCAAGCGGGTGCTGGATGAAGGAGTTAATATCCCCCAGGTTCGAGAAGCGTTCATCTTGGCTAGCACTACGGTTGAGCGTCAGTGGGTGCAACGCCGTGGGCGGCTACTGCGAAAGTGTGACGAGATTGGCAAGACGCACAGCGTGATCCACGACTTTGTCGTACTTCCGCCGGGTATGTCCGATGGTGACTCTGTTTCGCCGGATCCGTCCGATAGTGACGCCAGGTCTGTCGCGGTTTCTGAATTAAGACGTGTCCGACAATTTGCGAGCTTGGCGCGGAATGCGGGTCGTCCAGATGGGCCGCTTCATACCATTGACTTGCTGATGAATGTGGCTTTCACCTGACAACCACTACCAAGGAGTTCCCATGCCTCTGAATGACATGAAGGTCGTTCGCATTGTCCTAGAAGAGGTCGGCACTTTGGACGAAAGATGCGACGGTTACCGCGAAGAGATCAAGTTGGCTCTCGCCGACATCCTAGCGGCTGAGCGTGAACACCGAACAAGAGGTACAAACATTCAGCAGCGCGTGTCAGATAAGTGCAACGCCACTGGGGAATGGCTTGCCAAGGAACGAGCCAACGAAGGATAGGCGAAATGAAATTACGTCGAGCCAGTTTCAAGAACTTTCGCGTTTTGCGCGATCTGGAGATCGACTTTGCCACCAGCGATGATCGTAAACTAACGGTAATTAGGGCGGAGAATGCCAGTGGCAAAACCACGATGCTGACCGCTCTCCAATGGGCGTTGTACGGCGAACGTGCGTTGCCTGACCCAGCGTCGGAGTACCAATTTTATCCCATTGATTGGGACGTTTCCGACGGTTCAGTCATTGAAACTACAGTCTCGGTTGATTTCGAGACGGTGGAAGTCCACCGAACCGGAATCGGCGAGTTGATTGAAACTCCGAAGTTCTACCGAATTATTCGGTCGGCGTCGGAGACTTTGTCGGGAACCAATTGGGCGCGTAGCGCGTCGACCGTCCGCTTGCTTGAGCTGACCGACACTGGGGCAGAAAGGGTAGATCCTCCCGAAGCCTTGATTGCCGAAGAATTGCCGATTGAGTTGCGGGAGGTGTTCTTTACCGACGGGGACCGAGCTCTCACGTTCATCGAGAGCGACGGTCCACGATCAGCCCAACGGAAGCGGGTTAGAGAAGCTGTTCAGTCATTGCTAGGTTTGGACTTAATCCGGTCCACCGTAGGACACGTCGACTCGTCCTTGAGAGAAGCCAACCGCAACGCCCAAAACGTCGGCCAAGGAGGCCGTTTGGAAGAAGTCGCGACTAACATCGCTGATATTGAGCGGCGGATTGAGGAACTGGAAACCGAGATTTCCGACGCGAAGGATCAGCGCGACGAATTTGACAGCAGGGTCGACGAAACTCAGCGCAAAGTAGATGCGGCGTTGGTACGAGGTGACAAGGAACAGCTGAAGGAAGACATTGAGCGGTCTAAAACCCAAATCAAAGCTTTCGATGAACAGGAGAGGGCAATTCAAGGCGAGCACTCGCGCCTGTTCAGAAGTCCGGAGTTTTCGTGCGACTTAGCTGGGCATATCTTGTCGCAAGGACTTGCTCGTTTGTCCGAATTACGAGACCAAGGCAAGTTCCCCAAGACGGCGATCCCCGTACTGCAAGATAGGTTGGATGAAGGGGTCTGCGTCTGCGGGGAGTCGTTGGACCAACACGAAGCGCATGGAATGTTGCGTAGGCAGTACATCGAGAATCTGATTGAAGATAGTCGTGCGGCAGACGCCGTTCAAGGGGTACTGACAGAGTTGTACCATGGCGTCGCGCTGCTGCCCATCGAGCGAGAGCAGGACGAAGCCGGGTGGATTGATCTCTATCGAGAGGTAGTCGAGAGGCGCGACCAACTGTTCCGGCTTCGTAGGCACGAAGGGGAAAATTTGAAAGCGTTGGAGGCCCAAGTCGAGGCGATTGGTGATACTGATCTGCAAGAGTTGCGGCAGACGTTGAATTCGTTCCGAGAGCAGAGCAACCGCGCCTTTGAGCACCAAACGAAAGCCGAAACCGAGTTGGATGGGTTGCGTACAAGGTTAGTCGGTCTCACCAGGGAACGGGACGGCTTACTCAGGGCCGAGGAACGCGGCGCACGCATTCAAGCGTCGCTAAACGTGATGCAAGACATCAAGTCAGCATTATCAAATGCGTATGACCGAATTACCAAGGAAGAGCTTGCGAAAGTTAGTTCCTGCATGAACGATCTTTTCTTGGAAATGGTGGGTGCTGATTCCGAACAGGTCTCTACTGTTAAGCGTGCAGAAGTCAGCCCAGAGTTTGACATTTTGGTTTACGGCCCAAATGACAGGCCGCTTAATCCCGATAACAACCTGAGTGGTGCACAAAGGCGTGCACTGACAATTGCTTTCGTCCTTGCTCTGACGAAAGTGAGTGAAGCTGTGGCACCCAATGTCGTTGACACGCCTTTGGGCATGATGAGCGGGTACATCAAACGGTCGGTGCTCAGGTCAGCGATCCGGCAGAGTTCGCAAATCGTGCTGTTCTTGACCAGGTCTGAGATAACCGACTGCGAGGACATCCTCGATGTCGAGGCTGGCAAGGTGATAACACTGACCAACTCGGACCACTACCCTCAAATCTTGGTCAATGACCCTAAAGTCGATGTAATCTCAGCTTTACGCTGCGAATGCAACCATCGCAGGTCGTGCAGAATCTGCGAACGTCGGCTTGACGCGGACATTGCAGGGGGTGAGTGACCATGACGACGCGAGCCCACAACCCATTCGCAAGTAACGAGTTGCGGTACCCTGCTAGCCAACGCGAGGATTATCAGCGCTTTTGCAGCCCCGGTGGTAGGGTGGGGAATGATCGGCAACCCTTTCCTCGTATGGTAGACCTTTGGTTCGCGGGGTTGTGTTTAGCAGCGCGCCGTGATCTGATACCTACAGACCTCGCTGGGCAAGACACAGTCTACATGGTCGGTGGAGACATCTTGGGTAGCGACCCGTGGCGTGTCCAAGTCATCATGCTGACCGCTCTGGCACGTGACGATGATGTTGATGTCGTAGACAACCCTGCTCGCATGATGGCGATGGCTAATGGTTTAGCGGCTGTTGGTGTTCCTTACATCGTTGAGATGCTGTCCGAGAGTAGGGAACACCCGATCTGGAACCTCTCTAATGCTACGGAGCGCCTGTTGACTGAAAGTAACGCGAACTGAATATGCTACGGTGAAATTCCGCAGGGCCCCTCGCACTTCTTCAGTATCGCTTCAGCGTAGTCTTTGGTGTTGTCAAAGTCTACTTCTAGGCCCGTGCAAAAATAACGGGAGGTTGGACCTCAGCTACTTGGCGGGACGATTTCTGCCATCCCAAGCGGTTTGACGACGGATTACACTTTGACGGAATTCGTCGCCGCTCGAACGGCGCAGGCGCATGGTAAATGAATCGGGATGACCGCCACTAGGGTGGTGGCTGCCGACAGCACCGTTGGTCCGCACGACTACCGTGTTCCGTCGGAGTATTCAAACGGCGAAAGCACGGGCCTGTGCGACGTAGTCGGTCGGGCTCTTCCAGATTTCCGTCGTCAGTTCTGCCATGAAAATGCTTCGCTGTTTGATGGCTTCTTCGTCCCAACTGTTCGGTGCGTCGTCTATTAGCTTCCGGTTCATGTAGAGAGTGCTGTCTTTCAGCAACTGCCTCTTTTCGTTCCAGGGTTTGTTCCTAATGGTGGAGTTCAGGCTTTTTGTGATGATTGTCAGGTTGCCGATGAACTTGACGGTCCTGTTTCGGGCAAGCTCGGCAGCCTCCCTGTTTTGAGTCCCTTTGGGTAAAGGCCAATTGTCTTGCCACGATTTTGGCAAGATGTGATCAATGGTGAGTTTCTCCGTAGGCCCGATGGGCTCTGCCGTCGGTGGCCGTAAGTGCTGCTCAATTGCGGCAAATATTTCGCGCTGTGCGCTCGTAGTGCCTTTCATAGGCTGGTTCGACAGGAACTGCTTGACTTCTTGGTCAGCGGGCCATCTTCGATTGACTGGACTACCCTTAGCCAAGTGTTTGATTACCGTATCAATCGGTGATTCGGTGCCCAACTGGGCGATTTCGGTGATTAGCTCTGCGAACGTGTCACGCAACGCGTTGGTAGTCATGCCCGCCAAACTTCTGCGCACTACGTAGCTCTCAACAGCGTCCGTGATGAATCTCCGTTCAACGGGTAGGACGTCAGTCGTGTAAAGCCAAAGCATTGTGGCCATGGGGGCCCCGACACCCAGGGCTTTCATTCTTTTGAGGAAATCTTCAGCACCCGTCAGGTTGCTTTCATGAATGCGGCGATATGTGGGTGCCTTCTGGTTGAGGTCGTTGACCGCAACCCAAGTGTTTTCCCGCCCGACATCGTTGAGGTATTTTGCCACAGCGGATGGTAGTCGTTCAGAGGATCGGGGATCCCTTCCTGAGCTGATCGAAACCCAATGGTCTATGAAACGATCCGCCTGTGTCCTAGTAAGGTTGTTTTCGCCGGTAGCCTTACGCCACCACGGGTCGTGTTCGAAAAGACCCCAGACTTGCTCTGCTTTGTTTTCGTCGTCGCCGACGTCGGCCAATTGCATCATCATGTTTTTGACGATGTCCGCGGGTCCGAGGTGCAAACCACGATCATTGAGAGTGGCGAAGATGGTGTACGGTTCATCCTGCTCAGCGAGCTCGATGGCGACCACAACAAGCAGTCGGGACAGCGCCACTTCAAGGGCTTCAGCCAAGTCTTTCGCTTCCTGAGTTGGCGAGAGGAGAGGGCCTTCCAAATACTTTTCCGTCGCGCGGTGGAAGTACCTGTAGCATTTTCCGATGCTAGACGAGATGTCAGGTTCGACGGTTTCGTCCAGCATAATTGCCTGAAATGCCTTCCGGTCACTCTCGTTGGTCTGACGGATCTTTGCCAAATTGTCGTCGTTCCCACCCGTATACGCCGTACGATTCATCGTCAGAGTTTTGAGTCGGTCGGCTCGGTCTTCCATGCCTCTGACCTTGAGTACATCCGCTGCGGCGCGAATCGCCAGTTGGAGTGTTGTCAATCGTTGCTGACCGTCGATCACCAGACGGGTAGTTGCTACGTCCACTGGCGTTGTTCGCTGCTGCATCACGATGGCACCCATGAAATGGGGCCGCGCGGCTGTAGTCTCAGAGAGCATCCGCTTGGCGAGTCCTTCGATGTCCTCCCAAAGTGGTCCCCATTGCCGTTTTTTGTCCCAACTGTAGGGGCGCTGAAAAGGCGGGATGCGAAACGATGTGTCGCTGCCAAACAGGCTTTGGACACTCACTACCCTGGCCTCTATTCTGATGTTGGCTTCCATCTGGAACGCTCCCTCCGGCGTCGGTGCACGGACCCTAGATTCCGCAGAGCCCCTCGCACTCCTCCAGCATCGCTTCGGCATAATCTTTGGTGTTGGCGAAGTCAACCTCATCCAATGGTTGCCTAGAACGGTGCAAGTAGGCAGTACCTTTGCTCAGTTCACGAAGATGAGGCATTTCACGCAGGGCCCTGTCAACGAAAACCGCCTCGGCGAATGACTTGGGGTCGTTCTCCTTCAAGTCTTTCCACTCGCCGTTGCTGTGGTAAGGACAACCAATGCACGCACTGCGTGGCAGTTCGCGCTCCGGGTAGCGTTCTTTGAACCACATGTACAGCTGTGCACGGTTGTAACCTTCTTCAACCAGAGGCCAGCGGTTGATGATCCATCCGTCTCGACTGTCTTTTTTGCGCGCAACTTCGTCTGCGCTGATCCCCAGCCACACCTCAACTCGGCGCCCTCTTGGTGCTCTCTTACCTGGAGTGAGGTCAAGTCGTCGACGTAGTTCTTCCTTGATGGGATCCAATTTGTAGTCGCTAGTGCATTGGCGCTTCGAAACGCTGGCCTTGCCATCCGGTTCGGTCAGGTATGCCGGGATGTCCATGAAACGATGGCCGCGGGGATTTCTGCCACGCAACAAGTCTTCCTTGATGTCGCCGGCGCGTACCGTGATTACTTCGTAGGACAGTTGGTCTTTCAGCCATGCTAGGTGTTCGTAAACGGCCGGGGGTTCCCAGCCAGTATCTGCGAATATGGCGAGGTCCGGCTTAGGCATGCCGTTGTAGCCTTGTTCAGCCATGAGCGCCATTACGGTGGATTGGGTGCCGGCACCGAGGCTCAAGACAACTAGGGGTTTGTTGCCCTTCAGGTACTTGCTGTCGGTGACGTTCCTTTCATCCGTCATAGCCTGTTCGGCCGCGTTGACCATCATCGCGCGGCATTGCTCACGCCCCAGTACGTCGATCAGCTTGGCCCCGGCCTCGAGATTCACCCGGCGAACCATGTTCATCATTCCGCGTCGGTTGACACCTTCCGCTTCATTCAGCAGTACCCTGATGTACTCTGCGGTCACTAGGGGATTTCGCATGAAGCTAAACCGCATACAGTAGTGGTAACGTTCAGCCCTCTCGCTGAAAAGGGCGATGGCTTGCTCGGCAGTGAATGCTCCACCGGCGTGGTGCGCTGCCTTCAGGCAGGTCTCGGCAATCCAGTAGGTTCGCCCGGCGATGCTGGCTTCGTAGATGTCGTTGGCGGCCTCGGTGAGCCAGTGGCGCCGGACGTGGCTGGTCGGTGAACTGTTTACGGCTTTGGGCCAACGCTTGATTCCGTACTCGTGTAGAGCGAAGTGGTTGAGCCATGCGAGCAAGTTGGGATCCGATGCCTTGGCAGGCGTAAGTCCGACTAGGTTCTCGTGGAACTTCAAGGCTTGACGGTCGGCAAATGGGCGACGGTTGTCGGGCGGAGGTTCCAGAGAGACGGCAGTTTTGGCGGTGACACCGGTCAGTTCCCGGTAGTTGATGATGCCGTTCTCCGTCAGTACTTGTGCAAAATCGGTAGCCGGATCCTGCCACAGTTCGGGTCGGTTTTCGGCCTCGTTGAACAACGCCCTGAACGCTGTGTCGGTCAGTCGGTACACCGGCATTGGGTTACTCATTACCGATCTCCTCGTGGAGGGCATTTAACATACGGGCCAGTGGGTTCTCGAAAATTACCTGAGCGTAGTGTTCCGACTTTTCGGATAGCTCTTCGTCGCTGGCGAAGATACTGTGCTCCTCCAGCTTGTGCCGGATGACTGTGGCCCAACGCTTTCCGGCGTAGTCCGGCAAGTTTCGGATGGCCTTTTCCAAGGCATGGAGGTAAAGCGCTTGATGCAGCATGGGCTCATGTTGTGTTTGGTAGCGAGCCGCATTGATTTGCACCAAGTCATCAGGGTGCAGGTTGATCGCGATACGTTGCCCCGCCAAGTGGGTGGAGAAAGAACCGACCGGCAGTTCCCGGTCGGGAGCGAGGTCAATGATAGCTTTGACACCGGTGTCTTCTTCAAGTTCAACCTCGGTGATGTCGCCGATGGCCAAGATTGCCCCAGCTGGAAGGTCTACGCCGCTCGGCGCCAACGCTTTGACCACTGGACTGTGTTCTTGAGCAGAAAATGCGGGAATTTCCTCAGTAGCGGCAACGTATGGTGCCACCGTGAGTGTTCCTTGCCACTCGTTGCGGTCTAGGAGCAGGAGATCCTCATCAGAGTGGGAAGTGTACCTTTCACGCCTGTAAGTACGGGTGCATTCGACTACGGAGACGTAAGCGGCACGCTGGTCAGCAATTAGCTCGCACAACGCTGGGCTGCTGAGGAGGTACTTGACGGTGATGGCTATCTCCTTGCCGCCGGCCGCGAGCATGGACTGCGGGGTGACGACTCGGAAAAAGCACTCTGGCGAGTAGTCCTGCCTCTGCTTGCTCAGCACTGGATGAGGCATGGTACGGTGATTGCGGTGGCTCACTAGCTTCGGTCTCCTTTCAACTGGTGTCTGGCTACCAGCTGGCCAACGCGCTGACGGCTGATGCCGAGCTCTTTTCCAATTTCGGATTGGTTAAGTCCGTCGGCCATAAGGTTCCGAATCTTCTCTGCCCGCTCTTCGGCACTCATTGTGTTTACCACAACTTGTCGTTCAGAAAAACCGTAGCCAGTGTAACCGGCGTCCTGATCAGCATCCAGGGTCAGCAGGACGGGACCCTTGTGTCCCTTGGGTACAGTGACGGTAATGATGCCGTTGTCGTACTCCACCCCAGTGTTGTGAGGTTCGACGCTGGTGACTGTGTTGATCGGGAGACGGCGTTCTTGCAACTGGATCTCACCAGTGGGTTCTATTGAAAAACTGATTTTGCGTCCTGCTCGCGGACTTGGCGACAATGCCACTGACAACTCGCCGTCTCCAGTGCGCATTATCACCATGTCGTTGATGGCTTGGGCTTTTTTGTTGTCGGAGGCCTTGCGTCTTGTCCCGTTATCGCCCTCTGTTCCACCGTCGTATTGACCAGTACCGTCACGGTGGCCGTTCCCGTTGGAACCATCGTCGCTGGTGCTTCCGCCACCGTCATCGCCGCTCTGCTCGTCTGTTCCTTCTTCGCTCTGGTCACTGTCGTCGTCGATGGTTGTAACCCGATGGGGTCTTGGATTCGGGATGATGGTGTGCGTCGCCAACTCACGATTACCTGGAAGTGTAGGATCCAAATCTGGGAACATTTCGGCAAGTTCGGTTAGGTTGCTGATGTCGGCTTCATCCTGTTCCCTGATGGTCCGATCAATGATGTCTCGGATTTGTCCGTTGACATCATCCATGTATTCACGAGCGGCTTCCTGCTCCCCGCCAGGCAGTCGCTCTATGGTGATGAGATCATGCGCAGGATTTTCCATCCGACGTATTTGTCGGTCGGTCGCGTCGTCTCTGGCTGTTACTACCGCGGCGTAGTCTGGCCAACCTCCTTGTCCGCTGCCGGGGTAGAACGGATTACTTCGTCGCCTTTCACCAGTGTCGGTTATGAGCATGCCCCGCCGGTTCACGTAGGCAACGCGGCGTGGGGCACCTTTCTCGCTGTTGATATGCACGTCCAGTGGCCCGATGAAACCAGCGGGCTCAGTCGTCCCATTGGACTGCTTTCTGATGGCCCGGTAGTAGTGCACAGTCCGAGGGCTGCCTTTACGCTGTTCGAGGAGGACATCGATGGTGTCGTGGCAGATTACTGTCGGTTTATCAGCACCCCGAGGCACGACGTTTACGATTAGGTTTCGGTTGTGGACAGCATAGAAAAAGCTGTTGATAGCGGCCCGGGTGGCTGAATTCTGCCAATGTGTCCGTTGAGGTTGGAATCCAGCGATCCACAATCCGGTCCCGGCGTCCCTCAGACGGAATGGTGGAGGAATGTCCGGTCCAACTATTGGCTGGTTGCCTTCGCCGGAGAAAAACCCGATGTGCTGCAACATCTCGCCATCTTCGGGGCTGGGATGGCTGACCAACTGGGCTCGGCCTGTCAGCTTTTCGACTCTGCCTTCCCGACCGTTGGTGTAGCGGGTGCAATACATGACAGTGTGCAAGTCCGATACGTTGTAGGGCGCGTTTTTTCCAATCCCGAACGACCCGCCGGGGGTGCCTGGTCCGTCTTTTTCCGGAGTGCCTTCCTCGTAGATTAAACTGTTCCACTTCCGACCGCGTAGTCCGGTAGTATTGCGGTCAATGATGGCCAAGCACGGAATAGTCTCCTGCTCGATCATCGATAGTGCTTGGCGGTAGTCGTCCTGCCCGTCGGTTTGTCCAGTCGTTACGGTCCGGGCCAGGGCTCGCTCCAAATGTGGTATCAGGGATTTTGCCCCGATATGGTGCGCCTCGATGTCGCATTCGTAAATGTCGACCACTACAGGTGGCAGTCCATCCTCGTGAGCGTCCAAGGAATTTTGGATGGTTTCACGAACCAGCTTACCGATGGTGTCTTGCTTAAAGTGTTCTGCGCCGGCGTTGTTATAGCCGTAAAGAACGCCATCCCCGGTAGGTGGAAAGCGCCAACTGGCGTCGGACGATGTATTCATAGATCTTTCCAGAAATGTGTGAAATCGCCGGGATTTTAGCGCACCTGGGCAGGTGTGTGTAGTGCACGTTCACGGCGCGCTTGTAAGTGGATGCTCGAGATTGGTGCTTGGACGTTTGGCGATACAGCGAAGTAAAAGCTTGGCGGTGTACAAAATCGTTGGGCCGGAGCCCACGAAGGTCTCCGCGCAAGGCTTTGGCTGTTCTGGAGTTTTTGGACTCCGGCGTCCTGAATTCTTGGCGGGTGTTTGGACACGCCCCTTCACCAAAAGAGGGCGTTTTTTGACCTTTCGCCAACCGATTCCCTTGCCTCCAAGCCCGGGACGGCATATGTTTGGCTGGCGGTTGGCCGCATCAGGTGTTGGCCTTTGGTTCAGGTTGCGTGCGGCTGTCAAGTCTGTGCCGACTGGTCGAGGTAGGCGCCCAGCCTTTGAATGAAACGTTTGGTGATGCGGCGGCAGCTTCGCAGATCGTGGTCTGACAGGTGGCCGTGGTAGAAGTGGCCGTGCAGCTTGTTGGCGCACTCGAAGTCGGTCAGGACCACGGAGCCCGCGCTTCTGGCTTGGAGGAGTATAGCCGCGTCGCGGTAGGAACCGTGGTCTGTGAAATTCAGTGTGGGTTCGCCGTGTATTTCGATCAGGAGCAGCTGCGCAGCCGCCCCCCAAAGGATCTCTGCGGCGACCTGGTCGTTGCCGCCAGGGTTGAACTCGGCGTCCGAACGCGCGAGGAAGTCGTCGGACAGGATCCGTCTGTCCTGGGGCGTCAAGGAGACGGCTCTCCGGTCCGGGCGATGAGGCCGAAGGCGTGTCGGGCCAGTTCCGTTGCGGTTTCAGGCGTGTAGCCGAAAGCGTGAAAGTAGCCGTGGTCGACGGCCTGCAGGATGCCGGTTGCGGCGCCGTAGGCGCTGTTCAGGTCCAGATTTTCCTCGGCCGTGCTGTCGATGAGCGCGGTAAACTGCGTCAGGTCGGCCGGCAGTGTGCCGGTGGCGAGGCCAAGCACGGTGTTGATGTCGTTGTCAGTGTCGGCGTGTGGCCAGCCGTGGATGGCGGCTTGGCCGATCACGGCGCAGTTGACGGCGCTGCACAGGTCATGGGCGGCGGAACGCATGTCGCCCAGTTGGAAGTTACGGTCCGCGGCGTTGAAATAGTGTTCACCCGCGCCATGGACAGCTTCGAGGATAGGTTGACGCCAGCCCTGGGACAGGGGGCCGGGCGGAGTGTCGGACAGGTAGTTCAGGAACGATTCGGATATTTGGGCAGGCAGGACGTCCTCCGGGTTGGACGCGGTCGCTAGACCGGTCGCCAGCGCGTTGATGGGGTAGGGATGCCAGACCTCTATGTCGGCATCGGACAAGGCTTGGACCAACTCGGCGACTCGTTCCGTGGAGCCGGTAATGAACGCGTGTTTCCCGTCGGGGAGCATTGACATGATGGTATGGGCTTCGTGGCGAATCTCCATGGGTAGCTCCTCGCGGCTGGTGGCGTCGAGGATAAATTGTAGGCGGTAGGCTGTGTTGTGGCTAGCACCAAGGTTTTTGGCAAAAGGGCGTGAAAATCGGGTTTTGTGAATTTGCGCGCTCATTGACCCTGCTTTTGTTCTTGTCCAAGGTAAAGGTCTAAGGCACTCTGGGAAGTGTTCTCGTAGATGTCGCGTAGGGCTGGGATGAGGTCCTGCTCGCCCTGCCAGAATGGGAATCGCCCCAGCTGGTGGGGCAGGGCAGCGTGCATATCTGGCGCCGTCGCCGCGCCGAGGTCCACGCTGGCCAACGCCGGTAACGTGTTGGCCCAGTACACATCGGGGTCTTCGGGCAGCGCCTCGGGAGCCAGCGGCGGCCCTTCGATGGTCTGGGCCGACTGACGGAACTCCTCGCCCAACAGGTCCTCGCGGTCCATGCCCCGCATCCGGAAAATGAGGAACGGGTCGCGGTCGAACTCCTCGCCCAGCAGCAGGTGGACGGCGGCAATGTGCTTGCAGGGGTTTGACCAGTCCGGACACGAGCAGTCGGTTTCGAGGTCGTCGCCCCTTGCGGGGAACATCGACAGCCCCACGGCTTTGAAGGTGTCCTCGATGTTCTCCGGCATCCGCCCGGCCAGCAGGCTGGCGGCGATGACCGGCTGTTCGGCCAACGCCTGGCGCAACCGCTCCCAGTCATTTGAGTCGATGGTCCTGACGCTGATTTCAACGTCGTAAGGCCGCTTGCGGCTGCCCTGAACCTGGGCTGCCACCACGCCGTTCTGGACGTCAATCGAAAGGACCTGTCCGCGGCGGGCGAAGGAACGCCCACGGCTGAGCCGCGCGCCGATGCTGAACTGCTCGAGGGTCTGCGTCCAACGCTTGGCCCACCAGTTGGAGCCGAAGTCGCCGCGACGGGAAGCGGCCCTGATGCCGCCCTTCACGTACGATACGGGCGGACAACGGGCTGATGCCGGGAAACATGGCGTAGGCTATGCTTCCGACCCGGAGTGCGCCAGCGAAAATTCAACTCGTGTAGTCTGTGTCTGAACGAAAGCACAAGGACATGTGAAGTATGGAAGATTTGAGAGGGAGTATCGCGTACGTAGCATTGGTGGTGGCGATATTGAGTATGCTGGCTGCCGGCGTCAGCGCATACTACGCACACCAGTCCAATCGCATGACGGGGTACTTAAAGATTAACGCGGTGTATGACACTGAGGACAGGTATGATGTCCGTACACTGGGGCAATCAGCACCAACTTTCCTTAGAACAGACCCGGGACTGCGCTTGGAGATTAGAAATACTGGTAGGTTCAATGAACAAATCATCAGGATAGGTTACGGACGCCAGCATAGAGAAGGTTATCTGGAGTCGCTAGATCCTCGTGTCGCTAAAGACTTCCAAATGTGGTCATCAGACGAACTTCGGGAATTTGGGTTCTTCCCCAAGGATTCTGATGAATTTTTTGTGGTGCCTCAGCCAGATTGGTACAGGCTGCCGATCAACATACCGGCAGGGGAATCGGCATCGCCGTTCTGGGGCCTCAGTGACCCGGAAGACCAAATGATACGAGAGGCCGCTACTCACTTGTGGTTGGACACCGCGCGCGAGAAGACCAAATGATACGAGAGGCCGCTACTCACTTGTGGTTGGACACCGCGCGCGAAACGATACGCGTCCCGATAGAGCGGAAAGGGGATTAATGAAATCGGCAGCGTGCGTGGTCCCCACGCAGAATTCGCACTTGTTTGCAACCGCTCGGGTATGTCCGGAGCCGCCGTGTGCGGGGTCTCTACCTAACCCGTTGCAACATCAGGTTAATCCAAGCCCGTCGCGTTTTGTAATGTGTGCAGGTATTCGCAACACACGTCGTCGTATTCCTCCAGGTATGGCAAGCAATGTTTGATGTGCGGTGCCTTCATTCCCTCTATTTCAAGGTCTAACGATTGTCTGCTCTGTCCTGCGGCGTCAGTCATGTGCAGTCGACCCGAGCCGAAAGTTAGTTTTTCGAGGTCCGGGTGGCCCCCGGTAGGGTACGACAACGCCATCGGCTGCCAATCCATTCCAGCGATGGCATCTATCGGATCCGCCTTCGCGGATGGAATGTGCGCGATTGAAATGTTCCTGATGTTGACGATCTTGCTTACAAATGGCGACTTCTTGGGAGGGCTGCGATGTTGTATGCGGAGGCCAGACAGGTTGTTCGCATGGTTCAATTCCCTGTAAAAGTTGGCGTAGGCATTATCGGTCGATACGAAGAAGAAGGCGTAAGAAAACAGGCATTTTAGGAACGAAGGCTGCAACTCTCCAAACCCGGATACGACGGCAAATAGTCTTTCGGACTCAGTGCTCGTGGCATCTACATTTATTTGATACGGTTCCACCGCGCGTAGCCAGTCGTTTAGTACTCCTTCCAGGATCAAGTGCAGCATCGGGATGTTCGAGAAGAGTTGCGGTGAAGGCAACTTTTCGCCGCAAACCGTGACAGGGGACAAGGTTTTGAGATTGGATGCCATCTTTTCCCGCGCTTTCAAGAGGTCCGGTTGGGTGAATCTCGTCAACTTCCTCATTGTAGCCGTTATCGGCTGTGGTCTGTCCTTTTCGTTGCTACTGAGCATGCCAGAGCTGTTTTAGCCAGAAACCACCGGCGAACAGGAGCTGGCGGGTGGCCAGGCCCAGGTTCGGCGACAAGATCCGAGTTCAAAGGGCTGGTCAAGGCAGGACTCTGGTTTTCATGGTCACGGCCTTGATGTCGCGGGATGCAGTCTTGGCCTTGGACTTGACGCAGAGAATCTCGATGGGTTAGGGCCGAATCCATCGAAAGGAAACGGCTGCGGAGGTCAGACGGGGATAGGGGGATCGGGGATTGAGTCGGCAAGGGTCTGATGCCGATGCAATGGACGATGCGTGGTGTGGCAGCCACGCCAAGGGGGAGTTGACTGTCCGTGGTGGCGGCATTGAGCGCGACATTCGGCGCAGACCTGCCAGACCGCCGCTGCGTGCAGTGGAGGCCTTGGATGCACACCGATTTTTTACCGCTCCGATAAGAGCAGGTTTCAGCGCATCCCAAGACGGCCTGTGATGGCCACTCCGCGACTCCACGCGGCAATTTATTCGACGGAAGTGCAGACCGCCGTCACAGGGCGCGAATCGCGTTTTTTGGGAAGGCACTGCGACATCTGCCACAAGGCGGTTTTCAGACGCCGGCGTTGGCTGAAAAACGGCAAATAGCCGGAGAATTCGGGATATTGGGCGGATTACGAATTCCGGCGAGTTATCGGCCGGACTCCGCCTTGGATACCCGAGAATCGGAGTAGCGAAATTTCCTCAACAAAACGCCAACAGATTGGCAACAAACTCATTACAAGGTAGAATCGCAGACGGAGGGTGGTATGGTTACAGTAACACGTTCCGAGTTCGACGCTTTGAACGCTAAAGTCGATCAGGTCCTTGAACTGGCAATGAACATCGCTGCAACATACGTCGAGGAGTCGGCGGGGTTCAGTCGGAATTTCCAGGAAGTCCGTAAAGAAATCGAGGCATCCCGCGAGGAAGCCCGGCAGCGGTTCGACCAACTCGACGGCAAAGTGGAGGAATTGGCGCTTGAGGTGGACAGCCTGAAAGGCAAAGTGGACGGACTCACTGAGGCGCATGGTGAGTTGTACCGTGCCTTTAACCGCCATGACGAACACAGTCGATAAGAGGCGCCACGTCCAAAGCCAAGAAACAGCGGGGACGTCCGCCCTGTCCCATGCCGGAGCGGATCGACGCCACGCCCGAGGAGATCGCCGAGGTCGTCCTGGACGCTAAACCAAAACCCGAATGGGATTACCTGAAAGATGAACGGCCCGCCAAGTAGCGGGCCGTTTCGCAATACGCAGTGATATTTCCCCAACTACGACCAAAATGGCGGTATGGCGGTTGATGTGCGGGTTTGTGCAAGCGTTTGGCTGTTGTCGAAACCAACCCGAGGCAGAACGACAGGCCGCCATATGGCGGCCTGTTTTGGTAAGATGCGAGGGTGCCCTAGTAGCTCAATAGGACAGAGCAAGTCCCCGCCAAGGATTAGGTTGTGGGTTCAAGTCCCACCTAGGGCACCACTGGGATTGTCGCCTTGTCGCCAACACTTTGTCAACATTTCGCTAATAAAACGGCAACAAACTCATTACAAGATTGCGACAAAGCCATTACAGACGGCGGTGGCGTACACAGGGATATAAGTCCCCTTTGGAGGGGGGTGGCTTGCCGTCGGTCCTGCTGGAAGCTCACTGAGACCGGCGCTAGTTGTCGTGAGCAAGCTTCTCTGCTTCGGGTTCATCTTGGGTGTTGTCGTAGCAGCCGACGCCCACCCTGGGTGAGTTGCGCAGGACGGCCAGGGTATCGTCGTGAGGCGCACACTGAGTGCAGAAATAGGGCGGCGCCACGATGGGGCCTCCATCTTCCGGCGGCACGTGGACGTAGGGATTTTCGCAATAGCGCCAGCGGGCGACCGCACCGCAGGTGAAACAGCGTTCCGGTGGCTGGTTGTGGGCGATGACGGTGATGAAGTCGTCTCTGTAGCCCTCGGATTCCTGGGGAGGGTTGATGAATTCCTCCAAGTACCCGTAGGGAATCGGCAGGGCGGTGATCCATTGCAACTCCAAGCAGGTGGTGTCGCCGTAGTCGAACTCGTGGCGGAAGCTCTGGCCGGCGTTCACGGTCTCCCCGATGGTGTGGACCATGTGGTGCTCGTCGGGCTCGGCAAGGTCGTCGTCGAACAACGGCGTGTCGCCTGGTCCGGGCACGCACGCGCTGTACTGAACGTCGCCGATTTCGAAGTGGCTCATGTGGCCGCAGCATTCGAGCCACCGGTCGCGCAGGAACTGGTCGATCTGGCGCAGGCTGGTGGTTGGTTGCACGATGAGCAACATCCAGTGGCGGCGTTGCGCGCTCCGTAACCACAGCATGATGGGTTGGCTCCTGGCGTACCGTTCGTCCATGTCGCGGACGATGTATCTGCTTCGGACCTGACCCATAAGGCAGGTTTGCACGTGTGCGGCCGCGTCGTCAGCGCGTACGTCTCCGCCGCAGGCGTGGCACCATCCGTGCGAATTGTCCGCCTCGGCGGTGGCCGCTTTGACGACTTTGTTGAAGCGCGAGTGGATCTCCTCGATTTCGGCGTGGTTCTTGTTCGCCTGCTCTCGCAGTTGGCTTCGGGTCTGGGGAAACGGAGCGTCGTCAGGGAGGTCGTTTTCCCTGAGGTCGGCCATGGACTCTTGGGCGCTGGTGAGAAGGCGGTCCAGGGCGTACTTTGTCATCTCGACCATGTCCTCGCTTGGGGGTGCCTCTGCGGCACGGGCGGCGACGCCTCTGGCCAGATGGGCCAAGCGTCCAATGTGAAGGCATGATGCGTACCACTCCTCGAGCCGTGGGTCGCAGGCTTCCATTGCAACTTTGCATGCGTCGTGCTCTGCGACCAGTTGGCCCAAGCTTTCATGGGATTCCCCCAGTTGGGCCAGCAGGCGTTGTCGCTGCACTTCGCTGAGCAGCGCGGCGTGCTCGGGAGCGATGATGGGCAGGAGGTCCATCGTCTGCGAAAGCTGGTCGCGGGCGTGAGCCGCTCCCATGAGGGCGGCGTTGGCGGCGTCATGGTTGCCTTCGCGACGGAATTGATTGGCCAGGCGGATCATCCGCTGGCCGTACTCGCCTGACGAGACGACGTCCTCGATGCTCGTCTGGGTGTGGTTGAACGCGAGGGTTGTCATGCTTTGGTTCTCTTGGGATGTTCGGGTGCAGGCGGGATCAGTTCGGTTCGGTGTGGTCGTTCGTGAGCGGGCCACGAATGAAAGGCCCGGTGGGCGAGGACCGGGCGCTGTGGGTTGGGGCGAGGGGGTTGTGGTTTGGCCGAGTCAGAAGTCCGGGTTGTAGAGTCTCGCTTCCAGTTCGCGGATGCGGTTTTCGGCGGTGCGGAGTCCTGCTTCGGCGCAGTAGGCGTGGGCGCGCTCGCTCTCAAAGGTGGCGATGTGCAGCCCCGTTGCAGGGTCGTGGCAACCCAGTTGACCGTCCTTCCAAGCCAGTCCACGTTCAATACATCGCTGTGGCCCTGCAACACTTCGCCGGTGAGCTCGGCGATGTCTACCGGTTCGTACCGTTTGTTCACCAGCCGGTCGCCCGCCAGTCTGGCGCTGTGGAACTCTCCAATGGCGTTGGCGCGATCATGAGACGTCATCGACGAACTCGATACTCGTCGGAGTCCGATTGCAGCCCTCGCCGTGCGTAGGACGGTTTCATGCTCCTGGGCTGGACCCGTGTTTTTCCGTATGCACCTGCGGGGCTAGAGGTCGAGCCACCCCCTCCGTCGAGTGCCGCGGAAGCGGTCAATCATCATCCGCTCGATGGTCTGTGCTGCATCCGGTTGGCGTTTCCTGAAATCCATATACCCGTCGGGTTGTCCGAACACGCTCTCGAAACCGGCATTGTGGATGTGAAAGAGGGTCCAGCCTGTGCTGAGCTCGGGCGAGTTGAAGCTGTCAAGGGCATGCCACGTTGCTGTGTCCAGCCATGACTTCGTGCTCCACGCGTACTGGGCTTCCGTGGATACGACCATCCAGTGTCGAAGTCCGACCGATTGGGCCGTGGTGTCGCGTTCCGGGTAGACCGTGATGTACGCGAATTTGAGGTATGTTGGGGCGTCCAGGCCGGGCGCGCTAAGAGACGCCATTGGAAAGGCTGGATTGACGGGGACAATGTGATGGAGCATCGGGAGCGGTGCGACTCCCGTCAGGCGCCTGTCGTATTTTGTCTTGTGGCGCAGGTGTTGATCGAGGCGGGCTTTCTGGTCCCGGCAAAGCCCTTCGGCGCGCGCTCGTTCTCCGGCTTCCATCTTCTCGTTTTCCAGCCGGTGCAGGGTGGTCGCCATTGCACCCCTGGCGAAGCAGATCTCCTTGATCAGGCACCGGTAGGCGAGAAGGAACATCTGGTGGCACAACAGCGGGTCTTGGCTGTGCGTTTCACGTTCGTCAACGACGAGCAGATCAGGTGGGTCCGGCCATGCAATTGGAGTATGTTCGATTTGCCTGAAGGTGGTGCTGTCACATTGGTTGCACGAGAAGTGCCGAGTGGATGCCGTACTGACCGGTTCGCACTTCAACCGCAGGGAGTGCAGGTCCCACGGCAAGGTGCCCCAGAGACTGCCGTCTTCGCTCTTGCCTGCATTCGCCAGTTGTTGGCTGTCGATTGGCACGAACGTTATGACGCTCGGCGTCTTCCCGCTGGCAATCCGTCTGAGTACTGCTTCTTGGATCGTGTGGCTCAGTTGGGTGTCACGAGTACAGTCCACTACCGCCCGGCCGTTGCCGTCGTTTCGGGGGATCAGGCATTTGGACGACGTCCTCTCGCGAATGCGGTTGTCGACATCCCGCATCGTGCGGTATCTTTCTCCAATCTCTTCGCCAGTGATTTTGGTCGTTGGGTGGTTAGGCATGGTCTGGACCTGCTGGTTCACGCGGAAAACCGGTGGCTTGTGGTGATTTGGGTGTGGATTAACTGCCGTGAACCGGTGCGGTCGGGTGTCATGAAGGCTGGTCTTGGGGATGATCTCCCGATGTCGCGGAGTCCTGCGATTGGGCTTTCGCCCGTTCCACGAGATCATGCGCACCGAGATCGAGAATTATGGCGTTGGTCGCTTTTTGCGCCTTCAGCTGTCTTTCACTGACCCGCTGTAGGAACTGCGGGATCCAGTGCTGGTTCGTTTCGTTCCAAGTACTTGGTTGCATGGGACTTTGTCTCTACTCTGACAATCAGCCGTCGCCACCTGTCGGTCCATGTGTTTATCGGAACCGCCGCCCGCCACGACGAGCGGCCGCGCCGGCTGGCCCAGTCGCCTACCGGGGACACTCAAGAAGGCACGTATCCCGCGGGCTGGCTATGTATTTGGATACCGGCTAGCCAAAGAAAGTGATGAGCGCGCCGGACATCATGGGGCCGCAGGAAGCTGCGTTTCGGCTAGTGCCACGTAGTCGGTGGCGTCCCGGATGCCGGCTTGGACGGCGGCGGCGCTGCGGGTGTTTTCATAGAAATTGACGTGCAGTTGTTCGACAGCGTTGAAGAGCACCAGAAAGTCCTGGTTGCCCGTGATTCGTGCCAGTTCTCGTGCGATGTTTTTCAGGCTTCTGTGGCTGCGGTGGTAGGTGGGCGGTATCAGGCTCTCGGCGTATGCCTTTGTAATTTGGGCCGCGGCGCCCCAGGCTTTTTCGGAAGCTTGCCGCAGGTCGCCGAGTTGGAACTCGGCGTTGGCTTGTTGTATTAGATGATGGGCTGCCGTACGGTAACTGGCAGTGGTCAATAGCGTCCTCCGCTGGCTCGGATGTCTTTTGTTCAGTCGCTCAGATGGCAGTTCATTCGTCGGATGAATTCGCCGGTGAATGCGACGCGTTCTCGGAGATCTTCGGCGTCGAGGGCCTCAATGAAGGTGTCCGGATCCAGGGCCTCGGCGCTGGCGAAAAGGGTGAAAATCCGGCGGTCTTTGATATGTAGGCTGAATTGCAGGACCGTTTCGGCAGGCGGCTGTTCATGGTCCGGCTGCCACCGTTCGCTGAGGGTGGCTGCTTTGATGACGCTGAGAGCAGCCTGCCATGCTTTGGATCGGGCTTCATCCTGCCGTCCAGATTGAGACGCCAAGAGAGCTTCATGGTGCAGTGTCTCGGATCGGTCTTGGAGTTCTCGTATGGTTGTCATGGCGGTCCTCGCTGCTTCGGAGGGCGTTTTGCCGTAGGCGGACACTTCGATTTTGCAAGAAGGAACCTTCGCGGTCAACTGTGTCGGTGTCGTCCTTGGGAGTATGTGGGTCATCTTGCCAGTCTTGGTGGCGATAAAGATTCAGTTTTGGTTATCGTGAGTTAAGACGTTGAGGTTGGGCCTCAAAAGAATGGGGTGGTGGCAACTCGCGGAAGTGCTCTATTCGCTGCATGCAGCCTCTCTACCCAGTCCTACCTCGTCCGGATTCTTCTTCTTGTGAACGGTGCTCATCAAGGAAAAACGTATCCGTCGTCTGCTGGTATTTCACCTGCCGGACCTTCATGGCTGGGACTTGTTTGATGCTTGCCCATCCCGAGACGCTGTGCTTCGGTTGCCTTAGCATATCGGGGCTGGTGCTGAGGGCAGGTCCAATTCGGACGCGAACTTGCGTTGGAGTCTGTTGGGTCAGGCGGAACCTGCAGTACTCGGCGTTTTCGAGGGCGTCCAGCAGACACTGCCGGTCCTGGTCGTCCCGGTAACGGCATTGGATGCGCAGCTTGTCGACTACTGCAGGCATGGTGGGTTTCCTCGCTTGCTGATCGACGGACACCATGAAACGGCCCCAAAGCGCAGTTTCTTTGCGCTGGGCCTCTCCTGCCGAAGCCAATCACTTGGCGGGAAATCATCCCGCCGCCAGTCTCCGGTTCCTGGGAAACGTCGCTTGCTTCCCGCGTTGCCGCGACTTCATGGCGGCGGTTCGCGGAAGGAAAAATTACGCGTAATCTCCCTAACCTGCCAGTGGGCAGGCGCTTGCTCTTTTTCGGAGAGCCAACCGTGCCGTTTGCAGGCGGCGCCCTGTGGTCGTCTGCGCATTGACCGACGGGACTTGGGTCGGTTCGGCCGGATTTGGCCACTGATAGATGGGCTGCGGGTGGGTCTAACCACCTTGTTCCCGTGGTCAGGCTCTTACGGCTCTTGGCCTTGGTCCCGCTTACATTGTAGCACGAGCGCCAGCGTGCTCCGTAATCTGTCAGCGCATTGCAGAACCGTCTCGTGGGTGCGAATGTTGCCGTGCTCGGGCTGGTCGCCTCGCGGCCGTCTGGCTGGGTTGGCTTTTGGCGCGGGGTTCGGCTCACGGGATGGTCGGTATTCTTAACGTAAGCGGAAATTAGATTTGCATCTTCCGTCGCCAGCAAACCAGGGCCAGAGAGTACACCAGCATCTCGATGCTTTTGGTGTACCCCTTGGTTCGCCGTATCAGCCGGTTCAACTTCCCTCGCCATACTGAATGCAATCCTTCGTTCCAGTTCACCGCCCCGCCTTTGCCCACCACATGGCGGTCCGGAGGAAACCACCCCAGGTACACCGCATACGCATCGCTGCAATACAATTCCGCTTCCGGCAGTCGGGCGTACAACCGCAAGAAGGGTCCTTCACTACGGTCACCCACCTCGAAGTCCACCCAGCGGTTCCCGTCAGCTTCCGCCACTACCGCGGTCCAAATCCACCGCTCCTCCCGCTGGTCCCCACGCCGCGCCCCCAGGTAAGTCCACATCTCATCACAGGACACCACCGCCGCCCGCTGACGACCCACCAGACCTGCATTACGGCGCTCACTCCATTCCCCCAAGGCGGTCAGGGCCTGGCGCCCCCTTTTTTGACCCACCCCTGCACCGCCGCCGGACTGTATCCCAGCACCCGCCCGATGGCGCTCAGCGAACTCCCCTCGGTGTACATGGCGATGCCCCGCGCTTTCACTGCTGGCCCGGGACGGCGGTAGGCTCCCTCCGGCACGTAACGACGGTTACATTCGCCACAGCGGTAAGCCTGCTTGCCGTTGGTAAAGCCGTCCTTGCGCATCCAGTTGGCTCCGCAATCAGGACAACGAACATCGTGGCGATACGTGCGCGGACGGGACATGACAGCACCCTCTCAAATCAGACTGGAACCCTATCGTAAATCTATTATCCGCTTATGTTAAGAATACCGGATGGTCGCGCTGGTTGACCGTCGGTCTCTGGTGCCGTTGCGCTTTTTCTTGCGCCGCCCCTTGCTGGTGCTGGGCTTGCGGTTGACCTTTCGGAATCTGACCCACTTGGTGTGGGCCTTCTTCTTGGTGCCGTCCGGTAGGTGGATCCAGCCTTTGCCGTCCAGTTCTCCTTCGAAGGGAACCCAGGCCACTACGTGCTGGGCATATTCCCCCTCCACTGGCGTGAGCCCCTTCTGGGCCTGTCGTCGCTTCGCCGCCAGGTGCCGGCGGTAATGCTGGCGGAGTTCGGCCATCCGGTCGGTGCCCAGGTCTTCGATGCTCTGGCGCAGGTCCGCGAGGTCGTAGAAGCGAACGAATTTGTAGAACTTCGACGAGTGGTGCCGTGCGACGTGTCGCCAGTGTTTCTTCCTGGCCATCCACCTGGCGAAGCCCAGGGAGATGTTGGTGTCGGCGTCGCGGAGGTCCTGGGCGGTGAACCGGCTGATGGGCTTCTGGTTGTTGCGGTAGGCATCAACGGCGTTGTTGCTCATGCCGCGGCGGTGGTTGTAGCCGGCCATCGTGTGGGTTTTCTCCTCGTTGCAACGGTGCCCTCTCGGCCCGCCGCAGCGTCGCGACTGTTCGAGTACCATATTCACCGGTCAAATCGGTCGGCAGCGGTGGCAGCAAGATCGGACGCCGACTGAGGCGGTTTCAACCACGTTTGGTTCCCGGCCGGAGGCTGGAGCCGCCGTAAGCAGGCGGGAAGCCCAGGTTGGAGAGAGCGACAGAGTTGGCGACCTGAGCCGAGTCATCATCCAAGCCGGAGCCGTAGTGAGTGATGACGAGCAGGAGGTACGAGGATATGGACTTTATATTACCCAACGTATTGATTCCGGAAGATGCGCTGCGGGAGTTGCTGCCGGTGGCGGTGTACGTCTTGGGTATGGCGGTTTACGCCATCTTCATTTTCAAGTTTTACCGGTTCATCGCCGGCCGTGACATCTTCAAGTTAGACCTGTCCAAGAACGACCGGTCCGGTGTGCCCGTGCTGCGAAACACTTTCTCTCTGGTCTGGTACGCGATCAAATTCGTCTTCCTGTTTCCGGCGTTCGCTTTCTTCTGGCTCGCCATCCTGACGGTGATGCTTGCTTTCCTGTCGAAGGACCGTGAGTTGTCCCAAATACTGATCATAGCCCTGGCGACGGTCAGCGCGGTCCGGGTGTGCGCGTACTACGACGAGGACCTGTCCCGAGACTTGGCCAAGATTCTGCCTTTCGCGGTGTTGTCCTTCCTGCTTGTCAACGCGTCGTCCCCGGACGTAGGAGCGTCGCTGGCCGTTTTAGGGCAGGTCGACGGCCTGTGGGCAACCATCTTTTCCTATTGGTTGTTCCTGGTTGCCCTGGAATTTGCCCTGCGGGTCGTCTTCGGAATCGTGAAGGGCGTCTTTTCAAGCCGGGAGCGGAAGGAGGCGGCACGCGTTGCCGACGGCGATACGTCAACAGCTGCGGAAGATTGACGAGCGATGATGCGCTACGGAAAACCCGTCTCGTCACCGTCCGCCAGACGCCCCGACGCCGGAAGGAGAGCATAGTGGACGGGTGGACCCGCCGGGGCCCGTTGGATGTGGTCAGCTTCTTCGGATTGCTGGTCGTCATGTTCGTGGTGGCTCCGGCAGCGCCGGCCGTCATCGCGGATCTGGTCTGCCGATGGTTGTTGCCGGGCATTCGATGGCAAAGCAGGTTGTGGATGGGTTTCGCCATCGGCTTTGTCGCCGCTGTCCTTACCTTGCCGTTTTGCTTCGTGATGGCATACCCTCCACTCTCGTTCTATCCCACCGTGTTTCTGGGCACGTCATCGCTGGGAGCGGCGGCGTGCCTGGCGGTATGCGGTTGCTGGAGTTGGTGGCGGACGCGTTTCCGCAATAACGGGAACTGACCGCGGATGCCCTCTGGAGAGGGAAAGGCTCATGATCATTGATTCACACGGTGGGCCAGGGGCTTGGATCTTTGCCTACATCCTGTTCGGACTCGTCATACCCGTCGCTCCGGCAATGTCGTCCGCCTGGTGGTGCGCCCAACTCATGCCCCGGATCAGCACGAAAGAAGCCATGCTCACCGGCGCCGCCACGGGCACCGTGTCTTTCTTCGCATGGCTGTTTTACGGCTGGCCCAGAGGATATTTCGTCTGGTTAGAGTTTCCAACGGCAGCCTGCTTTGCCATGGCTGCTATCAGCATGGTCGTCACATTCACCCTGTGCTACTGGCGGCACAACCGCAAGATCAGCCAACCGGATTAGGTGTGGAAACTCAGCGGCCTGGCCGATGGAGTGCTCCTGCTCCTGCTGGGTGCCTTGATTGCGCGGATCCATGTCGGGCACCGTGCGCAGCAGGAGGCCAGTGTCCATGGGGCGGCACGCATCGCCGTAAGTTGTCAGATGTTTCGACGTTCATGAGGACGCTTCGCGGGCAGCGTGGCAGATTTTGACGGCAGCCTCTTTCCAGGCAAGGCTGGTTTTCCGTATCGGCTTCTTCCGAGCGCCGTTGTCGTCGATGAGCCCCAGCTCTTCCGGCGCAGAACGGCCTGCCGGTACGTTGCGCTCGAATTTCATTCCGCTGCGGATGTGCGCCGCCAGGGCGTCGGTGTCGTCGTCGCTTGATTTCCAGTTCTGGTAGCATCCGGCCAGCAGTTTCACAAAGGCGGGGTCAAGCACCCACCAGTCGGCCCGTTCCACCGGAAGGTAAGCCGGCGGTATCTCGCCGGCCATCAGGTCGGTGAATTTCTGGTGGCACTCCGGCAGAAATTCGTCGAGGAAAATGGTCATGTTCTCGTAGATCCTCGCCTGCTGTTCCTCGGTGCGGTGGTACTTCAGTTGGCTCTGGCTTGGCGCCAGAGCCGGCAAGCCCAGCGTGAGGGCGATGGCGATTTCCTTCAGGTCGTTGTGGGTGATGAACTCATCGGACGTGTTCTGCAGGCTGACGCGCTGGGTGTTGACCCGTTTGCCGTCTTCGAGTATCCGGCTCTGTTCTGCCGCATAGGACGCCGCATTGTTGAAGGGGTTGCTGGAGTCGAGCTGCTTTGAGTGTTGCGGTCAGTGGGCTTCGACAACGCCATGGTGGCGAACATCTGCCGTATTTTGACGGTGTCCGACTCGGCGTAGAGGGTGACCGAGAGTCCGCTTTCGCCGAGAGCCGTCCAGCGTTCGGCGTCTTGCTCTTCGTACTCGGTGAGCAGTTCCTCGATGGCGTGGCGACGGTGCTGACCGTCCACGATGCGGAACAGGTTGCGCTCGTTGTCGTCGTCGTTGGTGACCCTGATGGTGCCGATGCCACGTTCGCCGGTGGGAGTGAACGTGACGTTGTTCGAAGTGACGGCCAGCGTGATGGCGGGCATGACCCGTTCCTCGGTTTCAGCCAGAAAAGGCTTGATCCGCTGGGTGTGGCTGGGAACTAATCGATCTGGCTGGGTGGTACTTGATGGGCTCTGTCAGATACAACACCCCCTCAACCTCACTCAAGTCGGGAATCGCGGTAACATCAACACCTGCGTAGATGGTGTCCGTATCGCGGTGGTCTTCATATGAGAATCCGCGTTCTTCCAGCCACTCTATGATTGCTTCACCATCAGTGTCCGCCGTGAGCTGAATCTCGACGCGGTGTCGCAGCGGGCGAAGGTGTTCTGACTGACCTCCGTATCGGTTCGCATGTTTTCTTTGGGCAGCATCCAACAAGGACTGCAACCCACCGTCTATCTTGGTATCTTCGTCGTCCCCGTCCATCGGAGGGGGAGGGCCGCAATGCTTGATGGGATTTCCTTCAGCGTCAACAGTGTCCGCACAGATTGTCGGCAGTGGCGTGAGGTCGCTGCCGTCGGATTGCTGCTGGACGGGGATTGGATCAGCGCCATCTGGCGGTGGCTGATCTTTGGCCGCTACGTCCGTAACCGTCTCTCCGGCACCGGGAGACGCGGTGCCGTCGGGGCCGCAGGCGAGTGCCGCCCCCGGTAGGGCGATCAACCCCACGGCCATCATGAACACCAGCAGGCGAATTGGGTCGCGACAGCGGGTGAATAATCGGATTTTCGTCATGGGTTGTTTCGGCTTTGCACAAACAATCGGTTTTGAGGCGATTTTCTGTGCAGGTTAGGCCCAAAACCATCGTTTTACGCTCACTCTTCACGTGGAACATGAGGGTGATCGGTGTGGTGTCAATGCCAACTGGCGTGCTCGTCCCTCTGTAGTCGGCGAGGCATGGGGGCCGCTACCGTGACCTGACCAGTGTGAGCGTCGCGATGTGCTACGGCTGGTCTTGTGTCTGGGGTTGGCGCCGGGTCGGTCAGTGGCCTGACAGTGTGATGGTGCGGTCGGCTCTGCGTACATGGAAAGTAAGGATGTCGTCCGTGGGGTCGTGCGTCATCCGCAGGTCTTTGAGGATGTCCTGACCAAGTATGCACGGCAAGCCGGCGGGGACATCTTGGGGCGTCGCTATCCAGATGTCTACGTCGTAACGATAAACGGAGGCGCCGTCGGCGCTGGCAATCGCGATGGTCGCGGGTCCGGTGAAGCGCCTCGAGCTGCCGGTTGCGCCGGTGATGACGAAGGGGTTTTCGAGTTGCCCGTAGGGCAGGTCGGCAAAGACGGTGGGGTCGGGATGGATTCCGGTGGAGTCGGAACCGGTGTCGACCAGGAATGTGGCGTAGGCGTTGACCATGAGCCTGGGGATGAGGACCCGCGCCATAATGGTGGGTTGTGCGTCTTCAAACCAGCCTTGGATCATAGGACCATGACCTTGGGATGGGGGTCTAGGAACTTGGTCCTGGCGGGCCCTTTGGGCGAGATGGCGCGAAGGTCCCTGGCCAGGGTTTCCTGGTCCGGGGCGAACCTCAGCACCAGGTCGGTGGTCATGCCGGCCCACAGGCCGGAGCGCGGATTGTCCAAGGTCTGCAATGCTTTCCTGAATGCAGCGGAGACTCGTTCGAGTTCCCGAATGCCGGCGATGGTTTCGCGGGCATCTTCAATGGCGTTGTAGTCTGATGCTGGGCGGTTTCCCATTTCGCTCCTCCGGGAAGGATGGGGGTCGGTTTCAGGGTATTTGAGGGCAGTTCGGGTCGCAACGGGTTACTGTGGCTGTACAGTCTTCCTGCTTCCTGCCGTGGTTTTGGAGTTCGATGGTATTGGCGAGATTAGAGAAGGCACAACTGAGCTGCGTCATGGTGAAACTGCGGAGGATTCCGAGGTGTTGACTGTAGGTTTTTGTTCAACACGGCGGCGCGAACTACCCAAAACCCTCATTGTTGTGCAAGGCCGGTTCGGTTGCCGAACCTGCCACTAACGTCGTTACGCCACGCTTGATACTTGATGCTCAACTGGGTGGGGCCTTCGGCATTGCCTTCGTCGTTCATCTCCTGCTTGGCCTCGTTGATGACCGTTTTCATCCCATACTGGTCTTTGTCTCAGTCGATGCGTTTACGGCCCTACGCGTAGGTCTCCAGTTGCGAACGGCCGGACCGATCTCCATCAACGCGTATACGGGCACCGTTTTTAGCAGGGTCATTTGGAATCTCACAGTGGTTGCAGTGTCGCAGGCGGCGTTTCTACCGCGAATATGCGCTATTCGGACTGCCAATAGGTCTCGGGGAGCAGCTCTTCCACCGGTTCGTAGGGCACCAGGTCGTGGATCTTGTTGAGGTCGAAAAAGCGTGCTCGAAGGAATTGTTCGCCGTCGGGGTCGGTTATGGTCAAGGTTTCGAGGGTGTACTCCTGATCGTAGGTCACGGCCACGGTGCCGGAGGCTGGACCTTCAATCTTACGGACGTATCCATCCGGGGTTTGCTGCGCGTCGTCGGGTGGCAAGAGGGAGAACAGCATGGCGTAGGACCAGAGGTGGCTGATGTCCTCTACCGGCCCGACATCGACCTCCGAGGAGTTCTCGGGGAGGAAATACCACTTGTTCGCATCGAGGTCGTGGAGGTACATGTTGAAGGTGTTGGGGAGGCTGACGACTTTGATGGAGCGTTTGACGGGCTTGGTCATTTCTATTTCCATGAACCACTGGGATGTGGGATCGTCCTTTGTTCCCATTGTTACCCATCCGTTGACGGTGGCCGCGACCGGGTAGCCACCCTCGGCGAACTCACTAGACATGTCGAAGGAAGCTTCGTACGAGATGCTGACGAAGTTCTCGATGAAGTCATCGATTCCGGCTTCGTCCTCCGGAGGTGTGAAAACTTGGGCGGCAGCGGGAGTCGGTGAGGGTTCTGGAACGGGGGTGGCCGCCGGCGTCGGCGAGGGTGTTGGCGCTGCAGGGGCCGTCGGTGCTGGAGGGGGAGTGTTGGCCTCGGCGACGGCGCCCGAGATGGGTGTTGGGGTGGCTGCGTTAGATACGGCGTCTTGGCCTGTGACTGGCGTGGCGGTGGCGTCCGGGGGCGGTAGCGTGAGGAGGGCGGGGGTGTCGTCAGCCTGTGGGGGTCCGCCTTGGGTGGGTGCGCAAGCGAACGAGCCTGCGATTAGGACCAGCAGAATGGGGATCAGCGTGATTTTTCTCAAGGGGCTTTTCCTCTCGGCTGACACAGCATTGATTGGGCGTTGGGAGTGTAGCAAAGGGAAGCATGAGTTTGAGTGCTTCGTGTCCTGCGGCTTCGCGCCATCTTTTCGCGGCGGGCACAACCGGGGTCGAGGAGGTTGAAGCCGCTGCCGTTTCGGGCGGCGGCTTTTTCGGCAAGGTCAACGTGTGCTGTTTAGTGGTTGGTTCTGCTGCGTCGCTCGATACGGCGAAGTTACGCGGCGGCGACTGGGAGGTTGTCCAGGAGCCCCTGGGGCGTGGAATGAGAGCAGGTTGCCGGCCGCTGCGACGGCCGACGCGGCGGTCTTCTCGAGCCTCTCGGGATCGTCGGCGTCCAGGGTGAGGGCCAGGACCTCCAGGTCAATCTGCTCCATGAACGGCTCCGCGACCGACTCGCCATTGGCGGTCAGCATCTTGACCTCGCGCCAAACGTCGAGCACGAGGCTCGAGAGTTCGCTGACCTTGTCGCTGTAATGGTGGTTGTGCTCAATGAGTTTCTCCTTGTCGGCTTTCGCCTGACGTGGTTCGTTCGTTGACCTTTGCGTTCTCGTGACCGTGTGCGGCGTTGGCTGCATAACGGCAGACGCGATTTTCGGTAGCTCGACCCGCCGGTTGATTGGGGCACCAATGTTGCCGGCATCCGTGCTCACGAAACCGCTCTGTCCATCCCGGGAGCGGTGCGTAATCGGCAGGTGGACGTCGGCCCCTCGCTAACGTCGAGGCATTGGACAGTGGAGGGCGTCTCGCCCTCGCGACTGTGCCCAGGATGGCCGACCACCCGCCAAATGGCGTTTACGTCAGCGACAACCTGCCGTTCCTGATCTGGGCCGATCCCCAGCGTCCACGTACGCTTGCGGAAATGGCTCCCGGGCACGTTTTTCGGCGTGTGACGGGATTCCCCCCGTCGGTTGTCGAAAGGCGAAAGCCGCCGGATGTTGATTCCGGCGGCTTGTCGAGTGTGGCTGTTGGGTGGTGAGGCTTATTCGTAGGAGAACTTCGGCAGGAAGGTTTTGGCCAGCTTCCACCCGATGGGCATGCCGGCGATGGCTCCGCCCAGAGTGGCGAGGTACGCGGTTACTCCGTCGTGGGTGACCCCGTGGGTCAGGTAGGCGGCGGTGATCATCGTCAATCCGACGACGGGTGCGACTCCGAAGAGGAGTATTCGTTTCGCTAGTTGCATATTGATGTCCCCCGTGTTTTCTGGTTTGGGGGGATTGAAGTCCCGGCGTTCGGCATTGATGACTGGTAAAGCGGGCCGTCCCGGGCAATCGCCCTTCCAGGTCGCGGGCGGCAGCGTCCTCGAGAGTGTTCACCACACGGGGGCCGTGGTGCGTATTCCGCCCCAGGATGGCGGCTCCGTCTTCGTCAACGCCGGGCGGGGTTTTGTGGCCGTGACAGGAGGTGCGTCCACCGTGCGGCGGGCATCGGGTTTCCCTTGTCGTCCGGTTCCGCTCCGCGTCCCGTTCCGCAGTCGCCGTCGGATGATTTCTCGTTCGATCCGGCTCGCTGGTACTGCTTCGTCAGGGATCCGATGACGCCCGAGGCCTTCGCGGTCGAAGGGTGCGGCTAGTGTGGATAGGCCGTTCTCGGGCCTGTTTCAAAACTCGCTCCCGGGCAGTTGTTCATTTTCCGTCGTTACACTCCGGGAAATCACGTGGCGGGTTTCGCCTACTGGAGGTATTCGAATGGGAGGAGGTTCAGGACTACAGGGCCTGATTGACATTGCCTTTTACGCGGTGGTTGCTCTCGCGCTCAGTATCGCGGGCTTCTTCTTCGTGATGGGCGTCATCAACTACATGGGCGCCGGCGGCGACCAGCAGAAGGTGCAGCAGGGCGTTGCCGGAATGCGCAACGCGCTGATTGGCGCGGTTCTGATTGGTGGCGCGTCGCTCATCATCAACTTCGTGGTGCTTGACATCGTC
This sequence comes from Dehalococcoidia bacterium, assembly GCA_965204395.1. Taxonomy (GTDB): domain Bacteria; phylum Chloroflexota; class Dehalococcoidia; order Lucifugimonadales; family UBA3495; genus Bin87. Next base: position 4,555,396 of record OZ241987.1, read on the forward strand.
CGTCCCGCCGGTGGTGACGTGGGGACGATTGGTCAGGGCATCAACTGTGACGCTTTGCTGCAGCAGCAGCTGATCGCGTCGCCGCTGGCTACGGCCAACGTGGCGAATGCCAACGCCATCATTGTTTCGATTCACTCGCAGCGTGGCGAAGACTGCCCGCCGGACTCATGGAGTCCTGAGATAGCGGCCCTCACTGATTCGGAGGATGACGATGCCAGTTTCCCTGTCGTCGTGCCGAACTCGTTGACTGCTCCGGGAGCCCCGTCTCAGACTGCTAAGTTCCGGTCCAGTCCGGTCCGGGGTGGCAACGGGGACATCGGCGTCAACTTCAAAGCGCCGAGCACGACCGCTGGGTCTCATACTTACACCAGCGGCATCATTACGCGTCCCTTGAACCAGGGCAAGCGCTGGATGTATGTGGCCAACGCTGGAACTTGGTATCAGGCAAACTAGCGAGCCTCGGCTCTGACTGCTTCTTCGGGTGGTGCCTCCGTTTCATCCGAAGATCCCCAGCGGCCCAGTCACCACCCTGGGCCGCTTTCTTTGTCTTGGGTCCGTGCAAAAATAGTATTCGCGATTCCTTGCATGCGCTGCATGCGGATGCAAATAGGCTGCTGATGGGGTGAAGCGCCCGGTTGAAAGCTTGGTTAGACCCAGGCGCGTGAAGTGCCAGATACCCCGTCGGTCTTTGGTGAAGCCAGGCTATTGGCCGTTAGCGGCGTCAGTGGTCCGTGCATGAACCCTCCTGTTGCCGGCCGTGGTCAACTCCGTTTTTTTCCTTGGAGGCTGCCGCGCTTGCTGGTTGCGCGGTGCGCCAACGGGCGGTTTTCAGGAGTTTGAACGACGCGACCAGCGCGAACGCCGACCACAGGACGGCCATGGCCAGGAATATTCCGATACCCGTCATGGCCAGCCACTGATCATCCAGACTGACGCCCAACCACGCCGTCCCGGCGGCGACGACCGCGGCCACTGCGGCGACGGCCATTATCAGGCTGCGGCGGTTGCGGGCGATGAACCTCGGCGGCTGGTTTCTGTTCGTAGCGTGGCGAGGGACGTTGGAGTCGGCGCAGGTTTCGTTCGGGTCTTGCATCATGGCTTCCCTCGGCTTGGTGGGCGGAGCGGGCCCATCATACGGAACCGCCGAGCGTCGTTACAACGCCGGCGGCTGGGCATCGGGCCTGCCGTGGTGGTTTGCCCGCTGGAAGATTGTCGTCATTGCATTGACCGCGGCGGGCGTGCTCATCGTCGTCGTAGTGGTCCTTTTCATCCGTCTGCGGTGCCAACCGCCCACGTGATGTGCCCATACCTCGCGGGGATGTCATCCGAATTTGGTAAACTTCGAGCCCGCGCCCTCCTTTGATCTGAATGTAAACAACCCATAGGAATTTCCATCAACTTGACCTGCCTACGAGCTGCCTTGTTGAGAAGATGACCTGGGTACACTTGGCTTTGATGGCACTGGGCACACTCGTCTTAGTGCTGTTGATTTGCGGTTTGCTGGTTGCCACCTACTTCTGGGTATTCTTAACATAAGCGGATAATAGATTTACGATAGGGTTCCAGTCTGATTTGAGAGGGTGCTGTCATGTCCCGTCCGCGCACGTATCGCCACGATGTTCGTTGTCCTGATTGCGGAGCCAACTGGATGCGCAAGGACGGCTTTACCAACGGCAAGCAGGCTTACCGCTGTGGCGAATGTAACCGTCGTTACGTGCCGGAGGGAGCCTACCGCCGTCCCGGGCCAGCAGTGAAAGCGCGGGGCATCGCCATGTACACCGAGGGGAGTTCGCTGAGCGCCATCGGGCGGGTGCTGGGATACAGTCCGGCGGCGGTGCAGGGGTGGGTCAAAAAAGGGGGCGCCAGGCCCTGACCGCCTTGGGGGAATGGAGTGAGCGCCGTAATGCAGGTCTGGTGGGTCGTCAGCGGGCGGCGGTGGTGTCCTGTGATGAGATGTGGACTTACCTGGGGGCGCGGCGTGGGGACCAGCGGGAGGAGCGGTGGATTTGGACCGCGGTAGTGGCGGAAGCTGACGGGAACCGCTGGGTGGACTTCGAGGTGGGTGACCGTAGTGAAGGACCCTTCTTGCGGTTGTACGCCCGACTGCCGGAAGCGGAATTGTATTGCAGCGATGCGTATGCGGTGTACCTGGGGTGGTTTCCTCCGGACCGCCATGTGGTGGGCAAAGGCGGGGCGGTGAACTGGAACGAAGGATTGCATTCAGTATGGCGAGGGAAGTTGAACCGGCTGATACGGCGAACCAAGGGGTACACCAAAAGCATCGAGATGCTGGTGTACTCTCTGGCCCTGGTTTGCTGGCGACGGAAGATGCAAATCTAATTTCCGCTTACGTTAAGAATACCTACTTCTGCGTGATCGCGATCCGCATCCACGGTAGGCGGCCTAAACGAAACGAATCGACGGACCAGTACATAGCGCGCGGATGTATGATTTGGGGGTGTCTGGGCACGGTCTTGACGGTTCTTGTCTTCCTGATCGTCGCGTTCATCTCCATCATCGAACAATGGTTGTAAGTCGGGACATCGAAGGCGCGCGAGCGACCTGAGCCTTATCCATCGAAAAGACGAATGCGGGGGCGTTCGGGCGGCGCACAGTCGTAGGACGTCATGTCGGTGGCGAGTTCCCGCTTGATGACGCGCTCGTCGTACTCGTCGGGCGGCGTGAATTTCCGCCCCTCGTCAACCGGTTTGCCAGACAGGATGTTGGCCGCCATGTGGTTGGCATCGGCCGTGATGCCGACGGTGTCCTCGTCGGTGTCGACGTAGATGGCCAGGTAGCGGAGTTTTCCGACGGCGTCGATGGCCGCCAGAGCCGCATAGACGATGCCGCGGTGGTTGGTCGAGCCGGCTCAAAATTGTCGGCAAGTCCCGCCAAGTGTCGGATGGCCCCGATACAGTGGGCGGTGGGTCCCCGAGCGCTGGGAGCGGCCCCAGTTGATGCGGGTCTGATCCTCGTCTCTCGCCGTTCGGGAGTTGCAGTATGGCTTCGATGGTGCTGCTGAGGTCGGTCGGCCAGCCGGGCTGCCGGGGCTCTGGGTGGCAGGGCGGTTGAGGCAGGGGGCCTGCTGGTCATTGTCGCCGCGTGCGCAACCCTCACCCGGCGGTTGGCGCCGGACAGTTCTTAGTCAATGAGGTCAGTGCAGCCGGCATTCGGCCACGCTTCCTTCGTGGAGAGTTACGGAGCATACGGCCAACGACCGCAGGTCAGGAGACCCCCTGTGCTATTCTCTCGCCCGGGAGGGAATCAACATGAGCGGGGATAAAATCGCCAATGGCCTGAGCGCTGCTACGCTGGAGGCAAGGTGGAAAACCAATCCCGATTCAGAGCAGCGGCAAAACCCTTTCAATCTGCGGATGCGCCGAGCCCTCAGCTGGCTGGCCCGTGCTGAGCAGGAACGCGATGACCCGGACGCCGCATTCATTTTCTACTGGATCGCCTTCAACGCGGCTTACGCGGAAGAACGTCCGGGGAGCTATGAGGTCGGCGAAAGAGCGGCGATGCGCGACTATTTTCGAGCGGTCGTCAGCAAGGACGGCAACCACGTGATCTACGACTCAGTCTGGAAGAGATTCTCGGGGCCGATACGGATACTTCTAACAACCAGTACGTGTTCAGCGGGTTCTGGGATTCGAGCGACCGGGAAGTTGAGGACGCGGGCTGGAAACGGGAGTTTCGCGACAGGCAAGCCGCAATCAACAGCGCGTTGAGCGTTCGCAGCGTTCGCAACACTGAGGTCATCCTCCGAGAACTGTTTGACCGCCTGTATGTTCTCCGCAATCAGCTGCTTCATGGCGGTGCGACTTGGCGAGGTTCGGTGAACCGCAGTCAGGTGCAGGATGGGGCTGCGATTATGGCGTTTCTCGTGCCGAACTTCATCGACCTGATGTTGGATAAACCGGATGTTGATTGGGGAGTTCCCCGATTTGCCGCCGGAACGGTGCTGTTGCCATCAGTCAACGAGTGACCAGGCTTCACACCGGTGTCCCTCTTCAAACGGCTACCGGTTATCGGCGCGGCTTTGGTCCCGTTGTTCAGTTTGGTCCGTAGGCGGCGCCCAGTCCCTTGCCGAGCTGTCCCCAGCATACGAGGGTCCCGTCTTCGCGGAGACCGCAGGCATGATAGGTGGCAGCGTTGACCGCTAGGAATTTCCCGGCCGGCGGCGCAGCCGGACCGGGACGGTCGTCATCGTGGCCCCAGCAGGCGACGGTCCCGTCCAGCCTGATTCCGCAGGCGAAGTTTATGCCGGCGCTTACGGCCTGGAACCTGAGGTACGGCGCAGCTTTCCTGCCGTGGTAGTTGGTCCAGCCCCAGCAGACCACGCGGGCGTTGGTCTTCAGGCCGCAGGCATATCCGTTGTAAACGCTGACCGACCGGAAGTCGCCAGGTGGCGGAATAACCTCTGCGTCCCCATAACGAACGTCCCAGCATTTCATCCCTCCGTCCGTGGCCACGCCGCAGGTGTAGTCGCGGCCCACGCTCACTGACCGGAAGGCGTCGGTGGGCACTTCGTCCACGTCAACCCCGGGTCCCCAGCAAGCCAACGTGTCGTCCGCCTTGATCCCGCAAACGCGGAAGTCACCAAAATACCCTCCCGTGCTGACCGACTTGAACACTGCATCCGGATCCGGCGGCGCCAACACTGACGGGCTGGAGTCGTCGCTCCAGCAAACGGCCCTGCCGCTGAGTTTCAGCCCGCAGGCGTGGCGATGTGCCACACTGACCGACAAGAACAACCCTGACTGCGGAACCATCGCGGCCCCGGTCTCCTGAGTGCCCCAGCACGCCAGGGCACCGTCCGTTTCTATTCCACAGGTGTGGTATCTACCGGTGCTGACGGCCTTGAAACGGCGCGGCGGCGCAATGTCGGCGGCATCGCCGTCGCCGTCCCAGCAGACGGGTGCTCCGGCCGTATTCAAACCGCATGAGTACGCGCCGCCGCTGCGGGCGAAGTAAAAGTACTCGGGCGGTTCAAGTTGAATTTGGCCGAAGTCATGCGGCCAATCGATGTAATCGAGACCCCAGCAGTCCACCGCGCCATCTGGACGCATGCCACAGTTGTGGAACGCGCCGGCGTCCAGCGACTGGAAGGACACTTTCGGAGCGGCGAATTCACTTCTGCTGAACAGGTAGCTGCCCCAACAGACTGTGAGCCCGTCCGTTTTTGTTCCACAGGTATGGTTTCCTCCTGCGCTGACGGACCGGAAGGTTCCTTCTGGGGGACCCTTTCCTGTTTCATCGTTGATCGCGCCCCAGCAGGTCACGGTCGCGTCCGTGCGAACGCCGCAGGTATGGAAGCTGCCGGCGCTGACGGACCGGAACTTGCCCTCCGGAGGAGTGGCCTGGCCGTGGTAGATGTCGTCGCCGCCAAGGATGCCGCCGCCGCGGCCATGATTGGAACCCCAGCATACTGCGTCGCCGTCGGTTGACACGGCGCAGGTGTGGTAATGGCCGGCGCTGACCGACTCGAATTTGCCTTCCGGCGGCGCGGCCTGCCCGTAGTATCTTGCCCCGCGGAAGTCATGGTTGAAGCCCCAACACTGGAGCGTGCCGTCCGTCTTGATCCCACAGGTGTGGTAGTAACCGCCGCTTACCGATTGAAACGTTCCCTCCGGCGGAGTGGCCCGGCCGTAGTTCACCACCTCAATCTCAATAGTGCCTTTGAAGTACTCCTCTTCGATGCCCCAGCATTCCACCGCGCCATCGGCTTTGACCCCACAGCCGTGCAGGGCGCCCGAGCTCACGGAGACGAAAGGTCCATCCGACGCATCATCAGGGACGCCGGTCCATCCCCAACATTCCACCGAGCCATTGGGGCGCAGGCCGCAGGTGTGGTGCCATCCGGAGCTGACGGCGGTAAACCCGACGCTGCCCGGCGGGGGAACCGTTGGAACCGGGGCGGGAGTGGGCGCCAGCGTGAGAGCCGTTGCCGCGTCCGCCTTTCCCTGGCGCGCATCGAAGGGCGAAGCCAAGCCGCTGGTATCGTCCCCCCAGCACATCACTCCGCGGTCGGGGCGCAGGCCGCAGGCGTGGCGCCGGCCTACGCTGACCGTTTCGAAGGTCACGTCGGGAGGCGCCAGGGGGTTTGTGTAGCCGTATTTCGACCTGCCGAATTCCCGTCCCCAGCATTCCACCCTTCCATTCGTCCGCACGCCACAATTGTGCTGGCGGCCAGAGCTGACGGACCGGAATTTGCCACCCGGTGGCTTGGTCAGGCCGTCTGGATCGTATCCCCAGCACACGACCGTGCCGTCCGTCTTCACCCCACAGGTATGGCGACTGCCGGCGCTGACGGAGCGGAACCGGCCCCCTGGCGGCGTCGCCTCACCATCACTGTCGTAGCCCCAGCACGCGACCGTGCGGTCGGTCTTCACACCACAGGCATGGGCCACGCCGAGGCTGATGGACCGGAACACGCCGGAAGGAGGGGTGGCTCGAGCGCCATCGTCCTCTCCCCAGCACACCACTTCGCCGGACGTCAATATCCCACAGGTGTGCTCGTTGCCGACGCTGACGGCGACAAAAGCGCCTTCGGGCGAGTGGCGGAGGATGTGGAAGTTCTGGTCCCAGCACAGCAACTCGCCGGTTTGGCGAATGGCGCAATTGTCGTTGACGAACTTGAAAACGCCATCCGGCGGCGCGCTCGTTTGATCAGGGTCGAGTCCCCAACAGGCTATGGAGCCATCGGTCAACACGCCGCACTTGCCTCCCTCCTCGCTGATGGCGGTGAACGTCGGAGATTCGTGAAAAATCACCCCGTCGGGATGGACCGTCACGGCGTAATGCTCTTCAAGTCCCCAGCACTCCACGATGCCATCGGTACGTATCCCGCAGTCGACGTGCCGGCCGGCGCTCACCGTCCGAAACGCATCGGTGGGCGGGTTCACCGGCGTCGCGTACTTGTACGCGCCCCAGCATTCCACGGTGTTGTCGTGCCTCAGGCCGCAGGTGTGGGTGTCGCCGGCGCTCACCGACTTGAAAATACCGTCCGGCGGCGTGGCCTGTCCGAAGGTCCCGTCGTCGTAATGGCCGACATTGGAACCCCAGCATTCAACGGTACCGCCGGGCCGCAACCCACAGGTGTGCTTGCCGCCCGCGCTCACTGACGCGAAAACGCCGGCCGGCGGCGTGGACTGTCCGTGCTCGTCGAAACCCCAGCACGCCACGATACCGTCCGTCCTGACCCCGCAGGTGTGGAGCCAGCCGGCGCTTACTGAGGTGAACGACCCCGTCGGTGGAGTTGCCTTCCCGGAGGATGCTTCACCGTCGAATTCCGTTTCTGAGCCCCAACACTCCGCCACACCGTCCGTTTTTACTCCGCAGGTGTGGTTCACGCCTGCGCTGACCGACTGAAATGGGCCGGCCGGCGGTGTCGCCTGCCCAGCCTCGTTCCAGCCGCGACAGGATACGCGGCCGTCAGACCGCAACGCGCAGACGTGGCTATCTCCGGCGCTTACCGAGATGAAGCGTTCACCCAAGAAAACCTCTTCCGTGGTGTTGCCGGGGCCGTAACTTCCGCCCCAGCAGATCACGCTGCCGTCGTGCGTCACCGCGCAGGCGAATTCGCCGCCCGCGCTAACCGATTTGAAACCAGCAGACGATTTGGCGGGGTACGCTGGCAGTGACATTCCGTAAACGCTGCTGCCGAATCCGGCGGCCAGGAGGAGCGCCGCCAACACCGCCAGCGCCGTCACGACGGTTGCCAGGTGTCTAACGGTCATCTTCTTCATGGACGTACCAGGGCGGATGGTTGGGAAACTCTTGATTGCCGGAGCAGATTAGCACACCTGGGGAGAGTTGCCGGTCGGACCTGCTTAGCGCACGGGGATTGGTGGGGGAGTACGTTCTGCTGATTGCCTGGAGCGGAAGAACGCGGCGAATTTGATACACGCGCAATGCGATTGCAACAACGATAGTCCCATCGTTTTAGGACGACCATGCGAGGGTGTTCGACCGGCTCAGCAGTACTGGAATTTCGCAGTAAGGAAGGCGACGCCCCGTGGAACAGGTACACCATCATGGTCAGGAGATAGCCAACCAGAGGAGGTGCGCGTCCGCGTGGCGCGGTTCACCTGCCCCGGTGGAGATGTGATATTTTGCGGCTCGAAACGGCTGCGAGTGAGGTGAAATGATGATCTGGGATGATGGCGGAATGAGCGCCATCGCAATCGTGGCCACTATTTTCGGGTTCTTGGTTCTGCCGCTCGCTCCGTCCGTAATCGCCGGCTGGATTTGCGGTAGATTGATGCGTGGCGTCAGCGTCGCGGGCGGATTGACTCTGGGTGTGTTCTGCGGAATTGTGATGATCGTGTTGCAACCCATGATGCTGGCTTACATCCGCTGGGACCTTGGCGTGTTGATCAATCCCAGCATGGATCTGGTGGTCGCGGCCATCTCGCCGCGAGCGGCCGCGATTACGTTCTGGACGTTGATCAATCCCGGCATGGATCTGGTGGTCCCGGTGATCAGCGCGTCCCTGTGCGCCTTGGTCTGTTACCTATGGGGCCGCTTGGTTGGTCGCCGACGTTTGTGATGTCGACCCGTCTGCCGTCGCGTTCGGCGTTCTCGAATCGATTGCCCGCCTGCCTGCCATACGGCGGAGGCAGAGAAATAGCCCTGGTTGGTGTCGTATGCTCGGGTACTGCGCTGGTTCACGACATCCGCGACATTCGGCGCAAAGTCAGGCGAGTGTCTCGGCCGTTTAGGGTCCGTCGGAGTCCTTGCCCAAGATGATCACGGGCTTTTGGTTTTTGTGCTCGGCGGTCGGGTTGTCGTCGTCGGGAAAGAGGGAGCAGGCGGTCATCAGGGCGAGGATGATTTGCTTGACGGACATGCGATGGAGTTGCTCGTGGAAACTGGCGATGTCGTTGGCGGCAGGCGGCCGGAAGGGGTCGAATTTCTGAGCTGGGCGGCCATGGGCGCGATTTGCGGGCTTGGACGGATGAAAATGGTCCGCGACGTTTCAGAGTCTGTGCGGGGCTGTGGCACAAGAAAAGTGCCCGTCCGGCAGGAGGATACGTATGGGCGCGGGAAGCCGCGACGCGTGCGGCAGCTCCTGCTCTGGGGCTATCAGGGTCGTTGACTTCAACGCATTCGGCTCTCCTGTGGCTGCCGGGGGAATGAGGCAAGGCGTTGGGGGCAGTCCGCGAACGCGGACGGTAGTGGCACTTGGAGCGGAAAGCGAGCGCACTCCGGCGATGGGCGGGGCTTCGCTTGGTTAGTCGGTGCCGCTGGCGCTGGTAACGGCGCGGTCCCGCGGTTGCGGGGGCTCTTTCTGGTGCTGGAGCCGTCGGGTTTCTGAGAGGTCTGTTCCCGCGATGTGCGGGTGATCGGCCATGGGGCCGTGGGCGAGATGGGCGCCCCGATGTGGGGCGGTTCCCGCGCTGGCGCGGGTTGTCGTTGGCTAACGCCGGCGGGTCGGGTGGAATCCCGCGTGTGCGGGCCGGCTAAGTAACTGCTTGGTTGAGCGCCAATCGGTGCTGGACATCCAGAAATATCTCGCTGGTGGGGTGAAGATGCCCAGACGAGATTGGTCACTTAGTTGGTCGTTTCCAGCCACCGCTCACTCGACACCCGAGTAGCGGAATTTCCTCAAATTCCCTCGCGTCGGTTGACGCTTGGTGAGGAAATTGGATAGCCTTAGCGAGTACACCCCCTGTGTGCTTCGGCGACAGGGCGCGAGGCTGCCTTCTGGCAGCCTCAGCTTTTTTGTGGAATGGACTCCATTCGCGCCGACATCTACGTTGACAGTCTGAACCTGTACTACCGCGCCCTGCGGGGAACGCCCGACCGCTGGCTGGATCTCGGGCGACTGGCGCGTGTGCTCCTGCCAAACCACCGCATCGGAGCGTGTTCAGCGGGGCGTTGGGCTACTGCCTCGTAGGTACGGTTCCGCAGACAATCAAACGGCTATTGCGTTGAAGACCTCGCGGTTGGCTCAGGTTCACCAGTGGCATTGGGTTATTTTCACTGATCCATGACCGGCGCTCATCGAAGATCAGCAGTTTCGCCGGTAGCTGATCGTCAGGTTGACTATCACGCTGGTTGTCGTGTGTCTGCCGTGGTGCGCGTTCGGGATTCCCATGCTTGGATTTCTTCCCGCAGTTCCTGCAGGATGCTGCGCGTGGAATCAAGCTTTGCCTGCCGGATGATGGGATGCTCCCCCGGCGTGCGGTCATCATCGCCGTTTTCCATTCGCTTGACCAACTGGGCGAACTGCCGCTCGCGATCCTGCGTGACTAGATACTGCTTTTCGTTTTCGATCATGGTAGCAACCTCAGGTCAATGGCGATGATGCCTTTGGGTGTGTCTTCCTGGTCGGCCTGGAAGAATTCCAGATAGGTTTGGCCGCGTTCGTCGGCCTCCCAGTCGGCGGGGAACAGTTCGCCCATGAAGGTAATTTTCTGTGCCGTGCGGCGGTGGTCGAACACCAGCAACGCTGGGTGAAGCAGGAAGGGGGTCACGCCCGTCGTGTCCCACGCCACGTCGAAGTCGTTCGGCAGTTGTTTGCTGGTGGCGAAGCTCCCGTCGATGTACGCCGTTCTGCATCCCGCTTGTCGCAGGTTCCGCAGTGCGTCAAGCATGCCTGCGAGTAGTCGTGGCCGGCGTTCGTTGGTTCCCAATCGTTGTGTGATTTCCTGCCATGTGGCGTAGTGAATCCCGGAGGGTAGGTAGCCGTTGGGCTGGAATGGGGGGATCATGTTCTCCGCTTTGTTTGCCCGTCCTGTGACGGGATTCTATGACTCGCAGTTGTAGTTCGCAACGTGCAGCGCGTTTTCTCCAAGTTCGATTCCGTCGAAGTTCCCAATGAAAGGCTGGGCGGAATGAACCATCCGTTCCCTCTGGTGGCTTCGGGGAGGCTGATTGGCAAGGCCCAATGTCTCTCAGCGTTGTCGCTTGCTGTGCTTCTCGGCACAGTCAGGGCACCGGGTTTTGCCGGGAACGGCGAGGTTCTTGCAATCCCGGCAGATGCCGAGTTCCTTGCGTCGCTGGCGTAAGGCGGCGCGGTTGGTTCGCGCGCGTTCCTTGCGCTCTTCAGGCGTGAGCTTGGCGCCCTGGGCTTTTCGGGTGGCGGCATGCTTCGGCTTTGGTGCCGGTTTGATTTCAGCCGGCCAGCTGGCCGAAGGCGTTTGCCGTCTCTTGGATTGGTCGGGCTGGGCCGAGCCGTAGCGCTTGTGCGTGATGACCGGGAAGTCAAACTCCCACTCGAAGGTACTGCCTGCCGCCCATGTGTGGTGGCGGTCCCGTACGGGCGGTGGCTTGATCGGTGGACTCCCGCGGATGCGGGTGCGGGACTGGGAGGATGCGGGCGAGGGCAAGTTCCGAGGCGCACTCCCGCCGTGAGCGGTTTTGGCGTCAGCGGGGCGTGCAGGCGTACCAGACGACGCCGGCGACGATCAGTGAGACGAGTACTCCGGCGAAAAAACTCCACATGAGAGCTGCCTCCTTGGGCGTTGACTTCCGGCCATCTTGGTGCGTGTCCGGTGGCCGGCATTGTGCCGTGTGGCGGGGTTGGTTTCGAAGTACGCCATCGCCGCTTCCCCAAACGACGGTTGCGGAGGGCGAAAGGCCCGTCCCGTGATCCGAGGCGGCGGAGTCCCAGAGATAGGACGGGCTGGCAAGAGAGCTTGCGTGCCGTAATTTGAATGACGCACTCTGCCAGGCATAGGAAGCGAGGTGCCGAATTACTTCACGGCGGAGCAGGTCCGGGGGCTGCTGACGCGCTGTCGCAGTTGGGGACGCCGCAGGCGCGGCTGGCGTGTTTGGTCATGCGGCGGACGGAGTTACGCATCAGCGAGGCGCTGGCTCTCTGTTGGTTGTCGTAATGGTGGCTGTGCTCAATGTATATCTCCTTGTCGGCTTTTGCCCGATGTGGTTTGTTCGTTGACCTAGCCGCTTTCATGGCGGTGCGCAGCGTGGACAGTTCGACGGCCTACGCGTTTTCCGGCAGCTCGGCCAGCCGGTGGATCGGGGCACCAATGTTGCCGGCATCTGCGCTCAAAAACGTGCTCCGTTCATCCCGGGAGCGGTGCTTAATGGGCCGGTAGACACCGGCCCCCTCGTTAACATCAAGGCATCAAATCGTGGAGGGCGGGATGCCCTCCCGACGTTACCGGTGATGCCCGACAACCCGCTAAATGCCGTCAATCGCGGCGTCTACATAAGCGACAACCTGCCGTTCCTCAGGAGGCTGAACGACGGGTGCATCGACTTGGTGTGCATTGACCCGCCGTTCGCGAAGAACGAGACCTTCGGGCGGAAGAAGGATGACGACCCCGACCCCTTGAAGCCGGAGATGGACGCCGACGAGAAGCGCATCGAGGAGGGTCTCCTCAAGCGTTGGGGGATCAATACCCCCGACGAGGCCACGGCGGCGGGCATCGACTGGCCGGAGACGGCCTACAAGGACTTCTGGTCATGGGAGAAAGATGTCCACGACGACTGGCTGACGAAAATCGAGGTCGAGTACCCGTCCGTGTCGAAACTCATCGACGTGACTCGGGATATTCACAGCGAGGATACGGCGGCCTATCTGTGCTACATGGCGGTTCGGCTGTTCGAGATCCGCCGGGTGCTGAAGGATACGGGTAGCCTGTACCTGCACTGTGACCACACGGCAGGCGCCTACCTGAGGCAACTGCTGGATGGGATTTCGGGAACGGACGAAACGGGAAACCGGGTTTCAAAAACGAGATCTCTTGGCGAAGAGCCACAGCCGCTAAAGGCTCAACGACGAAGTTCGGAGTGACACACGACACCATACTCTTCTATTCAAAGGACCAAGGGCATACCTTTCAACCGGTGTACCTCGAACACGATCCGGAACACATCCGAAAGGCCTATCGTCATCGAGATCAAAGGGGAGCATACAGAGTCGGCGACTTAACCGCAGCCGGTGGAACTGCCGGCAGTTCAAGCGCACCGTGGCGAGGAATAGCAGTCCCCAAGGGTAAACACTGGGCATGCCCCACCAATTGGCCAGCAGAAATACAGAAACCTGATGAATGGAACAGATGGGACACTCAACAAAAGCTGGACTTCATGGACTCGGTAAGCCTTATCTACTGGCCACCCAAAGGGAAAGTACCAGGATTCAAACGATACCTTTCTACAACGCCTGGCAGGGCAATGACTGACGTGATCTTGGATGTTACACAACTGGAAGCCAACGACATCGAGCGCACCGGCTACCCGACGCAGAAGCCCGTCGCGCTCGCTGAACGCATCATCAAGGCTTCCTGCCCCGCAGGCGGCGTCGTACTTGACTGCTTCGCCGGCTGCGCCTACGTGGCCATCGCCGCCGAACGCCTGGGCCGCAACTGGGTGGCGTGCGACATCAATCCCCGTGCTTGGACGGTCTTCAAGAGACAGTTCAGCAAGCCTAAACTGGCTCTCCTGAAGTGCTCGGAGCCCATGATCGGCGACGCCCTGCAGGCTCCCCTGATTGGCAACGACGCGACCGTGTGGGGGCCTGACGAACTGCCTGAGGACACGATTTGCGGCGATGTGGCGCCGGCGACTCTGCCGCCGCCCAAGGAGCGCCCCAGGCCGGTGCCGGACAGCCTCATCCCCCGCGAGGAGATGCTCGAGTTCCTGCTCAGCCTGTCGGGCTACACAGCTTGGTGTTGCGGGTTCGCTAACCGCAAGTCCGACGGGACGGTGATTCGCACGATGAACAACTTCCACCTGGATCACCTTGAGCCGAAGCGCCTCGAGGGTTCCAACGAGATCTATAACCGCGCTCCGATGTGCCCGCACCACAACATCCGCAAGAATGTCCGACGGGTTCACCTCGACGAGTACCGCGAGGAGATCGCCGCGGCCGGCGAGTTGTTGGTTGACGATGTGTCCCAGCTTGTGAACACCCGACGGGCGCAGGATCAGGTGATGGCATTCTGGGCCATGAAGAGGGCCGAACGTCCCTTCCAGCAGGGCTTTGACGGCCGCTTCGCTCCCGTGACGCGGTGAAAACCGTTAGTGGGGGAATCGTTCAAACACGCCAGGACCGTTGCGTATATCTGTTGATTAAGAGTGGCGTTCACGGTGCGGAAGGTGGCCATGTTAGAACTGACGACGTTGCAGGTTTGCCAGGTCACGGCCCTGTTGCTGGCCTTCTTCCTGGTGGGCACGGTGGTCTGCGCCGTCGGCTTGGCCGTGACCTTGGCCCGCCAGTTGCGCCGCTGCCGAGACTGCCCGCATTGCCGGCCAGTGCCAGGAACGGGCGCCGGCGAGGTTTTCTAACGCGGAGGCGTCGTGCTCATTGGGTACACCCTCTGCTGCATCTGTAGCCGCTGCGGCCACGAGTGGGTGCCCAAGCGGGCGGCGCAACTTGCCCTGCCGCGAGTCTGCCCGAGGTGCGAGAACCCCAACTGGAATGATCCTCGTCGGGAGACGTAGCGGGCTTGGAAACCGCCGGAAACAGCCCCCGGGGACGTTTTGCGGGGTGAAACGGGGAATTTGTGGTCCACTTCCCGAAGAGGGCCTGAAATCGACTGATACGACATGGAACGGAGGAAGCGCACATGAGTGACGAGACACTTGAGTTGGGCCAGCTTGTGGCCGACCACGAGGCAGCCCACGACCGGGCGGAGGCCGCCAAGGTTGACCTCAACGAGGTCGGCCGCGTGATGGCGGAGTTGTCGGGCCGTCTGCGGGAACACCCCGAGACCGTGACCGACGATGCCTTGTCTGCTCTGATGGAGCCGGAGAACATTGCCCGCCTGCTGGGCGAGTTCCGCAATGCCACCCGTGAGGAAGAGGACGCCGCCCGTCGGCTCCGGGAGGTCGATAAAGGCTATATCGTGGACGGCCTGAAGACCAGGCGCACGGCGCCAGCCACCAATCGGGAACGGGATCTTTTCGCGCGGACGGCGTGAAGGCGTTGCCGTGAGGAAGAACCCGTGCCTCGCCGCATTCGTGGCGGCGGCGGCGTTGGGTTCGGCGGGCGGCGGGTGTCCGCACTGGTGACACGTCAGCTCGCCGTACGTCAGGTGGAACTGTCCGCCGCAGCGGGTGTACGGGGCGTCGGGCGTCATGGCGACGTTCGTCGTCGCCTAACTTCTCAGCACCTCGTCAATCTTGCGCTTCAAGGCAGGCTTGGGTTGCGTGCCCACCACTTGGTCGACGGGCTTCCCGTTCTTGAAGAAGAGCAGCGCCGGAATGCTGCGGATTCTGTAGCGCGCCGCGATGTCGGGGTCGTTGTCCACGTCCACCTTGACGACGTTCAGCCTGCCGTCGTACTCCAGCGCCAGGTCGTGCACGACTGGCGCGATCATCGCGCAGGGGCCGCACCATTTGGCCCAGAAGTCCACCATGACCGGCAGTTCTGAGTCCATCACGTTGCTTTGCCAGTTGTCTCCGTTCACTTTGTTTGGTTCGGGCATTCGAATTTCTCCATGCGGGTTGTTCCAATGGTTGTTCCTGTCAGGTTGCTTTTCTCTGGTGGCGGGCGGCCTTCAGGGCGGCAAGTGCCGATCCGGTTCCCAGCAGCCCCGCGCCGATGCCGGCAACCGTCAGGATGCGCCACTGGGCTATGCCTTCCGGCGGGATGAGGGCAGCCCATATCAGGCTGCCGCCCAGGCCGAGGCAGAAGAGCGTTGTCCAGGTTGCTGTGCTCACTTTGCCCTGTCTTCGTCCAGGCCCGCCGGTCCGTCAGAAACTTCCGAGTGTTCCTGGGCTTCCGGTCAGCCGAACCGGTTTTCGTACATTTCGCGGTACTCTTCGTCGCTCATGGCGGCGGTTTCGGCGAGGAGGTACTCGTAGTGGAATTTGCACAATGTGATTCCATCGTCGTCGAAGTTCAGGTCGTCGCCTTCGAGGACCTTTCCGCAGTCCTCGCACCGGTACTCGGTGTCGCACTGTTCGTCGTCGGGTGATGCCGGCGGTCTGGCCGCGATTTCCGCGTGGTGGGCTCGCGCCGTCTGGCGAGCCAGGCTCGGGCGGCGGTCTGCTCGGCGAGCTCGTGCCAGAGGTTATCTCCGGTTGAGGGAGATGACGGGGTGTTGCGCAGCCATTTCGTGGCAGCGGCGGTTCTCATTGTTCCTACAGATGGGGCGGTTCTACGCCCGGCGGCGTAGGCGTCGGTCCTCCTCGGGTGTGGGGGTCAGGTTTTGTTCAGCCGACACGAAGACGGTCCGGCAGCCGAGCAGGTAGCTCACGGCGGCGGCTCCGCCCAAGGCGTGGTGTTCGACGGCCACCCAGCAGGTCAGGAGCGTGAGTCCTGTCACCAGTGCTCCTTCGAAGATGTCGATGGCCTGCTTGGCTGGCACGGTTGTCTACCCGTTCCTAATCTGGCTTTTGTCGTCGCCCAGGCGTTTGCGTCGTCACAGGTAACGGGTGATGACGGCGGCGGTCCGCCTAGCTCCGGCGGTCCGCCGTTCAAGCTTCTCGGCGTCCTCGATGAGTAGGTCGCGCATCACGGCCAGAACGCCGGCCTCACCGTACTCCGGGTGTTGCCCGTGGAGGCGCTCTGGGTCGAACGCGGTGAAGCCGTCCTGGTAGTTACTCAGTTTGAAATGGGGTATCAGAGAAGAGAATAGAATGGTAGCCCGGGTGCGCTCGCCGGCCAAATCACGCGGCAGGCACCTCGGACGAAGTTTCCAAAGTCCCGTCCACCCTGCAGAGTAGGATAGATCAAAACTGGCTGTTCAAAAATGGACGCGACGGATTCCAAATGAATGACAGAATTACGATGATTTTCCGCAATCGAGATTACGAAAAGCGAAATCCTGGTTTGCGACAAAATCGGCCCGAAATGATCGGTTAACCCACGCCGACCCGCTAGCCTGAGTGCACGGGGAGGAGGAATCACAATGAAGATGACAAAGCCAATGGCGTTCGGAGGTCTGAGTATGCTGTTAGTGTTGGGGGTGGTCGCCTCTCTGCTCACCACCTTGGCCGCCAACCCTAACCAAGCACCGCCCGGAATTCTGGACGCCAGCGAGGCGAAGAGCAGGGGACTGGAGGAAGCTAAGTCCTCCGGTCTGGTCGGAGACCCATCCAAAGTGAAAACCACTCTCACGGACTTGGGAGATTACACCCGAACATCCTCGGGCGGGACAGCTGAGTTAGGTGCGGACGCGGCGGAGTTCGGGCTGACTCCCGATAGGGAGGTCTGGGTAGTGGCTTTCGAAGGTGACGTGCGTTTGTCGCGACCTGGCGGCGATGGCAACTATTTCGACAACATCACGTTCGCACTCGACGCCAAAACAGGTGAGGTTATCTCTGTCAACGCATACGTGGACGGGAAGACCGCCGCCCCGTACCTGCGATAACCCAACATGCTGTCGTCGTGGGCGCGTCGCATTAACGTGCAGTTTCAGTGGGTCATGGGTTCCTCTACCGCTACCGTCGCGGCTTCGCGAGGTATGCCTATTTCTTCAAGGAATGTGCGAACGCTTTCGACATCCCGCTCGCTCACCACTGCGATGTAGAGTTTGTTCGTGGCTTCCCGCAAGTCGGTGGCGATCACCCCGTCCTGTTCCCAAACGCCTTCCGACTCCATCAGCTTGTACCAGGCAGAAAGTTGCGTGATGGTGTAGTTGCCCTTGATCACGTTCAGCTTTAGGCCCGACTGGGGGTCAAGTAATCCTTCAAGGGCTTGTCGGTCTTTCTCCCATCTTTCAGGATCGCCCTTATCCTCTGCGATGTATATGTTGAGAACGGTTTGTCTCTTGGAAAGAAAGAGCCCGCCGAATCCGGGATTTTCTCTGGCGGCGATTATCAGGCGTTCTTTTTGGTGCTCTTTGGCGAATGCCGGGTTAAGGTGCTCGTAGATTGACTGATCATGCCGCTCTTCGATTGACCCATCGGAGTTCCTGAGCGGGCACTGAGTCCACGCCAAGCCGACTATAACCACCGCCAGTATGAGGGAGCAAATTATTGCGCTTACACGCTTGGATACCATTTCCTTCCCTTATCTCCAGATTAGCCCCAACCCACCGAAAGGATTGAGTGTAGCGGCGCGCTGAAGGGATGAGAAAGTGCACCCGGCTTCGGTGATAATGGTTTTTGAAACACAAAACCAACCCGAAACAAGGAGCACCCATTGGATGCTGCCACCCGAGCGCCTCGACCGCATCTACGTCGCCTTCGATGATCATTGCTTGGTGGCCGATGCTGGGCTGATACTGCCGGTTACCCTGGCTCATCATCTGGGACTGGACGAGTTGGTCGGCCACCGACTGCGCTGGGGAAGTAGCGGATAATATCACCCGCCAGCCCCCGAAAATCCTCATTGGTTCGATTACGGAATTCGTAAGCCCTATTTTTGAACAGGCATTTTTGAACTGCCCTGCTACTGAGGGGAGGTCTGAATCATGAAGAACAAGATAATCGCGCTGGTGGCAGTGGCGGGGGTGGTGGGCATTCTGGCCGGGTTCGTGGTGGTTCCGCAGATGATGTGGGGAGGTGGAAGCTCCGCCTCCTGGCTGATTCACATTGAGGCGGAAACCTTGGTGGAGGGGTCGGATCGCATCGTGATCGCGACGTACGTTGATGGTCGGACCGAGCGTATCTCCAAGGGTGACGATGCGGAGGGGAACTCGAAGGGTTCCATCACTGAACGTTTCCGGCGGTTCACCGTTGTTGAGGTGTTGAAGGGTGGAGGTGCATCGGGAGATACTCTGCACGTGGTGGCTACGGAAGGAAACAGGCTTCGTTTCGCCGATGGGAAGAGTTCGGAGAACGAATACGAGGTGGTGGACCTGAAGAGCGGGGATGAGTACGTGCTTTTCGTGGAGGGCAGGAGCCGGCCGGCTGGGTACCCGAGCGGCTATGGGGATGTCTTGTGGACATCCCCGGGTGAGCCGAACCTGGCGGAGGTGGACGCTGATGGGAGATTGACCTTCCTGGCTACGGACGTTTACCGGGACCTGATTGCCGAAGGCGGGTTGACGCCGGTATCTGGTTCGGCGGCGCCGTTTGAGCTGACCAAGGAGGAGATCAAGCGGCTTGTGGCTGGCTCATCGCCGTCTGGATGAGTCGGTCGTGCGGGGCCGCGATGAACGCCGGCCCCGCTTTTTGGGGAGGCGGTTTCCGTCCGATCAGAATGGGTTGATGTGACCACCCGCGCCGGCACCGGCGCGGGTGGTTTTGCGTTGGGCAAAGACCATCAGGTCAGCATGGGATCTTTCTTGTCCAACTGCGGGGCGGGCGGCCGGTCTGGCCTCCCCGGCGCGTCACGTCGGGGTCTCCGCAGGGCCTCACGCGGAGATTTCAGAGCTATTTCCAGGCCGAATCGTAAATCACGCATTTCGTTGGCAAATTGGTCGGACTCATGGACTTAAACCCGCTGCGCTACGTTTTGCGTTTTTCACGTTTTCTACTTGAACAATCCTACTCCAGAGGGGGCGGCTCTACGCCCGGCGGCGTAGGCGTTGGTCTTCCTCAGGTGTGGCGGGCAGGTTTTGTTCAACCGCCACGAAGACGGCACGGCAGCCGAGTAGGCAGCTCACGGCGGCTCCGCCCAGGGCGTGATGCTCGACAGTCACCCAGCAGGTCGGGAGGGTCAGTCCCGTCGCCAGTGCTTCTTTGAAGACGTCGATGGCCTGCCCTGCCGTCATGGTGCTACCCGTTCCTGATCGGGCGTTCGTCGCCGCCGAGGCGTTCGCGTCGTCCCAAGTGACGGGCGATGACGGCGGCGGTCCGCCTAGCTCCGGCGGCCCGCCGTTCGAGATTCTCGGCGTCTTCGATGAGCCGGTCGTGCATCACGGCCAGAACGTCCGCCTCTCCGTACGCGGGATGTTGCCCGTGGGGGTGCTCTAAACCGAAACCAAGGTGAAACCCGCATTGGCGTTGGGTAGAATTGGTGGTGGATGAGTTGTGCGGCGAGCGAGATCGGAGTGGGGGTTGCAGTTGGGCGCGACGGAGATGGGGCCATTGCTGGGGCGGTGGCAAATGGATGAGGCTGAGGTACGACGACGGATGTATCGGGCGTCGACGCCGCGAGAGCGAGAAAGGTGGCACGCGATATGGCTGCTGGTTCAGGGATGGACGGCGGCGGCGGTAGGTCGGGCGTTGGATCGGGATGCCCACACCATAGGTCAATGGGCCACGATGTTTGCGGAGGGTGGTCCCCAGGCGCTGTCATTTGAGCAGTCAGGAGGTTCCCCCCCGCGCTGACCGGGGAGCAGCAGGCCGAGTTGAAGACGGCAGTGCAGGAACTGCCCAGCCAGGCGGGCATTGAGTTATCCAACTGGAATTGGAGGGCGGTACGCCGGTTTGTGGAGGAACGCTTTGGGTTGGCGCTGAGCCGGAGTCCGCCGCAGGCGGACCGGAACTACCTGCACCGGTTGGGATTTGTCCTGAAGCGTCCGAAGAAGCGGTTGCTCAAGGCAGACCCAGCGCGGCGAGAAGCCTTTGTGGCGGAGTACGCCGCCCTTACCTCGGCCACCCGACGCAGTGGAGCCAAGATATTCTTCGCTGACGAGGCCCACTTTCAGGCAGACGCTGACCTGCGGGGCAAGTGGGTTTTGAAAGGGGAGCCAGCCCTGGTGGACTCCACCAGCCCGCGCCGTGGGGAGAAGGTCAGTTACTACTCGGCGGTGTGCCTGGAAACCGGGGAGGTGGAGGTGATGGAACTGGAAGGCAACAGCAACTCCGAGACCTCAGCCGCCTTTCTGCGGAAACTGCGGACGCGACACACCGAACCGCTAACCGTGATTTGGGACAACTCCCCTGCCCATCGGGGCGATGCGCTACGCACTTATCTGGCCACGCCCGGCCTGAACCTGCGCCTGGTGAACCTGCCCAGTTACAGTCCGGATTTCAACGCTGACGAAGCCATCTGGGGCTGGGTGCGCCAGGAGGCAACCGCCAATGTCTGTCTGGGAACCCGTGCCGCGGTACGGGAAAGGGTTGGCGACTTTTTCACCCATCTGTCCCACCGTCGGGAAGAAGTCAAGCGCCGCTGCCGAACTGCGCTCCAAGCTCGTGTCGCAGAACTTACTAGCCTCGTCCAAGCCCGTCCTTACGACCCGATAAATGTAGATCTCACCTTGGCTTCCGTTTAGGTCGAACGCGTCGAAGCCATCCTCCCGTTCTTGGTTGGGCGTTCTGTCCCATCGCTGCCGGTGAGCAGCTCCGGCTCCCGCCGGCAGCGGTTTTCGAGGCGGCGCACGGCGGCCTCTTCGGCCGCCGCCATCATCTCGTCGGTGATGACGCAGTTCATGGCTCCTCCCGTTCGTCGGGGTCATCGGGGTCGCGGTCGTCGTCGATGCAGTGCCAGCAGTTGCAGTAACCGGCGTCGTCGCCCTGGCCGATGTCCTCCTCCTAGCGGTGTTCCTCGATGATCCGGCGTTCGACATCCTCGTAGTCGTCGGCCAGGTCTTCGGCGTCCTCCGGCCGGCGTGCCAGTTCGGCCAGATAGCGTTCGTAGGCCGCGTGCAGCCGCCGGTTTATGGTGTTGTCCATGGCGTTCGCGTTCTTCCGGTTCCGGTTCAGGATTCAAATGTCATGCCGGGGCTGGTTCGGACGTCGACGACTTCCACTGTGACAGTTTGGGTGCTCGGCGCCGCCGGCAGCGGTGCCGTCTCGACCAGGAGGCTCATGGCGTGCTCTCGCGCCTGTTCGTCGGTCAGCGTCTGCGGCGGGTGGGTCTCCGTGAGCAGGTCGTAGAGCGGCCAGTTTTCGTCGGCGTCGGCCAGCCGGTTCATGGATTGTCCGGGTGCCGCCACATACGTCAGAGTACCGTCGCCGTGGTTGACGAAGAAGGTCGCGCCGTCGTGCCTCGACACCCAGAAGGGGGCCGAGATTTCCCAGGTTACGGTTCCTGTCACGGTCTGCAGGACGAGTTCGTTCACGATTTCCTGTGGAGTGGTCATGGTGGTTGCTTTGCTCCTGTTGGGATGGTTGGTTTTCGGGTGAGGCCCTACAAGCTGTGGGGCGTCAGTCCGGCCTATTGCCAGGTGTGGAACAGTTCGAGGCCCTGCCGCAGCGTTTGGATGCTGCGGCAGGGCTGTTCATGCTCCCCTGGATCTGTGCCAGCGGGATGGCCAGTGCTTCCGGCATGGTTGCCGACATCACTGGCTGGCCTGGAACGGTGTTCTCGCCCTCTCTCCGGTCTTCGGCTTCGAGCTGATGGGCCAGCTCCGCCACCGGGCTGCAGACGAACGTTGATACCAGCATGTCGGCCGCCCAGACCGCGTGGCTGAGCGTGATGACGGTCTCCGCCGCTCCGTCGGTGGCGGCCTTGGTTCCGCCCTCGCGAACAACGTAGCGCCAGTGTGCGGGCCGGCGGTTGTCCAATCTGTGCTCGGCTTCGCTCGTGCTTGCGTCGGGTGATCGTCATGCTCACTGCCGGAGTTGCGGCGCGCCATGGTCAACAGTCCCGCCGCGATCAGCAGGAGCGGCGCTGGGCGCCGGATGCTTTGATGGATTATGCCGCCGATACGAAAACGGAGACCACCGGCTTTGCCCCTTGGGGACGGTGCTTGCTGCGCCAGACTTGGATGTCAACGTCGGTTGCTGGCTCCGTCGTTGGCGACTTGCATTCGTGTTCGAGGAGGTCAATTTTTGCCCCGGGCAAGGGTTAAGTGCCGAGGCGTCAGTAGCAACTCCAAAATGTGCGAAAGTAGCAAAGTGGAACTGACCCAATAGCGAGTCGGTTCAATTGATATGATGCCGGCACCACAATGCCGGGCAACCAAGTTCTGTCCGGCATCGGAATGGAGGTGTGTAATGTCATATCTGAACAGGGTGCTTCCGAGGGGCTGGCCGGCTGTGGTGACGTTGCTGGTGGTGGCGTTGTTGCTTGCCCCCGGCATTGCCTGTCGCGGCGGCGACGCCACGCCCACGCCTGCGTTTTCCCTGCCCACGGCGCTGCCGAGCCCTGAAGCCGTTCCTGCTGACGGCGGCATCCTAGAAGCCACGGCAGCACGGTCATCGGACTACTGGACGGGGCCGAAGACCTGGACGCCGGAGGACGTCAGCAGCCTGGAGCGGGTGACCCAGGAACTGGTTGATCCGCCCTTCCTGCCCGAGCACGATCAGACCTACGATGGCAACCCCAGGGTGGTGGAGGTCCGAATGGTCGTGGAGGAGAAGGAAATCGAGGTTGCGCCCGGCGCTTTCATCTGGGCCTTCACCTTCAACGGCTCCGTCCCCGGCCCCATCATCGTGGTGCACGAAGGAGACTACGTGGAGCTGACGCTGGTCAACCCGTCCGGCAGTCAGCTGCTGCACAACATCGACTTCCACGCCTTCATCGGCGCGTTGGGCGGCGGCTCCCTGACCCAGGTCGGACCTGGGCAGGAGGTGGTGCTGCGCTTCCGGGCGGTGAAATCCGGCGTGTTCGTCTACCACTGCGCGCCTGGCGGAACCATGGTGCCCTGGCACGTTACCCACGGCATGAACGGCGCCATCATGGTCCTACCTCGGGACGGGCTGAAAGACCCGACGGGCAGTCCCATCCGCTACGACCGCGCCTATTACGTCGGGGCACAGGACTACTATATGCCCCGCGATGCGGACGGCGAGTTCAAGCGGTACGACAATCCGGCCGCGTCGATGGTGGACGACCTCGAGGCCATGAAGGCCCTCATCCCAACGCACATCGTGTTCAACGGCTCCACCGGGGCATTGCAGGGCGATGGGCAGTTGACCGCCAACGTGGGTGAGAACGTGCTGATCGTCCACACTCAGGCCGACCGGCAACTGTATCCGCACCTCATCGGCGGGCATGGCGATTACGTCTGGGAGCGAGGGAATTTCAGCAGCCCGCCGGCCGTTGACCTCGAAACCTGGACCATCGCCGCCGGCTCGGCGGGAGCGTCCATCCACACCATTCGCCAACCGGGAACCTACGTGTACCTGGCCCACAACCTGATCGAGGCGTTCGTCTACGACGCCAAGGCCATTCTGGTTGCGGAGGGCGAGTGGGACAACGACCTGATGGAACAGGTGAAACCGCCCACCAACATCCAGTAGTCGGCGCAGCGTAGCGGCTCCGTCACGCTGGAGCAGTCAGCAATGGTCTACGGCCTCACCCAGTCGCCATTGAGCGGGCGCTGTCGCTGGACAGGACCCTAGTTCAGCACGCCGCAGGCGACGCGCCCTCCGGCGCCTCCAATAGGCTGGGTGCTGTGGTCATCGCGGTTCTCGTGAATCACGATGGCGGACCCGTCGTCGTCCATCAGGATGTCCGGATCAACCAGGGCCGTGAAAAGTTCGGCCTGTACGGCGCCATCAGCGGTGGCGTAGATATTGGGCAGGTCGCCGTTGTCCGGGCCGTCGGGGTTGAGCAGTCCGTGCTGGCGGTTGTCCACGTTGATGTGTCCGCCTGACGCCTTGAAATCGGGCGTGCAAGTTCCGACCGAGTGGATGTGGATGCCATGTGGGCCGGGCTCGATACCTTCCACCATGACGGTCACCAGAAATCCCCCTGAGCCTTGCTGCATGGCGACCGTGCCTATGGGGTCGCCCTCCACGTTCCGCATCTCGGCAGTGTAGCGCGCATCGCCCCAACTCCGGCCATCGTTGCCGCAGGCCGCGGCGACGAGCATCAGCGCAACTGACAGTGTCAAAGCGAAACCGAGGTTCCCAATCATCGTCTGCATACGATTCCACCTTCGTTAATCGTCGCCGTCATGGAACAGCAGGGAACGCTGATTAGAGCGCATGGACGGGCGTCCCTTGGGCCCACCTCGCGCCGGTCACCGTGGCGCTACGTGGGTCGGTTTATGGTATTCAATCTGGAGCATGATGACCTGAGTAGAAACGGCTGACTCTTCCGCAAGATCGACCGACTCTTCTCCGTCTGCTCAGGGCGCATTGTAGTCCAGCCACGACACCGACGGCCAGCATCCCGACCGGTCCGTCGGCGGCCAGGCCAAGCGTTGGCAACTCCTCTGATCCTGTCGTTGGCGACCGGCTCCTACCGACGGATCTCCTCCAATAGTCGATTTCGCTACTCGTCGCGGCAGGATGGTCGAGACCACCGCTGCTCCGCAAGGGCGGGAGTTTACCCGACAGGGCTTGTACATCGTCCAGTCTGGATCCTCGAAGTTAGGTGATCTTTCAGATATTGGCGCCAGCAACCGATCTTGACCGTGGAGCCCAATGGGGCGGTTATGGGCACAGCAGCTCCTGCGCCGCTTGACCTTCTTCGAACCGGCGGGCCACGTCGCAGGCCGTGTCGCCGTCGTGATTGACCGCCTCGGTGTCCGCGCCCGCGTCCAGCAACACTTTGATGAACTCAACGTCCGACGGATTGTTCCAGCTCGCTTCCGGCGCCGCGGCCATGTGCAGCGGGGTATTCCCGTCTTCGTCCTTGGTGTTGACCTCAGCTCCGGCGTCCAGCAGCAGGGCGATGATTTCGGAAGAAGGTACCCTCTCGAGAAGGAACGATGAGAGCGGCGCCACCGCCCGGTGCAATGGCGTCTGCAGTCTGACGTCGACGGCGTTGGGATCTGCTCCAGCGTTCAACAACAGGTCCACGGTCTCTGGGGAGGGCAGCGCCGTGGAGTCCGAAGACGCCGCCAAGTGCAGCGGTGTCCGCATTCTGTCGTCGGTGGCGTTGGGATCGGCTCCATGCTCCAGCAACCGGGCCACGGTCTCGGGCGAGGCCGGACGGTAGTGCCAGTCAGCCGCCAGGTGCAACGCCGTTTTCAGATTGAGGTCAGCGGCGTTGGGATCCGCCCCATGATCCAGCAGCATGTCGAGGACCGCAAAGTAAAATCGGCCGTTGGTAATTGAGCTGCCGTCATCCATCGCGCTGTGCAGCGGCGTCCTTCCAAAATCGTTCCCCGATGCTGCATCCGCCCCGTGGTGCAGCAGCAGGTGCACGGCGTTGTTACGTTGATGCTCCGCAGCATAGTGCAGCGGCGTGTTCGCCCGGTAATTCTTGGCGTTGACGTCGGCGCCGGCCTCCAGCAGCAGCCTGATGGCCTCAAGGTTGGCGTCCTCACTGCCATGCGGGTCGTCGATCACGGCGCTGTGCAGCGGAGTATTCATCCGGTCGTCTCGGGAGTTCACGTCCGCTCCCTGTTCCAGCAACAGGCTGACGACCTCCGGAGCGGATTGGTCGGCGGCGTGGTGCAGCGCCGTGGCGCCTTCTTTGTCTCCGACCGCCGCATCCGCGCCGGCTTCCACCAGCAGGGTGATGATCTCGGAAGAAGGAGACCAGTTCGTGTCAATCGCCAGGCGCAGCGGTGTATTTCCCTCTTGGTCCGTGGCGCTGACGTCGGCTCCGGCCTCCAGCAACACGGCGATGGTTTCGGGGGAGTTTGAGTAGTCTGCCGCCCGGTGCAAGGGTGTTTGCAGCCTCTCATCGGCCGCGTTGACGTCTGCCCCGTGCTCCAGCAGAAGCCTCACGTTGGCTGACGTCCGCCCTGACGCGGCGGCATGGAGCGCCGTGGCCTCATATTCGGTCTGTACCGTTGCATCTGCGCCGTGTTCCAGCAGCAGCCGAACGCCATCGGGATGATCACGCCAGGCGGCGGAATACAGCGGCGTGGCCCCGCGAACATCCCTGGCGTTCACGTTGGCGCCGTGTTCCAGCAGCAGCCTGAAGACCTCTGGGTCCACGGCCTCGTCGGTGTGCGACAGTTCACCGTCCATCATGGAGTAGAGCGGCGTGCGCATCCGGTCATCTTGGGCGGTTGCGTCTGCGCCTTGCTCCAGCAATAGCCTGACCACCTCGGGGCCGGAACGAGCGGCGGCGTAATGCAGCGGGGTGGCGCCTTCGTCATCTCTGGCCGCCGCGTCCGCGCCGGCGTCCAGAAGCAGCTCGATGACCTGAATGTCGTTTTCACCGAGGAGCGCGGCTCCGAGCGGGGTACGGCCTTTGGCGTCCCTGGCCGTCGCATCAATCCCCTGCTCGAGCAGCATTTCGAAAATGTCCAGACCGGCGCCGAAGTAGGCAGCCTGGTGCAGCGGCGTCCCCCATGATAGCCCCCAACCCGTGCCATCGATTCCGTGTTCCAGCAGGAGCCTGATGACTTCGGGGTTGGCTCCGCCCTCCATGGCGAAGACCATGGTCATCGCGTCAGTTTCATTCTCCTGCACCAGCCCGGCGCCGTTTTCCAGCAGAAGCTTGACTATTTTCGGATCGGCGTCGTAAGTCTCCTCGCTCGATGACACGGCAATGTATATGAAAAGGGTCGAATGGCCGTCATCGTCCCTGGCCGCGGCGTCTGCCCCGTACTCCAGCAGCAACTCAATGATTTCGACGAGGTTCGCTAGGACGTCGTCCCTGTCGGCAGGCAACTTGTCGGCGGACCCCGAATAGGGGGCGTAACTGGCTACTGTTACAGCGATGTGCAGGAGCGTCATGCTGTCGTCGTCAATCCTGGAGTTGGGGTCGGCGCCGGCTTCCAGCAGCAACCTGACAACCTCAGGCTCAGGACCGGGCGGAACAAACAGCGCGAACTCCAGAGGGGTTGCTCCTTCGTCACCAATGGCCAAGGGGTCTGCGCCCCGGTCCAGCTCAGCCTGTACCGATGCGACGGTCACGTCGCCTTCCCAGAATTCGATGGAGCACAGTTTGCCGCAGCGGTCGGCCTCCACCTCCGCAGGTGGTTCCGTGGGCGACGGCTGTGGCGTTTTGGTAGGTGTAGGCGGGGGCGAAGAGGTCGGCGGGATTGCGGCTGTCGGGAATGGCGTACTGGTCGGGCCGGGGGAGTGCGGAGGTGTCTCAGTGGGTGTGCTTGGAGGCGGAGTTGCGCTTGGCGTAACGGTGGGCAACGATGCCGGCATCGCAACCGTGGCCAGCGACGCCGGCGAGGGAGTTGGTGGCGAGTCGGGCTGGCCGTCGCATGCGACCAGCCCAAGCCCGGCCAGGATCAGCCCAATCAGGAAGGCGCGCAGGAATGGACTTGTCAAGGTACGAGCTCCGGTCGGTACACAGCCGAAATTGAGGTGGACACGCGGAGTTGAGTTTACCTCACGGTGGCGTCGCATTGACGAAACGGCACGCCAGCGGACCCCCGCCACCGCCTCCGGCCCGTGCGACCACCTCTTCGACGAGTTTGTCGTCAGATGGTGGTAACCGCTGCGACCGGCATTCACCGGCGGAAAATGGGGTAGGTGACCCGCAAGGGTTGCCCTCCTAATTCTTGGTATTCTGGTCCGGCCACACCTCGCAAACGGGAGGTCCCTCATGAACTGGTTCACCCTGCGCGGAGTCCTGTACGGCACTCTCATTGTGGTCGGCGGCATCGCAATAGCGCTGGGTATGTTCGTCGGCGCGTACGCCGGGATCCTGATCATTACCGCCAATCACGGCATGGGTGCCGTGGTTCACTGGGACAACGCCGTTCCCCCGGCCATCGGCGGAAACAACGCCCCGCGGATTCACCAGGAGGGGACCATCACCGAAAGAGGCTGCTCCTTCAGCTTGAGACTGACCAGCAATCCATGGGGATACCAGACCAGGGCGGGCACGGTCTGGAAGGACACGGACAAATGCGAACGGGTGGTGGAAGTCTTCAACTAGAGCGTGTTGGGTCTATCCCCGCGCGTGCGGAGTGTACACACCGGAGTCGGCGTAATGGACAGAGGGACATCGACGCGACGCGGCCGATGATGGCGGCTTTGCCGGATAGTCGGCGTCGGTATCGTTACCATTCCCTTGATGGTGTTGCTGGCGTGAAGCCAAGCAACACCAAGGCAGTCAGCGACCAGAGGGCGGTCGGGATCTTATAGCCGTGCCCTACGTTCCTCGAGTTCGACCCAGATGATCTCGCCTCGGTCGCTGGCCGTCTGTAATTCATCGTCGTAGCGCACGCCCGCCACCACCGGAACGGCGCGGCATCCGGTGTCCTGGGCCAGGAACTGAGCGTTCCGCTGGGCTGTGCGCAGGTCACGCTCAGCGGCGGTGGAGGAGATTTCCACCGCTAGGTAGACCGTTTCTCCGGATTGGTCCGCTTCTACGATCAGGTCCGCCCTGAAGAAACTGATCCGGTCGCCCCGAGTGATGTCAGCGCTGGGCAGTCTGGTGGCGATGTCGTTGACCTCCGCCGTGCTCAGCACGTGTCTGAGGTCGCAACCTGCCGCCGGGCAGATGGCGAAAGCGCCCCGCCCCGCCCCGTACTGGGTGGAGAAATTCTTCATCCAGGAGCTGTCACTTTCCATGCGGTCCAACCGTCGGTCAATGTTGTCGAATCCTCGCGGGGCTTCCTGGTTGAACTGTAGCTGGTTGTCGCGAAATTCGCGCATCTCGTCGTTGAATTTCTCTTGGCTGACGACGAAGGCCTGAAAGGCCACGGGCAGGCGCATGAGTTCCTCACCCAGGATTTGGACGCGGATTTCCTCGCGCCAGTCGGTGTGGTCCCGGAGGGCCTGGAGGAACTGCTCTCGGGTGATGCTGATGGTCATGGCGTGGTGTCTTCGCATCTCCGATGCTAGGGCTACGATTGTCGCCAGGGCAAGGGACGGTCGAGTCGGTGACAGGCTGGGTTGATTGGGGTGTCGGCAGGCGAGGCGTCCGCCATTTTCACCGTTGCGAATTGCCAACTTCATCACCTTGTTCCGTGCTTACGAACCCGCCCCAACCACCCCGGGAGCGGTGCTTAATCGACCGGCAGACGCCGGCCCCCTCGCTAACATCAAGGCATCACCCCGTGGAGGGCGACTGTGCTGCCCCACGTCGGCCTCTGCCGGCCCGTGCGGTACGTCCTCCCAACTCTACTGAAAAGGAGATGCCGAGATGATGAGCATGATGAAGAGAAGAGCGGCCCTGCCGTTCCTGCTGGCGATGGCGGCGCTGGCATTGGTGGCGGCGCTGGCCTACTGGCAGCCGGCGCCGGCCTCCGCCCAGGAGGATGAGGCTGATAAACCCGCCGCTCCGGAAAACCTGATGGTCAGCACGCGCCTGTCCGCGCCGCCGTACTACGTTCCGGAGACGGAGTACCGCTTCACGACACGCGGCTGGGAGCGCTACACGGTGCCGGGCAAGACCCGCCTGGTCTGTCCCCGCACCGTGGTCTTCGCCCAGTGGGACCGGGTTCCCGGCGAGGGCACGGTGACCTACGTTCGGCACTACCGTCGGACGGACAGCGACCTTGGTGAAAACGTTTGGACCGAGTGGTCCAGCGGTGTCCTGGGTCCCGCCACTCGGCCAGCCGGCGCGGTCCTCAACATCGTGCGTGGCGAGACCTACGAGGTGCGCGTCGCCGCCGTAGTCGGTGGTGTCCAGGGTGAATACGCCTATGGGAAGGGCCATACACACGTGGATGAGATCAAGGCTCCGGCGAACCTGTCGGCGAAGCCCTTGGCGGACTCGCCGGGGCGAGTGGAGCTGTCGTGGGAGAACCCGGGCGGCAGCGCCACCGCGCTGGTTGGGGTGAGGAAGTCCGGCGCGAGCGCGTGGAATGAAGGCACCCGGCGCATCGCCGATCCTGATGCTCCCTTGGTTCTGGTTTCAGGTTTGGACCACGACACCAAGTACGAGTTCCGGGTGATGCACGTAAACCAGGAGTGCAAGTTCAGCGAGCCTTCGGGTGTTGCTGAGGCCCATGTTGCCGGTGTAACGGTGCCCGGACTGCCGGAATACACGGCAACGGTGAACTACGGCACCAGCTCGGCTTCGATGGTGGTAACGCCTCAGAACGTCCCGGCCGGCGTTACGTCCTACACGCTGGTGTACCGAGTCAAGGATTCGGGGAACGAGTTCACCGAGGTTGCGGCGACGAGGTCCAACGCTATCTCGGGCATTACGGTCAGCGGGCTGTCCCACGGGACCACCTACCGGGTGGGACTGCGGGCCACCAACGCCAACGGTGACGGGGAGTACTCCTACCGGGACGTGACGGTTACCGCGTTGGCGGACCCGCCGGCATTCACCGTCACGCCGGTCTATGCCACAGGCAGCGTGTCCCTGACCGTGAAAGTCACAACCCCGGTTGCCGGCGCAGTTTCGTACGCGTTGCGGGTGAACGGCACGACCACCACGGTGTCGGCCAGCGAGTTCTCCGGCGAAGGGCACAGTGTGTCGGCCAGCCTGGGAACCGCGTATACGGTGGCCATGGCCACGGTGAACGGCGCCGGCCAGGGGGCTTTCTCCGTGGACCAGTCGCTCACCACGCTGTCGTTGCCGTCGCGTCCCAGCGTCAAGGCGGTTGCGCAGTACTCGGGCAACTCGGCCAGCATTCTGGTCACCGTGGCGGCGGCCGCCGCCACCGAACAGATGCAGGGGTATCTGGTGCGCCACCGCAAGGTGTCCGAGAGTAGCGTCGAGTGGACTGCCCAGTTCATCACGCCGGCGCAGGCGCAGTCCGGCTACTCCATCGCGGCCGACCTGGGCGCCAGCTACGCCATTCAGGTTTCGGGCCTGAACGCGGCCGGTCAGGGAGTTGGCGCGGGTTTGGCGGTGTCCGTCAAGACCAGGCCCGACGCCCCCGACTTCACCGCCGAGGTCGTGTACGCAACCGGCACGGCGACGGTGCTGGTGAAGGTGACGTCGGTGCCCTCGGACGTGCTGGATTACTCGGTGCGTTACCGGGCGTCCGCGACGGATCCTTGGACGTCTGCCACGGTAACCAATGCGCAGGCTCAGGCCGGCTGGAGTTTCACGGCGGATCCCGGCGCTGCCTATTCCGTTGAAGTGGCGTCGCGCACTGAGGTGGGCGTGGGCAGCTACGGCTCCGCCACCGTTTCGATTGTGTCGCGGGTCGTTGCGCCGGAGTTCACGGTCACCTTCTCCAGGGGCGACGATGGCGCAACCGCCAATGTGGCGGTGAGCAGTCCGCAGTCCCAGGCGCAGTACCACATGTTCAGCATGGGCGATGCTGCGCCGGTCAAGGCGGTGATGCCCGATGCGGCGCATGATTTCGACGTTGTGCTGGGCAGTACTCATCGCTTCGGAGTGGCGGCGGGCAACCAGCTGGGAACGGGCAACTACGTCTACCGGGAGGTGGCGGCGCTGGTCATTCCCGACGCTCCGACCTTCACGCTGACGCCGGTTTACAGCGGTGGTTCAGCGTACCTTGAAGCACAGGTTGCCAGTCCTGACCCACACGCTTCCCGTTACCTGCTGAAGGTGGGCGACGGAGAGGCGGTGACCCACACGGCGGTAGCGGATTTGCGCGTGCCGGTGGATCCGGGAGAAACCTACACGGTGGCGCTGGCGGCGGGCAATGCCGCTGGCGACAGCGCGTACACGACGGTCACGCGGGTTACCACGGAGGCGGAGTACGAGGCGCTGCTGGAATGGCAGCTAATCGTGCCCGGACAGTCCTTGCCCGCTGAGGCGGTGGGCGACGCCACTCAGTACGTCGCCATCGTGGACGGGGAGCCGGAGGAATACGACCCCGTGCCCCTCTGTGTGGGTCGGGAGACCGCCCTGCCGCGGGCTGATCTGGCGCGGGCCACTGCTCTGGTCAGTTGGGTTGACGCCATGACCGGGGCTTCGACGGAACTGAATGCCTACGTTGCCTCGCACCAGACGGCGATGGAGGCCGCGTTGACGACGGCTGAAACTGCCGCGCAGCCGGCGTGCGAAGCGCGTTACCCGACGTTGGAGAACCTTGGCGACAGAGACGCCCGCTGGGTTCAGGTTCCACGGTAAGAACTATTCGGCTGGCCGGCACTGCCCCTGATGGTGCGTCCTTCCGGCCAGGCCAATGAGGAGACAATCGAGATGGTGCGCATGATGACGAGAAGGGCGGTCCTGCCGTTCATGCTGGCGCTGGCCGTGCTGGCGGTGATGGCGGTGTTGGTTTATTGGCAACCAACGCCGGTCGCCGCCCAGAGCGGCGGGACGCTGGCGGCTCCAACGGTGGAGCTGGTTGCGGCCTCGGCCTGCAATCCCAAGAAACCCCGCACGTATTTGGTGGCGAGCTACACCGCCGTTGAAGGCGCCAGCTCCTACGAGTACCGCGTCAAGTGGGGCCGAGCCGGGTCCCTCGGCAAGTGGCGGGCGGTGCCGTCGGTGAGGCAGCCCGATACCCTTTGGGCGGTGTACGCCGACCGTTTCGTGACGCCCGGCGAGACCTACGTGGTCCAGGTGCGGGCCGTCGATGCCAACGGCGTCAAGGGCCCGACGGGGGCTGGCAGGTACTCCTACCAGGTCAGCGACTTCCCGGCTCCCGACCAGGTGCAGGGCGCCTACGCGGTGGACGGGGACGACGTTGACTACACGCGGGCCCGGCTAACGTGGCGGGGCAGCGCCGAAAGCGGTGGCTGGTTCTGGGTGCAGCAACGGGCCATCGGCGGCAAGTGGCAATCCGACGGATGGCGAAAGTCCCCCCGGGTCGGTGGTGACGGTTCGCCCTACTACCTGGACCTGGAGGGACTGGACCCGGCCCAGGGCTATGAGTTCCGCGTGGCGGGGCATTCGGCTCAGTGCGAGGCCAGCCCGTGGTCCGAAGTCGCCACCCTGTGGCAGATTCCCGATGCGCCCGAGTTTCGCACGTCGGTGGGCAAGTCCGGTGACGGCGCCATGATTGGCGTTTGGGTTGCCGATCCCTACGAAGGCGCCGACTACCATACGTTCCGCATTGACGAGGACGAACCGGCCGGAACGCTGATGCCGGCGGCCCAGCGCCGGTTCCCGGTGAAGCTGGGACAGACCTACTCCGTCTGTGTGGCGGCTGGCAACGCCAGGGGCGAGAGCGAACCCACCTGCCGCAGCGTGACGGCGCGGGTGACGTCGCCCATCGACAGCCTGCGCCTCGAGCCGGGTGAGCAGATGGCCGGCACGCTCGACGTTCTCTGGGATCTGATCCCGGTCGTCAACCCGACCTGGTACCACGACGATGAGGGCAGCACCCACGCGCCACCGGGCTACTCGGTGGTGCTGCGGGAGGTCGAGACCGGTCTCGAGATACGGTCACGCCACGTGTTTCAGGAAGGACCCTCGGGCGGCGCCCGTTTCAAGGGCCTCAAGGGCAACACGGAGTACGAGGTTGCGGTACGCAGCGCGTACTACGGGGAGACCGAGTACGTGAAGGCGACGGGACGGACGCTGATGCACCCGGCCCGCAACTTGGCGGTCGGTTTCGTTGACGACGAACCCAGGCGGGTCAACGTCGAATGGGAGCCGCCTTCCGACGGGTCCCAGGTCGGCTACGTGGTTGTGCTCCGGAAGACGTTTGGCAACAAGCGCGTCGGTATCCGCAAGCTGGACGCCGCGGCCGTTGGCGCCACCTTTGACGGTCTCAGGGCCGGCCAGTGGTACCACGTCAACGTGAAGGCGATTGGCGAGGGTGCGGTGCGGAGTGCCGTGCGCACCTGCTACTTCCGGCACGGAACCGAGGGTTCCCAGAACCGCGCCGGCGCCAATATGGACAGCATCTTGGGCTCCGGCTGCGTTGCGTCGCCGGAGGAGTAGAACTCTGACGGAATGACGGCGCCGTGGCGGGCAACGTTACCCGCCACGGTCATCGAGGACAGGAACAACAGGAGGTTGACGACATGACAAAGCAACTCTTGGCGACCGCATCCTTTGGCGGAATGCTGGCGGCGGCGGTGGCGGTGGCTGCGGGCCTGGCGGTGTCGACGGGCATTGACCGGGCCGGAGCCCAGGAATCCTTTGCAGTGGAGAGAGGGGACTGCAACAAGATCGTGCGTTGGGCGGTGAACGACGCTGACGAAGACGCCGGGACCGACACGGCTCTGGTTCTTGAGAAGTGCCCGGACGCGGACCACACGTGGTGGGTCACCGAGCGGAGTCAGGACAAGACCGACATGATCACCAAGTTGAGCGTTCCGGTGGAGGAGCCGGCGGGGTACGCACTGCCCCGTAGCGGCCTCATCAGCCGCTACTGGAAGGGTCAGAGCGACCGGAGAGACGCCGGCCACGTGCGGAAACGCACGGGCCGGGGCGAGAGCCTGTGGGAGGTGTCGAACAATTTCGCCTGGTCGCACAGTTTCGACGACGGCAAGGTGTACCCCACCGGCAAGGATGAGGCGTGGGTGTTGCTGTTGGTCGATGACGCCAACGCCATCTGGTGCAGCAACATACCGTTGATCACCGGCGACTCTGACACTGCCTGCACCACCCATCCCGACCTGCTCGACGATCCCCAGGCCGCGCCCTGGGTGGTCGAGGCGCTGAACAATGCCGGCAAGTCTTACGTGGACCACCGGGACGAACTCGCCCACATCCTGGCCGACCGGCTGGGCGTGCCCCGCGATGATCTGTGCAATTTCGTGTGCCGGATCCTGGACGCCGCCGAGCGGGATAAGGAATAGCAGGAAGACGGAGATTAGCGCCGCCGACCCCCGGCCCGGCAGGCAGAAACTTTTTGAAAAGGAGAGCACCGCGTCATGTTTGATGTCAGCAGCAACCGCAGGAAGGCGGGTCGCCGTTTTGGGGCGGTCATGCCCGTACTCCCCCAACTCTCAACCTCTGAGGACCGTGGGAGGCCCGTCATGACGAGCGCCTCCTTCTTCCGCCGCTCACCCCTGGTCCTGCTGGCCGTGGCTCTGGTGGCCATGGCGGTCGTCTTTGCCCACGACACGCCGCCGGCTGAAGCGCAATCCACGGAAGTCTGGACCGGAACGCTGACCGCCTTGCGCATGCACAGCGGCCTGCTGGGGTGCAGCAACGATTATCCAGTCAACGACAATAGATTCGCGCACAAGCGGTGCGACAATACGGAAACCTTGAGCAACAACACCTTCACCCACGACGGCGTGGACTACACGATAGAAGGCATAACTCAGTCTTCCAGTCCGCAAAGCCTTTCCATTAGGACCAAACCCTCCCTCCCGTCGGACTTGGCGCTGGTGGTGGGCGACGGAACCTGGATGTCCGTCCGGGACGCCCGCTATCCCAGAACCAAGGCCAAGATCTGGTATAAAACCGACTTCAGCTGGATGGCGGGCGATGAGGTGTCGCTCAAGCTCGTGGCGCCGGACAGTAGCACGCCCACGGTGTCGCTGTCGGCGTCGCCGAACCCGGTGCTGGAAGGCAACCCGGTGACGGTGACCGCCACCCTGTCGTCGGCGCTGTCCAGCGCCGTGGTCATCCCGGTGTACCTGGACAACCAATCGGCCGAGCCCGCCGACCATGGGAAGTTGGCATCAATCACCATCCCCGCGAATTCCACCACCGGCACCGCCGTAATCACCACGGCGGAGGACGGCAACGCCTGCACGAGCCAGGGACGTGATGCCGCCGATGGCTGTGAGGACGAGGTTTTCTCGGTGGGCTTGAGGCCAGGCCTGCCGGTGGGGGTGCTGTCGGAAGTTACCAACGTGCCCGCACACTCGGTCAGCTCGAAACTGGTCAAGATCAACATCATCGACGACGACGTGCCGTTGCCCACGGCGTCGCTGTCGGTCAGCCCGGGCAGCGTGGTGACGGAGGGAAATGACGCGACGGTGATTGTGAAGCTGTCGCGATTGGTGTACGGCGAGGTATCCATCCCGCTGACCTACACGCCGGACACGGCGGAGTCGAATGACTACTCCGGGCCTGCGAAGGTCATCATCAGCCCGCGTCGGGGGATCGGCACTGGCGTCATCACAATACCGGAAGACGGCGACACCGACGAATGGGAGGCGTTCACGGTGTCGCTGGGCGCTCTGCCGAACTGGCTCAGGGCGGGTAGTCCGTCGTCGTACCGGGTGAGCATCAAGAACGACACCGCCTCCGGGACGCAGCAGTCCGGCGGACAGGGCGTCTCCGGGTCGGGAGGGTCCTGCGATACCTGCGGCACCGAGGGAGACACGGGCGCCGTGGCCCAATCGCCGTACGCCGAGCTGGTCGCGCAGATGTACGAGTGGCGCAACGACCCGAAGTGGAAGGACAAAAAGGCCCATACCGACCGCTGGGATCGTGCCTTGCTGTCCTTCGGGGAGACGGTGGATGACACCTCGTTGACGCAGATGATGGCGCATGAAGCCCAGGGCTATGCTGATCGGGGTTGGACCCGGTGGGTGGAGGTAGCCAAAGCTCTGAAGGTGTTGCAGAACCAGGCGCCCACGGTGTCGGCGTCCATCGCCGACGTAACCATCGTCAATGAGAGTGGGACCAGTCAGGTGTCCCTGTCGGGCGTGTTCGAGGACGCTGATGGCGACGCCCTCACCATCACGGCAGCGTCGTCGGATGAATCCGTGGGCACGGTCTCCGTGGCGTCCGACTACTTCACGCTCATGGTGACGGCGCAAGCGCGAGGTTCGGCCACCGTCACGGTCACCGCTGACGACGGCAACGGTGGCACGGTGGAGGACAGCTTCACGGTGACGGTAAAGGCCGCGCCGGTGGTGTCCTCGACCCTTGCCGACGTGACCGGCCTGGAGATGGAGATGATGCGTGAGGTGTCCCTGTCGGGGGTCTTCAGCGACGCCGACGGCGACGCCCTGACCATCACCGCCGTGTCCTCGGACGAAGCGAAGGCCACGGTGTCGGTGGCCGCCGACGGCTCCGCGCTGACGCTTACTGGCGTAGCCGAGGGAACGGCGACGATAACGGTGACGGCCCAGGACAGCGACGGGAACCGGGTCAGGGATGCCTTCGAGGTGGAGGTGATGAAGCGGTTCGCCTCCCTCATCCCCAAGATGTACCAATGGCGCAATGATCCCAAGTGGAAGGACTTCAAGGAGCATACGGACCGCTGGGACCGGGCGTTGTTGGCCTTTGGGGAGACGGTGGCCGACACCACCCTGACGCGGATGACTGCAGACGAGGCCCAAGGCTACGCCGATAAGGGCAGTGCCTGGAGCCGATGGGTGCCAGTGGCGGCAGCGCTGCGGGAGATGGAGGGCGACTGACGGGTCGAAAGGGGGGCGCGGGCGATGCCGTCTGCGCCCCCTTCATTGGATGGACGAATTGCCGGTCCGGGCGGTTTTCGTGACGGCCTTGGCAGGTCGAACGGAACCAGGAACTTCGAGATGCGCATGGCAGCTACCGGAACCACCTTTCGTTTGCGCTAGGTGCGGGCACACCCAGTTCGGGACCGAGCCTTTTCGCGCCACCGGGGGCAATTTTGCCAAGTTTGCCGACGTGCAGAATAAGAAATTCACCACCGTGTCCCGCCAGCAGTGCGGCTACACCGAGCTTGGTCGGGGCGATGGGTCCACGCTTGGCAACATCCTGGGCATCTTCGTGGGCGGCTGAGAAGGAGCCAGCCGGCCAGGCTGGCAATCTGGCGACGTGAAACGCGACGTATCTGGCCCGTAGAGCCACTGGGACCGTCCCAGTGGCAATTCCCCTATCATCGGTTGAAAACGGCGTCAGGTGCCGTCTGGTGCGCCAAATAGGCCATTTGCGGCGGAGGTTGGACCATGAAAACGCGTCGAGTGTGTCTATGTCTAATGGTGGGCGTCCTGCTGGCCCTCACGGCGGCGGTCGCCGTCGGGTGCGGCGGGACGGCGGGGACGGGAGATTCCGGCGGGGAAACTGCCGACATGATTGTCAATGACGCGGTCCGTGATGAGCCCCATCCCCCGGGGCCGTCCGCGGCGGCGGATCCGGGTGGGAGTTTAGCTACGGAACCTGGATCTCCCGATGTTCCGTCGGGGGAGTCCACCAGGACTTGGGCCACCACGCCGGGCATCGACCCATCTTCGCCAATGGGCTCCACCGAGATATTGACGCCGGTGCCTGACGAGGCGCCGGCCATGACGGGGGCTGAGTCGGGCCGTTTGACGGAGGGCAACGCTGCATTCGCTTTTGACCTGTACCGTGAATTGTCCTCGACGGACGGCAACCTGTTCTTCTCGCCGCACAGCATCTCGACTGCGCTGGCGATGACCTACGCGGGAGCAAAAGGCGACACGGAGACCGCCGTGGCGGACACGCTGCGTTTCTCTCTGCCACCGGAGCGTCTGCATGGCGCGTTTGCAGCCTTGGCCCATGATCTGGACGTACGGAGCACTGGCAGGGATAAGGGGAGTTTCCGATTGAATGCCGCCAACGCGGTGTGGGCCCAGGAAGGCCATCCGTTCCGGGACGACTACCTTGACGTCGTGAAGGTCAGCTACGGGGGCGATGTCAGTCTCGCCGACTTCGCGGGCGACCCGAACGGCTCCCGCTCGGAGATCAACCGTTGGGTTGAGCAACGCACCGAGGGGAAGATCGAGGACCTGATCCCGCCGGACCTCATCGACGGGCTGACCCGCATGGTTCTGGTCAACGCTGTGTACTTCAAGGCGGGATGGCTGTACCCCTTTGACGAGTCGTTGACGGCAACTGCTCCATTCCATCGCTTGGACGGCGGAACGACCGACGTGGAGATGATGCGGGCCACGGAGTACTTCGGGTACGGTGCAGGGGATGGCTACCAGGTCGTTGACCTGCCCTACGTGGGCGGCGAGCTGTCTATGACCGTGCTGCTGCCCGATCAGGGGCGGTTTCGGGAGTTTGAGGAGCGGCTGGACGGGAGCTTCGTGGGTCAGGCGCTGGCCCAGGTCGCTGAGAGTTACGTCGCGCTGGAGATGCCCCGGTTCGAGTTCGACTCCGCGTTCCAGCTTGGCGAAACCCTGAAGGCGATGGGGATGTCCGCCGCCTTTGACCCAGGCGCTGCCGACTTTTCCGGCATGGACGGTTTGTCGTGCGCTGCGGGCGACGACGGCTGCCTCTACATCGGCGACGTGGTTCACAAAGCCTTCGTGTCGGTGGACGAGGCGGGGACCGAGGCCGCGGCGGCCACCGCGGTGATGATGCAGACGGAGTCGGCGAAGCCCCGTCTGTTGGCGGTGCGGGTGGACCGGCCGTTCATCTTCCTGGTACGGGACCGACCGACGGGTACGGTGCTGTTCGTGGGCCGGGTGACGGAGCCGTGACATGGACGCCGCCGTTGGTAGGGTTTCCAACCCTGAGTTGACGCCCCTCACGCGGGCATGCCTGGTGGGCGCGGCGCTGCTGCCCTGGTTTGCCGTGTTCTCCGGGACATACGGCCTGTATTTCTATATCCTGCTGGCCGCCACGTTGCTGGCCCAGTGGCTGTTGATCCCGCTACTGGTTCTGGCGGCGCCCCTTGCCGTGCTGCTGTTGCTGCTCATGCCGGCGGGCGCCATTTACGCCGCAGTACACGTTCCGCCGCAGGGATGGTTTGGTCGTGCAACCAGGGCCGGCTGTGTGGTGTCGATGATCTTCGCCGTTGCCTACGGCGGGTTGATGGCGGTGATTGCAGTGGCACCGGCGTTCGCGGACGGCTCGGCGGAGACAGTAGAGTTCTCGTTGTCCTGGCGCGCTGGAGCGCTGGTGGTCGGTATGCTGGCGACGTGGAGGGCCTGGTGGTGGCTGCGTTGTCAACCCCGGTGCAACCGGTCATGACCGGTGGAGTGCTCGATGATGTAGCGCAGGCTTTTGTCCGAAGGCGGCGCGAACCGGCTCAGGTCGATCCGGCCCACGCCCAAGGTGGCCTTCGCCGTCATGCCACTACACGGGTCCAGCATCTCCTCCCCATTCGTAGGAATGGCGGATGTAAAAAAGGCACCCAACCGCGCAAGCCCCATGACAACCGAAAGACCCAACATGAGCGGACAGTCAACTTCACGGTGGGCCGCTGCCGATGCTATCCTTTTCGTAAACAATCCAAGTCGGGTGATTCCTGCCGTAGCCGTAGAATTGCCCGCGTTCTCATCAGGAGGTATCGCGCTCCAATGTTGGACATCGCGCCCGATGGTTTATCCCGCTGGTTGGTTTGGTTGCAGGCCTGGGATCTGGCCGGGGGGTTGAGCATACCGTTGGGCCTCCAGCTTTCGCTGCTCGTAGTGAGTTTTCTCGGGGTGGCGTTCTTCACCAGCGCCGAGGCGGCGCTGGTGGCGGTCAACAAGATCCGCATCCAGTTTCTGGATGGCGAGGGCAACGCCGCCGCTGGCGTGGTGAACCGGGTGCTGGCGCAGCACGAAAAGTTCTTTGCCACCATACTGTTGAGCCAGAATGCGTTCACCATAGCCGCGACGGCCATCGGCACCGCCCTGATGGCAGAGCGGCTGCAAAACGCCGGATACGCCGCCGTGTTGACCACCGTGATCATGACGGTGACCATCTCCATATTCGGCGAAATCACTCCCAAGACCCTGGCCGCCACCTACTCCGAACGCTGGTCTTTGGTGGCCGGCCGGCCGGTGGCCTTCGTGATGCTGGTCTGCGCGCCGTTCATCTATCTGTTCACCGCGCTGCCGCGCCTGATGTACAAGGTCATGGGCACGTCTCCCGACCGATGGCAAACCGGACTGACCGAGGGCGAACTCCGCTTGATGATTGACCTGTCCCGCCAGCAGGGGGCGGTTGAATCCGACGAGGCGGAGCGACTGCACCGGGTTTTTGACTTCGGGGACCGGCGGGTGAGCGAGATAATGACGCCACGCACCGAAATCGTCTGGGTCGAGAAAGGCGCCACCATGCGGCAATTCCTGGCGCTGTATGCCGAGAACAGCCACACCAGGTTTCCGGTGTTTGAAGGCACGCGGGAAACCGTGCTGGGGGTCCTTTCCAACAAAGAAGTGCTCATTGCCCTGGCCCAGGGCTGGGTCGGCCTGGATGACGCAGTGACCGACACCATGAGGCCGGTGGACTTCATGCCGGAAACGGTCACGGTGTCCGACGCCTTCGACACCATGCAGGACCAGCGCCTGTCAATGATGCTGGTCACCAACGAGTACGGAGGCATCGCCGGGCTGGTGACGCTGAAACAGATCATCGGCGTGATCGTGGGGACTGTGATGGAAGACGACCCGCCCTCGGCCGAGGCCGACAGCAGCATCGTGCCGCTGGAGGATGGAGCCTACCTGATGGGAGGTGGGTTGGCCATCATGGGGATCAACGACCGGCTGGAGAACGCCGGCATCACGGTGCCGGAAGGCGAGTATCAAACCATCGCCGGCCTGGTGCTCCACGAACTGGGCGAACTGCCCCGGGAGGGGGAGCCGGTGCGCGTCGGGGACCTGGTGGTCACGGTGACCGACATGGCGGGCGGGCGCGTCAACCAGGTGCGATTGGAGCGCGCGGCTGGGGCCAAACCGGAGGTGGTCAGCCCGACGGTGTGTTGAGCGGACGCTGGCAACGGCGAGGAAGGGCCGATGCGAGACCGTTCGGATTGTCCGCAAATATGCCGGCTCTAAAGCCCCACCTCTACCGCCAGCGTCAGAGGAACGGTAATCAGCGTCACCGTGAACAACACCGCTCCAATTGAGGTGGCAACCCATCCGAAGACACCCACTACGATTGCCGCAGCGCCGGCCCGTCCCAAGTAATTGCGCCAGACACAGCATAGGGCGCCGGCCATTGCGAAAAATATGGTCGCCGACGCAGTTATGATGCCGAGATTCACCGCGACACCGACGGCGAGGTCAATCTCCAATCCGGCGATTTCGGTCCCTTCCAATAGTTGCACAACCTGCAGGCTGCTGCCAACGGATGCCATCAGCAGTGCGGCAATCGCGGCCAGCACGAGGTTGAAGGCCAGCAGGTCGTAGCGGGCCGGCGGCCGTTGGTTGGAGATCATTGGGAAGTACACCTATCGCCTGAGTTGTTTCGAGAAGTGGTCAGGGACAGCCCGTAGCCGGGTCCTGCTGTGCCTCCACTTCGGTATCTGCTTCCGGTAGGGGCGCCTGGTCGGGCAACGCGTCTTCGAGCTGCCGGATCGAGCGCATGATGAACGATGCGACCGCCAGACCGATGAGCGTGCCGCCGGCGATGATGTACATCAGGGCCATGCCCCGGTCGGCTCCCACACCGATTACAGCTCCGACACTTCCGGCCAGACCTCCTCCTGCTTCCATCAGTGGACCGAAGACGCTTTCCGCAAGTGGGCCGGCTGCCAGCACGCCCGCGGACTGGGCTACGATGCCGATCATGATGCGCAGCGAGGACACACGGCCC
Source organism: Dehalococcoidia bacterium (assembly GCA_965204395.1). Lineage (GTDB taxonomy): Bacteria > Chloroflexota > Dehalococcoidia > Lucifugimonadales > UBA3495 > Bin87. The sequence continues at coordinate 4,598,129 of OZ241987.1, forward strand.
AGCACCTCCGGGGCTGCCTTGACCTGCCAGACCACCCGGTTCAGCCAGAATGCGAATGCGAATCCGGCGCCGATGATGAAGACGCCGCCGGTTGCAAGGATCAGGTTCTCGTACAGCCCGACTACGATGGCTCCCACACCTGCCAGCGCCATGGCCCCCAGGATGCCATTCATGCGACGCTTGGGCCCTCCCCGGGCGGTGAGGAGCAGTCCCGACACGAGGGAACCGACACCAAACGCGGTCATCATGACGGCCGCGCCCGTCTCGTTCGAGAACGACAGCGCCAGCGGTGTCGCGAGCGCGTAGCCGATGCCCGGCATCAGGAACATCGACGCGCTGACCAGGCAGATCAGGTACACGAACGGCCGCCGCTGGACGAGGTACCTGATCCCGTATTGGAACTCCGACCAGAGCGAGGAGGCGCCCTCCTCAAGCACCCGGGCGGGTTGCGGAACGACGGAGAGCGCGATTGCAACGATGCTGACGCCGAAGGTTGCGAAGTCGACGACAAACACGGCGCCCAGGCCGAGGACCAGGTACACCGGCACGGCCAGCAGGGGCGACAGGATGAAGTCAGCCGACTGCAGCATCGCCGTGACGCCGGAGGCGTTGCCGAGCCTCTCGGGCCTCACCAGCATCGGCGTGCTCGCGTCCAGGGCAAGCTGGATGAACGCGATGGCGACGCCATTTACGGCGAGGACGATGTACAGGTGCCAGACGGCCAGGGTGTCCGTGAGGTAGAACAGGGCTACGATCAGCGTCGGCGCCGAAGCTCCGACGTTGGCGAACATCATGATCCGTCGTCGGTCCCAGCGGTCGACGAGAGGTCCGACCAGGGGCGAAGCGACTCCCAGCGGGAGCACCGCCATAAACAGCAACGTGGTGTAGACGGCGACATTCCCGGTCTGGTCCAGCGCCCACAGTCCCACACCGAAACGGGTCATGCCGGACCCGATGGTGGAGACGATCTGTCCGGCGGCGATGGCGTGGAAAGCCCACTCTGCGGTAAAGCGCGGCATCTGGGGCACCCGAAAAGTCAAAGCTATTGGATCATGCCCGTGTTGATCATTTCACGGGACGCGAGTCAGGATTTCGCAAATATGTTCACCTACCTCACCTTATCTTCCGCCGTCCTCTGGCACGATGCGTCGCGGTCAGTCCCACCAATCCCACCAGTACGACGCCGGCGGGAACCCGTAAAGCCCCCACTCCTCGCGGCGCCAGACGGCGGCTTGCGGCGGGAGAACGGCGCTGACATTGAGTGAAGCGCCGCCGGCAATAACATCGGCAAGGGTTTGCTCCCCTGCCGTCGCCCGGCTGGCCCCGGCGCCGTCCACCACCGTCACCTTCACGCTGGGGCCGCTGATCCCGTCCAGCGGGTCAACGCCCCACTTATCCCGCCACTCATCCTCGTTCAGGTTCAACACTTCCCATAGTGACAACCCCTCAAGCTCGCTGAATGGAAGGGTCCAGAGGTCGTAATCGATCACCGCCGTCTCCCCGCCCTGGCACCCGGAGGCGTCCATCTGGATGTCCAGTCCGGTGTTCCACGGCGCCGCGAACCGGTCCTCCGGAGGACCCCACCAGATGTCATCCCAGAACTCCTTGCTGGGAGACGGGTTGGTGGGCAGCAGAATCTGGCCCTGCTGGTATGGCAACGATTCGGTCAGGCAGTCCGCGCCCTCCCAAATGAAGTACACCCTCATGGGCCATTTCGGAGACCGGTTCAGCCTCACGTTGAAGCTGCCCGAGCCACCCTTCTCCACTTCGAGTTCGGCGGGGGATGCCTTGACCGCTCCGCTGGCCCGGTGCAACATCACCGGGACGGACGTGGACCAGCCGCCGGGTCCGTTGCTGTTCCCGGCCCGCACCTGGAACTCGTAAGTTGTGCCGGACTGCAGGCCACCCACCCGCACGCTCGTAGCCGCCCGGGACACCTCTGTCGGGGTGTGGATGTTGGACCGCCATTGGTAGTATTCCACCGCGCCGCCGCTGCTGGGCGCGTCCCATTCCAGCACCACGTAGTTGCTGCCCACCGAGTCGATGCGCAGGTTCTCCGGCTCGCCCGGCAGGTCGTCCGTCGGGTTGCCCAAAGTGGTGGCGCATACCGAGGCGGTGAAGGGACCCGTGCCGCCGGCGAAGATCGCCGCCACCCGGTAGCAGCTTCGCTCCCCCGGCAGCCGGCCAGTGTGCTGGTAGCTCCTGGGGTTGGTCCGGTAGCTGTGCTCAAGGGTCTGCCAATCTTCAGAGCCGTCCGGGGCGTAGTCGATGCGGTAGCCGGTGACGAGGTTTTGGCCGAATGCCGGCACGTCCCAGGTCAGGTTGATGCGGGTCCGGCTGGCGGTCGGGCTTTCCGGGTCGGGCACGGCGGCCAGGTTCTGCGGTGGCCCCACCGCCTCGGTAGCGGCGCTGGCGAAGACCCAGCCGCTCTCGAAGGAGGCATTGTTGGCGGTGCCCACGGCCCGCAGGCGGTACTGCCGGAGGGCCCCCGGCTCCAGCATATCGTTGGTGTGGGGGTGGTACGTCGCCGTTGCGGGCAGCACGGTCCTGGATTGGTCGTCCTCCAGCCGGGTCCAGGTGTTGCCGTCCGAGGAGAATTCAAGGTGATAGCCGGTGAGGGTCACGCCGGACACGGCCACGGGCGCGATCCACGACAGGTCAACTCGCGACCGGTTGATGGCGCGGGCGGCAAAGTTCCGGGGCGCGCCGGGCGCCGGGTAGTCTTCCGAGGCCAGGGCGTAGGCCCAGTCGCTCTGCACCGTCACGCTCCCCACGGTGCCCAGCGTCCGCGCCCGGTACTGCCGCACGGCGTCGGCTGCCAGGCCGCTATCGCTGTGGGGCAGGGACCAGGTCGTTCCGTCCAGCGTTGGCGTCCCCGTCACCGTGGCCCAATTGGCGCCGCCGTCCTTGGAAAACTCCACCTCGTAGCCGGTGACACTCACGTGGGTGACGGCGTCGGGCGCGCTCCACGACAGGCTGGCCTGCGTTTCGCTTTGGCCGGCGGCGGCGAAGGTCTTGGGAACGCCCGGCTTGGGGTGCGTGAGAGTGGCGGTGGCCCAGTCGCTCTTCACCGTCGAACCATCGACGGTTCCCACGGTGCGGACCCGGTACTGCCGGAGGATGTCCGGCGTCAGGCTGGCCGACGTCAGAGTGGCGTCGGTGTGGGTGTAGGACGTTGCGCTCTGTCCCAGTGTCGCCGGGGTCGCCAGCGAGGTCCAGGTGGCGCCGCCGTCCTCGGAGAACTCCAGGTCGTAGCCGGAGACGGTCACGTCGGCCACGGTGTCTGGCGCGCCCCAGGACAGCTCGGCCACGGTGTCGCTCTGGCCGGCGGCGGTGAAGGACTTCGGCCGGCTCGGTTTCAGGTGGGGAGTTGCCTGCTGGGACCACGGCCCCGGCACGTCGAACCGGTTCACCGCCCGCACCCGGTAGGAAGCGTTGGCGGCGCCGTCCCCCATGTCCGCGTAAACCGTTCCCTTCTGGTTGTCTGACAGTATTTCCCATGGGCTGGCCGACCGCTGCACTTGGTAGTGGGTCACCGGAAAGCCATTCACTTCCGCTACCGAGTCCCACTCCACGATGTTACCCACCGGGGTTTCCACCACCCTCAGGTTCGTCGGCGCGTCGGGGTGGCCCGCACCGGTGCCCGTCTGGGCTGCGATGGTCGCCGTGTTGTTAGCGGCAATGGGGTCGTAGTATTCCGCGGTGTGCCAGGTGTTGCTGCCGCCCGTGCAGGCGGACTCATCGGACGCGGCCACGTCCGCGGCGTTGCCGTCAAGGCAGACCGTATAGAGCTCTTTGCTCGCTATGGTGGCCGTAATCGGCGCGAGGCCGGCGTCCTCGGCGATGATGGTCAGGGTTTCCGCATTGCTCTTGCCAATGAGCGTGCGTAATTCCATGTTCTCCAGTTCGCCGATGCGCCAAATGCCGGTGCCAGGATCGTAACTCCCCTGGCTGGCGACTACACTGGCTCCGTCCGGCACTCCGGTCAAGGCTACCTCAACTACCGCCGCGTCACTCGGGCCATGGTTCACCGCCTCGATGGTGTAGGCCCGCCGGTTTCCGGCAACCGCCGGGTTGGGACCGGCGTCCCGCACCTCGAGATCTGCCATCGGCCCCACGTGGAAGGTGTACGTGCCGCTGTCGGTGTAGGTGGTCATCGAAAGCACGCCTTTTATCTCGAACAGCGCCACGTAGGTGCCCATCTCCCCGAAATCCACCTTGACGTCCTCAAAATATTCATTGGGACTGGACCCTAGATCCGTCAGGGGAAACAGATCATATGTGACCCTCGTGCTATCTGGAGCGTTAAGAAGATCATAACTACTGTGGCCGTCCTCGGTGTTGGTCAGCACCCAGCGCCCCGGCGCGTCTCCGCCGCCAGGCGCTGTTACCGTCACGGCCTCATTAATCTGCCAACTGGAGGTGAGCAGTTGCTGAGTGTCTGTCAAATTCATCAGCGCACCGGTGGACCAGATTACGCCCCCGTCTTTCACAGTACGCCCAATTCGGTCATCCACGTGGACGACCACCGATTCCGGTTGCAAATACATAATGCCTCGGGATGTCGATTCGGGAGGAGTGGCTGCGTCGTCTCGTCTTTGCTTTGTTGTTATGTATGAGGCGCCGAGACCAAAGCGGACGACAAGTTCCAGCGTATCGTTCGTGTTGCAGGGATAGGCGGTGGCGCCGATGCAGGGGAAGAAGGTAAATAGACCGATATTCCCATAGACTTTAATTTGAGGCCAGGCCCCTAGCACCTCGACCGGTGGCTCCCCTAGGCACACCGTTCCGACGTCGTCGAATCTCCGATCTTCAGGGTCGGGCGGTGTGACTTGTTGTACCTCCGCGGTCAGGCATCGTGTCTCCAGAGGAGTGCTGCCGCTCAAACTCACGGGTACGCTCAGGGTTTTGGTTCTCGTGGAGTCAACAGACGCAGGCAGGTCGCCAGCGCTCCAGATTGCGCTATTCCCCGAAATCGTGATGCCGTCAGGCACATTCGTCCACGCGAAGGATAGTCCTTCCGTAATGGTGATCTTCACCTGTGTATCTACTTTATTGTTGTTGCCTCTATCGGTACCGTGAGGTAAACCCGCGGGGTTTTTCGCGGAGACCTTGAAAGCGGTTTCACCGTCCAGTGGTGGGCGCCGATTATCCACGCTGGTCAGCACGACTATGGAAGTGAAATCGGTGAACGACAGCCCCGTGGCTCCCGCAATTGCAGATGCCCAAGTTTCGACACGACTGTTGTTCTCAGATCCTGGCGTTTCCATTGGAGTAGATGAAATGATTGAGACACGAATCGGAAAAAATCCAGTAAAGGTGCCGGAAATATCAGCTCTGAGGCGAAATCTACTACCACGGCCGGGGTTAATTGCCGCAAGGGTCAGTATTCCATCAGAGAAACTCCAGCCAAACTCAGGGGCAGAACCTGGAGTCGGGAAGTGCGTGATTGTTGGCACCAAACTGGGGCCGGTATCAATTCTCACCTTCACGTCATAGACCCAGACATCGGAAGAGTCGTTTTTAACTAATAATCGCCACTCACGACCATCTTCGAAGTACTCTAACGTGACAGAAATATCTATGGGTTCGGGAGGTATGAAGTCCTCCCGCGCACCTTGCGCGGCGGCTTTTGGGGTGTCCAGCAGTGCCGGCAACAGCAGGGCCGCTATCACCGCGACAGCGAGCGCAAGTTTGGCCGTGAGAAAAGCGCCAGACATGGCAAACTTCACTATGGGGCCGGCGCGCCTGTTTGACGCGCCGGCCCCAAGCCTCTCTTCTTTACGAGGTATTTCCGGGGGTGGCCGGGAGCCAGTTGATGCTGAATTCGGCGTTGAGGTGCTGGTGATCTCTTGTGCCTTGGATGTTGTAATCAAGCACCACTTTGTATTTCTTCTCCCCGGCCTCAGTGGCGGTCAAATCGTACTCCCCGTGGCCGTCGGCATAGAAGTACATGGAATCCGTTCGCACTGAATTTCCGTTGCCGTCCAAGAAATGGAAGGTCCACGATGCGCTGTTGGGTACGTATCCCTGTATCTCTATGTAGGAGGCCCGAATGGTCACGGTGTCTCCCACTCGCGGGTCTTCCTCGGGCAGGTTCAGGACAATCGACGGCGGAACGTCGATCAGAGTGACCTGGACGACAATCGTGTCGTCGACGGTGGAGATGCTTTCTAGGTTGTTTTCGTGGTCCTTACCGTCGCTGACGCTCAGCACCAGGTGGTAATTTTGCTTGGTCTCGTAGTCCAAGACCGCGCCGTCGGCCACGGTTATCTGGACCCCGTCATCTACGCTGACGACGTTGAATTTGCCGGCGCCCACACCCGCGAGGGAGTAGTTCAGCGCGTCATTGTCGCTGGTGAACACCTTGATGGGATCGCCAACCGTGGTCCCGCCGGCGGAGTTTTCTTCCACTGACCGCATTACTCCAAAGGCGGGGCTTTCGTTCACGGTAAGAGGCCCCACGTGGATGGTGTACTCCCTCACCTCGCTGGTTACCGTGGTGTCCTCGTCGGTGATCTTTGCCCAACCGTCCCAATCGCTGCCGGCATTCGCGGGCTTGGACTGGCGGACGTGGCCCTTGAGGTGAACCTCCAGGACGTAGGTTCCCGGATGAGTGAAGACCCATTCCAGGTGTTCGTATTCCCCAGCCTCCATGGGCATCGTATTGACGTCGGTGTCGAAGCTGTCCCACACGAGACCTCTTCCGAGTTCGGGTTCCCAGTAGGTGAGTACGTGGGGCAGGTCAGCTGCATGTGGGCCGTGGTACCGCACCGCCTCCAGTTCGTACTGGAGTGGTTTCAGAGGGTCGCCACCAGCATCTGTGCCGTTCTGATGCCAGTCTTTCCCGTCCAACTGTCCGGTGGAGAAGCCCAGCACGAGGCTCGAGGGTTCAGTGCCGAGGTCAGGGTCTTCCAGCCGCAGCCAATAGACTTCGGTTCCTTCGGGCACAGGATCACTGTCACTAAGACCCAATCCCTTGCGAACCGTCGGGTACTTTTCCAGCGAGAGATTGATGGTGTCGTCCTTCGCGGTCGTCGCCTTCACGACAGCCTTGTGGGTGTCGTCCACATGGATGATGGTGGAGCGGAGGTCGATGTCGGAGGATGTGAGAGTGGTGACTTCTACCGTTTTGTTCCTGCCAGCTGGAACTTCCTTATGGCTAGCCGAGGGCGGGCAGAGGTTGTTGTTCAGGGTGCCGTCCTTGACATCGTCGCCGAGGCCCTCGTCCGGCAGCCAGTAGGCGTCAAAGAGGGCATAGTGGCCGCTGCTTTTCTCCTCGGCCGGCTCATCGGGGTAGTTGTCCAGGCTCTGTCCCGGACCGCAGAGCTTGGGGGTCTCGCCGGGCCCTGTGGCTTGGGCCGGGCTGGTGTTGAAGCCGCCGGCCAGCAGCATGACTGCGGCGACGGCGAAGATGGCCAAAGCCGCAACCGCCGCGACGGAAAGTTGCGCCTTTCTTCGTTTAATGGTAATCATGTCGTTGTGAGTCTCCTTCTCATGGGAGGAATTCGCATTCGGGGGGCAGCTGGTTTCAGACTAGGCTGCTCCCCATCTCTATTCCGTGCCGGACTTGTGCGTTTTGGGCAGGTTCGGCGACGTTTTTCGACGCACGCGCGGATGGATTCGTATTTCCGGCGTGTTCCTGGAGCAGGCCGCCTCCGGGGGCTGGCTCGTAGGATGTGAAAAGGCCTGACAATTCCATCGCTGGGCTTGGAGCGGTCGCTCCGAGGCCTGGAAAGCCGGCCGGCTGCCGTTTTGCTGTGGCAAAGGTCGGAGAGGGAGCCGACCGGCCGGGGTCGGCGGTAGCCGGGGCCGTGGTCCGCGCGCCGGGCGCGGTTCGGCGATGGGCGAGGGATGTCATCCTGAATTGTGTTCCTTCCCCGCCGGCATCGGAATTTTGAAAGGCCGGCGGGCGCCGCGCTATGTAGGTTGTACGACTGCGGGACCGTTTGTTCGGTCCATCAGCCGATTCAGCGGCGGAGTATGGATGGTTGCCGTCCTGCCACCGTTCCCGGCTTCCCTCCGTGCCGGGGCGGCGGCGTGGCGCGCCAATGAAGGCAATGCGACACGCGGTTCACAGTCCAGCGCAGCGCCGGAAGTGCCGGCGACTGCAACCCGTCTGGGACGGGCCAAGAGAATCTATCATATATTGTAATCATCTGCGTATGACTTTTATCTCGTTGTCATCATGTATTGTCACTTATGACGGAATATGCCAAAATCGGCCGCCGTCGCTCTATTTCCGGAGCCGGCCAAGCCGCTCAATACCGTTGAGATGAAGACATGGACCATGATGAGAACCAGGCCGGGGAGCATCTGGAGGAGATCGCGACCCTGCGGGAGCGCCTCTCCCTCCTCAGCCAGGCCAGCCGGCGCATCAACGAGAGCCTGGACTTCGACACGGTGCTCCAGGGAACGCTGGACTCCGCACGCTCCCTGACCGCCGCTCGCTACGGCGTGATGACCCTGCTGGACGACGCCGGCGGGGTGGAACACTTCCTGGCTTCCGGGCTCACCGCCGCTGAGGCCGAACGGCTGTGGCTCACGCCGGACCGGTGGCAGCTATTCGAAGCCCTGACCAATATCTCCGAACCCCTGCGGGTCGCCGACCTGGTGGAGCACGTCCATGCCCTGGGCTTTACGGAGTTCACCATCCCCGTGCCGGTGGATGTCTTCCGCTTCATGGCGGCGCCCATGTTCCACCGTGGCGACCGGCTCGGCCACATCTTCGTGGGCGACCGGAAGGACGGGGCAGAGTTCAGCCCGGACGACGAAGAGACGCTGGTGATGTTCGCCTCCCAGGCGGCGCTGGTCATCGCCAACGCCGGCGCCCATCGGGAGGAGCGTCGGGCCAGAGGCGATCTGGAGACCCTGATCAACACCTCGCCGGTGGGCGTGGTGGTCTTCGACGCCGGCACCGGGTTTCCCAAGTCAGTGAACCGGGAGGCCATGCGCATCGTGGACAGCCTGCGGGAAGGAGACCAGACGGCGGAGGACCTGCTGGAGGTGGTGACCTGCGTCCGCGCGGACGGGCGCGAGGTCTCGCTGAGGGACCTGCCTTTGGCCGAGGTTCTTCAGGCCGGAGAGACGGTGCGGGCCGAGGAGATTACGCTCAAGGTACCCGATGGGCCAAGCATCAGCGTGCTGCTCAACGCCACGCCCATCCACGGGGAGGACGGCCAACTGGCGTCATTCATGGTGACTTTGCAGGACATGGCTCCTCTGGAGGAGCAGGAGCGGCTGCGGGCCGAGTTCCTGGCCACGGTGAGCCACGAGCTCAGGGCGCCGCTGACCTCCATCAAGGGGTCCGCCGCCACGGCGCTGGGCTCGCCGACGGAGCCGGACCCGGCGGTGGTCCGCCAGTTCTTTCGCATCATCGAGGACCAGGCCGACCACATGAACGACCTGGTGGGCAACCTGCTGGACGTGGCCCGCATCGAGACGGGCGCGCTGGCCGTCAGTCCGGAACCGGCGGAGCCGGCCACCTTGGTAGATCGGGCCCGCAGCGCGTTCATCAACGCCGGTGGGCGGGACCGGCTGTCCATCGACCTCACAGCGGATCTGCCCCTGGTGGTGGCCGACCGCCGACGCATTGTCCAGGTGCTGGTCAACCTGCTGTCCAACGCGGCCCGCCACTCCCCGGAGGATTCGATCATCAGGGTGGCGGCCGCCCGTGAGGATGTCCACGTCGCGTTCTCGGTGACCGACACGGGCCGGGGCATACCGGCGGAGAGCTTGCCTCTCCTGTTTCGTAAGTTCTCACGGGTGCAGTTCGAGGAGCAGGGAGGGGACACGGGTCTGGGCCTGGCCATCTGCAAGGGAATCGTAGAAGCTCACGGCGGCCGCATCCGGGCCGAGAGCGACGTGCCGGGTCTGGGCACCCGCTTCACCTTCACCCTGCCCACGGTGGGGGAGCCTCCGGCGGCCGGGCTCCCGGATGCGCTGGATCTGGCTGGGCAGAGGGAGCCGGCACGGGAGGATGAACCGATACCCATCCTGGCGGTGGACGAGGACCCGCGGGCGCTGCATTACGTCCACGGCGCCTTGGCCATGACCGGCTACGCTCCGGTGGTCACCGGCGACCCGGACGAGGCCCTCCGCCTCATGACGGAACGCCGGCCCCGGCTGGCGCTGCTGGACCTCACGATGTCCGGGACCGACGGCGTGGAACTGATGCGCGACATCCTGAAGAAGGCGGACGTGCCGGTCATCCTCCTGTCCGCCTACGGACAGGAGGACATCGTGGTCCGGGCCTTCGACCTGGGCGCCGCCGATTACCTGGTCAAGCCCTACTCGCCCACGGAACTGGCCGCCCGGATCCGAGCGGCCCTGCGGCGGCACGGTATTCCGCAAACCTACGTGCTGGGCGACCTGACCATCGACCGCGCGGAGCGTCGCGTTACACTCGGCGGCAGACCGGTGCCACTGGTAGCGATGGAGTACCGGCTGCTGGCTGAGCTCTCGGCCCATCCCGGACGGGTGTTGACCTACGGGCATCTCCTGGAACGGGTGTGGGGCAACGGCAGCGCCGAAGACCTCCGGCCCATGCGCACCATCGTGAACAAGCTCCGCCGCAAGCTGGGCGATGACGGTAGCAACCCCACGTACATCTTCACTGAACCCCGGGTCGGCTACCGCATGCCAATGGGAGAGACGGCGGAGCGAGAGGAGGCCGATTGAACGCCGGCGTGGCAACTGCCCTGCGGTGTTGCTGCGTTGTCGACGTACCGGTCAGGCCGCGGCGGCTCCCGGCGTGAACGGACAATAGCGTCAGCGGCTGAGGGTACGTCTATGTTTGCGACAGGTATGATTGACACCTGCGGAGCGGGCGTCAATCTGGAGTTAGCACGCGGGATTTGAGCGTTCTGGCCCAGGTGGTCTGCTTCAAGTGCGGATAAGGTCCTATCTCCGTGTCGGTTGCAAAGCCCGTATAATTGGCTCCGTATGGTCCGGCTGTCGCGGACGGCGTCGCCGAATACCCCAGTCAGGGATACGTCCGAGCTGGACTGCCAAACCACCCGCCCATATGCGCAGCCCCTCTCAGTTCGCTTTGAAAGCAGGGTTTGACAGCGTTGCCGCAAGCCCAGCCAATGCGGCTACTTCCCAACCCGCTCGAAGACCAGCGCCTGCCTGCCTTCGCTATGCAGTGTGAGGTGTTCGCCGGAGACCTCGAACCGCTCTACCGTCGCCAACGAGTCCTGCATCCGTTGTTCCTGTTGGAATAGCGCATGGGATGGGCAGCCCGCTTCCGTCCACGTGAGGTCGTCGAGGCGCAGCTCCGGCCCCCGCGCACTGTATCTCGCCCCGTAGGAATTGCAGCCCGTCCACCCGGTCATATCCGTGGCGGTGGTGAACTCGGCAGTTGGGTTGCCCCCCACCACCCCTGTGGGAGCGTCGGCATTGCCCAGGGCGACCAGCCGCCACTCCGTATTGGCCAACGGATTCTCTCCGCTGCCACAGGCGACCAGAAGCAGCACGAAGCCAAGTAGAAGCCCGCGCATCATTCTTCTCCTTTAAGCATAGGATGGCTCAAGCAGGGAACCCTGGAGAGCAGGCTGGACAGCCCCGGTGGGGCAGGGTGATAGCAGCGCCGTTTGCGACGTTAGCGAACACAAATCCAGGTTCGCCGCAGGAAGCGTACTACGCGCCCGTCTCTGGTGAAATGGGCGTTTCCGCCGAATTGCCGTTCAACCTCGACCGCCTTTACCTGCGTTGGCCCGTTCCGCTACCGGACCGCCAGTGGAACCGGGCTCGGCCTTGCCATCGCCCGCCAATCGGCCAGAGCCTGCGGCGGCGAAATCCGGGTGGAGAGTTCGAAAGTGGAGGGCAGCCGTTTCGGCTGCAACCCGCCTGTCTCATTACGTTGATAATATCTTAACAACCGCTGTGTATTGTGGCCCCATCGAAGCCGCCCATACCAAAATCCAAGCTTCCGGCGGCATCGGGAGGCAAGATGCTCAACAGGGTCCGCAACATCAAAAAGCGCTGGCTGGCCGTTTTTGCCGCCGTCGCTTTGCTGGCTCTCGGCTTGGTCTCCGGAGTGGCGTTGGCCGCCAACTCCTCCGACCACCCCTACGAAATGAACCCCGCCGGCTACCACTACAGCGTCGGCCACATGATGAACGGTCCCGACCTCGACGTGCTGGCGCGTGTCTCGGAGATAGTCGACGTGGAACAAACCACCCTGGAATCGGCCTTCGCCATCGCCTACGACGAGCGCGCCGACGCCAGGTTCACCGAATACGCCCAAACCCTGGTGGAGGACGAAACCCTTACTGAGGAACAGGCGGACGACGCGACGACGTGGTTCGATGCGCGACCGGCCAGCTCCGGCCCCATTGCCATCCTGCTGGCGTTCACCGCCAACTCCGGCTTCGTTGACGACCTTCTGTCCAGGATGGTGGAGCATGGCAGGATCACGCAGGAAGAGGCCGACGCGCTCAGCGGTTGGCACGAAAACCGCCCCGACGCGATTCCGCAGGAGGAGCGTGGCCGCTTCGGCCACCGCAAGGGCCATCACGACGCCAACGGCGAATTCGCCGATGATGGCGACTAAATCCGGTTGAACGTCGCTCGTCTGGTCAGGGGGTGGCCTACGGTGGGACTGCCGTAGGCCACCCCCACTACCCACCCATCGGCCCATTGCGGAACACTTGCGAAATGCGAACGACAACCGGAAAACCCTGGCGTGCTATCCTGAACTTACCCCCGTCGTTTCATTGGAGAAGCCTCCATGTCCTGCGACATTCTGGTGATTGAAGACGACCCCGGCATTGCCCGCGTCATCGGGCTCTATCTGGAACGGGACGGACACCGGGCGACCGCCGTTGGCGATGGGCTCACCGGCCTCCGGGCCGCCCGCGATTCGGGCCCCGACCTCATCGTTCTGGACCTGATGCTGCCCAGGCTGGACGGCATGGAAGTGTGCCGGACGCTGCGTGAGGAGTCGGAGGTGCCGATCATCATGGCCACGGCACGAGTGGATGAAGAGGACCGGCTGGCTGGGCTGGACCTGGGCGCGGACGACTACATCCTCAAGCCCTTCAGCCCGCGCGAGCTGGCTGCACGCGTGCGGGCGGTGTTGCGCCGCACGGCCCGCCAGGCGGCTGCCGACACGTCGGCCGTGCTGGAACGTGATGGATTGGTCATAGACATCAAGAACCGGACGGTCAATCGTGGTGAAGTCAAACCTTCCCTGACGCCCACCGAGTTCCGGTTGTTGGCCGCACTGGCCGCTGAGCCTGGTCGCCCCTTCACGCGACACCAGATCATCGACAAGGTTTTCGGCTACGACTTCGACGGTTTTGACCGCACCGTGGACGTGCACGTCGCCAACCTGCGCCGCAAGATAGAACCGGACGTAAGGAAACCCCGTTACATCCAGACCGTCCACGGCGTCGGGTACCGGTTCGGCGATGCCTAGGGTTAGGCGATGCCTAGATGAAATTCGGCCTGCGGCTGCGCCTGACGCTGGGTTTCGCCGTCATCCTGGCCCTGTCCACCGGCGCGGTGGCCTGGTTGACCGACTACGCGGCGGAACGTGCGGTGGAGCAGGTCCAGAGGGAGCAGGACCGGGTGCGGGCCAACCGCATCGTGGTGGCGCTGGCCGACTTCCACGACTCCGGCGGGAACTGGCGGGGAATACAGGATTTCGTAGGCCGGGTGAGTTTCCAAACCGAACGGGAAATCATCGTGCTGGACACCCAGGGCCATCTGGTCGCCGAGAGTCCGATCCGACCGGACGGGTACGGAGACGACGACCATCGCGACCGTGAGTTTTCCAAGCGGCGTTTCGAGCCGATAGTATCCGACGGTGTTCAGTTGGGGTCGGTGTCGGTGAGCGCGCGGGCGTGGGACGACGGACCGGGATTTGCCCACGGCGAATCCGATGGGTTGCCTTTTGCCGGCGCGGAGCCTCCGCTGGAACTTTTCGCGCAGTCCGTCAGGGAGGCGCTGATACTGTTTGGCGCCGTAGGCGGCGCTGTGGGCATCCTGCTGGTGCTGCTGCTCTCCCGACGGGTGCTGGGCTCCGTCGGCAATCTCACCGCCGCGGCCCGTGCCCTGGGCGGCGGCGACCTGTCCAGTCGCGCTGCAGTGAGGGGCAACGACGAGATCGCCGAACTGGGGCAGGCCTTCAACGCCATGGCCGATGCCCTCGAGGAGTCGGAGCGCCAGCGTCGCGCCATGGTGTCGGACGTCGCCCACGAATTGCGGACTCCCCTGGCCAACATCCAGGGACACATCGAGGCGTTGCAGGACGGATTGTTGGAGCCCGACGCCGCCACGCTGGACACCGTGCATCAACAGGCCCTGCATCTCAACCGTCTGGTGGATGACCTGAGGCTGCTGGCGGCAACGGAGGCGCGGGAGCTGCGGCTGGAACTGGAGCCGGCCGCCGTGGAGGACATCATCGAGAAAGTGGCGGCCTCATTCGGACCCCGCGCCACCGCCGGCTCAGTGGACCTGGCCACGGAAACGGCGGAAGGATTGCCAGTCCTGAACGTTGACCGGCTCCGCATCGAGCAGGTGGTCGGCAACCTGGTGGACAATGCCATCCGCCACACCCCGCCGGGAGGCGCCGTGAGCGTTGTGGCGTCCCAACATGGCGCTGGCGTCAGGATAGTAGTCGCCGACACCGGCGTCGGCATTCCGGCGGACGCGCTCCCCCACGTATTCGACCGCCTCTACCGGGCCGACCCCTCTCGGGGCCGGGCCACCGGAGGGACCGGCCTTGGGCTCACCATTGCCCGCCAATTGGTGGAAGCCCACGGCGGAACCATCTGGGTCGAGAGCGAGGAGGGTGCCGGCAGCCGGTTCGGCTTCGATCTCCCTTCGTAATTTCTCAACATTGTCCGTCTATCCTGCATCCATCAAGGCCGCCGGCTAAATACAAATTTCATCACCTACGGCGGCGCAGGAGGCAACAATGTTCAACAGGATGCGCAACATCAGGAGACGCTGGTTCGCGGTCGTCGGCGCGGTGGCGCTGCTGTCGGTCGGGCTGGTGACCGGCAGCGTCGTAGCTGCTGGCGCCGGTGGCGTAGACGGCGGGCCGTTCCATCGCGGCGACGGGGCTCAAGAGAACCTGGGCGGCCACGGCGACCCCGACGCGCTGATGGCCCGGGTGGCCGAGATACTTGGCGTGGAGCCGTCCGCCCTGGAGGCTGCCTTCGTAACCGCAATGGACGAGCAGAGCGAAATCATATTCGACGCCCATATCGACGGCCTGGTCATCGATGGCGTCCTGACCGGAGATCAGGGGAACGAGGCCAGGACCTGGTTCCAGTCCCGTCCGGAGGGCGCTGGCGCTCTGGGTCTCCACTTCTCTGATGGAGCAGACTCTGACTCCGATTCCGAACCGGTCGATCTGTGGCTGTCCATGCTGGTGGAGACGGGACAACTGACCCCGGAAGAGGCCGCCGGCATCAGGGCGTGGTTCGATGATCGCCCTGCCTTCCTGGTCAATGCCGACGGCGGGCCCATCGGGGATGGCCTTGGCCATGAACATTGCCGTGACGACGATGGCGGTTCCGCCAGCATCAGCAACGACGACCCCGAAGCCTAGCGCAGCGGCCCGAGAACCCGCCGTCCCAATGGGCCACGCCAACATGAACCATCCCTCGACTGGAGCAGCGTTGAAGTAGGGAAAGATGAAGGGATGGCCAGGGGGGTTGAGGGTAGCGCGCAGCCCGGAGAGCGGCGCCGCCACTGAGCGGCGCCGCTTTACCATCTGGGCATGGGACCCCAGCGGCAGTGGTCAGACGTGGCCTTCGCCCGCACCACGTCTGCGCTCTTCGGTTTGTTCAGCGTGGTGACGCTGGCGGCGAATGTCCTGGTTGAACAACGGAGTGGCATTCTCCTACGGGCTACGGCATGGTTGGCCAAACCAAACTCGCTTTCGCCGATGCCATTGCCCTGGTCCGACGACACGTCCGGGGACACCGGAAGGTTTATTGGGATTCCGAGCTGGGGTCTGAACTGATAAAACTCCCGCGCGGAGCATTCGGGGAGTATGCGGCAGGATGATCTACGACCTCGCTTACGCCACCTGAAATGTGCGAGGCTCAGGAAAGCGGCAACTGCCAACCCTGCGTCTTGGCAACGGGTTGGGCGGGAATCTGGTACATTGCGCCGGCGATTTCGGGATGACGTTCGCAGTGTGATGATCGACACGGGACAACCGCCAGTGCGTCTGCCGCTGGTCAATAAACTGCTGTTTGCGGCCGACCACGTCGGGTTGCAGGCCATGTCCTACTTCCGGCAGCAGTGGGTGCTGTTCTTTCTGGCGCCGCCGGCCATGGCGGGAGTGAGCCGGGTTCCCGACGTGGGGTTGCTGGGCTTTGATATTGACGCGCGGGTGCTGGCCGGGGTTTTGATCTTCGCCGGCCGGTTCGTCGACGCGTTCACGGACCCGCTGATCGGCTGGTGGAGCGACCGGACACGGAGCCGTTGGGGACGGCGAATACCGTTCATCCTGTTCAGCACGCCGTTTTACGCGGCGTTCGGGGCGTTGGTGTGGTTTCTGCCCACGGAGGGAAGCAGCTGGTGGAACGCACTGTACTTCGTGCTGATGCTCGAATTGTTCTTCACGGCGGCGACGATGTCCAGCGGAGCGCTGGAGGCGCTGGTGCCGGAGCTGACCAGGACGGCGCGGGACCGGATGAGCGTGGTGTGCCTGATCTTCCTGTTCGCAGTGGCCGGAGCGGGGCTGGGCCTGGTGATGGGCGGTTTCATCAAGGATGCCTACGGCTTCCAGGTCGCGGGGACGTTTTTTGCGCTGGTGGCGTTGGTGTTCAGGTATCTGTCGCTGCGGGCGGTGTGGAACCGCGCGCCGCGCGATACCGCGCCGGCGCAGGTGCCGTTCTGGCAGGGGCTGAGGGACACGCTGCGCAACTCGCAGTTCGTGGCGTTCTTGCCGACCTTCGTGATGTTCACCACCGGGGTCGGGCTGTTGCAGGGCTGGGTGCCGTTCTTCGCGGTGGCAGTGCTGCGGCAGGACCGAGACGGCGCGGCCTCGAGTTTCCTGTCCATGAGCGTCATCGCGGGAGTGGTGGCGGCGGGCGTCGTGATCTGGGCATTGTTTGCGGCGGGCCGGGTCACCAAACGGCGCGTCTACGGTGTCTGCCTGGTGGCGAGCGGCCTGATGTTCCCATTGCTGGGACTGGTTGGCCTGGCGCTGCCCGGCAGCCTACTGCTGCAGGGGCTGGCGTTCATGTTCATCGCCGGCATGCCCATGGCGGCGGTGTTCCTGCTGCCCAAGGGTCTGACCGCTGACATCGCCGACTACGACGCTCTGGTCAGGGGAGAGCGGCGGGAGGCGATGTTCTACGCCACGCAGAACTTCTTTGAGAAGGTGACCTACGCGCTGCCGCCGCTGCTGTTGAGCTTGGTGCTGCAGTTGGGAGATTCTGCGGAGCATCCGTTGGGGATCAGACTGGCGCCCCTGCTGGCTGGCGGACTGGTGCTGGTGGGGTTTGCGCTGTGGCCGCGCTACCGGCTGCCCGACACCATCAACCGGGAGACGGTAACTGCGGCGGGGCTGCTGCGTCCGGCGGTTTAACGGGAACGAAGCTGTGGCTGTGCGGAAGTCCTCAAGTTCTCGACTGATGTGTCGCAATGTCCCGAACAACGTCCGGTCTGGCGGTCAATGGTGGATCTGGCCGCATTGCCGTCGGTTGGCAGGATTGATCGTGTGGAGGAACGTCGACGGACCTGTCCCACCATGGGTCGAGGACTCCGGCGGTCTCCGGTTACAAGCCGACCTCGACCGCCACCGCGACCGGCACGAGGGCCAGCGTTTTGGGCGTGTTGCTCTCCTTGCAAAGGAGGTTGCTCCAATGGACGGGGACTGGCGTGGTCTTATTCCCTTTGGTTGCTTCGGGTTTGCTGCCGCGTTCGCGCCGGTTGGTGGTTATCAGAAGTGGCCTCTTGGGATGGAGATGGAACCGACGTGGCTTTTTGTTGCGGCTGTATGTTTCGCAGTAGTCGGGCTATGCGTAGCAATTGCCAATGTAGTATCGCGAGCCAGGCAGAGGTAAAGGCCTCCAGCCCGAGGATGGTCCACCACACTGCCGCCACGTCTGTTCGCGTCGCAATCTCCGTTGTCTCGGAGCCGAACATCGTCTCGTCTTCTCTGCATCCAATCGTTCGCGATGGTGGTGTCCCGTCAATAGACGATTGGCGTGATAACGCCGGCGACTAAAACATCCTTGGCACTTCTTCGTCCTGGGGACGTTCAGCGTTGCTTTGCTGTCGCATTTCAGGCGGCATTTATGCGGCGCAAACGCCGCTGCTGAGTTCGGGACGGGGGTTGCTTGGCCATCGGGCGGTTACGGTTTGGCGAACCGTCGATCCCGGTAGCGGCCGCTGCCACGCCGGGTTGACGGCGTGGCGCAGGCGATGAATCAGCCCCGCACCGAATGGAGCGGGGCTGGCGTCTCGCTGACCCGGTTTGTATTGTCGCCACCGTCCGTACAGGTAAAGAGCATCCCCGCCGGCGAGAGTTTGGCGACACTACCGACGGGGATGCGAAGGAAGTTGGATGTACGATCTGTAACAGATCTTGGCGAAGATTTTGGGAGTGGTCGCAGGGCTGTCTTGCGGCGTAGGCATTTTCGTGGTTTTGCGTTGTGCTAGCCCTGCAGTCACTGATGCGTTTACTGGGAAGTGCTTTGAGGTTCTGGCGTTGTGTATAGCGCTGACTGTGATATTCGCCGTAGTCGCCGTACTTCTCGGACAAGTAGGTAAATAGCTGCTAGCATCAGGACCATGCCGAACATCATTACGCCGCAGATCAGCCAATAGGTAAGTTCGTCAATGCCGCAGTTCATTTTGTTTACTCAACTTTGGTGCTTTACGCGCCGCGATTGACGGCGTTCAGTGGATTGGTGCTCACGGTTGATTTCCTGTTGTTTTGCATGATAACGAGACAACGAAAACAGTCCCGGGACGCGGTCGTCGCGGAGCCGATGGTTGGTGCTTTGCTGCTGCACTTCGGGAGTGCTTGTGCGATGTTAGTGCTGCTGCTGAGTTCAGGATTCGTGATGCTGGATCGTCGGATGGCTCCGGTGCGGCGGGCGGCGCAAGCCCGCTGGCGGTTGCGGCGGCTGCTCCACTAAGTAGTTCGAAGGGATGGCACGTCCGGCTCGCAGTCGATGAGGGAGTGCATTGACAGCAGGAGTTGCTGGAAATAACGGTGGCACCGTTCGCACTGCCGTCGGTTGGCGGGATTGATCGTGTGGAGGAACGTCGACGGACTTGTCCCACCATGGGTCGAACACTCCGGCAGGCGGCGGTTACAAACCGACCTCGACCGCCAATGCAATTGGCACCAACGCCAGTGTCAGGATGAAAAACACGAACGCCGCGATGGTTGTGAGCCAGCTGCAGACGCTGGTCAAGCTTCGGCCAAAGGTGCGGTCGCCGAGCCGGTTGTGGGTCACGCACAGCAGGGCGGCGGTCATGGAGAAGAAGATGACAACGGAAGCCGTCAGGACACCCGGATTGACGGCGGCGCCGAGTCCCAGGTCGATGTTGAAACCGGCGACGTTCGCCCCTTCCAGGACCTGTACCACCTTGACGCTGCTCCCCACGGCGGCCATCAGCAGGGCCGAGATGGAGGCCAGCACCAAATTACAGGCCATCAGGTCGTAACGAGCGGGAGTGCGGTTCAAGGGTCAGGCCACTCCCCGTGGCCCAGTGTGCTGCATCGTGTTTCCGGCTTCACACGGCGGATCGGCGACGCTGATGCCGGAGCCAGCACCAATGCAGGCGCGAGAGCGAATGACGATGGATAATGCCGCCGCCAAATTGGGGGAGATGTACCGGTCCTCGGCCAAGGAAGATTGGGGGTGTCGGTTTCCGACTCAGCGGCGCATTCGGTTGGGTTATTCAAATGCAGTCCGATCCGTCTAGGATCCTTGGGCGGTGATGCCCAGGAAGGTTTATGATTGAGAGCTTGGCAGGCTCTGAGTTGGGCGGGTATTCTCCTGATCTCCCACTCCCATTTCCGGTCATGGCGCATGATGATAATACTTCGGCGACTGAAGAGCGACGGAGCGTCCATTGCCATTTGCGACGGTTTCCGTCGGCAAGCCTTGGTTGCCGCGGTGGCGGTCGGCCTTTTGATCCTGCCGGTTGCCTGTGCACCGGGTGCTGCGTCGCCGGAGGCATGCGTGGAAGAAGGTCGGGAACTCAGGTTGGGATTCTACGCCCACTTCGCGCCGGTCAGCCACAGCGCGGATGGCGAGCCTGGTTCCGCCGGCTTCGACGTTCACCAGGGTTACGAAGCCGACCTGCTGACCGCCTTGGAAGCCATGGATGGTGTGGGTGTGTCCTTCTCCCGGCGTGGCATCGGCGTCTGGGACGACATCTGGCTGGCGTCGGCGGGTCCGGAGTTTGACGTCATCGGCGGCGGCATAACCATCCTCGAATCCCGTACTCGAGACCCCCAGGGGAGGGAAGCGGTGGTCTTCACGTCGGGTCACATCTCCTTCCGGCAATCGCTGCTGGTGCGGGCAGGCGAGGAGAGCCGCTTCACGAGCTACGACGACCTGACGTCGGACGTGAGGGTCGGTGCACTGGCCGGAACCACCGGAGAGGCGCGCCTGCTGGAGTTGACGGGCCTGACCAACGCCGAAGGAGTACTCGCCGACGGAGTGGTCGTCGACACTCCGGATGGCGAGGTCGCCACCGACGGGAGTTCGGATTACTTCATCACCGCTGCGGCCGCGTCGGAAAACCTGGCAGGAAGGCGCGGAATGCGACCGCCTGCGGACAATACGCCGGAGGTTGTGTACCTGGGCGACCGGTTGGGTGAGGTGGAACTGCTCGCTGCGCTGTCCGACGGGAGGATCGATGCGCTGGCGCGGGGTGAGGTGGGCAACCTGGACGCCGCTTACGCTTCTGGGGACTCCTTCGTGGTGGCGCTCCTCGATGACGCTGTGGAACGCGGAGGGTTCACGCTTGATGTCGACGATGCGGCATTGGCCGCTTGCCTCAGCGACCGGGTTGACTTCCTGACGGATGAGATAAGCATCGGCTACGCCGATTGGCTCCGCGACCCGTCTGTGTTCATGCGGCGCGCCGAGATGTGGAACGGTGGGCGTTAGTCCATCGCCCACGAGTCTGCTCACCGGTTGGTGTCGCCGTCGGCGCATGGAGGTTGGCAACATGCGGGCGGGCCGAGTGCCTGCTCAGAGCGTCCTGAAGGTCATCAACTTGGAGCGTTGGTCATGCCGTGGTTTGGTCGTCGCTGGCCGGTACGCCTGGCAGCATCCGCTGTTCAATCTTGCTGCGGCGTGGGCGGGGCTTGGGCTTTCGCGGCTTCTTGGGAAATTTGACCTGATCCGGCGATTGGGCTACGAGTTCGAACCTCTGGTCATTGCGGTTTTCCGCCTGCGGGTGGTGGATTCGCTGTTGTCTCACATCCTTGGCGACCGCTTTTGCCCACATCGCCGTGGATGACGGCCGATTGGCTTTCGTAGATCTACGTTCGATTGTCGGGATTTTACCGCGTGGTCGGCGGAGGCAGTCACGAATGGGGAGACGCCAACGTCGCTGGAATGGCGTTGCGGATCTCCGCCTACTGAGAGGTGCTCGGAGTCAGCCAAACGTAGTGATGACTCCCAAGGGGTTCGCCCGCTTGTTGGCGTTCCCATTGCTCGGGCGACAGGATCCTGAACTGTGGTCGCACGGACGGGACCGCCTGGGTTGCGACGGTGGCGGCATACGCGAGCGGAGGGTCCAAGGTCGGCCAGTGCTTTGGGTCGGCGACAACCGTGATCTCGAGAGTGTCGCCCTCGTGCGCGAAGCCGGCGGCGCGGGCGCCGGTGATGGCTACACCCGATGGCAGCGGTGGCGTCAACTGGTTGAGTCGCTGCACGTAGTGCGTCAGCCACAGGAGTTCTGACTCCCGCAGGACGGGAATTGGTTCGTGTTCCTTTTCGTGGTCTGGCACTACCTCCAGTGAACCGGATGAGCAGCCGTGTCCGTCGAGAATTGGGTTTGCGGCAACTCTTCGGTCGGAGAGCCGGATGAAGCGGTCCCTGTCGTCGTGGTTGATCGCGTCCTGGATCGCGCTCCCCGTGGAGCCGGTCGTTCGCTGGATGTGCTCGATGATGTCCTCGACGTGGGCGGGACCGTTTTCCACCAGGAAGGCATGGATGCCGTCGCCGGTTCTGCCGCCTCGGTGGTCGACATTCCGGACCGTTGCGTCGTCGGTCCATTCGGTGAGACCGAAGGTGGCTCTTCCCAGGCCGGAGACGCCCGCCGACGTGTAGGATTCGTTGCGGACGGCGTTGCGGACGGCGTTGCCGGTATTGTATCCCTTCGGCAAAAAGGCGCCCGCCAGGCGTTCGACTTCGTCGACGAGATAGGCCGTGGTGGCGGGACGCTGATCCCGAGTCAGGATGCGGAAAGTCGTGCTGTTGACCAACTGTTGGCCGTTGATGAGTTTTCCCCACGGCTGGTCTGGGTGGTAGTTCCCGCGTTCATCGGGCATGATTCCGGCTGTGCGGAGGATGAAGAGCGTGATGTCGAACTGCGGCCACCGGTTGAAATCTTCATGACGGTAGTGCAGGGCTTCGATGATCTGGGTCGGCGTTTGTGGCTGGTCAGTGCCCGCCATGTGGGCTGCGATGTTTCTGATCACGTGGTCGATGTCGTGGCTGCGCGGGATGGAGGGTGGCGGTGACACGTATCCGGCAGCGCGGATGAGCGGGAGGTGCTCGGGTGCGGCGAGGCCCATCTCGACGAAAGTGCGGGTCGCGACTTCGGAGTACAGCGGCGGCCGTCGGTTTTGCGGATTAATGATGGCCGCCCTCGCCATCAGGTCATTGGCTCGCTGGGCGATCTGTCCCAAGGGGTTCCCGTGCTCTTGGTCCGTCCGGACGAGGTCGCTGATGATCCGTGCTATCTTGTCTTTGATGGAGGTCTGGGGCGTGTCGTAGGTCGAAGCGATTTGCGTATCGGGCATTGGCGCGGTGTTGGCGTCGCCGAGCTTCGCGTCCAGCAGGAAAGGATGGTGAGCGTTTCGACGGACGATCTGGATGACCGTTTCGGCGGCTGACTGGATGTCATGGGTCACGACGGGTTTGAGTGTGTTCGTGGGCTCTGGCATCGGTGATGTTCCTTGGCGCGTTGCGCAGGTCGGGAATCGAATAGCTGCACCTGTGGGCGGTCCTCGGCACGACGTATCGGTCTGTCCTCGGTCAATGGGGCAGGGCATGCCCCTCGATGGAGACCCTGCGTTCGCACCAAGGATGTCGGGCCTCTCGATGACGCGCAGGCTTCGGAGTTTGTCCATTCGAGGGACGGTGGGATTATGCCGTCCGAGCGGTGGTGCCATTCACCTTTCCCGCGTGGGGGATTGTATCGTCGGGTGTCGGCGTGGGCGTCGAGTTAGAAGGCTTTCGATGTGTATGGCCTGTAAGCGTGGCGGTTTTCCAGCGTGGCTTCACTCCACTGGACGAGCGAAATTCGAAGGCCGTGAAGCGGCGTCGGACGCCAGCCAGACGTTGTGATGGCTTCCAAAGCGTTCGCTCGCCTGTTGGCGTTCCCATTGCTGGGGCGACAGGATCCTGATCTTCGGTCGGACGGGACCACGTCCGTCGCTACGGCGGCGACGCCCGCCAGTCGAGGCTCCAAATCAGGCCAGTGTCTCTGGTCGGCAACGACCGTGATGTCGAGGCTGTCGCCCTCATGCACGGAGCAGGCGGCACGGGGTCTAGTGATGCCACGCGGGACGGCAGCGGCGCGGCCATCAGGAATTTTCGTCGTCATCCGCTTCCCGTGTCGGAGCCGAGGTCGCTCACGAGACAGTATAACCAATCGACGGCCTCGGGGTAATGGGCTAGGTCGAGCACGAACTCCTGCCCTCTGCCGACACTCTGGAGGAAGGCGCGGTCAGCGTCTCGCCGCCAGCGCTTGCGGTCCAGGTGGTAGGTCAGGGGCGGCTTGTTGCCGTCGGGATAGAACCACTGCGGGAGCTGCCAATTCGAAACTCCGGCGCCATGCGGGTCGGTCAGGACCAGCCGTTGGTCGAACCTGCGAAATACTCCCCATCCCGCGATTTCGCGCCCGTCGCTGTCACCGCCCAATTCGAGTTTTGCCGCCGCTGCGTAGACGGTGTTGTTGTCATCGCGGTACTGCGAGAAGAGGTGCGGATGGTGGCGCGCCCAGGTGAGGTCGTTTGGCCTGATGTCCGCAACCCGATACTTCTGGTCAACCTGGAGCCAGCCCCACAGGACATGGAGCTCCGGTGCTCCCTTTACGAAGCGCCATCCTTGGGCGGTTTCCTCAACTCGGCGGTAGAGTCCGAAGAACAGGAAGACGTCGCCTCTGCCGACACCTTGGTTGTTGAGATGGCTCTGGGCGATGCCGGCTTGGCCCAGCATTCCTCGCCACTGCTGCCAGTCGGGTCGGTCTTTTCGGTACCGATACGCGTCGAAGTTCAGGTCGGGGTCGAGGTGGACCAGGTTCAGCCCGCCCATGCGGTCGTTGGTGATGCCGCTAACAACGCTGGCGATGTCGATGTCGCCGTGCTGAAGGTCTTCGAACGCTTCCTCGTCGCCAGAGGGTATGGGCAGTGAGAACATGGTGCCGTCGGGGAAGATCGGGCTGGGACAGCCTCCTGACCCAGAGTCAAAGCCCTTGCGGCTGATGATCAACTTGTTCGGATTCAAAGTTCCCCGTCCAACTTTCAGCTCCGCGCCAGAGTAGCATTGACGTAGGCTGACATCCAGTCGTGTTGGGGTTTTTCGGGGAGTCCTGCGGTGCCCTACTCGTGGGTTGGAAATTATTGGCCAGATTTCTGGTGCCGCGTTGGGGGCGTGGCCGGAGTACCTTGGGTCACGGAGCCCGACTGTGTTTGTTCACCATCAACAGGAGGTACATCATGGCAAAGTCAAAGGGAATGACGGGCAAGGCGGCGTCGCGCATCCAGTCCGCTGGGTCAAAGCGCGGCGGAGGGAAGGTTTCAAAGGGAAGTTTTGCGTCACGTGCCCAGCGTGCGGCCGCAAAGAACGGATCCTGAAGTCCGGCGTAGAGCAACAAGACTACACGCGGTGGTCGGCCAATCGGGCTCTTGCCGGCCGCCGTGTTCAGGTAGACTGAGGTGCCATGGGAAAGGAGTCGAGACGAAGACGCAAGGCGGTGGTTTCTGGGCAGTACAGTGGCCAGATCTTGGGTGCCGTCGTTGACGCCCTCGACGTCGGAGACGGCGTGCTTGCGGACAAGACTGCGAAGCGGATGTTCGCCGGTAGGTCGGTGAGCGAGCGCAGCAGGAAAGAGCGGCTCGAGGCTCTGGGCCAGGAGTTGGTGGACCTCGGTGTGGTGCCTGATGTGGACTGGCAGGCTCTCGGGGCGGGCTTTCGCGAGGACATCAAATCTTCCGATGTCCTGGCTGACGTCATCGGCCTGATGTGCGAGTGGTGGGACATGCTGATGGAAAGAGTCCAGAGCGAGAGTGTTCAGTTGGCGGATGCGGGTCAGGCTGGCCGGCAGTTTCTGCGACTGGTCACCGTGGACGTGTCGCTCCGCATGCTGGGCTGGGCGTATCTGGCTGAAGTCGAGCTGCTCGAGCTGGATAAGCCGTTGTGGGCCCACCCCAATGGGGCCGCAGAGATTCTGCGTAATCTGCTACGGGAAGCGGGTCTGAGGCGTCATCAGCTCGCCAGGGAGTTGGAGGTTTCGCCCACTACGGTCGACAACTGGTTGGGCGGCAGCAACTTTCCAAGCCGGTTTTACTTGCCGACCCTGGCGGAGAAGTTGTCGCAAGGACAGGGCATTAGCGCCGAAGACCTCGAAGCGCGGTTGCGCCGCGAGTTGGCCCTGGCGCGTCTGGCAGACGCCGTGGCGTCGGTGGTGGGCTGGGATGACGTAGCTGCCGATTTGGAAGCCGCGTTTCGCTTGGCACGGCTGATGCAGGAAACCGACGCGCTGGCGTCGGCGTTCGAATCGGTAGCCGAGGTCGCTGAGGTCGCTGGTTCGGACTTGTCCGCAAAACCTGGGTTCGTGGGCGGATACCTGGCGCTCCTGCTGGTGAGGATGGGTTCCGATGCGCCCTTCGCGCGGCGACTGCTCTGGGCTCTGGCCCAGCAGCCCGAGGTGAGCGATTGGGCCGACGACATCTACGCAGTGGCGTCGTCGATTGAGTCGCAGTTGCGGCGTATCACCGGAAGCCATTCCGGAGGGCGTACTGCCGCTGGTCTGGCGCAGGATTACTTTGACGTTGTGGTTGAGCCGACTGCTGAGGATCTCGAGGCTAACGAAGCCATCAGGTCGACGTTGGTGGGCGAGAACAACGACGTGTTCCCGCGCAGGGCGGAGATGAGCGAAGTGTCGAACCCGTTTGCCGTGATTGAACGGTCAATCCGCATCAGGCGCTGCCTGGTCCGGCGTTTCCCTCGAAGCGCGGAAGCTCACTACCAACTCGGGTCGACGTTGGGCATGATGGGCTGGCGGGTGCGGAACCGTGCTTGGGTGGACGAGGGGATCATGGAGTGCAGGGTCGCTGCCGGTCTCGAACCAAATTGGGATGCCCCGGCTGCGGAGCCCGGCGTCATCATGTGCAACATCGGGGACTGGGACGGCGCGTTACGGGAACTCGAAACGGCGGAAGACTCGCTACCGGCCGTGACGCCGCACCTGCGCAACGTCAGGGGCTACGCGCTCATGAATGCCGGTCGTTTCGAAGAGGCGCTGGTCAACTACCTGGCGGTGGTCGAAGTGAGGCCCGATTTCGCGACCGCGTGGGGGTCTGCGGCGCATTGCGCTTTCAGCTTGGGGAACCCAACCGAGGGTCTGCGGTACGCGAAGCGAGCGCGTTCGTTGGGCGACCCGACCGCGTACATGGCTTGGGACAACGGTACGTACGGCCAGAGGCGAAGACGCCGGTCGGCGTGACAAGGTCGCGGCACTGGCCGTCACGAACGGTCGCCTTGGACCACGAGGCGCGGTGATTCGGGGTGGTGCGCGGCCGTTGGTGTCTGTTTCCCCTCCATGGCCGCTGGTGTAGCGTCAGCCTTCTTTCCCTGTTTCTGGCTCGGGTTCATCGTCGAACGGGAACTCGCGCAGCATGGCGCTCTGGCAGCCCTCGTGGACGAGGTGGGCTCTCGGCTGGTGGTCGTCTTCCTTGACGGTCGTCACAACTGCTAGGACCTGTCCGGTGATCCGGCGGCTGCGGGACAGGCAGGTGCTCCTCATGCGGTACTTGCTGACGGAAATGGGGCACGCTGCCTTATCGTGGTGTCAGGAACCCGCGTCAGAGCCACGGAGAGGCCCTCCGATGCTCTGGTGGTAATTCATCCACTGGCGGCTTCGGAGGCTCTCCAGGGCCTCGTGGCGCAGGAATTCGCGACATTGTAGTGCCACAGCGAAAGCGGCCGTCCCGACTGACGGTATGGCCGCTCCGACCACCGTCGGTTGCCTGCCGTCAGCTTGGATTGAAGATCGCGAAATCCGGCAATCGGCTGGTGAGTTCGGTCAGGCACTGGGGGTCGATGGCTGGCTCCGGCCCTGGCTGGGAGTAACCCAGTTGCTCGGAGATCATCACGAGAGCGGGCTCCGGCGCGCGTTGGCCCCGCCCACGGCGTGTTCCACTGCCTCGTCGAGTTGGTCGGCGTTGGCTACGCCGTCCCAGATGATGCGTGCTTCGCAGGACTTGTCCGGACCGAATGGAGCCGGCTGCTTGAGGATGGAGAAACGACGTGGTCCCGCCTCAGTGTAGCCAAGTAGGCGTTGATGCTTTCCGAGAGTCGGTCCATTGATTGGTTCTGCTTTCCCATGGCTTCTCGGACTTCCTTCGGAATCTTCTTGTTAACCTCTTGGATTTCCCCGAGGCTGGGGGATTCCCTGAATGCTCCGGATAGGTACCTGATGAATGACATCATCGGTCCGACGGCGCGAGGCACGAACAACGGATCTGTGGCCGCAGTTGGTACTGCGAACCTCAGGCTGCCTGTGCTTCGTAGTCATCAAATGGGTCGAATTCATCGGATGAGCCGTCCATGCTGTACGGCGCGTCGTGGAATATAAGTGGCGGCAAAATCCTTGTGAGTCTGGCTAGGTAGTGTGGATCAATGGCGGGTTCTCCCCATGTGGTGATGTAACTCAGCCGTTCGGCCACCATCAGGATTGATGGTTCGTGGTCTCGTTCTCCGTTCAGCCATCGCGCGGTTTCCACTACCAGCTCCTTTGGGCCATTGGTTGCTTCCTGCCATTCGCGGGCGGACGGGTTTTCACCGCAGAGGTAGGCATCGATGAACTTGCGTGAGAGTTCGGTATGTTCGGGTTGCAGCGCTTCCCACCGCTGGATCCAGTCCATGAAGCTGACGTAGCGTGCGCGTTCCAATTGACGTTGGGCTTCTAGCGCCAATTCCTGTCGTTGTTCCGGCGGCACCAAATTGTTCTGAGACAGTAGGTACGTGCCCCTCCAGGATCGGGTGTTTTGTTGTGTCCGTTCGATTTGGACCGGTTTGGGCTTTACATTGGCGCTCTTGTCCATGAACTCCATGCTTTTCAGTCCGCTTCGATGGTCACTGGGCAACTTCTGCTTCTGGGCCCAGCCGTTTGAGAACCGGCACAGGATGTAAAACCCGCCGCTGTCTTTCTTCATGCTGAAGCGGTACGGGACCCATTCCTTGAACTGTTGAGGCGATACTGGTCCCACCGTCACCCTCACGTCAGTTGCTCCTACAGTGTTTGCGTGGTGCGCGATGGCGTCCTTTTCCTCGTCGGAGGCTGGGCCATCCCAGATCAGGCGCACCACCCAGGGCTTGTCCAACTCGTACCGTCGGAATGCAGTGAACAGGGTGCACCTTCGCGCCTGGCTTAGCCGTTTCTTGTGTTCATCGAGTTGGCCAAAGTCGTTGGCTTCGAAGAAGGTCGGGAACTGGCACTCGAGGACGGTCGAGATGGGCGACGGCGCGCTAGCTTCGTACTGCTCCATCTTCTCGTGTCTCCTGGCTTCTATGCAGCCGTCGCAGAAGTCGCAGGGCCGTGGGCTCAAGCTGTTTAGTCCTTCAGGTTGTGCGGCCTTGACGGAGTGGCATCCGAACCGCGAGCATGGGTATTCTGGAAGCCTGGCTCTCGGCGTAGGCGTGAACCAAAGCTTCTGTTTCTTGGAGCGTTTGCCTTTGGAAGTGCTCCCAAATCCCTTCTGTTGGTCATATAGAGGGGATTTGGCGTTCTCGGAGTGTTGTGGGTTTTCGGGATCTGGCTCGTTGGCAGGTGGGGGATCGTTTGGGAATTTGGAATCTGCCCATTCCTTAGTAGATTCTTCTCTTTTCTGGTTTTGGGATCCGGGGGGATTTCCCGATTTCTGGTCGTCGTCGCTTGTCGCGTTGCCCGTTGAATGAGCTGGTCGTCCTTGCTGCGGTGGGACGTCGTTGTGGGAGGCGCCCCCTCGGTCGGAGGGTGTCTCTCCCTGCTGGTCCGTGGTTTGGCCTGTTGGCTGAGAGGGCGCCGGTTCCGACGTGGGATGGGGGCCGCTGGCATCGTCGCCGCTCGGGCAGTCGCTGGTTTCACTGCACTGGTGCGGGGCCGTGGCGTCGGTGGTCGGAAAGTCGTGCAGGAGGTCGGCCAACGTCGGGTCTTCGAGCAGCAGCTTCATCAATCGTTCGTGTGCCGCGTGTTCGAGGGAGTCGAGTTCCACGATGCGTTGACCATCTTGGTGGTCAATGCGGGCGCAGAACGTGATACGAAGATCGCCGGCGGTGCCGGAAACGGGAACGCTCATAGCTTGCCTCTGGGTGCCGGACTATCACCTCCGGCGGATCACATACATTATAACGTCTCAAAATGCAAGAGCCACCGGAGCGTTGCACGGCGGCTCTTCGTCGTGTCGGTTGGTGCCGGTGATAAGTCGGCCGACACGGCGGCCCGAGGTAAGGCGCGTCGACATTGTAAGTGATCGGAATCGCGTCCGCCACATCCTGGTAGTGTCGTGATTTTGGGCGTATGTCGAACGCTTTGCGGCACCAGAATTACACGGATCGGAATGTTTCCGACTCGAAGTAGAAGGTGGGGTCGTGCACGTTTTCGTCGGCGGAGATTTCGTGAACCACGTGGTGTGTGGCGTCTGTTTTTTCGCTGATGTAGTCGAAGTCGATGCCCATGTCGCCGGAGGTCATCTTCTCGATGAATTCTGGCATGCGGCCGCAGGACGGACAGGTTTCGGCGTGTTCCTGCTGTTCGGTGAGGATGAGCCAGGCCTGTCGTGGATGTCCCCTTTCGGAGCATTCCGCGAGCGACTCAGGCTTGATCTGTTCGATCATAATTTCCCGAAACGCGTCCCTTGGGTCGTAGTCATACATGGTGTCTTCCGGAGGCCGCAGGATGGGGTGTTCGGTGGTGCCCAGGGGCATGGGGGCGGCGTTGGGCTCGTTGTCGCAGAGGATGGCCTGCATGGTGGTCCAGCCGCAGTTGAAGGGCGCTGGCGGCTGTGGAGCATCGGGATGGGAGGCCCAGAACTTCAGGGCGCGTACGGCGCTGTTCGCGGAGCGGTAGCAGCCCGTGACCTTCGTGAAGACGAGTCCGCCCTCTTGGCGGATCAGGCAGAGGTTGCAGGTTCCCGTACCGTCGCACTCGCAGGCGGTGGCGTCCTCGACGCTGCCCGACCAGTGGACGGCTCCTGGCCCGCAGGGGATGGCGGTGGCGTGGACGCGGCGGCCGTCTTCGAGCTGTCCGGCGTGCCAGCCTGGGTCTCCGTTCTCGGCGAACATTCGAATGTAGGTGAGTTCAAGCTGGGCCATTGCGGCTCTCCTGTCGTCGGGTGGCTGGCGCGCTGGGCGGTTGTCGCGTGTGGCGGTTTGCAGGATTTTGCCAGCGTGCTTTGTGTCGGCCGGAAACGGTTCCCGGGCGCGTTCTGCGGCCGTTGGGGTACTTGGGCCCCTCTGGTGAATTCAGGGCGTGTGAGGCCGTCAGCAGCGGCGGAACTCGTGCTCCAGTCGGTGTCTCGATACTGTGATCACCGTGGGACGGCCGTGGGGCAGTGGTGCGGTTCGGGCGTATCGGCCAGTTGCTCGATGATGGCCTGCATCTCCGGGGCCGTGAGCCGGTCGCCGACGCGCACTGCCGAGTGGTAGGCCACGGTGGCGGCCATGGCGTGGCTCGCTACTTGGAGGAGGTTCTCGGCCTCGGTCGAGGTACCGAGGGCGGTGCCGTGGGGGCGGATGGTGACGAGCCACAGATGGGTGGTGGTTCAGCGGCGGACGGAAATCCGCGCTGGAACCTCGGAGAGGGCCTCGGGCGCTCCCGATGGACGAATTCCTGCTTGACGTCAGGACGGCCGCCAGGGGCCGCGAGGCACGGAAACTCGCGGTGCCTGGCGGTCTTCGCCATCACGGCCGACGGGCTTCCGTCGTCTGACGGCGGCTTGTTTATCGACCACGACTGCTGGGCTGCTGTGCGCTCCTTACAGGATGGTCAGGTTGAGGCGTTTACCATCCTCGTGTTGGGTGCACTCGTGCAGGAACTCGTCGACTATCATTCGGAGTTGGGCTCGGACCGGTGGTGTGGCCGCCTGGTAGTCGGGGATTTCAGTCCAGGCCTTTTCGTTCCTGATGCGTTCGAGTTCCTGTGCCGTGAAGGAGAAGTCCCTGAATTCGAGGCCGTCGGAAGGCAGGGTGGCGAAGACGTACCACGGCGACCTGACGGTTTCGCGTCCGGGGACGTCGTCCCAGTTGGCGAGTGCGGAGGCGTATTCGGCGGTGGTCCGGTAGTCGGCGGGCTCAGGGTGGTTCGATATTTCGGCGTGTCGCCGGTAGCCGCCGGCGCGTCGTCCGTTGACGCAGTCGATCCGGCATCCGGGGCGTGAGTAGCTCATGGTCTTCTTCCTTGGGGTTATTCCGGCTCGTCAGTCAGCCGGTGTGTGGCCGTCACCATGCCATTCTCGTGGTTCTGGATCAAGATTCCCAAGTACTGGCCCAGGGGCAGGTCGTCGTTCGCCGCCGTCTACTGGGCGGTTTCCACCAGCAACCGGTGTCCGACGGCAGAGAGCCTTGGGACGTGGCTCTAGTCTTCAGCAGACGACGCCGTCGGCTACGCCGACGCTGACTGCGGCGAGGTTCACGCATGCTGACCAGTGACATCGGGCGGGTTTCACTGGAGCAGGTGTTTCGGTGACGTTGCTGTTCCCGTCGTCGTAAGGGTGGATGGTAACGAGCCACAGGTTGGCGGTGGTTCAGCGGAACGCGAGAATCCGCGCTGGAGCCACGGAGGGGCCCTTGGGCGCTCCCTATGGAGATTTTTCCGTTGGTTGCCTGCGGGCCTGCCTTGGGCCTCGTGGCGCGGAAATTTGCGGCGTCCTGTGCGACTGCCGCGTCCACGTGGTGGACTTCCACCGGTCGTGCGCTTGGGGTCCGCCCACACTGTCATGGCATGCCCGACTGCGCTGACAATCGCGGCGTGCGCTGCCATTGGCTGATGGGCCACGCCAACGTACGGGTGACGCTGAGGATTTACTTGCCCATCGTGGGCGTCGACTACGGCATGGATAACGTGCCGTAGGAGGGTGCCTTTGGTCGTTTTGCGCCTCGGTTCCGGGTAGCGGAGACGAGGCGTTTCAATTTGTCGTCGTGCCCTGGGTGACGAATCGCCTCCCGGGGCGTTTTATCTCGGATTTCGTACTCAAAACTACCGAAAAACGGGGTTTTGTGTGTAAGCGTTTCGGTGTCTTTTCGCGACGGTAAAATCCCGCCGTAATGGTAACGCAGGGCCAAATTGAACCGACGATTGTCGGGTTCTCGGAGTCTGTTGACACTGCGGCGTTCGCCGCCGAGTGGTGGGAGAGCGCAGAGGGTCGCCTGCTGCCGGGTGAGGTAACCGCCTTCACCGTTTTCGCGGTTGAGTTTTGGGACGGGTGCCGTTACTTCGGCGTCACCGACATGTGCATTCTGGACGCGGTTGACGATTTGATGGCTTCGCCGGACTTGGACCGCCGGAGCCGGTTCGTTTCTGACCACTGCAACCAGATGGGTTATGTGGTGAGGTGCGTCGGGTCGAACTTGACCCAAGAACTTGCAGAGCAGCTGCGTTCTGATCTGGTGGTTCGGTTTGCCGGCGACGTTGATTCGAACGAAGCCGGCGTTGCCGTTGGCGGTGCGTGCGTCTTCAGTGCGGTTCCGAAGGAGCCGGTTCGCATGAGCTTCGGCGATTGGGTTAAAGCGCAGGAGAAACGCGTCAGCGGGGGGAATCTCAAGTAGGCATTTCCGTTAACTTGCATTAACGGTAATGCAAATTCCCCCTCATATTGTGACACGTCGGACCGATTTTTGACCCGTTTTGCTGGCCCTCATTGCTACAATCGAGCAACGAAATAATGTTCTGAAACGGAGCTGGATCCGGGAGGTTGACATGGTTCAGACAAGGTCTCGCTGGATGGCGGATGGTGACGGGTCGCCGAGAAACGGGCGGTCGCTGCGGGATGTGCGGGCAAGGGGAGTGTTGGCGCGCCAGATGGAGGCCCGCATCACGGCGGGAGACATACCGGTCGGGCTTTCCGTTGAGGAGTACCGGCGCAGGATTCCCAAGGTGTTCGACGGGCTCGGGCCGGCCACCGCTGATGCCTACGATAAATTTCTCCGCTACTTCGATGCGTGGTGCGATTCCCGTGAGATTGGCCGCCACTACGTCGAAACAGACCACGTCATCACCTATTTGGAGCAAGCCCGTGAGCGGCCGGTCGATCCGGTCTCGGTGCCGTGGCTGCGCAGCACCATCTCGGCCGTGCAGAAGGGTTTGGCGTTCCACGTCGGCGGCGACAGCGTGGACTGGGAGGAGGTCCGCCTCTGGGTGAAAGATCAACAGCGGCTGAAGCCGGAGGCGCCGGCGAGTGCCGACGGTCTTACTTGGTCGCTCATCCAGCGCGTGTTGGACGTGGTTTGGGTGCCTCTGGACGGAGAATGGCCCGAGAAGACCCGCCAGCGGGCCACTTTCGATACGGCACTCATCCTCCTCATGTGGGGCTGCCTGCTCCGCCGCGGCGAGGCGGCGGCCGTGACGTGGGGGGACATCTCGACCGAGCAGCACGGCCTACACGTGTACGGAGTGTTACGCATCCCCTACAGCAAAACTGACAGGTATGGGCATGGCGAAGTGGGTTACATCCATCTGAACACCCTGGCTGCGCTCCAGGATATGGCACAGGCCTGGGGGCGTGATGGGTCGAAGGCTAAACAGCGGGTGTTCGGCATTGACGGCCGCCAGATCTGCAACCGCATCAGTGCGGCGTGTGAGCGCGCCGGCCTGCGTGGTCGGTGGAGCGGGCACTCGCCGCGGGTCGGGGCTTCCCATGACCTGCTGGGCCACGGGTTCTCCCTGCTGGAGATCATGCAGGTTGGACGGTGGGTGCGGCCCGAGACGGTTACGAGGTACGTACGCAACGCCGCCGTCGGCTACGGCGCTATGGCGCGGCTTCATGCAGGCGACGGTACGGGGTTGGCGATGGCTCCCGTGCTGGTGGGTCTGGGCCGCTAGGAAGTTCTTCGCTGGAGATGGAAACAACCAAAACTGGAGGGCTTGGCATGGACGGGAAGAACTTTGAGATGACTGGCGTGGACGCGGTGCCGCCGGACGATGCGGAAGATGCTTTGGCGTTGGGTCTCGCGGTGGTGGATGGGCTCAAACTTGCCCATTCCACGAAGCGAAACTACCGGCGGTCTTGGGGTGCCTTCTGCGAGCGGTTCGCTGCAAAAGGCTGGGACCCCTTGGATGCCGAGTGGGACCAGGTGTTGGAGGTTCTGCGCTCGGAGACCATAGGCGGCGTTCGTGCTGCCAGAAATATCATTGGACACGTTTACCACGCGCGTGGCATG
Organism: Dehalococcoidia bacterium; assembly: GCA_965204395.1. GTDB lineage: Bacteria > Chloroflexota > Dehalococcoidia > Lucifugimonadales > UBA3495 > Bin87. Next base: position 4,632,943 of record OZ241987.1, read on the forward strand.
GCGTCTCCGGCGGCTGACCGTCGCGTCGGACACGCGCTGGGAACAAGACAGGCGGCCTGGCAGGAGAATGTCGGCGAGGAACGGCGTAAGGCCATGGTTCGGAATCAGGCCGATTACGAAGGATGGTGCCGTCGCCATGGCTTGGATCCGGCGCCGGCCAGTGGGGAGCAGGTGGCGGCGTTCCTGGAGAGCCTTGGAGACCGGGCGTCTGATGCTGTGGTGAGGTCGGCCAACGTGGCGGTGTCTTTCTACCAAATGGAGCGTGGGTTCCGGGCGACGGAGGATCATCCGGCAGTGTCGAAGATGCTTCGCGAGAGGCGTGCCCGCAAGGAGGAGGTCGGTGAGGCGGTTGGTTTCAGGAACGAGCGCCCTGGAGGCATCGTCGCCCGGCACCGGCGCCACTGGGAGGAGTGGCGTGAGGACCAGGGAATTGAACCAGGAGCGGCCACGCCCGATGACGTGGTGCGCTACCTCAGGGGCGTGGAACATCAGAAGGTGGCTGGACAGCGCCTTCATCACTTGAGGAAATCCTGTCCGGAAGAGGCTGCTCTGTGGTCGGATGAGGTGTCCCAGTGGGTCGATGAGTTCCGGTCTCGTCTGGCTAACGGCGAGGTGCCGGGTGCGGTGTTGAGAAATCGGACCCGCACGGTGCTGGAGGAGTGGGAAGCCGACGCCGAGGCGTTGGCCCGTGCTCAGGTCAGGATACCAGTGGGGTTGACTCTTGAGGAGGTGATGCGCCGGCGCAGGTTGGATGCAGATCTCCGGCTGTCTCCGGATGTACTCGAGGGATTTGCGCTTGCTTGGGCGGAATTCAATGACTGGCTGCAAGAAAGGCGGATTGCCCTAGAGGAGGTGGAAGAAGTGACGGTGCGGGTGTTCCTTGAGGACAAGGCTGGGTCAAACCAGGTCAACACCCTCCGAAACAAGCTGCAGGGTGTCGCGTATGGTTTTAGACGCAAAGGTCTCGTGAACCTGGAAAATCCTGGAATGGGCGATGATCCGGCCCTTTTCCTCGATGATCTGAAGCTTGAGCGCAAAGAGGCCGCTTCTCAGATGGATCCCATCAGGGAAGCCGAGTTCAGGGCGATTGAGGAGACCGCGATGATACCGCGTTTGGGGGAGAGGGAATCTCTTGCTGAGATACGCGGAGCACTGACGATTCTGTTGGTGAGGATGATGTTTGACGGCTTGTTGCGGGGCGTGGATGCCCGTCGGGCGAAGTGGTCCCACGTTTCCAGGTCTCCGGACGGCAGTGGTGTCCTGCTGCTGCCCCACTCGAAGACGGACCGCTACGGCCGCGGCGAAGTAGCATACGTGTCGCCTCTGGCGTTGTATTACCTGGATCTCGTGCGTGATCTCATGAGGTTCTACGGGAAAGACGAGCGGGCCGACGGCCATATCTTCTCGTCCAACCGGAGCGTGTTGGCGAAAACGATAAGGGAAGCGGCTGCGGATGCCGGCCTGACGGGGCGTTATGGTGGGCACAGTATGCGGGTCGGCGGCGCGCAGGAGCTGTGCATGGCTGGTTTCTCGCTGCCCATGATCATGTTGGCAGGGCGATGGAGCGATGTGCAAACCGTGAAGTTGTACGTGCGCAACATCTCGGTGCAGGACTCGGCGATGGCGAAGCTCCAGAGGATGCTCCTGAAAGGTGATAACCGGCTTGGGCCGGAAGCCAGGGGCGCTGATGTGATGTCCTGCTACAACACGGTGAGGTTTGGTCTTGGTTAGCTGCAAGGGTATCGGGACGTTCCACGCCTGGACCGACGGGAATTACTCCGGTCAAAGATCTCAGGCTATCCAGCTGTCGTTTGCGGAGATTTCCCCTGCAGAACGGCGGTCACTTCTCGCAGACGCCGCCGTCACCGTCGCCGTCTCGGGCGCTGGCCACCATCCACTTCGGGAAACCCCGTCCACTGTCTTTGCTGCCCTGTATGCGGCGCTCTCCGGCTGCCTGGGCGGCATCGCAGTTGGCGTAGGTCATTGTCTGCGGGGTCGGCGTCGCCGACGGTCGCGCTGGCCGTCTGGTGGGAACGGACGTCGGGTTCACGTGCTGGCTCTGGGACACCGTCAGCTGGGGCGGGCTGGCGCAGGTGTCGAGCATTTCCGCGAGTGCGTCGTGTTCAGCCTGAGAGACCGTCAACTGCCATGTGTCCTTGATCGTGATCCAGTTCTCGGACGAAGCTGTGCTCGAGTGGATGGCTCGGCAGATGCAGGCGGCAAAGGAGGGTGCGATCACGGACGCCCGCGCAACGGCAAGCGTTGACGACGTGCTGACGCGCATCCGCTCTGCGAGGGCCGAGCGATGGGCCGAGGTGCCCGTGGGTATGACTCGAGAGGAATTGGACGAATTGGAGGATGACATCATGAGTGGCTACGCCGACGAAACTGCGAATGGATACATCAGGGTCTGGGCTCGGTTTGAAATCTGGTTGGAATCGAGGGGAACCGCTTTGGAAAGAGCGGCTGGGTGGCATGTTGCGGAATTCTTGAGAGATAACTCCGACGGGAACCGGATGGGCTACCTGTGGCGAATGGCGCGTGCCTTGGTAATCAAGTTCGACGAGCTGGGTTTCGAGGACAATCCGGCGCGCAGCGCCGTGGTCGAGCGTTATCTGCACGAATTGGAGGGCCAAAGGCCGGAGGCGCCGGCACAGAAAGACCCGATTCGTGAGTCCGATTACGAGAAGGTGGTTGCGGCCGTGGAGATTGCGCTGCAGGGCGAGCGGTCAAAGAGGACGGAGATGCGGGCGGCTTTGGTGGTGGCGATTTTCAGTTTGATGTTCGATGGGATGTTGCGGGCCAGGGAGGCCTCTCAGGCTCGTTGGGCAGATCTGCGGAGGTTTCCCGACGGGAGCGGAAGGTTGTTGGTTCCTGAATCGAAGACGGACCGGTTCGGCGAGCGGCAGTACGTGTATGTATCTCCCCGGAGCTTGCGAGCGCTGGACTCGCTGAGGGATCTGAGGCGACGCTTGGCGCTTGGTAAAGCGGGAGATGACCGGTTGTTCCAGGTTGGTCCGAATCTACTGGCAAAGTACGTCAAGGAGGCGTGCCGGACCGCTGGTCTTGAGGGCAACTTTGGCACTCACTCGTTCAGGATCGGCATGGCCCAGGAACTGGCCGTGGCCGGATTTGGCTTGGCTCTGATCATGCAGGCAGGGCGATGGGCTTCGCCAGAGATGCCGGCGTACTACATCAGGGGGCTGAAAGCGTCGGAGTCCGCGGAGGCTGAGCTGCACCGCATGATGGCGGATAGACGCTTTCGCGCCGAAGAGGATGCCAAGGGATACGACGTGCTGTCCACGTATTACGCAGTCCGGTTCGGGAATTAGAGCCTGGGAGCCAGGCGGAACCGTCCATGCTGTCGCCCCTGTTGGTTGGTCACACGTGCCGTGCCTTGGTGGCGCGGGATTGTTGGGAGTGTTCTCGTTGACGACGCATGACGCCCGTCCTCCGTTTTGGTTAGCCGTCAACCTACCGCCGTTGGCAAAACGGCCGCCTGGGCTTGGCGTGTTTACGTCACTGTGGAAGGTTTTGCCCGTCTCTCCCATATCCTGCGTGTCCTGCGAGCGAACCATCCCGGGCAGAGCGAAGTGGCCCCTGATGTTTTGGCGCATTCGTCGTGGCTCCCTAATCGACGGCGACGCCGTCCGGGTCCGACTCCTGGTCGGCCTCGCGGTCGCCCGGGGTGGCCAGGAATTGGTCGATGGATGCGGCTGGGATGATGATTCGCTTTCCAATCCGAGTACCGTAGAGTTCGCCACGTCGGATCGCCTCTCGCACCAACCACGGGCTGACGCCAAGCACTTCAGCGGCTTCCGACACGTTGTAGGCCCTTTTGGGACTTGCCATGAGTTTCCCTCCGTCTCGCTTCGTCCGTTGCGATTGGCAACGACACGTAGTGGCATTTGCTGTTTCGCGCGGGATTGTAACGTCGGTTGCGGTTGCGTCATGACGTGCGAGAAAAACGTGGGTTTCCGGTGGAAAATCGGCCGTGGCGTGGGGCTCCTCAGCGCCACTGTGGCCCTCGTGATGGGCAACCAATCCGCCAAGCTAAAAGCGGGGAAAGTCACCCCGGGACGGGTTAGGAACGCGCCGGTATTGGATCAGTCGCTGGCTGGACGAGGACTGTGTCCCGAATCGGACCGCGCTCCTCCGGTCAATGAAACACCGCCATCTGAAACGCCGAGGCCTGCCCGGGCAGGTTGATCAGCGGGCGATGTGTTTTCGACGTGGTGATCGTCAGCCGTCCGGTCAGCCATTCGAAGGTTGGCGGAGTTCTTTTCTTGAGACCAATCGGACCAACTAACAGGGAGGAAGAACATGCGAGGAGAAATCAAGCAACGTAATCCAGGATCCTGGCAAATCCGGGTATTTCTGGGTCGCGACAAGGATGGCAAACGGATCCGAAAGAACGAGACCGTCCGGGGGAAGAAGGCCGACGCTGAGCGGCGCCTCCGCGAAATTCTCGGAGAGATGGACCGTGGTGTGGTTCCATCCGTCCAGAGGTACAAGCTCGCCGAATGGCTTGACGCGTGGCTGGCTGATGTCATTTCTCCGAACAAGGAGCAGAAAACCATCGACCGGTACGAGGAAGCCGTCAGGCTCCACATCGTGCCCGACCTGGGCAACATCGAGATCTCGAAGATTACCCCACGTCACGTTCAGGAACTGGAAGCCAGATTACTCCGCGACGGCATGGCTCCCAAGGGCGTTGTGCTGGTCCACAACGTTTTGGGTGGAGCCATGAAACACGCTTTGCGCATGGAGTTGATCTCCCGCAATCCTGTCGCGCTAGTTTCGCCCCCATCTGTACCGAAGACGGAAGCCTCCAGCCCCAGCATCGAACAAGTGCAGGCCCTGCTCAAGGTCGGAGCCTCCTGCGCCCACTACCTCTGGCTCTGCGTGTACTTGGTCATCTATACCGGCATGAGGCGCGGCGAAGCGCTGGGTTTGAGTTGGGCAAATGTAGACCTCGAGGGCAAGTCCCTCAGAGTAGAAGCATCGTTGGTGATCACCAGCGAGGGCCTCGAATTGAAACATCCGAAAACAGACAGCGGACGGCGGATAGTCGACCTGGATGGCCAAACGGTGGCTTTTCTGCGGGAACACCGAAGCCGCCAGCGAGAACTCGCTGAACAGCTGGGAGTGGATCCGCCCGAGATGGTGTTTCCCAGGCGGGACCTGCAGAATTGGTGCCATCCCAACACGCTAGTCCACTTCCTGTCTGGCTTGGCCGAAAAGGCTGAATGTCCTGGGATCACGATTCGCAGCTTGAGGCACTTCCACGCCTCAGTGGCATTACAGTCGGAAAAGAACCCCGTGGTGGTTTCCAAACGCATCGGGCACGCAAACGTCAGCACGACGATGGACATCTACGCGCACGCGTTGCCGGGCTGGCAGAGAGAGACAGCGGAGTCGGTCGCCCAGTTGATCAACCGTCCTCCCCAGAATTGTGGGACAAATGTGGGACAAACCCGCAATACGAGGCCGTGTTACACTGACCTCAACGCTTGATTTTGAGTAGGAAATCTCACCGAACAGGCTTAGACACAACGCTACTTCACGCAAAATGGCGAATCTGACCTTCGGCACCAGTTTTCGATCCCCTCGACTGTCTTCGGGGATGTTGCTCCCAGAACTTGGCTTTAGGGCCAACAGCGACTCCTTGCTGGCACCCGGTGTCTGGAGGAACAAGCATATCCCAAACCCCGTGGAGCCGGGGCAGAGCGCCGCACGCCGTGGCGGCCCGTCTTGATCCCGTCGCGGAGTTTCAGCGACGGATCCCATCTGGTTGCTCGTCCCTTGTACTTGCTCGTTCCGCTGCGGACTTTTGGCGCCTTGCGAACTATAGGAGCCGGCCCTTCAGCGACTCAAACTCCGGGCGTGTGATGTATCCCTGTTCCAACAGGCGGGCCAGGCGCTCCAGCTCGCCCACCACGCCGCCGGCGCCGTCCGGGCCCGGGTCTTGGGCCACGGAGCGATCCACCTGCTTCACATCGGTTACGCCGCAGAGGCCCATAGCCACACTGAGCTCGGTGCGCAGAATCTCCAGGCAGTGGCGGAGGCCATCTTCGCCGTTGACCGACAGCCCCCAGAAGATGGGCCGGCCCATGAAGACCGCCCGAGCGCCCAGGGCCAGCGCCTTGAGTACGTCAGCGCCCTTGCGAACGCCCCCGTCGAGATAGACCTCCAGGCGGTCGCCCACGGCGTCCGAGATCTTGGGCAGCATATCGATGGTGCCTTCCGTGCCCTGCAACGCGTGGCCGCCGTGGTTCGAGACCACCAGCGCATCGCACCCGTACTCGGCGCAAAGCCGGGCGTCCTCGGCCGTCTGCACTCCCTTGATGACCAACGGCATCGAGGTGATGGAGCGCAGCCACTCCAGGTCAGACCAGTTGAGGCCATGCTCAAAGCTCTCCGCGAAATTCTCCCGCGTGGGCAGGTTGGGCAGCTCGATCCCCTGGAAGTTTTTCAGGGTTCGCTCCTGGTCCAGAGTGTAGGCGTAGCGGTACTCCCGCTCCCGGGAGTTGGCGCCCAGGTTGTCCACCGTGAGCATCATGGCCTTGTAGCCCGCCTGTTCCGCCCGGTGCACCAAGATCTCGGTCAGTTCCCGGTTCTGGAAGAAGTAGAGCTGGAACCACAGCGAATTAGTGGCAACCTCGGCCACTTCCTCGATGCTGTAGCTGGAGGCGGTGCTGAGACCCAGGATGGTTCCCGCAGCGCCGGCGGCCCGGGTGGAAGCCAACTCACCCATTGGGTGAGCGCGCTGATGCGTGCCGGTGGGGGCCAGCATCACCGGCATGCTGATCTCTTCGCCCAGTACCGTGGTGGTCATGTCCCGCTCGGTGACGTCCACCAGGATGCGGGGACGCAGCTTGACCTCGCTCATGGCATGCACGTTCGTAGTGTTGGTGATCCAATCGGGCGCGCCAAGGTCGCCGAACAGCCGGTCGAACAAGGCCCGCGGCATGGTCTGCTTGGCCCGCGCTTCATAATCTCCAATCGTCAGCAGTGTCTGCTGGGTAGTCTGGGTAGTCATGCGTCCTCCTTGGTGGCGGTCCGCCGGGGAACTACAGGGCGTGCAACGCCGGTATGACCTCTCGGCCCACCAGGTCGATGTGCTCCAAAACTTCGGTCTGAGACATCTCCGGGTAGAACAGCCGGATCGCCACGTCGGTGAACCCCATCTCGTGGTAGGCGGCAATGTGCTCGACGCACTCCCCGGGACTGCCCACCAGGAAGGTGTCGTCCATCAGCGTTTCCAGGTCGCCGGTTACCTTCCTGGTCAATTCGTCATCGGTGCCGTGGAGACCGTGGTAGGCATACACTTCGTACTTCTTGGCGAAGTTGGCCCGGGCCCGCTCCAGCGCCTCCTCGTGGGTGGGGGCGCAGAAGAACTCGCGCACGATGACCATGTCTTCGGGAGCGTCGTGGCCGTTCTCTTCCAGGGTCTGATGGTACAGGGAGATCTGGTGCCGTATGGTGGCGTTGGACTGGGCCGGCCCGACGTAGAGAATATCTCCGCCCCGACCGACCCGACGCACCGCCGGATCGCTCATGGCGGCCTGCCAGATCTTGGGGTGAGGCTTCTGGTAGGGCCGCGCGGTGGGCCGCGCCCCGGTTACGTGGTAGTAGCGCCCGTGGTGGGTCACTTCGTCGTCGCTCCACAGCCGGCGCATCAGACCCAGCGCTTCGGTACAACGGGCGCCGCGCTGGGACATCCGCGTCCCGAAGGCTTCACATTCCTCCGGGCGGTAACCCAACCCGATCCCGAGCACGAAACGGCCCTCCGCGATGTGATCCAGGGTAGCCACCTGCTCCGCCACCTCCACCGGATTCAGCAGGGGCAGCAACAGCACCGAGGTGGCCAGCTTCATGTCTCCCGGCTCGGCGGCCAGCCGCGCCAGCACCGGCCACGGCTGAAAATGCTGGAAGGGGTCGATCAGGTAGTGGTGGGCCCAGCCGTAGATGTCGAACCCGGCGTCGCGTGAGGCGCGAAACTGCTCCAGGTGGTTCTGCCACTGTTGCTGATGGTCGATGCTGTCCCGCTGCACCACCTGTCCAACCTGATAGCCAACGCGCATTTTATCACCCTGTCATGTGCGCCGTATTCCTGCGAAAGCAGGCACCCAGGAAGCCGCTCCCTCAAGAAAATTGGTTTGTTCGTTGGTAGCGTATGAGTTTTAAGTTGGTGGGCGTCGTTAACCCGCCGTGGGAAACGCTGTCCGCTATAGTTATAGATGTTCCGCTGAAACGAAACCGATGCTACCATGATGGGGCCTGCATAAAGTGAAACCAACCCTATTTACAGAGGTTGCGACGACCACAGAAACTGCAAGGCCACATTATGGCGGTCATCACTGAAATACGCAAAGGCTGAATGTGGTCCGAGTGAGGACCGCTGAGTTCGATGAATTCGACAGGTTATGGGAGTCTAAACTGTGAATCTTCCTATAAAAGACATAAAATTCATTTCCGCCAAACAACTGGACATGGACAAGGACGTTATCCTCTTGCGGATCCCCATCGCCCTCCCCGAAGGGAGTGTGGACGCGGTCGTGAGGCTAGATGTCCAGTGTTACGTAATGTCCGACATGCCGGACGACCTGCTGGATATCCTTGTAAAATCCGACCTCCCCAAGCGGATTGATGAAGCTTGGACCGACCCGGTTTTGACCAAGTAGGGCATCATTATGACCGTTACCATCGACCCACTGACAGCCATCGCGATAGTTGGACTATTAATATCGTCTGGTGCATGGCTAATATGGTTGGGAAAATTGAGCAATCGGGTGGACCGCCTGGAGTCCGACGTTGCTGAGTTGAAAGAGGGGCAACAGAAGATATTAGGAGTGCTCAACCGTCACGTGGGTTTCCACGAGGGCCTAACTGCAATCTCAGCCGGGATAGAGCAACCCGCGGTATCGGGGGAGTTATCTGGACGAGCTAGGTCGCATTTGGGCGGACAGTAGTACCCGCCGCATCAGGAACTGTCCCGCACGGTGGAAACACTCAACCTGATGGCAGAATCAAAATGTCAAGCCCCACACTTCGCGTCGCGCCGGTTGGTCGTCTACCGCGCGGTAAGCGCGGCACTTACAAGCGTCAAGCGAAGGCGTAAATTCCAAACGGATACGCCACCCGTTTATACCCACTCTGGATTCCCGCCCTGTATCAAGTGCGGGGTGTCCTTTTTTCGCAGGACCGACGGTTAAATGTCAACACGCCCCAGCTTCGCACGCGTACGCAGTTTGTCATCGCGAGGAGCGTAGCGACGTGGCGGTCTCGCTGAATCGAACGATGGTCCCTTTGGCGACGAGATTACCACGCTGCGCTCGCAATAACAGATCCGACAATGTGGGTACGCAACAAGCCCTACCCTCCGACGTGGCGGTACTTGATTAGCCGCTCGCCTTCCAGGTTCTGGTTCACGTAGATGTCGCCGTGGGAATCGACCCACACGGCGTGGGCGCCGTTGCCCCACCCGGCGTCCGAGGGGCTGCCCCAGCGCGCCAGCACGTTGCCGTCGATGTCCAGAATCGACATGAAACCGTCCAGCTCCGGCACGTACACCGCCAAGTCATCGTCGATGTAGATGTCGCAGGGCCGCGCCAGGTCCGCCCACTGCTCCAGGAAGTTACCCTCGGAGTCGAAGATCTGCATCCGGTTATTTTCGCGGTCGGCCACGAACACCCGACCGTCCGTATGCACCCAGACCCCGTGGGGTACGTGGAACTCGCCGGGGGCGGTTTTTCCAGGCGCGCCCCAGGAGTCCACCAGCTCACCATCGGCGGTGAACCGATGTACCCGGGCGTTGCCGTAGCCGTCAGAGATGTACAGCAGGCCGTCCGGGGAAATGGCGATGTCGCTGGGGCGGTTGAACGGTCCGGCCGCCCTGACCGCGGGGTCGCTGTAGTTCCCCGACCAGCCGGTGTCTGACGGTTTATCCCATTCGCCCATGGTCATCAGCAGGTTGCCGCTGGGGTCGTACTTGAGCACCACGTGGCTGTTCTTGACCGGTAGGTAGAGATTCTCGTCGTCGTCGATGAACATGCCGTGAGCGTCGGTGAGGACGCCCTCGCCCCATGAGGCGAGATAGTTGCCGTCACGGTCAAGGACGATCAGCGGGTGTTCGCCGCGGTTGAAGAGATACACCCGGTCCTCGGAGTCGGTCACGATGGCCGTCTGCCCCAACTCCCATCCCTCGGGCAGTTTCTCCCAGTTCTCGACCTGCTCATATGTGTACTTGCCATTGCCGACGGTGGTCATGTCGTAGCCTCCTCGGTCGCGCCCGGTGGCCCGGGGGAATAGATTATTGGTCGCTCTAGGTTGCGTTGAAATTTTCCGTCATTCCCGCGAAAGCGGGAATCCAGAGAGTACAAATAAGGCCAACACTCCTTATCGCAATGGCTTTTCTGGGTTCCTGCTTTCGCAGGAACGACAGTGTATTTTCAAAATGTCAACATGCCTTAGTAGGTTGTCAGCGTATCAATAACCGCCTGCTCCAGCTCGCCGGCGCGGACCGAGACCTGGTCGGGTGTCAGACCCCCCAGGGGATGGGGAATACCCAGCGGGTGGAAGTCGCCGCGGCCAAAGGTGCGGGCGTGGCGGAAGGCCGAGTTCAGGAACGGATCGGTGCAGAGCACCACCGTAGGGATGCCGAGGTTTTCCAGCGTCATTGCGTCGTGCACACTGCACGCGGTGCAGGACCCTCAATCGGCAATCGCCGTCACCACGAAGTCGCATCGCGCGGAAAGGTCGCTGATGATCTCATCGGCGGCCGGCCGCGAATACACGAACTTGTCCACGGCTACGACGTCGCCCAGTTCCAGGTCCTTCGCCATCCGCTCGCCGATGTTCCGCAGCAGCAGGTCGGCGTTGGCCTTACGGTTGCCCATGAAGCCGCCGACCTTGTCGTGCAGCGTGTCCAGGCGCGGCGCGGCCCGCCAACGGGACGCCGCATCCGGATCAATGGGCAGGGCCAAACCCAGTTCCCGCATCCGGTCTTGGTAGTTCGTTACAGTCATCGTTCCCTCTTCAATGCAGTCATCGATCCTTCTTCAATAACAGCCTGCCCCGTGCTCGACCCGGGGGCACCCCGTACTTGATACAGGGTCTGCGTTTAACGTTCGATCTTTCGCGTGACTCGGCGAGAGCCCCAGCCGGGCAGGTATGCTGAGTGGGGGCCTCCGGCGCCGCCTGCGACGAAAATGTTGATGCGGTCCGGGGCGCGAACCACCGGCACCATCTGGTCGTCGTCGTCAGCGTCAATGTACCGGGGCCAGAAGTGGCCGCGGCGGGAGTCGCCCTGGGGCGGGCCGCCCTGGCGGAGTTTCCGCACCGGCTTGCGGGCGTGCTCAAAGAGGAACTGGCGGATGTCCCGTTTGTTCCAGCCGTCGCGGTGCAGGAACTTGGCGTGCTCGGGCCCAATGACCACCATCGTGTCGCCCATCACGTACATCTGGACGTTGCCCAGGGTGCACATGGTGTCGGCAAGCACGGTCAGGAAGTTCCGCGAGTGGGTGGCGTGGTACATGATGTTGTGGGGCGCCTCCGCCGGGAACACCGACACCGTGCTGTCGGTCGGGGCAAAGCCAAGTTCAACGTGCATCGGTTCCCAGGGGTTGGCATCCTCGTCCTCGGCAACGCAGTAGGTGTACGCTCCGGGGTGGCCGAAGGTGGCCTTGTTGGTCTCGCCAGGTATGGCGCCGCCGAGGTTCAGCAGGATCAGCTTGACGGCGCGGCCGATGGTGGCATTGGCCCTCCAACCGGAGCCGAAGCAGTTGTAGCCGCCGTTGATCTCCAGTTCCTTGACGATGGGGCCGTTGATTATCAACAGCGGTGTGTGAATGCCGGTGGAGCACATCACTCCCCGCAGGTTGAACCGCTCGTCCATCATCGCTTCTAGGGCGGTGATGATTACTGGCATGTGCTCCGGCACGCAGCCCGCCATAACGGCGTTGACCGCGATGCGCTCGACGGTGGCCCGTCCGCCCAGGGGCGGCAGTTCCGCGATGAGTTCGTCGCCCCCGCGTCCGGTGATCTCCACAAATCGGCGAACCAACGGCTCGGACGGCGGCACTACCGGCAGACCGTCGGTCCACCCGGTCTCGAACATCAATTCAATGGCATCGGAAACGTCGGTGGCAAGCATTATCGTCCCATGGGAGGCGTCGGATTATCCGCAGTTCAATCGGGGCGAGTGTAATCGTCGTGGATAATGCCGTCAACGCGACATTCACCCTTATGCACACCTATTGCGGCACGAGGTTTGCAACAGTTCCAAGTCGCTTCGCATCGATGCGTTAGCTTCACCTATGAACGGCATCGGATGCACTCGTCTGCCTGGCACGCAGACGTTACTAGTGCATGCACCCTACAACCGGAATTTGAGCGTTGTCGTATTAAACAGTGATGAGCTGCTGAATTGAATGTGCTGGATTCGGATAGCAGAAGAATTGAGCGCAAATAGCGCCTCAATGCGCATAGGCCATTTTACCCATAGACCGGATTAGAGCCAGATATTACGTTTTCTTGAGTCGTGGCGGCGGGCGGTTAGGGGCTGATTCATTTGGGCCGTCCACATGCGACAGGCCACGAAATTGGGATCCCATCGGCCGACTTGTCCGTGGGAGGGAGATAACCGAAGTGACGCCGGATGGGCTGTTTGGGCTCTTGTCGTCAGCGCAGTGCGGCGCTTTCGTCCTGGCCACCGACCAGACGGTGGTTTTCTGGAACCGCCGCGCCCGTGAAATCCTCGGTTATTCCCCAGACCTTGTCCTTGGCCAGCGTTGCTCCGCCATCGCACGCGAGGCAGAAGGAAACACCCTGACCCACGACTGCGAGTCCGGTTGTCTGATGGTGCGCAGCCTGCGCGCTGGTCTGGTGCCCAGTCGAGCCAGGTTGCAGATGCGATGCTCCTGGGGCGAGTGGAAATGGGTGGTGGTAACACCGATGGTGGTTTCGGGGGTAGAGGATGACGGCCCATTGCTGGTCTACCTGTTCGGCGATTCGGGCGAAGTCGCGCTTTCCGCGGACGTCCGGCGGTTGATCGAGTTGGCCGGAGGCACCGGCTCTGTATCGTACGACCGTTACCCAAACGTCGGCAGCGGTGGCTCCGAGTCCCCCAGGGTGGCCGAGTCGCCGGTTGACGATTACCTGGTACTCGACGCCGCCGCACGCGGATCGCCGGACGAACCTGATCAAAGCGACACTGAGATCCCGGAGTCCGAACCCAAGCCATCCCCGGTGAGATTGACCCAGCGGGAGCGGCAGGTGTTGTCCTACCTGGCTCAGGGCTGGGACACCAGGTACATCGCCCAAGAATTGGGCGTGAGTTGGTACACGGCGCGAAACCACATCGACAACCTACGAGTCAAGCTGGGCGCGTCCAACCGTCTGGAAGCTGTCATGGTTGCCATGCGCCTGGGACTAATCCAACCCGAATAACGCCACTGGCCGGTTAGGCTTTCGATTTGACGCGGCGGAAGATTGATGCCAATCCTTGGAGCGCCAGCCTGAAGGCGATCATTTTCGTCGTGTTCAGACAGTTCGAGGAGTGTTCCAGACCCTTCCGCCGTTGCGTTTATCACAGCAATCCGTCGAGCGCGAGAGACTTTGACATGGGTGAGCATTCCAAATAGAGTTGCAAAGATGGTAGAAATTCAGATCGCGTGATTCGCGACCATCACACGACCACCGGATCACACGAGGACTTTATTCATGGCATTGCAGTTTGGCGTATTCGATCACATCGAGCCCATACCCGGCGTAGCGCTGGATCAAATTTACCGGGAACGCCTGGAGCAAATCGCGTGGTTGGATGACGTTGGGTTTTACTCCTACCACCTGGCGGAGCACCACACTCCGGCGGTCCACAGCCTTGCGCCGTCCCAGAACGTTTTCCTGGCGGCGGCGGCCGAAAGAACCAAGGCCATGCGTCTGGGGCCGTGCGTGTACGTGCTGCCATTGCACCACCCTGTGCGCCTGATCGAAGAAATCTGCATGCTGGACAACATCAGCGACGGCCGGATGGACATCGGCGTGGGGCGCGGCGGAGTGATCGAGGCATACTTCTGGGGACAGGACTCAGACGTGGAGATTAACTATTCCAGGTACCTGGAGACGCTGGCAGTAGTCAAAGAGGGCCTTGCCAACGACTCCCTGACCTACCAAGGGGAGTTTTACAAATTTGACGATCTTCCAATGCGTTTGAGGCCCAAACAGGATCCGCACCCGCCCTTCTGGTATATGCGGAACGTGGAAACGGCGGCCGCCAACGGGATGCACACCATCATTGTGGGGAACCTGGACTCATTCCAGGCGAACGTGGATCGCTATTTCCAACTTTGGGACGAGTATCAAGGGCAGGGCTCCCTGAACGCCCAGGGAGAAAAGCCAAAGATCGGGTTGGTCAACCACCTGTACGTCGCCGAGACGGATGCGGACGCCATCGCCATCGCCCAGCCGGCGTGGGACCAATACAAATGGAACCTGGCAGCGCCGCGCCGACTGGAAGCCGAAAGGCGTGGGCTGACTCAGTTTTTGCAGGGCGAAGCCAACCCGAGGCCATCAAACCTGCCAGACCGCGAATCGCAGGCTAGCGGCACCGTGGCGGCAAGGACCGCAGGCTCCCGGGGTTTTGAGGAGCACGCCGCGCGCGGAGGGGGCGGGTTCAACGTTGTTGCCGGGTCCCCGGACACCATTCGGGACTACATGGACGAATACCTGGAAACCGGCGCAAATTACTTTGTGGCTGCCTTCCAGTGGGGGCACCTGTCCCATGAGGAGACCATGCGCTCCGCGGAACTGTTTGTGTCCGAGGTCATGCCCCACTACACCCAATAGGCCTGGGCACGGGAAAGTGATGGGACGGAACCGTGTAAATCAGTCAACCAGGAACCGTTCCGGTCTGGCCGGCATGCGCGTCCGCGTGCGGCGGATTCAAGGGAACGCGAAGCCGCAGACTATTGTAGATTCGGCAGCAGTTCCTCGGAGATCAGCTGGAGATAGTCCAACCTAGCGGAGAAATCCGTTGGCAAATTCAGGCTCGCCAGTCCGATGTAGTCCAAGCCATCCTCTTCCTTGCAGCGGTTGATGATTTCCGCGCAGTCCTGGGGGCTGCCGGCCACCGCCCAATCGGTCAGTTCCCTGGGCCCGCCAAGACCAAGATCCACGGTGGTGCGCTCCTGCATGTTGAACGCGCCGTACATGCCGGCTTTTTTAGCAGCCATTTCCCTGGCCTCGGTGATGGCGGTTTCCCGGTCCCTGGCGATGGCAATGGAACGGTGAGCGCCGATGCGTCCCGCCGGGTCCTTACCAAGTTCTTCCAGCGCTTCCTTGTACTGGCGAGTCAGCACGCCGATGTCTTGCCAGCCCGGTTGCGGCCCCAGGATGACCCGATCGCCCAGGGCCGCCGCCCGTCGAACCGCGCCCCTACTCTGCGCCGCTATCCAGATTGGCGGATGGGGTTTCTGAGCCGGGGTGAGGGCGAGCCGGGCGTCGTGCACCTGCCAGTGCTGACCGTCGAAGTTGACCTCGTCCCCGCTCCACAGCAGTTTCATCAACTCGATGGACTCCTCGAATCGGCTGACACGATCGCGACGATTGGTACCGAATGCGGAAAGCTCCGCCACCCGGTAACCCAAACCCACCCCGAGAACGAAGTTGCCGTTGCTGATGTGGTCGAGCGTAACCGTCTGCTCGGCGATGTCCACGGGATTATGATAAGGGAGAAGCAGGATGCCGGTGAGCAGTTTGAGCCCTTCAGCATCGGGCGCCAGTCGGGCCAACGTTTGCATCGGCTGCATCCACACGGTGGGATGGGCGATGTAATGCTGGGGCATGTAGATCACCGAAAACCCCAGCGATTTGGCGCGTCGACACACCTCCGCAGCCTCTTGCACCTGCTGGTACATCGGCCGGTCGGGGTCTTCAAGGTAATCCCGTATGTAAAGTCCTACTTCCATCAATCAAATTCCATCCCGAAGTTGCGGTTGAGCCCTAGTCGGTGATGTACGTGTGGGTGATTACCTCCCAGACGTGCCCGTTTTCGCACTCGAAGTAGAAACCGCGTCCCTGGTGCAGGTGGTTGATCTCGCCGTCAGTGCGGGAGCGCGGCCCGCTACCGAATACTAAGCCCTCGTCCTTGATGCGTTGGAGTATCGCGTCGAATTCCTCATCTGAGGCTAGGAACGCGTAGTGGTTGGAGCGAGGGTTGTCCGAGTCGTCGAAGTCCAGCGTAAGGATGTCGTTGACCTTGACCGGGGCGAAGTGGCCCCAAGGCCCCTCGTACTTCAGCCCGAAGAGGTGCGCAATGAACTCGGCGGACTTCACCTTGTCGTACGCAGGCACAATTGTGTGGTCTAGCTGCAGAGGCATGATGACCCTCCTGTCGTGTGCTTCAGCACTGAGCGTTATTACCGGACCAATAGTCATACTTCCGGCCCGCCAGGTCCGTCACCTCGGCGACGTCTTCTTCCAGCAGGTAGCCTTCAGACACCAAGTCCATGGCGGCGCGGGTAACCTGCTCCAGGTAGTCCTCTCGGTTGGCGTAGCGTTCCTCGATGGACGCCCTTGGGTCGCCGGTGGACTCGCGCTCTGCTGAAGTAGCGGGCAGCGGAAGCGTCCAGCCGGCCAGTCCGCCGGTGATGCCGATGAACAGGCCGGGGTTGCCAATGCTCTCGTCGCGCAGATTCCAGCCGGTGTAGGTCGCCACCGGAACCGTCAGGTCCGGCAGGCGGATGCCGCCCCGCTCGTTGAAGGACTCATCCAGGTCGGCCACCAGCGCCGGGAACTCCTCTCCCTCGTCGGCAGGCAGATTTGTGGTGCGTCCCAGGTGCGACTCAGGGCCGTAATCCAGCCGGATCGCACGGGTGGTGTGGCTAGGCACCCGAACATCGGGGAGTTGGCCGAACCGATCCAGCAACGTGTGGGACGCGACAGCCGTGCCATCGTTCAGGCTGGGATGGCGGCTGGCCGGCGGTTCGACGCCATCGGTAACCCAGCGGTCCAGGTTGTCCAACGCGGCCCGCAGTAGGGGAGCGTAATCCACGCTGTTGAAGGGGAGTTGCCCCTTTATTCCGTCGGCGGGACGGATTTCCAGGGGAGGAAACTCGCCGGATCCGTGCTGGCAGCCAGCGAAGTGATACCGGCGCACCGACGGCGATTCCGCAGCGTCGGTGAGGGTTTCCAGGTCGGTGTGGATGAGCGCGGCATCCCCACGCCAGTATTCGGCGGACGTGTTGGTGAACATTATCTTAGGCACGTTGCCCTGCCTCTCCAGAACATCCAACAAGGAACCCTGGGCACCGGTGACAGGATCGGTCTGGAGGGTATCGGTGAACGGAAACATCTCGGGAATGATGTAGCACACGTCCTTGGAAGGCTGCCCAAACCGCAGGTTGAACTCGCCGCGCATACCGCCCGCCACGTGGGGGATGATCCCGTCCAGCGCCGGCCGGTTCTCCTCATCCTGGTTGATGCCCACGTGGATGTATTGGCGCAGGAATCGCCCGCATTGGGACCGCCCCATGGCGTAGGCGTAGTCGATGGCGTCGGCGCAGGGGTTCCCCGCCGACGCTGGCGCGTGCTTCAGGAAGGAGACGGCGTCGCGCATGGCGGTGAACCCGAGCCCCACGATCCGGCTGCCGGTCGTGGTGTACACCAACTGGTAAATCTTGCCCGGCTCGAATCCTGAGGGCATGTAGATATGACTGTGCTGCGGCTCAAGATCCTCGTCCTCCACGCGTACGAATGACCATTGGCCGCGGTCAACCGCCGTGGCGGGGCTGTTGGGCAGGTCGCGAACCGTCAACGTGGCGTCCGCCTCCTCGGCGTCGGCGGCGGGATTGGGCACGTGCTGCCGGTCGGCCAACAGGAACACCTGGGTGGGTTCGTTGCACTGGAACTGGCACATGATCTTGCCGGTCAGCGGCCCCTGTGGACCGATGGCTTCGGGCCCGTGCATCCCGATGAGTCCAGGCGTGGACGGCACGTCAGCCTGCCAGCCGGCCCAGACCACGGTATAGCCCCGACGCATCAGGTAGCCGTTTCCGGCCTCCAGAGGTGAGGTCGGGTCGTTGGGCGTGGGCACGCTGTTCAGACTCAGGGCAGTCTTGCGGCCGCGATTCACCACGTCGAACAGGATCCGGCGGTTGCCGTTGTCGATGTTCACTGGCTGCAACATGGCGAAGTCGGCCGAAAACTCAACCTGGCCCGCGGAATTGCGCGGTGCCAGGTCAAGATCGGTGATTCCCTGGTTGCGGGCGTGCAACGGGTCCACCGCGTAGTGAGCGGTGCCTTCCAGAAGCTCATACGCCCCCACGTCGCCGAATCTCTCGCCGGATGCGAAACTGCTGCGTTTGGTGATTTCCAATTCAGTGAGTGCCAAGATGCCTCCAATGCGCCGATGGCCGCAAGGTAGTAAACGATTATCAAAGGTCTGTACCGAGTAACGATGGGATTGTAGCACCGGCGGACAGAGCAGGGAGCAAGTTCGATACGTCGACGTATCTCCGTCGCTCGACGGACAGAGATACCCCGGCCATCAGGCCCGGCGAGTCGTGGTAATCTCAACGCATGTACACGCCCCACCGAAAGCTGGCCGACCTGCACACGCACCTGTACGGGTGCATCGATGCGGCCGATTTCCTGGAGTACCTGCTGCCAAGGGAAGTGGATTGGTCGGTTTACCAGAGCAATTTCCGGCGCGTTTACGGCGCGCCCGCGCCCATTGAGGAGATTCTGGATCGCTGCCGGCGGGGAGTCGATGGTTCCGGTGCCGATTTCGCGCGGCTTTTCGTGTTCGGCGACGATGACGCCGGCAATTTCGACCGATTCCAGGCGAAGTACGACATGCTGAACCACGGCGGCTCGTTGGCGGGATTTGCCAAGGCCGAGGTACCGTTGCCCGCGCTCATCGACGAGGTCTGTGGTTTCATCCACAAGATCATCACCCGGCAACAGCAGCAGAATGTCGGATACATAGAGCAACGGATGAATCTCGGGTCCAAATTCACGCGGGACCAGGCCAGGGAGTTGGTCCACGCGATGTTGACTACATACGCGGCATACGAGGACTTCGATATACAACCGCGACTCGCCATCAGCCTCGCCCGGAACGACCCCTGGCCGGATTGGGAGGTGGTGCGGGATGCCGCGTTGGGTCCTATGGGCCACCTTTTGACCGGCATCGACTTCTGCTACCTGGAGGAGGGGCATCCACCCAAGAATCAGGCGGCCCTGTTCGCTGAGGTCAGGGATTTCAACCGGAGGCATCCCGAGCGAGCGTTGGCAATCCTGTATCACGTGGGCGAGAGCTTTACCGACAAATCCCTGGAGAGCGCCATCCGATGGGTCCACGAAGCGGCGGAACTGGGCGCGCATCGACTGGGCCATGCTATTTCGCTGGGCGTTGACCCTGACCAATACGGCCAGCATCGCAGGTCTGAAAGCGTGGCAGAACGTATCGACCAACTGAATTACGACTTGGGCCACCGGGAAGGACTGGACAAATTCGGGGTTCAAGTAGATTCAACCGCTGCGACGGCACAACTGGAGGGTATCAGCGCGTTGCCGGCGGACCATCGGCTCACCGTAGAGTACGACGACCGGAAACTGGACGAGGTGCGACAGCGCCAAAAGTACGCCATGGCAGGTGTAGGATCGCTGGGATCTGTCATCGAGGTTTGTCCGACATCCAACCGGCGGATCGGCGGGATCACATGCCCTGAGCATCATCCGGTGCGGCAATTTCTGGCGAACGATGCTCAGTTTGTTATTGCGAGCGACGACCCGGGGATATTTGGCACAACGTTGGCCGACGAATTAGCGTGGGTCGGGGAACACCATCAACTGCCCGACGACGCCTTGGACCACATCGTGGAACTGTCCTGGGCCAGCCGCAGCGAAGTTCTGACCGGGAGACTAGCCGCAGGTTCGGGCTGAGGCAGTTGACAAAGGACCGCACAAACGGCTCGTTCAGCCGTCGGCCCGAGATCGTGGGGCGCATCTGCGTTCCAGTGCTCCCCGATGGTACGCTGAGCCGCCCAAAATACTGCGCGATACCGTTAAACGAACGCGAGGACGCAAATGGCTGAAATCTACACTCTGGGCGCCGGGACACCCACGCCCACGCCCACCCGTTTCGGGAGTTCCCATGTGCTCAAACTGGGAGACCAACACCTGATGTTCGACTGCGGGCCAGCCGCGACGCACAAGTTGGTCAAGGCGGGACTGTTTCCCACGCAGGTGGATTACCTCTTCTTCACTCACCACCATTTCGACCATGATATCGATTATCCCTGCTTCCTCCTCTGCCGTTGGGACCAAAGCATTGGCAAGGAGAACAAACTCCAGGTGTTCGGCCCCGATCTCACCGAGAAGATCACCGAGGGCATCCTGGGCGAAAACGGGTTGTTCGCCCACGACTGGAAGGCCCGGGTCAACCACCCCCTCAGCCAACAGGTTTTCGTCAACCGCGGGGGCGCGCTGCCCCGTCCTGCGCCGTCGGTTGATGCGACGGACGTCGGACCCGGCAAGGTATTCAGCGGTTCGGATTGGGAAGTAACGGCCGCTCCCGCCGAGCACGTGCAACCGTACCTCGACTCCCTGGCCTACCGGGTGGACTCACCGGACGGCAGCGTCATATTCACGGGCGATACCCAGCCCTGCGACTCAGTCATCGAGTTGGCGCGGGGCGCGGACATGATGCTGTGCATGTGCTGGGACGACCAAGCCGTAATGGACGCCAATGGCGAATACACGGGCCAGTGCGGCACCACGGGCGCGGCCCGCATGGCCCAGACCGCCGGGGTGGAGAAACTGGTGCTGGTCCACATCGGGCCGCATCTCTCGGCCCACGGGCCAATGGAGCAGGGCATCGGCGACATCAGCCGTATCTACGACGGCCAGGTGGTCTTCTCCGAAGAGCTGATGCGCATTTCGTTGTAAGGCCATCCAGTTACGGTAGCGCACCCTCCCGCCGGAACACATCCGCCAGCTTTTCGACGCCTTCGCGGATTTCGGCCTCGGACGGCAGCGCAAAACAGAGCCGTATGTAGCCGGCGGCTGCGTCGGGGTCTGCTGACCAATCGGGCCCGGGATTGAACGCGATTCCTTCTCGGAGAGCCGGGCCCTCGAGGTCCCGCGAATCAACTCCGGCGGGGAGCTTGACCCACAGATACATCCCGCCCGTCGGGACGTCGAAATCGACGCTGGGCCCGAACGACTCTCGGAGGGCGCTGCTGAGCACGTCGCATTTCCGCTGCAACGCGGCGCGGACGTCGATGATGTGCTCATCGTAGTGGTTGTTGAAATAGTCGGCGACGATCATCTGGTCCATGACGCCGGTGCCGGCGTCGTTCTTGCGGGACAGCAACCGGCTCATCACTTCCCACGGCGCGACAACGTATCCCAACCGGGTGCCGGGCCCGAGGGTTTTGGAGAACGAGCCGATGTGCAGCACGCGGTTGGTGTCGTCCATGGACCGGATCGCGTTCTCATATTCGCCCTCGAATATCAGGTCGGCGTAACACTCGTCCTCGAATATCGGGACGCCGTACTCCTCACTCAAGGCAAGCAATTGATGCCGCCGCTCCATGGTCAACACGGTGCCCGTGGGGTTCTGGAGCGTCGGGATCGTGTAAATGTACTTGGGTCGCACGCCTTTGCCACGCAGGCCCTCCAACACCTCGGCCAGGTGATCCATGCGCAAGCCGTCCTCGTCGAGGTCGATACCGACGATATTGACCCCCCGACGGCGCAGATTTCCCAGGGCGCCGGAAAAGCTGAACGCTTCCACGATTGCGGTGTCGCCGGCCTCCAGCAGGATCTCGTTCATCAATTCGATCGCCTGGCCGGACCCGCCGGTGATCAGGACGTCATCGATGGTGGTGTCTATCCCACGGTGCTTGCCGAGTTTGTCGACCACGAACTCGCGCAACGGGAGAATGCCCTGCGGCCCGCCGGAGAAGTTGTACATCGAGATGTTCCTGGGGTCCCCGCGGAACACCCGGGCCGCGGATTCGATGAACCCCTCGGTGGGAACCATGTCAGGGTCGCTGTGTCCGCCGATGAAATTGTACTTGGGGTGTCCCCCCCAACGACCCGACGGAGGCGGTAGGTCCCGGTTGAAGAGGGCGGAATAGTCCAAGCCGTTCCCTGACATGCGCTGATCCTCCGTCTAGTTGGGGCTGTTTGGTCCTGAGGGTTTGAAGCCTCAAGCATGCTAACACCATGAGCGATGCAGCGTCGACGGCACCAGCGCCGGGAGGCAGAGCCTTCCGATGCTCCAGGAAATCCCTCTCTGCCCTTTCCCACTGCCAATGACACTTCCCCCTTTCCTCCACCCTTCACCCATCTTTACATAGTTAACTGGCGCCTCAAATCTCTCCCGCCGCCTTCCCACCAGCCGTTCCAAACCCCACATCCAAACGCCGAACTCCCCATGCTCCCCCAAATCCAAATCCTCTCACCGGCCCGCCAAAACCACCAATATTGCCCCCAAAACCGCTCTCGCCGCCTCCATTTGCCCCCACAACCCACCCCAACATCCTACTCAAATGAACGGAAATGAGCGGAAAATCCATAATCCTGTCTATCCTGTTCATCCATGAAAATTTCCCCCGCCGAGGCAATCCCATGACCCTTTCCCAAATCCGCCGCCGCGTCAACGTCCTCAAGCGCCTCACGCGTACCCGGTTTGGTGGCGTTGAATGGGGAAGAGGTTGTCCGGTGGGTCGGGTGTGGCGAGGTAGTATTCGTAACCCAAGTGCAGGATGCCCAGCTTCCCGCGGGAGCACACCTGTCGCCGGAAGGTTTGGGACACTCGCATTCCCGCCAATATCAGCAGGCAGCAGGCCAACAGCAATCCCACCAGCAACCGTTGCAGCCGATCGGTGGTGGTGACCGTGCTTCGGTTCAGCCCGAAGCGCTGCTTGCCATCCTTGAAGTACTGCTCCGGCTGCATCCGCTTCCGGTACATCCGCACTGCTTTACGCGGGTCGGTGAGCGACGTGGCCAGGTACCAGGGTTCCCGATGGCCTCTGGCCCAATAAAGCACCAGGTTGATCACCACGGCGCCATCGGAGCGGTAGAGGGTTTGAGGCCAGAACAGGATGCGGCCCTTGCGCAGGGGATAGTCCCGCAACCGACCACGATAGTGGGCGCTCTGGACCACCACGTCGCCCTTGAGGCGGACTACGTAGTCCACTGGGTAGCCGGTGTGGTTGGGCATCTGTTGCAAGAAGTGGATCAGGCTGGCCCGTCCGAAGCCCCGGTCAGCCAGCAGCAGGGGCCGGATGTGGTTGGGCAGGTGTCGCAACAACCGTCCGATGAAAAACTCCTCCACTCGGTTCTGGGACGGGTCCAGCTCTTCCGGCGTGGAAACCCAACTGAGCAGCGGCAACCCCCGACCCCGAAAACAGACCGCAGCGAACAGACCGTTGCGCCCCTGACCCAGATCAGACCAGTCAATCATGATCGGCGTCAGTCCCCGAAGCCGAGTTGCCTGACAGATGGGTCCCAGCAGCGCCGTCTGCACCGCCACGGTGTCAAAGCCGGTGTTGGACAGAAAGCGAAAGAGCCTTTTCTTACGCTGGTGGTGCGAGTAGGGTACCTGAACCTGCCACGAGCGCACCAACACAGAGATGGCAAGGGTGCGACGCTGGAGAATTGCCGCAGTGAGCAGAGCCAGATTGGTGCGGCGGGTGGCACGGAACTCCGGCAACGAGTGATTCAGAAAGGTGGCGATGCGGTGATACCATGGCATGGTCGGCCTCCCCAGGTGGCAACGGTGCTTCGTAACCCGTTCCTTACCCGGAGAGACCGACCTTTTTCAACCCCTCAACTCAAACTGGGTACGCGTGAGCCTCAAGCGCAGGTTCGCCACCGAACTCGCCATCATCAAGCTTCGCCGCATCGCCGAAGCCGTCTCCAACGACTGGGACCCAGATCAATCCCCCGAACCGGCCGAAGTCATCGAGCGCTTCGTCAAAGCCGGCTGTCGCCTCCCCACCTTCGGTAACCTCCGCCGCTGCCTGGACAATGCCCGACGTCAGGGGGACGTCCCTCTCCCTGTCGACATCGTCGTCAACTTGCTTCCCTGGATTGACGGCGACCGCTACCACAAATTCCTCCGCTGGGACCTTCCCGCTCCTGCACGCTAGCCGTGCCCCCAACCCGGTTTACACCTACCATCGAATGGCCCTGCGCCGGAAGGATGGAGTTGCAGCATAAGGGTGTCGCGGCCGGTCTGAGCGGGCAAGTCGGAAGGTGGCGCACCCGGCTCACGAGTTACTGAAGTGGGCCGAGGTCACTTTGCGCGGCGCAGTTCGGATCATCCGCGGTGTTACACTGCCCCGAAGAGCAGGTTAGGAACAAGTCGTGCTGGGCGTCGCAAGTACGCCGGAGGAGACATCATGGCTACCAGGACCCAGGAAATCAAAAACATGCGGCTCATTTCCCACGTCGATCTGAACGGATACAACAACATCGGCGAAGGTGTGGACCTGCACCAGACGGCCAACGGGCGGCGCATATTTTACATGGCCCACGAGAGCGCGCCCAAGGATTTCACCAGTGTTGATGTGACCGATCTGGCGAACCCGAAGGTGGTGGCCCAAACCGATCTGGACTACAACCACCTGCGTTCAAACTCCCTGTCAATCCTCGGCGACACGATGCTCGTGGCCTACCAGTCGCAGCAGCACGGCCAGCCAGGCACGGGCATGGGCGTTTTCGACATCAGCGACCCTGAGTCGCCCAGGCGCATCGCTTTCTACGATGCACAGGGTCCTGGCTCCCGGGGCTGCCACTGCCTGTGGTGGGTTGACGGCGACTATGCGCACCTGGCTACGGGTACGCCCGATTCCCAACCCACTGATCCCAGGGACGACCAGTTCTACGTGATCATGGACGTGAGCAACCCCTCAAATCCGCGAGAGGCGGGTCGCTGGTGGCTGCCCGGAACCCAGGAAGGCGACGACGCCCCGCTGCCGGCGCGGCATCCCCAACTCGACGTGGGCCACAGCGTGCACAACACCAATGTCTACCCGAACCGGCCCGACCGGGCATACTGCGGATGGAAGGACTCGGGGGTGATCACGCTGGACATATCGGACGTGTCCCGGCCGCAGATGGTTGCCCAGTTGAACTTTGCGCCCCCGTTCCCAGGATTCACCCACACGGTGCTGCCGCTGTTTAGCCGCGACCTGCTGGTGGTGACGCAAGAGGCCACGGCCATGGGCGGCGCGGACTATCCCAAGCTGGTATGGATGATGGACAACCGCCTGGAGTCCAACCCGGTGATCATCAGCACCCTGCCCATGCAGGACACCGACGACTTCTTCAACCGTCCGGGCCGTTACGGGGCGCACAACATCCACGAGAACCGGCCGGGTTCCCTTTCCCTGCAAACTGATACTTTGGTTTACGCAACCTTCTTCAACGCGGGCATCCGGGTGTTCGACACGACCAATCCGTTCCAGCCCGAGGAGGTCGCTTACTTCATCCCGCAGATTCCGGAGGGCGCCGACGCCAACGGCATCAACGACGTGCACGTGGACGAAAACGGCATCATGTACGTGGTGGACCGCCTGCACGGCGGCCTGTACATCCTGGAGCTGAACATCTAGGCACGATACGGAACGCGCCGGATAGAATTTATCCGGCGCGGGTGCCCGTCGCGGTTCGGGCTAGGCGTCGCCCGGGGACCAGATCCAGTACCTGGAAACCGCGCCGGCGTCAACGCGCAGGTCGAATCCGGTAATCATCTCGGCGTCATCGGACGCAAGGAAAACCGCCGCCTTGCCGTAATTTGACGGGCTGGGCAGTTTGAGCAATGGCGCGCCTCGGCTGGCATCGGGCAGCAATCCGGCCGCGCGCTCGCCCAGACGCGGCCGCGGCCAATCCACGCCCCAACGAGCGGCCCGTTCGCGTCCCTCCGTCTGGCTGGTGGCGGTCGGCGTCAGGCTGTTGACGCGGATGCCATGCACGGACAACTCCATGGCGACCGAGCGGGTGAAATTGAGCAACCCGCCCTTGGCGGTCCCGTATCCGACGTTGCCGGGCTCGCCCTGGTGTCCGGCGGTGGAGATTATGTTGATGATGTTGCCCTGCCGGCCCTGCTGGATCATCTGGTGAGCCACGTGCTTGGTGAACAGAAAAGCGCCGGTCAGGATGATGTCGGTCTGACGCCGCCACTCATCCAGCGGCATGTTCAACACTCCTTTGAAGTTGAACAGCGCCGCGCCGTTGACCAGGATGTCCACACCGCCAAACCGTTCCGTTGCCTGTGAAATGGCTGCGAGCACTTGGTCCTCGTCGGTAACGTCGCACACCACGCCCATCGCCTCGTGCCCCTCGGCGCCAATGGCAGCGGCGCACTTTTGGGCATATTCCTCACGGACATCGACACACACCAGGTTGGCGCCCTCGCGGGCCAACTCCTCGGCGATACCGCCCATGATGTTGGGGCTGGTTCCCGTTACCAGCGCAGTTTTACCTTCGAGTTTCAAACGCTATTCTCCGACACTTGGGCGAATTTGCGGTTCCCATTACCGTCCGGTCAAAAGATGATGCTGACGGCGCCGTGCCAGGAAAGCGCTTCCAGATCCAGCACCGCGCGCCGATATGCGATTCTGAAACCGCCGTTGTCCCGTCGCAGGATGTAGTCGATGCTGCCGACGTAGGGCGCGCCCTCGCCGGCGCGGAACCTGTACACGAGGACGTTTGCCGAGACGGACAGTTCACCATCTCCGGTTTCATCTACCCGCACGTTGGAGACGAACCGACGAGTGCGCGACCACGGATACTCCCGATGTGCGTGGCGGCTGTTCAAGCGTACCGCCCGCGCCCGCAGGCGGGTGATGTCGTCGTCGATGAACACCAGGTCGCGCTTGGGATCGCCGTCAGGCAAGTCGGTGGTCGGCACGACATAGCGGCCGTCGTCGGTGAATAAATCTACCCACTCGTCCAAACGCCAATCATCCAGTAGAGCCGCTTCCCGGAACAGGAAATCCTCCACCTGCTCGCGCAAGGTGGGCTTGCTAGCGGTCGTCATCTTGCACCGTACCTGGAGGGGCGTCAGTCATCGGTAGCCAGAGCCAGCTCGGGTTCCATTTCTTGAACCGGCGCGTCCTGCACGTTGGTCTTGCTGAAACCCTGCATGTTCGCGTGCCACTGCCGCCAGAATCCCCGCATCTGGAGCTCATCGGTCGATTTGGCCGGCCGGAGCATACCCCTGGAGATGTCGGACCACTCGGTCTCGGTGGCGCCGAACCCGATCTGGCATGATTCGAGAGCCTCCACATCGTCTGGAGTGGCGAAACCGCCGGGGCCCAGGAACGTCAGGAAGCTGTCCAGCCGGGTCTCCAGCATCGCGTCCGACTCCTCTCGCGGGACCAGGTGCCACGCCGTGACCTCCATGTTGTCAGGAGCCAGCGGCTCGAAATATCGGATGGTGATGGCCATGATGTCGTTGATGACCAGGTTGGGATAGATGATCAGGTTCCGCGATGTATCGGCCATCCTGAAGGTACGCTCTTCACCGTACTTGTCCACCAATCGTTGACGGGTGCGCGCGATGGGCTCCCTGGCTTCTTCACCGAACAGCGGGTGCCAGTGGGCGATGGGTCGTCCATTCCGCACCGGCGACTCGATCACGCAATGCCCGTTGCCCAATGCTCGCGCCTTGCCGACGATGCGGTTCGCCGCAGTCTGTCCGCTATCATCCGAACCGAGACTGCTGATGTAGTCGAGATAGGTTTGATGGGTGGGCACCAAGTGATAGCCGTCGAGGCTGTTTTCCACCAGGAGCTTCCAGTTGGCCTTCATGGTGTACTTGTTGGAACCGCGAACCACCCGCATCCCTGCCTCGGACTGATCCATGACCAGGTCCAGGTATTCCCGGGCACCGGCGAGGTACGTCACGAGATCCTCGACGTGGGGATTGAAGCACACGAAGTAGAACCCGCGATAGCTTTCGACCCTGGGCGGCTCCCTCAGTCCCAGTTCGCTGCGGTCAAAATGGGGGCCATACGCTTCCTGGTCGGGCACGCCGATCAACTCCCCGTTGGTATTGAACGACCAGGCGTGATAGAAGCACTGCAGGACATCGGCGTTCCCCTCAACGCGGCGGCAGATCAACGCGCCCCGGTGGGGACAGGAGTTCAGGAATACGCGCACCTGGCCGTCCCTGCCGCGTGCGAAGAACAACGGGCGGCCGGCAACGGTGCGGCGGCGGTAATCCCCGGGGTTCTCCACCTCCGACTCGTGACCGAGGTAGATCCAGCACCGGCTGAAGATTTGATCCTGTTCACGTTGGAACAGGTCTGTAGAGGTCATGGAAGACCGGTGGACCCTGAAAATCCCCTTGGTCCGATCGTCGATGATCAGGTCTTTGATCTCCATAATTTCACCCATGTCTCCAGCGTCGGTAATGATCTGACGCAAGCCTAGAGTCCTTCTCCGGGCCTGTCAACAAACAAACCGAGCTCCCGGTGGTACGATAGGCGCACCATAGATGCACGCGAACCCGGAATCAGTGGTTCGTTGACCAACAGATCCCACTTCGACCGAAAAACAGGAGAGTTCAGCCATGAACATTCAGACCTTGGGGCAAAGCCCGCAGAACCACCGGGGTGGACAGGTATCGCACTTGCTTTTGGGCGCAGGCCAGTTCGGAGCGGAAAACCTGGCGGTAACCTGGGTCGAGGGTGAGCCGGGCAGCGAACAGGCCGTCCACTCCCACGACGGCAGGGAGCAGGTGTACGTCGTCGTCCAGGGAACGGGAGCAATGCGGGTCGGGGATGAAGTCGAAGAGGTCAGCCGGGGTACGCTGATACTGGTGCCGCCGAACACCGACCACTCCATCAAAAACATTGGAGAGGAAACGCTGATCTACGTTTCGTCCACCTCGCCGCCGTTCGCAATGCAGGAAGGAAACACCAACTGGACTACGCCGGCGTAACAAACAGGGCAACTCGTCGTGGTATCCGGCAGACGCTACTTGTCGCGAACGGCAAATCAGATGAACGAAGGCGTCCCGGGCCTGTCGCGGGATGGGTTGTTCGGCCAGCACGCCAGTCGAGTCGTGAGGAGATGTTATGACACAGGTGTTTGAAGGGATAACCGTCCTCGATTTCACCAGCGGGCGGGCCGGCGGCGTCGCCACGATGGTGCTGTCGGATTTCGGCGCGGAGGTCATCAAGGTCGAGCCTCCCGGTGGCGAAAAATTCAGAGATGCCCCGGGATCGATCCAATGGAATCGGGGCAAAAAAAGTGTCGTTCTGGACCTGAAGACTCAGGAGGACAGGGATAACGCCCGGGAGTTGGCACGGCGGTCTGACGTGGTCATCGAAAGTTTCCGACCCGGAGTCGCCGAACGGTTGGGCATCGATTACGACACCCTGCGCGTCGATCATCCGGGGTTGGTTTACGCTTCGCTGACGGGATTCGGTTCGCACGGGCCTTACAAACACTACAAGGGTTACGACGCGGTGGTGGCTGCCAAGAGCGGCCGCATGATGATGTTCTCCGGACAGAACCCTCGGGAGGGTCCCAACTACGTCGTGGTGCAGGGGGTTTGCCACGCCGCCGCCACCGCGCTGGTCCGTGGCATCACCGCCGCCCTGTACGTACGGGAAAAGACCGGCCGGGGGCAACGGGTCGAGACCAGTATGCTCAAGGCGGTCACCACCTACGATCACGTGTCATGGGTTCACGGGCAGATGGTGGAGAACCTACCCGACGAGTACCCTCCGGATCCGCGGGTGGGCATCGGGCGGCCCAACCCCACCGGCTATCTGCCCGCCCGAACCAAGGATGGCCAATGGATTCAGTTGGGCAACGTGGTCGAGCGACTTTTCCGGTCAATGATGCACTGGCTGGACATGGATTTTATCTACGAAGACCCCCGCTTTGAGACCGCCCCTCGTTTGGACCCGGACGCCGTAGCGGCCCTGGAACGTATCATGCTGGAAAAGGTCCAGCAGAAGACCCTCAAAGAGTGGATGGACATTTTCCTGGGTGAGGCCGGCAACGTGGCCGCCGAGCCCTACTACACCTCCGAAAAAGCTCTGGATCATCCGCAGATCGTGCATAACGGGAACGTCCAGGATTTGTATGTCCCGGCCGTGGGCGACACGCGGCAACTTGGTCCCATGGTGGACATGAGGGGCACGCCAGCCACGACCCAAGGGCCGTCCCCAACTCTGGGCCAGCACACCAAGGAAGTCCTCGCGAGTCTGGTAGGTAATTCAGGGAATCGTCCCAACGCCGCAAAAAACCCAATGCCGAAGCATCCGCTGGAAGGCATCACGCTGCTTGACCTGGGAACCGTGATCAACGGGCCCCTGGGTTGCGCCTTGGTAGCCGAACTCGGCGCGCGGGTGATCCGCATCGAAGCGCCGGGCGGCGATTGGGGAAGGCTAGGGTTGCCATTCTCGGCGCACCGCACCATGGCCGGCTCTGAAGATATCTGCATAGACCTCAAGACCGCCGAAGGCCAGGAGATAATGGGCAAGCTGGCGGCAGGAGCCGACCTGCTGCTGCACAGCATGCGCCCGGGCGCTCCCGAACGCACCGGGATCGGTTACGAGCAGTTGGCGAAGATCAACCCCAATCTGGTTTACGTGTACGCCGGCGGCTACGGGTCCACGGGCCCATATTCTCATCGGCCATCGATGGCGCCCATCGCCGGCGCGGTGTCAGGCGGCGGCGTGGCCCAGATGGGCAGGGACGCCTTCCCTCCACCTGAACAACCCATGTCCATAGACGAAATTGCCGCAGTCTCCCAAAAGCTCAAACGCGCCAACGACGGCACCGCCGACCACAACACCGCGATGGTCAACGCCGTCGGCCTGTTGCTGGGACTCTACGCCCGTGAGCGGACCGGCCAAGCGCAATACGTGGAGTCCACGATGATCGCGGCCAACGCCTACGCCAATATCGATGACTTCTACTGGCACGAGGGCAAACAGCCGCGCCCGCTGCCGGATGGCGACGGCTACGGGCTGCACGCCCTCTATCGCCTCTACCGGGCGAAAACCGGCTGGGTGCTCCTGGCCTGTCTGTTTGAGGACGAGTGGGAGGCGCTGTGCAGCACTATCGAACGGACGGACCTGCTCAACGACCCCCGGTTTGCCGATGCGGAATCTCGAGCGGCCCATGATGATGCGCTGGTCGAAGAGTTAGCCGCAGTGTTCGTTACCGAAGACCCCATGCACTGGGAAAACCTGCTCACTGCAGCCGACGTGGCCTGCGTCAAGGCCGAGGATCGCGGCATGTATTACTTCTTCAACGAAGACCCCCACGTTCGCGAGAACGGACTCCTCACCCAGGTGGAAGCGCCACGCTTCGGCGAGTTCTGGCGGTACTCACCGGTGGTCGACTTCTCGGAAACCTCGGGCAAGGCGGGACCGGGTCCGCTCAGAGGCCAACACACTCGGCCCATCCTCAGGGAACTCGGTTACACCGATGCACAAATCCACGATTTCAATATGCGGAAAGTGGTGGACTGGGAGGAGGAATAGCGGCCATGGCGCCCAACATGATTCCAGCCGACACCAACGGCATCCGCGACAAGGCGGCCATTGTCGGCATTGGCGAAACCGAGTTTTCGTGGGATTCGGGGCGCAGCGAACTGCAGCTTGCCTCGGAGGCCATCAAGGCCGCCTGCGACGATGCCGGGATCTCACCGCACGATATCGACGGCCTCATCCGGTATGACATGGAATCCAACCACGAGACGCTGCTGGTGCAGTCCCTGGGCATCAAGAATCTGCGACACTGGGAATCGGTCTCCTACGGCGGGGGCGCGGGCAACGCGGTGGTGGGTCATGCGGCGGCGGCCATCTCTGCCGGGTACGCCAACTACGTGGTGTGCTTTCGCGCCGCCAACTTGCGCTCGGGGATTCGCCTTGGTCGAGCGAGGGGGCCGGAGAGCATACCCGGCGGGGCGGACAGTTTCGCGGTGCCCTGGGGCAACATGGCTCCGGCGCATCGCTTCGGCATGTTCGTCCGACGTTACATGCACGAGTGCGGAGCGACCAGCCGGCATTTCGGTTGGGTCGCGGTTACCCTGCGCGAGCACGCGTCCCGCAATCCCCGCGCTCTCAGGCGGGAACCCATCACCATCGACGACCACCAGAACTCCCGCATGGTCGTTGACCCGCTGCACGTGCTGGACTTCTGCCAGGAGAACGACGGAGCCGCCGCCATCGTGTTGACCACCGCTGAGCGCGCCCGGGAATTGCGACACTCTGGCACGCCGACCTTGGTTGAAGCAGCGGCCCAGGGATCCGGCCCGCGCAACGACGGCATCATCTACCGTCCAGACCTGGCGGTGGCTGAGTCGGAACACACCGCCCGCGACCTGTGGGCCCGCGCCCGCCTGGACGCCTCGGACATAGACGCAATGATGTTCTACGACCACTTCACGCCGTTCTGCCTGATCAACTTGGAGACGTACGGATTCGTAGCTCCGGGCGAGGCCAAGGACTTTGTGGAAGGCGGCGCAAACATCCGCTTCGACGGCGCGCTGCCCACCAACACCCACGGCGGCAACCACTCCGAGGCGTACATCCATGGCCTGACCCACGTCCAGGAGGCGGTCCGGCTCCTCCGTGGCACATCCACGGCCCAACCGCCCGACAAGACCATCAACCGCGTGCTTTCCTGCAGCAGCGTGGCACAGTTGAGCGGCGCAGTGATCATTCGACGGGGATAGCGAGGAGCTTCAATGACCCAGCAAAGTGAGCGACCCGCCAAATCCCGACCGATGACCCGGCCGTTGGAAGGCGTGCCGCTGCCTGGACTGGAGCGGGTCCCGGATTACGAGCGGGGTTTCTGGGATGGGACGCGAGCCGGCGAGCTTCGGATACAACAATGCTCGAACTGCGGTTTGTTCCGGCATCTTCCAACGCCCATGTGTCCCCAATGTTTGTCGCTGGCCTACGAGTGGACCGCAGTCAGCGGGCGTGGGTCCGTGTATTCCTACGTGATAGTCCGCCATCCGGTGCACCCCGCAATCCGCGAGAAAGAGCAGACCCCTTACAACGTCTGCGTCATTGAGCTAGAGGAGCAGGCGGGTCTGCGAATCTGCAGCAACGTCCTCAACATCGCTCCCGAGGACATCAGCATCGACATGCCGGTGCAGGTCGCGTTCGTTCCATCTGTGGACGACCCCGAAGTCGTGCTGCCGGTGTTCGTCCCGTTACACGATGGGTAAGGGATCAGAGCACATGGAAGCAGCCTGCTCGCGGATTTGCGGGGGGTAGCTTAGGGCTGACCAGCCTTGACCATATCGCCTGACCAGGAGTGAGAAGCATGGCCAACGCCTTTGGAAAGATAATCGCCAACGTGGACCGGTTGCACCGACTTATGGACGAGGAGGGCGTCTCGGCCATCGTCGCCCGCTCGGGCAAGAACTTCACCTACCTGGCCGGGTTCGCCTACCCCGGCACGCTGGCCCGGCACTTGGAATTCCCGGATTCGCCCCGTGAAGTGCTGCTGGTCTGGCCGCGCGAGGGCGAGCCCACCATGGTTCTGAACTCATACGCCGCCCCGCTGGCTCGCCGCGACTCATGGCTGGTGCGCATCGAGGTGGTGGATGACTACGCGGAGTCACCCTACGAGCGCGCCGCCAACGTTCTGCGGCAACTGGGGTTGGCTGGCGAGACCATCGGTTTCGAGAAGGGCTACGTCAGCGCGAACCGCTGGGAGGAGATTGGCCGGTTGCTGCCCCAGGCCAACCTTGTGGACTGCACGGAGTTGATGGACCAAGTGCGCTGGATCAAGACCCCCGAGGAAGTGGCGGCACTGGAGGCGGGCGCCAAGCTGCTGGACGAAGCGTACCTGGAGGTTCTACCCACGGTGAGGCCCGGCGACACCGAACGGCTGGTGCATAGCCGTATCGTCGAAAGCTGCCTGCGCCGGGGCGCCAACTGGGTCCACGGCATCCTGAACTCCAGCCGCAACGCCGTGGGCTACGGCGGCGAAAGCGACCTGGCGTTCGAGGCCGGCGACATCATCCGCAACGATTATGTAGCGTATCTCAACGGCTATCCCGGTCACCAGTCGCGCACCGTTTGCGTGGGTGAGCCCTCAGCCGAACAGAAGCGGACCTACGAGGTAGTGCTGGACATCTACCGAGGCACCATCGACATGTGCCGTCCCGGAGCGCGGACGGCGGACATCTACCACTACGCCAACGACCGGTTCCACGAGGCCGGATTCGAGGGCAACGTGGCGCTGGCCGGCCACGGTGTCGGCGCGTGGTGGCACCAGCAGGAGCCATACATGGTGCCGTCCAGCGAGCGCGTATTGGAGGAGGGCATGGTCGTAGCCCTAGAACCGCACATCGGCCCGTGCTGGCACCTGCAGGACATGGTGGTGGTCACCAACGGCGCGCCGAGGCTTCTGTCGCCCCTGATGAGCACCGACGAGATGCTGGTGGCAGGGTAGGGGGTGGTTCCGGCGGCATGCAAGCCCGATGGTCACTGTGAATTAAGCTGACGGACTCGTACGCCGCTTGGAGGTTATAAAGGAGTCTCGGGCTCAAAAGGGAGTTTCGGATTAAACACCACGGGGTTCGAATCTAGTTTGGGCGCTGAGCAACCATACAAAATCGGGCGATCTGAGTTAGTTCAAGTCGAAGTCGTGGCCTTTCGAGCCTGCCATCAACGATACTCACGTCATTGTGCTGAACGGAATGCACGACGATCTTGCCACTACCTGGGTTCCGCAAGGATGATTAGTTGTAGCCCAAAATGCGCAGTTAAAAGGCGGTGAGTTTCACTCAAAACGGTCTCGATCGCATCGCCTTGGTCTGGCTCCGGTAGGTTTGGCAATCTCGAGCCCCGAAGTCGTCGATGCAAATTTTGACGCAAGTTCCTGAAGAATTGTTGGTCAATGGAACGCCTTTCATTTGTCGTCGCGTAATGATCCTCGGCCGCGAACTTGCCTTCTAACCTAATCGGATCCGATTGCCAATGGGCCACCCTCTGTTGGCTAGTAAAGGTCAAATAATGGCGCTCGTTCCCATGTACTCGATAAAGATCTTTCACAGGCACCCAGATGCTATTATCAGTAACGGCCTGCTGTAGAAATAGTTCGTCAAATCGTCGTTGGGTATGGAATCTTGGGGCGACGTAGATCACATCTTCGTAATCTTCAGCCAAGTCCATTAGCAGGTTGTGCTGGTCAGATTGACTTTCGGGTGTGATTCGGAAACGGTAATGCGGTGATCCATATTGGTCCCAATGGAGTGCATGCCGTCCGCGCATAAATTCTGAAAGCTTGAATTGAAAGAACTTGATGTGTCCGCCAAACCCCAATTTAAGGTCCCACCCGCCGCCGCTTGCTCCCTCTTTTGCCAAACTAGGCAACTCTGGTGCAGCCGTGAGGGTCGGATTCCGCGTGACGAATTCGTGCGTGAATGCAAACCCGTAAGAAAACTCCGAAAATTCAAGTGACATAGTTGACCTTCGATCACTCGCCGGAGTCTGTACAAAGCTCAAGTATCCGGTCACCGAGTCATGCTACTTGGGATGTAACCCGGAACAAGAGGCATTGGAAGATTTGAGATACTCAATAACGGCCGTTGGTCATTCAGCCAAAAGACTTGCTAGGCAAACTGTATTCGCAGTTTCTCAAAGGAGTTGTGGCCACGGGCCTAAAGATTGCCGATTTTGCCAATTCCCGAGTTTCCATCACGCTGAACCAACAAGTGAGGCCGGATAGAAACCCAGATCCTATTATCTGACGATGCCTTTTTCGTGGCCGGTGTCGGAGATCGTGCGGATTTGAGCGCGGGCCGTCCGCCCTCCACCCTCTACCCCTCCACCTCCGCCAGAAACTCCAGCACCCGCTTGGTGTACTTTTCCGGTTCTTCGCTGTGGGGCTTTACCTCGGCCCAACGGCAGTTGGGGACCAAACGGTGCACCGATTCGGCCAGGCGTCGGGGATGGACGTCATTGTTGCCGGGCATGACCATGGCGGGTACTGAGACGCTTTTCAGCGCCTTTTCGGTCATTCCCAAGGTCAGGTAGGCGCCGTCGAACAGGGCGTAGATGGTGTCCCGCATCACCTGCACGAAGTCCTCGGTGTTCATGGACTCCAGATTTTTGCGGTAGTCGGCGTCGGTCTGGGCCAACTCGGGGCTGAACGGCGA
Organism: Dehalococcoidia bacterium; assembly: GCA_965204395.1. Lineage (GTDB taxonomy): Bacteria > Chloroflexota > Dehalococcoidia > Lucifugimonadales > UBA3495 > Bin87. The sequence continues at coordinate 4,669,118 of OZ241987.1, forward strand.
AAAGCGGTCGTCGGGGTCGAAAGCGTCCACCACCGACGCGATGCTTTCGTTCTCCGCCATGTCCATGCTCTTGAACAGCTTGGCCGCCAGGTAGGCGTCGCAGATCACGCCGCCCGCGATGTTGGACGGGAAAATGGCACGCACCCGCTCCGGCCGGCGCACCGCACAACCCAGGGAGATCGCCGCACCGAACGAGCCGCCGCCCAGGTAAGCCTGCTCAATGCCCAACGAATCCATGAGGCCGAACACGTCGTCACATACCATGTCCCACGTCTGCACCACCATTGTGCTGCGAGACTGCCCGCCAAAGCGGCGGTCATACACCACTACCCGGTGTTCATGAGACAGCGCCTCGATCACAGGCTGGTAGCTGCTGGCAACCCCCTGCAATCCGCCCGGCGACAGGATGATGGGCGGTCCGCTGCCTGATTCCTCGTAATAGATTTCTGCCCCGTTCACATTCGCAGTTGCCATCATCACACCTCCCGGTAGTCGTCCCCGCACTCATGCGGAGCGTAGTCACAAAATCAGTTTTTTAGCGGAAACAAAATCGCGGGACAAGGTTCCTCTGCGTCGCCCGCGGACTCGCCATGCTGGGATTCAGCTTATCTCCGCAATGGCTTCTATCTCCAGGTCCAATCCCGGTTCAGCCAGGGCGGTGATTTCCACCAGGGTGTTGGCGGGATAATCACCCTGGAAGCATTCTGCGAACTGCGCTTCCTGATCCTCGCGGATTTCCTGCCAGGCCGGAACGCTGGTGACGAATGTCGTGATCTTGACGATGTCCGACGCGTTCCCGCCCTCCGCTTCGACGATCCGCTTGATACGGTCGAGGGTTACGCGCAGTTGGTCGGACATCGATTCCCCCTGGGCATCGGTCCCCCGGGCGGTGCAGCCCGCGATGAAGAGAAGGTTGCCGACTCGGACGCCCCTGCTGAAAGTCGATCCTGACGGCGCAATGTCTGGGTAATTGTTTCTGGTCTTTTCCATTGTTATCTCCTGGTGCGATCACCGCGAACGGCGTGCTGGCACGAGAGCATGATATTGGAGCTATACCGATGTCTGTGTAATGACCCTCGGCGCCACTTTACGGGACAACCAACGCCCGTCGTCAGAACTCCCCAGCAATTGGCCGTCGCGCACGATCACCTTGCCCCGCAGGATGGTCATGATCGGATAGCCCTCGCACTCGAACCCGTCCCAGATTGAATAATCGGATTCGGCGTGCAACTCATCGACGGTGATTGTTTTCTTCAGGTTCGGGTCGAATATCACGATGTCGGCGTCGCTGCCCACCGCGATGGCCCCCTTCTGCGGGTACATACCCAGGATCTTGGCGGCATTGGTGGAGGTGATCGCGGCAAACCGTTGCAGGTCTATGCGCCCGTTCGCGGCCAACTTGGTGTACGTAACGGGCATGCGCGTCTCAATGCCGTTGTGCCCGCCGCAGAGGGTGCGTATGGTGTCGCCGGCCAGCTTGATGTTCTTGTAGGTGGTCCATTCGTCGGTCGCAGTCGTGCAGATGGGGCCATCCACCAAACCCTGCTGCAAAGCATCGCGGTCGTCCGAGAACTTGATAGCCGGGTAGGTGTGGATCGCCAGGCCTTCCGGTTTGAGATAGTCGTCGCAGGTGAACTCCAGGTAGTTGTGCAGCGCTTCGCCGTACACGGGCAACTGGGCGGTGCGAGCCTCGGCGATAGCCGCCACACCCTCTTTGGCCGTGGTGTGGACGAAATAGATTCCGGTCTCGGTCTGCTGCGCCAGCCGCACGACCTTGCGGAAGGAAATATCCTCCGAAATGTTGTTGTGGGCCAGATGCAGATTGGAACCGTGGTCGCGACCCTCTCGCTCCAGCTTTTCCTCCATGTAGGTAACGATATCGTCCTCTTCCGCATGCACCGCCATGATGCCGCCGTGTTTCCCGACCTGCTGGAAAATTTCCCACAGGTGGCCCATGGGTACGCGCGCGTGGAAGGTGGTGAATATCTTGAAACTGGCCACGCCCGATTGGATGGCTTCGGCGATCTCTCCCATGGTACTGGGCGGAATCGCGCCGGCGAGGATGTAATGGAATGTGTAATCGGTGTAGGAATGCCCTCTGAAAATGTCCCGGCGTTGTTCAATCTGGGCCATGATGGGATCCGCCGGCGGCACTGCGCCCGGCGTCAGCGGCAACGCTCCAGCAAAATCTACGTATGTCGTGACCCCTCCAAAGGCGGCGGCACGGCTGGCCGCTTCCGGGGGTTGTGTGAAAACGCCTTCATCGCCGCCGGCCCAATAGTCGGGGACGGGCACGTTGATGTGGGTATGCGGTTCGATTCCGCCCGGCAGCACGATCATTCCGGTGGCATCGATGGTTTCCAACGGCCCCAAATCGTCCAGAACACCCGGCGCCGCCACCGCCACGATTTGCTCACCCCGGATACCCACATCCATCAACCCCACGCCGTCCGGAGTTACTACGGTCCCCCCTTTGATGATCAAGTCCAGCATAAAAACCTCCCAACCTGACGCATTCCGTGCGAGATCACGTACCAACGAAACCCAAATCGCTCTGAGTACGCTGATTATACCGTGGACTTCGCAAATGGCGGGGCTGGATTTTCGACGAAACCGCCCCACGGCGTCATTTAGTTGGGGTCAAAACTACAGTGGGCAACCGTCCGCAGGATTCACTCGGATCGCCCAGGTTATGTATCGTAGAACGACGGACGCAAAAGTGGTGGGTTCAAGCGCACATTCCCCATAAATGTCGATGCGCGGCGCGTGGATGGTAGTTATTTTGACACAAGCTTGTTACACATTGGAAATACTTCCTTAACATATCTGTGCATCCTACAAAAAATGTGGTAGGCTCCTCGGCGGACGGTTGGTCTTTGGGTGGGCGCCAGCACACCCAGAGGATATGGCGTCGGAATGATAGGCACACATATATATCACGGAAATAACATGTCATCCATGCTCTCATCGCAAGGTTCGTTGCAGACTGATCTGTCCCACTCGCCCCACAATGGATCGTTTAATCAACTGCTCAGGCTAAATGAAGCTTCCCTTAGCATTGCCAAGAGTCTGGAGTTTGACTCTGTAATACAGGCCATCGCGGATGGAGCGTGTTATCTGTCGGGCGCGCAGTATGGCGTGCTGGCGTTGTTCGACGAGTTTGGCGGCTTCAGCCACACCGTCACCTCAGGGGTTGAACCGCACCAACTCGAACTGATGGACACCCCACCGGTCGGGGAGGGATTGTTGGGGTACCTGAACGAACTGGAAGGAACCCTGAGGGTCGCAAACATCGCAAGCCACCCCAGATCAGTCGGTTTGCCCTCCGACCACCCGCCAATGACCTCTTTCCTCGGGGTTCAGATACGGCATGGAAGCCAGCATCTTGGGAACATTTACCTGGGCGAAAAGCGCGACGCGCCGGAATTCACCGAACTGGATGAAGAACTGATACAACGATTCGCCGAGCACGCCGCCGCCGCGATCACCAACTCCAAGAAGTTTGAAAGGGAACTCAAGATCAAGACGGACCTGAAAGCTCTGGTGAAGATTGCCCCGGTGGGTCTCGTAGTGTTCGACGCCAGGACCGGCGCTGTCCTGACTTCCAATCAGGAGTGCCAGAGAATCGGTGGAGTGGTCGGGTCCAACGCAAAGACGTGGCAAGAAACATTTGAAAATGTGACCATGTACCGGGCTGACGGTCGTCATCTCCCGGTGGGTGACCGGCCGGCGACCCAGGTCCTGCAGAGTGGGGAGATTGTCCGCGGAGAGGAGATAACCCTGCATTTCGCGGACGGCCGCAGAGTCAACACACTGATCAACGCGGCTCCGATCTACTCCGAAAGAGGAGATATTGTCTCAATCGTCGTGGCCATGCAGGACATGGCGCTCCTGAATGACGCGGGCCGCATGCGTGCGGAATACCTCGGGATGGTGAGCCACGAGTTGCGCACGCCCCTCACCACAATCAAGGGGTCCATCGTCGCCCTCACAGATGTGGTCCAATCGTTGGGAAACGCCGAACCACTCCAGTTGCTGCAGATCATTGACCATCAGGCCGAGGTAATGCGAAACCAAATCAACAGCCTGATCGAACTCAGCCGCCTGGAAGCGGGCACGTTAACGTTGTCGTTGGAACCGGCCGACGTTTCAAACGTGGTTGCCGAGAGTATTCGCAACTTCCGGCGAAATCATGCTGGTTTCACCGTCAGTCAAGACATACCTGAGAACTTGCCTCGCGTGATGGTCGACAAGGACCGAATGCCACAAGTTTTCCGGGACTTGTTCGCCCATGCGTTCAAATATTCTTCCGAGGCGTCCACGGTGTCGGTCAACGCCAGACAAGAGGAGATGAACGTAGAATTTTCGGTTTCGATCGCCAGCGGCCGTGCGCACGGCGCCGAACCTACCGGGTTGATGGAACGAATAAAGTTGGCGGCTGGTGAAGAGCCCATCCACACGTATATCGGCGATGGTCTCGCTCTCACCATTTGCAAAGGCATCGTGGAGGCACACGGGGGACGATTCACAGCAGAAAACGCCGATTGTGGGCATGGATCGACATTCACCTTCACGGTCCCCATAGCTGAAGACGTGCACGAGAATGACGGCCAGCGGAGGGCCAATTCGTTGCCCAAGAGCGATCCAACCCAGGTTCTCGTGGCAGGAGACGATCCCTACACTTCGGACACGATCAGACGGGCTCTGTCAAAAGCAGACTACGTCGCTCTTGAGGCATCTGACGGCGACTTACTGGACGAGCTCATAGCCAACGGGGAACCCGACGTCATCCTCTTCGATCTGGCCTCATGCCGTCTGGAGCGCCTCAATTTGATGCACCGACTTCACAGGTTCTACAACGTTCCGATTATCGCTCTGCTGGAGCAGTGGGACGAATATCGGTCCGTGCAAGCTTTGGAGATGGGCGCGGACGGTTACATGGTCAAACCGGTCGCCGGCTCGGAACTCGTCGCGAGGATCCGGGCAACCCTGAGGCGGTACGGTGGTACCTCATCCGCTTCGGACTCAACGGACTATGCGTTCGGTGAGGTTACTGTCGACTACGGTTCTCACGCCGTTACTGTGGCCGGTGAACCAATACAGTTGACCGCGACGGAATACAAGCTACTGTACGAATTGTCCAGCAAAGCGGGGCGAGTGTTGACGCAGGACGAGTTGCTGAAACGAGTTTGGGGACCAGAATACTCCGGAGAGTCGCAGTTGCTGCGCGCTTACGTAAAGTCCCTGCGACAAAAACTGGGCGATAACGCGCGGAACCCGTCTTACATCTTCACCGAACACGGCACGGGCTACCGGATGGCGAGGGCCTAACCCCCGCCCTGGGGCTCCAGAGCAACGGCACAATCCTGGGGGTTGGCCTGCCTCGGTCGAGCGGGTGAGTTCAGGCCCGACCGGAACCCCGCGTCTTCGGGATAGTAGGCCACTTTTGCGTGGTGCAGTTACACTGTGTGCGTGCAGATACTCCCCCGCGGGAGCCCAAGGAGCGCCACGTTATGCCCGAACACGCACGCACCACCGTCCTTCGTCGCCTGGCGCTCGAGTCGGGTGATCAGGAGGACATCGCGCAGAGCACGGTTGCCAGCAGCGTCATCGAGACGCTGACCCCGTTTTTGGAACGCGCCCTTGCCGGCGAATCGTCGGTTTCGATTCCGCCTACTGACTACTGGTTCACCGCAACGGAAATACCGGACCGGGCCTCGTCCAACGCACTGCGCGCCACATTCGGTTCCGGCGCCGCTGGGACACTGCCTATTGTTGAAATGACTCTGCGCCCGCCTGAAGAAGACGGCGAGCCGGCGATGTTGATGACCAGCATGGGAGGCTGGCTGCAGGCCATCGGTTCCGGCCTGCTGGGAAATCGTCCCTCCGCAGATCGGATTGCCTACGAAATCGCGGATTTGGAGAAGTGTATTTCCTGGACCTGGTTGGAGTTGCGAGGATACGCGGTGCGGCTCCAGAACCTAGGTAGCCCCCTGGAGGTGTTGTTTTCAGCAGGCGGGGGGATGCTCACCGCCATCGTCCAGGAGCCGGGGGCATCACGTGAGGTTTGCTTCCTCGTGCAGAACACTCCCGACGCGGTCCGACGTCTGCCCGAAACACCCAGCGTCGAGGTCCATTCGCGACTATTCAAGATAGGCGATGTCCATCTGGTTCCCCTGGTGGCGCGAGTCGGCGACACCTGGTACGAATCGTGGATCAACGCTTGCTCGGACGACGGGCGCGGTTTGGAGGAACTGGAAATCCTGGCAGCGCAAGACCGGATAGTATTCCTGATCTACGACGGAACCACCTTTGACCCCGAGCGCACCGTGCAGCTTTCAAACCCGCTGGAGAACAACATCGGTCAGATACGAAGGGTCATGGAAGGTGTCGCGCCTTGGACTATGGAGGAGTTCGCGGACGCAAGGGAGGAACTCTACGCCGCGTATCCGACCCCCCAAGACCTTATATTCGGGCCAGACGTAACAGAGCGATAGACTTCCCGCCGCTGATAGCGGCTTACAGCCTTGACATTTCTGGGCCGCAACGGGGCGACCCGGCTTGATCCCTGACGATTCGCCCCGTTCAGTCGGCGTCGCTGGACGTTAGCCGCTGAAGGTAATCCGAGTCGTAATCCACCGTCCAGCCCAATTCAACTTGACGATCCAACGGAACCGCCGACGGAGTTTGCGCACCGGCCAACTTCCGGCCGACCGCGTCGGATGCTTCCAGCCCAGCGATTTCCGACGCGCCCAGTCCCAGGACCGCCGAGAGAACGTACTGGTTGTCCTCACCCAGCATAGGAGCAGGTTTTCTGATCTTGACGTCGTTCCCGGACATCCTCCATCCCCGGCTGACGTACTCCTGGCGACCCAATCCCGTCGCTGGACCGTGTTCTGCCGTTTCAAAATAACCGCGCGCTCTGAAGTGTGGGTCGGTCAGCAGGTCGCGTCCATCCAGGACCGGCCCGGCAGGTACGCCGGCTCGCTGTAGCGAATCCATGACCTGGTACTTGTCGCGTTCCATAGTCCACGCGGAGATTATCGCGTCCAGGTCATCCTGATTCCGATGTCGCTCGGTGGGATCCTCGAACCGGGAATCGGAGGCCAACCCGGGCATGTCCATAGCATCGCACAATGAGCGCCACTCCGCTTCATCTCGCGCTGCTATGACCACCCACTGGTCGTTCCCTTCGCAGGGGTAGCAGCCATGTGGCGCGATGGTCTCGTGTCGATTCCCCATGCGGTGAACCCGCCGACCGTTGAACGCGAAGTCCAGGACACCCTCGCCAACGAACGACACCCCAACCTGGTACATCGCCAGGTCAATCCACATCCCCCGACCTGTCTTCGCGCGGTGGATGAGACTGGCCATCACGGCCAACTGGGCGGTCCAACTGGCCAGGAAATCAGTGTAAGAATTGGCGATTTTATTTGGCACCGTGCCCGGCGAGGAGCGACCATCGGGATCAACATCCAAGTACCCCATGAATGCCCCAGTCCCGTGGGTCGGTTCCAGCGCCGTCGCCATTGCGCCAAAATCGCTCCATGGGCCGGAGTGTCCGTATCCGGTGTTGGATACCATGATGAGGTCGGGCTTGACCGCTTTCAGGTTCGCGTAGTCCAGCCCGAATCGTCGCATCACCCGTGGCGTGAAGTTCTCCAGCACCACATCCGACACCGACACCAATCGCTTTAGTATTTCCAACGCGTCTGCCGAGCGCAAATCCAGCGTGACGCTCAACTTGCCGTGATTGAGCGTGTGAAACGTGCCGGCGCGCTCCCAGTACAATTCGCCCGGTTCGTTGTCCGGGTACGGCCCGTTCAGCGTTCGGGTGGTGTCCACGAACTGGTTGTGGTGAGTCTCCACTTTGATGACCTCAGCGCCAAGGTCTGCCAGATAGGCCCCACAGTAGGGCATGGCGAACACCCGGCTGAGATCAACCACCCGTATGCCGTCCAGCGGCAGCGTCATATCACCCCCAACGCCCTGAGTTGGGCCAATTCACCGACCGAGTGCCCCAGTTCATCCCCGTATATCTCGCTGTTATGTTGACCGAGCAAGGGCGCCGGCCTCCGCGCCTCGTATTCCATGCCAGACAATTTGGGACCCATGCCCGGATATTCAGCCCTGCCCGCCACTGGGTGGTCCACCGTACGGTAGAATTCCCGCTCGCTCAGGTGCGGACACTCGTAAAGATCGCCGGCGTCCTGGGCCATTCCGAACACGAGGCGGCGCTCTCCCGATGCCTGGTGCAGGGCCTTGCGATCCCAGTTCGCCAGTCCCTCCACCAACAACTCGTAGATTTCCTCGCCGAATTCGATCCTGCCGGACCCCGAGGCGAATCGCTCGTCTTGCAGTTCCGACACGCCGATCAGGTCGGCAACGGTGGACCACGGCTGGGAGCCCTGCACCGACGGGATCACATAGCCGTCCCTGGCCGGCATCAGCTCCTCAAATCCGGAACCTCTTACCGGCCTCCTTCCCTTGATGGCGCCCATGTAGCTGTAGTACGGGACCGCCTGCACCAGGTGGGACGTCAAACACTCCACCGTGGAAACGTCAATGGTTTGCCCCTTTCCTGTGAACATTCGTTGGAACAGGGCGGCCGTGGTCGCCACTGCGCCGTTGATACCAGCCACGTAGAAGGATTGGTTCAGTGCGTTACGCAGCGGTTCCCGGTCGGAGTCGCCGGAGTGATACATCAAACCGCTCATCGCCGCCGCAACAATGTCAGTAGCCGCATAATTCCGGTACGGCCCGGTCTGGCCGAACGGCGTGATGGACGTGATGATCAAGTTTGGGTGTTCATGCTGGAGCCTATCGATTTCAAGCGCTGGGCCAGGCCTATCGTCAGGTGAGTAGTTATCCACCAGGACGTCGGCACGTTCGAGTAATTCCGACACAAGCCTGACGCCTGACTTGGTGCCCGGATCCAGGGTGACGCCGCGTTTGTTGGTATTCAAGTACAGGAAAGGGACGCTCTTGTCGGGATGAGGGTCGTCGCCCACGAACGGCCCCATTCGTCGCGCCTCATCGCCCCATCCCGGCGGCTCTATCTTGATGACATCGGCGCCGTAGTCCGCCAGCAACTTGGCGCAGAAAGGGGCAGACACGTGTCCGCCCATCTCCAGCACGCGAATGCCATCTAGCAGACCCGGCATCACCACGGCTCCTCTTCCCAGGTCAACGGTAGAGATTGGCTGCGTTTGGGCAATATCACCGTGGCGGTTCCCGCCGCAGTCTGGTTTCCGCGGTCGTTCTGCAACACAACGGAACAATCTACGTGTCCATAGTCACCGACTTCGCGAACCCCGGTAACGATTCCGGACGCAGTCAGAGTGTCCCCGGGAAAATCCATCCCCCGGTGTTCCACATAGAACCGCTTGAACCAGCCTTCCTCACCCGCAAAATCCAGGAGGAGTTGACCCAGGTACTGGTTCTTCAGCGAGCCGTTCACCACCACGTTGGGCAATCCCTGGTGCAGTTGGGCGAATGGAAGGTCCCAGTGGATACGGGCGTAGTTTCCGTTGGCGGCGGCCCAGCGAATCAGGTGGGTGGTGGTCATAGGCCCCTTCACCACCTGCGGCAAACTGTCGCCCACCGCTACGTCCTCGAAGTAGCGCTGGGATCCCGGCGATGATTCCGGCTTGGACAGGATAACCTCGGGATTCGGCGGGGCCACGTCCACTGTCGTCAGATCGGATGCCACCTGGGCAACATCCGTGGGTTGCTCTCCGACCGGCAACGCCCGATGTATGCTCACGCGCCGAGCCCGGCTCAACTCGCCACCGTCCTGGTCGGTCTGAGTCTCCTCGCGCACGATGAACACCAGGGGACCCGAACGACCCTGTTTCTCAAAGATGTCCAGGATCCTGAACCGGCGAGTCACCCAGGTTCCCACCTTGGCCGGGGAGAGGAACTGCCAGTCGCTGCCGCCGTTCAGGCCATAACTGTTGAACGGGAGCGGGACCTCGAAATGCCATTCCTGACCGGCCCCGAAATACCCTATCGGCGGCGCAATATCCTTCCAAGCCGCCAAAGGGGGGCACAGCAGAGATCCGAAACGGCTACCTTCAGCGTACTGAGGGTCAATATACAGGGGGTTGTAGTCTTCTATGGCGTCGGCAACGTCGTATGCCATCTCAGCGCTGATCGGGAACCGGTTCCTTTCCGGTTCGGATTCCAGGCCGATCAAGGCTCTTATTTCGTCGGTGATCAGGCTGGCAGACATCGGGCATACTCCTTGCCGGGTGTTGTATGATGACTCGGAAGATTGTAGCCAAAGGATTGGGTTTCCACAATTCAAACGAGCCGATTGACATGCGCGCATGGTTTCTTTACTCTGCGCGCCCATCCAATTAGCCCAGGTACATGTTGAACAGGTTTCTCGCACCCTTCAGAGTACTGACCAGTTGGTACTTCCTTGCCCCGGCCGCCATTGTCGTCGGGATCGTGGTTGGTGCCGTGGTGCTCGCGACCAATTTTCCGACCAAGCACAACATCGGGGTGATCGACATCCCCTTCACTGTGATCACCGACGACTCCGCCTACGTCATCACTCAATACCTCGAATACGCACGGAAGGACCCCTCCATAAAAGCCGTCGTGATCCGGATTTCGACCCCCGGAGGCGGTGCGGCTTCCAGCGAAAGGCTGTACATCGCAACCCGGAATCTGCGGGACGAAAAACCTGTGGTCATGGTGATGAATGGCATGGTCGCCAGTGGTGGATACATGATGGCAATGGGTGTCAATCACACGTACGCGCAAACCTCTTCGCTGGTCGGGAACGTGGGCGTGATCACCATTGCCGGGCCCTTGGTCCCACGGCCGCTCCCCGAAAGCATCGTCGTCACCGGACCACACAAACTTTACGGGTCGTCGCGCAGGGATTGGATCGGTCTCGCGGAAGAGCTCAAGGACGCCTTCGCTGAGATGGTGATGCTGGAACGTGGCGACAAGATCCGCATCACCGAAGCGCAACTAACCGAAGGGCGGCTGTACGCCGGAGTCGACGCCGTCAGGCTGGGCCTCGTGGACGAAGTAGGCGGCGACAGCGATGCAATGGAAAAAGCGGCGGAACTGGCCGGCATTTCCAACTACGGGACCGTGGACGTCAACGCCGAGGTTTTGCGCGAGTCCATCCAACGCACCCGGCGCATTTTCCGCTCCGAGCTTGAAGCCGAGCCTACTGACCAGGAAGCATTGCCGACTGTGCTGCTCGATAACATCGATCGTCACAACCCTCTCCCAGATTTTCCGCTGGATATCCAAAGCCCCAACATTTACTACCTGTACGCCGGTAATGACTATTAGATTGCTCGTATCGTTAGGGTTGTTGATCGTCTTCGCTGGCATCGCTTTCGGAGGCGGCTACCTCTTTTTCAACACCAGCAGCTACGAGCCCCCCGCCACTGCCGAACGCGTTTTTTCTGAATCGGGCCTTCCTGATTTACCAACCAACGAGATTCAGCGACCTTTCGTTCCGGCATCCGCGGGTGGCTTGGTGCTGATCGACGCCACACACCGGAATTCATTCCGCGAAAATGAGATTGGCACTCTGCTTTCAAAGATAAGCGGCAACGGGTATGGGACCGAGTTGGTCGGGCACTTCACCACGACCGACGAAACCCGACGGTTGACCCTTTATCGTGAAAAACTCCGTCGTGCCGACGCGTTGATCGTGATGTTGCCGCGGGACGCGTACACGCCCGCCGAAGCCGACCTCATCGAGAGTTTCGTCCAAAAAGGCGGAAAATTGCTTCTGATATCCGATCCAACCCGGATACAGCGTAGCAACACGCTGGCCGAACGATTCGGCGTGACTTTCCGGCCAGACTACCTCTACAACCAGCACGAGTTCGACCTCAATTTCCAGAACATCTTCGTCAGGCAGTTCCAGCCGGACGCCCTCACGTCGGGCGTGAATGAAATCGCACTTTATTCCGCCGGGTCCATACAGTCCCCCGGTGGTGGAATCGCGTTCACCGACGGAACCACTGAGTCATCCGTTGAGGCTTCAGGGGTCGGTTTGTCACCCATAGCTTGGGGCAGTTCCAGGAACGTATTGGCGATTGGGGACTTCACCTTCATCATCCCTCCCCACAGCGCGGCTCTGGATAATGACCAACTCCTGTCCAACGTCGCCGATTTCCTGACTGGGGGCACGCGCGAATACGAGCTGGGCGATTTTCCCCACTTCTATCGGAACGGGCCAGATCATGATGTTGACATCGTGCTCGCGCAACCTTCGTTGTTGAGCAGCGGCACCGCAGTCAAAAACGCGCTGGCGGAAAACGGCATATCTGCGAGCCTTCAGACTACAGAGAACTTCGGCCGCGATACGGTGTTCCTGGGATTGCATGAAGATGCTCTCCGCGTTGGCGGGTATCTACACGCGGCCGGCATCCAGGTGGACGATTCGTTGTCCGGCCCGTTCGGCGCAGATATGCCGCTGGAAGGCATCGCGATCACGGTCCTGGATCCCAACCGTGAACGTCACGTTTTGATAATCCTGGCCGACACACCTGAAGTTTTGGGCCAAGCGGTCGACAGAGTTCTGGACGGAACATACAGACAAGATCTGGTCAACGATTTCGCCTCCGTCGCTTCCTTCGCGAAAGTGAGCAAGTGATACATGCATAACAAATTTCGATTCCTCGGGCGTCTGCTCCCGGTCTTGTCCGCGGTCGCGGCGATCGGTTTGATCGCGTGTACCGCGCCCGCTGCGCCAGCGCCGGGTAGTGAGCCCACCACGCCCGACGCCACTCTGCCTGCCGCCAGCGCTTCGTCAGCAAATCAGCAGGATATACCTATAGCTGATTTCGTTCAGCAGCACGATGCAATTTCGGAATCCTGGGACCAGTTCCACGGGGAGTTCGATCAGTGGAGCGCAAGCCTGGCGGAGTGTCACCCCAATGCCTTGCGTGATGCCGTGAACGACTTCGCCATCTCGTTCAATTCCGTAACTGAACAGGCGCGCGGCCTCACCCGGGGGAAGACAAGCGGCGAAATCGCCGACCTGCTGATCGTCGCAGCCGAAGAGGAGGAAGCGGCATTCCGACAGTTGCGCGACCGCTGGCAGCCCAACAATATCTCGTTGTTCGAAAACGTGGAGCAACACCGCACCAAAGCCTCCCAGGCCCAAAAGAGCGCCGAGGATCGTGTTATCGAGTTGCGGGACGGGTTTGAAGATGCGGCCGACCCCGAAGCCACCGCAGAATTCCTGGAGGCCTTTGAACCCATCAGGGATGACTGGAAGCAGCTGCACGAAGAATATGAAAATCTGCGCGAGGAAGCCGAGAGCCTGGGCGACGAAGCCGTTCTCGAAGGGATCGAGCAGCACGTGGAAAACCTGGGCGGGATCATAGATGCCATCGAGGAACTGCCCGAACTCGAAGGAGCCGAAGAAACGGTGGAGGAACTCCTGGCCGCCGCTAAAGCCGAGCTGGAGGCTTTCGAGGCCGCCAATGACTCGTCAAGTACCACAACCACCGCTACCACCACTGATACTTCCACCACTTCGACGACCGAGTCCGGTAACGGCGCCGCGACTGGGACAACCGAGTCATCGGAAAGCACTGAAGCCGACACAACCGCGTCGGACGCACAAACCGAGGCGGAGGATTCAACGTCGAATGGGTCAGGGAGCGCCGGAGGCGGACTCCCGGATTTCGCACCGCTGGACGAGGTCACGGAAGCCAACGCCAAGGTACTCAAAGCGGCCAACCGCACCATCGAAGACCTGGCCGACCCAGACGCCGAGCGAGGTCTGGCCGAGTTGCAGGTATTCGACACCGAATACGCTCGACTGGTCCGGGCTTGGGACGCCTTCCACGAAGAGTACAACGATTGGCGGAAAGATGACGGTGGCTGCGATCGCGCGCAGGTCGTGCAGGACCTGGAAGAACACAGCCTGCAGATCGCAGAGATTGCCCGCGATGTGCGGGGCCTCCCTAGCGCCGGCCCGCTTCTACCCATATACTCTCTGCTGACTGAGGCGGCGGCCCGCGACGAAGACGCCATCCGGACCCTTCGCTATACTTGGCAACCTTTCGCCCTCGACGCGTTCAAAGCCGTCCACCAGGAAAGGACTAACACCGAGAGCCTGCGTCGGCAGGCAGAAATCGCAGTGCAGGAGCTCGTCAACCGTTCATAATCCGGGCTCCCACCAGGAGGAACCACCGATGGCTCTGCCTCCCGACCGCATCGACTACCTGCCAATCATTGACCGTCCGGTGATCAAATGGCCCAATGACGCTCGCGTCGCACTGTGGATTTCTCCCAACGTTGAGCATTACGAGTACCAACCGGTGAACGAGGGAGTGCGAGACCCCTGGCCCCGCACTCCGTATCCGGATGTCCAGCAGTACACCTACCGGGACTACGGCAATCGCATCGGGTTCTGGAGGATGCTGGAGCCGCTGGACAAGCATGGAATCCGCTGCTGCGTCTCGCTCAACCTCGCGGTGTTGGAGCACTTCCCGGAGATCGCGGAAGCCATGATCGAGCGCGACTACGACTTCATGAGCCACGGGATTTATAACACCCGCTACCTGTACACGTGTACCGAGGACGAGGAGCGCGAATTTTACCGCGATTGTATCGACACCCTGAGACGCCACACCGGCAAGCAACTGAAAGGCATGTTGGGACCCGCCATTTCAGGGAGTGTCAGCACGCCTGACCTGATGGCGGAGGCCGGACTGATTTATCACACCGACTGGTTCCACGACGATCAGCCGACCCCGATCAAGGTCAACTCCGGGAAACTGGTCTCGGTTCCCTATTCCATCGAGCTCAACGACTCGTCGGTCCTGCGGGACAATCACTATACCGCCGAGTATTTCGCCGACATCTGCAAAGCGCAGTTCGACCAACTGTACGCAGAGGGCGCGGAAAGCGGACGGGTCATGTGCATCGCATTGCATCCCTTCCTGATCGGGCAACCGCATCGCATCAAGTACCTGGATGACACCCTGGGTTACATCATGTCCCACGACGGTGTGTGGCAAACTACCGCCGACGAGATAGCGGAATACTACATCGCCAACTATTACGACCAGGCGATGGATCACGCTCAGCAGTTTGTCAGATAAACATTCTGCTCACCAACTTTGACCGTACGGAGGGTCGTCCCTATGCCCGCACAACGCACTTTTGGCATGGACCACCCGCACCACGAGTGGTCGCCGATCATTTCGCGCCCAGCACTGCGGTGGCCCGACGGAGCGGGCGTGGCGCTCTGCGTGATCCTGGTGCTGGAGCACATGGAGTGGCAAGTTCCTGAAGGGAGTTTTCAGGTCGCCAACCTCGCCGGTGGATCGGCGCCGCGCGCTTTTCCGGACTACGCCCGGCTATCACACCGCGAATACGGGCACCGAATTGGCATTTTCCGCCTTTTGGACGTGTTGGAAAAACACGGTATCCCTGCGACCATCGCCATGGATGCGATGACCGCCGAGAACTATCCGTACCTGGTACGGCACTGCATGGACCGAGGCTGCGAAATTATCGGGCACGGCATTTCAGTCAGCAGGATGATCACGTCCGACATGTCGGAGGACGAGGAACGCAGTTACATTCGCTCCTCCATCGATTCCCTCGTCGCCGCAACAAGATCAGCCCCGCAAGGCTGGCTGAGCCCGGAATACGGCGAATCCGAGCGCACCCCACGATTGCTCGCCCAAGCGGGCCTCCGTTACGTATGCGACTGGGCCAACGACGAGCAACCCTATCCGATGACCACTGGCGACGATCCCTTCTTTGCGCTGCCTCTGCTCTATGAACTAGATGATGTCGCAAGCCTGGCGCAGCGCAAGGTGACGGTAGCCGACTACCAACGCCGGCTCACCGAAAGTTTCGACACTCTGCTCGAGGACGGCGCATCCAACGGCCGGGTCCTGGCGCTCAATTGGCATCCGTGGTTGGTCGGACAGCCATTCCGAGTCGGAACGGTCGATGCGGCGTTGGGACACATGATGCGGACCGGCGGTGTATGGGCCGCAACCGGTTCGGATATTGTTGAGCAGTACCGGGCCCAAACCACCTGACGGGGGCAAATCATGGCTTCCTCATTGATCCGCGGCAGGTACCTCCTGAGCGCGTCTGGCGATGGCGGTCCTATCGAGACCCTTTACGATGTAGGGGTCTATCAGGAGGACGGCCTCATCAAGGATGTCGGGCCCTTCGAAACATTGCGAGCGGAATACACGCCTGATGCGGAATTGGGTGGCCCGAACTACGCCATCATTCCGGGTCTGGTGAACTCGCATCACCACGGGCGTGGCGTCACCACGCTACAAATGGGTACCTGCGACGATTGCCTGGAGATGTGGATCCTGGCCGGATGGGGGCGGCGCCCCTACGACCACTATCTGATGACCCTCTACACCGCGATTAACATGCTGGAATCCGGCACCACCACCGTGATGTACAACCATCCACAAACTGCGGCCGGCACCCTGAAGGAGGATGTCGACGCGGTGCTGAAGGGATTTTTGGATGCCGGGATGCGTGTGGCCTTTTCCAGCTACCTACGGAATCAAAACCGGGTGGTGTATGCCGACGATGCTAATTTCTTGGGCGGGTTGCCCGCCGACCTGTCCAACGACCTCCGTCGTTACCTGGCAGTCAGCCACATGAGCGATGACGACTATTTCGCGTTTAGCAATGAGATGCATCGGCAATACCACGGGGATCACTCTGGCAAGGTTCGCGTGCTGCTAAGTCCGGCCAACGTGCAGTGGAACTCCGACGATTTCCTGCTCCGCACTAAAGAGCAAGCCGCGCGTCTGCAAACCGGCATCCACATGCACCTGGTGGAAAGCCCCTACCAGAAGGATTACGGCATCCGCACCTGGGGCAAAACCCCAGTGCAGCACCTTCAGGATCTGGAGTTCCTGGGCCCGGAGGTTTCCTTTGCGCATTCGGTGTGGCTGACGGACAGCGACATCGACCTTCTAGCTAACTCGGGGGCGACGGTCTGCCACAACGCCAGCTCGAACCTCCGGCTCAAGAACGGCATCGCGCCGGTCAATCCGATGCTGGCCCGGGGCGTCAACGTCGCCATGGGAACCGACAGCACGGCCATCAACGATGATGACGACCTGCTCCAGGAAATGCGCCTGGTGAGCAAACTGCATCGCCAACCGGGCCTCACCGAACCCGCCATTACAGCGGAACAGGTGCTGAGTATGGCCACGGCCAACGCCGCTGTGCCCACCGGGTTCGCCGGCGAGATCGGCGCATTGAGGCCCGGGTACCGTGCCGACATGTTGCTGATCAGGTTGGACGCATTGGGCGATCCCTACCTGGACGAAGACGTCCCTCCTGTGGAAGTGATTTTAGGGCGAGCAAAGGCCCGCGACATTGCCGCCACCATCGTTGATGGAGAAGTGGTGACACAGGACGGCCAGCATCCACGGGTTGACAAGGCCGACGTGGCCCGCGAATTGAGGGAGCAACTGGCGCGACCTGTGGAACCCGAGACGTTGGCGGTGCGGCGTATGGCCGCCCAACTTTCACCGTACGTGGAGCGTTTTTATCTAAACCATCCGCCGGTCATCGCAAATCCCCATTATCTGTACAACAGCCGCACGTGATCCTGGTAACGTTTGTCGACCACTCGGTCTACTATGGTTTCACGGCTCGGTTAGAGCGGAGAACCCTTTCAACAGGAAAGGTGCTCGTCTCTCCACCTACGAATCGGCCCCGTGTGCATCGTTTAATCGGAAAGCGCCCAGGTAAACATGAAATGCACAAGCGCACACATATTGTGCACATCGTGCATTATTTCGCCATTTTTGTCTGTTTCAATACAAATTGGCGGCGATGCTTTGCATTTTCGTGCGGCCCGGCAACTGAACGCGACTGTTTCCTACGGATTTGTTCCCCGACTTCAAGCACCTAGGTAAAACTATTTTTGCTGCCCCAAAGTCAGGATGTCCAAATACTTTGAGCCTATCTACCCTTTATTCGCTTCGGAGCGCCTCCCTGAATGCCGGATTCAGCATGTAAGTGTCCAACCTCTTGTGGAATTCGACGGGACGGGGCAGGCTTATGTTACCGTTCGCTCGCTGCACACGCCGCAGAGCGTGTCCGATACTTACTTGTGTCGTACGAATGGTGTCAGTTTCGATCCCAAGCTGAGCTGTGATGGCGTCCCTGGTCATGCCTTCCGCGCCGGCCGCGGCCAGGATCGACACCAATCGGCGCGCGCTCTCCGACATGTTCCTCACCAATTCGCTGCCCAATCGGCTATCCCATTGTGCCGGCCATGCGGGTTCGGGAAGGGACTGACGATAGGCGATGCCGGGCGCATGATTCCCGAATCGGGGTCGGTGTCCCATTGGCAATTCTCCAACCTGCTCAGTGGTCCATTCGACATGAGAGCCTCCTTCATCTTCCCAGTCCGTTTCAAAGACCGACGTTGACGAGGCCAATCCCAGTTGGTCAGGATCTCCCATTGAGGCAATACGCCGTAACGCATCCACCGTTCCGTCCGGATCCCCTTCGATGCTGATTTTTATTACAATGGGCGGCATTGTGCGCTCCGCATGTTTTATTGGTGTAGTGTTTCCGCCAATAGTATCACGTTTTTAAACCCACGTTAGCCCAATAATCCATCGTTGTGCGCACAAACATTACCGATTTAGTGCATGAACGGCCTTGTGCCCAAGTTCTTGACTGCACTGGCGATTGACCGACACGCCCATGTGCCCCGACACGTACATTAAAAGGGAACCAGATGCCTCAATATACTTTAGCCGTTGACGTCGGCGGCACCTTCACAGATCTTGTTCTTGCCGACTTGGAAACCGGCTCACAGACGGTGTATAAAACTCCTTCCACTCCTGAAGATCCGTCGATAGGATTCCTCAAGGGACTGACCGATATCCTGGACGCGACAGAAGTTAAACCAGCGGACGTGGTTCACATATTGCACGGTACGACCATCGCCACCAATTCCGTTCTGGAAAACAAGGGCGCTCAAGTTGGCCTGCTGGTCACCACCGGGTACAAGTACGTCCTTGAGATCGCTCGACACGGCACTCCCAGACTGGCCAATCCCAATACGTGGGTTAAGCCTGAACGTCCCGTGCAGCCGCGAAATTGCCTGGAGATCAACGAGCGCACCACTTTCGAGGGTGAAATCCTGTTGGCGCTGGACGAAATGGAAGTGGTTCGGGCAGCCCAGTTTTTCTCCCAGGCTGGGGTCGCCGCCGTAGCGGTCGCCTTTCTGCACTCCTACGCCAATCCAACCAATGAGCAGCGCGCTCGGGAAATCCTGTTCCGGGAACTTCCGGAGGTGCCCGTTTCCCTGTCGTCCGACGTGTTGCCCGTATATCGCGAGTACGAGCGGGCCATCACCACGGTCCTTAACGCATACGTGACGCCACGCGTCAGCCGTTACATCAATAATCTCAAGCATTCTTTGGCGTCGCTGGAAACCCCGGCCGCCTTATCCATAATGAAATCCAACGGCGGCATTATCGGCGCTGACGCCGCCGTGAGTCAGCCCGTGTACACTGCTCTATCCGGTCCGGCGGCCGGAGTCATCGCTACCGCACAAATCGCCGGGGGCGTCGGGGTAACGAACTGCATATCGTTCGATATGGGCGGCACCAGCACCGACGTATCGCTGCTCCGCGACGGCCAACCCGGTTTGACTCTGAACGGTAAGTTGGGAGATTGGCCTATCCAGCTCCCCATGCTGGACATCGCCACTATCGGCTGCGGAGGGGGCAGCATTGCAAAAGTCTCCCCATACGGCAGTCTTACCGTCGGTCCCGACAGCGCGGGAGCCGATCCAGGACCCGCCTGTTATGGCAGAGGCGCGACCGCGGCGACGGTTACTGATGCGAACCTCGTCCTGGGAAGGGTCAACACACAGATAGCCGGCGGTCAACTATCCCTGGACGCTCAGGCGTCCGCTCAGACTGTCCATGACACCGTTGCCGCGCCCCTGGCCCTGGATTTGGCCGCTGCCGCCAGCGGGATAATCAGAATCGCAAACAACGCTATGGTAGGAGCCATCCGCAACATCAGTGTCGAGCGCGGCCACGACCCGCGAGATTTCGCCCTGATAGCGTATGGCGGCGCCGGGCCGATGCACGCGATCGATGTCGCCAACCTTTTGGGAATCGAAACGGTGGTCGTACCGGCGCACCCGGGCATCACATCGGCCTCCGGTTTGCTCGCCGCTGAATTCAAGAACGACTACGCTCGGACTGTGCCTCAACAGGGCAATCACTTCGATATTCGGGGTATCGCAGACGTATTCGACGTACTGGAACGGGAGGGTATGATCTGGCTGAGCGCCGAAGGCGTCCCTGCGGCCAGCCGCCACCTATCCCGTTCGGCCGATCTCCGGTACGCCCACCAGGGATCCGAGTTGACGGTCCAATACAGTAATACGGCGGTCGACGAACCGGGTCTCCGCAATCTGGTGGAGAATTTCCACCAAGAGCATCACCAACTATACGGATTCTCCCTGGAACAGCCCGTCGAAATCGTAACTCTCCGAGTCACTGCATCCGGACAGGTAGGGGCGGCGAACGGTTCCCCGCCTGTTGAACCTACGCACGGAGTCTCTTCCCCTGCCCAGGCCATCGAACCAGACACTTACCGGAAAGTCTACTTCGACGAGACTGCGGGGTTCGTCGAATGCCCGATCTACAAGCGCGACGATTTAGTGGCGGGTTGCGTTGTGGATGGACCTGCCATCTTGGAAGGGATGGACTCCACTGTAGTGATCAACCCGGGTTGGTTATCCCGTATCGACCAGCACGGCAATTGCATCATTCGAGGGAACGGAGGTTAGCAATGAGCGACGCAAACAAAACCCAGGTCGACCCAATCACTCGCCAACTTGTCCGTGGCAGCCTACGCGCCGCTCGCCTGGAGTGCGAATTGATCATCGAGCGCACGGCCATGTCGGCGTTCATCCGCGAGAAGAAGGATTACACCGTAAGCTTTCTGGACCGCCACGGCCAGGAAATATACGGCGACACCATGGGGAGCGATATTCTGGGTTGCGTCTGGCAACACTACCCCGTCGAATCCATGCGGCCGGGCGACCTTTACTGGTACAACGATCCTTACCTTTCTGAGGGAAGCATCACCCACACGCCGGACATGGTGTTCATCGCTCCCGTCTTTTGCGACGAAGAAATCGTGGCCTACTGTCATTCGTTCGCCCATTTCTGGGACTTGGGCGGATCCCGCCCCGGCAGCATTGGTCCCGCCAATACCGAAATCTTTCACGATGGAACGCTGGTGCCTCCCATAAAAATCATCGACAGCGGCCGGCTCAATGACGAGGCATACCGCATTATCCTCCGCAACTCCCGATATCCCGATTTGCTGGAAGGGGATTCACGAGCGCTGATGGCTGCGGCCAATCGGGCACAGGAACGCCTATTGGAGATGTTCGACCGCTTCGGAAAGCGAACCATGCTCGACGCTATCGCTGAAGATCAGGCCGACACCGGGCGTCTGGTTCGAGACAAGACTCTGGAAATGATCTCGGAGGGCGAGTACGCCGTTCGCGACTATATGGACCACGAGGGCCTGGGCGATCACTGGCATTCATTCCACCTTACGCTGAGCAGGAAAGGCGACGAAATATCGCTTGACGCTTCCAACAGCGACGACCAAGCCGACGGATCAATAAACTTCATCGCCAGCGACGGCGCCCTCAAGGCGTATTTCGGCCAGTACTTTCACCAGTTTGACGCTTCGTTGCTCGCCAACCACGGCCTCCTGTCTGGAATAGACGCAGTGAAACTCCGTCCGGGCAGCATTCTCCGCCCGGAATGGCCGGCGGCGTTGGGTTGTCGCGCCCACACTTTCACCAAACTCAAAAGCGCCGTCCGGGCCGTCCTGGCCCAAGCCACCGATGGCAACGTGATGGCCGGCGCCGCTGTGTACGTGATCGCCTACTGGCGCATGAAAGACCGCGACACTGGTGCATGGCTGCTTTGCACCGACGGAATCGCGGTCGGGCATGGCGCCAGACCTTTCGGAGACGGCCTCGACGCCATCTACCAGAGGCACAACGAAAACTACCCCGGCGAGTTCATGGAAATGGAGTACCCGCTCCGCTTGGAACGCTACGCCATATCCACGGATTCAGGCGGGCCCGGCAAATACCGCGGGGGTTGCGGCGTGATTCGAGACGTGCGCCTGTTGGCCGACGAGGGCACTTTCGGGTTGCGGGTCGAGAACAGCTTGTTCCCCACCTGGGGCGTCGCGGGTGGCATGGGTGGCGGAATTTCCAGGGTAGTTCTCAACCCTAACACGCCTGAAGAACGCGAGATCCGCCCGTTCTCGGACGACAATCATTGGAAGTGCGGCGACCTGGTGCGGATATATACCGCCGGCGGCGGCGGTTGGGGCGATCCGTTGGAACGGGACGTCGCTATGGTTCTTGACGATGTCATGGACGGCTTCGTATCCGTTGACGCCGCCCGCGACAGTTACGGCGTCGTCATAAATCCCGAGACCAATCAGGTTGACCAACTCGCCACCGAGTCGCAACGAGACCAAATTCGCGTTGCCCGCGGTGGCACCAAAATGTTCCACCGCTTTAACTATTTCCAAACCGAAGCCGAGGAATACGAGTGGGTAAACCGGAATATACCTCGCGACGTCAGTTAGGCAAAAAATTCCGGAACGGTTCACGATCGCGCCCCGACTAGACAGGTGGACAAAACGGGGCCTTTCTGGATGTGGGGCAAGGAAACCTCCGGACCGGCTTCACAGGTCCGGTTCCTCCAGCAGCGGTGCGCGGTTGGCATAAAAATGGAGCGGAAGACGGGATTCGAACCCGCGACCTTCTCCTTGGCAAGGAGACGCTCTACCACTGAGCCACTTCCGCTCGAGCACCGACCTGCGCAGGTCTTCGTGCTGATATCCAGAGTATAACCCCAATCTCGCAACGTGTACAGGGCGCGAGCTGATCGATCAGGGCCTTTTCAAAGTCCCGGTTAGCGTCCTTTCACCCCAAACCGTCATTCCGGCGAAAGCCGGAATCCAGAACATTCTGAGCACAATGACCGCCTGGATTCCCGCACGCCGGAGGCGCATCTGCGACTTCCGCGAGAATGACGGATCAACTTTGGAATGGCCCTGTTGATCGATTCAGGGCCGTTCGATTCTTCAGGAAATCCCCTCTCTCCCCTTCCAACTGCCAACAACTGCCAATGACACTTCCCGCTTGCCCCCACCGTTCACCCATCCTTACCATTTAACCAATACACCAAATCCAACCCGCCAATCAAGCCACCAGCCATCCCAATGCCCACGTGCCAACACCCCACGCCCAAACGACACTCCCTCAAATCCTCTCACCGGCCCGCCATAACCACCTGTATCGCCCCCAAACCCACCAAAACCGCCACCATTTACCCCCATATCACACATCCCAGCCCTACTCCAATGAACGGAAATGAGCGGAAATGAGCGGCATTTCGCCAAAATCTCCACCATCCCATCCATATACCCAATCCTTTCCATCCCCTTCATCCATGAAAATACCCCCCGCCGAGGCAATCCCATGACCCTTTCCCAAATCCGCCGCCGCATCAACGTCCTCAAGCGCAGGTTCGCCACCGAACTCACCATCATCAAGCTCCGCCGCATCGCCGAAGCCGTCGCCAACCACTGGGATCCCGAACAACCTCCCGAACCGGCCGAAGTCATCGAGCGCTTCGTCAAAGCCGGCTGCCGCCTCCCCACCTTCGGTAACCTCCGCCGCTGCCTGGACAATGCCCGACGCCAGGGGGACGTCCCTCACCCTGAAGACATCGTCATCAACCTGCTTCCCTGGATTGACGGCGACCGCTACCACAAATTCCTCCGCTGGGACCTTCCCGCCCCGGCGCGCTAGCCGTGCCCTCAACCCGGTTTACGCCGATCATTGAAAGGCCCTGCTGTTCGATTCCTTTCGGAAGGAATGGCGCACAAGTGGAGGCTGACGTTGTGATTCGCCCGTGCAATGTCGCGTGCCTGCTCCCTCACTACACCATGATGCGAACTGCACCACCGGAGCGCGGGCTCACGCGTACCCGGTTTGGTGGCGTTGAATGGGGAAGAGGTTGTCCGGTGGGTCGGGTGTGGCGAGGTAGTATTCGTAACCCAAGTGCAGGATGCCCAGCTTCCCGCGGGAGCACACCTGTCGCCGGAAGGTTTGGGACACTCGCATTCCCGCCAATATCAGCAGGCAGCAGGCCAACAGCAATCCCACCAGCAACCGTTGCAGCCGATCGGTGGTGGTGACCGTGCTTCGGTTCAGCCCGAAGCGCTGCTTGCCATCCTTGAAGTACTGCTCCGGCTGCATCCGCTTCCGGTACATCCGCACTGCTTTACGCGGGTCGGTGAGCGACGTGGCCAGGTACCAGGGTTCCCGATGGCCTCTGGCCCAATAAAGCACCAGGTTGATCACCACGGCGCCATCGGAGCGGTAGAGGGTTTGAGGCCAGAACAGGATGCGGCCCTTGCGCAGGGGATAGTCCCGCAACCGACCACGATAGTGGGCGCTCTGGACCACCACGTCGCCCTTGAGGCGGACTACGTAGTCCACTGGGTAGCCGGTGTGGTTGGGCATCTGTTGCAAGAAGTGGATCAGGCTGGCCCGTCCGAAGCCCCGGTCAGCCAGCAGCAGGGGCCGGATGTGGTTGGGCAGGTGTCGCAACAACCGTCCGATGAAAAACTCCTCCACTCGGTTCTGGGACGGGTCCAGCTCTTCCGGCGTGGAAACCCAACTGAGCAGCGGCAACCCCCGACCCCGAAAACAGACCGCAGCGAACAGACCGTTGCGCCCCTGACCCAGATCAGACCAGTCAATCATGATCGGCGTCAGTCCCCGAAGCCGAGTTGCCTGACAGATGGGTCCCAGCAGCGCCGTCTGCACCGCCACGGTGTCAAAGCCGGTGTTGGACAGAAAGCGAAAGAGCCTTTTCTTACGCTGGTGGTGCGAGTAGGGTACCTGAACCTGCCACGAGCGCACCAACACAGAGATGGCAAGGGTGCGACGCTGGAGAATTGCCGCAGTGAGCAGAGCCAGATTGGTGCGGCGGGTGGCACGGAACTCCGGCAACGAGTGATTCAGAAAGGTGGCGATGCGGTGATACCATGGCATGGTCGGCCTCCCCAGGTGGCAACGGTGCTTCGTAACCCGTTCCTTACCCGGAGAGACCGACCTTTTTCAACCCCTCAACTCAAACTGGGTACGCGTGAGGAGCGCGGGGTATGGCGGGATTCTCCTGGGTAATCTACAATGATTGAACAACAAAATTAGGTTTGCCACGCGTTGAGAATTGGCGCGCAGACCCACCCGGAGGGACAAGTTTTGAAGGTAAAAGCTGCTGTTTTATGGGAAGTGGGTCAACCCCTGGATATCTGCGAGGTTGATCTGGATGAGCCCAAAGCCGGCGAGGTTTTGGTCAAAGTCGGCGCGGCGGGCATCTGCCGCAGCGACCGCCATTTCATGCACGGCGACGCTCCTATCGCCATTCCGGTGGTCCTGGGCCACGAAGGGGCCGGTACCGTCGTCCAGACCGGCCCGGGCGTCATCCTGGCCAACGAAGGCGACCAGGTGATCCTTTCCTTCGTCCCCGCCTGCGGACGATGCCGGTCCTGCCTGGAGGGTTACAGCAATCTGTGCGACCTCCACGCCGCCACCGGTGCCAATCTCCTTGACGGTACGACTCGATTGCACGCCGACGGCCAGGACATCCACCACATGGGCAAGGTAGCCTGCTTCGCTGAATACGCCGTGCTCCCTGAAACCGGCGTCGTTCCCGTGTCGGACGGCCTGCCCATGGACAAGGCTGCCATGATCGGCTGCTCGGTTACCACCGGTGTGGGCGCCGCCCTCTACAGCGCGGAAATTAAAGCCGGCAGCACCGTCGCCGTCATCGGCTGCGGCGGCGTGGGCCTCAATGTGATCATGGGCGCGGCCCTGGCCAACGCCCGGCAGATCATCGCCGTCGACATCCGTGAGGCCCAGTTGGAATTTGCCATGCGGTTCGGGGCAACGCACACCGTTAACGCCTCCGACCAGGATCCAGTACGACAGGTCAAGGATCTAACTGGCGGACGCGGTGCCGACTACACCTTCGAGGTATTCGGCAGCGGAGATACTACCAAGGCCGCTTATGACATGGCCGCAAAGCGTGGGGTAGTTACGGTGGTAGGAATCGCTCCGTGGGGTCAGGAAGCCGCCATCAACGCCGTTGACCTCGTGCGCAACGAAAAAACCCTGCGCGGGTCCTACTACGGGTCAGCCCGTTCACGAACCGACATGCCCGTGATGGTCGACATGTACCATTCGGGCAAGCTGAACCTGGACGACCTCGTCGTACGCCACTACACCCTGGACCAGATCAACGAAGCGTATGATGATCTGGACCGTGGTGAGATTGGCCGCGGCGCGATAATGTTCGATTAACCCCACGGCATGTGCAGGGGGTGGCCCACCAGCCGCCCCCGATTGCTGTCACCCGGACCCTTACCCCTGTTTTGGAGTTGCCCGATGCCTCGTTTGGAAATCCTGTCCGAAGTCCAGCGCCGGATGCTGGAGTTCTTCCCCTGCATGGAGTCTGACGACGTACCCTGGTCTCCATTGGGCAAACCCCTGTCGGAGAGCACGGTTGCCATCGTTACCACCGCCGGACTGCATCTTAGGGATGACAAGCCGTTCAACCGCGACCATCCCGGGGGCGAGTCCACCTATCGGGTCCTGCCCAGCGACTCCGACATTGCGGACGTCGTACAGAGCCACTTCAGCATCGGATTTGACCGTACGGCAATCTATCGGGACATCAATGTCACCTACCCCATCGATCGCATGCGGGAGTTGGTTGACCAAGGCACCATTGGCGCACTGGCTCCTAACAATTACTCCTTCATGGGCGCGTTGCGCGACTGCACCGTCGTCGCGGAGGAAACGGGACCCGAAGTTGCGAAACGCCTCAAGGATGAGGGCGTCGACCTCGTGTTCCTGACCCCCACTTGACCGCTGTGCACGCACGCCGTGAGCGTGCTGGCCCGCGTTTTCGAGTCGACCGGCTTGACCACCATCGCCATTGCGTTGGTGCGCGAACACGCCGAGCGCGTCAAACCGCCACGCGCCCTGTGGGTGCCGTTCTATTTCGGATACGCCCTGGGCAAGCCGGATGAACCTCCTTTTCAGCGCCAGGTCATTTCCGCAGCGCTGGATATGGTCAACGCCTCCAGCGGCCCGGTACTGTCCGATTACCCCGAGGACGCTGGCCCGGTCGGCATGCCGCAGGCGTCCGACGTCGCAGCAGGCGCAAACAACAACGATGCCCAGCCTCTGGACCCGGCCGGCGAGATCACCGCTCTACGCGGATACTACGAGCGGTGGAAGGAACAACGAGGGCGTACCGCTGTCGGCATCACCGGCATCCCTCAGCGACGGTTCCGAGGCATTATTCGGTTCCTGGAAGCCTACTCCGACAGTGACGACGCCGACATGGACGAACGGCCCGCCGACGTTTCCGTGCCCCAATTCGTGCGTTTCTGCGCCGACGACCTCAAGGCATTCTGCTATGAGGCGCGCATGGCCCAGCGACCCAACGACAGCGAAACCGAAATCCACAGTTGGTTCTGGGGCGAAACCGCCGTCGGCGCTTTGATCGACAGCATCACCCAACGTTTGAACGCCACCGGAGACACCAGGCTGCAAGCCACCGCCTACGGCCTGTCACGCTAGATCTGGTACCGATCCCAACACTAAAGGAAAGGGGCCGCAATTCGGTGGCCCCTTTCGCTGCACAGCTAAACGTCCGGCCCGTCGCCGCCACCGCCAGGCATGTCGGTAGGCGCGTGCGACCTCGAACTGACCATCGGCGACGGTCTTCCCGTTACGGCCGGAGGCGGCATTGGTTGACCGTCCTGCGGCGTCCACCCATCCGGAAAATGCAGGCTGCGCACCGGGTAGTTGATGGTGATGTCCTCAGCGGCCAGGCGGGCATGCAATTGCTTGATGAGTTCGCTCCGGACCTCGAAACTCGCCAGCCGGTTCGCCGCCTGCATGAACAGCCAAAAATCGACGTTACTTTCGCCAAAGGTATCGTAGCCGAAATACACGCCGTAATCCCGAACCACGCCGGGGTGCTCCCGTTCCACCTTCTGCATGACTTCCATGCTGACCGCCTCCACCATTTGCAGGTCGCTCTCATAGGCCACGCCGCAGGTGAGGTACACGTTGACGTGCTCGTCGGGCTTGCTGTAGTTGGTGATGATGGTCTCGGAAAATCTGGAGTTGGGGATGATCACCAGATTGTTGGTCCAGGTCCGCAGCCGCGTGCTTCTCCAGTTTACGTCCACCACGTAGCCGGTCACGCCGTTTTCCATCTCGATGTAATCGCCGGCGCTGACCACTCCCTCGGTAATCACATAGGTACCCGCGAAGAGATTGGTTAACGTCGGTTGCAGCGCCAAAGCCACCGCCAGGCCACCGAGTCCCAATCCCGCGATCAGCGGGCTGATGTTGATGCCGAGGACGTCCAGGGAAACCATGCCGGCCATGGCCACCACCACGATCATCACTCCCCGCCTCGCCAGGGGAAGCGCCCAATTGCCCGCACTTTCCGGGTCGCTGCTCTCCAGCAACTCCTCCAACCACGCGATGACTGCCCCGCTGATTCCGGTGACCAGGAACGCCCCGATGACGATGGCAATGACCGCGGCAACCTTGTTGACCACATCCTGAACAGCATCGGCCAGGTGGAGCGGGAACGTCGCAGCGATGTACGCTCCGATCAGGATGATGAGAGCGGTGACCGGTCCCCGCGCGGCCGATATTATGCGGTCGTCCAAATCACCGGCCGAAAAATGCGCCATCCGCAACATCAACCGTGACAATAAGCGGCTGAACAAAAAGGCGAAAAGTATCGACGCGCCGAGTATGATCCCGGCCACGGTCAGGTCCGACCATGTGATGGTCGTGCCCGCCGCCCACGCCAGGACACCATCCCACCAATTCGAAAAGAATCCGCCCATCTCAATACGCTTCGCTCATCCGCTTATCGATAGCTTTAACCAGGGCCGGCAGGGTTTCACCGGCGGCGCCAGTGATCACCACGTGCGCCGCTCCGGTCAATTCAGTGGGTATTGGGTTGACTTCAATGATTTGGGCGCCCCGCTCGCGCGCTACCAGCGGGAATTGTGCTGCCGGATTGACAGCGCCTGAAGTACCCACCAATAGCATAGCATCGCAACGGTGGACTTCCTCAATACATGCGTCCAACGTTGACCGGGGAATGGGCTCGCCAAACATCACCGTGTCCAACTTGATCACGCCGCCACATTCCCGGCAGGTGGGCGGCAAATCGGTGATCAGGTAACCTTCGCGCGGTTGTCGTTCCCCACAGCCAATGCACCGGAGATAGTTGCGGTTCCCGTGTATCTCCAGCACCGCGCTGGATCCGGCCCGATTGTGCAGCCCGTCAACGTTCTGCGTGATCACGGACTTCAAGACACCCACCGATTCCAGGTCCGCGAGGGCGATGTGACCGGCATTGGGCCTTGCATTATCAACCGCCACTTTGAGGTCATAGGTAGGGTTCCCCGGGGCCGCCTCGTCCCGCAACCGACTCTCCCACCACGCTTGTGGATCGCGCGAAAAGACCCGGTAGGACAAGTTCGACGGTTGTCCGTACCGCGTCCACAGACCACCGGGACCTCGAAAAGACGGAATGCCGCTCTCAACCGACAGACCGGCCCCGGTGAGGGCAATCGCATGCTCAGCGCCGATCAACACGTCGGCGGCCCGGTCGATTACGTCGCGCATCGATTCATCAGATGTGAGAGTCATCCACTCATATCCTAGAGCGAACCTGCGGACGTCCGTCAGCTCTCCCGCTGCACCGTATTGTCGAAGACTCGAAAGTAAGTCGCTTCGTCGCCCAGGACTGCCCGCACCAGTTCCACGTCGGTGGTAGTCATGAGGGTTTGCCGGTATGCAGCAGTCTTTCTCAAAACTCGCTCCCGGCGTCCGGCGTCCATCTCTGAAAACACGTCATCCAACAGGATGATGGGGTCCTCGCCGCGAACATCAGCCAGATAGTCCGCTTCCGCCAACCGCAGTGCTAAAGCAATGGTGCGCGCCTCGCCACGGGATGCGAACGACCCTGCGTCTCTCCCGTCGACGTATATTCCGAAATCATCCCGGTGCGGGCCCGTGGAGGTTGCCGCCGTGGCGTTCTCTCTGGCCGCCCGTTGCTGGAGCAGCCTCGTAAATTCCCCTTCCGTAGATTCAGAGGTTTCGCGGGGGGGTACATTTGGCCGGTATGCCAGTGCCAGGACTTGTTCCGGTTCCGCCAGTTCCCCGTGATGCTCATGGGCAAATTCCGACAGATGGTTGAGGGCATTGGCACGGCTCAGCACAATTTGCGTCCCGGCACCCACCACTTGGGCGTCCCAATACTCCATTTCGTCTGGTTCCACCGAGCCGTCCCGTTGCCGCCGCAAGAGCCCGTTCCGGTTGCGCAGCGCCGCCTGATACCGCTGCAACGACTCCAGATACGGCCGTTGCGCTTGCGAGATCAACACATCGAGATACCGGCGTCTGCCCGCTGGCGGCCCGAGCGCCAGTCCCAGATCATCCGCCACGAACAACGTCGCGCCGAGCCGTCCCAACAGGCCGGATGCGGTGGACGGCAGCCGATTGACCCGAATCTGCTTGGTTACGGTTCGCACGGGCGGAAGTCGGCCCGATTCATCGGCTTCGACAGGCGCGGGACCAGCTGGTTGATATCCAACAACCACCGTCAGGTTTGGCTGCACATCCCCGTCTCTCACGATACCGGTTATATACGCCGCCTCACCGTTCCGAGCGGCATCGAAGTTTACCACCTCACGCTCCCGTTCAGCACGAAAAGCCCGGCCAACGGCAAGGGTATAAGCGGCTTCCAGCAGCGCGGTTTTCCCTTGAGCGTTCCCGCCGTGGAACACTGAAACTCCGGCGGCTAGTTCGATGTCCACCTGCCGGAAGTTACGAAAATTGGTTAGGCTCAGTCGGCTCAGAAGGGCCAAGTGCGACCGATAACGTCTATGCCTGTCGCCTCGTTAGTCGCGGGCGCAACCTGCGCAGTACCCGTAGAAGTCCACCCGCTGCGACGAGATCCGGAAGTTGGTATTGTCGTTGATGGATTGCTCTAGCTCTGCCACACGCTCGTGCCCTACGTCCGCATCCACTACTGATCCACAACCGAGGCACACTAAGTTGGCGTGGGGCGACAGATTGGCGTCGTAGCGGGAAAACTTCTGAAACGGCAATTCGCGAACGATGCCCGCCTGTTCCAGCAATCCCAGCGTGGAGTAAACCGTAGCCAACGTTACATAGGGAAAGAAATCACGTACGCGCTCAAAGATTTCCCGCACCGTGGGATGATCAGCCGAGTTCACCACTACCTCAGCGATAGCCAAGCGTTGCGGCGTCAAACGGATCCCTAGTGGTTTGAGTTGAGCTGCTAAATGTTCCTGCGTAGTCAAAACGTTACGTCCATCAAGGAAGAATTATCGTGAATCAGTATAACATTTATGCCATCACCCGAATATCGCGGGCAGATTTTCCGCAGCCGTCCCGCGGATACTATGGATGACCATCATGTCCTACCAACGGCATTAATCGCACAAGGGGACGGGTCTCGTACCCGTCCCCTTGATATTCGATCCGACGAGTCGTCTAGAGTCGGCCACCGCCGCCCGAGACGCGCTCGTTGACGCCGTAGAAGACCGAGTCCTGCTTCTGGAACACCTGGATCCGTGAACGGGCGGTCTCCACCACGAACACTCTCCCCTGGTCATCGCACTCTACGGCGATGGGCCCCCAGAAATACTTTTCCCGATCTATGCCCTGGGCGATCTTGCGCTCTTCCCACATCTCGGGGTTCGCGTCCAGTTTTCCGACGCCCCACTGCGAAATGGTCGCTTCACCGTACGTCATGCCGGCGAACCCACCGTTGGGGTGGAAGATCTGCAACCGCTCGTTGTTCCAGTCGGCGACGTAGATGGTGCCCTCATTGTCCACCGCCACGTCGGTCGGCCGGTTGAACTGACCCTCGCCGTCTCCCGTTTCGCCGATTTCCAGCAGGAACTTGCCGTCAGCCGTGAACTTCTGGATGCGGTCGTTCCGCCAGTCGGCGACGTAAACGTTGCCATTGCCGTCGGTGTCAACGCCGAAGGGCATGTTGAACTGCCCGGGGCCCGAGCCAAACTCGCCGAACTGACCGATGTATTCGCCGTCAGCGGAGAGCATCTGGATCCGATGGTTGTTGCTGTCCACCAGGTACAGTACGGCATCCTTTCCGAACACCAGGCCGCTGGGTTTGTTCCACTGGCCGTCCCCGTCGCCAGGCCGCTCCCACTTCGTGAGATACTCGCCTTCTGCCGAGTAGATGCTGATGCGGTCCAGGTATTCGTCCGCCAGGTAGACGTTGCCGTCGGGTCCTACCCGTGATCGCGGTGGGCCAGATGATGGCCCCGTCCGTCGAAACGGCCTCGCCGTCGCCCTGCTCGAACACGCCCTTGGCAAATTCGCTGATGAACTCCTCGCCAACGGTGCACATCGTGATCCGCTTGCCGTCCGGACGATAGTCGTACGAACGGTTGGCGACGTACATTATGTCGTCTTCGGCGCGAGCCATGGCCGTCGGATTACGAAAACCCGGGCCCGAAAACTCCGCTCTGCCGATGGTGTGGGTGTATTGCAACGAAATACCGACTGTCGGCATGGCGTTGCGCTCAATGGTAGTGGTCATACGGTTTCCTCCGTTGGAACGGATGACAAGATCGATTGTTGGTAGGGGTGGATGCGCTCCACCCCTGGGCAACGCTTTAGATCAGGTTGAACTTCTCGAACTGTCCGTTCACCAACGGTTGCGCGTCCAGTCCCATCCATCCTTCCAACAGGTCGGTGTAGATGCTCCGGAAGTCGTTGTTGAAGTGCAGGTCGCCTTCCAGCAGTTTGTCTTCCTCCAGGGAGGGGTATTCACCGTACATGCCGCCCTTGACGTTGTCGCCGACGACGAACGCCACGCCGCCGCTTCCGTGGTCGGTGCCGGAGCCGTTGTCGTGCACTCGGCGGCCGAACTCCGTGAACACCAGCAGGGTCACGTTGTCGCTGGCGTCGTGCTCGCGCAAGTCGTCCATGAAGTCGGCGATGGCGTTGGACGTGTTGCCCCACAGGCTCGCGTGCGCGGCC